>NZ_JNYY01000001.1 GCF_000716785.1 Amycolatopsis vancoresmycina
ATGGTCCGCTGGAGCATCATCCGCATCACCAGCCGCCGCCTCACCCAACGCACCTAAGTTCAAGAACAGGCTCTTAGAACACTGTTTCTCACTCACGACCCTCAGGCGCAGGCGAGGCGGGCCCAGACGACCTTGCCGTCGTCGTGGTGGCTCACGCCCCAGGTGTCGGCGAGTTCGTCGACCAGCAGCAGGCCCCGGCCGCCCGCCTGGCCGGGGACCCGCAGCCGCGGCTCGCCGGTGCCGACGTCGGTGACCGCCACCGTCACCTCGCACGGATCCGCCGCGACGTGGAGCCGCAGCTGGCGGGGGCCGGTGGCGTGGACGTAGGCGTTCTCGAGCAGTTCGCCGATGACGATCAGCGCGTCGACCCGGTCCGGTTCGGCCAGCGACGCCAGCCGGGTGCCGGCCCAGCGGCGTCCGGTGGCCGGCCCCGCGGGACCGGTCCCGGTCAGGTCCAGCACGTCCCAGCCCGGTTCGCCCGCCGCGCCCCAGTTCACTCGCACCGTGCGGCCCTCCTTCTCGGGAAAGGCCTACCCGGATAAGCCCGAGTTACACGTTCGGGGGCGATGTTACGGGTGCCCGCTGCGCCAGAGGAACGCCTCCCGCAACGCGGTGACGAGCGCTTCGTCGTCGACCTCGCTGGGCTGCTCGCCCATCGGCAGCCAGCGCTCGTCGTCCGGGGTGCCGGCGATGACGCGGATCAGCGTGACGCCGGGATAGGCGAGCGTCTCGGTGCCGCCGTCGGCGCCGGGCACGGTGATGCGCCGGGACTCGGCCCGGACGAGGACCTGCCGCTGGTCGTTCACGCCGTCTCCCCGGCGGGCACGGCGCGCCCCGAGGGGGAGGAGAGCGCGCCATGTCCGTCCTTGGAACGGTACGCCGCGGCCGGGCGGGCGGCCCCGGAACCACTCGTACGCCGGAGCAGCGGAACGTGACAGGGGTGCCCGGGTTGCTCTGCGCGAATTCCCGGTGGGCGAATTGCCCGGTACCTATCTTTTGTCCTGTCCGACGAAAGTCGGTACCGCCCGGCCCGGCCGCGGGCCCACCCTCGACCGCACCGGATCCCCGGCGCCGGCCCCGGCCGGCTCACCCCCACCGCGGCCGGCGCGGCCACCCCTCGCGCCGGCTTCGCCCGCGAAAGCGAGTTACCGGCATGCGCAGAACGTCCCCGGGACACCACCTCCTCGCCCGCTCCGCCACCACTGTCGTGGCCGCCGCCGCGGCCGCCGCCTTCTTCACCCCGGTCACCGCGACCGCCACCACCATCGACGGCTACTCGGCCACGGTGCAGCGCGAAGCGGTCGCCTCCCTCGCCGCCGAAGCGGGGATCAGCGAGTCCGCCGCCGTCGCCCTCCTGCGCACGCAGGCGGCGAGCGTCGACACCCTGCACGCGGTCACCGCGGCCCTCGGGGCCCGGGCCGCGGACGGCTACCTCGACGCGGCCGCCAAACCCGTGGTCAACGTGCTCGACCGGGCCGCCGCCGTCCAGGCCGAGCAGGCCGGGGCGCAGGCCCGGGTCGTCAAGCACTCCGCCGCCGCGCTGGCGAACGCGCAAGACGCCCTGCAGGCGCTGCCCGCGGTGGCGCACACCTCGATCGGCCTCGACCCGAAGACCAACCAGGTCGTGCTCACCGTGGCCGACGCGGCCAAGGGCACCGAAGCCCTGCTGAAGGCCGCCGGGGCGCTCGGCGACCGGGTCCGCGTGGAGCGGGTCGCCGGCGAGATGCACACCGCGATCTACAACGGCGAGGCGATCACCGGCGGCGGCGTCCGCTGCTCGGTCGGCTTCAACACCAACCGCGGCGGCCAGAACTACATCGTCGACGCCGGCCACTGCACCCGCGCGGTGTCGCAGTGGAACGTCGGCCCCTCGCAGGGATCGAGCTTCCCCGGCAACGACTACGGGCTCATCCGCAACACCACCGGCAGCGCACCCGGCGCGGTCACCCTGTGGAACGGCTCCACGCAGCGGATCAGCTCCGCCGGCACCGCGACCGTCGGGCAGCGGATCAGCAAGAGCGGCAGCACCACCCAGCTGACGTCGGGCTCGGTGCAGCGGCTGAACGTCACGGTGAACTACGCCGAAGGCTCGGTGTCCCAGCTGATCCAGACCAGCGCGCTGGTCAACCCCGGCGACTCCGGCGGCTGCCTGTTCGCCGGCAGCACCGGCCTGGGCATCACCTCCGGCAAGGGCGGCAGCAGCTCCTACTACCAGCCGGTGGGCGAGGCGCTGAGCGCGTACGGCGTCACCCTGAACTGACCGGCGGGCGGCCGGAGCACCACGCCGGTGCCCCGGCCGCCGCGTCAGTCGCGGCGGTGGAAGATCAGCCGGTAGCCGGCCAGGATGACCAGCGCGCCGAGGATCGCCAGGCCCCAGGTCCGCAGGTCGAAGAACGTGCCGAGCTGGGTGTGGAACAGCGTCTTGCCGATCCAGCCGCCGACGAACGCGCCCGCGATGCCGAGCAGGATGGTGATGATGCAGCCGCCCGGGTCCTTGCCCGGCATGAGGGCTTTCGCGATCAACCCGGCGATGAGCCCGAGCACGATCCAGGCGATGATGCCCACGGCGGTGTCCTCTCGTCAGCGTCCCTTGACGGCACAGGATGGCAGGAGCGGCCCCGCGGGGCGCGCCGAGCCACGCCGACGTGATCCGGATCTCACCCGGTGGTCACCGCCGCGGGAACGGACCCCACCCCTTGACGGCGAACGAGCTGCCGCGCCGCTCGACCTCCAGCGCGCTGTGCCCGCCGAAGTGGGCGGGCACGAGCAGGACGCGCTCGTCGGCGGCCCAGCCGAGCAGACGGCGGCGGGTGGCTCGGGCCTGGACCGGGTCTTCGCAGAAGCAGCTGTTGTGCCCGGGCTCGGCGAGCTGCAGGGGCGTGTGCAGGATGTCGCCGGCGAACAGGGCGCGGTCGCCGCCGGAGGCCAGTTTCACCACGCTGGAGCCGGGGGTGTGGCCCGGCGCGGCCTCCAGCCAGAGGTTCGCGTCGATCGGGTGGGCGTCCTCCCACAGCACCACCTGGCCCGCCTCGTACACCGGCTGGATGCTGTCTTCGAAGGCGTGCGCGTTCACGCCGCCGGAGACGGCCGGGTTGCGGGCCGGGTCCCAGTGCTCGAAGTCCGCGCGGGGCATGAGGTGCGTGGCGTTGGGGAACGTCGGCACCCAGGTGCCGCCGGCCAGGCGGGTGTTCCACCCGATGTGGTCGAGGTGCAGGTGGGTGTGCACGACCAGGTCGACGTCCTCGGTGCGGACACCGGCTTCGCGCAGCCGGTCCAGGTAGTCCAGCCGGAGGTGGTCCCAGGCGGGGACCGCCGGGCGGTGCTTGTCGTTGCCCACGGCGGTGTCGATCAGGATCGTGCGGCCTTCGCTGCGCAGCAGCCAGGTCTGCATCGACGACAGCACGAGGTCGTCCGCGGTGAGGTGGTCGGGTACCAGCTCGTGGCGGTGCTCCTGCCACGCCCGTTCCGGCAGGTCCGGGAAGAAGTCCCGGGCCGGCATGATCGGGCCGTGCTGCTCTTCGATGCGGGTGACGGTGACGTCCCCGAGCTTGATTTCCGTCATTTTTCCTTCTCTGCGGGGTTTTCCGGGCGCGTTCGAGCCAGGCATCCGCTGGGGGTGCCTCGTGGGGAAAGCGTTTTCAGCCGCGCGCGGGCGATTCCCGGCGCGCGGTGGCGGTGGTGTGGGTCAGCAGGGTCATCGCCGCGTGCGACGCGGAGCCGGGTTCGGTGGTCGCGACGACGACGTGCTGGTCGTCCTCGGTCAGCAGTGCCTGGTGCGTGACGGTCATCGCGCCCACCAAGGGGTGGCGCATCTCGTAGACCGCATCGCCGCCCGCCTTGACGCGCTGGTCCGCCCACCAGGCCGCGAACTCCGTGCTGTGCAGGGAAAGTTCCCCGACGAGGGTGGCCAGGCCGGGATCGTCGGGGTGGCGTCCGGACGCCATCCGCAGCGTCGCCACGACCGCGCGGGCCTTGGCCGGCCAGTCGGCGTACAGCTCACGGGTGTGCGGGTCGAGGAACACCAGCCGCGCCAGGTTCGGGCGCTGTCCAGTCCGTTCGGGCGCGTCCGGGGCCAGGTGCCCGGCGAACAGCGCGTGGCCGGCGGTGTTCCAGGCCAGGACGTCGCGGTACCGGCCGAGCACGACCACCGGCACGTCGCCGAGTGCGGCCAGGAGCTGCCGGACGGCGGGCGTGACGCGTTCCGGCGGCGGGCGGCGGCGCGTGACCGGCCGCCGGGCGCCGGCGGCCAGCTCGTGCAGGTGCCGTCGTTCGGTGTCGTCGAGCCGGAGGGCCCGGGCGAGGGCGTCCAGTACCTCCGGCGAAGCATTCGCCGCCTGGCCCTGTTCGAGCCTCGAGTAGTAGGGCGCGCTCACCCCGGCGAGCCGGGCGAGCTCTTCGCGGCGCAGCCCGGGCACCCGGCGCCGGTCGCCGTGGGTGCCGAGGCCGACGTCCTCGGGTCTTAGGTGGGAACGGCGGGTCCGGAGGAACTCGCCGAGTCGTCGTCTGGCCTCCATGAAGCCAGTATGGGCAGCGGTGCGCCGCCGCAACCACACCCTGACGGGGTCACGAAAAAGCCCGCCCGGGAGCTGTCCCGGGCGGGCCGTGGGTGATCAGGCGGGCTCAGCCACCGCCGTAGGTGGCCTGGGTGACCGCGAAGACGTTGCGGTTGCCCGCGCCTTCCTGCAGCGACCACAGCAGGTCGGCGGCGGTGTCGTCCTCCCAGTAGGAAAGGCTTTCGCCGCTGCCTACCCAGGCGAAGGTCTGCGCGGCGGCCGCCGGCTTCCAGTAGTAGAGCTGCTTCGAACCGGAGGAGTTGAACCACCAGCGGCCGTTGTGCGAGGCGACGCCGTTGAGCTTGTACCAGGGCAGCTGCAGCGCCTGGCTCGCCGTCGTCGTCGCGGCGAAGGTCCCGGAGGCGGCGAACGGGTAGCGGATCGCCCGCGGCGCCCGGTTCGGGTAGTCCGTGCAGCCGGAGGAGCAGGTGTACTCGGTCATCACGATCGACTTGCTGACCCGGTCGAGGGAGATCGACGACCACGCGAGGTTCGTGCCCGACGTCGTCTTCGAGGTGATCGTGCCGACCTGCGGCAGGACGTAGGCGTAGTTGTGGGCGTAGTAGGTGCTGCCGCTCTGGTGGCCGATCTGGTCGGCCGTGCCGCCGCTGTCGGTCTTGAGGATCTTGCGCATGTCGAACACGCGCATGCCCTTCCCGGTGTCGGCGACGTAGAGGTAGTCGCCGTACCAGGACATGCCACCGGCGTGGATCGGGATGTCCTTGAAGTCCGGCGCCGCCGCGGTCCCGGTAGGCTCGACCAGCAGGATCTTCCGGTAGGCGTTCGGGTAGTCGGCATCCCAGTCGACGAGGGTGATCCGGCTGCGCGACTGGCCGCCGTCACAGCCGTCCTTGGTGTACCAGCTGACGGCGACGAGCTGGTGCCCGTCGTAGTTCCCGCCGTTCGCGGTCCCCACGGCGTCGCGGCTGGTGGTGATGCCCTGCGGGTAGTTGGTGCAGTCGGAGTTGTCGCCGCTGTCGAACCGGAACCCGGTCGAGAGCCCGGCGACGGAGAAGGAGGACGGCAGGGCGGTGCGGTCGTGGTTCGCGTTGTCCATCACGGTGTGGACGGCCGCGGTCCCCAGCGTCGAGACCAGCGCGCTGTTGACGGAGTCGAACTGGGTGTAGCTGGCGGACAGGGTGTATTGGTCGGCAGGCAGGGTGGAAGGCGCGGCCGCGGCGGTGGCCGCGGCGGCCGGCGCGGCCACCAGACCCGCGAGCAGGCCGGCGGCCAGCGCGGCCTGGGCTAGACGGTGCAATGACATGCGAACCATCGTCGGCCACGGCCGTACAAGGGCCGTACAACCGCGGCCCGCTACCGCGCCGCCCGGCGGTCGAGCACCTTCAGCGACTGCTCGCACCACCGCAGGTTCTCCCGCTCGAACGACAGCCCGCGCATCAGCGTCAGGTACGGGCCGACGCGCTCGGCCTCGGCGAGGTAGTCGTCTTCGAACCGGCCGTCCAGCAGGCGGGCGCGGAGCCGCTCGTACGCGGCGATCTTGGTCTCCGCCCGGGCCATCCGCTCCGCCAGCGCGCTCCGGACCGCCCGCTCGTCGCCCATGTCCAGCGCCTGCACCTGGACGAGCAGCTCGTCGCGGATCACGCCCGGGCGGGGTGGCCGGGCCGTGAACTCGTGCAGTGCCCGGCGGCCGGCCTCCGACAGCGCGAACAGGCGCTTGTCCGGGCGGTGCTGCTGGTGGACCACCCGGGCGTGCACCAGGCCGTCGGCCGCCATGCGGTCGAGTTCCCGGTAGAGCTGCTGGGGGGTTGCCGCCCAGAAGTTCGCCACCGAGGCGTCGAACCCCTTCGCCAGGTCGTAACCCGATGCCTCGCCTTCGAGCAAGGCCGCCATCAGCGCGTGCCGGAGTGCCATACTCAACTAGTTGAGTGCTTCGCGCTGGATCTGCGGGAACTGCGCCGCCATCGCCTCCGACAGCGCCTGCGCCGCCGAGAGCGGGCGGACCATCACGGTGAACTCGTCGATCAGGCCGTCGTCGTCGAGGTGCAGGAAGTCGCAGCCTTCGACGCGCACGTCCCCGATCCGGGCCTCGAAGACGAGCGCGTGGTCCCGCCCCTCGCCGCCGGTCAGCTCGCGCACATAACGGAAGTCCTCGAACACGCGCAGCACGCCGCGCAGGATCGCGGCCGTGATCGCCTTGCCCGGGTACGGCCGGAACGCCACCGGGCTGCGGAACACGACGTTCTCGGCCAGCGCCGCCGCCATGGCCTCGGGATCGCGGGCCTCGACGGCCTTGCGGAAGCTGCTCACGGGCACCTCGCATAGTCACTTTGTTGAGTATGACTCCGTGAGCGTACCGGTTCGCCTTCGGTGACCGCTCGATGACGCACAGCTCTGCATTAGCCCTGCCACAGCTGTGCTCACCACGCTGACCCAAGGCCCGGTCAGGCGGAAGTCAACCGGCCATTACCCACCACGACCGCGAACCGGCGCGCGGACCTGCACCCTCACCGCGTCCACCACGCAGGGGCCGTGCTACTTCGACGGGCATGCTGCTGAAGGTGACCCGGGCGCGCGACGGCTACGCCGGCTGCATCGTCCTCAACGCCGGCCCCGACCACGACGGCACGTAGCTGTCACGGCCGGGCGAGCCACTCGGCGAGCGTGGTCTCGGCGAGTTGCGCGCCCGGCCCCGGCAGGAGGTCTTCCGGCCCCGGCACCGCACCGAAGTACGGCGCCTGCGGGTCGGTGACCACCGGCCGCGGGTCCGAGCGCGCGGTCAGCACCGTGCGCACCCACTCGTCCAGTCCGAAGACCTCGGGGCCTGCCACCTCGGTGACACCGCCTGCCGGGGCTCCGGTGGCGGCCCGGCCGACCGCCGCGGCCACGTCGGCGGCCGCCATCGGCTGCACGCCCGCCCCCGGCAGCCGCACGACGCCGTCGGCCGTCGAACCGTCCGCGATCCCGCCGGCGAACTCGAAGAACTGCGTCGCGCGCACGATCGAGAACGGCAGCCCGGACCGGGCGATCAGCTCCTCCTGCGCGACCTTCGCCCGGAAGTACCCGACACCCGGCTGCCGGTCCGTGCCGACCACCGACAAGGCGACGTAGTGCCCGATCCCCGCTTCCGCGGCCGCACCGGCGAGGGTGGTGGTCGAGGTCCGGAAGAACGCCATGACGTCGTCGTCGGCGAACGACGGCGAGTTCGAGACGTCCACCACCACGTCCGCGCCCTGCAACACCTCCTTCAGCCCTTCGCCGGTCAAGGTGTTCACCCCGGTGCTGGGCGCGGCGGGCACCGCGTCGTGGCCCTGCGCGGCCAGCCGGGTCACGAGGTTCCTGCCGATCAGACCGGTCCCGCCGATGACGACGACCACCATGTCCGCTCCTTCCGCTCGGCGCCGCCCGGTGGCCCCGGGACGGCTGCACACCCCAGGGACAAGATGGCGCGCCGGAACGTGACACCGCAGGCCGGTTCGCTCGAACGGCTCAGCCGTCGTATAACGCCCTACACGGCGGCCCCGTGCCGCGCGTACTGGGCGCGCAGGGCCTTCTTGTCCGGCTTCCCCAGCCCCGTCATGGGCAGGGAACCGGCCACGATCACCTGTTTGGGCACGTGCACCGGGCCCTTGCGCTCCCGCACCGCCGCCTGGATTTCGGCGGTGAGCCGCTCTACGTCGCCGTCCGCGTCCGCCCGCAGCACCACGACCGCGGTCACCGCCTCGCCCCACTTGTCGTCCGGTGTGCCGATCACGCCCACCTGCGCGACCGCCGGGTGCTCGGCCACGACGTCCTCCACCTCGCGGGGGAACACGTTGAACCCGCCGGTGACGATCATGTCCTTGACCCGGTCGACGATGAACCAGAAGCCGTCCTCGTCCTCGCGGGCGACGTCGCCGGTGTGCAGCCAGCCGTCGCGGAACGTCTCGGCCGTCACCTCCGGCAGGTTCCAGTACCCGCCCGCGAGCAGCGGGCCGGCCACGCAGATCTCGCCCGGCTCGCCCGGGGCCACCGGGGTCCCGTCCGCGCCGAGCAGGGCGGTGCGCAGGAAGGCCGACGGGCGGCCGCAGGACGCCAGCCGGGCGTCGTCGTGGTCGCCCTTGGCCAGGTAGCTGATCGCCATCGGGGCCTCGGACTGGCCGTAGTACTGGGCGAAGATCGGCCCGAACCGGTCGATCGCCTCGCGCAGCCGGACCGGGTTGATCGACGCGGCCCCGTAGTACACCGTCTGCAGCGACGACAGGTCGCGGGTGCGCGAGTCCGGGTGGTCCAGCAGCGCGTAGAGCATGGTGGGCACGAGCATGGTCGCGGTGATCCGCTGCTCTTCGACGATCCGCAGGATCTCGCCGGGGTCGAACTTCGGCACCACGACCAGGGAGCCGCCCTTGAGCAGGGTCGGCGCGAAGAACGCCGCCCCGGCGTGCGAAAGGGGCGTGCAGATGAGGAACTTCGGCGCCTCCGGCCACTCCCATTCGGCCAGCTGGATCTGCGTCATCGTGGTCATCGCCTGCGCGGTGCCCATGACGCCCTTCGGCTTGCCGGTCGTCCCGCCGGTGTAGGTGATCGAGACGACCTGGTCCGGCGGCAGCACGGCCGGCACCAGGGGCCGCGGCTCGAACGTCGCGGCGGTCGCCGTCAGGTCGTGTCCGACGTGGGCCAGCGGTTCCGGCACCGGGCCGATGGTGAGCACCTGGGTCAGGCCGGGGACCTTGTCCAGGAGGCCGAGCGCGCGGTCGACGAAGGCGGGCACCGGGTCGATGATCAGCGTGGTGATGCCGGCGTCGGCGAGGATGTAGGCGTGGTCGTCGAGCGAACCCAGCGGGTGCAGCGCCGTGCGCCGCGAGCCCTGCAGCTGACCGGCGGCGATGATGAGCAGGACTTCCGGGCGGTTGAGCGACAGCAGCGCGACCGGCGCGCCGGTGCCGGCCCCGAGGGCCTCGAACGCCTGCGCGTACTGGCTGACCTGCTCGGCGGTCCGGCCCCCGGTCATCGTGGTGTCGCCCAGCACCATGACCGGTTTGTCCCGGTGCCGCTTCAGCGCGGAAACCACCAGGTGGCCGAGGTGGTTGGGGTACCGCATCGCCTGCTCGTCCATCCCGGTCCTTCCACGGCGTCAAACTAGAACACGTTACTGTTTTCGACACCATACGCGGGCCGGAGCGGTTTTGTCAGCTCGCGGGACGGGTGGAACGGGTTCCAGCGGCCCGCCGGGGGACGGGCCGCTGGACTCCTTTGTGGACGATCGCGGTCAGGGCACCGGCGCGGCCTGGGCGCGGGCCACGGCCTCGTCGCGGTCCGGTTGCAGCAGGTAACCCGCCCGCAGGGCGCGGTCCGCCGCCGCGGTGAACGCGGCCACGTACGCCGCGTGGTCCGGGTACCGCTGCCGGATCCGCTCCGGGGTCAGCGGCGTGGTCGTGCCCAGCAGCAGGCACGCGCCCGGCACGTTGCCGCCGCTGTTGTTGGGGGCGTAGGAGGCCACCGGGACGTCGAAGTCGGGCAGCCGGACGCCGCCGAGGGCGTTCCGGTCGCCGTCGCGCAGGATGACGAGGTTGAGCAGCATCGAGATCGGCGTCGCCGTCGGCGGGGCCGCGCCGCCGCGTGCCCAGCGGTCCAGGTGGCGGAACGCCGCGTTCTCCGCGTACCGGAACGTCATGCTGTTGACCGGCTGGTCGCACGTGGTCGGGGCACCGTCGTTGATGGACCGGTCACGGGCGTTGGCCGCGTTGTACAGGTCCAGCCCGTACCGGTCGGCGTGCGCGGTGCCGGCCACCTCCCAGGTGCGCACCCGCGCGGTGTCCTGCCGGACCGAGGCCGACGCGATGACGTCGGTCTCCGACTGCAGGACGAACACCGGGACGCCGAGGTCGGTCCGGATCCGGGCCGACAGCGGCCCGACGACGCCGTCGCCGATCGGTGCCGCCAGTGCCGCCCGGCCGTGGATCAGGAAGCCGTCGTAGGCCCGGCGCACCGGCTGGACCGCGTTGGCGAAGGTGGTCAGCCGCAGCGCCGACTGCGAGTGCCCGGTGCCGAGGACGACCGCCGGCGGCCGGCCGCCCAGGAGCTGCGGATTCGCCCGTACCGCCTGCGCCGCCTGGGAGAAAACGTCGTAGGAAAGCGCATCCCCGCTCAGGTTCACGGCGCCGTAGCGTGCCGGGTCGAGGCTCTTGAGCTTGTCGGCACCGGCTTTCTGGGTCGTCACGCCGACGTAGGCGTAGCCCTCGCGGATGAAGTGCTCGTAGGACTGGGAGAAGTCCACCGGGATGTCGACGCCGAAGCTGACGTTGAGCCATTCGACCACGACCGTGCCGGTGAACCGGGCGGGGTCGCGCGGCCGCACCACGACCAGCCGGGTGGTGTACGGGTTGCCGGTGGTGGCCACGCGGGTGGCCCAGCGGCCGTCGTCGGTCCACAGTCCTGCCTGGTCGAACGTGTCGGCCTGGCCGGACAGCAGGTACTCCTCCTCGACGTACCCGCGGGCGGCGAGGTCGAGGACGCCTCGGGCGCCGCTGACCGGCCAGCCCCGGCCGGCGTCCGCGGGCACCGCCGTGACCGCCGGCGCCGCGGCGGGGGCGGCTTGGGCGGTGGCGGTCGTTGCCAGTGGTAGCAGGAGCACGGTCAGCAGCACGAGCAGGGCTCTGCGCATGGGGAAACCCTTCTGGTGGTGGACGGCAGCCGAGCGGCTCCGGGCTCTGCACCGTCCACATCGGACAGTAAGGCGGTGACCGCGTGGCCACCGCCTTCGTCTTCTACTCGCCGGTACGGTCCCGGGCAATGCGGGCCCGGCGAACCGGGCGGAACCGGGCGGGGAACGCTCAGGGAAGTGACAAGTCCACGCCCCGGCTGCGCGCGGCCGGAAAAAACTCCGAAAGTCCTTTCGGCGCCGCAACCTTGCGCAGGTGTCACTCGTTGCGCGACTATCTCCGGACGTTCTGCACGTGCATGCGCACGGCGAGAGGGGTGTGGTGACCGAAGTGGCGCCGGCGGCGGCCGGCACGACGGACGCCCCGAGCGACGCGGCCTTGATCGCGGCGGTCCGCGGTGGGGACATCGCGGCCTACGGCGAGCTCTACGACCGGCACCTCGTCGCCGCCCGCCGGGTGGCGGCCGCGATCGCGGCCGACCAGGCGGAGCGCGAAGACCTGATCGCCGAAGGGTTCACCCGCGTACTGCGGATTCTGCGCAACGGCGAGGGCCCGGACGAGGATTTCCGCCCGTACCTGCTGACGACCATCCGGAACACGATGATCAGCTGGCGGCGGCGCGACTCGGCCGTCTCGCTGGTGGCCGAGGTGCCGGACGTCCTGCCGGGGGCGGGCAGCGACGAGCCGGTGGGCAGCCGGCTGCACGCCACCGTCGCCGCGGACGCGTTCGCGAGCCTGCCCGAGCGCTGGCGGACGGTGCTCTGGCGGACCGAGATCGACGGCGATCCGCCCGCGCGGATCGCCGAGGACCTCGGGATGACGCCGAACGGGGTCGCCGCGCTGGCCTACCGCGCCCGCGAGGGCCTGCGGCAGGCATACCTGGACCAGCACGTCCCCGCCGCGCGGCGGCGGAACTGCCGGGTCGTCTCCGGCCAGCTGGCCAAGTTCGTGCGGGACGGGATCTCCGACCACAAGGCGCACCGGGTCGCAGCCCACCTGGAGCGCTGTGCGGACTGCCGGGAGCTGGCCGCCGGGCTCCGGCAGCTCAACTCGGAGCTGCCGGCCGCGATGGCCCCGCTCATCCTGGGCGTCCCGATCGTCTCGCAGTGGTTGTCGGCCACCGGGTCGCTGGCGTCGTCCGGCGCCGCGGCCGGAGCCACCGGCACGAGCGCGTCGGCGCTGTCGTGGGCCACGGCGGCGAAGGTGGCCGCTGCGGGCGCGGCGCTGGTCACGACGGTGACGATCGGCGCGAGCACCTCCAGCGATGCGCCTTCGCCGTCGCTTCCCGGCAGCGACGGCACGACGAGCCAGCCCGGGCGCAGCGGGCCGCAGGACGGCTCCCGCGCCGGGGTGCCGCCGGGCGGCGTCGCGCCGGCTTCCGGCGCCGCGGTGACCACCTCGGTGCCCCCGGGCGTGGAACCGACCGGGGCCCAGCCGGCGGACGGATCGACGGGGACCCCGGGTGCCGGGGAATCGTCGGCGGGAACCGGAAACGGCAACGGAAACAACGGCAACGGGAACGGCAACAACGGCAACGGGAACGGCAACAACGGCAACGGGAACGGCAACAACGGCAACGGGAACAACGGGAACGGCCTCGGGAACGACCCGGCCGCGAAGTCGTCCAAACAGGCGGCCAAGGAGTCGTCCAAGGCGGCGAAAGAATCGTCGAAAGCGTCGAAAAAGGCCGAAAAGACGAAGAACCCCGGGGAGTGACCCGGCGCCGCACGGGCGCCGGGTCATCCCGCTCAGCAGGGCTGCAGCAGCCAGCAGAGCCGGTAGTTCGCCTGGTAGGTGGCACCCGTCGCCGGGGCGACGACGTTCTGCGTCCGCGCCCCGCCGTGCGCCCAGCTGGTGAAGGCGTACTTCAGGTTCAGCGGGGGCAGGTTCTGCGGGCTGTCCGCGCTGATCGAGTTGACCGATCCGGCGATCACCGTCCTGGCGAACGGCGTGCGCTGTTGGGTCCCACCGACGGTGAGCGTGGCCTGGCCGGGGTTCGACGTGAAGTTCAGCGTCACCGTCTTCGGCTGCAGGTCGATCGTCTTGGACCCGGTGCGGCCCGTCGAGTCGGTCGCGGTCAGCGTCAGCTGCAGGTACGACGGGTACTCGTGGTCCGGTGCGACGAACGATCCGGCGGCGGCACCCGGGACGTCCTGGACGTTGTGGGTGTGGCAGGTCCCGTTGGCCGCACAGTGCCGGATGGCCAGCCGCCAGGACAGCGCCGACGGCGGCAGGTCGCCGTCCTGGGCGTCGACCGCGCGGCCCGAGAAGGCCACCGGCTGCCCGACCGACCAGGTCAGCGCCGGGCTCGGGGTGTCGATGACCGGCACCGGGTCGAGCCCGGCCGGTGTCCCGACGGTGACCCGGACGGTCGTGGCCGCCGTCGCGCCGTGGGAGTCGGTCACGCGCAGCCCGGCGTCGACCGCCGCCGCGGTGGTGTAAGTCCACGTGGGCCGCGGGTCTGCCGAGTCGTCGTAGGCGCCGTCCGCGTCGAGGTCCCACGCGTAGGACAGCGTGTCGCCGGCGTCCGGGTCGGTGGAGCCGGTGCCGTCGAACTGCACGGTCAGCGGCGCCGGGCCGCTCGACGGCGTCGCGGTGGCCGCGGCGACCGGCGGCCGGTTCGTGCCGCCGGCGTAGCTCACCCGGCGCAGTTCGCCGCTGCCCAGCGCAACGTAGAACAGGTCACCGCCGGGGCCGGTGAGCACCTGCACCGGCGTGCTGACGCCGGTCACGAAGGGCACCAGGCGGCTCGGGCTCGGCTGGCCGCCCACCGTCTGCATCGCCCAGATGCAGCCGCGGGAGGAATCGGCGAAGAACAGCGCGCCGGCGTACTCGGCCGGGTAGCTGCTGCCGGATTCGAAGGCGATGCCGCTGATCGAGGAGCCGCCGGTGGGACACGGGTCGGTCGCCACGACCTTGGCGCTGTGGTTGTAGGTGTAGTAGGGCGCGGTCTGCCCGCCGGCCGAGTACAGCGACTCGCACCGGTCGAGGTTCGCGCCGTCGTAGCCCGCCTGGCGGGCGTTGCCTTCGAAGCAGGGCCAGCCGAAGTTCTCGGCGACGCCGTCACCGGCATCGGCCACCCGGTTGATCTCCTCCCAGGTGTTCCAGCCGACGTCGCCGGCCCACAACTCGCCGGTCCCGGGCCGGAACCCGAACCGGAACTGGTTGCGGGAGCCGTAGGCGATGACGCGCCGGGCGTTGGCGTCGGCGCTGCTCGCGAACGGGTTGCCGGGCAGCCCGTCCCCGGTGTCCGGGTCGATGCGCAGGAGCGCGCCGTTGAGCAGCACCGGCTGCCCGGCCGCGCGCCGCGGCGACTGCGAGCGCAGCGCCCCGCCTTCGGCCGCCGGCGGGGTGAGGTTCGTGCCGGCGGGCGACGGCGGGTCGGCGCAGGGGTTGCCGACCTGGCCGTAGTCGGCGAAGTTGAAGCTGGCGCCGTCCCCGCCGCCGGCGTACAGGGCGCCGTCCGGACCGAAGGCCAGCGCGCCGATCGAGTGGCTGGGGAACTGCTGGCACCAGCCGGTGACCAGCGGTTTTTCGCTGACGGCGGTGCCGGCCGGGCCCATTGTCAGCCGGGAGACGCGGCCGGTCACGACGCAGCCCTGGTCGGTCGCGCCCGGCGGGGTGGGGCAGGTGTCGCCCCACCGCGGCGCGGTCCCGCCCGGCTCGGCGTCGAGGGTGTAGGACACGTAGACGTACGGCCGCGCGGGGAAGGCCGGGTCGACCGCCAGCCCGAGCAGCCCGCGGTCCCAGAAGTCCTGCGTCGGGGTGCGGAGGTCGGCGAACACCGTCGCCGTCGGGTTGGCGAGGGAGTCGAACACCTTGACCAGGCCGCTCTTCTCGGCGACGAACACGCGCCCGTCGGGGGCGAACGCGGCGGCGGTCGGCGAGGTGAGGCCGCCGATCGCCACCGTGTCGGTGAACCCGGCGGGCACGGCGGCCGCGGGAGCCGCGGCGGCGACCGCCACCGCGAGGGCACCGGCCAGGGGCACGATCACCCCCGCCGCCAGTGCGCGTCTCGATCTTCGCGATCTTCGCGGAACCAGGAAACGACGAGAACCCATCACGAACTCCTCGTACGGCGGGGACCGGACCGGCGCGAACGCCGTCCCCTATGGCGCCGGAAGTCCGATAGTTGTTACGTCGCAGCCAAGAATGTCCCCGAACCGCGTAACCGGTGCGGGCCGGAAATGACTCACCGCCGTTCGCGTGGCCGCGGCGGTACGGCCATGCTGGGGACGCATCCGCCGAACGAGGAGGTTTACCGTGGCCGCGCCGACGACTATGCCCGCCTGGCGCGTCACGCGGCCGGGCCCGATGCCGTCGAAGCCGGTGGAGCTGGTGCGCACGCCGGTGCCGCGGCCCGGCGCGGGAGAGCTGCTGGTGCGGGTCCTGGTGTGCGGGGTCTGCCGGACGGACCTGCACGTCGCCGAGGGCGACCTGCCGGTGCACCGGCCGGGCGTGACCCCCGGGCACGAGGTCGTCGGCGAGGTCGCCGGCCTCGGTGCCGGCGTCTCCGGGTTCGGGGCCGGTGACCGGGTCGGGATCGCGTGGCTGCGCGGGACGTGCGGTGCGTGCCGGTACTGCCGGCGCGGGCGGGAGAACCTGTGCCCGGACTCGCGTTACACCGGCTGGGACGCCGACGGCGGGTATGCGGAGTACGCGGTCGTCCCGGCGGCGTACGCGCTGCCGCTGCCGGGCGGCTACTCCGACGACGAGCTGGCCCCGCTGCTGTGCGCCGGGCTGATCGGCTACCACGCGCTCGCCCGGGCGGACCTGCCGGACGGCGGCCGGCTGGGTATCTACGGGTTCGGCGGGAGCGCGCACCTGACGGCGCAGGTGGCGATCGCGCGCGGGGCCACGGTGCACGTCATGACGCGCAGCGCCGAAGCCCGTGAACTGGCCATGGCCCTCGGCGCGGCGTCGGCGGCCGACGCGGCTTCACCGCCTCCCGAACCGCTGGACTCGGCGATCCTGTTCGCGCCGGTGGGCGAGCTGGTGCTCCCCGCGCTGGCCGCCCTGGACCGCGGCGGAACGCTGGCCGTCGCCGGCATCCACCTGTCGGACGTGCCGCCGTTGAACTACCAGCGGCACCTGTTCCAGGAGCGGCAGGTACGCAGCGTCACCGCGAACACGCGCGCCGACGCGCGGGAGTTCCTGGCCTTCGCCGGGCGGCACCGCCTGGCCGTGAGCACCGTGCCCTATGCCTTGGACGCGGCGGACCGGGCCTTGGCCGACCTCGCCGCGGACCGGGTGAACGGCGCCGCGGTCCTGCGAGCCACCTGAACTTCCACCGATAACGCTCTCTCGGTATCGATGATGATACCGTCGTTGTTATCAGCGTGAACAACGGAGAGGGTGCACCATGATCGTCATCACCGGCGCCACCGGGCAGCTCGGGTCCCGGATCGTCGACCGGCTGCTGGAGCGGGTTCCGGCGGCGGAAATCGGGGTCAGCGTCCGCGATCCCGCCCGGGCGGCCGGGCTGTCGGGGCGTGGCGTCCGCGTGCGACGCGGCGACTTCGCCGATCCGGGCTCGCTCGCTGAGGCGTTCGAGGGGGCGGCGCAGGTCCTCCTCGTCTCGACGAACGAAGCCGGCGACGCGGCGGTGGCGCACCACGCCGCGGCGATCGAAGCCGCGCGCCAGGCGGGGGTCAAGCGCGTCCTGTACACCAGCCACCAGGGGGCGGGCGCGGATTCGCGGTTCGCTCCCATGGTCGACCACGCCGCCACCGAGGGGCGGCTCGCGGGCGCGCCGTTCACCGCGCTGCGCAACGGTTTCTACGCGAGCACGGTGCCCCTGCTGCTGGGTGACGCGCTGCGGACCGGCGAGCTGGTCGCACCGGCCGACGGGCCGGTCTCGTGGACGGCGCACGACGACCTCGCCGAAGCGGCGGCGATCATCCTGGCCGACGAGGGCCGGTTCGACGGCCCGACTCCGCCGCTCACCGCACCGGTCGCCCTCGACCTCGAGGACGTCGCCACCCTGCTCGGCGAGCTCGCCGGCTGGCCGATCCGGCGCGTCGTCGCCGACGACGAGGACTGGGTGGCCGGCCTGACCGGCCACGGCGTGCCGGCGGCTCGTGCGGAGCTGCTGCTGGGGATGTTCCGGGCGGCCCGCCGCGGCGAATTCGCCACCACGGGCGCGGGTCTGGAGGAGCTGCTGGGACGGCCGGCGACGCCGCTGCGGGCCGTCCTGGCTGCGGCTTTGCCGGAGTGATGATCACTATGCACTCCGGCTATACACACGGTGTACAGTCGTCGGCATGTCGATCGGACTCACCCTGCTCGGGTTGCTGGAGAACGGCCCCCGGCACGGCTACGACCTGAAACGGGCCTACGACGACCGCTTCGGGCACGACCGCCGCGTGCACTACGGCCAGGTCTATTCGACGCTGGCCCGGCTCCTGAAGCAGGGCCTCGTCGAGGCCGACGGCGTCGAGGTTGACGGCGGCCCCGAGCGGAAGCGGTACGCGATCACCGAAGCCGGGGTCGCCGACGTCGGCAGCTGGCTGGCGACGCCGGAGAAGCCCGACGCCTACCTGCAGAACACGCTGTACACGAAGGTCGTGCTCGCGCTGCTGTCCGGGCGGCCCGCCGCCGACGTCCTCGACGTCCAGCGGGCCGCCCACCTCGACGCGATGCGCGAGCTGACCCGCCGCAAGACCGGGGGCGACCTCGTCGACCAGCTGATCTGCGACCACGCGCTGTTCCACCTCGAAGCCGACCTGCGGTGGCTGGAACTGACCGCGGCCCGGCTCGGCCGGCTGGCGGAGGAGATCGCGTGAGCGGCGACGTCCTGCTGGAGGCGGCCGGCGTCCGGAAGGCGTACGGGCCGACCGAGGCGCTCGCGGGCGCGGACCTGCGGGTGCGCGCGGGGGAGGTGGTGGCGCTGATGGGCCCGTCCGGGGCGGGCAAGTCGACCCTGCTGCACTGCCTGGCCGGGATCGTCCGGCCGGACGACGGCACCGTCCGCTACCTGGGCGCGGACCTGGCCACGCTGTCCGACCGGGCGCGCTCGGCGTTGCGCCGCACCGAATTCGGGTTCGTCTTCCAGTTCGGCAGGCTGGTCCCGGAGCTCACCTGCCTGGAGAACGTGGCGCTGCCGCTGCGGTTGAACGGCGTGCGCGGCCGCGTCGCCGCCCGCCGGGCCCGGGAGGTGCTGGCCGAACTCGACCTCACCGCCATCGAGCGGAAGCGGCCGGGGGAGGTGTCCGGCGGGCAGGGACAGCGGGTGGCGGTGGCCCGGGCGCTGGTCACCGCGCCGCGCGTGATCTTCGCCGACGAGCCGACCGGTGCACTGGACTCCCTCAACGGCGAGCAGGTGATGCAGCTGCTGACGACGGCCGCCCGCGACCGCGACGCGGCGGTCGTCCTGGTGACGCACGAACCGCGCGTCGCGGCCTACTCCGACCGCGAGGTCGTCGTGCGCGACGGCCGGACCCGGCAGCTCGAGGTGACCCGGTGAGCCCGCGCTGGGCCGCCGACCTGGCGCTCGGGCTGCGCCTGGCCCTCGGCGGCGGTGGCGCGCGGACCGCGTGGGCGCGCCTGGCCCTGACCGCCACCGGCGTCGGGCTCGGGGTCGTCGTCCTGCTCAGCGCGACGTCGCTGCCGCACATGCTGGCCGCGCGCGCCGACCGCTCGGCCGCCCGCATGCCCGCCGCCGAGGCCGTCGGCGGCGTCGATCCGGTGTTCGCGGCCGCGCGCACCGACGAGTTCCGCGGCCGCGCCCTGCAGGGCTACCTCGTGCAGCCGACCGGGCCACGCCTGCCCGTCGCCCCCGGCGTCGACCGGCTGCCGGGCCCCGGCGAGGCGGTGCTTTCCCCGGCGCTCGCGGCGCTTCTGCGGTCCCCGGAGGGGGAGCTGCTGCGCCCGCGGTTCTCACAGCGGGTCATCGGCACGATCGGCGACGCCGGGCTGACCGGGCCGAACGAGCTGTACTTCTACGTCGGCGCCGGCGACGTCGCCGGGCAGCCGCCGGCCCGCCCGGTCGGCGGGTTCGGCGGCGAACCGGTCCGGCGCGGCCTCGACCCCCTGGAGGTCCTGCTGGTCGTGCTCGGGGCGACGACGTGCCTGGTGCCGGTGTTCGTCTTCGTCGTCGCGAGCACCCGGCTGGCCGCGGCCGCCCGCGACCGGCGGCTGGCCGCCGTGCGGCTGGTGGGCGCCGACCGCGGCCAGGTCCGCCGGATCGCCGCCGGCGAGGCGCTGCTCGGCGCGTTCGCCGGGCTCGCCGCCGGGGCGGCGCTGTTCCTGCTCGTGCGCGTGCTGGTCCCGGAGATCGCCGTCTCGGCGTTCCGGGGCGGGATCTTCGCCGCCGACGTCGTCCCGGACTGGCGCCTCGGCGGCCCGGTCCTGCTTGCGCTGCCCGTCCTGGCGTGCGCGGCGGCCGTCTTCGCGCTGCGGAAGGTCGTCATCGAGCCCCTCGGCGTCGTGCGGCGCGGGACGCGGGTCCGCCGGAGGCTGTGGTGGCGCCTCCTGCCCCTGGTGGCCGGCGGGGTTTCGGTGCTCGCCCGGCCGGCCGGCGAAGACGCCAGGGATCCGTTCGTGATCGCGGGGGTGGTGCTCGTCCTCGCGGCCGTCCCCGTGCTGCTGCCGTGGCTGGTCGAGCGGGTCGCCGGCCTGCTCGGCGGCGGATCGCCGGCCTGGCTGCTGGCCGTGCGCCGGCTCCAGCTGGACAGCGCGACGGCGGCGCGGCTGGTCGGCGGCGTCGCCGTCGTACTGGCCGGATCCATTGCACTGCAAGGGGTCTACGCCCGGGCCGAGAGCGACCAGCCGCCCCGGGGGGACGTCCGCGTGCTGGCGACCGCCTTCGCCCCGGGCTTCGACGACGCGCGGGCGTTCGCCGACGGCCTGCGCGCGCTGCCCGGCCTGGGCGGTGTGCCGGTGACCACCCGCGGCCTGCTGCAGAACGCGGCGGGGGAGCTGGTTTCGCTCGTCGTGGGGACGTGCGCCGAACTCGCGGTCGCGGATTGCCGCGACGGCGACGTCTACGCGGGCGGCCAAGGCCGCGCCGCACCGGGGGAGCGGCTCTGGTCCGACGGCGCCGACCGCTCGGATCCTCCACAATGGACGGTTCCGGTGGCGGGATACCACCCGGCCGCCGCGGACGGTGCGGCGCTGCTCGTCACGCCGGCGGCCCTGGCCACGGCGACCGGCGTCGGGCTGAGCGCGACGGCGACGATCCCCGCCGCCGGACCGGACGTGGTCGAGCGGGTGCGGAACCTCGTGGGCTGGAACGGCGTGGTCAGCTCGCTGGGCACCGAACGCGACGGCACCTACGCGCTGATCACCCGGGTGCTGTCGGTGGGGTCGGTCCTGGTGCTGCTGTTCGCCGCGGGCAGCCTGCTGATCGCGGCGTGGGAACAGCTGCGGGAACGCCGGTCCACCCTCGCCGCGCTGACGGCGAACGGCGTCGGCCGCGGGGTGCTTGCCCGGTCCCTGCTGTGGCAGCTGGCGATCCCGGTGGCGATCGCCGCGGTCGTCGCGGTGCTCGCCGGGCTCGGCCTCGACTGGCTGCTGCTCACCCTGGTGGTGCACCGCCCGATGGTGGCCGACCTGGCGACGATCGGGCTCCTCACCGCGACCGCGGCCGCGGCGGTGCTGCTGGTGACGGCGGTGACGCTGCCGGCGCTGTGGCGCACCGCGAGCCCGGCGCACCTGCGCGAGGAATAGCCGGTACAAGAGCCGTACAACGCCGGTGTACGCGATTTGGATCCGCCACTGGCGTACTGGCACCCATGCGAATCCGGAAGGTACTCCTCCTCGCGCTGGCCGTGGCGGCCGGTGCACTGGCGCTGCCCGGGACGGCGAGCGCCGCCTACAGCGATCCCCTGACCACCACGGCCAAGCAGAACCTGGTCTGGCACGCCACGCCGGCCGCCGCGCTGACCGCTTTGGACAACGCGCTGCCGAACGTCAGCCTCAACACCGTCGTCAACGACCCCAGCTACGCCATGACCGGGTGCACCAGCGCGGAAAAGGCCGCGCTGCCCAAGGCTCCGGTGGCGGCGAAGTCGATGTGCTGGGATGCCGACCGCGCCGGGACGACGACGTGGAGCCCGCAGGGCATCACGACCTCCGGCGACGCCGACGACGACGGGATGTGGGGCGCGGACAAGATCATCCTGTCCGGCTGGCACGGCACCGACGCGCTCGGCCGCTACAACGACGCGCGGATCCAGGCGATCAACTACAACGACCCCGCGTCGCCGTCGTACCGGATGTTCTACCTGGCCGTGCCCAACAGCACCGGCAGCAGCTTCTCCGCGGCGCAGGCCCACATGGGCGGGATGGCCTGGTACGGCGACAAGATCTACGTGACGGCCGAAGGCAGCACCTCGACCGCCATCCGCGTCTTCAGCACCAAGCACATCCTGCAGATGACCGACACGACCAGCAACACGATCGGCAAGACCTCGGGCGGGTACGCCGCCTACACCTACAAGTACGCGATGATGCAGATCGGCTACTACACCTACGCGGGCGGCACCTGCAGCATGTCCTCCGACACCGGCGTGCCGTGCTTCTCCTCGATGTCGCTGGACCGCAGCACGTCCCCGGCGTCGATCGTGACGACGGAGTACTTCTCCGACCAGAGCCTGCACGGCCGGCTCTACCGCTACCCGACCGGCACGGACTACCTGCTGACTCCGACCGCGTCGGAGGCGTTCCGCAGCTCGGTGGGCAACATGCAGGGCGTGCTGTCGAACAACGGCAAGTGGTACGTCGCCCACAGCTCGGCCACGATCAACGGCCAGCTCTGGACCCAGACCACGGCGAAGAGCAGCTCGGCCACCTGCGGTGCGACGTCGACGACGGCCTGCTGGGCGGTCCACCCGGAGGCGCTCACCTACGACTGGTCGACGGGCCTGGTGTGGTCGCAGTCGGAGTGGTCGACGGCCGACTGCGCGGCGAAGGACCAGGTCTGCGGCCGCGCGGTGTTCGCGGTGCCGCTGTCCTCGCTGGCCTCGTGACGGCGGTCAGCTGACCGGTGCCGCCGGCTCGGGTTCCCGGGCCGGCGGCACCGTCGTCCCCGCGCGGCGGCGATTCCAGAGCTCCCGGCCGCGCCGCAGCACGACCGGCGCCACCATGACGCACAGGGAGAGCGCCGTGACGTCGAGCAGGTACGCCGCCAGCCACAGGTGCTTGGCGATCTCGAAGTACCCGTCGCCGACCACCGCCATCGCGGCGATGCCGAGCGCGCTCGTCACGGCCACGCCGGCGACGACGCCGTAGCGGGTCGTCGACCGCTGGCGGCGCACCAGCGCCACCACCGCGGCGGCCAGGCCGAGGAACACGAGCAGCGCCGGCAGCCAGGGGATGCCCATCCCGTCGAGCCACTGCTGGAACGTCGTGGCGTCGCCGCCCATGTCACCGCTGACCGGGGCCGAGCCGTCGGGGGGACGGCTCACCGGGGTCCACGGCTGGTCCGGCAGGTACGGCAGGCTGCGGCCGAGCGTCGCCTGCAGGCCGATGCCGATCGCGTGGACCAGCACGAACGGGTGCTCCAGCAGCAGGTCCCACGCCTTGCGCTTGACCGTGCTGGGATCTTCCAGCAGCACGTCCGAACCGGCGAGCGCCTCGGGGCCTTCCGGGTAGTACGCGTGCCCGGCGCTGCTCTGCGCGGACTCGGGCAGGCCGAGCCGCGGCGCCGAGCCGGGCAGCTCGGCCAGGGTGAGGGTGTAGACGACGTTGACGGCGTTGACGTCGGCGTAGTTGCGCTCCTGCCACGCGAGGTTCGCCCGCACCGGGGCGATGATCTCCAGCACGAGCAGGATCGCCAGGGCCGGCCCGACGATCCGGCCGGTCCACCACCGGCCGTGGCCCGGCCGGGCGGCGGTGACCGCGCAGACGAGCACGGCCAGCACGAACAGCGGCAGGAACCCGATCTTCGCCAGCCCGCCCACGACCCCGCCGGCGGCGACGAGGAGGAGCGCGGCCAGCCGCGCGAAGCCGTCACCGGCCCGGGTCGCGGCGATCACCGCGACCCCGAGCAGCAGCGTGTAGGCGCCGAACAGCCCGGCCGGCTCGGCGAAGGTGGAGATGAACAGCCGCGCGAAGGCCGGTTCGAGCAGCGGCACCAGCGGCGGGACGAGGAACAGCAGCCGCAGCGGGCCGCGCGCCTGCACCGCCCACGCCGCGAGCAGCGTGACCAGGAAGACCAGCAGCACGTACAGCCACCCGAGCTTGAGCAGGCTGAACGCCCCGTCCCCGCCGGCGACGGAGTGGAACAGCACCCCGGCGCTGGACGGCTGCGGGTCCGGGCACGGCGTGCCCCGCCCGAAGTCCAGCACGACCCCGCCCAGCCAGCTCGCTTTGTGGTTCGGCGTGGCGGGCGTGAGCCCCGGCCCGCAGAACAACCGGTAACCGTCCCCGTTGTCCCCGGCGCCGGTCGGTGTCCCGCCCAGCAGGCCGAGGACGAGTGCCAGCGCCAGCGCGGCGACCGCCGCGGTCGCCGTGGCGATCCCCACCCTCTTCATGCCGGTCAGCGTAGGTGGTCGGTTCGCCGGGCGGTTCCGGAACACCCGAAACCGCCCGGTATGCCCCTTCAGGCGCCGGGGTGCCCGCAGGCGTAGACGTTGGCCGACGCGAGCCGCACGC
The DNA here is from genome assembly GCF_000716785.1 of Amycolatopsis vancoresmycina. Lineage (GTDB taxonomy): Bacteria > Actinomycetota > Actinomycetes > Mycobacteriales > Pseudonocardiaceae > Amycolatopsis > Amycolatopsis vancoresmycina. The sequence goes on from NZ_JNYY01000001.1 coordinate 23,750, forward strand.
AGGCCGGGCAGCTGTTCACCGGCCGGTCGCGGCGGCCGTGGTACGCATGGCGGGCGCCGCACAACGCGGTGATCACGTCCCCGGGGCGCGGGTCCGGGTGGCAGCGGGGACAGTAGGCGTGCGCGGCGCGTTCGACCTCGGCGCTCATGCCGTCCCGGGTACCCCCGGCGGCGGCGCGTCAACCCGCCGCCACGAGAACACGGACCGCCCGCCGGTGAAGCACCAGATCGCGATCACCGGGTCGCAGATCGCGCAGCCGAACGACGAGCCGTGGGCGAACGGCAGGATCGGCTGGCCCTTCAGGTGGTGGACGACGTCCCAGCCGGTGTGCAGCAGCCAGCCGAGCCCGATGAACGTCCACGAGTCGAGCCCGCGGAACGCGACGTACGTCAGCACCGCGCAGAACACCAGCTCCCACGGCCCGAGTGCGCCGCCGGAGAGGTAGGCGGCACCCGCGCCGCCGACCATCACCGCGTTGAAGCGCCGCCGGTGCGGCTCGGGGATCGGGGAGTTGAGCACGGCGTAGAGGAGGCCGATGAGGATCGGCGCCACGATCTCGATCACACCTCCGACGCTAGGAACCCGCCCGGTCCGCGGCCAGTGGCTGTCCGGCCAGGCTCCACCGGAATCTCGCCACATTACGTCAAGCGATTGATTTAAAATCGGGGTATGCTGCCGCCATGACCACCACGGAACCGCTCACCGCGGACACCCCGATCGGCGACTGGGTCGCCCACCCCGACGGCGGTCCGCTCATCCGCGCCCTGCTCGCCGAGGCGGGGGTCGACGAGACCGTGCTCGCCCCGGTCCGCCTGCTGCCGCTGAGCCGCCTGGTCGCCCTCAGTCAGGGCCGGCTCGCCCAGGACGTGGTCGACGACCTGGTCAGCCGGGCCAACCACGGCGTGGTGCCGGCACCGGGGGCCGGCCGGACCGGGTGGCGGGAGCGGATCGTGCCCGGCCGGTTCGAGGGCCGGACCGTCGTGGTGACCGGCGCGGCTTCCGGGATCGGGCGGGCCACCGCCTCGCGCGTCGCCCGCGAAGGCGGCCGGGTCGTCGCGGTCGACGTCTCCGCCGGCCGGCTGGACGACTTCGCCGCGGACCTCGGCGCCCCGGACCTGGTCGCGGTGCCGGCCGACATCACCGGCGAGGACGGCGTGGCGCGGATCCTCGCCGCCGCGGGCCCGCGCATCGACGGGCTGGCGAACGTCGCCGGCGTCGTCGACGACTTCTCGCCGGCCCACGAGGTGAGCGACGAGCTGTGGCGGCGCGTCTTCGCGGTGAACGTCGACGGGACGTTCCGGCTCATCCGCGCGGTCGTCCCGGCGATGCTCGAAGCGGGCTCGGGCGCCATCGTGAACGTCGCCTCCGAAGCGGCGTTGCGCGGCTCGGCCGCCGGGATCGCCTACACCGCTTCGAAACACGCCGTCGTCGGGATCACCCGCAGTTGCGCCTTCATGTACGGGCCGCACGGCATCCGCGTCAACGCCGTCGCGCCGGGCGGCGTCGCGACCGGCATGGGGATGCACCCCGAGCCGTCGGCGTTCGGGCAGGGCCGGATCGGGGCGTTCCTCGGGCTCATCCCGCCGATCGCCACCGCGGAGCAGCTGGCCGCGTCGATCACCTTCCTGCTCGCCGACGACGGCGTGAACGTCAACGGCGCCCTGCTGCCGTCCGACGGCGGCTGGTCGGTGCAGTGACCGTGCCGCTGTCCGCGGTGGCGCCCGAGCTGCGCGGCCGGGTCCGGCGGATGCCGCGGCTGCCGCTGGAGCGGGCCTGGGTGCGGCGCCTGGTGCGGGCGGCGACCGCGCGGACGCGGCCGCCGTCGCTGCCGGACGTCACCGTCGAACTGCACCCGGGCCTGCGGGTGTACCGGCCGCGGACGCCGCGGTCGGACCTTTCCTTGCTGTGGATCCACGGCGGTGGCCTGGTCATCGGCGGCGCGGCCCAGGACGACCGCTTCTGCGCCGGGACGGCGGCCGAGCTGGGCATCACCGTGGTGTCGGCCGAATACCGGCTCGCGCCCGAGAACCCGTACCCGGCGGCGCTCGACGACTGCCACGCCGCCTGGACGTGGCTGCGGGCCGACGTCGCCGCGGAGCGGGTGGTCGTCGGCGGGCAGAGCGCCGGCGGCGGGCTCGCGGCGGCGCTCGTGCAGCGCCTGCACGACGAGGGCGAGCGGCCGCGCGCGCAGTGGCTGTTCTGCCCGATGCTCGACGACCGCACCGCCGCCCGGCGCGCGCTCGACGACGCCGGGCACCGGGTCTGGGACAACCGCCTCAACCGCTTCGGCTGGCGCGCTTACCTCGGGACCGAACCCGGCGCGCCGGTGGTGCCGCTGTACGCCGTGCCGGCCCGCCGCGACGACGTCACCGGGCTGCCGGAGACGTGGATCGGCGTCGGGGACATCGACCTGTTCCACGACGAAGCCGCCGGATACGCCCGGCGCCTGCGCGCGGCCGGCGTCGCCACGACGCTGCACGTCGTGGCCGGCGGCCCGCACGGGTTCGAGGCGTGGGCGCCGTCGAGCGAGTTCAGCCGCCGCTACCTGGCCGCGGCGCGGGCGTGGCTGGGGCGGCTCCGGTGACCGGCTCCGTAAGGTGGGGGCCGGCAGATCGTCGGGGTGACCGGGTGGGTGGATGAACGTCAAGGCTGATCGCGCGAGCGCCACGCGGGAGAGCATCCTCGTCACGGCGGAGCGGCTGTTCGCCGAGCACGGCGTGCACGCGGTGTCCAACCGGCACATCAGCGAGACGGCCGGGCAGGGCAACAACGCCGCGGTCAACTACCACTTCGGCACCAAGGTCGACCTCGTCCGCGCGATCGCCCGCAAGCACTTCGGCCGGATCGAGCGGCTGCGCGAGGAGCTGCTCGAGACGATCGGCGGCGACGGCGAACTGCGCGACTGGGTGGCCTGCCTGGTCCGCCCGTCGACGAGCTACCTGCACGAGCTGGGGTCGCCGACGTGGTTCGCGCGGTTCAGCGCCCAGGTGATGACCGACCCGGCCCTGCGGGCGATCCTCGCGGAGGAGTCCCTCTCCTCCCCGGTCCTCGCCCGCACGGTCGAGGGCCTGAACCGCTGCCTCGACGGCCTCCCGCCCGACGTCCGCGCCGAGCGCGGCGACATGGCCCGCCAGCTGATGATCCACATGACGGCCGAGCGCGAGCGCGCACTGGCCGAGGGCACACCGACCCCGCGCGCGAGCTGGAACGACGCCGGGACGGGCCTGATCGACGCGATCACCGGCCTGCTGCTGGCCCCGGTGACCCCGGCTCCCTGACCCGGCCGGACGACACGCGTACCCCGGCGGACGACACGCGTACGCAGGCGGACGACACGCTTCGCGGCCCGCCTGCCGCCGTGTCGTCCGTCCAGGTACGCGTGCCGTCCATTCCGGTACGCGTGTCGTCCGGCCGGATTCGTCCGGCGGGATGGATCCGGCCGCCGGAGTTCGTCGCCGCGGACGAACGGCGGTGCCGGAAATCCTCCTAACGTCACCCCGATCGGGCGGTGACGAGGAGGCGGCGGGTGCGGACACTCTTGCGGGGCGGGCGGGTCGTCGATCCGGGGACCGGGTTCGACGGCGTCGCCGACGTGCTCCTGTCCGAGGCCGGGATCGAAGCCGTCGGCGCGAACCTGACGGCGGACGCCACCGAAGTCGACGTCAGCGGGCTCGTCGTCGGGCCCGGGTTCGTCGACCTGCACAGCCACGTGCACTCCGTCGCCGGGCAGCGGCTGCAGGCCATGGACGGCGTCACCACCGCGCTCGATCTCGAAGCGGGCCTGATGCCGGTCGAGCGGGCCTACGCCGAAGCCGCCGCGGCCGGGCGGCCGCTGCACTACGGCTTCTCCGCCTCCTGGGGCGCCGCGCGGGCACAGGTGCTGGCCGGGATCGAGCCCGACGCGAACATCGACAGCGGCCTGGCCGTGCTCGGGAACCCCGCGTGGCAAAGGTCTTCCTCGTCGAAGGAACTGGCCGCCTGGCTGTCCCTGCTGGACACCGAGCTCGGGGCCGGCGCCCTGGGAATCGGCGTCCTCATGGGGTACGCGCCGCAGTCGGCGCCCGCGGAGTTCCTCGCCGTCGCCCACCTCGCCGCGATGGCCGGCGTGCCGACCTACACCCACGTCCGCGAGCTCGTCGAGGTCGACCCCGCGATCCCGGTCGACGGCTCCGCGGAGATCGTCGCCGCCGCGGGGGAGACCGGCGCCGCGATGCACCACTGCCACGTCAACAGCACCTCCGGCCACCACATCGACCGCGTCCTCGCCACCCTCGCCGACGCCCGGCGCGAAGGCTCCCGCGTCACCGTCGAGGCCTACCCCTACGGCGCGGGCAGCACCGCGGTCGGCGCCGCCTTCATCGAGCCGGAACGCCTGCGGCTCAAGGGACTCCGGCCGTCGAGTGTGATCATCCTCGACACCGGGGAGCGCGTGCGCGACGAAGGCCGCCTGCGTCAGCTGCGCCGGGACGACCCGGGTGCGCCGTGCCTGCTGGAGTTCCTCGACGAAGAGAACCCCCGCGAACGCGCCCTGCTGCACCAGGCGCTCGCCTTCCCCGACGCCATCGTGGCCAGCGACGCGATGCCGGTCCACTGGCCGGACGGCCGCACCGAAAGCACCGAGTGGCCCCTGCCGCCCGGCGGCACGACGCACCCGCGCACCGCGGGCACCTTCGCCAAGACCCTGCGGCTGATGGTCCGCGAAGCCGGCGTCTGGAGCTGGCTCGAAGCGTTCCGGCGCTGTTCGTACCTGCCCGCGCGGCTGCTCGACGAGGTCGCGCCCGCCGCCCGCGGCAAGGGCCACCTCGGTGCCGGAGCCGACGCGGACCTGGTCGTCCTCGATCCCGCCGCGATCACCGACACCGCCACCTACGCCGACCCGACCCGTCCTTCGGCCGGCGTCCGGCACCTCTTCGTGGCCGGGGTTCCGGTGGTCGCCGACGGGAACCTGGACGAGAAAGCGCTGCCCGGCAAGCCGCTGCGGGGTGAGCCGCGGTGATCGACGACATCGAGACGCTCGTCCGGTGCGAGTCGCCGTCGGCCGACCACGAAGCCGTCGCGCGCAGCGCCGAGGCCGTCGCCGGGATCGGCCGCCGCCTGCTCGGCGTCGAGCCCGAACGGATCGTCACCGGCGGCTGCACGCACCTGCGCTGGCGGTTCGGCGACGGCGAGCCGCGCGTCCTGCTGCTCGGCCACCACGACACCGTGTGGCCGATCGGTTCCCTCCGCACGCACCCGTTCTCCGTCGAAGGCGGCATCCTGCGCGGTCCGGGGTGTTTCGACATGAAGGCCGGCGTGGTGATGGCGCTGCACGCCGCCGCCGCGCTGCCCGGCCGCGACGGCCTCTCGATCCTCATCACCGGCGACGAAGAAATCGGCTCGCCGCTGTCCCGCACCCTGATCGAAAAGGAAGCCCGCAGCTGCGACGCGGTGTTCGTGCTCGAAGCCTCGGCCGACGGCGGCGCGCTGAAGACCCGCCGCAAGGGCGTTTCCCTGTACCGCGTCGAAGTGGAAGGCCGCGCCGCGCACGCCGGGCTCGAACCGGAAAAGGGGGTCAACGCGGGGATCGAGGTCGCCCACCAGATCCTCGCGATCGCCGCGCTCGCCGACGCGGACCGGGGCACCACCGTCGTGCCGACCGCGCTGACCGCCGGGACCACGACGAACACCGTGCCCGCCAAGGCGAGCGTCGCCGTCGACGTGCGGGTGTGGGACGCGGCCGAACAAGAGCGCGTCGACCGCGCCATCAGAAGCCTCGCGCCGGTGCACGAAGAGGTCCGGATCCGCATCGACGGCGGCATCAACCGCGCACCGCTGGACGCGGGCGCGTCTTCGGAGCTGTTCCGGCTCGCGAACGAACTCGCGGCCGGGACACTCACCCAGGCCGCGGTCGGCGGCGCGTCGGACGGCAACTTCACCGCCGGGCTGGGCATTCCGACCCTCGACGGCCTCGGTGCGGTCGGCGGCGGAGCGCACGCCGACGACGAGCACGTCGTCGTCGCCGAGCTGCCGCGGCGCACCGCGTTGCTCACCGCGCTCGCGGAAACCGTTCTGGCGCGGGGAAGTTCGTCCACACCGACGAACGAACCGGGTGAAACCCGTGCGGGACAACGGTGACCCGGCGCGAACGTCCGGAAAGGATGGTGGGCGTGACAGATCTCGTGACGAACACCGCCCCGCCGCTGCGGGACGAGGCCGCCGCCGCGGCGGACGGCGCCGCCCTCGCCTCGGGCGTCCGGATCCGGACCCTGGCCGAGGTCGCCGAGCTGGGTGCCGTGGCGCGGCTCTTCGAGGCGATCTGGCAGCGCGCCCCGCGGAACCCCCTGGTGACGGCCGAACTGCTGCGGGCCATGGTTTCGGCGGGCAACTACGTGGCCGGCGCCTTCGACGGGCCCGACCTGCTCGGCGCCTGCTTCGGGTTCTTCGGCGAACCGGCGAAGGGAGGACTGCACAGCCACATCGCCGGTGTCGCGACGCCCGGGCACGGCCGCGGCATCGGCTTCGCGCTCAAGCAGCACCAGCGCGCGTGGGCGCTGCACCAGGGCGTCACCGCGATCTCGTGGACGTTCGACCCGCTGGTGCGCCGCAACGCCCACTTCAACCTGACCAAGCTCGCCGCCCGCCCGGAGCACTACCTGCCCGACTTCTACGGCCCGATGACCGACGGCATCAACAGCACGGGCGACACCGACCGCCTGATGGTCGCCTGGGACCTGGCGAGCCCGGCCGTCCGGACGGCCGCCGCCGGCCGGCCGGACCGGGTGGACGCGGCGGCGTTGCGGGCCCGGGGCGCCGCGGTCGCACTGGCGGCGGATCCCGCCGGCGCGCCGGTCGCCGGTCCCGCGGACGCGCCGGTCGTGCTCGTCGCCGTGCCGCCGGACATCGAGGCGCTCCGGCGGGCCGATCCCGGGCAGGGCCGGGCGTGGCGGGCCGCCGTGCGGGACGTGCTGGGCGGCCTCCTCGCCGAGGGGGCCGCGGTCACCGGATTCGATCGTGCCGGCTGGTACGTGGTCGCAAGGGAGCACTCGTCGTGAAACTCACCGGGGTGGAACTCCTCCGGGTACGGATGCCCCTGGTGGCCCCGTTCCGGACGTCGTTCGGCACGCAGGCCGACCGCGAACTGCTGCTCCTGCGGGCGGTGACGGCCGAGGGCGAAGGCTGGGGCGAGTGCGGGGCGATGGCCGGCCCGCTCTACTCCTCGGAGTACATCGACGGCGTCGAGCACGTGCTGCAGGCGTTCCTGGTGCCCGCGCTCCTCGCCGCCGGCGACCTCACGGCGTACCGCGTCGCCCCGCTGCTGGCGAAGTTCAAGGGGCACCGGATGGCGAAGGCCGCGCTCGAGATGGCCGTGCTCGACGCCGAACTGCGCACGCGCGGCATGTCCTTCGGGGCCGCCCTGGGGTCCACAACGGACACCGTGCCGTGCGGGGTGTCCGTCGGGATCATGGACTCGATCCCGCAGCTGCTCGACGTCGTCGGCGGCTACCTCGACGCCGGGTACCTCCGGATCAAGCTGAAGATCGAACCCGGCTGGGACGTCGAGCCGGTCCGCGCGGTCCGCGAGCGCTTCGGCGACGACATCCTGCTGCAGGTCGACGCGAACACGGCGTACACGCTCTCGGACGTCCCCCAGCTGCAACGGCTCGACCCGTTCGGGCTGCTGCTGATCGAGCAGCCGCTGGAAGAGGAGGACGTGCTCGGCCACGCCGAGCTCGCCAATCACCTCCGCACGCCGATCTGCCTGGACGAGACCGTCGTCTCGGCGGCGTCGGCGGCGGCCGCGATCCGGCTGGGCGCCTGCCGGATCGTCAACATCAAGCCGAGCCGGGTCGGCGGCTACCTCGAAGCCCGGCGGGTGCACGACGTCTGCGCCGCGCACGGCATCCCGGTCTGGTGCGGCGGGATGCTCGAAACCGGGCTGGGCCGCGCGGCCAACGTCGCACTGGCGTCGCTGCCCGGGTTCACCCTGCCCGGCGACACCTCGGCGTCGGACCGGTTCTACCGCACCGACATCACCGAACCGTTCGTGCTCGAAGCCGGCCGGCTGCCGGTGCCGTCCGGGCCCGGGCTCGGCGTCACCCCGATCCCCGGGCGGCTGGCCGAAGTGACCACCGCGAAGTCCTGGCTCGCCTAGCGAAACGAGAGGCTCCCCATGTCGAAACTCCCCGAACTCTCCGCCTGGCTCGAACACCGTCTCCCCGCCCTGCTGGCCGAGCACCACGTGCCCGGCGCGGCCGTCGCGGTGTACGCCGGCGGCGAAATCATCGACCACGCCGCCGGCGTGCTCAACAAGGCCACCGGCGTCGAAGCCGACGCCGACTCGCTGTTCCAGATCGGCTCCATCACCAAGGTCTGGACGACCACCCTGGCCATGCAGCTCGTCGACGACGGCGTGCTCGACCTCGACCAGCCGGTCCGGGCGTACCTGCCGGAATTCGTGCTCGGCGACGCGGAGGCGGCTGCGCGGATCACCGTCCGGCAGCTGATGTGCCACACCGCCGGGTTCGAAGGCGACATCTTCACCGACACCGGCCGCGGCGAGGACCGCATCGAGAAGTACGTCGCCACCCTCGGCGACGTGCCCCAGCTGTTCGCGCCCGGCGAGATGTTCTCCTACAACAACGCCGCGTTCTGCGTGCTCGGCCGGCTGGTGGAAGTGCTGCGCGGCAAGACCTACGACGAGTGCCTGCAGGACCACCTGTTCACCCCGCTCGGCCTGACGCACGCGGCGCAGAGCCCGTACGAGGCGATCCGGTTCCGCGCCGCGCTCGGCCACCTGACGGCCGAGCCCGGCGCCGACCCGGAACCCGCGGGCGTCTGGGCGCTGACGCCGTCCAACGCCCCGGCCGGCTCGATGCTCGCCATGCGCCCGCGCGACCTCGTCACGTTCGCCGCGATGCACCTGCGGGACGGCGAAGCCGCCGACGGCACCCGCGTGCTGAGCGCGGCGAGCGCCCGGGCGATGCGGGAACGCCTGGTGGAGCTGCCCGACCTCGGCCTCTTCGGCGACGCCTGGGGCCTCGGCTGGTCGCTGTTCGACGCGCCCGGCGGGCTGGTCGTCGGCCACGACGGCGGCACGATCGGCCAGTCCGCGTTCCTGCGCGTGGCTCCGGAGCACGGGGTCGCGGTGGCCTTGCTGACCAACGGCGGCGACCCGATCGCCGTCTACACCGAGCTCGTCGGGCACCTCCTGCGCGAGCTGACCGGTATCGAGCTGCGCGTGCCGCCGGTGCCCGACCCGGCCGCGCCGCGCGTGGACGCCTCGCGGTACGTCGGCGAGTACTCGTCGTCGGTGGCGGACATCGTGGTCAGCCAGGACGACGACGGCCGCGTCTGGGTCGAGCGCGTCCCGAAGGGCATCTTCGCGGAGCTGGCCAAGCCGGAGAAGACCGAGCTGGTGGCGATGAACGGCGACACGCTCATCCTGGCCGAGCCGATGCAGGGCATGTACATCCCGCACGCGTTCGTCGGCGACGACGGCACCGGCCGCGCGCTGTACCTGCACACCGGCCGCGCCGACCGGCGGGTGACCGCGTGAGCACCGTCGAGGCGGAGATCGACGGCGTCTTCGCCGCGGCGGGCGCGCGGGGTTTCCTGCACGCGCGGGAGATCGGCGGCGGGCCGGAGGTGGCCGTCGGCGCGGACGACCCGGTGGTGCTGGCCTCGGTGTTCAAGATCCCGGTCGCCGTCGCCTACGCCCGCGAAGTGGCGGCGGGACGGCTCGACGAGACCGCCCGGACGCGCGTCGGGCCGCGTTACCGCATCGGCGGCATCGGGACCGCGGGCTGCGCCGACGACGTCGAGATGAGCTGGCGCGACCTGGCGCTGTTCATGCTGACGATGAGCGACAACGCCGCCACCGACGTCGTCTACCACCGGATCGGGGCCGCCGCCGTCGACCGCGTGCTCGCCGACCTCGGCCTGCGCCGCACCCGGCTGATCGGCTGCTGCGAGGACCTGTTCGCCTCGGTCCTCGCCGACCTCGGGGCGGCCGGCGGCGCCGACATCGACGCCGTGTTCGCCGGCGCCACCTCCGAGCAGACCTGGAAGCTCGCGGTGCTGGACCCGGAGCGCACGACGTCGTCGACGCCCCGGGAGATCACCGAGCTGCTCGACGCGGTGTGGACCGACCGCGCCGGCGAACCCGCGGCGTGCGAGCGGGTCCGCTCGATGCTGGCGCGGCAGATCTGGCCGCACCGCCTCTCGTCCGGGTTCGGCTCGGACGTCGCGGTCGCGGCCAAGACCGGCACCCTGCCCGCGGTCCGCAACGAAGCCGGCGTCGTGTCCTTCCCGGACGGCCGCCGGTTCGCCGTCGCGGTGTTCACCCGAGCGAACTCCCTGTCGGAACGGCAACCCGCCGTCGACGCGGCGATCGGCAAGGCCGGCCGGCTCGCCGTGGACCACCTGCGGAAGGAAACCCCATGACCCACACACGGACGGCGGTGGTCCTGGCCGGCGCGCTCGCCCTCGTGGCCACGGCCTGCGGGGGACCGGGCAGCGCCGGGACCAGCGGCGGCGCACTGGCCGACGGCAAGACGTTCACCCTGGGGATCGCCTCCGACCCCGGCAACCTCGACCCGCACATGTCGGTGCTCTCGGTGACCAACCAGGTCAACCGGTTCCTCTACGACCCGCTGCTCGAACTCGCCCCCGACGGCAAGCCGCTCCCGGCGCTCGCCGGGAAGTGGGACGCCACGAACACCACGGCGAAGTTCACCCTGCGCCCGGGCATCACCTGCGCCGACGGCAGCCCGCTGACCGCCGCCGACGTCGCGGCGAACATCGCCTTCGTCGGCGACCCGGCCAACAAGTCGCCCTACGCCGGCTTGACGATCGCGCCCGGCACGAAGGCCGCCGCCGACGAAGCGACCCGGACGATCACCGTGACCAGCGGCGCGCCCGACGCGTTCCTGCTCCGCAACGTCGGCAGCCTGCCGATCGTCTGCGGCAAGGGCCTGGCCGACCGCAAGCTGCTGGCCACCGGCGGCAGCGGCACCGGCATGTTCGCCGTCACCGAGGTCGTGCCGAACGACCACTACACGTTCACCCGCCGCAAGGACTACACGTGGGGACCGGGGGACTGGCAGGGGCAGCAGCCGGGCCTGCCGGACAAGGTCGTCGCCCGGGTCGTCCCGAACACCGCGACGGCGGCGAACCTGCTGCTGTCCGGCGAACTGAACGCCGGCCAGATCAACGGGCCGGACCGCCAGCGGCTCGAAGCGCGCAAGCTCTTCCACGCGGACTTCCTCGCCCCGCTCGGGGAGATCTTCTACAACCAGGCCGCCGGGCGCCCCGGCCAGGACGAGGCCGTGCGGCGCGCGCTCACCCAGGCGCTCGACCTGGCCCAGCTCGGCAAGGTGCTGACCACCGGCACCGGCAAGCCGTCGCAGAGCCTGGTCACGGCCGAGCCGAGGGCGTGCTCGGGCGACACCGTCACCGGCCACCTGCCGAACCACGACCCGGCCGCGGCTGCGTCCACTTTGGACACCGCGGGCTGGAAGGCGGGCCCGGACGGCGTGCGCACCAAGGGCGGCAAGCGGCTGGCGCTGACCGTCCTCTACGGCACCCAGCTCGGCCCGACGATGGCCCCCACCGCCGAACTCGTCCAGCAGACGTGGAAGGCCCTCGGCGCCGAGGTCACGCTCAAGGCCGTCGACAGCCCCGGGCTGTCCCAGGTGCTGTTCGGCACCGGCGAGTGGGAGGTCTCGCTCGGCCCGCTCGGGCTCACCCTGCCCAGCCAGCTGGTGCCGTTCGTGTCCGGCCCGGCGGCGCCGGACGGGACCAACTTCGGCCACATCGCCAACCCGGCGTACGAGCAGAGCGTGAAGCAGGCGGCGTCGATGAGCGGCGAGACCAGCTGCCCGGCCTGGCAGGCCGCCGAGACCGCGCTGGTCAAGCGCGTCGACGTGGTGCCCTACATCGACTCCGTCGTGCCGTACTACGCGAGCGGTTCCCGGTTCGAGGTCAGCCAGGGCAGCGTCACGCCGTCGTCGATCCGGATGTACGCGCGATGACCACGGCGGCGGTGCCCGCGCGGCTGCGCGGCGGCGGCTGGCCCGCGTTCGCCGCGCGGCGGCTGACCCGGTTCGCCGTTTCGCTGTGGGCGCTGGTCACCGCGGCCTTCCTGATGATCCACCTGGTCCCGGGCGACCCCGTGCGCGCCGCGCTCGGGATGACCGCCCCGGCCGACCTGGTGCGGGCGAAACGGCTGGAACTCGGCCTCGACGACCCGCTGTGGGTGCAGTACGGGCACTACCTGCGCGGCCTGGTCACCGGCGAGTTCGGGACGTCAATGGCGAGCGGCCAGCCGGTCGCGCAGGTGATCGGCGACCGGCTGCCGTCGACCCTGCAGCTGGCGGTCCTGGCCTTCGCGGTCGTCGTCGCCGTCGCGATCCCGCTCGGCGTGACCTTCGCGGTGCTGACCCGCGGCGGCCGCCGCCGCGGCAGCGAGCTGGCCTTCACCTCGGTGAGCGCCTTCCTCGCCGCCGTCCCGGAATTCCTGATCGCGGTCACGCTGGTGGCGCTGCTCGCGGTCGGCCTCGGCTGGTTCCCGGTGGCCGGCAGCGACGACGCGAGCGCGTACGTGCTGCCGGTCGCGGCCCTGGCCACCGGCCCGTCGGCGGTGCTCGCCCGGATCGTGCGGGTGGAGCTGCTTTCCGTGCTGGGCGCCGACTTCGTCCGCACCGCGCGGGCGAAGCGGCTGCCCGCGCGACTGGTCTACGTCCGGCACGCGCTGCCGAACGCGCTGACCGCGACGCTGACCCTGGGCGGGCTGATGCTGACCGGGATGGTCGCGGGCACGGTACTGGTGGAGAACGTGTTCGCCTGGCCCGGCCTCGGCTCGACGATCGTGCAGTCGATCCTCCAGAAGGACTACCCGCTGGTCCAGGGGATCGTGCTGGTCTACGGCGTCGGCGTGCTGCTGGTGAACCTGCTGGTCGACGTCGTGCTCGGGCTGCTGGACCCGCGCTCGGCCATTCGGGAGGCGTGACATGGCTCGACGCGGGACGTGGGCGGCCGCGGTGCGCACCCCGGTGGGCGCGTGCTCGGCGGTGCTGCTGGCCCTGGTCGTCGCACTGGCGGCGCTGGCCCCGCTGCTGTGGGGCGACGGCGCCGCCGCGATCGACACCGACGCGATCGGCCAGGGACCGTCCGGGGCGCACCCGTTCGGCACCGACTCCCTCGGCCGCGACCTGCTGCTGCGCACGCTGGTGGCGACCCGGCTCTCGGTCGGGCTGGCCGTGCTCGCGACCGCGATCGGCGCCGGCACCGGGGTTGTGCTCGGGACGCTGCCGTCGGTGCTGCCGCGCCGGGTGGGCCGGCTGCTCACCGCCGTCGTCGACATCGCCGTCGCGTTCCCCGGGCTGCTGCTGGCCCTGTTCCTCGCGGTGATCTTCGGCGTCGGCACGCACGGCGCGGTGCTGGCCATCGGGTTCGCGATGGCGCCGGCGTTCGCCCGGCTCGTGCAGACGCTGTCGGCGTCGGTGAGCGGACGCGACTTCGTCGCCGCGGCCCGGATCGCCGGCGTCGGCCGGATTCGGCTGCTGGCCCGGCACGTGCTGCCGAACATCGGCGAGCCGCTCGTCGTGAACGCCACCATCGGGGCCGGTTCGGCGCTGCTGGCGTTCGCCGGGCTGTCGTTCCTCGGGATCGGCGTGCAGGCGCCGGACTACGACTGGGGACGGCTCCTGCGCGAAGGTCTGGACGGCATCTACGTCAACCCGGCGGCCGCGCTCGCCCCCGCCGGCGCGGTGGTGCTCGCCGGCCTGGCGTTCAACCTCGTCGGCGAGACGGTCGCCGCGGTGGTCGGGATCCGGACGCGCGTGACCCGGCGCGGCGCACCGTCGGCCCCGGCCGCGCGACCGGCGCTCGCGGAACACCCCGCGGACGCCGTGCTCGTCGTGGAGAACCTGCGGGTGGCGTTCCCCGGGCCGTCCGGCTGGACGGTCCCGGTGCGCGGGGTCACCTTCAGCGTCCGCGCCGGGGAAGCGATCGGCGTGGTCGGCGAATCCGGCTCCGGCAAGAGCCTGACCGCACTGGCCGTGTCCCGGCTGGTCGAAGCACCCGGCGTGGTCACCGCCGACCGGCTCGAGTTCGCCGGGAAGGCACTGGCCGACGCGTCGGACCGGGACCTCGGCACCGCGCTGGCCATGGTGTTCCAGGACCCGATGACGTCGTTCAACCCGGCCCGCCGGGTCGGCGGCCAGCTGGCCGAGGTGTCCGAGCAGCACCACGGCCTGTCCCGGCGCCAGGCGTTCGCCCGCGCGGTGGACCGGCTGGCCGCGGTCCGCGTCCCGGCCGCCGAGCGGCGCGCCCGGCAGTACCCGCACGAATTCTCCGGCGGCATGCGGCAGCGGGCGATGATCGGCATGGGCCTGATGGGCCGTCCGAAGCTGATCGTGGCCGACGAGCCGACGACCGCGCTCGACGTCACCGTGCAGCGGCAGGTGCTGCGCCTGCTGGCCCGCACGCGCGAAGCCGAGGGCGCGGCGATCCTGCTGATCAGCCACGACATCGCGGTCGTTTCCCAGACGTGCGAACGGATGCTGGTGATGTACGCCGGCCGGATCGTCGAAGACCTGCCGACCGGGAGCCCGGCCCGGCACCCGTACACGCGCGCGCTGCTGGCCACCACGGTCGACCTCGACACCGACCGCGACCAGCCCCTCGAAGTCATCCCCGGCCGCCCGCCGGAACCCGGCCAGGTGCCGGCGGGCTGCGCGTTCGCCGCCCGCTGCCCGCTGGCTTCCGAGCGCTGCCGCACCGAAGACCCGGTGCTCGAACCGGCGGGCGAGGGGCACCGGGTCGCCTGCTGGCACCCGCAGGTCACCGTCCTTTCCGGACAGTCGCATGAGGAGGGTGCCGCGTGAGCGCACTGGAGTTCGACGCGGTGAGCGTCCGCTACGGGAAGCTGACCGCGGTCGACGGGGTCAGCCTGACCGTCCCTCCCGGACAGGTCGTCGGCCTGGTCGGGGAGTCCGGCTCCGGCAAGTCGACCCTCGCACGGGCAGCGGCCGGACTGGCCCCGGTCAGCGCCGGGCGGGTGCTGCTCGGCGGCGTCGACGTGCGACGGCTGCCGCGGCGGCGTCCGCTGCAGATGGTGTTCCAGGACCCGTATTCGTCGCTCGACCCGCGGATGGCCGTCGGCGAGTCGATCGCCGAGGCGATGCCGCCGGGCACGTCCCGCGCCGAGCGGCGGGCCGAGGTCGCCCGGCTGCTCGAGCTGGTGAACCTGGACCCGGACCGCGCCGCGGAGCTGCCCGGCCGCCTCTCCGGCGGGCAACGGCAGCGCGTGGCGCTCGCCCGGGCGCTGGCGGGCCGGCCGGAGGTGCTGATCGCCGACGAGATCACCTCGGCGCTCGACGTCTCGGTGCAGGGCGCCGTGCTCAACCTGGTCCGGGAGGTGCAGCGGCGGCTTTCGCTGTCGATGCTGTTCATCTCGCACAACCTCGCCGTGGTCCGGTACGTCAGCGACGTCGTCGCGGTGATGTACCTCGGCCGGATCGTCGAGGCCGGGCCCGCCGCGCAGGTCCTCACCGATCCGCAGCACCCCTACACCCGCGAGCTGCTGGCCGCCGCGCCCTCGGCCCGGCGGAACCTGCTCGACGACCCCGGCGACGACCCGCTCGCCGACACCGAACCCGCCGACCCGCACCACCCGCCGTCCGGCTGCCGCTACCACCCGCGCTGCCCGATCGGGCCGCTCGTGCACCCCGACCGCACCGCCTGCGTCACCGCCGACCCGGCCGGCGACGCCGCGGGCCGGCCCCACTCCGCGGCGTGCCACTACGCCGCGAGCCATCCCACGAGGAGATCCGCATGACCCGACGTCCCGGCATCGACGACCTGTACGCCTTCGAGTTCCCCGAGCAGCTGGCGATTTCGCCCGACGGCCGCCGGATCGCGTACGTGCTGCGCACCGCCGACCGCGCCCAGGACGAGGACACCCGCTCGCTGTGGCTCGTCGGCACCGAGGACGGCGAGCCGCGCCGGCTCACCCGTGGCCCGGCCGACCTGGCGCCGGCGTGGTCGCCGGACGGCACGCGGCTCGCCTTCCTGCGCGCCCAGGACGGCCCGCCGCAGCTGTGGCTGCTCCCGGCCGACGGCGGCGAGCCCGAGCAGGTCAGCACGCTCCCGCTCGGCGCGGGAACGCCGGTGTGGCGCCCGGACGGCACCGAGATCGCCTTCGCCGCCCCGGTCGACCTCGCCGCGGACGAAGGCGAAGACGCCGCCGCCCGCGCCCGCCGCGCGAGCGCTCCGGTGGTCGCCGACCGGCTCGACTTCAAGGCCGACGGCGCCGGGCTGCTGCGGACCCTGCGCAAGCACGTCCACGTCCTCGACGTCGCCACCGGCGAGGTCCGGCGGGTGACGTCGGGGGACTGGCACGCCGGCGACCCCGCCTGGTCGCCGGACGGCACGCTGCTGGCCTTCCCGGCGGGCCCGGAAGCCGACGCCGACCTGACGTTCCGCTCCGGCGCGTACGTCGTCGAGCCCGGGGACCGCGGGGCCGAGCCGCGGCTGATCGGTTCCGGCGAGGGCATGTGCGGCGCGGTCGCGTGGACCGCCGACGGCGCCGCGCTCCTGGCCGTCGGCCGCCGTGACACCGCACCCGGGCACCTCCAGCTGCTGCGGATCCCCGTGGACGGCGGGGAAACCACCGACCTGGCCGCCCCGCTGGACCGGAACGTCATGCCGGGCGCGCCGGGCTACCCCGGCGCGCTCCCGCAGCTTTCCGGCACCAGCGTGCTGTTCTGCGCGCGCGACCGCGGCTACACCCACCTGTACGCGGTCGACGGTGCCGGGCCGCGGCTCGTCGTGGGCGGCGCCGGGACGACCGTGGCGGCGATGTCCGTCGCCGGGGACACGGCGGCGATCGTGCTGGCCACGCCGACGTCGTACGGGGAGATCGCGACGGTCAGCCTGCCCGGCGGCGAGGTCGAGGTGCGCACCGCGCACGGGCCCGCCGACCTCGAGCCGTTCACCCACGAGGAGCGGGAGTTCACCGTCTCCGACGGCACGACCGTGTCCGGCTGGCTGCTGCGCGACCCCGCCCGCACCGGCCCGCGGCCGCTGCTGCTGGACATCCACGGCGGCCCGCACAACGCCTGGAGCGGCACCGCCGACGCCGTGCACCTCTACCACCAGGAGCTCGCCGCCCGCGGCTGGGCGGTGCTGCTGCTCAACCCGCGCGGCAGCGACGGCTACGGCGAAGCGTTCTACACCGCGGCCGTCGGCGCCTGGGGCCTCGCCGACGCGAAGGACTTCCTCGAGCCCCTGGACGACCTCGTCGCCGAGGGCGTGGCCGACGCGCAGCGGCTCGCGGTGGCGGGGTACAGCTACGGCGGCTTCATGACCTGCTACCTGACCAGCCGGGACGACCGGTTCGCCGCGGCCGTCGCGGGCGGGGTGGTGTCCGACGTGGTCAGCATGGCCGGGACGTCCGATGCCGGGCACTACCTCGGCTTCGCCGAACTCGATGCGCTGCCGTCGGAGAACCGGGCGCACTACGCGGCCCTTTCCCCGCTGTCCCAGGTGGAAAAGGTGCGCACGCCGACTCTGGTGGTGCAGGGCGCGGCCGACGACCGGTGCCCGGCCGGGCAGGCCGAGCAGTGGTTCACCGCGCTGCGCGAGCAGGGTGTGCCGGCGCGGATGGTGCTCTACCCCGGCGCGTCGCACCTGTTCATCCTGAACGGGAAGCCGTCCCACCGCACGGACTTCAACCGGCGCATCGTCGACTGGGTTTCGCAGTACGCGGGCGAGCCGGGCAAGCCGGCCCGGGTGCCGCTGGACGCCGCGCACTGGCGGCGGCGCCTGGCCGAACTCGCGCGCAAGCACCGCGTCCCGGGCGCGTCGCTGGGCATCCTGCGCGGCGACGACCGGGTGGTGGCGAGCCACGGCGTGCTCAACACCGCGACCGGCGTCGAGGTGACCGACGACTCGGTGTTCCAGATCGGCTCGATCACCAAGGTCTGGACGGCCACGGTGGCGATGCAGCTGATCGACGAGGGCCTGCTGGACCTCGACGCGCCGGTCGCCGACGTGCTGCCCGAGCTGCGGCTGGCCGACCCCGACGTCACCAAGCAGGTGACCCTGCGGCACCTGCTCACCCACACGAGCGGCATCGACGGCGACGTCTTCACCGACACCGGCCGCGGCGACGACTGCATCGAGAAGTTCGTCGGCCTGCTGCCGGAGGTCGCGCAGAACCACCCGCTCGGGGCGACGCTGTCCTACTGCAACTCCGGGTTCGTGCTGGCCGGCCGGGTGATCGAGAAGCTCACCGGGCAGACCTGGGACGCGGCCCTGCGCGAGCGGCTGTTCACCCCACTGGGGCTCACCCACACGGGGACGTTGCCGGAGGAGGCGCTGCTGCACCGAGCGGCGATGGGCCACGTCGCGGCGGGCGACGGCGAGCCGCAGCCGGCCCCGGCGTGGGGCCTGCCGCGCTCGGCGGGCCCGGCCGGCCTGATCACGGCGTCGGCGGCGGACGTGCTGGCGTTCGCACGGATGCACCTGGCGGGCGGGCTCGACGTGCTGTCGGAGGCGTCGGCGGCGGCGATGACCGAGTGGCAGGCGGACATGCCGGACAAGCACACGCTGGGCGACTCGTGGGGCCTCGGCTGGATCCGCTTCGACTGGGACGGCCACCGCGTGATCGGCCACGACGGCAACACGATCGGGCAGTCGGCGTTCCTCCGGCTGCTGCCCTCGCACGGCCTGGCGGTCACGCTGCTCACCAACGGCGGCAACACCCGCGACCTGTACGAGGAGCTGTACCGCGAGATCTTCGCCGCGCTGGCCGGGGTGGCGCTGCCGCAGCCGGTTTCGCCTCCCGCGGCGCCGCCGTCGGTCGACGTCGCGGAGTACCTCGGGGTGTACGAGCGCGCGTCGATGCGGATCGAGGTGTTCGAAGGGGAGACGGGCCTGCGGATGCGGCAGACGGTCACGGGCCCGATCGCGGCCCTCGTGCCGGAACCGACGACCGAGCACGACCTGATCCCGCTCGGCGGACCGCAGTTCGCGTTCCGCGAGCCGGGCGCGCGGTCGTGGATTTCGGCGACGTTCTACACGCTGCCGACGGGGGAGCGGTACCTCCACAGCGGCGTCCGCGCGACCCCGAAGGTGCCGGCATGAGCCGGATCACGTCGGGGAACACCGGCGGCGGCGTGGCGTTGTAAGGGGTGTCGGTACGGCGGTGTCCCCGGGCCTCACCCCTTGCCTTCACGGAATACCTGTCATGACGGAGCCGTGTTGTGCCTTCCGCCGCGAGGCGACCCCCGTACCGGCCCCGAACTCCCGCTTCCGCTCGCAGGTCTCCCCCCAGCCTTCGCCGAGCGGAAGCGGGCCTTCCGTCAGTGCTCCGAAGTGGACGGTGCCATCGGCCCGCGCCGGATCAGCCAGCTGCCCGCGAACGCCAGCAGGCCGACCAGCCCGGCCACGACGAACGCCGCCCGCAGGCCCGCGGCGTCCGGGCTGCTCGCCGTCGCGTCGTGGCTGCCCAGCGTCGCGATGCTCACGAACATCGCCGTGCCGAGGGCGCCCGCCACCTGCTGCAGCGTCGAGAGGATCGCGCTGCCGTGGGAATAAAGGTGGTCCGGCAGCACGCCGAGGGCCTCGGTGAACAGCGGCGTCATCATCAGGCCGAGCCCGGCCATCATCAGCACGTGGATCCCGATCACCGCGACCAGCGGCGAACCCGGCCCCAGCACCGCGAACAGCCCCAGCGAAGCCGCCATCGCCGCCGCGCCCGGGATCACCAGCGGGCGGCCGCCGACCTTGTCGAACAGCGCCCCGACCGGGCGGCCCAGCAGACCCAGCACCAGCCCGCCCGGCAGCATCGCCAGCCCGCTGACGAACGTGCTCGTGTGCAGCACCGTCTGCAGGTACAGCGGCAGCAGGATCGCCGCCGCGCCGATCAGGCACACGAACAACAGCGCCGTCAGCACCAGCGCCACCACGAAACTGCGGTGCGTGAACGGCCGCAGGTCCAGCAGCGCCCGGTCCCGGCGCTGCAACCGCAGCTGCCGCCAGACGAACACCGCCAGCGCCGCGACCCCGGCCACGATCGGCACCCAGCCCGGCACCAGCGGCTCGGCCCCGGCCTGCTCCCCGCCGGCCGACAGGCCGAACAGCACCCCGCCGAACCCGATCGCCGACAACAGCACCGATGGCACGTCCAACGGCACCCGCCGGCGTTCGGCGGCCAGGCGCAGCAACAGCGCACCCGCCACCAGCGCGGCCACCGCCAGCGGCAGCACGATCCAGAACATCCAGCGCCAGCCCAGCGAAAGCACCGCGCCACCGATCGTCGGCCCGATCGCCGGCGCGACCGCGATCACGATGGTGATCGTGCCCATCGTCGCGCCGCGGCGCTCCGGCGGCACCAGCCGCATCACCGTCGTCATCAGCAACGGCAGCATCACCGCCGTGCCGCACGCCTGGATCACCCGCCCGGTCATCAGCAGGCCGAACCCGGGCGCGACACCGCACACCAGCGTGCCCAGGCTGAACGCCGACAGCGAGAAGAGGAACACCTCCCGCGGCGAGAACCGCTCCAGCAGGAACCCGGTCGTGGGAATGACGACCGCCATCGTCAGCAGGAACCCGCTGGTCAGCCACTGCACCGTCGTGGTCGGCACCCGCAGGTCGACGGTCAGCTCACGCAGCCCGACGCTCAGGATCGTCTCGTTGAGGATCATCACGAACGCGGAGAGCACGAGCACCCCGATGAGGAGCCCCGAGCGCGCCGGAGCGCGATCCAGGCCGGAAGACGGAGTGGACACGGTTTCGGTCATCGGGATGGGACTCTCCTGGTCGGCCGGGACGGCCGCGTGGCACACGGGACGTCCTTCGCAGTGTGCCCGTTTCGCACCCTCCCTGTCAGGCGGTTTTCGGTGAACCGGACCCCCTGCGAAGCCGTCTCGGGCGTCCGATATGCTTTCCGCCAGTACGAAGTTCCGCAGCGCGCGATTAGCTCAGCGGGAGAGCGCTTCCCTGACACGGAAGAGGTCACTGGTTCAATCCCAGTATCGCGCACCACGAGTCCACCCCCCGGACCTCGTGAATTTCGTACCACGGGCGATTAGCTCAGGGGGAGAGCGCTTCGTTCACACCGAAGAGGTCACTGGTTCGATCCCAGTATCGCCCATTCGAATCGGGGAGAGCCCTGTTCGCGGACTGCGCGAACGGGGCTCTCTCATTCTGTGTCTTGTGGGGGCCGAGCCCCCACACCCCCGCCGGGGGCAAGCCCCCGGACCCCCGCGTGTGGTTGCCTTGCGTTGGTGGGTGGCGGTTTTCGTTCACATCGGACTGTTTTGGTCACAGCAGGCGGCGCTGGAGTGCGTCGGCCATGATCGTCGTCACCGTCGTTTCCAGTTCCTTGTCGTTCGGGAGGGTTCCTTGGCGGCGGCCTGCGAAGAGCAGGTGGGCTGCGCCGATCAACGACAGGGACAGTGAGTCCACCTCGGCGTCCGCCGCTATGCGGCCCTGTTCGCGCTCGGCTGACAGGTAGCTCTTCAGCATGTCGCGGGCCTCCGTCAAGATCGGGAGGCCGTTTCCCCGGCGCAAACGGGTGCGGAGCTCGTCGCGGAAGAAGACCAGGCTCGTCAACGCAAGTGACACGGGGTCGAACAGCTCCGTCAGCGCGTCGATGAGGTTTTCCGTCACCCCGCGGGTGCCCGCTGCTGCCCGCAGGAGGGCCGCCTGATCGGCCAAGCGGGCGAGGCGGTCGCGGACGAGGTCGGCCAGGAAGTCGTCGAAGTCCGTGAAGTAGCGGTGCAGGACCCCCTTAGCCACATCGGCTTCCGTGGTCACCGCGCGGCTGGTCAGGGCGTTCGGGCCGTCGCGGAGGAGGACCCGCTCGGCCGCCTCGAACAGCTGCTTGCGCACGTCCCGCAGATGGACCCCGGTTGGCATGGCCCCATTCTCCGATACGGCCGGTGGTTGTCCTAGTGGGCGAGCGCCCATTAGAGTGGGCGCATGCCCACTCAACCTCATGAAGCCCGCGCGATGGCAGAGTCCTTCGGTGCCGATGTCGAACGCTACGACCGGGCGCGGCCGGAGTACCCGCGTGACCTGGTGGACCGGGTGGTCGCCGAGAGTCCCGGGGCCGATGTCCTCGACGTCGGGTGCGGGACCGGGATCGAGGCGCGGCAGTTCCGCGCCGCCGGCTGCCGGGTGCTCGGCGTCGACCCCGACGCGCGGATGGCCGCCTTCGCCCGCCGCGGCGGGATCGACGTGGAGGTGGCGGCGTTCGAGGACTGGGAGCCGGCCGGGCGGACCTTCGACGCCGTCGTCGCCGGGCAGGCCTGGCACTGGGTGGACCCGGTGGCGGGACCGGCCAAGGCGGCCCGGATCCTGCGGCCCGGCGGGCTGCTCGCCGTCTTCGCCCACGTGTTCCAGCCGCCCGCGGCGGTCGCGGAGGCCTTCGCCGCGGCGTGCCGGCGGGTGCTGCCGGGCTCGCCCTTCGCGGGGGAGTCCCGGCCGGCCTCCGACGTCTACGACGTGATGTTCACCGGTTTCGCCGACGCGATCGCGAAAACCGGCGGCCTCGGGGCCCCGGACCGCCGCCGCTTCACGTGGGAGCGGACCTACACGCGCGACGAGTGGCTGGACTTCCTGCCCACCACCGGCGGGCTGACCCGGGTGCCGCCGGGAGTGCTCGCGGAGGTGCTGGCCGAGGTCGGCGCGGCCATCGACGGGCTCGGCGGGAGCTTCGTGCTGCCGTACACGACCCTGGCCGTCGTCGCCCGGAAGTATTGACAAAAAAAGTTGTCGGTGAGACCTTGGTGGCATGTCCTTCCAGGCTTACCTCGACAACGCCGAGAAACAGACCGGCATCACCCCGCGCGGCTTCCTCGACCTGGCCGCCGCCCAGAACCGCACGAAGCACGGCGAAATCATCACCTGGCTGAAGACCGAACACGGCCTCGGCCACGGCCACGCGACGGCCATCGCCCGCCTCATCACGAAGGGCCCCGAGTTCGTCGCCGCCCACCACACCGGCGGCGTCCTCCACCTCGACGGCCTGGCCGCCCGGCCCTGACCCGGGCGGCCCCGCCGCCGTGCTGCCCCGCCAATCACGCGAGATCCGCGCCCAATCACGCGAGATGCCCGCTCAATCACGCGAGTTCCGCGTTCCCGGCCTCAGGCGGGCGCGATCGGCCCGAGGAACGTCCCGCCGGAGACGTCGAGCGTGCGGCCGGTGATCCACCGCCCGCCCGGCCCGGTAAGGAAACCCACCACGTCGGCGACGTCCTCCGGCTCGCCGATCCGGCCCAGCGCCGTCATCGCGGTGAGGCCGGCCGCCGCCTCCGGGATGGCCAGCAGCGGCTCCGTCATGTCCGTGCGGATCGGGCCCGGGGCGACCGTGTTCACCGTGATCCCGCGGTGGCCGAGCTCGTTCGCCAGCGTCGGGGCGAGCGCCTCGACCGCGGCTTTGCTGATCGTGTAACCGATCTGGCTCTGCACCGCGATCCGGCTGGCCATCGAGCCGACGGTGACGATCCGGCCGCCGTCGTTCAGCACCGGCAGCAGCCGCCGGATCAGCAACGTCGGTGTCTTGACGTTGATGGCCAGCAGCTGGTCCAGCTCCTCCTCGGTCAGCTGCCCGATCGTGCTGTGCGAGCCGATTCCCGCGTTGCTGACCAGGATGTCCAAGCCGTCGCCGAACTCCGCGGCGACCGCGTCCGCCAGCCGGTCGACGGCGCCGGCTTCGCCGAACCGGGCCGCCACGGTGAACGCGCGGCCGCCCGCCGCCTCGATCAGCGCGACGGTTTCCTTCGCCGCCACCTCGTTGCCGCCGTGGTGCACGGCGACCACGGCGCCGTCCGCGGCCAGCCGCCGGGCGATCGCGCGGCCGATTCCCCGCGAAGCCCCCGTCACCAAGGCGTTCCTGCTCGTCATGTCCGGCTCCTCCGGGTCGGTGCCGGACCCTGGTGGCCCGGCGCTGACCGAAGGTTTCCGCCCGGCGCTGACCGGACACGCACCGTGCGCGCACCGCCGCCGGAGCAGCGGTGCGCGGACGGTCAGCGAGCCGCGGCCGCGGGTTCCGGGCGGGCCGCGGCGGGCACCGCCGGGGACCACCGGGGCAGGAACGCGGCGACGGCCAGTGCGATCAGCGCGGCCGCCGAGCCCATCCCCAGCACCAGCCGGAAACCGTTCTGCGACGGCAGGGTCGCCGGCCCGAACGAGATGGTCAGCCGGGCCAGGATCAGCCCGGCGGTGGCGCTCGACACCGACGTCCCGATCGAGCGCATCAGCGTGTTCAGGCTGTTGGCGGCGGCGGTTTCCGACACCGGCACGGCGCCCATCACCAGCGCCGGCATGGCGCCGTAGGCCAGCCCGATCCCGGCGCCGATGACGCACGAGATCAGCACCAGGTGCCAGGTCGCGCTCATCAGGACGACGCCGAGGGCGTACCCCGCCGCGACGACCACCGCGCCGAGCATCAGCGTGGTCTTCGGGCCACGGGTCCGCGTGATGCGCGCGGACACCGGCGCCAGCGCCATCATGACCAGCCCGGACGGCGCCATCACCAGGCCCACGGCCAGCATCGACCGGCCGAGGCCGTACCCGGTGGCCGCCGGCAGCTGCAGCAGCTGCGGCAGCACCAGCGACATCGCGAACATCGAGAAGCCGA
Source organism: Amycolatopsis vancoresmycina (assembly GCF_000716785.1). Classification (GTDB taxonomy): domain Bacteria; phylum Actinomycetota; class Actinomycetes; order Mycobacteriales; family Pseudonocardiaceae; genus Amycolatopsis; species Amycolatopsis vancoresmycina. The sequence goes on from NZ_JNYY01000001.1 coordinate 48,387, forward strand.
ACACCGCGGACGCGATGTTCGTCAGCAGCACCTGCCGCCGCGCGCTCGTCCGCAGGTCCACCAGCGGCTGCCGGGTCCGCAGCTCCCAGCGGCCCCACAGCAGCAGGACGACGGCGGCCGCGGCGAACAGCCCGAGCGTCGCGCCGCTGCCCCAGCCCCAGTCGGCGCCCTTCGAGATGGCCAGCAGCAGGCACACCAGCGCCACCGAGAGCCCGGCCGCGCCGGGCACGTCGAACCGGCCGCCGGTGCGGACCGGCGACTCCGGCACCAGCGCCACGACCAGCGCGGTGACGACGACGCCGAGCCCGGCCGCGGTCCAGAAGAGCGCGTGCCAGTCGGCGTTTTCGGCCAGCAGCGCCGCCGCGGGCAGGCCCAGTGCGCCGCCGACGCCGAGCGACGCGCTCATCAGCGCGGTGGCCGAGCCGAGCCGTTCGGCGGGCAGCTCGTCGCGCATGATGCTGATCCCGAGCGGGATGACGCCGGCGGCGAGGCCCTGCAGGGTCCGCCCGGCGACCATCGGCACGAGGCTGTCGGAGAGCGCGCCGATCGCCGAACCCACGACCAGCGCGCCGAGGCTGATCAGCAGCATCCGCCGCTTGCCGTACATGTCGCCGAGCCGGCCCATGGTCGGCGTGGCCACGGCGCCGGCGAGCAGGGTGGCGGTGATGGCCCAGGTGGCGTCGGCGGCGGACGCGTGCAGCAGTGCGGGCAGCGCCGGGATCAGCGGGATGACCAGCGTCTGCATCAGCGAGACGGTGATGCCCGCGAGGGCGAGGACCGCGACGACGAGGTTCGCGCGCGGCGACGCCTCCCCGGCGGCTCTGGATGGATCGGGCACGAGCGGTCCTCCGGGTGATCGGGTAGCAGAGTTCAATTAAATCAGTCGCTTGACTTAGCGTAGCAGCCTTCGGTTGACTGCTGACGAACTGACGGCGACCGTGGAGGAACGATGACGACCACTGAGATTCCCGAGTTCCCGATGCCCCGGGCCGCGGGCTGCCCGTTCGACCCGCCGCCCGCCGCCCGCGCGCTGCAGGAGGAGACCCCGCTCGCCCGGGTCCGGCTCTGGGACGGCAGCACGCCGTGGCTGGTGACCCGCTACGCCGACCAGCGGGAGCTGCTGGTGGATCCCCGGGTCAGCGCCGACATCACCCGGCCCGGGTACCCGAGCCCCGCGCCGCTGCCGAAGCGCGGCACCGGGTTCGGCTTCATCCTGATGGACAACCCGGAACACGCGCGGCTGCGCAAGATGGTGACGGCGCCGTTCACGATCCGCCGGGTCGCCGCGATGCGCCCGGCGGTGCAGCGGATCGTCGACGACCTGATCGACGAGCTGCTGGCCGGCCCGAAGCCGGTGGACCTCGTCGAGGCGTTCGCGCTGCCGGTGCCGTCACTGGTGATCTGCGAGCTGCTCGGCGTCCCGTACGCCGATCACGACTTCTTCCAGGAGAACAGCAAGGTCATCGTCCGCCGTGACGCGAAGCCCGAGGAGCGGGCGGCCGGGCACCAGGCGCTGATCGGCTACCTCGACCGGCTGGTGGGGGCGAAGCTCGAGAATCCTGCGGACGACCTGCTTTCCGGTGTCGCCGCCCGGGTCGCGGCGGGGGAGCTGACCCGGGCCGAAGCGGCGCAAATGGGCCTGCTGCTGCTCGTCGCCGGCCACGAGACGACGGCGAACATGATCGCGCTCGGCACCCTGGCCCTGCTGGAGCACCCGGACCAGCTGGCGCTGCTGCGCGAGTCCGACGACCCGGCGCTGGTCGCGTCGGCGGTCGAAGAGCTGTTGCGCTACTTGAACATCACGCACAACGGGCGCCGGCGCGTCGCGCTGGAGGACATCGAAATCGCCGGGGAGACGATCCGCGCGGGCGAGGGCCTGATCATGGCGAGCGACATCGCCAACCGCGACCCGGAGGTGTTCCCCGACGGCGACCGGCTGGACCTCACCCGCGACTCGCACCGGCACGTCGCCTTCGGCTTCGGCGTCCACCAGTGTCTCGGCCAGCCGCTGGCCCGGCTCGAGCTGCAGGTCGTCTACAGCACGCTGTACCGCCGGATCCCGACGCTGGCGCCGGCCACCGACGTCGGGCGGATCCCGTTCAAGCACGACGGATCCGTCTACGGCGTCTACGAACTGCCGGTGACCTGGTAGGTCAGACGCTGCGCAGCACCGACACGACCGCGCCCAGGATCGTGGCGCGGTCGCCGTCGATGACGTCGTAGGCCGGGTTGCGGGGCTCGAGGTAGACGTGCCCGTCGCGGCGGCGGTACACCTTGACGGTCGCCTCTTCGTCGATCATCGCCGCGACGATCTGCCCCGAGTGCGCCTCCGACTGCTGCTTCACCACGACGATGTCGCCGTCGCAGATGGCCGCGTCGATCATCGAATCCCCGCGCACGCGCAGCCCGAAGACGTTCCCGCGCCCGGTCAGGTCGCGGGGCAGCTTGAGGACGTCGTCGACGTGCTCGACGGCCGAGATCGGCGTGCCGGCGGCGATGTCGCCGACCACGGGCACCGGCACCGAGTCGCCGTCCTCGGGGGCGGCGGTGCCGTGCAGGAACGCGCGCACGTCCATCGGCCGCGAGACTCCCGCGCCGCGGCGCAGGTACCCCTTGTCCTCCAGCGCGGCCAGGTGCTTCGACACCGACGACGTCGACTGCAGGCCGACGGCGTCGCCGATCTCCCGGGTGCTGGGGGAGTAGCCGTGCCGGACCACCCAGTCCCGGATCGCCACCAGGATCTTCTGCTGCCGCTCCGGCAGCAGCGAGGGGTCGAGGTGCTCGAACGTGTCGTCGTAGGTGGTCACGGGCGTGATCCTAGGGGCTGCGGCCGGCCGCTCGCCGCCCGGTCCCCGGCACGCGGTCCCGCTGACCGGAACACCGGGTGACGGTTGGCGCCTTACCAACACCAACCGGGACTTTGCCAGCCGTTGACCTTCGTAACGAATCGACGTATGGTCTAGACCACAATTTTCCTTCGCTCGTAACCCTTCCGACGCGGCGGCCCACCCCGGCCGCAGCTCCGCCGTGCCCGGCGGCGGAAGGCGAGCCTGTCCCCGAAGGAGCTGGTATGAACCGCAAACTGGTCGCGGCCGCGGTGGGCGCACTCCTGGCCCCGGTGCTGGTGGTGCTGAACCCGGCGGGTATCGCGAGCGCGCACGGCTACGTCAGCTCGCCGGCCAGCCGGCAGGCGCAGTGCGCCCAGCACACGGTGCAGTGCGGGCAGATCCAGTACGAACCCCAGAGCGTGGAGGGGCCGAAGGGCCTCAAGTCCTGCAACGGCGGCCTGTCCCAGTTCGCCGAGCTGAACGACAACAGCAAGGGCTGGCGCGCGGCCCCGGTGGGCCGCACGGTGACGTTCACGTGGACCTTCACCGCCCGCCACCGCACGTCGAACTACCAGTACTTCATCGGCAGCCAGAAGATCGCGGAGGTGAGCGGCAACAACCAGCAGCCCCCGGCGACGGTGGCGCACCAGGTCAACCTGGGCAGCCACACGGGCCGCCAGACGGTGCTGGCGGTGTGGAACATCGCGGACACGGCCAACGCGTTCTACGCCTGCATCGACCTGCAGGTGAGCTGAGCGGGCGCGGCCCGGGAGCGCGCGGCTCCCGGGCCGCGGCCTTCAGGCCCGGCCGTGCGGGGAAAGGCCCCGTTCGAGCAGCAGCGCGGAATCGGGCAGCTGTGCCCGGTGCGCGGCGGCCAGCAGCGCCCGAGCCGCGTACCGGCTGCCGTTGGCCGCGCGGGTGACGAGCTCGTCCCAGAGCTGGGAATCCGCCAGGAGGTTCGCGAGTTCGCGGTCGGACCAGGCCGCCCCCGAACGGGCGGATTCGTTGAGTAGGTCGAACGCTTCGCGGGAGCGGCGGTTGCCGACGAGGTGGCGGACGAGTTCGGCGCCCGCGTATTCGTTGCCCGTTTCGGCCAGCCGCCTCACCTGAGTGAAGTTGCCCGCTTTGGCCAGGCGCTGCGCGACCCAGCGCCGCGCCCATTCCGAGTCCCGCCGGGCGATCTTGAGCGCCTCCTCCCAGCAGTCCAGGTCGGCCAGCAGGTCGGCGACTGTTTCCGAAATCTCCTCCACGGCATTGTGGAAGGACGCCGAGACGGGTTCGCTGAGCTCCTTCAGCAGGCTGACCAGACGTTCCCGGTGGCCGTGCGCGAGCAGGGCACGGGCCAGCGCCTGCAACAGTTCAGCGGACTGTGGCCGGTTCCGGGGGAGGCCGAGCTCGATGGCGAGTTCCTGCCGTCCGTGCTGAACCAGCAGTTCCAACAACCGGGCGCTCGGATTACCCGGGCTCGCTCCGGCCGCCAGCCGGATGGCCTCCGGTACCTCGCCCCTTTCGAGGAGCTTTTCCGCCAGGATGAGCGAAACATCGGCGTCGCCGACCTCCGCAAGAGCTTTGAGCCGGTCCAGCCGTCCGTGGTTCGCGAACTGCCGGGCGAGCCAGGTGCGAGGCCAGTGCGCGGCAGTGGTTTGTGCCACCGCCAAGGCATCCTCCCAACGACCGGCGTCCGCTAACAGGTCGGCCAGCCGTTCTCCCACGGTGCCTGCGTCCAAGGACAGGTACGCGGCCGCCGTGGTGGTTGGCAGTCGTTCGGTGGATCTCTCGTCGACGAGTGAATCTGCTGTGGTTCGGCTTCGCTCGATGAGCCAGCGGAGCAGATCGATGCCTTCATCGGCTCGCCCCGAAGCGACTAGGAGGTCTGTGAGTGCCTTCCATGCCCATCGGGAGTCGGATCCGGAGATGTTCAGCGTTTCAAGGAGCGTCTCGGCATCGGAGATACGGCCGGTATCGACGAGCATGGTGGTCACGGCTTCGTGAGAATGCCACATCAATCGGGTGATCAGGGCGGGGGCTTCAGATTCGCCAACGGTGCGAAGAACAGCCGTTGCTCGCTCCACCCGGCCGAACTCGGCGAGCACATCGACCAGGTGACTCCGGTACCCGGTGTCGGCCAGCTCCAGCGTCCGGTCCATCAGCGGATCCGCGTAGCGGTACAACAGGCGCTGGTAAGCGTTCTCGGTCAGGCGCACCAGATCCTCGGGGTGCGCCGCATGGGTCACGCAGGCTTCCCACAGCTCGGCGGCGGCCGGTGTCCACCGGCGGGCCGCGCGGCCGTGCTGGTCGAGGTAGTCGTGCAGCTCGTAGCCGTCGGGTGGCCCGGTGCCCGGCTGTCTCCGCCGGGCGACGAGGGCGGTCACGCCCAGCAGCGCCTCGTCCGCGGCGCGCGTGAGACCGCGGGAAAACCAGTCGTCCGGAGGGTTCACCCGGTCGCGTTCGCCGAGGTAGCCGCCGGCGGCGGCTTCCAGCAGGGCACGCGGCAGGGGCTGGAGGTGGCCCAGGCGCCGGGCGTCGACCGCGGCCGTGAGGATCGCGGCGGCGTAGCGGCCGTCTTCGTCGTCGGGGTGTTCGAACAGCTCCACGAGCATCGGGCCGCCGGCCATCGTCTGGATCACCCGGCGGCCGTCGCCGGACGCCGACGCGGCGGCCGCGAGGCGGGGGTCGACGGCACTGGTCGCGCGGAGCCGGGCGACCTCCGCCCGGCTCAGCTGCTCGGCGACCCGGATCCGGCTGGCCCGGTGCTGGAGCAGGGCCCGGGCGTTCGCGTGCTCGTCCCGCTGCCCGCTTCTGGGCTGCGCGACGAACTCGGCCCAGAACTGCGGCCAGAGCGTGCCCACGACGGCGAACGGCCCGCCGTGGGAGCCGTCCAGCAGGTCCCGGAGGGCGGCCGCGGCGAGGTCGCCGGTCGGGCCGGACAGGTGGTTGTGGGTCTCGTTGAGCCACAGCACCGCCTTGTCGGCGAGCCGGCCGGAGTGCAGCAGCCGCAGCAGGTCGTCGGCGGTGCGGGGGTACCACAGCGGCCAGTCGCGCAGGGACCGGCTCGCCAGCACCGCTTCGTAGAGCGCCCGCGTCTTGCCGGTCGACGATTCCCCGCTGAGCACCACCATCACGTTCGCGGTCACGTCGTCGAGCAGGCCGGCCAGCTCGTCGTCGTGGGGGCGGCGCAGGTAGCCGGGCAGATCCGGCAGCCGCTCACCGGCCGGCGACCCGCCCACGGTGATCGCCCGGTGGACACCGAGGTCGAACGGGCTCCACCCGCCGACCGGCCGCGCCGGAACGCGCCCGGGATCCGGCGACGGCGCGGAATGCAGGTGGACGTCGCCGTGGACCGCCCCCGCCTGCAGGACCGGGCCGGTCGGGCCGTGGACCCGGTTGCGGGCCGAAATCCGTTCGTCCAGAACCCCTCCCTCGCCGGCGTTCCCACCATAAACCGCGCAGGCGCGGCGGGGCGAAGGGTCAGCAGGGCACTGCGGTGGAGTGGCCAGGCTTGGCGGGGAGCTTCACGTGGGTCGTGAGCGCGTTGTTCGCCTCGCTGAGTTCGGCGATTTCACGAGCCGGATCGACGGTGACGATCACGGTGCGGGTTTGGCCGTAGTCGGTCGCGGCCAGCGGCAGCGCGGCGACGGTCGAGCCGGTCTTGCCGACCGCCGTGTGGAGCGTGACGGTTTTGCCCGGGCCTGCGGTCACCTTCACCGGGACCAGCCCGGGCAGGTCCGCGGGATCGCCGGTCAGCGAGACGTGGAAGAACACCTGGAGCGCGTCACGGCCGTCGACGGTGCCGGCGGGTTGTACGACGCACCTCAGCCCGGTCGGCGAAACGCTCAGATCGAGAAGGTCGCCTCCACCGCTCAGTTCGACGGTCTTCTCGAGCCCGTGGTCGTCGCGGATGATCACCTGGGCGGTTTGCGGCCCACTCGCGCCCCCGGGTTCGAACGTCACCTGGAAACTGCAGGTGGCATCGGGAGCGAGGGTTTTTCCGACGCAGTCGTCGGTGCGGGTGAACTTCGCCTTCGCCGGGCCGGTGAGTTCCACGGATTTGATGGGAACAGGGGATTTGCCGACGCTCTTGATCGTGATTCCACCGGTGCAGACCGGTTGGCAGGTCAATTTTTCCGGCGTTGTCTCGAGTTCGCGGTCTTCGTGAACGGATGTTTCGGTTGTGGGCGGTGTGGTGGGTGGCCACGGGGCGGTCGGCCCCGGCACGCCGGGCGGAGCAGGCACGATCTTGTGATCCGTCGCCACTCCCACGCCGAAGGCGCCCGAATAGGTGACCACCGCGGCGACCACGGTGATCAGCACCGCCAGACCGGCCCGGACCGGGCGCCACCGGCCGACCGCGGTGACGAACGGGGGAATGGCCGCGCCGAGGCAGAGTCCCAGCAGCCTGATCGGGCCCGGTTCGGCGGCCAGGCTGGTCGCCACCGTCCCGCACACCGCCCCGATGATCGCCAGCACGAGCCCGACCGACGCGTTCACTTCTTCTTTCGTCGCCACTGCACTCCACTCCTCCGGATTCCGGTCACCGATGGCACCAGGAGTGCGGCCGGAAACGCGTGGATACCCCGGAAATCCTGTTATTGTTTTCTGGCTGCTTCGGAGGTGGTGGGAATGACTTCCGAGACCGGCTCGCCGACACCGGCCACGAACGCGCACATCGGCGAACTGCTCGAGGCGGCGAGGGCCGGCGACCGCACCGGTTTCGCCGAGATAGTCCGCGCGCTGAGCCCGATGCTCTGGCACGTCGCGCGGGCGCAGGGGATCGACGCCGAAACGGCGTCGGACGTCGTGCAGCAGACCTGGCTCGCCCTGGTGCGTTCGCTGGCGGACATCCGCACCCCCGCGGCGCTCACCGGCTGGCTCGTGCAGGTCACCAAGCGGGAGGCGTGGCGGGTCGCCCGCGCCGGTCGCGCCGAGCGGTTCGTCGATCCCTGGGACCTCCGTGACACCCCGGCGGACGATCCCGGCCCCGAGCAGCTCGCGGTGGCTTCGGACACCCAACGGCGGCTCTGGAGCCTGGTGAAGCAGCTCCCCGAGCGGTGCCAGGCCCTGCTGCGCATCGTCGCGTTCGTCCCGCGCCCGGACTACGACGCGATCAGCGAGAGCCTCGGCGTGCCCCACGGCTCGATCGGCCCGACCCGCGGCCGGTGCCTGGCCCGGCTGCGCCGGCTCCTGGAAGCCGGAATCCCCGGCGAGGAAGGACGGACACCGTGACCAGCTCCGAGGACGCCGTCCTGCGCCGGATCCGCGACCTGTGGTCGGCCGTCGACCCGCCACCGCCCCTGCTGGCGGACTGGGCGTTGTTCGCCCTGGAACCGGCCGGCCCCGACATCGAGATCCTCAAGACCTGCGGCTGCCGCGAACCCGCCACCACCCGCGGCGGCGAACGGACCCACTCGATGACGTTCGAGGGAACGAGCCGGACGGTCGTGCTCACCGTGACGCAGTCGGCGGCCGACACGATCCGCGTCGACGGCTGGCTGACCCCGCCCGGCGCCGTGGCGGTCGAGCTGCGCACCGCGGACGGTCCGCGGCCGGCCAGGTCCGACGAACAGGGGAGGTTCGCCTTCGACGGGGTCGCCCGCGGCCCGGTGCAGCTGGTGGTCCGGGACCGCGGAACGGCGTTGACACCGTCGGTCGTCGTCGGCACGTGACCTGCTCCGTGCGGGTGGACCTGGACGTCCGGCTCGCGCCGGGAGGCACGGGAAGCGACACACTGCTCCCGTGACGGAGGGAACCGGCGTTGCCAACGATGTCCGTGGCGGGGTGACGGGCCCGGTGGTGCAGGCCGGGACGATCCGGCACGTCAGCCTGACCGCGCCGCCCGACCCGTGGGCCGGGGGCACGCGGCCGGGAGTGCCGCGGCAACTGCCACTGGCGATCAAGGACTTCACCGGCCGCGCCGACCACATCGCGGCCTTGGACGCCCTTTTGCCCGCCGAAGACGGAAGCGCTCCGGGCGCGGTCGTGATCTCGGCGGTGGAGGGAACTGCGGGCATCGGGAAGACCACGTTGGCCGTGTGGTGGGCGCACCGGGTGCAGGACCGGTTCCCGGACGGCACGTTGCACGTGAACCTGCGTGGCTACGGAACGGGGGACCCGGCCACCCCCGGTGAGGTGCTGGAGGGCTTCCTGCGGGCGCTGGGCATGCGCGCCGAGCAGATTCCGGTGGGGGTGGAGGCCCAGGCGGGGTTGTTCCGGTCGCTGGTGGCGGGGCGGCGGATGCTGATCGTGCTGGACAACGCCAACGACGCCGGTCAGGTCCGTCCGCTGCTGCCGGGAACACCCGGGTGCGTCGTGGTGGTGACCAGCCGGGACAGCCTGACCGGGCTGGTGGTCACCGAGGCGGCGACCCGCCTGACCTTGGACCTGCTGCCCCAGGACGAAGCCGTGGAGCTGGTGACCGGCATCCTCGGCCCGGCCACGGCCGCCGCCGAACCGGACGCGGTCCGGGCGCTGGTGCGGTGTTGCGGCCGGCTGCCGCTGGCGTTGCGGATCGCCGCCAGCCAGGTGACGCCCCCGCACGTCACGGTGGGGGATGTGGTCGCCGAACTCGCCGACGACCACCTTCGCCTGGACGCGCTGAGCCGGGACGGGGACGACCGGGCGGCGGTGCGGGCGGTGTTCGGCTGGTCCTACCGGCGGTTGCCGGCCGGGCACGCGCGGGCGTTCCGCCGCCTGGGACTGCATCCCGGCGAGGAATTCGGGGTGGAAGCCGCGGCGGCGGTCACCGGGCTCGACCTTCCCGAAGCGAAGCGGGTGCTCGCGGCATTGGCGCGAGCGCACGTGATCGAGTCGGCGGCCGGCCGGCAGCGGTACCGATTCCACGATCTGCTGCGCGCCTTCGCCGTCGACCGGGCCGAGCGGGACGATCCGCCGTCGAAAGTGGAACAGGCGCGGCGTGCCCTGCTGACGTGGTACGCCCACCACGCCAGGGCGGCTTTGGGGATCCTGTTCCCCGCGCACCGCGACTGGGCTCCCGCGGTGCGGCCGGCCACCCGCACCCGCCCGGAGATCCGGCTCGCCGAACCGGAGGAGACGTGGGCGTGGACCGTGCTCGAGGTCGACAACCTGGTCGCCGCGACCCGCGATGCCGACCTCCACGAGGAGACGTCCTTGACGCTTCTGCTCGGGGAAACGACCGCGATGATCCTGCACCGGCGGGGACGCTGGGACGACCTGTGCGACCTGCGCTCGCGGGCATTGGTGGCCGCTCGCCGCACGGGCGACGCTTCCGCGGAGATCCACGCAGTGATCGCGCTGGGGGAGACGTACCAGGTGCTCGGCCGGTGGCAGGACGCCGACGGCGTGCTTCGCACCGCCTTGGTGATGGCCCGTGAGTTCGGGAAGCCGTGGTACGAAGCGACGGCACTCATGCAACTCGGTGATGGGAGCTGGATGCAGGGGCGGTACGCCGAGGCGAAGGACTACTTGCTGGCGGCGCTGCCGTTCGCCCCGGGGGCGCAGCACGGACGCATCGAAGCCCAGATCGAGTCAGTCCTGGCGGCCATCGCTTTCCGCCAGGGCGAGACTGCGGTGGCTCTCGACCGCGCCCACCGGGGGTTCGTGCTCAGCGAGCAGGCCGGCGACTGTGAAGGACAGGTCGGCAATCTGCGCGCCATGGCGACGATTCACCACAGCGCGGGGAACCACCAGAGAGCGATCGAGCTGTGCGAGCAGGCCCTGCGCATCGTTTCCTCTGAGTTCTTCCCCACCTTCTTCGCCGACACCTTGGACACGCTCGGCGACGTGCTTCGCGACACCGGCGACACGGCACGAGCACTTGACTGCTGGCGCGAAGCCCTGCGTATCTACGACGACTGCCGCTCCACGGAGAGCGCGAACCTCCGTGCGCGGATCCGCGCCCTCGAAGCCACGGCGGGAACCGCCCCGGGCTAGGTCCGCAGCAGGCTCCCGAGCCACCCGGCCGGCACCTGCTCGATCTCCGTCCGTGTCCGGGCGGGGGCCGGATGATGCGGTGGTGCCCCGGACGTGGCTTCGGGGAAAGGTCGGATCCGGGGCACCACCGCCCGCGGGACGGCTGACGGGATGTCCTGCGGTGGACCCACCCTACGAACCGCCGGCGGGCCTGACCAGGGCCTCGATGCGGTGTCGAAGGTTTGTCGCCCGGTCGGTCGTCATGCGTACCGAGAGTGGGTCTCCGTCATGTCCTCTTCGGGTGCGGGTTCGTCCGGGGGCCGGTCGGCGTGGCGGTGGACGATCTTCCATTCGCCGCCTTCGCGGCGGTACACGTGCGTCGCGCGCAGGGTGTAGGTCGTCTCGTGGCCGTTCACCGACACCGTGTTGTGCTCGAAGCCGATCGTGTAGGCCAGGTCGCCGCCGGCGCCGGCGGCGATGACCTCGAAGCGGTAGTCGCGGCGGTCGGCGAACTGGGCGGCAACGCGGCGAAACGCGGCGCTGACGTCCGCCCAGCCCGTCCGGACCGGCAGCCAGGCGCCGAACAGGCTCACCGGGTCGGCCTGCGACCACAGTGCGGTGCGCGGCTCCGGGTCGCCGTCGTGGATGGCCTGCTCGGCGGCGGTCTGCCGCGGCAGCATGTCGGCCAGGAACGCGTCGGTGGGTGATGGCATGATGACTCCAATACAGTCGTGCTGGTTTCAATACAGTGAGGATGTATCCGATGAGTGGGCCCGTCAAGCGCCAGTACGACTCGAGCCGGCGCCGGGAGCAGGCGGACGAGAACCGGCGGCGGATCCTGCGTGCGGCGCAGGAGTTGTTCGTCACGCGCGGTTACGGCCGGACGACCATCGCGGACGTCGCCGCCGAAGCCGGGGTTGCGCCCGAGACCGTCTATGCGGCGTTCAAGAACAAGCCCGCGCTGCTGCACCGCGCCTGGGACGTCGCCGTGGGCGGGGACGACCGGGACGTGCCGCTGCTGGAGCGCCCGGAGCTGCGGGCCCTGTTCGCCGAGCCCGACCTGCGGACCCGGTTCACCGCCTTCGCCGTCGTCAACGCCTCGGTCATGCTCCGGACCGCGCGGCTGCACCTCGCCGTGCGCGGCGCGGCGGCGAGCGAGCCGGCCGCCGCGGCGATGCTCGCCGAGATCGACCGGCAGCGGCTGGAGAGCATGGGGGAGCACGCCCGCGCGGCCGCGGCCACCGGGCAGCTGGGGGTCTCCGAGGAGGAGTGCCGAGACGTGCTGTGGTCGACGACGGACGGGACGCTGTGGCACCGGCTCGTCGAGCAGCGCGCGTGGTCCGGCGAGCGGTACGCGGCCTGGCTCGGCCGGCTCTGGGTGACGTCGCTGGTGGCTTGACCGGTCCCGGGTTCGCGCCTAGCCTGAAGTTGAAACTTCAACCTATTTGCGCGCCGCCGGGACCGTGGAGCACCGATGTCGATCTTCCGCCTGAACCACGCCGTGCTGTACGTCCGGAACCTGGCCGAGAGCGTCGCTTTCTACCGGGACGTCCTGGGCTTCGGCTACATCCAGGACGGCGACCGCCACCGCGGCGCGGCGTTCCTGCGCGCTCCCGGCTCGGCCAACGACCACGACCTCGGCCTGTTCGAGGTCGGCCCGGACGCCGCGGATTCCGGCGCCGGGCGGACGTCGGTCGGGCTGTACCACCTCGCGTGGGAGGTCGACACCCTCGGCGACCTCGAGCGGCTCGCCGCCCGGCTCACCGAGGCGGGCGCCCTGGTCGGCTCGTCCGACCACGGCACCACGAAGTCGTTGTACGCCAAGGATCCCAGCGGGATCGAGTTCGAAGTCGTCTGGATCATCCCCCGCGACCTGCTGACCGAAGAGGACCGGGCGAAGAGCGCGTCGATCGGACGGCTGGACCTCGCGGCGGAGCTGGCGAAGTACGGTCCCGACGCGCGCAGCGGCGTCGGGATCTCGCGTACCTAGCCGGCGGTGACGCGGGCCCGGGCCGGCTCCGACGAGCGCTGCAGGACCGGGAGGTTGCCGAGCGCGAAGCGGCCGGGGCCGACGAACGCGATCAGGAGCAGTCCCCAGCAGAACAGGGTGGCCGCTTCGCCGCCGTTCTGGATCGGGAAGAGCCCCAGCGGCAGGTGCACGGTGAAGTAGGCGAAGGCCATCGAGCCGGAGCCGAGCACGGCGGCGGCCCGGGAGGCGAGGCCGAGGCAGATCAGCGTGCCGCAGACCAGCTGGATCAGTGCGGCCCACCCGGCGGGCCAGGCGGTGACGGCGGTGGTGCTCTTCGCGCCGAAGAGGCCGAAGATCGTCTTGAGGCCGTGGCAGGTGAAGAGGAAGCCGATGACGATGCGGTAGAGCCCGATGACGTGTTCGCGGGCCGGTTCAAGGCGGTGCATGGTGCCTCCGTTGGCGGGAGCGGGCGGCATCGAACCGGCCGGGGGCGCGACCGGCCGCTGCGAATTCGGTGCTCCAGATATACCGCTCGTGGGGAGTTGTCACAAGACCCCGAAGTCGGGTAAGGCGCTTTCGAAAATTGCGAGCCGTCCCGGCTGATCACCCAGTGACGTTGCCGTGCAAGGGAAAGCCGCCGTCCGGGTGATCTTCACTGCGTGGTCCAGACCAGTGTGGAAACCGGTCCGCTGTTTCGTGAAATTTTCGAGTCTTTCGATGTCGCAACTTAACGGCCCACTGAACAAAATCGTGGATCCGATTGCCGTATTCGCTGCGTCCGAATGATGTGTTATCCGGCCGTGATGCGGCTACTGCGAACATGTTCGGGTCGAACGTGCTCGTCACGAACATGTTCGCTACACTGGGGCCATGGCTGCGGGAAGCACGTACAACCGCCGGGAGCGCCCGGCGAAACCGGCGTTGACGCGCGAGGGGATCGTGGCGGCCGCCGTCGCGGTGATGCGGGCCGAAGGCGTCGAGCGCGTCACCATGCGACGGCTCGCCAAGGAGCTCGACACCGGCGCGGCGTCGCTCTACGTCTACGTCAAGGACGCCGAGGAGCTGCACGCCGCGGTCCTCGACGAGCTGCTCGCCGAGGTGGACCTGGCCGGCGGGGGCGACTGGCGCGAACGGCTCTGGGCGGTGCTGGACTCCTACCGCGCGGTGCTGTTCGCGCACCCCAGCTTGGCCAGGGTCGCGCTGGTGACCCGGTTGAGCGGCCCGCACTACCTCGCGCTCGTCGAGGCGGTGCTGGCCCTGCTCGACGAGGGCGGCATGGCGCCGGGGCGGGCCGCGTGGGCGGTCGACGTGCTGCTGCTGACCGCCACCGCGACCGCCGTCGAGCACGGCACCCGCCGGGAGAAGCCCGGGGCCGCCCGCGAGCACGAGGTCATGGAAGAGTCGGTGGCGACGGTGTCGCCGCGGACCCACCCGCACATCGCCGCGCTGGCCGCCGACCTGGTGTCCGGTCCCGGCCCCGCCCGCGCCCGGTGGGCCTTCGACGCGCTGCTGAACGGCGCGCTCGCCACCCCGCGTCCCGGAGCGGCCCGATGACGCCCGCCGTCGCGATCGTCGGCGGCGGCCTCGGCGGCTTGACGCTGGCGCGGGTCCTGCACACCCGCGGCATCCCGTCGGCCGTGTACGAGCTCGACGCGTCGCCGTCCGCCCGCGACCAGGGCGGCACGCTGGACCTGCACGAGGAGTCCGGTCAGCGCGCGCTCGCCGAAGCTGGGCTGCTCGGCGAGTTCCGCGCGGCCGCCCGCGAAGAGGGGGAAGCCCTGCGCATCCTCGACCGCCACGGTGCCGTCCGGTTCGAGGAGGCGGCCGGCGCGAGCGGCGGCACCCGGCCCGAGGTCGACCGCGGTGCCCTCAAGCGGATCCTCGTGGAGTCCCTGCCCGACGGCGTCGTCCGCTGGGGTGCCAAGGTGACCGCGGTGGCGCCGGGGAGGCTCACCCTGGACGGCGGCGACGTCGTCGAGGCGGACCTGGTGGTCGGCGCGGACGGCGCCTGGTCGAAGGTCCGGCCGCTGGTTTCCGCTGCGGTGCCGGGCTATTCCGGGATGTCCTTCGTGGAGGCCCGGCTGCCCGAGGGGGACGACCGGCACGCGGCGCTGGTCGGGGCCGGGTCGATGTTCGCGCTCGCCGAGGGCCGGGGGCTGATCGCCCAGCGCACCGGCGGCGGGTGGATCCGGGTGTACGCCGCCGTCGGCACCCCGGACCCGGCCGCGGTCACCGGCCTCGCGGACCGGGACCGGCTGCTCGAGGTCTTCGCGGACTTCGCCCCCGAACTGCGGGCGCTCGTCGCGGACAGCGAGGGCGCCCTGATCCCGCGGCCGATCCACGCCCTGCCGGTCGGTCACCGCTGGCCGCGGGTCCCGGGGGTGACACTCCTGGGCGACGCCGCCCACGTCATGTCGCCCTTCGCCGGCGAGGGCGCGAACCTCGCCATGCTCGACGCCGCCGAGCTCGCGCTCGCGCTGGCCGGCCACGACGACGTCGAAAGCGCTCTCGCGGCCTACGAGGCGGCGATGTTCCCCCGCGCGGAAGAAGCCGCCCGCGGTTCCGCGGACAACCTCGAAGCCTGTTTCGCCCCCGGCGCGCCCGCCGCGATGGTCGAGCAGATGGCGCGGTTCGCTGACCGGCACTGACGAAAGGAAACCGATGACGTTCGACCTCCTCGACACCGGCGGCGGCGACCGCGCCGTCCTGGTCCTCCACGGCGGCGCCGGCCCGCGCGGCGTCGCCCCGGTCGTCGACCACTTCGCCCCGCGCGCCCGCGTGCTCGCGCCGACGCACCCGGGCTGGTCCGGCACGCCGCGGCCGGACTGGTGCACCGGCGTCGACGACCTGGCCCTGGCCTACCTCGACCTGCTCGACGACGAAGACCTCGCGGACGTCGCCGTGGTGGCCAGCTCGTTCGGCGGCTGGGTCGCGGCCGAACTGGCCGTCCGCGACCGCGGGCGGCGGCTGGGCAGGCTCGTGCTGCTCGACGCCATCGGCCCGGAGATCGAGGGCCACCCGGTGCGGCTGCCGCAGCCGCCGCCCGGCGCCCCGGGGCCGGACCCGGCCGACCTGGCCGCGCTGCGCGGGTACGCCGGGGACCGCGTGGCCGACCCCAAGCTGCTGCGCCGGCTGGCCCGGGTGCGGAACCCGGCGCTGCTGATCTGGGGCGAGGACGACGCCGTCGTCCCGCCCGCGTTCGGCAAGGCGTACGCGGCCGCGTTCGCCGACGCGCGGTTCGAGGTGGTCCCCGGTGCCGGGCACATGCCGGTCCTGCAGGCTCCCGGTGCGACATTCGACTTGATCGACGAGTTCCTCGGCTAGCTTGAGGCAGTACCCCCTAAGGTGGCTCCATGGTGGACGAAGAAGTCGTCTCGGAGCGCATCCGGCAGATCGCCGCCACCCTCGCGGACCGCGCGGGCGAACTCACCGGGGAACTGGTCCAGCTGTACGCCGCCGACCTGCCGCAGCTGGTCAACGACGACGAGCGCATGGTGAGCCTGCTGTCGGCGAGCGTCTACCAGAACATCGAGACCGCGCTGCAGATCTTCCGGCACGGCATCGACCCGGCGACCGTCGAGCCGCCCGCCGCGGCGGTGGAGTACGCGCGCCGGCTGGCCCAGCGCGGCACGCCGGTGTTCGACCTGATCCGCGCGTACGACCTCGGCCAGGCCGCGATGCTCGACTTCGGGTTCCAGGAGTGCATCCGGGCGGTCGGCGACGCGGCCCTGCTCGGGGCCATGATGCGCCGGCTGCTGCGGGTCGCCTACGAGTTCATCACCCGGGTCGTCCGCCAGCTCGTCGGCGTCTACCAGGACGAACGCGACCGCTGGCTGCTCAACCGCAGCGCCGCGCGGGCGGCGAAGGTGGCCGACCTGCTCGACGGGAACGGCGGCCCACCCGACGTCGACGCGGCCGAGGCGGTGATCGGCTACCGCCTGCGCGGGACGCACGTGGGGATGATCGTCTGGCACACCTCCGAAGCCTTCGTCGACGACGCGCTGTCGTTGCTCGAGTCGGTCGCGGGGTCGGTGTTCGAGCGCGTCCGCGGGCAGGGACGGCCGCTGTTCGTGCCCCGCGACGAGGCCAGCGCCTGGGTGTGGCTGCCGCTCACGCCGGGCGCGGTGGTCGGGCGCGAGCACCTCGACGCGGCGCTGGCGGAGGGTGCACCCGGGGTGCGGGTGACCGTCGGCGAGCCCGGGACCGGGGTCGGCGGCTTCCGCGACACCCACCAGCAGGCCCGGCGGGTGCACGCGCTGGCGCTGGCCGCCGGGGAGCACTGCGACCGTGTGCTGACCTTCCGCGAGGTCGGCACGGCGGCGCTGCTGAGCAGCGACCTGAACGCGGCCCGGCTGTGGGTGACGAGCACGCTGGGGCCGCTGGCCGCCGACGACGAGAACTGCGGACGGCTGCGCGAGACGCTGCGGGTCTTCCTGGCCTCCGGCGGCAGCTACACCGCCGCGGCCGCCGAGCTGACGATGCACAAGAACTCCGTGCAGTACCGCGTCCGCAAGGCGGAGGACCTGCTGCCGCGCGGGCTCGGCGAGGGGCGGCTGGACGTCGAGCTCGCGCTGACCCTGTGCCGCCGGCTGGGCGGAGCGGTGCTCTCCCCGGCGTGACTTTGGTGTCCCGGACCACCGGTCCCGAAGATCGTTGGGTCCCGGACACGAAGTCCGCGCGGCGATCTTCGCCTACCTTGCTGTCATGGGTGAGAACGGTGGAATGCTCGCGCTGGTGCGGCTACGCCGAGGTGTCGTCGGCGAGAGCAGACGCGTCTGCCACCTGATCCCCGTGCCCGCCGGCCCGGTGCCGGAGCACCTGACGGCCCTGTGCGGCGAACCGATCTTCCCCGCCGACGCCGAGGTGCTCGACGGGCTGCGCGGCATGCCGTGTCACCCGTGCCTGTTGCGGAGCGCGCCCTCGGGGCAGGGCCGGCTCGCCAACGCGGGCTGAACCCCGGGTCCGCAGTGGCCGGGTGGCACCGCGTTCGCGGCTGAATCGATTTCGTGAAATGGCCACCGCGTGGCCCCGGAAACCGTGCGGCCGAATCGGTGGTCGGTGAATATCCGACCGGTTCGACCGCATTCCGGCGCGGTGACGATGGGTAGCGGATCGAGTGTCCACAGTGGCGGGTGGCCGCCGAGACGGTGTGGATGACGTGGGAACCTGCTGCGACTGGTCCAGGATCGATAGGTCATTCGGCTGAACTCTGCGGAATACGTATCCCCCGATGCTGTCCTGCCCCTTAACCTTGCGTGATTCTTCGTCATATCGCACTGGGGAGTGAGATGAAGTCCACGTCACCGCCTTGGTTTCCGCGCGCCCATTCGCCGTCGGGAGCCGACTCCGGGCGATGACGCACCCCGGTTGTCTCAGACGTTTCGCGGAAGTCGCCCGGCGGTCGCCGGACCGGATCGCGGTCCTCGGGCCGGGTTCGGCGGTGAGCTACGCCCGGCTGGCCGCGCTGGCCGGCGGGCACGCCGCGCGGCTGCTCGACGCCGGGGTCCGGCCGGGCGAGTTCGTCGGCCTGGTCACCGGGCACGGCACGGCCGCCATCGCCGCGATCCTCGGCACCCTGGCCGCGGGGTGCGCCTACGTCCCGCTGGACCCGACCTTCCCGCGGGACCGGCTCGCCCACCAGGTCGCGGCGGCCCGGGTGTCGGCCGTGCTCGCCGATCCGGAACACGTCGAGCTGGCCGAAGCACTGTGCCGCAACGGGTCCGCGCGCGTGGTCCGGTCCGGAACGGACACCGCGCCGCTGCCGGTGCCCGACCCGGAGCCGGGCGCGCCGGCCTACGTGCTGTTCACCTCCGGCTCCACCGGTGCGCCCAAGGCGATCGCGCAGACCCACCGCAACCTGCTGCACGTGGTGGACAACCAGATCGCGACGCTCGGCATCACCGCCGCCGACCGGGTCAGCCTGCTGGCCTCCTTCGGGTTCGACGCGGCGATCCCCGACCTCTACCCGGCGCTGCTCACCGGCGCCGCCGTGGTGCCGGTCGACGTCCGCGCCCACGGCGTCGCCCACGCGGCCCGCGAGCTCG
Source organism: Amycolatopsis vancoresmycina (assembly GCF_000716785.1). Lineage (GTDB taxonomy): Bacteria > Actinomycetota > Actinomycetes > Mycobacteriales > Pseudonocardiaceae > Amycolatopsis > Amycolatopsis vancoresmycina. Next base: position 67,115 of record NZ_JNYY01000001.1, read on the forward strand.
CGCGGCACGAGGTGACCGTCTACCACTCGACGCCCACGGTCTACCGCTACCTGCTCGACGCCCTCGACGGCGCCCTGCCCTCGGTGCGGACCGTCCTGCTCGGCGGGGAACAGGCCACCTACGCCGACGTCCGCCGTGGCCGGTTCGCGCCGGACTGCGTGTACGTCAACGGCTACGGCGCCACCGAGGTGACCTTCGCCGCGCAGTACCGGCTGACCGCCGCGGACGTCGGCACGGAGGACACCGGCCCGCTGCCCATCGGGACCGCGCTCCCGGGCTACACGCTCACCGTGCTCGACGGCGGTGAGCTCGAAGTCAGCGGCGAGTACCTGGTCGACGGCTACTTCGGCCAGCCGGGCCCGGCGTTCGGCACCACCGCGGGCGGCGTCCGCAGCTACCGCACCGGCGACCTCGGCCGGGTCCGGCCCGACGGGAACCTCGTCTGCCTCGGCCGCCTCGACCGGCAGGTCAAGGTGCGCGGGTTCCGGATCGAGCTGACCGAGATCGAGGCCCGGCTCGGCGAACGGCCCGGCGTGGCCGAAGCGCGCGTCATCGTCCGCGACGGCGAACTGCTCGCCTACGTCGTCCCGGCGGCGGGTTCCAGGCCGGACGGGACGGCGCTGCGGGCCGCACTGGCCGAGGTGCTGCCCGGGCACGCGGTGCCCGCCGCCGTGACCGCGGTCGCGGCCTTCCCGCTCACCGTCAGCGGCAAGCTCGACGAGGAAGCGCTTCCGGATCCGCGGCCGCCCACGCCCGTCCCGGCCGGGCCGATGACCCCGGCGGAGCGCCGGGTGCACGCGATCTGGTGCGCGGTGCTCGGGCACGACCGGATCGGCACGACGGACGCGTTCTTCGACGTCGGCGGCCATTCCCTGCTGCTGGGCCGGGTCCAGCAGCGGCTGGCCGCCGAGTTCGGGGCCGAGGTCCCGCTCCTGGACCTGCTGGCGCACCCGACGGTCGCGGCGCAGGCCGCCCACCTCGAACAGTCCACTGCGGACGACCGGCCGGCCGCGGCCGGCCAGTCCACTGAGGACGGCAGCGACCTGATCGCCGTCGTCGGGCTCGCCTGCCGGTTCCCCGGCGCCCCGGACGCGGACGCGTTCTGGTGGAACCTCTGCGCCGGCACGGACTCGATCCACGACCACACCGACGACGAGCTGGCCGCCCTCGGCATCGGCCCCGGCCTGCGCGCCGACCCCGCGCACGTGCGGGCCGGCGGCCGGCTCGACGGCGTCGAGGACTTCGACACCGGGTTCTTCGGGTTCACCGCCGAGGAAGCGACGCGCACGGACCCGCAGCACCGGCTCTTCCTGGAGACGGCGTGGCGGGCCCTGGAAGACGCGGGCCGCGACCCGGCGCGGGAAGCCGGCCCGGTCGGGGTGTTCACCTCGGCCGGGGTGAACCGGTACTTCCTGTTCCACCTGTTCGGGAACCCGGCCGTGACCGGCGAGGTCGACCCGGACGACTGGGAGGGCAGGCTGCTCGGCCGCCAGCTCACCGACCACCTGCCCGGTCAGGTGGCCTACCGGTTCGGCCTGACCGGGCCCGCGGTGGCCGTCCAAAGTGCCTGCTCCAGCTCGCTGGCCGCGGTCGGGCTGGCCGCGCAGAGCCTCGCCGAGTACCGCTGCGACCTCGCGATCGCCGGGGGCGTGAGCGTGACGTGGCCGCGGTACCGGGCCGGCGGCCTGGCGTCGCCGGACGGCCGCTGCCGGTCGTTCGACGTGGCCGCCGACGGCGCGGGGTTCGGCTCGGGCGCCGGGGTCGTGGTGCTGCGGCGGCTGTCCGACGCCCTTGCCGACCGCGACCACATCCACGCCGTGCTGTCCGGCTGGGCGATGACGAACGACGGCGGCGACCGCGCCGGGTACGCCGTGCCGAGCCCGGCCGGCCAGGCGGCCGCGGTCGCCGAGGCCCTCGCGGTGGCCGAGGTCGACCCGGCCGAGGTCGGGCTGATCGAGGCGCACGGCAGCGGCACCCCGCTGGGCGACGCGATCGAAGTGGCGGCGCTCAACCGGGTGTTCCGGGATGTCCCGCCGGGCACCTGCGCGCTCGGCTCGGTCAAGACGAACATCGGCCACCTCGACGCGGCCGCCGGGGTGGCCGGGCTGATCAAGGCCGTGCTGGCGGTGCGCCACGGCGTGCTCCCGCCGAACCTGCACTTCACGGCGCCGCACCCGGAGGTCGACCTGGCCGGCGGCCCGTGGTACGTGCCCGTCAAGGCGGCCGACTGGCCGGAGGTGCCGCGGCGGGTGGCCGGGGTGAGCGCGTTCGGCATGGGCGGGACCAACGTCCACGTGATCGTCGAGGAGGCACCGGCGCCCGGACCGCGGGTGACGGCCGACGGCCCGTACGTCCTGCCGGTGTCCGCCCAGGACGGGAACGCCCTGCGCGAGAGCCTTTCGGCCTTGCGGGACCGGCTCGCGGCCGATCCGCCGGATCTGGCGGATGTCGCATACACCCTGGCCGTCGGACGCCGGGAGTGCGCGGTCCGCGCGGCCGTGGTCGCTTCGACGGCGGCGGAAGCGGTCGAAGCCCTGGACACGGTGCTGGCACAGGGATCCGGCGTGGCCGGAGCACCGGGCGCGGCCCGCGAACTGGCGGCTCGCTGGGTGGGCGGTGCCGTCGTCGACTGGGCCGCCCGCCACGACGGCGCCCGCCCCGGCCGGGTACCGCTGCCCGGCTACCCGTTCCAGCGCACCCGCTGCTGGATCGACCCGCCGGTCCCGGGACACCACCCGTGACCGGCACGCACCACCACCCGGCCGCCACCGCGGCCGTAGCGAACTGGGGAGTTCACCGTGACCGACACGTTGCCCGGCACGGGCATCGACGGCCCGCCACTGTCCTATCCGGACACCACGGTCGCCGCGCTGGTCCTCGCGCAGGCACAGCGGACGCCGGACGCGCCCGCCGTGCGGCAGGGCACCACCGAGCTCACCTACGCTGAGCTCGTCGCCGCGGCCTGGGGCGTGGCCGCCGCGCTGCGTGAGCGCGGCGCCGGCCCGGAGACCCGGGTCGGGGTGTGCGCGCACCGGACGCCGGCCCTCGTGAGCACCGTGCTCGGGGTCCTGCTGTCCGGCGCCTGTTACGTCCCGCTCGAACCCGGCGGCCCGCGGGCCCGGCTGAGCGCGATCGCCGCCGACGCGGGGGTGACCCTGATCGTCGGCGACGCCGCCGTCGCGGAATTCGGTCCCGGAACGGGGATCGACGTCCCGCCGCCCGCCGCCGCCGGCACCTGTCCCGCGAAGCCGGAGAACACCGCGCACGTGCTCTACACGTCCGGCTCGACCGGGCGGCCGAAGGGCGTGCTCACCCGGCACCGCAACATCGTCGCCTTCGTCGGCGGGTTCGCCGCGCGGCTCGGCGCCGGCCCCGGCACCCGGACGCTCGGCATTTCCTCGCTGGGGTTCGACGCCTTCACCATGGACGTCTTCGTGCCGCTGGCCGTCGGCGGCTCGGTGCAGCTCGCCGGCTCGGCCGACCGCGCCGACCCGGAACGGCTGCGCCGGTTCGTCGTCGAGCACGAGGTGAACTTCGGCTTCATCACGCCGACGCTGCTGGCCCTGCTCGACCCCGCGGACGTGCCCGGCTGGCGGACCGTGGCCTGCGGCGGCGAGCCCGTGCCCGCCGAGCTGGCCGCCCGCTGGCTGCCCGGCCGCCGGTTCTTCCACGTCTACGGCCCGACCGAGACGACCGTCGTCGTGGTCACCGACGAGGTGACCGGCATCCCGGCCGACCCGCTGCCGCTGGGCACGCCGACGCCGAACCACCACGCCCGCGTCGTCGACGGCGAACTGCGGCCCGTTCCGCCGGGCGAGGTGGGCGAGCTGGTGATCGGCGGACCCGGGGTCGCCGCGGGCTACCTGAACAGCCCGGAGCTGACCACCCGGAAGTTCGTCGCCGACCCGTTCACCCCGGGGGAGCGGCTCTACCGCACCGGTGATCTGGCCCGCCTGCGCCCCGACGGCAGGCTCGAGTTCGCCGGCCGCGCCGACCGCCAGGTGAAGGTGCGCGGCCAGCGGATCGAGCTCGGCGAGGTCGAAGCCGCGCTCGGGGCGCACCCGGACGTCGACGCCGTCGCGGTCGAGGCCGTGCCCGGCCCGGGCGGCACCCGGCTGGTTGCGTTCCTGACCCCGGCGTCGGCGCCGTCCGATGCGGACATCCACGCGTACGCGGGGGACCGGCTGACCGAGGCGATGCGCCCGGCCGCCGTCCGCCGCCTGGACGTCCTGCCCGTCAACCCGGTCACCGGCAAGATCGACCGGCCCGCCCTGCGCGCCCTCGCCGGGACCGAGGCCGCCGACGTCCCCGAACCCGGCTCGCCGGTGGAAGCGGTGTGGCGGAAGGTGCTCGGCCCGGGGGCCGGACCCGACTTCCTGCTGTCCGGCGGCGATTCGATCTCCGCGATGCGGCTGGTCGCGGCGCTGCGCCGGGACCACGCCGCGGACGTCTCCGTCGAAGACGTCTTCGCCGGGCGGACCCTGGACGCGCTCACGCAGCGGGTGGCCGCCGCCGCGCTCACCGGGCCCGGCCTGACGACCGGGCACGCGCCCGCGCTGTCCCCGCCGCAGCGGCGGCTGTGGTTCCTCGACCAGCTAGCGCCGGACGCGGCGCCGTACAACATCGCGATGGCGTTCCGCCTGACCGGACCCCTCGACGTCGAGGCGCTGCGCACCGCGCTGCGGGCGGTGGCCGAGCGGCACGACGTCCTGCGCTGGCGCATCCGCCCGGTCGACGGCGTCCCGCGGGCCGAGTGCCTGCCCGCCGGCGACGTGCCGTTGCCGGTCGTTGCGGTGGCCGCGGACGCGGTGGCCGCCCGGCTGGCCGCCGACGCGGCGACGCCGGTGCGGCTCGACCGCGAACCGCCGTGGCGGGTACGGCTCTACCGGGTCGGACCCGGCGAGCACGTCCTCGGGTTCACGCTGCACCACGCGGTGTTCGACGGCTGGTCGCAGGAACTCCTCTGCGCCGACCTCGGCGCGGCCTACCGCGGCGAGCCGCTGCCGCCGCTCGAAGCGTCCTATGCGGACTACGCGGTCTGGCGCGCCGACCGGGACCGCCGCCGGGAAGCCATTGACCTGGCCTGGTGGACGGACCACCTGACCGGCGCACCCTCCACTGTGGACCTGCCGCGGGACCGGCCGCGCCCGGCCGTGCAGACCTACCGCGGCGCGAGCCACCACCAGGCGTTCCCCGCAGGCGTCGCCGAGGCGGCCGGGGACCTGGCCCGGCGCACCGGCACCACCCGGGCCGGGGTGGTGCTGGCGGCGTTCGGAGAGCTGCTGCGCCGGCTCACCGGCGGGGCCGACCACCTGGTCGCCACGGTCGTCGCCGACCGGCAGCTGGCCGAAACCCAGGACGTCGCCGGGTTCTTCGTGGACATCGTCCCGGTACGGCTGCGCGCGGCGAACGCGGACTTCACCGCACAGGTGCGGGGCAGCGGCGACGAGCTGCTGGCCGCCACCGCCCACCCGGCGGCGCCGATCGACCGGCTCGTCGGCGCGCTCGGCGTGCCCCGCGACCCGTCGCGGGCGCCACTGGTCCAGGTGATGGTCAACGTCCTGAACTTCACCGAACCCCGCCTGGACCTGCCCGGCGTGCCCGGGGAATGGCTGCCGGTCGCCAAGCCCGGCTCGCCGTTCGACCTCACCGTCTACGTCCTCGAGCACGGGATCGAACTGCTCTACAACCCGGATCTGTTCGACGCGAGCCGGATGACCGCGCTGGCCGAGGACTTCACGGCCCTGCTCGCCGCGCTCGTCGCCGAGCCGGACCGCCCGGCCGCGGCGTGCGCGCCGGAACTCCCGCGGGCCGCCGTCCGGACCGCCGCCCCGGCGGCAGCCGCACCATCGAGGCCGGTGCCCGTGCCCGTCGCCGACCCCGCCGCGCTGGCCGCCACCGAGGCGGTCATCGCCGCGACCTGGCGGGCGGTGCTCGGGCTCGACACCGTGGGCGTGACCGACAACTTCTTCGACATCGGCGGGCATTCGCTCGCACTGGCCCGCGTCCACGCCGAGGTCACCACCCGGCTCGGCCGCCGCATCCCGATGGTGGACCTGTTCACCCACCCCACCGTCCGCGCCCTCGCCGCCCACCTGCACGCGGGGGCCGCACCCGGCCCGGAGCTCGCCCGCGCCGCCGAGCGGGTCGCCGCCCGCCGGGGACGCACCCCGTCCAGAAGACCCCGCCGCAGTGCCGGCACGACCGGCCAGGAACAGGAGCGACCGCAGTGACCCACGACCTCGAACCCGACGCGATCGCCGACCCGATCGCCATCGTCGGGATGGCCGCCCGCGTCCCGGGCGCCGGCGACCTGCGCCAGTTCTGGCGCAACCTCGTCGACGGCGTCGAGTCCGTCAAGCCGGCCACCTGCGAGGAGCTGCTCGCCCGCGGCGCGGATCCGGCCACTTTGGCCGATCCCAGCTGGGTCAACGCCACCACCGTGGTCGACGGCTTCGACGAGTTCGACGCCGACCTGTTCGGCATGACCAGCCGCGAAGCCGAAATCACCGACCCGCAGCACCGCGTGTTCCTCGAAGCCTGCCACTCGGCGCTGACCGACGGCGGCTACGACCCGGCCCGCTACCGCGGGGCGATCGGGGTCTACGGCGGCACCGGCCGGACCGGCTACCTGATCGAGAACCTGCTGCGCAACGAACGCGTGCTGGCGTCACAGCACGGCGGCATCGGGATGTCGACCGGCAACCAGCCGAGCTACCTGACCACGTCGGTGTCCTACAAGCTGAACCTGCGCGGCCCGAGCCTCGCCATCCACACGGCGTGCTCGACGTCGCTGGTCGCGGTGCACCTGGCCTGCGAGGCCCTGCGCAACGGCGAATGCGACATGGCGCTGGCGGGCGGTGTGAACCTGGAGATGCCGCACGGCATCGGGTACATGGGTGTCGAAGGCTTCACTTCGCCGGACGGGCACGTCCGCGCGTTCGACGCCGGCGCCAACGGCACGGTGTGGAGCAGCGGCGTCGGCGTCGTCCTGGTCAAGCGGCTCTCCCAGGCTCTGGAGGACGGCGACCACATCCGGGCGGTCGTGCTCGGCAACGCGATCAACAACGACGGCGCCACGAAGGTCGGTTTCTCCGCACCCAGCGTCGCGGGCCAGACCGAAGCCATCGCGCAGGCGGTCGGCATGGCCGGGGTGGACCCGCGCACCATCGGGTACGTCGAGGCGCACGGCACCGGAACCGCGCTGGGCGACCCGATCGAGATCACCTCACTGTCCACTGTGTACGGCCACGGGGTGCCGGACACGGCCTGGTGCGCCATCGGCTCGGTCAAGTCGAACATCGGCCACCTGTCCCAGGCGGCCGGGGTGGTGGCGCTGATCAAGACCGTTCTCGCCATGGAGCACGGGCTGATCCCGCCGACCATCAACTACGAGGAGCCCAACCCGGGCATCGACTTCCCGCGCAGCCCGTTCTACCCGGCGCGGACCGTGACCAAGTGGGAGGCGGCCGACACCCCGCGCCGGGCGGGCGTGAGCTCGTTCGGCGTCGGCGGCACCAACGCCCACCTCGTGCTGGAGGAGGCCCCGGCGCCGCAGCGGCACCGCCGCCCGCACCCGGCGCACCTGCTGCGGGTGTCGGCGAAGACGCCGGAAACCCTCGCGGCGGCGGTCGAGCGCCTCGCCGACCGGCTGGCCGGGGACGTCGACCTCGACCTCGCCGACGTCGCGCACACCCTCGCGGCCGGGCGCACCGAGTACCGGCACCGCGCGGTCGTCGTCGCCCGCGACTCCGAGGACGCGGTCGACGGCCTGCGCGACCCGCGGCGCCTGCTGACCGCGCAGGCGGACGAGCTCAAGGTGGCGTTCCTGTTCTCCGGCCAGGGTTCCCAGTACGCCGGGATGGGGGCCGAGCTGTACCGCAGCGAGCCCGTGTTCGCCGCGGCCGTCGACGAGTGCTGCGAGCTGGCCGGCGTCCCGGGCCTCAAGGAGCTGATCTTCGACCGCGGCGGGGACGCGCAACTGCGCGAGACCCGCTTCACCCAGCCTGCGCTGTTCGTCGTCGAATACGCGCTCGCGATGCTGTGGCGCAGCTGGGGCGTGCGGCCGGGGGCGATGATCGGCCACTCCGTCGGCGAGTACGTCGCCGCCACCGTCGCCGGGGTGTTCACCCTGGCCGACGCCCTGCGGCTGGTCGTCCGGCGCGGCGAGCTGATGCAGGCGATGCCCGCCGGGGCGATGCTCGCCGTCCAGCTCGACGAAGAGGCAGTGGCGGACCGGCTGCCCGAGGGGCTCGCGATCGCGGGCGTCAACGGCCCGGGCACCTGCGTCGTCGCCGGGCCGTCCGAGGCCGTCGCGAGCTTCGCCGCGCTGCTCAAGGCCAGTGACGTGCAGTGCCGCGAGCTGGTGACCTCGCACGCCTTCCACTCGCCGATGATGGACCCGATCCTGGCCGAGTTCACCGAGGCCGTCGCCGCGGTGCCGCGGTCGGTCCCGTCGCTGCCGTTCCTGTCGAACCTGACCGGCGGCTGGATCACCGGCGCGCAGGCGACCGACCCGGGGTACTGGGCCGCGCACCTGCGCCGGGCGGTCCGGTTCGGCGACTGCGTGCGGACGCTGTTCGCCGGGGGCGACCGCTGGGCGCTCGTCGAGTGCGGGCCGGGGCACCAGCTGGCCGGGCTCGCCCGCGGCCGGGTGCCGAAGGGCCTGCCGGCACCGCAGCCGAGCCTGCCGGGCCGCACGGACCGCGAAGGCGACGTCGAAACGCTGCACGCCGCCGCCGGTCTCTTGTGGACACACGGGGTCGCGGTGGCGCCCACGGCGCCCGGGTATCGCGTCCCGCTGCCGGGCTACCCCTACGCGCGCAAGCGCTACTGGGTCGACCCCGACCCGGCGGGCACGGCCGCCGAGCCGGTGCGCCCGAGCGGGCCGCTGCCACTCGACGAGTGGTTCGCCGTGCCCTCGTGGCGTCAGGCCAGGCCGCTGCTGCGCCGCGAACCCTTCGCGGACTGCCTCGCGTTCGTCGACGACGACGTGCTGCCCGGGCTGCTGCGGGACGCCGGGGTCACGGTCACCGAAGTCCGCCCCGGCGCGCAGTTCGCCGCCGTCGACGGCGGTTTCACCGTCCGGCCGGGCGCTCGTGAGGACTACGACGAACTCGTTGCCGCCCTCGGCACGCGCCCGGAGCGGGTCGTCCACGCGTGGGCGCTCGGCGGGACCGAGACCGGGATGGCCGCCCAGGACCGCGGGTTCTTCAGCGTCCTGCACCTGGTCCAGGCGTGGGGCGGACCGGTGCGGATCGACGTCCTCGCCGGCGGCACCGCCGACGTCACCGGCACCGACCTGACCCGGCCCGAGCACGCGACCCTCGCGGGTGTCGCGCGCGTCGTCCCGCTGGAGGTCCCGGGCACGGTCGTGCGGCGGATCGACGTCGAGAGCGTGTCCGCCGAGGTCGTGGCCGAACTGTTCGGACCGGCGGACACGACCGAGGTCGCGCTGCGCCGCGGCCGCCGCTGGACGCTCGGGCACACCCAGGTCACGGTGCCCGAATCGGCGCCGGTCCTGCGTGCGGGCGGCCGGTACCTGATCACCGGGGGCACCGGTGGCATCGGCATCACCCTCGCCGAGGACTTCGCGCTGCGCGTGCGGGCCAAGCTCATCCTGCTGACCCGGTCCGGCCTGCCGCCCCGCGAGGACTGGGCCGCCTACCCCGGCGACGACCGGGTGGGCCGGGCGATCCGCGCGATCCGGCGGATGGAAGCGGCCGGAGCCGTGGTGCACGTGCTCGCCGCCGACGTCACCGACCCGGCGCGGCTGCGGGAGGTCCGCGAGCTGGCCGAACGCGAGTTCGGCGGCCTCGACGGGATCGTGCACGCGGCCGGGCTGCCCGGCGGCGGCGTCGCCGAAGTCAAGGAGCGGGCGGCCGCGGAGGCCGTCCTGGCCCCGAAGATCGGCGGCACCCTGGCCCTCGCCGAAGCGTTCGGCGACCTGCCGATGGACTTCGTCGCGCTGTGCTCGTCGGTCACCGCGGTCTCCGGTGACTTCGGGCAGGTCGACTACTGCGCGGCCAACAACTTCCTCGACGCCTACGCCCGCGGCGACCACGGCTGGCAGGCCCGCGTCGTCGCCCACGACTGGGGCGGCTGGGACGAGGTCGGCATGGCCGCCGAAGTGGCGGCGCCGACGACGATCCGGAGCACCCGCACCAAGGCGGACGGCCCGGTCGAGCACCCGGTGCTCACCACCCGCACCGGCGACAGCTGCCACGGCCTGGTCTCGGCGGCCGGGCACTGGCTGCTCGCCGAACACCGGATCGCCGGCGTGCCGGTCGTCCCGGGCACCGGCCACCTGGAAACCGTGCGGGCCGCCGTCGAGGCCGCGCTGCCGCGCCCCGGCGACGGGCACGTCGTCGAACTGCAGGACGTGGCCTTCCTGGAGCCGTTCTCCGTGCCGGAAGGCACCGTCGCGGAATACCGGGTCGCCTTCGAGGGCGACGGCTTCACGGTGACCAGCCGCGCGGCCGGGGTGACGAAGGTGCACGTCCGCGGCTCCGCGGGCTGGGTCCCGGCGCCGTCGACGTCCACGGTGGACCTCGACGCGGTCCGGGCCCGCACCAGCGTGCTCGACGACGGCAACGCCTTCGGCACCGGCCGCACCAGCATGGTCACCTTCGGCCCGCGCTGGGCCGCGCTGCGCACCCACCACGTCGGCGAGCACGAGGAGCTGGCGTCGATCGTCGCCCCGGTGCCCGACACCGGCTGGGGGCTGCACCCGGCGCTGCTCGACGTGGCCACCGCGTTCGGCCGCGGCCGGGGGAGCGGCACGTACCTGCCGATGAGCTACGGGCGGGTGGTCGTGCACGCCCCGCTCCCGGCGAGCTTCCACAGCCACCTGCGCTACCGCGACTCCGGCGGCGACCAGGTGATCGCCGCCGACCTGACGCTCTGCGACGACACCGGCCGCGTGCTGGTCGAAATCGAGGACTTCGTGCTGCGGCAGGTGGACGAGAACGCGGTCAGCGGCGGGCTCGCCGCGGTGGCCCCCAAGTCCACTGTGGACTCGACGGGCATCCGGCCGGTCGACGGCGCCGAGGCGTTCCTGCGGGCGCTGACACCCGGCCTCGGTGGCCAGGTGGTGATCAGCACCCGCCCGGTGGCCGACCTGTTCGCCCGCCGGGTCACCGCCGAAGCACTCGAAGAGACCGAAGCGGAGCCGGTTTCGCCGCAGACGCAGGACGACTACCTCGCCCCGCGCACCGACCTCGAAGCGGAGATCGCCCGGCAGTGGGCCGAGGTGCTCGGCGTCGAGCGCGTCGGCGTCCACGACGACTTCTTCGCCCTCGGCGGCAACTCGCTGGTCGCCATCCAGCTCATCGCCCAGGTCCGCAAGACCACCGGCGCCCGGCTGGCGATGAAGACGCTGTTCGAATCCTCCACGGTGGCCGCGCTGGCCGAGCGGATCGAGGAACTGCGCAGCGGGCCCGCGCCCGCCGCCGCCGAACCCGCCGCCACCACCATCCCCAAGCTCGAGCGCTGAAGCAGGAGACATGACCGACACGAAGGAATGGACGTTCCCGGCCTCGTTCGGGCAGGAGCGGATCTGGCTGTCCAACCAGCTCGACCCGGCGTCCCCGGTGTACAACCTCCCCTGCCAGGTGCGGCAGGACCTCCCCCTCACCGAAGGGCAGTGGCGGGCCGCGCTCGGCGTGGTCGTCGGGCGCCACGAAGCCCTGCGGACCACCTTCCGGATGGACGGCGCCGACCTCGTCCAGGTGGTGCACGCCGACGTCCCGATCGGGTTCGAGGTGCACGACCTGCGCGGCCTCCCGGACCGGGAGGCGCGCGCGACCGAGCTGTCGGAGGCGATCGCCCGCCGCCCGATCCCGCTGGACACGGCCCCGCCGTGGCGGGCGCAGCTGTGCCGGCTCGCCGACACCGAGTGGCTGCTGACCTTCGTCGTGCACCACACGGTGTTCGACGCCGGCTCGGCCGTCGTCCTGGCCGCGGAGCTCGACGAAGCGTGCAACGCGGCCGCCGAGGGACGGCTGCCGAAGCTGCCGGACCTGGCCATCCAGTACCCCGACTACTCGGCATGGCAGCGCGGCCAGCTCCCGGCGGTCCAGGCGCAGCTGGACTACTGGCGCGAGCGGCTCGCCGGACTCCCGCCGGTGCACAGCCTGCCCACCGACCGGCCGCGGCCCGCGGAGTTCGGGTTCGACGGCGACCAGGTCGACTTCGCCCTGCCCGACGGCCTGCTCGACCGCGTCGGCGAGGTGGGCCGCACGCTGTCGGCGTCGCCGTTCATGGTGCTGCTCGCCGCCTACACCGCGGTGCTGTCCCGGCTGTCCGCGGCCACCGACGTCGTGGTCGGCGTGCCGGTCGCGGGCCGGGACCTGCCGGAGCTGGCGCCGCTGATCGGCATGTTCGTCAACCAGCTCGCCATCCGCGTCGACCTCGGGGGCGAGCCGTCGTTCGCCGGCCTGGTGGGCCGGGTCCGCACCGCGGTGCTGGACGCGATCGAGCACGGCCGGGTGCCGTTCCAGCTGGTCGCCGAGGCGGTCCGGCCCGAGCGCGACCCGGCCGTGCAGGCGGTCTACCAGCTCGGCTTCAACTTCATCCCCGACTCGGGCATCGAGCCGGTCCGCTACGCCACGGCCAAGGACGACGTCGCCATCGACCTGACCGCGGTGAACGGCCGCCTGCTCTACCGCACCGACCTGTTCGACCGGGCGACCGCGGAGTCCGTGGTGGACCGGTTCCTGCGGCTGCTGACGGCCGCCGTCGCGGACCCGGCCGTCGCGGTGGCGGACCTGCCGCTGCTGTCGGACGCCGAGCGCGTCCAGGTCCTGGACGAGTGGAGCGGTTCGGCCGCCGAAGACGCCCCACTGGTCGTCGCGTGCTTCGAAGAGCAGGTGCGGGCGACGCCGGACGCCGTCGCCCTCGACCTCGGCGGGGTCCGGCTCACCTACGCCGAGCTGAACGCGCGGGCCAACCGGGTCGCGCACCGCCTCGGTGCCGGCGGCGTGGTCGGCGTGTGCGCCCCGAACTCCGCGGACCTGGTCGTGGGCATCCTCGGAGCGCTCAAGAGCGGCGCGGCCTACGTCCCCTTGGATCCGGCCAGCCCGGCTGCCCGGCAGGCCCTCGTCCTGGCCGACGCCGGGGCGCGGCTCGTGCTCACCGCCGGGGACGTGCCGCTCGACGGGGAAACCCTCGCGCTCGACGACCCGGCGGTGTGGTCCGGGTCGTCCGACGAGAACCCCGCGCGGCCGGGCCCGGACGACATCGCCTACGTCATCTACACCTCCGGCTCGACCGGGCGGCCGAAGGGCGTCCGGATCGGGCACCGGGCCCTGGCCACCTACCTGGGCTGGGCGCGCGAGGCGTACCCGAGCTTGACGGGCCGCGCGCTGCTGCACACGTCGGCGTCGTTCGACCTCACCGTCACGACGCTGCTCGGCCCGCTCACCGCCGGTGGGTCCATTGTGGATGCCGGACGGCCGGACTTCGTCAAGGCCACCCCGACGCACCTCGCTGTGCTGCCGGAGGAGTCCTACCCCACCGGAGACCTGGTCGTCGGCGGTGAGGCGCTGCTGGGCGAAGCCGTCCGGCCGTTCGCCGGGATCGCCGTCACCAACGAATACGGCCCGACCGAGGCGACGGTCGGCTGCATCGCCCACCGCCTGGCGGGACCGGTCGACGGGCCCGTCCCGATCGGGCGCCCGGCCCCCGGCACCCGCGCCTACGTCCTCGACGACCGGCTGCGGCCGGTCCCGCCGGGCGTGGCCGGGCAGCTCCACCTCGCCGGCGCGCAGCTCGCCGACGGCTACCTCGGGCTGCCCGAACTGACCGCGGAACGGTTCCCCGACGGTCCCTTCGGGCGGATGTACGCCACCGGCGACCTCGCGCGCTGGCGTCGTGACGGCACCCTCGAATACCTCGGCCGGACCGACGACCAGGTCAAGCTGCGCGGGTTCCGGATCGAGCCGGGCGAGGTGGAAGCCGCCCTGAAGGAGCTGCCGGAGATCCGGGACGCGGCGGTCGCGGTCCGCGAAGGAACGCTGGTCGGATACGTCGTCGGCACCGCGGACGGCGCGGCCGACGCGTTGCGCGTCACCCTGCCGGAGTACCTGGTGCCCACGGTGTTCGTCACCCTCGACGCGCTGCCGGTCGCGGCCAGCGGCAAGCTCGACCGGGCCGCCCTGCCGGACCCGCAGCTCGGCGGGGGCACGGAGTACGTGGCGCCGGGCACCGCGGCCGAAGAGCTGGTCGCCGAGGTCCTCGGCGAGCTCCTGGGCGTGGAGAAGCTCGGTGTGCACGACGACTTCTTCGCCCACGGCGGGAACTCGCTGCTGGCGATCCGCGCGATGGTCCGCATCCGCAAGCAGGTCGGCGTCGACCTGCCGGTGCGCGGGCTGTTCTCGTTCACCACGGTGGCCGAGCTGGCCGCGGAGGTCGAACGGCGGCTGGCCGACGACCTCGACCGGCTCAGCGACGAAGAGGTCCGGGCCCAGCTGGCCGAAGGCGGCCCGGCGTGACGACGATCGACGAAACGAGCAGCGCGGCCGCCCGCCGCGCGTTGCTGGAACAGCGGCTGCGGCGGCGCGCGGCGCCCGCCGCCACCATCACCGCGCGCCCGGCCGATGACCCGGTCCCGCTGTCCTACCAGCAGGAACGCGTCTGGTTCATGGAGCAGTTCGCGCCCGGGACCACGTCGTACCACATCCCGGTGCCGATCCGGCTCACCGGCCGCCTCGACACCGCCGTGCTGCAGGCCGCCCTCGACGCGCTCCCGGCGCGGCACGAGGCCCTGCGGATGCGGTTCCCGGCCGGGGACGACGGGCAGCCGTCCGTCCACATCGAACCGGTCGCCACTGTGCCCTTGTCCATTGTGGACGCGGGTAGTGAGGACGCGGCCCGGGCGGCGGTCGACGCCGCCGCGGCCGAACCGTTCGACCTGGCCGCCGGGCCGCTGCTGCGCGCCACCCTGGCCCGGATCTCCGACGACGAGCACCTCCTCACGGTGTGCACGCACCACATCGTCGGCGACGGCTGGTCGGTCGACCTGCTCCTGCGCGACCTCGCGGCGCACTACCACGGCACGGCGGCTGCCCTGCCCGCGCTGCCCATCGGCTACGGCGACTTCGCGCACTGGCAGCGCCGGACGCTGACCGGCACCGAACTGGACCGGCAGCTCGACCACTGGCGGGCCGCGCTCGACGGCGTCGAGCCCCTGGAGCTGCCCGCCGACCACCCGCGGCCGGCGACCCAGACGTTCGACGGCGCCATCCACGAGTTCTTCGTG
The DNA here is from genome assembly GCF_000716785.1 of Amycolatopsis vancoresmycina. GTDB lineage: Bacteria > Actinomycetota > Actinomycetes > Mycobacteriales > Pseudonocardiaceae > Amycolatopsis > Amycolatopsis vancoresmycina. Next base: position 82,374 of record NZ_JNYY01000001.1, read on the forward strand.
GAGCAGGACATCGTCCGCGCCCTGGGTGCCCTGAGCCGCGAGCACGGCGTCACGCTGTTCATGACGCTGCTGGCCGCCTACCAGGTCCTCCTCGCCCGGTACTCGGGACAGGACGACTTCGCCGTCGGGTCGTCGTCGGCCGGGCGCGGGCTGCCCGAGCTCGAAGGCGTGGTCGGCATGTTCATCAACATGCTCCCGCTGCGCGCCCAGCTGGCGGGCGACCCGACCTTCGCCGAGCTGCTGGCCCGGACCCGCCGGCACGTGCTCGACGCGTTCGAGCACGCCGAGGTCCCGTTCGAGCGGCTGGTCAACGCCCTCGGCGTGCCGCGGGACGTGAGCCGCTCACCGGTGTTCCAGGCGATGTTCGTGCTGCAGAACTACGAGATGGGCCGGATGGGGGCGGCCGGAACGTCCGAAGTGGACTTCCGCTGGCTGCCGATGGACCTGCCCTCGACCCGGTTCGACTTCGAGTTCCACGCGATCGAGATCGAGTCCGGGTTGATCGGCAAGTTCGTGCACAACACCGCGTTGTTCGGCGCGGAGACCGTCGCGGGCATGGCCGGGCGCCTGGTGACGCTGCTGCGGTCGATCGTCGCCGACGCCACCCGGCCGGTGTCCGAACTGGACATCCTGGGCGACCAGCGCGACCTGGTCGTGAACCGCTGGAACGCCACCGCGGGCGAGATCCCGCCCGGCACGCTGCACTCGCTGGTCGAGGCCCAGGCCGCCCGGACGCCCGAGGCACCCGCGCTCACGTTCCGGGGCGAGTCCCTGTCCTATCGGGACCTGGACGGGCGCGCCAACCGGCTCGCCCACCGCCTGCGCGAGCTCGGCGTCGGCCCGGGCACCCTCGTCGGCGTCTTCGCGCAGCGGTCGTTCGAACTCGTCGTCGCGCTGCTCGGCGTGCTCAAGGCCGGGGGCGCGTACGTGCCGCTCGACCCGGAGTACCCGGCCGACCGGCTCGCGTTCATGCTCGAAGACGCGGCCGCGCCGGTCGTGCTCACGCAGGCGGCGCTGCGCGGGACGCTCCCGCCGGGCGACGCCACGGTCGTCGTCCTCGACGACCTGACCGGGCCGGTCACGCCCGTGGAGCCCGTGGCGAGCGCGGACGACCCCGCGTACGTCATCTACACCTCGGGCTCGACCGGACGGCCGAAGGGCGTCCCGAACGGCCACCGCGGCATCGTCAACCGCCTCGACTGGATGCAGCGCGAATACGGCCTCGACGGCTCGGACGCGGTGCTGCAGAAGACCCCGGCGAGCTTCGACGTCTCGGTGTGGGAGTTCTTCTGGCCCCTGATGACCGGCGCCCGGCTGGTGCTCGCCGAGCCCGGCGGCCACAAGGATGCCGCCTACCTGCGGGAACTCCTCATCGGCGAGGGGATCACGACCGCGCACTTCGTGCCGTCGATGCTGACGTTGTTCCTCGCCGAACCGGGCAGCGAGGCGATCCCGGCGTTGCGGCGGGTCGTGTGCAGTGGCGAGGAACTGCCGCTGGACACCGCGCGCGAGTTCGTCCGGCGGCTGCCGCACTGCGAGCTGCACAACCTGTACGGGCCGACCGAGGCCGCGATCGACGTCACCGCCTGGCACTGCACACCCGAGGCCCTCGCCGAGGTCGCGTCCGTGCCGATCGGGGCGCCGATCCGCAACCTGCGGATCTACCTCCTCGACGAGCGCGGCAACCCGTGCCCGGTGGGTGTGCCCGGCGAGCTCCACATCGCCGGCGCCGGCCTGGCGCTGGGCTACCACAACCGGCCAAAGCTGACGGCCGAACGGTTCGTCACGGACCCGTTCCACGGCGGCCGGATGTACCGCACCGGCGACCTCGCGCACTGGCGCGCCGACGGCACGATCGCGTTCCTCGGCCGCCTGGATCACCAGGTCAAGCTGCGCGGGCTGCGTATCGAGCTGGGCGAGATCGAGGCCCGGCTGCGGGAGCAGCCCGGGGTGGCCGACGCGGTCGTGCTCGTCCGGGAGGACACGCCGAGGGACAAGCGCCTGGTCGGGTACGTCGTCGGCGATGCCGACCCCGGCGCGCTGCGGACCGCGTTGAAGGAGACGCTGCCGGACTACATGGTCCCGCCGTCGTTCGTCACCCTCGATGCCCTGCCGCTGACCCCGAACGGCAAGCTCGACCGCAAGGCGCTGCCCGCGCCGGTCGCGGCCCGCGACGCGAGCACGGCCCTGGTCGAGCCGTCGACGCCCCTGGAAGTCCTGCTCGCCGACATCTGGCGGGACGTGCTCAAGGTCGACGAACTCGGCGTCGGCGACGACTTCTTCGACCTCGGCGGCCACTCGATGCTCGCCACCCAGGTCGTCGCCCGGATCGCGAAGGCCGGGCACCAGGCGGGCGTGATGGACCTGTTCCAGCACCGCACGATCCGCGAGCTGGCGGTCTTCCTCGACGGCGACCGCGACGACTCCGGACACCTGCTCTACGAGCTGACCAAGCCGGTCGCGAAGCCGACGCTCACCTACGTCTGCTTCCCGTACGGCGGCGGCAGCGCGATCGTCTACCAGCCCCTCGCCGACGCCCTGCCCGGCGGGTATTCGCTGTTCTCGGTGGCGATCCCCGGCCACGACGTCGGCCTGTCCGAAGAAGCGGTGCCGTTCGACGAACTGGTCGAGCGGCTGGCGGAGGAGGTCCTCGAGCGCATCGACGGCCCCCTGGCCATCTACGGCCACTGCGGCGTCGGCAACGCCCTCGCGGTCGGCGTCGCCCGGCGCTTGGAGGAGCGTGGCCGCGAGCTGGAGGTCGTCCACATCGGGGCGATCTTCCCGTTCGCGCGGATCAAGGGCGCGGTCGGGACGCTGCGCACGCGGCTGGAGAAGCTGCGCAGCAACCGGTACTACGCGAACTGGCTCAAGGGCATGGGCGTCGACACCGACGACCTCGACCCGGCACAGGCCGACCGGATCATCAGCAACATGCGGGCCGACAGCCGCGCCGCCGAGGAGTACTTCAGCGGACTGCTCGACGCCCGCGTCGCCAAGCTGCGCGCGCCGATCGTCTCGGTCGTCGGCTCGGAGGACCCGGTCACCGACTACTACGCCGAGCGCTACCGCGAGTGGGAGTTCCTCACCGACCGGACCGCCCTGGTCGTGCTGGACCAGGCCGGGCACTTCTTCCTCCGCTACCGCGCGGAGGAACTGGCGGAGATCCTCACTCGCGTGTACCCGGCGCTCGACGAGCCCGGTGACCTGCACGTCTCGGCCCGGGGCGAAGACGCGGGCTGGGCGGTGCACGACACGCACACGTCCACAGTGGACGAGAAGCCCGCGGTGCAGCCGAGCATGGCCCGGTTCGTCACGGTCACCGTCGGCCAGCTGGTCTCCTCGACGGGCTCGGCGCTGACTTCGTTCGCGGTGCCGATCTGGCTGTACACGAAGACCGGTTCGGTCACCGACCTCGGCCTGCTCTGGGCGCTGGCGCTGTTGTGCGGGGTGCTGGTCCTGCCGGTGGCGGGTGCCCTGGTCGACCGCGGCGACCGGCGTCGCATCATGATCGCGGCCAGCGCGATCGCCGGGGTCATCCAGCTTGCGCTGGCCTTGCTGCTGACGGCCGGGAACCTGCAGCTGTGGTTCCTGTACGTGCTGATCCCGCTCGGGTCGGTCGCCGGGTCGATCCAGCGGATCGCCTACCAGTCGTCGGTGGCGCAGCTGGTGCCCAAGCAGTACCTCGGCCACGCGATGGGGCTGGCCCAGCTGTCCAACGGCTTCGCGCAGCTGCTCATGCCGGTGATCGCGGCCGGGCTCCTGGCCGCGATCCAGCTGTCCGGGATCCTGGTCCTCGACATGGCCAGCTACGTCTTCGCCATCGTCAGCCTGCTGTTCGTCCGGTTCCCCGACCTGCTCGGCTGGCGTCCGCGCGAACCGCTGCTGACGGCGATCGCGGGCGGGCTCAAGTACTCCTGGAACCACCGCGGCTTCCGCACGATGCTGCTGTACTTCGCGCTGGCGAACGTCTTCCTGGCGCCCGCGCTGGTGCTCGTCTCCCCGCTGGTGCTGTCCTTCGGCACGGTCACCGAGGTCGCCCAGGTCGCCCTCGCCGAAGCCGTCGGCGCGGTGGCCGGCGGCATCGGCATGGCCCTGTGGGGCGGCCCGCGCAAGCGGCGGATGGTCGGCGTCCTGGCCGGCAACGTCGGCATCGCGTTGGGCAGCCTGGTGATGGGCCTGCGGCCGTCGCTGGCCGTCGTCGCGGCCGGGGTGTTCCTGCTGGCCGCCGCGATGGCGGTGTCCCAGGGCATCTACGCGACGCTGGTGCAGGTCAAGGTGCCGCAGCGCTACCACGGCCGGGTGTTCGCCATCAACCAGACGATCACCTGGTCCACCCTGCCGATCGGGTTCGCGGTGCTGGCGCCCCTGGCCGTCGGCTGGTTTTCGCCGCTGCTCGCACCCGGCGGCGCGCTGTCCGGGTCGGTCGGCACGGTTATCGGCACCGGCGAAGGCCGCGGTGTCGGGCTCGCTTACGTCGTCTACGCGCTCATCCTGCTGCTGATCAACGTCGGCGGGTTCGGCATCCGGCTGCTGCGCCGGTTCGACACCGAAGTGCCCGATTCGCTGCCGGACGACCTCGTCGGCGCGCAGGAACGGGAGCGCAAGCTCGCCGGGAAGGAGGCCGCGTGAGCACCGTGGTGCTGATCAGGGAAGCCCGCGGGCACTGGGTCGGCGAGGTCGCCGCGGCGGTGCACGCGGCGGGCCACCGGGCGGTGCTGCTGGCGCCGCCGGTCGACGCGGCCGAACGTGTCTCCCTCGCCACGCTCGTGGACGAGGTGGTCGCGGTCGACGACGTCTACGACGCCGAAGCCGTCGCCGCGGCGATTCGCTCGGCCTACGGGACACCTGCCGCCGTGCTGACCGGCTCCGACGGGGCCATCGCGAGCACCGCCCGGGTCGCCGAGCTGCTCGGCGTGGCGCGGTGCCCGGCGTCGGTGTTCGCCCGGTGCGCGAACAAGTTCGCGGTCCGGGAAGTGCTGGGCGGACCCGCGTTCGCGTTGATCTCCTCGGCAGCGGAGGCCGCGGAGGTGGCGGCGCGGGTCGGGCTGCCGGCGATCGTCAAGCCGGTCAACGGGGCCGGGAGCAACCTCGTGCGGACGGTGTCCACTGTGGACGAGCTGGCGGCGGCGTACGAGCTGCTGGCCGCGCGGCTGCCCGAGTCCGCGGACCTGCGGTACCGCCGTCCACTGGGGACACTCGACCCGGCGAAGACGTTCCTCGTCGAAGGGTTCCTCGACGGGCCCGAGTACGCGGTGGACGTGCTCATCCGCGACGGCGTCGCCGAACCGGTCGAGATCCTCGACAAGCCGCTGATCGACGAGCGCAAGTTCGAGCTGGTGCTGTCCTGCCCGCCGGCCGGGCTCTCGGACGAACGGGCGGCGCTGGTCACCGCCGCGGCGTCCTCGGCCGTGCTCGCGCTGGGGCTGGACAACACGGTCGCGCACGTCGAGGTCATCGACGACAAGCAGCGCGGCCCGACGATCGTCGAGGTCAACGCGGGCCGCCCGGCGGGTTCGATCATGCCGCTGCTGGCCAAGCTGCGCACCGGCATCGACGTGTTCGCCGAGCTGACCGCCCTCGCGCTGGGCGCGCCGCCGCCCGCGCGCGAGCCCGCGAAACTGCCGATTCCCCTCGCCATGCTGATCCTCTACGCGGCCGGGTCCGGCACCCTGACCGGGATCGGCGGCCTCGACGAAGTCGCCGCGCTGCCGGAGGTGATCGACGTCGTCACGACCGTCTCGCCCGGCCAGGTGCTCAGCGACGAGCAGGAGACGTACGCGGTCAACCTCGTCGTGGCCGGGTTCGCCGACCACGAGGACCTCGCGGCCCTGCACGCCGAAGCGAGCAAGCTGATCCGCCTGGAGGTCGTGTGAAGACCGCGTTCATCGTGCGCGAGACGCGCGGGCACTGGATCGCGGATTTCGCGGCCGCCGTCCGCGGGGCCGGGTGGCGGGCCGAGCTCGTCACCGAGCCACTGGACGACGCCGAGCGGGCCGCGCTGGACCCGCTCGTGGACGGGTTCGTCGTCGTCGAGGACGTCCGGGACGTGCTCGCTGTCACCGGCGCGCTGCGGGACCGGGGGCCCGCGGCCGTGCTGACCGGGGCGGAGGGGATCATCGCGAGCACCGCCCAGGTGGCCGAGCTGCTCGGCGTCGCGCGCTGCCCGGCGTCGGTGTTCACGTGCGCGCACAACAAGTTCGCCGTCCGGGAGAAGCTGGCGGAGGCGGGCCTGCCGGGGCCGCGGGCCGCGTTGTTCGCCGACCCTTCTGAGGCCGCGGCGATCGCCGAGCGGGTCGGGCTGCCGGCGATCGTCAAGCCGGTCAACGGCGCCGCCAGCACCCTCGTCCGCACAGTGTCCACTGTGGATGAATTGGTGGCCGCGTATCACCTGCTGGCCGCCCGGCTGCCGGAGAACGCGGACGCGCGCTACCACCGTCTGCTGCCCGGGGGCATCGATCCGCTGCGGGTGTTCCTCGTCGAGGGCCTCCTCGACGGACCGGAGTACGCGGTGGACGTCCTGGTCCGCGACGGGGCCGCGGAGACCGTCACCGTGGTCGGCAAGCCGCTGATCGACGAGCGGAAGTTCGAGCTGGGCATGGTCTGCCCGCCGTTCGGGCTGTCCGGGGAGCGCGCGGCGGCGATCCGGGCGGCCGCGGCCGACGCGGTCCTCGCGCTGGGTCTCGACCAGGCGGTCGCGCACGTCGAAGTGATCGACGACGCGGGGCTCGGGCCGGTGGTCGTCGAGGTCAACGCCGGCCGCCCCGCCGGGGGAGCGCAGCCCGCGCTGCTGAAGCTCGCCACCGGCATCGACGTCACCGCCGAGGCTGTTTCGCTCGCCCTCGGCACCCCACCGCCCGCGCGGGGCACCGGGCTGCCGGTGCCGGTCGGGTACCTGATCGTCTACGCCGAGGGCTCGGGGCGGCTGGTGCGCGTCGACGGCACCGGGGAGGTCGCGGACCTGCCCGAAGTCCTCGACGTGGTCACCATCGTTTCCCCTGGCCAGGTGCTCACCGACGACCAGGAGATCTACGCCGTGAACGTCCTCGTCGCGGGCTTCGCCGACCTCGACGACCTGGCCGCGCTGCACGCCGAGGCCACCAAGCTGATCCACTTCGAACTGGAGGAAGCATGACCGCCGATCTCGCGGCGCCCTCGGGGCAGCTGCAGGGCAACGAGCACACGAAAATCGCCGTCTTCGGCGCCGCGGACTTCGCGGCGGTGGAGGCCCAATTGCCGCAGCTGCAGGCGCACCTGCGCGACCACGGCGCGATCCTGCTGCGCGGCCTGCCCACCGACCTCGACCTGTTCAACGCGGTCACCGAGACGATCGGCGGCGCGCTGCTCACCTACACCGAGCGCTCGACGCCGCGCTCGGCCGTGGCGGGCAACATCTACACCTCGACCGAGTACCCGCCGGCCGAGTCGATCCCGATGCACAACGAGAACTCCTACTCGGCGAGCTGGCCCGCGCGGCTGTTCTTCCTCTGTGACACCGCCGCGGAAACCGGCGGCGCGACGCCGATCGCGGACAGCCGGGCGGTGTACCGGCTGCTGCCGGAAGACCTGCGCGAGCGGTTCGCGGGCGGCGTCACCTACACCCGCGCGTTCCGCGAAGGGCTCGGACTGACCTGGCAGGAGGCGTTCCAGACCGACGACCGCGCGGCCGTCGAGGACTACTGCGCGAGCCACGGCCAGACGCACCAATGGACCGAAGAGGGGCTGCGCACCCGGCACGTCCGGCCGTCCTTCGCGACCGAACCGCACACCGGCGACACCGTGTGGTTCAACCAGGCCAACCTCTTCCACGTCTCCAGCCTCGGCGAAGAGGTCAGCGAGGCGCTGCTGGAGCTGTACCCGGAGGAGGACCTGCCGCGCAACGCCTACTTCGCCGACGGCAGCCCGATCCCGGTCGCGGACCTCGAAAAGATCCGCGCGGTCTACGACGAAGTCAGCTACGCGTTCCCGTGGCAGACCGGCGACATCATGGTGATCAACAACATGCTGATGGCGCACGGCCGCGAGCCGTTCACCGGCAAGCGGCGCATCCTGGTGGCGATGACGGGATGACCGCCCCGGTCGTGGTGCTGCTCGCCCACCCGCGGCCCGGCAGCTTCAACCACGCGCTCGCCTCGCGGGTGGTGGACGCGCTGGACCGGGCCGGGGTGCCGGTGCGGTTCCACGACCTGTACGCCGAAGGCTTCGACCCGGTCCTGACCGCGGAGGAGGCGTACACCAGCGGGGCGAGGGCGGAGGAGTTCCTCGCCGCCGAACCGGACCCGCTGGTGCGGCGCCACCGCAGCGAGCTGCGCGAGGCCGGCGGGCTCGTCGCGATTCACCCGAACTGGTGGGGCAAGCCGCCGGCGATCCTCAGCGGCTGGCTCGACCGGATCCTCGTCCCCGGCGTCGCCTACCGCCTCGACGACGCCGGCGGTGCCCCGGAGTCACTGCTGTCCCTGCGGCGGCTGCTGGTGGTGAACACCTCGGACACGACGGAGGAGCGCGAACGGACCCTGTTCGGCGACCCCCTGGACGCGATCTGGCGGCGTTGCCTCGCCCCCTACCTCGGCGAGCCGGAGGTGACCCGCCTGGTCCTGCGGGTGGTGGCCGACGCGGACGCGGCCCAGCGGACCGCGTGGCTCGACGACGTCTCCGCTGCGGTGCGGCGGCTCTTCGGTTAGCTCTGCCGGAAGGCGTCGAGGGCCAGTTTCGCCGCCTGGGCGAGCAGCCGGTCGTCGTGGCCGGCGTCCTTGCCCTGGCGGCTGGACATGACCACCAGCACGATCGGCGCCCGCCCCGGCGGCCAGACGACGGCGATGTCGTTGCGCGTGGCGTAGCTGCCGGTGCCGGTCTTGTCGGCGACGGCCCAGCCCGCCGGCGCACCCGCCCGGATCAGCGCGGCGCCGGTCGTGTTGGCGCGCATCATGTCCGTGAGCACGGCCCGCTTGTCCGGTGGCAGCGCGGATCCGAGGGTGAAGGCCCGCAGGCTGCCGGCCATCGCCCGCGGCGTGCTCGTGTCGCGGACGTCGCCGGGGGCGAGGTCGTTGAGGCCGGGTTCGATCCGGTCGACGTGGGTGGTCGTGTCGCCGACCGCGCGCAGGGCACCGGCGAGGCCCGCCGGGCCACCGAGCTCCCGGAACAGCAGGTTCGCGGCGGTGTTGTCGCTGTAGCGCAGGGCGGCGTCCATCGCGTCGCGCAGCGAGATGCCGGTGCCGACGCGCTTTTCCGTGACCGGCGAGTTCGGCTGCAGGTCGGCGCGGGTGTAGGTGAGGGTTTTCGCGAGCCCGTCGAGGCCGGTCCGCTGGAGTACGGCGGCGGCGGAGAACGCCTTGTGCGTCGAGGCGTAGCCGAAGCGCTCGTCGGCGCGGTGGGCGAGCTCTCGGCCGGACCCGGTGTCGACGGCGTACACGCCGAGGCGGGCGTCGAAGTCCCGTTCGAGCGGGGCGAAGTCCGGCTGCGGCGCGGTGACTGCGCTTGTCGCCGGGGCCGTCGTCGGTGTCGGTGCTTCGGCGGTGCAGGCGGTGAGCGGCACGAGGACCAGCGCGGCGAGCGCGGCCCACCGGGCGTGGGGGAACGGCACTGAACCTTCCTTTCGTCGTGATCTTCCGCAGTGTTGCCCGGTCGCGGTCATGCTGTCCAAGACGGAAACGTGCGGTTCGATGCAGAACCGGCATAGAGTGCGGTGGTGGACCTGGTCGGCGGCTGCAGGGCGTTCGTGAGCGTGAGCGAGACGGGCAGTTTCACGGCGGGCGCGGCACTCGCGCACATCCCGCAGCCGGTGGCGAGCCGCCGCATCGCGGCCCTCGAGCGGCACTTCGGCGAGCGCCTGTTCGACCGCTCGACCCGCCGCGCCCGCCTGACCCCGTTCGGCCGCGAGCTGCTCCCGGCGGCCCGCCGCCTGGTCCAGCAGGCCGAGACGCTGGAGCACGACGCGAAGCGCGCCCGGCTGCACCCGATCCGGGTGGCGGTGCCGTCGACGTGCGGGGTGCGCGAGCTCGCCGAACTGGCGGCGCAGGCCCGCGCGCTGGAGGTCCACCTGGAGTTCCGCGCGGCGGAGCCGGGGGAGCGGGCGGAGCTGGTCCGCACGGGCGAGGCGCGGGTGGCGCTCACGGCGGTCCCGGCGGAGGAGGGCGTGTGGCCGGTACCGCTGGGCCTGGCCGGGGTGACGCCCCCACCGGGCCGGGTGGTGTTCCTGGAGACGCTGCGAACGGGCCGCGCGGCGACGGGGCGGCGCCGGGTGTGGATCCAGCCGGAGGACGACGTACCGCACGTGCGCGACCGGGTGCTGCGGATCCGCGACGCGGTGGGTTTGTCCCCGGCCCAGGTCCAGGTGGCGGCTTCCCTGACGGCGGCGGTGGCGGAGGTGTTCGCCTCGGCGGACTTGCTGCTGTGTTCGGCGGCGCAGGCCGAGCAGCTGGGGTTGGCGTGGCGCGGGATCGGCGAGCTCGCCCTGGCCCGGGGATACGGGGTGGCGGCGGTTCCGGGGGAGAACACGGACCGGCTGCGGACGACCTTGAGGCAGGCGGTCGGCCGCTGCTTGGGGGCGGAAGGGTGAGCGCGGAGGTTTCGGTGCTCGGCGGCCGCGGGACGGCGACGGGCTCAGCTCTGGCGGCTGGGCGGTGAAGGCGTGGGATTGCGGCTGTCGGGCAAGGGAGTCGGGCGTGGGTTTGAGGGCTGGGCGGTGATCGGCGAACGTCTCGGGTTGCTCGGCGAGGGGCTTGGCCTCGGGCGCGGATCCGGCGGCTGGGCGGCGAGTGCCGTGCGGTTCGGAGCCCGGGCGGCTCGGCGATGACCGCGGCCGCGCTGATCCGGGATCTCCGCGCCGAGCTGGCCGACGGGGGCCTGCGTGGCTCCTTCCTGGTCCGCGACCTGCGCTCCGGCGCCGAACTCGGGATCGACCCCGACCGCGAGTACCCGATCGCCTCCCTGGTCAAAGTCCCGCTGGCCGCCGCCACGCTGGAGCGCATCCGCCGCGGAGAACTCGACCGCGCCACGCCGCTCGAGGTCGCTCCCGGTGGCGTCACCACGCCCGGCCCGATCGGGCTGACCCGGTTCCGGCACCCGGCGCGCGTTGCCGTCGAGGACCTGCTGTACCTGAGCACATCCCTGAGCGATGGCACCGCCGCCGACGTCCTGTTCGGCCTCACCCCGCCGGCCGACGTCACGCGGATGCTCGGCGAATGGGGCCTCGGCGGGATCGCCGTGCGTCACCTGATGCAGGACCTCGTCGAGACCCCGGCCGAGCGGTTCGACGCGGGCGAAGCCGACCTGGCCCATTCCCTCGCCATCGGCGCGGCGACGGCCGGCCACGGCCACCGGCTCCCGCAGCTCGACGTCACGCGCGCGAACTCGGCGTCGGCGCGGGCGTTGCTGGAGCTGCTGCAGGCGCTCTGGACGCCGTCGGAAATCGACCCGGCGGTGGCCGCGGGGGTGCGCGACCTGATGGCGAACAACGTGCTCCGCCACCGGCTGACCCCGGACTTCGCCTCCGACGCGGCCCGCTGGTCGTCGAAGACCGGGACGTTGCTGAACCTGCGCCACGAGGCAGGCGTGGTCGAGCACGCCGACGGCGGCGTGTTCGCGGTGGTGGCCCTGACGGAGTCCCGCGTCCCGGCGGTCATCCAGCCGGAGGCGGAAGTCCTGGCGGCCCGGGTCGCCCGCACCCTGCGCGACCACTTGCGCGGCAGGTGAGAAAACCGGTTGGGGGCCCGGGGCGGGCGACCTAGGCTCCGGCGGTGTCGTTCACCAGACCCGAACCCCCGTACTACGCGGTCATCATCACCAGCAAGCTCGACGCGGCCAACCTCGACGGCTACGCGGCCATGGACGACCGCATGACCGAGCTCGGCCGCGCCCAGCCGGGCTACCTCGGCCGCGAATCCCGGACGGACGCCGAAGGCCGCGACCTGACGGTGCTGTACTACCGCGACGCAGAGTCGATCACGGCGTGGAAACAGCACCCGGAGCACCTGGAGGCCCAGCGCCGGGGCCGCGAGCAGTGGTACGCGAACTACCACATCGAGGTGGCAAAGGTGGAGCGCACGTACGGCTTCGACCGGGGGTAGCAGCGGGCAAGGCGTGCCCGGCGGAGGCGCCACGGGGGACAGGCCCACCATCGGAAAGGCGCGCCCCACCGACGCAGGCGCCTCCGGGAAAGGCCCGACCCTCGGGCTCCCCAGAGGCCGCCCCACCCGCCCGAACAACCTCAGGCCGGCGCCTTCACCCCGAACTCCACCTCAGCGGTCGGCACCGTCCCCGCCGTCCGTCCCGGCGCAGTCTGGTACTTCCAGTACAGGTTCGTGTGCGCGATGACCTGCCCAGGCGGCGGCGCCCCATACGCCGACAGGTCCTCCGTCGTGTGCGCATCCTCCACCAGCGTCACGTCGTAACCCCGCGTCAGCGCACCGTGCAGCGTCGACCGGATGCACGCGTCCGTCTGCGCCCCGGCCACCACCAGCCCGCCGATGCCCCGGGCCGACAGCACCTCCTCGAGATCCGTGTCCTCGAACGAATCCCCGTACAGCTTGTGCACCAGCGGTTCCTCCTCGCGGCGCACCAGCTCCGGCACGTACTCCCACGTCGAACTGCCGCGGGGCAGCTCGTCGCTGGTGTGCTGGACCCACACCACCTCGGTGCCCGCCGCGCGGGCGCGGTCCACCAAGGTGACGAGATTGGCGAGGACGTTCGAGCGGTCGTGGGCCGTCTCCATCACGCCGTTCTGCACGTCGACGACGAGCAGTGCGGTGTTCGGCCGGCCGGTCAGTGTGGTCATGGCGCCACCCTAACCACCGGCACCGACAATTCCGGGCCGCGAGCCTCAGGGGGCTCCGCCGATGTGCTTGGCCGACACCGCCGCCCACACCGCGTCGAAGTTCTCGTACCGGTCGCCACCAGGGAGGCCGCCCAGGGAGCCGAGCACCGAGTCGCCGCCGCCCGCCGCCGCCGCGCGGCGCAGGAGCTCGTCGCGGCCGCAGGGGTACTCGGTCTCGGACAGGTGCTGCTCGAGGCTGTTCCGGTCCGGCGCAGGCATCGCACACCTCCTGATCGTTGCGTCCCCGGCGCGTACCCGGCCCGGCCGGGCGGGAAACTCAGCCCACGACGATCGTGTGCTCCGACCGCGGCTCCAGCGACCCGATCACCGGGTGCCCCGGCAGCTCGCCGGCGACCAGCAGCCCTCCGGACGTCTGCGCGTCCGCCAGCAGCAGTGCCTCGTCCGGGGAGATCCGGGACAGGTCCGCGTGCGGGCTCACCCAGTCGAGGTTGCGCCGCGTACCGCCGCTGACGTACCCGTCGCGCAGCGCCTCTCGCGCGCCCTCCAGGTACGGCACCGCCGCCGGGTCCACCCTCGCCGTCACGCCGCTCGCGCGGGCCAGCTTGTGCAGGTGCCCCAGCAAGCCGAACCCGGTGACGTCGGTGGCGCAGGAAACCCCGGCGGCCAGCGCGGCCCGGGACGCCGGCCCGTTCGACGTCGTCATCGCGTCGATCGCCTGCTCGAACCGTTCGCCGGTCGCCTTGTGCCGCGAGTTGAGCACGCCGATCCCGAGCGGCTTCGTCAGGGTCAGCGGCAGGCCGGCGCGGCCGGCGTCGTTGCGCAGCAGCCGCGCGGGGTCGGCGACGCCGGTGACGGCCAGGCCGTACTTCGGTTCCGGGTCGTCGATGCTGTGCCCGCCGGCCAGGTGGCACCCGGCCGCGCCGCAGACGTCGAGGCCGCCGCGCAGCACCTCGGCGGCCAGCTCGAACGGCAGCGTCTCCCGCGGCCAGCCGAGCAGGTTGACCGCCACCACCGGCGTCCCGCCCATGGCGTAGACGTCGGACAGCGCGTTGGCCGCGGCGATCCGGCCCCAGTCGTAAGCGTCGTCGACGACCGGGGTGAAGAAGTCCGTGGTGGCGATCAGCGCGGTGTCCCCGGCGATCCGGACCGCGGCCGCGTCGTCGCCGGTTTCGAGGCCCACGAGCAGCTCGCCCGGCGGCGAAACCGGCGCGGCTCCGGTCAGGCCGGCCACGGCCGCTTCGAGCTCACCGGGCGGGATCTTGCACGCGCAGCCGCCGCCGTGCGCGTACTGCGTCAGTCGGTAACCCACCCCCTCATCCTGCCCACCGGCCGCGGACTTGGCAGGATGGCGGGCATGGTGCAGGGAGGCGTTTCCGGCCTGGTGACCGGCGCGGTCTTCAAAACCGTCGAACGGCAGGTTCTGCCGCTGGCGGGTTCGATTCCCGTCCGCCTCCGCCATGCCTGACCCGCGCCGCGCGATCCCGCGGACCGACGCGGTCCTGGCCGAGCCCCGGATCGCCAAGGCCGCCGGGTCGCTCGGCCGGGACCTGGTCAAGGCCGTGGTCAACACCGTCCAGCAGGCGGCGCGGGCCGGGGAGATCGCCCCGGCCGACGTCGTCGACACCGTGCTGGCCCGGCTCCCGGCGACCGCGTCCTCGCTGCGGCCGGTGATCAACGCGACCGGCGTCCTCGTGCACACCAACCTCGGCCGGGCGCCGCTCTCGCCGGCCGCGCTGGGCGCCCTCGTCGCGGCCGGCGGCGCCACCGACGTCGAGTTCGACCTGACGACCGGCACCCGCGCCCGCCGCGGCCGGGGCGCCCTCGCCGCCCTCGCCGCGGCCGTGCCGGACGCCGGCGGGGTGCACGTGGTCAACAACAACGCGGCCGCGCTGCTGCTCTGCGCGCTCACGCTGGCCCCGGGCCGCGAGATCGTCGTCAGCCGCGGCGAACTGGTCGAGATCGGCGACGGGTTCCGGCTGCCGGACCTGCTGGAATCGGCGGGCGCGCGGCTGCGCGAGGTCGGCACCACGAACCGGACGTCGATCCGGGACTACGCCGCCGCGATCGGCCCGGACACCGGGTTCGTGCTCAAGGTCCACCCGTCGAACTACCGCGTCACCGGGTTCACCTCGGAGGCCACGCTCGGTGAGCTGGCCACGCTCGGCGTGCCGCTGGTCGCCGACATCGGCTCCGGCCTGCTCGCCCCGCACCCGCTGCTGCCCGACGAGCCGGACGCGGCGAGCGCGCTGCGGGCGGGCGCCACGATTGTCACCGCCAGCGGTGACAAGCTGCTCGGCGGCCCGCAGGCGGGCCTGCTGCTCGGCGACGCCGACGTCGTCGAACGGCTGCGGCGGCACCCCGCCGCGCGGGCCCTGCGCGTCGACAAGCTCACTCTCGCCGCCCTCGAAGCCACGCTGACCGGACCCGAACCCCCCGTGCGCGAGGCCCTCGCCGCGGCGGTCGAAGACCTCCGGGCTCGCGCGGAGTCGCTGGTCAAGGCCCTGGGGGACGCCGATGTCCGGGTGGTCGAGTCGGTGGCCGCGGTCGGCGGCGGCGGCGCGCCCGGCGTCGAGCTGCCCAGCGTCGCGCTGAGCCTGCCCGCCCGGTACGCCGCCGCGCTGCGGACGGGCGGGCACGCGGTGGCCGGCCGGGTCGTGCAGGACCGCTGCCTGCTGGACCTGCGGACCGTACGGCCGGAAGAGGACGCCAGGCTGCTGGAAGCCGTCCGCCGATGCGGGTGATCGTCACCGCCGGGCACGTCGACCACGGGAAGTCCACGCTCGTGCGGCGGCTGACCGGGATGGAGCCGGACCGGTGGGCCGAGGAACGCCGCCGCGGCCTCACGATCGACCTCGGGTTCGCGTGGACCCGGATCGGCGACGAGGACATCGCGTTCGTCGACGTCCCCGGGCACGAGCGGTTCGTGCCCAACATGCTCGCCGGCGCCGGGCCGGCCCCCGCGGTGCTGTTCGTCGTCGCCGCCGACGAAGGCTGGATGCCGCAGTCGGCCGAGCACCTCGCGGCCCTGGACGCGTTCGGCGTCCGCCGTGGCCTGCTGGTCGTCACCAAGGCCGACCGGGCCGACCCGGCCGCCGCGACGGCGTCGGCGCTGGCGGAGATCGCGAAGACGTCGCTGGGGACTGTGCCGGTCGTCGCCGTCAGCGGCACCACCGGGGCCGGCCTCGGCGGCCTGCGCACGGCCATCGGTGAACTCACGGCCGGCTTGCCCGTGCCCGATCCGGACGCCGACGTCCGGCTGTGGATCGACCGCGCCTTCACGGTTTCGGGCGCGGGCACGGTCGTCACCGGCACGCTCGCCGCCGGCACGATCGCCGTGGGGGACGAGCTGCGCCTGGGGCCGTCCCGGGTGAAGGTCCGCGGCCTGCAGTCGCTGGGCGAACCGCGCGAGCGGGCCGGCGCGGTGGCCAGGGTGGCGGTGAACCTGCGCGGGACCGCGCGAGGTGACGTCCGGCGCGGCGACGTCCTGCTCACACCCGGCCGGTGGCGCACCACGGCCGAGTTCGACGTCCGGCTGCGCGGCGCGGCCGCCGCGGACCTGCACCGCGAGCTCGTCCTGCACCTGGGCACGGCCGCGGTGCCGGTCCGGGTCCGTCCACTCGGGACGGACACCGCGCGCCTGGTCACGGCCGCCGCGCTGCCGCTGCGCGTCGGCGACCGCGGCCTGGTCCGCGACCCCGGCGAGCACCGGATCGCCGCCGGGTTCGACGTCCTCGACGTCGACCCGCCCGCGCTGTCCCGCCGCGGCGCGGCCCGGGCCAGGGGGCGGGAACTGGCCGGACCCGACCTGGCCCGGACCTACCTGCACCGCACCGGTTTCGTGCGCGCGGCGGACTTCACGGCGATGGGGCTGCCGGAGACGGGGGAGCGGCTGGGCGAGTGGTGCGCCGATCCCGGGCGGTTCGCCGCGTTGCGCGCGCAGGCGGCCGAAATCGTGGGCGCGTGGGACAGCACGGCCGCGGGCGTGCCGGTGGAGGCGCTGCGGCAGCGGCTCGGGCTACCCGCCCCGGAGCTGGTCGTGCCGGTGCTGCGGGGCACCGGGTTCGAGGTCGCGGGCGGGCTGGTCCGCCGTCCCGGCGCCGGACTCGCGCCGGCCGTGGAGAAGGCCGTCGAGGTGGTCGTGGAACGGCTCGCCGAGCACCCCTTCCGCGCGCCGGAAGCCGACGAGCTGCGGGCGCTGGGCCTCGGCAGGCGGGAACTGGCCGCGGCCGTCCGGCTGGGCCGGCTGACCGCGGTCGCCGAAGGGGTCGTGCTCGGCCCGGACGCGGACGAGCGGGCGGTGGCGCAGCTGCGCCTGCTGCCGCAGCCGTTCACGGTCTCGGAAGCGCGCCGGGCCCTCGACAGCACCCGGCGGGTGATGATCCCCCTGCTGGAACGCCTCGACGCGGCGGGCCGCACCGAGCCGCTCGGCGACGGCACCCGCCGCACGCCCGGCTAGCCGCGGCGCTCCTCGACCCCGAGCGACTGCGTCCCGATGACACCCAGCAGCGCCAGCCGGTCGGCGTCCTCGGTGCCGGGTTCGGCGGTGTAGACCATGATGCGCAGGTCGCTGCCGGCCACGCTGAGGACGTCGCAGTCCAGGCTCAGCGCGCCGACGTCCGGGTGGTCGACGGTCTTGCGGGCCGCTTCGTGCCGCCCGACGGCCCCCGACTCCCACAGCTCGGCGAAGCGGGCGCTGCGCCGCCGGAGGTCGGCGATGAGCGAGCGCAGGTCCAGGTCGGCCGGGTACTGGCCGGCCGTGCGGCGGAGGTCGGCGACCAGCGCCGTCTCCAGGGCGCGGCGCGACTCGGGCGTGAAGCGCACGCGGCCGTCCGCGCCGAGGAAGTTCCGCCGGACGCCGTTGAGGTCCTCGCCGTGGCGTTCCCCCATCAGGGCTGTGTAGAGGGGGTTGGCGAGCAGCTGGTTCCAGGCAGCGTCGAAGACGGCGACGGCGGTGCCCGCCAGCCGGTCCAGCAGGCGGTGGACGCTGGGCGTGATGTGCCGGGGCACCGTCCCGGGACCCGGTGGGGCGAGGCCGGCCAGCCGGAACAGGTGGGCCTGTTCCTCCTGCGGGAGGCGCAGGGCGCGGGACAGTGCCTCGACAACCTGGGCCGAGGGCGAGGTGGCGCGGCCCTGTTCGAGCCGGACGACGTAGTCGGCGGAGATGCCGGCCAGCTGCGCCAGCTCCTCGCGCCGCAGCCCGGGCGCGCGCCGCCGTCCGCCCGCGGGCAGGCCGACCGACTGCGGGGAGACGTGCTCACGCCAGTGCCGCAGGGCCATGCCGAGTCCGGTGGACGCCATGCCTTCGATTGTGCAAGCCGGACGGCCGGTTGTCCTGGTACCGCCGTTCCCAGGAAAACCGGACACTCCCGGCCCGCGCCGGGCGCGCCGATCGTGGGAAGGGACCGAAAGGAACCCCATGAACCAGCTCGCCCTCGTCACCGGCGCCACCTCCGGCATCGGCCGGGCCTTCGCCGGACGGCTCGCCGCCGCCGGTTACGACCTGATCGTCACCGGCCGCCGCGAGGACCGCCTCGCCGAGTTCGCCGCGGCCCACCCGGGTGTCCGCACGGTGACCGCCGACCTGTCCACCGACGACGGCGCCGGCGTCGTCGCGGAACTCTGCGCCACCGAGCCGCTGACGATGCTCGTCAACAACGCCGGTGTCGCCCACTACATGCCGCTGGCCGAGCTGCCCGCGGACAAGGCCCGCGAACTCGTCCACGTCAAGGTCGCCGCGCCGACGATGCTGACCCGCGCGGCGGTCGCGGGCATGCGGGAACGCGGCGAGGGACGGATCGTCAACGTGGCCGGGATGATCGCGTTCAGCGGCCCCGCGGACGCGTCCGTCATGCCCCGCCGGGCGGTCTACGCCGGATCGCTGGCGTACCTCGTCGCGCTGTCGCAGACGCTGAACGCGGAACTCGAAGGGTCCGGCGTCCGGGTGCAGGTGCTGTGCCCGGGTGTCGTCGCCACCGAGTTCCACGAGCGGCAAGGGCTCGACCTGAGCGCCGTGCCCCGCATGTCCGCCGCCGACGTGGTCACGGCGAGCCTGCGCGGCTTCGCCCTCGGCGAGGTCGTCACGGCGCCCGGCGTCGAGGACACGAGCCTGCTGGACGCGGTTTTCCGGGCCGACCTCGCCGCTTTCGGGGGACAGCGCCCGGAACTCGCCTCGCGCTATCGCTGAGGGCCCCGGACACGAAACACTGCCGCACCCCGGGGATCCGGGGTGCGGCAGCGGGAACCTGTGTCAGTCCTTGTCCGTGACGCCCTTCACGGCGTCCTTGATCTTCTCACCGGCCTGCTTCAGCGAACCCTTGGCCTGGTCCGCCTTGCCCTCGGCCTGCCACTGCTCGTTGCCCGTGGCGTCGCCGACGGCTTCCTTGGCCCGGCCCTTGAGCTCTTCGCCCTTGTTTTCCAGCTTGTCGTTCATCGGGTGCACCTTCCGTCGCGGCGACATTTCCGGATCGGCCAGTCGCCAAAAGGGCCTTGACTCCGGGTTACCCACTGGTTCGGAAGCTACACATCGGCCGGCAGATGACCGCCCGTCCGCTCGATCCGCTGGATCGCCGGCTCCGCCAGGACGCCGTGCACGATCACCGAAACCGCGATGGCCAGCGCCCCGACCCGCCACAGCACGTCCTGCTGCGGGACCGGCGCCCGGTCGAGGGCGTAGGCCAGGTAGAACAGCGTGCCGATGCCGCGGACGCCGAAGAACGCGATCGCCGCCGTCGCCGGCCGTCCCGGCGACGGCGCGCCGAGCAGCGACAGCCAGCCGGCCACCGGCCGGACCACCAGCACCGCGACGACCGCGAGCACCACCTCCAGCGGACGCAGGCCGCGCAGCAGGCCGTCGCCGAGCGCCAGGCCCAGCCCCAGCAGCGCGAGCGGGACGAACAGCCGTTCCAGCTGGTGGCCGAACGCGTGCAGGACGCCGTGGTAGTCGTGCTCGCGTTCCTGCGTGCGCACCGAGACCGCCGCGACGAAGACGGCGACGAACCCGTTGCCGTGACCCGCTTCCGCGAGCGCGTAGGGAACGAAGGCGAGCGCGAGCAGCACCAGCCCGTCGGCGTACTCGGCCAGCCGCAGCCGGTCCGACGGCGTCCGGAAGATCGCCCAGCCCAGCACCCGGCCGGTGACCAGACCGGCCACGACGCCGACGACCAGCGGCAGCAGCAGCTCGACCAGCACCCAGGAAACGTCCAGGCGCGGTTCGTGGCCCACCAGGGCCAGGCCGAGCAGCACGAACGGCATGGTCAGGCCGTCGTTGAGGCCGGCCTCGGTGGTGAGGGTGAAGCGGATCTCGTTGTCCCTGGCCAGTTCCGGCTCGACATCGGGGTGCGGGACGCCGATGTCGCCGGCCAGCACCGGATCCGTCGGCGCGAGCGCGGCGGCCAGCAGCAGCGCCACCCCGGGCGCGAGGGCGAGCCACCAGTACCCGAGCACGGCGATCGCCAGGATCGACAGCGGCATGGTCAGGGCCAGCAGCCGCCACGTCGACCCCCACCGCCGCAGGCCGAACGGGCGGTCGACGGACAGGCCCGCCCCGGCCAGCGCGACCAGGATGCCCAGCTGCGCGAACGACTCCACGCCGTGCAGGTGGGCGGCCG
Source organism: Amycolatopsis vancoresmycina (assembly GCF_000716785.1). GTDB lineage: Bacteria > Actinomycetota > Actinomycetes > Mycobacteriales > Pseudonocardiaceae > Amycolatopsis > Amycolatopsis vancoresmycina. The sequence goes on from NZ_JNYY01000001.1 coordinate 102,750, forward strand.
GATCGCTCCAGCCGTTGCCGTAGGGGGCGGGCAGCGGCAGCAACCCGAGCACGATCCCGGCGACGAGCATCACCAGCGGCACCGAGAACGGCCGGTCGGCGACCAGCTTCGGCACGATCGCCGCGGCCAGCGCGAGCAGGCCCGCCACCCCGAACAACACCGTCAACGACGACAAATCGCTCCTCCTGCCCGCTCATCTCCGCCGCACCGAGATCGGCCGGCTGCCCGGGAGCCGGGTAGCGTGGCCGGGGAGAGGCGCGCTGCGGCCCGGATTCCCGGCGTGCGAGCGGCGAAACCGGCGAGGAGGCCGCGGTGACGGCGACGAACGGGGCGAGCGGGCCGTGCCGGTTCTGCGGCAGGCGGCGCGACCCCCGGGTGCCCGGCCGCAACGGGCCGATCTGCGTGGACTGCGTCCGGGCCGGCCTGCGGGTGGTCCGCGACGGCGCGGACCGCGAAACCCCGGTGGGTGACGTGCTGGCGGCGGTGACGTCGCCCCTGGCCGCGGTCTGCGACTACTGCGGCCGCCGCGAGCGCCGGACGTTCCTCGGCCTCCGCCGTCCCCTGCTGCGCGTGGACTGCGCCGCCCGCGACGCGGTGATCTGCGTGGACTGCCTGGACCACGCGGGCGACGTCCTGAACGTCGCCCTCCGCCGCTGACGCCGTGTCGTCCGTCCAGGCACGCGTGTCGTCCATCTGAGTACGCGTGTCGTCCGTTCCGGTACGCGGGACTCGCGTGATTGGAGGGGCATCTCGCGTACCTGGAGGGACGACACGCGTACCCAGGCGGACGACACGCGTACCTGGCGGGACGACACGCGTTTCCCGGTGGTGGTGGGCGGGTAGCCGGGCGGTATGACGTCCACTCAGGAGCGACGTGCGCGACCGGAGACCGCTTCGGTGGCCGAGACTCTGCGTGTTGCCGTTGAGGTGGCGCTGCCCAGCTTGGCCGGTGGGGTGATCAAACGGCGTCCGGCGGTGCTGGGGGTGGCCGGGAAGCTGCAGCTCGACCGGCCGGCCGTGCGGCTGCTGCGCCGGTTGCGCGAGCGCCACTACGGGCGGCCGCTGCGGCTGCGTGTGCCCGGCCGGTCGGTGGAGCTGGCGCTGTCCGGCGCGGACGTCAAGCGCGTGCTGGCCGGGGCGCCGACGCCGTTCAGTCCGTCCACAGTGGAGAAACGGGCCGCGCTGGGGCACTTCCAGCCGCACGGCGTCCTGATCTCCGGCCCGGCCGACCGCCCGGCCCGCCGGGCCTTCACGGAGGCCGTCCTGCAGCCCGGCCGTCCGCTGCACGAGCTCGCCGCGCCTTTTGCCCAGGCCATCGCCGAGGAAGCGGCCGCTCTGCGGCGCGAGACGACGCTCGACTGGGACACGTTCACCGTCACCTGGTGGCGCGTGGTCCGCCGGGTCGTGCTCGGTTCGGCCGCCCGCGACGACGCCACGCTCACCGACCAGCTCGGACGGCTGCGGCTCGACGCGAACTGGGCGTACCTGCACCCGAAACGCAAGCGGCTGCGCGAGGAGTTCAAGCGCCGCCTGACCGAGCACCTGGACCGCGCCGAGCCCGGCAGCCTGGCCGCCGTGATCGCCGCCGAAGACACCGAGAACACCGCCAGCGCCCCCGACCAGGTGGCGCACTGGCTGTTCGCGTTCGACGCGGCGGGCATGGCGACGTTCCGGACGCTGGCCGTGCTCGCGAGCCACCCGGCGGAGCAGGAACGCGCCCGCGAGGAAATCGACGGCACCGGACCGGCGCAGCTGAGCTTCCTGCGCGCGTGCGTGCTCGAGTCGGTCCGGCTGTGGCCGACGACGCCGATGCTCCTCCGGGAAACGACGGAAGAGACGTCGTGGGGCCCGGCCGGCACGACGGTGCTGATCTTCACCCCGTTCTTCCACCGCGACCCGGAGCTGCCCTACGCGGACCGGTTCGAGCCGGACCTCTGGCTCGACGGCCGGGCGGCCGAGAACCCGGCGCTGGTCCCGTTCAGCGCGGGCCCGGCGATCTGCCCGGGCCGTGACCTGGTCCAGTTCTGCGCGAGCACGATGCTGGCGAACCTGCTGCGCGGGCACCGGTTCGAGCCGGTGGCGGGCCCGGTCCTGTCCCCGGAGCGGCCCCTGCCGGCGACGCTGGACAACTTCCACCTGAAGCTCGGCCTGGTCGGCTGAGCCGGTGCCGCGGGACGCGCCGCGGCACCGGCCCACCCCGTCACACCGGGGCCGTGAACACGTACGAACCCGCAGGCAGGAAGTACGTCCCCGGCGCCGACGGCACGGCCTCGGGCGGCGCCACGACCCCCGCGGGCCGGGACGTCGGCACCACGACCGTCGCCGACGCCCCCGCCGGGATCGTCACCCGCAGCGTCACCACCCCGTTCGCCGTCGACCAGTCGCTGACCGCGCCGCCGTACGGGGTTTCGTACGCCGACTTCGCCGATGTCAAGCCCCCGCCCGGCACCGGCGCGATCCGCAGCGCCGCGTAGCCCGGAGCGGCCGGGCCGAGGCCGCCCACCGAGCGGTACAGGAAGTCGCCGACCGAGCCGAGGCCGTAGTGGTTGAACGAGTTCATCCCCGGGTCGTTGAACGAGCCGTCCGGCTTGATGCCGTCCCAGCGCTCCCAGACCGTCGTCGCGCCGTGGCCGATCATGTAACCCCAGCCCGGGAAGTCCGGCTGCAGCAGCACCCGGTAGGCCACGTCGGCGTGGCCGTGCGCCGCCAGCACCGGCAGGAGGTTCTCCACGCCGAGGAACCCGACGCTCAGGTGCCCGCCCGCCGCGGCGACGCGGGCCGCCAGCTTGTCCGCCGCCGGCTGGACCAGGGACGCCGGCAGCAGGCCGAACGCCAGGGCCAGGACGTACCCGGTCTGCGAGTCCGACCCGATCGTGCCGTCGGCCGCCGCGAACCGCCGGGTGAACGCGGCCGCGACCTGGTCGGCGAGCGTCCCGTACGTCGCCGCTTCCGTCGGATGCCCGGTGGCCGCCGCCATCCGGGACACCAGCCGCGACGACCACGCGAAGAACGCCGTCGAGATCAGGTCCTGCGCCGTGTTGTCGTTGACGTTGAGCCAGTCCCCGTACGTCTGGTGGTCGCGGATCAGGTCCGCGCCCGCCGTCGAGCGCAGGTATTCGACCCACCGGACCATCGCGGCGAAGTGCTCCTGGATCACGCCGGTGTCGCCGTAGCGCTGCCACAGCGTGTACGGCACGATGACGCCCGCGTCGCCCCAGCCCGCCGTGCCCGAACCGCCCAGCACGCCCGGTGCGACGTCGGTGAACGACCCGTCGTCGTGCTGCGCGTCGGTCAGGTCGTCGCTGAACTTGCCGAGGAAGTTCGCCACGTCGAGGTTGAACGCCGACGTCCCGGCGAAGATCCCGATGTCGCCGGTCCAGCCGAGCCGCTCGTCGCGCTGCGGGCAGTCGCTCGGCACCGACAGCATGTTGGACCGTTCGCCCCACAGTATGTTGTGCTGCAGCTGGTTCACCAGCGCGTTCGACGTCGTGAACGTGCCGGTCCGCGCCCCGGAGGTCCACATCGCCCGCCCGGTCAGCGTCCCGGCCGCCGGCGCGGACGGCAGGCCGGTCAGCTCGACGTACCGGTAGCCGTGCACGGTGAACCGCGGCTCGTAGGTCTCCGCGGCGCCGGTGCCGGCCAGGGTGAACCGGTCGGTGGCCTGCGCCGCGCGGAGGTTGGTGGTGTAGATGGTGCCGTCGGGGTTGAGCACCTCCGCGTGCCGCATGGTCACCGTCGTCCCGGCGGGACCGGTGACGGACAGCCGGTTCCAGCCGCTGAAGTTCTGGCCCAGATCGGCCACCCACACCCCGGGCTTCGGCTGGGTCCAGGCGACCGGCTTGAACTCCTGCTGCACCGTGACGCCGTTGTCCACTTGGGACACCAGGTTCGGCACGCCGCCGGTGCGCAGGCGCGGCGCGGCCCAGCCGCGGTCGTCGAAGCCGGGCCGGTCCCAGCCGGTGGCGAGCCGGGCGTCGTAGGTTTCGCCCTGGTAGAGGTCGTCGGCGCGGATCGGGCCGTCACCGGCCTTCCAGGTGCCGTCGGAGGCGATCGTGGTGCTCGTGCCGTCGGTGAACGTCAGCCGCAGCTGCGCCGAGTACCACGGCTCGGTGCCGTACTTCTGGCTGCCGGCGATGCCGATGCTGCCGGAGTACCAGCCGTTGCCCACCAGCGCGCCCAGGACGTTCTCGCCGGTGCGGAGCTGCCCGGTGACGTCGGAAACCCGGTACTGCAGCCGTTTCGTGTAGTCGGTCCAGCCGGGCGCGAGCACTTCGGAGCCGACCTTGACGCCGTTGAGGTGCGTCTCCTGCAGCCCGAGCGCGGTCGTCAGCAGCCGCGCACTCGCGACCGGCTTCGTGATGGTGAAGCTCTTGCGCAGCAGGGGAGCGGGGGCGCTGACGGCGACGTTCGCGCCCCACGGCCCGGTGCCGTACGCGGTCAACGCCCGCGCCGCGGGCCACGAGCTGTCGTCGAAGGTGCGCTGCTGCCAGCCGTCCGGGCCGCTCTGGCTCGCCTTCCAGGTCCCGTCGGTGACCACTGTCGGTCCACCTTGGACGGTCAGCTTCGCGATCGTCCCCGCCGGGCTCTGGGTCGTGTTCTCCGTGCTGATCGCGATGGTGTTCGACCCGGCCGTCAGCAGGCTGCCGACCTCGACGACCGCGGCCGTCTTCCAGGAGTCGGTGACCCGCGGCGAGTCGCTGACGCGGGTGCCGTTCACCCACACGGTCGCGGTGTCGTCCCCGGTCACCACCAGCGTGGCCTTCGCCGGGACCGCGGCCAGGTCCAGGGTCCGGCGGAAGAAGCGGGTCGACGGCGGCACGCCACCGGCGGGATCGCCTTCGGGGTACCAGATCCAGCTCGCCCCGGCGAGGTCCGGCCCGGCGGCGGCGCGCCCGAGGAAGGCGCCGGTCCACTCGGCCGCCCGGACGGCGGTTTCGAAGCGCTGCACCGGACTCCAGTCCGACGCCCGGCCCTGGCTGTCCCAGACGCGGACGCGCCAGGTGTACGCGGTGAGGGAGGCGAGCGCCGGGCCGCCGTAGGGGACGTCGGCCTGCTGCGCCGAAGCGACGCGGCCGCTGTCCCAGACGTCCTTCCCGCCCGCGGACACGACGAGCTGGTACGCCGACTGCCGTTGCCCGGCCGCCGGTGACGTGAGTTTCCAGCCGAACCGCGGCTGCGCCGGGTCGACGCCGAGCGGGTTCACCCGGTTCGCGACCGTGGCGCTCGCGACCGCCAGCGGTGACGCGGCCGCGGGGGACGGCGTGCTGACGCCGGTGCCCCACGGCGCGGTGCCGTAGGCGCCGAGGTCCGCGGCGGCGGCCCAGCTCCCGTCCGCGAACCCGGGCTGTGCCCAGCCGTCCGGGGCGCTCGTCGCGCTCTTCCAGGCGCTTCCGGTGGTCACGTCGGTGGTGCCCGCCGCGGTCGTCACCTGCAGCCGCCCGATCAGGCCGGCCGGGCCGCCGGCGTTGCGGACGGCGACGGCGAGGGTGTTGACGCCGGGCACCAGCGCGGGCCGCAGCTCCACCGGCAGCGCCGTCCGCCACGAGTCCGCGATCCGGGCCGAGGAGGCGAGCGGGGTGCCGTTGAGCCAGACATCGGCGGTGTCGTCGCCGGTGAGGACGAGCCGGGCGTCGGTGACCGCGCCGGCGGGGACGGTGAACGTCGTGCGGAAGTAGCGGGTGGCGGCCGGCGCGGAGACCCGGGCATCGCCCTCCGGGTACCAGATCCAGTGCGCCCCGGTGAGGGCCGGTGGCGGCGCGGCCCCGGCCGGGGGAACCGCGGCGGCCGAAAGCGCCAGGATCGCGGCGAGGGTCGTGGTGGTGGCGCGCCAAAGCTTCGAGGGCAGCATGCAGGCTCCCTTGCGGCGGGACGGGCGCCGGGCTTAGAACGTTTCAACCCCGGCGTGCCTGGAGACTGTAATGAGCGGGTCACTCAGGGGCAATACTCCTTTGGTAGCGAGACGGCTCGGCCTCGCCGTGCCTAAATCGTTTCAGGTCGTCGGCGCCGTCGGTCGACCACGAAAGCGCTCACACGGCCGTTCGACACCGCGGCGCTTACGCTGGGATCGACGGCCAAGCCGATTCGGGGGTTTGACATCGATGTCAGTGCTCTGGGGCGTCTCCTTCGACGCCACGCCGCTGTCCGGGGTCGTGGTCGAGTTCCTCAAGACGGCCCGCCGCTTCGCCGCCCGCGGCCACCGCGTCCACCTGGACCTCGGGTACGACATCAAGGCCGACAAGGGCGCCTTCTTCCGGCCCTACCGCGACGAAGCCCGGCTGCTGCCGGAGTGGGTCACGCTCGACCGCGTCGAACGCGTCGGCGAAATCCGCGGTTACGACCGGGAGTTCGTCGAGCGCGTCCTGCGCGAAGCCGTCCAGGACGGGGACACGGCCCTGCGCCCGGAGATCGACCGGGTCGCCGGCGAGCTGGCGGACCGGATCGTGGCCACCTGGGAACGCCTCGGCGTCACGATGGTCATGGTGGAGAACGGCACCCTGCCCGAGAACATCGCCTACGCCGAAGCGCTGTACCGGGCGATCGCCCGCTACGGCGCCCGGCACCGGCTCGGCCGGTTCGTGTTCTGGCGCGACCACGACCTGATGTGGCAGAGCGAACCCGCCAAGTACGGCACGTTCCCGTACCCCGGCGTCCCCGCGCCCCGCAATTCCCCGCACCTCCACTACTTCGCGCTGCACGAGGAAGCGAAGTCGCGGACGCTGGAGTGGGTTCCGGAGCTGGCCAACATCGACGTCCTGCCCAACTCCTTCGCCATCGCGCCCGCACGGATCGACGAGCGCAACGCGGCTTTCCGGCGGGACCACGGCATTCCCGAGGACGTCCCGCTGCTGGCGCGGATCACCCGGATCATCCCGCAGAAGCGCATCGACCGGGACCTGCACCTCCTCGCGCTGCTGCCGGACGCCTGGCTGTTCGTCGCCGGTGACACCCGCGAGACGCCCACCGAGCACGCCCGGCTCGTCGACCTCGCGACGCGCTTGGGCGTGCGCGGGCGGGTCGTGTTCGGCGGCTGGCTGACCCCGTACGACACGGTCGTCCCCGGCCGGTACTCCGTGCGCGACCTGCTCGCGCACGCGACCGTCGTGTCGTTCCTGACCTCCTACGACTACGAGAGCTACGGCAACCCGGTCAGCGAGGCGATCGCGTCCGGCACGCCCTACGTGACCAGCGGGTACGAGCTCTACGACGTCGTCTACGGCAGTTTCCTGGCCCCGGTGCTGGACATCCGGGCCCGCGACCTGCCGGACGCGGCGTTCGCCCGCGAGGTCGCCGAGCTGATCACCGACGAAGGGAAACGGGCCGAAGTGGTGCGGGCGAATGCGGAACTGGGGCAGGCGCGGTTCGGGGCGCGGGTCGCCGACGACCTGGTCGACCGGCTGTACCCGCCGCCGATGGGCGCGGCGACGCGGCTGAGCGTGGTGCTGCCGGTGTACAACGAAGCCGCGAACCTGCCGGAGGTGCTGCGGAGCCTGCACGACCAGCGCGACGGCGACGCGCCCCTGGACAAGGGCCGGTACGAGGTCGTGCTCGTCGACAACAACTCCACCGACGACACCGTGGCCGTCGCCCGTGCCTTCGCGGCCGCGCACCCGGACCTGGCCCTGCAGGTGATCCACGAGCCGGAGCAGGGCGTTTCGTGCGCGCGGCGGGCGGGGATGGACTTCGCCGCGGCCCGCAGCCGGAACCGGCCGGAAAGCGACCCGGGGGAGCGGTTCTACCTCGTGTCCGCCGACGCGGACTGCCGCGTCGACCCGCACTGGCTGAGCGAGCTGTTCGCCGCGATGGAGTCGAGCAAAGCCGCGATCGGCGTCTGCGACTACTACTACAACGAAAACCACTTCACCGGGCGGCCGCGGTTGTGGGACGCGATCCAGCGGACGCTGCGGTGCCGCGCGGTCACCTTCGCGCTCTTCGGCGGCTTCCCCGACGGCAAGGGCTTCGCCGTCGAACGCGACGCCTACGAGCGCGCCGGCGGCATCGAGATCTTCTACCAGCTGCAGGACGGGAAGTTCGTCAACCACCTCTCCGACGACTGGGACTTCGGCATCAAGGTCGCCAGCGGCGGCGACGCGATCACGTACGCGCCGCGCTCGCGCGTCGAGATCAACCCGCGCCGCGTCGACCACGCCATCGACGAGGTCATCGCCGGCCGGGCGTACGGCTCGGACGGCATCATCGTCATGCGCGACATCCGGCCGTCGGCACCGGCGGTCCCGGCCGACCTCACCGAAGTAGAGGCGCAGCAGGCATGGGAGTTCTCCATCAAGGACTTCACGCCGAAGAACACCATCCTGCCGGTGCTGCTGACCCCCGCCCTGCTGGAGGACGACGCCGTCATCGCGTTCTTCGGCGCGGACCTGGCCGCCCGGCTGGCGCGGCGGATCACCGAGATCCGGCACGAGATGCGCGTCGTCGACTTCACGCCGATCCACGCCTACAAGACGCCGTCGTACCGGCTGTACTTCGAGTTCGCCGACGAGCTGTTCGCCTGCCTGCGGCGGCACGTCGGCGCGGACATCGGGCACCCGCCGCCGCTGCCGCCGTGCCTGGCGGACGTCCCGGCCGAGCGGTTCGCGGAGTTCGTCCGCTACTACTGCGAGGACCGCGAATCGGGCGAGGCCCACAACTACTTCGGCAACGGAGGGGTGTTCTGATGACGCTGAGCTACGAAGCCGCGATCGGCTCGCTGCACACGACCGATCCCGCGTGGCCGCGGCCCGCGGTGCTCGACGTCCTCGAAGCGCCGGAGAACCGGCACCTGCTGGATTTCGTGCAGGAGGACCCGTTCGGGGCGCACGTGTTCCCCGGCAACGTGCCCGGCTCGCCGTCGGAGTTCCTGGCCGACCTGGACGAGCAGCTCGCTTCCAGCGGCCCGATCCACCTGTGGTCCTACATCCCGACCTGCGCCTACCGCTGCCGGTTCTGCCAGTACCCGGTGGTGCTGGTGAAGGGCAACCCCGAGGTGGCGTACGAAAAGGCGAAGTCCTGGGTCGACCTCAACATCGCCGAAGCGCAGCTGTGGCTCGACGCCGTGCCGAACCTGCGCGGCGCCGAAGTGGGGGAGTTCAACGTCTTCGGCGGCACGCCGTCGCTGCTGCCGGAGCCCGAAATCCGCCGCCTGCTGGAGTTCTACCGGGAGAACTTCGGGTTCACGCCCGCGACGACGATCCGGTTCGAGGGCGACCCCAGCACGTTCACCCCGGCCAAGCTCGAGCTGCTGCGGGACCTGGGCTGCACCAAGCTCTCCAGCGGCGTCCAGTCGTTCGACGACCACGTCCTGCAGCTCTGCGGCCGGGAGCACACCGCGTCGATGTGCGTCGACTTCGTCCGCAACGCTCGTGCGCTGGGCTTCGAGTGGGTCAGCATCGACCTGATGTACGGCCTGCTCGACCAGACGCTCGACAGCGTCCGGCGTGATCTCGACGTCGTGCTGGAGAACGAGGTCACGGCCGTGGTCTGCACGAAACTGCACCTGGCGTCCTACAGCGACACGCGCACCGGCGTCACCGGCGAGAAGCCGGCGGCGTGGCAGCTGCCGTCCTACCGCGACAAGCTGGTGGGCGACGGCCACCGGTGGCCGACCCTGGGCGAGCAGTACCAGATGCGGGAGCTGCTCACCGAGGGCCTGCGGGCCGCGGGCTACACCGAACACCCGACGATGTACTTCGCGCGCGACGGGCGCGGGCCGGAGAAGTGGAAGGCCATCATGGTCGACCAGGACAAGCAGGAGCCCGAGGTCGCGATCGGGCTCGGCGGCAGTTCGAGCTGCCGCGCGTCCGAGGCGATCACCGACGTGAACTCCCGCCGCTACACCGAAACCGTGCTCGCCGGCCGGATCCCGCTGGGGTCGGCGACGCGGTTCACCCCCGAAGCGCAGGAAGCCCGGGCGGTCAAGATGGCGCTGACGACGTTGCAGCCGCTGCGGGAGTCCCTGCACCGCGAGCGCTTTCCCGGACGTTCGCTGTTCGCGGAGCCGTGGCTGGGCAAGTTCCGTTCGCTGGCTTCGCGCGGCCTCGTCCGGTTGGGGCCCGACGTCGTCGAGCTCACGCCCGCGGGAGAAGTGCTCGTCGAGGCGATCATCACCACCGAACTCTGAAGATCACTGCATCGGGTGACACAAGCCTCGCGAGAGCCGAGCGTGGCAGGCAGCATGGGTCTCGGACCTGTTCCTTCCGAGAGCGGAGCGCGGATGAACCTGATCGTGGCGGGACAGCGGCTCTCGGGCGCGGCCGCGCTGGCGGTGCTCGCGGCGGTGGTGGTCACGGCACCGGCGCGGGCCGACTACTCCCTGGCGGCCGCGAACTCCGCGGGCACCCAGATCGCGCGGCACGAAGGCGTCCAGGGGACACCTCGCGCCGACGTCCCCGGGCAGACGCTCGGGCACGACGTCAGCGGCCACCAGGGCCCGGTCGACTGGCCCGCGGCGGCCGGCGCCGGGGCGAAGTTCAGCTACGTCAAGGCGACCGAGGGCACCGGGTTCGTCAACCCGCAGTTCGGCCAGCAGTACGACGGCGCGCACGCGGCGGGTCTCATCCGCGGCGCCTACCACTTCGCCCGCCCGGACGTCTCCGGCGGCGCCGAGCAGGCGGCGTACTTCATCGCCCACGGCGGCGGCTGGCAGGCGGACGGCACCACCCTGCCCGGTGCGCTGGACATCGAGTACAACCCCTACGGCGACGTCTGCTACGGCAAGAACCCGGTCGACATGACGGCGTGGCTCACCGACTTCACGCGCACGTACCTGGCGAAGGTCAAGCGCAGCGCGCTGATCTACACGAGCACGGCGTGGTGGAAGCAGTGCACCGGCAACACCGGCCGGTTCGGCGGCACGAACCCGCTGTGGCTGGCGCGGTACGCCCCGGTGATCGGCGAACTGCCCGCGGGCTGGGACAAGCAGAGCATCTGGCAGTTCGCGCGCGGCGGCGGGCTGCCGGGCGACCAGAACTACTACAACGGCCCGATCGGCCGGGTCCAGGCGCTGGCGAGGGGCTAGCGCCGCCGGCGCAGGTCGGGCCACGGCGGCCGGTGCACCATGGCGATCCCGGCGAGCGTGGCGGCGACCAGCCCGACGCCCACGCCCAGCAGCGCGACGCGCGTGGCGTCCACCGCCGGCGCCCACTGGGCCTGGCCGTCCCGGACCGCGAACACCCCGACCGGCCGGTGGACCGGGATCACCGTGGTGCCGTCCGGGGTTTCGTACGGATCGCCGAAGAGGCGTGGTTCGGTCATGTCCGCCATCGAACTGGAATCCGCCGCCGCTGACAAGATCGGACAAAACCTTGTCGCCTCCGTGACCGGCTGCTTACGATGCGGTGTCGAGGTCTTCGACATCCGTCCTTTGTGGACCCGGGAGGCGCCGTGCGCAGGATCGCCCTTCTCGCCGCGGTTTTCGTGGCCGTCGTCGCCTCCGCGCCCGGCGCCGCCGGGGCCGGGCACGCCTGGTTCACGGCGTGGGCGCAGTCGCAGGACGGCCGGGCCGACACGCCCGTCACCGGCCAGTCGCTGCGGATGATCACCCACCTCAGCCAGGGCGGCGACGCCGTCCGCGTCCGGTTCCAGAACACCTTCGGCACCGGGCCGCTGACCGTCGGGCACGCCACCGCCGGGCCGGGCGCGGGCGGCGCCGCCGTCTCCTTCACGCGTGACCTGACCTTCGCGGGCCGTCCCGCGGTCACGATCCCCGCCGGCGGCGAGGTCTGGAGCGACGAGACCAGGCTCGCGACGCGGCCGGATTCCGACCTCGCGGTGAGCCTGTCGGTCGAGGGTACGGCGGTACCCGGCCGCCACGGCGCGGCACTGCGGGACAACTACCTCACGCCGCCGGGCTCGGGCGACCACACCGGCGAGGTCTCGGGGAGCGCCTTCACGTCGACGGTCGGCGCCACCTACGTCGTCAGCGCGGTCGACGTCCACAACAAGGCGTTGACCGGCGTCGTCGTCCCGTTCGGCAGCTCGGTCGTCGACGGCGTCGGCAGCACGAACTGCGGGCCCGGCTGCACCGAGCCGGCCCCGGACCGGCGCTGGACCGACGACCTGGCGCGGCGGATGGTCGCCGCGGCCGTCCCGCTCGCGGTGGCCAACGCCGGCGTCTCGGGCACGACGAGCGCCCGGTCGTGCCCGGCGATGCCGCCGTCGGTCGCCGGCCTGGACGCGTCGAGCCGGCTGGACCGGGACGTCCTGGCGCTGCACGGCGTCACCGCGGTCATCTACTACTACGGCACGAACGACCTGGCGTACGGCTGCGACGCGGCGGCGATCCTCGACAGCTACCGGGCGGTGTTCGCCCGGCTGCGCGCGGCCGGGATCTCGGTGTACGTCACGCCGAGCACGCCTCGGCCCGGCTACTCCGATCAGGCCAACCTGGCCCGGCACGAGATCGCGTTGTTCGTCGGGCGCTGGAACACCTGCGGCGGCACGTGTTCCGGCGTGGTGGACTTCGACACGGTGCTGGCGGACCCGCTGAAGCCGAACAGCATCCTCCCGGCGTACGACAACGGCGACGGCATCCACGCGAACGCCGCCGGCCAGCAGGCCCTGGCGGACTTCGTCTCGCTCCCGATGCTCGCCCGATCCGGGCCGGTTCTCCACACGATGGGGTGATGGGGCGAGTCGGAACGGCGGAACTGTGCCCGCGGGTCCGCAGAGTACGCCGGGTGATGAACGAGTCGATGGACGACGCCGGGTGCTGCCTGCTGTCGGTGGCCTGGAACGTCGCCCCGCTGGCGGACGGCGAGCCGGCCTCCCGCCGCACCGACCTCCGCCGCACGGTGGTGACGGTCTGCCGCGCGGCCGGCCACGGCGCCCGCGACTGGGCCGCGCGGCACGGGACGGGCAGCGAGATCGAGTACCGCCCGTTCCTGCAGCTCGCCGACGTCGCTTACGAGATCGCGACGCTCCTGTTGCTGGTGGAGGACTTCCTGGTGCCGGACCTGGAACGCGAGCACCGCCGCTGGGCCGAGATCGAGGAGCTGACGACCCGCTTGACGGAGCTCGCGGACTGGACGGCGGCGTTCCTCTTGTCAGGCGCTCCCTTACGGCTGTAAGGTCTCGCCTGACAAGGAGGTCAGGTATGAGTACAGCGGTGATCGCCCGGTGTTCGTTCTGCGCCAAGCCGAACACGGAGGTGGAGACGCTGATCGGCGGCCCGGGCGTGTTCATCTGCGACGGCTGCGTCCAGCTGTGCGTGTCGGCGATCGAGGGGAAGCCCGCGGACGCGCCGATGATCGCGCCGTGGGAGCACGACCTGCCGCTCGAGCAGGTGCTGTCCAACCTGGGCCCGGTGTCGGCGGCGAGCACGCAGGTCCAGGAGAACCTGGCGGCCTGGGTGGGCAAGGCCCGTGCGCTGGGCGCAACGTGGACTCAGGTCGGCGAGGCCCTGGGCATGACCCGCCAGTCGGCGTGGGAGCGGTTCGCCTAGACCTTGACACCGATCCCGGCGTAGAGGCCGTCTTCCTCCGGGTCGACCACGGCGGCGAGCCGGTCGGGCCGCCAGTTCGCCGAGGTGGTCAGCCCCGGCTCGACGAGCTCGAAGCCGTCGAAGAGCGCGAGCACCTCGTCCCGGGAACGCGGGTAGATGTGGTCCTGGGTGCTGCGCATGGTCTCGGCCACCCGCGGGTCGTTCAGGACGGCGAAGTCGTTCGTGAGGTGGGTGAGCGCCAGGTAGCTCCCGGGCGCGAGCGCGTCCCGGTAGGCGGCGAACACGCCGCGGACCTCGGGCAGGTAGTGGCCCAGCGTGATGGCGAGCAGCCCGACCGGCCTGCCGAGATCGAGCAGCCGGTGCACCTGCTCGGACTTCAGCACGGCTTCGGTGTCGGTGGCATCGGCTTCGAGGGCCTCGGCGTGGGGGTTGTCCTTGAGCAGCGCCACACTGTGGGCGACGGCCACCGGCTCGTGGTCGACGTAGACGACCCTGGCCTCCGGGGCGGCCTCCTGGGCCACTTCGTGCACGTTGCCGACGGTCGGGATGCCGGAACCCAGGTCGAGGAACTGCCGGACGCCCTGGCCGAGCAGGTACCGCACGGCCCGCCGGAGGAAGGCCCGGTTCCGCCGGGCCACGCCGGCCACGCGCGGCTGGATGGCCTGGAGCCGCCGGGCGACCTCGCGATCGGGCTCGAGGTTGTGGGCTCCGCCCAGCAGGTAGTCGTAGATGCGCGCGGCGCTGGGCCGGGACAGATCGGCCCCGGCCGGGATCCAGTCGGCGTCTTCCTCGTCGGTCACGCTCGCCCCCTCCTCGGTCGCCGGGCCGGAAACCACCTTAGCGGGGCGGGGATCCGCGGGGCCTTCCGGCCGAGACGGGTGCACCGGACGGCCCACGGGCGCTGCGGCGAACCGGTGATGTGCGCCAACGGGACGAAGATCCACGGTGCGTTGCTGGTGCGCTTCGTTGCGGCTGCGCTACTTTCCGCCGGGCATCGGCCGAACGACCCGGAGGTGAACGCGGTTGATCGGGACCACAGGTCCGAACCACTGCTCGAAGCGGTGCCGTCCCGGTGACGGCGGAAGCGGGTCGCCGCGACCGTGATCCGCGTGCTGCTGATCCTGACCTGCCCGGAACAGTCCCGCCGCATCGGGTGGCAGCTCGCCGGGGCGGCGGACGTCGAGGTGCGGCACCGGTCGCCGGCGACCTGGAGCGACATCGTCACCGCACTCGAGGAATTCGCGCCGTCGGTGGTCGTGCTCGACCGGGCCGTGCTCGGCGCGGAGGGCGTCACCATCGCCGGCGACATCGCCCGCGGCGGCCGCCCGCCCGCCGTCGTCCTGCGGGCCGACGTGTACCACCCGGAGGACGTCGTGGCGGCCGCGAAAGCCGGCGTGCGCGGCTACGTCGTCGACGGCGGCGGCGGATACCCGTGGCCGGCCGTGGTGCGCGCGGTCGCCGCGGGCGGCGGCTGGCTGACTCCCGCCGCGGCCGGGGAACTGCTCGAGCAGTTCCGGGACCGGGCACCGCACCGGCCGCCGGACGCCCCGCGGATCCCGCTGACCGACCGGGAACTGAGCGTGCTCCGGCTCGTCGCGCAGGGCTGTTCGAACCGGGAGGTGGCGGCGGAGCTGGGGCTGAGCCAGTCGACCATCAAGACGCACGTCTCCCGGATGCTGGCCCGGCTGGACCTGCGCAGCCGCACCCAGCTGGCCGCCTTCGCCCGCGACCTCGGCGTCGTGTGAAATCGTCGAATTCGTTCTTTCGACCGATGCGGCCGCCGCGGCGGCGCCCATACGATGACAGCCGGCCGGCGCGGTCCCGCATTCGCGGCCCCGGCCGCTGGTGCCCGGATGCCCGGGGAAGGCGCGACGGCGCGGCCACCGGTCCGGACGAATTCGCCGAATAGTGGACGGAGGTCGGTGTTGTCCAGGGAAGACGGCTCCGCGTGGGAATTGCCGCTTGCGCGTTACGAGCTCTTCCGTTCTCGTGACCCGAATCGCGTGCGCGACGAAGTGAGCCGCGTCTGGACACCGCACACCCTGCGGGTGCTCGGTGCCGATCCGCGGCTCGACGCGCGAATGCACTACGCGCGATTAGGGGATTTGTCGGTCAGCGCGCTGCGCTACGGCGGAACCGTGTCGCTCGGGTCCCGGCCCGCGGAATCGTTCTTCACCGTGCTGATCCCGCTGGCCGGCGAAGCCGAGGCGCGCTGCGGGAGCGAGCGGGTGCGGCTGTCCGCCGCGACCGCCGCGGTGCTTTCCCCGGCGGACCCGGTGGCCCTGCAGTGGCCGGGCGACTGCGCGCAGCTGGTCGTCCGGCTGGAGCGGACCGCGCTGGAGGCGCGGCTGTCCGACCTGCTCGGCGCACCGCTGCGCAAGCCGCTGCGGTTCGCCTCCGCGATGCCCGTCGCCGCGGGCAACGGCCGGAGCTGGCTGCGCGGCCTGCGGATGCTGGTGACCGAGCTCGAGCGGCCGGGGTCGCTGATCGAGCGGCGGGCGGTCGCGGAGATGTTCGAGCGCACGCTGGCCACCGCGCTGCTATTGGGCCAGCCCGGCAACTACACGAGGATGCTCGACGGCGAGGTCCCGGCCGCGCCGACCCGCGCGGTCAGCATCGCGCTGGAGTGGATCGACAACCACCCGAAGTGGCAGCACACGACGGCGAGCCTGGCGCGCGAGGCCGACGTCACCGAGCGGTCGCTGCAGCTGGGGTTCCGCAAGCACCTCAAGATGGGGCCGATGGAGTACCTGCGCGAAATCCGCCTCCGCGGCGTGCGTGACCAGCTGCGGGCCGCGCAGTCCGACGCCGTCACGGTGACCGCGGTGGCCGCGGAATGGGGTTTCCTGCACGCCGGCCACTTCGCCGCCCGGTACCGGCAGCGATTCGGGGAACCCCCGTCGCAGACGCTCCGGCGGTGAATTCGCCGCGGTAGCCGCGTCGGAACGTCGCGAATGACTCATTCGAGACCTCCGAGGTCCCGAATGAGTCATTCGCGACACCAGCCGGGCCAGGTCGGCTCGCCTCGGGAGAAGTGACTCTGCCGGATCCCTGCGGTATTCCGGGAAGAATCGTTCGCTTTTCGGATTTCGCCGCTGGGCCGCCCCGGCGGATCATGGACATCGGGCGGGAAATGCAGGGATTCCTTACCCAGCCGGAAAAAGAGTACGCGTGAAGGAGGGAATGTGCCGCCGATGATCCGGGTGGAGAACCTGGTCAAACGGTTCGGGCGGACCACGGCGCTCGACGGGGCCGGGTTCGCCGCCGAAGCCGGCACGGTGGTCGGCGTGCTCGGGCCGAACGGCGCCGGGAAGACGACCGTGGTGCGGATCCTGGCCACGCTCCTGCGGCCGGACCGCGGCCTGGTCCGGGTCGGGGGCCTCGACGTGACGCGCGAACCGGCGCGGGTTCGCGCGCTGCTGGGGCTCACCGGCCAGTACGCCGCCGTCGACGGGGACCTGACGGGCGCGGAAAACCTGGTGCTGTTCGGCCGCCTGCTGGGCCTGCCCCGCCCCGCGGCGCGGGACCGGGCGGCGGAGCTGCTCGAGCGCTTCGAGCTCGGTGCGGTGGCCGCCCGGCCCGCGTCGGCCTACTCCGGCGGCCTGTGCCGCCGGCTCGACCTCGCGGCCAGCCTGATCGGCCGGCCGCGGGTGCTCTGCCTCGACGAGCCGACCACCGGGCTCGACCCGCACGTCCGGCGGGAGCTGTGGCAGGTGGTGCGGGAGCTGGTGGCCGACGGGGTCACCGTGCTGCTCACCACGCAGTACCTGGAGGAGGCCGACCGGCTCGCCGACCGCGTCACGGTGTTCGACGCCGGCCGCGTGGTCGCCGACGGCACCCCCGAGGAGCTCAAGCGCCGGGTCGGCGGCTGCACCGTGCAGGTGCGGCCGGCACTGGCCCGTGACGTGGACGCCACCGCCCGCGTGCTCGGCGGGCTGACCGGCACCACGCCCGCCCGGGACGCCGGCACCGGCCTGCTCACCGCACCGGCGGCCGACCCGATGGTGCTGTCCACCCTGGTCCGCGAGCTCGACCGGGCCGGGCTGGCGGTGACGGAGCTGGGCCTGCGGCGGCCGAGCCTCGACGAGGTCTTCCTGGCCCTGACCGGGAAACCCGCGGGTGCCGCAGTGCCCGCGGCCCGCGAGGGGAGCGCCGGGTGAGCGGCCGGGTGACACCCGCGGAAGCCGTGCGGCACGGGCTGATCCTGGCCGGGCGCGGGGTGCGCCGGATCCGCCGCAACCCGGAGCACCTGGTCGACGTGACCGTGCAGCCGCTGCTGTTCCTGGTCATGTTCGGGTTCCTGTTCGGCGGCGCCATCGCCGGCAGCGCCGGCGCGTACCTCCGCGACTTCGTCCCCGGGCTGATGGTGCCGACCGTGCTGATGGCCACCATGTCGGCCGGGGTGGGGCTGAACGCCGACGCCGGCAGCGGCGTGTTCGACCGCTTCCGGAGCATGCCGATCGCCCGGTCGGCCCCGCTGACCGGGGCGGTGCTGGCCGGCGCGGTCCGGTACCCGGTCGCCGTCGCGGTGCTGCTGGCGGCGGGGACCGCCCTCGGCTACCGGATCCGGACCGGGGTACCGGAGGTGCTGGCCGCGACGGCGCTGCTGGTCACCGCCGGCCTGTGCTTCTGCTGGATCACCGTGTTCCTCGGCATGGTGCTGCGCGACCGCGACGCGGTGCAGGGCACCGCCGTCGCGCTGTTCCTGCCGATGGTGTTCGCGAGCAGCGTCTTCGTCCCGGCCGCGACCATGCCCGGCTGGCTGCGCGCCTGGTCGGGCGTCAACCCGGTCAGCCTGCTCGCCGACGCCGTGCGCGGCCTGCTGGGCGGCGGGCCGGTCGCCGGGCCGCTCGGCGGGGCGCTGGCCTGGTCGGCGGGTGTGCTGCTCGTGTTCTTCCCCTTGGCGATCCGCGCCTACCACCGGCGCGTCGGATGACGGAGAGGTGAAACGGCCATGGGCTCTGCCGAGCCGACCGTGGAAGTGACCTTGGAAGGAGCACCCGACGGAATGCCCGTGACCGTGCTGGTCCGCCGCGGCGATCTCCGCGGAGAGCGGCTGAAGATCCCGTTCCGGACCGGTTACGAGCACTTCGTCCCCCAGGAAAACCCCCGCGGAGTACCGGAAGACGGCGCCGTCTTCGTCTGGTGCGACCGGACGAAATTCGCGGAATAGGAAGGCGCCCATGAACACCGCCATTCTCGGAACCGGCTCGTACCTGCCGGAAACCGTGCTCACCAGTGCCGAGCTCGGCACCCGCCTCGGCCTCGGCGGCCAGTGGATCTTCGACAAGACCGGCATCACCGAGCGCCGGGTCGCGGCGCCGGAGGAGGCGACGTCCGACCTGGCCACCCGGGCCGCCGAGCACGCGTTGCGGGCTGCGGACCTCGCCGCCACCGACATCGACCTGCTGATCGTCGCCACGTCGACCCCCGACCAGCCGATCCCGGCCACCGCCTGCGCCGTCCAGGCCAACCTGGGGGCGATGCGCGCGGCGGCCTTCGACGTCGACTCCGTGTGCAGCGGGTTCGTCTACGCGCTGGTCACCGCGCACGCGCTGCTCGACGCGGATCCCCTGCCCCGCAACGCACTGGTCATCGGCGCGGACACCTACTCGCGCATCCTGAACTACGAAGACCGCCGGACGTGCGTGCTCTTCGGCGACGGAGCCGGCGCGGTCGTGCTCGGCAAGCGCGGCGGCGGCCGCGGGCTGCTGTCGAGCGCGCTGGGCTCCGACGGGCGGACGGCGGACTTCGTCACCGTGCCCGGCGGCGGGAGCAGGCGGCCGGCGAGCGCGGCGACCCTCGCCGCGGGCGAGCACTTCTTCGCCATGCGCGGGCGGCAGGTCCGGGAACTCGCCGCCCGGGTGCTGCCCGAGCTCGTCGTCGACGTCGCCAAATCGGCGGAGCTCGAGGTGGCCGAGGTCGACCTGATCGTGCCCCACCAGGCGAACGGCCGGATGCTGCAGGACCTGGCCAGAACCCTCGACCTGCGGCCGGACCAGATGCACCTGACCGTCGAGCGCTACGGCAACACCGGCGCCGCTTCGGTCCCCATCACCCTCGACGACGCCGCGCGCTCCGGGCGGCTGTTCGACGACGACGTGGTCCTGCTCGTCGCGTTCGGCGGCGGCATGAGCTGGGGCGGGGCCACGCTGCGCTGGAGCCGGCCGCGCAAGCCGGCGGAGCTCCGGTGACCCGGCCCCCGGCGCGGGTTCCGCGGTCCCGGCCGCCCCGCCACCCCGTCGAGTTCCGCGGCGACGTCCGCATCCCGTCGAGCGAGCCGGGCCTCACCCTCGGCGCCGACCTCTACCTGCCGAAGACCGGCTACCGCGTGCCGGCCCTGGTGACCCTCCACACCGGACGGAAGGACGGCCTCGGCGGTGTCGCGGCGAGCCGGTACCTGCGGTACTTCGCCGAACGCGGCTACGCCGTGCTGTACGTGGACTGCTTCGGCATCGGGACCTCCGAAGGGACGCCGCGGCCGTTGCTCAGCCCGGGCGAGGTCGCCGACGGCGTCTCCGTGGTGGAGTGGGCCGCCGCGCAGCCGTGGTGCACCGGCCGGGTCGGCATGTGGGGCCTGTCCCACGGCGGCCTGACGACGCTGGCCGTCGCCGCGCAGCGGCCGCCCGCGCTGAAGGCGATCTTCCCGGTGATGGGCTGGACCGACGTCGAACGCGACCTGGTGCACCCGGCGGGCCAGCGCGGCGGGATCGGGATGTTCGGGCACCTGAGCCTGTACAACATCTTCTGCGCGCTGCTGCCGCCGCTGCGCGCCGAAGACCGGGAGAACTACGAAAGCCTCTGGAAGGAACGGCTGGAGAAGTTCGAACCCTGGTTCGCCGACGCCTGGGCGCACCCGCCGGGCCACGCGGTGTGGACCGAGCGCCGGATCGACGCGCGGCGGATCACCGTGCCGTCCCTGTGCGTCGCCGGCTGGCGCGATCTGTTCTGCGACGGGATGATCGCCGCCTACCAGCAGATCCGCGGCCCGAAGCAGCTGATCGCCGGGCCGTGGCTGCACACCTTCCCGGACGTCGCGCCGGTGGCGCCGTTCCCGTCGGCCGTGCTCGCCTGCGAGTGGTGGGACCGGTGGCTGCACGGCCAGGCGCCGCGCGCGGGCACGCGTGAGCGGACCGCGACGTTCTTCGTGCAGGGCGCGGGCGCCCGCTGGGTGCGGGCCGCGCAGTGGCCGCCGGAGAAGCAGGCCGACCACGTCTTCGTCGCGTCCCGCTCCGGGCACCTGTACCGGTCCGCGCCGGGCGGCCGTCCGTCGGCGGCCGCCACGGTCACCGGCCGCGGCGACCCGACCGTGGGCGCGCTGAGCGGCCTCACGAAGCACCCCACCGACCGGTTCGGCTACCCGCTGGACCAGCACGACGACGACGCCCGCACCCTCGCGTTCACCAGCGCGCCGCTGCCGGAGCCGCTGCTGATCGCCGGCCGTCCCTCGGTGCGGCTGCTGCTGGGCCCCGGCACGACCGCGACCCGGTGCGTGCTCAAGGTGACCGACGTCGACGAGCAGGACCGGTCGCTGCTGGTCTCGTCGGGCACGGTGCGCCTGACCCGGCACGAGGACGTCGTCCAGGTGCAGCTGGACCCGACGTGCTACCAGGTCGCCGCGGGTCACCGCGTGCGGCTGGTGCTGGCCGAGGCGGACATCCCGCGGCTGTGGCCGGCCGCGGAGCCGGGGCTGCTCGGCGTCCGCGTGATCCGCGGGCCCGGTGACTACGTCGGCCTGGCCGCCGAGGAGTACGAGGGCCACCAGGCCACCACCCTGAGCCTGCCCGCCGCCGATCCCGGCGCGCTCACCGAGGTGTCCCTCCCGCCGGCCGCCCGGCGCGGCCCGGCCGGAACCGGCCGCGACCGGTGGGAGATCGCCCGCGACCACCTCCGCTCGTCGGTCCGGCTGACCGTGGAGAAGCGGGACCGCATCCGGCTCCCCGGAGCCGGCCGGGACTCCCTCGCGATGACCACCCAGGTCGACCTCGGCGTGCCGGAGCACGACCCGGCGGGGGCGCGCATGACGGCGACGGGGGAGAAGACCGCCGAGACCCCCGACGGCGGCCGGGTCGTCGTCCGGGCCGGCATCGACATGGGCGCCGCGGACGCCGCCGTCACGGCCGAAGTGCTCGTCAACGGCACGCAGTTCTTCACGCGGGAGTGGAAATGGACCTGACCGGGCTCGAACGTCCGCTGAACTACCTGGAACTGGCCCACCTCGACCGGGTGGTGATCATGGCCGCGGAGTACGGCGGCGACCTCGACGCCGACGTGCTCGCCCGCGCGTTCCGGCAGCTGTGCGCGGTGCACCCCGTGCTGCGGGCCCGGGTCCGCGGGAGCTCGCCGGAAGCCGTGCTCGCGGTCGATCCCGACCGCGAACCGCAGCTGATCGTCCTCGCGGACGGGCCGGACGCGCTGGCGCGGATCACCGCGCTGCCGTGGGACGCCACCGCCGGGGTCGCCGACCTCGTGCTCGTCCAGGGGGACGCGCACGGGTACGTCGCCCTGCGCACGGACCACTCGATCACCGACGCCAACGCCTGGCTCGGCACCTTCCGCGAGCTGCTGCGGGTGTTCGCGGCGCTCGCGGCGGGGGAGGAACCGGTGAGCGAGCCGGGCACGGCCCTGCCCGCGCCGCCCGCCGCGCTCTTCCACGAGCGGCTCGGCCTGATCCCGTACGACCGGCGGCTGTTCCACTCCGCGACCCCGCCCGAGCCGGCGGCCGCCACCGCGGGCCTGTTCAGCGGGTACCTGCGGCTGAGCGCCGAGGAGACGCAGTGGCTCAAACGGGCGGCGCGGCGGTACGAGACCACGGTGCACGGCCTGGTCGCCGGCGCGATCCTGGTCGCCCAGCGCGTGCTGGCCGGCGGCCGGGAGAGCGTGCCGATGTACTGCGTGTCGCCGGTGGACTTCCGGCGCCGCGTCGACCCGCCGGTGGGCGAGCTCGAGACGACCAACTTCATGATGTCCTACGTGGCCGAAACGGCCGTTTCGCCGCGGCTGAGCCCGGTCCTCGCCGGCCGGGAGGTCAAGGCGCGGATGGACGAGGTCCTCGCCGGCCCGGAGGGCGTCCGGGAGGCGGCGCCGATGGCGGACGCGCTCGGGCGCAACCTGTCCTACGCGCTGATCAGCAACCTCGGGGTGGTGCCGGAGTTCCCGGCGCCGCCCGGGCTGGCGTTCACCGAGCTGCACATCCTCGACACCGTCGGCGACACGTTCTTCCCCGGCTACTACGTCTCGACCTACCGGGACCGGCTGACCGTGCTGCACATCTTCACCGAGCGGTTCTTCACCCGCGGCGACGTCGACCGGCTCGTCCGGGAACTGCACGAGCAGCTGCTGATCGTCGGCGCGTCGGCCTAGGGAGGGTTTCGTGAAGGTGCTGTTGCTGACCCACGGCAGCCGCGGCGACGTCCAGCCGTTCGCCGCGCTCGGTGCGGCGCTGACCGGGGCCGGGCACGAGGTGGTGCTGGCCGCGCCGGCGTCGTCGGCCGCGGTGGGCGAACCGTTCTGCGCGCAGGTGATCCCGCTCGACGACGGGACGAACAAGCTGATCGGCGACCGGGCGGCGTGGGAGGCCGTCGAGCGCAACTTCCGCGGCCTGCGCGGGAAACGGCTGTTCCTGCGGCTGCTGCGCCGCAACCGGGCCGCGATGGCCGGGGTGTTCGGCGACCTCGCCGCGCTCGCCGGGACCCCGGCCGTGGTGGACGGCCTCGACCTCGTCGTGCACCAGGTCAACGTGCCGGGGCACGCGATCGCCGAACTGCTGGGCGTCCCGGCCGTCCCGGTGTGCCTGCAGCCGTTCTGGGTCCCGACGCCGTCGTTCGCCGACCCGCTGTTCCCGTTCCCGCTGCCCGCGACGCTGAACCGGGCGTCCTACGCGACGACCAGGACGTTCGTGCGGGCGCTGACCGGGAGTCCCGCGCGGTTCCGCCGGGAGGGGCTGGGCCTGCCCCGCCGCCGCTTCGCCCACGACCCGCTCCGGCGGCCCGGCGGCACCCCGGCCCCGGTGCTGCAGGCGTTCAGCAGGCACCTGCTGCCGCCGCGGGCGTGGTACGCGGAACCGGTGCACACGCCCGGGTTCTTCTTCCTGCCGCCGGCCCCGTGGACACCGCCGCCGGACCTGGCCGCCTTCCTCGCGGCCGGCGACCCGCCGGTCTACCTGGGCTTCGGCAGCATGGTCGGCAGCGACCCGGCCCGCACCGGCGAAATCGTGGCGGCCGCCCTGCGCGCGACCGGGCTGCGCGCGCTCGTGGCGCTCGGCCGCGGCGGCCTGCGCCCGGACGGCCTCGGCGAGAACGCGTTCTGCCTGACGCAGGCCCCGCACGACTGGCTGTTCCCCCGCATGGCGGCGGTGGTCCACCACGGCGGCGCCGGCACGACGGGCGCGGCGCTGGCGGCCGGACGGCCGCAGGTGGTCTGCCCGTTCATGTTCGACCAGCCGTTTTTCGGCAGGCGGCTCTTCGCGCTCGGCGTGGCCCCGCGGCCGCAGCCGTTGCGCGAGCTGACCGCGGACGGTCTGGCCCGGGCGATCGGGGCGGCGGTCTCCGGGAGTGTCCCGGCCCGGGCGGGGGAGCTGGCGGAGTTGATCCGGGCGGAGGACGGGGTCGGGCACGCGGTCAAGGTGCTGGAGGCGCTGGATTCGGCGCCGGGCCAGCCGGTCTGCCGCGGCCGTCGTGAGTGAAAAAGCGGGTTCTAACCCTCCTTACCACTCACGAGGTCCGACGTCGCGGCCGGCTCGGTGAGGCGGCCGTCCCGCAGGAAAACCGTGCGGTGGCAGAAGAAGCGGACCACGTCCGTGTCGTGGGAGATGAACAGGTAGCTCAGGCCGAGCTGCTGCTGCAGGTCCAGCAGCAGGTTGAGGATCTGCGCCTGCACCGACAGGTCGAGCGCGCTGGTCGGCTCGTCGCAGACCACCAGGTCCGGCTCCGGGACCAGCGCCCGGGCGATGGCGATGCGCTGCAGCTGGCCGCCGGAGAACGAGCCGGGGTAGCGGGCGGCCGCCGCGGGGGACAGCCCGACCCGCGTCAGGACGTCGGCGACCCGCTCCCCGGCCGCCCGGCGCGGCAGGCGGTGGACCACCCGCAGGGGCTCGGCGAGCGTGCTGCCGATCGTGCGGGACGGGTTGAGGGAGCCGTGCGGGTCCTGGAAGACGATCTGCAGGTGCCGGCTCAGCGCCCGCCGCCGCCGGGCGCCCGCGTGCGTGATGTCCTCGCCGCGGAACAGGATCCGCCCGCCGGCGGGCCGGACCAGGCCGACGACCGCGTGCCCGATCGTCGACTTCCCCGACCCCGACGCGCCCAGCAGCCCGAGCGTTTCCCCCGCCCGGACGGTGAGGTCCACCCCGGCCACCACCGGGTGGTGCGGCCGGTAGCCGGCGGCCAGGTCGTGCAGTTCAAGCAGAGGCACGTTCCCCTCCCGGGACGAGCTTGGCGTGGTGACGGCAGCGGGTGCGGTGCCCGGCGGCGGGTTCGGCCACCGGGACCGGCGCCGCGCTGCACTCGGGCGTCGCCAGCGGGCACCGCGGGGCGAAGTGGCAGCCCCGCGGCCAGTGCGCGGGGTCCGGCACCGACCCGGGGATGGCGGCCAGCCGCGCGCCGGGCCGGGCCCGGCCCGGCAGCGCGCCGAGCAGGCCCTCGGTGTACGGGTGGCGAGGCTGCGCGAGCAGGTCGCCCACCAGGCCCGACTCGACGATCTGCCCGGCGTACATCACGTACGCGCGCCGGCAGAACGCGGACACCACCGCCCAGTCGTGGGTGATGAGCAGGATCGCCATCCCGCGTTCGGCCCGCAGCCGCCCGAGCAGGTCCAGCACCTCCGCCTGCACAGCGGCGTCGAGGGCGGTCGTCGGCTCGTCGGCGATGAGCAGGTTCGGTTCCCCGGCCAGTGCCATCGCGATCGCGACGCGCTGGGCCATGCCGCCGGACAGCTCGTGCGGGTAACGGCGGGCGACCGCTTCCGGCAGGTTGACGTCCCGCAGCAGGGCGAGGGCGCGCTCGCGCACCGAGGCTCGCGATCCGCCGTGCCGCAGCCGGACCAGCTCGCCCAGCTGGTGCGCCACCGTGAACACCGGGTCGAGGGCCGCCACCGGGTCCTGCGAGATCAGCGCGATCCGCGAGCCGCGCAGCCGGCGCACCGCCCGCGGCCCGGCCAGTGCCAGGTCGGCGCCGGCGAACCGGAGGCTCCCGGCGGTGATCGCGCCGCCCGCCGGGAGCAGGTCGAGGATCGCCCGCCCGGTGATCGACTTGCCGCAGCCGGATTCGCCGACCAGCGCGACGGTTTCGCCGGGCCCGACGTCGAGGTCGAGGTCCGTCACGACGACCCGGCCGCCGGCCAGCGTGACTTCGGCGCCCCGCAGGGAAAGCAGGGCCGTGGTCGGCTCGTTCCGCGGCGTCAGCGCCGGTGCGGCCGCCCGGTGCGCGCGGTGCAGGCGGTCGCGCAGGGGCCCGGCGTGGTCGGCGGTCGCGTCGCGGACGACGTCACCGAGCAGCCCGAAGGCCAGGATCGCCAGGCCCAGCACGATCCCCGGGGGCACCAGCAGCCACGGTTGCCGGTCGATCACCGAGGCCGCCTGCGCGATCATGTCGCCCCAGGTCGGATCCGGCGGCTGCGCGCCGAACCCCAGGTAGCTGAGCCCGGCGTCGATCAGCAGCGCACCCCCGGCCAGCAGCGACACCTGGACGATGACCGGGCCGGCGATCCGCGGCAGCACGTGCGCCGCCACGATCCGGCGGTGCGGCAGCCCGGACACCCGCGCGGCGGCGACGTACAGCTCCTTGCGCACGGCCAGCGTGGCCCCGCGGACCACCCGCGCGAGCCCGGGCGAAACGAGCACGCCGAGCGCGACCATCACGACGGTCTGGTGCTCGCCCACGACGGCCAGCACCACCAGCAGCGTCATCAGGACCGGGATCGCGAGCAGCACGTCGACGACCCAGGTGAACGCCCGGTCGAACCAGCCGCCGAGGTACCCGGCCACGACGCCGCCGCTGACCCCCACCCCGACCACCGTGGCGACGACGATCGCGGCGTGCAGCAGGCTGACCTGCCCGCCGTACAGCAGCCGCGCGAGCACGTCCCGGCCGAGGGTGTCGGTGCCGAGCGGGTGCGCGGGCCCCGGGCCGGCGAGCACGTGGTCCAGATCGGTCGCGACCGGGCCGGCGGGCGCGAGCACGGGCGCCAGCACCGAACCGGCGACCAGCAGCGCGAGGTACCCCAGCGGCAGCCACGCGAGCGGGCGGCGGAACGCGGCGAGCCACCGCCGTCCGGGCCGGGCGCCCCGGGCGACGAACTCCTCGATGCCCGCGGTCACCGGAGCCCGGCCTTCGGGTTCAACCAGCCGTAAGCCAGGTCCACCAGCAGGTTGACCGCGACGACGATCACCGTGAAGACCACCACGACGCCCTGGATCATCCGGATGTCGTGCAGGGACGTGGCCTGGACGGCGAGGCCGCCCAGGCCCGGCATGGCGAAGACGGACTCCACGAACACGGTGCCGCTGAGCAGCCCGATGAACGTCAGCCCCACCAGGGTGACCACCGGGATCGCCGCGTTGCGCAGCGCGTGGCGCAGCACCACCGACGATTCCGGGACGCCGTGGGCCCGCAGCGCCGTCACGTAGTCCCGGGACAGCGCGTCCAGCATCGCGTCGCGGGTCTGCTTGGCGAACACGGCGATCCCGGGCAGCGCCAGCGTCGCGACCGGCAGCACCAGGCTGCGCGCCCACCCCGCGGGTGACGCGCCGAGCGCGACGTACCCGGTGGCCGGCAGCAGCCGGACGGTGACCGCGAAGAGCGTCACCATGGTGAGCGCGAACCAGAAGCTGGGCAGCGCGTAGCCGATCAGCGAGAGCACGTCGACGACCCGGCCGATCCGGCCGCCGTGGACGGCGCTGACGACGCCGAGCGCGACGCCGGCGAACGCGGTGACCACCGTCGCGCAGCCGATGAGCGAGAGCGTGACCGGCAGCCGCCCGGCGATTTCGCCCGCCACGGAAAGCCCGCTGACCGGCGACGTGCCGAGGTCGCCGTGCAGCGCGTCCCGCAGCCAGTGCCCGTACTGCGTCAGCACGGGCTGGTCGAGGCCGAGCTGGTGGCGCAGCTGCTCGTGGGCCGCGACGCTGAAGTTCTGGCCGAGGACGGCCCGGGCGAGGTCGCCGGGCGCGGCCGACTGCAGCAGGAAAGCCAGCAGCGATACGACGAAGACGAGTGCCACCGACACCACCAGCCGGTGCGCGATCAACCGGAGCACGGCCCGCCGTCCTTCCCGTCGAGCGGCTGGGCCGCGATGAGCTCCCGGTACCACCGGTAGGACGCCTTGGGGGTGCGGGCGAGCGTCGTGAAGTCGACGTGCACCAGCCCGAAGCGCGGCCGGTAGCCGTGCTCCCATTCGAGGTTGTCCAGCAGCGACCAGACGTGGTAGCCGCGGATGTCCGAGCCCGCGTCGAGCGCGGCGCGGACCTGCTCCAGGCAGGCCCGCAGGTAGGCGATGCGCCGCGGGTCCGGCACCGCGCCGGTGCCGTCCGGTTCGTCGGTGTCGGGGAAGCCGTTTTCGGTGATCAGAATGGGCGGCAGGTCCGGGTAGTGCGTGCGCAGCCACGCCAGCAGCGCGCCGAGCTCGGCCGGTGCCACCGGCCAGCCGAGCAGGTTCGTGCCCGCGCCGGGGACCGGCACCCGGGTGTAGCCGAACACCCCGGCGTCCGACGCGGCGACCCGGGCCGGGGCGTACCAGTTGACCCCGACGAAGTCGAGCGGCGCCGCGATCAGCGCGCGGTCGGCCGCCGTCGCCTCGATCACCGGGCGGCCGTCGAGGTGCGGGTAGTCCCCGCGCAGCAGGGGATCGAGGAACAGGCGGTCCTCGTACGCCTCGGCCCGGGCGGCCGCGGCGACGTCCGCCATACGCCCACTGGCGGGGGTCGTCCCGGCCAGGTTGAGGCTGATCCCGATCTCGGCGCCGGGCACGTGGGCCCGCAGGCGCGGAACGGCCAGCCCGTGCCCGAGCATCAGGTGGTGGGCCACCCGCAGCCCGTGGTGGCGCGCGGGTTCCGGCCGGGCACCGGACATCTCCGCGTGCATCACCGACAGCGGCTCGTTGAGGGTGAGCCAGTGCCGGACGCGGTCGCCGAACCGGACGGCGAGTCCTTCGGCGTAGTCGGCGAACCGGGCCGCGGTGTCGCGGCAGGCCCAGCCGCCGGCGTCCTCGATCGGCTGCGGGTGGTCCCAGTGGTAGACCGTGAGCACCGGCTCGATCGCCCGCGCCAGCAGGCCGTCGAGCAGCCGGTCGTAGAAGGCCAGCCCGCCGCCGTTCCAGCGGCCGCGGCCGAGGGGCTGCACGCGGGGCCACGACACGGAGAACCGGTAGCTGCCGATCCCGAGCCCGGCCATCAGGTCGAGGTCCTCGGCCAGCCGGTGGTAGTGGTCGCAGGCGACGTCGCCGGTGGCGCCACCGGCGAGCCCGCCGGGGCGGTGTGCCCGGGTGTCCCAGGTGGACGGTCCCTTGCCGTCGGTGTTCCACGCGCCCTCGATCTGGAAGGCGGCCGTGGCGACGCCCCACCGGAACCCCGGCGGGAACCGCGGATCCGCGTCGGTCATGCGCGGCCGGCCGGGTGCCAGGCGGCGACGCTGGGGAACGGCTTGCCGGGCACCGGGTCCACGCCGACGGTGTCGCGGTAGAACAGCAGCCCCGGGCTCAGGCAGACCGGCAGGAACCAGCCCAGCTCGACCACCCGCCGGACGATCTGCCGGTCGAGGCCGGGCCGGGTGGCGCCGTCGGCGGCCGCGGC
Source organism: Amycolatopsis vancoresmycina (assembly GCF_000716785.1). GTDB lineage: Bacteria > Actinomycetota > Actinomycetes > Mycobacteriales > Pseudonocardiaceae > Amycolatopsis > Amycolatopsis vancoresmycina. The sequence goes on from NZ_JNYY01000001.1 coordinate 131,966, forward strand.
CTGCCGGTCGAGGCTCTCCAGCTCGGGATCGCTGCTGTGGAACGGGTTCATCCCGATGGCGTCCTTCAGCCACAGGCCGCGGCCCATGAAGTAGGCGGGCAGCACGCCCCAGCCCATGGTGGAGGCCGGGAACTCAGTGAGCGCGGTGCTGGCGGCCGCGGGTTCCTTCGCCGTGATCCGCAGCGTGACGCCGACCTGCTGCAGGTCCGACGCGATGGCCTGGGCCAGGTCGCCGGGGAACCCCGGGGCCGACGGGATCACGACCGGCAGCGCGAACCCGCCGGCGTGGCCGGCGTCGGCCAGCAGCCGCCGGGCCCGGCCGGGATCGTGGGTGTAGAAGGGTTGTTCGCTGAAGCCGTCCTGCCCGGGCGCCGAGGGCTGGTCGACCGGGACGCCGTATTCGCCGAGCAGGGCCGCGGTGATCTTGGCGCGGTCGACCGCGTAGTTGAGCGCCTGCCGCACCCGGACGTCGGCCAGCGGCGGGCAGAGCGTGCCGGCCCGGTCGTTGAGCTGCAGGCCCATCACGATGGCCGGGCTCGAGGCGATCGCGAAGCCGGCGGCCTTGGCGCCGCCGGCGATGGCGTAGCTGCCGGCGACGACGTCGACCTGGCCGGTCTTCAGCGCGGCGAGGGCGGTGTTCTCGTTCGGCAGCACCTTGACGGTGATCTTGTCGTAGAACCGGCCCGCCGCGTTCCAGTACTTCGGGTTCGGGCCGTAGGTGTAGTGGTCGTCGGCGACGGTTTCCGCGGGCAGCAGGACGTACGGCCCGGCGCCGGACGTGCGGGTGGCGAGGTCCGCGGGGGCGCCGGTCCCGGCCGGGCTGATCACGTCGCCGGCCAGGTAGTCCTGGGTGAACAGCGCCGGCAGCAGCGGGTGGGGCTGGTTCAGAGTCAGCCGCAGCACCAGCGGCTGCGTCGCCGTCATCGTGGCGATCGGGGCGAGGAACGCCGCCGCCTGGCCCGCCGACTTGCGGAAGTGCTCGATGCTGGCTTTCAGGCCCGCCGCGGTCAGGGGACTGCCGTCGCTGAAGGTCACCCCGTCCCGCAGGGTGATCTCGAAGGCGGTGTTGCCGGTGCCCAGGTAGCGCCACGCCGTCGCGAGGCCGGGCTGGTAGCTGCCGTCGGCGGCGCGGACGATCAGCGGGTCGTAGGCGGGCTGCAGGAAGAACTGGGACTCGCCGCCCGCCTTCGCCGGGTCGAGGCTGGTCGGGGGCCAGTACTGGCCGATGCGCAGCGTGCGGTCCGCGGCGGGGGAGCCGGACGGCCCGCCGCACCCGGCCGCGAGACCGGCGGCGAGCAGCAGGCCGCCGACGGTGAACTCGCGACGGGAGAGGACGGCAGGGGCAGACATGGAACACCTTTCGCTGGGGCCGGCGGTCAGCCGCGCCAGTGCCGATCGAGCAGGGAAGCGCCGTCCTGGACGACTTTCGCGTGGGCGTCGAGGGTGGTTGCGGTCGCGGTCACCGTGACTTCGACGGTGAGGTGGGCGCCGGTCGCGGTGTCCACGGTGCCGGTGAGCCTGCCGGTGGTGGTCGAGGCACCCGGGTCGAGCCGGTGCGCGGTGGCGACGAGCTCCTGCTCGACCTCCAGCGTGTGCCGCCCGCCGGGGACGGTGTCCGGCCGGATCCGGTTGCCGCCGGCCAGGCGCAGGGAAACCGTGTCGTGCAGGAGGTCTTCGACGACCTCCCAGGAGGCCGCCTGGTCGGCGCCCGGCGCCTCGTCGAGGCCGGCGGGTGCGGGTTCGGGCGGTTCCGGCATCGGGCACGCGACCCCGCGCGCGGGGTCGGCGACCGGCAGGGTCAGCTCCCGCGCCACCGGCCAGCCCGCGGGCGGCTCCTGCGGCCAGACCCGGGGGAAGTCGCCGGGGGCGACGACGACGCGCAGCCGGTGTCCCGCCGCGACTTCGTACGTGGTCGGGGTCAGCGGCACGATGAACTCGCCTTCGCCGTCGCACGCGATGCCCGCGCAGATCAGCACGGACCGGCCGGCGGGGTCGACGTCGGTGAGCTTGACCGACACCCGGGGCCACGGCCCGGTGAGCGTCACCGACGGCCGTCCGCTGATCAGCCGCGGCCCGGGCAGCGGGGGAGAGGTGTAGCTGAGACTGCGGCTGTCGTCGCCGTGCTGGTCCAGCGGCAGGCCGAACTGCCCGGCGGGGGTGGCCCAGAGCCCGGACTGCAGGCCGGTGGCGGGGTCCGGAGTGGACGGTGCCGATCGCTGCCAGCTCGCGAGGTCCTCGGTCCGGACACCGCCGTCCGGCGACCAGGAACCGAACCCGAGCCAGCGCGGCCGGCCGCCCTGGACGTACAGGCGGACTCCGGGGGCGTCGGTACCGGTGTCCTCGCCGAGCAGCCAGCGGTCCCACCAGGACTTGGCGATCGCCAGGAAGTCGATCGGCGTGACCGGGCACTCCTGCGGCATCACGTGCATCCACGGCCCGGCGATCAGGGCCTTGGGGCCGCGCAGGCTTTCGTACGCCCGGACCGCGCCGTCCACGAACAGGTCGCGCCAGCCTGCGACGCAGAGCGCGGGGACCTCGACGGCGGAGACGTCGATCCGGCGCCGGGCCCACACCGGGGAGCCGGGGCCGTTGCGGAAGAGGTCGAGCACGTAGGGCGCGAACGTCAGCCGCCGGTGCCAGCGCGCCTGCTCGTCCGGGTCGGCGAAGTCGTCCACCGGCGGGAGCACCTGGTTGAACAGCGTGCTCATCGCCCACGACGCCAGTGGCGAGAACGCCCCGCGCGTCCCGCCGGGGTGCACGAATTCGCGGCCGGGGTCGAGCGGGCCTTCGAGGGCGATGATGGCGCGCAGCGCGTCCGGCCGCCGGGCGGCGGCGCGCAGGGTCGTGATGGCCCCGTAGGACCCGCCCCACATGCCGACCGCGCCGCTGCACCACGCCTGCCGGGCGCCCCAGCGGATGGCGTCGAGCGCGTCGTCGGCTTCCCCGGCGTCGAACGGCGGCCGCGGGACCCCGTCCGACGAGCCGGTGCCGAGCATGTCCACGAGCAGGGACGCGTAGCCGCGCTCGGCGAACCAGCGTTCGGTGGGCGACCCGGTCAGCGCCGAGACGTCCCGGCGGTAGGGCAGGACGGTGACCAGCAGCGGGAACGGTCCCGGCCCGTCGGGCAGGAACAGGTTGGCCGAAAGGGTGATTCCCGGTTCGAGGGTGGGAATCCGGACGTCGCGCCGGAGCACGACTCCGTGGCGCCGGTCAGTGTCCGTGCGTGCAGGCATCGCCGCCTCCGCTGTCGCCGGAATCGAGTGGGTACGAGATCGAATACTTCAGTACCGGATTCCGTACGGTAAACACACGGGCGGGGGCGGCGCAAGACCCGCGGCGGACGAGTTGTCGCTCGGCTGAGCGAGGCGAAAAGCTACTTCGCGGCTTGGTTGGTCAGCGCGGCGAGGACGAGCCCGCCGAGTTCGGTGTAGGCGTCGGCCATGGACAGCCCCGAGCGGTCGAGCAGTTCCCCGTGCTGGATGCCGTCGATGAGGAGGCTGACCGCGGCGCCGACGAAGTCCGCGTTCACCGCGCGGAACGCGCCCGAGGCCACGCCGTCCTGAATGGACTCCCGGACGTGGTGGGCGGCGGCGAGCGAATGCCGCGCGTACAGCTCGGCGGTGGCTTCGAAGCTGAGCAGGTCCGCGTAGCACTCCGGCGACATCCGCCGCAGCTCAGAACCCAGGCCGGCGAGGTACTCGGCGATGCGCTGCGAGGGGTCGGTGATCGGCCCGGCCTTCTCCTCGACCCGGGCGGCCGCCTCCTGGAAGAAGTGGCGGACGGCCACCACGACCAGCTGCTCCTTGCTGCCGGCCACCGCGTACAGCGTCGACTTCGAGCACTGCAGCCTGCTGGCCAGGTCGTCCACGGTCAGCCGGGCGAAACCCTCGTCGAGGAAAAGCCGTTCCAGGCGCAGGATCAGCTCCTCGCGCTTGGCGTCGGACATACGTCGGCTTCGTGCCGTGCGCGCTCCCGGTGGCGTCATCCAAGGTGGCTTCGCGGTCATGGTTCCGTAGCCTCGCACACGCCCGGGTGTGAGGCGGCGCGCGGTACTACCGTACCCCATCGCGTACCCTCACGGGAGAAGACCGAACCGCCGGGCGGTGACCACGGCCTCCATCCGGCTGCGCGCCACGAGCTTGCGCGAGGCGCTGCGCAGGTAGCTCTTCACCGTCTCCGTGGAGATCCCGAGGTCCTCGGCGATCTGCTGGTTGGTCCAGCCGAGGGCCACGCAGGCGAGCACGTCGAGCTCCCGCGCCGCCAGTCTGGGGAGGTTCCCGGCCCGCGCCGGGCGGCCGGAGACGGCGGACAGCGTCTCGCAGATCGCGCGGACGCGGGCGCGCAGCACCGGGTCCTCGACGCTCTGGCTGAGGGTCCTCAGCTCGGCGTAGGCCTCCCGGACCAGCTCCCAGTGCGGCCGGTGGCAGTCGGTGGCGTCGTAGCGGTCGAGCCAGGCGAGCCGCCGCGTCACCTCGTCGCGCACCGCCAGGGTCTGCTCGAGCTCGCGCGCCGACTCCACGACGGCGTGGACGACCCGATCGCCCAGCGGCAGCGAGCTGCGCAGCGCGCCGTAGAGCACGCCGCGGACGTTCCGCCTCACCACCACCGGCACGGCGACCACCGCGCGCAGCCCTTCGGCCACGATGATGTGGTCGTAGTGGTGGCTGATGCCGGGGGAGCGCACGTAGTCGTCGACGACGACCGGCCGCCGCTGCGCCACCGCCTTCCCGCCGAGCCCGCGCCCGTACTCCAGGCTGACGCCGCGCAGCGCGCCGGTGTGCGGGCCGGTGATCTGGCTCAGCTGCACCTGCCGCCCGGCGCCGACTTCGCCGCCGAAGGTCAGCGGCAGGCCGGTCGCGTCGCGCATCCGGGCCAGCGCGCGATGGATCTCCGGGCGGTCGTCGGCCGTGGCGTTCGGGTTCACGCCTGCCTCCTCGAAGACGTCGCGTGCGGGATTCGCTCCCCTCAGGCGGGGGTAGCCGGGCTTTCGCCGCGATGAGACATTTTTGCCACGGTACGGCACTGCGGCGGTATCGCGTAGGTCCAGGAGGTCCTGATGACGAGCATCCAGCGCCGGGTCGAGGACCTCCGCTCACGGTTCGACCGGCCCCGGGTCCGCGCCGCGGAGCTGCTGTGCGACCGGCACCCCGGGGACGCCGTCGCGTTCACCGTCGTGGAGCCGGATCTGTCCTCGCGCGACTGGACTTTCGCTGCCCTGCAGGACTCCTCCGCCCGGCTGGCCACGGCGCTGGCCGAGCTCGGCGCCGGTCCCGGCGACCGCGTCGCCACCCTGCTCGGCAAGTCGGCGGACCTGGTCGTCACGCTGCTCGCGATCTGGCGGATCGGCGCGGTCCACGTGCCCCTGTTCACCGCGCTCGCCCCGCCGTCGATCGCCGGGCGGATCGCCGGCAGCGGCGCGCGGATCGTGGTCACCGAACCCGGGCAGCGGGCGAAACTCGGGCCCAGCGAAGACATCCCGGCGGCGTGGCGGCTGACCGTGATCACCACCGGCGCCGTGGACCACCCCGGCGACCACAGCTTCGAGCGGCTGCTGGCGGCGCCGCCGCAGCCGGTCCCGGTCACGACGAGCGGGGACGCGACGCTGGTCGAGCTGTACACGTCCGGCACCACCGGGACTCCCAAGGGCGTGCCCGTGCCGCTGTGGGCGGTCGCGTCCATGCTGGCCTACCAGGAGTTCGGGCTCGACCACGAGGAATCGGACGTGTTCTGGAACGCCGCCGACCCGGGCTGGGCCTACGGCCTCTACCACGCGATCCTCGGCCCGCTCGGCCTCGGCCGGCGCGCCCTGTTGCTCCACAGTGGATTCTCCGCGCGGCTGACCTGGCAGGTGCTGGCGGCCTTCCGGGTCACCAACTTCACCGCCGGGCCGACGGTGTACCGCGCGCTGCGCACGGCCGAAGGGCTCGCTCCGGCGGATCTGGCGCTGCGGCACTGTTCGTCGGCGGGGGAGCCGCTGCCGCCCGAGGTGAGCGACTGGGCCGAGCGCGTCCTCGGCGTGCCGGTGCTGGACCACTACGGGCAGACGGAACTGGGCATGGCCGTGGCCAACGCCTGGCACCCCGCCCTGCTCGGCGAGCGGCGGCCCGGCTCGATGGGCCGGGCCCTGCCGGGCTGGCGGCTGGACGTGCTGCGGCCGGAGACGGCCGAGCCCGCGGCCGACGGCGAACGCGGGCGGCTGGCGGTCGACCTGGCCGCCAGCCCGTTAATGTGGTTCACCGGGTACCGGGGTGCGCCCGGGCGCACGGCCGAGCGGTTCACCGCGGACCGGCGCTGGTACCTCACCGGCGACACCGCCGCGCGGGACGCCGACGGGACCTTCCGCTTCACCGCCCGCGACGACGACGTCATCCTGATGGCGGGCTACCGGATCGGACCGTCCGAAGTGGAATCCGTGCTGCTGGGCCACCCGGCCGTCGCGGAGGCCGCCGTCGTCGGCGCCCCGGACGAGCTGCGGGGCGAGGTGGTCACGGCCCACGTCGTCGTGCGTCACGGGCACGACGCGGGCCCGGCACTGGCGGCCGAGCTGCAGGCACTGGTGAAGACCCGGTTCGCCGCGCACGCCTACCCGCGGGCCGTCCACTTCGTCCCGGCCCTGCCGAAGACGCCCAGCGGCAAGCTGCAGCGCTCGGCGCTGCGCTACGCCGAGCGCCACTCCCAGTAGTTTTTCCCCGGTTTTCCCCACCCGCGCGCGATTTCCGCGCGCCGGGGTGTTCCCGGCTGCCCGCCAGGCCCCGGGATCCCGTCTCCCGCGCCGGCCCGGCGCGGGCGAGGAGAGCCGGCCGCTCTCCTGCCAACGCCTGGCGTCCCCGGGCCGGTCGCACCGGCGCGCCCGAGCATGCCCGGGGACGCCGGGCACCGCATCCCCGCACCCTGGAGGCAACGATGCCCAGGCCCGTCCAAGACCGGCAGATCCAGTCCCGTGTGGACGAACCCGTGCCCGCGCGGGTGTCCCGGCGGAAGTTCGTCCTCGGGGCGGCGGCGGGGTTGTCCGCGCTCGCCGTCGCCCGGCCCGCGCTCGCGGGCGCCACCACGGCGCCGCGGGCGGTGGCCGACAGCGGGGCGCGGGTGATCGCCGAGCAGCGGCTGAGTCCCACCATGCTCGACCTGACCGTCGACTCCCCGGCGCTGGCGGCCACGGCGATGGTGCGGCTGCTGCACCCGCCGGCCTGGACGCCCGGCGCCACGCGCACCTGGCCCGTGCTGTACCTGCTCCACGGCGCGGGCGACGACTACACGTCGTGGACGCGCTCGACCGACGTCGCCGCCTTCACCCGCGGCGCGGAGATGCTGGTGGTGATGCCCTCGGGCGGCCGGGACGGGTTCTACTCGGACTGGTACAACCGGGGCGCGGGCGGCGCGCCGCGCTGGGAGACGTTCCACCTGACCGAACTGCGCCAGCTCCTCGAGCGGGGCTACGGCGCGGGCACCGTCCGGTCGATCGCGGGCCTGTCGATGGGCGGCCTCGGCGCGCTGGCGTACGCGGGCCGCCACCCTGGGATGTTCGCCGCGGCAGCGTCCTACAGCGGCGTGGTGCACACGACGTACGAGGCCGCCCGCGGGTCGAGCCTGATCCAGGGCGTCCTCGTGAAGGACGGCTACGACCCCACGGCCCTGTGGGGCGACCCGAACCTGAACGCGGACGTCTGGGCGGCGCACAACCCGTACGCCCTGGCCCGCACCCTGGCCGGCATCCCGCTGTTCCTGGCGTGCGGCAACGGCACCCCGGGCGTGCTCGACCCGCCGGGCACCCCGCCCGACCTGTTCATCGAGCCGCTGTGCGCCGAGATGAACACCGCCCTCGCCGGGCGTCTCCGTGAGGTGGGCGCCACGGTCACGACGGACTTCTACGGCCCGGGCACGCACAACTGGCCCTGGTGGCAGCGGTCGCTGCACGAGTCGTTCCCGATGCTGACGCAGCCGCTGCGCCTGGGCTGACGCCCGGGGGATTCCCGGGGTATCACCCGCGGGGTGGTGGGCCCGGGCCCCCGGCACCCGTAGTTTCGCACCGGGCGGCGAGTGGGCGACGCCGCCGGCGGGAGCGAGCACGCGGGGACGGCTCCCGAACGAACCGGGGTGACCGGCGCCCCTCGGCGGTCACCCCGGCTCCGGCTCCGGCGTGGCCGCACGAGCTCCGGGGCCCGGCTCGCGAGGTGCCCGGGTTGTCGTGAGTGGTAAGGAGGGTTAGAACCCTCCTTACCACTCACGACCGGCCACGGGCGGCGGTCAGGCCGGCTCCGGGGGCTCCAGGGACAACCGCGCCGACGTGCCCGGCTCGACCAGGCCCGGCAGGCGCTGCCGCCACATCGCGCGGACCCGGCCGACCAGGTCGTGCTCGCCGGTCGTCGCGCGGGCGAGCAGCGGGGTTCCCGCGAACTCCGCGATCGTGCTCTCCGCCGCCGCCCGGACGTCCACGCCGGCGCGGAGCTCGCCCGCGCGGCGGGCGCGGTGCAGCAGCTCGCGCACGACTGCCAGCCAGCCGAGGAAGTGCGCCGGCGCCAGGACGTCCGCCAGCTCCGCGTGCAGGGGGAGCTGCACGCTCGCCCGGTAGGCCGGGTCGTGCTGGTGGCGCCGGGCGACCTCGAACGTCAGCCCGATCAGCACCTGGACCGGGCTGGGGTGCCGCGCGGACAGCCGGGCCGCCAGCTCCCACCACAGCGGGCAGTACCGTTCGACCACGGCCGCCGCCAGTGCCGCCTTGGACGGGAAGTGGCAGTACAGCGCCCCCTTCGTCACCTCGGCTTCCGCGCATACGGTGTCCAGCGTGGTGCCGGCGAACCCGACCCGGTCGAAGATCGCGGCGGCGGCGTCGACGAGCTCCTCGCGCGTGCGGCGGCCGCGGGCGGTGCCGGTCACGCGGCCGGACCGACCGGGTGCGTGAGCAGCCAGCACGAGTCGACGAGGTCGGCGCCGGCCGTGAGCGAAACGGCGAACTCGTACGACGACTCGCTGCCGTCGGTCCTGGCCTGGCAGCGGAGGCGGCCCAGCACCACGACCGTGTCCTCCTCGGTGAGCCAGCGGCCGACGCTGAGCCCGGCGACGGTCATCGCGGAATCGAACGCGGACAGGAACGATTCCACCTGCCGCCGGGTGCAGGTTTGCGTGGTTCCGCCGGGCTGCGCCGGAGTCGGGCCGTGCCATTCGACGCGCGGGGCGAGCAGTTGCGCGACCCCGGCGAAGTCGCCGGCGCCGAACCGCAGCAGTGCCTGCTGCGCGAGGACGACGGCGGCCGGATCCGGGTGGCGGCAACGGCTCTGCGCAACGGAGTTCACGCGGTCTCCCGGGGATTTCGCGGCCGGACGGGCACGGGCGGCCGGATCGCACGGGCGGTCCGGCCGGGAGGGACCCTACCGGAAAACCCGGTCCCCGCCGCGCATCCGGCGCCGATTCACCATCAAGAACGAAGCCGTTCGCATGCGATCTTTCCGCCATTTGCGGTGCGCCGGACCGATTCGCCGATCCGGACCGGCCGACCGGCCGGATGCGGCCACGGGACCGTGCGGTTCGCCGTGCGGATTGCCCGTGCCGCAACGGGTCCCCGACGATCGGCCGTGATCGATCCGCACCCGGCCCCGAGGAGAATCCCATGAGAGCACGGTCCGCAGTCGTCGCCGCCGCGGTGCTCGGCGTGCTGCTGCCGGGCGCGCCGGCCGTGGCCGCCGCACCGGCGGCCCCGATCCGGGCCGACGTTTCGCCGCAGGACCGCGAATACCTCAACCGCGTCCACCAGGCCGACCTGTTCGAAATCGTCGCCGGCCGGCTGGCCGATCGGGGCGCCTGCGCCCGCGTGCGGGAGCTGGGCCAGGAGTTCGCCGAGCACCACACGGCGCTGGACGCCGACCTGATCGGCGTCGCCGCCCGCGCCGCCGTCCCGCTGTACTCGGTGCCCGAGCCCGAGCAGCTCGGGCAGATCGCCGACCTGGCGGCCCGCTCGGGCGCCGACTTCGACGGCGCCTGGCTGCGCGACCAGATCGCCGCGCACGTCCGGGTGCTCGCCGTCGGCGACGCGGAGACGCGCTACGGGTGGTCGGCGGAGGTGCGGGCGCTGGCGGTCCGGGCGGAACCGGTGCTGCGGCACCACCTGGAGGAGGCCGTGGGAGCGCTGGAAACGTGCCCGCCGGGCTGAGCTGACCCGGACCCGGACGCCACCCCGGCACCGCGCCGGGGTGGCCTTCGGCGTGCCCGTTTCCCGGGGCGGTGAACAGGACGTATCACCCGGATGACGGTCTGCACCCGGCAGCGGAAGCGGGAAGATCGCACCTGGCCGAGCAGCGGACAACCAGACCAAGGGGAACCATGCACTGCGTCACGACGCTCGTGGTGGACGACCAGCCCGTGCTCCGGTACGCGATCCGGCGCCTGCTGCAGGACTGCGCCGGCGTGCGGGCGGTGGCCGAAGCCGGTACCGAGCGGGAAGCGTTGCGGCACTGCGAAACGCACCGGCCCGGCATGGTCATCACCGAGCTCTCGGTCGCCGGCGAGCCCGCCGGGGCGGCCATCTGCCAGTACGCCAAGGAACACCTCGGGCGCGCGGCCGTCCTCGTGTTCGCCGGCGACCCCTCGCCCGCAGCCGTCGCCACGGCCCTCAACGCCGGTGCCGACAGCTTCGTGCACAAGTCGGCGAGCGGGACCCGGCTGGTGGCCGCCGTGCGGTCCACGCTCGCCGGCGACCGGGTCTGGGTGCCGGCGGGGGAGACCGAGCCACCGCTCGGCGCCGCGGTGCCGTACACCAGCGTGATGACCCAGCGGGAGGAGGACATCCTCGCGCTGATGCTCTGCCGGTGGTCGAACGACGAAATCGCCGGCGAACTGCACCTGGCCCGGCAGACCGTGAAGAACTACGCCAGCCGGATCCTGCACAAGCTCGGGTTCTCGAGCCGGCGGGAGCTGGTGCGCGCCCTCGGGTTCCGCGCGGGGCCGCTGCGCTGTGCCACGCCGGTACCGGAGGTACCACGACCGGGTGAGGTTCGGTACCGGCCGGATCCTGTCAGCCGAAGATCTTCTTCCTAGGGTGACCGGGGTGACCACATCGGCGTCGGCGCTGAAGCCGCTCCCCGGGAGGCCGGTCCCGTGACCGTGCTTCCGGCGCTGGTGCTGGCGCTCGCCCTCGGCGGGTTGCCCGCGCCGGCCGCCGCGGCCCCGGCGGTCAAGATCCAGGAGGTGCTGGGCGGCCCGGCCGGGTACCTCGTCCTGCGCAACGCCGGTACCGCGGCGGTGGACCTCGGCGGCTGGTCGGTGCGGTCCTGCACGGGCGGCCCGGCGCCGGTCGGGCTGGCCGAACTGCCCGCGGGCGCGGAGATCCCGGCGGGCGGGTCCTTCCTGATCGCCGCGGCGGGTTTCGGCGGCACCGAAGCGGCGCAACTCGTCGTGCCGGAGCTGCCCGGCGACGGCCAGATGTTGCTGGACCACCGGCGGGTGCGGGCCGACGCGGTCGCGTGGACGGCGTCCTCACCGTGCCGAGAGCGCGAAGCGGCGGTGGCCTGCCCGGGGCTCGCGGAATCGCGGGACGCGGCGAGCCGTGACACCGACGACAACCGCGCCGACTTCAGCTGCGTGCGGTCGCGGACCTGAATTCGGCGAAATTCCGGAGAAAAGGGGTGTTCGTGGTGCCCGCACGCATCAGGCGCGGGGAAAGAATGTCGTTCCGTTCGATGTGCGAGCTGCTGGCCGAACAGCGGACCGCGAAGGGCTGGTCCCAGGACGACCTGGCCGCGATGCTGCACGCGATGTCCGGCAACGACAGCGTCACCCGGGAGGAGGTTTCCCGGTGGGAACGGGGGAAACGCATCCCGGGGCCCTATTGGCGGAGCTGGCTGAGCCGGGCGCTGGACACGCCGTGCGCCGAGCTGGAGCTGGCCGCGGCGGTGACCAGGCGGCGGCGCCGGTCGGCGGATCGGGAAAGTACCGGATAACTGGCCCCTTCCGGCCGGATCGAATTCCCTTGGATACTGGAACGGCCACGGCGGGAAAACGCTGTGGTAATCATCTCCTCATTCCGGAAAGGATTCAGTCATGCGTCGTCTCCTGGCTGGTTCGGCCATTCTGACCGCGGTGGCGGGCCTGTGCGCCGGTGGTGTGGCCGCCGCGACCGAAGAGCAGCCGGCCGTCTCGTCGTCGGTGGTGATCAACGAGGTCTCGACCCGCGGCCCGAACGGCGCGACCGACGAGTTCATCGAGATCCGCAACGTGTCCAACCGCGCGCAGGACCTGACCGGCTACTCGATCCGCGTGTACGGGCCGGGCAACGCGGTACTGGACACGATCACGCTGCCGGCGGGCATGGTGCTGCAGCCGAAGGGCAACCCGGGCCAGTTCGTCGTGCTGACCGGCCAGAACTTCTCCGGCACGGTGTCCGACCAGACCAACGTGGTGCCGTTCTTCCTGGCCGGCGCCGAGGGCATCCCGGCGAGCGGCGGCGTGGCGGTGTTCAGCCAGACGGGCACCAAGGTCGACGGCGTGGCGTTCAACGCGGCGGCCTCGACCCCCCGCGAGGGCCAGGCGGCCCTCCCGGAGACGGCGGCCACGGAACAGCTCGCGGCGGCGAGCGCCCGCGACATCCTGAGCACGGACACCGACAACAACCGCCTGGACTTCTCGCTGCACCAGCGCACCCCGGGCATGGAGAACTAGGCAGGCTCACCCCGAACCGGCCGGGCCTGCCCTCGCGGCCGGGATCTCCGCCGGACGGGCGGCCGCGGAGCCACGGCCGCCCGTCCGGAAAGGAGGGTCGAGAAACCCCGGCGCAGCCCCGGCCAGGCCGGTCGTGAGCGGGCAGGCGCCCACGGCCGGCCACCCCCGGGGGGACCGTCCATTGAGGACGGGGTTTGCGCTCTCGGCCACGCCGCCCGGTGAAGTCTGACCGCGGTCGAGGGTTGTGGAGGCCGATCCGAGCTGCAACCCGCACCACCCACTCTCCACACCACCGGCCGCGGCTCGGTCGTAGGAACCGGCAACCCGGCAGCCCGCGGCGGCCTGGCAGGCCCCGGCCACTCGGCAGCGGCCACCCGGCGAGCCCCGGCCTCCCAACCCCAGCCGCCCGGCGAGTCCCGGCCTCCCAACCCCAGCCGCCCGGCGAGTCCCGGCCTCCCAACCCCAGCCGCCCGGCGAGCCCCGGCCTCCCAACCCCAGCCGCCCGGCGAGCCCCGGCCTCCCGGCCCCAAACCGCCCAGCTAGCCCGGCCACCCGGCATCCAGACCCCGGCCCCGGCCGGCCCGAGTGGCGGAGTGTCGCCATCGGCGACACTCCGCCATCCCCACCCGTGTCTTTCCGGCAAAACCTCCCGCATCCTCGGAAAACCCCTCGCGGCGGCCGTGGCCCACGGCCGCCGCCTGGTATCCGAGGAGAGTGAGGTCCCGATGTCCCCGCGTCCCCCTCACCGGCGCCCCCTGGCCGTCGTCGCCGCGATCGTCCTGTCCCTCCTGCCCGCGCCCGGTGCCGCCGTCCCGGCCGCACCGCCGCCCGCCGCCCGGCCGGCCGTCCACCGGGTCACGTTGCTCACCGGCGACGTCGTCACCTACGAACAGGACGGCGCGGGCCACCGCACCGCCCAGGTCGAACCGGCGCGCCGCCCGGACCGGCCGCAGCCGGCCTTCCACCTCACGACCACCGCCGAGGGCCTGCTCGTGTACCCCTCGGACGCGTTCCCGCTGATCAGCAGCGGCGCGCTGAACCGCACCCTGTTCAACGTCACCGCCCTCGTCGCGGACGGCCGGGACGACGCGGCGTCCGCGACGATCCCGGTCATCACCCGCTACGGCAAGGCCGCGCCCGGTGCCCCGGCGCCGGCCGCGCGGGCGAAATCCTTGCCCCGCACCAGCCGGCCGATCCCGCTGACCACGGCCAACGCCGTCGGCCTGCGCGTCGAAAAGGCCGGCGCGGCCGACTTCTGGCACGCACTGGTGACCCGCGACGCCGCCGGCAAACCCGCGCTGGCCGGCGGCATCTCCGACGTCCACCTCGACCGCAAGGTCCGGGTGGCGCTGGACAAGAGCACCGCGCAGGTCGGCGCGCCCGCCGCGTGGCAGCGTGGCCTGACCGGAGCCGGGACGACGGTCGCCGTCGTCGACACCGGGATCGACGCCGGGCACCCCGACCTGGCCGGCAAGACGGTCGCCGCCGCCGACTTCAGCGGGGAAGGCGACGTCGCCGACCACCACGGCCACGGCACGCACGTCGCCTCGATCATCAGCGGCACCGGCGCGGCCTCCGGCGGGCGCTACAAGGGCGTCGCGCCGGACGCGAAACTGATCGTGGCCAAAGTCTTCGACGCCTCCGGCGAAGGCGACACCGCCCAGGTGATGGCCGGCATCGACTGGGCCGTGGCCCAGGGCGCCAAGATCGTCAACCTGAGCCTGGGCGCCGGGGTCAGCGACGGCTACGACCCGCTGAGCGAGCAGCTCGACACGCTGTCGGCGAAGACCGGGACGCTGTTCGTGGTGGCCGCGGGCAACGAAGGTCCGGGGGACCGGACGGTCACCACGCCGGGCTCGGCGACGTCGGCCCTCACCGTGGGTGCGCTTGACCGCGACAACACCCTGGCCTGGTTCAGCAGCCGCGGCCCGCGCCTGCGGGACGCCGCGGTCAAGCCGGAAATCGCCGCGCCCGGGGTCGGCATCGCCGCCGCCCGCGCGTCCGGCACCGCACTGGGCGATCCGGTCGACGACTTCTACACGCGCGTTTCGGGCACGTCGATGGCCACCCCGCACGTCGCGGGCGCCGCCGCGATCCTGCTCCAGCAGCACCCGGACCTGTCCGGGGAAGCGCTGAAGAACACGCTGGTCAGCACGGCCAAGGACGTCGGCCTGCGCTGGTACGAGCAGGGCGCCGGGCTGCTCGACGTCGCCCGCGCGGTTTCGCAGCAGGCCAGCGGCACGGCCGTGGCGAGCTTCGGCCGCACCGACCGCACGGCCGCGGCGCGGGTCGTGCGGACGCTGACCTACGCCAACACCGGCGATCGGCCCCTCGACCTCACCCTGAAACTCCAGGTGCGCCCGTGGGACGACGCCACCACGCCGCTGACCGGGATGCGGCTGTCGGGCACGAGCCTGTCCATCCCCCCGAAGTCCGCGAAGTCCGTCGAGCTCAGCGAAGACCCGGACGAGGGCACCGCCGGCGTCTACGGCGGCTCGGTGCTGGCCACGACCGCGGACGGCGCGGGCGCGGTGCGCACCGCCGTGAGCGCGTACAACGCGGCGGCGCTGGCGCCGGTCACGGTGCGGGTGCTGGACTCGGCGGGCGCTCCCGCGGAGCTGGCTTCGGCGCAGCTGATCGACGACAGCGCCGGCCGCGCGAACCGCAACGATCCCTTCCTCGACCAGGTCAGCCAGCAGGTCGACCTGGTCGGCGGGGTGGGCAGGGTCGCGGTCCCCGCCGGCCGGTACTCGGCGCTCGGCTGGGTCGTGGAACGCGGCTCGGTGACGCGCCGCTGGTCGGCGGTCAGCGCGTCCGAGGTGGCGGTTTCGGCGCCCGCGGAGATCACGCTGAACGCCGCGACCGCCGTCCCGGCCGGCTTCACTGCGCCGGAAGCGGTCGATCCGCGCGACCGCACCGTGATGCTGCGGCGGGTGATTCCCCCGGCCGGGAGCACGAACGGCTACATCGGCGAAGCCGGGTTGTCGACCGGCGGTTCCGGGTGGGAGGTGCGCGTCGCCCCGGCGGCGCCCACGGCGACGGGCACGATTTCCTTGCAGGACAGCGCGGTCCTGTCCTCGGCGGCCGTCGACCTGCGGGCTGACGCGACGGTGCTGAACCCCGCCTACGACGTCCCGACGCTGACGGCGAAACTCCCGGGCGAACGGACGCTGCCGCTCGTGTTCGCCGAAGCGGCCGGTCTGCCCGCGGCGGACGTCCGCGGAAAGGCCGTCCTCGTCCGGATTCCGGCCGGTTCGCCCGACGACGTTTCCGCCGCCGCGTCGGACGCGGCCCGGCAGGTGAGCGCGGGCGGTGGCACCGTCATGATCCCCTACGCGGGGGCGGCGCCGATTCCCGGGCTGACCAGCGCGGTGGTGCCCACGCTCTCCGTCGGGTCCGAGCAGGGTGAGGCGCTGCGCGCGGCGCCATCGGTGCACCTGGTGGTGCGCGCGGCGCCGGAGGCGATGTACAACCTCAGCTACTTCGAGCGCAACGGCGTGCCGAAGGACCTCGTGCGGCGGGTCGACCGGGCGTCGCTGGTCGCGACGAAGACGACCTACCACGCCGACCGGCCCGGCCTGAGCGGCCAGAAGAACTGGTACGCGTTCCCGACCGGCTCGTGGAAGACCCAACTGGTGCAGGGGACGAAGATCCCGGTGCCGGGGGCGTGGACGGAGTACACCGGGCCGGGCGACGACCGGCTCGTCTGGAAGCGCGTGGTGACGTTGTCCGGCAACGACGACGCGGGCCGTCGCGCGTCGCTGTCGATGAACGTCCAGGGCGCCTACCGCCCCGGCGAACGGTCGCGGCCGGACGAGCACTGGTTCCGCGCGCCGCTGCACAGCACGGCGGTGGAGCTACCGCCCGACCACCCGGCCCGCTACCCGGCGACGGCGAGCGGCTGGACGGTGCTGTGCTCGCTGTGCCGCGGCGGCCAGGACCCGGACCTGTTCGTCCCGGCGCTGCAGTGGACCGACGGCGCGCACTACACGAGCCCGTACGAAAACGCCCGCTACTTCACGGGCACGACGGCACGCCTGTTCCGGGACGGCCGCGAACTCCCGAGGGCCAACGCGAACGATCCGCTCGCGCTGTTCCCGGTGTTCCGGCTCGCCCCCGAGCGGGCGGCCTACCGGCTGGACGTCACCGACGTGATGCCGGCCCAGTCCCAGGTCGGGACGCCGAGCGGCCCCCTGTTCGGGTTCGCGCCGCGGACGGACACCTCGTGGACGTTCACTTCGGAGCGGGCCGCGGTCGCACCGCCGGCCGGGTACACGTGCTACCCCTCGGGGGCGGCGTGTGCGTTCCAGCCGCTGATCCAGCTGGACTACCGGTTGCCGCTGGACCCGGCCGGCCGGGCGCCCGCGGCGTTCACCTTCGACATCGCGGCGGCAGCCCATTCCGGCGCTCGCGGCGGCGGCCCGGTGACGCAGCTGCGGGTTTCGTCCTCTGTGGACGAAGGCCGCACGTGGACGCCGGCGGTGGCCCGCCCGCACGGCGATGCCGTGTGGACGGTGACGGTGAACCAGCCGTCGGGGGAGTTCGTGTGGCTGCGCACGGAAGCCCGCGACGGATCGGGGAACACGGTCGCGCAGACGGTGCAGCGGGCGTACGGGATCAGTCGCTGACGTCCGGCCGCGGCAGGGCGACCCACCCCCGCGTGGCGGCTTGCAGCCCGGCCTGGAACCGGGTGCCGGCGCCGAGCTGGGTCATCAGGTGCTGCAGCCGGCGCTGGTAGGTCCGGTAGCTCATCCCGAGCTGCTTGGCGATGCTCCGGTCGGGCAGGCCGGTGGTGAGCAGCGCGAGCAGCCGGGCGTCGTCGACGGAGAGGACGCCCGGCTGCTCGGTCGCCGGCAGCCGCAGCGGCAGTCCTTCGCGCCAGAGGAGGGCGAACAGGGCGCTGAGGGCGTCGAGCAGGGCACAGCGCCGGATGACGAGCGCGGTGCGGATTTCGGGGAGGTCGGACCGCAGCGGGATCAGCCCGACCTCCCGGTCGACGAGGATCATCTTCAGCGGAGCTTCCGGCACGACCCGCGCTTCCTCGCCGAGCACGAGCCCGGCCTCGAGATCGGTGGGCAGATCGTGCAGTTCGAGCGCACTCCGGTCGTAGACACCGCGGAACCGCACCCCCTGTTCGAGCAACGCCCGTTCGGCGGGGTGGAGAACGGTGGGCGGCTGGGCGTAGGGGGGCTTGTCGACGAAGGTGACTTCCTGCCGCGCCTGCCGCAGCAGCCGATCGGCCCGTTCGGCGATCCGATCGGTCCCGTGCACGACCTCGATGAGGTCGACCGCCTGCCGGGCCGAGGTGTCCCGGAACTGCTCTTCGAGCCGTTCGGCGACAACCCGCGCGGCGGCGAGCTCCTGGTCTTTCCGGCTGAGCATGGCCCCGATGGCGATTTCGGGCCGCACGGGGGCGTAGGTCCTGGGGGTGCCGGGAAGCCGGGCGAGCAGGCCTTTGCGGGTGAGGACCCGGAGCACGGGCCGGAGCTGCTCGCCGGTGAGCGAGGTGGCGTCCCGAAGCTGCGCGAGAGTCATGGCGCCGGAGCCGGCAAAGGCTTGGTAGACCTCGAGGTCGGCTTCACGCAGACCGATGATGTCGAGCATGACCCTCCCGCGGCTGTTCGGGGTGCGCGGCCGACGTTAGCGCTGACCAGGGGGCGGCGAGAGGTACGGAAGGTACTCGGAGGAGGCCGTCGGGCATTTAACGTTTCGGCGCGCTCGTGCGACTCCCCTTGGGCGCAGCTGTGCAGGGAGGGAGGCCCGTGTTCGCCAGGTTGTACTTCCCGTGTGTGCCATGGCTCGTCGCGATCTACCGCGCGGAGCTGCGCGACGGCCGGATCGCCCTGCACGGTGCCCTGTTCGCGAGCAAGCACCTCGCGCGCGTGCGGGGGCGCTACCACCAGGAGTTCCAGCGGGACATGTTCAGCTGGGTCCACATCGGGCCACGGGTCAAGGTCATCGACGAGCTGACCGGCGCGTCGATGGTCACCATCCTGCTCCTGACGTTCTATATGACCCCGGTGGTCGTGGTGGGGGAGCTGGCGAACGCTTCGATGGTCCGGCTGGGCCTGGCGATCGCGCTGGTGCTCGGCTGCTGGCTGGTGACGGCGCTGGTGCTGGTGCCGATCATGAGCTTCAGCGCGCTGTGGGCCCAGGTCACCGCGTTCGTGCTGGCTGTCGTGTTCGCAGCGGTGGTCGTCGGCGTGTTCGAGGGCGGCCCGCGGGAGGTGGGCGTGGTGCGGCCGCTGGCGCTCGGGATCAGCTGGTACGCGGCCGCTTGGCTGTTCGGCTCGGACGGGGACACGAAGTCAGCGGCGGCCGGCCGGCTACGAGCCTTTTCGTTCTTCGTGCCGCTGTTCCCGTTCGCGCCGTTCCTGACCGCGGAGCTGCTCATCGGGCCCGGCTACGCGGGGTCGGACGTGCTGTTCGCCGGACTGCTTTCCCTGGCCTCGACCAGCGCGATCGGCGCGGTGGTGATATTCGGTGTCCTCCGGGTCGTCGACCCGGCCAACATCCTCGGCTTCTACGGGTCGTTGCTGCTGATCGTGACCGCGTTGCTGGTGCCCATCACACTGGTGCCGCGCAGCCCGCAGTGGGCGGTTTGCGCGGTGCGCGGCGCGGTACTGGCTTCCGGCAGCGGCATTCTGGCCGTGGTGGCGATGAACCTGGTCTTCTTCGCGGTGAACGCCTTCACCGGACGCATCGGCGTGGCCAAGGACCCGGAGGTCCACGTCGTGCGGAGCCTGGCGTTCCAGATCCTCGACCTGGAGTTCGGCGACCCCGCCTGGTGGACGCTGATCGCCCCGGAGCGGGCGGACGAGCGAACGGGCAAGCGCTGGGTGAGGCGAACGCTCGCGGCGCGCGGCCGTCCGGGCCCGATCGACCGGGAGCAGGAGCGCCGCCTGGCCGACCGCCAGGACGCGCTCATCAGGCTGTTCGACCGCTACTTCGCACCGCGGTTCCGGGTGTACAACGAGGAGACCAACGAGTACGTGCGCCAGCAGAGCCGGGGAATGGCCGCGACGATGACGTTGTGGCAGCGACAGATCCTGTTGCGCGGCAACAGGACGGCGGATGTTTTGCTGCCTCAGCTGGTGCGGGCTTTGGACGCGGCGGTGGGCCGCGAGTGGGACCGGTTCGAACGCACCGAGATCGCGGTCCTGCCACGCCGTCGTCGCCGTCGCTTCCTGGCCCTCTTCAGGCAGACGGTGGTCGCGGTGCTGCCACTCGCGGCGGTGGCCGCGCTGGTGCTGTCCCCGCTCAGGCTGCCCGATGCGCTGATCGGCTCGCTCGTCACGTTCGCGCTGACCTGGCTGGGGGCCAACCTGCTGCGCGCGGTCGATCCGAGCGCTTCCGAGTCACTGGACATAGCTGACAAGCTGAGCCGGGCGAGCCGAGGTGGCTGAGTCCACACAAGGGACGGCTGCGGGGCTGAACGCCCATGTCTCGGCGTCCGAGCGGACCCCGAATACGACGAAAGCCACGTCTACCTGCGTAAACGTGGCTTGTCCGTCGGGCTGACAGGATTTGAACCTGCGACCCCTCGCACTTACTCGGGGGTCGCGGGACCTGGGCGGGTTGTCAGGTCCAGGTCGTTGTGCAGGGATCCAGGTTCTTGATCATCGTCGTTCATCATCGTTCGCCGGTGCCATGTGGGCAGAATGTGGGTTGCTTCGCCGTGCTGATCGGTGTCAGCTTCCTGGCGTCACCTGCGAGTCCTGTGTGGTGCGTCACATAGAGTGTGGGCATGACTCGTTACCTGGATAACCCGGCTGGACGGCTGTTAGCTCTCGTTGAACAGGCGAGGGGGAAGAAGCAGGATGCCAGTGCCTCCCAGCAGTGGGCAGAGATTTTTCACGTAGACCACTTAGGGTCGGATTTTTTCCGTTCCGTGGCGAACTTTTCCAAGATGGTGGCCGACGTCCGCACTCAGATGCAGGAGGTTGAGCCGGATGAATATGAGTTCTACCTGGAGTATTTCTCGCAAGTGGAGACAATGACGGGTAATTTTGGTCGTTGTCTCGTCGTCCAGATGTCAGAGTTTCTGGTGCCCTTGGAGCCGCAATCGGGAGAGCATTCACTAAAGCTTTGCTCGGCCATTCTGCATCGCAAAAAATCCGAGGGTGAACTCAGTGAATCGGAACGGGATTCGCTGCTTGAAAAGGTGCTCGACCTGATTGACGAGGTTGAGCGCGTTGATGACCTCAAGGGTGAAGCTCGCGAGTGGATCCTGCTGCGCCTCAGAGAGATTCGAAGAGTCCTGGAGGCTAGGAACCAGTTCGGTGTCGCCGACCTGTCTGCCGCTCATGACCTTCTCGTGGGTGGAGTCAAGAACAAGCAGGCGCGGGTCGCGGCTCTGGCGAAAAGTATGATTGCCAAAAATTTCATTGGACTAATTGTTGCACTTGATCTGGCTGTCAATCTGGGGGCGAACAGCCTGCAGATAACGCAGGGGGACGATGCTCCCAAATCCACGTCGGTCGTAATCCAAATTCAACGTGATATTGAGCAAATCAATATCGAGTCGTCGAGTGTCGTGCCCCAACTGCCCGCAGGGCGCGAAAATGGCACTGAGCGTCCGAGCAAATGAATGAATCTTGGCGCTTTCTTGGTGTTGGCTGTACTGCCTACAAGTGGGTGGCCTCTTCGCCATCTCGTCGACCTGGCAACGCCCGATCGCGCCGCGTCAAGGGGGCACCTCCCGGCTGGCTGAGCGTGTCGCTGAGAGCCGCCCCCTTGACGCGGTGTGATAGCCCTCCGGGAGGTCGACGAGATGGCGACAGGCCGCTCACGCACGCGACCGATGCGCCGCGTCGGCCATTTCGGAGACCTGCCCGTCCGGCGAGGACATTCTTTCTTCTTGGGCTGTGGCCCCGGTACAGCCGCCGGCCGGTCGCGTGGGTGCCTGAGGCGGGCCCCGCGCGTGCCGGCCGATAGCGGCGCGGCCCCGGAGGGGCCGCCTTGACTGCTGCGTGCCGCGTCGCATCCCGGCCAACCCGGCGCGCGGGGTCAAACTCCCGGTGCGTCCTGAGGCCGAGCACGTGTACCTGACGTACGAACAGGTGGAGACGCTGGCCGACGTCGCTGCGGGTCTCCGGACGAAGTACGACCGTCCAACGGCCGGTGCCGAGATCAACCGGGCGTTGATCCTGCTGCTGGCGGACACGGGCCTTCGGTGGGGTGAGGTTGCCTCGCTCCGTGTCGGGCGCGTGGATCTCGTCAAGAGGCGCATCCGCGTCGCTGTGACGTTCTTCGAGGTCGGGGGAGTGCAGCACGAGGGGTTGCCCAAGACGGGCAAGAAGAGGACGGTCTCGTTCCCGGCCTCACTGGTGCCGGTGCTGCGCCCCCTGGTGACCGGCCGGCAGTCTGACGAGCTGGTGTTCACCACGGGACGGGCCAGTCGCTGCGGGCGAACAACTGGCGCGTCCGGAAGTTCAAGGCGGCCGATCTCAGGGTGGCGGGGCTCACTCCGCACAAGCTGCGCCACACGGCGGCCTCGCTCGCCATCGCGGCCGGCGCGGACGTCAAGGTCGTTCAGCAGATGCTCGGGCACGCCGACGCGGCCATGACCCTGAACGTGTACGGGCACCTGTTCCCGGATCGCCTCGACGAGGTCGCGGACGTGCTCGACGCCCAGCGCACTCAGGCACTGGTGGGCATGGCGGCGTGATGATCAGCCCCGGGCATGTGGGCAGAATGCGGGCCGCCCCGGGGCTGAGTCGCGTCCGGAGCTACGTCGGAAATGAAAAAAGCCACGTCCACCTGCGTAAACGTGGCTTGTCCGTCGGGCTGACAGGATTTGAACCTGCGACCCCTTGCTCTAATCCGGCTAGAGCTGGACGGCGGCATCGGAGATCGAAATGGCCGCTGACCTGGCCTGAGGGCGGTCGTAGTTGGTCCTCGTTGGTCATCACTCGGTGGTGCAGTGTGGCACGCATGTGACATGCGGCTGCGGCTTGCGGTGCCTCAGGCGGGAGGTCGCCTCGGCTACTGTGAGCCAGGACACAACCACTTATGGCGGCGGCGGTGCCGTCGAGGCACAACATGTAGTGGCGCGCGCGGGAGTTGTCGGTGTTGTCGGTTACACTCGCCTCCAGCGACAGGAAAGACCCCGACCGGGGTCAACGCCTCGGCCGGGGTCCAGTGCATTGGGCATGCTCTGCGACCGTACAAGGCGGCGACTGCTGGCATCAAGGCCAGGGGTCGCCTTGGTGTTCGACGTCGCAGGAAGAAACACGGTGATCAAGATGGGCCGTAAGGTCATCCCGCCGGGTACGCCGGCGCCTTCGTCTGGCCAGTACAAGGTGCCGGGCAGCAAGACGGAAGTCACGGCGGTGAAGGGTAAGCCGATGCCGCCGACTTCCAAGCCGGGGCAGGGCTACGTCGAGGTCGACAAGACTAAGCACAAGAACGGCTAGTAGCCACTCTGACGGGGCGTCGATGAACTGTCGACGCCCCGTTCGAGCTTTGTGGCACGGATAGATTGTCTTGGAAGGCGTAGATGGGGCGTTACGACAAAATTCTGTTTGGGTTATCTGACGATATTCTTGAAACTCTCCGCCGTGAGGATATCGAGCTGGGCTTTGCTGAGGTTATCCCTTACCTTAAGAGCATAAGGGCCGATCTTCAATTATTTGAAAATCAGGGCGATTTCCGAATTCCGGATATTCGGATAAATAATGTAGATCAAGCCGTTAATCAGATTCAGAATGGCATAAATCGTATAATTGAGTTCAAGCCTATGGGTATGAATAATCCGCAGGGTGAACGTCAAAGCATTCTAGAAACAATGAAGCAGCTGTCAGATTTGGTTGCCGAGAATTTCCGTCCGTACATACGACCGGATTTCTCGGAGCTGGAGACCAGGCGTGCTCAAGTCGTCGCACTTCAGGAGGACTTAGCAGGGCGTATTCTTGATGCGAGACAGACTACTGCGGCTGCGGACAAGGCACTGAAAGACGCGGAGTCGCTGGTTGCCGAGTTGCGCTCGGGGGCGGTCGCGAAGGCTTCCGAGGAAATATCGGGATACTACAAAAAGGCGACAAATGAGCACAAAACGGCCGCTAAGCGCTACTTGGCGGCTGCCGCCTCGCTCGGTTTGATACTTGTTGCACTGCTTGTCGTGGTCTTCTATCTGAATCCTCCTGATGTCTCAACAAGTAACTGGCTTCCTGTGCTGATTCGGGAGGCGCTTGGCAGGGTGCTAGTTCTCTTGGTGCTGACGGCGGCAGTCGCTTTTTGTACAAAGAACTATCGCATTAATAAGCATCTTCAGATCATGAATCAGACGCGTTACAATGCTCTTGAGACTGCGGCAAAGTATGTCGCCGGCGTAACTACGGATGAGGCACGCAACATTGTTGTGGCTGAACTGGTTCGCTCAATATTCACGCCAGGTGATACAGGTTATATGAGTACTGATAGGGAGCAGACGATTATCGAAAACCCGGGTTCCTTGCTCGGAATCGTCGGCTCTGCGGTAAAAAAGTAGGAGCATCTGTCTTGGTGACTACTTCAAGTGAGCGGCCTCTCGGCATCTCGACGACCTGGCGCAGCCCGATCACGCTGTGTCAAGGGGGCACCTTCTGCCCAACTGCCGCTGACCCGCTCGACTGCCCCCTTGACGCGGCGTGATAGCCCTCTGGGAGGTCGTCGAGATGCCGTTTGGCCGCACACGGACGCAACCGCCGCGCACGTCTTGGCCATCTCGATGACCTGCCCGTCCGGCGAGGACATTCTCTTCTTCTTGAGCTGCGGCCTTCGGTGCAGCCGCCGGCCGGTCGCGTGGGTGCCGGAGGCGGGCCCCGCGCGTGCCGGCCGATAGCGGCGCGGCCCCGGAGGGGCCGCCTTGAACAAGAAAAGAAACTCTGAACACATCCTGTCCAGGCGGCTGGAGCAACGTCACTCGTCGCCGATTGCCACGCCAGCACGAAGCGCGAACTCGGCAAGCGCGGGCGGGATGTTGCGGTTCATCCGGGCAAGGTCGCGAACCATCGTGTGGACGAACCGGTGGTTGTAGACCTGTTCGGGTGCGACCATCTCGGCATCTTCAAGAAACGCCAAGGCGCGCTCCACATTGCGTCGTTGAGTCCAGGCACGCGCTACGTCAATCAGCAGACGTCCACGTCGTTCGGCGGACAACGCGGAAGCGTCGATTGTGGCAGCACGTCGGATCGCCTCGCCGGCGTCTCCAAGGTCGACGGCCACCGCAACCTCATGGAGAGCGACGTTGGTTGGCCCGAACTCGGTGTGGTAGTCGTTGCGATCTTCGCTGAGCTGGGTAGCGATTTCGCGGGCGCGGTCAAGCTTTCGCCAAGCCTCTTCCGCTCGCTCAGTCCGTGCCGCAACCACAGCTAGCTGCAAAGTGAGCGCACCATAGACGCTAAGCGCTTCCGGGAGACCCTGCTCTACCAACCCTTCTAGGGCGACACTAGCTGTCGTGGCAGTATGTTCCGCCTGATCGAGTTGCTGTGCGCCCTGGAATACGAGGGTCAGCCTGAAGGCACCTTCTGCCATCAGCAAGGGGTCACCTGTGCGCCCTGCGTCAGAAATCGCACGGTCGGCAGCAACCCAAGCTGCGTCGAACTGCTGGAGCTTCGCGAGCGCAGCGGCGCATGCGTGGTAGCTGCGGGCAAGCAGAGCAAAAACCTCGGGCGATTCGTTACCGCCAGCAGCGGCTTCGAGGCGAGGAAGGAGTGTTTCCAGGAGCTCTACCAGCTCTTCGTAGCGCGACTCGTGCGCGAGGTCCCAGACACGGTCTGCGTCGGCGCGGAGTGCTTCCAGGTCCGGCTCGGGTGGGCGTCCGAGCACGGCGCGAAGAGCGAAGTTCGCGCTCAGCAGCAGGCGCAGTGGGGTTGCGTGCGCCGGTCGGACCTGTGCAGCCGCCGTGGGCGCGCTTGGCGCCAGTTCGGCGAGGGGCACTTCCAGCACGGCCGCGATACGTTCCAGGACGTCCAAGCTCTTCGCCGGCCGGACTCCGCGTTCGACCTGTGAAAGCCACGCCTCCGATCTGCTGATCAGTGGCGCAAGTTCACGCTGCGACAACCCCCGGCGACTCCGATGGAACGCGATCTTCCGGCCGAGTTCCGCGTCTGCGTCAGCCATCGGCGGGCAGCCCTTTCGCCGTTGCCGGGGTGACGAACTCGACCCGTGTCGACTTGACGTATCGGTCACGTTCGGCGAGAAACCGCCGCGTGTGCGGCTGGCGCTCATGTTCTTCGAAGGCTTCGCGGTCCCGGTACAGCTCGTAGAAGACGCGGGCGAGTGGGGCGCCTTCGACGTGGTGGGTTGCGTAGACGAGAGTTCCGGGCTCGTGGCTGGCGATACCGCGACCGGTCTCCTCTACCAACTCGTCGAACGCCGCGGCGCGCGTCTCGTCCTGCAGGTCGAACCGGACTACAAGTGCGTACATCGATCTCCTTCGTCGTGGTCTCCACACCATAGTACGTCGCCCGTACATATGTACCAGCAGGGTACGGCTAGTTTGCGCAGGTCAGGACCCTGCGCACCAACTACTCTCCAGTAACTAATAGAAAAGTACTAGACACGTACTTAAGTACCAGTTATCGTCATTGGTGTCGGACCGCTCAGGGTCTGCGTCAACGAGGAGGCGACATGCAGGACATCCCGTTCATCAGCTCGGGTTATCGGTTCATGGTCACCGAGGCTCCGACTATGAAGATGCGCGAGGTGAAGGGGGAGCTGCTCCCGGCGACCGACCGCGAGGGCCGCCCGGCGTTCGTAGTGATGCTGTTCGCGAAGCCGCGTCAGGTGGAGGGGCGCCGGCCGGGGAAGGGCGAGGAGATCAAGGTGACACTCGCGGCGGACCCGGGGGAGGGGTTCGACGAGGGGACCTATGTGGAGTTGATCGACCCGGTGTTGAACACGTGGCAGACGACGGGCGAGGACGGCCGGATCACCGGCTCGGGTCTGTGGTTCAAGGCGTTGGGGCTGAAGCCCGCCGGGTCGGGTGCTGCGCAGCGCGCCGCCTGATGCCGGCTTCATGACCGGTGGGTGACCGGTTCGCGCGGCAACCTCCCCGGCCGTCGCGTCATCACCACCCTGGAGCCCTTCCCAAATAGGTTGGCCGCCCGTTTCGAGTCGGGCAAGGGCACTTTTGCTGATTGACAAATACAGAGTGGGCCGATCCATGCCTGAAACCGCGCTGTTTGTGGCGGCGCGCCTTGATTCCCGGCCGGTCACGCGTCCGGGGGTCTTGGGGTTCTACCACGGAGTTTGCGAGTGGAGAGGAGAGGCGAATGGGTGGGATGAAAGCGATTCGGGGTGGGTTGTCGTCGTATGACCCGCACGGTCCGAAGCGGGGTTCCTGAGACCAAGCATGTCTGTTCGGCGAATTACTGGCTCTCGCCGGCACGAGTCGCTACGTGCCTGGTGTGCGGGTGCCAGTGGAACGAGTGAGGAGGAACAGTGTTGACGTACGTGTTCTGGGCGGTACTGGTGGCGCTGCTGATCTGGGCGGTCCCGGTGTTCGGGATTCTCGCGTTGGTCTCGGGGCTGGCGCTGGCGTGGCGGGCCGGCCGGTGAGCCGCCCGGTGCAGGTCGGTGTGGTCATCCGGATGTTGGCGGCCCGGCTGGAGCGGGAACGGGCCGCTGCGCTGGCGGAGCAGACGGAGGACCTGGGGTGGCAGGCGGGGTTCTGCGAGGGCTTGAAGCACGCGCAGCACGTGATCCGGAAGGGAAGCTGAGATGTCGGAAATCCTGGCGATCATCGAGGCGGCGAACAAGGCGTACCGCGCGTTTGTGGCCACCGGTCCGGATCGGGACATCAAGGTGGCTGTCGGGAACGCGGTGCGATTCCTGGCAGCAGACCTCACTTCGGCGGCTGAGCTGGTCGCCATGACACGCGAAGGGTAAGCGGTATGCAGGAGATTCAGGCCATTATGGACGCGGCCACCGCCGCATTCGAGAAGTTCCAGGGCACCGACGCCCCGGCGGAGGCGAAGCGGCAGGCCGGCCGCTGGGTCGCCGGGATGGTGGGTGAGCTGTCCAACCTGGCGTGGCAGCTGGAGCACAACCGGGGACGGTGGAGCTGATATGCAGATCGCGGCACTGAATCGGCGGGCGCAGGAGCGTTACGCCACGTTCGTGAACAACCTGGACCTGGTCGCCGAAGTCCTGGTCGAGGTCGACAAGCTGATCGACTGCTACGACGAGGACGCGATGGCCGGTTCGTGGACCATCGCCACTCAGGATGAACTGAAGGCGCTGCGGACCAAGGCGTTCGACGAACTCGACCGGCTGCGTCAGCTGGGCAAGAAGCACGAGGCCGAGCTGGTCTCGCGGGACTGGAGGTTCTGACCATGGCACACCAGGTCGACCGAGTCGTCGAGGATCTCGGAAGCGCCCTGAGGCAGCTGAAGGACTCGATGCGCGGGATGCCGCTGCACAAGAACGGGTTCAAGGCCGCGCACGACCGGATGGCCCGTGCGATGGGCACGCTCACCACCGAGCTGACCGACGCCCGCGCGGCCATCAAGCCCTGACCGACAACCGCACATGATCCGTTTCGCACGCGACCGGCCCCACCTCCCACCACGGGACGCGGGGCCGGTCGTGTGCTGTTCGAGAGGACCACCACACGATGAATACCCCCAAGTCGTCCCGCACGGTCGGGACTGAAGTGAAGGCCCTGAAGTGGTTGCTGCGCCACCCCGGCGCCACCGTCGGCCCGGCCGCCGTGCTGGGGTCCGGGCTGGAGCTGGGCTGGAGCGCCACGGGCGGGCTCGCCGGCGGCACGGTCGGCGCGTTGACGTGCTGGTACCGGGCGCACCCGGACACCTTCGACCACTACGCCGCTCCGCGGCTGCGGGCCTGGCGGCGCCGCTGGTCGGTGTATCTGGGGCCGCGGTTCACCCGGGCGCTGCGGGCGTGCGACATGTACGTCACCGACCGCAAGACCGGCGAGGACCTGTTCCCGCGGATCACCCGGCTGCGGTCCTACTCCCCGTCCGTCGACGTCGTCACCCTCGCCCTGGCACGTGGGCAGGGACGCCGCTCGATCGAGGACAACCTGGACCGGCTCGCCGACACGCTGAGGGTGCAGCGGATCGCGTTCGAGCACCCGAAGCCCGGCTACGTCGCGCTGATCATCGAACGCTCGGAGCCGTTCACCGAGACCATCCCGGCCCCGGAGATGCCGGCGGAGCCGGACGCGGTCGACCTGGATGACATCTACGTCGGCGACACCGAGTACGGCACGGACTGGCGGCTGCGGATCCGCGATCACCTGCTCGTGGCCGGCGCGACCGGCGCAGGCAAGAACTCGGTCGTCCTGTCGGAGCTGCGCGGCCTGGCGCCGCTGATCCGGGACGGGCTGGTCCGGCTGTGGGTGTGCGACCCGAAGCAACTCGAGTTCCGCAAGTTCGGCGACGCCGATGTGGCCTACCGCTACGGCGACACCGAGGAAGCGTGCGCGGACCTGGTGGCGGAGTACGTCGCCGATCTGCGTGAGGTGCAGCAGCACTTCGCTCGCACCGGCCGCCGCAAGATCGAGGTGTCGGCCGAGACGCCGCTGAACCTGCTGATCATCGACGAGATCGGCGCGCTGCTGGCCTACGGCGACGGCGCGATCGCCCGCACCCTGCGCAAACTGCTGGCCATCGTCGGTTCCCAGGGCCGCGCGACCGGACATTTCATGACCGCGCTGGTGCAGGAACCCAGCAAGGATGTCGTCCCGGTCCGGGACCTGTTCCCGACCCGGGTGTGCCTGCGCGTCACCGCACAGTCGCACGTGGACATGGTCCTCGGGGAAGGCGCCCGGCTGCGCGGCGCGCTGGCCGATGAGATCCCGAACGTCCCGGACACCGCGGGCATCGGCTACGTGATCCGGCAGCGCACTCGGGTCCCGCAGCGCGTCCGCGCCGCCTACGTCGATGACCGCGAGATCGACGAACTGATCGCGTTCATCCGCTCCAACCGGCCGACCGCTGGGCTGTCGGTGGTGGCGTGATGATTACGACGAACTACCCGGCCGTCGTGCACGCCCCGCACTATGAAGTGCTCATCAGGGACCGACGGGGCTGGCCGGAGCAGACCAATCAACGGCTTTACCGCTCCCTCGCTGATGCGCAGCGCGCGGTGGAATACCTGCCGCTGCCCGGGGATTTCGGCGCTCGCATCGTCACTTACGACGTCGCCTACTACGCCCGCTGCGGGGTGTGCGGCGACTTCGTGGAGTCGGGTGAATGGATCTTCGCTGACTGGCTGGTGCTCGTGCTGGTGGTCGCGGCGTCACCGGGGTGGAGCTGCACCACCGAACAGCTCGTCTTCTGTCCCCAGCACCGACCCGACAGTGAGGACTGACCATGAGCCAGGTCAACTACCCCGCGGTGGTGCACGCCCCGCACTTCGTCGTGGAAAAGCTGACCGCCCGCGGTCGCCTGCAGCGGCTCAGTGCCCGGGTCTACTCCTCCCGCGAGGACGCCGAAACCTGGGCGAGCGTGCTGCGGGGAGCCGGGGACGTGGTGTTCATCACCGAGTACGGCGTGGCCTACTACGCCCGCTGCGTGGTGTGCGGCGAATATCCCGACCACGAGCGTATGCGGTTCGTCGACTGGGCCGAGCTGGTGCAGTACCTCGCGCAGGAACCCGGCTGGCGCAGCACTAGTGAGCAGCTGGTGTTCTGCCCGCACCACCGGCCGGCGGGGGCGACGGAATGACCACCACCGTCGCCTACCCGCTGACCCGGCCCGGCCCGGCCTGGTTCGTCGTCTCCTACAGCGAGAACCTGATCGGCACCGTCATCGACTACATCGAAGCTGTCTACCCGACCGAAGACGCCGCCCGCGCCTGGCTGGCCCGCAACCGCCACGCCGACGCGGACATCGTCCGGGTCGATCTCCTGTGGTCCGCGCACTGCGTCTTCTGCGGCACCACGCCGGATCTGCCACCGCCGGGCCTGTACCGCTCGTGGGAGGAGCTGCGGGACTACCTGCGCAGCGAACCCGGCTGGCACTGCACCAGTGAACAGCTCGTCTTCTGCCCCCACCACCGGCCTTCCGGTGAGGAATGACCATGAGCCACCGGGAGAACTCGCATGCACGCGTGGTGTCTCACTTGGGACGCGCGCTGTCGGAGGCAGCCGGTTGGTGCGACTGGGTCCGAGTGGACGTCGAACATCGCCTCGGGCGAGTCGACGATGTCGGACCGGTCGACGACCCGGAGTACGGCGCAGCACTCGACGCCTTCGGGCTGATCCAGGAAGTACTCGACAAGGTGCGCCGTGTAGGCGCGTAATCAAAGGAGATGCGCCATGTGGCGTCTCGGATTCTTCATGTGGCGGGCCTGGCTCTACATCAAGTACGGCGTCCCGGCCGGCCTCGTACTCTGGCTGATCTACCTCGCTCAGGGCTGGTCGGTGCTGTTCTGGATCGTGGCCGCGGTGATCGGCTGCGTCGGGCTCGGGATGGTGCTGGCGGTCGGCGAGTTCCGTCACCGCGAGTTCGGCGACATCGGACGGGAGCGCATCCGATGACCCGCCGCACCGATCCCAGACAGCTCGGCCTGTTCGGCACCCCCACCCCGGCCCCGGCACCGGTGGCCGGCCGGGTCTGTCCACCCGCCCGCGGACGGCGCAAGACCACCGGGTCGCCGAGCAACCCGCTGGTGGCCAAAGACGTGCTCGCCGACGTCCGGGACGGCAAATTCGGGCTCCTGGACGACACCGACCGCGTCATGGTCATCGACCCGGACGGGCACTGCCGGTTCGCCGGCGAAGAAGACATCGTCGTGCACCTGATGTCCGTCGGCTACGTCGAACGCAGCCCGGCCCGAGAGACGATCTCGTGCCTACACGGTGTCGTCCGCAAACCCGTCCTCCCGCTGCGCCTGACCCACCGCGGACGGGACAAGCTCCAACACTGGTCCAACCTTACGCCGTTTGGAGGCACCTCGTGAACGACACGGACGCGAACATGCGCAAGCTTCAGCGGCTCCAGGCGGAATTCTTCGACGTCTGCCGCACGGGCCAGGACGCCGACGATCGCGGACACGCGACTTTCCTGCGCCTTTCGGAACTGGCCGACGAAATCGCCAGCATCCACGAAGAGGAGTCAGCCGAGTTCCGGCGCCTGGCGGGGCTCGCCCTCGACGGTGCGATGTTCCCCGAACCCTAGCCCTGCAAGGAGGCTCACATGTCCACTACAGACAGTACTAATCGGACTCGTCGGCTGGTGGACACCATCCGGGTCCTGGTCGCCGTGGTTCTCGGCACGATCGGCGCGGCGGCCGGGTTCACCCACACCCACGACTGGGCCGTCCACCACGGACAGCTGGGCTGGATCGCCTGGGCCGACGCGGTCGTGATCGAGGGCATCGTGATCGTGGCCGGGTTCGAGATCCAACGCGACCACCGCGCCGGAGGACCCCGCAAGCTCACCTTTCCGGTGGCGGTGCTGGTGGCCGGGTTCGGGGTGCAGATGGCTGCTCAGGTCGCGCTCGCCGAACCCACCCCGGCCGGGTGGCTCGTGGCCGCGATGCCGGCCCTGGGGTTCCTGGTCGTCGTGAAGCTGCTCATGCGCCGCGCTCCGGCTCCCGCAACCTCAGAACCGGGATCTGAGTCGGAGTCGGAGCCGGTTACCGCGGCCGCCTCTCGCACCGACACCACGCCCCATCCGGAACCGGCCGGGGTGGTCGCTGCAGCCCGGCCCCGGCTCAAGCTCCCCGCGGAGCTGACCAGTCGAATCCACACCGCCGCCGAAACCGCGCGCAACGAAGGCCGGGAGCTGACGATCGAGGAGATCCGCCGCGTCGTCCGCGTCCCCGAACCGATGGCCGCGCAGATCCTCCACGAGCTCACCACCACCTGACCTCGCCGACGCACGTCCCGCCGCGGCGCGGGAGCCCGGCCACTCTCCGGCCTGGCTCCCGCGCCGTTCTTCCTGCCCGCCCGACCGAAAGGCTCCGACATGCTGACGTTGGACGACCGCCTCACCGCTCGCGTCCAGGCCCTCGACTACCAGGACTGGCGCATCAAGGTCCGCGCCGTCAACGGCTGCGCCCGCCCCATCCGTCTCTCCGGCGCCCACCAGCTTCAGGACGACACCACCGGCCGCGTGCTGCACCACCACGGCGGCGACATCTTCGCCCCCTGCGGCAACCGCCGCTCCGCGGTCTGCCCGGCCTGCTCCGACCGCTACGCCGCCGACGCCTTCCACCTCATCCGCGCCGGCCTCACCGGCGGCCACAAAGGCATCCCCGCCTCGGTCACCGACCGGCCGCGCGCGTTCGTTACCCTCACCGCCCCCTCGTTCGGCCCGGTCCACACCGCCCACCTCACGAAGACCGGGAAGCGCCGGCCGTGCGGGTGCGGGGAGTACCACCACGACGACGACACCCGCCTCGGTGGCCCGCTCGACCCCACGACGTATGACTACACCGGGTCGGTGCTCTGGCAGGCGCACGCCGGTGTGCTGTGGCAGCGGTTCACGATGCGGCTGCGCCGGGAGATCGCCAAACGGGCCGGGCTCAAGGCCCGCGAGTTCACCGAACAAGCCCGCCTCTCCTACGGCAAGGTCGCCGAATACCAGCGGCGCGGCCTCGTGCACTTCCACGCCGTGGTGCGGCTTGACGGCCCGGACGGCGCCACGTCACCGGCTCCCCGGTGGGCGCATCCCGGCTTGCTCGAAGACGCCGTCTACGCCGCTGCTGGGGCCGTCCTCGTCCGCACCTGCTACCCGGACGGCACCGAGCTCCCGCTGACATGGGGCACGCAGGTCGACGTCCGCCGGATCGAACCCGCCGGATCGGCTGAGCTGGAAGACGAGAACGGCCAGATCTCCGAAGCCCGGCTCGCGGCCTACATCGCCAAGTACGCCACCAAAGGCACCGGCAAGAGCGAAGCCGCCGACCGGCCCATCCGGTCCCAACTGGACATCGATCACCTGAAGGTCACCGAGCACCACCGGCGGATCATCCAAACCGCCTGGGACCTCGGGGAGCTACCGGCCTATGAGGACCTGAAGCTGCGCCGGTGGGCGCACATGCTCGCCTTCCGCGGCCACTTCCTCACCAAATCCCTCGCTTACTCGACCACGTTCAAGGCCATCCGCGGCGACCGCCGGGCCTTCCGCCTGGCCGAAACGCTCGAACGCCTCGGGCTCACCGAACAGGTCGACTCCATCGCCGTGGTCAACAACTGGCGCTTCGACGGCGCCGGATACCGCGACGACGCCGAACGCGAACTCGCCGCCGGCATCGCCGAACGCATCCGAGACGACCGCAAACACAAATACAGCAGGGAAAACCGCCATGAATGACCGTCTACTCAGCATCGAAGACCTGTCCGCCTACCTCCAAGTCCCCGTGAACACGCTGTACCAGTGGCGCAAGACCGGCAAAGGCCCCGCCGGGTTCCGCGTCGGCAAGTACGTCCGCTATCGACCGTCCGACGTCGACACCTGGATCGACGGACAGGCGGCCTGCTGATGGCGCGCGTGTGGGTGTATGACCGCAGCAAGACCAAGGGGTTTGCCGACTCGGTCAAAGCGGCCAAAGCAAAGGGGCGCACTCCGCCTGCGCGGTGGCTCGTCCGCTACTACGACCGCGCCGGGAAGCTGCGCTCGGAGGTCGCGCCGAACAAGGCCAAAGCGGAGGAACGCCAAGCCGAGCTGACGGCATCGCTGGCGGCCGGCACCTACATCGACCCTGACCACGCCAAGGTGACGGTGGGAGAGATGGCGGAGAAGTGGCTCACCACACGGCACGACCTCAAGAAGTCGACGTGGTGGAAGTACCGTGGCTTGCTCGACAACCACGTGCTGGTGAGGTGGGGCGACTTGCCGTTGACCGCCGTCGGACGCGAGGACATCGCGCTCTGGGTGGCCGAGCTGCTCCGGTCGAAGGGTGACGGAGGTAGCGGACTGGGGCCGTCCCAGGCTCGCCACGCCTACCGGGTGCTCGCGATGGTCCTGGAGTGGTGCGTCCCGACGCGGATCTCGAACAACCCGGCTCGCGGGGTGACCCTGCCGATCCGGCCGGAGGCCGAGCATGTGTACCTGACGTACGAGCAGGTCGAAATGCTGGCAGAGGCGTCCGGGAGGCTGAGGACCAAGTACGACCGGCCGACGGCTTCGGCTGAGGCGAACAAGGCCCTGATCCTTCTCCTCGCGTACACCGGTCTCCGGTGGGGAGAGGCCGCCGCGCTGCGCGTGGGACGGGTCGACCTCGCGAAGCGGCGT
Source organism: Amycolatopsis vancoresmycina (assembly GCF_000716785.1). GTDB lineage: Bacteria > Actinomycetota > Actinomycetes > Mycobacteriales > Pseudonocardiaceae > Amycolatopsis > Amycolatopsis vancoresmycina. The sequence goes on from NZ_JNYY01000001.1 coordinate 166,810, forward strand.
ATCCGCGTGGTGTCGACGTTCTTCGAGGTCGGGGGAGTGCAGCACGAGGGACTGCCGAAGAACGGCAAGCGGCGGACGGTCTCCATCCCGGCGTCACTGGTATCGGAGCTGCGCCGGGTGATCGGTGGCCGGCCGGACGACGCGCTCGTCTTCACTACTGCGCGAGGTGGCTCGCTGCGCTCGCACAACTGGCGGACGCGTGAGTTCAACCCGGCGGTGCAGGCGGCCGGGCTCGACGTCGCCGGGCTGACGCCGCACAAGCTGCGGCACACCGCCGCGTCCCTCGCGATCGCGGCCGGCGCCGACGTGAAGGTCATTCAGCAGATGCTTGGGCACTCCGACGCCGCGATGACGCTCAACATCTACGGGCACCTGTTCCCGGACCGCCTCGATGAGGTGGCCGACGTGCTCGACGCCCGGCGAACCGCCGCGCTGGCAGGGATGGCCGCCTGATCCGGAACCCCGGGTTGTGTGACACGTATGTGGCATGCCCCGGGGTTCTTGGCGTCCGAAGCATCCCCGGATACGACGAAAGCCACGTCTACCTGCGTAGACGTGGCTTGTCCGTCGGGCTGACAGGATTTGAACCTGCGACCCCTTGACCCCCAGAGGAGGGGAAACCGTCCGGGGGGTCCATAGGTTCCAATCAGTCAGTCGCGTTCCGATCGTACGCCCAGGTCAGGGCCTTGGCTTCCAGCTGGTCCGTTGAGTTCCGTGAGACGTTCGTGAGACGTGAGCGCCTCCGTCACTCCGGACGCTTCGGCAGCTTTGCCTCCGGCTCGCGCACGTACCAGGCCGCGAGCTCGTTGAGCACCTTGGACCGGTCGGATCCGGCCTCGCCGGCCTTCTCGCCGAGGGCGTCCCATCGGTTGTCGGGCATCTTCACGCTGTGCCGGGTGGTCTCGCCCGTGGCCGGCCTGCCGGGCCTTCGCTTCTCGGTCTCCGTCATGGCCGAGACCTTACCGTAGTTTTCGGATGCACGAAAACTGTTGTGATCTTGATCGGAGCTCTGCTAGTTTTCGTATATCCGAAAACCAAGGGAGCGACCGATGGCCACCACCGCGAAGTGCAAGCGCTGCAAGCGAGTTCTCCGCTCGGCCGAGTCGATCGCCCGCGGCTACGGACGCCACTGCGCCCGCGAAGAGGCCGCCCGCCTGGTGCTGGCGAACTACTCGGCCGCCCAGGTCGAGAAGGTCACCCAGCTCCTCGAAGACGGCGGCGTCGCCCGCACGTCGCGCCACACCTTCGAGGTCGTCGCGTCGAACGGGATCCGCCGCTACGAGGTCAACGCCACCACTGCGTCCTGCACCTGCAAGGCCGCGGAGAACGGCAGGAAGTGCTACCACGTCGCGGCCGCGCAGCTGCTCGCCGCCGCCTGAACCACCACCAGAAGGGAACTCCGATGCCCACCGCCGCCCAGCTGTACCCCGCCGAGCGTCTCGCCGGGAAGACCGCCCAGGAGCTTCACCGCCTGATCGACATGGCTGAGTTCGACCTGGCGACCGATACCACCGTCTACGCCGGGATGACGCGCGCCGAGACGGTGGCCACGGCCGAGCAGTCGCTGTGGGACCTCTGGGCCGCCTACAGGCCGCTCCAGCCCCGCCGCTTCCAGCTCGACGGCGACGAGTTCGCTGGCTTCGAGTTCATCGTCGCCTAATTCGTCCGCCCCCCGCAGCGCGCAGGCGCCGACGGCTCATGACCGAGCGGGGAGCACGTACCAACGCAAGGCGGCCCTCGACCGGTGCTGCGAACACCAGCCGAGGGCCTTGATCGGAATCGAGGTCCGACCCATGACCGAGCCTATCGACGTCGACGCGTTCGTCGCGCAGCTGGCCGACGACGAGCTGATCAGCCGCGAGCTGACCGACCTGGCCGAGGCCAAGCCGGCGCCCCGCACGACCACTGCGAGCCTGCTCGACCGGCTCGTCGCCCGCGCGACGGTCGTCGCGCTGGAGTTCCAGCTGCGCGGCCTGTCCCTGGTCAGCAACGGCGACGAGTTCGAGGAAGCCCTCTACGCGACCTTCGAGGAGCTGAAGCTGGAGCTCCCCGAGCAGGCTGCCAAGCCCTGCGCCATCGACCTGATCGAGAAGCACTTGCACCTCTACGCCCCTCAGCCCGGCGACGACGAGCTGCTGCGCGAGATCGAGCGGCGGCTGTGGGACCAGTGACCCTGGCCGGCCGGGTGGTGCCGCAACCACTGCCCGGCCGCCTGGCCTGTAACGCGCGTGATGATCGGGACGACCCGGGGGACATGAACCGTCTCGCCCGCCTTGTGGTCGTCGCCGCGTCCGCGCTCCTCGGTCTGGTCGCGCTCCTGCTCCTGCTCGTCGTGCCGGTCAAGATCACGTTCGACGCCGGCCAAGGCCTCGAGGTGAACTGCGGGACCGCGTTCAACGCCCACCCGATCTCCCTCGCCTGCCCAGACGCCCAGTCCACCCGCCAGACCTGGAGCTTCGGACTCCTCGCGTTCAGCGTGGTCGGCTTGGTCGGCGGGCTGGTTGTGCCGCGGGTGCTGTCGCGCCGGTAGGCTGGTTTCACCTCTTCGCGGAGGGAGCGCCCCCGGCTGATCACCGGGGGCCACGCGAAGAGCCTCCGCGAATGAGGGTCCGATGGCCGAGTCCTTCGGCGCCGCCCTGCTCCGCCTACGAGAGGCGGCTGGGCTGTCGCAGCGCAAGCTCGCGCGCGCCGTCCCCATCTCGCAGTCCGCGCTGTCCCGCTACGAAGCCGGCCTGCAGCGTCCCGACGAACGCACCGCCGCACGGCTCGACGACCTCCTCGCCGCAGGCGGCCGGTTGCTCGAGCTGTGGCCGTCGCTCGGCACCGAGACGCTGAGCCCGGCCGAGGAGGAGCGCCTGGCCGACGCCGCCGACCACCCGCGGCGAGTCGACGCGGCCGCACTTGACTCGCTCGCTGGCGTGCTCACCGCTGTCCGCCGCCTGGAGGACGAGACCAGCTCGGCGCACGTGATCCCGATGGTCGATGCTCAGCGCGAGCTCGCCCGCCAGTTCGCCGCCGAGGCACGCTCGGCGATGCGGCCGGTCGCGGTCGGGCTCCTGTCCGAATTGGAGCAGTATCGCGGGTGGCTGGCCATTCCCGGGCAACGGTGGGAGCAGGCGCGGCAGCACCTCGACCGCGCCGCCGTGCTCGGAATGGAGGCTGACGACCCGCTGCGGCTGTCCACGGCGCTGTCGTTCTCTGCGTACGGGGCGATCCGGCGCCACGACCTGAGCACCGCCGACGCGCTGTCGGAGGCCGCCCGGCGGGACACCCGCGTCCACATCGGGCTCCGCACGTACGAGACGTACCAGCGCGCCGAGGTCCTCGCCCGCAACGACGAGCGGGCCGACGCTGTGCGGCTGCTCACCGAGGCAGACGGCATGGTCGACAAGCTGCCGCCCGCGGACGAGTTGCCACCGTCCGGCTACTGGTACACGCCGGCGTTCTTCCTCGGCCAGCGCGCGTTCGTGCTGCGCGCCCTCGGCGACGAGTCCGGCGCCCGCCAGGCCGCGCGTGACTGCCTGGCCGAGATGCCGCCCGAGTGGACGACGTCCGAGTGGGCCGCGCGCCGCCGGGAGCTGGCTGACGCGAGCTGATGCGCATCACCATGCGCATCGCACAACCCCTTCACTCCGCGTAGTTTCCGCACGACGATCGGGGTATGGCTTCTCGGGGATGGCAACGCGAACGCGTGGTGTGGACGGTCGACACAACCGGCACGCAGGTGGCGGTGACCACCGGTGTCACTACCGACCAGAACGGGCGGCTTGTCGGCGTGCTCGCCATCGGCGACGGCCCCTCGGCGGTGCTCGACCGGCAGGGCAACGGCAGCGTCCAGGTGAGCGTCAACGCGCTGCAGACGTTGCTCGACGTGGAGGAGCTGCAGGCCCTCGCTGAGCGTGCACATCGCCGGGGGCCGCGGTGACGGCGCGCGCACCGAAGCGGAACCGGCGACGACACAACGCGGACGACGAGAACGGGGTCAGCCCGCTCACCTTGTTCAACGCTTGGCTGAGGGGCGCTCCGGGGTTCACGCGTCCGGCTCCCCCGGCCGGCCCGCCGCTTCCGCTGAGGTTCACGTGCAGGGACTGCGGCAGCCTCCTGAACCTGAACCTCAAGCGCACCCACTCGTGCCCGGCTGGCCGCTGATGGCCGTGTCTGGGAAAGGCGCCGAGGGACTCGACACCGCCGCACGAGCGATGGCTCGGGAGCACGCGGCCCTGATCCGGCAGCGGGAACGCGCCACCACCACGAGCAGCCCGGCCGGCGCGGAGACACCCCCGAGTCCCGCGCCCGGCCGGGCCCCCACCGACTAGCCGCTCAGGGTGTCCTTCGTGTACGCCTGTGCCTGGTCCAGCCACGCGAGGTAGAGCGTGCGGTTCGGCGCAAGTTCGTCTCGCACGCGCGCGAGACCAGCGTCGGTGAGACCGAGTATCAGCCGTCCGGCGGTGATGGCCAGGACGTACCCGTCGGCGCCGAACGCCTCGTCCGGATGGACTCCGTAGGTGCTGCGGAACTCCTCCACGGCCGTCGCGTGCGCTGGCGAGTCAGGGGCGAGAATGCACTCGGGGTCGATCTTGTAGCTGCGCATGGTCACCTCCCGAACGCGACCTGGACGTTGCCGCCACCGTCGACCCGAACCCACTTACGGATCATCTCCTGCATATCGCGGTCCCCGCCGGTGATGTTCAGCGTGATTTCGACCTTGGACGTCGTGGCCGAGGCCGGACCGCTGGGTACCGCAGGTGGCGCGGCGCTCGACGTCGGGCCCCACGCGGACGAGAAACCGGCGCTGCCGGTCGCCATCCCGCTGCCGGCGAAGCCGTTCACGCCGTTGTTGAGGTCTTCCAGCAGCGGCCGAAACTTCCGGGTCTGGCTGGCCCGGACGACGAACTCGCCCGCCGAGCCGCGGAACAGGCCCGCCGACGACATCGCTAGGAGGCTGTCGGACGTCCCGGTACCGGCGCCCTGCATCAGGCCGCCCGCGGTCACGTCCAAGGCGCGGAAGCCACCGCCAGCGAAGCGGGGCACGGACATGATCTGGCCGCCCCCTGCGTAACCGACCATGCCGCCCTTGGCGCGGGCGACGTACGGACCGGTGATGCTGGCGCCCTTGCCGCTGGTGCCGTAGGCCGTTTCCACGGTGATCCTGACCGTTTTGCTGTGCAGGGCGTTGATCTGCTGCTGCACGTACTCGATCTGAGCAGCGGCCCGGCCCGCGTCGGTCGAGATGCTGACGAACTTCCCGTTCGGCAGCCGGTACACGGCGTTCCCCGTCCCGTCGATCGCGACCGTGACGCCCGCGGCCTTGGCCTCGGTCGCGCTCATCCGCCCGATCGTCTCCGCCAGCGACGCCGGCAGCGTGCCGCGGAAGGTGTTGGCCAGCTCGACCGCCCGCGAGTTCATGGCGGCCATCCCCTCGGCGTGCTTGCCCTCCGGCGTCGCCGCCTGCGAGTGCGCCTCCGTGTTCTTCTCGACCGCGGAGAGCTCGGCCTGCCACGCCTGCTCCAGCCGGAACAGCGCCGCGGCCTTGTCGTCCTCCTTGCCGCTCTTGAGGGCGGTGTTGTAGTCGTCGAGCGCCTGCTTCGTGTTCATCTGCGCGCCACGCAACCCGAGGGACGCGTTGACCTGCTCGTAGATCGACTGGGTGTGCTCGGCGGTCGCGTCGCGAGCCTTGATCTGCGCCTCAGCCAGCCCGGTCAGCGCGCCCTCGGACTGCAGGTAGGACTCGTAGGCGGCCTTCTGCTGCTGGATCTGCGCGCCGATCGCGCCATTGGCGTTGATCACCGCCGCGACGCCGTTTTTCGTGGCGTCGCCGAGCATGGCCGCGACCTCGGCACCGCGGCCGCCGGCCTGGCTCATCTCGTCGTAGTTCTTGCCGGTGGCCAGGGCCTGGCTACCGAAGTCCTTCAGGGCGTTGCGGTCCTGGTCGGTGAGGTAGACGGACTTGGCGATCTGGTCGAGCCGGGCGCGGGCCGAGTAGTTGAGCCGGTCGTAGGCGTCGGTGTTGCCCTCGATCGCGAGCTTTGCGTCGCCCATGTTCCGGCCGAAGCTGGCGAGGTTCGCGGCCGCGTTCTTCGTTGTGAGGGCGTCGATGTTGGCCTGCTTGGTGTGCTCACCCAGGACGCCGCCGTCTTCGCGGATCGCGGCCGTGAGGCGCTGCACTCCGGCGGCGTGCTCCGCGGCGTACCGCGCGGCGACTTCCTGCTCGTGGCCGAGGACGCTGAGGCCCAGGCCGAGCGCGCCGACGGCGAGCGTCGCCGGGTTGAGTCCGCCTTCGGCGAGGCCCATGATCGTGGTCTTGAGCTTGCCGCCGACGCCCTCGGCAGCCTTGATCTTCCCGCCGAGCCCTTCGAACGCGGCGCCGGCGTCCAGCCCGAACTTCGACGCGACCATCGACGTCGCCCCGAGCGTGCCGGCGAACTGCGTGACGCCGGGAGGCAGCGTCGACACCAGCGACGAGACTCCGCGCAGGACGGTCGCGAGGCCGGACCCGGCGGAGGTGAAGCCCTGCAGGAACCCCATCGCACCGGAGCCCTGGGCGGTGAGGTCGACCAGGCTGCCGGTCACCTGGTCCACGACCACGTCGAGCGACCGCAGCGGCCCGGCGCTGCCGTTCGCGAGGTTCGCGAACAGCGTGCCGAGGCGGCCCTCCAGCTTGCCAACGGTGCCGCCGAGGATCATGAGGCCCTGCCCGGCGCCCTCCGACCCGGCCGACACGTTGGTGAAGAAGTCGCCGAGCCCCTTGCCCGCCTGCGAGGAGAACGAGTGCAGCCCGCGCAGCGCGGGCTCGGAGGACTTGACCGCGGTGACCATGCCGGGCATGGCGTTCTCCGCGAAGTCGGTGACGGCCCCGGTCAGCTCGTGCACGGCAGGCGCCGAGCCGGCCATCGCGGACTGGATCTGCGGCCGCAGCCGGTTGAACGACGCGCCAAGCTGGTCAGCCGCACCGGATACCGGCCCGGCCAGCACGTCGGCCATCGCCTGCGTGTCGCCGACGACGCGGTTCTTCAGCGCCATGAACGAGCCCTCGACCTGCGCGTTGCCCTTCAGCGCGGCCGCGCCGACGCCGGCGAACAGGAGCGGCACGGCGGCCAGCGCAACCCCCGCGCCTGCAGCACCGGCCCCGGCCGCAGCGGGGAGCCCCACGGAGAGGGCCGTGAACTTGGCGGCGTCGAACGCGTTGTTCGACCGCTTCGCCACCCGCCCCATCTCGTCCTCAACGGACTTTCCGGCCCGGCGGCTCTTGTCGCGCAGGCCTTTCTCCAGGCCGTCGCCCGCGGCCTGGCCGGCCTTCTCGCCCGCGGGGCCGAGCTTGCCCTTGAACGTGCCCTCGAACTCGGTGCCCGCCTGTTCACCGGCCCGCTTCGCCTTGTCCTTTGTGGACTTGGCGAACCGGTCGCCGTCCTTGTCGTCCCAGTGGACTTGGATTCGCACGTCGTTGCTCACGCCGTCCGCCCTTCTTCGGTGGTCAAGTGAGGCCGTGCGGCGCGGCTGCTGACCTGGTGGTTTTTGTCCCGTCTCACGGGTTTCTCACAGCGTTGGGTGGCGGCGGGCCCGGCGCGGAATGCCTCCGCCGCCACCCGGATCACGGCGTCGGGTAGCCCGCCGCCTTGTACGCCGCGGAGACCGCCACGTCGGCGGCAAGCAGCGTCTTCACGAACGTCCGGAACGCCGGCAGTGGCTGCGCGGGGCCCGGCGAGATGCCGCCGAAGTTGAGCAGGACCGCGCACGCGGACGCGGCGTTGCGCGCCTGCACGCCGGACGTGTCGATCTCCACGGTGTTCGCCGTCGCCGGGCTCAACGCGCCGATGACCTGGTCGATCACCGACGCGATGCCACCGCGGTACTGGCCGGTCGCCTTGACGAAGGCGCGGCAGAACGCCGCTCGGTCCGCGGCCGGCCAGCCGCGGAACTCGGTGAGATCGAGCGTCGTCGTCACGATCGGCTCTCCTGGTTCATCAGGCGACGCAGGTCGTCGTCCTCGCGCTGGCGGTGCTCGAACTGGCGCCGGTCCCAGTCAGATGCGCCAACGGGGCGCCGCTCGACCACCTCGGCGGCGCGCGGCAGCTGCGTCGGCGCGACGACGCTGTCCGGCAGCGGAATCTCCTCGAGGCGGAGATCCTGCCGGTTGGCCAGGCCGAGCACCGTGACCATGCGCCGCAGCTCGACCGCCGCGCCGCCGACCGGCGCGCCGACGCGCGTCACCGACACCCGCGCGGTCAGCAGCGCCAGCAGCCGCGCCGGGTCCACGTCGAGCCACCACGCGCCCCGGACGCGAAGCTGCCCATGCTGCGTCGCGCAGCTCTCGTGGTCGTTGTCGCCGTCCGCCACGCCCAGGCCGGCCGCGAACAGCTCCCGGGCGGCGGCCTTGCGGAGGTCGTTGTGCTCGTGCGCGGCGTCGAGCATGGCGACGAGGCCAGCCTGGGCGGCCGCGAACGCCTTGGCCAGCTTGTCGCGGCTGGCGTCCAGCTCCTTCCCCATCGCGGTGAGGCGTTTGGCGGCCGCGGCCTCGGCGGCGGCGAACCGCTCCTGTGCGGCCAGCTCCTCCGCGCGCTGCTCGACGAGCCGGGCGTGCGTGGTGGTGGCGTGGCGGAGACGGCCCTGGGCGCTGGCCCACGCCTGTCCGGCGGCCGGGCCCATGGGCAGATGCTCGGCCGCGGCCACGTCGGCGGCGGCCTCGTCAACCTCGAGCAGCGCGGTCTCGATGTCGAGTTCGGTGATGGGCATGATCACTTTCCTTTCCGGGGCACGCCGGTGGCGGCGAGCTTCTTGAGTAGGTCGTCGGTGGTGGGCTGGTGCAGGCCGGCCGTGAGCTTCTGCCACTCCAGCCGGGCGGCGAACTCCTGCAGCTGGGTGTTGCCGTTGCCGCGAGGCGTGGCCTCGTCGAGCACGGCGTCGGCCAGCCCGGCGGCCACGGATTCCTCGGCGGTGTACCAGGTTTCCTTCTTCATCGCGGCGCGCCACTGGGCCGCGGTGCCGCCCGCGGCGGCCGCGTAGATCCCGGCGATGGTGTCGGACACCCGGTCGAGGAGGGTCGCGGTCTCGCGCATGTCCGCCGCATTGCCCAGGCAGATGCCGCTGGCCTCGTGGATCATGAACGTCGCGTTCGGCTCGATGAGGACCTTGTCGCCGGCCATCGCGATGTACGAGGCGGCCGAAGCGGCGAGACCGTCCACATAGGTCGTGACGGTGGCCGGGTGGCGGCGGAGGCTGTTGTAGATCGCCACCGAATCGAAGACGTCGCCGCCGGGGGAGGACACGTGAAGGTTGATCTTCGAGATCGTGCCGAGCGCGTTGAGCTCGGCGGTGAAGTCCGCGGCGGTCACGCCGTACCAGCCGATCTCGTCGTAGATGTAGACCTCGGCGGTGCTGCCGCCCGCGTTCTTGATCGAGAACCAGCGGCGCGGGGTGGCCTTGGCGCTGAGCTGCTCGCGCACCCGCTGCATGGCCGGCGGGCGGCGGAGCGCGACGACCGGTCGGGGCCGTCGCAGGTGGTGTGTCATCGGTGTGCCTTCCCGTGAGAAACCCGTGAGGGGCCTTGTGTTTCGGCTGGTTGCGGCGGCTTCACTTGATGCGGCGTCACGTGAGCCGGCTGACATCGACGCCGTTGATCAGGTAGTTCACGGACCCCGTGTGCTCGATCGCCTGCTTCACCGGGAGGTCCAGGCCGAGGAGCTTCGCGCGCCGCTCGGCGATCCGGAGCAGGCGGTCGATCGCGGCGAGCTTGGGGCCGTCGTCGAGGACCGGGGCGCCGGCGTTCTGGTCGATCTCGGCGATGCCCTGCTCGGTGACGTACGGCTGGCCGAGGCGCACCACGCGGCCGTGCGAGACGGTCAGGTGGTCCTTGTCCAAGATCTCGAACGCGCGGCGCGTCAGCTCGTCGAGCAGCTCGACCTGCTCGGCGCGGTGGAGATCAGCCGTCTCGGCCAGCTCGCGCCGTTCCGCATCGAGAGCCCGCGTCACGTCCTTGCAGGCGGCGCCCTTGTCGGAGTAGCCGAGTTCGTCGGCGATGGCGGCCCACGTACGGCCCTGGGACCGCAGCGCGATGGCCTGGCTCCGGCGGCGGGCGACCTCGATCTGTTCGGCGGCGTCGGGTCGGCTCACGGTTGGCCTCCTTGGGTTGGCGTTACCTGTTCAGGTGCGCAGGTGTGCATGGGTTGGGCAGCGGAGCAGTCCTTGGTGTGCGTCGTGACGGCCTGCCAGGCGAGGCGGGCGGCGACGTCGAGCCGGATTTTGACCGCGGCGGGGTGCTGGCAGGTGGGGCAGCGCGCGGCGCTGAGCGCCTCTGTGAGTGCTTCGGCGGGCACGGTGAGGGTCTGCGCCTGCAGGTGCTCCAGTTTGGACGCGTGGCGCCGCGCCAGCCCCGCGTTCCGGGCAGTCTGGAAGCTGGCGCGCCTGTCAGCCGCGAGGCGGCGACGGCCGGGGCGGGCGTCGAGGACGGCGCGGACGGCGGCGGCGCCGGCCTCGGCGACCTCGGGGGCGGGCCGCGGTGTGCGCGCGGGCGGCGCGAGGTGCGGTCGGCACGTGAGGCAGGGAACGGCGCCGTCAGCGTCGAGCCAGCCGTCGTTGCACTCGTGGTGGGCGGCCTGGGTGGTGTCGACGTCGTCGTCCTGGTGCTCGCCGTAGCGGTCGAGGTGGCCGCTCATGACGCCTCCTTGCATGCGAGGCAGGAGCCGTCTGCCTCGAGGTAGCGATCGTGGGTTTCGCATGTGGACAGTGCGCGTCGTCGGCCCTCGCGCGCGTGTGGTGCGTTGCGTGGGGTCGGGGGTTGGTCAGCGGGCGGCACTGGAGGTTTGCTCGCCTGATCGTTGAGATGGCCCGAAGGGTCATCTCGTCGCAGGGGGCGCGGGGGCAGCGTGCCCCCGGATTCACTCCCCGGTTCCCCTGGTGGTTCCTCTTCTGGTTCGGGGGGCGTTGCGTCCCGGACATCCGGATTCTGCGTCCCGGACGCCGGGACGCGGAGTGCCGGACGCCGGGATTCTGCGTCCCGGACATAGGTCGTCTCGGACGTCTCTCGGTCCCGATCGGTAGGCGACTCGCTGGGCGATCCGAGTGCGAGCTGTCCGGGATTCTTCGTCCCGGACAAGGCGCGGACTCGGCGAGCCTGGCGGCGGTCGGACTCGACGCGGCGCACCTTCTCCGCGGCGGCCTGGCAGTCCTCCCAGGAGTCCGTGCGGCGCAGCCCGATCGTGAGCGTCCAGCGCTTCGTGCCGGACCGGACGGTGCCGTCCTGCTGAATCAGGCCGGCGCGTTCGAGCCGGGCGATCGCGCGGCTGACCGTGCGCTCGTCGAGGCCGGTGGCCCAGTGGATCCGGAGTGGGCTCGGGTACGCGTTGGTGCCGTCCTCGTGCGCGGCCTCGGCCATGGCGACGAGCACCAGGCGCGCGGTCGTGTCGGGCTTGCCCTTCTCGGTGAGGAGCATTGGCGCTTCGTAGAGCGCCCACGCGACGGCCTTGTAGCTCATCAGGCGACCGTCCAGCCGGGCCCGTACGGCCGTTCGCGGACGAGGCGCGCGAGGAGTTCGCTCGGCCGAGCAGTCGATACACCGTGGAGCGGACAGACGCCACGCCAGGGGCAACCGCCCGTGCTGCAACGGGTTCGCGCGGTACGCTTGGCGGCGAAGTCGGGAACCGCAAGGGCAGCGACCGGCGTCACCTCCGAAGAGGGCCTCGGCTGCGCGCGGCAGCCGAGGCCCTCGTCCTTTGTGGACACCGTCATGAGGTGCCTCTCGTCCGTAGGAGCTGTCCGTCAGGCCGCGGGCGGCGTGTCGCCGGGCTCCTCGAGGAGGGCGACCAGCGACGCGGTGACGACGCGATACCGAGTACCGACCGCGAGCACGCGGCACGGGAACTCGCCGCGCGCCGCGAGCGCGTAGCCGTAGGACTTCGAGATCCCCAAAGCCGATGCGGCGGTCGCGACGTCCACAGTGGACGGCCATGTCTTGATCTCCGAGAGCTGGGCGGCTGCCATCGGTACTCCTTGCCGTACTTACGACGGATTCACCCGTCTTCTGTACGGCAGCGTACCCGGTCTACCCTCGCCGTGCAATTCCCGGTAGTCTCCGTACTTATGACGGTTAGTAGGCTGATGAGCGAAACGGTCGGCGCCCAGGTCCGGGCGATCCGCGAGGCGCGAGGCATGAAGCAGCGCGAGTTGGTGGACGCGTGCGCCGCTGCAGGCTGGAACATCAGCGCCTCCACCATCGAGAACATCGAGGGCATCCGGCGCGTGTCGAAGGGGGAGGACAAGCCACGGCCTCGGCGCGAGATCTCCGTCGACGAGCTGCTCGCCCTGGCCGTCGTGCTCGGCGTACACCCGATCGATCTGCTCATTCCTGGCGACGCCGGCGACGACGAGCTGGTGACGCTGCCGCCCGGACTGGAGGTCACGGCCGGGCAAGCGCGTGCATGGATTGCCGGCACCGGGTTCCTCGAAGAGCCGGCTGACCTTGCCGAGTTGGCCGAGGTAATGCGGCGTGTTCCGACGTTCCGCGCGGCCGCGCTCAACGCTGCATGGTGGACACCCGAACGGCTGCACGAGCAGCAGCGGCTGACCAACGCGGCACTGCGGGCCGACGAAGAGGCTCGCTCGATGGCTCCCGAGGGCGACGAGGCCCCCGGCAGAGGATAGGAGGGTGGTAGGTGGCGCAACCGACGATCAAGAAGATCACCGCGCGCGGCAAGACCAGGTACCAGTTCGTCGTCGACGTCGGCATGAACCCGGCGACCGGCAAGCGGCGGCAGGTGACCCGCACGTTCGACAAGAAGACCGGCAAGGGCGGAGCCGAGGAGGCGCTCTCGAAGATCCTCGACGAGGTCCGGCGCGGCGTGTACGCGGCACCGTCGAAGTTGACGGTGGGGGAGTACCTCGACGAGTGGCTGCGGTCGGAGACGCGCGGCAAGGAGGCCAACACCGTCGAGAACTACCGGAACGCGCTCAAGCCTGTGCACGAGCGCTACGGGGCGTTGCCCTTGCAGCGACTGTCCACGAAGGACGTCGAGGATCTCGTCGATTGGATGCTCACGTCCGGCCGGAAGCGGGGCGGCAAGACGGGCACCGGACTCGCCCCGCGGACGGTGCAGCTGACGCTCTCGCGGCTGAAGTCGGCGCTCGACGCCGCGGCGTTGCCGGGGCGTCGGCTGGTCGAGTTCAACGTCGCCGCGCCAGTGAAGTGTCCGTCGAAGGTTCGGGGACAGAAGAAGGTGAAGCCCTGGAGTACGGCCGAGGTGAAGCAGTTCCTGGGCTACCTGGCCGCGAGTCAGCATCGCCTGGAAGCTGCGGCGCAGCTGAGTCTGATGGGTGTGGGTCCGGCCGAGCTGTGCGGGCTGAAGTGGGAGGACCACGTCACGCTCGACCCGGAGGGCGAGGACGAGGTGCCCACGATCATCGCGGGGGAGAACACCCGCACGATCGTGTGGACCGAGAGCGGCGGCGTCGTCGACGAGAAGGACGGCAAGACCGAGAACCGCGACCGGACGCTCCCGCTGCCGGCCCCGTCGGTGGCGGCGCTCCGGCGGTTCAAGGCGCGGCAAGCTCGCGAGCGGCTGCTGGCCGGTGAGGCGTACGAGGCGAGCGGCTACGTGCTCGTCGACGAGCTGGGCCAGCCGGTGCGGACGGACTGGCTGCGGCGGCGGATCTACGCGCTGATGGACGCGGCCAGCGTGCGGCGGGTGCGCCTGTACGACGCGCGGCACGCGTGCTTGACGTTCCTCCGCATGTCGGGCGTCCCGGGCCCGATCGTGTCGGCGTGGGCCGGGCACGGCGACCTGACCATCGCCGACCGGGTGTACACGCACCCGGAGTTCAGCCACCTGCGGCAGGCCAGCGACCAGCTCGGCACGCTGCTCGGCTGACCGTGATCCACAAGGTGTGTGAGATTTTGTGAGAAATCGGGGCCCGAGACGCGAATCAGGGCCCCTCGCGCTGGTAGCGAAAGAGGCCCTGACCTGCAGTTCGTCCGGTCGGGCTGACAGGATTTGAACCTGCGACCCCTTGACCCCCAGTCAAGTGCGCTACCAAACTGCGCCACAGCCCGGACCCGCACTCCCTGAGTGCGTGAAAGTACTTTAGCGTGCCCCCCGAACCCCCGTGCAACCAGGGTCCCCAGTCCCCCTGACCTGCGGAAACAGGCCAGGGGACCCGGAGCCAAGATCAAGCCGGGTTTGCCGCGTGGGTCAGCGTCTGCCACGCCACGAACAGGTTGTTCGAGCCCGCTGGGCGCTGGCGCTCCGTCAACGTCTGGGTGTTCGCCATCGCGATGCCCATCCGCGTGTTCAGCGCGTTGAACCCCACCTCCGTCACCGGGCCGAGGCCCAGGTTCAGGTGGCCGCCGCACAGCCACGACGGTGTCGCTGTGCCCAGCTGGTACTTGGACTGGAAGCCCAGTGCCTGGCGCAGGCGGGTGCCGATGTCCGTGCCGTACACGTCCTCGCCCTGGATGCGCAGCGTCTCCGCCACGTCCGCTATTGCCGCTATGCCGTAGCCCGTGTGGGTGAAGTCGCGGCAGGTTTCCTGGGTCAGGCCGTCCACGAATGTCGATTGGCCCTGCCAGTACTTCACGATCTGGTCGCGAGACGAGAGGCCGCTGCCGGGGACCGTCTTCGGCAGCGAACCGTCCGTCGAAAGGTACACGTACGCCGCGACGCGGTTGCGGTAGCGTGTTACCGCCTTGTCGTAGCTCGTCTTGTCCTCCAGGAACACCGAGATCCCGACTGCGGCCTCCATCATGGACAGTTCCCAGTTTCCGTTGCTGTTGCTGCCGTTGATCACCTTGCTCAGGTAGACATTTCGCAGCATCGTCGCGAACCGGCCCGAGTTCGGCCAGCTCGTGTACGTGTACTTGATGATTTCCGCCGCGCGCGGCCATGTTGAGCCCGCCCAGCCCGTCTGCAGTGGTGCGTTGCTGTTCGTGTGGCTCGTGATCACCGCCGACCACGCGTCCATCAGCGCGATCGCTTTCTGGGCGTAACGAGCGTCGCCCGAGATGTACCAGATCAGTGCGTCCGTGTAGGCCGCGATCGCGTCCTCGCGCTCGTCCGTGCAGCCGTAGTTCGGGTTCGAATACGGGCCGCATTCCACCACCGCACGCGGTTTCGGTGTCCGGGAAAGGGAAGCGTACGAGCTCGACGACGCCTGGTCGTACGCCGCCTTCCAGGGCTGGGCGCCCGCCTTCACCTTGGCCTTGACGAAGTCCAGCTGCGGACGGCTGACCAGCACGCCCGGGTGGGTGAACGCCGCCGGGGCCGCCGGGGCCGGGGCGGCGGTCAACCCCAGGAGCAGGGGGACCAGGACGAAGACCTTGCGGAAGCGGGACATGGCTCTCCTCGAGACGACGGTGTCTTCGGGCGCGCGCCGGCTCAGTGTCATGGTCCAGACCACCGTTGGTCAAGTACCAGAAAGGCGTTCAGCCCGCTGAACAAGCGCTGTTCAGCGGGCTGAACGCTCCTCTCAGCCGAGCCCGGCGCTCACCGCGTTCATCAACGCGCCGGTATCGCCCGACATCTCCCACGCCATCACGCCGAGCAGCCCGCGCGACTTCAGCCACGTCGTCTTCAGGCCGATCGACCAGGCGTCGTCGAACGTCCACCACTGGCCGCCGTTGCCCGTGTAGCACGACGTCGCCACCGCGGCCGTGTCGTGGTGGACCGTGCAGTTCGGCACGCTCGCCACCAGGTTCGCGTACCCGCGGGTGCCCGCTTCCTCGGCGAACTGGCCCGGCGCCGCGCCGGTCGCCGACTGCCACTCGCCGCTCTTCCCGCCGTCGGCCACGCCCTGCCAGCCGCGGCCGTAGAACGCCAGGCCGAGCGTCAGCCGCCGCGGATCGACGCCGGCGTTCGTGTACTCGTTGATCGCGCTTTCGACGCTGAAGTGGAAGTTGTACGGGTCGTCCGCGTCGGCGTACAGGTTGCCCTGGTGGCCGGTGCGGTTCGGCTCCCACGAGTTGTCGCTGCCGGAGCCGTGGAAGTCGTACCCCTGCACGTTCGCCACGTCCAGGTAGTTGAACACCTTCGACAGGTCCCACCCCGAAGCGACCTTCGCCGGGTCCGCCGGTGTGAAGGCGTGCAGCTGGTACCGCTTGCCGGTCGTTGCGCCGTACGCGTCCAGCTGCGTGCGGAACTCGGCCAGCAGCGCGGTCAGGTTCGCCTTGTCGTTCGGGCTCCAGTGGTTGCCCGGGTGCCCGTCGCCGCTCGCCGGCCACTCCCAGTCGAGGTCGATGCCGTCGAAGATGCCGGCCGCGGTGCCCGGCCCGCCCGCGCCGCCGTACGACGCGATGTTGCCCTTGAGCCAGGTGTCCACACAGGACGAGACGAACTTCTTGCGCGACGCGTCCGTGGCGGCGACGTCGGAGAAGTACTTCGAATACGTCCAGCCGCCCAATGACACCAGCACCTTCAGGTTGGGGTGCTTCGCCTTGAGCTTCTTGAGCTGGTTGAAGTTGCCACGCAACGACTCCCAGCCCGTGTCCGCAACGCCGTCCACCGACTGCGCCGCCGAGAACGGCCGCGAGTAGTCGGCCTCGGCGTCCCCGGCGCCGTCACCCTGGCTCGGGTCCTGCGGGTTGGCTGTGGTGCCCTTCGTGACGCCGGACAGGCAGGTCAGGTTCACCGGGTCGATGTTCTCGAACGCGTACAGCAGGTGCGTCAGCTTCGCCACAGCGCCCGAAGTCTCCAGGTTCTTCACGAAGTACTGGCGCCCGTAGATGCCCCACTGCACGAAGTACCCGACCTTCGCGTAACCCGACACGATGTCGCCGGTCTTCGCGGTGACGGACGCGCTGGGCGCCGACACGTTGTCGTAGCCGTCGCGGGCCCGGACCGTGAAGGAGTACGAAGTGGACGGTGCCAGCCCGGTCACCACGGCGGACGTCGTCGTCACCGTCGTGGCCAAAGTGGACCCCTGGTAGACGTCGTAGCTGACGACGCCGGTGTTGTCGGTCGACGCGGTCCACGCCAGGGACACGCTGCCCGAGTCGGCGGCCGTCGACCGCAGCCCGGTCGGCACCGACGGCGGCTGGGTGTCGTCGGCCGGGTTGTTGGTCGTGACAGCCAGCGCGGCGCTCGCCGGGGACGTGTTCCCCTTGGCGTCCTTGGCTTTCACCGTGAACGAGTACGCCGTGCCCGGTGTGAGCCCGGAGATCGTGGCGCTCGTGCCGGTCACCGTCGTGGCGAGGGAACTGCCCTGGTAGACGTCGTACGCGGTGACCGGCAGCGAACCGGCCGTCGACGCGTTCCAGGCCAGTGCGACCGTCTTGGTCGTCTTCGCGACCAGGCGCAGGTTCGCCGGCGCGCCCGGCGGCGTGTCCGGTGAACCGTCGCAGTTGGCGTTGTCGACGCGGCACTGCGTCGGCGTCGCGGCCGCGCTGAGCCGGAACGTCGGGCTGTAGGGGTAGGTCGTGCGGCCCGGCGCCAGCGTCGCGATGTAGTACGCGGGCGTCAGCGTGACCTGGGTGCCGTTCTGTGTCACCGTGCCGTTTTCCCCGGTCGACGCGGTGACGCCGGCGGGCAGCGTGAACGTGATGGCCCAGTTGCTCACCGACGCGGTGCCGGTGTTGGCGACGGTGTACGTGCCGGTGGTGCCGCTCAGCGCCAGGGTGGCGGTCAGCGAACCGGCGGCAGCGGCGGGTGGCGCGAGCGCCGCGGTGCCGCCTGCTGCTATCAGCAAGGCGGCGAGCGCGGAGCGTAGTCGTGCGGGAGTGCGTCTCATGGCGGTTCTCCAAGCGGCACGAGGCGGGGGACGAGGTGGTCTAGACCACATCGAATGTAACCCGGTCCGGCGAGAACCGCGCACGCCCGAACGGCGGAAACCGCTGTCCGAACGGACTGTTAACGTCCCGAGAACGTCGCTTTCCCCGGCCCGTCGGCCAAGAACGACTTCACGGCGTTGCGGAGATCTTCGGTTTCGAAGAGCTCGGCGGCGATCGTCGTGATGTGCGCATTTGCCTCGGGCACACCGCCGGCGGAGAAGTGCTCGAGGACGCGCTTGGTTGCCGCGTGGGCGCGGGTCGGGCCCTCGGCCAGCCGCCGGGTGAAGGCCCTGGCCGCGTCGTCGAAGCCCTCGTCCGGCAGCACCCGGTTGACGACGTTCCAGCGCTCGAGCGTCGCGGCGTCGTAGGTGTCGCCGGTCATCACGAACTCCTTGGCCCGGCCGGCACCGGCCCGTGCCGCGAGCCGCTGGGTGCCGCCCATCGTCGGCGTCAGGCCGACGACCTTCTCGACCAGCCCGAACTTCGCGCGCTCGGCGGCGAGGATGAGGTCGCAGGCCACCGCGACCTCGAACGCCCAGGTCAGGCACAGGCCGTGGGCGGCGAAGACGGTCGGGAACGGCAGTGCCGCGATCCGGTCCGGCACCGCCAGCATCTCGTCGAACAGCACCTTCGCCTCGGCGGGCGAGCCCTGGGCGTCGAACAGCGAGACGTCGACGCCGCCGCTGACGATCTTGCCTTCGGCGCGGATCAGCAGTGCACGGGCGGGCTCGGCCTCCAGCTCGCCGATCGCCGAGGCGAGCGCAGACTGCAGCGAAGCCGTGTAGAGGTTCAACGGCGGAGCGTCGACGGTCAGGACGGCGAGCCCGCCGTCACGATCGAGGCGGACCTGCTGAGTCATGTTCACCCTGCTTCTTCGGCTTCGACGATGTCGTCCCAATACTGCTGGGCCTCGGGGCGCCAGTCGACGTGTTTGTGATGGAACAGTTCCGCCGCCTTCGTCCCGCTCCACTTCGCCGGGAGGAGTTCGGCGGGCAGCTGCGGGTCGAGGAACGGGAACCGCCGCCACTCGTGGACCAGCTCGGTCTGCGCCCGCAGCACCGCCCGGCCGCCGGTCGGGTGCAGGCCGGTGAACCGGTCGATGAAATCCTCGTAGCGGTCCTTCAGCTCGGTCAGGTCCCAGGACCGGGCGACCATGGACTCCTGCTCGCCGACCTCGCCGTAGGAGGCGGTGAACGACATCGCCTGCGCGTCGAGACCCAGTTCGTTGACGATCTGCTGCGCCTCCCGCTGGCGGGACAGGTCCGGGCTGACCCACACGCCGGCCACCGGCGAGCCGAAGCCCGCCCAGGTCAGCCGGGTGCGCAGCCGGTGCCGGAGGTCGCGCTTGGCCTCCGGGACGGACACGATGAGCATCAGCCACTGCCCGTTCCAGCGGCGTTCTTCGCGGCCGAACGCGTAGATCCGGTCGGCGCCTTCGGTCAGCAGGCGGCGCCCCGGCGGGGTCAGCGACCAGCGCACGCGGCGCCCGACGCGTTCGGAGACCACCCAGCCTTCGGCGGCCGAGCGGGCCAGCGCCTGCCGCGCCGACTTCTCCTCGATGTCGAGGATGCCCAGCACCTCGACGAGCATCGACGTCCAGACCGGCTTGTCCCGCGGCAGCGCGTACTCGCCGAGGACGGTCATCAGCAGCGACCGCGCGCTGGCGTGGCTGACCTCCCGGCGCCGGCTCACCGTGGGCCGGGGCGCGGACGACCGGCCTTCCCTCGGCTTCGGCCTGCGGCCGAGGGTGACCGGGGGAGCGGGCTCGCCCATGCTGTTCACCGACCTCACTGTGCTGCGGCACTGACAACCGAACAGGGTACCCACAGTGAGTGATCAAAGCGCCACGGGACACACACAGCCGGTGGTTTTGACCTTGATCTGACAGTTCACGGCGGGGTCGTAGACTCGGTTACCTCATGAGCGCAACTCTCGTCGCGAAGGACCTGGCCGCGGGCCACGGTGATCGCATCCTCTTCTCCGGCCTCGATCTCGTCGTCGCCCCCGGCGACGTCGTCGGCCTGGTCGGCGTCAACGGCGCCGGCAAGTCGACGCTCCTGCGCACGCTGGCCGGGCTCGCGAAACCGGACAGCGGCGAGATCCGGCTGAACCCGCCGTCGGCGACGGTCGGGCACCTGCCGCAGGAGCCGGAGCGCCGGGAGGGCGAGTCGGTGCGGGCGTTCCTGGCACGCCGCACCGGCGTCACGGCGGCCCAGGCAGACCTCGACGCGGCGACGTCGGCGCTCACCGACGGCGTGGCGGGCGCGGACGACCAGTACGCGGCGGCCCTGGACCGGTGGCTCGCCCTCGGCGGCGCCGACCTCGACGACCGGGCCGCGGAAGTGGCCGCTGACCTGGGCCTTTCGGTGGATCTCGAGCAGCCGATGACGTCGCTGTCGGGCGGCCAGGCGGCGCGGGCGGGGCTCGCGTCGCTGCTGCTGAGCCGCTACGACGTGTTCCTGCTGGACGAGCCGACCAACGACCTCGACCTGGACGGGCTGGCCCGCCTGGAGCGGTTCGTGTCCGGCCTGCGGGCGGCGACGGTGCTCGTCAGCCACGACCGCGAGTTCCTGGCGCGGACGGTGGACCGCGTCGTGGAGCTGGACCTGGCGCAGCAGCAGGTGAACGTCTACGGCGGCGGGTACGAGTCCTACCTCGAGGAGCGCGAGGTCGCGCGCCGGCACGCGCAGGAGGAGTACGAGGAGTACGCCGACACGAAGGCCTCGCTGGAGGCGCGCGGGCGGATGCAGCGGGCGTGGATGGAGAAGGGCGTGAAGAACGCCCGCCGGAAACAGCCCGACAACGACAAGGCGGCGCGTAAGTTTCGCAGCGAGGCCACCGAGAAGCAGGCGTCGAAGGCGCGGCAGACCGACCGGATGATCGAGCGGCTGGAGGTGGTCGAGGAGCCGCGCAAGGAGTGGGAGCTGCGGATGGAGATCGCCGCGGCGCCACGGGCGGGTGCGGTGGTCGCGACCCTGCGGGGTGCGGTGGTGCGCCGGGGCGGGTTCACGCTGGGGCCGGTCGACCTGCAGGTCGACCGGGCGGACAAGGTCGCCATCACGGGGGCGAACGGGTCGGGCAAGTCGACGCTGCTGGCGGCTCTGCTGGGCCGGGTTGAGCTGGCTGCGGGCTCTTCCGCGCTGGGGCCGGGGGTGGTGGTCGGCGAGGTCGACCAGGCCCGGCGGTTGTTCCTCGGGGATGTTCCGCTGGCTTCGGCGTTCGCGCGGGAGGTGCCGGAGTTCGCCGACGCGGAGGTCCGGACGTTGCTGGCGAAGTTCGGTCTGAAGGCGGCCCACGTGCTGCGCTCGGCGGCGACGCTTTCGCCGGGGGAGCGGACGCGGGCGGCTTTGGCTTTGCTGCAGGCGCGCGGGGTCAATCTGCTCGTGCTGGACGAGCCGACGAACCATTTGGATCTGCCGGCGATCGAGCAGCTCGAGGCGGCGCTGGAGAAGTACCCGGGGACGCTGCTGCTGGTGACGCACGATCGGCGGATGCTCGATGCGGTGCAGGTGACGCGTCGGCTGGAGGTCGATTCGGGGAAGGTTCGCGAGCTCTGACGGGGTTGGGGGTCGGGTAGGGGTTTGGTGAGCGGTGCTCTCGGTTGGGAGCGGTGCGCTGGGGGTGGTTATGAGCACTGCTCTCGGTTGGGAGCGGCGCGCTGGGTGGAGTTGTGAGCAGCGCTCTCGGATGGGCACTGGTGCGCACACCTTGGTTGAGCAGTGTTCTCGATTTCGAATGGTGCTCGCGGTCTTGTGAGCAGTGCTCTCGAAAATGAGCACTGGCTGCTGCTTGAAGCGAGCGGTGCTCTTCAATTCGAGCATTGCTCTCGCGCTTCCAGGCAGCGCTTCTGGAGAGAGCGGCTAGATGTAGGAGGTGAGCAGTGCTCTCGATCGCGACCATTGGCCGCCGCCGTGGGTGAGCAGTGCTCTCGGTCTTGAGCGGTGCTCTCTAGCGAGGGCGGCGCGCAGGGTTAAGTGCGAGCAGTGCTCTCGAATTGGAGCGCCGCTCGGCCACCTGCGAGAGCGGTGCTCTCGGATGCGAGCACCGCTCCAAGTCTTGCGTGAGCAGTGCTCCTGTTCGAGAGCGCTGCTCACCCCTTCGTCGCCCCTCCCGTAAGGCCCTTCACGAACTGCTTCTGTAGCGCCAGATAAAAGATCAACACCGGCAGCGTCGCCAAGAACATCAGCGCGAACACGCTCCCGAGATCCGCCTGGTACTGCCCGATCGACCGATAGATCCCCGTCGTGATCGTCGTGCCCTGGCTCGGGCCGAGGATGATCAACGGGTCGATGAAGTCGTTCCAGATCCACACGCCCAGGAAAATCAGCACCGATGCCGTCGCCGGGCGGAGCAGGGGGAACACCACTCGCCAGAACACCTGCATGCGGCTTGCGCCGTCGAGCAGGGCCGCCTCCTCCAGCTCCACCGGTACTCCGCGGATGAACCCCCTGAACACGAACACCCCGAACGGCACGTAGTACCCGACGTTGAACAGGATCAGCCCCTGCAGCGTCGCCATCAGGTGCGTCACCCGGAGGACGTCCGTGATCGGGATCAGGATCACCTGCGGCGGGATCATCAGCCCGGCCAGCAGCACCAGCGTCAGCACCTTCGTCCACCGCTTGCCCGAGCGCGCCAGGTAGTGGCCCAGCATCGCCGACAACACCGTGAGCACCAGGATCGACAGCA
This sequence comes from Amycolatopsis vancoresmycina, assembly GCF_000716785.1. Classification (GTDB taxonomy): domain Bacteria; phylum Actinomycetota; class Actinomycetes; order Mycobacteriales; family Pseudonocardiaceae; genus Amycolatopsis; species Amycolatopsis vancoresmycina. Next base: position 189,245 of record NZ_JNYY01000001.1, read on the forward strand.
CCGTCACCACGATGCTGTTCGTCAGGCTGACCCAGAACAACCCGTCCGGGCGGGTCAGCACCGCGTGGATGTTCGACAGCGTTGGCGGCACCGGCAGGGACGCCGGCTCCTTCGCGATCGAGGAACCTTCCTTGAACACGTTGGCCAGCACCAGGTACAGCGGCACGAAGAACACCGCACTGACCACCAGGGCGACCGCGGGCCGGACTCCGGATAGAGGACGGGAGCCGCTCACAGGTCCACCTCCCGGCGGCGGAGGAAGTTCAACACGACCGTCGTCACGGCCGCGACGATCACCAGCATCAGCACGGCCATCGCCGACGCGTAGCCGACGTGGTTGGAGTCGAAGCCCGTCTGGAGGACGTCGAACGCGATCGTGGCCGTGGCGCCGGATCCCGGGCCGCCGTTGGTGATCACCTTGACGTAGTCGTACGTCTTGAACGCCGAGATCAGCAGCACCACCGTGTTGATCGTCAGCGACGGCGCCAGCAGCGGCCAGGTCACCGCCCGGAACCGGCGCAGCGGCCCCGCGCCGTCGATCTCCGCGGCTTCCAGCAACTCCGCCGGCACGCCCTGGAGCCCGGCCAGGTACACGACGACGCAGAACCCGAGCATCTGCCAGCACACGATCGAGGCGACCGAGTACAGCGCGAGGTCCGGATCGGACAGCCAGCCGGGCGGATGCGCGACACCCAGCCCGCGAAGCAGGCTGTTCAGCGGCCCCCGGTCGTCGAGCAGGCGCGACCAGACGATCGACACCACCACCGAACTGAGGATCACCGGAGTGAAGAACACGCTCCGCAAAGCGTTGTACAGCCAGCCTTTCCGGTCCAGCAGCAGCGCCACCCCGAGACCCAGGACATTGGGGACGACCACCACGATCACCGTCAGGATCGTGGTCACCTGCAACGCCGTGAGGAACTGCGAATCGGTGAACAGCAGCCGGTAGTTGTCGAACCCGACGAACTTCACCGGCGGGTTGAACGGGTTGTAGTTCGTCAGGCTGTACCCGAAGCTGATCAGGATCGGCGCCATCACGAAACACAGGTACACCAGCACACCCGGCGCACCGAACGACGCGAAGTGCGCCACCCGTGGCAGCACGGGCCGCCGCCGGCGTCGGGGCCGGGTGACCGGGCGGGGCGGGGACGGCGGAGAGACGACGGCGGTCAAGGACGTCAGCCCGCCTTCGCCCACTCGGTGTCCAGGAACGCGCACGCGTCGGCCACGGACTTGCGGCCGGTGATCACGTCCTGGGCGGCCTGGTCGACCTTGTCCTTCATCCCGGGCAGCAGCCCGTCGTCCGCGGTCTCCCAGCGGAAGGCGTGCACCACGGCGTTCTGCTGCACGGCCTGCGTGTACAGGTCGTAGCCCGCCTTGAACGTCGCCCCGACGTCGGACGGCGGCGTGTAGCCCTTGATCGCCGGGAACAGGCCGTCGGCCTTCACCGAGGCGTCCAGCTGGTCCTTGTCGAGCTGGAACCCGAGGGCGAACTTCCTTGCCGCGTCGAGGTTCGTCGCCTTGGCGTTCACGATCATGCCGCCGCCGGTGTAGGCCGGGACGACGAGTTTGCCGTCCTCGGTGGGGAAGTTGAACACGCCCACCTCGAAGTCGTGCTTCTTCGAGTCGGCGTTGGCGGAGAACCAGTTGCCCATCGGGTACATCGCGCTCTGGCCGTCGAGGAACGCCTGCTCGGTCGCCGCGTAGTCGCGGGACACGCTCGTCTTGTCCACATAGCCCTTGGCCGCGAGGTCGGCGAGCTTCGAAAACGCGTGCTGGAACGCGGGATCGGCGAACTTCACCTTGCCCTGGCGCCGCTGGGTCAGCCAGTCCGGCATCGTGTTGTAGACCTCGGTGCTGACGAGTCCGGAAAGGATCATCGACGACGGGAAGCCGTCCTTGCCGCCGCCGATGGTGAACGGCGCGTAGCCCTTGTCCTTCAGCTTGCCGGCGTCGGTGACCAGTTCGTCCCAGGTCTTCGGGGGCGCCGCGATGCCCGCGTCGGCGAACATCTTCTTGTTGTAGTAGACCGGCGGGATGGTCTGGGTGTTGGCCGGCAGCTGGTAGTACTTGCCGTTGACCGGGTTGGCCTGCGGGAACTGGAAGTCCTTCAGCTCGTCCGGGGTCCACGCGTAGAGGTTGCCCGCCTCGGCGAAGCCGGCCGAGTCGACGGCGATCATCACGTCCGGGAACTGGCCGGACTGCAGGAGCTGCTTCGCGTACGACGTCCGCCCGTCGGCGGTCGGCGCGACGAGCTTCTTGACCTTGATCCCCGGGTTCTTGTCGGTGACGCGCTTGATGGCGGCGTCCCAGTAGGCCGGGGTCAGGTTCGGGGTTTCGAACGTCAGGAAGGTGATCTCCGCGTCGCCGCCGCTGCCGCCGGTGTTCGACCCGACCGAGCACGCGCTCACCGCCAGGAGCGCCGCTGCTCCCAGCGCCAGGGACCTTCTCATGTCCAGCCACCTTCCTCGCCCACCATATGTGATGTATGACGCATTTGATCGGACCTATTCGACGATGTCAAGCATCAGGCGGCGACGAAACCGCATCAAGCCGCGAGATAGATCAGATCTTTACCCGATCAAGTCGAACGACGGCGCTGGCGAAGTCCCCGGCGGGCAGGTCGACGGCGAGCCCGTGGGCGAGCAGGACGGCCCCGCTGTGCGTGCGGCCGGAATCCGGGTCGAGGTACCGCGCGGCCGGGTCGAGCCCGTCGAGCCGCAGCGGCCGCGCCGGCGCGTTGAAGTGCGCCGCCTGCCGGTAGGCGAAGACGACCGCGCGATCCCCGTGCACGTACTGGACAGCGGTGACGCCGTCGTCGACCGGCGGGCGCAGCCGGTACAGCGCGCCGTGCTGCACCACCGGCCGGATGTCCTTGTACTGCGCCACGAGGTCCCGGGCGAGCGCGAGGTCTTCGGCGGGCCACTGCACGATGTCGCCGCCGAGGCCGAGCACGCCGGCCATGGCGACGTGGAACCGGAACCGCAGCGGGACCGACCGCGCCGTCACGAAGTTCGGGTTGTCGGTGACCCACGCCGACATCGCCCGCGCCGGGTAGAGCTGGCCGTAGCCGTGCTGGATCCGCAGCCGGTCGAGGGCGTCGGTGTTGTCGGAGGTCCAGACCTGGTCGGTGCGGGCGAGCACACCGAGGTCGATCCGCCCGCCGCCACCCGCGCACGACTCGATCCGCAGGCCCGGGTGGTCCGCGCGCAGCCGGTCGAGCAGCGCGTACACCGCGCGGGTGTGGTCGACCCACAGCCGGTCCTGGTCGGGTTCGCCCGGCCAGCCCGCTTCGCTGAACGGCCGGTTCATGTCCCACTTGAGGAAGTCGATGCCGTGCGAGCCGACGAGCCGGTCGAGCCACTCGTGCGCCCACGCGGCGACGTCCGGGCGTGCGAAGTTGAGCACCAGCTGCCGCCGCAGCTCCGACCGGCGCCGGTGCGGGTGGTGCAGCACCCAGTCCGGGTGCGCGCGGTAGAGGTCGCTGTCGGGGTTGACCATCTCGGGTTCGACCCAGATGCCGAACTGCATGCCCAGCCCGTGCACCGCGTCGACCAGCGGCTTCAGCCCGTCGGGGAACCGGGTGCGGTTGACGTGCCAGTCGCCGAGGCCGGCGTGGTCGCCGGTGCGGGCGCCGAACCAGCCGTCGTCCATCACGAACAGCTCGACCCCGAGCGCCGCCGCCCGTTCGGCGAGGGCGCGCTGGCCGGCCTCGGTGACGTCGAACCCCGTGGCCTCCCACGAGTTGTAGAGCACCGGACGCAGTTCGCCCGGGTGCGGCAGGACGTGCGCCCGGACGTAGGCGTGCCACGCCCGGCTCGCGGCGCCGAACCCGCCGCCGGTGTACAGCCCGGCCGAAACCGGCGTGGTCAGCGGACGTCCCGGCCCGACTCGGTGGACGACGCCGTCCTGGCCGAACCCGCCGCTCACCGTCAGCCGCCCGGTCGACGAACGCGTGGTGGTCAGCCGCCACGACCCGCTCCAGGCCAGCGCGACGCCGTAGACCTCGCCGTGCCGCTCGGTCGCCGTGCCGTCGTCCACCATCACCCACGGGTTGGCGTGGTGGCTCGTGATCCCGCGGCGGCTGCCGAAGACGGTCTCGCCGTGGGGCGCGAACGCGCGCTGCAGCTGCGTTTCCGCCGCCCAGCGGCCGGTGACGTGGCTCAGCCGGTAGTCCTCGGAGACCGGCAGGACCCAGGTGGCCGAGTCGGCGCGGACCACCTCGACGTCGGTGTCCGCGGTCAGCTCGGTCCAGCGTTCGAGGACGTCGCCGCGCAGCCGGTAGTGCAGGGTGATCCGCAGCGGGTAGTGGCGGTCCGCGAAGCGCAGCGCCAGGTGCCCGGCGGTGATTTCGTGGTTCTCGTACCGCCACTCGAGGGCGCGGGTCCCGTCGGCGAACCGCACCTGCAGCGCCGGTGTCCAGTACCGGGTGCCGCCGTCGGCGGCGAGCTCGCCGAGGCCCTCGCCGGGGTCGTTGAACCCGTCCCACCAGGGAAGCGTTTTCCCGATCAGCTCGGCGACCGCGGTCGCGGGCAGCGCGGGCCCCCAGTGGACGTGGACCGGGACGTCGTCTTCGTCGAGCCGCAGCGCGTAGGTGCTCGTTTCCCCGGTGAGGACCCAGGTGCGGTGCTCGTCGAGGAAGCTGATCCCGGCCATGCGGCACATCCTGCTCACCGGCGCGGCCGCCGCCAAGGGATGTCCCGCTGACCGGGCACCGCCGGAATGTGACACCTGTGCATCCTGAGAGTTATTTCCTGCGGCCGATCGGGTGGCCTTCAAGAAATAATATTGGTGCGATCGGGTGATTGACGTAACAATGAGTGAGATCGGAAAGATTCGAGGGTGGCGACGTGGCGGCGACGCCGTCGTCAACGAGGGGAGATCGCCGTGGTGGTCGACAACAGTTTGAAGAATGGGCAAGCGGAGCCGGTGATCGAGGTCGACTGCCCGTGCCTGTCCGATCTCATCGAGGCCAAGCAAACCGGCCGGCCGGACTTCGCGGCGATGCGAGCGGCCTACGAGAAGAGCCAGGGAACGATCCTGGAGGAGTACTACGCGGTCAAATTCCCGGCGGCGATCCTGCTCGTCCTCGCGAAGGAGCAGACCGAAGCCGACGGCGGCCCGGTGCGCAACGTCCTTAAGATGCGGCTGTATTACGACGCGTCCCAGAGCACGACCGACGTCGACGACGTCTTCCGGTCGGCTCGCCGGGTCGAGCGGAAGTACTCGGTGCTGCTGGAGGGGAAGACGCAGGAAATGCTGGCGCGCGGCATCTCCACCACGGCCGTCGTCCTCCTGGGCGTGCTCGACGCGATGGTGGGGTTGCCGGACCGGGCCAAGCGGGTGCAGGCCGCGGCCGTGTCGGCGCAGAAGGAAATCCGCCAGATCGAACAGAACGCGCGGGATGCCGCCCAGGACCGGGCCCTCGTCCGGTATCTCGGTGGTCTCGCCGCGGGTGCGCTGCTGGCCGGCGCCATCGTGGTCGCACTGGCTTTCTCGTCCATGAAAGCGGAAATCGGTGCCACGCTGATCACCTGCCTGGCTTCGGGTGCCATCGGCGCGATTCTGAGCGTCATGACCCGCACGGCCAACCGGCAGAAACTCCAGATGAGCCTCGGCCAGGGACGGTTCGTGGTCTTCCTGTCCGGGGTTTTCCGGCTGATCATCGGTGCCGTGTTCGGCGCGGCGATGTTCGTGCTCGTGAAAGCCGGGCTGCTGCCGATCGCGGTGCCGGATCCGGCGGACAAGGTGACGTTTTTCTTCGCCGGACTCGCTTTCCTCGCCGGATTCAGTGAACGCTGGGCGCAGGACACGATCGTCCGCACCCTGCCCGGCGCCGCGGACCAGAACACGGTCGTGCCGGCGCGGGGCAAGGACGGCTGAGGCGGTCACGGGCGGTCGGTCAGGTACCCGCCCATCGTCTTGAAGTACTCGGCCGCGGGCAGGTCGGTCCCGTCGGCGGTCCGGACGCGCTCGACGAGCAGCCCGGGTGACTGCCCGCGGCGGGCGTCCGGACCGGCGACGACCACCACGCCGTCGCCCTCGCGGATGAAGATCCGGCCCGGCGTGCCGCCGTAGTTCCCCCGCGACACGGACGCCTTCAGGATCCGCAGCTCCTCGCCGCGGTGGTAGGCGAACGCGTTCGGGTACGGGTCGGACAGCGCGCGCACGAACCGCTCGAGGTCGGCGGGCGGCAGCGTCCAGTCGATCAGGCTGTCCCGCTTGGCGCGCTTGTGGAAAAAGCTGGCCTTCGAGCGGTCCTGCGGCACCGGCGTGTACCCGGTCTCGATCAGCGAGATGGCTTCGGCGGTGATCGGCGCGATGAGGTCGACCGTGCGGTGGAAGAGATCCGTCGTGGTGTCGGCCGGGCCGACCGGGATCGCGCGCTGCAGCACGACGTCGCCGGCGTCGAGCTCGCCGTCCATCAGGTGGGCGGTGACGCCGACCTCGGGCTCGCCGTTGATCATCGCCCAGATGAGCGGCGAGAAGCCCGCGTACGCCGGCAGCAGCGAGTCGTGGATGTTCAGGGTGCCGTGGCGCGGCAGCTCGAAGATCTCCGGCGGCAGCCAGGTGCGCCAGTTGTTCGCCACGATCAGGTCGAGGTCCGCGGCCTTGAGCTCGGCCAGCAGTTCGGCGTCGTCCGGGCGGGTGCGCAGCAGGACGCGGATGGCGTGCTCGGCGGCGAGGTCGGCGACCGAGTCGGCCCAGATCCGCTCGTAGGCGTGGTCGCTCTTCGGGTGGGTGACCACGAGGGCGACCTCGTGACCGGCGTCGATGAGCGCCTGGAGGGTCCGGTGCCCCCAGGTCTGGTAGCCGAACATCGCCACGCGCATTCGAGAGTGCCTTTCATGGTCGGGGGACGAACATCACCACGAACGTACTAGGCGAGGCTCGCCTAAGTTAGGTTAGGGTTCCCTGAACCGTACCGGAGCGCGCGAGGGAGCAACATGACTGCAGAGGTCCCGATCTACGACATCGTCGGCGTGGGCTTCGGGCCGTCGAACCTCGCGCTCGCGATCGCCCTCGCCGAGCACAACACCGGCCAGGGGGAGCCGGTGACCGCGCACTTCCTCGAGCGGCAGCCCCGGTTCGGCTGGCACCGGGGGATGCTCATCGACACGGCGACGATGCAGGTGTCGTTCCTGAAGGACCTCGTCACCATGCGGAACCCGACCAGCGAGTTCAGCTTCCTCAACTACCTGCACGCGGCCGGCAGGCTGGTCGACTTCATCAACCACAAGAACCTCTTCCCGCTGCGGGTCGAGTTTCACGACTACTTCGAGTGGGCGGCCGCGAAGGTCGACGACGTCGTCTCGTACGGCACCGAGGTCGTCTCGGTGACGCCGGTGTACGACGGCCCGGAAGTGGCCTACTTCGACGTCGGTGCGTCCGACGGTTCGGTGCTGCGGGCGCGGAACCTGGTGGTGGGCACCGGGCTGCGGCCGCAGCTGCCCGACGGCGTCACGGCCGGGCCGCGGATCTGGCACAACAGCGAGCTGCTGTTCCGCGTGGACGCCCTGCGCGAGGCCGGCCCGAAGCGGTTCGTCGTGGTCGGGGCCGGCCAGAGCGCAGCCGAGGTCGCCGCGTTGCTGCACGACGAGTTCCCGCGCGCCGAGGTGTGCGCGGTGTTCGCGCGCTACGGCTACAGCCCGGCCGACGACAGCTCGTTCGCGAACCGCATCTTCGACCCGGAGGCGGTCGACCAGTTCTACCGCGCGGGCGAGCCGGTGAAGGACCGGCTGATGCGCTACCACGGCGCGACGAACTACTCGGCCGTCGACCTCGACCTGATCGACGAGCTGTACCGGCGGGTCTACCGCGAGAAGGTGCTGGGCGTGCAGCGGCTGCGGCTGTTCAACGTCTCGCGCCCGGCCGAGGTGACCGAGGCGGGAACGGTGACGGTCGAGTCGCTGACCACCGGCGAGCGCACGGTCCTCGAGGCGGACGCGGTCGTGTACGCGACGGGCTACCGGCCCGCGGACCCGACGCCGCTGCTCGGCGAGCTGGGCGCGCACTGCCTGCGTGACGGCGAAGGCCGCCTCCGGGTCGAACGCGACTACCGGCTGGTGACCGATGCGCCGGTGCGCGGCGGGATCTACCTGCAGGGCGGCACCGAGCACACGCACGGCATCACGTCGTCGCTGCTGTCGAACACCGCGGTGCGGGTGGGGGAGATCCTGGCGTCCGTTGTGGACCGCCGGGTGGTGGCCGAGCCGGCCGGGGAGTACGCGGTCAGCGCGCGCTGAGGGCCGGTGCCCCGGCGGTCCGCTGCGGACCGCCGGGAACGCCGTCAGCCCGCGGTGATCTGTTCCCGCAGGATGTCGCCGTGGCCGGTGTGCCGGGCGAACTCTTCGATCAGGAACAGGTAGATGAACCGCAGGCTGACCTCGCCGACCACCGGGTGCGTCCACCGGTCGTCCAGTGAGAAGCCCGCCGCGATTTCGCGGGAGCGGGCGCTCGCGCGCTCGTACTCCGCGATCACGTCGGCCACCGTCTCGTCGTCGGCCACCGCGAAACTCGCGTCGCCCGGGGTCGACGGGCCGTCGATCTCGGTCTCGCCCAGACCCGCGACCAGCCACTGGAACCAGCGGCGTTCGGCGACGGCGGCGTGTTTGACCAAGGCGATCGGCGTGGTCAGTGACGAAACCAGGCGGCGGCGGGCGTCGGCTTCCGGCAGGCCTCGCGCGTTCTCCACCAGGGCGAGGCGGTTGCGGTCGAGCATGGCTTCCAGGAGCTCACGCTCGGTGCCGACGGTCTTTTCGGGCAGCGCATACATGCCTTCAGCTTGCCGGAGAATCAGCCCTGGTGCACCGGTGCCGGGTGGTGGCGGCTGATCGGGATCACCATCGGCGTCCCGCTCACCGGGTCCGGCGTCACCTGGCAGCGCACGTCGAAGACCTCGTCCACCAGTTCCTCGGTGATCACCGACGCCGGCTCGCCGGACGCCACCACCCGGCCCGCCTTCATCGCGATCACGTGGTCGGCGTAGCGGCACGCCTGCGGGAGGTCGTGCAGCACCATGACCACCGTGCGGCCTTCGCCGCGGTTGAGGTCGACGACCAGGTCCAGTACGTCGATCTGGTGCGCCAGGTCCAGGTACGTCGTCGGCTCGTCGAGCAGCAGCACCGGCGTGCCCTGCGCGACCGCCATCGCGATCCACGCGCGCTGCCGCTGGCCGCCGGACAGCTCGTCCACCGGGCGGTCGGCCAGGTCGGTCAGCGACGTCGCTTCCAGGGCCGCGCGCACCGCGTCTTCGTCCGATGTGGACCACTGGCGCCACCAGCTCTGGTGCGGGGCGCGGCCGCGGCCGACGAGGTCGGCCACCGTCATGCCCTCCGGCGCCACCGGGGACTGCGGGAGGATGCCCAGCTGCCGGGCGACCTGGCGGGTCGGCAGGTCGTGGATCGAGCGGCCGTCGAGGTACACCCCGCCCGCCTTCGGCGTGAGCAGCCGGGCCAGCGTGCGCAGCAGCGTCGACTTCCCGCACGCGTTCGCCCCGACGATCGCGGTGATCGCGCCGGCCGGGATGTCGAGGTCGAGGCCGTCGATGACGACCCGGTCGTCGTAGGCGACGCGCAGGTCCTGCACGCGCAGGGACGGTGTCATCTTCTCAGCCTCCGGAGCCGGATCGGTTGGCCCTGGCCAGCAGCCAGAGCAGCAGCGGGGCGCCGAGCGCGCCGGTCACGATGCCGACCGGCAGCGGGGACGCCGTGAGGGAACGGGCCACGATGTCGCTGCCCAGCACCACGACCGCGCCGGTCAGCGCGGACGCCGTCAGCGGCGGGGACGCCTGGCGCGCCAGGCGTTGCGCGATCTGCGGTGCGGTCAGCGCGACGAACGAGACCGGGCCCGCGGACGCCGTCGCGAAGGCGACCAGCCCGGCGCCGGAGAGCAACAGCCCCAGCCGCACCGGCTGCACCGGCGTGCCCAGCCCGGCCGCCACGTCGTCGCCGAGCTGCAGGGTGCGCATCCACCGGGACAGGGCCAGCACGAGCGGCAGCAGCACGGCCAGCGCGCACGCCAGCGGGACGACGTGCTCCCAGCCGCGGTTGGCGAGGTTGCCGACGAGCCAGCCGATCGACGCCTGGGCCTCGGTGATCTGCGCGCGGCTGAGCAGGTAGTCGGTCAGGCTGGTGCACATCGCGAAGATCCCGATGCCGACCAGGATGATCCGGTAGCCGGTGGTGCCGCGCCGCCACGCGAGGACGTACACGAGCAGCCCGGCCAGCAGGCCGCCCAGCAGGCCGAGCGTGGTGGTGCCGAGCCCGCCGCCGAAGCCGAAGGAGATCCCGGCGACGACGGCCGTGGCCGCGCCCGCGTTGATCCCGATCATGTCCGGGCTGGCCAGGGGATTGCGCGTGACCGTCTGGAACACCGCGCCGGACGCGCCGAACGCGAGCCCGGCCAGCAGCCCGGTGAGCGCCCGCGGCAGCCGCAGCTCCTGCACGATGTAGCCGGTCCCGCTGTCACCGCCGCCGAACACCGCGGCCAGGACGTCGGACACGCTCAGCGGCACGTCACCGATCGTCATGCCCCAGCAGAACAACGCGAACGCCAGCCCGGCAAGCACCAGCGAGACGGCCGGCAGCCGCAGCCGGACCTGCCCGGACACCGCGGGTTTCGCGAGGCGGAAGGTGATGCGGCCGCGCCGCACCTGCAGCACGCTCATCAGGACTCCACCAGCTTGCGGCGGCGGACCAGCCAGATGAAGCAGGGGGCGCCGAGGAAGGCGACGATCACGCCGGCGCGGACCTCGCCGGGCCGCGCCATGACGCGGCCGAGGATGTCGGCGGCCAGCAGCAGGCACGGGGCGAGGACCGCGGTGTAGGGCAGCAGCCAGCGGTGGTCGGGTCCGATGACGAACCGCACGGCGTGCGGGACGATCAGGCCGAGGAACACGATCGGGCCGGCAACCGCGACGGAAGCGCCGGTCAGCAGCGTGACGGCCAGCGCGCCGCGCAGCCGCAGCGGGCCGAGCCGCCGTCCGAGGGCGACCGCGACGTCGTCGCCGAGCGCGAGGCTGTTCAGCGCGGGCCCGCTCGCGATCGCCAGCACCACGCCGGCGAGCAGGAACGGCAGGACCCGCAGGATCGAGCCGCTGTCGACCCCGGCGAGCGAACCGGCCGACCAGAACCGGTACCGGTTGAGCGCCACCGGGTCCGAGAGCACCATCGCGCTGGTGAACGACCCGAGCAACGCCGTGACCGCGGCCCCGGCGAGGGCGAGCTTGACCGGGCTCGAGCCGTTGCGGCCGCGGGTGCCGAGGAAGTAGACGACCGCGGTCGCGGCGAGCGCACCGGCGAAGGCGAACCAGATGTAGCCGTAGAGGGACCCGACGCCGAGCACGGTGATCGAGAAGACGATGGCGAATGCGGCCCCGGCGCTGATCCCGAGCAGGCCGGGTTCGGCCAGCGGGTTGCGGGTCAGCGCCTGCATCACCGTCCCGGCCAGGCCCAGCGCGGCGCCGACGAGCACCGCCAGGAGGGTCCGCGGGATCCGGACACTGTGGATGATCACCGCGTCGGCCGAGCCGTCGTCGTGCCAGAGCACCTGCCAGACGGCGCCGAACGAAATCTCCTTGGACCCCAGCCAAACGCTCAGCAGGCACAGGAAAACGAGGACGGCGAGGGCGGCCAGGAGCCCCAGTGCGCGGCCCGTGTGTGGCGGGCGTCGCTTGAGAGCGATCCCTCCGGGGTCTGTTCGCACCGCACCTCCGACTGGTACTGATTTTAGGTAAGGCTAACCGATGGTACAGGAGTGCATCCTCACCATCCGTTTGTTAGGGTCACCTAAGTTAGCGCCCCGGTCGGGGCGCCGTGAGCAGCGGGAGGCTGGTCTACCGGTGAGTAACGGTGACGCTGTGCAGCAGGTGTCGAGGCTCGGTTTCTGGCGTGACCGCCTCGCCTCGGCGCCGAAGGAGCTGCCGCTGCCGACCGACCGGCCCCACCCAGCGGAGCCCGTCTTCGCCCGGCTGGACCGGCCACTGCCCGCCGCCGGCGAGCTGACCCTGCTGGCGGCGTTCACCGTGCTGTTGTCCCGTTACGCGGGAGCGGTGGACGTCGTCGTCGGCATCGGCTCGCTGGTGCCCCTGCGGGTGGATCTGGGCGGGTCGCCCGGGTTCGCCGAAGTCGTGACGCGCGTGCGGGAGGCGCGGAAAGAAGCGCTGGCCCACGAGGTCCCGTTCGGGGACCTGGTCGCCGAGCTGGACCCCGAGCCCGGTCGCGGGGGAGCGCTGCTGGTCAACGTCGGTTTCGGTGCCGAGACGGACCTTCCGCTCGACCTGAACCTGACCGCGGACGGCGTGCGCTACCGCGCCGACGTCCTCGACGAGTCCACTGTGGACCGCATGCTCGACCACCTCGCACACCTGCTCGCCGACGCGGCCGAGCGTCCACAGTGGCCGGTCGACCGGCTCGCCCTGATGACCGCGCCCGAGCGGCACGAGATCCTGGACGACTGGAACGACACGGACCTCGCGACCCCGCCGGCCACGTTCCCGGAGCTGTTCGCGGCCCGCGTCCGCGAGAACCCGGACGCCGTCGCGCTGGTCTTCGAAGACGAAGAGCTGACCTACGCCGAATTGGACGCGCGCGCGAACCGGCTCGCCCACGTCTTGATCGGCCGCGGTGCCGGGCCGGAACGCGTGGTCGCGCTCGCGGTCCCGCGCTCGCTCGAGATGATCGTGGCCGAGCTCGCGGTGCTCAAGGCCGGTGCCGCCTACCTGCCGCTGGACCAGGACTACCCGGCCGAGCGGATCGCGTTCATGGTGTCCGACGCCCGCCCGGTCTGCGTGGTCACCACGAGCGAGCTGGCCGGCCGGTTCGACGGTGATATCGTGCTGCTGGACGAAATCTCGTGGGGCCCGGCGCCGGACCCGGGCGTGGAGCTCGTCCCGGCCAACGCCGCCTACGTCATCTACACCTCCGGCTCCACCGGGCGGCCCAAGGGCGTCGTGGTCTCGCACGCGGGGGTCGCGAAGCTCGTCGCAACGCAGGCCGAGCGGTTCGGGGTCGGCCCGCACAGCCGGGTGCTGCAGTTCGCGTCGCCGAGTTTCGACGTCGCCTTCTGGGACCTGTGCCTCGGGCTGCTTTCGGGCGGGCGCCTCGTGATCGTCCCGGCCGAACGCCGGGTGCCCGGCCCGGAACTGGCCGAGTACGCGCACGCCCACGGCGTCGACTTCATGATCCTCCCGCCCGCCCTGCTCGCCGAGTTCCCGGACGACTGCGACCTGCCGCGGGACAGCGTGCTGCTGGCGGGCACCGAGCGCGTGTCGCCGGAGCTGGTCCGCCGCTGGGCGCCGGGCCGCCGGATGTTCAACGCCTACGGCCCGACCGAGGCCACGACCAACTCGACACTGGGCCTCTGCGACCCGCAGATCCCGCCGGGCTCGGCCGTCCCGATCGGCGTCCCGGACCCCGGCACCCGCGCCTACGTCCTGGACGCGCACCTCGCGGCGGTCCCGGTCGGCGTCGCCGGGGAGCTGTACCTCGCCGGATCCGGCCTGGCACGGGGATATCTCGGGCGGCCGGGGCTGACGGCGGAACGGTTCGTGGCCGACCCGTTCGGTTCCGGCGGCCGCCTGTACCGGACCGGTGACCTGGTCAAGTGGCTGCCGGACGGCCGTCTGGTCTTCTTGGGCCGGGCCGACGACCAGGTCAAGATCCGCGGCTACCGGATCGAGCTCGGCGAGATCGAGTCCGTGCTCGCCGAGCACCCGCGGGTCGGGCAGTCGGTCGTCGTCGCGCAGGACGGGCAGCTGATCGCCTACGCCGTGCCGGTGCCCGACCGCGACCCGGCGGCCGAGCAGGGTCACGTCGCCGAATGGCACGACGTCCACGAGGAGATGCTCGCCGGTTCCCACGGCATCGAGGAGAACTTCGCGGGCTGGAACTCCAGCTACGACGGCGCCGAAATCCCCCTCGCCGAGATGCGCGAGTGGCACGCGGCCACGATCGACCGGATCCGGGCGCTGCAGCCCAAACGGGTCCTGGAGATCGGCGTCGGCAGCGGCCTGATCCTGTCCCGGATCGCCCCGGACGCCGAAACCTACTGGGGTGTCGACCTTTCCGAGAGCGCCATCGAGAACGTCCGGCGCGAGGTTGCCGCGATGCCGGGGCTCGCGGGCAAGGTCCACCTGGCCGCCCGGCCCGCCCACGACCTCGGGGAACTGCCCGGCTTCGACACGGTGATCATCAACTCGGTCGCCCAGTACTTCCCGAGCGCCGGCTACCTCGCCGAGGTCGTCAAGACCGCCGCGGGCGTTCTGGCGCCGGGCGGGACGATCTTCCTCGGCGACATCCGGAACCTGCGGTCCCTGCGGGCGTTCCGGACCGCCGTCGAGCTGCACCGCGGCCGCGCCGACGTCGCCGCGGTGGACCAGGCGATCGCCCGCGAGGGCGAGCTGGTCCTCGACCCGGACTTCTTCCCGGCGTTGGCCCGTGACCTCGACGGCTTCGGCGACGTCGACCTGTGGGTGAAGCGCGGCGCCGCGCACAACGAGCTGACCCGCCACCGCTACGACGTCGTCCTGCGGAAGGCACCCCGGCCCGAACCGGCCGAAGAGCCGGTCGTCGCGTTCGCGGATCTCGGGGCGGTGGAACGGTTCCTTGCCGCCGAGACGCCGGATCGGCTGCGCGTCACCGGCATCCCGGACGCCCGGCTGGCCGGGGAGCTGGCCGCGGTCCGCGCCCTGGACACCGGCGACGCCGAGGCGGCGCTGGCTGCCCTCGACGGTCGCGACGGCGTCGATCCCGAAGCCCTGCACCGGCTCGGCGAGCAGGCCGGCTACCGCGTGGCGGTCACCCCGGCGCCCGGCGGCGGTGAGCTGGAGGCCGTCTTCTCGAGGGGGGAAGGCGGCCCCGCCTACCGTCCGGTGCGCCGGACCGGCACACCGGGGTCCTACGCCAACAACCCGGCGGCCCTGCGGGAAACCGGCGCGCTGGTGACGTCGCTGCGCGCCCACCTGCGGGACCGGCTGCCGCAGTACATGGTGCCGTCGGCCTTCGTCGTCCTGGACAAGCTGCCCGTGCTGGCCTCGGGCAAGCTCGACCGCAAGGCCCTGCCGAGCCCGGAACGCTTCACCGCCGGGCCCGGCCGGGCGCCGCGCAACCCCGTCGAGCAGCTGCTGTGCGAGCTGTTCGCCGACGTCCTCGGTGTCCCGCAGGCCGGGCCGGACGACGACTTCTTCGCCCTCGGCGGCCACTCGCTGCTGGCCACGCGGCTGATCCAGCGCATCCGCGCGGCCGTCGGCGCCGAGGTGCCGGTGCGGGCGGTGTTCGACGCGCCGACCCCGGCCGCGCTCGCCGGCGTCCTCGACGGCGCCGTCACCGGCACCGGCCGGCGTCCGCTCGTGCGCGCCGAAGACCGGCCCGAGCGGCTGCCGCTGTCGTTCGCGCAGCAGCGGCTGTGGTTCCTGCACGGCCTGGAAGGCGGCTCGGCGACCTACAACGTCCCGCTCGTCATGCGGCTGGCCGGGGAGCTGGACATCGACGCGCTGCGCGCGGCGCTCAACGACGTCGTGGCCCGGCACGAGGCCCTGCGGGCGGTCTTCCCGGTGGCCGACGGCGTCCCGTACCAGCAGGTCCTGCCCGAAGGGACCGTGGCGCTGGCCGTCCGCGAGGTGTCCGATGTGGACACCGAGGTGGATGCGCTCGTGCGCGGGGTGTTCGACCTCGGTGCCGGGGTGCCGGTGCGGGCGGAACTGCTGACCGCCGACCCGCGGCGGCACGTGCTGGTGCTGGTCGTGCACCACATCGCCGCCGACGGCTGGTCGCTGGCGCCGCTGTGGCGGGACATCGCCGTGGCCTACCGCGCCCGCCTGCGCGCCGAAAGTCCACAGTGGACGCCCCTGCCGGTGCAGTACGCGGACTACACGCTGTGGCAACGCGAACTCCTCGCCACCGAGGAGGCCGCCCAGCTGGACTACTGGCGCGCCACGCTCGACGGCCTGCCCGACCGGATCCCGCTCCCGCTCGACCGTCCCCACCCGCCGGTGTCGGCCTACCGCGGCGGGTTCTTCACCTTCGCCTGGGACGCCGGGCTCCAGACCGGGCTCGCCGACCTCGCGCGCGCCTGCGGAGCCAGCCCGTTCATGGTCGTGCACGCGGGCCTGACGGCCCTGGTGGCCCGGCTGGGCGCGGGCACCGACATCCCGATCGGCACCCCGATCGCCGGCCGCACCGACCCGGCGCTGGACGACCTCGTCGGGTTCTTCGTCAACACCCTGGTCCTGCGCGTGGACACCGGCGGCGACCCATCGTTCCGCGAGCTGGTCGCCCGGGTGCGCGAGCGCAGCCTCGACGCCTACGCCCACCAGGACGTCCCGTTCGAGCGCCTCGTCGAGGCGCTCAACCCGGCCCGGTCGCTGGCGCACCACCCGCTGTTCCAGACCATGCTCGCCTGGCAGAACACCCCCGGCGCCGGCGTCGAGCTGCCCGGCCTGACCGTCACCGAGCAGCCCGTCGGCACCGGCACGGCCAAGTTCGACCTCTGGTTCTCCTTCACCGAGCGGGCCGACGGCCTGCACGGCCAGGCCGAGTTCAACGCCGAGGTCTTCGACCGGGCCACCGTGACCGGCCTCCTCGACCGCCTGGAAGCCCTGCTCCGGCAGGTCGTCGCCGCTCCCGACCGCCGCCTCGGCTCCCTCGACGTCCTCACCCCGGCCGAGCGTGCGGGCCTCGAAAAGACCTGGTCAGGTGCCGTCGAGGAGGTTCCCCCGGTCACCGTGCCGGAGCTGTTCGCGGCGCAGGTCGCCCGGACGCCGGAGCACCCGGCCCTGGTCTTCGAGGACGAAGAACTCACCTACGCCGAGCTCGACGCCGTCTCCAACCGCCTGGCCCGGGTGCTGGCGGACCGCGGCGCGGGACCCGAGCGCGTGGTCGCGCTGGCGCTGCCGCGGTCGCTGCACCTGGTCACGGCGATCGTCGCCGTGCTCAAGACGGGGGCGGCCTACCTGCCGCTCGACCCCGGCTACCCGGCTGACCGCATCGCCTTCATGCTCGAAGACGCGGACCCGGCCCTGGTGCTGGCCGTCGCGGACACCGCCGTCCCGGGCGCGCTGCTGCTCGACGACCCGGCCACCCTCGCCGGCGTCCCGGACGTGCCCCTGGACGTCGTGCTCCGGCCGGAGAACCCGGCGTACGTCATCTACACGTCCGGTTCGACGGGCCGGCCGAAGGGGGTCGTCGTCCCGCACGCCGGGATCGTCAACCGGCTGCTCTGGATGCAGGCCGAATACGGCCTGACCGGCGACGACCGCGTGCTGCAGAAGACGCCGTCCAGCTTCGACGTGTCGGTGTGGGAGTTCCTCTGGCCGCTGCTCACCGGCGCCACCGAGGTGCTCGCCCGGCCGGACGGGCACAAGGACCCCGCCTACCTCGCCCGGCTGATCCGCGACCGCGGGATCACGACCGTCCACTTCGTCCCGTCGATGCTCCAGGTGTTCCTCGGGGAACCGGCGGCAGCGGAATGCACGAGCCTGCGCCGGGTGCTGTGCAGCGGCGAAGCCCTGCCCTTCGACGCCGTCGCCCGGTTCGGCGAAGTCCTCGCCGCCGAACTGCACAACCTCTACGGCCCGACCGAAGTCTCGGTGGACGTCACGTCGTGGCGGACGTCCACCGAGGACGGAACCGTCCTCATCGGACGTCCGGTGTGGAACACCCGGGCGTACGTGCTCGACGCCGCCCTGCGCCCGGTGCCGCCGGGCACCCCCGGCGAGCTGTACCTCGCCGGGGTCCAGCTCGCCCGCGGCTACCTCGGCCGCGCTGCGCTGACCGCGGAGCGGTTCGTCGCCGACCCCTTCGGCGCGCCCGGCACCCGGATGTACCGCACCGGCGACCTCGCCCGCTTCCGCTCCGGCGGCGTCCTCGAGTTCCTCGGCCGCGGCGACGAGCAGGTCAAGGTCCGCGGCTTCCGCGTCGAGCCCGGCGAGATCGCCGCGACGCTGTCCGCGCACGACGACGTCGCCCACGCCGTGGTCGTCGCCCGCGAAGACCGGCCCGGCGACGTCCGCCTGGTCGGCTACGTCGTCCCCGCCGACACGTCCGGTTCGGCCGAGGAGGAGTCCGAGCAGGTCGGCGAATGGCGCGAGCTGTACGACTCGATGTACGCCGGCGACCGCGACGAGTTCGCCGGCTGGAACTCCAGCTACACCGGTGAGCCGATCCCGCGCGAGGAGATGCGCGAGTGGCGGGACGCCATCGTCACCCGGATCCGTTCCCTCCGGCCGAAGCGGGTCCTGGAGCTCGGCGTCGGCAGCGGCCTGCTGCTGACCGAGCTGGCCCCGGACTGCGAAGCGTACTGGGGCACGGACTTCTCCGCCGAGGTCATCGCCTCGCTGGGCGAGCGGGTCGCGGCCGATCGCGTGCTCGCCGAACGCGTCGAGCTGCGCACCGGCGACGCCGCCGACCTTTCCGGGCTGCCGTCCGGGTTCTTCGACACGATCGTGCTCAACTCCGTCGTCCAGTACTTCCCGAGCGGGACGTACCTCCTGGACGTCGTGCGCACGGCCCTGGACCTCCTGGCGCCGGGCGGAGCCCTGTTCGTCGGGGACGTCCGGGACCTGCGCCAGGTCCGGGCGTTCCACACCGCCGTGGCCCAGGCCCGCGGCGGTGACGTCGAGCAGCGCCTGCTGCGGGAGAAGGAACTCCTGGTGGCACCGGAGTTCTTCGCGGGCCTCGACGGCGTGGCGGCGGACATCCGGGTCAAGCGCGGCCGGGCGGTCAACGAACTCACCCAGTACCGTTACGACGTCGTCCTGCGCCCCGGTACCGCCGAGCCGCTCCCGGTCGCAACGCTGACCTGGGGCACCGATGTGTCCACTGTGGAGGAAGTCGCCGAACGGCGGCGCGACGGCCTGCGCGTCGAAGGCGTCCCCAACGGCCGGATCGCCGGCGGCGTGGACCCCGAGGACTGGTACGCGCTGGGGGCGGTCGTCACCTGGTCCGCGACCGGTGACGGGTCGGTCGACGTCCTGTTCACCAGCGGCGACCCGGCCGGGGCGTTCCGTCCCGGCCCGGAGGAGATCCTGGCCTACACCGGCAACCCGCGGCGGTCGCGCCGGAGCACGGCGTTGCCGGCGCAGCTGCGGACCTTCGCCGCCGGCCGGCTGCCCGAGCACATGGTGCCGTCGGCGATCGTCGTGCTCGACGCGCTGCCGGTGACGGCCAACGGCAAGCTCGACCGCCGCGCGCTGCCCGCCCCGGACGTGCGCGCGCCGGCCTCCGAGCGCGAGCCGCGCACGCCGGTCGAACGGCAGCTGTGCGCGCTGTTCGCCGACGTCCTCGGGCTGCCGCGGGTCGGCCCGGACGACAGTTTCTTCGCGCTCGGCGGTCATTCGCTGCTGGCCACCCGGCTGATCGCCCGCGTCCGCACGGAACTGCACGCCGAACTGGAGGTGCGGTCGGTCTTCGAGACGCCGACCCCGGCGGGCCTGGCCGGAGTGGTCGCCACCGCCCGCGGGACCGCGCGGCCGCCGCTGGTCGCCACCCGGCGGCCGGAGCCGGTCCCGCTGTCCGGCGCCCAGCAGCGGCTGTGGTTCCTGCACCACCTCGAAGGCCCGTCGGCCACCTACAACGTCCCGCTGGTCATGCGGCTCGAAGGCGACCTCGACGGCGAAGCGCTGCGCCGGGCACTGTCCGATGTGGTCGCCCGGCACGAGGCACTCCGCACCCGGTTCCCGCAGCGCAACGGCGTGCCCTACCAAGAGATCCTCCCGCCGGAGGAAGTCGACCTCCCGGTGCGCGAGGTCGCCGATCTCGGGGCGGCCCTGGCCGGCCTGGTCCGCGGGTCGTTCGACCTGGAGCGGCACGTGCCGGTGCGCGCGGAGCTGCTGCGGCTCGGTGCGCGTGAGCACGTCTTCGCGCTGGTGTTCCACCACATCGCCTCCGACGGCTGGTCGATGGCCCCGCTGTGGCGTGACATCGCCACGGCCTACACCGCCCGCCGGACCGGCGATGCTCCACAGTGGACACCGCTGCCGGTGCAGTACGCGGATTACACGCTGTGGCAGGAAGACCTGCTCGGCCGCGAGGACGACCCGGACAGCGTGCTGAGCGCGCAGCTGGCCTACTGGCGGGACACCCTCGACGGCCTGCCGGACCGGATCGAGCTGCCCCTGGACCGGCCGCACCCGGCGACCGCGACCTTCCGCGGCGAACTGCACCCCTTCACCTGGGACGCCGGGCTCCACGCGGGCCTGGCCGAGCTGGCCCGCGAGAGCGGCGCCAGCGTGTTCATGGTCGTGCACGCGGCCCTCGCGGCGCTGCTCACCCGGCTGGGCGCGGGCACCGACGTCCCGATCGGCTCGCCCATCGCCGGCCGCACCGACCCGGCACTGGACGACCTCGTCGGGTTCTTCGTCAACACCCTGGTCCTGCGCGTGGACACCGGCGGCGAACCGACGTTCCGCGAGCTCCTCGGCCGCGTCCGCGAGCGCAACCTCGACGCCTACGCCCACCAGGACGTCCCGTTCGAGCGCCTGGTCGAGGTGCTCAACCCGGCGCGGTCGCTGGCGTACCACCCGCTGTTCCAGGTCATGCTCGCCGGCCAGAACAACGCCCGCGCCGAGGTGACCCTGCCCGGCCTGGCCGTCAGCGAAGTCCCGGTGAACACCGGGACGTCCAAGTTCGACCTGTCGATCTCGCTGACCGAACGGGCAGCCGGGATCGACGGCGTCCTGGAGTTCAACGCCGACGTCTTCGACCACGCGGGCGCGGACGCGATCCTGCGCCGCCTCGAAGTCCTGCTGCGCGCGGCGGTGGCCGAGCCCGACCGCCCGGTCGGGGCCCTGGACCTGCTCGCCGGGGACGAGCGCGACCGCGTGCTCACCACCTGGGCCGGTTCCCTCGAACCGGCGGGCACCGAGACGTTCCCCGGGATGTTCGCCCGCCGCGTCGCCGAGGCCCCCGACGCCGTGGCGCTCGTCTTCGAGGACGTCGAGCTCACCTACGCCGAGGTGAACGCCCGCGCCAACCGCCTCGCGCACCTGCTGCTCTCCCGGGGGGCCGGGCCGGAGCGGGTCGTCGCGCTGGCCGTGCCGCGGTCGCCCGGCATGATCATCGCCGAGCTGGCGGTGCTCAAGGCCGGTGCCGCGTACCTGCCGATCGACGTCGACTATCCGGGCGACCGGATCGCCTACATGGCCGAAGACGCGGCGCCGGTGTGCGTGGTGACGACCGCGGACGTCGAGGCGAAGCTGCCCGCGGCCCTGCCCCGGGTGCTTCTCGACGACGCGGCCGTGGCTGGGATGTCCACAGTGGACCCGAAGGTCGCGATCGCGCCGGAGAACGCGGCGTACGTGATCTACACGTCCGGCTCGTCCGGGCGGCCGAAGGGCGTCGTCCTCCAGCACTCGGGGGTCGCGAAGCTGGTCGCCACCCAGGTCGAACGGTTCGGGGTCGGCCCGCACAGCCGGGTGCTGCAGTTCGCGTCGCCGAGTTTCGACGTCGCCTTCTGGGACCTGTGCCTCGGGCTGCTCTCGGGCGGGCGCCTGGTCGTGGTCCCGGCCGAGCGGCGGGTCGCGGGCCCGGCGCTCACCGAGTACGCGCACGCCCACGGCGTCGACTTCATGATCCTCCCGCCCGCCCTGCTCGACGCCATGCCGGAGGACTGCGATCTGCCGCGGGACAGCGTGCTGCTGGCGGGCACCGAGCGGGTGTCGCCGGAGCTGGTCCGGCGCTGGGCGCCGGGGCGGCGGATGTTCAACGCCTACGGCCCCACCGAGGCCACGACCAACTCGACCCTCGGCGAGAGCGACCCGGCCGAGCTGGCGGACGCGACGGTCGTCCCGATCGGCATCCCCGACCCCGGCACCCGGGCGTACGTGCTCGACGCCGGGCTGCGGCCGGTCCCACCCGGCGTGGTGGGGGAGCTGTACCTCGCCGGATCCGGCCTCGCGCGGGGGTACCTCGGACGGCCCGGGCTGACGGCGGAACGGTTCGTGGCCGACCCGTTCGGTTCCGGCGGCCGCCTCTACCGCACGGGTGACCTGGTCAAGTGGCTGCCGGACGGGCGGCTGGTGTTCCTGGGCCGGGCCGACGACCAGGTCAAGATCCGCGGCTACCGGATCGAGCTCGGCGAGATCGAGTCGGTGCTCGCCGAGCACCCGGCCGTCGGGCAGTCCGTCGTCGTCGCCCGCGACGGACAGCTCACCGCTTACGCCGTGCCGTCGGCCGGGCGGGACGGAGCAGCGGAGCTGGAGCACGTCGGCGAGTGGCGCGAGCTGCACGAGAACGTCTTCACCGAAGCCGCGTCCGGCGGGCTGGAGGAGAACTTCACCGGCTGGAACTCCAGCTACGACGGCTCCGAAATCCCCCTCGACGAGATGCGCGAGTGGCACGCGGCCACAATCGACCGGATCCGCGCGCTGAACCCGAAGCGGGTCCTGGAGATCGGGGTCGGCAGTGGCCTGATCCTGTCGCGGATCGCGCCGGACGCCGAGGAGTACTGGGGCGTCGACCTGTCCGAAAAGGCCATCGCCAACCTGCGGCGCGAACTCGCGGCGACGCCGTACGCGGGCAAGGTCCACCTGGCCGCGCGGCCCGCCCACGACCTGGGCGAGCTGCCGGGCTTCGACACGGTGATCGTCAACTCGGTCGCCCAGTACTTCCCGAGCGTCGGCTACCTCGCCGAGGTCCTCCGCACGGCCGCGGCGCACGTCCGGCCGGGCGGGGTGCTCTTCCTCGGCGACATCCGGAACCTCCGTTCGCTGCGGGCGTTCCGGACCGCGACCGAGCTGCGCCACGGCCGCACCGACGTCGCCGCGGTGGACCAGGCGATCGCGCGCGAGGGCGAGCTGGTGCTCGACCCGGACTTCTTCGCCGCTCTGGGGCTCGACGGGTTCGACGACATCGACCTCTGGGTCAAACGCGGCCACGCGCACAACGAGCTGACCCGCCACCGCTACGACGTCGTCCTGCGGAAGGCGCCGCGACCCGGCCCCCCCGAAGAGCGGGTCGTCACCCTGGCCGAGCTGGACCAGGCATTGGCCGACCGGCCGGCCCGGCTGCGCGTGACCGGCGTGCCCGACGCCAGGCTGTCCGGCGAACTCGCCGCCGTCACCGCACTGGCCGCCGGCGACGGCGGAAAGGCACTGTCCTCCTTGGACGATCGGTCCGGAGTGGACCCCGAGACGCTGCACGACCTCGGTGAGCGTCACGGCTACCGCGTGTACGCGACCCTCACCCCGGACGAGGGCGTCCTGGAGGTCGTGTTCACCACCGGTGCGCCGACGGGCGTGTATCGCGGCCGCCCGGTCCGGGCCCCGCTCGAGGCGCTGGGCAACCACCCGGCCGGGCAGCGGGACACCACGGCGCTGGTCACCGCGTTGCGGGCGCACGTCCGCGACCGGCTGCCCCAGTACATGGTGCCGTCGGCGTTCGTGGTCCTGGACCGCCTGCCGCTGCTGGCTTCGGGCAAGCTGGACCGCCGGGCCCTGCCGAGCCCGGACCGGCAGGCGGCCACCACCGGCCGCGCCCCGCGGACCCCGGTCGAAGAAGTCCTCTGCGGACTGTTCGCCGAGGTCCTCGACACCGCGTCGGCCGGGGTCGACGACGATTTCTTCGCCCTCGGCGGGCACTCCCTGCTGGCGACGCGGCTGGTCGCGCGGCTGCGCGCGGTGTTCGGCGTCGAGCTGCAGGTGCGGTCGGTGTTCGAGACGCCGACGGTCGCCGGGCTGGCCACCCTTTTGTCCACTTCGGACGCCGCGGCCCGGCCTGCCCTCACGCGCGCCGATCCGCGGCCGGAGGTCCTGCCGCTGTCGTTCGCCCAGCAGCGGTTGTGGTTCCTGCACCGTCTGGAAGGCCCCTCGGCGACGTACAACATGCCGACGGCGGTCCGGCTGACCGGCGACCTCGACGTCGACGCGCTGCGCACGGCACTGTCCGATGTGGTCGAGCGCCACGAGGCCCTGCGCACGGTGTTCCCCGAGATGGACGGGGAAGCCCGGCAGCTCGTCCTCGACGCCGTCACGATTCCGCTGCCGGTCCGCACGGTCACCGAGGCCACGCTCGCCGACGCCGTGTCCGAAGCGGCGGGCACGGTCTTCGAACTGGAGTCCGAGATCCCGCTGCGGGCGGCGTTGCTGCGCCTGGGCGCCCGCGAGCACGTCCTGGTGCTGGTGTTCCACCACATCGCCTCCGACGGCTGGTCGACCGCGCCGCTGTGGCGGGACCTCGCGACGGCCTACACCGCCCGGTGTGGCGGCGAAGCTCCACAGTGGACGCCGTTGCCGGTGCAGTACGCGGACTACACGCTGTGGCAGCGGGACGTCCTCGGCGAACCGGTGCTCGAACCGCAGCTCGCCTACTGGCGCGACACCCTCGCCGGGCTGCCCGAGCGGATCGAACTGCCGACCGACCGGCCGCACCCGGCGGAAGCGTCCTACCGCGGCGAGCAGTTCGCCTTCGGCTGGGACGCCGGACTCCACAGTGGACTCATCGAACTGGCCCGCGCCTGCGGGGCCAGCGTGTTCATGGTCGTGCACGCCGGGCTCACCGCGGTGCTCACCCGGCTCGGCGCGGGCACCGACATCCCGCTCGGCACGTCCATCGCCGGCCGCACCGACGCGGCGCTCGACGACCTCGTCGGGTTCTTCGTCAACACCCTGGTCCTGCGCGTGGACACCGGCGGCGACCCGTCGTTCCGGGACCTCGTGGCCCGGGTGCGCGAGCGCAGCCTCGACGCCTACGCCCACCAGGACGTCCCGTTCGAGCGCCTGGTCGAAGCGCTGAACCCGGTCCGGTCGCTCGCCCACCACCCGCTGTTCCAGACCATGCTGGCCTGGCAGAACAACGCCGTCGCCGACCTCGCGTTGCCGGGGCTCGCCGTCGCGGAGGAGCCGGTCCGCACCGGCACCGCGCGGGCCGACCTGACGTTCTTCGTCGGCGAGCGGCCCGGCCACCAGGCCGGGATCCGCGGCACGGCCGAATACAACAGCGACGTCTTCGACCGCGCGAGCGTCGAGGCGATCCTGGAGCGGCTGCGGACCCTGCTGACCGCCGTCGTCGCCGACCCGGACACCCGGATCGGCGCCGTCGACCTGCTCACCGCCGCCGAACACGACCAGCTCGCCGCCGACACGCCGACGCCCCTGCCCGCGGAGACGGCCGCCGGGCTCTTCGCAGCCCAGGTCGCGCGGACGCCCGACGCCCTCGCCTTGGTGTCCGGCGCCGAGCGGCTCACCTACGCCGAACTGGACACGCGCGCCACGGTCCTCGCCCGGGCGCTGCTCGCGCGGGGCGCGGGACCGGAACGCGTGGTCGCCGTCGCGCTGCCGCGGTCGGCCGACCTCGTCGTCGCCCTCCTGGCCGTGCTCAAGACCGGCGCCGCGTACCTGCCCCTGGACCTGAACCACCCGGCGGACCGCATCGAGCTGATGCTGGCCGACGCGGCGCCCCACCTGGTCATCGCCGAAGACGGCCTCCGCCCGGGGGTCGTGAGTGAGAAAGAGGGTTCTAACCCGCCTTACCACTCACGACCAGCCACGGCAGACAACCTGACCTACGTGATCTTCACGTCCGGGTCCACGGGCCGCCCGAAAGCCGTCGCGGGCACCCAGCGCGCGTTGGCCAACCGGCTGCACTGGGGCCGGGACCTCGCGCAAGGCGTGCGCCTGGCCAAGAGCGCGCTGACGTTCATCGACGGCTCGACCGAACTGCTCGGCGGCCTCGTCGCGGGCGACCCGGTGGTCCTCGCCGACGACACGACGGCCACCGACCCGATCGCACTGGCCGGATTCGTGCGGGAGACCGGCGCGCAGGTGCTCACCGTGGTCCCGAGCCTCCTCGACACGCTCGCCGAGGACGCCCCGGCCGGCGCATTCGACTCGGTGACCACCTGGATCACCAGCGGTGAACCGCTTTCCGGCGCGCTCGCCGGGAAGGTGGCCGCCCGGTGGCCGTCGGCGAAGCTGGTCAACCTCTACGGCTGTTCGGAGGTCGCGGGCGACAGCCTGGCCCAGGTCTGCGGCCCGGTCGCCATCGGGCGGCCGATCGCCAACACCCGCGCGTACGTCCTCGACGCCGGTCTCCGTCCGGTGCCGCCGGGCGTCCGCGGCGAGCTGTACCTGGCCGGCGCCGGGCTCGCCCGCGGCTACCTCGGCCGTCCGGCGCTCACGGCCGAGCGGTTCGTCGCGTCGCCGTTCGAGCCGGGGGAACGGATGTACCGCACCGGCGACCTCGTCCGCCGCCGCGCCGACGGGGCACTGGACTTCCTCGGCCGCGCCGACCAGCAGATCAAGATCCGCGGCTTCCGCGTCGAACCGGGCGAAGTGGAAGCGGCGCTGACGGCCGGCGGGTCGGTGGCGCGCGCGGCCGTGATCGCCCGGGAGAACCGGCTGATCGCCTACGTGGCACCGTCGGGCGACCCCGTCGCTCTGCGGGCGTCGCTTGCCGCGCGGCTGCCGGAACACCTGGTGCCGTCGGCGATCGTCGTCCTGCCCGAGCTGCCGGTGAACGCCAACGGCAAGCTGGACCGGGCCGCCCTGCCCGACCCGGCGGTGCGCGCGTCCGGGCGTCTCGCGCGGACCCCGGCCGAGCAGGCGTTGTGCGCCCTGTTCGCCGACGTCCTCGGTGTCCCGGCCGTCGGCCCGGACGACGGGTTCTTCGCCCTCGGCGGGCACTCCCTGCTGGCGACGCGGCTGATCAGCCGGATCCGCGCGCTGCTCGGCGTCGAGGTGCCGATCCGGGCGGTGTTCGACGCGCCGACCCCGGCCCGTCTCGCCGAAGCACTGGACCCGGCCCGGGACAGCCGTCCCGCGCTCGGGCCGGCCGAGCGGCCCGAGGTGCTCCCGCTGTCGTTCGCGCAGCAGCGGCTGTGGTTCCTCGACCGCCTGGACGGGCCCGCCGCGACCTACAACATCCCGTGGGCGTGGGAACTCACCGGCCCGGTCGACGCCGGCGCGCTGCAAGCCGCCCTCGCGGACGTCGTGGCGCGCCACGAGATCCTCCGGACGCTGCTGGTCGAAGTGGACGGCACGCCACGGCAGGTCGTGCTCGACCAAGCTGACCCGGTTCTGGCCACGGAGACGGCGGCCGACCTCGACGAGAGCGTCGCGGCCGCGGCGTCGTACTGCTTCAGCCTCGACGCCGAGATCCCGATCCGGGCCACCCTGGTTTCGGCCGGGCCGGAGCGGCACGTGTTCGTGCTGCTGGTGCACCACACCGCGGGGGACGGCTGGTCGCTGCCGCCGCTGAAGCGCGACCTCGACACCGCCTACGCGGCCCGGCTCCGCGGCGAGAGTCCACAGTGGACGACGTTGCCGGTGCAGTACGCGGACTACACGCTGTGGCAGCGGGAACTGTTCGGCCGCGCCGACAACCCCGAGAGCGTGCTGGGCCGGCAGGCGGCGTTCTGGCGGGAGACCCTGGCCGGGATCCCGGACGAGCTGGCGCTCCCGGCCGACCGGCCGCGCCCCGCGCGGTCGACCGGCCGCGGCGCCGCGGTGTCGTTCACCGTGCCCGCGTCCGTCCACGAAGGACTGCGCGAGCTGGCCCACCGCAGCGGCACCAGCACGTTCATGGTCCTGCAGGCGGCGCTGGCCGCGCTGCTGACCCGGCTCGGCGCGGGCACCGACATCCCGCTGGGGACGCCGGTGGCCGGCCGCACCGACCACGCGCTGGACGACCTCGCCGGGTTCTTCGTCAACACCCTCGTCCTGCGCACCGACACCGGCGGCGACCCGGCGTTCCGCGAGCTGCTGGCCCGCGTCCGCGAGGCCGGCCTGGCCGCGTACGCCCACCAGGACCTGCCGTTCGAGCACCTCGTCGAGCTGCTCAACCCGCCCCGGTCGCTGGCCCGGCACCCGCTGTTCCAGGTCATGCTCGCGGTCTACCACTCCGGTTCGGCCCCGGAACGGCTGCTCGGGCTGGACGCGGCCTACCGGGACACCGGGCTGCGGCAGGCGAAGTTCGACCTCTCGTTCGACCTGGTCGAGACGGCAGCCGGGATCGAAGGCGACCTCGAATACAGCCTCGACCTCTTCGACGAACCGACCGCGCGGACGCTCACCGAGCGCCTGGTGCGGGTGCTGGCGGCGGTCGTGGCGGACCCGGACCGGCCGCTGAGCCGGCTCGACGTCCTCGATCCCGGCGAGCGGCACCGGATCCTGCGCGACTGGGGTGCCGGGGCGCCGCTCACGCTGCCGGCGCCGACGGTCGTCGACCGGCTGGCCGCCCAGGTGGCGGCGACCCCGGACGCGACCGCGCTGAGCGACGCCACTTCGAGTGTCACGTTCGCGGAGTTCGCCGCGCGGACCGACCGCCTCGCGCGGTGGCTGGCCGCCCGGGGAGCGGGGCCGGAGCAGGTGGTGGCGCTGGTGCTGCCGCGTTCGGCGGCGGTCGTCGAGGCGATCTTCGGCGTGTTCAAGACGGGCGCGGCGTACCTGCCGATCGATCCGGACCAGCCCGGGGAGCGGATCTCGGCGATCCTCGCCGACGCCGGTCCCGCACTGGTGCTGAGCAGCCGTTCGCTGCCTTCGGTGGTTCCCGGCGCGTTGTACGTCGAGGACATTGTGGACAGTGATGCGGCGCTGACCCCGCCGTCGCCCGCGAACCCGGCCTACGTGCTCTACACGTCCGGGTCCACCGGCAAGCCCAAGGGCGTGGTCGTCCCGCACTCGGGGCTGGTCAACCTGTTCCACAGCCACCGCGAGACGTTGTACCGCCCGGCGGTCGCCGCGGCGGGCGGGCGGCGGCTGCGGGTCGGGCACGCGTGGGCGTTCTTCTTCGACGCGTCCTGGCAGCCGCAGCTGTGGCTGCTCGACGGGCACGAGGTGCACGTCGTCGACGACGACACCCGCCGCGACCCGGACCGGCTGGCGGCGGTGGTGCGCGAGCGCGAACTCGACTTCCTCGAGCTGACGCCGTCGCACTTCGCGCAGCTGGCCGCGGCCGGGGTGATCGCGGACGGCCGGTGCGCCCTCGGCGTGGTCGGCGTCGGTGGGGAAGCCGTGTCGCAGCCGCTGTGGGAAACGCTGGCGTCGATGCCGGGCACCGAGGCGTACAACCTCTACGGCCCCACCGAGGCCACTGTGGACGCTCTGGTCGGCCGCTTCCGCGACGCGGATCGGCCGGTCGTCGGGCGGCCGGTGCACAACACGCGGGCGTACGTGCTCGACGGCGGGCTCTCGCCGGTCCCGGCCGGGGTGCCGGGCGAGCTGTACCTGGCCGGGGCCGGGCTCGCTCGCGGCTACCACGGGAAGCCGTCGCTCACCGCCGAGCGGTTCGTCGCCTCGCCGTTCGAGCCGGGGGAGCGGATGTACCGCACCGGCGACCTGGTCCGGTGGCGGCCCGATGGGCAGCTCGAATACCTCGGGCGCACCGACGACCAGGTCAAGCTCCGCGGCTTCCGGATCGAGCCGGGCGAGATCGAGACGGCCCTGACCCGGCACGACGACGTCGCGCAGGCCCTGGTCGTGGTCCGGGAGGACCGCGGACTGGTCGCGTACACCACCCCGGCGACCGCGGATCCCGCGCGGCTGCGGCAGTTCCTGGCCCGATCGCTGCCGGAGTACATGGTGCCCGCGGCGATCGTCCCGCTGGAGGCGTTCCCCGTGACGCCCAACGGGAAGCTGGACCGGGCGGCGTTGCCGGTGCCCGAGTTCTCCGCCCGCGGGCGGGCGCCCGAAACGGCCGCGGAGAAGGCCCTCTGCGAGATCTTCGCGGAGGTGCTCGACGTCGCCGTCGTCGGCGCCGACGACGACCTGTTCGCCCTCGGCGGGCATTCGATGCTGCTGGTGGTCCTGCGCAACCGGATCACCGAGCGGCTCGGGACCGAGCTCCCGATCGCCGAGTTCTTCCGCACCCCCACCGCGGCCGGCCTGGCCGCGCTGCTGACCCGAGACACGGAGTAGAAGTGCACCGCACCCTGATGAACGCCAAGATCCACCGCGCCACCGTCACCCAGGCCGACCTGCACTACGTCGGCTCGCTGACCATCGACGCCGACCTGATGGCCGCCGCGGACATCGTCGAGGGGGAGCAGGTCCACGTCGTCGACATCACCAACGGCGCCCGGCTGGAGACCTACGCCATCACCGGCGAGCCGGGGTCGGGCGTGATCGGCGTCAACGGCGCGGCCGCGCACCTGGTGCACCCGGGCGACCTCGTCATCATCATCACCTACGCGCAGGTGGCCGAGGCCGAGCGCGCCGGGCACCGGCCGCGGGTGGTGCACGTGGACGGCGACAACCGGCAGGTCCACTTCGGACACGACCCGGCCGAGGCGGTGCCGGGCGCGGCGGCGCAGCTGTCCGGCCGTGGGCGCTGACACAGTTGCTTTTGCCAGGCTGCCCTAAATAAGGTGTGCCTATCCTAAAGTTCGGCGAGAGGTTGTCATGTCCGTGTTCCAAGGCGCTGCCGGGCTCAGCCGGCGTGGTTTCCTGATCGGGGCGGGTGGCGCCGCCGCCGCCGCGGCCCTCACCGCGTGCGGCAGCGGCGGCGGCAAGCCCGCGGCCGGCTCCTCCGGCCCGTGGGAGTTCACCGACGACCGCGGCCAGAAGGCCTCGCGCGACCAGCGTCCGGCCCGGGTGGTGGCCTACGCCAGCTCGGCCGCCGCGCTCTGGGACTACGGCGTCCGCCCGGCCGGCGTGTTCGGCCCGCAGAAGACGGCCGACGGCGGCAAGGAGATCCAGGCCGGCAACATCGACCTGAACGCCGTCACCTCGATCGGCAACGCCTGGGACGACTTCAGCATGGAGAAGTTCGCCGCGCTCAAGCCGGACCTGGTCGTCACCGGCCTCACCGGCACCAAGCCGACGGACCTGTGGGTGCTCACCGGCGACCTCGGGTCGAAGGTGCAGCAGGTCGCGCCGGTCGTCGCGCTGTCGGAGTACAAGGTCACGCTGCCGAAGGTGATCGAGCGGTACTCGCAGCTGGCCGTCGCGCTGGGCGGCGACGCGAACTCGGAGCCGATGAAGAAGGCCAAGGAGGACTTCGACAAGGCGTCCGAGGGCCTGCGCGCCGCGGCGAAGGAGAAGGCGGGCCTCAAGGTCCTGGTGCTCTACGGCGACAAGGACGGCCTGTACATCGCGAAGCCGGACTTCTTCGCCGACCTCGCGTACTACCGCGAGCTCGGCCTGGACATCGTCTCCGGTGGCGGCAGCGAGGACTACTGGGAGCAGCTGTCCTGGGAGCAGGCGGGCAAGTACCCGGCGGACCTCATCCTGACCGACTCGCGTTCCTACGCGCTGCCGCGCGCCCAGATGACGCAGTTCCCGACCTGGAACCAGCTGCCCGCGGTCAAGGCGAACCAGCTCGGCGACTGGTCGGCCGAGCCGCGCTTCAACCACCTGCTCGCCACGCCGGTCATCCAGAAGCTGACCGCGCTGGTGAAGGGTGCCCGCACGGACATCACCGCCTGAGGAGGCCCGCGATGACCAACCCGTTCGAAGACCCGGCCGGGACGTACCTGGTCCTGGTCAACGCCGAGAACCAGCATAGCCTCTGGCCGGAGTCCGCCGAGGTCCCGGCCGGCTGGACGGTCGCCTTCGGCCCGTCCCCCCGCCAGGACTGCCTGGACCACGTGGAAGCGAACTGGACGGACATGCGTCCCCGCTCCCTGGCCGAAGCCATGGACACCTGACCCTCCTCCAGCACGACACGCCGGGAGCCCGTTCGGCTCCCGGCGTGTCGTCCCTCCAGGTACGCGTGTCGTCCCTCCAGGAACGCAAGTCGTCCCTCCAGGTACGCGAACCGACCCTCCCGGCACGCGAGATGCCCCTCCAGACACGCGAGATGCCTCTCCAATCACGCGAGATGCCGCTGCAATCACGCGAGTTCCGCCTTCGATCACGCGAGTTCCGCGTCTGATCACGCGAGTCCCGCGTAGCGGAATGGACGACTCGCGTACCCAGACGGACGACTCGCGTACCTGGATGGACGACTCGCGTACCTGGAGGGTCGGCTCGGTCAGGTGCGCTGGCCGGACCACGCTGCCCAGAGCTTGGCGTACCGGCCTCCCGCGGCCACGAGGTCGTCGTGGGTTCCGGACTCGACCACGGCTCCCGCGTCCAGGACCACGATCCGGTCGGACGCCGCCGCCTGGGTGAGGCGGTGGGCGACCACCAGTGCCGTTCGTCCTTCCAGGGCCGCCGCGGCCGCGGCCTCCAGGACCCGGGAGCCCGCGCTGCCCGCCTCGGCCGTGGCCTCGTCGAGGATCGCGATCGGCGGGTCGGCCAGCACCAGGCGGGCCAGGGCCAGCTGCTGCGCCTGCGTCACCGTCAGCTGGTGACCGCCTTCGCCGACCACCGTGGCCAGCCCCGACGGCAGCGAGTCGACCCAGGTCAGCGCGCCCACCTTCGCCAGTGCGGCCCGCAGTTCGGCGTCGGCCGCCGACGGGCGGGCCAGGCGCAGGTCGTCGGCCAGCGAGCCCGCGAAGACGTGGACCTCCTGGCTGATCAGCCCGACCGTCCGGCGCGTGCCGTCCGGCCCCAGCTCGTCCAGCGACACGCCGCCGACGGCGACCGAACCCGTGTCCGGGCGGTGGATGCCGGCGATCAGCTTGGCCAGCGTCGTCTTCCCGGCGCCGCTCGCGCCCACCAGTGCCACCCGCTCGCCGGGGGCGACGCCGAGGTCGACGTCCCGCAGCACCGGGTGACCGTCCACATAGGAGTACCCGAGGCCCGCGGTCTTCACCGACGAATCACCCGGCCGCGACGGCTGCGCGGGCGAGGCCTCGGCGGGCAGGTCGGCGACGCCGATCAGCCGCGCGAGGCTGGCCGCGGCCGCCTGCGCGTCGTCGACCAGCGCCAGCGCGGTCGTGATCGGCCCGAACAGGCTGTGGAAGTACAACGCCGCCGCCGTCGCCACGCCGACCGTCACCGCGTCCGTCCCGACCAGCAGGAACCCCGTTGCCAGCACGGCCGAGAGCCCGACGAACTCCGCCAGGTTCAGCCGCGCGTAGAACCGCGTCACCAGCCGTATCCCGCGCAGCGCCAGGGAAACGGCGGCGCCGGACCGTTCGCGCACCCGCGCCAGGTGGGTGTCCGCGAGCCGGAACGCGCGGACCGTCTTCGCGCCGCCGACGGTGTCCAGCAGCTGCTGCTGTTGCGCCCCGACGGCTTCGCGCTGCGCGGCGTACAACGGCTTCGCGCGCGGCACGTACCAGCGCACGGTCCACAGCTGGATCGGCACGGCCAGCAGCGCGGCCGGCAGGAACCGCCAGTCGAGCACGGCCAGCGCGCCGAAGGTCAGGACGACCGTCAGCACCGACCGGCCCAGCTCGGGCAGCGCCTGCCGGACACCCTCGGCGACGACCGAGACGTCGTTGGTCACGCGGGCGGTCAGGTCGCCGGACCCGGCGCGCTCGAGCTGCTCCAGCGGCAGGCCGAGGGCGCGCTCGACGAAGCGTTCGCGCAGCTCGGCCAGGATCGTCTCGCCCAGCCGCGCGACCAGCGACACGCCGATCGCGGTGGCCACCGCCTGCGCCACCGCGACGAGCACCAGCCCCGCCGCCGGCGTGACCAGCTCGGCTGCCGGCCGGCGCGTGGCGACCAGGTCGACGACCCGGCCGAGCAGGGGTGCGGTGAGCAGGCCGATCGCGGTGGCCGCGACGAGCGTCGTGAACGCGGCCGCCGCGCGGCCCTTCTGCCGTCCGGCGAGCTCGCCGACGACGGCGCGGATCCGGCGGCCGTCGGCCACCGGGAGGAGTTCGCGGGTCACGCCAGCACCGCCGCTCGGTAGTCGGGACGGCCGGCGAGCTCGGCGTGCCGGCCTTCGCCCGCGACGCGCCCGTCGTCGAGCAGGACGACCCGGTCGGCCGCGGCCAGCAGGGCCGGGCTGGTGGTCACGAGGATCGTGGTGCGGCCGCGCCGCAGCTCGGCCAGCCCGGCGGCGATCCGGGCCTCGGTGACCGTGTCGACGGCGGTCGTCGGGTCGTGCAGCACGAGCACCGGGGCGTCGGCGGCGAGCGCCCGCGCGAGGGCGACCCGCTGGCGCTGCCCGCCCGACAGCGACCGCCCGCGTTCGGTGACGGCGGTCGCGGCGCCGTCGGGCAGGGCGCTCGCCACCTCGTCGACGGCGGCCGCGGCCATCGCCTCGGCGGCCAGTGGCCCGGACGTCACGTTGTCCGCGACCGTCCCGGCGAACAGGTCCGCGTCGTGCGCGGCCACCAGCACCACTTCGCGGACCCGGCCGGGGTCCACCGTGGACAGATCAACCGAATCGACCGACACCGAACCACCCGCGGGATCGGCGGCGCGGCCGAGGCAGTCGAGCAGGTCGGTTGCGGCGGCCGGGTCGGTGGCGACCACCCCCAGCAGCTCGCCGGGACGGGCCTCGAAGGCGACGTCACGCAGCGCGCCCCGGCTCAGCGCGGACAGCCGCACGTGCCCGGCCGCCGGCGTGGGCAGGGTGGCTTCCCCGGCGCCGACGGCGGGCGGCGCGTCCAGGACGCCGGCGATCCGCGCGGCGGACGCCCGGCCCTGCGCGAGCTCGCCGTTGACCCAAGAAAAGATGCTGAACGGCGTGATTAGGTACTGCGCGAGCCCGACCGCGGCGACCAGGTCGCCGACGCTGATGTCGCCCGCCGCGGCGAGGTTGCCGCCGACGAGCGCGACCACGGCGATGAAGATCCCGGTGAGCGCCAGCAGCGCCCCGTTGTGCCAGGCCTGGGCGCGGGCCGCGCGCAGCGTCGCCCGCAGCGAGTCCTGGCTGGTCCGGCGGTAGCGGTCGACGGCCGCGCGTTCGGCGCCGACGCCCTTCAGCACGCGCAGCCCGGCGACGAGGTCGGTGGCGACGCCGGAGGCGAACGCCGAGCGCTCCTGCTCGGCCTCGCTGCGGCGCTCCAGCGGCTTGCCGATCAGGTGCGCCAGGTACAGCATCGGCGGCGTGCCGAGCAGCACGAGCAGGCCCAGCGGCAGCGACATGGTGAGCAGCGCGACCGCGCTGACCAGCAGCCCGGCCAGGCCGGCGACACCGAACGGCAGCACGCCGTTGACCGTGCCGACCCGCTTCGCGTCCGACGTCGCGATGCTCACCAGCTCGCCCGCGAGGGTGCCGGAGCCGGCGACGCCGCCCGGGTGCAGGACCCGGCGGCCGAGGTCGAGGCGCAGGTCGTGGGCGGCGCGTTCGGCGGCGCGCTCGCCGAACCGGGCCCCCAGGCGGTAGCTGGTCGACAGCGCGGCGAAGAGCACGCCCAGCACCGCCAGCCAGAGGAGCAGCGTGCTGACCGAGCCGTTCGCCACGGCCTGGTCGATGACCACGCCGATCACCACCGGCACCAGTGCTTCGCCGCCTTGGTGGCCCGCGGTCAGCAGCGCCGCGAGCGCCACCGATCGTCGTTGCCCGGCGATCGACCGGCGGAGGACCTGCCGTCCCGTCGTGCTCACCCGCGCCTCCCTGTCCAGAGCTGGGATAGGTAAGGCTAGTCTAAGTAAAGAAGTTACGGGAAAACGGTCGGCTTCGTCTCAGTCCGCTGTTCCGTCGCCGGTTCGCCGAACCGGGCCAGCGCGAGCGCGGCCACGACGGCGAGCACGAACCCGGCGACGGCGACGACCGCGAACCCCGGCCGGGTGCGGTCGCCGAGGGCCAGCACGCCGACCAGCGACGGGAACACCGTTTCGCCGAGCACCATCATCGCAGTCGAAGTGGTGACGCTCCCGCGTTGCAGCGCCGTCGCGTAGAACAGCATGGCCAGCCCGCCGGCCACCGCCACGGTGTAGGTGGCGGGGTCGGTGAGCAGGTCGAGCGGCGCGAGGCTGGGGATGATCCGGCCGGCGATCGCGACGACGCCGAAGCACAGCCCGGCGACGAGCCCGAGCGCCGGCGTCCGGATCCGGCGGTTCGCCCGGCCCGCGACGATCCCGGCCACGCCCAGCACGGCGACCGCGCCGATCAGGGCGAACCGGAACCCGAGCCCGACCGGATCGGACCCTTCGCTCTCGGCGGCGGCGCCCAGCAGCGCGAGCCCGGCGCACACGACGGCGACGGCCGCCCACTCCCGCCGCCCGAGCCGCACGCCGAGGAACCGCGCGGCGACGGCGGTCACGGCGAGGCTCGCGGCGAGCGCGGCCTGGACGACGAACAGCGGCAGGACGTGCAGGGCGGCGATCTGCGCGACGAACCCGAGCACGTCGAGGGACAGGCCGAGCACGAACTTCCACTGCCCGAGCACCCGCACCAGCAGCTTCGGGTCGACGCCGTCGGCGCCGGTGTCTGTGGCCCGCGCGGCGACGGACTGCATCACCGAAGCCACGCCGTACGCGCATGCCGCGCCCAGGGCGCAGAGCAGTCCCCACCACATGGGTCTCACTCTATTTCGCCGCGGATTTTGTCGGACCGGTGCGGTAGGTTGCGGCCATGTCGAACACGAGTTCGAAGACGCACCGCCGCTGGCCGGCCCGCCTGGCGGCCGACGAGCTGCGCCTGCAGCTGGAGTTCCTGCAGTTCCTGCGGGCGACGGCGGTGAACAAGCTGGCCGGGCTGTCGCGCGAGGACGCGGTGGCGACGTTGTTGCCGACGTCCCCGCGGATGAGCGCGCTGGGCGTGGTGAAGCACCTGACGGCGGTCGAGCGCTGGTGGCTGTGCATCGAGGCGGGCGGGGCGGACCTGCCGTCGCTGTGGGCGGGCAGCCCGGACCCGAGCTGGGACGTGGCGCCGGAGGACACGCCGGTCTCGGTGGTGGCGGCGTACAAGGCGGAGTGGGCGCGGGCGGAGAAGGCACTGCGCCGGCTGGGCCCGGACGACCGGACCCGGCGCCGGTCGGAGTTCACCGTGCGGTGGGTGGTGGCGCATGTGGTGCAGGAGACGGCGCGGCATGTGGGGCATTTGGACGTGCTGCGGGAGCTGGCCGATGGGGAGGTGGGTGAGTGAGGGAGCGGTGAGGGGGTGGTTGCCGGGCGGGCCGGGCGCAGGTGGGCCGGGTTGAGCTGAGCGGGCCGAGCCGGACGCCGCTGGGGCGGCGAGCCCTGCGCCGGGCTTGCTGAGGTGGCCTTGCGAGGTGGGCTCGGGGAACGGGCTGAGCCGGGCCGGTGGGGCGGAGCGAGCTGAGCTGGGTCGGCCGGGCTGGGTCGCTCGGACCGAGCCGGGCTGGGTCGCGCGGGCTGGGTCGGCCGGGCTGGGTCGCTCGGACCGAGCCGGGCTGGGTCGCGCGGGCTGGGTCGGCTGGGCCGGGCTGGCGCAGCGTCGGCAAGTCCGGCGCGCGGCGAAGCGGCGAAAACCGGGTGACAAGCACCATTACCCTGGATTCGTGGCCGTCGTCGCGGGATACCGCCGATTTACCGGCCCCCTGGCCCTCGTGGGTGCCAGCGGGGCTCCGGTGCCATGCCCGCGGCAAGCGCTGCCTGAACCAGCGCCGAAGCCGCTGCACTGACCTCGCCGGGCGTCCGGGCCAGGGGGAGCCGACTCCCCGAAAAGCCCGCCCACCCCGGAGGTCCAGTCATGCCCGAACCACTCACCCCCGCCCAGCTCACCCAAGCGCTCGCCGTCCGGGATCTCACCGATCCCGCTGCCGGGCCGCACGCCGTCCAGCTCCTCGTCGATCAGGCCGTCGATGCCCTCGCCCGCCGGTGGTCCTGCTCCGTGCGGTGGTGGCGCGGGGATCGGGTCGTCACCGTCGCCGACAACTACGACAACCTCGGCTACCACCCCGGGGACGTCACCCGGGACGCCCGCTACACCCGGTACGTCGACCAGGACCACGTCCTGCGCAGCCACTCCACCGCCCTGGTCCCCGCGGCTCTGCGGCAGCTCGCCGCGCGCCCAGCCGACGACGTCCTGCTCGTCTGCCCCGGCCTCGTCTACCGCCGGGACAGCATCGACCGGTTGCACAGCGGCACTCCGCACCAGCTCGACCTCTGGCGGATCACCCGCGGCCGCACCACCCGGGCCGACCTGGAAGACATGGTCGCCGAGCTCACTCCCGGGTGGCGCCGGCGGCTCGAACCCCGACTTCATCCGTACACTGTGGACGGTGCGCAGCTCGACGTCGAGCACGACGGCCGGTGGGTCGAAGTCGCCGAGTGCGGGCTGGTGCACCCCGCCGTGCTCGAACGGGCCGGGCTCGGCGGGACCTGGTCCGGGCTCGCGCTCGGGCTGGGCCTCGACCGGATGCTGATGCTGTGCAAGGGCATCCCGGACATCCGCCTGCTGCGCTCTGCCGAGCCCGCCGTCGCCGCGCAGATGACCGGCCTCGCGCCCTACCGGCCGGTCTCGGCCCTGCCGCCCGTGCGCCGCGACCTCTCGATCGCCGTCGCCGCCGACGACCGGGCCGAAGACCTCGGGGACCGGGTGCGGGACGCGCTCGGCGACGACGCCGACGTCGTCGAGTCGGTCGAGATCCGGCAGGAGACGCCGTGCGCGGCCCTGCCCCCGGCCGCCCTCGCCCGGCTCGGTGCCCGCAGGGACCAGAAGAACCTCCTCGTCCGCCTGGTGCTGCGGCCGCTCGGCCGGACGCTGTCCGACCACGAGGCGAACGTCCTCAGAGACCGTGCGTACGCCGCGTTGCACCGGGGCGCCGTCCACCAGTGGGCCGGGTCAGGCCTGCAGGCCCCGCAGGGCGAGCACGGCGAACCGCCGGGACTCCGCCGGTGAAGCGGCCGGGAGGCCACCGTTGGCCAGCAGGACCAGGATCACGTCGGACGCCTGGACGTCGGGGCGCAGGTGACCGGCCGCCCGGGCGCGGCGGGTCAGCTCCGCGATGGCCTTCAGCGCGCGCGAACGGTCTGCCCCGAAGTCCAGCGCGTGCGGGAACTCCGCCGTGAACGCCGCGGTGAAGCCCCGGTCGCGGGCGTGCAGCTCGCACAGCCGCTCGACCGTCGACGTGAAACCACGCCCCGGGTCGGGGTCGGCCAGTCCGTCGTCGACGATCGCGTAGCACGCGCGCATCCGGCCGGCGAACGCCGCCGTGGCCAGGGCCTCCTTGGTCGGGAAGTGGCGGTACAGGGTCGCCGGGCCGACGCCGGCGTGCCGGGCGATCCGCCGCATCGGCACGGTCAGGCCGTCGGCGGCGAACACCGCGCGCGCCGCCTCGAGGATGCGTTCGCGGTTGTCGCGGGCGTCGGACCGCCGGAGGTGAGGCAAAACCTCGGTCACTTCCTCACTTTAGCCGGCAGGCCACGGACGTGGCGTTACCGTCCGCCGTCGACGATCGGAGGAAGACGTGAAAGCAGTGGCGGTGCAGGCGTTCGGCGGTCCCGGCGGGCTGGCGGTCGTGGACCGGCCGGTTCCGGGGCCGGCCGGCGGGCAGGTGCTGATCCGGACCGAGGCCATCGGCGTCGGCGGGGTCGACGTCCTGATCCGCAGCGGCGCGCTCGCCGCGTACGGCTTCGAGCCCGGGCACGTGCTGGGCGGCGAGATCGCCGGCACGGTGGCCGGGACCGGCGACGGCGTCGACCCGTCCTGGCTCGGGAAGCGCGTCTGGGCCTTCGCCGGCGTGGGCGGTGGCTACGCCGAGCTGGCCGTCGCCCCGGCCGCGACGCTCGTCCCGCTGCCGGAGACCCTGTCGCCCGTCGACGCGGTGACCCTCGGCAGCTCCGGGGTGGTCGCCCGCTTCGGCCTGCGCCACGCCCGGTTCGCCCCCGGCGAGTCGGTGCTGATCCGCGGCGCGGCCGGCGGCATCGGGATCATGGCCGTCCAGCTCGCGGCCCGCGGCGGCGCGAAGACGATCGCCGTGACGACGTCGTCGGCCGAACGCGGCGAACGGCTGCGTGAGCTGGGCGCGACCCACGTCCTGGGCCGCGACGGCGAAGGCGCCGGGGAGTTCGACGTGATCCTCGACGTCGTGGCCGGCCCGGACCTCCCGGCCTTCTTCGCCAAGCTCAAGCCGAACGGGCGCCTGGTGGCCGTCGGCGCGGTCGCCGGCGACCCGCCCGCCGGCTTCGGCCAGGCGCTGTTCTCGGCGTTCCGCAAGTCGATGTCGTTCGCCACCTTCAGCGCCGACACCGTGCCCGTGGCGGACCGCACCGAAGCCACGGCCGAGCTCTTCGCCGGCGGCCTGCGGGCGGTCGTGCACGAGGTGCTGCCGCTGGAGCAGGCCGCGAGAGCACACCGGATGCTCGACGCGGGCGAGGTGTTCGGCCGGATCGTGCTCACCCCGGCGGCCGGCCGCCCGTAGGGTGTCCGGCATGACTGATCGGCTCTACTTCCGGCAGCTGCTCGCCGGGCGGGACTTCGCCGTCGGGGATCCCGTCGCGACGCAGATGGTGAACTTCGCCTACCTCATCGGGGACCGCGAGACCGGGGACGCCGTCGTCGTCGACCCGGCGTACGCCGTGGGGGACCTGCTGGACGTGCTCGCGCAGGACGGCATGCGGCTCACCGGCGTGCTGGCGACCCACCACCACCCCGACCACGTCGGCGGCGAGATGCTCGGCTTCTCGCTGCCCGGCATCGCCGAGCTGCTCGCCGTGCAGCAGGTACCGATCCACGTCAACGGCGCCGAGACCGAATGGGTCCGGCGGGTCACCGGCGTGTCCGGCGCCGACCTGCGCGCCCACGACCACGACGACGTCCTCGAGGTCGGCGCCATCCCGATCCGGCTGCTGCACACCCCCGGGCACACGCCCGGCAGCCAGTGCTTCCTCGTCGAGGACAAGCTCGTCTCGGGCGACACGCTGTTCCTGGAAGGCTGTGGCCGCACCGACTTCCCCGGCGGGGACGCCGAGGAGATCTACCGCAGCCTGCAGGCGCTCGCCGGACTGCCCGGCGACCCCGTCGTCTACCCGGGGCACCAGTACTCGGCCGAGCCGTCGGCCGCGCTGTCCGACGTCAAGCGCACCAACTTCGTCTACCGGCCGCGGTCGCTCGACGAATGGAAGGTCATGTTCGGCGGCTGAGCCAACCCGTTCCACGGGGTGAAACACGGGGTGTTCACGGAGTGGGCGCGGATTGACTTCGGTTCCCACGCACCGGAAAGTCGGCCACGCAATCGGAAAGAACATCCCGTCCCCGGGAGAAATCCGTGTCGATTTCCACCACGGGCGTGCTCGCGCGCGCCCGGCCGGCCGCCGACCGGCCACGCCGCCGGCCGCGGCGGCTCGATCTCAAACGCTGGATCAGCCCGGTGGTGCTGCTGGCCGCCTGGCAGCTCGCCGGCGCCACCGGTGTCCTGCCGCCCGACAAGCTCAGTGCCCCGTGGACGGTCGTGCAGGCCGGGCTCGAATCCGCGCGCAGCGGGGAACTCGGGTCCGCGTTCGCGGTGTCGCTCGGGCGGGTCGGCGCCGGGTTCGCGCTCGGCGCGGTTGCCGGGGTCCTGCTCGGCATCGTGTCCGGGCTGTCCCGCTGGGGCGAGGCGCTGGTCGACCCGCCGGTGCAGATGCTGCGCACGCTGCCGTTCCTCGGCCTGATCCCGCTGTTCATCCTGTGGTTCGGGATCGGCGAGGAGACGAAGATCGTGCTGGTCGCGCTGGGTGTGGCCTTCCCGCTCTACCTCAACGTCCACTCGGGAATCCGCGGCGCCGACCCGGCGCTGGTCGAAGCGTCGCGGGCGCTCGGGTTCAGCCGCGCCGAACGGCTCTGGCACGTCGTCCTGCCCGGTGCGCTGCCGCAGGCGCTCGTCGGGTTGCGGCAGTCGCTCGGCCTGGCCTGGCTCGCGCTGATCGTCGGCGAGACGGTCAACGCCGACGCCGGGGTTGGCTACCTCATCAACAACGCCCGCGAATTCCTGCGCACCGACGTCGTGGTCGTCGGGCTCGTCCTGTACGCCCTGCTCGGCCTGGTCACCGACGCGCTGGTCCGGCTGCTGGAACGGAAGGTGCTGCGGTGGCGAACCCGGTAGCCGAGGTCCGCGGCCTCACCAGGCGGTTCGGCGACCGGACCGTCCTCAACGGACTCGACCTGACCGTCGAGCGCGGCGAGTTCGTCGCCCTGCTGGGCCGCAGCGGCTCCGGCAAGTCGACGCTCCTGCGCATCCTGGCCGGCCTCGACGGCGACGTCGAAGGCACCGCGGAAGTGACCGGGACCGTCTCGGTCGCGTTCCAGCAGCCGCGGCTGCTGCCGTGGCGGAAGGTCTGGCGCAACGTCGTTCTCGGCCTGCGCCAGGACGGCGTGACGAAATCCCGCAACCGCGCGCTGGCCGAGAAGGCGCTCGCCGAGGTGCACCTGGCCGAGCACGCCGACGACTGGCCGCTCACCCTCTCCGGTGGCGAGGCCCAGCGCGTGTCCCTGGCCCGGGCGCTGGTCCGGGAACCGGATCTGCTGCTGCTCGACGAGCCGTTCGGTGCCCTCGACGCGCTGACCCGGATCGCGATGCACGGCCTGGTGCTCGACCTCTGGCGGCGGCACCGGCCGGGCGTGCTGCTGGTGACCCACGACGTCGACGAGGCCCTGCGCCTGGCCGACCGGGTTCTGGTGCTCGACGGCGGCCGGATCGTCACCGCGCACCGGCCGCGGGACACCGATGACCACGACGACCTCCGCCGCCGCGTGCTGGCCGACCTGGGAGTGACCGAAGATGCAGTGGCGTTGGGGATTGGCCGCCGTCGCGGCGGCGCTCGTCGTGACGGCCTGCGGGACGGCGGGCGGCGACGGTACGGCCGCCGTGCCGCCGCCGGTGAGCGCGGCGGACCTGGCGAAGGTGACGCTCGAGGTCGGCGACCAGAAGGGCGGGGTGAAGTCCCTGCTCACCGCGGCGAACCTGCTGCAGGGGACGCCGTACAAGGTCGAATGGGCGACGTTCACGTCGGGCCCGCCGCTGCTGGAGGCCGCCTCGGCCGGCGCGATCGACACCGGCCGCGTCGGCAACACGCCGCCGATCTTCGCGGCCGCCGCGAAGGCGAAGATCAAGGTGATCAGCGTGTCGCGCAGCAACGTCGAGCGCGAAGCCCTCCTCGTTCCGCCGGACTCGCCGCTGCAGAACGTCGCCGGGCTGAAGGGCAAGACGATCGGCGTCGCGAAGGGCTCCTCGGCCCACGGGCAGCTGCTGAACACGCTGCACAACAACGGACTGTCCACGAAGGACGTCAAGCTCAGCTTCCTGCAGCCGTCCGAGGCGTACGCCGCGTTCAGCCAGCACACCATCGACGCCTGGGCGATCTGGGACCCCTACACCGCGCAGGCGCAGATCGAAGCGCACGCACGGGTGCTGGCCGACGGCCGGGGCGCGTCGAACGGCCTCGGTTTCCTGACCGCGAGCACCGCGGCGCTGGCCGACCCCGGCAAGAACTCCGCCCTGCGCGACTTCGCCGTGCGCGTGGTCAAGGCGCAGAAGTGGGCCGACACGCACCGCGAAGAGTGGGCGCAGGCGTGGGCGAAGGAAACCGGGCTCAAGCTCGAGGTCGCGCGCAAGGCCGTCGAGGCCGGCCGCGACCAGCCGATCGTGCTGGACGACGCCGTCGTGGCGTCCGAACAGCAGCTCGCGGACGCCTTCGCCGACGAGAAGACTTTGCCGGGCAAGGTGGACTTCGCCGCCTTCGTCGACCGGCGGTTCGGTCCCGACCTGGACCAGGCGAGGAGCAACGGATGAGCATCAGGCTGCACTGGTTCCTGCCCACCAGCGGGGACGGCCGCACGATCGTGGAACGCTTCCACGCCAACAAGTCCGCCGGGCCGTCCGCCCAGCGTCAACCCGACCTGGACTACCTGGCTCAGGTCGCCCGCGCGGCCGAGCGGCAGGGCTTCGAAGGCGTGCTGACCCCGACCGGCACGTGGTGCGAAGACGCGTGGCTGACCACAGCCGCGCTCATCCGCGAGACGACCCGGCTGAAGTTCCTGGTCGCCTTCCGCCCCGGGGTCATCTCGCCCACGCTGGCCGCCCAGATGGCGGGGACGTTCCAGCGCCTGTCGGGCGGCCGGGTGCTGCTCAACATCGTCACCGGCGGCGACGCGGTCGAGCAGCGCCGCTTCGGTGACTGGCACGACCACGACGCCCGGTACGCGCGCACGGACGAGTTCCTCACCGTCGTGCGCGGGGTCTGGTCCGGCGAGCCGTTCAGCTTCGCGGGCGAGCACCTGCGGGTCGAAGGGGCGACGACGCTGGCCGCGCCGGACCCGGTGCCGCCGATCTACTTCGGCGGCTCGTCACCGGCGGCGCTGCCGGTCGCGGCGCGCCACGCCGACGTCTACCTCACCTGGGGCGAACCGCCCGCGCAGGTGGCGGAGAAGATCGGCAAGGTA
The DNA here is from genome assembly GCF_000716785.1 of Amycolatopsis vancoresmycina. Classification (GTDB taxonomy): domain Bacteria; phylum Actinomycetota; class Actinomycetes; order Mycobacteriales; family Pseudonocardiaceae; genus Amycolatopsis; species Amycolatopsis vancoresmycina. The sequence goes on from NZ_JNYY01000001.1 coordinate 233,290, forward strand.
CGCGAGCTGGCCGGCGACCGGCCGGTCCGGTTCGGCGTCCGGCTGCACACGATCTCGCGCGACACCTCGGCCGAAGCCTGGGCGGAGGCGCAGAAGCTGCTGGACGCGCTGAGCCCGGACCAGGTCGCCAAGGCCCAGGCGCAGCTGGCCGCGAGCGAGTCGGTGGGGCAGCAGCGGATGGTCGCGCTGCACGGCGGGCGCACCGACGGCGGCGTCCGCGGGCTGGAGATCCACCCGCACCTCTGGGCCGGGGTCGGCCTGGTCCGCGGCGGCGCGGGCACGGCGCTGGTCGGCAGCCACGAGGAGGTCGCGGACCTGATCGAGGAGTACCACAGCGTCGGCGTGAGCGAGTTCGTGCTGTCGGGCTACCCGCACCTCGAAGAGGCGTACTGGTTCGGCGACGGCGTCCGGCCCGAACTGGCGCGTCGCGGGCTGCTCAAGGAGTACTAACCCCAGCGGGTCGAGGCGTAGACGACGATGTTGTCGCGGTAGGAGCGTTTCGCCGCGTCGAAGCTGCCACCGCAGGTGATGAGCCGCAGCGCGCTGCCCGGCGCGGGCCCGTACACCGCGCCGGTCGGGAAGGCGTCCTTCGGGTAGCGCTGGACGGCGTCGACGACGAACCGCACCTGGGAGCCGTCGGAACGCGCGACGAACACCTCGTCGCCGTCGCGCAGGTCCCGCAGCCGGAAGAACGGCGCCGGCCCGGACCGGGAGTCGACGTGCGCGGCGATCACCGCCGGGCCCGGGTCGCCCGGCACCGGGCCGGCGGCGTACCAGCCGACGTCCTCGAACCGCGCGGGCGCGGCCAGCTGGTGGTCCGCGTTCAGCCCGAGCGGGATGAGCCCGGCCGCGTCCACGCCGATCGCCGGGATGCGCAGCCGCACCGGGCGGACCTCGGCCGCGGCGGGCAGCGGCTGCGGTGCGGTCGCCGCCGGAGACGCCGGAGACGCCGGAGACGTCGGAGACGCGGCCGGGGGTGGGAGGGCGGGTGGCGCGGCCGGGGCCGCCGAGCAGCCCGCAGCCAGCACGGCCACGACGAGCAGCGCGCCGACGTCAGCGCGCACGAGCCGCCCGGCGTCCCAGCAGGAGCGCGGCCAGCAGCCCGGCGGCCGCCGCGAACGCGGGCCAACGGGGCACGGGTGCCGTGCCGCCGCCCCCGGTCTCGACGCCGAGCTTCGGCGGTTCGGGCAGCGACGCGCCGTCGGAGATGGGGTTCGCCTTCAGCGTCCCGGCGTTCTCGGTGACCAGCAGCGTCGTCGACGACCCCGCCTTGACGTCGACGTCGGCGGACGACCTGACCGAGCCTGCGCTCAGCTGCAGCGGCCACCGTCCTTCCGGAACGTCCACATAGGACGACGTCTGGCCGTAGGCCGCGTCCTTCGCGAGCGTGACACCCTGCGGTCCGGCCACGGTGACCGGCGCGATCGCTGCCGACCCCTCGACGACCCGCACGCGGCCCTTCCCGGCGGCCGGCGGGGTGAGGTCGTCGGTGACCAGGTCGCCCTTGAGCGTGCCGCCCGGGCCGTTCGTGAAGACCAGCAGCGAGTAGGCGCTGCGCTCGGCGACCTCGATCGTCGCCGACAGCGCGGGCGGGGTGGTCGCGGCGGCGTCGGCGGGCCGCATCGAGAGCGTGTACTTGCCGGGGCCGAGCGACGAATACGGCGTGACGGCGCCGTAGCCCGCCTTGCGGATGACGACCTTCTCGGCCTGGCCGAAGGGGGCGAAGTAGATGTCCACCGGGGGCACCTTCGGCGACAGGTGGCCGACCCGGATCCAGCCGACACCCGGGCCGGGGGCGGTCGCCGCCTCGGCCGGCACCGGCGTCAATGCGGCGAACAGGAGGGCGGCGGCGGCCAGCCCGCCGGGTCTGAGGAGGAAAGTGCGCATGGGAGGGCCTTTCACCGTCAGGGGGAGGAGAACGGGACCAGCAGTCCCGGGGGTGCGAACAGCGGGTAGGTGACGAGCACGCCGTCCGCGGTCCGGGTGACCGAAGACGGCCGGAACAGATCGCGCTGGCCGGCGTAGAACGCGGCCGCGCCGTCCTCGCCGCCGGTCAGCAGCACCCGGCGGCGGGGTTGCCCGGCGGGGTCTTCGCCGGGAACGGCGGGGAACGCCGCCACGCGCACCGGCTGGAGGGCCGCGAGCGCGGCGATCGTCGCGATCAGCCGCGGGTCGGCGCGGCCCGCGCGCAGCACGGCGACGGCGTCCGGGGTGCAGGTGATCCGGGCCGACGCCGCCAGCGCCTCGCCCGCGTGGGTGCGGGCGGACGCCTCGGGCGGCGCGGCCGGGTCGGCGGCGGGCAGGCCGAGCCGGGAGACGGTGACCTGCCGGTCGCCGGTGCCGAACACGGCGGTCACGCCGGCGTCGGCGAGCGCGGTGCCGAGCGCCGGATAACGGCCGGGGAGATCCGTGGTGGCGGCGGTGAACACGGCCCAGTCGGCGGCCGGGCAGGCGGTCGCGCAGGCGGACGGCGGGACGAGCAGCCCGGTCGGCCAGCCGGCCTTGGCGAACTCGGCCCACCCGGCGTCGTCGACGAGCACCCGGGCACCGGAAGCGTTGGCGCGCAACCAGTCCTGGGCGTCGAGGAGCGGGCCCCCGCGGTCGGTGGTCGGCCGCAGGGCGGGGTAGCCGTAGCTCCAGCCGGCGGCGACCACGGCGACGAGAACGGCCGTGGTCAGCACCGTCCCCGGCCCGCGGCCCGGGTTCCCCCGGTGGGCCGGGACGCGCTGGCGCGCCACGGCCTGGACCACCGCGGCGAACAGCAGCGGCGTGAGGGGCAGCAGCAGCGCGAGCACGGCCGTGTCCGGCACGCCGGGTACCAGCAGGGCCGCGACGAGTAGCAGGCCGGAGACCGCGAACGGCCGCAGCGCGCTGACGGCCAGCGCGGCGACCAGTGCGACGGTCGAGAGCACCGCCCACGCCGGGTCGAGGGCGACCCAGCCGGCCACCGACGGCGGGCTCGCGGCCGCGAGGTGCGGCCGCAGCGTGCCGGCCGCCGGGCCGAACGCGAGGCCCAGCCCGAGGTTGAGCAGCACCGCCACCAGCGCCGCGCGGACGGGCGCGCGCCGCGCCAGCAGCCAGCCCGCGGCGGGCAGGAACAGCAGGGCCAGCGGCGAGGTCAGCACCGCGGCGAGCAGGCAGGCCGCGGCCAGTGCGTCGTGCCGGATCCGGGCACCGGGCCGGGTGATGAGCACGAGCGCCCCGAGCACCCACACCGCCGCCAGGTGCTCGACGACGACCAGCCGCTGCAGGCCCAGCGCCAGCGGCGACGCGGCGAGCAGCAGCACCGCGGCCGCCGACGCCCACCGCGTCAGGCCGAGCCGGCGCGCCAGCACCCACAGCAGCACGGCCCCGAGCACGCCGGCGACGAGCATGGTTTCGCGGACCGCCGCCAGCGCCGAGGCGGACCGGCCGAAGGCGTCGGAGAGCATCGTGTACGCCGAGAGCTGCCACCAGCCGAACGGGCTGGCCCCGGCGCCGCCGGCGTCGGCGAAGGACGTGAAGTGGCCGAACGCGTAGGCGTGGGCGACGTTCGCGGCCTCGGCCGGCAGCGCCGGTGCGGGCGCGGCGAGGTACAGTACGCGCAGCCCGCCCGCCAGCGCCAGCAGCGCGAGCACGATGTCGAGCGACAGCAACCGGTGTGCGGCCGGGACGGCGGTGCCCGCCGGTTCGGGAAGCGTCGCGGGGGAGCGGCCCGGGTCGGTCGTCTCCCGGCTGTGCTGGGCCATTGGACGGATCGTAGCCGCTCCCGATCACCGGTCCAGCTCGGGAGGGTTACGTCAGCCGGACGGCCCAGTGCCGGGAAAAGCGTTGCCCGGCAAGATTATTTCCCACCGCGCGGGGTGGATCCGGAGAGTGTCCGGGTCAACGCGAGCGCGACCGTCCGGACGGCCGGGGCGACCCGTTCGGTCCGCATCCGGTTGGCCCAGCCGGAAATCGACACCGCCGCGACCGCGACCCCGCGCGCGTCGAGCAGCGGGCTGGCCGCGCACACCACGCCGACGCCGGATTCCTCGCGCTCCAAGGCGATGCCCTCCTCGCGTACCCGGGTCAGCTGACGGCGCAGCAGGCCGGGCGCGGTGATCGTGCGCGCGCTCATCCGCGGCAGCCCGGCGTCGATCACCTGGTCCACCACCGAATCCGGGGAGAACGCGAGGATCGCCTTGCCGACGCCGGTGGCGTGCGCGGGGAACCGGCCGCCGATGCGCGAGGGCAGCGTCGGCGCGTCCGGCCCGCGCAGCACGTCGAGGTACACGACTTCGGTGCCTTCGAGGATCGCGAGGTGGACGGTGTTGCGCGTGGCCTCGCGCAGGTCGGCCAGGTACGGCCGGGCGGCTTCGACCAGGCCACGGCGGGGCGAGGCCAGTTGGCCGATTTCGAACAGCCGCAGCCCGAGCCGCACCGCGCCGTCCTCGCGTTCGAGCAGCCCGGTTCCGGTGAGGTGGCCGACGAGCCGGTGCACGGTCGTCTTGGCCAGGCCGGTCCGGCGGGCCAGCTCGGAAACGCCGAGGGTCTCGTCACCCGGCCGGAAGGCTTCCAGGAGCGCGGCGAGCCGGGCGGCGACGAGGCCGTCGCCGCCCGCGCCGTCGTTCCGCCCAGCGGTACGCATGGGTTGAGTGTGCCCGATCCGCCGCGCGACTGTCAGCAGGCCGTCGAGGAGGTGAGGTCAATGGCCGTCGGCGCCGAGGACGAGTTTGACGCAGTGCGCGACGAGCCGCTCGCGCGAGACCTTCAGCGAGCCGTCGAGGTAGGCGATGAAGACGTTGCTCAGCGCGCCGACCAGCCCCACCGCGACCATCCGGCGCTCGGTCTCGTCGCCGTGGGACAGCTGCTCGCCGACGAGGGCGGCGAACACCGGCAGCAGGTGCAGGCCCCGGCGGGTCAGCGCGGGGTCGGTCAGCGGCGCGAGCAGCAGGATCCGGCCCTTGCGGGGGTCGTCGACGATGAGCTCGACGAACGCGCGGACGGCGTTGCCGGCCCGCAGGGCGGGGGTGGGGGCGTCCCGCACGGCGGCCACGAGCGCCTGCCGCGCCTGCTCGCCGACGTGCTCGTACACCGCCGCGACGAGCTCTTCGCGGTCGGCGAAGCTCTCGTAGAAGTAGCGCTCGGTCAGCTTCGCGTGCCGGCAGACCGCGCGCACGCTCGTTCCGGCCGACCCTTCGGTGCCCAGCAGCTCGAGGCCGGCGGCCACCAGCTGCTCGCGCCGGAGCGCCTTCCGGTCGTCCAGCGTCGTGCCCGCCCAGGTCCGGCCCGGCATGGTGACTCCTCGGTTGACTACAACTGTTGTCAGATCCTAGCCTGACAACACCCGTAGTCAGTTCCGGACCCGACGAGGAGTGCGCCGATGACCCCCCAGCCGCTGGGTCCCGAGTCGCTGACGTGGAAGTACTTCGGCGACTGGCGCGGCCTGCTCATCGGCCTCTGGGCCGGGTCGATGCAGAACATGCACCCCGGCCTCGGCGCCGGCGTCGAGCAGCACTCGCGGTTCTTCGAAGAGCGCTGGCAGCGCCTGTTCCGCTCGCTGTACCCGATCGGCGGGGTGGTCTACGACGGCCCGCGCGCGCACCGGACCGCGCTGGAGGTCCGCGGCTACCACGACCGCATCAAGGGCGTCGACGCGAAGGGCCGCCGATATCACGCCCTCGACCCCGACACGTACTACTGGGCGCACGCGACCTTCTTCGTCAGCACGATCCTCATCGCCGACCACTTCATGGGCGGCATCGGCGAAGCGGAGAAGCGGCAGCTGTTCGACGAGCACGTCCGCTGGTGGCGGATGTACGACATGAGCATGCGGCCGGTGCCGGCGAGCTGGGAGGACTTCCAGCGCTACTGGAAGCACATGTGCACCGAGGTCCTCGAAGACAACCGGGCCACCCGGGACGTCCTCGACATCCGCGGGCTCGGCAAGCCGCCGTTCCTGCCGTGGCTGCCGGACGCCCTGTGGCGGCCGGCCCAGCGGGTGATCGCGCGCAACTTCGTCTGGCTGACGATCGGCCTGTACGACCGCGAGATCCGCGACCTGCTCGGCTTCCGCTGGACCGAGCGCGACGCGCGCCGGCACCGGCGGTTCGGCAAGCTGGTCGACGCCGCCTTCAAGCTCGTCCCGCACGACCGCCGCTACCACCCGCGAGCCCGCGCCGGCTGGCGCCGGGAGCGCGGCGAGCTGGCTGCGGACGCGCCGGTGGTCGAGACTCCACCCAGGAACCTGCCGCCGCTGTCCGAGCGGGGCAAGCCCGAGCACTACGCGCCGAACGTCTAGGAGGCCTTTCGTGAAGCTGGGATTCCACCTCGGGTACTGGCAGAGCGGCCCGACCCCGGGTGCGCTGGACGCCGTCCGCAAGGCCGAGGACCTCGGTTTCGACTCGGTGTGGACGGCGGAGGCGTACGGCTCGGACGCGTTCACCCCGCTGGCCTGGTACGGCGCTTCCACCAGCCGGATCCGGCTCGGCACGAACATCGTCCAGATGGCCGCGCGCACCCCGACGGCGACGGCGATGAGCGCCCTGACCATGGACCACCTCTCCGGCGGCCGGATGGTGCTCGGCCTCGGCGCGTCCGGCCCGCAGGTCGTCGAGGGCTGGTACGGCCAGCCGTACCCGAAGCCACTGGCGCGGACCCGCGAGTACGTCGACGTCGTCCGGCAGGTGATCGCCCGCGAGGCCCCGGTGACCCTGGACGGCGACCACTTCCAGCTGCCGCTCAAGGGCGGCACCGGGCTGGGCAAGCCGCTGAAGCCGACGGTGCACCCGCTGCGCAAGGACATCCCGATCTACCTGGCGGCCGAGGGCCCGAAGAACGTCGCCCTGTCGGCGGAGATCGGCGACGGCTGGCTGCCGCTGTTCTTCTCGCCCAAGAGCAACGGCTTCTACAAGGCCGCCCTCGAAGAGGGCTTCGCGCGGCCGGGGGCCCGGCAGACGCTGGAGACGTTCGAGGTGCCGTGCTCGCTGCCGGTGATCGTGCACGACGACGTCGAGGAGGCGGCGAGCTGGATCAAGCCGTCGCTGGCGTTGTACATCGGCGGGATGGGCGCGAAGAGCGTCAACTTCCACCACGACGTCTTCGCGCGGCTGGGCTACGAGGACGTCGCGGACAAGGTGCAGGAGCTGTACCTGGCCGGCCGCAAGGACGAAGCGACGGCGGCGATCCCGACGTCCCTGGTGGAGGACACCTCGCTGATCGGGCCGCCGGCGAAGATCCGCGACGAGCTGCAGGCGTGGGAGGAGACGGTGGTGACCCAGCTGCTGCTCCGCGGCGACGCCGCGACGCTGGAGAAGATCGCCCGCGCGCTCGGCTAGCGCGGGCCCCTGTCGTGGCCTTGGTCACGACGATGGCACGATTCCCCTCGACCACTACCGGGTGCCCGCCGAGATCGAATACTCATGGCCTCCCACCCGGTACGCCTTCGAGGAGGACCATGGCGACGCTGTCCGGCCGGACGAGGTTCCGCTATTCGCTCGGCTCGTTCGTCACCGGGTCCTTCGGCACGGTCCCCGGCCTGGTCCTGGTCAAGTACCTGACCGACACGATGGCCGTGCCCGCGGGCTGGGCCGCCGCGATCGTGTTCGTGCCGAAGGCCTGGGACGTGCTGTTCAACCCGGTCGCCGGCCGGCTGTCCGACGCCGACCTGCTCAAGACCGGCAGCAGGCGGCGGTTCCTGCTGATCGGCGGCATCGGCGTGGCGATCCTGTTCGCGGCGATGTTCGCCCACCCCGGGTTCGGCGACCCGCTGCCGGACGCGCTGTACGTGGCGGTCATGTTCGCCGCCTGCGCCACGGCGTACGCGCTGTTCCAGGTGCCCTTCAACGCGCTGCCCGCCGAGCTGACCGAGTCGGCCACCGAGCGCACGAAGCTCACCAGCGTCCGGATCGGCGTGCTGGCCGTGACCATCCTGATCTGCGGCGGCGGCGCGCCCGCGATCAGCACCGGGATCGGCGGCGTCGCCGGCTACCGGGTGATGGCCTTGGTGATCGGGCTGATCGTGCTGGCCGCGACGCTGCTGGTCTACTTCGGCCTCAAGGACGCGCCGGTCGGGGCGCTGCGGCCGAACACCGTGCGCCTCGGCGAGCTGGTCCGCACCCTGGCCGCCTGGCGGCCGTTCCGCTGGCTGCTCGGCACCTACTTCATCCAGGCGCTCGGCATCGGCACGGTGCTCGCGGCGATCCCGTTCTTCGCCCAGCGCATCCTCGGCAGCGAGGGCTACGGCACGATCCTGTTCGTCATCTTCGTCGGCCCGGCGCTGGTCACCATGCCGCTGTGGCCGCGGCTGGGCGACCGCGTCGGCAAGCTCAACGGCTTCCGCCTGGCCACCGCGGCGTTCGCGCTCGGGTTGCTCGGGCTGGTCTTCGCCCAGTCGATCCCGCTGGTCGTGTCGTTCGTCTTCGTGGCGCTCTGCGGGGTCGGCTACGCCGGGATCTCGGTGTTCCCGCTGGCCATCCTGCCGGACCTGATCACCGCCGAGGAGGAGCGCACCGGCGAGACCCGCGCCGGGATCGCCGCGGGCGTGTGGACCGCGGGGGAGACGCTCGGGCTGGCCTTCGGCGGCGGCCTGTGGGCGCTCATCCTGGCGTTCGGCGGGTACGTGTCCAGCACGGACGCCACCGCGTTCCAGCCGCACAGCGCGATCGTGGCCATCCTGGTCGGCGCGTCGATCATCCCCGGCGTGCTGATCGCGCTGGCCCTGCCGCTGCTGCGGCGCTCGGTGCTGGAGCCGCGGCGTGAACTCGCCTGAGGACGTCCTCGCGCAGCTGCGGCAGCTGCGCGCGGGCGACCTGCCGACGCACGGCGGCCGCACCCTGGCCTACGTCTACGACAGCGGGCTGTCCGAAGTGGACTCCCTGGGCGCGGCCGCGCACGCGCTGGCGTCGTCGGCCAACGGCCTGGACCCGACGGCGTTCCCGAGTCTCCTGCGGATGGAGAACGACCTCGTCGCCGAGGCTTCGGCGTTGCTCGGCGATGTCACGGGCGTGGTCGGTTCGGTGACCTCCGGCGGCACGGAGTCGTGCCTGCTGGCGGTGCTCGCGGCCCGGGACGCGCACCCGCCGGCCGCGTCGCCGTCGATCGTGCTGCCGACCACGGCGCACGCGGCCTTCCACAAGGCCGCGCACCTGTTCGGGCTGCGGCGCATCGACGTCCCGGTCGACCCGGTGACGTTCCGCGCCGACCCGGCGGCAATGGCCGCGGCGATCGACGACTCGACGGTCCTGGTCGTGGCGAGTGCCCCGTCGTACGCCCACGGCGTGCTCGATCCGGTCCCCGAAATCGCGGCGGCCGCCCTCGAACGCGGCGTCCGGATGCACGTGGACGCCTGCATCGGCGGCTGGGTGCTGCCGTACTTCGCCCGTCTCGGCGCGGACGTCCCGCCGTTCGACTTCCGCGTGCCGGGTGTCACGAGCATTTCGGTGGACCTGCACAAGTACGCCTACTGTCCGAAAGGGACGTCGGTGCTGCTGCACGCGTCGGCGGAACTGCGGCGCACGCACTACTTCGCCAGCGCCGGCTGGCCGGGCTACACGATGCTGAACACGACGATCCAGAGCACCCGTTCCGGCGGCCCCTTGGCGGCGGCGTGGGCGGTGGTGCGCCACCTCGGCCCCGACGGCTACCTGACGCTGGCGTCCGCGGCGCGGGAGGCGACCGCCCGCATCCGTTCCGGCATCGCCGAACTGCCCGGCCTCCGGGTACTGGGCGACCCGGTCTCGACGCTGATCGCGTTCACCGGCGACGACGGCTTCGACCTGTTCACGGTGGCCGACGAGATGAAGGCGCGCGGCTGGTACGTCCAGCCGCAGTTCGCTTTTGAGTCGTCCCCGGTGAACCTGCACCTGACGGTGACGGCGGCCAACCACGGCAGCGAGAAGGAGTTCCTGACCGACCTGGCCGCGTCGGTGGACGCGGCCCGCGCGGCGGGCCCGGTGACGGTCGACCCGGCGGTGGCCGAGTTCGTGGCGGCGCTCGACCCGGCGACGCTGACGTCGGAGCAGTTCGCCGGGCTCCTGGCCGCGGCGGGCCTCGCCTCCGGCACCGGACTCCCGGACCGGATGGCGCCGATCAACGCCCTCCTCGCCACGGCCCCGGCGCCGCTCCGCGAGCGCCTCCTGCTCGAATTCCTCGGCGCCCTCTACACGCCCTCGTGAGTGGTAAGGCGGGTTCTAACCCGCCTTACCACTCACGAGCGCTCACTGGTTGCGCGAAGCCAGGCCCTCGGGCGCCGACTTGACCGCCGCGTGGATCGCGTCCGCCAAGGCCAGCGCGTCCTCCTCGGTCAGTTCGAGGGCGACGCGCGCCGAGGCACCCAGGGCCGGGTTGCGGAAGTCGATGTTCACCGTGTGCGCGTAGGGCGCGTGGACCGGGTGGTCGACGTACACGGTCCCCTCGTTGAGGCGGAACCACCCGCGGGCGCCCTTGCCGCTGCCCTCGAGCTCGAACTTCTCCGTCAGATACGTGCACATAAGGGGAGTCCTCTCAGGCGGAAAGCGTCCGGGCGTAGAAATCGAGAATCCGTTCCCAGCCGTCCTTCGCGGCTTCCGGGCGGTAGCTCGGGCGGTCGACCGCGAAGAACGCATGGCCGGCGCCCGCGTACGTGTGGAACTCGTGTTCTTTGCCGTGCTTCTCCAGCTCGGCCGCCAGCACGGCGACCTCGTCCGGGCCCGGGAACTGGTCGTCCGCCCCGAAGATGCCCAGCAGCGGGCACGACAGCTGCGGTGCCAAGCCGAGCAGCGGCTTCATCTGCTTCATCGCCTCCGGCGGGTCGTTGACGACGAAGGCGCCGTAGCAGTCGACGGCCGCGTCGAGGTCCAGGGAACACGCGGACAGGAATGCGTGCCGCCCGCCCGAGCAGTGCCCGATGACGCCGACGCGGCCGTTGGCGTTCTCCAGGGCGCGGAGGTAGTCCGCCGCGCCCGAGACGTCACCGACCAGGCGGTCGTCGGGGACGCCGCCCGCCGCGCGGACCGTCGCCGCCGCGTCGTCCGGGTCCGCGCCCGGCGCTTCACGCGTGTACAGGTTCGGGCAGAGCGCGTTGTAGCCCTCGACGGCGAAGCGGCGCACCATCTCCTTCGTCGCCGCGTCGTAGCCGGGCAGGTGGTGGATCACCACGACGCCGCCGCGCGGGGTGTCGTCGGTCGGCTTGGCCAGGTAGGCCTCGAGCTCGTCCCCGCCGTGACCGGTGATGGTGACGGTCCCGGCGACGATTTCGTCGGTCATCGGTTTTCCTTCGCTCGTTCGGGCGGGTGGACGTACTGCTTGCCGCGGGAGGCGGACGCGGCCGCGGCGACGAGGGCCATCACGGCGGCCGCGGTGAACACGACCGCCAGGCCGTGGTGGAACGGTCCGGAGACCAGCTGCGGGAAGAACGATCCGCCGGTGAGCGTCACCCGGTCGGCCGGGGCCAGCCCGGCCAGGACGTCCGGGCCGAGCAGGTGCCCGACCGGGTTGCTGCCCAGGAACGCGGCGAACAGCGTGCTGACCGGCGGGAGCTGCGCGACGCCGTCGGCCACCGGCGCCGGGACGCCGTGGGCCTGCAGGCCGCCGGTCAGCGTCTGCGGCAGCGACGAAGCGAGCCCGGCGATCATCAGCGAGAAGAACACGCCGATCGACAGCGAGGTCCCGGAGTTCTGGAACGTCGCCCGCATGCCGGAGGCGACCCCGCGCTGCTCGGTGGGGACGCTGCTCATGATCGCCGACGTGTTCGGCGCGGCGAACATGCCCTGGCCGATCCCGCTGAGCACGAGCAGGGCCGCGAACGCCGGGTACGGGAAGTCCACCGGCAGGGCCAGCAGCCCGAAGAACGCCACCGCGACCAGGACCAGGCCGCCGGTGGCCAGCGGCCGGGCCCCGAACCGGTCGGACAGGTACCCGGACACCGGCCCGGCGACCAGGAACCCCACGGTCAGCGGCAGCATGTGGATCCCGGCCCACAACGGCGTCTGCTCGTAGTCGTAGCCGTGCAGGGGCAGCCAGATCCCCTGCAGCCAGATGATGAGCATGAACTGCATGCCACCACGAGCGACCGAAGTCAGCAACGCGGCGATGTTGCCGGCGGCGAACGCCCGGATCCTGAACAGCGAAAGCTGGAACATCGGCGTGGCCACGCGGGTCTCGATGACGCCGAACCCGACGAGCAGCAGCACCCCGGCGCCGATCCCGCCGAGCACCCACGGGTTGCCCCAGCCGGTCGCCGCGCCGCCGTAGGGCTGGATGCCGTAGGTGATCGCGGCCAGCACCAGCGCGGTCCCGGCCGCGAAGGTGACGTTGCCGCCCCAGTCGACCTTCGCGCGCTGCGGCGTCCCGACCTCGCGGAGGCTGCGGATGGACCAGATCGTGCCGAGCAGGCCGAACGGCACACTCACCCAGAACACCGCCCGCCAGTCGATCTCGGCCAGCAGGCCGCCGACGACCAGGCCGAGGAACTGCCCGGCGAGCGCGGTGATCTGGTTGACGCCCAGCGCCATCCCGCGCTGGTGCGCCGGGAAGGCGTCGGTCAGGATGGCCGCCGAGTTCGCCGTCAGCATCGACCCGCCGACGGCCTGCACGACCCGCCAGCCGATCAGCCACAGCGCCCCGGCGCCGCCGTGGAACGGGTCGAACGACAGCGCCACCGACGCGGCGCTGAACACGACGAAGCCGACGTTGTACATCTTGACGCGGCCGAACATGTCGCCGAGCCGCCCGAGCGTCACCACGAGCACGGCCTGCACCAGCAGGTAGCCGAGGATCATCCAGAGCAGGTAGCCGATGTTGCCGGGCGCGAGCGGGTCGAGCCCGATGCCGCGGAAGATCGCCGGCAGCGAGATGATCACGATGGAGCCGTCGAGTGCGGACATCAGCACGCCGAGCGTGGTGTTGGACAGCGCGACCCACTTGTAGCTCACAGCTCGTCCGCCAGCCGCTCGATCAGCGGGATGGCCGTGATCAGTTCGCGCCGCTCGGCCTCGGTGAACTTCTCGGCCAGCGCCGCCGCCATCCGCCTGCCGGTCTCGGACCGCCGGTCGGTGACCAGCTTGACGCCGGCTTCGGTGACCGACATCAGCACTTTGCGGCCGTCGGTCTCGTCCTTGCGCCGCTCGACGAGCCCGCGCTCGACCAGCCCCGCCAGCGTCACGCCCATGGCCTGCGGTTTGACGCGTTCGAGGTCGGCCAGGCAGCCGGGGGTGGCCGGGCCCTCGCGCTCGAGCCGGGACAGGACCGAGCGTTCGGGCAGCGTCAGTTCGCCGACGACGTACCCCTGGCGCAGCCGCCGGATCAGCCGGCCGAGCGCGACCCGCAGGTCCGCGCTCGCCTGGAGGAGTTCCTCGTCCGTCACGATCGTCAACCTAGACTGATAAACCTGGGTTGATCAACCCGGACGGAACGGCCGCAATCGGGTGGGCGGGGAGCTTTCGCCCGGGCGGCCGCGATCAGCCGGGCGGGTCCGCGGGCAGCGGGATCGGGACGGTCGCCTCGCCGTCGGCGGACTCGACGGCCACCGTGAGCAGCCGGGCTTCCGCGGGCGGGCCGGGCTCGAACGTGCGCCGTTCCACCAGCAACCCGTGCGACCCGGACCCGCCGCCACCGCCGGCGCGGTACTGGGTTCCGGCGTCGTCCCACGCGCGCCACCGGGTACGCAGGGCGAAGCGCTCTCGCATCCGGCGCGGATCGAAGCCCTCTTGTGCCATGGTCAGGACCACGAAGGCCGACCACACCTCCAGGCTGACCAGGTCCGCCGTCAGCTCACCCGCCTCGAGGGTGCGGCCCGCCAGGGAAACCACCTGCCGCAGCACCGGCCTGGGCGGCTCTTCGATCGCTTGCCGCCACTCAGGCCGCTCGGTGCCGGCATGCCTGGCCACCGGCGCGAAGGTGGCCGAGGCGGAGGCTTCCGCGTGCACGACGTTGAGCCGGCCGGAGCGCTGCAGGGTCACGTCCAGGTCGGCGAGGATCCGGTCGGCTTCCTCCTGGCCCAGCGCCCCGGCGGCCACCAGGCCGATCGCCACGCCGCGGATTTCCCGCCGGTCGAACCCGCTCAGCCGCCCGGCGGGCGGCTGCCCCCTTCCCGCGCCCAGGCCGTCGGAAATCAGCTTCTCCAGGTAGCCGCGTCCGTCCATGCCGCCATCGTCCCGCGAAATCAGGCGACGGGGACCGGATCCCACGCCGGGAACGGATCCGGTCCGGAAGCCACCTCGCCGAGACAACCCCGTAGGGCGTCGAGGAGTGCTTCGCCGGCCAGGTCGACGCCGATGAACACCAGCTCCTGCCGCGGTCCGGCGGCCACGCCCTGGGGCTCGAACCGGGCGACCGTGCCCGCCTGGGACCACAGGCCGGTCACCCCGGGCCGGGACGCCAGCGCGAAGAAGCCCTTGGAACGCAGCACCGTCCCGAACTCGCCGGAGTCCAGCCGCCGGGTGACGAAGTCCCACAGCGGCACCGGGTCGAACGCCCGGGAAGCGCGGAACACCACGCTGGAGATGCCGTACTCCTCGGTCTCCGGGACGTGGTCGCCGTTCAGCTCGGCCACCCACCCCGGCGCCTCCCGGGCCTTGAGCGGGTCGTACCGGCCGGTGCCGAACACCCGGTCCAGCGGCACCTTCCCGAAGCTGCCGGTGACGACGTCGGCGGCCGGGTTGAGCCGCCGCAGCACCGCCACGAGCCGGTCGGCGTCGGTGGCCAGGTCCGTCTTGTTCAGCAGCAGGACGTCGGCGAACTCGACCTGGTCGATCAGCAGGTCGCTGACCGTCCGCTCGTCGTCTTCGTACTGGTCCAGGCGGCGCTCCACCAGCGAGTCGCCGCCGGCCAGCTCGCGGGCGAAGTTCGCCGCGTCGACCACCGTCACCATCGTGTCGAGGTGGGCGACGGCGTCCAAGAACGTGAACGTCGCCGCCACCGGCATCGGCTCGGAGATCCCGCTCGACTCGATGAGCACGTGGTCGAAGCGGTCGTCCGCGCACAGCGCCGCCACCTCGTCGAGGAGGTCCTCCCGCAGGGTGCAGCAGATGCACCCGTTGGTCAGTTCCACCAGGCGTTCCTGCGACCGGACCAGCGCGGCGTCGATGTTGACCTCGCTCATGTCGTTGACGATCACGGCGACCCGCAGGCCCGCCCGGTTGGCGAGGATGTGGTTGAGCAGCGTCGTCTTGCCCGCGCCGAGGAAGCCGGACAGTACGGTGACCGGAACGCTCACCGCGCGTGGAAGTGCTTGATCAGCCGCCGTGGGACGAGCTTCGTCTCCCCGTCCACCTTGATCGGCACCAGATCCGGCACCGCGGCCTTCCACTGCGACCGCCGGGACCGGGTGTTGCTGCGGGACGTCTTGCGCTTGGGGACGGCCATCAGCGGTCGCCCCGCTTTCCGTAGCGGCGGTGGAACTTCTCGACCTGGCCGGCGCTGTCCATGATCCGCTGGGTGCCGGTCCAAAACGGGTGCGACCACGCGCTGATGTCGACCATGACCAGCGGGTAGGTCCGGCCGTCGGACCACTCGATCGTCCGCTCGGAGGTGATGGTGGAGCGGGTCAGGAAGGCGTCGCCGGTGGACGAGTCCTTGAACACCACGGGGTGGTAGTCGGGGTGGATTCCGGTCTTCATGCTTCTTCCTTTCGGTTCGCCGCGGAGTGCCGCGCCGGGTCGGGTCCGGTGTCCTCGCACGGTTCCTCGTGCCAGTCGCCGAACGGGTCGGGGTAGCGCGCCCACTCTTCGGGTCCGGCCGCGAATTCCGCGTCGGTCAGTAGAGCGCTGCGCAGGGCCGCGTCGATCTCGTCGGGCGTTGTCTGGTCCGTCACCACGACCAGTTCCTGTGCGCGGTCGCCGTGCACCGGGTCCCAGCGCAGGGACGCCAGCGTCCGGCGTTCGGGGGAGACGTCCGTCCACTCCGGACCGTCCGGCGCCGCGAGCCAGGGCCCGGCGTGGCCCAGGCCCAGCCCGCCGCCCGCCGACTCGATCCAGAACGCGACGTCGGGCTGGCTGGCCACCCACGCGCGCCCGCGGGTGCGGACGACGCCGTCGAGCAGCACGTCCAGCGCGTCGTGCAGCCGGGTGGGGTGGAACGGCCGGCGCGCGGTGAAGGTGAGCAGCGCGATGCCGCAGTCGGCGTGCAGCGGCGGCTCGCCGCGCAGCAGGGCGCCGTGCATGTCGGTGACCTCGCCGCGCCGGGCGTCCGCCGGGACCGCGTCGAGCACACTGTGACCGTCGATCTGGGCCAGTTCGACCCGCGGGATCGACGGTGCCACCCGGTCCAGCACCGCGGACGCCTTCGCGGCGGTCCACGCGTCGGCGGCCGCGCCGGCCAGCACCAGGACGTCGGCGAACTCGACCTGGGACAACGCGACCTGGGCGACCGTCCGCTCGTCCTCGGGGCTGCCCTGCAGGTTCCGGTCGGCCAGCTCGTCGTCGCCGGTCGCGTCGGCCAGGAAGGTCGCGCAGTCGACCACGGTCAGGACCGCCCGCAGGTCGACGTCCTCGCTCACCGGCCGGTCGCCGACCAGGACGTTCCGGATCGCCCAGCTCACCGGCTCGGGCTCCATGGCCTCGTCGAGCCGGACGACGATCCGGGTCACCTCCGGCCGCCGGGCCAGCCGCCGCAGCAGCGGGAGCAGGTCCTCGCGCAGGGTGCAGGACACGCAGCCGTGGGCGAGTTCGAGCACGGTCAGCTCGTCGCGCTCGCCGAGTTGCAGGCGGCGGCGGACGACGCCGGAGTGGATCTCGCGCAGGTCGTGGTGGACGACGGCGGTGCCGGGCCCGGCCACGCGCAGCAGCTCGGCCAGCGTCGCGCTCGGTCCGGCGACCAGCCCGCCGACGAGGACGAGGGGGACGCGGGGGTGGTGGGTCACAGGGGCTCCAGGAATGCGGACGGGGTGCGGTGCGCTATAGTAACTGAAAACGAAAACCACTATCAACTCGGGAGGGTCCTTGTCCGCCGTGTGCCAGGTCACCGGCCGCAAGCCGGGCTACGGCAAGCAGGTCTCGCACTCCCACCGCCGCACGTCCCGGCGGTGGGAGCCGAACCTGCAGAACCGTCGCTACTTCGTGCCCAGTGAGGGCCGCTGGGTGCGGCTGCGCGTGTCCGCCAAGGGCATGAAGACGATCGACAAGCGCGGCATCGAGGCCGTCGTCGCCGAGCTGAAGGCGAAGGGGGTGAAGCTGTAATGGCGAAGAGCACCGACGTCCGGCCGATCATCAAGCTGCGGTCCACCGCGGGCACCGGCTACACGTACGTCACCAAGAAGAACCGCCGCAACGACCCGGACCGGATGGTCCTGCGCAAGTACGACCCGGTCGCGCGCAAGCACGTCGAGTTCAAGGAAGAGCGCTGATGGCCAAGAAGTCGAAGATCGCGAAGAACGAGCAGCGGAAGGTGATCGCCGCCCGGTACGTCGAACGCCGCCGCGCGCTCAAGGCCGTCATCGCCTCGCCGGGCTCGTCGGCCGGGGACAAGGCGGCGGCCGTCGTCGCGCTGCAGAAGCTGCCGCGCGACGCGAGCCCGACCCGGATCCGCAACCGGGACGTCTCGGACGGCCGTCCCCGCGGGTACCTCCGGAAGTTCGGGCTGTCGCGGGTGAAGATGCGCCAGGCCGCGCACCACGGCGAGCTGCCCGGCGTCGCGAAGTCGAGCTGGTGAGCCGGATGCCGAAGCCGAACCGCGACCGTCCCGCCAAGCGCAAAGTGAACCTGTTGCACGCCAACAAGATCACGCACGTCGACTGGAAGGACGCCGACCTGCTGCGGAAGTTCATCTCCGACCGCGGCAAGATCCGCGCCCGCCGGGTGACGGGATTGACGCCGCAGCAACAGAAACAGGTCGCCACGGCGATCAAGAACGCGCGCGAGATGGCGTTGCTGCCGTACCCGGCCGCGGGCCGCGCGCAGTAAATCGGATGCGGGCGGCCGGGTGGTCGCGCGATCATGAGCCCACGAAAGGGGGCGTCGCACGCGGATGTCCTGACGCACAGGAGGTCCACGCTTGCACGCCCAGCTCACGGTCACGCCCGCCCGGCTGCCCGAGATCCTGCTCACCACCGCCGTCGTGCGGCCGGTGTTCCTCTGGGGCGCGCCCGGCATCGGGAAGTCCTCGCTGGTGCGGGACTTCGCGGCGTCGCTCGGGCTCGACTGCGTGTCGCTGCTGGGCACCCAGCTCGCGCCGGAAGACCTGATCGGGGTCCCGCAGATCGTGGAGGGCCGCAGCCGGTTCTGCCCGCCGGAGCAGATCGCGCGCGACGAGCCGTACTGCCTGTTCCTCGACGAGCTGAACGCCGCCGCGCCCGACGTCCAGAAGGCGTTCTACTCGCTCATCCTCGACCGCCGCATCGGCTCCTACGAGCTGCCGCCGGGTTCGGTCGTGATCGGCGCCGGCAACCGCGCCACCGACCAGGCGCTGGCCCGGCCGATGGCGTCCGCCCTGGTGAACCGCCTGGTGCACGTCCACCTGCGCGCCGCGCCCGGCGACTGGCTCGCCTGGGCGGCCGGGAACGGCATCCACCCGTGGGTGATCGAATACCTCACCCAGCGCCCGGACCACCTCTGGAGCCCGCCGCCGAAGACCGAGGAGCCGTTTTCGACGCCGCGGTCCTGGCACATGCTCTCGGACTTGCTCCACTCCGCCGGCGACCCGGCGGACGACGAGACGGTCGCGCTGCTGGCGTACGCCACCCTCACCCCGGCGCACGCCGGTGCCTTCCGCGCGTATCTCAAAGTCGCCCGGCACGCCTTCGACCTGGAGGCGATCCTCAAGGGCGACGCGCGCTGGCCCGCCGAGCCCGCCGACCGCGACCTGCTCTACTTCCTCGCCGAGACGTTCCGCGCCCGGCTGGTCAAGGATCTGCCCGCGGACAAGCGGCACGCGTCGGCGGCCGTCCGCCAGTTCGCCTTCCGCGCGAAGAGCCTGCTCGTCGAGCTGGCCGAAATCTCCCTGGAGATGGCGCAGCTGGTCATCGCCGACGACGAGGCAGGCAACCCGCGGCTGCCGTCGTGGTTCCTGGTCGAAGCCGCCCGTGACCTCCCGCGGCTGGTCGCGGCGCGCGCATGAGCAACGCCCGCGTCGAAGCGAAGCGCCGCGAGCGCCGGAAGAAGGCGATCGAAGACGGCTGGGCCGAGGTGCGGTCGCACACGGTCCTGGACCACCTCGCCCGCGGCGCGAGCCTCAGTACCGACAGTGCCGATGGTGGCTGGGCCGTCGTCACCGACCGCGGGGTGATCCGGCCGAACCGCGCCCGGGACGCCGAGGCGGGCGAGTGGGCGTGGGTTTTCGCGCACCTGTTGCTGCACCTCGGGCTCGGTCACCTCGACGACGATCGGCTGGACGAAGCGGAGGCGGTCACGGCCCGCGAGGTCGACCCGGTCTACGCAGCCGCCTGCTGCGTCGCCGTGCACCGGTTCGCCGAGGCCGTCCACGTCGGCACCCCGGTGCTGGACCTGCCCGAACTCCCCGGCACCGATGAGCTCGCCCTGACCCGCGCCTGGCGCGAAACCGGCGTTCCGGCGCCGTTCACCGACCTGGGCACCGGGCGCCCGTGCCTGGCGCTCGGCGAGCCGATGTCCCGCTGGCAGCTGCAGTACCACGGCAAGCCGACGCCGTGGACCGAGCGGTTCGCCCGCGGGCTGATCGCCTCGGCCACCGAAGCCATGGAACGCGCCGCCGACGCCCGCGGCCAGACCCGGCACCGGCGGGCGCTGGGGGAGTGGGACCGCGCGCTGTCCTGGTTCGTCTCGTCGTTCCCGCTGCTCGGCGCGGTGGCGGCCGGATTCACCCTGGTCGTCGACGTCGAGGTGGTCCGCGCCTGGGACATCTCGGTGGCCGCGGTCGACGCCGAGCACGGCGAGATCTACGTCAACCCGAGTGCCGCGCTGACCACCGAGGAGTGGCGGTTCGTCCTGGCCCACGAGATGCTGCACGCGGCGCTGCGGCACGACCGCCGCGCGCTGGGCCGCGACCCGTACCTGTGGAACGTCGCCTGCGACTACGTGATCAACGGCTGGCTGGTCGCGATGGCCGTCGGCGAGCTGCCCGACGGCGGCCTGCACGACCAGCAGCTGGCCGGGATGTCGGCGGAGTCGGTGTACGACACGCTGACCACCGACCTCCGCCGGGCCCGCAAGCTGCTGACCCTGGGCTCGCGCGAGGCGGGGGACGTCCTCGGCGACTGGCTGTCCGAGCCGGAGGCGGCGCAGCGCCGGTCGTCCCGCCGGACCGCGCGGCCGATGCCGTGGGGTGACCGCGTCCAGGGCGTCGACCTCGACGAGTTCTACCGCCGGGCGCTCACCCAGGGTCTCGAGTACCACCACGCCCAGGGCCGCGGCCTGCTGCCGGCCGGGCTGGAGCAGGAGATCCGGGCCCTCGACCACCCGCCGCTGCCGTGGGATGCGCAGCTTGCGCGCTGGTTCGACGAGCACGTCCGGGCGGAGCTGCCGGTGCGCAGCTACGCGCGGGCGTCGCGCCGCCAGTCGGCGACCCCGGACATCCCGCGTCCGGGCCGCGTCCGCCCGGAACGGCTCGACCAGCGCGTCACCTTCGGCGTCGTGCTGGACACGTCCGGGTCGATGAACGCGGAGCTGCTCGGCAAGGCGCTGGGCGCGATCGCGTCGTACGCGCTGGCCAGGGACGTCCCGGCGGCGCGCGTGGTGTTCTGCGACGCGGTCGCCTACGACGCCGGGTACCTCGCGGTGGAGGACATCGCGGGCCGGGTGAAGGTCCGCGGCCGCGGCGGGACGGCCCTGCAGCCCGGTGTCGACCTGCTGCAGCGGGCGCCCGACTTCCCGGCCGACGGGCCGATCCTGATCATCACCGACGCCTACTGCGACCACGTCCGGCCGCGCCGCGAGCACGCGTACCTGGTGCCGCGGGGTGCGCGGCTGCCGTTCGTGGCCCGCGGGCCGGTGTTCCGGGTGGCGTAACGCACGCTGGGCTGGCGTGGGGCTCGCGCGCCAATAAACTCCCGCGCATGGACGACCCGCACTACCTTTCCGGCCTGCAGCTCACCGGCCGCCGCGTCGTGATGTTCGGCGGCGGCAGCGTGGCCCAACGACGGCTGCCCCGGCTGATCGCGGCGGGCGCCCGCGTCGAACTGGTGTCGCCGCACACGACGCCGTCGGTGCAGGGAATGGTGGACGCGGGGGAGCTGGTCTGGCACGAACGCCGCTACGAGCCCGGTGACCTGCGTGCCGCCTGGTACGCGCTGGCCTGCACGAACGACGCGGGCGTCAACGCGGAGATCTGCGCCGAGGCCGAGCGGGAGCGGGTGTTCTGCGTCCGCGCCGACGAAGGCGAGTCGGGCTCGGCGGTGACCCCGGCGTCCGGGCGGCACGGCGGCCTGCTGTTCGGCGTGCTCTCCGGCGGCGAGCCCCTGCGCTCCGCGGCGGTCCGCGACTCGATGCTCGACGGCCTGCACAACGGCACCATCGAGGACGGCCGTCAGCCACACCCGGAAGGCACCCTGCCCGGGGTGGCGCTGGTCGGCGGCGGCCCGGGCGACCCGGAGCTGATCACGGTCCGCGGCCGTCGCCTGCTGGCGCGCGCGGACGTCGTCGTGGCCGACCGCCTGGCGCCCCGCGAGCTGCTCGACGAACTCGCGCCCGAGGTGGAGATCGTCGACGCGGCGAAGATCCCGTACGGCCGCGCGGCCAGCCAGGACGTCATCAACAGCACGCTGATCGAGCGCGCCAAGGAGGGCAAGTTCGTCGTCCGCCTCAAGGGCGGCGACCCGTACCTGTTCGGCCGCGGCTTCGAGGAGGTGCTGGCCTGCGCGGAGGCGGGCGTCCCGGTGACGATGGTCCCGGGCATCACGAGCGCGTTCGCGGTCCCGGCGGCCGCCGACGTCCCGGTCACCCACCGCGGCGTGGCGCACGAGGTGGTGGTGGTCTCCGGCCACGTGGCCCCCGGCGACGACCGGTCCCTGGTCGACTGGGACCTGCTGGCCCGGATGAAGGGCACGATCGTGCTGATGATGGGCGTGGAGCGCCTCCCGCAGTTCGCGAAGGCCCTCCTGGACGGCGGCCGCCCGGCCGACACCCCGGTGACCGTCGTCGAGGACGGCACGATGCGCACCCAGCGTTCCCTCCGGTCCACATTGGACAAGGTGGTCACCGACGCGGCCGCCTCCGGCGTCCGCCCCCCGGCAGTGATCGTGATCGGCCCGGTAGCCGGCCTCGCCCCCGTGTCCTGACGCGAGTTGCGGGTTCGGGCACGTGGTCAGTCTTCGTAGCAGCTCGCGGCGAAGTCGCGGATCGCGTCCGACAGCCTCGTCGGGTCGAGGCGGAGCTCGACCGGGCTGCGGGCCTGGACGAACTCCGCGTCCGGCATGTCGACCGCCAGGGTGTCCGCGTCGCCGAACGGGTGGATCGGGTCGCCCTGGTGGCCGATCACCAGCGCGCGGGTCGTGATCTTGCGGCGGACCGCCTTCGGCGGCGCGATCCGGCCGAACAGCACCCCGTGCAGCAGGGCCGCCATCGGGGCCGGGCGCTGCGACAGCGTGTCCGTGACGACGTCGACCCACTGGTTGCCGTGCGGCACGACCGACGCCGCCAGCGCCACCGCCTGCACGGTGAACGGCAGGAACCGGGCCGCCATCAGCAGCGGGGCGAAAGTCACCAGCCCGGCGACGATCGCGTTGTCCAGCACCGGCATCTCGACGATCAGGCCCCGGGCGCGCGAAGGGGCCGACACCGCGACTTCCAGCGAGACGTTCGCGCCAAGGGACGTCCCGCCGATCACGGCCGACGGCACGTCGAGGTGGTCCAGCAATGCCAGGGTCTGCTCGGCGAACGACGGCATCGAGTACAGCCACGACTCGGTCGGCCGGTCGGAGTCGCCGTGCCCGAGCAGGTCCAGGGTGATCACCCGGAACCCCGCGCGGGCCAGCCGGCGGGCCAGCGGCGCGTGCATCCGGCGGGTCAGCATGATGCCGTGCGTGAGGACGACGACCTTGTCACCGCTGCCGAACTCGGTGTACCAGAGCCGGTGGCCTTCGTGGTCGAACGAACCGGTCAGCTCGATCGGGCGGGACGCCCGCCGGACGGGGGCGGGCGGGGGTTCGGACTCGATCGCGGTCGCGCTGGCCGGGCTCATGTCCCACCGTCCTCCCCGTGTCGGCGTCGGTTCTCCCAGGAAAGCATCCCCCGGCCACCTTGGCACAGTGACGTCCCCAGCAATTGACAGGGCGCCAATGGCGGGTCGCAGCGGGCATGGGTCAAGATGACCCCATGACCGCTACTGCTGACAGTCTGCCCGACCTCGTCTCCCTCAAGGTCGACGTCGACGGCCCTGTGGCCGAAGTGACGCTTCTCGGCCCCTCGAAGGGCAACGCGATGGGCCCGGACTTCTGGCGCGAGCTGCCGCTGGTGTTCCGCGCGCTGGACGCCGACCCGCGGGTCAGGGCGGTCGTGCTCACCGGCAGCGGCAAGCACTTCTCCTACGGCCTCGACCTGCCGGCGATGATGGGCGACTGGGCGCCGATGCTGGGCGGGGACAA
Organism: Amycolatopsis vancoresmycina; assembly: GCF_000716785.1. Taxonomy (GTDB): domain Bacteria; phylum Actinomycetota; class Actinomycetes; order Mycobacteriales; family Pseudonocardiaceae; genus Amycolatopsis; species Amycolatopsis vancoresmycina. The sequence goes on from NZ_JNYY01000001.1 coordinate 256,718, forward strand.
CCTGGCCGGCCCGCGCACCGCGTTCCTCGACCAGGTCCGGTCGCTGCAGGCGGCGGTCAGCTCGATCGCGGAATGCCGCAAACCGGTCGTCGCGGCCGTTTCGGGCTGGTGCATCGGCGGCGGGGTCGACGTCGTCGCCGCCGCGGACGTCCGCCTGGCCAGCGCCGACGCCAAGTTCAGCGTCCGCGAGGTGCGCGTCGCCATCGTCGCGGACCTCGGCAGCCTGCAGCGGCTCGCCTCGATCATCGGCGAGGGGCACCTGCGGGAGCTCGCCCTCACCGGCAAGGACGTCGACGCCGCCCGCGCGGAGAAGATCGGCCTGGTCAACGACGTCTACGAGAACCAGGAGGCGCTGCTGGAGGCTGCGCGGGAACTCGCCGGCGAGATCGCTGCGAACCCGCCGCTGGTGGTGCAGGGTACGAAGCAGGTACTGGCGGCGAACACCGAGCGCCAGGTCGCCGACGGCCTCCGGTACGTCGCGGCGTGGAACTCGGCGTTCCTGCCCAGCAAGGACCTCGGCGAGGCGGTCCAGGCGTTCATGGAGCGCCGCAAGCCGGAGTTCAAGGGCGAGTAGAGGAGGCACAGCGTGAGCGTCCACCACGCGTTCCGCGTCGCACGGGACTACCTGCAGACCCATCGCGAGGACTACGACACGGCGTACCGCGACTTCGCCTGGCCGGAGTTCGACGAGTTCAACTGGGCGATCGACTGGTTCGACGTCGTCGCGCACGACCCGGCCAACGCCGAGCGGTACGCGCTGTGGATCGTCGAGGAGGACGGCCGCGAGAACCGCTGGACCTACCCGGAGATGTCGGGCCGGTCCAACCAGGTCGCCAACTGGCTGCGCGGCCTCGGCGTCCGCCGCGGCGACCGGCTGATCCTGATGCTGGGCAACCAGGGTGAGCTGTGGGAGACCATCCTCGCGGCGATCAAGCTCGGCGCGGTGATCATCCCGGCGTCGACGCTGCTGGGCCCGGCCGACCTGACCGACCGCGTCGAGCGCGGCGCGGCCCGGCACGTCGTGGTCCGCTCGGTGGACGCGCCGAAGTTCGACGGCGTCGAGGGTGACTACACGCGGATCGCGGTGGGGGAGCCGGTCGAGGGCTGGCACTCGTACTCGGCCGCGTTCGCCGAGTCACCCGAGTACACCCCGGACGGCCCGACGAAGGCCGCCGACCCGCTGCTGCTCTACTTCACCTCCGGCACGACGGCGAAGCCGAAGCTGGTGCAGCACACGCACGTCTCGTACCCGGTGGGCCACCTGTCCACGATGTACTGGATCGGGCTGGAGCCGGGCGACGTCCACCTGAACATCTCCTCGCCCGGCTGGGCGAAGCACGCGTGGAGCAACTTCTTCGCGCCGTGGAACGCCGAGGCGACGGTGTTCCTCTACAACTACAGCCGGTTCGACGCGGGCGCGCTGATGGCCCAGATGGACCGGTGCGGCGTCACCAGCTTCTGCGCGCCGCCGACGGTCTGGCGAATGCTCATCCAGGCCGACCTGACGGCCCTGACGACGCCGCCGCGCAAGGTCGTCGGCGCGGGCGAGCCACTCAACCCCGAGGTGATCGACCAGGTCGAGAAGGCGTGGGGCGTCACCATCCGCGACGGCTTCGGCCAGACCGAGAGCAGCGTCCAGATCGCGAACACGCCGGGCCAGGAGGTCGTGCCCGGGTCGATGGGCCGCCCGCTGCCCGGCTTCGTGGTGGCGCTGGTGGACCCGGTCAGCGGCGAGCGCGCGACGGAGGGCGAGATCTGCCTGGACCTGGCCCACCGGCCGGTGGGCCTGATGACCGGCTACGCGGACGACGACGAACGCACGTCGGCGGCGTTCGCCGGCGGCTTCTACCACACGGGTGACGTCGGTTCGATCGACGAACGCGGGTACATCACCTACGTCGGGCGCACCGACGACGTGTTCAAGGCGTCGGACTACCGGATCTCGCCGTTCGAGCTGGAGAGCGTGCTGATCGAGCACGAGGCGGTGGCCGAGGCGGCGGTGGTCCCGGCCCCCGACCCGATCCGGCTCGCGGTGCCCAAGGCCTACGTCGTGCTGGCCGCCGGCTTCTCGCCGGACGCCGGCACGGCGCGGTCGATCCTCGCGCACTGCCGCGAGCACCTGGCGCCGTACAAGCGGATCCGGCGGCTCGAGTTCGCGGAGCTGCCGAAGACGATCTCGGGCAAGATCCGCCGTGTCGAGCTGCGCGGCCGCGAGAGCGACCCGAAGCGCGGCGAAGGGACCGAGTACCGCGAAGAGGACTTCCCGGACCTCAAGTCCTGAGCCTCAGCTGCGGGTGCCCTCGACCTGGCGGCCGTCCTCGGTCGAGCAGGCGGTCACCGGGTCGCCGGCGGCGCTGCCGCACGTCCACTCGCCGATCGCGATCGGGCCGGGGCCGTCGGGGGAGGCGGCTTCGGCCGGGGTCAGCTTGGCGAAGTAGTCCGTGAGCAGCTTCGCCGCCGCGGCGCAGTCGACCCGGCCGTGCGCGACGACCGCCGTCTTCGCGCCGGCGGCGGTGACGTCGCCGCACGGCACGCCGGGTGCCGTCGACGCGGCCGCCGCAGCGGCGGCGGGCACGGCCGCGGCGGGGGAGGGCGCGGCGGGCGCCGGGTCACCGCTGCCGCAGCCGGCCAGTGCGGCGGTCGCGGCGACGAGCAGCAGGGGGTACGCGAGAGTCTTCATGGGCCCTTCAGGAGCGGACGGGACGGGTTCTCACTCGGACGGCACGACGGCGGCGAACACCGTCTGCTCGCCCTTGGTGCAGGTGGTGCCGCCCTGCGCGGCGGGCGGCCCGGAGGCGCACAGCCAGCCGTCGACGGTCTCGTTCACCGCGTCGTTCGAGCCGGCACCCTGGCGCCCGGCGATCTTGCGGTGGAAGTCCCCGACGAGCTTCGTCGCGGCGGCGCAGCTGACCCCGGCGGACCCGCTGTCGAAGACGTAGAGCGTCAGCCCGCTGGCGGCGGTCACGGTGCCGCAGGAGCCCGGCACCGACGGCGGCGGCCCGGACGGCTTGGACACCGGAGCGGGCGCGCCGGAGCCGTCGGTGGCGGCGGGCGGGGGCGGCGGGGTGCCGGTCGGCGTGGTCGAGGGCGCGGCGGCGGTCGGAGAGGGCGGCGGCGGGGGCGCCTGCGCGGCCGGGCCGCCGGCGCAGGCCGCGAGCGCGGGCAGGGCGAGGCAGGCCACGAGCCACGTCTTCGTGGTGGTCGGGTGGGGCACCGCGATCCTTCCTCCCCGGCTGACTGGCCCGGTCATTCTGGCCCATCCCGGCCGGGGCCCCGCGGATCGACGCGCCCACGGGTGTGCCGGAGATTACTCCAGCGGGGTGGCGCCCCGGTCCGGTGGCCGCCGAATTGGTGTCCACAATGGACAATTAACATTCCGTTCACGCTCCGAAACCTCCCGCTGTCATCAAGAATCGATCGGTCTAATTCCGGCCGTTCCCGTTAACAATCCGGCCCGGCGCGCCGAAGATCTTGGTGGGAGCCGACGAGCTTCCCCGTCCCCGACACCCGTCCCGGAACCCGTGAGAGCGATGAACGCCGACGCAGTGACCAGCACCGAAGACCCGTCCAGCCCGCCGACCGTCCCGAGCACCGTGGTCTGGTGCTGCGGCCGCCCGTACGTCCTCGAGGGCCGCGCGGGCCGAGCCCGCTGGATGGGCACCGACTACCGCGGCCGCCCCGAGTCGCTGACCAGCGCCGAGCTGCAGCGCCGCGGGTGGAGCCACCGCCGGGCCAGCTGACGCCGTCCGGGCCGCCCCTTCCTGGGGAGGGGCGGCCCGAGACCCTTTCGGGGCTGCTCTTGGCCGCGCTGGCGGGGGTGCCGGATGCCGCTGATGGCCGGGGAGCCGCCGTGCACCGCCTGAGCCCGCCCCTTTCCGGCCGCCGCAGGTCCGCGACCCAGCTCGCCGAACCCCGCGCCGCAAGGCCGGGCCGCCCGGCGCGAGCGAGGGTCGAACTCGCCCGGCGCCGCACCGGCTCGCACGCAAGGCCCGGCAGCCGAGCCCGCCGCCGTGCACCGCCCCTCCCCGGCCGCCACAGGTCCGCAACCGCGCTTGCCAAACCCGCCCGGCCCGAAGCCCCCACCGGCACCACCGGCCCCGGCGCCGCACCACCGGGCGCCCCCGCACCTCTCCGCTGTTTAATGGCCCCGTGAGCACAGCCGCACCCGAACCCGCCGCTCAGGCCGATGCCGCCGAGCCCTCCCTGCTGCGGCAGGCGCTCAACGTCCCCAACATCCTCTCCCTGCTGCGGCTGGCCGGCGTGCCGGTCTTCCTCTGGCTGCTCCTCGGCCCGAAGGAAGACGGCTGGGCGCTCGCGCTGCTCGTCTTCAGCGCCCTCACCGACTGGCTCGACGGCAAGCTCGCCCGCTGGCTCAACCAGATGTCGCGGCTCGGGCAGCTGCTCGACCCCGCCGCCGACCGGCTCTACATCCTCGCGACCCTCGTCGCCTTCCTCGTCCGCGACATCATCCCGTGGTGGGTCGTCGTGCCGCTGGTGCTGCGCGAGGCCGTGCTCGGCGTCTGCGTCATGACGCTGCGCCGCCGGGGGTTCGCGCCGCCCGAGGTCACCTACCTCGGGAAGGGGGCCACCTTCGTCCTGATGTACGCCTTCCCGTTCCTGCTGCTCGCGCAGGGTGGCTCCGACGTCGCCGCGGTCGCGCGGCCGATCGGGTACGCCTTCACCATCTGGGGCGCCGTCCTCTACGTCTGGTCCGGTGTCCTCTACGTCGTGCAGGCGCGCAACGCCCTCCGCGAACCCGCAGAGTGAGCTTTCGCCGGGTCGTGGCGGGCGGCTGCGCCGTGTGGGTGTAAGACTTCGCCCAGCACGTTTGGCCAGTGAGGGCATGAAAGGGGACCGCGGTGTCCGCTCCTGAAGAGCTTCGCTACACCGAGGACCACGAGTGGGTCGCCACCCGCGAGGAGACGCTCGTCCGGGTGGGCATCACCGAGTACGCGCAGGACCAGCTCGGCGACGTCGTGTTCGTCGACCTGCCCGAGGTCGGCAGGCAGGTGAGCGCGGGGGACGTCTTCGGCGAGGTCGAGTCGACCAAGAGCGTCTCCGAGCTGTTCGCGCCGGTCGACGGGGAGGTCGTCGCGGTCAACGACGGCGTCGCCGACTCGCCGGAGCTGATCAACAGCGACCCCTACGGCGAGGGCTGGCTGATCGAGATCCGGCTCGACGACCCGGCCGGGCTCGAAGCCCTGCTCGAAGCCGAGGCGTACGACGCACTGACCAAGGGCTGAAGCCCGCTCCGCCGGTTCGGGGAGCCGGGGCTCGGAGAATCGATCAGGCACGGTACGTTGGCAGCTACACGTTCTTGAGTACTGGCAACACAGCATGTGTGGAGGAGAGCTCAGGTGAGCACGAACGACGGGCCCGGCGGCGTTCCCCCGGAGCAGTCTCCGGAGCGGACCTCTGTCTTCCGGGCCGACTTCCTGGCCGAAGCCGAAGGTCGCGAGCCCGCCCCGGAGGCCCCGGTCCAGGGTGTCGACGCGCTGCCCCCGGGTTCGGCGCTGCTGGTCGTGAAGCGCGGGCCGAACGCGGGTTCGCGGTTCCTGCTCGACCGCGACACCACCAGCGCCGGGCGGCACCCGGACAGCGACATCTTCCTCGACGACGTCACGGTCTCCCGCCGGCACGCCGAATTCCGGCGTGAGGGCGGCGAGTTCGTCGTCATCGACGTCGGCAGCCTCAACGGCACCTACGTCAACCGCGAGCCGGTCGACCAGGCCGTGCTCGCCGGCGGCGACGAGGTGCAGATCGGGAAGTTCCGCCTGGTCTTCCTGACCGGCCCGGGGCACGGGGGCCAGGGGGCGCAGTGACGGCGGCCGGACGGCCACAACGTGACGGGTTGAGCATCGGGGCCGTTCTCGCGCAGCTGCGCGGCGACTTCCCCGATGTCACCATCTCCAAGATCCGGTTCCTCGAAGCGGAAGGCCTGGTCCAGCCGGGCCGCACGCCTTCGGGGTACCGGCAGTTCGCCGCGGCGGACGTGGAGCGTCTCAGGTTCGTCCTGGCCGCCCAGCGGGACCACTACCTCCCGTTGAAGGTCATCAAGGAACAGCTGGACGCGGCGGACTCGGGCAACGGGACCGCCGCGGCCCTGCCCCGCCCGCCGCGCCGGCTGGTGCCGATCGACGCGCCGGCCGAGAACGTCGGCCTGCCCGTGGCGGACGACTTCGCCGCGGGCAAGGAGCTGCGCCTGACCCAGGAGGAGCTCCTGGACCAGGCGGGCATCGACGCCGCCGCGCTGGCCGAGCTGCAGCAGTACGGCCTGGTCCGGCCCGGCCCCGCCGGGTTCTTCGACCCGGACGCGGTGCTGGTCGCGCGGACGGTGAAGGCGATGACCGAATTCGGGATCGAACCGAGACACCTGCGTGCCTTCCGCGCCGCGGCCGACCGCGAGGTCGGGCTGCTGGAGCAGATCGTGACGCCGGTGTACCGGCACCGTGACCCGGAGGCCAAGTCCCGGGCCGACGAGGTGGTGCGGGAGCTCGCGGCACTGTCCGTGACCCTGCACACGCTCCTCGTCAAGGCCGGAATCCGTGGCGTCGCCGGGTGTTGATCGATAACGGGGCAGTGAGATCCTCTTTGCGGTCCCATGTCAATGACTGAATGTTCGGCACCGCATGCCGTACCGTGAAGGCACGGGTTTGCGGCAGGCGAACCGAGAGAGTCCGGACAGCGAGCACAGCGCACGGATGACGGGTAGCGTCGACAGTGGCGGCGCGGAACCGTTTCGGCGCTGCAGCCCGTGTGCACGAGAGGGAGGCGAAGCCCGATGAGCGAAATGCGCGTCGTCGGTGTGCGGGTCGAGCTGCCCGCGAATCAGCCGATCTTGTTGCTGCGGGAGACCGAAGGCGAACGGTACCTGCCGATCTGGATCGGCTCGGTCGAGGCCACCGCCATCGCCTTGGAGCAGCAGGGGGTCCGGCCGGCCCGCCCGCTCACGCATGACCTGCTGAAAGAGGTCATCGGAGCGCTCGGCCGGGAGCTCGAGCAGGTCGTCATCACCGACCTCAAGGAAGGCACCTTCTTCGCGGAGCTCGTCTTCGACGGCGACATCCGGGTGTCCGCCCGGCCGAGCGACTCGGTCGCGCTGGCCCTGCGGATCGGCGTCCCCATCCACGCCGTGGACTCGGTGCTGGAGGAAGCCGGCCTGATCATCCCGGACGAGCAGGAAGACGAAGTCGAGAAGTTCCGCGAGTTCCTCGACTCGGTTTCCCCGGAAGACTTCCGCGGTGCGGATACGTAAGACCTTGCCTTGACGCGGACGTCAACGTCTAGCGTCGAAGCATGCGGATCGGAGAACTTGCGCAGCGCACGGGCGTCACCACCCGTGCGCTGCGGTTTTACGAGGACCAGGGCCTTCTGCAGGCCCGGCGCTCGGCGAACGGCTACCGCGAATACGACGAGGACGACCTGCAGCTGGTCCAGGAGATCCAGACCCTGCAGACGGTCGGCCTCACCCTCGAGGAGACCCGCCCGTTCGTCGAGTGCCTGCGCAGCGGCCACGAGACCGGCGATTCCTGCCTGAGCTCCATCGAGGTCTACCGCCGCAAGCTGGAAGAAGCCGACGCCCTCCTTGCCCGCCTCGGCGGCATCCGCGGCGAGCTGGCCGCCAAGCTTGCCGCCGCCCTCGCCCGGCAGGCGCCCGATCCGTGTGTCGTGCCCGCATCCCCGCGCCCCTGAAGGAGTCCGCCGTGCCCGAAGTCCTCGAAGTCACCGACAGCAGCTTCGCCGAGGTCCTGAGCAGCGACGTTCCTGTGCTCGTCGAGTTCTGGGCCACCTGGTGCGGCCCCTGCCGGATGGTCGGCCCGGTGCTGGCGCAGCTGGCCGCCGAGCGGGACGGCGAGCTCGCCGTCCGCAAGCTCAACGCCGACGAGAACCCGGAGACCACCCGCTCCTACCAGGTCATGTCCCTGCCCACGATGATCCTCTTCCGCGGCGGCGAGCCGGTCGAGACGATCGTCGGCGCGTTCCCGAAGGCCCGCATCGAAGACCGCCTCGACCGGGCGCTCACGGTGCCGTCGCTTTGACGAACGTGTCCGCCACCTCGCGCCCGTACTTTTCGAGGTCCAGCGAAGGGTCGGCCGCGTAGGCCGCGGCGACGCCGTCGACGGCCTGCGCGATCGACATCGCCATCACCTCGGGGGTGAAGGTGCCGAACACGCCCTCGGACTGGCCCTGCTTGAGCTGACTGGCCAGCCCGTGCACGCGCAGGTCGTCGACCAGCACCTTCGTCATCACCCAGCCGTCGGCGTCGTCGGCGTTGGCGGCCAGCTCCGACAGCGCCCGGACGCACTCCGGGTAGGCCCGCAGGAACGCGATCGACGTCTCGATGTGCGCCCGCAGGTAACCGGGCCGGTCGGCCGGGTCGAGGCCGCCGCCGGTGCGCTCGGTCAGGAACGCGCCCTTCGTCTCGACGACCGTGCTGAGCACGGCCTGCATCAGGCCGGCCTTGTTCGTGAAGTGGTACGAGATCAGCCGGGTGCTGCTGAGCCCGGCGCGTTCCTTGATCTTGGCGAAGGTGGTCCGGTGGTAACCGAGGTCGGCGAGGACGCCGATGGTCGCGCCGATGATCTGGGCCCGGCGCGCGGCCTCGGCCGGGCTGAGCCCCATCTCGGCCATGAGGTCGGTGTTTACTTGCATGAGTAAAAAGTTACTCGGCTGAGTAAAAGCGGTCAAGTGTTTGGATCACGCCGGAGGGGGTACGGCGAACGGCTCAAAGGCTCAGCCGACCGTTGAGCGTTGCCGCGCGTCGCGTTGACCGGCACTGTCCGGGCGCTTACCGTCGAAGGAGGGAAATCGCCACGGTGTGATTAACGGTCTGGGGCCGGATCGTGGCGGTTGATCTCCGGCGGGTCCCGCTCCTGGGACCGTCCGGCTGTCATTCGCCGGCCGTCAGGTCGGGCGAGGGGAGGCTTGCGTGGTCGAGGCTGGTTCCGAGAAGCAGCCTGTCGAGGTCGCGACTGGTGAGCAGGGGGAATTGTTCCCCGACAACTCGCTGCCCGACGAGCTGGTGGGGTACCGCGGTCCGGCGGCGTGCCAGATCGCCGGCATCACCTACCGCCAGCTCGACTACTGGGCCCGGACCAAACTGGTCGCGCCCAGCATCCGCACCGCGCACGGCTCCGGCTCGCAGCGGCTGTACTCGTTCAAGGACATCCTGGTCCTCAAGGTCGTCAAGCGCCTGCTCGACACCGGCGTCTCGCTCCAGAACATCCGGGTCGCGGTCGACCACCTGCGCGTCCGCGGCGTCCGCGACCTGGCCCGGGTGACGCTGTTCTCCGACGGCACCACGGTCTACGAGTGCACGTCCCCGGAGGAGATCGTCGACCTGCTCCAGGGCGGCCAAGGCGTCTTCGGCATCGCGGTCAGCGGAGCCATGCAGGAAATCAGCGGCACGATCCACGAGTTCCCGGCCGAACGCGCCGACGGCGGCATCGTCGAGACGCACGAACCGGACGAACTCACCCAGCGCCGCAACGCCCGCAAGACCGGTTGATCACCACTGCGACGGACAGAGTAAGGTTCACCGTGCGGTCGACGAGTCCGCGCGGGAGAGTCCGAGCCACACCTTGAGCTCGGCGCCGAAGGAGCAAGTCCTCCCCGGAACCTCTCAGGCACCCAGGACCGCGCGGACGAGACGCCTCTGGAAAGCGGGTCGTCAGGACACACCCTGATGGCCCCGCCGACGGTGCAAGCCCGGGTCAACCTACGGGCGAAACTCTCAGGCGCCCCTTTGGGGTCAGACAGAGCGGGGAGGACCAGGACATCGCCGTCCCGGTCCAGCCCCGCTGTCCCCAGGAGGCCATCGTGGAACCCTCACTCGCCTCCCTGGAACAGGGCATCCCGTTCGCCGACCGGCACATCGGGCCCGGGGCCGAAGACCTCCGGCGCATCCTCGACGTCATCGGCGTCGCCTCCCTCGACGAACTCGCCGAACGGGCCGTCCCCGCGTCGCTGCGGGCCTCCGCGCAGCCCCTCGAACTGCCGCCCGCCGCCTCCGAAGCCCAGGCCCTCGCCGAACTGCGGGAACTCGCGGCCCGGAACCAGCCGATGGCGCAGATGATCGGGCTCGGCTACCACGACACCGTCACCCCGCCCGTCATCCGGCGGAACGTCCTCGAGAACCCGGCCTGGTACACCGCCTACACGCCCTACCAGCCGGAGATCTCCCAAGGGCGGCTCGAAGCGCTGCTCAACTTCCAGACCATGATCGCCGACCTGACCGGGCTCCCCATCGCCAACGCGTCCCTGCTCGACGAGGCCACCGCGGCCGCCGAGGCGATGACGCTCGTGCGCCGGGCGGGGCGAACCCGGTCCACCCGGTTCGTCGTCGACGAGGACACCCTCCCGCAGACCCTCGCCGTGCTCCGGACCCGGGCCGAACCGCTCGGCATCGAGCTGGTCGTCGAGGACCTCTCCCAGGGACTCACCGGCCTCGGGCTCGGCGGCGACTTCTTCGGGATCCTGCTGGCCTACCCGGGCGCGTCCGGCGCGGTCCGCGAACTCGACCTCACCATCGCCGACGCCAAGAAGCACGGCGCGGCCGTCATCGTCGCCGCCGACCCGCTCGCTCTCACCCTGCTGCGGCCGCCGGGCGAGCTCGGCGCCGACGTCGCCGTCGGGTCGACGCAGCGGTTCGGCGTCCCGCTCGGCTTCGGCGGCCCGCACGCCGCCTACCTCGCCGTCCGGAAGGGCCTCGAACGGCAGCTGCCTGGCCGGCTGGTCGGCGTCTCGAAGGACGCCGACGGGACGCCCGCGTACCGGCTCGCCCTGCAGACCCGCGAGCAGCACATCCGCCGCGAGAAGGCGACCTCGAACATCTGCACCGCGCAGGTGCTCCTGGCCGTGATGGCGTCGATGTACGCGGTGTACCACGGGCCCGACGGGCTGCGGTCGATCGCGCTGCGCGCCCACCGGATGGCCACCGTGCTGGCGGCGGGCCTCTGCGAAGGTGGCGTCGAGGTGGTGCACGGCGAGTTCTTCGACACCGTCATCGCGGCCGTGCCCGGGCGCGCGGCCACGGTCGTCGCGGCGGCCCGCGACCTCGGCGTCAACCTGCGACACGTCGACGACGATCACGTCGGCATCGCCTGCGACGAGACCACCACCCGCGAACGGCTCTCCTTGGTGTGGAAAGCGTTCGGTATCTCGGTGTCCGATGTGGACGGCCTCGACGCGGACACCGCCGACGCGCTCCCGGCCCCGCTGCGCCGGACGAGCGCGTACCTCACCCACCCGGTGTTCCACGCGCACCGCTCGGAAACCGCCATGCTGCGCTACCTCCGGCAGCTGGCGGACAAGGACGTCGCCCTCGACCGCAGCATGATCCCGCTCGGCTCGTGCACCATGAAGCTCAACGCCACCGCCGAAATGGAGCCGGTCACCTGGCCGGAGTTCGCCGGGCTGCACCCGTTCGCGCCCGCCGAGGACGCCGCCGGGCTGCTCGACGTGGTGGCCGGCCTCGGCGCCTGGCTCGCCCGGATCACCGGCTACGACACGGTTTCGCTGCAGCCCAACGCCGGCAGCCAGGGCGAGTTCGCGGGCCTGCTCGCCATCCGCGCCTACCACCGCTCCCGCGGCGAGCACGCCCGGGACGTCTGCCTCATCCCGGCCAGCGCCCACGGCACCAACGCGGCCAGCGCCGTCATGGCGGGCCTGCGGGTGGTCGTCGTCCGGTGCGACGACGACGGCGACATCGACCTCGCGCACCTCAAGTCCACTGTGGACGACCACCGCGCCGACCTGGCCGCGATCATGCTCACCTACCCGTCGACGCACGGCGTCTACGAGGACACCGTCGGCGAGGTGTGCGCGGCGGTGCACGACGCGGGCGGCCAGGTGTACGTCGACGGCGCCAACCTCAACGCGCTGATCGGCGTCGCCCAGTACGGCCGGTTCGGCGCCGACGTCTCGCACCTCAACCTGCACAAGACGTTCTGCATCCCGCACGGCGGCGGCGGGCCCGGCGTCGGCCCGGTCGGCGTCCGCGCGCACCTCGCGCCGTTCCTGCCGAACCACCCGCTCCAGCCGGCGGCCGGCCCGGCCACCGGCGTCGGCCCGGTCAGCGCGGCGCCGTGGGGCAGCGCGTCGATCCTGCCGATCTCGTGGGCCTACGTCCGGATGATGGGGGCCGAGGGCCTCCGCCGGGCGACGCTGGTCGCGGTGGCCAACGCGAACTACGTCGCCCGCCGCCTCGCCGGCCACTACCCGGTGCTGTACGCCGGCCGCGAAGGGCTCGTCGCGCACGAGTGCGTCCTCGACCTGCGGCCGCTGACGAAGGCCACCGGCGTCACCGTGGACGACGTCGCCAAGCGGCTGGCGGACTACGGGCTGCACGCGCCGACGATGTCGTTCCCCGTCGCCGGGACGCTGATGGTGGAGCCGACGGAGAGCGAGGACCTCGCCGAGCTCGACCGCTTCTGCGCCGCGATGATCGCGATCCGCGGCGAGATCGACCGCGTCGCGACGGGGGAGTGGCCCCTGGAAGAGTCGCCGCTGCGGCAGGCGCCGCACACCGCGCGGTGCGTCGCCGGCGAATGGGACCGGCCGTACAGCCGCGAGACGGCGGCGTTCCCCAACGGGCCGGGCACGCCGAAGGTCTGGCCGCCGGTCCGGCGCATCGACGGCGCGGCGGGCGACCGGAACCTCGTCTGCTCCTGCCCGCCCCCGGCGGCCTTCGCGGACCGGTCACAGGAACGCGGGGTAGGTTGACGCCCATGGTGAGCAGGCACGGTCCTGATCGGACGTCCGTGGTCGTGACCGGCGGGAGCGGCTTCATCGGCCGGGCCGTCGTGCGCGCCCTCCGCGACCGGGGCGTGCCGGTCACCGTCGTGGACCGGGTTCCCTTTCCCGGGGACGCCACCGGCGTTCGCGTGGTGACCGGTGACCTGCGCGAGGCGGCGGTCCGCGAGGAGGCCGTGACGCGGGAGACCGCCGGGATCGTGCACCTGGCCGCGCTGACCTCGGTGCTGAAGTCGGTCGAGCTGCCGGAGGACACCTTCGCCGACAACGTCCTCGTCACCCAGGAGCTCATCGAACTCGCGCGCCGCCACGAGGTGCCGAAGTTCCTGCTCGCCTCGACCAACGCCGTGATCGGCAACGTCGGTTCCGCGACCATCACCCCGGACCTCCCGCTGCGCCCGCTGACGCCCTACGGTGCGACCAAGGCGGCGTGCGAGATGCTGCTGTCGGGGTACGCCGGCGCGTACGGGATGACGACCTGTGCGTTGCGGTTCACCAACGTCTACGGCCCGGGAATGTCCCACAAGGACAGTTTCGTGCCGCGGATGATGCGGGCCGCGCTGGCCGGCACCGGCGTCAAGGTCTACGGCGACGGCCGCCAGTGCCGCGACCTCGTGCACGTCGACGACGTCGTCCGTGCCGTCCTGCTGGCCTTGGACAGCGGCTACTCCGGCCGCGCGATCGTCGGCGCCGGGCGCTCGGTGTCCGTGCTGGAGATGGTCGAGGCCGTGCGCGAGGTGACCGGCGCCGAGCTGCCGGTCGAGCACGTCGAGGCGCCCGCCGGGGAGATGCCCGCGGTCGTCGTCGACGTCTCGGCGAGCGCGGAGACCATCGGCTACCGGCCGGAGGTGTCGCTGACCGACGGCCTCGCGACAGCCTGGAAGTACTTCTCCGGCCTCGCGAACCAGTGACTTCTTTCCTGAGCCGGCACTGGCTGCTGCTCCTGCTCCTCGTCCCGGCGATCACGCTCCGGGTGCTGACCTGGCTGGCCTACCGGCCCGCGCTGCTGTTCATCGATTCCTTCCGCTACCTCGACAACCTGCACGCCCTGCGCGCCGACCAGCTCGACCCGATCGGCTACGACCTGGTGCTGCGCCCGCTGCTGGCCGTCGGCGGCCTCGCCTGGGTCGCGGCGGTCCAGCACGTCGGCGGGATCCTCATCGCGGTCGGCGTCTACGGGCTCGTCCTGCGCCTCGGCGGCCGTCCGTGGGTCGGCGCGCTCGCCGCCGCGCCGGTGCTGCTCGACGCGTACCAGCTGCAGATCGAGCAGAACATCATGTCCGAGGTGACGTTCGAGGCCGTCCTCCTCGGGCTCCTCTGGCTGCTGCTCGGCTGGGGTACCCCGGGCTGGAAGCGCGCCGGCGCCGCGGGCCTGCTGCTCGGGTTCGGCGTGCTGACGCGGCTGATCGGCATCTCGCTGGCGTTGCCGCTGCTGGTCTTCCTGGTCGTCGCCGGGGGAGCGTGGCGGCAGTGGGCGGGCTGGCGCCGGGCCGGTATCGGCCTCCTCGGCCTGCTCGCCGTGCTCGTGCCGTACTCGGCGCGGGTGCATGCCGAGACCGGGAAGTGGGGCCTGACCGGGCCGTCCGGGAACATGCTCTACGGCCGCACCGCCGCCGTCGCCGACTGCGCGAACCTCCACCTCGCCCCGCAGCTGCAGGTGTTCTGCCCGGCCGAGCCCCGCGAAACCCGGCTCGTCGACAACTACACCCACGCCGACCTCGACCCGAACTGGCCCGGCCCGCTGCCCCCGGGCGCGGACAAGGCGGCGCTGGCGCACGAGTTCGCCATCGACGTCCTGAAGGCGCAGCCCGGTGACATCGCCGACGCGATCCTGACCGACTTCGCGAAGAGCTTCGCCTGGACGCGCGAGCAGGATCCGACCGACGTCCCCCTGGACCGCTGGCAGTTCCAGCTCACCTACCCCCAGTGGGCCGACCAGTCGCTGATCGACCTGGTCACGCTGCAGAACGACGGCGTCGTCGCGCACGTCGACCAGCCACTGGCGAAGATCCTCCGCGACTACCAGCTCGGCGGCGGGTACGTCTCCGGCGGGGTGCTGGGCCTCGGCGCGGTACTGGGCCTGCTGACGGTGTTCCGGCGCAGGAAACCCCTGGACCGCGCCCAGGCGGGGGCGCTGCTGGCGGCGTCGGGCGGCCTGGTCCTGCTCTTCGCCTCGGCGGTGTTCCAGTTCTCCTGGCGCTACCAGATCCCGGCGCTCGTGCTGTTCCCGGTCGCCGGAGCGCTCGGCTTCACCACGCTGACGTCGGCGAGCCGGAAGCGCCTCGCCGCCTTCCCCGACGACGTCGACCAGGGCGCGCTCGACGACTTCCGCGGCCGGCACCCGAACCTCGAACTGGCGCCGCTGACCGTCGTCATCGCCGCCTACAACGAGGCCGGCGGCATCGGCGAGGTCCTCGAGAAGATGCCGGACCAGTGCCTCGGGATGCCGGTCGACGTCCTCGTCGTCGTCGACGGCGGGACCGACGACACGGCCGCGATCGCCGAGGCGCACGGCGCGTACGTCTGCGTCGCGCCGCGCAACCGCGGCCAGGGCGCCGCCCTGCGGCTCGGCTACCACCTGGCGGCCGAGGCGGGCGCCGAGTACGTCGTGACGACCGACGCCGACGGCCAGTACGACAACAGCGAACTCGAGGCGCTCGTCCGCCCGGTCGCCGACGGCACCGCCGACTTCGTCACCGGCTCCCGGCGGCTCGGGCACGAGGAGGCCGACAGCCGCGTGCGGTGGCTCGGCGTGCGCGTCTTCGCGGTGCTGGCGTCGGTGCTCACCGCGCGGCGGATCACCGACACGTCGTTCGGCTTCCGCGCGATGCGAGCGGACCTCGCCTGCGCGGTCCCGCTGCGCGAGCCGCAGTACCAGTCGTCCGAGCTGCTGCTCGGCGTCACCGCGCGCGGCGCCCGGGTCACCGAGCTGCCGATGAGCATGCGGCTGCGCAAGGCGGGCAAGAGCAAGAAGGGCGGCAGCCTCGTCTACGGCGCCAACTACGCCCGCGTCATGACCGGGACGTGGTGGCGGGGGTACGTGCTGCGCCGCGGCCGAACACGAGCCGGTCGAGCAGGGTGAACTTGACGACGAACACGACCGCGTAGCTCGCGACGTACGCGCCGTCGACCAGCACGACCCACCAGAAGTGCGGCAGCGCCAGGGGCGCCAGCAGCGAGCCCGCGAGGGTCGTCAGGCCGATCGACGCCAGCCCGCCGAGCCCGATGACGGCCAGGTAGGGCAGCAGCTCGCGGCGGACCCGCGGCCGCCCGGTGCGGCCCCACACCCAGCGCCGGGTGACCAGGAAGTTCAGCACCGCCCCGGCCGCCCAGGCCGGCGCGCTCGCCACGGCCGGGGCCCCGCCGGCGGCGAGGACGGCGAGCAGCACGACCTGGCTGACGACGGTGGCCGCGACCGACGTCGTGGCGGCGCGCGCCAGCCGGGCCCACCCGCGGCGGCGCGTCTTCTCCGCCGTGCGGGGCCGCACGCCGTTGGTTACGGTCGTCATGTCCCCATCCTCCCCGCGGGCCGCCCGCGCCGCCGTCCGGCCCCCCTACGCATAGGAGATTCACAGGTCATTGCCAGGTCCTCATCAGCACGTGATCTATAGCGTTCGTGTGGCGTAAACGAGCAGGAAAGGCGGCACAATGCGTGTGCTGGTTCTCGGCGGTGACGGATATCTGGGCTGGCCGACCGCGCTGCACTTATCGGACAAAGGTCACGAGGTGGCCGTCCTCGACAATTTCGCGCGCCGCGGGTACGACGCCGAACTCGGCGTCGAAAGCCTGGTCCCGATCGAGCCGCTGAGCGACCGCATCGCCACCTGGCGCGAGGTCTCCGGCCGGACGATCACCAGCTACGAAGGCGACCTGCTCGACGCGGAGTTCCTGTTCGGGGCGGTGCGCGACTTCGCGCCGGACGCCGTCGTCCACTACGCCGAGCAGCGGTCGGCCCCGTATTCCATGATCGACCGCGAACACGCGGTGTACACGCAGCACAACAATGTGGTCGGGACGCTGAACCTGCTGTACGCGATCGCCGAGATCGACCCGGCGATCCACCTGGTGAAGCTCGGCACGATGGGCGAATACGGCACGCCGAACATCGACATCGAAGAGGGCTGGCTGGAACTCGAACACAACGGCCGCGCCGACCGCGTGCTGTTCCCGAAACGGCCGGGTTCCTTCTACCACCTGACGAAGGTCCACGATTCGCACAACATCGAATTCACCTGCCGCGCGTGGGGACTGCGCGCCACGGACCTCAACCAGGGCATCGTGTACGGCCAGCAGACGCCGCAGACGGCGCTCGACCCGCGCCTGGCGACCCGGTTCGACTACGACGCGGTGTTCGGCACGGTGCTGAACCGGTTCGTCATCCAGGCGGTGCTGGGCCAGCCGCTCACGGTGTACGGCAAGGGCGCGCAGACCCGCGGCCTGATCGACATCCGCGACACGGTCGAGTGCATCCGCCTCGCCGTCGAGCACCCGGCGGCGGCCGGGGAGTTCCGGGTGTTCAACCAGATGACCGAGAGCATGTCCGTGGCGGGCATCGCCGAACTGGTGGCCGACCGGTTCCCCGGCCCGGTGCAGATCGAGCAGCTGGAGAACCCGCGCACCGAGGCGCCGGAGCACTACTACAACGTCAAGCACACCGGGCTGGTCGGCCTGGGCCTGGAGCCGCACCTGCTGTCGGACACGCTGATCGAGTCGATGTTCGACATCGTGGGAGCCAACAAGCACCGGGTGAACCCGGAGAAGCTGCGCCCGACGGTCCGCTGGCGGGGCGCGCTGAAGGCCTAGCCCCCGCTGTCGTGAGTGGTAAGACGAGTTCTAACGCGCCTTACCACTCACGACGGGCTGGTCAGCCGGGGAGCTTGTCGAGGAAGCCGTGCACCTTGGCGATCTTCCCGGCTTCGAGCTCGACGACGTCGAACCCGATGGCGACGGGCTCGGCACCCGGGGTGCCGAGGTACCACTGGAAGCGCGCGAGGTCGTGGTGCGCGTCGGGCTCGGCGGGCAGGCTGAAGGTGAGCCCGCCGAACTGCGCCTGCGCCCCGGCGACGAACTGGTCGATCCCGTCGTGCCCGGCGACGGCACCGAGCGGGTCGGTGTAGCCGGCGTCGGCGGTGAAGACGTCGGCGACGAGGGCCCGCCGCTTGTCGGCGTCGGTCTCGTTCCAGACGGCGATGTACTGCTCGACGAGGGTGCGGACGTCGGTCATGGTGGATCCTTTCGTTGGGGGACAACGGGTTCGTCGTCCCTGCGCTGAGGACCACTCTGTCGGCTCGGCCGCGGCCCGTCGATTACGCGAGAGGTAATGCCGGTGCGGCGAAATCCGGTGGCGTGCCGCAGGACACTGGACCGGTGGAGGAAGATCCGGACGACGCGTGGCACGCCAAGCCGGGGCCGGCCGACCCCGCGCTGGTTCGCGAGGTGCTCGCCGCGGCCCGCGCCGAGCGGCCGTCCGCACCGCTGGAGCGGGTGGCCGTGGCGGCCTACGCAGCCGGTGTCACGCCGCTCGGCCTGATGCGGGCCTGCTACGCGGCTCAGGACACGGTCGTCGCCGAATCGGCGGCGGCCGACGACGACCCGGCCTGGGAGGCCCTGCTGGACCTCATGGACCGGCTCACCGGCTTCTGCCCGCCCGGCGCGGAGATCGGGCCATTACCCCCGAAGTAATGGCAGCGGCTCCAAGATCGCCGTAGCGTCACCCGCGTGACGACCATGGTGCAGGCGCGGCCCGTCGGTGAGCTGCTGCGGGAATGGCGGGACCGGCGCCGGATCAGCCAGCTCGATCTGGCGATTTCGGCGGACATCTCCACCCGCCACCTCAGTTTCGTGGAGACCGGCCGGTCCAAGCCGAGCCGGGACATGGTGCTGCGGCTCGGCGAGCACCTCGACGTGCCGCTGCGGGACCGCAACCGGCTGCTGCTCGCCGCCGGGTACGCGCCCGCCTACACCGAAACCGCGCTCGGGGATCCCGAACTGGACGCCGTCCGGCGGGCCGTCCGGCAGCTGCTCGCGGGGCACGATCCCTACCCGGCCGCCGTCGTCGACCGGAACTGGAACCTCGTCGACGCCAACGCCGGTGTCGGGCTCTTCGTCGCCGGTGTCGCGCCCGAGCTGACCACCAACGTGCTGCGCGCGACCCTGCACCCCGACGGGATGGCTCCGCACATCCTCAACCTGGGGGAGTGGCGCGCCCACCTGCTCGGCCGGCTGCGGCGGCAGGTGAGCCAGACCGCCGACGCCGGGCTCGCCGAACTCCTCGACGAGCTGCGCGGGTACCCCTGCGACCAGCCGGTGCCCGAGGTCGAGGTGCCGGGGCCGGGGGACATCTTCGTGCCGCTGAAATTCCGCCACGAGGGCACCGACCTGGCCTTCTTCAGCACGGTCGCCACGTTCGGCACCCCGCTGGACATCACCGTGGCCGAGCTGGTGATCGAGTCGTTCTTCCCGGCCGACCCGGCGACGGCGGCATACCTGCGCGAGCGGGCCGCCTCGGTGGGATGATGGGGTTCCGCGCAGCATCCGAAGTGAGGATCACCGGTTGATGGCCGTCCCGCCTTCGCTCGCCCTGTCCGACGGAGTCCGCATCCCCCAGCTGCTGTTCGGCGTCGCGGACCTGTCCGCGGCCGAAACCGGCCGGGCCGTCCGCATCGCCCTCGACACCGGCTACCGCGGCATCGACGTCACGCCCGGGACCGAGGCGGCGGTGGGCGCGGTGCTCGCCGCGGCGGACGTGCCGCGCGAGGAGCTGTTCGTCAGCGTGCACGTGCCCGCGCAGGGCTACGACACCGCCCGCCGGGCGGCCGACCAGGCGCTGGCGGCCCTGCAGCTCGACCGCGTCGACCTGTGCCTGCTGGACGGCACGAAGGGCGCGTTCACCGACACCTGGCGCGCGCTGAGCCGGCTGCGCGCCGACGGCCGGGCCCGCGTCCTCGGCGTGGCCGGGTTCGGCGGCTCCGAGCTGCGCCGGCTGATCGACGCGACCGGCTCGGTCCCCGCGGTCAACGAGGTCGAGCTGCACCCGTGGCTGCAGCAGCTCCCGCTGCGCGAGTTCCACGCCGAGCGCGGCATCGTGACGGCGGCGGCCAGCCCGGCGGCGAACACGGCCCTGCTGTCCGACGAGACGGTCACGGCGCTCGCGGCGAAGTACGGCAAGACACCGGCGCAGATCGTGCTCCGCTGGCACCTGCAGAACGACACGGTCGCCGTGGCGGCGTCAGCCACGACGACCCGGATCCGCGAGAACTTCGGCGTCTTCGACTTCGAGCTGGCCGACGACGACATCGCCGTGGTGGCCGAGCTCGACAACGGAACGCGCGTCTAAGCGGACTTGATCCCGGCGGCCGCGAAATCGGCCTGCTGTGCGGGCTGCTCCAGGTACTCGCGGAACGTCTGGGCGGCGCGCAGCGCGGTGTCGTCGATGCCCGGTCCGGCGAGCCCGATGAACGGGTAGTCCGCCGAGCGGGCGTTCGCCACCGACTGGGCCGGCGAGCCGATCATCTCCGGCTTCTTCGTGGTCAGCTCGCTCACCCAGTACGACGACTCGGGCAGCCAGGCCGCCGGGAGCCCGCCGATGGAATCGAGGTTGGCCCGGCCGACCAGTGCGTCGAGCACCTGCGCGGAGGGCTTGGCGTCGATCGCGATGCGCACGCACTTGCCGTGCACGACGGTGGCGGCCTGGTTCCAGCGGTCGGCGGCCGCGGAGAGCGGCTTCTGCACGCTGGGCGTGACGACGATCCGCATCTGCGCGGTGCCGCCGTCGCAGCTGGCGGCCTGCGCCTCGGCGCGGCTGTTGAGCTCGTTGTCGGCCCAGTTCCAGCCGACGATGCCGAGCCCGATCAGGACGGCCAGCACGAGGCATGCGATCGGCCAGGTGGCGATCCGGCGGCGCGGCGCCTTCTTGCCGACGATCCGGTGTGAGCCGGTGGCCTCGCCCTTGCCGAGCACGCGGTGCGAGCCGGTGCCCTCGCTGCGCCCGGTGCGCTGCGGCCCGGTGCTGTCGGTGCGGCCGGCGCGCTGCGGGCCGGTGGTGTCGCTGCGCTCGGCGGTCCGGAGGGCAACGGTGCTCTCGCTGTGTCCCGCCGTCCGGGTGTCGCTGTCGTCGCTCCGGGTGGCGACGTCGCCGGGGGAGTCGTCCTGCCGGGTGATGACCTCGGTCCGCTCGGCGGCGGACTCGGGCTGCCGGGCGGCGGCGCGCTTGCCACGGCGGGGGCGGGTGCCCGGGTCGGCGACCGCGAGGTAGGCGGTGGTGACCTCGGCGCTGTTCTCGGCGGGGGCCTGGCGGCGGGGGGCGCGCGTGCTGATGGGTTCCTCGCCCCGGCGGGCGGGGTGCGTCGTGGTGGACACGGCGGGATGGGAACCCGAGGTTTCGCCGCGGCGGGCCGGGTGCGTCGCCGTGACGGCGGGAACGTCGACGCGGTTCGCGACCGGGTAGGAGCCGGACGCCTCACCACGCCGCGGGGCACGGGTCACCGTCGGCTCGCCGCGGCCCACGACCGGGTACGAACCCGAGGCCTGACCTCGGCTCGCGACCGGGTAGGCCCCGGACGCCTCGCCCCGGCGACCGGCCGGCGGCGGGCCGCTCGGCTCCGGTGGGAACCCCGGTGCCTCGGCCCCTTCCGTGAAGAAGGCCGAACCGGACGACTCGCGAGGAGCACCGGCCGCGCGGCCCGCGATCCCGAAGGCGTCGGAAATGGAGCTGCGCCCCGGGGTGCGGAAGGCACCGGACGCCTCGCTGCGGCCCTCGGCGGGCACGCGCGGCGTGCGGTCCTGAGGGTGCGGCACCGGCTCCTCGTCCCGGTAGTGTCGCCCCATCCGTCATCCTTTCGGGGTGAGCGCATGCCAAGCACGCGCTGCTATGCAATCAAACCGTTATCACCCTAACAGGTGAGTATCGGTGAGAGAATAATCTGACTCACAGTGGCCCGTGCTCAGGGTGCTGCGCTGACCAGGCGATGGCAATGCGCAATCAGGCGATGACGCAGCGGCGCCGCCCGGCGGGCGAACTCCCCTTGGGCGCGGGCGTATTCGGCCCGGCCCCCGGCCGTCTCGATCCGCACCGGCTCGTAGCCGAGCGAGGCCAGGTCGTACGGGCTCGCCCGCATGTCCAGCGTCCGGATCTCGACCGCCAGCTCGAAGCAGTCCGCCACCAGCTCCGCCGGCACGAACGGGTCGAGCTTGTACGCCCATTTGAACAGATCCATGTTCGCGTGCAGGCACCCCGGCTGCTCGAGTGCGATCTGCGTCTCCCGCGAGGGCGTCAGCCCGTTCAACGGCCGCGCGGGCGCGGTGAAGAAGCGGAACGCGTCGAAGTGCCCGCACCGGATGTCCAGGGACTCGACGACCGCGTCGGTGCCCGCCGAGCCCAGCCGCAGCGGCACCTGGTCGTGCCGCACCGAATCCGCCGGCTCGCGGTAGACCATCGCCCATTCGTGCAGCCCGAAGCAGCTCAGCCGGGGCGGGCGGGACGCCGTCGCGGTCAGCAGGCGGAGGACGAACTCGGCCGTCCGCACCTTGCCCGCGCCGAACCCGGCGGGGTCCAGGACCACGCCGTCCGGTGCCGTGACGTACCCCTTGCGGTCCAGGAAGCGGCGCGCCGCGGGCCCGGCGAGCGCGATGCCGGGCCCGGGCTGCCACCGTTCGAGGTGCGACGGCCGGTACGAGTAGTAGGTGAACAGGAAGTCCAGCACCGGGTGCTTCTCGCCACGGGAGCGCCGCTCCTGGTGCGGGCCGGTCCACCGGCGCATCCGCGCGACGTGCGCCGCCTCCCGGGCGAGCCAGTCCGCCTCGGCGAGCACCTCGGTCATGCGCCCACGTGGGTGCCGTCGCGCACCGTGCCCACGTACTCCTCGACCAGGTCCTCGAGCGCGACGACGCCGACGGCGTTGCCGCCTTCGTCGAGCGCCCGCGCGAGGTGGCTGCGCTCCTTGCGCATCGCCGAAAGGGCGACGTCGAGCCGGGCGTCGGCCCGCAGTTCGGTGAGCGCGCGCGTCTTCGAGGCGGGCACGATCGTCCCCGGGTCCTGCCCGGCGAGGTCCAGGATGTCCTTGACGTGGATGTAGCCGGTCAGGCGCCCGTCGTCGGTGCACACCGGGAACCGCGAGAACCCGGTGGACGACACGGCCTTCTCGACCTCGCCGACCGTCGGCCCGCAGGGGAGCGTGGTCAGCTCGGCGGTCGGCACCAGCACGTCGGCCACCGTCTTCTGCACCGACGACAGCGTCTGGGCGAGCCGCTGGTGCTCGGACTGGTCGAGCAGGCCCTCCCGCCGCGATTCGCTGAGCAGCTCGGCGAGCTCGTCGGACGTGTAGGCCGTTTCCAGCTCGTCCTTCGGCTCGACGCGGACCGCGCGCAGCAGCGAGTTGGCCACGAAGTTCAGCAGCCAGATGAACGGGTTGGCCACCTTCACCCACGCGACGTGCGCCGGCACCAGCCACAGCGCGAGCCGCTCGGGCTCGGCGATGGCGAGGTTCTTCGGCACCATCTCGCCGATCAGGACGTGGGCCACGGTGATGAACGCCAGCGCGATGGCGAACGAGATGGGGTGCAGCAGCGCTTCGGGCAGGCCCAGCAGGTCGAAGGCCGCCGACAGCCGGTGCGCGATGGCGGGCTCGCCGAGCCGCCCGAGCAGCAGCGAGCAGATGGTGATGCCCAGCTGCGCGCCGGCGAGCATCAGCGACACGTGCTTGCTCGCGTTGATGACGATCTTCGCGCGGGTCTTGCCCTGTTCGAGCAGCGCTTCGAGCCGGTCGCGCCGGGAGGAGATCAGCGTGAACTCCGCGCCGACGAAGAAGGCGTTGGCCAGCAGCAGGACGACGACGAGGGCGATGTTCAGCCAGTCGGTCACGAGGCCACCTCCGCGTCCGCGGCCGCTTCCTGAACGGGGCGGACCGGGGCGACCTCGACCTCGGCGATCCGCCGTTTGTCCATCGTGGTCACGGTGAGCAGCCAGCCGTCGACCTCGGTGGCGTCACCCTCGGCGGGGATCTTGCCCAGTCGTTCGAGGATCAGCCCGGCGATGGTTTCGTAGTCGCCGTCGGGCATCCGGAACCCGGTGACATCGGTGATCTCGTCGGCGCGCAGCTGCCCGGACACCAGCCAGCTGTCCGCGCCGACCTGCTGGGACGCCGGCGCCTCGCGCTCGTCGTGTTCGTCGCGGACGTCGCCGATGATCTCCTCGACGACGTCTTCCAGGGTCACCAGCCCGGCCGTGCCGCCGTACTCGTCGACGACGATGGCCAGCTGGAAGCGGGAGTCGCGCAGGCGCAGCAGCAGGTCGTCGCCGGGCAGCGACTCGGGCACGGTCGGCACCGGCCGCATGACCGAGCCGATCGGCACGGCGGCCCGGTCGGCGGCGGGCACGGCGAAGGCCTGCTTCACGTGCACGGCGCCGCGGACGTCGTCGAGGTCCTCGGCGTGCACCGGGAAGCGCGAGAACCCGGTGCGGCGGGAGATCTCGATGAGGTCCTCGACGGTGTCGTCGATCGCCAGCGATTCGAGCTGCACGCGCGGGGTCATCAGCTCCTCGGCGGTGCGCTCGCCGAACCGCAGCGAGCGGTCGAGCAGCTCGGCGGTGGACGTGTCGAGCGTGCCGCTCTCGGCGCTGGACCGCACGATCGAGCCCAGCTCCTGCGGCGAGCGGGCGGACCGCAGCTCTTCCTGCGGTTCGACGCCGAACTTGCGCACGAGGAAGTTCGCGCTGTTGTTCATCAGCGTGATGAGCCAGCGGAACAGCGCGGAGAACCGCGAGTGGTAGCCGGCGACCGCGCGCGCGGTCGGCAGCGGCCGGGCGATCGCGAGGTTCTTCGGCACCATCTCGCCGAGGATCATCGACAGCGAGGTGGCGATGACGAGCGCGAGCACGATCGACGCGCCCCCGGCGAACCCGGCCGGCAGGCCGACGGCGGTCAGCAGCGGGCGGACGAGCTCGCCGATCAGCGGCTCGGCCAGGTACCCGGTGACCAGCGTGGTCAGCGTGATCGCGACCTGGGCGCCGGAGAGCTGGAAGGACAGCGTCCGGTGCGCCTTCTGCACGGTCAGCGCGCGGCGGTCGCCGACCTGGCGGACGTTGGCGTCAACGGTGCTGCGTTCCAGCGCGGTCAGCGAGAACTCGGCGGCGACGGCGAGGCCGGTGCCGACGGTCAGCAGCACGAAGAGGAGGACGCCGAGCACGGCGAAGAGGATCTGGATCATTCCGCACCCGCTCGAGCGGCGGGGGACGAACCTATCGGACAGCCGGGTCGGTCACCCGGCCCGGTACTGTCACCGGGTGACTGCGCTGCGCGCACGAAACGGTCACTCCTAGCAAGAAATCGGCGTGTACTGCGGATATGGGGACAATCTTAACGTGTCTTTTGGGTCCGCCGCAGGCGTACCGGGTGTGTCGGAGCGCTCATCCGGCACCGGGCCGGTGCCGGCGCACGGTTTCTTCGACGAGGTCGAGCACCGGCCCCAGCCCGGCGGCGGGCAGGCCCATGGCCAGGTGCGAGACGAGCCCTTCGAGGACGAGCTCCAAGAAGGCCGTGAGCACGTCGACGTCGACGTCGTCACGCAGGTTCCCGGCCTCCCGCTGCCGCAGCAGCCGCAGCCGGGTGGCGGTGGTCAGCTGCTCGGACCGCTCGGCCCACCGCGCCCGGAATTCCGGATCGGTGCGCAGCCGCCGGCTGACCTCCAGGCGCGTCCCGAGCCAGTCGGCGGGGTGGTCCCCACCGGCCAGCAGATCCCGCATGACCTGGACGAGCCCCTGTTCGGCGACGACGTCGGCCATCCGGAGGGCATCGTCCTCGGCGAGGGCGAGGAAGAGCGACTCCTTGTCGCGGAAGTGGTGGAAGATGGCCCCTCGGGAGAGCCCGGTGGCTTCCTCGAGGCGCCGGACTGTGGCACCTTCATAGCCGTAGCGCGCGAAGCAGACGCGCGAGCCGTCGAGGATCTGGCGCCGGCGTGCGTCGAGGTGATCCTGGCTTACGCGTGGCATCCTGAAATCCTGGCACCGAGGACCGGCTTCTCGCAATCCGTACGTACGTACTGTGACCCGGAGTGCCCGGGAACCCCGAGCGTGTCCCCACCGTCTGAACGTTGCGGCGTTTCGCTGACACGAAGTGAGACGGTTGGCTATGGTTTGCCCCATCACGGTGGGTGAGCTGAGGGGAAGGTGCGGCGTGATCATCGGTGAGGCCGGCCAGGCGGCACAGGCGCTGTGGGGAGACGTCTTCAGCAACTCCGGCCGCGTGTACGGCGGCGGGGGCAAGGGTGGCCAGTTCAAGATGGACCCCGAAGAGCTGTCCGCGGTGATCGGCCAGTGGGAGGACCTGGTCGACAAGATCGTCGACGACGGGGCGAAGATCCGGCAGATCATCCAGATCGGACAGCTGGCGCCGGGCCAGGACTCCGTCAGCGGAGGTTACGCCTCGACGACCTCGGACTCGGTCCTGGCCCTGCTCAAGCAAAACGACTCGATGCGCAAGTACGCGCAGGAGTACCTCAAGAAGCTGAAGGAAGCCCAGTCCAAGACCGTGGCGACCGATCAAGACCTGTCCGGCACCTTCAAGGCATAGGCGAACTGAACTTGTTCCGAACCAAACTGGGCGTTCTGGCCGTCCTCGTGGCCGTCTCGGGGGGCTCGGTAGCCGCGTGCACCACGACGACCGGAGGCACGGCGTCCCCGTCGACGGCGGCCTCGTCGTCGGTGACCGGCGAGCCAACGGCGGATCCGGAAGTTCCGAAGGTTTCCGCCCCGCTCGACGCGAGCAAGTATGTCTCCGACACCTGTGCCGTCGTGTCGAAGGACGTGCTGACGTCGCTGAAGTTCACCGACCCGGGCCGGTACCAGGCGAAGGGTGACACGCTGTTCACCAAGGCCGGCCCGTCCTGCCTCTGGAAACTGCAGGGTGAAGGGATCGGTCTGTCGGTCTCGCTCGGCACCGGGAGCCGCGACGAGGGGGCTGGTGGCCTGGCGGGGATCTATCGCGGCTACGCCAGCAAGACTTACATCAGGTTCCTGGAACGCGCTCCGGACGTCGACGGCTATCCGGCCGTCTACTGGGGACCGCTGGACGAACGGCCGATGGGTTCCTGCGGGATCGGGGTCGGCATCGCCGACGACCTCACCTTCGACGTGTACGCGCAGGGCTACCAGGGAGCCGACGACTCCTGCGGGGTGGCCAACCAGGTTGCGTCGAGCGTCATAAAGACACTCAAGGGGGCATGACGAGTGGACGGAAAGCAGATCTACGACAACTTCAGACAGGGTGACACCTCCGGGCTGCAGCAGATGGCGCAGACGGTGCAGGAGCTGTCCGATGCCTATATGGAGCGGGGCGCGAGCATCAAGGCGCTCCAGGCACGCATGGTGGAGTCGTGGAGCGGTGACGCAGCGGATGCCGCGAACGCCGGCGCAGGGCCGATGGAACGGGCTTTCCACGACAGCTCGGCGCCGCTGGACGCGACGTCCGCGTCCGTGAAGACGCAAGCTGCCGTCTTCGAAGACTCCAGCAATACCGTCGTCGAGGTGCCGCCGAAGCCCGACAAGCCGAATCCGTGGACCACCGGCCTGAAAGCCGCGATCCCGATCGCCGGGCCCTTCATGGCCAAGGACGACATCGACAACTACCAAGAAGGCATGGCGCGGTACAACGCCGCGAACGAGACCAACGTCCGCGTCATGGACCAGTACAGCAACAGCACCAGCAGCAACCAGGCGGTGCTCCCCACCGACTACGGTGTTCTCGAGTCCGACGGTGCCGCCATCTCCGTCGAGACGCCGAACACCCCCGGGCGCGTCGAGCCCACTGACCGCGGCAAGTGGCTGCCCGGACACCCCGGTGGCGATTCCGGCAGTGACGACCACACCTCGACCACCGGCTTCGACCCGGGGCAGACCGGCGGGCCCGACAAGCCCGGCGGGACCGGAGGTACCGGCGGCACGGGTGGCACCGGCGGCACAGGAGGGACCGGAGGGACCGGGGGAACGGGCGGGACTGGCGGCACCGGCGACGACACCCACACCACCGGCTCCGGCCGTCCGACGGTGCCCACCGTCCCGACCCGGCCGGGACAGCCGGCCGACCAGCCCGGGAAGACCCCGCCGAACACCGGGGGCATCGACTTCTACCCCACCAACACCGGGGGCGGGCCGAACTACGGCCAGAACTCCCTCAACCCCAACGACCCGAACGCCGGCCCCGGCGGCCGCGGCCCCAACAGCGGCAACGCCGGTGGGCGGCTCCTCGACCCCACCGGCCGCGGCGGGACCGGGACCGGCAGCGGCAGCGGTGCTGGCAGCCCCGGCGAAC
The DNA here is from genome assembly GCF_000716785.1 of Amycolatopsis vancoresmycina. GTDB lineage: Bacteria > Actinomycetota > Actinomycetes > Mycobacteriales > Pseudonocardiaceae > Amycolatopsis > Amycolatopsis vancoresmycina. The sequence goes on from NZ_JNYY01000001.1 coordinate 284,773, forward strand.
GCGGCCTCGGCGCCGGCCGCGGCTCCGGCATGGGCAGCCTCGGCAACGCCGCCGCCGCGGAAGCGGCTGCCGCGCGGGCCGCCGCCGGTGGGCGTGGTGGGCAAATGGGGCCCATGGGGCCCGGTGGCCGTCGCGGTGAGGGCGATGAGGACGAGGAACACCAGCGGCCGGACTTCCTGATCGAGGCGGACCCGGACGCGATCTTCGGCACCGACCAGCGGACCAGCCCGCCGGTCATCGGCGAATAAGGCGAAGAAGGCGAAGAAGGCGAAGAGGCAGGTGGACGTGGCAACAGGCCGGGTGGACGTTCCGGTCGAGGCGCTGGCCGCGCTGGCCGACCGCGAACAGGTCGGCCAGCTGCACCCCACCCTGCGTCCGGAGCCCCTGTGGCTTTCGGACGTCGAGCGGGAGGAGGCCGACAAGCGGATCGACGCGGCCCTCGCCGAGGCCGGGCTGGTCGACGTTCGCGGGCGGGTCACCGTCGACTTCCTCGACTGGCTTCCGCTGCTGGTCAGCCCCGCCCGGGAGTACTACGGCTGGGTCGGCTCCGAAGGCCGGACCTACGGTGTGCTCGCCGCCGCGAAGGGGCTGCAGGCCGTCCTGGCCGTGTCCGACGGGAGCCGCGTTGGGGTGCAGGAAATCGATCGGAACCGGCTCGCCGAGACGCTCGTCGAGCAGCTGCCGCCGGTCGGGCCGGGCGGCGGGCACCCGCGCACCGTCCGGGTCGCCGATCTGACCGAGGCGGCCCGTCGCGGGCAGGCCGCCTATCCGCTCGATCCCGCCATCGCCGACGTCGTCAGCCTCGTGCAACGCCCGGTGTCGGGCAGCGGCGAGCTCTACGCCGGCCGCCGCGACGACGTCGGGCGGCACACCTGCCTGCAGCAGCCGCTGCACTACGCCGACACCGACTGGGGGCGCTACCTCAGCTACACCTCCGGCTCGGGGGACGACGCCGTCATCCACATCGGCCCGGCCGGGCCGCGGGAGCTGGCCGGCACCCTGGCCGAACTGGCCGGCACCCTGGGCTGAACCGGCGGCCCGCCGGTAACCTGACAGCGCTGTTGCATTCCGGGTGGAAGGACGCGCTGATGCTGTACCCCGAGATCGAACCGTACGCACACGGCATGCTCGACGTCGGCGACGGGCACGAGATCTACTGGGAGACCTGCGGCAACCCCGGCGGCAAGCCCGCGCTCGTCGTGCACGGCGGCCCCGGCTCGGGCTGCTCGGCGAACGTCCGCCGGTTCTTCGACCCGGCGCGCTACCGGATCGTCCTGGCCGACCAGCGCGGCTGCGGCCGCAGCACCCCGTACGCCGGCGCCCCGGTCGCCGACCTGTCCGCCAACACCACCGACCACCTGGTGGCCGACTTCGAACGGCTCCGCACCCACCTCGGCATCGAAAAGTGGCTGCTGTTCGGCGGTTCCTGGGGCTCGGTGCTCAGCCTGACCTACGCCCTGCGCCACACCGGCCGCGTCAGCGAGATCGTCCTCATGGGCCTGGCGACCGACCGGTACGTCGAGATCGAGATGCTGATCCGCGGCCTCGGCGCGTACTTCCCGGACGGCTTCGCCCGATTCCGCGACGGCGTACCGGAAAGCGAGCGCGACGGCGACCTCTCCGCGGCCTACCACCGCCTCCTGATGGACCCGGACCCCGCCGTCCACCACCGGGCGGCCGACGGCTGGTGCGCCTGGGAAGACGCGATGCTCCCGGGCGTGCCGCCGTCCGACGTCTTCGAGGAGCCGGCCTACCGGCTCTGCTTCGCCCGGCTCGTCACGCACTACTTCAGCAACCGCGCGTTCCTGCCCGACGGCGAGATCCTCCGTGAGGCGGGCAAGCTCGCCGGCATCCCCGCCGTGCTGGCGCAGGGCGTGCTCGACACCAGCAACCTCGTCGGCACGCCCTGGCTGCTGCACCACGCCTGGCCGGGCAGCGAACTGGTGATGCTGGACGACGTCGGGCACACGGTGTCGGCCGCGTCGATGCAGGACGTCCTGATCGGCGCGACCGACCGTTTCGCGCTCAGGGGATGAGCAGGCCCGGCTCGCCTTCCGGGGCGAGCGCGGCTTCGGCGCGCCGGGCCCGGCTGGTCTCGGCCAGCCGCAGCCCGGTCACGCGCAGGGGGAGCCGGTCCATGTTCCACTCCGCCAGCAGCAGCGCCACCTTCGCCTGCATCTCCGTGCGCAGCCGCAGGAACGAGTCGGCCGGGTCCGCGCCGACCTCGCCGAGCAGCAGCCACCACGCCCAGGCCGCCGCGCCCGCGTTGGCGACGAAGTCGGGCACGACCGCGACCCCGCGGGCCGACAGCGCCGACTCCGCTTCCGGCGTCGTCGCCGCGTTCGCCGCTTCGACGACGACCTTGGCCTTGACCGCGCTCTCGTTGTCCGGCCGCAGCGCGTAGGAGATCGCCGCCGGCACGAAGATGTCCGCGTCGATCCCGACGATCGTTTCGCGCGGCAGCGAACGGACCCCGGCGGGCAGCCGGGAGCGGTCGACCTCGCCGAAGCGGTCGCGCAGGTCCAGCAGCGCCGGGACGTCGAGGCCGGCGGGGTCGTACAGCGTGCCCGCCGCGTCGGCCACCGCGACCACCTTCATCCCGGCTTCGTGCAGGTACCAGGCCGCGCCGCCGCCCATGGTGCCGATGCCTTGGATCGCCACGGTCGTCCCGCGCACGTCCCAGTCCCAGGCCGCCGCGACACCCAGGCACGCCTGGGCCACGCCGTAGCCGCCGACGACGTCGCCGAGCAGCAGCCCGCCGGGCACCGGCGCGTTGAGGCCCGCCTGCACCCGGCGCAGGGTGCGCGCCGGGTCGGCCGAACGGCGGATCGCCGCGTGGTACGACTGCTCCAACCCGAGCTCGGCGAACACCGAGTCGATCAGGTGCTGCGGCACGCCGAGGTCCTCGGCGGTCACCCAATGGGCGTCCAGCCACGGCCGCAGGAACGCGCAGAACCGCTTGAGCACGTCGAACGCGCGCGGGTCCTTGGGGTCGAAGTCGAGGCCGCCCTTGGCCCCGCCGACCGGCAGGTTGAACGTCGCGGTCTTGTTGGCCATGCCCCGCGCGAGGTCCTCGACCTCGGTCATCGTGCAGCCGGCCCGCATCCGGGTGCCGCCGGTGGCGACGCCGGAGACCAGGCTGTGCACGACCAGGTAGCCGTGCGCGCCGGTGACGGGATCGGTCCACGTGAGCCGCATCAGCGGTTCGGCCGGGGTCATCGGGCCACTCACCTCCAGGGAAGTCCGGGGGCGGCCGAGTGACCGCCACCACGAGCGTGCGCCCGGGGTGGCCCGCCCGTCCATTTAACGCTGCTGCACGATCTCGTTTAAGTTTTGTGTATGGAGCTTTCGTTGCACCGCTTGCGGATGCTGCGCGAGCTGCACCGCCGGGGCACCGTGACGGCGGCGGCCGCGGCACTGCACTACACCGCTTCGGCGGTGTCGCAGCAGCTTGCGCAGCTCGAACGGGACGTGGGCGCGAAGCTGTTCGAACGGCTCGGCCGGCGCGTCCAGCTGACCGAGCTCGGCACCCTGCTCACCGAGCACGCCGAAGAGATCCTCGGCTCGGTCGAGCGGGCGACGCTCGCCCTGGAGGAGGCCCAGGAGGCGCGGACGGTCCGGCTGACCGCCGGGGTGTGGGCGTCGGTCGCTTCGGGGCTGCTGCCCACCGCGCTGACCACGCTCGCCGGGGCGCACCCCGGCATCGAGGTCCGCACCCGCGAACTGGCGCCGGAGGACACCGCCGAGGCGGTCCGTGACGGGAGCCTCGACCTGTCGTTCGTGATCGACTACTCCGACGCGCCGATGCCGTGGGACGCCGGGCTGGAGCGGGCGGTCGTGGCCGTCGAACGGCTGCACGCGGCGGTGCCGCGGGGTGCGGTGCCCGCCGGGTCGGCGTCGCTGGACGACCTCGCCGAGCACCCGTGGATCCTGGCCGGCGCCAAGTCCCACTTCGGCCGGGCGATGCGCACGGCCTGCCAGCGCCACGGCTTCACCCCGAAGATCAACCACGAGGTCGAGGAGCAGTCGACGGCGATGGCGATGGTGGGCGCCGGGCTGGGCATCACCCTCGTGTCGGACCTGGGCCTTCGCCTGCTGCGGCCGCCGGGGATCGACGTCGTCACCCTCACGACACCGCTGCTGCGGACGGTCTCGATCGCCTACCGGCGCACCGCGTTCCGGCGGCCGGCGCTGCACCTCGTCATCGACGCCGTGCGGGCTTCGGCGGCCGAGCTCGGCCTCGGTACGGAATCCGCTTTGCCCTGATCAGCGAGTTCTTACGGAGTGGTGAATGCCTCCCGCTGCGCAAGATCCGGCCTGAATTTGTCGTACCCCGCGTGTAGCGTCCGAAGTCAAGAAGTTCCACCACACGGAACAGGAACGGACATGCAAACGGTGCACGATTTTCCCGAAAAGTCGGGTAGTGCGTCGAACCGCACCGCGCGGGTCCTGGCGGACCGCGCGGCCGGCGAGGCGTATGTCGCATCGGTGTGCTTCAAACACGGGCCACCCCGCCTGACCGGCGTGGAGCTGGAGTTCACCGTGCACCACGCCGACGACCCGGCCAGACCCCTCGATCCCGACGTCCTCGCCGCGGCGCTGGGTCCGCACACCCCGCGGACGCTCCGCCCCGGCAGCCCCGCCTCGCCGCTCCCGGCCGGCTCTCCCGTGAGCCTCGAACCCGGGTGCCAGGTCGAGATTTCCGCTCTTCCCCAGGCCTCCCTGCGTGAGCTCGACGCAGTCGTCACGGCCGACCTCCACCACCTGCGCGACCGCCTCGCCCGGCACGGCTTCGAACTGGGCGAAACGGGCATCGACGCCCATCGGGCGCCCCGCCGGATCCTGCACACCCCGCGGTACGCGGCCATGGAACGCCGGTTCGCGCCGATCGGGCCCGGCGGCCTCACGATGATGTGCAGCACCGCGGGCCTGCAGATCTGCCTCGACGCGGGAGAGCCCGAGCACTACGCGGCCCGCTGGGCGGCCGCCCACGCGATGGGCCCGCCGTTGCTCGCCCTCTTCGCCACCTCCCGCGTCCACGCCGGACGGGACACGGGACACGCCTCGGCCCGCTGGCTGGCGGTGCACGACACGGAAGCGGTGCGCACGCGCACGGCCACCGTGGCGGGCGATCCGGCCGCGGAGTGGGCCGGGCGCCTGATGGACGTCCCCTTGATGGTGCTGCCCCGCGGCGATCGGCCGTGGGACGCGCCGGAGGGGCTGACGTTCGCCGACTGGATCGACGGCCGGGGCGCGGCCGCGCTGCTGCCCAAGCCGACGGAGGCGGACCTCGACTACCACCTGACCACGATGTTCACCCCGGTCCGGCCGCAGGGGTACCTGGAGATCAGGTACCTCGACGCGCAACCGCCGGACGAGTGGCTGGCGCCGGTCGCGCTCGTGTCGGCCCTGCTGGCCCGGCCGTCCACAGTGGACAAGGTGCGTGAGCTCTGCGCCCCGGTCGCGGACCGGTGGACCGCGGCGGCGCGCCGCGGCCTGGCCGACCCGGAGCTGGCGGCCGCGGCGGCGGCACTGGCCGACCTCGGGTGCGCCGAGCTGGGCGTGACCGGGCTGGCCGAGGAGTCGATCACCGAGATCAGCGAGAGCGTGCAGGGGCGCGCGTACCGATCGAGGAGCGAAGCATGAGCACGGAAGCACTGGGCGACCTGAGCGCGCAGGACCTGCGCGCCCGGGCGGCCGAAGCACTGACCCGGGCGCGGGCGCGCAGCGTGGCGCTGACCGACGCGGTCGACGACGAGGACCTGGTCCGCCAGCACTCCAAGCTGATGTCGCCGCTGGTCTGGGACCTCGCGCACATCGGCGTCCAGGAGGAGCTGTGGCTGGTCCGCGACGTCGGCGGCCGGGAGCCGCTGCGGCCGGACATCGACGACATCTACGACGCCTTCCAGCACGCCCGCGCCGACCGGCCGGAGCTGCCGCTGCTCGGGCCGGCCGAGGCGCGCGCGTACGTCAAGCAGGTCCGCGAGAAGGCGTTCGACGTGCTGGAGCACGCGCCGATGGAAGGCAGGCGGCTGACCGAGCAGGCGTTCGCCTTCGGCATGATCACCCAGCACGAGCAGCAGCACGACGAGACGATGCTGGCCACCCACCAGCTCCGCACGGGCGACCCGGTGCTGCACGCACCCGAGCCGCCGCCCGCGCGGTCCGGGGCGCTGCCCCGCGAGGTCCTGGTGCCGGGTGGTGCCTTCACGATGGGCACGTCGGCGGAGCCGTGGGCCCTGGACAACGAGCGCCCGGCGCACGAGATCGCCGTCGAGGCGTTCTGGATGGACACCGTGCCGGTCACCTGCGGCGCCTACACCGAGTTCCTCGACGGCGGCGGCTACGACGACGAGCGGTGGTGGAGCCTGGCGGGCTGGGCGTACCGGCAGGACAACGGCATCACCGCGCCCCGGTTCTGGAAGCGGGAGCAGGACGGCTGGTGGCGGACCCGCTTCGGCGTGTACGAGCGCCTCCCGGCCGACGAGCCCGTCGTGCACGTCTCGTACCACGAGGCCGAGGCGTACGCGGCCTGGGCCGGGCGGCGGCTGCCGACCGAGGCGGAGTGGGAGAAGGCGGCGCGGTTCGACCCGGCCACCGGCCGGTCGCGCCGGTTCCCCTGGGGCGACGAGGAACCGGCGGCCGAGCACGCCAACCTCGGTCAGCGGCACCTGCGCCCGGCGCCCGCGGGCGCGTACCCGGCCGGGGCGTCGCCGACCGGCGTGCACCAGCTGATCGGCGACGTCTGGGAGTGGACGTCGACCGATTTCCACGGCTACCCGGGCTTCGCGCCCTTCCCGTACCGCGAGTACTCGGAAGTCTTCTTCGGACCGGAGTACAAGGTGCTGCGCGGCGGCTCGTTCGGCACCGACGCCGCAGCGATCCGGGGCACGTTCCGCAACTGGGACTACCCGATCCGGCGGCAGATCTTCGCCGGTTTCCGCACCGCCCGCGACGCGGCCCCCGGCGAGGTGGGGTAGGCGCATGTGCCGCCACATCGGCTACCTCGGCGAGCCCGTCTCGCCCGCCGAGGCGCTCTTCCGCGCCCCGCATTCGCTGCTGGTGCAGTCGTACGCGCCGGCGGACATGCGCGGCGGCGGCTCGGTCAACGCCGACGGGTTCGGGCTGGGGTGGTACCCCGGCCCGGGCTCGCCGCCGCTGCGCCACCGGCGTTCGACTCCACTGTGGACGGACGAGACACTGCCGCCGCTGGCCGCGGCGGTCACCTCGGGCGCGTTCGTCGCCGCGGTCCGCAACGGCACCACAGGCCTGCCGGTGACCGAAGCGGCCGCGGCGCCGTTCACCGCCGGAAGGTGGCTGTTCAGCCACAACGGCGTCGTCCGCGGCTACCCGGATTCGCTGGCGGAACTGGCGAAGACCCTGCCGGTCACCGAACTGCTGACGCTGGAGGCGTCGACGGATTCGGTGGTGCTCTGGGCCCTGCTGCGGGCCCGGCTCGCCACGGGGGAGGACCCGCTGACGGCGGTGGCGGCGCTGACCGCCGCCGTCGAGGCGGCCGCGCCCGGCTCCCGGCTCAACTTCCTGCTCACCGACGGCGCCACGCTGATCGGCACCACCTGGACGCACGCGCTGTCCGTGCTGGAGACCCCGGCCGGCGTGTGGCTGGCGTCCGAACCCCTCGACGGCGACCCGCGCTGGCGGCCCGTCCCCGACCACCACGCCGTGCGCGCCACCGCGGCCGGCGTCGACCTGCTTCCCCTGACCCAGGAGACCTCATGACCGAAGTCGATCTCGACCACCACCGCTCCGGCGACGCCGTCACCGCGGAACTGCGCGCCGACGTCGTCGCCGGGCTCACCGCGCCGCAGAAGTGGCTGCCGCCCAAGTGGTTCTACGACGCCGACGGCAGCGAGCTGTTCGAGAAGATCACCCAGCTGCCGGAGTACTACCCGACCCGCAGCGAGCGCGAGGTCCTGGCCGCGCACGCCGCCGACGTCGCGGAGCTGACCGGCGCGCACACGCTCGTCGAGCTCGGCTCGGGGTCGAGCGAGAAGACCCGGCTGCTGCTCGACGCGCTCACCGCGCACGGCACCCTGGAGGCGTTCGTCCCGCTGGACGTGTCCGAGTCCGCGCTGGCCGAGGCCGCCGAAGCGATCTCGAAGGACTACCCGGGCCTGGCCGTCCGCGGGGTCGTCGGCGACTTCACCCAGCACCTGGCCCTGCTGCCGGACGGCCAGCCGCGGGTGGTGGCCTTCCTCGGCGGCACGATCGGCAACTTCCTGCCCGCCGAACGCGCGGCCTTCCTGCGCTCGGTCCGGGAGGTCCTGGACGAGGGGGAGTGGCTGCTGCTCGGCACCGACCTGGTCAAGGATGCGGGCATCCTCGAACGCGCCTACGACGACGCGGCCGGGGTGACAGCGGAGTTCGACAAGAACGTACTGCGGGTGATCAACACCCGCCTCGGCGCGAACTTCGACCCCGACGAGTTCGAGCACGTCTCGCACTGGGACGCGGAGAACGAGTGGATCGAGATGCGCCTGCGCGCCCGCCACGACCTGACCGTCGAGATCCCGGGCGCGGATCTCACGGTGGCCTTCGCCGCGGGGGAGCACATCCGGACGGAGATCTCGGCCAAGTTCCGCCCGAGCGGCGTCGAAGCCGAGCTGGCCGCGGCCGGGTTCGCGCTCGAGCACTGGTGGACCGACTCCCAGCAGCGGTTCGGGGTGAGCCTGGCAAAATCCGTGCGTGGCTAATCCTCTCCGGGCGCTCGCCCGGGCCGTCGGCACCAAGCCGTGGCTGATGCGCACGGCCCGGTTCGTCGTGTGGGCGGACAAGAAACTGCACAAGGCGTTCGGCGGCCGGGTGAGCCTCGTGGCGCTCGCCGGGCTGCCGTCCCTGCGCCTGACGACGACCGGGCGGAAGAGCGGACTGCCGCGGAGCACCAACCTGCTCTACTTCCCGCGCGGCGGCGACTACGTGCTGACCGCGTCCAACTGGGGCCGCCCGCACGACCCGGCGTGGGCGCTCAACCTGCGCGCCCACCCGAAGTGCGAGGTGGCGCTGGCCGGGAAGCCGGTCGACGTCGTCGCGCGGGAGCTGCACGGCGAGGAGTACGACGCCATGTGGCAGGAGCTGCTCGGGTTCTGGCCGGGGTATGAGATGGAGCAGCGCGAGGCCGCCCGGCCGTTGCCGGTTTTCGTCCTCGCCCGAGTGGGCCGGTAGGCACCGACCATCCGTTCGGCCGGTGCCGTGATTCACCGGTTTGTGCCAGTCTCACCCGGGTGACGCGCCGTGACGCCGTGAGCGCACGGCGAATGCGTGACCCTGAGGGAGGAGCCGTCTTGCCGAGATCCACTCAGCGCCGGGTTCGGGCGTTCGCACTGGTGGGGGCACTCGTGGCCGGCGTGGGGCTGGCGGGGCCGGCCGGGACCGCCGCCGCGGCCGAAGACGCGGCCGTTCAGCCAGCCGCCGTCGGCGCGACCCCGGCCGTCGCCTGGGGCGCCTGCGAGAGCGACGTCCTCGCCGGCGTGCCCGCCGACCAGGTCAAGTTCTACAGCTGCGCGCGGTACCGCGTGCCGATCGACCACGACAACGCGTCGCTGGGCACCATCGACATCGCCCTGCTCAAGCGCGCGGCCCGGACACCGGCCAAGCGCGTCGGCTCGCTGTTCCTCAACCCCGGTGGCCCCGGCGGCCCGGGCCTGACCCTGCCGATCGCCGGCGAGGCGATCTTCCGGCCGCAGGTCCTCGACCGCTTCGACCTCATCGGCTTCGATCCGCGCGGGGTCGGCGCGAGCAACCCGCTGCGCTGCTTCACCACCCAGGAGGACGCGGACGAGGTCTTCGGCGCCCAGGTCGGCGTGCCGCTGTCGCGCGCCGAAATCTCGAAGACCCTCGCGAGCTACCGCGACTACGGCCGGTTCTGCCGGAACAACGCCGGTTCGCTGCTGAACCACATGTCCACCAAGGACGTCGTGCGCGACCTCGACACGCTGCGCGCGGCGGTCGGCGACCGGAAGCTGACCTACGTCGGCTTCTCGTACGGGACGCTGATCGGCTCGACGTACGCGGCGATGTTCCCGAAGCAGTCCCGGGCGATCGTGATCGACGGCAACGTCGACCCGGCCCTGCGCACCAGCGACGGCGTCGAGTACGACCGCGAGCGCGCCCAGGGGTTCGAAATCTCGCTGGACGGGTTCCTGAAGCGCTGTGACCAGGTGGGCGCGAAGTGCGCGTTCAGCGACGGCGACCCGCGCGCGAAGTTCGACGAGCTGCGGGAGTACCTGCGCAAGCAGCCGATCACCCTCCCGGGCGCCGACCCGCTCGACATCAGCGGGTTCACCGGCGGGGTGTCGAGTGCCCTGTACTCGCCGGCGAGCTTCGCCCGCCTGGCCGAGGAGCTGCAGACCCTCTACACCGCGATCCACCCGGCGGGTGCGCAGACCCAGGTGGTGCCTGCCACGCCGCTCAAGGTGATCACCCCGAACAAGCGGGGCCTGGCCGACCGGAACCCGGACAGCCCGTACACCGGCGACGACTCGTACTTCGCGGTCAACTGCTCCGACAAGCCGTTCCGGATCGACCAGGCGGAGGTGCCGGACATCGCCGCCAAGTGGGAGCGCGAATCGCGCACCTTCGGCCGCTACCAGGCGTTCGCCGACACGGCGGCCTGCCCGGTGTGGCCGGTGAAGCGCCCGGACGCCTACCGCGGCCCGTGGCGGGCCAGGACCGACGTCCCGGTGGTCGTGGTCGGCAACTACTACGACCCGGCGACGCAGTACCGGTTCGCCCAGCGGATGGCGGCCGAGCTCGGCAACACCCGGCTGCTGTCGGTGGACGCGTTCGGCCACTGCATCCTCGGCGACGCGCTGGGGGTCGACCAGGCCGTGGCCGACTACCTGACCGACCTCGAGGTGCCGGCGAGCGGCCAGGTGTTCCAGCCGAACGTCCAGCCGTTCTGAGTGTGAACCCGGTCCCGCGGCCCTTCCCCGGGCCGCGGGAGCGGTTACCATGATCAGGTTGATCATCCACGGACAACGGAAGCGAGGTGAGCGGCACATGCCAGCGGACAGTCATCGGACGGCCGGGCGCGCGCTCACCGGGGGTTTCCGGCGGGGCTGACTTCGGCCGTTCCCTGTCCGGCAGTGCGCGCACGCCGGAAAAGAGCCGGATCATGACCATTTTCGAAATGCTGCTGCGCGTCGGTGCCGGGGTCGGCCTCGGGGCCGTCATCGGGTTCGAGCGGCAGTTCCGCGCCCGGATGGCCGGGCTGCGCACCAACGCCCTCGTCGCCGTCGGCGCGACCCTGTTCGTGCTGCTGTCCGCCCACGGCTTCGGCGGCCTGGCCTCCAGCGGCGACGCCGATCCGACGCGGGTGGCCGCGCAGATCGTGTCGGGCATCGGGTTCCTCGGTGCCGGGGTCATCCTGCGCGACGGCCTCAACGTCCGCGGCCTCAACACCGCCGCGACGCTGTGGTGCTCGGCCGCGGTCGGCGCCCTCGCCGGGGCCGGCCTGTACGCGGTCGCCGCGGCCGGGACGGCCGTCGTGGTCGGGGTGAACGTGGTGCTGCGGCCACTGGGCCGCGTCGTCGACCGCCGTCCGGAGTCGGGCGACGAGACGCCGGCGCGCTACGAATTCCAGGCGGTGACCCGCGACGAGGCCGAGGCCCACGTGCGGGCGCTGCTCGTGCAGGCGTTGACGCGCACGGACTTCCGGCTCCTGTCGGTGCTGAGCACCGACCGGGAGGACCGCACGGTCGAGGTCCGCGCCGAGCTGATCGGCGACCAGCGCGACGACGCCCAGATGGAGGCCGCGGTGTCGCGGCTTTCGCTGGAACCGTCGGTGTCGAGCGTCCGCTGGGTGGCCGTGCCGGCTTAGGCGAGGAATTCGTCGAGCAGCTCGCCGAACCGGGCGGGCTGCTCGACGTTGACCTGGTGCCCGGCGCCCTCGATCGTCACCTGGCGGGCGTGGGGTGCTTCGCGGGCGATCAGGTCAGCGATGCCGTGGATGTCGGTGCTGTCGAGCGCTCCGGTGACCACCAGCGTCCTGGCCCGGATCTCTGCGACCCGGGCCACCGCGGTCAGCTCGTCACCCAGGGGGAACCCGCCGTGGCCCTGGCGCGCGTTGCCGGCCAGCAGCCGCCCGAACAAGGCGCGGACCGCCGGGTCTACCTCGGCCGGTGTCCGGTGCGGGCCGTCGACGAGCATGCGGAGCACACACTCGAACGCACGCGGGTAGTCGCTGGCCGCGATGGCTTCGCCTGCTTGCCTTCGCTGGTCGAGCGTGAACGGGTCGCGCTCGACCATGCCGCTCAACCCCGGCGAGGTGAGCACCAGCCCGTCGACCCGATCCGGGTGCACGAGCGCGAAGTCGGCCGCCGTGCGGCTGCCCAGCGAGGAACCCACCAGGACCGCGCGCTCGATGCCCAGCGCGTCGAGCAGCTGCCGGAGGTCGTCGAAGTGGGAGAACCCCGGCACCGGTCCCGGTGAACCGCCGTGCCCGCGGGCGTCGCACCGGACGACCCGGTGGCTCGCGGCGTAGCGGTCCAGCTGCTCGTCCCACACCTGCCGGGCGAAGCCGCCCGGGTGCAGGAACACCAGCGGCCGTCCGCGGCCGCGTTCGTCGTGGCTCAGCAGTTCCCCCACGGCACCACGGTACCGGACGCCGAAGGCCTCCCCACCTGCTCGATGGGGAGGCCTTCGGGGCGGAAACCCTTACGCCTGCGTCATCTTCCGCAGCACGTACTGCAGGATGCCGCCGTTGCGGTAGTAGTCCGCCTCACCCGGGGTGTCGATGCGGACGACCGCGTCGAACTCCACCTTGCCGCCGTCTTCCTTGGTGGCCGTGACGTGCACCGTGCGGGGGGTGTCGCCGTCGTTCAGCGCCGTGATGCCCGCGATGTCGAACGTCTCGGTGCCGTCCAGGCCGAGCGACGAGGCCGACTCGCCCGCCGGGAACTGCAGCGGGATGACGCCCATGCCGATCAGGTTCGAGCGGTGGATGCGCTCGAACGACTCGGTGATCACCGCGCGGACGCCCAGCAGCGACGTGCCCTTGGCCGCCCAGTCACGCGACGAGCCGGAGCCGTACTCCTTGCCGCCCAGCACGACCAGCGGGGTGCCCGCCGCCGCGTAGTTCTGGGCCGCGTCGTAGATGAACGCCTGCGGGGCGCCCTCCTGCGTGAAGTCGCGGGTGTAGCCGCCCTGCACGTCGTCCAGCAGCTGGTTGCGCAGGCGGATGTTCGCGAACGTGCCGCGGATCATCACCTCGTGGTTGCCGCGCCGCGAGCCGTAGGAGTTGAAGTCCTTCTTCTCCACGCCGTGCTCGGTCAGGTACTGCGCGGCCGGGGTGCCCGGCTTGATCGCGCCGGCGGGGGAGATGTGGTCGGTGGTGACCGAGTCGCCCAGCTTGGCCAGCACGCGCGCGCCGGTGATGTCGGTGACCGCCGACGGCTCCGGCGTCATGCCCTCGAAGTACGGGGGCTTCCGCACGTAGGTGGACTCGGCGTCCCACTCGAAGGTCTTGCCCTCCGGGGTGGGCAGCGACTTCCAGCGCTCGCCGCCGTCGAAGACGTCCGCGTAGTCCTTGGTGAACATCTCCTGCGTGATCGCGTGGTCGATGGTCTCCTGGATCTCCTTGGCCGTCGGCCAGATGTCCTTCAGGAAGACGTCGGTGCCTTGCGCGTCCTGGCCCAGCGGCTGGTTCGCGAAGTCGAAGTCCATGGTGCCGGCCAGCGCGTAGGCGATGACCAGCGGCGGCGACGCGAGGTAGTTCATCTTCACGTCGGGGTTGATCCGGCCTTCGAAGTTCCGGTTGCCCGAGAGCACCGAGACCGCGGTGAGGTCGTTCTCCTGGATCGCCGCGGAGATCTCGTCCGAGAGCGGGCCGGAGTTGCCGATGCAGGTGGTGCAGCCGTAGCCGACCAGGTGGTAGCCCAGCTTCTCCAGGTACGGCCACAGGTTGGCCTTGGTGTAGTAGTCGGTGACGACCTGCGAGCCCGGCGCCATCGACGTCTTGACCCACGGCTTGACCGCGAGGCCCTTCTCGACCGCGTTGCGCGCGAGCAGCGCGGCGCCGAGCATGACCGACGGGTTCGAGGTGTTGGTGCACGAGGTGATCGAGGCGATCACCACGGCGCCGTGGTCGAGGATGAACTCGCCGCGGTCTTCGCTGGTGACCTTGACCGGCTTGCTCGGGCGGCCCGACGCGCCGTTCGCGGCGGAGGAGGTCACCGGCGCGGCGTCGTCCTCGGCGAACGACAGCGACGGGGCGTCGCTGGCCGGGAAGGACTCCTCGGAGGCCTCGTCCATCTTGGTGTGCGGCGTGGTGTCCTCGCCGTCCACGTAGTCGTGGATCGACTTGCGGAACGACGACTTCGCGTCCGACAGCTCGATGCGGTCCTGCGGGCGCTTCGGGCCGGCGATCGACGGGACGACCGTCGAGAGGTCCAGCTCGAGGTACTCGGAGTAAGCCGCCTCGCGCGACGGGTCGTGCCAGAGGCCCTGCTCCTTGGCGTAGGCCTCGACCAGCGCGACCTGCTCGGCCGAGCGGCCGGTCAGCTTGAGGTAGCGGACGGTCTCGTCGTCGATCGGGAAGATCGCCGCGGTGGAGCCGAACTCCGGGCTCATGTTGCCGATGGTGGCGCGGTTGGCCAGCGGCACCTCGGCGACGCTCTCGCCGTAGAACTCGACGAACTTGCCGACCACGCCGTGGCGGCGCAGCATCTCGGTGATGGTGAGCACGACGTCGGTGGCGGTGACGCCGGCCGGGATCTCGCCGGTCAGCTTGAAGCCGACGACGCGCGGGATGAGCATCGACACCGGCTGGCCCAGCATGGCCGCCTCGGCCTCGATGCCGCCGACGCCCCAGCCCAGCACGCCCAGGCCGTTGACCATGGTGGTGTGCGAGTCGGTGCCGACGCAGGAGTCGGGGTAGGCCTGCCCGTTGCGGGACATCACCGTGCGGGCGAGGTGCTCGATGTTGACCTGGTGCACGATGCCGGTGCCCGGCGGGACGACCTTGAACTCGTCGAAGGCGCCCTGGCCCCAGCGCAGGAACTGGTAGCGCTCGCGGTTGCGCTCGTACTCGATCTCGACGTTGCGCTCGAAGGCGTCGGCGCGGCCGAAGACGTCGATGATGACCGAGTGGTCGATGACCAGCTCGGCCGGGGCGAGCGGGTTCACCTTGTCCGGGTCGCCGCCCAGGTCGGTGACCGCCTCGCGCATGGTGGCCAGGTCGACCACGCACGGCACGCCGGTGAAGTCCTGCATGATCACGCGGGCGGGCGTGAACTGGATTTCGATCGACGGGTCGGCGTTCGGGTCCCACGAGCCGAGCGCGCGGATGTGGTCGGCGGTGATGTTCGCGCCGTCCTCGGTGCGCAGCAGGTTCTCGAGCAGGATCTTCAGGCTGTAGGGCAGCCGCTCGGCGCCCTCGACCTTGTTCAGGCGGAACACCTCGTACGAGGCGTCGCCGACCTTCAGCGTGTCTTTGGCGCCGAAGCTGTCCTTGCTGGCAGGTGCGGTCACGTCTAACTCCAGTGGCGTGGACTTCCGCGCCGGTGCGGCGGTCGAGTCCCGGGTCAGTTCGGTCGGGTTCGGTGGCAGCGAGTCTTGCGCACCCCCACCGTAGGACCGGATTCGGGATGCCACACCTCGCGGTGCCCTAAACAGTACGCGTGTCCTGTTTAACGGACAAGACGACACGCGGTGTGGGCTGCGCCATCCGTTGCCGGGGTCCCTCAATGAGGGGAATTGGTGCCTACGTTGTGTAAGTTTCCGCTGAGGCTTGTGATAGTGGTGTGACGGCAGTGACACGGGGTGTGCGCTGGTGAGCGGAGGTGGCGGTCTTGTTTGGACGGTGCAGGGGGCCGAGAGTGCCGTGCGCCCGCCGGGGACTGAGCGTGAGCACGCTCACGCTGGTGATCTTGTTCGGCGCCGGCGGCACGGGCCTCGCGGCGCCCCCGCCGCCGCCGAACCCGAGTGACTCCGAGATCCAGGCCGGCAAGGCCGACGCGAACGCGAAGGCGGGCGAGGTCGGCCGGCTGACCAACCAGCTCGCCCAGGCCGAGCAGAAGCTGTCGCAGCTGCAGGACGACGTCGAGCTCAAGCAGGAAGAGGCCAACAAGGCGCTGGTCGACCTGCAGACCGCCCAGGACGCGGCGACGCAGGCGGAGAACGACGCCAAGGCCGCCCGCACCGAGGCCGACGCCGCGTCGGCGGCCATCGAGCAGGCCCGCGCGGACCTCAAGACGTTCGCCGCCGCCAGCTTCCAGCAGGGCAGCACGGTCGGCTCGCTCTCGGCGTACCTGAGCGCGGCCAGCCCCAAGGACATGCTCGCCCGCGCGCAGCTGCTCGACGCCGTCGGCGGCGACCGCCTCAACGCCCTCGACCGGCTCCAGCAGGCGCAGACCGAGAAGTCGAACAAGGACGCCGCGGCCCGCAAGGCCGCCGAGATCGCCCGGCAGAAGCAGGACGCGGCCCGCCAGGCGAAGAGCAGCGCCGACGCCGCGCAGACCGCCGCCGAACGGGCCCAGGACGGCCAGGCGGCGCAGAACACCCAGCTCGAGAAGAACAAGTCCGACGTCGAGCAGCAGCTCTACGCCGCACAGGCGAAGGTCAGCGGCCTGCAGGGCCAGCGGCAGCGCTACGACGACTGGCTCGCCCAGAAGCAGCGCGAGGACGAGGAACGTGCCCGCCAGGCCGCCCTCGCGTCCGCTGGCGGCGGGGGCCCGTCGGGTGGCGCGGCGCCGCCGGGCCCGGCCGGCTCCTCGATCGAGGCGGTGATCGCCCGGGCGCTGTCGAAGCTCGGGATGCCGTACGCGTGGGGCGGCGGCAACGCAAGCGGCGCGACCCGCGGCATCCGCGACGGCGGCGTCGCCGACCGCTACGGCGACTACAACAAGATCGGCTTCGACTGCTCCGGCCTGATGATCTACGCCTTCGCCGGGGTCCGCTCCCTGCCGCACTACAGCGGCTACCAGTACTCGTCGGGCCGCCAGGTCCCGCTGTCCCGGATGCGCCGCGGCGACCTGCTGTTCTGGGGCGGGCCGGGCGGCATCCACCACGTGGCCCTCTACCTCGGCGGCGGCCAGATGGTCGAGGCCCCGCAGTCCGGCCTGCGGGTCCGGGTCGCGCCGGTCCGCTACGGCGGGATCATGCCGTACGCGACGCGGCTGGTCGGCTAGCCCTTGAGCTTGCGCCAGCCACCGGCGCGGTTGTTGGCGATGATCTGCCGGAACATCGCCGTGAGCGCGGGCGCGTTGATCTTCTCTCCTTCGCGGAAGGCGACCGTCCGCGCGGTCTTGTTGCCGTGCCCGGCGGTGATGATGCCCGCCGGGTCGGGGACGATGCCGCCGTCGTAGACGAACACGTTGACGTGGTCCTTCGCCGCCAGCAGGGCGCAGATGTTGCCCTGCAGCACGAAGTAGGGCTGCCGGGTGCGCTTGATCGTCTCGGCGACCTCGGGGTCCGCCGCGTGGACCAGCTCGCGGACCTCCCGGCAGATCGCCTGCTGCCAGGCGGGCAGGGCGTCGATGTAGGCGTCCACGCGCGGCTCGGCGACGTAGGTCATGGGGCGAGTATGCGCGAAAACCCGTCGACGCGGTCGCCGCCCCGCGGTCAGGATCACCGGGTGGACGACGAACTGAACGCCCTGCGCCGCACCCGGATGCGCTGGAACACGCCCCTGTCCGAGCCGCACGCCGAGCTGCTGCTCGACCGGATGGAGCTCGCCGGGGGACACCTGGTCGACCTCGGCTGCGGCTGGGGTGAGCTGCTGCTGCGGGCGGCGGCCCGGGCGCCGGGCCTGCACGTCACCGGCGTCGACACCGACGTGACCGGCCTCGAGCGCGGCCGGGCGGCGGCCGCGTCGCGTGGCCTGTCGGTGGACTTCCTCGAGGCGGACGCGGCGAGCTGGGACGTTGCCGCCGAACGGGCCTTCTGCATCGGTGCCGCCCACATCTTCGGCTCCACGAAAGGCGCGCTCGACGCCCTCGCCCGGGTGGTGGCGCCCGGCGGCCGCCTGCTCTACGGCGACGGGTTCTGGGCCGCCCCGCCCGGCCCGGCCGCGCGGGAGATCTTCGGCCCGGACGTGCTGACCCTGCCGGACCTGCTCGACGCCGCGACCGGCGCCGGCTGGCGCGTGCTGCACCTGAGCACCGCCGACCGGCTCGAGTGGGACGACTTCGAGTCGACGTCGCGGCGGGCGTGGGAGGAGTGGCTGGCCGCGCACCCGGCCGACCCGCGCGCCGGGGCGGTCCGCGAGTGGCTCGACCGGCGGCTGCGCGAATACGTCCGCGGCTACCGCGGCGTGCTGGGCTTCACCTACCTCGTGCTGGGCCGCTAGATTCCCCGGATGCGCTACGCGGGGATCGTGGTGGCCGGTGGCTCGGCCCGCAGGCTGTCCGGTGTGGACAAGCCGGCCCTGTCGGTGGGCGGCAAGCCCTTGCTCGCCCGCGCGATCCACGCCCTCGAAGGCGCCGAACGGGTGATCGCCGTCGGGCCGCGGCGGCCCGGCTTCGACGTCGTGTGGACCCGGGAACCGGTGCCCGGCACCGGGCCGGTGGCCGCGCTGGCCGCGGGCCTGGTGTTCGTGCCCGACGACGTCGAGGCGGTCGTGGTGCTGGCCGCCGACCTCCCGGGCGTCCGGCCGTCCACAGTGGACCGGCTGGTGGCCGCGATCGGCGACGGCGACGGCGCGGTCCTGGTCGACGCGGCGGGGAAACGGCAGTGGCTGCTCGGTGCGTGGCGGGCCGCGGCCCTGCGCGCGGCGCTGCCGGACGACGTGGCCGATGCGGCCCTGCGCCGCGTCCTCGGCGGGCTCGGCGTCACCGAGGTCCCGGCGGAACGGGGCGAAGCGGACGACATCGACACGCCCGAGGACCTCGAGCGGCACCGCTGAGCCGTACCAAGCCGGGCAGGGGCTTCACAGGTGCCACACCGGTGACGGTGTTGGCTGATCCCGGGGCAGGCCCGTCCGCGTGCCGGATGAGCCGGCCGACCGGGGGCGCAGTACGGTCGCACCGCGTGATCACCGTCGCGGGGGCGGCGCACGAGAATTCGAGGAGGCAGAGTGACCGAGCCCGGCTACGCCGAGGGCGGGAACGGCCAGCAGGCGACACCGGCCCGGGACGCCCAGTTGCTGGAGCGGACCGTGTTCGAGGTCAAGCGGATCATCGTCGGCCAGGACCGCCTGGTCGAGCGGATGCTGGTCGGCCTGCTGGCCAAGGGCCACCTGCTGCTCGAAGGCGTGCCCGGCGTGGCGAAGACCCTCGCGGTGGAGACGTTCGCCCGGGTCGTCGGCGGCTCGTTCTCCCGCGTCCAGTTCACCCCCGACCTGGTGCCCGCCGACATCCTCGGCACCCGCATCTACCGCCAGGGCGCCGAGCGCTTCGACGTCGAGCTCGGCCCGGTGGTGGCGAACTTCGTGCTCGCCGACGAGATCAACCGCGCGCCCGCCAAGGTCCAGTCGGCGATGCTCGAGGTGATGGCCGAGCGGCACGTCTCGATCGGCGGCCAGACGTTCCCGATGCCCGACCCGTTCCTCGTGCTCGCCACCCAGAACCCGATCGAGAACGAGGGCGTCTACCCGCTGCCGGAAGCCCAGCGCGACCGGTTCCTGTTCAAGATCGTCGTCGAGTACCCCTCCGCCGAGGAGGAGCGCGAGATCATCTACCGGATGGGTGTCACCCCGCCCACCCCGCACGAGGTGCTCAGCCCGGGCGAGCTGGTCCGGCTGCAGGGCGTCGCGTCGCAGGTGTTCGTGCACCACGCCCTCGTCGACTACGTCGTGCGGCTGGTGCTGACCACCCGGACGCCGAACGAGCACGGCCTCGCCGACGTCGCCGGCTGGGTGTCCTACGGCGCTTCGCCGCGCGCGAGCCTGGGCATCATCGCCGCCGCGCGGGCGCTGGCCCTGGTCCGCGGCCGCGACTACGTGCTGCCGCAGGACGTCGTCGACGTCGTCCCGGACGTGCTGCGCCACCGGCTCGTGCTGTCCTACGACGCGCTGGCCGACGGCGTGCCGATCGACCACATCATCACGCGCGTGCTGCAGACCGTGCCGCTGCCGCAGGTCTCGGCCCGGCCGCAGGGCGGGGCCGGCCAGGGCGGCCCGGTCCCGGCGGGCGCGCCGGTCAGGTAACCCGGCGATGGCGAAGAACGAGAAGGGCGTCCGCCCTTCGTGGGCGCCCCCGGTGCTGCGGGGCGACCGGCTGGAGGCCGGGCTCCGCACGCTGGAGCTCGACGTCCGCCGCCGGCTCGACGGGCTCTTGCAGGGCAACCACCTCGGCCTGGTGCCGGGGCCGGGGTCCGAGCCCGGCGAGGCCCGCCCCTACCAGCCCGGCGACGACGTGCGCCGGATGGACTGGGCGGTCACCGCCCGGACCACGACCCCGCACATCCGGGAGACCGTGGCCGACCGCGAGCTGGAGACGTGGGTGGTCGCCGACCTGTCGGCGAGCCTCGACTTCGGCACGGCGCTGTGCGAGAAGCGGGACCTGGTGGTCTGCGCCGTCGCGGCGGTCGCGCACCTCACCGGGGGCGGCGGCAACCGGATCGGTGCGCTGGTCTCCACCGGCGCCGACACCACGCGCATCCCGGCGCGTGGCGGCCTGGCGCACGCCCGCGGGCTGGTGCGCAAGCTCGCCGAGACCCCGCGCGCGGCCGAGGGCACCCGGGGCGACTTCGCCGCGGCCCTCGAAGCGCTGCGCCGCCCGCCGCGCCGCCGCGGCCTGGCCGTGGTGATCTCCGACTTCCTGGGCGACACCTCCTGGGAGCGGCCGCTGCGGGCGCTGGGCGGGCGCCACGAACTGATCGCGATCGAAGTCCTCGACCCGCGCGACGTCGACCTGCCCGAGGTGGGCACCGTCGTGCTGGCCGACCCGGAGACAGGGAAGCAGCGCGAAGTGCACGCGTCGGCCTTGCTGCGCAAGGAGTTCGGGGCCGCGGCCCACGCCCACCGGCAGAAGGTGGCGGCCGGCCTGCGGCGCGCGGGTGCGGCGCACCTGACGCTGCGCACCGACGCCGACTGGATCGCCGACATGGTGCGGTTCGTCGTCGCCCGCAAGCGCCGCTGGTCGGGGGGTGTGGCGTGAGCCTGACGGGGTTTGCCTCGCCGTGGTGGTTCCTGCTGCTGATCGTCGTCGCGGCGGTCGCGATCGGGTACGTGCTCGCCCAGCGCGTGCGGCGGAAGCGGACCATGCGGTTCGCGAACCTGGAGCTGCTGGAGAAGGTCGCGCCGAAGAGCCAGGGCTGGGTCCGGCACCTGCCCGCGGTGCTCATCGTGCTGTCCCTGCTGCTGCTCACGGTGTCGCTGGCCGGGCCGACCGCCGAGCAGAAGGTGCCGCGCAACCGGGCGACGGTGATGCTGGTGATCGACGTGTCGCTGTCGATGGAGGCCACCGACGTCGCCCCGACGCGGCTGCAGGCGGCCCAGGAGGCGGCGACGAGCTTCGCCCGGAACATGACGCCGGGGATCAACCTGGGGCTGATTTCGTTCGCGGGCACGGCGACGGTGCTGGTCAACCCGACCACCGACCGCAACGGCGTGATCAAGGCGATCGAAAACCTGAAGCTGGCCCAGTCGACGGCGACCGGGGAGGGCATCTTCGCGGCCCTGCAGTCGGTGGAGAGCTTCTCGAGCGTCGTCGGCGGCGCCGACGGGCCACCGCCGGCGCGGATCGTCCTGATGTCGGACGGCAAGCAGACGGTGCCCGAGGACCTGTATGCGGCGCGAGGCGGGTACACCGCGGCGCAGGCCGCGAAGCAGGCCGGGGTGCCGATCTCGTCGATCTCCTTCGGCACCACCCACGGGTCGGTCACCATCGACGACAAGTCGCAGCCGGTGAGCGTGGACGACGAGTCCCTGCGCGAGATCGCCCGCCTCTCGGGCGGCGACTTCTACAAGGCGGCGAGCGCCGAAGAGCTCAAGAAGGTGTACGCGGACCTCGGCGAGCAGATCGGCTACGAGCTCAAGGACGCCGACGCGAGCAAGCCGTGGGTGGTCGTCGGCACGCTGCTGCTCATGCTGGGCGCGGCGGCCAGCCTTTTCTTCGGGCAGAGACTGCCGTGACTCAGGCTCGGCGGACGCCGTAGAGGCTTCCGCCGAGCAGGGTCACCCCGGAGAGCACTCCGCTCACGAACGGCACCCACTCCGCGGCGCTCCCGAGCAGGGCGAGCCCGGCGACACCGAGCACGGTCAGCACCGCACCGACCACGAGGATCGAGCGGGTCTTCCAGGCGGAGGCGAGCGCGGCGAAGTGCAGCCCGACGACGGTGGCGATCCAGGCGACGTTGGCCTGCACCGGCGCGTCGAGCAGGCTCAGTACGAAGAACCCGGCGACGAGCAGCACCACTTCGCCGGCGACGACGACCCGGTACGCCGGCCCGAACACCGGCCGGTCGTCGAGCGTCGGCCGGTCCCCGGCGCGCAGGCCGAGCGCCACGACCGCGGCGAGCACGACGACGGCGAGGGCGCGCAGCACCCAGCCGAGCGCCGCGGGGAGCGGGGCACCGGAGTTGACGAGGACGAACACCGTGCCGAACGCGGCGCCGATGAGCACCCCCAGGAACTGCTGTCGCATCCGGCGAACCTACCGGAAGCCGTGCTGGCGCCAGGCTTCGTAGACCGTGATGGCCGCGGTGTTGGCCAGGTTGAGCGACCGGCTCGTCGGCAGCATCGGCAGCCGTACGCGGTCGGTCACCTCGGGTGCTTCCTGGACCTCGGCGGGCAGTCCCACCGACTCCGGCCCGAACAGCAGCACGTCGCCCGGGGTGTAGGCGACGTCGGTGTAGAGCCGGGTCGCCGACGCGCTGAACGCGTACACCTTCGCCGGGAGCAGGGCGCGCCACGCCGCGTCGAGATCGGCGTGGACGTGGACGCGGGCCAGGTCGTGGTAGTCGAGGCCGGCGCGGCGCAGTTGCTTGTCCTCCAACGTGAAGCCGAGCGGTTCGACCAGGTGCAGTTCGCAACCGGTGTTGGCGGCGAGGCGGATCGCGTTGCCGGTGTTGGGCGGGATTTCCGGGTGGTAGAAGAGAACGCGGAACACGGCTCAGTCCCCGAGCAGGTCCGCGTAGACCTTGCGGACGGCGTCGGGCGGCGGGGCGGGCCGCAGGGTGGCCGGGTCGATGAAGACGTACCGGACGTTCGCCGCCAGCAGGAGCGTCTCGCCGCGGTGGATCTCGAAGTCGAAGACCAGCGACGTGGTGCCGAGGTGGGTCAGGTACTGCGAGACGACCAGTTCCTCGTCGTACCGGGCCGGCGCGCGGAACTTGAGGTTCGCCTCCGCGACCACGACGTCGGTGCGGTGGGCGAGGAACTCGTCGTGCGAGCCGAAGAGCGCCTTCTCCGCCTCGAAGACGCACATGTCCACATAGGCCATGTAGTGCGCGTTGAAGACGATGCCCTGGCCGTCGCATTCGTGGTAGCGCACGCGCAACGGCATCTCGGCGAGCGGGCGGCGGGGTTCGGTCACGGGCTCAATCTAACGCTCAGCCGTGCAGCGCCCGGTACGCGGCCGCCGCGCCGGGCTGCAGGGGCACCGGCTCCGTGCCGATCAGCGTCCGCACGTCCAGGAACTGCGTGCCGACGGCCTCCGCCGGCACCAGCGCCGTGGCGCGCTCCACGAGCAGCCGCACCACCGCCGCGGCGACGTCGTCGGGCAGGGAAGGCGCGCACACCAGCAGGTTCGCGACGCCGATCGTGCTCAGCGCACCGACGCCGCGGTAGGCGCCGTCGGGGACCTGGACCTGGTCGTACACCGGGCCGTACGCCGCGCGCAGGGCCGGCACCACCGAATCGAGGGGCAGCAGCGCGATCGGCGTCGTCCGGGTGAGGTCCGCGAGCTTCGGCGTGGGCACGCCGCCCGACCACAGCATGGCGTCGATCCGCCGTCCGGCCAGTGCCCGGACCGCGTCGTCGAACGGCAGGTGCCGGGCGTCCACCGCGACGCCGGCCTTCGCGAAGACGCGCTCGCCGAGCTGGGCCGCGCCGGAGCCGCTCGCGCCCAGCGACACCGGCCGCCCGGCCAGGTCGGCCAGCCGGCGCACCGGCCCGTCGGCCAGGACCACCAGCTGCAGGTAGTTCTCGTAGACGCGGCCGAGCGCGAGCAGCGGCACCTTCCCGGCGAACGGCGCGTCGCCGCGCACCGCCGTCTGGGCGACGTCGGCGAGCACCAGCCCGAGGTCGGCCTGCCCGCGCCGCACCAGGTCGACGTTGGCGACGCTCGCCTCGGTCGGGACCGCCTTCGCGGGCAGCCGCGGCTCGGCGCGGCTCAGCTCGGCCGCCAGCAGCTCCGCGAAGGCCAGGTAGAAGCCGCCGCGCTCGCCCGCGGCGATGGTGACGTCCCGTTCGGGGCCGCGGTAGCCGCGGGCCGAACACCCGGTCAGCGCGAGGCCGAGGCCGCCGAGCAGGGCCGTGCGGCGGGTGAGCGTCATCGCGGCACCTCCTGCAACGGCAGCGTGACGCGGACTTCGAGGCCGTGCGGGCGCGCCTGCCGCAGTTCGAGGACCCCGCCGCGGGTGCGGACCTGCTGGTGCGCGATGGCCAAGCCGAGGCCGGTGCCGCGCGGGGCGCCTTCGCCTCCGGCGCGCCAGAACCGCTCGGTGGCCCGCGCGCGGTCTGCGGCGGACAGGCCGGGCCCGTCGTCGGCGACGACGAGCGTGGCGGTCGAGCCACCGGTTTCCCAGTCCGCGGTGATCCTGGCGCCGCGGCCGGCGTAGTGGACGGCGTTGTCGAGCAGGACGTCGAGGATCTGCGCGAGCTCGCCTTCGGGGCAGCGCACGGTCACCGGCTCGGCATGGCCCGGCGGGGGCACGATCACCGCACCGGCGTCCTCGGCCGCCGGGCGCCAGGCGTCGACGCGTTCGGCCAGCACGGACGCGAGGTCGCACGCCGCGTCCGCGCCCCCGGCCGCGACGCGGGTCGCGGTGCTTTCGGCCAGCGCGAGCGCCAGCAGGCCGTCGAGGAGCTTTTCCAGGCGTTCGACCTCGGCGACGGTGGCGCGGTAGGTGGTGTCGTCGCCGTCGATGCGCCCGGCGAGGGAGTCGACGCGCAGCCGCAGCGCGGCCATCGGGTTCCGGAGCTGGTGCGAGGCGTCGGCGACCAGCCGGTGCTGCTGCTCGGCGGCTTCGAGGACGGCTTCGGACATCCGGTTGACCTCGGCGGCCAGCGACCGCAGCTCACGCGGCCCGGCGCGCTCGGGGACGTGCGCGCGGTGCCCGGCGGCCACGGCCAGGACGCCGGTTTCCAGCTCGTGCAGCGGCCGCACCATCCACCGGGCCAGCACCACGGCGAGCAGCACGAACACCACCGCGACCAGCAGCGCCCCGGCGCCGATGGTGCCCCAGCGGGTGGCGACGTCCGCGGCCGCCGCCGTCACCGACGCGCGCAGCACGACCACGCCGGACACGCGGGTGCCGGTGCCGACCGGG
This sequence comes from Amycolatopsis vancoresmycina, assembly GCF_000716785.1. Taxonomy (GTDB): domain Bacteria; phylum Actinomycetota; class Actinomycetes; order Mycobacteriales; family Pseudonocardiaceae; genus Amycolatopsis; species Amycolatopsis vancoresmycina. The sequence goes on from NZ_JNYY01000001.1 coordinate 310,165, forward strand.
CGGGCGAAGTAGGCCGGTTCGGCCGACCACGGGGAGAGCCCGTCGACGCGCGGTGCCGGTTCGTTGCGCATGGTCGCCTCGACCAGGGCGTGCACCGCCGGGTCGGCCGCGGTCAGCCCGCCCGCCTGCACCAGCGGGACGCGCCGGGCGTCGACGATGACCACGCCTTCGCCGTACAGCTCGGCGTAGCGGGCCGCGTCGGCGGCGAGGGCGGCCGGATCGCGGGTGTCGACGGCCTGCTGGGCCAGCACGACGAACCGGTCGACGTCGGCGGTGCGCGAGATGACCAGCTGCTGCGTGCGCTGCTCGGCCGTCGACCCCAGCAGCGGCACGGCGAACGCGGCGACCACCGCCAGCGCGAGGGCGACCAGGACCACCAGGAGGCGGGCGCGCACGCGGCGTCAGTCCCGGCCGAGGCGGTAGCCGAAGCCGCGGATGGTGGTGAGCAGCCCCGGCCGGTCGAGCTTGGCGCGCAGCCCGGTCAGGTGGACGTCGAGGGAGCGCGACACCGCGAGGTAGGCGTCGCCCCAGACCTCGTCCATCAGCTGCTGGCGGCTGACGGCGGTGCCGGGGCGGGCGGCGAGCACGGCCAGGATCTCGAACTCCTTGGTCGTCAGCGCGATGTCGTGCCCGGCGACCAGCACCCGGCGGGCGCCGAGGTCGATCTCGACGTCCTCGACCCGCACGACGTCGCCCGCGGGCGCGGTGCGGGCCACCGCGCGGCGGACGACGGCGTCCATCCGGGCCAGCAGCTCGGCCAGCCGCACCGGCTTGGTCAGGTAGTCGTCCGCGCCGAGGCGCAGACCGCGCACCACCGAGCGTTCGTCGCCGCGGGCGGTCAGCACGATCACCGGGACCGGCGAGACGGCCCGGATCTTGCGCAGGACGTCGAGGCCGTCCAGGTCGGGCAGGCCCAGGTCCAGCAGGACCAGGTCGGCGTCGCGGTGGTGGTGCAGCGCGTCGGCGCCGCGGGCGACGCTGGTGACGGGATGGCCGCGCGTGTGCAGTGACTCCGCCAGCGCGCCCGCGACCCCCGCGTCGTCTTCGACGAGGAGCACGCGCACGGCCATCCCCTTGTCAGCGCTGTTCCAGCTCGGAGGTCTTCGAGGTTTCCCGCATTGTGCCGTAGACGATCAGGGAAACCAGGACGCAGCCCGCGACGTACCAGAAGAACACCGACTCGTGCCCGGCGCTCTTCAGCGCCTGCGCGATGAGCTCCGCGGTGCCGCCGAAGATCGCGACGGTGAGCGCGTACGGCAGGCCGACGCCGACGGCCCGGATCTTCGTCGGGAACAGCTCGGCCTTCACGATCGCGTTGATCGAGGTGTAGCCCGCCACGACGACCAGACCGGCCAGGACCAGGAAGAACGCGCCGACCGGGTTCCGGGTCGAGCCCATCACGGTCATGATCGGGACGGTGAGCAGCGTGCCCGCGATGCCGAAGAACAGCAGCAGCGGGCGGCGGCCGATCCGGTCGGACAGCTTGCCGGCCAGCGGCTGCAGGATCGCGGCCAGCAGGATCGCCGAGAACAGGATGACCGTGACCGTGCGCCGCGGGATGTGGGCGGTGTTCTCGAGGAACTTCTGGCTGTAGGTGGCGAAGGTGTAGAACGCCACGGTGCCGCCGAGGGTCAGGCCGACGACGAGCGCGATCTCCTTGGGATACTTGGCCAGCGTGCGCAGCGTGCCGCGTTCGCCGGTCGCCTTGCTCTCGTCCGCTTCGCGGGTGTAGCTCTCGGACTCGTCCATGCCGCGGCGCAGCCACATGACGCTGAGCGCGGCCACCGTGCCGACGCCGAACGCGATCCGCCAGCCCCACGACGTCAGCTGCTGCTCGGTGAGCAGGCCCTGCAGGATCAGCTGCAGGCCCAGCGCCAGCAGCTGGCCGCCGTAGAGCGTCACGTACTGGAAGCTCGAGTAGAACCCGCGCTTGCCGGGGGTGGCCACTTCGGACAGGTAGGTGGCCGAGGTGGAGTACTCGCCGCCCACGGACAACCCCTGGATCAGCCGGGCGACCAGCAGCAGGATCGGCGCCGCGAGCCCGATCGTGTGATAGCTCGGCGTCACGGCGATGAGCAGGGAGCCACCCGCCATCAGCGTGACCGAAAGCACCAGGGCGCTGCGGCGGCCGAAGCGGTCGGCGAACCGGCCGAGCATCCAGCCGCCGAGCGGGCGCATGAGGAACCCGACGGCGAACACCGCGGCGGACCCGAGGAACGCGGCCGTCGTGTCGGCCGTGGGGAAGAAGGACTTGGCGAAGTACGTGGTGAACGCGGCGTAGGCGTACCAGTCGTACCACTCGACCAGGTTGCCGATGGAGCCGCGCAGCACGTTGCCGATCACACGCTTCTCGCTGGCGGCCCCCGTGGTCGCGGGGCTGATCCGGGTTGTCATCGTCGACCTCCTGTGTTGCGACTCACGGTGACCAACCAGCGGGTAACCAGCAAGGTCGGGAGGCAGTTCCTAACACCTGCTTAGGACGGTCGCGAAGACGCCAACGCGGGTGCGCGACCCGCGGGCACTGCCGATAGCCTCGTGCGCGTCAGCCGCGCAGACGAAGAGTGGAGAGCACAGTGGGACGGTCCGTTCTGGTCACCGGGGGCAACCGGGGCATCGGTCTGGCGATCGCCCGGGACCTCGCCGAGCAGGGGCACCGGGTCGCCGTCACGCACCGTGGTTCGGGGGCGCCCGAAGGGCTGTTCGGCGTGCAGGCCGACGTCACCGACACCGAGCAGGTCGACGCCGCCTTCAAGCTGGTCGAGGAGCACCAAGGGCCGGTCGAGGTGCTCGTCTCCAACGCCGGGCTGACCGACGACACGCTGCTCATGCGGATGAGCGACGAGCAGTTCGAGCGCGTCCTGAACGCCAACCTCACCGGCGCCTTCCGGGTCGCCAAGCGGGCCTCCCGCGGCATGCTGCGCGGCAAGTGGGGCCGGTTCGTCTTCATCTCCTCGGTCGTCGGCCTCTCCGGCTCGGCCGGCCAGGCCAACTACGCCGCGTCGAAGGCCGGCCTCGTCGGGTTCGCCCGGTCGCTGGCCCGGGAGCTCGGCTCGCGCAACATCACCTCGAACGTCGTCGCGCCCGGGTTCGTGCACACCGACATGACCGACGAGCTGCCCGAGGCCCGCAAGAAGGAGATCCTCGCGCAGGTGCCCTCCGGCCGGTACGCCGAGCCGGCGGAGATCGCCGCCGCCGTCCGCTACCTGGCTTCCGACGAGGCCGGCTACGTCAACGGCGCGGTGCTGCCCGTCGACGGCGGCCTCGGCCTCGGCCACTGATTCCCGTTACCCAGAAACCAGACTTGGAGGACCCGTGCCCGGACTGCTCGAAGGCAAGCGCCTGCTGATCACCGGCATCATCACCGACGCTTCGCTCGCCTTCCACGCGGCCAAGATCGCGCAGCAGGAGGGCGCCAAGGTCGTGCTCACCGGCTTCGGCCGCATGTCGCTGGTCGAGCGCATCGCGAAGCGGCTGCCCGAAGAGGCGCCCGTGATCGAGCTGGACGTCACCAACCAGGAGCACCTCGACGGCCTCGCCGACAAGGTCCGCGAGCACGTCGACGGCCTCGACGGCGTGCTGCACTCGATCGGCTTCGCCCCGCAGACCTGCCTCGGCGCGCCGTTCATGGACGCGCCCGCCGAAGACGTCAAGACCGCGATCGAGATCTCGACGTACTCGTACATGTCGCTGGCGAAGGCGTGCCTGCCGCTGCTGGGCCGGGGCGCGTCCTACGTCGGCATGGACTTCGACGCCCGCGTCGCGTGGCCGGTCTACAACTGGATGGGCGTCGCGAAGGCCGGGCTCGAGTCGGTCAACCGGTACCTGGCCAAGGAGCTGGGGCCGCAGGGCATCCGGGTCAACCTGGTCAGCGCGGGCCCGATGAAGACGATGGCCGCCAAGTCCATCCCGGGCTTCGTCGACCTGGAGGACGGCTGGGGCGAGCGCGCGCCGCTCGGCTGGGACAGCACGGACCCGGACCCGGTGGCGAAGAGCGTCTGCGCGGTCCTGTCGGACTGGCTCCCCGCCACCACCGGCTCGATGATCATGGTCGACGGCGGGGTCCACTTCCTCGGCGTCTGAGAACCTCTACACGGCCACGAGTTCACGGTCGTCGCTGCGCTGGACGGCGGCGGCGACCGTGAGCGTGGCCAGCGTGGCCACGCCGAGGGCGATGCCGGTCCACGCCACGCTCGGGAAGCCCAGCCCGGCGTCGATCGCGACGCCGCCCAGCCACGGCCCGGCGGTGTTGCCGACGTTGAACGCCGCCGTCGTGCTGGCGCCGACGAGCGTGGGCGCGTCCCCGGCGGCTTGGAAGGCGCGCAGGTTCAGTGCCGGGTTGGCGCCGAACGCGGCGATGCCGAAGACGAGCACGGCCACGACGGCCACGAGCGCGTCGGTGGTCAGGGCGAGCACCAGCAACGCGGCCAGCGCGAGCGCGAGGCAGCTGTAGAGCGTCGCGAACGGCCGCCGGTCGGCCAGCCGGCCACCCGCGCTGATCCCGATCAGCGCGCCGACGCCGAACAGCGCGAGAACGCCCGGCACCCAGCCCTCGGCGAGCCCGTCGGTCTCGGTCAGCAGCGGCGCGAGGTAGCTGAACGCGGCGAAGATCATGGCCTGGCACAACGCGATCACGCCGAGCGCGAGCCAGACGCGGCCCCGGCGGTAGAGCCGCAGTTCGCCGCGGACGCTCAGCGGGCCGCCGGTCGTCTCCGGCACCAGCAGCGCCACGCCGGCCACCGCGACCAGCGTCACCACCGTCACCGCCCAGAACGCCGTCCGCCAGCCGGCGTGCTGGCCGAGGAACGTCCCCGCCGGCACCCCGGCGATGTTCGCCACGGTCAGGCCGCCGACGAGCACGGCCATTCCGCGCCCGCGCCGTTCGACGGGGACGAGCGCGATCGTCGTCGCCAGCGCGACGGCCCAGAACCCGGCGCAGGCGAGCGCCGCGATCACGCGAGTCGCGAACAGGAGTGCGTATCCCTCGGCGAGCGCGCCGACGACGTGCGCGACGGCGAACACGGCGAGCAGGGCCAGGAGCGTGCGGCGGCGGGGGAGCCGCAGCGTCCCGATCGCCAGCAGGGGCGCCCCGACGACCATGCCGACGGCGAACGCCGAGATCAGCAGCCCGGCGTCGGGGATGCTGACGTGCAGGTCGGCGGCCATGCCGGGGAGCAGGCCGGTGATCATGAACTCGGACGTGCCCAGCGCGAACACGCTGAGCCCGAGGACGAAGACGGCCAGGGGCATGAGGGGTCCCTCCCGGTTGTGTATCGGTCAGTTCAAAACCAAGGCGTGCGTCGCTGACTTCGCGCAGTGCTCAGCGCGTGATGGCCGAAAGCGCGATGTCGGCGACGGCGTGCATGCTGTCGCGGCTCGAACCCCGCCGGGCCATCACGCGCAGCCCCGACGTGGTGCTGAGCAGGTACTCAGCCACGTCGGCCGGGTCCAGGCCGTCCCGGAGGCTGCCGTCGAGCACGCCCTCCCGGACGCACTGGGCGAACATGGCGAGGTTCCGGTCGGTGTCGGCCCGCAGTGCGGCGCCGACCTCGTCGTCGGGCAGGCCGAGTTCGGCCAGGGTGTTGACCACCAGGCAGCCGCGGCGGCGCTCCTCGACGTCGTCCTCGATGGCGCTGTCGAGCATCGCGGTGAGCCGCTCGGCCGCCGTGCCCGGCCCGTCGAGGATCGCCTGGCGCTTGTCCAGCTGGGTGCCGGTGTAGTGCGTCAGCGAACGCCCGAAGAGGGCCCGCTTGCTGGTGAACGTGTTGTAGACGCTGCTGCGGCCGAGCCCGGTGGCGTCGCACAGGTCCTGCGTCGACGTCCCTTCGTAGCCGTGCGCCCAGAAGGCGTGCATCGCCTTCTCGACGGCGGCGGTCTCGTCGAACTCCCGTGGCCTGGCCATGGGGAGACCGTACCACGGTTTTGGACTGGTCGATTCATAACGGGCCCGGGTCGGCGTGCGGGCGGCCACATCGGCAAGATGACGGGGTGGGATACGACGCGTTGCTGTGGCTTTCGTTCGGCGGTCCGGAAGGGCCCGACGACGTCATGCCGTTCCTCGAGAACGTCACCAGGGGCCGGGGCGTGCCGCGCGAGCGGCTGCTGGAGGTCGCCGAGCACTACCAGCACTTCGGCGGGGTTTCGCCGATCAACCGGCTGAACCGCGAAGCGATGGCGGCGGTGGAGAAGCAGCTCGCGGGCGCCGGCATGGAGCTGCCGGTGCACTTCGGCAACCGCAACTGGTCCCCGATGGTCGAGGACACCCTGGCCGCGCTGACGGCGGAAGGCGCGAAGCGGGTCCTGGTGTTCCCCACGAGCGCGTACGGCGGCTACTCGGCGTGCCGCCAGTACGACGAGGACATCGAGCGCGCCCGCGCCGCAGTCGGCGACGGCGCCCCCGAACTGGTGAAGATCCGCCAGTTCTTCGACCACCCGCTGTTCGTCTCGGCGGTCGCCGACGGCGTGCGCGCGGCCCACGCGTCGCTCGGGAACGAGCCCGGGATCCGCACGGTGTTCACGGCGCACTCGGTGCCGGAAAGCGCGGACCGGGCCTCGGGCCCGCCGTCGGAGGGCGGCCGCCGCTACTCGCGCCAGATCGCGGAGGCGGCCCGCCTGGTGGCGGCCGAGGCGGGGATCGCGGAGTACGACGTCGTGTGGCAGTCGCGATCCGGGCCGCCGCAGGTGCCGTGGCTGGAGCCGGACATCGTCGACCACCTCGACGCGCTGCACGCCTCGGGGGTGCCGGGCGTGGTCGTGTCGCCGATCGGGTTCGTGTCCGACCACCTCGAGGTGATCTGGGACCTGGACAACGAGGCGGCGGAACGCGCGGCCGAGCACGGGATGAAGTTCGCCCGCGCGGCGACGGCGGGCAGCGACCCGCGGTTCGCGGAGCTGGTGGTGGAGCTGATCCGCGAGCACACGCACGGCGTGGAGCCGCGGAAGCTGTCGTCGTTCCCGGTGGCGGGCTGCACGGTCAACGGCGCTCCGTGCGCGATCGGCTGCTGCGAACCCGCGAAGCGCCCCGCCCGCTAGGTCTTGCGCCCCACGAGGTGGAAGGCGCGGCTGAGCCAGCGGTAGGGATCCCGCCGGCCGGCCTCGAACTCGACGGCCGCGATCCGTTCGGCGTCGGCCGGGTCCGGCCCGGCGCCGCTGAGGTCGAGCCAGTCGACGAACAGCCAGACCCCGTACCACGCAACGGGTTCCACCCCGCGGCGGCGAAGCGCCTCGCTCAGTTCCGCCACCGTGTCGGCGCGGGTCGGCAGGCCCAGCACGCCGACTTCGGTGCGGGTGCCGAACGCGTCCAGCGCGTCTTCCCAGCGTCCTTCCAACGCCGGGCGCACCGCCGTGGCGTCGGCGTTGCCGGTCATGACCGAGACGAGCCCGCCGGGCGCGGCGCACCGGCACAGCTGGTCGAGCACGGGTTCCGGGTCGTCCAGGTAACCGAGCACGCCGTGGCACAGGACGGCGTCGAACCGGCGGCCGCCGACCGCGTCCGCGGCGTTCGCGCCGTCGGCTCGCACGAGCGTCACCCGCTCCGGCAGCCGTCGCCGGGCCTTGTCCAGCATCGCCGCCGACGAGTCGAGCAGCGTGACGTCGTAGCCCGCGCGGGCCAGCGGGAACGACTGGTGCCCCGCGCCGCCGCCGACGTCCAGCACCGAGGCCGGCGGGCCGGGCAGGTGCGCCATCAGCTGCCGATGCATCACGTACGTGCGTACGCGCCCTTTCGCGGAAGCGTAGGCGCCGTCGGCGAACTCGTCGGCCACCGCCGCCCAGGTGTCGTCCGGCATCGGGGACCGCTCAGCCTTCGCGGGCCGTCTGCTCCGCGAACACCCGCACCGCCTCGTTGACCGCCGCGCAGCGGGCCGTGCGGACCGCGTCCGAGAGCGGCCGCAACGCCTGCGCCCGCAGCGTCGACGCCGACGCCGACAACGCGCCACCCGGGTCGTCCGACGACGCGATCGCCAGGATCGCCGCGATCTCCTCGGCCCGCTGCAGCACCCGCAACGCGCGGCCGGGCGTCCCGGCCGGCCAGTCGACGTCCGGCCGCGACCGCAGGTGGGCCGACAGCTCCGCGCGCACGCCGGGCCGGTCCGAGGCCACGTCCAGGGTCTGCAGCGCCCCGGCACTGGCGCGGATCGCGTCCGTCAGCCCGTGCTCGGCCTCGCCGAGCGCGACGAACTCCGGGGTCGTCGGCGAAGCCAGCGAATAGACCGTCCAGCGGACCAGTCCTTCGGCGATCGGCTCGGGCACCAGGCCGAACCCGAGGTCCGGCAGCACCAGCGCGTCACCCGCGCGCAACGCCGCCTCGGTGAACGGGCCGCCGCCGCCGAGCCCGCGGACGTCGCCCGGGACCGGCAGCACCAGCTGCAGCGATTTCGCTCCTTGCGAACGCAGCGCCATCAGCAGCTGCACCGGCGTGGCCGCCCGGTTGAACGCCAGCGGGAGCGCGAACGCCTCGGCCGCGGCGGCGTCGGCGGCCACGACGTCGTGGGCCTCACCCCACGCGAGCAGGGCATCGAGGACATCGTCGGACGCGGCGGCCCCGTTGAGCCACGCGCTCGACCAGACGGCGAAAGTCGCACTGGGACGGCACACGACGCCCTATTTTACCGGCTCGCCCGCGATGTCGGGTGCGCGCCCACGCTGGAGCCGCTCCACGTCGACGGGCCGCCGATCCGGCAGTAGCGTCGAGGAGGTGAACGCTGTTCCAGACGCTCTTCCCCGCACCGCCGGGGCTCTGCGCGCGGCCGGGTACGAGCCGCGCCCGATCGCGCAGGAGATCCACGACAACCTGCTGACCGCCCTCAAGACCGGCGAGGACGCCTGGCCCGGCATCGTCGGGTTCTCGCGCACGGTCCTGCCGCAGCTCGAACGCGCCCTGCTGGCCGGCCACGACGTCGTCCTGCTCGGCGAGCGCGGCCAGGGCAAGACCCGCCTGCTGCGCACCCTGGCCGGCCTGCTCGACGAGTGGACCCCCGTCATCGAGGGCTCCGAGCTGGGCGAACACCCGCTGCAGCCGATCACGCCCGCGTCGATCCGCCGCGCCGCCGAGCTCGGCGACGCCCTGCCGGTGGCCTGGCGCCACCGCTCCGAGCGCTACACCGAGAAGCTCGCCACGCCGGACACCTCGGTCGGCGACCTGATCGGCGACGTCGACCCGGTGAAGGTGGCCGAAGGCCGCAGCCTCGGCGACCCGGAGACCATCCACTTCGGCCTCGTCCCGCGGGCCCACCGCGGCATCGTGGCCATCAACGAGCTGCCCGACCTCGCCGAGCGCATCCAGGTCGCGCTGCTGAACGTGATGGAGGAGCGCGACATCCAGGTGCGCGGCTACACGCTGCGGCTGCCGCTGGACGTGCTGCTCGTCGCCACCGCGAACCCCGAGGACTACACCAACCGCGGCCGGATCATCACCCCGCTGAAGGACCGCTTCGGCGCCGAAATCCGCACGCACTACCCCCTTGACGTCGAGGCGGAGGTCGCCGTCGTCCGGCAGGAGGCGAACCTCGTCGCCGAAGTCGGCGAGCCGCTGCTGGAAGTGCTCGCCCGGTTCGTCCGGAACCTCCGCGAATCCACGGTGATCGACCAGCGCTCCGGCGTCTCGGCGCGGTTCGCCGTCGCCGCGGCGGAAACCGTCGCGGCCGCGGCCCTGCGGCGTTCGGCGCTGACCGGGGAGGAGCCCGCGGTGGCCCGCCCGGTCGACCTCGACGCCGTGCCGTCGGTGCTGCGCGGCAAGATCGAGTTCGAGCCGGGCGAAGAGGGCCGCGAGATCGAGCACCTCGTCCACCTGCTGCGGCTGGCGATCGCGGAAACCGCGCGGGACCGGTTCGCCGGCCTGGACCTGCGGCCGCTGGCCGACGCGGTCGGGGACGGCCACCTGGTCGCCACCGGCGAGCGCGTGCCGGGCAAGGACGTCCTCGAAGCCCTGCCGGAACTCCCGGTGCTGCACGAGGTCGCCCAGCGGGCCGGCGTCGCCGCCGACGAGCCCGCCGGCCGGATCGCGGCCGCCGTCGAACTCGCCCTCGAATCGCTGTTCCTGTCGCGAAGGCTCGCGAAGGACTCCGACGACGCGACGACCGTCTACGGCCGATGACCGCGGTCCCGCTTCCCGACGGCTATTCCTACGGCCCGTGGCACGACGGGCCGGACCCGCTCGCGCCGCCCGCCGACCTGCGGGACGCGCTCGACGAGATCGGCCGCGACGTCATGGCGGGCGCTTCGCCGCGGTCCGCGCTGGAGGAGCTGCTGCGGCGCGGCACCGAGCGCACGTCGGGCCTCGACGAGCTGACCCGGCGGCTCTGGCGGCGCCGCTCGCAGATCCAGCGGCGCAACAACCTCGACGGCACCCTGCAGGAGGTCCAGCGCCTCCTGCAGGAAGCCCTCGACGCCGAGCGCCGCGAGCTGTTCCCGGACCCGGACGACGACGCCCGGTTCCGGGAGGCCCAGCTCGACGCGCTGCCGCCGGGCACGGCCGCGGCCGTCAACGAGCTCGCGAACTACGACTGGCGGTCCGAGCAGGGCCGCGAGAACTACCAGAAGATCCGGGACCTGCTCGGCCAGGAGCTGATGGAGTCCCGGTTCCAGGGCATGAAGCAGGCGCTGCAGAACGCCGGGCCCGAGGACGTCGAGCGGATCAACGAGATGCTCAACGACCTCAACGACCTCCTGGAAGCACACGCCCGTGGCGCCGAGGACATCCAGCAGCGCTTCGACGACTTCATGGGCAAGCACGGCGAGTTCTTCCCGGAGAACCCGCGCACCGTCGAGGAGCTGATCGACGCGCTGGCCGAGCGGTCGGCGGCCGCGCAGCGCATGCTCAACTCGATGTCGGCCGAGCAGCGCGCCGAACTCGCCGAGCTGACCCAGCAGGCGTTCGGCGACCCGCGCCTGGCGCAGCAGCTGTCCCGGTTGGACAGTCAGCTGCGCGCGGCCCGGCCGGGCGAGGACTGGACCGGGTCGGCGCGCTTCCGCGGCAACAACCCGTTAGGCATGGGCGAAGGCGCCCAGGCCATGCAGGAGCTCGCCGAGCTCGACGCACTGGCCGAGCAGCTCGGCCAGTCGTACCCGGGCGCGCGGCTGGAGGACATCGACCTGGAGGCGCTCGAGCGCCAGCTCGGCAAGGACGCGGGTGTCGACGCCCGGCGGCTGGCCGAGCTGGAACGCGAGCTGCGCCGCCAGGGCCTGTTCGAACGCGCCGCCGACGGCTCGCTCCGGTTGTCGCCCAAGGCGTTGCGGCGCCTCGGCGAGACAGTGCTGTCCGACATCGTGAACGCGTTGCGCGGCAAGACCGGCGAACGCGAGACCGAGTCGGCGGGCGCGGCCGGCGAGCCGACCGGGGCGTCGCGGCCGTGGCGGTTCGGGGACATGCAGCCCTGGGACGTGCCGCGGACCATCCGCAACGCCGTGCTCCGGTCGGTGTCGGTGGGGGAGCCGCGGGTCCGGCTCGACGTCGAGGACGTCGAAGTGGTCGAGACCGAGCACCGGACCCGGGCGGCGGTAGCGCTGCTGGTCGACACGTCGTGGTCGATGGTGCAGGAAGGGCGCTGGCTGCCGATGAAGCGCACGGCGCTCGCGCTGCACCAGCTGATCAGCACCCGCTTCCGCAACGACGCCCTGCAGCTGATCACCTTCGGCCGCTACGCGCAGTCGATGGAACTGCCGGAGCTGGTCGGCCTGGAGGGCGCGTGGGAGCAGGGCACCAACGCCCACCACGGGCTGCTGCTCGCGGGGCAGCACCTGCGGCGGCACCCGGACGCCCAGCCGGTGGTCCTGATGGTCACCGACGGCGAGCCGACGGCCCACCTGGAGCCCGACGGCGAGGCGGTCTTCGACTACCCGCCCCAGCCCCGGACCCTCCACAAGACACTGTCCGAAGTGGACCGGCTGGCCAAGCTGGGCGCGTCGATCTCGGTGTTCCGCCTCGGCGACGACCCGCGCCTGACGGCGTTCGTGGACCTGATCGCCCGCCGCTCGGGCGGCCGGGTGATCGCCCCGGACCTCGACGGCCTCGGCGCCGCCGTCGTCGGCGACTACCTGCGCACCCGCCGCTAGCCGCCCTGCCGCGCCGGTCGTGAGTGGTAAGGCGAGTTAGAACCCGCCTTACCACTCACGACCCCGGTGGTGGGCGCTCCCAGGCGGTCGCGGACGGCGGCGATCACCTTCTCCGTCTGGGCCCGCAGGGCCGCGAGGCCCGCCTGCTCGTCGGCCGAGCCGACGTAACCGCTCAGGTCGGCGCGGGCCCCTTCCTGCCAGACGGCCGTGACCCGCTGGGTCGCGGTGATGTCCTCGTCCGGGCGGCCGTCGGCCAGGACGAGGTCCGCGCGCAGCCCCGGCCGGATCCGGCCGCGGTCGGCCAGCCCGAAGACGTCGGCGGGCCGGGCCGTCGCCGCGGTCAGGGCCGCGGCGGGGGAGAACCCGGCCGCGACCAGGTGTCCCAGCTCCCGGTGCAGGCTCGCGCCGTGCACCGTCCCCGGGTTGGGCGCGTCCGTTCCGGCCAGGACCGGCACACCGGCTTCGTGCAGCAGCCGGGCGTTCTCCCGGGCCACGCCGAAGTCCGGGAGCTGCGGCGGCAGCCACCGCCGCTGCTGCCGTTCGAGCACCGCGGACCACGCCGGGCCCAAGCGGGTCACGAGGGCGGGGTCGGCCAGGAGCGAGTTCCCGGGGAAGCCGTCGGCGATCGACAGCGTCGAGATGACCGCGACCCCGGCCGCGGCGATCGCGGCCACCTGGTGCGCGGACAGGGCATCGAACGGCACGTGGGCCAGCACGTCCACGCCGGTGGCGAGCAAATCGACGGCGCCACGGGCGGTCGACACGTGCGCGGCGACGAGCAGCCCGGCCGCGTGCGCAGCCTCGGCCAGCGCGGCGATCGTCGGTACGTCCAGCGACGGCATCGGCATCGGGCCGCCCGTGCCGTCGTCGTAGAGCACCTTCAGGTGCGTCGCGCCCTCGGCGATGCGGTCGGCGACGAACCGCTCGGCGTCCTGCGGACCCGTCACGTACGGGAAGGGCGCGTACATCAGGCTCGGGTGCCCGCCCGGCGCCGTCGCCCCGATGCCGGAGGACCGCACGTCGGCGCAGCCCGGCCCGGTGGCCAGGGCGTCCCGGACCGTGTCCGGCTTGCTGAACATGTCGAGCAACGTCGTGACGCCGAAGGTCAGCGCCTGCCGCGGCGCACCCGGCAGCAGGTGCACGTGGGCGTCGATCAGCCCGGGCAGCAGGGTGCCGCCGCGGGCGGCCACGTGCTGGTCGCCGGGGCGGCGCAGGGTGTCGTCGCCGACCGCGTCGATGCGGCCGCCCGCGAGCCGGACGGCCGTGTGGCCGGTGCAGCGCTCGCCGTCGAAGACGCGGGCGCCGGTGATGGTGGTCGTGGTCACGGCGGTCACGGTAGAAGTTGACACCGTGTGAAGGTCAATCCCAAGGTGAACGGATGCAGTATTCGATCAGCCAGGTCGCGAAGGCGTCCGGCGTGTCGGCGCGGATGCTCCGCCACTACGACGCGATCGGCCTGCTCACCCCGGCGTCCGTGGCGGCGAACGGGTACCGCTGGTACGGCCGGTTCGAGCTGCTGCGCCTGCAGCGCATCCTGCTGCTGCGGCGGCTCGGGCTCGGCCTGGCCGAGATCGGCGCGGTGCTGGGCGAACAGGTCGACGAGACGGCCGCGCTGCGCGGGCACCTGGCCCAGCTCGAGGAGGAGCGGCGCCGCCTCGACCGGGTGATCGCCACCGTCGAGGAGACGGTCGCCGACCTCGGCGACGCCCGGATCGACGACCCCGACCGGTTCTTCGCCGGCCTGCGCAAGGACGGTGCCGCCATGCGGCGGACCTACCGCGAGACGTTCGGCGCGGGCGCCGCGACGGCCTTCGACGTCGCCCAGGCCGCCCAGGAAGGGCTCACCGCCGCGGACTACCAGCACGCCGCGGCGCAGGGGGCGGCGCTGTTCCGGCGGCTGGCCGCCGTCAGGCGCTCGGGGGTGGCACCGGAGGATCCCGCCGCGCTCGACGCCGTCGCCGAGCACCACCGGTCGGTGAGCCACTTCTGGCAGCCGACGGCCGCGGCCTACGCCGCGCTGGGCGGGCTGTACCGGACCGATCCCCGCCAGCGGGAGCTCGCCGCGCGGGCCGACCCGGACCTGCCGGACTGGCTGGCGCGGGCCATCGAAGCCTACGCGCGCGTGAGGCTCGTCCCACCGCTCGGGAAGGACTGAACCACCAGCCCTTACAGTCGAGGTATGCAGACTTGGTCATCGGTCGACGTGCCCCGCATCCCCGGCACCCCCCGCCCGCTGCGGCTCCACGACACGGCCACCGGGCAGATCCGCCCGACCGCGCCCGGCGCCACCGCCCGGATGTACGTCTGCGGCATCACGCCCTACGACGCGACGCATCTGGGGCACGCCGCGACGTACCTCGCCTTCGACCTGGTGAACCGCGTCTGGCGGGACAACGGGCACGACGTCCACTACGTGCAGAACGTGACGGACATCGACGAGCCGCTGCTGGAGCGCGCGGAGCGGGACAAGGACGACTGGGTCGTGCTGGGCATGCGCGAGACGGCGCTGTTCCGCGAGGACATGGTCGCCCTGCGGGTACTGCCGCCGCAGCAGTTCGTCGGCGCGGTCGAGAGCATCCCGGAGATCGTCGAGGTCATCGCGAAGCTGCTGGCCAACGGCGCCGCCTACCGCGCGGACGACCCGGAGTTCCCCGACGTCTACTTCGACCACACCGCGACCGGCAAGTTCGGTTACGAGTCGAACTACGACGAGCCGACCATGCGGAAGTTCTTCGCCGAGCGCGGCGGCGACCCCGACCGCGCCGGCAAGCGCCACCCGCTGGACGCGCTGCTGTGGCGCGTGGCCCGCGAGGGCGAGCCGTCGTGGGAGTCCGAGCTCGGCGCCGGCCGCCCGGGCTGGCACATCGAGTGCAGCGCGATCGCGGTCAACCGGCTGGGCCTCGGCTTCGACCTCCAGGGCGGCGGCTCGGACCTGATCTTCCCGCACCACGAGTACAGCGCGGCGCACGCCGAAGCCGTCGCCAAGGACGGCCCGTTCGCCCGCCACTACGTGCACGCCGGGATGATCGGCCTCGACGGCGAGAAGATGTCGAAGTCGCGCGGGAACCTCGTGTTCGTCTCGCGGCTGCGCGCCGACCAGGTCGACCCGGGTGCGATCCGGCTGGCGCTGTTCTCCGGCCACTACCGCGAAGACCGGCCGTGGACCGACCGGCTGCTCGCGGACGCCGAAGCCCGGCTCGCGCGCTGGCGCGAAGCCGTCTCCCTGGCGACCGGCCCGGCGGCGGAGGACACGGTCACCCGGCTGCGCGATCACCTGTCCGACGACCTCGACACGCCGAAGGCCCTGGCGGCGATCGACGCGTGGGCGAACGAGGCCCTCCGCCGCGACGGCACCGACCCGACGGCCCCCGGCCTGATCCGCGACGCCGTCGACGCCCTCCTCGGCATCACCCTCTAACGGTCGAGGGCCGCCCTTTCCCGGGAACGGGCGGCCCTCACCGGTGTATAACGGCCTACACTGCGACGGGCCGGCCATCGGCCAGCTCCAGGTGGTCACCGGACCAGTCCCGGCGCAGCCACCGGTCGTGGGACGCGATGACGACCGCGCCCGGCGCCGTCTCCAGTGCCGCGAACAGTTCTTCCGCCAAGGTCAGCGAAATGTGGTTCGTCGGCTCGTCCAGCAGGAGCACGTCCGGCGGTTCGGCCAGCAGGATCGCCAGCGCCAGCCGCCGCCGCTGGCCGACCGAGAGCGCCCCGACCGGCTGCCGCAGATCCCGCGACGCCAGCAGGCCCAGCTGACTCAGCGGGGGAGCCTCCTCGCCGAGCGCGTCCCGGTACACCCGGGCCGCGTTCCGGTCCGGTTCGGTGAACACGACGTCCTGCTCCAGCAGGCCGACCCGCACGCCGTGTCCGAAGTGGACGGCCCCGGTGGACGGCGTCAGCCGGCCGGCCAGCACCGACAGCAGCGTCGACTTCCCGGCGCCGTTCCCGCCGGTGACGAGCAACCGCGCCGAACCGTCGACGTCCAGCCGCGGCAGCGCGAGCCGCCCCGGCACTTCGAGGGCACGCACCGAGATCGCCGGGCCCTCCCCGGCCGCCCGGCCGGTGAGCTCGGCCCGGAACCGCAGCGGCGCCGGGGGTTTGCGCACCTGGTCGCGTTCCAGGTTCTCCAGCCGCTGCTCGGCGTCGCGCACCCGCCGCGAGATCGTCTTCTGGACGCGGGCGCCCTTGAAGTGGTGGATGAACTTGTCGTTGTCACGCGGGCCGCGGCCGTAGGCGACGTTGCGCGCGGTGACCGCGACGGTCTCCCGCAGCTCCTTCAGCTCCTCCTGCTCTTCGGCGTACCGCTGTTCCCACCGCGCTCGCTCGGCCTTCTTGTGGCCGAGGTAGTCGGTGTAGCTGCCGCCGTAGCGGACCGCGCCACCGGCCTGCCGGTCGGCCGCCGCCGGGTCGAGGTCGACGATGTCGGTGCAGACGGCGTCGAGGAACACCCGGTCGTGCGAGGACAGCACCACGATCCCGGTCAGCTCGGTGAGGTGGCGTTCCAGGAACGCCATCGCGGCGTCGTCGAGGTGGTTGGTCGGCTCGTCCAGCAGCAGCGTCTCCGGCTGCCGGACCAGCAGCGCGGCCAGGCCGAGCCGCGACCGCTGCCCGCCCGACAGCGTGCCGAGCCGCCGATCCGGTGCGACGCCGCCGAGGCCGAGCCCGTCGCAGACGAGCTTCGCGCGGCGGTCGGCGTCCCACAGGTCGTGGGCCTGCGCCCATTCCAGGACGCGGCCGTACTCCTCGAGCACGGTCGCGTCGTCGGGCCGGTCGGTCATGGCCGCGGTCAGCTCGTCGAGCCGGGTGGCGGCGACGCGGATCTCGGCGAGGGCGTCGTCGAGGACGTCGGAGAACGTGGCGTCCATGCCGAAGGGCAGTTCCTGCAGCAGGAACCCGACGTCCGGGCCGCGCAGCACCTCGCCGGCGCGGGGTTCTTCGAGCCCGGCGAGCAGGCGCAGCAGGGTGGACTTGCCGGTGCCGTTCTCGCCGACGAGGCCGAGCCGCTGCCCGGCCGACGCGGTCAGCGAGACGCCGTCGAGGACGATGCGGGTGCCGTAGCCGAAGACGACGTCCTTGGCCTGCAACGGAAAAACGGGAGACATGGGTGATCACCGGGCCCTGGGGGAGAGAAAGCGGGATCCCGGCCGGGCGTCGTGGCACGCGGGAGCGTCGGCTCGACCGGTGCCGCCTCAGGCGGGATGGGCGCGGTTCAGTTCCTCATAGTGGACCCAGGTTAACGCAACATCAGTAGAGTTAGTCAACGGGTTATGGCCTGGGTCACATCCGGCAGCTCGTCCGTCGACCGTTCGGCCGCCGCCGTGCCGTCGGTGAGGAACTCCAGCAGGGCGGTCAGCTGACGGCGGTCGAACCGGGCCAGGCGCTCGCCGACGAACCGGGCCATCGGCGCGTAGAGCTCGGCGAGCTCGGCCATCCGGTCGGGCAGCGGCCGGACGACGAGCCGGCGGCGGTCCGCCGGATCGGGCGCGCGCTCGGCGAGCCGGTGCCGTTCCATCCGGTCGAGCAGGCGGGTGAACGCGCCCGTGCTCATCCCGAGGAGCCGGGCGAGCTCGGACGGGGAGTCGCTGACGCCGCCGTGGAGCAGGTGCAGGCAGTGCAGCTCGGTCGGGGTGACGGCCATCCGCTCGGCGACCGCGGCGTGGAAGAGCGCGGTCGACCCCACGAAGCGGGGGAGGGCGAGGGCGGCGGCGGTGGCGAGTTCGCGCTGGTCGGGCAACGTCCATCCAAGGTCTGTGACGACACAGTCACTGCTCGGTGCAGTCACTGCCCCGCGAACGATAGCGAAGCCGGTTGACAAACCCGCAGGCGGGACCAACTCTGAAAGAGATCTTTCGAAATAACTCTTTCAGATAGGACGACCGATGGCCGGGCTGCCACCGCGCAAGCGGATCGAAGACGTCGAGCTGCTGCGCGCGCTGGCGCACCCGCTGCGGTCCGCGCTGCTGAACCACTTGACCGCGGTCGGCCCGCGCACCGCGAGCGAGTGCGCCGAGGCGGTCGGCTCGACGGCGTCCAACTGCAGCTGGCACCTGCGGCAGCTCGCGCAGTACGGCCTGGTCGAGCGGGCCGAGGGCGAGGACGGCCGCGAACGGCCGTGGCGCGCCCGGCAGGTCGGCCTGGAGATGGGGGAGCCGGCCGACGACCCGGCGCACCGGGCCGCGCAGCTGGGCGTGGTCGGCGCGCAGCTGACCCACGAGCAGGAGCTGACCCAGCGCTACCTCGATTCCCTCGACGACCTCGACCCGGCCTGGCGCGCCGCGGCCGGGCTGACCACGTACGCGCTGCGCGTCACGCCGGCGGAGCTGACTCGCCTGACCGAGGCGATCGACGCCCTGGTCCGGCCGTACGTCGGCGCGATCCGCACCGATGCCCCCGACGGCGCCCGCCCGGTGCACGTCGGCCTGCGGGCGTTCCCGCGCATCGAACACTCGGGGAAGGCGGAGGCGTGAAGCAGCTGCTGGGGGTGCCCGCGTTCGCGCGGTTGTGGGTGGCCGCGTTCTTCGGCGAAACGGCCGAGTGGATGCTGCAGGTCGCGTTGCCGGTCTACGTCTTCCAGCGCACCGGCTCCGCCGCCACGACGGCCCTGAGCATCGTGCTCGGCCTGCTGCCCGCGGTGCTGCTGAGCCCGGTCGCCGGGGTCGTCGCCGACCGGTGGAACCGCCGCGCGGTGCTCTTCGGCGTCTGCCTCGGCCTGGCCGCCGTGGCGCTGCCGCTGCTGGCCGAACCCGGCGTCCCCGTGGTGTACGCGGTGATGGCCGCACAGGCGGCGCTGGCCTCGGTGTTCGAACCCGCGCGCAACGCGCTCGTCCCGGAGCTCGTCGGCGTCGCGGAAGTGACCGCGGCGAACGGGCTGATGAGCGTGAACGGCAGCGTCGCCCGCTTGGCGGGTGGCTGGGCCGGCGGCGCCCTCCTGGGGTTCGGTGGGCTCGCCGACGTGATCACCGGCTACCTGGCCGTCCTCGCGGTGGCGGCCGCGTTGCTGGCCAAGCCGTTCCGCCGGATCGCCGCGCCGGCGCCGGCAGCCGTGCGGGAACCGGTGGTGCGGGCCTGGCTGGACGGCCTGCGCGAGCTGACGCACAACCGGCGCCTGCGGCGCACCGGGGTCGCGCTGGTGTTCACCTCCCTGGCGCAGGGCATGTTCCTGGTGCTGTTCGTGGTATACGTCCTGGACGTGCTCGGCGGCAGCGAAGCCGACGCGGGCCTGCTGCGGGGCGTGCAGGCGCTCGGCGGGCTGGCCGCCGGGTTCGCCCTGGCCACCGTGGCGCGGCGGGCCGCGCCCGCCGCGCTGCTCGGCTGGGGCGCGCTCGCGCTGGGGCTGGTGTCCGCGGTGATCTGGAACCTCTCCCCGGTCACGACGGCGCTGGGGGTGTACGCCGGGCTGTTCGTCGTGGTCGGCGCGCCGGGGGTGGCCGTGGGCGCCGGGGTGCTGTCGGAGATCCAGATCGCGGTCGCCCCGGAGCGCGCCGGGCGGGTGCTGAGCACGACGTTCGCGCTGATCGCCCTGGGCACGACGGCCGGGGCGCTGCTGGCCGGGGCCCTGGTGGCGACGACCGGGCCCGCCGTGCTGCTGAACGTCCAAGCCGGGGTCTACGTCCTCGCCGGTGCGCTGATGGTGTTCCGGAAAGGCAGGTTTCGCGTAGCTTCCCCGGCCGCGGTGGTTACGGTGGAGGGGTGCCGCACCTCTTCGCCACCAGCGACCTCCACGTGACCCACGAGGGCAACGGCCCGATCCTCGACTCGGTCGTCCCGGAAACCCCCGAAGACTGGCTGCTCGTCGCCGGCGACGTCGCCGAGCTCGCCGAAGCCACCATCGGGACGCTGAAGACCCTGCGCAGCCGGTTCGCGAAGGTCGTCTGGGTGCCGGGCAACCACGAGCTGTGGACGACGAAGAACGACGACTGCCAGCTGCGGGGCCAGGCTCGGTACGAATACCTGGTCGAGCAGTGCCGCGAGATCGACGTCCTGACGCCGGAAGACGAGTTCCCGGTCTGGCGCCACGGCTCCCGGCCGCTGACGATCGCGCCGCTGTTCCTGCTCTACGACTACAGCTGGCGGACGCCGGAAGCGGAAGGCCAGTCCCTGGAGGAGGCCCTGCGCCAGGCCCGCGAGGCCGGCGTGGTCTGCACCGACGAGTACTTCCTCTACCCGGACCCGTACCCCAGCCGCCAGGCGTGGTGCGAGGCCCGGCTGAAGCTCAGCACCGAACGCCTCGACGCGATCCCCGAGGACCACGGCACGATCCTGATGTCCCACTGGCCCCTGCACCGCCACCCGACGGCACCGCTGTACTGGCCGGAGTTCGCGCTGTGGTGCGGCACGACGAAGACCGAGGACTGGCACGTCCGCTACCGCGCGGAGATCGCCGTGTACGGGCACCTGCACATCCCGCGCAGCACGGAGGCCGACGGGGTCCGGTTCGAGGAGGTCTCGCTGGGCTACCCGCGCGAGTGGCGGAAGCGGGCGCGGGGCGCGGTGCCGATGCGCCGGATCCTCTGGCCGTCATGATCCGCCGCGCCGCCGCTCCCGGAGCGCCCGGACCCGGCCGCGGCTCGCGCACGCGGGGGAGGGACACCACCGCCGCCGCCCGCCCGGGTCGGCGAACACCCCGCGGCAGTCCTGCTCGGGACACGCCCGCAGGTCGTGCCGCAGGGGGCCGGTGAGCCAGTCCGCGGCCTGGTGCGCCAGCCGGCTGAGTGCGTCGGCGGTGGTCGCGGGCGCGCTGCGGTGCAGCCGGTCGAGCGCGGCGAGGTGCACCGGCTCGGCCTTGAGGAAGGGCGCCAGCGGGCTCACCTGATCGGCTTTCGGTGGAACGCCGTCGATCGCGCCCAGCGCGAGTTCGCGCAGGACCTCGCGCAGGTGGTGGGCCGCCCGCAGGTCGGCGTGCGTGACCGGGCTCAGCGGGGTCAGCTCGGCCGCGGTCAGCCACTCCCGCAGCCGCTCCACATCCGGGATCCGCTCGACGGGCTGCGCACCGAAGTGGCGGCCACGCGTGGCCAGCAGGTTCAGCCAGGGTGCGCCCATGTCGAGGCGGAAGTCTTCGGACACCTCGCCATCGTAACGGTTGAGGCGTTACACTCGCCGTCGTGACTGGGGAACCCAAGGTCCGCACGGTGCTGGGCGACATCGATCCGGCCGAACTGGGCGTGACGAACTCGCACGACCACCTCTTCTTCGCCTCCAAGCTGCTGCCCGGCCAGGAACTGGACGATCCGACCGAGGCGGCCCACGCGCTCCTCGAGTTCAAGACCCGCGGCGGCCAAGCGCTCGTCCAGTGGACGCCGTACGGCCTGACCCGGCGGACCCGCGAGCTGGCCTGGATGGCGGAGGAGATCGGGGTGCACGTGGTCGCGGCCACCGGCCTGCACCGCGCCGAGCACTACCCCCCGGCGATCCTCGGCCGCGTCGTCGACGGCCTGGTGCAGGAGTTCGTCGCCGATCTGACCGAGGGCACCCAGCCGGCCGACCTGCCCGACGAGCCGCGCAGCGGCCCGCGGGCCGGGCTGGTCAAGGTGGCCGGCGCCTTCCACGCGATCGACTCCCACGCCCGGCTGACGATGACCGCCGCCGCGGTCGCCCACGAGGAGACCGGGGCACCGATCGCCGTGCACCTCGAACTCGGCACGGCGGCCCTGGAGACGGTCGAGCTGCTCTGCGGAAAGCTGGATGTTTCACCCGAAAAGGTGATCCTCGGGCACCTGAACCGGAACCCGGACGCGCCGCTGCAGCGGGAGATCGCCGAAACCGGCGTCTTCCTCGGCTTCGACGGCCCGTCGCGGGCCAACCACGCCACGGACTGGCGGCTCTTCGACGGTCTCGAAGCGCTCGTCGAGGCCGGGCACGGCGGGCAGATCCTGCTCGGCGGCGACACCACGACGGCCGCGGCCCGGTGGCAGCCGGGCGCGTCCTACCTGCTCACCACGCTCGCACCGCGGCTGACCAAGCAGCTCGGCGGCGACGTCGTCACCGCCATGCTGGTGGCGAACCCCGCCCGGGCGTTCGCCACCAGCTGGAAGAAGTGACTCAGCAGGTGAAACGACTCAGCGCAGGCCGAAGCCTTCCTGCCCGCCGCCGCGGCCGCGGCGGCGCAGGTAGCGCTCGAACTCCGCGGCGATCTTGTCGCCGCTGACGTCCTGCTCCGCGACCTCGGTCTGGGCGTCCCCGCGCTCCTCGAGGCTGCGGACGTACTCGCTGATCTCCTCGTCCTCGTCGGCCATCTCGGTGACCGTGCGCTGCCACTCCTCGGCCTGCTCCGGCAGCGCACCCAGCGGGATCTCGACGTCGAGGATGTCCTCCAGCTTGTGCAGCAGCGCCAGCGTCGCCTTCGGGGACGGCGGGTGCGACACGTAGTGCGGCACCGCGGCCCAGATCGACACGGCCGGGATGCCCGCCTGCACGCAGTAGTCCTGCAGGATCCCGACGATGCCGGTCGGGCCCTGGTAGTTGTTCAGGTCGAGCCCGTAGAGCGACGCGGTGTCCTTGTCGTAGGCCGTCCCGGTGACCGGGACCGGCCGGGTGTGGGCCGTGTCGGCGAGCAGCGCACCCAGCGTCACCACGGTGGCGACGTCCAGCTGCTTGATGTGGTCCAGCAGCTCGGCGCAGAAGGCGCGCCAGCGCATGTTCGGCTCGGGACCCTGCACGAGGACGACGTCCCGGTCGAAGCCGTCCGGGCGGCACACCGACAGCGTCGTGGTCGGCCAGTCCACCCGGCGAGTGACACCGTCCACCATCCGGACGGTCGGGCGGCTGACCTGGAAGTCGTAGTAGTCGTCGGGCTCCAGTTCCGCCAGCGGGGTGGCGTCCCAGTTCAGCTGCAGGTGCTCGACCGCCCGGCTCGCCGCGTCACCGGCGTCGTTCCAGCCTTCGAAGGCGACGACCATCAGCGGCCGGGTGGGTTCGGTGCGGTCGCCGGGCGGCCGCGGGGTCTCGTCGACGGGCTCACTCACCGGACCAGCCTACGACCACCGGCCTTACGCTGTTCAGCATGTCCGACCGCCTGTCGTCACCGTTCCTGCTCGCCCTGCAGTCCCGCGTCCTGGTGGCCGACGGGGCGATGGGCACCGCCCTGCAGGCCCACGACCTCAGCCTGGACGACTTCGCCGGTCTCGAAGGCTGCAACGAGATCCTCAACGTCACCCGGCCGGACGTGGTCCGCTCGGTGCACCGGGGGTACCTGGAGGCGGGCGCGGACGCCGTCGAGACCAACACTTTCGGGGCCAATTTCGCCAACTTCGCCGAGTACGACATCACCGGGCGGATCTTCGAGCTCGCCGAGGCCGGCGCCCGGCTGGCCCGCGAGACCGCCGACGAGTTCGCGACGCCGGACCGCCCGCGGTTCGTGCTCGGCTCGGTCGGCCCCGGCACGAAGCTGCCGACGCTCGGCCACGCGCCGTTCACCACGTTGCGTGACGCCTACCGCGAGGAGGTCCGCGGCCTGCTGGCCGGCGGTGTCGACGCGGTGATCGTCGAGACCACCCAGGACATCCTGCAGACGAAGGCGTCGATCATCGGCGCGAAGCGGGCGATGGCCGCCGAGGGCAGGCGCGTGCCGATCCTCGCTTCGATCACCGTCGAAACGACCGGCACGATGCTGCTCGGTACCGAGGTCGGCGCCGCGCTGGCCGCGCTGGAGCCGCTCGGCATCGACGTCATCGGGCTCAACTGCGCCACCGGGCCGGCCGAGATGAGCGAGCACCTGCGGCAGCTGGCCAAGCACGCCCGGGTGCCGCTGTCGGTGATGCCGAACGCCGGGCTGCCCGAACTCGGCCCGGACGGTGCGGTCTACCCGCTCGGCCCGGAAGCGCTGGTCGAGGCGCTGACCGGGTTCGTCCGCGAGTTCGGCGTCGGCCTGGTCGGCGGCTGCTGCGGCACGACCGACGAGCACATCCGGCAGCTCGCCGCGGCCGTCGCCGGCACGCCGCCGGTGCCCCGGCGGCCGCGGCCCGAGCCCGGCGTGTCGTCGCTGTACCAGGCGGTCCCGTTCAAGCAGGACGCCAGTGTGCTGATGATCGGCGAGCGGACCAACGCCAACGGCTCGAAGGCGTTCCGCACCGCGATGCTCGAAGGCCGCTGGGACGACTGCGTCGAGATCGCCCGCGAACAGACCCGAGACGGCGCCCACCTGCTGGACCTGTGCGTCGACTACGTCGGCCGCGACGGCACCGCGGACATGGCCGAGCTGGCCGGGCGCCTGGCCACCGCGTCCACCCTGCCGATCATGCTCGACTCCACCGAGGTCGCCGTCCTGCGCGCCGGGCTGGAACGGCTCGGCGGCCGGTGCGCGGTCAACTCCGTCAACTACGAGGACGGCGACGGCCCGGAATCCCGGTTCACCCAGGTCATGGAACTGGTCAGCGAATACGGTGCCGCCGTCGTCGCCCTGACCATCGACGAAGAAGGCCAGGCGCGCACCGCGCAGAAGAAGGCCGACATCGCCACCCGGCTCATCGAGGACATCACCGGGAACTGGGGCCTGCGCACCGCCGACGTCATCGTCGACGCCCTGACCTTCACCATCGCGACCGGCCAGGAGGAGTCCCGCCGCGACGGCATCGAAACGATCGAGGCCATCCGCGAGATCAAACGCCGGCACCCCGAGGTCCAGACCACCCTCGGGTTGTCGAACATCTCCTTCGGGCTCAACCCGGCGGCGCGGCAGGTGCTCAACTCGGTGTTCCTGCACGAGTGCGTCCAAGCCGGGCTCGACACCGCGATCGTGCACGCGTCGAAGATCCTGCCGATGGCGCGCATCCCGGACGACCAGCGCGCGGTCGCCCTCGACCTCGTCTACGACCGGCGTCGCGAGGGCTACGACCCGCTGCAGGAGCTGATGGCGCTGTTCGAGGGCGTCAGCGCGGCCTCGTCCAAGGCGTCCCGCGCCGAAGAGCTGGCCGCGCTGCCGCTGTTCGAACGCCTCGAACGCCGGATCGTCGACGGCGAACGGAACGGCCTCACCGACGACCTCGACGCGGCCCTGGAGCAGCGGCCCGCCCTGCAGATCATCAACGACACGTTGCTGTCGGGCATGAAGACCGTCGGCGAGCTGTTCGGGTCCGGGCAGATGCAGCTGCCGTTCGTGCTGCAGTCCGCCGAGGTGATGAAGGCGGCCGTCGCCCACCTCGAACCGCACATGGAGAAGGGCGACGACTCGGGCAAGGGCCGGATCGTGCTGGCCACCGTGCGCGGCGACGTCCACGACATCGGCAAGAACCTCGTCGACATCATCCTGTCCAACAACGGCTACGAGGTGGTCAACCTCGGCATCAAACAGCCGATCACGACCATCCTCGACGCGGCCGACGAGCACGCCGCCGACGCGATCGGGATGTCCGGGCTGCTGGTCAAGTCCACGGTGATCATGAAGGAGAACCTCCAGGAGATGAACTCCCGGGGGGTCTCCGCGCGCTGGCCGGTGCTGCTCGGCGGCGCGGCGCTCACCCGGTCCTATGTGGAGAACGACCTCACCGAGCTGTACCTGGGCGATGTCCGCTACGCACGGGACGCGTTCGAGGGGCTGCGGCTGATGGACGCGATCATGGCCGCCAAACGCGGCGAATCGCCGCTGGTCGACGCCGATGCGGAGCAGAAGCGCCAGGAGCGCAAGGAACGCCGCGAACGCTCACTGCGGATCGCGGAAGCGCGGAAAGCCCGCAAGGCGGACGAGGAAGCCCTCGAAGGGCCGCCGCCCGCCCGCTCGGACGTCGCCACCGACGTGCCGCTGCCGTCCCCGCCGTTCTGGGGTTCGCGGGTGGTCAAGGGCGTCGCCCTCGCCGACTACGCCGCCATGCTCGACGAGCGCGCCACGTTCATGGGCCAGTGGGGCCTCAAGGGCGCCCGCGGCGGCGCCGGGCCGACGTACGGGGAACTCGTCGAATCCGAAGGCCGGCCGCGGCTGCGGTACTGGCTCGACCGGCTGACCGCCGACGGTGTCCTGGCCCACGCGGCCGTCGTCTACGGCTACTTCCCGTGCGTCGCCGAGGGCGACGACCTGGTCGTGCTGACCGAGCCCGAGCCGGACGCGCCGGAGCGGCTGCGCTTCACCTTCCCGCGGCAGCGCCGCGACCGGCGGCTCTGCCTCGCCGACTTCTACCGGCCGCGGGAGTCCGGCGAGGTCGACGTGGTGCCGTTCACCGTGGTTACCATGGGGCAGCCGATCGCCGACTACGCCAACGAGCTGTTCGCCGCCAACGCCTACCGCGACTACCTCGAGGTCCACGGCCTCGGCGTCCAGCTGACCGAGGCGCTCGCCGAGTACTGGCACTGCCGCATCCGGCAGGAGCTGACCTTCCCCGGCGGTGTGGCGGTCGCCTCAGAGGACCCCGACGACGTCGAGGACTTCTTCAAGCTCGGCTACCGTGGGGCACGGTTCTCCCTGGGCTATGGCGCCTGTCCCGACCTCGAAGACCGGGCGAAGATCGTCGCCCTCCTCGAACCGGGCCGGATCGGCGTGAAGCTGTCGGAGGAGTACCAGCTGCACCCCGAGCAGTCGACCGACGCGATCGTCTGCCACCACCCGGAAGCCAAGTACTTCAACACCTGATCCTGGAGGTAGATCCACTGTGGACGGTCTCGACGCCGTGTTGTGGGACATGGACGGCACGCTGGTCGATTCCGAGAAGCTGTGGGACGTCGCCCTCTACGAGACGGCGGAGTGGCTCGGCGGGAAGCTCTCCGAACAGCAGCGGATGACGCTCGTCGGGTCCAACATGGACGACACGTCGGCGTACCTCCTGGAAGTGGTCGGCCGTCCGGTGACCCCCGAGTCGATCGCGTCGACCGGCGCGGAGATCCGCCGCCGCACGGCCGGGTTGTTCGACGACGAGCTGCCGTGGCGCCCCGGCGCGCGCGAAGCGTTGACGGCGGTGCGCGAAGCGGGCCTGCGCTCGGCGCTGGTCACCTCCACCGAACGCGACCTGACCGAGCTCGCGCTGAACACGATCGGCCGGGACTTCTTCGACGTCACCGTGTGCGGCGACGAAGTCGAAGGCCTGAACAAGCCGCTCCCGCGCCCGTACCTCAAGGCGGCCGAGCTGCTCGGCGTCGACCCCGCGCGCTGTGTCGCGGTCGAAGACTCGCCGCCGGGCACCGCGTCCGCGGTCGCGGCGGGCTGCACGGTGCTGGTGATCCCGAACGACGTCCCGGTCGAACCGGGGGAGCGGCGGGTGTTCCGCGACTCCCTGGTGGGCATCGACGTGCCGGCGCTGGCGGCCCTGCTCGGCTGACCACGACCATGTCGCTTTTCCGCTAGCCGGGGATCGCCCGCGTCCGCGATGCTGGTGCGGTGCATGAGGACTTCGAGCGGTGCGTACGGGCCGTGCAGGCGAAGGACGCCCGGTTCGACGGGTGGTTCTACTGCGCGGTCCTGACCACCCGGATCTACTGCCGGCCCAGCTGCCCGGTGGTGCCGCCCAAGCGGCAGAACATGAGCTTCCACCCGAGCGCCGCGGCCGCCCAGCAGGCCGGGTTCCGGGCCTGCAAGCGCTGCCGTCCCGACGCGAGCCCCGGCTCGCCGCTGTGGAACGAGCGCGCCGACCTGGTGGCGCGGGCGATGCGGCTGATCGCCGACGGCGTCGTCGACACCGAAGGCGTCCGCGGCCTGGCCGCCCGGCTCGGCTACAGCGTCCGGCAGGTCGAACGCCAGGTGTTCGCCGAGCTCGGCGCGGGCCCCCTGGCGCTGGCGCGGGCCCAGCGCGCGCAGACCGCGCGCACCCTGATCGAGACGACCCAGCTGCCGATGACCGAACTGGCGCTGGCCGCCGGGTTCGGCAGCATCCGGACGTTCAACGACACCGTCCGCGAGGTGTTCGCGCTTTCGCCGACCGAACTGCGGCAGCGCGCGAAGAACGTCCCGCAGGCCGCGGCCGGCGCGCTCGTCCTGCGGCTGCCGTACCGGAAGCCGCTGTGCCCGGACAACCTCTTCGGGCACCTGGCCGCGACCGGCGTGCCCGGCGTGGAGGAGTGGCGGGACGGCGCCTACCGCCGGACGCTGCGGCTGCCCCACGGCCACGGCGTCGTCGCGCTGCGCCCGGAGGACGGCCACATCGCCTGCCGGCTCACCCTCACCGACCTCCGCGACCTGCCCACCGCGACCAGCCGCTGCCGCCGCCTGCTGGACCTCGACGCCGACCCGGTCGCCGTCGACGACCAGCTCGCCACCGACCCGCTGCTCGCCCCGCTCGTCGCGGCCGCACCCGGCCGCCGGGTCCCGCGCACCGTCGACGGCGCCGAGTTCGCCGTGCGGGCCGTGCTGGGCCAGCAGGTCTCGACGGCGGCGGCGCGGACCCACGCGGCCCGGCTCGTCGTCGCGCACGGCGAGCCGGTCGAGGACCCCGAAGGCGGCCTGACCCACCTGTTCCCCTCCCCGTCGGCGCTGGCCTCGCTGGACCCCGAGACCCTGGCCATGCCGCGCACCCGCCGTCGCACGCTGCTCGCGCTGGTCTCGGCGCTGACCGACGGTCTGGACCTCAGCGCGGGCAGCGACTGGGAAGCGGCGCGGGCCGCCCTGACCGCGTTGCCCGGCTTCGGGCCGTGGACGGTCGAAAGCATCGCGATGCGGGCGCTCGGCGACCCCGACGCCTTCCTCCCCACCGACCTCGGCATCAAGTACGCGGCGGAAACCCTCGGCCTCGGCGGCCAGGCCGCCGTCGTCGCCCGGTCCGCCGCCTGGCGCCCCTGGCGCGCCTACGCCACCCAGCACCTGTGGGCCACCGGAGACCACGCGATCAACCGGATGCCCGCGGCATGAACCCGGCAGGAGAACCCATGCGCAGCCACACCGTCGTCGACAGCCCGTTCGGCCCGCTGACGCTGGTCGCCGAGGGCGGCGCGCTCTGCGGCCTCTACATGGTCGACCAGCGCCACCGCCCGCACGAGCTGACCTTCGGCTCGGCGGACGCGGGCGCGGACATCTTCGCCCGCGCCGAAACCGAGTTGAAGGAGTACTTCGCCGGCCAGCGCCACGAGTTCGACCTGCCCCTGGCCTTCGCCGGCACGCCGTTCCAGCAGCTCGTCTGGGCGGAGCTGCGCAAGATCCCCTACGGCACGACGATCTCCTACGGCCAGCTCGCCGACCGGCTCGGCAAGCCCGCGGCGTCGCGGGCGGTCGGCCTGGCCAACGGCAAGAACCCGATCGGCATCATCGTCCCGTGCCACCGGGTGGTCGGCTCGAACGGCTCGCTCACCGGCTACGGCGGCGGCCTCGAGCGCAAGCGGTACCTGCTGGACTTCGAGCAGGGCGCCCTGTTCTGATCCCAGCTGGTGGGAGGCGGCGTCCACGGCAGTGTGAGATGGGCAGCACCCCCGGCGGGCCGGGGCGGCGCCGCGGGCCCCGGGATGGAAGGATTCCGCACCGTGAAGACCTTCGATGAGCTGTTCGCGGAGCTTGCCGAGCGCGCGCGTACCCGTCCCGACGGGTCCGGCACCGTCGCCGCCCTCGATGCCGGGGTGCACGCCCAGGGCAAGAAGGTGCTCGAGGAAGCCGGCGAGGTGTGGATCGCCGCCGAACACGAGTCCGACGAGCGCCTCGCCGAGGAGATCTCCCAGCTGCTGTACCGGGTGCAGGTGCTGATGCTCGGCCGCGGCCTGTCGGCCGAGGACGTCTACCGCTACCTGTGACGGGCCGCTCCAACCACGAGGAGAGAAGCGAAATGCTGCGTGTTGCCGTGCCGAACAAGGGAGCCCTCGCCGCCGCGGCGACGGAGATGCTCGGCGAGGCGGGCTACCGCAAGCGGCATGAGCAGCGCGACCTGACCGTGCTCGACCCGGTCAACGAGGTCGAGTTCTTCTTCCTGCGGCCCAAGGACATCGCGATCTACGTCGGCTCCGGCGAGCTCGACCTCGGCATCACCGGCCGGGACCTCGCGCTCGACTCAGGGGCCCCGGTGGAGGAGGTCCAGGCGCTCGGCTTCGGCGGCTCGACGTTCCGCTACGCCGCCCCGGCGGGCCGGGACTGGAAGCCGGCGGACCTGCACGGCAAGCGGCTGGCGACGTCGTACCCGCGGCTGGTCCGCGACGACCTCGCCCGCCACGGCGTCGAGGCCGAAGTGATCCGCCTCGACGGCGCGGTGGAGATCTCGATCCAGCTCGGCGTGGCGGACGCGATCGCGGACGTCGTCGAGTCGGGCCGGTCGCTGCGGCAGAACAACCTGGTGGCCTTCGGCGACCCGATCTGCGTGTCGGAAGCCGTGCTGCTGCAGCGCCGCGGGACCGAGGAGAGCAAGGCGAAGACGCAGCTGGCCGCGCGCCTGCGCGGGGTCGTGTTCGCGCAGCAGTACATGATGCTGGACTACGACTGCCCGCGGACGCTGGTGGAGCGCGCGATCGCGATCACGCCGGGCCTGGAGTCGCCGACGGTCGCCCCGCTGGCCGACGAGGACTGGGTGGCGGTGCGCGCGATGGTGTCGCGCAAGAAGGTCAACCTCATCATGGACGAGCTGGCCGAGGTCGGCGCCAAGGCGATCCTGGCCTCCGACATCCGCTCCTGCCGCCTCTGACCGCGGCTCTCGTACTGCCGCGAATGACTCATTCGGGACGTCGGACGTCCCGAATGAGTCATTCGCGACCTTCTCGGCCGGCGAGACTCAGCGCGGGCGGTTGGGTTTCTTGGGCAGCAGGTCGTAGAGGCCTTTGCGGGCGCCGTTGTCGTTGACGTTGCGGGCCACCGCGACCTCCGAGATGAAGTCCTCGAAGACGAACTCCTCGTCGGCCGGGACCACCGCCGGGGCCGCGTTCTCCGCCAGGTGGCTGTCGAGCTTCTCGGCGATCTCGCGGAAGGACAGCGCCTGCAACGTCTCCGGCGCGTACGTCGTCACCGGGACGCCGTGGGCCGCCGCCTCGTTCATCACCACGCCCAGCGGCAGGTGCGACAGCATCGGGATGCCGAAGTCGTACATCTCCTGCAGCGCCGCGGCCGCGTAGTGCGAGATCGGCCGCCGGTACAGGCTCGGCACCAGGCCGAACCATGACAGCGGCTGCCGCCCCACGGTCTGCTCGACGTACCGGACCTGGTCGGCCAGCAGCCGCAGCGCGCGGATGCTCGTCTTGTCCGGCTGGACCGGGACCAGGATGCCGTGCGACGCCGCCAGCGCGTTGTTCGTCAGCACGTCCAGCGCCGGCGGGCAGTCGATGACGCAGTGGTCGTAGTTGGCGAACTGGATGACCCGGGCCAGCTGCCAGCCGGGGACGCGGAACGAGTCCAGCCGGCGGATCAGGTCGAACATCCCCGGCGACGTCGGCACCACGTCGAGCGCGCCGCCCTTGCCGAGGTTGCTGCGCGGGTGCGGCACGACGAGTTCCTCGATCGGGCCCTTCCACGTCTTGGCCAGCGCCTTCGCCAGGCTCGGCTGGTCCGCGGCGACCTCGGACAACCCGAGCATCTCGGTCGTCGCGTGGCCCTGCGGGTCGAGGTCGACCAGCAGCACCCGCCGGCCCCGCTCGGCCAGTGCGGCCGCGGTGCCGACGCTCAGTGAGGTCTTGCCGACCCCGCCTTTCTGGTTGACCACCGAGGTGATCTGCATGCCCGAGCGCTCCTCAAGTCGGTCGTTCCGCGAAGGTTATTGGATGCGGGCCCGTTGTGGGTGGCTATCCGCCCCCGGCCTGTCGCGGCCGGACCATCAGCGCCTGCGCGCCGGTGGCCACCGGGCCGCCGTCGTCGTGCAGGATGCTGGTCGCCGTGCCGATGCCGTGCTTGCCGACCAGCGTGACCGCGTCCAGGCCGATCCACTCGCCCGACGGCACCCGCCGCAGGTGCACGGTGAGTTCGGAGTTGATGAACCACCACTGCCGCGGGTCGAGGTAGTTCGACACGCCGTTGCCGGAGTCGGCGACCGCGAACAGCCGCTGCAGGCCGCTCGGCTCCTCGCCGTCGACCAGCGGGACCCGCTGGCGGGCCCACACCGCGGCCGGGCCGGGCACGTCCATGCCGCCGCGCACCGCGCGCCACTCGACCGCGTCGAGGTAGCCGCCCTGCCAGCCCTCCGGCCACGGCGACTCTTCGACGCTGCCGGGCCCGGGCAGCAGGGGACCGGCGTCGGTGCCGATCTCCGCCGTGTCCGACGTCGCGATGCGCCACGCCGACGCCCGCGCCACCACCCGCTCGGCGCTCGCCAGCTCCGCCTGCAGCAGTTCGACCGACCGGCCCGGCCGCTCGACCCGGGCCCGCACGGTGAGTTCGGCGACCGGTGCCGGGCCGAGGATCTCCACCGTCACCCGCGCGAGTTCGGCCGGGTGGCCGGATTCGACGGTTTCGAGGGCCCGGACCAGCAACGCCGACGGCGGGCCGAAGTGCTGGGCGTCGGGGGTCCACGGCCCGGCGGTGTGCGCGGTCGCGGAGAACCGGCCCTCGCCGAGCGGGACGTAGAAGGCGTCGGCCATCAGTCGGCCCGGTCCAGCGGTGTCTCGTCGCCCGCGTCGGGCTCCGGCCAGCCGGGGTATGCGGGTGGGGTGCCGCCGTATTCGGGGCAGTGCGCCTGGTGGTCGCACCAGTTGCACAGCTTGCTCTTGTTCGCCCGGAAGTCGCCGGTCTTGCCCGCCTTCAGGATGGCCTGCCAGATGGCTTCCAGGGTGCGCTCGAAGCGCAGCAGCTCGGCTTCGTCGGGCGTGTAGGCCAGCGACTGCCCGTCGGTGAGGTACATGAGCTTCAGCTGGCGGGGCACGATCCCGCGCAGCCGCCACAGCACCACGGCGTAGAACTTCATCTGGAACATCGCCTTGGCCTCGCCGATCTCGCGCGGCGCGGCCCCGGTCTTGTAGTCGACGACCCGGATCTCGCCGGTCGGGGCGACGTCGAGCCGGTCGATGTAGCCGCGCAGCAGGACACCCGAGCCGAGCTCGATCTCGACGTGCAGCTCGCAGGCCTCGGGTTCGAGCCGCCGCGGGTCCTCGAGTTCGAAGTAGGCGTCCAGCAGCTTCTCGGCCGAGCGCAGCCACTCGGCGTGGTCGTCGGGCTTTTCGCCGTCGAACAGCTCGGTCCACTCCGGACGGTCCGCGGACAGGTCGGTCCACGCCGGGCCGAGCAGCTCCCGCGCCTGCGCCGGGACGCGCTCGGCGGCGGGCAGCGCGAACAGCCGCTCCAGGACGGAGTGCACGAGCGTGCCGCGCAGCTGGGCCTTCGTCGGGACCTCGGGCAGCCGGTCGACCGCCCGGAACCGGTAGAGCAGCGGGCACTGCTTGAAGTCGCTGGCCCTCGACGGCGACAGCGCGGGCCGCCGCCGCACCTCGGTGGCGACGGCGGCGGCTGGGGTGTCGGTGGTGACAGTGTCGGCGTCGGGCATGGGCAGAGCGTAACGCCGGGGTACGACAGTTCCGGCGACCGCAACGCCCGCCACCCCACCCGACCCGTACCCAGACGGTCGGCCCGCGTACTCAGACGGTCGGCTTGCGTACCCAGAGGGTCGGTTGGCGTCCCCGGACGGTCGGCGGACCCGGGCACCGAGCCGACTGTCCAGGTACGCGAGCCGACCGTCCGGGTACGGGGGTCGCCCATCGGGGGCCGGATCACCCGGGACCCACACCCGGGGCTCTAGGCTCTCCGCATGGCCGCGACCAGTGAGCAGGGCACCGGGGGCACCCGGCAGGCCGTCCTCTCGGACGGTGGCCTCGTGCTGTTCCGGGTCGCCGGGGTGCCGGTGCTGCTCGCACCCTCCTGGTGGGTCGGCTCGCTGATCGTCGTCGTGCTGTACGCGCCGCTGGTCGGGCGGCTGCTGCCGGACGCCTCGACCGGGACGTCGTGGCTGCTGGCCGGCGCGTTCGCGCTGCTGCTGGGGCTGTCGGTGCTGGCCCACGAACTCGGGCACTGCCTGGTCGCGCTGCGGCTGGGGATCCCGGTGCGGCGGCTGCGGCTGTTCCTGCTCGGCGGCCTGTCCGAAGTGGCCCGCACCCCGAAGCGCCCCGGTGACGAGGGCCTGGTCGCCGCGGCCGGGCCCGCCGTGTCGCTGCTGCTCGGCGGGTTCTGCGGCCTGCTGATGTTCGCCGTGCCCGCGGACGGCGCGGTCTGGCTGCTGATCGGCGAGTGCGCGGTGGCGAACCTCGCCGTCGGCGTGTTCAACCTGCTCCCCGGGCTGCCGCTGGACGGCGGCAGGCTGGTCCGCGCCGGTGTCTGGGCGGTCACCGGCATCCGCGCGAAGGGCACGCGGGCCGCGGTCGCCGGCGGGGCCGTCGTCGCCGCGGGGCTGCTCGTCTGGGCGCTGTGGGGCCTGGCGACCGCGAGCCCGGACCGCTGGCTGCGGCTGGGCGTCTGCGTCGTGACGGCGTGGTTCGTGATCCTCGGCGCCCGCTCCGAGCTGGCCGCCGAGGCGCGCCGCACCTGGCCGGAGGGCCTCGTCCTGGGCGAGCTGGTCCGGCCGGTGCTGCAGCTGCCCGCCGAAAGCCCGGTGTCGGACGCGCTGGCCGCGTCGGCCGGCCGGGGGGTCGTGCTGGTCCGCGCCGACGGGGTGGCCGCCGGGCTCCTCGACGAAGGCGCGGCGGAGCGGCTCGCGGGTTCGTCGCCGCACGCGCCGGCCGAACTGGCGGCCGAGCCGATCCGGGCCGAAACCGTGCTGCTGGCGTCGGAGCCGGGCGAAGACGTCATCGAGCGCGTCCGCGAAACCGCCGCCTGGCAGTTCCTCGTCGTCGACGACGAGGGCCGTCCGGCGGGCGTGCTGCGCCGCGAGGACCTGCGGGCGGCGATGAACCGCCGCACCCGCTGAGGCCGGGCCCCGGGCGGCCTGCGAAGATCTGTCGTCGGCCATTCGGGGTACAGGAGGAAGTGTTGTCGGTCAGCGGACCGTTTCGCGCGGGTGATCGGGTGCAGTTGACCGACTCGAAGGGGCGGCACTACACCCTGACCCTGGCCGACGGCGGTGAGTACCACACCCACCGCGGCGCCCTCGCCCACGACGACCTGATCGGCAGGCCCGAGGGCTCGGTGGTCACCTCGGCGGGCGGGTCGACCTACCTCGCGCTGCGCCCGCTCCTGCCCGACTACGTGCTCTCGATGCCCCGCGGCGCGCAGGTGATCTACCCGAAGGACGCGGCGCAGATCGTCATGTGGGGTGACATCTTCCCCGGCGCGCGCGTGCTCGAGGCCGGCGCCGGCTCCGGCGCGCTGACGTGCTCGCTGCTGCGCGCGGTCGGCCCGGCGGGCCGCGTGCACTCGTACGAGATCCGCGACGACCACGCCGAACACGCCGAGCGCAACGTCGTCAAGTTCTTCGGCGAGAAGCCGGCCAACTGGTCGCTCACGGTCGCCGACCTGGCCTCGCACGAGGGCGAAGTCGACCGGGTCGTGCTGGACATGCTGGCGCCG
The DNA here is from genome assembly GCF_000716785.1 of Amycolatopsis vancoresmycina. GTDB lineage: Bacteria > Actinomycetota > Actinomycetes > Mycobacteriales > Pseudonocardiaceae > Amycolatopsis > Amycolatopsis vancoresmycina. The sequence continues at coordinate 345,512 of NZ_JNYY01000001.1, forward strand.
TGGGACCAGCTGCCGAACGTGGCCGCCCACCTGGTGCCGGGCGGCGTGCTGACGGTCTACGTCGCGACGGTCACGCAGCTTTCGCGCGTCACGGAGTCGCTGCGCGAGCAGCAGTGCTGGACCGAGCCGGAGTCGTGGGAGACGCTGATGCGCCCGTGGCACGTGGTGGGCCTGGCGGTGCGCCCGGACCACCGGATGGTCGCGCACACGGCGTTCCTGCTCACCGCGCGGCGCCTGGCCGACGGCACCGTGTCCCCGCGGGTGTCGCGCCGGCCCAGCAAGGGCAAGGGCTGACCTCCGGGGCGGCGATCGCCGACGCGGCCACCCGCCGGCCCGCCGGGTGCACCCCGCCCGCCTAACCCGGCACGCACCAGCGGCCGTTCTCCTTGTGCAGCGGGAACGGCGTGTCCTTGACGCCGCCCGCCGCCTCGACGTGCACCTTCGCCGTCGCCGATTCGCCGCGCAGCTCCGGCGGCCCGGTCAGCTTCGCCGTGACCGGGCCGGCCGCGTCCCACGTGCGCTGCAGGCCCGCCAGCGCCTCGGTGCTCTGCGGGCGGCAGGTGAGCTTGCCGAACGCCGCCGAGTCGTGGTGGGCGATGGCGTCGACGATCGCGCGGGCCAGCACGGCCACTGCCGCCGTGTCGGCCTCGTCGGGAGCGGCCGGCGCCGACGGGCGGGGCGGCGGTGCCGGGCTCGAGGTCGACGGCGGTGCACCCGACGGCGCGACGAGCAGCAGGCCGAGGACCACGCCCGCGGCGGCCACGCCGAGCAGCACCAGCCCGGCGGCGAGCGCGCGGTTCACCGAAGGCGGGTGCTCACGAGCCGTCCGCCCTGACGTTGGACAGGCACCACAGCCCGGATTCCTTCTGCGCCGACATCGTGCCGACCTTCGTCTTGCTGCCGTCGGTGGCCGAGTAGCGGACGGTGGCCTTGTCGCCGGTCTCCTGCGGGTCGCCGGTCAGCTTGACCGTCACCTTCGGGATCTGGCCGGTCGAACCCTCGTAGACGCTGCGGCAGATGACGTCGCCGAGCGCCTTCTCGTCACCCGCGTTGTAGGCCGAAATCGTCGAATCGAAGAGCTCCTGCGAGCTGCCCTTGCCGCCGGGGGCCGGGCCGCCCGCCGGCTTGCTCGGCTTCGACGTCGGGCTGGTCGGCGCGCTGGTCTTCGGCTTGGGCGTCGACGCCTTGGGCACCGACGTCGGCGCCGCGGAGCTGCTGCTCGCGGGCGGGGCGGCGGTCTGGTCGTCCTTGCCGTTCATGAGGACGAAGGCGGTCACGCCGCCGCCGACGACCACCACGGCGGCCACCGCGATGCCGACGATCAGGCCGGTCTTGCGCTTCTTGGGCGGGGGTGCGTCGCCGAAGCCGCCGTACTGGTCGAACCCGCCGTAAGAGCCCTGCGGCGGCTGGCCCCACTGGTCCTGCTGCCCGTACTGGGGGTAGCCCTGCTGGGGCTGAGGGCCGGTCTGGGGCGGGTAACCGCCGTCGTACGGCCCCGGCTGCCCGAACTGCTGCGTGCCGCCCTCGTAGGGGCCGGGCTGGCCGTACTGCTGCGTGCCGCCGTAGCCGGGCTGCGGCTGGGGTCCGCTCTGGGGGTAACCGCCGGGCTGCGGCTGACCGTACGGCCCGGGCTGCTGCCCGTAGCCGCCGGGCTGCTGGCCGTAGCCGCCCGGTTGCTGCGGCGGGTAGGTCATGAGTGGTGCCCCCTAGCGTTCCCTCGATAGCGCCCGGCCGTCGGGGCCGGTACCGCGTCGCCCGATGCTAGCCACCGGCCCGTCCTGCCGCGCGGTTAGGGCGGAACTGGCCGGAATTGCCCGCTCGCCCGGCGGGGGTTGGGCCGTCCGCGGGCGGGGTACTCCCGACGTGCTTGCTTCATCCCGGCCCGGCCGGACCCGCGACACACCGGCGCCGCGGCACCGAAATGGCCGCTTGCGCTGCGGGAATGTCCGTGCTGGGGGCGGCAGGCAAACCGCGACGCGCCGATCTTGTGATCCGGAAAGGCCTTTTCTTGTCGGTGATCGCCGGTACCGTGGAATGAAAAGCACTCCGAGGAGGTGCCCGATGCATCATGACCTTCCCGGAGGTCGGCGCGAGGAGGCCGACCCTTCAGCAACATCCGGAGCTGGGACGACGGCGGACGAGCAGGCTCGGCAGATCCGTTTTCTCGAGGAAGAAGTGGCGCTGCTGCGCCGCAAACTGACGGACTCGCCACGGCAGAACCGGGTTCTCGAACAGCGGCTCGCCGAGGCCTCGGAAAGGGTGAGCCAGCTCACCGAGCGCAACACCAAACTGGTCGAAACCCTGCGCGAAGCGCGAGGACAGCTCCTCGCCCTCCGCGAGGAGGTCGACCGGCTGGCCCAGCCACCGTCCGGGTACGGCGTCTTCGTCGAGGCGTACGAGGACAACACGGTGGACGTCTTCACGGCCGGCCGGAAGATGCGGGTGTCGGTTTCGCCCGCGGTCGAGATCTCGTCGCTGCGCCGCGGCCAGGCGCTGCGGCTCAACGAGGCGCTCACCGTGGTCGAGGGCGGCGGTTTCGAACGCACCGGTGAGGTGTGCGCGCTGCGCGAGGTGCTCGCCCCGGACGTCGAGGGCGGCAGCCCCCGTGCGCTCGTGGTCGGGCACGCGGACGAGGAGCGGGTGGTCCTGCTCTCCGACCTGCTGGCCGAACAGCCGCTCAAGCCGGGCGACTCGCTGCTGGTCGACTCCAAGGCCGGCTACGCGTACGAGCGCGTGCCGAAGGCGGAGGTCGAGGACCTGGTGCTGGAGGAGGTGCCCGACGTCCGCTACGAGGACATCGGTGGCCTCACCCGGCAGATCGAGCAGATCAGGGACGCGGTCGAGCTGCCGTTCCTGCATGCCGACCTGTACCAGGAGTACCAGCTGCGGCCGCCGAAGGGTGTCCTGCTCTACGGCCCGCCGGGCTGCGGCAAGACGCTCATCGCCAAGGCGGTGGCGAACTCGCTGGCCAAGAAGGTGGCCGAGGCCCGCGGCGACGCGGCGGACGGGAAGTCCTACTTCCTGAACATCAAGGGCCCCGAGCTGCTCAACAAGTTCGTCGGGGAGACCGAGCGGCACATCCGCCTGATCTTCCAGCGGGCGCGGGAGAAGGCCTCCGAGGGCACCCCGGTGATCGTGTTCTTCGACGAGATGGACTCGATCTTCCGGACCCGTGGGTCGGGCGTGTCGTCCGACGTGGAGACCACGATCGTGCCGCAGCTGCTGTCGGAGATCGACGGTGTCGAAGGCCTGGAGAACGTCATCGTCATCGGCGCCTCCAACCGCGAGGACATGATCGACCCGGCGATCCTGCGGCCGGGCCGGCTCGACGTCAAGATCAAGATCGAGCGTCCGGACGCCGAAGGCGCGAAGGACATCTTCTCCAAGTACCTGGCCGAAGGCCTGCCGATCCACGCCGACGACCTCGCCGAGTTCGGCGGGGACCACAAGGCGACGTTCGACGCGATGATCCAGCACACGGTCGAGCGGATGTACGAGGAGAGCGACGAGAACCGGTTCCTCGAGGTGACCTACGCCAACGGGGACAAGGAAGTCCTGTACTTCCGCGACTTCAACTCGGGCGCGATGATCCAGAACATCGTGGACCGGGCGAAGAAGTCGGCGATCAAGTCGGTCCTGGAGACCAAGCAGCCGGGTCTGCGCGTGCAGCACCTGCTGGACGCGATCGTCGACGAGTTCGCGGAGAACGAGGACCTGCCCAACACCACCAACCCGGACGACTGGGCCCGGATCTCCGGCAAGAAGGGCGAGCGGATCGTCTACATCCGCACGCTCGTCACCGGCAAGAACCAGGACTCGGGGCGGGCGATCGACACCGCCACGAACACCGGTCAGTACCTGTAGTTCCGACGCGCGATGGGGCGGCTGCCGCGGCAGCCGCCCCATCGGCGTGTCTAGCGGCGGACCAGTTCGGCTTCGCCGGAAGTTGAGCGGCGCAGGCGCAACTTCCCGTGTGCGGCGAGGATGCCCAGCACCACCAGCAGCGCGCCGGCCGGCTGGTTCCAGCTCACCGGTTCCCCCAGCACGAGCACGCCGAGCAGCACGCCCACCACCGGCGTCAGGTACGTCACCGCCGAGGCGTTGGCCGCGCCCCAGGCCGCGATGATCCGGGTGTTCCAGGCGTAGGCGATCCCCGTGCCGAAGACGCCGAGCGCGAGCATGCTCGCCACCACCGGCAGGCTCAGGTGCACCGGCGTCGCCGCGATCACCGGGGTCAGCAGGCCCAGGATCACCGTCGCCGACGCCGTCTGCCCGAACGCGACGACCACCGGATCCGTCCCACGGGGTGAAACGAACCGGCGCAGGTACACGAAACACGCGCCGTAGCACGTCGTCGCGCCCAGACAGGCCAGCTGGGCGGTCAGCTGGTGGGACACGTCGATGCCGTGCCACACCCCGACGATCGTCAGCACGCCCAGGAACCCGAGCAGCAGCCCGAGCACCCGCGGCGGGGTGAACCGCTCCTCCGGCAGCGCCGCGGCCGCCAGCAGCATCGTGATCAGCGGCGTCGTCGCGTTGAAGATGCTCGCCAAGCCGGACGGAATGTACTGCTCCGCCCACGAGAACAGCAGGAACGGCACCACGCACAACAGCACCGACACGGCCGCGAGGTGCGCCCACAGGATGGGATCGCGGGGCAGCCGCCGCCGGCGCGCCAGCAGGATGCCGGCCAGCGCGAGCGCGCCGAGCGCCACCCGGGCGAGCGCGACCTGACCGGGGGAGAGCCCGTCGAGACCGACCTTGATGAACAGGAAACTCGCACCCCACACCACGGCCAGCAGCGCGAACCGCACCGTGACCCCGAACTCCGCCAGACGCATGGCCGCAGTCAAACCGGCGGACGGGCCGTGAAGCCAGTGGTTTTCCGACGCCGTGTTGTGTATAACGGCCTATACCATGGGGCAGGAATGGCAGTCAGCGGTCGAGTACGTGGAAGCCCGCGCCGACGGGCCGCCGCTGCCGGCGGGCCTCGACGTCACGATCCACTTCCACCCGGACCGGCTGGTGGGGGACGTGCCGCTGCTGCGGCACTGGCTGACCGACGGCGTCTACCGTTCGCAGTTCGAGACGAGGACGAGCAACGGTGGCCTCACCGCGCACCCCGGCGGTGCCCGGTGGCGCTGGGAACACCGGATGTTCGGCGGCGTCTACGACGAGCTGCCGCCCGCGGCCCGCCCGAAGTACGGCTCGCTGAACCACCGCCGCCGCCCGGCGGGCGGCTCGGTCCGGTTCGGGTCGGCGCACTTCCGGCTCCGGGCCGAAGTCCTGCACCGCACGACGTTCTGCTACCCGGACAGCTTCCACGAGCCGGCGCACTTCGGCACGAGCACGCACTTCCCGCTGCTCCCGGTCGTCGAAGCCGACGCCCCCGACGAGCTCGACGACTACGTCGAGGCCCACGTCCACGGCCCGGTGCGGCTGCCGGACGACATCGCCGCGCTGGTGCTGGACCCGGCCTTCCGCGGCACCGGCGTCGAAGCCGCGGCCGCGGAGTTCCCGTTCCCGACCCGCTGGCACCACGGCTTCCGGCTGCCGGTGGCGGACCTCGCCGCGCACGTGGACTACCGCGGCGAGGACGCCGTGCGGGCCGGCGAGGACATCGCCGAAGACGGGTGGCTGGACGCCCGCGTCATCGGCGACGCCGTCCGCGCCGGCCGGCACGATCCCCAGGTGCTGAAGCGCGTGTGGCACTGCACCGCGCGGTTCGGCCTACGCGGGTAGCAGCGCCTCGCTCAGCCGCCGCCAGTACGGCATGGCCGACGTGCCCGGCTCGACGCCGATGACCTGGACACCCACGTGGTCGGCGCCCGCGTCGAGGTGGCCGCGCAGTTTCGCGGTGATCGTGTCGAGGTCGCCCCAGAACACGAGGTCGTCGACGATCCGGTCGCTGCCGCCCGCGAGGTCGGCGTCCGAGTAGCCGAGCCGGTGGAACTTGGCGATGTTGTACGGCGTGGTCAGGTACGGGTGCAGGTGGGCGCGGGCGATCTCCCGCGCCCTGGCCGGATCGGTTTCGAACAGCACGGCGTGCTCGACGCCGAGGAACGGCCCGGCCCCGAGGATTTCGCGCGCCTGGGCGGTGTGGTCCGGGGTCACGTGGTAGGTGTGCGCGCCCGCCGACCTCTCGCGGGCCAGCGCCAGCATCTTCGGGCCGTACGCCGCGAGGATCCGGCGCACCGGGGCGCGCGGTGCGGGGTTGACCTTCGGGTCGAGGTCGAGGGCGTCGAGGTAGTCGTTCATGGCCTGCAGGGGCTTCGCGCCGGGCTTTCCGGCGCCGAAACCGAGGCCCAGCAGGTGGCGGTCCGGGTAGGCGTCGGCCAGCAGCAGGGCCCCGCCGCGGGTCCACTGGGCTTCGCGGGACCAGATCTGCGCGATCCCGTTGACGACGGTGAGGCGTTCGGTGGCCGACAGCAGGAACCCGGCGTGCGTCAGGGCTTCGCGCCCCTCGCTCTCCGGGATCCAGACCGCCGGCCAGCCGAGTTCTTCCAGCTCCTGCACCGAGTCCCGGATCAGGCCGGCCGGCTGGTCCTCGAAGTCGAACGTCCAGATCCCGTAGCGACCCAGCCGCATGTTCTCGATCATGCTCATGGATCGAAGTATTGCGGATCTTCGATATGACGCAACGCGGGGGTCGGCTCAGCGGGGGAGCGGGGGTCAGAGCGAGCGGCCGAGGGTGGCGACGAGCTCGGCGATCCGGGCCTCGTCCCGCTGGTAGTACGTCCACTTGCCGACGCGCGTCGCCCGGACCAGCCCGGCACGCTGAAGTTCGGCCATGTACGCGGAGACGGTCGACTGCGCGAGCCCCGCCTTCTCCCGGATGTGCGTCACGCACACCCCGACCTCCACCGGATCGGCGATCGCCCGCTCGACCGGGAAGTGCCGCGCCGGCTCCCGCAGCCACTGCAGCACCTGCAGCCGAACTGGGTTCGCCAACGCCTTGAAGACGTCGAGCAGCTGCTTGACGTCGGCCTGGGATCCGGTGCGTGTCGTCATGGTGTGGCGCCCAGTATATCGGCGTATAACGACCTATACTGCAGCCTGTGAGCGAAGAACACTCGCGGCCGCGCGCGCCGATCACCGAATCCGACGTCCTCGCCTGGCTGGAGACGACCGCGGCCGCCGTCGAGGCGGGGGAGGTGGGCGCCCAGGACCTCATCGACCTGCTCGGCGAGCTGCGCCGGGCGTCCGCGGCCTGCGCCGACGCCTCGGACTGGCTGCTGCTCGCGGCGCGGGAAAGCGGCGCCAGCCTCCGCCAGATCGCCCCGGTCTTCGGCAAGGGCTACGTCCGGGCGCCGGCCGCGCGGCTGGAGAAGCTCCACCGCCAGGCCCAGAACGCGAGCCAGTGGCTGGCCATCCTGCGGCACAAGCAGACGGCATGAGCGCGGATCGCGTCGCCCTCGGCCTGGCCGCGCTGGGCCGCCCGGCCTACATCAACCTCGGCAGCGAAGGGGCGCTGCCGCCGGTGCGGGACGTCGCTTCGATGCGCGCGGCGACCTTCGCGGTGCTCGACGACGCCTACGCCGCGGGTGTCCGGCACGTCGACGTCGCCCGGTCGTACGGGCGCTCCGAGGAGTTCCTGGCCGGGTGGTTCGCCGAGCGCGGGCACACGGGGGTCGAGGTCTCCAGCAAGTGGGGCTACGCCTACGTCGGGGACTGGCGGCTCGACGCGGACGTGCACGAGGTGAAGGAGCACTCGGCGGCGCGGTTCGCGGCGCAGTGGGCGGAAACCCTGGCGCTGCTGGCGGATCGGGTGGGGCTCTACCAGGTGCATTCGCTCACTGTGGACAGTCCGCTGTTCACCGACGAGCCGCTGCTCGAAGCGCTGGCCGAGCTGTCCGCGAACGGGGTCGCGGTGGGGTTTTCGACGTCGGGGCCGGCGCAGGCGGCGGCGATCGAGCGGGCGTTCGCGCTGGAAGTGGCCGGGCGCCCCGTGTTCTCCGCGGTGCAGTCGACGTGGAACGTCCTGGAACCGTCCGCGGGGACGGCGCTCGCCGCGGCGCACGCGGCCGGGAACCGGGTGCTGGTCAAGGAAACCCTGGCCAACGGCAGGCTGGTGGTCGAGGCGCCGGCTGCGGTGCGCGAGATCGCGGCCGCGCACGGGACGGGCCCGGACGCGGTCGCGGTGGCCGCGGTGCTGGCGAACGGCTGGGTGGACCGGGCGGTGATCGGCCCGGCGAGCCCGGCGCAGCTGGCGTCCAACCTGCGGGCCACGACCGTGGAGCTGACCGCGGCCGAGCGGGCTGCGCTGGCCGGACTCGCCGAGGAGCCCGGGGCGTACTGGCGACACCGGTCCTCCTTGGCGTGGCGCTGACGGGCTGCACTACCCTTCGCAGGCACGAAACCGACGACAGGAGGCCGGGTGCGTCATCGTCAGGTGGTCGCCTTGGCCGCGGTCGCGCTGGTGGGCCTGACGGCCTGCGAAGGGCCCGACCCGAACAACCTCGAGACCTACTACGACGATCCGGCGCCGACGTCCGCGCCGGTCACGACGGCCGAGGTGCCGGTGAGTCCGGCGAAGGCCGCTCCGGTCACGCCGCAGGCGCCCGACCTCGGCCTGCTCGCCGAACGCGCGCTGCTGTCCGATGCGGACGTCGCGGCGGAAGGGGTGCAGCCGGGCTCGGGTGAGGCTTCGGGGTGTCTGGCGGACGGGCCGTCGGCGGGCAGCCGGACCGCGACCTGGCGCTACCCCAGCGGGTCGGTGCTGAGCCACCGCGTCGTGGCGTTCCCGGACCGGTCGGCCGCCCAGGCCGTCGCGGAGAACGAGTGCGCGGGCAAGGTGGTGAACGTCCCCGTCCAGCCCGGTACCGAGCGGCAGCAGGCCTGGTGCGAGGGCAAGACCTGCACGGTGTTGCTGGCCAAGGGGAGCCTCGTGTCCGAGCTGACGGTCTCGGCGAGCACCGAGACGCGGGCCGTGGACGCGGCGAAGCGCCTGCTCCCGGCGATGACGGCGAAGCTGACGGCTCAGCCGTAGCGGCGGAACCACTCCTGGACGCCTTCGCGGCCGTCGGGGATGAAGGGCAGCTCCGGGGCCGGGTCGTCGACCCAGGCCCGCAGGTCGGCCAGGGGGATCCAGCGGCCTTCGACGATCTCTTCGGCCTGGTGGCGGATCGGGCCGTCCCAGCGGACCTCGAAGGCGAAGTTGTGGCAGCGGTTGCGGCCGTCGTCGTAGACCTTGGTGAACAGCGGAACGGGTTCCACCCCTTGGACGCCGAGTTCTTCGGCGAGTTCGCGGCGGGCGCACTCGGCCGGGGTCTCGCCGGCGGCGACCACCCCGCCGGCCCAGCAGTCCCAGGTCGAGGGGAAGACGTCCTTGCCGGGGGTGCGGAGGTGCACGTAGACGGCGGATCCGTCACCCGAACGGACCAGGACGACACCGGCGGCGTGCCACCGCGCTTCGGCGCGCACGCGGGCGCGGGTCGTGGCGCCGACGACCGCGCCGGCCTGGTCATAGAGGGCAACGAGTTCGTCACTGCCTGGCATGGGTGCATCGTTCCACTAGGGCGACCCCGTAGGGTGGTGACATGCGGCGGATCATGGGAACCGAAGTCGAGTACGGCATCTCCGTGCCGGGCGACGCGACGGCGAACCCGGTACTCACCTCCACCCAGGTCGTGCTGGCCTACGCGGCGGCGGCCGACATCCCGCGCGCCCGGCGGGCGCGGTGGGACTACGAGGTGGAGAGCCCGCTGCGGGACGCGCGCGGGTTCGACCTGACCGGCCCGGGCGGCCCCGGCCACGACCCGGACGTCGAGGACCTGGGCGCGGCGAACGTCATCCTGACCAACGGCGCGCGCCTGTACGTCGACCACGCGCACCCGGAGTACTCGGCGCCCGAGGTGACGAACGCGCGGGACGCGGTCATCTGGGACAAGGCGGGCGAACGGGTGATGGAGGAGGCGGCCATGAAGGCCGCGTCCGTGCCGGGGCAGCCCCAGCTGCAGCTGTACAAGAACAACGTCGACGGCAAGGGCGCGAGCTACGGCACGCACGAGAACTACCTGATGGCGCGGTCGACGCCGTTCACGGCGGTGATCGCGGGGCTGACGCCGTTCTTCGTGTCGCGGCAGGTGGTGACCGGCTCGGGCCGGGTCGGGATCGGCCAGCAGAGTGAAGAGGCCGGCTTCCAGCTGTCCCAGCGCGCGGACTACATCGAGGTCGAGGTCGGCCTGGAGACGACGCTGAAGCGCGGGATCATCAACACGCGCGACGAGCCGCACGCGGACGCGGACAAGTACCGGCGGCTGCACGTCATCATCGGCGACGCGAACATGTCGGAGTACTCGACGTACCTCAAGGTCGGGACGACGGCGCTGGTGCTGGACCTGATCGAGTCGGGCATCCGGTTCGACGAGCTGAAGCTGGACGAGCCGGTCAAGGCGGTCCACCAGATCAGCCACGACCCGACGCTGAAGACGCAGGTCGCGCTGGCGAACGGGAAGAAGTACACCGGGCTGGACCTGCAGTTCGCCTACCACGAGATCGCGTCGCAGAACCTGGAGCGCACGGGCGCGGACCAGGCGTCGAAGGAGGTCCTGCGGGTCTGGGGCGAGATCCTGGACGCGCTGGCGCGGGACCCGCAGGAGTGCGCGGATCGGCTGGACTGGCCGGCGAAGCTGCGGCTGCTGGAGGGCTACCGGCAGCGCGACAGCCTGGCCTGGGGCGCGCCCCGGCTGCGGCTGGTGGACCTGCAGTATTCGGACGTTCGGCTGGCGAAGGGCCTGTACAACCGGCTGGTGACGCGCGGGTCGATGAAGCGGCTGGTCTCGGAGGAGGAGGTGCTGGCCGCGGTGACGACGCCCCCGTCGGACACGCGGGCCTACTTCCGGGGCCGGGCGCTGGAGAAGTACGCGACCTCGATCGCGGCGGCGTCGTGGGATTCGGTCATCTTCGACGTGGGCAAGGAGTCGCTGGTGCGGATCCCGACGCTGGAGCCGCTGCGGGGGACGAAGGCGCACGTCGGCAAGCTGCTGGACAACGCGGCGACGGCGGAGGAGCTCGTGGAGGCGCTCACCGGTTCGGACTAGGCGGGACGCACCAGCGATCGCGGCGTGACCCCGAATGTCGGGGGCGCTGGGTAGGCTAGGAAACATCAGCCACACCGGGAGGCGAGATGGCCCAGGAAAAGATCGAAAAGCACGGCGGTGGTGACTCCGACGAGGAGTTCGAGGACACCGGCGCGGCGGGTCAGGAGCGGCGCGAGAAGCTCGGCGAGGACGTGGACACGATCCTCGACGAGATCGACGACGTGCTCGAGGAGAACGCCGAGGACTTCGTCCGGGCCTACGTGCAGAAGGGCGGCGAATAGCCGCTCGGGGCTTTCCGCCCTTGCCGACCGTTCAGCCGGCGGCCGGCGTTCCGCGCGGCGTCCTGCCCGCGCGGGGCTCCGGCCCGCACAGATGGGATTTTTGAGCACGTATGGACAACACCAGGGGCATCTCGGGTCCCGCGCTGCCCGGGGCGTACTTTTCGTCGGCGACGTCGTCGTTTTCCGACTTCCTGCGGGAGCAGGCGCCGGAGCTGCTGCCCCAGCGCCGGATGGCCGCGAGCGCGGCGGAGCTGGGCGTGCCGCACGGGACGACGATCGTCGCGTGCACCTTCGCGGGCGGGGTCCTGATCGCGGGTGACCGCCGGGCGACGTCGGGCAACCTGATCGCGAGCCGCGACATGGAGAAGGTGCACGTCACCGACGAGTATTCGGCGGTGGGCATCGCGGGCACGGCGGGGCTGGCCGTGGAGATGGTCCGGCTGTACGCGGTGGAGCTGGCGCACTACGAGAAGATCGAGGGCGTTTCGCTGTCGCTGGACGGCAAGACGAACAAGCTGGCCGGGATGGTCAAGGCGAACCTCGAGATGGCGATGGCCGGGCTGGCGGCGATCCCGTTGTTCGTGGGCTACGACCTGGAGGCCGAGGACGCCAAGCACGCCGGCCGGATCGTCTCGTACGACGCCGCGGGCGGCCGCTACGAGGAGAACGGCGGCTACGCATCGATCGGTTCGGGTTCGCTGTTCGCGAAATCGGCGTTGAAGAAGCTGCACGACCCGGACGCCGACGTCGAGGGCGCAATCCGCGCGGCGGTGGAGGCCCTGTACGACGCAGCGGACGACGACACGGCCTCGGGCGGCCCGGACCTGGTCCGGCGCATCTTCCCGACCGTCGTGACGATCACGGCGGAGCAGGGCGCTCTGCAGTTGCCGACGGCCGAGGCGGCGGCGGTCGCGGAAGCGGTGGTGGCGGGCCGGATCGAGCGCCACCAGCGCCGCCTGTCCTGACCCCCGCGGAGCTGAACCAGTGAACGTTGGAACACCGGAAGACCTGGAGCGCACACCGTGACGATGCCGTTGTATGCCTCTCCCGAGCAGCTGATGCGGGAGCGTTCCGAGCTGGCGCGCAAGGGCATCGCGCGCGGCCGGAGCGTGGTGGTGCTGAAGTACGCGGGCGGCGTGCTGTTCGTGGCGGAGAACCCGTCGGCCACCCTGCACAAGGTCTCCGAGATCTACGACCGCATCGGATTCGCGGCGGTCGGCCGCTACAGCGAGTTCGAGAACCTGCGCGTGGCGGGAATCCGCCACGCGGACCTCAAGGGCTACCAGTACGACCGCCGCGACGTGAGCGCACGGGCACTGGCGAACGCGTACGCGGCCACGCTGGGCAGCATCTTCACGGAGCAGCTGAAGCCGTTCGAGGTGGAGATCTGCGTAGCGGAGGTCGGAGCAAGCGCAGCGGAGGACCAGCTGTACCGCCTGACGTACGACGGTTCGATCTTCGACGAGCCCCAGTACGTGGTGATGGGCGGCCAGACGGACAAGATCTCGGCAAAGCTGAAGGAGACGTTCGAGGACGGCCTGGACCTGCAGGCGGCCCTGGGAGTGGCGGTGGCAGCCCTGAGGGCCCCGAGCCAGCCGGCCCCGGCATCGTCATCGGGCTCGTCGTCGTCATCGACGGCCACATCGAACGGAAACGGCGACGCGGACCCGATCAAACTGGAGGTGGCGGTCCTGGACCGAGACCGCCCCCGCCGATCATTCCGCCGCCTGACAGGAGCAGCCCTGGACACCCTCCTCCCGGTCCCCGACCCCCAGGGCGAGGAGCCAGAGGGCAAACCAGAAGGCGAGTAAGCAGAGCACCAAAGCGGGGCGTGGCCGAAGGTCACGCCCCTTTGTTTGCCCTTGCAGTCCCAAACCCCGGCGCAGGCAAGAAAACCAGACCCCGGAGAAACAGGCCCTCCAACCACACCCCCCTGCCGACCCGATACGCAGCCGCATCAGCGGCCGACAGGCCGTGTCAAGGCACGCTTTCCCGCCTTGACACGGCCTGTCGGCCGTTGAACAATCCGGCGTTCGGGCGGGAGGGGAGACTCCGGCAGGGCAGAGTCCGGCAGAGCAAACCCCGGCAGGAGAAGAACTCAAGACACAGCAGGCGAAGCCCGAAAGTTCTGATCAGCAAAGGCAAGCAGGTAAGGAAGCGTAGCCCGAGCGGTATGCCAGGTGTGGTTGAACCCCCGCTCGGCATGAACAACAGCATCCTGCCCCCGAGCCTGCAGAGCAGCAGCAATCCGCCGAGCGGTGCTCACATCAGTAGGAGCCCCAGTACCAACAGCAAGCATGACCGAAATCGGAGCACTGAACTTCATCCCAGGCAGGTACCGCCGAGGCGTGTTGGCAGCGATAGCGGCCTGATCACCACCCAGAATCCCAATCGAGTCGTTGAGATCGTCATAAGGCAGCGCGATCACGAGAGTCGCGAACTCGTCCACATGATGAAGCCCGATGTTGAGCGCCCCAAACCCCCCACCGGACATCCCGCCCAGAGCCCGGTGAGCACGATCGGCATAGGTCCGATACCGCTGGTTAACGGCAGGAACAACGGTCTTCGCAAGATAGGTCTCCAGCTGAGGCCCACCGGGAACGTCAAGACACTCCCAGTCGGTACTCGGATTCCCCGCGGTCAGGTCGACGCTGACCACGATCATCGGCGCGATGACATTGGCCTGCTGCAGCGCCAGGAGGGTACCGGGAGCATCCCCCGAGGTCAGCCAGTCACGAGGACCGCCGAAGGGATACCCGTGAATGAGGTAAACGACCGGATACCGGCGGCCCGGGTCGGCGTCGTACCCCGGCGGCAGGATGACGTAGTTGCTACCGGAAGGCACCCCATGAGCGGGATCGGCCAGGTTGACGACGTCGATCCGCTGCCCAGCAGCGGCCGAACCCACCCCCTTACCGGGCCCCTTCCCAGGCCGCGGCGCGGAAGAGGAATCCGACGACGGCTCAGGAGCCTCCTTGCCGTCATCGAGCAGATGACCGGCGACATTGATCACCCCAGGACCGCGCTGGAGGAGACGAGCGAGGTCGTCTGACGTGCGCACATACCCGACGTAGCTGTTGACCGCGGTGACAGCGGCCAGCAGCAGAAGAACGCCGAAAGCGGTGAACCCCCAACGCCGCACCCGCCGGCGGTACCACAGCGCGACCACGACGGCGAGGACGGCAACCGCACCCGAGGCCAGCCCGAGCCAGATCAGCGGCGACTCGAGCGGGCCGAGGTCGCGGGCGCGCGCGGTGATGTTCCCCGGCAGCACCGGGTCGGTCCCGGCCCGGTGGATGACGCTCGCCAGGCCGTACCCGTCCATGCAACCCCGCCCGTCCCGGCCGCGGGCAGGGTTGCCCGCAACTCGGTCGCGAAACTAGCGGGAACTCCCTGTGGGTTCGTTGAGAGAAGGTAAAGCAACCTCAGGGGCGGTAGAGCGTCAGGGCGCTGGGGCGGGACCGGAACCGGAACCGGTTGCCGAGCGGGCCGACCTCGCCGTCGGTGGCGACGCGGCGGTTGCCGTCGAGCAGCTCGACGTCCAGTTCCGGCAGGTCGAGCTCCTGGTAGACGTGGCTGGCGGCGAGGCTGCGGGTGACCATCGCCAGCAGGAACCGGGCCCGGGAGTAGGGCAGGTCGGCGCGCAGGTAGCGGATGTCGAGCAGGCCCGTGTCGAGCGCCGGCCG
Organism: Amycolatopsis vancoresmycina; assembly: GCF_000716785.1. Classification (GTDB taxonomy): domain Bacteria; phylum Actinomycetota; class Actinomycetes; order Mycobacteriales; family Pseudonocardiaceae; genus Amycolatopsis; species Amycolatopsis vancoresmycina. The sequence continues at coordinate 360,521 of NZ_JNYY01000001.1, forward strand.
CCGGCTCGGGGCGAAGCCCTTGGGCGCGTACGTGCCGTTGCCCACGAACAGCAGCCAGACCTGCGCCTTCTTGCCGTTGAGCCGGACGGTCAGCGGCTTGGCGTTCCGCAGCGTCCTGGCCAGCGCGATCGCGGCCGACGGCCACTTCGGGTGCTTCTCCTGCAGCTTCTCGCGCAACCGGACCATCTCCGGGTAGCCGCCGAGGCTGGCGGTGTTGACGAACCAGCGGTGGGCCGGCTCGCCGGCGCCCTCGATCTCGACTTCGCCCAGGTCGACGCGGACGGCGTTGCCGATCTCGGTCGCCGCGTCGGCGTCGGGCATGGAGCTGACGCCGACGTCGCGGGCGAAGTGGTTGAGCGTCCCGGCCGGGACCAGGGCCAGCGGCAGGTCGCGTTCGGCGGCGACGGAGGCCACCGCGGCGACGGTGCCGTCCCCGCCCGCGACGCCGAGCGCGCGGACCGTGCCGCGGGCGTCGATTTCGGCCTCGAGCTGGGCGCGGAGGTCCTGCCCGGGGTCCGGGTAGAGCACCGTGGCCGCGGGCCAGGCGAACTTGACGTCCTCGGTCGGGTCCTGGCCGGCCACGCCGGAGTTCGGGTTGACGACCGCGAGCATGTCCTCGCCGTCGACCATCTCGGGGGCGTCCGCGTCGTGGGCGGTGCGGCCGGGGACGTCGTCGTGCAGCGGCCACCAGTGCCGGGTGGCCAGCCCCACGCCGACGCCGATGCCCAGGCCGACGCCGACGTCTGAGGGCCAGTGGACGCCGGTGTGGACGCGGGAGTAGGCGACGGCCAGCGCCAGCGGCGCCACGGCGAGCCCGGCCCGCGGCGACTCCATCGCCACCGCCGTCGCGAAGGCGGCCGCGGACGCCGAGTGCCCGGACGGGAACGACGAGGACGTGGGCCGTTTCCGCAGGCGGCGGCGCACCGGCGTCTCCTCCTCGGCCGGTCGGCGGCGGGGGAACAGCGGCTTGCCGATGAGGTTCGCCGCCGCGCTGGCCCCGGCGATCGCGACCACCCCGCGCAGCGCGGCCCGGCGCGTCTCGCCAGGGCGGGCGGCCAGCAGCGCCGCGACGCCCCACCACAGCCGGGACTTGTTCGCCGATCTGGACAGCGTCATCAGCGCGTCGTCGGCTCGGGAGGCGGGCAGGGCCGCGCTGCGGCGCATCAGCGCCCGATCGGTCCGGCCGACCTGCCGGAAGGCCCGGATGAGCTGATGTGACAAGGAGTCCGCCTTCCGCACGTCGTCAAGAGCTGTGCTCCAATCGTGCCTGATTCGGGGAGATTTCACCGTCTGTGGCGTACTGGGGGCGTGTCGACGCCCGAACGGCGCACCGTCGAAGGGGGTGCAGCGCCTACTCTGGTGGGATGCAGCGGCGGATCTTTGGCATCGAGACCGAGTTCGGGGTCACGTGCACCTTCCACGGACAGCGCAGGCTCTCGCCCGACGAGGTGGCGCGGTACCTGTTCCGGCGGGTCGTGTCGTGGGGACGCTCCTCCAACGTGTTCCTGTCGAACGGCTCACGGCTCTACCTGGACGTCGGCTCGCACCCCGAGTACGCGACGGCCGAGTGCGACGACCTGGTCCAGCTCGTCACGCACGACAAGGCGGGCGAGCGGATCCTCGAGGACCTGCTGGTCGACGCCGAGCGCCGGCTCGCCGACGAGGGCATCGGCGGCGACATCTTCCTGTTCAAGAACAACACCGACTCGGCGGGCAACTCGTACGGCTGTCACGAGAACTACCTGGTGACCCGCGCGGGTGAGTTCTCCCGGATCGCGGACGTGCTGCTCCCGTTCCTGGTGACCCGCCAGCTCATCTGCGGCGCCGGCAAGGTGCTGCAGACCCCGCGCGGCGCGGTCTACTGCCTCTCCCAGCGTGCCGAGCACATCTGGGAGGGCGTCTCCAGCGCGACGACCCGGTCGCGGCCGATCATCAACACCCGCGACGAGCCGCACGCCGACGCCGAGCGCTACCGGCGCCTGCACGTCATCGTGGGCGACTCGAACATGGCCGAGCCGACGACCATGCTCAAGGTCGGCTCGGCGAACCTGGTGCTCGAGATGATCGAGGCCGGCGTCCAGTTCCGCGACTTCACCCTGGACAACCCGATCCGCGCGATCCGCGAGATCAGCCACGACCTCACCGGCCGCCGCCAGGTCCGGCTGGCCGGCGGCCGCGAGGCGTCGGCTCTGGACATCCAGCGCGAGTACCACGCTCGGGCCGTCCAGCACATCAGGGACAACGGGTCGACGGCGGCGAACGAGCGCGTCGTCGAGCTGTGGGGCCGGGCCCTCGAGGCGGTCGAGCAGCAGGACTTCAGCAAGATCGACACCGAGATCGACTGGGCGATCAAGCACCGGCTGGTCGAGCGCTACCGGCACAAGCACGACCTGGACCTGTCCAGCCCGCGCATCGCCCAGCTCGACCTGGCCTACCACGACATCCGCCGGGGCCGGGGCATCTTCGACCTGCTCCAGCGCAAGGGCCTGGTCCGCCGGGTCACCGACGACGGCGAGATCGAGGCGGCCAAGGACACCCCGCCGCAGACGACGCGGGCGAAGCTGCGTGGCGACTTCATCGCCGCCGCCCAGGCCGCGGGCCGCGACTTCACCGTCGACTGGGTGCACCTGAAGCTCAACGACCAGGCCCAGCGCACGGTCCTGTGCAAGGACCCGTTCCGCTCGGTCGACGAGCGCGTGGAACGCCTGATCAGCTCGCTCTAGCCGGTCGTGAGTGGTAAGGCGCGTTCTAACGCGCCTTACCACTCACGACGGTGGGCAGTCCCGACGAAAGTCGCGCGGCCGGTGCGGCAGGATCGCCGCATGCGTGTCGTGCTGCTCGTGTGCGCCCTGCTGGTCTCGATCGCGGTCCCGGCGTCGGCGGGGGAGCACCTGCCGCAGTGGGAGCTGAAGCCGACCGGCGTCACGGCTCAGTTCCGCGGCCTGTCCGCGGTCAGTGCGCGGGTGGCGTGGGTCAGCGGCACGCAGGGGACCGTCCTGCGCACCACCGACGGCGGGGCGACCTGGAAGTCCGTCGGGCCGCCCGGGACCGAGACGCTGCAGTTCCGGGACATCGAGGCGTTCGACGCCGAGCACGCCGTGGTCCTCTCGATCGGCCCCGGCACCGACTCCCGCGTCTACCGGACCGACGACGGCGGCACGCACTGGCGCCAGACGTTCCAGAACACCGACGCGGCGGCGTTCTACGACTGCCTCGCCTTCTTCGACCCGTGGCGCGGGCTGGCGATGAGCGACCCGGTCGACGGCCGGTTCCGCGTCCAAGCGACGTTCGACGGCGGCCGAAGCTGGCGCCCGGTGCCCGACAGCGGCTTCCCGCCCGCCCTGCCCGGCGAGGCCGGGTTCGCGGCCAGCGGCCAATGCGTCACGACGGCCGGGCCGTTCGACGCCTGGCTCGCCACGGGCGGCGGCGCGACGGCCCGCGTCCTGCACTCCGGCGACGGCGGCCGCCACTGGACGGCGTCGGACACGCCGTTGCCGAGCAGCCCGTCGGCCGGCGTGTTCGCGCTCGCCTTCCGGACCCCGGGCCAGGGCGTCGCGATCGGCGGCGACTTCGCGAACCCGGACGCGCCGGGCCCGGCGGTCGCGCTGACCCGCGACCGCGGCCGCACCTGGCGGACACCGGCGCAGTACCCGGCCGGCTACCGCTCCGGGCTGGCGTGGCGCGGCGGGACGGTGCTGGCCGTCGGCCCGGGCGGCAGCGACCTGAGCTCCGACGGCGGACGGCACTGGACCCGGTTCGACACCGGCAGCTTCGACACCGTGGACTGCGCCGGGGCGGCCTGCTGGGCGAGCGGCGCCCAGGGCCGCGTCGCCCGCCTCCGCTAGAGCACCTGCCCGGTCGGGCGGACCATGATCTCGTTGACGTCGACCGACGGCGGCTGGGAGAGCGCGTAGAGCACGGCACGGGCGATGTCGGCCGGCTCCAGGTGGGGTTTCTCGCGCTGCTCGTCGGTGAGGATGTCGGTGTCGGTGATACCGGGGTTGATCAGCGTGACGCGCACCCCGGTGCCGACGGCCTCTTCCCGGATCGCCCCGGCCATCCCGGTCACGGCCCACTTGGTCACGGAGTAGAGGCTGGCGTTGCGGATGTAGCGGCCGGCGACCGAACCGGTGATCAGCAGGTGCCCGGCGGATTCCCGGAGCGCGGGCAGGACGGCGCGGGCGGTGTAGGCGGCTCCGAGGACGTTGGTGCGGACCATGGGCTCCCACGCGCGCGGATCGGGATCGTCATCGCCGAAGAAGGAGGTCCCGACCCCGATCCCGGCGTTGGCGAAGGCGGCGTCGAGGCGCCCGAACCGCCGGACGGTGTCGTCGACGGCTCCGGAGATGCCGGGCCAGTCGCCGACGTCGGCACCGAGGGCGAGGGCCCGGTCTTCGCCGAGCTCGGCGGCGAGGGGAGCGACGGCGTCGGCCTGGCGGGCGACGAGGGCGACCCGGAACCCGGAGGCGGCGGCGAGCCGGGCGGTGGCGGCGCCCAGGCCCCGGGAGGCACCGGTGATGAGGAGAACGCGATCATCCATGCGCTCCAGGCTAGGGAGGTTTCACGGGGTCAGCACGAGCTGGCCGCGCAGGCCGCCGGTGGCCAGCCGTTCGTGGGCCACCGCCGCCTCCGACAGCGGCAGGACCCCCGCCACGCGCAACGGCAACGTCCCGTTCTCCGCCAACCCGGCCAGCTCCGCCAGCCGCCCGCCGTCCGCGCGGATCCACACACTCCTCACCCGGATCCCGCGCAACGGCAGCGGCGCCGCCCCCGCCGCGAACGCCACGAACTCGCCGCCACCTCGGACCGCGTCCAGCGCGTCCAGGCCCAGCAACGCCGGGTCCAGCACCGCGTCCACCCCGCCCGGCACCACCGCCCGCACCCGGTCGCCGAGTGACGGGCCGCGTGGCACGAACTCGTCCGCCCCGAACCGGCGGACCTCCGCCTCGTCCGTCTCCGCTGCGACCGCCACCACCCGCAGCTTCCGCGCGTGTGCCAGCGCCACCGCGTACCCGCCGACCGCGCCCGCCGCGCCGGTCACCAGCACGCTGCCCGTCGTCTCCACCAGATCCAGGGCCTGGGCCGCGGTCAGCGCGTTCAGCGGCAGCGTCGCCGCTTCGACCGCCGACACCCCGGCCGGTGCCGGTGCGACCGCCGAGGCGTCCAGGACGATCTGCTCGGCGTACGCGCCCAGCGGCGTGGCGATGCGGTCGCGGAGGCCGATCACCGCGTCGCCCGGCGCGAACCCGCCGCCCGGGGTCTCGACCGTGCCCGCCACGTCCCAGCCCAGGCCCAGCACCTCCCGCGCCGGCACCACGCCGGCCTCGGTCAGCCACCCCGCCCTGGTCGCGACGTCGACCGGGTTGACCGCGGCCGCCGCCACCCGGATCCGGACCTGGCCCGGGCCGGGCTCCGGGACCGGCACCGCCACCTCTTCCAGCACCTCGGGGCCCCCGAACCGCCGTACCACGATCGCCCGCATCGCACCTCCACCCGCCGGAAACCTTCCCCGCGAACGTATGGGGAGCTACTCTCCGATGGGAAGTACGCACCTGCAGGTGCCTACCGCAGGAGGAGGTTCGCCCGGTGCCCACCCGCACGGCGGAACAGCGGCGGCAGGCCGAAAAGGCCGCCTACGACGCCTATCTCGCCGCCTGCCCGACCCGGAAGCTGCTGGACGAGATCGCCGGCAAGTGGGTCAGCCTGATCCTCGTCGCGCTCGGTGACGGCCCGCAGCGCTACAGCGACCTTTCGCGGCGGATCGCCGGGGTCAGCCAGAAGATGCTCACCCAGACCCTGCGGGTGCTCGAACGGGACGGTCTCGTCCGCCGCGAGGTCACCCCGGCGGTGCCCGTACGCGTCGACTATTCCCTTACGCCGCTGGGGGAATCGCTGCGCGCGCTGATGGCCGGGTTCAAGGCGTGGGCCGAGGCCAACTTCGAAGCCGTCGACGCCGCCCGCACCGATTACGACGCGCGTACGCCGGACCTCACGATCGGGCCGGGCGGCGCGGGCTAGGCTCTACCGGGTGTCCACCGCACGCGCCGAACGGCTGGTCAATCTGGTGCTGGCCCTGTTGTCCACCCGGCAGTACCTCACTGCCGAGCGGATTCGCGGCATCGTGCCCGGATACGGCGACGCGGCCAGCGACGACGCCTACTTCCGGATGTTCGAACGCGACAAGACCGAACTGCGCGAGCTCGGCATCCCCCTGGAAACCGGCCGCAACTCCGCCTTCGACGCGATCGAGGGCTACCGCATCGCCCGCCGCGACTACGAACTCGGCGAGATCGACCTCGCGCCCGACGAAGCCGCTGCGGTCGCGCTGGCGTCGCGGCTGTGGGACTCCCCGGAGCTGACCGGGCAGGCGCAGGGCGCGCTGGTGAAGCTGCGCGCCGCCGGTCTGGAGGTCGACGACCAGGCGCCCACGGTCGTCGAACCGCGGGTGCGCGCCGAGCCGGCGTTCGGGCCGCTGCTGGCCGCGGTGCAGAACGGCCAGGCCGTGCGGTTCGAGTACCGCCGCAGCGGCTCGCCGGAACGGATCATGCGCACCCTGGAACCGTGGGGCGTGGTGTCGTGGCGGGCCCGCTGGTACGTCGTCGGGCACGACCGCGACCGCGGCGCCACCCGCTGCTTCCGGCTCTCCCGCGTGACCGGCCAGGTCCGCCCGGTCGGCAAGCCCGGCGAGGTGCGCCGCCCCGAGGGGGTCAACCTGCTCAAGCTCGTCACGGCCACCGGCGACAGCGAACCGTCACCGGTCACCACGGCCCGGGTCTGGGTCGCCGACGGCCGCGCGGCCGGGGTCCGCCGCCGCGGCACCGTCGTCGGCCGGACCACCGTCGACGGCGAAGAGGGCGACCTCGTGGAGATCGGCCTGCTCTACCCGGAGTCGGCCGCCGACTGGATCGCCGCCCAGGGCCCGGACGTCGTCGTGTTCGAACCCGACGTGCTGGCCAAGAGCGTCCAGGACCGGCTCGAAGCCGTCGTGGCCCGGCAGGGGGGCGTGTCGTGAGCGGGTCCACCGACCGGATGCCGAGGCTGCTCGCGCTGGTGCCCTACCTGCTGGCGCGCCCGGGTGTGCGCATCGACGACGCGGCGCACGACTTCGACGTCACGCCGAAGCAGCTGCGCAAGGACCTCGAGCTGCTGTGGATGTGCGGGCTGCCGGGCTACGGGCCGGGCGACCTGATCGACCTGTCCTTCGAGGGTGACACGATCGTCGTCACCCACGACGCCGGGATGAGCCGCCCGCTGCGCCTCACCGGCGGCGAAGCGACCGCGCTGCTGGTGGCGCTGCGGGCGCTGGCCGAGACGCCGGGCGTGGTCGACGGCGACGCCGTCCGCCGGTCCATCGCCAAGATCGAGTCCGCCGCCGGGCAGGCCCAGCCGGCCGGCGTGGTCGTCGGCGGGGGAGTGCGCGAAGGCAAGCGGACCGCGCGCACCCGCGAGGAGGTCGCCCGCGCCCTGCAGGACGGGCGGGCGCTGCGGATCCGCTACTACACCGCGTCGAAGGACCAGATCACCGAGCGTACGGTCGACCCGATGCGGCTGCTGATCGTCCAGGCGGTCGGCTACCTCGAAGCCTGGTGCCGCCGCGCCGAGGGCGTCCGGCTGTTCCGGCTCGACCGGATCGACGAGCTGGCGATCCTCGACGAGCCGTCCCGCCCGCCCGCGCACGCCCACCCCACCGACATCTCCGAGGGTGTCTTTCGTGAGCGTCCCGACCAGCGGGAGGCGGTGCTGGTCCTCGACCCGGACGCACGCTGGGTAGCCGAGTACTACCCGTGCGAGGAGCTCGACGAGCTCGACGGCGGCCGCCTGCGGATCCGGATGCGCTACGCCGACCAGTCCTGGATGGTGCGCCTTGTCCTGGGTTTGGGCGGGGAAGCGCTGGTGGAGAGCCCGGCCGACCTCGCGGCGGACGTCGGTCGCCGCGCCGCCGGCGCGGTGGCCCGAGCCCGTCACCTTCCGTCAACCTGCGACCACTAGGCTGACGGCGTGCCGTACCTGCCCACGATCGCGCTCGCCGCGCTCGGCCTCCTGCTGCTCCTGGTCCTCCTGGTGCGGACGGTCAAGGTCTTGCGTGGTTTCCGGCAGACCGCAAGCATGGTGGCTACGAACACCCAGGACCGGGCCGGGTTGCTCCGCGCCCGGACGGCAGCGCTGCGCGTCGCGTTCGAGCAGCGCCGCCGGAAACCGGAAAACCAGTAACATCCCTACCAGACGCAGATAGGAGGCCATCTTGTTCGCCAACGGATTGCAAGGATGGCATTTGATCATCTTGGTGCTGCTCGTCGTGCTGCTGTTCGGGGCCAAGCGGCTTCCCGATGCGGCGCGGTCGATCGGCAAGTCCATGAAGATCTTCAAGGCCGAGACCAAGGACCTCGCGGGCGACAAGAACGCCTCGCACGAGGACGCCGAGCCCGTCGAGACCAAGCAGATCCCGGCGACGCCCGCCCCGGCGGCCACGACCGACCAGCAGGTCGCCGACCTGCAGCGGCAGCTCGACGAACTCAAGAAGCAGCAGGCCGCGGACCAGCCGCAGAAGAACGCCAGCTGACGCGGTACTGAAGCCACACCCGGTCCCTGGTCCACGGAGCGCGCCCGGCCGGCGCGCTCCGGCGGACTCCGACGAGAACGGAACAACCCGTGGCGGAATCCGCCTCCGGAAACGGTGACAGCCGCCGGTCGAAGCGGCGCAGGCGCAGCCGTCGCGCCAACCCCGACGGCACGATGACGCTCATCGAGCACATCTACGAGTTCCGCCGCCGCCTCGGCTTCGCGCTGCTCGCGGTCGTGCTCGGCGGGATCATCGGGTTCTTCTGGTTCGGCACCCACATCGGGCCGATCCCGTCGCTCGGCGACCTCGTCAAGGACCCGTACTGCGCCATCCCGCCCAACCGGCGGCTCGACAGCGCCGAAGGGTGCCGGCTGCTGCAGACCGTGCCGTTCGAGGCGTTCATGACGCAGCTGAAGGTCGGCATCGCGGCCGGCGCGGTGCTGCTCTCGCCGGTCTGGCTGTACCAGATCTGGGCGTTCATCGCGCCCGGCCTGTACAGCAAGGAGCGCAAGTACGCGCTGACGTTCGTCGGGTTCGCGTCGGTGCTGTTCGCCGGCGGCGCCGTGCTCGCCTACATCCTGTTCCCGCACGCCCTGCAGCTGCTCATGGGTTTCGGCCAGGACGCGTTCGTCACCGCGCTCACCGCGGACAAGTACATCTCGTTCCTGCTGTCGCTGCTGATCATCTTCGGGATCAGCTTCGAGCTGCCGCTGCTGGTGGTCATGCTCAACCGCGTCGGCGTCGTGAAGTACGCGCAGCTGAAGAAGTGGCGCCGCGGCATCGTGTTCGCCCTCTTCGTCTTCGCGGCCTTCGCCACCCCCGGGTCCGACCCGTTCTCGATGCTCGGCCTGGCCGGTGCGCTGACGGTGCTGTTCGAAATCGCCGTCCAGCTCGCCCGGATCCACGACCGCCGCAAGGACCGCGAACGCCACGACGAGGGCTGGGACCAGCTCGCCGACGACGAGGCGGCGCCGTTCGACTACACGCCGAGCACCGTCGACGACGAACCGTCCACGCCGACCGCCTCCGGTGGCCGGTCGAGCACCGACGACGTCACCTAGTGGGGCTCCACGCCGCGCTCGCCGTGCACCCGGCCTCGGGGCACGGCGCGGCCGCCCGGATCGCCGACACGGTCGCCGCGCGGCTGCGCACGGCCGTCGACCGGCTCGACGTGCTCGTCGCGAACACGGTCGAGGAGTCCCGCGAGCTGATGCGGACCTCCCACGCCGCGGGGCTGGACGTGCTGGTCGTCCTCGGCGGCGACGGCGCCGCGCACCAGGGCGTCCAGTTCTGCGCGAACAACGACGTCGCGCTCGGGCTCGTCCCGGCGGGCACCGGCAACGACTTCGCGCGCGCCCTCGGCGTCCCCGGGGAGCCGTTGCCGGCGGTCGACGCGCTGGTCGCGGCCCTGCGCTCGGGTGCCCGCCGCCGGATCGACCTCGGGCGGATCGGCTCCACCTGGTTCGCGACGGTCCTGTGCGCGGGCTTCGACGCCAGCGTCAACGAACGCGCCAACCGGATGCGCTGGCCGTCCGGGCCGCGCCGCTACGACCTCGCGATCCTCGCCGAGCTCGCCGGGTTCCGCTGCCGCCCGGTGGTCGTCGACACCGGCAGCGAACGCTTCGAACTCGACGCCACCCTGGTCGCGGTCGGCAACACCCGCTTCTACGGCGGCGGCGTCCCGATCTGCCCGACGGCCGACCCTGAGGACGGCGTCTTCGACGTCACGATCATCGGTCACGCCACCCGCCGCGGCCTGATCCGGATGCTCCCCGGCATGCGCACCGGCAACCACGTCACCCACCCCGCGGTCCGCACCCTGCGCGCCCGCTCGGTCACCCTGTCCGGCAACGCCTGGCCCGCGTACGCCGACGGCGAGCCGCAGGGGACCGTGCCGGTGACCGTCAGCTGCGTCCCGGGCGCCCTGACGGTGCTGGCCTAACGGTCGTAGCCGCCCGCGCGCGCCACCAGGTGCCGGAAGTGCTCCGGGGTCAGCAGGCGGCCCGCGGCCGCGAAGTAGACGCCGCCGCAGCGGTGGCAGAACCAGCCCTGCTCCCACACCTGCTGCGCCGCCGGCACCCCACGCCGCTGCTTCCGGTGTTCACGCAGCCGCCGCGCGTACAGCCAGACCAGCACTCCGGCCGCGACGTACACGCACACCGCCGGCAGGGAGACCACGGCGATGCCCACCGCGCCGCCCGGTGGCGGGTCGCCGATCGCCGCGAACGGCAACAGCAGGAAACAGCTGCCGGCCAGCGCCAGCACGATCGCCGCCGCCAGCAGCCCGCCACCCCGGCGCGGGGGAGGGAAGGGGTCGAGGGAACGCGCTACCGACGTCACCGATATGCCGCTGAACTGCGGATTCGTCACCACGAACCCCTCGCCCGCCGGCACCGTCACCTGGGGGCCCCGGCCGCGGAAAAAAGAATGCCCGCCGCGGTACACCGCCGGCACGTGCTGGACCTGATCCAGCAGCCCGCAGCTCGGACACGGTTCCGTCATGCCCGCTCCGACGCGGCCCGCCCCAGGCCGGTTCCGGTACTCAAGTGTATAACGCCCTATACTGTGGGGCAGTCTTCAAGATCAAGATCGTCGCCACCACGAAGAACAAAACGCCCGGACGTCACGCGGCGTGCGGACTGCCGGGGGGATGTGAAACCCTGACGAGGTGGCCAGTAGCCCTTCTTCGTCCCCGGCCGAGGCCTATGCGGCCTCCGCGCGCCGCGGGAAGTACCCCCAGCTGACGCGCTTCGCCGCGGAGGCGTCCTTCGAGTTCGACGAGTTCCAGATCCGCGGGTGCGAGGCCCTCGAGGGCGGTCACGGCGTGCTGGTCTGCGCGCCCACCGGGGCGGGCAAGACCGTGGTCGGCGAGTTCGCCGTGCACCTGGCCCTGGCCGAAGGCCGCAAGTGCTTCTACACGACGCCGATCAAGGCGCTGTCGAACCAGAAGTACGCCGACCTGGTGGCCCGGTACGGCACCGACGCGGTCGGCCTGCTGACCGGGGACACCTCGATCAACGGCAACGCGCAGGTGGTCGTGATGACCACCGAGGTGCTGCGCAACATGCTCTACGCCGGCTCGTCGACGATCACCGATCTCGGGTACGTGGTGATGGACGAGGTGCACTACCTGGCCGACCGGTTCCGGGGTGCGGTGTGGGAAGAGGTGATCCTGCACCTGCCCGAGCACGTGCGGGTGGTGGGGCTGTCGGCGACGGTGAGCAACGCCGAGGAGTTCGGCGAGTGGCTGGTGGAGGTCCGGGGCGACACCACGGTCGTGGTGGACGAGCACCGGCCGGTGCCGCTGTGGCAGCACATGCTGGTGGGGAACCGGCTGCTGGACCTGTTCGCCGGGGAGGACGTGCACGCGCCGGGGGCGGAGCTGCGGATCAACCCGACGCTGCTGCGGCGGACCGAGGAGATCGGCCGCCAGTACGCGCCGGCCGGGTTCCGGAGCCCGCGGGGGCGCCGGGGTGCGCCGCCGCGGATGCCGCGGTTCCGGCCGCCGTCGCGGGTGGACGTGGTGGAGCAGCTGGACCGGGCGGGGTTGCTGCCGGCGATCGTGTTCATCTTCTCGCGCGCGGGTTGCGATGCTGCGGTGACGCAGTGCGTGCGGTCGGGGCTGCGGTTGAACGGGCCGGGTGAGGTGGAGGAGATCCGGCGGGTCATCGAGGAGCGGACGGCGGACCTGCCCGAGGGTGACCTCGGGGTGCTGGGGTACTGGGAGTGGCGGGAGGCCCTCGAACGCGGGATCGCCGGGCACCACGCGGGGTTGCTGCCGGCGTTCAAGGAAACCGTCGAGGAGCTGTTCGTCCGGGGCCTGGTGAAGGTGGTGTTCGCGACCGAGACCCTCGCGCTGGGGATCAACATGCCGGCGCGGACGGTCGTGCTCGAGCGGCTGGTCAAGTACAACGGCGAGGCGCACGTCGACCTGACGCCGGGGGAGTACACGCAGCTGACGGGCCGGGCCGGGCGGCGCGGTATCGACGTCGAAGGGCATGCCGTCGTCGCGTGGCAGCCGGGGGTGGATCCGAAGCAGGTGGCGGGGCTGGCGTCGACGCGGACGTATCCGCTGCGGTCGTCGTTCCGGCCGGGGTACAACATGGCCGTGAACCTGGTGGCACAGGTCGGGGCGGCGGAGGCGCGGGAGCTGCTGGAGCAGTCGTTCGCGCAGTTCCAGGCGGACCGGTCGGTGGTGGGGACGGCGCGCCGGATCGAGCGGAACAAGGAGGCCCTGAAGGGCTACGCGGCCGCGGTGACCGGCGATTTCGACGAGATGCTGGAGTACGTCGAGCTGCGGGCGAAGATTTCGACGCGGGAGAAGGCGTTGTCGCGGCAGAACACCGCGGCGCGGCGGGCCGGGACGGCGGAGTCGCTGGAGAAGCTGCGCAAGGGTGACGTCATCGCGGTGCCCGCGGGCCGGCGGGCGGGGCTGGCCGTGGTGGTGGATCCGGGGCTGGACCCGATCCGGGAGCCGCGGCCGGTGGTGGTGACCGAGGACCGGTGGTCGGGGCCGTTGTCGGTGGCGGACTTCCCGGCGCCGGTGGAGGCACTGGGGCGGATCCGGTTGCCCAAGCACGTGGAGCTGCGGTCGCCGCGGGCGCGGCGGGACATCGCGTCGACGTTGCGGAACGCGGGGATTTCGCTGCCGGGGCGGCAGAAGCGGCGGTCGGGGGCGAACGAGGACGGGGAGCTGGCCGCGTTGCGGCGGGCGTTGCGGGCGCACCCGTGCCACGGGCTGGCCGAGCGTGAGGCGAACCTGCGGTGGGTGGAGCGGTACCAGCGGCTGGCGGCGGAGACGCAGCAGCTGGAGCGGAAGGTCGCGGCGACGACGCACTCGCTGGCGCGGGCGTTCGACCGGATCCTGGCGCTGCTGGGTGAACGTGGCTACCTCGGCCCGGAGTCGGCCGGGGACGGCGAGGACCGCGTGACCGAGGACGGGCGGCGGCTGACGCGGTTGTACAGCGAGTCGGACCTGCTGGCGGCGGAGTGCATCCGGCACGGGGTGTGGCGGAACCTGAACCCGGCGGAGCTGGCGGCGGTGGTGTCGACGCTGGTGTTCGAGGCGCGGCGGGACACCGCGGGGGAGCCGCGGTTGCCGGGCGGTGCGGTGCCGGAGGCGTGGCAGGAGACGGCGCGGCTGTGGGTGGAGCTGACCGAGGACGAGCGGCGGCACCGGCTGGACCGGACGCGGGAGCCGGACGCGGGGTTCGCGTGGCCGGTGTACCGGTGGGCGCGGGGTGAGTCGCTGGAGAAGGTGCTGACGGCGGCGGAGGCGAACGGACAGGAGCTGTCGGCGGGTGACTTCGTGCGCTGGTCGCGGCAGGTGATCGATCTGCTGGACCAGATCCGGGACGTGCTGGGCAAGGCGGACCCGGTGGGTGCGGCGGCGGCCGATGCGGTGAAGGCGCTGCGCCGTGGGGTGGTGGCCGCGGGGGCGGCGTGAACTCGGTGTCAGCGATCCGGCCAAAAGCAGGCCGACCCCCGGACGGCGAGTGACGGTAGCCGCGAAAGTCATTCGGCCGTGGCTGTGGTCGGATTGCTGACGATCGGCGCAGTAGCCCAGGTGGACGCCGTGAGCGTGGGATCGTGTGCTCGAGTCCGACCTGTGGTTGGATCGCGTGCGACACCGTGTTTGCGCGGCTTGCGGTGTTTCGGGGTGGACGAAAGATGAGCGAAGCAGGCGGAGGCAGACGATGAGCACGCCGTATGGCGGCAACGACCCACAGCAGCCCCAGTACGGGCAGCAGCCGGGTGGGGGCTACCCGCCGAGCGGTCCGCAGGAGCAGCCGCAGTGGGGGCAGCAGCCGCAGCAGCCTTCTTACGACCCGAACCAGCAGCAGTGGGGCCAGCCGCAGCAGCCCCAGTACGGGCAGCAGCCGGGTGGGTATGCGCCGCCGCCGCAGCCGCAGTGGGGGCAGCAGCCGCCGCCGTACGGGCAGCAGCCCGGCGGGGGGTACCCGCAGAGCGGGCCGCAGGCCCAGCCGCAGTACGGGCAGCAGCCGGGTGGGGGGTATCCGCAGAGCGGGCCGCAGGCCCAGCCGCAGTACGGGCAGCAGCAGCCGGGGCAGTACGACTACGGCCAGCAGCAGTACGCCGGTGCGGGTGCGCCGGAGGCGGAGAAGCCGGCGAAGTCGAAGAAGGGGCTGCTGATCGGGGTCATCGTCGCGGTGGCGGTGGTGGCCGTGTTCCTGTTCACCGCGTTCGTCACGCCGGGGTTCCTGAAGACGCAGGTCTTCAACAACACGCAGATGCAGACCGACGTGCAGAAGCTGCTGACCGAGACGTACAAGATCGACGGTGTCACCGGTGTCACCTGTCCCGCCGAGCAGAAGGTGGAGGACGGGGCGAAGTTCGAGTGCACGGCGACGATCGCCGGCAAGCCGCAGCAGGTGCCGATCACGGTGAAGGGCACCGGCGGCAACTACGAGGTTTCGCCGCCGGTTTCGAAGTAGCGCGGGTTCCGGGCCCGGCCACCGAGATTTCCGGTGGCCGGGCCGCGGTGTCTCCGGAGATGATCCGGGGATGAGCGAGTTCGAGATCCGGACGCTGGGCGTCGAGGAGCACCGGGCGGCGTGCGACCTGTTCCGGGAGACGGTGCACTTCCCGCCGGCCGATGACGCGGAGTGGGTGCTCGCGGCCCGGTACTACCAGCCGGGCGGGACGCTGGGTGCGTTCGACCCGGAGCTGATCGGGACGGCGCGGTTCTTCGACGCGGAGCTGACCGTGCCCGGTGGGGCCCGGGTGCCGATGGCGGGTGTGACGTCGGTCGGGGTGCGGGCCGACCGGACGCGCCGGGGTGTGCTGCGGGCGTTGATGACCGAGCAGCTGGAGGGGTTCGCCGCGCGCGGGGTGGTGTTCGCGAACCTGCTGGCGTCGGAGGCGCCGATCTACGGCCGGTTCGGCTACGGCCTGGCCACGCGGTTCCGCGTCTACAGCGTCGATCGGCACCGAGCGCGGCTGCGGCCGGACGCGCCGGTGGGCGGTGCGGTGGAGCTGCTGGACCTCGACCGGGCGCTGGAGGTCTGTCCGGGTGTGTACGCCGGTCTGGAGCACCGGCCGGGGATGATGACCCGGCCGGAGGTGCTGTGGCGGTTGTACGAGCTGCAGCTGCGGCGGCACGCGTCGCCGGTGAAGGCGGCGGTGCACCACGGTCCGGGTGGGCCGGACGGGTTCGCGCTCTACCACGTCGACGGGCTGCGTGCGCATCCGTGGACGAAGAACCTGCAGGTGGTGGACCTGTTCGCGGGTTCGGCGGCGGCGTATGCCGGGTTGTGGCGGTTCCTGCTGGGGGTCGATCTGGTGGACCGGATCGTCGTGGAGTCGCGGCCGGTGGACGATCCGGCCGAGCTGCTGCTCGCCGACCACCGCCGCGGGAACGTCGAGCGGATCGGGGACGAGCACTGGATCCGGCTCGTCGACGTGCCCTCGGCGTTGCGCGCCCGCGAGTACGGGCACGCCGATCCGGTGGTGCTGGAGGTGTACGACCCGCTGCTGCCGGGCAACAGCGGTGGCTACCGCGTGGCGCCGGACGGCGCCGAGCGCGCGGAGGGGCCGGCCGGCCTGCGGCTGGACGTCACGACGCTGGCGATGGTGTACCTGGGGACGTGGCGGCCGTCGGCGCTGGCCGCGGCGGGCCGGATCGAGGTGCGTGACCCGGCGGCGCTGCCGGCGGCGGACCTGTTGTTCGGCACGCGGGTGGCGGCGTGGAGCGGCAGTCACTTCTGAGCGGGAAAACCGGGTGCCGGGTGGGGTGGCGGGCGGCAGGATCGGGAGGATGACCGACTTCGACGTCCGCCCGATCACCGACGACGAGCGGCGCAGCACGTTCGACCTGCTGCGCCGCGCCCTGCACGTCCCGCGGGTCACCGGCGAGGTGTGGGCCCGGGTGGGGGAATCGTGGCCTGCCGCGCGGAAGTTCGGCGCGTTCGAGGGCGGGACCCCGATCGGGATCGTGAGCTCGTTCGACACCGAACTGGCCGTTCCCGGCGGGCGGGTGGTGCCGGCCGCCGCGGTCGAGGGGGTGGGTGTCCGGGCCGACCGGACCCGCCGCGGGGTGCTCAGCGCGATGATGGCCGCGCAGCTGGCGGAGTTCGCCGCGCGCGGGGTGCCGCTGGCGGTGCTGCACGCCAGTGAGCCCACGATCTACGGGCGGTTCGGCTACGGGTCGGCGGCGCTGGGCAAGACGGTGCGGGTGACGCGGCCGGCGGCGCGGCTGCACGAGCGCGTCCCGGCCGCCGGGGAGGTCCGGATGCTGACGCCGGAGGAGGCGGTGCGGGAGATCCCCGCGTTGTACCGGCGGATCGGGCTGCACCGGCCGGGCATGATCGCGCGGCCGCCGCGGTGGTGGCCGATCTCGCACGACCGGCACGTGGGCCCGGACGGTGACCACCTGGTCGCGGTCCACAGTGGACCGGACGGGGACGACGGGTTCGTCGTGTACGCCACGATCAGCCACCGGTCGCCCGAGTCGCCGGACCGGGGCGCGGTGCTGGACGTGCACGACCTGCACGGCGCCGATCCGGCGGCGCGGGCCGCGCTGTGGCGGTTCCTGCTGTCGGTCGACCTGGTGTCGGCGGTGCATGCCCGGCACCGCCCGGTCGACGAGCCGCTGGCGGTGCTGCTGACCGACCACCGCCACGCGGGCACCCTCGCGGTCGAGGACGACCTGTGGCTGCGGCCGGTCGACGTCGCCGCGGCGCTGGCGGCCCGCACCTATCGGGCGGCGGGCCCGGTGGTGGTCGCGGTGACCGACCGGCTGCTGCCGGCCAACACCGGCCACTACGAGGTGGGCCCGGACGGCGCCCGGCGCACGGACGCGGCGGCGGACCTGGCCCTCGACGTCGACGCGCTCGGGATGCTGTACCTGGGGCAGTGGACCGCGACGGCGCTGGCGGAGGCGGGCCGGCTCGAGGTCCGCGACGCGGGTGCGGTGGCGCGGGCCGACGAGCTGTTCACCACGGTGACGGCGCCGTGGTGCGGCACGCACTTCTAGGTGCCGGGCAGGGCTTTCAGGAGCCGCTCGACGGAGTTGCCGAGGTTCCAGCGCTCGGCGAGTTCGGCGACGCGTTCGGGGTCGGCCGGGGTGGCGGGGACGGTGTCGGGCCGGGACTGCTCGACCGGCGCGTCGACCGCCACCCGGACGACGGTCGGGGCGACGGCGAGGTAGTCGGCGGCGTCCTTGAGCCGCAGGCGGGTCTTGAGCGGGACGGCGGAGTCACCGGCTTCGGCCGCCTTGATGAGGGCGTCGAGGGAGCCGAACTGCGTGATGAGCTTCGCCGCGGTCTTCTCGCCGATGCCGGCGACGCCGGGCAGCCCGTCGGAGGGGTCGCCGCGCAGGGCGGCCATGTCGGCGTAGGCGGGCCCGGCGGTGTCGCGGGGGAGGCTGTAGCGCTCGGCGATCTCGGCCGGGCCCAGCACCTCGGCTTTGGCCCAGCCCTTGCCGACGTAGATGACCGACGCGGGTGACGGTTCGGCGCGCACCAGCTGGAACAGGTCCCGGTCGCCGGTGATGACCTCGACCGGGTCGTGCTCCTCGCGGGTGGCGAGGGCGCCGATGACGTCGTCGGCCTCGTAGCCGTCGGCCTCGGCGGTGGCGAACCCGAACGCTTCGAGCAGGTCGAGGATGATGGGCACCTGCGGGGTGAGCGTGTCGGGGACCTCTTCGACGTCGGGCCCGGCGGGGGTTTCTTCGGCGACGCGGTGGGCCTTGTAGCTGGGCAACAGATCGGTGCGGAACTTCGGCCGCCAGTCGGCGTCCAGGCAGCAGACGAGCCGCGCGGGCCGCCGGTCGGTGAGGATCCGCGCGATGGTGTCGGCGAACCCGCGCACGGCGTTCACCTGCGTCCCGTCCGCGGCTCGCATCGAGTCGGGCAGGGCGAAGAAGGAGCGGAAGTAGAGGCTCGCGGAGTCGAGCAGGGCAAGGGGTCCGGTCACCCGCACAGCCTGCCACGGTGGACGCGGCGGCGGGACGCGACGCACCGCGACCCGGTCCCCACCCGGGTCGTGAGTGGTAAGGCGGGTTAGAACTCGCCTTACCACTCACGACCGGGGCGGGGGAGCGGGGGAGCGTGTCACCCGGCCCGGCATGTCGCGGGCCCGGGCGCGTCCTCCGGTGCGGGCGCCCACTAGGCTCGGCTCCATGTCGCGCCGATCCCTCCACACGCCTGCCCCCGATGCCGCTTCCCTCCGCGCCCGGCTGGACCGGGCCCGCGCTGCCGCGGCCGCCGCGGGGACCGATGCCCTGCTGATCGCGCCCGGCTCCGACCTGCGGTACCTGCTCGGGCAGGCCGGGGGGTCCTTCGAGCGGCTGACCACCCTCGTCGTGCCGGCCGAGGGCACGCCCGCGCTGGTCGTGCCGAAGCTGGAGGCACCCGGGTACGCCGACGTCCCCACCGACGAGCTCGGCGTCGAACTGCTCACCTGGGTCGACGGCGACGACCCCTACAAGCTGGTGGCCGACCGGCTCGGCAAGCCCGGGCGGGTCGCCGTCAGCGACTTCACCCCCGCGCTGCACGTGCTGGCGCTGCGGTCGGCGCTCGGTGAGGCCGAGCAGACACTGGCCGGGCCTGTGGTCCGGGAGCTGCGGATGCGCAAGGACGCCGCGGAGATCGCGTCGCTGCGGGAGGCCGGTGCGGCCATCGACCGGGTGCACGCCCGGGTCCACGAGTGGCTGCGGCCCGGCCGGACCGAGGCCGAGGTCGGGGCCGACATCGCCGCGGCCATCGTCGAGGAGGGCCACGTGCAGGCCGACTTCGTGATCGTCGGGTCCGGGCCGAACGGCGCCAGCCCGCACCACGACGTCTCCGACCGCGTCATCGAAGAGGGTGACGTCGTGGTCGTCGACATCGGCGGGCCGCTGCCGGCCGGCTACAACTCCGACTCCACCCGCACCTACGCCGTCGGCACCCCGCGGGACGCCGACGTGGCCGAGACCTACGCGGTGCTGCAGCGCGCGCAGGCCGCCGCCGTCGCCGCCGTCAGGCCGGGCGTCACCGCCGAGGCCGTCGACGCCGCCGCGCGGGACGTCATCGCCGAAGCCGGGTTCGGCGAGTATTTCATCCACCGCACCGGGCACGGCATCGGCCTGGACGTGCACGAGGAGCCGTACATCATCGCCGGGAACGCGCTGCCGCTGGAGCCGGGCATGGCCTTCAGCGTCGAGCCGGGCATCTACCAGCCGGGCCGGTGGGGCGCCCGGATCGAGGACATCGTCATCGTCACCGAAGACGGCGTCGAGTCCGTCAACAACCAGCCGCACGAGCTCGTCGTGCTGGACGCATGACGCCCGGCGGCCTGGAGCCGCTGGACCAGTCGATCGTGCAGGAGCTCGCGGCCGACGGGCGGCGCAGCTTCACCGACCTCGCCGAGCGGGTCGGGCTGTCGGTGTCGGCGGTGCACCAGCGGGTGCGCCGCCTCGAGCAGCGCGGGGTGATCCTCGGCTACACCGCGCGGCTCGACGGCGAGCAGATCGGCCTGCCGCTGACGGCGCTGATCTCGCTGACGCCGAACGACCCGGCGGCGCCGGACGACTACCCGCAGCGGATCCAGCACATCAAGGAGATCGAGTCGTGCTACTCGGTGGCCGGCGACGAGTCCTACATCCTGCTGGTGCGCGTCCAGTCGCCGCTGGCGCTGGAGGACCTGCTGCGGCGGATCCGGGAGGCGGCGAAGGTGTCGACCCGCACGACGGTGGTGCTCTCTACGCCGTTCGAGGGACGTTCGCCGACGTTCTGACTCCGGCGGCCGCCCGGTGACCGGGGCACTGGTACGGTAAAAGGTATGGCAACACGTAAGGTGACTCTTTCGCTGGACAGCGGGGCTCTGGAATTCGCCGAACGCGCCGCGAAAGCCCACGGAATCTCGGTCTCGTCCTGGCTGTCGAAGGCAGCCAGGCGCGAGGCGGTTCGCACCGGCTACACGCCGCAGAAGCCGGAACCGGTCGTCGCGGAATCGGACGAGGCCGAGCTGAGCGCGGCGGAGAAGGATCTGCGTGCGCAGGGGTGAAGTCTGGACGTACCACCCCCCGACCGAACCGGCCCGGCAGCGCACGGTGGTGCTGCTGTCCTCGGACGGGGTGAACGAGTCCGAGCGGCCCTGGCTGCTCGGCACCGAACTGCTCGACCGCGACCCGATGGACATCCTCGGCGTGGCGATCGACGCGCGCTACTGGGTGTCGACGCTCAACCTGACCCGCCTCTACCGCCCGTGGTTCGACGAGCGGATCGCGGAGATCGACCAGGACGTCCAGGAGCGCATCGACATCGCCCTGCGGGCCGCCCTCGACCTCTGACGCCCGCGACACGTACGCGGACGGTCGGTTCGCGTACCCGGAGGGTCGGCTCGCGTACCTGGACGGTCGGCTCACCGGCCGACCCTTCAGGTACGCGAACCGACTGCCGGGGTACGCGAGCCGACCCTTCGGGTCAGCGGGCGACGACCTCCGGGACCGCGTGGAGCTTGCCGTCCGCGCCGGCCAGGCAGGTGGCGTTGCCCTCCTTGGCCGTGATGAACTCCGTCAGGCAGTTGGCGATCGCCGTGTGGCCGGCGGCGTTGGGGTGGAACGACTCCTGCAGCGCGTGGCCCGCCCGCTCGGCCTGGCCGAGGTCGGCCAGCTGCAGCGTCAGCCGGGTGAACCACTCCGTCGCCGGGTTCGGGCCGCCGCTGCACGCCTCGTGCTTGACCCCGGCCTTGGCCAGGTCCAGGAACCGCGCCCCGGTCTGCTGGGCGGCCGCCTTGAGGCCCGAGGACAGCACGCCGATGCCGGTCTGGGCGATCCAGCGCAGGTCCTCGGTGCGGAACGGGCAGCCGTTGAGGCTGCGCAGGTCCTCCGGCAGGTCCGGGCCGATCGGTGCCGCGTAGGACTGCAGGATCAGCTGGTAGTCCGCCGGGACGTAACCGGCGGCGGCCAGCACCTTCTTCACGTCCGACACCGCGGCCGCCACCTTCGGCACCATCGCGTCCACTTTGGACTGCCAGGTCTGCTTGAGCGCGTCGCTGCACGACGGGCCGCCGGGGTTGAACCACGCCTTGAAGCACTCGGTGACCTGGTTGGAGAACTTCGGCTCGTCGTTGGCGCCCACCGCGATCACCACCGCGGCCACGCGGTGGTCCTTCACCAGCGCGGCCAGCTGCTGCGCCTGCGACCCCTCTGTCCACTGCTTGACGTCGCCGAGTGCGACCTGTTCGGCGGGCGCGCCGGAACAGCCGAGGTTCACCTGCGCGGTGATGCCCGGGACCGCGATCTTCTCGACGAACGCGTTGGGGGAGCGGTGACACCAGTTGCCGCCCTGGCCGTTGGTGGCCGGGGTGTACTGGCCGGCGCCTTCCCCGGACACCGTGCTGTCACCCATCGCGACGACGGTGAGCGGGCCGGTGCCCGGCGGACCCTGCCGCGGCTGCGGGCGCCCCGGTTGGCTCTCGGAGCCGAAGAAGACGAAAAAACCGGCCAGCAGGGCCACACACACGAGGACGAGGGCTCCCCAGTACCACCGAAGGCGTCGCATCGCCCCCGATTCTACGGACCGGCCGAGCCGCGGACACGGTGCGTCACCGCAGCCACGTCCGGACCAGCCCGACGAGCGACTCCGCCAGGGTGGCCGCGTCGATTTCCCGGTCACGCCGCCAGTGCCGGACCTGCTCGGCCGCCAGCGCCGCGAGCAGGACGTCGGCGGCGATCGCGGCGTCGGCCGCGCCGCCGGCGTCCAGGAGGTGCCGGCAGTGCTGCCGCCACAGGGCGTGCGCGCCGGTCCGGAACCGGGCACCCGGCGTGGCGGTTTCCGAGAGCAGGACGAGGTCCAGCTGCCGGTCCAGCAGGTCCAGGTAGGCCTCGACGAACGCGCCGAGCCGGTCCGCGGGATCGGCGCCGGGGCCCAGTGGTGGCGGGCCGGTGAGGATCCGCTCCTGCAGCTCGCGTTCCCGCTCGCCGAGCAGGGCCATGGCCAGGCCGCCCTTGTCGCCGAACCGGCGGTAGAGCGTGCCCTTGCCGACGCCGGCGGCGCCCGCCACGTCGTCCATGGTCACCGCGTCGACCCCGCGTTCGGCGAAGAGCGCTTCGGCGGCTTCCAGGACCCGGATGCGGTTGCGGGCGGCGTCCGCCCGTTCGCGGACGGGCGCGCCGAGCACCGGCAGCTCGGCCGGTGTTGACGAAGCGGACTGCGGTCCGCTACGGTTCGAGGACATAAGCGGACTCTAGTCCGATTTCTCGTCCGGCGAAAGCCGACACCCTTCCGAGGAGCTCCGAGATGCCCGATCTCCTGCACATTTCCGCGTCCCCGCGAGGGGAGGACTCCCAGTCGCTGCGCCTGGCAGCTGCTTTCCTGGACACCTACCGCGCCCACCACCCGGACGCCGAAATCGACGAATGGGACCTCTGGGACGGCACCCTGCCGCCCTTCGGCCCGGCCGCCGCCCGCGGCAAGATGACCGTCGTCGGCGGGGGCACCCCCACCGGCGAGGAAGCAGCGGCCTTGGCGACGGCGAAGGCGGCCTTCGCCCGGTTCGACGCCGCCGACCGCATCCTGTTCAGCGTCCCGATGTGGAACTCGGGCGTGCCGTACGTGCTCAAGCAGTTCGTCGACGTCGTCTCCCAGCCCGGGCTGGTGTTCGGCCTCGACCCGGCGACCGGGTACGAAGGCCTGCTCGCCGGCCGGGGCAAGCGCGCCGCGGTCATCTACACCAGCGCGGTGTGGGGACCCGGCCTCGGGCGCGAGTTCGGCGCCGACTTCCAAGGCCCCTTCTTCACCGGCTGGCTCAACTGGACCGGCATCGACGACGTCACCGAAATCCGGTTCCACCCCACCCTCACCGGCGACGCCGAAGAGGCCGGCCGCCTCGCCGCCGAAGCCGCCCGCGACACCGCCAAGACCTTCTGAAGGGAAGCCCCATGACCGCCACCATCGACCGCGACACCCTCCGCACCGGGCTCGCCGCGGGCGACCTCGTCCTCGTCGACGCGCTCCCGGAGTCCTACTACACCGCCCGGCACCTGCCCGGCGCGCTCAACCTCGTCGCCGGCGACGTCGCCGGCAAGGCCCCGGGCCTGCTGCCGGACAAGGCCGCCGCGATCGTCACCTACTGCTCCAACCCCGCCTGCGCCAACAGCGGCCAGGTCGCCGCGCAGCTGGAACGGCTGGGCTACACCAACGTCCGCAAGTACGCCGCCGGCATCGAAGACTGGGTGGAGCACGGCCTGCCGACCGAAAGCGGTCAGCCCGCCTGAGTCAGGTCCGTGGCCGCCGCCAGCCCGGCCGCGACATCGGCGATCGCCCGCACCGCCGGGTTGTCGTTGCCCGGCAGCCACACCAGTTCCGTCCGGGCGACCTCGCCGTCCAGGGGCACGAACGCCACCCCGCTGCGGCGGAGGCTGTGCGACGACCGGGCCAGCCGGGTGATCCCGACCCCCGCGGCGACCAGCCCCAGCAGCCCCTGCACGGTCGTGGCGCGCTGCACCACGCGCGGGGTGAAGCCGGCGGCGGTGAAATCGGCGTCGTAGCTGCGGTGCCACGGCTCCCAGCTACCGCGCGGGGTCAGCACCCACGGTTCGCCGGCCAGGTCGGCCAGCTGCAGCGATGCCCGCCCGGCCAGCGGGTGCTCCGCGGGAAGCACCGCGCACACCTCCTCGGTCAGCAACGTCCGGGACACCAGGTCGCCGACCAGCGGCGGCCGGGTGAACGCCAGGTCGAAGCGGCCCTCGCGCAGCCCGGCGACGAGCTCGGCGATCGACGCCTCCGCCGTCGTCACCGCGAGGTCGGGCAGCTGCTCCCGCGCCGCGCGGACCACCGGCGGCAGCAGGTAGTTCGCCGTGGTGGCCAGGAAGACGAGCCGGACGTCGCCGATCTCGCCGCGCACCGCCCGCCCGAGCGTCGCCACGGCCTCGTCGGCACGGGCCAGGACCGCGCGGGCCTCCGGCAGGAACAGCCGCCCCACGGCGGTCAGCCGGGCCCCGCGCGCGTCCCGGTCGAACAACCGCGCACCCAGGCCGCGTTCCAGCACGGTGATCTGCTGCGACAGCGACTGCTGCGCGATGTGCAGCCCGGCCGCGGCCCGCGTGAAGCTCGTTTCGTCGGCGACGGCGACGAAGTAGCGAAGCTGCCGCAGTTCGGGGGTCACAGGCTCAGACTGTAGCTGCGGCAGGACATCGGTGTTGGCGCCGCGGCCGTGATCATCCCCAGGATGGAAGGGAGAAACCACTGGGAGGACACCGAAGATGACGAACACCGACGGCCGCGTCTGGCTGATCACCGGCTGCTCCGCCGGCTTCGGCCGGGAGATCGCGCTGGCCGCGCTGGCCGCGGGCGACCGGGTCGTGGCCACCGCCCGCCGCCCGGAAACCCTGGCGGACCTGCTGGACCGCGGCGGCGACCGGGTCCGGACCGCGGCCCTCGACGTCACCGACACCGGCCAGATCGACGCGGCGGTGAAGACCGCGCTCGAGGAGTTCGGCCGGATCGACGTCGTGGTCAACAACGCCGGCAGCGGCTCGGTCGGCGCGGTCGAAGAGCTCACCATGGACGAACTGCGCGCGCTGATGGAAGTCATGTTCTTCGGCGCGGTCGCGGTCACCAAGGCCGTGCTGCCGCACCTGCGTGCCCGGGGCAGCGGGACGGTCGTGCAGATCAGCTCGATGGGCGGCCAGCTGTCGATGCCCGGCTTCGGCGCCTACTGCGCGGCGAAGTTCGCCCTGGAGGGCATCTCGGAGGCGCTGGCCGCCGAGGTGGCGCCGTTCGGGGTGCAGGTGCTGATCGTCGAGCCGGGCGCGTTCCGCACCGAGTTCGGCGGCGGCCGCATGCACCGCTCCCGCACGATCGACGCCTACACCGTGTCGACCGGCGGAACGCGCGAAGCGGTCGAGAACATGGACGGCACCCAGCCCGGCGACCCGGCCAAGGCGGCCGCGGCGATCGTCGGCGCGGTGGGCCGCGACGACGCCCCGCTGCGGCTCGCGCTGGGCGCGGACGCCGTCGAAGCGATCCGCGCCCACCACGAAACGGTCGCGGCGGACCTGGCCGCCTGGGAGGAGGTCAGCCGGGCCACCGCGCTCGGCTAGGACTGCGGGTCCTGCAGCACACCGAGGACGTTGCCGTCGGGGTCGGTGAAGGTCGCCACCAGGCGCCCGTTGCCGACGTCCTTCGGCTCGTCCTTGACCTGCCCGCCCGCCGCGGTCACCTCGGCGAGCTTCGCCTCGATGTCGGCGACGTGCCAGTAGGTCACCGGCCCGGTCATGCCCTGCTGCGCGCCGTTCGGCACCAGCCCGATGTGCTGCCCCTCGGCGTCGTAGCCGACGTAGTAGGGCGCGTCGGCCTGCGGCTCGGTGCCCAGCAGGGCGGTGTAGACGGCCTTGGCGGCGGCCAGGTCGGTGACGGGGTGCAGGACGGTCTTGATCCCCTGGGTGCTCATCTTCGGTGCTCCTGAAGTCGTGGTCTGCGGTACGCCGGCAACGCTATTCCCGGCCCGCTGACCAGCGCTTCTCGATTCCTGATCGGTTCGATCCGGTCAGTCCAGCAGCGCCGTGAGCACGCCGTCGAGCAGCCGGACGCGGCGGTCGGCGATGCGGTGGACCTCCTCGTCGTGGGTGGCCACGATCACCGCCGCCCCCTCCGCCGCGCACCGGCGCAGCAGCCGCAGCACCCGCGGGGTCGAGCCCGCGTCCAGGTGCGCCGTCGGCTCGTCGGTCAGCAGCACCCGTGGCCGTCCCGCCACCGCGCGGGCCAAAGCCACCCGCTGCTGCTGCCCGAACGACACCTCCAGCGGGTAGCGGTCGCCGAGCTCTCCGATGCCCAGCTCCTCCAGCAGCTCCGTCACCCGCGCCGCGATCGCCGACCGCGACGGGCGTGGCACGTCCGACCGCAGCCGCAGGGGCAGCGCCACGTTCTCCGCGATCGTCAGCTCGTTGGCCAGCCCGAGCGCCTGCGGCAGCACCGCGCAGGTGTGCCACGGCGGCGCGCCGCTGATCGGGACGCCGTCCAGCAGCACGCAGCCGGAGTCGGGGGAGTCGAACCCGCACAGCAGGGCCAGCAGCGCGCTCTTGCCCGAGCCCGACCGGCCCGACACCGTCACCAGCTCACCCGCGCCGACGCGCAGCTCCAGCCCGCGCAGCACCTCGATGTCCCCGCTGGGGTGGGCGAAACTGCGGCGCAGCCCGACGGCTTCCACCAGGGTCATGGCCGGGGCTCCCGTTCTTCGACGCGCTCGAGCGAGCCCTTGTGCAGCCGGGCCACCCGCGCGCCGAGGTCGATGAGGCGTTCGTCGTGGGAGGCGACCAGCACCGCGAAGTCCTGGTCCACCAGGTAACGCAGGGTGTCCAGCACCAGGTCGGCCGACGCCTCGTCCAGCTGCGACGTCGGCTCGTCGGCCAGGATCACCGTCGAACGCGCGGCCAGCACGCAGCCGAACGCCAGCCGCTGCTGCTGCCCGCCCGACAGCGCCGAGATCTTCCAGCCGCCGGTGCCGTGCAGGCCCAGCTGCCCGAGGATGTCCTCGGCGGTGCACTCGACCCCGGCGGCCTCGGCCGCGGCGTGCAGGTTCTCCGCCACGCTCAGGTAGCCGAGCAGGTTGTCGGCCGGGTTCTGGAACACCAGCCCCAGGTGGTGGCGCCGCAACGCCCGCCGCTCCCGGTGCTTGAGCTTGCGGACGTCGGCGCCCTGGAACGTCAGCGTGCCGCGCGCCGGCTGTTCGAACAGCCCCAGCACCCGCAGCAGCGTCGACTTTCCCGACCCCGACGGCCCGGCGAGCACGGTCATCCCGCGGGCCGGCACGTCGAGGCTGACGTCGTCGACGCCGGTGACGACCCCGGCCGGGGTCTGGTAGTCCACGCCGATGCCGCGCAGGGAAAAAATGGGTTTCTCAGGCACGGATCAGCTCCGCGGTCCGGGCGGTGCGCACCGAGCGCACCGCGATCCAGCCGGCCAGCGCGACCACCGCCACGCCGATCACCACGACGGTCAGCACGAACGGCAGCGGATCCGGCAGTTCCGAGCGCGGCGCCAGGAACGTCGCCGGGTCGAACCGCGGCACCGACAACCCCGCCACCGACACCCCGCACGCGACCCCGACGACGATCGCCAGCCCGCTGAGAGCACCCAGCTCCATCAGGTGACTGGCCAGCAGCGTCCGCGGCCGCATGCCCATCCGCAGCACCAGCGCCCCGGCCAGCGCGTTCTGCCGCCGCCGGACCTCGACCGCGACCAGCAGCGCCAGGATCGCCACCACCCCGAGCACCGCGCCCAGCAGCGCGACGAAGGAGAACGTCCACGACACCACGAAGAACGGCAGACCGTCCAAAGCGGACTCGCGGCTGATCCGGTTCGGGATGAACACCCCCGCCGCGCGCAGCGCGGTGGTCGCCTCCGCCATCGGCGACGTCGTCAGCACGCTCCACTTCGGAATGCCGTCCAGCTGCGCGCGGGCGAGCACCGTGCGCGAGACGACGTACCCGGGGGAGGTGCCGATCATCGGGAACACCGGCAGGTCGCCGGCGACGACCGCGTCGGGCAGGCGGTCCGGCAGCCTGGCGTCCTGCTTGGCCGTGTGCCCGACCCGGATCACCGGCGTGCCGCGCGGGTCCGGCTGCGAGATCTTCCGCAGCAGCCCGGCCAGGTCGTCGCCGGGGACGCGGTCCACCGCGGCGGCGCGGGTGAACGTCGCCGGGTCGACCACCAGCACCACGCTGCCGGTCCCGGTCAGCTCGCCGACCACCGTGCTGCTCCCGGCCAGCGACGCCGGCATCGCCACGTCGCCCATGCCGATCGGGCTGTCGGTGTCGAGGCGGGCGTTGCTGCCCACGAAGATCGCCGATTTCGTGTCGAGCGCCTCCTCCTGGCCGCGGGCGATGCCGATGCCGGTGGCCAGCGTCCCGATGGCGAGGGTGCCGATCACCAGCACCCCGGTCACCGGCGCCCGGGCACCGGCCAGCCGGCGGATCGCCAGCTGCAGCGCCGGGCGCGACCAGAACCGGGCGCGGTGCGAGGCGTGCAGCGCCAGCCACGCCAGCCGCGCGGTCAGCAGGCCCACGGTCAGCACCACGAACACCGGGTAGGTCAGCGCCAGCGGGTCCACCTGGGGCAGCGGATTGCCCAAGCGCGACGTCGTGCCGTAGTGCGCCAGACGCGTCCAGCCCAGCCACGCCATGCCCGCCGTCGCCAGCTCCCACGGGAAGTACGCCAGCAGCCGCACCCGGCGGGCGCCGCGGCGCACCCGGCCCAGCTCGAACTCCCGGTGCACCCGCACCGCCACCACCAGCGCCAGCAACGCCAGCGACACCACCAGCGTCGCCGCCGCGACCCCGGCCGCGCGCAGCACCGCGCCCGGATCCGGCGCCCCCGGCGGCCCGTACACCCCGAGCAGCAGCCGCGCCGCGACCGCCCCGGCCGCGCCGCCGAACAGGATCGGCAGGCCCAGCTCCGCGACGGCGAGACCACCCAGCGCGGCCGGGCCGCTGCCGCGCGCGGACAGCAGCCGCAGCTGCGCGTGCCGCCGCTGGTACCACTGCAGCGCGACCGTGCCGAGGCCGGCGCAGCCGACCAGGACGCTGATCAGCGCCAGCGGCAGGATCGAGACGAACACGTTGTCCTGGGCCTGGCGGGCGATCTGCACCGACCGCTCGAACGTCGGGACGTCGGCGGCCACCAGCGCGCCGCGGCCCTGGGCGACCAGGTCGGCGCGGACGTCGGCGACGAGGTCGCGGGAGCGCCGCAGCAGGTCCTCCGCGGCACTGAGGGTGGCCGGCGCCGGCTCGTAGAACGAGATGTGGAAGTACTGCATCGTCGGCACCCCGACCGCCGCGATCGCGGCGTCGAACGTCCGGCGGTCGGTGGCGAAGACGATCGAGTCGATCGGGTCGTCGACCAGCCGGTCGATCACCGCGCCGGACTGCTGCGAGCACCACCACCGCGGCGGCGGGTCGAGCAGGTCGCGGTAGATCCCGGTGACCGGCGGCAGCGCGGCACCCGCGATGCTCGGCTTCGTCCCGACCCCGATGTGCTCGGCGTCGGCCACGACGTTGCCCAGCCACAGCCCGGGCGCGCGCGTGCCCTGCTGCAGCGTCAGGTTGTCCAGGCCGGCCTGGTCCCGGTAGGCGAGGCGGATCTTGTAGTGCGGGTCGCCGTTGAACTCGGTGCCGCGCAGCACGGTGGTGTACTGGCTCACCACCGGCGTCGAGAACCCGTGCGCGGCCGCGTGCCGCTGCACCGCGCCGGTCAGCACCGGGATGTCCCGCACCGGGATGTTGCCCTTGCCGAACATCGGGCCGTAGCTGTCGGGGCAGGTGATCCCGGTCTGGTAGGCCACCGCCGCGCCGCCGGCCGCGGACGCCTGCAGCACCGCCGCGGTGCCGAGGAAACAGGCCAACAGGGAGGTCACGGCCGCCACGACCAGCGTCAGCGGGCTGGAGAGGGCGGCCTTCGGGGCCGCCCGCCACGGCTTGGTCACTCTGCGTTGTCCAATCTTCCCCCACATCACCCGCATGGCCGCAGACGCTACCGGCCCACCGCGACAGTTGGAACGTTTTTGTCACGATCGTTGCTCACCCCGTGTGTTCGCCGTCCGGTGTTGCGACCGAGCAACCGGTACCGCCATCCGGCCGGTTTAGTGGTCTAGACCTTGACGGACAGATTGGTCTGATCCAATCCTGGGGTGGTCCCGCCGTGCACCGCCGCCGCACGGCTCCCCGCCGGTACTGGAGCACCGATGCGTCGACGCAGACCATTCGCCCGAATGTCCGTTTTCCTTGCCCTGGCCGCCGTTTCGGCCGGTTCGCTGGTCGCCGCGGCCGGCACCGCGCAGGCCGCCACCCCGCTGCCCACGCACGTCTTCGCGCCCTACTTCGAAGCCTGGACCGGCGAAAGCCCGGCCGCGCTGGCGCAGCAGTCCGGGGCCAAGCACCTCACCATGGCCTTCATCCAGGCCGCCACCAAGGGCTCCTGCACCGTGTACTGGAACGGCGACACCGGGATGCCGATCGCCAACGGCACCTTCGGCGCCGACATCGCCACCATCCGCTCCCGCGGCGGCGACGTCATCCCGTCCTTCGGCGGCTACACCGCCGACAACACCGGCACCGAAATCGCCGACAGCTGCACCAACGTCGACTCCATCGCGGCCGCCTACGAGTCGGTGATCACCACCTACGACGTGCCCCGCCTCGACATGGACATCGAGGACAACTCGCTCACCAACTCCGCCGGGATCGACCGCCGCAACAAGGCCATCAAGAAGGTCCAGGACTGGGCCGCCGCCTCCGGGCGCTCCCTGCAGATCTCCTACACCCTGCCCACCACCACCCACGGCCTCGCCGACAGCGGCCTCGCCGTGCTGCGCAACGCCGTCACCAACGGCACCCGCGTCGACGTCGTCAACCTGATGACCTTCGACTACTACGACAACGCCGCCCACCAGATGGCCACCGACACCCAGACCGCCGCGAGCGGCCTGGTCGCCCAGCTCGGCTCCCTCTACCCGGGCAAGACCCAGGCGCAGCTGTGGGCGATGGTCGGCGTCACCGAGATGATCGGCGTCGACGACTTCGGGCCGGCCGAGACGTTCACCACCGCCGACGCCAACACCGTCTACAACTGGGCCGTGTCCAAGGGCATCAACACCCTGTCCTTCTGGGCCCTGCAACGCGACAACGGCAGCTGCCCGGGTGGCGCCGCCGCCGACAACTGCTCCGGCATCGCCCAGGACACCTGGTTCTTCAGCCACGCCTTCGAACCCTTCACCGGCGGCACCTCGGTGCCCGGCAACGACTTCTCCCTCGCCGCCAACCCGGCGTCGGCCTCGGTGGACCCGGGCGGCTCGGCCTCGGCGACGGTCAGCACCGCCGTCACCTCCGGCTCCGCCCAGCAGGTGACGCTGTCGGTCACCGGCGCGCCCGCCGGCGTCACCGCGTCCGTCAGCCCGGGCTCGGTCACCGCGGGCGGCAGCGCGACGCTGTCGGTGAGCACCACCGCGGCCGCCGTCCCCGGCAGCTACCCGCTCACCGTGACCGGCGCCGCGCCTTCCGGCAGCCACAGCACCACCTTCACCCTCACCGTCAAGGGCACCCCGCCCGCCGGCGGCGTCGTCAACGGCGGCTTCGAGACCGGTGCGCTGAGCCCGTGGAGCGCCGCCGGCGACGCGGTCGTCGCGTCCCCGGCGCACTCGGGCACCCACGCGCTGCAGGTGGTGCCCTCGGCGTCGGCGACCGGTGAAGCCGCGCAGAACGTGACGCTCGCGCCGAACCACGCCTACACCCTCACCGCGTGGGTGCAGGGCAACTACGCCTACGTCGGCGTCCGCGGCGGCGCCACCGCCAGCGTGTGGACCTCCAGCAGCGGCTGGACGAAGCTGTCGGTGCCGTTCACGACCGGCGCGTCGGGTGCGGTGACGGTGTACGTCCACGGCTGGTACGGCCAAAGTGCCGTGTACGCCGACGATTTCGCGATCGGCTGAGTCTTTCGGCGGCGGCCCGGTTGGGCAAGACGGAGGTTGGCCGGGCCGCCGCGGGCCGAAAGACTGCGCGGGGAAGATCTTCCGCCCGCGAGGAGGAACCGATGCCGCACATCCCGCTCGACCCGCAGCTGCCCGGGATCCGGTCGCTGATGGCCTTCCGGCCGGAAACCGCCGTCCCGCTCAACCACCTGGCGCAGACCCTGCTGCGCGGCCCGAGCAGCCTCCCGGTCGGCGAGCGCGAGCTGATCGCGGCGGTGGTGTCGAACGGCAACGAATGCCGCTTCTGCCACGGCAGCCACGCCGCTGCAGCCGCCGAAACCCTCGACGGCGGCCGCGAGGTCGTCGACGCCGCCTGCGCCGGCGTCGACGACGCACCGGTGGGGGAGAAGCTCAAGGCCCTGCTGCGGATCGCGCTCGCGGTCCGCGAAACCGGCCGGGCGGTGACGTCCGAGCTGATCGCGGCCGCCCGCGCGGAAGGCGCCACCGACGTCGAACTGCACGACACGGTCCTGATCGCCGCGGCGTTCTGCATGTACAACCGCTACGTCGACGGCCTCGCCACGATCGCCCCGGAGGACCCGGCGGCCTACGACCAGATGGGGAAGGTCCTCGCCACCGAAGGCTACGTCCGCTAGCACGCCGGCCGGCGGCCCGCCCGGGCCGCCCGGGCCGCCGGCTACTGCAGCACCGCGATCGGCAGGATGACCAGCTCGCCGGTGTCCGGGCGCCACGTCTGGCTCTTGCCGAGGCAGCGGGCGTTGAACTGCCCCGACGGCACCTCCTTGCGGCGCAGGTGGCCGTCGTGGCAGGCCACCCGCACCTTCGCCTCGTGGCCGCCGATGCGCGCGTGCAGCACCACCTCGTCGCCGGACTCCTCGGCGACCGTGAACCGCCCCTGGACCACCACGTACCCGTCGTGGACCTCCGACAGCAGCGGCGACCGCGTCCGGCGCCAGGCCCGGTCACCCTGCACCACCCCGGCCGTGAGGTTCGCGTGCACCACGCCGTGCTGGTCCTCCAGCGACTTCACCGCCAGGCCCAGCAGCGTGTTCGCGGTGACGTGCACGTCGTAGCTCGTCTCCGTCTCGTGGCCGCGGTTCGCGCCGCGGCCGAGCTTGAACCACTGGCTGGTGAACCCGAACGAACCGTCGGTGTTGCGCTTGACGAACTCCCGGATGGTCTTCTCCGCGATGTCGCCGTAGCCGCCCTGCTGGCAGATCTCGATCACCCGCGGCTCGTCCAGGTAGAACGGCAGGCCGGGCAGGATCACCGGACGGCTGCGCCGCAGCCCGCCGAGCAGTACCACCAGCGTCAGCACCGCCGCCAGCGCCGTCACCACCCAGACCCAGCCCCACCAGCCCAGCACCGACCACAGCATCGCCCTATCGGCATCCACGAAGCTCTTTCACCGCCTCTGTCAACGATTCCGCGTTGCCGTCGACGACGCGCCCGCCGGTCGCGGCGGTGACCCGGCCCAGTTCGGCCGGGTTCGCCTCGCCGAACCGGATCGCGTACGTCGGCCCGGCGTCGTGCCGTCCGGCGAGGAACGCCGCCAGGTCCGGGCCGGTGTTGTTCTCGCCGTCGGTCATCAGCACGATCGCCGCTCCCGGCCGCGCGAGCCGGTACGCCTCCCCGAGCGCGGCCCAGATCGCCGTGCGCGGCCGCAGGTCCGCCGAGGCCACCACCGCCTGCAGCCCGTCGGCGTCCTCCCGGCGCGACACCGTGACCGTGCGCTCCTCGAGCACCTCGCCGGCGAACCGGATGATCGTCACCCGCTCGCCGACGTAGAAGCGGTCGAATCCGGTCAGCGCGGCGAACGCCCGGCGCAGCGCCGCCACCCGCGGCCCGGCCATGGACAGCGAGTAGTCCAGCACGAAGATCACCTGCCGCCCGGTGCCCGCGCGGTCGTAGGCCTGCAGCAGCCGGTCGAGGACCTCCGGGCGGTCCGGGAAGTACAGCGGGTTCCCGATCGGCGCCGCGAGGGCTCCCGTGCGCGGCACCGCCGGGTCGGCGGGCCGCCGGAACGTCCGGTCCATGATCGCCCGCTGCGCCGACGGCGTGCGCAGCCACTGCACGACCTTGTCGTAGGCGCCGCGCCGGTCCGGGTTCAGCAGCATCAGCGGGTAGTCCGCGAGCACGCTCCCGTCCCGCGGGTGGACGACGACGAGGGGTTCGCGCAGCCGGCCCGACGCGTTGAGCGCCAGGACCGCCGACTCCGGCGCGACGAGGCCGTCGGTGCCGTCTTGGCGGCGCACGTACTCCCCGGCGACGTCGGGCGCGCCGAACGCCCGGCCCGCGAGGAAGCCCTGGATCCGGTCGCACCGGACGTCCTCCGGGCGCAGCGCCGCGCCGGTCCCGGCCGCCGCGGTGGCCACGCCGATCAGCGCCGCCAGCCCGCTGCCGGAGACGTGCGGATCCGCCATGCCGAACCGCAGCTCGCCGCCGGCGGCGCGATCGGCGATGTCCGCCCACGTCGGCTGTGCGCCCAGCTTCGCGGCCTCGCCCGCCTTCACGCCGAGCACCAGCGGCGACAGCATGATCGACGTCGCCGTCCCCGGCTCGGCGCCGCGCAGCCGCAGGAACCGGGCGGTCGGCAGCCACGCGAGGTCGTGGTCCGCCGGTGCGGCGAGCGTGTCGCGGTAGTCGACGACCAGCTCGACCCCGGTGTCGCGGCGCAGGTCCGCCAGCACCGGGGCCAGGTCGGCGAGTTCGCTCGCGGCCAGCACGGTGAGCTTCGTGTCGTCGGGCGCAGCCGGGCTGCACGCGGCGAGCAGGAGGAGCACCACGAGCGCGGCCCTCACCACCGGCAGTCCCCGACGGCGTCGATCATCCGCCGGAACGGCGCGTCCTTGGGCAGCCACGTCTCGTCGTCGGTGTTCGCGGTCGCCGGCTCGGGGATGTGCCGCTCGGCCAGGTACCCGGCGAAGTCGAACTGCGCGGTGTCGGCCGAGTAGACGTGGAACCCCAGCTCCACGGCCCGCCGCCGCAGCGCCGGATCGGTCATCAGCAGCGACCCGATGGCGTCGCCCTCGGGGCTGAACGAGATCAGGTCTGGTGCGGTCTCGTGCTGGGCGCTGGGGTACAGCAGCACCCGGTCGGTGTCGAGCCCGAGGCCGTTGGCGAGCCGCCGGTTCTGGTAGGCCAGGTACTGGTGCTCGTAGATCACCGCGACCGTGGCGAAGCTGCGGCCCTCCGGCACGAAGAACTTCGGCGCCATGTCGTCGCTGTGCTGGCCTTCGGCGTCCAGCATCGGCTTGATCCCGCGCGCCTGCTCGTCCGCTTCGGCTTCCGTCGCCGCCGGATGGCCGTACGTCGCGTAGGCGACCAGCCCGACGTAGGCGGCACCCGAGTAGCTCCGGCACGGGTCGGGGGACTGCACCAGCAGCCGGTTTCCGCTGAGCCGGGGGTTGTAGTTCTGCCAGCGGTCTCCGGCTGACATGTGCTCCACCAGCGGTTTCGTCTCGAGGCGGTAGTACAGCGGCTGGTTGCCGGCGGACTGGGGGCGGGCCACGCCCGCCTTCACCAGCGCCTCCGCGTAGTCGCGGAAGGTGGCCAGCACCAGCGGCGTGAAGAACGGCTTGTACCCGCTGGCGTGCTTGGTGCCGCGGCGCTCGTAGACGCGGTCGCCCGCCGCCTGCCCCGAAGGGAACACGAACTGGTAGCTGTCCAGATCGGCGGTCTCGGCCAGCTCGAACGACCCGGCCGGGGTCACCTGCACCTGGTAGCCGTGGCTCAGCAGGATCCGCTTGACCTGCTCGTCGGCGAAGAAGTCCCGCTTGGACGCGATCATCGCCCGCACCACGGTGATGTGCTGCAGCGGCCCGGTGACGTGCCCGGCGAAGAGCAGTGCGGCGAACCCGAGCACGAACACCCCGGCCGGCGGCACGAACCAGGACAGGAAACGCCGTCTCGTGTCGACGACGCGGAACTTCGGTTCCTCCACCCCGGCCCCCTCGGATTCGTTCCCGGCCATCTAACGAGAGGGTGACGGCCGGCGGCCACGGCATTCGCCCGAATAGGACCGAACGGAGGAGCGGCGGTGGCTGTCCGTGCGCGCGGAAGCGGTTTGGAAGCCGGATCGGCCACAATACGGGGGAACGCGAAGGAGCTCATCGATGAAACGTGCTGTAGCTGCCGCTCTGCTCACCGCAGCAGCGCTCGCCGTGCTCGCCCCCGCGGCGTCCGCGGTCAGCGGTCCGCCGAGCGACCCGTCGCCCGTCGGCGGGGTGGGAAGCGGTCCCTACATCGGCGACGTGCCGAAACCCGGCCCTGGGGGCCAGTGATTCAAGGCAACACCACGACGCGGCCCGGGCGGTCCCACGCCCGGGCCGCCTCGTGCAGCGGAACCTTCTCGTAGCCCACGGTCAGCTCGCCCGCCATCGCGTGCCCGACGACCGTCAGGAGCGCTTCGCGGCGTTCCTCGGCGGTGAGCTCGTTGTTCGTGTACCCGAGGATCCGCAGTGACCGGCTGCGCAGCAGCGCCGACGGGACCGCGACCTCCTCGCCGGCCGCGCTGCCGAGGTTGACCAGCCGCCCGCCCGGGCGCAGGGTGCGCAGCGCCGCCGCGGCCGGGACGCCGCACACCGGGTCCAGCACGAGGTCCACCGGCCCGGCCGCGTCACCCAGCCGCCGGGCCAGCGCATCGACGTCGTCCTCGCCGAGCCGCACGACGGCGTCGGCGCCGAGCCGCTCGGCCCGCTTCAGCGCGGCCGCCGACCGCGCGCACGCCACGACCCGCCCGGCCCCGGCCACCCGCGCCAGCTGCACGGCCGACTGCCCGACCACGCCACCGGCCCCGAGCACCAGCACGGTCTCGCCCTCGGCCAGCTCCCCGGTGCCCGTCAGGCACCGCCACGCCGCGACGGCCGACAGCCCGAGCGCCGCGACGAGCGCGTGGTCGGCCTCCACCGGCAGGGCGACCACGTCGGCGGACGCGGCCACGGCGTGCTCGGCCATGCTGCCGTCGCCGGGCCGCATGCCCGCCGCGGTGGCGAACCACACCGGTCGCCCGTCCAGCAGCCCGACGCCCTGCACCCCGGGCACGTACGGCGTCGCGGGGACGCCGAAGTAGGACTCGCCGGACGCGCAGAGCAGGTCGAGCGGGGTGATCGGGGCCGCCGTGACCCGCACGCGCACCTGGCCGGGCCCCGGCTCGGGCGCGGCCCGCTCGGCCACCACCGGCGGCCGGCCCGGCGTGCGGATTTCAGCCGCGCGCACCGGCGGTCACACCGGCTGCAGGACGAAGTCGTACCGCGCCTCGAGCCACGGTTCCGCCGACTCGCCGCCATCCGGCGTCGGCCCGGGCTCGCGCGCCTCGAACGTGACCACCAG
Source organism: Amycolatopsis vancoresmycina (assembly GCF_000716785.1). Taxonomy (GTDB): domain Bacteria; phylum Actinomycetota; class Actinomycetes; order Mycobacteriales; family Pseudonocardiaceae; genus Amycolatopsis; species Amycolatopsis vancoresmycina. Next base: position 397,839 of record NZ_JNYY01000001.1, read on the forward strand.
CTCCTGCTTCGTGCCGAACACGACGTCGCTGTCCAGGTACTGGGCCCCCTCCCGGAACAGGTGGGTGATCAGCGGCTCGTACCCGGCCGCGTTGATCAGGAAGTGCACGTGGGCCGGCCGGAAGTGGCTGATGTCGGTCCCGCGGATCAGCGCGCCGACCGGGCCGTCCATCGGGATCGAATACCCCTTCGGCGCGATGGTCCGCAGGCAGTAGGACCCGTCGTCGCGGGTGGCGTACTTCGCCCGCAGCCGGGCCTCGTCGATGTCCGGGATCTGCGACTCGTACGCGCCTTCCTCGTCGGCCTGCCAGACGTCGAGGATCGCGCCGGTGACGGGGGAGCCGTCGAGGTCGCGGACCGCGCCGGTGATGTAGAGCGGCGTGCCCGGCAGGCCGTCGGACATGTCGCCGCCGAACTCCTTCTCCGGCGAACCGTCGATGTGGAACGGGCCCAGCACGGTCGCCGGGGTCGCCTTCGCGTCGAAGGCGTGGTTCATCTGCACCACCAGCATGCTCAGGCCGAGCACGTCGGAGGCGAGGATGAACTCCTCGCGCTTCTCGTCGCTGATCTGCCCGGTCTCGGTGAGCCACCGCACGGCGGCCATCCACTCCGGCTCGCTCAGCCGCACTTCGCGGGCGAAGGCGTGCAGGTGACGCACGAGCGCGGCCATCACCTCCGCGGTCCGCGGATCGTGCGCGCTCGCCCAGCGCTGCGCGGCGAGCTCGGTGATGTTGTCCTCGGTGACCAGCTGCATCGGCGTTCCTCTCACGCGTGCGGATCCGGCGGGACCGACCGGTTGTTCAGGTCGACCGACAGGAAGATGTCGTTGGCGACCGGGTGGCGCAGCTCCTCGGCGAGCTGGCCGATCAGCCCGGCCGTCCTGGCCAGCAGCGCGAACCCGCGCAGCAGCTCCAGCGGCAGCCCGAGGTCGGCGAGCGCGGCGCCGCAGACACCGGCCCCGTTGAGCGGCAGCGTCTTGCCCAGCACCCGCGGGTGCACCCGGCCGATCGCGGCGAACAGCTGCAGGTGCGGGCCGCGCAGGCCTTCCTCGTCGGCGATGGCGAACAGCCGCGGGGTGCGCGGGTCGCCGTCCTTGTGCACGTGGTGCCCGAGCCCGGGAACGAACTCCTTCGCCGCGCGGGCCTTTTCGACGGTTTCGAGGGCGAGCGCGTCCCAGCCTTCGTCGTCGACCGGCAGGGTGTCCACTTCGGACAGCACGGCGTGCAGGAACCGGCCGCAGTCCTCGGTGACGCCCAGGAACCGCGACCCGCCGCCCAGCAGGCCTGCCGCGAGCGCGCCCTGGACCGAATCCGGCGCGGACAGGTACGTCAGGCGCGTGACGATCGCGGTCGGTGTGAAGCCGTGGTCGGCCAGCGCCGCCAGTACCGCCTCGAAGACCCTGGTTTCACCGTTGGCCGGACGTCGTTGCGTCGCCAGCCAGAAGGCGAGCTCGCCGAACCCGACCGTGCCCATGACGTCTTCGGCCAGGTCCTGCCCGAGCAGCGTGATCGTGTCCTTTGTGGACGCACCGAGGGCGGTTTCGTAGACCGGGTCAGCCATCGGCGGCCTCCGTCAGCCACGCCCGCAGTTCCGCGCCGTGCTCGTCGAGCTCCGGCGGCGGCAGCCGGTACCCGGCCGGGGTCGCGGAGAACCGGATGGGGTGCCGGGTGGTCGGGACCGCGCGGTCACCCTCGCCGACCTCGACGACCGGGTCGAGCCCGAAGCGTTCGGCCATCGCGAACCCGCCGTCGATCGTGTTGATCGGTCCACACGGGACACCGACCTTCGTCAGCGCGTCGAACCAGTCCACCGCACCGCGCTTCGCCAGCCGCTCGACGAGGATCGGCCGGAGCTCCTCGCGGTGCTTCGTCCGGTCGGCGTTGCGGGCGAACCGCGGATCGTCCGGGACGTCCGGCAGGTCGAGGACCTCGCACAGCCGGCGGAACTGCCCGTCGTTGGCCGCGGCGACGATCAGGTCGGCGTCGGCGGTCGGCAGCGGCTCGTAGGGGAAGACGCTCGGGTGGGCGTTGCCCATCCGGTACGGCACCACCCCGCCCGCGGCGTAGGCCGAGCTGTGGTTGACCAGCCCGGTCAGCGCCGAGGACAGCAGGTTGACCTCGACGTGCTGGCCCTCGCCGGCCGCGTCGCGGTGGCGCAGCGCGGCCAGGATGCCGATCACCGCGTGGTTGCCCGCCATGACGTCGAACACCGAGATCCCCGCCCGGTACGGCGGGCCGTCCGGATCACCGGTCAGGCTCATCAGGCCCGAAATCGCCTGCACCATCAGGTCATAGCCGGGCACGTGCGCGCCCTCGCCGGCCCCGAAGCCGCTGATCGAGGCGTAGACGCAGCCCGGGTTGGCCCGGCGGACCGCCGCGTAGTCCAGGCCGTACTTGGCCAGCCCGCCCGGTTTGAAGTTCTCGATCAGCACGTCCGCGCGGGCCGCGAGCTCCCGCGCGACCACGGCGTCGGCCTCCTCGCGCAGGTCCAGCGCGATGGACCGCTTCCCGCGGTTGACGCCGAGGTAGTAGGTCGAGACGTCCCCGCGCACCGGCGGCATCCACGTGCGCGTCTCGTCGCCCTGCGGGCCCTCGACCTTGACGACGTCGGCGCCCATGTCCGCCAGCAGCATCGTGGCGTACGGGCCGGCCAGCACCCGGGAGAAGTCCGCGACCAGCAGCCCGGACAGCGGGCCGGTGGGTGGTTCCACGCAGTGCCTCCACTCGTGTCCGCCTGTCGGACTGTTGTCCGCCAGTCTGCGACAGGGGGCGGCCGCGGTCAAGGCGCCTGCCGCGGCTGTCGTGAGTGGTAAGGCGCGTTCTAACCCGCCTTACCACTCACGACCACGTGCGGAACGTCGGCGAGGCGGGCGAAGTCGGCGCTGATCTCGCCCGCCGTCTGCAGCAGCAGCGGCAGGTGGTGCTCCAGCAGCCGCTCGACCGTCGTCTCGGCGGCGTGGCAGTTCACGTTCACCCCGGCGATCACCCGGCCCGAGCCGTCGCGCAGCGGCGCGGCCACCGACCGGATGCCCAGCGCGAGCTGCTCGTCGGTCAGCGCCCAGCCGCGCGCGCGGACTTCGCGCAGCTCGGCGTCGCGCTCGGCCCGGCCCGGCTGCCAGCGGGGGACCAGCCCCGACCGGGTCGGCTCGGCCAGCACCGCCTCCAGCTCGTCCGGCGGCAGGGCCGCGAGCTGCACCTTGCCCAGCGACGTCGGCAGCGCCGGGAACCGGGTGCCGATCTGCACGCTCAGTCCCACGATCTTCGGCACCGCGACCCGGGCGACGTAGACGATGTCGGAGCCGTCGAGCTGGGCGATCGAACACGATTCGTCCGTGCGCGCGACCAGCCGTTCCAGGTGCGGGCGGGCCACCTCCCACAAGCCCGTGGAGTGCACGTAGGCGACGCCGAGGTCCAGCACCCGCGGGGTGAGGGAGTAGTCGCGCCCGTCGGTGCGGACGTAGCCGAGCTCTTCGAGGGTCAGCAGGATCCGGCGCGCGGTCGGGCGGGCCAGCCCGGTGGCCGTGGCGACCTCGGCCAGCGTCATCGCGCGCCGGCCCGGCCGGAACGCCGTGATCACCTCGAGCCCGCGCGCCAGCGCCTCGATGAAGTCGGGACCCGTTCCCTCGCGTGGCATCGCGACCTCCCTCTGCAATGTCCTCCCCGGCAGCGTAGCCGGGGGGATTGACACCGGCGCGGCACTGGGCAAAGGTGGCGGCACCCGGCGAGTGTCCGCGCAGCGGACAAGTGTACGCAACGGAGGCAGCCATGTCCGGATCGATCGTCCTGCGGGGTGGCACGGTGCTGACCCTCGACGACGCGCGCCGCGTCCTGCCCGGCGAAGACGTCTTGGTCGACGGCGACCGCATCGCCGCGATCGGGCCGTCGCTGGAGGTCCCGGCGGGCACCACCGAGATCGACGCCGCCGGCGGCATCGTCATGCCGGGGATGATCGACACCCACCGCCACCTGTGGCAGACCGCCATGCGCGGCTACGGCGCCGACTGGACGCTGACCCAGTACTTCGTCTGGTACTACCTCGAGTGGGGCAAGGTGTTCCGCCCCGAAGACATCTACGCCGGCAACCTGCTCGGCGCCCTGGAAGCCCTCGAAGCCGGCGTCACCACCACCGTCGACTGGTCCCACGGCCTGCAGACGACCCAGCACGCCGACGCCGCCGCCGACGCGCTCGAATCCGTCCCCGGCCGGTTCGTGCTGGCCTACGGCAACATCCAGGACGCCCCGGCGAACTGGACCGGCACGCCCGAGTTCCGCGACTTCGTCTCGCGGCGGACGGGCGGTGACCTCGGCTTCCAGCTCGCCTTCGACGTCACCGGCGACCCGGCGTTCCCCGAGAAACCCGCGTTCGAGGTGGCCCGCGACCTCGGCGTGCCGGTGACCACGCACGCCGGCGTCTGGGGCGCCACCGGCGACGACGGCATCCGGCTGATGCACGACCACGGGTTCATGACCCCGGAGACGATCTACGTCCACGGCGCGTCGCTCTCGGCGGACTCCTACCACCGGATCGCCGCGACCGGCGGATCGGTGTCGGTCTCGACCGAAAGCGAGCAGAGTGCCGGCCAGGGCTACCCGCCCACTTGGGCGCTCCGCAAGTACGGCATCCCGGTGTCGCTGTCGATGGACACGTCGGTGTGGTGGAGCGGCGACCTGTTCTCCGCCATGCGCGCCACCCTCGGCGCCGACCGGTCCCGCGAGCACCTGGAGGCCCACGCCAAGGGCGAGACGGTGACCCACGCGGCGCTGCGCGCGGAACAGGTCGTCGAATGGGCCACCCGCGGCGGCGCCGCCGCGCTGGGCCGCTCGGACCTGGGCAGCCTCGAGGCCGGCAAGAAGGCCGACGTCGTGCTGCTGAAGAACGACGCGTCCCCGGCGTCGTTCCCGCTGCTCAACCCCTACGGCCACGTCGCCTTCCAGGCCCAGCGCGGCGACGTCCACACCGTGCTGGTCGACGGCCGGATCGTCAAACGCGACGGCAAGCTGGTCGGCGCCGACCTCGCGGCGGTCCGGCGGCGCGTCGAAGACACGGTGGAACACCTGCGCGCGCAGCTGGGGGAGGAGGCGTGGCGGCAGGGGATGAACCCCGACGTCCCGGAGACGAAGGTGCTGGACAACCCGTACACCTACACCGACTACCAGAGCGACCGCACCCACGGCGGCTGAGCTACCGTTGCGGCCCGTGGCCCAGGTCTTCGTCCAGCCCGCCTACGGCACCGCCGACGCCCGCCGGTACGGGGCGGAATCCCTCGAGCGGGCCGTCGCCTTCGGCGCGTTCGCCGACCTGCTCCACCCCGCGGACCTCGCCCGCCTGACCACCCTGCACCCGGGCGGCCGGGCCCGGTTCTGGGGCGCCAAGGACAAGTACGACCGCCGGATGGACACCGTCACCACCGGCGACGTCGTGCTGTTCACCGGCCGCAAGCACGTCCAGGCCACCGCGGAGGTCGGGCACGCGTTCCGCAACCCCGGTTTCGCCCGCCGCCTCTGGCGGCCGGACCCGGGCAAGTGCCTGTTCAGCAACGTCTACAGCCTGCGGCGCTACCGGCGTGTCGAGCTGCCGTACGAGGCGATCTGGGCGCTGCCCGGCTTCACGCCCGGCGACAACTTCATGGGACTGCGGTTCCTCGACGAGGCCAGGTCGGCCGCGGTGCGGGAGCTGCTGGCCACGAGCTGAGCGAGCCGGGCCCGCCTTCGCGGTCCCGGCTCGCTCAGCTTCGGCTCCGACGGCGGGGGTCAGCCCTGGTCGTAGTCGTAGTCGTTGTCCGCGTCGTGGTAGGCCCACGCGTCGTCGTCGTTGGCGTTGGCCTCCGCGGTGACCGAGTGCGCCTCGGCACCGTCGATCCCCGCCGCGGTGTACCACGAGTGGTGACCCGCGTAGTCCGGCACGGCCACCGAGTGCGCACCCTCGGACGAAGCGCCGTTCGGGCCCGCCGTCAGCTTCTCCGCCTCGTAGGTGGCGTAGTGCTCACCCGCGTGGCTCCAGACGTGCCCCGACGTCGCACCGTCGATGCCGGCCGAGTGCGTCTCCGCACCGTAGCTGGCGTCGTGGTCGTAGTCGTTGTCGTGGTTCCAGCCGTTGTGGTGGTCGTAACCGTTGTGGTCGTAACCGTTGTCGTTGTTGTCGTAGTCGTCGCAACCACAGCCGTTGTTGTCGTACGCCGGGTGGCTGTGGGCGGCAGGCGCCTCCTCGACCGGGTCGGGGTGGCTCACGGCGTGGTGGACCACGTGGTGGTCGTAACCGTTGTCGTTGTTGTCGTAGTCGTTGCAGCCGCAGCCGTCGTAGTCGTTGTCGTCGCCGTACCAGCCGTCGTGCGTGGCGTGGTGCCACGGCTGGTTCCAGTGGTGGTCACCGGACTCTTCGGTCTCGGTGACGGAGGCGCCACCGACACCGGCCACGGCGGAGTCCGAGCCGGACCAGTGGTGGCCCCACCAGGTGCCGCCTTCGTCGGTGTCGGTCGTGCCCGCACCACCGATGCCGGCCCAGGCGCTGGAGCTTTCGGCGCTCCACGAGTCGTTCGGCCAGTCGAGCGGATGAGCGGTCGCCGGGCCGGCGATGACGAGGGAAAGCGGCAGCGCGAAAGCGCCGGCGACAGCCAGTCGTCGCAATGTGGACATGATTTCTCGGGGTTCCCTTCCTGAGTGCGACTCCGGTTTCATTCGGGGTCCGGACGTCGGGGCAGAAGTTCTGTCCGGTATGGACGTTACCGCCCTGCGGAGGGCGTTGACCTGCGCAAAGACCCGATCGGTGCGCGAGAACCGCCGAGTGGAGGACAGATGCGGAAGGGGGTCGGACAAGCCTAGGCCGCCCCCGGCGGGACGGTCGGAATGAATGGCGGGAAATCACTCGCTCAGGTAGTGCTCCGTTTAACGCGAGAATCGCGGGGGTGGGACGCGGCGGCGGCACCGGGGCGCCGGCGGGCGCCGGGGCCGTCCGGGCGGCGCCGGCCGGGGCAGCCGCCACCCGGCGGCTAGCGGGCTCCGGCAGACGGCCGCACCGGCTCGGCCGCCCGAGCCGCCCGCCGGCGGGGAATTCCGGCCGCGAACCCCGCGGTCGGCCACGATAACAGAACCGTCCACCGATTGTTCCCACGGTATTCACAGTCGTGGAGTAATCACCGCTTTTTTGGTTACCTCGTACACCCGAAAATCGCATGGATTGACACGATCGGCCCAAAGCGTTTCGCGAAGAAGTTGCGTAGGTTTCACGGCATGTCGCACCTGAGGCCGATTCTTGCCGCCGTTCTGCTGACCGCGTTCGTCGTCGCACCCGGCCCGGCGGCGGCCGGCGCCGCGGTGACGCCCGGCCCGGTGTGCGACCACCAGCCGGTGGCCGACACGACGGCACCGGCGGGCGCCGTCACCATCGACGCCGCGGTGCCCGGCGACCTCTACCGCAAGTCGCAGGACTCGCCACCCGGCACGACGTTCTGGCTGCCGCCGGGCACGCACCTGCTGGCCGCGGACCCGTTCGGGCAGGTCATCCCCAAGGACGGCGACGTCTACCTCGGCGCACCGGGCGCGGTGCTCGACGGGCAGGGCATCAACCGGGCGGCCTTCACCCAGCTGGCGAAGAACGTCGTCATCCGCGGGCTGACGATCCAGAACTTCGTCGCCCCGCAGGACCAGGGCGTGGTGAACCACGATTCCGGCGAACACTGGATCATCGAAAACGTGACGGTGCAGAACAACAAAGGCGCCGGAATCATGGCCGGCGCCCGCCAGGAGCTGCGGCACAGCTGCCTGCGCAACAACGGGCAGTACGGCATGAACGCCTACCGGTCCGACAGCACGATCACCGCGCTGGTCGTCGAGGGCAACGAAATCGCGGGCAACAACACCGACGACTGGGAAACGCGCAACCCCGGCTGCGGGTGCAGCGGCGGAATCAAGTTCTGGGTGGTCGATAAGGCCGACGTCCGCGGCAACTGGATCCACCACAACCACGGCGCCGGGCTCTGGGCCGACACCGACAACAACGACTTCCTGATCGAGAACAACCTCATCGAGGACAACGACGCCGAGGCGCTGTTCTACGAGATCAGCTACAACCTCGTGTTCCGCGACAACGTCCTGCGGCGCAACAGCCTGGTCGCGGGCAAGCGCCGCGCCGACAAGGGCGACAACTTCCCGGTGGCGAGCGTCTACCTGTCCGAATCGGGTGGCGAGCCCCGGGTGCCGGCCCGCACGCACCTGATCGACATCTACGACAACACCTTCGAGGACAACTGGTCCGGCATCACCGCCTGGGAGAACGCCGACCGGTTCTGCAACAGCCCGGCCAACACCTCGATCAACACGTGCACCAAGCTCGTCACCGACCGCACGCAGTGCGTGTCGCCGGGCATCGAGTCCCCGCCCCTGTTCGACGACTGCCGCTGGAAGACCCAGCTGGTCGAGGTCCACGACAACACGTTCCGCTTCGACCCGGCCGTCGCCGGCTGCACGAACGGGGTCTGCGGCAAGATGGCCCTGCTCTCCAACTACGGAACGTATCCATCCTGGTCCCCGTACAAGGGCACGCTCGTCCAGGACGCGATCACCCGCGACCAGAACAACTACTGGTTCAGCAACGCCTACTACGGTCCCTGGAAGTTCGTGGCGGGCGACACGTCCCGGATTCTTACCGCGGACCAGTGGCAGTCGACCCCGTGGTACCAGGACAACTGCGCCACCTTCGACGACGTGATGCCGCGCTGCTGAACCTGGCTTTTCCCGGACAAAAGATTGACACCGCGGGGGCGCCGCCGGGCCATTTCCGAATCGCGCTACTCTGCACTCCTCTGGTGGCGGAGGAGCACGCTGAGTGGAGCCCACGGAGTCCGGCGACCCGGCCGCATCCGAACACGTGACGATCACGAACGTCGTCGAGAACAATTACGGCGAGGTGAACCAATACGGCCAGGTCCACCTGATGACCGGGCTGGATGAGCCGACGCTGAACCGGTTGTTCGACGGTGTCGACGAGCGCTGGAAAGCTTCCGGCGGTGTCCGCCGGAAGAGCCTGCCGCCCTCGTTGCCGTGGACGCCGGGAGCCGCGTGCCTGGGACGTGACCGCGAACTGGCGGAACTGCGCGAGCAGCTCGCCGCCGGGCGGCACGTGCTGGTCGGCGGCCCCGCGGGCATCGGCAAGACCCTGTTGCTGCTGCACGCAGGCGCTGAAGGGATCCTCGCCGCCGAAACGGTTCCCCGCTGCGAAGGGGTGCTGCGGCGGATGTCCGGCCTCGGCATGACCCCCGAAGGTGTGCTGGACGACCTGGCGCTGGAGTGCTTCGACGCCGAACCGGCGGCCGCGCGGCACCTGCTCGGCCGCGTCCGCGCCCTCGTCGTGCTGGACGGCGTCGAGTGGTCGGCCGAAGAAATCCGGCAGGTGCTCGTCGCGATGCCCGGCAGCGTGTTCGTCATCGCTTCCCGGCGCACCGTTTCCGCCTCGGTGATCAAATGCCTTCCGCTGGCCGGGCTGAGCGTCGCGGACGGGCTCGAATTGTGGGCGAACGAGCTCGGCACGCCCCTTGGCGCGGCGGAAAAGCGACTGGGTGAACGAATTTTCGACAGCTGCGACGGAAATCCGGGCACGCTGACGGAATACGCCGCCGCCCTGCGCACCGCCGGCGTGCAGGGAATCGCGCACGACGTCGACGATCCCGGCACCTACGCCGTGGTCGTCGACCGCGCGCTGGCCCAGCTCGGCGAGCCCGCCGTGACGACGTTGAAGGAGCTGCTGGTCTTCCCCGGCGTGTTCTGGGGCGAAGGGCTGCTGGCGCCCGCCGGCCTGCGCAAACTCGAAGCCGCGCAGCTGGTCGAGCACACAACGGGCCGCTACCGGGTGCGCCCGCACGTCGCCGGGGCGGTGGCTCCGGCCGACCCGCCGTGGCCGCTGTTCGCCCGCCTCACCCGCTGGGCCCACGAGGACGCCGACGCCGGGCAGATCGCGGCCGAGCTGGGCGTCCTCGAACGCACCCTGCGCCGGCTGCTGGACCACGACCGGCCATGGGACGCCCTGGTGCTCGCGCGGATCGTGTCGGTGAAGCTCCTGCCCACCCCGTGGTGGCACCGCGGCGACGAGGTCCTCGAGCTCGGCCTCCGCGCGGCCCGGCGCGCTCGCTCCCGCACCGACATCGCGTTCTTCACCTACGCCCTCGCTGCCCGCCGGGCCGACAGCGAACGGGTGGCGGAAGCGGCCGAGCTGCTCACGGCGCTGATCGACGCCGCCAGAGAACACGGCGACCGGCAGCTCGCCGACCGGGCCGGTGCCCTGCGCGACGGGCTGCCCGGCCGCGGGCCCGGGGTGCTCGGCCGGAGCGCGGACACCGTCTCCCAGCTGGTGCTGCGGGTTCCGGTGCTCGACGGCACCGCGTTCCGGCTGGCGCAGGAGCACCCGGCTTTGCTGCGCAACGCCGTCGGGATGCTGCTCCTGGCCGGCGTGCTGTTCGGGCTGCCCGCCTCCGCCGGGCCGCCTGCCTCGGCCACCGGCGCACCGAGCTCGCCGTCCGGGCTCGCGGCGCCGATGACTCCGCCGGCCACGAGCGTCCGGCCGTCGGCCGGGGCACCGCCGAGCGGGCAACCGGCTCCGCCGGCACCCCCGCCCGCTCCTCCGTCGCCCGGTCCGGCCGCCCGGCCGTCGCCGCCGCCCGGCCCCGCCGGGAAGTTCGGCGCTTCCACCGATGGCACCGCGGACCCGGCCCAACGGCCCACGACCACCGCCGCTCCCGACCTGACCGGGCAGTGGCGGATCGTCTTTTCCCAGAAGCGGGTCAACGGCAGGTTCTGGACCGATCCGGACACGGCCACGATCACCCTGCACCGGCTCGACGCCGTCCGGTGCGGCGGCCCGGCGCCCTGCTACGGCGGCCAGTGGACGGACGGCGGCTCGGCGGGCAGCAGCAACTTCGTCGCCAGGGCCGCGCCGGGTGCCACCGGCTTCTCCGCCACCGACTCCGACGCCGACGGCAACCAGACCTTCCGCGGGAGCCTCGTCTCGGCCGATCCCCAGCTCCGGTACGACGGCGAGTGGAGCGACGACCGCGGCCGCGAGGCCACCTTCGTCTTCACCCGGCTGAGCTGACCCCGGCTGTGGCCGGAAATCCCGGCCGCGCGGCGGTCTGACCCGGGCTGCCCGTTCGGGCAGCCGGGCGTACCCGAAGGTTTGCCGCTGCGCGGCTGGCCGGGGCCGCACCGCGCGATCATCGTGGGAGGACCGCCAGTGCGAGGAGGTCCGCCGGTGATCCACGAGGTCGACGAGGCGCTGCGGCGGCTGGTGAAGGACGAGGCGCTGCGCGGCAGCGAGGTCGAAGTCGCCTTCGACGCTCCCACCAAGGACTGGGCGGCCCGGCGCAACGCCCCGACGGTGAACGTCTACCTCTACGACGTGCGCGAGGACATGCGCCGCCGGTCGCGGGGGCTGCTCAACGAGTACGACCAGCGCGGCGAGGTCGCCGCGCGGCACCTGCCGCCCAAGCACGTCAAGCTGTCCTACCTGGTCACCGCGTGGACCCAGCGGCCGGAAGACGAGCACCGCGTGCTGTCGGACCTGCTGCTCGGCCTGCTGCGCTACGAGGCCGTGCCGGCCGAGGTGCTCACCGGGTCGCTGGCCGAGACCGGGCTGCCGGTGCCGATGACCGTCGCGCTGCCGCCGCCCGAGGACCGCGCGTTCGCCGACGTCTGGACCGCGCTCGGCGGCGAGCTCAAGCCGTCGCTGGACGTCGTCGTCTCCGCCCCCGTCCACACCGGGCGCGTGTACCCGGCCGGGCCGCCCGCGAAGGAGGGCCTCAAGCTCGACACCGGCGACGGCGAGCTCGTCGGGCACCGGGTGTCCGAAACCGGGGTGGTCGGCGGCCAGCGCCGGGTCGCGATGGCGCGGACCCACCGGAACCCCCGGTGAGCCTGGAGTACCTGTTCGGCCGGCTGGCGCGGCTCGAACAGCGCATCCGCGACGCGGTCGACGTCCGGCGCGCGGCCGACCCGAACCCCGACGACCCGTTCCGCGGCCTGTACCTGTCGAACGAGACGATCGACGCGCTGCTGGAAGGCCACCGCGAGCCGTTCGCGCCGTTCACGGACTCCGTCCCGGACGGACGGCTGCGCCCGCTCGCCGAGCGCGCGGACCTCACCGGTGTCGACGTCGAACTGCTGCTGGTCGCGCTCGCCCCCGACCTCGACAGCCGGTTCGAGCAGTTCTACGGCTACCTCAACGACGACGTGACCCGCCGCCGCGCGACCGCCGGGCTGGCGCTGCGCCTGTGCGGGATCCCCGAAGCCTCGGCCGCCGGCCGCGCCCGGCTCGACGCCGGCTCGCCGCTGATCAGCTGCGGCCTGCTCACCGTGCAGGACGACGAACGGCCGTTCCTCTCGCGCACGCTGCGCGTCCCCGACCGCGTGGTGAACCACCTCCTCGGCGACGACCGGGTCGCGCCCGAGCTCGCCGGCTGCGCGCACCTGGGCACCGAGCTCGTCGAAGTGCCGGGCCGCGACCGGCTCGCCCGCGCGATCGAGGGCCGCGTCGGGCTGGTCTACCTGAAGGAACACCCCGGCGGCGGCGCCGAGGACCTCGGCGTCGGCGCGCTGGCCGCGGCCGGGTGCCCGGCGCTGGTGGTCGACGCGGCGCGCTGGCAGGCCGACCCCGAGCTGACCGCGTCGCTGCGGCGCGAGGCGTTGCTGCGCGGCGCCGGGATCGTGCTGGGGCCGGTGGACGACCCGCGGCTCGACGAGCTGGCGCATCCGGCGATCCCGCTCCTGGTGCACGGCACCGGCGCCTGGGACCCGCGGTGGAGCGGTACGCCGCCGTTGCAGCTCGACGCGTTGCCGCTGTCCGGCGCCGACCGCGCCCGGCTGTGGCGCAGCCGCCTCGACGGCCGGCTCGCCCCGGACGTCGACCCGGGGGAGGCGACCGCGCACTTCGTGCTCGGGCCCGGGCAGATCGCCCGCGCGGCGAAGGCGGCGTCGGTGACCGCGCTGGCCGACGACGGGCTGGTCCGGACGTCCCACGTCCGTGCGGGCGCGCGCAGCCAGAACGCGGCCGGCCTGCAACGGCTCGCGCGGCGGATCGAGCCCGCGGTCGGCTGGCCCGACCTGGTCCTCCCGGCCGGCGTGCTGTCCCTTTTGGACGAACTGGCGGCCAGGGCCCGCTACCGCGACCAGGTGCTCGACGAGTGGCGGATGCGCCCGGGCGGTGGCCGCGGGCGCGGCGTGACCGGGCTGTTCGCGGGGGACTCGGGGACCGGCAAGACGATGTCCGCCGAGGTCATCGCGGCGTCGCTGGGGCTGGACCTCTACACGGTGAACCTGGCGACGGTGGTCGACAAGTACGTCGGCGAGACGGAGAAGAACCTCGAGCGGATCTTCACCGAAGCCGCCGGCGTCAACGGCGTCCTGCTGTTCGACGAGGCCGACGCGATCTTCGGCAAGCGGTCCGAGGTCCGCGACGCGCACGACCGGTACGCCAACATCGAAAGCGCGTACCTGCTGCAGCGGATGGAGACCTTCGACGGCATCGCGGTGCTGGCGACCAACCTGCGGGCGAACCTCGACGAGGCGTTCACCCGGCGGCTCGACGTGATCGTCGACTTCCCGCTGCCGGACGTCGAACTCCGCCACCGGCTGTGGGACCGCTGCCTGGGCGCACGGATGCCGCGCGGCGCGGACCTGGACCTCGGGTTCCTCGCCGAGGCCTTCGAGCTGGCCGGCGGGCACATCCGCTCGGCCGCGGTCACCGGCGCGTACCTGGCGGCCGAGGCGGGCCGCCCGGTGGCGATGAGCGACCTGGTCGGCGCGGTCGCGCGCGAGTACCGCAAGCTGGGCCGGCTGTGCCTCGACCGCGAGTTCGGGCCCTACCTGGCGATGGTGACGGACGGCTGAACTGCCCGTTCGGGCAGCGTTCGCCGCCCTTCCGGCCGCGCACGCCAGTCTGGTGCGCGGCGCGCCGGCCGGGCAAGCTGGAACCGTGGCGGAGGGAGCGGACATGCGCGGGCACAGTCACGACCACGACCTCGAACCGACCCTGCGACCCCGCGGCGACCGGCTCGAGCGCGACGACACGGACCTGCTGGGCCGGGCGGCCGCGGCGGGCCGCACGGACGTCCTGGGCCCGGCCGGCATGCTGGGCCTGCAGCGCGCGGTGGGCAACGCGGGCACCGGCTCGCTGGTCGAGGAGGAGCGTTCGCCGGTCCACGACGTCGTCGGCTCGGGCGGCGGAGCGCCGCTGGACGCCGCGACGCGGACGGACATGGAGAGCCGGTTCGCGGCGGACTTCTCGGACGTCCGGGTGCACACGGACGGCGCGGCCCACGACTCGGCGAAGTCGGTGAACGCCCAGGCGTACACGGTGGGCTCGAACATCGTGTTCCAGCGGGACAAGTACGACCCGGCATCGGACTCCGGCAAGCACATGCTGGCGCACGAGCTCACGCACGTGGTGCAGCAGCGCAGCGGCCCGGTGGACGGCACGGACGCCGGCGGCGGGGTGAAGGTGTCGGACCCGTCGGACCGCTTCGAGCGCGAGGCGGTGGCGAACGCGGACCGCCTGATGTCGGCGCCTGCTCCGGCCGGGCCCGCGGTGCAGCGGTGCGAGGACGGCGGCCACGCGGCGGACGATTCGGCGGCTGTGCAGCGAGAAGAAGCTCCGGCGGCCGAAGAGGGCGAAGAGGAAAAGATGGCGCAGACCTTCGTGCAGCGCGAAGAAGAGGGCGAAGAAGAAGCCTAGGTCCCGTCCGGGCCCTTGAACCCGGGCTCGACGTTCCAGATCCCGGTGCCGCTTTCGGCGGCGCCGTTGGACTTGTTGCAGGTTCCGCACATGCCGTGCAGGTTGTCGAGCTGGTTGAAGAACGCGATCCGGGTGGCCTGATCGGACTTCCGGCCGATGGTGTTCCAGTGCTTGATGACGCTCGGGTCCCGGTGGTCGAGGTTGATCGCCGTGTTGCCGATGCCCGCCACCAGGTGCGGTGAGTTGTAGTCCCGGCCCGGGCAGACGTAGGACGAACCCATGGGGTACATCGGGTCACTCCGCCACTTCGCGGCTTCCTTGATCTTCAGGCTCATCAGCCGGCTGAGCTCGAGCCCGCGTTTTGCCTCCGCCGCGCCGTTGAAGCCGCCGTAGAACGTCGGGCGGAACCTGCCGTCCCGCCGGTAGTCCGCCCGGATTTCGCCGCCCAGCACGTAGGTCGACTCCTTGAGCAGTTCGAGGTCGATCTCCTGGCCGACCGCCTGCAGGGTGGCCGCGATCAGCTGGCGCTGCTGCCAGATCTCGGCTTCCGCGTGCTGGATTTCCTCCTTCGCGCTCGTTGCGAGGGCGTTCTTCAGCTTGGTCTCGTGGGCCACGACCATGCCCCGCATGGTGGACAGCTGCCCGGCGACGGCCGGCCTGCTCTTCACCTCGTCGTGCGCGAGCGCCCGATCGATCTTGTCGATCAGCGGGTCGGGGTGGCTGGCCATCATGAGGGTGGGTTGGCCGCCTCGATCCTGGAGGTAGATCGAGTGGCTGTTGCCCTTCATGGTGACCGGTGTCTTCGCCTTCAGTTTCCGGAGCAGGGCGTCCTTGATGCCTTTGACGCCTTCGGCGACCGCGGAACCGCCGCGCTTGACCTTCGACCAGAGTTTCTTCCCCGCCTTGACGATCGTCCCCACGACCGAGTCGATCACCTTGCCCACCGGGGCCTGGACCTTCTCCAGCACCGACTTGATCTTCTCCGAGATCCCGCCCAGCCCCAGCAGGCTCGCCAAGAACCCGAGCACCATCGGCAACGCCTTGGCCAGGGTCCGCTCGATCAGCCCCGCGACCGCCCCCGCCCCGCCACGGGCGATCGACTCCACCGAGTCCAGCACCGAGTCGACGAACTCCTTGATCTGCGCCGCCTTGTCCACGAAGAACATGACGATGTCGTAGATCGCCTTGCACGCCTTGATGAACGCCGCCGCCGGGTTCAGCATCGAGATGATCCAGGTGATGCCCGCCTTGACGATCTTCTCGATCACGAATTCCTTGATCCGGCCGAGCACCAGCTCCTTCAGGTCGCCCAGTTTCGCGACGATCCAGCGCCACAGGCCCGGCACGCCCTCGGTGATCAGGATCTTGACCACCTCGAACGTCTGCTCCAGTTTCGCCAGCACCGGCTCCGGGATGAACCGCAGGATCCGGGCGCGGACGCTCGCCCAGGTCAACCCCAGCAGCGACAGCACCATCTTCAGGATGCCCTTGGCGTCCAGCGCCTCCGGGATCTCGATGCCCGCGCTCGCCAGGTTGCCCAGCAGCCAGCCCTTCAGGCCGTCCTTGAGGTGCTGGACGATGTTGGCCCCGAAGTTCATGACACCGGTCTTGACCGCGTTGACCAGGTTGCCGAGGAATTCGATCGGCTTCGCGATGATCAGCCCGACCGCGTTGGCGGCCCGCGAGAGCACGCCCAGCAGCATGTCCTTCAGCTTCAGGATCGTCTCGATCGCGCCGCCGACCGCCTCCTTCGCCTTGCTCCACAGGCCCTTGTTCTCCGCCTGCAGCGCCTTGATCTCCTCGTCGACGGCGGTGCGGGCCTCGGTGTACTTCTGGGCCAGGTCCTCGACCAGCGCGTCCTGCTTCTCGTCGACGGACTTCTCGAGGTCGTCGAACTGGCCGCCGAACTCCTTCGCCGCCTCGCCCGCGATCTTGCGCAACGCCGGCGACTGGGACGCCACCTTCTGCTGCACCTTCGCCCGGCCGTCCGCGATCAGCTGCTTCGCCTCGCCCAGTTTCTGGCCGACGAAGTCCGCGATGTCCCCGATGACGGCCTGCATCTTCGACTCGTAGACCTTCTTGGCCTCCAGGAAGAGGTTGTTCGCTTCGGCCGGCAGGTCGGCGAAGAGGTCGTACGCCCAGCGCGCCGCGCCGGTGATGCCGTCGTAGCGCTCGTCCTTGTAGCGCTTCATCCGTGCCTGGTGGTCCGCGGTGAACGCGGCCTTGGCCTGCGCCTCGCCCGCCTCGAACTTCTTCGCCACCTCGTCGTCGAGGGCGCCCAGCACGCCCTCGACCTTCGTCTTGGTCTCGTCGAAGATCGCCTTGATCTCGCCGGTGATCCGCGCCCGGTCCTGCTCGTCCTTCGCCTTCGTGGCCGACTTCGCCGCCTGGCCCCGCTGGGCCGACGACGCACGCGCGCCCGTCATGCCCGCGACCGCGGCCTGTCCGGACGCCTGGGCCGCGCCGGTCACCGCGGTCAGCTGCCCGGCTTCGGACTCGCGGACCGCGGCGGGGGCCGAAGCCGTGTGCTGCTCGCCCGCCTGCTTCGCGGCCAGCGCGCCGGTGAACTGCGGCTCGTTGGACTCGGCCAGCTGCCGGTCGGTGACGCCGGCCGCGGCCATCGCGCCGTGGGTTTCGCACTGGTCGGCTCGCAGGTCGGTCTGCTCGGGCGGTGCCTTGTCGGGGGTCGCCTTGCGCGCGTCCGGCGGCGCCATCGCCGGCGGGGGCGGTGCTTCCGGCAGCGGCGTGACCGGCTTTTCCACGGCCCGGGCGGGGTCCGGCGGCTCCTTCGTCCGGTCGGTGACGTCCTTCGCCGAGGCGTCCTTGCCGCTGGTGACCTTGCCCAGCACCTCGGTCTTCACCTGGTCCGCCTTGCCGGACGTGGCGAACTTGTCGGCCTCGTCGAGGTTCTTCGGCGCCTGCTTGGCGATCGCCGCGTTCACCGCGGCGATGAAGGCCGCCTTGTCGAAGCCGGCCGGTTTCGCCGCCGCCATCTTGTCCGCCTGGGCCGCCTTGGCCTGGGCCTCCTTGTCGTCGGCGGGGGCCACCGCGGCGTCCTGCGCCTTCTTGACCTCCGCGCCGGCCGGCGGGTGCGCCTTCGCCGTCTTGGCCTTGTCGCCGACGTCCTTCGTCAGCGATTGGAACTTCGGGTCGGACGCCGGCGTCACGCCGGGCGGCGCGACCGGGGGCGCGGGACAGCCCTGCCGCTGCAGCGCGACCAGCCGCGACACCGCCGTGTTGCCCGCGGCGGCCTGCAGGCGCAGCAACGCGGGCGGCGCCGCCCGGCGCGCAGGGCGGGACGGCCGCGCGGGCTGCCCGGACAGCTCGTGTGGCGTCTTGTCCCGCGCCGCTGGCATGCGTTCACTGTCGGCCGCGCCGGGCCGGTTGCCAACGACCGGACGGGCGGGCGGCACTGCCCGAACGGGCAGTTGCCCGCAAGGGCAGAGATCGGTTCCCGCGGGCCTAGCCGCACGGCCGTTCCGCGGAGAACGCCCTGGCAGCAGCATCGCCGATGACAAGACTTGTGCGTCGACAAGGGAGGCACGCATGCCCACCTATCTCACGCCGGGGGTGTACGTCGAGGAGATCGAGGCGGGCGCACGGCCGATCGAGGGCGTGGGCACCGCCGTCGCCGCCTTCGTCGGCTTCGCGGCGGACGGTCCCTTCAACACCCCGACGCTGGTGTCCAACTGGGGCCAGTACACCCAGACCTTCGGCGACTTCCTCGAAGGCTGCTACCTGGCCCAGTCGGTCTACGGCTACTTCCTCAACGGCGGCGCCAACTGCTACGTCGTCCGCATCGGCGGCCCGCGCGCCCACGACAACGGCTCCGCACCGAAGCAGATCTCGGCCCGCCAGGCCGTGCTCGGCGGCTACCGGTTCGTCGCGAAGGAACTGCCGGAGGGCAAGCAGGCCGGCGAGATCACCGTCGAGGTCGCCGAGCCGACCGGGGACAACCCGGCCGAAGACCGCTTCACCGTGCTGGTCAAGCAGGACGGCAAGGTCGTCGAAACGCACAACGTGACGACCAAGCGCACCAAGGAGAACGTCGTCACCGCGGTGCGGGAGAAGTCGAGCTTCGTCACCGTCGAGGAGGTCGCCACGGGCGGCGCGGTCACCAAGCCCGACAAGGGCGCCGCGGTGCTCACCGCACCGCCGCAGGCGCCGCCGGTGCCGCGCCGGGTCGGGGCCGACGACTACGTCGGCGACGTCGCCGACCGCACCGGGTTCGGCGGCTTGGAGGCGATCGACGAGATCACCATGGTCGCGGCGCCGGACCTGATGGCCGCCTACCAGCGCGAGCTGCTCGACCTGGACGGCGTCAAGGCCGTGCAGCTGGCGATGATCGCCCACTGCGAGCTGATGGGCAACCGGATGGCGATCATCGACCCGCCGCCGTCGCTCAACCCCCAGGAGGTCCGCAACTGGCGGCAGGACGTGGCCGGCTACGACTCGAAGTACGCGGCGCTCTACTACCCCTGGGTCCAGGTGCTCGACCCGGCCACCGGAACCAACGTGTTCATCCCGCCGAGCGGCCACATGGCCGGGGTCTGGGCCCGCACCGACGCCACCCGCGGCGTCCACAAGGCACCGGCCAACGAGGTCGTCCGCGGCGCGCTCGCCCTCGAAACCCACCTGACCAAGGCCGAGCAGGAACTGCTCAACCCGATCGGCATCAACTGCGTGCGGTCGTTCTCGGGCAAGGGCATCCGGGTCTGGGGCGCGCGGACGCTGTCGAGCGACGCGGCGTGGCGCTACCTGAACGTCCGGCGGCTGTTCAACTACCTCGAGGAGTCGATCCTCGTCGGCACGCAGTGGGTCGTGTTCGAGCCCAACGACGACGCCCTGTGGGCGCGGATCCGGCGCACGATCAGCGCGTTCCTGGTCATGGAGTGGCGCAAGGGCGCGCTGTTCGGGCTGACGCCGGACGAAGCGTTCTTCGTGAAGTGCGACCGGGAGACCAACCCGGCCGAGGGCATCGACCTCGGCCAGGTGATCTGCGAGGTGGGCATCGCCCCGGTGAAACCGGCGGAGTTCGTGATCTTCCGGCTGGCCCAGATGTCCGGCGGCACCAGCCTGGTCAACGAGTAGTGAAGGGACTCCACAGACATGGCACTTCCCGATCTCGACAAGGCGGTAGGCCACTCCTTCGGGCTCGAGATCGACGGCGTCCAGATCAAGCAGATCTCCGAGGTCTCCGGCCTGAAGATGGAGCAGGACGTCATCGAGCTCAAGCAGAACACCGTGGACGGCAAGTACGTCATCAAGAAGCTGCCCGGCCGCCCGAAGGCGGGCGAGGTCACGCTGACCCGCGGCCTGACCGACGACAACAGCTTCGAGAAGTGGGTCAAGGACGCCCACTTCGGCAAGATGGCCTCCGCGCGCAAGGGCGGCGCCATCATCGTCTACGACTACGAAGGCACGCCGCTCAAGCGCTACAAGCTGACCAACGCGTGGCCGAAGAGCCTGGAGATCGGCTCGCTCAAGGCCGGCGACACCAGCGTGCTCACCGAGAAGCTCGTCATCACCTACGAGCAGATGGAAGTCGAGTGAGCCCATGCGCAGGGTGATGGCGTCGGCTCCGGTCGAGGAGGCCCCCGCCGCCGCGGCGGCGGCGGAAGCCCGGCCGAAGCTGCGGACGGAGTTCGCGTTCGAGCTCCCGCGCGGGTACGTCGACGACGAAGGCAAGGTGCACCACTCCGGGGTGATGCGGCTGGCGACCGCACGGGACGAGCTCGTCCCGCTGCGGGACGACCGGGTGCGCGAGAACTCGGCGTTCCTCACGGTGGTGCTGCTGGCCCGCGTCGTCACCCGGATCGGCGACATCACCGACGTGCACGCCGGGGTCATCGAGAACCTGTTCGCCTCGGACCTGGCGTTCCTGCAGGACATGTACCGCCGGATCAACAGCGAGGGCCACACCAGGGCGGGGGTGGCGTGCCCCGAGTGCGGCCACGGCTTCGTCGTCGACGTCGCCGGTGGCCGCCTGGGGGAATCGTGACGTACGCGGCCGACCGGCTGCACGAGGAAGTCGCGTACGTCGCCTACCACCTGCACTGGTCCCTCGACGACATCCTCGACCTCGAACACCCCGACCGGTTGACCTACGTCGCCGAGATCGCCCGGATCAACACCCGGATGAGCCAGGGACGGTGACGCTGGAATGTGGTTCCGCAGGAAGGAGGCGGGCCCGGCACCCGAGCCCGCCCCGGCGGCGCTGCCGGTGGCGCGCGCGGAGTGGCGGACCGTGCCGCCGATCCGGCCGGTCCTCGCCGCGCACCCGCTGGTGAACCCGGTGCAGCGGTTCAGCGCGTCGCTGACGTCCTGGCAGAGCCCGGCCTACCTCGAGCCGCTCGGGCACAGCGTGGGCCCGGACGAGCCGGCGGGTGTCATCGCCGACCTGGCCCGGCCGAGGGTGGCATCGCCGACGCCGCCGATGCCGGTGGTGCAGCGGGAGACCCGCAAGCGCAGCGGGCTGGGGCGGCTGTGGGGTGCTTCGCCGGAGTCCGCTTCCTTGCCCGGGGTTTCTTCGGACGGCGGAGTTCCTGCGGTGGATTCGTCCATGCCGGCGGAGTCTCCGGACTCGCGCACGGTTCCTCCGATGCCGGTGCTGCCGACGGTCGTTTCGCGCGAGGCCGTGCGGCCGCTGACGTCGGCCGCC
Organism: Amycolatopsis vancoresmycina; assembly: GCF_000716785.1. Taxonomy (GTDB): domain Bacteria; phylum Actinomycetota; class Actinomycetes; order Mycobacteriales; family Pseudonocardiaceae; genus Amycolatopsis; species Amycolatopsis vancoresmycina. The sequence goes on from NZ_JNYY01000001.1 coordinate 419,211, forward strand.
GCCACGGTCGTCCCGCCGATGCGGACGGTCCAGGCGATCACGGAGGACGCTCCGGCGGAGCCGGATCCGGTGCTGCCGGTCCGGGAGCCGGTGGCTGCGGAGGAGGCGCGTCCGGTGTTGCCGGTCGTCCGGCAGGCCGAGCCGCGGCGGCTGGGGCTGGGTGCCCCGATCCTGCCGGAGCCGGCACCGCTGCCGGTGTCGCGCCTCGCGGACGACGCCGTGCCGGAACCGACGGTGGCGCACGGGGGCGGTGACGCGGGGGCGCTGCCGGGCCGGTCGTCGCCGGTCAATACGTTCCGCCCGCTCGACCCTGCGAAGCCGCCCGGGACACCGGGCGGCTCGACGAGCGTTTCCCTGCCGGTGGCCCGTGCTGTCGAAGAGGCGGCTCAGGAGCCGGCGGTGACCCGCGGGGCGGAGGAACCGGCCAGCCGGGATTCTGCGCTTCCGGTGCTGCCGACGGCATCGGATTCACCCCTTTCGGTGAGCCGGGCGGCTGAGGATTCGGGTGCGTTGGTGGCTCGGCAGGGGCAGGAGCCGGTGGCTGGGTCTCCGGCTTTGCCGGTGATTCAACCGGCGCAAGAGTCGGGGAGCCGGGTGGCTGAGTCTTCGGCTCCGCTGGTGGCGCCGCCGGCGCAGGAGCCGGTGGCGGGGTCTTCGGCTCTGCCGGTGATTCAGCTGGCGCAGGAGTCGGTAAGTCAGGTGGCTGGGTCTCCGGCTCTGCCGGTGATTCAACCGGCGCAGGAGCCGGGGAGCCGGGTCGCTGGGGCTTCGGCCCTGCCGGTGGCTCAACCGGCGCAGGAGCCGGGGAGCCGGGTGGCTGGGTCTTCGGTTCCGCTCGTGGCTCAACAGGCGCAGGAGTCGGCCTTGCCGGTGAGCCGGGCGACCGAGCCCTCGGTCCTGCCGGTGGCTCAACGGGCCCAGGAGCCCGTGTTGCCCGTGAGCCGGGTGGCTGACCAATCGGCGCCGCTGGTGGTTCGGGCGCAGGAGCCGGTGAGCCTGGTGGCAGACCAATCGGCTCAGGAGTCTGCGCTGCCAGTCAGCCAGGCGACCGAACCCTCGCTCCTGCCGATGACTCGACAGGAGCCTGCGCTGCCGGTGAGCCGGGCGGCTGATCCACCGGCCCCACTGGTAGCTGCGGCCCAGGCGCCCGCGTTGCCCGTGAGCCGGGTGGCCGACCAATCGGTCCCGCTGGTGACTCGACCGGCCGAGGTGCCCGCGTTGCCGGTCAGCCGGGTGGCCGACCCGTCGGTCCCGCTGGCGGCCCAAGCGGCCCAGGGGCCGGTGAGCCGGGCGACCGGCCAATCGGCTCTGCCGTTGACTCAAGTGGCGCAGGAGTCTGCGCTGCCGGTGAGCCGGGCGATCGAAACCTCCGTCCTGCCGGTGATTCAACCGCCGCAAAATTCTTCTCTGCCGGTGAGCCGGGTGGTCGAGCCTCCGGCTCCGCTGGTGGCGCAGGAGTCGGCCCTGCCGGTGAGCCGGGCGACCGAACCCGCGGTTCTGCCGGTGACTCGACCGGCGCGGGAGCCTTCGCTGCCGGTGAGCCGGGCGGCCGAGCCTCCGGCTCCGCTGGTGGCGCAGCAGGCGCAGGACTCCGCGCTACCGGTCAGCCGGGTGGCCGATCAACCGGCCCTGCCGGTGACCCAGCCACCCGCGGCGATCGAGACCTCGGCCCTTCCGGTGAGCCACACAGCCGAAATCTCCACACCCACCGTGGCGAAACCGCCGCAGCAACCGCTCCTTCCGGTGAGCCGGGCGCCCCAAGGCGCCCACGAGCCCGCCCTTCCCGTGCACACCCTGACCGAGACCCCGGCCCTCACGGTGGTCCGCGTCGCGCAGGCACCGCCCCTGCCGGTGAACCGGGCCGTCGAGACCGCGAACCTGCCCGTGCCCCCAATGCGTGCAGCCGAGCAGCTGACTCCACCGGCGAACGCGGCCGTCGAGACCGCCGATCCCACCCCGCCGCCGCCTGTGATCCAACGGGCCGTCGACGAACCCGCGCCAGTCGCGCCGCCGCCCGAAACCCCCGCCGCTCACCCGGATTCCGCACCCGCCGCCGCGCCGACCGAAACCGATGAGCTCGTCAGGAAGCTCTTCGATCCGCTGCTGCGGCGGCTCAAGACCGAACTCCGTCTCGACCGTGAACGCCGGGGCGCGCTCACCGATCGCCCGCACTGAAGGAGATGCCGATGCCGGACACCGAAGAGGCCGTCGCCGTCTGTTACGTCGTCAAGCTGGACGACAAGAACCTCGGGAACCTCGGCGCCTTCTCCAGCTGCGACGGGCTCGGCTGCGAATTCGTCATGGAACAGCGGGAAGAGGGCGGCAACAACGGCATGGTCTGGCAGCTGCCGACCCGGATCAAGTACTCGAACATCAAGCTGTCGCGCCCGGTCACCGAGGCCAGCTCGCAGATCACCAAGTGGTTCGCCAGCCTGGCGAGCGGGATCGAACGCAAGACCGCCACGATCGAGGCACGCACCCTCGAAGGCAAGGTGATCGCCAGCTGGGCCCTCGAAGGCGTCGTCCCGGTGCGGTGGAGCGGCCCGCAGCTCTCGCCCGACTCGCCCAAGGTCGCCACCGAGACCCTCGAACTGGCCCACCACGGCTTCCTCAGCCCGGCGAAGAAGGGCTAGCCATGGCCTCCTCGCCCGTCACCTTCACCTCGGCCGGCTCGGCACCCCCGGCCGCCTACGGCTCCGGCGAACCGGCGCCCAACAACCTGCAGCGCGCCCTGCTGGAGGTCCGCAAGCCGCCGCAGTCCGGGGGGACCGGGCAGCCGCCGGGGGACAAGCTGTTCGACATCAAGTTCCAGTTCAACCCCAAGGAACTCTCGCTGAGCAAGAACGCCAAGTGGGGCCGCGACGCGCAGCCGAACGCGAAGAAGAGCGCGCCGCCGCAGTTCAAGGGCTCCGACCCGGCCAAGCTCGCGCTGGAGATGTTCCTCGACGCCACCGACAAGATGGACGACGCCGTCGTCAAGAAGGTCGAGCAGCTCTTCACCTGCTGCGTGGCCACCGAGGACAGCCGCAACAGCCGGAAACCGTCGCCGCCGTGGGTGATCTTCAAGTGGGGCGGCATGACCGGCTTCCCCGCCTACGTCTCGTCCGTCACCGCGAAGTACACCCTGTTCACCCCGTCGGGGACGCCGGTGCGCGCGGTCTGCACGGTGAACCTCGAAGAGATCTCGGGCGAGCTCGGCGGCCAGAACCCGACGTCCGGCGCGCTCGCGGCCCGTGACACCCACGTGCTCGTCGCCGGGGACTCGCTGGCGTCGGTGGCGTTCCGCGCCTACGGCGACGCCGGGAAGTGGCGCGAGATCGCCGACGCCAACGACATCGACGACCCGATGCGGCTGCGGCCCGGCACCCGGCTGCTGGTACCCGCGCTGGAGGAGCTCGATGGCTAACGAGACCTTCACGAACACCCTCATGGTCGAGGTCGAGGGCACCGCGCTGCCCGACGACGTCAAGGTGATGCTCAGCTACGCCTACGTCGACGACAGCCGGAACCTGCCGGACACCTTCGTGCTGCGGTTCCGCGACCCGGGGTACGTCGTGCTGGAGAAGGGCAAGTTCAAGGTCGGCGCGAAGATCAAGCTGAAGGTCCAGACCTCCGACCCCGGCGGCCCGCAGGACCTGCTCTCCGGCGAGGTCACCGCCGTCGCGATCGACCTGGACCGGCACGGCACCTTCACCGAGGTCCGCGGGTACGACCACGCACACCGGCTGTTCCGCGGCCGCCGGGTCGCGGCCTACCCGAACATGACCGTCGCGGACGTCGTGCGCAAGATCGCCCAGCGCGCGCAGATCGCCGTCGGCAAGATCGACAACGTCCGCGGCTTCGGCGGCCGGCCGAACACCCAGCTCAGCCAGGACAACATCAGCGACTGGGAGTTCCTGACCCGGCTGGCCGACGCGGTGGGCGCCCAGATCGCCGTGCGCGACGCGAAGCTGAACTTCGAGCTCCCGGAGAAACCATCCGGTGCGCCCTCGACCACCACCAAGGCGACCGCCGACCCGCTCGTGCTCGAGGCGCACGGGACGCTGGTCAGCCTGCGCGCCAGCGTCACCGCGGCCGAGCAGGTCCCCGAGGTGCGGGCCACCGGCTGGGACTACGAGAACAAGCAGCCGATCACCGCCACCGCCACCCCGAAGGCCGCCGGCACGGACGTGCCGGGACTCGACCCGGTCGCGCTCGCCGGGAAGTTCGCCAGCCCGCCGTTCCTCGACGCCTCCTCGCCCCGGCGGGCCCAGGGCGAGGCGGACGCGACCGCGAAGGCGTTGGCGGACAAGCTCGGCAGCGCCTGCACCGAACTCGACGGCGTCGCCAAGGGCAACCCGAAGCTGCGCGCGGGTACCGCGGTCACCCTCGCCGGCGTCGGCCAGCCCTTCGCGGGCAAGTACACGCTGACCAGCACGCGGCACTTGTTCAACGCCGAGGTCGGCTACACCACCGAGTTCACCGTGTCCGGACGCCAGGAACGCTCGCTCTACGGCCTGGTCGCCGGCGGCGCGCACGGTTCGTCGTGGCCGGGCCTCGTCCCCGCGCAGGTGACCGACCTGCGGGACCCGGCGAAGCTGGGCCGCGTCAAGCTCACGTTCCCGTGGCTGGACAAGGACTTCACCAGCACCTGGGCCCGCACGGTCCAGGCCGGGGCCGGCAAGGACCGGGGCGCGGTGGTGCTGCCCGAGGTCGGCGACGAGGTCCTGGTCGGCTTCGAGCACGGCGACTTCGAGGCGCCCTACGTGCTCGGCGGGCTCTACAACGGCAAGGACAGCGTGCCGACGTTCAGCAAGGCCCCCGTCGACGGCAACAGCGGGGAAGCCACCCTGCGCGGGTTCGTCTCGCGGAAGGGCCACAAGCTGGAGTTCGCCGAGGACGACGGGATCACCCTGTCCTCCGGCGACGCGAAGTTCGTGGTCAAGATCGACCAGAAGAACCAGGTCATCGAGGTGACCAGCGGCAAGAGCGTCACGGTCAAGGCGCAGAACGGCGTCAGCATCGACGCCGGCACCGGGCCGCTGGAGCTCAAGGGCCAGAAGGTGACGGTGAAGTCCCAGACCGACGCCAGTGTCGAGGCGGGCGCGCAGCTGAAGCTGAACGGCACCGCCGGCGCCAAGCTCGAGGGCGCCACCGTGTCGGTGGCCGGCCAGGGCCAGACGGAGCTGACCGCCAGCGGTGTCGTCACCGTGCGCGGCAGCGTGGTCAAGATCAACTGACGGGGGAGTGCGCATGCCACCAGCCGCGAGGGTCGGCGACCCGACCGGGCACCCGGGCGTCATCGCCGGTCCCGGCGTGCCGACCGTGCTGATCGGCGGGATGCCCGCCGCGAACGTCGGCACGCTGCACACGTGCTCGTTCCCGCCGCCCGCGGTGCACCCGCCGACGCCGATCGCGCCGCCGGGCTGCCCGACGGTGCTGATCGGCGGCATGCCCGCGGCCCGGATGGGCGACATGGCCGCTTGCGGCGCGCCGATCGTCATGGGCTGCCCGACCGTCCTGATCGGAGGCTGACGTGACTGTGCCGATGAAGGACTTCCTCGGCCGGGGACTGGCGTTCCCGGTGCACACCGACGCGACCGGCTCGATCGCGCTGGTCGGGGGCGAGCGCGAGATCGTCGAAAGCATCCGGCTGATCCTCGCGACCGCGCCGGGCGAACGGCCGATGCGCCCCGAGTTCGGCTGCGCGGTGCACGACCTCGTGTTCGCCCCCGCCGACGCCGCGACCGCCGGGCAGATCGCCTACGAGGTGCGGACGTCGCTGGAACGCTGGGAACCGCGCATCGACCTCACCGACGTCGTGGTCAGCTTCGCCGAGGCCGACCGGGGGACGCTGCTGATCGACATCCGCTACACCCTGCGCGGCACGAACGACCCGCGCAACCTCGTCTTCCCGTTCTACGTCATCCCGCCCCACGAGTCCGCAGCGGACGGTGCGTGATGTCGCTGCCCAAGCCGAACCTGGACGACCGCACGTTCCAGGACCTGGTCGACGAGGCCAAGTTCCTGGTCCAGCGCAACTGTCCGGAGTGGACGGACCACAACGTCTCGGACCCCGGCGTCACGCTGATCGAGACGTTCGCGCAGATGGTCGACCAGCTGCTCTACCGGCTCAACCGGGTGCCCGACCTGCACTACCTGCGCTTCCTCGACCTGATCGGGGTCCGGCTGTTCCCGCCCGCCGCGGCGCACGCCGACGTGACGTTCTGGCTCTCGGCCGCGCGGGACGTCCCGGTGGTCGTCGCCGCCGGCAAGCAGGTCGCCAGCGCCCGCAACGAGGTCGAGGACCCGGTGGTGTTCACCGTCGAGCGCACGCTGACCATCGTGCCGTGCTCGCTCGAGCACCTGGTGACCAGCACGGCCGACACCGGCCTGCCGCCGGCCGACCGCACCGACGAACTGCTCGTCGGCGGTGGTCCGGCGGTCTTCGGGGAGACCCCGGCACCGGGTGACGCGGTCTGCTTCGGGCTGTCGGACGCCGTGCCCGGCTGCGCGGTGCTGCTGCGGATGAACTGCGAAGTCGAAGGCCAGGGCGTCGACCCGCGCGACCCGCCGTGGCTGTGGGAGGCGTGGGACGGCACCGGCTGGGCGGCCTGCGAGGTCGACCGGGACAGCACCGGCGCGTTCAACCGAGCTGGGGACATCGTGGTGCACGTCCCGCCCGGGCACACCATGTCGGTGCTCGCCCGCCGCCGGGCCGGCTGGCTGCGGTGCCGGCTGGCCGAGGCCAAGCCGAACCAGCCGTTCTACCAGCGGCCGCCGCGGCTGCACACCGTCGAGGCATCCACCATCGGCGGCACCGCACCCGCGGTGCACGCCGAGGTGATCCGCAACGAGATCGTCGGCACTTCGGACGGCACGCCGGGCCAGCGGTTCCCGCTCGGCCGTCCGCCGGTGGTCGCCGGGGACGGCGAGCTGGTCGTAGAGGTTTCGGGACCGGACGGCTGGCAGCAGTGGACCGAGGTGCGGTCGTTCGCCGACTCCGGGCCGGACGACCGGCACGTCATGCTGGACCGGGTCGGCGGGGAGATCGCGTTCGGCCCGGCGGTGCGCCAGCCCGAGGGCGGCCTCCGGTACTACGGCGCTTTCCCGGCGAAGTCCGCCGCGATCCGCGTGCCGGAGTACCGGTCCGGCGGCGGGCGGCGCGGCAACGTCGCCCGCGAAGTCCTCGAGGTGCAGCGGGACCCGATCCCGTTCGTCAGCAGCGTGGTGAACCGGCGGCCGGCGATCGGCGGGGTGGACGGCGAGTCGGTGCGGGACGCGCAGGTGCGCGGTCCGCTGCTGCTGCGCACCCGCGACCGCGCGGTCACGGCCGAGGACTACGAGCAGCTCGCCCGCGAAGCGGCGCCGGAAGCGGCCCGCGTGCGCTGCATCCCGGCGCACGGCCCGGACGGCCGGGAGACCGGCGCGATCCGGGTGCTGGTCGTGCCCGCGGTGCCCGACACCGGCGAGCTCGCCTTCGCGACCCTGATGCTCGACCCGGGCATGCGCGGCCGGATCGAGCGGTCCCTCGACGAACGGCGGTGCGTCGGCGCGCTCGTGTCCGTGGAACCGCCGTTCTACCAGGGGGTGACGGTGGTCGCGCGGCTGCGCGCCCGCCGCCGCACGACCGCGGGCACCCTCGGGGCGCGTGCGACCCAGGCGCTGTACGACTACTTCAACCCGCTCAGCGGCGGCCCGGACGGCGAAGGCTGGCCGTTCGGCCGCCCGGTGCAGTCGGGCGAGGTGTTCGCGGTGCTGCAACGGCTGCCGGGCGTCGAGCTGGTGGAGGACGTGCGCCTGTTCGCGGCGAACCCGATCACCCGCGAGCGCGGCGACCAGGTCGACCGGCTCGACCTGCCGCCGAACGCGCTCGCGTTCTCGTTCGGCCACCAGGTCCGGGTCCGGGAGGCAGGCGCATGAGAGCACATGATGCCCCTCCGATCACGCATGATGCCCCTCCAGACACGCGTGATGCCCCTCCGATCACGCGTGCTGCCGCTGCCGCACGGGCGGTTCGCGGGCGGAACGGCGTATCCCGCGTGATTGAGCGCGTGTCTCACGTGACTGGAGGGGAATCTCGCGTGATTGAGCGCGCATCTCGCGTGATTGGACGGGCATCTCGTGTGTTCGGGCGGGAGGTGGGGGCATGAGGGCGGGCGTTGCCGGGCTGCCGAGTCCGCACCCGATCGGCGAGCAGCTTCCCGCCGTCTACGCCGAGGACCGGTTCGTGCAGGGCTTCACCGGTGCGCTCGACGAGGTCCTCGCGCCCGTGCTGTCCACTTTGGACAACTTTGCCGGCTACCTCGACCCGGGGCTGGCGCCGGAAGACTTCGTCGGCTGGCTGGCCACCTGGGTGGCTCTGCGCGTCGACGAGAGCTGGAGCCCCGCGCAGCTGCGGCAGCTGGTGACGAGCTCGGTCGAGCTGCACCGGTGGCGCGGGACGCGGCGCGGGCTCGCCGAACACGTGCGGCTGCTCACCGGGGGCGCCGTCGAAGTGACCGACAGCGGCGGGGTCGTCGAATCGCCCCAGCCCGGCGCGCCGCTGCCGGACCCGGGGCCGCCCTGGGTGCAGGTGCGCGTGCGGGTGCCCGACCCGGCGCGGGTCGACGTGCGGCGGCTGACGGCGACGGTCGTGGACGCGGTACCCGCCCACGTGCGGGTCGCGGTGGAAGTCCTGGAGGGCTAGCGGATGGTCATCTACGCGGAGTGCGGGCACCAGGGGCCCGCCGACGTCGAGTTCTGCGGCGAATGCGGCCGCTACCTGAAGTGGGACGACGAGCAGCCGGTCGCCGTCCGGCCGCAGCCGGTCGCGCAGCAACAGCAGGTCGTGCAGCCGGCCGAACCGATCGCGCCGGTCCGGCAGCCGGTGCAGCAGACCGTCGAGGAGCAGGTGCTCAACCCCGGCGACCTGATCTGCGGCCGGTGCGGCAAGGGCAACGCGCCCACCCGGAACTTCTGCAGCCGCTGCGGTGCCTCGCTGGCCGAGTCCGTGGCCGTCAAGACGTCGTGGTGGCGCCGGGTGTTCGGCCGGAAACCGAAGGAGCACCTGGCGGGCCAGCGGCCGGGCAAGGACGGCGTCCGCCGCCGGACCGGCCGGGCCCGCGGGGCGCGCCGGGCCGTCGGCAAGGTCGTCCGCCGGGCCATCGCGGTGTTCCTGGTGCTCTCCGCCCTGGTCTACGCGCTGTACCAGCCGTTCCGCGGGGCGATCAACACCGCGGCGACCGGGCTGTGGAGCCAGGTCACCGGCATCTTCGAGGCCAAGCTGAACCCGGTCCACCCGGTCAAGGTGACCGCGACCGCGCAGACCGCGGGACACCCGGCGCCGCTGGTCACCGACAACGCCAAGAACACCTTCTGGGCGGCCCCGACCGACCGGGAACCCGCGCTGGTGTTCACCTTCGACCACCCGGCGGACCTGCGGAAGGCGATCGTCTACTCCGGCGACGCCGCGAACTTCCAGGCCGAGCACCGGCCGCAGAAACTGCACCTGGTGTTCTCCACCGGCAAGACCTACGACATGGCGCTGGCCGACACGCCGGACGCCCAGGAAGTCCCGATCGAGAACAGCGAAGGCGCGACCAGCGTCGAGCTGCACGTCGTCGGGCTGCACCGCTCGCTCAACGGCTCGGACGTCGCGATCTCCGAGATCGAGCTGTTCGAAGCCGGCTGAGCCACCGAAGTTCTTGGGGAGGACCGACCATGCGCGCGAACCGAGCGGTGGCGGGTGTCGCGGTCGTCGCGCTGCTCGGCGGCTGGGCGCTCACCGGGGCGCAGGCACCGACTGCGGCGCAGGCACCCGCACCGGGACCGGCGCCCTACCGCGTCGGGTACGTCAGCGCGGCCACGACCGGGCTGTACCAGGCCACCGGCGAAGGCGCGGTGCCCGCGCTGCCTGCCGCGGCCGGCGGCGTCGACTCCGACGCCTCGGCGGCCACCGGCGGCATCGTCTGGGTGAGCCACCGCGCCAAGGCGCCCGGCGGCGCCGAACGCGACGGCGAACTCTGGTACCTGCGCGAAGGCGCCCGGGCCCCGGTGCAGCTGACCGACGACGACACCGCCGACCTCCATCCGGCGCTGTCGCCCGACGGGAAGTCGGTCGCGTTCGCCTCGGACCGCACCGGCAGCCGGCACCTGTTCGTCGTCGGCGTGGACGGCCGCGGCCTGCGCCAGGTGACGTCCGGGCCGGCCGCCGACGACTCGCCGAGCTGGTCGCCCGACGGCACCCGCCTCGCGTTCAGCAGCACCCGCGACGACCCGGCCGGGGACATCTACGCCGTCCCGGCGGCCGGCGGCACGCCGGTGCGGCTGACCGCCGACCCGGCCGCCGACACCCAGCCGGCGTGGGGGCCGGGCCGGATCGCCTTCACGACCACGCGCTTCCACCCGGCGGGCGACGTGGTCCTGATGGCCGAGACCGGCGGCGCGGTCACCCGCGCGGTGCCGGACCCGGGCGACTCGGCCGAGCCCGCCTGGTCGGCGGACGGCACCCGGCTGGCGTTCAGCACCCGCGCCCAGGACCCGCTCGGCGACGTCAAGGAGATCGACGGCGGCAAGGTTTCGGTCATCTCGGCGCTGCCCGGCACCGGCGAAACCGAGCCGACGTTCCGCCCCGGCGGGCAGCCGGTGTTCACCGAGCTGCGCTCGGGCGGCACCACCGACATCTGGTCCGCCGACGCGACCGGCGGCGACCGCCGCGACCTCACGAACCGCCCGGACGCCGACGAGTCCGACCCCGCCTTCTCCGCCGACGGCTCCCTGCTGGCCTACACCCAGACCGGCACCGGCGAGTCCCCGGACAACGAGATCGTCGTGGCGAACGCCGACGGCAGCGCACCCCGCCCGCTGACCGGCCCGGTGGACGGGACCAAGGGCGAACAGCACCCCGCCTGGTCGCCGGACGCCACGATGATCGCGTTCACCCGCTCGGCCATCCGCAACGAAAGCCGCGCCGACACCGTGCGGATCGCGCGCGTCGCGGACGGCCGGATCCTCGGCGAGATCCCGATCCCGCCGTACCTGCGGGCCCGCGACTCGCAGCCGGTGTGGTCGGCGGACGGCACGAAGCTCACGCTGACCCGTGCGGCCGCCCGCACCGCACCGCCCGGACCGTCCAGAGTGGACCCGGCGGTGGTGGACATGCCGGTCGGGCAGGGCTCGTCGGGTTCGGTGCCCAAGACGGTGGAGACCGACCGGGTCCCGCCGAACCCGGACATCGTGCTGCTGATGGACCAGACGGGCTCGATGGGCGGCGTGATCGGCGACGTCAAGGCGAACCTCGGCAAGGTCATCGACGAGGTGCTGAAGGTCCAGCCGTCGGCGCACTTCGCGGTCGCCGCGTACGGCGACCTCGTCGACGACCACCCCAGCGAGGGCTCGCCGCCGGACCCGCCGCGGTCGTTCTACGTCCAGCAGCCGCTCACGCCGGTCGAGAACGCCGCCCAGCGCCAGCTGCTCACCGACGCCTTCGGCCGGATCACCGCGACCGGCGGCGACGACACCGCCGAGGACTGGTACGTCGCCCTGCAGAAGCTTTCCACCGGCGCGGTCTCCTTCCGCGACACGAGCAACCGGATCGTCGTGCTGGTCGGCGACGCCGCCAGCCACGAATCACCGGCCGACGACAAGCGCGGCACGTTCCCGACCACCACGGCCGTCGTCGACGCGCTGAAGGCCGCAAAGATCCGCGTGGTCGCGGTGCCCGCCATCACCAGCACCGGTGGTGGCTCCGGCGAGAGCTTCGACGAAGAAACGGACGGGTCCCTCGACGGGCGCGGCCAGGCCACCGCCGTCACGAAGGCCACCGACGGCGTCCTGACCGAAAGCACCGACGTCGGCCAGGTCAGCCAGGCGATCATCCGCGGGATCACCGACCTCAAGGTGAAGGTGCAGCCGGTGCCGTACTGCGACACGGGCCTGACGATGACGTTCAGCCCCGACGGGACGCAGCAGGTTCCCGGCGGGACCAAGGCGAACTTCGTCGAAACCGCCACCGTTTCGCCCACCGCGCCGATCGGTTCGCTGCTGCACTGCCGGGTCGAGTTCCGCCTGGACGGCGAACCCACCGCGCGGCCCGGCTACACCGAGGACGTCACCGTGCGCGTCAAGGACCCGCGGCTGCCGCTGATCACGGTGCACGACAAGACCGTGACCGGCACCGCGCCGACGGTGATCGAGTACCCCGCGACCGCGGTCGACGCCGACCGCGAAGCCCCGCTCACGCCGTTCTGCACGCCGTCGTCCGGCAGCCTGTTCCCGGTCGGCGCCACCACCGTGACGTGCACGGCGACCGGGCGGAACGGCACCGCCACCGAGACCGCCGTGATGGCGGTCGACCCGGGCGGGGAGTTCCGGCAGGAGCTGTGGCAGGTCTCGCTGAGCTTCGGCACGGACAGCGTCGTCGCGGGGACCCAGCGGAACCTCTCGCCGTCGTTCGGATCGCCGTGCGGGACCGGCCGGCAGGGCTCGGCCGACGTCTCGCCGGACGGCACCGCGCTGGCGTTCCAGAACGACCGGCGGCAGATCTGCCTGGCTCCCGCGGACGGCGGGCCCGGGCGGGTCCTGGTGGCGGACGCCGGATCCGTCGACAACCCGGCCTGGTCGCCGGACGGCACCTCGGTCGCCTTCGACAGCACCCCCGGTGAGTCCCAGCCGAGCGTCCTGATCGTGCCGTCGGCCGGCGGCCCGCCGGCGCCGCTGATCCGCGGGCCCGGCGGCGCCGCGGAACCGGCTTTCCAGCGGATCGCGGACGTCGCCGTGACCGCCACCGCCGTTCCGCCCTCGATCCCGTTCGGCGGCCTGACGACGTTCGAGTTCACCGTCACCAACCACGGCATCGCGGCGTCGCCCGGGGTGGGGCTGTTCGTCCGGCTGACCGCGGGACTGCAGCCGCAGGCCCCCATCACGACGAAGGGCACCTGCACCGCGGATCTCGTGTGCGTGCTCGGCAGCCTGGCACCGGGCGAAACCGCGCGGGTGCGGTTCAGCGCCGCCGGCGTGGTCGCCGGGGCGCAGGCCGCGACGGGCACGGTGACGACGACCGGCCAGGACGCCGACGCACGCGACAACACCGCCACGGCCGTCGTGAAGGTGGCCGAGAAGCCGGTGCCGCCGGTCACGCCGGGGTCGTTGTCGGTCGGGATGGCCGTGTCGGCGGTGCCGCTGTTCACCGGCGGCGACGACGTCGGGCTGACCTTCCTGGTGCACAACGGTTCCGGAGCTCCGATGCCGGACGTCCGCCTGGTCACCCAGCTGCCGCCGCAGCTGCCGGCGACATCGGTGCCGACGGGCTGCACGCCGGGCGGCGGCAGCTGCGCGCTCGGGACGCTGACCCCGGGCCAGACGGTCGAGGTCCGGATTTCCCTGGCGGCCAAGGCGGCCGTCGACGCACCGGTGTCCGGCACGGTCAGCACGAGCGGCCCGGACACCGACGCACGGGACAACACGGCGACCGCACGGGTGGTGGTCCGCCAGCCGGTGGTCACGGTGGACCCGGCGATCGGCGCGCTCGGCTTCGTCCCGCGCGTGACGGGCACCGGCTTCCCACCGGGGTCGACGGTCCGGCTGGCCTGGTCGGCGGGCATCTCGGCGACCCCGGGGCTGGTGACGGTGGGCGTGGACGGGACCTTCCAGGCGCAGTTCCTGCTGTTCCACCACGACCTGATCGGGCCGCGCACGCTGTCGGTGACGTCGGTGAGCGGGCCGAAGTTCGGTCCGGTGCAGTCGAATCCGATCCTGGTGGTGCTGCGCACGGAGCAACCGCCGTTCATCACCCGGGGCTGACGGAAGGCGGCGGGGGTCCGGACCCCTCGCCGCCGCAGCGGGCCGTGGTGGCCGGCGGTGGTGGCGGCGCGGTGGCCGGGATTCCCGCGGCCGCGGGGGGCGAGAGCGGCTGCTGTTCGCCTCGCCGGCCCGGATCCGCCGCGGCCGCGGCGGGTTAGGCAGTGGGGTAGCGGCGATGGCCGGGATTCCTGCGGCCTCTGCGATCCGGCTCGCATCGCCGGCCCAGCCCCGCCGCCGCGGCGGGCTGCGGCGGCGGTCAGAACTCCTGCGGCCGCAAGGGGCGAGAGCGGCCGCTGCTTGCCTCGCCGGCCTGTAACCGCCACTACCGCAGCAGGTTCGGCAGTGGGGTAGCAGCGATGGCCGGAATTCCTGCCGTCGCAGGCCCGCATCCGCCGCCACAGCGAACCGTGGTGGCCGGAATCGGCTCGCCTGCAGCCGCTGCCCGTACGGGCAACCACAGGCGCACGGCCGCACACCCGTCCGCTGGTGCCGCAACCACAGCCGGGCGCGGAGACTTCCGGGCATGGGAGCAACGGCGACGCTGTCCGAGGCCGGCCTGGTCGCGGAACCGGGCCAGGAGACGAGCTGCTCGGTGACCGTCCGGAACGCCGGGCAGGTCGTCGACCAGTTCACCATCGACGTGGTGGGCGACGCGAGTGGCTGGGCCACCGCGGAACCCGCGACGATCAACCTGATGCCGGGGGAGACCGGGACGGTCACCGTCCGGTTCGCGCCACCGCGGTCCTCCGACGTGCCCGCCGGGACGATTCCGTTCGGGGTGCGGGTGTTCTCGAGCGAAGACCCGGCCGGCTCGGTCGTCGAGGAGGGTACCGTCCAGCTCGGCGCCTTCACCGACGTGACCGCCGAACTCGTGCCGGCCAAGGTGGAAGGCGCGTCCAAGGCCGACTTCGAGGTCGCCGTCGACAACCGGGGCAACCGGCCGGTGGCGGTGGAGCTGAGCCCGCTCGATCCCGAAGACGAGCTGGACTTCCGGCTCGAACGCGACCGGGCCGAACTCGCGCCGGGGACGGCCGCGTTCATCCGGATGCGCACCCAGCCGCGGAAGCGGTTCCTGCGCGGGCAGCCGATCCGGCACCGCTTCCAGGTGTTCGTCACCGCCGAAGGGGCCGAGCCCCTCAAGACCGAAGGCACCATGGTGCAGCGGCAGCTGCTGCCCAAGTGGCTGCTGCCCGCCCTCGCCGCGCTGCTCGTTCTCCTCCTGGCCCTGGTGACGCTGTGGTTCACCGTGCTGCGGCCCGCCGTGAAGTCGGCCGCCCGGGAGGCCGCCGCGGAACAGAACCAGCAGATCGTGAAGGCCGCGCAGGACGCCGGGGCCGGTGCGGACCAGGCGAAGAAGAACGCCGACCAGGCCAAGCAGAACTCCGAGCAGGCGATGAAGGCCGTCGGCCTGACCCCGCCCGGCGACAACCCGGCGCCCGGCTCCGGTCCCGGGGCCACGCCCAGCCGCGCCGCGAACGCCGCCGACGGGACGCCGACGGACTTCCGGGTCGCCGCCGACGCGAACATCGACTCGAACGTCAACCGGTTCGCCGAATTCCCCTACACGCTGCCGGATCCGAACAAGACGCTGGTGATCACCGACCTCGTGCTGCAGAACCCGCGCGGTGACAACGGAACCCTGCGCCTGCTGCGGGATTCCAACGGCACCAAGAGCGTTCTGCTGGAGGTCGGCCTGGCCAACTTCCGCGACCTCGACCACCACTGGCTGCAGGCCTGGCGGTTCCAGCCGGGGGAGAAGGTCGTGCTCGCGGTCAGCTGCCAGAACCCGGGGGATCGGGGCCACTGCACGCCGTCGGTCTCCTTCTCCGGCCGGGTCGAGTGAACCGTGCTAGATCAGCCCTTCGCGCATGGCGAACGCCACCGCGTGGGCGCGGTTGCGGAGCTGGAAGCGGTTGGTGATGTCGTGCAGGATCGACTTCACCGTCCGTTCGGAGTAGCTCAGCTGGTCGGCGATCTCCTTGGTTTCGAACCCGTCGGCGACCAGCTTCAGCACCCGGGTCTCCCGCTGGGACATCCCGGCGAGGTCCCAGCCGTTCGGGTGCAGCACGTCCCGCTGCAGCCGGGACACCCGGGACAGCAGGCGGCCGAGCAGGTCGGGCGGCAGCGCCCCTTCGCCGGCGGCGGCGGCCTTGACGAGCCGCACCAGCGTGTCGGGGGTGGCGTCGGCGCGGCGGATGATCGCCGAGACGCCGGTTCCCACGACGTCGAGCAGTTCCGAGTCCTCCACCTCGCCGGCGACCAGCACGATGCCCGCGTGGTTGGCGCACTGGAGACTGCGCAGCAGCTGCCGGGCCTCGTCGTTGAGCCGCTCCACGATGACCAGCACGACGGCCGGCTCACCGGGGTCGCCGTCGGCCAGGCGGATTTCGGGGCGTGACCGCAGCGCGGCGGTGACACCCGCGTGGGTGATGGTGTCGGTGGCGTGCAGCAGCACCGGGACCTGGTCGGTGATCATCGGCGAAGCCCTCCCTCGAACGACGTCGGTTCCCCCCACCAAGGATCGGGCCACGGGCGGCCGCCGAACAGGGACAGGGAGTCCCGATCTGTCCCGCTTTCCTTACTCCGATCGGGCAATGCCGGCCTCCCGGGCCTTCGCGATGGCCTGGGTGCGGTCGGTGACCCGGAGTTTGCGGAAGATGTGGGACACGTGGTTGCGCACGGTCTTCTGGCTCAGCACCAGCTCTTCGGCGATCGACGCGTTGCCCATGCCCTGCGCGACGAGCCGCAGGATCTCCTGTTCCCGCAACGTCAGCCGCGGGAACGACTCGTCGCGCGGGGTCGCCGTGCCCAGCAGGGACAGCACCCGGGTGGCGATCGCCGGGCTGAAGATGGCCTCGCCGTCGCCGATCACCCGGACCGCGCGGATGATCTGCTCGTTGCGGGCGCCCTTGAGCAGGTAGCCGCGGGCGCCGGCACGCATGGCGGCGAACACCGCGGCCTCGTTCTCGAACATGGTCAGCATGAGCACGCCGGTGTGCGGGCTCGCGCTCACGATCCGCCGCGTCGCCTCGACGCCGTCGAGGTCGGGCAGGTTGAGGTCCATCAGCACGACGTCGGGTTCCAGCCGGCCCGCGTCGGCGACCGCGGTCAGGCCGTCGGCCGCCTCGCCGGCGACCTC
The DNA here is from genome assembly GCF_000716785.1 of Amycolatopsis vancoresmycina. Classification (GTDB taxonomy): domain Bacteria; phylum Actinomycetota; class Actinomycetes; order Mycobacteriales; family Pseudonocardiaceae; genus Amycolatopsis; species Amycolatopsis vancoresmycina. Next base: position 436,111 of record NZ_JNYY01000001.1, read on the forward strand.
CATGCCGTCGGTGGCGTCGAGCATCGCGCAGAGCGCGGCCCGGAAGACGGGGTGGTCGTCCACCACGAGGACGCGCAGGGAGCCGAACATCGCTCACTTCCCGGCCGCGATCGGGAGCCACGCGGCGATCCGCGTGCCGCCGGAGGAAACCGGCTCGACCCGGCAGCCGCCGCCGAGGTCGCCGGCGCGTTCCCGCATCGACCGCAGCCCGGTCCCGCCGACCGCGGGCAGCGCTTCCCCGTCCGTGCCCACGCCGTCGTCGACGATCTCCACGTGCAGGTCGCCGTCGAGGGGCCACAGGTGCACTGTGCAGTGCCGGGCCCCGGAGTGGCGGGCCACGTTCACCAGCGCCTCGCGGATGATCCGGTACGCGGTGATCTCCACCTCCGCCGACAACGCCGGCAGCTCGCCGCGCACCTCGACCTCGACCCGCAGCGGGCCGTGCTCGGCGGGCACCCGGTCGGTGAGCGTGGTGGCGTACCGGCGCACGGCCAGCACGAGCCCGGCGTCGTCGAGGGCAGGCGGCCGCGCGTCGGCCACGATGCGGCGCAGGTCGGTGATCGCGCTGTGGAGCTCGTCCTCGAGCCGGGCCAGCAGGCGCTCGGCGCTCGCCCGGTCGCGGGCGATCAGGTCGCGGGCCGCGCGCAGCCCGAGCACCGCGGCGGTGAGCGTCGGCCCCAGGCCGTCGTGCAGGTCGGTGAGCACCCGTTTGAGCCGGTCTTCGTACCCGGCAGGACGAACGATGTCGGCGACGACGAATGTCCGGCGCATCTTCTCCCCGTCCCCACAAAGTGGTCTGGACCCCCGGGCCGCATCCCGCGGAACCAGCTCTCGTGCGGGTAGCCCAGCCGGCTGCTCCGTTTCGCGTAGCGGGATGGTCACCCGCTGTACTAGTCGGTGCGCCAGGCCCCGGCGTTTCATCCCCGACCCCCGGTTTCGGTAACGGTCCGGTTTCGATACGGATCCCGGCGTAACAGTGCGCATCCGGGTGAAGACCTCGTACGCCTGCTGGCGGCGCCCCGCCAAAAACGATTCATGAACTGCGCGGCAAACCGGTCGAAGTTCGACAAAGCCCCGGCGCTGCACGTTCGCGAAGTCGCAGGGCGGACGGAGTAGATCTCCGGCAACGGGCGGCCGAACGCGCATCCCGCCGTGTGGGTGCCGAGTCCGGTTGAGTCGATCTTCGCGGCGATTCACGCGGGGGCGCACAAGTCACCATTTGACAAAGGTTGCCAACTATTGCCATCCTGAGCCGGGAAAGGTTCCGGCTCCGAGGGGGGCGCCGGGTGATCACCTCCGACCCCCGTCCGTTCCCGGCCGCATCCGCCCCGGCCCGCGAGAGACGGCGAGGCTGCGGCGTTTTCCGTGTCCGGCAAGCGAAAAACCGAGGGGGAACGGGCGCCTCGCCGGGCGCCGCCACCCGGTCCCGTCGCCAGGGAGGTAGCCATCAGCACTGTCACCGCCACGACGTGGCCCGGGCCGGGACGGCGGGCCGGCACCGTCGAGGGACTGGCCGCGGCGCTGCGCGGCTTCGGGCCCGGCATCGACGAGCCCGCCGCCTATGACCCGCAGACCGGCTCCTCGCCGGTACCCCAGCCGGGCGTCACGGCCTTCCGCGACCTCGTGCTCGAAGCGTTCCCGGACACCGGGAGCCTCGGCATCGTCCGTGCCCCGCACGTCGCCGGCCGCAGCGAGCACAAGGAAGGCCGGGCCTGGGACTGGAAGGTGTGCCGCGACACCCAGGGCGAGGTCGCGGACGCGCTGCTGTCGTGGCTGCTCGCGCCCGACTGGCACGGCAACCCGTTCGCGGCGGCCCGCCGCTTCGGGGTCATGTACCTGATCTGGGATTCCCGCATCTGGGGTGCGTACGCGGCCGCCCAGGGCTGGCGCCCGTACACCGGGCCGCACCCGCACACCGACCACGTGCACATCTCGTTCAGCCGGTCCGGCGCCCGCGGGGAAACCTCGTGGTGGCGCCGCTTCGGCCTGACCGCCACGGCGAACCCCGCCCCGAGGGAGGCACTGTGAACACCACCGGTTCCGGCACCCCGCCGTCCGCCCCGGTGCAGCCGGTCGAACGGACCCTGCACGGCGAGCCGGTCGTCGACGACTTCGGCTGGATGCGCGACCACGCGGACCCCCGGCTGCGGGCCTACCTCGAGGCCGAACGCGAGTACTTCGACGGCTACGCGCAGGATCTCGACCCGCTCGTCGGGGAACTGGTGGCGGAAGCGGCCCGGCGCACGGCGGCCGGCCGGTCCTTCTCCTGGCGGATCGGGCACCACGAGTACACGACCCGGCCGCCCGACGAGGGCGGCCGCTACACCCGGTACCTGCGCCGGGACGTGCGCGGGACCGGCGAGCCGGAAGTGGTGCTGGACCTCGGCGAACTCGCCGACGGCCACGACTTCACCCGGATCGGCGTCTTCGAACCCAGCCCGGACGGCCGCCTGCTGGCCTACTCGGTCGACCACGTCGGCTACGAGTCCTACGAACTCCGCTTCCGGGACCTGACCACCGGCACCGACCTGCCGCGTACGCGCCAGGAGACGTACTACACCGGCGTGTGGGACGCGTCTTCGGCGAAGTTCTGCTACGTCGTCCACGACGCCGCGATGCGCCCGTACCGGGTGCTCGCGCACGACCTCACCGCCGATCCCGGCGCCCCGGACGCGGTGCTGTGGGACGAGCGGGACGAACACTTCACCACGACCGTCCGCGCCACCCGCACCCGCGACTGGCTGGTCGTCACGAACCAGAGCCGCACCACCACCGAAGAACTCCTGCTCCCCGCGGGCGACCTGACCGCCCCGCCGCGCCCGGTGTTCCCGCGCCGCCACGGGCAGGTGTACTTCGCCGACCACCAGCGCACCGCCGGGCAGGACCGGCTGGTCGCGCTGGTCGCCGAAGGACGGGAAGAGCGGCGGCTCGTCGGGCTCCCGCTCGCCGAGCTGGAAACCCAGCGGTGGCGGGAAATCCTGCCGCGCCGCCCGGACACGGCGTGGCAGCGGCTCGACGTCTTCGCCGCCGGGCTGCTGCTGAGCGGGTACCGGCGGGGGACGACGGTGTTCACCCTGCTGGGCCCGGACGGCCGCACGCGCGACATCACCCCGGACAGCCCCGGTGGCTGCCTGGTCTTCGAGGGCAGGCGCGACGCCCTGCGGGTCCAGATGGACCAGCGGACCGGGTACGAGGCCGACGAGGTCGAACTCGCCGAGCACACGCTGTCCGCACCGCCGCGGCACCACCGGCTTTCCCTGCGCACCGGCGCGCACGAGCTCCTGCCGCCGCCGGCGGTGACCGGCTTCGACCCCGCGCGCTTCCGCACCACGAAGGTGTTCGCCGAGTCCGCGGACGGCACGGCCGTGCCGGTCACCCTGGCCCACCGGGCCGACGTGCGGCCCGACGGCGCCAACCCCGCCGTCGTGTCCTGTTACGGCGCCTACGAACGGCCGTGGGAGCCGTCGTTCTCCCAGGACGTGCTCAGCCTGCTGGAGCGCGGGTTCGTGTACGCCATCGCGCACGTCCGCGGCGGCGGCGAACTGGGCCGGTGCGGCTGGTTCGACGGCAGCATGGCCGCCACGCCGTCGTCGTTCCACGACCTGGTCGCCGTCCGCGACCACCTGGTGGCGACCGGCTGGGCGCACCCGGCCGGGGTGGTCGCGAGCGGCAGCTGCGCCGGCGGGGTCGCGGTCGGGCAGGCCTACACCGACGAGCCGGGCAAGTGGGCGGGCATCATCGCCGAAGCGCCGGCGGTCGACCTGCTCAACGCGATGCTGGACGAGAAGCTGCCGCTCACGATCAACGAGTGGGAGGAGTGGGGTGACCCGCGGGACCCGGCGATCTACCGGAGCATGCGGGGGTACGTCGCCTATGAGAACGTCTCCGACCGCCCGCGGCCGCCGCTGCTGGTGACCGCCTACGCCAACGACCCGCGGGTGCTGGTGCACGAACCCGCCCGCTGGACCGCGGCGCTGCGGCAGGCCGACACGCACGGCAACGTGATCCTGCTCCGCACCGAACTCGGGGACGGCGGCCACCACGGCCCGTCCGGGGCCGCGCACGTCGCCCGCGCGGCCGCGCAGCTCACCGCCTTCGCGATCGATGCCGCGACCCGGAGCATGACGGCGGCCGACGGCGGCCGGGTCCGGGGAACGCCCGCGTGACCGACGAACCGGCGCCGACAGCCCGGCCGGCCGGGCTGCGGCACGAACTCGCGGCCTCCGGCGGCGGGTACCTGCTCGGCGCGACCCTCGCCCAGTCGGTCGGCCAGGGCGCCGCGATGGCGTGCAACGCCGTGTTCTTCGTCCGGGTCGTCGGGCTGGCCCCGAGCGCCGTCGGGACCGTGCAGAGCGCGGCCGCGCTGACGTCGATGGCACTGGCGGTGGTGGTCGGCCCGCTCGTGGACCGGCACGGCGCCCGCCCGGTCGCGGTCCGGCTCGGGCTGGCGCTGGCCGGCGCGGTGGCCGCCTACGCGCTGGTGTCCGGCCTCGCCGGGTTCGCCGTCGTGCACCTGCTCGTGGCGTCCCTGCGCACCGGGCGGCAGATCGGCGAGAGCGCCCTGATCGCGCACCTGGTCGGCGCGCGCGCGAAGTTCCGCGCCTACCAGCGGTCCGTGCAGAACATCGGAATCTCGCTGGGCACGGTGGCCGCGGCCGTCCCGCTGTACCTCGACACCCGGCCGGCGTACCTGGTGGTGATCCTCGGCAACGCCGTCGTGATCGGGGTCGCCGCCCTGCTCGTGCGGGCGGTTCCCGGCGCGCGGGTGCCCGCCCGGCCACGGGAGCGGACCGGGCGGCTCGCCCTGCGGGACCGCCGGTACGTGGTGGTCGGCCTGCTGTGCGGGCTGATGGAGGTCCGCGACAGCGTGCTCACCGTGGGCCTGCCGCTGTGGGTGACCGCGCACACCGACGCGCCGAGACCGCTGGTCTCGGTGCTGCTGTTCGTCAACACCGCCATGGTGATCGCCCTGCAGGTGCGGGCCTCGGCCGGGGCGGCCACGGTGGGCGGCGCCGCCCGCGTCATGCGGGCGGGCGGGTTCGCGCTGGCCGCGAGCTGCGCGGTGTTCGGGCTGACCGGCCGGACCGGGGGAGCCTGGACGGTGGTGCTCCTGGTCGCCGGCGCGGTGGCGCTGACCCTCGGCGAGATGTGGACGTCGGCGAGCAGCTGGACGCTGAGCTACGACCTGGCGGACCCGCGGGCCCACGGCCAGTACCAGGGCGTGTTCGAGATGACCTCGGGCGTCGGGGTGCTCGCCGGGCCGATCCTGTGCACCACCGTCGCCCTCTCCCACGGGTTCTGGGGCTGGGCCGGGATCGGCGCCGGCTTCGCGGTCGTGGGCCTCGCCGTGCGCCGGCTCGCCGGCCGCGGCGGTCCGGGCGTGCACCACCCGGTGCGCGCGGAAGCTGTGTGAGGAGACGGAAAATGGACGACCTGAGCCGTATCGCCGTGCTCGCCGACGACGAAATCCTGCCCGAGCCGTCGAAGACGCTCACGGCGTTGCTGCGGTACCGGCCCGAACGCATCGTGGCGGTGATCGACCGGGCCACCGCGGGCCGGGACGCGGCCACCGTCGCCGGTTTCCCCGCCGAACTGGGAATCCCGGTGGTCGCGGACGTGCCCGCGGCGCTGGCCGGATTCCGGCCCGACGCCGTGCTGCTCGCCGACGAACCGGTGGGCGCGGGACTGCAGCCGTACTGGCGGGACCAGATCCGGCTCGCGCTCGAGGCCGGGGTGCACGTCGTCAACGGGATGCACTTCCTGATCTCGGCGGACCCGGACCTGGCCGCCGTCGCGCGGCGCACCGGCGCGGTGGTCCACGACCTGCGCAAGGCACCGGAGGACAAGTACTTCACGCCGTTCGACGCCGACGGGCGCCCGATCGTGCACCTGCGCGACCACCGCCCCGGCAGCCGCACGGTGCTGGCCGTGGGCACCGACTGCTCCAGCGGGAAGATGACGACGATGCTCGAGCTGGAGCGGGCGCTGCGGGCCGGCGGGACCGACGCCGCCTTCCTCGCCACCGGCCAGGTCGGGATGATGATCTCCGGCGGCGGGGTCGCCGTCGACGGCCTGCTGGCCGACTTCCTCAACAGCACGGTCGAGGACGCCGTCTTCCGCGCCACCGAGGAGCACGACGTCGTGCTGGTGGAAGGCCAGGGCGCGCTCAACCACCCCCGCTATTCGGGTGTGACGCTCGGGCTGCTGCACGGCACCCGGCCCGACGCCATGGTGCTGTGCCACGACCTGCGGCGCACCGCGCTCGGCCTGCTGCCCCAGGTCGCGCTGCCGTCGCTGCGGCGGGCGATCGAAATCAACGAAGAAGCGGCCCGGTGGGCCGAACCGGACCGCGCGCCGCGGGTGATCGGGCTGTCGGTGGTGACCGCCGGGCTCGGCGACGACGAGGCCAGGGCGGCGTTGCGGCGCCTGACCGGCGAAACCGGCCTGCCCGCCACGGACGTGCTGCGCTACGGCGCCGGCGAGCTGGTGCCGCCCGTGCGGGCCGGGCTGGTCGGCTCCGCGACCTGACGACACAGGAGGGGACATGTGCGGTTTCAGCGGGGTGACCGGTCCGGCACCGCTGGCGGCGGCCGAAGGGACGTGGGTGCGTGACGCGACCCGGCTGCTCGCCCACCGCGGCCCGGACGACGAAGGCCACTACACCGGCGACGGCGTGGCGCTCGGCTTCCGCCGGCTGGCGATCGTCGACCCGTCGCCGGCCGGGCACCAGCCGATGGCCTCGGCGGACGGCCGCTACCGGATCGTCTTCAACGGCGAGATCTACAACGCCCCGGCGCTCGCCAGGGAGCTCGTCGACGCCGGGGTGACGCTCGATTCCGCGTGTGACACCGAAGTGCTGCTGGAGCTGTTCGCCGCGCACGGGCCGGCGTGCCTGGACCGGCTGCGCGGGATGTTCGCCTTCGCCGTCTGGGACACCCGGGACCGCACGCTGTTCGCCGCCCGGGATCCGTTCGGCATCAAGCCGTTCCTCTACCACCGGGACGGCTCGCTGCTGCGGTTCGCCTCGGAGAAGAAAGCGTTCTCCCGGCCGGGCGCGCACGGTCCCGTGGACACCGCCGCCGTCCGCCGGTACCTGACGCTGCAGTTCGTGCCCGGCCCCGAAACGCTGTCGCCCGCGATCCGCGTGCTGCCCCCGGGACACCACCTCACCTTCAGCGCGGACGACGGCCTGAAGGTGCGGCGGTACGCCAACCCGGCGCTGCGCCCGGAATCCCGGGCAACGCCGGACCGGGCGCGGCGCATCCGCGACGCGCTGGCGGACTCGGTGGCCGCGCACCTGCGCAGCGACGTCCCGCTGGGTTCGTTCCTGTCCGGCGGCGTCGACTCGGCCGCCGTGTGCGCGCTCGCGTCGGCCCACCGCAGCGACCTGCAGACGTTCACGGTGGGCTTCGGCCGGGACGGCTACAGCGAAATCGAGCACGCGCTCGCCACCGCGGACGCGCTCGGGCTGAAGGCGAACCCGTACGTCATCGGCGCCGACGAGTTCGCCGCGCACCTGCCCGGCATCCTGGCGCAGTTCGACGAACCGTTCGCCGACGCCGCCGCGGTCGCGCTGTGGTTCCTGGCCAGGGAAGCCCGCAAACAGGTGAAGGTCGTGCTCTCCGGCGAAGGCGCCGACGAGCTGTTCGGCGGCTACCACGTCTACCGCGAGACGGGACCGGGTTATCTGGGGGCGGACCAGGTCTACGCGCCGGCGGAGCTGCCGTCGATCAGCCCGCTGACCGACGGCTCGGCCGAGGACCTGGCCGAGCCGCTGCGCCGGCGGGCGGCGGCCGCGGGCCTGGACCCGGTGGCGGTCCGCCAGTCGGTGGACCTCGGGCTCTGGCTGCCGGGTGACATCCTCACCAAGGCCGACCGGATGACGATGGCGCACGGCCTCGAACTGCGGGTGCCCTTCCTCGACCGGCGGGTACTGGCCGCGGCGGCGCCGCTGACGCCGGGCGAGAAGATCGGCCGGGACACGACGAAGGTCGCCCTGCGGGCCGCCGTCGCGGAGCTCGTCCCGCCCGCCGTCGCCGGCCGCGCCAAGCTCGGGTTCCCGGTGCCGATCCGGTTCTGGCTCCGCGACGAGCTGTACGACTTCGCGGAAACCGTGCTCGCCGAGGCGCAGATCGGGGCCTACGTGCACCGGGACGCGGCCCTGACCATGCTGCGCGACTACCGGCGTGGCGCGGACTTCGACTGGCGCCGGCTGTGGGTGCTGATCTGCTTCGCGCTGTGGCACCGGCACCACGTCGAGGGCGTCACCGGCCCGGTCCGCTGACCGGCGCGGCCTCCAGCAGCAGCCGCGTGAAGAGCCGGCGCTGGCGGGTGATGTGCGCGGCGAGCGCTTCGCTCACCTCCGCGGCGGGGGCACCCGGTGGCAGTGTGGCCGTCCACTCCGACCACCAGGTGCCGCCCGCCGGGGCGTCCTCGCGGAAGATGGCGAAGAACTTCGCGACCTTCTCCGACCCGGCCGGGGTGATCCTGATCCGGAACTCGGCTTCGGGGACGTCGACGAGCACGGTCCGGTCCGTGCACGTCACCCTCAGGTAGTCGGGCAGCCGCCTGCCGAGGGCGGCGAGGTCGGCGATGGCGGTGCAGTACACGGCGAACCTCCGGTTCGATGGTGGCGAACGCCCCGGGTCAGCCCGGGAACGCGGCCGTCAGTTCGTGTTCCAGCGCGCGGGCGGCTTCGGCGTCCTCGGCGACGAGGCACGCTTCGCCGCCGGTCCCGCCGGGATCGGTGCCGTAGACCGGGATCACGACGCCGGTCCGGGTCGCCGGGTCGTAGGCGAGCCCGCGCCGGGCGAGTTCGGCCAGCGCCTCGTCGAAGGCGGGAACGGCACAGGTGCGGCGTTCGACCAGGCAGCGGTCCTCGAGGTAGCGGCCGCCCACCACCCGCTGCCCGATCCGGAACAGGTGCGTCGAGCCGCCGAAGCGGGCGTTGAACTCGTTGAAGAGCAGACGGCCGTCCGGGGTCAGCATCGCGTCGATGTTGACCAGGCCGCGGTACCCCATCGCCCCCATGACTCCGGCGAGTTTTCCGAGCGCGGTCAGGAAGGGGTCGGCCGGCCCGCGGCGCGCCGCCGGGATGTCCACGCCGTCGATCACCGGTTTCATCCGGACCTCGCCGTAGCCGTAGACCTCGGCGCCGTCCTCGGTGATTTCGGCTTCACCCCACAGCGACGCCGACTCCGGCACGTACTCCTCGAGCACCACCCGGCGGCGGTCGCCGTCGGTGTACCAGGGCCAGCGCTGCCGCACGTGCGTCACGAGCGCCTGGTGGCCGGTGAGCACGGTGCGGTGCCGGGTGCCGACGGCTTCGACGCCGTCGACCGGGGTGAGGACCTCGTTGCCCATCCCGGCGACGTGGACGTCCTTCTTCACGATCGCCGGCCGGCCCGCGGCGAAGAGGTCCGCGAGGAACGCCACGGCGTCCTCGGGGCGGTCGGTCACGACGCCGTCCGGGACGGGCAGGCCGATCCCGGCCGCCACCGCGCGGAAGGCCACCTTGCTGTTGAGCAGCTCGTGCCCGCCCTGCTCCAGGAACCCGAAGCCGGGCGTGCCCTTGTCCAGCCCGAGCTGCCGGACCAGCCGGTTGACGTAGGCGTCGAAGTAGAACGCCTCGACGCGGTCGACACCGCGGTCGCGGACCACCTCGGCCAGCTCCGCGAGGAAGCCGGTACCGGCCAGGCGGTCCCGCGTCAGCACGGCGCCGAGGTGCCCCGGCGGCGGGATCACCACGTGCACCGCTTCGGCCGGGAAGCCGAGCAGTCCGGTGACGTAGGACAGGAACCGGGCGTCGGGCGCGGTGGGCAGCAGCACGACGTCGCCGGGGCGGGCGCTCCACAGCATCCGCTGCCCCTGGCTGCCGATGTGCGTGCGCTCGTGCTCGGCCAGGTTCGCCAGTTCGGCTTCGTGGGACCAGTTGCCGACGAGGAGTTTCGACACGGCTTGCCTCCGGTGCGGCTCGGGGGTGCGGGCTCCAGATTGCCCCGTTGGCAACACGATGGCAAGTTTCCGGACCGGCGTTCGCGGTCGCCAATTGCCAATGCTGGCAACCTGTGGCAGGGTCGATCAGCGCGACGGTTTCGGCTGCACGGCAAATCAGGGGGTCGTCCATGGCCAGGCTCGTGATCGGCAACTGGGGCAACGAAGCGGAACTGGCGAACATCCCGGCGGACGCCCTGCGGCACGCCGGCAGCCAGGGACAGCGCATGATCTGGGGCGCGGAACCCGGCGACGTCCTGGTGCTCGCCGTCGAGCCCGATCCGGACTTCCTGGCCTACGCCACGGCGCTCGCCGGGCTCGAGGAGGACGCGCTGGAGATCGTCGTGCCCCCGCCCGGCCGCGGCGGCGAGGTGCTGACCCGCGACCGGTTCGAAGACGAAGGCTTCGTCGAGCGGCTGCGCGGGATCGTCCGCGACCGCGGCATCGACCGGGCCGAGCCGTTCTACCTCGACGGCTACGTCAACCGGCTGATCCGGCAGCTCGGGCTGGACAAGGGCACGCCCGGCTTCGGGTTCATGGACCAGGGCGGCAACGAGCTGCTCAACAGCAAGGTCACCTTCCGCGCGATCGCGGCCGGGACGAGCCTGCCGATTCCCGAGGGGATCGTCACCGAAACCCCGGCCGAGGCGGTGGACTTCGTCTGGGACCTGCTCCGCACCGGCCGGGCGGCCATCGCCAAGCAGGACGTGAGCAGCGGCGGCCTGGGCAACGAGGTGCTGAGCACGGGGGACGGCGTCGAGGCGATCGGCGCGGCCCACCACGCACTCGTCGCCGACCGCGCCGCCGTCGCCGAGCACCTGACCCGGCGCTGGCCGTGGTACACCGGCGGGCAGCGCCGCCGCGCGGTGTTCGAGGAGTACGCGGCCGGTTCGGTGCCGATCTGGGGCGAAGCGGCGATCACCGAGGAGTCCGTGCGGATCTTCGGGTACGGCCGGATCCGGATGAACCCGGTGTGCGACGGCGTGATCATCCCGGTGCCGCCGCCCGACTCCGGCACCGAGGCGTTCGGCGCGTTCCTGGTGCACCTGGAGGCGCTGGCCGGGACGATGCGCGCGATGGGGTACCGCGGCCTGGTCAACGTCGACGCCATCCTGACCCCGGACGGCCGGGTCCTGTTCAACGAGTTCAACGGCCGGTACGGCGGATCGACGCACCTGTTCGCGATCGGCGAGCGGGTGGTGGGCCGGGACTACCTGGCCGACCGCTGCCTGGTCGAGCAACGCGAATGCGCGTTCCCCGCCTTCGCCGTCGCCCGCCGCGAACTGGCCGCCGCCGGGCTGGCCTACGACCCCGAGACGCGCACCGGGGTGATCGTCCCGGTTCACGGCACCCGCTCCGACGGCACGGGCGGCGAAGCGTGCCTGGTCGGCCGGGACCTCGCCGAGGCCGAGCGGATGGAGCAGGCCGTTGCCGAGCTCTTCCCGCGCTGAGCGCCGCCCCGGGACGAGCCCGACCGGCTACCGGAGCATCGCGACCGCGCCGGTGCTCGTCTGGGCCGCCACCGCCGTGGCCGCCCGGCTGCCGATCGCGATGGCCCCGCTGGCGCTGGTGTTCCTGGCCCGCGGGCTGCCCGGCGGCTACGCCTTCGGGGCCACGCTGGCCGCGATCTGGGTGCTGGCCGAGGTGATCGGCGCGCCCGTGCTCGGGTTGTGGCTGCGGGCCGAGCGGACGAAGGCGCACCTGCTGCTCGCCTTCGGCGTCGCCGCCGGTTGCTACCTGGGGCTGGCCTTCGGCCCGGCGCTGCCGACGTCCGTCGTCGTGGCCCTCACCTTCGTCGCGGGCTTCGCGCCCGCCGCGTCGCCCGGCGGGCTGCGGGCCCTGCTGACCCGGCTGGTGCCCGAGGACGACGTCGCGAAGGTGCTCAGCGCCGAGGTGATGCTCAACGGCCTGATCTGGGCGGGCGCGCCGGCGGTGGTGGCGTTCCTCGCCGTCGGCGCCGGGCCGGGTGCGCCGATGGCGGTCGCCGGGGCGCTGAACCTGCTGGCGTTCGGCCTGGTCGTCTTCCGGCTGCCGGAGAGCGTCCCGGACGACACCGGCCCGGCGGTGCGCGTGACGGCGAAGACGCTCGCCGCGCCGTGGCCGGTCTACCTCACCGCCGCCGCGTCGATGGCCATGGTGTCCACGATCGAACTCGTCCTGCCCGCCTTGATCGAGTCGCGCGGCCTGAGCGTCGCCACGGTCGGCCCGCTGCTGGTCGTGTTCTGGGTGAGCAGCGTGGCCGGCGGGGTCGTCTACGGCAGGCGGCGGTGGCCCGGCAGCGCGTCCCGGCAGAGCCTGGTGTGCCTGGTGGTCACCACGGCCGCGCTCAGCGCGGTGGCGGTCCTGCCCGGCGTCGCCGGCATCGGCGCCACTCTCGCGCTCGGCGGGCTGTTCCAGGCCGCGGTGCTGGTGACGCGGAACCTGTCGCTGCGGGAACGGCTGCCCGCGGCCGCCCACGCCGCCGGCTACTCGATCATGTACGCGGCCACCGGCATCGGCTACAGCGTGGTCGCCGCCGCGTCGGCGCTCGCGCTGCGCACCCTCTCGCCCGCGGTGGCGATCGGCTGCGGTGGCGCGATCACCGCGGTCATCGTCGCGGTCAGCGCCGTCGCCGAACGACGGCCGGCCCGCTTGCCAACCGGTCCGGAAGCGTGACAAACTGATGGCACAATCCTGGCAATAAGTTGCCAACTGTGCGTTACCTGGTCAAGGGGGCAGCCGATGCGCATCGGAATCGTGGCGTGGGATCACGAGGATCCCGACTCTCCCGAGCTCGCCAGGACCGGGCGGGACCTCGGGCACGACACGAGCGTGTTCTTCCTCGGCGACGTGTCCTGCGACCTCACCGCCGGCGCCGTCGGAACGACGATCGGCGGCGAACCGGCCACCGCGTTCGACCTGATCATCTCGCGGGCACAGATCCGGTACGAGCAGGCCCAGTCCGACCACGAGCGCTACGGGCTGCTGTGCCAGGTGCCGGGGGTGACCGTGCTCGACCCCGCCGACGTCTACCTCAACGCCGAGAGCAAGCTGCTGGCGTTGCAGCGGCTCGGCGCCGCCGGGCTGCCCATCGCGCCGACGCGGTGCTGCCGGAACCCGGCCGACGTCGCCGCCGCGCTGGCCGACTGGGGTGAGGTCGTGGTCAAGCCGTCGTTCGGCCTCGGCGGCGCGGACGTGGAGCGCGTGCGGAACCTCGGCCACGACAGCGCGCTGGTCGAGGGCCTGCTGAAAAAGTACGAACGGCTGGTCTGCCAGCCGTACTACCCGCACCCCGACGGCGATCTGCGGGTGACGGTCGTCGGCGACGAGGCCCCGCTGAACATGCGGCGGGTGCCCCGGTCGACGGGCTGGAAGAGCAACGCCAAGCAGGGCGCCACCGTGCACATGGTCACGCCACCCCCGGAGCTGGTCGAGGTCAGCACCCGCGCGGCCCGCGTCATGGGGGTCACCATGGCGGGACTGGACTTCCTGCCGACCCCCGACGGCCACAAGATCATCGAGTTCAACAACTGCCCCGGCTGGTACCCGGCCCCGGAAGACCACCGGCGCCACCTCACCGAGCGGGTCATCGAGATCATGGTGGGGATCCACGAAGCCGGCCACCGCGTCAACGGCCGCGCTCCCGAGCCCCGGCCGGTCGGGTGACGGCGGTGGCGGGACGAACCCCCGGGGTGGCCGGACTGCGCGCGGACTGCGCCGGCCCGGTCCTGACCCCCGAAGACCCCTCCTACGACGAGGTGCGCCGCGTCTGGAACGCGATGCACCTGCGCGAGCCCGCGGTGATCGTCCGGTGCACGCGCACCGCGGACGTGCGTGCGGCCCTGCGGTTCGCGGCGGCGGCCGGCCTGCCGGTGACCGTCCGCGGCGGCGGCCACAACGTCGCCGGCACCGCGGTCGCGGACGGCGCCGTGCTGATCGACCTCTCGCTCATGCGGCAGGTGGTCGTCGAACCCGGCGAACGCGTGGCGCACGCACAGGGCGGGGTGCTGCTGCGGGACGTCGACGCCGCCACCACGCCGCACGGCCTGGCGTGCCCCGCCGGGGTCGTCTCGCACACCGGGCTCGCCGGGCTGGCGCTCGGCGGCGGCTACGGCTGGCTCGCCCGCAAGTGGGGGCTCACCTGCGACCACGTCCTCGCGGCCGAAGTGGTCCTGGCCGACGGCAGCGTGGTCGAGACCGCGCAGCACCCGGACCTGCTGTGGGCGTTGCGCGGCGGGGGCGGCAACTTCGGCGTCGTCACCCGCTTCACGCTGCGGCTGCGGGAAGCGGGACCCGTTCACCACCGGGCCGGCCTCTACCCGTTCGACGACGCCGTCGCTGCGCTCGACCAGTACGCGCGGTTCGCCGAAGCGCAGGGGCCGGACCAGCACGCCGTGGGGTGCCTGAAGATCGCGAGCGACGAGGACTGGATCCCGGTGGGACTGCGGCGCACGCCCGTCCTCGCGCTCACGTCGGTCTGGCTCGGCGAACCGGCCGACGGCCCGGCCGCGAACGCGGCGCTGTTCGAACCCCTGCGCCCGGCCGTGTCCCGGGAGCGGGTGCTTTCCTACGCCCAGCTGCAGGCCCTCGGCGACCACAGCGAACCGCACGGACACCGGTACTACACCAAGTCCTGCTACCTGGGGGACCTGCCGTCCGCGGGGCTGGCCGCGGCCTGCGCGGACATCCGGTCGCCGTGGTCCGCCATCGACTTCGAATACCTGCGCGGGGCCATCCTCGACCTCCCCGACGCCGAGTCCGCGTTCCCCGGCCGGGACGCGCCGTACATCTGCACGGTGTCGGCGCACTGGCTGGATCCCGCCCAGGACGCGGAAAACATCGCCTGGGCCCGGGCGTCGATCGCCGGTGTCGCGGAACCCGGCCGCGGCGGCGCCTACGTCAACTACCTCCAGGACGAGCCCGACGGCAAAGTGCTCGACGTCTACGGCGACGTCCGCTACGCGAAGCTGGCGGAGGTCAAGGCGCGCTACGACCCCGCCAACGTCTTCCGGGCGAACCAGAACATCCGCCCGCACAGCCAGCAGCCGGTATGAGGAACCACACGACAGGAGTGCCTGCCTTGTCTCTGTCGATCACGGACACCGCCCTGACGCCCCCGGGCACCTACGGCAACACCCACGGCGCGTTCCTCGAAGCCGTGCGCTCACCGTGGTACCGGCTCGTCACCGACCTGCACGACACGATCCTCACCGCCACCGTGGAGTACGCGGGGTCCCGCGGGCTCAAGGCGTTGTACCTGCCCTTGACCACCCGGACGATCACCTGCCCGTCCGGGCTGGGCAGCGACACCAACCCCGTTCCGGTGACGGTCAACGGCGTCGACACCTACCTGCCGGACTCCATGCAGTTCCTGCTCGAGTACGGCTGCCAGCTGACCGCGCGCGGCGGGTACACGATCATGCCGTCGTTCCGCCGGGAGGTCCCGGACCCGACGCACCTCGGCCAGTTCACCCACAGCGAAGCCGAAATCCCCGGCGGCCTGGAGGACCTCGTCGACTACGTCGAGGGGTACGTCAAGGCGCTGGCGGCGGCGATCCTCGACCGGCACGGCGGCCGGCTGGCGGCCGGCCGCGGCGACGTCTCGCACCTCGAACGCATGGTGGGCCACGAGCGGTTCGCCCGCGTCACGTTCGACGAAGCGGTCCGCGTGCTGCGCAACGACCCGCGGTACGTCGTCACCGGCGACGCCGGGCGGAACCTCACCCGGGCCGGCGAGCTGGAACTGATGCGGCGGGTCGGCGAATTCACCTGGGTGACCCATTTCGACCACCTCGTGGTGCCGTTCTACCAGGCTTTCGAAGACGACCGGCACCGCAGCGCGCGCAACGCCGATCTGCTGTTCGGCATCGGCGAGGTCGTCGGTTCGGGGGAACGGCACGCGACCGGCGAACAGGTGCGCAAGGCGCTGGCCATGCACGACGTGCCGGAAAACGAGTATTCCTGGTACGTGCAGATGAAGTACGAAAAGCCGTTGCGCACGGCCGGGTTCGGCATGGGGGTCGAGCGCTTCCTGCTGTGGGTGCTCAAGCACGGCGACATCCGGGACATCCCGCTCGTTTCCCGGGTCGACGAGCCGGCGAAGTGGCCGGCCAGCATCGACCGCCCGTGATTCCGCGGCGAACCGGGATTTCCCCGGCTAAGGTGTCTGTTCATGCATGAAACGGCCGACCGGGCGGGGGAACCGGGGAACGGCGGCGCGGCCCGCCGGAGCCTGTTCGCGCACCGGGACTTCCGGTTGTTCTGGGCGGGTGAGACCACCAGCGTCTTCGCGAGCAACGCGACCGGGCTGGCGCTGCCGCTGGTCGCGGTGACGGTGCTGGATTCGAGCCCGCTGATGCTCGGGTTCCTGGCCGCCGCCGTGTGGCTGCCGTGGCTGCTCATCGGCCTGCCCGCCGGCGCCTGGGTCGACCGGCTGCCGAAGCGGCCGGTGCTGATCACCTGCGGGCTGGTGTCGGCGGCGTTGCTGGTCAGCGTGCCGCTGGCGTGGTACGCGGGGGCGTTGACGATCGGCCAGCTGCTCGTGGTGGCGCTGGTGACCGGGGGTGCCACGGTCTTCTTCGTCACCGCTTACCACGCCTACTTCCCGCTGCTCGTCGGGGAACGCGACCTGATGGAGGGCAACGCGAAGCTGCAGGGCAGCGAGTCGGCGATGCTGATGGTCGGGCCGAGCGCCGGCGGGCTCATCGCCCAGGCGTTCGGCGCCGCCACCGGCGTGCTCGTCAACGCGGGCGCGTACCTGGTGTCGGCTTTCTGCATGACGCGGATCCGCACGCCGGTGCCCGAGGACACCCGCAGCCGGCCGCGCACCGGGCTCCGCACGGAAATGCGGGAGGGACTCCACTTCGTCCTGAAGGACGCCTATTTCAAGCCCATCGTGCTGTACGGCGCCATGGCGAACCTCACGCTGGACGGGTACCAGTCGATCTACGTCGCGTTCCTCATCCGGACGGTCGGGGTCAGCCCCGGTGTCGTCGGCCTGCTGGTGGCCGCGGGCGGGGTCGGCGGGATCCTCGGCGCGTTCGTCGTCCGGCCGCTGGTGCGGCGGTTCGGGAGTGCGCGCGGATTCCTGATCGGCCGGTTCGTCGCGACGCCGTTCGGATTGCTGATGCCGTTGGCAAGCCCCGATCTGGGTGTTCTTTTCTTCTTCGTCGGCCTGCTGGCGGTGGACGGCAGCCTGGTCGCGGGAAACATCTCCCTCGACAGTTTCCGGCAGGCGTACTGCCCGCCGCACCTGCTCGGCCGGGTGGTGGCGACGACGACGTTCATCAAATACAGCACCATCCCGGTCGGTGCGATTCTGGGAGGTTTCCTCGGCGACCGGATCGGCCTCCGCCCGACGATGTGGATCATGACCGGCGCGCTGGTATGCTGCTCGCTGATCCTGTTGTGGGGCCCGATCCGCCGGGTGCGGGATTTCCCCGACCGGCCGGCCGACCGGAATGAGGAGCTGCACGCGTGAATCAGCCAGCGGTGCGATTGCTGCGGGTCGAAGATCTGCCGAAAGCCGAACGCACTTCCGACGCCGTCTTCCTCGAAGCGGACGCGCGCGACCGCCGGGTCAGCGAACCCGAACCGGAACCGCGGTCGGAAGAAGGCACGAAGAAGTGGATCGACCGGATGCGCTACTTCCTCGAGGTCGATCCGGAAGGCTGCTGGGTCGCCGCCGACGGTGACGAAATTGTCGGGTTCGCGATTTCCCAGAACCGCGGCCGCGTGTGGTACCTCGCGACCTACGGCGTGCTGCCGGGCCACCAGGGCCGGGGCATCGGCAAGCGCCTGATCGACGCCACGCTGGCGCACGCCGGCGATCGCGCCGGGCTGTTCTCCTCGACCGTGCACCCGGGGGCGACCCGCCGCTACCGGCTGGCCGGTTTTTCGCTGTACCCGCAGATGCGCATGGTCGGCACGGTGGACCGGGCGACCCTCCCGGCGATCACCGGCCTGGACGAGGGCGGCGAAGGCGACTTCGGCTGGATGGACGAGCTGGACGAGCGGCGCCGCGGCGCCGGCCACGGCCCGGACCACAAGTACCTGCTGGACAACAACCGCCTGGTGGTCTCCCGGAGGCGCGGGTACGTGTACATCGACGGCAGCGGCCGCCCGGCCCTCCTGGCGGCAGAGGACCGTGAGACGGCGGAAAAGCTGCTGTGGGAGAGCCTGGCGTCGTCACCGGGGGAGACCCTGGTCAACTGCATCACGACGGCCAACGAGTGGGCGGTCGACGTCGGCCTGGCCGCGCGCCTGGACATCGGCCAGGAGGGCTACCTCGCCCTGCGGGGCATGCCGGAACCGGCGCCTTACCTGGCCAGCGGCCAGTTCCTCTGAGCTACTTCCCGGTCAGCCGGATCGGCAGGGTTTCCGGGCCGCCCACGTTGATCGAGGCCACCGGCTCCACCGGGCCCGTCAGCTCGAACTTCGCCACCGTGGCGAGGAATTCGCCGAACAGGATCCGCATCTCCGCGCGGGCCAGGACGGCGCCGAGGCAGAAGTGCTCGCCGCCGCCGAACGCCAAGTGCCGATTGGGTTTGCGCGCGACGTCGAAGCGGTCGGGAGCGGAGAACACCGTCTCGTCGCGGTTGGCCGACGGCACCCACAGCACCACCCGGTCGCCGGGTTCGATGCGGTGGCCGCGGACCTCGACCGGTGCCGTCGCGGTGCGCATGCTGTGCGTCGCACTGGAAGTCCACCGCAGGATCTCTTCGACCGCCGAGGGCAGCAGGTCCGGCTCGGCCGTCAGCCGAGCCCACTGTTCCGGGTAGCGCAGCAGCGCCAGGATGCCGCCGGCCAGGGCGAGGCGGCCGTTTTCCGTGGCCCCGACCAGGTTTTCGCAGTTGAGCAGGATCTCCTCTTCGGTGAGCAGCCGGTCGTCGATCGTGCCGCCGATGAGCGCGCTCACCAGGTCGTCGCCGGGCTCGGCCATCCGCCGGTCCATCAGCGCGATGAAGTACCGCATCAGATCCTGGTGCGCGGCCAGGGAAATATGGGCCGCGAACGCTTCGTTGGTCCACCGGAAGAGCGTCTCGTGGTCTTCTTCGGGCACGCCCACGAGATGACCGATGACGTAGATCGACAGCCGGCCCGCGATGTCGTGCACCACATCGCATTCGCCCTGTTCGAGCGCCCGGGCGAGGACGGCCTTGACCGCCGTGCGCATCGCGTCTTCCAGGCCGCGGACCGAGCGCGCGGTGAACCAGTCGGCGACGATCGCCCGCAGCTGCTTGTGCCGCGGCGGATCGGTGAGGGCCAGCGTCAGCCCGCCGCCGGGGTCCCGGCCCAGCTCGGCCGGCCGCAGCAGCACCCCGCTGCGGGAACTGAAGGTCTGCGGGTCGCGGTAGGCGGCGCGGACGTCGTCGTAGCGGGTCAGCGACCAGAACCCGGGCAGGTGACCGGGTTCGTGCCAGTGCACCGGGGCGTTCTCGCGCATCCACCGCCAGATCGCGTGGGCGTCGCCGGCGGCGTGCGTCCGCGGGTCGGCGAGGCTGCCGGGGTGTGCCGTGAGCGTCGTCATTTCGCCTGTCCTGAGCGGAGGGTGTGCGTGCGGTCGGCGAAGCGCTTGGCGATTTCTTGCGCCGTGACCTCGGGCACCGACTCGGGCCGGAAGTGGACGGTCAGCAGCAGGCCGCCGCCGGGGGCGGGCCAGAGTTCGGTGTGCAACTCCAGCGGCAGGTCGAGGTAGGGCTGCCGCAGGAAGGTTGTCTTCAGCCCGGGGAGCCGGAGCTCCGGGACCGGGTTGTCCTGCAGTGCGAACACCGTCTGGAACAGCGGGTGCCGCTCGCCCGGCCGGGTGCCGGCGACCCGCAGCAGGTCCGGGAACGGGACGTCCTGCGCCGCGAAGGCCCGTTCCGTGAGCCGCCCTACCGCGCCGACCCCGGCCAAACTGATGCCGCGCAGGCGAAGGGGGAGCATCGTGATGTGACACCCGATGGCGCGTTCCAGGATCGGCGCGTCCCGCTGGACCACCGGCACGCCCACGACGAAGTCGTCCTGGCCGGTTACTTCGGCCAGGCTGGTGGCGTAGCAGGTCAGCAGCACGGCGAACCGGCTGACCCCGGACGCGGCGGCCAGCGCGTCCACCGCGGCGACGACCGAGGCGGCGAGGGGGATTTCCACCACGCAGCCGGAAGCGGGTTCGGTGGCGCCGTCCGGCCAGCGGAGGTCGGGCGCACCGGTTAGTTCCTCCCGCAGGGAGGCGTGATGCGCCGCGGCACCGTCCAGCCGTGCGGCGTAGGCGCGGTAGGCAGCCGCCAAGGTCACCGGCTCCGGTGCGGCGGCGCGAGTTCCGCCGCGCGCGGTCTCGTAGCCGGCCGCCAGGTCGCATGCGAGCACCGATTCCGCCCGTCCGTCGAAGGCGATGTGGTGGACCACGCAGCCGAAGACGGCGACGGAACCGCCGTCCACCTCGGCCAGCGCCGTCCGCCAGACGTCACCGGCCGTCGGGTCGAGCGGCTCGGAAAGCAGCTCGCGCAGCGCCTCGACCGCCGCCTCGACGCCGGGCTGCCGGGGCAGGAACTCCAGTGGCGGCGGCTCGATGTCGACGACCTGCGCGGCCGGGCGCGGGTCGGGCAGGTACGCGGCCCGCAGCGGCTCGTGCCGCCGGTGGACTTCGGCGATGGCCCCTGCCAGGGCCGCGTGGTCCAGTTCGCCTTCGACGACCCAGGTGAGCAGGCAGTGCGACGTCCGGTCGGCGGGATCCCGCAGCTGCCGGGTCAGGAACACCAGCTGCATCGGCGTCAGCGGCGTCCCATCGTCGGCCTCGGGCGGTGCGGGCGGCGGGGACGTGCCGAGCCAGCCGGCGAGCGCGAGCGCGGTCGGGTGCTGGTAGAGCCGGGACACCGGCACCGCGCGGCCGAGCCGGCCGGTCAGCCGGGCGCACACCCGCCCGGCGTCCAGCGAGCCGCCACCCAGGTCGGTGAAGGGCACGTCGGCGGGTACGGACGGACGGCCGAGGACCGCGCCGAACGTCTCCGCCACCAGGCGGACGAGGGGATCCTCGTGCGCCGGGGCAAGTTCCGCCTCGGCCGGCTCTTCGGCCATGGCCAGCAACGCCCGTTCGTCGAGCTTGCCCTGGGACGTCACCGGGAAGGCGTCGACGGCGATCAGCGCCGACGGCCGGTGGTGGGGCAGCAGGGCGGCTCGCAGCGTCGCCATCGCCCCGTCCGGGGCGGCGGGCACGCAGAACGCCAGCAGCTCCCGGACGCTGCCGCCGTCGTCACGGCGGGCCAGGACGCGGCAGGTGCGCACGGCGGGCAGCAGCCGTTCGATCTGGCGTTCCACCTCGGCCGGTTCGACGCGGTGGCCCCGGATCTTGACCTGCCGGTCGGCGCGGCCGCGGAAGTGCAGCACACCGTCCGCGTCCCACTCGCCCAGGTCGCCGGTCTGGTAGAGCCGCAGTGGCCGCCCCTCGAGCCGGATGGTGGTGAACTTCGCGTCGGTGAGTTCGGGCGGCCCCAGGTACCGCAGGGCCAGCCCGTCGCCGGCGAGGCAGATTTCGCCGGTCTCGCCCGGTGCGCACGGCCGCCCGCCGTCGAGCACGTGGACCTCGGTGCCCGGGACCGGCCGGCCGAGCGGGATCCCGCCGGGCCGGTCGCAGTCCGGCGGCGTGATGCGGTGGGTGGTGGCGAAGACCGTGCTTTCGACCGGGCCGTACCCGTTGAGCAGCGTGATCCCGGGATGCCGGCGCAGGAACCGGGCCACGTGCCCGGGGGAGAGGCGTTCCCCGCCGATCATGACCTGGTGCAGGCCGCCGAACGCCTCGGGGGACTCGTCGACGATCATGTTGAACAGGCTGCTGGTGAGCCAGACCGTGTCGACGCCGTGGCGGCCGATCCCGTCGCGCAGCGAAGACGCCGACAGGAACGGCTCGTCGACGATGACGCTCGTCCCGCCGTTGAGCAGCACGGACCACAGCTCGAGCGAGAACGCGTCCCAGGGCACCGGCGCCGCCAGCGGCACCACGGTGTCCGCCGAGAACCGCGCGAAGGTGCCGGGCCGGAACAGCCGCGCTGTCGCCCGGTGCGGGACCAGCACCCCCTTGGGGGTTCCCGTGGTGCCGGAGGTGAAGAAGACGCAGCAGGGCGCCGAACCACCGACGGCGGCGGGCCGGAAGCCGGGCACGCCGTCCGGTCTCGACGGCGGCGTCCACGCCGGCAGCCCGGGCACCTCGACCCCGCCGGGCCGGGTCACCAGCAGCGGCGGGTCCAGCTGCCGGATCGCCTCGCGCAGGCGCCCGGCCGGCCACGCCGGGTCCAGCAGGGCGTAGGCCGCGCCGGTCTTCAGCACCGCGAGCAGCGCGGTCACCAGCTCGACGCTCCGCGGCAGGGTGATCGGGACGAGGTCGCCCGCTCCGGTGCCGAGGCTCGCCGCCCAGGCGTCGGCCGTGCGGTCCAGTTCGCCGTAACTGACCGCCCGGTGGCCGGAAACCAGGGCGATGGCCCCGGGCCGGTGCCGTGCCGTGCGGGCCACCGCCTCGTGCAGCCCGGTCTCGGTCGTCCACTGCGGATCTGGCTGCACGCTCGCCCCCAGGTCGGATCGCCGCAAGCTATTGCCAACAATTGTCAACAGCTTGCCAGCGATTGCCTAATGAGGCAACCTGGGGAAAGTTCCGACTCTGGGGGTGAGATGGCCCGCGATCGTTCCTTCGACATCGCCGTCACCGGCATGTCCGGCCGGTTTCCCGGCTCGGCGAGCATCACCGAACTCTGGTCGGCGGTGACCTCGGGACAGGTGCTGACGACGACATTGGACACGGCCGGGCTGGCCCGCGCCGGGGTCCCGGCCGCCGAGCTCGGCGACCCGGGTTACGTGCCCGTCCGCGGTCACCTCGCCGACGCGGACCGGTTCGACCACACGGTGTTCCGGTTCAGCGCCCGCGACGCCGAGCTGATGGACCCGCAGCACCGGCTGATGCTCGAGGCCGCGTGGGCGGCACTGGAAGACGCCGGCCGGGCGCCGCTCGGCGACGGCCCGGTCACCGGCGTGTACGCCTCGGACAGCGGCAGCGGCTACCTGCGCGCCATGCTCGCGCGCGGCCCGCTCGACCCGCAGGTCCTCGACCAGGCGATCCACGGCACCGAGCCGGACTTCATCGCCAGCCTCATCGCCTACAAGCTCGACCTCACCGGCCCCGCCATCGGCGTGCGGACCGCCTGCTCGTCCTCGCTGGTCGGGCTGCACCTGGCGATCCAGGCCCTGCTCAACGGCGACTGCGACCAGGCCGTGGTGGCCGCCGCGGGGATCGACTTCCCGCAAGCGGGGTACGTGCACGTCGCCGGCGGGATCCAGTCGGCGTCCGGCGCCTGCCGCCCGTTCGACGCCGGCGCCGACGGCGTGCTCGCCGGATCCGGCGTGGCCTGCGTGGTCCTGCGCCGGCTGGCCGACGCCCTCGACGACGGCATCGAGCCGCACGGCGTCATCCTCGGCAGCGCGGTCAACAACGACGGCGCGGCGAAGGCCGGGTACTACGCCCCTTCGCCGTCCGGGCAGCAGGCCGCGATCGAGGCCGCGTTGAGCGCGGCCGACGTCGACGCCGCGTCCGTCGGGTACCTGGAAACCCACGGCACGGGCACGAAGGTCGGCGACCCCATCGAGTGGTCCGCCGCGTCGGCGGCCTACCGGGACCGGGGCGCCGGTGCCGGCCAGATCGCCGTCGGGGCGCTGAAGGGCAACACCGGCCACCTCGACGCCGCCGCCGGTCTCGCCGCGCTCATCAAGGCGCTGCTGGTGGTGCGCGAAGGGACCGTCCCGCCGGTCGGCGGCTTCACCCGGCTCAACCCGTTGCTGGAGACCGCGGATTCGCCGCTGTACGTGCCGTCGGGCCTCGAACCGTGGTCGGGTCCGACGCCGCGGCGGGCCGGGGTCAGCTCGTTCGGCATCGGCGGCACCAACGTCCACGTGCTCGTCGAACAGGCCCCGGAACCGCCGCCGGTCCCGCGCCGGGAAGGCGACGTCAGCCGGCTGGTCCTGGTGTCGGCGGCCGATCCGGACGCGCTCGCGCGCGGGGTCGGGGCGCTGGGCGACCACCTGGTGAAGGAGAACCCCGACCTCGCCGACGTCGCGCACACGCTCGCGGCGGGCCGCGCGATGCTGTCCGAACGCGCCGCCGTGACCGGCCGGACCAGCGCCGAGGTCGCCGGCCGCATCACCGGCGGCGTCGGCCTCGTCCGCGGCAGGCGGCCCGCCGACGGGCCGCCGCCGACCGTCTTCGTGTTCCCCGGCCAGGGCGTCCAGCGGCCGGGGATGGCCCGGCCGTTCGCCGAGGTGCTGCCGGGCTTCGCCGAGCCGCTGGAGCAATGCCTGGCCGCGTTCGCGCCAGACCTGGCCACGCGGGTGCGGGCCGCCCTGTTCGACCCGGGTTTCCCCGCGACCGAGCTGGAAGCGACCGAGCTGGCCCAGCCCGCGTTGTTCGCCGTCGAATACGCCGCGGCCCAGGCGTTGACCGCGCTGGGCCTGACGCCCGCCGCCCTGCTCGGGCACAGCCTCGGCGAGCTCACCGCCGCCTGCTGCGCGGGCGTGTTCGCCCTGCCGGCCGCCGCCGCGTTCGTCGCGGCCCGCGGCTGGGCGATGCAGGCCTGCCCGCCCGGCGCCATGGTGGCCGTGGCCTGCGACGAAGCCGCCGCGACGCAGTTGCTCGCGGAGTCCGGCTGCGCACTGGAACTGGCGGCGGTCAACTCGGCCGACTCCTGTGTGCTCGCCGGCACCGCCGCGGCGGCCGCGCAGTTCCGCGCCTGGCTGGGCGACCGCGTCTTCAGCAAGCAACTGCGGACCAGCCACGCGTTCCACTCCGCACTCGTCGAGCCGGCGCTGCCGAGCCTGGCCGCGGCGCTGGACGGCGTCGTGCCGGGCACCCCGGCGGTGCCGTTCGCGGCGAACGCCACCGGCGAGCTCGTGCTGCCCGGCGCCCGGGCCGACGCCGACCTGTTCGTGCGCCAGGCCCGGCGGCCGGTCCGGTTCGCCCCGGCCGCCGAAGCGATCCGGACGCGGCTGCCCGGCGCGGTGTTCGTCGAAGTCGGCCCCGGCCAGGCGCTGTCGGCGATGCTCGACGCCGTCCCGCTGTCGCCGTCCCGCACCGCGCGGCCGGCCGAAGAGTTGCTGACCGCGCTCGGCACGCTGTGGACCCAAGGCCTGCCCCTGGACACCGCGCAGCTGTGCGCCGAGGGCGGCCTGGTCCACCTGCCGTCCTACGCCTTCGCCGGGCCGCGGTGGCTGGCGCCGGAGGTCGACGGCCGGCAGCCGGCCCCCGAGGACGTCCCCGCCGAGCAGGCCGCCCCCGAGCCGCCGGAGCCGGCCGCGTTGCTGGCCGCGCTGTGGGCGGAACTGCTCGGCGAACCCGACCTCACCGACGAGTCGGACTTCTTCCGGCTGGGCGGCGATTCCCTGCTGATCACGCAGCTGGCCCGCAAGGTCAAGCAGGAACTCGGCGTCCAGGTCCCGTTGCGCGCCATGCTCACCGGCCGGACCTTGGGCCGGCAGGCGGAGATCGTGCGCGCCCTGCTGAATCCGCCGGCGTGACCGGCCCGAGCTTCGGCCAACCAGTGGAGGAGATTCCTGTGGCAGCCCCGCACCAGACCGACGACCGGGTCCGGCAGCCCGGCAGCAGCGGCACCCCGGTGCCCGAACTGATCGCCCGGTTCGCGCGCGCGCACCCCGGCCGGGCGGCGGTGCTCAGCGGCGGCCACCGCGCCGGCTACCGCGAGCTGGACGCGTGGGCCGGCCGGATCGCGGCCCGGCTGGCCGCGGCGGGTGCCGGCCGGGGCAGCCGCGTCGCCGTCCTCGCCGAGCCGTCCACCGCCATGGTGGCCGCGGCGTTCGGGGTGCTGCGGGCCGGCGCCGCCTACGTCCCCCTCGACCAGGCCCAGCCGGACGGGCGGATCGCCGCCGTGCTGGCCGACGCCCGGGTGACCGCGGCCGTGGTGACCGGCGAAACGGTCGACCGCCTGGCCGGGAGCGGGCTTCCGGTGATCCGCGCGGACGAAGCAGCCGAGGGCAGCGAACGCCCGCTGCCGCCGGTTCCGGTGACCGCGGACGACCCCGCGTACCTGATCTACACCTCGGGCAGCACCGGCGA
This sequence comes from Amycolatopsis vancoresmycina, assembly GCF_000716785.1. Lineage (GTDB taxonomy): Bacteria > Actinomycetota > Actinomycetes > Mycobacteriales > Pseudonocardiaceae > Amycolatopsis > Amycolatopsis vancoresmycina. Next base: position 462,167 of record NZ_JNYY01000001.1, read on the forward strand.
ACCGAAGGGCGTCCTGGTCGAGCACGGCCAGCTGGCCGCGTCCACCGAGGCGCGCCACGCGGTGTACCCGGGCGCGCCGGTCTTCCTGCTCGTCTCACCGCTGGCGTTCGACTCTTCGGTCGCCGGGCTCTGGGGCACGCTGACGGCCGGGGGCAGCGTGGTCGTGGCCCGCCCGGACGAGGTGCGCGATCCGGTACGGCTCCTGGAGCTGATCGAGCGGCACGGGGTGACACGGCTGCTGTGCGTGCCGTCCCTCTACCGCGTCCTGCTCGACGCCTCCGCGCGGCTCGGCGGCCGCGGCATGAGCACGCTCGACACCGTGATCGTGGCCGGCGAGCCCCTGCCGCAAGCCTTGGTGGACCGCCACTTCGCCGTGCACGCCGGTGCCGTCGCGCTCGTCAACGAGTACGGCCCCACCGAGGCCACGGTCTGGGCCAGCTACCGCCGGTTCGACGCGCCCGGGCCGGTGTCGATCGGCGGACCGGTGCCCGGAGCGCGGCTGTACGTGCTCGACGACCGGCGGCAGCCGGTGCCCGACGGGACCCAGGGCGAGCTGTACATCGGCGGCCGCGGCGTGGCCCGCGGCTACTTCGGCCGGCCGGACGCGACCGCCGCGGTGTTCGTCGAAGATCCCTTCGCGGAAGGTGCCCGGATGTACCGCACCGGTGACATCGTCCGCCGCGACGCCGACGGCCAGCTCGAGTTCCTCGGCCGCCGTGACCACCAGGTGAAGATCCGCGGCCACCGCGTCGAACTCGGCGCGGTCGAGGCGGCGCTGCGGACGGTACCCGGGATCGACGACGCGGTCGTCGTGGCCGCGGGTGACCCGCCCGCGCTGACCGCGTTCGTCATCGCCGCTGCCGCGATCGACACGAACGCCGTGCGGGCCGCGCTGACGGCCCGGCTGCCCGCGGCCGCCGTGCCGGGCCGGATCCGGCCGCTGGACCGGCTGCCGCAGACCGTCACCGGCAAGATCGACCGGAACGCGCTGCAGGCCATGGCCGAAACCACGCAGTCCGCGGCCGTCCCGGCGGCCACCGCGGCCGGCGACACGGTCGGCAAGGTGGCGGCGGCCTGGGCCGAGGTCCTCGAACTGCCGGAGGTGCCCGCCGAAGTCAACTTCTTCGACCTCGGCGGCCACTCGCTCACCATGTTCCAGCTGCAGGAAGCCCTGGAACGCCGGACCGGGATCCGGCCGTCGGTGGTCCAGCTCTTCCGCCACACCACGGTGTCCGAGCAGGCCGCGCTGATCCGGGACACCGGCGCCCAGGACGGCCGGTCCCGGTCGGACGCCCGGCAGGCCGCCGCCCGGCGGGCGAGCGCGGTCCGGGCCCGGCGGCAGCGCGTGGGCGGAGGTGCGGGGAAATGACGGCCCGCCCGGACGTCTGGCTGCAGTGCACCGTCGCCCACGGCGACCCGCGGCAGCGGCTCGTCTGCTTCCCGCACGCCGGCGGGTCGGCGTCGTTCTTCCGGGACTGGGGCCGGCACCTCACGGACATGGAAGTGCACGCCGTCCGGTACCCCGGCCGCGCCGAACGCCTCGACGAGCCGCCACCGGACGACCTGGCCCGGCTCGGCCGCGAAATCGCCGCGGCGCTGCTGCCGATCGCGGACCGGCCGATCGCGTTGTTCGGGCACAGCCTGGGGGCGGTGGTGGCGCTGGAGACGGCCCGGAGCCTCGAGGCGGCCGGGGTGGCGCCGGCCCACCTGTTCGCGTCCGGGGCCAGGCACGCGCCCTACCCGGGGCCGCCTCCCGAGGACTCCGACGACGACGATGACACCACCGCGAGCAGGCTGGCCGCGCTCGGGGGCACCGATCCCGAGCTGGCGGCCGACCCGCTGTTCCAGGAGCTGGTGCTGCCCTACATCCGCAGTGACGGCCGCATGTTCCACGCCTACGGCCACCGCGCCGAGCCGGTGCTGAGCTGCCCGGTGACGTCGATCGTCGGGGACGCCGACGTCGACGCCGACCGGCGGCCGTGGGCGGAGCTGACCGGGGGGACGTTCCAGGAGCGCAACGTCCGGGGGGACCACTTCTACCTCGTCGCCGAGCCGCCGTACCAGCTGGTGCGGGAGTGCCTCGGTCTCGCGACGCGATAACCCCTCCAGCCCGAAACGAGGAACGCATGGCTGCCCGAACCGCGGTGATCGTCGACGGTTACTCCACCGGGAACTTCCTGCCACCGGCCTTCCGCCGGCTCGGCGCCGACGTCGTCCACGTCCGCAGCTCGGCGGACCTGATGCCCTCGATGGCGCCGCCCGACCTGGACCGCTACCGGGCCGACCTCGCGTGTCCGGCTGCCGCGGCGATCCCCGGCGTGGTGGCGGCGCTGGCGGCGCACGACCCGGTGGCGGTCGTGGCCGGCGCCGAGTCCGGGGTGCCGCTCGCCGACGCGCTCGGCGAGCGGCTCGGGCTGCCCGGCAACGGATCGCGCCTGTCGTCGGCCCGGCGGGACAAGTACGTGATGATCGAAACCCTGCGGGCGGCGGGCCTCCGCTGCGCCCGCCAGTGCGTCGCCACGTCGGCCGGTGACGTCGTCGCGTGGGCGGACCGGACCGGCTACCCGGTGGTCGTGAAGCCGCTCGGTTCGGCGTCCACCGAAGACGTCGCCATCTGCCGCACCGCCGCCGAGGCGGACCGGGCGGCGCGCGTGGTCCTGGCGAACACGACCATGTTCGGCGAGCGCAACACCTCGGTGCTGGCGCAGTCGTTCCTCCCCGGCACCGAGTACATTGTGGACACCGTGAGCCGCGACGGGCGGCGGTACGTCTGCGGCGTCTGGGAATACGTCAAGACCACGACGGCGGCCGGGAAACCGATCTACGACCGGGACGTGCTGCTCGACCCGGGCACCGCCCCGGTGCCGGAGCTGGTCGAGTACGTCGACGGCGTGCTGGCCGCGCTCGGCATCCGGCACGGCCCCGCGCACGCGGAGGTGATCATGACGCCGGACGGGCCCGCGCTGGTCGAGATCGCCGCCCGGCTGAACGGGAACATGCACCCCGGCTTCCACGACCGCTGCCTCGGCGGCAACCAGGCCGACCTGACCGCGCTCGCCTTCGTGCGCCCGGACGAGTTCACCGGAGGCGGGTACTCCCGGCGCTGCCACGCCGTCGTGCACAACACGAGCACGACGGCCGACGGCGTCGTCGAATCGGTGGACCAGGCGGTCGTCGACGAGATCGCCGCGCTGCCCACCGTGCACGCGGTGACCGTCAAGCTCGCCCCCGGCGCGCGGCTGCGCCCGACCGAGGACCTGCTGACCAGCCCGCTGCGCATCTTCCTGGCCGGGCCGGACGCGGCCTTGCTGGCCGCGGACCACAAAGCGATCGGCGATCTCAAGGACCGCGTCTACCGGCTTCGCGGACAAGGGGAGGAGGCATGACCGGGTTCCTGTTCCTCGGCGGCGCGGGCCCGGTCGCCTCGAGCCTGGACATCGCCACCGCGGCCCTGACCCAGGCGCGCGCCAGGGGCCTCCGGTCCCACTTGACGAACACCGAGGCGAATCTCGCCGCGACGGCCCGGGTCGGCGCGCTCGCCGACACGGTCTCGGCCGTCGACCCGGAAGATGCGGCGGAAAGCGTGCGGTGGGTGCGGGAGCAGGGCGAGCCGTTCGACGTCGTGCTCGGCCTGCGCGACACCGTGGTGGTCGCCGCGGCCGAAGCCGCGGCGGCGCTCGGCGCCCCGGGCAACCCGCCGGACGCGGTGCGGCTGGTCCGGAACAAGGACGAGTGCCGGGCCGCGCTGGCGGCGGCCGGGTTCCGGCAACCCGCCGTCCGGCTGTGCACCTCCGTCGCCGAGGCGGCCGCCTTCACCGCCGGATCGGCCGGCCCGTGGGTGGTCAAGCCGCGGGACGCGATGGCCAGCATCGGGGTGCGGAAGGTGCGCAGCGCCGCCGAACTGCCCGGGGCCGTGCGTCAGCTGCCCGATCCGGGGCTGTTCCTGATCGAAGAGTTCGTCCGGGGTCCCGAATTCAGCGTGGAGGGCGTGTTCCTCGGCGGGCGGCCCCGGGTCCTCGCGATCACCGCGAAGGAAACGCTGCCCCCGCCGGGTTTCGTGGAGGTGGGCCACGTGCTGCCCGCCGAGCTGCCGCCGGGCACCCGGCGCGAGATCGAGCGGCAGGTCACCGGGGCGCTCACCGCGCTGGACCTGCGGTTCGGGATCTTCCACGTCGAGCTGTGGCTGACCGGCGGCGGGGTGGTGCTGGGCGAGGTCCACGGCCGTCCGGGCGGGGACTGGCTGCACCTGCTGCTGGCGCACGCCATCCCGGGGCTCGAGCTGTTCGGCCTCGTCTTCGACGACGTCCTCGGCCGCGCCGCCGGGCCGGTACCGGCCCCGAGCCGCGCGGCGGCGGCGTACTTCCTCGCCCCGCCGCCCGGGCGCCTGCTCGCGGTCCGCGGCTGGGACGCCGTGACGGCTCACCCCGATGTGCTGTACGCGGAACTGACGGTGGCCCCGGGCGCGGTGCTCGGCCCGATCCGGCAGTCGACCGACCGCGCCGGTGTCGTCGTGGTGGGCGCCGACAGCCCGGCCCGGGCGCGGGCGCTCGCGGTGGAGCTGACGTCGTCGGTGGAATTCGTCGTGGACGCCGCTGCGGCCGATCAGTCCACTGTGGACCGGCGGCCGGCCAAGTAGGGGATCGCGGCCAGGACGGCGACCGCGGCGAGGGCGAGCCAGTACCACTGGCCGGCGCCGTGGTGGTAGCCGAGCAGGAACAGCGCGCCGCCGCACAGGGAACCGAGGGCTTCGCCGGTCGTCCACGCGACGCCCTGCAGGTTCGACGCGGCCAGCGCGGACGGGCCGGGGAGCCGGCTGAACGCCGTGCTCACCATCGGGGTGAAGAGCATCTCGGCGACCGCGAACACCGCCATCGCCGCCGTGGCCGCCACCACGACCGGCAGCCCCAGCCCGAGCAGCAGCATCGCCACGCCGAACACCAGGGTGGCCAGCGCGAGGATCCGAACGGGGCGCACGCCGGTGCGCAGGAACCGGTTGGCGGCCACCGTGACCGGGGTCTGCAGCAGGGCGATGGCCACCGGGGGGCCGGCGAGCAGTGCGCCGCGCAGCAGCGCCGAGTCGACCGCGAAGCCGACGAGCAGCGCGAACGCCGAGTAGAACTGCGCGTAGACGAACGCCCCGGCCACCGTGATCAGCGAGGTCCGGCGCGCCTCGCGGCCGCGCAGCGTGGCGAGCAGGTGCGAGGGGCCGCGGACGCGTTCGCGCAGGGCGTCCGACGGGCGGAGCCCGCGCGGCAGGCCGGCCAGCAACGTCACCCCCGCCAGGACGTAGGCGAGGGCGATCACCGCGAGCAGCGGCCGCGCGTCACCCGCCACGTAGAGCACCCCGGCGGCGAACGGGCCGACCGCGGCCGCCGCGTTCGTGGCGATCTGCTGGATCGAGTAGATCGTGTTGCGCCCGGTTTCGCCGTGGACCACCTCGCGGACCAGCACCCGGACCAGCGTGGCGTGCACGCTGATGCCGAACGCGCCGAGGAACAGCAGTGCCATCGTGAGCACGGCGTGGTGCGTGTAGGGCAGCAACCCGAACCCGGCGGCGGAACACACCATGCTGGCGGGCAGGCTCACCACGTACGGGAACTTGGGCAGCCACCGGGTGACCGGCAGCGCGGCGAGCCCGGCGCAGAGCATGAAGCCGAACAGGCCGACGCCCGTGCTGGCCCAGGCCGCGCCCCCGCTGCCCGCGGCCAGCATGATCGCCAGCACGGGCATCAGCGTGAACCGCCCGAAGCAGCACGCCAGGTAGTCCAGGGCCAGCGTTCTCCGCAACGCCGGCTCCCGGACCACCACACCGGGTTTCCGCTCGATCGCCTGGTTCATCGGCCCTCCGCCACGATGACAACACACCGCTTCAGTCTTGGCAACGTTCGTCAACAAGACCGCCGTCTGATTCACGATATACGCAGCTAGAGCGCATTGCCTGACTTGGCAACCTGTGTCAGCATGGAGGCTATCCCGTTCCGTGCCCGGACATCCGGAGACCAGGAAAGGCGTGTCCCATGACCGAAACGCTCTCGACCGCCACCGACGTCGAGGTCGGCAAGCTGACCGGCAGCATCGGCGCCGAGATCCGCGGCGTGGACGCCGGTGCGCCGCTCGGCGACGCCACCGTCGCCGCCATCCGGAAGGCGCTGCTTGAGCACAAGGTGGTGTTCCTGCGCGCCCAGCGGCTGGACTACGACAGCCAGGTCGCGTTCGCCGAGCGGTTCGGCGAGCTCACCCTCGGCCACCCGATCTACGGTGGCCCGGACGGCCGCCCGCACCTGCGGGCGATGGACTCGCGCGGCGAAGGCACGCGGGCCAACCACTGGCACACCGACCTGACCTACCTGGCGAAGCCGCCGTCGTTCGCGTTCCTGCACAACAAGGTCTGCCCGCCGGTGGGCGGCGACACCCTGTGGGCCAACACCGCGGCGGCGTACGCGAACCTGCCCGCCGGGCTGCGCGCGCTGGCCGACGGGCTGCGCATCGTGCACTCCAACGACTGCGACTACACCGACGACACCTACAGCGACGGCGGCTACCGCACGAACTACCTGACCGACATCTTCGAAGCGGAGCACCCCGCGGTCCGGGTGCACCCGGAGACCGGCGAGCGCTCGATCCTGATCGGCGGCTTCGCGCGGCGGGCGGTGGGCTTCAGCCCGCAGTCCGGCCGCGACCTCATCCGCGTGCTGCACGAGTACGCGACCAAGCCGGAGCACACGGTCCGGTGGCGGTGGCAGACCGGCGACCTGGCGATCTGGGACAACCAGGCGACGATGCACTACGCGGTCCACGACTACGGCACCGCGCACCGGCTCGGCGAGCGCGTCACGGTCACCGGGACCGTGCCGGTCGGGGTCGACGGCCGGCCCAGCGAACACCTCCGCGGCGACGTGTCCTACTGACGAGACGGTGGTGGCAGGAGCGATCGGCCCCTGCCACCACCGCGTCAGAAGTACGTGCGGACGAAGTCGACCACGGTTTCGCCGCGCACGACCGGGATGAGCGCCCACTTGTCGAACGCGGTGCAGGGGTAGGCCAGCCCGAGCCCCACCCAGTCGCCGGGCGCCACGCCGTGGTCCGGCGGCAGCGTGACGAAGGCGTGCTGGTCGTTCACCTGCTTGATCACGCAGTCCGGCAGGGCGCGGACGGTTCCGTCGGCCGTGCGGACGACCTGCGGCTCCGGCGGCCAGGCGTCGAAGGACAGGTCCCGTTTCCCCGCCGTCAGCAGGGCGAGCCCGGGCTCGGGCAGCGACGTCACGCGGGCCCACAACCGCATCGCGGGACGCAGGGAGCCGGTTTCGCCGCGGGAGAACGGGGACATCCAGCGGTAGAACCCGTCGTCGTGCGTGACGTAGCAGCCGCTGCGCAGCACGGTGGTGACCGACAGCCCCGGCCACGGACCGGCGAAGATGTCGGCCACCCGGTCGAAGAAGCAGCTTCCCCCGGCGGTGAGCAGGATTTCGTCCGTCTCGAACAACCCCTCGCCGGCCAGCGTGATCGTCAGTTCGCGCATGCGCCGCAGGAAGTCGTCGATCACCGCGAGGCTGTGCGGCGACGGGTCGTTGACCAGCACGCCCTCGTAGCCGCCGACGCCGACCAGGCGCAGCAGGGGACTGGCAGCCACCTTCCGGGCCACGGCGAGCGCGTCCTCGAGCGACCGCGCCCCGGCGCGGCCGGCGGTCCGGCCCAGCTCGACCAGCACGTCGACCGGCTGGGCGCCGACCTCGCGCAGTGACGCCTCCATGCGGTCGGCCACCGCCACGGAATCCACGAAGGAGGCGAAGGAAAACGCCGGATCGGCGGCCCGTTCCCGGTCCACCCAGCGCAAGGCGGCGGCGTCCACCAGCTGGTTGGCGAACAGGACGCGGGACACGCCGAACGCGCGGTACACCCGCAGCTGGGCCGCGTTGGCCGCGGTCAGGCCCCACGCGCCCGCGGCGAGCTGCCGGGCCCAGAGCTGGGGCGCCATCGTGGTCTTGGCGTGCGGCGCGAGCTCGACGCCGCGCTGGGCGCACCACTTGGCCATCGTGGTGATGTTGTGGTCGAGTGCGGTCTCGTCGAGGGTGAGCACCGGCCCCAGGAACTCGTCGCCGAACAGGGTGAGCCGCCGGTCTGCGGCGGCCCCGATCGTGTCGCCCTCCAGCGCCACGGGGAGCCCCTTGAACCTCCAGTCGATCCGTTCGTCCCGGATCGCCGCCACCTTCTCGGTGTCGATCATCAGCACGTCCTCGATCCCGTCGTCGATCGGCGGATTTACCAAGATGTTGCCATTGTAGGCAATATCTGGCAACGTGGGACGGGTCCCGGGAGCGGCCCGATCGGAAAGGTGCACGAACATGACCGAACTCATGGCGCCCGCGAGTTCCGTCGGCGTGGATGTCCGGCAAGTCACCGGCAACGTCGGCGCCGAGATCCACGGCGTGGACGCGGCGGCGGAGCTGAGCGACGAAGTCGTCGCCGGCCTCCGGTCGGCGCTGCTGACGCACAAGGTGATCTTCCTGCGCAACCAGCAGCTCGACTACGACCAGCTGGTCGCCTTCGGCCGCAGACTGGGCAACCTGACCCTGGGGCACCCGATCTACGGCGGCCCGGAAGGCCGGCCGCTGCTGCGCGAGATGGACTCCCGTGGCGAGGGAACGCGCGCAAACTACTGGCACGTCGACTTCTCCTACATGGAGAACCCGCCCGCGTTCGCGATCCTGCACAACGTGGTCTGCCCGCCGGTCGGCGGCGACACCCTCTTCGCGAACACGGCCGCGGCCTACCAGGGGCTGCCCGAAGGGCTGCGGGCGCTCGCCGACACGCTGCGGGTCGTCCACTGCAACGACTCGGACTTCACCGACGCCACCTACTCCGGCACCGCGAAGTCCAACTTCGTCAACCACGTCTTCGCGTCGGAACACCCGGCGGTCCGGGTGCACCCGGAGACCGGCGAGCGCGCCCTGCTGCTGGGCGGGTTCGCCCGCCGCGTCTCCGGCTACAGCCCGCAGGCCGGGCGGGACCTGCTGCGGACGCTGATGGAGTACGCCACCCGGCCCGAGTACACCGTCCGGTGGCGGTGGCAGGTCGGCGACCTGCTGGTCTGGGACAACCAGGCGACGATGCACTACGCGGTCCGCGACTACGGCGACCAGCACCGCCGCGGCGAGCGGGTGACCGTCGCCGGCACCACGACCGTCGGCGTCGACGGGCAGCCCGGTCTCGCCGTCCAGGGCGACACCGCGGAGTTCACGAAGGGCGCCGGCGCGAGCATGTGAGGCCCGGGCCGCGGGTGCCGCCCGGGACCCGCGGCCCGTCCACGACCACTTCCGGCGCGGCCGTCCGCGCCCGAGCACCGGAGCGACACTGTGACCACACCGGACACCCGGGTGCCGCCGTTCGAGCCCGAGCTCGACGCGCCGCTGCGCGCGATCCTCGACGGCCGCCCGTCCCTCACCCCCGAACTCATCCCGGAACGGCGGGCCGCGAGCAAGGCCGCGAGCCTGTCCGACGCCGAGATCCGCCGCGGCGGTGCCTTCACGACGGCCGAACGGCTGGTGCCCGGGCCGCACGGCGACGTCCCGCTGCTGCTCTGCCTGCCCACCGCCGGGCCGGGGCCGCACCCGGTCGTCTTCCACACCCACGGCGGCGGCATGGTCGCCGGCCACCCCCGCAGCACCGAGCTGGTGGGCGAGCTCGACCGGGCGCAGGCGACGCAGTGCGCGGTCGTCGCGGTCGACTACCGGCTCGCGCCGGAACACCCGGACCCGATCCCCGTCGAAGACTGCTACACGGGACTGGTGTGGCTGGCCGCGAACGCGGCGGAACTCGGGCTCGATCCCACGCGGATCGTGGTCAGCGGCAACAGCGCCGGAGGCGCGCTGGCCGCCGGGCTGGCGCTGCTGGCCCGCGACCGGGGCGGCCCGGCCCTGCTGGGGCAGTTCCTGCAGTTCCCGATGCTGGACGACCGCTGCACGTCGCCGTCGGCGGTCCGGATGGAGACCATCGGGATGTGGGACGGCCGGTCCAACCGCACCGGCTGGACCGCGCTGCTGGGCGAGCGCCGCGGCACCGACGGGGTTTCGCCCTACGCCGCGCCCGCGCGGGCGGCAGACCTGTCCGGCCTGCCGCCGGCTTACCTCGAAGTGGGCTCGGTCGAGGCGTTGCGCGACGAAGGCATCGAGTTCGCCACCCGCCTGTGGCGAGCCGGCGGGAGCGCCGAGCTGCACGTCTGGTCCGGCGCGTTCCACAGCTTCGACGAATGGGTGCCCGACGCCCTGATCTCCCGGACCGCCCACGACACCCGGGTCGGCTGGCTGCGCCGGCTGCTGGCCGGCCACTGACTTCCGCCGAGGAGACGACCATGGCGCTCACCCGCATCGCCGAGCCCGACGGGGTGTTCCCCAGCGACGGCTACCACCACGTCGTGCTGGGCACCGGCCGGGTGATCGCCCTGGCCGGGCAGATGCCCTTCGCCGCCGACGGCACGTTCGTCGGCGCCGGCGACCCCGCCGCCCAGGCCCGCCAGGTGTTCGAGAACCTGCGGGGCTGCCTCGCGGCCGCGGGGGCGGGGTTCGCCGACGTCATCCGGCTCAACTACTACCTCACCGACATCGCGCACGTGCCGGCCGTGCTCGCCGTGCGCGACGAGTTCATCGACCCGGCCCGCCTCCCGGCGAGCACGGTCGTGCAGGTCGTGGCCCTCTACCGGCCGGACCTGCTGATGGAGGTCGACGCGCTGGCGATCGTGCCGGCGTGAGACTCAGACCTGCGCCTGGCGCATGCTGGCCAGGATCTCCGCCACGCTCCGCCAGATGTCCGCCGCCAGGTCGACGTTGTGCTGCTCCTGGGCCTGCTGGGCGAGCTCCTTCAGCTTCAGGACCCCGCTTTCGGCGTTGCCGTCCAGGATGGCCAGCTTGCTCTGCAGCGCCTCCAGCCGGATCCGGTCGCGGAAGGACAGCCACATGCCCATCCCCTCCGCTTCGGCGCACAGCTCCCGCGCGGTGGCCAGGTCACCCTCGTCGTAGGCCAGGTGGGCCCGCAGCGAAAGGGCCTGCTGCCGGTGCAGCTCGGTGCCGATCAGGTCGAGCACCGGGCCGATCTCGTCGAGCCGCTGCCGCGCCTGCTCGGTCTGCGGGGGCGTGACCTGCAGGTACAGCGATGCCGCGGCCAGCCGCAGGCGCATCCACAGGTGCAGGTCCTCGCGGCTGTCCAGGCTCTCCAGCGCCCGCTCGATGGCGGTACGGGCCTCGGCGTGGGCGCCGCGGCGGATGCAGACCGTCGCCGAGGCCCAGAGGGCCTTCGTGTACGCGCTGCCGCCACCGGCCTCGGTGAGCTTGCACAGGTCGTCGGCGTGCGCGCTGGCCTCGGCGAGCCGGCCGCCCTCGGCCTCCGCGGACACCAGCTCGTGCAGCGCGGCGACCCGGTCGGACACCGACAGCGTGGTGGTCAGCTCCACGGCCTTGGCGGCGTAGTCGCGCGCCTGGTCGATGTCACCGAGGATGCGCACGCACCTGGCGAGCCGCGTGGCCACCCTGGCCTGCAGTTCCGGTGCGGCCAGCCGGTCGCTGAGGTCGGTCAGCTCGAGCAGCAGCGCGTGCTCGTCCTCGTGCCGTCCCTGGGTGTCGCGCATCCTGGCCAGCAGCCACAGCGCCTGCCAGCGCAGCGCGGGTGCCTGCTCGCCGTCGGACTGCAGCGCCTCGACCAGCAGCTCGGTGAGGTCCGCTTCGGAGGCGGAGGTCACCGACGCGAGCACCTGGGCCAGCGAAGAAGCCTGCTCGCTCTCGAACGCCGAGAGGGGCAGGCCCAGCCGTTCGCTCAGGTGGGCGATGACACGGGCCGTCGGCGGGCGGGCACCGGACTCCAGGCGCGAGAGGTAGCCGGTCGAAATGGTGCCGCCGGCGAGGTCGGCCTGGGAGAGGCCGCTGGCCAGCCGGAGGGCCCTCAGTCGCTGCCCGAAATCGGGCTGTTTCAGCATTTGAACCTCGAGGCTGTTCACTAGGGCCGGGCGCGGGAGCGTCGGCGAGGGGACGTTCCCTGTATTGTGCCTACCCGGGCAACCGTTGGCAAACCCCGGCGACGCCCGGCATGTCGGCCGGGCGTGGGGGCCACGTTCGTCGAGGCGGCGCCCAGCGTACGCGGTCCGCGCCGGTCCCGCCGCGTGAACGGATCGCCGCAGGTACCGCCCCTGCGCGTCGCGGGTCACGCCGGTCAGAAGTTCCCCGGTTCGGGCTGCAACCCGGTATTGCCAAACTTTGCCAGCCGTCGTAGTGTGGGTTCGTGGCTTTCGTGCCTATTTGCCAGGGGTGAATTTCACAAGATCACGCGGGGGATGTTCGTCAATCATGGTCTGCTCTCGGATAGACATTCGTTCCGGTTTCGCATGCACTTCGCCGTCGTTCGACGGCCGGTCGGCAGCCCGGCTCCGCTCGCCTTCGGGTGGCGGCTCCGATTCGGACTCCGACATCGACTGGCCCTCCTGACCGGCCGGTTTCCCGGATAACGGCAAGAATCCCGCTCCACCATTCCATGCGCCACCGCCATGGCCGCCGGGCCGCGGCCGGGTTCCGGCCGCCGAGGCCGGTGCCGGCCGCGCGCCGGCGCAAGAGCCGCAGCGCGCCGGGGGTTCCCGGTGAACGCCGGTGTGCTGCCCTTGTCCAGAGGAAGGCCCGATGTCCTCCGCGTTCGCTGACCAGCCTGCCCATCTCGACTTCGATTTCAGCAGGCTTTCCCCGCAAATCCGGCGGCGGCTCCGCGAGCTGTGCAAGACCGACAATTACCACGCCGTGCTGGGCCTGCTGTTCGATTACGCCGTCATCGCCGCCGCGGTCTTCCTGTGCGTCGGGGTGTCCTGGTGGTGCTACCCCGTCTCGGTCGTCCTCATCGGCTCGACGCAGCGCGCGCTGGTCAACATCCTGCACGAGGCGTCGCACAAGGTGCTCGCCCGCAACCCCGCGCTGAACCTGCTGCTCGGCACGGTGTTCTCCGCGCACCTGGTCTTCCACCTGTACAACCCGTACCGCAGTTCGCACATCGGCCTGCACCACCGCAACCTCGGCGACGAAGAACGCGACCCGGACTACAGCTTCCACCGCGAGGTCGGCATCTACGACCCCCGCACGTCGAACCGCACGTTCTTCCTGCGCAACATCCTGTTCGCGGTGATCGGCCTGAGGACGCTCGAATACGTGCGTTACGTCGTCGAGGACCGGGTGCTGTTCAAACAGGAACAGGTGACGGTGTCGATGCCGGTCAGCCTGCGCGCCGAACGGTGGATCCTGGCCGGTTTGTGGGCCGTGATCCTCACGTTCCTCGCCATCGGCGGGTTCCTCCCGGAATTCCTGCTGCTGTGGATCGTCCCGCTGTTCACGACCGCGATCGCGATCGGCTGGCTGTCGGAACTGGCCGAGCACTACCCGCTGCCGGAGAGCGAAGACCGGCAGATCCTGATGACCCGCAACCGCCACGGCTGGGCGGTGGAGCGCTTCCTGCTCGGCCGGCACAACGACAACTTCCACCTGGTGCACCACCTCAACACCGGGGTGCCGTTCTGGAACATGAAAAAAGCGCACGAGGTGCTGCTCGGCGACCGCGCCTACGCCCGCTGGGACGCGTTGTGGGCCGGAATCGTCACCCGCACCCGGAAGGAACGGGGCAAGGAAACGCTGATCAGTTACGCGGCCAAGTACCGCGACTGGCGGCGCGCCGGCGGGGACCCGCGCGCCGCGGACCGCAGTTTCGCCGAAATGGCCGCGCTGGCGGCGTTGCAGGGCACCGAGGCAGGCCGTGCCGGCGACGCGGCGACCGGGCGTTCGTGACCGGGCGGCGCATCCACTTCAACACCGCGGGCGCGGGGATCCCGGCCCCCGCGGTGCCGCGCGTGATGGCCGCCTACCTCGCGCTGGAAGCCGAGGTGGGCCCCTACGAGGCCGAGGCGCTCCACGAAACCGAGCTGACGAGCACGGTGTACGCGCGGCTCGCGGAACTGGTCGGCGCGCGGCCGGCGGAGATCGCGCTGTTCGGCAGCGCGACGGACGCGTGGTGCCGGGTGGTGAACCGGCTGCCCGTGCCGCCCGGCAGCCGGATCTGGCTGACGCCCTACGAATACGCCGGCAACCTGATCGCCCTGCAGCTGCTGGCCCGCCGCCGCGGCTGCACGCTGGAGGTCGTCCCGCTCGGCCCGGACGGCGAGCTCGACCTGGACTGGATGCGCACCCGCCTCGACGACCGGGTCGCGCTCGTCTCGGTCGTGCACATGCCTTCGGGCGCGGGGGTGCTGCTGCCGGTCGAGCGGATCGGCGCGGTGCTGGCGGGCTCGGCGGCGGTCTACGTGGTGGACGCCTGTCAGACGGTCGGGCAGCGCCCGGTCGACGTCTCGGCGATCGGCTGCCACGTGCTGACGGCGGCCGGCCGCAAGTTCCTGCGCGGGCCGCGGGGGAGCGGCTTCGCCTACGTCCGGCCGGATCTGCGGGACCGGCTGGAGCCCGGGTTCGCCGACCTGCACGCCGCCGACGTGGAGTCCCTGCACCGGTTCCGGCTGACGGACCCGACGGCGGCCCGGCTGGAGACGGCCGAGCGCAGCAACGCGGTGACCCTGGGCCTGCTCGCGGCGGCCGAGCACGCGCTGAGCCACCCGGGCGGTCCGGCGCCCGAGGTGATCGACGCCCTGCACGACGTGGTGAACGCGGCTCCGGGCGCCCGGGTGCTGGGGCCGCCGCGCAGCCGCACGCCGATCGTTTCGTTCCGGCACGAACGCGTGCCGGCCGACCGGATCCGCGCGGTGCTCGCCGAGGACGGCGTGACCGGCTGGGTCGCGCTGGGCTCGCACACCCCGCTGTACCTGGCGGCCGCCGGGGTGGACCGGTTCGTGCGGATGTCGGCCCACCACCACAACACCGTCGGTGACGTCGAGGTGTTCGCCCGGGCGTTGCGCCGGGCGGTGGACTGACCGCGCCGCTGGGGCCGGCTGCCGCTCGGGCTGGAAAGGCTGCCCCCGCGGGCATTGACGGCGCACCGGCCGCCTTGGTAGCCGAGCTCACCGCGCCATAGCCCACTTGTGCCCCCGGGTTGGCCCGGCCGGAGCAATCGGCCGCGGTAAGTTTCACGTTTCTTTCCCGGCGTGCAGGCGGAAAAGAATCATGAATGTTCCGGGTGTCCATTCACCTTGACGGCACTTCGGGAGCACGGAACACTGTGTGACGGCCCCGAGCTGCCGCCACTTTTGCGGGGTTGCCGGATCGCCGATCATGGGGGATCGGAAAACCGATCACATTCAGCGCACTGCACAGTGCACCCATTTTCGCGATACCGGCTTTGGCGTGCATTCATCCGGAGGAGGAAACATATGGGAATCCGTGCTTTGCGGCTGAAAACGCTGCTGGCTTCGGCCGGTCTGGTGGCCGGCGCCGTGCTGGTCGCCGCGCCGGTCGCGTCCGCCGCGCCGGCGGACGGCGTCGTGCAGTCCCCGCAGGCCGACCGGTTCACCCAGGAGCAGGCGGGCAAGTTCTGGACGGCGGAGCGGCTGCGCAGCGCCAGACCCGTCGCCCAGGACGCCCCCAAGGTGGCGGCCCAGCCCCGGTCGGCGTCGCCGGTGCTGACCCCGGGCGGTGACCAGTTCGGCAACGCGCAGCTGGCCCGGCCGTACACCTCGGACTTCAAGACGCGGGTGACCGGGAAGATCTTCTTCCTCAACCCGCGCGACGGCCTGACCTACGTCTGCTCCGGCTCGGTGATCAACTCGACCGGCAAGAGCGTGGTCGCGACCGCGGCGCACTGCGTGTTCCAGGGCGGTGCCGGCCAGTCGATCTGGAGCCAGAACCTCATCTTCATCCCCTCCTACGACAACAACAGCCGCCCGCTGGGCACCTGGAACGCGGCGACGTTCTGGATCCCGACGACGTACTTCAACCACGGCAACGACGGCTTCACCCACGAAGACGACGTGGCCACCGTGGCCATCGCCGCGCAGGGCGCCAACAAGATCACCAACGTGGTCGGCGGCCTCGGCTGGGTGTCGAACAACTCCGGCGTGATCAACGGCTGGGACACCCACGGTTACCCGCAGGAGATGTACGGCGGCCAGAACCAGCTGCACTGCATCGGCAACGGCCGCGATGCCGGTGGCTTCAACGGCGACACCTACCTGTTCACCAACAACTGCGTCGCCTTCGGTGGCTGGAGCGGCGGCCCGGTCATCAACGGCAGCAACCAGCTGCTCGCGGTGACGTCCGGCAGCGACCGGTCCACGAACTCGTTCTACGCGCGCGCCGCGTCGAACACGTGGATCCCGGTGCTCAACGCGGCACAGGCGGCCGGTTTCTGACCAGGATTCGACCCATTGCGCCCGCCGGCGGCCACTCCGGCGGGCGCGCCGTTTTCCCCGTCCCTTCGAGATCAATTTCCCATTGCGACACCCGGGTGATTCGCCATTCCGGTGGTCGGGAACAAGCGTCGATGGCGTGTAACGTACCGCGCGGTCGAAAAGCGCCGACGACAACTGGGGCATTGTGCGGTCCGGCAATGGGAAACGATCTCGGCGGAGGGGTTCTGACATGCGTCGCGAACAGAAGGCGATGACGGCCGTCGTGGTGGCCGCGCTGGTCGTGGTCCCGCCGCCGGCCGCGGCCGCACCGGCCGCACCGGCCGCGGCGCCCGTGGCGGCCGGGAACACGGTCACGTTGCTCACCGGCGACCGCGTGCGCGTGCTGCGGGATTCCCGCGGCGGCGAGGCGGTCGTGGTCGAACCGGGGCCGGGCCGCGAGCGGATCGGCTTCTTCCGCGAAACCCGCACCGGCACGAAGACCGGGGACGTCTCCGTGGTGCCTTCGGACGCGCTGCCGCTGGTGGCCGCCGGCCGGCTGGACCCGCGGCTGTTCGACGTTTCGGAGCTGCTGCGGCAGCACCTCGCCGACTCCGCGCCCGCCCTCCCGCTGATCGTGACCCGACCGGCTTCCGCGGCCGCGCCGGAGCCGCCCGCCGCCACGAAGGTCCGCGACCTGCCGAGCGTGCACGGCACCGCGCTGCGCCAGGACCGGCGCCGCGGCCCGGAGTTCTGGGCCTGGCTCACCGCCGGAACCGGCTCGTCGCTGCGGGCCGGGGTCGACCGCGTGTGGCTGGACGGCCTGGCCGAACCCGCCCTCGACGTCAGCGTCCCGCAGATCGGCGGCCCGGTGGCCTGGGAGGCCGGCTACACCGGCCGCGGCGTGACGGTCGGGCTGCTCGACACCGGCGTGCGCGCCGACCACCCCGACCTGGCGGGCAAGGTCCTGGCGGCGAAGGACTTCACCGGCACCCGGCCCGACGCGAGCGACGACCTCGGGCACGGCACGCACGTCGCCGGCATCATCGCCGGCACGGGCGCCGCGTCCGGCGGCCGCTACCGCGGGGTGGCGCCGGACGCGCAGCTGATCAGCGGCAAGGTCTGCGTCGCCGCCGGCTGCCCGGAGTCCGCGGTGATCGCCGGGCTGGAGTGGATCGCGCCGAAGGTGCGCGTGGTGAACCTGAGCCTCGGCGGCGACGCGTCCGACGGCACCGATCCGGTGTCCCAGGCGGTCGACGCGCTCAGCGACCGCTACGGCACGCTGTTCGTCGCCCCGGCGGGCAACGACCGTTCGAACGACCTGCCCGAACCCGGGCCGGTGGTCGCGCCCGCGGCGGCGGACGCGGCGCTGGCCGTCGGCAGCGTGTCCGCCCAGGACACCACCAGCGCGTTCTCCAACCGCGGCTTCCGGCTGGGCGACCACGCGGTGAAGCCCGACATCGCCGCCCCGGGCGAGGGGATCGTTTCGGCGCGGGCCGCGGGCACCCGCGACGGCGACACCGCACCGGTCGGCGACAGCTACGCCCGGCTGTCCGGCACGTCGATGGCGGCACCGCACGTCGCCGGCTCGGCGGCGCTGGTGCTGCAGCGGCACCCGGACTGGCTCGCCGGCCGGCTCAAGGCCGCGCTGACGAGCACCGCGAAGCCCACCGCCGCCGTCGCCGAGCAGGGCGCCGGCCGGGTCGACGCGGGCCGCGCGGTGACCCAGCAGGTCACCGCCACCACCGGCAGCCTCGGCTACGGCTTCCTGGCCTGGCCCCACACCCAGGCCGTGACGAAGACCGTGACCTACCGCAACGACGGCGACGCCGCCGTCACGCTGGCGCTCGCCACCACCGCCACCGGACCGGACGGCGCGCCGGCGCAGCTGTTCACGCCGACGGCGGCGTCGGTGGTCGTCGCCGCGCACGGCAGCGCCGACGTCGGCGTCACCCTCCGGACGGGCGCGGCCGGTGCCGGGCAGTACGGCGGCCGGTTGACCGCGACGGCACCCGGTATCACCGTGCAGACCGCGCTGGGTGCGGTGCTCGAGGGCGAGAGCTACCCGGTGTCCGTGCGGATGATCGGCCGGGACGGGAAGTTCACCGCGGGGGTCGCCACCCTGGTCGACACCGCGACCGGCGCCGCGTTCGGCGTCCGCCCGTTCGGCGCGGACGGCACGGCCGTGGCGCGGGTGCCCAAGGGCACCTACGACCTCAACGCGTTCGACGTGTCCGGCGACCCCACCGGCCAGACCCGGCCGGCCGCGGTGACCGCGTTCTCGCGGCCGGGGCAGCCCATCATCGGCGACGTCTCGATCACCCTGGACGCCCGCGCGGGCAAACCGGTGCGCGCGGTGGTCGACCGCCCGGACGCCCGGCTGCAGGGCGGCGAACTCGGCCTGGTCTCGGGCAACCCGGCCGGAACGCGCACCAGCACACTGGCCTGGACCGTCCAACCGGGCAACGAGCTCTACGCGGTCGGCTCGGACCGCCAGATCACCGACCACACGTACGCCATGTACTTCCGGGCCACGCTGGCCGCCCGGCCACCCGGGACGGACCCGGACGGCTACGTCTACCAGCTGGCCCTGCTGGAGCGCGGCCGCGTTCCGGCCGACCCGGTGTTCCGGGTGCGCGACCGCGACCTCGCGGTGGTCGACGCCCGCTACCACACGCAGGGCGCCCCGGCGCAGAGCCTGCGCCTGGACGACGTCACCTTCGGTTTCCCGGGCGCCGACAGCGGAACCTACGAGATCGTGCCGCAGGCGCTGCCGAGCCGGCGCACCGAGTACTACACGACCGGGCTGCGCTGGCAGCACATCGTGGCGGTGTACCCGGATCCGCTGACCGACGCGGAAAACAACTACTCGTACCGGACCTACCGGCCCGGCCCGCAGCGCGCGGGGTGGAACCGGGCCCCGGTCGGGCCCGCCTTCGGGGAACCGCAGGACGGCTGGGGCGTGCTCCGCGCCGGCAACCAGCTGGTGTACGCGATCCCGCTGGTGTCGGGCAGCGACCCGGCGCAGTACACCTCGCCGCCGGGCGGCCTCACCGGCACCGCGACGCTGTCGCGGGACGGCGTCCCGCTCGGCACCACCGAAAACCCGGCCGTCGGCGCGTTCGCCATCCCGGACGGCGCGGGCACCTACACACTGCACGCGGCCGGCACGCGCAGTGTGCCGTGGTCGGTGGTGGGCACGAAGGTGGACGTCGTCTGGACCTTCCACGAGCCGGGCTCGGCGGCGCCGGCCGTGCCGTTGCCGCTGCTGGTCGTGCGGGCCGAGGGGGCGGTCGACGACCAGAGCCGGGCCCCGGCGGGCCGTCCGTTCGTCCTCGCGCTGACCGCGCAGCGCCAGCCGGGCGCGGGCGAGTTCCGGCTGGCGGAGCTGCGGGTCGAGACGTCCGCCGACGACGGCGTGACGTGGACGGCGGCTCCCACCGCGCGGATCGGGAACGGCGGCCTCGCCGTGGTGCGCAACCCCACGGGGTTCGTGTCGCTGCGCATCTCCGCCCGTGACACGGAAGGCAACACGCTCACCCAGACCGTGCTCAGGGCGTACCAGACCACGCCGTGACGGCGATCGCGGCGAGCGGGACGACAAAGGCGGCCCCGGTCAGGACTTTCAGCGTCCGGCCGTGGGCTCGCCATTCGACGTCCCAGCCGTTTTCGCTGTCGTAGCGCAGGTTCGCCGTGGTCATCAGCGCCCGGCCGATCCCGAAGCCGGCGCCCGCGCACAGCGCGGCGGGCACGGACGCGGTGAGGGCCACCGCGACCGCGGCGGCGTACGGCAGGCCGCTGGGCAGGTAGGTGCGGGCGCCGGTGCCCATCTCGAACCCGAACTGCAGCGGCCCGAGGTGGCGGCCGAGCCGGAACACGGTGTCCGGCACGAGCCGCCGGTTCTCCGGCAGCCGGAACGACCACGCGCCCGTTTCCCGCAGCAGCACGGCACCCAGCGCCACGGCCACCAGTGCCCAGCGGGCCACCGGCGGGAGCGGGGCGCGCAGCAGCGAACCGGCCACGAGCAGGACGGCCGCGGTCAGGACGCCGCCGCCGAGGAGCCCGGCGCAGAACGCCAGTACCGGAGTGCCTCGCCAGACCGGCGAGCTCAGCACGAAGGCCGAGTTCCGGCTTCAACTGGAGCCGCTGGTGGCGAACCCGGCGGCCGCGCACATCACCAGCCACGCGCTGGGCACCAGCCAGGGGACGAGCGCGCTCGCCGCACCGGCGGCGAGCAGGAGTCCGGCGGCGATGGTCAGCGGGTGCCACCGGCGCCGCGAGGGTGCGTGCGTCAAAGGGCGGCCCGGCAGATCGTCAGGTACGTCTGGCCGGTGTACCCGCCGCCCCAGAAGGTGGAGAAGCCGTCGGAGCAGCGGTAGACCTTCTGGTCCGGCGTCGTCCACCGCCAGGCGTTCTTGCCGACGAACTGGCCGCACGTGTTGGACACCGGCTGGTGGTCGACCTGGATGCCGTTTTCGTTGTAGGTGCCGTACTTGTGCCAGCCCGCTTCGCAGTAGGTGCTGCCCCGCCAGAAGCCGCCGAAGCAGGCGGCGTAGGCGTTGACGTAGGCGCCGCTGGTGTCGGGCAACTCCGGGTAGCCGGTGGGGTAGGCGTCCCGGCAGTCGTTGCGGTCGTAGCCCGGCATGCCGTACGGGCTGAACTCGGCGTTCGCCCGCCGGGTGCGGGACAGCCCGGTCCAGTCCAGTGCGGTGGCGCCGATCGTCAGCGCCCCCAGCGCCACCGCGCGCAGGAACGCCCGCCGGGTGCCGCCTGCCTTCAGCTTCCGGCCCGCGCGGGTGCCCGCGGCGCCGGGCGCCGGCCGGTCAAGGTCGGGAATGCGCGCCGACTCCAGCGTCACCGGGATCGCCTCCTGCCGTCGGGCCGGCCCAGCCGGCCAGTGTGGTGTCCACTTCGGCCGCCCGCACGGGAAGCACCATCCGGCGGACGCGGCCGCTTTCGTCGAGCAGCATCAGCACCGGCGGCGAGAGGTGGGAGACCGAACGCCACGCTTCGCCGTCGCTGATCACCGGCAGCCCGTGGGCGAGGGACGTCCACGTGGCCGGCGGTTCGTGGGTCAGCAGCGTGGCCTCCGCGCCGAGCCGGGCCAGCCGCTCGGCGACGGCCAGGCACAGCGGGCAGCCGGAATCGACCGCGGCGACGATCCGGCTGCCGCCGGCGAACCGCGGGCCGAGAACCAGATCCGGGGGCACGGCGGCGAACCCGTCCGTGGTCCGGGCGACCGTCGCGCGCAGCAGCCGGACCTCGCGCAGGACGGCCGCCAGGCCGAAGAACAGCAGGACGATCGCCGCCCAGGTGATGGTGGTGAACGCGAGCGACGGGGTCATCCCCGGTCCCAGGCGATGCCGATGTCGTCGAGCCAGTCGAGCCGTTCCCGCTCGGTTTTCGCCGGTGTGTCCGCGAGGTGCACCTCGGCCACGCCCGCCGGGCACCCGAGGACGTACGAACGCGCGTACCCGGCCTTCCAGACCTCGCCGTGTTTCGTGGGTGCGCCGGCGTGGCGGGGGAGCAGGGCCGAGGCGTGCCGCGGGGCGGGGATCGAGAGCGAGCCGTGGTCGCGCACCACGACGACGAGGTGTTCGTTGGCCGAGTCGAGCAGGGTCGCGGCGCGGGGGACGACGGTCATGCCGTCGACGTGGTCTTCGATCCGCAGCGAGCCGAACAGGGCCAGGACGCGTTCGCGGTGCGGGGCCGGGCCGGCGTACACGGTCATCAGCTCGTGGTAAGCCCCGATGAGGGTGGCGAGCGACGTCTGCCCGTCGTCGGCTTCGGCGACGACGACCTCGCGGCCGTGCACGACCAGCCGGTCGCGGGTCCGCGCCGGGGCGACGTGGGTGCAGGCGAAGTCGTGGTAGCCGCGCGGCCCGATCTGGAACCCCGTGCCGAACGAGCCGCCGACGAAGCGGACCCCGGCCACGACGTGCGAAACGGGAGCGGCGGCGGGCAGGTCCACGGTGACCCGGTCACCTCCGGGCGCCACCAGCCGCAATCTTCGGGTCGCCATGAGACCTCCGTTTTCGCCGAATCCGCCCGGTGAGACTAGCCGACGGATTCGGCGGTCGCCACGATCGTTTCGGAACGGTTTCGGAGATTGGTCCGATCGGGGACGGTACTTTTGTCGGCGAATACATTGGGTGTATGCAGGTTTTCTGGCCGTCCGTATTGACCGCACTGACGGCGGCGGGGGCGATTCTTCTGATCACGGCGGGCGCGGCCCACGCGGCGCGGCCGCCGGCGCACCGGGCGGTCCTGCGCGCCCATCGCCTCGTCCCGCCGAACTGGCCGCCGTTCGTGGCGGCGGTGACCGCCTGCGCCGAGCTCCTGGTGGGGGCGACCGTGCTGTTCGTGCTGGTCACGGCATCGACGAGCCGGGTGGCGGTGGCCGCGCAAGGTGTCCTCTATTGCGCTTTCGCCGGTTACGCGACGGTCCTGCGGACGCGGCGGCCGGGGATGCCGTGTGGGTGTTTCGGCGCCGAAAGGGTGTCGTGGGCCGTGGTTTTCCGGGCAGTGGTGCTCGCGGCGGGCACGGCCGGATATGGGGTGCTCGGCCCGGTTCCGGACCGCTGGCCGTGCGTCGCGGCCGGTGTCGTTCTGGCAATGGCGAACCACCTGATCCCGGCCTGGCGGGGAATCGTCGTGGGAAAACCGGGACGCGAAGGTTGATTATTTTCTTGCGGCAATTCCGTGCGGCGTGGTGACGGCTCGGCCGCGCTTGCGCACACTGCCCGTCCGGTATCGAGGGAGGGTCCGACCAGCGAGGAGGCCGGCTATGGCCAGAGGAACCGACCTGCATCCCTACTACCAACGGGGTCTGCGCTGGGATCAGGTCAACGACATCGCGTTCGCGTGGGTGAAGCTGTCCGACGGCGGCGCGCCCTACACGACCACCCGCGGGGGTGTGACCTACCGGCCGGACACGCACGTGGCCGGCGCGAAATCGCGGGACATCCCGGTCGGGGGCTACCACTACGCGCAGCTCAAGCCGGACCCGGAGACCCAGGCCGACGTCCTGCTGGGGCAGGTCGCGCGGCTCGGCGCGACCGGCGTGGCCCCGATGCTGGACCTGGAGAGCCCGTTCACCCCGAACGGGTTCGCCCGCGACTTCGCGGTCGCCTTCTGCCGGCACGTCGCGGCCGCGGGCTTGCGGCCCGCGGTCTACATGAGCGCGTCGTTCGCCGCCGCGTTGCGGCCGGACCTGTGGGACGTGCCGGACCTGGTGATCGTGATCGCCCGCTACGGCGCCCGGCCGGAGGCGATGGGCTCGGCCCGGTACGTCGGCCGCTACGACGTGCACCAGTACACCAGCAGCGGCGCCCTGCCCGGCTCGGCGGGCGCCGTCGACCTCGACGAGTCCTACACGAACAACCACCTCACCACGGAGGCTGACATGCCGTTCACTCCCGAAGACTTCCGGGCCATGATGTGGGGCAACGTCTTCGACGCCGGCGGGAACCGCAACTACGCCCAGTTCATCAAGGACATGGACGCGAAGCTCAGCGCGCTCGGCGCCGCACTGGACTCGGTGACGAAGCTGATCACCGATTCGGCCACCCACCCGGTCGACGCCGAGCAGCTCGCCGGCGCGCTCCAGGGCAAGCTGGTCGCCGAGCTGGTACCGGCGGTGACCCAGGCCGTCACCCAGGCGGCCGGCGCCGAGACGGCCGACGAGGTGCGCCAGATGCTGGTCGAACGCCTGGTGACGCAGAACTAGCCCCGGCATCGAACCCGGCGCAGGTGCCCGGCCCGGATCGCCCAGGTTGTCGTGAGTGGTAAGGCGGGCTCTAACTCGCCTTACCACTCACGACAATCTGGGGCCTTCGATATCGGAGCTGGGCAGCGGTGGTCTCATCCGGCGGCGGCGCTCACGAGTCCCTTCGGCAGGAGTTCCGTCAGGGTGTCCGACGGCTCCAGGCCGAGTTCGTCGGCCAGTGCCCGGCGGCAGACGTCGTACTGCCCGAGCGCCGCGCCGCGGTTGCCGGCCGCCAGGTGGGCCTTGATCAGCACGCTGTGCGCGCTTTCCCGCAACGGCTCGGCGCGCACCGCGGCCAGGCCCGCCGCGACCGCCTCGCCGTGGCGGCCGGCCGCGGTCAGGCGGGCGGTCATCGCCTCCAGTGCGTGCAGGCGCAGCTGGTGGTACTGCTCCTGCTCGATCAGCACCCACTCGCTCTCCGACCACTCCGGCAGCAGGTCCGCGGACAGGTCGGCGCGGGTCCGCGTGGTGAGGATGTCGTCGCACGGGCACGTCGGGTCGAGCAGCCGGTGCGCGCGGTCGACCGCGTCGTGCACGTCGACCACGACGTCGGCGGCGATGGCGATCTCCTGCACGGACGCGTCGATCACCGGGTGGCCGGCCCGCGTCGCCCGCCACAGCGACGACCGGAGGTTCGCGTTCGCGCGGGGCACGGTCGTGTCCGGCCACAGCGAGCCCGCCACGTAGGCGCGGCTGCGCGGAATGTTCTGCAGCGCCAGGAACGCCAGCAGCCGCTGCGCGCTCAGGCAAATCGACACCCTCGACTCATCGACAGTCAGGGCGAAACTGTGCAGCAGGCGTAACGAGATGACGGACGAGGTCATCGATCCCCCCGGACGATGTGATCCACTGTGACACTCCGCCACCATATTACGAGCAATTCCAAGATCGTGTCCCGGAATTGCGGTGAGCGGGAACGTCACCAGGGCGTCGCGGGGCCGTCACCGCCCGGCCCGAGCAATTCGTCGAGCCAGTCCTGCACCGCCGAGCGCACGTCGTCCACCTCGCTGAACACCAGTGGTGGGGCCTGATCCGGCCCGATCGAGCGGAACACGCGCGCGCGGAAATTGTCCGGCCGCCCGCTTTCCAGCCAGACGCGGAGGATCAGGATGCCGTTGCGCTCCGAGGGAACCTCCACGCTGTGAAGAATGCCGGAACACTGTCACACGGGCGTTGCCGCGGTGTGTGTCCCGCCGTCAACCGGAACCGGAAAACGCGGCGGTGACGCCCCCGTGACGGCGGAATCGCGATCGCGCCACGGCGGAACGGGCATCCTTTCGAGACGCACTGGGGGAAGGTGCACACGGGGGAGGAATGGGTATGGGCGACTTCGGCGTCATCGCCGACGTCTCGACCACGATCGTGACCGCGTTGACGACGGCGCTGCGCAGCCTCGGCGGCGAGCAGCCGCCCATCGCGGTGCTGCACGACCTGTCCGAGCCGGTCACCCCGCCGCCGCCGATGCTCACCGTTTTCCTGTACGAGATCGCCGAAGACCCGGCGTCGCGCAACCGCCCGCCGGTGCGGTCGCTGCCCCCGGACCCGCCGCGCACCCGCAAGCCGCCGATGGCGCTGCTGCTGCGGTACCTCATCACGCCGTGGGGCGGCGACCAGCCGACCCAGCACCGCATGCTGGGCCGCGCGCTGCAGGTGTTCTACGACGACGCCATCCTCGACGGGCCGCAGCTTTCGGGCAGCCTCGCGGGCACGACCGACGCGCTGCACCTCAGCCTGACCGCGCTCACGCTCGACCAGAAGTCCTGGGTCTGGTACGCGATCCAGAAGCCCTACCGGCTTTCGCTGAACTACGAGGTCCGCGTGGTCAACCTCGACGTCGCGACCGAGCTGGCGGTCCGGCCGGTGCGCAGCCGGGTGATCGACGGGGTGACGGCCTCGTGAGCTTCCTGCCCTTCGAACGCGACACGCTGTCCAGCCCGGCCTGGCTCGTGCCGTTCGACGACTTCGCGCGCAAGGTCCGCAGCGCCGGCGTCGCGGTGCTGCTGGACCGGCTCGTCGACGGCGTCTGGGTGCCGCAGGACACCGCGGCCGTCCGCACCCCGAGCGCCGCCTTCGCCTATCCCGGCCTGGGCGGGCGCGCGGCGCAGGCGCAGCGGCACCGCGCCCGGTTCGAGGCCGCCGGGTACCGGCCGCTCTACCCGGCCGACGGCGAACCCTTCGACGCCGGCACCGCCGGGGTCGAGTTCACGGCGCCGGGGGAGGGCACGCCGGCACCCCGGCTCGTCCGGCTCCTGCCGTCGGAGACCTTCGCCTACCCGCCCGGTGTGCGCACGGTGCACGGCGTGGTCGTCGACGCGGCGACGCGCAACCCCGTGGCGAACGCGCTGGTCGAGGCGCGCGGCCGGACGAGCGTCGACCTGGTCCCGTGGCAGGAGCGGACGCTGACCGGCGCGCTGGGCGCCTTCCGGCTGGCGCTGCGCTGGGACGGCGAGGCGGGCGACGGGAACACCGAGACGTTCCGGCTGGAGGCCACCGAACGGCCGGGCCGGACCGGGTCACTGGAGGTCCGGCTGCCCGCCGACGCCGGGACCCGCCATGTCATCGAGATCCGCGAGCAGTGAGGAAAGAAGTGAGGAGCCAGCCATGCCCGACTACCTGAGCCCCGGGGTCTTCGTCGAGGAGATCGATGCGGGGCCGCGGCCGATCGCGGGGGTGAGCACCAGCACGGCGGGCATGGCCGGGGTTACCGTGCGCGGTCCCGCCACCGGAAAGCCCCAGCTGGTCACGAACTTCCTGGAGTACCAGCGCACCTTCGGCGGCTTCCTGCCGGAACCCGGGGCCGCCGTGCGCGACGCCTGGGCGGGCAACGCCGCCGAGGGCGGCCGCTGGTGGCTGTTCCCGTTGGCGGTCAAGGGGTTCTTCGACAACGGCGGCGAGCGGCTGTACGTCAAGCGCGTCGTGAGCCGGAACGCCACGCCCGCGTCGGGCCGGCTGGGCCACGGCCTGGTGAGCCCGGTCGTCGCCGACGCGGCGAGCGGTGCCACCGCCGTCCAGCTCGGTCACCTGCTCGGGTTCACCGGGGAGGGCCAGCAGGTGGGGCTCTTCCGCGGGGACGACGACCAGCCGATCGGCACCGCCACCGTCACGGGCTACGACTTCACCACCCGGCGCGTCGAGCTCGACCCGCCGCTGACCGCCGCCGTCCGGTCCGCCCGCGGCGACTACGTCCAGGTCGGCGCGCGCAGCGGCGACGCGACGCTGGAGTTCACCGCGGTCAGCCCGGGCGCGTGGGGCAGCGGCGTCCAGGTTCGGATCCAGCCGGTGGTGGGCGCGGCGCTGCCGGTGCTGCCGGACCCGGCCGAAGGCGCCCTGTTCGTCACCCGGCTGACCGCCGACGCGGACGCCGACAGCCCGACCGTCCAGGTCGCCGAGGCGGCCGGGCTGGAACCGGGGGAGGTCTGGGTGCGGATCGGCCCGGGCCGGTTCCGGGCCCAGGCGGGCCAGCCGTCGGACGGCAAGGTCACGCTCACCTTCGCGGACGGCACCACCCACCACGCCTGGCGCACCGGGCTGGGCGTGCAGCGCGTGCGGCGGGCCAACCCGGCGGCCGGGCCCGCGCTGCGGATCGGCGGCGCGAGCCGGCTGTACCCCGGCGCGGTCGTGCAGTTCGACGACGGACGGCACCTCAGCGTCCGGCACGTCGAAGCCGTCCACGACGACGTCGTCACCTTCGACGGCACCGCCCCCGACCTCTTCGAGACCGACCGCGTCGCGCTCGTCGAAGCCCGGATCGACACGCGGTTCACCGACCCGGGCGGCACGACGGCGACCGAGACGTTCGGCAACGTCCGGCTCACCGGCGACCCGTCGGCGGTGGCCGCGGCGCTGGCCCGGTCGCAGCTGGTGACCGTGACCGCGTTGCCCGGCTTGTCTCCGGACCCGGCGAACTTCCCGGTGCCGGCCACGGGTTCCTGGCTCGGCCTGGCCGGCGGGGACGACGCGCCCGGCTCCCTGAGCGTGGCCGACTTCGTCGGCGTGGACGGCGGCAGCGGCGCCCGGACCGGCATCGTCGCGCTGGAGGACATCGACGAGGTGTCGGTGTGCGCGGTGCCCGGCGTGTGGGCCGGGACGGTCGAGTCCGCGCTGATCACGCACTGCGAGACGCTCAAGGACCGCTTCGCCGTGCTCGACCCGCAGGACGGCCTGGACATCGAAGGCATCCAAGCCTTCCGGGAGCCGTTCGACACGAAGGACGCGGCGCTGTACTACCCGTGGCTCGTCACCACCGACCCGTCGACCGGTCAGGACGTCCAGGTGCCGCCGTCCGGCCACATCGCCGGCATCTACGCCCGCGTCGACACCGAACGCGGGGTGCACAAGGCGCCCGCGAACGTCGTCATCCGCGGCATCAAGCTCACCGACGGCCTCGCCGCGGACATCACCAAACGGCACCAGGACCTGCTGAACCCCCGGGGGATCAACGCGCTGCGCTTCTTCCCCGGCCTCGGCCAGCGGGTCTGGGGCGCCCGCACGCTGTCCTCGGACAGCTCGTGGAAGTACGTCAACGTCCGGCGGCTGTTCCTGTTCCTCGAGGAGTCGATCGACAAGGGCACCCGGTGGGTCGTGTTCGAGCCGAACGACGAGGCGCTGTGGGCGCTCGTGCGGCAGACGGTGTCGAACTTCCTGACCACGGTCTGGCGCAGCGGCGCGCTGGCGGGCACGACCGCCGCCGAAGCGTTCTTCGTCGCCTGTGACCGCACCACGATGACCGACGACGACCTGGCCAACGGCCGGCTCGTCTGCGTCATCGGCGTCGCGCCGGTCTTCCCGGCCGAGTTCGTGATCTTCCGGATCCAGCAGAAGGCCCGC
Source organism: Amycolatopsis vancoresmycina (assembly GCF_000716785.1). Taxonomy (GTDB): domain Bacteria; phylum Actinomycetota; class Actinomycetes; order Mycobacteriales; family Pseudonocardiaceae; genus Amycolatopsis; species Amycolatopsis vancoresmycina. Next base: position 491,044 of record NZ_JNYY01000001.1, read on the forward strand.
GAGACCCAGCTCGCCTGACATCGAGAGGAGGGCGGTCATGCCGCCCGTGACCAGGGACGATCCCTACGCGTCCTACAACTTCCAGGTGATCGTCACCAACGTCAGCGACGACGGGGTGGCGGTGAGCGGGTCCTTCACCGAGGCGAGCGGGCTGGAGCTGGAGATCCCGCCGATCGAGTACCGCACCGGCGCCGAGGACACCACCGTGCGCAAGATCCCCGGGCTGAAGAAGTTCACCAACATCACGCTCAAGCGCGGGATCACCGGGCACGTCGGGTTCTGGAACTGGGTGGTGGAGGCGCTCAACGGCAAGGTCCGCCGCACCTCCGGCACGATCATCCTGCTGGACGAGAACCGGCAGGAGGCCATGCGGTGGAACTTCGACCGCGGCTGGCCGACCAAGTACACCGGGCCGACGCTGAGCGCGACCAAGAACGAGATCGCGATGGAAACCCTCGTGCTGGCCGTGGAAAAGCTGGAGATCGACGCGTAATCATGACTGCCGAAGCCCTGCCGGGCGTGTCACTGACGTTCGCCGGCCGCGAGCCGGACGAGGAACCGCTGCGCACCGACGTGGCGGTCTTCGCCGGCCGGACCCGCCGCGGGCCGGTCCTCACCCCGGTCCGCGTGGAGAGCCGGAACGACGTCGCGGCCGCGTTCGGCGCGCCCGGCGCCGGCAGCGCGACGCCGGACGCCCTGCGTGGCTTCTTCGAGAACGGCGGCCGGACGGCCTGGGTGCTGCGCGTGGCCGGGCCGGGTGTCCCGGCGAGTGCACTGTGGACGGTCGGGGACATCGCGGGCTTCGCGCACGAGCAGTACCGGGTCACCGCGACGAGCCCGGGCACCTGGGCCAACGGCGGCCGGGTGCGGATCCGGTTCCAGGCCAGCACGGTCGCCGGGCCGCCGACGGTGACCGTGCGGGCCGACGTCCCCGGCGAGCCGCCCGAGACGTTCACCGGGCCGCCCGCGGAGGTGATCGCCCGGGTCGGTGCGTCCCGCCTGGTCACGCTGGTGCCGGACGGCCCGGAGCCGGCCGGCGGGCCCGGGCCGCTCTCGATGTCGTGGGACCTCGCGCTCGACGGCGGCACCGACGTCGCACCCGGCCGGGCCGAGTACGCCGCCGCCGTCGCCGCGCAGGCCGACCTGCCGGAGCCGGCCCTGGTGGCGTTGCCGGACCTCGGCACCGACCTCGGCGGCGGCGCGCACACCGACACCGTCCGGGACCTGCTGGCCGCCGCGGCGGCGTCGCTGGACCGACTGGTCGTGCTGGACGTCCCGCCCGGAGTGTCCCCTGTGGACGAAGTGCTGTCCTGGGTGGACGGTCTGGCCGACGACCCGGTGCTGCTGGCCAACGCGGCCGTGTACCACCCGCCCCTGCGTGCGGCCACCGGCCGGACGGTCCCGGCGTCGGGGCACGTGCTGGGCGTCGTCGCGCGGCTCGACGCCGAGCGCGGCGCGCACCACACCCCGGCCAACGCCGTCATCCTCGACGCGGTCGACCTGGCCACGGACTACCCGGAGCCGCAACAGGTCCGGCTCTTCGCCGCCGGCGTCGACCTCCTGCGCTGCACCCGCGGCCGCGGGCTGGTGGTCTGGGGCGGGCGGACCCTCGCCCCGGACCGCCGGTACGTCGCCCACCGGCGGCTGCTGCACCTGCTGGTCCGCGCGATCCGCCGGGTCGCCACCCCGCTCGTGTTCGACGTCGACTCGGCCGAGCTGCGGCTGACCCTGGTGCGGTCGCTGACGTCGGTGCTGCTGGCGGCCTTCCGGTCCGGCGCGCTCGCCGGCGCCCGGCCCGAGCAGGCGTTCCAGGTGGTCTGCGACGACACGGTCAACCCGCCGGGGCAGGACCCCGGCCGGGTCGTGTGCGAGATCGGCGTCGCGCCCGCCGTCCCGATGGAGTTCGTCCGGCTGCGCCTCGTGCTCGGCCAGGACCGCAGCCTGGAGGTGATCGAGGCGTGACGTCCGCCGAGCCCCTGCCCAAGTACCGGTTCGTGGTCACCCTCGACCCCGGCGACGCCTACCTGCCGCCCGCGCAGGCGGTGCTGCTGCCGCTGGTCGCGGCCGGGGCGTTCCAGGAGATCACCGGGCTCGGCGCCCAGCTGGAAGTCACCAGCTACGCCGAGGGCGGCCGCAACGACACCACCCACCAGCTGCCGCTGCGGCACAAGTGGAACCCGATCACGCTCAAGCGCGGCGTCGTCCGCGAGCCGGGGCTGTGGGCGTGGTACCAGGCCGGGCTGGCGGACTCGCTGGGCGCGCGGCGCGACGGCGCGGTGATCCTGCTCGGCCCGGACGGCACGCCCGGCGCGGCGTGGGCCTTCCACGGCGGCCTCGCGTCGAAGTGGAGCGGCCCGGACCTGCACGCCGAGCAGAACGCGGTGGCGATCGAGTCGCTGGAAATCGCGCACGAAGGTCTGACGAAGGTGCTGGGGAGCTGACGTGGCGAACGTGATCATCCACAACCTCGAGGTCCGGCTGCACGTCGAGGGCGACGACGGCGCGGTGTTCACCAGGCTGTTCAACCGGCACATCCAGGCGTGGTCCCGGCTGTACGAGGACGAGTGCGCCCGCGCGAAGCACGCCGAAAGCGAACGCCGGCTCGGCGACGGGGAGGACCGGTGAGCACCACGCCCGTGTCCTTCGCGCGCACCGGCGCGGCGCAGGCCCGGCTGGAGATCGTCCGGCCGGTGATCGCCGACGAGCGCGCGCGGCGGATCCCGCTGCGGTTCAACCCGACCGACTACAAGCTCAGCAAGGCCAACACCTTCGCCGAGATCACCATCCCCGGGCTGGAGACCCCGCCGCTGCAGTACGTCCGCGGCGGCTCGGAGACCCTCACCGTGCAGGCGCTGGTCGACACGTCGGACACCCTGGAGAACGTCCGCACGGTCTACGTCGACGCGGTGCGGAACCTGCTGCGGCCGGATTCGCGCGAGCACGCGCCGCCGGTGGTCCGGTTCGTCTGGGACGAGTCGGTGTTCACCGGGGTGCTGGAAAAGCTCGACGTCGCCTACCAGCTGTTCCGGCCCGACGGCGTGCCGCTGCGCGCCCAGCTGGACCTCTCCCTCAAGGAGTTCCGGCCGGCCGCGGTGCAGGTGGCGGAGTCACCGCGGTCGTCCCCGACGGTCGAGAAGAGCTACGTCGTGCGGCGCGGGGACACCCTGCCGAGCATCGCGAACGCCGTCTACCGCCGTCCGGACCTGTGGCGGGAACTCGCGCGCGCCAACGGCATCACCGATCCGCGCGACCTGCGGCCGGGCCGGGTGCTGACCGTGCCCCGGCTGACGTGAGGAGGACACGGTGACCACACCCGAAGTCGCCTCGCCGGACCGGTACGCGCCCGAGTTCGACGTCGACATCGAAGGACTGCAGCTCGACCCGACGACCAAGAACGACATCATCGACGTCAAGGTGCACCGCGACCTCGACGAGATGTCCGGCTTCGACCTGACGCTGAACAACTGGGACGACGCGAACCTGAAGTTCAAGCACAGCGATTCCGCGCAGTTCCGGCTCGGCGGCCGGGTCGCGGTCCGCCTCGGCTACGCGGACCGGCTGCTGACCGTCGCGACCGGCACGATCAGCACCCTCGCCCCGAAGTTCTCCGACAGCAGCTCGCCGACGGTCGCGGTCAGCGGCGTCGACGGGATGATGCGGCTCAAGGACCGCAAGCCGGCCGAAAACGAGGTCAAGATCTACCGGAACCTGCCCGACTGGCAGATCGCCGAACAGATCGCCGCACGCAACCACCTGCGGATCGTGGTGACGCAGGAGGGCCCGACGCACGACATCGTCGTCCAGAAGAACCAGGACGACGCCAGCTTCCTGATGGAACGCGCGAAACGGCTCGACTTCGACTGCTACATCCTGCCCGACCCGGAAACCGGCGAGGAAACACTCTACTTCGTCAAGCCGACCGACGGCCGCGACGGCGGCGCGATCAACGTCTTCCGCCTGGCCTACGCACCCGGCCTGACGACCGGGCCCGCCGACCTGCCCGCGGGCCTCGTCCCGAACCTGCTGGACTTCACGCCGACCCTGACGGTGTCCAAACAGGTCGGCAAGCTGACCGTGCGCGGCTGGGACCCCCGCACGAAGCAGCCGATCGCGTTCACCGCGACCGCGGAGAACCTGCCGGCCGGCCAGAACGGCGCGGACGGCCAGAGCGGGCCCCAGGCCGCCGACAGCACCCTCGGCGGCCGCCAGGACGTCCTGGTCGACGCCCCCGTCACCAGCGACGAGGAGGCCCGCGAGCTGGCGATCAGCCTGCTGCGCGAGCGCGCGTACGAGTTCATCACCGCCACCGGCCGCGTCGCCGGGCTACCGGAACTGCAGCCCGGCGACAACCTCGAGGTGTACGGCCTGGGCCGCCGGTTCTCCGGCTCCTACTTCGTCAAACGGGTCGAGCACACCCTCGACTCCAACGGCTTCTTCACCCAGTTCACCGCCCGGCGCATCCACCAGGGAGACGCGTGATGACGACCAGGACGGCCCCGCGTGCCCGGACGACCGACCGCCGCTTCTACGGCGTCGTCGAAGCGATCGTCGAGGAGAACGAGGGCGACGACGAAGGCCGCGTGAAGGTCCGCTTCCCGTGGTTCGACGACACCACGGTCACCGACTGGTGCCGCGTCAGCCAGCTGTACGCCGGCCACGGCTACGGCTCGGTGTTCGTACCCGAGAAAGGCGACGAGGTCCTCGTCGCGTTCGTCCACGGCGACATGCGCTTCCCGATCGTCCTCGGTGGACTGTATAACGGCGTAGACACCCCGCCGACATCGCGGACCGATGGTCGCGATCAGAAACTCATCCGCACTCGCCACGGGCACGAAATACTCTTCGACGACACCGCCGGCAAGGCCGCGGTGCGGGTGAAGTCGGCCGCGGGGCACGTGCTGGAGCTGGACGACGCGGGCAACGCCGTCCGGATCACCGCCGCCGAGGGCGGGAGCGTCACGGTGTCGGCGTCCGGCTCGGTGACGCTGTCGGCGCCGCAGGTGACCATCGACTCGCCGCGGATCGAGCTCGGCGGGAGTGCCGAGCCGCTGGTGCTGGGGAACGCGTTGCTGCAGGCGTTCAACACGCACACCCACCCGACGGCCGCCGGGCCCACCGGCCCGCCGACGCCGCTGACCCCGGGCGTCCTGTCGAAGAAGGCGAGCACGTCGTGAGCGAGGACTTCCTGGGCACCGGGTGGCCGTTCCCGCTGGTGCCGGACGAGGCCGGGCGGCTCGGGTACGCCGAGGGCGAGCAGAGCATCGACGCGTGCCTGCGTGCGCTGTTGCTGACCAACGTGGGTGAGCGGGTGATGCGGCCGGACTTCGGGACACGTGTGCAGGAGTCGGTGTTCGCGCCGGGCAGTGTGCAGAGCCTGCGGGATCTGGAGGATTCGGTGGCCGGGGCGATCCGGGACTTCGAGCCGCGGGTCGAGCTCGACGAGGTCCGGGCGGAGGCGGCCGAGTCGCGGGTGACGGTGTCGGTGACCTATCGGGTCCGGCACAGCAACACGAAGGCGAATCTGGTGTTCCCGTTCTACCTGGGTCTGGCCGGGGGGTCGTCGTGACGTTGCCCGCGCCGAAGCTGGACGATCTGACCTGGGCCGATCTGATGGCCGCGATCCGCCGCCGGATCCCGGCGGAGTCGGACGGGCGCTGGACGTTGCACGCGCCCGCCGATCCCGGGGTGACGTTGCTGGAGTTGTTCGCGTATTTGCTGGAGCAGCGGTTGTTCTGGCTCGATCAGGTGCCGGATGCGCTGGTGGTGGCGATCCTGCGGTTGCTGGGCCTGGAGCCGCCGCGGCCCGCGCGGCCGGCGGTGACGGTGCTGCGGCTGGGGGCGGCGGGGCGGCCCGGGCTGGTGGTGCCGGCGGGGACGGCGTTCTGGCGTGATCCGGCGGGGGTGTTGCGGTTCACGTTGGACGACGACGTGGCGGTGTTCCCGGTGGACGGGGTCGTGGGTGTGGTGACCGATCGCGATCGGACGGCGGATCTGGTGGCGGGGCGTGGTGTTCCGCTGTTTTCCGGTGACGGTGGTGCGGCGTCGGTGCGGTTCGCGTTGCCGCTGACCGGTGAGTATCCCGCGCCGGGCTGGTTGTCGTTGTTGTTCGAAGTGGACAGTCCGGTGGCGCCGTCGTGGTCGTCGCGTGCGGTGGCAGTCGGGGCGCCGGCGGAGCTGAGGTGGTCGGTGTTCCGGGAGGGCGGTGACGCGCGGCCGTGTGCCGAGGTCGTCGACGGGACGGGTGGGTTCCGCCGGTCCGGTGTGGTGCGGTTGCGGTTGCCGGCGGGGTGGACGTCGGGTGAGCGTGGGTTGCTGGTGTCGACGGAGGCTGCGGCTTTTGCGGCGCCGCCGCGGTTGGTGCAGGTTGCGGTCAACGTTTCCGCCGCGCGTCAGCTCGAACGCCGGACGGCGGATCTCGCCGGCCAGACGGGAGCGTGGCTGAAGCTGCCTGGCCAGCGGCTGGTGCTGCCGGATGCCGCGGACCGGTTGCTCGATGCCGTTGTGCGGATCGCCGGTGACGAGTGGACGCCGGTGCCGGACTTCACGTTCGGGGCGTCGGCCGATCGGACGTTCGTGGTGTCGCGGAGCGAGGGGGCGTGTGTGTTCGGTGATGGTCTGACCGGGCGCATTCCGCGGCCGGGTGGTGACGTGCGGGTGGCGTACTCGGTCGGTGGTGGCCGGGCCGGGAACGGTGGTGTCACGGCCAATTGGGTCAGCGAGTCCGAGGTGACGGCGGCCAACGTGGTGCAGGCTGCGGAGGGCAGTGATCCGGAGACCGTTGCGGAGGCTCGTGAGCGTGCGGCGGGGTCGCTCGGTGAGGTGACGCGGGCGGTGACGGCGGCTGATTTCGTGACGCTGGCCCGGACGACGCCGGGTGTTGCGGTGGCGCGGGCGTATGCGGCGCTGGGTGCGCATCCCGGGTATCCGTGTTCGCGGGTGCCGGGTGCGGTGACCGTCCACATCGTTCCGTCGGTGCCGGATGATGTGGTGGCGCCGCAGCCGGATCCGGCGATGGTGTGTGCGGTCGCGGGCCGGTTGGCGGGGGCGCGGTTGCTGACGGCGGAGGTGTTCGTCCGGGGGCCGCGGTACCGGGATGTGGGGCTTCGGGTGGACCTTTCGGGGCTGCCCGCCGATCGTGCCCGGGTGTCGGCTGTGGTCACTTCGGCGTTGCGTGGCTTTCTGGTCGATGGGGTGGACGGGACCGGCTGGCCGTTCGGTGGTGCGCTGCGGCCGTCGGCGCTGGTCCGGGCCGCCCGGATGGCGCTGGGGGATCTTGCCGACGTTGCCGGGGTCGCGATCGGCCTGGACGGGGCCGAGCCGGTGGAGGACTGCCGTGAGGTGCCGCTGCGGCCGGGGGAGTTGCCGGTGCTGCGGTCGGTGCGGACCCGGGTGGTGGCCGTGGCCGAGCCGGGGGAGGGATTGGTGTGAGCGCGGTCTGGTGGGAGCGTGGTGCGGCGGGCGAGGCGCGGCTGCGTGACGGGGAGCCGGAGCTCGTCGATGCGACGCGCGAGGCGGTGCGGGCGGGGGTGCGTGGCCGGATCGCCGGGTACACGCCGGACTGGACGAATCCCGATCGGCAGGACGCCGGGGTGGCGCTGGTGCGGTTGTTCGGCACGCAGGCGGAGCCGGTCCTGGACCGGGTCAACCGGTTGCCGGCGAAGATCTTGGCCGAGGAGCTGGCGACGGCCGGTGTCCGGCGGCGGCCGGCGAGTGCGGCGACGGCGTTGCTGGAGTTCACGGTCCGGCCGCCTGACGGGGCGTCCGTGCTGGTTCCCGCCGGGACGCAGGCGGCCGCGGCCGGCCGGGTGGTGTTCGAGACCGAGGAGGACCTTTACGCGACTCCGGCGACGCTGGGGGCGATCGCGGTCGAGGAGGCCGGGACGCTGGCGCAGTTGCCGTTGGGTCCGTCGGGGCCGGGGCGGGTGTTCGCGCCGTTCGGTCGGGTGCCGGAGCCGGGCAACGGCCTGTGGCTCGGGCTTGCCGGTGCCGCGAGTCCGTATCCGGCGCTGTCGCTGGGGTTCGTGGTCGATCCGGGTCCGGCGGCCCCGGCGGTGTCCGGTGTGGTGCCGCCGGTGCCGGTGGTGCGCTGGGACGTCTTGGACGGTGGCCGGTTCGTGCCGGCCGAGCTGGTCCGGGACGGTACCGGCGGTCTTCTGTCGAGTGGGACGGTGGAGCTGCGCGTCCCGCGTACGTGGGCGCCGGGCAGCCCGCCCGGGTTCCGGCCGGGCCCGCAGCTGCGGTGGTTGCGTGTGCAGGCGGAGGCGGCCGGTGCGGTGCTGTTGTCGGGGCTGCGGCTGAACACGGTGGCCGCGACGGCCGCGCGGACGATCCGGAACGAGCCGTTGCAGCCGGTGCGCGATCCGGCCGGGTCGCGGCGGCGGATGAAGCTCAGTCAGGTGCCGATCCTCGCGGGGACGGTGGTCATCGAGGTGGACGACGATCCCGGCGGGGACGTCTTCGGCACGACCCGCGGGGTGGGCACGCGGTGGCAGGAGGTGGAGAGCCTGGCCGGGTTCGGTGCGGACGACCGGGTGTTCGTGGTGGACCACGAGTCGGGTGAGGTCTTCTTCGGCGACGGCAGCACGGGTGCTGCGGTGCCGCCGGGGTTCCGCAACGTCCGTGCGGTGAGTTACCGGGTCGGTGGCGGTCAGGCCGGTGCCGTGCGGGCCGGGGCGGTGACGGGTGTGGTCACGGCGCTGCCGTTCGTCACCGGTGTCACGAATCCGTTCCCGGCTTCGGGTGGCACGGACGCGGAGCAGGATAACGATGCCGTCCGCCGTGGCGCGGGCGAACTCCGGGCGCGGGGCCGGGCGGTGGCCCCGGCCGACTACGGCTTGCTGGCGCTGCGTGCGCCGGGGGCGTCGGTGGCGCGGGCGCAGGGGGTGCCCGGTCTGCACCCGGGGTTTCCCGGCCGTCCGATTCCGGGGGTGGTGGGGGTGCTGGTGGTGTCACCCGGCGGGACCACACCCACCGAGGCGACGCTGCGGGCGGTGTCGGACTTCCTCGCACGCGAGGTGGCGCCGGCCGGGGTGACGGTGGTGGCCGCGCCGGCTTCATTCGCCGAGGTGGTCGTCGAGGCGCAGGTTTCGCTCGATCCCGGGCAGGACCGGGCCGCGGTGCTGACGCGGGCGGGTGACGCGGTGACGGCGTACCTCGACCCGGTGGGCGGCGGCGAAACGGGCGCCGGCTGGCCGTTCGGTAGTGCCGTCCGGCAGACGCCGCTGGTCCGCCGGCTGCTGGCGGTCGACGGGGTGCTGGCGGTTTCGCAGCTTTCGCTGACGGTCGACGGGCTGCGGCTGCCGCCGTGCGCCGACGCCGCGATCCCGGCGAACGCCCTGGTCCGGCCCGGGCGGCCGGTGCTGGTTCCGGCCGAGGGAGGCCGGTCGTGAGCTGCGGTCCCGCGCCGGCGACGTTCCGGCTGCTCGACGCCTACACCGGGTGGGACGAGGAGGGTGTCGACGGTGTCGTCGGGCTCACCGATCCGGCGGGGCTGTGCCTGGCGAACGCCGGTGCGTCGCCCGGCGGTCCGACGCGTGCACAGCTGCTGCCGTGGTTCCCGGATCCCCGGCTGGCGCCCGGGTGTCGGCCCGGTGGGTGGTACCTCGTCGACCGCGACCTGCTGCGCCGTGACGGCTGCGCGGGGACGTTCGACCTCGAGGACCGCCTGCACGCGCCGGTTTCGGTGGCGGCGCGCGGGCACCGCGTCGCCGTCGTGGACTCCGGCCGGGTGCTGGTCTGGCGGCGGGAGGGGGAGCAGCTCGCCGGGGTGATCCGGGTGCCCGGTGCCCGGCTGGCCGCGCTGGTGCCCGGCGACGAGGTCCTCGTCGTCCGCGAAGGCCGGGGCGACCTGTGGCGGTTCACCTCGGACGGCCGTCCGCGCGGTGTCCTGCGCACCGGTGTCGAGGGTGAGGTCATCGGCCTGCGGGCCGGCCCGGGCGGCACGCTGTGGCTGCTGACCGGCGACCTGACCATCCACCGCCGCGACCACCGCGGTCCGTTTCAGACGTCCACAATGGACGAATTGCGCCGGGTGCCGCCGAGCACGCTCGTCGCGGCCGATGACGACGGGTTCTGCCTGCGGGAGCAGGACTGCGACGGCGGCGTGACCTCCTGTTACGACTGGCACGGCGAACCGCAGCCCGCCCGCCCGGTGCCCGGCGGCCCGTTCGTCACGGCCGGAACGCTGACCACGGGCCTGGTCGACAGCGGGATTTCGCGGTGCCGCTGGCACCGGGTGCGCGTCGAGGCGGAGGTGCCGGCCGGGACCGCGGTGGCCGTCCGGCTCGTCGTGTCCGAGGACGGCCACTACACCGGCACCGACTGGCAGAGCGCACCGGCGGGCACCACCGACTTCCTCGTCGACCAGCCGCCCGGCCGGCACCTGACGCTGCGGCTGCGGCTGTCCGGCGACGGCACCGCGACCCCGGTCGTGCGCCGGGTCCGGCTCGACTTCCCGCGCTCGACCAGCGCGGATCTGCTGCCGCCGGCGTTCCGGCAGGACCCGGTGGCCGACGACTTCACCGAGCGTTTCCTGTCCCTGTTCGACGCCACGCTGGCCGAGCTGGACGAGGTCGTCGAGCGGTATCCGGCGCTGCTGGACCCGGCCGGGGTGCCGGATCGCGTGCTGCCGTGGCTGGCCGGGCTGCTGGGGCTGTCGTTCGAGGCGGGCTGGGACGCGCCGACGCGGCGGGCGCTGCTGGCCGAGGCGCCCGAGCTGTACCGGCGGCGCGGTACGCCGTGGGCGGTCGGGCGGGCGGTCGAGATCGTGACCGGGGTGGCGCCGGTGCTCGACGAGCTGCCTGCCGAGCGGAACTGGGCCCGGGTCGGCGGGAGCAGTCTCGGCTCGGTCCGGCTGGCCGGGCGGTCCTCGGCGCGGTTCCGGATCGGGGCCTCGGCCCTCGGTGCGGCGCCGCTGCGGGCGTTCGGGGACCCCGGCGACGATCCGCTGACCGCGCACGCCCACCGGTACCGCCTGCTGCTGCCCACGGGCACGGCCGACGAGGACGCGGTCCGGCGGCTCGCCGCCCGCCAGGCGCCCGCGCACACGGCCGGTTCGGTGCGGACCGGGCGGCGCGGGTTCGTGGTCGGCACGCGGTCCCGGATCGGGGTGGACACCGCGTTCGTGCCGCCGCCGCGGGCGGTGCTGGGCCGGGTCCGGCTGAACCGGGGCGGGGTGCTGCGGCCGGGTCCGCGCGGCCCGCGCGACGGAGTGGTCGTCGGGGTGGTTTCCGCCGTCGGCGTGCACACACAGATGTCCTGAGAAGGCAGGGGAGATGACGGAAACACAGGTAACCACGGGGTTCGACGCCCCGCCGCTGCGCCGGCTGCGGTACTTCCACGGCGAGCTGCTCAGCGCGCGGGACTTCCAGCAGGAGCAGGACTACTTCCGCGAGAAGCTGAAGCTGCGCCTGCGCTGCCTGCTCGGCTACGGCGTGGTGTGCGGGCTGCACGTGGAGCCGGCGCACGACGACGAGCACGCGGCCGCCGAGGCCGGGTCCGAGGTGGCGCACAGGCACCGCGCGAAGGTGCGGATCACCCCGGGGCTGGCGGTGGACTGCGAGGGCAACGAGGTCGTCGTCCGCGGCAGCTGCACGGTCGACCTCTGGAAGGCGCTGCCGCCGGAGGAGCGCGACAAGACCACGGTCTGGGTGGGTGTCCGGTACGCGGAGCGGCCGGTCGAGCCGAGCCGCGCGGTGTTCGACGACGGCTGCGCCGACACGCCGGACTGCGAGTTCACCCGGATCGAGGAGTGTTTCGCCGTGCGCGTGACCGGGTGCGAGCCCCCGGTGGACGACCGCTGCGACACCTGCTGCCAGCCGTGCGCGCACCGGACGCTGTGGCTGGCCGAGATCACCGAGGTGGACTTCGGCGAGCCGGTGCGCCCGGAGCGGATCCGGCAGGACATCCGGCGCCCGTTCGGCAGGCACGTGCCCACGGTCATCACCGGCGTGAACTGGATCCACGGCCACACCTACGGCGTCGACGAGGCGAAGAAGCTGCTCGGCACCCAGGACGAGGCGGCCGGGCTGGTCGTGCGGTTCTCCGACGACGTCCGCGTCGACTCGCTGCAGCCGGGGGTCGTGCAGGTCCAGGTGATCGAAGGCGGCGCCGGCCGCAACGCCGACACCTGGTACATGGGCGGGAAGTTCGCCGCGCCGGACGCCGCCGCCGGCGAGTTCACCCGGGAGTTCCGCTACCGGCAGACCACCCGGGAGACGCTGCAGGACGGCGACCAGGTGGTGATCACCGTCCGGGCCGCGTTCCTGCTCGACCGCTGCTGCCGCCCGGTCGACGGGACGAACGTCGGCGGGCGCGTGCCGCTGATCGGGGCCGAGGACACCACCCCCGGCGGGGGCTGCGCGCGGCCGCCGTCCGGGATCGGGCCGTGGACGTCCGGTACCGGCGCGGGCGGGGACGTCTTCGAGAGCTGGTTCTTCGTGAAGGAGGGCTGATCCATGCGCACAGACTGCGGCTGCGGCTGCGGGGGCACCTCGGCCCGGCCGTCGACCTTCGTCCGGCCCCGCTTCTTCGCGGGCCAGTTGCTCACCGAGGACGACCTCGGGCTGCTGGTGACGTACCTGACGGGCAAGAACCGGCTGCACAACCGGAGCCTGTCCGGGCCCGGCGTGGTGTGCGGCCTCGAGGTCAGCTGCGACCCGTGCGGCGGCGGCGACGTCGTCGTGCACCCCGGGCACGCGCTCGACTGCGCGGGCAACGACATCGTGCTGACCTGCCCGGAGAAGGTCGACGTCGACGCGCTCGTGCGGGAACTGCGGGTCGGCGGGCTCGGTGTCGACTGCGGCACCGGGTGCGACGGGGACCGCTCCTACGGGTTGTTCGTGCGGTACGAGGAGCTGCCCGTCGAGCCGGTGGCGCCGTTCGCCACCGAGGAGCCGTGCCCGTCGCCCGGCTGCGTGCCGTCGCGGGTGCGGGAGGGCTTCAAGTTCGTCGTGAAGTGCGACGACGCCGACGACCACCGGCACAATCCGCGGACCCGGCTGCTGGCGAGCCTGGGCGACGCGGACCGGTTCGAGGAGATCCGCGTCCTGGTCGCGCGGCTCGGGCGGTACCTCGACCCGCTGGCGGTCGCGGTGACCGCGTCGGGGCGGACGTTCCGGTTCGACGCGGCCGATGCCGCCCGTTTCCGCGACGGGGTGGCCTGGTTGACCGACAACGGTTCCGGGGAGGGTGCGCCGGAACCGCCGCTGGCCCGTGCGATGACCGAACAGGTCCGCGGGGTGGCGAGCGCGATCGCCCGGTTCGACACCTACGACACCGCCGGGCAGGCGCAGCTGGTCAAGGATTTCGCCGACCTGGGCGGCGTTTCCGCGGCCCGTGACCTGCTGGCGACGGCGTGCGGGCGCCTGGCCGCGGCGGACGCTGCGGTGGTGTGGCCGGATCCGGTGCACCGCGCGATCGCCGTGGCGGTGGTGACCGAAACCCGGGCCCGGGTCGTGCAGCCGGACGTGGACGCGCCCGCGCAGGTCCGGCTGCTGGCGCAGGGCACGCCGGTCGGCGACGCCCTGCAGGCGGCGTTCCGCGCGGACCTCGACCGGATCCGCGGCTGGCTGCTGGGCCGGCTCGACCAGTCGGCGGGCGGTGACTGCGGCCTGCGCGGTGACGTCGCCGGGACGACCCTGCCGGTGCTGCTGGCGCCGCCGGCCCCGGACAGCGCCGAGCGCGTCGCGCTGGTCGACCTGCAGCAGATCCAGGAGGCGGCCGCGCGGCTGACCGTCGCCTTCCGGCGGTTCGTGACCGACGCGGCCTGCGCGACGCTGAACCCGCCGTGCCAGGACTGCGCCGACACCGACGTCCTGCTGGCGCACGTCGAACTGGCCGGCTGCGACGTCGTGCGGGTCTGCTCGGCGACCCGGGAGCAGGTCCTGCCGGGCGGCTCGGCCTACGGCGAGTGGCTGCCGAAGCTGTACCCGCTGCGTGAGCTGGCCGAACGCCTGTGCTGCCGGCCGGTTCCGGCCTACGGGACACCGGAGCTGCCGCCGGACGGCCCGGTGCCCCGCCGGTACGTCGGCGAGCTGCTCGAAGCGTGGCCCCGCACCGACGACCTGGACCAGCTGCTGGAGCTGGTGTTCACGCGCGCGCCGGGCGAGACACCGCCGAAGGCGCTGCACGAACAGGTCCAGGCCACCCCGAGCGAGGTCGTCGACAGCCTGCAGGAACTCGCGGTGCTGCGGGCGAGGGTGACCGACCTGGCCACCACGGTCGAGGGACTGCGGGCGCAGCTGGCCTCGGCGCAGGAGCAGGTGTCCGCCGTCGCCGAACGCGTGCCGGAGCCCGCCGCGGAACCGGCCGGAGCGGACGAGCCGGAGGAGAAGCCGAAGCGGCCGCGGACCACCCGGGCCCGGAAGCCGGCGACCGGTGAGACGTCATGACCGGCCCGCTGCGTCCCGCGTTCGGGGAAGGCCAGGTCCTGGCCGCGGCGGACCTGACGGCCACCGTCGAGCACGCCCGCACCACCGCCGCCCGGCACGCGCGGTACCTGCACGAATGGGGGATCGTCGAGGGGCTGGCGCTGGTCACCGCACCCCGGACGGATCCGCTGTCGGGCGCGCGGTTCGTCGAGGTCACCGTGTCCGCCGGGCTGGCGGTCGACGGGACCGGGCGCGAACTGCTCGTGCCGCGGCCGGTCGTGCTGCGCGAAGCCGACTTCGAGGCGGTCAACGGCGCCGCGCCGACGGCCGATCCGTACCCGGTGTTCCTCGCCGCCGTCGACCGCGATCCCGGCGGCCCCGCCCGGCCGGATGCGTGCGGCACCCCGGCGGTGCGCACGCGCGTGGAGGAGTCCTACCAGATCCTGTTCGGCCGGCTGGGCGACGAGCGCCTGGTCGCCGGGCAGCAGCCGCCGCCGGTGGACGCGGCGTCGGCCGACCCGCCGGTGCGCTGGCTGGTCCTGCTCGGGTACGTCCGCTGGGCCGACGGCCACTTCACCGGGGTCACCACGGACGCGCGCCGGGTGGGCCTGCGGCACGCGGGCGTGCGCGCCGACGTCGTGGCCGCGCAGTCGGGCACCCTGACGCTGCGCACGTCGGCGAGCGAGGGCAAGCCGGCCGTGGTGCTGTCCGGGGAGGACCCGCCCAGCCTGGTCTTCGGCCTGTACCAGGGCAACGGCGGGGTCGACCCGCTGCTGACCGTCGCCGCCAACGGCAACCTGTCGATCAAGGGCAGCTTCGCCGGCCGGATGTCGGTCGGCAGCGTCCTGGTGACGTCCGGGACCGCCACCGACGGGATGCTGCTGCCGCTGCCCGACGGCGTCACCGCGCAGGAGGTCGCCGACGGCCGCGCGGTGCTGCACGTCCAGGTCACACCGCGGATCCCGCCGGTGACCGGGATGCAGCTGCACAGCGCGGCCGAGGCCGGGGTGGACGCCGACCGGCGGGTGCGCTGCCGGATCCGGACCTACGACCTGCAGACCGCGCCGCCGGAGATCGCCGAACGGCCCGGGGCGGTCGAGTTCCTGGTGCTGGCCGCGGTCGCGGCGACGAACGGAGGTGACTGATGAGCCTGTCCGTGGTGTACGCGGCGGACACCGGGCACGTCCTGGGTGCGCTGGAGCTGACCGGCGGCGGCGCGCCCGCCGACGTCGGGGCGCTCGTCGGCACGGGCCTGCCCCTGCGCGTCACCGCCAGGCTCGGCGGAACGGCGCTGAACCTGCCGGTGGCCGCCCGGCGGCTCGGGGCGGCCGCGGTCGACGACGAGCCGGGGGCGTTCACCGACCCGCTGTCCTTCGGCGTCGAGCTGACCACGGCCGGCCGGCCGAAACCGGTGCTGGCGCAGCTGGCGCCGTGGCCCGTCGCCGATCCGGTGACGCTGACGACGTCCACGCTGTCGGTCACGCTGCCGGCGCCGGTCACCCGGGTCACGCCGGTGCTCGTGCTGGTTTCCGGCGACACCGAGCCGTCGGTGACCAGCGGGCAGCTGCAGGCCGGGCAGCAGGAGGTGGGCGTGCAGGTGCGGCTGCGCACCGGCGACGAGCGCGGCGTGCTGGTGCTGATCGCCGGGCTGACCGGGCTGCTGGCGGCGAAGGTGGTGGCGGACGCGTGAGCGCACCAACCGCCCCGGAGGTGACCGTGCGGCAGTGCCGCGTCACCCTCGTGCGGCGGGGCGGGTGGAGCTGGGGCCCGGATCCCGAAGGCCTGGTCCGGCAGCTGCTCGCCCGGCTGCCGGACCTGCTCGCCGCGGAGTACTCCGCCGAGCTGGCCGGCGCCGGGCCGGACGTGGAGATCGCGGCACCGGTGACCCTGGTGGTGCGGGCCGGGACGCTGACGGCGGTACCGGCCTCCCCGGTCGTCGTGGCCGACACCCCGCCGCCGGCCCCGTCCGCGCCGGAACCGGCAGCGGATCCGGTCTCGTTCGCGGAGCCGGTCGCGGGGGAGAGCCCGCAACCGCAGTCGATCGCCGGGTTCTTCGCCGAACTGGCCGAGCGCGGCGAACTGGACCCGATGCTGGCCCTGCTGCCCGAGGCGGCCCGACGGCACTACGTGCGGGCCGCGCTCGAGCACGTCCGCGCCGATCCCGGCGCGCTGCCACCCGCAGTCGTCGACCGGCTGCGGGCCGCCCTGCCGGGACCGGAACTGCCGGAGCAGAACGGAACCGCCGCTACCGAGTCCACTGTGGACGTCACGGCGGTCCGGCCGGGCACCGCGGTCGAGACCGCGTCGGCACTGCCGTTCCTGCTGGCCGGACCGCTGGCGCGGGTCGGCTACCTCGACGCGATCGGACCCGTCCTGGCCGAGGACGCGCCGCTGTTCGCCGCGGCACTGGCGTACAAGGTGCTCGGCCCGGCGGCGCGCGGCTGGCGGCGCACCGAACCCGACCGCCGGACCGCCGCCGCCTTCGCCGGGCTGGCCGACGTGCCGGACGACGACCTGGCCGCGTTCGCCCGCCGCGGCCGCCCCGCGCTCGGGGTGCTCGACGGCGTGCTCGCGCTGGCGCTGTGCCGCGGCCACGACCCCGCCGTGCCGCTGCTGCTCGCCGGGGCCGCCGGCGGGCTGGTGCTGGCCGACGCACAGGGCATGTTCCCGATCGCCTGGTCCGGCTCGCCGTCGGACCTGCTGCCGCACTGGGAAGCGTGCGGGCGGCCGCCGGTCCTGGTCTGCGACAGCCCGCTGCCCCGCCGGTGCCTCGCGGACCTCGTGTCGGCGGGCGTGCCCCTGATCACCGACGTCCGGCCGCTGCGCGGCGACCCGCTGGCCCGGCTGCCCTGGCGCACTCCACTGTGGACGGCCGGCGCGGTCGAGCTCCGGCACGCGGCGGACTTCCCGGGCCACGCCGCGCGGCTGGCCTCGTTCGTCCGTGCCCTGGTCCTGGAGCGCCGGGCCGTCCCACTCGCCGCCGCACCGGACCTCGAACGCAGCGTCACGCTCGCGGCGTCGCTGGGGCTGGGCATGATCGCCTGGCAGCTGTGGCACGACCGGGAAACCCCGGAACCGGTGCTGGCGCTGAGCCGGTTCGGTGACCTGGACGCTTCGGTGCGGTTCGAGGCCCACGCGGTGCGCGTGCGGGTCCCGCTGGGCCGCCGGCACGCGGACCTGCTGCGGGCCGGGCTGCTCGCCGACGTGCCCCGGGTGCCCTGGCTCGGCGGCCGGACCCTGACCTTCTCGGGCGGATGACGATGGACGCGGCGATCGAACACCTGCGGATCCGCCTGACCGGCACGCACCGGGCGCTGCGCGCGGCGGTCGAGCGGCAGGCCGCGCTGGCCGCGCAGCTGACCCGGCCCGACCTCACGCCGTACTGCGTGACCGACGAACAGGTCGGCGTGCTGCTCGACCAGGTGGCCGCGGTCGCCGCAGCGATGACCGAACCCGGGGACGGGGTGCCGCCGGAGCCGGACGCCGAACGCGACCTGCGGCGCGCGGCGGCCGCGAACGGGCGGACGTTGCCGCTGGACGCGCTCGCGACCCGGTTCGGGCTCTCCCGCGCCGACCAGGACGCACTCGTGCTGGTCGCGGCCCCGGAACTCGACCCCGGCTACGGCCGCATCTACGCCTACATCGTCGACAACCTCAACCGGCGCCTGCCGAGCGTGGAACTGCTGGTCACCGTCGGCACGGGCCCGCGGCTCGCCCGCCGGCGCGCGCTCGGCCCGGCCGGTCCGCTGCGGCGGTTCGGCCTGCTGCGGCCCTCCGGCGACGCGCCACTGGACCTCGACCAGGAACTGGTGCTCGGGCCCGGGGTGTTCGAGTTCCTGCTGGGGTGGGGCGGCGACGTCGGCCTGCTCGGCCACGACCCCGGCGAGGTCGCCGCACCGCGGGTCGTCCTGCCGGTCCTGTCCTCGGACGGCCTGACCCGGCTGGGACGCGCGCTGGCCTCCGGCGACGTCGACCTGGCCGGGCTGTGGTTCCCGCCGCCCGCCGGCCCGCCCGACGGACAGCTCGACGCCGTCCGGGCGCTCGCCCAGGCGGCCGGGAAGCCGTTGCGGCGCCTGACTTCCGCCGTCGAGGACGACCTGCGGATCGCGGCCGCGGTGGACGCCGTGCTGTGGATCCCGGTCGACGACGTCCCGGACGAGACGCTGGTCGCCGCGCTGGTGCGGTCCCGGGTGCCGGTGTGCCTGACCGGGCTCAAGCCGTGGCGCCCGGCGAGCCTGCTGGCGGCGCGCTCGTACGGCGAGCTGACCATCCCCTCGCCGGACTTCCAGGACCGCCGGGCGATGTGGTCGGCCGCCCTGCCCGGGCTGGCCGGGCCGCTGCTGGAGGACCTCGCCGTCCGGTACCGGATGAGCGGCGGCGAGCTGCGCGCGGTCGCCTCGGTGGCCGGTGCGGGCGCCCGGCTCGCCGGCGACGGGCAGCCGGTCGCCGAGCACGTCGAACCCGCGATCGCGACCGTCACCCGCGGCCGGTCCGGCGGCGCGGTCCAGGCGATCCTGCCGCGGCGCGGGCTCGACGACCTGGTCCTGCCCGGCCCGCAGCTCACCCAGATCATGGAGATCGCGTCGGCGTTCCGCGCCTGGCCGCGGATCGCCGAGACGTGGGGGTTCGCCCGGCGCTCGGCGCACGGCGGGGTCAAGGCGCTGTTCACCGGCGAGCCCGGGACCGGGAAGACGATGTCGGCCGAGATCGTCACCGGCATGCTCGGGCTCGAGCTGCTGAAGGTGGACCTCGCCCAGGTCGTCTCCAAGTGGGTGGGGGAGACCGAGAAGAACATGGAGACCGCGTTCCGGCGGGCCGAGGAAAGCCACGCGGTGCTGCTGTTCGACGAGGCCGACGCGCTGTTCGGCAAGCGCGGCGAGGTCCGCCACGGCACCGACCGGTACGCGAACCTCGAAGTCGGCTACCTGCTGCAGCGGCTGGAAGCCAGCGACGGCCTGATCATCCTGACCAGCAACCTCAAGGAGAACATCGACCCGGCGTTCACCCGCCGCTTCCACTTCGTGGTGCACTTCCCGCGCCCCGGCGCCGCCGAACGCCGCCGCCTGTGGCGCCTGGCCTTCCCACCCGAAGCGCCACTGGCCGCCGACGTCGACTTCGACGTCCTCGCCCGCCTGGACATGACCGGGGCGGGCATCACGGCGGCGGCCCGCACCGCCGCACTGGCCGCCGCCGACGCCACGGCCGCGTCGATCGGGATGCGGCACGTGGTCCGCGGCGTGGCCCGCCAGTTCCACCGCGAGGCCCGCCTGCTGCGCCCGGCCGAACTCGGCCCCTTCGCGCACCTGCTGGATTCGGAGGCGCCATGACCGAACTGCTCCCGCCCCAGCGCCCGCCGGCGCCCCCGGTCACCGCCCAGGAACTGCGGGTGGCGGCCGCCGCCGAACGCGGCCACACACCACTGGTCCTGGTCCCCGCCGTGGTCGGCAACGCCCAGACGGCCAAGAGCATGGAGTCGAAGACTGCTCCCGTCGAAGCCGCCGTCTCGGCCGGGCAGGACCGGGCCGGCAACGCCGCCGTGGCCGGCGCCGCGATGCGCATGATCCCGATGGCCCTGCCGAAGGCCGAGACCCACCCCGGCCGGTGACCGCTACCCGAGCGCCTCCACCCGGCGGACCGACCCGTTCGTGACGACCGCGATCAGCCGCTCACCCGGCAGGTCCAGGAACGGGCACCCGTCGGCACCTTCGCGCAAAGACGCCGACTCGTCACCCGGCTCGAGCCACAGCAGCTTCCCCGATTCCAGCCAGCCGGCCAGCTCGAAGTCGTAGTCCGCCACGTCGGCCGCGGCGGTGGCCCAGCCGCGGGGCTCGCCGGGCACGTAGACCGGGTAATCGTGGGTGCCCCACAGGTTGATCAGCGGAACCCCCTCGGGTTCGGGCCCGAAGTAGCTGATCGTCCAGCCGGTGTGCCGGCCGACGGGCACCTCGGCGAGCACCGCGCGGACACCGGGCGCGGCCAGGATCCGCGGCACCACGAACGGCACCCCCGGCCCCGGAACGGCCGTGAAAGGCGTGTCCTCCACCGGATCCGCGAGACGCATCGCGCCCGCCATGGCCAACCACGTCGGGGGCACCGAGGTGGGCAACCGGCGAATCGTGGCGTCGTAAGCCCAGAACTTCCCGTCCAGCCCGTAGGTGTCGAGGGGCCACTGCACCACCTCGCCGGTGTCCGGGCTGCGGGCGACGGTCACCGCCGGCAGCATCCGGCGGTACCAGCGGTTGATCTCCGTGATGCGGTCCCACAGCGGGAACGCCTCTTCGTCGCGGCCGGCTGCGCGCAGTTCGAGCGCGCGCGCTTTCAACTGGTTGGCTTCGGCGGTCAGCCGCCTTCGTTCGGCACCGGGATCGTCGGTCATCGCGGATCAGCTTCTCCTCCGGCTCAGCGGGGTTTCGGCGTAGGCGAACCGTACCGGCTGGCCGGGCGCGAACCGGACCAGCCCCTCGCCTCCGGCACGGGTGTGCTGTTTCAAAAGTTTCTGCCTGTCCTTCTCCTCGTCTTCGTTCTTCGTCTTCCAGCGCACGACGGCACCGTGCATCACGCCGATCTCGCGGTCGATCAGATCCTGGATGAATTCGTCGTACTCGGCGTCGGACATTTCACTGCCGTCGGCGAATCGGATGTCGTACAGGTCGTGGTCGCCGGCCAGCGGCCACCGCCTGCCGTGTTCGTCGTAACCGAAGACGACGTAGTCCTTCACGTCGTACCGGCCGGGACCTCGTCGTCCCTGCCCCAGTTTCCGCATGGTGTCGCCGTACTTCCGCCGTTCGACCTCCCGCTGCTCCCGCCGCTCGACGACCGCTTCCCGCTGCTCGGCGCGCAGGCCGCGGCGCGGCTGGGGCACCTCGCGGAGGAAGAACCCGACGAGTCCGCGTTTGGCGGGTGCGATCACCGGTGGTTCGCCGAGCTGGATGTCCCGGTCGTTGATCGTCTTGACCTTGATCGCCTGCGGCTTGTACAGAGCCTTCTTCTTTTCCAGGTGCCGCACGGAAGCCGGGTTGGTCGGCCGGACCTCGATGATCAGCTCGTTCTGGTCCGCCTGACGCTGGAATTCGCTCTGGTTGGCCGACAGGATGCCGTAGTCGGCCCGGATTTCCTCCCGGGTCAACGCGATGTTTTCCTTCGGCCCGGCAAGCTCCGGGTTGACCGCCGCCACGAAATGGGCGACGTGCTCGGTGCCCTTGACCCCCTCGACGACGATGTCCAGCCTGGTCAGCTTGTGCCGACGGCGGATCCCGGCCAGTTTCGGCTTGATCTGCCGCACCGTCAGCCCGGCCTTGACCAGCGCCCGGGCGTCCCGCAGTCCCGCGGCCAGCAACCGCTGGAAATCCTTCTTCCCGGGTTTCGCGGGCTTCTTCTTCGGCTTCGCGGGCCGCCGCTTGCCCCACAGGCGTTTGACCAGGCCGACGATTTTGTCGATCACCCAGTCGACTGCCTTCCCGACCGGTTTCGCCAGCGCCTGCACGATCTTCTTGACCCGGTCGGCGATGCCGCCGACGCCGAGGAGCGAGGCCAGCAGGCCGAGCAGCACCGGGATCGACTTCGCCAGCGCCCGCTCGACCAGCCCGGCCACCCCGCCGACGGCACCGCGCGCGATCGCGATGACGGCGTCGAGCACCGCGTTGACGAACTCGAGGATCTGCCGCGCTCGGGTGACGACGAACGTGACGATGTCGATGATCAGCTTCACCGCCCGGATGAACGCCGACGCGGGGTTGAACAGCGAAATGATCCAGGTGATGCCCGCGACCACGATGGTCGGCGTGACGTACTCGATCACCTTGTCCAGCAGCGTCTTGCGCAGGTCGCCGACGCGCTCCCGCAGGTCGTCCCACATCCCCGCGACACCGCGCCGCCGCACCTCGGCCACCAGCGGCACCGCGGCCTCCGCCGCGGCGACCGCCTGCTCGGGGACGCGGCGGACGATCCGGGCGCGGATCGCCTGCCAGGTCAGGCCGAGCAACCCGGCCAGCAACGTCAGCACGCCACGGGTGTCGAACTTGTCCGGCAGCTGCAGCCCGGCCTCGGTGGCCTTGCCCAGCAACCAGCTCATGATGCCCTGCTGCAGGTGGGTGCCGATGTTGCGCAGGAATAGCCGCAACCCGTCGCCGACGCCGGTGACGAGGTTGCGCAGGAACCCGATCGGGTCGCCGAGGATCAGGAACACCGCCTGCGCGGCCTTCGCCAGCACCGACAGCAGCAGGTCCTTCAGTTCCATGATGGTCTTGATGACGCCCTTGACCGCGTCGACGGCCTTGGCCACCAGGCCCTTGTTCTTCTCCTTCTCCTCGGCGATTTCGTCGTCGACGGCCTTGAGCGCGTCGGTGTACTTGGTGGCCAGGGTGTCGACGAGTTCGGTGCCCTTGTCGTCGACCGACTCGCTGAGTTCGTCGAACTTGCCGGCGAAGTCGGCGGCGGCCTGCTTGCCGATGTTCTGCAGGTCGGCGGGGAGCTTCCTGACCGCCGCCTGCAGTTCGGTGCGGCCGCGGGCGATGCGCTGCTTGGCGCGGTTGAGCTCGGCGCCGATGGTGTCGGCGACGTCCGAGATGACCTGCCGCATCCGCTGCAGGTAGTGGTCGCGGGCGGCGTCGAAGATCAGGTTCGCCTCGTCGGGCAGCCCGGCGAACTGGTCCTTGACCCAGCGCAGCTTGCCGATCGGGCCGGAGTACCGCCGGTCCTTGTACTCGTCCATCTTCTGCCGGTGTTCGGCGGTGAACGCGTCGCGCGCGTCCTTCTCCTCGCGGGTGAACTGGTCGTCGACCTTCTTGTCGAGACCGGCCAGGATGTGCTGGACGTCCTGCTGCATCGTGTCGAAGACGGCCTGCAGGATCGCGGTGACTTCGACGCGTTTGTCCTCGTCCCGGCCTTTCGCGCCGCCCTTGCCCGCGGCGACCTGCTGCCCGGCGCGGACCCGCTGGGCACCCATGGCGCCCATCGCCGCGGTGCCGAGCCGCTTGGCCTGCGCGGTCGACGCCTGCAGGGTCTTGGCCTCACTCGCCCGCATCCGCCCAGGCGCGGCTTCCGAATCGCGTTCGGCGGCCTTCTTGTCGTTGAGGGCGCCGGTGAAGGCCGGTTCGTTGGCTTTCCGCAGTTGTGGTTCGGTGACGCGGGCGTCGGCCAGCTGCCGGTCGACCTCGGCGGGTCCGGCGGACAGGTCGGTGGCCGACGCGGGCTGCTTGTCGGGCACGGCGTCCGCGGCGTTCGGCGCGGCGGGCGTCCCCGGCGGCCGGTCCGGCGCCATCGGGACGACCTTCTTCACCACCGCCGCGGACGTGTCGGGCGGAGCCGCCGTGGTCGCGGCGACTTCCGCGGAGGAGTCGGCCTTCCCGCCGTCGACGCGGCCCTGGACGTCCGCCTTGATCTCCGCCGGCTTGCCGGAATCGGCGAACTTGTCGGCTTCGTCGAGGTTCTTGGGCGCCTTGTCGGCGATGGCTTTCTCGACCGCCCGGATGAACGCGGCCTTGTCGAACTCCTTCGGCTTGGCGTCGTTCATCTTTTCGGCGTTGGCGGTCTTGCCCTGGGCCTCTTCGTCGTCCTTGGGCGGCCGCGCGGCGTCCTGCGCCGCACCGGCTTCGGCCTTCGGCGGCGGATGCGACGCGGCGAGCGTGTGTTTCTTGTGCTGGACGTCTTTCCTCAGCGCGGCGAACTTCGGATCCGTGCCGGGCCCTTTCGCCGTTTTCTCCGCGGGAAGGGCGGCCGCGGCCACGGCACTGTTGCCCACGAGATCCTGCCCGGCGGCCGGCACCGGCGGCGCGACCCGTTTGGCCAGCAAGGCCGAGACGGCCGCGTTCGACACCGGCGCGGACCCCCGCCCCACGGGTGCTCCTTTGGTGGCCACCGGGGCGTCGGACGCCGTCGTAGCCGCCGGGCGCGGCGCGAGGACCTTGGGGGGCGGCGCCATCGCCGCAGCATGGCAGCCGGGGGATCGCCGCAGCGTCACGACGGCGTCATCACGTCGTGGCCGGCGGACTACACTGTCCCGCCGGACAGCTGGAGGGTGGATGCCGCTCGGTCGTGAGGGTGAGACGCACAACGTCATCCGGGACTCGATCGTGTTCGGCTCGGTCGTGCAGGCCCGGGACGTCGGCGGCGTGTCGGAGACGCCGGACGGGTGGGCGGCCCGCGTCTTCGGCTCCAGCCTGTGGGAGCACGTCGGCCAGGACGCGGAGTACTACCGCGCCCGCGTCAGCGCCACGGCCGCGCACCTGGAGGGCGTGGTCACGGCGTTGTTGCCACAGCTGGCGGAGGACCCGTGGCTGGACCTCGGGTTCCCGGCGCGGTTCCTGGAGCACATCGAATGGCTCTGGAACGAGCGGCCGCCCGAGCTCTGTGCGTCCGAGGCCGCCTTGCTCGTCCTGCTGCCGTTCCTCCGGCAGGCGAACCTCGTCAGCCTGGCCGCCGAGCACGCGGGGGTGAACCCGGCGCAGCTGGGCCGGGACGCGCCGGGCGCCCGTTCGTTCACGGCGTTCCTCGACGGGCACGACGTCCTCGTCCACCGGGCCCGCCTGCGGCCGGACTCCGCGCCGCCGATCGGCTGGTGGCTGTTCCACCGCTGGCTCGCGCGCCACGAGTCGTTCGTCGACGCCGGCCGGCTCCGGCGGCTGCTCGCGGACGCCGGCGCACCGGTGGCGGAGCTGGGGGAGACGTTCGCGGTCGAGCGGGTCGGGGCGCTGCTGGAGGGTCTGCGGCTCGGGCCGGACGTGTGCCACCCGGAGTTCCTCGGTGCCCTGCCGGCGGAGGACCACGTCCGGGCCCCGGGCCGCCAGCGCGTCCGCGACCAGCGGCTGGCCCTCACGGCGGCGCTGGCGGCCGCGTTGGCGATCGAGGCGACGGCGCTGCCGGACGTCGTGGGCGAGCACCTGGGCATCCCGGTCCCGGTCGACCCGGCCGCGGTGGTGTCGTGCCTCGGCGACGCGGTGTGGGGAGGCCCGCACGACCTGCCGGTGCTGCGGGCGCGCTGCCCCCACGAGGCACTGGTCGAGGGCCTGCGCGAGCACACGGCCACCGCCGACGAGCTCCTGCACGGCGTGCGCCGCCTGGTGCGGGAACGCATCACCCACCCGATGCCGGAGCTGCCCGCCCGGCTCTCGGCAGCCGGGGTGGGCCCGGCGCCGGGCGTGTTCGACAGCTGGGCGCGGTTCCGGCTGGACCAGCACCGGATGCGGGACCTGCTGATGGGGGTGCAGCTGTACAAGGACCCGGACCTGGCGGTGCGGGAGCTGTACCAGAACGCCCTGGACGCGTGCCGCTACCGCTCGGCCCGGACGCAGTACCTGGACCGCACCCGCCCGGCGGCGTACTCGTACACGGGCGCGATTGCGTTCGCGCAGGGCGTCGAGGACGGGCGGCCGTACCTCGAGTGCCGGGACAACGGGATCGGCATGGGGGAGAGCGAGCTGCGCGGGGTGTTCTCCAACGCCGGCGGGCGCTTCCCCGGGCAGGCCGAGTTCCGGCACGAGCGCGCGGCGTGGGAGGAACTGGACCCGCCGATCCGGCTCTACCCGAACAGCCGGTTCGGGATCGGCGTGTTCAGCTACTTCATGCTGGCCGACGAGATCCGGGTGACGACGTGCCGGATGGGACTCGACGGGGTGCCCGGGCCCGTGTTCGAGGTGGGCATCCACGGTCCGGCGCACCTGTTCCGGATCGTCCGGGTGGCGGAGCGGGGTGCCGAACCGGGGACGACGGTCCGGCTGTACCTCAACAGCGACCGGCCGTGGTCCTGCGTCAAGGTGCTGCGGCGGCTGCTCGCGGTGGCCGAATTCGACACCACGGCCGAGGACGGCGAGGAGACGGCCACCTGGCGTCCCGGAGAACTGCAGGGCCGTTCGGCCGTCGCGGGGGAGCGGTTCGGTTTCCACGCGAGCGGGGAGATCGCCCGGTGGCATGGCGCCGTGGAAGGGTGCCGGGTCTTCTGGTGCGAGGAAGGGGGAGCGCTGCTCGTCGACGGCCTGGTCGTGCACCCGGCGCAGCGGCGAGGAGTGTGCGCAGGTCCCGGCGTGACGGTTCGCGGAGTCGTGGTCGACCTCAGTGGACCGTGTGCGCCCGAGCGGCTCTCGGTCGACCGCACCGAACTGGTCGACGACGTGTCGGACCTCGTCGAGGAGCTCCTGACGGCAGCGGCCGCGGAGTTGGCGGCTTCGGAGGACATCCCGCTCAGTTACGCATGGATCTGCCACGTCGCAACCGGGAACCCGATCATCGCTGACCTGGTGACCGAGGCCTGCATCGGTGCGCGCCGCACCGTGAGCCTCGGTGACCGTTCGGTCGACATCGCGCGGTCCGGCTGCTTACCGGCGGACTTCAACCTTCTTCGGACTGTCGGAATCAATGAAAAAAAACTGACTTATCGCCAAATGGCAGAAATCCCTGGCCCGGTACCTAATAGCATTTTTCTTTGGCGGCTGCTGGCCCACCGATCAACCCCCATGCTCGACGAGCTGACGGATTTCTGTCCTGAACTGTCAGGTTTCGAAGAACTGCGGCCCGCTCTACCATCGGATCAACTGATCTTGGCGACGGGTTTTCATGACGGAGGTAGGCTCAGATGGCGAAGCGAGAACACATATGTCAGCACTGTCGTCGGCGATGTGGTCGCCACGTTGGGTTGGGCTGCATGTGAGGCGGAAAAGCGGATTGCCGAGTTGTGCATGAAATTCGCCCGCGGGCCGGGGGCTGCTGGTGGCGGTCACCAAAGACGCATCTCTTTGCCGTATGGAGTCAAATCGTTCGATTCGGTTTGGTTCTTCGACAGGTATCTTAGAAAGACGCTCGTTCCACCCGGCCCGATTCCGTATCGGCACATTTTCGAGCTTGCGAGTAATTTAGATCTCCGGGTCAGCGAGGTTGTCGAACGCTTGCGCGAGTTCGGGTTCGACGTGCGCCTCCACGTACCGGACAAGCTGACAAATCTGGAACGATCACTGTTCGAGCCATTCGGGTGGTGGAACTTCCGGACCGATCAGGCCATGCCGTACGGCTACCTCATCCTGGCGTCCGATCGGCTCCACGCACCGGTGTCCGAGCTGGAAAACCTCGTACGTGCGT
Organism: Amycolatopsis vancoresmycina; assembly: GCF_000716785.1. Lineage (GTDB taxonomy): Bacteria > Actinomycetota > Actinomycetes > Mycobacteriales > Pseudonocardiaceae > Amycolatopsis > Amycolatopsis vancoresmycina. The sequence goes on from NZ_JNYY01000001.1 coordinate 518,478, forward strand.
ACGGATTGGACATCTCGGGTTCCGTATTGCCCCGGGACCTGACATCAGACCGTGCATTGGGCCTGCTGGAGCGGGACGACCTGGAAGACATCAATCTGGAACCGGAGGCACCTCTCCCGCTGCAGGCGCTGATCGATTTGGCCCGCCGGAACCACACCTCGATAGCGCAGGTCATCGACTGGCTACGGGAGCTGGGCATCCAGGTCCCCGACCTCGGGGACACCATCCGCGCGGCCCTCGCCCGCGTCCCGACCACCACCCGGTGATTCCGCCGTCCACGACGCCAGGATCCGCAGCGCCTCGTGCGAAGCCGACCCCGGCTCCGCCGTCAGCACCATCAGCCGCTGCCCGCTGCCGTCCGGGCTCTCCCACATGTCGCAGTCCAGGGCCAGGTTGCCGACCACCGGGTGCCGGTACCGCTTCACCCCGAAAGCCGCGCTGGTCACGTGGTGGGCCGCCCACCACGTCCGGAACTCCGGGTGGTGCACCGCCAGCTCGCCGACCAGGTCCGCCAGCTCCGGCGCGTCCGGGTCCTGCGCCGCCTCCAGGTGCAGCGCCGCCACCGCCGTCCGGGCCGCCTCCTCCCACGAAACGTGCAACGCGCGCATCGCGGCATCGGCGAACAGCAGGTACACGTAGTTCCGCCGCGCAGCCGGATACCGGGAGAAGTCCGTGAACAGCGCCGCCGCCGAGTCGTTCCACGCCACGATGTCCAGCCGCCGCCCCAGCACCATCGCCGGCGTCTCCGCCAGCTGGTCGAGCAGCCGCTTCATCGCCGGGCGCAGCTTCTCACCCGGCCGGCGCCGAGGCCGGCGGAACGGCTTCGCCGCCAGCTCGTACACGTACGCCTGCTGGTCGTCGCTCAGCCGCAGCGCCTTGGCGAGCGTCGCCAGCACCGACGCCGACGCCTGGACGCGTCCCTGCTCCAGCCGCGTCAGGTAGTCGACGCTGATGGCCGCCAGCTGGGCGACCTCCTCGCGGCGCAGCCCCGCGACGCGCCGCCGGGTGTCCGGCAGCCCGACCTCACCCGGGGTCAGCTGCGCGCGGCGTGCCTTGAGGAAGTCGCCGAGCTCCTTCGGCCGTCCGGTGGGCTCCATACCGCCGATTGTCCCCCGTCCGCGACGACCGTGGGTGGGCAGGATCCTGCCCCCGAACGCGCTGTCCCGGGCAAAGACCTGGCTCTTACCCCGCGGCGTGAGAGCCCCGAAGGTGGAGGCATGCCCGAGAACGTGAGTTTCCCCAGCGCCGGCGTCGACATCGCCGGCCACCTGTACCTGCCCGCCCACCCCGGGCCGCACCCGGCCGTCGTCGTCGGCCACCCGGCCGGCGGCGTCAAAGAGCAAACCGCCGGGCTCTACGCGCGGCGGCTCGCCGAACGCGGGTTCGCCGCCCTCGCCTTCGACGCCGCCTACCAGGGCGAAAGCGGCGGTCTGCCCCGCGGCCTCGAAGACCCGGCACAGCGCGTCGAAGACCTCAAGGCCGCGGTGTCGTTCCTGACCACGCGGCCCGAGGTGGACGCCGGGCGCATCGGCGCCCTCGGCATCTGCGCCTCCGGCGGATACGTGCTTCCCGCCGCGGCCACCGACCACCGGATCCGCGCGGTCGCCACGGTCAGCGCCGCCGACATCGGCCGGATGTTCCGCGAGGGCGCCGACGGCACCCAGGACCCCGCGGTCGTCCAGGGCATGCTCGACGCCGCGGCTGCGGCCCGCACCGCCGAGGCCCGCGGCGAGAAGATGACGTCGTTCCCGATCTTCCCGCCGGCCGCCGAGGACGCCCGCGCCGCCGGCGGGCAGCACGGCTTCGAGGGGTTCGACTACTACCGGACCGGCCGGGCGTTCCACCCCCGCGCGGCCGCGGAGTTCACCTGGGACAGCCTCGACCGGATCGTCGCGTTCGACGCGGGCCGCCGCTTCGCCGGGCTGATCGCGCCCCGGCCGCTGCTGATGGTCGTCGGCACCGAAGCGGTCACCGCGCGCATGTCGACCGAGGTCGCGGCCGAGCCGCAGCAGCTGCGGTGGATCGAGGGCGCGACCCACGTCGACCTCTACGACCGCGAGCAGTACGTTGGGCCGGCCGTCGACGAGCTGGCCGGGTTCTACACCGCCCACCTCGGGCGGTGAGGTGAATCCTTTCGCGGGAGCGGCCCCTCTTATGGGTGTCGGTCACGTCGAAAGGGAGAGAGTGCGATGGGGTGGGTCAGCGAGCAGCTCGTCGAAGCCGCGCAGCAGGGTGACCTGGAATCGATCACGGCGGTCGTGCACGGGGCGCATCCCCACGTGCGGCGCTTCGCCGACCACCTGTGCGCCTCGCCGCAGGACGCCGAGGACGCGGCGCAGGAGGCCTTGATCGTCCTGTACCGCAAGATCGGGTCGTTGCGGGCCACGGCGGCGCTGGCGTCCTGGATGTTCCGGATCGTCCGCAACGAGTGCCTGCGCCGCGTCCAGCGGCTCCGCGACGAAGCGGCGGAGCCCGCCCTCGCGGCGTCGGCCGAGGACGAAGTGCTCCGGCGGCTGGAAGCCGAGCGCGTCGCCGAAGCCATCCGGGCGCTGCCGGACGTCCAGCGCCGCGTGCTCATCATGCGCGACGTCCTGGGGCAGCCGGGGCGCGCGGTCGCCGACGGGCTCGGCCTGAGCACCGCGGCGATGAAGTCCCACCTCCACCGGGCCCGGACGGCCGTCCGGCTCCGGCTGCACGGCTCTCCCCACGCCTGAAAGGAAGTTCCCCGTGCTCGAAGCCGGCTCACCCGTACCACCCCTGGAACTGGAGGACACCGAAGGCCGGACCGTCCGCCTCGCCGGCCACGCGGCGCTGCTCTACTTCATACGGTCGACGTCCTGCCCGGTCTGCGCCCGGCACGTCCGCGACCTCGTCGAGAGCGCCGAAGCGCTGGCAGGGGTCCGGGTGTACATCGCCGTCCCCGAGGACCGCGCCGAGGCCGCCGCGTGGCGGGCGAGGCGCCGGATCCCGTTCCCGGTCCTCACCGGCCGCCGCGGCACGCCCCACGAGCTGGTCGGCCTGAGCCGGCGGGTGTTCGGCTCGATGCAGCAGTCCGGCAGCGTGCTCGTCGACGCGCAGGGCATCGTCCGCCACGCCCACGGCGCCACCCTGCCCACCGGCAGCTACGACCGGAAGGGCATCTTCGCCGCCGTCGCCCGGCTGCGCACCACCGCCTGACCGTGTAACTTTCATCGTCCGACTGTCCACTGTGGATCGGAAATACGCCCGTGAGGTGGCAAGGTCGTGTGCTCGGCCGTCCGGAGCCCGGGCGGCCGAGCACGCGGATTGACAATCCTTCCGGCCCCGGCCCAGGCTGTCGCAACTCAATGTTAGCGATAACACCTGCCGGTGACGGGGAGAAGTCGTGATGAACAGAGCAAGTACCAGCCGCCGGACCCGGTCCCGGCTCGCCGTCCTCGCCGCCGCGGTGACGGTCGCGGCGGCGACGGCGGTCGCGGTGACGCTGGGGGCCGGCCCGGCCTCGGCCGACGTCACCGGCGCGCTGCACGGTGTCGGTTCGGGCCGGTGCCTCGACGTGCCGAACGCGAGCCAGACCGACGGCACCACGCTGCAGATCTACGACTGCTCGGGCGGTGCGGGCCAGCAGTGGACGTCGACGGCCAGTGGCCAGCTGACGGTGTACGGCAGCAAGTGCCTCGACGTGTCCGGGGCATCGACGACGGCGGGCGCCCGGGTGCAGATCTGGACCTGCCACGGCGGCGCCAACCAGCAGTGGCGGGTGAACTCCGACGGCACCATCGTCGGGGTGCAGTCCGGCCTCTGCCTGGACGTCACGGGCGCCGGCACGGCCAACGGCACCGCGGTGGAGATCTGGACGTGCAACGGCGGCAGCAACCAGAACTGGACGGGCCTGTCCGGCTCGACCCCGACGACCACCACCACGACGACGACCCCGGGCGGCAGCTGCTCCCTGCCGTCGTCGTACCGCTGGTCGTCGACGGGCGCGCTGGCGCAGCCGAAGAACGGGTGGGTCTCGCTCAAGGACTTCACGAACGTCGTCTACAACGGCAAGCACCTGGTGTACGCGTCGAACGTGTCGGGCTCGTCGTACGGCTCGATGGCCTTCACCCCGTTCACGAACTGGTCCGACATGGCCTCGGCCGGCCAGACCGGGATGAACCAGGGCACGGTGGCCCCGACGCTGTTCTACTTCGCCCCGAAGAACATCTGGGTGCTGGCGTACCAGTGGGGTGCGTGGCCGTTCATCTACCGCACGTCGAGCGACCCGACCAACCCCAACGGCTGGTCGTCACCGCAGCCGCTGTTCACGGGCAGCATCTCCGGCTCCGGCACCGGCCCGATCGACCAGACCCTGATCGCCGACGGCTCGAACATGTACCTGTTCTTCGCCGGTGACAACGGCAAGATCTACCGCGCCAGCATGCCGATCGGCAACTTCCCGGGCAGCTTCGGCTCGAACTACACGACGATCATGAGCGACTCCCAGGCCAACCTGTTCGAAGCGGTCCAGGTGTACAAGGTCCAGGGCCAGAGCCAGTACCTGATGATCGTCGAGGCAATGGGCTCGGGCGGCCGCTACTTCAGGTCGTTCACGGCGAGCAGCCTGAGCGGTTCGTGGACCCCGCAGGCGGCCAGCGAGAGCAACCCGTTCGCGGGCAAAGCCAACAGCGGGGCAAGCTGGACGAACGACATCAGCCACGGCGACCTGGTCCGCACGAACCCGGACCAGACGATGACGATCGACCCGTGCAACCTGCAGTTGCTGTACCAGGGCAAGGCGCCGAACGCGAGCGGCCCGTACGACCAGCTGCCCTGGCGGCCGGGTGTGCTGACCCTGCAGCGCTAGGTGACCGCGGAGGACCCCGCCCGGCGGGCGGGGTCCTCCGTCCCGGCGTTTGCGCCAATTCCGTCACGGAGTGGCCGAGCTCAGCCCGGCGGCGGCCGCGCCGAGCCGGGTCGTCGACGGCAGCTTGCGCTGGAACTCCCGCAACACAGCGAGATCCTGCAGCCAGTCCGAGACGAAGCCGGCCAGGGCCTCCGGCCAATGACCCCGATGTGCCTCGAGGGCCGCTTCGACGGCCCGTTCGCCGTCGTGGACACCGAGGGTGTTCAGCCTGGCGGACACCTGCCGCAACATGGCGGTCCGGTCGAGCAGCACGGGCCGCCAGAACTCCGGCTCGCGGGCACCGGCCAGGCCGGGCGCGCGGACCAGGCCCTCCACCAGAACCTCGCCGAACTCCTGCCTGGCGACTCGGCGGAGATCCCCGAACGGGTCGTACTCGTCCTGCGAGAGCTTCCCGGCGACGCAGGTGGCGCCCGGGTCGCCGTGCAGGACCTCCAACGCCAGCACCATGTCTTCGTTGTAGACGGGCGGGAAGAACAGCAGGTCCTGGTCGCAGCGCAGCGCCATCGCTCCGCCGCTCACGAAGGTCCGCCACTCGCCTGTCCCGTAGGAGCGCGCGTAGCCGACGGAGGAGAAGTCCGGGAACTCGTCGAACGCCCAGCCGACCAGCCGGCGTCCGGCACCGGCCCGGTCGAGGCCGTCCAGCAGTCCCGCCGCATCACGGAGCTGCTTCCGCCCGATCGACTGCACGTCGTCATCGACGAACAGGACGCTTCGCCAACCGAGCATCCGGGCCAGCAGCAGGCCGGCGTTCTTCTTCTCGCTCAGCTCCCCGGCCCCGTCGGCGTACAGGCTTGCGAACGTGCGCAGCCGAAGCTTGTCCGCATGCGCGAACCGGCTCCGGTCCAGGACCGCGAACTTCTCGCGACTCCAGCCGATGTGCGTCAGCAGGTGGCCGACGTCCACCGCAGTGGTCCGCTCGCTGGCAAGAACGACCAGGTACGAACCCGCGTTGGCCGCTGTCTCGGCCGCGCGCCGGATGTTCTCGGCGCCACGAGCGGAGGGGATGATCACGGCATCGAAGAACGGCGGGCCGGGCAAGCTCGCCTGCTCGAAGTGGTGGCGAACCGGCGTCGGCATGGAGACGAGCGCGGACCGTCGCACGGTCATCGCCCGGAAGTCCTCGCCCGCGAAGGCGAGCTGCCGTCGCCTGGTCGGGATCGCGGACACGGCCAGCAGAAAGAGAAACCCCACTACCGCTGCCTGGGTCACGACTGCCCCCTCCACTCGTTCGACTTCGCGGCGTGATCACTCGGTCAGCCCGGACAACCGGCGACCGGCGGCGACCGCCTCCGGCGCGCCGAGTTCGCCGTAGATCTCCAGAGCCGAACGCCACCGTTCCCGGGCTTCAGCGACGTTCCCGAGCGCTTCGTACGTTTCGGCGAGCCCCTCGTGCGCTTGCGCCTGTTCGTGGCGATCACCGATTCGCTCGGCGATGTTCAGAGCTTGCCTGTGGTATTCGACGATCGATTCCGAGACCTCGATCTGCCGGGTGGCGTTACCCAGTCCGTTCAGCGCTTCGGCCTCCAGCGCGCGGTCGCGGGTGTCGCGGGCGAGGACGAGGGCCTCGTCGTGGTAGTCCAGCGCCTCGGAATGACGCGACAGGTGCTGGAGCACCACGCCGATGTCGTTGAGGGCGTATCCCTGCCGAGGCCGGTCGCCGGTCTCCCGGAACAGCGCCAGCGCCCGCTGCGAGTGCTCGACCGACTCCTCGTAGCGGTGCAGCCGGTCCAGGACGAGCCCCATGTTGTTGAGCACCTGCCCCTGCCCGGTGCGGTCCGACTCGGCTTCGAACAAAGCCAGCGCCCGCCGGTCGCAGTCCAGGGCATCGTCGAACCCGCCGAGCAGCATGTGCACGTGCCCGAGGTCGGCCAGCGCCAACGCCTCCACCTTCGCCTCGCCGGCCTCGTGAGCCACCGCGATCGCCTGGTCCAGGTAGTCCCGGGCGTCCGGGTAGCGCCCGAGGCGCTGGTAGACGGCACCCAGGTTGTGCAGCGCCCGGCCGACGGCGACCTGGTCGTTCTCCTGCCTGCCCGCCACGACCGCGAGGTTGTGCAGCGTCACGGCGTCGTCGAAGTGCCCGCAGATGTCGAAGAACCGGTAAAGGGTCCCGGACAGCAGCGTCGTGTAGACGGTCCACGTGGTGTCCACCGTCTGTGCCGCGATGGCCGAGAACGTGGGCCGCTCGGTCTCGAGCCACCGCATCGCCTGGTCGTCGTCGACGAGATCGGCCCGGGTACCGGTGCCCGGCAGCACCGGCCGCCGGGCGCGTTCCTGCGGAAGCAGGATGTCCATCGCCAGCGATGCCGAGCGCAGGTAGAAGTCGAACAGCCGCCGAAGGGCCTCCTGCTGGACCTCCTCGGGTTCCTCCTGCGCGACGAGGTCGGCCGCGTAGACCCGGAGCAGGTCGTGCATCTGGTACCGGCCCGCCCGCGTGCGCTCCAGGAGGTGGCCACGGACCAGCGAGTCGAGCAGCCGGCGTGCCTGTCCCGGGTTCCCAGTGACCAGCACCGAGGCGCTGACGGGGTCGAATTCGCGCCCGGGATGCAGGCCGAGCAACCGGAACGTGCGTGCCTCCGCCGGATCGAGGTTCCGGTAGGACCAGGACAGCACGGCGCGCACCGCGGTGTAGGGGTCGTGTCCGGCGTCGAGCAGATCCAGCCGTCGCTGCTCGTCCGCGAGGTCGGCGACCAGCTCGGCGAGCGTCAGCTCCGGATTCGTGACGGCGAGATCGGCGGCGATGCGCAGCGCCAATGGCAGCCGGGCGCAGTGCTGGACGAGCGCGTCGGCGGCGTCCGGCTCGGCGTCGATCCGCGGCCCGATCAGCATGCGCAGGAGCGAGACGGCTTGGCCGTGCGGCAGGAGATCGAGGTTGACCCGGCGGGCACCGTCGCGCGAGACGAGCCCGGGCAGGGTGTCGCGGCTCGTGACGAGGACCAGGCAGGACGACGTTCCCGGCAGCATCGGCCGGACCTGCTCGGCGGAGCGCGCGTTGTCCAGCACGATCAGCATCCGCTGCCCGGCGGCGAGGCTGCGGAACCGCGCTGCCCGTTCGTCGAGCTCGTACGGGATGTCCTCGTGCGGCACGCCGAGCGAGCGCAGGAAGCCGCCGAGCACCTCGGTGGGCGACATCGGCCGGTCGGGCCCGTAACCGCGCAGGTTCACGTAGAGCTGGCCGTCGGGAAACCGCTCGCTGACGCGATGGGCCCAGTGCGTCGCGAACGCGGTCTTGCCGACCCCCGCGGTACCGGACACGGCGGAGATCACCACCGCGGCGGTCGACGATTCGCCCTCGGTGGAGGCCAGCAGCAGATCCATGTCGGCGAGCTGCTCTTCGCGGTCGGTGAACGCGTGCACGTCCGCGGGCAGTTCGTGCGGGCGGGCGACCGCGGGGCGGCCGGGGTGCAGGTGCACGTCGCCGACGATCGAGCCGGCCTGCACCACGGCTGAGGTGGATCCGGAAACGTCGTTGGCGGTCCCGCCTTCGGCGTGGTTCTCGTGCCCGTCCGACATCCGTCCTCCGCCCGGATCCGGTCGCCGCGTGCTCCCCATTCCCGGTGCGGCTGTTCGGCGAATTGCGCACAGGCTTCGCCGACGGTGATCACGTTACGGAGCTCGGATCCTTCCCGAGAATTCTCGCCCTTCTGTTTCGCCGGAATTCGAGCCCTTGGCGACAATACCAGCCACGCGTGTTCCCGGCTTCCATTCCGGAATCGCGGCGACGGGTTTCCGGGTGGCTCAGCCCGCGCCTTCCCCTCGCGCCACCAGACTCGACGGCCGCATGTCGGTCCAAGCCGACTCGACGTACTTCAGGCTGGCCTTCCGGGTGTCCGCCTCCCGGACGCTCCGCCAGCCCGCCGGCACCTCCGCCCCGGCCGGCCACAAGGAATGCTGGCCCTCGTCGTTCACCAGCACCACATACTGCGCTTCGTCGTCTTCGAACGGGTTCGTCGTCAAGACACTGCTCTCTTCAGCTCGGCGGCGATGATCGGGCCGATGTCGCCCAGGGGGCCCTGGCGCAGCATCGTCGTGTGGTGGCAGTCGATGCGGTACTCCTCGAGCTCGCCGGTGATGTGGTCCAGCCACGCGGCCGCCGACGGGGACTCGTCGCGGGCCGCCGTCAGGTACACCAGGTTGCCCTCGTACCGGCCCGGGGGTGACTGCTCGATCAGGCGGTGGGTGTGGATTCCGCTTTCGACCAGGGTGGCCAGGTCCTCGCCCGTGGCACCCAGGTCGTCGCCGATGGCCGCGGCGATTGCTTCGCGGTCCACCTCGCCCTGGCCCGGTACCGAGTCCAGCAGGGCCAGGAACCGGACCTGCTCGCCGTCGCGCTGCAGGCGGCAGGCGATCGCGTGGGCGATCGTGCCGCCCGCCGACCAGCCGAGCAAGTGGTACGGCCCCGACGGCTGGGCCGTCTTCAGCTGCGTCACGTAGTCCTCGACCAGGGCCGCCAGGCTCGGCGGCGGGTCCGTGCGCCGCGCCTGCAGGCCGTACACCGGACGCCCCGGCAGGAACGGCAGCAGGCCCGTGTAGCACCAGCTGAGGCCGGAAATCGGGTGCACGCAGAACAACGGTGGCTCGGTCCCGGTGGTCCGGATCGTCAGCAGCACCTCGCGGCCCGTCTCCGGCGCTTCGTCGCGGTCCAGGCGCTTCGCCAGCTCCTCGGGCGTCGGCGCGGCGAACAGCGTGCGGACCGGGACGTCCGCGCCCAGCGCCGTGCGGATCCGGCTCATCAGCTTGACCGCCAGCAGAGAATGCCCGCCCAGCTCGAAGAACCCGTCGTCGACGCCGACGCGTTCCAGGCCCAGTGTTTCGGCGAACAGCCCGCACAGCGCCACCTCGCGGGCCGTGCGCGGGGCCCGGCCGGCCGGGGCGACGTCCGGGGCCGGCAGCGCGGCCCGGTCGGCCTTGCCGTTGGGGGTCACCGGGATCGCGTCCAGGACGACGAACGCGGACGGGATCAGGTGCGCCGGCAGCCGTTCGACCAGCCACTCCCGCACCACCGGGGTCGCGCCGGCTTCCGCGACGAGGTAGGCGACCAGCCGCGGGTCGCCGGGCCGGTCCTCCCGGACCACGACGACCGCGCGCGCCACGTCCGGGTGCTCGGCCAGCACCGCCTCGACCTCGCCGGTCTCGATCCGGAAGCCCCGGACCTTGACCTGGCCGTCCGCGCGGCCCAGGTACTCCAGGTTCCCGTCCCGCAGCCGGCGGACCAGGTCGCCGGTGCGGTACATCCGCGTGCCCGGCTCGCCGAACGGGTTCGCCACGAACCGTTCTGCGGTCGTGCCGGGCCGGCCGAGGTAGCCGCGGGCGAGCCCGGGGCCGGCCAGGTACAGCTCGCCGGTGACGCCGGGCGGCACCGGCCGCAACGCGCTGTCCAGCACGTACTGCCGGGTGTCCCGGACCGACCGCCCGATCGGCGGTGTTCCTTCGCCGGTCAGCGGGTCGCTGGCCGTCGTGTAGACGGTCGCCTCGGTCGGGCCGTAGACGTTGACCAGCAGCCGCCCGGGGGCCCAGCGCGCGGCCAGGTCCGCCGGGAACGCTTCGCCGCCGACGATCACCGCCATCCCCGCCGGGACCTCGCCGGGCTCCAGGAACGCCAGCACCGACGGCGGCACGTGGAGGTGGGTGATCGCGCGGTCGTTCAGCAGCGCGGTCAGCGCCGGGCCGGGCAGCCGCCGGTCGGCCGCGGTCAGCACCAGCCGCGCGCCGGTCGTCAGGCCCATCGCCAGGTCGAGCACCGACGCGTCGAAACTCGGCGAAGCGAACTGCAGGATCGCGTCCCCGGGACCCGCCGCGAACCGCGCCGCCTGGTCGGCGGCGAGGGCGGCCAGCCCGGCGTGCGTGACCGCGACGCCCTTCGGCCGGCCGGTCGAGCCCGAGGTGTAGATGACGTAGGCGGGGTTCTGCAGGTCCGCGCGCGGCCCGGCGGGCGGCGGCCCGGCCGGCTCGAGCGATTCGAGCAGGACGACCGGGCGGTCGTGGGCCGGCAGGTCCGCCGCGATCGCCCCGGTGCTGACGAGAAGGGCGGGCTCGGCGTCGTCCAGCAGGTAGGCGATCCGCTTGCCCGGGTAGTCCGGGTCGATCGCCAGGTACGCGCCGCCCGCCCGCTGCACCGCCAGCATCGAGGCGATCAGCTCGGCCGAGCGGGGCAGCGCCAGCGCCACCACGTCCTCCGGGCCGACCCCGCGCTCGACGAGGATCCCGGCGAGCCGCCCGGACCGCGCGTCCAGCTCCGCGTAGGTCCACTCGACGTCGTCGTCGACCACGGCGATGGCGTCGGCGTGCGCGGCGACGGCGTCCAGGAACATCTCCGGGAACGTCCGCTGCGGCACCGGGGCGACCTCGGCCGGCGGCAGCACGAGCGCCAGGTCGGCCGCCGAGAGCAGGTCGAACTCGCTGACCCGGGTGCCGGGGTCGGCGGTGGCCGCGGTCAGCAGCCGGGTGAACCGGTCGGCCAGCGCCGCCGCGGTGGCCTCGTCGAACAGGTCGGTGCGGTATTCGACGGCGCCTTCGATGCCGTCGCCGTCCTCACCCAGGTTGACGGTCAGGTCGAACTTCGCGCCGACCGCCCCGACCGCCTCGGGCCGGGCCGTCAAGCCCGGCAGCGCGAGGTCTTCGCCGTCGGTGTTCTGCAGCACCAGCGCCACCTGGAACAGCGGGTGCGCGGCCAGCGACCGGGCCGGGTTGAGGTTCTCGACCAGGCGGTCGAAAGGCAGGTCCTGGTGCACCAGCGCGCCGAGAGCGCCGTCCTTGACCCGGCCCAGCAGCTCCCGGAACGCCGGGTCGCCCGAGGTGTCGGTGCGCAGGACGATCGTGTTGACGAACATCCCGACCAGGTCGTCGAGTTCCTCGGCGTGCCGGCCCGCCACCACCGACCCGATCGGCAGGTCCGTGCCGGCACCCGACCGCGTCAGCAACGCCGCCAGGGCCGCCTGCAGCACCATGAACAGCGTGCACCCCTGCTCCCGAGCGAGGTCGTTCAGCGCGTCGCGCAGCCCGGCGCCGAGGCGGAAGTCGAACACGCCGCCGCGGTGGCCGGTGTCCGCGCGGCGCGGCCGGTCCAGCGGGAGTTCCAGCAGTTCGGGGCTGCCCTCCAGGGCGTCGCGCCAGTAGGCGAGCTGACGGGCCAGTGCGCCGTCCGGGTCGCCTTCGTCCCCGAGGGATTCCCGTTGCCACAACGCGTAGTCCGCGTACTGGACGGGCAGCGGCGACCACTGCGGGGCCGTGCCGGCCAGGCGGGCTTCGTAGGCGGCACCCAGGTCGCGGGCGAACGGGGCCAGCGACCAGCCGTCACAGGCGATGTGGTGGAACACCACGACCAGGACGTGCTCCTCCGGCGCGACGCGGGCCAGGTGCGCCCGCAGCGGCAACTCGGTGGTCAGGTCGAAACCCCGGTCGCACCACTCTTCGAGGGTCCGTTCGAGGTCGCCGGGCTCGGTGACCGTCAAGCCGGGCTCGGCGTCGAGGATCACCTGACGCGGTTCGCCGTCCACCTCCGGGTAGACCGTGCGCAGGGCCTCGTGCCGCCCGGTGACGTCGGCCAGCGCCAGGCGCAGCGCGTCGACGTCGAGCGCGCCGGTCAGCCGCAGCGCGAAGGGCAGGTTGTACGTCGAATCGGGGCCCGCCAGCCGGTTGAGGAACCACAGCCGCTGCTGGGCGAACGACAGCGGCAGCACGTCCGGGCGCGGCCCGCCGAGCAGGGCCGGGCGGGCCGTCGCGCGGCCGGCCGCGGACAGCAGCGCCGCGAGCCCGGCGACGGTCGGCGCCTCGAACAGCGCCCGCACCGGCAGGTCGGCGCCGAACGCCGACCGGATCCGGGTCACCAGCCGCGTGGCCAGGAGCGAATGCCCGCCGAGGGCGAAGAAGTCGTCGTCGATGCCGATGGGTGACACCGAGAGCAGGCCGGAGAACAGGTCCGCCAGCACCCGCTCCTCCGGGGTGCGCGGTGTCCGCGAGGCCGCCGAGCCGGTGAAGTCCGGTGCGGGCAACGCCTTGCGGTCGAGTTTCCCGTTGGTGTTCAACGGGATCTCCGCGAGCACCACGACCGCCGCCGGCACCATGTAGTCCGGCAGGGACCGGCCGGTGAACGTCCGCAGCTCGCCGGAGTCGACGTCGGCGCCGTCGGCCGGCACCACGTACGCGACCAGGCGCGGATCGCCCGGCCGGTCCTCCCGCGCGATCACCGCGGCCTGCGCCACCGCCGGGTGGCCGGTGAGCACCGCTTCGATTTCGCCCGGCTCGATCCGGAACCCGCGGATCTTGACCTGGTCGTCGGTGCGGCCGAGGTACTCGAGGGTGCCGCCGGCCTGCCAGCGCACCAGGTCCCCGGTCCGGTACATCCGCGTGCCGGGCTCGCCGAACGGGTCGGCGACGAACCGCGCGGCCGTCAGGTCCGGCCGGCCGAAGTAGCCGCGGGCCAGCACCGCGCCCGCCAGGTACAGCTCGCCCGGGACGCCGGGCGGCACCGGCTGCAGCTGCGGGCTCAGCACGTAGGCTCGTGTGTTGGCCAGCGGGCGGCCCAGCGAAACCGTGGTTCCCGCGTCGATCCGGCCGGCCAGAGTGTCCACAGTGCACTCGGTGGGCCCGTAGTAGTTGTAGGCGGCGGTCCGCGGCGCCGCGGCCACCTCCGACCACAGGGCCGCGTCGATGGCTTCGCCGCCGAGCGACAGGATCGCCGGTGCGTGCCGGGGGTCGTCGAGCAGCCCGGCGGCCAGCAGCGGTTTGGCGTAGGACGGCGTCACGTCGAGGAAGTCGATCCGGTTCGCCACGGTGTAGGCGACCAGCTCGTCGGCGTCGGCGCGCACCTCTTCGCTGATGACGTGCAGGGTGTGCCCGTCGAGCAGCCACAGCAGCTCGTCCCACGAGGTGTCGAAGGAGAACGACGCCGTGATCGCCACCTGCACCGGCCGGACGCGCTGCGCCAGCGGCGCCATCAGCGTGGTCCGGTGCTCGTGCAGCAGGTTGGCCACGCTCCGGTGTTCCACCACGACGGCCTTGGGCCGCCCGGTGGAGCCGGAGGTGTAGATCAGGTAGGCGGGGTGCCCCGGCAGCAGGGGCCGGACGCGGCCGGCCTGGTCGAGCGCCCAGTCGTCCGCGGCCAGGACGTCCTCGTCCAGCTCGGTCAGGACGACGGCGGGAGCGGCGTCTTCGAGCATCGCGGCGACGCGGTCGCCCGGCATCGCCGGGTCGATCGGCAGGTAGGCCGCGCCCGCCTTGAGCACGCCGAGGATCGCGACGACGAAGTCCGTGGTGCGCGGCAGGATCAGCGCGACCCGGTCCTCCGGGCCGACGCCGGCCCCGGCGAGGTGCCGGGCGAGCCGGTTCGCGCGGGCGTCGAGCTCGGCGTAGGTGTACCGGCCGTCCCGGGCCACCAGCGCGAGTTCGTCCGGGGTGCGGGCGACCTGGCGTTCGAACAGCTCCGGCACGGTCACCGCGTCGAACGCGGCGGCGGTGTCGTTCCAGCCGTCGAGGACCTGCCACCGCTCTTCGGCGGTCAGCAGCTCGCCCCGGCCGAGCTCGGTCTCCGGCGCGGCGGCGAACCCGGCGAGCAGCGTCTCGAAGTGCCCGAGGAGCCGGTCGGCGGTCGCTTCGTCGAACAGGTCGGTGTTGTACTCCAGCCGGCACAGCAGGCGGTCGTCGCGGTGGAAGACGTCCAGGGCGAGGTCGACCTGGGCGGTGCCGAGGCCGGTGTCGTCGCGCTCCCGCACCGCGAGGCCGCTCATGCCCGGCGGGGTGTCCTTGATGTTGAGCAGGTTGAACATCACCTGGAACAGCGGGTTGCGGCCGGGGTCGCGCTGCGGGTTCACCGCTTCGACGAGCCGGTCGAACGGGACGTCCTGGTGGGCGAACGCGCCCATCGCCGTCTCCCGGACCCGGCCCAGCAGCTCGGCGAAGGGCAGCCGGGGGTCCAGCTCGGTGCGCAGCACCAGCGTGTTGACGAAGAACCCGACCATCTTCTCCAGCTCGACCTCGGTGCGGCCGGCGACCGGGGTGCCGATGCAGAGGTCCGTCGCCCCGGTGTAGCGGTGCAGCAGGGCCTGGAACGCGCCGAGCAGGGTCATGTAGAGCGTGACGTCGTGGTCGCGGCCGAGCCGTTCGAGGTCCGCCCGCAGGCCGGCGGGCAGCCACCGGTCGGCGATCGCGCCGTGGTGGGTCTGCACCCGCGGCCGCGGCCGGTCGGTCGGCAGTTCGAGGGCGGTGGGCGCGCCCGCCAGCCGTCCGGTCCAGTAGGCGAGCCCCGCCTCGAGGGATTCGCCCAGGTGGTCCCGTTGCCAGAGCGTGTAGTCGCCGTACTGGACGGGCGGCTCGGGCAGCGGCGAGGGCTGATCGGCCAGGAAGGCGTTGTACAACTGGCCGAGCTCGTCGAAGAGGATGTCCAGCGACCAGCCGTCGACGATGATGTGGTGCATGCACAGCGCGAACACGTGCCGGTTTTCGCCGGTGCGGAACAGCGTCGCGCGGACCAGCGGGCCGGCGGCGAGGTCGAACGGGCGGCGCAGGTCGGCCTGCAGCGCGCCGGGCAGGTCGGCCTCGCCGACGTCGATCACGGGGATGTCGACCGGGGTGGCCGGCAGGACCACCTGGACCGGCTCGCCGTCGTGCTCGGGCAGCACGGTCCGCAGGACCTCGTGCCGCCGGACGACCTCGGTGAGGGCGGCCCGCAGCGTTTCGACGTCGAGTTCGCCGTCGATGTCCAACGCCAGCGGGATGGCGTAGGCGGAGTCGGCGCCGGCGCGTTCGAGGAACCACAGCCGCCGCTGCACGAACGCGGCCGGGATGGGCCCGTCGCGGTCCGGCCGGGCGGTGATGCCGGCCCGCCGTCCGGTGCCGGTGGCGCCGACGACGCGGGCGAGCTCGGCGACGGTGGGGTTGTCGAGCACGGTGCGGATCGCGATCTCCGTCTCGAACCGCACGCGCAGCCGGGACGTGAGCTGGGTGGCCAGCAGCGAATGCCCGCCCAGGTCGAAGAAGTTGTCGTGGATGCCCACGCTCGTCACGCCGAGCAGTTCCCGCCACAGTTCGGCGATCGCCGACTCGGTGTCGTCGCGCGGGAGGTCCGCCGGCGCGGCGTCCGCTTCGACGGCGTCCTCGACCTCGGGGGCCGGGACGGCGGCGGCGCGGGGTTCCTCGTCCAGGGCCCACCAACGGCCGCCGCGCCAGGTGTGGACGGCGACGTCGGCGAACGGCGGTTGCGCCGGCGGCGGGCCGTCGTCGAGGTCGTACACCGTGACCGGCCCGTTCTGGCGCAGGTCCGTCACCAGCGCGTCGTCGAGGAGGCCGTGGCCGAGCAGGACCAGGCGCACGCCGGCGGTGGCGGCGTCGGCCGCCAGCCGGGCGAGGCCGGCTCGGATGTCCGGGTCCGGCCCGACCGCCACCACGACCGCGGGCGAGACGGCCCCCGCCGTCCCGGCCAGCGCTTCGTCCACAGTGGACGCCGTGACGGTCGACGGCGGGGTCGTCATGGCGGGCACCAGCTCGGGCGCCGGGACTTCCCCGACGGTGACGATCACGTCGTGCCGTCGGGCGGTGGCCGACGGCGAGGTCGCCCAGCGGCGCCCGGTTTCGCAGTCGATGGCTTCGAACGGGTGCGGCGGCAGCGCGCAGCGGACCTTCTCGTCGGTCAGGTCTTCGACCGGGATGTCGAACCCGCGTTCCCACAGCGCGCCCAGCGCGGCCAGGAGGTTCTCCTCATCGCTGTCTTCGGCCCGCCGGGTCAGCGGCACGGCCAGGTGCGCCGGCGTCCACGCCGGGTGTGCGCGCAGCATGCGGGTCATCGTCTGGCCGGGGCCGAGTTCGACGAACACCCGGCACGAGCTGCCCAGGAGGGTTTCGACGTCGTCGGCCAGCCGGACGGTGCCCGCGGCGTGGTCGGCCCAGTAGTCACCGCGGGCGACGGCCGCGGGATCGGCCCAGCCGCCGGTGAGGTTGGACAGGTACGGCAGGGACGGCGTCGTGGTCGGGATCTCCGCCACGACACGGCCCAGCCGGTCGGCGGCCGGTCGGACCGCCGCCGTGTGGTAGGCCCCGCCGAGGTCCAGCACGCGGTCGCCGAAGCCCTCGGTGCGCAGTTGGTCGATCAGCTCGATCGGGCCGGCCAGCACCGAGTAGCGCGGCGCTTCGATGGCCACGGCCAGCCCGGGCCGGGTGGCGAGCAGTTCCCGCACCTGCTCGGGCGGGCCCTGCACGGCGAGCATCCGGCCGGGCTCGACGTCGTCGAGGATGGTGCCGCGGGCGTGCACGACCCGCAGCGCGTCCGACGGCGTCCACAGCCCGGCGACGGCCGCAGCGACGCATTCGCCGGCGCTGTGGCCGAGCATCGCCTTCGGTTCGAGGCCGAATTCCTGCAGCTGGCGGGCGAAGGCGAAGCCGATGGCGAACAGGGCGAGCTGTTCGTGGACGAGCGTGCGCAGCCACTCGACGTGGTCGCCGGGACGCAGGACGGTGGCGATGTCGATGCCGAACTTGGCGCGCGTCTCCGCGGCGAGGCCGTCGAACACCTCGCGGAAGACCGGCAGCGTGCGGTGCGCGGCCCCGCCGAACCCGGCGCGCAGCACGCTGGTGCCGGGGAACAGGAACGCGGTGTCCCGCTCGGCGGACACCTGCGAAACCGGCTCGTCCGTACGCAGGACTTCGGCCGCCTGGGCGCGGTCGGCCGCCACGACGGCGCTGCGGTGCGGGAACTGCCGCCGCCCGGCCGCCAGGGTGTAGGCGACGTCGTCGAGGGCGTCCTCACCGGCTTCGAGGTGGTCGGCGAGCTCGGTGCGGATCGTGCGCACAGCGGCCGGCGTCGACCCCGACACGCAGAACACGCGGGGCCGCGTGCGGCTCGTCCGGCTCGGCGCGGTGGGCGGGGACTCCAGGATGACGTGGGCGTTGGTGCCGCCGACGCCGAACGCGCTGACCCCGGCCAGCACCGCGCCCTCGGCGGGCAGCGGGGCGAGCTCGGTGGCGATCCGGAACGGCGAGGAGTCCAGTTCCAGGCCCGGGTTCGGGGTCCGGTAGTGCAGGGTCGGCACCAGCTCGCGGTGCTTCAGCATCAGCGCCGCCTTGATCAGCCCCGCGGCGCCCGCGGCGGCCCCGGTGTGGCCGATGTTGCTCTTCACCGCGCCGAGCCAGCAGAACCCGACGGCGTCGGTGGCCTCGCGGAAGGCCGCGGTCAGGGCGGCGACCTCGATCGGGTCGCCGACCCGGGTCGCGGTGCCGTGCGCTTCGACGTAGGCGATGTCGGCGGCGTCCACCCCGGCCTGCGCCTGCGCGAACCGGATCACGTCCCGCTGCCCGTCGAACGAGGGCGCGGTGTAGCCGATCTTCGTGCCGCCGTCGTTGTTGAGCGCCGAACCGCGGATGACGGCGACGATCCGGTGGCCGTCGGCGAGCGCGTCTTCGAGGCGCCGCAGCACGACCACGGCGACGCCGCTGCTGCCGACGGTGCCGCTGGCCGCGGCGTCGAACGGGCGGCAGTGGCCGTCGGCGGATTCGATGTAGCCCTCTTCGTGGAGGTAGCCGGTGGCCTGGGGCAGCCACAGCGAAGCCCCGCCGGCGAGTGCGGCGTCGCATTCGTAGTTGAGCAGGCTCTGCGCGGCCTGGTGGACGGCGACCAGCGACGTCGAGCAGGCCGACTGCACGGTCATCGCCGGGCCGCGCAGCCCCAGCTTGTAGGCGACGCGGGTGGCGATGTAGTCCTTGTCGTAGTCGATCATCCGGGACAGGCCGTCGCCGTTGCCCTGCAGCGCCGGGTTCATCATGTCGCAGCCGGCGTAGACGCCGACCCAGCCGTCGAACCGCCGGGGGTCGAGGCCGGCGTCGTCGAGCGCGGCGGACGACGACTCGAGGAACACCCGCTGCTGCGGGTCCATGGCCGCGGCTTCGGCCGGGCTGTAGCCGAAGAACCGCCGGTCGAAGCACTCGCCGCCGGCCAGCACGCCCCGGGCGGGGACGTACCGGGGGTGCCGGGCCAGCGCGGGGTCCACCCCGGCGGCGACCAGCGTCGGCAGGTCGAACCGGGTGATGCCTTCGACCCCGGCGCGCAGGTTGCGCCAGTACTGCCCGGCGTTCTCCGCGCCCGGCAGCCGGCAGGCCAGCCCGACGATCGCGATCGCGTTGCTCTCGGTCATGCGGCGTCGCCCATCTTCTCGGGGCGGCCCGGCCTGGCCCGGCGCGCCCGCGCGCGTTCGGCGCGTCCTCGTACGTCCACTGTGGACGCCTGCGGCGCCGGTCCGGCTTCGAGCGCCTGCGCCAGCGCGTGCACGGTCGGGTGCTCGAACAGCCGCCGGATCGGCAGGGTGATCGACAGCTCGCGTTCCAGCCGCGAGTGCAGGGCCCCGAGCAGCAGCGAGTTGCCGCCGAGGTCGAAGAAGTTGTCGTGCGCCCCGACGGCTTCGAGGCCCAGCACGGCCGACCAGACCGCGGCGATCCGCTGTTCGGTCCCGGCTTCGGGGGCCGTCCAGGCGGTCGCGCCGACGCGGTCTTCGCGGCCCGGGGCCGGCAGCGCGTCGACGTCGAGCTTGCCGCGGTGGTTCAGCGGCAGCGCCGCCAGCCACACGACGGCGTTGGGCACCATGAACTCCGGCAGCCGCGTCTTCAGCCCGGCCAGCACCGACTGGGTGTCCTGCGCTCCGCCCGGCGGCGCGACGAGGTAGGCGACCAGCGCGGCGGCGTCGCCGGGGAACCCGCGCACGACGGCCTGGTGGACCAGGGGGTCGAGCTGCAGCTGGGTCTCGATCTCCGCCGGTTCGATGCGGTAGCCGCGGATCTTGAGCTGCCGGTCGAGCCGGCCGAGGTACTCGAGGGTGCCGTCGGGCAGCCAGCGGGCCCGGTCGCCGGTGCGGTAGAGCCAGCCGGGCCGCCCGTCGGGGTCGCGGTCGGTGAACCGTTCGCGGGTCAGGTCGGCGCGGCCCCAGTAGCCCTGGGACACCGTCGCCCCGCCGACGAACAGCTCGCCGGGCATGCCGGCCGGGCAGCGCTGCCCGGCCGGGTCCAGGACGTAGGCGTGCACGCCGTCGATCGGCCGTCCGACGCAGTTGAGCGCGGTCGCGGTGGCGACGTCGAGCACGTGGGTGGTGGTGATGTAGGTCTCGGTCGGCCCGTAGGCGTCGCAGACGCCGTACGGGGTTTCCGGCGGGACGGTCGTCAGCGGCGAGCCGGCGAAGAACAGCCACCGCAGCGACGCGGGCGCGGTGCCCGTGGTCCACAGCGCCTCGGCCAGCGGCGTCGGCGTGAAGAACATCGTCACGTCCTGTTCGCCCAGCCAGGCGAGCAGCTCCGGCACGACGACGGGACGTTCGTAGGGCAGCAGCTCGGCGCCGCCGCAGAGGGCGGGCCAGACCTCGTACTCGGTCATGTCGAAGGCGACGCTGTGGATCTGGCTGACGCGGTCGCCGGGCCGGACGCCGAAGGTGTCGACGTGCCACCGGGTGACGTGGGCCAGGCTGGCGTGGCTGTAGGCGACGCCCTTGGGCTCGCCCGTGGTGCCCGAGGTGTAGAGCACGTAGGCGGTCGAGTCCGGGTCCGGCAGGGCCGCCTCCGCGCGGGCGGTGACCTCGGGAACCTTGCCGACGTCGACCACCGTGGTGCCCGGCGGGACGGCACCGGCGACGTCGGCGGGCGAGTCGGTCACCACCGCGCACGCGCCGAGGTCTTCGAGGATGAACCGGATCCGCCCTTCCGGGTACGCCGGGTCCAGCGGGCTGTAGACGAACCCGGCCTTCCACGCGGCCAGCATGGCCACGACGAGGTCGGCGCCGCGGGGCAGCACCAGCGCGGCCACCGGGCGGTCGCCGGTGGCGTTCGCCCGCAGCACCGAGGCGAGGGCCTCGGCGCGCCGGTCGAGGGCGGCGTAGCTGAGCACGCCGCGGCCGGTGCGGATGGCCGGGGCGTCCGGCCGGGCGGCGAGTTGCGCGGCGAACAGCGCGGGCACCGTCGTCGCTTCCCCGGCCGGCGCGGTCTGCTCGAACCCGGCCAGTTCGGCCAGCTCACCGGCGCCGAGCAGGTCCAGCGTGCGCACCGGCTGGTGCACGATCTCGGCGAAGGTGTCGACGAACCGGCCGATCCAGGCGGCCATCCGGTGGGCTTCGCCGTCGGTGATCCGGTCGCCGCGGTAGAGGATCGTGCCGTGGAGCCGGCCGTTGCTCTCCTCGAAGCCGACGGTGAGGCCCAGCTTGGCGGCGTACCCGGCGCCGGTGTGGTCCAGTTCGAGCGGCGTCAGGGCGGCGCCGCCGAGCTCGGTGCGCACCCGGCCCACGGCCGTCGCGGCCAGCGTCACGTCCGCATACGGCGTCCAGCCCGGCCGCCGCGGCGGCCGCAGCCCGTCGACGACGTCCTCGAACGGCACGCGCTGGTCGTCGAACGCCGCCAGCGCGGTTTCCCGCACGGTGTGCAGCAGCCCGAGGACGGTGGTCTCGTCGTCGCATTCGGACCGCAGCACGACGGTGTTGAGGCACGGGCCGAGCAGGTCGGGGAACTCGTCGCGGTTGGCCACCGGGAAGCCGAAGGTGACTTCGTCCTGCCCGGTCCACCGGTGCAGCAGCGCGGCGAGCGCGGTGGCGGCGACCATGAACCACGAGCACGACATCCGCTGTTCGGCCCGCAGGCGGCGCAGCTGCTGCAGTGCGGCGGGGGACAGCGGGATCGGCACCGACCCCGGCTGCGCCTGCCGCAGCGGCGGCGTGAGCGCGGGGAACGCCGGCGCGCCGTCGAGCCGCCGCGTCCACCGGTCCAGGGCCGCCTTACCGGGCGCACTCGCGCGTTCGTCGGCCTGGGACAGGGCGAAGTCGCGGAACTGCGCCCGGCCCGACGGGAGGATTTCGGCGAGCGGGCGGCCGGCGAGGTCGCCGATCCCGTCCAGCACCCGGCCGAGACCGTCGGCCAGGCGCTGGACCCGCGCCGCGGGGTGCCGGTCGCCGCGGTAGGACAGGACGGCGCTGAGCTTCCCGGTCTCCTCGACGAAGGTGACGGTGAGCCCGAACTTCGTCTCGTGCTCCCACCGGTCGAACGGCCGCGGCGTCATCGTGGCCGGCCCCAGTGCGTGCCCGGTGCTTTCGCCGGTGACGAGGTTGAGCATGACGTCGAGGAACGGGGTGTGCCCGTGCCGTCGTTGCGGGTCGAGCTGCTTCAGCACGGCGGGCAGCGGCGCCGCCTGGTACTCGAAGGCGTCCAGCATCGCGTCGCGGACTTCGCCGAGCAGCTCACCGAACGTCGTGCCCGGCGTCGCCTGCGACCGCAGCACGACGGTGTTGAGGCACGGGCCGAGCACGTCCTCCAGGTCCTCGTCCTCCCGGTTGGCCACCGGCAGCCCGAAGGTGATGTCGTCGCTGTTCGCCGTGCGGTGCAGCCAGGCCGAGACCGCCGCGACCGCGACCATGTACCAGCTCACGCGGTGCTCGTCGCAGAGGGCGGCGGCGCGTTCGGCGAAGTCCGGGGAGAACGGGACGGGGACGGCGCCGTGCGGTCCGGTCTGCCGGGGCGGCGTGCCGAGGTCGAGCGTCTCGGGCGCGCCGGTGAGGCGTTCGGTCCAGTAGCCGAGGACGTCTTCGCCGTCGGCGGATTCGAGCTCGTCGCGCTGCCGCTGCGTCACTTCGGCGAACTGCACCGGCGCGGGCAGGTCCGGCGCCGCGAGCCCGAGGGCGCGCCGGTAGGCGTGGTCGAGATCGCGCTGGAGCACCGGCAGCGACTGCGCGTCGAACACGATGTGGTGCAGGCACAGCAGCAGCACGTGCTCGCCGGGGGCGAGGGTGACCAGGTGCGCGCGCAGCGGGCGCCCGGATCCGAGGTCGAACGCCGTCTCCGCTTCCTGGTCGACGAGCGCGTCGACCACCGCGCCGGCGTCGGCCCCGGGCCTCTCGCGCAGGTCGGTCCGCGCCAGCTCGGGTACCCACGGGTCGGTGACGATCTGCCGCAGCCGGCCTTGCCGCTGGCGGAACGCCGCGCGCAGGATCTCGTGGCGTTCGGTGAGCGCGCCGAGGGCGGCCTGCAGCGCGGCGGGGTCGAGCTCGCCGGTGATCCGCCAGGTGAGCGGGACGTTGTAGGACGGGCCGGCGGCGACCATCTGCTCGGCCAGCCACATCTGTTCCTGCATGCTGGAGGCCGGGGTGCCCGCCTGAGCCGGCTCGGCCGGTCCGGTGGTGGCCGTGCCGGCGAGCGAGTCGAGGTGCGCGGCCAGCTCGCGCGGCCGGGCCAGCTGGTAGACGTCGGCGATCGAGAGCGAGATCCCGGTGCGGGCGGCGATTTCGCCGGTGAGCTGCGCCAGCATCAGGGAGTGCCCGCCGAGCTCCAGGAAGGAGTCGTCGACGCCGGGTTCGGGGCAGCCGAGCACGTCGGCGAAGATCCCGGTGAGCAGGCGCTCGGTCGGCGTCGCGGGTTCGGCGCGCGGCCCGGCGGGCAGCTGCCCGCCCAGCTCGGCCAGCGCCCGCCGGTCGACCTTTCCGTTGCCCGTCAACGGGAATTCTTCCACGACGAGGAACGCGGCCGGGATCATGTACTCGGGCAGGTGGCTGCCGAGGAAGGCCCGCAGGCTGGCCACCGACGGCGGCGGCCCCGCGCAGTCGAGGTAGGCGGCCAGCTTGTCGCCGTCGAGCAGCACGACCGCGTCGGCGATCTCGGGGCGGCCGCGCAGCAGCGACTCGATCTCGCCGGGCTCGATCCGGAACCCGTGCAGCTTGATCTGGTTGTCGACGCGGTTGACGTACTCCAGCTGCCCGCCGGGCAGCAGCCGCACCAGGTCGCCGGTGCGGTAGAGCACGCCGCGCGCCGGGTCGGCCGGGTCGGGGCGGAACCGCTCGGCGGTCAGCTCCGGGCGGCGCAGGTACCCGGCCGCGACGCCGTCGCCGCCGATCCACAGCTCGCCCGGTTCGCCGGGCGGCACCGGCCGCATGGCCTCGTCGAGGATGCTGAGGGTGGTGTTGGTGACGGGCTCGCCGAGGGTGATCGGGCCGGCCGTCACCCGGCCCGCGGTCGACCAGATGGTCGTTTCCGTGGGCCCGTAGAGGTTCCACACCACGCGGGCGCGCGGGAGCAGCTCGTCGGCCAGCACGCGGGGCAGCGCTTCGCCGCCGCAGAGGACGGTCAGCTCCGGGTCGCCGGGCCAGCCCGCGGCGAGCAGCATCCGCCAGGTGGCCGGCGTGGCCTGCAGGTGGGTGGGGCGCGTGCGGGCCAGGTGCCGGCCGAGCAGCTCGCCGTCGCGGGCGATCTCCGCCGGGGCGACCTCGACCGTGCCGCCGGTGATCAGCGGCAGGAACAGCTCGAGCGCGGCGATGTCGAAGCAGGCGGTGGTCAGGGCCAGCATCGTGTCCTGGTCGCCGAACCCGGGCTTGGCGGCCATGGACCGCAGCAGGTTCGCCAGGCCGCGGTGGGTGACGCGGACACCCTTGGGCCGCCCGGTCGAGCCGGAGGTGTAGATGACGTAGGCGATGTCGTCGCCGGTCACCGCGGCGCCGCCGGCGAGCGGGGCGGCGGCGAGCACGGTGTCGAGAGCGGCCGTTTCGACGCCGGTCGCGGCGATCTCCGCCGGCAGCTCCCCGCCGGCGATGAGCAGGGCCGCCTGGGCGTCTTCGAGCATCCCGGCGATGCGCTGCGGCGGGTAGATCGGGTCCAGCGGCACGTAGGCCGCGCCGGACAGCAGCACGCCGAGCAGCACGGGCACCAGATCGGCGGAGCGGTCGAGGTACACCCCGACCAGGTCGCCGCGGCCGAGGCCGCGCCCGGTCAGGTAGCCGGCGACCGCACGGGCCCGCCGGCCGAGTTCGGCGTAGCTGAGAGACGTGCCGTCGAAGACCAGCGCGGTCTTGCCCGGCGTGCGGGCGGCCTGCCCGAGGAACTGCACCGGCAGCGGCAGGGCCTGCTCGACCCACACGGTTTCCGCGGGTGGCCCGGCTTCCACGGCGAAGGCGTCGTAGCAGTCCTTCAGTTCGCGCAGGAACAGCCGGGTCGAGGTGGCGTCCCACACGATGTGGTGGACGCACAGGAACAGCACCTGCTGGTTGTCGTCGAGGTCGGCGAGCCCGACCCGCAGCAGGCGGGCCTGCCCGAGGTCGAACGTGCGGCGCGCGGCCTCCCGCAGCCACTCCGCCAGCCGGTGCTCGGCGTCGGGCGCACCGCGCAGGTCGAGGCGTTCGATGGCGGGCGTCCACGGTGCCCCGACGTGCTGGTAGAGCCGGCCGTCCTGTTCGGCGAACGCGGTGCGCAGGATCTCGTGCCGTTCGACGACCACCGCGATGGCCCGTTCCAGGGCCTCGGCCGAGAGGGTGCCGTGCACCCGCCAGGCGAAGGGCATGTTGTAGAGCCCGTCACCGGGTTCCAGCCGTTCGGCGAACCACATCCGCTCCTGGACGCTCGCCGCCGGCACGGGGTGGTTTGCCGCGTTCCCGCTCATGTGCGCGTCCCCTTGGGTTCTGCCACGGCGGCGGCGAACTCGCCGGCCGTGGGATGGTCGAACAACGTCCGCACGCTGATCCGCACGCCGAGCTCCCGGCGCAGGCGGCCGACCGCACGGGTGGCGAGCAGCGAGGTGCCGCCCAGGTGGAAGAAGTTCCCGGTGACACCGACCTCGGCGCCGAGCAGCTCGGCCCAGACCCGGCAGACGGTCGTCTCCAGTTCGGTGCGCGGGGCCACGTACCCGGCTCCGCGGCCGGCCGGGCCGGGTTCCGGCAGCCGGGCCCGGTCCACTTTCCCGTTGGCGTTCAACGGGAACTGGTCGAGCGCCACGATGTCGCCGGGCACCATGTAACCGGGCAGCGTCCCGGCCAGCTGCGTCTTGATGTCCTCTGTGGACAGCGTGGCGGGGTCGCCGTCGGCGACGACGTAGGCGACCAGCCGTCCGCCGTCGTCGCCCGGCCGGACCAGCACGAGCGCGGCACGTACGCCGGGGCAGCCGGTCAGCCGCGCCTCGATCTCGCCGGGTTCGACGCGGTAGCCGCGCACCTTGACCTGGTCGTCGCGCCGCCCGAGGAACTCCAGCGTCCCGTCCGGCCGCCAGCGGACCAGGTCGCCGGTGCGGTAGAGCAGGTCGCCGTGGGGGCCGGGGACGAACCGGTCCGCCGTGAGCTCCGGCGCGCCGACGTACCCGTGGGCCAGGCCCAGCCCGGCGACGCAGAGTTCGCCGGGCACGCCCACCGGCACGAGGCCGAGCCCGGCATCGGTGACGTAGCAGCGGGTGCCGCGGATCGGCCGTCCGATCGGGACGGACACGGCGTCGCCGGGCACCTCGGTGACGAGGTGGGTGGTGCTGAACGTGGTGTTCTCGGTGGGCCCGTACCCGTTGAGCAGGCGCTGGGGCGCGTTGCCCGCGGACAGCACCCCGCGGATGACGGCGGGGTCGAGCGCTTCGCCGCCGACGAGCACGGTGCCGATCCCGGCGACGGCGTCCGGGACTTCGCCGACGGTGTGGTTGAACAGCGACGACGTCATCCACAGCACGGACACGCCCCGCGCGCGCAGCTCGTGGGCCAGCGCCGCGGGCTCGACGACGGTTTCCCGGGGCAGGATGACCAGTTCGGCGCCGGTGAGCAGCGCGCCCCAGATCTCGAAGGTGGCGGCGTCGAAGGAGATGCTGCTGCTGTGGGCGACGCGGTCACCCGGCCCGATGCGCACGTAGTCGGTTTCGTGCACCAGCCGCACCACCGCGCGGTGCGGCACGCGCACGCCCTTGGGCCGTCCGGTGGACCCGGAGGTGTACATGACGTACGCCAGGTCTTCGGGGCCGGGTACGGGGGCGGCGGGACGCGGGCTGACGGCGGGCGTGTCCTCCACGAACACCGTCGGCCCGGCCCAGCCCGCGGTCCGGCCGGCGAACGCGGCGCTGGTCACCACGACGGTGGCGGCGGCGTCGCCGAGCAGGTACCCGAGCCGATCGGCCGGGTAGCCGGGGTCCAGCGGCAGGTAGTGCCCGCCGGCGCGGAGGATGCCGAGCAGGGCGGCGACCTGGTCGATCGAGCGGTCCAGGCAGACACCCACGCACAGCGGCCGCCCGTCCGCGTGGGCCAGCACGGCGTCGGCGACCCGCCCGGCCCGCACGTCGAGTTCGGCGTAGGTCAGCACTTCGGTGCCGGACCGCACGGCGGGGGCGTCCGGCCGCCGGGCGACCTGCTCGGCGAACAACTCCGGCACGGTCTTGCCCGGCGTGTCCAGCGGCTCGGCGGCGTTGCCCCACGCCAGCAGCCGGCTTTCCTCGGCGGGGGACAGCACGGCGAGGGACGCCACCGGCGTGGCCGGGTCCGCGGCCGCGCCGTCGAGGATCCGCTCGAGGTGCCGCAGCAGGCTTTCGACGGTGTCCCGCTCGAACAGGTCCCGGCGGTAGTCGACGTCGACGACCAGCTCACCGTCCGCTTCGGACACCACGAAGTCGAGTTCGAACTTGACGACACCGGGGTCGAACACGAATTCGGTGACCGCCGAGCCCGGGATCCGCAGCGGGTCGGCGGGGGTGTTGAGGAACGACAGCACGACGTTGACCAGCGGCGGCCGGCTCAGGTCGCGGTCGGGGCCGGCGAGGTCGGCGAGCCGTTCGATCGGCAGGTCCTGGTTTTCCTGGGCGCGCAACGCGGTTTCCTGGACGCGGGCCAGCAGCTCGCCGAAACCCGGGTCGCCGGCCAGGTCGGTGCGCAGCACGACGGTGTTGACGAAGAACCCGAGGAGGTCTTCGAACTCGGGCCGGTCGCGGTGGGCGATGGCGGCGCCGAACACGACCTCGCCCTGGCCGGTGTGGCGGGCCAGCACCGCCGCCAGCCCGGCGGCCACGGCCGCGAACAGCGTCACGTCGTGCTGCGCGGCCACCTCCCGGACCGCGGTGAGGACCCGGCCGGGGATCCGGCGGCGGACGCGGGCGCCGTCCCAGCCCTGCACGGGCGGGCGGGGCCGGTCGGTGAGCAGTTCCAGGGGTTCGAAGCCGGCGAGCTGCTCGCGCCAGTGCCGCAGCTGGGGTTCCAGCGCGGCGTCGGTGAGGGTTTCCCGCTGCCAGCGCGTGAAGTCGGCGTACTGGACGGCGGGTGCGGGCAGCGGCGAGCCGAAGCCGAGCAGGAAGGCCGGGTACAACTCGGACAGCTCGCGCAGCAGCAGCGACAGCGTCCACTGGTCGGCGACCAGGTGGTGCAGGCAGACCAGCAGGACGTGGTCGTCGTCGCCGATCCGGAACAGCTCCGCGCGCAGCAGCGGGCCGTGGCGCAGGTCGAACGGCCGGAGCACGTGGGCCCTGGCCAGGTCGGCCGCCTGCGCCAGCCGCCGGTCCACGGTGTCGCCGTCGACCAGCGTGACCGGCAGCTTGACCGGCTCCGGGGGCCGGGTCCGCAACTCCGGTTGCCCGCCGGGGCCTTCGGCGACGACCGAGCGGACGACCTCGTGCCGCCGGACGACCTCGGTCAGCGCGGCGGCGAGCAGGCCGTCGTCCAGGGGGCCGCGGATGCGGTGGGCGGAGGGGATGTTGTAGCCGGTGGCGCCGGGGTGCAGCTGGTCGAGGAACCACAGGCGCTGCTGGGCGAAGGACAAGGGCGCTGCCATCAGGCCGCCTCCCGCCGGTCGGTGGTGTCCACGCGCGCGGCGATCGCCCCGACGGTGGGTGCGGCGAGCAGGTCCCGCACCGGGACCCGGACGCCGAAGTGGCGCAGGAGCCGCGCGGACAGCTGCGCCAGCGTGAGCGAGTGCGCGCCGAACGAGCGGAGGTCGTCGTCGCGGCCGACGCCGGCGCGGCCGAGGACCTCTTCGGCGAGCCGGGTGACCGCCTCTTCGGCGGGGGTTCGCGGCGCGGCCGAGGGCGCCCGGCCGCCGCCCAGCCAGTGCGGCGGCGGCAGGGCGTCGCGGTCGACCTTGCCCACCGGGGTCAGCGGGAGCCGGTCGAGCACGACGAACAGGTCCGGCATCTCGTGCGGGACGAACCGTTCGGCCAGCGCGTCCCGCAGCTCCTGCCGCAGGGCCTCGGTCGCCCGCTCGTCCGGTGCGCGGTTCTCCGGCACGTCCGGGACGCCGATGGCGGCGGGCCACGGGATGCGGGCGGTGGCCGGCACCGATTCGTGCAGCCACACCGCGTCGAGGGCACCGCCGGGGTGGCCGGCGGCCCAGCTGAGCCGCAGCCGGTAGGGCAGCCCGATGCACAGGGCCCGCAGGTCGATCGGCGACGGCGTGCCGGGTCGCGTCCGCAGTTCCCCGGCTGTCGCGTCGCCCTGGGCCGCGGCCCAGGCGGCGGCCCACGCGGCGACTTCGGCGTGCGGCACGGCCCGGACGCCGAACACGCGGTGTCCGCCGGTGCGCAGCGCCGCCCTGATCGACGGCAGGTCCACCCCGTCGGCCGCCCAGTCCAGCCAGGCGGGTTCCGGCGCCGCCTCGCCGGTCCGGACGATCACGTCGAACCGGCCCGGCGCGGACCGGTCGAAGCGGGGCACGATCTCGGCGTCCAGCGCGGCGAAGGCGGCCGGGTGGATCGCCGGCGCCGGGTCCGCGGCGAGCCGGCCGAGCACCCGCCAGCGCAGCTCGTGCGCGGTCGTGTCGTCCGCGGCCGCCGCGAGTTCGGTGGCGCAGTGGGCGGCGGGCAGCAACGGCAGTGACCGCACGCCGCTGACGACGACCACGCCGGCCAGGTCCGCCGCGGTGGTGATGGCGGCGAGCACGTCGGCCGCCGAGCCGAGGCCCGCGGCGTGGGCGTCGATGAGGACGACGTCGAAGGGGCCGCCCGTCGCCTGGTCGACCGACCCGGCGCGGACGTGCGTGCGGGCCGCTTCGGCGAGTCCGGCGACTCCCGGGCCGATTTCGAGCAGGGAATCCGGGGCCAGCGCGCGGATCGCGGCCACCGTGGCGACCTCGTCCCCGGCGGGCTCGGGCGGGGCGGTCCAGCCCGCGGCCGGTGCCCGGCCGGGCTCGACGTAGGCCACGAGCTGCGCGGTCTCCGGCGACGGCCGCACCGCGATCACCGCGGCCTGGCGGACCTGCGGGTGCCGCAGCAGGACGCGCTCGATCTCGTCGGGTTCGATGCGGTGCCCGCGGATCTTCACCTGCCGGTCGACGCGGCCGAGGAACTCGAAGTCACCCTGCGCCGTCCGCCGGGCGAGGTCACCGGTGCGGTAGGTCCGCCGGTTGCCGTCCACGCCGAACCGCCGGGCGGTGAGCTCGGGTTGCCCGCGGTAGCCGCGGGCGACACCGGCGCTCGCGACGACCACTTCGCCGGCCTCGCCGTCGGGCACGGGCTCGCCGCGGGTGTCCAGCAGCCGCACGTCGACCCCGCCGAGGGGACGCCCGATCGGGATCGGGCCGTCTTCGGTCGCCGAGTCGGCGACCACCGCGGAGGTGACGTAGACCGTGGTTTCGGTGGGGCCGTAGATGTTGAGCAGCCGGAAGGGCAGCCCGGGCCGGGGCCGCCGCCGCAGCGCTTCGCCGCCGGTCACCAGGTACCGCAGCGAAAGGGTCTCCAGGTCCGGCTGCGCGAGGAAGATCTCGGCCAGGGCCGTGGTGAGGAAGCAGAGCGTGATCTCGTTGTCCCGCAACGCTTTCACCAGCCGTTCGGGGTCCGCCCGGTCTTCGTCGGACACCGCGACGCCGTGCCCGCCCACGCTCAGCAGCGGCCACAGGTCGAGGATCGAGGCGTCGAAGCTCAGCGGCGCGGCGAGCGACCCGCGGTCGGCGGCGGTCAGGTTCAGCGCGGCCGCGTGCTGACGGCAGAGGTTGGTGATGCCGCCGTGTTCGAGCTGGACTCCCTTGGGTGCGCCGGTCGAGGCGGAGGTGTACATGAGGTAGGCCAGGTCGCCTGGCGCGGCTCGACCGGACGGCGGCGTGGCGGGGTGGGCGGCGATGCGGGCGGCGTCGGTGTCCGGGTCGACGACGGCCCAGTCCCCGTCGGCCGGCGCCGGACCGCGGGTCACCAGGACGCGCGCGCCGCTGTCGCCGAGCATGTAGCGCAGGCGGGCGGCGGGGTAGCCGGTGTCCAGCGGCAGCGCCGCGCCGCCGGCCTTGAGCACGCCGAGCAGGGCCACGTAGTGGTCGAGGCCGCGGGGGAGGTGGATCGCGACGACGACGTCCCGGCCGGTGCCGAGGGAGCGCAGGTGGTGGGCGAAGCGGTTGGCGCGTTCGTCGAGCTGGCCGTAGGAGAGGGTGCCGTCGGCGCAGGTGAGGGCGGGCGCACCGGGGGTGAGCCGGGCCCGGCGCGCGACGAGTTCGTGGACCGGTTCGGCACCGCCGGCGCGGTCCGCACCTTGCCGTTCGTTCACAGCCTGTGTCCTTCCCCCAGTCGCTTCTTCCCCCGACGGGGTGATCCTCTCCACCGGCTGTCGTGGAGGTCCTCTTCCGGAGTGCGGATCGCGGGCTCGGCCGGATGCCGGACCCAGCACGACCGGAGATGACCATGGACCCGCGGCGGCACGAGGCTGGCAGGACCGCACGCGCGAGAAGGGGTGGACGTGGACGCGCTCGAAGAGCAGAAGGTCCGGTGGCGGCGCCGGCCCGGCTGGGCCCGGCCGGACTTCTGGCGCGCCCCGATCGGCCCGATCTACGTCGCGACCCTGGTCCTTTCGGTCGGCAAGGGCGCCTGGTACGCGTGCTGGGCGATGTTCTACCTGCGCTCGATCGGCCTTTCGCCGGCCCAGTTCGGGTTCGGCATCACCGCCGCCGGGGTGGTGGGCATGGTGGCCGGGATGCCGTTCGGCTACCTCGCCGACCGGGTCGGCCCGCGCGAGGTGCTCTTCGGCCTCACGCTGGTGCGGGGCCTGGCGATCCTTTCGCTGGCCCTCGTCGGCGGGTTCTGGGCGGTCATGCTGGTGACGTGCGTGGTCGTGATGGTCGAGCGCGCGGCGCCGGGCATCCGGATCGCCGTCATCTCGGGCCTGACGACCGGGCCGGAGCGGTTGAAGGCGCTGTCGAACACCCACGTCATGAAGGAGTCGGGCGCGGTCGTCGGCTCCCTGATCGGCGGGGTGATCCTCTTCTTCGACACCCAGCCCGCCTACCTCGCGATGGTGCTGCTCTGCGGGGGGACGAACCTGGCCTTCGCGCTCCTGCTGCTGCGGGTGCCGCACGTGGAGTCGCTGCGCGAGCGCCGGGTCACGCGCAAGGTGCTGGTGCTGCGCGACCGGCCGTTCCTCGTGCTGACGGCGCTGAGCGGGGTGCTGGCGCTGAACTGGGGCGTCTACGACTCGGGGCTGCCGGTCTGGTTGACCACGCACACGCACGCGCCGCCGTGGACGATGGGCGCGCTGATGGTGTTCAACGGCATCGTGATCGTGCTGCTGCTCAACCGGTTCACCCAGGCGGCGGCGACCGTGCCGAGCGCGAGCCGGCTCGCGGTCGTCTCCGGCGTGGTGCTCGCGCTGTCCTGCGTGGTCTACGCGACGACGGACGGCGGGACCGGGTTCGTGGTGATCGCGCTGCTGTTCGCGGGAGCCGCGGTGCACACGGTGGGCGAGCTGTTCGTGCTCGGCAGCGGCTACGGGCTTTCGGTGGGGATGACGAAGGACGAGGCCCACGGCGAGTACCAGGGCATGTACGGGCTGGGCGAGGGGACTGCCATGATGCTCGCGCCCGGCCTGCTGACCGCGTTGCTCAGCGGCTGGGGCGTGGCCGGGTGGCTCCTGCTCGGCGGGCTGTTCCTCGTCGCCGGCGCCGGCCTGCTGTTCACCGGCCGCTGGTCGGTGCGCGAGCGGCGCGGGGCGGAGCCGGCCGGCGCACCGGCCGACGTGAAAGCCGCCGCGTGACGGCGAACGGAAGGGACCTCGTGGACCGCACTGCCGAACTGACCACCGTCGCGAAGGACGTCGTCGACACCAACCTGTACATGACGCTGGGCACGGCGGACGAGTCGGGGACGCCGTGGGTGTCGCCGGTGTACTACGTCGCCTCGGACACCTACGGCGAGTTCTACTGGGCGTCGAAGACCGACACGGCGCACTCGCGCAACCTGGCGGTCCGCTCCGGCCTGAGCATCGTGATCTTCGATTCCCGGGTGCCGGTGTACCAGGGCCGGGCGGTGTTCCTGAAGGCCGTCGGCGAGGAGCTGTCGGGCGACGACCTCACGGCCGGTATCGAGGTGTACAACGGCCCGTCGGCTTCGCGCGGGGTTCCGCCGCTGGACCGCGAAGACGTCGAAGGTGCGGCGATCTACCGCCTGTACCGCGCCACGGTTTCCGAGCACTTCACCCTCGACCCCGCGGGCCACGACCTGCGGGTGCCGGTCACCTTCTGACCGCGTCGCATGGAAGGACAGGCGTGAACACGGTTCTGCTGATGTCCGACGCCAGGTACTTCCGCGTCGACTACGTGATCAACCCGTACATGGACACCGCGGTCCAGCCGGACCCGGCCGCCGCGGCGGCCGAGCACGACGCCCTGGTGCGGGCCCACCTGGCGGCGGGCCGCAAGGTGGAGCTGCTGCCCTCGGCCCCGGAGTGCCCGGACATGGTCTACACGGCCAACGCGGCGGTGGTCCGCGGCCGCCGTGCGGTGCTGGCGAACCTGCCACCGGAGCGCCGGGCCGAGACGCCGTACCACCGCGAGTGGTTCTCCGGCAA
This sequence comes from Amycolatopsis vancoresmycina, assembly GCF_000716785.1. GTDB lineage: Bacteria > Actinomycetota > Actinomycetes > Mycobacteriales > Pseudonocardiaceae > Amycolatopsis > Amycolatopsis vancoresmycina. The sequence continues at coordinate 551,835 of NZ_JNYY01000001.1, forward strand.
CGGTTTCGAGGTGATCCAGAGCCCGTACGAGTTCAGCGGCCAGGGCGACGCCTTGGCGTGCGGCAACCTGCTGCTGGCGGGCCACGGCCAGCGCACGGACCCCCGCGCGCACGACGTCGTGGCGGATTTCCTGGGTTACGAGATCGTGCCGCTGCGCACGACCGGCCCCCGCTGGTACGACCTGGACCTGGTGGTGGCGGTGCTCGGCCCCGAGTTGCTGGCCTACCACCCGGAGGCACTGGACGAGCCGAGCCGGGCTCGCCTGCGCGGCTTGGGCCGTGAGCTGATCGAGGTGGGCGAGCAGGAGGCGAGCGGCTTCGCGCTCAACCTGGTCAGCGACGGGACGACGGTGACGATGACGGCGGGCGCGCCGAAGCTGGCGGCGGAGCTGCGCGAGCGCGGGTTGACGGTGGTGGAGCTCGACACGACCCAGCTGCGCAAGGGCGGCGGGGGAGTCCGCTGCACGGCGTTGACGCTCGACAACCCGTGACTGTCGACCGATTGTCGACGGAGCATGGGAATGTCCAACGCGGGGGACGGGCCAGTCCCCGCGATGGACGGGAGGGCACGTGCGCGTCAGACTCCTCGGCCCGGTCGACGCCGTCGTCGGCGGTGCGCCGGTGGCGATACCGGGATTGCGGCGGAAAGCGGTCCTCGCGGTCCTCGGCCTGCACGACGAAGGCATCGTCGGCACCGGGCGGCTCATCGAAGCCGTGTGGGGTGACAAGGCGGGCGGGGCATCGCTGAACACCCTGCAAAGCCACGTGTCCGCCCTCCGCCGCCTGCTCGGGAACCGGGGCGCGATCGTCGCCCGCTCGCCCGGTTACCTGCTCGGTTCGGGTACGACCGACGTGGCCGAGGCGCGGCACCTGGTCGAGCGGGGCGAGTCGGGCGAGGACCCGGCGGAGAGCGCCGCGACGCTGCGGGCCGCGCTGGGCCTGTGGCGGGACCGTTCGCTGGTCGACGTCGGCGGGGTGGGGTGGCTGGACGAACAGGCCGCCGGCCTGGAGCGGCTGCGGACGCGGGCGCAGCTGGCGCTGATCCGGGCCCGGCTCGCCCTCGGCGAGCACGCGCAGCTCGAACCCGACCTGGAGCGGCTGGCCCGCGCCCGCCCGTTCGACGAACAGGTCCACGCGCAGCTGATGTTCGCGCTGTACCGGACCGGCCGGCAGGCCGACGCGCTGTCGGTGTACCGCCGGCTGCGCGCGGCCTTGGCCGACAACCTGGGCATCGACCCCAACCAGCGGCTGCGTGACCTCGAAACCGCGATCCTGCGGCAGGATCCGGCGCTCGAGGAGTCCGCGGTCACCGTCCGGCTGCTGGCCGGCTGACCACCGGTTTTCAGCGCCGCGTCAGTGCCGTTTCAGCGCCCGTTGGCAGAGTCGGCGCGGGCCCGGCTGCCGATGCCGGTGCCGATCTTCGAAGGCAAGGGGGCTCCATGAAACTTCGACGGATCCTGCCACTGGCCGCCCTGGCGGCGGTGGCGGCCGTGTTCGGCGCCGGGGCCACGGCGGCCGCCGGCGCCGCGAGCGCACCGCTGGGGTACGCCGGCGCGGCCCGGCACACCGGCTTCTCGCCCGCGGTCGCCGGTCCGCTGGTCAACGCGACCTCGCGGAACTGGGCCGGCTACGCCATCACCTCGCTGTCCTCGCCCGCCGCCACCTTCACCCACGTGCACGGTTCGTGGACGCAGCGGCCGGTCACCTGCCCGGCGTCGGACGCCTGGGCGGTGTTCTGGGTCGGGTTCGACGGGTGGACCAACGGCACGGTCGAGCAGGGCGGCAGCTCGGCCCGGTGCATCAACGGCACCCCGGTCTACGAGCTGTGGTGGGAGATGTTCCCGACCAACGCGATCCAGCCGGTGCTGACCATCAACGCCGGCGACTCGGTGAGCGCGGACGTCACCTACAACGCGGCCACCGCGCAGTACACGATCACCGTCGCCGACGCGACCCAGCACACGAGCTTCACCACCACCCAGACGTGCGCGGCCACCCTGACCTGCTCCCGCAGCAGCGCCGACTGGGTCGTCGAGGACGTGGGCCGGTTCGGGTCCGGCGACTTCTTCCCGCTCGCCAACTACGGCCGGGCCCTGATGAACAACTCGGTCGGCAGCGACAACGCCGGCCACAGCGGGTCGATGACCGCGAGCTCGACCTGGCAGCGGACCAAGATCCAGGAGCAGGACACGACCACCACCTACGCCACGACCGGCGACACCAGCACCAACGGCCAGAACTTCGCGGTCACCTGGGCGCACCAGTGAGGCGCGTGGCGCTGGTGGTGTCCGCGGCCGTGACCGCCCTGGTGGCGGCCGTGACGCCGGCGCTGGCCGCGAACCCGATCACGATTTCCAACGGCCTGTTCAACAACAGCGCCGCGCTGGCCTGGTCGTCGGCGCCGAGCACGACGATGGGCGATAGGACCGTGACCAGGTCGGCCTCGGGGCTGGTCGCCAGCGGCCTGACGGGGTCGGTGTTCCACCAGACGCTCGGCGTGTCGAGGTACATGTTCATCGGCACCCACAACTACGTCCTGTTCCTGGAGACACCGACCGGCGGCGGCACCCGTTCGGTGTCGCTGGTGGACTTCACCACCACCCCGCCCACCGAGCGGCCGATCCTGTCGGTCCTGGTCACCTCGGCGGCGGTGAGCTCACCGGGCGTCCAGTTCAGCGTGGGAACCGGCGACGCGTTCTTCGTGTTCGCGCCCACCGGCACGACGGTGGCGGGACTGGGCATCTACCGCAGTGACAACGGCACGATCCTCTGCCCCGGCCCACCACCGCTGACACCGACCGGCCAGCTGTTCGGCGAGGCGACGGCCACCCAGCTCCGGATCAAGATGGGCGGCACGGTCCTGGCGGCGTGCACCCGCCCACCGGGCACCAGCGGCTGACTCCCTGCGCCGGGTGGCGGTCACGCTGGTGCGCGTGACCGCCACCCGGCGGCCGGTGACTACGTCGTCGAATTGTGCCAGCGGACGCCGGTGGGCTCGGGCAGCCCACTGGAGAAAGCGCGGGCCAGGCTGCGGTCTCCGCGCGATTCCGCCGTGTCGCAAGCTGCGCGGAGGAGCGGGTGGAGCTCGGGGTAATCCCGGGCATAACGCCAACTGCGGTCGAGGTAGTGGTGGAGGCTCTCTCCCAGGACGGTACAGCCGAGATCGCCTTCGAGGTAAGCGCGCAGCGCCACCCGATCATGCAGGTTGACGTCTCCCGGCTCGAGTCTTCGAGGTGCTTTCTCGCCGCCGACCACGATCAGATCGGTCCCGCTCACCTCGTCGACGTTCACGGTACTGATGCCGGCACGACGAAGGGCCTCCTCGGCCACCTCGAACGCACTGTCCGGGCCTTCCCCGCCGCGCGCACGATAGATCTGCACGGTCAATTGTTGCACTACCGTTTCCCGGTCGGTTCCGCGCGCCTCCAGCAACTCCGCCAGGAACTTTTCGACCTGGCCGGCGATCCGTCCAACGTCCGCACCGGCGTCGATGTGGTCGAGAAAAGCGAGCTTGGCCTGGCCGCAGTAGAGCGTTATCGCCGTGCAGGTCTTGAGGTTGTAGGTGTAGGCGAGCTCTTCCCCGATGAAGTGGAAAAGGGAATTCCGCTCGCCGACCGACTCGGCGATTTCCGGATTGTCCTGATTGACGTAGCGACCACGAGCGAGCACCTCTTCAACCTCGGGCGAGAGCCGGAAATCCGCCGACGCTCGATCGCTCGCGCGTTCACTCTCCTTTTCTGCTTCGGCGTGCCTTGCCGGGCGGGTCCGGTAGCGCGTGGCGTAGGTCTTGCCGTCGACCAGCGTCGATGCGTCATCGACGGGTGCGCCGTCGGGACTGAACACCTTGACGGTCGCGGGCTTCGCGCGGGTTTGCGCCACGACGAACTGCTTCAGATCGGCGATCGTATTGCCCTGGTCACAGGTCACGCTGAAGGTGTGACCGCGCAGCCGCAGGCGGAACACGGGATCGCGCGCCTGGTCCCCTTCCCCTTCACCCTCCGCTTCCTCCACAAGGTCGGCCCAGTTCGCCTCGGCGATCTCGACGCGATAGTGGCCTGCGGTGAGCGGCGCGGTCTCCGGCACTTCGCGATCCGCGACGGATACCCGAAAGGTGGGGAGGATGGCTTCGGTGTTCGCCTCCGCAAACCGGATCAGGTCCTTGACCGTGTCGCCGCGGTCGCACGTCAGGGAAACCGTTTCCGCCGAACCGATCCGGGCCGTGAACTCCGTCGGCGCCTCCGCGGGCTGAGCCGTGTCCGTGTTCGTCGTTCTTTTGACCACTCGCTGCACGGAGTGGGCCCGCATGAGGTGGTTCACGGCCGCATTGCCCGCCGCGCGCTGCAGGGCCGGCAGGGATAGCCGGTCGGGATGCCGGAAAACCTGCGGACCCGCCTCCGGAACGGCCGTTTCGCGCTGCGGCGGCGGTCCCGGAACCGGCTCCGGTCTCCGCCGCCGTCTTCCGCTCATCTTCAAAGAATCGCACCGCGGATTTCCGGCCGCCATTCCCCATCCGGGTCACGCCGGGCCGGTGAAAGTGTCACTCAGCTCGTAGTGGCACAGCAGGAACACCTTCCGCAGGTCGGTGGCCGGGAAGTGGAAGACCCCCAGCGGGCGGTCCGCTCGGTGGGAGCGTCCGGGTTCGAGCGAGACGTCGAGGTCCCCGTGGACCAGGCTCGGCCAGCCGGCACTGGTCACGCAGTGGATGTCACGACCCGCGCAGCGGCACGCCCGGCCGTCCTCGTGGTCGTGGTCGTCCGCGGCGACGAACCGGACCGGCAGCTCGCCGCGGCCGCCGGGGTGGTCCAGCTCCGCGAACAGCTCGAGCCGGGTGACCCGCAGCCGGCGGTGGGCCGGCAGGAACGGGAAGTGCTCGCGACCGAGCACGAGCGGCAGCACGCCGTCGGTGCCGCCGGTCAGGCGGTACCAGTCGTCGGGGAAGTCGTGGCGGACGTCGAACAGCCGCACTCCGGCGCCGGGCAGGTGTCGTTGCGCGCAGTCGTTCGCGGCCTTGCGCAGGACGTCGCCGCCTTCGCGGGCGGTGTAGTTGAGGTGCAGCACGACGTCGGCGAGGGTGTCGAAGTCGAACCGGTTGTTCTCCGGTGGCAGCTCGAGCCGCCACCGGCTGACCGCACCGGAGAATTCGAACGGCAGGTAGCGTTCGTCCCGGAAGCCCAGTTCGAACAGCCCGGAGTCGTTCTGCCCGCTCGAGGTCGCGATGGCCTCCGTGGCGGCGAAGCCGTGCACCAGCCGCGGGTCGTCCGGGACCGGGCGGTAACCCGCGCCGCACCGGCACTCCCGGTCGCCGCAGCAGCCGGCCACCGGCCCGCTCAGCCGCGGGTCGACCCGGGTGGTGCTGCTGAGCAGGGTGAGCCGGCAGTGGACGCCGACGTACGGGCCGACGACGCACGGGATGCTCAGCGTCACGTTCTTGATCCGGCGCAGGTAGTGGCCGGGGTGGTCGAGGTCGAACAGCCACTCCGGCAGCTCGATCTCGGCCGCCCCGGTGGTCTGCAGGCGCAGGAACGCCGCCGGGAAGTCCAGCCGCAGCGAGAGGTGCTTGGTCAGCTCGTATTCACGGCAGTTGGCGTCGGTGTAGGCCAGCTCCATCTGCCGCAGCGCCACGTGGAGCCGGTCGCCGGCCAGCAGCCCCTCGTGCAGGCTGTCCCAGCCGCGTTCGGGCAGGAACTCCCTGGCGAGGTGCCCGCGCTCGTTGTTGAACGCCCGCTGGGCCTGCCGGGAGGCCCGCAGTGCCAGCTCGTACAGCTCGCGGTGCAGGGCCGCCGTCTCGGACTGGAGGTGGGTGTACAGCTCGCCGTTGGTGAACTTGCCGCGGAGGAAGTCCTGCACCTCCGCCGAGTGCTCCAGCTGACGCTGGTGGCTGTTCAGGTCGCGCAGCGCCGAGTCGCGGTGGCGTTCGGCGGCGAGGATCTGCCGCTCGATCTGCTGGACCTCGATGGTGGTGACGTCGAGCTGGTGCTGCCAGTCCTCCAGCCGCCGCTGCCAGCCCGCCTCGGTGAGGCTCAGGCCGGCGCCGGTGCCGGCGATGTCGGCGAGCGCGTTCATGATCCGCGCCGCGGTGGCGAACGTCGCGTTCGCCAGCTTCGTGCCGATCGGCAGCTGGTTGGCTTCCAGCGGCCCGAGCCCGGCGACGCCGATGTGGATGTCGGGGATGAGCCCGATGCCCTGGGCGATGGCCTCCGACACGTTGCCCGCCGTGCGCGAGACCATGGAAACGCCGGTCAGGGCTTCGTACCCGGTCTCGCCCGCGTTGAGTCCTCGCGCGATGAGCTGCTGGAAGTACCGCAGCCGGGTCAGCGCGCCGTCCTTGGTCTTGTTCAGCGCCTGGACCTGCCAGTCCGCTTCCCGCCATTGGAACCGGCGGGTCTGCAGCGCCAGTTCGAGCAGCTGGCGCTCGTGGGTGGCGTGCAGGGCGGCGAGGGCTTCGGCGTCACCCTTCTCGTACGCCGAGAGCAGTGCGGCGCCGAGACCGCGTACTTCGTTCGCCAGCTCGACGGCCTTGCCGATCAGGTAGCCGAACCGGTACGGCGTGGCGCAGCACGGGCAGTCGCCGTCGCAGTGCTCGCTGTCCCGCAGCGGGGCATCGCCCCAGAACTCGGCGTCCGATCGCTGGGTCCGGCCGCGGAGGCGGCGGCCGTCGAGCGCGTTCCGCACGAGCGCGAGCCGGTCCGCGGACCGTTCGTACAGCGAGGCGAGCCTCGGGTTGAGTGGCGCTCGTGCCGGGACGAAGGTTGCGACCTGCTGCGGGTCGCCGCCGTCGTCGTGGTCCTCCACCAGCCGTGGGCCGGCGCCGAGCAGCCGGCGCAGCGAGTCGAACACGACGGCCGCCTGCCTGCTCGCCTCCGCGGAGTCGCGGCACAGCAGGGTTTCGCCCCACTGCAGGAGCGTCTCCAGGTAGTCGAGCAGCACGGCGCGGTCGCGTGCCTTGGCGTCGTCCTCGTCCGGTGTCCAGGCGTTGTCCCGCGCCAGGGGCGGGTAGGCCAGCTCGTACCACCGCAGCGCGGCCTCGAACCCGTTGTGCGTGCGCAGGGTCTTCGCCACGGCGGAGGCCACGGCGTGCACCGACGGCGGCAGCAGCGGCGCACCCGGCGAGACGTAGGCGAAGAACGGGTAGGCGGCCAGCCCGAACTGCGGCGCCGGGACGGACGACGGTTTCGCCACCAGCGGCAGGACCACCGCGGAGTCCGCCGCCAGGTCGTAGCGGAAGCCGGGCGGTGGCGCGCCGGCGTAGTCGCCGTAGCCGTCCGGCGTCGTTCCGGCGTTGGTCGTGCCGGTCAGGTCGGTGACCTCGAACCGCAGTGAGTCGCCGGTGCGGCCGTCGAACTTCAGCCGCAGCGGCCCGCCGGCGACGGCCAGCCCTTCCGCCGAGCGCCGCGGCGGTTCGAACTCGCCGTGGTGGAACCGGGACCAGTACAGGTGCACCTGCGGTTCCGGGTCCCAGTTCAGCAGTCCGGGCACCTTGCCGGGGCGGTGCCAGTCGGACGTCTGCTCGTCGGTGTGGCCCTGGTCGCCGGGCGCCACGGCCCCGGCGTCCGCGTTCTGCTCGGCGTCCGCGGCGGCGAAGAACCCGGAGCCGGCGACCCAGAAGTAGTACTCGTCGACCTCCGGTGGCACGTCGTCGTGGCCGCCGGGGCGCGGGGCGAACCGGGCTGCCGCCGTCGGCAGCCCGGCGGCGGCGAGCCGCACGAAGCCCGAGCCGAGCCCTTCCGCGGCGCGCAACCACAACGGAAGTCCTGGCTCCGCCAGAACGTCCACTTCGGACGCTTTGGTGGTTGTGAGCGCCTTCTTGCGCACGGCCGCGGTCTTGCGCCGGGTGGTGATCCTGGGGCCGTCGGGACCGTCGTTGCCGCCGTTCTGCCCGTCGAGCAGGAACGACACCGGGGCGAGCCACGACGGCCTCGCGACGCGCTCGGGCGTGCCGAGCAGGCCGAGCCCGTCCGGCGCGGACCGCTCGAGCCGGATCCCGGCCGGTTCCGGTACCTGCCGGGCCGGCAGCCCGGGATGGCCGGGCGGCCGGTGCGCGGCGGTCTTCGGCCACCACTCGAGGCCGCCGGGGACGGGCACGGTCAGCGCGGTCCGGCGCAGCTCGTCTTCGAGGAACCGGAACGCCTCCGAGCGCCGTGCGGTCCGCAGGTCGTCCCACTCGATCCAGTTCTCCCGGTAGACCTCGCGCCGGCGCGCCGCCACCCAGGTGCGGAACGTGCCGAACCGGTGCTCCCACACCGCGGCGAACCGGGGCGTCACGGCGAACCCCGGTTCGAGCCCGAGCCGGGCCCGCTGCACGAACGCCTGCACGGCGGTGACGGCGTCCTCGATCCGGGTGACTCGCTGGGTGATCCCGCACTGGACGTCCTGCAGCAGCAGGTCGGACAGGTCCCGCGGCTCGGTGGCGAACCGGGCGGGCGCCCAGGGGAGCGGCACCCGGCGCATTCCGCAGAGGTAGGCCAGGAGTGCTTCGCGTGCTCGTTCCCGCAGCCCGTCGTCGAGCCGCTCGAGGTTTTCGTAGCGGCGGGGCTCGCCGCGTTCGAGGCAGCCGTCCTGCACGAACCGGGTCAGGTCGGCGTTGCCGGACCGCGGCGGGGAGACCAGCGGTGGGGCGTCCACCTCGGCCGACGGGTCGTCGGCGGCCCACAACGCGGGCCGGGCGAGTGAGATGTCCGCCGGGAGGAAGTGCCGGCGCAGCCGGCGGACCCAGCTCTCGGCGTGCCGGATGCGCACGGCCCAGCGTTCGTCCGCGAGCTCGGCGCTGCCCGGCAGGCCGACCGAATGGATCGGCGGGGTGCTGTCCGGGGCGAAGTAGTTGAGGACCAGGGGCGCGTGCCGGAGGTCGACGCCGAGGTGCCGCAGCAGCTCGCCCGGATCGTCCGGCTGCTGTTCGAGGGCGTCCGCGAACAGCAGCCAGGGCGGCCGTTCGAGTGCTCGTTCGGTGGCTTCCCGCAGGCGGGTGTAGTCGAAGACGCGTTCCCACCAGTCGAACAACGCCGCTTGGCGGCGGGGGCTCGGCGCCGACCGCTGGTCCTCCGGCGCCGGTTCCCTCGGCCGGAGCGTTTCGGGCGGGTAGTGGTCGGACACCGGGAGCAGGTCGGGGGCGAACCACGCGTGGTGGGTCGAGAACGACGTCTCGTCCGTCCGGTGGTGGGTGGTGCCTTCGAACGTCGCGGGGTGGTCGAGCAGGAACCCGAGCTCGGACTGCCGGTACCCGGCGACGGGGTGGGCGGACAGGCGGAACCGCTCGGCGAACAGCAGCGCCTTGAACGCCCGCTGGTAGGTGCGGCGGATGTCGCGCAGGGTCGGCGGGTAGTGGCCGGTGAGGTAGGCGGCGGCCGCTTCGCCGCTCTCGACGTCCAGCGCGGCGGCGGTCGGCCGGCTTCGCACGATGTCCTCGCCCAGCGTGGCGTCCTTCGTGTCGCGGAAGAGCCGGTCGAAGGGCAGCACGACGGGCTCGCCGCCGCTGTCGGGCCCGGAGTACTTCAGCTCGAAGCCGGTGCGGGCCGGGCAGTCGTCCTCGGGCCGGGAGAAGTCGGGTTCGGTCTGCTCGAACTCGACGGTGATGCGGTAGGCACCGCGGCGCAGCGGCACCGGCCGCGAGTGGCCGGCCGGCGCCGGTTCGCCGGGCCGGTGGTGGTTGAGGACCGTCCACGACTTCTGCCCCCGGCCCAGCGTCACCCGCCAGCGGTTGTGCCGGGCGTCGCCGTCGCCGGGCAGGCACGCGTGGAAGCGGTACTCGCCGCGTTCCTCGATCAGCAGCACCCCGGACCAGGTGACGGCGAACGGCTGCGCGCCGCCGAGTGGTTCGCCGCTGCGGTCGCGGAACGCGAACCCGTTGCGGATCCCGGCGAACTGCAGCTGCTCCCGCGTCAGTTCGAAGTCGAGCGCGGGCAGCACGGTGGGCACGGGGGCGTTGAGGGCGTTGCGGGTCGGCCCGAACGCGCTCAGCGGGCCGCGGGTCTCCCGCCACACCAGCTCGCCGTCCTCCTCCTGCGGTGCGCGGACCTCGAACTCGCCGAGCAGGCCGGTGCCGGTGAGCCCCAGCACCGCGGCGAACGCGCCGCCGCCCGGCCGCGGTGCCCACCGGGTCGGCGGCGGCTCGCCGGAGTCGTCCTCCCAGGGGGTGAGCGCGAAGTTCTCGTCCGCGAGCAGCGTCCGCAGCAACCGCCACGCGGCCGCGGTGCCGGGCTCGGCGTTCTCGTCTCCGGTGGCCTGGCGGACGTGGGCCGCCAGGTGCGTGGCGACGACCTCGCACCGGCGGTGGAACAGTGCGAACTCCCGCCGGAAGAAGGCGAACCGCTCGTGCTCGTCCGGTTCCTGGACCAGCCGGTCGACCGCCTGGTCGAAGTTCCCGAAGATCGCCGCGAACGGCGCCAGCGCCGCGCGCGGGGCGAAGTAGAGGTCACGGACGGCGAACTGCTCCCGCTCGTTCAGCGGCCACAGTTCGCGCAGCCGCTCGATCACGGCCGAGTCCCGCAGCGGGAGTTCGGTCCACAGCTCCTCGGCGGTCTCGTCGTAGCCGAACGGCCCGTCCGGTGGCGCGATCCACGCGTGCGGACAGGTGTCGCCGGCGGGAAGGGCGACCCGGTACCGGCGCTCGTGCGGGTCGACCGGGCACCCGCAGCGGCGCAGTTCGGCGGCGAAGAAGTGCTTGCCGAGGTCGAGCAGCCGGTCGGCATCGGCGCCGTCGTGGCCGTAGCCGAACTGTTCGCGCAGGGCGGTGACGATCCGCTGCCAGCTCCAGTGCCCGGCTTCCTCGTCGCCGACTTCGACGTCCAGCAACGCTCGGCGCAGCTTCCAGAGCGAGAACTCGTGGTCGCCGTCGGCCTGCACGGTTTCCGGCAGGGACAGCGGGTCGTCGGCGGATTCGATGCGGTCCTGCAGGGGGAACGGGTCGTCGCCGTCGAGGTGGTCGTCCGTGGTGAACAGGAACAGGATCTCGCCGACGGAGAAGTCCGAGGCGTAGATCTTGCCCAGCACCTCGACGAACCGCAGGGTGTGCGTCGGCTGCGCGGACCAGGTGTCGGCCGGGGTGCCGGGGTCGAACCCGGCCAGCACCGACAGCCGGTCGAGGTTTTCGGCGATCACCTTGAGGAACTCCGGCTCCCGGCGGCGGCAGTGGAACCGTTCCTCGGCGAGGTCTTCGACGGCGTCGAGCAGCAGCGCCACGGCGCCGGCGCGGTCGTCCGGCTCGGCGGAGTCCCACAGCGGCAGCAGCCGGCCGGCGTCGGGCAGGCGGAGGTCGCGTGCCAGCATCAGCGCGGCGGCGAGCCGGCGGAGGAAGTCGGAGTTCACGTGCGCGCCGGCGTCGAACAGGTGCAGGACGCGGGCGTAGGCGGCCAGCCCGGCCAGGGAGATCCCGTGGCCGCGGACGTGCCGCCACAGCCTGACGAACACCATGAGCTCGCGCAGCGCGGTCGCGGTGTCCTGCTCGCCGAAGGACATGCGGAGGTCGTCGAGGTCGCAGGGCTCGCAGGCGGGGAAGCCGCCGTGGCCGTCGGCCTCGTTCGAGCGTGCGCGGGTGAAGCAGACGAACTCCGCCTGCTGCAGTTCCAGGAACTCGCAGTAGGTGAGGCCGGTCCGGCGGAGGAATTCGCCGACGCGTGTCGCCGTGTCCGTCCACGAGCGGTCGTCCACCGTGGCCGACGGGAAGCCGAACACCTCGTGCAGCGCCGGCCTGCCTTCGGTGGCCTCGTCGCCGAGGTCGTGGGCGAACAGGACGTCGTACTCCGGTGCCGAGACGCCGAGGTACTCCCGGGCGATGTCGAACCGGACCGGGTAGCGCCAGACGGCGGGGTCGAACCCGTCCGGCTCGTGCGCCGGGTCGAGCACGAACTCGGTGATCTCGCGGCGGAAGTGCCGCATCGCCGAGAACCGGCTGGTGCGCAGCTCACCGAGGTAGGAGCGGTTCACATCCAGCGGCTGGTCGTACGGGAGAACGGGGGCGGTGAAGTCGTTCCGCAGCCCGGCGTAGGCGCCCGCCTCGTCGGCGGGGACCGCCACGGCCGCGGGCGAGGAGTGTTCCGGGATCGCGGCGAACAGCGTCGCGGGGTCGTGCCCGTCCGCGCCGCCCGGCTGCCGGAGGGGGTGCCCGGCGAGTGTCCCGGACGCCGTGTCGTGCACGGCGCCACCCGGGACCGGGGCACCCGTGGCCACCGCGGCGGTGAGCTTTTCGAGGCTTTCGTTGACCAGGTCCAGCGCGGGAAGCGGGGTTTCGGTGTTCGCGTGGGTCGCGTGCAGTTCGCCGAGCGGGCCGCGGCGCCCGGTGAGGAGCGTGCCGAGCGTTGCGGGATCGCCGGGCACGGTCGGCTGCCCGGGGGCCGAGGCGGCGGACGCGAGGAGCAGTTCGTGCAGGTAGGCGACGGGCCCGAACGGCGAAAGGTGCGACGGCGGACGGCAGTCGGTCAGCGAGCCGTCGGGGTCGACCGGCCGGAAGGTGCCGGGCGGGACCGGGCCGGGCGCGGTGGAGCCGCCCGCGGCCGCCTGGATGGCCGGGGCGAGCGGGTAGGCGACGGTGCCGGTCAGCGCCGCGGCGAAGTCGGCCGGGGTGAGCGCCTGGACGGCGGCTTTGCTGACGAAACCCCGGGCGTACAGGGCTTCCATCACGGAGAAGCGCAACTCGGCGTCCGCGGGCGCGCTCAGCTCGTAGAGCACTTCGACGAGGTCGAGGGTCTCGGTCAGCCACGCCTGGGCGTCGGCGTCGTCCGGGAAGGTGTCGGCGACGGCCGCCGCGGACGCGGTCGCGTCGCGCGGCGTGGTGAAGGTGAACGCGCCGCCACCGTGTGCGGAGTAGGCGACGGCGAACCGGGCGAAGACGTCCACGGCGGAGGTGTCCAGCATCGGGGCGCCGGGCGGTGCCGTGCCGTTGTTCGGCGTGACGCCGGGCGGCACGGTGAAGAACTTGCGCAGGTGCCGGATGAAGGCCTCGACGCGCTGGGCGGGCGTGCCCGGCTGGGTGAAGGGCGGCAGCAGCTTCAGCGCCTGCCCGCCGAACAGCGCGCGCCAGTCCTGGTCGGTCAGCTGGACCAGCTTGTCCACCGAGGTGATCTGCCGGGCGGCGATCTCGGTGATCAGGGGTGTCCAACTCTGCGTGACGACCTGGAGCACCAGGTCGAGGTAGGCCTGCGGCTGGGCCGAGATCTCCGGCGGCCAGAACTTCCGGTCGAGGTCGGGGGTGGCCTCGGTGCGGGCCAGCCAGTCGGTCACCAGCACCTTGAACGCGGAGGTCTGCGGGTCGAAGGCGACTTCGGGGAGCGAGCCGGCGACGGTGCCCAGTGCGTGCAGCCGCCGGGCCGCCTGTGCCGGGGTGACGGCGGTGGCTCCGGTCACCGGTTTCTCGGCGTCGAGGACCGAACCGGCGTCGATCGCGGTCTGGATCTCCTGGAGGATCTTGGGCTCGGTGTCGAACCGCGCCATGTCGTACCGCTGCCCGATACCGACCTGGACGGGAAGCGCCACGGCCAGCGCGTAGAAGTAGGCGGCGGGAACGACGAAGAGGTCCTTGAGGGTCGGGGTGGCCGGTTCGAGGATGACGGCGGTGTCCAGCGGCGCGGCCCCGCCGGCGATGACGGGGAACGGGAAGGCGGCCAGCGGGGCGCCCACCAGGTCCTGCCCGGACGGTCCGCCCTTCACGACGGTCCCGCCGGCGCTGAGCCGTTCGCACTGGACCGCCGCGGAAGCGGAATACACGAATTTCGCCAGCCGGGCGGCTTCGGCGTCGTGCGTGGCGTGGTAGCCGGTGAGCTGCCCTTCGAACTTCTTCCGGTCGCTGTCGACGTTCTGGTCGACATCGCCTTCGTCCGGCTTGGTGTAGAGCACCCCGAGCGGCCGAGGTTCCGCGGGCGGTGGGTAAACGGTGCGGTCCCAGGTCAGCTCGGAGGCGATCTGCAGGCTTTGGGCGGCGGTGAGCTGACCGCGGCCGGCGAGCTGGTGGCCGTCGCCGGGATCCTTGGCGAGCACCTCGTCGATCGCGCTGACCAGCGGCCCGAACGGCGGAGCGGTCCCGTCCTGCGGAACGTCCACCCGCGACTTCCCGAGGTTCGTCGGCAACGTCGCGTACGCCGACGCCGCCATGCCGAGGTAGTCCCGCTGGTCGGTGGAAAGGGAAGCAACCGTGACAACGGCGATGTTGAAGTCGATCGTCCGGTCGACGATCGGAGTACCGTTGCGGCTCAGCTCCAGCCGCAGGTCATAGGCGTTCGGCCGCGGGTATTCCGGGTGCGGCGAGGGCGGGTTGGCGACGATCACGGCACTCGCGGCCGACAGCAGCGACCGGATCACCGTGGGCGGCGTCGGCGAGACGAGCGTGTCCGCGTAGTGCTGGATGATCTGGGTCTTGGTCAGGTCGACGCTGTTGTCGGACGGATTCAGCCCACCGGCGGGGACGTGCGCATCGGCCAGCCCCTTCGCCGACCCGAGCGGGACACCGGTCGTGCTGTCCCCGAAGGCCAGATCGAAGGCGGTGACGGTGAGCCCGTTCAGCGCCTGCCTGAAAGCCGACACGGGCACCGGCTGCGTCGGGTGGAGTTTGACGACGATCAGGTCAGGCATGGCTCGGTTTCCCCTCGCGTGAATATTCGCAATCGATCCTCGATGGCCCCGGCAGGCTCTTTCCGGAAAATTGGGCGCGTCAGGCACCTACGGGTGCGAGCACGATCACCACGATGATCAGCAGTACCGTTCCGAACGTGAGCGTGGTTGCGGCCTGTTGCTGTTGCTGCCGAGTCGGCGCGGGCAGCCTGGGCATCTGCCAGCCCGGGGAAGGCGAGGGGGTCACCACAGGCGGCACTTCGCCGTGGGGTGGCGTTTCCTGCGGGTTCGCCCTCCGCTCGGTGGTCTGCTCCGGATTCAGGTCGGGTTTGACCTCAGGCGGCTTCTCCGGCTTCGGCTCGGGGTGCTTCTCTTGTTCCCCGCGCTCGTGTTCCTCCTGCGATTCCCGATCCTTCTTTTCTTGTTCCCTGCGCGCCTTCTCTTCCCTGGCTCGTTGTTCACGTTGCCGCTGACGTTCTTCGCGTTCCTTCTGAACTTTTTCCCGCTCCTCGGCCTCCGGATCGCGCGTCTTCTCTTCGCGTTCCTTCTCGGCCTCCTTTCGATACCGTTCTTTTCGCTCGAGGTTCTCTCGCTGCTTGCGCTCCGTGTCCGTCTCGTTCGTGGGCCTCTTGCCGCGTCGCTTGGCTTCCTCGGCCCGTTCACGCGCGTTCTCTTGTTCGCGCTGCTTCCGGGACATGCCACGCTGATGATCGTGCTTGGTGCTCGGACGAGCGTTCTTCGTGTGCTCCGCGCCTCCAGGGCGTTTCGTCGAATCTTCGCCGCCCATTCCGGATGGGTCCCGAAGCCGGATGGGGTCTCCTCGGACGTAGGCGTACAGGTCGGTCCCGTCGGCCAGCCCCGACGGGTCTGCCGCCGTCCACCGCCCCAGCCACGGCGCGTAGTACCGGGCCCCGTGGTAGTACAACCCCGTCTCCGAGTCCCGCTCCTTACCCGTGTACCGGTACCGCTTCGGCGCCTCAACCGCCGACCGCACCGCCTGATACGCCGTACTCCCGTACGGGTGATACTCCTCGTACGAGATCACCCGGCCGACGCCATCGAGCTCCAGCACCGCCGAGCCGAGGTGGTTGGCGAGCTGATAGCGAGTCAGGCTTTCCGCCCCTTCGTCCCGGCCGAGCGTCCGCGTCTCCACCAGCGCGACACGCTGAGCCCCGTCGAGGAAGTGCAGCGTCTCGCGCTCGAGGCTCACCTCGCCGTCGACGCCGTACTCGCGGTAGACCTCGAACGACCCCAGGTAAATCCGTTCGGCCTTCCGCCGCGGCGTCTCCCCGCCCAGTTCGGTGACCTTGCGGACACGCCGGCCGGTCCCGTCGTACACGTAGTACGTCGTCTCCGGGCTGTCGTCGCCCAGCGCCTGACGGGACGTCGACTGGAGCCGGTCCTGCGGGTCCCAGCGCATCGACGGCAGCTCCGGCATCGCCGTGATGTTGCCCTGCTCGTCGTAGCCGAAGGGCTGTGGCGTCGTACTCTCGCCGCTGGAAGCCGTGTGGCTCAACCGGTTGCCGGACAGCTCGGGTTCGAGCAGGCTCGGCTCGGCGTACGTGTAGTCCCGCGTCCACCCCGAACCGCCCGTGCGGTGCGCCATGCGCAGGATGTTCCCGACGGCGTCGTACACGTACCGCTGGACGTAACGCGCCATCGCCGCGCCGTCGCCCGGGTGGCTCAGGCCGACGCGGGGTGCGTCGGTGGCGTCCGGTGCCGTCTGGCCGAGGTGTTCGCGGCCGGTCGCCGAGACCAGGCGGTACACCGCGTCGTAGGTGTAGGCCGCGCTGGGTTCGACGACCTGGTTGCGGAAGAACACCGTCTGCTGGGCGTCGTCTCGCACGCCGGTGACGTTGCCGGCCGGGTCGAACGTGTAGGTCAGGTCCTGCAGCAGCTCCGCGTGCCGGTGCGTCCGCAGGCCCCGCATGCGGAAGGTCAGCGGGTCGTAGTCGTAGGTGGTCGTCGCGCCGCTGCCGAGTTCGGCGGCGAGCCGTTGTCCTCGCGCGTTGTAGTCGAGGTTCGCGACGAACGTCGTGACGTCGGCGGACCCGCGCAGTTGGGCGTCGAGCCGCTCCAGCAGTGACGCCTCGTTGTAGCGCGGGCGGACCACGCTGCCGTCGGGGGTGGTCACGCTCGTCGGCCGGTTCAGCGCGTCGTACCGCGTGCGCCCGGCGAAGACCTGGTCCTCCAGCCGGACCGGCCCGTTCCAGTCCGGCAGTGCACGGTACCCGGCGGCCAGCTGCCGTCCCGCGTCGACCGGGTTGCCCTTGAAGTCGTACGTGTCGTGCGTGCTGACTCCGGCGTCGTCGAACTGCCGGACGACCTGACCGCGGAGGTTCTTCGCCTCGGCGTCCGGCCGGCCCTCGCCGTATTCGGTGCGCTGGTGCAGCAGCTCGCCGTCGAGGCCCGGCCCGCTCACGTGGGACCGCACGGGCCGCCGCAGCGGGTCGTACTCGGTGCGGAACCGGAAACCGCGGGAGTTCCAGCTGTACCTCGGCTTTCCGAGCACGTCGAGCAGCAGCGGGCCGCCGCCGGTGTCCATTCCGGACCGGTTCAGCCGGTTGCCCAGCATGTCGTACCGGTACCGCATCACGACGCGGCCCAGCGCGTCGCGGACTTCGCGTTCGTTGCCTTCGACGTCAAGCCGGGTGTGCGTCGGGTACCGCTCCTCGACGAGCGAACCGTCACGGACGAACCGGTTGTGCTCCTCGGACCGGAAGGTGCGGCCGAGGGTGTCGAAGGACACGCGGACGGGCGTCGCCGCGTGGACGGCGGCCTGCTCGGCGGCGTGCTGCTCGGCCGGGCCGAGGTCGCCGCCGATCCGGCGGGTGTACCAGGTCGTCCAGCTGCCTAGGCCGGCCAGGTACCGGCCGGTGTACCCGGCCGTTTCCGGGTCTTCACCGGGGTGCAGCAGCACGGTGTCGTTGGCGTCCCAGGTTTCCTCGTGCCACGGATCCAGGCGCGTCTTGGTGTACGTCGAATCCGGGTTCAGGGTGACCACGACCCGGTCCATCGGGTCGTAGAACAACACCGAGCTCACCCCGGCGGCCTTCGCGAACTCGAACCGCGGTGTCGCCGTGAAGAAGGGCTCGAAGGTCCGGACGGGCTTGCCCTTGTTGTTGAAGATCGTCCACCCGCTGCCGACCCAGCGGGTCTCGCCGCCGGGGCCGGGTTCGGCCTGCGCCTTCTGCTGGATGTCCCGGCCGAATCCGTCCGAAAAGGACAGATAATGCCGGACGCGGCTGTGCGCACCGGGCGCCAGGTCGCCGACGTGCGTCTCCCGGGCCAGCGTGGCGGTCGCGCACGGACGACCGGCGCGCCAGAAGGCCAGCTCGTCGTAGACCACGCGGGTGCTCGCGCCCCGTAGGAGGGCAGCCGGATCGGCGAGCGGGTCGCCGAAGTACCGGTCGATCTCGGCCTGGTCCAGGTCGGCCCGGAAGCCGTCGAGCGAGTCGCCCAGCCGTTCGCCGAGCTTGCCCGTCACCGCGGTGCCGCAGACGCGGCCGAGTGCGTCGTGGGCGATCTCGGCGCGGTTGCGGTTGGCGTCGGTGACCAGCCGCGGCCGGAGGACCCGGTAGTCGTTGCCGTTGCCGAGGACCTGTCCGCCGGCGTCGCGGTCGCCGACCGTGGTCACGTTCCCGACGGCGTCCGTGCTGCTCGCCACGAGCAGGGCGTACCGGTCGTAGGTCACGGTCGTGACCCCGCCGAACGGATCGTGGAACCGGTGCGGCAGGAAGAAGTGCCGTCGGGCGAACTCCAGCTCGGCCGGGGGATCGTCGTCGTGCCCCGGCGAATAGCGGACCTGCCCGGAGGGGATCCACCAGTCGCCGTCGATCCGCACGTAGCCGCTGTCCGCCAGCGTCTTGGTGTCGACGCGGTCGCCGTACAACTCGGTGACGAGCCCCGGGGTGAACGCCTGCCGGTAGCCCTGGAACGGCAGCGCCAGCGTCTCGAGCGAGCCCGGCGGCAGCGGGCCGGTCAGGTCGTCGCGCCGGAACAGGGTCCGGCTGCGCTCGATCAGCCGCCGGGCGGCGGAACCGGGGTCCCGGTCGTCCTCGTAAGGCAGGTCGACGGCGACCGCGCCCAGTCCGGCTCGCAGCTCGTCGAAGGAGAACAGGACCCCGGCGGGCGCTACCCCGAGCACCTCGAACGTCCGGGTTTCGCAGCGCAGCGGGACGCGGTGGTCGTCAGGGCCGTCGACCGGGTTGGTGAAGTCGTTCTCGGTGACGACCACGTGCAACCGGCGCTGCTCTGCCAGGCCGGCCGTTCCCGGCTCGCGACGGCCGTAGGCGACGGCGGCCGAGCGCAGGACGTTGCCGAAGGCGTCGACGTCGAGCACCAGCTCATGCCCGACGCGCGGGTCGGGGCCGCGTTCGTAGTGCGCGGTCAGGGTTTCCCGCGGCGTGGTGTGGAAGACCGCGTGCCGCATGTCTTCGCGGTCGGCTCTCCGCTGCCGGGCGTGCTGCAGCAGCTCGACGGTGTAGTTGTGTTCGGTGACCAGGTAAGGCGTGGTTTCCCGGTCGCTGCCGTCGAGGGCGTAGACCTCTTGGCGCAGGGGCATGCCCTTGAGCGCCCGGTGGGCTTGGCGCTCCTCGTCGGCGGTGAGGCCGGGCGGGACCACCGAGCCGGGCAGTGTGAGGCCGCCGTCGAAGTATTCGTGGGCGAACTGGCGGGACACGCGCTGTGCGTCGAGGAACGCCCCGGTGTGGAACCAGGTCCGGGTGAGCACCGGCGGCACGTCCGATTCCCGGCTGTGGTTCGCCGCGTCCGGCCGCAGGTCGCCGTCCTCCAGCGTCGTGAGCAGTTCGGTGTCCCACTGCTCGACCATGCCGAACCCGCGAAACTCCCGTTCCACGCCGTCGAAGTACCCGTGGTGGTAGGCGTACACGGTGGTGAACCGGTTGCGGCCCACGAGGTCGACGGTCTCGACGCGGTCGACGACCTGGACCGGGAACGGCAGGCGCGTGACCCACGGCCGCCCGGCCGCCTGGTCCGCCGCGGAGAACCGGGTCGACGGCGCGTACGACACGCGCGTCTCCGCGCCCAGGTTGTTCCGGGCGGCAACCAGCAGGTGCGGTTTGCCGCCGCTCATCAGGTTCAGGTACCGCAGCGGCTGTCCGGCGTCGCCGGGCAGCGGGGAGGACCAGACGAGGCACGCCGTGCCGGTGCCGAGCAGGTCCACCGCGCTGACCTGCGCCGCGCTGTCGGCCCGGGGGAACGGGACGCCGAGGTCGTGGGCCGCGGCCCAGCTGTTGCCCGACTGGTTGCGGTACAGCCGCGTGCCGCGCGGGTGCAGGTAGAGGAGGTCCGTGGTGCCCGAGCCGTCGACGTCGGCGAGCCGCAGCCGCGCCGGGTCGAACTGCGCCGGGTCGTCCAGCCAGGGTGCGTGGTCCATCGCCACCTTGGCGCCGAACCGGCCGTGGCCGAGGTTGGGCCAGTAGCAGGCCTCGCCGTTGCGGATGCGGACCAGGTCGGTCAGCCCGTCACCGGACATGTCCGCGAGGTGGACCGACTGGCTCTCCTCGGCGAAGACGAGCCGCGGCCCGCGTTCCTCGTCACCGGTGAGGAACGTCCGCCCGCCCAGGTCGAACCCGTTCTCCCCGAGCGAGCGGTACCAGGTGAACATCCAGTCGCCGGTGAGCAGGACGTCGGCGTGCCCGTCCCCGTCGAGGTCGACGAACCGCAGGTTGGCGTCGGTCCAGTCGAGGTCTGGGCGTGCGGCGAAGGAGCGGAACGGCCCCCAGCCGTGGTCGCCGGTGCGTTCGGAGAAGCCCGGCGTGCGGCCGCCGAACTCGGCGAAGTCGAGGCTGCCGTCGCCGGAGAGGTCGAGCAGCTGGCCGCGTCCGCCGGCGAGGGCCGCCTGGGACGGCCGCCGTGTCGTCTGCACCGGGCCGAACCGGCCGTTGCCGAGGTTCGGCTTGTAGAACCAGGCACCGGCCTGCTCGCTCAGCACGCCGGACCGGCCGTCCCCGTCGAGGTCGACCCAGCGGTAGGCCGGTTCGCCCAGGCCGACCGGCAGGTTGGCCAGCGCGTCGTGGTCGAGCGCGTGGACGCGGGTGTCGATCGTCGCTTCGCGGTATTCGAGCTCCAGCGGCGGCAACGACCGCTTGACCCAGCCGTCGGCCGAACGCCGGAACCCGTGGCGGACGACCGAGGCCAGCGCCGACAGCACCCGTTCACCCCGCACGGCGTCACCGCGGTACCGCAGCTCGGTCGCGCGCACCAGGCAGTCGCGCCCGACGCCCGGTTCGCCGGGGAAGTGGTGGAACATCAGGACCCGGCGGCAGAGTCGGTATTCGCGGACTTCGAACCCGGCGCGGTAGGTGGAGAAGGGGTCGAGCCGGCACCGCCACGGCTGGTCCTCGGCGGGCGTCGGGGTGTCGGTGTCGTGCTCGCCGTAGTCGAACACGACCTCGAAGTGCCAATCCGGCCCTTCGCCGGGCGCGTCGTTGCCGTACTTGATCCGTTTCAGGTGCCGCTGCGCGGTGCGGTCGGCATCTTCCCGGTTGCGTTCGTGGCTCGCCAGGACATCGACTCCGGCGACGTCCTCGGCTTTGTATTCGTAGCGGACTTCGTTGCCGACGGCGTCCCGGCTTTCGCAGACGAGCCAGCTGAACACCCGCCGCGGGTCACGCGGGTCCGCGATGCGGCTTTCCGCGGTGCGGCCGTAGCACGTGGTGACGTCGTCCTTGCTGATCGAGCGCCAGTGCGTTTCACCGGTGTCCACCGCGGTCCAGCGCTCGATCCTGGCGAACAGCCCTTCGATTCGCGGGCGGTACCGCCGCACGGTGAAGCCGCGGCCGTCCTGCTCCCGGTGTCGTGTTTCCGGAACGCCGTGCGCGTTCAGTTCCGGGACGAGGTCTTCCGCGCCGGAAAGGAGAAACGTGTCCTCCGCGGCGCTTGTGGAATCATCACGGTAGGCAGGCAGTCCTTTTTCGGTCTTCCGGGTGACGGACGGAAGCCCGAGGTGCCAGCCGAGCCCGAACGGCCCGTTCCCGGCTCCGGAGTCGTAGGCGAGTTCGAGCGCGGGGCCGAACCCGTTCCGCCCGGGGCTGGGTTCGAGCGGCACGGTCAGCGAACCGGTGCCGGTGGCCGGGTTGGCGCCGAACTTTTCCCCGATTCCCCGGACCGCACCGCCACCCTTCGGCACGGAAATCACCGGCACTTCGGGCATCGGCGCGGTTGCTGGGCCGCCGGGACCCGTCGGCGTGGCTGCCGAAAGAGCCGAGCCGCGACCCGGCGGTGCGGTCGCCGGGGATTCCTCCGCCACGTCGCCTCACCTCCCCAGGAGATACGATCTTTCGGCAGAATACGTGCTTCTCCGGAAATGATGGTCGTTCGATCATGGGGCGGTCACCGCCGAATGTGTGAACGGCCGGGAAGCTGTTTTAGCCCGAAAGTGCAGAACGGTGTTCACCACCGTCGGGCAACCTCACGTCAGACAGTTTCCGCAATGTTGTTTACTTGCGGAACCACAAACGCCCTGAATGCCTTCCGCCACAGGCCGGCCAGCTGGTGTCCACCGCGGCGAAGTGCTGCCTGGATCACTCTTGCCTGCACCTTACAGTGTATGGTTACCTTACGCGGTAAGGTGCAGCAGGGGTGAAGGGTGTCGGATGAAGGCTGCGGTGCACACCAGGTACGGCCCGCCGGAGGTCGTTCGGATCCGCGAGGTCGCCAGGCCGGCGGTCGGGGACCAGGACGTGCTCGTCCGGGTACACGCCACGACGGTGAACCGGACCGACTGCGCCTACCGGGCGGCCAGGCCCTTCTTCATGCGACTGCTCACCGGCATCGCCCGGCCTCGCCGGACGATCATGGGAACCGAGTTCGCCGGGGAGGTCGAGGCGGTCGGCTGTGGTGTCACGTCCTTCTCGCTCGGCGACCGGGTGTTCGGGTACAACGAGGGCGCGTTCGGCGCGCACGCCGAATACCTGTCGGTGCCGGAGGACGGGTCGATCGCGACCATGCCGGCGGACATGACCTTCGAGCAGGCCGCTCCCGGCACCGAGGGGGCGCACTACGCGCTCGCGGCCATCAGGCACGCGGGGATCCGGGCCGGACAGGACGGCCTCGTCTACGGCGCGACCGGCGGGATCGGCTCGGCGGCCGTGCAGTTGCTGAAGAGCCTCGACGTCACCGTGACCGCGGTGTGCGCCACGGAGAGCCTGGCGCTGGTGAAAGACCTGGGCGCGGATCGGGTCGTCGACTACACGGCCGGGGACTTCGCCGAGGACGAGCAGACCTACGACGCGGTGTTCGACGCGGTGGGCAAGAGCACGTTCGGCCGCTGCAGACGACTGCTCAAACCCGGTGGGGTGTACCTGTCCTCGGAGCTGGGGCCCTGGGCGCAGAACCCCGTGTTGGCACTGATCACCCCGCTGCTGGGCGGCAGGAAGGTGAAGTTCGCGTTCCCGCGGGACGACCAGGCCGTCGTTCGCCACCTGCGAGCGTTGATCGAGTCCGGGGACTTCACGCCGCTCATCGACCGCCGGTATGCACTGGACCGGATCGTCGAGGCCTACCGGTATGTGGAGACCGGACAGAAAATCGGCAATGTCGTGATCACCGTCGCACACGCGGACTGACCGATGAGCGGGGAATGGTGCTCCTGGACACATCCACGCTGGTCAGGCGTGCGGTCCGGGTTTGCGGAGTACACCGCGAACCCGGACCGCACGGGTGCCTGTAGGGATCAGGTGGCTACCTGATCACGGCCGGGGCTGGGTGCTCCACCAGGTCTGGCCGGCTTCCGGCAGCGTCGAGATCGGGTCGTAGTACGGGTAGCGCCGCTGCAGCGCCTCCGGGTCCTCTAGTTCGATCCCGGTCCGGTAGTTCTTGGTCCAGTAGGAAATCCCCAGCTCCCGGTCGTACTCGGCGAGCTGGTGCACCCAGCGCTTGCCGACGTAGGGCACGTCGCACACGATCCGCGGCGTCGCGTACCCGGGCAGGTACCCCATGATCGCGTGCTGCAGCTCCTGGGCCTCCCACACCGACACCCGCCAGTGCTCGGCATTCGGGATCATGTCGCACATGTAGAAGTAGTACGGCAGGATGTTCGCTTCCCCTTGCAGCGCAAAGCACAGGTCCAGCAGCGCCGCCGGGGTGGCGTTGACCCCGCGCATCAGCACGCCCTGGTTGCGCACGTCCCGGACCCCGACGTTCAACGCCGTCTGCGCCGCCTCGGCCACCAGCGGCGTCACCGACTGGGCGTGGTTGACGTGCGTGTGGATCGCCAGGTTCACGCCACGACGCTGCGCGGTCACCGCCACGCGCTCCAGGCCCTCGACCACCTTCGGCTGGATCCAGTGCTGCGGCAGCGCGGCCAGTGCCTTCGTCGCCAGGCGGATGTCGCGGACGGTGTCGATGTCCATCAGGCGCATCAGGAACGACTCCAGCTGCGGCCACGGCACGTTGGCCACGTCGCCGCCGGAGACCACCACGTCGCGGACGCCCGGGGTCTTCTTCAGGTACGCGATCATCGCGTCCTGGCGGTCGACCGGCTTGAGGGTCAGCTTGTGCTTCTCGACCGTCTCCGTAGAATTGCCGACCAGGTCCATGCGGGTGCAGTGGCCGCAGTACTGGGGGCAGGTCGAGATCATCTCGGCCAGCACCTTCGTCGGGTAGCGGTGGGTCAGGCCCTCCACCACCCACATCTCGGCCTCGTGCAGGGAGTCGCGCTCGGAGTGCGGGTGGCTCGGCCAGGTGGCGTCGCGGTCGCTCTTCACCGGGAGCATGTAGCGGCGGATCGGGTCGGCGTAGAACGCCTCGGTGACCTTGGCCGGGTCGGTGCCGGCCGTCGGGGCCATCGTGTTGAGCATCTGCGGGGGCAGCAGCATCGACATCGTCGCCAGTTCGCGCTGGTCGGCGAGCAAGTCGTCGTAGAAGCGCTCCTCGAGCAGGTCGCCCATCAGGGCGCGCAGCTGCTTGACGTTGCGGATGCAGTGCACCCGCTGCCACTGCGCGTCGCGCCACTCGGCTTCGGTGACGTCGTGCCAGCCGGGGAAACGGCGCCAGTCGGGTTCCACCAGCTCGGCGCGGGCGTACTCGTAGGGCTGGTCGAAGGCGGCGGCAGGCGTCACAGGTTCCTGGATCGCAGTCACTTGTACTCCTAGTCGTCGGGAACGCGTTAAAATATCCTGTCATAACGTTCTCACGGAGTAAATCTTCCTGCCTGCTGGGTCGCCGTCCCCCACGTGGCCGAAGGGGGCAGACTCAAGGTGTGACGGACGAACACACCACGCTCCTGCTCGGCGGGCGCATCTACACCCCCGCCGGCCCCGACGCGACGGCGATGGCGGTCACCGGCGGCACCGTGGTCTGGGTCGGCCAGGACGCCCCGGCCCGCGCCCTGCACCCCGGCGCCGAAGAGATCGACCTCGACGGCGCGTTCGTCGCCCCCGCGTTCGTCGACGCCCACGTCCACGCCACCGCCACCGGCCTGCACCTGACCGGCCTCGACCTCACCGGCGTCCGCGACCGCGCCACGCTGCTGGCCCGCGTCCGCACCGCCGCCGTTCCCGGCCAGGTCCTGCTCGCCCACGGCTGGGACGAGACCACCTGGACCGACCCGCGCCTGCCCAGCCGCGCCGAACTCGACGACGCCGCTTCCGGCGCGCCCGTCTACCTCAGCCGCGTCGACGTGCACTCCGCGCTGGTCTCCACCGCACTGGTCGAGCTGGCCCCGGCCGCCCGCGGCGCCGACGGGTGGTCGCCCGACGGCCCGCTGACCCGCGCCGCCCACCACGCCGTCCGCGCGGCCGTGCGCGCCGCGATCACCCCGCAGCAGCGCGAACGCGCCCAGCGGGCCTTCCTCGCCGAGGCCGCGAAGCAGGGCATCGTCAGCGTCCACGAATGCGCCGGCCCCGACATCTCCGGCCGCGACGACCTCGCCGCCCTGCTCGCCCTGGCCGGGCCGCAGGCCCCCGAGGTCGTCGGTTACTGGGGCGAGCTCGGCGCCGTCGGAACCGCTCGCGAACTGGGCACCCGCGGCCTGGCCGGCGACCTGTTCGTCGACGGCGCCCTCGGCTCCCGCACCGCCGCGCTGAGCGAGCCCTACGCCGACCACCCGGGCCGGGGGACGCGCTACCTCGACGCCCACCGCATCGCCGAACACCTCACCACCTGCACCGAAGCCGGGCTGCAGGCCGGCTTCCACGTCATCGGCGACGCCGCCGTCGCCGAAGTGATCGAAGGCTTCCGGCTCGCCGAGAAGGAAGTCGGGCAGCGCGCCCTCGCGGCCCGCCACCACCGCCTCGAACACCTCGAGATGGTCACCGCCGAACAGGCCAGGCAGCTGGCCGGCTGGGGCGCGGTCGCCTCCTCCCAGCCCCTGTTCGACGCGCTGTGGGGCGGCCGCGAAGGCATGTACGCCGAACGCCTCGGCGCGGACCGCGCGGCCGGCCTCAACCCCTTCGCCACGCTCGCCGCCGAAGGCGTCCTGCTCGCCTTCGGCTCCGACGCGCCGGTGACACCGCTGGACCCGTGGGCGAGCGTCCGCGCCGCGGCCTACCACCGCACCCCGGGCGCCGGCCTGTCGCCGCGGGCGGCCTTCACCGCCCACACCCGCGCCGGGCACCGCGCCGCCGGGGTCAACGACGGCGTCACCGGCAGCCTCGTCCCGGGCGCACCGGCGCACTACGCGATCTGGGACGCCACCGACCTGGTCGTGGCCACCCCCGACAGCCGCGTGCAACGCTGGTCCACCGATCCGCGGGCCGGCGTCCCGCCGCTGCCGCGGCTCGAACCGGACGCCACCCTCCCGCGCTGCCTGCGCACGGTCCGCGCAGGTGCCGTCCTCCACGACGCCATCACCTAGAGTTCTCGGTTGTGGCAGTCACCGTGGCCGAGCCCGAGCCGGGCACCCCGCACCAGTCCGCCCGCACGCGGCGGTTCCCCCGTGCCTGGCTGCTGCGCACCCTCGCGGCGCTGGGGTCCGGCTTCGCCTACTACCTCAGCTTCGCGCCGCGCCCGCTGTGGTGGCTCGCGCCGCTGGCGTTCGCCGGGCTCGCGCTCGTGCTGCGCGGACGCCGGTTCCGGGCTGGCTTCGGCTACGGCTTCGCGTTCGGCCTGACGTTCTTCCTCCCGCTGCTGACCTGGCTGCTGGACTTCCTGGGCCCCGACTTCGGCCCGTGGCCGTGGCTGGGCCTGTCGTTCGCGCTGGCGCTCTACCACGGCCTGGCGGGCGGCCTGATCACGCTGGTGTCCCGCCTGCCCGCCGCGCCGCTGTGGGCGGCGCTGGTGTTCGTCGCGCTGGAAACGCCGCGGGCCTGGTTCCCGTTCGGCGGGTTCCCGTGGGGGCGGGTCGCGTTCAGCCAGCCCGAAGGCGCGTTCCTGCCGCTCGCCTCGATCGGCGGCGCCCCGCTGGTCGGCCTCGCGGTCGTCGCCACCGGCTTCGGCCTGGCCGCGCTCGCCGCCCGGCTGCGGCAGGCCCGCAAGGCCACCCGGCCGGTGGTCTTCGCCGCCCTCGGCACGCTGCTGCCCGTCGTCGCCGGTCTCGCGCTGTGGCCGTCGATCGGCACCGGCGCGCAGGACGGCGAGCGCACCGTCGCGACCGTCCAGGGCAACGCCCCCGACATCGGCCTGGCCCTGCAGGGGGAGCGGACGCTGCTGCGCCGCAACACCCTCGCCGAGAGCGAACGGCTGCTGGCGGCGATCCAGGCCGGGAAGGTGCCCAAGCCGGACCTGGTGGTGTGGCCGGAGAGCGCGACCACGGTCACCGGCCCGGACCCGCAGGTCGACCGGCTCGTCACGAACTTCGGCGTCCCCGCGCTGATCGGGGCGCTCTACGCCCTGCCGGACGGGCACCTCCAGAACTCCGTCATCACCTGGGACCCGCGCACCGGGCCCGGCCCGCGCTACGCCAAGCAGCAGCTGGTGCCCTTCGGCGAGTACGTCCCGGCCCGCAAGGTCGCCGAGCTCGTCACCCCGTTCCTCGACTCCGAGACCGTGGACATGGTCCCCGGCGACGGGACGAACCAGGCCATGGCCGCCGCGGGCACGAAGATCGGCGTGTTCGTCTGCTACGAAGCGGCCTTCGACTACCCGGCCCGCGACGCGGTGCGCGACGGCGCCGAACTGCTCGTCGTCCCCACCAACAACGCCTGGTACGGCCGCAGCGAGATGAGCTACCAGCAGCTGGCCATGTCGCGGCTGCGGGCGGTCGAGCACGGCCGCGCGGTCGTGGTGTCCGCGGTCTCCGGGGTGAGCGCGATCGTCGCACCCGACGGGACCGTGACCAGCTCAACGGGCCTTTTCACGGCGGATTCCCTGGTCGGGCGCGTCCCGCTGCGGACGCAGACTACGCTGTCGGATCAACTAGGTGCGTGGACGGAGTACGGGCTGCTGGCTCTGGCGATCGCCGGGGTGGCCGGTGGGCTCGTACTCCGTTTTCGCACCCGGCGCGGCAGCGCCGGCACGGCAGCAGGGGAAGCGGCGGACTGACCGCCGCGGATATCGGAGGAGCACGGATGTCGCAGGCGCCGCGGGGGGCCCGGGAAATCGAGCCGGTGCTGGTGGTGATCCCGACCTACAACGAGCGGGAGAACCTCGGCCCGATCCTGGACCGCCTGCACAAGGCACTCCCGGACGTGCACGTGCTCGTGGTGGACGACGGCAGCCCGGACGGCACCGGCGAGCTCGCCGACGAGCGCGCGGCGGCGAACGACCACGTCCACGTGCTGCACCGCACCGAGAAGGCCGGCCTGGGCGCGGCCTACATCGCCGGCTTCCGCTGGGGACTGGCGCGGGAGTACAACACGATCGTCGAGATGGACGCCGACGGCTCGCACGCCCCGGAGGACCTGCCGCGGCTGCTGGACGCGGTCGGCGACGCCGACCTGGCGATCGGCTCGCGGTACGTGCCGGGCGGCGCGGTGGTGAACTGGCCGGTCAAGCGCCAGGTCCTCTCCCGCGGCGCGAACCTCTACTCGCAGCTCGCGCTCGGCATGCGGGTGCGCGACATCACCGCCGGGTTCCGCGCCTACCGCCGTCCGGTGCTGGAGAAGCTGGCCCTGGACGAGGTCAACTCCCACGGCTACTGCTTCCAGATCGACCTGACGATCCGCACCGACGAGGCCGGGTTCGAGATCGTCGAGGTCCCGATCACGTTCACCGAGCGCGAGATCGGCGAGTCGAAGATGAACGGCTCGATCATCCAGGAGGCGTTCCTGCGGGTGGCGAAGTGGGGCCTCGGGCGCCGCTGGCACCAGCTGCGCCGGCTGGTCAAGCGCGCCTGAGCCGTTCCGGGTCGTTCTGGGCCATGATGGGGCCGGTGACGACCATCGTGGCCTTCCACGCCCACCCCGACGACCCGGTCCTGCTCAGCGGCGGCACCCTGGCCCGCGCGGCGGCCGACGGGCACCGGGTGGTGGTCGTGGTGGCCACCGACGGCATGGCCGCCGAGCACCCGACGCCGCGCTGGGCCGAGCTGGAGGCCGCGGCGGCCATCCTCGGCGTCCGGCGGGTCGTGCACCTGGGGTACGCCGACAGCGGCCACGGTCCCGTGCTGTACGCGGATCCGCCGGGCCGGGTCCGTTTCGCGCGCGCGGACACCGAGGAGGCTGCGCACCGGCTCGCGGCGCTGCTGCACGAGGAGCGCGCCGATCTGCTGCTCGGTTACGACGGCAACGGCGGCTACGGGCACCGCGACCACGTGAAGGTGCATGAAGTGGCCCGGCGGGCGGCCCGGCTGACCGGGACGCGGCTGCTGGAGGCCACCCTGCCGCGCGAGTTCGCGCTGCGGTTCGTGCGGGTGGTGCGGGCGCTGCGGATCCCGTTCGACTACGACGTCGAGGCCCTGGAGCGGGCCTACAGCCCGGCCTCGGCGGTCACCCACCGGTTCGACGTGCGGCGCTTCTCCGGGCGCAAGCAGGCGGCGCTGGCTGCGCACGTGTCCGACGTCCGCGGCACCGGGCGGCTCTCGGCGGTGCTGCGGCTGCTCGTGTGGCTGCCGGCGCCGCTTTTCGGGCTGGTGGCGGGCCGTGAGTGGTACACCGAGGTCACGCCCTCAGGATCGCCACACCGCCCTCTGCAAGTTTCTGCACGTTCTGGTCGTCGGCGTCGGTGATCACGCCGGCGACGTCGGCGAAGGGCAGCACGGTGAACCGCGAAGCCGTGCCGAGCTTTTCGGCGCTGGCCAGCACGTAGGTGTCGGCCGCGCGCCGGGCCAGCGCGCGTTTCATGGCGGCTTCGTCGGCGTCGCCGGTGGTGAGCCCGGCCTCGGGGTGGACCCCGGTGACACCGAGCAGGAAGACGTCGGCGCTGATCGACTGGGCGGCCTCGGCCGCGGCGGCGCCGCAGGTCACGGCGGAGTGCCGGAACAGCCGCCCGCCGAGCAGGAAGACCTCGATGCCGTGGTGGCCGAGCAGGGCGACCGCGACGGTCGGGCTGTGGGTGACGACGGTGGCTTCGAGGTCTTTGGGCAGGGCGTTCGCGACGGCGAGGGTGGTGGTGCCGCCGTCGAGGATGACCGTGGAGCCGGGCCGGACCAGCGCGGCAGCGACCGCGGCGACCCGGTCCTTGCCGTCGACGGCGATGGCCGTCCGGCTCGCGTAGTCGGCGAGCGCGGGGGAGACGGGCAGGGCGCCGCCGTAGACGCGCTGGCAGAGCCCGGCGGCTGCGAGGTCGCGCAGGTCGCGGCGGATGCTGTCTTCGGACACCCCCAACTCGGCCGCGACGTCTTTGGCCAGCACCTTGCCGTCGGCGGCGAGCCGGGCGAGCAGCAGTTCACGGCGTTCCGCGACCAGCATGCACGATCCTCCTTGTTTCTTCCGAGTCGTGCACATTATGGTCGCGGTATGACCTCTTCGACAAGCCCGTCCCGCAACCCGCGGGTCCGGGTCACCGACGTCGAGCTGCTGTCGTCGGCCTGGTACGTGCTGCGCCGCACGACGTTCGACTACCAGCACGCCGACGGCCACTGGACGACCGAGCAGCGCGAGACCTACGACCGCGGCAACGGCGCGACGGTGCTGCTCTACGACGCGGACGGCGGCACGGTCCTGCTGACCCGCCAGTTCCGCTACCCGGTCTACGTCAACGACCACCCGGACGGCATGTTCATCGAGACCGCGGCCGGCCTGCTGGACGCCGACGACCCGGAAACGGCGATCCGCCGCGAGGCGGAGGAGGAAACCGGCGTCCGCATCGGCTCGCTGGAGCACGTGTTCGACGTCTACACGAGCCCGGGCTCGGTCACCGAGCGCCTGCACTGCTACGCGGCCCCCTACGACCCGGCCGACCGCGGTACGGGCGGCGGCCTGGCGGAGGAGGGCGAGGACATCGAGGTCCTGGAGCTCCCGTTCCCGAAGGCCCTGGAAATGATCGGCACCGGCGAGATCGCGGACGCGAAAACGATCATGCTCCTGCAGTGGGCGGCCCTGCACGGCCCCTTCCGCCCGAGCTAGAACCGGCCGCCGAACGTCGCGAATGACTCATTCGGGACACCGGACGTCCCGAATGAGTCATTCGCGACGTTCGGGGCGGGGGGTTGGAGGGGCTGGGGGGCCTGGGGCTGGGTAGGCGAAAGGCCCCCGCGGGGGGAGGTCGCGGGGGCCTTTCCGTTGTGGTGGGAGCTGGGCTACGGGGCCGAGTTCCGCTGGGTCACGCCGACCGGGAGGTGCGGCGGCCCTTCAGCTCGGCGAGACGTTCGTTGAGCAGGTCCTCGAGCTCGGGGATCGTGCGCCGCTCGAGCAGCATGTCCCAGTGGGTGCGCGGCGGCTTGACCTTCTTCTGCTCGGGCTGCCCGCCATCGACGATCTCCGATTCGCTGCCGTGCAGGCGGCACTCCCAGACCGTCGGGATCTCGGCGTCGTCGGAGAACGGCACCTCGAACTCGTGGTTCTTCGGGCAGGCGTAGCGCACGGTGCGGCGTGGGGCGAGGTCGTGGTTGCGGTCGGTCTCGTAGCTGACCGCTCCCAGCCGGCTTCCACGAAGAACACGGTCGGCCATGATGGGTCCTTTCAGTCAGCTCCGGGGTGGAGCCAGGGTGATGCTCACCCTATGCAACGACCCAGGCCCCGGGAGGATTCCCGGGACACCATGTCGTTGCTCACGATGAGCTGCGTCACCCACCGGGATCAGCTTCCTCTAGTAGGAGGCGTTTCGCGCTCCGGCGTGACGTCAATACGGCCTTCTTAGTGCTGATATCCCCCGGATGGGCTACTAGCGTCTCGCTCAGGTCAACCGTAACTGACCGTGATGGGCGGTAACCGCGCCCAAGTCACCCGATCGAAAGTGGCGCCGACACAATACCTGATAACGCACGGTAGCGAATTCGGCCTCGAAACGTGCTGAAGCTGAAGTTTCAACTACGGATTGTTCGGTATCTGCCACCACGACGGTATCGCCTTCGCGCACGACCTCCCCGTCGACCACCCGCGCGTTGAACCGCCCGGGCAGCCCGCACCAGCACAGCACCTCCACCTGAACCGGCTGCAGCTCGTCCGCCAGTTCGAACAGACGAGCGGCCCCCGGGAACAACCGGCTCCGGAAGTCCGTCGCGATCCCGAAGCAGTACACGTCGATCTCGACCTCGTCGGCCAGCTCCGCCAGCTGGTCGACCTGCCCGGGGGAGAGGAACTGCGCCTCGTCCACCACCACGTAGTCCACGTGCTGCCCCCGCGCCCACTCCTGCCGCACCAGGTCACGCACGTCGGTGTCCTCGCCGACCTCCACCGCCTGCCGGGTCAGCCCGATCCGGCTGGAGATCTGCGGCGCACCCGACCGGTCGTGGCGGACCAGCACCAGCCCCCGCCGGCCCTGCCGAGCGTGGTTGTGGTCGATCTGCAGCGCCAGGGTCGACTTCCCGCAGTCCATCGGCCCGTAGCAGAACTTCAGCCTGCCCACCGGGGGCGTCCCGCGGCGCGAACCGGCCGCCGGGACCGACGACAGGGCGTCCGTGGGATCTGGGTCGTTGAGCAAGGTCACGACGCCCGACCCTATCGGTGCCTACAGAACCTCCGGCGGACGGTTGCCCGCCGCCACGATCGCCCGCCGCACCGGCACCAGCGCGACCAGCACCAGCCCCGCCGCGAAGAACACCACCAGCGCCACGATGGCCGACCGGAACGACCCCGTCGCCTGCCCCACCCCGGCGAACACCAGCGGCCCCAGCCACGACGTCCCGCGCTCACCCACGACGTAGAGCGAGTAGTACTGCGCGTCCTTGCCCGCCGGGATCATCTGGCTGAACAGCGACCGCGACAACGCGTTCGTCCCGCCCAGCACCAGCCCGATCCCCACCGCCACCGCCAGGAACTGCAGCATCTGCTTCGGCTGCACGAAGTACGCCCCGGCCAGCACCACGACCCACAGCACCAGGCTGCCCAGGATCGTCCGCTTCGCCCCGATCCGCCGCGCCACCAGCCCGTGCAGCGTCCCACCCAGGTACGCCACGAACTGGATCACCAGGATCGTGACGATCAGCACCTCGTTGCCGAACCCCAGCTCGTCCTTGCCGTACTGCGCCGACACCGTCACCACCGTGTTGATCCCGTCGGTGAAGACCAGGTAGCTGCCCAGGAACGCCAGCGTCAACGGGTACGCCTTCGCCGCCACCAGCGTCTGCCGCAACTCCGCGAAGCCCGCACGCAGCACCGAACGCCCCGGCGCGACGTCGACCGGCGTGTGCCGGCGGGGGAGCGCCCGCACCGCAGGCACGGTGAACGCCGCCCACCACAACCCCGAGGTCAGGAAGCAGATCTGCACCGCCATGCCCTTGCTCACACCGAACGCGTCGTGCCCGAGGTAGAACCCCAGCTGCAACGCCAGCGCCAGCCCGCCACCCAGGTACCCGAACGCCCAGCCCTTCGCCGAGATGTCGTCCCGCTCGTCCGGCCCGCCGATGTCGACCAGGAACGAGTAGTAGACGACCAGCGAACCCCCGTAACCGATGTTCGCCACGACGAACAGCACCACACCCAGCTGCCAGTCCGAACCGGCCAGGAAGAACATCGCCGCCGCCGCGGCCGCGCCCAGGAACGCGAACCCGCCCAGGATCCGCCGCTTGTTGTGGCTGCGGTCGGCCACCGCACCGGCGATCGGCAGCACCAGCACCTGCACCACCGTCGCCACCGACAGCAGGTACCCCCACACCGAACCGGCCGGGAAGTGCAGCCCGAACAACGTCACGTCGCAGTGCTGCAGCGTGTCCGCCGCCCCCGCCGCGTCCACGCACGGACGATCCCCGTTAAGGGTGAAGTTCGTCTTGGCGTCCTCCGCCGCGATCGAGCTCATCGACAGCGCGCCGAACACCGTCGTCGACGACGAATAGAACGGCGAATTCGCCCAGTCGTAGAAATACCAGCCCCAGCGCTCGCGCTTGGTCGAGCGCGTCCCGGCCAGCGTCATCCACGGCTCCTTCACCTCGAGAACGTCCAGGTCAGCGCGGAGACTACGGGCCACGCCGCACCCCGGTCACCGCACCGCCCAAACCGTGTCCGGTTCGTCGCCCGGTGATCATCCGGCGCCCCCGCGGCCGGCCACCACCGCGTGTCGCTGACAAATGTGAACGGTGTTCCATGTGAGAATGAAGGGCGTCGTGTGTCTGTTGTGGACAACGAGACACGCTTCTACTGTGCTCCCATGATCCGGAACCACCGACGCAGCCCGCTGAGACTCCTGCTCCTCGCGCTCGCCGTCACGGGTCTGCCCCTCACCAACCCCGCCCTCGCCGCCGCCGACCCCGCCCCGACCGCCTGGGCCAAGCTCCGCATGTGCGAATCGAGCAACCGCTACGCCACCAACACCGGCAACGGCTACTACGGCGCCTACCAGTTCGACCTGCCCACCTGGCGCAGCGTCGGCGGCGGCGGCCGCCCCGACCAGGCCGCCCCCGCCGAACAGGACTACCGCGCCCTCTACCTCTACCGCATGCGCGGCTGGCAACCCTGGCAGTGCGCCGGCACCCTCAACCTCACGGGCGACGCCGACGCCCGCAGCAAACGCGTCCCCACCTACGCCGAAGCCGCCTACATCGGCGGCGGCGGCCTCCCCGCACCACCCCCGGGCCCCGGCGGCCCCCGCCCCGCCTGGCCCGGCGTCGTCTACAGCTACGGCGACTGCGCCACCCCGCTCAAGACCTTCCAACTCCGCATGAACGCCTTCGGCTACGGCTTCAGCGGCACCGGCTGCTACTACGAAAAGACCCGCACCGCCGTCCTCGACCTCCAGCGCGCCAACGGCATCAAGGACAGCGGCCTCCTCGGCCCCAAAACCTGGGACGCCGCCTGGACCGGCAAACCACCCCGCTGATCACGGCAGGGGATAGACGTAGTACCCGTCCCCGTCCAGCACGTGGTTCTCCGCCAGGAACCGCGTGAACCGCCGCAGGAACTCCGCCTGCTGCGTGTCCAGCACCGGCCGCACCTGGAACTGCACCCCCGGCGCCGCACCCTGCACACTCTCGTCGAACGGGTACGCCGCACACGCGTTCGTCAACCCACCCGCATGCCGCCACCAGTCCGGCCCCCACGACGACAGGCACTTCGCCTCCGCCGCCGCCCGGTGCGCCTGCCGCGCCGCCACGTCGTAGAACAACCGGTACTGCGGCCCCGTGAACCCCGCGCTCGTCCCGTTCACCCCCGGGAACCCCGGCAGGTACCCCGCCGGCGCCACCGCCCGCACGAACGCCCCCGGCTCCGCGATCGCCGCCTCACCCGCCGAGAAGTCGAACCACGGCCGATACCACGTCCTCAGCACACAGTCCGCACCCCGCACGTACGCCGGATCGGCCTGCCGGGCCACATCACACCGCACCCCGGTCCCGGCCGTCGCCTCGGTCAACGTGTACCGCTCACCCGCCGGCACCTCCGCGGCGAACCGCGCCGTCACCCGGTACTCCGTCCGCAGCTCCGCCGCCACCTCCGGCGACACCCCCGCCGCCGGCGCATCCACCCCGTCCAGCGAAAACACCTCCGTGACGTCCGGCGCCACCTTCCACTCCGCGATGCTCTTCACCACCGGCACCGACGGCCGGTCACACACCCCGCCACCACCGGCCGCCGGCCCGCACGAAATCGTCACCCCCAGCCGCGCCGAGTCCGGCACCCCCGAAATCCGCCAGTTCACGAACCGGTGCGCCACCGCGACCTGCCGCGACTCCTTCAGCACGTTCAACGTCGTGTACACGTACGCCGCCGCCGACCCGTCCACCGCGCACTCCGGCTCCGGACACGCGTAGTGCACGAACTGCATGTCCGAGAACCAGCACGCCCCGTAGACGTTCTTCGCGTAATACCCGTGCTTGATGTCCCGATAGCACTGGCCCAGCGGCAACGGCTGGTCGATCGGCGCGGTGTACGGCTCCGAATTCGGCGGCGGATCCACCGCCGACGCCGGCCCCGCCACCAGCCCCAGCACCGCCAAAACCGCGCACAGCAGCACAACACCACGTCTTCGCATGGATTCCCTCCCCAAGGACGCCCGCACCGGGCGGAAACCCACGCTAGCGAGACCCGGCCGGACCGGTCACTCCGGCGAACAGGTCAAACCGGCCACGCACCCCGCTCGATCAGCACCTCGCGCAACAGGTCCGGCCGGTCCGTCACGATCCCGTGCACCCCCAGGTCCAGCAGCATCCGCATCTCCGCCGGATCGTCGATGGTCCACGTGTGCACCTCGATCCCGGACCGCCCCGCCATCGCCAGGAACGCCTTGTCCACCACCCGCAGCGCCCCCTGCCGCACCGGCACCTGCGCCATCGCCCCCAGCACCAGCCGGCCGAGCGGCAGCAGCGGCAGCTTCCCCCGCGCCCACAACGCGAACGCCGACCGCGGCCCCATCGCCGTCACCAGCTTCGGCCCCGCCAGCTTCCGCAACCGCACCAGCCGCGCATCCGAAAACGCCGCCCCCGCCACCCGGTCGAACGAGTCCGTCCGCTCCAGCACCCGCACGAACGGCTCCACCGCCCGATCCGCCTTCACGTCCACGTTGAACCGCGCGTCCGGCAGCTCCTCCAGCACGTCCTCCAGCCGCGACAACGGCGCCTTCCCACCCACCTTGACGTTCTTCAGCTGCTCCCACGTCTGCGCCGCAATCAGCCCCGCACCGTCCGTCGTCCGGTCCAGGCTCGCGTCGTGGTGCACCACCACCACGCCGTCCGCCGTCGCGTGCACATCCGTCTCCAGGTACCGGTACCCCTCCGCACACGCCCGCTTGAACGCCGGCAGCGAATTCTCCAGCCCCGCCAAGTCACCGAGGTGCCACCCCCGGTGAGCGAAGGCACGGGGGAGCGGATCGGCCAGGTACGGAAACGACGCCTGCATCCCCCAAGTGTGCCCTTCCGCCATGACCCCGGCATGAGCAACCGGTGGCCAGCTAGGGTCTCCCGGGTGAGGGAAGCCGCCGAACTGACCCAGCCGACCACCATCGAACTCGCCCCGGCCCGCCGAGGCGCCCCCAAGCACTGCGGCTGGTGCGGACGACGCCTCCCCGAAGGCGGCAACGTCGGCCGCCGCCGCCGCTACTGCGGCCAGTCCTGCCGCCAGCGCGCCTACGAACGCCGCACCGCCCTCCAGCGCAGCGGCCTCCCCGAAGACGCCGTCGTCCTCTCCGACACCGAAATCGCCGCCCTCCAGGACCGCCTCTTCCAGCTCCGCTGCGCCGCCGAAGACATCGTCACCGCCGCCGACGACGGCGCCGACCCCCGCGAACTCCGCGGCCTCGCCGAAGAGATCGCCCGCGCCGCCAAAGACCTCGAACAACTCCGCTGACCCGGTCGTGAGTGAGAAACAGTGTTCTAACGCTGTTTCTCACTCACGACCCCCGGGTCAGCCCAAGCCGTCCAGCGCCCGGTATGTCCGGTTGCTTGCCGCTGCCGCGCGCTGCTCACGGCCCGTCGCCTCGATGTAGTTCTGGCTCGTCGCCAAACTCGCGTGCCCCAGCAACGCCATGATCTCCGACGCCGTCGCCCCGTCCTCCGCCAGCCGCGTCGCGAACGTGTGCCGCAACGCGTGCAGATTCGCCCCCTCCGGCACCCGGTCGTGCAACCCCGCACCCCGGTAACACGACTTCACCAGGTACTCCAGCGCACCCCGCCCGATCGGCTCACCCGCGCGGTCCAGCAGCAACGGCGAACCGGGGGAGAACCGCACGTTCGGGAACCGCACCCGGCACGACGCCCGGTACCGCTCGATCAGCTCCGCCAGCACCGGCTGCACCGGAATCGACCGATCCCGGCTGCCTTTCCCCTTCACGTGCAACCGCAGCTCACCCGCGCGCCCCACCAGCGACCGCGACGTCAGCGCCCGCATCTCCGCCGCCCGCAAGCCCGCCACCAGCCCCAGCGCGATCACCAGCACATCGCGCTCCGGCCACGGATCCCGCGCCCGCCGCGACCCGGCAGCAGCTGCCGAAAGCAGCTGCTCCGGCGTTTCCTCGCCCCGCAAGGGCTTCGGCGTCAACGCCGGCGTCCGCGGCCGCGCCACCGCCCCCATCGGATTGCCCGCCAGCAACCCGTCGGCCACGCAGAACGTCAGGAACTGGTTCCACGTCGACCACGCGCGCAGCACCGAGCTCTTCGCGTGCCCGTCCGCGAACACCCCGAACACCGACCGCAGCGCCGGCCCGGTCAGGTCGGCGACCTCCAGGTCCTCGGCCGGGCGGCCGAGCTCCGAAACCAGGAGAGTGGTGATCCCGGCGAGGTCCCGGCGGTAGGCGTCGGTGGTGTGCGGGGAGTCCTTGCGGGGACGGCGGGCAGCGAAGAAGGCTTGCTGCGCCTCGGAAACCTTCATGTGGATCTTGTACCGCACGCCACCGACAGTTTCCGCGCCCGGCCGGTCACGCGGTGTTTCATGCATAATTGCCATTATGCATGAAACACCGGTACATCCCGGGATCTGCCCCCTGGGGGATCCGGGTCTCTCCGAAGGCCGATTCCGTCCCGCGAGCCGCCCCTGAGACGCACAACAGGGCATGCGCACACATGTTCGACAGCGGCACGCGACGACTCAGGGGCGGCCGCCCGGTGGGTTCGCGGCGAGAAAGTCGCCGCAAACCGTGCTGCACGGCAACCGTCAGGTCCCACCAGCGCCGCATAGTTTCGTCACCGTGACGTTTTACGGTCGGGTGACTGGACTTCGAACTCACGCCTTCCAGGGGATGCTCTCAAGTCCCTTGAGGCCCAGATTGCCACCCACTCCAAGCCGGGCGGCGGGGAAACCCTGAGAGAAGCCGTCCTGGCGAAGCCGGGACCTGCTCGCGAACAGGCTCACCGCAACCCCGGGTTTCGCGCCCCTCTCGGCTCTCCGCCCAGCATGTCACCAAGTGCCGATAATGTACATTATGTCAAGTAACGTCAGTGCCAGTCGCTGATCATCACGTCCCGCGGTGCCGGGGCGCCTTCCCCGGTCTCGGCGAGCTGCTTCAGGCTCATCAGGTAGATGGCCCACTTCGTGCTGCAGTGGTGCATGAACTCGCCGGCTTCGCGCCAGCCTTCGTGCTTGAACAGGACGATCGTGTGGTCGTCGCGCTGGTCGATGTCCCAGCGGATCGTCGTGCCGATCCACTCGGGCGGGCCGTCGACGACCTCCCAGCGGACGAGCCGGCCCGGGTCGAGTTCGGTGACCTTCATGTCGAAGCCGCCCGGGATGAAGCGGAAGGCGATGACGCCGCCGAGGCCGGTCTCCCCCTCGGTTTTCTCGGTCCACCAGCCGGCCAGGCCGTCGATGGTGGTGAGGGCGGCGTAGACGTCGGCGGGTGTGGTGTTCCGGATGCCGATGCGGTGCAGGATGTCCATTTTGCTACCGGTTCCTTTCGATGGTTTCGGCGATGCGCTTGATGCGGCGGAGGCGGGCGTCCCAGGCGTTGCCGACGTCGGTGAGCTGGGCGACGGCGCGGGCGAGCTGGTCTTCGTCGACGCGGAACTGCTTTTCGCGGCCTTCGGCCTGTGCGTGGACGAGCCCGGCGCGGTCGAGGACGGCGAGGTGCTTGGCGACGGCTTGGCGGGTGACCGGGAGGTGTTCGCTGAGGCTGGTGGCGGTCCCCTGGCCGTCGCCGAGGAGCAGGTCGAGCAGGCGGCGGCGGGTGGGGTCGCCGATGGCGGACCAGAGGTCGTCGTCGACGGTGGTGGTCACCGGGTGGCTCCCACCTCGGCGGCGACGGCGGGCAGGCGGGGCAGGAAGTGGTCCCAGCCGGTGACGTGGTCGGCGTATTCGGCGGCGATCTTGGCTTCGTCCCAGCCGCGTTCGCGGAAGCCGGTTTCGGTCATCCGCAGGCGGGTGCCGGTGGCGGTGGGTTCGAGTTCGAAGACGACGAGGAAGGAGTTGCCGGGTGCGGCGGTCTCCCCTGGTGCGTGGGTCCAGCGGAAGGAGAAGAGTTTCGGGGGGACGGCGTCGACGACGGTGAACCCGACCCAGCTGTCGCCGAAGGCGATGCGTCCCGCTCCCCCGGGTTCGGCGGGGTATTCGGCTTCGTCGGGCCACCATTCGCGGAGGTGCCGGGGGTTGCTGACGACGTCGAAGACGGTGTCGGGGTGGGCGTCGATGTGGATTTCGCGTTCGAGTGTGCCGTGGTCCATGGTGGCTCCTTGTGCAACGTTTGGTTGCGTGTCACGTTAGCTCGGCGGGCGCCGATGTGCAACCTTCAGTTGCGCGTAGGTCTTTCTGGACCCAGGCGACGTCGTGCCAGGCGCCGTGCTTCCAGCCGACGCGGCGGTAGACGCCCGCCGGCTCGAACCCGAGCGCGCGGTGCAGTCCGGCGCTGGCTTCGTTGGGCAGAGTCATGCCGGCGAAGGCGCGGCAGAACCCGCGTTCGCGCAGCCGCTCGAACAGGGTCTCGTAGAGGGCGCGGCCGGCGCCGGTGCGGCGGCGGCCTTGTTCGAGGTAGATGCTCGTTTCGCAGGACCAGCGGTAGGCGGCGCGGGCGGCGAAGGGAGTGGCGTAGGCGTAGCCGGCGATGTGGCCGTGGTCGTCGAGGACGTACCAGGCGTGGGCGGCGGCGATGCGGCGGGCCATTTCGGAGGTGCCGGGTGGTTCGGTTTCGAAGGAGACGGCGGTGTCGGTGACGTAGGGCGCGTAGAGGGCGGCGCAGCCGGCTGCGTCGTGGGTGGTGGCGGCTCGGATCATGGCTCATATGGTAGCTGTGATGACTCGTATAGTATCCACGGTTATGACCGATCCCCTGACTGCCCGCCTGGCCGCCACCGTGCACGCGGCGCGGACGTCCCAAGGCCTGTCGGCGGCCGCGCTGGCCGAAGCGTCGGGGGTGTCGCGGGCGATGATCGGCAAGATCGAGCGGGGTGACGTCCAGCCGACGGCGGCGTTGCTGGCGAAGCTGTCGGCCGCGCTGGGGTTGACGCTGTCGGAGCTGATCGCCCGGGCCGAGGGCGACGAGCGGCGGCTGGCGCGGGCGGCGGAGCAGCCGGTGTGGGTGGACCCGGAGACCGGCTACCGGCGGCGGTCGGTCTCCCCCGCGGCCGGCCGGCCGCTGGAGCTGGTGGAGGTCGAGTTGCCGCCGGGGGTGGAGGTGCCGCTGGTGTCGGGGACGTATGCGTTCCTGCACCAGCAGATCTGGGTGCTGGCCGGGCACCTGCGGTTCCACGAGGGTGCGGAGGTGCACGAGCTGGCCGCGGGTGACTGCCTGCAGCTGGGGCCGGCGGCGGACTGCGTGTTCGCGAACCCGGGATCGGTGCCGTGCCGGTATCTGGTGGCGCTGGTCAAGCGCGCAGGTTAAGGGCGGCGACCGACGAGTCGAGCCAGGCGTCGAGGAACCGGTCCGGGGCGAGGTCGCCGGGGGTGTGCCCGATGAGGACGTCGAGGATCGGGTAGTAGGTCAGGGACGCCACGAGCACCGCGGCGGTGGCTTCCGGGTCGCGCACCGCGGCTCTCCCCTGGTCTCGCAGCGTGGTGAGCCATTCGGTGCCCCGGCGGTAGACGGTGGCGACGACGCCCTGCCACATCTGCTCGAACAGGTCGGGGAACCCGGTGAATTCGCGGATCATCAGGCGGATGAGGTCGCGGTCGGCGGCCATGAACGCCCAGACGACGTCGGCGAGCGTGCGCAGGGCTTCTCGGGGGTCGTCGGGCAGCTGGTGGTCGGCGGTGGCGGCCGTGCTGGTGGCCAGGCGGGTGAGGTTGTCGTGGACGGCTGCCTCGAGGAGGGCGGCCTTGGACGGGAAGTGCTTGTAGAGGGCGCCGCTGCCGGGGTTGAGGCCGCAGGCGGTCTGGATGTCGGCGACGGAGGTGGCGTCGTAGCCGCGGGTGGCGAAGAGGTGGACTGCTTCGTCGAGGATGCGGCGGCGGGTGACGCCGGGGGTTGTCCGAGCCATAGTGAGAAACTACTCTCTTTCTATGGTGGAAGTGACCGTCGAAGAGTTCGTGTCGTGCTCTGCGGACGAGTTCCTGGCCCTGGTGATGGACCCGCGGCGGTACGCGCAGGTCGATCGCAAGCTGGGCCGGATCGACTGGGTGCGCTCCGCGGGCGAGGTCACCGAGTTCCGGTTCCGCTCGGCATTGCCGGGGCTCGGGCCGGGGCCGAAGGTGGTGTCGCGGATGACGCTGACGCCGGGCCGCCGGGTGGACGTGCGGCTGCCCGACCGGCCGGAGAACCGCCTGGCGCGCCGGTTTTCGACGTTCGAGGCGCACTTCGAGTGCGTGCCGGTGGACGGCGGGATCCGGGTGACGCGGCGGATCGCGTTCGGCTTCGCCGCGGTTCTGCGTCCGCTGGTGGAGCCGGTCCTGCGGCGGAGGCTGCGGGCCGATGTCGAGGCGGAAGTGCGCGGCGCCAAGCGGCTGCTGGAGCGTTGACTGAAGCAGTGAATCAGTGCTTCACTTCTTGACGTGCCCTACCGCCGCACCCCGAAGGTGCAGGAACGTCTGGACGCCCAGCGCGAGACGATCGTCGCCGCCGCCACGCGCCAGCTGGCCGAGCACGGCTACGGCGGGTGCTCGGTGGCCGCGGTCGCCGAGCGCGCCGGGGTCGCCGTGGGCAGCGTCTACCGGCACTTCCCCACCAAGGCCGACCTGGTCGTGCACGTGTTTCGGCAGGTGGTGACGCGGGAGGTGGAGGCGGTCCGGGTGGCGTCGGCGGCGGCGGGCGAGCCCGCGGAGCGGGTGCTGGCCGCGGTCGAGACGTTCGCCCAGCGCGCGCTGAAGGCGCCGAAGCAGGCGTACGCCTTGCTCGCCGAGCCGGTCGACGCGCTCATCGATGCCGAGCGCCTGGAGTTCCGGCGCGCCTACACCGACGTCATCGCCGAGCACGTCGCCGCCGGGGTGCGGCAGGGCGTGCTGCCCGCCCAGGACGGCCGGCTGACGGCCGCCGCGCTGGTCGGTGCCGCCGCCGAAGTTCTGATCGGTCCGTTGACCAGCGGAAACGCCGGTGACGTCGCCGAGCTCCGCACGTTCATCCTGCGCGCTCTAGGAGGTTCCGATGCCCGCCACGCATGAGGTCACCAACCAGGTTCCGCCGCTGGCGGGGCACGACGTCGCCGACGATCCGGCGCTGCTGGCCGGGCTCGAGCGGGCCG
Organism: Amycolatopsis vancoresmycina; assembly: GCF_000716785.1. Lineage (GTDB taxonomy): Bacteria > Actinomycetota > Actinomycetes > Mycobacteriales > Pseudonocardiaceae > Amycolatopsis > Amycolatopsis vancoresmycina. Next base: position 594,834 of record NZ_JNYY01000001.1, read on the forward strand.
GGGCGAGCTGGGTGGCCGGCGAGCTGCACGAGCTGGGCCGGCTGGCCGGGAGCGAGCAGGTGCAGGAGTGGGGCCGGCTGGTCAACGAGAACGAGCCGGTGCTGCGCACCCACGACCGGTACGGGAACCGGATCGACGAGGTCGAGTTCCACCCGTACTGGCACGAGCTGATGACGGTCGCGGTGTCGCACGGGATGCACGGCACGCCGTGGCGGGATTCCCGGCCCGGCGCGCACGCGGCGCGGGCGGCGAAGTTCTACGTGTGGAGCCAGGCTGAAGCCGGGCACAGCTGCCCCATTTCGATGACGTACGCGGCCGTTCCGGCGCTGCGGGCGAACCCGGAGCTGGCGGCGCGGTACGAGCCGCTGCTGGCGGCGACCGAGTACGACTTCGGGCTGCGTGAGCCCAGCGGCAAGCGTGGGTTGATCGCGGGCATGTCGATGACGGAGAAGCAGGGCGGCTCCGATGTCCGTGCGAACACGACGACGGCGACGCCGAGCGCGGACGGCAGTTACACCCTGGTCGGGCACAAGTGGTTCACGTCGGCGCCGATGTCGGACATGTTCCTGACGCTGGCGCAGGCGCCCGGCGGGCTGTCGTGCTTCCTGCTCCCCCGCGTCCTGCCCGACGGCTCGCGCAACCCGATCCGGCTGCAGCGGCTGAAGGACAAGCTCGGCAACCGGTCGAACGCCTCTTCCGAGATCGAGTACGACAAGGCCGTCGGCTGGCTGGTCGGCGAGGAGGGCCGCGGGGTCCGCACGATCATCGAGATGGTCAACAACACCCGGCTGGACTGCACACTGGGCAGCGCGTCGGGGATGCGGCTGGGCGCGGTGCGCGCGGTGCACCACGCGACGCACCGGCGGGCGTTCGGCAAGGCCCTGGCCGACCAGCCGCTGATGGCGAACGTGCTGGCGGACCTGGTGCTGGAGGCCGAGGCGGCGACGACGGTGGCGATGCGGCTGGCCGCGGCGGGCGACCGGCCGGGTGACGCGCAGGAGCAGGCGTTCCGGCGGTTGGGGCTGGCGGTGTCGAAGTACTGGGTGTGCAAGCGGGCGCCGGTGCACGCCGCGGAGGCGCTGGAATGCTTCGGCGGCAATGGGTACGTCGAGGAGTCGGGGATGCCGCGGCTGTACCGGGAGGCGCCGCTGTCGTCGATCTGGGAGGGCTCGGGCAACGTCGCCGCGCTGGACGCGTTGCGCGCGATGGGCCGGCAGCCGGAGTCGGTGGCGGCGTTCTTCGCCGAGGTCGAGCTGGCGGCCGGCGGCGACGCCCGGCTCGACGACGCTGTCGACCGGCTCCGCAAGGAGCTGACCGACCTGGCGGGCGTCGAGTACCGGGCGCGGCGGCTGGTCGAGGCGATGGCGTTGGTGCTGCAGGGTTCGCTGCTGGTGCGCCACGGCCACCCGGCGGTCGCCGACGCGTTCTGCGCGTCGCGTTTCGGCGGCGACTGGGGCATCGCGTTCGGGACGCTCCCGGCCGGCGTCGACACGGGAGCGATCGTCGAGCGCGCGGCGGCCGGTTAGCCGACGCGCTCGGCGCGCCGGCGGGCCAGTTCCTCGACCGCGCTGGGCAGGGTGGTCTCGAAGTCGATCAGCTTGGCCCAGGTCGGGGTGACGACGATCCGGACCATGCCGTCGTAGAGGGAGCGCACCTCGCGTTCCCATTCGACCCGCTGTTCGGGGGTCATCTCGTAGCTGCCGTTCAGCTGCAGGTACTCCTCCGGGATGCCGTCGACGACGTCCAGCTCGGCGCGGCCGCGGATGAGCAGGATCTTGGGCGGGTGCACCTCGGTGTCGATGGTGAGGGCGACCGCGGGGTTGGCGCGCAGCGACGCCAGTTTCGGGGCGTTCTTCGACGTGCACATCACGATCTGGGCGCCGTTCCAGGTGAAGGCGATCGGGATCGTGCGCGGGGTGCCGTCCTGGGCGACGTAGGCCAGGCGGGTCAGGTCGCGGGCGAGCAGCTCGCGGCTGTACGGGCGGTTCAGGATCTCGGTGATCTCGTGCTGCTGCATGGCCGTCTCCTCGGGTCGGGCTCGCTGTTGTCCCGGGGACGGAGCCGCCGGCGCGTTCTCGACACGCACGGCCGAACTTTTTCAGCGGCCGAGTGCGTCGAGGGCGCCCTCGACCGCCGCGGCCTTGAGTTCGCCGACGGGCACGTCGGGGAACTGCATGCAGACGTCCTGCAGGCCGCCGAGGGCGAGGATCGCGCGGGCCTGCTGGGCGACCGTCGGCGAGGGGCCGCAGATCAGCTCGGTGAGCCGGGTGCGCCAGCCCAGTACCCGGTCGATGAGGCCGAGGTCGGCCAGGGTCGGCATCTCGGCCAGCAGCATGACGACGTCGGCGCGGTGGCGGTAGTTGAAGTCGAAGAAGCCTTCGATCAGCTCGCGCACCGGGGCGTCGCCGCGGGCCTCCTGGTCGAGGAGGAACTGCTCGCCGTCCTCGAGCATCGGCTGGACGATGCTGCGGACCAGGTCGTCGCGGGACGGGAAGTGGTAGTAGAGGGCGGGTTTGGTGATGCCGAGGCGGTCGGCGATGTCCTGGAGGCTGGTGCGCTGCACGCCCTGGGTGGTGAACAGGTCGCGGGCGACGTCGAGGATGCGCTGTTTGGTGTCGGAGGGCTTCGGCACGGCCCCAGCATAACTGACTTAACGATAGGTAAGGATCCGTGGTACAACTTACCTACCGTTAAGTCAGGGAGGTACTCATGCGGATTCTCGTCTCCGGCGCCAGCATCGCGGGTCCGGTGCTGGCGTACTGGCTCAGCCGGCACGGCTTCGACGTCACCGTCGTCGAGCGCGCCCCGGCGCTGCGCAAGACCGGCGGCCACGCCGTCGACCTGTTCCGGCCCGCCGTGGACATCACCGAACGGATGGGCGTGCTGCCGCGCGTCACGGCGCTGGCCACCGGCACGACCCGGATGACGCTGCACCGCGAAGGCAGCCGCCGCCCGATCCGGGTGGACCTGGCGAAGGTGTTCCAGGCCGCCTCCGACCGGCACGTCGAGATCATGCGCGACGACCTCAGCGAGATCTACTACGACGCCGGCCGCGACGACGTCGAGTACCTCTTCGGCGACACGATCACCGCCCTCTCCCCCGACGGCGACGTGACCTTCGAGCACGCCCCGCCCCGCCGGTTCGACGTCGTCGTCGGCGCCGACGGGCTGCACTCCACCGTCCGGCGCCTGGTCTTCGGCGAAGAAGCCGGGCTGACCCGGTTCATCGGCGCCTACCTGGCCGTGCTGTCCCTGCCCGACACCCTCGGCCTCGACGGCGAGGCGGTCACCCACCTCGGCGCCGGCCGCACGGTGTCGCTCTACAGCGCCCGGCACATGAGCGACGCCCGCGCGGTGTTCCTGTTCCGCCGCGACCGGGAACTCGGCCACCACCACCGCGACCTCCCGCGGCAGAAGGACCTGCTGCGCGAGGCGTTCGCCGGGATGCACCCGCAGGTCGACGGCTGGCTCGCCCGGCTGGACGACGGCGGCCCGTTCTACTTCGACTCGATCACCCAGCTGCAGCTGGACACCTGGTCCCGCGGCCGCGTCACCCTGGTCGGCGACGCGGGCTACTGCCCCGGACCGGCCGTCGGCGGCAGCACCAGCCTCGCCGTGCTCGGCGCGTACGTCCTGGCCGGCGAACTGGCCGCGGCCGGCGGCGACCACACGCGTGCCTTCGCCGCCTACGAACGGGAGATGGGCGAGCTGGTCCGCCGCAGCCGGGCGTTCGCCGTCGGCGCCTCGCGCAGCCTGATCCCGGCTTCCCGCGCGGGCACCTGGGCGCTGGCCCGGGGCGGCCAGCTGGTCTCGACGTTGCCGGCCGGGCTGACGCGGGCACTGGCGAAGCTGAACTCCGCGGGCGTCCGCATGCACGACTCGATGCAGGTCAAGGACTACGCGGTACCGGCACCGGCCTGACGCTGGAGGGGACCGCCGCGCGCGAAAGCCCCCTCCAGCCCGACAGCGGATCTTCGGTCACCGGCGGAAACCGGGCGGGCGCGCGGAAGAGAACCCGCGCGCCCGCACCCCCAGTGGCCCGGCGGAACCCGCCGTCGGGGGACAGGAGACAACGAGTACCGCGCTGGATACCGGGAGTCGAACGGGATTTCCGCCCCGGCCGCACCTCACCCCAGCAGCAACCCCGGATCGCTCTCCGGCGCCCCCGCGGGCCACCACGTCTCCCCCTCGAGCCGGTACGGGTGCCAGCGGCCCCGCCGATCCAGCCGCAGCTGGACCGCCCCGACCGTGCACCGGTTCCGGTCGAACACCGGCTCCGCCGCCGCCACATCGACCAGCGCCGCCCGCGCCGCCGCCACCACCGGCTTCGGTGGTGCCCACGTCGACTCCAGCACCTCCAGCCCGTCCGGCCCGCCGTGCGTCCACGCCGCGACCGCCCGCGAGAACTCCGCGCCCGAGTCCAGCCGCTCCGCCACCGGCGGGAACTCCGCCGCCAGCCGGACCGCGTCGTGGCGCCGCGGAGGCCATGGCTGTCCCGCCAGCAGCGCCCGGGCCCGGCCCGCCGCGTTCGAAGACAACAAGGCGAACGCCTCGACCGGCACCCCCGGCGCAGCCGGGATCGACGGTGCCCCCGTCGGCCGGAACCCGGCCAGGTCCGGCACTTCGCCCGGCGTCCGATCCGTGGACGCGAAGAGCTCAGGCGGCGCCGTGCGGCTCGACAGCTCCGCGCGGATCTCGCCTTCGCCCTTGCCGCGCATCAGCAGCAGCACGAACGGGTCCGCGTCGAGCAGCCACGACGCCTGGAACGACAGCGCCGCCGCGTGGCGGCAGGGCAGCTCCCACCCCTCGCAGTCGCACTCCGGGTCGAGGTCGCCGATTCCCGGCAGCAGGTGGACGCCGACGTCGGCGGCCGCCTCCACCAGGTCGTGCGGCATGTCGCGGTCCAGCAGCGCCGCCAGGTGCCCCGCGCGGGCGGCCACCCGGTCGAAGAACCGGGTCCAGTCCGCTTCGGACAGTTCCGCCAGCCGCAGCGCCGTCCGGTACGGGCCGCCGTCGGCGTCGTCGACCGCCGCCGCGATCCGGCCCGGGCTCACCGTGATCGGGCCGACCAGCCCGGCCGCCGCGTACTTGCGGCCGCGCTTGAGCTGCCGCAGGTCCAGCGCGGTGTCCTCCATCGCGCTCACCCACGCCCGGCCCCACCAGGACCGGGCGAACCGCCCGCCCGCCCCGAACGCCGGGAACCCGCGTACCCGGTCCTCGCTCATCCGCGGCTCCTCAGCTCGACCAGCTCCGCCAGCTCGGTGTCCGACAGTTCCGTCAACGCGGCCTCCCCGCCGGCCAGCACCGCCTCGGCCAGCGCGCGCTTCTCCCGCAGCATCGCCGCGATCCGGTCCTCGACCGTCCCCTCGGCCACCAGCCGGTGCACCTGGACCGGCCGGGTCTGCCCGATCCGGTACGCCCGGTCGGTCGCCTGGTCCTCCACCGCCGGGTTCCACCAGCGGTCGAAGTGCACGACGTGGTCGGCGCGGGTCAGGTTCAGGCCCGTCCCGGCGGCCTTGAGCGACAGCAGGAACACCGGCACCTCGCCGTCCTGGAACCGCCGGACGAGGTCGTCGCGGCGGGCCACCGGTGTCCCGCCGTGCAGCAGCTGGGTCGCGATCCCGCGTCCGGCCAGGTGTCTCTCCAGCAGCCGGGCCATCGCGACGTACTGGGTGAACACCAGCACCGCGCCGCCCTCGGCGAGGATCGTGTCCAGCAGCTCGTCGAGCAGCTCCACCTTGCCCGACCGCCCGCCCGGTTCTTTCAGGTACTGGGCCGGGTGGTTGCAGATCTGCTTGAGCGCGGTCAGCAGCTTCACGATCCGGCCGCGCCGGGCCATCCCGTCGCTCGCGGCGATGCCGGCCATCATCTCCCGCACCACCGCCTCGTACAGCGCCACCTGGTCCGCGCTCAAGCCCACCGGCCGGTCGGTTTCGGTCTTCGGCGGCAGCTCCGGCGCGATCCCCGGATCGGATTTGCGGCGCCGCAGCAGGAACGGCCGCAGCAACCGGGCCAGCCGCTCCGCGGCACCCGGGTCGCCGGCCTCGATCGGCCGCGCCCAGCGCGCCCGGAATTCGCTCAGCGAGCCCAGCAGGCCCGGTGCGGTCCAGTCGAGGATCGCCCACAGCTCCGAGAGCGTGTTCTCCACCGGGGTCCCGGTCAGCGCCACCCGGGCCGCCGCGGGCACCAGCCGCAACGCCTTCGCGGTGCCCGACCGGTGGTTCTTGACGTGCTGGGCCTCGTCGGCCACCAGCAGCCCCCACCGCACCCCGGCCAGCGGCGCCGGATCGGTGCGCAGCGTGCCGTAGGTGGTCAGGACGAACCCGTCGAGGTCCTCGAGCGACCGGGCGCTGCCGTGGAAGCGCCGGACCGGCACGTCCGGGGCGAACCGGCGGATCTCGCGCTCCCAGTTGCCCAGCAGCGACGCCGGGCACACCACCAGCGTCGCCCCCGCCGCCCGGTGCAGGTGCAGCGCGATCAGCGTGACGGTCTTGCCGAGGCCCATGTCGTCGGCGAGGCAGCCGCCGAGCCCGAGACCGGTGACCGTGGCCAGCCACTGCAGCCCGCGCAGCTGGTAGTCCCGCAGCTGCGCGGCCAGGCCGGGCGGCGGCGCCTGGGGTTGCGGTGGCGCGGACAGCCGTTCCCGCAGCCGCGCCAGCCAGCCGTCGGTGACGACCTCGATCGCCTCGCCGTCGACCTCGGTGGTGCCCGAGAGCACGACGCCGAGCGCGTCGACCGGGTTCAGCGGCTTCAGCGTCCGTTCCCGGGCCTTCGCCGCCAGCGCCGGGTCCACCAGGACCCACCGGTCGCGCAGCCGCACCACCGGACGCCGCGCCTCGGCCAGGGCGTCCAGTTCGGCCTCGGTCAGCACTTCGCCGCCCAGGGCGAGCTGCCAGTCGAACTGCAGTGCGCGGCCGCCACCGAAGAACGACGGCAGGTCACCCGGGTCGTCCCCGCCGCGGACCACCGCCCGCGCGGTCATCGCGCCCGCCAGCTCGGCCGGCCAGTGCACGTCGATCCCGGCCGCCGCCAGCCGCGGCGCCGCCGACGCGACCAGCTCGGTCACGTCGTCCTCGCCGAGGGCCAGCGCGTCCGGCACCGCCGAGGTCAGCAGCGGGCCCAGCGCGGGCCACACCTGCGCCCCCCGCCGCAGCGCCAGCACCACGTCGATGCGAGCCCGCGGCCCGAACCGCCCGGTCTCCCACAGCTGCGCCGCGTCGGCGACCTGCCCCGGCTCGGCGAGGCTGTGCACCTGCACCACGGCGTGGAAGCGGCCGGCGTCGAACCCCTCCGGCACTTCCACCCGCAGCGACACCCGCACACCCGAGTCCAGCCCCGCGGCCAGTTCGCCGGCCCAGTCCCGCAGCGAATCCGCGCGCTGCGGTGCCGTGGCGGCGAACAACCGCGTCCCGGCCGCCTTGGCCGCGGCCGGGGTACGGGGCAGCGTGTCGGCGACGGCGTCGAGGAACGCCCGCAGCAGCGGCCCCGGCGCACGCTCGTCCGGCGGCATCGCGGCCGCGAGGTCCCGCAGCCACGCGGCTTCCGCCGGTTCGAACGGCCCTGCCCGCCAGGCGTCGTGCCCGGCGTCGGTGACCCCCGGCAGCAGCCGTCCCGCCGCGACCAGCCGCAGCGCGGCCTGCGCCGCGGTCGCCCAGAACGCGTCGGCACCGCCCAGCAGTTCCGGCAGGCCGTCCACGATGGACAGATCACGGCCGTCGACCACCAGGCGCCCCGCCCGCGGCGGCTCACCCGGTTCGAAGTGGACGTTCAGTTCCCCAGCCTCCCGTACCGTCGCACCGCCAGCGGTACGAACACCGCCAGCAGCACCAGCGGCCACACCACCGCCATCGGCACCGCGTGCGCGCTCACCCAGGACGTCCCCGCCGCGCCCGGGTTGCCGAACAAAACCCGCGCCGCCGTCACCGTGGAGGACAACGGGTTCCACTCCGCCACGGTTCCCAGCCACGCCGGCATCGTCGAGGTCGCCACGAACGCGCTGGAAAGGAACCCGAACGGGAACTCCAGGGTCTGCGCCAGCGTCACCATCGCCGGATCCGACGTCAGCAGCCCCAGGTGGATCCCCGCCCACACCAGCGCGGTGCGCAGCAGGAGCAGCAGGCCGAGCGCGGCGAGGGTCTCGCCCAGGCTGCCGTGCGGGCGCCAGCCGACGGCGAACCCGCAGCCCAGCAGCACCGCCAGCGCCAGCACGGCGTTCAGCAGGTCGGCCGCGACCCGGCCGGTGAGCACCGCCGACGGCGCCATCGGCAGCGACCGGAACCGGTCGGTGACGCCCTTGGCGGCGTCGTCCAGCACCGCGATCATCGTCCCGGACAGCCCGAACGCCATCGTCATCGCGAACATCCCCGGCATCAGGAACTCGCGGTAGGAGCCGCCGCCGGGCACCGTCATCCCGCCGCCGAGCAGGTAGGCGAAGATCAGCACCATCAGGATCGGGAACGCCACCACGGTGGCCAGCCGGGCCGGGCGGCGGGCCAGCTGCGCGAGATACCGCTGGGTCAGCGTCCAGCCGTCTTCGATCGCCCACCTCATCGCGCCACCCCCGTCAGCTCCAGGAACACTTCGTCCAGCGTCGGGTGCCGCAGCGCGATGTCGGCGAACGCCAGCTCGGCCGCCGCCAGCGCCCGCACGACGTCGGCCAGCATCGACGGCTCGGCCTGGGCGCTGACCCGCAGCTCCTCGGTCACCGGCTCGGCGCCGGTGACCCGCGCCAGCAACGCCGCCGCCGCGCCGAGCGCGTCCGGATCGGTCAGCAGCAGCTCGATCCGGGTCGCCCCGAGCGAGCCCTTCAGCTCGGCCGGGGTGCCTTCGGCGATCACCCGGCCGTGCTCGACGAGGGAAATCCGGTCGGCCAGCCGGTCGGCCTCCTCGAGGTACTGCGTCGTGAGCAGCACGGTCGTGCCGTCGGCGACCAGCGAGCGCACCGCCGCCCAGACCTCGATGCGGCTGCGCGGGTCGAGCCCGGTCGTCGGTTCGTCGAGGAACAGCACCCGCGGCGCGGCCAGCAGTGACGCGGCGAGGTCCAGCCGCCGCCGCATCCCGCCCGAATACGCCGACACCGGCTTCGGCCCGGTGCCGGCGAGGTCGAACCGCTCGAGCAGGTCGTCGGCGCGGCGGGTGGCCTCGCGCCGGCCCAGGTGGTGCAGCCGGCCGAACAGCACCAGGTTCTGCCGGCCCGACAGCAGCTCGTCGAGGGCGGCCTGCTGCCCGGCCAGCCCGATCGCCGACCGCACCTTCGCCGGTTCGGTGGCGACGTCGAAGCCGGCGACCGTGGCGTGGCCGCCGTCGTGCCGCAGCAGCGTGGAGAGCACGCGGACGGCGGTGGTCTTGCCCGCGCCGTTGGGTCCCAGCAGGCCGCACAGGGTGCCGGCCGGGACGGAGAGGTCGAACCCATCGAGGGCGTACGCGTCGCCGTAGCGCTTGCGAAGTCCCTCGGCGTGGATCTGCGGAGTCATCGAGCCCCTTAACTCTGTACATTGTACGAAGAAGAGGTTAGCACAACTCTGTACGTTGTACGAGAATAAGGCGGGCAGAATGGCCGGCGTGCGCACGCAGGACAACGGCGATGGGGACCCGCGCCGGGCGATCGAGCTGCTCTGGGGCGTCCCCGGCGCACCGCGCCGGGGCCCGAAACCGAAGCTGACCACGGCCGACGTCGTGCAGGCGGCGGTGGCACTGGCCGACGCCGACGACATCGAGGCCGTCACCATGCGCCGCGTCGCCGACCACCTCGGCGTCTCCCCCATGTCGCTCTACACCTACGTGCCCGGCCGCGCGGAGCTGCTGGACCTGATGATCGACCACGCCCACGGCGAGCTGACGGCCCCCGAACCGGGCCTCGGCTGGCGCGCGGCGCTGACCGCGATCGCCGAAGACCAGTGGGCGCTGTTCCACCGCCACCCCTGGCTGCTGCAGGTCACCACCAGCCGCTCGGCGCTGGGCCCGCACAGCTTCGCCAAGTACGAGCGCGAACTGTCCGCGGTCGAGGGCATCGGCCTCGACGACGTCGAGATGGACGCCGTGGCCGGCCTCGTCACCGGACTGGTCCGCACCACCGCGCGCAGCTCGCTCGACAACGCGCGGCTGGTCCGCGCCAGCGGGCTGACCGACGCCCAGTGGTGGGAGCGCGCCGCGCCGGTGCTGGCCGGCATCCCGGCCGCCGACGCGGCGCACTACCCGATCGCCTCCCGCGTCGGCCAAGCCGCCGGGGAGGCCCACAACGCCGCCGAGAACCCGGCCCACGCGTTCCGCTTCGGCCTCGCCCGCGTCCTCGACGGCATCGAAGCGCTCGTGTCAGAGCGCCAGCAGTAGCCGCGCCGGCCGCCAGGTCCCGCCGTCGGGCGCCCGCGGGACGTCCTCGGTGAGCGCCAGCCCCGGGAAGCGCGCGAACAGCGCCGACAACGCCACCTCGGTCTGCACCCGCGAGATCGACGCACCCAGGCAGAAGTGCGGCCCGTGGGAGAAGCCCAGCTGCGCCGGCCCGGCCCGGGTGATGTCGAAGCGGTCCGGGTCCTCGAACGCCCGCGGGTCGCGGTCGGCGGCCACCATCGCCGCCGTCACCCGCTCACCCTTGCCGATCAGCTGCCCGTCGATCACCACGTCTTCCCGCGCGAACCGCGGCGTGGTCAGCAGCTGCGGGCTGCACCAGCGCATCAGCTCCTCCACCGCCCCCGGCCACCGCTCCGGCTCCGCCCGCAGCATGGCCAGCTGGTCCGGGTGCCGCAGCAGGGCCTCGACGGAGTTCGCGATCAGGTTCACCGGCGTCTGCCCGCCCAGCACCAGGTGCCAGACCAGGGTGACCAGCTCGGTGTCGGTGAGCCGGTCACCGTCTTCCTCCTGCACGCGCACCAGGTCGCCGATGAGGTCGTCGCCCGGCTCGGCCCGGCTGCGCGCCACCGCCGCCTTGGCCCCCTCGATGATCGCCGGGATCGCCGCGGCGAAGTCCGGCCCCATCCCGCTCGCGACCCCGGCACCGTATTCGCGCCAGCGCGGCCGATCCGCCTCGGGAATGCCCACCAGCTCGCAGATCACGTCGATCGGCAGCGGCCGCGCGAAGTGCGGCACCAGGTCGACGACGCCGTCCACGGCGTGCCCGGGCAGCTCGTCGAGCAGCGCCCCGGTGATCGCCGCCAGCCGGGGCCGCAGCTGCGCGGCCCGTTTGGGCGTGAACGCCGGGGCGACCAGCCGCCGCAGCCGCCGGTGCTCCGGCCCGTCCTTCTCCGACATCGTCTCCAGGTACTGCAAGCAGTGGTCCGGGACGCCGGGCGGGCGCAGGAAGCTGCCGGAGTTCACCTCGAACCGCGGGTCGCTGAGCATGTCGCGCGCTTCGGCGTAGCGGGTCAGGGCCCAGAACGGGCCGAAACCGGGGATGACCAGCTTGGCCACCGCACTCGCCTCCCGCGCCCGGTCGTAGGCGGTGAACGGGTCGGTGAGCACCTTGACGTCGGTGAGATCGATTTCGGGGGTCATCCAGCTCTCCAGATGTTCAAATCAGATGTTCTTATCATCTCAGTGGTCACGGTATCTTGACTCGCGACCCCGCGGCAAGGAGGACGATGGTCAGGCTCAGCAGGGCGCAGACCCAGGAACGCAACCGCGCCAAGGTGCTCACCGCCGCCCGCGACGAGTTCGCCCGCCGCGGCTTCCGCGAGGCGAAGATCGACGTCATCGCCGACCGCGCCGACCTCACCCGCGGCGCGGTCTACTCCAACTTCCCCGGCAAACGCGCCCTGTACTTCGCCGTCCTGGCCGACCTCGCCGAACGCGCCCCGCGGCCCGCCACCCCACCGGCCGACCCCACCGCGAGCGAGGTCCTGGCCGCCTTCGCCCGCGCCTGGATCGCCCGGCTCCCGCTGTCCACCGACAGCGACGGCGAAGACGCCCGCCTCGCCCGCGACCTGCTGCCGGAAATCCTCGCCGACGAGCACACCCGCCGGCCCTACGCCCAGCTCATGCGGGTCGAGGCGATCCTGCTCGGGCTCGCCCTCGAACGCCGGCACCCGGGACGCCGCCTCGTGCGGGTCGCCGAAGCCGCGCTCACCACGCTGCACGGCGCGAGCCAGCTCGCCGCCGCCGCACCCGGCTTCGGCGAACCGTTCCACCTGGTCACCGCCTGCGCCGCCCTGCTCGGCCTCGACCTGGCCGACGACTGGCCCGCCGAGCCCCCGATCACCGCCCGCGCCCGCCCCGACGACCACCCGTGGAACCCGCCGGCCGCGACCGACCTGCTGACCGGCGAGCCCGTCCGGCCCGGCGACGGCGTCGTCACCGTCCTCGGCCTGCACCGCGCCGCCGCCTTCGAGGAAGCCGTCCGCGCCGGCGCCGACGTCACCGCCGTGCTCGTCACCAGCGACCCCGGCGAACTCGCCCCGCTGGCCCGGCTCGCCGTCGCCGACCTGCGCAGCTGCCTCGACCAGGCGATCGCGCCCCCGGCCCGGCCGGGGCTGCGGATCGTCTGCGACGACGGCGGCCACCTCGCCGCGGCCGCCGGCGTCACCGCCGTCAGCGACGCCACCGAGACCGCCGTCCGCGTCGAAGGCGGCCGGATCGTCGCGCGCGCCGAAGGGTTCGGCGCCTGTCACGCGGTGGCTGTCGGTCCGCAGGCCGGCCGTTCGTCGGGTGGGTGACACCGGCGGAAGGAGCGGGAATGGACGTCGAGACCGCGGTCGCCGCGGCGTTCCGGGAGGAGTGGGGCCAGGTCGTGGCCACGCTCATCCGGATCACCGGCGACTGGGACCTCGCCGAGGAGTGCGCGCAGGAGGCCTTCGCCCTCGCCCTGCGCACCTGGCCCCGTGACGGCGTCCCCGACCGGCCCGGCGCCTGGCTCACCACCGCCGCCCGCCACCGCGCCACCGACCGCCTCCGCCGCGACGCCGTCGGCGCCGCCAAGCTCCGGGAGGCCGCCCGCATGCCCGTGCCCGACGAACCCGAACCCGACGACAGCGGCGTCACCGACGACCGGCTGCGGCTCATCTTCACCTGCTGTCACCCCGCGCTGGCCACCGAAGCCCAGGTCGCGCTCGCCCTGCGCACCCTCGCCGGGCTTTCCACCGCCGAGATCGCCCGCGCCTTCCTCATCCCGGAAGCGACCATGTCCCAGCGGCTCGTGCGGGTGAAACGCAAGATCCGCCACGCCCGCATCCCCTACCGCGTCCCGCCCGCCCACCTGCTGCCCGAACGCACCCACGCCGTGCTCGGCGTGCTCTACCTGACGTTCAACGAGGGCTACTCCGCCAGCACCGGCCCCGACCTGCTGCGGCCCGACCTCGCCGCCGAAGCGATCCGGCTCGCCCGCGTCCTGGCCCGGCTGATGCCCGACGAACCCGAGGTCCTCGGCCTGCTCGCGCTGATGCTGCTCCAGCACGCCCGCCGCGAAACCCGCATCGGCGCCGACGGCGTCCTCGTGCCGCTCGAAGAACAGGACCGCACCCGCTGGGACCACACCGCGATCACCGAGGGCACCGCAATCCTGGAGACCGCGCTGCGCCGCCGCCGGCCCGGGCCCTACCAGATCCAGGCCGCCATCGCCGCCTGCCACGCCACCGCCGCCCACCCGGCCGACACCGACTGGGTCCAGATCGCCGGGCTCTACGACCAGCTGCGCCACCACGTCCCCAGCGCGGTCGTCGACCTCAACCGGGCCATCGCCGTCGGCATGGCCGACGGGCCCGCGGCCGGTCTCGCCCTCCTCGAGGACCTGCCCCTGACGGGCTACCACCTGCTGGCCGCCACCCGAGCCGACTTCCTCCGCCGCCTCGGCCGCCACGCCGAAGCCGCCCACTGGTACGCCGAGGCCCGCGACCTCGCCGGCACCGACGCCGAACGCGCCTACCTCAGCCGGAGAATTTCCGAAGCGCTGTCGGTCCCGGGCGAGCCCGTTCGTCGGGCTGGGGAAGCCCGACCACCGGAGGAACACCCATGACCACCCTCGCCGTCCCCGGCGCCACCCTCACCTACGACGTCGAAGGCCACGGCCCGGCCCTGCTGCTCATCCCCGGCGGCCCCGCCGACGCCATGGTCTTCACCCACATCCGGCCGCTGCTGGCCGAAGACCACACCGTCGTCACCTACGACCCGCGCGGCCTCTCCCGCAGCCCCCTCGACGGCGCACCCGGCCCGGACACCATCCGCGAGCACGCCGACGACGTGCACCGGCTGCTCACCGAGGTCGGCCCCGCCGACGTCCTGGCCTCCAGCGGCGGCGCGATCACCCTGCTCGAACACCTGCGCCGCCATCCCGGCGGCGTCCGCACCGCCGTGCTGCACGAACCACCCGTCACCCGCTACCTGCCCACCCTCGACGGCCCCGACATCCCGGCCCTCTTCCGCGACCACGGCCTCCCGGCCGCCTTCACCGCGTTCATGAAGGTCGTCGGCGTCGACCCCGCCCCGCCGCTCGACCCGCGCGCCGAAGGCAACTTCGCCTACTTCTTCGGCCACCTCATGCCCGCGACCGGCGCCTACGAGCCCGACCTCGACGCCGTGCGGGCCGGCCCGGCCCGGATCGTGGTCGCCGTCGGCGAGGAATCCGCCGCGCTGCCGGTCCACCACGCCGCCCTCGGGCTGGCCGCCGACCTCGGTACCGGCCCCGAGGTGTTCCCCGGCGGGCACGGCGGGTTCGACACCCACGCGCCAGCCTTCGCCACGCGCCTGCGCGAAGTCCTGAAAGGATGCTGACATGCAGTACCTGCTGATGATCTGCGGCGACGAGACCGCCGAAGCACACGCCGACGACGGCTGCGGCGGCTGGAGCGAAGACGTCGAACGCGCCGGCAAGGTCCGCGGCGGCGGTGGCCTGCGCCCGCCGTCGGAAGCCACCACCGTCCGCGTCCGCGACGGCGAAGTGCTGCTCACCGACGGGCCGTTCACCGAGGCCAAGGAACAGATCGGCGGCTTCGTCATCCTCGACTGCGAAGACCTCGACGAAGCCCTCGAGCTCGCGGCCCGCCACCCCGCCGCCGGCTACGGCAGCATCGAAGTCCGCCCGATGCTCGGACCGGAGGACTTCGCCTGATGCCCGTCATCGTCGACCGGCCGGCCCAGCGGTACGTCGCCGAGCGCGCCACCGTCGGGTTCGGCGACTTCCCGCGGATCGCCGACCGGCTGCCGCCGCTCATCGGCGCCCTCGCCGCCCGCGGCGTCGCACCTGCCGGAGCCCCGTTCTTCCGCTACCGCGTCCTGCACCCCGGCCCGCGGTTCACCGTCGAAGCCGGCGTCCCGATCGAGGGCGACCACACCCCGGAAGAGCCCGCCTTCCTCGGCGAGCTGCCGGCGGGCCGGTACGTCCTGGAGACCTACGTCGGCGCCCCGGCCGGGCTGGCCGCCGCGACCGAGGCCGTGCTGGCCTGGGGCGCCGCCGAGGGCCTCACCTGGGACCGCACCGACACTCCGGACGGCGAAGCGTGGGGCGGCCGCCTGGAAGTGCTGCGCACCAACCCCCGCGAAGTCCCGGACCCCGCGCAATGGGTCACCGACCTGCTCTTCCGCCTCGCGGGCTAACCGCGCCCGGTGAGCACGGCCGCCACCAGGCAGCCGAACCCGGCCGTGCTCACCAGCGCCCGCACCACGTTCCAGCGCACCCACACCGCCTCGAACGCCGCCCGCACCGCCGCGTAGTCGTCCCCACCGCCCTCGAGGGCGTTGTTCAGCGGGATGTGCACCGCGCCGGTGAGCAGCACCATCGCCACCAGCAGCACGAACCCCGCGATCACCCACGGCCGCGGCCCCGGGTTCAGGAACACCGCCACCCCCGCCAGCAGCGGCGCGCCCAGGAACGTCAGCAGGAACACCGGGTTGACGATCGCGATGTTGATGCCGCGCATCCCTTCCACGAACGTCTTGTCGTCCCCGCGCGCCAAGCCCGGCATCACCGAACACGCGTAGGCGTAGAACAGGCCCGCGACCAGCCCCGCCGCGACCAGCGCGGCCACCAGCACCACCATCGACATCGGTCTCCCCTTCCCCGTCACCGCGACCAGACCCCGGTGGCCGCGGCGGTCCGCGCGAACTCGGCGAAGTCCGTCGCCGGACGGCCCAGCACCCGCGCCACGTCGGACGTCACCGACTCGTTCCGGCCGTCGAGGACGTGCGCGAACAGCTCGGTCAGCGCACCGACCTCCGCCTCCGGCACCCCCTGGGCGGCCGCCCCGGCGGCGAACTCGGCCGGCGAAACCGCACGGTAGCGGACAGCCCGCCCCGAAGCGGCCGAAATGTCCGCCGCGGCGTCGGCGAAGCCCAGCAGCCGCGGCCCGGTCAGCTCGTACAGCCGCCCGGTGTGCCCGGGCTCGGTCAGCACCGTCACCGCGACGTCGGCGATGTCGCGGACGTCGACGAACGGCTCGGTCACCGTGCCCGCCGGCAGCGCGATCTCCCCGGCGCGCACCGCGTCCAGCAGGAAGTGCTCGCTGAAGTTCTGCGCGAACCAGCTGCACCGCAGGACCGTCCACGCCGGACCGGCCTCGCGGACGATCGCTTCGCACACCTCGGCCTGTTCTTCGCCGCGCCCGGACAGCAGCACCACGTGCCGCACGCCGGCCGCGGCCGCCAGCTCGGTGAACGCCCGGATGTCGCCCGCCGCCGACGGCACCGCCAGATCGGGGTAGTAGGTCAGGTAGACCGCGTCGACGCCCGCCAGCACCGGCGCCCAGGTCCCGCGGTCGGCCCAGTCGAACGGCGGCGTCCCCCGCCGCGACGTGCTCCGCACCGCCAGGCCGCGCTCCCGCAGCCGGTCCGCCACCCGGCGCCCGGTCTTGCCGGTGCCGCCCACCACCAGGAATGTCGTTGTCATGCCGCTCAGTCAAGCGGCCCAGGGTGAGACTCTCCATAGTTCAAAGCCTCGATGACATGTTCCAGCGTCTACACTGCGGCGCATGGATCCCCTCGCCGCCCTGCTGGACGGTCCCCGCGCCCACGGCGCGTTCCTGCTCCGGTCGGTGCTGACGCCGCCGTGGTCGCTGCGCATCGAAGACCAGGCACCCCTGACTGTCGTGTCGGTCGTCCACGGCGAAGCGTGGATCGTGCCCGACACCGGCGACGCCGTCCTGCTGGGCGAAGGCGACGTCGCGATCGCGCGCGGCCCCGACCCGTACCTCGTCGCCGACCACCCCGCGACGCCGCCGCAGGCGGTGATCCTGCCCGGCCAGGAGTGCCGCACCCCCGACGGCGGCCACCTCACCGCCTACGCCGACCTCGGCGTCCGCACCTGGGGCACCGGCGGCCCGGTCGTGCTGCTCACCGGCACCTACGGCATGGCGGGCGAAATCAGCCGCAAGCTCATCGCCGCCCTGCCCACGCTGATCGTCCTGCGCGCCGCCGACTGGCCCACGCCGCTGGCCGGGCTGCTCGCCGACGAGATCGGCCGCGACGTCCCTGGCCAGGAAGCCGTCCTCGACCGGCTGCTGGACCTGCTGCTGATCGCCGCGCTGCGGGCCTGGTTCGACCGGCCGGACACCAGCGCACCGGCCTGGTACCGGGCCCACGACGACCCGGTCGTCGGGCAGGCACTCCGGCTGCTGCAGCACCAACCGGCCGAACCCTGGACGGTCGCCAAGCTCGCCGCCGACGTCGGCGTGTCCCGCGCGGCACTGGCCCGGCGGTTCGCCGCCACGGTCGGCGAGACACCGATGGCGTACCTGGCGGGCTGGCGGCTCGCGCTGGCCGCGGACCTGCTGCGCCAGCACCCGGACGCGACGATCGCCTCGGTCGCCCGCCAGGTCGGCTACGGCAGCGCGTTCGCCCTCAGCGCGGCCTTCAAGCGCGAGTTCGGCGTCAGCCCGCAGCACTACCGCTCCCGGACGTACTGACTGTGGTAACTTTTATCTAATCAGATAAAATCCCGGGGAGGGGCCATGGGGCGGACGTTCACCAACGAGGCGCGGCGGGCGCAGATCATGCGGGCGGCGATCGACACGATCGCGGAGGTGGGGTACGCGAAAGCGTCCTTCGCGCGGATCACCGAAAAGGCCGGGCTGAGCGGCCCGCGCATGATCTCCTACCACTTCGCCGACAAGGACGACCTGATCCACGAGATCCTGATGCACGTCTTCACCGCCGGTGCGGCGTTCATCAACGAGCGGGTGGAAGCCGAGGCCACCGCGACCGGCAAGGTGCGGGCCTACCTCGAAGCCAACCTGGAATTCCTGCGCGAACACCCCGCCGACATGGCGGCCCTGACCGAGATCGGCCCGCACCTGCGCACCGCGGCCGGCAAGCCCTACACCTCCGCCGGCGCCCAGGAAGTCAGCGTGCAGAGCCTGGAGAAACTCCTCGGCCAGGGTCAGACCAGCGGCGAATTCCGCGACTTCGACGTCCGGTCGATGGCCGTGCTGATCCGCGGCGCCGTCGACGGTGCCGCCCGGCGGATGCGGGACGAAGCCGACTTCGACTTCGGCGCCTACGCCCGCGAAGCCGTCACGACGTTCACCCGGGCGGTGGCCCGGTGAGGCGGTTCAACGGCGTCCTCGTCGACGTACTGGCACCACTGGCCCTGTTCTACGGGCTGCGCGCCGCGGGCGTGGACCAACTGTTCGCCCTGCTCGCCGGGGCGGCCATCCCGGTCGTGACCGGACTGCGTGCCCTGGCGGCCGGGCAGCGGATCGGCGGCGTGCGCTGGTTCGTGCTCGGCGCCATGGCGGTGACCGTGGCCGGGTCCTTCATCAGCGGCAGCCCCCGCGCGCTGCTGCTGCGCGGCGTGGTGCTGATGGCGGCACTCGGGGTGTTCCTCCTGGTCACGGTGTGGGCCCGGCGCCCGTTCCTGTACGAGGCGGCGAAGACGGTCCTCGACCGGGACAACCAGCGCACCTGGTGCCGCAACTGGGACGAGCACCCGCCGTTCCGGCGCCTGCTGCGCCTGTGCAGCGCGCTCTGGGCGGCGGCGTGCCTGCTCGACGCGGCGCTGCGGGCGGTGATCGTGCTGGCCCTGCCGGTCGACGCGGTGCCCGGCGCCGAACTGGCCCTGCTCGTGGTGACCCTCGCCGCCCTCGTCCTCGGCCAGCGCGTCCTCGGCCGCGCCTTCCTCCGCCGCCACGGGCTGCGGCTGGACGGCGTGCAGCTCACCCCCGTGACGGCGGCCCGGTGACCGGCCCGGTCACGCTGATCACCGGCGGCGCGAGCGGGATCGGCGCGGCGACCGCCCGCCGGTTCGGCCGCCGCGGCGGCCGGGTCGTGATCGCCGATCGCGACCCGGCCGCGGGCGAGGCCGTCGCCGCCGAGGTCGGCGGCCTGTTCGTCCGCGCGGACGTCGGTGTACCGGCCGACAACACCCGCGCGGTCGACGCCACCGTCGAAGCCTTCGGGCGGCTCGACAACGTCGTGCTCAACGCCGGCGTCCCCGGCCGCTGCGGGCTGGCCGACTTCACCGTCGAGCGCTACCGCGACACGCTGCGCACCAACCTCGACGGCGTGGTCTACGGGCTGCACGCCTGCCTGGCCCCGCTGCGGCGACAGCGCCACGGCTCCATCGTCGTGATGGCCAGCATCGCCGGGCTGAGCGGATCACCGGACCTGTTCTACGCCACCAGCAAGCACGCGCTGGTCGGCCTGGCCCGCTCGGCCGCCCCGGCGCTGGCCGCCGCCGGGATCCGGCTCAACGCCCTGTGCCCGGGACTGGCCGACACCCCCGCCCTCGCCCCGTATCGGCGGGTGCTGCGGGAGCGGGGCCTGCGCCTGGCCGATCCCGGCGCGGTCGCCGCCGCGGTCGAGACCGTGCTGGCCGGCCCCGGCACCGGGCAGGTGTGGACGGTCCAAGCCGGACAGCCCGCGACCGTGGTCCCGGCACCCGAGGTGGCGCTCGCGGCGGAGTGACCCGTCACGCCTTCAGTTCGTCGCCGAGCCGGTCGAGCCACTCGCCGGTGCCCTGCTCGCGCCACTCCGGCTTCTCGGCGCCGTCGAGGAAGGTGTCCTGCTCGGTGAGCACCAGCCGCGTGCCGTCCCCTTCCCCGAACAGCTCCACGGTCGTGGTCGAGACGGTCGCGAGCGTGCCGTCGCCGGAGAGCGTGCCGGAGAAGACGATCCGCTGCTCCGGCACGATGTCGTGGAAGGTCGCGACGAAGGTCAGCGCGCCGCCCTCGGGGGTGCGGCCGTCGACGGTTTCCCGGCCCCCGACGCGGAAGTCCAGTTCGTGCGCACCCGCGGAAACGAACCAGCGTTCCTTCGCCGCCGGGTCGGCCCAGGCGGCGAACACCCGCTCCGGCGGCACGGGGTAGGTGCGCTCCAGGCTGAACGTGCTGTGCAGGACGGTCATGACGTGCTCCCTTCCGACGTTCCGGGCGGCTCGGCGAGGAAGTCGCCGAGCCGGTCGAGCTTGCTCTCCCACGTGGTGCGCTGGCGCCCCAGCCACTGCTCGCCGGCGCGCAGCGCCGCCGGTTCGATCCGGCAGGTGCGGACGCGGCCGACCTTCTCCGACCGCACGATCCCGGCGGTCTCCAGCACCTGCAGGTGCTGGACGACGGCGGCGAGCGACATGGTCAGCGGCTCGGCCAGTTCACTGACCGACGCCGGGCCGCGCACGAGCCGCTCCACCAGCGCCCGCCGCGTCCGGTCGCCCAGTGCGCGGAACACCAGGTCCAGTGACTCCTCATGGTTAAGCACTTACTTAAGTTAACTCCGCTCCGGCGATCGGTCAAGTAACTGCTTAAGTATTTCGGGGAGCTCGGGGGTGTCGCGCAGGGCGGTGTGCAGACCGGCGAGTTCTCGTTCGGCGGCGTCGGCCCGGCTCAGCGCGGCACGCAGTTCGGCGCCGAGGTTCGTCGTGGTTTCGTGCATCGACCGGACGGTGTGCTCGT
Source organism: Amycolatopsis vancoresmycina (assembly GCF_000716785.1). GTDB lineage: Bacteria > Actinomycetota > Actinomycetes > Mycobacteriales > Pseudonocardiaceae > Amycolatopsis > Amycolatopsis vancoresmycina. The sequence goes on from NZ_JNYY01000001.1 coordinate 615,632, forward strand.
GGCTCGCCTGCAGGTCGGCCAGCCGCTGGTCGAACTGCCCCTGCCGGTGCTCGGCGTCGGCACGGACCCGCTCGAGCGCGGCCTCCCGCGCCGCGACAGCCCGGGCATGGTCGTCGCGAGCGGTGTCGAACCGTTCCTGGACGGCGTCGGCGCGGATCTCGGCGGCCTCCGCGCGCGCCGCGGCGGCGTGACCGCGGCCGCGTTCCTCTTCGATCGCGCTCCGGGCGGCGCCCAGTTCGGCGGTCAGGGTGGCGATCACCGCGGCACGTTCACCGGCGAGGGCCGCGGAGGCATCGGCCCGATCGGCGACGCGGGCGAGTTCGTCCCGCACGGCCGCCAGCTGCCCCTCGGCCCGCTGCTGCTCCTGAACCGCGGCCCGCCGGGCGGCCCGCTCTTCGTCCCGCTCCCGGAGGGCGGCGGCCTTGTCCTTCTCGGCCGCGGCCGCCGCGGCGGTGGCCGTCTCGGCGGCATCCCGGGCCTGAGCGGCTTCGGCGTCGGCGCGGCCGCGCTGCAGCCGGTGTTCGTCAGCCTCGGCGAGAGCGGCGTCCCGTTCGGCGAGGGCCGCCGCGGTGGTCGCTTCGAGCTGGTGGCGCAGGGTCGTGAGGGTTTCGACGAGCCCGCGGGCCGGTTCCAGCACCCGGTCGACCTGGCCGGCCAGCGCCGTGACGGCCGTGTCGTCCAGTTCGGTGTCGCTCTCCCGCAGCGACTCGGCGTCCGAGAGCACGGCTTCGGCGTCGCGGCAGCTGAGGTTCCGGCGCCCCCAGGTCTTCCCGTCCTGGCAGAACCGCGCCCGGCTTCCCCGCCCCACCGCCGGCGGTAGCGCCGCCCCACACCTCCGGTACTCGCAAACCCGTGCCTGACCTGCGTCTTCCGTCATGAACAGGACCCTATCAAAGCTTCTGATCAGAACTAGAAACAACTGTTCAAAATCAGAAGATTAAAGACCACGAGCTTGAGTTCGGATAAGGTCACATATCCCAACTCAGAACACCCAGGACGACCCCGGCGTAACAACGGAGGGTGGATGGGCGAGTCTGAAACTGTGCACCCCTCCCCGCGCCCCCAGGTGATCACGCCGCTGCAGACCTTCGGCGGCGTGACCTACAGCGTCGCGCTGACCCATCGACCCTGGGAGCTCCCGGTGGATGCACTGGCGGTCTCCGTCGGAGCGGGGTTCGGGCAGCTCGCCGCCGCCATGCAGGAGGAGTTTCCCGACACGGACTGGGATTCGGTCTCGCTAAGCCAGGTCAAGCCCGGCGCCCCGGCCGTGCTCCCCCTGACCGAACACAACGAACAACTGCAGGTGTACCTAGCCGTGCTGGCGACGCCCCACGCCCCGGACGAGCTCAATTCGGCGACCCCTCAGGCGATCGCCACCGCCGCGAAGTGCGCGATCCTCGCCGCGGCAGGCTCCGGGGCGACATCCATTGCGCTGCCGCTGTTCGCCACCGGCCAGCTAGGCATGCCGCCCCAGGTCGCGGCCGACGCCCTGATCGAAGGGGCGCTCGCTGCGCACACCATGGTCCGCAAGGTGATCTTCTTCTCCCTCCGCGATGACCAGGTGAACACCATCGCGGAACGGTGGTGGGCCACCCGCTTCCCGAGACCGGCGGAGGAGCTCGCCGGCGGGCTGGACAAGGACCTCGTCGACCCGAACGAATGCATCCCGCTGACCCGTGACCACCTCGGCGTCCGGCCCTACGTCTCCATGCTGGCCACGGTGATCGCCGCGAAGGACACGCCGCTGCCGCTGTCGATCGGGGTGTTCGGCGAGTGGGGCGCCGGGAAGAGCTTCTTCATGGGCATGCTGCGCGGCCAGGTCAAAGCCCTCGAAGGCGGGCCCGGCCAGTGCCGGAAGATCGCCCAGGTCGGGTTCAACGCCTGGCACTACGCCGACGCGAACCTCTGGGCCAGCCTCGGGGACGAGATCTTCCGCCAGCTCGCCGAGCCGGTCCGGCAACCGGGCGAACCGGACGACGAACACCAAGCCCTGCTGCGCGAACGCGCCCGGCTGCGCGACCGGCTGGCCGGCGAACTGGAACAGCGCAAACAGCTGACCGCGGTCACCGAGCGCGCCCAGGCCGAAGCCGCCGCCCTCAAGCTCAAGATCGGCGAAGCACGCAGCAGCCGCCGGACCCGGGCCCTCGACCTGGTCCGGGCGCTGGGGAGGTCCCCGACGCTGCGGGAGCAGTACGCCGAGGTGTGGCGCAAGCTCGGCGTCGCCGACGTGGCAGAGCAGGGCCGCCTGCTGGCCGGTGAACTCCGCGAAACGCGCGACGAAGCCGAGGAGCTGAGCCGGATCTCGCGCTACCGCCACGGCCGGACCGCGCTGGTGGTCGCCGGGATCGTGCTGCTGGCGGGCGTGGCTCTCACCGCGTTCGTGCCGGACGTCCGCAGCTGGCTGATCGGCGTCGGGGCCGTGGCCGGGGCCCTCCTGGCCACGGGGCTCACGCTGGTGCGCCTGGCCGCCGGCGGGCTGCGGCGGCTGCGGGTCCTCGCCGAAGACCTGCAGGACGGCCTCGACGACACCACGCGCCGGGAGTTCGCCGCCCTGCGGCAGGCCGACGCCGAGCAGCAGATCGCCGAACGGCAGCTGGCCGAGGTCGTCGACCGGATCGGCGAGCTGGGCCGTCAGCTCGCCGAGCTGACACCCGGGCGACGGCTCTACGCCTTCCTCGCCGAGCGGTCCCGCACCGACGACTACCACGGCAACCTGGGCCTGATCTCCACCATCCGCAAGGACTTCGAGAAGCTCGTCGCGCTGATGACCGCCGGTGACGACGACGGGACCCGGCCGCTGGACCGGATCGTGCTCTACATCGACGACCTCGACCGCTGCAGTCCCGGCCAGGTCGTCGACGTGCTGCAGGCGGTGCACCTGCTGCTCGCGTTCGACCTGTTCGTGGTGGTCGTCGGGGTCGACCCGCGCTGGCTGCTGCGGTCGCTGAGCACGCACTACGACCGGCTGATCGAAGCCGACCCCGTCGTGCGGGCCGACGGGTGGCACGTGACGCCCGAGGACTACCTCGAGAAGATCCTCAACATCCCGCTGGTCCTCCCCCGGATGCCGGCCGGCAGTCTCCGGCGGCTGCTGGACGGGCTGGCCGAACCGCCGGCCGGCCCCGAACCGGAACCCGCGCCGCAACCGGAGCGGGACCGGGCCCCGGAATCGCCTGCCACCTGGGACCGGCCGGTCACCGACCTGCCGGTGGAGCCCGGCTCGCAGGTGGCCGCGCAGCTGGACCCGGCCGAGCCGCCGGCGAAACCGCGTCCGCTGACCGAACCCGAGATCGCCCTGCTGGCCCGCCTGGACGGGCTGGTCGACACACCCCGGGACGCGAAACGCCTGATCAACCTCTACCGCATGCTGCGGGCGACGCGGGACCTCTCGGCCGCGTCCGCCTTCCTCGACGGCGAGTTCGAGGCCGTGGTCGTGCTGCTCGGGACGTGCACCGCGCACGGGCGCCTGCTCGGCCGCTTCGCCGACGCCCTGCTCCGGCGCGCGCCCCGGACCCCGTGGGCCGACTTCGTGGCGGACCTGCAGCCGGTCGAGCGCGACGAGCGGTGGCACAGCGACGCCGTCGGCCCGATCCCGGTCGCCGAGGTCGCGCACTGGGCCCACCTGCACCGCAGCCTGGCCGACCTCGCACCGTCGATCACGCTGCCCGACATCAGCGTGTTCCAGACCTGGGCGCCGCGCGTGCGCCGGTTCTCCTACGTGCTCGCCCCCGCCACGCCCTGAAGCTTGCTGCGCAGGAGATCGCGTTCGGCGGCGTTGCCGGTCAGCTCGATCGCCGCCGTGTACGCGGCCGCCGCATCGGCGGACCGGCCCAGGCGCGCCAGCAGGTCCGCGCGGATCGCGTGGAACAGCGGGAAGCGGGGCAGGTCCAGCTTTTCGACCAGCGCCAATGCCGCCGCCGGGCCGTCGACTTCGGCGACCGCGACCGCCCGGTTCAGGGCCACCACCGGCGTCGGCGTCACCGCCAGCAGCTGGTCGTAGAGCGCTTTGACCTGGGACCAGTCGGTGGGCGGGTCGCTGTGGACGGCCTGGATCGCCGCCTGGATCTGGTACGGGCCCGGCTGGTTGCGGCGCAGGCAGCCGCGGACGATGTCCTGGCCCTCGGCGATCAGGTCGGTGTCCCACCGGGCGCGGTCCTGGTCGGCCAGCAGGACCAATGCACCGCCGGCGGTGGTGCGGGCGGCGCGGCGCGACTGGATGAGCAGCATCAGCGCCAGCAGTCCCTGCACCTCGGGTTCGCCGGGCATCAGGCCGGCCAGGGCGCGGGTGAGCCGGATCGCCTCGCGGCACAGCTCGTCGCGGACCAGGTTCTCCCCCGCGCTGGCCGTGTAGCCCTCGTTGAAGATCAGGTACAGCACACCGAGCACCGCGGCCAGCCGTGCGGGCAGGTCGGCGTCGCGCGGGACGCGGTACGGGATGCCGGCGTCGCGGATCTTGTGCTTCGCGCGGACGATCCGCTGGGCCATCGTCGGCTCGTCGACCAGGAACGCCGCCGCGATCTCCGTGGTGGTCAGGCCGCCGAGCAGCCGCAACGTCAGCGCGACCTGCGCCGGCCGGGCCAGTGCCGGGTGGCAGCAGGTGAAGATCAGCCGGAGCCGTTCGTCGGGCACGGCGCCCTCCGCCACGGGCTCGGCAGGCGAAAGAGTGGCGTGCAGCAGGGCGGCCTGGGCGTGCTTGTCCGTCCGGGCGGCCTCGCGGCGCAGGCGGTCGACGGCCCGGTTGCGGGCGGTGGTGATGATCCACCCGGCCGGGCTCGGCGGCAGCCCGGCCGACGGCCACCGCCGGACCGCCTCGGCGAAGGCGTCCTGCACGGCTTCTTCGGCGATGTCGATGTCGCCGAAGACCCGCACGAGCACCGACACGGCCCGGCCGTACTCGGCGGCGAACACCGCCTCGACGCTCATCCGCGGAACGGCCGCACCTCGACCGGCAGCGGCGCGACCGCGTCGGCGAGCCGGCCGCCCCAGGCGAGGGCGGCGTCGAGGTCGGGCGCGGTGATGATGGTGAACCCGCCGAGGTGCTCCTTGCCCTCGGCGTAGGGCCCGTCGGTGACGAGGGTGCCGCTGTCGCCGGCCCGCAGCACGGTCGCGGTCGACGGCGGGTGCAGGCCACCGGCGAACACCCAGGCCCCGGCCGCCTCGAGGTCGGCGTTGAGCGCGTCGAGCTGCCGGGCGATGCCGTCGAGCACCTCCGGCGCCGGGGTCGGGCCGTCGGGCTGGTAGATGCTGAGCAGGTACTGCTTCACGTCGTCCTCCTCGGATCGGGTGCCGTCACCGCTGACACGAACGGGCCCGGCGCGGATCGACACTCGCTGCCGGGATTTTCCCGTAACCTCGGCGCGTGCCCGACCTGGAACCGGTGATCGACGCCGCGCTCGGCCCGCAGGACCGGCTGGCGCTGCTGGACGCCGCGGCCGCCCGGCACGTCGACGAGCAGCGGCCGCCGAACACGCTCAAGGCCTACGCCCAGGACTGGCAGGTGTGGCAGGACTACACCGCCGAAGCCGGGATTCCGCCGCTGTCGGCGTCGATCGGCGCGCTGACCGGGTTCGTCGTCTGGCTGGAACGGGGACGCACGCTGCGGCCGGCCGAACGCGCGGTGCCCGAGGTGCCCGAGCGGGCCGCCCCGGCGGCGCCGTCCACGATCGAGCGGCGCCTCACCGGGGCGCTCGCCGGGCTGCGCCACCACCGGGTCGTCGTCGATCCGGAGGCGAGCCGCGCGGCGTGGCGGGCGCTGAAGGGCTACCGGCAGCGGCTGGCCAGGGAGGGGATCCAGCGCGGCCGCGGCAAGGCCACCATGGTCACCCTCGCCGACCTGCGGGCGATGTCGCGCGCGTGCCCGGACACCCTCGCCGGCGCCCGCGACCGGGCGATGCTGCTGATCGGCTTCCCGATCGCCGCCCGCTGCTCCGACCTGGCGAACCTGCTGGTCACCGACGTGCAGCCGGTCGAGGACCGGGGCCTGGCGGTGACCGTCCGGCACGGCAAGAGCACCGGCGACATGGTCGTCCCGCGGCGCGAGAGCCCCGACACCGACCCCGTGCGGGCGTGGCACGCGTGGCGGGCCGGCGCCGGGATCACCGAGGGACCGGCGTTCCGCCGCGTCGACCGGCACGGCAACGTCGGCGTGCCCGCGCTGACCACCACCGGCGTCAACCAGATCCTCACCCGGGCGGGCGTCCGCGCGGGCCTGCCCTACCCGGTGACCGGGCACTCCCTGCGGTCCGGGTTCGCCACCGAGGCCCGCCGGGCCGGTGCCGACGACCTGGCGATCGCCGACCAGGGCCGCTGGGTGCGCGGCAGCCGCGCGCTGTACGAGTACATCCGCCGCGTCGACCAGTGGAACGACAACGCCGCGGGCGCACTCGACCTCTGAACCGGTCAGGGGCGGAGTACCCGGCGCACGGCACCGCGCAGCCACTGGTGCCCGCCGTCGGCGGTGTGGCGCGGGTGCCACGCCATGCCGATCACCAGCGGCGGCAGCGGCAGCGGGATGTCCAGCAGGCGCAGGCCCATGCCGCGCGCCGCGGCCGCGAGGGGTGACGGGGGCTCGCCCGGCCGCTCGGCCGGGACCAGGCACACCACGTCGCCGGCCGCGGCCAGCGCCATCGCCGCCAGGTGGGCGGGCAGCACCACGCTGACCCGCCGGTCGAGGCCGTGCTCGGCCAGTGCCGCGTCCAGCGGCCCGGTGAAACGGCCTTTGCGGCTGACGGCCACGTGCTCGGCCGCGGCCAGTCCGCCGGCGGTCAGGGTTTCGCCGTCAAGGGGGTGCCCGGCCCGGACACCCGCCATCATGCGCAGCTCGACCAGGTCCTCCACCCGGGTTTCCGGGTCGACGTGGTCGATCGCCCCGATCTCCAGGTCGACCCGGCCTTCGCGCAACGCGGGCCCGGCTTCCCACTCCTCGGCCAGCACCCGCAGGGACACCCCCGGTGCCTCACGGCGGGCCAGCTCCAGCAGCCCCGGCGCCAGCGCGGCGCCGAGCAGGTCGGAGGTCTGGACGGTGAAGGTGCGCCGCAGGGCCGCGGGGTCGATCCCGCCGCCCGGGGCGAGGAGCGTTTCCAGCCGGCGGACCACCGCGGCGGCCTCCTCCCGCAGCGCCTCGGCGCGCGGGGTCGGCACCATCGCCTGCCCGGCCCGCACCAGCAGCGGGTCCTGCAGCACCCGGCGCAGCCGGGCGAGGGTGCGGCTCATCGCCGCGGGCGAGGTCTGCAGCCGCGCGGCCGCCCGCGTGACGCTCTGCTCGGTCAGCAGGGCGTCGAGGGCGACCGCCAGGTTGGCATCGAGGGTGCTCACCGGCATTGTTCCGTTCCAGGCAATGATTGGATGCGGAAGTTCCCATTGTGGCAATGCGGTCGGGATCAGCACGCTGAAGGGGTCAAACCGATCCGACCCAGACCGAGGTTTTCATGATCGTCATCACCGCCCCCACCGGGAACATCGGCCGGCGGCTGCTGTCACTGCTGATCGAGGCCGTCCCCGGCGAAGAACTGCGGGTCGTGGTCCGCGACCCCGCCCGGCTGCCCGGCGCCGTCCGCGACCGGGTGGAGGTCGTCACCGGCTCGCACGGCGACGCCGAGACCGCCGACCGCGCCTTCGCCGGGGCCGACGCCGTCTTCTGGCTCGTGCCGCCGGACGGCTCGGTCCCGCCCGACCAGGCGTACCGCGGCTTCACCCGCCCGGCCGTGCGGGCGTTCGCCACCCACGGCGTCGGCCACGTGGTCGGCGTCTCGGCGCTCGGCCGCGGCACCCCGCTCGCCGGGCGAGCCGGGCTGGTCACCGCGTCACTGGCCGTGGACGACCTCATCGCCGGCTCCGGCGTCGCCTACCGCGCGCTGGCCTGCCCGTCCTTCTACGACAACCTGCTGGACGAAGCCGACTCGATCCGGGACCGCGGCGTCTTCACCGACACCGTCGCCGCCGACCGGAAGGCGCCGCTGGTGGCCGTCGCCGACATCGCCGCGACCGCGGCCGGGCTGCTGCTGGACCGCTCGTGGTCCGGCACCGGCAGCGTTCCGGTGCTCGGCCCGCAGGACCTCTCGCCCGAGGACCTCGCCCGCATCATGACCGAGGAGCTGGGCCGTCCGGTCCGCTACGAGCGCGAATCGCTCGACGAGCTGCGGTCCACCATGCTCGGCTACGGCCTCGACGCGACGTTCGTCGAAGGCATGGTCGAGATGAAACGCGCCAAGGACCAGGGCCTGGACTCGGGTCACGAACAGAGCCCGCGCACGGGCACCGGCTTCGCGCAGTGGTGCCGGGATGTCCTGAAGCCGCTGGTCGCCGAGGAGGCCGTCGATGTCCGCTGAGGCTCCGGTCACCGCGTTCATGCTGGTCAAGACCACACCCGAGTGGCTGGCGCTGACCGTCGCCGAACGCGTCCACGCGTTCACCACCCAGGTCGTCCCGGTGATCGAGGCCCGCACCCACGGCGTCCGCTCCCGGTTCTACGACACGGAGTTCTACTCCGCGCGGGTCACCGACGTCTGGGTCTGGGAGGCCGATGACCACGAGGCCTACCGGCTGCTGATCGACGCGCTGCGCGAAACCCCGTTCTGGGACCGCTACTTCGACGTCGTGGACCTGCTGGTCGGCACCGAAAACGGCTACGCGCGCACCTACGGCGTGGAGCCGGTGGCCACCATCGCCACCTGACGAACCGGCGCCGCCCGCCTCACGGGGTCAGCCGGGCGCGGGTGGCGCCGACGACTTCGCCGTCGAGGCGGGCGAGCCAGCTGCCGCAGACGCAGCGCACGTAGTCGAGCCGGTGGGTGACGGGCCGCGTCGCGGTGAGTTCGGCGAGCGGCCAGCCGCAGCGGGGGCAACGGTTCCGATCCATGCCCCGATCGTGCTGTAATGCTTCAGTGCACTTCAACCCTTACGGCGGGCCGGCCGCGCTCGTGGCCGCCGACCTGGTCAACGCCGGGTCGGCGAGCGAGCTCCTCGACGGCATGGTCCGCAACGGCATGTCCATCCCGGCCCTGACCGACGGCGAAGCCGCCCGGATCGGCGCCTGGGCGGACCACCTGCGGCCGGTGTTCGCCGCCGACCCGGCGGACCGGCCGGACCTGGTCAACACCCTGCTGGCGGAAGCGGCTTGCCGGCCGTACATCACCACTCACGACGGCAAGCCGCCCCACCTGCACTACTCGGCGGCGGACGCGGGGCCGGTGGGCCGGGTCCGCGCGTACACCGCGGGCGGCCTGGCGCACCTGGTGTGCGAGGCTCCGGACCGCTTGGGCATCTGCAGCCGCGAAGGCTGCGAAACGGCGTACGTCGACGTCTCGCGCAACGGCCGCCGCCGGTTCTGCTCGACGCGCTGTGCGACGCGGGTGCACGTAGCCGAGCACCGGGCGCGGCAGGTCAGCGCCTAGGCTTTCGCGCCCGCCAGGCCAGGACCGTCGGCGTCGGTGCGCCGCCCTCGGCGAACCGCTCGAACACCAGGCCCGCCTCGACGACCGCGCCCAGGAGGGCCGGCAGCGGCAGGTGGGTGGCACCGACCTTGTCCCGCAGGCCCTGGTCGCTCCACGACTCCATCGTCCAGCCGGGCTCCCGGTAACCGGGCCGGATGACGACGGCCCGGCTGTCGGAGCGGTCGGCGAACCCGCCGCAGAAGCACGGGTGCACCCCGACGTGCACGAACACCCCGCCCGGTGCCAGGACACGGGCCGCTTCGCGCAGCGCGGCCGGGTAGGCGGGCATGTCGGTGTGGACCATGATCGCGACGACGGCGGGCAGCACCCCGGAGGCGATCGGCAGTGCCGTGGCATCACCCCGCGCGACCGGCAGCCGCGCGGCGGCGTGCCGCAGCATCCCGGCGGAGACGTCGACCCCGAGCGGCGTGCGGCCGGGGTCCCGGATCCGCCCGGCGTGGGCGCCGGTGCCGCAGCCGAGCTCGAGGCAGGGTCCCGTGCCGGGGCCGAGGAGTTCGCGCAGGGCCGTCCCGAACTCCAGCGGATCCTCGTGCCAGGTGGGGACGAAGGTGGTTTCGTACCAGTCGGCGATCGCGTCGTAGTCGGTCACCTTTCCCGTGTACCGGCCTGGCGGCGCGGCGGTCCACGGATTTTGCGCCGGGCGGAACCGGCGGCTTCCGGGCGCTGCCTACACTGGACACATGAGCAAGCGCTTAGTGACTTTGGGGGACTCGTTCACCGAAGGCGTCGGTGACGACGACCCCGCCGCCCCGAACGGGGTGCGTGGCTGGGCCGATCGCGTGGCCGAGCAGCTCGCCGCGCGCGAGCCCGGCTTCCGGTACGCCAACCTCGCGATCCGGGGCAAGCTGATGCCGCAGATCCTCGGCGAGCAGCTCGAGCCCGCGCTGGCCATGGCCCCCGACCTCGTCACCCTCTACGCCGGGGGCAACGACCTGATGCGGCCCAAGGTCGACATCGACGGGCTGATGGCCGACTACGAAGCCGCCGTCGCGAAGATCCGCGGGACCGGGGCCCGGCTGGTGCTGTTCACCGGGGTCGACGGGGTCGAGGACGCGCTGTTCCGCAAGATGCGCGGCCGGGTCGCCATCTACAACGAGTTCGTGCGGGCCATCGCCGTCCGCCACGGCGCCCTGCTGGTGGACATGTGGGCCATGCGGCAGCTGCGCGACCGGCGGCTGTGGGCGCCGGACCGCCTGCACCTCAACCCTTACGGCCACACCGAGGTCGCCATCGCGGTGCTGGCCGCGCTCGGCGTCGAACACCCGCTGACCGCCACCGAACTGGGGCCGCGCGAGGTGCTCAGCCCGGCCGCGCGCCGCAGCCAGAACCTCAAGTGGGCGCAGGAGCACGCGCTGCCGTGGGTGCGGCGCCGGCTGCGGGGCGAGTCCTCCGGCGACACGCTCACCGCGAAACGCCCGGTTCTCGCGCCGGTGGACTCAGCGCCGCTGCCGCGCTGACGGGCGGAGGCCGTCGAACAGGATCGCCACGGCCCGGTCGCGCAGGGACGCGTCCGGGCCGGCGTACTCGGCGGCCCGCGCGACGCCGATGATCACTGGGATGAGCTCGCCGACGACGAGGTCGCCGCGGACCGCACCGGCCTCCTGCGCCCGTGACAGCAGCACGCCCAGCGCCGACATCAGGCGCGCGCCGATGTCGGACTTCGCCACCGGAACCGTCACCCCGGCCGCGGTGAGGGCTTCGAAGTAGGCGTTCTTCGCGCTCGACATCTCCACCCAGCTGGTGAGGAAGGCGAAGAACGCGGCGCCCGGGTCCGCGGACTCCGCCGCGACGGCCGCTTCGGCCTCGTCGACGAACCGGCGCAGCCGCGCGAAGAGCACCGCTTCCAGCAGCGCCTCCTTCGTCGGGAAGTGCCGGAACACCGTGCCAATGCCGACGCCGGCAACGCGCGCGACCTCCTCGGTGGGAGCCCCGGTGCCCTTGGCGGCGAAGACGCTCTCGGCCGCCTCCAGCACACGCGCCCGGTTGCGCCGGGCGTCGGCGCGCAGTGGTTTCGACGCATCGGGATCAGCGGCGGCGGGGGTCACCACCCGATCGTAACGGGGGCGGCCCGGGCAGCGTGTCCAGCAACCGGGCCAAGGCCCGCGGCACGTGGGAGCGCCAGCCGGCGCCCATGATCCGCCGCGAAACGCGCTGGAACTCGTCATCCGGGTCGAACCCTTCGTGGCTGAGGAACAAGCGGGTGCCGGTGCCCTCCGGTTCGAGCCGCCAGGTGACCGTCCACTGCGGACCCCAGCGGATGCCGAGCCTGCGCTCGGGCTCGACCTCGAGGACCTCGCACGCCACCGGGCTGCCGGCGAACCCGGCCGCCGGCACCGGCTCGGCCAGCAGCTCGAACCGATGCCCCACCACGGGTGTGATGTCGTTGGGCATACCGAGCCACCGTTCGAGCAGGTCCGGTTCGGTCAGGGCACGCCACACCTTGGCCGGCGGGTGGGCGAGGAACTGGTCGACGTGCACCGCGGCCGGGTCGTCGTCGGTCACCAGTCCTCCTCCTCGTCCAGCAGGTCGCGCAGGCTGGCGAGCTTGGTGCGCCAGAAGCGCTCGTACGGGGTCAGCCAGTCCGCAACCTCTTCCAGCGGGGCCGCGTCCAGCCGGTAGAGGCGGTTGCGACCCTGGCGCTGCTCGGTGACCAGGCCCGCCTCGCGCAGCACCCGCAGGTGTTCCGAAAGGCTGGGCCGGGCCATCGCGAACCGCTCGGCGATCGCGCCGGCGGCCATCGGGCCGTCGAGCAGCAGCCGCAGCACCTCCCGCCGCGCCGGGCTGGCCAAGGCGGCGAAGACGTCGTCGTTGACCGGCATCAGCGCGGCACGGCGCCGAAGTCCGACGGCTCCAGCAGGCCGAGCGTATGGCCGTCGACGTCCCGGAACGACGTCGCGCGGCCCCACGGCCGCACCTGCGGGTCGGCGACCTCGACCCCGGCCGCCCGCAGCGCGGCGACGTCGGCGTCGAGGTCGGTGGACTGCAGCTGGAAGTGCTGCGGTCCACCACCGGCACCGGTGACCGGCTGGTCGGTGAGGACCACGCCGGTCTTCGCGCCCTTCGGCGCGACCAGCACGAACCGGCCGCCCTCGGGCGTCCGGCGGTCGACGAGCGCTTCGAAGCCGAGCTTGCCGACGTAGAAGTCCCGCGCGCGGGCGTGGTCGGCGACCGGCAGGGTCAGGAACTGCACGTGGGTGATCGTCATGCCGCCGACATTACGTAGGAAATCTCCTACGCGTCAACCGGGTCGCCGAACCAGCGTTCGAGGGCGGCCCGCAGGGCTTTGCGGTCCGCGTCGTCCGGTGCGGCCGAGCCGGTCGCCCAGGCCACGTACCCGTCCGGCCGGATCAGCAGCGCGGTCACGCCCTCCTGCGCCGTGCCGGGGACGAGGTCGACCCGGTCGCTCCAGCCACGCAGTTCGTCGCCGAGCGAGCCGGTGGAGTCCACCAGCAGCGGCCGGGCCGTGCGGGTCAGCTCGGCCGGCACGACGTCGGGGGTCCAGCGGCCGTCCAGCGGGTGGCCGGTGGCCGCCTCGTACCGGACGTCGGCGCCGGACATGAGGTCCGCGATGTGCTGCACCGTCCCGGGCAGCTGCAGCAGCTCGCCGAACAGCTCGCGCAGCGCGGTGACGTCCCGGCCCGGCGCGACCAGCACGGCTTGCGCCTGGGTGTGCATGACGACGCGCTCGGCGACCGGACGGCGTTCGCGCTCGTAGGTGTCGAGCAGGCCCGCGGGCGCCCAGCCGTGCAGGGTGGCGGCGAGCTTCCAGCCGAGGCCGGCGGCGTCCTGCAGGCCCAGGTTCAGCCCGGGACCGCCGATCGCCGAGTGGACGTGGGCGGCGTCGCCGACCAGCAGCACGCGGCCTTCGCGGAACTTGGCGGCCAGGCGTGTGTTGCGCCCGCGCAGCCGTCGCAGCAGGTGCGGTCCGTCGCCGGACGGCGGCTCGACCGGCAGGGCGAACCCGAGGACCCGCTCGATGCTCGCGCGCAGGTCGTCGAGGGTCATCGGCGGCTCGTCGCCGGGTTCTTCGCCGTCGGCCTGTTCCATGGTGCTGAGCAGCGTGCCGGCCGGGAAGGGCGCGTAGACGAAGAGGCCCGTTTCGGTGCGGTAGTGGAAGAACGGCGGGATGACGCCGTGGCCGGGGACGCGCAGGCCGCCGGACCCGGGGTCGGCGAACTCCGCGGGCACGGTGGCGTTCGCGGAGATGGAGATCGTGCGGTCTTCGGTGACGCCGGGGAAGTCGATGCCGGCGAGTTTGCGGGTGACGCTGCGGCCGCCGTCGGCGCCGACGTGGTAGCGGGTCCGCAGCCGGTAGGGCCCGTCGGGGCCGGCGACTTCGAGGGTGACCGCGTCGGCGTCCTGGGTCAGGCCGGTGAGTTCGTGGCCGCGGCGGACCTCGACGCCGAGTTCGGCCGCGCGTTCGTTGAGCATCGCCTCGACCCGCCGCTGTGGCACGCCGAGGATGTGCAGCGGGTTCGGGTCGGTGAGGGTGAGGTCGAGCCGCATCCCGCCGAAGACGAACGCCGGCACCGGCGGGCCGATCGGGCCGGCCAGCCGCTCGTGCAGGCCGCGGCGGTCGAGGAGGCGCACGACCTGGCCGACGAGGCCGTTGGCGCGGTTTTCGGTGGTCGGCTCGGGCAGCCGTTCCAGGACCAGCGGGCGGATCCCGGCGAGGGCGAGTTCGCAGGCGAGCATGAGGCCGTTGGGGCCGGCGCCGGCGATGACGACGTCTTCCATGGCGGAACTCCTTGTGGTGGCAGGGAAAATGGGCACGCCGAAGAAGCCCGGGCACCAGCGCGGGCCTGCTGCGGCGAGGGTCTAGCGCGGGGCGGGCAGGCCGGCGGCGAGCCGGCCGAACACGTCCCGCAGGATGCTTTCCAGCGACTGCGACGGCTCGGCGCCGAGCCACTGCTGGGTGACGACGTTGAGCGCGGCCCCGACGACACCGGCGACGAGCCGCGGGTAGACGTCCCGGCCGGCATCGGTGCCGGTGCGTTCCGCGACGACGAGCTCGAGCTCGGCCCTGACGGCCAAACCCGCCTTCTGGAACTCGCCCTGCAGCGCGGGTTCGGCGATCATCAGCCGCAACCCGGCCACCCACGCCTGATCGGACACCTGCTTCTCGGGCATCGGCTCGCCGAGCGCGAACCCCTCGAGCGCGGCCTGGGTGATGGCTTCCCAGATCGGTTCCCCGGCCGGCCGTTCACGCAACGCGGCGGCGATCGCCCGGGCCCGGTCGTGCTCGCGGGCGACGATGGCTTCGCCCTTGCTGCCGAAGTAGTTGCTGAAGGTCCGGGTGGACACCCCGGCTTCGGCCGCGATGTCCTCGATCCGGACGTTGTCGAACCCGCGCTCGACGGTGAGCCGGATCGCCGCCCAGCTCAGCGCGATGCGCGTTTCGCGCTTCTTGCGCTCCCGAAGGCCGGCGCGGTCGCTGTCCATGACCTCACCGTACCGAACTTTGCCGAATCTGCAAAGTTGCCTAGTCGGCAAGTTTGGTGGCGGGTGCGCCGCGGAGGAAGGCCGCGTAGCCGGCAGCTGCGTCGCCGTCGACGACGGGCTGGGCGCTGCTGTAGCGGCCGTCGGTGCGGTCGCGTTTCGGGCCGGACAGCCAGAACTCGTCGCCGGTGTCCACGTCGACGAAGTTGGCGTCGTACAGCCCCGGCCACCGGCGCAGTTCGCGGCCGTGGACGTACGCGGTCCGCCACGTCTTGGAGAACCGCACCCAGGCGATCCACGACGGACCCCGGTCGGTGTCGTAGCCCGTCTTGAGCTGGAGGTACATGATCCGGCGCGGCATGCCCCGAGAGTAAAGACCCAGCTCGCCGCGCGCGCCCGATTTTTCCGGCGGTTCGTCACCGACCGGACGAGAACCGCGTCATCGATCGCCGAAACCGTCGACGCGCGTCACACTGTTGTGTGACATCGGTCACCGGAGGTGTTGCGAGATGGTTCTGGGCGACAACGGCGTCACTCACAAGGTGGCGCCCGACAGCAGAGTGCAAGTACGGCGGGCGGCGCTGGCGAGCGCCATCGGCACGACCATCGAGTGGTACGACTTCTTCCTCTACAACACCGCGGCGGCGCTGGTCTTCCCGCACCTGTTCTTCCCCGCGTCGAGCGCGTACGCGGGAGCCATGCAGTCGTTCGCCACCTACGCGGTCGGGTTCGCCGCGCGACCGGTCGGGGCGGCCGTCTTCGGGCACTGGGGCGACCGGATCGGGCGGAAGGCGACGCTGATCGTCACGCTGCTGCTGATGGGCATCTCCTCCGGGGTGGTCGGGATGCTGCCCGGGACGTCGGCGATCGGGATCGCCGCCCCGCTGATCCTGGTGCTGCTGCGGCTGGTGCAGGGCATCGCCATCGGCGGTGAGTGGAGCGGCTCGGTGCTGCTCGCGATGGAGTGGGGTGACCAGCGCAAACGCGGGCTGCTCGGCAGTTTCGCGCAGATCGGCGTCCCGGTCGGGCTGGTGCTGGGCACCGGCGGGATGACGCTGCTGTCGGCGACCCTGTCCCCCGACGCGTTCGACTCCTGGGGCTGGCGGATCCCGTTCCTGCTCAGCCTGGTGCTGGTCGCGGTCGGCCTGGTGATCCGGCTGAAGATCCTCGAGACGCCGATGTTCGCGAAGCTCGTCGAGAACCGGCAGACCGCCCGCACCCCGGTGCTCGACGCGATCCGGCACCACTGGCGGGAAATCCTGCTCTCGGCCGGCGTCCGGTTCAGCGAGCAGATGCCGTTCTACCTGTTCACCAGCTACGTGCTGATCTACGTCGTGTCGCGGCACGAGTTCAGCAAGACCTTCGTGCTCAACGCGGTCCTCGTCGGCGCCGCGTGCGAACTGGCGCTGATCCCGCTGTTCTCGTCGCTGTCGGACACCTTCGGCCGCAAGCGGGTCTACCTGTGCGGGGCGGTGCTGACGGGGCTGATCGCGTTCCCGTACTTCACGATCCTGGCGCACGGCAGCCACGCGCTGGTGTTCGTCGCGGTCGTCGTGTCGTTCGTCCCGCACGCGCTGCAGTACGGGCCGCAGGCGGCGCTGATCGGCGAGAGCTTCCCGACGCACCTGCGCTACGGCGGCGCCGGGCTCGGCTACCAGCTGGCGTCGGTGTTCGCGGGCGGGCCGGCGCCGCTGCTGGCGACGTGGCTGCTGCACACGACCGGGACGCCGTACGCGATCTCCGGTTACATCATCCTGTCGGCGGTGGTCACCGTGCTGTGCGTGATCTTCCTGAAGGACCGCTCGAAGGCCGACATCGACGACGTGACCGTCTACCAGCGCACCTGACCACCCGAGCCTGCCGCGGCAGTCGTGAGTGAGAAACAGGGTTAGAACACTGTTTCTCACTCACGACGAGCTGCGGCAGATTGCTCAGCGGCGGGGGCCGCCGAACGGGGGCTGCTGCGGGAACGGTCCGCTGCCCGGGTTCTGCTGCTGCGGGCCGCCGAACTGGCCCGGCGGCGGGGCCTGCGGCGGCGGGCCCTGGTACTGGCCGCCCGGAGGCGGGCCGGCCGGGGGCTGCGGCTGCGGCAGCGCGGGCTGGCCGCTCTTCGGGGTCGACGGCTGCTGCGGCGGCGGCACGGCTTCCGTGCCGCGGTCCTCGTCCGCCTCCGGCTCGGCCTGCTGGGCCGGGCGCGGGATCGAGGGCCGCGCGGGCGGCGACGAGGGCGCCCCGATCGCCGGGACCTCCTTGCGCGCCACCGCTTCCGCGGCCGCGACGGCCTCGGCGACCTTCGGGTCGCTCTTGGTTTCGAACCAGCTGGAGACCTCGTCGTCTTCGAGGTCGGGCTTGTCCGGGACGTCGTCGTCCTTCGGCGGCTCGTAGCGGAACACGCCGTCGTCGCCGGGGGCGCCGAGCGCGCGGGCGAAGCCTTCGAGGGCCTTGCCGTAGTCGCTGGGGATCATCCAGACCTTGTTGGCGTCGCCCTGGGCCATCTGCGGCAGCGTCTGCAGGTACTGGTAGGCCAGCACCTCCGGGGTCGGGCGGCCGGCCTTGATCGCGGCGAACACCTTCTCGATCGCCTTCGCCTGGCCCTGCGCCTGCAGGTAGCGCGCGGCCCGCTCACCCTGGGCCCGCAGGATGCGGGACTGCCGCTCGGCTTCGGCGGCGAGGATGGTGGCCTGGCGGGCACCTTCGGCCGAGAGGATCTGGCTCTGCTTCTGGCCTTCCGCGGTCTTGATCGCCGACTCCCGCTGGCCTTCCGCGGTGAGGATCATCGCGCGCTTCTCGCGGTCGGCGCGCATCTGCTTCTCCATCGAGTCCTGGATGGACGGCGGCGGGTCGATCGCCTTCAGCTCGACGCGGGCCACGCGGATGCCCCAGCGGCCGGTGGCTTCGTCGAGCACGCCACGCAGCTGGCTGTTGATGGAGTCGCGGGAGGTCAGGGTCTGCTCGAGGCTCATGCCACCGACCACGTTGCGCAGCGTGGTGGTGGTCAGCTGCTCGACACCGACGATGTAGTTGGAGATCTCGTACACCGCGGCGCGCGAATCGGTCACCTGGAAGTACACGACCGTGTCGATCGACACCGTCAGGTTGTCTTCGGTGATCACCGGCTGCGGCGGGAACGAGACGACCTGCTCGCGCAGGTCGATCCGGGCGCGCACCTTGTCCAGGAACGGCACGAGGATGTTGAGGCCGGGCGAGGCGACCGTGCGGAACCGGCCGAGCCGCTCGATCACGGCCGACTGCGCCTGCGGGACCACCATGACCGCCTTGGCTATCGTGATGATCACGAGCAAGGCCAGCGCGATGACCAGGCCGATCACAAATCCGGTCAAGAGAATTTCCCCTTACCTAGTACCATTCTTGCGCGGTTGACGGCGTCTCGGGTGCCGCGGGCGGGAGCACCGCGAGCTTGAGGTCCTTCGCGGTGATGCCCCAGCGGCCGGTGGTGTCGTGCAGGACCGTCCACACTGTACGGTGCAGGTCGCCCGGCGCGGTGACGGCGCGCTCGGCCGTGGTCAGGCCGGCTTCCTGCCGCAACGCGGTCCGGGTGAGCTGCTCGATCGCGAGCGCCGGGTTCGCGATCCCGTAGGCGGCCAGCCGCGGGTCGGTCACCGCGAAGGTGACCTCGAAGCCGATGAGGACCTCCCGCCCGTCGCCGGCCTCGACCGGGCGGGGCGGGGCCGAGAGGATCTGCTCGCCGAGATCGACGCGGGCCCGGACCCGGTCGGCGAACGGGAGCACGAAGTGGCGGCCGGGGCCGAGCACGGTGCGGAACCGGCCGCCGCGTTCGATCACCGCGGCGTGGCCGTCGCCGACGATGACGAGTCCGAGGCTCACGGCTCGGCCGACACGACGGCGGTGGCGCCGGAGATCTCGACGACGGTGACCGAGGTGCCCGGCTGGATGGGCGGGAGGTGGTCCCCCATGCTGCGGGCCGACCAGACGTCGCCGCCCAGTTTCACCCGGCCCGCCTCGGCGTCCACTGTGGACACGACGACGGCGCGGGCGCCGATCAGCGCGTCGATGCCGGTGTGGTGGGCCGGCCCGGACAGCAGGCGCCGCTTGAGGGTGGGCCGGACCAGCAGGAGCATGCCGACCGAGGCGACCGCGAACACGGCGACGTCGATGAGCAGGTTCCCGGTGAGCACTTCGGCACCCGCGCCGAACAGCGCGGCGACGCCCAGCATGATCAGCACGAAGTCGCCGGAGACGACTTCGGCGATCATCAGGGCGATGCCGACGATCAACCAGACCAGTGCCCAAGCCATGGCTTCATGCTCTCAGATCGCGCCGGTTCGCACCGGCACAGTGACGGGACGTGACCCACGCGTGACCTTGGACAAAACGGACATTCAGCCCTCTTCCGTCGGTTCGGTGACGAAGTCGATGAGCCGTTCCACGGCCCCGATGAGCGGGGTCTCGAGGTCGCGGAAACTGCTCACCCCGCTCAGGACACGTTGCCAGCCTTCGAAAGGTTGCCCCCAGCCGAGCGCGTCGCAGATGCCCTGCTTCCACTCGGTGCCGCGGGGGATCTTCGGCCACGCCCGGATCCCGACGGCCTCGGGCCGCACGGCTTCCCAGACGTCGATGTACGGGTGGCCGGTGACCAGCACGTTCTCGTCGTGGATGGCCTCGACCAGCCGGGACTCCTTGCTGCCGGGCACCAGGTGGTCGACCAGGACTCCCAGCCGGCGCGTGGCGCCGGTGCCGAACTCGGCGATCCGGCCGGCGAGGACGTCGACGCCGTCGAGGGGCTCGACGACGACCCCTTCGACGCGCAGGTCGTGGCCCCAGACGCGTTCGACCAGCTCGGCGTCGTGCTTGCCCTCGACCCAGATGTGGGAGTCGCGGGCGACGCGGGCCTTCAGCCCTTCGACGCGCACGGATCCGGACGCCGAGACCTGCCGGGCCGGGGCCTTCGCCGGGGCTTTGAACGGCACCAGCGTGACCGGCTTGCCCTCCAGGAGGAACCCGGCGGGGGCGAGCGGGAAGACGCGGTGACGGCCCTTGGCGTCCTCGAGCACGACGTTGCCGTACTCGATCTTCACCACGGCGCCGCAGTAGCCGCTGGCCGGGTCCTCGACGACCAGGCCGGGTTCGGCGGGGACCTCCGGCACCTTCTTGCGGCGCGGGCCGGCGAGCACGTCGTCATAGCGTTGGGAGCGCACGACCAGGCAACCTAGTGGCCGCGGGCGCCCGGCAGCGTCATGCCACGCCGGTCAGCGCGCCATCTCCAGCAGGACATCGGTGAACGGCGTGCGCTCACCCCGGCGCAGCGGGGCGAGGGCGGCCAGCGGAGCCAGCGCGGCGCACCACGCGCGGGCCCGTCCGGCGTCGAGACCGGGCAGGTGGGGGCGGAGCGCCTCGATGCCGTCGTCGAGCGTGCCACCGGCGGAAAGCGGCAGGTAGAGCCAGTCGGCGAGGTCGAAGGCCGGGTCGCCGACGCTGGGGCGCGGGTCGATGGCGACCGGGCCGCGGCGGGGGCCGGCGTCGAGGACGTTGCCGGGGTGCAGGTCGCCGTGGACGACCGCGACCGGGCCGTCCCCGGCCAGCGCCAGTGCCCGGCTGCGGGCTTTCGCGAGGAGCCCGGGCGGCAGGAGGTGCTCGGCCGCAGACTCCGCGAGGGTCCGCTCGGTGATGTCGAACATGAACGTCACGCGCTCGGTCAGCGGGGGCAGGTCGGCTGGGGGCGCGACCGCGTGCAGCTCGGTGAGCAGCGCGCCGATCTGTGGCCACGGGACCTCGCGGCCGCGCAGTTCGGTGCCGGGGACCAGTCCTTCGAGCAGGATCGCGCCGGCTTCGAGCTCGGTGTCGAGCACCTGCACGGCCCGCGGGCAGCCGGCCCAGGCGTTCAGCCCGGCGAACTCCAGG
Source organism: Amycolatopsis vancoresmycina (assembly GCF_000716785.1). Lineage (GTDB taxonomy): Bacteria > Actinomycetota > Actinomycetes > Mycobacteriales > Pseudonocardiaceae > Amycolatopsis > Amycolatopsis vancoresmycina. Next base: position 636,403 of record NZ_JNYY01000001.1, read on the forward strand.
CGGGCGACTTCGTGGTCGGGAGTCAGCTTGAGGACCTGCAGCTCACCGGCCGGGCCGGTGCACAGGAGGGTGCGGCCGGTGTTGCCGGGCCGGGCCTCGCGGACGGTCAGCCCCCACTTCGCGCTCAGCCGGGCCACCAGGTCCGGGAGCGTGTCGCACCACGGTTCGGCCAGTTCGGCGCCGAAGCGGCCGACGAGCCGGGCGCGGGCGCTGTCGTCGATCAGAACAGCGGCCACGGGACGGCGCGCCAGTCGTCGCCCGGTTCGGGGAAGATGCCTTCGGCGAGCAGCAGGTCGGTGCGTTCGGCCAGGGCGCGGATCTCGAACTTGGTGATGTGCTCGGCGAGGGTCTTGCCGAGGCCGCCGTCGAGCTCCGAGCGCAGCTTGCGCAGCTTCTCGACGGTGGCGGGCGGCACCGGCTCGCCGATCCAGCCCCACAGGACGGTCCGCAGCTTGGGGTCGGTGTGCAGGCAGATGCCGTGGTCGACGCCGTAGACGCGGCCGTCGGTGCCGGGCAGCAGGTGCCCGCCCTTGCGGTCGGTGTTGTTGGTGACGATGTCGAGCACGGCGAGGTCGCGCAGCCCGGGGTGGTCGGCGTGGGCCAGGACCGCGGGCTCGCCCGCCCGGTCGTGGGCGTGCAGGACCACGCGCCAGCCGTCGGGGACCTCGTCGGGCGGCAGGACTTCGACCAGGTCGTCTTCGGTGGTCTCCACCCACAGCTGGACCATGCCGGGGCCGAACGGGCCGTCGCGCAGCACGGTGGGCGGGATCGCGCCGATGCCGGTGGTGTCGGCGATGATCGCGGTGGCGACCTCGCGCCCGGCGAGGGTGCCGTCGGGGAAGTCCCACAGCGGCCGCTCCCCCGACACCGGCTTGTACACGACCCGGCCGGTGACGCCGTCGAGCTCGATGGCGCAGAACAGCGTGACGTTGGAGGCGTCGACGAGCCGGCCTTCGACGTCGATGCGGCCGTGGGTGACGAGTTCGCGGGAGGCGGGGTCGGCCGGGGCAGGCGTCATGGTCAGTCTTCGCCCGCGTCGGTCTCGCGCCGGTAGCCGTTCTGCCGGGGGCAGATGTGCCCCGTCGGGTCGAGGGGCTCGCCGCACAGCGGGCACGGCTTGCGGCCAGCATTGACGACGCGGTCGGCTCGCTCGGCGAAGGCCCGGGCGGCGGCCGGGCTGAGGAAGACGCGGACGGCGTCCGGGCCCTCCTCGGTGTCGTCGAGCACGACGGTCTCGTCGACCTCGCCCTCGGTGATGGCGAGCAGTTCGATGACGACCGCGCTGCTGTCGGCGTCCCAGCCCAGCCCCATGGTGCCGACGCGGAACTCCTCCTCGACCGGCACGGTGAGCGGGTCGACGTCGACGAGGTCCTCGGGGACCTCCTCGGGCACGTCGGCGCCGAACCGGCTGGCGACCTCCTCCAGCAGCGAGCTCAGCCGTTCCGCGAGGACGACGACCTGCTGTTTTTCGATGGTGACGCTGATCGTGCGCACGTCCTCCGACGCCTGGAGGTAGAACGTGCGATCGCCGGGCTCGCCGACGGTGCCGGCGACGAACCGATCCGGCTGGCGGAAGACGTGGATTACGCGAGACATAGCACTGACGACCCTAGGCCACCGCCGCATGATCGGCATCCGCCGCCCCACCGTTCGCGGGCCGCTAGCCTCTGGGGGTGTCTCGGATCTCGCCGTACGGAACCTGGTCTTCGCCCATCACCGCCGCCGAGGTGGCCGCCGCCGGCGGCGGCCCGCAGTGGCTCGACGTCGTCTCCGGCGAGGTGTGGTGGGCCGAGGCGCGACCCGGTGAACAGGGGCGGGTCGCGCTGGTCCGGGCGGTGCCGGGCGGCACCGAGGACGTGCTGCCGGCCCCCTGGAACGTCCGCAACCGGCTGCACGAGTACGGCGGGCGGCCGTGGGCGGCCGCCGACGGTGTCGTGGTGTTCACGCACTGGGCCGACCAGCGCGTGTACGCGCAGAGCGAAACCGGCGTGGTGCCCCTCACCCCGGCGCCGGCGGAACCGCAGGGGGTCCGCTACGGCGATCTGCGGGCCGGGCGGCCCGGCGAGGTGTGGGCGGTCCGCGAGCGCGGCACCGGGCCGCGGCCGACGGACGTCGAGCGGGCGCTGGTGGCGATCGGGCTGGACGGCGGCGAGCGGGTGCTGGCCGCGAGCCACCGGTTCCTGACCGTGCCGAAGCTGTCGCCGGACGGGCGGCACGCGGCCTGGTTCGGCTGGGACCACCCGCGGATGCCGTGGGACGGCACCGAGCTGTGCGTCGCGCCGGTCGACGCGGACGGCGCGTTCGGGCCGCACCGGGTGCTGGCCGGCGGCGCGGACGTCTCGGTGTGCCAGGTCGAGTGGGAGACGCCGTCGTCGCTGCTGGCGCTGGCGGACCCGGACGGCTGGTGGAACCTGCACCGGGTCGGCCTCGACGGGTCCGTGGTGAACGTCGCACCGGTCGAGCAGGAGCTGGGCGGGCCGTTGTGGAAGCCGGGATCGCGGTGGTTCGCGGCGCTGGGCGGCGGGCGGTACGCGGTGCTGTCCTCGGGGCGGCTGGCGGTGCTCGACGAGGCGGACGGTTCGGTGACGCCGGTGGCGGGCGAGCTGACGGCGTGGTCTTCGACCGCCTTCGCGGTCTCCGGGGACGAGGTGGTGGGTGTCGCGGGTGGCCCGGCGCGCGAGGCCGCGGTCGTGCGGGTTTCGCCCGGCGGCGCGGTGACGGACCTGACCCCGCAGCCGGAGCTGCCGCACGCGTACCTGCCGGTGCCGCAGGAGCGGGTGTTCGGCACGGCCGGCGGGGAGACCGTGCCGGTGGTGCTGTACCCGCCGCGGAACCCGGAGTTCGCGGCGCCCGAGGGCGAGCGGCCGCCGCTGCTGGTCCACGTCCACGGCGGGCCGACCGGGCAGCACCTCCCGGCGCTGGAGCTGGAGATCGCGTACTTCACCAGCCGCGGGATCGGCGTGGCGGCGGTGAACTACGGCGGGTCGACGGGGTTCGGGCGCGCCTACCGCGAGCGGCTGCGGGAGCAGTGGGGTGTGGTGGACGTCGCCGACTGCGTCGCGGTGGCCGAGGCGCTGGTGGCGGCCGGGCTGGCCGACGGTGACCGGCTCGGGATCCGCGGCGGCAGCGCGGGCGGGTTCACCGCGGCGGCGTCGCTGACGACGACGAAGACCTACCGGGCCGGGACGGTGATGTTCCCGGTGCTGGACCTGGCCGGGTGGACCGGCACCGAAGGCGACACACACGACTTCGAGTCGCGGTACCTGGACGGCCTGGTGGGGCCGCTGCCGGCGGCGCGGCAGCGGTACCTGGAGCGTTCGCCGCTGGCGAACGCGGGGGCGCTGGCCGGGCCGGTGCTGTTCCAGCAGGGCCTGGAGGACCGGATCTGCCCGCCGGAGCAGGCGGACCGGTTCGTGGCCGGGCTGGCTGGGCGCGGCATCCCGTACGCCTACCAGCGGTTCCCCGGGGAGCAGCACGGGTTCCGGCAGGCGGCGACGATCGTGGCGGCGCTGGAGGCGGAGCTGTCGTTCTACGGTCAGGCGTTCGGGTTCGAGACGCCGGGTGTGGCGCGGCTGGAGCTGTCGCGGTGAGGCCGCCGCGGTTGCGGGCCGGGGACACGGTGGCGCTGGTGGCGCCGGCCGGGCCGGTGCCGGCGGACCTGCTGGAGAAGGCGCTGCCGGTGCTGCGCGGCTGGGGCGTGGAGGTGCGGGTCGGGCCGTGCGTGCGTGCGTCGCCCGGGTCGCCGCCGTACCTGTCCGGTCCGGACGCGGCGCGGGCGGCGGAGTTAACCGAGGCGTGGCTGGACCCGGGCGTGCGGTGCGTCGTGGCGGCGCGGGGCGGCTACGGCGTGCAGCGGATGCTGGAGCTGGTGGACTGGGCGGCGCTGCGGGCGGCGGGCCCGAAGGTGCTGGCCGGGTCGTCGGACATCACGGCGCTGCACCGGGCGGTGGACGTCCACCTCGGACTGTCCACTTTGTTCTCGCCGATGCCGGCGAGCGTGCTGTTCGACGACTTCGCGGTGGAGCACCTGCGGCGGTCGCTGTTCGAACCGGAGCGCAACCTGGTGGTCCGGGGTGGCTCGGCGCTGGTGCCGGGCCGGGCGTCGGGCCGGTTGACCGGCGGGAACCTGTCGCTGCTGGCGGCCGGGATCGGGACGCCGGAGCAGGGGTCGGCGCGGGACGCGGTGGTGCTGCTGGAGGACGTGACGGAGAGCGTGTACCGGCTGGACCGGATGCTGACGCAGCTGCTGCGCAGCGGCTGGTTCTCCGGCGTGCGCGGGATCGTGCTGGGTTCGTGGGCGGCGTGCGGCGACGCGGCGGACATCCGGGCGCTGGTGGTGGACCGGCTGGTGCCGCTGGGGGTGCCGCTGGTCGAGGAGTTCGGGTTCGGGCACGTGGCGTCGTCGCCGACGTTGCCGCTGGGGGTGCCGGTGACGCTGGACGCGGACCTGGGGACGCTGACGTTCGACTCCCCCGCGCTGACATGACCCCCGAGGAGGCCAGGGACCGCTTCGCCGCCGCGCGGGTCGCGCGGCTGGCGACGGTCTCGGCCGAGGGGGTGCCGCACCTGGTGCCGGTGACGTTCGCGGTGCGGGGTGACGTGGTGGTGTTCGCGGTGGACCACAAGCCGAAGTCGTCCGTGGCGCTGCGGCGGCTGCGCAACATCGCGGAGAACCCGGCGGTGTGCTTCCTGGCCGACGGTTACGACGAGGACTGGTCGCGGCTGTGGTGGGCCCGCGCGGACGGTGTCGCGCAGGTGCTGCCGCCGGGCTCGGAGCCGGTGTCGTGGCTGGTGGCGAAGTACTCGCAGTACGCGCAGCGCCCACCGGAACACGCGGTGGTGGTCACGGAGATCCACACCTGGCGCGGCTGGACGGGCTCGTGAGTGGTAAGGCGAGTTAGAACTCGCCTTACCACTCACGAGGGCCGCGGCAGACCTGATCAGTCGCGGAGGAACTTCTCCGGGCGGCGCCAGGCGTCGATGAGGCCGAGGGGGTCCGGGCGCAGCAGGGACGCCGCCGAGTACAGGCTGGCCACCACGACCAGGGCGATGAACCACCAGTCGTACAGTGCCTGCTCGCCGGTCGGGTAGTACACCAGCGTCACGAACACCGACACCGCCACCACGAGCGCCAGGTGCCTCGGCTGCCACTTGAACGCCGACAGCAGCACGAAACCCCAGGTCAGGTACCACGGGAGGGTCGGCGGCATGAGGATCGCCACGGCCAGGAGCGAGATCCCGGCGCGGTAGACCGCCTCGGTGCCGCCGCCGCGGCCGAGCCACCACTGGCGGATGCCGATGCCGATCAGCAGGAGCATGCCGGCCGCGCGGGCGACCGTGACGAACGGGGAGACCTGGACGTCCACGATCAGGTGGACCAGGTTGTAGAACACCTCGCCGATGCCGGTCGGGATGTTGAGCCAGTTCGCGATGAGCTGCGGGGCCTTCAACCCCGACCACCAGCCGAGGTTGAGCGAGCCGAGCGAGATCCAGGTGCCGGCGACGAACACCGGGAGGAACAGGCCGACCGAGGCGGCGCCGGCGCGCAGGAAGTTGCGGACCTTGGACTCGCCTTCGAGGTGGTTGGCCCAGATCCAGACGAGGAACGGCAGCGCGATCGCCGCGGTGGGCTTGATCAGCATGCCGATGGTGACCAGCACGATCGCGGCGACGTGCTTGCGTTCCAGCGCGGCGAGGACGCCGATGGTCAGGAACGCGAGCATCATCAGGTCGTTGTGCGGGCCGCCGAAGAGGTGGATGACCATCATCGGGCTGGCCACGGCGAGCCAGAGCGCGACCGGGAGCTTGCCGCCGAGGTGCTTGACCAGCCGCGGCAGCGCCCACAGCGTCCCCGCGAGGCCCACCAGCAGCACGACGCGCATCAGGATGACGCCGAGGATCATGTTGTCGCCGGTGGTGGCGACCACGCCCTTGGAGATGAGCAGGAACAGCGGCCCGTACGGGGCCGGGGTGGTCTGCCAGAGCGGGTGGACGTTCTGCACCACGTTCGGCAGCACGTCGAGCTCGGCGGGGCCGTTGGCGTACGGGTCGAGCCCGTAGAGCAGCTGGGCGCCCTGGCCGAGGTAGGAGAAGACGTCGCGGGTGAACAGCGGCGGCGACACCAGCAGCGGCGCCATCCAGCAGCCGGCCGCGATCAGCACGGGACGGCTGCCGACGCGGCCGAGCAGCACGTAGCGGCCGAGCCGGACCCACGCCCACACGACGAGCCCGAAGCCGGTGTAGAGAACGGCGTTGGCGAGCATGCGGCCGTGGCCGTAGCGGACCCACGACAGCGGGCCGTGCCCGAGCACGGGGTCCTTGATGAGGATGCCGCCGGCGCCGAGGGCGGCGATCATCAGCAGCGTGCTGCCGACCGTGCCCATCGCGATCGTGCGGTACGGGAATCGCGAGGGCACGCGGAGCCGCTCGGCCAGTCCGGCCGAGGGCGTCTGTGCGGGGTCGGTGGTGGTCGCCATTTCCGTTCGGAGATTACACACTGCGCTCGCGCGGGGTTCCCGCAGTGCCGGGTTGCCGCCTGCCGCGACCGGGACCGGCGCCGCGCGGAAGGTCGCGAATGACTCATTCGGGACGTCGGAGGTCCCGAATGAGTCATTCGCGGCAGCGGAGGGGCGGCTTCCCGGTCAGGTGCCGACGGTGCGGCGCTGGGCGGTCCCGCCCGGGAGGGCGGCCAGCAGGGACTTCGTGTACTCGTGCTGCGGGTCGAGCAGGACCTGCTCGACGGTTCCGGTTTCGACGAGCTCGCCGCGGTACATCACGGCGACGCGGTCGGCGATGTTCCAGGCCAGGCCCAGGTCGTGGGTGATCACCAGGGCGGCGAGGCCGAGTTCGCGGCGCAGCCGCAGCAGCAGCGCGAGGATTTCGCCGCGGACGGAGGCGTCGAGCGAGGCGACCGGTTCGTCGGCCACCACCACCGACGGTTCGAGCGCCAGCGCCCCGGCGATGACGACCCGCTGGCGCTGGCCGCCGGAGAGCTGGTGCGGCAGCCGGTCGGCGTACTTCTCCGCCGGCCGCAGTTCCGCGGCTTCCAGCGCCCGGTGGACGACGGCGCGTTCGTCGGCGAGCTGGTGGATCCGCGGCCCTTCCGCGACCGCTTCGTACACGGTGTGGGCCGGGTTCAGCGCGCTTGTGGGGTCCTGCAGGACGAGCTGGACCTGACGGCGGTAGGCCTTGAGGCCCGCGCCGCCGGTGGGCACCGGGTCGCCGGCGTAGCGGACCACGCCGGAGTCGGGTTTCTGCAGGCCGAGCAGGGTGCGGGCGAGGGTGGTCTTGCCGGAGCCGGACTGGCCGACCAGCGCGACGATCTCGTCGCGGGACACCGTGAGGTCGACCCCGGCGACGGCGTCGATGCGCTTGCCGGTGCGGTCGCGGAAGGACACGCGCAGGTTTTCCGCGGCCAGCAGCGGCTCGCCACCGGCCACCCGGCCGGGGGGTTCGGGCGGCAGCGGGTTGCTGGTGGCCGGGGCGAAGCGGGACACCGGGTCGCCGACGGTCGGGAACGCCGCGGCCAGCGCGCGGGTGTGTTCGTGGCGAGGCGAGCCCATCACGTCGGCGCTGGGGCCTTCTTCGACGATCTGCCCGTCGTACATGACGGCGATGCGGTCGCAGGTGGCGGCGAGCACGGACAGGTCGTGGCTGATCATGATCAGCCCGATGTGCTGTTCGGCGACCAGCTTGGTGAGCAGGGCGAGGACCTGGGCCTGGACGATGACGTCGAGGGCGGTGGTGGGCTCGTCGGCGATGATCAGCCGGGGTGAGCAGGCCAGGGCCATGGCGATCATGACGCGCTGCTTCTGCCCGCCGGACAGCTCGTGGGGGTAGGCGCCGGCCCGGCCCGGGGGCAGGTCGACCTGGGTGAGCAGCTCGGCGACGCGGGCGTCGACCTGCGCGTCGGTGAGGGGTTTGCCGGACGGCGGGTGCAGCCGCAGCGGTTCGGCGATCTGCTCGCCGATCTTGCGGACCGGGTTGAGCGCGTGCATGGCGCCCTGGAACACCACCGACGCCTCGGCCCAGCGGACCGCACGCAGCCGGCCCCACTTCATGGTGGTGACGTCTTCGCCGTCGAGGAGGATTTCGCCGGTGGTCTTCGCGGTGCGGGGCAGCAGCCGCAGGACGCTCATGGCGACGGTGGACTTGCCCGAGCCGGATTCGCCGGCGACGCCGAGGGTGCCGCCGGGGTCGAGGGTGAGGCCGACGCCGCGGACGGCGGGGACCTCCTTGTCCCCCACGGCGTAGGTGACGTTCAGGTCGGACAGCTGCAGCAGCGGGGTGGTCACTTCTTCAACCTCGGGTTGAACACGGTCTCCAGGCCCCGGCCGACCAGGGTGAAGAAGAGGACGACGAGGACGATGGCGATGCCGGGCGGCAGCACGTTCCACCAGGCGCCGCGGCTGATGGCGCCGTTGTTGAGCGCGCTTTCCAGCACCAGGCCCCAGGTGACGGAGTTGGGGTCGCCGACGCCGAGGAAGGACAGGGTCGCGTCGGCGATGACGGCGTTGCCCACGACCAGGGTGGTGTTGGCCAGCACCAGGGGCATCACGCCGGGCAGCACGTGCCGTCCGATGACGTGCAGGTGGCCGCCGCCGAGGGCGTGGGCGCGCTCGATGTAGGGGCGGCTTTCGATGGTCAGGGTCTGGGCGCGGACGAGGCGCGCGGTGCTGGGCCAGGCGGTGAGGCCGATGGCGATGATGATCGTGCCGACGCCCTTGGGCAGCACCGCCGAGAGCGCGATCGCGAGGATCAGCGAGGGCAGGACCAGGAAGAAGTCGGTGAACCGCAGCAGCGTCGCCGACACCCAGCCGCCGAAGTGGGCGGCGGTGATGCCGATCAGGGTGCCGATGACGACCGACAGCAGGGCGGCGGAGAACCCGACGAGCAGGGAGACGCGGCTGCCCCAGACGGTCATCAGCAGCACGGACCGGCCGAAGTTGTCGGTGCCGAGCCAGTGGCCGGCGTCCGGCGGGGCCAGCGGCTGCCCGGTGGCCTTGGTGACGTCGAGGCCGCTCTGGTCGCTGATCAGCGGCAGCAGGAGCGCGACGACGACGGTGGCGCCGAGCAGGACGAGCCCGGCGAGCGCGGCGCGCTGGGCGGCGAACTCGCGCCAGGTCCGGGCGGCGGACGCGCGGCGGCGCGCCCAGGCGATCTGCCGGGGCGTCTCGGCGGTGGTCATGAGGTACGCACCCTCGGGTCGAGCACGCGGTAGAGCAGTTCCGCGAGCAGGTTCATCAGCACCACCGCGCTCGCCAGCACGGTGAACACGCCCTGCAGGACCGGCAGGTCGGGGCCGTGCAGGGCGTCGTAGGTGAGCTGGCCCAGCCCGGGCCAGCTGAACACGGCTTCGACGGTGACGGCGCCGGAGACGACCATGCCGAACTGCATGAACACCAGGGTGGTGGTGGGCAGCAGGGCGTTGGGGACGGCGTGGCGGCGGCGGACGAGGTCGTCGCGCAGGCCCTTGGCGCGGGCGGTGGTGAGGTAGTCGGCGTTCATCTCCCCCAGCAGCGACGACCGCATGATGAGCATGTACTGGGCGTAGAACACCGCCAGCAGCGTCACGCACGGCAGCACCAGGTGGTGCAGGACGTCGAGGGTCTGGGACAGGAAGTCCGGCGCGGCGTCGGGCGAGTGCATGCCGCGGCTGGGGAACAGGCCGTTGGTGACCACGAGCAGCATCAGGCCGAGCCAGAACTGCGGGACCGACCACAGGGTCAGCGCGATCCCGGTCTGGGTGCGGTCGAAGACGCTGTCGCGGCGCCAGGCGGCGCGGATGCCCAGCCACAGGCCGAGGAGCACGGCGAGCAGGGTGGCGCTGCCGACGAGCAGGATGGTCGGCCAGAGCCGTTCGCCGATCATGTCGGCGACCGGGCGGCCGTTGTTGAGCAGCCGGGATTCGCCGAGGTCGCCGTGCAGCAGGTTCCAGAAGTAGGTGCCGAACTGGACGAAGACGGGCTTGTCGACGCCCATCTTCTCGCGCAGCTCGGCGATCTGCTGGGGGCTGGTGACGCGGTCGCGGGTCATCGCCGCGACCGGGTCGCCGGGCAGCATCCGGAAGAGGAAGAAGAACAGCACGATCACCAGCAGGACGCTGATGACGGCTTCGAGGAGCTTCTTGAGCACGAACCGGGCGGTGCCGGTCCCGCCGCGGTGCTCGCCGGGATCGGCGAGCACCGCGGCTTGTTCGGGGGCGGTCATCGGTTACTCGCGGTCTTCCGAGGTCTTGTTCCGGCGGCTCAGGGCGATGCCGCCGCCGACGAGGACGACCACGACGACCGCGCCGAGGACGACCCACAGCACGGTGTTGCCGCTGCCGGAGTCCGCGGCGTTCGTGGTGCCGGCCGGGGTGGCGCCGTAGACGCCCCAGTAGCCGGTCTGCTCGAGGATCGCGCCCTTGGGCTGCGGCTGGGTGGTGAAGCCGGCGAACTTGTCGGAGCGGTAGGCCTCGAGGGCGTTCTGGTAGTCCAGCACGATCGTCGGGACCTGGCTGTAGAGCCGGGCCTGTGCCTGCTTGACGTAGTCGGCGCGCTTGGCGTCGTCGGTTTCGGTCAGCTGCTTCTTGTAGAGGTCGTCGTAGGCGGCGTCGCAGAAGAAGGTGTCGGTGCTGCCGCCCTTGGCGTCCGGGCTGGGGCGCGCGGCGCAGGTGTGCAGCGAGAGCGCGTAGTCCGGGTCGGGGTTGGTGCCGTAGCCGCCGATGGCCAGGTCGTACTTGCCGGTGGAGGTGCGGTCGGACAGCTCGTCGTCGGAGACCAGGTCCTGCTTGACGGTGATGCCGACGTCCTTGAGCCAGCCGGTGACGTACTGGGCGACGCCCTGGTCGTAGCTGCGGTTGGCGTGCCCGGTCAGGCGCAGTTCCAGCTTCGCGCCGCCGGGGGCGGTGCGGACGCCGTCGGCGCCCTTCTTGTAGCCGGCCTGCTCGAGGGTGGTGTTGGCGGCGGCGAGGTCGAACTTGATGCGTTCGGCGTCGCTGGGGTCCCAGTGGTAGGCGGCGTAGACGGCGGGCACGACGCCGCCGCCGACCTGGCCGAGGCCCTTGAGGACCTTGTCGACGATGGTCTTGGTGTCCACGGCCTGGGCGATCGCCTTGCGGACGTTGAGGTCCTTGAGGACCGGGTTGCCGTCGCCGATGGGGTTGTTGGCGTTGTCGGTGACGCCGAAGTTGAGCGCCAGCTCGTCGTAGCGGCGGCCGGGGGCGGCGTTGGTGGTGATGCCCTGCTGGCCCTGCAGCGCGGCGAACTGGTTGGGGTTGAGCCGGTTGATGACGTCGACTTCGCCCTGCTTGAGCGCGTTGACCGCGGCTTCGGTGTCCTTGAACTGCAGCAGCTGCAGTTCGTCGACCTTGGGGGCGCCGCGCCAGTAGTCCTTGTTGGCGCTGAACTTGACGTACTCGTTCGGCTTGTACTCGGTGACGTGGTAGGGGCCGTCGGAGACGCCGGCGACGGCGAGGCTGTCGGTCGAGGCGGCCTTGAGGTCCTTGACCGGTTCCCAGATGTGCTGGGGCACGATCGGCACGTCGAGCAGGTTCATGTTGACCTGCACGGTCTTGGTCTTGATGACGAGCGTGGTGTCGTCGGGTGCGGTGACCGTCTCGAAGTTGGCCACGTAGTTGCCGTTGGCGGTGCGGGCGTTCTCGTCGGTCAGCATCCGGTTGAAGGTGTAGGCCGCGTCCTTGGCGGTCACCGGCTGCCCGTCGCTCCACTTGACGCCGCTGCGGATCTTGAACGTCCAGGTCAGCTTGTCCGCCGACGGGGTCCACGACTCGGCGAGCGCGGGCGAGGCTTCGGCCTTTTCCGCGTCCGGGACGGTGAGGAACTCGAAGGTGAACCGGCCGATCTGCGTGGACGCGGCGAGCACGGCGGTGAAGGGGTTGAGGTGGTCGATGCCGGTGGTGAGCGCGACCCGCAGCACCTTGGCCTGCTGGGCGTGGGCGGGAACGGCGAGCGGGATCGCCGCCAGTGTCGCGGCCGCGACGACCGCACCCGCGCGGGCGAACCGCCCGGATCTGCGTTGGAACTGCACCGAAAACCACCCCATCGTTCGCATGTGAGCCTCCCCGAAGACGAGAAGTAACCACATGCGGGGACAACCGCGCAATATGTTGCCGCCTCGGCAGGTGCCCGATCGTTATCGATCCATACGCCGTCACGCTCGGTGACATCGGGATGGGGGCATTCCGCGTCCGGGGGCCGGGCGGGCTGGCTAGAGTGCCCGGCATGCGCATCCTGATCTCGGCGGACATGGAGGGCGCCACCGGCGTCACCTGGACCGACGACGTCGTGCCCGGTTCCCCGCAGTGGGACCGCTTCCGACGGCTGTTCACCGGTGACGTCAACGCGGTGCTGGCCGGCCTGTACGCGGCCGGGGCCACCGATGTGCTGGTCAACGAGGCGCATTCGTCGCAGCGGAACCTGCTGCTGGAAGACCTGGACCCGCGGGCGCGGATGCTGACCGGGCGGCACAAGCCGTTGTCGATGATGCAGGGCATCGACAACGGCGTGGACGGGGTGGTGTTCCTGGGCTACCACGCCGGCGCGGGCTTCGACGGGGTGCTTTCCCACACCTACCTGGAGAACCAGATCACCGGGGTGTGGCTGGACGACGTCCCGGCGAGCGAGGGGCGGCTGAACGCGGGCATGGCCGCGGAGTACGGCGTCCCTGTCCTGCTCGTTTCGGGTGACGACAAAACGTGCGACGACGCCCGTGATTACGCTCCGGAGGCGGAGCTGGTCCAGGTGAAGGAGTGCGTGAGCCGGTACGCGGCGATCTGCCTGCCGCCGGCGCGGACCTCGGAGCTGCTGACCGCCGCGGCGGCCGACGCGATGGCGCGCGCGGGCCGGGAGGAACGGCAGGCCGGGGCGCACCGGATCGAGGTGGAGTTCGACGCGAGCCACCTGGCGCAGGCGACGGCGGTGATCCCGACGGTGGAGCAGATCGGGACGCGCCGGGTCGGGTTCGACGCGCCGACCATGACCGAGGCGATGAAGTGCTTCAAGGTCGTCACGGCGATCGCGGGCGGGGCGGTGCAGGGCATCTATGGCTGACGTCGTCGAGCTGTGCGCGGACCTGATCCGGTTCGACACGACCAACCGCGGGAACAACGACGCCAACCCGGAACGGCCGGCCGCGGAGTACGTGGCCGCGTTCCTGGACGGCCTGGGCATCCCGTCGCGGATCCTGGAGGCCGCGCCGGGGCGGGCCAGCGTGATCGCGCGCGTGCCGGGCACCGATCCGTCGCTGCCGGCGCTGCTGGTGCAGGGACACCTGGACGTCGTGCCGGCGGACGCGGCGGACTGGTCGGTGCCGCCGTTCGACGGCGAGGTGCGCGACGGCTACCTGTGGGGTCGCGGCGCGACCGACATGAAGGACTTCGTGGCGATGGTGCTCGCGGCGCTGGCCGGCGGGGTGCGGCCGCGGCGGGAGCTGGTGCTGGCGTTCGTCGCCGACGAGGAGGACCGCGGGGACTGGGGTGCGCACTGGCTGGTCGCCCACCACCCGGAGTTGTTCGAGGGGTGCGCGGCGGCGATCAGCGAGTCGGGCGGCTACACCTACCACGTGCCCGCGGCCGACGGCCGGGACGTGCACCTGTACCCGGTCGGGACGGCCGAGCGCGGGACCGCGCACCTGCGCCTGACCGCCCGGGGTCGCGCGGGGCACGGATCGCGGCCCAACGACGAGAACGCCGTGGTCCGCCTGGTGGGCGCGCTGCACCGGATTTCGGCGCACCGCTGGCCGGTGTCGCTGACCCCGGCGGTGCGGGCGTTCCTGGAGCGGACCGGCGCGGCACTGGGCGTGCCGGTGGATCTGTCCTCTTCGGACGGGGTGGACGCGGCGGTGGCGGCGCTGGGCCCGGCGGGTGCGCTGGTGGTGCCGACGGTCCGCACCAGCACGACCCCGACGATGCTGGACGCGGGGTACAAGGTGAACGTGATCCCGTCGACGGCGTCGGCGCAGGTCGACGTGCGGGTGCTGCCGGGGACCGAGGAGTCGTTGTTCGCGGTGCTGGACGAGCTGCTGGGTGAGGGTGTGACGCGGGAGTTCGTCGCGCACCAGCCGCCGGTGCAGGCGCCGGTGGACTCGCCGTGGTTCGACGCGATGGCTTCGGCGTTGCGGGCGGAGGACCCCGAGGCCGTGGTGGTGCCGTACTGCCTGGGCGGCGGGACGGACGCGAAGGCGTTCGCGCAGCTGGGGATCGACTGCTACGGCTTCGCGCCGTTGTGGCTGCCGAAGGGGTTCCCGTACCGGGCGATGGCGCACGGGGTGGACGAGCGGGTGCCGGTGGACGGGCTGCACTTCGGCACCCGCGTCCTGGCCCGGTTCCTCGCGGACTGCTAGCAGGCGCGGCCGAGGAGCGCGAGCAGGCTCTCCCAATGCCGCCGCAGCCCGGCGGCGTCGAAGGCGTCGGTGTCGGCCATGGTGAAGCCGTGGACGGTGCCGGGGTAGATCTGCGAGGTGTACTCGATCCCGGCGGCGTCCAAGGTCCGGTTGAGCTCGGCGAGTGCCTCGGGCGTCAGGTCGGTTTCGGCGTGGCCGAATTCGAGGTAGGCGTCGGCGTCGCGCAGGATCCGGTCGGTGGTGTGCGCCTCGATCAAAGGCGGCGAAGGCGTCGGCGTGGCCGTCCGGGGTGGGGATCCGCAGCGACTGGGTGGGCATGATCGCCGAGCCTAGGCCACCGGATCACGGCAGCACGACCAGTTTCCCGGCTGCCCGGTTGTCCTCCATGTACCGGTGGGCGTCGGCGATGTCGTCCAGGGAGAAGACCCGGTCGATGTGCGGCCGGTACGTACCCGCCTCGACTTCGCCGATGATCCGCTGCAGCACCTCGGTGGCGCCGGCGTGGTCGTTGCTGTGGAAGGCGGTCAGCTTCGTGCCGGACGGGATCTTCGCGATCGGTTCGAAGTCCGGGACGGTCCAGCCGCTGAGGGAGCCGGCCACGCACACCGTGCCGCCGCGGCGGACCAGGCGCAGGGAGTCCACCGCGGTGCGGGCGCCGACGAGGTCCAGAACCCAGTCCGGGCCTTCGGGCCACAGCTGCGGCAGGCCGGTCAGCGGGCCGCCGTCGTCGATGAGGACGTGGCCGGTCAGCGCGCCGGCCTTCGCCGGGCGGCGGGTGGTGGCGGCGACTTCCAGGCCGTGGCCGGCCGCGATGGCGGCGGCCGCCAGCCCGACCGAGGACGTGCCGCCGCGGATCAGCAGCCGTCCGGTGCTGCCCGGACCGATGCCGAGGGCGTCGAGCGCGCCCTGTGCGGTCAGGTACGTCTCGGGCAGCGCGGCCAGTGTCTCGCGGGGCAGGGTGGTGGTGACCGGCATCAGCAGGGCGTTGGGCAGCAGCGCGTACTCGGCGTAGCCGCCGTCGAAGGCGCGGCCCATCTCCCCCATCACCGCCGCGACGGTCGTCCCCTCCGGCAGGCGGGGGTCGGTGGAGGCGGCCACGACCCCGGTGCATTCGATGCCGAGCACCCGCGGGAACCGCACGTCCGGGGAGTGTCCCTGGCGGGTCCGCAGCTCCGACCGGTTCAGGCCGGCGCCGGTGACCTGCACCAGGCTCCAGCCGGGCCGGACCGCGGGCACCAGCACCTCGCGGATCTGCAGGACTTCCGGGCCGCCGGGCCGGGCACACACCGCTGCACGCATCGTCTTCATGCGGTCCACTCTCACCGGCGGGGGCGGTGGCCGACCACCGGTAGACTGCCACTTCATGCCCGATGGCCGCCAACCCGTGTCGCGGATCTGGCCGTCCGGCGGGGTGCACCTGTGGCCGCCCGGCGGCGCCAGCGAGGCCGACGTCCACGAGCGGGGCCACCTGGTCTACGCGGCGAGCGGAGTGCTGTCGGTGCACACCGAGCGGGGGACGTCGATCGTGCCGGCCAACCGGGTGGCCTGGACCCCGGCCGGGTTCGTCCACCGGCACCGCGCGCACGGCCACACCGACATGCGGATCGTGTTCCTGCCCGCGTCACTGGCCCGGCTGGTGCCCGGCCACCCGGCCGTGTTCACCGCGTCGGGCCTGGCCCGCGAGGTGCTGCTGGCCCTGACCGGCCCGCGCGAGTACGACCGGGCCGCGAGCGCGCGCCTGCGCCGGGTGCTGGTCGACGAGCTGCGCGAGGCCCCCGAGCAGCCGCTGCAGCTGCCGGAACCCCGTGACGACCGGCTGCGCGCCCTGGCGCGGCTGTTCTACGAGACACCCGCGGACAACACGCCGCTGGCGGAGCTCGGGCCGCGGGTCGGGGCGAGCGGCCGCACGCTCAGCCGGCTGTTCCGCGCCGAGCTGGGCATGACGTTCCACGCGTGGCGCACGCAGGTGCGCATCCACCACGCGCTGGTGCTGCTGGCCGAGGGGCACGACACGGCGTACGTGGCCCGCGCGTGCGGCTGGGCGAACCCGAGCCACTTCATCGCGGCGTTCGCGGCCGTGGTCGGGACGACGCCCGGCCGTCACCGGGCTAACGGGTGAAGGTGGCCCAGTAGCGGGCGCCGTCGCGGACGGTGTCCAGGCTCACCAGGCGGACGCCGTCCTGGGCGACGGATTCGACCTCCGCGCGGCTGAACGGCCACGGCGGGCTCTGCCAGGTGGCCATGTCCATGTTCTCCTCGGCCACTTCGCACACGATGGCCGTGCCGCCCGGGGCGAGGAACGAGGCCAGCGATTTCAGCGCCGCGGGCCGGAAGTCGCGGGGCATGGCCTGGATGTTCATGATCTCCACGACCAGGTCGAACGCGTGGTGCCAGGCGGGCGGCGGGTTCAGCAGGTCCGCGACCACGTAGTCCACTGTGGACTCCGGGAACCGGTCGCGGGCGGCGGCCACCGCGGTCGGGGCGACGTCGAAGCCGGTCACCGCCCAGCCGTGGGCGGCGAGCAGTTCCGGGTCGTCGCCGAGGGCGCTGCCCACGACCAGGGCGCGGCGGCCTTCGCCCGGGTGTTCGGCGGCCCAGGCGGTCAGGTCGACACCCGGTTTGCCGCGGGTCCACGGGACCTCGGCTTCGCCGCGGGCGGCCGCGGTGTAGAGCTGGTCGAACCACCCGGTCGGGTTGCCCTCGGCGAGGGAGGCGCGGGCAAGGACACGGTCGGCGGGTTCCGGCGTCGTCATGATCGCGACTTTAGCGACGACGCCGGACCCGCGTGACCGGTTTAGGGCGCTACCGGGCCCGGAATCGCGTAGAGCGGCTCGCCGGCCCAGTGGACGACGTCGCGGACCGGTGACGTCGGCGGCGCGGGCCGGAAGTTGGCGGCGTCGTCGACGCTGCCGGTGCCGTCGTAGACCGCTCGCTGCGGGTAGGCGAACACCGGCCGGGTGCGGGTGACGTGGCCGTCGGCGTCGCGGCCGGTGGCGGTGACGCGGGTGGGTGCGGTGCCGCGCTCGACCCAGGCGACCAGTTCGCGCAGCGGGTCGAACTCGGTGAGCGTGGTGCCGCCGCCGCAGTGGTAGAGCGACGGGACCATGAACAGCCGCACGGAGTCCTGCGGACGGCCGTGGGTGAGGCGCTGGTAGTAGTCGAGCGTGCCGGCGGGCGGGATGGCTTCGTCGGCCCAGCCGTGCCAGAGCACGAGCTTGCCGCCGCGCCGCTGGAACGCCGACAGGTCGGTGCTCAGCGCGTTGTAGCGGACGCCGACCGGGGTGAGCCGGTCGAAGTCGCGGCGGGTGAAGGTGAACGCGTCGACGGTCGAGGCCGGGGCGCCGATCGGGTAGCCGAGGTAGCGCAGGTAGTTGTCGGCGAGGCTGCGGGCGAAGGCGACGCCGCCGGTTTCCGGGGTCGGGATGATCCAGCCGGCCCAGGACAGCTCGGAGCCGGGCTGCTGGCCGCCGGGGTAGAGCAGGGTGCCGTGGGCGTCGGCGGGCGGGGCGTACAGCTTGCGGGTCGCGGTGACCTGGGCCGGGGTGAGGCAGGCCGGGGTGTCGGGCCCGGAGCAGGTGAGCGTGGCCGGGTCGAAGCGGCAGGCGCGGGGGTCGTCGAGCTGGCCATCGGTGAGCCCGTCGAGGCGGTCACAGGCGGCTAGGACGGCGTTGTGGAGGGCGGGCAGCTTCGCGGCGGTGAGGATGGGGCTGCCGTCGGCGGCGGTGTTCACCCGGGCGAGCCACGTCTGGTACTCGCCGAGCAGCGGGCTCCAGTCGTTGGCCGGGGCGCCGGCGACGATGCCGTCGAAGTCGGCCGGGTAGCGCTGGGCGAGCAGGAGGGCCTCGCGGCCGCCGTCGGAGCAGCCGGTGAAGTAGGACTTGCGCGGCGGGGCGCCGTAGAACGCCTGGATGATCGCCTTCGAGGCGCGCGAGACGACGTGGGGTGCGCGGTATTCGAAGTCGGTGCGGGCGGCCTGGTCGTGGGCGCCCCAGCTGCCGTCGTCGACGACGGCGGGGGTCTTGCCGACGTGCCCGTCGTCGGTGGCGGCGACCGCGACGTCGCCGCCGTGGGGCAGGCCGCAGTCGGCGAATTCGGGCGGGTTGACCAGGCCGCAGAAGCCGCCGCAGCCGTACTGCAGGTAGCGCCCGGCGTAGGTCTTGGTGGGCAGCCGCAGCTCGAAGCGGGCGGCGGGTTCGACGTAGCCGGCCACGCCGCAGTATTCGGGGTCGGTGCCGGTCGCGGCGACGACGGCGGCCGAGGTGACGTGCGTGGCGGCGCCCGGGAGGGTGAATCCGCGGACCAGGGCGGCGCAGGTGGTCACCGGCCGGACGGCGGCATCGGCCGCGGCGGTGGCGGCGGCCGGGGTGAACGTGGTGGTGGCGAGCGTGAGTGCGGCTACGGTGGCGAAGATCTTCAGTGGTCTCATCGGTCCCCCGTTTTCGGCGTTGTCTGTTTTTGGCCAGGTTTGCCGGGCGGTCTTGACATCGATGTCACCCGCGCGTTTCCCTTCGTTGGCGCCGCCGGTCCCCGCCTGCGCGGCGCTGCTGAATCCGCCCTCCGAGCTTGGAGCAACGATGCCCCGAAGCGCCAGACCGCCGGTCGCATTCCTGGTGACCGCCGCTGTGGTCGCCGCCGGCCTGGTCGCCCTCCCCGCAGCCTCGTCCGCCGCCGAAGACGCCCTGCCCGCCGATTTCTCGTCCTCGTTCGAGCCCGGTGACGTCCAGCCGACCTGGACCGACACCGTCGACACCGACGCCGCCGGCAAGCCGCGCGCCTACGGCGTCAACGGCGCGAACGGCACCGCCATCCCCGGCGACATCCGCGGCAAGGTGACCGAGACCAGCGCCAGCAGCGAGAACACCGGCGGCGGCGAGGTGGTCGCCAACCTCGTCGACGGCACCACCGACACCAAGTGGCTGTCCTGGGACCCCACCGCGTGGGCGCAGATCGACCTGTCCGAGGCCACCTCGATCACGCACTACGCGATCTCCTCGGCCAACGACTTCGACGAGCGCGACCCCAAGGACTGGACGCTGCAGGGCTCCAACGACGCGAGCAACTGGACGGACCTGGACAAGCAGACCGACCAGGCGTTCACCGCGCGGTTCCAGCAGAAGGACTACAAGCTGGCCGCCCCGAGCGCGGCGTACAAGTACTACCGGCTCGATGTCACCCGCAACAACGGCGGCCCGATCCTGCAGATGTCGGAGCTGCTGCTGGCCAACGACGAGCCCGCGCCGCCGCCGCTGCCGAACATGCGCAGCTTCGTCGACTCCGGCCCGACCAGCGGGTACACCAACAAGAACCGCGTCGGCTTCACCGGCATGAAGGCCTTCCGCTACTCGGGCAGCCAGACCGCCACCGGGCACGGCTGGTCCTACAACAAGATCTTCGACGTGAACATCCCGGTCGTGCCCTCGACCGAGCTGTCGTACAAGGTGCAGCCGCAGTTCATCACCGGCGACCTGAAGTACCCGAGCACCAACGTCGCGATCGACCTGGCCTTCACCGACGGCACCTACCTGCGCAACCTGGGCGCGACCGACCAGTACGGCTTCCCGCTGACCCCGGAGGGCCAGGGCGCCTCGAAGGTGCTCTACGCCAACCAGTGGAACCTGGTGCGCTCGGCGATCGGGCAGGTCGCCAAGGGCAAGACCATCGACCGGATCCTGGTCGGCTACGACAACCCGGACGGCCCGGGCACGCTGCAGGGCTGGCTCGACGACGTCAAGGTGTCGGCGACCCCGACCCCGCCCGCGAGCACCCGCCCGAGTGACAACGTGGTCACCACGCGGGGCACGATGGCCAACAGCACCTTCTCCCGCGGCAACAACTTCCCGGCCACCGCGGTGCCGCACGGGTTCAACTTCTGGACCCCGGTCACCGACGCCGGCTCGGGCAGCTGGCTCTACAACTACAGCACCCAGAACAACGCGCAGAACCTCCCGCAGCTGCAGGCGTTCAGCGTCAGCCACGAGCCCAGCCCGTGGATGGGTGACCGCCAGGCGTTCCAGGTGATGCCGTCCGCGGCCGCCGGGGTGCCCGACGCCAACCGCGACAAGCGCGCGCTGCCGTTCAAGCACAGCGACGAGGTCGCGCGGGCGCACTACTACGGCGTCCAGTTCCAGAACGGGATCAAGACCGAGATCGCGCCGACCGACCACGCGGCGATGATGAAGTTCACCTTCCCGGGCGCGGACTCGAGCCTGATCTTCGACAGCGTCAACAACTCCGCCGGGCTCACCCTCGACACCGCGGCCGGCACGCTCTCGGGCTACACCGAGACGGGCGTGTACGCCGGCGCGGGCCGGATGTTCGTCTACGCGAGCTTCGACAAGCCCGTCACCGCGGGCGGCAAGCTCACCGGGCAGGGCCGCGACAACGTCACCGGCTACCTGCGCTTCGACGCCGGCGCCGACAAGACCGTGAACATGCGGATCGCGACGTCGCTGATCAGCGTCGAACAGGCGAAGAAGAACCTCGCCCAGGAGATCGCCCCGGCCGCGACCTTCGACACCGTGCGGGACGCGGCGCAGAAGGCGTGGGACGACCAGCTGAAGGTGATCGAGGTCGAGGGCGCGTCGAAGGACCAGCTCACGACGCTGTACTCGAACCTCTACCGGCTGTTCCTGTACCCGAACTCGCAGTTCGAGAACACCGGCACGGCGCAGAAGCCGGCGTACAAGTACGCGAGCCCGGTGTCGCCGAAGGCCGGCGCGGACACCGCGACCCAGACCGGGTCGAAGGTGGTCGACGGGCAGATGTACGTCAACAACGGCTTCTGGGACACCTACCGGACGACGTGGCCGGCGTACTCGCTGCTCACGCCGGACATGGCCGGGAAGATGGTCGACGGGTTCGTGCAGCAGTACCGCGACGGCGGGTGGATCGCGCGCTGGTCCTCCCCCGGCTACGCGGACCTGATGACCGGCACGAGCTCCGACGTCGCGTTCGCCGACGCCTACCTCAAGGGCGTGCGCAACTTCGACGTGAAGTCGGCCTACGACGCGGCGATCAAGAACGCCACGGTCACCCCGCCGAACTCCGCGGTCGGGCGCAAGGGCCTGGACCAGGGCATCTTCCTCGGCTACACGCCCAACACCGCCAGCGAGGGCTTCTCGTGGGCGATCGAGGGCTACGTCAACGACTTCGGCATCGCCAACCTGTCGAAGAAGCTCGCCGACGAAGCCGCGCCGAACGACCCGCGCAAGGCGGAGTACCAGGAGAACTACGAGTACTTCACCAGCCGCGCCCAGCAGTACGTGAACCTCTACGACCCCAGCGTCAGGTTCTTCCAGGGCAAGGACGCGAACGGCAAGTTCACCAAGACCAAGGACCAGTACGACCCGCGTGCGTGGGGCGGGGACTACACCGAAACCGACGGCTGGGGCATGGCGTTCACCGTGCCGCAGGACGGCCGGGGCCTGGCGAACCTCTACGGCGGCAAGGCCGGGCTGGCGACCAAGCTGGATCAGTTCTTCGCCGACCAGGAGACCGCCAACTACCCCGGCTCCTACGGCGGCGTGATCCACGAGATGCGGGAGGCGCGGGACGTGCGGATGGGCCAGTACGGCCACTCCAACCAGCCGGCCCACCACCTGCTCTACATGTACGACTACGCCGGTCAGCCGGCGAAGACGCAGGCGAAGGTCCGTGAGGCGCTCTCGCGGCTCTACAACGGCGCCGAGATCGGCCAGGGCTACGCCGGCGACGAAGACAACGGCGAGATGTCCGCGTGGTACATCTTCAGCGCGCTGGGCTTCTACCCGCTGCAGATGGGCAGCCCGGACTACGCGATCGGGTCGCCGCTGTTCAAGAAGGCCACCATCCACCTGGCCGGTGGCAAGGACCTGGTGATCAACGCGCCGAAGAACAGCGCGAAGAACGTCTACGTCCAGGGCGTGAAGGTCAACGGCAAGGCGTACTCCTCGACGTCGCTGCCGCAGGACCTGATCGCGCGCGGCGGGACGATCGACTTCGCCATGGGCCCGAACCCCTCGAACTGGGGCACCGGCCCGAACGACGCGCCGAAGTCGATCACCACGGGTGACGCGGTGCCGACGCCGCTGCACGACGAGACCGGCGCCGGCCGGGGCACGCTGTCCACTTCGGACGGCTCGGACGCGGCGGCGCTGATCGACAACACCTCCCGCACGCAGGCCGCCGTCACCGGCGCCGTCCAGTACCAGCTGACCAACACCGACGAGGCCGTCACGCACTACACGCTGACGTCCCAGACCGGTGCGGGCGACCCGAAGAGCTGGGTGCTGAAGGGCTCCTACGACGGCAAGACCTGGGCGGTGGCCGACCGGCAGGAGAACCAGGCGTTCACCTGGCGGCAGCAGACCCGCGCGTTCAAGGTGGCCGACCCGGCGCACTACGCCTACTACAAGCTCGAAGTGACCGCGACCAGCACCGGCGCCCCGGCGCAGCTGGCCGAGTTCGAGCTGCTGGGCAAGCCGGACGCCGCGTGCACCCGCACCATCACGGGCGCGTCCAACGGCCCGCTGACGGTTTCGAGCGGCACGGTCTGCCTGCAGGACGCCACGGTGTCCGGCCCGGTCACCGTGGCGCCCGGCGCGTCGCTGATCGTCCGCGGCGGTTCGCTGAACGGCCCCCTGGCGGCGACGGGCGCGGCCCAGGTGGTGCTCAACCGCACGAAGGTGGGCGGTCCGGTGGCGATCACGGGAGCGACCGGACCGGTGTCGATCGAGCTGACCGACATCGGCGGCCCGCTGGCGCTGACCGGCAACCACGGGCCGGTGCTGACCTCGAGCACGGTCGGCGGCCCGCTGGCCTGCGCGGTGAACACCCCGGCGCCGACGGACCACGACCTGCCGAACACGGTGCGCGGGCCGAACGTCGGGCAGTGCGCGAAGATGTAGTGCTGCGGTAGTGCGGTGAAGGCCATCCCCGAGCAATCGGGGGTGGCCTTCACGCCGTTCGGGGGCGGTAGCGGCCGGCGATCGCGGCGGCCCGGTCGTGCAGGGCGGTGCGCAGGGACTGCGGGGTGAGGGCTTCGGCGTCCGTGCCCAGCTGCCACAGCGCCCACTCGGCGTGCCGGGCGTCCTGGTAGGTGACCTCCAGCCGCAGCCGGCCGTCCGGCTCGGGGTGCTCCGCGCGGACCGCCACCGCCGTGTTCAGCAGGTCCTCGCGGCGGTCCGGGTGCACCCGGACCAGGACGGTGAGGTGCCCGTCGGCCAGGAAGGCGGCACAGCGTTGCCGCCAGATCCGGGCCAGGTCGACCTCGCCCGGCCGCTCGGCCGGTTCGGGCCGCTCTTGCGCGGCGAGGATCCGCGACAGCCGGTAGGTGCGGTCCGCGCCCGCTCGCGTGGCCAGCAGGTAGCCGCGGTCCCGGACGGTGACCAGGCCGAGCGGATCCACCGTGCGCCAAAGCGGCTCCTGGCCGGTGGCCGCGTAGCGGATCCGCAGCCGGTGGCCGGCCAGGACCGCGCGCCGGACCTCGAGCATCGCGGCCCGGTCGACGTCCTCGGTGACCCGGCGGCGGGAGAGCAGGTCGGTTTCGGGTTCGACGAGGAAGCGCCCGGCCGTGGCCACCTGGGATTCGGGCAGCGCGTCGGCCACCTTGCGCAGCGCCGAGGCCAGCGCCGGGCCGAGGCCGAAGGCCCGCCCGGTGGTCAGCAGGGCGAGGGCCTCGTCGTGGTTCAACCCGGTGAGTTCGGTCCGGAATCCGGGCAGCAGCGCGTACCCGCCGTGCCGGCCGCGTTCGGCGTACACCGGCACCCCGGCCGCGGACAGCGCTTCGATGTCGCGCAGCACCGTGCGGGTGGACACCTCCAGCTCGGCCGCCAGCGCCTCCGCGGTCAGCCGGCCGCGCCGGCGCAGCAGCAGGACCAGGGAGATCAGCCGGTCGGCACGCACTCGCAGGACCGTAGCGAATACCCGACAGGAGATGTCGTGATTCGCCGGAAAGCTCCCCCGCGCAGCAAACGCAACGAACGGAGCTGATGTGGCACTGGAACGAACGGCGGTCAACCCGGTGACGTGGTCGCACGCGCTGGGCTTCAACCAGGGCGAGGTCGTCTCGGGGCAGACGCGCACCCTGTACTGCTCGGGGCAGGCGTCGACGGACGCCGAGGGCAGGCCCCGCCACGAGGGGGACGTGGCCGCCCAGCTGGCGTCGAGCCTGGACAACCTGGAGGCCGTGCTCGCCGCGGCCGGCATGGCACTGGCCGACCTCGTCCGGCTCGACGTCCACACCACCGACGTCGACGCGCTGTTCCCGCACTACGGCGTGCTGGCGGCCCGGCTGGGTGCCGCCGGGGCGGCCCCGGTCACCACGATGCTCGGGGTGACCCGGCTGGCCCTGCCCGGCCTGGTCGTCGACCTGACCGCAACCGCCGTCGCGTAGGAAGCTGCTGCTCGTGCCGGGCCGGTCCCGGCACGAGCAGCAGAGCGCGCAGGCTGCGCCGTTCGGCGGATACGGTGTAGCGCATGTCCGACGCCGCGTTCTTCTCGTCCTTCGAAACCGGTGACCCGCAGCCGGCGGATCCCGGCCTGCGCGTCGGCAGCGGCCCGGAGCACTCCCCCACGGCCCGGACCGGGGCCGGCTTCACCGGCGTGCGTGCCCTGCGCTACACCGGGCGGCCCCGCGCGGTCCTGTTCGAACTCGACGTGCCCGTCACCGGGCGCACCGAGCTGTCCTATGTGGTCTTCCCGGTCGCCGACGGCGACATCCCGGCCTACCGCGCCACCCGGGTCAGCCTCGACGTCGAGTTCGCCGACGGCACCACCGCCGGGTTCGACCCGGTCGACGACAAGACGCTGTGGGTGGACCAGTGGAACCTCGTCCGCCGCCCGCTCGGGGCGTTCGCCGGGCGCCGGATCGCCCGGATCGTGCTGCGCACCGACGCGCCGGACGAGATCACCGGCTGGCTCGACGACGTCCGGATCGCCGAGCGCCGCGAACCGCCGCGCGACCCGGTCGACTGCGTCCGCACCACCCGCGGCACGCACTCCAGCGGCGAGTTCTCCCGCGGCAACACCTTCCCGGCCACGGCGGTGCCGCACGGGTTCAACTTCTGGACCCCGGTCACCGACGCGGGCGTGACCAACTGGCTCTACTCCTACCACCGCCACAACGACGAAAAGAACCGGCCCGCGCTGCAGGCGTTCGCCCTGTCGCACCAGCCGAGCCCGTGGATGGGCGACCGGCACACCTTCCACGTCGTGCCCGGCACCGGCCCGGTCGAGCCCGACCGCCGCAAGCGCGCGCTGGCCTTCTCCCACGACGACGAAACCGACTCCCCGCACCACTACGGCGTCCGGTTCGCCAACGGGATGACCGCCGACCTCGCGCCCACGTCGCACGCGGCGATCATGCGGTTCACCTTCCCCGCCAAGCACGGCTGGCTGCTGTTCGACAACGCCGGCAACCGCGGCCGCCTCCGGATCAACCCCGACACCGGCGTGATCACCGGCTACACCGGAGTCCGCAGCCGCCTGTCGGCCGGGGCGCGCCGGATGTTCGTCTACGGCGTCACCGACGCCCCCGCCACCCGCGGCGCCAAGGTCCGGTTCCCGCCGTGGCGGCGGGTGTCGGGGTCCTTCGAGTTCGACGGGCCCGACGTGACGCTGCGGATCGCGACCTCGCTGATCAGCCTCGCCCAGGCCCGGCGCAACCTGGAGCTGGAGATCCCGGCCGGGACAACGTTCGAGCAGGTCAGGGACCAAGCCCGGCAGCTGTGGCAGGAGGAGCTGGGCCGCGTCGAGGTCGAAGGCGCCACCGAGGACCAGCGCACGACGCTGTACTCGAACCTCTACCGGCTGTTCCTGTACCCGAACGTCGCGCACGAGACCACCCCGAAGGGGATCCGGCACGCCAGCCCGGTCGTGCGCCGGTGGTGGCCGAGCACCCGCCGCCGGACCGGCGCGAAGGTCGTCGACGGCGAGCTGTACGTCAACAACGGCTTCTGGGACACCTACCGCACCACCTGGCCCGCCTACGCGCTGCTCACCCCGGACCGCTGCGGCCGGATGATCGACGGGTTCGTCCAGCAGTACCGCGAGGGCGGCTGGATCGCCCGCTGGTCCTCCCCCGGCTACGCCGACCTGATGACCGGCACCAGCTCCGACGTCGCGTTCGCCGACGCCTACCTCAAGGGCGTGCGCAACTTCGACGTCGAGGCCGCCTTCGACGCCGCGGTGAAGAACGCCACCGTCACCCCGCCGCGCCGCGCGGTCGGCCGCAAGGGCCTGGCGGAGTCGATCTTCCTGCACTTCACCCCGGTGACGGTCCACGAAGGACTGTCCTGGGCGCTGGAAGGCTGCATCAACGACTTCGGACTGGCCAACCTCGCGGCGGAGCTGTCCCGGGAGAGCGACGGGCCGCGGGCCCGCAGGTACGGCGACTACGCCGCCTACTTCCGCGAGCGCGCGAAGCACTACGTCCACCACTTCGACCCGGAGATCGGCTTCTTCCAGGGCCGCCACCGCGACGGCCGCCGCAAGTTCGCACCCGAAGGCTACGACCCGGCCGCCTGGGGCGGCGACTTCGTCGAAACCAACGCCTGGAACACCGCCTTCACCGCACCCCACGACGGCCCCGGCCTCGCCGCCCTCCACGGCGGCAACGCGGCACTGGAAGCCAAACTCGACACGTTCTTCGCCACGCCGGAAACCGGACGGCGGCCCGGCGCGTACGGCGGCCTGATCCACGAGATGACCGAAGCCCGCGACGTCCGGATGGGCCAGTACGGCCACTCCAACCAGCCCTCCCACCACATCCCCTACGTCTACAACCTCGCCGGCGCGCCCGCGAAGACCCAGGCCGTCGCGCGGGAGGTGCTGCGGCGGCTCTACCTCGGCAGCGACATCGGCCAGGGCTACCCGGGCGACGAGGACAACGGCGAGATGTCCGCCTGGTACGTCTTCAGCGCGCTGGGCTTCTACCCCCTCGCCGTCGGCAGCCCGCGCTACGCGATCGGCTCACCGCTGTTCGAAAAGGCGACCGTCCACCTCGGTGACGGCAGGAAACTGGTGATCCACGCGCCCGGCAACACCGAGGAAACCGTCCACGTCCGGGGGCTCACCGTCGACGGCGAACCGCACGAGAGCACCTCGATCGCCCACGCGACCCTCGCCCGCGGCGCCGAGCTCGTCTTCGACCTGACGACCGAACCCACCGGCTGGGGTGCCCCGCCGCCACCGGCCGAGCACCCCGCCCCGGCCACCGACCTCACCGGCACCGCGACCGCGTCCGACGGCACCAAGACCGGCGCGCTGTTCGACGACACCACCCGCACCCAGGTCACCTTCCGCAGTGCCACCCCGGCGATCGAATTCACCGTCACCGGCGAACCCCGCGAAGTCACCCTGTACACGCTCACCTCCGGCGACCGCCGCGGCGACCCGAGCGCGTGGGTGCTGGAAGGCTCCGACGACGGCACCGCGTGGTCCACCCTGGACGAACGCCACGACGAACTGTTCCGCTGGCGCCGCCAGACCCGCCCGTTCACCCTCGCCGCCCCGGCCGCGCACGCCCGCTACCGGCTGCGGATCACCGCCACCCGCGGCCGCCGCACCACCCTCGCCCAGTGGGAGCTCCTCGCCCGATGAACCACCTCCGCACCGCCGCCCTCGACCGGCTCGCGGCGGCCGACCCCGGCCTGGTCCGGCTGCGCCTGGCCGGCTCCGCCGTGCTCGGCATCGTCCTGGCCGTGGCCGCGCTGCTGCCCGCGCACGTCCCGCTCACCGTCATGCTCGTCGGCGCCATCGCCGCGATGATGACCGCGTTCACCGTCAACGACCCCACCCCCGGCGGCCAGGCCGTCACCCTCGTCCTCGCCTTCCTCACCGGAGCCGCGTCCATCACCGCCGCCAGCCTCGGCTCGGCGCTGCCGCCGATGGACAGCATCGTGTTCGTCCTGCTCATCTTCGTCGCCGTCTACGCCCAGCGCTTCGGCGCCCGCGGCACCGCGCTCGGCTCGATCGGCTTCTTCCTGTTCTTCTTCCCGATGTTCCTGCAGGCCCACCTCAAACAGGTCCCCCAGCTGCTGATGGCCCTCGGCGTCGGGGTGCTCGCCAACGCCGTCGTCCGGTTCGTGCTGCTGCGGCACAACCCCGAAGCCGAGTTCCTCCGCGTGCGCCGCGCCTTCCGCGCCCGCCTGGCCGCCGTCGTCCGCGCCACCGAAGCCCACCTCGCGGTCAACGGCAGCGAACGCACCCGCAAACAGCTGCGCTCCGCGCTGGCGCGGCTGCACGAATGCGTCCTGCTCATCGAGGACGCCGCCCCCGACGTCGTCGACGCCCGCGCCGCCGACCGGCTGCGCCGCCGCGCCATCGAAGTCGAACTCGCCGTCGGCTGGCTGGCCAGCACCGTCCAGCGCACCTGCACCGGCGACCTCACCACCGAAGTCCGCGACGACCTCATCGCCCGGCTAGCCCGCTTCCGCGCCCTCATGGAACGCGACCCGCGCGAGCTGCCGCTGATCAGCCAGACCGGCGAATACAGCCGGATGCTCGTCGAAGGCAGCCGCATCGACGAACACGCCGCCCCCGGCGACGGCGTCCGCAAGGCACTCGCCGAACTGGCACTGGCCGACGACCGCGCCCAGCGCGCCGCCGACCCCGAGTCGGTCACCGACCCCGCCGCCGAACCCGACGACGAGCCGACCCCCAAGTTCGCCTACGACAACCGGACCCGCAGCGCCATCCAGGCCGTCGTCGGCGGCGGGCTCGCCGTGCTCGGCGGCGAACTCGTCTCCCACCAGCGCTGGTACTGGGCCGTGCTCACCGTCTTCGTCGTGTTCATCGGCGCCTCCAGCGCCGGCGCCACCTTCGTCAAGGGCGTCCGCCGCCTCGGCGGCACCCTGATCGGCATCGTCGGCGGCGTCCTGCTCGCACTGCTCGTCGGCGGCAACACCGCCGCCACCCTCGCCCTCATCCTCGTGTGCGTCTTCGGCATGGTCTACACCGCGCGCGTCTCCCAGGTGGTGATGGCGTTCTTCATCACCAGCATGCTCGGCCTGCTCTACAGCCTGCTCGGCACGTTCAGCCTCGAAGTCCTCTGGATCCGCGTCGCCGAAACCGCCGTCGGCGCCGCCGCCGGCATCCTCGCCGCCGTCGTCATCGTCCCGGTCCGCACCCGCTCGGTGATGCTCGACGACATCGCCGAGGTCCTCGACGACCTCGAGGAGTTCCTCGGCCACACCCGCGGCCTGCTCGCCGGCGAGGAGAACGTCAACGTCATCGAACTCTCCCGCGACCTCGACCGCAGCGTCGAACAGGTCCGCACCACCGTCGAACCGCTGACCCACCCGGTGAACCTCCGCAGCGCCCGCCGCGACTACGGCTGGCACGTGCTCACCACCCTGGAAACCATCGCCTTCCGGGCCCGGCACGTCGCCGCCCGCGCCCAGCCCGGCCAGCTCACCGGCACCGACGCCGACCGGCTCCGCCGGTTCACCGGACGGCTGCTGGCCAACATCGACGTCCTCCGCAAGGCACTGGCCGCCCCGGGTGGCCCCACACCCGGCACGCTCGTGCGCGACGACGGCACGCCCGTCTCCGACCGCGTCGAGCAGGCCGAAACCCGCGCGGTCCTGTCCAGCCTCAGCCACCTCGACGAAGCCCTCGTCGCCCTCGGCCGCGTCTTCGGCCTCGAAGCCACCGACCCCCGCACCCCGGCGACGCCGTGACCGGCCCGGGGCGGCGCAGCTTCACCGGCCGCGCCGCCCCTCTGGACCTCCGGTCACCCGGAGCCGATCACGGACAGACCAGCCACGCGAAGTGGTACACCGTGGTGATGCTGCCGTCGGTCGAGTCCATCGTGACGTAGCTCGTCGTCTTCTTCGGATCCGACGTCCCGGCCGCGGCCCGCAATTCCGTGTTGATGTTCAGATTGCGTTCCTCACCACACGGCTTGAAGACGATCGCCCCGACCTCCGTCGAATCCGTGAAATGCCAGTCGTCGTCGATCGGCCCGGTCAGCGGATGCTGCACGTAAGCCGTCGGTGAATTCCCCTGGAAATAGTAGTTCGCTCTTTCGAGGCCGGTCGCGCCGCGTTCCAGGTGCGCGAATCCGCGGTAGTCGGCCTGCGCGATTCCGTAGGTGAAGCCCTGCGGCACGTGCACCCGCAGGCCGATCTGGCAGTTCTTCCTGGCGTCCAGCGGTCCGGCGCCGACCCCGACCAACGCCGTGTAAGCGCTGTAGGTCACGGTGAACGCCGTGTTGTCCTGCGAAACCGCCACCGCGGACGTGTTGGGCGGACAGCCGGTGCCGATGGCGTTGACGACGTCGATGACGATTTTGTCGGGCGGCGGCGGGGTGTTCCACGAATGCGGGGCGACCACAGAGGATAGCGCCATTACGGCAGCAACGACCGCAGACAGCATCGGAATCCTTCCCAATACATTCGAATTGGGGACGGGGGCGCCGACCATGGTAGCGAAAGGATCATGGAAGCAAACCCCGCTGAACGGAGCAACACACCGAAGCCGTCCCGCCACGCGGTATGCCGATAATTTCGGACCGACATTCTCGCGAGGCACGAATGAATTGGACCGGAAAACGATTTCGCACCCCCGGACCGCTGCCCGCCGTCCGCGATCACCCCACGACGTCCGGGCTTGATCGTTTCACCCCGCCACCCGGGCGGCGACACCGCCGCCGGCAGCGTGACCGGACGCACCCAACCAGCAACGCCGAGGAGGGATAGGCTCCCTACTAGCCAAAGTCGTCTCAAGCTGGAGAACCGCAATGACCCAAGCCCCAGTCAACGTGACCGTCACCGGCGCCGCCGGCCAGATCGGCTACGCGCTGCTCTTCCGCATCGCGTCCGGTCAGCTCCTCGGCCAGGACGTCCCCGTGAAGCTGCGGCTCCTCGAGATCCCGCAGGCGGTCAAGGCGGCCGAGGGCACCGCGATGGAACTCGAAGACGGCGCGTTCCCCCTCCTCGCCGGCACCGACATCTTCGACGACCCCAAGCAGGCCTTCGAAGGCACCAACATCGCCCTCCTCGTCGGCGCCCGCCCCCGCAGCAAGGGCATGGAACGCGGCGACCTCCTCGAAGCCAACGGCGGCATCTTCAAGCCACAGGGCGAAGCCATCAACGCCGGCGCCGCCGACGACATCAAGGTCCTCGTCGTCGGCAACCCCGCCAACACCAACGCCCTCATCGCCCGCTCGCACGCCCCCGACGTGCCCGCCGACCGCTTCACCGCGATGACCCGCCTCGACCACAACCGCGCCCTCGCCCAGCTCGCCAAGAAGCTCGGCGTCCCGGTGACCGAACTCAAGAAGGTCGCCATCTGGGGCAACCACTCCGCCACCCAGTACCCCTCGGTCCAGCACGCCGAATTCGGCGGCAAGAGCATCGCCGACGCCGTCGACCAGGCCTGGCTCGAAAACGACTTCATCCCCACCGTCGCCAAGCGCGGCGCGGCCATCATCGAAGCCCGCGGCCTCTCCTCCGCCGCCTCCGCCGCCTCCGCCGCCATCGACCACGTCCACACCTGGGTCAACGGCACCCCGGCCGGCGACTGGACCTCCGCCGCCGTCGCCTCCGACGGCTCCTACGGCGTCCCCGAAGGCCTCATCTCGTCCTTCCCGGTCACCGCCGAGAACGGCCAGCACAAGATCGTCCAGGGCCTCGAGATCGACGACTTCTCCCGCGCCCGCATCGACGCCTCCGTCAACGAGCTCGTCGAAGAACGCGACACCGTGCAGAAGCTCGGCCTCATCTGAGCCGCCACACGAAAAAAGGGCCGCCGTCCGCAATGGACGGCGGCCCCTTTCGCGCCCGGCGAACACCGCACGCCCACAGCGAAACCACCACCACGAACCGGATCACGCGCCCTACCGTCGCCCCATGACCCTTCTCGCCGTACCCGACATGCACACCCCCACCCCGTCCCCCGACGAATCGGTGTACCAGCAGCTCCTGCGCGACCGCATCGTCTTCCTCGGCTCCGAAGTCAACGACGACGTCGCCAACCGCATCGTCGCCCAGCTGCTCCTGCTCGCCGCCGACGACCCCGCCGAAGACATCACCTTCTACATCAACTCCCCCGGCGGCTCCGTCACCGCCGGCATGGCCATCTACGACACCATGCAGCTCGTCAAACCCGACGTCGCCACCTACGGCCTCGGCTTCGTCGCCTCCATGGGCCAGTTCCTGCTCTCCTCCGGCACCCCCGGCAAGCGCTACCTGCTGCCCAACACCCGCATCGTCATGCACCAGCCCTCCGCCGGCATCAGCGGCGCCGCCACCGACATCGCCATCCAGGCCGAAGTCTTCGGCCGGATGAAACGCCGCATCGCCGAAATCACCGCCCGCCAGACCGGCCAGACCGTCGAACGCATCACCGCCGACGCCGACCGCGACCGCTGGTTCGACGCCGACGAAGCCCTGACCTACGGCTTCGTCGACCACATCGTCGCCGGAGAGCGAACCGCCACGGCCTGACAGCTCCTGGCGGGGGATGCCAGCCCGCTGTGCGTTCCCCGCCAGCCACCCCCGCCACCCTCGACCGCATGACGATCACCCTGAAACCCCACAGCACCGTGCTCTTCGCCGGCGACTCCATCACCACCCTCTGGCGACCGGACGGCGAAGAACGCTGCGGCTACCCCGCACTCGCCGCCGGCCAATGGTGCTTCCGGCACCCCGACCGGCCCGTCACCTGGCTCGACGCCGGCCACCGCGGAGACACCGTCGCCGACCTCGAAGCCCGCTGGCAGACCGACGTGCTCGCCGCCCGGCCCGACGTCGTCTCGATCCTCATCGGCGTCAACGACAACGGCCGCCACACCTTCGCCCCCGACCGCCCCGCGATCTCCGCCGACGAGTTCGCCGCCGGCTACGACCGCCTGCTCGCCCCCCTCGCCGGCACACCCCTCATCCTCATCGAACCGTTCCTGCTCCCGATCAAGGGCGTGGTCGAAGCCGGCGTCAACGGCAAACCCGTCCGCATCGACGACACCACCCGCGACGAATGGCGCGCCGGCCTGAACCCCAAGATCCAGGCCGTCCACGAACTCGCCGCGGCGTACGGCGCGGAACTGCTCGCCGCGGACACCATGTTCGCCGGCCTCAGCGCGGCGACCGGGCCCGAACGCTGGTCCGAAGACGGCGTGCACCCGACGCCTGCCGGCCACGCCGCGCTCGCGGCCGCTTGGCTCGACCTGGTCTCCTAGTCGGAGCGGTTTTTTGGTCGTCCGTAGCGGATTCCGGGGGCAGGTTTTTCCGAACCTGCCCCCGGGTATAGGTCGTTATACAGTTAGTAGACTCAGACTCCGTTGAGGCCGCGGCGGGCCAGCAGGGGTTCGATCTCGGGGTCGCGGCCGCGGAACGCGCGAAAGGCGTCCATCGGGTCGATGCTGCCGCCGCGGCCGAGCAGGGTGCGGCGGAAGTGGTCGCCGTTCTCGCGGGTCAGTCCCCCGCTCTCCCGGAACCACTGGACGGTGTCCGCGTCGAGGACTTCGCTCCAGATGTAGGAGTAGTACCCGGCGCTGTAGCCGCCGCTGAAGATGTGCGCGAAGTACGTCGTGCGGTAGCGCGGCGGAATCGCGTCGACGGCCACGCCGGCCTTGACGAGCGCCTCGCGCTCGAACGGCTGCACCTCCCCCACGTGGTCGTCGACGCCGAGGCTGTGCCAGGCCTGGTCGAGCAGGGACGCCGCAAGGTACTCAGTGGTGGAGAACCCTTCGCCGTACTGCTGCGCGGCCAGCAGCTTCTCGACCTGGGCCTGCGGCAGCGCCTCCCCCGTCTCGTGGTGTTTGGCGTAGTTGGCCAGCACTTCCGGCCACAGCATCCACATCTCGTTCACCTGGGACGGGTACTCGACGAAGTCGCGGGGCACGTTGGTGCCGGAGAACGTGGGGTAGCGGACCGCGGAGACCAGCGCGTGGAGGGCGTGGCCGAACTCGTGGAACGCGGTGACGACCTCGTCGAACGTCAGCAAGGTGGGCTCCCCCGCCGGCGGCTTGTTCACGTTGAGCACGTTCACCACGACGGTCTTGCGGCCGAGCAGCTCCGACTGGTCGACGAAGGTGTTCATCCAGGCGCCGCCGCGCTTGGCGTCCCGGGTGTACAGATCGAGCAGGTACAGGCCCAGCGGGGTGCCGTCGGCGTCGAAGACCTCGAAGGTCCGGACCTCCGGGTGGTACTTCGGCAGGTCGTCGCGCTCGGTGAACGTCAGACCGTACAGCTTCGTCGCGGCGAAGAAGACGCCGTCGAGGTACACGCGGTCGGCCTCGAAGTACGGGCGCAACGCCTCGGTGTCGACGTCGAAGCGCTCACGGCGGACCTGGGCGGCGTAGTACGGCCAGTCCGACGGCCGCAGCTGCGCCCCCGGCACGTCGGCTTCCAGCAGCTGCTGCAGTTCGGCGGCTTCGGCGCGGGCGTTCGCGACGGCGGCCGGCGCCAGCCGTTCCAGCAGCCCGGCGGCGGCTTCGGCGGTCTTCGCCGTCTCGTCCGCGATGACGTACGCGGCGTGGTCCGGATAGCCCAGAAGTGCGGCCCGTTCCGCGCGCAGCCGCACGATTTCGGCGACGACGGCGTTGTTGTCGTAGTCGTTGCCGCGGTTGCCCCGCGCCATCGACGCGGTGTGGATCCGCTCGCGGACTTCGCGGTTGCGCAGCGTCTCCAGCGGGGACGCCTGGCTCGTCGGCAGGCTCAGCGTGAGCACGTACTTGCCGTCCTCGCCGCGGGCGGTGGCCGCCTCGGCCGCGGTGGCGATCGCGCCTTCGCCGAACCCGTCGAGCTCGGCGCGGTCGGCGATGACCACGGCCAGCTCGTTGGTGTCCTTGAGCAGGTTCTGCTGGAACTTCGTCTGCAGGGTGGACAGCTGCTCGTTGAGCTCGCGCAGCCTTGCCTGCTCGGTTTCCCCGAGCCCGGCACCGGCCCGGCTGAAGTCGGTGTGCTGCCGTTCCAGCAGCCGCAGCGACTCCTCGTCCAGGCCGAGCTCGTCGCGCCGCGCGTGCAGCGCGTCGATCCGGGCGAACAGCTGCGGGTTCAGGTGCAGCGCGTCGTGGTGGGCGGCCAGCTTCGGCGCGAACTCGGCCTGGATGGCCTGGATCTCGTCGGTGCCGTTGGAGCCGGCCAGGTTGTAGAACACGCTCGCCACGCGGCCCAGCAGCTCGCCGGCGCGCTCGAGGGCTACGATGGTGTTCTCGAACGTCGGCTCGGCGTCCTGCGCCGCGATCTGCTCGATCTCCGCCGCGTGCTCGGCCAGCCCGGCTTCGAACGCCGGCCGGTAGTGCTCGTCGGAGATCCGGTCGAAGGGCGGCAGGGCGTAGGGCAGCTCGCTGGGTGCGGCGAACGGATTGTCCGGCGAAATCATCGGGCAGGCTCCTGGTCGGGGACAGACACACTCGGTCCCGCCACCCTACGTGGTCCACCTGTGCCGGTGTCAGCGCTTTCCGGAGGTGGCCGGGGTCACCGGCCCGTGCTACCACCCACGACGGCGTCGCTGGCCGCCGCCTTCTTCCCGCGCTTGGGCTTCGGTTCCGGGGGCACGATCCCGCGCAGGTCGCCGCCGTGGTCGTTGACCCGCATGACGAACGGCCGCGTCTCGGTGTAGCGCACGACCGAGATCGACGCCGGGTCGACGACGATCCGCTGGAAGGCGTCCAGGTGCTGGCCGAGGGCGTCGGCCAGGATGGACTTGATCACGTCGCCGTGGCTGCACAGCAGCCAGACGGCGTGGTCGCCGTGCTCGGCGGCGATCCGCCGGTCGTGCGCGCGGACGGCCGCCACCGACCGCGCCTGCATCGCCGCCAGCCCTTCGCCGCCGGGGAACACCGCCGCGGACGCGTGCGCCTGCACCACACGCCAGAGCGGCTCCTTCGCCAGGTGCTTGAGCTCCTTGCCGGTCCAGTCGCCGTAGTCCACTTCGGACAGCCCGGGCTCGACGACCTTGTCGAGCCCCCAGGCCGCCGCCAGGGGGCCGACCGTCTGCTTGCACCGCAGCATCGGCGAGACCACGAGCTCCGCGAGGGGCACGCCGTCGAGCCGTTCGACGAGCTTGTCCGCCTGGGCGCGGCCGGTGTCGTCGAGGTTCACCTTCGGGGAGCGCCCGGCCAGGATGCCGGAGCCGTTGGCCGTCGACTTGCCGTGCCGCAGCAGAATGACCGTACTCACGGCCCCCACCCTACGTGGCAACCGATCACCGCCGGCGCCCTGCCGCAGCCGTCGTGAGTGGTAAGGCGGGTTAGAACCCGCCTTACCACTCACGACCAGCTGCGGCAGACCGGGATCAGTGGCCGACCGGGCCCGCGTTCGGGTCCAGCACGCCGCTGAAGATCAGCACGTACAGCAGCACGCCGAGCACCAGCCGGTACACCACGAACGGCACGAAGCTGCGCTTCTTGATGTAGGCCATCAGCCAGGCGATCACCGCGTAGCCGACGCCGAAGGCGACCAGCGTGGCCAGGATCGTCGGCCCCCACTGGGCCGGAACCGCGCCCGAGCCGATGTCCTTGAGCTTGTACACCCCCGAGCCGAACACCGCCGGCAGCGCCAGCAGGAACGAGTACTCCGCCGCCTCGGCGCGGGTGTAGCCCAGCAGCAGGCCCGCGCTCGTGGTGCCGCCCGAGCGGGACACGCCCGGGATCAGGGCCAGCGCCTGCGCGAAGCCGAAGCCGAGGCCGTGCGGCACGGTCAGCTGGTCGAGCGTGCGCTCCTGCTTCCCGATCCGGTCGGCGACCAGCAGGATCACGCCGAACACGATCAGCACGGTCGCGGTGATCCGCAGGTCGCGGAACGCGCTGTCGATCTGGTCCTGCAGCAGCAGCCCGAGCACCACGATCGGCAGCGAGCCGACGATGATCAGCCAGCCCAGCCGGGCGTCCGGGTCCCGGCGCCACTCCGCCTTGTACAGCGAGAAGAACCAGGCCCGCAGGATCTTCCCGATCTTCGGCCCGAAGTAGATGATCACCGCCAGCTCGGTGCCGATCTGGGTGACCGCGGTGAACGCCGCGCCCGGGTCGTCCCAGCCCGCCAGGGCCGCCACGATCCGCAGGTGCGCGCTCGACGAGATCGGCAGGAACTCGGTCAGGCCCTGGACCAGGCCGAGCACCAGGGCTTCGAACCACCCCACGTCAGGCCACCCCCGCCAGCTCGAGCGCCTCGGCGGCCGTGCGCAGGGCAGCGGCGGGCTCGGGCGAGTACGGCGACACCGACAGGGTCGTCACGCCGGCTTCGGCGTATTCCTTCATCTTCTCCGCGATCCGTTCCTTCGGACCCAGCAGCGACGTCGCGTCGAGGAACTCCGGCGGCACCGCCGCCATCGCCCCCGCCCGGTCACCGGCCAGGTACTTCTCCTGCACTTCGGCGGCCTCGGCCGCGAATCCCATCCGGCACGCCAGCCGGTTGTAGAAGTTCTTCTCCCTGCTCCCCATCCCGCCCAGGTAGAGGGCCGCGTACCCGCGGACGGCGTCCGCGCAGGCCCGCCAGTCGTCGCCGGGCACCAGCGGCACGGACGGCACCACGTCGAAATCCTCCAGCGTGCGGCCGGCCCGCTCGGCGCCGGCGCGGACGTGGGCCAGCTGCTCCCCCGCGTGCGACGGCGAGAAGAACACCGGCAACCAGCCGTCGGCGATCTCCCCGGCCAGCTCCAGGTTCTTCGGCCCGATCGCGGCCAGGTACAGCGGGACGTGCTTGCGGGCCGGGCGGACGGTCATCCGCAACGCCTTGCCGGGGCCGTCCGGCAGCGGCAGCGTGAAGTGCTCCCCCGCGAACGTCACCCGTTCCCGCCGCAACGCCGACCGCACGATCGAGGCGTATTCGCGGGTCCGGGCCACCGGCGAGGTGAAGCGCACGCCGTGCCAGCCCTCGGACACCTGCGGGCCCGAGACACCCAGGCCGAGCCGGAACCGGCCGCCCGAGAGCGTGTCGAGCGTCGCGGCCGTCATCGCGGTCATCGCCGGGGTGCGGGCCGGGATCTGCAGCACCGCGGCCCCGACGTCGATCCGGGACGTCTGCGCCGCGATCCAGGTGAGCACGGTCACGGCGTCCGAGCCGTAGGCCTCCGCGGCCCACACGACCGCGTACCCCAGCTCCTCCGCCTGCTTCGCCAACGCCAGGCTCGCGGGGTCGCTCCCCGTGCCCCAGTAGCCGAGATTCAGTCCGAGTCGCACGGGGCCAGACCCTAACGGGGGCCTTGATCGCGACACGACTCACCTTGGTCTCCTCCGGACGGGGCAGCCCACTAGGCTCGGCGGTCGTGGAAAAGCGACTGCTCGGCCGCTCGGGACTGCGCGTCTCCCGGATGGCGCTCGGCACCATGACCTGGGGTGGCGACACGGACGCGGAGGAGGCCGCCAGCCAGCTGGTCGCCTTCGTCGACGCCGGCGGCACCCTGGTCGACACGGCCGACATCTACGGCGAGGGCGAGAGCGAACGGGTGCTCGGCTCGCTGCTCGGCGACCTGGTGCCCCGCGAAGACGTCGTCCTCGCCACGAAAGCGGTCGCCCGGCGCACCGAAGGCCCCTTCGGCGGCGGCGCCTCCCGCGGTGCCCTGCTCAGCGCGCTCGACGGCTCCCTCAAGCGGCTCGGCACCGACCACATCGACCTGTGGCAGCTGCACGCCTGGGACGAATGCGTGCCGCTCGCCGAGACGCTGTCCGCCCTCGAGTACGCCGTGACCAGCGGAAAGGTCCGCTACGTCGGCGTCTCGAACTACGCGGGCTGGCAGCTGGCCACCGCCGCCACGGGCGCACCGGCCGCCGCGCCGCTGGTCTCCACCCAGGTCGAGTACTCGCTGCTGGAGCGCGGGGTGGACCGCGAGGTCGTGCCCGCCGCCACCCACCACGGCATCGGGCTGCTGCCGTGGGCGCCGCTCGGCCGCGGCGTCCTGACCGGCAAGTACCGCACCGGCACGCCGGCCGACTCCCGCGGCGCGAACAGCGCGTACGCCGGCTACGTCGAGCACCACCGCACCGACCGCGCCGCCCGGATCGTGCAGGCCGTCGCCACCGCGGCCGACGGGCTCGGCACGTCACCCTTGGCGGTTGCCCTCGCCTGGGTCCGCGACCGGCCCGGCGTCGTCGCCCCGGTCGTCGGCGCGCGGGACACCGGCCAGCTCACCGGCTCGCTGGCGGCGGAGGACATCACCCTGCCGCCCGCCATCCGGTCCGCCCTCGACGACGTCAGCGCGATCGAGGTCGGCTACCCCGAACGCTGGCCGCGGTGAGCGCCAGGTGTCTGTTCGGTGACACGCACGTGACGGCACGGGGATCAAGGAGCATGCTGGTGAAGACCGCCCGCCGAGGGACACCTGGAGGCCACAACGTGCGTCGGCTCGCCGCCGTGTCGTGGATCGCGCTCCCGCTCGCCGGTGCCCTGGTGCTCTCGGGCTGCTCGTCGGCCAAGCCGACGTCCGACGACCTGCAGATCGTGGCGAACCCGACGGCCGCGCGCCCGGCCGTCTCCCCCGCGGTGACCGTGCGGCCCGCCGGTCAGGTGCTCGGCAACGGCCCGGTCTCGGCCGTCGCCGTGGATCCGAAGACGTCGACCCTCGTCGTTGCGGTTTCTTCGCCGCCGGCTCTGCGGCTGTACGACCTGAACGCGCTCGCGTCCGCCCCGGTGAATATGCCGTTATACGGTGCTGCGTCCCGGCTGACGGTGACACCCGGGCGGGTGGAGATCGCCGAGCCCGGGGCGGGTGTGGTGCAGCAGCTGACGCTGCCGGACCGGAAGCTGACCGAGACGAAGACCGGCGGGCAGCCGGCGTCGAGCATCGCCTTCGGGCCAGATCGGCTGGTGGCGATGGGGGCGGCGAAGGACATCCAGGTGCTGCCGGCGGCGGGTCCGGCGCGGACGATCGGCGGGCAGCTCTACAGCGCCGACGACGTCGTCGACACCGGGAACGGCGTCGTGGTGCTGGACCGGCTGCGGACCGCGGTGTTCTCGGTCGACGTGGCCGCGGGGAAGGTCAACGA
Organism: Amycolatopsis vancoresmycina; assembly: GCF_000716785.1. Taxonomy (GTDB): domain Bacteria; phylum Actinomycetota; class Actinomycetes; order Mycobacteriales; family Pseudonocardiaceae; genus Amycolatopsis; species Amycolatopsis vancoresmycina. Next base: position 676,652 of record NZ_JNYY01000001.1, read on the forward strand.
GGGCCTGCGGGCGGGCGACGGCGCCGCGAACGCCGTGGCGGACTCCTACGGGCGGGTGCTGGTGACCGACGCGCGGGCGGGGGCGCTGCTGGCGTTCTCGGCCGGCCCGCTGATCCTGAAGCAGCGCTACCCGGTCCCCGGCGGGGCGTACGGGATCGCCTACGACGCCCAGCGAAGCCTGGCGTGGGTGACGCTCACCGAACGCAACGAAGTGGTCGGGTTCGACGTCCGCGGCGGCGAGCCCGTCGAGAAGTACCGGTTCCCCACCGTGCGCCAGCCGGACTCGGTCGGGGTGGACGAGAAGAGCGGCCGGGTGATCGTCGGCTCGGCCGCCGGAGAAGGGACCCAGGTGATCCAGCCATGACAGCGGTCAGCGAGGCGGTGGTCGAAGGGGATTGGGAGTATCGCCGTCTGCACCTCCCCCCGGGCGTGTCCCGGCGTGCGGCGGCGATCCAGCTCTCCATCCACGCGGAGTTCGCGGGCTGGGAACTGCGCACCGTGCGGCTCTACGCCGACGGGACGCGCCGGGTCTGGCTGCGCCGCAAGAAGACGGCCCAGAGCCTGCCCGGCGCCCTGCCGACTTAGCCGAACACGCGGTTCAGCCACTCGCCCCAGGTCTTCTCCTCGGTGCCGGGGTCGGTGCCCGCGGCGAAGAGGTGGTGGGACGCCACCATCGGCCCGCGGAAGCCGCGCAGGAACCGGAACATCGCGTCCTCGGTCCGCACGCCCACGGCCTGGTCGTTGACGGCGTAGACGACCCCCTCGCGGCCGAGCCGGACGCGGTCGCCCTCGGCGGGCCGCGCGGACAGGCCGAGGGCGGTGCCCAGCTGTGCCCAGGCCCGGTCCCAGTCCGCCACCGGCGGGCCGAACGCCGTCACCGGCACCGCCGTGCGGCCCGCGAAGTGCGTCAGGTACTCGACCAGGGTGCGGAAGAACAGCGCGCCGCCCGCGGTCATCGCCTCGAACTCGTCCTCCCAGTCGTCGCCGGGCAGGAAGCCGCTGGTGACGCACCGGATCACCGAGCTGCCGCCGTCGCGGCCCTCGACGAGGAACTCGTAGGCGATCCGCCGTCCGTCCGGCGCGGTTCCGCTTCCGTAGGCCAGTTTCCCGGGCGGCTCCCACGCGCGGATCCCGTACTCCGGCTCGTAGCCGCCGAAGGCGCCGCGGACCGTGCCGCCGGTGCCGCCATCGACCTCGTTGCGGCCCATGAACCACGAGTCGATGCCGGGTCCGGTCGCGATGGCTTCCCACACCTGCTCCGGCGTCGCCCCGGCCTCGGCGACGTCGGTCAGTTCGAACTCGTGGCCCACGTCAGGACTCCTCCGGGACGCTCGGGTGCACGGCGACGACCACCCGGTGCCGACGGCCCTTGCCCGCCGTCTCGTCGTGGTACTTCCCCACCAGCGTGGTGACGGCGGCGGTGAGTTCCTCGGCGAACGCGGCCCGGTCGGCGGCCGAGGCGAACCGCACCTCGCCGTCGAGGGCGAAGGTCGCGACGCGCTGCTGCGCCTTCGCCGCGCCGGTGATCAGGAGGCCGACGTCGCGCACCAGCCGTCCGGCGACGGCGAGCAGCCACCGCGCCGAGAGCCGGTCGGGCGAGCGGGCCGGGTCCGGCTGGACCGCGGCCAGCGCCGTCGGCGAGATGACGTACGACGCCGCCGTCGCCTGCATCATCCGCTCGGTGACGTTGCCCTTGCGCCGTTCCTCGACCAGCTCCACCAGGCCGTGGCTCTCCAGCGCGCGGAGGTGGTAGTTGACCTTCTGCCGAGGCAGGCCGATCCGCGCGGCGAGCATCGTCGCCGACGCCGGTTCGGCCAGTTCGGCCAGCAGCCGGGCCCGGACCGGGTCCAGCGACACCTCGGCCGCCGCCGCGTCCTCGATCACCGCCACGGGAAACATGCGCCCAGCATGCCGACCGAACAGAGAAGTTGTCAAGAACGTTCGAGCTGTCGGCGCAGGAGGCCTTGGAAGTGCGGGCACGCCATGAGGTCGTCGTGCGTGCAGTCGCCCTCCAGAAGCTCGAGCGCGGCCTGCGCCCGGGCGATCTGAGTCCGCAGCCGCTCGCGCTGGCGGGCCGCCATCGCCGCCCGGCCGGCCGCGGACCGGTCGGTCAGCATCGACCGGATGTCCGCGAGCTCCCACCCGGCCTCCTTGGCGACCAGGATCGCGGCCACCCGGCGCAGGTCCGCTTCGGTGTAGCGGCGCCGGGCGCCCGCGCGGGCGGGGGCCAGCAGCCCTTCCGCCTCCCAGTAGCGCAGCACATGGGCCGGCAGCCCGAACCGGGCCGCCACTTCGCCGATTGACTTCATGTCGGCATTAAGTCGCAGGATTGGCCGCATGTCCACGTTGCTTCCCCTCCTCGATGCCCTCGACGACCGCCCGCAAGCCGTCCAGCTGCGGGAACTTACCTATGAAGGCCTCGGCGACGTCGTGGTCGACGTCGGCTGCGGCAGCGGGCGGGCCGTCGGCGAGCTGGCCGCCCGCGGGGTGCGGGCCGTCGGCGTCGACGCCGATCCCGAGATGATCGAGGTCGCCGCCGAGCGCTGGCCCGCCGGCGAATTCCACGTCGCCGACGCCACCGCGCTGCCCCTCGACGACGGCTCGGTGACCGGCTACCGCGCCGACAAGGTCCTGCACGTCCTGCCCGAGCCGCAGCTCGCGGTCGCCGAAGCCCGCCGCGTCCTGGCACCGGGCGGCCGCGCGGTGCTCACCGGCCAGGACTGGGACACCGTCGTGATCGACTCCGACGACCCGGCCCGCACCCGGTCGATCGTCCACACGCGCGCGGACGGCATGCCCCACCCGCGGATCGCCCGGCGGTACCGGAACCTTCTGCTGGACAACGGGTTCACAGATGTCACCGTCGAAGTCCGCGCGCTGGTGTGGACCGACGGGGCGGCCCTGCCGGTGCTCGCCAACCTCGGCGGCGATGGGGCCTGGCTGGCCGAGCAGACCGCCCGGGCCCGCGACGACCGGCTGTTCGTCGCGGTGCCGATCTTCCTGGCCGCGGGCCGCCTCAGCTGCGGTGGCTCGCGTTGACCAGCGCGACGACCCGCGGCAGCACCTGGGCCGCGGCCTCCAGCGGCACGACGTGCCCGACGCCGGGCAGCACCACCGCGGTCCCGGCGTCGAGGCCGCGGACCCACTGCTCGACGTCGGAGGCCCGGACGATCCGGTCCCGCTCCCCCACGATCGCCGTCACCGGCAGGCCGCTGACCTGCGCCAAGGCCGCTTCGCGGGCGTAGGCGTCCAGGGCCGGGCGGAACAGCGAGACGGTGTGCGGCCAGTTGCCGCGGATCATCTTCACGGTCAGCTCGACCAGGTCCGGGTCCGGGTCGTCGCCGAACAGCCACCAGCGCAGGCCTGCGCTGACCGCCCGGCTGGTGCGCTCGCGCACGACGCCGAAGAGCTTCGAGCCGAGCACGGCTTCGAGGTCGCGGGCCAGCTTGCCCAGCGCGTTCGGCCAGGCCGCCGACACCTCGGTGGCCAGCGTGCCCGACGACGTCGCCAGCAGCACCAGCCCGGACACCCGATCGGCGAACAGCTCCGGGTGGCGCTGGGACAGCGACATGATCGCCAGGCCACCCATGTCGTGGCCGACCAGCACCACCCGGCCCTCGGGCACCTCGCGCTCCAGCAGCTCGGCGAGGTCGTCGCCGAGCTGCGCCATCGTCGCCGTGCCGCGCCGCGCCCGCCCCGATCCGCCGTGGCCGCGCTGGTCGTAGGTCAGCACGGCCACCGGCGCGCCGGCCGCGTCCGGTACCAGCGGCGCGATCCGGCCCCAGCTGCGCTGGTCGAGCGCGTAGCCGTGGACGAACACCACGGTCACCGGCGCTGCCGGATCGCCCCGGCGGATGACCTGCAGGAGCGTGCCGTCGGCGAGCGCGAACCCGGTCATCAGGACGTGCGCAGGAACCGGTCGAGCACCCGGGTGCCGAACTTCAGCGCTTCCACCGGGACCCGCTCGTCGACGCCGTGGAACAGCGCCGAGAAGTCGAGGTCGGCCGGCAGTTTGAGCGGCGCGAAGCCGAAGTTGCGGATGCCGAGCTGCTGGAACGACTTCGCGTCGGTGCCGCCGGAGAGCATGTACGGCAGCGTCTTCGCGCCCGGGTCCTCGGCCAGGACCGCGGCGGTCATCGCGTCGACGAGCGCGCCGTCGAAGGTCGTCTCGACCGGCGGCAGCTCCATCCACTCCTTCTCGATGTCCGGGCCGAGCAGCTCGTCGAGCTCGCGGTCGAAGGCCGCCAGCCGCCCGGGCAGGATCCGGCAGTCGACGGCGGCCTCGGCGACCGACGGGATGACGTTCGACTTGTACCCGGCGGTGAGCATGGTGGGGTTGGCGGTGTCGCGCAGGGTCGCGCCGATCATCCGGGAGATGTTGCCCAGCTTGGCGACCGAGCCTTCGAGGTCGTCCTCCGGGAAGTCCCAGCCGGTGATTTCGGTGACACCGGCGAGGAACTCCTTCACGGAGTCGGTGAGCACGAGCGGGAACCGGTGGTTGCCGAGCTTCGCGACCGCCTCGGCGAGCTTGGTGACGGCGTTGTCGCGGTGGATCATCGAGCCGTGCCCGGCGGTGCCGCGCACGCGCAGCTTCATCCACCGGATGCCCTTTTCCGCCGTCTCGATGAGGTACGCGCGGACGTCGTCCTTGAGCGTGATGGAGAAGCCGCCGACCTCGCTGATCGCCTCGGTGACGCCCTCGAACAGCTCGGGCCGGTTCTCGATCAGCCACTGGGCACCGTACTGGCCGCCGGCCTCCTCGTCGGCGAGGAAGGCGAAGACGAGGTCGCGCGGCGGCACGACGTTGTTCAGCTTGTAGTGCCGGGCCAGCGCGAGCGCCATCCCGCACATGTCCTTCATGTCGACCGCGCCCCGGCCCCAGACGTAGTCGTCCTGGATCGCCCCGGAGAAGGGGTGCACCGACCATTCGGACGGATCGGCGGGCACGGCGTCGAGGTGCCCGTGGATCAGCAGCGCCCCCCGCGACCGGTCGGCCCCTTCGAGCCGCACGAAGACGTTGTGCCGGTTCTTGCCGCCGGACTCGACGTAGGTGATCTCGTACCCGGCGTCGGTCAGCTTCTCCGCGACGTACTCGGCCGCCGTCCGCTCGCCGACCAGCGTGTCGGGGTCACCGGTGTTGGTGGTGTCGATGCGGATGAGCTCGCTGGTCAGCGTGACGGCCTCGGCCGCGGCGGCTTCGATCAGGTTCGTGTCGGTCACCGGCCATTCCTATCACCCGGACGGCCGGATGCGCTGGCTGCACGCCTGCTGAGACGGCCGGGGGCCTCGGTGGAGACACCGGACCCACGACGGCGCGCATCGACCGCACCACGCTCCTCTCGGTGCCAAGCCGGGGCGGATCAGCCGGGCCGGCCGAGTAGGCGTGGGCCGGTGAACCGCACGACAGGACGTTTTGGCTGGTCAGGACCGATGAATGCCGGTTGCAACCGATCGCGACACGGCCCAGATCCGGCCCGGCCGATCCACTGTGGACGGATAACCACGCGAACAGCCGGCCAACTGCCACCGGCTCGCCCGGCAGGAGGCGCTCGCCACCGTCGGCGACACCGCCGACGCCGTCGGCCAGGCCCCAGACCTCCGGTGGCCGCGCGGTGCTGCTGCGGGAGACGTCGGCCGAGACCCCGGCATCGACGGCCTCGTCCACAGCGAAGCTGACGTGCCCGAGCAGCGCGGCCCCGTACAGCTGCTCGTGCGAGGCTGCGTCGTGTTCTTCGCACGTCAGCAGCAGCGCGTCGATGCCTTTGAGGTCCCTCGGCGGGAAGTCGCGCGGCACGGTGACGATCCAGGTGTTGCGCAAGCCGGCCACCGTGTAGCGGCTCTTGGCCCGGTCGGCCCACCTGGACCCACTACGGTGACAGCGGTAACCCCGCCTTCGTCCGGATCCGGTGATACGCCCATGAGCCCGCAGCCAGGACTGGTGACGATCGACCCCAGTGCCATCGACGAGGTTCTCGAGGAAGCAACAGCCAGCGGGGCCGCCACCTACGTTCTGTCGGTCCCCGAGCCGGCCGACCGGGCCGCGTTCTTCGACGCCGTCCGTACTACGTTCCCGCTCGACCCGCCACTGATCGGCTCACGCAGCTGGGACGCGCTGTCCGACTCCCTCTGGGAAGGCCTCCGCACCCTCGACGCCCCACGGGTGGTGATCGTGTGGCGAGACGCCGAGATCATGAGCAAGACTCACCCCGACGACTACCAGACCGCCGTCGCCGTGCTGGAAGACATCACGGCAACCCTCGCCGACGCCAAAGCCGCCATCGGATCCACCAAAATTGTCACGGTCTACATCAACCAACCGTCGGCGCCAGAGTCTGAATAAGTCCCCTGGTCCCCAGGATCTCACTGTGTCCGGTTGGCTCACCGGTCACACGGACCAGCGCTGGCTGATGCCCTGAAAGGCCAAGCCTGGGTGAACGACCGGCCCCGTCCGCAGAACGTCCGGAGTCAGCTGGGTCGACGCGGGCGGTCGACGTCGCCGTGATCGGGCTGGCGGCTGCATGCGCCGGACGACGTCCCTGGCCTGCGCGTGGAAACGGTGTTCGAAGTCTTGTGGCTACCCGGTGAGGCCGGACTCGACGCCGGAGAGCTGACCGCCACGGCCTCGGCCGCCGTGCTCGTGCGCCTCCGGATCAGCTGGTTCGACACTGATTCAGCCCGCTTCGTCCTTGCCGGGCCAGCGCGGCGGATCGAGCATGTCGACGTCGACCCAGCCAGGGCCGGGCACCTGGTGTTGGCCGTCGGCATGCAGACGGCGGCGATCGTGCGCCGCAGGGCTACGGCTCGGACGAGATGTGGCGGCGGAGCCGCGGGTTAGCCGCTGCAGCGCGGTTCTTGGACCAACCAGCTACCAGCTGGTTGGGCCGAGAGCGCGCGCCAGAGCCCCTGACCGGGCCGGTCCTCAGGACCGGCGCGCCGCGGCCAGCAGCGTGAGAGCGGCCTGGCGTGCGTCCTCGCCCGCGTGCCGGTGGTCGTGGTGGTCGGCCACGGCCGTGGCGCCCTCGACGATGATGAGCAACTGCCGGGCCAGGCGAGGGGGATCGGCGACGCCGGCCGCGACGGCGATCTCGGTGAGCAGGTCGAGGTAGCGGCCGAGATGGCGGGCGGCGACGGCCCGGACCGGGGCGGTGTGGTGCTGGGCGGCGGCGTTAAGCAGTCCGCAGCCGCGGAAACCCGGCTCCTCGTACCACCGCTGGAGCGCGCCGAACAGGGCGGCGAGCCGGCCGGCGGGGTCGCCGGCCTGCCGGACGACGCCGGTGAGCCACTGGACGACCCGGTCACTTCGTGCTTCGAGCACCGCCTGCACGAGTCCGTCCTTGGTGCCGAAGTGCCGGTAGAGCGTTTCCTTCGACACGCCGAGGCGGCCGCAGAGCTCGGCGACGCCGATCCCGTCGAGCCCGCGTTCGTACAGCACCTGCGTGGCCTCGTGCAGGATCGCGGCGCGCGTGCGGTCCGGGTCGATGGTCGAGCCTTTGGCAACCGGCATGACCACGATGGTACCGAACGGTTCGATCCTTGTGCTAGCGTCCGGGTCGTACCGATCGGTTCGATCTCGGGGGTGGGCGTGACAGCGATCCGGCGAGCCGCGCGGCTGGCGCTCGGCACGGCGTCCGCGCTGGGCCTCGCACGCTTCGCCTACGGCCTGCTCGTGCCGGCGATGCGCGAGGACCTGGGGTGGACCTTGGCCGAGGCGGGAACGGTCAGCACCGCGAACGGGCTGGGCTACCTGGCCGGCGCCGTGACGACGGCGGCCGTGGTCCGCCGGTGGGGTGCGGCCGCGGCGTTCCGCTGGGGCCTGGCCGTGACCGCGGTGGCGCTGGCCGGCACCGCGGCCGGTGACGTCTTCGCGGTGCTGCTGGCGGCCCGGGTCGTGGCCGGGGCGAGCGGCGCGGTGGTGTTCATCGCGGGTGGTGTGCTCGCGGCCCGGTCCGCCGCGCGAACCGGCTCCAGCACGCCCATCACGGTGTACTTCGCCGGTACCGGCCTCGGCATCGTCCTCGGCGGTCTGACCATTCCCGGCCTCGCCGGCCAGTGGCAGGCGGCGTGGATCGGACTCGGCGCAGCCGCCGGGCTGGCGACCCTGATCTGCTGGACGGCGCCGGAACCCGGCGAGGAACCGGCCGGCCGGGCGGGCCGCGCCCGGATCCGTCCACTGTGGCCGGTCGCGGCGGCGTACTTCCTCTTCGCGGCGGGCTACATCACCTACATCACCTTCCTGTCCGTGTACCTGCACGACCGGCAGGCCCCGGTCGCGCAGGTGACGCTCACCTGGACCCTGCTGGGCGCGGCCGTCGTGGCGGCCCCGGCGGTGTGGAGCCGCCCGATCACCCGCTGGCCCGGCACGCGCGCGCTGGCCCTCCTGCTCGGCGTGCTGGCCGCCGGCGCGGCGCTGGCGCTGCTGTCGTCCTCGCCCGCGGTGGTGATCGCCTCCGCCGTCGCCTACGGAGCCACTTTCATGGCGGTGCCCGCCGCGGTCACCGCGTACCTCCGGACCGTCGTCGCACCCACCGGCTGGACCGCCACCCTGGCCGCGTTCACCGCGCTGTTCGCCGCCGGGCAGACGGCAGGCCCCTGGCTGGCCGGCCTCCTCGCCGACCGCACCTCGCCGGCCGCCGCCCTCGCGTGGACCGCCGCCCTGTGCGCCGTGGCGGCGGTCCTGGCCGGCGCCCGGCCCCTCCTCGAACCGGCCCGCAACCACACGGAAGAAATCGGAGCACGATCATGACCGCCACCTTCGTCCTCGTTCCCGGCATGTGCCACGGAGGCTGGTGCTTCGCCGACCTCACCGCCCAGCTGCGCGGACACGGGCACCGCGTCCACCCGGTGACGCCGACCGGGATCGCCGAACGCAGCCACCTCCTGCCCGGCGGGGTCAACCTCGACACCCACATCGAGGACGTGACGGCGCTGATGGAAGCCGAGGACGTCCACGACGCCGTGCTGGTCGGCCACAGCTACGGCGGAATGGTCATCACCGGTGCCGCCGACCGCCTGCCCGGTCGGGTGGCCAGCCTCGTCTACCTCGACGCCGTCGTTCCCGCGCACGGTGACTCCTGCTGGGCGCTGGTCTCCGACCGGGAGCGCGAGTGGTACCTCGACGTCGTCGACAGCGGGTACGCCATCCGCCCGCTGCCGTTCTTCGATCCGCGGGCCACCCCGCACCCGCTCGCCTCGGTGCTGCAGCCGCTTCGCCTGACCGGCGACCCGGCCCGGTTCCGGCGCCGGGACTACGTCTACGCCGCCGGCTGGGACGGCGAGTCGCCCTTCACCCCCGTCTACCAGCGCCTGCGTGCGGATCCCGGGTGGACCACGCACGCTGTCGACGGCGGGCACAACCTCATGCGGGACGCGCCCGGCGAACTACTGGAGATCCTGCTCGGTGTTGCGGCTGCGTAGCCACCGCGGCCGGCGGGCGCGGTGGCTACGCCACAGTGGACGGATGCGGGTGCGGGCCGCGCCCACATGCTGAGCGGCCCGCTGTCTCCGGCGCACGCCGACCGGATGGGCCCGGCCCCGCGGGCTCGTACCGAGGGCGATGAACGCGCGGTCGTCGGCGCGGGCTGCCGGCTGTGGCGCCGCCGGGCGTGAGCGCAGCCGCCCCGGTCAGGCGAGCGTGGGCACGGCCTCCGGCTCGGCCGGGCTCTCCGCCTCGGCCTCGCCGAACCGGTCGCGCGCCTCTTCGACGAGGCCGACGATCTGGCTCAGCCGGTCCAGCACCGCCTGGTTGGCCGACCGGATCGCGGCGGCTTCGTCCTCCGCGCGGGAGATGATCAGCTGGGCGTCGCGCTGGGCGGCGAGTTCGGTCTCCGCGCGTGCCGTCTCCGCTTCGGCGACCGCCTGCTCCGCTGCCGCCCGCAGGTCGTCACCCTCCTTGCGCGCCTGTTCCTTGATCTCCGCCGCCTCGGCCCGGGCGACCTGGAGGATCTTTTCGATCCGGCGGCCCAGCCCGGCGGCGTCGTCGGGGTCACGGGGCGCGGGCACCTGGGCCTTGGCCAGCCGGCGCTCCGCGACCCGCCGCGCTTTCTCGTGCCGGTCGACGCGCTTCTCCGCGACGCGCACGTACTCGTCCACCTGACGGCGGTCGTAGCCCCGCAGGACGATCGGGAACCGGACGTCGGACTCGGGCAGCGTCTCGGGTTCGGAAACCGTGTTCTCCATTCCCCGAGTGTCGGCAAAGGCCCGGCGCACGGCAATTCGAAATCGGACCCGAAAGTGACGTTTAACGGGCGCGACGGCGTACCGTGCGTTCGAGGATCCCCAGCGTGGCCTTGAGAGCGGACTCGGGAACGATCGGGAAGACGTTGCGCCGCTTCCACTCTTCGTCGATCTGCGACCAGTCGTAATAGGACGTGACCAGCGTGCCGCCCTCGGCCCGTTCGAGGCGGTAGCCGTAGATGTGGCGGACGTGCGGCCGGAGCCCGGCTTCCACGGTCCAGGCGATTTCCTCGTCCGGGACCAGCGTGGTGATCACCACTTCGACCTCGTACTTGCCCAGCGGAACGTCGCCGAGGGCTTCGCGGTCCATGTGCACCCGGAACCGGTCCCCCGGCTGCCGGACGCGGTCGCCCTCGGCGGCCATGAGCATGCCCGACGCGTCGATGTCGACGTGGCCCTCCGGGTCGGTCAGCACCGCGAAGACGGCATCGGCGGAGGCGGGGATCAGCCGGGAAACCTCAATGCGTTGTCCGCCCTCCGCCGGCGTTTCCGCCGTCGCGGTGAGGACCGCGCGGCCGAGCGTGTGGGCCGCCATGGTGAAGCCGAGGACGGCCGGGGTGGCGTCGGCGGGCACGCCGATGGATTCGACGTCGAGGGCGTGCACCACGACGAAGTAGCGGTGCGGGCCGTGGCCGGCCGGCGGTGCGGCGCCCAGGAAGCGGGCCACCCGGGCGTCGTTGGGCAGCTGGAACGCGCCCTCGGGCAGGCCGGAGCCGGTGTCGTCGCCGGCGCCTTCGGGGAGTTCGGTGACCGTGGCGGGGATGTCGGCGACCGCCCAGTGCCAGAACCCGGAACCGGTGGGGGCGTCGGGGTCGTAGACGGTGACGGCGTAGCTCCTGGTGCCGTCCGGAGCTCCGCTCCACGACAGCTGCGGGGACCGGTCCTGGCCGGAGAGCTGCGCGGGCGGCAGGGCGCCGCCGTCGGTGACGCCGGTGCTGGTGACGGTGAAGGGGGCCGCTTCGGGCAGGCGGGCGAAGGGATCGTTGACGCTCAAGGCGTTCCTTCCGGATCGTGCCGCGGGGCGAGTGCCGCCGCTAGATCGACGATAGCCTTAATAATCGATTATTGCCACGATCATCTACACTGCTCCGGTGACCCGCACCACACGCCCGGCCGACGCCTCCGGCCCGCTCATGCTTTCCGAGCAGGTTTACGCCCGCATCCGGGCCGCGATCATGCGCGGTGACTACGCGCCCGGCGACGCGCTCAAACCCCAGAGCCTCGCCCAGGAGCAGGGCGTCAGCCTGGCCGTGGTGCGCGAGGCGCTGGTGCGCGTGGTCGGCGACGGGCTCGCCGACCGGTTGCCCAACCGCGGCTTCGCCGTCCCGGCCCTGTCCCACCGGCGCTGGCAGGAGATCGCGGAAGCGCGCCGGACCCTCGAACCGGTGGTGCTGCGGCTGTCCGTCGAACGCGGCGACGTCGGCTGGGAGGCCGACGTGCGGGCCGCCCACCACCGGCTGGCCCGCACCCCGGCGTTCGCGCCCGGGGAAGGCGAGTACTACAGCGAAGCCTGGTCCGAGGCCCACCGGGTGTTCCACCGCACGCTGCTGGCGGGCTGCGGGAACCCGGTGCTGCTGGAGACGTTCGACCGGTTGTGGGCCGCGAGCGAACTGGCTCGCCGCTGGTCGGCGCACCACGGCCCGGGCCGGGACCACGTCGCCGAGCACCGCCGGCTCGAGGAAGCCGCGCTGGCCCGCGACGCGGATGCCGCGGCCGGGGAGCTGACCCGGCACCTCACCCTGACGGCGGACGGGCTCACCGCGGGGCAGGCGTCAGGTAAGGAGCGTCGTCCCAGGAGCGGCCGGTGAAGAAACGGGCGGCCAGGTCGGCGACGTCGGCGGCGCGTTCCAGGACCACCCAGTGGTCGGCATCCCTGATGGCGGCGAACCGGCTGCCCCGGATCGTCGCCGCGAAGGCGCGCTGCCGGTCCGGGGAAGTGATGGAGTCGTGCTCGCCGGTGAACACCAGGGCCGGCACCCCGGCCAGGCCGCCGTCGAACGACGGGCTGCTGATCAGCGACCGCTGGAGGTAGGCCAGCACGTCGGGCACGTGGACGGCGACGTGGAGCATCGAGCGCTTGACGTACCGGTGCACCAGAGCCCGCCGTGGGATGTGGCGGTCCTCGTCCAGGCACAGCTGCATCCGCGCGGCCACCGCGGCGAAGCCTTCGGTGTCGCCCCGCTCGAGGTGACCGGCCGCCAGCTGCAGCGACTCCCGCTGGGCGGCGCTCGTGTGCGAGACCACGCCGCCGAGCATCAAGCGCGCGATGCGGTGCGGGTTGCGCTGGGCGCAGCCGAAAGCCAGTTCCGCGCCGTAGGAGTAGCCGAAGAGGTTGACCCGCGGCGCGGCGAGGTCGTCGAGGATCCGATCGACCGCGGCGCCCGCGAACTCCGTCCCCGCCCCGGGCGGCAGGGGGTCGGACTCGCCGACGCCGGGCAGGTCCGCGGTCACGAAGTCCGCCACCGGGGCGATCCGGTCCTCCATGTGCGGCCAGCCCCGGCTGCCCTGGAAGCCGCCGCCGAGCACGATCACCGGTTCCGTCCGCGGACCGGGCTGCCGCAGGAGCCGGTAGCTGAACCGGGTCCCGCCGAGGGTCAGCGGACGGACCTCTTCTTCCCGCATGATCTCCTTGCTCAGCAGCTCTTCGTGAGGACGAGGGCGGCGTTGTGGCCGCCGAAGCCCATCGACGTCTTGACCGCGCAGTCGAACGCGGCCGGCCGGGCTTCCTTGGCGACCACGTCGACCGGGATCCGGATGTCCCGGGTCTCGAAGTTGGCCGTGGGCGGCACCAGCTGCCGTTCGAGGGCCAGCACGGTGAGCGCGGCTTCGATGCCGCCGGCCGCGCCGAGCGCGTGCCCGGTCATCGCCTTGGTCGAGGTCACCAGCGGCCGGTCGCCGAGCACCCGGTGCAGCACGGTGGCCTCGACGAGGTCGTTCATCACCGTCGACGTGCCGTGGGCGTTGACGTGCCCCACGTCGGTGGCCGCCACGCCGGCGTCGGCGAGCGCGGTCCGCAGCGCCCGCTCGATCCCGGCGCCTTCGGGGTCCGGCGCCACGGCCGCGTACGCGTCGCTGGACGCGCCGTACCCCGCGATGCCCGCCCGGATCCGCGCCCCACGCGCGGCGGCGTCTTCGGACCGCTCCAGGACGACGAGACCGGCGCCCTCCCCCACCACGAATCCGTCGCGGCCGGCGTCGAACGGGCGGCACGCCGTCGACGGGTCGTCGCGGCGGGTGGACACCGCGCGCATCTGGCAGGCACTGGCGATCAGCAGCCGCGAGCACACCGATTCGGCGCCGCCGGCGATGACGATGTCGCACGCCCCGGCGCGCAGCAGCTCCAGCGCGGTCCCGATGGCGACGGTGCCCGAAGAGCACGCGGTGGAGACGCTCAGGCTCGGCCCACGGGCGCCGAGGTCCAGGCACACACTGCTGGCGGCGCTGTTCACCGTGGTCATCGGCGCGAGTTTCGGCGAGACCCGCCGGGCGCCCTTTTCCGCCAGGACGGCGCTCTGCTGGTCGTAGAACGGCAGGCCGCCGTGGGCGGATCCGATGACGACCGCGACCCGGTCCGATTCCCACACCGCCGGGTCGAGGCCGGCGTCGGCCACCGCTTCCCGGGCCGCGATCACGGCGAACTGGGAGAACCGGTCCATCATCCGCAGCGCCGGCACCCCGAGCACGCTTTCGGTGTCGAGGTCGTCGATGGTGTACATGAAATCGCAGGACAGGCCGTGCAGTTCCGCCCGGTGGCGGACGCCGGGGGCGGGCCCGGACCGGGTCACTCCCCGCCACGCGGCGCCGGCCCCGACACCCGCCGCGGTGACCAGGCCCAGCCCCGTCACCGCCGCGGCCGGACGCGCCGTCACCGAGCGCTCTTCTCGTCGACGGCCGCCGCCAGCTGCCCCACGGTCTCCCGCGAGGTGAGCTGGACGTCTTCGAGGTCGATGTCCAGGCGTTCCTCGAGCAGGACGCGCAATTCCTCCAGGGCCAGTGAATCCATGCCGAGCTCGTGCAGCGAGGCCCCGGAACGCACGGCCGCCGGTTCGACACCGAAGTTCCGGTGCAGGATCGTGGTGATTTCTTCGGTGCAGGTCACTTTGTGCGGACTCCCATTCCGTTTTCCACGAACACCGGTTCACGGCTGCGGGCGGGACCGGCGCACGTCGTGGCCGTTCCCGCCCGCGTTCCGCCGTGGCTCAGTGGCCCTGGGTGGTGCCGCCGTCGGACTGGCCGGAGCCGGCGCAGTTGTCGGGGCTCTCGCCCTCGGCCGCGCTGCTGCCCGACAGGATCGGCACGTCGATGCCGTTCGCGACGTCGTGCAGCGGCACCTGGACGCCGAGGACGTTCACGTTGTTGTCGCAGACCCCGACCGTGCCCTCGACGTTGTGCAGCGCGTCGGTGTTGTTCAGGTTCAGCAGGCTGAACTGGCTGAGGGAGTCGGAGTCGCCGTAGTGGTGGTCGTAGCCGTCCGTGGTGTCGGCGGCGGCGACACCGCCGACGAGGAACGCGCCGGCCCCGAGGGCGGCGGTGACGGCAAAAACTTTCTTCAGCATGCGGGAGACTCCTCGAAATCACGAAATATGAACGGCAGCGTTTTACGCCGCGCGCGAGCAGAAATTACTGTGGTGCCCGCTCGTGATTCCACCTCGGGACACCATCGAGTGAGCACCGCGGCCCGCCTACCGCGCAGTCATTGCCTCGTTCGTGGAGCCTCGTGGGGGCCGCCGGGGTCTCTCAGCGTCCTCACAGCGTGTCTGCGAAAGGGTTCGGCGCTGTCCGTCTGTGCTGGAGGTTTCGTGGTCGACCCGCTCACCCGGCGCCGCCTGTTCGGGGTGGCGCTGGGCGCCGCCGCGCTGACGGCGTGCTCGGCACCCGGGCCAACGCCGGTTCCGGCCGGTCCGGTGCCGCCGCCTTCGAGCGCACCCCCGCCGTCGCCGTCCCCGTCCCCGTCGCCGCACCCGCAGGGGCCGGCCACCGAGGTCGCCCGGTCATCCTCGGGACGACCGCAGGTCGCGCTGACCTTCCACGGCGCGGGCGATCCCCAGGTCACCCGCCAGGTGCTGGACGTCGTGCACCAGCACGGCGCGCGGATCACCGTGCTGGCGGTGGGCACCTGGCTCGCCGAGCACCCGGACGCCGCCCGGATGATCCGCGACGGCGGGCACGAACTGGGCAACCACACCTGGAGCCACCCCGCGCTCGCGGGCTACGCGGCGGAGCCGATGTACGCGGAAATCCAGCGCTGCCGGGACAAACTGGCCGAACTGACCGGGTCGCCGGGTGCCTTCTTCCGGCAGTCCCAGGGCCAGCACGCCACCCCGGAGGAACTCGCCGAAGCGGGCAAGGCGGGGTACGCGCGGGTGCTGTCCTACGACATCGATTCGCTGGACTGGAAGGACCCCGGGCCGTCCGCGATCCGCGCCGCGGTGGCGAAGGCCCGCGCGGGCAGCGTGGTGAGCATGCACCTCGGGCACCCGGGCACAGTGGCCGCGCTCCCCGGCATCCTGACCGCGCTGGCCGGCCGCGGCCTCACCCCGGTCACCGCGTCGGACCTGCTGGCGTAGCGGATGCGCGTCCGGCTGACCGCCGTGGTCCTCAGTGTCTTCCTCGCCGCCGGCTGCTCGTCCGACGCCGGCTCGTCCATGCCCGGGATGCCGGGCATGGACGGCGGCACCGGCACGTCGGTACCGCACCTGCCCACCCCGCCGGCGCCGGCGGGGAACCCGTTGCCCGGCATGCCCGCCGTCCCCGACCCGCACGACGTCGACGCCGCGGCGGGCGCCGGGATGCTCTCGCCCGCGGTCGCCGGCGACAAGCCGCTGGTCTACGTGCCGCACAGCGGCTCGGGGGACGTCTGGGTGATCGACCCGGCGACCTTCCGCGTCGTCGCGAAGTACCCGGCGGGCAAGGAACTGCAGCACGTGGTGCCGTCGTGGGACCTGCGCACGCTGTACGCCACCGACGACCGCGGTGACCACGTGCTGCCGTTCGACCCGAAGACCGGGCTGCCGGGCAAGGCGTTCCCGGTCGTGGACCCGTACAACATGTACTTCACCCCGGACGGGCGCTACGCGATCTCGGTGGCCGAGCGGCTGCGCAAGCTGGTCTGGTACGACCCGCACACGTGGCAGGCGCACGACGAGACCCCGGTCCCGGAGTGCGCGGGCATCGACCACGCGGACTTCTCCCCGGACGGCCGCACGGCGGTCTTCACGTGCGAGTTCGCCGGCCGGGTCGCGGTGGTCGACGTGGCTTCGCACCACCTGCTGCGGATGATCGACATGCCCCACCGCAACACGCGCATGGGCCCCCAGGACATCAAGCTCGCCCCGGACGGCTCGGTGTACTACATAGCGGACTCGGACGCGAACGGCCTCTGGGTCCTCGACGGCGCGGCGACGAAGGTGCTCCGCTTCATCCCTACCGGCCGCGGCGCGCACGGGCTCTACTTGTCGCGGGATGCGAAGCAGCTGTACGTGACCAACCGCCACGAAGGGAGCGTCAGCGTGCTCGACGCGTACACGGGCGCGCCGGTGACGGTGTGGCACATCCCGGGCGGCGGCAGCCCGGACATGGGCAACGTGACCGCCGACGGCACGCAGCTCTGGCTGTCCGGGCGGTACGACCGGGTGGTGTACGTGCTGTCCACAAAGGATGGTTCGGTGCTGGCGAAGATCCCGGCCGGGAACGAGCCGCACGGGCTGTGCGTCTGGCCGCAGCCGGGCCGGTACTCGCTGGGGCACACCGGCATCACCCGGTAGTCGCCACCGCCACGCTCCGAACGCGCCGTGCAGCCGGAGATCCGCACGGATGGGGGACGGATACGGCCAGAACGGGCGCCAACAGCTCCGCAGGGCCCGACCACCGTCATCGGGCGTGCCACGATCGCGCTCGGCGGCCTTGTCCACCGAATCTCCGGTGACCCTCACGCCGGTCGTGCCGGCTGCTCGACTGGCACCAGCTCGCCCACACTTTCGTCGCCATCGGCCCGGCGTTCAGCGCCCATGCCGGCATCGCCGCAGAACAACGCCGCACTGGACGCAGCAGACTTCGATATACAGCGATCAGCGCGGGCCAGACACAACTTCACCGCGCAATACGGGATCGACACCCTGGCGGCAACTCTCTGCGCAGTCGACATTCACTCGATGTGATTGCGGCCCCAATGAGCGGCCTCTGCGAGCGGCCGCTACCATTTCGCCCCAAGCGACCCGCGGCCGCCGTCGAAGTACCGAAGGGATGCAGTAGGCGACCACAAGTGCAACCCATTGATAGCCTGCCGCAGCGTTTCCCCGATCAAACGAGTTTAATACAGCGCTCTTCCCCAGCAGAAAGTCGCAAGATGTCAACAATTGCACCAGGTATCACGTTACTGCCTTACAATGTCTCAAACGTCAACGTGATCGATCCAAGCCTGCTGGGTCGCCTCGTCAAGAAGATCACAGAGGAGCACGGATTCGAGCCTGCGTTCGCCACACGCATCATGGATCAAGCTCTCGGATTCTTGAGGCTGTGCGCCGCGGATCCCGCCATCAGCTACAGCCCGTCACCCACAGTTGACATCGGATGGCACACTTTTATTCTGTTCACCAGGGATTACGCAGCATTCTGCGAGCGCTGGGCAGGCCACTTCATCCACCACTCCCCCATCGATGACGACTCCGGCACATCAACGTCCGCCCCGTCGACAACAGCCGCCATGAAGGCATTCGGTATTGAGGTCGATGAAGCACTCTGGAACGAGAGCGCCAGCTGCAGCGGCGGCCGCCCCTGTGAATCACACGCATGTCGGAGCACACTGTAGCGATCCGCCCTCCAGCGTTACTCCGACACCGACTTCCGCCCCTTCATCATGCGCGCCATACAGATAGCCCACCAAGCACTGGTCACGTGTCGATGGCCGCAAACAGTGTGCTACGCGGGAAGTGGTACAACACGGTGTCGCCGCCGCTCACCTCCACCCTGAACTCCACCCAATCGTCATTGACGACCCGTGCAGACTCGAACCACTGGTCATCGAGTGGCTTCAATTGATCTTCAACGCCATCACTCGAAGGCATATCGGACATGGTTACTCCTCGTCAGATCCGTGAACAAAGTCAGGTGTCTTGCCGTTGCGATCTCGCATCTGCTGTTCGCGAAATCTGTTCAAGGCAAGGTGCAGGCCACCGGCAAAGGTCATTCCGATCGGCACATCGAAGGTTTCATGGAAAGAGTTGATCATCGGCGTGTCGACACACAGGAAACCGATGACCTCCTGCGGGCTGGGACTCGAACTCATACGTGCGCGCGCACGGGAAATCGGCCACACGATGGTGGCGCGATATTTGAACTTGTGCGACTGCAGAACTTGCGGCGTCCAATGCGAGTTCTGATACCCTTTACTAATTTCCGCAACCAGGTCGTTACTGATGAAGTAAGCCAGACCGTCCTCCAGGATCTGCCTGAAGTCGGTATTGTTCCCGATTTGGTCGCGAGTGGTGGCGTAGTCCAGCTCGTCTTCATCACTTCGACACAACGTCGTGACCAAACCGTCGTAAATATGGCCGCCATTCGCCGGCGCCGAGGTGACCTTGATCGAAGTCCGGCACGGGTTGTCCGTGATGAGACTGAAGCTTTCAGCCAAGAATTGCAAAGAATTCTGAAGGTGCCGGATGAAGGTGTCCTCGGACCTGTCACCTTCCAGCATCGTCCAAGAAGCGTTGGCCAAGGATCCAAAAGACTTCCGAAGCGGAATCATGGCAGGCGCGTAGCGGGCAGCTCGCCCCTGAACCGAGAGCTGCTCGGTGTGACGAACTTCCTGCGATCGCAGCTGCTCCGCATGACGAATCTCTTGCTCCCTCAGCTGCTCACCGTGCTGCGCGCCGAGTTCGGCGAGTCGCCTGGCGCAATCTGCGTCCTGCTCCGAATGACGCAGTTCTTGTTCTTGCAGTTGACGCGCATGGTAAACACCCTGCCGAATCAGAACCAGTAGCAGAACGGTCGTCAGTACGCACACGTACACGGCCAAGACCGTAGTGGGCACCACACTCGAACTCGGCAGGAACAAGAAGATCCCGGTGACCACCGGGGTCGCGATCGTGACCAGGGCGGAGATGGTCGCCAAGATTGCCGCGCCTCGCTGCGGCGAATGATCGGCTCCCTTCTCGTTGAAGGTCAGTATCAATCTCATGCGCACCTCTTCGCAGGTAGGCTCACCCTACTCGGTCTAGGTCGCCAGCGCGTGTCCGCCTGTTACAGCGTGTCGCCGACGCTCGTCTGCTGACGGACGGCCGACGGGAATGATCATTCCGAGAACTGAGGACCATCGTCGATGGCCGGCATGTGTCGGCGGTTTCGAGAGCCGGGTAGCGAATAATCGAGATCTGGGAACGCAGCTTCCGTTGTTCAAAAATGCCCGGTGAGCGAACGGTGACAAAGCGAGTGATCAAACCGCGGCCACACTGAGGGTACCTCGAAGCTCCGGACTACGACGGCGCTCTCTCCCCGGCGTCCTGGCGAGGTGGCGCGATCGTCTCCCCCGGCACCGGCAGGCAGGTCAGCAGCCGGTGCTCGCCGGCGCCCGTGGCCACGACCGACGCCAGCAACCGCACCGCCTCGCGGCCGACCGCCCGGCGCGGTACCTCGAAGCCGCTGACCTCCGGGCCCGGCGTACCGTCCGGCGGGCGGCCCAGCACCGCCAGTGAGACGTCGCCGGGGACCCGGACCTCCGCCGCGGCCAGCGCCTGCCGGGCCGCGGTGAACACCGCTTCCTCGACCACCAGCGCCGTCATGCCGTCGGCGAGCCAGCCGCGGATCGCCGCCGCGTCGAGGCCGGTGCCGTCGGTGCGGACCACCGTTCCGGTTCCGGTGCGGATCCCGCGCTCGCGCTCGCGGGCCGCCGCGGTGTCGTCCGGCGCGCGCAGGTAGCGGACCCGCCGGTGCCCCGCGCGCGCCAGCCGGGCGAACACCTCCGCCGCAGCCGACGCGTAGTCCGCGTCGACACGGGGCACGCGGCCGCCGTCGTCCGGGTGGTGTCCGATGTGGACGACCGGGAACCCGGTGGCGAGCAGTTCGCCGGGCACCGGGTCACCGAGGAACAGGCAGCCGTCGGCGAGGCGGGTGCGGCGGGACGGCGCCGGGCCCGTGCCGGTGAACATGATCAGGTCCTTGCCGAGCGCGGCCGCCTCCGCCTCGACGCCGGCCAGCACCGGCTGGTGCCCTTCGAACGCCGGTGAAGCGGTGCAGATGCCGAAGAGGTCGTGGCCCGCGGGCCGTTTGACGAGCGGGTCGGCGTACCCGAGGCGCCGGGCGGTCTCCAGCACCCGCAGCCGCGTCGACTCGGCCAGCCGGACCCCGGTGCGGTTGCCGCCCAGCACCACCGACACCGTCGCCTGCGAAACCCCGGCCACGCGGGCGATGTCGGCCTGCCGCACCCTGCCCATCGGGTACCTCGCTCGCCGGTCGCGGGGTCAGCTGATCCGATTCAGAGTGCAATTGCGCCCGCGGAGCGTCAACGGTTTTGCCCGAAACTCCAGCGGATCCGGCCCGGTCTTACCGGCCGTGCGCGAGCCGGGTGGCAGGATGCGGCCATGCCTTCCCTGCCCCTCGACGGCGTCACCGTCGTGTCGTGCGAACAGGCCGTCGCGGCCCCGCTGGCCACCCGGCACCTGGCCGACCTCGGCGCCCGGGTGCTCAAGATCGAGCGGCCGGGCAGCGGCGATTTCGCCCGCGCCTACGACGAAACCGTGCACGGCCTCTCCAGCCACTTCGTCTGGCTCAACCGGTCCAAGGAGAGCGTCACGCTCGACCTCAAGAGCGACGCCGCACCCGCCGTGATGGCCGCGCTGCTGGACCGCGCCGACGTGTTCGTGCAGAACTTCGCCCCCGGCGTCGCGGACCGGCTCGGGCTCGGCGCCGCGGCCCTGCGCGCCACGCGGCCGCGGCTGATCACCTGCTCGGTGTCCGGCTACGGCTCGACCGGGCCGTACCGGGACGCGAAGGCGTACGACCTGCTGATCCAGTCGGAGGCCGGACTGGTTTCGGTGACCGGGTCGGCGGCCGAGCCGGCCAAGAGCGGCATCCCCGCCGCGGACATCGGTGCGGGCATGTACGCCTTCTCCGGCATCCTTTCCGCGCTCTACGACCGCGAGCGCACCGGGCTCGGCACCGAGCTGGAAGTCAGCCTGTTCGACTCGCTGGTGGAGTGGATGGGCTTCCCGCTCTACTACGCCGGTTACGGCGGAACACCGCCGCCGCGGACCGGCACCAGCCACGCGGCGATCGCGCCCTACGGCACCTTCGCCGCGGGGGACGGCACCGAGCTGGTGCTGGCGGTGCAGAACGACCGCGAGTGGGCGGCGTTCTGCGAGCACGCCGTCGCCCGCCCGGACTGGGTCACCGACGAGCGGTTCGCCACCGGCAGCGCGCGGGTGGCGAACCGGGCCGCGCTGGAAAGCGGGATCGGCGCGATCTTCGCCACGCTGACCGGCACCGAGCTGGAGGAGCGGCTGAAGGCGGGCCGGATCGCGCACGCCCGACGGCGGGAACTCCCGGAGGTTCTGACGCACCCGCAGCTCACCGCGCGCGACCGGTTCGCCGAGGTGCCGACGCCGGGCGGGCCGGTCCGGGCGACGCTGCTACCGATCACGGCCGCCGGCCGGGCGCCGCGGATGGACCCCGTGCCGGCGCTGGGCGAGCACACGGACGCGGTCCTGGCCGAGTTCGGCTTCGACGCGGAGGCGTTGCGGCGTCAGGGAGCCGTGTAGCGCGGCTGCCGGTGCGCCACGGTTTCACCCCTCGCCGAGGATGCGGCGGGCTCGGTCCAGCACCGGCTTGTCCACCATCCGGCCGTCCACAACGGACACCGAATCGCCCGCCGTCAGCACCCGGCGGGCCCACTCGCGTTCGGCCGCTGTCGGGGCGAACGCCGCGCGGGCCACGGGCACCTGGCGCGGGTGGATGCAGAGCTTGCCACCGAAGCCGAGGCGGCGCGCGTACCGGACGTCGGCTTCGAGCTCGGCGTCGTCACCCAGGTTCGCCGTGACGCCGTCCACCGGCGGGGCGAGCCCGGCCGCCGCCGACGCGATCACCAGGCGCGAGCGCGCGTAGGCGAACGGCTCGCGGTCCTCCGGTGCGACGCCGAGCTCCGCCGCGAGGTCGACGCTGCCGAACGCCAGCCGGGTCACCGACGGCACGGCGGCCAGCTCGGCGGCGCGTTCCACCCCGGCCGCCGTCTCGACGAGCGCCACCACCTCGCGGAACCCGGCGAGCACCCCGGGCGTCTCCGCCTTCGGCACCACCACCGGGACACCCCGCGCGGCCACCAGCTCGGCGTCGGCGGCGAACCACGGGGTGCCCGGCGCGTTGATCCGGACCACCGCGCGGTGGTTCTCCAGCCACGCGTCGGCTGAGGCACGCGCGGAGTCCTTCGCCGCCGGTCCGACGGCGTCCTCCAGATCGAGGATCACGACGTCGGCACCGCTGGTCACGGCCTTGTCGAAGCGGTCCGGCCGGTCACCGGGCACGAACAGGAACGTCGTCGCCGCCATCCGGCCACGATAACGAAGGCCGGCGGGTAAGGGGTCGCCCGGCGCCGGACTGCGTGATCACCCGATGCGGGCGCGGGAACCTCAGGACGATCGTGGGTCCCACGAGAGAGGAGCCGCCATGCGAGGCGACTGGATTCACGACTGGGTGCAGGTCGAGCTGGACTACCGGGCCGGGCCGCTCCCGGCGCCGGTGGTGCGGGCCGCGAAGGAGCGGCGGCCCGCGAAACCGTGGTGGGCCGCGCTGTTCCGGGTGCGGGCGAGGCAGGCGTGACGGCGGTCAGCGGGCCGCGGCGTGCACCCGCTCGACGACCGGGAGCAGGCCGTCCAGCCCGGGCAGGACCGCATCGGCCACCGCCGGATCGCGCGGGTCGCCGTGGCGGTTGACCCACACGCGCGGGATGCCCAGCGCCCGGGCCGGCACCATGTCGTGGAAGTGGCTCTGGGCGATGTGCACCCAGTTCCCGGCGGTGGCTTCGAAGGCGGCGGCGAACCGCCGGAAGGGGCCGTGGCCGGGTTTGTACTCGCCGGCGTCCTCCGCGGTGACGATCGCGTCGATGGGCACCGCGAGCCGCCGCTGGGTCTCGCCGATGAGGTCGCGGTCGCAGTTGGTCAGCAGGGCGACCCGCCAGCCCGCCTCCCGCAGCCGGGCGAGTGCGGCCCGGGTGTCCGGGAAGACCGGCCAGTACGGCAGCCCGGTCCCGAGCACGGACGCGTCGTCGGGACCCAGCTCCAAGCCGGCTTCGGCCGCGGTCCGGCGCAGGGACTCGGCCAGCACCTCCCGGTACCGCCGCACCGGCGTCTCGGCCTGCACCTGCGGCTCGAACCGGTTGTAGACCTCCAGGAGCTCGGCGCCGCGGCCGGGGAACAGCAGCTCGATGCCGGTCGCGATGCCGTGCCGCCAGTCCACCAGCGTGCCGAAGCAGTCGAACGTCGCCCAGCGGATCATCGTGCGCGGTCCTCCCGGTCGCTTCAGGTGCGCGAAGATCGTCCGGGCAGGTTAACCGGCGAAGCGGCCCACCGCCACGAACGCCGCCAGCAGGAGCAGCACGACGTTCATCGGCAGTGCCTTCGCCTCCTTGCGCCGGACGTGCACGACGATCGCCCCCACCTGGACGACCGCGAGGCCGGTGGCGGCCAGCGGGGTCAGCACCGGCGCGATGCCCAGCGCCCACGGCAGGATCAGCCCGAGCGCGCCGAGGACCTCGACCGCGCCGATGCCCTTCACCGCCGCCTCGGAGAAGTCCGCCGCCCAGCCCATGTTGGGGTTCTCCAGCAGCTTCTCCCGCGGGGTCGCGAGCTTCATGCCGCCGGCGAACAGGTACAGCACGGCGAGCAGCCCCGCCGCGATCCACAGGACGACGTTCATGCTCGACCTCCGGTTCGAAGAAAGTAGTTGAACACTACACCACTTTCCGGAGGACGTGCCTCAACTTGGCCGGACCGTGACCGACTCGCCGGGCCGCAGCGCGACCGTGCGCCGCCAGGCGCCCGCCCGGACCTCGGTGCGTGTCCCGCCGACACTGCGGAACACCGCCCGGGTGACCTTCCCGGCCCGCCATTCGAGGTCGAGCTCGAACCCACCGCGGACCCCGATGCCGGTCACCCGGCCCGCCGCAGCCCACGCGGCGGGCAGCGCCGGCAGCAGGTCCACGACCCCCGGCCGGGAGTAGACCAGCATCTCCACCATCGCGGCGGGAGCGCCGAGGTTCGCGTCGATCTGGAAGATCGTGTAGCTGCCCTGGCTGTACATGTCGAAGAAGTTCGGCGCGGTCCCGTTGCCGTTGGCCACCGACGGGCGCAGCACGGTGAGCAGCAGCCGGTACGCGCGGTCGGCGTCCTTCAGCCGCGCCCAGCACGCCGACCGCCACGCCGTCGCCCAGCCGTAGCTGTCCATCCCGCGTGCGACCAGCAACGCCCGCACGCCGTCGAGCAGCTCCGGCGGTGCCGTATCGGCGGCGATGCGGTCGCCCGGGAAGAACCCGATCAGCGGGGACAGGTGGCGGTGGGTGGTTTCGCCGAGGTTGTCCGGTGCCATCCACTCCTCGAGCCAGCCGGTCTTCGGGCTCACCTTCGGCAGGTACAGCCGCTGCTGCAGCCCGCCGATCCGGTCGCCGTACGCGCGGTCGCGGCCGAGGACCGCGACCGCCTCGCGGTAGTGCTCGAACAGGTCCCAGACGATTTCCTGCGCGTAGGTGATCCCGCGCGTGTCCTGCGGGCCGTGCTCCGGCGACCAGTCGTGGTCGTCGACGAGCACCTCGCGGCCGTCGACGGTCGCTGGGACCAGCCGCGCCGCCCAGAACTCGCACGCCCCCTTGAGCAGCGGGTAGATCCGCGCGAGGTACGCCTTGTCCTGGGTGAAGGCGTAGTGGTCCCACAGCGAGTTGCACAGCCAGGCGTTGCCGCCGGGGTGCCACCACCAGCCGGAGCCGCCGTAGATGTTGGTGGAGAACGCGACCGCCCAGCCCGCGACCTGGCCGCTGGTGTTCCGGAACCGGTTGCGCGGGTCGTTGAACAGCCGTTTCGTGGTGTCCGTCCACACGGGAAGCTGCGCGAGGCAGTAGTCGGCCAGCGCAGTGAAGCTCCCGGGCAGCGCCGCGCGGTCGGCCAGCCAGTAGTTCATCTGGACGTTGATGTCGGTGTGGTAGTCGCTCATCCAGTCCGGGGTGTTGCTGTTCTGCCACAGGCCCTGCAGGCCCATGGGCAGACCGTCGCGCGAGCCGGTGATCGTGAGGTACCGGCCGAACTGCAGGTAGCTCGCCTCCAGTTCCGGGTCGGCCGTCGCCGGGTCGTCGTGGCGGGCGACCAGCCGCGACCACGTGTCCAGCGCCCGCTTCGCCGGCGGCGACTGGCCGAGGTCGACGCTCATCCGGTCGTACCACCGCCGGTAGTCGGCGACGTGCGTGGCCCGCAGGGCACCGCCGCCGGCGGCCAGGGCCGCGGCCGCCTTCCGCTTCGCGAGCGCCAGGGGGTCGAGGGAGGTGTCGAGGAACTTCCGCGCCGCGTCGGGCACGTAGTTCGTGCCGCCGCTGAGGACGATGACGACGTCGCTCCCGCTGAACGTGGTCCCGCCGGCCACCGTGCACGCGTACTTCAGGCCGTTGGCGAACGCGCCGGTGAAGGCGCCCGCGCCGGCCGCGGGCTCACCGCGGGTCGGCTCCAGCGAGACCGACCCGGTGACGGGCCCGCCGCTGAGCCGGATCACCACGACGTCGTCGGGATGGCTCGCGAAGTACTCGCGGCGGTACTGCACGCCCCGGTACCGGTAGGTGATCACGACCAGGCCGTTGCTGAGGTCGAGCGTGCGCCGGTAGTCCGTCACGCCGGTGTGGGCCGGGACCGCGATCCGCAGCTTCGCCAGCAGGCCGAGCGTGCCGAACTTCTCGGTCTCGTAGGGGAACTGGCCGTCGTCCTGGAGGACGTCGTTCGGGCCGCCGGTCCACAGCGACGCGTCGGCCAGGTAGAGGAAGTCGGCGGCGGGGTCGCCACCGACGAGGGCACCGATCCGACCATTGCCGATCGGCAGGCCCTCCTGGATGATCTTGGCTTCACTCGCGGGCGCCGGGTACCACAGCGTGGTGGCCTGCCCTGCGGGGACCAGCTCTTCACCCGCCGGTCGCACGATCTCGGCGTTGGCAGTAAAGGGATGAAGGCCACCCAGCGCAACACCGGCGCCGACCGCGCCACCGAGCTTGAGGAAGGTCCGCCGCGACGGCGGAAGAGGCAGTTCCGGCATGGGTCATCCGTTCGGCGTGGGCGGAAAACGGCCGCGAAGCCCGCCAAACATATGACCTCTCCGGCGCGGTGGTCAAGAATCTTCGCGATGGACCGCTGTCCCGTGAGCGACTCGCTCGGCCAGGTACTGCCGGAACGTGGTCTCCCCGTCGCGGTGACCCGGTGCCAGGTGACCGCCGCCGGCGTAGGCCCGGAACGTCTCCCCCGGCACGTTCACCGGCACGATCCGGCGGCGCCGGCCGCTCGCCTCACCGACCGCCTCCGCCAGCTCCGCCGCCGGGAGGATCTCCGGCCCGCCGAAGTCCGGCACGCGGCCCGCCGGGTCGGCCAGTGCGAGGTCCGCGAGCCGCCTGGCCACGTCCCGGACGTCCACCGGCTGGAACGAGATCCGCGGTACCGGCACCACGGGCAGCCGGGACGCGCCCGCCAGCAGGCCGCGGACCAGGCCGTGGAACTGGGTGGCACGCTGGATCGTGGCCGGCAGCCCCGAGGCGGCGATGATCTCCTCGGTTTCGTGCTTGGCCCGGTAGTAGCCGAGCGGCACGCGGTCGACGCCGACGATCGAGACGTAGACCAGGTGCGGCGCCCCGGCCCAGCGCGCCGCCTCGACCAGGGTGCGGGCGAGCGCGGCTTCCCGCCCGAGGTAGTCGGTGGCGCAGTGGACGACCACGTCGGCCCCGGCCACCGCGCTGTCGATGCCGCGGCCGGTCCGCAGGTCGCCCCGGACGACGTCCGGGCCGGGACGCCGGCTGAGCACGCGGACCTCCTCCCCCGCCGCCCGCAGCCGCGTTACGACCGCCGAGCCGAGCCGACCGGTTCCGCCCGTGACCAGGATCCGCACGCCGACCACCTCCGGCGCCATCCTGGCACGGGGCGGGCCCGCCGGGAACGGCTTCCCGGCGGGCCCGCGTGAGGGGTGCTTCAGTTGCGGACGATGGTGAAGGTGGACGTCGTGTTGCGGATGTCCTGGTCGTTGTCGCCGAGCGTGAGCCCGGTGAACGTCGCCGAGCCGACGGCCGGGCCCTGGCCCGGTTCCGGCAGCTCGTTGGCCCAGATCCCGATCCCGGACTTCGCGTCGAAGGCGTCCCCGCTGCGGTGGGCGCCGGTGATCGACACGTTCGCCAGCACGGTGTCCTCGACCGGGTGCTCCGGCGTGGTGCCGTCGTACTTGGTCTGGAACATGATGCCGCTGTAGGTCGGGCTCAGGATGTCCACATCGGACACCCGGATGCCGCGGAACTCCTTCGACGCGGAGAACAGCCAGATCGCCGGGAAGGTCTGCTGGCCCCAGAAGTGGCCGCCGTCCCGGACCAGGGAGGCGTTCTGGACCGTCGTCGGCTGCGGCCCGAACCCGAGGAACGGGTAGCCGAAGTCGAGCGAGCTGATGGTGATCGCCGAGTAGGTCAGCGTGTCCGCGATGTAGAGGTTGCGGAAGGTGTTGTTGTACCCGCCGTAGACCGCCAGCCCGGCCGCGCGCCACGGGGTGAGCGCGGTCAGGTTCTCGAACACGTTGTCGTACTGGTTGCCCGCGTTGATGTCCGTGGCGGCGAACAGCGCGAAGCTGTCGTCGCCGGTGGACCGGGCCTCGTTGTTGACGACGTGGTTGCCGGTGCTGCCGTTGGTGAGGTTGACGCCGTCGGCGAAGGTGTCGCGGATCCGGGAGTTCTTGATCGTGGTGTTGTCCACGTTCGTGCCCCACACCATGACCACCTGGTGCTCGACCCAGATGTTGTCGATCGTCAGGTCGGCGACGTTCGTCAGGTTGAACACCTTGCCGGGGCCGTCGATGCGGGAGGTGTAGTTGCCGAACACGGCGAACCCGCTGAACGTCGAGCCGTTCGCGCTCGACTGGACGTCGATGCCGATGTCGGTGTTCTCCTGGCCCGAAGGCGCGGTGAACTTCGTGAACCACGGCCCGGCGCCGGTGACCGTGACGGCCTTGCCGTAGACGTTCAGCTTGCTCGACAGCGCGTAGGTCCCGGCCGGCAGGTAGACGCCGGTGAGGGTGGTGTCCTGCCGGACCTTGTCGAGGGCGTTCTGCACGTCCTGCTGGGTGAACCCGGCGGGCACCGCGAAGTGTGCCGGGTCGGGGTTGGCCTGCGCGGTCGCCTGCTCGAAGCTGACGAAGTCGATCGCGTAGTTCGTGGTGTTCGCCGCGTCCTTCTGCAGCTTGATCCGGTGCCCGGCGGGCACGGTCGTGCCGAGCAGCGTGCTCGCCTCGTCGTAGATGTGCCGCGGGCCGGCGCCCGGCGAGTTGCCCGGGCCGGTCTCGGCGCCGTAGAGCCACGCGTAGTGCGACGTCAGGTCGATGGCCTTGAGGAACGTGCCGTCGACGTAGACGTTCAGCGTGGCGTTGATCCCGCCGCCGCCCGCGGAGTCCGGGATGGAGAACCGCGTGACGAGGGTGTTGGTCGCCGCGCGGGTGGTGAACTCCACCGAGGAGCCGGTCGAGTTCAGCGTGACGGCCTTGCGGCCCGACGCCTCGCCCGCGAGGTCGCCGATCGTGCGGTTCGGCCCGGCCACGGCCGCGCCGCCCGCGAGGACGCCGTCCTCGGCCTCGTTCAGGTCGTAGGGCATGTTGGCGCCCCGGCCGACGAACAGCGCCTGGGTGCTGGTGTTGTTGCCCTGCTTGACCGGCAGTTCGTTGGCGTCGTTCGCGACGACCGTCTTCACGGTGTACCGGCCGTTGACCGCGGTCCAGGTGCCGGCGGTCACCGGCGGGGCGGTCGCGCCGGGCGCGATGGCTCCGGTGTAGCTGCCGCTGAGCGTCTTGACGACGGTCCCGTTCTGGTCGGTGATCGTCACCGTGACGCCGTGGGCGCCGCCCGCGCTCGCCACGGTGCCCTGGTTGCGCAGGGTCGTGGTGAACGTGACCGCGTTGCCCGCGGACGGGTTGCCCGGCGACCACACCGTCGCCGCGACGAGGTCGGAGCTCTGCACCGGGCTGACGACCAGCGCCGTCGAAGCGGTGTAGGAGTTGTTGGCCTCGTTCTGCTCGATGACGGCGTTGGCCTCGTCGACCTTCGCGGTCAGCTGGTAGCTGCCCGCGTCGCGGGTGCCGATGTTCGCCGTCACCGTCGCCGACGCGCCGGCCGCGAGGGCGCCGACGTTCGCCGTGCCGACCTTGGTCGTGCCGAGGTAGAAGTTGACGTTGGTGGCGCCGGAGGCCGCGGTCCCGGCGTTGCGGACGGTCGCTGACGTCGTGATCGCATCGGTCTCGACCGGGTTCTGCGGCGACCACGACACGCCCGAGACGGTCAGGTCCGGGTTGGGCGCGGGGACGCCGAAGACCTGGAATTCGGCGGCCTGCCCGCCGCCCGCGCCGGAGTTGGCGGTGACGCGCAGGCGGACGTCGGCGGCGCGGCCGCCGAGCGGGATCGTCACGGTGTTGCCGGTCGCCGGGCTGAAGCTGTAGGTCTGCGCGGCGGCCAGCGTGGTGAAGGCGGCCGCGCTCTGCTCACGGCCTTCGACGGCGATCGTCTGGGTCCGCGGGCCCCAGGCGGGGTCGGGGTTGAGCTTGACCACGACCTGGTTGAGGTCGGCGTTCGCGCCCAGTGCCACGGTCAGCAGGTTCGGGTAGGTCCCGCCGCCACCCTCCCAGTAGGTGGTCAGGGAGTCGTCGTTGGCGTTGCCCGCCACGTACGTCCACTCCGTCGAGGACGCCGTGATGGGCTTGCCCAGTGCCAGGTTCGTGCCCGCCTGCGTGCCGGTGCGCGTCACGGTGTTGCTGTCCGCCGACTGGTTGCCCGCGGCGTCCTTCGCGCGGACGAAGTACGAAACCGTCGTTCCGTCGGGCTGGTTGTCGGTGTAGGTCAGGACGTTCCCGGCGACGCTGCCGCGCAGCTGGTTGTTCGCGTAGACGTCGTAGCCGGCGACACCGGTGTTGTCGGTCGAGGCCGACCAGGTGAGCCGGATCTGGCCACTCGCGGGCTGGGAGTAGGCGAGGTTGCCGGGCGCCGACGGCGGCTGGGTGTCCCCGCCGGCGGGGCCGTGCACCTCGAACTCGGACAGCTGCGCGGCGGGCCAGCCGGTGTTGGCGGTGACGTTGAGCCGGACGTACCGGGGCTTGCCGGTGACGGCCACGGTGACCGTGTTGGCGCTGGCCGGGTCGAACACGTACCCGGCCGACGCCTTCAGGTCGGTGAAGCTCGTCCCGTCGGTGCTGCCCTGGACGCTGAAAGTCTCGGTACGGGCACCCCAGTTCGCCGTCGGCAGCTTGAGCACCAGCTGCGCGACGTCCGTCGGGGCGCCGAGGTCGGCCTGGACCCACTGCGGGAACTGGTTGTTCGCGCTCTCCCAGTAGGTGGCCTGGTTCCCGTCGCCGACGTTCGAGACGGGATAGCCGGGGAGCTGGCTGCTGGCGGTGTAGGTCGCCGAGGCGGCCGGGGTGACGGCGGGTGCCGCGCTCGCCGGGGTGGCGGGCGTGGCCAGGAGCAGGGACAGGGCGGCGAAGGCGGCCGCGGGTGACAGCACTCGCTTCGTTCTCATGCGGTTCCTCTGATCCGGGGGGGGAGGGAGACATCGGAGCGAAACCGGAATCTTCCTGACAGCTGCCTCGATTTACCGGCCATCTGTCAGGTTCTTGCACTGATTCGTTCAAGAGTTACAGTGACGTGGGTCTCAAGTCAACGGGCGCGCAGCAAAAAGGCCTCCCCGCAGGGAGCGAGGAGGCCGAGGAGGCTTCGGTCAGGAGTGCACGGCGCCGAGGCGGACCGCGTGGGTGCCGGGGGCGTTCACCGGGTCGCCGCAGTGCGCGCACACGGTGGCCGGGACCAGCAGTTCACCGCAGGCGTGGCGCCAGAGGGTGGGCGGTTCGCCCTGGTGGACGTACTTGTCGCCCCAGGCCATCAGCCCGAGCAGGATCGGCTGCAGGGCCCGGCCGGCCTCGGTCGGGTGGTACTCGTGCCGCGGCGGGTGGTCCTCGTACTGGACCTTCTCGAGGACACCGGCGTCGACGAGCTTGCGCAGCCGCGCGGCCAGGATGTCCCGGCTGGCGCCGGTGTTCTCGGCGATCTGGTTGAACCGCCGTTCCCCCAGCATGATCTCGCGCAGGGCCAGCAGGCTCCACCGCTCGCCGACGACCTCCAGCGCCTCGGCGACTGAGCACTCGCGACCACGCCGGACCATGCCACCTCCACGGGATTGAAAATCCAACCTAGCACGTCAACGCCCTGTGACGTGCCGAACACCTGAGTTGTGAAATCCAACTCACCGGGCGTATACCCGGAGGTATCCCCAGCTGCGAGGAGGCAGACGCCATGACGGACGCGGTGATCGTCGACGCGGTACGAACCCCGATCGGCAAGGGCAAGCCGAACGGCACCCTGGCCGGGGTCCACCCGGTCGACCTGCACGCCCACGCCCTGCGTTCCCTGATCGAGCGCACCGGCATCGACCCGGCCCGCATCGACGACGTGATCAGCGGAGCGGTCGGCCAGATCGGCGAGCAGAGCATGAACACGGCACGCTGGGCGGCCCTGGCGGCGGGCCTGCCGGAATCGGTACCGGCGGTGACCGTCGACCGCCAGTGCGGCAGCAGCCAGCAGGCAATCCACTTCGCGGCCCAGGGCGTCATCGCAGGCGCGTACGACGCCGTGATCGCCTCGGGCGTCGAGTCGATGAGCCGGGTCCCGATGGGCAGCCAGGTGGCGGGCCGCGACCCGTTCGGCTCCCGGATCGCCGCGCGCTACCCGGACGGGCTGGTCCCCCAGGGCATCAGCGCGGAACTCATCGCGGCAAAGTGGGGCCTGACCCGAGCGCAGCTGGACGAGTTCTCCGCGCAAAGCCACCAGCGCGCGGCAAAGGCATGGGCGGGCGGCAAGTTCGCGGCCGAAGTGGCCCCACTGAAGGCCCCAGGCCCCGACGGCGCGCTCATCGACGTCACCACCGACGAGACGGTCCGCCCCGGCACCACCCCGGAGATCCTGGCGGGCCTGAAGCCGGCATTCCGCGCGGACGTCTGGGAGCAGCGATTCCCGAACCTCCCCTGGCACATCACGGCAGGCAACTCCTCACCGATCAACGACGGCGCGGCAGCCCTCCTGATCACCAGCACCGAAACGGCGGCAGCATTGGGTCTCAAGCCCCGAGCGAGGATCCACAGTTTCGCGGTAACGGGCGACGACCCCCTGCTCATGCTGACGGGCATCATCCCGGCCACCCACAAGGTCCTGGCCCGAGCAGGCTTGAACATAGCGGACATCGACGCATTCGAGGTAAACGAGGCATTCGCCAGCGTAGTACTGGCCTGGCAGCAGGAAACAGGAGCAGACCCGGCAAAGGTCAACATCAACGGCGGAGCAATAGCCCTAGGACACCCCCTGGGCGCCAGCGGAGCCAGGCTGGCAACAACACTGCTGTCGGTACTGGAGCAAACAGGAGGCCGCTACGGCCTCCAGACAATGTGCGAAGCGGGCGGCCTCGCCAACGCAACAATAATCGAGCGCCTGAGCTAAAACCTCGTGAGTGGCAAGACGTGTTAGAACAAGCCGTACCACTCACGACAAGCCGAGCACGACAGCGAGACCCCGGCAGGGAACAACCCAGACTCCCCGCAACCCCGATCCGAAGCCAGAACACGGACGGCGGCGGTTTGTCAAGGCACGCTTTCCCGCCTTGACAAACCGCCGCCGTCCGTAGTCACAATGGGGCTTCGGGGTTGCGGAAGATCAGTCAATCGGAATCAGGCGGCTCCTCGACCCCATCCCGATCGGCCCACTCCAGCAGCGGCTCGAGCGAAAACACCGCATCATCGATCCCGGCATGAAGATCCCCCACCTCGGCATACCGCGCCGGAACGGTGGCAATGGTGAAATCCCCCGGCTCGGCATCGTCGATCTCCGTCCACCGAACCGGCGTGGAGACCGTCCCTTCGGGATTGCCCCGCACCGAATAGGCACTGGCAATCGTATGATCCCGGGCATTCTGGTTGTAGTCGACAAAAAGCAACCGCGGATCCCGATCCTTCCGCCACCAGGTGGTGGTGACATCATCCGGAGCCCGCCGCTCAACCTCACGAGCAAAGGCAAGAGCCGCCCGCCGAACATCGGCAAAACCCCACCGAGGCTCAATCCGAACATAGATGTGCAGCCCCCGCCCGCCCGAAGTCTTCGGCCACCCCACCGCCCCAAGCTCATCAAGAACCTCATGAGCAACATGCGCGACCCGCCGAACCCGGTCATAACCACACTCCGGCATCGGATCGAGATCGATCCGCCACTCATCTGGCTTCTCGGTGTCAGCCCGCCGCGAGTTCCACGGATGAAACTCCACAGTGGACATCTGCACGGCCCAGACGACGTGCGCGAGCTCGGTGACACACAGCTCATCGGCATGCCGGTTATAGCGCGGAAAGGTCACCCGGACGGTCTCCAGCCACGGCGGCGCCCCGTTCGGCACGCGCTTCTGGTGCACCTTCTCCCCCGCCACACCGGACGGGAACCGGTGCAGCATGCAGGGACGTTCGCGCAGGGCGTTGACGATCCCGTCGCCCACCGAGAGGTAGTACTTGACCAGGTCGAGCTTCGTCTCGCCGCGGGCCGGGAAGTAGACCCGGTCCGGGTTGGAGATCCGCACGGTGTGCGGGCCGACCTCCAGTTCCACAGCCTTGTCCGCCATGGACAAGACGCTAGCCGAAATTCGCCGCTACGGTGGGCTGGTGAGCCTGCCGACGGACGGTCACGTCCACACCGAATGGTCATGGGACACCGTCACCGGGTCGATGATCGGCTCGTGCGAGCGGGCGATCGAGCTGGGCCTGCCGTCGGTGGCGTTCACCGAGCACGCCGACCTGACGCCGTGGCTGATCCCCGAGCCGGTCCGGCCACTGCTGCCCGGCCACTTCCGGGTGCGCCTGCGCCCGGACGGCGTGCTTGAACCACCCGAGCTGGACGTGGCCGGGTACCTGGCGTGCGTCGAGGAGTGCCGCGCGCGGTTCCCCGGGCTGCGGATCCTGTCCGGGGTGGAGCTCAGCGAGCCGCATTGGCACCGGCCGCGGGCCGACGCCCTGCTGGCGGCCCACGACTTCGACCGCGTGCTCGGCTCGGTGCACTCCCTGCCCGGCGGTGAGCACCACCACGAGCTGACGCTGGTCTCGGACCGGCCGCCGGGCGAGGTGCTGCGGGCCTACCTCGGCGAGGTGCTGGGCCTGGCCGAGTCGACGGCCGGCTTCGCGGTGCTCGCCCACATCGACTACGCGCTGCGCTCGTGGCCGGCGGAGGGCCCGCCGTTCGAGGTGGGCGAGTTCGAGGAGGAGTTCCGGACGGTGCTGCGCGCCTTGCGGGCGAGCGGCCGGGCGCTGGAGGTGAACACGAAGGTCCCGCTGCCGGGCGAGGTGGTGCGGTGGTGGTTCCAGGAGGGTGGCGAAGCGGTGACGTTCGGCAGCGACGCGCACGAGCCGGGCCTGGTCGGGCACGGCTTCACGGAAGCGGCGGCGTTGGTGGAGTCGTGCGGTTTCCGGCCGGGCCGGACCCCGCACGACTTCTGGCGCCGCTGACCAGGGCCGTCAGGCGCCGGCGAGCGCGTGGCGGCCGTGCGTCCGCGACTCCGCGCTCTGGTCCATCAGCCGGGCCGCCACCCGCCCGATGGCCGCGTCCAGCTCGGCGCGGTTGCCCGTGCCCCAGTCGCCGAGGCGGTCGGCCAGCCAGTCGTGCCAGGCCTGCACCACCTTCCCGAACTCCGCGCGGCCCGCGGCGGTCAGCGCCCAGCCGTCGCGGGTGTAGCTCAGGTGGCCCGTCAGCTCCAGGCGGTTGAACGCCGGTTCCAGGACCTGCGCCGGGACGCCGAAGTACGCGCCGATCGCCCGCAGCGTGGCGGGCGTTCCACGGCGTTCTCGCAGGTGGACCTGCAGCAGGCACCAGATGCCACCCTCGTCGAGGTCGCCGCCGGCCCGCTCGATGATCGACGGCGCCACCTGGCGGCGCTCGCGGAAGAACAGCGTCGCGACCGCGCGTTCCAGCTCGCGGTCGCCGGTGCGGGCCTCCGGCATCGCGAAGCCGTCGCCGAGGTCCGGGGCCGCCGCGCGGGCCGTGTCGCGCAGCGGGACCTCCTTGAGGAAGAACGCCAGGACCAGGGCCACCAGGCCGACCGGGGCCGCGGCGAGGAACACCACGTGCAGCGAG
Source organism: Amycolatopsis vancoresmycina (assembly GCF_000716785.1). Lineage (GTDB taxonomy): Bacteria > Actinomycetota > Actinomycetes > Mycobacteriales > Pseudonocardiaceae > Amycolatopsis > Amycolatopsis vancoresmycina. Next base: position 712,269 of record NZ_JNYY01000001.1, read on the forward strand.
TCGCTGTAGGCCTTGATCACCGGCGCCGACACCGCTTCCGGCAGGGCGTGCAGCGCGGTCGGCACCTGGACCACCCGCGAATCGATGCCCGGCGGCACCGCCGCGGCCAGCTTCGGCGTCAGCTGGTTCGCGTACACCGTGCCGAAGATCGCCGCGCCGAACGAGCTGCCGATCGACCGCAGGAACGTCACGCCCGAGGTCGCGACGCCGAGGTCGGCGTAGTCGACGGTGTTCTGCACGGCGATGGTCAGCACCTGCATGCCGAGCCCGATGCCCAGGCCCAGCACCGCCATGTACGCCGACGCCTCCCAGAACCCGGTGTCGGTGTCCAGCCGCGACAGCAGGTAGAGCCCGATCGTCATGCCCGCGGCCCCGGCCAGGGGGAAGATCTTGTAGCGCCCGGTGCGGCTCACCGCGTTGCCCGCGGCGATCGACGCGACGAGCAGCGCCAGCACCATCGGCAGCAGCCGCACGCCCGACGTCGTCGCGGACGTGCCCTGGACGTACTGCATGTACGTCGGCAGGTACGACAACGCGCCGAGCATCGCGAAGCCGACGACGAAGCTCATGATCCCGCCGACCGTGAACACCGGGTTGCGGAACAGCCGCATCGGCAGCATCGGCTCCTTCGCGCGCAGCTCGGTGAAGACGAACGCGGCCAGCAGCACCAGCGAACCGGCCGCCATCCCGATGATCACCGGCGAGCCCCACGCGTACTGCGTGCCGCCCCAGCTCGTGACCAGCGTCAGTCCGGTCGCGGCGAGGCCGATCAGCAGGATGCCGAGGTAGTCGATGACCGGTTTGACCGCGGCGCGCGCGTTCGGCATCGCCGAGGACGCCACCACCAGCACCACCACGACCAGCGGGATGTTGACGTAGAACGCCCAGCGCCAGGACAGGTGGTCGACGAAGAAGCCGCCGAGCATCGGGCCGGCCACGGTGACCACGCCGAACACCGACCCGAGGACGCCCTGGTACTTGCCGCGCTCGCGCAGCGGCACGACGTCGGCGATCAGCGCGGTCGAGGTGACCATCAGCCCGCCGCCGCCGAGGCCCTGCACCGCGCGCCAGACGATCAGCCAGACCATGCTGCCGGCGAACCCGGCGCAGAACGAGCCGATGCCGAACACGATCACCGACAGCTGGAACAGCAGTTTGCGGCCGAACAGGTCGCCGAGCTTGCCGACGACCACGGTCATGATCGTCTCGGCGAGCAGGTAGGACGTCACCACCCAGGACAGGTGCCCGGCCCCGCCGAGGTCGCCGACGATGGTGGGCAGCGCGGTCCCGACGATGGTCTGGTCCAGCGCGGCCAGCAGCATGCCGAGCAGCACGGCGCCGAACACGGCGTTGACCCGCCCGCGGCTCAGGGCGGGCGGGACCGCCGCACCGGGGGTGGCCTCCGCGGTGGCCGTCATCCGCACCTCCTGGCTCGGCCTTCCAAGCTAGTGCGCTGAGTCCACTGTGGATAGCCACCCGTTCCGGTGACGCCGGGCCGGGGTTCGAACCCCCTGCGCACTGCAGGTCAAGGCTTTGCCGGAGCCAGGTGGGCCAGGCTTTCGAGCGCGAGCTGCTCCAGGTGACCCGCGGCCGCCGCGCTGCCGCCCGCCGCGTGGAAGGACGCGGCGATCGTCTCGGCCGCCCGCCGGTACGCCGGTTCCGTCAGCACCTCCTCGACCGCCGCCGCGATGCGCGGGGCGTCCGCGCGGCCGAACCGCAGCCGGAGGCCCGCACCGGCCGCCACCACCTGGCCCGCCACGATCGGCTGGTCGTCGCGGATCGGGGCGACCACCAGCGGGAGGCCGTGCCACAGGGTTTCGCAGACCGTGTTGTGGCCCGCGTGGCACAGCACCGCGTCCACCCGCGCGAGCAACGGCACCTGCGGGACCTGCCGCCGCACCAGGACGTTCGGCGGGACCTCGCCCAGCACGCCGCCGGGGTCGGCGATCACGGCCCGCGCCGGCAGCCCGGCGAACGCCGCCGCCGTCGCGGCCAGGAACCCGGCGCCCGCGGCCGTGTTCGCGGTGCCGAGGGACACCAGGACCGCCGGCCGCAGCGGGTCGAGCCACTCCCACGGGAAGTCCGTTGTGGACGGACGCGCGCCGAGCGCCGGGCCCACGAGCCGGACGCGGGGCGGCAGGGCGGCCGCGCCGAGCAGCTCGCGGGTGGTGAACGCCAGGACGCCGTGCGGGGAGAACCGGGGGTCGGCCGTGCCCCGGCCGCCGGCGATCCGGGCGCGCAGCCCGTCGAGCAGCGAGGCGACCCACTCGCCGACTTTCGGCATCCCGGCGAGGGGGTCGACCAGCTCGGCCGACGTCGTCGCCGACGTCACCCACGGCAGGCCGTGCGCTTCGGCGAGCAGCCCGCCGGCCAGGGCCTGCTGGTCGGCGACGACGACGTGCGGCTGGAACGCGTCGAGGGCCGCGGCCACGCCGGGCGCCATCGCGTCGGCGAGCGGGACCAGGAAGTCCTGCCACAGGAACCGCAGCGCCGCCGGGCCCTTGAGCCCGGCGGGCCGCTCCGGCGCGTCCGCCGGCAGGGCGCACGAGAACACCAGCGCGTCCGGCCCGGCCAGCTGCCACAGCAGCTCGGGGTGCCCGGCCCAGGCGACCTCGTGGCCGCGTGCGGCCAGCTCGGCCGCCACCCCGGCGGCCGGGTTGACGTGCCCGGTCAGGGGCGGGACGACGAAGAGGAACCGGGCCACTACCGCACCCGGGCCTGCGTGCGCGCGGTGTCGCGGACCCACCCGAAGATCAGCTCGGTGACCTCGGCGGTCCGCTCGACCAGCACCGAGTGCCCCTGGTCGGGCAGCACGACGGTGCGGCAGCCCGCCAGGTGCGTCTCGAAGTGCGGCACCTGGGCGGCCAGGCCCGAGTCGCCGCCGAAGATGGCGAACACCGGGCAGCGCACCGCCGAGAGGTCCGCGGCGATCGTCGCGCTGCGCGGGATGTCCTCGGCGATCGTGGTGGTCTGCAGGATGCGGTTCGCGGCCTTGGACAGCCGGGCGGTGTGCGCGCCGTGGTGGTCGGCGATCCAGCCGATCACCTCGTCGATCGCCAGCCGGGCCTTGGCGTCGGCCAGGCCGTCGGCCATGTGCCCGGTCCACTCCGCGGTCGGGGGCTCGCCCTCGATCACGACGACGCTCGCCACCCGGTCGGGCCGGGCGGCGGCCAGCCCGAACGCCACCGAAGCGCCGAACGAGTTGCCGACGACGTGCACCGGCCGGGTGACTTCGCACGCGTCGAGGACCGCGACGAGGTCGTCGACGAACCGCTCCAGGTGGTAGCCGGACGCCGGGCGGGTCGTCCGGCCGTGCCCGCGCAGGTCGTACATCAGCACGTCGAGCCCGCGCGCGGCGAAGTCCGGGCCGAGGGTGAAGTAGTAGCTGGCGAGGCTGTCGGTGAGCAGGCCGTGGACGCACACGACGACCGGCGCGTCGCCGTCCAGCGGCGCGTCCGGGGTGAGCCGCTGGACGTGCACGTCCAGCTCACCCGCGCGGATCCGGCTCACGCGGTCGCCCGCAGCGACGCGACGATGTACCGGACGAGCTCGCCCACGGTCAGCGCGATGATCTCGTCCAAGTCGCGTTCGGCGATGAAGGCGGCGAAGTTGACGCGGTCGCCGTAGTGCTCGCGCAGCTGCCCGGACAGCGCCACCAGGTCGACGCTCTCCAGCTCGAGGTCGTCGTGGAAGGTCGTCTCCATGGTGATCTCGGCGTCGTCCAGGCCGTACTCTTCGAGCAGCTCGCGCAGCATCCCGGCCAGCGCCGCGAGGACGGTCGCCGCTTCGGTCGCCGTGGTCTCGATGCTCATCCGGTGGTCTCCTTCGTCTCTTCGGTCCAGGCGACGACGTAGTGGCGCGGCGGCGCTCCGGGCGGGTTCTCGACGTCGGTGCAGCACACGCGGTACTCGTGCGCGCGGGCCCGGACGGTGAGCGCGTCCGGGGCCGCCGCGACGACCTCGAAGTCGCGGGGCTCACCGCGCAGACCGGTGCCGAGCCGCTTCGCGACGGCCTCCTTGGCCGTCCAGAACCGGGCGAACCAGCGTTCCGGATCGCCGGGCAGGCTCGCGAACAGCGCCAGTTCGCCCGGCCCCAGCGCAGCCTCCACAGTGGACTGCGAGCGCGGCCCGACCTCCTCGACGTCGATCCCGCAGGGGCCGTGGCGGGCGATCGCCACCCCGGCCTCGGCCCGGTGGGCCACCGAGATCGTCAGCTCCGGCAGGTCACGGCCGTAGGCGCCGATGGCGAACGGGCAGCCGGCGTCGTCGTTGCCGATGCGCAGCTCGGCGGGAAACATCTCGGCCTCGCCGCGGGCCCAGAGGAACTGGCGGACAGCGTCCTTCGCCGCGATCCGCCCGAGCAGCCACTGGCGGCGCCCGCGCGGCGGACGGCGGTCGTAGGCGTCCCGCTCGGGGCCGGCGAGGTAGTTGCGCATGATCAGCTCGCGCGTGGCCAGGTCCGGCCACTGCTCGTGCACCAGCGCCCAGCCGCCCGGCTGTTCGTGCGACAGCGTCGAACGCTCGGGGGTGCGGTCGGCCTGGCGGATGTGCGCGGTGCTGTCGAACCGCCGGTCGCGCCAGCCGGTGAACTCGGCCCAGACCCGGCCGTCGTGGACGAGCTGCATGTCGGCGTCGAGGAACTCGTCCGTCAGGCCGGTGATCCGGACCAGGCACTCCAGGCGCTCCCCCGGCGCCGGGTGCGCGCCGTGGAACCGGATTTCGCGCATGGCGACCGGGAACACGGTGGTCCGTTCGGGCAGCCGGGACATGATCCAGTAGCCGAGCACCTGGCCGACGTTGTCGAGCAGCGCGCCGGGCGCGGGCGGCGTGGTGAGCACGGCCCGCACGTGCCGTTCGCCGACCGCGGTCAGCTCGGTGACCCCCTGGAAGCGCGGACCGTGGAACATCCAGCGCTCGTCGTACAGCTGCGCCGCGGTGGTCTCGGGCACCCGCTCGGCCGACGCCGGGAACCGCCACGGCGCCGGCGCCGCCGCCGGGTACGCCGGGGCCAGCTCGACGACAGCCTGGGAGTACCCGGCGAGGGCGGCGGACACCCGGTCCGGGCCCTGCGGCCGGACGCGGACCGGCACGGTGACCGGCGGGACCGCGGTGATCCACTGGGAGAGCCGGACGTCGTGCACCGCGACCGCGTGCCGGCCGGGCGCGGCCTGTTCGGCGAAGCGCATCAGGTGGTCGATCACCGTGGTGGCCGGGACGACCGGCCAGCGGTCGCCCGGGTCGGCCTGGGGTGGCTGCTTGAAGAAGCAGTGGTCGAGCAGGTACGGCATCGCGTCGAGCGACACGGTCAGCGTGGTGTCGAGCTTCCGCGGGGGTGGCCGCCGCCGGGCCGGTCCGGCGAGCACAGTGGAGGCCAGGTCGGCGGTGTCGGCCAGCAGGGCGGCGAACTCCGCGGCCAGCGGGCCCTTCGCGGCCAGATCGTCCACTGTGGACCGGCCGGCGGGCAGGGCGATCCGCGCCCGCACCTGGTCGTCGAGGGAGATCAGGCGGCCGCCGAGGTCGAGCTTGACGGCCTTGGGCGTCGCCGGGCGCTCGCCGGGGAGGCGGGCGAAGTCGACGTCCAGGCCGTCCACCCACAACGCGGTGGCGACCCGGCGCAGCTGCGCGAGCCCGGGCCGGTGCGCCGAGTGGGCCGCCACGACCAGGTGCTCCTCGCCGTGCAGGGTGTCGCCGACCAGCGAGCCCAGCTGCCCGGCACCGGCCTGGACGAACGCGCGGAACCCGGCCGCGTGCAGTGCCTGCACCAGCGGGCGGAACCGGACCGGCTCCAGGAGGTGCCGCACGAACAGCTCGCGGACGTCGGCCTCGCCCGCCGGGTACTCCGACACCGTGGTCGCCGACCAGAGCGGCAGGACGGGCGGGTGCAGGGTGAAGCGCCCGGCCGCCGCGCGGATCGGGTCCAGGTACGGCCGCAGCATCGGGGTGTGGAAACCGGACCGGAAGGGCAGCACCTGCGCCACGGTCCCGGCGTCCCGGAACCGCTGCACGAGCGCGCCGACCGCCGCCTCCGGGCCGCAGACCATGGCCTGGTTCGGGGAGTTGTCGTGGGAGAGCACGACGTCCGCGCGCCCGGCCAGCTCCTCGGCGACGCGCGGCGCGGGCGCGCCGATCGCGGCGAAGGCGAGCCCGGGCACGACGAGGCTGTCCGGGTCGAACCCGGCGAGGAAGGCGTCGACCTCGGCTTCGGCGTAGACACCGGCGACGGCCATCGCCGTCCATTCGCCCAGGCTGTGCCCGGCGACGGCGTCCGGCGTCACGCCGAGCCTGCCGAGGGCGGCGTGCAGGAGCCTGCCCAGCTCGAACACCGCGGCGCCCTGCCGTCCGACGTCGCCGACCTCGACGTCCGCGTGCTGCCACGGCAGCCCGAAGTGGCGGGCGATGTCGCCGCAGTCGAGCGTGAGCTCCGATTCCAGGCCGGGGAAGAGGAAGACGATCTTGCCGCCGCCCGGCCCGAGCAGGGGGCGGTCGGCGAACCAGACGTCGTTGCGGCCGCGCCAGGCCCGGCCCCGCGCCAGGGCCTTGCGGGCGAGGGCCAGCCGTTTCTCCGTCGGGTCGACGACGCCGAGCCGGACCGGGCCGTCGCCGGTTTCCCGGTGGCCGGGCCGGTCGAACGCCTCCCGCAGCGCGTCGAGGGTCGGCGCGGCGAGCCGCAGCACGCGTTCGGGCTCGCGCACCGCGACCGGCTTCGCGCGGCCCGGCGCCTGCTCCAGCACGACGTGGGCGTTGATCCCGCCGAACCCGAACGCGTTGACCCCGGCGCGGCGCACCGGCGCGTCCCACGGCCTTGCACTGTCCAAAGGGGAGAACCGGGTGGACGCGAGCGCCGGGTGCGGGTCGTCGCAGTGCAGGGTGGGCAGCAGGACGCCGTGGTGCACGGCCAAGGCCGCCTTGACGAGCCCCGCGACGCCGGCCGCGGGCATCGTGTGGCCGATCATCGACTTGACCGAGCCGAGCACCGCGCTCCCCTGCGCCCCGAAGACCTCGGAGAGGGTGGCGAGCTCCGCCGCGTCGCCGGCCGGGGTCGCGGTGCCGTGCGCCTCCAGCAGGCCGATCGAGTCCGGGGCGGCCGGGTCCAGGCCCGCCGCGGCCCACGCCTGGCGGACCGCCCGGACCTGGCCGCCGGAGTCGGGGCTGGCCAGGCTGGCCGTCCGCCCGTCGGAGGCGACGCCGGTGCCGGTGATCACGGCGTACACGCGGTCGCCGTCGCGCTGGGCGTCGGCGAGGCGTTTGAGGACGACGACCCCGGTGCCCTCGCCGATCAGCACACCGTCGGCGTCGCGGTGGAACGGCCGGATCCGCTCGGTCGGCGACAGCGCGCCGAGCTGCGTGAACACGCTCCAGAAGGTGATGTCGTGGCAGTGGTGCACCCCGCCGGCGAGGACGACGTCGCACCGGCCGGTGGCCAGCTCGCGCACGGCGTGGTCGACCGCGATCAGCGAGGACGCGCAGGCGGCGTCCACGGTGTACGCCGGGCCGCGCAGGTCGAGGCGGTTGGCCAGCCGGGACGCGGCCAGGTTGGGCACCAGCCCGATCGCGGACTCGGGCGCCTCCGGGCCGAGCTGGTCGGTGAAGGCGCGGCGGACCGCGTCGAGCCGGTCGGCGTCCAGGTCCGGCAGCAGCTCGCCGAGGGTGCGGACGAGCTGGGTCGCGGTGCGGACGCGCTGGTCGAGGCGGACCAGCCCGGGTGTCAGGTAGCCGCCGCGGCCGAGCACGACACCGACCTTCGCCCGGTCGGCGGGCAGCCGGTCCGGGCCGCCCGCGTCGGCGACGGCCTGCGCCGCCACGCGCAGCGCGATCAGCTGGTCGGGCTCGGTGGCGGGCACGGAGTTCGGCATGATCCCGAAGCCGGTGACGTCCACTTCGGCCAGTTCGTCGACGAACCCGCCGCGCCGGCAATAGACGCGGTCGGCCCGGCGCTGCTCGTCCGGCGCGTAGTGCGCGTGGTCCCACTTCTCCGGCGGCACTTCGGTGATCGCGTCGACGCCGCCGACGAGGTTGCGCCAGTAGGCCGCCAGGTCCGGCGCGCCGGGCAACAGCACCGACATCCCGACGATCGCCACGCGCACGTCCGTCACCACCCGGACGCGGTGTGGACGACGGCGGCGGTGCCCGGACGACCCCACGCCAGCTCGCGCAGCAGGCCGAGAGTGCCTTCTTCGGGGTCGATGAGGGCGATGCCGCGGCGGGCGTAGTCGCGCATCAGCTCGGGGGTCACCATACCGTCGTGGTCGCCGGTCGGGGCCCACGGTCCCCAGTGGACGGTCACCGAGCGCCCGGCCGGCCACCGGCCGCCGAGCGCTTCGAGGGCGTCGTTCGCGGCGGCGTAGTCCGACTGGCCGCGGTTGCCGAGGGTGGCGGCGATGCTGCCGAAGAGGACCACGAACTTCGGCTCGTCGGGCAGGTCGGCGGTCGCTTCGAGGAGGGTGCGGGCGCCGTCGACCTTCGTGCCGTAGACGCGCTCGAACGACTCCGCCGTCTTGTCGGCGACGAGCTTGTCCTCGATCACGCCGGCCGCGTAGACGATGCCGTCGAGGCGGCCGTACTCGGCGTGGATCTCCTTGACCGCGCGGTGCACGGCTTCGGCGTCGAGCATGTCGACCGACTGGTAGCGGGCCGGGCTGCCGAGTTCGCCCAGCGTCCGCAGGGTCTGCCGGACCTCGCGTTCGCCCTGGATCCGGCGGACCGTCCGTTCGATCTCGGCCGGGTTCTTCAGCCCGCTGGCGACGAGCGCGGCGCGGAGGTCCTTGGCGGTCCGGGCGTGCGGGTGTTCGTCCTGGGCGGCAGGCACCGGCGTCCGGCCGAGCAGTTCGACGCGGCAGCGGGCGGCACCGGCGAGGGTGGCGGCGAACCGGGCGGTGATGCCCTTGGCGCCGCCGACGAGCAGGACGACCGAGTCGCGGTCCAGGCCGATCGCGGCGGCCTCGGCGGCGCCGTCGCCCGCCGGGCCCGCGCCGCTGCGGGCGAGCGGGCCGAGGTCCTCCTCGGCCGGTTCGATGCCGTGCCTGACGCCTCCGCGGTGGACGACGACCGGCTCGCGGTCCGCTGTGGACAGCTCGGCCACGAGGGCGGCCGCGTCCGCGCCTTCGACGACCCGGACGAGGGTGTCCGGGTACTCGCGGGCGAGACTCCGGTGGAACCCGCGCAGACCTTCGGCCGGTCCGGCGCTGAGCAGCCACCGGGGGTGGCTCCCGAGGGCGTCCTGGTAGCGCCGGAAGGCGGCCGGCAGGACGGGGTCGAGGAAAAGGTACCCGTCGAACCCGGGCCGGACCTCCGCACCGGTCTCGGCCTCGGCGCCGTGGGTCTCGAGTGCGGCGCGGACGTCCCCCGCGCCGGAACCGACGACCAGGAACCGGCGGCCCGCGATGGTGGGGACACCGGCGGGCGCGAGCGCGACCTCGGTCATGAGGTACCGCTTCGGCGCGACGATCACCGGTTCGGGCTCGCCCGGCACCGGCCGCGGTTCGCCGGAGCCCGGTTCGCCGTTGCCCAGCAGCTCGGCGATCCCCGCCGCCGTCCGGGCCTTGGCCAGCTCTTCGACGTCGCCGGTCCCCAGGCGGACGGTCAGTTCGCCGGCGATCTCGGCGCGCTTGATCGAGTCGATGCTCAGGTCGGCTTCCAGATCGAGGTCCGGCTCGATCATCTCTGCCGGGTACCCGGTCCGCTCCCCGATCACCTCGACCACGGTCGCCAGCACCGGCACGACGGCCGCGGCGGGCTCCGCACCGCCGATCAGCTCGACGATCGCCGCGGCCGTCCGGGCCTTCGCGAACTCCTCGACGTCACCGCCGGCGAGCCCCAGCCGGGCCGCCAGCTCGCCCGCGATCTCCGCACGCTTGATCGAATCCACGCTCAGGTCGGCTTCCAGATCGAGGTCCGGCTCGATCATCTCCACCGGGTACCCGGTCCGCTCCCCGATCACCTCGACCACGGTCGCCAGCACGGACCGGCCCACGGTGACTTCCGGCGGGGCCGGGGCCACGACGACCTGCGGCGCCGGGATCGCGGCTCGCACCGGCGCCGGGGCGTCCGCGCCGAAGAAGCCGAGGAGCACGTCACGCTGGGCCGCGATCATCTCGCGGCTCGTGCGCAGGAAGTCCGCGACCATCGCCTCCGACGAAACCGGCTCCGGCCCGGGCGAAACGCCGAGGGTGATCCGCTCGGCCGGGCGCAGGGCGCCGGCCGGGATCGTGCCGTCCGCGGCGCGCAGCAGGTGCCCGTCGACCGTCCACCCGGGACGCGTCGGCCGTTCGGCCGCCGACGCGTCGACCGCGTCGCGGCCGCGGAACAGCCAGCCGGTCCCGACGTCCACTCCGGACACCGCCAGCTGCGCCAGCGCGCCGAGGAAGCCGGGCAGGCCGCGGCGGCCCGGCTGTTCGAAGCCGACCGTCCGATGCGGACGGTCGCCGAGGATCGCGGCGACCTGCTTGGCCAGGACCGCACCCGGCCCGGCCTCGACGAAGACCCGCGCACCGGCCGCGTACATCGCCTCGACCTGCTCGACGAACCGGACCGGCGCGCCCAGCTGGGCGGCCAGCTCGCCGCGGATGGCGTCCGGGTCCGGCGGGTAGGGGCCTGCCGTCCGGTTGGCGTACACCGGGACGGCGGGCCGCACGACGCCGATCGCCTCGAGCGCGCGGCCGAACGCCTCCCCCGCCGGTGCCACCAGAGAGCTGTGGAACGCGCACGCGACCTGGAGGCGTTTCGCGCCGAGCCCGGCGGCCCGCAGGTGCCCGACGGCGGTCTCGACGTCGGCGGTGGGCCCGGAGATGACCGTCTGCTGCGGCGAGTTGTGGTTGGCCAGGACGACGGTGGCGAGCCCGGCGTCGGCGAGCACCTTCCCGGTCTCCGCGGCGCCCGCGGAGACCGCGGCCATCGCGCCGGGGTCGTCCGATGGCACCGCGCCGGCCATCGCGCCGGCCCGGGCGTGGCTGGCGTGCAGCAGGGCTTCCGGGGTCAGCGCGCCCGCGGCGGCCAGCGCCGTCAGTTCGCCGTAGCTGTGGCCGCCGAGCATCGCGGGCCGGACGCCGGCGCGGGTCAGCAACCGGAACGCCGCCAGGCCGGTGAGGCCGAGCGCGGGCTGGGCGACGCGGGTGTCGGTGACGCGCCCGGCCTGCGCCTGCCGCGCCGGTTCCCCGAACACCGCCGGGCCGAACACGACCCCGGCCGTGGGCGGGTCGAGGCGCAGGTACCGCTGCAGCTCGGGGAAAGTGACGAACAGCTCGGCGAACATGCCCGGCCGCTGGCTGCCCTGGCCGGGGAACAGCACCGCGACCTCGCCGGGCTCCGCCGGGCCGGCGCGGTACACGCCCGGCGCGTCGTCCCCGGCCAGCGCCGTCCGCAGCAGCTCGGCCAGCTCGTCCACAGTGGACGCGACGACGGCGAGCCGGATCCGCCCGCCCGCCGCTTCGGCCCGCCGGGACGCGCCGAGGGCCAGGTCGCGCAGCCGCCACGGCGCCCGGCCGGCCGGGACGTCGGTGGCCAGTTCCAGCACGGCCCGCGCCGCGGCTTCGGTGGTGAAGGTGAACAGCTCCGCGGGCCACTCGTCCGCCGCCTGCGCGGGCGGCACCCCGGGGTGCGCGCCGAGCACCACGTGGAAGTTCGTGCCGCCGAAGCCGAACGCGCTGACCCCGGCGAGCCGCTCCGCCGGCGGCGCGGTCCACGGCTGCGCCGCCGACTGGAACACGAACGGGCTCGTCTCCGGATCCCACGCCGGGTTCGGCGACGTAAGGTGCAGCGTCGGCGGTTTGACGCCGGTGTGCAGCGCCAGCGCGGTCTTGATCAGCCCGGCCAGGCCCGCGGCGCACTTGGTGTGCCCGATCTGGGACTTCACCGAGCCGACCGTGCATCCGCCCGGCGCGGCGCCGGCCTCGGTGAACACCTTCGTCAGGGTCCCGAGTTCGGTCCGGTCGCCGACGACCGTGCCGGTGCCGTGCGCCTCGACGAGCCCGACGCGCGCGGGCGAGACGCCGGCGTTGCGGTAGGCGCGGGTCAACGCGGTGTGCTGGCCTTCGGGCCGCGGTGCGGTGAGGCCGAGCGCGCGGCCGTCCGAAGCCGCGCCGACGCCCTTGATCACCGCGTACACGCGGTCGCCGTCGCGTTCGGCGTCGGCGAGGCGCTTGAGCGCGAGGCACGCGACGCCTTCGCCGAGCGCGATGCCGTCGGCCGCGCTGTCGAACGTGGCCGACCGGCCGGTCGGCGAGAGGGCGTGCGCGGAGGCGAACAGGAGGTAGTCGTTGATGCCGTTGTGCAGGTCGGCGCCGCCGCAGAGGACGAGGTCGCTGGTGCCGGCGGTCAGTTCCTTGCAGGCGACGTCGACCGCGGTCAGGGAGGACGCACACGCGGCGTCGACGGTGTAGTTGGCCCCGCCCAGGTCGAGCCGGTTGGCGATCCGCCCGGCGATGACGTTGGCGAGCACGCCGGGGAAGGAGTCTTCGGTGATCCGCGGCAGCCGTTCGGCCAGCTCGGACGGTAGTTCGCCCATGTAGGACGGCAGCACGGTCCGCAGGGTCATCGCGTTCGACAGGTCGCTGCCCGCCTCGGCGCCGAACACCACCGACGTCCGCGCCCGGTCGAACGGCCGGTCGGCGTACCCGGCGTCGGCCAGCGCCCGGTGCGCGGCCTCCAGTGCCAGCAGCTGCACGGGCTCGATGCTGGCCAGCGACGACGGCGGGATGCCGTACTGCAGCGGGTCGAAGCCGATTTCCGGGAGGAACCCGCCCCAGCGGGACGGCGTCTTCTCCCCCTGGCCGTCCGGGTCGTAGTACAGCGAGGTGTCCCAGCGCTGCGGCGGCACCTCGGTGACCGCGTCGGCGCCGGCCAGGATGTTCGCCCAGAACGCGGCCAGGTCCGGGGCCTGCGGGAACATGCAGGCCATGCCGACGATCGCGATGTCCAGCGGCGCGGGCGCGGGCGGCTCCGGGGTCGTGAGCGCGAATCCGGCGGCGCGTGCCCGCAGGAATGCGTTCGCGCCTTCGCCGACGGCGTGGTGCAGGTCGGCGATCGTCGTGACGGCCGAGCGCAGCACCGCCACCTCGCCGGCCATGAACATGCCTTCGGCCAGCTGGCGGTCTTCGCCGACGTCCCGCAGCTCGGCGCCGACGCGCTCGATCCCCTTGCTCGCCAGGCGAAGCCGCCCGACGTTGAGCGTTTCCAGCTGCTCCCACGCGTCGCGGCTCGGCACGCCGCGCTCGGCGAGGTCCGCCTTGATCGCGGCGTACTCCTCGGTGAACGGGCTGCGCACGCAGCGGGTGGCGTGGCCGGGCGCGGTTTCGAGGAGGTCGGTGTGCTCGGCGGCCAGGAGCCGGCGCTGGAACAGCGGGAGCACGGCACCGGCATCGACGGCTTCGCGGGTGAAGAGGTAGGCGGTGCCCATCAGCACCCCGATCGCCGCGCCCCGCGCGGCCACCGGCGCGGCGAGGGCGGCCACCATCGCGGCCGAACGTTCGTCGTGAACGCCGCCGGCGAACAGCAGCTGCAGCTCGGCAGCCGCGGCCGGGGTCGCCGCGAGGAAGTCGCCGAGCACGCCGAGCTGCGCCTCCCACAACGGGAAACTGGTGCGCGGGCCGACGTGCCCGCCGCACTCGGAGCCTTCGAACACGAACTTGCGCGCGCCCGCCTCGAGGAACTGCTTCAGCAGGCCCGGTGACGGCACGTGCAGGAACGTGCTGATGCCGGCGTCCTCCAGGGCCGCGGCCTGGGCCGGGCGGCCGCCGGCGATGATCGCGTGGGTCGGCCGCAGCTCGCGGATCACCGCCAGCTGCGCGGTCTTGACGTCGTCGGCGGCGAACCCGAGGACTCCGACGCCCCAAGGCGCGCCGCCGACGGCTTCGCGGGTCCGCTCCAGGACGTCGCGGGTCTGCTCGGGGCCGGACAGGGCCAGTGCGATGAACGGCAGCGCCCCGCCCGCGGCGACTTCGGCCGCGAAGGCCGGCTGGTCGCTGACCCGGGTCATCGGTCCCTGCGCGACGGGCAGCGCGGTGCCGAGCGCGCGGCTGCCCGCGCTGCCCGGGCCGAGGACGGCGTCCGGCACGCGCAGGGCTTCGCCGACGGCGTCGGCCAGGCCGCGGACCGCCGCGGTCACGGTGCCCCAGCGGTCGCGGAACCGGGTGGCGAGGAAGACGTCCTGGCCCGCTTCGACCGGCTCGGTGCCGCGGCGCGCCAGCACGCGGACGCCGTCGACGACGGTCGTTTCCGAACCGTCGAGACCGGTGAGGGCGGCGGTGAGCGTGGCCGGCAGTTCGGCTTCGGGCAGCAGGGCGAGCTGCGTGTCGACGAGGACGCCGGCCGCGCCGCCCGCGATCGCGGCCGCGGCGGTGTGCGGCCCGATGCCGCCCGCCGCCCACACCGGGACGCCGAGCGTGTCGTCGGCCAGGAGGGCCTGCAGCAGCACGAAGGTGCTCAGTTCCCCGGCCGGTCCGCCGCACTCGTGGCCGCGGGCGATCAGGCCGTGCGCGCCGCCGCCGACCGCTCGTGCGGCCGCCGCGCGGGAGGTCACCTCGGCCAGCACCCACCGGCCCGGGAAGTCCCGTGCCACGCAGGGGGCGTCTTCGGTCAGCAGCACGGTGGTCACCGCGTCGGGCAGGTCCGCCGGCTGGGCCAGCCGCACCCCGAACGCCGGGACGTCCCATTCCCCCAGGAGCGCGAGCTCTTCCGCGGCCGCGGCGCCGCCGCCGGTCAGGTCGAGCACCCCGAGCCCGCCGCCGCGCGCGGCGGCGGCGACCCCGCGCGCCGACGGCCGGCGCAGCGGCGACACGGCGACGACCAGCCCGGCCGGCGCGGAGTCGTGTTTCGAGAGACGCATGGGAACTCCCGCTACGCACGAAAGGGTGAAGGGTAACGGGGAGTACTTAAGCGGGTTCCTTCCGTGCCGTCAACAACCCACCGCGATTTCATCGCCGCTGTTCAGAAAATTCGCGGCGGACCAGGCCGGCAGCGCAAGAATTTAACGCCGCCGTCACGTTCGGACACCCGGCCGGCGGGACGCGATTGCCGTGGCCGGCCACCCGTACCGGTTCCGCGCCGTGGTCCACCCGGCCCGCACCGCCGGACGGCGCAAGCCATCCCGCCTGGTGGACGCGGTCCGGTTGATCGGTCCGGACCACATCGACCGGCGGGTGCCGCGTTTCCGGAAGGCCACCGCCGCGTATCCGGATGGTAAACCCGCTATCCGGAACAGCTCTCTTCGCAGATGGACCCCGACACCTCTTCCCCGGTTTCAGATGTTGATTTCTCGCCGCTTTTCCGGGCGACCGGAAGAATCGGCCGAAGAATACGCGGACCGGCCTGCCACCCGGCCGCGAGTCCACAATGGATGGGGACGGCACCGGGGTTCCCGGTGCTCACGGACCACGAACGGGGCACCCGGCCGCGGCGGCCGGGACGACCTCCGGTATTCGGCCGCCCACCTTCGGTGGTCCGGCCGGCGCAGCCCGGGCGGCGGTGATCGAAATTTTCCGCCTCCGCGTTACAAGCTTTTCCTGAGAAGAAGCTGAAGACATTTCGCGTACCAGCGAGTAGCACTAGACAGTGCGTCTAGACTTCGACTGTTCGTCCAGACACGGAGGTGGCGGTGGAGTACTGGTACACCGACGAGCGCTCGGGGCAGCGGTACCCCGGTGATCCCCGGCGCTGGCGCGGCGACGACGGCACTCCGCTGACCGTCGCACCGCTGCCGGGCCTGCGCCCGGACGACGTCGACACCGGCGTCCGGTCCCTGTGGCGCTACCGGGCCGCGCTGCCCGGCGACCTCCGCCCGGTGTCGCTCGGCGAAGGCTGCACCCCGCTCGTCCCCCGCGCCTGGGACGGCACCGACGTCCGGTTCAAGCTCGAATGGTTCAGCCCGACCGGCAGCTTCAAGGACCGCGGTTCCAGCGTCATGGTCTCCGCGCTGGCCGGCGCCGGGGTGCGCGAACTGCTGGAGGACAGCTCGGGCAACGGCGGCTCGTCGGTCGCGGCCTACAGCGCCGCGGCCGGCATCGCGGCGACCGTCCTGGCCCCCGAGGGGACATCGCCGGCGAAGGTGCTGCAGACCCGCGCGTACGGCGCGGCCGTCGAACTGGTGCCGGGCACCCGCGACGACACCGCCGCGGAGGCCGTCCGCCGTTCGGCGCACACGACCTACGCCAGCCACAACTGGCACCCGTTCTTCCTGCAGGGCACCAAGACGCTGGCCTACGAGCTGTGGGAGGACCTCGGGTTCCGCGCGCCGGACGCCGTCGTCACGGTGGCCGGGGCGGGCAGCATCGTGCTGGGCTGCGACCTCGGGTTCGGGGAGCTGCTGGCCGCGGGGTCGATCGGGCGGCGGCCGCGCCTGCTCGTCGCCCAGCCGCGCAACTGCTCCCCGATCGACGCGGCCTGCCACGACCGGCAGCCGCCGCCGTTCGCCCCGACCGTCGCCGAGGGAACGGCGATCCGCCATCCGGTGCGGCTGCCCGAGGTGCTCGCGGCGATCCGGCGCTCGGGCGGCGACACGGCGGCGATCGAGGAGGACGCCATCGCCGCGGCCGCCCGCCGCCTGGCGTCCCTCGGCCTCTACGCGGAGCCGACCAGCGCCACGGCCGCCGCGGCCATCGACGTGTTCCGCGCGCGGGGCGCCATCCGGCCCGGCGAAACGACGGTCGTCGTGCTGACCGGCTCCGGCCTGAAGGCGCCGGACACGCTGCGGGAGCTGATCGGATGACCGAGGACGAGCTGCTGCTGCGCGAGGCGGAGAAGATCGCCCACGCGATCGGCCGGATGTTCCCGGGCCTGTGCGAGGTGGTGCTGCACGACCTGCGCGACCCGGCCCACGCGGTGCGCGCGATCGAAGGCGGCCTGTCGGGCCGGGCGGTCGGCGACCCGGCCACCGAGCTGGGCCTGGCGAGGATCGCGGACCCGGACTTCCCGGACGTGCTGCAGAACTACCCGAACCGCTTCCCGGACGGCCGCCCGGCGAAGAGCACCTCGATCGGCCTCCGCAATTCGGCGGGCGAGTACGTCGCGGCCCTGTGCCTCAACCTCGACGTGTCCTTGCTCGGCCCGGCGGCCCGGGCGCTGACCAGGCTGGCCCGCACCGACGAGCCGGCACCGCTGGCGGAGTCCCTGCGCGCCCGGACGGCCGACGAGCTGCGCGCACTGGTCGAGGACTACGCGACCGAGCGCGGTCACACCCCGCGCAGCCTGCCGCCGTCCGGGAAGAAGGACCTGGTGCGGACGTTGAAGGCGCGCGGGTTCCTGGAGGTGAAGAACGCGGTGCCCGCGGTGACCGACCTGCTCGGGATCTCGCGCGCCAGCGTCTACAACTACCTGCGCTGAGCCGGATACCGGGGCGGGTCACCCGGTCGGTGACCCGCTGTGACGACGCTGGCGTACAGTGACACCTGCCACAGACGTGAGGGGGCTCATGCAGGGGGACAGTCGTGCGCGCACGGTCGAGTTCTGGCGTGCGGTCGAGACGCTCAGCCCGGCCACCGTCCCCAAGATCGACCGGCGCGGCGGCCCCGGAGCCGACCAGCTCGTGTTCGACCTCGACCCGCGGGAGCAGACCCCGTGGTCGGAAAATCACCCGCTCAGGGCTCGCCCGCTGCCGACGGCGCTGGCTTGGCAGTTCACCGTTTACGGTGGTCTGTACGAGCTGACGGCGATCCGGGACACGCTGGCCCGGGCGTTCGGCGACGACACCACGCCTGCGGATGGACGCAGTTCGGGCCAGGCGGCGCTGTTCGCGTTCACGGTGGACGCCGACGGCTTCCTGGTCGAGGGCTCGGGCATCCTCTCCGCGTGCGCGTGGGCCCTGGGCCGGCTGAGCCGCGAGGGCCCGGACGCCGACTGGCTCGACGGATTCGAAGCCGAAGAGCGCGGGTTCGCTGACGGTTTGGACCGGCTCGCACCGCCTTCCCGCGAACCCCGAAGCGGTTCCACGGCGGGCAAGGCGATGCATGCGCTTGGCGAACACGCGAAGGAAGCTGCGCGCGAAGCAGCCGGAGCGGGGGCCAAGGCGACGGGTGCGGCAGTCACCACGGCCGCGGCCACCGCGGTCACCTCGGTGGCCGGCCCGGTTGTCGGAGGCATCGCCGGGGCGGTGGCCGGCACCTTCGCTGCGAAGCTGCTGACCCCGAAGAAGAGGGCGGGAGAACCGGCGGCCGAGCCCGGCCCCGGTGCCCGCCCGCGGTTCGACCTCACCGCGGACGCGGTGCACGAGTTCACCGCGGAACTGGCCTCAGCACTGGGCGTCGACGGCGCGCTCGATCCACGGGGCATCCGCGTGCAGTGCACGAAGGTGCGGGTCAGGGACGCCGCCGACGCGCGCGACAGCACGTTCCTGAACAGCTTTTACGTGCCCGACCTCGCGAAGATCGCCAAGGCCGTGCGAACCGGCGACCTCGGTACCGGGCTTCGCGGCTTCCTCGCCGACTCCGGCTCGGTGCCGGTCCACGCCCGGGTCGACGTCCGCACCACACCCGGCGCCGTGCTCGAGGCGGTCGCGCCCGCCCGGCTGCCGCTCGGGCGCTGGCCCGGCGACCCGGCTCGGCCACTGGTGCTGAGCCAGCAGTTCGCGGTCGACCGAATCCTGGCCGAGTTCGATTCGGGCGGCGGTCTGTTCGCCGTCAACGGCCCGCCGGGCACCGGCAAGACCACCTTGCTCCGCGACGTGATCGCCGCCGTGCTGGTCCAGCGGGCCGAATCGCTCGCCGGGCTGGCCACGCCGGCCGACGCGTTCTCCGGCGAGCTCGAGCGGGTCAAGATCACCGAACGGTTCTCGGCGTCCGTCCGACGCGTCTCGCCGGCCGTGACCGGCGCGGAGATCCTCGTGGCCACCTCCGGGAACAAGGCGGCCGCGAACGTGACCGCGGAGATACCCGGCATCGATGCGATCGGCGGCGCCGAAGAGGCCGCGGTCGCGGTCGACTACTTCCGCGACCTGGCTTCCCACGTGCTCGGCAAGCCGGCCTGGGGCCTGCTCGCCGCCACACTGGGCAACCGGAAGAACTGCGGCCAGTTCGCCAAACGGTTCTGGTGGGGCCGGGAAACGGTGCAGACCGACGACTCCGCCGCACAGCCGGACATCCCGGGTCTGCAACGGATCCTGCGCGCGGCCCGGGATCAGCCCGGCGCGGTCGACGACTGGGCGACGGCGGTCCGGCGTTTCCGCGACGCCGAGGCAACGTGCACCCGGTTGGCCGCCGAACGCGAGCAGGTCGCGCGGGCCTTGAAGGATCGTCCCGGGCTGGAGGCCTGCCTGCGCGAAGCCGAAGGAGCTTTCACGCAGCTGCAGCATCAGCATGCGGACTGGGGCCGGCGGGTCGCGGAATCGCAGCGCGGGCACGCAGCCGCCGCGGCCGTGCTCCACCACGCGACGGCGGTCCACCGGGATCATCGCGCGGACAAACCCGGATTCTGGGTTTCGGTCTCGACGCTGTTCCGGGCAGGACGCGCGTGGCACGCCGAGCACGATCGGCTCCGCCGCCGGCGTGACGACGCGGCGCGGGTGCTGGACCAGTGGGCGGCCGCACTTCGCCGCCTGGCCGAGGAAGGCTCCGCCCTCGACGCCCGGCTCCGCAACGCCGGCGGCCGGCTCGACTCGGCCCGGTTCGAGCTGGACAAGGTCGTCTCCTTCATCGCCACCGCGCACCGCCGTTGGCCGGGCCACGTCCCCGATCCCGCGGCGTTCGCCGGGGACGACGCCTTCCAGCTGTGCGCGCCCTGGGCCGACTCCGAGTTCACCACCGCCCGCAACCGGGTCACGCTCGAAGCCCTCCGCCTGCACAAGGCCTTCGTGCTCGGCGCGGGTGCGCCGATGCGCGACAACCTCACCGCGGCCGAAGCGGTGCTCAGCGGCAACCCGACCCTCCGGGATGACACGCTGCTGGCGGTCTGGCAGACGCTTTTCCTGGTTGTCCCGGTCATCTCGACGACGTTCGCCTCCCTTCCGCGGCTTTTCGGCCGGCTCGGTCCCGAAGCGCTCGGGTGGCTGTTCGTCGACGAAGCCGGCCAAGCCACGCCCCAGCAGACGGCCGGAGGCATCTGGCGGGCCCGGCGGACCGTGCTCGTCGGTGATCCGCAGCAGCTGGAACCGATCGTGACGCTGCCGACGACCGCCCAGACCGCCCTGCTCACGCGATACCGCGTCGCCGATGAATGGCTGCCGGACGCGACCTCGGCGCAGCGGGTGGCGGACCGCCTCAACCGGTTCGGCACCGCCTTGCCCGATCCGGTGGGTGACGGGGCGACCTGGGTGGGTGCACCCCTTCGCGTGCACCGCCGGTGTGATCGGCTGATGTTCGAGGTCTCGAACCGGATCGCTTACGGCGGGGAGCTCATGGTCTACGGCACCGGCGAGCGCCCGCCGTTCCCGGGCCGTGACGAGTGGATCGACGTCCCGGCGACCCACTCCGAGAAGCATTGGGTCCCTGCCGAAGGGGCCGAGCTCGGACGGCTGCTCGACGAGCTCGTCGCCCTCGACGTCGACCCGGGCGCAATCCGGGTGATCAGCCCGTTCCGGGACGTGGTCCGCGGCGCCCAGCGCGTCGTGCGGCAGCGAGCCGGCGCGATCGAGGTAGGCACGGTCCACACCGTGCAGGGCCAGGAAGCCGACGTGGTCGTGATCGTGCTCGGCAGCGATCCGGCCAAGGAGGGTGCGCGCCGGTGGGCCGCGGCCAAGCCCAACCTGCTCAACGTGGCGGTCTCGCGGGCGAAGCGCCGGCTCTACGTGATCGGCGACCGGCGCCGCTGGCAGGACCAGCGCTACTTCGACACCCTGGCTGCGGCCCTGCCCGTCCGGACCGAATCCGGCTGAGTCAGAAGATCGACCAGCCGGTCAGCGTCGTGAAGCGGTCGAGCGCCGCCACCCCCGCGACCGAGTTGCCGCGCGCGTCCAGCCCCGGGCTCCACACGCAGACGGCACACCGGCCCGGCACGATCGCCACGATGCCCCCGCCCACGCCGCTCTTGCCCGGCAACCCGACCCGGTACGCGAACTCGCCCGCCGCGTCGTACGTTCCGCAGGTCAGCATCACCGCGTTGATCCGCTTCGCCGCGCTCAGGCCCAGCAGGCGCGAGCCGTCGTTGCGGAGGCCGTGGCGGGCCAGGAACAACGCCGAGCGGGCCACGTCCGCGCAGCTCATCGCGATCGAACACTGCCTGACGTACTGGTCCAGCACCGACGGCACCGGGTGGCGCATGTTGCCGTAGGACGCCATGAAGTAGGCCAGTGCGCGGTTGCGGTCGGCGTGCGCCGCCTCCGAGGCCGCCACCTCCGGTTCCACCGCGATCTCCTGGCGGCCGCTCTCCTGCCGCACGAAGGCCAGCAGCGCCTCGGCCGCGTCGCCGTGGCGGGCGAGCTCGTCGGTGACCACCAGCGCGCCCGCGTTGATGAACGGGTTCCGCGGGATGCCGTCCTCGTGTTCCAGCTGCACCAGCGAATTGAACGGGTCACCCGACGGTTCGCGGCCGACGCGCGCCCACACGCCGTCGCCGCGGGCGAGCGCCAGCGCGAGGGTGAACACTTTGGACATGCTCTGCACCGAGAACGGGTGCTGCCAGTCGCCGACGCCGTGCAGCGCACCGTCCACTTCGGCCACCGCCATGCCGAACCGGCCCGGTTCCACCCTGGCCAGCGCGGGAATGTAGCCGGCGACGGCGCCGCGGCCGATCTCCGGCGCGACGTCGTCGGCTATCCGGTCCAGCAGCGCCGCGAGATCCACGGGCCGTAGCGTAGAAGGCCGCCCGGACCGGTCGGCGCGCACCCCCGGCCGTGATTTCCCGCACACCTTAAGTCTTCCTTAGCCTGCTTGGTGACCCGCCGCACATCGCTCTAGCGTCTGGCAACCATGGATTCCTCGCTGCTCACCGAAAAAGGTGAAAGCTATTCGAAAGCACTGGGCAACCGCCAGGTGCAGATGATCGCCATCGGCGGCGCGATCGGCGTCGGGCTGTTCCTCGGCGCCGGCGGCAAGCTCCACCAGGTCGGCCCGTCGCTGGTCTTCTCCTACGCGATCTGCGGAATCGCCGCCTACTTCGTGATGCGCGCGCTCGGCGAGCTCGTCCTGCACGAGCCCAGCTCCGGCAGCTTCGTCACCTACGCGCGGAAGTTCATCGGCCCGTGGGCCGGGTTCGCCTCCGGCTGGATGTACTGGGTGAACTGGGCGATGACCGGGATCGCCGAGATCACCGCGGTCGCCATCTACGTCCACAAGTGGCTGCCGGACGTGCCGCAGTGGGTCACCGCGCTGATCGCGCTGGGTGTGCTGCTGGCGGTGAACCTGCTGTCGGTCAAGGTGTTCGGCGAGCTGGAGTTCTGGTTCTCGGTGGTCAAGGTGCTGGCCATCGTCGTGTTCCTGGTCGTCGGCGCCGGCCTGGTGCTGACGAGCGCGGACATCGGCGGCAGCTCCGCCGGCGCGCACAACCTGACCGGGCACAGTGGACTGTTCCCGGCCGGCATCGGCGTCGCGCTGATGACGCTGCAGGCGGTCATCTTCGCCTACTCGGCCATCGAGGTGGTCGGCATCGCGGCGGGCGAGACGAAGGACGCCCGCAAGGTGCTGCCGAAGGCGATCAACGGCGTGGTCTGGCGGATCGGCGTGTTCTACGTCGGTTCGGTGCTGCTGCTGGCGATGCTGCTGCCGTGGCCGTTCTACAGCGGCGACGAGAGCCCGTTCGTCACCGTGTTCAGCAGGCTCGGCATCCCGGGCATCGGCGACGTGATGAACGCCGTGGTCCTGACCGCGGCGCTGTCCAGCGTCAACTCCGGCCTCTACTCCACCGGCCGCATCCTGCGCTCGCTGGCCGAGCAGGGCGAGGCGCCGTCGTTCGTCAGCCGGATGAGCCGCCGGCACGTGCCCTACGGCGGCATCCTGTTCACGTCGGTGGCCTACGTGCTCGGCGTGGTGCTGAACTACCTGGTGCCGAAGGAGGCGTTCGACATCGCCATCGCGATCGCGTCGCTCGGCGTGATCACCACCTGGGCGACGCTGATCTTCTGCCAGCTGCGGCTGCGGCAGGCCGCCCTGCGCGGCGAGCTGGAGCGGCCGTCGTACCGGATGCCGTGGGCGCCCTACAGCGGCTGGGCGACCCTGGTGTTCCTGGCCCTGGTGGTGGTGCTGATGGGCTTCTCGGACGGCGCCGAGAAGATCGCGTTCTCCTCGATCCCGGTCCTCGCGGTGATCCTGGCGGTGGGCTGGCGCTTCGTGGCGAAACGCCGCGAACGCACCCCGGCCGGCTAGCGCCCCGGCCGCGGGCGGGCATACTCGACGCGTGTCTTCGAGCAGCACGGAACCCCGGCGGGTGACGATCCACGACGTCGCCCGCTCGGCCGGGGTTTCGCGGCAGACGGTGTCGCGGGCGCTGAACGACAAGGCCGAGATCGACGGCTCGACCAAGCAGCGCGTCCTCGACGCCGCCCGCGAGCTGGGCTACCGGCCCAGCCGCTTCGCCCGCGGCCTGGTCCGGCCCGAGACCACCACCATCGGGCTCGTCGTGCCGGACCTGCTCAACCCGTTCTTCACCGAGGTCGCCTCCGGGGCGCTGGCGGCGGCCCGGACCCGCGGCTGGCACGTCGTCGTCTACGACACCACCGACGACCCCGAGCAGGAGCTGGCCACCCTGCGGGTGATCGGCGCCCAGGTCGACGCGGTCGCCGGGTACTTCGGCCGGTCCGACGAGGACCTCGACCGCCTCACCGCCGGCATCCCGGTCGTGCTGATCGGCCGGGAGCCGCGCACCCCGCGGTTCAGCGGCATCGGGATCGACGGCGAGGACGGCGTCCGCGAGGCCGTCGCCCACCTCGTCGCGCGCGGGCACCGGCGGATCGGGATGCTCGACGGCCGGCCCACCCCGAGCGTCCGGCGGCAGTGGTTCCTGCGGGCCGCCGCCGAGTGCGGGATCTCCGTGCACCCCGGCTGGATCGCCGGCGGCGCGCAGAGCGTCGACGGCGGCGGCGCGGCGCTGGCCACGCTGCTCGCCGCCCACCCCGACGTCACCGCCCTGTTCGCGTTCAACGACGTGATGGCGATCGGCGCCCTGCGCGAGGCCCGCCGGTTCGGCCTGCGCCTGCCCGCCGACCTCGCCGTGATCGGGTTCGACGGGCTCGCGCTCGGCACCCTGGTCGAGCCGGAGCTCTCCAGCGTCGCCGTCGACACCCGCGCGGTCGGCGCGCTGGCCGTCGAGCAGGCGGCCCGGCTCGTGACCGGTGCCGAGCCGCTCGAACCCGGCGAGCTGGTCGTCCGCGCTCGCCTCCACCTGCGCGAATCCGCCTGACTGCTTGACACCCCGTCCTCCCGCCGCGCACACTGCCGAGGGGCCGTGAACGTTCACGGGAACGTTCACGGCCGCCGTGGAAAGGACCTCATGCCGTACCTCGAAGACCCCGGTCCCGGCCGGGGATCCGTCCCCGCGCGCGCGGCCTTCACCTCCGACGCGCCGGCCCTGTCGCTGAACGGCACGTGGCGGTTCCGGCTTTCGCCCGGCCTCGCGGCCGCGCCGGCGGGGATCGAGGGCGACGACTTCGACGACTCGGCCTGGGACGAGCTGCCGGTGCCGTCGCTGTGGCAGCTGCACGGCCACGGCCGGCCCGCCTACACGAACGTGCGCTACCCCTTCCCGGTCGACCCGCCGCACGTGCCGTCGGACAACCCGACCGGGGACCACCGGCTACGGTTCGACCTGCCCGCGGACTGGCCCGCCGGGTCCGCGCTGCTGCGCTTCGACGGGATCGACTCGTGCGGCCGGATCTGGCTCAACGGCACCGAACTCGGCGTCACGCGGGGCAGCCGGCTGCCGGCGGAGTTCGAGGTCGGGCCGCTGCTGCGGCCGCACGGCAACGTCCTCGCGGTGCGCGTGCACCAGTGGTCGGCCGGCAGTTACCTCGAGGACCAGGACATGTGGTGGCTGTCCGGGATCTTCCGCGGCGTCACCCTGCTCGCCCGCCCGGACGGCGGCATCGGCGACTACTGGGTCCGCGCGGACTACGACCACACGACCGGCCTCGGCACGGTCCAGGTCGAGACCGGCCCGGATGTCGTGCTGGACATCCCCGAGCTCGAAATCGCCGGGCACCCGGCCGGGGAGCCGCTCGCGCTGCCGGTCGAGCCGTGGACCGCGGAGACTCCCAGGTTGTACGACGGGATACTGTCGACCGTAGCCGAGCGGGTGCCGGTGCGGATCGGGTTCCGGACGGTGTCCATCGAGGACGGGCAGCTCAAGGTCAACGGCCGCCGGCTGCTGCTGCGCGGGGTGAACCGCCACGAGCACGACCCGCGCACCGGGCGCGTGGTGTCGCCGGAGACCGCGCTGGCCGACGTGCTGCTGATGAAGCGGCACAACGTCAACGCCGTCCGGACCAGCCACTACCCGCCGGATCCGGCGTTCCTCGAGCTGTGCGACACCCACGGCCTGTGGGTGATCGACGAGTGCGACCTCGAGACGCACGGGTTCGAGCCGCTGGGCTGGGCGGGCAACCCCAGCAGCGACCCGATCTGGGCGGATGCCTACCTCGACCGGATGCGGCGCACGGTCGAGCGGGACAAGAACCGGCCCAGCGTGATCCTCTGGTCCCTGGGCAACGAAAGCCACACCGGCGAAAATCTGGCGCGGATGGCCGATTGGGTGCGCCACCGCGACCCGACGCGGCCGATCCACTACGAGGGCGATCACGAATGCGCCTACGTGGACGTCCACAGCCGGATGTACGCCACGCACGAGGAGGTCGAGCGGATCGGCCGCCGCGAGGACGACAACGCGCGACGGCGGGATCTGCCGTTCGTGCTGTGCGAGTACGGGCACGCGATGGGCAACGGACCCGGCGGCCTGCTGGAGTACCGCGAGCTGTTCGAGCGGTACCCGAACTGCCAGGGCGGGTTCGTCTGGGAGTGGATCGACCACGGCCTGGCCGCCGACGAGCACTTCGCCTACGGCGGGGACTTCGGCGAGCCGATCCACGACGGCAACTTCGTCATCGACGGCCTGCTCTTCCCCGACCGGACGCCGTCGCCGTCGCTGGCCGAGTTCGCGAAGATCATCGAGCCGGTGCGGATCTCGGCCGGCGCGTCCGGGATCGTGGTGCGCAACCACCACGACTTCGTGACCACCGCGCACCTCACGTTCACCTGGACGCTGGAGGACGAGGGAATCACGGTGGCGCAAGGGGTTCTCGACGTGCCGTCCGTCCCTTCCGGACAGAGCGTGTCGGTGCCGCTGCCCGTGCTGCCCGCGACGGGCGGCGAGTCGTGGCTGACCGTGTCGGCGGCGCTGGCCTCGGCGACGGCGTGGGCCCCGGCCGGGCACGTCGTCGGCTGGGGCCAGCTGCCGGTGTCGGCGGCGCCCGCCGCGGCGCCGCTGCCGCCGCGCGGGCCGGTGTTCCGCACCGGCGGCCGGCTGGTGCTGGGCGCCGGTGCGTTCGACCCGGCGACCGGTGTCCTGACCTCGCTCGGCGAGCACGCGGTGCACGGGCCGCGGCTGGACGTCTGGCGCGCGACGACCGACAACGACCGGGGCACGTTCGCCGGGCGGCCGGACGCCGACCAGTGGCGTGAGGCGGGCCTGCACCGGATGCAGCACCGGGTGATCGCGGTCGACGCCGACGGCGAGGAACTGGTGGTGCGCACCCGGGTGGCGCCGCCGGCGCTGCCGTCCGGCCTGCTGGCCGACTACACGTGGACGGCGTTCGACGACCGCCTGCGGCTGCGGGTGGCGGTGACCCCGGACGGCGAGTTCCCCGGCACGCTCCCCCGGCTCGGGCTGACGATGGCGGTCCCGGGCGCGTTCGGCGCGGCCGAGTGGTTCGGCGGCGGCCCGGGCGAGGCGTACCCGGACAGCCGCCAGGCGGCCCGGATCGGCCGGTTTTCCCGCAGCGTCGACGGTCTGCAGACGCCGTACGTGTTCCCGCAGGAGAACGGCAACCGGACGGCGGTCCGCTGGGCCCGCCTGACGGCCCCGGACGGCCACGGCATCCAGGTCGACGGCGACCCGGTCTTCGACTTCACGGCCCGCCGCTGGACGGCGGCGGAGCTGGAGGCGGCGCGGCACACGGACGATCTGGTGCCGGGTGAGCTGGTGCACCTGACGCTGGATGTGGCACAGCACGGGCTCGGGTCGGCTTCGTGCGGGCCCGGGGTGCTGCCGCGGTACCGGCTGGTGCCGCAGAAGACGGAGTTCACGCTGTGGTTCCGGGCGGTGCGGTCCCGGTGATCCGCGCCGCCCGGGTCAGGTCAGGTCAGGTCAGCGCGGCCGGGCCCGGGAACAGCCCCGCCGCCCGCACCCCGATGACCCGCGCCGCCCGGGTCAGATCGGCGTAGCCGGATCCGGCGCCCCCGGGAACGGCCCCGCCGTCCGCTCCCCGGGCGGCACCGGGTCCGGTTCGTACAGGTCGTAGCCCGCACCGCGCAGCGCGCCGATCGCCTCGTCGCGGCCGGTGATTCCCGGCCACCACGTCACCAGCTCCCAAGCGCCGTACTGGTACGTCGTCTCCCCGCCGCCGTAGCGGGAGCCGCCGTAACGCCGGACCAGCACCCCGTCGGGCAGCAGGAGGAGCTGGCCCGTCACCCAGCTGTCGGCCGTGTCCGCGGCGAAGCCCCAGTGCGCGACCGGCTCGATCGGCTCCAGTGCCGTGACCCGCCACTCGGTCAGGTCCGGCTTCTTCTTCCGTCTCCCCCAGAACCCCATGCTGCCAACCTAGCAAGGAAACCCGGCTCAGCCGCGCAGCATCGGCGGGTACAGCAGGTCCGCCTCGCCCCGCCGGTAGAGCTGGGCCGGGCGGCCGCCGTCGCGGGTGGTCGTCCGGCCCGTCGGCTCCAGCAGGCCGTCCGCGCCCGTCACCTTGCGGTGGAAGTTGCGCGGGTCGAGGCGGGTGTCCCAGACCACCTCGTACACCCGGCGCAGCTCCGCGACCGTGAACTCCGGCGGGCAGAACGCCGTGGCCAAGGGCGAGTACTCCAGCTTCGCGCGGGCGCGCTCGAGGCCGTCGGCGAGGATGCGGTCGTGGTCGAACGCCAGGTGCTCGGCCCGCAACGTCCGCACCGGCGCCCAGCGGGCCTCCGCCGCGTCCGTGCCCGCGCGCGGCACCGGCAGGTCCGGGGCCAGCGCCAGGTACGCCACCGTCACCACCCGCATGCGCGGGTCGCGGTCCGGGGCGCCGTAGCCGGCGAGCTGTTCGATGTGGACCGACCCCGGCGCCAGTCCCGTCTCCTCCGCCAGTTCCCGGCGCGCCGCGTCCGCCAGGTCCTCGTCCTCCCGGACGAACCCGCCGGGCAGCGCCCACTCCCCCCGGTACGGCTCGACGCCGCGGCGCACCACCAGCGCGCACAGCTCCTCCCCGGTCAGGGTGAGCACGACGAGGTCGACGGTGACGGCGAACGGCGGGTGACCCATGCCACCACTCTAATCGTCAGCTTGACGATTAGCGAGTCCACCGCATATCGTCACCTCGACGATAAGAGGAGGACTCCATGGCCGACATCGACCGCCGCTTCGGGTTCCGGCACCTGCGCGGCGCCCCGACCGTCCACATCCGCCACTACCGCCGCGGCAAGCTCGCGCACGACGGCGTCGGGCTGTCCTTCTGGTACCGGCCGCTGACCGCGGTCGTGTCGGAGGTCCCGGTGGACGACCGCGAGCTGCCGCTGCTGTTCCATGCCCGCACGGCCGACTTCCAGGACGTCACCGTCCAGCTGGCCCTGACCTTCCGGATCGAGGACCCGGCACTGGCCGCCCAGCGCATCGACTTCTCCATCGACCCGGACACCGGGCGCTGGAGAAGCGACCCCCTGGCCCAGATCAGCGGGCTGCTCACCGAAAACGTCCAGCAGTACGCGGTCGAGGTGCTGACCCGCACCCCGCTGGCGACCGCGCTCGTCGACGGCGTCCGCGCGGTCCGCGACCGGATCCGCGCCGGGCTGGCCGAAGAGGACACCCGGCTCGCGCAGACCGGCTCGGCGGTGATCGACGTCCGGGTCGTGGCGATCCGGGCCGAGCCGGAGGTCGAGAAGGCACTGCAAACGACCGCGCGCGAGAAGGTGCAGCAGGAAGCCGACCGCGCGACCTTCGAGCGGCGGGCGCTCGCCGTCGAACGCGAACGCGCGATCAGCGAGAACGAGCTGCAGAACCAGATCGAGCTGGCCCGCCGCGAGGAGCAGCTGCTCACCCAGCGCGGCGCGAACGCCCGCCGCCAGGCCGAGGAAGCCGCGGCGGCGAACCGGATCGAGACCGAAGCGCAGGCGTCGCGGAAGGAGCGGCTGACGCAGGTGGAGGCGGACGGCAAGCGCGCCCTCGGCGAGGCGGAGGCGGCGGGCGAGGCCGCGCGCCTGGCGGCGTACCGCGATCTGCCCGAGGGCGTGCTGACCGGGCTGGCCCTGAAGGAACTGGCGGGGAACCTGCCGCAGATCGACAGCTTGGTGCTGACCCCGGACCTGCTCACGCCGCTGCTGACGAAGCTCGGTGTCCGCTCGTGAGCCTGGCCCCGCGGGTCGTCCTCGTGCACCGCCGCACCGAGCTGGACGAGCTGGTCGCCCGCCACGGCACGCGCGGCCAAGCCGAGTTCTTCCTGCGCACCCGGGGCCGTGACCTCGCCGAGGTGACCGCCGCCGACGCGGCCGTGCGCGCCGCTCTCGCCGCGGCCAGTGCCGCCATCCCGCTCGACTGGCGGCGCGGCGAGGTCGAACGGGCGGACCTCGACCGGTTCCTCTTCACCCCGGAGGACGTAGTCGTCGTGGTCGGGCAGGACGGCCTGGTCGCCAACGTCGCCAAGTACCTCGACGGCCAGCCGGTCGTTGGGATCGCGCCCGGCGAGCCCGGCGTGCTCGTCAGGCACCCGGCGCACGCCGTCGCCGATCTCGTGCGGTCCACCGGTGCCGTCGAGCACCGGACGATGGCCGAACTCACCGCCGACGACGGCCAGCGGCTGCTCGCGTTGAACGAGATCTACCTCGGGCACGCCGGGCACCAGACCGCGCGCTACCGGCTGCGGGCCGGCGGGACGGCCGAACGCCAGGCGTCCTCGGGCCTCCTCGTCGGCACCGGCACCGGGGCCACCGGCTGGTGCGGTTCGGTCTGGCGGGAACGCCGCAGCGCGCTGCGGCTGCCCGCGCCCGGCGAGGCACGGCTGGTCTGGTTCGTCCGGGAGGCGTGGCCGTCACCGACGACGGGAACCGGCTGCACCGAAGGAGAACTGACGGCGTCGCCGCTGACCGTCGAGGTCGAATCCGACCGGCTGGTCGCGTTCGGCGACGGCCTCGAATCCGACAGCGTCGCCCTCACCCGCGGCCAGACGGCGACCTTCGCCCCGGCGGCGAAGACCGTCCGCCTGGTGCGGTGACCGCGCCGGCCCGGCACACCGAGGGGTGCCGGGCCGGTGGGATCAGGTGCCGTAGCGGGTCTTGACGATCGACGGCGTGTCGAGGTTGCGGCCCGCGTCGATGCTCTGCGCCAGCCGCAGGTACTGACCCTCGGCCCACATCAGCGGGCCCGCGCTGCCGGTGGGCCTGCCGAGGCCGAAGCAGCCGACGTCGGCGCGGTCCCAGACCTGCTCCGGCACGAAGTACCCGTCGTTGACCGAGTCCGCCATCGACTTGAGGTACACCGCCGCCGAGCGGCCGTTGGCCAGTTCGTACTCGCCGCGCTCCCCCGACAGCACCGGCCACAGCCGCCCGAACCGCTGCGAGCCGTTCGCCGGCCAGCCGCTGCAGTTCGCCGTGCTCTCGCCGTAGTTGTCGTGCGGGTAGCGGTGGAAGTAGACGTCGCCGTTCGGCAGCGTCACCTGCACCGCCGAGTTGCCGTCCGACGCCGCGGCCGTCGGCGCCACCGAGTTCGCGATCGTCGTGTCGCCGGCCGGCCGGATCCCGAGCCGCACCAGGTCGAGGAAGCCGAAGTCGGTGACGTCGTGCTCGTAGAAGCAGCCTTCGTCGAAGCAGATCGTCGCGCCGTCGTTGGGGTTGCCGGCCCGGTCGAGGCGTTCGTAGTAGGTGTGCCCGCCCCAGTAGCCGGACGTCGTCACGGTCCAGCCGGCCAGGGAGTTGCGCCAGGAGTCCGCTGTGGACTCCCACGCCGACGCGCTCGCCGTGTCGCCGTTCGCCCGCGCGATGGCACCCGCGGCGACGAGCCCGGCGATCTCGGCGGCCACCGAGGACGGCGACTTGCCGTACTGCTCCTCCCACCGCTCGGTGGTGTCCGGGCCGGCCGAGACGATGTGCCCGGCCGTCGTCTTGACCTTGGCGTACGTCGAGGCGTCGGTGAGGCCGGTCAGCCAGGCCAGCAGGATCGCGTCGGCGTCCTGGTCGAGCTGTTCGCAGCAGCCGAGCTGCTGGGCGCTCGCGCCCGCCACGCCGGAAACCGGGCTGTAGCGCGGGAACGAGCCCGCCGGGTACGTCGTGCCGTCACCGGCCGTGGGGCTGCCGATCCACTGGGAGTTCCAGAGGAATTGGGCCATCCGCTTGGCCTGCGCGCTGTCGCCGGCGGCCAGCAGGCCGGTCGCCTGCTGGTACAGGTCACGGCCCCAGACGCGGTGGTAGCCGTCGTTGAGGTGGTCACCGTTCGTGAAGTCGCCCCACGGGGTCGCCAGCCCGGCGACGCTCGCGCCCGGGTGCTGCTTGTCTTCGGCGGTCTTCAGCGCCATCGCCGCGACGTAGTAGGCGCGACGCCGTTGCGTGTCACCGGAAACGCTCGCCGGCGCGGCCTTCAAGCCGGTCACGTACGAGTTCCAGCCGCTGCGGTAGGACGCCGAAACGGCCGGGAAACCGCTGGTCAGGGACGCGCTCGCGGCCGAGGAAGCGGCGGCCGCGGTGCCGCCGTAGCCGAGGGCGACGGTGAACGTCGTGTCGGTGCCCACCGGAATCTGTCCACATTGGACGACGTTGCCGGTGCCGGAGATGGCGTCGAACTGGTTGTTCAGGGTCTTGTCGGCGCGCAGGTCGACCAGGCAGTCGCTGGCCGCGCCGGTGTAGCCGTTGTCGTGCGCGGTGAAGCCGGTCGAGACGCGCAGCGCGGAGACGACCGTGGTGGCCGTGCCGCCGAACAGCGTCTCGGTCCCGCTCGCCATCAGCGCGCCCGAGGAGTCCCACCAGGCGTTGTCGTTCGAGCCGCCGCCGGCCATCGACGGGTTGGCCAGCAGGTAGAGCCGGTAGCTGCCGCCGTCGAGCGACTGGAACCGGGTGTTCGTCACCAGGGTCGCGCGGGCCGGGTCGGTGACGTAGTCGGTGGTGATCCGGTACTTCCCGCTCTTGGCCGTGTTGGTGACGGTGTACTGCAGCGCCTTCTCGTCGGGCATGGACACGACGTGGTTGGTGGCGTCGCGTTCGAGGTCGACGAAGCTCGAGCCGTCGGTGATCACGAACTGCATGTCCTGCATGTTCGGGACGTCGGCCCGCGGGTAGAAGACCTCGGAGGTGACGCCGTTGGCGACGGTGAACCACACCGGGCTGCCGGTGGTCGTCGACGTGCCGAGCGCGGACTTGTTGCCGGTCGCCCACGAGGCGCCGCCACCGCAGCAGTCGGTCGCGGTGCCGCTCGCCAGGGCCGTGCCGGGCAGCGCCCCGGCGAGCAGAATTCCGGCTCCGGCGCAGGCCAGGACTGCTTTCCACCTGATCATCGGGGTCCTCCGACGGCGTTGTCGTCAATATGTTGCGAGCCGCAACATATTGAGCCACCGGTCGGTGACAAGCAATGTCCGATCGGACTGAACCGATCCAGCCCGGCTCAGGCGTCGGCGATGCGGTCCAGCCATTCGGCCATCAGGACGCGCTCGGCCGCGGTGAGGACGGTGGCGCCGTCGAGCCCGGCCCGCAGCGCGATCGCGCGCTCCGGCAGGTCCGAACCCGCCGGTTCGCCGCCGCCGGTCAGGATCCGGCTCAGCACCGTTTCGCGTGCGGTCGGCGACAACTCGGGGTCGCGGTCCGCCACCGGGGTCGCGATCAGGGACAGCACGACGCCCATGCCGGTCGCGTGCACCAGCCGAGCCGCGCGCTCGACGCTCACCCGGAGCCGCCCCGCCGCCGCGACGCGCTCGACGATGCCGTGCAGCATCGCCTCGGCCTCGCGGCCGGCGGGCGAGGTGCGGCCCGGGCGCGTGTCGCCGTACATGAGCACGTAGAACTCCGGACGGGACAGCCCGAATTCGATGTGCAGGTCCCAGCCGCGACGCAGGTCCTCCACCGCGTCGCCGGTCGAGCCCAGCGCGCGCTTGCTCGCCAGGTACTCGTCGAAACCGTACGCGGCGACGGCGTCGAGCAGGCCGTCCTTGTCGCCGAACAGCCGGTACAACGCGGGCGGCTGGACGCCGGCCGCGGCACTGACCGCGCGGGTCGACAGGCCGTCGCGCCCCTCCGCGGCCAGCAGCGCGGCCGCCGCCTGGAGGATCCGCTCACGGGTGTCCGCCGCCGTCTTCGTCACCATGGTTCCAATGGTAACAAAAGCTCGCTATCACTTGTTCGGTACGTGGTCCGCCGCGACTCGCCGGGCGAGGCGGCGGAGCAGGGGTGCCGCCTCGGCCATGCACCGCGCCGGATCCGGTTCCAGGTCGGTCAGCGCGTAGGCCGCGGAGATGCCCGCGGCGGCGAGGTCGCGCGCGGACAGCGCGCAGCGTCCGGACACCGCGACGCACGGGATGCCCTGGGCCGCCGCGGCGCGGGCCACCCCCGCCGGCGCCTTGCCGGAGAGGGTCTGCTCGTCGAGGGAACCCTCGCCGGTGACGACCAGCGAGGCTCCGGCCAGCGCCGCGTCGAAGCCGAGCAGGTCGAGGAGCAGCTCGATGCCGGGGCGCATCCGGGCGCCCAGCACGGCCATCGCGGCGAAGCCCACTCCCCCGGCCGCACCCGCACCCGGTCGTTCGGCGAAGGAAGGTCCGGCGATCGAGGCCCAGTGCCGCAGTGCGGCGTCCAGGATCTCGACGTCCGCCGCGGACGCACCCTTCTGCGGGCCGTAGACGGCAGCGGCCCCGCGCGGGCCGTACAGCGGATTGTCCACATCGCTCGCCAGCTCGATGTCCACTTCGGACAGTCCAGTTAGGTCCAGCAAGGCTAGCCGGGACAAAGCCGCACCGCCGGGCGGGAGTTCGCGCCCGGCGGCGTCCAGGAGCCGTGCACCCAGTGCGGTCAGCATCCCCGCGCCGCCGTCGGTGCAGGCGCTGCCGCCGACGCCGAGCACGATCCGGCGGCAGCCCGCCCGCACTGCGGCGGCGATGACGTCGCCGGTGCCCGCGCTCGACGCGGTGCGCGGTTGCGGGCCGCCGGGGAGCCGGTGCAGCCCGGACGCCTCGGCCAGTTCCACCACCGCGGTGTCCCCGCGGACCGCGTAGGACGCGGTGAGCGGCGCCCCGGTCGGCCCGCGGGCGGGCACCCGCACGCGGCGGAACCCGGCGGCGACGGCGGCGTCGACCGTGCCCTCGCCGCCGTCGGCCACCGGCAGCGTCGTCACCGCGGCTGCCGGGTGAACGTCGGCGAAGCCGGAAGCCACCGCCGACGCCACCTCGGCCGCGGTCAGCGACCCCTTGAACTTGTCCGGCGCGACCAGGACCTTCACGCGCTCGCCCGGTACGCCCGCCAGTCCCCGATCTCGGTGATGTCCCGCAGGGCGACGTGCGAGGTGTACGGCCGCCGCAGCAGCATCGCGAACGCCGAACTGCCGTCCGCCAGCTCCACCACGCCCAGCTCCAGCTCGTGCGGCTCGGACGGCAGCACCTTGTCCCGCAGGTCGTCCAGGGAGACGTCGTAGACCTCGCCGGTCACCGCCGCGCCGCCGTGCGACACCGGGTACAGCGCCGGGCACTGGTCGCCGACGGCGTAGAACCGGTACTTCGGCGCGGTTTCCGCCGTGGTCACGAAGGGCGAGCCGGCCAGGAGGTGGTGCAGCGGCTCGCCGCGCATGGCACCGCCGTTGAAGAACATCAGGGTCACGGGAACTCCTTACCGGAAGAGGGTTTCGACGCCGTCGATGGCGAAGTACCCGGCGAACACCAGCGCCAGCAGGGAAAGCAGCCACCCGGCCTCGCGCCACCGGCCGCGGCCGATCTTGATCAGCACGAACGCGATCAGGCCGGCCCCGACGCCGTTGGTGATCGAGTAGGTGAACGGGATCAGCGCCGCGGTGAGGAACACCGGGATCGTGTAGTCCGGGTCGTGCCACGGGATGGTGCGGCACTGCGCGACCATCATCCCGCCGATGACCACCAGCGCGGGCGCGGCGGCCTGCGCCGGGACGACCCCGGCGAGCGGCGTGAACAGCAGCGTGCCGGCGAACAGCAGCCCGGTGACGACGCTCGCCAGCCCGGTCCGCGCCCCCTCGCCCACGCCGGCCGCCGATTCGAGGAACACCGTGTTCGGCGACGAGCCGGTGACCCCGCCGGCGATCGCGCCCGCGCCGTCGACCAGCAGGATGCGGCCCATCCGCGGCACCTTGCCGTGCTGGGACAGACCGGCTTCGTCGGAAACGCTGGTGATCGTGCCCATCGCGTCGAAGAAGCCGGACAGCACCAGCGTGAACAGGAACACCGTGGCCGCGAGCGCTCCCGCCGAAGCGAAGCCGCCGAAGAGGTCGATGTGGCCGAAGAGCCCGAAGTCCGGGGCGGCGACGACGTGGTCGGGCAGGGCCGGGGTGGTCAGGCCCCAGCCGCCGACGCCGAACCCCTCGTGCAGCACGACGGCGAACACGGTGGCCACCCCGATGCTGATCAGCACCGCGCCCGGCACCTTGCGGGCCATCAGCACGATCATCAGCAGCAGGCCGAAGCAGAACACGACGATCGGCCACCCGTGCAGGTGCCCGCTCGCCCCGAGGCGCACCGGGACGGTCGTCTGCGCCGAGTCCGGCACCCGGGTCACGAATCCGGCGCTGACCAGCCCGACCAGGGCGATGTAGAGCCCGATGCCCACGGTGATCGCCATCTTCAGCGGCCGCGGGATGGCGTTCATGATCCGCTCGCGGACGCCGCTGACGGCCATCAGCACGATGCACACGCCTTCGAGCACGACCAGCCCGAACGCCTGCGGCCAGGTCATCGACGGCGCCATCTGGAAGGCGACGATGCCGTTGATGCCGAGCCCGGCGGCCAGCGCGAGCGGCGCGTTGCCGACGAGTCCCATGAGGACGGTCATCACGGCGGCGGACAGCGCGGTCGCGGTGGTCACCTGCGCGGCCGAGAGCCGGGCACCGGTGATGTCGGCGGAGGCGCCGAGGATGAGCGGGTTGAGGAGCACGATGTAGGCCATCGCGACGAACGTCGTGACGCCGCCGCGGACTTCGCGGCCGATCGTGGTCTGCCTGGTACGCAACTCGAAGAGCTTCTCGAGCAGCGAACGGCGTTGCGAGGGTACTTCGTCGACTACTGGGGTGGGGACTTCGGTCTGGGTCATGCGTCCTGCCCTTGCCGGTGGGTGTGCTCGGCCAGGGCCAGGCACCACGCCGTGCCTGGCCGAGCGGGACGTTCGATTCGGTTGTGCTCCGGTCAGCTGCTGACTTCGTGGGTCAGTAGTCGGTGCGGTCGGCCTTGTCGAGCCAGGCCGCGAAGGGGGCGAAACCGTCCTTCATGGACAGTCGGGTCACGGGTACCGTCCAGGTCTCGCGAGGACGGTCGAAGAGTTCGTAGAAGGCCCGGTCGTCGAACCCGGCCTTGGCCGCGTCGTCGCGGTCGGCGGTATACAAAATCCGGTCGACGCGCGCCCACAGCGCCGACGACAGGCACATCGGGCACGGCTCGCAGCTGGAGACGAGCACGCAGCCGTCCAGCTTGAACGTGCCGAGCGCCTGGCAGGCCGCGCGGATCGCGACCACCTCGGCGTGCGCGGTCGGATCCAGGTTCGCGGTGACGCGGTTGACGCCGGTCGCGACGACCTCGCCGTCCTGCACGACCAGCGCGCCGAACGGACCGCCGCCGTTCGCGACGTTGCGTTCGGCAATGCGGATGGCCTGGTCGAGCCACTCCTGCTCGACGGAAATCGACGTGGTCATCTCAGACTCCGGTGATGTGCTCGGGACGGATCGGGACGCGCGGCAGCTCGAGGCCGGTGGCCGCGCGGATGGCGTTGGCGATCGCGGGCGTGGCCGAGATCGTGGGTGGTTCGCCGACGCCGCGGACGCCGTAGGGCGCGTGCGGGTCGGGCCGTTCGAGGACGTCGACGCGCATCGGCGGCATGTCGAGGATGGTCGGGATGAGGTAGTCGGTGAACGACGGGTTCCGCACCTTCCCGTCCCGCACCAGGATCTCCTCCATCACGGCGAGGCCGAGGCCCTGCGCCGAGCCGCCCTGGATCTGGGCGACGACGGCGTCGGGGTTCATCGCCTTGCCTACGTCCTGGGCGCAGTCGAGCTGGACGACCTTGACCAGGCCGAGGTCCAGGTCGACGTCGACCACCGCACGGTGGGCCGAGAAGCCGTACTGGACGTGGGCGTCACCCTGCCCGGTTTCCGGATCGAGGGGGTAGGTCGGCCGGTGGTGGAACTCGCGGGTCTCCTCGATGGCCGTGTCGCCGAGTAGTTCGGCCAGGTCGGCGACGACTTCGCCGTCGGCCGCGACGACCTTGCCGCCGGCCAGGCTCATGCCTTCGGAGGCGATACCCAGGCGACTGTATACAGCATCCGCGACCGCGCGGCAGGCGTTGCGGACCGCGCCGCCGGTGACGTAGGTCTGGCGTGACGCCGAGCTCGAGCCAGCGTCCCCGACGCTCGTGTCGGCCGGGTGCACGCTCACCCGCGTCACGCCCAGCTCGGTGCGGGCGATCTGCTGCTGCAGCGTCACCAGCCCCTGCCCGACCTCCGCGGCGGCGGTGTGCACCATCGCCACCGGTTCGCCGCCGAGCACCTCCAGGCGGACCCGGGCGGTCGAGTAGTCGTCGAGCCCTTCGGCGTAGGAGATGTTCTTGATCGTGACGCCGTAGCCGACGCCACGGACGACACCTTCGCCGTGCGTGGTGTTGGACGCCCCGCCGGGCAGCTCGCGGATGTCCCGCTCGCCGGCGGGCTCGGGCGGCAGCGGCAGGTCGCGGACCCGCTGGACGAGTTCCGCCACCGGCGCCGGGAAGTCGACCACCTGCCCGGTGACCACAGTGGACCCTTCGCTCAGCGCGTTCCGGATCCGCAGTTCCGCGGGGTCCATGTCCAAAGCGGACGCCAGCTTGTCCATTTGGGACTCGTAGGCGTACGTCGGCTGCACCGCACCGAGCCCGCGCATCGCACCGCAGGTCGGGTTGTTCGTGTACACGCCCCAGCCCTCGATGTGCGCGTTCGGGACGTCGTAGGGGCCGACGCTCAGCGTGGTGCCGTTGCCGACCACGACCGGGGTCTTGGACGCGTACGCGCCGCCGTCGAAGTACAGCTTCGCGCGGACGTACACGAGCTTGCCGTCGCGGGTCGCGCCGTGCTCGTAGTACATCTTCGCCGGGTGCCGGTGGACGTGCCCGAAGAAGGACTCCAGCCGGTTGTAGCTCATCTTCACCGGACGGCCGGTGCGCAGCGCCAGCATGCACGAGTGGATCTGCATGGACAGGTCCTCGCGGCCGCCGAACGCGCCACCGACCCCCGACAGCGTCAGCCGGACCTTGTCGAGGGGCAGGCCCAGTGCCTTCGCCGTCTGCCGCTGGTCGACGTGCAGCCACTGGGTGGCCAGGTACAGGTCGACACCCCCGTCCTCGGCCGGCACCGCGAGCCCGGACTCCGGGCCGAGGAACGCCTGGTCCTGCATCCCGATCTCGTAGACACCGGAGACGACGACGTCCGCGGTCGCGTCCGGGTCGCCCTTGACGATCCGCTGGTGGCGGACCAGGTTCCCGCCCGGGTGCAACTTCGGCAGGGTGTTGTCGTGCGCGGCCCGCTCCGGGTCGGTGATCGGCTCGAGGACGTCGTACTCGACGACGATCTCCTTGAGCGCCTGCCGCGCGATCTCCGGGTGGTCGGCGGCCAGGACGGCGATCGGCTCACCCTGGTAGCGGACGAGGTCCGCGGCCAGCGCCGGGGTGTCCTGGTACTTCAGGCCGTAGACGTTCTCCCCCGGTACGTCCTCGTGGGTCAGCACCGCGTGCACGCCCGGCTGGGCCAGCGCGCGGGAGACGTCGAGGCGGACGATCCGGGCGTGCGGGTGCGGGCTGCGCAGCGTGGCGCCCCACAGCATGTCCTCGTGCCACAGGTCCGAGGAATAGGCGAACTCGCCGCGGACCTTGAGCGTGCCGTCCGGGCGCAGCGGGCTCTCGCCGATGCCGCCCGCGATCGTGTCGTGCAGCTCCTGCGGGGACCGGGCCGGGGCGCTCATCGGACGGCCTTCTTCGCGGCCGCGTCGCGGACGGCGTCCAAGATCTTCTCGTAACCGGTGCAGCGGCAGAGGTTCCCGGCGAGAGCCTCGCGGATCTCGACGTCGCTCGGGTCCGGGACGCGCCCGATCAGGTCGTGCGCGGCGACCAGCAGGCCGGGTGTGCAGAACCCGCACTGGACGGCACCGCGCTCGACGAACGCCTCCTGCACCGGGTCGAGGGCTTCCCCGTCGGCCAGCCCCTCGACCGTCACGACCTCGCGGCCCTCGGCCTGCCCGGCCGCAACCAGGCACGCACACGCCGGGACACCGTCGAGGTAGACCGTGCACGAACCGCATTCGCCCTGCTCGCAGGCGTTCTTCGAGCCCGGCAGGCCGAGCCGCTCGCGCAGCACGTAGAGCAGGCTTTCGCCTTCCCAGACGTTGTCCGCCCGGCGGTGTTCGCCGTTGACGGTGACGTTCACGCGCACTTCGCGCTCCCTTCGCAGTATTCGGTCCAGGCCCAGGTCAGCGTCCGTCTCGCCATCACACCGAGCGCGTGCCGCCGGTAGGCCGCGCTCCCCCGGACGTCGTCGATCGGTGACGCGGCCGCGGCCACCAGGTCGCCGAAGCGGCGCTTCACCGAGTCGGTCACCGGCCGGCGCGACTCCCAGTCCAGCTCGGCGGCCAGGAACTCCTCGGCGTCGAGGGCCCGGCGCGGAGTCGGCGCGGCCGAGCCGACTCCGGTGCCGACCCGCTGCTCCGCCGGGTGCAGAGCCAGCCCGAACGCGGCGACCGCGATGACCATGGCGTTGCGGGTGCCGATCTTGCTGAACTGCTGGGGCCCGGTGGCCGGTCGCAGGAGCACGGCCGTGATCAGCTCGTCCGGCGCCAGGACGTTCCGCTTGACGCCCACGTAGAAGTCCTTCGCCGCGACGACCCGGGTGCCGCGGACCGACGCGATTTCGACCTCCGCCTCCGCCGCGAGCAACGCCGGGTGGGAGTCACCCGCCGGCGAAGCCGCGCCCAGATTGCCGCCCACGGACCCGCGGTTGCGGATCTGCGGGGACCCGACGGTCCGCGCGGCCATCGCCAGCCCGGGCAGCTGCGTGCCCAGTTCGGCGATGATCCGGGTGTAGGGCACGGCCGCGCCGAGCCGGATCCGGCCGCCGTCGGTGCCGTGCTCGTGCAGCTCGGGCACGCGCCCGAGGTCGAGGAGCGACTCCGGGCGGCGGTGGTCGAAGTTGAGCTCGACCATCACGTCCGTGCCGCCGGCGATCGGGACCGCACCGGGGTTCGCGGCGCGCGCGGCGAGCGCGTCGGCCAGCGAGGCGGGTCGGAGGAATTCCACTGTGGACGTCCTTTCGGGGCTGCTTCGGCAAGAAGTACACACGCTGAGCTGTGGCCGGGACCACGGCAAAACCCCTGAAAGACGGGTGAATTTCGAGCCCGCGTTTGTACTTTCCGACAACCGCCTTCGTGCGCGCGCGGAAAGGCCGCCGTACGAGGTCAGGATCCCGTACAGCGGCCGTGGTCACGCGAGCGGTCGTGAGTGGTAAGGCGAGTTAGAACTCGCCTTACCACTCACGAGCGTCAGCAGGGTTCGAACTCGCGGACGGTGTCGAGCGCGGCCCCCATGGCGGCGTTGCCTTCGCGCTCGATCATGATCTCCACCAGGACCGGGCGGCTGGTGCGCTCGGCCTCCTTGCGCGCCCACTCCAGCGACGTGCGGATCTCCCCCGGCTCGTGCACCCGGGTCCCGGAGCAGCCGTAGGCCTCCATGATCTTCACGTTGTCCGTGCCGATCGCGTCGTAGTGGATGTCGACCTCGAAGTTCATCTCGTAGCCGGTCTCGGCCTGCCGGATCAGCCCGAGGTACTCGTTGTTCAGCATGATCAGCACGAACCCGACGTCGTACTGGGCGGCCACCGCCAGCTCCTCGACCAGGAACTGGAACGAGTAGTCGCCGACCACGCCGACGACTTCGGCTTCGGGGCGCGCCTTCTTCACCCCGATCGCGGCCGGGATCTCCCAGCCGAGCGGGCCGGCCTGGCCGCACACCTGGTAGTGCCGTGGCTTGTGCGCCTTCTGGAACTGACCCGACCAGATCTGGTACAGCCCGATCGCGGTGACGAAGTAGGTGTCATCGCCGAAGGTTTCGTTGATCTCCTTGAACACCCGCGGCGCCTTGATCGGCAGGCTGTCGAAGTCGTCCCGCCGCGGCAGTGCCTCCTTCAGCTCCCCGATCCGGGCGACCCAGTCCCGGCGCGGCCGCGGCTCGCGTTCCGCGGCGGCCGCCAGCAGTGCGTCGAGGAACTCGCGCGTGTCCGAGACGATCCCGAGGTCGGGGCCGAACACCTTGCCCAGCTGGGTGGGCTCGATGTCGACGTGGATGAACTTCCGCTCGCCGCGGTACACCGACAGCTCGCCGGTGTGCCGGTCGCCGAACCGGGCGCCCAGCGCCAGCACCAGGTCGGCCTCCAGGAAGGCCGCGTTGGCCCAGCGCTGGGACGTCTGGATGCCGGCCATCCCGGCGAACAGCTCGTGGTCCTCGGGGAAGCTGCCCTTGCCCATCAGCGTCACCTGGACGGGCACGCCGAAGCGCTCGGCCGCGGCCCGCAGCTGCTCGCTCGCCTCGCCGAGGACGACTCCGCCGCCGGCCAGGATCAGCGGGCGTTCGGCGGCCAGCAGCAGGTCGAGGGCCCGCTCGACCCGCGCGGGCGCCGGGGTCACCCGGGTCACCGGCAGCGGCGAGTCGATCGAGGAATCCCACTCGATGTCCTGTTTCTG
This sequence comes from Amycolatopsis vancoresmycina, assembly GCF_000716785.1. Lineage (GTDB taxonomy): Bacteria > Actinomycetota > Actinomycetes > Mycobacteriales > Pseudonocardiaceae > Amycolatopsis > Amycolatopsis vancoresmycina. The sequence goes on from NZ_JNYY01000001.1 coordinate 754,245, forward strand.
GACGTCGATCGGCAGGTCGATGAGGACCGGTCCGGGCCGGCCCGAGCGGGCGACCCGGAACGCCTCGCGGAAGATCCACGGCAGCTGAGCGGCTTCCTTGACCTGCACCGCCCACTTCGTCACCGGCTTGGCGATCTCGACGATGTCGACGGCCTGGAACGCCTCCTGGTGCAGCTTCGTCGTCGCCGCCTGGCCGGTGATGCAGATCATCGGGATCGAGTCCGCGTGCGCGGTGTAGAGCCCGGTGATCATGTTGGTCCCGGCCGGCCCGGACGTGCCGATGGCGACGCCGACGTTGCCGTTCGTCCTGGCCCAGCCGTCGGCCATGTGCGTCGCGCCTTCTTCGTGGCGGACGATCAGGTGCTCGATCGCCCGGCCTTGTAGGGCGTTATACAGCGGGAGGATGGCGGCGCCGGGGCAGCCGAAGACGGTGTCGACGCCTTCGCTTTCCAGGACGTCGACGACGGCCTGCATCGCGGGGATCCGGGGCATGTCACACCTCCGCCGGGACGCGGCCCGACAACTGTTCGACGACCTTGAGCAAGGCCGAGTGGTCCAGGGAGCCGTACCCCATGGCACGGCCGGCGGCGACGAGCTGGGCGACCAGCCCGGTCAGCGGGAGCGCGACGTCGGCCTGCCGGGCGGCGGCCAGCGCGATCCCCATGTCCTTGTGGTGCAGGTCGATCCGGAAGCCGGGCGCGAACCGGCGGTCCACCATGGACTGCCGCTTGAGCTCGAGGATCCGGCTGCCCGCGAGGCCGCCGGCGAGCACGTCGAGGCCCGTGGCGGCGTCCACACCGGACGCTTCCAGCAGCACGATCGCCTCGGCGACCAGGCCGTAGATCCCGCCGACGACGAGCTGGTTCGCGGCCTTGACGACCTGGCCGGCACCGTGCGGGCCGACGTGCACGATCGTCTTCCCGAGCGCGTCCAGCACCGGTTTCGCGGCCGCGAAGTCCGCCTCGTCACCGCCGACCATGATGGACAGTGACGCCTGCTCGGCCCCGGTCTGCCCACCCGAGACGGGCGCGTCGAGCACGCGGACCTTCTTGTCCCGCGCGGCTTCGGCGACGGCGATCGACGTCTCGGGCCGGATGGTGCTCATGTCGATGAGCAACGTGCCGGGCTCGGCGGTGTCGAGCACCCCACCGGCGGCCAGCACGACCGCCTCGACCTGCGGGTGGTTCGGCAGCATCGTGATCACGACGTCCGCACCGGCCACCGCGTCGGCGACCCCGCTCGCCGCGCGGCCGCCCACGGCCTGCAGCTTCTCCCCCGCGGCGGGGTGGACGTCGTAGCCGCCGACGTCGTGGCCGGCCGCGACCAAGTGCGCGGCCATCGGGGCGCCCATCACGCCCAGTCCGATGAATCCCAGTTTCATGCTCGTCCCCTTCGGGTGATCGGCAGCCAGTCCAGCGACGTGACGGTGTCGGGCTCCGGGACGTACTCGATCCCGACGAACCCCGCGTACCCCGCCTGCTGCAGCTTCGCGAGGTACCCGTCGATGTCGAGGGAGCCGGTGCCGGGCTGGTGGCGCCCGGGCGCGTCGGCGATCTGCACGTGCCCGATCCGCGGTGTGTGCACCGTGACCAGGGCGTCGAGGTCGTCCCCGTTGACTGCCAGATGGTAGAGGTCGGCCAGCAGCCGCACGTTGCCGCGCCCGAGGTCGTCGAGCACGGCCACGGCGTCCGCGGCGGTCTTGAGCGGATAGCGGTCCGCGCCGGAAAGCGGTTCGAGCACCAGTTGCGCGCCGATCCGCGCGGCGGCGTCGGCGGCCTTGTCCAGGTGCACGCGGGCCAGGTCGTCCTGCTTGGCCGGGTCCTCGCCGTCGAGCCGGTTGCCGTAGAGGGCGTTGAAGCTGCGGCAGCCGGTGCGTTCGGCGATCGCGAGGGCGACGGCGAGGCTGTCGGCGAACTCGGTCTCGCGGCCGGGCCAGCTCACCAGGCCCCGCTCCCCCGCGGCCATGTCGCCGGCGAAGAAGTTCAGGCCCCGCAACCGGACGCCGTCGAGGCCGGCCACGAAGGCGTCCACCTCGTCGCGCGCGGGGACCGCGGTGTCGAACGGCCACCAGAACTCCACGTCGGTGAACCCGGCGTCCCGCGCGGCGGCGGCCCGCTCGAGCAGGGGCACCTCCTTGAACAGGATCGACAGGTTGGCGACGTACGGCAGGGAGTGACCTTCAGGCATCGCGACCTCGAATTTCGCTATCCGGAATTTTTCTTTCGCATATCGAGAATAGCTGCTGACCTGCGATGCGGTCAACGCTCGGTCGCTACGCTCGTTCCGGACCGCAGGGGGAAGACATGACCGGAGAACGGGCCCGCATCCTCGAGCAGCTCGAACGGGCGGCCGCCGACCCGCGGCTGCGCGAGACGTTCGGCGCGGGCGCCCACCACTTCCGGCTGAACCCGGCCTTGCCCGAGCACGAGGTTTCGGCTTTCGAGGCGGCGCACGGCATCCGGCTGCCCGAGAGCTACCGCACGTTCCTGCTCGAAGTCGGCGACGGTGGCGCGGGTCCGGGCTACGGACTGCTCCGGCTCGCCGACGCCTACGCGGAAGTGTCGGACTCGTTCCCCGGCCACCTCCGCGTACCGAGCCCGTTCCGGCCGGGCCGGTGGTTCGAGAACGGCTGGTGGGACGGCTTCTGGGGACCGGATGACCGGCCCGACCCGGTCCAGGGCACGCTCGCGGTCGTCCACCACGGCTGCACCGGGTACACGCACCTCGTCGTTTCCGGCCCGGGCCGCGGCCGGCTGGTCAACCTCGACCTCAACGGCGTGCCCGCCCCGTACGTGCTGGAAGACGAAGACTTCCTCGCGTGGTACCACCGCTGGCTCGACGAGCTGCTGGCCGGGTGCTCCGTGTCGGAGTTCGGCCACAAGCTTCCCGGCGGCGAAGACACCTTGCTCGCGGTCCTCGCCGGGGACCCGGATCCGCGACGGCGGGCCAAGGCCGCGGCATCGGTGGCCTTCCTGCCCTCGGCCGGTCCCGCGGCGGCCACGGCGTTCGCGGCCGCGGCCGCCGACCCGGACGCCCGGGTGCGTGCGGCAGCACTCGCGGCCGCCCGGGCGGTGAAAGCGGCGGTGGCACCGGCCGCCCGCGCGGCCATGGCCGACCCCGAACCCGCCGTTCGCGCCGAGGCGATCCGCGCCCTCGCCGCGCTCGCCACTGCGGATCTCGCCGGCCGGGCCAGGGAGCTCCTCGCCGACCCCGATCCCGACGTGGTCTGGCACGCGATGCGAGCGTTGACCGCGTCCGGGGAACTCCTCGTCACCGACCTGGCGCCGCTGCTCACCCGGCCCGAACCGAGCACCCGCACGGCCGCCGTCTGGCACCTCATCGACGCCGGTGGCGAGGCGAAGGCGCTGCTGGAGCCGGCCTTGGACGACGAGGACGCCCACGTCCGGATCCACGCCGTGCAGGCCGTGCAGCGCCGGGACGAACGTTCCCTGCGCACGGCGCTGCGCCGCCGCCGAGCCGTCGAAGAGCACCCGACCGTGCTGATCAACCTCGATCGCGTGCTGGCTGCGTGGTCCTAACGGTTCTGGACGTGCTGCCAGCCGAAGCGGCCCTTGATGCACAGGTTCCCGTGCGTCACCGAGCTTTCGTGCGGTGAGGTCACCTTCACGATCTCGTTGTCCTGGACGTGCAGCGTCAGAGTGCACCCGACACCGCAGAACGTGCAGACGGTCGTGGTCTGCTGCTGGCGGGCCTCGTCCCAGGTGCCGTCTTCGCGCTTGTCGTACTCGCGCTTGAAGCTCAGCGCGCCGGTCGGGCAGACCTCGACGCAGTTGCCGCAGTACACGCAGGCACTGTCCGGCAACGGATTCGAGAACTCCGTCGAGATCCGCGCGTCGAAACCGCGACCGGCCACGGTGATCGCGAACGAGTTCTGCCACTGCTCGCCGCACGCGTCGACGCACTTGTAGCAGAGGATGCACTTGCCGTAGTCACGGACGTACAGTTCATTGTCCACAATGGCCGGCTGGGCGACGGTGGCCGCGTCCGGGCCGAACCGGCCGGGATCGGCGCCGGACTCCGCGAGCCATTCCGCGACGCCCGGCGTCGTCGAAAGGTCGGTGGCCGACGCCAGGAGCTCGAGGACCACCTTGCGGCTCGTGCGCGTGCGCGCGGAATCGGTGTGCACCACCATCCCCGGCTCGGCCCGGCGGGAGCACGACGGCACCAGCGTCCGGGATCCCTCGACCTCGACCATGCAGACCCGGCAGGCGTTCGCCGGTTCCAGGGTGTCGCCGTAGCAGAGGGTCGGGATCGCCTTCCCGGCCGCGGTGCACGCGTCGAGGATGGTCGATCCTTCGGGGACGCGGACGGTCTCGCCGTCCACGGTGAACTCGACCAGCCGGCGCGGGATACCGATGTCCACAATGGTCATTGCAGGGCTCCCAGCCGGTCGATGGCGGATTCGATGGCGTTCCAGGCGGTCTGGCCGAGGCCGCAGATCGACGAGTCGCGCATGACCCCGCCCAGTTCCCGGAGCAGCGGCCGTTCCTCGGAGCCGGCGGACAGGACCCGCCGGATCGCCTCCTCCTGGCGCACGGTGCCGATCCGGCAGGGGACGCACTGGCCGCACGACTCGTCGCGGAAGAACTCCGCGATCCGCAGCAGGAACCCGCCGAGGTCGGCGCGGTCGTCCAGCACCAGGACGACCCCCGAGCCGAGCGTGGTCCCGGCCGCCCGCGCGTCCTCGAACGTGAGCGGCAGATCCAGCTCGTCCGGGCGGACGAACCCGCCCGCCGCGCCGCCGAGCAGGATCGCCCGCAGCGAGTGGCCCTCCGGCACTCCCCCGGCCATGGCGAGCAGCTCACGCAGCGTCGTTCCGAACGGTACTTCGTAGACACCGGGCCGTTCGACATTCCCGGAGAGACAGAACAGCTTCGGGCCGGCTGAGCCCTCGGTGCCGATCGCCCGGTACGCGGCGGCGCCTTCGGTGAGGATCAGCGGGACGTTGACCAGTGTCTCGACGTTGTTCACCACGGTCGGCTTGCCGAACAGCCCCTGCTCGACCGGGAACGGCGGTTTCGTGCGGGGCTCGCCGCGGAAGCCCTCGATGGAGTTGAAGATCGCGGTCTCCTCACCGCAGATGTAGGCGCCCGCGCCGCGCCGGATCTCGATGTCGAACGAGAACCCTTCGTGCCCCATGACGTCGACGCCGAGGAACCCGCGCTCCCGTGCCACGCCGATCGCGTTCCGCAGCAGCCGCAGCGCCCGCGGGTATTCGCCGCGCAGGTAGACGTACCCCTGGCGGGCGCCGATCGCGAACGCCGCGATCGTCATCGCCTCGACCAGCGCGAACGGGTCGCCTTCGAGCAGCACGCGGTCCTTGAACGTGCCGGGTTCGCTCTCGTCGGCGTTGCACACCAGGTAGTGCGGCGCGGCGGGTTGCGCGGCCGTGGCCGCCCACTTGCGCCCGGTCGGGAACGCGGCCCCGCCGCGGCCGAGCAGTCCGGAGTCGGTGACTTCGCGGATCACCGCGGCCTGCCCCATCCGGAAGGCGTTGCGCAACGCGGCGTATCCGCCGGTGGCGCGGTAGGCGTCCAAACTGGACGGATCGACCACCCCGGCCCGGCGCAGCAGCCGCACCCCCTCCTTCTGGTGGATCACCGGCGGCGGACCGTCTCCCGCGGGCGGGCGCCCGGCGGCGAGGACGGCCGACGCGCCGGTCGCCGGAGCGAGCAGTTCGGTGGTGGGCGGGTCGCCGGCCTGGAACGTCAGCGCCGCGGGGGCGCGTTCGCAGACGCCGAGGCACGGGCTGCGCAGCCACGTGACCCCGCCGCGCGCCTTCCCCGCGGCGCCGACGTGCTCGGTGAGCACATCGCAGACAGTATCCGCACCGCTGAGCCGGCAGGCCAGGTCGGTGCACACGTGCACGACCCGCTCCGGGCGCTCCTCCAGCGCGAACAGCGAGTAGAAACTCGCCACGCCGTACCCGTCGGCGGGCGGCACGTGCAGCGTCTCGCAGATGAGGTTCAGCGCGCCCTGGCTGATCCAGCCGACCCGGTCGTTGACCGCGTGCAGCGCGGGCAGCAGCTGGTCGCGGCCGCCGCCGGCGAACCCGGCGACCGCCTCCCGTTCCTCGTGCGACGCCACGGCGTCCAGCAGCTTGAGGTCCACCGTCACACCGCCAGCTTGTCGACGCGGATGGCCGCGGCCTTGTACTCGGCCGTCCCGGCGATCGGGCAGGTGGCCTCGATCGTGATGACGTTGACGTCGACCTCGTCCGGGAAGTGGAAGGTCATGAACGCCAGCCCGGGTTTCAGGCCCTTGTCCAGCCGCACCGGCGCGACGATCTCGCCGCGCCGCGAGGAGATCCGGACCAGTTCGCCGGGCTCGACGGCGAGCGACCGGGCGTCCTCCGGGCACAGGTCGAGGGTCTCGCCCTGCCGCAGCGGGGACGGGAACCCGCCGGACTGGACGCCGGTGTTGTAGGAGTCCAGGCGCCGTCCGGTGGTGAGCCGGATCGGGAACTCGTCGGTGAGCAGGTCGACCGGCGGGCTGTGCTCGATGACCGTGAACGGCGCCGGGCGGCCGCGCTCGGCCGGGTCGGCTGCCCACAGGCGGCCGTGCAGGAACGTCGGTTCGAGGGTGTCTTCGGCGTAGCACGGCCACTGGATGCCGCCGAGTTCCTCGAGCCGGGCGTAGGACATCCCGGCGTGCATCGGCGACAGCGAACGCAGCTCGTCCCAGACCTCTTCGCCGCCGGTGTAGTGCCAGTCGTGGCCGAGCCGCCGGGCCAGTTCCGACAGCAGCTCGATGTCGTCGCGGGCGCCCTCGGGCGGTTCGAGGGCCTTGCGGACGCGCTGCACCCGGCGTTCGGAGTTGGTGAACGTGCCGTCGCTCTCGCACCAGGCCGCGGTCGCCGGCAGCACGACATCGGCCAGCTGCGCGGTCTTGGTCAGGAAGATGTCCTGCACGATCAGGTGATCCACAGTGGACAGCCGCTTGATCGTGTGCTCGCAGTCCGCTTCGGACTGGACTGGGTTCTCGCCGATGACGTACACGCAGGTCAGGTCGCCGCGTTCCATCGCGTCGAGCATCTGGGTCAGGTTGAGGCCCTGGCGCGGCGGGATCGCCGAGCCCCACGCCGTGTCGAACTTCGCGCGGACGTCCGCGTCGAGGACGTCCTGGAAACCCGGGAGCCGGTCCGGGATGGCCCCCATGTCGCCGCCGCCCTGGACGTTGTTCTGCCCGCGCAGCGGGTTCAGCCCGGCGCCGTAGCGGCCGACCTGCCCGGTCAGCAGCGCCAGGTTGATCAGCGCGAGCACGTTGTCGGTGCCGTTGTGGTGCTCGGTGATGCCGAGGGTCCAGGACAGCTGGGCGCGGTCGGCGCGGGCGTAGGCGTGGGCGAGCTCGCGGATCAGCCCGGCCGGCACACCGGTGGTCTGCTCCGCGGCTTCGAGGGTCCACGGCTCGACCGACGCGGCGAACTCGGCGAACCCCTCGGTGGCCCGCTCGACGAACGTCGTGTTCGCCAGTCCCGAGTGGATGATCTCCCGCGCGATGGCGTGGGCCAGCGGGATGTCGGCGCCGACTTCGAGCTGCAGCAGCCGGTGCGCCCAGCTCCCGGTGCTGGTCCGCCGTGGGTCGACGACGAAGAGCTTCGCTCCCTTGTGGACGGCTTTGAGGACGTGGTGGAAGAAGATCGGGTGCGCCTCGCGGGGGTTGCCGCCCCAGATCACGATGACGTCGGCGTCCTCGATCTCCTGGTAGGACGATGTGCCGCCGCCGCTGCCGAACACGCGGGCCAGCCCGGCGACGCTGGGTGCGTGGCAGGTGCGGTTGCACGAGTCGACGTTGTTCGTGCCGATCACCGCGCGGGCGAACTTCTGCGCGGCGAAGTTCATCTCGTTGGTCGCGCGGGCGCACGAGAACATGCCGAACGCCTCGGGCCCGCGGGTCTCCAGGGTCCGGCGGATCCCGGCGGCGGCTCGGTCGAGGGCTTCCGCCCAGGTCGCCGGGCGCAGCACGCCGGAATCGCGCACCAGTGGCCGGGTGAGCCGGACGTACGGCTCGGTCTTCCTGCGCTTCACTCCGAACCTCCGGTCAGTGCGATCCGACGGGGACTTTGCTGGTGTGGTCGAGCAGGGAAACGGCGGCGTGGACGTACCGCAGCGCGGGCGCGGGCACGCCGGTGAGCCCGGCCAGCTCGACGACCGCGCCGATGATCGCGTCGATCTCGAGGGGCTTGCCGGCTTCCAGGTCCTGCAGCATCGACGTCTTGTGGTGGCCGACGCGCCAGGCGCCGTCGATGCGCTTCTCGACCGAGACACCCGGGTCGCTGCCCGCGGCGCGGGCGATCGCCAGGGTTTCGGTCATCATGGTGGCGACGAGCTCGCGGGTGTCGTCGTGCTCGCACATCTGGGCCATGGTCGCCCGGGTCAGCGCCGAGAGCGGGTTGAAGGCGACGTTGCCCATCAGCTTGATCCAGATGTCGTCGCGCAGCGCGGGTTCGACCGGCGCCTTGAGGCCACCGGCGATCAGCGCCGCGCTCAGCACCTTGGCCCGTGCCGAGATCTCGCCGTCCGGCTCGCCGAGGGAGAACCGGGTGCCTTCCAGGTGCCGGATGAGGCCCGGCTCCTCGATCACCGTCGAGCAGTAGACGACGCAGCCGATCGCCCGCCGGAGCCCGAGCACCGCGGTCACCGCACCGCCGGGGTCGACGGTCTCGACCCGGCGTCCTTCGAGCGGATGTCCGCGCAGGCCGTGGAAGTACCACCACGGGATGCCGTTCTGGGCGGCCACGACCGCCGTCTCGGGGCCGAGCAGCGGGGCCAGCAAGGGGCCGCTGCTCGCGTAGGAGTTGGCTTTCAGGCCGAGGAACACGTAGTCGACCTCGCCCACCTCGGCGGGGTCGTCGGTGACGTGGGGGTGCGCGGTGAAGTCACCGCGCGGGCTGAGCACGCGGACGCCGCGTTCGCGCATCGCGGCGAGGTGGGCCCGGCGGGCGATCAGGTGCACCTCGGTCCCGCCGCGGTGCAGCGCGGCCCCGACGTAGGCGCCGATCGCGCCGGCCCCGAGAACAGCCACCTTCATGATGTGCCTCCCTGGTCGCTCGATTGCATACAGTATCCTGGATTCGGGATGGAGGCCAGAGTGTCCTGGTCAGCGACCACCCCGGCTTCCCGACCGGGTGAGCTTTCGGGATTTTGCATACCAAAACCTGTATCCTGGGTGCGATCGTCCCTTCCACTCGACTTCGAGGTGTCCCGTGAGCCAGCCCGTTCCCCCGCTCCCCGGCCGCGGCCCGACCGGCCGCCGCACGGCCAAGGGCTCGCTCAGCTCGACCGCCGCCAAGCGCGTCGAACGGCCGGCCCCGCTGCGCCAGGTCGTCTACGAGGCCCTCGCCGAGCTGATCATCAACCGCACCCTCGAACCCGGCCAGCACCTGGTCGAAGCCGACCTCGCCGAATACCTCGGCGTGAGCCGGCAGCCCGTCCGCGAAGCCCTGCAGCGGCTGCAGAGCGAAGGCTGGGTCGACCTCCGCCCCGCCCAGGGCGCCTTCGTGCACCTGCCCACCGACGAGGAGGCCGACCAGCTGCTGAGCGTCCGCAGCGTGCTGGAGACGCACTCGGCGAAGCTCGCCGCCGGCAACGCGAAGGCGGAAGACGTCTTCCACCTGCACCACCTGCAGCAGATCGGCCTCAAGGCACTGGCCAAACAGGACACCGAAGGCCTGGTCGCGGCCAATGCCGCGCTCCACGCGTTCATCACCGAGCTCTCCGGCAACGCCGTGCTCGCGGAGCTGATCGGCCTGGTCGACCGCCGCGTCCGCTGGTACTACACCCCGATCGCCCGGCCCCGCGGGCGCGACGCCTGGAACGAGCACGAAGAGCTGATCCGGGCCATCTCCGCCCAGGACGCCGACGCGGCCGAGAAGATCATGGCGAAGCACACCGAACGGACCCGCCAGGCCTACCACGAACGTCCGGCTGAGCCGTCCGGGACCGAGCCCCACACCCCGCCGGGGGGCAAGTCCCCGGACCCCCGGCGGGGGTGAGCGCCGCTGAACCCCCGGCCAGGTGGGCCCTGGCCGGGTGAACACCGCCTCACCGGCGAGGTTAACCGCCGGCGGCGGCGGACGGGCGCGTCACCAGCTCGGTTTCGGCGAGCTGGTGGCGCGGCCGGCCCGGCTGGCGCAGGAACAGCGTCAGCACGGCCGAAAGGACCGCGATGCACCCGGCCAGGACGTACGCGCCGGTGTAGCCCCACGCGCTGATCACCCCGGCGGCGAGCCCGCCGCCACCGACGCCGCCGACCAGTTTCGCGCTGTAGACCAGGCCGTAGTTCGACGCGTTGTTGTTTTCGCCGAAGTAGTCCGGCACGAGCGCCGCGAACAGCGGGTAGAACGCGCCGCCGCCGAACCCGGTCAGGAACGCGAACACCATGAACAGCACCAGGTTGTGCGTGTTGCCGGCATACAGCACACCGAACTGGGCGCCGCCGGCGATCAGCAGCACGATCGTCAGCGTCTGCCGGCGCCCGAGCTTGTCCGACGCCCAGCCGACGACCGCGCGGCCGGTACCGTTCACGATGGCCAGCACACCGGCCGAAGAGGCCGCGACGAACGCGCCGAAGTGGCTCTCCTTGGCGAACGGCACCTGGAAGTTGATGCCGAACAGCGACACCCCGCCGATGATCACCAGGCACACCCACATCAGCGGGAGCATGCCGGTCCGGATCGCCTCCACCGGCGTGAACTGGCGGACCGCGGGCGGGTTCTTGGCCAGGCTCTGCACCCCCACCTTGCCCTTCGCCCACGAGATCGGGTCGACCTCCGCCGGCCACCAGCTCTTCGGCGGGTCCTTGAACAGGAACCCGCAGACGCCGACGACGACCAGCATGTAGAGGCCGATGCCGTCCAGCACCCCGGTCACGTTCTCGTGCCCGAGGAACGCGCTGAACAGGTAGATGAACGGCACCGAGCCGTAGGCGAACCCGCCGTTGACGAACCCGGTCCGCGCGCCGCGCTTCTCCGGGTACCACTTGCCGACCATGTTGATGCACGTTGCGTACACGAGCCCGGCGCCGGTGCCACCGAGGACCGAGTACCCGATGAACGCCAGCGTCAGGTTCCCGCTGTGCGCGATGGTGAAGTAGCCGATTCCGCTGAACAGGGCGCCGAACAGCATCGCCGTCTTCGCCGAGACGACGTTGCGCTCCCGGAGCCGCCCCGCCGGGAAAGCGACGCCGGCCTGGAACACCGCCCAGATGCTGGCCAGCCAGAACGCGTCCGACAGCGTCCAGCCGTACTTCTCTTCCAGAGTGCCCTCGACGGCACCCCAGCCGTACTCGAAGACGCTGACCGCCATCATGGCGATCCAGGGCAGCCAGACCATCCAGCTGCGTGAGCGGCCCATGATGTCGTGCGGGGACTCGCCCACCCGGTAGACTCTTCCGTTCTCGTCAACGATCTCCTGATAAGTGGCTGCGGTCATGACAGTTCTCCTTCGTCACCGTTGACTCAGGTTCGAAAGCAGGCCGGCGGCCCGCGCCCAGCGGTACTTCGCGCCGAGCACCGCCACGGGCTTCTCGGTGGTGTACGGGTACGCGACGACGCCGCGGTCGTACAAGTAGTCGCTCGCCTCCTCGACTTCGACGTCGCCGGACAGGGACGCGACGACGGGCTTGTGGATCCCCTTCGCGCGGAACTCCTCGGCCACGTCGGCGACGAGCTCCGCGAACACCATCGGCGGGGTGACGATGGTGTGCCAGTAGCCGAGGACCAGGGCGTGGATCCGGTCGTCCCCGAGCCCCAGCGCGATCGTGTTGCGGTAGGTCGACGGCGGCTCGCCGCCGGTGATGTCGACCGGGTTGCCCGCCGCGCCGAAGGGCGGGATGAACGCCCGGAACGCCGTGTCGAGGTCCGGCGGGATCTCCATCAGGCCGAGCCCGTTGTCGACGCAGGCGTCCGACAGGAGCACGCCGGAGCCGCCGGCGCCGGTGATGATGACGACGTTCTCGCCCCGCGGCGTCGGCAGCAGCGGGATGCCGCGGGCGTACTCGAGCATGTCGTTCAGCCCGGGCGCCCGGATCACGCCGCTCTGGCGGAAGATGTCGTCGTAGACCCGGTCGTCGCCGGCGAGCGCGCCGGTGTGCGAGCCGGCCGCCTTGGCGCCCTGGGACGTCCGCCCGGCCTTGAGCACGACGACCGGCTTGTGCTTCGACACCCGTTTCGCCGTTTCCGCGAACGCCCGCCCGTCCTTGAGGTCCTCCAGGTGCATCGCGACGAGCCGGGTGTGCTCGTCCTCTTCGAAGAAGGTGAGCAGGTCGTCCTCGTCGATGTCGGCCTTGTTGCCGACGCCGACGATCGAGGAGACGCCCATCTTCGCCGACCGGCTGAAGCCGAGGATGGCCATCCCGATGCCGCCGCTCTGCGATGACAGGGCGACGCCACCCTTGACGTCATACGGTGTACAGAATGTCGCCGACAGGTTTTCCGGCGTGTAGTAGTAGCCGTAGATGTTCGGGCCGAGGATGCGCACGCCGTGCTTGCGGGCGATCGCGACGACCTCGTCCTGCAGGTCGGTGTTGCCGGTCTCGCCGAAGCCGGACGGGATGAGGATCGCGCCCGCCACGCCCTTCTTGCCGGCCTCCTCCAGTGCCGCGGGGACGAACTTCGCCGGGATGGCGAACACCGCCACGTCGACGTCGCCGGGCACGTCGGCGATGCTCGGGTAGGCCTTGCGGTCGAGGATTTCGGCGGCCTTGGGGTTGATCGGGTGGATCTCGCCCGCGTACCCGCCGTCGACCAGGTTCTTCATGACCGAGTTGCCGATCTTCCCGGGCTCGGCCGACGCGCCGATCACCGCGACCGCCGCCGGTTTCATGATCCGGTTCATCGAAGCGAGGATCTCCTCCTGGGTGAACCTGACCGGCTCCTGCGCCGCGTCCGGGTCGAGCAGGATCCGGACGTCGACCGCGGTGGCCCCGCGTGGCGTGGCGAGCACCGGGTTGAGGTCCACTTCGGACAGCTGCGGGAAGTCGGTGACCAGCTCGCCGAGGCCGGTGATCACGGCGGCGAGCGCGTCGCGGTCGACGGGATCCGATCCGCGGACACCCCGCAGGATTTCGGCCGCTTGGATACCGTCGACCATCGACAGTGCGTCTTCGGTCGACGTCGGTGCGAGGCGGAAGGTGACGTCCTTGAGCACCTCGACCAGGACGCCGCCGAGGCCGAACGCGACGATCTTGCCGAAGGTCGGGTCGGTGACCGAGCCGATGATCACCTCCTGGCCTTCGGTGAGCATCTGCTGCACCTGGACGCCGAGGATCTTCGCGTCGGCGTCGTAGGTCCGGGCATTGTCAACGATCTGCGTGAACCCCGCGGATACCGCATCCACGTCGGTCAGCCCGACGAGCACGCCCCCGGCCTCGGTCTTGTGCAGGATGTCCGGGGAGACGATCTTGAGCACCACCGGCAGCCCGATGGCTTCGGCGTGCGCCACGGCCTCCTCGGCCGTGGTGGCCAGCTGCTCGGCCGGGGTCGGGATACCGTAGGCCTCGCAGACCGCACGCCCCTCGGGCGCGGTCAGCGATGACCGGCCCTCGGCGGCCGCCCGTTCCAGGATCTTCCCGACCGCCGCGCGATCCGCCACGTCAGATCACCCCCGCCGCGCGGAACTTGTCGAGCTCCGCTTCGCTGTAGCCGAGTTCGGCCAGCACCTCGTCGTTGTGCTCGCCGAGCAGCGGCGATCGTTCGATCTCCACCGGCGAGTCGGACAGCTTCAGCGGGCAGCCGACGGTCTTGAAGGTGCCGCGCTCGGGGTGCGGGACCTCGACCACCGAGCCGAGCTCGGCCAGCGTCTCGTCCTCGATCAGCTCCTTCGTGGACAGGATCGGGCCGCACGGGATGTTGCCGGCGTTGAGCTTCTCCAGCACCTCCCACTTGGTGTGCTTCTCGGTCCACTCCTCGACGAGCGCGAACATCTTGTCCAGTTTGGACAGCCGGACCTCGGGCGTGGCCCACGCCGGGTCGTCGGCCAGCTCGGCCTTGCCGATCAGCCGCGCCAGCGGCGCCCAGCCGGGTGGCTGCACGATCACGTAGATGTAGTCGTTCGGCCCGCCGGGCGCGCACTTCACCGCCCAGCCGGGCTGCCCGCCGCCGGAGGCGTTGCCCGAACGCGGGACCTCGTCGCCGAACTGGTCGTTCGGGTACTCCCCCAGCGGGCCGTGCGCCAGGCGCTGCTGGTCACGCAGCTTGACGCGGCACAGGTTGAGCACGGCGTCCTGCATGGCGACCTGGACGCGCTGGCCGCGGCCGGTGGAGGTCCGCTGGTACAGCGCCGCGAGGATGGCGGCCACGAGGTGGATGCCGGTGCCGGAGTCGCCGATCTGCGCGCCGGTCGCGGTGGGCGGCCCGTCCTCGAAGCCGGTGGTGCTCATGGCGCCGCCCATGGCCTGCGCGATCACCTCGTACGCCTTGAAGTCCGCGTACCGGCCGGGGCCGAACCCCTTGATGGAAGCGTAGATCAGCCGCGGGTTGAGCGCGGCGAGCTTCTCCCAGGGGTAGCCGAACCGGTCGACGACACCCGGGCCGAAGTTCTCCACCAGGACGTCCACTCCGGACACGAGCTTTTCGAAGACGCCCTTGCCTTCCTCGCTCTTCATGTTGAGCGTGATGCTGCGCTTGTTGGCGTTAAGCATCGTGAAGTAGAGGCTGTCGACGCCGGGCAGGTCGCGCAGCTGCCCGCGGGTGATGTCGCCGCGCCCGGGCGTCTCCAGTTTGATCACGTCCGCGCCGAGCCAGGCGAGCAGCTGCGTCGACGACGGACCGGACTGCACGTGCGTCATGTCGAGGACGCGGACGCCCTCCAGTGCCTTACCCATGCCTTGGCCTCCGCTCACTTGTACATGGTCTGGTTCATGGTTCCGGGGGCGTACACATCGGGATCGACCCAGACGTTGATCAGCGACGGCTTGCCGGACTCGCGGGCCCGCAGCAGCGCCGGCCCGATGTCGGCCGGGTCGCGGACTTCTTCGCCGTAGCCGCCGAGCATCCGCGCGAACTCGTCGTAGCGGACGTCGCCGAGGGTGTTGCCGACCCGCTCGCGCGGCAGGCCGTACTTCGCGGCCTGGCCGTACCGGATCTGGTTCATCGACGAGTTGTTGCCGACGATCCCGACGAACGGCAGGCCGAACCGCACGAGCGTCTCGAAGTCCCAGCCGGTGAGGCTGAAGGCGCCGTCGCCGAAGAGCGCGACGACCTCCTTGTCCGGCCGCGCGTGCTTGGCGGCCAGGACGAACGGGATGCCGACGCCGAGTGTCCCGAGTGGACCGGGGTCCATCCAGTGGCCGGGCGACTTCGGCTGGACGACCTGGCCGGAGAAGGTGACGATGTCGCCGCCGTCGCCGATGTAGATCGAGTCCTCGGTGAGGAACTCGTTGATCTCGTGGACGAGCCGGTACGGGTGGATCGGGCTGGCGTCGGAGAGCTGCAGCGGCAGCCGCTTCCGCTTCGCCTTGTCCTCCACCGCCTGGAGTTCTTCGAGCCAGGCCTTGCGGCCGGTGGCGCCGTTGTCGGTGCGCCCGGTAGCGGCTTCGGCGACCGCGGCCAGGACCTGGCCGGCGTCGCCGACGATGCCGAGGTCGACGTCGCGGTTCTTGCCGACCGTGCGGTAGTCGAGGTCGATCTGGACGACCGTGGCGTCCTTCGACAGCCGCTTGCCGTAGCCCATCCGGAAGTCGAACGGGGTGCCGACGATGACGATGACGTCGGCGTTGTCGAAGGCGTACCGGCGCGAGAGCTGGAAGTGGTGCGGGTCGCCCGGCGGCAGCGTGCCCCGGCCGGCGCCGTTCATGTACGCCGGGATGTTGAGTGCACGCACCAGCTCGGTGGCGGGACCGGTGGCGCGGGTGGTCCAGACCTGGCTGCCGAGCAGGATGGCGGGCTTCTTCGCGTGCACCAGCAGGTCGGCGAGCTTTTCGACGTCCGCGGGGTCGCCCGCGTTCTTCGTCGATGCGCGGTAGCGGCCGGCTTCGGGGATCCGGGCGTCCGGCAGCGGCACGCGCGCGTCGAGGACGTCACGGGGGATTTCCAGGAAGGACGGGCCGGGCGCGCCGGCGTACGCCTCGCGGAAGGCCATGCTCACGAGGTCGGCGACCCGGGCGGTGTGCGGCACGGTGGCGGCGAACTTGGTGATCGGCGTCATCATGTCCACGTGCGGGAGGTCCTGCAGGGACCCCATCTTGTGCTGGGTCAGCGCGCCCTGGCCGCCGATGAGCAGCATCGGGCTTTCGGCGCGCAGGGCGTTGGCGACCCCGGTCACGGCGTCGGTGGTGCCCGGGCCGGCGGTGACCACCGCGCAGCCGGGCTTGCCGGTGATCCGCGCGTAGCCGTCGGCCGCGTGCGCCGCGACCTGCTCGTGGCGGACGTCGATGACCTCGATGCCTTCGTCGACGCAGCCGTCGTAGATGTCGATGATGTGACCGCCGCACAGGGTGAAGATCGTGTCGACCCCTTCGGCCTTCAGCGCCTTGGCCACCAGGTGGCCGCCGGAGATTTCGGCGGGTGCGGGCGCGGCGCCGTTCGTCGCCGCGGCACCCTCCCCCGCGGTGGTGCCGGTCGTGGTCAGCGCCATGGGCTCAACTCCTCTGGTCCGCCGCCGGATCTCTCTCGTCCGGCGGTGCGTGTCGCCTTTCCCCGAGGTCAGCGACCCCTTCGCGGCAGACTGTAGATTGCATACCGTATGGGGTAGGCATATAGTCACCCTTCTAGCAGCCCGTGTCCAGGGCCGTCCGCAGGGTTTTTCCGGACTCGGAACCGGCCCCCGCGGACCACCACTCCACGCCCTTCGCCCTGCCCCGCCGCGGAAAGGACGCTCCCGCATGGACCTCTTCGAACACGAAGCCCGCGACCTCTTCGAGAAGCACGGCGTGCCGGTCCTCCGCGGCCGGGTCGTCGCCGATCCGGCCGAGGCGCGCTCCGCCGCGGTGGCCCTCGGCGGCCCGGTCGTGGTCAAGGCCCAGGTGAAAACCGGCGGCCGGGGCAAGGCGGGCGGTGTCCGCGTGGTGCAGACAGCCGACGACGCCGAGCAGGCCGCCGACGACATCCTCGGGATGGACATCAAGGGCCACACCGTGCACCGCGTCCTGGTGACCGAAGCGAGCGAGATCGCCGACGAGTACTACCTGTCCTTCCTGCTCGACCGAGCCGGCCGGACGTTCCTCGCCATGGCGTCGGCCGAAGGCGGGATGGACGTCGAGGAGGTCGCGGCCGCCCGGCCGGACGCCCTGGTCCGCGTGCCGGTCGACCCGCTGGCCGGCGTCGACTCGGCCGCCGTGGCCGCCGCGTTCCCCGCCCACGTCCGCGACGAGGTCGCCGGCGTCGTCGAGAAGCTGTGGACCGTGTTCGTCGCCGAGGACTGCACGCTCGTGGAGGTGAACCCCCTCGCGAGCACACCGGCCGGGATCGTCGCACTGGACGGCAAGATCACCCTGGACGACAACGCCGCCTTCCGCCGCACCTCGTCCCACGACGATTGCGCCGACGGTGATCCGCTGGAGCGTTCGGCCCGCGCGAAGGGCCTCAACTACGTCAAGCTCGACGGCGACATCGGCGTCATCGGCAACGGCGCCGGGCTCGTCATGTCCACTCTGGACGTCGTGGCGGCCGCCGCCGCCGAGTCGGGCGCCCGCGGGCCGGCGAACTTCCTCGACATCGGCGGCGGGGCGTCGGCACAGGTGATGGTCGACGGCCTGACGGTGGTCCTCGGCGATCCGCAGGTGCGCAGCGTGTTCGTCAACGTCTTCGGCGGCATCACCGCGTGCGACGCGGTGGCGGCCGGGATCGTGCGAGCGCTGGCGATCCTGGGTTCGCGGGCCGCCAAGCCACTGGTGGTCCGGCTCGACGGCAACAACGTCACCGAGGGCAGGCGGATCCTCGCCGAAGCCGCCCACCCGCTGGTCACCGTGGTGGCCACCATGGACGACGCCGCCCGCGAGGCGGCGAAGCTCGCGATCGCGGAGGTCTGAACCATGGCCGTGTTCCTGGACGAGAACAGCCGGATCGTCGTCTCCGGCATCACCGGCGCCGAGGGCGCCAAGCACACGCGGCGGATGCTGGCCGCCGGGACGAACGTCGTGGGCGGGGTGAACCCGCGCAAAGCCGGGCAGCGCGTCGAGGTCTCCGATCGTGCGCTGCCGGTGTTCGGCAGCGTCGCGGAGTCGATGGCGTCGGCCGGCGCCGACGTCTGCGTGCTGTTCGTGCCGCCGCCGTTCGTCGCGGACGCGGTGATCGAGGCGGTGGACGCCGGGATCGGGCTCGCGGTGGTGATCACTGAAGGCGTCCCGGTGCACGACACCGCGCGGTTCTGGGCGCACGCCGCCGCGGCGGGCGGGCGCACCCGGATCATCGGCCCGAACTGCCCGGGCATCGTCTCCCCCGGCCGGTCGAACGCCGGCATCATCCCGGCGGACATCACCGGCCCCGGCCGGATCGGCCTGGTGTCGAAGTCGGGGACGCTGACGTACCAGCTGATGCACGAGCTGCGGGACATCGGCTTCTCGACGTGCCTCGGCATCGGCGGCGACCCGATCATCGGGACGACGCACATCGACGCGGTGGAGGCGTTCGAAAAGGACCCCGAGACCGAGCTGATCGTGCTGATCGGCGAGATCGGCGGGGACGCCGAGGAGCGGGCGGCGGAGTTCGTGCGCGCCAACGTGTCGAAGCCGGTCGTCGGGTACGTCGCGGGCTTCACGGCACCGGAGGGCAGGACGATGGGCCACGCGGGCGCGATCGTCTCGGGATCGGCGGGAACGGCGGCGGCGAAGAAGGAAGCGCTGGAAGCGGCGGGCATCCGGGTCGGCCGCACGCCGAGCGAGACAGCGGCGCTGGTCCGCGAAGTGCTCGGCTGATGGAGCTCCGCCAGCTGGCGGTGGTGGTGGCGGTCGCCGAGGAAGGCGGCTTCACGGCGGCCGCCCAGCGCCTGCGGACGGGGCAGTCGACGGTCTCGACGGTGGTCCGGGCCCTGGAGCGCGACCTGGGCACACCGCTGTTCCACCGGACGACCCACCGGGTGGTCCTGACGCCCGCGGGCGAGGCGTTCGTCCCCGCGGCCCGGGCGGCCCTCCAGGCCGCGGAACGGGCCCGCGCGGCGGTGTCCCCGGTGAGCGGCACGGTCCGGTTGGGGGTGTGCCCGGGGCTGCTGGCGGACTTGCCGCGGGTGCTGGCGGGGTTGCGGCAGGCGCATCCCGGGGTGCAGGTGGAGATGCGGCAGTTGCGACCGGAAGAAGTCCGATGTGGATTGACCGAGTCTCTTGTGGACGTTGCGCTGACGACCGGCGACCGCACGCCGGAAGAGGGTTCCGGGGTGGTCACTCTCCTGCCGCCGGAGGAACTCGTACTCGCCACGGCCTCCGCCGAGCCGTCCTCGGTTCCCCTCGTCGGCTTCCCACCCGGCTGGGCCATCCGCCAAGCCGTCGACCGGGCGTTCCCCGACCGCCGCGGCACCCTCGAAGTCGACGATCTCGCCGCTGCCGCCGGGCTCGCCGGAGCCGGGCTCGCCGCCTGCGTGCTCCCCGCCTCCGCCGCCGCGCGGTTTCCCGAGCTCGCCGTCCGGCGGTTCGGGCGGCCACCGCGGTGGCAGCTCGCCGCCGTGCACCGCGGTGATTCCTCTCCCGCCGTCGCCGCTTTGCTCGCTCAGCTCGGCTGAAGACCGAGGCGGTCCGGTCGCGTGTAGACGTTCATCGACGTGCCGCGCAGGAAGCCCACCAGGGTCAGGCCGAGCTCCGCCGCCAGGTCCACCGCCAGCGACGACGGCGCGGAAACCGCGGCCAGCAGCGGGATCCCGGCCATCGCCGCCTTCTGCACCAGCTCGAACGACGCCCGTCCGCTCACCATCAGGGCCGTTCCCGACAGGGGCAGCCCGCCGTCCCGGGTCGCCCGGCCCACGACTTTGTCCACCGCGTTGTGCCGTCCGACGTCCTCACGCAGGCACCGCAGTTTCCCGTCCGCGTCGAACAGCCCCGCCGCGTGGAGGCCGCCGGTGCGGTCGAAAACCCGTTGGGCCGCCCGGAGTTCGCCCGGCAGCCGGGCCAGGGTCGCCGGATCCGTGGCGAACGGGTCGGCGTCGACCGGCCAGGTGACCGTGGTGCGCACCGCGTCCAGGCTCGCCTTGCCGCACAGGCCGCACGACGACGTCGTGTAGAAGTTCCGCGCCACCGAGGCCTCCGGCGGGGCGACGCCGTCGGCGAGGACGACGTCGAGGACGTTGTAGGTGTTGCCACCGTCCGCGGTGGCGCCGGCGCAGTAGCGGATCGACCGGATGTCGGCCGCCGCGCGGACCACGCCTTCGCCGACCAGGAACCCCGCCGCCAGGTCGAAGTCGTCGCCCGGGGTGCGCATCGTGATCGTCAGCGGTGTCCCGGCGACCCGGATCTCGAGGGGTTCCTCGACGGTCAGCGTGTCCGGCCGCGTGGTGTGCGCGCCGTCGTGGACGCGCAGCACCCGCCGCCGGGCGGTCGTCCGTCCCACCTCACGCCGCCGGGAGCAGCGACTCGGGACGGCCCGGCTGGGTCAGCCGCCCGGACAGCACCGCCGCGGCCAGGCTCAGCACCCCGGCGGCGGCGAACGCGCCGAGGAACCCGTGTGTCGTCACGACGATCGTCGCCGGCCCGATCCCCACCGCCGCACCGACGGCCTTGGCGCTGTACAGGATCCCGAAGTTCTGCGCCGCCGACTCCTCGCCGAAGTACTCGCGCACCAAGCCGACGAGCAGCGTGTAGCAGCAGCCGTTGCCGAGCCCGGCCAGCGCGGCGCCCAGCAGCAGGCCGACGGCGTGCCGGTGGTCGCCGGAGTAGAACAGCACGAACTGCGCGAGACCGCCGGCGAGCAGCGCGAGCCGCAGGATCCGGTGGCGGCCGAGCCTCTCGGCGAGGTGTCCGATGAGGACACGGCCGCTGCCGGTGGCCGCCGCGAGGGCCGCCAGCGCGGCCGCGGCGAGCCCCGGACCGCTGCGCGCGGCGGCGAACGTCGCCAGGTAGGCCAGGTCGAACAGCAGCACAGCGGCGGCGAGGACGACCACCAGGTACAGCGAAAGCGTCGTGCGGCACCGGAACAGCTCGGCCGGCCGGTAGTGCCGGACCGCCGGTCGCCGGTTGTGCGCGCGGTCGAGGGCCCACGTCCGGGGCTCGGGCGTGGCGGGCCACCAGTGCCGCGGCGGGTACCGCAGCAGCGCCGCGCAGCCGGCGATGACGGTGAGCACGACGGCGGCGGTGCCGTCGAGCAGCTCCGGACGCGCGGCCGGCAGGGCGGCGGCGAGCACGACGAAGGGGACGCTGCCGCAGGCGAAGGCACCGCTCACGATGCCGGCCCGGGACCCGGTGCGGTCGGGGAACCAGGCAAGTACCGCGCCGACGGATGTGGCGTAGACCAAGCCGGTGCCGAGCCCGCCGAGCACGGAGTAACCGAGGAAGACGGCGGCGAGGCTGGTCGCGTGGCCGAGCGTCACGAGCCCGGCCGCGCACAGGACCGCGCCGGTGGCCATCGCCGCCGGTGCCGGGAGCAGGCCGCGTTCGCGCAGCCACGCCGCCGGGAACGCGGCTCCGGCCTGGCAGATGGCCCAGACCGCGAGCGACAGCACGATCCCGCCGGACGTCCAGCCGGGCGTCCGGCCCAGCGACGGCACGATCGCGCCGAAGCCGTACTGCTGCACCCCGGCCGCGAGCATGGCCGCCGCCGCGAGCCACGTGATCCACGTCCGCGGCCGGCCGAGCAGCTCCCGGTCGGTCTCGCCGACGCGGTACCGCCGTCCGTAGACGTCCCGCAGCTCGCGGACCTCCGCCATGGCGACCGCCTCCTCACGCTGAAGATTGTATGCAGTATGGAGTAGGCTGAGTGTGCGCCAGATCCGGCCGGTTGTCCACCGCGGGGTCACACAAGGGAGAAGGTAAGGCGGCCCGGTGGCCATCGAGGGAGGAGGCGGCCACCGGACCGGTGCCCCGCCGCGGTACCGGCCGCGCGGAGCACTGACAGTGTGGCGATTCCGGCCGCCTTCCGACAAGGTTTCACCCGCCGCCGGGCCGGGCTTTGTCCACAACGAACCATCCGGCACGGGCCGCGGCCACGAAAAGTGACGGCGAGGCACAAATAAAGCACTGAACGCCACCTGGCGTCCAGCAGGAGACGTCAGCGCACCGGCGCCCTCAGCGGGCAGCCAGCTGACGAAGCCACACCTGCGGGTGCAGCTTCGTCAGCACGGGTGGCCGGACAGCAAAGCCTCAAGACTTCCGGCGAGACGCTCGCTTGCGCGCCGGCTTGGCGTCGGCGGGCTCGGCCGCGGCGGCCTGCTCCGCTTCGAACCCGGCGATGATCTCGCTGGAGAGCCGGCCGCGTTCGGCGACCTCGTAGCCGTTCGCCTGCGCCCATTCGCGGATCTGCCGGTTGCGTTCGCGGTCGGTGCCCGAGCCGGACGGGCCGGACAGCGACTGCCCGCTCGCCAGGCGCACCTTGCGGCCGCCGATGCGCCGCGCGGCCGCGACGTACCGGGCGAGCTCGTCCCGCAGCGCGGAGGCGTTCTCCTCGGACAGGTCGATCTCGTACGTCACCCCGTCGAGGCTGAAGGGGACGGTCTGCGAAGCCTCGCTCCCGTCGAGGTCGTCCACCATCTGGACCTGCACCCGTTGCGCCATGGTTCGTCGTTCCTCATCTTCTCCAGAACACGGTCGGACAGACCCTAACCTGTCGAATCACGTCCAGCACGCGCGACACCCTGAAGCGTCCACAATGGCCGCTCGGGCGAGCGGGTCGCCCGCGTCCAGAGTGACCGCAACCGAGCCGAAATGCTCGTCACCTTGTAGAAAAATCATTTTTGTGATATGCTCGAAATCAAATCGGTACCGTGGTGGGATGAGGACCGCCGACGTTAGCCGTAATGCGCCCCTTCCCAGCCGCACCGCCTTCACGGCCGCCGCCGCACGCGCGGCACATTTGCTGGTCGATGCCGACCCCGTCATCTTCTCCGACCCCCTCGCCGCGCCCCTGCTCGGCGACCGCGCCGAGGAACTTCTGGCCTACCACCGGATGCATACCACACATCCGGTACTGGCCGTCGCCCGCGCCGAAGCAGTCTGCCGGAGCCGGTTCACCGAAGACCGGCTGACGCGTGGCAATTCCGGTATAGACCAGTATGTGATTCTGGGTGCCGGGCTCGATTCGTTCGCGTATCGATCCACGGCACGACGATTCCGCGTCTTCGAGGTCGATCACCCGGCGACCCAGGCGGCCAAACGGGAACTGCTGGCCGCCGCCGGCGTCGCCGAACCGGCGTCGGTCACGTTCGTCCCGGTCGACTTCGAAGCCGAACCGCTCCGGGAACGGCTCGTCCAGAGTGGACTCGACCCGATCCGCCCCGTGTTCATCAGCTGGCTCGGCGTCACCATGTACCTGACCGGGGCGGCGATTGCCGCCGCATTGACGGATCTCGGCGGATTCGCCCCGGGATCGGAAATCGTGACCGACCACCTGCTGCCCCCGGAACTGCGGGACGCGGCCGGGAACGCCTTCGCCGAAGCCGTCGGACCGGTGGCCGCCGAACAGGGAGAGCCGTGGCGCACGTTCCTCTCCCCCGGCGCGCTGTCCGGGATGTTGCGTGGCGCGGGTTTCGAAGTCGTCGAGCAGGCGGGGCAGCGGCAGAGCGTCGACCCGCAGCTGTGGCACCGCACGGACGCGCTGCGGCCGGCCGCGCTTTCCGCGTTGGCGCACGCACGTATTCCGCACCGGCCCGGAATGCCCGGCTGCTGAACGCTTTTCCGGCGGGCCGCGGTTTCCCGGTCAGTCCGGCAGCATCGGCACTTCGAGGTCGTCCGGGCGGCCGAGCAGGACCGCCCGGGTGACCGCCGTCTTCCCGAACCGGTCGCGCACGGCGTCCAGCGCGGTGTCGAGCTCGGTCGCCCGCTCGCGCTCGAACGGCAGGGTCGGCTGGAACGGGTTTTCGTCGGCCAGGTTGGACAGCGAGGCGCCCAGCATGGTCAGCCCGCGGTCGGCGATCAGCGGCAGCGCGGCGACGAGCAGGTCCCGCGCCGCGGCGAGCAGCACGCCGGTGCCGGCGGTCGGGTCGGTCAGCGTGTGCGAGCGGGTGGCGCGGGAGAAGTCGGCGAAGCGCAGGCGGATCGTCACCGTCCGGCAGATGCGGCGGGCCGCGCGCAGCCGCCGGGCGATCCGGTCGATCAGCGCCACCAGCACGACGTCGAGCTCGGCCGGGGTCCGCCTGCCGCGGCCGAGGGCCCGCTGGGCGCCGATCGAGCGCCGCCGCACCCCGAGCTCGACGCGCCGCGGGTCTTCGTTGCGCGCCAGGTCGTGCAGGTGCGCGCCCGCGACCCGGCCGAGCAGGCCGACGAGGTCCACCTGCTCGGAGGCGGCCAGCTGCCCGACGGTGGTGATCCCCCGGACCCGCAGCTTCTCGGCGGTGATCTTGCCGACACCCCACAGCGCCGAGACCGGCAGCGGGTGCAGGAACTCCAGCTCGCCGTCGTGCGGGACGACGAGCAGGCCGTCGGGCTTCGCCACCCGGCTGGCGACCTTGGCGAGGAACTTCGTCCGCGCCACCCCGACGGTGATCGGCAGCCCGGCCCGCTCGGCGACGGCGGCCCGCAGCCGTTCGGCGATCTGGCTCGGCCGCCCGGCGATCCTGCCCAACCCGCCGACGTCGAGGAACGCTTCGTCGACCGAGATGCCTTCCACCCACGGCGTCGTGTCGCGGAAGACGTCGAAGACCAGCCGGCTGGCGGCCATGTAGGCGGACATCCGCGGCGGCACGACGACGGCGTGCGGGCACAGCCGCCGGGCCTGCGTGCCCCCCATCGCGGTGCGCACGCCATAGGCCTTGGCCTCGTAACTCGCGGCCAGGACGACCCCGCCGCCGACGATCACCGGCCGTCCCTTGAGCGCCGGATCGTCCCGCTGTTCGACCGAGGCGTAGAAGGAGTCGAGGTCGGCGTGCAGGATGGGCCCCTCGTCGGTCATAGAACACATGTTCGCATACCGGTGCGCCGAAGTCCGCCCCTCCGCCCGCCGCGGGTGACACGCCGCCGGACGAAAGTGCGCCCTTTTCCGGTTGTCGGCGTTCTGTGCCCCACTCACACTCGACGGATCGAACGACCCGACCACTGGGGGCGACATGACCGAGAAGTGCCGCTGCGGCGACCACCACGCGTGGGCCGCACCGAGCCAGGAGGACAGGCCGGCAGCGGCGCGGCAGCCACTGCTGGCGGCAACGCTGGCCCACGAAGACCGCGCGGAGGACACCGACGGCCTCGACCCGACCGACCGCGTGACGTGCCGAACCCACCGCCGCTGGCTGCACGACTGCGTGGCCTCACCGGTGCACACGAACCCGGCGGTGGGCTACCGGTGGTGCCGTCGATGTGACCACCAGGCACTGGTGGCGGTCGACGAGCTCGCCGGAGAGGTGACGATCCGGTGCGGGTTGTGCGGGCGGATCCCGCGCAGCCGGGCGAACGAGGAGCTGGTGGAGTTGTGCCGGCGGAGCTTGGCGCTGGCCCGCTCGGGGCGGTTTCCGGAGAGCGCTGTCGCCTGAGTGCGACGCTGCGCTGGTTCACCCGGGCCGGTTGCCCCCGGGAGCTGCCACCGGACCGCCGAGGCGTCTGATGCTGGGCGCCCGAACGCTGTTCCCCGAGAGCTGCCACCGGACCGCCGAGGCGTCCGGCGCTGGGCCGCCCGGACGCTGCTCCCCGAGCACTGCACCTCGACCGCCGCGCTACCGGCGCCTGGGACTGGGCCGCCCGAACGGTGTTTTCGGAGCGCCGCACCTCGACCACCCTCCCGAGGCGGCTTTCCGAGAGCCCCGCGTCGGCGGAGGCTCTCCCCCGGCTTTCTCGGGGCGGTTGCCGGAGAGCTTGATCGCGTCACTGCCATGATGCGGGGGTGCCCGAACTCGGAACCACCGCGCTGGTCATCCTGCTGCCCGCCGCCGAGCCGGTGCTGGCTGCGGTTCGGCGGGTCGATCCCGCCCTGGTCCGGCCCGGCCTGCCCGCCCACGTGACGGCCCTGTACCCGTTCCTGGCCGACGGCTCGCTGGGTGATGCGGAGCTGGCTGCCGTTCGCTCGCTGGCTGCGGACCTGCTGCCGACGGACGTTCAGCTCACCGAGTTCGTGACCGCCCCCGGTTTTGCGGCGATTCCC
The DNA here is from genome assembly GCF_000716785.1 of Amycolatopsis vancoresmycina. Classification (GTDB taxonomy): domain Bacteria; phylum Actinomycetota; class Actinomycetes; order Mycobacteriales; family Pseudonocardiaceae; genus Amycolatopsis; species Amycolatopsis vancoresmycina. The sequence goes on from NZ_JNYY01000001.1 coordinate 780,403, forward strand.
GCTCCGGGGCTCCAGGGGGTGGCCGATGCCGCCTGTGCCCGGTGGCCGGACGTTCAGCCCTACGGGGGCCGGTTCGGTCCCCGGCCTGCCGCGCACCTGACCGTCGCCATGGGCGGGTCGGAAGCGACTCTCGAGCAGGTCGGCCGGGAGGTCCGGCCGCTCCTACCCGTGGTCGATCGGGCGGAAATGCTGCGGCTCGTGGCGCTGACGGAACGCGGGTGGGAGTCGCGGCTGGAGGCTCCGCTCGGCGGCTGACCGGTTGCCGCAGTTACTGCAGTCTTGCAGTCACTACACAAGTTGTGTGACTACACCTTTGCAGTCGATACACCATCACTGAGCCGGCCGGTCAGCTTCACGGGCTGGGTGGCGCACCGGCCGCCGCCGTCTTCTCCAGCCCCCTGTACGCCCGCGCGATCGCCCTCAACCGGGCCACGTCCGCGGCGAACGGCTCGCCCGTCGCGGCAAACGGCTCCGTCTCGATGGACGGCTCCGTCTCGTCCGGCTCGTCCGGCAGGTCGCGCACCAGCCGGGCCGCCGCCGCGGGTGGCATGTCCGGGGTCGCGCCCGCCAGGATCAAGCCGTCGTTCGTCTCGCTCATCGCCGTCAGCAACCGCTCGCGGCGGGAAGCGCCCCCGGCGTCGATGCGGGCTATCTCCGGGAACCGGCGCGTCAGGTGCGCGCGCAACGGCCGCAGCAAGCGCAACGTCCGCGCGTCACGCCGGGCCGCCGCCCAGCCCGGGACCGCCGGGACCGTCAGCCCCACGACGATCAGCAGCACCGACACCGCCGGGAACCCCACGTCCAGCGTGCACGGCAGCGTCGAGAACGGCCCCCGGCACAACGCCTTCACCGGATGATCGGCCTGCAGCGCGTGGATCGTCGCCACGACCTTGCCGGCCAGGTAGGCGACCGCGAACGCCGACGCCAGCAGCAGCAACGCCAGCCCCGCGCGCAGCGCGCCGCCGCTGGCGCGGATCGTCACCGCCGCCATGATGCCGATGTCGATGACCGCGAAGCCCAGGTACACCGTGTACGTGAAGACATAGACCACCAGCGTCGGGTGCGTTCCGTACAGCTCGTCGAACACGCCGACACCGCGCGGCAGGCCCGAGGTGCTGAAGAACGTCACCACCAGCACCGCCAGCGCCACGCCGAGCGCCACCAGCCGGGTGCGCCGGCCGCGGTCGCGGGTTCCGCTGATCTCCGCCACCGTCAGGCCGATGCCGTACGCCGCGACCATCGTCGCCAGGTTCGACAGCAGCCGGCCGAGGCTCGGGTAGAGCTCGCTCTCGAACTGCTGCGCGCGGTTCGACAGGAAGCAGAACGCCGCCCCCAGCGCGATCAGGGAAACGGCCAGGCCCGCGCCCGCGCCGGTGCGCCGCGCGCGGACCGCCCGCCAGATCCCGGCGAAGAGGGCGAACGCCCCGACGGCGACGAAAAGTATGTCGATCACGGGACGCGACTATCCCAGGAGTGCCGCCAGCCGCCTAGCCTGATCGGCCGCCCGGCCGGACGCGCCCGGCTGAACGGCGGGTGGCTCGCTCGTCGCCGCGCTCAGCAGCAGGACCGCGATCAGCTCGGCTTCGTACTCGTCCGTGCCCGTCGTGACGCGGGTCAGCAGGTGCGACAACGCCCGCGGTGCGAGGTCCGGGGCGAGCTCGGCGGCCTCGGACTCCGACATCAGGCAGGTCCCGGTGTGCGCGCACAGCATGTGCGCCAGCTCGTGGGCGATGATGTGGTCCTGGTGCAGCGCCGACGTGTGCTCGGTGTAGGCGATCAGGTCGTAGTCCGGGCGGGCCTGCCAGGCGCCGGACGGCTGACCCGGCCGGTACGCGATCGGGACGAGGTCGATCTCCCGCCCCCGCCACGCTTCGAGCCCGTCGACCCACGCGTTCATCGACCACGGCCGCGGCAGCGGGACGGCGGCCAGCACCGCCCGCACGCGTTCGCGCGCCCGGTCACGCAGGTCCGGCAGGCCGCGCTCGTCGATGGGTCCTCCCCGGTCACCGGGCGCCAGCCGGGTGCACCGGGGCGCGATCACGGACGACCTCATCGTAGCCGAGACGCCCGTGGTCACTCCGGCTTCCGCCGGCGGCCCGCGCGGCTCCGGGTGTCGTCGTAGCTGCTGAGCTGATCCAGCAGGGCCGTCACGGTTTCGCGATCGCGCGGCGACAGCCGCATCGCGCGCTGGGCGAGCGTGCGCGCCTCGCTGTCGCGCCACGCCACGACGTCCTCGACCTGCCGGTCGACCTCGCCGGCGACCTCGTCGTCGAAGAAGTACGTCACGGGCACGCCGAAGAACTGGGCGAACGCCTGGATGTGCGAGCGCTTCGGGTCCTTGCGCGCACCCACGGCCAGCTGCTGCACGTGCGTCGCCGACATCGTCACGCCGGTCTGCTCGGCGACGCCGTGCGCGATCTCCCGGTACGAGTACGGCTTGCGGTCCGGCGGGTGCACGGTCGCGATCAGGTGCGCCAGCCGTTCGGCGAAACTGCGCTCTTCGCTCACCACACACCACCTACCGCCATGAAACGTGACGACGGTCAGCCTAGCTGTTCCGAAAACTTGACACATCCTGTGCCGGAAAGACTACGATACTCCCGTCCGGTGTTTCGGAAACGTGACACCCGACCCGGGGCGGCGCTGCGGCCGCGGGGTGACTCACGTGGCCGCTGGGGGTGGCCACGCGCCCAGCCCTGTCCGCCGCGCCGCCCCTTCTTGCGTTCCCGTTCAGCCGGGCGGCGGCGCACCCGTCCGGCGCCTCAGGAGCGGTACACCCCGAACTCGTACAGCGAGTAGCCGAATCCGCTGCCGCGCTGGGTGCCGTACACGCGCACGTACCGCGCGGTCGCCGACACGGCGATGTCGTCCGCGCCGCCATCTCCGGACGTCGTCGTGTACACCGGGCGCCAGTTCACCGCGTCGTCGCTCACCTGGATTTCGTACGCCTTCCCGAACGCCGCTTCCCACACCAGCTGGACGTGGTCGAACGCCTGGCTGCGGCCCAGGTCCACCTGCAGCCACTGCGGGTCGGCCCAGGCGCTGGCCCAGCGGGTCGCCGTGTTCCCGTCGGTGGCGGCCTGCGGCGGGTAGGGCGCGCCGGGGCCGTCGGCCTGGTACGTGGACGCCGTCGTCGCCGCACCGCGGGCGAGGTTCGTGCCCGGGACCGGGGGCGCGACCACGCGCAGGGAGCGCGTTTCGATGCCGACGTTGCCGTGGCCGTCGCGGGCGTAGAGGTACAGCTTCCAGACGCCGAGCTGCTGCGGCGCGGTGACGGTGAACGTCCCGGTGCCGGTGAACTGCGCCGGGATCAACCCGGCCGCGTTGTTGATGTACTTGCTGTTGTAGCCCATGGTGTAGGCGATCGGGTCACCGTCCGGATCGGACACCGCCGCGGTCACCGTGAACGTGCCGCCCGCCGGGACGTCGGTGCTGCGGCTGAGGTTCATCGACGAGATCACCGGCGGTGTGTTGCCACCGATCTGTCCACTGTAGAGCTTGCGGACGGCGTACCAGGAAAGCCGCTTCTCGTTGCCGGTGGTGATGTTGAACCAGACGCCGCCGAAGTCGCCCTCGGTGCCGTAGTGGAAGAGCGTCGCGCCGAGGGCCACGCCGGGGTGGGCCAGCACGCAGTTCCACGCGTTCACGTATCCGTCGCGCTTCTGCTGGTCCGTCGGCTCGGCGGGGACGCCGTTCGCGTCGTTCGGCACCTCCCACTCGCCGGCCGGGCCGGTCTCGGTGACGATGTACGGCTTCGTGTAGCCGCCCGCGAGCCAGTCCTGCTTGACCTGGCAGACGTGCGCGTAGGAGTTCACGGAGTACAGGTCGAGGTTCGGCGCGTACGCCTTGTAGTACGGCCAGGCGCCGGTCCACGCGTCGGTCGAGGTGACCGGGTGGTTCGCGTCGAGCGCGTGGATCGCCTGCGCGGCCCGGTCGACGAACCGCGTGTAGGCGATCCGGTTCTGCTCCAGCTGCGTGCCGGAGTAGCAGTTCTGCATGCCGAGGATCGACTCGTTGCCGACGTTCCACATCAGCACGCCCGGGTGCGCCCGGTAAGCGGTGACCCACTTCTGGATCTCGACCAGCATCGTGTTCTGGTAGTTCGTGTCGGTCGTGTAGTCGACGCAGCCGCCGCTGCCCGGGCCGCCGCCGGGTTGCAGCCAGAAGCCGTTGACCACCTTGATGCCGTTGGCCGCCGCCGCGTCGAGCAGTGGCTGGGTGGTGCCGTCGGTGCCCCACGTGCGGACCGTGTTGACGCCGATCGCGTGCAGCTCGGGCATCCGCGTGGCCGCCTCGCCGACCGGCGGTCCCCAGGTCAGCCCCTTGACGGTCCACGGGATACCGTCGACCGTCAGCTGCCAGTTCCCCTGGGTTCCGGTCACCCGCGTGACGCCGGCACCGCTCTGCGTCCCCAGAGTGCCGCTGACCTGGAATTCCCACAGCGAGTAGCCGTAGCCGCCCACGCGGTGCGTGCCGTACAGGCGGACGTACCGGCCGTGACCGGTGACGGCGAGATTCTGTATACCGCCGACCGCCGTGGTCGTACTGTATACAGTCTGCCAATTCGCGGCGTCGTCGGAAACCTGGATTTCGTATGCAGTCGCGTAGGCGGCCTCCCAGTTCAGGGTGACCTGGCTGATGTCGGCCGGCGCGCCGAGGTCGACCTGCAGCCACTGCGGGTCGCTCCAGGCGCTCGCCCAGCGCGTGCCGGGGTCGCCGTCGACGGCCGCCGACGCCGGGGTGCCCGCGCCTTCGCTGCTGGAGGCGGTCGCCGGTCTGCCCTGGGACAGCAGGGTGGCGGCGTGCGCCGGGGCGGGGCCGGCGAGCAGCCCCAGCACCAGCAAGGCCACCAGCGCCGGAACGGCACGGAGGAGCGACGGTCGGTCCACGATGACTCCCGTACGGCAGGGGACGGAGATGAGGTCGGAGAGCGCTCTCCCGAGACGTCGATGGAACGGCACCGCGGCCCGCGTTGTCAAGAAGCGGCCCGCAACTCGACAATGACTGTCCGGCGGCCCATCCGGGTGCTCCTTGACAGCGCCGCCACGAGGTGCGCATGCTGTGGGAGAGCGCTCTCCCATTGGCACCCTCACCGTGGAGGACCCTTGGCAACGAAAGCCGCGCTCCTCGCCTGCACCGCCGCCACCGTGCTGGCAGGCGCCTTCCTGACCGCGGCCACCTGGTCGCCCGCCGGGGCCGATGACCTGGTGACCCACCACGAGTTCCAGGTCAACTGCTCCCCGAGCCACCACCAGCCGGACGACCCGATCGTCTTCCCCGGGCTGCCCGGCGCGTCGCACGACCACACGTTCCTCGGCAACAAGACCACGAACGCGGCCAGCACCACGCAGTCCCTGCAGGCCGCGGGCGTCGGGAACACGACCTGCCTGGCCCCGGACGACCTGTCCGCGTACTGGTTCCCCACCGTCTACAACGGGAACCAGGTGGTGCTGCCGAACTTCGCGCAGGTCGTCTACTACAAGTCCGGCATCCTCGACTACACGAAAGTGGTGCCGTTCCCACCCGGCCTGCGGTACGTGGCCGGGAGCGTCACCGCGACGCAGGACGAGTTCCAGCACGCGCCCGGCGCGATCGAGGGCTGGGAGTGCGGCGACAGCTTCCACAACTGGGACATCCCGGTGAACTGCGTCGCCGGCAGCCAGCTCAACATCCGGTACCAGGCGCCGAGCTGCTGGGACGGCGTCCACCTGGATTCGGCCGACCACAAGAGCCATCTGGCGTACCCGGACCGGGCGACGCTGACGTGCCCGGCCGATCACCCGGTGGCGGTGCCGATGCTGGAGTTCAAGATGGCGTTCCCGGTCAGCGGCGACATGTCCGGCGTGCACCTGGCCAGCGGGCGCGGGTACTCGTGGCACTACGACTTCTTCAACGCGTGGGACCCGGAAACCCTGGCGGCACTGGTGAAGCACTGCATCAACGGCGGCCTGCAGTGCGACCCGCGCGGGTTCGACCTGTACAAGCCCGACCGGGGCACCGTGCTCGGGCCGAACTACCGGCTGCCCGGCCGTCCGTGAGACGGCGGATCCTGGGGGCGGCGGTGGTGGCGCTGATCATGGGCGGTTGCGCCACCACCGCCGGCCCCGCCGCCACCGGCCCCGCCGCCACGCCCTTCAACCCGACGGACGTGGCGTGGCTGCAGCTGGTGGTGCCGATGTCGGAGAACGCACTGACCGCGGCCCGCTTGGCGCCGGAGCACACCGCGAGCCCGGCGGTCCGCTCGGCGGCCGCTGCCTTCGCCGGTCCGCAGGAGCGGCTGCTGGTCCGCCTGCGGGCCACCCGGGACCGGGCCGGGCTGCCGGCGGCCGACATCCACAGTGGACATCGGATGCCGGGCATGGTCACGGCCGCCGATCTGGTGGCGTTGCGCAGCGACCGGGGTGCCGGGTTCGACCGGCGGCTGGTCGCCCTGCTGCGGGCGCACGCCACGCAGCTCGTCGTGCTGGCCGGTGGTGAACAGACCTCCGGCCAGGACGCGGAAACTCGCGCCCTGGCGCGGGAAACCGGTACCGAGGGAACACACGCGAGCGAACTGCTCGCGAAAGCGGCGTGAGAAACTGCCGGGGCCACGGTGATCCGCGGCCCCGGCGGCATTTCCGGCTCCGCCCGCCGGTCGCTCAGTACGTGACCGTCACCGGGGCCCAGCCCGGGTGCACCGGCGCGGTCACCGTCAGCGTCTGCGCCGCCGCGTCCCACTTCCACGCCGACGAAGGCGCCCAGCCGTTGCCCACCTTGACGCGGTTCGGAGCCGACGCCACGCCGAGGAACTTCACCGTCCACTCGCGGGGTGCCACGCGGTAGGAGCCCTGGGTGGGCGCCACCGTGACCGTGTGCGCCCCGAAGCGCTCGCTGTAGGTGATCTTCGTCGACGACGACCGCGACGAGGAGACGCCGTTGTCCTCATACAGCGAGAACGTGCCCGAGCCGCCCGGCGCCACCGTCACCGTCACCCGGCTCAGCGGGTTCTGGACGTCGTTGGCGACGTCCGCCGTCCGGGTGGCCGTGATGCCGCCCGCGCGGAGGAACACTGGCATCGTGCCCAGGTCGGACGTCACCTGCTGGGTCGTCCCGCCCGCGTACGTCTTGCCGCTGAAGTAGTCCGTCCACTGGCCCGGCGGGAACCACACCGACGTCGTCGCGGACGTGCCCGGCGACGTCACCGGCGCCACCAGCATGTCCGGGCCGTAGAAGTACTCGCTCTGGGCCGCCGCGTACGCGGCCGGGTCGTCCGGGTACTCCAGGTACGTCGGCCGCACCACCGGAACACCCGTCGTCGCCGCTTCCTGGGCCAGGGTGTAGGTGTAGGGCACCAGGTTTTCGCGCAGGTTCAGGAACTTCGTCGCCGACGCCTTCGCCGCGTCGCCGTACTGCCAGGGCAGCCGGTCGCTGTGGTTGCTGTGCAGCCGGTCGATCGGCTGGAACGTCCCGAGCTGCACCCAGCGCGCGTACATGTCGTCGGGCAGCTTGGCCGTCTGGCGCTGCTGGCCGCCGGAGGTGTAGGTCTCGCTGCCGCGCAGGCCGGTCGTGTCGTTGTGGCCGCCGATGTCGTGGCTGATCGCCGACATGCCGGTCGCGGCGGACTCCGCCGGCGTGATGCCGACCTCCATCCGCAGCGTCCCCCACGTCGAGGACGTGTCGCCGGTGAAGTGCAGCGTGCTGCGCTTGTCCGCCCACGGCCCGGTAGCCAGCCCGGTCGGGCCGCCGTAGCCGCCGGCCTGCAGGGAGCCGTACGCCCGCGAGATGACGAACCCGCGGCCGGTCGCGGGCGCCGCGAGGTCGGCGTACTGCTGGTTGATCCAGGCGTCCGGGGTCACGCCGGGCAGGCTCGAGCGCGAGGCGTCGCAGCACCAGTCGAGCCACCAGAAGTCGTTGCCCTGCTGCATCATCCCGGCGTGCAGGTCGAGGTACGCCTTGAGCTGGTCCGGGTCGCCCCAGTCGAAGACGTAGCAGTCGCTGCCGCAGTTCGACTTGGCCAGCTTGCCCTTCGCCGTGGCCTGGGCCCGGGCGAACTGCGGGTCCGAACCCATGATGCTGGGGTGGATGTTGAGGTTGTTGTGCAGCCCCTGGGCCTTCGACCAGGCGAAGAACCCGGCCGGGTCGGGGAACTTCGCGGTGTCGAACTGCCAGCCGTTCCAGGTGTCCGGCGCCTTGAAGTCCGTGTCGGTCACCAGGACGTCCAGCGGGACACCTTCGCTGCGGAACCGCGGCAAGATCTTGTCGCGGTAGTCGGCCGCGGTGCGGTCGATGTACTCGGAGTACCAGACGCCGTAGGCCCAGCGCGGCAGCAGCTGCGGCGGCCCGGTCAGGGTGGCCAGGTCGCGCAGGCCGGCCTTGTAGTCGTGGCCGAAGGCGAAGACGTAGCCGTCCTGGTAGGGGTTCCCGCCGTGCGTCGGCCGCTGCGTCACCGCGCGCGTGCGGGTGTCGTAGAGCGCCGAGGGGGTGTCGTCGAGCAGGTACCAGCCGTCCTGGTGCAGCAGCCCTTCGGTGATCGACGGCCAGCCGTTGTCGCCGTTGACGCCGTCGAGGCCGCGCCGGTAGCCGCCGAGCGCGAGGTGGGGCGGCGGCGCGGTGCCGCCGGACGGCGTGATCGCGACGGTGTCGATGTTGACGTGGCAGCTGGTGTCGTCGGGGCAGCCCAGGACGACGTCGTTCGTGCCCGCCTTGAGGTCGACCGGCACGGACGCGCTCTTCCACGCGTCCCAGTTGTCGGTGACCGGCAGGGACAGGGTGCGGGTGACGCCGTTCGCGGTGACGGCGGCGGTGCGCGTTTCGTGCCGGCCGTCGCCGCCGGTGCCGTTGGCGTAGCGGACGTGCAGCAGGTAGGAGCCGTCGGCCGGGACGTCCGAGACGCGGTGGGTCAGCGTCGCCCCGCGGTTCAGCTCGGCGACGAGCCCGCGCCCGGCGTACCCGGTGTGGTCGGTCGCGACGACGGCGGAACCCGAGCGCAGCCCGGCTTCGGCCTCGCAGCTCACCCCGGCCGGGCAGCCGGTGAACGCGCGTGCCGACGCGGGCGGGAAGGCCGCCCCGGCGGTCAGCACGGCCAAGGCGTCGAGGTTGACGTTGCCGGAGTCGCCCGCGGTCCGTTCGATCCGGACGCTGTGGTGTCCGGCGCCGAGGGTGACCGGGACCGAGGCCAGCGCCCAGGCGTTCCAGTCGGCCGTCACGGGCAGGGTGAGCTTCTGCGCCGCTCCCCCGTCGACCGAAACGCTCAGCGTGCGCGTGACGTGCTGGCCGTCGCCGCCCTGGCCGTTTGCGTACCGGGCGGTCAGCGCGTACGTCCCGGCGGTGGGGGCGAGGACGTCCGCCGTCACCGAGTTGCCGGTGCTTTCGAAGCCGGCGAGGAAGCCTTCGCCGGTGTAGCCGGAGTGGTCGGTGGCGACGCCGAGGCCGTCGGCCGTGAGGTCTTCGGCCTCGCACAGGGCCCCGGCCGTGCAGGTCAGGTGGTGCCACGGCGCCGCGAGCACCGGCGCCGCGCCGGCGGTCGTGCGGATTTCGAGGTTGCCGCCGTCGAACGGGCCCGAGTTCAGCCGGTAGGTCAGCGTCGTCGCGCTCGTCTTGATGGTGAGGACGCCGCCGGAAACGGTGCTGGTGTACGTCGTCGGCGTGAAGGCGCCGCGGCCGACCGCGTTGAACGTGGCGGCGTCGGTGAACCGGCCGTCGCCGGCGTATTCGGTGCGGATCAGGGTCGGGGACAGCACCTGGAAGCGCGCGTTCCCGGCGGTGACGGTCTGACGCGCGGGCCCGGCCGCGGCGGGCGTCGCGACGGTCACCCCCGCGGCGGCGACCCCGGCGACGGCGAGCGCGCACGCCCGCCGGATGGTTCTCGCGGTTCTGGTCCGCACGGCGGAACTCCGTTCCGGTGAAGGGGACTCGGCGGCGTTACAACGTTGGAAAGCTGAGCACAACGCATCGGCCGATGTCCAGACCACCGGCCGAATCCTGTCCCGGACAGATCAGCGGCCGGTGACGCCGTCGCGGTGTGGTCAGGCCGAGTCGCGGACCACCAGCTTCGGCTCGAAGATCACCGACTCCGCACGCAGGTCCGGCTGGGCCAGGCGCTCGAGGACCATCCGGGCCATCGCCGCGCCCATCTCCTCGACCGGCTGGCGGACCGTCGTGAGCCGCGGACGGCAGCTCAGCGCGACGCGGCTGTCGTCGAACCCGACCACCGCCACGTCGTCCGGGACGCGCCGGCCCGCTTCACGCAGCACCGTCAGCGCGCCGTACGCCATCAGGTCGTTCGCCACGAACAGCCCGTCCAACGCGGGCTCCTCCGCCAGGAGGACTTCCATCGCCCGTTCGCCGCCGCGTTCGGTGAAGTCGCCCTCGGCCACCGCGACGTACGCGTGGCCGTGCCGGGCCATCGCGTCGCGGAACCCGGCCAGCCGGTCCTGCCCCGCGGGCGTGCCCGCCGGGCCGGCGATCGTGGCGACGCGGTGGCAGCCGCGCGCGATGAGCCGCTCCGCCGCGAGCCGGGCGCCGTCCTGGTGGGCGACATCGACGTAGCAGACCGGCGCCGGGCGCGCGGGCCGCGCGAACAGCGCCGTCGGGATGCCCGCGTCGGTCAGCGCGCGCGGCAGCGGGTCCTCCGCCGGGTGCAGGGAAATCAGCAGCACCCCGCTCACCTGCTCCTGGCGCAGCTTCGGCACCAGTTTCCCGCGTTCTTCGTCGCTGTCGACGAGCATCAGCAGCGGGTGCAGGCCGTGCGGGCGCAGGTGCGCGACCACCCCTTCCACGACCCGGCCGAAGAACGGGTCGCCGAAGACGCCCCCGGTGAACGCTTCGACGTGCCGCTCCGGCTCGGACACCACCAGCGCGATCCCGCCGGTGCGCCGGGTGACCAGCGAGCGCGCCGCCCGGTTCGGGACGTATCCGGTGTCGGCGATCGCGCGCTCGACCGTCTCACGCAGCTTCGGGTCGACGTTGCGCACGCTGTTCACCACGCGGGACACCGTGGCGCGGGAGACGCCGGCGACCCGCGCGACGTCCTCCAGGGTGGGCGGCTGCGTCGTCACACCTCTTTTGTAGCACGCTGTGAGAGCGCTCTCCCAGCACCGCGCCGCTGACAAATGTCACGGCGGGCCGATGCGGGACGGCACTGCCCCGCCGGCCACCCCCGCGGCGAGCATTTCCGGCATGACCAGAACCGAAGCCGCCGGGTTCCGCCCGGTGCTCCTGCTCACCGGCGCGTACGCCGGGTTGTCCCTGCTCACCTTGGTCGTCATCGTCGTGTTCCGCGACCACCCGGCGATGGTGACCGACGCGGTCTGGGTGCGCGCCACCCTCGTCGTCGCCAGCTCGCTGCTGACCTTCGCCTTCGCCCGCAGCGCCGCCCGGGGCTCGCGGAAGGGCCTGCTGCGGCTGCGGATCGTGGCGGCGGTGATGCTCGTGGCGATCGCCGTCATCGTCGTGCTGCCCGGCTTGTTCCCGTTGTGGCTGCGGATCGAGCAAGCCGCCTGCGGGCTGCTGCTGCTCGGTGTCACCCTGCTGGTCAACGGCCGGCGGCTGCGGGAGCGGTAGCGTGCGCCCGGTGGACGGGACGAGGGACGTGCAGCGCTGGGTGCGCGGCTGGCGGCTGCGGCTGCTCGACGCGGGCATGCTCGTCTACCCGGCCGTGACGCTCGCGGCCGTGCTGCAGCACTCACCGGGCGCCGGCGCGGTGCTGGGCTGCGCGGTCGTCACCGCGTTCGCCGCCGGCTACCTGCTCGCCGCCGCCGCTGCGGCCCGCCGGGCCACGCGGCCGTTCTGGCTGCTGGTGGGCGGCTGCGCGGTGCTGTTCGCCGTCGCACTCCCCTTCGCCCACGCCGACGCGTTCTTTCTCGCCGCCGTCGTCCTTTCCCTGGCCGCCCCGCGGCTCCCCCGGCGGGCCGCGGCCGCGCTGGTGGCGGCGTCCGCCGTGGCCGCCGTCGTCCTGCCGTGGGCGGTGCGGCCGTGGCAGAGCGGGCCGGGCTGGACGCAGGCGGTCGCCCTCGTGTTCACCGTCCTGATGGTGTCCGCGTTCGCCGAAGCGATCCGCGCCAACACCGCGCTCGTCGAGGCCCGCGCCGAGGTCGCGCGGCTGGCGTCCGAGGCCGAACGCGCCCGGATCGCCCGCGACCTGCACGACCTGCTCGGCCACTCGCTCACCGCGATCACGGTCAAGAGCACCCTCGCCCGGCGGCTCGTCACCGCCGAGGCCACCCGCGCGGGCGAGGAGATGTCGGCCGTCGAGACGCTGGCGCGGCAGGCGCTCACCGACGTGCGCGCGGCCGTGTCGGGCTACCGCGAGGTGACGCTGGCCGTCGAACTCGCCCGCGGGCGCGAGCTGCTGCGCGCGTGCGGGGTGGCCGCGGACCTGCCGACGGCCACCGACGTCGTCGCCCCGGACCGCCAGGAGCTCTTCGGCTGGGTGGTGCGGGAGGGCCTGACAAACGTCGCGCGCCACGCCCGCGCGACCCGGTGCACGGTCACCCTTTCGGCCGCGTCGGTGGAGGTGGCCGACGACGGCGGGGGCGGGCCGGCGCCCCACGGTTCCGGCCTCGACGGCCTGCGCGAGCGCGTCGAGGCGGCCGGCGGGTGCTTCGAAGCGGGACCGGTGTCCCCGCGCGGCTGGCGGCTGCGGGTGACGCTGTGACGATCCGGTTGCTGCTCGCCGACGACCAGGCGCTGGTCCGCGAAGCGTTGTGCGCGCTGCTGTCCCTCGAGGACGGCTTCGAGGTGGTCGCCTCGGTCGGCCGGGGCGACGAGGTCGTGGCGGCGGCCCGCGAGCACCGGCCCGACGTGGCCCTGCTCGACATCGAAATGCCGGGCCTGGACGGGCTGGCGGCCGCGGCGGTGCTCACCGCGCAGGTGCCGAACTGCCGCGTCATCATGCTCACGACGTTCGGGCGCGCCGGCTACCTGCGCCGCGCGATGGAGGCGGGCGCGGCCGGGTTCGTGGTGAAGGACGCGCCCGCCGAAGCGCTGGCCGACGCGATCCGCCGGGTCCGGGCCGGCGAGCGGGTGGTGGACCCGGCGCTCGCGGTGGCGACCCTGGCGGCGGGCGGATCACCGCTGACCGCCCGCGAACGCGACGTCCTCATCACGGCCCGCACCGGCGCGACGATCGCCGAGATAGCCGGGCGCCTCTACCTGTCGGAGGGCACAGTCCGCAACTACGTCTCGGCGGCGATCACCAAGACCGGGGCCCGCAACCGGATCGAAGCCGTGCGGATCGCGGACGAGCGCGGCTGGCTGTAGCTGGCGGAGCAGGTGCGCCAGTAGGTTGGAGGCATGCCCGAACCGATCCTGGTCTCCATCGCCGCCGCACTGGCGGCGAAGGGTGCGACCGGCCTCTACGACCTGGTCAAACGCAAGTTCGCGAAGAACCCCAAGGCCATCGCGGCCTTGGAGGCGGCCTCGGCGGCTCCGGAGGACGACAAGCCGATCACCGCCCTCGCCGAGCGGCTTTACGAGGCGGAGGCGGAGGACGGGGAGTTTTCCGAAGCGTTGCGGGCGGAGTGGGACAAGCTGCCGGAGAGCCGCGTGTCGCACGGCGACGTGCACAATTCGGTGACCGGGACCGTCACCGGGAAGGTCGTGCAGCTGCGGGACGTGCACGGCAACATCAACCTCTGAGCCGTGGCGGACAACCAGTTCACCGGCGACGCCCGCACCGTGGCGCAGTTCGGCGCGGTGTACGGCGTGGTGAACGTCCACGGGACCGCGGCGGCGCCGGAGACCGAGGTCGCGCCGCCGAAGGGGTGGGACGACCGGCCGGAGCTGCCGCCGGCCGTCCGGAACCTGCTGCAGGTCCAGATCGACACCGCGAAGGACCTGCCGTACCAGCTGCCCGGTGCCCGGCAGACGTCACTGGCGGCCGTCTACGTGCGGCAGGAGATCAGCAGCGAGACCGACAGCGGGCCGGCCGAGCCGGCCCGCCCGCGCCCGGTGCTCGACGGCCGCGGGCAGCGGATCGACCTGCCGGCACGGCCGGTGCCGCGGCTGGTGGTGCGGCCGCCGTCCCGCACGGTGCGAGCCGCCCTCGACGACGACGACCACCTGCTGGTCACCGGCGGCCCGGGCCAGGGCAAGTCGACGCTGTCGCTCCGGCTGGCGGCGGACATCGCCCAGCAGTGGAAGGGCCACGACGGCGAAGCGCCGCTCGCCGAACCGGTGATCCCGGTGCGCCTGCCCGCCCGGGAACTGGCCGCCCGGCTGAACCTGCCGTTCTTCCAGGCACTGGCGGAAAGCGTCCAGGCCGAGTACGGCGCGCTGCTCGATTTCCCGGTCGAGGCCGGCACGCTGGCCGGGCGCGTGGCGGGCTGCCGCTGGCTGCTCCTGGTCGACGGCCTGGACGAGGTCGCCGACCTCGTCCAGCGGGACCGGCTGATCAAGGTCCTGGCCTCGCGGGCGTCCCAGGAGGCGTCGGCTCACTACCGGATCGTGCTGACCACGCGGCCGATCGCCGGGGCGGCGCTGGCGCCGTTCCACGGAGCCGGTGCGGCGCGCTATGAACTCTTGCCGTTCGACGAAGAGGCGTTGCGCCACTTCGCGGCCAACTGGTTCGCCGAGGGCGACACCGCCGAGCGGTTCGTCCGGCAGGTGCACGACGCGAACCTGGACGAGCTGGTCCGCGTGCCGCTGCTGGCCACGATCGCGGCGATCATGTTCGAGCAGGACCGCGACCGGCGGCTGCCGGACAACCGGTACGAGCTCTACGAGAGCTACCTGACGTACCTGCAGTCCGCCCGCGTGATCGCGCCCTCGCCGTGGGACGAGTGCCGCTCGCGGCTCTTCGAGCACCTCGGCTGCGTGCGGTTGGAGGAGGACACGTCGCTCCTGACGGCGGCCTGCGACTGGGTGGCCGCCAACGCATCCCATGCCTGCGGCGGCACGAACTGGCGCGAGCAGCTGACGACGTACCTCACCGCCGTCGGCCCGTTCGTGTCCCGCGCGGGTGAGCTGCGGTTCCTCCACCACAGTTTCGCCGAGCACCTCGCGGCGACGGCGCACGCGCTGCGGCTCCCGGACCGGTTCGACCCGGAAGCGGAAGAATTCGTCCGGCTGCTGCACACCGCGCGCCCGGGCGAACGCGGCCGGCACGCCCGGCTCGTCCTGCTGCACTACACCCGGTTGCGGCAGCCGGAGACCGACCGCCTGATCAGGCACCTGCACGCGGGCAACCCGGCGATGCACGTACTGGCGGCGCGATTGCTCGCCTGGCACGCCCCGGCGGGCGTGGAAACCACGGACGCGTTCCTGGCCACCGCCCGGAAGTGGGCGATGACCACGCAGTACCCGGCACAGGTGATCCTCACCCAGGTGAGCCGCGCCGCCCACCACCCACCGCTGGCGGGCTGGCTGCGCGACCTGATGGGCGACGCGGAAGCGCCGTGGGAGTCACGGATCGAAGCGGGCCGTGCGCTGGCGGCACGGTTGTACGGGTCCGACCGTGTTGATGCGGTGGAGATGCTGCGGTCGGTCGTCGAGGACGAGGCGATCGCGGTCGAGTTCCGGTTCGAAGCGGCCAAGGCGCTGGCCGAAGGCAGCACGGACGAACGACTGACGGCGGTGTCCGGTCTGGTGTCGGTGCTGACGGACCCGGGCGCGACTGCGTTGCAAAACCGGAACGCGGCGATCGTGCTCGCCGGGTTGGGGCCGGAGCCACGGACCCGAGCGATCGAGGCGCTGGCCAGGCTGCTCGACGACTCCGACGTGCCGCAGGACGACATGGTCCAGGCAGCGCTGGGACTGCTTGAGATCGGAGCCGGGTACGAGGACCGGTGCGCCGAGCTTTTCCGCGCCATCCTGGCCGGTCCCGACGATGCCACGCCCGACGTGCGGAACGCGGCCTTGGGCTTGGCGTCACTGGGACACCTCGCGGATGTGGTGACCGCGCTCAAGGCCCGGCTCGCCGATCGGCGGCCGAACCGTGTTCGCCTCGCGGCCATCCTGCTCGTCCAGCTCGGGCCTCAGTACCGGTTGGAAGCGGCGGAAATGCTGTTCGCCTCGGCCTCCCGCCCGGGTGTGCGTACCTCAGTCCGGGTGAACGTCGCCGGCACGCTCGAAGCTTTCGGCACGGAGTTTCGTGAGAGCGCACTGGCCTTGCTCCGCAGAGCCTCCGCCCACCGGCCGGTCGACACCAACGCGCTGCTCTGGATGGCCGACACCTTGGCCGACTTCGGTCCGGAGTACCACCTGGAGGCTGCACGGGAATTCAACCGCGTGGCTGATCATCCCCATGCCGCGCACTTCGAACGCACCATTGCGCTGGGCAAGCTCGCCGAGCTCGGCGAACCCCACCGCGCGGCCGCCCTGCAGGCGCTGCGCGGTGACTTGACGAACCGCAGTGCCAATCCCGATCTCCGCGTCGGGGCGGGCCGTGAGCTCGTCAGGCTGGGGCCGGCATTCCACGCCGAGGCAGCTCAGCAGCTCTTAAAGATCGCTTCGGGCCGCGCTGTCGATCCTCAGGTGCGCATGTCGGCGTGGCAAGTACTCCAGCCGCTCGGGACGGCCTTCCACCACCAGGCATCGGACGCCCTCCTCACGCTCCTCGGTCCTCAAGAGGCAAGCGCTTGGGAAGCGCACACTTCGACCGGCGTCTTCTATCCCTACGACGGCGATGTCGATTCGAACGCCGCAGCCGTCGCACTGGTCTCGGTGCTGCGTGATCCGACGCGGAGTGTCCGGCACCGCGTGGCGGCCGCGCGCAGCTTGGTGAATCTCGGCCGGCACCACCACTTCCAGGCCATTGAAGGATTCGCCGAGCTCCTCGACCGAAAGGAGATACCCTTCGATGAGCTCACACTGGCGGTGGGTGCCTTCTCCGACGTGAGTGTCACCCGGCGAATGGACCTGGCCGATTTGCTGGCCGCCACCGTGGTACCGGGACAGGCTTCGGCCGAACTGGTTTGCGCGACGGCCGAGGCATTGGCCGAGCTGGCCCTCTCCCACCCGCGGGTCGACGCCGCGGTGCGTGCCCTGCGATCCGACGAATCGATCGCCGGCGGCCGACGCGCCGAGGCGGCCGTCATCGTCGCCGCGCAAGACCCGGCCGAAGTCCCGACCGCCCTGGAGATCGTGCGGCCCCTACAGCACGACATCGGCATTCACACGTGGTCCAGTCACATCCGGGATCTCGCCGAGCTCGGCGCGGAACTGCCCGGGGAGGTGAGCACGGGCACCGCGGCCGCGGACGCGGCGGTATGGGTGCGGCAGGAGTGCGCCGAGCTGCTGACCGAATACCGTCCCGACCTGAGCCACGAGGCGGTGGCCGAGCTGCGCTCGCAAGCCGAGGACGAGCACCTTGCGTTCACCTGGCGCTCCTCGGCACTTCTGCAGCTGGTGCAGCTTGACCTCGCCACCGTCGACGAAGCGATCGGTTTCCATCGGAGGGCTCTCGACGACGAAGGAGAACTCGTTCGCCACCGCTGCGACGCCGCGAACACACTCGTGCAGCTCGATCCCGCACAGGACGGTGCCGCGCAGCCCGTCCTCCGAAGGCTGGCCGGTAGCTCCGGGCTATCCGACGCCGAACGCGCGGTCGCTGTCAAGCGACTCACCTGGAACAGTCTTCCGCCGACCGAGTTCCTTCCGCTCGTGCGGGCCATCGTGCACGCTCCGGCGACCTCCCCCACCGTGCGGCAGGACCTCGCCCGGCTCCTGCCCGCAACCGAGTTGCGAGCCGTTTCGCGGGCGACGATCGCCGATCGCTTCGCGTCGGTCGCGTCCTGGACGGGGGCCACCTCCGGCTACTGGGACAACTGGTCCTTGGCAAGCGAACTCGAAGCCACGCTTCGGGACGCGCTGGCCGCTCCCGAAACCTCCGAAGCCGAGCGGATTGCCGTCGCGTCCGCGCTGGCCGACCTTTCCCCTCGGCTCGTCCCGGAAGCCGTTGCCCTGTTGACGGATCTCGGCGAGAGCGGCCATCTCCGGCAGCGACGGCTTCTCGCCCTCGCGGAGCTGGAGCCCGCGTGGCGGCAACGCCTCCTCGCCGGCACCCGTGACGGATTCGACGGCGCAGGGTGGCGGCAGCAGCTCGAGGCCGCGGATCTCCTCCTGAACCTCGACCCCGAACCGTTGACGGACGGCGACCGTGCTTGGCTGACGAGGATGCTCCACGACGCCCGTTTCGCCGATCAGCAGCGGATCGTGGTGTCCGCCGCGCTCGGGCGGCTCAACGCCATCCGTGCCCTCCGTGACAACCCGGAAAGCAGCCCGGTGACGCATTGGCTGGCGGCCGGCTGGATGCGCGACTACACCCGCGAGGACCGTGAGCGCGGCGCTCAGGTTCTCGCAGCCATCGCCGAAGATCAAGCCTCCCGGCCTGCCCTGCGCTGGCGGGCGGCTCAGGATCTCGCGTTGTTCGGCACGCGCGGCCGCGAGCTTGCCGTGGAACGGCTGCAGGCGATGATGCCGGACGAGACGTTGCCGCTTCTGGCCCGCATGAACGCCGCGCAAGTGCTCGGCGACATCCGGCCGGACCTGCGTAGTGAGGCATTGGCCTTCCTCCACCGGCTTGATGCCACCGCCCGCCCCTTCGTCCGGTTCCAGGTGCTCGAAGCCATCGGCCGGTACGAACCGGAGGAGGCTGCGCTCGCCTTGCGGGCCATCGCCGAAGACGCAGCGCAACCGTCTGTCATCAGGCTGCGCTGTGCCAAAGCGATGTCCGCATTGCACCGGGACTACCGTGAGCCCGCCGCGCTCGTTTGCCGTGAACTGGCGCACGACATCGCCGTGCCTCGCCATATCAGGGCTGGCGCGGCGCGAATGCTGGCCCTCCTCAGTGCCATGTGCCGCCAGGAAGCGCGGGATCTCCTAACCGAGATCAACGCGAACTGGGGCCGTCAGCTGAATAAACGGGCCTCTGCGGCCGCCCAGTCGGCCGTTCCCGACGGGTCGTAGCGGCGGATCTCCTGCGTCTCGCGCACCAACGCCCGCATCGACGCCAAGTCCGGTAGGTCCTCTCCCAGGGCCCGGGCCTGGACCAGCACGTTACCCAGCGCTGCCGCCTCGACCGGGCCTGCCAGGACCGGGACTCCGCATGCGTCCGCCGTCGACTGGCACAAAAGCTCGTTGCGGGCGCCGCCGCCCACCAGGTGGATCATGTCGACCTGGCGGCCGGCGATGCGGGCCGCCTCGTGGATTGTGCGGCGGTGGGCCAACGCCAGGCTGTCCACTATGCACCGGACCATTGCCGCTCGGTCGGATGAGGGGCGCTGGCCCGTTGCTTGGCAGGCTGCGGAAATTCGGGCTGGCATGTCGCCCGGCGGGAGGAACTCGGGTGCGTCGATGTCCACCACCGCTGCCAGGGCTGGGGATTCCGCTGCGGCGGTGAGCAGAAGAGGGAGGTCCGAAGTGGACCATGTCCGCAGCGTTTCCGACAGTACCCACAGGCCCATCACGTTGCGCAGGAAGCGGATCGTGCCGTCGACTCCGCCTTCGTTTGTGAAGTTCGCCGCCAGGGCCGCGTCGCTCAGCACCGGGGCGGGCAGCTCCAGACCGGCCAGCGACCACGTGCCCGACGAGATGTACGCGAAATTCGTTCCGGGGGCCGCCGGGACCGCGGCCACAGCCGATGCCGTGTCGTGGGAGCCCACCGCGACCACCGGGACGCCGCCCAGCTCGTCCGCCGTGCCCACCACTGTCCCGGGGTCGCGCAACGGGGGCAGCAGCCGCGGCGGGATCCCCACGCGAGACGCCAACGATGTCGCCCAGGTTCGAGCGCGGACGTCGTACAGCTGGGTCGTCGAAGCGTTCGTGCGCTCGGCACCGATCGATCCGGTGAGCCAGTAGTTCAGCAGGTCCGGAATGAGGAGCATCGTCGACGCCGCCGAGAGGCGGTCGCCTTCGGAAACCAGCTGGTAGAGCGTGTTGAACGGCAACTGCTGCAGGCCCGTCACGTCGTAAAGGGACCGTGGGGAGAGCCGAGCGGAAACCCGAGCGGGAATGCCGTCCGTGCGCGAGTCGCGGTAGTGGACAGGATTGCCTAGGAGGGCGCCGCGGTCGTCCAGGAGTCCGTAGTCCACCGCCCAGGAGTCGATGCCGACGCCGTCCAGGCGGCCGGCTTCCCGGATCCCGGCCAGGGTTTCGCGGTACAGCCCGAGAATGTCCCAGTACAGCAGCGGCCCCGCGCGGACGCCGCCGTTCGGGAAGCGCCGGACCTCGTCGACCGCCAGCCGCGAAGGCCCGACCGTCCCGGCCATCACCCGGCCGCTGGACGCGCCGAGGTCGACCGCCGCCACTCGCTTCACGGGCGGACCACCGTCAGCTCCAGGCCGAGCAGGTCCGCCACCGCCGTCAGTTCGTCGACGCGGTGGCCGGTGCCGAGCGCCCAGTGGTGGGCGATGCCGCTCGCCGACCACGCGTCGGTCCACTCGCCCGGGTCGCAGCCGAAGTCCACACGGGACGTCGTGTTGCCGATGCGCAGCAGCGGTCCCGGTACCACCGTGCCCTCGGATGCGATCAGCGTGAACGTTCCGTCCCGGCGCTGGCCGAGCCCGCACAGCGTCACCGGCCCGTGCTGGACGTCGAACTCCACCGAGACGCCCCAGCCGCGCTTGCCGTGGTAGACGCCCAAGCCGCGCAGCAGTGGCTTGCGGGCGCTGATCCCGAGGTGCGCCGGGCCGTCGTGGCCCATCTCGACCACGCCGTCGCGGAAGTTCAGCGCCTGCAGCTCGGTGAACGAACCGCCCGCGCCGAGGCGGTCCATGACGAGCATGGCCAGTGACGTCCGCAGCTCGTACTCGCCGACCGCCGGGATGCCGCGGGCGGTGAGCAGGGACGCGCCGAGGATGAACCCGGCGCCGACGCGCTCGTGCGCCTCGCCGTCCAGGCCGCGGTGGTAGTAGGCCAGGGAGTCCAGTGAGAAATCCGAAACCAGGCGGTCGAGGGCGACCGAAACCCGGGCGCCCCAGGCGAAGTCTTCATCCACAACGGACTCGTCCACAGTGAACACTTCGCGGGCCAGCGCGACGCGCGCGGCGGTTTCGGCGTCGGTGACCTTCTCGACGCGGACCCGCAGGTCGTCGATCTCCAGGATCTCGACGTGCCCGCCGAGCTGGGCCGAGACCAGGGTCGGGTCGGTGGCGACGTCCATCATGCCCGGGTAGAGGTGCCCGAGCAGGCCGTGGCGGCCGTGCCGCAGCGCCGCACGGACGCCGGCTGCCTTGATCCAGCGGGAAATCCGCGTCCAGGCGCGCTCGTCCTCGAGGTAGCCGGACACCGAGCGGAACTCGACGCCGAGGCGGCGGAACGCGTTGGCCATCTCCGGCAGCGGGCAGGCGCCGCAGTAGGCCAGCCACGCGCCGGTGTCGAAGGACTCGTGGTCCATCGCCTCGGTGGGCTGCAGGTTCAGCAGCAGCACCGGCGCGCCCGAGCGCTGCGCGACCGGGGCCAGCATGCTGGACGTCAGGTACGTCGTGAGGAACCCGACGATCAGGTCGCACCCGGCCACCCGCAGCCTCTCGGCCGCGGCCGCGCCTTCGGCGGCGTCGGAGACGAATCCGGCGTCGATCACCTCGCAGTCCATTCCGGACAGTCGAGAAGAGACGCGCCGGGCCGAGTCCTGCAGCTGGGGCAGCAGGGCCGGGAACTGCGGCCAGTACGCGCCCAGCCCGCCCGAGACGAGGCCGACGCGCGTGCGGCGCGGGGTCGTGCGTTCCAAGGTCATCGGTCCTCCGTCAGCGCAGGAACGCGGCGGCCACCCCGGCGTCCACCGGAACGTGCAGGCCGGTGGTGTGGGTGAGGTCGCCGCCGGTGAGGGCGAACACCGCGGCGGCGACGTGCTCGGGCAGCACCTCGCGCTTGAGGATGGTCCGCTGGGCGTAGAACTCGCCGAGCTTCGACTCCTCGACGCCGTAGACCGCCGCCCGCTGGGCGCCCCAGCCGCCGGCGAAGATGCCGGAGCCTTGGACGACGCCGTCGGGATTGACGCCGTTGACGCGGATACCGTATGCACCGAGTTCCGCAGCCAGTAGCCGGACTTGGTGGGCCTGATCGGCCTTGGCGGCCCCGTAGGCGACGTTGTTCGGCCCGGCGAACACCGAGTTCTTCGACGAAATGTAGACGATATCCCCGCCGATGCCCTGGTCGATCATGGCCTTGGCCGCGGCGCGGGCGACCAGGAACGAACCCTTGGCCATGACGTCGTGCTGCAGGTCCCAGTCGCGTTCGGTGGTTTCCAGCAGTGGCTTGGAGATGGACAGCCCGGCGTTGTTGACGACCAGGTCGATGCCGCCGTACGCGAGCACGGTGGCGTCGACCGCCGCCTGCACGGCTTCGGCATCGGTTACGTCGGCGGTGACGGCAGTGCCGCCGATCTCCGACGCGACCGCCGTCGCTGCGTCGCCGTTGAGGTCGGCGATCGTCACGCAGGCACCTTCGGCGGCGAGCCGCTGGGCGATGGCCTTGCCGATCCCGGAGCCGGCCCCGGTGACCAGGGCGATCCGCCCGGCGAGGGGCTTGGGTTTCGGCATCCGCTGCAGCTTCGCCTCTTCGAGGGCCCAGTATTCGATCCGGAACTTCTCGCTCTCCGGGATCGGCGCGTAGGTCGAGACGGCTTCGGCGCCGCGCATCACGTTGATGGCGTTGACGTAGAACTCCCCCGCCACCCGCGCGGTCTGCTTGTCCTTGCCGAAGGAGAACATCCCGACGCCGGGAACGAGCACGATCGCGGGGTCGGCGCCGCGCATCGCGGGCGAATCGGCGTCGGCGTGCCGGTCGTAGTAGGCGGCATACTCCGCACGGTATTCGGTATGCAATTCCTTCAGCCGCGCCAGGATATCGTCGACCGGGGCCGTCGCGGGCAGGTCGAGGACCAGCGGTCGGACCTTGGTGCGCAGGAAGTGATCCGGGCACGAGGTGCCCAGCGCGGCGAGCGGCGGGAGCTTCTCCCGGGACAGGAACTCGAGGACGACGTCGCTGTCGGTGTAGTGCCCGACGACCCGCTGGTCGGTCGAGGCCAGGCCGCGGATCACCGGCGCCAGGGCCGCCGCCCGCGCGTGCCGCTCGGCCGCCGGCAACGCCTCGAAGCCGGGGACGACCGGCCCGAACGGCTCCGGGGCGCCTCGCTCGGCCAAGAAGGCTTCGGCGGTGCGGATGATGTCGAGGGAGTTCCGCTCGCACTCTTCGGAAGTCGTGCCCCAGGCGGTGATGCCGTGCCCGCCGAGGATGACGCCGATGGCCTGAGGGTTGGCCGCCTTGACCGCGGCGATGTCCAAGCCCAGCTGGAACCCGGGCCGCCGCCAGTCGACCCAGGCGACCCGGTCGCCGAAGCACTCCTTCGTCAAGGCCGGGCCGTCGGCCGCGGTGGCGAGGGCGATCCCGGAGTCGGGGTGCAGGTGATCGACGTGGTCGGACTCGACGAGACCGTGCATGGCGGTGTCGATCGACGGCGCCGCCCCACCGCGCCCGTGCAGGCAGTAGTCGAACGCGGCGACCATCTCGTCCTCGCGCTCGACCCCCGGGTAGACGTCGACGAGCGACCGCAGCCGGTCCAGCCGCAGCACCGCGAGCCCGGCCTCGGTGAGCGTGCCGAGGTCACCGCCGGAACCCTTGACCCACAGCACGTCCGTGGGCGAACCGGTGACCGGATCGGTCACCGAGCCCTTGGCCGAGGTGTTGCCGCCGGCGTAGTTGGTGTTGCGCGGGTCGGCTCCGAGCGCGTTGCTGCGCGCGATGAGCTGCTCCGGCACGGTCATCCTCATGCTCCCCATCCGGCCTGCGTGCCGCCGGCGCGCTCGGCCACGATCTGCTCCTGGTACCCGCTGCGGGCGTACGCCGCGACCGGGTCCGGGTCGAGCCCGGCTTCCGTGCGCAGCTCGGCCAGCAGCGGCCGGACGTCGGTGTTGTAGGCGTCCATCAGCACGGCGTTCGCGCCGAGCACGTCACCCGCCTGCTGCGCCGCCCGCAGCGCGGGGCGATCGACCAGCAGCGCCTTCGCGGTGGCTTCCTGGACATTCATCACCGACCGGATGATCGCCGGGATCTTCGCCTCGATGTTGTGACACTGATCCAGCATGAACGCAATACCGTATGCAGGATCCAATGCGTCGGCGCGGACGATCTCGTACATGATCCGGAACAGCTGGAACGGGTCCGCCGCCCCGACCATCAGGTCGTCGTCGGCGTAGAAGCGGGAGTTGAAGTCGAACGCGCCCAGCTTCCCGGCCCGCAGCAGGAAGGCCACGATGAACTCGATGTTCGTCCCCGGAGCGTGGTGGCCGGTGTCGATGCACACCGTCGCCCGCTCCCCCAGCTCCATGCAGTGCGCGTACGACGTGCCCCAGTCCGGGACGTCGGTGGCGTAGAAGGCGGGCTCGAACAGCTTGTACTCCAGCAGCATCCGCTGCTGCGGGCCCAGCCGGCCGTACGTCTCGCGCAGCGCCGCCGCCAGGCGGTCCTGGCGGTCGCGGATGTCGTCCTGACCCGGGTAGTTGATGCCGTCGGAGAACCACAGCTTCAAGTCGCGCGAGCCGGTCGCGTCCATGATGTCGACGGCTTCCAGGAGGTGGTCGGTCGCCTTGCGGCGGATGCCCGGGTCCGGGTTGGTCACCGAGCCGAGCTTGTAGTCCTCGTCCTGGAAGACGTTGGTGTTGATCGCGCCGATCTCGATGCCCAGGTCCCGCGCGTACGCGGTCAGGGCACCGTAGTCGTCCACGCGATCCCACGGGATGTGCAGCGCCACGCTGGGCGCGACCCCGGTGAACCGGTGCACGGTCGCCGCGTCGGCGATCTTCTCCTCCGGCGTGCGCGGGACACCCGGTTGCGGGAACACCTTGAACCGGGTGCCCGAGTTCGCGTACGCCCACGACGGCGTCTCGATGCGCTGGGCCCGCAAAGCCGCTTTGACCGCGGTCAAGTCGCCCATGGCGATCACTGTCCTTTCTGGACGTCGAGGTGGAAGACCTCGTCGAGCAGCTGGAACCCTTCATCCGGCGGACCGCCGTCGAGACCGGTGAAGAACTCCGCCATTTCCGCCTGCCAGCGCGTGTTGACGTCGGTTTCCGCCATGGCGGCCTGTGCGGCTTCGAGGTCGTCCGCCTCGACGTACCCGATCAGCAGACCGTCGTCGCGGAGGAACAGCGAATAGTTGCGCCAGCCGGTGTCGTGCAGGGCCTGCCGCATCTCGGGCCAGACCGATCGGTGCCGCTCGGCGTAGGCGGCCTTCCGGTCGGGCTTCACCTGGAGGCAGAAGCAGTACCGGGGCATCAGAAGTTGAACTTGTCGATGTTGTTCGCGTCGAACGTCGTCGGCGGGCCGAGCACGATCTCGCCGTTCTCGCCGATCGTGTACTCGCCGAGCTTGCCCGCCTTGAACTTCTCGCCGGTCTTGCCGGTGATCTGGCCGGACTTGAGCGCGACGCCGGCGTAGGCGGCGAGGTAGCCGATGTCGGCCGGGTTCCACAGCGCGAACTGCTTGACCGTGCCGTCCTTGACGAAGGCGCGCATCTGGTTCGGCGTGCCGAGACCGGTCACCGCGACCTTGCCCTTGTAGCTGGACGAGCTGACGTACCGCGCGGCGGCGGCGATGCCGACCGTGGTCGGCGCGACGATCACCTTGAGGTTCGGGAACGACTGCAGCAGGCCCTGGGCCTCCTGGAACGACTTCTGGTCGTCGTCGTTGCCGTAGGCGACCTTGTCCAGCTTCAGGCTCGCGTACTCCGGCTTGGCGAGTTCCTTCTTGAACACGTCGATCCAGGCGTTCTGGTTGGTGGCGTTCGGCGTCGCCGACAGCACCGCGACCTCGCCCGAGCCGCCGGAGAGGTCCTTGGCCTGCTTGGCCAGCGCCTCGCCGATGCCCTGGGTGGTGGCCTGGTTGATGAAGACGTCGCGGCAGTCCTTGGCGGCGTCGGAGTCGAAGGCGACGACCTTGATGCCGGCGCTGCGGGCCTGGTTGAGCGACGGGCACACCGCGTTCGGGTCGTTCGCGGCGATGCCGATGACGTCCTGCTGCTGCTGGATCAGCGTGTTGATGTAGCTGACCTGCGACGACGCGCTGGCGTCGTTCGGCCCGACCAGCTTGTACTCCCCCTTCAGCTCTTCGAGCGCCGCCTTGCCGCCGCTGACCTCGATGTCGCTGTAGGGGTTGTTGAGCTGCTTGGGCAGGAACGCCATCTTGACGCCGGTCGCGGCCGCCGCGTTCGGGTTCGCCGCGGCGGTGGACTGCTGGCCGCCGGAGCCGGCGTTGTCGTTCTTGGTCGTGCCGCTGCACGCGGCGAGGACCAGCACCAGCCCGGCCGACACTGCACCGGTGAGGAACCGTCGGGACATCTTCGTCACCTTTCCGGAGTTACCGCTTGCCTGCGGCGACGCACTGCCGTGCGGGCCGAAGTCACGATGTTGGGGAGCAGGACCGACACGATGAGGAGCACGCCGGTCACGATGTTGAGCGCTTCGTTCGACACGTCCTGCAGGCGCAGCGCGTTCTGCAGGGTCGCCAGCAGGACCACCCCGGCCAGCACACCGGGCAGCGTGCCCTTGCCACCGAAGATGGACACCCCGCCGAGCAGCACGGCGGCGACGACGGCGAGTTCGAGGCCGAAACCGTTGTCGGCGCGGGCGCTGGAATACCGCAGCGTCCACAGGACCCCGGCGAGCCCCGCGACCGCGCCGCTGACGACGTACAGCCAGAACTTGAGCCGTCCGGTGCGGATCCCGGCGAACCGGGCCGCCTGTTCGCCCGCTCCGGCGGCGAAGACTCCGCGGCCGATCGGGGTCGCGTGCAGCACCACGCCGAAAATGAGCGCGACGACCACCAGCGGGATCAGCACGTTCGGGATCGGGCCGTCGCCGATCGTCCCGGTCACCCAGCTCGTGTAGGCCCGCGGGAAGTCGGCGACCGCGCCGTCACCCAGGACCACGAAGGCCAGGCCGCGATAGAGGGCCAGGGTGCCGATCGTGACGGCCAGGGACGGCAGCTTCAGCACAGTGACGAAGAAGCCGTTCAGGGCGCCGAGGACCGCGCCGAGCACGATGCAGAGCGGGATGATCGTCTCGATCGACAGCCCCGCGTCCCACAGCGAGCCCATCACCGCCGACGTCAGGCCGAGCGTGCTGGCCACCGAGAGGTCGATTTCGCCGGTGACGATGATGAACGTCATCGGCAATGCGACCAGCGCGATCGGGAGCAGGTCGAGCAGCAGGAACGTGAAGTTGCGGCTGGTGCCGAAGTTCTCGACGGCGCCGGAGGAGACGACCAGCACGAGCACCGTCACGACGATGACCGCGGTGTCCCAGCTGAGCAGCCGGTTTCCCCGTTCAGACATGGGAATCCCTCTTCTTCAGTGCCTTGGCGACCCGGACGGCGACCA
This sequence comes from Amycolatopsis vancoresmycina, assembly GCF_000716785.1. Lineage (GTDB taxonomy): Bacteria > Actinomycetota > Actinomycetes > Mycobacteriales > Pseudonocardiaceae > Amycolatopsis > Amycolatopsis vancoresmycina. The sequence goes on from NZ_JNYY01000001.1 coordinate 807,695, forward strand.
GCCGGTCGGCGCCGATGGCCAGCAGGATCAGCGCCCCGACGATCGCCTGCTGCCAGAACTGGTTGATGTCGAGCACGGCCAGCGCGCTGCCGATCACGGTCAGCAGCAGCGCGCCGAGACCCGCGCCCCAGACCGAGCCGCTGCCGCCGAACACCGCGACCCCGCCGACCACGGCCGCGGCGACGACGTTGAGCTCGTAGCCGGTGCCGGCGGCCGCGTCCACCGTGCCGAACCGGGCGGCGAACAGGACTCCGGCCAGCCCCGCGAGGGCGCCGCTGACCAGGAACGCGGCGCTCGTGTTGCGGCCGACTTTGATGCCCGCCAGCTTCGCGGCCTGCGGGCTCGAGCCCATCGCGTACAGCTCGCGCCCGGCGCGGTAGCTCCGGAGCACGATCCCGGCGGCGACCAGGACCAGCACCGCGATGAGGACCAGCCACGGCACGCCGAGCACCGACGCGGTGCCGAAGTCCAAAAAGGACGTGGGCAGCTTGTCGGCGTTGATCTGCCGGCCACCGGCCCAGAAGTAGCTGACCCCGCGGTAGGCGTAGAGCGTGCCGAGCGTGACGACCAGCGCGGGCACCTGGCCGAAGCGCACCAGGGCGCCGTTGACCAGCCCGCACACCGCGCCGACACCCAGCCCGGCCAGGATCGCGACGATCACCGGCAGGCCCGGGTGGTCCTTCATCAGCGTGCCGACGGCGAACGCCGACAGGCCGAGCACCGAACCGACCGACAGGTCGATGTTGCGGGTGATCATCACGATCGCCTGCCCGACGGCGAGCACCGCCAGGATGGCCGTCCCCAGCAGGATGTCGCGGATGCTCTGCCCGGACAGGAACCGGGAATTCTGCGTCGCGGTGAACGCGACCAGCACGACCAGGGCGAGCACGATGCCGGATTCGCGGGCCTTCAGCACGTTCGCGGTCCACGACCGTCGCGAATGGACAGCCGGTTCGTTCGTCACGCGGGCCTCCTCGGTGACAGTCATGCGGCGGCCCCCTGGCCCATCGCGGCGAACATCACCGAGTCCTCGGTGGCCTCGGCGCGCGGGAGTTCGGCCACGATCCGGCCTTCGCGCATCACCAGCACCCGGTCGGCCATGCCCAGCACCTCGGGCAGTTCCGAGGACACCATCACGATCGCGACGCCTTCGGCGGCCAGCGACGACATGAGCCGGTGCACCTCGGCCTTCGTGCCGACGTCGATGCCGCGGGTCGGCTCGTCCACGATCAGCACCCGCGGAGCCATCGCCAGCCACTTGGCCAGCACGACCTTCTGCTGGTTCCCGCCGGAGAGGGTGCCGACCGGGTCGCCGAGCCTGCGGTACTTGGTGCGCAGGCGTTCGGTCCAGCGCCGTGCTTCCCGGCGTTCGCTCGCGCCGGTCAGGAAGCCGAGTTTGGACAGCGCCCGCGAGCGCGGCAGCGTCACGTTCCGCTCGATCGAGAGGTCCATGATCAGGCCCTGCTGCCGCCGGTCTTCGGGAACGAGAGCCATCCCGGCGGCCATCGCGGCCCGCGAGGAGTGCGGCTTGAGCTTCTTGCCGCTCACCTTCACCACACCCGCGTCCCGCTCGTCGACGCCGAAGACCGCCTGGACGACCTCCGAGCGCCCGGAGCCGACCAGGCCCGCGAACGCGACGATTTCGCCCGCGCGCACGGAGAAGGAGATGTCGCGGAAGACGCCCTCGCGGGCCAGGCCCTCGACTTCGAGGACGACCGCGCCGGGTTCGACGTCCTGCTTGGGGAACAGCGCGTCGAGGTCGCGGCCGACCATGCGCTTGACCATCTCGTCGACGGTGACGTCCTCGAGGGCGTCGGTGGAGACGTGCTTGCCGTCGCGCATGATCGTCACGCGCTGGCAGAGTTCGGTGATCTCCTCGAAGCGGTGGGAGATGAACATGATCGCCGCGCCTTCCCCGCGCAGCGTCCGGGCGACGCTGAACAGCCGTTCGACCTCGATCCGGGTCAGTGCGGCGGTCGGCTCGTCCATCACCAGCACGCGGGCGTCGGCGCCGAGCGCCTTGGCGATCTCGACGATCTGCTGGTCGGCGATGGACAGTCCACGAGCCGGGCGGGCGGGGTCGATCCGGACGCCGAGGCGGGCGAACAGGCGCTCGGCCTCGGCGCGGATCGCCGTCCGGTCGATCCGGCCGAGGCTCTTGCGCGGGTGGCGGCCCATCACGATGTTCTCCGCGACGCTCAGGTCCGGGAACAGCGTGGGTTCCTGGTAGATGACCGCGATGCCGGCCGCCTTCGCGTCGGCCGGGGAACCGAACTCGACGGGCTGCCCGTCCAGCAGCAGCGTGCCGTCGTCGGGCCGGTGCACGCCGGCCAGCATCTTGACGATCGTGGACTTGCCGGCGCCGTTCTCCCCGACCAGCGCGTGGGCCTCCCCGCCGTGCAGCCCGAAGCTCACACCGGCGACGGCCGCGACCGCGCCGAACGACTTCGTCACGCCGCGCACCTCCAGCAGAGGGGCCCGGCCCGGGTCCTGCCGCGTCATCGCGACCTCCGGATTGAAAGGTTTCACAAATCTGGTGCGGTGAAGCTACTATGCGACGGAAGAAGAAGTCAATGGATCGGCGCAGCCGTGGCCGAACGGCATCTCCAGCAGGTAGTTCGTGGTGATGTTACGTTTCAACGCCCGGGCCGAGAGGGGGTCGCATGGTGGTCAGGGAGCCCGGTGCCGAGCCGAGGGCCGCGGGGATGAAGGACGTCGCGGCGGCGGCCGGCGTCTCCCTCGGCACGGTGTCCAACGTGCTCAACCGGCCCGACCGGGTCAGCCCGGCGACCCGGGCGAAGGTCGAGGCCGCGATGGCCGAACTCCGGTTCGTGCGCAACGAGTCCGCGCGGCAGCTGCGCGCCGGGCGCAGCCGCGTGCTGGCCTACGTCATGCTCGACGGCAGCAACCCGTTCTTCACCGACGTCGCCGCCGGCATGGAGGACGCCGCCGACGCCGGCGACCTCTCGCTGTTCCTCTGCAACAGCGCGCACCAGCCGTCGCGCGAGGCGGCCTACCTCGGCCGGCTCGAGCAGCAGCGCGTCCAGGGCATCCTCATCACGCCGGTCGACCCGGACGCGCCGGTGCTGCACGAGATCGCCCGCCGCGGCACGCCGGTGGTCGTCGTCGACCGGACCCCCGGCGGCACCGCGCTCTGCTCGGTCGCGGTCGACGACGTCTACGGCGGCGAGATCGCCGTGCGGCACCTGCTCGAACAGGGCCACGAGCGGATCGCCTTCGTCGGCAACCACCCGAGCGTCGGCCAGGTCCGCGACCGGCGGCTCGGTGCGATGCGGGCGCTGAGCGCCGCCGGGCTCGGCCCGGACCACCTGGTCGACCTGACGACGTCGGCGCTGACGGTGGCCGACGGCCGCGGCGCCGGCGAGCGGCTGGCCGGCCTGCCCGCGCCGGTCCGGCCGACGGCCGCGTTCTGCGCGAACGACCTCGTCGCGCTCGGCCTGCTGCAGACCTGCGCGAACCTCCGCATGCGCGTCCCGGACGACCTGGCGATCGTGGGCTACGACGACATCGAGTTCGCCGCGGCGGCCGCGGTCCCGCTGACGTCGGTCCGCCAGCCCCGCCGGCGCCTGGGCCGCACGGCCGCGGAGCTCCTGCTGGCGGAAACCACCGAAAACGGGCACGAGCACCGGCAGGTCGTCTTCACCCCCGAACTGGTGGTCCGCGCCTCGACCCTGCGCTGAGCAACCGGCTGATCGTTTGTGACGTCTTACCGCGGGCAAGCGATATCACCGGGGAGGCCGAGCAGGGAGGTCGCCGATGGCCGGACGGCAACCGCGACTGTCCCGGCGCGGGTTCCTCGCCGCGAGCGGGGCCGCGCTGCTCGGCGCCGCCGTGGCCGGCTCGGCCGGCAACGCCGCGCCGGGCCCGGAAGCCGTCCGGCTGGGCGATTTCTGGCTGTTCGGGCGGTACGACGACGGCTGCACCGAGCTCGGCTTCGACGAGCTCGACCTCGCCCCGGTGCAGCTGCCCCACTGCGTGACACCGCTGTCCTGGACCGGCTGGGACCCGGCGTCCTGGCAGGACCGGTGGGTCTACCGCCGGCACTTCACGGCGTCACCGGGCGAACGCCGCACTGCGCGCTTCGACGGCGTCATGACCGACGCGGAGGTCCACCTGAACGGCCGGCTGGTCGCCACCCACCACGGCGGCTACCTGCCCTTCGAGGTGGAGCTGCCGGACGTCGTGGCGGGCGACAACGTCCTCGCCGTGGTCGTCGACGGGCGGTGGGCGCTGGACGTCCCGCCCAACCTGCCGCGCAGCCCGGGCCCGTCGGTGATCGACTTCTACCAGCCGGCCGGAATCTACCGCCCGGCGACCATCGCCGCGGTGCCGCGGATCCGCCTGACCGACGTCTTCGCCCGGCCGGTGGACGTCCTCTCCCCCGGCCGGTCCCTGCACCTGACGTGCACGCTCGACGCACCCGTGGTCGGCCAGGTGACCGCGTCGGTGCGCCAGGCGGGCCGCGAACTCGCCCACGGCGCCGCACCCGTGCGCGGCAAGACCGTCGAGTTCGACGTCACCGGCCTCGACGCGGTCCGGCTCTGGGACGTCGAGGACCCGGCACTCTGCGACGTCGTCGTGACCGTCCGGTCCGGCTTGCGCGTACTCGACCAGCGGGTGGTGCGAACCGGGTTCCGCGACGCCCGGTTCACCACCGAAGGGTTCTTCCTCAACGGCAGGCGCCTGAAGCTGTTCGGCCTCAACCGCCACCAGTGGTACCCGTTCGCGGGCGGCGCGCTCCCGGACCGCGCGCAGCGGCGCGACGCCGAGATCCTGCGCCGCGAGCTGAACTGCACGATGGTCCGCTGCTCCCACTACCCCCAGTCGACGGCGTTCCTCGACGCCTGCGACGAGCTGGGCCTCCTGGTGTGGGAGGAGATCCCGGGCTGGGGCCACATCGGGGACGACGCGTGGCAGCGGCAGAACCTGTCCGACGTCGCGGGAATGGTCATCCGAGACCGCAACCACCCGAGCATCATCGTGTGGGGCACCCGGGTGAACGAGGCCAACGGCACCACAGCGATGTACGGCCGGACGGGAACCGTGGCCCGCCGGCTAGACCCATCCCGCCCGACGAGCGGCGCACTGGCCAGCACAACGGCGGCGCACTACGCGGGCGCCGACATCGAAATCCTGGCGTACAACGACTACACGGCCCGCCGCGGCGCACAGTTCCAGCTGCGCCCACCACGCCCGGGCGTACCGTACCTGGTGACGGAGACGATCGGCACATTGGCCGGCGCCCGAGCGTACCGCCGAACGGACACCCCGGCGGCCCGAGAGCAGCAGGCAGAGCTACACGCAAAGGCCCACGACCTGGCGGCGGCCGACGACCGCTACTGCGGCCTCCTGGCCTGGTGCGCATTCGACTACCCATCAGGCTGGCAGCGATCGCTGGGCGGCTTGAAGTACGCAGGGGTATCGGACATCTTCCGCATCCCCAAACCGGCCGCGGCGTTCTACGCATCCCAGGTCGACCCGGCAGTAAGACCGGTCATCGAGCCCGGCTTCGCCTGGGACTTCACCGCCCAGCCGGCGGGCCCAGGAAGGCCCGCAACGATCTGGTCGAACTGCGACCGCCTGCTCCTGTTCCTGGACAACCGCCCGGCAGGCGAGGCCCGAAGCCGCAGAGCGGACTTCCCCCACCTGCGCTACCCACCGTTCGCAGCCGACCTGACGGTCCAGAAGGGACGACGCCCCCAGCTGCGCATCGACGGTTATGTGGGCAACCACCTGGTGACAAGCCGCCAGTTCAGCGGCGACCGAAGCACAGACGTCCTCACCTGCATCCCCGACGACCCCGAGCTGAAGGCCGACGGAACGGACGCAACAAGGGTGGTGGTAGCAGCAAGGGACCAATTCGGAACAATACGAGCAGCAACACCAGGAGTGGTAACACTGGAACTGAACGGCCCAGCCACCCTGATCGGAGAAACAAGCCTGGACTTCACAGCAACCGGCGGCGCAGCAGCGGTATGGATAAGACCATCACCAGGCCCCCAAGCAACACTAACACTAACGGCAAACCACAACATTCTGGGCACGGCAACAGCAACGGTCCACGCAAAGCCCGGACCAGCAGCCAAAGGCAACCCACCAGAAGAGCTGGGTGGTCATCCCGTCGCCTGAGGCCCAAAAATCACTTTGAGCCGGGCCCGCAACCCACAGCACAACGCAAGAGAGCAGCGCAAGATTGCGGGCCCGGCTCAAAGTGATAGGCCTCAATCAGGCGACGGGATGACCACCCAGCAACCACAGACAAAGCCGAGAGAAAGAACAAAACCCCAGGCCATCCCAGAGCCTGCCCGTCCGGCGAGGACAATCTTTTACCCACCACAAAACCGCAGAATTACCACTCAGTCCGAGAGCTCAGCGACCACCTCAGCAAGCACAGCAGCCGAACTGATCCCCGGAGACCCACTACCGGTAAGCAAGGTAACGACCCCACCCCCAGCCAGCACCCGCAACCGCAACCGCAACCGCCCCAAAGCAGCAACCCGATCCACCAGCCGCAACTCCCCCCGATACCGCTCCCCGAACTCACCGAACCGCTCAGGATCATGCCCATACCAGGTCAGCAGCGAATCCGAAGGCGCAAGCCCCCGATACCACCCATCAAGAACAACGGTCCGGCCAACACCCCGCGGCCAGAACCGCTCGACGAGCACCCGAACCCCATCAGCGGCCCCCACCGGATCGGCCAGCCGCGCCACCCGGACAACCGACGGCCGCATGAGCGCATTCTGCGTCGCCCGGCCCCCACCCGCCACCGGAACCCACACAAGGGCCACCACGGCGATCGTGGAGGGATCGCCGTGGTGGTCCTACCCCCAGCTCGTGCCGCCTGTGAAGCGACAGCCGAAACCGCCGGTACCCACCGACGGCCGAGCCGGCCGCGGACATCGTCGGGAGCGTGCCCGGCGGCCCCGCCAGGATGGCGGACCGGGGCCCTACCGGCCTTGCAGTACGCTTGCAACCCCCGATCGGGTGAGCGGAGGTGACCGGGTGGAGTTCCGCGTCCTCGGCGCCGTCGAGGCGGCAGCGGACGGCGACCCGGTCGAGCTCGGCTCCCGCAAGCAGCGCCTGGTCCTCGCCGTCCTGCTCCTCGAGACCCCGCACCCGGTCGCCCTGGACCACCTCGTTGACCTGCTCTGGCCCGACGATCCCCCGGCGAGCGCGCGCAACACCGTCCAGGCGCTGATCTCGCGGCTGCGGGCGGTGTTCCGCGCCGCCGACGGTCCCGAGCTCGTCACCGAGGGGCACGGGTACGTCCTGCGCACCGACCCGGAGACCGTCGACGCCCACCGCTTCACCGCGCTCGTCCGCCGGGCCCGCGCGGCCGACGACGAGACCGCCGTCGCCCTGCTCGACGAGGCCCTCGCGCTCTGGCGAGGCGACGCGCTGGCCGGGTCCGCCTCCGCCGACGTCGCCGGGCGGCTGCTCGCCGGGCTGACCGAGGCCCGCTGGAGTGCCCTGGAAGACCGCATCGACGCGCAGCTGCGGCTCGGCCGGGGCCGGGACGTGCTCGCCGAGCTGACGACGCTGGTCGCCGCGCACCCGCTGCGGCAGCGGTTCGTCGGCCAGCTGATGCTCGCGCTGCACCGCGAAGGCCGCACCGACGCCGCCCTGGCCGCCTTCCGCGGCCTACGCGCCCGGCTGGTCACCGAGCTCGGGCTCGACCCGGCGCCCGAGCTGACCCGGCTGGAGGCCGCGATCCTCGCCGGCGACCCGGCGCTGGATCCCGGGCCGGAGCCCGGTGACGAGCCGGTGCGCCCGGCCCAGCTGCCCCACGACGTCCGCGGCTTCACCGGCCGCGCCGCGGAGCTGGCCCGGCTCGACGAACCGGCCGGCCCCGGCGCGGACATCCGCGTGGTCACCGGCACCGCCGGCGTCGGCAAGACCGCGCTCGCGGTCCGCTGGGCGCACCGCGTCCGCGACCGGTTCCCCGACGGCCAGCTCTACCTCGACCTGCGCGGGTTCGACCCCGACCACGAGCCGCTCACCCCGGCCGTCGCGGCCGCGCAGCTGCTGCGGGCCCTGGGCACCGACCCGCGGGCGATCCCGCCGGACCCGGACAGCCGCACCGCGCTGTGGCGCTCCCTGCTGGCCGACCGGCAGGTGCTCGTCCTGCTCGACAACGCACGGGACAGCGCGCAGGTGACGCCGCTGCTGCCGCCGTCGGGCACGGTGCTCGTCACCAGCCGGCAGCGGCTGGGTGACCTCATCGCCCGCACCGGCGCGCGGGCGGTGCCGCTGTCGGTGCTGCCGGCCGAGGATTCCCGGCAGCTCCTGGAAGCCGTGCTCGGGCCGCCCGCGGTGGCCGCCGAACCGGCTGCGGCGGCGGAGCTGGCCCGGCTGTGCGGGCACCTCCCGCTGGCGCTGCGGCTGGCCGCGGCCAACCTCGGCGCCGGCGAGGTGTCCGGGATCGCGGAGCTGACCCGGGAGCTGGCCGACGGCGACCCCCTCGCCGGGCTGAGCGTCGACGGCGCCGAGGAAAGCGCCGTGACGACGGCGTTCTCCGTGTCCTACCGGGCGCTGCCCGCCGGACACCGGCTGCTGTTCCGGCGGCTCGCGCTGGTGCCGGGCCAGACGTTCACCGCGCCGGTGGCCGCACAGCTCGCCGCCGTCGCCGAAGGACGCGCGGGGCAGCAGCTCAAGGCCCTCACCGCGGCGAACCTCGTCGAACGGCACCTGCCCGGCCGCTACCGCTTCCACGACCTGCTGCGCAGCTACGCGGGCGGCCGCGCCGAGGCCGACGACTCCCCCGCCGAAGCGGACGCGGCGCGGCGGCGGCTGTTCGAGCACTACCTCGCGACGGCGGACGCGGCGGGCCGCCTGCTGATCCCGCACTTCCTCCGGCTGCCGCGGCCCGAACCGCAGCCGGCGTTCGAGGGCGCCGAGGACGCGCTGGCGTGGCTGGACACGGAGTGGCCGAACCTCGCCGCCGCCGTCGAACACGCGGCCGGGCAGGGGCCGCGCGAGTACGCCTGGCACCTGGCCGACGCGCTGCGGGCGTTCTTCCACCACCGCGGCCACCACACGGAGTGGATCGACACGGCCACCACGGCGTTGAAGGCCGCGCAGGCGGCCGGCGACCACCAGGCGCAGGCGGCGATGCGGCTGTCCATCGCGCTGGCCGGGGTCAACAGCGGCCGCTACACCGAGGCGCGCGCCCACCTGACGACGGTCCTGGCCGACGGGCTGGCGGCGGACTGGCCCGCCGGGCGCGCCGCGGCGCTCAACAACCTGAGCGCGGTGCACCAGCGCCTCGGCGACGCGCACGAGGCGATCGCGTGCGGCCTGGAGGCGTTGCGGCTGTGCGAAGAGGACAGCATGCCGGGCATCACGATGGCGCTGGCCAACCTCGGGTTCGCGTGCGGCCAGGTCGGCGACTTCGAGGCGGCGCTCGGCCACTTCGGCCGCGCACTGGAGATCGCCGAGCGCGACGGCGCCCGGTTCAGCGTGGCCGTGCTGCTGGTCGACCTCGGCCACGTCCACCGCGACCTCGGCAACGCCGTCGCGGCCGAATTCTACGAGCGGGCGCTGACGGCCAACCGCGAACTCGGCTACCAGTACGGCGAAGCGGCGGCGCTGTCGGGCCGCGCGGTGATGGAAGCCCGGGCGGGCGACACGACCCGCGCGCTCGCCGACGCGGCCGAAGGCGTGGAGCTGACCCGGCGCATCGGCGACCGCGGTACGGAGGCGTCGGCGTTGGCCGCACTGGGCGAGACGTGCCTCCGGCTCGGCCACCCGGCGGAGGCCGCCGAGCACCTGACCGCGGCTTTGGCCATCGCCCGCGAGACGAGCTTCACGTGGTGTGAAGCGGCCGCGCTCACCGGGCTCGCGGAAGCGGCGCTCGCCGTGGGTGCCACCGAAATGGCGCGCACCCACGGCGAAGCGGCGGTCAAGCTCGCCGCCCAGGCCGGCTACCGCCCCCTGGAAGCCCGCGCCGCCCGCGTCTTCGACGCCGTCGTGAGTGGTAAGGCGAGTTAGAACTCGCCTTACCACTCACGACCGGCTGCGGGAGACCGCTCAGCAGACGGCCGGGGCCGTGCACTTCGCGCGGGCCAGGATGGTGCTGAAGTTGTCCTGGTAGGCCGCGCTGATCGCCGCGTTCTCGACCTTGATCAGGATCTCGTCGTTGTCGCGCAGGGCCGCGCCGGAGACGTTGTGCGAACCGGTGAAGACGAGCTGCCGTCCGGCTTTCTCGCTGTAGTTGCCCGTGTAGAGCATGTACTTCGAGTGCACGGAGATCTCGCGGTCGTTCACAGTTGTGTTGAACCGCTTGAGCGTCACGTTCGCCTTGCCCTTGAGGGCCGCCAGGGCCGCGGTGCCCATGTCGTCGTAGACGATCCGGACCTTGCAGCCCAGCTTGGCGATGCGGACCAGTTCGTCGACGACCGGGGTGCGCGAGTCGGCGATGTTGGCCTGCACGACGTTGAGCGAGCACCCCGTTTCGTACTTGGTGACGTACTTCAGCAGCTGCGCCCAGGTGTCGGTGGCGAACTCCTCGGACGTGCCGCCGTGGGAGTCGGCGCGCGGCGAGAGGTAGCTGGTGACCATGGTGGTCAGCGTCTTGTGGTAGCCGGCGTCGGCGAAGTAGTTGTTGTTCTTCTTCTGCGCCAGCATCTTCTGCACGTGCCCGAGGTAGAAGGCGTACAGGTCCGGGTCGCCGTAGGTGAGCAGGGCGTTGTTGAACAGGTTGCCCTGCACCGTGGTCAGGTTGTACGAGCCGATGACGACGACGTCCTTCTTGCCCTCGGTCTCGGAGAACATCCAGAGCTTGTCGTGGTTGATCGAGTGCGGGCTGCCGTCGTGGGCGATGCAGCCGGTGTTGTCGCCGCCGGTGCCGCAGAAGACCAGCTGGGTGAGCCCGGCGCCCTTGAGGATGGGCATCGCGGTGTTGGCGGGATCGTCGTCCGCACCGCCGTCGAGGGCGATCCGCACCTTGACCCCGCGGGCCTGCGCCGCCTTGAGCGCCTCGGCCATCGCGGGCCGGGTCCAGCTGTAGAGCGAGATGTGGATCTCCGCGCCGGCCGGCGTGCCGTTGGTCAGCTGGACCAGCCGCGTTTCGATCGAGTGGTCGCGGTCGCCGTTCTCGGGCGGGTTGTTGAAGATCGCTTCCATACCGGTCGCGTCGGCGGCCACCGACGGCGCCGCGTGCGCGATCCCGCTGCCGGCCAGCGCGAGCAGCGCGCCCGCGGCCACCGTGAACGCCTTGAATCTGGAGCCCATGTCTTCCTCCCTGTCGGAAGGGATCACGCTCGCAACCCGGCGTACAAGATCCGTACACCCGGACGTTGCCGCGCATACACGACGAAAGGGGCAGGGAACCCGACTCATGGCGGGTTCCGCCTGCCCGGACCGCAGAGGACGCTTCTCCTGGCTCCCAGGGGCGGAGCCGGGAAAGGACGACCTCCATGAGATCGAGGGTGCTTTCTGCCGCGCTCGGCGTGGCCACCGGCCTGCTGGGCACCGTCGCCTTCGCCGCGCCGGCCCAGGCCGCCGCGGTGTGCGGCGACCAGCTCATCGGCAACGGCGGGTTCGAGAGCGGCACGACGCCGTGGACCCAGTCCAGCGGGGTCATCTCCGCCGCCACCACCGCGGAACCCGCGCACAGCGGCACGATGGACGCCTGGCTGGACGGCTACGGCAGCACGCACACCGACACCCTGTCCCAGTCGCTGACGCTGCCCGCCGGCTGCGCGTCGGCGACGCTCTCGTGGTGGACGCACATCGACACCAAGGAGACCTCGGCCGGCACCGCCTACGACAAGCTGGTGGTGCAGGCCGGCTCCGACACCCTGGCGAGCTACTCGAACCTGGACAAGAACACCGGCTACGTCCAGCGCACGGTGGACGTCTCGCGCTACCTCGGCCAGACGGTGACGCTGAAGATCACCGGTACCGAGGATGCCAGCCTGGCCACCAACTTCCTCCTCGACGACTTCGCGCTGACCACCACCGGCACGAGCAACCCGCAGTCACCGGTCGTCACCTCGCCGGGCGCCCAGACCGGCGCCGTCGGCCAGGCCGCGTCGCTGCAGATCCAGGCGAGCGACCCGCAGGGCGACGCGCTCACCTACAGCGCCACCGGCCTGCCCGCGGGCCTGGCGATCGGCGCGGGCACCGGCAAGATCACCGGCACGCCGACGACCGCGGGCACGTCCTCGGTGACCGTGACGGCGAAGGACCCGGCCGGCAACAGCGGGAGCGCCACCTTCACCTGGACGATCAGCGCGGCGCCCGCGGACTCCACGCGCACGCCGATCAACCCCGCCTACACGGTGAACCTGACGTCGAACACCGCGGGTGACACGTGGACCGGGCACCAGAGCGTCAGCTTCACCAACGGTTCGGCGACCGCGCTGCCCGAGGTGTACCTGCGGCTGTGGGACAACTACCACGGCAGCTGCCCGAGCACGCCGATCACCGTCACGAACGTCACCGGCGGCACGCCGTCCGCGCTGAGCGTGAACTGCACGGCCATGAAGATCACGCTGCCCGCGCCGCTGGCGCAGGGCCAGTCGGCGACCATCGGGTTCGACCTGAGCATCGTCGTGCCGAGCGGGGCCGACCGGTTCGGCCACGACGGCGCGTTCAACATGATCGGCAACGCTCTGCCGGTGCTCGCGGTCCGCGACGGCGCGGGCTGGCACCTGGACCCGTACACGAACAACGGCGAGTCGTTCTACACGGTGATCAGCGACTTCGACGTCACCCTGGTGCACCCGACGTCGCTGCTGACCCCGGCCACCGGCACGTCGACCGAGACGACCAGCGGCAGCACGACCACCACGCACGCGGTGGCGTCGAAGGTGCGGGACTTCGCGTGGGCCGCCGGGCCGTTCGCGAAGATCACGACGACGTCCGGCAAGGGCGTGCGGGTCAACGTCTACTCGGTCAGCGGGATCTCCACCAGCAGCGCCAACCAGATGCTGACGCTGGCCGCCGACGCCATCGACGTCCACTCGGGCCGCTTCGGCGACTACCCGTACGGCGAGGTGGACGTGGTGCTGGACAACAACTTCTGGTTCGGCGGCATGGAGTACCCGGGCTTCGTGATGGACCTCGTGTCCACCACGGCGCTCCCCCACGAGCTGGCGCACCAGTGGTTCTACGGGATCGTCGGTGACGACGAGTACAACTCGCCGTGGCTGGACGAGAGCTTCACCGACTACGCCACCGACCTCTACCGCGGGATCACCGGCAGCGGCTGCGGCATCACGTGGCAGTCGAGCGCGGAGAAGCTGACCAACTCGATGGCCTACTGGGACGCGCATTCGTCCCGGTACTCGACGGTGGTCTACAACTACGGCAAGTGCACGCTGCACGACCTGCGGCGGCTGATCGGCGACACGGCGATGGCGAACCTGCTCAAGTCGTACGCGCAGTCGCACTGGTACGGCGTGTCGACCACGGCGGAGTTCAAGGCCGCGGCGCAGGCGGCGGCGGGGTCGACCGACCTGACGTCGTTCTGGGCTTCGCACCGCGTGGAGGGCTGAGCAGCCCCCGTTTTCCACGCTAGCGGAGGGCACCGGCAAAATCGGTTTCGTTCCCCGTCCGCGTCCGCCACTGTGGGGACGTGGACGGGGAACGGTTCTTTTGCGACACCGGCTTGGCGCGGCGCATCGAACACGCGGAAGCGAGGTTCGTCGCCGCGTGCTGTGACGCGACGCGCGCTCGGCGGGGTGGCGGGTTCTCGTACCCGCTCGCCGACGGGGTGGCGACCTTCGCCGAGGCGGGGTCACCGTTCACCAAGGTCGCCGGGCTCGGCTTCGCCGGGCTGCCGGACGTCTCCGAGCTCTCCGGGATCGAGGACGCTTTCGCGGCGGTGGGTGCGCCGGTGCAGGTCGAGCTTTCGCAGCTCGCCGATCCCGCGATCGGCGCGTTCCTGACCGCCCGGGGCTACCGGCTCGAGTCCTACGAGAACGTGCTCGGGCGGCGCATCGAGCGCACCTGGTTTCCCGACGACGTCCGGGCCTGCGAGGACGACGAGCTGGAGACGTGGCTGGCCGAGGTCGCCGGAGCGTCGGCGGTGGCCGACGACCAAGGCATCCCTGCGCACGAAGACTTCCCGCACGACCTGCTGGTGAACGCCCTGCGGGACATGGCCGGGGTCCGGCGGTACCTCGCGGAACGCGACGGCGAGTTCGCCGGCGGCGCGAGCTTCCGGGTGACCGACGGCATCGCCCAGTTCAGCGGCGCCGCGACCGTGCCCGCGCACCGGCGCCGCGGCGTCCAGACGGCGTTGCTGCAGGCCCGGCTCGCGGCGGCGGCCGAGGCCGGGTGCGACATCGCCGTCGTCACGACGCAGCCGGGGTCGAAGTCGCAGCAGAACGTGCAGCGGCAGGGGTTCGACCTGCTCTACGCGCGGGCGATCCTGGTGAAGGGCACCTCGGCGACGAGCTCCTCCGGAGCCGAGAGCCGCCAGGCTTCGTAGACGAGCTCGGCGAGCTCGTCGGCGTCGATGCCGTCGAGGTACACGACCACCCAGCCGAACCCGCCGGCGGTGAACTGGACCTCGAACACGTCCGGCCGCTCCGACACGAGCGCCAGCTGCTCGGACACGGTCTGCTTGAGGCCGACCGTCCGGGTGCGCGGCCAGAAGTAGCCGAACCGCTTGCCGCGCACGCTGAACGACGAGTAGTCGCGCGCTTCCGACCGCTGGACCTCCGCCAGCGTCTTCAGCACCCGCTCGAACTCCTGGACCCGCACCACCACAGCCGCTCCCCGTGTCTCCGGCGACCACCGTAGCGCGCCGGTACCGTGCGGGACATGACCCAGTCCGGAGACGATCGCGAAGTCGTGGTCAAGCACGGCCACGCTCCCGGCGCGACGGCCGCCGAGGTGGCGGGCCTGCGCTGGCTGGCGGCGGCGGGCACGGTACCGGTGCCCGTCGTGCGCAGCCACGACGAAGACCGGCTGGTCATCGACCGCGTCCCGGCCGGGCGTCCGTCGGCCGCGGCGGCGGACCGCTTCGGCCGCGGGCTGGCCGGGGTGCACGCCGCGGGCGCGCCGGCGTTCGGCGCGCCACCGCCGGACGGGCCCGCGGAGGCGTGGATCGGCCGGGCCCCGATGGCGAACGTCCCGGCGGCCGACTGGGCGTCCTGGTACGCGGCGGACCGCGTGCTGCCCTACGTCCGGCTGGCGGTGGACGCGGGCACGTTCGGCCCGTCCGAAGCGGCGGTGTTCGAGCGGGCCTGCGCGCGGATCCCGGCCTCGGCCGAGCCGCCCGCGCGGCTGCACGGCGACCTGTGGAACGGCAACGTCCTGTGGGACGGGCGCAAGGCGTGGCTGATCGACCCGGCCGCCCACGGCGGGCACCGCGAGACGGACCTGGCGATGCTGCACCTGTTCGGCTGCCCGCACCTCGACCGCGTCATCGCCGCCTACGAAGAGGTGGCACCCCTGGCGGACGGCTGGCGCGACCGGATCGGGCTGCACCAGCTGTTCCCGCTGCTGGTGCACACCGTCCTGTTCGGACAGTCCTATGCGGACCAGGCGGTGGCGGCGGCCCGGTCGTTCTAGCAGTGCTGCAGCATCGACTCCAGCGCCGTCTTCTCCGGGACGGTGATCGTCAGGCCGTAGTTGGTCTTGACGACGATCCAGTCGGTGGCGTAGGTGCACCAGTACGAGACCAGCGGCGGCTTCCAGGCGTCCGGAGCCTTGTCGCTCTTCTGCTCGTTGAGGTTGTCGGTGACGGCCTTGAGCTGCGGCCGGACGAGGTCGTTGGCGAACTGCTCGCGCCGCTGGCGCGTCCACGACTTCGCACCGCTGATCCACGCCTGCCCGAGCGGCACGACGTGATCGATGTCCACATCGGACGCCTTGTGCCAGGTTTCGCCGTCGTAGGGGCTGACCCAGGTACCGGACTTCGGGGCGCATTGGGCGTCGGTCTTGACGTCCTTGCCGTCGCGCTTGAGGACCTGCTCGCGGACGTCGCAGTTGGCGTCGACCTTGTCCCAGTGCGGGAACTCGTCGCGGCTGTAGCCGTCCATGGTCCCGCGCACGGCGACCTTGAGGGCGGCGAGCTCGCTGCGCGCCTCGGTGGACGAGACGGGCGGGGCGGCGGCTGTCCCGGGTGCCTGGGTGGTCATCCCGTCGGCGAGCTTGCACGCGGTGAGGGAGGAGCCCGCGAGCAGGGCGAGAAGAACAAGCGCTTGGGTGCGCGGCATCGTGAACCCCTTTCACATCGAACGGGAGGTGCCCAGCGAACGCCCCGGGGAAACGGTGCAGATGGCCTAGTTGAAGCGATCCAAACGGGTCAAGAGCCGTGGAAGACCTGCGCAACGAACACGGCGGCAACAACACCGGCAGCGACCAGCACGGTCAGTACGAAGACCAGGCCCCAGGGAACCTGCCGGATCGGCCGCGGCCGCGGGAAGACGGCCGAGCCGGGCCCGCGAACGGGCGGGACCCAGGGTTCGTCATCGGCGACCGGCGCCGGGGGTTCGGGGGGCACGGGGATGACGGCGGGCAGTTCGGGCAGCCGGGAGCGGACGGGAAGCCGCGCGGGGAAGCCATCGGCGAGAAGGGCGGCTCGGGGCGGGGCGAGGTGCGCGAGGGAGAGGGCGTAGCAGGCGTCGAGGATGTCGTCGGCGGACCAGACGGTCCGCCACCGGTTGTGCTGGCTGATGATCCGCCGCAGCCCGCGCGGATCGGCGAGGACGACGGCGACGCCGGGGACGGGGGCTGGTTCGTGGCGGTGGAAGGCCGGGACGGGCTCGCTTGGGGGTGGCGGCGCGGCGGGCTCGGGGTGGGTGCTGCGCGGTGCAGCGGTGCCATGCGGCTCCGAGGGCTCAAGGCGGCCGCCGGACGACTCCGCCGCAGGTTCGGCCCAGCTGCCCGGCGATCCCGCAGGCTGCCTGGAGCGCTGATGCTCCGCCGGCCCGCCTTCACGCTCAACCGCCTCCGCCTGCGGCACCACCGCGACCAGCCCGGTCACATACCGCCCACCCTCATGCCCGGCCAGCGCACCCCTCGCCGCCTCGACCGCCGCGCCCGTCCTGTCTCCCGGGCCAGGCCACTCCGCCGGCCCTGGGGCGTGGGCCGCGATCACCACCACTCCGCTCCGCGTGAACACCAGCGCGTCCACGAACCGCGCGCCCAGGCGGCTCGGCAGGCTCACCCCCACCAACGCCAGCCCCGTCAGATGGTCCGGGCCCGGGCCCCACGAACGGAGCAACTCCACCAGGTGCCCCACCGCCGGGGGCAACACCCGGCCTTCGCCGGTGCGCTGGAGAGCCACGAGCACGCCGGCACACCTCCCACGACGAAACGGCGAGCGCTTCCTCGAAGGTAAGAGGCAACCCGCCTCCGCCCCAGCAGCCGAACGAGTGGTCGATCACCACGGTGGGTAGCCGAGCGTCAGTCCACAGTGGACCAGTTACGGCCTCGGGGTGTTGCGCAGGTTCGCCCGCGCCAGGTCGACCATCTTGCCGACACCCCCGTTGAGCACCGTTTTCGTCGCGCCCAGCGCGAACCCGCGGACCATCTCGCCAGTGATCCGCGGCGGGATCGACAGCGCATTCGGGTCCGTCACCACCTCGACCACCGCCGGGCCCGGGTGGGCGAACGCCTTCTCCAGCGCGCCGCGCACGTCGGCCGGGTCCTCGACGCGCTCCGCGAACACGCCGCACGCCGCCGCGATCGCCGCGAAGTTGACCGGGGCGTGGTCGGTGCCGAAGTCCGGGAGGCCGTCCACCAGCATCTCCAGCTTCACCATGCCCAGCGTGGCGTTGTTGAACACCACCACCTTCACCGGGACGTCGTAGGCCGGCAGCGTCAGCAGGTCGCCCATCAGCATCGCGAGCCCGCCGTCGCCCGACAGCGACACCACCTGGCGGCCCGGCTGCGACAGCTGCGCGCCGATCGCGTGCGGCAGCGCGTTCGCCATGCTGCCGTGGCGGAACGAACCCAGCACGCGGCGGCGGCCGTTCGGCGTCAGGTAGCGGGCGGCCCAGACATTGCCCATGCCGGTGTCGACGGTGAACACCGCGTCGTCCGCGGCGACCTCGTCGAGCACCGAAGCGACGTACTCCGGGTGGATCGGGCGGCGGTGCTCGATCTTCGTCGTGTACGCGCCGACGACCTTCTCCAGCTTCCGCACGTGCTCGCGCAGCATCCGGTCGAGGAACGCCCGGTCGGTGCGGGGCCGCAGCAGCGGGAGCAGCGCACGCAGCGTCTCGCGCACGTCGCCGTGCACCGCCAGGTCCAGGGGCGTGCGGCGGCCGAGGCGGGAAGCGTCGTGGTCGAGCTGGATCGTGCGCGCCTGCGGGAGGAAGTTGTCGTACGGGAAGTCCGTGCCCAGAAGCACGACCCGGTCGGCTTCGTGCATCGCGTCGTAGCAAGCGCCGTAGCCGAGGAGGCCGCTCATGCCGACGTCGAACGGGTTGTCGTACTGGATCCACTCCTTGCCGCCGAGTGAGTGCCCGACCGGCGCGGCGAGCTTCTCCGCCAGCGCCATGACCTCGTCGTGCGCGCCGCGGACACCCGCGCCGGCGAAGAGCATCACCTTCTCGCCGGAGTTCAGCAGGTCCGCGAGTTCCCGGACGGTCTCCGGCGAAGGCACCGCGGGCGACGGCGTGACCAGCGGGAGCCGCTCGGTGAGCGGGCCGGTGGCCTTGCGGTCGGCGAGGTCGCCGGGGATGGTCAGCACCGCGACACCGCCCTTGCCGACCGCGGCCTGGGTGGCGATGCGCAGCAGGCGCGGCAGCTGCGCCGGGTCCGCCACCACTTCGCTGAAGTGGCTGCACTCGGCGAAGAGCCGGTCCGGGTGGGTCTCCTGGAAGAAACCCGTGCCGATCTGGTTGGACGGGATGTGCGACGCGATCGCCAGCACCGGCGCGCCCGAGCGGTGGGCATCGAACAGGCCGTTGATCAGGTGCAGGTTGCCCGGGCCGCAGCTGCCGGCGCAGACGGCGAGCTTGCCGGTGACCTGCGCTTCGGCCGCCGCGGCGAAGGCCGCGGTTTCCTCGTGGCGCACGTGCACCCAGTCGATGCCGTCGGTGCGGCGGACGGCGTCGACGATCGGGTTCAGGCTGTCGCCGACGATCCCGTAGATGCGCTCGACGCCCGCGTCCCGCAGGGTCCTGACCAGTTGTTCTGCCACGGTAGCCATACCTCCAGCCTGCCCCGCGGTGATCAATGCGTCCAATGCCTGATTGGCTGAAAATCCATACACTGGACGCATGGACGTGGAGACGTTGCGGCTCTTCCGGGCGGTCGCCGCCGGCGCCACGGTCACCGAGACCGCGGCGCGGGGTCACCTGACCCAGCCCGCGCTGTCCCGGGCCCTGCGCCGCCTCGAACGCGACGCCGGCGCCGAGCTGTTCCGCCGGTCCGGGCGGGTGCTGCGGCTGACGCCGGCCGGGCACGCCTTCAGGCGGCACGTCGATCTCGTGCTCGACCAGCTGGACCAGGGCCTGCGCGAGGTCGGCGAGATCGTCGCGCCCGGCACCGGCGTCGTCCCGCTGGCGTTCCTGCACACCTTCGGCACCTGGCTCGTGCCCGAGGTCCTGCGCGGCTTCCTGCACGAGCACCCCGGCGCCCGCTTCGAACTCCGGCAGCACGGCGAGGCCGGGCTCGAGGCGGAACTCCTCGACGGCACCGCGGACCTGGTGATCACCAGCGGCGATCCCGGGCACCCGCAGCTGCACTGGTCCCGGCTGCTCGTCGAACCGCTGCGCCTGGCGGTCCCGCCGCGCCACCGGCTCGCCGGGCGCCGCCGGGTCCGCCTCGCCGACGTCGCGAACGAACCGTTCATCCTCCTGCGCCCGGGGTACGCGCTGCGCGAAACGACCGAGCGGTTGTGCGCCGAGGCCGGGTTCGCCCCGCGCACCGGGTTCGAAGGCGACGAGGTCGAGACGCTGCGCGGGCTCGTCACCGCCGGGCTCGGCGTGTCCGTGCTGCCGCTGCCCCACACCGCGGCGTTCCCGGCGCCGCACCTGGAACTGACCGATGTGGACGCTGCGCGCGACATCGGCCTGGCGTGGGCGACGGGCCGGAAACTCCCACCATTGAGCGAAACCTTCCGGCGGCACGTGCTGACGGCCGCCCCGCGGCTGGTCCCGGACCTCGACCGTCCACAAGGGACGATGTGAGAATCGCCGTACGGGCCCGCGGGTGCACCGGTGGTGTGCGAAGGTGGAGGCATGGTCGCCGCGCTGAGATCCTTCCTGCTGTCCTGGACCTCCGTCACCCCGGTGCTCGGCGTGCTCGTGCTGGCGCTGTCGTGGGGCCGCGACCTCGGCCCGGTCTTCGTGGCGGTCGTCGCCGTCGCGCTGGGGGCGACCGTGCTGGCCGCGGTGCACCACGCGGAGGTCGTCGCCCACCGGGTGGGTGAACCGTTCGGCTCGCTCGTGCTCGCGGTCGCGGTCACCGTCATCGAGGTGGCGCTGATCGTCACGATGATGGTCTCCGGCGGCCCGGAAGCCGGTTCGCTGGCGCGGGACACGGTGTTCGCGGCCGTCATGATCACCACCAACGGCATCGTCGGCATCTCGCTGCTCGTCGGCGCCCGCCGCTACGGCTCGACGTTGTTCAACTCCGAAGGCAGCGGCGCCGCGCTGGCGACGGTCGCGACACTGGCCACGCTGAGCCTGGTCCTGCCGGCGTTCACCTCCAGCACGCCCGGGCCGGTCTTCTCCGCCACGCAGCTGACGTTCGCGGCGCTGGCGTCACTGGCGCTGTACGGGACATTTGTGCTGACGCAGACGGTCCGCCACCGCGACTTCTTTCTCCCGGTGGCGGCCGACGGCGCGGTCAAGGAGGACGACCACGCCGACCCGCCGTCCAACCGCGCGGCCCTGGGAAGCCTGGCGCTGCTGCTGGTGGCGCTGGTCGCGGTGGTCGGGCTGGCGAAGGTGGAGTCGCCGGCGATCGAGGCGGGGGTGCGCGCGGCCGGGTTCCCGCAGTCGTTCGTGGGGGTGGTGATCGCGCTGCTGGTCCTGCTGCCGGAGACGCTGGCGGCGGTCCGCGCGGCCCAGCGCGACCGGATGCAGATCAGCCTCAACCTCGCGTACGGCTCGGCGATCGCGAGCATCGGCCTGACGATCCCGGCGATCGCGCTGGCGTCGGTGTGGCTGCCGAGCCAGCTGCTGCTCGGCCTGGGCTCGACGCAGATCGTCCTGCTGGCGCTGACGGTGGTGGTGAGCGTCCTGACGGTGGTCCCGGGCCGCGCAACCCGCCTCCAAGGCGGCGTGCACCTGGTCCTGCTGGCGGGCTTCCTCGTCCTGGCCGTCAACCCCTGACCCGAGTCTGCCGCAGCCGGTCGTGAGTGGAAAAGAGGGTTAGAACTCGCCTTACCACTCACGACCCCGGCTGGACCTCGATGCCGACCACGCACGTGTCGTCGTCGGTGTCTGCTGTGCTGTACGTCAGTAGCGTGTCCAGCTGGTGCTCCAAGCCGCCGCCGTGGCCGTCGACCAGGGTCACCAGGCGGGACACCGAATCCTGGACCGGGCGGTCGCGGCGCTCGATCAGGCCGTCGGTGTAGATCAGCAGGATGTCGCCCTCGGCCAGCTGCAGCTCGTCCTCCTGATACTCCACGTCGCGGACCGCGCCCAGCAGGGACCCGCGGATCAGCGGCAACGTCGTCGCCGTGCCGTCGCGGTGACGGACGATCGGGGGGAGGTGCCCCGCCCGGGCCCAGCGCAGCCGGCGACTCGCCGGGTCGTAGACCGCCGTGACCGCAGTCGCCGTGACGTGGTCAGTCAGGTGGTAGGCCACCAGGTTCAGCCACGTCAGCAGCTGGGCCGGGCCGGCACCGGTCGCCGCGAGGCCGCGCAGGGCGTTGCGGAGGCTCACCATGCCCGTCGCCGCGTCGATGCCGTGGCCCGCGACGTCGCCGACGCACAGCAGGACCTCGCCCGTCGGCAGCGCGACCGCGTCGTACCAGTCGCCGCCGACCAGGTGCTCCTTCTCCGCCGGGCGGTAGCGGACCGCCGCGCGCAGGCCCGGCATGTCGATCGGGCCCTTGGCGGGCGGCATGATCGCGTGCTGCAGCTGCAGCGCGAGCCGGTTGCGCTCGATCGCCTGCTGCTCGGTCTCGGCCAGCCTGTCCCGCGTCGCCGCCAGTGCCACCTCGGTCCAGTGCTGCGACGAAACGTCCTGGTAGGCGCCGCGGACCGCGACCAGCTCGCCGCGGCCGTCGGCCACCGGCTCGGCGACCACCCGGATGTGCCGGGCGACGCCGTCGGAGCGCTGCAGCCGGAACGCCGTCGACGACGGGCGCTTGTGGTGCAGCACCGCCCGCAGGAACCGGCCGATCGCCGGCGCGTCGTCGGGGTGGGCGTTCGCGGCCAGGTCGTGCAGCGACAGCGGCGTGGCGTTGGGCGGCAGGCCGTACAACGAGAACAGCTCGGTGTTCCAGGTGATCACGCCGGTGACGACGTTCTCCTCGAAGCCGCCGATCCGGCCGAGCCGCTGGGCGTGCTGCAGCAGCACGGCGAGCTTCGCCGCGTCGTCCTGGATGCGCAGGATGAGCAGCACGTTCCCGGCGAAGCGGGTGACGCTGACGTCGGTGAGCACGGTCAGCGGCACCTGGTCGACCAGGGTGGTGATCGCCATGCTGTCGGCCCGGAACGGCTCCCCGGTGGCGTAGACGCGCTGGATCTTGTCCAGCAGGCCGCTCTCCTCGGCCGCCAGCGGGTAGGACTCCAGCATCCGGGTGCCGACGATCCGGCTGCGCGGCCGCCCGCCGGGGTCGGCGAACCGGACGTTGGCGTGGTGGATCCGGAAGTCGCTGAGGTGGTCGCCGCCGTCCAGGCACGGCGACAGCAGCACGGCCGGGTCGTGCAGGCCGTCGATGAAGTCGACCAGCTCGCCGAGGAAGTCCCCGGAACCGTTCGCCGCCACCGGCGCGACCACGCCGTCCCACGTGTCGAGGGTGTGCGCGCACAGCTCGGCCAGCGCCTCCAGCTGACGGCGCTGCCGGCCCGGTTCCGCGGGCAGCGGCTCCGGCCAGCACATCTCGACGACGCCGATGATCCGCCCGCCGGTGCCGGTCGGGACCGTCACCCGGCCGCCACCGGACAGCGTGTGCTGCCCGATCGACGGCAGCCCGGCCGCCACCAGCGTCGGCAGCCAGACGGTGTCGCGCTCGATCAGCGCGCTGCGGGCCGGGGTCGCCACGCCGGGCGGGACGTAGCACCAGCGTGCCGCCTCCTCGGCGGAGAACCCCGCCGAGCCGGCGAGGGTCAGCGACCCGTCGGGCCCGGCGAGCCACACCGCGACCGCGGTCGCGCCGAGCGGCCGCAGCGCGTGCTCCAGAATGGACTCCGCGACGCGCTGGGTGTCGCCGGCCGCCAGCACGCCGCTTTCGGCCGTGCGCAGCCGCACCGCGACGGACTCTTCGCCCTCGGCGCGGGCCAGGAACTCCTGCGTCACCTCGGTGATGCGGTCCTCGGCCGCCTCGCCGACGACGTCCGCGGCGAACTCCAGCGGCGTCACGCCGGACCGCTCGGCCAGCGTCTCCAGCTGCATCGCCGCATCCGGCGGCGTGCAGTGGAGGCGTTCCATCAGGACGCCCTTGGCCAGCTCGATCAGCGCGCGGCCGTCGGCGACGGCGTGCGCGTGGTCGACCTCGCCGCGCAGGCGCGCGACGGTGTCGGCGAGCCGGGCGAGGTTGGCCGACACCTCGGCGGGCGGGGGCAGCACGGGGACGATCTCGTCTTCGGTCGTCACCCGATCACGCCGTCACGTGCCGCTTGATGCGGCTGATCAGGTCGTCGGCGTCCACCGGCTTCGTCACGTAGTCGGTCGCGCCCGAGGCCAGGCTCTTCTCCCGGTCCCCCGGCATCGCCTTCGCCGTGACCGCGACGATCGGGATCCCCGCGTGCTCGGGCATCGCGCGGATCTTCGCGGTCGCGGTGTAGCCGTCCATCTCGGGCATCATCACGTCCATCAGGATCAGGTCGATGCCCGGGTGCGCCGCGACCGTCTCGACGCCCTTGCGGCCGTCCTCGGCGTGCAGCACCTGCATGCCGTGCAGCTCCAGGATCCCGGTCAGCGCGTAGACGTTGCGGGGGTCGTCGTCGACGATCAGCACCGTGCGCCCGGCCAGCGTCGTGTCGACGTCGGCCGCCCGCACCGGCGCGGCCGGCTCGTCCGGGCGGACCAGCGGCAGCACGGCACCGGGTTCCTCCGCCGACAGGTGCAGCGCGATCCGCTCGCGCAGTTCGTCCAGCCCGGACAGCACCTCCAGGGACTGCACGTCCGCGCGGGACTGCACGAGCTGTTCGAGTTCGACGTCGAGCCGGCGGCTGTTGTGCGCGAGCACCGGCACCAGCCGCAGCGCGCTGTCGCCCTGCATCGCGTCGAGGAAGGTGAACGCGGTGCGGTCCGGCAGGTCCAGGTCGAGCACCACGCAGTGGTAGGCGTCGGTGGCGAGCGCCGCCGCGGCCTCCTGCGTGCCGACCGCCGTCACCACCTCGACGTCGGCAGGCGAAAGACCGATGTCACGGCTGTCGGCCAGGTCCGCCGCCGCGCTCTCGGCGACGAGCGTCAGGAGGCCGTGCTGGCGTTCCTCGACGACCAGCAGCCGCCGGTACGGCCGCGGGCCCGAGGACACGAGGGCGGCGCCGGAATCCGTCGTCGCGAGGGCGGTGCCGGGGTGCTCCCCCGCCGGCAGCGGCGCGAAGTCCGGCCGCGCGACCGGCAGCGAGAAGGTGAACGTGCTGCCCTCGCCCAGCGTGCTCTCGGCGGTGATGACCCCGCCGAGCAGCTGGGCGATCTCCCGGCTGATCGACAGGCCGAGCCCGGTGCCGCCGTACTTGCGGCTGGTCGTGCCGTCGGCCTGCTGGAACGCGCCGAAGATCGATTCGAGTTGGTGCTCGGCGATGCCGATGCCGGTGTCGGTGACCCGGAACGCGACCGCGGGCCCGTGCGCGCGCAGCGGCCGCGGGAGCCGCTCGGGGTCGACCGGTTCGATGTGCAGCTCGATCACGCCGACCTCGGTGAACTTGACGGCGTTGGACAGCAGGTTGCGCAGCACCTGCCGCAGCCGCGAGTCGTCGGTGAGCAGCTCGGGGGGCGAGCCGGGGGCGACGGTGATCCGGAAGTCGAGGTTGCGCTGCGAGGTCATCGGCCGGAACGTCGCCTCGACGTAGTCGATGAGCTGGCGCAGCGACACCTGCTCCGGCGTGACGTCCATCTTCCCGGCCTCGACCTTCGACAGGTCGAGGATGTCGTTGATCAGCTGCAGCAGGTCCGAGCCCGCGGAGTGGATGATGC
This sequence comes from Amycolatopsis vancoresmycina, assembly GCF_000716785.1. GTDB lineage: Bacteria > Actinomycetota > Actinomycetes > Mycobacteriales > Pseudonocardiaceae > Amycolatopsis > Amycolatopsis vancoresmycina. The sequence goes on from NZ_JNYY01000001.1 coordinate 832,952, forward strand.
CCGCGTACTCGACCTGCTTCGCGGTGAGGTTGCGGGTCGGGTTCTGCGCGAGCAGCTGGGCGAGGATCAGCAGGCTGTTGAGCGGGGTGCGCAGCTCGTGGCTCATGTTGGCCAGGAACTCGGACTTGTACTTCGAGGCGAGCGTCAGCTGCTGGGCGCGGGCCTCCAGCTCCTGGCGGGCCTGCTCGATCTCCAGGTTCTTCGTCTCGATGTCGCGGTTCTGCGTGACCAGCAGCGCCGCCTTCTCCTCCAGCTCGGCGTTGGACGACTGGAGCTCCTCCTGGCGCGCCTGCAGCTCTTCGGACCGGGCCTGCAGCTCCGCGGTCAGCCGCTGCGATTCGCCGAGCAGCTCGTCGGTGCGGGCGTTGGCGACGATGCTGTTGACGTTGACGCCGATCTGCTCCATCAGCAGCTCGAGGAACGCCCGGTGGACCGTGGTGAAGCCGTGCACCGAGGCCAGTTCGATCACGCCGAGCACCTGGTCCTCGACCACGATCGGCAGCACGATCAGGTTGGCCGGCGCGGTGCTGCCCAGGCCGGACGAGATCGTGGCGTACCCGGGCGGCACGTCGTCGACGGCGATCGCGCGGCGGCTGCGGGCGGCCTGCCCGACCAGCGACTGGCCGACCCGGAACCGGACGGCCGGGCCGTCGCCGTCGTCCGGGTGGCCGTAGGCGCCGACCAGGCGCAGCTCCGGGACGTCGGCGGTGTCGTCGGCCAGGTAGAACGCGCCGTACTGGGCGTTGACCAGCGGGACCAGTTCGTCCATCACCGCGGCCGCGACGACGGCGAGGTCGCGGCGGCCCTGCATCAGGCCGGTGATGGTGGCCAGGTTGGACTTGAGCCAGTCCTGCTCCTGGTTCGCCCGCGTCGTCTCGCGCAGCGACTCCACCATCGAGTTGATGTTGTCCTTCAGCTCGGCGACCTCGCCGGAGGCGTCGACGGTGATCGAACGGGTCAGGTCGCCCTCGGCCACGGCGCTGGTGACCTCGGCGATCGCGCGGACCTGCCGGGTCAGGTTCCCGGCCAGCTCGTTGACGTTCTCGGTCAGCCGCTTCCAGGTGCCCGAGACGCCCTCGACCTCGGCCTGGCCGCCGAGGCGGCCTTCGCTGCCCACCTCGCGCGCCACGCGCGTGACCTCCGCGGCGAACGCCGAGAGCTGGTCGACCATCGTGTTGATCGTGGTCTTGAGCTCGAGGATCTCGCCGCGGGCGTCGACGTCGATCTTGCGGGTCAGGTCGCCCTGCGCGACGGCGGTGGTCACCTGGGCGATGTTGCGGACCTGCCCGGTGAGGTTGTTCGCCATCGAGTTGACGTTGTCGGTGAGGTCCTTCCAGGTGCCGGCCACGTTCGGCACGCGCGCCTGGCCGCCGAGCATGCCCTCGGTGCCCACCTCGCGGGCCACGCGGGTGACCTCGTCCGCGAACGCCGACAGCGTGTCGACCATCGTGTTGATGACGTCGGCCAGCGCCGCGACCTCGCCCTTGGCCTCGACGGTGATCTTGCCGGAGAGGTCGCCGCGGGCGACCGCGGTGGCGACCTGGGCGATCGAGCGGACCTGGCCGGTCAGGTTGGACGCCATCACGTTGACGTTGTCGGTCAGGTTCTTCCAGGTCCCGGACACGCCGCGGACGGTGGCCTGGCCGCCGAGGTTGCCCTCGGTGCCGACCTCGCGGGCGACGCGGGTGACCTCGTCCGCGAACGCGGACAGCTGGTCCACCATCGTGTTGATGGTGTCCTTCAGCTCGAGGATCTCGCCGCGCGCGTCGACGCGGATCTTCTGGGACAGGTCGCCGCGGGCGACCGCGGTGGTGACCTGGGCGATCGAGCGGACCTGCGCGGTGAGGTTGTCGGCCATGACGTTGACCGACTCGGTGAGGTCCTTCCAGGTGCCCGAGACGCCCTTGACGTCGGCCTGGCCACCCAGCCGGCCCTCGGTACCGACCTCGCGGGCCACGCGGGTGACCTCGTCCGCGAACGCGGACAGCTGGTCCACCATCGTGTTCAGCGTGTCCTTGAGCTCCAGGACCTCGCCGCGGGCGGTCACGTTGATCTTCTGCGAGAGGTCGCCCTTCGCCACCGCGGTGGCGACCTGGGCGATGTTGCGGACCTGGTCGGTCAGGTTGCCCGCCATGAAGTTCACCGAGTCGGTGAGGTCGCGCCAGGTGCCCGAGACGCCCTTGACGTCGGCCTGGCCGCCCAGCCGGCCTTCGGTGCCGACTTCTCGCGCGACGCGCGTGACCTCGTCGGCGAAGGACGACAGCTGGTCGACCATCGTGTTGATGGTGCTCTTCAGCTCGAGGATCTCGCCCCGGGCGTCGACCGTGATCTTCTGTGACAGGTCGCCCTTCGCGACCGCGGTGGTCACCTGGGCGACGTTGCGGACCTGGTCGGTGAGGTTCCCGGCCATGAAGTTCACCGAATCGGTGAGGTCACGCCAGACCCCGCCGACCCCGGGCACCTGGGCCTGGCCGCCGAGACGGCCTTCGCTGCCCACCTCGCGCGCCACCCGGGTGACCTCGTCCGCGAAGGACGACAGCTGGTCCACCATCGTGTTGACGGTGTCCTTGAGCTCCAGGATCTCACCGCGCGCATCGACGTCGATCTTCTGTGACAGGTCGCCCTTCGCGACCGCCGTCGCCACCTGCGCGATGTCGCGGACCTGGGTGGTCAGGTTGCCGGCCATGGCGTTCACCGAATCGGTGAGGTCCTTCCACGTGCCGGACACGCCGGGGACCTTCGCCTGGCCGCCCAGCTGGCCCTCGCTGCCGACCTCGCGGGCGACGCGGGTGACCTCGGAGGTGAACAGCGACAGCTGGTCGGCCATGCCGTTGAAAACGGTCGCGATCTCGCCGAGCAGCCCGTCGGTGCCGCCCGGCAGCCGGATGCCGAAGTCGCCGTCGCGGACCGCGGTCAGGCCGGCGAGCAGCCGGCGCAGCTCCTGCTCCCCCGCCTCGCCCACGCCCGTACCCGGGCGCGTCCCCTCGACCATTGCCCCACTCATCCGCCACCCGTTTCTTCGCCTGTCCCGCTGTGTGCACACCGGATGGCTCAGCATAGTGCAGCTGCACTATGCTGAAGGGCAACGGTTGAGCAACCAGCCGCGCCGGTGTCCACGTGCGCTCCCCAGGCGGTGCTCGAAAGCCTTTCCTTTCCTCGCAGGCCATCCGCCGCGTTGGCCCATTCGGCTGAACGCGCTCCCAGACAGCGGTGACCCCATCCGGTGGCGGGTCACCGCCCGTCGCCGTGCCGCCCGTCGGCGTCCACACTGGACACTCCACTTTGGACGACGTGTACGGGCGCACGAACGGGGTACCCGGCTGTCATGGATGCCGAAAACCTGGTCGTCATCGGAAGCGGGCCGGCCGGCGTGTCGGCGGTCCGCGCGTACCGGGAAGCCGGCGGTGCCGGAGAAGTCCGCCTGCTCTCCGCGGACGCCGATCCGCCCTACGAGCGCCCGCCGCTGTCGAAGGAGTTCCTGCGCGGCGAAGCCGGGCTCAGCCCGATCGACGAAGACTTCGCCAAGATCCACGACGTCACCGTGACGCTGGACGACCCGGTCACCGAGCTGGGCGAGGACCGGGTCCGGACGGCCTCCGGCGCGGTCCACGGCTTCACCACCTGCCTGCTCGCCACCGGCGCGGAACCCGTGCGGCCCGGCATCCCGGGTGCCGATCACCGAGACGTCCGGACACTGCGGTCGGCCGCCGATTCACGCGCCCTGCGCGCGGCCGCCTCCGGTGTGCGCAGCGCGATCGTCGTCGGCGCCGGGTTCATCGGCTGCGAGGCCGCGGTTTCGCTGTCCCGGCTCGGGCTGCAGGTCACCGTCGTCTGCCCGGACGACGTCCCGCAGGAAAAGCGGCTCGGCCGCGATGCGGGCCGGTTCCTGCTGCGCTGGCTCAAGGCGGAGGGGGTGAGCGTGCTGCGCGGCACGAAGCTGCTGGCGGTCGAGGGCGGCCACCGGATCCGCACCGACCTGGTGCCGGTCCTGGACGCGGGTGTCGTCGTGCTCGCCACCGGTGTCCGGCCGCGGACCGAGCTGGCCGAAGCCGCCGGCATCGCCCTCGAGCAGGGCCGGATCCGCACCGACGAGCACCTGCGGACCAGCCGGCCCGGCGTGCTGGCGGCGGGCGACGTCGCGCTGGCCTACAACCCCGCGGCCGGACGGGCTCTCGCGGTCGAGCACTGGGGCGAAGGCCTCGCGATGGGCGAAGTGGCCGGGCGGACCGCGGCCGGGCAGGACGCCGCCTGGGCCGAGGTCCCCGGTTTCTGGTCGGTGATCGGCGACCGCGTGCTCAAGTACGCCGCCTGGGGCGACGGCTTCGACCGCGCGCACCCGCGGCCGCGCGACGACGGCGGCTTCACGGTCTGGTACGAACGCGACGGCCGGACGGTCGGCGTCCTCACCCACGAAGCGGACGAAGACTACGAACGGGGCCAGGACCTCGTCCGCCGCGGTGCGCCCGTCCCGGCGTCATAACCAGTCCCGCTTCTTGAAGAGCACGTACAGCCCGACCGAAAGCACCAGCATCACGGTCGTCGACACCCAGAACCCGGCCGTCGTGCCGTTGCCGGGATAGGGGACGTTCTGCCCGTAGAAGCCGGTCACCGCGGTCGGGACCGCGATCACCGCGGCCCACCCGGTGACCTTCTTCATGATCAGGTTCAGCCGGTCGCTCTGCAGGTTCAGCTGGGTTTCGCGGACGGTCGTGAGGCGTTCGCGCAGGGCCTCGAGGTGGTCGGCGGCCTGCCGCGCGTGGTCGTGGACGTCGGCGAAGTACGGCCGGGTCGTGCCGTCGGCCAGGTGCAGGTCCGGGCGCATCAGCGAGCCGAGGACGTCGGGCACGGGGCCCACGACCTTGCGCAGCCTGGTCAGGTTCTTGCGCACCCGGAACGACCGGCGCTGCAGTTCGTCGGTGTCCGGGCGGTCGTCGAAGACCAGGTCCTCCAGGGCCTCGACCTCGTCGTCGAGCACCTGGACGGCGTCGAAGTGGCCGTCGACGACGTGGTCGAGCAGGCCGTGCAGCAGGAACGGCACACCGGACGCGGCCAGGTCCGGCGCCTGGTCCCAGCGGTCGGTGACCGCGTCGATGTCGAAGCCGTCCTCCTTGCGGACGGTCACGAGCGCACGGGGTGTGATGAACACGGCGAGCTCGGACGTCTGCGGACGGTCGCTCGCGGAACCGAACCGGACCGCGTACGCGGTGAGGAAGGCGTGCCCGTCGTAGCGGTCCAATTTGGGCCGCTGGTGCTCCTGCACGGCGTCTTCGACGGCCAGCCGGTGCAGGCCCAGATCGCCGGCGAGCCGGGACAGGTCCGCTTCGGACGGCTCGCAGAGATCGATCCACACCACCGTGCCCGGTTCGGCCAGGACGGCGGCCGCCTCCGCCACCGGGAAGTCTTCCTTCTGCAGCGTGCCGTCGCGGTAGGCCCGGGTTTTCGTCATGCCCGGGGAGTGCCCGGCCACGAAAGCGTTCACACGCTCGCGTGAACGGCGGAAAACGGGGTACTCGCCGATCTTGTGGAGAGCCTGCTGACCGAGCACCCGCCCAAGCCCCTGCCCGCGCCGCGCACGGTCGCGGCCATCGGGGCCGAGCTGCGCACGCTGCACGCCGCGGGCGAACTCGGCCTGCCCCGGCCCGGCGCCGGCCGGACCGCCGCTCGCTGGGCGGCCCTGGCGGCGTTCGGCCGCCGGGACCTGGCCCTGGCCCGGCTCGCCGAGGGACACACCGACGCCGTCGCGATCCTCGAAGAGGCAGGCCGCTCCCCCGTTCCCGGCGCGCTCTACGGCGTGTGGGCGGCGAAGTCCGGCGGCACCGGCGCGGCCCTCGAGGACGGTGTGCTGACCGGCACGGTCCGGTTCTGCTCGGGCCTGACGCTGCTCGACCGCGCGCTGGTGGCCGCGGGTGACCACCTGGTCGAGGTGGACCTGGCCGACCCCGGTGTCCGGCGGCACCCGGACGCGTGGCAGGCGGTCGGGATGGACGCCTCCGACAGCGGTGACGTGGTCTTCGACGGCGTGCGCGCCGAGGTGCTCGGCCCGCCCGGCTGGTACGTGGCCCGGCCCGGGTTCGCCCTGGGCGGCGCCGGCGTGGCGGCGGTCTGGCTCGGCGGTGCGGCAGGCGTCTTCGACGGCGTCCTCGCGTACCTGCGCGACCGCGGCACCGCCGACGAACACCAGCTGGCGCACTTGGGCGCGATGCACACGGCGCTGAGCACGGCCGAAGCGGTGCTCGCCCGGGCGGCCGCAGCGGACGTGGTGGACGCCCTGCTCGCGGGCACCTGCCGGGCCGCGGCCGAGCGCACCGCCGTCGAGATCCTGGAACGGGCGCTGAAGGTCACCGGGCCGACGCCGGCGTGCCGGGACCGCCGGTTCGCGCAGCGGATCGCCGACCTGCCGGTGTACGTCCGGCAGCACCACGCCGAGCGGGACCTCGCCGCGCTCGGCCGAGACGTCCTGGGCCGCGCATGACCTCGTACGTCCCGGAAAGCGAATGGGCCACGCGGCCCGCGTCACCGCCGTGGCCCGCGCAGCGGTTCGAGCGCGCGCTCGTCGTCGCCGCCCATCCCGACGACGAGACGCTGGGCGCGAGCGGGCTCCTGCAGCGGCTGCACGCCGAGGGCACCGCGGTGACGCTGGTCGTCGCGACCGACGGCGAAGCGGCGTTCCCGGACTCGTCCGGCGAAGAACGCCGGGCGCTGGGCCGGACCCGCCGCCGCGAACTCCGGGATTCCTTGCGGGAGCAGGGACTTCCGGAGGTGGAGCCGGTGTGGCTCGGCCTGCCGGACTCCGCGCTCGCCGCGCACGAGGACGAGCTGGCCGACGCCCTGCGACCGCACGCCGCCGGGTACGACCTGTGCCTGCTGCCGTGGCCCGGCGATCCGCACCCGGACCACCAAGCGGCCGCGCGTGCCGCCCTCGCGGCGGCGCCGCTCACCACGCAGTGCTGGTCGTACCCGATCTGGCTGTGGCACTGGTTGCGTCCGGACGACCCGGGCATCCCCTGGCCGCGGGCGCGGTCCCTGCGGCTCACCGAGGCCGAGCGCGAAGCGAAAGCCGCGGCCCTGGCGGCTTTCCCGTCGCAGCTGAAGCCGGGCCCGCGCGGCGAGCCACCGATCCTGCCCGAGGAGGTGCTGGCCCACTTCGCCCGCGACACCGAGGTCTTCTTCCGCGAACCACCGCGGTCCTCGGCGCCGGTCAGCCGGTTCACCGAGCTGTACGCCGGCGCCGAAGACCCGTGGTCGGTGCGGACGAAGTGGTACGAACGGCGCAAGCGCGCGATGGTGCTGGCCTGCCTGCCCGACGACCGGTACGGCACGGTCGTCGAGCCGGGCTGCGGCGTCGGCGCACTCACCCGCGACCTCGCGGACCGGGCCGGTCGGCTGATCGCCTTCGACCCGGTGCCCGCCGCGGCCGAGCGCGCCGGCCGGGCCGTCGCCGATCTGTCGCATGTGGACGTCCACATCGGATCGGTGCCCGACGCGCTGCCGGACGGCCCGGTCGACCTGCTGGTGTACGGCGAACTGCTGTACTACCTGGACGACGAAGCCCTCGAACGGACCGTGGCGGCGTCGGTGGCGGCGCTGCGGCCCGGCGGGCACCTGCTGGCCGTGCACTGGCTCTCGTGGGCGCCGGAGGCGCCGCGCGACGGCCGGGACGCGCACGCACGGCTGCTGGCGAACCCCGCGCTCGAGCCGCTGGTCGAGCACACCGACGAGGAGTTCCTGCTGCACGTGCTGAGGCGCCGGTGATCGAGGCGGTCGGCGTGGTCGTGCCGGCCCGGGACGAAGCGGAGCTGGTCGGCGCGTGCGTGCACGCCCTCCGGGACGCCCTGCGGCAGCTGCCGTCCGGGGTTTCGGCCGCGGTCTGCGTGGTCGCCGACCGCTGCCGGGACACCACCGCCGCGGTCGCCAGGGCGGCGTTCGGCGATCTGGCCGGCGTGGTCGTGGAGTGCCGGTCGGCCCGGACGATCGGCGAGGTCCGCGATTTCGGGCTGGCGCGGGTCCGCCGGCTGCTGGACGCCCCCGCGGCCGGGACGCTGCTGCTGAGCACCGACGCGGACACCCGGGTGACGCCGGGATGGGCTCGTGCCCACCTGGCCCGGGCGCGGCAGGGCTACCACGCGATCGCCGGGACGGCCGAGCTGTCGACCCCGTTCAGCACGTCGGCCCGGGCACTGCGACGGTACGAGGACATCCTGGGCCGCGCGCGCACCCCGGCGGGCCACGGATCGGTCTACGGGGCGAACCTCGGCATTCGCGCGGACGCGTTCGACGCGGTGGGCGGCTTCGGCCCGTGCGCGACCGGCGAGGACCACGACCTGTGGCGCCGTCTCGGGCGGGCGGGGTTCCGCCGCTGCTTCGAGGCGCTGGCTCCGGTGGTGACGAGCGCCCGGCTCCACGGCCGCGCGCCGGACGGTCTCGCGGCCCTGCTGCGGAGCCTGGTGCCGGAACCGGACTGCTGCGGCGGCCGCCCGTAGGCGTGGCCACCGGCCAGGCAATCCCCGGATCGCGAGCGAGCTGGACCTTCTCATGGTCGGCGGCCGGGCATTGTCGCCGAAGATCGTATCGCTTATCGTATACGACGCCGCACCCTCCCGACGCTGCGAGGTGACCCCGTGCCTGCCCCGACGACCCTCATCGCCCGTGACTTCACCGAGTTCCGCACCGCCGTTTCGCAGTCCTTCGTGCCGCTGCACGTGACCGCGGGCGGTGACGGCTTCCGCGGCCGGATCCGCTCGTCGGTGGCCGACGACGTGCAGGTTTCCGAGGTGACCGCGTCGCCCCACGTCGTCGAGCGCACGCCGGAGCTGATCGCGCGCGGCGAGCGCCGCTACTACAAGCTGAGCCTGATCCTGGCCGGCACCGGGCTGCTCGTGCAGGACGACCGCCAGGCCGTGCTGCGCCCCGGCGACGTCGCCCTCTACGACACGCACCGGCCGTACTCGCTGGTGTTCGAAGAGGACTTCCGGACGCTGGTCATGATGTTCCCGCAGCGGCTGATCGACCTGCCCGCCGAGCTGGTCGGGCGGCTGACCGCGGTGCGGATGTCGGGCAAGGAGGGGGTCGGCAACGTCGTCGTGCCGTTCCTCGCCCAGCTCGGCGGCAACCTCGAGCAGCTGGCGGGCCCGGCGGGCGCGCGGCTGGCGCACAGCGCCGTCGACCTGCTGTCCACCCTGTTCGCCACCGAGCTGGACCTGGCGCGGGCGAACGCCGACCCGCACCACGAGCTGATGCGCCGGATCCGCGCCCACATCGACGCGAACCTGCACTCGGCGGACCTGACCCCGGCGCGGATCGCGGCCGAGCACTTCATCTCCACCCGGCACCTGCACGGGCTGTTCCAGGAGCAGGGCACCACCGTCTCCGGCTGGATCCGCACCCGGCGGCTCGAGCACTGCCGCCGCGACCTGCTCGACCCGGTGCACGCCGGCCGCCCGGTCGCGGCCATCGCCGCCCGCTGGGGGTTCGTCGACGCGGCGCACTTCAGCCGGGTGTTCAAGACCGCGTTCGGGCGGGCGCCGAGCGAGGTGCGCCGGGAGTTGACCGTCAGCGTCCGGTAGTTGCCCGCCAGCGCGTGACCGCTCGCCCGCCGCGCCGGGCCGCCCGACGATGAGGCCATGCCCGAAGCCCCCTCCGACGACTGGCGCACCTACGACGAGTTCGCCGCCGGCATCGCCACCTACCGGCTGCCGGCCGCCGACCTCACCGGCCGGGACGTCACGATCACCCTCGACGACGGCGAAACCCTCGCGCTGACCTTCAAGGACGCGGAGCACGTCGTGTGCAACGGCGTCGAAGACCCGTACGACGCCGTTGCCGTGCGCGACGACGTCTTCTTCGTGAACCTGCCGCTCACCAGCGTCGACGGCGAAGCGCTGACCGTCGTGTACTCGACGGCGACCCACCGCGCGCTCGCCGTCCGCTCGGTGATCGGCGCCGAAGACGTCGAGGGTGTCCCCCGCGTCTCGCAGGACTTCCGGGCGGGCGTCACCGACGGCGGCGAGCCGTCCGGGGCCGTGCCCGGGCCGTCGCGCGACCTGATCGGCAAGCGGAACCTCTACCGCTACAGCCCCGACCACCTGTACGAGCACGTCTACGTCTCCTCGCAGCGCTACGCCTGGCAGTGCCTGGAAGGCGTGCAGCGCGGTCACGGCGACATGGACCTGTCGACGGTCTGGAAGTTCGCCGACGGGCTCTACCTGTTCTGCTTCCGCGAGTTCCGGATCGCCGTGGCGAGCGTGTGGCTGCACGACCTCGGCTACGCCCTGCGCACCACCGGCGTGTTCCTCGGCCTGACCGGCGACGGGCAGTCCGAGCACTCCCGCGCCGGCGGGCACATCTACCCGCTGGGCGCGGTCGCCTACCCCGACGCCCAGCCCGTCTGAAGGAGTCCCTCGTGCCCACTGTGCCCCGTGCGTCCAATGTGGACGTCATCCGCGCGCACTACGCCGCCAGCGACCGGGGCGACCTGCCCGGCATGCTCGCCCCGCTCGGCCCGAAGACGACGTGGACGGAGGCGGCCGGGTTCCCCTACGCCGGCACGTACACCGGTCCCGACGAGGTGCGCGAGCACGTGTTCGAGGCCATCGGCCGGGACTGGGACGGCTACCGCTTCACCCTCGGCGACCTGCTGGACGCCGGCGGCACGGTGATCGGCGTCGGCACCTACACCGGCACGCACCGCGGCACCGGCCGGTCGTTCACCGCCCGCGTCGCGCACCTGTGGCGCTTCGAAGGCGGCGAGGTCGCGTCCTTCGAGCAGATCGTCGACTCCGCGCCCGTCGTGGCCGCCCTCCGGGAGCAGCAATGAGAAAAGTCCTGCCCGCGCTCGCGACCGCCGTCCTCCTGGCCACCGCGGGCTGCGCCGGTTCCGACGCCGGCTCGAACGGCCCGATCGTGGTCGGGTCGGTGAACGCGCTGTCCGGCGCGGCCACCTTCCCGGAGGCGTCCCAGGCGGCGAAGGCCGTCTTCGACGCGGCCAACGCGGCCGGCGGCGTCAACGGCCGCCGGATCGAGTACAAGGCCATCGACGACAAGGGCGACCCGGCCGCGGCCGCGGCGGCCGCCCGCGAGGTGGTCGGCGGCGACCAGGCCGTCGCGCTCGTCGGCTCGTCGAGCCTCATCGAGTGCGAGATCAACGAGAAGTACTACGAGCAGCAGAAGATCCTTTCGATGCCGGGCATCGGCGTCGACCCGGCGTGCTTCTCCAGCCCGAACATCGCGCCGGTCAACGTCGGGCCGTTCCACGACATGACGCTGACCCTGCTCTACGGCTCGGAAGTGCTGAAGCAGGACGACATCTGCGCGCTGCTGGAGATCGCCGGCAACACGCTCCCGGCGTACCAGGCGGCCATCGGCGAGTGGACGAAGATCACCGGCAAGAAGCTGAAGTACGTCGACTCGACCGTCCCCTATGGAGGGTCGGACTACACGCCCTACATCGTCAAGGCGCGCGCGGCCGGCTGCAAGGCGATCACCGTCAACCCGGTGGAGCCGGACTCGATCGGGCAGCTCAAGGCCGCGCAGGCGCAGGGCTGGACCGACGTCACATGGCTGCTGCTGACCAGTGTCTACAGCGAGAACTACGCCAAGGCGATCTCCAACGCGGGCGCCGGCGTGTACGTGCCGGCCGAGTTCTACCCGTTCACCGACGCCGCCGCCCCGGCCAACAAGGAGTGGCGGGACCTGATGACGCAGCACAAGATCCCGCTGACGTCGTTCAGCCAGGGCGGCTACCTGGCCGCGAAGTACTTCCTCGCCGTCCTTCGCGGGATGAAGGGCGACATCACGCGCGAGACGGTGTCGAAGGCGCTGCGCGAGATGAAGCCGATCAGCGATCCGATGGTCGGCACGCCGTACGTGTTCGGGCCCGCGCAGGCGCACCACGACAACACCGCGGGCTGGCCGATCAAGCTCGCGACCGGCGCCGGCAAGTGGGAACTGGTGGCGCAGGACTGGCTCCGGATCCCGAAGCAGTAGGAGGACGTTCATGCTGCAGGGCGCTCTGGCCGGTCTCGCCGCCGGCGGGCTCTACGCGGTGCTCGCGGTGTGCCTGACCCTGATGTCGCGGCTGGTGCGGGTGGTCAACTTCGCCCAGTCCGCGACCGGGATGTTCGGCTGCTACGTCGCCGTCTTCCTCGCCGTCCACCTCGGCGTGCCGTCGTGGCTGGCGACACTGGCGGGGATCCTGCTCGGCGGCGCGCTGAGCGCGGTCCTGGGCTGGATCGTCTCGACGTGGCTGGCCGAGGCGGACACCGGGACGCGCTCGGCGGCGACCGTCGCGGTGCTCCTGCTGCTGATTTCGCTGGCGTTCATCCTGTTCGGGAACAAGCCGCAGCCGTTCCGCCCGCTGCTGGCCGGCCCGGCGTTCACCGTCGGTGGCGTGGTGGTCAGCCAGGTCACGGTGCTCACGGTGGTGCTGGCGGTGCTGGTCGCGCTGGGCTGCCGGGTGGTGCTGGCCCGGACCCTGCTGGGCGTGCGCCTGCGGGCGTTGTCGGAACGCCCGACGACGGCGGAGCTGCTGGGCATCCCCGCCCGCCCGCTGTCGGTCGGGGTGTGGACGGCGACCGGGGTGATCGCCACCCTCGCCGTGTCGATCGTGGCGCCCTCGCAGTCGAACGACCCGACGTCCCTGGCGATGCTGGTGGTCCCGGCCGCGGCGGCGGCCCTGCTGGGCGGCTTCCGGCGACTGGACCTGGCCGTGGCGGGCGGGCTGGTGCTCGGGATGGCCCAGGGCGCGGTCGCGCAGTCCGACCGGCTGTCGGTGCTGCGGTACTTCCTCCCGTTCCTGGTGATCGTGGTGTTGCTGCTGTGGACGCAGCGCAAGGAGGTGTGGGATGCGGCTCGCTGAAAACCGTCTCGCGCGGGCGAGCCTGCCTCTCCTCGTCGCGGCCGCCGCCGTCGGCATCGGCTATGCGCTCAGCGTCGGGCTCGCCGGGTACTTCGTCTACCTCGGGGTCAGTGCCGTCGTCGCCGCCATCGCGCTGCTCGGGCTCGGCGTCGTCACCGGGACCGCCGGGATGATCTCGCTCTGCCAGCTCACCTTCGCCGCGGTCGGAGCGTTCGTCGTCTCCGCGTGCAACGTCGCCGGTGTCCCCGGCGGGTTCGTCACCTGGCTGCTGCTCGGGGGCCTGGCCGCCGCCGCGGCCGGGGTGCTCGTCGGGCTGCCCGCGCTGCGGCTGCGCGGGATCACCCTCGCCGTCGTCACCCTCGGGCTCGCCGCGGCCGCCGACCTCACGCTCGTGCAGATCCAGTTCCCCGGCGCCACCGAAGGTCTCTCCGTCGAGCGGCCGGACGCGTTCTCCGACGACCGCTCGTACTTCCTGTTCGCCGTGCTCGTGCTGGTGGCCTGCGCGCTGGCCGTGTATTTCCTGCGCCGTGGGCGGTGGGGCAGCAGCTGGCACCTCGTCGCCTTCTCCGAGCGCGGGACCGCGGCGGTCGGCGCGGGCGTGCGGACCTCGAAGCTCACCGCCTTCGCGGTCAGCGCGGCCCTCGGCGGCATCAGCGGCGGCCTGCTCACCGGGCAGGTCGGCCTCGCCTTCCCGGCCAGCTTCACCGCGATCCAGTCCCTCGCGCTGTACGTGCTGGCCATCATGTCCGGCGCGCACCTGATCGACATGGCCGTGTTCGGCGCGCTGCTCTGGGTCGCCGTGCCCGAGCTGCTCAAACGCTGGGGCGTGCCGCAGGACTGGGGTTTCGTCGTCTTCGGCGTGCTCGGTGTCCAGGCCCTCACCAGCCGCGGCAACCTCGGCACCGCCGTGCGGGCCCTCTGGTACCGCCGCCGGTCCGCCAGGACCGCCGGGGTCGGGCCGGCCGACAGCATCGCCGACGTCGAACCGCTGCCACCCGGCGACCCGGTGCTCGAGGTCCGCGGGCTGAGTGTCTCCTTCGGACACGTCGTCGCACTGTCCGATGTGGACATCGTAGTGCCGGAACACGGGATCCTCGGGGTGATCGGGCCCAACGGCGCCGGGAAGTCCACTTTGGTCGACGCGATCAGCGGCTTCCTCCCCCGGGCCGACGGCACCGCCACCCTCGGCGGGCGGCCGCTCACCGGTTCGCCCACCCGGCGCGCCCGCAGCGGGCTGCGGCGGACGTTCCAGCAGGACCGCGTCCCACCCGGCCTCACCGTCGGCGCCTACGTGCGGTTCGTCGCCCGGCGGCGGCTCACCGGCCGGGAAGTCGCCGACGCGCTGGCGTTCTTCGGCTGCCCGGGGCCTCGGACGCCGCTGTCGCGGGTCGACGCGGGCGCGCGGCGGCTCGTCGAAGTGGTCGGTCACCTGCTTGCGAAGCCGCGGGTGCTGCTGCTCGACGAACCCGCGGCCGGGCTGCCGCACGAGGAGCACGTGGCGTTCGGGCGGCGGCTGCGGCAGGTGCCGGCCCGGTTCGGGGTCTCGGTGCTGCTCATCGAGCACGACCTCGACCTCGTCCGGTCGGTCTGCGACACGCTGACGGTGCTCGACTTCGGCCGGGTGCTGGCGAGCGGGCCGCAGGCGGACGTCCTGGCCGATCCGGCCGTGCTGAAGGCGTACATGGGTGAAACGGAGCTGCTGTGAACGCGTTGCGAGTCCACGGGCTGACGGTGAAGCGCGGGGCCGGCCCGGTCGTCCGCGACGTCGGCCTCGTCCTCGAACCGGGCCGGATCACGGCGCTGGTCGGGCCCAACGGCGCCGGGAAGACGAGCCTGCTGGAGGCGGTGTCGGGCGTGGTGCCGCCGTCGGCGGGCAGCGTGCACCTCGGCGGGGTGAACGTCACGCGCCACTCGCGGGTGGCGCGGGCCCGGCTCGGGCTGGCCCACATCGAACAGGGCCGGGCGGTGTTCCCCGGGCTGACGGTGCTGGAGAACCTCCGCCTGACCGCCCGCACGCCCGCGGCCGTCGACGAGGTCCTCGCGCTGTTCCCCGAGCTGGAGAAGCGGCGCGACTCCCCCGCGGCCCTGCTGTCGGGCGGCGAACAGCAGATGGTGGTGCTGGCGCGCGCGTTCGCCGCGCGCCCGGCGTACCTGCTCATCGACGAGATGTCCCTCGGCCTGGCCCCGGTGGTGTTCACCCGGCTGCTGCCGGTCGTCACGCGGTTCGCCGCGGAAGGGGCGGCGATCCTGCTGGTCGAGCAGTTCACGCACCTGGCGCTCGGCGTCGCGCAGGAGGCGGTGGTCGTCTCGTCGGGCCGCGTCACCTACACCGGTGACGCGCAGACCCTCCTCGACTCCCCCGCCACCCTGCACTCCGCCTACCTGGGCTCGTGAGTGCGTAACAGTGTTAGAACACTGTTACGCACTCACGAGCCCTGGTGTCACATCCCCGCGCGCTCGAAGGCCAGGGTCGGCAGGTCCACGGCGTGGGCGCCGCCGTCGGCGACGATGACCGCGCCGGTGATGTACGACGACTCCGCCGAGCCCAGGAACCGGACGATCGCGGCGATCTCCTCGGGCTCGGCCGGGCGGCGCAGCGGGACCTCGGCCGTCACGCGGCGGTAGCCCTCGTCGTGGCCGCCGATGAAGCCCGACGCGGCGGCGAACTGGTCCATTTCGCCGTCCGCCATCGGGGTGCGGACCCAGCCCGGGCACACGGCGTTCGCCCGCACCCCCCGCGGCCCGAAGTCGCGGGCGATCGAGCGGGTCAGGCCGATGAGCGCGTGCTTCGCGACCGTGTACCCGGCGACGTTCGGGCCGGCGAACAGCCCGGCCAGCGACGACACCACGACCACCTGCCCGCCCGTCTCGACCAGCGACGGCAGTGCGGCCCGGCAGAACACGAACGCGCTGGAGAGGTTCGAGCGCAGGGCCAGCTCCCACTCGTCGTCGCCGGTGTCGACCACCGACGACAGGCCGTGGCCGCCGGCGTTGGCCACGACGACGTCGAGCCGCCCGTAGGCACCGATGATCTCGGCGACCGCGGCTTCGGCGTCTTCCCGCACGCTCGCGTCGCCGGTGATGACGTGCGCGCCGGTTTCCGCGGCCACCTTCTCGAGGGGCTCCCGACGCCGTCCCAGCACGACCACGCGCGCGCCTTCGCCCGCGTAGCGGCGGGCCACCGCCGCGCCGATGCCGGTGCCGCCGCCGGTGATCGCGACGACCTTGCCTGATGAGTCCACTGTGGATCCTTTCTAAGCGGGGAACGCGGAACGCGCCGACATCCCGAAGTCGGCCAGCAGGGCCTGGCCGTTGACCGGCCGCGAAGCCGGGGACGCGAGGAACAGAACCTGCCGGGCCACGTCACCGGCGGCCTGCACCGGGAACGCGGGGTCGTCCAGGACGGCACCGAGGTCGGCGCGCGCCATCGGCGTGTCCACCACCGACGGGCAGACGCAGTTGACCCGGATGCCCGGCACCTCGACGGCCAGCGCGCGGGTCATCGCGACCACCGCGCCCTTGGACGCGCAGTACGGCACCATCCCCGGCGCCGCGGTGAACGCCGAGTCGCTGCCGAGCAGGACCACCGCGCCGCCGTCGGCCAGCCACGGCAGCGCGTGCTTGACCAGCAGGAACTGCCCGGTGACGTTGACCGCAAGGACCCGGGCGACGTCGGCGGCCGTGGTGGCGGACATCGGCGTGCCGACCGGGCCGGAGATCCCGGCGCAGCCGACCACGGCGTCGAGGCCGCCGAAGCGGCGGGCCACGGTGTCCACCGCGGCGGCCAGGGCGGGCTCGTCGGTGACGTCCGCCCGGACGACGCCAAGGCCGTCCTGGCGGTCGATGACGCCGACGCGCGCGCCCTCGGCGCGGAACGCTTCGGCGCAGGCCAGGCCGATGCCGGACGCGCCGCCGGTCACCAGCACCGCTTTCCCGGCGAGTTCGGTTCGCATGCGCCCATCCTCACCGCGGGCGGGCGCCGGGCGGTTGGCCGCGAGCGCAGCGTTGTTGTCCGGCCCCGCACGGGCGATTCCGCGCGCGACGACGGGGGGCGAGACTCATCAGGGTGAGCACGCCGCATCCCCTCGATCCGCTGACCGCCGCCGAGCTGGCCACCGGCCGCGCGATCCTCGCCGCGGCCGGGCTGGCCGGCGAGACCATCCGCGTCCCGCAGGTCCTGCCGGTCGAACCCGCCAAGGAGGAGGTGCGCGCGGGCGGCGGCGACCGCCGGATCCGGTACACGCTGCTCGACACCGCCACCGGCCGCGCCGGCGAGGCCGTCGTCTCGGTGACCAAGGGCGAACTGGTGTCCTGGGACGACTGGGCCGAGGCCGACGGTCAGCCGTCGTACCTGTTCGAGGAGTACGCGCAGGCCGAGCAGCTGACGAAGGCGTCCGCGGAGTGGCAGGCCGCGATGACCCGCCGCGGCCTCGCCGACCGGATCGAGCACGCCTTCTGCGCACCGCTCGCGCCCGGCTACTTCGGGCGCGAGGACGAGACCGGCCGCGTCATCAGGTCGCTGACCTTCCTGCGCGAAGACGCCGACGACAGCCCGTGGGCCCACCCGGTCGAAGGCCTGGTCGTGCACCTGAACCTCACCGAGCAGCGCGTGCTGCGCGTCGAGGACGAGGGGGACGTTCCGGTGCCCGCCGAAAGCGGCCGCTACATCGGCGTCCCGGCCCGGACCACGCTCAAGCCGGTCGAGATCACCCAGCCCGCCGGGCCGAGCTTCACCGTCGACGGCTCCGAAGTGACCTGGGAGGGCTGGCGGCTGCGCGTCGGCTTCAACGCCCGCGAAGGGCTGACGCTGCACCAGATGAGCTTCCAGGACCGGCCGGTCCTGTACCGGGCCTCCGTCCCGGAGATGGTGGTCCCGTACGGGGACGTCGCGCCCGGCCGGTTCTGGATCAGCTACTTCGACGCCGGCGAGTACCAGTTCGGCAAGAACGGCAACGACCTGCGCCTGGGCTGCGACTGCGTCGGCGAAATCCGCTACTTCCCGGCCTGGGTGGCCGACGACCGCGGCGAGCCGGTGGAGATCCCGCGCGCGATCTGCCTGCACGAGGAGGACGACGGGATCCTCTGGAAGCACACCGACCTCGGCGGGCACCCCGAGGTCCGGCGGTCGCGGCGGCTGGTCGTCTCCTCGATCTCCACCATCGGCAACTACGACTACGGCCACTACTGGTACTTCCACCTCGACGGCTCGATCGAGTTCGAGGCGAAGGCCACCGGCATCGTCTTCTGCGGCGCCGGGGAACCGGGGCAGGACCAGCCGCACGCCACCGAGCTGGCGCCCGGCCTGTTCGCGCCGGTGCACCAGCACCTGTTCTGCGCGCGGCTGGACGTCGAGGTCGACGGCGACCGCACCAGCCTGCATGAGGTCGACGTCGAAGGCGTGCCGACCGGCCCCCGCAACCCGTACGGCAACGCGTTCACCTGGAAGACCACGCCGCTGCGGACCGAACGCGAGGCGATGCGCCGGGCCGACCCGGCGCGCGCCCGCGTCTGGGAGGTCCGCAGCGCGTCGCGGGTCAACCGGCTCGGCAAGCCGACCGCCTACCAGCTGGTGCCGCGGCCCTCGGCGACGCTGATGGCGCAGCCGGAGGCGACCGTGCACGCCCGCGCCACCTTCGCGACGCAGCACCTGTGGGCGACGCCGTACCGCGAGGACGAGCGGTTCCCGGCCGGCGACCGGCCGAACGCCCACCCCGGCGGCGCCGGGCTGCCCGCGTGGACGGCCGCCGACCGCGACCTCGTCGACACCGACCTCGTGCTGTGGCACGTGTTCGGTCCCACCCACGTCCCCCGCCCCGAGGACTGGCCGGTGATGCCGGTCGACCGCTCCGGGTTCCTGTTCCGGCCGGCCGGGTTCCTCGACCGCAACCCCGCGCTCGACCTCCCGTCCGGCGACCACTGCCACCCCTGAGGACACGATGACGCTCTCCGACACCTCCACCTGGCTGCCACTCGACGGCCTCGCCCCCGGCTTCGACGCCAACAAGGCGCCGGTCGTCGACGACCTGCAGGGCCGCTCCTTCGTGCTGCACGACGACGACGGCGGCCCCGGCCGGGCCGTCGACGCGGAGATCGCGGCCGGCGAGACGTTCCTCGTCGACGACGACCTCTACTACGTCCAGCACCACCCGTCGCCGGACGCGCGCGAGGCGGTGTCGCTGTTCCTGGACCTGCGGGACGGCCGCGCGCTGGTCGTCACCACGACGATCGGCGACCACGGCACCCCGCGCGTCACCCAGCGGTTCCGGCCCGCGACGATCGGCGGCTTCGAGGTCCGCGGCGAGCCGATGGCCCCCAGCACCGCGCTGATCGGCCGCCGGGTGCTGTGGGTGTACAGCCGCGAGCACGCCTACGAGCACGTCTACCTCAGCCCGCACTGGTACACCTGGCAGTGCCTGGCCGGGCCCGAGCGCGGGCTCGCCGACACCGACGAGAACACCGTCTACCGGATCCGGCCGGGCATCCACCTCTTCGCCTGGCGGGAGAAGGTCATCCCGTGCGCGTCGGTGACGATCGCCGACCACCGCGACGCCCGCCGCCTGCGCTCCCACGGCGTCCTCTTCGGACTCGACGCCACCGGTGAGCAGCCGGCGCACTTCACCTTCGGCGCGCACGGGCAGCTGCTGAGCATGACCGCCCACCCCGCCGAGTTCGACCCGGCGGAGCGCTGACCATGGCCGCCGACCTGGTCTTGACCAACGCCGTCGTGTACACAATGGACTCGGCGCGGCCGTGGGCGGCTTCGCTGGCCGTCGCGGGCGGGAAGGTCGTCGACGACGTCGCCGGCCCGGAGGCCGAGGTGCTCGACCTCGGCGGCGCGTTCGTCATGCCGGGGCTGGTGGACGTGCACAACCACCACGCGATGGCCGGGCGGACCGAGCTGTTCGAGCTCTCCTTCGGCGCGGACGCGGGCTTCGAGGACATCCTCGACGCGGTCCGCGCGCGGACGGCGTCGCTGGGACCGGACGAGTGGCTCACCGGCGGCGCCTGGGCGTCCACTTTGGTCGCGAAGCTGTCCACCGTGGCCGCCCGGCGCGCGCTCGACGACGCCGCGGGCGGACGGCCCGTGTCGCTGTCTGACGACAGCAGGCACAACCGCTGGGTGAGCAGCCGGGCCCTGGAACTGGCCGGGATCACCGCGGCGACACCGGACCCGCCCGGCGGGGTCGTCGTCCGCGACGGCGGCGAGCCCAGCGGCCTGCTCCTGGAGGCCGCCGGGGTGCTCGTCGAACGCGTGACCGGCGGGCTGACCGCGGAGCAGCACCGGCAGGCGTCCCGGCGGGCGATCGAGATCCTGCACGGCTTCGGCGTCACGGCGTTCCAGGACGCCGGGGTGTCCACGGACATCCTGGGCGCGCTGCGCTCGCTGGACCTCGACGGCGAGCTCGACGCCTGGGTGGTGTCGTCGCTGCTGGTCAACGACCCGATCTTCGGCTTCGACCCGGTCGGGGCGCCGCTGCTGGCGGTCGCCGGGGAGTACCGCACCGAGCACCACCGCCCGGACTTCGTGAAGATCTTCCTCGACGGCGTCCCGCCGACCCGCACGGCGGCGTTCCTGGAGCCGTACCTGCCCGACGAGACCCACGGCGGCTGCTTCCACGGCGCGACGACGATGCCGCCGGCCCAGCTGGCCGAGTGGCTGCTCACCGCGGCCAGGGCGGGGTTCTCGGCCAAGGTCCACTGCACGGGCGACGCCTCGGTGCGGCAGTTCCTGGACGCGGTCGAGCAGGTGCGCGCCGCGGGGTTCGCCGACACGCGGTTCCAGGTGGCGCACGGGCAGTTCGTGCACCCCGACGACCTGCCGCGGTTCGCCGCGCTGGGCGTCGCGGCGGACATCTCGCCGTTCCTGTGGGTGCCGGGGGTGATCCCGGAGGCGATCGCCGAGGTGCTCCCGGCCGGACGGGCGTCGCGGATGCAGCCGAACCGGACGCTGCTGGACACCGGAGCACTGGTCGCGGGCGGCTCGGACTGGCCGGTGAGCGAGTCGCCGAACGCCTGGGAGGGCATCGCGGGCCTGGTGACGCGAGAGGACCCGCACGGGCGGCGGCCGGGCGCGCTCTGGCCGGAGCAGGCGATCACCCTGGCCGAGGCGATCGAGGTGTTCACCCTCGGCGGGGCGCGGGCGTGCGGCCTGGACGACGTGACGGGCGCGCTGACGCCGGGCCGGTCGGCGGACTTCGTGGTGCTGGACCGCAATCCCTTCCGGACGGCCGCGGTGGCGGAGACGCAGGTCGTCGAGACGTGGTTCGCCGGGCGGCGCGTCTTCGAGCGCTGACCGCCGGCTGTCTCGCTCGGTGCGGGGTCGTGAGTGGTAAGGCGGGTTAGAACCCGCCTTACCACTCACGACCTCCTTAGCCGGTGAGGAACCGTGCGGCCTGCTCGCCGACCAGCACCGCCGGCGCGTTCGTGTTGCCCGTCGTCACCCGGGGCAGCACCGATGCGTCCGCGACGACCAGGCCGTCCAGGCCGTGCACCGCCAGCCGCGGGTCGACCACCGCGTCCGCGCCGGTGCCCATCCGGCAGGTGCCGACCTGGTGGTGGTACGTGATCGCCGTCCGGCGGACGTACTCGCGCAGGTCGTCCGCCGGGCCCGGGTACCGCCGCCGGGCGCCCCACTCCCCCGCCAGCGCCGGGGCCGCACCGACCGCGAGGCACTGCTCGACCGACGCCAGGAGGCTTTCGAAGTCCGCGGGTTCGGCAAGCGCGGCGAGGTCGATCAGCGGCGAGCCGTCCGGGGCCAGCCGCAGGCTGCCCCGGCTCTCCGGCGTCACCATGCCCGCCATCAGCGAGAACCCGGTCGGCGGCCCGGACATCCACGGCTCGTACATCGGGACGCTGAAGCAGATCGGCTGCGTGTCCGGCACCGCCAGGCCCGGGCGGCTGCGCCAGAACCAGTGCACCTGCGTCACCGATCGCCCGGACACCGGCGGCGCCACCTCCCGCGAAGTCGTGAAGATGACCGGCGAGAGCAGGTGGTCGTGCAGGTTGCGCCCGACACCCGGCAGGTCCGCGACGACGTCGAGGCCGAGCTCGCGCAGCTCGTCCGCCGGGCCGACGCCGCTGCGGAGCAGGATCGCGGGCGAGGCCAGCGCGCCCGCCGCGAGCACCACCAGGTCCGCCCGGAGTTCCTGCCGCACACCGTCGATGGCGACCTCGACACCGGTGACGCGGGAGCCGGAGAACCGCAGCCGGTGCACCAGCGCTCCCGTGTGGACGGTCATCCGGGAGGCCACCGGCGAACCGTAGGCGTGCCACGTGTTGAACCGACGGCCGCCGCGCAGCGTGATCTGCTCGACGGACACCCCGTCCAGGGTTCCGCTGTTGTAGTCCGGGTTGAGCGGCAGGCCGACCTCCCGACAAGCGTCCACTATGGACTGCTGGACCGGGTGCAGCGGCTCGTTCGGGACGACCTCCAGGAGGTCCTTCTCGATCCTCGCGAACACCGGTTCGACGTCGGCCCAGGTCCAGCCGGGCAGGCCCCAGCCGTCGTAGTCGGCCGGGGCGCCGCGGACCCAGATCATCGCGTTGAGCGCGTGCGACCCGCCGAGCACGCGGCCCCGAGGCAGGTGCAGCCGCCGTCCGGCCGCGTGCTCCTGCGGGACCGTGTACAGGTCCCAGTCCTCCGGACCGTGCCACAGCTCGCCGGCTCGCGAGGGGTCGTGGATCGCCGGATTGACGTCTTCACCGCCGGCCTCCAGCAGCGTCACCGCCGCGCCCGCGTCCACCAGCCGCCGCGCCACCACCGAACCGGCCGAGCCGGCGCCCACCACGATCACGTCCATGCGCTCCAGCGTGACGCGCGTCCCCGGAGCCGCGCGGCATCCCTTCGCGGTCGGTCAACGGGCGTGCGGGAGCGGACAAGACCCGCGGCGCCCCGCCGCCCGATACTCGGCTCACCCCAGGCCGAGGAGGACACCGGGATGGCGACACGCCTCTGCATCGACGGACAGTGGACCGAAGCCGGCGGCGGCGCGCTCCCGACCCGCGACCCGGCCACCGGCCGGGTCCTCGAAGAGGTCGGCACGGCTTCGCGGGCCGACGTCGACGCCGCGGTGGCGGCCGCCCGGCGAGCGCTTTCCGCGCCGGAGTGGGCCGGCCTGCCGCCGGTCCGGCGCGCCGCGCTGCTGTTCCGGCTGGCCGACCTCGTCGAGCAGCACCACGAGGAACTGGCCCGGCTGGAAACCCTGGACCAGGGCCAGCCGATCGGGGTGTCCCGGCAGGTGAGCGTGACCGGCGCGGCGGAGCACTTCCGCTACTTCGCCGGCTGGGTGACGAAGCTGCAGGGCACCACGAACCCGGTGTCCTTCCCGGACACGCTGCACTACACCCGCCGCGAGCCGGTCGGGGTGAACGCGCTGATCACGCCGTGGAACTTCCCGCTGATGATCCTCGCCTGGAAGCTCGCCCCGGCACTGGCCACCGGCAACACGGTGGTGATCAAGCCCAGCGAGGTCACGCCGCTGACCAGCATCCGCCTGGTCGAGCTGGTCCACGAGGCCGGTATCCCGGCGGGCGTGGTCAACCTCGTCACCGGCGACGGCGCGGTCGGCGCCCTGCTGACCGAGCACGCGGACGTCGACCACGTCTCCTACACCGGCTCGACCGCGGTCGGGAAGCTGATCACCGCGGCGAGCGCGGCGTCGAACCTCAAGCGGCTCACCCTCGAACTCGGCGGGAAGGCCCCGAGCATCATCGCGGCCGACGCCGACATCGACGCCGCCGTCGCGGGCAACCTCGCCGGGGCGACGCTCAACACCGGCCAGGTCTGCGCCGCGTACACGCGCTTCTACGTCGACCGCAAGCGCGAACAGGAGTTCGTCGACAAGCTGGCCCGCGGCCTGGAAGGACTCCGGCTCGGGCCCGGCACCGAGGAGACCACGCAGCTCGGCCCGCTCGTGTCGGCCAAGCACCGCGAACACGTCGACCTCCTGGTCGGCACCGGCCGCGAGCAGGGCGCCGACCTGGTCACCGGCGGCCGCCCGGTCGACGGCGACGGCTACTTCTACACCCCGACGCTGTTCGCCGGCGTCCGCGACGACATGGCGATCATGCGCGAGGAGATCTTCGGCCCGGTGCTCGCCGTGACGGCCTACGACGACGGCGACGAACCGCTGGCCCGCGCCAACGACACCGAGTACGGCCTGGCCGCCACGGTGTGGACCCGGGACATCCGCACGGCCCAGCGCTACGCCGACGGCATCCGGGCCGGTGCGGTGTTCGTCAACATGCCGCCGATCCCGGACATGGCGGCGCCGTGGGGCGGGTACAAGGCGTCCGGCTGGGGCCGCGAGATGGGTCCGTGGGCGCTCGACGCGTACACCGAGACCAAGTCCGTGTGGCTGCACTACGGGGACTGACCGGGGGTTCCCCCACCCCGAAAATCGTATATCATTTGAAATATCTTCCCGCACCGGCAGGCAGGAACCACGGATGACCAGCATCGCGCGACCCGGCAAGATCATCGCGCTGCACCTCAACTACCGCTCCCGCGCCGCCCAGCGCGGCCGGGTGCCGGCGCAGCCGTCGTACTTCCTCAAGCCGCCGACGTCGGTGGCGGCGAGCGGCGCCGTGCTCGAACGCCCGGCGGGCACCGAGCTGCTGGGCTTCGAAGGCGAGATCGCGCTGGTCATCGGCCGCACCGCCCGCCGCGTCACGCCGGAGGACGGCTGGGCGCACGTCTCCGGGGTCACCGCGGCCAACGACTTCGGCGTCTACGACCTCCGGTACGCCGACAAGGGCAGCAACCTGCGGTCCAAGGGCGGCGACGGCTTCACCCCGCTCGGCCCGGCGGTGCTGCCCGCGGCGGACGTCGACCCGGCGGCGCTGCGGCTGCGGACCTGGCTCAACGGCGAACTCGTCCAGGAGGACACCACCGGCGACCTGCTCTTCGGCTTCGGGCGGCTGGTCGCCGACCTCTCACAGCTGATCACCCTCGAGCCCGGTGACGTCGTGCTGACCGGCACGCCCGCGGGCGCGTCGGTCGCCGTCCCCGGCGACGTCGTCGAGGTGGAGGTCGACAGCGGCCGCCACACCACCGGCCGCCTGGTCACCACGATCGCCGAGGGGACCGTCCCGTTCGGGCCGTACGGCGCCCTCCCCCGCGTCGACGAGCAGCAGCGCGCGGACGCGTACGGGGCGGCCGAGCCGGGGTTCGAGCTGACCGCGGCCCTCAAGGAGCGGATCGAATCCGTCGGCACCGCAACACTTTCGGCGCAACTGCGCAAGCGCGGCTACAACGCGGTGTCGATCGACGGGCTGACCTCGACCCGGCCGGGCACCCGGCTGACCGGCCGCGCGCGGACCCTGCGGTACCTGCCGTACCGCGAAGACCTGTTCAAGGCCCACGGCGGCGGCTACAACGCGCAGAAGCGCGCGATCGACGCACTCGGCCCCGGCGACGTCCTCGTCATGGAGGCCCGCGGCGAACGCGGCACCGGGACGGTCGGCGACATCCTCGCGCTGCGGGCCCAGGTGCGCGGCGCGGCCGGGATCGTCACCGACGGCGGGGTCCGCGACCTGGCCGCGGTATCCGCTTTGGACATCCCGACCTACCACGCCGGGCCGCACCCGGCGGTGCTCGGCCGGCGGCACGTGCCCTGGGACGTCGACGTCGCGATCGCCTGCGGCGGCGCGGCGGTGTGCCCGGGCGACGTCATCGCCGGGGACGCCGACGGGGTCCTGGTCATCCCGCCGGACCTGGTCGAAGAGGTGGTCGAGGCGGCGATCGAGCAGGAGCTGCACGAGACGTTCATCGCCGAGCAGGTCGCCGCCGGCGAGCGCGTCGAAGGGCTCTACCCGATGGACGAGCACTGGCGCGGGAGGTTCGCCGCATGGCGCGCGAAACGGTGAACGGCGCCGCGATGAGCAAGTCGCGGATCGCCTACCAGTGGATCAAGGCCCGGATCGCCGACGGCACCTTCTCCCCCGGCTACCGCCTGGTCCTCGGCCAGCTCGCCCAGGAGCTCGGGGTCAGCGTGGTGCCGGTCCGCGAGGCGATCCGGCTGCTCGAGGCCGAGGGCCTGGTGACCTTCGAACGCAACGTCGGCGCGCAGGTCGCGATGGTCGACGAAAGCGAGTACCAGCACACGATGCAGACCCTCGCCCTGGTCGAGGGCTACGCCGCCGCGCTCGCCGCGCCGCTGCTGACGTCCGGCACGCTGGCCAGGGCGCGGGCGCTCAACACGGAACTGGCCGGCTGCCTCGGGCACTTCGAACCGGCCCGGTTCACCGGGCTCAACCGCGACTTCCACGCCGTGCTGTTCGAAGCCTGCCCGAACCCGCAGGTCCTGGACCTGGTCCGGCGCGGCTGGGACCGGCTCAGCGGCCTGCGCAGCTCGACGTTCAGCTTCGTGCCCGGCCGCGCCCGCGAGTCGGTCGCCGAGCACGAAACCATCCTCGGCCTGCTCGACCGCGGCGCACCCGCCGCCGACGTCGAACAGGCCGTCCGCGCCCACCGGCTGGCCACCCTGGACGCCTACCTCGCCTACCGCCGCCACTGACGCAGGAAGGGAAACCCCATGCGATTCCGCTCCGACCCCCAGGCCGTCCGCGGGTCGATCGCGCCGCTGATGACGCCGTTCACCGCCGACGGCGCGGTCGACCACGCCGGGCTGCAGAACCTCGTGCGCTGGCAGCTCGCCTCGGGCACGCACGGCATCTCGATCGGCGGCTCCACCGGCGAACCCGGCTCCCAGACGGTGGCCGAGCGCGCCGAGGCGATCCGGACGGTGGCCGCCGAGGTCGGCGACCGCGTCCCGTTCGTCCCGGGCACCGGCTCCGCGAAGCTCGACGAGACCCTGGAGCTGACGGCACTGGCCAGGGACGCCGGGATCGACGCGGCCCTGGTCATCACGCCGTACTACGCGCGGCCCACCCAGGACGCCCTGTTCGTCTGGTACCGCACGGTCTGCCGGGAGTTCCCGGACCTGCCGATCGTCGCCTACAACGTGCCGAGCCGGACCGCGGTCGACCTCGCGCCGGAGACCGTCGCGCGGCTGTACCGCTCGTGCGACAACTTCGTCGGGATCAAGGAGACGACGAAGGACTTCGAGCACTTCTCCCGCGTGCTGCACCTGTGCGGCCGGGAACTGCTGGTGTGGTCCGGGATCGAGCTGCTCTGCCTGCCGCTGCTGGCCCTCGGCGGCGCCGGGTTCGTCAGCGCCACGGCCAACATCGCCCCGGCCGCGTGCGCGGAGATGTACACGGCCTGGCAGTCCGGCGACCACGAACGGGCCCGCGAACTCCACTACGGCCTGCACCCGCTGGTCGACCTGCTGTTCGTCGAGACCAACCCGGCACCCGGGAAGTGGGTGCTGGAGCAGCGCGGGCTGATCGCGTCCGGGCACGTCCGGCCGCCGCTGATCCCGCCGACCGAGTCCGGCGTCGCCCGGATCACCGAGCTCATGACCGAGGGGGCGAAGTACCTCTCGCCCGTCGAAGGTTTCACCGTGGAAGGAAAGGCATGACCCACTACGTCCCGGACGGACTGCCGGGCGAGCTCAAGCACTACATCGGCGGTGAGCTCGTCGACAGCGTCTCCGGCAAGACGTTCGACGTGCTCGACCCGGTGTCGAACACCCCGTACGTGACCGCGGCCGCCGGCCAGGCCGAGGACGTCGGCCGGGCGGTCGCCGCGGCGCGGACGGCGTTCACCGAAGGGCCGTGGCCGCGGATGCTGCCCCGGGCCCGCGCGCGGATCCTCAACCGGATCGCCGACGCAGTCGAAGCCCAGGACAAGCGGCTCGCCGAACTGGAGACGTTCGACACCGGCCTGCCGATCACCCAGGCGCTCGGGCAGGCGCAGCGCGCGGCCGAAAACTTCCGGTTCTTCGCCGACCTCGTCGTCGCCCAGGCCGACGACACCTACCAGGTGCCTGGCAGGCAGGTGAACTACGTGCACCGCAAGCCGGTCGGCGTCGCCGGGCTGATCACGCCGTGGAACACGCCGTTCATGCTGGAGAGCTGGAAGCTCGCGCCCGCGCTGGCCTCGGGCTGCACGGTGGTGCTCAAGCCGGCCGAGTTCACGCCGCTGTCGGCGAGCCTGTGGGCCGGGATCTTCGCCGGCGCGGGCCTGCCGGACGGGGTGTTCAACCTGGTCAACGGCTTCGGCGAGGAAGCGGGCGACGCGCTGGTCAAGCACCCGGACGTGCCGCTGATCTCGTTCACCGGCGAGACCACGACCGGGCAGACGATCTACCGCAACTGCGCGGCCCACCTCAAGGGCATGTCGATGGAACTCGGCGGCAAGTCCCCGGCGATCGTCTTCGCCGACGCCGACCTCGACGCCGCCCTCGACTCGACCCTCTTCGGCGTGTTCTCGCTCAACGGCGAACGCTGCACCGCGGGCAGCCGGATCCTCGTCGAGCGGCCGATCTACGAGGAGTTCTGCGCGCGATACGCCGAACGGGCGGCGAACATCGTCGTCGGCGACCCGCACGACCCGGCCACCGAGGTCGGCGCGCTGGTGCACCCCGAGCACTACGCCAAGGTCATGCGGTACGTCGAGCTCGGCAAGACGGAAGGCCGCCTGCTCGCGGGCGGCGGTCGCCCGTCCGGTTCGGACAGTGGCAACTACGTGGCGCCGACGGTGTTCGCCGACGTGCCGCCGACCGCGCGGATCTTCCAGGAGGAGATCTTCGGCCCGGTCGTCGCGCTGACGCCGTTCGACACCGAAGCCGAAGCCCTGTCACTGGCCAACGACGTCAAGTACGGCCTGGCCGCGTACCTGTGGACGTCCGATCTGACGCGGGCACACACCTTCGCGCAGTCGGTCGAAGCCGGGATGGTCTGGCTGAACTCGCACAACGTCCGCGACCTGCGGACGCCGTTCGGCGGGGTCAAGGCCTCCGGCCTCGGCCACGAAGGCGGCTACCGCTCCCTCGACTTCTACACCCACCAGCAGGCCGTCCACGTCTCGCTCGGGCCGGTGCACACGGCCCGGTTCGGCGCCGGGAAGGAAACCGCATGACCACCACCCCGCCGGACGTCATCCGCTGCGCGTACGCCGAACTCGTCGTCACCGACCTGGCCGCGTCGCGGGCGTTCTACGTCGACGTGCTCGGGCTCGTCGTCACCCACGAGGACGCTTCCGCGTTGTACCTGCGGGCGTTCGAGGAGTACCTGCACCACTCGCTGGTGCTGCGGAAGGGCCCGGAGCCCGCGCTGGGCGTGCTGGCCTACCGGGTGCGCACGCCGGCCGACCTGGACCTGGCCGAGGCGTACTACGCCGGGCTCGGCTGCCGGGTCGAGCGGCGGGCGGCGGGCGCGACCCGGGGCATCGGCGAGGCCGTGCGCGTGCTCGACCCGCTCGGGTTCCCGGTCGAGTTCTTCCACGAGGCCGAGCACGTCGAGCGCTTCACCCAGCGCTACGACGTCCACGGCGCCGGCGCCCTGTCGCGGCTGGACCACTTCAACCTGGACACCCCGGACGTCCCGGCGGCCCGGAAGTACTACGAGGGCCTGGGTTTCCGCGTCTCGGAGGACATCCAGGACGACGAGGGCACGGTGTACGCGGCGTGGATGTTCCGCAAGCCGACGGTCCACGACGTGGCGCTGACCGGCGGCGACGGCCCGCGGCTGCACCACATCGCGTTCGCCTCGCACGAACGGCACCAGATCCTGCACATCTGCGACCACCTCGGCGCGCTGCGGAAGTCCGCGATGATCGAGCGCGGGCCGGGCCGCCACGGCGTGTCGAACGCGTTCTACCTCTACGTCCGCGACCCGGACGGGCACCGCATCGAGATCTACACGCACGACTACTACACCGGCGACCCGGACAACCCGGTGATCACCTGGGACGTCCACGACAACCAGCGCCGCGACTGGTGGGGCAACCCGGTGGTGCCGAGCTGGTACACCGACGCGTCCCGGGTGCTGGACCTGGACGGTGCGGTGCAGCCGGTCGTCGAACGGGCCGAGCCGCGCGAAGCCGACGTCACCGTCGGCGCCGACGGGTTCTCGTTCACCGGCGGGGCGGAGTACAAGCTAGGCGAGCAGGTGTGAGAACCAGGCGCGCATCCGGCGCAGGAAGTCGAGCTGGTGGCCGCGTTCGCGCAGCGAATGCCCCTCCCGGGGGTAGACGACGAACTCGTGCGGCCGGTCGCCGAGGGCGTGGTGCAGGAGCTCGGCCTGCGACAGCGGGACGTTCGCGTCGTCCTCGCCGTGCACGATGAGGACGGGGGTCGCGATCCGGTCCGCGTGGGTGATCGGGCTGGTTTCCCGGCTGCCGAGGGCGAGCTCGAACCGGCTGTGCTCACCGGTCGCGGCGAGCAGCGGCCAGTCGATGACGCCCGCACTGACGACGGCCGCCTTGAACCGGTCGGTGTGCGCGACGGCCCAGGCGGCCATGAACCCGCCGTGGCTCCCGCCGGCGATCCCGAGCCGGTCTTCGTCGGCGACGCCGTCTTTCACCAGGAGGTCGATCCCGGTGAGCAGGTCGGTGAATTCGGCGCCGCCGACGTCCCCGGCGACGCTCGCCGCGAAGGCGTGCCCGTGGCCGGAGCTGCCGCGGGGATTCGGGAGGAACACCGCGAACCCGCCCGCGGCCAGCCACTGGCCGCAGCGGAACCAGCCGAGCTGGAACCGGTCGGCGAAGCGGTCGTACGGGCCGCCGTGGACCAGGGTGACCAGCGGGAAGGGCCCGTCGGCGCGGGTCCGGCCGGGCGGGAGGACCAGGAGGCCGTCGAGATCCAGGCCGTCCTCGGCGCGGTAGGCCAGGCGTTCCTGGCCGCCCCACCGGATCCCGCGCAGCGGCAGCTCGCCGAGGCGCGCGAGCGGGCCGCCGGGTGGTCCACAGTGGACGGTGTCGGGTTCGGTCGCCGTGCTCGCCACGACGGCGACCGTCCCGCCGCCCGCGGACAGGCCGTTGAGGCTGCCGGCGGCGCGGGTGAGCTCGGCGAAGGCGCCGGTGGCGGGATCGAGGCGCCGGATCGTGGTGTCGAGCCCTTCGGCGAAGAGCGCGAGCAGCGGGCCGCCGCCGGCCAGTTCGAGCGGGCAGACGGGCAGCCCGGCGGTGAGGTTGCGGTGGTCACCGGCGTCGAAGACCGCGTCGCCGCCGATCAGGCCGGGCGGGGTCAGGCCGAGGTAGGCCAGGCGCCAGCCGGTCTCGTCGCGCCACCAGGTGAGCGACGAGGCTTCCAGCGCCGGAACACCGAGCTCCTGCCGCGCGCCGGTGCGGGGGTCGAAGAGGTGGAGGGCGGGTTCGAAGACCCCGGGTTCCCGGTCGGCGGCGGACCAGGTGAGCACGGCGAGGGCGCCCCCATCGGGCCGGGCGACGGCTTCGACGACGTGCCGCGAGCCGAAGTCGCCGAGGGGGCGGACGGCGCGGGTGGGCAGGTCGAGGAGCCAGAGCCGGTCGGGACGGGCTTGGGTGTCCCAGGTGGGGTGCAGCGGTGGGGTGGGTTCGGCGGGGGCTTCGGGGCTGCCTGCCTCCGGCCCGGCGGAGGGAGGCTCGAGGCTTCCCTGCCCCAGCCCGCCTGCGGGAGCTTCGGCGCTGCCCGCCGCACGCCCGACCACCCGAACCCGGGGATCGGCAGCCTCATCTCTCTCCCGAGGCGCCACAAGCACCACCGCATCGCCGTCCGGCAGCAGCGCGTAGTCGCTGATCGCCGCGCGCCAGTCCGTCAGCCGCTCCGGTGTGCCGCCCTCCCGGCGAGCCCGGTAGAGCTGGGCCGTCCCGCGTTCCGCGCGGTCGGACAGGAAGCAGATCCACCCGGAATCCGCCGACCACCGCGGTTCCCGGTCCTCCGCCGGGCTCGGGGCGAACTCCCGGGGCGGCTCGCCGCCGTCCGCCGGGGCGAGCCACAGACCGCTCACCGGGTGCCGGCCCGTACGCCCCTCGGGGGCGGTCGCGTACACCACCCACCGGCCGTCCGGTGACACCCGCGGGGTCGCCGGCACCTGGCGGTCGACCACGGCCTCCGCCGTCAGTTCCCCCATGCACCCCAGTGTGCCCAGCCGCGGCCGGGCGGTGCCACCTCCGGGACCAGCTTCAGCAGCTGCTCGTGGTCGCCGGCCTCGCGGAGGACCGGTGCCTCCGGGGTGCCCGCGTCCGGGTCGTCCGCGCGGACCGCCGCCAGGAAGCGGACCACCGCACGGGGCTCCGGGAAGACTTCGCCACCCAGGTGGGCCAGGACCGTCGCGGTGCCGTCTTCGATCGCCGCCGCCCAGCCGTGGACCTCGTCCCACACCAGGGCCAGGTCGTGGCCGGGGAACCGGGACAGGCGCCAGTCCAGCGCGATGTAGGCGCCCGCCGGGGTGCCCGTGTCGAGCGTGCACGACTCCAGTCCCACCCCCACCGCCTTGGCCACCGCCCCCACGTAGCCGCGCAACCGCCGCTCGAACGAGAACTCCGTGTCGCGCCCGAAGTCGATCAGAATGCTCAACGCCGCCTCGCTTTCCCCGTCCCGGCGCGGGATCCTCCGCGTCGCCCGATCGGGTACCCCCGGGTTCCGCTGCTCAACCCGGCGAACCCGGCGTGAGATGTCGTCCACCCGCTGACATCTCACTTGTCATCGATCCGACGACATGCCAGAATCGGGGGGACCGAAGAGAAAGGTGACCCGCCGCCCGTGACCGCATCGATCGAACTCCCGACCGGTTACCCGCACCCCGTCGTCTCCGCGCTGCTCGGCTACCTCCGCGACGTAACCGCCGAGCTCGGGATCGGCCTCGAGTCGTGCACGCTCGACCACGACCGCCCGATCTCCGCCTACGTCGCCCTCGACACCCGGCTGCCGCACTACCCCGACCGCGACGTCGCCCTGCTCTGGGACGAGGTCCGCGGCTGGGCGGCAGCGATCGAGACGCACTCCGGCGAGGACTTGATCGTCCTGCGCTACCTGGGCGGGCCGGCCGTCGCCCCGCCGCCGGACCGGGTCGCCCGGTTCGTCGAAGCCCTGCACGAAGACGACCACACCGTGGGACGGCCCGATCCGGTGCCGCTCCGGACCGCGGGCGACGCCGGCGAACTCGCCGCGCTGCTGCGCCGGTCATGACGTTCCCCCTGCCGGAGAGCTTCGCGCTGACGTTCCGCGGCTACGACCGCGAGCAGGTCGACGCGCGGATCGACGAGCTCCTCACCGAGATCCGCCTGCTCACGGCCGACCGCGACGCCGCGGTCGCCGAAGCGGAGAACCTGGCCCGGCGCCTCGAACAGGCCCGGTCCGACACCGCCGCGTTGCGGGCCCGCACCGACCGCCTGTGCCGGACCCCCGCCGACCCGGCCGCCGTCGGGGACCGCGTGCGGCACCTGCTCCAGCTGGCCCACGCCGAAGCCGACGGTGTCGTCGCGGAGGCCAGGGAACGAGCCGCGGCGATCGTTCGCGAAGCGGAGGAAACGGCGGCCCGAAAAGTCGAGGACGCCCGCGTGCTGGCCGCCCGCGAGACGGAGTACGCCCGGCGCCGCGCCGAGCGCCTGGCCGCGATCGAACGGCGCACCGCCGACCGGCTGCGGCAGGCCGACGCGTTCCTGGCCGAGGCGGCCGGACTGCTCGACGGCGACCCCCGGCTGCCCGCTGCCGCCTGAACCGTTCCCACCAGCCGGGAGGTGGCGGAAAAACCCGTCCCGGTGGCGCAGTGCGCCCGCCGTCGGCGTGAGGCAGGATCGGGTTCGTGACCATCGATCAGGCCGGGGTGCCGGAAGCCCCGCCGTTCCCCGCGCACGAAGCCCGCGTCGACGCTCTGAGACGGCAGCTCACCGCGATCGCCGGTGAAGCGACCGTCCGGCTCGCGAAGCGGACTTCCAACCTGTTCCGCTCCCGGGCCGCCGCGAAGCACCCCGGGCTGGACGTCTCCGGCTTCACCCACGTGCTGCGCGTCGACCCCGTGACCCGCACCGCCGACGTCGAAGGGATGGTCACCTACGAACAGCTCGTCGACGCCACCCTCCCGCACGGCCTGATGCCGCTGGTCGTGCCGCAGCTGAAGACCATCACGCTCGGCGGCGCGGTCACCGGCCTCGGCATCGAGTCCTCGTCCTTCCGCAACGGCATGCCGCACGAGTCGGTGCTCGAGCTCGAGGTGCTCACCGGCGACGGCCGGATCGTCGTCGCCACGCCGGACAACGAGCACCGCGACCTGTTCCACGGCTTCCCCAACTCCTACGGGACCCTCGGCTACGCCCTGCGGCTGAAGATCCTCCTGGAGCCGGTGAAGCCGTTCGTCGAGCTCCGGCACGTCCGCTACCACGACCGGGACAGCTACTTCGCCGCCCTGCGCGAAGCCTGCGACAGCGGCGAGCACGACTTCGTCGACGGCACGGTCTTCGGGCCCGCCGAGCTCTACCTGACCCTGGCGAAGTTCACCGACACCGCGCCCGCGACCAGCGACTACACCTGGCTGGACATCTACTACCGGTCGATCCAGCAGCGCGAGACCGACCACCTCACCGTCCGGGACTACCTCTGGCGCTGGGACACCGACTGGTTCTGGTGCTCGCGCGCGTTCGGCGTCCAGCACCGGCTGCCGCGGCTGCTGCTCGGCCGCCGGCTGCTGCGGTCGTCGGTCTACTGGAAGGTCGTCGCGCTCGACCGCCGGTTCCGGATCGCCGAACGGCTGCTGAAGCTGCGGCGGCTGCCGCCGGAGGAGACGATCGTGCAGGACATCGAGGTCCCGCTCGGCCGGGCCGCGGAGTTCCTCGCCTTCTTCGAGCGGGAGATCCCGATCAGCCCGGTCTGGATCTGCCCGCTGCGGCAGCGGCCCGGCGGCGTCCGCTGGCCGCTGTACGAACTGGACCCCGAAGAGCTGTACGTCAACTTCGGGTTCTGGTCGGCCGTGCCGCTGGACCCCGGCGAGCGCGACGGCGTGCACAACCGGATGGTCGAAGCCGAGGTCACCCGGCTCGGCGGGCACAAGTCGCTCTACTCGGACAGCTTCTACACCGAGGACGAGTTCTGGCGGCTCTACAACGGCGACGCCTACCGGCGGCTCAAGCAGGCCTACGACCCGGGCGAGCGGCTGCTCGGCTTCTACGAGAAGTGCGTCCGCCGCCGGTGAAAGGAACCAACGTGACCCAGGAAAGCACCACGGTCGGCGCGGTCTTCGAACGGCTCCTCGGGCCGCGCGCCACCGTGTCGATCACCGCCTACGACGGCAGCAGCAGCGGCCCGGCGGACGCCCCGGTGGCCATCCGGGTGACCTCCCCGCTGGCGCTGGACTACCTGATGTCCTCCCCCGGCGACCTCGGCCTCGCCCGCGCGTACGTCGCCGGCGCGCTGGACGTCGAAGGCGACCTCTACACGGCGCTGCACGCGCTGTCGGCCCAGGTCGACCAGCTCACCCCGGCCGACCGGCTGTGGCTGCTGCGCAAGCTCGGCCCGCGGCACCTGCGGCCGGTCAAGCCGCCGGCCGAGGAGCACCCGAGCCGGTTCCGGCGCGGGCTGACCGCGCTGCGGCACTCGAAGGAGCGCGACAGCGAAGCCATCGCCAGCCACTACGACGTGTCGAACCGGTTCTACGAGCTGGTCCTCGGCCCGTCGATGGCCTACACCTGCGCGGTGTTCCCCACCGAGGACGCGACGCTGGAGGAAGCGCAGGCGAACAAGTTCGACCTGATCTGCCGCAAGCTCGGCCTCCAGCCGGGGATGCGGCTGCTCGACGTCGGCTGCGGCTGGGGCGGCATGGTCGCGCACGCCGTCCGGCACTACGGCGTCGAGGCGCTCGGTGTCACACTTTCGCGTGAACAAGCGCAGTGGGCGCAGAAGAACATCGTCGCGCTGGGCCTGGCCGACCGGGCCGAGATCCGCCACCTCGACTACCGGGACGTCACCGAAACGGGGTTCGACGCGATCTCCTCGATCGGGCTCACCGAGCACATCGGCGCGCGCAACGTCCCCGGCTACTTCCGCTTCCTGGCCGCGAAGCTCAAGCCGCACGGGCGGATGCTGAACCACTGCATCACCAACCCCGACTCCAGCGTGGCCCACCGGTCGCGCGGGTTCATCGACCGGTACGTCTTCCCGGACGGCGAGCTCGAAAGCCCGGGCGAGCTGATGACGGCCATGCACGACGCCGGGCTCGAGGTGCGGCACGCGGAGAACCTGCGGGAGCACTACGCCAAGACCCTGGCCGGGTGGTGCGCCAACCTCGACGAGCACTGGGACGAGGCGGTCGCGGAGGCCGGTGCCGGGCGCAGCCGCGTGTGGGCGCTGTACCTCGCGGCCTGCCGGCTGGCCTTTGAACGGCGGGAGATCGAACTGCACCACATCCTCGGGGTGCGAACCGACAACGAGGGCGGGATGGGCATGCCGCTGCGCCCCGATTGGGGAGTTTGACCACCGGGGGTGGCCCCGGGCGTCCGGCAATGGGAGGATGGCGGGGAGACCGGGTGTCCGAACGGGACGCCCAGGCTCACTACAAAGAGTAGGTATGGGTATGGCTCAGGGCAGTGTCAAGTGGTTCAACGGCGAAAAGGGCTTCGGCTTCATCGCGCAGGACGGCGGGGGTCCGGACGTGTTCGTCCACTACTCCGAGATCCAGGGCAGCGGCTTCAAGTCGCTCGACGAGGGTCAGCGCGTGGAGTTCGAGATCGGCCAGGGCCAGAAGGGCCCGCAGGCCCAGCGCGTGAGCGTCATCTGAGCCACGAGGCACCCTAAGGCCCTCGCCCCCACCCGGGGCGGGGGCCTTACTCGTTCCGGCCACACTGCGGATTCACAACGGTCCGGTAACGTGGACTGCGTCGAGGGACCCTCGGACGTCGGCGGCCCGCCGGTTTCCCCCTCGGCCCGCGGCCATCGAGGCCGATCGCCGGCAGGAGCGGCGACGAGCCCGGCCCACCGCAGACCCCGACCGCCGGGTGTTCCCGCTCCCCGGCTGCCGCGCGGGCCCCGCCCGCGCGTGCTGACCTCGAAACGAGTACTGCATGACCGCCTCCGTGAAGGCTGCCCGGCCCACCCCGAAACCCGTGCTCGACGGCAAGCAGACCGTCGCCGAGCTGATCACCATCCGCACCTTCCTGCTCGTGCCGTTCCTCGCGCTCGCCGCGGCCGTCCCGGTGTTCTGGGGCTGGGGCGTCAGCTGGCTCGACCTCACCCTCGGCGGCGCGTTCTTCGTGCTGTCGACGCTCGGCATCACCGTCGGCTACCACCGCTACTTCACCCACGGCTCCTTCCGGGCGAAGCGGGTGCTGCGGATCGCACTGGCCATCGCGGGCGGCCTCGCGGCGCAGGGTCCGGTGATCGGCTGGGTCGCCGACCACCGCCGCCACCACGCCTTCTCCGACCGGGACGGCGACCCGCACTCGCCGTGGCTGTTCGGGACGTCGCCGGTGGCGCTGGCCCGCGGGTTCTGGCACGCCCACATGGGCTGGCTCTTCGGCCGCGACAAGACCAACGTCGACCGGTTCGCCCCGGATCTGGCCGCCGACCGCGACCTGCGCGTCGTCGACCGGCTCTTCCCCCTGTGGGTGGTGCTGAGCCTGCTGCTGCCGACACTGCTCGGCGGCCTGATCACGCTGTCGTGGTGGGGCGCGCTGACGGCGTTCCTGTGGGCGGGCCTGGCGCGGATCTCGTTCCAGCACCACGTGACGTGGTCGGTGAACTCGATCTGCCACATGATCGGCGAGCGCCCGTTCAGCAGCCGCGACCGGTCGGCGAACTTCTGGCCGCTGGCCATCCTGTCGATGGGCGAGTCCTGGCACAACACCCACCACGCGGATCCGACGTCGGCCCGCCACGGCGTGTTGCGCGGCCAGCTCGACGTGTCCGCGCGGGTGATCTGGGCGTTCGAGAAGCTGGGCTGGGCGTGGAACGTGCGCTGGCCGACGGCGAAGCGGCTCGCCGCACTGGCCGCCCGCTGACGAAAGCCGGCGAAACCGAGCGAAAGCCGGGCGAAAGTCCTTGCCCGGCCCGGCGGGCCCGCGTGATCTTGGACGGATGGACACGGTCGCGCTCACCTTCGACGACGGCCCGTACCCCGAGACGACCCCGGCCCTGCTGGCCGCGCTCGGCGGCACGCGGGCGACGTTCTTCCTGTGGGGCGAGCACGCCGCGGCCCACCCGGACCTGGTCCGGGCGATCGCCGCGGCGGGGCACGCGATCGGCAACCACACGTGGACCCACCCGCACCTGACCACGCTGGCTGACGACGCTGCCCGCGACCAGGAGGTCCGGCGCACGCAGGACCTGCTGACCCGGCTGACCGGGCTGCGGCCGGCGCTGTTCCGGCCGCCCTACGGCGACACGGACGCCGCGGTGGCCTCGACGCTCGCGGTCCACGGGCTCACCGAGGTGCTGTGGAGCGTCGACACCCGCGACTGGGCCGGCTGCACCGCGGACGAGATCGTCGCCGCGGCCGGGCAGGTGCAGCCGGGCGGCGTCGTGCTGATGCACGAAGGCCGCCCGGCCACCCTCGATGCGGTCCCCCGCATCCTCGCCGCGCTCGCCGAACGCGGCCTGCGTCCCGGCCCGGTCACCGCCTCCTGACCCGCGGGCTCCGGACGTCGCGAATGACTCATTCGGGGCCTCGGAGGTCCCGAATGAGTCATTCGCGGCACCGGCGACCGGCGCGGGTCAGGGGTTGAGCGCGTAGTACGCCGGCTTCGGGCGCAGGTTCTCGTCGAACAGGCAGGCCGCCCCTTCGCCCGGGAACACGTCCGGGACCCACGAGTGCCGGTCGGTGAAGCCCCACGTGGTGAACTCCACGCACTTGCGGACCGCGTGGCAGCCGTCCCACAGCTGCCCGAAGTAGCTCGCCTGGGTGGCGAGCTTCGCCGCGTCGGGCGGGGTCGGGATCCGGACGTCGGCCTCGGTGACCGCGGTCTCCACGCCGATCTTGGCGAAGCGGGCCAGGTTCTCGCGGTACTGGCCCGGGAAGCCGTACTGGATCGACAGGTGCCCCTGGACACCGACGCCGTCGATCGGCACGCCCTGCCGCCGCAGCGTCTTCACCAGGTCGTAGACCGCGTTGCTCTTCGGGTTGATCCCTTCGATGTTGTAGTCGTTGAGGTACAGCTTCGCGTGCGGGTCGGCCGCGTGCGCCCAGCGGAAGACGTCGGCGACGAAACCGTCGCCGAGCTTCTGCCGGAAGACCGTGTCACGCCGGGTGCCGTCTTCGTTGAAGATCTCGTTGACGACGTCCCAGGCGCGGATCTTTCCCTTGTACCGCTTGACTTCCGTGGTGATGTGGTCCCGCAGGACCCGCCGCAGCTCGTCGGCGGGCAGCGCGGCGACCCAGTCCGGGAGCTGGGAGTGCCAGACGAGCGTGTGCCCGCGGACGGTCTTGTGGTGGGTCCGGGCGTACTCGACGATCGCGTCCGCGCCGGACCAGTCGTACTGGCCGCGCACGGCTTCGATCGTGCCCCACTTCATCTCGTTCTCGGGCGTCA
The DNA here is from genome assembly GCF_000716785.1 of Amycolatopsis vancoresmycina. Taxonomy (GTDB): domain Bacteria; phylum Actinomycetota; class Actinomycetes; order Mycobacteriales; family Pseudonocardiaceae; genus Amycolatopsis; species Amycolatopsis vancoresmycina. The sequence goes on from NZ_JNYY01000001.1 coordinate 872,146, forward strand.
CGTTGTCGAATTCCCGGGTGAGCACCGCCCGGTAATCGGTTTCCGAGGCCAGGTAGGCCGCCGCCACCGCGCTGCCGACGTAACGGTTCGTGGTGTATTGCAGCGGCACCGAAGCCGACCCTGCCGATGCCGCGGGCGCCTGCCACACCGCAATACCCAGCGTGGCCGCAACCGCCATCAGGACAGTTTTCTTAGGAATTCTTCGCGACATCTTCATCCTCCGCGTGACAATGGAGCTCCGAAAGTTTCCAACCGTTTCAAATCGGGTTTCGATGACCTAGAATCTCCTTCATGACAACGAAGTCCGACGATCTCGAGCCGAGCGCATCCCGGGTGACCATCGCCCGGATCGCCGCCGAGACCGGTGTTTCCGTGCCGACTGTTTCGAAAGTGCTGAACGGCCGGCCCGACGTCGCCGAAACCACCCGTGCCCGCGTCGAAGCGGTCATCGGGAAATACGGTTACCGGCGCCGGGCCGACGAACGCTCCCGTCGTTCCCGGCTGCTGGAACTCATGTTCCACGAACTCGAAAGCACGTGGGCGCTCGAAATCATCCGCGGGGTCGAGTGCGTCGCCCGCGAAAACGGAATGGCGGTGGTGCTCGCCGAATCTTCCGGCCGGCACACGCCGGGGCAGAGCTGGCTGGAGAGCGTGCTCGCCCGGCGGCCGGTGGGCATCGTCTCGGTCTGTTCCGACTTCACCGGCGGGCAGCTGGCGAAGCTCCGGGCGCGGGACATCCCGCTGGTCGTGGTCGACCCGGCGGGCGCGCCCGGGCCGGAGACGCCCTCGATCGGGGCCACGAACTGGCAGGGCGGGCTGACCGCCACCCGGCACCTCGTGGAGCTGGGCCACCGCCGGATCGCGATGATCGGCGGCCCGGAAGGCGTCCTGTGCAGCCGGGCCCGGATCGACGGGTACCGGACGGCACTGGAGACGGCCGGCCTGGCGTTCGACCCGGCCCTGGTCCGCCGCGGCGACTTCCACGTCCGGGCGGGCTACCGGGAGCTGGCCTCACTGCTCACCCTCCCCGACCGGCCGACGGCGGTGTTCGCGGGCAGCGACCTGCAGGCGCTCGGCGTGTACGAGGCCGCGCGCGACGCGGGGCTGCGCATCCCGGACGACCTTTCGGTGGTGGGCTTCGACGACCTGCCGATCGCCCGCTGGCTGACCCCGGAGCTGACGACGGTCCGCCAGCCCCTCCAGGAGATGGCGGCGGCCGGCGCCCGGCTGGCGATTTCCCTGGCCCGCGGCGTGGATCCGGAGAGCCACCGCGTGGAGCTGGCGACCAGCCTGGTGGTCCGGCACAGCACGGCGGCCCCGGCCCACCAGGGCCACCACGTCCTGTCGGGCGGCCGGCGGTAGCCCGGCGCGGGGCCGATCCCCGGGCGACGGCCACCGCCCCCGTTCCGTGGTGAGCAGCTGCGCGCTCACCACGGCCACCGCAGGCTTTCCGGCGGTCCCAGGTAGCTCGCCCGCAGGCCGCCCGTGTCGACCACCAGCTTCTGGACGATCACCGCCGGGTCCACCATCCAGAACTTCAGCACGTGCGAGCCCGCCGCTTCGACCACGTGCCGGGTCGACGTCAGGTTCACGTTGTCCGACGTCGTCCGCTCCCACTGGCGGTTCATCGCCGTGTCGTCGGCTCCGGTCGCCGTCGTGATGTTCACGAGCTGCGGTTCCGCGTCGTCGAACGAAACCGCGTACCGCAGGCCGTCGCCCGGCAGCACGTTGCTGCGCGGGGACAGGTACGCCCACACCGTCACCGGGCCCGTCGTGAACAGCGTCATCCGGTACTCCAGCCGCGGTCCCGCTCCCGGCGCGCGGCTCGCCGCCGTCACCGGGAACGGGGTCATCCCCGCCCCGGTGCGCCCGATGTCCGGGATGCGCCGCCACGCCACGTCCGCCGCACCGACGTTCGCGCTGCAGTGCTCGGCCTCCATCGACACGTACCCGCCCGCTTCGACGAAACCGCGGGCCGGCAGCACCGGGTTGCGCACCACCGCGTCCAACACCACCGACGTCCCCGCGCCCGTCACCGTGATCGGCACCGTCGTGGTGCCCTTCGGCGCCCGGGCCCAGTCGATCCGAACCGTCATCCGCAGCTCCTCGGTGACCCGGCCGCCGCGCGGCTCGACCTGCACCCACGGCGCACCGGCGGAGACGGTGCAGCGGAACGGTTCCCGGCCGCGGTTGAAGACGTCGACGTACTGCGGTGGCGCAGTCTGGTACGGGCTGAACTCCGGCAGCGCGGGCCGTCCCGCGGCGCCGGGCCACGCGTCCGGGGAGCCGTCGACCGCGACGCCCAGTGCCGCCGCCGCGGGCAGGTCGAGGCGTTTCACCGCCGGGAAGATGACGTCCGGCAGGGCGACGTTGTCCTTCTCCGGCTGCTGCCAGGGCGCGTTGGGGCCGTACCGGGCGACGTCGCCGTAGTCGATGTGCGGCTGGGTCTGGAACCCCTGCCACTTGCCGCCCGCGATGCCGGTGTTGTACTTCTCGGCCAGCGCGAGGTCGTCGGCGAACCGGGCCTCCGTGACGGCGGCGAGGCCGTTGGCCGAGGCCCGGCCCTGGGCCGCGTACAGCAGGTTCGTGAACTCGGCCCGCCGCAGCGCGTAGAGGTTGGCCGACGCCTCGACCTCGTACCCCACCAGCTCGTAATAGGCGTCCTGGAAGGCCTTCGGCAGCCGCGCGCCGATCTTCGACGCCCGCGCCGCGAGGTCGCGCCATTCGCCGGTGACCCGGTCCAGCTCGCCGTAGTCGACCAGGCTGAACGGCGTCATCTGGTCGTCGTAGGTGATCGTCCCGGCGGCGTCCACCGTGATCCGCCGGTTGAGCAGCTCCGGCTTGCGCCGCGACTGCAGCCGCCCGTAGTCGTGCAGCACCGCGGCGATGTCCGAGGCGAGAGCGGGACCGAAGTTCTCCGCGGCGAACGCACGCTCCCAAGCGGACAGCCGCTCGATCGGCAGCGCACCCGGGTCCCACGCGTAGTCGAGGAAGAACTGCAGCGGCAGCTCGTTGCCCTTCATGTCGCCGACGTTGGCCACCCACAGCCGGTCGTTGCCGTAGGCGGACGCCTGGTGCAGCTGCTCCCAGGTGTTCGCGAGCAACGCGGTGTCGACCCACTTGTAGTTGCGCCCGCCGCCGACGTAGTCGAAGTGGTAGTACAGCCCGTACCCGCCGGGGTGCGGCGGGCCGGACAGGTCGGGCATCTTGCGGATGTTGCCCCAGTTGTCGTCGGTGAACACCACGATGACGTCGTCCGGCGGGCGCAGGCCCTTCGCCCAGTACCGCTGGACTTCCTTGTACAGCGTCCAGACCTGCGGCACGGTGGTGAGGTCGCGGCCGGTTTCGCGGGCGAGGATCTCGCGCTCGGTGGCGATGATCTCGCGCATCAGCTCGATGCCGTCGCCGTCGGGCAGGCCGACGTCGCCGTTGCCGCGCATGCCGAGCGTGACGACGCCTTCGAAGTCCTCGCGGACCATCCGGCGGATCCCGTCGGTCCAGTACGCCTTGATCGCCTCGCCGTTGCGGCGGAAGCTCCACTCCCCCGTGCCGCCGTACGGGTCGTGCCCCGGGGTGGTGATGTTCCCGGCCGCGTCGCGGACCGCGGGCACCGCGTGCCGGTTCCACTCCTCGATCCCGCGCATCATCGGCGCCTCGTGCGAGGTGCCCATGACGATGCCGTACTCCTTGGCCGTGGCGTGGTTGAGCGGGTCGTCCTCGGCGAACGCCCGCCCCCACACCGCCGGCCACAGGTAGTTGGCCCGCAGCCGCAGCATGGTCTCGAAGACCTTGGCGAAGAACAGGTGGTTGAAGCCGTTCGGGAACCCGGGCGCCTTGCCGGGCCCGAAGAAGGCCGGAGCCCAGGTGCCGAGGGCCGGGTTCTCGTCGTTGATGAAGAACCCGCGGTACTTCACGTGCGGGGTGCCGAGGCTGAACCGCTCGCGCGGCAGGTGCAGCTCCGCCTGCCGCCGCGGTGGCACGTCCGCCCACCAGTACCACGGCGAGACGCCGATGCGCCGGGAGACCTCGTAGACGCCGTAGATCACGCCACGCTGGTCACTGCCGGTGAGCACCAGCCGCCCGTCGACGACCTGGCTCAGCGACGTCTCCCACTCCCCGGCGATCCCGGTGACGTCGAGCTTCCCGGCCGCCACCAGGCCGTCGACCAGCGGGCTGTGCCCGAGGGTGCCGACCAGCACCACCGGCCCGCCGGCGGGCACCACGGCGGACACGGCCGGCCGGACCCCGGTGACCCGCTCGATGTCCGCGGCGAGGTCCCCGGCGACCCGCCGGACACCCGGCTGGTCATCCGGGCTCACCACGATCGTCGCGGCCTTTCCCCGCGACACCAGCGGAAACCCGGTGCCGGCTTCGGCCAGGCCCGGGAGCGCCACGGACCCCGCCCCGGCCAGGGCGAGCAACTGCAGGAAGGTACGACGGTGGACCTCGGACGGCACGGGAGACCTCCTGAGTCAGCCCTTCACGGATCCGGTCAGCCCGCCGACGATGCGCCGTTCGGCGAGCACGAAGAACGCGAGCGCCGGGATCGCCGACAGGGCGGTGAACGCGAGCACCCGGGCGGTGTCCTGGGAGAACTGGGACTGGAACATCGCGACGCCGAGCGGGAGCGTGAAGTGCCCGGAGTCGTTGAACACCAGCAGTGGCAGCAGGTAGGCGTTCCAGCTGGTGACGAAGGCGAGCACGGCGACCGTGGTCAGCGCCGGCGTCGACAGCGGCAGCAGGATCCGCCAGAAGAACCCGAGCCGGGTGGCGCCGTCGAGCACGGCCGCGTCCTCGATCTCGCCCGGGATCGCGTGCATGAACGGCCGCAGGATCACGATCGTCACCGGCAGGGAGAACGCCGCCTCGGGGATCGCCACCCCCCAGAAGCTCTCGAGCATGCCCAGCTGGCGCAGCCACAGGTACAGCGGCAGCGTCGCCACCGTCAGCGGGAACAGCAGGCCGATGGTGAACAGCGTGTACAACGCTTCGCGGCCCTTGAACTGGTACCGCGAAAGGGCGTACCCGGCCATCGACCCGAGCGTGACGGCGACCGCGGTCGCGATCACGGCGATCAGCGCGCTGTTGCCCAGGAACGTCCAGAACGCGCTCGAGCCCAGGACCGAGGCGTAGTTGTCGGTCACCCACGGGCCGGGCAGCCCGGCCGGGTCGGTGTTGATCTGGGCGTTGGTGCGGAACCCGCCGAGCACGACGAACAGCAGCGGCACGACCGTCACGCCGACGACGACGATCGCCGCGAGGTAGCCCATCGACAGGCCGAACTTGCCGGACCGCATCAGCCCACCATCCTGGTCAGGGCGCCCTGGGTGTCCCGGCGGAGCGCGAACCGCTGGTACAGCAGGGCGAACAGGAAGCAGATGACGAAGAGGATCACCGCGACCGCGGAGCCGAACCCGAACTCGTAGCGCTTGAAGCCGTGGTCGATCAGGTAGGTCGCCATCGTCGTCGAGGCGTTCGCCGGACCGCCGGTGGTCATGATCCAGACGATGTCGAACAGCTGGAGCGAGCCGATCACCGACAGGAAGATCCAGATCCGGATGGTCGGGCCGAGCAGCGGCAGCACCACGTGCCGGGTCGTCTGCCACGCCGACGCGCCATCGAGCGCCGCGGCTTCGCGAAGTTCGGCAGGCACGCCTTGCAGGCCGGCGAGCAGCAGGATGATGCCGAAGCCGATGTACTTCCAGGTGATCACCGCGAACAGCGTGTAGAGCACGATGCCCGGGTCGGCCAGCCACTGGTGGATCGCACCGCCCAGCCCCACGCCCTTGAGCACCTGGTCGGCGAACGCGCCCGGCTGCAGCATCAGCGACCAGATGACCGCGGTGATCGCCTCGGACAGCACGTAGGGGGCGAACACCAGGGCGCGCAGCACGGCACGGCCCTTCAGCTTCCGGTTGAGCAGCATCGCCAGCCCGATCGACAGCGGCAGCTGCACCACGATGGACAGCCCGGCGATGATCAGGTTGTGCACGATGGCGCTCTGGAACACCGTGCCGTTGAACGCGTCGGTGTAGTTGTCGAAGCCTACGAAGTCGTCGAGCGGGCCGAAGCCGTTCCACTTGAACAGGCTGTAGAAGCCGGCGATCCCGATCGGCACCAGGACGAACCCGACGAACACCAGCAGGGCCGGCCCGAGCAGCACCGCCAGCTCCAGGCGTTTGCCGAGACCGGAGCGTTTCCCCCGGGCACGGACCGCCGGTGCGGGCGGCCGCGCCGCCGCCCGCACCGGAGTCGTCGCCGTGGTCACTTGTTGCCCGCCGCGGCCTGGTTGACGGCGGTCACGATGCCTTCGGGGGTGCCCTGGCCGGCGAACATGTTGGCCACCGCGTCGTTCAGCGCGGCGCCGACCGCCGTCGGGAACGCCCGGTCGAAGTACATCTGCACGTACGGCGCCTTCGTGCCGTAGTCGTTGACCTGCCGGAGCACATCGGTCTTCAGCGACTTCGCGGCGACGACGTTCACGGGCAGGCCGGTCCCCTTCGCGGCGAGCTCGGTCTGCACGGGCTCGCTGACCAGGTACTGCAGGAAGGCCGTGCAGGCCTTGGACGCACGGGTGGTGCAGGCGAAACCGTCACCGCCGCCGAGCGCGGCCGCCGGGTCGCCCTGCCCGCCCGCCACGGTCGGGAACGGGAACCAGCCGATCTTCGAGTCCAGGTCCTTGTCCTCGGTCAGCGACGACATCGTGCCGGGTTCCCAGTCGCCCTGCAGCTCCATCGCGGCCTTGCCGTTGGCGACGAGACCGGCGGAGCTGCCCGCGCCCTGCTGGGCGGGCGTGCCGGCGAACCCGGTCTGGAACGGTTCGGTGGCCAGGAAGTTCTTCAGGTCCTGCCCGGCCTTCGTCCAGCACGGGTCCTCGAGCTTGACCGCCTTCACCGACTGCTGGAGCACCGCGGTCGAGCATTCGCGGATGGCGAAGTAGTTGAAGTAGAAGGCATCCGGCCAGCGGTCCTTGCCGCCGACCGAGATCGGCGCGATGCTCTTGGCCTTCAGCGCCGTGACGGCGGCGTTCAGCTCGTCCATGGTCTTCGGCGGGGTGGTGATCCCCGCTTGCTGGAACAGGTCCTTGCGGTACCAGAAGCCGACGAAGTGCTGCGTGAACGGCACGCCGTACTGCTTGCCGTCGACCTGCCACTTCTCGCCGAACTTGCCGGTGGCCTGCTCGATCCACGACTTGGTGTCGCCGGTGATGTCGGCGACCTTGCCCGAGGTGATCTGCCCGGCCAGGTCGCCGGCGCCCCAGGACTGGTAGATGTCCGGCGGCTCGGCCGACTGCAGGGCGAGGGGCACCTTCGTGTTGAAGTCCTCGTTCTGCAGCGGCTGGGCCTTGATCGTGACTTCGGGGTGCGCCTTCTGGTAGTCGGCGACGACCTTCGCCCAGACCGACTTGATCGGGTCGGTGGTGCCGTTGTGCCACCAGGTCAGGGTGACCGGGCCCGACGGCTGGGCGGGTGTGTCGCTGCTTCCCCCGCTGCTGCACCCGTAGAGCACGAGCGGCGCGATGGCCACCAGGGCGGCGAGAACGGGGATCCGGTGTTTCAGAGACATCGTGGGTCCACTCCTGACGACTTCGGCCGAGTTGGACGGGGCGCGACTGCGCCCGGGTTGGCGAAGAGTCTGCTCCCCGGGCAAATGGGATGTCAATCGTTGTCGATAACGTTTTCCATGGTTAGTCTGAGCCGATGCAGCCCAGTTCGAGGGTGACCATCCGTGACGTCGCCGCCCGGGCCGGCGTCTCGGTGGCCACGGTCTCCAAAGTGATCAACGAGCGCTACGGCGTCTCCGCCGCGACGCTCGCGCGCGTCCGTGCCGTCATCGAAGAGCTCGGCTACGAGGCGAGCCTCGTGGCGCAGAGCCTGAGAAACCACCGGACGAACGTCATCGGGATCCTGGTCGCCGACCTCGAACCGTTCTCGACCGAGCTGCTGAAGGGGGCCGCGGACGCCATCCGCGGCAGCGGTTTCGAACTGGTCGTCTACTCCGCGGGCGGGCGCACCGGCGACCCGGTGGGCTGGGAGAAGCGCTACCTCTCCCGGCTGAGCGGCACCCTCGTCGACGGCGCCGTGCTGGTCACCCCGGCCGTGTCGCTGGAAGCCGTGCCCGGCACGCCGGTCGTCGCGGTCGACCCGCACACCGGGCCGTCGCACCTGCCGACCATCGACTCCGACAACCTGCGCGGCGCCCAGCTGGCCACCGAGCACCTCCTCGAGCTGGGGCACCGGCGGATCGCGTTCCTCTCCGGCCGCCCCGACCTGCAGTCGGCCGAACTGCGCAAGACCGGGTACCTGCGCGCGCTGACGGCCGCGGGCATCACCCCGGACGAGGACCTGATCCGGGTCGGCGCCTACGACCCGGAGGTCTCCGCGGCCTCGGCCCACGAGCTGCTGACCGGGCCGGACCGGCCGACCGCGGTGTTCGCCGCGAACGACATCTCGGCCATCGCGACCGTCGGCGCGGCCCGCGAGCTCGGGCTGACCGTGCCCGGCGACCTGTCCGTGGTCGGCTTCGACAACGTGCCCGAGTCCGCGCTCTGCAGCCCGCCGCTGACCACAGTGGACCAGCCGATCCGCGAGATGGGCCACCGGGCGATCCGGATGCTCATCGCGCTGATCAACGGCGACGAGGTCGGGCCGACCCACGTCACCCTCGACACCGGCCTGGTGGTGCGGCACTCGACCCGCGCCATCCCCTGAACCCCTTCCCACGCCCCCCCCACACGAAGGGCGGAAACCCTTGACCACGCAGCCCACCACGGCCGGAGAGCCGTGGCGCGACCCCGCGGCCGACCCGGGCGAGCGAGTCCGCGTCCTGCTGGACCGGATGACCCTGCGCGAGAAGCTCGCCCAGCTCTACGGCGTCTGGGTCGGCATCGACTCGGGCGGCGAGATGGCGCCGCACCAGCACGACTTCGTCGACGCGGCGGTCGACCTCGACGACCTGGTCCGCCACGGCATCGGGCAGCTGACCCGCGCGTTCGGCACCCGGCCGGTCGACCCGGTGATCGGGGCGCGCAGCCTCGCCCGCACCCAGCGCCAGATCGTGACCAGCAGCCGGTTCGGCATCCCGGCCGTGGTCCACGAGGAGTGCCTGACCGGCCTGGCCGCGTGGCAGGCGACGATCTACCCCGCGCCGCTGTCGTGGGGCGCGACCTTCGACCCGGAGCTCGTGCGCCGGATGGCCGGGAAGATCGGGCGGACCATGCGCGGCCTCGGCGTGCACCAGGGGCTCGCGCCGGTCCTCGACGTCGCCCGCGACCTGCGCTGGGGGCGGGTCGAGGAGACCATCGGCGAGGACCCGTACCTGGTCGGGACGATCGGCAGCGCGTACGTCGCGGGCCTGGAGTCGGCCGGCATCGTCGCCACGCTCAAGCACTTCGTCGGGTACTCCGCCTCGCGCGCCGGGCGCAACCTGGCGCCGGTTTCGGCCGGGCCGCGGGAGATCGCCGACGTCCTGCTGCCGCCGTTCGAGCTGGCCCTGCGTGCGGGTGCCCGGTCGGTGATGAACGCCTACACCGACACCGACGGCGTCCCGTCCGCCGCCGACACCACGCTGCTGACGGACCTGCTGCGCGACACCTACGGCTTCGACGGCACGGTCGTCGCCGACTACTTCTCGGTGGCGTTCCTGCACCGGCTGCACGGGGTCGCGGCCGACCGCGGCGACGCCGCCCGGCAGGCGCTCACCGCCGGCATCGACGTCGAACTGCCCACGATGGACTGCTACGGCGAGCCGCTGCTCGCCGCGGTGGAAGGGGGCGCGGTCGATGTCGCCGCCGTCGACCGCGCCCTCGAACGGGTGCTGCGGCAGAAGTGCGAACTGGGCCTGCTCGACGCGGGCTGGGCGCCGGAGGTGCCCGAGGAGATCGACCTCGACGACGCGGAGTCGCGGGCGCTGGCCCGCGAGGTCGCCGAGCGCTCGATCGTGCTGCTGCACAACGACGGCACGCTCCCGCTCACGCCCGGCACCGGGCTCGCCGTGGTGGGCCCGCGCGCCGACACGCCCGGCGCGATGCTCGGCTGCTACTCCTTCCCGCTGCACGTCGGCGTCCACCACCCCGACGTCCCGTTCGGCGTCTCGGTGCCGACCGTGCTGGAGGCCCTGCGGTCCTCCTACGACGTCACCTACGCCCAGGGCTGCCCGGTCACCGGCGGGGACGACGACGGGATCGCCGAGGCGGTGGCGGCCTGCGCGGACGCGTCGGTGTGCGTGGCGGTGCTGGGCGACCGGGCCGGGCTGTTCGGCGGCGGGACGTCCGGCGAAGGCTGCGACGCGCCCGACCTGCGGCTGCCGGGCCGCCAGGAAGAACTGCTGGACGCCCTGCTGGACACGGGCAAGCCGGTGGTGCTCGTCCTGCTCTCGGGGCGGCCGTACGAGCTTTCCCGGCAGCTGCCCCGGCTGGCCGCGGTCGTGTGCGGCTTCTACCCCGGCGAGGAGGGCGCGGCGGCGCTGGCCGGCGTGCTCGACGGCCGGATCAACCCGGCCGGGCGGCTGCCGGTGAGCTTCCCGGCGGCCGGCGCGAGCCAGCCGTCGACCTACCTGGCGGCGCCGCTCGGCCGGCGCAGCGAAGTGTCCACAGTGGATCCGTCGCCGCTGTTCCCGTTCGGCCACGGGCTGTCCTACGCGCCGGCGACCTGGCTCGACGTCAGCGCGACCGGCTCGCTCTGGCCGACCGACGGCGTCTGCCGGGTCCGGGTGACGCTGCGCAACGACCACCAGCGCGAGACGTCCGAAGTCGTCCAGGTGTACCTGCACGACCCGGTGGCCGACGTCGCCCGGCCCGAGCGCCAGCTGATCGCGGCCCGCCGCGTCACCGTCGCCCCGGGCACGACGACGGTGCTCGACGTCGCGCTGCACGCGGACCTGACGTCGTACACCGGCCGCGCCGGCCGCCGCCAGGTCGATCCCGGCGACGTCGAGCTGCGGGTGGGGACGTCGAGCGAGCAGATCGTCGCCACCCTGCACTGCACGCTGACCGGGCCGCGCCGCTTCGTCGGCTTCGACCGGGTCCTGGCCCCGGAGTTCTCGTCGTGAAGCGGCCGCTCGCGGTCCTCTTCCTGGCCGTGCTGACCGCCCTGTTCGTCGGCGCCTCCGGCCGTCCCGCGCCGTCGCACTGGGTGGCGACCTGGACGTCGATGCCCCAGCTGACCGAGCCGGGCAACCTGCCACCGGCGCCGTTCACCGGGACCGACCGGGTGCTCGACAACGCGTCGGTGCGCGAGACTGCGCACGTGACGGCCGGCGGCCCGCGGATCCGGCTGCGGTTCTCCAACGCCTTCGGCGGGGCTCCGCTGCCGCTGACCGCGGTCTCGGTGGCGCGCCCGGTTTCCGGCGCGGCCGGGGTGTCCGCCGTGGTGCCGGGCAGCGTCGTGCCCGTGACGTTCCACGGCAGGCCGTCCACGGTGGTGCCGATGGGCGCCCAGGTCGTGTCGGACCCGCTGCCGTTCCCGGTGCGGCCGTCGGAGAACATCACGGTGACCGCGTACCTGGCGCACGGCCAGGCGTCGACGTCGATCACCTCGCACCCCGGCTCCCGCACGACGTCCTACCTGCTGGCGGGCGACCAGGTGACGGCCACCGACCTGCCGGGCGCGACCCCGGTGGACCACTGGTACTTCTTCAGCGGCATCGAGGTCCTCTCGCCGGCGTCGGCGGTGGCGGTGATCGGCGACTCCATTTCGGACGGCCGCGGCTCGACGACCAACGGCAACGACCGCTGGCCGGACGTCCTGGCCGGGCGCCTGCACGGGGTGGCCGTGGTGAACCAGGCCGCGGGCGGCAACCGCGTGCTGCAGGACGGGCTGGGCCCGAACGTGCTGGCCCGCCTGGACCGCGATCTGCTGTCGACGAGCGGGGTTTCGCGGGCGATCGTGTTCGAGGGCGTGAACGACATCGGCACGGCGGCCCCGGCCGACGCGGCGGCGGTGGCCGACGAGCTGATCGACGCGTACGACCAGATCCTGGTCCGCGCGCACGCCCAGGACATCAGCGTCTACGGCGCGACGATCACCCCGTTCGGCGGCAACGCGGCTTACGACGTGCCGGAACGCGAAGCGGCCCGGCAGAAGGTGAACGCGTGGATCCGTCAGCCGGGACACTTCGACGCGCTGCTGGACTTCGACAAGGTGGCCCGCGACCCGGCGGCCCCGGCGCAGCTGCTCCCGGCCTACGACGTCGGCGACCACCTGCACCTCAACCCGGCGGGGTATCGCGCGCTCGGTTCGAGTGTCCCGCTCGGGCTGTTTTCGTGAAAAAAAGGTTTCCCACCGAATAGTGGACAATTCCTGGACGCGGTTTTCCCGGCCGTGATCACTGTTCGCCGAGCCCGATCTGACGGACGGTGATCACGCCGGATACCCGTTGGGACACAAGCGAGTCTCGATGCCGGGGCCCCTGTGCCGCGGATCACGGCGATGCCCCTAGTATGTCGCCGTCTGCTCGTCCCCACAGGTCGTCGCTCCCGGAAAGGGAAACCATGTCCGACGTCATCAACAGCATCTTCGGCCGTCCCAAGAACGAAAACACCGGCGGCTACGCCTACGGCACCGTCGAGCCCGAGCCGGTGGTGGTCGCCGAGGCGCCCGCCGCCGAGACCGCCGACGCGGACGTCGTGGTCGAGGAGACGGAATCCGCACCGGAGGCGGAAGCCACGGCGGAAACCGCCGAGGCCGAAGCGGCCGACGAATCCGAAGAGGACGCCGAAGAGGAGCTGGACGCCGCCGAGACCGAGGACGCCGACGAAGACGCGACGGACACCGAGGAGTCCGAGGAGGACGTCGCGGACGCCTCCGACGAGGACGTCGCCGAAGCCGAAGACGACGACACGGACTCGAACACCGTTGAGGCCGAGACCGAAGCCGAGCCGGTCGCGGAGGCGGAGCCGGTCGCCGAAGCCGAGGAGGCGCCGGTTTCCGAGGACGAGCCCGTCGCGGAAGCCGAAGCGGAACCGGCCGTCGAGGCCGAGCCGGCCGCGGCCCGCCCGGCCGCGGGCACCCGCGGCAGCACCACGGTCGCCGACGGGGTGGTCGGCAAGATCGTCCTGCGCATCGCCGCCAAGACCGAGGGCGTGCACAGCGTCGACGACAGCGGGATCAAGGTCGAGCTGGCCGACGAGGTCGCCTGGATCACGATCCCGCTGGTCCTCGAGTTCGGCCACGCGGTCAAGGCGGCGGGCGAGCAGGTCCGGGTCGCCGTGATCGACGCCGTCGAGCAGTACCTCGGCCTCGACGTCGAGGTCGTGGACGTGCACGTCACCGACATCCACTTCCCGGAAGCGGACTGAGCCGAGTGCCCGGTCCCGCACGCCGGGACCGGGCACTCCGGCCGATCGCCGGTCACCGCACCCGGTAGCGCAGGTGGAGCACGTCGCGGTCCTCGAGGCGGCGGACGAGTTCGAGCTCGGCTTCGGTGTCGCCGAACAGCCGCCGTCCGGCACCGAGGAGCACCGGGACGACGTGGAGTTCGATCTCGTCCAGCAGGCCCGCGGCCAGCAACGCCTGCGCCGCCCCGGCGCCGTGCACCATGACCGCGCGCTCGCCCGCCGCGGCGCGGGCTTCTTCCGCAGCTGCCGTGACATCGGTGAAGAACCGGGCGCTGCCGGGCGAAGTGTCCGCGGGATCGACGTGGTGGGTGAGCACGTGGATCGGCACGCCGGTCGCCAGCGCCTCACGGTAGATCTGCCCGCTGGCACCGTCCCCGTGCCGGTGGTCGAGCCAGTCGAAGAGCCGGCCGCCGCCGCGGCCGAGTTCCTGGCCGGGGCGGTCGTCCGGTCCGGCCACGAAACCATCGAGGGACGTCGTCATGTAGAGGCGGATCATGGGAGTCCCCTTCGGGCCGGGTTCGCTTACCACTGCGTCGAACGAAACCCGCCCGGATCGACAGCCGCTCAGTGCTTCCGCGCCCGGGCGATCACCTCCTCCAGCCGCAGTGGGCTGGCCGGGTGGTGGGTCAGGCACAGCGGCGTCGCCACCTGACGGAAGCCGAACGCCTCCCCCGCCACGTAGAACTGCGCCCGTTCCAGCCGGGAGATGTCCGCGACCGGGCTGCCCTTCGCGCGGGCCAGCTCGTTGGCCGCGGCGATCTGGGCCGGGCTGTTGAGGCGGCCGAAGAACTGCGTCATCGCGTTGCCGGTCACCTGGTTGTGCAGGCCCTTGGGTGCCTGCGTGGCGAACAGCAGGCCCAGCCCGTACTTGCGCGCCTGCGAAGCCAGCACGATCGTGCTGCGCGTGCTCGCCGTGAGGCCCGCCGACGACGCCAGCGTCTGGGCTTCGTCCATCACGAACAGCGCACCCAGCGGCCGGTCGCCGGCCGGATTCCGCTTGACCCACGCGAACAGCTCCATCTGCAGCTGGTTCACGAAGTTCTGCCGCTGTTCGTCCGCGGGCAGCCCGACGAAGCTGATCACGGAAACCCGCGCCCGCTTCCCCACCGCCGGCGTCAGCAACACGCCGGGATCGACGGGCTCGCCACCGCCGGCGAAGAGCGGATCGTTGACCATGGCGGCCTTCAGGATTTCGGCCAGCCCGGCGGCGATGCGCGGGGCGTCGTTGAGGTTGCTGACATCGTCGGGCAGATCGGCCAGCAGTTCGATGAGGTCCGGCAGGCTCCGCGACCCCGTGCGCGCGTGGTGGACGACCGCCTGCCGGAGCACGGCGAGCCCGATGTTCGCCTTGGCGGTGCTCCCGGTCAGCCGGGCTTGAGGGGCGAGCGTCGCCACGGCCACCTCGACGGCGGCGGTGAATTCGTCGGAGTCGTCGAGCACCCCACCGAAGTCCGGCAGCGGCTGGAAGGCCAGCGGCCGCCCGGTCGCCCGCCCCGGCGTCCAGACGACGACATCGGTCTCGGCGAGGTACTTCCCGGCGAGTTCGGCGTCGCCGTTCGTCCAGCCGTCGGGCGGTTCGGGCCAGGGATCCCCGAGCCGCGCGAGGTCGTTGTTGGGATCGAGGACGATGGCGGAGACGCCCAGCAGAGCGCACTCTTCCACGATCCGCCGCAGGAGCACGGTCTTCCCGGACCCAGACCCGGCGAAGACGGCAGCGTGCTTGCGGAGAGCGGAGAGTTCGATCCGGACGGGTTCCCCCGAATCGACGACGGTGCCGAGGGTGATTTCCCCGTCGGCGGGCGGCGGGTGGGTCCCTTCGGCGGCCCGCCCCGACGGCTTTTCCGGCAGCACGGCGGACAACAACTCGGACCGGCTCGCGGGCCGCCGGTCGATCAGCCACTCGTGCAGTTCCCGGCCGCCGTTGGCGAGCATCTTGTTCAGCGCCCAGAAGATCCGGACGTCGGCGGGGCTCGGCGGGATCGTCCGGCCGCCGGCGGTGGTGAACTTCTCGACCTCTTCCCGCGTCTTGGCGCCGCGTCCCCAGGCGTCCCGGAGGATGACGAGGTGCCGGTTGTCCGCACCCTGCAACTGCCCCGCCTCGGAGCGGGCCTTGCGGAACCGGCTCAGCGCGGCCCGCGGATCCCGGGCCGCGATCACCCGGAAAGCCCAGTGCTCCTGCAGGTCGACGGACTCGACGACGGTCCGGATGAGCCGTGCGTGCACCCCGCTGCGCCCGTTCTGGCGCTCGCACGACCATTCGATCTCGTCGTTCCCGACCTCGGTGACCCAGCACCGCAGCGCGGCCGACAGCAGGTCTGGCATGGTCCTGTCCACGGTCTTCTCGGCGAGCAGCGCCTGCGGATCGGCTTCCGCCTGCAGCTTTTCGAACTCGGCGTCGAGCTCGGCGAACCGGTCGTGCTCGACCGCGGCGCGCACGGGGACGACCGGCACCGCGGCCTTTTCGTCGAACGAACCGAGTTCCTGGACCTGACCGGCGCGCAGGCACAGTTCGATGTGCGCGCCGATCCGCTTCAGCAGCTGCCGTGGCGTCCACTGCTCCCAGGGCTCGGCGAAGGCATCCGGCGCGACCGGCCAGGTCGGGTGCGGCGGGGTGAACCCCATGGCCTCGTAGGCCACCCCGAGCCGCTTCGCCACCAGCGCCCGGCCGACCTCGGGGTCGAGGATCCGGCCGAGGGTGACCGATGTGCGGAACCGGTCGGGCACCGTCCCGGTCGCCTTCGTGCTGATCTGCTCCCAGGTGCTCGGCAGGCAGGTCAGGACGGTGAGGGTCTTGCGAGTCACCTCGCGCAGGCCCATGAGCCCGTCGGCGATCTGGGCCACGAGCAGGTCTTCCTCGGCGCTGGTCCCGATTTCCTGCGTGCGCCGGCCGGATTCGGCGATGAGGGTGTCGAGCTGGTCCACGGCGATCACGACCGGCCCCGTGAGCGCCAGCAGCCGGGTGATCTCCCGCACGAGGACCCGGGCGGGCTTCGGCCGCGAGTAGATGTTCCACTTCCGCGCTTCCGGCGTGAGCTGTTCGTCGCCGTCGAGGAAGTCCTCGCCGATGTACTTGGCACCGGGCTCCTTGCTGGCGATGAGCACGAGGGCGCGTGCGGTGTCCCCGCATTCGTCCGCAACCCTTTCGTCGAGGGAGTCGACGGCCGTGATGAAGGCTTCGACGTCGTCCACCGTCAGACCGCGCCCGCGCCGGATCCTCGCCTCGATGCCGGCATCGACGTGCGCACGCAGGCACACGCGCAGCAAGAACTGCTTCAGCTGCGACTCACCCGAATCATCGGGGTGGACCAGCCCGCGGCGCAGCGCCTCCGCCGTGTTTTCCCAGAACGCGTCCCCCGCCGTGACGTCGTCGAGGAAGAAGTAACCCCGCGCACGGTGCACCTGGCGCCGGACGAGGCCCAGCAGGTGGGTCTTGCCGACACCCTTCAGACCGCGCAGGACAAGTCCGATCGGACTCGGCCCTTCGCTGCCGGAGGCGTCGCGGATGCCCGCGTTGATCGCGGCGAGCGCGTCGCCGTGCAAGCCGTCGACGTGGTAGGGCGAGTCGTGCCAGACGTGGTCCGGTGTGTCCGCCCAGTCGAAGCTCAGCGTTGCCAGAGCCCTGAGCTCGTCCATCACAGCGCCTCGATGGAGAGCAGGTGGTTGTCCTCACCGCCGATGCGGATGGCCGCTTCGTGATCGGCGGCGGTGAGCGCCTTCCGGTTGTCCTCCGGGACGAGGTGCACCTTGCCCTCGCTGCTCAGCCTCTTGAGCACGGCGTCGACTTCGGCTGCCGGGGCACCGAGCTTCGGCCGCAGGTCGACCAGCCCGACCCATCCGCGCGGCTCCTTCACCAGTTCCCGGTAGGCGACACGGATGCGGCTTTCGAGATCTTCGGCAGGTGCCGAGGAAACCACGGCACCGAACACGTCGGCCAGCCGCAGGTTCCGGGCGCGGCGGAAGTCGTCGAACCCGCCCAGCACCAGGTACAGCACCGTGCAGAGGGTGCTCTGCGGCCGCGGCGGCGGGGGCTTCTTCGCCCCGAGCTCCTTCTCGCACCAGGCCCAGCCGCTGTCGGTCAGCTGGTGGACGAACGTGCGGCCGGACTTCTCGCTGTCCACGTACCCGCTGTCGTTCAGCTGCGTGCGTTCCTTTCCGGTGAGGGTGAAGCCCACCAGCTCCTTCAGCTCCGGGTTGGGCACTTCGCGGCCCAGTACCATGAGCGTGAACATCGCCGCGGTCTGCCGGTGTCCCAAGCGGTCGGTCATCCGAGATCCTTCCGGTGCTGCGTCGTGGGTTGGGCGCGGGTGTCGAGAATCCTCAGGAGCCAGTCGATCGACCGGCGGACGCCCGGCGGGGCCGGGTGGCGGTCGGCGCCGTCCGGGGAATGCGGTTTCACCGCGACGGCGAGGTCCGTCGCGAGGTCGCGGGCCCGGCCGCTGTCGGCCGCGCCGACGGCCGGCTGCAGGGCCGTGACCAGTTCGTCGACGAGGTCCCAGCGCGACGGGCGCAGGCGGGCTTCGCGAACCTGGCCGAGCAGGGCCGGGAGGTCCGGATCGTCGTCGGCGAGCGGGGTGCCGCCCTTCAGCTGGCCGACCAGGTCGCGGGCCACCTCGGCGGGACCCCGTGAACCGCCCAGGCGCAGGTAGCGGAGGTTCCCGACGTAGCCCGGCAGCGACGACGCCTCGGTGCCCGCCGTCAGGATCGGGATCACCCGGCGGTCCTGGCCGAGCGTGCGGTGCAGGAACAGTTCGACCTCGGCCGCCTGCCAGCGGCTGACCTTGCCGTCGACGACAAGGCACAGGTGCCGGGCGTCGTCTTCGGCCCGCGAGAGCAGCGACCGGTCGCCCGAGAGGGATTTCACCGCGCGCACGTCCCGCCTCTTCAGTTCGTCGACCAGCTCGTTCGCCGTGCCGACGGACGTGCGCGGGATGCTGACCCGCAGGTCGTGCTTGAACTCCCGGCGGCTCGACCGGACGGCGGCGACGTAGGCGTCGCGGTTCTCGGCCAGCAGGTCGGTCCGGTCGAGCCGGCAGGCGATCACCGCCGCGACCGTCTCGAGGGCGAACCCGATCTGGTCGGCGCCCGGCGTCTGTTCCGACAGCACCGGCAGCTGCTCGCCGAAACTCCAGTACGACACGTACGGCAGGGTGAGGTGCCGGGCCATGGTCGCCGGTTCGACGGCCTGGTCGAGCCAGGTGCGGTACAGCTCGGCCGTCTCGTCGACGACGATGCGGCGCCAGGTCTCGGACCGGTCGTACTCCTCCCGGTTGTCGAACCGCGACAACACCGGCAGCACGGTCAGCCGCGCGCGGTCGAACGGCAGGAGGTTGCGCGCCGCGTCGGCGCGGCGGGCCGCCTCCACCGCGCCGAGGATGCTCTGCCGGTTGGCGGTGAACAGCAGGACGAGGTGGTCCGGCAGGTGCGCCGTGCAGATCCCGCCGATGTCGGAGATGCCGGTGCGGCTGTCGACGAGGACGAAGTCGTAGCGGGCGGTCCAGAACTCACGGCACTTCTCGAGGTATTCGCCGAAGCCGTCGTCGTACAGGCCGTCCCAGCCGATTTCCTGCACCTGGGTGACGTAGCCGGGATCATCTCGGCCGGCGGCGAGGAAGTCGAGCACGCCGACGCCGGTCAGCCGCTGGACATGGGCCTCCGGGGCGAACCGGCCGTGCCGGAAGTCGTCGACGAGGTCGACCACACCGCCGGACGGCGGCGCGGGCAGCTGCGACCGGAAGTAGTCGCCGAGGCCGGGGGCCTCGAGGTCCCAGTCCAGGCAGAGCACGCGGTGGCCCCAGCGGGCGAGCAGCACGGCGACGTTGGCCAGCGTGAAACTCCGGCCGACCCCGCCCTTGTAGGAGTAGAAGGTGAAGATCGTTCCCGGCATCGGTCAGAACCTCGGCATCCGTGCCCGGCTCGGCGGTGCCGGGGCCGGGGTGCGCACCGGCCAGTCGCCCCGCCACTCCGGCGCCCCGTCGATGAGGTCCTCCAGCTCCGCGGCGATCTGCTTGATCTGCTGGTTGAAGTCGAGGTAGGCCGGCGCGGTCTGGAAGTGCTCGAAGGGGTGGTTCCACTGCTGCAGGTCACGCGGGCGCCGCGCGTGGGCCCAGTCGGGGAAGTGCCGGGAGTCGCAGAAGATCACCGGGTAGATCAGGGGCCGCCGGCGCGCCCCGGTCAGCGCCTCCCGCTCCTCCATCGAGGCCCACTCGGCCAGGCACCATTCGTCCCGGAAGTACTTCGGCGAACAGACCGGAACCAGCACCCGCGAACGTTGCAGGGCCGAGCTCAGTTCCGCGGGCCAGCGGGATCCGACCCGGACCTGGTCGTCGAAGAATATCCGGACGTCCTCGTACCGGTTGTTGCCGAGCACTTCCAGAAGGCGCGGGTGGAAATGGTGGCGAATCCACGCCGATATGTCCCCTGCGGTGCGGAGGTAGCTGATGAACACGTCGTACTCATACACGCGTGCCGCCGCCCCTTCACCGCTCCCGCCAGGCGGATCGATCCTAGATCCGCGGGGTCAGAGGAAGAAGACGGGAAAGCTGACAGATCCAGGACAATAGCTGGCCAGGGCCCGAACCGAGCCGGAAACGCTGCCTTGACAATCGGCAGTCCGGCCGATATATGACAGGCGAACACGGAGCACGAGGGGCCGAATCGTTTGCGGGAAACCGATCTCCCGGATCGGTGATTCACCGACCGATCCGAGGGGAAGCCGATGTCAGAACCCGATCCGCCGAAGGTGTTTTTCAGCTACTCGCACGACACCGAAGAACACAAGGAGCTGGTCCGGCGGTTCGCGACCTTCCTGCACAGCCGGATCGGCCTGGAGGTCGTGCTCGACCAGTGGCACGACAACCACCGCATCGACTGGTCACTGTGGGCCACCCGCAACCTCAAGGCGGCCGACTTCGTCATCGTCGTGGCGTCTCCCCTGTACCGGGCCCGGGCCGACGGCGAGGCACCGCCGGACGAGGGCCGCGGTGCCCAGTTCGAGACCGCGATCATCCGCAACAAGCTGACCAGGGACCTCGAGGACGGCACCCGCCGGGTCCTCCCCGTCGTCCTGCCCGGCCGGTCGATCGACGAGATCCCCGAGTTCCTCAACCCCTACTCCATGACCCGGTACGAGATCGCGGAATTCAGCGACGAAGGCGTCGCCGACCTGCTCGCCGCAATCACGGGCCAGGGGAGGCATCCGATGCCCCGCCGCGGGGTCTGGCGCGGCGGAGCACGGGCACCGCGGCGGGTGCCCGCCGGGGACCTGCCGTGGACGTGCACCAGCCCCGGAGTCCGGCGGGGCGAGGCGTGGATCGACGGCCTGCGCTACGCGGACAGCATCGTCCTGCGGCCGAGGACGCCGTCCGCCACGGGGCAGGGGTTCGTCGAACTGGACCTCGGCGGCCACTACCAGCGGTTCACCACGGTCGCCGGGGTGCTCGACAACGCCCGCGACCCGTTCCAGGTGGGCCGGGTCCGGACGGTGCTCGACGGGACGCCACGGTCCGAACACGACGTCTCGGCCGGGAAACCGGCCACCATCGACCTGGACGTCACGGGCGCCCGCGTGCTGCGGCTCGAGCTGTCCCGGCCGGGCGTGGCGGCGTCTCCCTTCGGTTCCGCGGCCGTCGTCGTCACCCGGCGAGGCCGGCCGCCCGAGCTCGCCCTCGGAGATCCCGCCGTGACCTGACGCGGCACGTCTCGAGGTCCACCTCGCGCAATACCGCGCCCACGCCCGCCAAGGCGACCGCGTTCGTCGAAAGCGACGTCACGCCCAAGCCGACCAGCACCGGGGCCAGTGACGGGTCCGCTGCCGCCTCGCCGCACACCCCGACCGGCTTGCCTGCCGCCGCCTCCGCGACCATTCCCACCAGCCGCAGCAACGCCGGCTGGTGGGGGTCGTTCAACGCCGCCACCGCGCCCAGCTGGCGGTCCGCCGCGAACACGTACTGGGCCAGGTCGTTCGTCCCGAGCGAAACGAAATCGACGACCTCGAAGATCGAAGCCGCACACAACGCCGCCGCCGGGATCTCGATCATCACGCCCACCCTGGCGATCCCCGCTGCCCGGGCTCGGTCCGCGAACCAGGCCGCTTCTGCCGCCGTTGCCACCATCGGGGCCATCACCGACAGCTCCACGCCCGTTTCCGCGGCCGCCGCCGCGATTGCCGACAGCTGGCGGTCCAGGAGCTCCGGGCGGTCGAACGCCACCCGCAACCCGCGGACGCCCAGTGCCGGGTTGGGTTCCTCGCCCATCGGCAAGAACGCCAACGGCTTGTCCGAGCCCGCGTCGAGCGTCCGGACCACGACCGGTTTCCCCGCGAACGGGGACAGCACCGCCGCGTACGCCGCCCGCTGCTCCGCCTCCGTCGGCTCCGAAGCCGCCGAGAGGTAACAGAATTCGGTGCGGAACAGGCCGATTCCCTCGGCGCCGGCCGCCGCGGCAGCCGACGCGTCGGCCGCGGAACCGACGTTGGCCAGGAGCTTCACGCGGTGGCCGTCGGCGAGGCGGCCGACGCCGTCCCACTCCGGGCGGGCGGTCCGGGCCGGCGCCCGTACCGTGCCGTCGGCCGGGGCCACCGTGCCCGCGGACCCGTCGACCGCGAGGCCGGGGCTGTCCAGGCCGAGGACGCCCGCGCACGCCACCACCGCGGGGATGCCCAGCGCCCGCGCCAGGATCGCCGTGTGGCTCGTCGGGCCGCCCTCCTCCGTCACCAGGGCCAGGACCAGGTCCGGGTCGAGGCCCGCCGTGTCGGCCGGGGCGAGGTCGCGGGCCACCAGCACGCTCGGCGACGTCAGCTCGGGGACGCCCGGCGGGGCCACGCCCAGCAGCGCCGCGACGATCCGGTCCCGGACGTCCGCGACATCCCGGGCGCGCTCGGCCAGGTAGCCGCCGGCGGCCTGCAGCGCCGTCATGAACTCCCCCGCCGCCTCCCACACCGCTCGCGGCGCCGGGAGCGAGCGACCGAGGACCAGCTTCTCCGCGGACGCGGTCAACGCCGGATCGGACGCCATCGCGGCCGTCGTCTCGAGGACCGACCGGGCATCTCCGGACACGGAACGGGCACGATCAGACAACGCGGTCGCCACTGCAGCTGCCGCCTGCCCGATCTTGCCCGCTTCGGCCGCGAGATCCGACGGAACGGGCTCGGAAGCGGGTTTCGGCAGGTCAGCGGCCACCACGACACGGGGGCCGGCCACCCGGCCCGGGCTGACTCCGACTCCGGACAGCTGCATGAAAAGACCTCCGAACGCCAAGGATCTCGTAACTGGGGATTGACAGTACGGTAACAACGGGCACAATCAAACGGCAACGGGCAAACATCGGAGAGGAACGGGCATGTACGCCGCCGAACGGCACCAGCTCCTGGCGCAACGCGCACGTCGTGACGGCCGGGTCGACGTCAACGACGTCGCCGGCGAACTCGGTGTCGCCCCCGAGACCATCCGCCGCGACCTCGGCGTCCTCGAACGCCAGGGCGTCGTCCGCCGCGTCTACGGCGGCGCCGTCGCCGTCGAACGGCTCGACTTCGAACCCGAGGTCGCGCAGCGGGACCAGACCAACGCCGCCGAAAAGGACGCGATCGCGCGGGCCGCCCTCGACCTGGTGCCCGACCGCGGCTCGATCCTGCTCGACGCGGGCACCACGACCAGCAGGCTCGCGACGCTGCTGCCCACCGACCGCGAGCTCACGGTGATCACCAACTCGATCCCGGTTGCCTCGATCCTCGCCACCCGCCCGGGCATCACGCTGCACATCCTCGGCGGCCGCGTCCGCGGGACGACGCTCGCCGCGGTCGAAGCCTGGACGCTGCACGCGCTCGACGGCCTCCTCGTGGACGTCGCTTTCCTGGGCGCCAACGGCTTTTCGGCCGAACACGGCTGCACGACGCCGGACATGGCCGAGTCC
Organism: Amycolatopsis vancoresmycina; assembly: GCF_000716785.1. Classification (GTDB taxonomy): domain Bacteria; phylum Actinomycetota; class Actinomycetes; order Mycobacteriales; family Pseudonocardiaceae; genus Amycolatopsis; species Amycolatopsis vancoresmycina. Next base: position 895,388 of record NZ_JNYY01000001.1, read on the forward strand.
GCGGTGAAGGCCGCCGTGGTCGCCGCCGCCCGCAAGCGGGTGCTGCTGGCCGACCACAGCAAGTACGGCACCGACCAGCTCAGCCGGTTCGCGCGGCTGGCCGAGATCGACGTCCTGGTCACCGACAACGGCATCGACGCCGGCGCGGTGGCCGAACTCGAGGAAGCGGGCCCGGAGGTGGTGCTGGCGTGATCGTCACCGTGACCCCCAACCCCAGCCTCGACCGGACGCTGCGGCTGGCCGAGCTGCGGCGCGGCGAGGTGCTGCGGGCGTCCGCCGTCCGGCTCGACCCGGGCGGCAAGGGCGTGAACGTCGCCCGCGCGCTGGCCGCCGCCGGGACCCCGACCGTGGCCCTGATGCCCGCCGGCGGCCCGGTGGGCGAACGGCTGGGCGAACTGCTCGCGCCCGAAGGCGTGCCGGTCGTCGCGGTGCCGATCGCCGGGTCGACCCGCAGCAACATCACGCTCGTCGAAGCCGACGGGACCACGACGAAGATCAACGAGCCGGGCCCGGAGATCTCCCCCGCCGAGCTGGCCACCCTCGAACGCCGGGCCGTCGAGCTGGCCGCGCGCGGCGAATGGCTGGTGTGCTGCGGAAGTCTCCCCGCCGGCGTGCCCGACGACTTCTACGCGCGGCTGACGAAGCTCGCGCACGATGCCGGCGCGAAGGTCGCCGTCGACTCCTCCGGCGCGCCGCTCGCCGCCGCCTGCGCGGGCGGCCCGGACCTGCTCAAGCCGAACCTCGACGAGCTGACCGAGCTCGCCGGCCGGCCGCTGCCGCTGCTCGGCGACGTCGTCGCGGTCTGCCGGGAGCTGATCTCCGGCGGCGTCGGCCGCGTGCTGGTCAGCCTGGGCGCGCGCGGCGCGGTGCTCGTCGAGGAGACCGGGACCTGCCACGCGCTCGGCCCGCTGGTGGCCGTGCGCAGCACCGTCGGCGCCGGAGACGCCGCCCTCGCCGGGTTCCTCCACGCGGGAGGAACCGGCCCCCGAGCCCTGCGGACCGCGGTCGCCTACGGCACCGCCGCGGTCACGCAGGAGGGCAGCCGCATGCCCACCCCGCAGGACGTGCACCCCGACCAGGTGCGCGTGCTGGACGTCGATCCTTCCTTCACCCTCAGCGGAGCCGCCGCATGACCACCCCAGACCTGATCACCGCCGACCTGGTCGACCTGAACCTCGACGCGAGCGACAAGCAGGCCGCCGTGCGCGGCCTCGCGCAGCGGCTCGTCGACGCCGGCCGGGTGACCGACCTCGACCTGTTCCTGAAGGACGTCGCCGCCCGCGAAGAGCAGATGGCCACCGGGCTCGAAGGCGGCATCGGCATCCCGCACTGCCGCTCGGCCGCGGTCACCGCGCCGACGCTGGCCTTCGGCCGCAGCGAAGCGGGCATCGACTTCGGCGCGCCGGACGGCCCGGCGAAGCTGATCTTCCTCATCGCCGCGCCGGAAGGCGGCGGCAGCGACCACCTGAAGGTACTGGCCGCCCTCGCCCGCCGGCTCGTCCGGGCGGAGTTCAAGCGGCACCTCCTGGACGCCGCCGACGCCGCCGCCCTCGCCGACTACATCCGCCAGGAGGTGGCCTGATCATGAAGTTCGTCGCCATCACCGCCTGCCCCACCGGGATCGCCCACACCTACATGGCGGCCGAGTCGCTGGAGCAGACCGCCCAGGCCAACGGCGACGAGATCGTCGTCGAAACGCAGGGGTCGGCCGGCTCCGAACCGCTGTCCGCCGAGGACATCGCGAGCGCGGACGCCGTCATCTTCGCCGCCGACCTCGCCGTGCAGGGCCGGGACCGGTTCGCCGGGAAGCCGATCGTCGAGGCGCCGGTCAAGGCCGCGATCAACGACGCGGCCGGGCTGTTCGAACGCGCCAAGGCCGCCGCGCGCGAGCCCGTCGCCCCCGCGGCCCCGGAGCTGACCTCGAAGGTCGGCGCGAACGACAAGGCGGGCACCAAGGTCCGGCAGTGGCTGATGACCGGGGTCAGCTACCTGATCCCGTTCGTCGCCGCGGGCGGGCTGCTCATCGCGCTCGGGTTCGCCTTGGGCGGGTACGAGATCTCCGACGCGCCCGCGGTCACCGAGCACTTCGACGCCGGTTCGGTGGCCGGCTGGGCCGCGCTGATGTTCCAGATCGGCAGCGCCGCCTTCAAGTTCCTGGTGCCCGTGCTGGCCGGGTTCATCGCCTTCGCGATGGCCGACCGCCCGGCCATCGCGCCCGGTTTCGTCGGCGGCGCGATCGCCGTCACGGTCGGCGCCGGGTTCCTCGGCGGCCTCGTGGCCGGTCTGCTGGCCGGTGGCGTGGTGCTGTGGCTGAAGAAGATCCGGGTGCCGAAGGCGATGCGCGGCATCATGCCGGTGGTCGTCTACCCGCTGCTCGGGTCCATTGTGGTCGGTGTGCTGATGTACGTCGTGGTCGGCAAGCCGATGGCGGCCGCGACGAGCGGGCTGACCAACTGGCTCAACAGCCTCAGCGGGGCCAGCGCGCTGCTCCTGGGCGCGCTCCTGGGCCTGATGATGGCGTTCGACATGGGCGGCCCGGTCAACAAGGCGGCCTACACCTTCGCCGTCGGCGGCCTGACCACCGGCGCCACCGGGTCGCTGCAGATCATGGCCGCGGTGATGGCGGCCGGGATGGTGCCGCCGCTGGCGCTGGCGCTGGCCTCGACCGTCCGCAAGAAGCTGTTCACCGAGGCCGAGCGCGAGAACGGCCGGGCGGCCTGGCTGCTCGGGGCGTCGTTCATCACCGAGGGCGCGATCCCGTTCGCGGCGGCGGACCCGTTCCGGGTGATCCCGTCGATCATGCTCGGCTCGGCGGTCACCGGCTCGCTGTCGATGGCCTTCGGCGCCACGCTGCGCGCCCCGCACGGCGGGATCTTCGTCCTGCCGCTGATCGGCAGCCCGTTGCTGTTCCTGGTGGCATTGATCGCCGGCACCGCGGTCGCGGCCGGCTCGGTCATCGCCCTCAAGCAGGTGCGCTTCCGCTCGGCGGAACGCTCCGCCGCCGTCTCCGGCCAGCCCGTCAACGCGTGAAGGAGTCCACTGTGTACCACCGCCGCACGCTCGTCGCCAGCAGCGTCGGGCTCCACGCCCGCCCCGCCGGCCTGGTCGCGAAGACGGCCGCCGGCCAGCCCGCGAAGGTGAAGATCGCGAAGATCACCGGCGGGGTGGCGGGGGACCCGGTCGACGCGGCCAGCGTCCTCGGCCTGATGACCCTGGGCGCGGCCCACGGGGACGAGGTCGAGCTGTCCGCCGACGGCGACCAGGCGCAGACCTCGGTCGACGCGCTGGCCGAGCTGATCGCCCGGGACCTGGACGCGTAACCCGGCACGAGGGCGCGGCACGCGGGTGCCGCGCCCTCGGCGCGTCTTCAGGCGCGGATGCCTTCGAGCTGCAGGTCGATCAGCCGCCGCCACCGGCCGTCGCCCATGTTCGCCATGGCGGCGCGGGTGATGAGGATGAAGTCCCCGGGGCCGAAGTCCGTGCGCAGCCGCCCGGCTTCGACCGCGCGTTGCACGATGCGCCCGACGATCGCCGAGAACGCGGCCTTCTGCTCTTCGATGTCGGCCCAGCTCGGTTCGTCCGGCCCGAGCAGGGCGAACCGGAACGCGGCGTCGGGTTCCGCCGCCTCCAGGTAGCCGTAGAGCAGCGACTCGAACGCCACCCAAGGGTCGTCCGCCTGCTCGGCGGCCTCGGCGAGGAAGGTCATTTCCTCGAACCGGCGGCCGATGATCGCCGCGCGCAGGGCCTGCTTGTCGGCGAAGTGCCGGTAGAGGGTGCCGACGCCCAGCCCGGCGCGGTCGGCGATCTCCTCCATCTGGACGGCGTCGCCACGCTGGGCGAACAGATCGCCGGCGGCGTCGAGGATGGCGTCGCGGTTGCGCCGGGCGTCGGCGCGCAGCGCACGTCGGGAAGCGGTCATGGTCGCCCCAGCGTACTTGACGGTGGCGGCTCCCGGGCTATATTCGGAAGCGGAATTCACCTTCAGCTTAGGAGCTCCCATGATCGTCGTGACCACGCCCACCGGGCAGGTCGGCCGCCGGCTCGTCCGGCACCTCCTGGCCGCCGGCACCAAGGTCAAGGTCGTCGTCCGCGACGCCGCCCGGCTCGGCGACGACGTCCGCGAGCAGGTCGAGGTGGTCGAGGGAACGCACGACGACCCGGCCGTGCTCGACGCGGCACTGCCCGGCGCCGAGGCGCTGTTCTGGCTCGTACCGCCGAACCCGGCCGCGGCGAGCGCCGAAGAGCACTACCTCACCTTCGCGCGGGCCGGTGGTGCGGCGGTCCGCCGCCATGGCGTCGGCCACGTCGTCGCCGTGAGCAGCGCCGGACACGGGTGGACCAAGCCCGCGGGGGTGCTTTCCGCGGCCTTCGCCATGGACGTCGAGCTCCGGAAGGCGGGCGCGGCCTACCGGGCGGTGTCGCCGCCCTTCTACATGGAGAACCTGCTCGGCCAGCTCGCCTCGATCCGGGAGCGGGGCGTGTTCGCCCTGGCCTGCGCCGCCGACCGGCCGCTCGCCACGATCGCGACCCGCGACATCGCGGCCACCGCCGCGGGACTGCTGACGGACCGGTCCTGGACGGAACAGGCGGACGTGCCGGTGTTCGGCCCCGACCGGCTCACGCCCGAGGGTATGGCCGAGGTGCTGAGCGAGGAGCTGGGCCGGCCGGTCGCCTACCAGCGCATCACCCTGGCCGGCTTCGCCGCGATGCGCCGGTCCCAGGGGGCGAGCGAACGGCTGGTCGCGGACGCGGCCGAGATGTTCGCCGCCCAGGACGACGGCATCTACGACGCGGACTGGGCGACGGCGACGATCGCGGCGACGGACTTCCGGACCTGGTGCCGGGAGGTGCTGAAGCCCGCGCTCTGAGGGGAAGTCAGGCCGGGCCGAGCAGGGCGATCGAGGCGCGCACCGCCACCTCGGTGACGTCGCCGGCCCGGCCGCCGTCCTCGACGGTTGTTGCGATCAGCTCGCGCAGGCCGCCCAGCAGCATGATCGACAGCTGGCGGGACGGGGGGCTGATGCCCGCCGCGCGCATCTCGGGGGTGTCCGTCAGGCGGTGCGTCATCGCGATGAACCCCTCCATCGCGTCGCGCTGCAGGTCGCGGGCCGGGGCACCCAACGCCGGGACGTCGCGGATCCAGCTCAGCGTGATCGCCGGCTCGGACTCCGCGCAGGCGATCCACGCCTCGATCGCCTGGCGGACCTGGCGCGCCCACGGTGCCTGCGGGTCCACCGCCTCGGAAATCTGCTGGATCATCGACCGGTTCGCCTCCGCCAGCAGCGCGATCAGGCACTCTTCACGGCTGGCGAAGTGTTCGTAGAACGTGCGGCGGGACGTGCGGGCGCGGCGGACCACGTCGGCCACCGTCGTGTCGCGGAAGCCCGTCTCGGTGATCGACCCGGCCAGCCCGTCCAACAGGCGCTGCCGGTGCGGGCGGGTGTCTACGTCCACTGACGTCACGCTAGACCCTTCCTCTTGAAAAGGCATGGTACACCGGCGTACCGTACCGACGGTACGTTCGCGTACCACCTTCCGGGAGGGTCGATGACGACCATGACAAGCCCCGCCACGCTGCCGCCGGGGCCCACCGTGCCGCGGGCCGTCCAGGGCGCCTACGCCCTGACCCAGCCGCTGCGCGGCATGCGGCGGCTCAAAGAGCGCTACGGCGACGCCTTCACGGTGAACGTGCCGATCTTCGGCCGGGCCGTCGTGATCAGCAGCCCCGCCGAGATCAAGCAGCTGTTCACCTCCGGGCCCGACCTCGTCGACAACCTGGAGGTCAACCTCGGGCGCGTGCTCGGGCCGCGGTCGATGTTCGCGCTGTCCGGTGACGAGCACAAACGGCAGCGGAAGCTGCTGGTGCCGCCGTTCCACGGCCGCCGCCTCGCCGGGTACGAAAAGATCGTCGAAGAGGAGACCGTCCGCGAGCTCGCGACCTGGCCGGAAGGCAAGCCGTTCGCCACGCTGCCGTCGATGATGCGGATCACGCTCAACGCCATCCTCCGCGCGGTCTTCGGCGCCGAAGGGGCCGAGTTCGCCGAGCTGCGCGAGCTGCTCCCGCCGTTCGTCACCCTCGGCTCCCGGCTGGCCGTCGCGCCGATCTCCAAGAAGGGCCGCTTCAACCCGTGGCGCCGCTTCGAACGGATGCGCCGCGAGTACGACGCGATCGTCGACCGGCTGATCGCGAAGGCCCGCGCCGGGGAAAAGGACGACGTCCTGTCGATGATGCTGCAGACCCGCTACGACGACGAGTCCGGGCTGAGCCGCGAGGAGATCGCCGACCAGCTGCTCACGCTGCTCACCGCGGGGCACGAGACCACCGCGACCACGCTGGCCTGGGCGGTCGAGCGCCTCCGCCGCCACCCCGCGCTGCTCGCCGAGCTGGACCGGAACGACAAGCTCCTCGACGCCACCATCCTCGAGGTCCAGCGCACCCGCCCGGTCATCGACCTCACCGCCCGGCAGGTCAAGCAGGACGGCTTCCGGCTCGGCCGGTGGACGCTGCCGAAGGGGTACGCCGTGCTGGTCAGCATCGCGCTGATCCACGACGACGACGCCGTCTTCCCGCACGCGGCCACCTTCGACCCGCACCGCTTCGCCGGCGCGCGGCCGGACCTCTACCAGTGGATCCCGTTCGGCGGCGGCACCCGCCGCTGCCTCGGCGCCGCCTTCGCGACCATGGAGATGACCGTCGTGCTGCGGACCCTGCTGCGGGACTTCACGCTGGTCCCGACGACCGAGCCCGGCGAACGCTGGCACTCGCGGGGTGTCGCCTACGCCCCCGCCAAGGGCGGCCGCGCGGTCGTGCGCCGCCGAAGCACCGGAGGAGAGCAGTGACCGAACAGATCGCCGACGTCGGCCGGGGGATTTCCCTGGCGTACGAACGGATCGGGGACGCCGGCGCCGAGCCGCTGGTGCTCGTGGCCGGGCTGGGCCAGCAGCTGCACAGCTGGCCGGACGCCTTCTGCGCGAAGCTCGCCGGGCGCGGCTACGAGGTCGTCCGGTTCGACAACCGCGACGCCGGGCGCTCGACGCACCCGCGGTTCCGGCCGCCGAGCCTGGTCGGCATGCTCGCCGGCCGGTTCCCCGCGCAGCAGTACGACCTGACGGACCTGGCCGCCGACACGATCGGCCTGTTCGACGCCCTCGACCTGGAGACCGCGCACATCGCGGGGGTGTCCATGGGCGGCATGATCGCCCAGACCGTCGCTGCGCTTTACCCGGACCGGATCCGCACCCTGACGTCGATCATGTCGACGACCGGGTCCCGCCTGATCGGCCGCCCGGCGCTCTCGACGTGGCGGCTGATGGGCGCGAAGCCGCCGAAGTCCCGCGAGGAGGCGATCGCGAGCGCGGTCCGGATGTTCCGGCACATCGGCTCGCACGGCTTCCCGTTCGACGAGGCTTTCGTGCGCGAACTGGCCGCCACGGGCTGGGACCGCGACCCGACGACCGGCGGTGTCGGCCGCCAGCTCGCCGCCATCATGAAGTCCGGCAACCGGACACCGCTGCTGCGGAGGATCACCGCGCCGACGCTGGTGATCCACGGCGACCGCGACCGGATGGTCCACCCGACCGGCGGGGCCGCCACCGCGCGCGCCATCGCGGGCGCGCGCCTCGAAACCGTCCCGGGCATGGGGCACGACCTGCCCGAGGGCGCCTGGCCGACCATCCTCGACCTGATCGACGAGCACGCGAGGAGCAGCGATGTCCCGGCCTCGTAGTCTCACCGGGCGTCCGGTGGTCATCACCGGCGCGGCGTCCGGCATCGGCCGCGCGCTGGCCACCCGGCTGTCACGGCTCGGTTCGCCGGTCGCCCTCGCCGACGTCGACGAAGACGGCCTCAAGGCCACCGCGGCCGCCCTGCACGGCCGCGTCCTCACCCGCGTCCTCGACGTCCGCGACGCCGACGACCAGCTCCGGTTCGCCGCCGAAGTCCGCGAGTGGCTCCCGGCGCCGCTGGCCGCGGTGTTCAACAACGCCGGGGTCGCGGTCACCTCGTCCGTGCTCGACGCCGTGCCCGAGGACGACGACTGGCTGCACGACATCAACTTCCACGGCGTGGTGCACGGGACGCGGGCGTTCCTGCCGATCCTCGTCGAGCAGGGCGAAGGCGCGATCGTGAACACCTCCAGCGTCTACGGCCTGCTCGGGGTGCCGTACCAGAGCGCCTACTGCGCGGCGAAGTTCGCCGTCCGCGGCTTCACCGAGTCGCTGCGGCAGGAGCTGCGCGGCACCCACGTCCGCGCAGTGACCGTCCACCCGGGCGGCATCACGACGAACATCGCGCGCAACGCCCGGGTACGCCGCGACCCCGAGGGCCGGGGCCGCACCCACGAGCAGATGGCCGCGCAGTTCGAGGCCATGACGATGACGTCGCCGGACAAGGCGGCGGCGATCATCCACACCGGCGTCGACCGCGGGAAGGCCCGCATCCTGGTCGGCCCGGACGCCTACCTGTTCGACGCGCTCGCCCGCATCACCCCCACCCACTACAACGCCGTGCTGACCCGCGTGCTGCAGCGCGCCCGGCGGACGGAGGCCGTCTGAGATGACCGACCACGTCGACGTGCTGATCGTCGGTGCCGGGTTGTCCGGCGTCGGCGCGGCCCACCACCTGCGGACGGCGTTCCCGCGCAAGACCTTCACGATCCTCGAAGCCCGCGAGGCGATCGGCGGCACCTGGGACCTGTTCCGCTACCCGGGTGTCCGGTCCGACTCGGACATGCAGACCCTCGGCTACCGGTTCCGGCCGTGGACCGACGCGAAGGCGATCGCCGACGGCCCGTCGATCCTGCGGTACGTCCGCGACACCGCGGCCGACGCGGGGATCGACCGGTTCATCCGGTTCGGGCACAAGGTGGTCCGGGCCGAATGGTCCACAGAGGACGCACGGTGGACGGTCACGGCCGAGCACGACGGGAAACCGGTCGAGCTCACCGCGAAGTTCCTGTACCTCTGCAGCGGCTACTACGACTACGCGGCCGGGCACACCCCGGAGTTCCCCGGGCTCGAGGACTTCGGCGGGACGGTCGTGCACCCGCAGCACTGGCCCGAGGACCTGGACTACACCGGCAAGAAGGTCGTCGTCATCGGCAGCGGCGCGACGGCGGTGACGCTCGTCCCGGCGATGACCGACCGCGCCGCGCACGTGACGATGCTGCAGCGCTCCCCCACGTACATCCTTTCGCTGCCTTCGGAGGACGCGCTGGCCAACCGGCTGCGCGGGCTGCTCGGGCCGCGGCTGGCGTACCCGATCGCGCGCTGGAAGAACGTCGCCGTGAGCACGCTGATCTACCAGCTCAGCCGGCGCCGGCCGGGCGTGGTGAAGCGGCTGATCCGCAAGGCCGCGATGAAGCAGCTGCCGCCCGGATACGCCGTCGACACCCACTTCAAGCCGCGCTACCAGCCCTGGGACCAGCGGCTGTGCCTGGTCCCGGACGGTGACCTGTTCCGCTCGATCAAGCGCGGTGACGCCTCGATCGTCACCGACCGGATCGCGTCCTTCACGACGACCGGCATCCGGCTCGAATCGGGCGGCGAGCTCGAAGCGGACGTCGTCGTCACCGCGACCGGGCTGCGGCTGCTGGCCTTCGGCGGCATCGACCTGGTCGTCGACGGCGACCCGGTGAAACTGCCGGAAACCATGGCGTACAAGGGGATGATGCTCAGCGGCGTGCCGAACTTCGCCTTCACCATCGGCTACACGAACGCGTCGTGGACGCTCAAGGCCGACCTCGTCGCCGAGTACGTCGTCCGGCTGCTGCGGCACCTCGACCGGCACGGCCACGACCAGGCGGTCCCGGTCAACGACGACCCGGCGGTCACCGAGCGGCCGCTGCTGGACTTCGACGCCGGATACGTGCTGCGGTCCATCGACGAGTTCCCGAAGGCCGGGTCGCGGGCGCCGTGGCAGCTGGGCATGAGCTACGCGCACGACGTCGTCAAGCTGCGGCACGGCCGGATCGACGACGGCGCGCTGCGGTTCTCGCGGCGGCGCGGGGCGGGAGCGGGCAGACTGAGCGCATGACGCGCTTCTCCCCCGCCCGGGGCCGCTGACATGCACTCCGCCGGGCTCGTGCTGCACCCCCGCCGCGACTCCGCGGCCGCCGTCGACGCCGTGCTCGGCTGGGCCGGGAACCGGGGCATCGAGGTCCTCGGCATCGCCGACGAGATCGTCCGGCTGAACTGCGCCGCGATCGGGGTGACGCCCGAGGAGCTCGGGCGCCGCTCCGACCTGGTGGTCAGCCTCGGCGGCGACGGCACGATGCTGCGGGCCATGCGGCTGGCCGACGGGCAGCGCGCGCCGGTGCTCGGGGTGAACCTCGGCAAGCTCGGCTTCCTGGCTGAGGTCGACGTCCCCGACCTGCCGGACGCGCTGTCGGCGATCGACGGCCACGAGTTCACCGTGGAGCCGCGGCTGGCCGTGGACGCGGTGCTGCAGGGGCGCAGGATCACCGCGTTCAACGACATCGCGGTGGTGCGCGTGCCCGGCGACGGCAGCGCGGTGGTCGCCGTCCGCGTCGGCGGTCAGCCGTTCGTGAGCTATTCGGCCGACGCGGTCGTGGTGGCGACCCCGACCGGCTCGACGGCGTACAGCTTCTCGGCGGGCGGCCCGATCACCAGCCCCGCGGTGGAGGCCCTGCTGGTGACTCCGGCGGCACCACATTCGGCGTACAGCCGGGGCGTGGTGCTGTCGGTGCACGACGAGGTCACCCTGGAGCTGCTGCCCACCAGCGGCCGGCTCGCGGTGGAGGTCGACGGCCAGGTCGAGGGGTACGTCTCCCCCGGCGAGCGGCTGGACCTGCGCGGCCGGCCGAGCGCGGCGCGGGTGGTGCGGCTCGGGATGACGACGTTCTACCAGCGGGCGCGGCGCAAGCTGCGGCTCACGGATTCGGCCGAGATCCCGCAGGACGGCGACCACTGACGGTGGCCTGCGTCACAGCGCGGGCGCGTCGGCCATGGTCACGGAATGGTCACGGGTAGCGTGCGCGGCTGCGCCTGAACCAGCCGAACCGTCCCGGAGTGTCTCCCTACATGCTGTGTCCCGCACCCGTCCGTCCCCGCCTGCGCGCCCGCCTCCTCGTCCCGGGGGCGCTCGCCGCCTTCGCCGGCGCCGTCGTGCTGCTCACCGTGCTGCACGTCGACCGGCGCCTGGCCCCGCTCGACCCGGTGAGCACGATGCTCAGCGACTACGCGCTGAGCCCCGGCCGCCTGCTGTGGGACGGCGCGCTGCTGCTCACCAGCACGGGATCGGCGTTGCTGCTGGTGGCGCTCTACCGCCGTGGCCTGCTGGCGAACCCGGCGCTGGTGGCGGCGAAGGCGCTGTGGTGCGTGAGCCTGCTGGCGGTGGCCGTGTTCGCGAAGGACCCCCAGGGCGGCGCGATCACCGCGACGGGCAAGATCCACCTCTACGCGTCGGCGGTGACGTGCCTGAGCCTGCCGGTCGTCGGCTGGGCGCTGGGCCGCCGCCACCGCGACGACCCGCGCTGGCGCCGCTTCGCGACCTGGTCCCGGCGGCTGGCCCTGGCGGCGATCCCGTTCTACCTGCCGTTCATCGTCCCGTTCGCGGTGAACGTCGTCCTGGGCGGCCACCTCCCGACGGTGGCCACCGGCCTGGTGGAGCGGCTGATGATGGTGCTGGAGATCGCGCTGCTGGTGCTGCTGGGCCACTGGGCCCACCGCGCGATGCCGACCGGCGTCCGCTTCCGCCCGTCCGCCTGACCCACAACTCGCGTGTGGTCCAGGTCGTGAGTGGTAAGGCGGGTTAGAACCCGCCTTACCACTCACGACAGTCCTGGGGCTACTCGGTCTCGTCGCCCGGCTGGTCGCGGGTGCGGTGGAGGAGCCAATCGCTCGCCGTGCGGATCAGGGCGTAGCGCACCGGGCCCGCGCGGCCGTGCAGGGTGAACAGGATCCGCTTGGCCGTCCGGTCGTGTTCCTCCCACCAGCCCGTGTCGGCGATCTTCTTCGTGTCGTCCTCGTAGGCCAGGTGGTCGAGGGCGTGGTCCGGCACCGCGACCGCGAGCCGGTTCGTGGCGGCGTCCGGGGGGAGGCCGCGCGGGACCGCCCACGAGCGGAGCACGCCGGCCTCCTCCAGGCGCAGGTCGAAGTGGTGCCGGGGGCGCCAGTGCTCGTGCAGCACGAACGCCGGTCGCCGATCGGTCACGTCCGTCACCCTGCCAGACCGGCGGCCCGCTAGGTTGGACCCGCACGGAAAACCAGGGAGGCCGGGGTGAACGTCGCCGGTGGGGTGCTGCCGGTCGCCGCCGGGGTGGCCCTCGTCGTGTTCGCCGTGCGGCTCGCGCGCGAACCGCGGCGGCTGGGCAACGCCGTCTGGCTCGGCGTCGCGCTGCTGCTGACCGCGCTGTGGCTGCTGCGCGCGGCCCTGCACCTGGAGTGGCTGACGCCGGTGCTGGCGGTCCTGCTCGGGGTCGTGGTGGTGCTCGTCGCGCTGGTGCTGCCGGCCGCGCTGATCGCCAACGGCGTGCGGATGTGGCGGCGGGAAGGGCGCAGCGCCGGGAACCTGCTGTCGCTCGGCCTCGGTGCCGGGCTGGTGGCGCTGGAGGCGTTGTTCTTCGTCCCGCTCGGCCGGTGGGGTTCGGCGCTGGTGGCCATCGCGGCCGTGCTGGCCTGCTACTTCGGGTTCCTGTTCCTGTCGCTGCTGATCTACTCCGTGGTGTACGGCAGGCTCGGCCGCCGCAGCGGGTTCGACGCGATCATCGTGCTCGGCTGCGGCCTGGACGGCGACCGCGTGCCGCCGCTGCTCGCCGGGCGCCTCGACCGCGCGATCCGGCTTGCCGAACGGGAGGCGACGCCGCCGGTGCTGGTCGTTTCCGGCGGGCGGGGTCCCGGCGAGACGGTCACCGAAGCCGAAGCGATGCACGCCTACCTGCGGGACCGCGGCGTACCGGAGGACCGCATCCGGCGCGAAGACCGGGCCACGACGACCGAGGAGAACCTCGGCTTCTCGGCGGAGCTGCTCCCCGCCGACGCGCACCGGGTGGTCGCGGTGACCAGCAACTACCACGTGTTCCGGACGGCGGTGGAGTGCCGCCGGCTGGGCCTGCCGTTCCACGCGACGGGCGCGCCGACGGCCCGGTACTTCCTGCCGAGCGCGCTGCTGCGCGAGTTCGCGGCGCTGATCCTGTACTACCGCCGGACGACGATCGCGGCCTGCGTGGTGATCGCCGGGGCGGGCGTGGCCCTGACGATCTTCGCCTAACGCAGGACCGAGCACGCGCGGGCCACGCCGTCCTCGGCACGCAGGCGCGCGCCGACGTACTGCGCGCCCCGCCGGAACAGCGGATTGCCGGTCAGCTCCTGCAGCCGGGCGGTCAGCACGTCCACGTCGAGGTCCGCCAGCGGCAGCGGTTTCGGGCCCGCGCTCAGCCGCGACACCCGCTCGCCCCAGTAGGGCTGGTCGGAGAAGACCGGGCAGACGAGCGCGGGCACGCCGGCCCGCAGCCCGGCCGCGGTGGTCCCGGCGCCGCCGTGGTGGACGACGGCGGCGGTGCGCGGGAACAGCCATTCGTGCGGGACGTCCCCGACGACGAGCAGGTCGTCGCAATCCTCGCCGTCGCTGAGGACACCGCGCAGCCCGGCGCGGCGCAACGCCGTCCGGACGACGGCGAAGGTCCGCTCGGCGTCCGCGGGCTGCATGCTGCCGAAGCCGACGTACACCGGGGGCGGCCCGGCGGCGAGGAAGTCGCGCAGCCGCGGGTCCGGCCGCGGGCGGGCGGTGTCGAGGAACCAGTAGCCGGTGACGTGCACGCGGTCCGGCCAGTCGGGCGGCCGCGGCACCACGGCGTCGGAGAAGCCGCACAGCACGGTCGAACGCCGCCGCGGCCCCCTGGCCCCGGCCGGGGGCAGGCCGAGCGTTCCGGCGCGCCAGCGGTCGACCTCCGGCCGCAGGACCTGCCAGGTGAGGGCGTCGACGGCGGCGAAGCTGAGCTGCCGTCCCCACGGGCCGAGCCGGGCGGCTCGCGGCAGGAGCGGGTGCGGGAACGCCCGCGTCGGCACGCTGGGCTGGTAGTGCAGTTCGGCGTGGGGGACGCCGAGGTGGGCGCTCAGGTGGGCGCCGAGGAAGCCGAGCGAGGGCGCGAGCACGAGGTCGGCCCCGGCGGCACCGGCGTGGACGTCGGCGAGGAGCTGGTCGAGGAGCGGGCGGAGGACCTCGCGCAGCCGGGCGAGGAAGGTCAGGCGGCTTCCGCCGGTCCACGCCTGGCCGGCCGCGCTGCCGAGGAGGGCACCGGGATCGGCGGACAGCGGCGCGAAGCCGAGGTGGTGAGCTTCGACGAGCGGCCGGAAGCAGGACGCGGCGAGCACCCGGACCCGGTCGCCGCCGTCGGCGAGGCCACGGCCGAGGGCGACGCAGGGCTGAACGTCCCCGCGCGAGCCGGGCGCGACGATGACCACCAGCCGGCTCACGGCGTCACCGCCGCGGGACGGCCGGTCACCGTTTCGCCGCCGTCAGCCGGTACCGCAGCCGGAACGGGAGGTTCGCCAGGACCGCGGCCACCCGCGCGTCCGCCCCCACCAGGTACCTCGGTGCCGGGCGGCGGGCCACCAGCGCCCGGACCACCACCTCCGCCGCCCGCCGCGGCGGCACGCCCGTCCGCTCCGAGCGCGCCGCGCTGCGCTCCGCCGCCGCGAGCTGGGCGCCGTACCGCTCCAGCGCCGCCGGGGACAACCCCGCGCGGACCTCCTCCGCGGCCGCCCGGGCGCGGGGCCAGATCGCCGTCGTCACCGCTCCCGGCTCGACCAGGACCACGTGGATGCCTTCCGGGGCCAGCTCCGCGCGCAGGCTGTCGGTCAAGCCGACCAGGGCGAACTTCGCCGTGTGGTACGGGCCGACCATCGGGCCCGCGATGCGGCCGCCGATCGAGCCGAGCGTCACCACCCGGGCCGCCTCCGCGCGCCGCAGGGCCGGGAGCATCGCCCGCGTCACGGCCAGCTGGCCGGTCACGTTCACCTCCAGCTGCTCCCGGAACGCCGTCAGCGGCACGTGTTCGAGCGGCCCCGGCCGGGCCAGGCCCGCGTTGTTCACCAAGCCCCGCAACGGTCCCGCCGCCGCGACCCGCTCGCCGCACCGCGCGATCGACTCCGCGTCGCGCAGGTCCATCCGCAGCACCGTGACCGCGTCGCCGTACGCGCGCTCGAGTTCCGCTGCGTCCGCGTCGGTGCGCACGCTCGCCCACACGTGCGCGCCCCGCCGGACCAGCTCCGCCACGCACGCGCGGCCGATCCCGCCCGCCGCTCCGGTGACCACGTAGGACGGCTTCACGACAGCACCTGCAGCATCCGCGGCCACGTCTTGTGCAGCTGCTCCTGCCAGTACGCCCACTGGTGGGTGCCCGGGCCGTAGAGGTCCACCGTCGCCGGGACGCCGAGGTCGCGCAGCCGCGCGGCCATCGCCGTGGTCTGGGCGCCACACAGGAACTCCAGGAGCATCGCGCCCGGCAGCACGTCGACCGGGAGCTTCGCGTCGAGCGGGCCCGGCAGCCCGTTGCCCGCCGAGAGGTACAGCTCGGTGCCGCGCAGGCGGTCCGCGTTCACCAGCGGGTCGTGGGCCGCCCAGCGCGCGGCCTCGCGCCGCCGGTCACCCCACAGGGCCTCGGGGTCGAGGTGGGCCGAGGTGACGATCGCGTCCGTCAGCAGCTCGCCGGTGGGGCCGGTCGGGTTGAGGTTGCCGCTGAAGGAAGCGGCGTAGCGGAAGACGCCCGGCCGGCGTGCGGCGAGCTCGATCGCGCCGTACCCGCCGAGGGACAGGCCGGCGGCCGCGCGCCGGCCGTCCCCGCGGTAGCCGCGGTCGATCAGCTGCGGCAGTTCGACGGCGGTGAACGTCTCCCACTGGTTGAGCGCGATGTCCTTGCCGTAGTTCCACCAGTCGCCGAAGAACCCCGCCGGTCCCGAGCCGGGCATGACGACCAGGACACCGGCGTCGTCGGCGAGCCGCCGGACGTCGGTGTTCGCACTCCAGCCCCGGTAGTCCTGCAGCCGGGTCTCACCGGCGAGCAGGTAGACCGCCGCCCACTTCCGGTCCGGTTCGGCCGCCCAGGTCCGCGGCAGGATCAGCCGGACCATCGCGTAGGCCCCGACGCCGGTCGACCGCACGGTCAGGTCGAGCACCCGCCCGTCACCGTCCACAGTGGTCTGGGCGACGACGTGCGACCCGTCGTCGGCCCGCGCGTCCGGCACGGCCGTCGCGGCCGCGGCGGGGATCCCGGGCAGCGTGCCCGCCACGGCCGCCAGCACCGCGCACCACCTCGCAACCAGGCGCATGTGTTTCCTTTCCCGTTCACGAAATCCCGAAGAAGTGCGGCCAAGCTAGCCGAACACCGTTTGACGGCGCAATTGTCCTGTCCACGATGCGGGCGGACAATGTGAATGGAAGGAAAACAAACTCCCCCACTCGGGTGAGCCGCCGGTCGCGGAGGGTAGCCGATCTCGCACGCCCGTGCCACAGTGCCGGACCGAACTCGCCAGTAACCTGCGATTCCGCAGTTCACAGCGTGTACACGAAGATGTTTACGCCGTCTTGAGGTGGTTCCGGTAACCGATTACCTGGCGTAGCCTGACCCGTGCCGCCGGGCTGACGCGTCCCCGGCGAAGGGTTCCAGCGCCGGGACCGCACCTCCCCCGAGAATGCTCCCGGAAGGGTTCTCCATGCCTGCCCGAATTCGTTTCTCCCCGGGTCGCGCCGCCGTCCTGCTGATCGCCGCGGCCGCGGTCACGACCATTTCGCCCGCCAAACCGGCCACCGGCGCCGCGCCGGTGCCCGGACCACCCGCGCCACCTCCCGCGGTACCGCCCGCCGCCCTGCTGCCCGCCGAGGCGATCCCCGGACGTCCCGCGGCCCGTGACGTGTTCGACGTCGCCACCGCGCTGTCCACTGTGGACCGAGGGGACGGCTGCGACGACGTCGTCCACGGGCGGCTCCTGCGCTCCGGCACCGGGCAGGGCTTCCAGACGGCGGTGCCCGGTGGGCAGCTGTCCGAGCTGGTCGCCCGCACCCCGCACCCGCCCGACCTCGCCGCCTGGACCGCGCAGGCGCACCGCTGCGGCCAGGTCACCGTCGACGACCAGGACCTGCCGACGGTTTCGACCACGACCGTCACGCCCGCGCCCGCGGTTCCCGGTGCGCAAACCCTGTCCTACCAGCAGGTCCTGACCCTGCCCGGCCAGCAGGCGGAGCTGCCCGGCCTGCGCCTGCGCACGGTCGCCGTCGCCGCCGGCGACGTGCTGGTCCTGCTCCGCGACGCCGGGACGACCGGCCTCGACCTCGACACCCTGGCCGTCGCCGCGTGGCAGCACGCGGCCCCGCGGCTCGGCCGCTAGCAAGGAGAAACCCCGTGTCCCACCCCATCCCCGGCACCCTGACCGCGTGCCTGCGCCACTGGGCGGCCGCCACCCCCGACGCCCCCGCCCTGACCTTCGCCGACTTCGCCACCGACCCCGCCGGCCGGCGGCGCACCCTCAGCTGGCGGCAGCTGGCCGAGCGCGTCGACGCCGCCGCGGCCGCGCTGCCGGTGTCACCCGGCGACCGCGTCGCCGTGCTTTGCCCACAGGGCCCCGACTACGTCGTCGGCTTCCTGGCCGCGATCACCGCGGGCGCCATCGCGGTGCCGCTGTTCGACCCGGGCCTGCCCGGCCACGCGGGACGCCTCACCGCGGTCCTCGCCGACTGCGAGCCCGCCGCCGTCGTCACGAACACCGCCGCGCAACCGGCGGTCGAGCGGTTCCTCGGCGGCGGCGTCCCGGTGGTCGCGGCCGACCGCCCCGGCCCGGCCCGGTCGTGGCCCGCGCCGCAGGCGGCCCCGGACGACGTCGCCTACCTGCAGTACACCTCCGGCTCGACGCGCAGCCCGGCCGGGGTGGTGCTGACCCACGCGAACGTGCTCGCGAACGTCGCCCAGGTGGTGCAGGGCCTCGGCCTCGACCCGGCGGCGGCCACCACGGTGTCGTGGCTGCCGCTGTTCCACGACATGGGCCTGGTCCTCGGCCTGATCACGCCGCTGGCCCTGGGCCTGCGGTCGGTGCTGATGGACCCGCTGGCCTTCGTCGAGCGGCCGGTCCGCTGGCTGGAACTGCTCGGCGACCACGCCGGCAGCTGGAGCGCGGCGCCGAACTTCGCCTTCCACTACTGCGCGAGCCGGATCCGCGAACCCGACCGCGCCCGGCTGCGGCTCGGCCGCGTCGCCGCGATCGTCAACGGCGCCGAGCCGATCAACCCGGACGTCCTCGACCGGTTCCACACCGCCTTCGCCGCGGCCGGGTACCGGCCGGAGATGACCCGCCCGGCGTACGGCCTGGCCGAGGCGACCGTCTTCGTCACCACCGGCCCGGCCGCGGTCCCCCGCGTGACGACGTTCGACCGCTACGCCCTCGCCACCGGCACCGCGCGGCCCGCCGCCGACGGCATCCGCCTGGTCGCGTGCGGTGCCCCGGCCGGCCAGCTCGTCACGCTCGCCGACCCCGAGACCGCCGTCGCGCTCCCGGACGGCTCGGTCGGCGAAATCTGGGTGCAGGGGCCCAACGTCGGCGCGGGGTACTGGCAGAAACCCCTGGAGAGCACGGAAACCTTCGGGGCCCGGCTGGCCGGCGGGCGGCCGGGAGAGCCGTGGCTGCGGACCGGCGACCTGGGTGTCCGGTACGACGGCGAGCTCTACATCGCGGGCCGGATCAAGGACCTGATCATCGTCGACGGGCGCAACCACTACCCGCAGGACGTCGAGGCGACCGCCGCGTCGGCCGACGGCGCCATCCGCCCCGGCAGCGTCGCCGCCTTCGCCGTCGAAGGCACCGACACCGAGGCCGTCGTCGTGGTCGCCGAACACCGCGGCCACGACGACCTGGCCGAACCGGCGGAACGCGCGCTCGCCGCCGCGATCCGCCGGCTGGTCTCCGACGCGCACGGCCTCGCGCTGCGGGACGTGCTGCTCGTCCCGCCCGGGCGGGTCCCGCGCACCTCCAGCGGCAAGATCGCGCGCGGCGCCTGCCGCGACCGCTACCTCGCCGGCGACTACGGAAAGGCACTGGCGCGATGAGCGACCCGACGACCGACACCCTGCGCCGCTGGCTGCTGGACACCGTCGCCGAGCACACCGGCGTCCGGGCCGAGCCGCACCACCCGCTCGGCGACTACGGCCTGTCCTCCCGCCAAGCCGTCGGGATCGCCGCCGACCTCGAAGCACGGCTCGGCCGGCGGCTGCCCGCGACGCTGCTGTGGGAGAGCCCGACCATCGACCACCTCGTCCGCAGCCTGACCGGCACCGAAGAGCCGGACGCCCCGCGGAGCACGGACCGCCGCCGGACCGACCCGGTCGCCGTGGTCGGCCTCGGCTGCCGGTTCCCGGGCGCGGACGGGCCCGGCGAGTTCTGGGAGCTGCTCCGCGACGGGCGCGACGCCGTCCGGTCCGCGCCGCCGGGCCGGTGGGACGCCGGTGCGGCGCCGGTGCTCGGCGGGTTCCTCGACGACGTGGCCGGGTTCGACGCCGGGCACTTCGGCATCACCCCGCGCGAGGCAGCGACGATGGACCCGCAGCAGCGGATGCTCCTGGAGGTCACCTGGGCGGCGCTGGAGCACGCCGGCATCGCCCCGGCGTCGCTGCGCGGCAGCCGGACGGGGGTGTTCACCGGCATCGCCACCCACGACTACGGCCACCTCACGATGACCGGCGGCGAGCCGGACCTGTGGACGGCGACGGGCGCGGCGGGCAGCATCGCGGCGAACCGGCTGTCGTACGTCTACGACCTGCGCGGGCCGAGCATGGCGGTGGACACCGCGTGCTCGTCCTCCCTGGTGGCGGTGCACCACGCGGTGCGCGCGCTGCGCGACGGCGACGCGGACCTGGCCCTGGCGGCCGGCGTCAACCTGATGCTGCTGCCGGGCCCGACGGCCGCCTTCGCGGCGGCCGGGCTGCTCGCGGGCGACGGCCGCTGCAAGACGTTCTCGGCGGCCGCCGACGGCATCGCGCGCGCCGAGGGCTGCGGCGTCGTGGTCCTGAAGCGCCTGGCGGACGCCGAATACGACGGCGACCGGGTGCTGGCGGTGATCCGCGCGTCGGCGGTCAACTCCGACGGCCGGTCGAACGGCCTGGCGGCCCCGAACCCGCTGGCGCAGCAGGCGATGCTGCGGGAGGCGTACCGCGGGTTCGATCCGTCCACTGTGGACTACGTGGAGGCGCACGGCACGGGCACGCTGCTGGGCGACCCGATCGAGGCCCGCGCGCTCGGCGCGGTGCTCGGCGCGGGCCGCGCGGCGGACACACCACTGCTGATCGGCTCGGTGAAGACGAACATCGCGCACGCGGAGGCCGCGGCGGGCATCGCCGGGCTGATCAAGGTGGTCCTGGCGATGCAGCACGGCGCCCTGCCCCCGCAGCTGCACTTCGCGGCGCCGAACCCGCACATCGCGTTCGGCGAGCTGGGCGTCGAGGTGGTCACGGAGGCAACGCCGTGGCCGCGGCACAGCGGCCGCGCGGTGGCCGGGGTGTCGGCTTTCGGGTTCGGCGGGACGAACGCGCACGTGGTCCTCGAGGAACCGGCCACCGGCGAAACCCCACCGGCGCAAGCCGAGCGCACGGCCCGCACCGGCGAACCACCCCGGGCCGGGGTGCGGATCACCGTTCTCTCCGCCCGTACCCGCGACCGGCTCACCGAGCGGGCCGCCCAGCTGTCCACCTGGCTCGACTCCCCCGCCGGGCGCCGCAGTCCCTTCGCCGACGTCACCCACACCCTCCACCGGCGCGACAACGCCGACCCCCACCGCGCCGCCCTCGTCGCCGCCGACCACGGTGAACTCGCCGCCCTCCTCCGAGCCGTCGCCGCCGGCCACGATCCGCTGCCCGCCGGTGCCCTCACCGGTACCGCCGTCCCCGGCGAGGGACCCGTCTTCGTGTTCTCCGGGCACGGCTCCCAATGGCCCGGCATGGGCCGCCACCTGCTCGCCGCCGAACCCGCGTTCGCCGCGCAGGTCGACAAGCTCGGCGATCCCTTCACCGAGCACACCGGCCGCTCCCTGCGCGCCCTGCTCACCGGCGGCCCCCACGACCTCGCCGAGACCCAGCTCGCGATCTTCGGGATGCAGGTCGCGCTCGCCGCGCGGTGGGAGGCGCTCGGCGTCCGGCCCGCCGCCGTGCTCGGGCACTCGCTCGGGTCCGCGGCCGCCGCCGTCGTCAGCGGGGCGCTGACCGCCGACGAGGCCGTCCACCTCGTCGCCACCCGGGCCCGGCTGCTCGGCACCATCGGCGACGGCGGTGCGATGGCCGCCGTCGAGCTGAGCCCCGGCGACCTCGCCCGCCACCCCGGTGTCGAGCTCGCCGTCGACTCCGCGCCGGGGCAGCTGACCGTCGCCGGGGACGCGTCCGTGCTGGACGAGCTCGTCGCCGGACTCACCGCCGCCGGGCGGGGTGCGCGGCGGCTGCCGGTCGGCGTGGCCGGGCATTCGGCCGGGGTCGAGCCGGTCCTCGGTGCGCTGCGGGACGCGCTCGCCGAGCTCGGCGGGAGACGGCCGCTGGTGCCCTGGTACGACACCGTCCTGACCGATCCGCGCGAGCTGCCGGACTTCGACGCCGGGTACTGGGCCGCCCACCTGCGCCGCCCGGTGCGGTTCCGGCAGGCGGTCGCCGCCGCGGCCGCGGACGGGCACCGCGTGTTCGCCGAGGTGTCCCCGCACCCGATCCTGCGCGGCTCGCTCGCCAGGACGCTCGACGCCGCCGGGATCGACGGCGCCGTCGTGACCGGCACCGTGCGCCGCGGCCAGGACGAGGTCCGGGCGTTCGGCGCGGCCGCGGCCACGCTGTACTGCGCCGGCACGCGGATCACCCTCGCCGGCCCGGACGACGGCGCCCGGCTCGCCGACGTCCCGCCGATGCCGTGGCGCCACGAGCGGCACTGGTACACGGAACCGGCACCGGGCACCGAACCCACGCGGCCCGTCGCGACGCCCACCCCCGCCGCCGGGACCGACCGGCTCACCGAGATCGTCGCCGCGATCATGGGCCTCGCCCCCGGCCGCCTCGACCCCGGCACCCCGCTCGTCGATCTGGGGCTGGATTCCCTGATGGCGAACCGGATCCGCGAAGCCGTCCGCCGGGAGCTGGGCACCGAGCCCGACACCGCCGCCGTCCTGCGCGGCGCCACCCTCGCCGACCTCAACCGCGACCTCGCGCCCCGCGGCCGCGCCTGGGACGCCGCCGACCGGCTCGTCCTGCGGCTCTGGCGCGAGCACACCGGCACCGACGCGGCCGGGACGCACATCCGCCTGGCCGGCTCGGAGCAGCTGGCCCGGCAGCTCGCCGACGGCCTCACCGCCGAGCTCGACACCCCGGTCGACCCGGCCGAGCTGCTGGCGCACGATTCCCTCGCCGCCATCGCCGACGTCGCACGGGCCGTCCTGGACACGCGCGAGGAACGCGGGCCTGTGCACGCCCTGAAGGCGGGCGACGCCGGAACCGCGCCGCTGCTGCTGTTCCACCCCGGCGGCAGCACCTGCACCGTCTACCGGCCGCTGCTGGACCGGCTGCCCGCCGGCGTGCCCTGCGCCGGGTTCGAACGCGTGCCGGGCGCGAGCATCGAAGAGCGCGTCGACCGGCTGCTGCCGCTGGTCCGGGCCCGGCGGCCGCACGGGCCCTACCGGCTCGCCGGCTGGTCGTTCGGCGGCGCCCTCGCCTACGGCGTCGCCGCGCGGCTCGCCGACGAAGGCGAACCGGTGGAGCTCGTCGCGCTGATCGACACGATGCTGCCGCTGCCGGAACCGGACCTCGACCCGCGCGCTTCCTCGGCCCGGCGGTTCCTGCGCTTCACCGGCTACGTCGAAGGCACCTACGGCCGGACCGTCCGGCTCGGCCACGAGGAACTCGCGCCGCTGCCCGAAGAAGCGCAGATCGAGCTCACCATGCGCCGGGTCGCCGAGGCCGGCCTGCTCAGCCCGGGCGTGCTCCGCCACCAGCACCAGTCCTTTTTGGACACCCTGGCCGCGGAACGCGGGACCCCGCGCCCCTACGCCGGCCGGGTGGTGCTCTACCGGGCGACCGAACCGTACGCGGCCGGGCTCGCGATGGAACCGCGCTACGCCCGCACCGACCTCGCGGCCGGCTGGGCGGAACTGTGCCCGCGGCTGGAGATCGTGCCGGTGCCCGCGCACCACCTCTCGGTGGTCGACCCGCCGCACGTCGACGTCGTCGCGCGGCACCTGGCGGGGCTGCTGTGGCCGTGACGCGCACCGGAGGGCTGCTGGCCGTGCTCGGCGCCGGGCTGTTCCTGGTCGCGGTGGACGCCACCGTGCTGCACGTCGCGCTGCCCGACGTCGTCCGGCAGCTGCGGCCCGGCGCGGCCGCCCAGGTGTGGATCGTGGCGGTCTACCCGCTCACCGCGGCGCCGCTGCTCCTGCCGTCGGGCACGCTCGGCGACCGCTTCGGGCGGCGCCGGGTCCTGGTCACCGGCTACGCGGTGTTCGGGCTGGCGTCGCTCGCCTGCGCGCTCGCCCCGAGCGTGACGGCCCTGATCGCCGCCCGCGCGGCCCTCGGCGTCGGCGGCGCGCTGATCATGCCGGTGACGATGTCACTGCTGCGCGAGGTGTTCCCCGACCGGCAGCGGCGGCGCACGGCGATCGCGGTGTGCAGCGGCATCGCCGGGACCGGTTCGGTGTTCGGGCCGGTGCTCGGCGGGCTGCTCGTCGAGGCGTGGGGCTGGCGGGCGACGTTCCTGGTCAACCCGCCGGTGATCCTCGCCGCGGTGGTGGCGGCGCTGCGGTGGCTGCCGCGGACCCCGCCCGGGCGCGGGCCGTGGGACGCGCTCGGCGCCGGGCTCGCCGCGGGCGGCGTGCTCGGGATCGCCTTCGCCGCCGGGCCGTCGGGGGGCGGCCTGGCGGCGGGGGCCGCGGGCGGTGTCCTGCTCGCGCTGTTCGTGCGCCGCCAGCGGCGGGCGGCCGCGCCCCTGCTGGACCCGGCCCTGTTCCGGCGGCCCGGCGTGCCGGGCGCGGCCGGCGGGGTGCTGCTGGTGATGAGCACCCTGGTCGGGCTCGGCCTGCTGCTCGCCCAGTACCTGCAGGTGGTGCTCGGTCTCTCCCCCACGGCCGCGGCGGCTCGGCTGCTGCTCGTGCTGGGGGCGTCGGCGGTGGGCAGCGTCGCCGCCCCGGCCCTGCTGGAACGGTTCGGCAACGCGCGCGTCCGCACGGCCGGGTTCGCCCTCCCCGCGGTCTCCCTCGCCCTGCCCGCGGCGGGAGCGCTGACATCGCCGTGGTGGCTCGGCGTCGCCCTGGTGGGTTCGGGCTTCGGCATGGCGCTCGCGCTCACGTCGAGCACGGACACACTGCTGTCGGCCGCGCCCGCCGACCGGGCGGGTGGCGCGGCCGCCGTCGAGAAAACCGGCTACGAGCTGGGCGCGGGCCTGGGCACGACGGCGTTCGGCTCGCTGGCCGCCACCGTCTACGCGGCACACCTGGTGGTGCCGCCGGGTGTGCCGGACGCCGCGAAACGGCTGGCGTCGGCCGGTCCCGCCCAGGCGGACGCCGCGTCGCACGGCTTGACGCAGGCCACCGAGCTCCTCGCGGCGGCGCGGGCGGCCTGCACGGTGAGCGTCCAGGTCGCGGCGGCCGTCGCCAGTGGCTTGTTCACGCTCGCGGCGTTGGTCTCGATCCTCGGCCGCCGTATAGGGCGTTATACGATCAGAAGTGCTCGCGGTCCGCTTCCCGGGCGACGACTTCGGCGCGGTCCGCCAGCCGTTCCAGGCCGCGCAGCGGTTGCCGCATCCGGTGGTTGCCCTGCAGCCGTCCGGCGTTCCGGTCCAGGAACGCCCAGTAGCCCGCGGTGAACGGGCACGCATCCGGTCCGGTCCGCTTCTTGGGGTCGAACACGCAGCCGGCGCAGTGGTCACTCATCCGGTTGATGTAGGCGCCGCCGGCCGCGTACGGCTTGGTCGCCACGACCCCGCCGTCGGCGTACTGGCTCATGCCGATCACGTTGGCCGGCATCACCCAGGGGAACCCGTCGACGAACGCGGTGGCGAACCAGCGGGTCAGCGCGGCCGGGTCGTAGCCGCGCTGCAGCCCGTGGTTGCCGAGCACCATGAGGCGTTCGATGTGGTGGGCGTAGCCGCGGTCGCGGACCCCGGCCAGCGCGGTGCGCAGGCACGCCGCCTCGACCGCGTCGGCGTCCAGCGTCCGCCACCACGCCGGCAGCTCCCGGTGCGCCCGCAGGGCGTTGCGGCGCAGGTAATCGGGTCCGGCGTGCCAGTACCAGTGCCACACCCACTCCCGCCAGCCGAGCACCTGCCGGACGAACCCTTCGACGCTGCTCAGCGGCGCGTCGCCGGCCCGGTACCGCGCTTCGGCCTGCCGGACCACCTCCCGGGGATCGAGCAGCCCCAGGTTGAGCGGCACCGACAGCAGCGCGTGCGCCATCGCCCAGTCGTGGGTCAGCATCGCGTCCTGGTGCGGGCCGAACGAGGGCAGGCGGTGGTCGAGGAACCGGCGCAGCGCCCGTTTCGCTTCGTCGTGCCCGACGGCGAACTGCCGCGGGCCGTCCACGCCGACCGGGTGAATCCTTCCGGCGCGCTCGGCCGCGTCGAGTTCGGCGCGGACCCGCTCGTCGATCTCGTTCTCGCGCGGGTGCCACGGCGCCGGGACGTCGAGTCGGACGGTCCTGGGCGGCGGCCGCCGGTTGTCGTGGTCGAAGTTCCAGTGCCCGCCTTCGGGTTCGCCGTCGGCTTCGAGCAGCACGCCGAACTTCCGGCGCTGGTCGCGGTAGAAGTCCTCCATGACGAACCGGGCGCGGCCGTCGGCCCAGGTGGCGAAGTCCGCTTTGGACAGTACGAAGCCGGGTGTCGGCAGGATGTCCGTGACGACGCCTTCGTCGCGCAGCCGCCGGACGAAGGCGTCGGCCGCGTGCGACGTCGGCTCGTGCACCACCACCGGCCGCCCGAACCGGCGCAGGCCGGTGCGGTAGTCCGGGGCGTCGATCAGCGTGACGCGGTCGCCGAGGTCGGCGGCCAGCCGGTGCAGCGCCGCCTGGACCAGGTGCAGCTTCTGCCGGTGGAACGGTTTCGCGGCGAAGGCCGCGGCCGAGCGGATCAGCAGCACGTCGCGGTCGCGGTGGTCGGGCGTGCTGTGGAAGTGCGGTCCGAGCTGGTCGGCGAACAGCCACAGCGCGGGCTCGTCTCGCATGCGCGGAACGCTAACCCGCTTCCGGTGGCTCCGCAGCGTAGGCCCGGAGGATCTCCGTGGTGTCGCCGAGGAACCGCGCCACCACCTCCGCCTGCCCCGGTGGCAGGCCGTCCGTCAACCGGGTGATGGCGTCGACGAGCGGGGCCAGCGCGGCCCGGACCTCGGTGCGGGCGGCTTCGCTGACGACGAGGGTGACCCGCCGCCCGTCGCGGGGGTGCGGGCCGCGGCGGACGTGGCCGGCGGCTTCCAGGCGGTCGACCAGGACGGTGGCCGAGGCGGACCGGATCTTCAGCGCGTGCGCGAGGTCGACCGTGCCCATCGGCGTGCCGGCCGCGAGGTGCTGCAGCGCCTGCACGTCGGTCGCGCCGAGGCCCAGGCGCCGGGCGAGGGCGATCTGGACGTCGTGGGCGAGCGCGAGCAGCTCCCGCAGGGCGAGGTTCACCCGGAGGGCGACGGGACTGTCTTCCACCGGCGCATTCTAAGTTAGCTAGACAATCTAGCTAGTTTTGCTACCGTGGAGCGCGTGGACGTCCGAGCGATGAACGCCGAAATGACCGCGAAGCTGATCGACGCGCCCGCCGGGGCACCACCCGAAGGCGGGTACGCGCTGCGGGTCGTCGAGACCCGCGGCCGCCGCACCGGCGCACCGCGGCGCGTGCCGCTGGCCGTCGTCGCGCACGAGGGCGGGCAGTACCTCGTCTCCCCCGTCCGCGACCGCGACTGGGTGGAGAACCTGGTGGCCACGCCGGAGTGCGCGCTGCTGTCCGGCGGCCGCCGCGAGGACCGCCGGGCCGATCCCGCCGGGGGCGAGGAGGCGGCCGCGGTGGTGGCCGCCTACCTGGCCGCGATGTCGGTGCCGTGGGCGATCCGGGCGTTCCCGGTCCCCCAGGACGCCACACCGGCGCAAATCCTCGAACAGCTGCCGGGCATGGCCGTGTTCCGCCTGTCCACAGTGGACTCGTGAGCGTCGCGATCGCGGGCGGCGGACCCGGCGGGCTGCTGCTCGGCTACCTGCTCGCCCGCGCCGGGATCGAGGTCACCGTGCTCGAGGCCCGGTCGGACTTCGACCGCGACTTCCGCGGCGACTCCCTGCACCCCTACACCCTCGAGCTGCTCGACCGGCTCGGCCTGGCCGGCGACCTGCTGGAACTCGACCACTTCAAGGCGCGCTCGTTCCGGTTCCACACCCCGGACGGCGTCTACCGCGCCGCCGACTACGGCCGCCTCCGCACGCCGTTCGCCTACATCGCCCTGATGCCCCAGGTGCGGTTCCTCGACTTCCTGGCCGAGCGGGCGAGCACCCTGCCGAACTTCACCCTGCGCACCGGCGCCAAGGTCACCGGGCTGATCGACGACGGCAACGGCACGGTGACCGGCGTCCGCCACCGCGGCGGCGAGCTGACCGCGTCCGTCGTCGTCGGGGCCGACGGCCGGTTCTCCACCGTCCGGCGCCTGGCCGGGCTCGAAGCGCGCTCCCTCGGTGCCACCACCGACCTGCTGTGGTTCCGGCTGCCGCGCTCGCCCGGTGACCCGCCCGACGCCGACCTCGACCTGTACTTCGGGCGCGACGCCTACGTCGGCGTCCTCGGCGGCGTCCGCGACTGGCAGGTGGGCTACAGCCTCGAAAAGGGCTCGTACCCGGCGTTGCGCGAGCGCGGGGTCGAGCCGGTCCGCGCGTTCGTGCGGGAGCGCGTGCCGTGGCTGGCCGACCGCGCGCACCTGCTCACGGACTTCTCGCAGACGACGCTGCTGTCGGTGGACATCTCGCGCGTGGACCACTGGCACCGGCCGGGCCTGCTGCTGCTCGGCGACGCCGCGCACGTCATCTCGCCGGTCGGCGGCAACGGGATCCTGATGGCGGTCCAGGACGCCGTCGCCGCGGCGAACCGGCTGGTCCCCGCCTTCCGCCGCGGCGGCGTCACCCCGGCCGACCTCGCCGGGGTGCAGGCCGACCGGATCCGGGCGATCGAGCGGGTGCAGGCCGACCAGGTGCGGGTCGAGCGCCGGTCGGCCGCCGCCCGGGCCCGCGGCCGCGGCGCCGCACCCCCGAAGCTGCTCAAGTACGTGTTCGCCGTCCCGGGGGTGCGCACCCGCGGGGCCCGCGCCAACGCCTACGGGCCGTTCGCGCCTCAACTCGACGAATCCCTCTTGTCGTCGTAGGAGGTCCAGCCGCCCTGGCCTTCGGCCGCTTCGACGTCGGCGTCGGCGGACGCGGCGTGGGTCATCGCGGCGATCGTGCGCTCGAGGCCCTGCTGGACCTCGTCGCCGTCGGCCTCGCGCACGCTGTGCAGCGTGACGGTGATTTCCGAGGTGGCCGGGCTCTCTTCGCGGATGCGCAGTTCGCCGTGGTAGTCGTCGGGGCCTTCGGCGCCCCACTTCAGCGACCTGGTGCCCGGATCGGTGTGCAGCCACGCCTCGCTCGCGACGCGGTTGCCGTGCACCTCGGCCTCGACGTGGACGGTGTCCCCGCCCTGCGGCTCGGCGACCTTCATCTCCGGGAAGTAGCGCGGCAGGTTCTCGGGGTGGCTCAGGAACGCGAACAGCTCGTCGGCGGGGATGTCGGCGGTCGCGGTGTGGCGGTATTCGGTCATCGTCTCACTCCTGCTCGGCGGTCCGTTCCGGGCCCGGATACCCCTGATGCGGTGCATTAAAAGGGTTCGCGCGGGGAACCCCGGAAGCATGACGGCCACCGAACCCGAGGCCCGGGTGCCCCGGCGGGGCCCCGCCCCCGTCCAGGGCATGGGCATGCTGATCGGCCTGCTGTTCCTGGTGCTCGCCGCGCTGGAGCTGATGACGGGAGCGGCCGCCGGCGGCGGCCCGCGCATGCTGTTCGGCGGGCTGGCCGTGTCCGGGGTGTGGACGGTGGTGCACCTGCTGACCGGCGCCGCCGCGGTGTTCTGCACCCGGTCGCCGCGCTGGGCCGCGCGGTTCCTGCTGGTGGCAGGCGCCTGCTACGCCGTGGCCGGGCTCGCCGGGCTGCTCCCGCTGCCGGACGTGGTCACCGAGGCGCTGCCGCTGAACAACGCGGGGATCTGCCTCGACCTGGCGGCCGGGACCGCGATGCTCATCCTCGGCGCGGGCTGGCTCCGGCGCGGACCGGCACGGCCCCGCTGACGACGTCGTCGCGCGGCGTGAACCGCACCAGCAGCGCCGCGACCAGCACCGCGAGTCCGAGGAGGACATAGCCGTTGCCGGTGAGCTGCTGGAGGAAGCTCCAGTGCCGTTCCACCTCGCCCCCGCGCGGCCACCACCACTGCGGCCCGGCCACGAACAGCACCGCGCCGGCCCCGGCCAGTACCGCGACCCCGCGCCGCCGCGTCCGGCGGGCCAGCTCCGCCC
The DNA here is from genome assembly GCF_000716785.1 of Amycolatopsis vancoresmycina. Classification (GTDB taxonomy): domain Bacteria; phylum Actinomycetota; class Actinomycetes; order Mycobacteriales; family Pseudonocardiaceae; genus Amycolatopsis; species Amycolatopsis vancoresmycina. The sequence goes on from NZ_JNYY01000001.1 coordinate 924,897, forward strand.
AGCCGAGCAGGACGACTACGGCCCAGACCCAGTGGTGCGTCCAGGAGATCGGCGAGACCAGCAGCCCGCCGACGGCGTTGAGGCCGAGCGCCACGGTGGTCTCCCCCGCGGCCAGCGCGCGTCGCACGCCCCACGCGGTCAGCACGAGCACCACCGCCACCAGCGGCAGCCACCACGCGGTCCGTGCCTCCGGTGGCACCCCGGCCCTGGCCAGCAGGCCCAGCAGTGACTGGTCGCCGGCGTAGGTCGGCTCGCCGACGCGGCCGGTGTCCCACAGCGCGCCCGTCCAGTACCGCACCGAATCCGCGCCGGCGAGCAGGAAACCCAGCGCCGTCGCGGCCAGGAACGTCACGACGGCGGTCACCGCGGCCCGGCCGTCCCGGCGCAGCAGGAAGTACAGCAGGAACACCGCCGGGGTGAGCTTCACCGCGGCGGCGAGGCCGATCAGCAGGCCGCGCGGCCACCGCGGGGTGTCGACCAGGACGTCCAGCACGACGAGCGCCAGCAGCAGCAGGTCGATCTGACCGGCGTAGAGCGTGCGCAGCACCGGTTCCAGGACCTCGGCCGCCAGCAGCAGCACCCCGACCCGCCGCCAGTCCGACCGCAGCCCGAGCGCCCGCAGCACCGTCACCAGGACCACGGCCAGCAGCCCGAGCGTGAGCAGGGTGAGCGCGAGGCAGGCGGCCCAGTACGGCAGCAGCGCCAGCGGGGCCAGCACGATCGCCGCGAACGGCGGGTAGGTGAACAGCAGCGACTGGCCGTCGCCGGTGGGCGGCAGCGTCCCGTACAGCGCCTGGCCGTGCAGCAGCGCCGCCGAGCCGAGCCGGTAGACGTCCAGGTCGACGCGGTAGGCCGGGAACCGCCACCGGCCGCCGTTGTACGAAACGAGCACCGCCACCAGCACGATCAGCTGCGCCCCGAGCAGCACGTACTTGTTCCCCAGTCTGGCCCGCACCCCTGCGCCCCCTCCGGTCATGTCCCGCATTCTGTCGGGTCCCGGCCGGGGCACCATCCGGGAAACCCCCGACGTCGTCCCGGAAAACTCCCTTGCCGCCCGTGTCACCCTGGACGCATGGGGACCCCGGACGGTTTCGCCTACCGCGACGAGCGCGGCACGGTGACGATCACCCACCACGGCCGGCCCGCCGGGACGCTGCGCGGGGCCGCCGCCGCCCGGTTCCTGGCCGCGGTGGCGCGCGGCGACGACCAGCAGCTGCTGATGGCCCGCGTGACCGGCAACTACAAGCACGGCAACGAACGCCGGGCGCGGGACCACCCGCGCAACCGCGGACGCTGAGCTTTTCGACCGTTCGGGGCAAGCGGCGCAACCGGATGGGCTAGCATCCCGTCCCGTGCCGACCTCGTCAAAAATTCACGCCAATCCCAACACCGGCTTCGCGTGGCTGAGGATGATCGGCGCGATCACGGTGATCGTCGACCACAGCATGCCCCTGCTGCACCCGCAGCGGCTGACGGTCTTCCCGGCGTCCTGGCACATGTCGCCGGGGTACATCGCGCTGATGGGCTTCTTCGCGATGAGCGGCTACCAGATCCAGGACAGCTGGGCGCGCGACCCGTCGTGGTGGCGGTTCGCCGCGCGGCGGCTGCTGCGGATCATGCCGCCGCTGGTCGTGGTGCTGCTGGTGACGGTGTTCGTGATCGGCCCGCTGGTGACGACGTGGCCGGCGCACGCCTACTGGACGCACATCCAGACCTGGCGCTACCTGGTCGGCACGACCGTGCTGTTCTACATGCAGCACGACCTGCCGGGGGTGTTCGCGGCCAACCCGTACCCGTTCTCGGTCAACGGCGCGATCTGGACGCTGCCGATGGAACTGCTCGGCTACGGGCTGGTCCTGGTGGCCGGGGTGATCGTGCTGATCGGCGTGCCGCGCTGGTTCCTGGTCCTCGTCCTGGGCGGCATGGTCTACACCGACAGCGTGCTGCGGGCGACGTTCGAGTACCACGGCGCGGGCGGGTCGCTGCTGGTGGTGCCGATCGGGTCGACGGTGTCGTTCCTGGTGCCGTTCGTGATCGGGGTGGTGCTGCACGCCTACCGCGACCGGATCCCGCTCAAGCCGTGGGTGGCGCTGGTGCTGTTCGGCGCGTACCTCGCGCTGAGCCAGACCCCGGCGAGCCGGTACGCGCTGGCACTGAGCGCGGCCTACGGCGCGATCACGCTCGCGACGCACTGGCCGCGGAAGCTGGAGGCGGCCGCGCCGTACGTCTACGGCAGCTACGGCACCTACATCTGGGGGTTCCCGATCCAGCAGCTGCTCATCCTCGCCGGCGTGCGGCAGGTGTGGCTGCTGATCCTGCTGGCCGTGCCGGCCGCGTACGCCGTCGGGCAGCTGTCCTGGAACTACGTCGAAAAGCCGACGCAGCGGCTGCGCCGGCACCTGCGCCCGCCCGCGCCGGTCCGGCGGCCGGTGGCGGCGCCGCCGCAGCTGCCCGTCACCGCGGCCGCCCCGCTGCGCAGAACCTGAGGCATGCTGGCGCGGTGACCTACGACGTGTGGAAGATCCGCGAGCACTTCTCCGCCCTTTCCGCCGCGCACTTCGACGGCCCCGGCGGCTCCCAGGTCCCCGACGTGGTCGGGGCGGCGGTGGCCGAGACGTTGTGCGCGGCGATCGCCAACCGCGGCGTCGTGACGGCGGCCGAGCGGCGCGCGAGCGCGGTGGTCGCCGAAGCCCGCCAGGCGGTCGCCGACCTGCTCGACGCCGACCCGGCGGGGGTGGTGTTCGGCCGCAGCATGACCCAGCTGACGTACGACTTTTCCCGCACGCTGGCCCGCGGCTGGGGCCCGGACGACGAAGTCGTGGTCACCCGTCTCGACCACGACGCGAACATCCGCCCGTGGGTGCAGACGGGGGCGAAGGTGCGGTGGGCGGACTTCGATCCGGCCACCGGCGAGCTCGCCCCGATCGGCCCGCTGCTGTCGGAGCGGACACGCCTGGTCGCGGTGACGGCGGCGTCGAACCTCCTGGGCACCCGCCCGGACATCCCGGCGATCGCGGCGGAGGTCCATGCCGCAGGAGCGCTGCTGTACGTGGACGGCGTGCACCTGACCCCGCACGCGTCGGTGTCCGCGAGGGATCTCGGGGCGGATTTCTACGCGTGCTCGCCGTACAAGTTCCTCGGGCCGCACCTGGGGGTGCTGGTGGCGGCACCGGCGTTGCTGGAGACGTTGCACCCGGACAAGCTGCTGCCTTCGACCGACGCGGTCCCGGAACGGTTCGAGCTGGGCACGTTGCCGTACGAGCTCCTGGCCGGAACGACGGCGGCGATCGATTTTCTCGCCGGGCTGGTGCCGGGTCCGGGGTCGCGGCGCCAGCGGTTGGTCGCGTCGATGGCGGCGTTGGAGGCGCACGAGGACGCGTTGCTGGCCCGCCTCGACGGTGGTCTGGCTTCACTGCCGGGCGTGACGCGGTACGGGGCACCGGACCGGCGGCGGACGCCGACGGTGTTGTTTTCGGTGGACGGGGTGCCGTCGCAGGCGGTGTACGAGCACCTCGGGGCAGTCGGGGTCAACGCGCCGGCGGGGAGTTTCTACGCGATCGAGTGTTCACGGCATTTGGGGCTGGGTGACACGGGCGCGGTGCGGGCGGGAATCGCACCGTACACAACGGAGGAAGACGTGGACCGGCTACTGGCCGGGGTGAAGTCACTGCCCCGGGGCTGAGACCCCGGCCGCTGCTGCCTTGCGCAGCGACTACCTCCCACAGCAGCCACCCCTCCGCGACCACCCCACCGCAGCCGCCCTTCCGCGACCGCCCCTCCGCAGCCGCCCTCCGCAACCACCCTTCCGAGCCCCCCTCCGCAACCACCCCTCCGCAGCTGCCCACCGCAGCCGCCCCTCCGCAGCCGCCCTTCCGCGGCTGTCGTGAGTGGTAAGGCGAGTTCTAACTCGCCTTACCACTCACGACCGGCTGCGGCAGGCTCGGGAAGCCGGACCGGGTGGCGAGCCGGGCATCCCCGCTCGCCACCCTCACCTCACGGCACCGGCGCGAACCCCGCCGGGCGGGCGGTGAACGTGCCGCGGCCCTGGGTCCGGCTGCGCAGGCGGTTCGCGTAGCCGAACAACTCCGCCACCGGGACCGTCGCCGTCACCACCGCCGTGCCCGGCCGGACCGCCGAGCCCGCCACCCGGCCGCGCCGGGCTGCGAGGTCGCCCAGCACCGCGCCGACCGCGTCGGCCGGGACCGTCACGACCACCTCGGCCACCGGTTCGAGCAGCCGCAGGACCGACGCCCGCAGCGCCTCCCGGAGCCCGAGCCGTCCCGCCGTGCGGAACGCCAGGTCCGACGAATCCTTCGGGTGCGTCGCCCCGTCGGTCAGCGTCACGCGCAGGCCCGTCACCGGGTGGCCGCCCAGCGGGCCCTCCGCCAGCGCGTCCCGGCAGCCGGCCTCGACCGCGCGGACGTACTCGCGCGGCACCCGGCCGCCGACGATCGCCGAAGCGAACTCGAAGCCCTCGGCCGCCGGCGAGACGTCCAGGACCACGTGCGCGAACTGGCCCGCGCCGCCGTCCTGCTTGACGTGGCGGTAGACCAGCCCCGACACGCCGCGGACCACCGTCTCGCGGTGCGCCACCGACGGACGGCCCGCCACCACCTCCAGGCCGCGGTCGCGGCGGAGCTTCTCCACCGCCACCTCCAGGTGCAGCTCGCCCAGACCGGACAGCACCGTCTGCCCGGTCTCCGGGTCGACCCGCACGACGAGCGACGGGTCCTCCTCGGCCAGCCGCGCCAGCGCCGCCGTCAGCCGCTCGCCGTCGCCCGCGCGCCGGGGCTCGACGGCCACCGAGACCACCGGGTCCGCCGTCACCGGCGGCTCCAGCAGCACCGGGTCGCCCGGCGCGCAGAGGGTGGCGCCGACGCGCGCCGCCTTCGGCCCGGCCACCGCGACGATGTCGCCGGCCACCGCACTGTCCACTTCGGACTGCCGGTCGGCCTGCACGCGCAGCACCCGCGCGACGCGTTCGGCGCGCCCGGCGTCCGTCACCTGGTCCCCCTTTCGCAGTGTTCCCGAATAAACCCGCAGGTACGTCAGCCGTCCCGTCGCAGTCGAGACGACCTTGAACACGAGCGCCGCCAGCGGCGCGGCCGGGTCGGCGGGCCGGTCGGGCCGCACCGGCGGGACGTCCGCCGGCGACGGCAGGTACGCCACGACGGCGTCGAGCAGCGGCCCGATCCCCCGGTCGCGGTAGGCCGCGCCGCACAGCACGACGAGCCCGGCGCCGCTGAGGGTCAGCTCCCGCAGCGCCTTCTCCAGGGTCTCCGCCGAGACCGTGCCGGTGGCGCAGAACTCGTCCAGCGCCACCGGGTGCAGCTCGGCGACGGCCTCTTCCAGCACCCGGCGCCGCCGGCGGGCCTCCGCGAGGAGGTCGTCCGGCACGTCGTCCAGGCGCAGCAAGTCGACGACGCCGGTGAAGCCGTCCTCGCGTCCGACGGGCAGTTGCACGACCAGCGGCGCCGGGTGCAGCCGCGCCCGGATCGATGCCACGGCGGCGTCGAGGTCGGCGCCAGCGCGGTCGAGCTTGTTGACGAACGCGATCCGCGGCACGCCGTGCCGGTCGGCCTGCCGCCACACGGTTTCGCTCTGCGGCTCGACGCCCGCCACGGCGTCGAACACGGCGACGGCGCCGTCGAGCACCCGCAGCGACCGCTCGACCTCGTCGGTGAAGTCGACGTGGCCGGGCGTGTCGATGAGGGTGAGCCGGTGGCCGGCCCAGGTGCAGCTGACGGCCGCGGCGAAGATGGTGATGCCGCGGTCGCGTTCCTGGGGGTCGAAGTCGGTGACGGTGGTGCCGTCGTGGACCTCGCCGGTCTTGTGGGTGGCACCGGTGCGGTGGAGGATCCGTTCGGTGACGGTGGTCTTGCCCGCGTCGACGTGAGCGAGGATGCCGAGGTTGCGAACGGCGGTCAGGGTGGTACGCACAGCCTGGTCCTTTGTGGACGAAGTGATCAGGGCGGCGCGATTCCCCGCGACGGAGAGATTGTCAGCGCGTCACGGAGTCCGGTGCGAGCCGCGCGGCAGGCACCGGGAACGCGGAGACACCAGGATCACCTCGGACCGCAACCGGGAAGCGACAGCAATGCGAACACGCACGGCCGGCTCCCCTCATTCGACGCGGCGGACAGGTTCCGGCGCAGCCTAGCCGGGTACTGCACGTCCGCCAACGCAATTTCGAGGCCGTGCTTGAAAGGGCATCACCCGTGATTGGGCGGGCATCACGCGTGATTGCGGGGGCATCGGGCGAGATGCCCCTGCAGTCACGCGTGTGTCCCCGCTGATCACGGGTGATGCCCCTTTCCGCACGGGGTCAGGGGGCGGGTGGGGCCACCACGCGGAGCTGGAGCATCGCCGCGAACCTCGCCTCCGGGTCGGCCATGTCGAACCCGCCGACTTCGGCGAGGCGGCGGAGCCGGTACCGGAACGTGTTCGGGTGCACGTGGACCGCCGCCGAAGCCGCGATGACGTCGCCGAAGGCGTCCAGCCAGGCCCGGAGCGTCTCGACGAGGTGGGCGTGGTGCTGCTCGTCGTAGTCGAGCAGGCGGGCCACCGGCCCGGTCGGGCGGTCGCCGCGGGCGGCGACCAGGTCCTGCAGTTCGAGCAGCAGGGCCTCGACGTGCACGTCGGCCAGCAGGGCGACCCGGCGGCCGGCGCCGCTGCCCGACCGCAGCACCCGCAACGCCCGGTCCGCGCTGTCGCGGGCTTCCGGCAGTTCGGCCGCGCTGCGGGCCACCGGGCCGATGCCGACCACGGCCCGGACCCGGTCGCCCACCCGGTCCAGGAAGTCCTTGGCGATCCGCAGGGCGCGCCGCTCGCCGTCGGCGTCGCGGGTCACCGGGACCAGCCCGTACGCGGTGTCGCCGACGAGCGCGGCGGCGCAGCGCGGGTGCACCGCGCTCAGGTGCATCGCCAGGCCGTCGCTGAGCCGCTGCCGGTCGGCGGCCAGCTCGGCGTCGGCGGCGCCGGAGCCCAGCACCGCCAGCGCCAGCACGACGACCGGCTGGTCGGCCAGGCCGAGCCGGCTCAGCGCCTCGCGTGCGGCGGCCCCGCCTTCGAGGGCCGTGCTGAGCAGGTCCGCGCGCAGCCGCCGTTCGACGTCGGCGCCGGCCCGGACGCGCAGCAGGTGCAGCGCCACCAGCCGCGCCGCGTCGCAGAGGGCCTGCGTCCGGTCGGCGGTCAGCGGTTCGCGCACCGCCGCCCAGATCGAGCCGAGGATTTCGTCGCCCGCGCGGACCGCGACGGCCACCCGGACCAGCTTCAGCCCTTCGAGGCCCTCCCCGCGCAGGTCGGCGTACACCGGCTGGTCGGTGCGGTAGAGCTCGCGGAACACGCCGCGGTCGGCCAGCACGCGCGCGAACCGCTCGGGCACCTGCCGCCCGAGGATGGTCTCGACGCGCGAGGCGTCGGCTTCGTCCTGCCGGCCCGAGAACGCCAGCACGCGGGACCGCCGGTCCTCGATGGTGACCGGCGCGTCGATCAGCGCGGCGATGGCGTTGGCCACGGCGAACAGGTCACCCGACGGCAGCCCGGCGAGGGTCTCCGGCTGCGCGTCGCCGACGTCGCCCTCGGCCAGCAGCGACCGCAGCATGGCGGCGAGCTGGGCCCAGGACGCGCCGCGAGCCAGGCTCAGCAGGGCGACGCCGGTCTCCTCGACGGCGGCGGTGATCGCCGGGGTCACCGCGACCGGCGCGCGCAGCACCAGCCCGGCCGCGTCGTGCCGGGCGAGGGTCCGCAGCTGCCGGACGACCTCGTCCGGGCCGGCGAGGCCGACGCCCAGCACGAGGGCATGCTGCGGCAGCGCGGGTTCGTCCAGCGGGTCGTGGATGGCGACGCCGCCGATCCCGCCCGGGCGGTCGCCGTCGCCGAGCACCAGGTCCAGGAGGGTGCCGCCCAGGTCGTCGAGGACGCGGCCGAGGCTGGCGTGCGGGCGCAGGTTCACCGAAACGAGCACCTCCCGAAGCTAGGCGCGATGCCGTGAGCCTAGTTCGTCGCAGCGGACGAAATCAGCCTTGTCATTGGTCGTGGCCGACGAACTCCTCCCACCAGGGGATGATCCGGAAGGACGCGTCGCCGAGCCCGCGGAAGAACCCGCACCCCGAGCCGGGCGCGAACTCCGGCTCGTGCTCGTGCCGGCGGTGCCGCCGGGTTTCCCAGACGTAGTGCGGGACGCCGGTGCCCGGCGGCTCCCCGAGGTACTGCTCGGTGAGGAGGACGACCCGATCGTGCCCGGGGGTGACGGGCGCGGCGGCGCGGAGGTCGGTGGAGTGCCAGCGGATCAGCGCGTGCAGCGGCGACTCCCCTGGCCGGAGGGCGAACCGGCCGCCGCCGAGGAGGACGACGTCGGCGTCGTCGCACCGCTGCGCCAGGGCGATCCCGAAGACGATCCGGGTGTCGCAGCCGGGTTCGACGACGACGAGGGTGCGCCCGCGCAGCCGCGGAACGGCTTCGAGGCTGTGCCGGGCTCCGGCGGCGAGGGCGGGTTCCCACCGCCGGCTGTCCGCCCGCCCCCAGGCCGCCGCGAACCGCAGCGGCCCGAGGCCGGAGGCGCGGACTTCGCCGGGATCGGCAATCCGCGCGGCGACGGCCATGGCGGTTTCGAAGCCGATCCCGGCGGCGTCGAACCGGCGGAGGTGGGCGAGGAGGGTGGAGAGGGGGAGGTGCGGGATCAGGGGTTCGAGCCGGGCGAGGCCGCCGGGCCGGGCCAGGAGGTCGGCGAGGGGCAGGGTGGCGAGCACGGTGCCGGCGTGGTCGCCGGTACGGGCGCGCCGGAGTTGGGCGAGCCATTGGCCGGGCGGCGGGTGACCGGCGACCGAGCGCAGGGCGGCGGTGAGGTGCAGCGGCCCGGGTGGTAAGGGGAGATTCGATGGTGGTTCGCCTCGGCGCGGCGATCCGGCCGGTGCCGGACGACCCGCTGCCGGCTCGGCGGCTGGTTGCCGCTGCCCCCCCGCCGCACTGCCCCGGCTCACCGATCCGCCCGGCAGCTCCGCCATGGCCTGCTCCCCCGGCGACACCGCGCTCCCCCGGCCGACCGGCCCAGGCGGCTCACCGCCGACCCCGCCGACCGCCGCAGGCAGCCCGGCCCAGCTCCGCGCCAAGGGCAGCGTCGCCGGGATCGTCCGGACCCTCCCGTACCTCCTGGCCAGTGCATACCGGAACAAATCCCCCTGCTCGCGGTCGCGGGCGCGGGGATGGACCAGCCTGATCACCGTACCGAACCGGAGCGGCCGAGGCGTGCCGATCCCGCCGTGCCATGGCAGGTCGGCGCGGACGAACCCGAGCTCGAAATGGTGGCTCGCGTTGTCATACGCCAGCAGCGCCTGCTCGTCGTACAGGCACGTCACCGCCTCTGCCACGCCGCGCTTCACCGGCTTCGGCAGCGATGGCCCGTACGCGGAACCCCAGTACGCCAGCAGGTGCCCCGGATCGTCCGCGCGGCGCAGCACCGCGGCGATCACCTGCCGCGACAGCCCGTGCTCGCCTCGCTCCCGCCGCCCCGCCACGAACGCCGCTGCCCCGACCAGAGCCGGGTAGCGCATCGGTGTCTCCGTCCGGAGCCAGCTCAGGAAATCCGGTGCCCACGTCGGGTCCGCCGACCGCAGCAGCGCGACGTACCGCTCCCGGTCCGCGCGCGGCCACGCGAAGAACGCGTCCTGGTACGCCGTCCTGGCCAGTACCGTCCGGTACAACTCCTCGATGACCGCTCCTCCCCCTCGCCGGATCCACGAGCGAGGAGCACCGAGACCCGGATCGGCTCCGGGCTGGTCGTCGGGGGGCGGTGAGGGGAGCGCGCGGCACCCCTCCACTCGCTCCGGAATCGCGACCCACAGCCACGCACCGGTCCTCCTCGCTCGCGGACCCCGCGAGCGTAGCGGCGAGGTCCGACAAAACCCGCCTAGATCAGCTTCGCGGCCACGTTGTAGGCCTCCACCAGCAGTTTCGCGTTCGGCACCCGCCGCCGCGGCTCGATGCGGATCGTGCGGCTCTCGCCCGGCAGCAGCCAGAAGTAGTTGTCGCCGTAGCGGGTCGGCAGCACGCGGTCGGTGCCGTTGCGTTCCCGCAGCGACAGGCGGATCATCGCCGCGACCGTGCGCCCGTCGTTGCGGATCGTCGCGGTGTGGGCGTCGCCGTCGGGCCGCATCGACGTCGTCAGGCGCGCGCCCGGCAGCTGGTTCAGCGCGCGCATCGCCGCATCCGTCCGGTACCGCCAGTACGTGTTCTCCGACAGCACGGCGCCCTGGCCATCGGTCAACGTCAGCCGCAGCAGGTGCAGGTCCGGCAGGCCGTCGGCGAACGGGACCGTGAACGCCGCCGCGGCCGAATCCGGGGCGACGTCGAGCTTCTGCTGCGCCGGAGCGCCGAGTGAGGCACCTTCCAGGGAGAACAGGCGCGCGGTCGCCGTCACGCCGGTCAGCGCCGACGGCGTGTGGTTGACCACCCGCACCTGCCACGTCGTGAGGTCGGCCTGGACGTGCCGGGCTTCGCAGCCCTTGCGCGCGCCGTAGTAACTGCCGTTGACGTCGAGGTCGTAGTCGTAGGTCTGCCAGACCGTGCTGTGCCAGGCCGGGTGCGACATCCACAGCAGCACGCCGGTGGCGTCGTCCCACAGCCTCGCGTTCCACGCCTCGAAGATCGCGCGCATGCTCTCGTAGTTGACGAACTGCGCCTTGCGGCAGAACTCGGCCAAGCTGGTCGAGGGCGCCAGCCGCGCGTCGATCGCCGCCAGGTAGCTCTGCGGCGACTGGTTGCCGTTCGTGGACCAGTCGTGCAGGAACCACGGCGCGCCGATCGGCCAGCCGGGGTCGCCCGCGCCGACCAGGTTGCGCATGCTTTCGACGACCGACACGGTCGGCAGCCCGATCTCGCTCCAGAACCCGTACTTGCCGCCGGTCGCCTCGCCGGTGAAGTAGCGCTTGGGGTCCTGCCAGAAGTAGGGCCCGTCGCCGGTGATCACGCCGCCCGCCGAGTTGCCCTGGTAGAGCAGGTCGGTGTTCGAGTGCACGATGTCGCGCAGCGCGTTGTCGATCGACGGCGGCGGGGTGCCCTCGTTGCAGCCGAACCAGACCGTCGCGCAGGCGTGGTGGCGGTAGCGGAGCACGGTGTCCGCCGCCTGCGCCAGGAAGATGTCGTGGTTGGCCGGGTCGGTCGACCAGCCGTCCCAGAACTCGTTCCACAGCAGGATGCCGTACTTGTCGCAGGCGTCGAACAGCTCGGGCCGGTACGACGAGCCGACCCAGTTGCGGATCAGCGTGAAGTTCATGTCGCGGTGCATCGCGACGACGGCGTCGGCCCGCTCGGCCGGCATCCGGCGCAGCAGCTCGTCCCAGCCCCAGCTGCCGCCGCGGGCGAAGATCTTGACGCCGTTGACGAGGAAGGTCAGCGGCTTCGGGCTGTTGTCGACCGACGCGGCGTCGGTCCAGGTGCCGCCGTCCTGCGACACCTGGATCTTGAACGTCGCCGCGTAAGCGGTTTCCCAGGTCAGCACGACACGATCGAACGCCGTCGCGGCGCCGAGGTCGACCTGCAGCCACTGGTTGTCGCTGTATTCGGATGTCCAGCGGGTGTTCGGGTCGCCGTCGAAGGCCCGTTCGGGCGGGTTGCCGTCGGCCACCGACTGCGACGCCGACGGCTTGCCCTGCGCCAGGTCGGGGCCCGAGCCGTTCTGCACGGACATCGTCCAGAGCGAGAAGCCCCAGCCGGTGGCCCGCCTCAGGCCCTGCATGCGGACGAACCGGGCGTTCTGCGGAGCGAGGTCGACGGTCTGGGTGGCCCGGCCGCCGTCGATGACGATGGGCAGGTCGTACCGGTAGCCGATCTCGCGCAGGCCGATCTTGACGGTCCGGCGGTCGCTCGTGGCGGCGCCGATGGCCGCGGTCAGCGTCAGGTCGTAGAGGTTCGGGTCGCCGTAGCCGTTGGGCCACCACAGCTTCGCGTTGTCGATCCGCTGCTTCGGGAAGACGACGTCGGTGGCCTGCCCGGCCGGGACGGTGACCGTGCTCGCCACGTTCACCGGGCCGAAGGCGGCGGTGACCTTGATGCGCTGGGCGGTCGCGGCGGCGTTGCGGACCGGGACGGTCAGCGTCACCTCGGCGGTCTTCGCGTCCGGCACCTTCGTGTCGACGCGCACGTCGCCGAGCACGGCCGCGCCGGTGGAGCGCAGGCGTACGTGGTCCCAGAGGCCGGACGCGCGGTCCCGCACCGCGGGCATCCAGTCCCAGCCGGACACGGCGAGGTAGGTCGGCGAGTTCTCGAACATCGTGCCGCCGGCGTCGACCCAGGAGCTGCCGTTGGCGCCCTTGTCGGCGGGGCTGCCGGGCTTCGGCATCGGCGCGACCTGCACGGCGAGGACCTGCTCGCCGGTGCGGCGCAGTGCGGCGGTGACGTCGTGGACGCCGCGGCCGAACGGGTGGCTCTGGGTGGCGATTTCGGCGCCGTTGAGCCAGATCTGCGCCTCGTGGTTGATGCCGTCGAACTCGAGCCAGACGTGCCGGCCGGGCGAGGTGTCGAGGCCGCGTGGGAGGGTGAAGCGGCGGCGGTACCACCACGCGTGGCGGGAAAGCGCTTCCGGGACGTGCAGGTTGTTCATCCCGGCCACCGGGTCGGGCAGCTGCCCCTGCTCGACGAGCGAAGCCAGCACGGTGCCGGGCACGGTCGCCGGGAGCCAGCCGCGGGTGTCCACAGTGGACGCAGACAGGGCCTGGCCGCCGCCCGCGGGGGCCCAGTCGTCCATGGTCAGCACCCAGCCGGATTCGAGCGGCACGGTGCCGTCGGGCGCCACGGCGAGCGCGGGCGGGTTGTCGTCCGGGCGCACTGGGAAGCTCGTCCAGCCGCGGACCGCGGGCCGGGTGCCGCGGCTGGTGCCGAAGACCTGGAAGCCGTTGAGGCCCAGCGGGTTGCTCGTCGAGCGGCGGCTCGCGGTGAACCGGACCCACCGCGCGGTGACGGCGACGGGGATGGTGACGACGCCGCCGGTGCCCGCGTCGGTGTGGTGGACGGTGCGCCAGGCCTTGCCGTCGCCGGAGACGTCGAGGTCGAACGCCGTCGCGTAGCTGGACTGGACCTCGAAACCGCTGGTGTGGCTGCGGGAGGCGGCGGCGTCGAAGGCGGGGTCGCCGGGCTGCGCCTCGAAGGTGAGGACGACGGACTCGATCGCGCACGGCGCCTGCAGGTCGACGACGATCCACTGGCCATCGCCCTGGGCGGCGCGCCAGCCGGAACCGCGGACGCCGACCTGGGCGAGGCCGTCGACGGCGAACTCGGCCGGGGTGGCGGCGTAGTCGGTCGAAGACACCTGCACCGGCCGGAACAGGGCGAGGTCGGTCCGGCGGCTCGCCGCACCTTCGGCGACTTGGGCTTCCGCGGCGGCCGCGGTTCCGGGCAGGAGGGCGGCGAGGCCGAACCCGGCCAGCAGCCCGGACCCGGCGGCCAGGACGTGCCGCCGCGACACCCGCTCGTGCTCTTCCGCCATGCGAACTCCGTTCTCGAAGCGGCAGCCCGGGTCCCGGCGCGCGACCTGGCGGGGTGCCGCACCGCGGGCTGACAACGTTGCCAGGAAGCTTCCGCCGCGGCTGTCGGGACCGTCAAGACGACAAGGAGGACAAGAATTCGGATAAATGACATCGATGTCGGCGAGGTGGGGTGTAGTGCCCCGGTGAGCGGAACACGGCGGGGTTGCAACGCAATTGCAGCGGAGGTTGAGCGGCCGCGTGGCTGCCTTGCCGGGCGTTTCGGCTGAGCGGCTCACCGAAAGCGCCAGGCACCCCAGTCCCAGCAGGGCGCGGCAGGCCTCCGCGCCGCACCCGCCCCACTTCCGCCGCCGTGGCGAGGCCCTCGGCCCGCGCTACGCCCGCGCGTGCTCGAGCGCCACCTCCACCGCCGAGGCCAGGTCGTTCACCCTCGGGAACCCGCGATCCCCCAGGTGGTCCCACCCGGGCCCGGCCGTCCCCACCGCGCAGCCGAGGTCGCGCAGCCGGGCCGCCAGGAGGTCGTCGGCCGTGGGGGGTGTCTTCGACCAGAGCAGGACCAGGACCGGGTCGAGGCGGGCCGCGAGGTCCGCCACCGTCTCCGCCGGGACCAGCTGGCCCAGGTACGCCACCGGGACCCCCGCCTCCGCCAGCGTCGCCCGCAGCGCTTCCATCGGCAGGGAGTGCCGTTCGGCCGGGCAGCACGCCAGCAGCACCGGGCGGCCCGGCACCGCCGCCGGGAAGCGGCGGCTGAACCGCTCGAACGCCAGCGAGATCTCGGTCGTCAGCGCCCACTCCGACGCGAAGCACACGTCCCCGCGCTGCCAGCGGTCGCCGAGGCCGCGCAGCACCGGTGCCAGGACGTCCGTCCACGCCGCCGCCGGGCCCAGCGTGCCCAGCGTTTCGTCCAGCAGGCCGGCCACCGAGGCGTACCTGAGCTCGTCCGCGGCGTCCGCCAGCTCGTCCGCGCGGCGGGACGCCGGTACCTCCGGCGCGACGGTGCCCGGTCCGCCGCTGAACGCGGCCGCCGCCGCCTCCCGGACCGGCATCCCGCGCGCGACCAGCCGCTGCATGTGCTGGAGGCGGCGGACGTCGGCGTCGGAGTACCGGCGGTGCCGTCCGGCGCCGGCCGGCGGGCCGATCCCGTACCGCGCGCTCCAGCTGCGCAGCGTCACCGGCGACACGCCGAGCAGTTCGGCCACCTTTCCGGGGGCCCAGGCTCCTGCGACGGACGGCGCGTCGACGTTCTCGGGTTCCACCGCATCCTTTCGCTCGCGGACGGCGGACGTTCCCCGAAGCTTAGCGACGCACACCGCACCCGACCGGCGACACGGCGCAACGAAAGCGGTCCCGCCCACCCCGAGAACCGCACCGGCGGCCCCCGGCGGCCCCGTGACCAGGCAGGCCCGGGGTGGGGACGCGGCGGCGGGGCGATGGCCTGCCGCGTCCCCTCCGGCGCCGCCCGGCGCCGGTGATCCGGCCCGCGTCGGCCGGATCCGGGCCCGGCCGCCCGGGGTGGCACCCGCTACGGCCGGCTACGCGTTGAAACCCTTCCCGACCCAAGCTATACCTGTGCTGCAACGGTTGTGCATCGCCTTCCCTCGGATGTCGCAGTGCGCCGACCTCCACCGGACGAGTGATCCCACGCCGTGGTGGGTATTAACCGCTAGGCGCCCGAGGAGGAGAACCGATGACCGACCACCGCACCGCGCCCCGGATCACCACCACGACCGGCACCGGCATCACGACCGTCCGGTGCGCCGGCGAGCTCGACCTCGGCAGCGCGGCCCGGCTCCGCGACGCACTGCTGGAGCCCGTCCGCGCCGGCGCCCGCGGGGTCGTCGCCGACCTCACCGGCACCACGTTCTGCGATTCGACCGTCTTCACCGTGCTGGCCGAGGTCTTCCGCGACGCGGCCGCGCACGACGTCGCCTTCGCCATCGCCGCCGGCGAGACCGCGGTCGCCCGGCCCCTCCAGCTCCTCGGCCTGGACCGGTCGCTGCCGCTGCACTCCGCGCTCGACGCGGCGCATGCGGCCGTCGCCGCGGTCCGGGTCCCCGCCCGGCCCTGAACGCGCGGCAACGCTCACTCGCCGTACTGCGAACCCACGCGGCACATGCCACGATCGGGTGAAGTCCCGCATGACGAGGTAGGCAGGTTGCTGGCGGTAACGAACGCGGAACGGACGAACACGCGGGGCCGGTGGCTCCCCGCTGCCTTCGGAGCGGTGCTGGGCGCCGCCGTTTTCCTCCTGGTCCGGACCAGTCTCACCGACGACGGTTACATCACCCTGGCGTACGCCAAGAACCTCGCCGTGCACGGCGAATGGGGCATCATCCCCGGCTCGCCCGCCAACGCGGCGACCTCTCCCCTGAACGTGCTGCTGCTCGCCGCGCTGACCCTGGTGACGCGGGTGGCGGGCGGCCCGCACCCGGTCGTCGCGCTCGGCGTCCTCACCGTCCTGTCCGGGGCCGGGCTCGGCTGGGCGTGGCAGCGCATCGGCCGGGTGCTCGCGCTGCCGCCCGCGGCCGGGGTGATCGGCGTCGCGCTGGTGCTGGTCAACCCGTTCGTGCTGTCCGCGATCGGGCTCGAGGTGCTGCTGATCCCGGTCGTGCTGCTGGCGCTCACGGTCTGCGCGCTCGAGGGCAGGCCGGCCTGGTTCGGCGTCGCGGGCGGCCTCGCCGTGCTCACCCGGCTCGACCTCGTCGTGTTCGTCGTGGTGATCGGGGTGAGCACGCCGGCGATCCGGCGCCGGTGGCGGGCCGCCGCCGGGCTGACCGCGCTCACGGCCGCGCCGTGGTTCCTGGTGAGCTGGCTCGCCTTCGGCTCGTTCGTGCCCGACACGCTCGTGATCAAGCAGCTCCAGGCCGGGGTGTTCGCGCCGTGGAGCTACGGCACCGGGCCGATGATGTACTACCTCGGCTGGCCGGTCACCGTGCTCGTGTCGTTCCTGCCCGCACTGGCCGGGGTGGTCGCGCTCGCCGCGTGGGCCGCGGCGCGGTTCGCCGTGCGGTGGCCGGAGTTCCCCGCGCTCGGCCCGGTCGCCGCCCTGGCCGGCGGCGGGATCCTGCACTACGTCGCCTACTCGTTCCTCGGTGTCGGCCCGTTCCACTGGTACTACGTCGCCCCGGTGACGGCGGCGAGCACGTTCGCCGTCGCCGCCTGCGGCACCTGGTACGCCCAGGCGCGCGAGCGGACGGCGTGGCGGACCGGGCCGCCGGTGCTCGCCCTCGGCCTCACCGGCGTGCTCGCGCTGAGCGCCGCCGCGGTCGACGCCGCGCAGGGGCTGCCGTGGCCGTCGCCGGTGGTCTTCGGGAACTGGGCGAGCGCCCGGGACTACGCGCGCGTCGGCACCGAACTGGGCGCCCGGCTGCACGGCGCCAGCGTCGCCGGCCCCGGTGAGATCGGCACCCTCGCCTACTTCTGCGAGTGCGCGATCATCGACGAGTTCTCCGACCGCGGCCACGCCGTCGAGCTGATCCGGAAGCGGATCGAACTGGCGAACCCGCTGATGAGCCTGGCGCTGCGGATCAACTACCACTGGCTGGACCCGTCACTGGCACCGCGGCGGGCGGACTACCGGCTGCAGTACGGCTCGGGTCCGGCGACCGGACCGGACAGCTGGCCGGTCCGGTCCGCGGCGAAGGGCGACGGCCACTTCACCCTCACGCCGGGGCCGTGACGGAAAACTCGCGAGATTCCCCTGGACGCCAGACTGCGCCGCGGCCGGGAAAGGCCATAGGGTTCGCATCATGAAGGTCGGCCTGCTCACCCGCGAATACCCGCCGGAGGTCTACGGCGGCGCCGGGGTCCACGTTGAGTTCCTCGCCCGGGAGTTGCGGCCGCTGGTCGATCTCGACGTCCACTGCTGGGGCGCCGACCGCCCCGGCGCGACCGGGCACACCGATCCGCACGGCTACCGGCAGCCCGCGTTCACGACCATGGACATCGCCGTGTCCATGGCGAACGCCCTCGAAGGACACGACCTCGCGCACAGCCACACCTGGTACGCGAACCTCGCCGGCCACCTGGCGAAGCTGACGCACGGCATCCCGCACGTCGTCACCGCGCACTCGCTGGAGCCGTTGCGGCCGTGGAAGGCCGAGCAGCTCGGCGGCGGCTACCGCGTCTCCTCCTGGATCGAGCGCGAGGCCTACGAGGCCGCCGACGCGATCGTCGCGGTCAGCGGCGGCATGCGCCGGGACGTCCTCGCCGCCTACCCCGCGGTGCCGCCCGAGCGCGTGCACGTGATCCACAACGGCATCGACACCACCCTCTACCGCCCCGACCCGGGCACCGAGGCACTGGCCAAGCACGGGATCGACCCGGACCGGCCGTACGTGCTGTTCGTCGGCCGGATCACCCGGCAGAAGGGCGTCCCGCACCTCGTCCGCGCCGGCGCGGAGCTCGACCCGGGCGTCCAGCTGGTGCTGTGCGCGGGCGGCGCCGACACCCCCGAGCTCGACGCGGAGTTCCGCGGCCTGGTCGCCGAGCTGGAGAAGACGCGCACCGGCGTCCGCTGGATCCCGGAGATGCTGCCCCGCGACGAGGTCGTGCAGCTGCTGACCCACGCCGCGGTGTTCGCCTGCCCGTCGGTCTACGAGCCGCTCGGGATCGTGAACCTCGAGGCGATGGCGTGCGGCACGCCGGTGGTGGCCAGCGACGTCGGCGGCATCCCCGAGGTCGTCGACGACGGCCGGACCGGGCTGCTGGTGCACTACGACGAACAGGACGCGAAGGCGTTCGAGGCGGGCCTGGCCGCCGCGCTGAACGAGGTGGTGGGCTCCCCGGACCGGGCCGCCGCGATGGGCACCGCCGGCCGCGAGCGCGCGGTCGGCGAGTTCGGCTGGAAGGCGATCGCCGAGCGGACGGTCGCCCTCTACGAAGCGTGCGGGAGGTCGCTGTGAACAGCGAATGCCATGTCCTGGGCATCGTGCTCGCGGGCGGCGAGGGCAAGCGCCTGATGCCGCTGACGGCGGACCGGGCGAAACCGGCGGTGCCCTTCGGCGGCACGCACCGGCTGATCGACTTCGTGCTCTCCAACCTCGTGCACGGCGGCATCCGGCGACTGTGCGTGCTGACGCAGTACAAGTCGCACTCGCTCGACCGGCACATCTCGACGACCTGGCGGCTGTCGTCGCTGACCGGCGAGTACGTCACGCCGGTGCCGGCGCAGCAGCGGCTCGGCCCGCGCTGGTACCAGGGCAGCGCCGACGCCATCCACCAGAGCCTCAACCTGGTCCACGACGAGAACCCCGAGTACATCGCGGTGTTCGGCGCGGACAACATCTACCGGATGGACCCGCGGCAGATGCTGGAGGCGCACGTCGCCTCCGGCGCGGGGGTCACGGTCGCCGGCATCCGCGTGCCGCGGAAGGAGGCGAGCTCGTTCGGGGTCATCCGGACCACCGACGGGCTCATGATCGACGCGTTCATGGAGAAGCCCGCGGACCCGCCGGGCCTGCCGGACTCCCCCGAAGAGGCGTACGTGTCGATGGGGAACTATATCTTCACCACGAAGGTGATGCTGGAGGCCCTCTACGCCGACGCGGAAAACGCTGCCTCGCACCACGACATGGGCCGCGACATCATCCCGGCGCTGGTCAAATCGGGCGAGGCCGCCGTCTACGACTTCAACACGAACGTCGTGCCCGGCGAAACCGAGCGCGACCACGGCTACTGGCGCGACGTCGGCACCATCGACAGCTACTACGAGGCGCACGTCGACCTCATTTCGACGCACCCGATCTTCAACCTCTACAACCGGCGGTGGCCGATCCTCGCCCACCCCGGCCAGCGGGCGGCGGCGAAGTTCGTCGAAGGCGGCTCGGCGAACCAGTCGATCGTCAGCAACGGCTGCATCATCTCCGGCGCGCAGGTCGTCGACTCGGTGCTCTCCCCCGACGTCATCGTCGAACAGGGCGCGGTGGTGCAGGGCTCGGTGCTGCTGGACGGCGCCCGCGTCGGCCGCGGCGCGGTGGTGCGGCGGGCGATCCTGGACAAGAACGTCGTGGTGCCACCCGGCGCGCACATCGGCGTCGACCTGGCCCGCGACCGCGGGCACTACCACGTCAGCGAGGGCGGCATCGTCGTGCTGGGCAAGGGGGAACGGGCGATCTGAGCCGGGCGCTCAGGAGCGGGCGGCCGCCGAGATCCGCTCGACGACCTGCCGGGGGTCGATCCCCCAGCGCTCGGCCAGCTCCGAGATGGACGCGCCCGCCGCGTACTCGGCGGCGATCATGCTGTTCACGACACCGGGCAAAAGTGACTCCTCGAGCGCGGGTGCACGGGCACCCGGATGCTACATGTTCGCTGCGGACGTCGAACGAAGTGCTGCACGTCGTGGTCCGCGGGCCGGCTCACCGCGCGGTTTTGCCCGGCTCGCCCGCCGGTTCCGGCGTATTCGCCTTCGCGCGCGTCGCATTGAACACCGCGTCGAAGATCGGCGTCGGCTCACCATCGTCGCGCTTCGGCCGCTCATCCCCCGGCGTGCGCTTTTCCTCTCCCACGCGCCCAGTTTCTGCGACGCCCGGCGATTCCGCTGGGACCGGCCCGGAAAATCGCCCGGCCGGGGGATCACCCGCGCGGCGCCGATTTCCCCTTTTCGACGGCGGTGAAAAAGGCATTTCACGGGCCGAATTCCCGGTGCGGCCGGGAATAAGCCGGGGACGCCCGTGATTGCACCGGGCATGAAAGCAGTCGTCTACCGCCGCCACGGCGGACCCGAGGTCCTGACGCTCACCGAGCGGCCCGCCGCGGACCCGGGCCCCGGCGAAGTCCGCGTCCGGATCGTCGTCTCCGCGGTCAACCCGACCGACTGGAAGGCCCGCAGCGGCCTCCGCGCCGAACCCGGGGCCGAGGTGCCGGAAACCGTGCCCAACCAGGACGGGGCGGGCGTGGTCGACGCGGTCGGCCCGGACGTCACCGGCTTCGCACCCGGCGACCGCGTGTGGACGGTCATCGCCGGCGCGTACGGGCCGCTGTCCGGCACCGCGCAGGAGTACACCGTGCTCCCGGCGGCGAAGCTCGTCCGCCTGCCCGACGGCACCGGCTTCGACGAGGGAGCCGGCTTCGGCGTCCCGGCGCTGACCGCGCACCGGGCGCTCACCGTCGCCGAAGACGGGCCGTCCCGGCTCGCCCCCGGCGCGCTCGACGGCCGCACGGTGCTGGTCAGCGGCGGCGCCGGCGCGGTCGGCAACGCGGCAATCCAGCTCGCCCGCTGGGCCGGGGCGACGGTGGTCGCGACGGTCAGCAGCGACGAAAAGGCCGCGCTCGCCCGCGCGGCGGGCGCCCAGCACGTGGTCCGCTACCCCGACCCGGAGCTCGGCGCCCGCATCCGCGAGGTCGCGCCCGACGGCGTCGACGTGGTGGTCGAGGTCGCCGCGGGGGTCAACGCAAAGCTGCACACGGAGGTGCTGCGGCCCCGCGGCACGGTCGCGGCCTACGGCGACGACCGGGGCACCGGCACCGTCGCCCTGGACTTCGGTCCGGCGCTGTGGCTGAACGCGCGGTACCAGTTCCTGGTGCTCTACACGGTGGGCGAGGACAAGCTGCGCGCCGGCGCCGAGGACGTCACCGCGGCCTTCGCCGACGGCGCGCTGCGGCTCGGCGAGGACCACGGCGTGCCGGTGCACCGGTTTTCCCTTGCCGAAACGGCGAAGGCGCATGCTGCGTCCGAAGAGGGGATCACCGGAAAGGTGCTGATCGACGTCAGCCCGGCCGGCTGACGGTCCGGGGAACCGGGCCGGGAAGGCCCAGTTCGTCGTGGAAGGCGCGGCCCGCGCGCAGGTGGCGGGCCGCGTCCCGGCCCAGTGCGGCGTCGGCGGCCCCGAGGCCGGGCAACGCCCGAGCGCGGCTGGGGTTCCGCGGCCGTGGGCGCCGCACTGGTGGCGGCGGTATCCGGCGCGGTGGCCGCTCCCGCTCAGTCCGCGATGCCGAGGCCGCGCCGCAGTGCGTCGAGCTCGTCGGCGAACATGCGGCGGGAGACCGCCGCCGCCTCGACCATCGAGGAGCCGTGGAAGGTGCCCGGGTAGTGGCGCAGGTCGACCGGCACGCCGGCGTGGGCCAGCCGCTGTGCGTAGTCGATGCCTTCGTCGCGCAGGGGGTCGAACTGGCAGGTCGTCACGAGCGCCGGCGGCAGGCCGGCCAGGTCGGTGGCGCGCGACGGCGCGGCGTAGGGCGAGACGCCGTCGCCGCCCGGTTCCGCGCCGAGGTAGCTCGTCCAGCTGAAGACCGCGTTCGGCCGGTTCCAGATCGGCGTGTCGGTGTAGGCGCGCATCGACGGCGTGTCGAGCCGGTCGTCCAGCTCCGGGATGCCGAGGTACTGGAAGCACAGCGCCGGGCCGCCGCGGTCGCGGGCCAGCAGGGCGACCGCCGCGGCGAGCCCGCCGCCCGCGCTTTCGCCGGCCACGCCGAGCCGGGCCGGGTCGATGCCCAGCTCGTCCGCCTTCGCCGCGACCCAGTTCAGGGCCGCGTAGCAGTCCTCGACCGGCGCCGGGAACGGGTGCTCGGGGGCCAGCCGGTAGTCGACCGACACGATCACGATCCCGAGTTCGTCGACCAGGCGCAGCAGGTGCGCGTCGAAGGTGTCCAGGTCGCCCATGATGAAGCCGCCGCCGTGGATGTAGAGCAAGCCGGGGGCCGGCGCGGTGCGGTTCGCCGGCGCGTAGACGCGGACGGGGACGTCCGGGGCGTCGGACGGCCCGGGCACGGCGGTGTCGCGGACGTCGATGGGCTGGGCCGGTTCGTAGGCCGGCAGCACTTCGGCCAGCTGCGCCATCGAGGCCCGCGCGGCCGGCAGGCCGTCGTCGGTGAGGGTCACGGCCGGGAGCATGTCCAGCCAGGGCAGGAGCTCGGGATCGATCGCGTAGGTCATGGTCCGATCATCGGCCGCCCGGCGCGACCCCGGCCACCGCCACCCGGCGGGCGTTGCCCGGCCGATCCTCGCCATCCGGCGGCGGGCGCGCCTATCGTGGCGGGATGAAAGGGCTGCTGCTGAGGCTGTCCGGGCTCGACGCCGACGCCGAGAACGCCGTGCGGGTGATCGGGTTCTTCGACCGCCTGATCGCCGGCCGCGCCGGTCTCGACGCCCTGGTGCGCAGCACCGCGGACCTCGCCGGCTGCCCGGTCGGCGTGCACGCGCCCGGCCAGGGGCTGTCACTGCGCGCGGCCCCGGGGACCGGCGTCGTGACACCGGGCGCGGCGCCCGCGGGGGCGGCGGTGCGGCCGCTGGAAGGCGGCGTGGTCGTGTGGGTGGCCCGGGCGGGCGAGCCGGTCCCGCTCGACGACATGCTCCTGGAACGGTTCGCGATCGCGACCGCGATCCTGCTGGAGCACTCCGGCGTGCCGCGGCCCGAGCTCGGGGACCCGGCGCTGGTCGAGCTGGCGCTGTCCGCGGACGCCGGCGCGGTGGAGCGGTCACGGGCCCTGCACCTGCTGGGTTTCGGCCCGGCGACCCGGTTGCGCGTGCTGGCGGGCACCGGCGTCGACGCACTCGCGGGCCGCTCGGCGCGGCTGGGCGGGGTGCGGGTGGTCCTGCTGCCGGGCGACGCGGCCACGGTGCCGGACGGCGCCCGCGCGGGCATCGGCCCGGAGGGACCGGCCATCGAGGCACCCCGGTCCTGGGCGGCGGCCCGCACGGCCCTGCGGTTCACGTCGGCGGCGGAGCCGGTGGTGTGGTGGGAGCGGCTGGGCGGCCTGGCGGCACTGGCGGACAAGCTGAGCCCGCCGGAGCTGGCGGACCTGCCCGACGTCCGCGGGCTCGACAGCCTGGCGGCGGAGCACCACGGCCCGGACACGCTGGCGGCGCTGGACGCGTTGTGCGCCACGGGTTCGGCGCGCAAGGCGGCGGCGGTCCTGCACCGGCACCACAGCACGATGCCGGCCCGCCTGGCCCGCGCGGAGGCGGTGCTGGGCTTCGAGGTGGATTCCCCAGCGGGCCGGTTCCGGCTGCACCTGGCCCTGATGCTGCGACGGCTGCGGGACAACGCCGACCTGGGCTGACCGTCCTGTGTGGACCCGCCCGGACGGTCGGCTCGCGTACCCGGACGGTCGGTTCAGGGGGCCGGGGCCAGGGTGCCTCGGGACTGGCGCACCAGGTCCGCCGCCGCGGCGGGCCATTCCGGGTAGGTGAACTCGAAACCCGCGTCGGCGAGCTTGCCCGGGATCACCCGGCGGCTCTTGAGCAGCAGCTCCGTGTCGCTGCGGAGCACGAACGCCCCGATCTCCGCCATCCACTTCGCCGCCGGCAGGCCCACCGGGATTCCCGCCGCCGCGCGGAGCGTCCGGAGGAAGTCGCGGTAGGGCAACGGTTCCGGGGCCGCCAGGTTCACCGGGCCGCCGACGTCTTCGCGCTCGATGAGGAACCCGATCGCGCGGACCAGGTCGGCGTCGTGGATCCAGGACAGGTACTGGGCGCCACCCGCCACCGGGCCGCCCAGGCCCAGCCTGGCCAGGCGCAGCAGCATCGCGAACGCGCCGCCCGGCTCCGGGCTCATCACCATCGCCGTGCGCAGCGCGACCTTCCGCGTGTGCGGGGTCGCCGCCAAGTGCTGCTCGCGCTCCCATGCCTTCGCGATGTCGACGCTGTACGCCCAGTACGCGGGGACGTCCGGCTCGTCCCCGCCGAGGACGCCGGTCGCTTCGTCGTTCGGCGGGCCCGACGTGTGCACGTAGATCGTCGCCGTGCTCATCTGCAGCCAGACCCGCGGCGGCCGCGCCGCGCGGGCGATCGCGCCGCCGACCACGCGCGCCGAGTCGACGCGCGAGTTCCGCATCTCCCGCAGGTTCGCCCGGGTGTAGCGGCAGTTCACCGACCGGCCGGCCAGGTTCAGCACGACGTCGCTGCCGTCGACCTCCGCCGTCCAGGGGCCCGGGCCGCGGCCGTCCCAGCGGACGTGCCGCACCCCCGGCTCCGGCCGCGCCTCCCGCCGCGTCAGCACGACGACGTCGTGCCCCTGCCCGGCCAGCGCCCGGCTCAGCACCCGCCCCAGATGCCCGGTCCCGCCCGGAATCACGATCTTCATGCCACCCCTCCGATTCCCGCCCTGCGCCCAGGGTACCGGCATACTTGAACACGTTCAAATACTACTCCCAGTAACTCATCAATCGAAGAATTGCGACGGGTCGATCCCGGAACCGAGGCTGCCCGGCACCGGCGAGCACCGACGGGAAGGTCACGGGACGGTCTCCGCCATTCGGCCGATCGGGTCGGAAAAGCCGCAGGTCACGGTCCCGCATCGGAACTTTTCCGGAGTGAAACGCCGTCGCTTCGACGCGATCACGCGCGCGTAACACGCCGCTCCGCCGAAGACAAGGGACCTCGGACCTTCGCAGTCAGGCCGGTCGCCCGGGGAGAAGGTCGCCGCGGAATTCGCACACTCTTCGTGACGGTCCGCTCGGACCAGCCGGAGCCATCCCCGGGCTGCGGCCTTCCCGGTGAAACAGCTTTCAGGAGTGAACTCATGCGCAAGATCAGCAAGCGGTCCGCGGTCGTCCTCGGCGCCGCCGGTGTGGTCGTCGTCGCCGGTGTCGCCTACGCGGCCTGGTCCAGCTCCGGCGCCGGCACCGGCTCGGTCTCCTCGACCACGTCGGTCAACTCGACGATCACGCCCGCCGGCTCGGGCACCGCGCTCTACCCGGGCGGCGGCACCGACTTCACCGTCACCATCAACAACCCCAACGACTACCCCGTCGTCGTCACCTCGATCAGCGCGGGCTCCTCGGACGCGGTCAACGGCTGCGCCGCCGGCACCGTCACCAGCCCGGCGCCCTCGAGCACCACCGGCACCATCGCGGCCAAGGGCAGCGGCACGTACACCCTGCACGCGACGATGAGCAGCGGCGCCACCGACGCCTGCAAGAGCCAGACCTTCGTGCTGCCGCTCACCGCCACCCTCGCGTCCGCCTGACCCGCACCAGACGGCGCCCCGATGTCCAGGTGGCGGATCGCGGTTCCGGCCGGCGCGCTCGCGGCCGTCGTGGTGACGTGGTTCGCGATCGGCCCCGCGCCGGTCGCGAGCACCGCGAACGGCAACGGCATCAAGCCGTTCGGCATCGCCGACGTGCCCGGCCGGGCCACCGCGTTGTTCCCCGGCGCGACCGGGACGCGGTGGATCCGGCTGGCCAACGCGGAGAACTTCCCGATCCTCGTCCAGACCGTGACGGCCGACGTCGGCAAGCCCGTCGACGGCCGCGGCAAGCCGGTCCCGGCCTGCCCGGCGTCGTCGGTGCGGGTCGACGCACTCCCCCGGCCGGTGACGGTGGCCGGCAACGGCACCGCCGACGTCCCGCTCACCAGCCACATGCTGCCCGGCGCGCCCGACGCGTGCCGGTCGGTCACCTTCCCGTTGACGTACACAGGAACGGCGGTCAAGCCATGAAGAACCCGACCCTGCGCCGCGTGCTCGTGGTCACCACGGTGGTCGGCGCGACGCTGGGCGGCGGGATCGCCGTCGCGGCGTGGACGAGCTCCGGTTCGGGCGCCGCGAACGCGAAGGCCGGCACCGCGTCGGCCCCGACGACCGGGGCGGTGCCCGCCTCGGCCTTCGCCGGCGGCCTGCTCTACCCCGGCGGCCCGGCCGGGGACGCCAAGATCCTGGTGAACAACCCCAATCCGTACCCGGTCAAGGTCACCTCCGTCGCTGCGAACGGGACACCGACCGGGTCCGGCGGCACCGGAACCTGCACGACGACCGGCGTGAGCTTCGCAACGCAGACACCCACGACCGGGAACACCGTGCCCGCCAACGGAAGCACGACCCTCACCCTGGCGAACGCGGTCTCGATGAGCACAGCCGCCGACGACGGCTGCCAGGGCGCGCTGTTCGCGATCCCGGTGACGGTCACGGTGGTGAGCGGATGAGCACCCCCCGGGTGGTCTTCGCGGCGGTGCTGGTGGCGGCCTCGTGGACCACGGTGATCAGCGGCCTGGTCGCGGTCGGCGCGGCCAAGGCGGAAGCGGCCTGGCTCAAGTCCGGCGCCGGCACGGCCTCCGCCGCCGCGCTGCCGCTGAAGGCGCCGGACACCCCGACGACTTCGAACGTGAAGTGCAACCGAAGCGGCGGCACCGACCCCACGGCGACGGTCACCTGGACCTACCCGAGCACCTTCCTGCCACCGAAGTTCGAAGTGCTCTCGTCGACCACGCCGAACAACGCCAGCCCGGCGGTGGCCGCCACCACCACCGCGCTGTCGGCGACCATCCCGCTGCCCGGCAACAACCAGGCCGCCTACCTGAGCGTGCGCTCAGTCGCCGGAACCTGGCGGCTCCGGTCCGGGGAGGTGCGTGTCTGCTGACTCCGGAACACCCCTGAAACCCCTGCAACGCAAAGGAAATCACCATGCTGGAAAGACTGCGTGCCGCCCGCGCGAACGAGGACGGCTTCACCCTCATCGAACTGCTCATCGTCGTCGTGATCCTCGGGGTGCTCGCCGGGGTCGTCGTGTTCGCCGTGCAGGCGTTCAACGGCGACGGCAAGGCCGCCGCGTGCAACGCCGACTGGAAGAGCGTCGAGACCGCCAACGAGGCCTACTACGCCAAGACCGGTGGCTACGCCGCCGACCCGGCCACGCTGAAGACCGCCGGCTACCTGAAGGACGAACCGTCGACCACCAACGGCTACACGATCACCATCGCCTCCGGCGTCGTCAAGGCCGCCGGCGCCTGCACCCACTGAAGTCCCGTGGGGGCGGGGCGACCCGCCTCCACGGACCACCTCGCCTCGGAGGATCCCATGCCCACCCAGATCGGCAGCCGCGTCGACGGCCTGCTCGAGGCGCTGTGGCAGGCGCGTGGCACCGACCTGCTGCTCACCGCCGGACTGCCGCCCCAGCTGCGCGTGCACGGCGACCTCTCCGCGGTCCCCGGCCACCCCGTCCTCACCGGTGAGGACACCCGCGCGCTGCTCGCCGAGCTCCTCACCGACGACCAGGCCCTCGCCTGGCGCACCAGCCACGAATTCGACTTCTCCTTCGGCTGGCGCGACGAAGCCCGCGTCCGCGGGAACGCCTTCACCCAGCGCGGCGAGACCGTCGTCGCGCTGCGAATGATCCCGCGCCGGATCCCCGGCATGGCCGACCTCGGCCTGCCGCCCGTCCTGGCCGACTTCGCCCGCCGTCACCAGGGCCTGGTGCTCGTCACCGGGCCGACCGGCTCCGGGAAGTCGACCACGCTCGCCGCCGTCATCGACCGGATCAACTCCGAACGCGCCTGCCACATCCTCACCGTCGAGGACCCGATCGAGTACGTCCACGAACACCGGCGGTCCGCGGTCAACCAGCGCGAGGTCGGCACCGACACCGAATCCTTCCCCGCGGCGCTGCGCAGCGCGCTGCGGGAAGACCCCGACGTCCTGCTGGTCGGCGAAATGCGGGACCTCGAGTCGATCCGCTTCGCCCTCACCATCGCCGAGACCGGGCACCTCGTCTTCGCCACGCTGCACACCAACGACACCGCGCAGTCCCTGGCGCGGATGATCGACGTCTTCCCGGCGGGACAGCAGGAACAGGTGCGCGTCCAGCTCGCCGCCGCGCTCACCGGGATCGTCTACCAGCGCCTGCTGCCCCGCGTCGGCGGCGGGCTCGTCGCCGCCTTCGAGGTCCTGGTCGCGAACACCGCCGTCCGGAACCTCATCAAGGAGGGCAAGCCGCACCAGCTGCGCAACGCGCTGGTGACCGGCCGCCGCGAAGGCATGGTGACGCTGGAGCAGTCCCTGTCCGCGCTCGTCGCCGCCGGGCTGGTCTCCCCCGCCGAGGCGGCCGCCCGCAGCATGCACCCGCAGGACATCGACCCGCGGCCTCGGCCCCGGAGCGTGCCGGCATGAGACTCCGCACCCAGCCCCGCACCGTCGACCTCCGCACGGTGACCCCGGACCGCGCCGCCGCCGACCTGCTCGGCGAGGCGAAGGCCCGCGAGCTCTGCGCGATCCCCCTGGCCGTCCGCGAGGACGCCGTGCTGGTCGCGGTGGCCGATGCGGCCACCGCCCCGGCGCTGCAGGCGGCGCTCGGCCGCCCGGTGACCGTCGCCGTCGCCGCCCGTGCGGACATCCTGGCCACCATCGGCCGCACCTACCGCGCGCTCACCGGCGTCGACCAGCAGGTCAAGGCGTTCGAGGCCCGGGACGCCCTCCGCCGGGACGCCGCCCGCGCCGAAGCGCCGGCCACGGCGAACGACGACGCGCCGGTCGTGCACGTCGTCGCGCTGATGATCAAGCAGGCGCTGCGCGACCGGGCCTCCGACATCCACGTCGAGCCGCAGGCCGAGCGGATCCGCGTCCGCTACCGGATCGACGGCGTCCTGCACGACGTCCTCGACCTGCCCGGCTCGATGGGGCCGGCGGTGACCAGCCGGATCAAGATCCTCGCCGGGATGAACATCGTCGAGCGCCGCCGCCCGCAGGACGGCCAGATCAGCATGGACGTCGAGGACCGGCCGGTAGACATCCGGGTGGCGAGCACGCCGGTCGTCGGCGGCGAGAAGGTCGTGCTGCGGCTGCTGGACAAGAGCCGTCCGCTGTTCCGGCTGCCGCAGCTGGGCATGCCCGAGGAGATGGCCGCGCGGTACTCGGCGGTGCTGCAGTCGCCCTACGGCATGGTGATCTGCGCCGGGCCGACCGGCAGCGGCAAGACCACGACGTTGTACGGCTCGCTGGGCGAGCTCGACAGCCGCGAGCGCAACATCATGACCATCGAGGACCCGGTGGAGTACACCATGTCCTCGATCAACCAGATCCAGATCAACGAGCAGACCGGCGTCACCTTCGCCGACGGCCTGAAGTCGATCCTGCGGCAGGACCCGGACGTCATCCTGGTCGGCGAGGTCCGGGACGTCGACACCGCGCGGATCGCCGTGCAATCCGCGCTCACCGGGCACTTCGTGCTCTCGTCGCTGCACGCGACCGACGCCGCGTCGGCGCTGCACCGGCTGCTGGACATGGGGATCGAGAACTTCCTCGTGGCGTCGTCGGTCACCGCGGTGCTCGCCCAGCGGCTCGTGCGGCGGATCTGCGCGCGCTGCAGCGAGTACTACCAGCCTACCGCCGAGGAGATGTCCTTTTTGGACGCCCTGGGCGCGGACGGGCCGGCCGGCGGGTTCGTCCGCGGCGCCGGCTGCAACTTCTGCGCGCAGACCGGCTTCCTCGACCGCACCGGCGTCTACGAGCTGATGCCGGTCAGCGACGGGATCCGGACGCTGGTGCTGGAAAGCGCGCCGCACCGCGAGGTGCACGAACTGGCCCGCAAGGAGGGCATGCGGACGCTGCAGGACGAGGCCCTGCGGCTGGTCGCCGAGGGCGTCACCACCCCGGCCGAGGTGCTGCGGTCGATCTACCTCACCGGAGGGGCGCGATGAACCGGTACGCCTACGTCGCCACCGGCCCGGACGGGCAGCGCACCCGCGGGGTGCAGAAGGCCGCCGACGCCGATTCCGCCGTCCTCGCGCTGTACGAGCGTGAGCTGCGGGACATCGAGGTCACCGAGAAGAAGAGCGTGCTGAGCCTGGAGCTGACCGCGCCGCGGGTCAAGCGCGAGGTCGTCATGCACCTCTCGCGGCAGCTCGGCGCGTTCGTCCGGGCCGGGCTGCCGCTCATCGACGCGGTCCGCATCCTCGGCGACGAGGCCGCGAACTCCTCGGTGGCCCGGATGCTGCGGGACGTCGAGCAGGGCCTGCGCGGCGGCGACCGGCTGTCGGACCGCATCGACCGGCACCCGAAGATCTTCCCCGAGTTCTACCGCGAGATCCTGCGTTCGGCGGAGCTCACCGGGCAGCTCGACGTCGTCCTCGACCAGCTGGCCGACTACCTCGAGCGCGACCTCGAAGCCCGGCGCAAGATCAAGGCCGCGCTGATCTACCCGGCGATGATCGCGCTGATGTCGGTCGTCACCGTCGTCGTGCTCGCCACCTTCGTGCTGCCGCGGTTCAAGACGTTCTTCGCCAGCCTGAATGCGAAACTGCCGTTGCCGACGCGGATGCTGCTGGCCCTCACGGACTTCCTGGGCCAGTGGTGGTGGGCGTTGCTGGCCGGGCTGGTCACCTCGATCGCGTTGTACGTCCTCGCCGTGCGCACGCCCGGCGGCCGGTACGCCCGCGACCGGGCGCTGCTCGCCGTCCCGGCGATCGGCCCGACCGTGCGGCACGCGCTGGTCGAGCGGTTCTGCCGGATCCTGTCGTCCATGGTGAGCGCCGGGGTGCCGCTGCCGGAGGCCCTGCGGGTCGCGACCGACTCGCTGCGCAACCGCGTGTTCATGCGGGCGCTGACCCGGGTCGCGCAGGCGGTGCTCAACGGCGAGGGCCTGGCCCGGCCGCTCACCGGCTCCGGGCTGTTCCCGGTGACCGCCGCGCAGATGATCCGCGTCGGCGAGGACACCGGCACCCTCGACTCGCAGCTCGAGGTCACCGCCCAGTACTACGAGAGCGAGCTGGACTACCGGCTGAAGAAGCTCACCGCGCTGTTCGAACCCGCCGTCATCGTGGTGATGGGCCTGGTCGTCGGGTTCGTGGCGGTCGCGCTCGTGTCGGCGATGTACGGCATCTTCGGCCAGGTGCACGTCTGATGGGCGGCGACGACCGGGGTGAGAGCCTCCTCGAGCTGCTGGTCGCGGTCGCGATCCTGGGCGTCGCCGTGCTCGCGATCGTCGGCGGGATCGGGGTCGGCGTCCTCATGTCCGACGTCCACCGCAAGCAGGCGACGGCCGGTGCCGGTGTGCGCGACTTCGGCGAGGCGGTCGAGAACCAGGTGATGGCGGGCGGCTACTTCACCTGCGCCGCGCCCGCGAAGTACGCCGCCCCGGCCGGGTTCACCGTGCCCGCCGGGTTCACCAGCTCGGTGTCTTCGGTGAAGTACTGGACCGGCTCGGCCT
The DNA here is from genome assembly GCF_000716785.1 of Amycolatopsis vancoresmycina. Taxonomy (GTDB): domain Bacteria; phylum Actinomycetota; class Actinomycetes; order Mycobacteriales; family Pseudonocardiaceae; genus Amycolatopsis; species Amycolatopsis vancoresmycina. The sequence continues at coordinate 956,228 of NZ_JNYY01000001.1, forward strand.
GGTCGGCGACCTGCGGCACCGACACCGGGCTGCAGCAGGTGACGCTGCAGGTCGCCAGCGGCGACGGGCGGGCGAGCGAACGCCTGGAGGTCGTGGTGCGCAAGCGGTGCGGGCTCGGGGAGGCACCGTGCTGAGCCGCCGGTCCGACGCCGGGTTCACGCTCATCGAGCTGCTCATCGTCGTCGTCATCCTGGGCGTGGTCGCCGCCCCGATCGCGAACGTGGTGATCGTTTCGATCCGCAACACCGATGCCACCTCGGCGCGGCTGGCCGTTTCCCACGACGCCCAGCAGAGCGCGGCGTTCTTCGCCCAGGACGTCGCCGCGACCGGGCTGCGCGACTACTCGGGCCTGGTCGCGAGCGGGGCCGTCCCGTTCTCGCCGTCGGTCCAGCTGAACGCGGCGTACAACGCGGGCGGCCAGGTCTGCGGCACCGCCGCGACGCCGGTCTCGCTCGTGCGGCTGCTGTCGGACGACTGGGACACCAGCCCGCCGTCCGCGACCCGGCGCACCGCGATCGTCGCCTACTACCTGGCCGGGACCGAGCTGCACCGCCTGCGTTGCGTGGGCTCCGCGGCGCCGGTTTCCGACGCGGTCGTCGCGCACAACGTCGACCCCGCCACGCCCGCGGTCACCTGTGCGAGCGCGTGCACCGACGCCGCCGTGCCGCTGTGGGTGAAGCTCACCTTCACCGCCGTCACGCGCAACGCCGACCCCTACCCCATCACCCTGTTCGGGCAACGGAGGCAGACATGAACCGCCGGCGGAAGGACGACGACACCGGGGCCGCGCTGCCGCTGGTGCTCATCCTGGTCACGGTGATCGCGGTGGTGCTGGGGGCGCTGCTGTCCTTCGCCGACACCAGCGTCCGCACCACGGTGAACCTCCGCGACCAGGCGGCGTCCGCCTACACGGCCGACGGCGCCCTGCAGGCCGGGATCAACGCGATCCGCAACAGCACGTTCACCGGTGCGGACGGCGAGCACTGCTTCGGCGCGTCGGACACGCTGAGCCTGCCGGGCTTCGGCAGCGGCGGCGCGGCGGCCGTGTCGTGCACCGCGGATCCGGCGAAGGTGCAGATCCAGTGCCCGTCCCTGAGCGTGTGCAACCGGCCGGGCAGCGCGATCCTCACCCTCGGCACCGGCGGCGAGGACGGGCTCAACATCCAGCAGCCGACCGGTTCCTCGTTCCGGGTCCACGGCGTGGTGTATTCGAACTCGAACATCAACGTGGTCAACGGGTCCCTCGACACCAACACCGCGGTGTACGCCCGCGGCGCCTGCGCGGGCACGATCCGCAGCACGCCCGCGGCGGCGTGCGGCTACGGCGGTTCGAACCTCGGCGCGGACCCCGGCTACGCGCCCGCGCTGACCTCCGTTCCGCCGCGACAGGCGCTGCCGCCGTGCACCAAGGCCGGTTCGCTGGTGACCTTCCAGCCCGGGTTCTACGACGACGCGGCCGGGCTGTCGGCGATGATGTCGGCCAGCAGCAAGTGCAAGGACAGCACGTTCTGGTTCACGCCCGGCACGTACTACTTCGACTTCCGCAACAGCGCCGCGCTCCGGCCGCCGTCGCTGCCCGGCGGCGACGACGTGTGGACGGTCGACAACGGCTACCTGGTCGCGGGCACGCCGGTGGACGCCGGCGGGCGGATCATCGCCAAGCCGCCGGTCCCGGCGAAGATCCCGGCCGCCTGCGACAACCCGATCGACGACGCCAAGGCGGCCGGCGTCCAGTTCGTCTTCGGCGGCGACAGCCGGCTGGCGGTGAAGGCGGGCCAGGTGGAGATCTGCGGCAGCTACCGCGCGGACCGGCCGCCGGTCGCCCTGTACGGCCTGGCTTCGGGCGCGGAGGCGCCGGTCACGGGCACCCTGACGCCCGGCGCCGCGACCGGGGACTTCACCGGCGGGACCGCGGCCGCGTTGTCCAAAGTGGACAGCACGGGGGCGACCTGGGCCGCGCCCGGCAAGAGCGGCGGCACCGCCACCCTGACCGCCACCGCGTTCTCCCCCGCCGTGACGCCGCCCGCCGGGACGATCCTGACCTCCGCGAAGATCCGGGTGACCCACAGCAACGACCACGGCGCGAGCAAGGATTCGCGCACGGCGCAGTTCACCCCCGCGGGCGGTGCGCCGATCCCGCTGACCCTGTCCGCCCCCAGCGACGGCTCGGCCGCCACCGACGTCACCGACGTGACGAGCCAGCTGGCCCAGTCCGTGTACGACGGCACCTTCGGCGGCGGCCAGCTGAGCTACGCCGTGAACGTCAAGCACGAGGGCACCGAACTGGTGGACGCGGTCCAGCTGGACCTCGCCTACACCCCGCCCGCCCTGCGCGCGGAAAGCGGCTGCACCCAGCTGCCGTACACAAGCCCGTCGGCGTGCGCGCTGGTGACAGCCCTCAACAACTCCGGCAACCGGTTCTACGTGCAGGGAACGACGTACGCGCCGAAAGCCGTCCTGGACGTCACGCTGAACAACGCGACCGAGCCGATCTTCCGCTTCGGCGTCGTCGCGCGGTCGTTGTGGGTGAAGGAAACCGGCAGCGTGACGTTCACCGGCGCGGTGATCGAGGTCCCGGACGACTCGCCGGGCTTCGTGTTCGGCGTCTACCTGTCCGCCTACGTCTGTCCCGGCACGGGGACGTGCGCACCCGGCGGGACGCCGGTGGCCCGGGCGCGGGTGGCCTACGTCGACGGCGATCCGGCGAACCCGGTGGCGGGGGCGCGGCAGGTCTCCGTGCTGAGCTGGTCGGGGAACCGGTGACCGCTCAGGTCAGGCCGGTCAGCCGCTGGTAGGCCTGGCCGAGCGGGCCGGCCGCGAAGAGCGCCACGAGGGCGGCGGCGATCATGAACGGCCCGAACGGCAACGCCGTCTTGCGGCCGCCCTTCCCGGCCGCGAGAACCACGACACCGGCGACCGCGCCGAGCAGGAACCCGCCGAACGCCCCGATCAGCAGCGCCGCCCAGGACACGTACCCGAGCACGCCGCCGAGGATGCCCGCGAGCCGGACGTCGCCGAAGCCCATGCCGGCCGGGTAGGCCAGCGCGAGCGCGAGGTAGAACGCGAACAGGGCGGCCCCGCCGATCCCGGCGCGGGCCAGCGACCACCAGTCGCCGCGGTACCCGGCCGACGCGGTCAGCAGGACGGCGAGGACCGGGTAGGACGGCAGCACGATCGCGTTCGGCAGGCGGCGGCAGTCGAGGTCGATCAGGGCGAGCGCGATCCCGATCGCGCCGAAGTACAGGAAGGCGGGCAGGTCGGGCGGGCCGAACCGCAGCGCCAGCAGCGTGAACAGCACGGCGGTGCCCAGCTCGACCAGCGGGTACCGGACGCTGATCCGGGTCCCGCAGCCGGCGCACCGGCCCCGCAGGACGAGCCAGCCGACGACGGGCACGTTGTGCCGCGCCCGGATTTCCTGCCCGCAGTCCGGGCACCGCGACGGCGGCCGGACGACGGATTCACCCCGCGGCACCCGGTGGATCACGACGTTGAGGAAGGACCCGACGAGCAGCCCGAGCACGGCCGCCGTCACGACCACCACCGCCATCGGGCTCCTCCGGACTCGGCTCGGCAACGCCGCAGATCATGCCGGACACCGCCCCCGCCCGCGACCGGACGACACGCGCACCCCAACGGACGACACGCGTACCCAGCCGGACGACACGCGTACCGCGATGGACGACACGACGGCCGCCCGAGTCGTCCATCCAGGCACGCGAGTCGTCCATCCAGGCACGCGAGTCGTCCATCCAGGCACGCGAGCCGACCCTCCGGGTGCGCGAGTCGGCCGTTCAGGTTAGGGGTCCCGGGGCGGCACGGGCGGGCCTACAGTCTGGAGGATGACCGCCGCCGGAGGGCCGATCGTCACCGGGGTGGACGGGTCGGCCGAGTCGCTCGATGCCGTCCGCTGGGCGGCGCGGACCGCGCGGCTGCGGGACGCGCCGCTCGAAATCGTGCACGCCCTCGACGTGCCGGCCTTGGTCGCCGGCGGAGTCGTCCCGCCGCCCGAGGAGATGGTCGACGCCCTGCGCGCCCGGGGGCGGCGGGCGCTGCGGACCGCGCAGGAACTCGCCGCCGCGCAAGGGGTGCCCGCAGCCGCCGCCCGGCTCGATCCCGACCGTGCCGCGCAGGCGCTGATCGGGGCGTCGCGGGACGCCGCGCTGCTCGTCGTCGGGTCGGCCGGGCACGGCAGGCTCACCAGCCTGCTCGCCGGTTCGGTCGCCGCGGCCGTCGGCACGCACGCGCGCTGCGACACCGCCGTCGTCCGCGGGGACAGCTGGGACGAGCCCGGCGCCGCCGCCCGGCCGGTCGTCACCGGCATCGACGGCAGCGAAGCCGGTGCCTGGGTGCTGGCCGCCGCCGTCGCCGAGGCCCGCGCGCGGCAGGCGCCGCTGGTCGTCCTGCACGCCTGGGCCGACAGCCCGCCGCCGCACCGGGACCCGCGGTGCGTCACCGAGGCCGGGCGCCGGCTGCTCGGCGAGCGGGTCCTGGCCCACGACACCGGTGACGTCGAGGTCGAGCAGGTCGTGGTGCACGCCCACCCGCGGCGGGAACTCGTCGAGCGCAGCACCGCCGCCCAGCTCGTGGTCCTCGGCGACCGCGGCCGCGGCGGGTTCCCCGGCCTGCTGCTCGGCTCCACCGGCCAGGCCCTGCTGCACCACGCCGCCTGCCCGGTCCTGCTGGTGCGCACCACCGCGTGAAGGGAAGCGGGACGGAAGCGGCACCGGGCAGGATGACGCGCGAACACGAGGGAGGAAGAAAGATGAAGACTGTGGTGAAGGCCGGGCTGGCGGCGATGCTGGCCGGCGCGACGGTGCTGGTGACCCCGGCGCAGGCGGCGACGATCGTCCAGCGGACGGCCGTCTGCCATGCGGGCGGCTACGGCGGCACGTTCACCCTCCGGTACGACACCTCCGGCGGCTACCACCGCATCGTCAGCGGGTACACCACGTCGGGGCCCTACATCGGCGACGTCGCGGGCAAGGTGTCCCTGCGGATTTCCTACCGCACCGGATCGACGACGCAGACGGTGTACTCGCAGTCGGCGCCGACCACCGGGAGCACCACGTTCACGATGCCCTCGACCACCGCCGTGCCGGTCACGTCCGAAGGCACCGCGGCGGCGACGTTCGACAACGGCACCGATTCCTGCGTCGCGACAGTCCTGATCAGGTGACCGGGTCGAGCGCCGCGCGCAGGATGGCCTGCGCCGAGCCGGCGAGCACCGCGGCCGCCTGAGCGCGGTCGAGGCCGCCGATGTCGGTGAGCCACACCAGGGACTCGATGCCCGTCGCCGACCGGATCGCCACGGCGAGGCCGTGCACGTCGACGTGGGGGTGGGTGTCCGCGAGCGGGGCGAGGGCCTCCTCGATCCAGCGGATCGCCCGGCCGCGCCGCAGCACCGGTTGCGGCGCGCCGGGCTCCAAGGACAGCCGCAGCTGCGCGCGCAGCTGCGGCTCCCAGCGCTGCGTGAACTCGACGAACGCGCGCATCACCAGGGCGAGGCGGGCCGCGGGGTCGGCCGGCGCGTCCGCGGGCAGCAGGCCCGCGTCGTCCTGGATCTCCGGGTACGCGGCGAGCAGCAGCGCGCGCTGGTTCGGGAAGTAGCGGTAGGCGGTGGTGCGGGAGATCCCGGCCGCCTCGGCCGCGTCCTCGACCGTCGGCGAACGGCCTTCGGCGAGCAGCTCGTGGGCCGCGGCGACCAGCGCGGCCCGGGTCCGCCCCTTCTGCCTGCTCCGGCCCGTGGACTCATACGGCACTGCCATGCCATCATGGTACTCCAGTCCCACGAAGGAGGCGGCCATGACCGGTGACCCGGCCGACACGAACCCGGAGCTGTACCGGGTGGTCTTCGAAAACGAGCGCGTTCGGGTCCTGGAATACCGGGACGGCCCGGGCGACCGGACCGCGCCGCACCGGCACCCGGACACGGTGATGCTCACGCTGAGCGCGTTCCGCCGCCGGATCTCCGCCGGCGGCCGCGAGGTGCGGGTGGACCTGCCGGCCGGCGCGGTGCGCTGGGTCGCCGCGCAGGAGCACTCGGGCGAGAACATCGGCGAGACACCGACGCACTCCTTCTTCGTCGAGCTGAAGGAACCCCGCCCCAGCGGGGCCGTCGCGGGCACCGCACTGGGTCCCGGCGGACCGTGACCCAGTGCGGTTCTCACCCCGTCCTCAGCAGCTCGAGTGCTGGATCGTCTTGAAGATGTCGACAGCGCTGAAGAGCGACGCGTCGAAAGTGAAGGGCTTGCTCCACGGGTAGCGCGGCGGCGGGTTGCCGTCGTTCATCCGCGGGCTGTCGAACGTGCCGGCGTGGAACAGCTGCGTCCCCGCAGTGGTCTTGAAGTCGAAGCTGGAGTGCCAGACGTCGCCGGAGTGCGTCTGGAAGGTCAGCGTCGTCGCGCTCCAGGTGCCCGTGCCGTCCGAGCGGATCACGATGGTACCGTTGTCCTGCTCGCAGTCTCCGACGTGCAGCTGGCCCCACGTCGCGCTCTTCACCTCCAGCACCGCCGCGGAGTGCGCCGGCGCCGCCTGCGCCGGGACACCCGACAGCGTGGCCGCCCCCGCCGCCGCGGCGGCGAGAACCGGTGCGAGACCCCGAATCGTGCGTTTCATGGACGTCCTCCCGAAGAACCGGTGGTGCGGACCCCTCCGGTCCGCAGCGCCGAGACTCGCAGCGCCCATCGACAATCCGTCGACAGTTCGTCGACGGAGAATTACCGCGCTGTGGGACGTATCCCCGGCGGCGCCGGTCGCTCTTGTACGCCGAAGCGCGCGCCACACCCGCGCGCGGAGGGGCGGGCATGGGCGGGGTGGACCTCCGGGTGCTGGGACCGTTCGAGGTGCGGGTCGGCGGCGAGCCGCGGGACGTCGGCGGGCCGCGCCTGCGAGCCCTGCTGGCGGTGCTGGCGGCGGAGGCGGGCCGCGTCGTCAGCGTTCCCGCGCTCGGCCGGGCGCTGTGGGGCGAACAGGCGCCCGCGCACGCCGACCGGACCGTGCGGACCTACCTTTCGCGCCTGCGCGGCACGGTGGACTCCGGTGTGCTCCGGACCCGGTCGCCCGGGTACGTGCTGCACCTGCCGCCGTCGGCCCTCGACGCCACCCGGTTCGAACAGCTGGCCGCCGAAGGACGCCGGGCCCTGGCCGCCGGGGAGCCCGCCGCCGCGCGGGGGCAGCTGGCCGGCGCACTGGCGCTGTGGCGCGGCGGCGCGTACGAGGAGTTCGCCGACGTCGAAACCCTGGCGGCGGAAGGGATGCGGCTCGACCGGCTGCGGCACAACGCCGTCCAGGACCGGATCGACGCCGACCTCGCGACCGGCGAGGACACCGGCCTGATCGCCGAGCTGGAGACGCTGACCGCCGCGTTCCCCGGGCACGAACGGCTGTGGGCGCAGCTGATGACGGCGCTCTACCGGGCCGGGCGGCAGGGTGACGCGCTCGAAGCGTTCCGCCGGGCCCGGCACGGCCTGATCACCGCGTCCGGGGTGGAGCCGTCGCCGGTGCTGGCGCAGGTGCACCGCCGGGTGCTGGCCCACGACCCGGCGCTGCTCGCGGTCCGCGCCGAGGCGGTGGTGACCGTCCAGGACGACGCGCTCGCCGCCGGCGAGCACGCGCTGCTCGAGGACGGCGACCTCCGGACCGGCCGGGAGCACTTCGAAACCGCCTACGTCCGGGCCGAGCGGACCGGCGACGCCGACACGCTCGCCCGCGCGGCCCTCGGCCTGGGCGGGGTGTGGGTGCACGAGCACCGGACGTGCGCGGCGTCGGCGTCCCTGCTGACGCGGGTGCGGTACGCGCTGGAGCGGGTGGATCCCGGGTCGTCGCTCGGGCACCGGCTGCAGGCGCGGCTGGCGGCCGAGCTGGACTACGAAGCCGGCACGCACGAGCGGATCCTGGCGGTCGCCGGCCGGACGCGGGCGGCGGGCGACCCGGTCGCGCACGCCGAGGCGCTGAGCCTGGCCCACCACTGCCTGCTCGGCCCGGACCACACGCAGCTGCGCCACGCGCTCGCGACGGAGCTCGTCGCGGTGAGCGGCCACTCCGGGCGGCGCACCGACCTGGTGATGGGCGTGCTGTGGGACGCCGTCGACTCGTTCCTCGCCGCGGACCCGCACGCGGAGCGGCGCCTCGGCGAGCTCGACGACCTGCTGGCCGAACGCAAGCACCTGGCGGCGGGGTTCGTGGCGGACGCGCTCCACGTGATGCTGCACATCCGGGCCGGCCGGTTCCGCGAGGCCGAAGCCGGGGCTCAGGCGTGCGCGGAGGTCGGGCAGGCCGCGGGCGACTTCGACGCGCTCGGCTGGTACGGCGCGCAGCTGGTGGCGATCCGGTGGTTCCAGGGCCGGCTCGGGGAGCTGGTGCCGGTGCTGGACGGGCTGATGCATTCGCCGACGCTGAGCCCGATCGACAACTCGTACTACGCGGCACTGGCCGTGGCGGCGGCCTCGGCCGGCGACCGCCGGACGGCCGCGGGCGCACTGGCGCGGCTGTGCGGCGACGACCCGGGGGCGCTGCCGCGGTCGAGCACGTGGCTGATTTCCCTGTGCGGCGCCGCGGAAACGGCCTACCTGCTGGACGACCACGCGACGGCGGCGCGGATCCACGAGCTGCTGCGCCCGTTCGGCCACCTGCCGGCGATGGCGAGCCTGGGCATCGCGTGCTTCGGGTCGGTCCACCACCCGCTGGGCACGACGGCCCTGACGGCCGGCGACGCGGACCGCGCGGTGACGCACCTGCGCGCGGCGGTCCGGCACAACCTCGCCCTGGCCCACTGGCCGGCGGTGGTGTTTTCCCGCCGCCGGCACGCGGAGGCCCTGGTCCGCCGGAACGGCCCGGGCGACACGGCGGCCGCGGAACGCGAGCTGGCCGCGGCCGACGAGGAGGCCAGGACGTTCACCGGGCCACCGGTCACCGCGCGATGACCCGCTCCTCCAGCGGACCGCACAACACGACCGCCGCCGGCCAAGGGCCCCCGCCGGTCACTGCGCGATGACCCGCTCCTCCAGCCGGAACAGCGGGGCGATCGCCGCGTTGTCCAGCGCTCGCCGCACCACGCGGGACGGCTTGAGCGCCAGGTCGATTCCCGTTTCCGCGCAGCGGGTCCGCAGCCTGCCCAGCGACGCCACCCCCGTCACACCGCAGAAGCCGACCCCCAGCAGGTCGACCACCAGGCGTTCCGGGGCCGCCGCCACCGCGCGGTCGAGTTCGGCGTCGAGGCGGGGGCACGTGGCCATGTCGATTTCGCCGGTGACCGTGACCCGCAGTGTCCCGGGCCGGGGTTCCGCGGTCGTCGCGGTTAGCAGCAGGGCGGACGGGTCGAGAGCGCTCATCGGCGAACTCCTTCACGGCGGGGACGGTCGCAAGTGATCACCGCCTACCCACCCGCAGGGGCGGCGAAACCCGGCGAGGTCACCGGCCGGACCGGCACGCCGCCGCGCGCCGAACCCAGGTCCGTCAGCACGACCCGCTCCAGGCCGTTGCCCGCGCCGCCGTCGCTGGTCACCGCCAGGGCCACGGTGTTGCGGCCGTGGGCGTCGAGGATCCCGTCCGGCAGCGCGAAAGTGTGCTGCGGGCCGACGTCCCCGATGTACTGGCCGACGTTCCAGCCGTTCAGGAACACCAGCACCCGGTAGCGGCCGCCGGACCGCGGCTTCGCCGGGTCGCCGATCGTCAGGCCCACCGACGTGTCCTGACCCCGCGGCACCCGCATCGAGAACGTCGTGCGGTACCACGTCGTCCCCGGCGCGGCGGCCGGTGCCGGGACGGCCGCCGGTGTCCAGTCCCGGTCCGGGAAGCCCGGCAATGACCAGCCCGCGCGCTCGCCCGCGAGACCGCCGTTGTTCAGCGGGCCGCGCACCGGATCGGCCGTCCCGCCCCGCAGTTTCCACGCCACGCCGTCCGGTGACGCCGAAATCAGGCCGCGTCCCTCCTTGTGCGCGTCGTTGACGCCGCCGTCCTCGTTGTGGCCGTTGTTGCGCACCATCACCGAAAGCACGTGCGGGCCGTCGCCGCGCAGCCCTTCGGGCACGGTGAACGCCGCCGTGCCGGTCGTCGGCGGCGCGGCCAGCCCGGACGGCAGGACGTGCTCGCCGAGGTACTGCCCGTCCAGCCACGCCTGCAGCATCCCGGCGCCCCCGCCGCCGTAGCGCAGGCTCACCTGCTCCCCCGGCGGTCCGGTGAACCGCCCGCGGTACCAGACGTCCCCGACGCCGAAGCCGTAGTCGTCCGCGGTCAGCACCGGCTGCCCGGCCGGGGGCGGGGTGGTGCTGTGCGTCGTGGTCCGATCCGCGGCCGGCCACGCCGAGTCGTCGTAGGCCGGGTCGGCCTCCGGTGAACCGGGGGCCGACCGCCAGCCGGTGAGCTCGGGCAGCCGCGGGTCGGCGGGCCCGGGCAGCGGGCGGACGGCGAGCAGGCTGCCCGAGGCGGTGGGCCGCACCGGCACCGGAGTGCCGTTCCAGGTCACCACCGGGCCGCGGGCGCCCCAGACCTCGAGGTCGCGCGGCGCCTTCGTGTCCCCGGTCAGCGCGGTCCGGAAGCCGGTGCGGGCGGTGCGCACCAGGTCCGGCCCGCGCACGAGCACGCCCGAGTCCAGCCAGAACGTGCCGGCGGTGGCGTCGTCGGCGAGCAGCAGCGTGACGGGCGGGCGGCCGCCGCCGCTGATGCGGACGCGCGCCAGCCCGTCGTGCCGGTAGTCCAGGCGCAGGTCGTGGCCGGTCCAGGTCGTGGTGACCGTCCCGGACAGGACGTCCACCCGCGGCCGGGACGCGTACCGCAGCACCGTCTGCCCGTCCTCGCCCGGACGGCCGTGCAGCAGCACGGTTCCGGCGGCCTGGGCCATCAGCTCGGACGTCGAGTACACCAGGTGCTGCCCGGCGACGTCGAAGTTCGCCACCAGGTGCTTGGCGTCCTGGCCGGTCAGCCGCAGCGGCACGGTGTATGCACCATCCGATGTGGACAGCAGGAACGTGAAGGAGTCGTCCGTCGTCGCGTTCGACGGCGAGTGCACCGCCAGGTAGAAGTGGACGCCGGTGTCCGGGTTGACGTTGTGGTAGACCTTCACCGCGGCCGACGACGGCGTCACCGGCTCGCCGCGGTCCATTTCGGCCAGATCCGGCACGGTGCCGAGGAAGTAGCCCAGCTCCTTCATCGTCAGCGCCTTGGGCCGCAGCTGACGTCCCTCGTCGATTGCCGCACCGTAGTCGTAGGAGGAGTAGACCACCGGCGCCGGCAGCCGGCCCCACGAGGTGCCGCCGAAGGTCATGTAGAAGTTCTGGATCGTCAGGCCGTTCGCCAGGTTGGTGCCGTAGAAGACGCGCTCGTAGCCGGGGCCCTCCCGGACCGCGGTGCACGGGTAGGTGCCGTTGCTGCCCCAGTAGTCGAACCAGCCGCCGCCGAACTCGGCGGCGAATCCCGGGGTGTCCGGCGACGCGCTCGCGCCGCCCTTGGCCCCGCCCGGCCCGTAGGTGCCCCAGTCCGGCGCGGCGTTCGGGTTGCCGGGTGTCGCGTCGGTGCGGCACGTGCCGCCGGGGTAGCCGTCGAAGGCGTACAGGTCGACCTTGCCCGGCACGGTGCCGGGCACGCCGGAGCCCGCCGGCACCCAGATCCCGTTGCGGCCCTTGTCGTTGTGGAACACCGGGACGGTGATGCCGTCGGCCCGGACCCGGTCGTACAGGTGCGCGACGTAGTTCTGCTGCGCGGTCCCGGTCGCCGCCAGCTCGTTCTCGATCTGGTAGAGGATCACCGGCCCGCGGCCGTCGGTGTACTGGTGGCGGGCGATGATCCGGTCGATCTGCGCCAGCCATTCGCCGGCCGCCGCGAGGTAGTCCGGCGCGTCGCTGCGCGCCCGGCCGGCCTGGGTGCTCAGCCACGCCGGGAACCCGCCGCCGGTGACTTCGGCGTTGATGTACGGCCCGGGCCGCGCGATGACGTACAGGCCCGCTTCCGCGGCGAGGTCCAGGACGCGGTCCATGTCCCGGACGCCGGTGAAGTCGTACACCCCGGGCGCCGGCGAGTGGTAGTTCCAGTCGAAGTAGATCGAGACCGCCGTGTAGCCGGTGGCCTTCATCTTCTGCAGCACGTCCCGCCAGAGGTCCGGGCTGGGCAGCCGGAACGGGTGGAACTCCCCCGACCAGACGATCTGGCGGCGGCCGTCCAGCATCAGCGAGTACTTGTCGAACGTGACCCGGTGCTTCGCCGGTGGCGCAGCCGACGCCGGTGCGGCACACAGCCCGGTCGTGATGAGCAGGGCGAGCAGGAACGACAGGAACCGGCGCATGGACTTCTTCCGATCGGCGAGGTATAGGGCGTTATACGGAAGTCAGTACACGTACGGCCAGCCGGCGCTGTCGTAGCCGATGAGGTTGATGCCGAGCTTGCCCGTCAGCGGCGTCGCGTCCGAGTGGTAGTAGTGGTAGATCAGCACGTCGGCGTCCGAGTCGTGCAGCACGGCCACGTGCCCGGGGCCGTGCACCGCGCCGTGGCTCGCCAGGATCTGCGTGCCGCCGCCCGCGGTCATCCGGACCCCGTTCCGGTCGGTGTACGGGCCGGTGATCGACGTCGAGCGGCCGGCCATGACGCGGTAGGTGCTCTTCGTGCCCTGGCAGCACAGGTCCCACGAGACGAACAGGTAGAAGTAGCCGCCGTGCTGGACGATGTAGGGCGCTTCTTCGGCGGACGTGCTGCCGGTGCGCTGGGCGATGCTCCGCAGCGCGGTGTCGCTCGTGCTGCGCTTGCCGGTGGCCGGGTCGAGCCGGATCATCTTGATGCCCGTCCACCAGGAGCCGAAGCTGAGCCACCAGCGGCCGGCGGTGTCGGCGAACAGGTTCGGGTCGATCGCGTTGTGGTCGTCGCTCGCGCTCGTCTGCACGACGATGCCCTGGTTCGTCCAGCTGCCCGGGAGGCCGGTCGTGCTGGTGGCGAGGAAGATCGCCGAGTTGCGGGAGCCGAGCGAGGAAGCGGCGTAGTAGAGGTAGTACCTGCCGTTGTGGAACGAGATGTCCGGCGCCCACAGGTATCCCGGCTTGGCCGGGTCGGTGAAGGGCGCGGTCCACGGTGCGCCGTCCGGCCAGACCGAGCCGATCTTCGTGAAGTGGATCCGGTCGGTGGAGCGGCGGATCTGCAGGTACTGGTCGGTGGAGTAGAGCAGGTAGCTGCCGTCGGCCGCGCGGATCATCGACGGGTCGTGTACCGCCTCGACGTCCCCGGTGACGTACCCGGGGTCCGGGTAGGCCGCGGCGGGGGCGCCCAGCAGGACGGCGGCGACGGCGAGGGCCGGGAGGCGGCGCAGGCGCATGGGTGTCCCAAAGTCGAGTGTCAACCGTGCCAGGTCGTGAGTGGTAAGGCGAGTTAGAACACGCCTTACCACTCACGACGGTGTCAGTGCACGGGGTTCCACCCGTCGCCGCCCGCGAGGTACTTCTGCGCGGTGTAGGTCCCGGCCTGCGCGGCGGGCAGCTGCGGCCGGTCGGTGCCGGTCCCCGCGCCCGGGCCGGTGTTGCGGTACTCGGAGAACCGCGCGTCCCTCCACGAGAAGCCCGACATGTCGGTCCACGGCGCCGCCTTGATCGCCGCCGGCAGGGCGGTCTCGCGGATCAGGACCTGCGCGATGGCGTCGACGTCCCCGCTGGGGTGCCACGGGCGCCCGAGGTAGAAGCTGGCGTTCGCGGCCGAGCTGAGCACGCGGCTGCCGACGATCAGGAAGCCGTACGGGTTCGTCCGCCGGGTGCTGGCCGCGGTCAGGAACCCGTTGTTGCTGCTGGAGCCGCGGTCGAGCGCGGTGATCGTCGCCCGGTCGAACACGGCGGTGGCGCGGCCGAAGAGGAAGTCGACGTCCCCGCTGATGGCGCAGTTGCGGTAGTACTGGCGGCCGATCGTGCCGACGGCCGCGGTGTCGGCGTACAGCGTGTCCTGGTGCCCGAGGAAGGTCACGTTGTCGAAGACCATCCGGTCGCCGGTGGTCTTGACCGCGACCGCCTGGGTGTCCTTGATCTCCGGGTGGGCGCCGCGGTCGAAGGAGTTGCGGAAGGTCAGCGCGGACGCGGTGAAGCCGTTCGCGGCGATCGTGGCGGTCGCGCTGCCGGACGTGCCGTAGGTCGAGCCGTCGGGTTTCTTCGTCCCGCTGGCGTTGTCGTAGTCGACGACGACGTCCGCGGCCTTCCCGGTCGTCCCGCGCAGGGTGATCCCGGTCTTGCCCGACGGCACCGAGATCACCTCGCGGTAGGTACCGGGTTTGACCGAGATCGTGCCGCCCGCCGGGACCGCGTTGATCCCGGCCTGGACGGTGGTGTAGTTCCCGGAACCGTCCTTGGCCACGACGACGTTCGCCGCCGCCGCACCGGCGGCCGGGGCGGCCAGCGACGCCCCGGCGAGCACCGACGCGGTGAGCAGGGTCTTGAACATGACGCCCCTATTTGTAGGTGATGTTGGCGGCGGTGTAGAGGCAGTTCGCCGCATCCGGCCCGGTGCCGATCTTCGTCGGCTCGCCGCTGGTCACGCCCTGGTACTTCTGGCAGGGCTCGATCTTGCGGCCGGAGTCGCCGACGATGGTGATCCGCGTCAGCTTCGCGGTGTCGCCGTAGTTGGTGTTGATGCCGACGAGTGCCTTGCCGGGCACGGTGGCGGTGACGTTGTCGACGACGACGTTGCGCTTGTACTGCGTCTTGCAGTTGCCGCAGGAGCGGTAGAGCTTGCCGAAGTCGTTGACCTGGAAGTTGCGGATGTACATGGTGCCGGGCCCGTTGTGCTGGAACACCTTGTCCGACGCCTTGCGCGCGCCGCCGCCGTCGATGGTCATCGTCTGGGAGGCGGAGGTGCCCTTGAAGGTCGCGGCGTCCTCGCCGACGTCCTCCCACCACACGTTCAGCAGCGTGCAGGTGCCCAGGCAGTGCACGCCGTCGGCGGCCGGGCTGCCGAGGACGACGTTCTTCAGCGTGGTGCCGTTCGAGAGCTCGAAGATCGGGCTCTGGTTCTCGTCCTGGCCGCCGGTGCCGAGGTCGCCGGTGCCGTAGAACCGCTTGAGGCCGCCGTCGTAGGTGCCGCTGGTGACCTTGATCGTCTTCGGCACCGGGACGCTGCTGCCCGGGCTCGGCCAGGAGGCGGCCGACGCGGTGGCGCCGGTGCCTGCCGCCGCCGAAACCACGAGCGCGGCGACCGCCGCCACCCGGATCATCCGGGACATCGCTGGGGAAACCATTCGTCACTCCCTGGTCCTGGGCTTCAATCGGCGCTGACGGAAAACGTCCGACCGGGTTGTGAAAGCGCTTTCTCGATCCCGAGTTTCGGGTCGCGGCGCGGGCGTGTCAATGTCGTTCGCCGCAGCGGCACGCATGTCGCCCGGATGGTCGCCACCGGCCGCGGTTTTCAGAAAACGCCGAAACTGTCGAAGGGTTCAGCGGCCGGGCCCGGCCCCGGCGAGCACCAGCGCGGGCACGGCCCACGCGGGATCGAGGCGTTCGACGAGAGACGGCGTCCAGCCCACGTCCGAACCCAGATCGGGGTCGTTCGCCGCGTTGTATTCGGCCAGCAGGTCGACCGCACGCGGCCACCGGCCGCCCTGGGCCACCAGCGTGCCGGTCGCGTGCAGGACGGTGCCCTTCCAGTAGTGCACCAGCTGCCCCAGCGGCACCGCGGCCGGGATCCGGAAGAAGTTGTTCTGCGCGTAGATCCGGGACTCCACGCCGACGCCGAGGGAGTACGTGTAGGCGGCCGGATCCCCGACCAGGTAGAGGTTGTCGTACACGTGCACCTGGCCGTACCGCACCCGCGGCGCACGCTGGCCGATCTCGGAGAACAGGTTGTGGTGCAGGGTGACCCGCAGCTTGCCGACGTCGTAGGTGGGCTTGTCGGTGTTGCCGATCAGCATGGTCTTGTCGTGGTCGTGCAGCCGGTTGTACGACACCGTGACCAGGTCCGAGCCGTTCACGACGTCGAGCAGCCCGTCGTGGACCTCGTACTTGCGGCCGAAGTACGAGGGCTGCTCGTCGTTCCCGCCGTCGCTGAACTCGTTGTGGTCCACCCAGACGTGCGTCGCGCCGACCAGGTCGACGTTGTCGTATTCGGAGTTCCAGTTGCCGTCGGCGGTGTCGAGGGGATCCCACTGCGGGAAGCAGTCGTGGGCGTCGGCGAGGTGCAGGTTCCGCAGGATGACGTTGTCGCCGGTGACGCGCAGGGTCAGCCCGTGCAGGGTGGCGTGGTCGCCGAGCCCGACGATCGTCGTGTTCGATCCGACGTCGAGCACGACCTGCTTCGCCTGGTTGGCCTGCGACCGCGCGCGGGCTTCTTCCAGCGGCCCGGACGGCGGCACTCTCCCCCACGTTGCCGGGTCGTAGGCCGCCAGGTACGCCGGCAGGGTGTACGCCGGGTCGGCGAAACTTTCACAGCTCGCCGGGCGGTCCGCGGCGTCGACGTTGCCCTCGACCGTGCCGCGGACGTAGACGATCTTCGGCGCGCCCGGGTTCGCCGCCAGCGCGGCCGCGAGCTCGGAGCGCTTGCTCACCGTGCGGACGTCTCCGGGGGCCGCGGCCGCGCCGCCGGTGGTTCCGGTGGTCGCGGCGGCCCAGCCGTCGTGCGCACCCAACACGACCCGCCCGGGGTCGCGGCCGTGGGCCTGGGCCTGGGCCGGTGCCGCGGTGAGCGTGAGTCCGAGCAGGGCGGCGCACCCCGCGAAGGCCTTCCAGCGCACGGTGCCGATCCGGCCGGAAGCAGGCCGTCCCCCGCGCGGAAAGCAGCCGTCGCCGGCAAGGCGTTCGGCCGTGGCTGTGGTCGGATCAGCAACCATGGGCACAGCAGCTCCTTCGGTCGGCCGCCCGGGCCGCGAGCTCGGCCAGCCGGGCGGTGTCCGGGGCGCCGTCGATGACGACGACGTGGTGGGTCAGCGTCAGCTCCGCGTCCGGCTCGAGCAGCCACGGCCGGTGGTAGGTGGCGGCGAAGCTGACCACCGGGAACGGCTCGGCCCGGACGTACCAGGCCGTCGGGTGGGCCGCGTTCGCCGGGCTGTCGGCGAACAGCAGCGTCGAGGTCCGCAGGCTTTCGTCGTGCCGTCCGGTGAAGGCCAGCCACGGCGCCCGGTGCCCCATCGCGTCGGCCGCGGTCCGGCCGTCCGGCGTGCGGACCGTGCCGCCGACGAACGAGCGCGGCCCGCGCCAGAACAGCCCGCCGTAGCCGGCGGTGTCGCGGCCTTCGGTGACCGGGCTCCCCCACCGCAGCTCGTGGCCGCTGGTGTTGCGCAGCCGGCTGGACCAGGTCAGCGTCCAGTGGCCGCCGTCGGCCGAGACGTCGCCGAAGCGCAGCGTGCGGTGTTCGGTGAGCCAGCGCCGTCCGGCCGCGGTGCGCCAGGCCAGTTCGTGCCGCAGCTCGCAGTGGCCGCCCGCGCCGTCGAGGTGCTCCCAGCGGACGTGGCCGATGGTGCCGTTGTTGTCGAGCGGGGTGTAGCCGCGGCCGCGCACGTAGGTGCGGCCGCCCCAGAAGTTCTCGCCCGAGAGGTGGGCCATGGTGAACTGCAGGCCGTTGTGCCAGGTGTGGTCGTGCGGCCGGACCGCGGTCACGGTCTCCCCCGCGGTGGTGCGCAGCGGGTGCAGGTACGGCTTCGGCGAATCCCCGGCCGGGGTCGGCGGCACGACCACGTACTCGGCCAGGACGACGTCGCCGAGGCGGACCCGCACCCGGGCGTCGTCCGCCGGGTCCAGCGACAGGCCGCCCACGGCCGCCCGGCTCACGCCGGTTCCCCGATCTCGCCGAGCAGGTCCGTCACCGCGACGGGCCGGCCGGTTTCCAGGGACCGGTTCGCGGCCAGCCCGGTGAGCAGGGCCTGCAGGCCGGCGTCGTGGTCGGCGGCGCAGCCGAGCGGGTCCGGTGCGGCGTCGCCGAGCAGCTCGGCGAGCATCCGCTCGTCCCCGCCGCCGTGCCCGGTGCCGAGGGTCACCTCGAGCACGGTCTCGGGTGGTTCCCAATGCCGTTGCACGGTCAGCCGGGCGCGCCCCGGCTCCGGCCGCGGCTCGGCGCCGGCGGGGTACTCGTTCTCCCGGACGTCCAGCTCCAGGCGCCCTTCGCTGCCCGAGAACGCGACGCGGTAGCCCTCTCGCGGCGAATACGCGTGCAGGTGGTAGTTCAGCACCGCCCCGCCGCGGAAGCGCACGAGCACCGACAGGTCGTCCTCGATGCTGACACCGGGCCCGAACACGTCCTGGTTGCGCACGTAACCGTCCTCCCGCTCGGCGTCGCGGTAGAGCGCGCGCAGCCGGGGTGAGGCGTCGAGGTCCAGCGCGAACCGGTCGCTGCGGTGGCCGGTCTTGTCGCCGTAGAAGAACAGGCGGCCCAGCGCGAACACCGTCTCGGGGCCGCTGCCCAGCCACCAGTTGACCAGGTCGAAGTGGTGGCCGGACTTGTGCACGAGCAGGCCGCCGGAGTGGGCCTTGTCCCGGTGCCAGCGGCGGAAGTAGTCGGCGCCGTGCGCGGTGTCGAGCAGCCAGCCGAACTCGACCGAGCCGATTTCCCCGATCACGCCGCCGGCCAGCAGCTCGCGAACCCGGCGGTGCACCGGGTTGTACCGGTAGTTGAAGGCGACCCGCACCGAGCGGCCCGTCTCGCGCCGGGCGGCGAGGACGCGCCGCGCGCCTTCGACGTCGGTCGTCATCGGCTTCTCGGTGACGACGTCGCAGCCCGCCTCCAGTGCGGCGACGACGTAGTCCGCGTGCGTGTGATCGGGTGTGCACACCACGACGACGTCGATGCGCTCCTTCGCCAGCATCGCGGTGAAGTCCTCGGGCCGGTAGGCGGGGATGTCCGTGCCGAGCCAGCCGTTGTGCACCCGCATCCGGGTTTCGCTGGAGTCGCAGAAGGCCGCGAGCACGGCCCGCGGCGACGCGGCCAGTGCCCGGGCGAACAGCTGGGCGCGGGAGCCCAGGCCGACGATCGCGTGGCGACGCACCGCCATCACCTCTCTCGTTTCAGGCGCGCGTACCGGCGCCGGTCCAGGGCAGGGCGAGTTCGGAGAAGAGTGCGAGCCGGTCGGCCGCGGTGTCGACGGCCCGGTCGACACCCGGCACGACGAAGTGCCGGTCCGGCCCGGCGCCGACGGCCCGGACCCACCCGGCGGGCAGCGGCCGCGGCTCCGGCGCGTCACGGACCGCCGCCACCAGCGCGGTGAACGCGCGGGTCGCCGCCAGCGGGGCCAGCAGCGGCTCGCCGTCGCGGAGGTGGGCGGCGAGGTTGGCGAGCAGGTCGCGGGGCGGCCCGACGGTTATCTGTCGCTTTCGGACCGTGACCAGGTCTGTTTTGTAGTGCCAGCGGATCCGGCCTTTCGTGCCGTGGACCAGCACGTACGGCTCGTGATCGGCTTCGGCGTCGAGGGTCGCGACGACGACGACGTCCGGCGCGCCAGTGAACCCGAGCCGCGCGCAGGCCGTGTCGTCGGACTCGATGTCCCGCGCCCGGTACAGCTCGACGGAGACGCGTTCCGGCAGGTCTTCGGCGGTGCCGTTGACCAGCAGGGCGGTGGCCACGGCGTGGGCGAACGGGTTGGTCAGGGCCCCGTCCACGACGGGCAGCCCGCCGACGCGACGGCGGCCCGCCCACTCGGCGCGCGCGAAGTAGCGGTCCCGCCGGATCCACGCCCCGGCGGCGGCGATCCCGGTGACCGTGCCGATCTCACCGTCCGCGATGGCCCTTCGCACGACGGGGACGGCGGCGGAGCCGAAGCTCTGGAAGCCGGTCTGGCAGGCGCGGCCGCGGGCGAGGGTGGTGAGTTCGTCGAAGGCCGCGAGGTCGAGGACGGGTGGTTTTTCGACGAGCAGGTGGCAACCGGCGGCCAGGGCGAGTTTCGCGAGGGGCAGGTGCGTGTGCGGCGGGGTGGCGACCACGGCGATCTCCGGGGTGGTGCGCGCGAGGAGATCGGCCGCGTCTTGGGTGAGCACGGCGCCTTCGGGCAGCAGCACGCGGGCCTCGTCGGGCGGCTCGCGGATGTCGCAGGCACCGGCGAGGACCAGGTCGCCACGGTCGTGCAGGGCGCGGGCGCGGCGCAGGTGGTGGGCGGCGTACCCGGCCGTGCCGAAGACGACGGCTGTCGGTGTCATCGGCGGCCGCCGGTCGCGACCGCGGCCAGGGCGAGCGGCCCAGCCACGACGAGAGCGAGGATCGGCAGCATCCAGACGAGCAGCACGGCCATGCCGACGGCGGCGGCGAGGAGCAGGCTGTTCTTGGGGTCCGCGGCGGTTTCCCGGGCGGCGGTCACGAAGGCGTGGCGCCAGACGGGGGTGCGCGAGGCAGGGGCCGGGCCGCTGGTGGCCACCACCTCGCACGTCCGGACCGCCACCACCACCCCCGCCGCCGCCAGCAGCCACAGCGCCGGGCGCAGCACCGGTGCGCCCGGCAGCTCGGCCACCACCTCGAGATCCACCGCCAACGCCACCACCGCCGCGAGGCACCCGAGGCCGAACACCACCCCGCCCCTCGCCGCCTCCCGGAAGTCCGCCCAGAAGGTCGTCCACAGTGGACTTCCGAGGTCGCGCCGGGTCCGGTCGAGCAAGCGGCAGGCCGCCGCGAACGCCGGGCCCGCCGTCACCACCGGGACCGATGCCAGTGCCACCAGCAGCCCCGCCAGCAGGCAGTCCGAAAAGTCGCCGAGCCCGGTTCGCCACTGGGTCCGCATCGCCGTCACCCCTTCAGGCCGCTGGTGCTGACGCCTTCCACCAGCAGCCGCTGGAAGGCCAGGAAGAACAGCACGATCGGGACCAGCGCGAGCGCGGACATCGCGAACATCGCGCCGAAGTTCGACTCGCTGCTCGTGTCCACGAACAGCCGCAGCCCGAGCGGCACGGTGAACTTCTCCGTGTCGTTCAGGTACACCATCTGCGTGAAGAAGTCGTTCCACGTCCAGATGAACGTGAAGATCGACGTCGTGACCAGCGCCGGTTTCGACAGCGGCAGCACCACGTGCCAGAACGTGCGGTACACCGAGCAGCCGTCGATGATCGCCGCTTCGTCGAGCTCGCGCGGGATCCCGCGCATGAACTGGACGATCAGGAACACGAAGAACGCCTCGGTGGCCAGCAGCTTCGGCAGGATCAGCGGCACGAACGTGTTGACCAGCCCCGCCTGCTGGAAGATCACGTACTGCGGGATCAGCGTGACGTGGTAGGGCAGCATCAACGTCGTGATCATGAACGCGAACAGCGCGCCCCGGAACCGGAACTTCAGCCGCGCGAAGGCGAACGCGGCCAGCGAGCACGACAGCACGTTCGCCGCCACCGACAGGCCGGCCACCAGGAAGGAGTTGAGGAAGAACCGGCCGAACCCGACGTCCGCCGCTCCTTCCCAGCCCTTCGGGTAACCGTCGAAGACGAACCGCGTGGGCAGCAGCGCCAGCCGGGACAGGATCTCGTCCGGCGGCTTGACCGACGCGAACGCCAGCCACACCAGCGGGTACAGCACCACGGCGACGATCACCAGGCACAGCACGTGCCACCCCGCCGAGCGCGCGCTTCGCGGCAGCACCGTCATTTCCGGTCCTCCGCATCGTCGTAGAACACCCAGAGCTTGGCCGTGCGGAACACGATCGCCGTCACGATCGCGATCACCGCCAGCAGCACCCACGCCATCGCCGACGCGTAGCCCATCCGGAAGTCCTGGAAGCCGACTTCGAACAGGTAGAGCGTGTAGAACAGGTCCGCGTCGGCCGGGCCGCCGCGGCCGCCGCCGATGACGAACGCCGGGGTGAACGCCTGGAACGCGTGGATCGCCTCCATCACCAGGTTGAAGAAGATCACCGGCGACAGCATCGGCAGCGTGATGTGCCGGAACCGGCGGAACGCGCCCGCGCCGTCGATCGCGGCCGCCTCGTGCAGCTCCGCCGGGATCTGCTTGAGCCCGGCCAGGAAGATCACCATCGGCGCGCCGAACTGCCACACGCCCAGCAGCACGATGGAGGCGAGGCTGAACTGCGGGTCGTCCACCCAGCTCGGGGTGTGCCAGCCGAAGAACGCCAGCACCTCGTTCACCGGGCCGCCGCCCATGAACAGCGCCCGCCACACCAGCGCCGCCGCGACACTCGCGCCCAGCAGCGACGGCGCGTAGAACGCCGCCCGGTAAAAGCCGCTTCCCCCGCGGCGGGCGTTGAGCAGCATCGCCACCAGCAGCGACACCGTCAGCTTCAGCGGCACCGAGACCAGCACGTAGATCAGCGTGACCTTCACCGACTGCAGGTAGCGGTCGTCGCCGGTGAACATGTGCGCGAAGTTGCCGAAGCCGACCCACTTCGGCGCGGTGAACAGGTCGTAGTCGGTGAACGACAGGTACAGCGAGACCACCATCGGGCCGACGGTCAGCGCCACCGCGCCGAGCAGCCACGGCGTCAGGAAGGCGAACGCCTCCGGCTGGCTCTTGCGGCGGCGCCCGGCCGGTCGGTCCTTGCGCCGGACGCGCGTGGCCGACGCCGGGGGCGCGACCGGCGGGTCCGGCGTGCGCGGGGTCGTCATCGGCTAGGACAGTCCCTTCTGCGCTTCGGTCATGAACCGGTTCACCGCGTCGTCGAGGCTCATCCGGCCGAACGCGACCTCTTCGTACGTGCGCTGGAGGAGCTTCTGGATCGCCCCGGCACCCTTCGGCGGCACCGGCGGTGCGGCCCCGAGCTTCGGTTCGAGCGCGGCTTCGTAGTCGTAGAGGGTCTTGTCGTTGCCGCTCGCGGTGGCCGCCAGCTGCGCGCGGACCTTCAGGTTGGGCGCGAGGCCCCGGTCGGTGCCGACGATCTTGCCGACCTCCGGGTCGTTGATCAGGAAGTCGACCAGCTTCGCCGCCGCCGCCTGCTGCGGGCTGCGCGCGGACACGGCCAGGAACATCGCCGGGCGCCGGTACTGCCCGGTGTCGCCGTTCGTGCCGCTCGGGTACGGCGCCACGTTCAGCGGCTTGCCGTTCGCCTTCTGGTACGCCGGCAGCAGGTTGTCGTAGGCGAACTCCGAGCTCGTCAGCTTCTTGCCGAGCGGGGACTGCTCGGGCGAGGTGTTGTAGGACGCCGTGACGTCGGCGGGCGAGGCGGCCTTCGTGTCGCGGAACCGGCTCGCCAGCTGCCAGTAGCCCCGGAGGTCGTCGGCGGTGAAGCCGAGCTTGCCCTCGGCGGTGTAGAACTGCTTGCCCTGCTGGCGCAGCCAGATCTCCAGGGTCGTGTCGAGGATGCCGAAGTCGGTCACCCCGCGTGCGGTGCCCGCCGTGCCGACCTTGCGAGCCACCTCGGCGTACTGGTCCCAGCTCATCCCCTTCGCCGGGTCGGCGCCGGCCGCGGTGAACGCGGCGGGGTCGTAGATCATCGCCGGGGTGTTCTGCGCCCACGGCACGGCGTACCGCTTGCCCTGGTAGACGCCGGTGGCCGCCAGCTCCGGGTTGACGTCGGCGAGCGAGATCGCCTTGCCCGCACCGGAGTTGAGGTCGGCGAGGACGTTGCGGCCACCGTATTCGGCCAGGTAGCGGCTGTCGACGTTGAGCACGTCCGGCGGCTTGCCCCCGGCGGTCTGCGTCGCCAGCTTCTCCCAGTAGGCCGCATACGCCGAGAACGACGTCTGCACCTTGATGTCCGGGTTCTTCTGCTGGAAGAGCTCGACCGCCTTCTTCGTCAGGTTCGCCCGCCCTTCGCTGCCCCACCAGACGAAATTGATGGTCACGTCGCTGCCGCCGCCGGAGTCCGAGCCGCAGGCGGCCACCCCGGTCAGCAGCAGCGGGACCACCACGGCCAGCGCGGCGGCACCCCGTCCCCTGGTCCTGCGCTCAGTTGTCCGCCCCATCGAACTCTCCGTCCTCAGCGTGTCAGCACTTTTCTGAAAACGCTGTCAGCGCGCTCACGGTAGGCAGTGCGCAACACGTGTGTCAACGGGCAAACCGTCGCAATAGCCCTTGTGCAGCAATGCTTTCAGCATTCAGCGGGCAGCGTCAGAAAGCGCTTACTCCGACCGGTTCGGCGACCGGGCGAGCAGCGCTGGAAAGCACCGGCAGCGTCAGCCGGTGCGTTCGGCGGGCGCCGCCGGGCGGGCGGCGTTCGCCCACGGCACGCCGATTTCGGAGAACAACGCCAGCCGGTCGGCCGCGACGGCGACCTCTTCGCCGATCCCGCGCACCACCGGGTGCCGGCTCGCGCCTTCGCCGACCGTGCGGATCCAGCCCGCCGGGATCCGCGACGGCGACGGCGCGTCCCGCACCGCCTCGACCACCGAGGCGAACGCGCGTGTCCGAGACAGCGGCGCGAGCAGCGGCACCCCGGCCGGGTCGCGGTGGTGGGCGATCAGGTTGCGCAGCAGGTCGGCCGGCGGGCCCAGGTGGACCCGCTCGTCGTCGACCTCCAGGCGGTGGCTCTTGTACCAGAACTTCGCGCGCCCCTCGACGCCGTGCACCACGACGTAGGGCTCGTGGTCCTGCTCGGCGCACAGCGAGGCGGCGACGACGATCTCGGGGCCGTCGCCGAACCGGATCCGCAGGCAGGCGGTGTCGTCGGCTTCGATGTCGCGCGTGCCGTAGAGCTCCAGCGCGATCTCCGCCGGGTCGCGGCCGGCGACCCCGCCGACCAGCAGCGCGGTGGCGACTGCGTGGGAGAACGGGTTCGTCAGCGCGCCGTCGACGACGGCCTCGCCGTCGAGCCAGCGGCGGCCGGCCCACGGGTTGCGGCGGTAGTAGGCGTCGGTGCGGATCCACGCGCCGGCCGCGCCCACGCCGACGACGTCCCCGAGCTTCCCGCCGTCGATCGCCGCCTTCAGGACGGGCAGGGCCGGGGAGCCGAAGCTCTGGAACCCGGTCTGGCAGGCCACCCCGGACTCCGCGGCCAGCCGCGTCAGCGTCGTGAAGCCGTCGAGGTCGAGCACCGGCGGGGTTTCCAGCAGCAGGTCGCTGCCCGCGCGCAGCACCGCGCCGCCGACCCGGACGTGCGCGTGCGGCGGCGTCGCGACCACGGTGATGTCGGGGCGGCAGTGGCGGAGCAGGTCCTCGACGCCGGGGTGCGCGGTGCCGCCCTCGGGCAGCAGCGCGGTCGCGGCGGCGGACGGCGGCCGGACGTCGGCCATCCCGGCGAACCGGACCAGGCCCTCGTCGTGCAGGATGCGCGCCCGGTGCAGGTAGCTGAACGCGTAGCCGGACGTGCCGACGACGGCCAGCCTCGGCGGGTCCGCCACGGTGCGGCTCCGGCTCCCCGACATGGGTCTCCGATCGGCGGGACCCGGTGCGGGCCGCGCGGAACTGACGAATGGGTCAGGAGTTCGGGAAAATCTTCCGCTCGTCACCGTAGGGCGTTCGCGACGAGGGTGTCAATATTCGGGACACCGCCGTCGAATTCATCGAATTGCGGGTACTCCGAACGGAGGTGGCCGTTTCCAGATAGCGCTTACTGGAATCGTCTGCATCGAGTTGCAGGGTTTGCAGGATTTGTTGACAACGCAGGCAGGGAGTTTCCATGATGTGGCTCGGAGCCTGCCGAGGAGTTGCCGTGACCGTGACCATTCACGACGTCGCCCGCCGGGCCAACGTGTCGATCTCGACCGTGTCGCGGGCGTTCACGTCCCCGGACCTGGTCCGGCAGCAGACCCGGACCCGGGTGCTGGCCGCGGCGCACGAACTGGGCTACCACGCGGCAGGCGCGCCGCAGCCGGTGCCCGCGGTCCGCACCGGGCACATCGGGATCGTGGTCTCGGACCTGGGCAACCCGTTCTTCACCGGCGTGCTCAACGGCGTCCAGGCCCGGGCCCGGCAGGACGACATCGCGGTGCTGTTCGCCAACAGCGACGAGGACCCGGCGACCGAGCAGAACCTGGTGCGCCGGATGGCCAAGCAGGTCGACGGCGTGGTGCTGTGCAGCCCGAGCATGACCGACGACCAGCTGCGCGCGCTGGCCGGGCAGACGACCCTGGTGCTGCTCAACCGGGAGGTGCCCGGGATCCCGTCGATCGTGCTGGACGCCGCGGACGGCATGCGGCAGGCGATCCAGCACCTGGCCGCGCTGGGCCACCGCCGCTGCGCCTACCTGGGCGGGCCCCGGGCGTCGTGGGCGAACCGGGCCCGCCGGCAGGGCCTGGCGGAGGCGGTGGCGCGGCACGGCACGGACGTCGTCGAGTTCGGGCCGTTCCCGCCGGTGTTCGAGGGCGGCCTGCAGGGCGCGGACCTCGCCCTCGCGGCGGACGTGACGGCGATCGTGGCCTACAACGACCTCGTGGCCTTCGGGGCACTGGCGCGGCTGAACGCCCGCGGGGTGCCGGTGCCGGACGAGATCAGCCTGGTGGGCTTCGACGACCTGGTCTTCGCGGCGATCTCGGCGCCCCCGCTGACGACGATCGCGATGCCGACGGAGGCGGCGGGCCGCGCGGCGGTGACGATCCTGCTGGACCTGCTCGACGGCGAGGCCGACGAGCACACGGCGCAGGTGCTGGACACCTACCTCATCGTCCGCGCCACCACGGCGCCGCCGCGGGGTTAGCCGCCGAAGACGTGGCGGCGCAGGAACGGGTTCCGGAACTTCCCCCGCGGGTCGAGGGTTTCCGCCAGCGCCCGGAAATCGGCCAGGCGCGGGTAGCCCGACGGGACGCCGTGGAAGAGCTTGCCCCAGTGCGGGCGCGCGCCGAACGGGGCCAGGCGCTCCTCGAGCACCGGCAGCACCGCCTCGACCTCGGGCTGCCGCGGTTGCCAGGTGAAGTGCAGGGCCACCCGGTCGCCGCCGTGGCAGGGGCTCAGCCACAGCTCGTCGCCCGCGATCGCGCGGATTTCCGAGACCAGCAGCAGCGGGGCGACGAGGGCACCGATCTCGCGGACCGCCCGCACCGCGGCCGCCGCGTGCTCGTAGGGCACGAAGTACTCCGACTGCAGTTCGTCCCCGACGCTCGGGGTGAACGCCAGCGCGAAGTGCGGGAGCCGCTCGTGCCACGGCCCCGGCACGCCCTGCTGCGGCGTGCAGTTGCCGGCGGGGATCCCGGCGGCGTGCGCCGGGTGGCGCGGGCCGTCCGCGGGGACCGCGCCGAACAGGCTGGCCCGCTCGGTGAAGTCGTCGACACGGCTCTTGAGCCACACCTGGTCGATCGTGCCGTTCGCCCAGTTCGTGAACATGCTGACGCTGTAGCCGGCGTCTTCGATCTCGTCGAAGTGCCGGTCCACGGCGTCCCACGGCAGGCCGTCGAAGACGTCCTGGCGGACGTCGAAGGCGGGCACCACGTCGAGGGTGAGCCGGGTGACGACGCCGAGGGCCCCGAGCCCGACGACCAGGCCGGGGAACTCCGCGTCGGCGCGGGTGAAGGTCCGCAGCTCGCCGTCGGCGGTGACCAGCTCGATCCCGGAGACGGCCGCGGCGAGTCCCGGCTGCCGCCGTCCGGAGCCGTGGGTGCCGGTCGCGACGCTGCCCGCCACGGTGATGTGCGGCAGCGACGCCAGGTTCGGCAACGCGAAGCCTGCGTTGTGCAGCTGCTGCGCGAAGTCGCCGTAGCGGGCGGACCCGCCGACGGTCACGGTGCCGTCGCCGATTTCGACTCCGGCGTCGAGCGCGTGCAGGTCCAGCAGCACCCCGCCCGGGGAGTCCGCGATGGCGTTGAAGCAGTGCCGGCTGCCGAGGGCCTTGACGTGCGCCGCCGCCACGACGGCTTCCTGGACCTCGGCGACCGTCCGCGGGGTCGTGACCGCGTCTGCGCCGTACGTGAGGTTCCCGGCCCAGTTCGACTCGCCCACCCGCTGTGTCCTTCCGCCGTACGAAATCCGCTTCCGACCCTACGCGGCGGCCGCGCGCCAGAAGTCCCGCAGCCAGCCCGGCGGCACCGGGTTGTCCTCGCCGACCTGGGTCAGCAGGATGGCCACCGTGCCGGTGGCCGGCACGACGTGCGCGGTGGTGCCGGTGCCGCCGACCCACCCGTACCGGCCCGGCACGCGCCACGGCTCGGTGGCGGCGATGTCCACCACGCCGCCCATCCCCCAGCCCTGGCCTTCGAGGAACAGCGCGCCGATCTCGCGGTGCGCCGCGGTGGTGTGGTCGGTGGTCATCAGCCGGACGGCCTCGGGCGTGAGCACGCCGGCGCCCCCGGCCAGCAGCATCCGGCCGAAGGCCACCCAGTCGCCCGCCGTCCCGGCGAGGCCGCCGCTGCCGAGCGGCAGCGCGGGCATCGTGCGCCACTGGCCGTCCGGCGGGTCGGCGAGCACCAGGCCGGCCGGGGTCCGCTTGTAGAACGCGGTGGCCCGTTCGGGCGCGGCCACGAAGGCGGTGTCGGCCATTCCCAGCGGGGCGAAGATCCGTTCGGCGAGGAACTCGGGGAACGACTGCCCGGACGCGCGGGCGACGAGCACGCCCTGGAGCACGGAACAGGTGTCATACAGCCACGCTTCCCCCGGCTGGTACGCCAGGGGCACCTCGGCGAGCCGCGCGAGCCAGACGTCGGGCTCGGGGAAGCTCTGCACCTCCCGGCCGTCGCCCTGCACGGGGAACAGCGCCTGCACGGCCGGGAGCGAGAAGTCCGACGGGAAGCCCCAGCCGGCCTGGCTCGTGAGCACGTCGAACACCGTGATCGGCCGCTTCGCCGGGACGACGTCGCCGACCGGGCTCGCCGGGGTGCGCACGACCTTCGGCTCGGCCAGCTCGGGCAGCCAGCGGCCGATCGGGTCGTCGAGGGCGAGCCGGCCCTCGTCGACCAGCACCAGCACCGCGGCGGCAGTGATCGGCTTGGTGATCGACGCGAAGCGGAACAGCGTGTCTTCGGTCATCGGGCGGCTGCCCTCGACGTCGACCGAACCGACGGCCACGACCTCCCGGCGGCCGTCCCGGTCCACGATCGCCACCGCACCGGGCAGCGTGCCGTCGTCGACGTGGCTTTGCAGGGTCTCGCGCAGGCTCATGATCCTCCCCAGGGTCGCCCCGACCCTAGTTCAGCGGGCCGGGATGATCGCCTGGTGGGTGCCGCCCAGGCCGTGCGGGCTGAGCAGCCGGCCCATCCGCTTCGGCATCCGGAGCGTGATCGCCCGGTCGAGGACACGCGCGCCGGGGGCGGCCGCGGCCAGCCGCCGCTCGTAGCCGGTGCAGTCACCCGGCTCGCGCAGCCACGCCGAGACGACTAGGTTGCCCTCCCCCACCACCGCGGCCGACAGGCGCGTCTCCGGCAGCTGCGCGATCGCCGGGCCCGCCCGGTCGAGGTCCGCGGCCGCGACGTCGAGCCGGTAGCCGGCGATCACCGGCCAGCCCGCCGGGACGTGCGCGAGGTCGCACCGGAAGTCCAGTTCGTGGTTGCGCAGCATCCGCGCCAGCGTGCGCCGCACCGCCGACTCGCTCATCCGGCAGTCGCGGGCCAGCTCGGCGTAGCTGCGGCGGCCGTCTTCGCCGAGGGACTCCACCAGCGCGCGCAGGTCCCGGTCGTTCCACTGCTGCGGCACGACCAGCCGGGCCTGCACCGCGGTGTCGTCCAGCACCGCCCGCTGTTCCGGGGCGAGCGCGTTGACCAGCCAGCCGCTGCCCTCGCGGTAGACGCGGGTCGCGACGGCGAAGCGGACCTCCCGCACCCCGGGCAGGGTGCCGATGCGGCCGGTGACCAGCGCGTCCAGCGCGTCGAGGTCGCGCGCGGCCAGTGACAGGAACAGCGCGAACCGGCTCGTCGTGCGCTCGACGCTGAACACCGGCGGCCAGCCGCACAGCTCGCGGGTCAGGCCGCCCAGCGCGTCCGGGCGGCAGGCCAGGTCGACGTAGCCGACCGTCGTCGTCGGCGCGGTGGCGTAGGCGGTGAGCCAGGCCAGCCCGGCCGCCTGCAGGCGGTCCCAGCGGCGGGCCGCCGTCGTGGCGTCGGTGCCTACGGCGGCGGCGATGCGCGTCCACGGCGCCCGCGGGTCCCGCTGGAGGGCCTCCACCAGCGCGAGGTCCGACGCGCTCAGCGCCGGGCGCCCCGCCGCTTCCGGCGGCGCACCCGGCGAAACGGCCATGGCGCATTGTGACCTGATCATGACCGGCTGCCAAGGGGCCGCCGGACGCGCCGGCGGCCCCTCGCCGTCCTACTGCCGGCGCAACCGCGGCACGACGACCGCACCGGCCACCAGCACGAGGGCACCGCCGAGCACGAAGGGCAGGAGCGGCACGCCGGCCGGGTCGGCGGCCGGGACCGCGCGTTCGCGGCCGCCGTAGCCGCCGCCCGCGCCGTCGCGGTCGTAGGCCGAGCCCGGCAGCTTGTCCGCGTACCGCCCGTGCAGCGCCGCGCGGTAGTCCGCCAGGGACAGCTTCGTGCCCGCGGCCAGGCCGGTGACCGAGCCGTCGAGGACGGTCACGGCGTCGCCGTGCACCGCGTACCAGGCGTTGACCTGCGGCTCGTGCAGCAGGTAGCCGCCGGCCGCGGCCTGGGCGTACTGCCGCTCGAAGTCGCCGGACGCGACGTTCACGACGGTCCAGGCGGTGCCTTGGCGCTCGGCCCACACGGTGGCGGCGGTGCCGTCACCGGTCCGCGCCGGGACCGCGACGTAGGCGAGCGCGGCCGGGACGTCCGACCGGCCGGCGACGAACGCCGCCGTCGGCTGGTAGACGGGGACCTGGGTGCGCGGGTCGGCCGCCTGCTGCACGGCGGCCGCGCGGGCGCCCGGGAACTTCGTCGACGCGAGCCGGCCGAGCGTGGCCGGGCCGCTCGCGAGCCGGCCGATGGCGGCGGTGTCGGCGGCGGTCGGGGTGCCCGCCGGGCCGCTCGCGGCGCCCGCGGCACCGGCCGTGGCGAGCATCGCGGCGCCGGCCAGCACGGCGGCGCCCATCGCTTTCCGCAGCATGCTCATCCCTCCATTCCGTACACGGTGTGGGTCCACTGGAACTGGGTGTTCGAGCGGTAGGTGTCGTAGTTCATCGAGTTGTAGCGGCTGTTGTTCGGCCACGGGTCGCCGTATTCCACGCGCGTGGCGCCGCCGGAATTGTCGTAGCCGTAAAGCACGTGCATGTGGCCGCCGCCGGAGCGCCAGCCGATCCGGGTGCCGATCGGGCGGCCCGCGTCGATCTGGGTTTTGATGCCGGCGAAGGAAAGCGTCTGGCCGCCGGAGTTGTACGTGCCGGCGCTGGCGAAGCCGAGGTAGCGGAACACGCGCTGCTGGTCGGAGAGGTATCCCTGGTTGTTGGCGCAGTCGCTGCCGGATTCGTTGTGCGCGATCTGGCAGAACCGGGTCTGGGTCAGGGAGTAGCCCCAGTAGGCGGCGACCGTGTTGCCGCTGGCGTCCCAGCACCACTGGTCCTTTTGCTGGGCCTGCATGGTGATCCCGAGGTCGGTCCGCGCCGCGGCCGCGGCCGGCGCCTGCAGGGCGACGACCGCGGCCGCGGCGGCCGAAAACGCCGCGAGTCCACGAAGGACTCCTGATGTGGTTTTCACGAGGTGTTCCTCCAGCCGGTGACGATTCGACGTGGTGGCACGGAATACTCCGCGCCTGCCCCGGTTTTCCGGTACCTACTAAGGGAGGATCGCGTCGCGGGAAACCGTTCTCGGCGGATTCCGGCAGTTCCGGGGTGCCGGATTCCGGCATCGGCTCGGGGCCGCCGGACGGATTCCGGCGGGGTCGCCGGGCGTATTCGGAGCGCGGGTGTAGTGGCGGTGTAGCGGGGGTGGGCAGGGTTCCGCCCCGTCGCCGGGACGCGGGGTCCCGGCCGCTCGAGGGAGACCCATGCGCACCAGGACCATCTGCCAGGCGGCGGCTCTGTCGGCCGCCCTGCTCTTCGGCGGCGCTTCGGCCGCCACCGCCGCGCCCGCGGAGGTGTACTCGGAGGTGACGGCGGCCGACATCGCCGACCCGGGCGCGGTGATCACCGACTCGGCCGCCGACCTGGCCGCGGCCCGCACGGCGAGCCAGGCGATCGCCTGGTTCTCCAGCCGCAACGGCAGCACCGCCTACCAGGGCTACTGCGAGAAGGCGGTCCGCCTGGCGTGGGACCGCGCGACCCACCACGCGAGCGCGATCGACCACTGGCGCTCCTCGGACGGCGTCCGCCACACGACGGGCACCCCACCCCGCGGCGCGTTCGTGTTCTGGAACATCTCGGCGTACGGCCACGTCGGCATCGCGGACGGCAGCGGCGGAGTCTGGGCCACCAGCGTCAACGGCGCGATCGGCCACGCCCGCCAGGGTTACTTCGCGAACTACCTCGGCTGGAAGCCGGGCAACAGCAACTGACCGCCCGCGGGTGGGCCGCCCACCGCGGGTGGCCCACCCGCCGTGATGCCCCGCCAATCACGCGAGATGCCCGCCCAATCACGCGAGATGCGCACCCAATCACGCGAGATGCGCGGCGGATCACGCGAGTTACGGGTTCGATCACGCGGCCTCGGCGATGCGTGCGGCCGCCGCCGGAGAGATCGGCCGCGCGGGCGGCGGGCGCGGCGCGGGTGGCGGCGCGATGCAGAGCAGTGGTGCTCGACCGCACCTGCGAGCCAGGCGGCCGGTCACGCAAGCTAGCGGGCCAGCCTCATGCTCGCCGGCAAGCACTCCGCCGGGCGGCCTCAGCTCCGGGCCACCGAGGGCGCCCGGCGGCGCTGGGCCTGCTCCAGCAACGCCAGGCTCGTCGTCTCGCCCTGGTGGTTGCCCGTCTCGCGGAACACGCGCAGCGCCCGCTCGCCCACCCCGCGCGCCTGTGCCGGCTCGCCCGCCGCCAGCAAGCTCTGGCCGATGCCCAGCAACGCGTACGCGCTGCACCTCTCGTCGTCCAGCTCCTCCAGGATGCTCAACGCCAGCCGCAGGCACGTCAGCGACTCCGGCAGCCGGCCCGTCTCCCGGTGCAGCGTGCCCAGCTCCGTCAGGACCTTCGCCTCGCGGTGCGGGTCCTCGATCTCCCGGGCCAGCGAACGGGCCCGGCGCAACCACTCCTCCGCCTCCGCGAACTCCCCCAGCAACGCGTACGTCGAGCCGATCGAGTTCCGCATCTGCGCGACGCCGCTGGTGTCCTCCGCGCGCTCCAGGCCCGCCAGCGCCCGGCGGTAGCAGTCCAGCGCCTCGCGGGGCCGGTCGCGGACGCGGGCCACCGTGCCCAGGCCCGCCACCGCCAGTGCCTCGCCGCGGACGTCGCCCAGCTCCGCGAACAGGGCCGCCGATCGCTTCATGTCGCGGGCCGCCGCTTCGTACTCGTCGTGGTACAGGCGGACCTGGCCGAGACCGCGGCTCAGCACCGCCGCCCCCGTCAGGTTGCCCGCGGCCTCGGCGGCCGCCAGGGCCGTCAGGTGGCTGCGGCGCCAGTCGTCGTAGGCGCCGCGCAGGTCGTAGAACGGGACGGCCGCCGCCGTCAGCTGCCAGGCCGGCTCGTCCAGGCCCGCGTCGGCCGCCAGCTGGACCGCGGCCGCCAGCAGCTTGCGCTCCGCCGTGAACCAGGACAGCGGGTCCGCCACCAGCCGCACCGGCACCGGTGACGCCGCCAGCGCGCGGCCGGTCATCGCGCCGAACGCCGGTGGCAGGCCCGCCGCCGCCGTTTTCGCCAGTGCCAGCAGCACCGACAGCACCCGGGACAGGGTCTCCCGCCGCACCGCGGCCGGTTCGGCCGCCAGGAGTTCCGCCGCGTAGCACCGCAGCAGGTCGTGCAGCCGGTACCGCGGGTGGCCGCCGGAATCGCGCCCGGCCAGTGAAACCAGGTTCGCGTCGACGAGCACGTCGAGGACCTCGTGGCTGCCCTCGCGGTCCAGCAGCGCGTCCACCACCCAGCTCGGGAAGTCCTGCGCGCCCAGCACCGCGGTCCGGCCGAACGCCGTGCGCGCGGACGGCGGCAGCTGGCGCAGGCTGAGTTCGAAGCTCGGCCGGACGCCGAGGTCGCCGACGCGCAGCTCGCTCAGCCGGCTCGACTCGTCGGCCAGCCGGTCGTGCACCGTGCGCAGGCTCCACGCCTGCCGTCCGGCCAGCCGTGCGCCGGCGATGCGGATCGCCAGCGGCAGGTAGCCGCAGCACCGGACGATCGCCGCGGCTTCGGCCGGTTCGGCGGCGATCCGGTCCGCGCCCGCCAGTTCGGACAGCAGCCGCGTGGCCTCCCGCTCGCCGAACACCGGCAGCTCGACGTGCTTCGCGCCGGCCAGCTCGGGCAGCCGCCCGCGGGTCGTCACGAGCACCGCGCACCCGGCGTCGGCCGGCAGCAGCGGCCGGACCTGGGCGGCGGTCGCCGCGTCGTCGAGCACCAGCAGCATCCGGCGGCCGGCCAGGCGGGACCGGAACAGCGCGGCCCTCCTCCCGAGCCCGGCCGGGACGGTGTTGCCGGTGACGCCGAGTGCGTGCAGGAAGTCGGCGAGCACCTCGGCCGGGTCGCACGGCGCGCCGGTGCCCGCGAGGTCGACGTAGAGCTGGCCGTCCGGGAAGCGGCCGGCCAGGCGGTGGGCGACGTGCATGGCGAGTGCCGTCTTGCCGGTGCCGGGCGCGCCGGTCAGCACGACCGGCGCCGGGCCGAGCGCCGCGGAGAGCTCCTCGACGTAGTCCTCGCGCCCGGTGAAGTCGGGCAGGTCGGCGGGGAGCTGCCGCACCGGGACGGCCGTCCTCGACGGCCCGGGCAGCGGCTCGCCGGCCAGGATCGCGGTCTGCAGGGCCCGCAGCTGCGGCCCGGGTTCGACGCCGAGTTCGGTGACCAGCCGCTCCCGCGCGGTCGCGTACGCCTGCAGCGCCTCCGCCCGGCGGCCGGCGCCGGCCAGCGCGAGCAGGTACTGCTGCCAGAGCCGTTCCCGGTACGGGTGTTCGGCCAGCAGGACGGTGAGTTCGGCGATCGCCGGGTCGTGCCGCCCCAGCCGCACCTGCAGCGCCAGCCGCTCCTCGACGGCGGCGAGCCGGTTCTCCCCGAGCCGGCCGAGCTCGGCGTCCCAGGCCGGCGCGGCGGGCAGATCCTCCAGGGGGTCGCCGCGCCACAGCCCTTCGGCCTCGGCCAGCAGCGTCAGGGCCGCCTCGGGCGCGCCGTCCTTCGCCGCGCGGGCGGCCTCGGCGACGAGCCGGGTGAACCGGTGCGCGTCCACCTCGCCCGGGTCGACGGCCAGCGAGTACCCCGGGCCGCGGGTGCGCAGCTCGGCGCCGTCCGGCAGCAGCCGGCGCAGGCGCCACACGTAGGTCTGCAGGTTCGCGGTGGCCGACGTCGGCGGTCCGCCCGGCCAGATGACCTCGACCAGCTGCCCGGGTGTGACCAGCCGGTTCGCGTTGAGCAGCAGGTGCGCCAGCAGCACCCGCTGCTTCGCCCCGCCGAGGGCCAGCGGGCGGCCGCCGGCCGTCACGGTCAGCGGTCCGAGCAGGTGAAACCGCACTTCCGGCCCCATCGTGCACCCCGTTCCCCGGCGGCCGCCCCCAGGCGGAACCCGGCAGCCGGACTGTAACCGGACGGCGACGCGGCCCGTGGGGAAATCGCCCACATCCGAGACAGTGCGGGCGGGCATGTCACTCGTTTGCCGCACCCGCGGTTGCCCTCGGAGCAAGAGTGAGTGTACAGTCACTCACATGACGAAGCGCGGTGCCACCCTCTCCACCTCCGACGCCCGGCGGGACGTCGTCGTCGACGCGGCCATCGCCGAGTTCGCCCGCGGCGGGTACCACAGCACGCCGATCAGCGCCGTGGCCGCCCGGGCCGACATCTCCCCCGCCTACGTCTTCAAGTTGTTCCCCGGCAAGGTTTCCCTGTTCGTCGCCGCCCTCGACCGCTGCTACGAACTCGTCGCGCACGCCCTCTCGAACGGCGCCGCGCGGGCCGGGGACGCCGACCCGGAGAAGGTCCTGTACGAGATGGGTGGCGCGTACGCGGACCTGATCGCCGACCGGGACCTGCTGATGCTGCAGGTGCACGCCCAGTCGGCCGCGGACACGCCGGAGATCGCCGACGCCGTCCGCCGCGGGCTGGCCAAGGTGACCGAGCTCGCCCGGGACCGCTCCGGCGCCGAGGACGGCCAGGTGCAGCGGTTCATCGCCTACGGCCAGCTCTGCCACCTGATCGCCACGCTCGACCTCGACGAGCACACCGGCGACTGGGCCGCCGTGCTCGCCGCCGGCATCCGCCATCCCGGCAAGCACTGAAAACCGGCCCCGCCGCGGGGCCTTTTCTCGACCGTCGAGTGATTGACCAGTCACTCACACCGAAAGGAAAGCCATGAACGTCACCGAGATCGTCCTCCCCGGCCTCGTCGAGCCGGACGGCCTGCGCGTGGAACACCGCGAGCTGCCCCGCCCCGGCGCCGGCGAGGCGCTGGTCCGCGTCGAAGCGACCGGCGTGTCCTTCGCCGAGCAGCAGATGCGGCGGGGCAAGTACTACGACCAGCCGCCCTTCCCCTTCGTGCCCGGCTACGACGT
The DNA here is from genome assembly GCF_000716785.1 of Amycolatopsis vancoresmycina. Lineage (GTDB taxonomy): Bacteria > Actinomycetota > Actinomycetes > Mycobacteriales > Pseudonocardiaceae > Amycolatopsis > Amycolatopsis vancoresmycina. The sequence goes on from NZ_JNYY01000001.1 coordinate 992,441, forward strand.
GGTCGGCACGGTCCTCGAAGCCGCCGACCCGGCCCTGGTCGGCCGCCGCGTGGCCGCGCTGACGAAGACCGGCGGGTGGCGCAGCCACGTCGTCCTCCCCGCCGCCGACCTGGTCGGAGTGCCGGACGGGCTCGACGCCGCCGAAGCCGAGACGTTCGTGGTCAACGGGATCACCGCCTGGCAGATGCTGCACCGGATCGCCCGCGTCCGGACCGGGGCGAAGATCCTGGTGCACGGCGCGAGCGGCGGCGTCGGCACGACGCTGGTGCAGCTGGCCCGCGCGGCCGGGATCGAGGTCATCGGGACCGCCTCGGCCCGCAACGCCGGCGTCGTCACCGCGCTCGGCGCGACCGCCGTCGACTACCGCGGCGACGTGCCGGCCGCGGTCCGCAGGCTGGCGCCCGGCGGCGTCGACGCGGTGTTCGACCACGTCGGCGGGCCCGGCATCGCCGATTCCTTCCGGCTGCTGGCTCCCGGCGGCACGCTGGTCGCCTACGGCAGTGCGTCCACAAAGGACAACCCGGGCAACTCCCGGCTGCCGGTGCTCAAGCTGTTCGCGCGGCTGCTGTGGTGGAACGCCCTGCCGAACCGGCGCCGGACGCACTTCTACAACGTCTGGGGCGGCAAGCGGAACCTCGCGCGGTTCCGGGCGCGCCTCGCCGACGACCTGACGGCCGTCTTCGAGCTGGCCGCCGTCGGCACGCTGACGCCGCAGGTGGCGGCCCGGATCCCGCTGGCCGAAGCCGGAAAGGCGTTGGCGCTGGCGGAATCCGGCACGGTCACCGGCAAGGTCGTGCTCGTCCCCTGACCGCGCGGAAGGCCACCACGGGCACCGTGGTGGCCTTCGAGGTCAGTCCGTGCCGAACTCCATCGCGGCGCTGTCGAGCAGCTCGACGTCGTCGGTCTTGCCGCGCGAGGCGATCACCTCGGCGCCGCCCTCGGGCATCGCGCCGATCAGGCCGGTCGCCGCGGCCTGGGCGGCCCCGATCAGCTTCGGGTGCTGGCCGCCGACCATGCCGAGGCTCGCGTACTGCTCCAGCTTCGCCCGCGAGTCCGCGATGTCGAGGTTGCGCATGGTGAGCTGGCCGATCCGGTCGACCGGGCCGAACGCCGAGTCCTCGGTGCGTTCCATCGACAGCTTGTCCGGGTGGTAGCTGAACGCCGGGCCGGTGGTGTCGAGGATCGAGTAGTCCTCGCCGCGGCGCAGCCGCAGCGTCACCTCGCCGGTGACCGCGGTGCCGACCCAGCGCTGCAGCGACTCGCGCAGCATCATCGCCTGCGGGTCCAGCCAGCGGCCCTCGTACATCAGGCGGCCGAGGCGGCGGCCCTCGTTGTGGTAGCTGGCCAGGGTGTCCTCGTTGTGGATGGCGTTGACGAGCCGCTCGTAGGCGGCGTGCAGCAGCGCCATGCCGGGAGCTTCGTAGATGCCGCGGCTCTTGGCCTCGATGATCCGGTTCTCGATCTGGTCGGACATGCCGAGGCCGTGCCGGCCGCCGATCGCGTTGGCTTCGAGGACCAGGTCGACGGCGGAGGCGAACTCCTTGCCGTTGATCGTCACCGGCCGGCCCTGCTCGAAGCCGACGGTGACGTCCTCGGCCGGGATCTCGACCTCGGGGTCCCAGAACGCCACGCCCATGATCGGCTTGACGAGCTCGATGCCGGTGTCCAGGTGCTCCAGGGACTTCGCCTCGTGGGTGGCGCCCCAGATGTTGGCGTCGGTCGAGTACGCCTTCTCGGTGCTGTCGCGGTAGGGCAGGTCGTGGGCGGCCAGCCACTCCGACATCTCCTTGCGGCCGCCGAGCTCGGTGACGAAGTCGGCGTCGAGCCACGGCTTGTAGATCCGCAGGGAGGGGTTGGCCAGCAGGCCGTAGCGGTAGAACCGCTCGATGTCGTTGCCCTTGTAGGTGGAGCCGTCGCCCCAGATCTGGACGTCGTCCTCGAGCATGGCGCGCACCAGCAGGGTGCCGGTGACCGCGCGGCCGAGCGGGGTGGTGTTGAAGTAGCTGCGGCCGCCGGTGCGGATGTGGAACGCGCCGCACGTCAGCGCCGCGAGCCCCTCTTCGACCAGGGCTTCCCGGCAGTCGACCAGCCGCGCGATCTCGGCGCCGTACTGCCCGGCCCGGCCGGGCACCGACTCGATGTCGGGCTCGTCGTACTGGCCGATGTCGGCGGTGTAGGTGCAGGGGACCGCGCCTTTGTCGCGCATCCACGCGACCGCTACGGAAGTGTCGAGGCCACCGGAGAAGGCGATACCGACACGCTCGCCGACGGGCAGGGAAGTGAGCACCTTGGACATGCGAATGATTATGCACGGCTATGCATCGTCGTGCAATCCGGGGTGTGGTGGGTCACCGAAACCCCGTTGACGTGCGTGGTTCGGTGATCACGTGCCCGCCGTCGACCCCGCGCTCGTCCGGCGCCTGCTGCGCGCGCAGTTCCCGCGGTGGGCGGACCTGCCGGTCACTCCCCTGGCTTCCGGCGGCACGGTCAACGCCGTGTTCCGCCTCGGGGACGACCTGACGGTCCGGCTGCCCCGCACCGCCGAGGACGTCGCCGGAGAGGCGCGGATCCTGGGGGCGCTCGACGGGCTGCCGGTGGCGGTCCCCGCCGTCGTGGCGCTGGGCGAGCCGGGTGAGGGGTATCCGTGGCCGTGGGCGGTGCACGGCTGGCTCGACGGCTCCCCGGCGGTCGAAGGCCGTGCCGGACCGGCGGCTCGCGAGCTGGCGGAATTCGTCCTCGCACTGCGGGCGAACACTGTGGACGGTCCCCGGGCCTACCGCGGGAAGGCGCTGTCCACGGTCGACGGCGCGACCCTGCAGGCGATCGAGGAGCTGAGCGGCACCGACGAGCCGTTCGACGCAGGCAAAGCACGAGCGGCCTGGGCCGAAGCGCTCGATGCTCCACAGTGGACCGGGCCGCCGTGCTGGCTGCACTCGGACCTGATGCCGAGCAACCTGCTGCTGCGCGACGGCCGCCTGACCGGGGTCCTCGATTGGGCGACCGCGGGGCTGGGCGACCCGGCGGCCGACCTGATCCCCGCGTGGAACCTGCTCACCGCGAAGACCCGGCAAGACTTCCGCGAGCTCGTGGCCGCCGACGACGCGACCTGGGCCCGCGCGCGTGGCTGGGCGCTGTCGATGGCCGTCATCCAGCTGCCGTACCACCGGCACACGAACCCGGTCATCTCGGCCAACGCCCGTTACGTGCTCACGGAGCTGGAGTGCGTCCCAGCTCCGTGAGCACGCCGGATCAGCTCGGCAGGAGCGCCGGCGCCGCGAGGCGGGTGGCGTTCGCCGCCGCGTCGTCCGGTGCTTCCTGTGCCGAGCGCTCCGCTTCGACGCGGGCCAGGTAGTTCGCCACCTCACGGTCCGTGCGGTGGGCGTCCCAGCCCAGCAGCGGCGCCATCAGCGCGGCGACGACCGGCGCCGCCGCCACCCCGCGGTCGCGTTCCTCGATGGAGATCCGCGTCCGCCGGGTAAGCACGTCCTCGAGGTGCAGCGCACCTTCGTGGGACACCGCGTAGACGGCCTCCACGCGGAGGTACTCCGAGGTCTCCGTGATCGGTTCCCGCAGCGATGGGTCCTCCTCGATCAGCGCGACGAGGTTCCAGATCCGCGTGCCGTACCGCTGCAGCAGGTGCTCCACGCGGGTCAGCGGCAGCCCCGACTTCGCGGCCACGCCGAACCGGTCCTCCCACAGCTCGTGGTAGCCCTCGGCGCCGACGATCGGCAGCCGGTCGGTCCACGACGGCGGGGCCGGGCGGCCGACCTCCTCGACGGCGGCGTCGACCGCGTCCGCGGCCATCACCCGGTACGTCGTGTACTTGCCGCCGGCCACGATGACCAGGCCCGGCACCGGGCGCGCCACCGCGTGCTCCCGCGACAGCTTCGTGGTCGCGGTCGCCTTCGCCGCCAGCAGCGGGCGCAGGCCCGCGTAGACGCCCTCGATGTCGTCGTGCGTCACGGGGGTACGCAGGACGGCGTTGAGGTGCTCGAGCACGTAGTCGACGTCCGCCCGGCTGGCCGCCGGGTGTTCGCGGTCGAGGTCCCACTCGGTGTCGGTGGTGCCGACGATCCAGTGCCGTCCCCACGGGATGACGAACAGCACGCTCTTCTCGGTGCGCAGGATCAGCCCGGTGTCGAGGTCGATCTTCTCCCGCGGCACCACGAGGTGGATGCCCTTCGACGCGCGGACGGTGAACGGCGCGGGGATCCCGGCCGCTTCCGCCATGTCGTCGCTCCAGACACCCGTGGCCGCGACGACCGTGCGGGCACGGATCTCGAACTCGATCCCGCTCTCGCGGTCGATCGCCTTGGCCCCGACGACCCGCTCACCCTCGCGAAGCAGCGACGTGACGCGAGTCCGCGTGAGCACCGAAGCGCCCTGCTCGGCGGCGGTCCGCGCGATGGTCATCGTGTGGCGGGCGTCGTCGACCTGGGCGTCGTAGTACTGGATCGCCCCGATCAGCGCGTCGTCCGCCAGGCCCGGGGCCACCTTGGCCGCGCCCCGCTTGGACAGGTGCCGGTGCCGCGGCAGCGCGCGGGCGCCGCCGAGGGTGTCGTACAGCGTGACGCCGGCGCCGATGTAGCCGCGCTCCCACACCCGGTGCTGCAGCGGGACCAGGAACTTCACCGGCCGCACCAGGTGCGGGGCCAGCTTCTGCAGCAGCAGGCCGCGTTCCTTGAGGGCTTCGCGCACCAGCTTGAAGTCCAGCTGCTCCAGGTAGCGCAGGCCGCCGTGGATCAGCTTGGACGACCGGCTGGACGTGCCGGCGGCGAAGTCGCGGGCCTCGACCAGCGCGGTCGACAGCCCCCGGGAGGCGGCGTCGAGCGCGACGCCGGCCCCGGTCACTCCCCCGCCGACGACGAGCACGTCGACCTCTTCATCGACCAGCTTCCGCAGTGTCTCCGCCCGGTACTGCGGGGAAAGCGGGGTCACGGTGTTCCTCCTTGTACTCACTGCACGTCGACCCAGTCGAGCGTGCGGCCGACGGCCTTCTGCCAGCCCGCGTAGCCCTCCGCGCGCTGCTCGTCGCTCCACGACGGCGTCCAGCGCTTGTCCTCGTTCCAGTTCTGCTCGAGCTCGTCGGTCGACTTCCAGAACCCGACCGCGAGCCCGGCCGCGTAGGCCGCACCCAGCGCGGTGGTCTCGGCGACGACCGGCTTCGACACCGGCACGCCGAGGATGTCCGCCTGCAGCTGCATGCACAGCTCGTTGGCGGTGACGCCACCGTCCACCCGCAGCACGTCGAGGGTCACGCCGGAGTCGTTCTGCATCGCCTCGACGACGTCGCGGGTCTGGTAGCAGATCGCTTCGAGGGTGGCCCGCGCGATGTGGGCGTTCGTCGTGGCGCGGGTGAGGCCGACGATCGCGCCGCGGGCGTCGGAGCGCCAGTAGGGGGCGAACAGGCCGGAGAACGCCGGGACGAAGTAGACGCCGCCGTTGTCCTCGACCTGGCGGGCCAGGCTCTCGCTCTGCGCCGCGCCGCTGATGATGCCCAGCTGGTCGCGCAGCCACTGCACCGCCGAGCCGGTGACGGCGATCGAGCCTTCGAGCGCGTAGACCGGCTTGTCGTCGCCGAACTGGTAGCACAGCGTCGTCAGCAGGCCGTGCTGGGAGCGCACCAGCTCCTGGCCGGTGTTGAGGAGCAGGAAGTTGCCGGTGCCGTAGGTGTTCTTGGCCTCGCCGGGCCGGAAGCAGACCTGGCCGACGGTGGCGGCCTGCTGGTCGCCGAGGACGCCGGTGATGGCGACCTCGCCGCCGAGCGGGCCGTCCGCGCGGGTGGTGCCGAAGCCCGGGTTCGACGACGGCCGGATCGCCGGGAGCATCTGCCGCGGGACGTTGAAGAACGACAGCAGCTCGTCGTCCCAGTCGAGGGTTTCGAGGTCCATCAGCATGGTGCGGGAGGCGTTGGTCGGGTCGGTGACGTGCACGCCGCCGTCCGGGCCGCCGGTGAGGTTCCAGATGAGCCACGAGTCGGTGGTGCCGAAGAGGGCGTCACCCTTCTCGGCGTCCTCGCGTACGCCCGGGATGTTCTCCAGGATCCACTGCAGCTTGCCGCCGGAGAAGTAGGTGGCGGGCGGCAGGCCGGCCTTGCGGCGGATGATGTCGCCCTTGCCCTCGCGCTCGAGCGCGGAGGCGATCCGGTCGGTGCGGGTGTCCTGCCAGACGATCGCGTTGCCGTACGGGCGGCCGGTGCGGCGGTTCCAGACGACCGTGGTCTCGCGCTGGTTGGTGATGCCGAGCGCGGCGAGGTCGGTCACCGTCAGGTTGGCCTTGTTGAGCGCGGTCGCGATGACCGAGCGGGTGCGTTCCCAGATCTCGGTGGCGTCGTGCTCGACCCAGCCCGGCTTGGGCAGGATCTGCTCGTGCTCGAGCTGGTGTCGGGCGATCTCGTTGCCGCCGTGGTCGAAGATCATGAAGCGGGTGCTGGTCGTGCCCTGGTCCACGGCACCGACGAAGTCCGGCATGGTCTGGCTCCTACTCAGTTGGCGGGCTCGAGGTCCTTGGCGGGCATGGCGTCCAGCGGTTCGCCCGCGGGCAGGAACCGTTCGATCAGGTACTTGTAGATCGCGCCGCCGATCAGCGCGCCGAGCACCGGGGCCACGATCGGGATCCACCAGTAGGGGAAGCCGTACTGGTCGGTGAACGCCGTGTCGTAGCCGGTCAGCCAGGAGGCCAGGCGCGGGCCGAAGTCGCGGGCGGGGTTGATCGCGTAGCCGGCGTCGGTGCCCCAGGCCATGCCGATGGCCACGACCAGGAAGCCGACGACGACCGGGGCCAGGTTCGCGCCCGGCGAGGTGTTGCGGAGGTCGGTGATGGCGAACAGGACGATCAGCAGGATCGCGGTGCCGATGATCTGGTCGCGGAAGGCACCCCAGTCACCCACGGGCAGCGTGCCGTTACCCGGAAGGGTGGAGAACACGCCCTGGGTCTTGATCGTCAGGCCGGGGTCCTTGGCGTTGAGCACCTCGGTGTAGTTCCAGCGCACCAGCAGCGCGGCGAGGAACGCGCCGGCGGTCTGGGCCAGTGCGTAGGGGGCGACCTTGCGCCATTCGAAGCCCTTGAACACCGCGAGCGCGATGGTCACGGCCGGGTTCAGGTGCGCGCCGCTGATCCGCGAAGCGACGTAGACACCCAGGGTGACGCCGAGGCCCCAGGCCCAGGCGATGCTGTCGTGGTCCCCGATGCCCGCGGCGACGACCTGCGCCACCACGCCACACCCGAACAGGATGAGGATCATCGTCCCCACGAACTCGGCGGCCATTTCGCCGGCGAGTCCACGGGCCTTGAGGCTTCGCACCATTGCTTTCCTCCACAAAGGACCTTGTCCCCCTATTGGTGGATGAAAGTTAAGTTCGCGTGTCAGGCCGGTCAACGGACGCCGGTCGGCATTGTCGAACGCCCCGAGTGGATGTTCGACATTGTCGAATCGGGGCCGGTCGGGTTAGGGTCGCGGCGTGCCGGGTCCGATCCAGTCCATCGAGCGCGCCGCCGCGATCCTGCGGTTGCTGGCGCGCGGTTCGGGGCGCCTCGGTGTCGGCGAGATCGCCGAATCGCTGGAGCTGGCCAAGGGCACCGCGCACGGGATCCTGCGCACGCTGCAGGGCGTCGGGTTCGTCGAACAGGACCGCGACACGGGCAAGTACCAGCTCGGCGCCGCCCTGCTGCACCTGGGCACGAGCTACCTCGACGTCAACGAGCTGCGGTCCCGGGCGATCAACTGGGCGGACGCGCTGGCCGCCCGCAGCGGCGAGGCGGTCCGGATCGGCGCGCCCCTGGAGGGCCGGGTGCTCGTCGTGCACCACGTCTTCCGCCCCGACGACAGCCTGCAGACCCTCGACGTCGGCACGCTGCTGCCCCTGCACGCGACCGCGCTGGGGAAGGTCCTGCTGGCCTACGACACGACGCTGAAGGCGACCCCGGAGCCGTACACGCGCCGCACCCTGGTCACCCAGACGGCGATCAAGCGGGCGTGTGCGAAGGTACGGGAGGCGGGCTGGGCGGCCGAGAACGGCGAGATGATCTCGGGCGAGGCCGGCATCGCCGCGCCGATCCGCGGCCACGGCGGCATCGTGGTCGGCGCGATCGGGGTGTCGGGCGCGGCCGAGCGGATCTGCGAGCCCGACGGCGCCCCGAGCCCGCGGCTGCTGACCCAGGTCCGCGACGCGGCGCGTGCGGTGTCCCGCGACCTCGGCGCGTCCCGATGGTGAAGGAGATGCCGGTGCCCCCCTCTCGCCGCTGCCCGGCCACCCCGCCCGGCGCCGCGCCGATGTCGCGAATGACTCATTCGGGACACCGGAGGTCCCGAATGAGTCATTCGCGACATCCGAACGGGTGCGTCCCCATGGTGAAGGGAGGACGATGGTCCAGCGGTACGTGATGTCCATCGACCAGGGCACCACCTCCACCCGGTGCATCCTGTTCGACGCGCGCGGGCGGCTCGTCTCCGTCGTGCAGCGCGAACACCAGCAGCACTTCCCGCGGCCCGGCTGGGTCGAGCACGACGCGACCGAGATCTGGCGGAACCTCTCCCGGATCGTCCCCCAGGCGCTGGCCGACGCCGGGGCGACCGCGGACCAGGTCGTCGGGCTGGGCATCGCCAACCAGCGGGAGACGACCGTCCTGTGGGACCGGCGCACCGGCAACCCGGTCGGGCGGGCGATCGTCTGGCAGGACACCCGGACCGACGCCATGCTCGAACAGCTCGCCCGCGAACCGGGTGCCGACCGCGTGCGGCAGCTCTGCGGCCTGCCGCTGGCGACCTACTTCTCCGCGCCCCGGATCCGCTGGCTGCTCGAACGCACGCCGGGCCTGCGCGAGCGCGCCGAACGCGGGGACGTCCTGTTCGGGACCATCGAGAGCTGGCTGATCTGGAACCTCACCGGCGGCGCCGAGGGCGGCGTGCACGTCACCGACGTCACCAACGCCTCACGCACGATGCTGATGAACCTGCGCACCCTGAACTGGGACGACGAGCTCCTGGACTTCTTCGACGTGCCGCGCGCGATGCTGCCGGAGATCCGGTCGTCGACGGAGGTTTACGGCACCACCAGCCGCGTCGTGCCCGGCATCCGGATCGCGGCCGCGCTGGGCGACCAGCAGGCCGCGCTGTTCGGCCAGACCTGCTTCGCGCCCGGCGAGGCGAAGTGCACCTACGGCACCGGCAGCTTCCTGCTGCTCAACACCGGCCCGACGCCGGTGCTGTCCACCCACGGGATGCTCACCACGGTCGGCTTCAAGATCGGCGACGAGCCCGCGGTGTACGCCCTGGAAGGCTCGATCGCCGTCACCGGGTCGCTGGTGCAGTGGTTCCGCGACGGCCTGGAGCTGATCGGCAGCGCGCCGGAGATCGAGACCCTGGCGCGCACGGTCGAGGACAACGGCGGCTGCTACATCGTGCCCGCGTTCTCGGGCCTGTTCGCGCCGCACTGGCACAGCGAGGCCCGCGGCGTGATCGCCGGGCTGACGTCGTACATCACGAAGGGCCACCTGGCGCGGGCGGTGCTGGAGGCGACCGGCTGGCAGACCCGCGAGGTCGTCGACGCGATGAACGCCGACTCCGGGCTGGCGCTGTCGACGTTGAAGGTCGACGGCGGGATGACCGCGGACAACCTGCTGATGCAGTTCGTCGCCGACGTGCTGGACGTGCCGGTGGTGCGCCCGATGGTGGCGGAGACGGTGTCGCTCGGCGCGGCTTACGCGGCCGGGCTGTCCGTCGGGTACTGGCCGGACCTGGAGGGGCTGCGGCGCAACTGGCACCGGGCCGGCCAGTGGCTGCCGGCGATGGACCCGGCCCGCCGCGACACCGAGTACGCGCACTGGCGCCAGGCGGTCGAGCTGACGTTCGGCTGGATGCGCCCGGCCCCGGCCGCCGCGGCCCCCGGCTCGGACCTGGTGGAGGTGCTGCTGGCCGACCACCGCCGGTTCGAGCAGCTCCTGCGCGACCTGCGCAACGCCGAAGCCGACCGCCCGGCCCTGGTGGCGGAGCTGGCGGCGTTGCTGGTCGCCCACGCGACGGCGACCGAGCGGATCGTCCGCCCGGAGGCGGCGGCCGAGCCGTTCGCCGACGACCTGCTGGCCGTCCTCGACGGCGACGACTTCGAAAAGGCGTTGCTGCGGCTGGAAAACGTCGTGGACGCCCACGTCCGCGGCGAGGAACGCGGGCTACTGAACGACCTGCGCCGGACGATGTCCACTTCGGACCGGACCGGACTGGGCCGCGCGTTCGTCGCGGAACGCCGCCGCCAGCTCGACCTCGGCTGCGGCGGCGTGGGCCACATCCGCGGCCTCGGCGACCGCCTGAAGCTCTAGCGCGGAAAAGCCCTTGCCCCACCGGCGTCCGGTGGGTCAGGGTGGCTTCAGTCGTCCGGACCCGCCTTGGCCGGGCCGTGTCCCGCCGCCCGGACTTTCCCGGCGGCCACGAGGACTCCCCCATGTCGTCCGGCTATCGTCCGGTGTTGCGCCGTCCCGGCGCCGCCGCCTTCTTCTTCACCGCCGCCGTGGGACGCGTCGGCATCGCCATGACCGGCCTCGGCCTGCTCTGGCTGGTCCACGCCCGCACCGGCGCCTACGGCACGGCGGGTCTCGCCACGGCCGGGTTCGCCCTCGCCGAGGCCGCGCTCGGCCCGCAACTGGCCCGCCTGATCGACCGATACGGCCAGCCGCGCGTCCTGCCGTTTTCCGTTGCCGCGCACGGCATCGCCATCGCCGGCGTGCTCACTGCGCCCGCTCCGGCGATGATCGCCTTCGCGGCTTGCGCCGGCGCGGCCGTCCCGCAGCTCGGCGCCCTCTCCGCGGCCCGCTGGGCGCACCTGCTGCGGCGGACCGGGAACCTGCCGACCGCCTTCTCGCTGGAGTCGTTGGCCAATGCCACGGCGTTCCTCCTCGGACCGGTCCTGGTCACCGCGCTCGGGGCGGCCGGACACGCACCGCTCGCCAGCGCCCTCGCCGCGGCCCTGGTCGTCGGCGGCGGTACGGCCTTGGCCTTCCAGCGCCGGACCGCGCCGCCACCGGGCCGCCCGGAACGCACCCTTTTCCGGGCGCGATTCGTTCGCCTCGCGCTGCTCAACCTGGCTGTCGGGCTGTACTTCGGGACCATGGGCGTCTCGGTGAGCGCGTTCGCCACGGAGCACGGCGTGCCCGGCGCGGCCGCACCGATCGTCGCCGCCGCGAGCCTCGGCGGGCTGGTTTCCGGCTGGCTCTGCGGCCTGCACCGCGCCCCGGCGCATCTCCGGCCCGTCGCCGCCTACCTGACGGGCACGGCGGTGCTGCTTCCGCTTGCGCCGTCCCCGTTCTGGCTCGGCGTCGCGGTGGTGGTGACCGAGGCGGCCATCCCGCCCACCCTGGTCCTGCTGAACGTCCGCACCGAGCAGGCCGTCGACCCGGCGGTCCGCACGCAGGCGTTCACCTGGAACAACTCCGCCAGTGCGGCCGGGTCCGCGCTCGCCGCGTTCCTCGCCGGGCACCTCGCCGACGCAGCGGGCGCTTCCGCAGCCTTCGCGCTCGCCCCGGTGGCCGGTCTGGCCCTGCTCGCGCTGGCCCCGTCCGGCGCGACCGCCCGGCCATCCGGGTGAAGCCGGGTCCGGACCCCTGCCCCGGCCGCGGCGCCGGGGAGAAGACTGCGGGCACCGTTTCTCGCCAACGGAGGGAGCACTCGTGTCCGCAGCCGCCGACGAAGCCTTGCTGTCCCTGTCCAGCCCGGCCGGGCTCGCCGATCCATACCCCGTCTTCGCCAAGCTCCGCGAAGAGACGCCGATCTTCCGCAGCGAAGTCTACGGCGGGTGGGTGCTCAGCCGGTTCGCGGACTGCCAGCAGGTGCTCGCCGACGGCGACACCTTCCGGGTCCTCGACGCCGAGTGGCGCGACCGGCACCGGCCAGGCTGGCGTGACAACCCCGCGATGGCGATGCTCACCAACCTCCTGCCGTGGAAGAACCCGCCGGAACACACGCGCGAGCGCCGCCTGCTCGTCCGCGACTTCACCGTCCGGCGCGTCCAGGCATTGGAGCCCGCCGTCCGCCAGGCCGTCGACCTGGTGCTGGACCGCTTCGCCGACGCCACGGCGGACGGGACCGCGGCGGAGTTCGTCGGCACGGTCCTCTACCCGCTCGGGATGGCCGTGATCGGCGACCTGGTCGGCGTGCCCCACACCGACCACGACCGGCTTCGCCGCGTCACCGACCTGATCGGCAAGCAGGTCGACCCCGCGATGTCACCGGACCTGCGTGCCGAAGTCGACGCGGCCGCCGTCGAATACCGCGACTACTTCACGGACCTGATCGCGCTGCGGCGGGCGGAACCGGCCGGCGACCTGACGTCCGCGCTGCTGGCCCGGCCCGCCACCGGCGAGGAACCGATGTCCGAAGAGGAGGTGCTCAACTCGCTCCTCGTGCTGTTCGGCGGCGGCTACGAGACCACCGCGGGCGCGCTGGGCAACGGGATCCACGCGCTGCTGACCCACCCGGACCAGTTCGCCCTGCTCACCGGCGACCCGGGGCTGGCGGCCGGCGCGACCGAGGAGATCCTGCGGTGGGACGGGGCCGCACAGATGAGCCAGCGCGCGGCCGCCCGCCCGGCCGTGCTCGACGGCCGGGAGATCGCCGCGGACGACGTGGTCGTGATCCTCGCCGGAGCGGCGAACCGCGACCCCGCGCGCTTCGCGGACCCGGACCGCTTCGACATCACCCGCGACGGCGGCCGTGGGCTGTTCTTCGGGCACGGCCTGCACCTGTGCCTCGGTGCGGCGCTGGCGCGGCTCGAAATGACTGTGCTGCTCGAGCAGGTGGGAAAGCGGTTTCCGTCGCTGCAGGCCGGCGGCGAGGTGGAGCGGCGCGCCAACCCGGCGCTGCGCGGGATGGCGGCCCTGCCGCTGACCCGGTGAGCCGCCGCCGCTACGAGCCCCTGAGGCAGCGGCTGCTCTCCCGGACCACGAGCTCGACCTCCGCCGTGTCACGCGCCGGTGCCGGAATCCCGTCGATGCGCGCCGCCAGGGTGGCCAGGGTCTGGCGGCCCGCCGCCACGAAGTCCTGGCGGACCGTCGTCAACGGGGGCGCGAAGTAGGCCGCCTCCGGGACGTCGTCGAAGCCCACCACGTGCGCGTCGCGCGGGACCCGCATGCCCGCTTCCGCGAACGCCGCCAGGAGACCCAAAGCCATGTGGTCATTGGCCGAGAACACCGCGCCCACACCGGATTCGACCGCCAGTGACTGGCCGGCGCGGTAGCCGGAGCGGGCCGACCAGTCGCCGCGGACCACCGGGGGGACCTCGGCTCCGTGGCGCTCCAGGGTCTCGCGCCAGCCGCGCTCGCGGGTGCGGGCCGCCGGGCCGTCCTCCGGGCCGCCGAGGTGCCAGACCGTCGGGTGGCCGAGCTCCAGGAGGTGCTCGGTGGCCCGGCGCGCACCCGCGTACTGGTCGGTCGACGCCGCGGGCACGAGCGGGATCCCCGTCACCGGCGCGAGTTCCGCCAGGAGGTGCCCGTCGAGCATCACGATGCCCGTCACCCCCTGCAGCCGGAGGCCGGCGACCGCCGCCAGCACCGCCGGGCCGCTTTGGCCGGACACGCTGAACACACTCAGCGCGTAGTCCTGCTCGCGCGCGGCCGCGCGGAGGCCGTGCAGGACCGGTCCCGACGCCGACGCCCCGGTCGCGATCACGCCGAGCGTGCCCCGCCCGCGCATCCGCGCACCGAGCGGACCGGCCGGACCTGCGTCGTCCACGGACATGCGTCGATGTTAGCGATCACAGAGTGGGACGTGAACTTTCTTCACCTTCCATAAATAACGAACAGATAACGGCCTGAACCGGTCTCCGCCCGCATCCGTTCCCCCCAATGCCGGAACCAGTGACACCGGGCGCGTCCCCCGATACCCGCGACCCGGTGCCGCTCCCCGGGTTCCGCGCGTCTCCAGCCCGGGCACGCAGGCTTTCTTCGGCGTGCCCGGAAAACCGAACGAGGTGACCATGGCCCGGAATACCACCCGCACCCCCGCCACGGGCAGACATCGCATCACCCGCCGCACGAAGATCGCGACCGGTGGTCTGGCCCTCGCGCTCGCGGTCGGCGGCATCGTCGTCGCGACCACCGCCGGGCGCACCGGCGAGGCCAGTGCCGATCCCGCCGACAAGTCGTTCTTCATCGACATCGCGAAGGTGCCGTCCGGTGTGAACGTGAACAAGGCGCTGCAGCGGAAGGGCGCCCGCGGCACGTTCACCGTGGACTGCGGCCGCAACGAGAACCAGCACTTCAACCCGGACAACTTCATCGCCCAGCCGGGGATCAAGAACGGTGCCCAGCACCTGCACGACTACGTCGGCAACCTCTCGACCAACGCCGACTCCAACAACAAGAGCCTGGTGAAGGCCGGCACGACCTGCAAGAACGGCGACAAGTCCGCCTACTTCTGGCCCGTCGTCCGCATCGACACCGGCGACGCCGAGAAGAACCCGCCCGCCACGCAGCCCGACCGCGCCGGCAGCGCCAAGGACAAGGCGAGCGCGCAGGTCGACTGCCCGGACGTCGCGAGCAAGCTGCCCGACGTGCCGGACCAGGCGATGGACGAGGTCAACCGCAACCTCGACCTGCTCGACAAGCAGATCGACGAGGCCAACAAGCGGATCGCGAACGGCGACCTCAAGACCCCGCAGGACATCCAGAACGCCGTCGTCGGCCCGCTCAAGGACAAGCGCGCGGCCACCATCGACCGGATCGCCATCGCGATCGGCCGCCGCGCCGCGAAGCCGACGAACCTCGGCGGGCTCGCGCAGTGCGTGCTCAAGCAGAACGGCCAGGGCGGCCTCGACAACGGCGGCCAGAACAGCAATGGCCAGCCGGCGGAACTGCCCGGGGTCAACGACAAGAACGAGGTCGGCGACAACGACGGCGAGATCCAGCGCGTCCAGTCGGCGACGATCACCTTCACCAGCGGCGGCGCGCAGAAGGTCGTCGCGATGCCGCAGTTCCTCCGCATCCTCTACGGCGACGCCAAGCAGAGCACCAACGGGCCGGCCAACGCCCGGCCGAGCTGGACGTGCACCGGCTTCGAGGACCGGCTCACCGACCACTACCCGATCTGCCCACCGAACAGCAAGGTCGAGCGCATCCACGCCTTCCCGAACTGCTGGGACGGCAAGAACATCGACAGCACCAACCACCGCACGCACATCGTGTTCGCCGACCAGCAGGGCAAGTGCCCGCAGGGCTTCAAGAACGTGCCGCAGCTGGTGATCAAGCTGGTCTACAACATCCCGCACGACATCCAGGTCAAGGGCCAGTACAAAGTGGACGCCTTCGCCCAGGAGAAGCACAACCCGCGTTCGGACCACGACGACTTCGCGAACGTCATGGGCCAGCGCCTGATGAACCAGGTCGTCAACTGCATCAACACCGGCAAGCGCTGCAGCCAGTAGCCCGGCGGTCGTGAGTGGTAAGGCGGGTTCTAACCCTCCTTACCACTCACGACCCAGCCGCGGCAGACCCTGGGTCAGGAGGCCGCGCGGCGTTTTGTCCAGATGTCGTAGGCCACCGCCGCCAGCAGGACCACGCCCTTGACCAGCATCACGCGCTCGCTCGGGGCGCCGATCAGGGACATGCCGTTGTTGATCACCGCCATGATCAGGCCGCCCGTGATCGCGCCGACCACCTTGCCGACGCCGCCCTGGACCGCCGCGCCGCCGATGAAGGCCGCCGCGATCGCGTCCAGCTCGAAGTTGACGCCCGCCGTCGGGCCCGCCTGGTTCAGGCGGCCGGCGAAGATGATCCCGGCCAGCGCGGCCAGCACGCCCATGTTGACGAAGATCCAGAACGTCACCTGCTTGACCTTGACGCCCGAGAGCGTCGCGGCCTGCAGGTTGCCGCCCACGGCGTAGATGTGCCTGCCGAACACCGACTTCCCGGCCACCAGCGAGTAGCCGAGCACCAGCGCCGCCAGCAGGATCAGCACCCACGGCAGGTTCTTGAACCGGGCCAGCTGCACGACCAGCGCCAGCACCAGCACCGCGATCCCGGCGAGCTTGAGCACGAACACCCCGAACGGGTCGACGTCCTGGCCGTAGCCCAGCCGGCCCATCCGCTTGCGCCACTGCGTGAACACGATCCCCGCCACCGCGGCGACGCCGGCCAGCAGCGACACCAGGTCGGCGCCGCCCAGCGGGCCGAGGCCGATGTTGCCCAGGTAGCCGTCGGTGAAGCCGTTGGACAGCGTGCGGATCGCGTCCGGGAACGGGCCGATGCCCTGGTTGCCCAGCACCGTCAGGGTCAGCGCCCGGAACGCCAGCATGCCGGCCAGCGTCACGATGAACGCCGGGATGCCGAAGTAGGCGACCCAGTAGCCCTGCCACGCGCCGATCGCCGCGCCGACGACGAGGGTGATCAGCACCGCGAGGAACCACGGCACGTGCGAGTTCACCATCAGCACCGCCGACACCGCGCCGGTCATCGCGACCACCGACCCGGCGGACAGGTCGATGTGCCCGGAGATGATCACCAGGATCATCCCGATCGCGAGGATCAGCACGTAGCTGTTCTGCACGATGATGTTGGAGATGTTCTGCGGTTCCAGCAGCGCGCCGCCGGTGAGCACCTCGAACAGCACCACGATCAGCGCGAACGCGACGTAGATGCCGCTCTGGCGCGGGTTGATCGAGATCCTCCGCTTGGAGCGCTCAACCGGGGGCACGGCGGGCCGCGCTTCGGTCGTGGTCATTCCCGTTCCTTAGTCATGTACTGCATCAGCAGTTCCTGGGTGGCTTCTTCGCGCTGCGCCTCGCCGGTGATCCGCCCCGCCGACAGCGCGTAGATCCGGTCGCAGAGCCCGAGCAGCTCCGGCAGCTCGGAGGAGATGACCAGGACGGCCTTCCCCTGGGCGGCCAGCTCGTTGATGATCGTGTAGATCTCGAACTTGGCGCCCACGTCGATGCCGCGGGTCGGCTCGTCCAGGATCAGCACGTCCGGATCGGTGAAGATCCACTTGGCCAGCACGACCTTCTGCTGGTTGCCGCCGGAGAGCTTCCCGGTCACGCTCTGCACGCTCGGTGCCTTGATCCGCAGATCGCGGCGGTAGGAGTTGGCGGTGTCGTGCTCGGCGTGCTCGTTGACCCAGCCACGCCGGGCCAGCTTGCCCAGCCCGGCCGCGGACACGTTGCGCTGGATGTCCTCGATCAGGTTGAGCCCGTAGCGCTTCCGGTCCTCGGTGGCGTAGGCGATGCCGTGGCGGACGGCCTCCTGCACCGAGCGGACCTCGATCTCCTCGCCGTGCTTGAAGATCTTCCCGGAGATGTCCTTGCCCCACGACCGGCCGAACACGCTCATCGCGAGCTCGGTGCGGCCGGCTCCCATCAGCCCGGCCAGGCCGACGATCTCCCCGCGCCGCAGTGAAAGCGACGCGCGGTCGACGACGACCCGCCCGGCCTGGGTGGGGCTGTGGACCGTCCAGTCCTCGATCCGCAGCACCTCTTCGCCGATCTCCGGCTCCCGGGGCGGGAACCGGTGCTCGAGGTCGCGGCCGACCATCCCGGTGATGATCCGCTCTTCCGTCAGCCCCGCCGCGTCGAGCGTTTCGATCGTCCTGCCGTCACGCAGGATCGTGACGGTGTCGGCGATCGCCGTCACCTCGCCGAGCTTGTGCGAGATGATCACGCACGTGACGCCCTCGTCCCGCAGCCCGCGCAGCAGCTCGAGCAGGTGGGCCGAGTCGTCGTCGTTGAGCGCCGCGGTGGGCTCGTCGAGGATCAGCAGCTTGACCTCTTTGGACAGTGCCTTGGCGATCTCGACCAGCTGCTGCTTGCCGACACCGAGTTCCTGCACCGCCCGCGTGGCGTTTTCGGCGAGGCCGACGCGCTTGAGCAGCGCGCCGGCCTCGTGGTTGGTGCGGTTCCAGTCGATCCAGCCCCGCTTCTGCTGTTCGTTGCCGAGGAAGATGTTCTCCGCGATCGACAACTGGCCGCACAGCGCGAGTTCCTGGTGGATGATCACGATCCCGCGCCGTTCGCTGTCGCGCACCGACCCGAACTCGCACCGCTGCCCGTCGAAGGTGATCTCGCCGTCGTAGCTCCCGTGCGGGTAGACACCCGAGAGCACCTTCATCAGGGTGGACTTCCCGGCGCCGTTCTCCCCGCAGATCGCGTGGATTTCCCCGCGGCGCACGGAAAGGGTGACGTCCGACAGCGCCTTGACCCCGGGGAAGGTCTTGGTGATCCCGCGCATGCCGAGCAGTTCGGTCATTTCAGCTGACCTGCCGTGTAGTAGCCCGACTCGACGAGTTCCTTCTCGTAGTTGGCCTTGTCCACGGTGACCGGCTGCAGCAGGTAGGACGGGACGACCTTCTTGCCGTTGTCGTAGTCCTTGGTGTTGTTGACCTCGGGCTTGCCGCCCTTGAGCACCGCGTCGGCCATCTTGACGGTGGTGTCGGCGAGCTTGCGGGTGTCCTTGAAGATCGTCGAGTACTGCTCACCGGCGATGATGGACTTGACCGAGGCGACCTCGGCGTCCTGGCCGGTGACGACCGGGTACGGCTGGCCGGCGGTGCCGTAGCCGTTGCTCTTCAGGGCCGAGAGGATGCCGATGGACAGGCCGTCGTACGGCGAGAGCACGCCCTGGACCTTCGCGCCACCGGTGTAGGTCTTGGTGAGCAGGTCCTCCATGCGGCGCTGCGCGGTGGCCGGGTCCCAGCGCAGGATGGCCGCGCGGGCGAAGTCGGTCTGGCCGCTCTTGACGACCAGCTTGCCGCTGTCCATCAGGGGCTTGAGGACCGACATCGCGCCGTTGAAGAAGAAGGTCGCGTTGTTGTCGTCCGGCGAACCGGCGAACAGCTCGACATTGAACGGCCCCGCGCCCGTGCCCAGGCCCTTGACCAGCGAGTTCGCCTGCTCGACGCCGACCTTGAAGTTGTCGAAGGTGGCGTAGTAGTCGACGTTCGGCGAGTTGCGGATCAGCCGGTCGTAGGCGATGACCGGGATCTTCTTGTCGGCCGCCTCCTGCAGCTGGGTGGTGATGGCGGTGCCGTCGATCGAGGCGATGACCAGGAGCTTGGCGCCCTTGGTGATCTGGTTCTCGATCTGGTTGACCTGGGTGGGGATGTCGTTCTCGGCGTACTGCAGGTCGACCTTGTAGCCGAGCTTCTCCAGGGCGGCCTTGATGTTGTCGCCGTCGTGGATCCAGCGTTCCGACGACTTCGTCGGCATGGTGACGCCGACGAGGCTGCCCTCGGCACCGGCGCCGGGCGCCGCCGTCTGGTCCGCGGTCTTCTGGCTCGAACCGCACGCCGACAGCGTGAGCGCGAGCCCCGCGGCGGCGAGGGCCGCGATTCCTCTGGTGAACTTCATCGTTCCTTCTTCCTTTCTCAGAAGCCCTGAGCGAGCCGGTGGTACGCCTGGTTCCAGCGGATGCGGTCGGCGAAGTCGTGCGGGGTGGTGCCGGAGTCGATCACCAGCAGTTCGACGCCGAGCAGGTTCGCGAAGTCGCGAAGGGTTTCCGTGCCCACGGCCTGGGTGAGCACGGTGTGGTGCGGGCCGCCCGCGGTGATCCAGGACTCCGCGGACGTCGACAGGGACGGCGCCGGCTCCCAGACCGCCCGGGCGACCGGCAGGTTCGGCAGCGGCTCGTCCGGCGCGACGACGTCGATCTCGTTGGCCACCAGCCGGAAGCGGTCGCCCAGGTCGACCAGGCCGAGGACGACACCGGGTCCGGGGGCGGCGTCGAACACGAGCCGGACCGGGTCTTCGCGGTTGCCGATGCCCAGCGCGTGGATCTCGCACGATGGCTTGGCGGCGGCGATGCTCGGGCAAACCTCGAGCATGTGCGCGCCGAGGATCTTCGGCTTGCCCGGCCCGAAGTGGTAGGTGTAGTCCTCCATGAACGACGTGCCGCGGGTCTTGCCGACACCCATCGCCTTGACCGCGGCGAGCAGCGCCGAGGTCTTCCAGTCGCCCTCGCCGCCGAAGCCGTAGCCGTCGGCCATCAGCCGCTGCACCGCGAGGCCGGGCAGCTGCCGCAGCCCGCCGAGGTCCTCGAAGTTCGTGGTGAACGCGCCGAAGCCGCCGTCGGTGAGGAACTTCCGCAGCCCGGCCTCGATGCGTGCGGCGTAGCGCAGCGACTCGTGCCGCGCTCCCCCGGCCGCCAGATCCGGGACCACGTCGTAGTCCGCCGCGTAGGCCGCGACCAGTTCGTCCACATCGGACACCGCGTCGACCAGCTCGACCAGGTCGTTGACGCCGTAGGTGTTGACCGAGACGCCGAACCGCAGCTCGGCCTCGACCTTGTCGCCTTCGGTCACCGCGACGTCGCGCATGTTGTCGCCGAACCGGGCCAGCCGCAGGTTGCGCAGGTGGTCGGCGCCGATCGCGGCCCGCGCCCACGCGTCGATCCGCGCGACGACGGCGGGGTCGGACACGTGCCCGGCGACGGTCTTGCGCGGCACGCCGAGGCGGGTCTGGATGAACCCGAACTCGCGGTCGCCGTGCGCGGCCTGGTTGAGGTTCATGAAGTCCATGTCGATGGTCGACCACGGCAGGGCTTCGTTGAGCTGCGTGTGCAGGTGCAGCAGCGGCTTGCGCAGCGCGTCGAGCCCGGTGATCCACATCTTCGCGGGCGAGAAGGTGTGCATCCACGCGATCACGCCGACGCAGGCGGCGTCGGCGTTGGCCTCCTGCAGCACCCGGCGGATCGACGCGGCCTCGGTCAGCACCGGCTTGCCGACGATCTCGGCCGAGAGCGCGCCGGAGGCGGTGAGCAGCTGCTGGATGCGCAGCGACTGGCCGGCGACCTGCTCGAGGGTCTCCTCGCCGTAGAGGGCCTGGCTCCCGGTGAGGAACCAGAGCTGGGGTTTCGATGCCGAAGTCATCGTTCTCCTTGGGAAGTCAGTGCTGGCCGTAGACGTTCTGGTACCGGGCGTAGAGCCGGTCGACGTCCTCGGGCGGGAGGGGTTCGGGCGTGCCGAGCTCGAAGGCCTTGTGGACGGTGCGGGCCACGTCCTCGACCATCACCGCGGCCTTGACCGCGTCGCGCGCGGTGCGGCCGACGGTGAACGGGCCGTGGTTGCGCATCAGCACCGCGGGCGAGCGGCTGGCGCGAAGCGTTTCGACGATGCCGCGGCCGATGGAGTCGTCGCCGATCAGGGCGAACGGCCCGACCGGGATCTCCCCGCCGAACTCGTCGGCGATCATCGTCAGCACGCACGGGATCGGCTCGCCGCGGGCCGCCCACGCCGTGGCGTAGGTCGAGTGCGTGTGCACCACCCCGCCGATCTCCGGCATGTGCCGGTAAACGTAGGCGTGCGCGGCGGTGTCCGACGACGGCGCCAGCTCGCCTTCGACGAGTTCGCCGTGCAGGTCGGTGACCACCATCGTGTCCGCGGACAGGTTGTCGTAGGACACGCCCGAGGGCTTGATGACCAGCAGGTCCCGGCCGGGGACCCGCGCCGAGACGTTGCCCGCGGTCCAGATGACCAGCTCGTTGCGGGTCAGCTCGCCGTGCAGCTTCGCCACCGTGTCCCGCAGTTCGGCGACGGTGTCGAGCACTTCACCGGTCAGCGACATCAGGACTGTCCTTTCGCGACGGCGCGCTTGCGGGCGGCCAGCCGGTGCATGACATCGTTGCCGCCACGGCCGAAGTAGTCGTGGAGCTCGGTGTATTCGGCGTACAGCTCGTCGTAGGCGGTGACGTGCGCGGGCACCGGCCGGTACACCGCGCGCTCGACCGAGCCCATCGCGGCGGCGGCCACCCGGATGTCCGCGTGCGCCCCGGCGGCGACGGCCGCGTGGATGGCCGACCCGAGCGCGGGCCCCTGCGCCGAGCCGATCACCGACAGCGGGAGGTTGGTGACGTCGGCGTAGATCTGCATGAGCAGCGCGTTCTTCGCCAGGCCGCCCGCGATGATCAGCTCGGTGACCGGGACGCCGGCGGCGCTGAACGTCTCGATGATCTTCCGGGTGCCGAAGGCGGTCGCCTCCAGCAGCGCGCGGTAGACGTCCTCGGCGCGGGTGGCCAGCGTCTGCCCGACGATCACACCGGACAGCTCGTGGTCGACCAGCACCGACCGGTTGCCGCTGTGCCAGTCCAGGGCGATCAGGCCGTGCTCGCCGATCTCCTGCCGGGCGGCGAGGCGGGTCAGCTCCTCGTGCGAGGCACCGGCGAAGTGCTCGACGAACCACCCGAAGATGTCGCCGACGCCGCTCTGACCGGCCTCGTACCCCCACAGCCCGGGCACGATCCCGCCTTCGACGACCCCGCACATGCCGGGGACCTCGTGCAGTTCGGCACCGTTCATCACGTGGCACGTCGAGGTGCCCATGATCGCCACCATCTGCCCCGGTTCGACGGCCTGGGCGGCGGGCGCGGTGACGTGGGCGTCAACGTTGCCAACGGCCACGGCGATGCCTTCGGGCAGCCCGGTCCACGACGCGGCTTCGGCCGACAGCGAACCGGCCCGGGAGCCCAGTTCGCCCAGGGGGTGCTCCAGCTTTTCGGCCACGAAGGACTCGAAGCCGGGGGCGAGCTCGCGGAGGAAGTCGCGGCTCGGGTACTGGCCGTCCTGCAGGATGCCCTTGTAGCCGGCGGTGCAGGCGTTGCGGACGTAGCTGCCGGTGAGCTGCCAGACGATCCAGTCGGCCGCCTCCACCCAGTGCCGCATGGCGGCGTAGACCTCGGGTGCCTCTTCGAAGACCTCGAGGCCCTTGGCGAACTCCCACTCCGAGGAGATCAGCCCGCCGTAGCGCGGGAGCCACTTCTCGCCGCGGGCGCGGGCCAGCTCGTTGATCCGCACGGCCTGCGGCTGCGCCGAGTGGTGCTTCCAGAGCTTCACGTACGCGTGCGGGTTGCTCTCGAACTCGGGCAGTTCGCACAGCGGGGTGCCGTCCGCGGTTGCCGGCACCATCGTGCACGCGGTGAAGTCGGTGGCGATGCCGACGACGTCGCCCGCGTCGACGCCGGCGTCCCGCAGCGCCGCCGGTACGGCGTTGCGGAGCACTCCGACGTAGTCCCCGGGCACCTGCAGCGCCCATTCCGGTGGCAGCGCGCGGCCCGTGGCGGGCAGCGTCTCGTCGAGCACCCCGTGCGGGTACTCGAAGACGGCGGAGCCGAGCTCCGCTCCGTCACGGACCCGCACGACCACCGCGCGGCCCGACAACGTGCCGAAGTCCACGCCGACGGTGAGTGGTTCTCCCACGTGTCCTCCCTCCTGGATTGGTGACCGGGACGCGGCGCGGGCGGCGGTGAACGCGCCGCGTCCCGGGGTCTTAGCGGCCGGTGAGGACCAGCGTCGTCACGGAGTTGGCCGGCAGCGTCAGCTTCGACGTCGCGGCGAGCCCGGTGATCTCCCTGGTCTGCGGCACGATGGCGGACGGCGCGGCGAGGCTGTTGCGCCCCGCCGGGTCGCCGGTGAGCGTGGTGAGCGTGCCGGTGCCGTCGACGGCGGTGACGCCGGTCAGCGACAGCCGGGCGGTCTGCACCTGCTGGGTCGGGTTGACGAGTTTGACCGTGAAGGTCTTCCTTCCGCTCTTCGTGGTCACGTTGACCACCTGGCGCAGGGGGCTGCCCTGGTTGAGGCGGCTGGTGACGATCTGCTTGCCGAGGGTGCTGGAGAACATCTGCTGCACCCAGTACGACGGCGAGGCGTAGCTCGTCCCGGCGTCGAAGCCGATCAGGTTGACCGGCCAGTTGGACTGGTTCTCCTGCACCAGCACCGGCGCGTACATCGAGCCGATGACGACGTCGCTGTTGCGTTCGAGGCCGGTGAGGAACGCGGCTTCGCCGATGGCGGCGGCCAGGGTGCCGGTGGGCCGGCCGTCCTGGGCGCCGTACTCGCCGACCAGGATGTCCGGGCCGGAGCGGTCGGCGGTGTCGTAGCGGGTGGAGTTGTCGGTGAACCACTGCGGCGACTGGTAGTAGTGGTCGTCCGCGGCGTCCGGGCGGATGCCCGGCGTGGTCGACGCGGCCCCGCCCTGCAGGCCGCCGGTGGTGGCGACGACCGTCAGCTGCGGGTACTTCGCCTTGATGGCGTTGTACATGTCCGTGTAGCGCCAGGCGTAGCTGCCCGAGCCGTCGAACCAGTCCTCGTTGCCGACCTCGACGTAGTGCAGGTCGAACGGCGCCGGGTGCCCGTCGACGATCCGCTTGGCGCCCCACGTCGTGGTGCTGTCGCCGATGGCGTACTCGATCTCGTCGAGGGCTTCCTGGACGTAGGCCGGGTAGTCGGCCTGGTCGACGTGCTGGCCGTTGAGCGTGTACCCGGCGAACAGCGCGAGCAGCGGCTGGGCGCCGATGTCCTCGGCGAGCTTCAGGTAGTCGAGGATGCCGAAGCCGTCGGTGGACCAGTAGCCCCACGCGGTGTTCTGGTGGCCGGGCCGCTGCTCCAGCGGGCCGATCGTGTTCTTCCACGCGAACCGGGTGTCGAGGGTGTTGCCTTCGAGGTAGTTGCCGCCGGGGACGCGGAACAGGCCGAGCTTCATCGCGGCGAGCTTCTGCCCGAGGTCGGCGCGGACGCCGTTGGGCCGGTTCTTGAAGGTCGGCGGGAACAGCGACACCTGCTGGAACCAGGCGTCCCCGCTCAGGGCCTTCTTCCCCTTGTTGACCAGGGAGACGACGATCCGGTTGTCGGTGGACGCGGCGACCGTCGACGGCGTGGTGAAGCTGAAGGTCTGCTGCGCCCAGCTCGCCCCGACCGGCTGGACGTCCTTGCTCGCCAGGACCGTGCCGTCCGGCTTCTCCAGGCTGACCCGGACCGCGCCGGTCCAGCTGCCCTTGGCGAAGAAGCTGCCGGTGTACTTGGTCGACGGCTTGGCGGCGACGCCGTAGAAGCCGACGTTCGCGGCGGCCACCCGGCCCGCGGCCGGGACGGTGTCCGCGTGCAGCTTGAGCGAGCGGTCGAGCGCGGTGTTGAGCGGGCTGGCGGTGTCGACCGAGTAGGCGCCGGTCGCGCCCGCCGAGGTGAGCAGCGACCAGTACGGCACCGGCGTGTTGCCCGCGCCGCTGCCGGGCTGGTGGCCCTCCTTGAACGTGCGGTTGCGGACGAGCTCGGCGTAGAGGCCGCCTTCGACCGAGTGGCTGATGTCTTCGAGGATCGAGCCGTAGGTGGTCGGCCGGGTGTTGGCCCGGACGACGTTGGCGTCCACCGCGAGCTGGTTGGCCCCGGCGAGGGTGCCGATCTGGGCCGCGGTGAGCGGGAAGCGGCGCAGCTCGACTTCGTCGACGGCGCCGGTGAAGCCGGAGCCGACGGTGAAGGGCGCCGCCGCGGTGCCCGAGGCCGGGCACACGGAGACGTCCAGGGTCGTGCCGGTGGGCGTCCCGCAGGTGCTGGTGACCGCGGAGGCGTCGCCGTCGGCGTAGACGGTGAGCCGCTGGGCGGCGCGGTCGAGGACGAGGGCGGCGTGGTGCCAGGTGCCGTCGGCGAGGCCGCCGCCGTTCGTGGTCACCTGGATGGTGCCGACGCGGGCGGTTAGCTTGCCGCCGGTGACGCCGAGCGCGTAGCCGTCGCCGTGGCCGACCAGCGTGCCGGACGCGGTGGTGCGGAACCACGCGGCCAGCGAGAGCGAGCCGGTGCCGGTGTCGAACGCGGGCGAGCTGCCCATGTCCACAGTGGACTTGCCGTCGAACTGGACGGCCTTGCCGGCCGCCCCCGCGGTCCACGTCGCTCCGCGAAGGGTGCCGTCGGCCGCGTTGGCCGAGGAGTCATGGGCGATCGTGCCGGTGCCTTCGTCGAAGTGCCACGAGCCGCTGGCGGCCAGCGCGGCGACGGCCGACGCGGTCAGCGGCGTCGGGTACGCGCGGACGTCGTCGACGCCGCCGTCGAACCAGTCGGCGGGGCTGCCCGCCCACTTGCCGCGGCCGATCTCCAGGTGCCCGGCCGCGGTCCACGGCGTGGTGAACGGGACGCTCTGCTGCAGCGTGCCGTTGACGTACAGGGAAAGCGTGCCCGCGGCCCGGTTGTAGACGCCGACGACGTGCTGCCACTGGCCGGCCTGTGCGGGCAGCGTCGACACGGCCGAGGAGGAAGCCGAATCGCCGTCGCTCGCGCGCCGGGTGAAGGCGAACCGGCCGTCGGCGGCGCGCTGGAGGTAGAAGCCGCTGATGGTGCTGCCGTCCACGCTCACCGCGGTGCGGAACCCGCCCGCCGCGGTGGGCTTGACCCAAGCCGACACCGAGAAGCTCTGCGCGGTGTCCACGACCGGGGCCGGGACGTCGACCGCGGCGTCGGTGCCGTTCAGCGCGACGCCGTGCGGGCCGACGACGCCGTCGCCCCAAGCCGCGCCGCCGGTCAGGGTGGCGGTACGCGCGTCGAGGGAGTCGTCCGCCGTCGTCGTGCCGGTGCCCTCGTCGAGGCCCCAGTGCCCGGCGATGGCCAGGCGCGCGGCGTCGGCGGCGGTCAGCGCGCCCGAGTAGGCGCGGACGTCGTCGATCGTGCCGTCGACGAAGTCCACCGGGTTGCCGCCGTACTTGCCGCGGCCGATCACCAGGTGGCCGGTGCCCGCCCACGCGGTGGGCGCGGCGACGGTGGCCTGGCGGGTGCCGTCGACGTACAGCGACAGCGTCGACGCGGCCGAGTCGTACACGCCGGTCAGCTGGTACCACTGGCCGGCGACCGGGTCGAAGTTCGCGCCCGCCACGACGCCGTCGGTCGGGGCGTCGCCGGCCAGCCGGGTGAAGGCGAACCGGCGGGAGTCGTCGCGGAACTGCAGGAAGAAGTTGCTGACCTGGGCGCCGTCGACGCTGACGAACGTCTGGTAGCCGGACGTCTTGTCCAGCTTCACCCAGCTGCTCACCGAGAAGCTCTTGGTCGTGTCGAGCACCGGCGCGCCGGCGTCGGCGAACCCGTTGGCCCCGTCGGTCGTGAGGGCGCCGCCGCGGATGCCCGGCCCCCAGCCCGCGCCGCCGGTCAGCGTGGCCGGGTGGGACCCCGCGGTGTCGGCGGCGGTCGTCCCGCTGCCGTCGTCGAACGTCCAGTGCCCGGACAGACCCGGCTCGGGGTCCGCCGCGGCCGCCGTCACGGGCAGCGCGGAGAACAGCGTCAGGGCCGCGAGCACGGCCAGGGGGCGCCGGAATCTGCGGGGCATGGCTCTCCTTTGAGCGTTCACGCTCACACTCAGCGGGTGCGTCGGGTGACGAGGCGTTGCAGGACGATGAAGACGAACAGGAGCGCCCCGGTGATGATCGAGGTCCACCAGGAGTTGAGGGTGCCGTCGAAGGTGATCAGGGTCTGGATGATGCCCAGCACCATGATCCCGAGGACGGTCCCGAGCACGTAGCCGGAGCCGCCGGTGAGGATGGTGCCGCCGATGACGACCGCGGCGATCGCGGTCAGCTCCAGGCCGACGCCGTTGAGCGGGTCGCCCGAGGACTTGTAGAGCACCAGCAGCAGCCCGCCGAGGGCCGAGCAGACGCCGCTGATCGTGTACACCGCGATCTTGGTGCGGCCGGTCTTGAGGCCCATTAGCATCGCCGACTGCGCGTTGCCGCCGATCGAGTAGACCGTGCGCCCGAACCGGGTGAAGGCCAGGACGTAGGCCGCGGCGGCGACGACCACCAGCGCGACCACCACGCTGATCGAGATGTGCAGTTCGCCGCCGAGCGGGATCTGCGTCTGGGCCAGGGTGGCGATGGTGGCGTTGTCGATCGAGTACGCCTCGGTGGTGATCGTGTAGCAGAGGCCGCGGGCGAAGAACATGCCGATCAGCGTGGCGATGAACGGCTGGATCTCGAAGAAGTGGATCAGCGCGCCCATCCCGGCGCCGAGCAGGGCCCCGATCACCAGCACCACCGCGATCGCGGCGTACGCCGGCCAGCCGTGCTTCTGCAGCAGGTCGCCGGAGACCACTGTGGACAGTGCGACGACCGAGCCGACGGACAGGTCGATGCCGCCGGTGAGGATCACGAACGTCATGCCGACGGCGACCACGAGCAGGAAGGCATTGTTGATGAACAGGTCGAGGACGACCTGCCCGGAGCCGAACGCCTCGTACTGGACCGCGCCGAACACGTACGCGGCGATCAGCAGCGCCAGCGTCGCCAGGATCGGCACGTGCCGCTGCTGCGG
Source organism: Amycolatopsis vancoresmycina (assembly GCF_000716785.1). Lineage (GTDB taxonomy): Bacteria > Actinomycetota > Actinomycetes > Mycobacteriales > Pseudonocardiaceae > Amycolatopsis > Amycolatopsis vancoresmycina. The sequence continues at coordinate 1,020,462 of NZ_JNYY01000001.1, forward strand.
CCGGTAGCCCTTGACACGGGCGAGGGTGGTCATGCGGTGACCTCCACCTTCTCCGGAGCGGGTGTGGGCGCCGGGGCGACCGGGCGAGCTCCCCGCCGGCGGAACCTGCGGCGGAACGCGGGCGACTGCAGGAGGCACACCACCAGCACGACGATGGCCTTGAACAGCATGATCGACTCCGGCGGGATGCCCAGGGCGTAGACGGTGGTGGTGAGCGTCTGGATGAGCAGCGCGCCGATCACCGCACCGCCGAGGGAGAACCGGCCGCCGGTCAGCTGGGTGCCGCCGACGACGACGGCGAGGATCGCGTCGAGCTCGATGAACAGCCCCGCGTGGTTGGCGTCGGCGCTGTGCACGTTCGCGCTGATCATCAGCCCGGCGATGCCCGCGCACAGCGCGCAGAAGACGTAGACGAGCCAGGTCAGCCGCGCCGAGCGCAGGCCGGCCAGCCGGCTGGCTTCGGGGTTGCCGCCGACGGCCTCGACGAGCAGGCCGAGCGCGGAGCGGCGGACGAGCACCGACGCCAGCACGAACACGGCGAGCGCGACGAGGATGGCGCTGGGCAGGGTGAACAGGAACCCGCTGCCGATCCACTCGAACGAGTGGGAGTTGACGGTGATGATCTGCCCGCCGCTGATCAGCTGGGCGATGCCCCGGCCGGCGACCATGAGGATCAGGGTGGCGATGATCGGCTGGATCCCCAGCGCCGCGACGAGCCAGCCGTTCCACACCCCGAGCACCAGCGAGAGGCCGAGCGCCAGGCCGAACGCGACCAGCGTCGTGCCCACGCCGTCCGGGTTGTCGCTGATCCACAGGCAGGCGAGCGAGCCGCTGATCGCCACCACCGCGCCGACCGAGAGGTCGATGCCGCGGGTGGCGATGACCAGCGTCATGCCGATCGCGATGAGGATCAGCGGGGCGCCGTTCTTGAGGATGTCGACGAGGTTCCCGTAGAGGTGCCCGTCGCGCAGCTCGATCTTGAAGAACGACGGGCTGGCGATCAAGTCGCCCAGCAGCAGCACCAGCAGCGCCACCACGGGCCAGAAGAGCCGCTGTTTCGTCAAGCCTTTCAAGGCAGTCACGCCTGCACCCCCTCGGCCATCGTGGCCATGACGTCGTCCGCGGTGAGCGCCTGGTTTTCCCGCTCCGCCACGACCTTGCGGTCCCGCAGCACCACGACCCGGTGGCTCAGCCGCAGGACCTCTTCGAGTTCGGCGGAGATGTAGACGACGGCCATGCCGTCGCCCGAGAGCTGGGTGACCAGCCGCTGGATCTCCGTCTTGGCGCCGATGTCGATGCCGCGCGTGGGCTCGTCGAGGATCAGCAGCCGCGGTTCGGTGATGAGCCAGCGGGCCAGCAGGACCTTCTGCTGGTTGCCGCCGGAAAGGTTGCCCACCAGCGCTTCGGGGTTGGCGGGCCGGATGTCGAGCGCCTTGACGTACTTCTCGGCGATTTCGTCCTGGCGGCGGCGCGACAGCGGCCGCGCCCAGCCGCGGGAGGCCTGCAGCGCCAGCACGATGTTCTCGCGGACCGTCAGTTCCTCCACCAGGCCCTCGGCCTTGCGGTTCTCGGAGAGGAACGCGATCTTGTGGTCGAGCCCGGCGCGCGGGGTGCGCAGCGCGGTGGGTTCGCCGTCGACCCGCACGGTGCCGCTGTCGGCGTGGTCGGCGCCGAAGAGCAGCCGGGCCAGCTCGGTGCGGCCGGAGCCGAGCAGGCCGGCCAGCCCGACGACCTCGCCGGCGTGGATGGTGAGGTCGAAGGGGGCGACGCCGCCCTTGCGGCCGAGGCCCTCGGCGGCCAGCAGCACCGGCGCGCCGGCGACCTCGGCGCGGCTGGGGCCGGAGTCCTCCAGGTCCTCGAGGACCTGGAGTTCCTTGCCGATCATCCGGGTGACCAGCTCGACCGGCGTGATGTCCGCGGTCTTGTACTCGCCGATGAGTTTTCCGTTGCGCAGCACGGTCATCCGGTCGGCGATGGCGAAGACCTGGTCGATGAAGTGGGACACGAACAGGATCGCCAGTCCCTGCTCGCGCAGGGACCGGACGACCTTCAGCAGCTGGTCGACCTCGCCGGCGTCCAAACTGGACGTCGGCTCGTCGAGGACGAGCACCCGCGCGTCGACGTCGAGCGCGCGGGCGATCGCCACGAGCTGCTGCACCGCGATGGAGCAGGTGGAGAGCTCGGCCGAGACGTCGACGTGGACGTCCAGCCGGGCCAGGAGTTCCTCGGCCCGCCGCCGCATCGCGCCCCACTGGATGCGGCCGAAGCGGCGGGGTTCCCGGCCGAGGCAGACGTTTTCCGCCACCGACAGGTTCGGGCAGAGGTTGACCTCCTGGTAGACCGTGCTGATGCCGGCCTGCTGGGCCTCGCCGGGCCCGCTGAAGGCGACTTCGCCGCCGTTCAGCTCGATCGTGCCCGCGTCCACCCCGTACACCCCGGTCAGCACCTTGATGAGGGTGGACTTGCCGGCGCCGTTCTCGCCCATCAGGGCGTGGACTTCGCCGGGGTACATCCGGAAGGCGACCCCGTCCAGGGCGAGGACGCCGGGGAACTCCTTGCGGATACCGCTCATCCGCACCATGGGCTGCGGTTCAGGCATTGGTGTGCTCCGGGGAGGAGGCGGGGGTCGTGAGTGGTAAGGAGGGTTCTAACCCGCCTTACCACTCACGACCGGCGGGCGAGTGTCAGTACTGGCGCTGCGGGAGGGCGGCCTTGGCGGCGGCCGAGTCGAACTCGGTCTCCTGGGTCTCGATGCGGGCGGGCACCTGCTCGCCGGCGGCGACCTTCTTGACCAGGTCCATCAGCTGCGGGCCGAGCAGCGGGTTGCACTCGACGATGTGGTTGATCTTGCCGTCGGCCAGCGCCTGCATGCCGTCCTTGACCGCGTCCACCGAGACGATCTTGATGTCCTTGCCCGGGACCTTGCCCGCGGCTTCGATGGCCTCGATGGCGCCGAGGGCCATGTCGTCGTTGTGGGCGTAGAGGACGTCGATCTTGGGCTGGGACTTCAGGAAGGCCTCCATGACCTCCTTGCCCTTGGCGCGGGTGAACTCACCGGTCTGCGAGGCGACGATCTTGTACTTCGGGTCCGCCGCGATGACGTCGCCGAAGCCCTTCTTGCGGTCGTTCGCCGGGGCCGAGCCGGTGGTGCCCTGCAGCTCGACGATGTTCACCTGGCCGGTGGCGCTGCCGAACTCCTTGGTCAGCCACTCCCCCGCCTTCTTGCCCTCGGCGACGAAGTCCGAGCCCAGGAAGGTCTTGTAGAGCGACTTGTCCGGCGAGTCGATCGCGCGGTCGGTCAGGATGACCGGGATGTTGGCGTTCTTCGCCTCCTTGAGCACGGTGTCCCAGCCGGACTCGACGACCGGCGAGAAGGCGATGACCTTGACCTTCTGCTGGATGTACGAGCGGATCGCGGAGATCTGGTTCTCCTGCTTCTGCTGCGCGTCGGAGAACTTCAGCTCGATCCCGGCGGTCTTGGCCGACTCCTGGATCGACTTCGTGTTCGCCGTCCGCCAGCCGCTCTCGGCGCCCACCTGGGCGAAGCCGAGCGTGACGGCCCCGCCCGAACCACCGGACGAACCGCCACTCCCGCAGGCGGTGAGCAGCACGAGTCCGGCCGCCGCGGCCGCCGCGGCGGCCCATCGCTTCTTCAGCACGTTCACTCCTCGATCGACGATGATCAGTGGGGAAAACCTGGGTGGAACTCTGTGGCACACTTGCGTGTTAGCGCTAACAATCCCTGCGGAACCACCGGTCCGCCCGGCCGCCGCGCTACCGCGGTCCGGTGCTCTCGCGCACGATCAGCTCGGGGACGACCAGGGCGCGCGCGTGCCGGTCGCCTCCGTCCATCCGCCCGGCCAGCAGGCCGAACGTACGCCGTCCGACTTCGATGAAGTCCTGGCGCACCGTCGTCAGCGGCGGCGTGAAGTACGCCGCCTCGGGGACGTCGTCGAAGCCCGCCACGCGCACGTCCCGCGGCACCGAGATGCCCGCTTCGGCGAACGCGCGCAGCAGACCGAGTGCCATCTGGTCGTTGCCGGCGAAGACGGCGTCCAGATCCTTTTCCCCGGCGAGGGATCGCCCCGCCTCGTACCCCGACCGCGAGCTCCAGTCGCCGCGGATCACCCGTGGCACGCCGACCCCGTGGCGTTCCAGGGTTTCCCGCCAGCCGAGTTCGCGGTCGCGGGCCTCCAGCCAGTCCTCCGGACCGGCGATGTGCCACACGGTCCGGTGACCCAGCGCCAGGAGGTGTTCGGTGGCCCGGCGGGCGCCGTCGCGCTGGTCGACCGAGATGACCGGCACCGGTGCCGCCTCCCCGCCGCCGACCGCGACGACCGGGAAGTCCGCGGGCGCGGCCTCCAGGGCCCGGCCCGCGGTGACGTGCGGGGCGATCACGATGATGCCCTCGACCGCCTGGCGGCGGAGGTTTTCCACCGCGTCGGCGATCGACGACCGCCCCGGCCGGCTGACACTCGAGATCGTGATCGCGTACCCGGCTTCCCGGGCGGCGTTCTCGATGCCGTACAGCGTGCTGGCCGGACCGTACAGATTGGACTCGAGCGCGACGACACCGAGCGTGCCGGTCCGCCCGGTGACCAGCGCGCGAGCCGCGGAATTGGGCCGGTAGCCCAGTTCTTCGATGGCTGCGAGCACCCGGGCCCGGGTCTCGGGGCGCACCGGGCCGGTCCCGTTGATCACCCGGGACACGGTCATGTGGGACACGCCCGCGACCCCCGCGACGTCGGTCAGGCTCGGCTGCCGCGTCCCGGCCGCGGTCGCCTTCAGGGGACCGCCGGAGCGGGGTCGTTCGGCCACCGGCGTCCCCTTCCTGTCCGCTCCGACATGGTCTGCGTCACCTGTTCCGGTGACGACGAGGAGTTAGTGTTAGCGATAACACCCACGCGGTCAAGACCGGGTCGCGTAACGGTCTAGTCACGTGGCCTTCACACGCCCCTGACCCGGCGTTCGACGGCCCGACCTGCGCGGAGCGTCGTTTGAAATTCACCGCCCGTCAGCACGGCCCGGTGTTCAAGCGCATGTTCGCCCCTACCACAACGGACGACTCGCGCACCCGGAGGGACGACACAACGCCCCGCCGTGTCGTCCGTCCAGGTACGCGAGTCGTCCCTCCAGGTACGCGAGGCCGCTGGGTCAGAACGCCAGGGTGGCGGCGACGGGCCGGTGGTCGCTGGCGGTCGCGGGCAGCGTCCAGGCCGCGACCGGCCGCACCCCGGCGACGAAGATCTGGTCGATCCGGGCCAGCGGCAGCGCGGCGGGCCAGGTGAAGCCGAAGCCGTCGCCCGCCTCGTCCTGCGCGGCCCGCATCCGGCGGGTGATCGGCGCGAGCGCGCGGTCGTCGGCCGTGCCGTTGAAGTCGCCGACGAGCACGGTCCGGGCCGCGGATTCCTGGGCGATCGCGTCGGCCAGCAGGCCCATCGCGGCGTCCCGGCCGCCCGCGGTGAAGCCCGCTTCGAGGCGCACCCGCACCGACGGCAGGTGCGCCACGAACACCGCGACCGGTCCCTTCGGAGTGTCCACTGTGGTCCGCAGCGCGCGGGTCCACGGCATGATCGCCACCGGCTGCGTGTCGCGCAGCGGGAAAGTGCTCCAGACCCCGACGGTGCCCTGGACGGAGTGGTACGGGTATGCCGCGGCCAAGGCGTCTTCGTACTTCGGGACCTCGGACTTCTTCAGCTCCTCGAGCGCGATGACCCGGGCGCCGGTGGCGGCCAGGGCCCGCGCGGTGCCCGCCGGGTCCGGGTTCTCGTCGTTGACGTTGTGCGACACGATCGTGAAGTCGCCGCCGGGCTCCCGCTTGTCCGTCAGCCGGCCGCCGAAGCAGCCACCCCAGGCCAGCGCCGGAAGCAGGAGGGCCACGAGCGCGAGCGCCGAGCGGCGGACCAGCGCCGCGACGAGCAACGGCACGACGAGCAGGCCGGTCCACGGCAGGAACGTCTCCAGCAGGCTGCCGGCGTTGCCCACCGCGTTGGGCACCAGCGGGTGCGCGAGCAGCAGCACCGCGGTCAGGACGGCGAAGGCGGCGATGACGCGGCCCCGGCGCCACGTCCACCGCTTGCGGCGCACCGGAGGGGCCACCGGTAGTCCGGCGGTGGCGGTCACCGGGTGGCCGCCGGCAGTTCCCGCTGGATCGCGGCGATGAGCTTGCCGCTGTTGTCCAGCGCGGCCCGCAGCCCGGCCGCCGGGGTCCCGCCCGGGTTCTGGTGCAGGACCACGCCGAGGATCAACGCGCCGTCGCGCGCCCGCGCCGCCCACATCAGGGCGCCGCCGGCGGCGGTCGACGAGCCGGTCTTCAGCCCGATCACGCCGTCGCGACCGAGCAGGGTGTTCGTGTTGGCGATCGGCCCCGGCACGCCGTCGACCCGCAGGTCCGCGGTCGCGACGATCTCCCGGATCACCGGGTTCCGCATCACCTCGCGCGCCAGCCGCAGCTGGTCGGTGGCGGTGCTCGTGGTCGAGTCCTCGACACCGCTCGCGCCGGTGTAGGTGGTGCTGGTCATGCCGAGCACCGCGGCCTCGCGGTTCATCTTCGCGACGAACGCCTCCTGGCTGCCCGCGTCCCAGCGGGCCAGCAGGCGGGCGACGTTGTTGCCGGACGGGACGAGCATCAGGGCGAGCAGGTCCCGCTCGCCGATCCCACGGCCGGCCCGGACCGGCGCGCTCGACTCCTCGGCCGAGTTCGCCTCGGCCGCGGCCTGCTCGTCCACGGTGATCTGCGGGCCGGCTTCGCCCGGGCGGAGCGGGTGGTCCTTCAGCACGACGTGCGCGGTCATCACCTTCGTGACGCTGGCGATCGGCACCGGCCCCTGCTCACCACGGCTGCCGAGCGAACCCAGGTTCTGCACCTCGGCGCTCGCCTGGCCCTCCGCGGGCCACGGCAGCGGCAGGTCGACGGCCGGGCGGGCGGCGATCGCGTGGCCCGCGGTTTCGGGCGGGAACACGACCCAGCAGGCGGCGGCGAGCACCACGGCCACGGCGGCGGCGAGGCCGCCGGCGACGGGTGGGATGCGGGTTCGGGCCATCGGTCTCCTCCGGGTGCCGGGTGCGCTCGGGGAAGCGCACACCGGTCACTGTGTCCGGAGAAGATCGCCGGCCCGTCGGGGTTGTTCGACAGGTCTGGTTCAGAAATGTCCCGGTTGTGTCCCGGAACCGGTCACGTCGACCGCTGGACGCAGGCCAGGCCCACGCCCAGCGAGGTGACGACGTACTGGCAGACGTGCGACGAATGCGCCAGGTCGGTCTGCGTGCAGGCGACCGGCACGCCGAGGATGTCGACCGAGCAGTAGGCGTAGAACTGCGTCGTGCTGCCCGGGACCATGTCCGCCGACGCCGGCGCCGCCGTGACGGCCACCGCGGAAACCGTGAGCGCCGCGGCCGCCGCCAAGGAAGCGATTCGGGTCTTCATCGTGCTCTCCTTCCGCAAGCTTTCCCCTGCTGTCAAGGGGTTCACCGGGAAGAATTCCCCGTCCGGCCGGCGCCCAGCGCGGGGTCACCGTAAAGTGTCACGGTCGCTCACTGTTCACGTACGTGATCGACGTTCATCCTGTTGACGGTTTCGGGGGTGGTCACCTATAAAGGAAAACGTCCGGGTGTCCGCCGCGCACCTCCGCAGTTCCCGTTCCCGGAGGCCGTCGGTGTCCCTGCGAAAATCCGCTTTCCTCGGTGTCACAACCATTTCCGCCGTTGCTGCCGTCCTCGCCCTGGGCGGACCCGGCACCGCGCGGGCCGCCGCGGCGGACCTCTCCGCCGCGTTCGCCCGCTCGTCGGTCTGGACCGGTGGCTACGGCGGCGGCTACACGATCACCAACCGCGGCGACGCGGCCGCGACCGGCTGGGCCGTCGAGTTCGACCTGCCCGCCGGCTCGGCGGTGAGCAGCTCGTGGAGCTCGGTGCGGACGCAGGCCGGGCAGCACTACCGGTTCACCGGCGCGGGCTTCAACAGCACGATCGCCCCCGGCGGCACCGCGACCTTCGGCTTCAACGTTTCCGGCACCAGCCTGCCGGCCGTGTGCACGGTCAACGGCGTCCCGTGTGACGGCAGCGGCCAGGTGACGACGACACCGGCGCCCCCGACGACCACCTCCACACCCCCGCCCGCCGGTGACGTCGTCGACGTCTCGACGGCGGCCCAGCTGCAGGCCGCGCTGGCGAACGCGGCACCGGGGCAGGCGATCCGGCTGGCGGCCGGCACCTACCGCGGCTCGTTCGTCACGACGAAGGCCGGCACGGCGGCCCGGCCGATCCGCCTGTCCGGCCCGGCGAACGCCGTGCTGATCAACGACGGCCCGGCCGGCGACGCCCCGGACTGCCCGGTGCCGACGGCCGGCTGGGACTCCGGCTACGGCCTGTGGCTCTTCGGCGCGCCCTACTGGACGCTGAGCGGGTTCACCGTGCAGGAGTCCAAAAAGGGCATCGTCGCGGACAATTCACCGCACACCACGATCGACGGCGTCACGGTCCACCACATCGACGAGGAGGCGGTGCACTTCCGCCGCTCGTCGGCCGACAGCGTGCTGAAGAATTCCACGATCACCTACACGGGCCTGGTGCAGCCGGGCTACGGCGAAGGCGTCTACCTCGGCTCGGCCAACTCGAACTGGGCCTGCCACGGCAATTCCGGCGGCGTCGACCGCGGCGACCGGATCCAGGTGCTGGACAACCACATCGGCCCGTTCGTCGCCGCGGAACCGATCGACGTCAAGGAGGGCACGTTCGACGGCGTGATCCGCGGCAACACGTTCGACGGCCGCGGGATCACCGGCGAGAACTCGGCGGACTCCTGGATCGACGTCAAGGGCATCGGCTACACGATCGAGGGCAACACGGGCACGTTCGCCCCGCCCGGGGTGTTCGCCAACGGCTACGAGAACCACAACCCGAGCACGAGCCCGTCGTTCGACAACGGGTGCGGGAACGTGTGGCGCGGCAACAAGTCCGACCTCGGCGGCGTGGGCGCCTACGCGATCAAGATCAGCTCGGTGTCGAAGTGCGCGGCGCGGCCGAACGTGGTGTACGCGTCGAACACGGTGACCAACGCCCGGTCGGGGCTGACCAACATCCCGGTCACGCCCTGAGCGGTCACGGCACGATCGAGTCGACGTACCCGCCGTCCACCCGGACCGCCGCGCCGGTGGTCGCCGAGGCGAACGGGGAACTCAGGTACACCACCAGGTGCGCGATCTCCGCCGGCTCGATCAGGCGCTGCAGCAACGACTGCGGGCGGTGCCGCTTCATGAACTCGCGCTGGGCCTCGTCCCAGGGCAGGTCCTTGTCCACCAGTTCGTAGACGAAGTCCTCGACACCGCCGGTGTGGGTCGGGCCGGCGATCACCGCGTTGACGGTGACGCCGGTTCCGGCCGCGTGCTTGGCGAACCCTCGTGACACGCCCAGCAGCGCCGTCTTCGACACTCCATAGTGGATCATCTCGGCCGGGATGACGATCGCCGAATCGCTGGCGATGTACTGGATCCGGCCCCAGCCGCGCTCGGTCATGCCCGGCAGGTACGCGCGGGTGAGGCGGACCGCCGCCAGGACGTTGACCTCGAAGTAGTGCCGCCATTCGGCGTCGGTGATGTCCAGGGGTTCCTGGGCGCCGAAGATGCCGAGGTTGTTGACCAGGATGTCGGCGTCCGGCACCTCCTCGACCACCTGGGCGGCGCCGGCCTCCTCGGAGACGTCACCCGGGGCGGGCAGGAACTCCGCGTCCGGGACGTCCTCGCGCAGCCGGGCGATGGCCTTGTGGACGCCGGTCTCGCTCCGGCCGTTGATCGCGACCCGCGCGCCCGCCGCCGCCAGGCCCGCCGCGATCGCCGCGCCGATGCCCTGGGTGGACCCGGTGACCAGCGCCGTCTTCCCGCTCAGGTCGACCCGCATCGTGAAAGCCCTTCCTCGCCGCCGTGGCTCCCCCGGCCGATTCAAGCACAGCCCGGCGGACCCCACCGGCTGGAAATCCGGTTGCCCGGCCCCGGCCGCCGCCGTCACGATCGGCCCATGACGACGCACCGCACCCCGCTCCTGCCGACCGCCGCCGCGACCACCGCGCCGGTCCGGCAGCAGCCGTGCCGTCCGCGGAGGCCGAGCGCACCGCGGCCGTGAGCGCCGCGCTGCTCGCCGGCCTGGTCGCCGGCTACGGCATCGCCATCCCGGTCGGCGCCGTCGGGACCTACCTGGTCGCGCTCACCGCCCGCACGTCGCTGCGGACCGGCCTCGCCGCGGCGCTCGGCGTCGCCACCGCCGACGGGGTGTACGCGCTGGTCGCGGTCCTCGGCGGGGCCGCGATCGCCGGTGTCGTCGCCCCGGTCGCCGGGCCGCTGCGGCTGGTTTCGGCGGCGATCCTGATCGCGCTGGCGGCGCTCGGCGCGTACCGCGCGATCCGGTCCCACCGCGAACCCACCACCCGGGCCGTGACACCGCTCGGCCCCGGCCGCGCCTACGTCAGCCTGCTGGGCATCACGCTCGTCAACCCGGCCACGGTCGTGTACTTCACGGCGCTGGTCGTCGGCGGCCGCGCCGGCACCGCCGTCCCGGTGCTCGACCTGGGCGTGTTCGTGCTCGCCGCGTTCGCCGCGTCGGCGAGCTGGCAAGCCGCCCTGGCCGGCGGCGGGGCGCTGCTCGGGCGGGTCCTCACCGGGCCGCGGGGCCGGCTGGCGACGGCGCTCGCGTCGAGTGCGGTGATCACCGCCCTGGCCGTCCGGCTTGTCCTCTCCTGAACCGGAAACCGTTGTCCTGTAACGGTTTGTCCGGTTGCCGGGCGCACTGCAAGAGACGTTTGGCGGGGCCCGCCCCGGTTAGCGTCGGGGAAAGCGACCTCGGGAGGCGGCCATGACAATGCCGATGCCCGCTTCGGGCTGGGACACCGCGGGCGCGGTGCTGCTGGTGCTCTGGGCGGTGGCCATGTGGACGGCGGTGGGCGTGCTCGCCCTCGCCAACCGCCGCCCGGTGCGGCGATGGGTGTACCGCGGCTCGGTCGCGGTGATCGGCCTCGGCGTCCTCGGGCAGCTCGGGCACGTCCAAGAGCACGTCGCCCAGGCCGGGTACTGGCTCGGCCACCCGAACTCCCCGGCCTGGATGACGCCGTGGGGAGCCGGGCTGGCGGCCGGGCTGCAGCAGGTCCTCCCGGGCCGTCCGACGTTCGGGATGGAGCTGCTGCACCTCACCGGCAACTTCCTGTTCCTGGCCGGGCTGGCGGGTGTCATGGTGATCACCCGCCACGCGGCCCGCACCCGCACCCGCCGCTGGGCGAAGATGGGTGTCTGGATGCAGGGCCTGCACGGGCTGGAGCACCTGGTCCTGACGCTGTCGATCGGGTTCGGCGCGCCCCGGGCGATCGGGCTGTCCACGTTCTTCGGGCTCGTGGACCCCGGCCCGGGGCTGACCACCTACCGCGTCTGGTGGCACTTCGTCGCGAACGTCGTCGGCTCGATCATCTTCGGGCTGGCGCTGTACCACCTGTGGCGCGAACGGCGGGAGGTCCGCGCCACCTTCGTGCTCCGGCCGCTGCCGGCGGTCACCGGGCGGGCGGCGTGACGCAGGTCAGCGTCGGCACCGCCCAGTCCGCGTGGTCGTTGCCGTTCCCGTCGCCGCCGTCGCCCACCACCAGGTCGAGCACCTGGGCGCCGGTGACGTCGACGTCGATCGGCACCGCCGCCTGGCCGCCGCGGACCACCGGCGTCGTCACCTTGGTGGTGCCGTCGGCCGCCACGCTGAAGCTCACGCTGCCGCCGGTGCCGGTTTCGCCGTCGACGCCCACCGAAGCGGTCAGCCGGGTGCAGGCGCCGGCCAGGTAGAGCTGGACGTCGCTCGCCGCGTGGACGCCGAGCCCCTTGGCGTAGGCCACGCCGCCGATGGTCATCGGCTTGCCGTCGCCCGCGGCCGCCTCGCCGTTGCTCGTGTCGCGCTCGACCGGGCCCCAGCCGTTCGTGGCGGTGAGGAACGGCAGGGAACCGACCGCGACCTGGCCCGCGGGCGGCGCCGGGGGCACCGCACCCACGATCCGCTCGCCGGTGACCGAACCCGCGCGGCCCGCCTGCCGGTAGGCCACCGCGACCTTCAGCGCCGCGGTGTCCACAGTGGACGGCGGCGTCACGGTCCAGGTGAAGGTCGCCGACTTCCCGCCGTCGATCCGCGCGACCGACGGCGGCGAGGCGGCCCCGGCCGTCCACCCGGCCGGGGCGGTGAGCGCCGGCTTGACGTCGAACGCGGCCGGCGCGCCCGCCGGCACCCGCACGGTTGCCGACGCGGTGAACGGCTGCCCGCCCGAGGCCGTGTCCGGCGCGGTGAGCGACACCCCGGCCATGGGCGCCGGCGGCATCGCGTACCGCGCGGGGTCGTAGCCGGGCGAGGCGTTCGGCCGGAAGGTCAGCGGCGAGCGGTAGCTGCCGTAGTTCGTCCACTCGATCTTGCCGAGGCCACCGGTGCTGCCGTCGAGGTTCCACACCGCGACGGCGATCGTGTTGTGCCCGTTCGGGTTCAGCACGCCGTCCGGGATCGGGAAGCTGTGCTGCGGGCCGAGGTAGTTCACGTACTGGCCGAGCTGCCAGCCGTTGACGAAGATCAGCGCGCGGTACTGCCGCGCCGGGTCGTCGGTGATGGTCAGGCCGAGCGAGGTGTCCTGGCCGCGCGGCAGGTCGAGGTCCGCCGTCGTCCGGTACCACGAGACGCCGGGGGTGGTGTCCTTCGCCGGGAGCGACGCCGGTGCCCAGCCGCGGTCCGGGAAGCCGGGCAGCGACCAGCCCGCGCGCTCGCCGTACAGGCCACCGGTGTTGAGCGGCCCGCGCACCGGGTCCAGGCCGGTTTCGCCGCCGCGGACGCCCTGCAGCCGCCAGGTCACCGACGTCAGCGGGGTGCCGGTCAGCCGCGCGCTGGTGAGCCCGCGGGCGGCCTTGTTGCCGTTGCTGGCGCCGTAGTCCTCCTCGTGGCCCATGTTCACGGTCAGCACGGAGATTTCGTTGTCGCCCTGGTGCAGGGCCCCGGCCGGGAAGGAGAACGTGTGCTGCGGGCTGGTCGAGCTGCCGAGGAAGACGCCGTTGAGCCACGCCGAGAACGCGCCCGCCGGGCCGCCGCTCTGGCTCGACAGCGTGATCCCGGTCTGCTTCCCGTCGCCGGTGAAGTGCCCGCGGTACCAGGTGTTGCCGGTGTGGAAGCCGTAGTCGTCGGCGAAGAGCACCGGCTTCGTGCCGAGCGCGGTCGAGCTGTTGGTGGTGTCCTTGTCCGCCACCGGCCACGCCGAGTCGTCGAAGGCCGGCTGGCTCTCCGGGGACTCCTGCTGGTGCTTCCAGCCGGTCAGGGCGGGCAGCGGCACGGCGTTCGCGGCCGGGGCGGTGCCGGTGAGGCTGCCGCTGGACGTCGGCTGGACCGGCACCCGGGAACCGTTCCACAGCACGGCTTTCTCCGTGCCGAAGACCTCGAAGGCGCCGTCGGTGCCGGTGTCGCCGGTCAAGCTCAGCATCCCGTACTGGTCGGCCGCGGTCCGGACCAGGTGGGTGCCGCGGACCAGCACCGGGCCGGCCGCGGTGTCCTGGCGCCAGAACGTCGCCGCTGTCGCCTTGTCCGCCAGCAGTAGGAGCAGCGGCCGCGCGCCCGGCGCGGTGACCAGCACGCGGGTCAGGCCGTCGTGGGCGTAGTCGAGCCGCAGGTCGCCGCGGGCGGCGTCCCAGGTGCTCGTCGCGGTGCCGCCGAGGACCTGCACCGCGGGCTGCTTCGCGAACCGCAGGACGGTCTCGCCGGGGCCGCCCTTGTCGCCGTAGAGCACCGCGACGTCCCGGTTGCCGATGGCGGCGGTCGTCATGATTTCCGACGTCGAGTACTGCATCCGCGTGGCGCCGAGGTCGTAGCCGGCGACGAGGATCTTCGACTGCCGCCCGTTCAGCGTGATGCCGGTGCCGGGCTGCTGCGGCACGACCGGGTAGTAGTCCGCGCTGCCGGACAGCAGGTCGACGGCGTCCACGACGACGAAGTTCCCGGTGGCGGCGGCGTTCTTCTGCCCGGTGACCACGATCTTCAGCGTGTGCGCCCCGGCGGGCAGGCCGCGGACCTCGTAGCCGGTGATCTGGTTCTGCTTGCTGCCCGCGTAGAGGTCGACGGTGCTGACCTTCGCGTCGTCGAGGTAGACGTCGGCGAGGCCGTGGTTGCCGTCCTTCGAGGTCACCCAGCGGATCCCGGTGCCGCTGAAGGGAATGCTGACGCTGTCCCCGGTGACGTCCGAGAACGACTCCGTGTGCTGGTAGTCGCCGCCGGTGTAGTTCACCTCGGGGCCGACGTGGCTCCAGGTGCCGGTGTAGGCGACTTCGGCCGCGGGGTCGTCGTAGGTGTAGCCCGCGTGCGCGGCGAGGTCGAGCGCGACACTCGTGGTGTTCGTGGCGGTGGACGTCGAGTCGCTGTGGCGCAGGGTGTGGAACTGCGTGCGGGTGTCGGGGTTGATCCGGGCGGTGTCGGTCAGCGCCGGGTCGGTCAGCGGCGCCCCGGCCAGCCCGTCGGTCTTGGTCAGCGGGGCGACGGACTGGGTGAAGTACCCGATCAGCTTGTCCTCGTGGTACTTCGGGTCGAACTGGCGGCCTTCGGTGATCGCGGCGCCGTAGTCGTAGGAGGTGTAGTTCTGCGGGATCGCGCTCCAGCCCCAGGACGTGCCGCCGTGCAGCATGTAGAAGCTCTGGCCGGTCGCGCCGACGGCGATGTTCTGCTTGTAGAACACGTTCGCGAACTGGTCGTTGATGAGCTGCGCGCACTTCTCGTAGCCCGGGCCGCCCCACGGGTCGAAGGCGCCGCCCTGGAATTCGGCGGTGATCAGCGGCTTCCCGGGGACGTGGTCGTAGCTGATGTCCGGCACGCCGTTCCACCGCGTCGGGTTCGAGCAGTCGAAGCCCTGCGGGTAGGAGTCGGCGGCGTCGACGTCGAGCGCGGCGGCACCGGCGTTGAAGGTGCCGTTGTTGTTGCCGACCAGGGGAACGGTGATGCCGTCGGCGCGGGCCTTGTCCTCGAGGTGCTGCATGTAGGCGCGGCCGTCGGCGTTGCCGTTGTAGTACTCGTTTTCGACCTGGTAGGCCAGCACGCTGCCGGTCCCGTCGGTGAGCTGGTGGCGGGCGATGATCCGGTCGATCTGCGTCTGCCACTCGTCGGAGTACTTCAGGTACACCGGGTCGGCGCTGCGGGTGTGGCCGGGCGTGGTGGACAGCCAGGTCGGGAACCCGCCGCCGTCGACCTCGGCGTTGATGTACGGCCCGGGCCGCGCGATGACGTAGAGCCCGGCCTGCTGGGCCATGTCGAGGAGCTTGTCGAGGTCCCGGACGCCGGAGAAGTCGTAAACGCCTTGGCGCGGCGAGTGGTAGCCCCAGTCGAAGTACAGCGAGGTCGCGTTGAAGCCGGCCGCTTTCATCTTCTGGAAGATGTCGAGCCACAGGTCGGGGCTCGGCAGCCGGTAGGAGTGGAACTCGCCGGACCACAGGTAGGTCCGCTTCCCGTCGACCAGGAACGAGTAGCCGTCGTAGGTGACGGTGTGGCCGGCCCGCGGCGCGGGTGCAGGTGCGGGTGCGGCCACCGCGGCCTGCGGGACGGCGATCCCGGCGAAGGCGAACAGGGCGGAAAGCAAGATGGTGAACAGCGTCCGGCGACGGCGGCGGGCGGGGCGCATGCGGAGCCTCCTGAAGCGGCGGGGACCACAATCGAACACGAACCTTTGCCGATCACACAGAAGCGGTCAAGATACAACACCACAATGGATCAGTGCGGTGGTATTGTTAGCGCTAACAGTCGGCGCGCGAACCCGTCGCCCGTGACGGACCGGTTCAGCGCGGCCGGGTGCTGTCCCGGACGACGAGCTCGGCGGGCACCAGGTGGCGGGCTCCCGCGTCCCCGCCCGCCATCCGCTCTTCCAGCAGCCCGAACGTGCGGCGGCCGACCTCGATGAAGTCCTGGCGGACCGTCGTCAGCGGCGGGGTGAAGTAGGCGGCCTCCGGGACGTCGTCGAAGCCGGCGACGTGGACGTCCTCCGGGACCCGGATGCCGGCCTCGGTGAACGCCCGCAGCAGGCCGAGCGCCATCTGGTCGTTGGCGGAAAAGACCGCCTTGAGGCCGCGCTTGCCGACGAGCGCCCGGCCGGCCTCGTACCCCGAGCGCGGGCTCCAGTCGCCGCGCACGACCGCGGGAACCCGCAGGCCACGCGCTTCCAGGGTGTCGCGCCAGCCGCGTTCGCGGTCGCGGGCCTCCAGCCAGTCCTCCGGCCCGGCTAGGTGCCAGACCGTCCGGTGGCCGAGTGACAGCAGGTGCTCGGTGGCGCGGCGGGCCCCGTCGTACTGGTCGACCGAGATCACCGGCACCGGCGCGGCGTCACCGCCGCCGACCGCGACCAGCGGGATGTCCGAGGGCGCCGCGTCGAGCGCCCGGCCGGCCGTGACGTGCGGCGCGATCACCACGATCCCCTCGACGGCCTGGCGCCGCAGGCTCTCCACCGCGTCGCCGATCGAGGTCCGGCCCGGCCGCGTCACGCTGCAGATCGCGACCCCGTAGCCGGCCTCGCGGGCCGCGTTCTCGATGCCGTAGAGGGTGCTCGCCGGGCCGTACAGGTTGGACTCGAGCGCGACCACGCCGAGGGTGCCGGACCGCCCGGTGACCAGGGCCCGCGCGGCGGTGTTGGGCCGGTACCCGAGCTTCTGCACCGCGGCGAGCACCCGCTCGCGGGTTTCCGGGCGCACCGGCCCGCTTTCGTTGACCACGCGCGAGACGGTCATGTGCGAGACACCGGCCATGCCGGCGACGTCGGCCAGGCTCGGCTGGCGGGGCCCCGGCAAGGGCGCCCTCGTCTGCTCCCCCGGCTTCGCCCGGTCCACCACCCTGGCCCCCTCCACGTCGTACCGGCTCACCCCCGAGACGGTACCGCCGAACCGGCGAGTTCCGGACGTCCCGCGCCGGACCGGACCCGGGTGGCTCTCGCGGCCGGGGGAGCCGGGCGTCCCGGGCACGACACCAGGGAGCCCGGTTCCGGCGGCGCCGCGGTCGCCGTGGTCGCCACGCTCGTGATCAGCGGCGGCTCGGGCGGCGGGCCGGCCGGGTCCGGCGGGCGTACCGCCGCGGCCACCCCGAGCACCGCCACCACGGCACCGGCACACGTCCCGGCGACCAGCATCGCGGTTCCCCTGTGCATACCGGCTCTTGTCCGCAGTCCGCCACGGTGTTCGCGCGGAGCCGCCGGGTGTGGCGTGCGTCTCATCCGGGCGGGCGACCGGGGACGCGGGTGACGGGCGCCGACAACCAGTAGCGTGACCAGAATCGTCGAACGGCTGGACCGGCCCGACCTCGCCGCACGGGACCCGAAAGAGGTCTTCGCGCGGCTCTTCGACGAGTACGCCCCTCCCCTGCGCGGCTACCTCGCGGGCCGGGTGGGCGTGCACGTCGCCGACGACCTCGTGGCGGAGACGTTCGTCGTCGCGCTGCGAAGACGGGCGAGCTACGACCCCGGCCGGGCGCCGATCCGCGGCTGGCTCTACGGGATCGCCACCAACCTCCTGCGCAACCACGTGCGCCAGGAGGTCCGCGGGTTCCAGCTGACCGCGCGGGCCGGTGCCGAAGACCGCCCGGCCGAGAACCACGACGCCGCGGTCGCCGGCCGGGTCGACGCGGCGGCGCGCCTGCGCGTGCTCGCCGCCGCCCTCGCCGCACTGTCCGAACAGGACCGGGACGTCCTGCTGCTCACGTCCTGGGCCGGTCTCGAACCGGCCGAAGTCGCCGAGGCGCTCGGCGTGCCCGCGAGCACGGTGCGCTCGCGCCTGCACCGCGTGCGCCACCGGCTCCAGGCCCTGCTCGTCCCCACCGAGGAGAACCACTGATGAACGAGCTCGACGAAACCCTCGGGCTGCTCCACCGCGAAGCCCGCACCGCCCCGGCGGACCTGACCGCGGCCCGCGCCCGCCTGCTGGCCGAACTCGACGCCGAGCGGCCGGCCCCCGTCGTCCCGCGGCACCGGCGCCGGTTCGTGCTGCCGATCGCCGCCGCCGCGGCCGGCGTGGTCGCGGTGACCGCGGTCGCCGTCCTGCAGCGGCCGCCGGACCCGCGGCCGGCCGCCGCACCGCCGGTCCCGTCCGCGGCGCCGGCCCCGGACCCGGACCCGGACCCGACGGCGGCGGTCCCGGACATCCGGCTGATGTCGGCGGTCCAGGTGCTGACCCGGGCGGCGGACCTGACCGTCGGCGCGGCCGACCAGCCGGTCGGCCCCGGCCGGTTCCGGTACGTCGCCGAGCACACGTGGGTGCAACGCGGCGTCCAGACCGGCGACGGCAAGGGCTACACGTACCTGTGGGAGCAGCAGGTGGACCGCTGGATCCCGGCGGACGAGCACGACGTCTGGCAGGAGACGCGCAAGATCCTGCACACCGGCAAGTTCCTCGGCGGGTCGGTGCCGCAGTCGCAGGCCCCCGAGCCGCCGGTCGACGACACCGACCAGGGCCAGTGGCAGGGCCGCTGCGGCGACTTCTTCCCCCAGGCCAAGCCCCCGAAGAAGTGCGGCGACGCAACGGACTGGGACAGCCCGGCGTTCTACGCGGCCCTCCCCCACGACGCGGCGGCGCTGTACGCGAAGCTGAAGGACCTGACGAAGCACCGCGGTTCGACACCGTCGGTGATGTTCCACTTCGGCATCGAGATCCTCCGCGCGGGCCAGATGCCGGCCCCGCTGCGCGCCCAGTGGTACCGGGCGCTGGCGAAGATCCCGGGCATCACGGTCCTGGCGGCGTCGACGAACCTCGACGGCCGCACCGGAGTGGCGCTGGGCCTGGCCGACAGCCACGAGATCCGCCAGCTGATCATCGACCCGGCGACGGGCGCGTTCATCGGCGAGCGCACGATCGCGGGACCGCAGCCGGACGAGCCGTGGATAAAGCCGGGCACGGAGCTCGGCGCCAGCGCGATCACGACGGCGGTGGCCGACCGGCTCGGTGAGGTGCCGGCGAAGTAGGGGCCGGGTGGGCCGCTTCCGACGGGAGGCGGCCCGTCCGCCGCGAAGGGGCTCACGGCGCCAAGCCACCCACCGCCGCGAAGGGGTTTCCAGCACCAGCGCGAAAACCCGGCGCAAGGCGGCCCACCCGGCGCGCCCGAAAGCCGGTCGGCCACCCCGCGAGCACCCAGGCTCAGTCCCGTGTCAGGCGCACGCAGCAGAAGCCCGGCTGCGGGTCCAGCCGCGCCCGCAGGCCGGGCTCCCCCGCGCCTTCGAGCATTCCCTCCACCAGGCTCAGGTTCATCTCGCACACCAGGCGCGTGTGCGTCTCGGCCAGCCGGTGGAACGGGCAGTTGCCGAGCAGCACCTCCGCTCCCTCAGCCCGGGGCTCGAAGCCGTTCTCCTCCAGCGTTCCCACGATGTCCGGTGCTCCGGCCGCCAGCTCCGCTCCACGCTCCCGGGCGCGGCGGCCCAGGACCTCGCGGGCCGGGGCGCCCGTTTCGTCGGCCTCCTCCACCGCCGCCGCCAGGAGGGTGCCCGCCAGCTCGTAGTGGCGCTCCGGCAGGGACACGCTGACCTGGCGGTCCGAGCGGCGGTACAGCTTCGCCGGGCGGCCCGCGCCCGGTCCGCTGCGGCCCGTGCGGCGCTCGTGGCCCACCGCCAGCAGCTGCTCCTCCACCAGGCGGTCGAGGTGGAACGCGACCGTCGCCCGCGGTACGCCCAGTGCGGCCGCCACGTCGTCGCGGCTCACCGGTCCGGGGCGGCGGACCACGTATTCGTAGAGCCGGCGCCGGGTCGGCTCGTCCAGCGCCGCCACCGCGGCCAGCGCGCCCGCCTGGGTTTCGTACATCTGCGCATTCTAAAACACATAACTGTTGACGAAAACCCCGGGGAGCTTCTAGCGTCAGTCCGACTTGATTTTAGAAGGAGGCACCCCCGTGACCGTCGATCCCGTCAGCGCACCGGTCCCGCTGCGGCACCTCGGTGTCGTCCACCACCGCGACACCGTCGACCTGCGCGCGGCGGAGCGCGCGGTCGCCGATCTGCTGCGTGCCCTCGGCAAGGACCCGGCGTCGGAGCACCTCGGCGACACCCCGCGCCGGGTGGCCCACGCCTACGCCGAAATGCTGCAGCCGCGCGACTTCCAGCTCACGACGTTCCCCAACGACGAGGGCTACGACGAGCTCGTGCTGGCGAAGAGCATCCCGGTGCAGTCGCTGTGCGAGCACCACCTGCTGCCCTTCCGCGGCGTCGCGCACGTCGGCTACCTGCCCGGCGAACGGATCCTCGGGCTGTCGAAGCTCGCCCGCGTCGTCGAGATGTTCGCGCGCGACCTGCAGGTGCAGGAACGGCTCACCAAGCAGGTCGCGGACTGGTTGCAGGAGCACCTGGACCCGAAGGGCGTCGGCGTCGTGATCGAGGCCGAGCACCTGTGCATGTCGCTGCGCGGGGTGCGGGCGAGCGGCGCGCTGACCGTCACGTCGTCGCTGCACGGCCTGCTGCGCGAGGAACCCAAGACGCGGCAGGAGTTCTTCGCCCTGACCGGGGTGAGTGCCTGATGGACACCTTCGTCGTCGCCGGCGCCGGCCTGACCGGCGCGAAGGCCGTGGAAACCCTGCGCGCCGAAGGGTTCGCCGACCGCATCGTGCTCGTCGGCGCCGAGCCGGACCTGCCCTACGAGCGGCCACCGCTGTCGAAGGGCTACCTGCTCGGCCAGGACGACCGGCCGTCGGTGTTCGTCCACGACGAGAAGTGGTACGCCGACCAGGGCATCGAGGTGCTGACCGGCCGGCGCGTCACGGCGCTGGACCGGGCCGCGCACGAGGTGGAGCTGGCCGGCGGCGAACGGATCGGGTACACGAAGCTGCTGCTCGCGACCGGGTCGTCGCCGCGGCGGCTGCGGGTGCCGGGCAACGACCTCGACGGCGTCCACTACCTGCGCCGGCTCGCGCACGCCGACCGGCTGCGCGACGCACTGGCGGCCGGCGGCCGGGTCGTGGTCGCCGGCGCCGGCTGGATCGGCCTGGAGACCGCCGCGGCCGCCCGCCACTACGGCTGTTCCGTGACGATCGTCGAGCCGGCCGCGAGCCCGCTGCACGCCACGCTCGGGCCCGAGGTGGGCGGGTTCTTCGCCGATCTGCACCGCCGCAACGGCGTCGACCTGCGGCTCGGCACCGGCGTGACAGGCTTCGCCGGCGACTCCACGGTCTCCGCGGTGCTGACCGACGACGGCGAGATCCCGGCCGACGTGGTCGTGGTCGGCATCGGCGCCCGGCCCGAGACGCAGCTGGCCGCCGACGCGGGCCTGGCCGTCGACGACGGCGTCCTGGTGGACGCGGGCCTGCGCACCGAAGACCCGGACGTGTTCGCGGCCGGCGACGTCGCGAGCGTGTGGCAGGAACGCTACGGACGGCGCATCCGCGTGGAGCACTGGGCCGCGGCGACGAACGGCGGCCCGGCGGCGGCGCTGGCGATGCTCGGCCGCGAAGTGGTCCACGACGACCTGCCGTACTTCTTCTCGGACCAGTACGACGCCGGCATGGAGTTCACCGGGTGGTTCCCGCCGGGCGGCTACGACCGCGTGGTGACCCGCGGCGACGCCGAGGCGTTCCACGCGTTCTGGCTGACCGGCGGCCGCGTGGTCGCGGGACTGCACGTGAACAAGTGGGACGAGGGCCTCGACGCGATGCGCGAGCTGATCGTCAGCGGCCGGACCGTGGACCCGGACCGGCTGGCCGATCCGGCGCAGCCGCCGGCGGACTGATTCACCCGGCCGGGGCGAACCCAGCCAGGCCGGTGTCGACGAGCCGGGCCGCGCTGCGCACGTCGGCGGTGACGGCGACGCGGATCTCCTCGGGGGTGCGTGCGCCGTCGAGGTTCCGGCGCAAGGAGGACGACTGGACCCGGCAGAGCCCGAGCAACGCGGTCGCCGCGACCTGGCACAGCGGGTCGTCGACGGTGCGGCCGGTCCGGTCGGCCAGCGCCTCGGCCACCGCGCCCTCCAGGTGCTCGGCCATCTCGCGGTGGTGCGCACGCAGCGCGGGAGTCGACCGGACCAGCGCGGTGAACGCCTGGACCCGCGCGCACGCCGCGGCCAGGTCCGGCTGGGCCGCCAGCCAGGACAGGAGGGCGTCGAGCTCACCGGCCAGGACGTCCAGCACCGCGTCGACCGGGGCGCGGCCGGCCCGGGCCAGGCCGGTGCGCAGCGCGGCCATCGTGGCCTCGGGCCGGTCGAGGACCAGGGCTTCCTTGCTGGGGAAGTAGTTGAAGACGGTCTTCTCCGACACCTCGCAGGCCGCGGCGATCTCGGCGACGCGGACCGCGTCGAAGCCGCGCTCCAGAAACATGGCGGTGGCAGTGTCGGTCAACCGCCGTCGCAGCAGCCGCTTCTTGCGCTCCCGCAGTCCCTCCGTGCCGGACGCGCTTGGCGTCCCCCAGTCCACCGTGGGCATCGTCATACACCCACTGTACTTCTACCGTGACAGAACATTGTCCTTGCCAGGATAACTTCAGTGACAGTAATCTTTCAGCGTGAGTAGCGTTCTGCAGTACGCGGGCCTGTTCCTGACCGGTGTCCTCGCGGGCGAGGAACTGATCGTCCGGTACGGCCTCCACCCGGCGCTGTCCCGGCTGGACGAGCACGCGCACCTGCTGGCCCGCCAGGCGCTGGTGCGCCGCCTGCGGGTGGTGGTGCCGATCGTGATGCTCCTTGCGGCCGCGCTCACCGCGGCGGTCCTCGTGGTGGTCACCGGCCCCGGCCTCGCGCTGCGGTGGGCGGCCGCGCTCGCGATGGCGGCGTTCCTGTTGCTGTCGTTCCTCGGCACGGTACCGATCAACATCCAGGTCGACCGCTGGCGAGCGGACGCACCCCCGCCGGACTGGGAGCGGGTGGTGCGCCGCTGGGCCCGGATCGACGTGCTGCGCTCGGCCGCCGCGGCGGCCGCGTTCCTGTGCGCGATCCTCGCGCAGGCGCGTTAGTCCTCGCGCCGGTGCCGTCCGCGGCGCGCACCCGCCAGCGCCCGGACCCGCGTGGCCAGGTCACCCCGGCGGGCGCGGCGCGAGTACTCCAGCAGCGCCTCCGCCTGGGCCTCCGGCAGCCAGCCCTGGTCGGCGGCCGCCTCCAGCCGGAGCAGGTGCGTCACCAGCTCCCGCGACTCCTCGTCGCACTCGCCGGCCAGCTCCGCGAACCGGCGGGCCGCCTCCACTTCGCCGTCGCACCACGCCGTCATCGCCAGCAGTGTCGCCGTGGCCGTCAGGATGTCGCCGCGGTGGACGCCTCCCTCCGCCGCCAGGTGCTCCGCCAGCTGGAAGCTGCGCGTGCCCACCCCGCCGGCCCCTTCCCGGCGCACCGCTTGCGCGAGTGCCCGGATCTGCTGCGTGACATAGTCCCCGCCCGACAACCCCGACATGCCGTCCCCTCTGCCGCGCACGCGAACTCGTGCGTCACCCGACAGGTGTACTCCATGGACGGCTGGATACGTCGAACGCCCCACCGGTTTCGTCCGATCAGGCGCGAAGTTCGCCCTATCGTCCCGGTTCGGCCTTCCGCTGGGACATGTACACCGCCGCCGACGTCCGCCGCTCGACGCCGAGCTTGTGCAGGACCGACGAGACGTAGTTCTTCACCGTCTTCTCGGCCAGGAACAGCCGCTCGGCGATCTGGCGGTTGGTCAGGCCCTCCGCGACGAGGTCCAGCACGCGCCGCTCCTGCGGGCTCAGCTGCTCGTAGCGCGGGTCGGGCGCCGAGACGTTCTCGCCGCGCAGCTTGTTCATCACCGACGCGGTCAGCGTGGCGTCCAGCAGGGAACCGCCGCCCGCCACCGTGCGGACGGCCTCGACCAGCGAGCGGCCGGAGACCTGTTTCAGCATGTAGCCGGCCGCGCCGGCCATGATCGCGCCGAACAGGGCGTCGTCGTCCGAATAGGACGTCAGCATCAGGCAGGCCGGCGGCGGGTCCACTGTGGACCGGATCTCCCGGCACACCGCCACCCCTTCGCCGTCCGGCAGCCGGACGTCCAGCACGGCCACGTCCGGGCGCGCCTGCGGGATGCGCACCAGCGCTTCGGCCGCCGTCCCGGCCTCCCCCACCACCTCGATGTCGGCCTCGGGCTCGAAGACGGTCTTCAGCCCGGTCCGGACCAGCTCGTGGTCGTCCAGCAGGAACACCGCGATCGTCATCGTCCACCTCCCTGCTCGCCGGTCGTCGCCGGCAGGTCCGCCGTCCACTCCAGCCGCGACCCGCCGTCCCCGGCGGCCGCCAGCACGCAGTGCCCGCCCCAGCGGGCCGCCCGCGCGGACAGGTTCGCGAGCCCGCTGATCCGGCCGGCCTCGGCGGGCGGGCCGTCGCCGTCGTCGCGCACCACCAGCGTCAGCCGGCGGCCGAACCGGTCCACGGTCACCTCCACCGACGACGATTTCGCCCCGGCGTGCCTCGCGACGTTCGTCAGGGCTTCGCGCAGCGACGCGATCAGGTCGGAGCGGACCGCGTCGGGCACGGCCGCGTCCAGCGGGCCGTCGAACCCGACCCGCGGCTCGAAGCCGAGCGCGTCGCGCGCGTCCACGGCCACCCGCAGCAGCTCCGCGCGGAGGCTGCCCTGCGCCTGCGCGGGCGCCTGGAGCGAGAAGATGCTGTTGCGGATCTCGCGGATCGTGCCGTCGAGGTCCTGGGCGAACCCGGCGACCCGGGCGGCGACCGCCTGGTCGGCGATCAGCCTGCTGACGCCCTCCAGCCCGAGCCCGGTCGCGAACAGCCGCTGGATCACCAGGTCGTGCAGGTCGCGGGCGATCCGGTCGCGGTCGGAGAACACCGCCAGCTGCTGGCGCGCCTCCTGCGCCCGGGAGAACTCGACGGCCAGCGCGGCGTGCCCGGCGAACGTCTCGGCCAGCTGGACGTCGGAGTCGGTGAACGGCGACCGGTCGCGGAACTTGGCCACCACCAGCACCCCGAGGGTCTCCTCGCCGACGATCAGCGGCACCGAGATCGCCGAGTCCAGGTCCTTGATCATCGCCGGCATCGGCCCGGCGTGGTCCCGCTGCTGCTCCTGCACGCGCTCGCCGTAGTCGCGCACCACGACCGGGCGCCGGGTGGTGAACGCCATCCCGGTGGCGGTCCCCTCGGTCGGCACGGTCAGCCCGGTGAGGCGGTCGGCGTCCTCGCCCGGCGGCTCGACGACGTCGAACACGAGCCGGCCCGGTCCGTCGGGCCGCGCGATCGCCCCCGCGGTCCCGCCGGCGACCACGCGGGCGCGTTCGGCGACCAGCCGGAGGGTGGCCCGCAGGTCCTGCGCCGCGAGCAGGGCGCGCGTGACGTCGTAGGACGCCTCGAGCCAGCGTTCGCGGCGGCGCATCCGGTCGACGAGCAGGGCCTTCTCGACGGCCATCCCGGTGGCCGCGGCGAGCGCACCGAGCACTTCGCGCTCACGGCGGCCGAACTCCCGGCCGTCGCCGGGCTCGATCGTGAGGGTCCCGAACGTCTCGGTGGCCGCGCGGACCGGCAGTTCCACGGCCCCTTCGCCGAACGGGCCCCGGCCGTACTCGGCGAAGCCGTGCTCGGCCAGGTCCAGCCGGCCGCGCCGGGCACCGAGCAGTTCGCAGGTCACCGCCACCGCGCGGGCCGGCAACGCCGGCAGCTCCAGCTCGCGGGCGATGCCGCCCACCGCCGCGAGGATCGCCGGCATGCTGATTTCGTCCGCCACGTCCCGTCGACTCCGCTGGGTCCGCCCGAATCCCGGGCCTGCCCCGGGCCGTCAAGGGTCCCACAGGTGACTGCCCGTGCCGGCCCAATCAGGTTCGTCCATCCGGTGGGTCGATGACGGGGCCCTTCCCGTTACGGACGCCGCGTAGTCACTCCGCGTGACACCCGATCCGGTGACCGCTGATCGTCTCGGCGGGGACGCGCAGGAACCGGTGACCGGCCCGGACCGGGCCCGGGCACGCGCAGGCGATGTCGCCGAAGTCGGTCACCCCGGACTCGGCGGCCCGGCCCAGCAGGCTGACGTACCAGCCCGCGCCGGTGTCGGCGGCGAATTCGTCGGCTTCGAAGGCGACGACGGCGTCACGCGCCCCGGCGTACAGCGGGCTGCCGGCCGGGACGGCGAACACCACGGCGTCGTCGACCACGGTGAAGCGCACCGGGCGGACGGCGGGCATCGCCCGGTGGGTGAAGATCACCCGGCCGAGGCTCGCCGTCCGGAGCAAGGCGAGGCACTGCTGCCGGTCGAGCAGCAGCCCGAAGCCCACGTCGTCCACCATCGCGTCCCTGTGTTTCTCCTGTGAAATCCCCGGCCACCAGCGTGATCGGTGGGCCCCGTCCCCCGATAGGGCCGTTCGGCCCGGCCGACGGCGCCGGGGCCGGGCCGGGCACATCCCGGCGCCGGTGACCAGGGCCGGAAGACCCGGTTCGCGACGGTCACCCGGCCGGTGCGCCGACCACGCGGAGTCACCTAGCGTCGTGACCGTCCGTTGCCGGGAAGGTGAAGAAGGGGGTGAGGCCGATGGCGTCGTACTCCGCCGAGGGAGGCCACACGCCCACGGTGGCGTTTTCCCTCGACCCGCTGCTCGTCCAGTCGGCGGTGCAGGGCAACCGCGCCGCCGTCGCCGGGCTGCTCCGCGCGCTGCGGCCGATGGTGTTCCGCTACTGCCTCGGCCGGCTCCGCAGCTGGCAGGACGGCTCGTCCGACGCCGAGGACTGCGCACAGGACGTGCTGCTCGCGATCGTCCGTGAGCTGCCCGGGTACACCCACGAACTCGACGGCTTCCTGCCGTTCGTCTTCGGGATCGCCGCGCACAAGGTCTCCGACTTCCACCGGCGCCGGGCGCGCGACCGCACCAGCCCGGTCGCCGAGCCGCCCGCGGGGCGCGACGGCGGCGCGGACCCGACGAGCGAAGAGGCCGAGCGGTCGGCCGCGCTCGACTGGTCGGCCGGGCTGCTCGACACGCTCCCGCCGCGCCAGCGCGAAATCCTCGTCCTGCGGATCATCCTCGGCATGACGGCCGAGGAGACGGCCGCGGCGGTCGGGCTCGGCAGCGCCGGCGCGGTCCGCGTCGCCCAGCACCGCGCCCTCACCACGTTGCGCCGGCTGCTCGCCGGGAACGGAGCGGCGTCCTGACGGCGAAGGCCGCGTCTGCGATCATGCCCCGGTGTCCCCGCTCCTGATCGTCCTCGGCGGCCTGCCCGCGACCGGGAAGACCACCGTCGCCACGGATCTGGCCCGCCGCACCGGGTTCGCCTTCCTGCGGGTCGACACGATCGAGCAGGCGATCCTGCGCACCGGCCCGCTCGGGCCGCCGCTGGGGCCGGTCGGTTACGTCGTCGCCAGGGAGGTCGCCGCGGACGTGCTCGGCACCGGCGTGAGCGTGATCGCCGAGTGCGTCAACCCGCTGTCCGTGACCCGTGATGCCTGGCGGGCGACCGGCCTCGGCGCGGGGGCACGGGTGCTCGAGGTCGAGATCGTCTGCTCCGACCCGGCCGAACACCGGCGCCGGGCGGAAACCCGCGACCCCGGCGTTCCCGGGCTCGTCCCGCCGACCTGGGCGGAGATCACCGCCCGCGAATACGAGCCGTGGAACCGCGACCGCCTCGTCGTCGACACGGCCGGGCGGCCGGTCGGGGAAGCGGTGTCCGCCATTGCCGCCGCTATTGGCGGCCCGCAGTTCTGAATGGGTCGCCGAGCGCACGGCCCGCCCATTTCACGACCATTTCCGCGAGCTGCCGCGCGGTGGGCATTCGGCGGGCCTCACCCGGGGATACGGATGCCGGTTCACTTCGGTTCAAACTTTTTTCCGCCGCCGCCCCGGAGGGGGCAAATCCCCAGGTCAGCACCGGGTGCGGTGACGCAGGCGCGAACCCGGCCTGACGGTTCGTGACGACGGAAAAGAACTTCTTGCCCGGTGTCAAATGCCCGTGTAGGTTGCATAACGGAACGATAACCAGCCGGTTGACGGCGCGGCCACGGGTAGGTGTGCCGCGCGCCCACTGATGTCGGGTCAGTGGACCAGCCGGCGCCGTTCCTGCCGACGCACCACATTGCCAGCACATCGCGCACGAACCCCGCCTGACCCCGGCGAGCCCGGTCTCGTCCCCGGTCAGAGTCGTGCGCGCTCCCGCCAGCCCGACATCCGGAGGATTTCCCATGTCCCGCACCCAAGGACGGCATCGGCTGTCCCGCCGCACGAAGATCGCGACCGGCGGGCTCGCCCTCGCGATCGCGGTCGGCGGCATCGTCGTCGCGACGACCACCGGCCACACCGGTGAAGCCAGCGCCGACGAAGCGAACCCCGCCTTCTTCGTCGACATCCTGAAGGTGAAGCCGAACCAGTTCGACCCGCGCCCGGTCACCGGCGCGTCGACGGGCACGTTCACCGTCGACTGCGGCCGCAACGAGAACCAGCACTTCAACCCCGACAACTTCATCGCCCAGCCCGGCGTCCGCAACGGCGCCCAGCACCTGCACGACTACGTCGGCAACCTCTCCACGAACGCCGACTCGAACAACAAGAGCCTCGTCAAGGCCGGCACCACCTGCCGCAACGGCGACAAGTCCGCCTACTTCTGGCCCGTCGTCCGCATCGACACCGGCGAGGAGGAGAAGAACGAGCCCGCCAAGGTGCCCGACGGCGACCGCGCGCAGGCCGACCGGGAGAGCAAGACCCCGCAGGTCGCCTGCCCGGACGTGGCCAGCAAGCTGGCCGACATCCCCGACCAGGCGATGGCCGAGGTCGACAGCAACCTCGACCAGCTCGACAGCCAGGCCGACGAGGCCAACCAGCGCATCGCCGCGACGCAGGGCCAGGGCGGCCCGGACTTCGTGCGCAACGCGATCCTGAACCCGCTCAAGGACCGCCGCGCCGCGATCATCGACCGGATCGCCACCGCGATCGGCCGGTTCGCGCCGAAGCCGGGCGACCTCGGCGGGCTCGCGCCGTGCGCGACGAAGCCGGGCAAGGACACCGGCACGCCGACGCCCCCGCCGAGCACCACGGCCGGCGGCGCGCTGCCCGGCCAGGACGAGAACAACGAGCTGCCCGGCAACGACGGCAAGATCCTGCGCCCGCAGCGGGTGCAGATCACCTTCCGCGGCAGCCCGGTCGGGAAGGTCGTGGCCATGCCGCGCTTCCTGCGCGTGCTCTACGGCGACGCCAAGCAGAGCACCAACGGCCCGGCCAACGCCAAGGCGAGCTGGACGTGCACCGGGTTCGAAAACCGCGTCACCGACAAGTACCCGATCTGCCCGCCGAACAGCAAGGTCAAGCGCATCCACACGTTCCCGAGCTGCTGGGACGGCAAGAACACCGACAGCGCCAACCACCGCACGCACATCGTGTTCCCGGACCAGTTCGGCCGGTGCGCCAAGGGGTTCAAGGCGGTGCCGCAGCTGCAGATTTCGCTGACCTACGACATCCCGCACGACATCCAGGTCAAGAAGCAGTACAAAGTGGACGCT
Organism: Amycolatopsis vancoresmycina; assembly: GCF_000716785.1. Classification (GTDB taxonomy): domain Bacteria; phylum Actinomycetota; class Actinomycetes; order Mycobacteriales; family Pseudonocardiaceae; genus Amycolatopsis; species Amycolatopsis vancoresmycina. The sequence goes on from NZ_JNYY01000001.1 coordinate 1,049,844, forward strand.
TTCCCGCAGGAGAAGCACAACCCGCTGTCCGACCACGACGACTTCGCCAACGTGATGTCGCAGCGGATCATGAACGGGCTGGTCAACTGCGTGAACCGCGGGCGGGCCTGCCGGGCCTGACCACATCGGACGCACGCGCGCGCCCCGTCACCCCTCGCGGGTGGCGGGGCGTTCGTGCGTGCGTCACACCGGCCCCGTGGATTTCGCACACCCGCGTCCGTGCACGGCTCCCGAGCCCGGGTGTGCGGATCGCACTTCTGAAGACGTCACGGTGCACACCCGGACCACAAACTTGTTCACGTCACCCCGTCCCGGAATCCACCCCGGAGACCCGACCCACTGGAGGAAAACTTGATCTCGTCCTTCGAGCGCCCCGCCGCCGCTGTCGTCCACAACCGCGCCGTGGTGCACAACCGCGCCGTCGTCCACAACCGCGCGGTGGTCCACAACCGGGCCGTCGTCCACAACCGCGCCTCGGCGAAGTAGCCCGCCCGCTCCTCCCGCCTCCGTGCCGCGGCCCCGCCCCGGGGCCGCGGCACGCCGCATCCGACAAGGGGGTCCGCCATGCTTTCGGACGACGTCCGCCTGGAACTGACCGGGATCGAGGTGCACGACCTCGAGCCGGAGCTGTGCCTGCTCGTCACGCCGAACGGCGGCCAGTACCGGATCACCGCGCCGACCGGGGAGTTCCGCGCGTGGCTCGCCCGCTGCGACGGCACCCGCACCCGGGCGCAGCTGCTGTCCGGGATGGACCCCGCCTACGCGGAGGTGCTCGACGTCCTCGCCGGCGACGGCAGCCTCCGTCCGGCCGCGGACCTCGACGGCGCTCGGAACCCCGCCGCCACCACCGTCCTCATCGCCGGCACGCCCGAGCTGACCGTGCCCCTCGCGCGGATCCTCGCCCCGGCGGGCTACGCGCGGGTCGAAACCCTCTCGGACATCGACGGCCCCTTCCCCGCCGACCCGGCCGACACCGTCGTCGTCGCCGCCTTCACCCACCCGGCGTATTCCGAACTCACCGCCCTCGACGCCTACTGCGCGGACCGCGGGCTGCGGCTGCTGCCCTTCCGCTGCGAACGCGGCCAGGGCGTCGCCGGGCCCGCGATCACCCCCGGCGGCCCCGGCCCCGACTTCGCCGACGTGCTGGCCCGGCGCCGGTCCGCGGCCCTCGACCCGCGCGTGGTCGACGCCTTCGCCACCGCCACGCCGCCGCCGGGCCGCCGGTTCCGCACCGGCGACGCCCAGTGGATGCTGACCGTGCTCGCCGTCCAGCTCGAACGCTGGCTCGCCGGCGAACCCGCCGAGACGACCACCGGGGAGCTCGAGCTCGACCCCGTCCGGCTGGCCGTGCTCCCGCGGCCGGTGCTGCCGCTGCCGGACCGCCCCCGGCCGGTCGAGGCGCGCGGCGCGCGGCCCGAGTTGCTCGTCGACGACCGGACCGGGATCGTGACGGCGGTCCACGAACTGCCGCCCGCCGAGGGGATGCCCGCCCGGCTCAAGGTGTGCGCGGTCGACGTCGCCGACATGCGCCGGGTCGTCGACTGGCCCAACGACCGCCAGGCGTTCGGTACGTCGTGGCACGACTTCGACCTCGCCCGCGACTCCGCGATCGGGGAGGCCGTCGAACGCTACTGCGGCAGCTGGCTGCCGCCGGAACGCGACCTCAAGCGCGCGAGCTACCGGCAGCTGTGCCGCGACGGCGTGCCCACGCTCGACCCGCGCCGCCTCAACCTGTATTCACCGCGGCAGCACGCCACCCCCGGCTTCCCCTTCGAGCCGCTGACGCCCGACACGGTGTGCACCTGGCTGGAAGCCTTCTCCCACACCACCGAGGAAGAGGTGTGGGTGCCCGCCTGCCTGGTCTCCTCCGAAGCCGACCGCGGCCGCTTCACCGATCCCCTGATCGCCGGGCTGGCCAGCGGCACGAGCGAAGAGCACGCGGTCACGTCCGGGCTGGAGGAGGTCCTCGAACGCGACGCCACCATGATCTGGTGGGCCAACGCCCCGCGACTGCGCCGGCTGCCGATGCCCGCCGAGCTCCGGCCGCTCATCGCCGACACGACCGGCACCTACGACGTCACGCTGATCCCGCTGGACAACGAGTTCTCGGTGCCGATCGTCGCCGCGGCCGTGTTCGACCGGGCCCGGCGCTGGCTGTCGATCGGGTTCGCCACCCGCCCGGACGCGTTCGAGGCGGCCAAGAAAGCGCTGGCCGAAGGGTTCACGCTGCACCACACCTGCCTCGCCCTCGACGACGAGCGCGAGCTCGCCGGGATGCAGGCGGACCTGCCGCACCTGGGCAACCTGAAGCCCTACCGCGCCGACCGGCGCTACCTCGACTCCTACCGGGAAGACTTCGGCGACGTCGTGGACCTGCTGTGCCAGCAGCAGGTCTACCTCGACCCGCGGGCCGCGACGCGGGTGGCGCCGTGGGTGCGCGACCTGCCGGTGCGCTCGTGGGAAGGACTGCCCGCGCTGGGCGAGCGACGGCTGAAGGCGTACCAGGAACGCGTGGAGGAACGCGGTTTCGAGGTGATCAGCGTCGACCTGACCACCCGGGACGTCGCCGCCGCCGGGTTCCGCGCCGCGCACACGATCGTGCCGGGCCTGGTGTCCAACTTCCCCGCCGGGCTCCCCTACTGGGGCGACGGCCGGATCCGGCGCGCCGCCGTCGACCTCGGCTGGCGGTCCGCGCCCCTGCCCGAGGAGCGGCTGAACACCTTCCCGCTCCCGCACGCGTGAGGACGGCGATGCCGGTCACCGAACTGCTCGGCCTGCCACGCACCCGCGGCCGGCGGCCGCTGGTCGCCGCGCAGGCCGTCGACGCGCTCGGCACGGGCCTGTTCCTCCCGTTCGCCGTCGTGTACTTCCACGCGGCCAAGGGCCTCCCGCTGACCGCGGCCGGCGCGGCGCTCTCGGCCGCCGCATTGCTGGCGCTGCCCGCGGGCCCGCTCGCGGGTCCGCTGGTCGACCGGCTCGGCGCCCGGCGGGTCGTCGTCATCGCGAACCTGCTGCGCGTGCTGACCTTCGCCGGGTACGTCGTCGCGGGCTCGCTGTGGCAGCTGGTCGTGCTGGCCGCCCTGACCTTCTGGGGCGAGGGACTGTTCTGGCCCGCCTCGAGCGCGCTCGTGGCGCAGGTGGCCGACGACGGCCAGCGCGCCCGCTGGTACGCGATGGACCGCGCGCTGCGCAACGTCGGCATCGGCGCCGGCGGGCTGGCCGGCGGCGTCCTCGTCGCCTGGGGCGGCGTGGGCGGCTACACCGCGATCGTGCTGGCGAACGCGGCGACGTTCCTGGTCGCGGCCGGGCTGGTCGCCTCCTGGCGGGGATCGGCCGCCGCGCCACCGCACCCGCTGCGGGAGGCCGAGGCGCGCACCGGCTACCGGGCCGTGCTCGCCGACCGGGCCTTCCGGCGCGTGCTGGTGACCGTGTTCGTGTTCGCCCTGTGCGACTTGGCTTTCACCGTGCTGCTGTCGGCGTACGTGATCGACACCCTCGGCCTGCCGTCGTGGCAGCCGGGCCTGCTGTTCGCCCTCAACACCGTGCTGGTGGTGGCCGGGCAGACGGTCGTGGCGAGCCGGCTCGAAGGCCGCGGCCAGCCGCGGGTGCTGCAGGTCGCGGCCGCGGTGTGGGCGCTGTCGTTCCTGCTGTTCGCGGTGGTGCCCGCGGCCGTGCCCGGCGCGGCGATCGCCGTGCTCACGGTGGCGACCGCGGTGTTCACCGCTGCCGAACTGCTGCAGGCGCCGACGAGCAGCGCGCTGACGGTCGCGCTGGCCCCGCCCCACCTGCGGGGGCGGTACTTCGGGCTCGAAGAACTGCTGTGGGGCGCGGCCCGGGTCATCGCGCCGGTGACGTTCACGGCGTTGCTGGCCGGGAGCGCGCTGCTACCGTGGCTGGTGCTCGCCGGGTGCTGCGGGCTGGCGTTCGCCGTGCTGGCCGGGCTGAAGCCGGCGACGGCGGTGGTGGCCGAAGCGAAGGAGCCGGCGGGTGCGTGACCGGTGGGACGAGCTGGCGGACGCGTACCTCTCGGTCTACCGCGAGCCACCGTACGGTGAGGACGCCGCCGACGCGGCCCGCTTCCGCGAAACCGTGGTGCGGCATTCGAAGCTGCCCGGGTTCGCACTGGCGACGGTCCGCGACGGCGAGGCGCTCGGCGGGTTCGCCTACGGCGTCGGTCACGAACCCGGCTGGTGGCACCCGGCCGCCGCGACCCCGGCGCCGCCGTGGCTGGCCGGGAGCCCGCTGTTCTACGTCTACGAACTCGCCGTCCTGCCGGACCGGCGAGGGCGTGGGCACGGCGGCGGGTTGCTGCGCGACCTGCTGGCCGGGCGGCCCGAGCCCTTCGCGGTCCTCGCGGCCGCGCCCGCCGCGCCGGCGTACGCGATGTACCTGCGGTGGGGCTGGGAGCGGATCGGGGCGCTGACGCCGGGTCCGGCCCTGCTCGCCCGGCCGCTGGACGTCCGGGTGCGCGGCTGAGCCGCGAAAGGCCCCTGCCCGGGGAAGGGGGGCAGGGGCCGGTTCGGGTGGTGGGCGCCCCCGGCCGGGGATGGTGGCCGGGGCGCTCGCCCTCCGGTGGGACTTCAGCGGGTCAGTGGTTCACCTTGAACCACGGCTGCGACCAGCCGAGGTAGGTCTGGCCCCACTTGCTCTTGATCTGCGCGATCGTCGTCTCGGTGTAGCTGCCGTAGCCGTTGATGTCGTTCGACAGGAACTTGCCGCCGCCGATCGAGATCATCGTGTGGCCGGCACCGCTGCTCTTGAAGAACGCGAGGCCGCCGGCCGGGACCTGGTAGTCACCCGGGTGCTTGAACGACGCCGGGATCTGGGTCCAGTGGATGTAGGCCGTCTCCGAGCCCGAGGCGGACCAGCCGTAGTTCTGCGCGTTGATCCGGTCGCACCAGCCCTCGTAGGAGTCGAGGTCGTTGGTGTGGATGCGGGACTTCGCCTTGGCGACCGCCTCGGCGCAGGTGTTCGGGTCGCCGGTGCCCGCGGTGGAGCAGGTCAGCGTCGAGCCCGCGCAGTCCGGGGCGACCCGGCCGTCGGAGCCGGTGTAGACGTAGGCGTCGCTGACGTAGCCGTCGCCCACCTTGTCCCAGATGTCCGAGGTGCCGTACTTGCCGTCGACCGTCGAGCCGTTGGTCTGGCAGCTGATGGTCACGGCGGTGCCGTCGGCGATGGACCCGACCGAGGCGCCGCTGGTGCTCGGGGTGGCCCGCACGGTCAGCGCGGCGCCCGAGTCGGTGTGCACCGTGCCCGATGCCGCGAACGCCGGGCCCGCCCCGGCGACCACGATCGCCGCGGCGATGCCGGCCACCCCGGCCATCCGCTTCACGATCCCCATGTTCATTGTTCCGTCCTCCAGTTTTCCGGTGTGAGGACAGCATGGAGACCGCCGGTACAAGGCCCGTACAAAGCGCGGCCGGGGTTCTGGAGTTGCGGCAAACCGGACGAAACCCCGCGTGCGCCGCGGGGTTTCGCCCGGTTTCAGGCCAGATATTCCGCGGCGGCGCGCAAACTGACCCACGAGCCGCTGAACGTGTCGATCCGCGGACCGTCGCCCGCGGGGCCCGGCACGCCGGTTTCCACCCGGATGAAGTCCACAGTGGACAACGCGGCGAGCAGCGCCCGCACCCGCGGGTGCCGGTGCGCCTCCCGCGTGACCACGACGACGCTGCGGGACTCCCGCGCCGCCGCCAGGACTTCGGCGGCGTCTTCGGGGGTCGCGGTCATCGCCCGCGTCCCCGGCACGAGCTCGGCCAGGTGCGCGCCGAGCCCCCACGGCATCGGGCCGGCGGCGATCGTCGGCTCGGTCTGGACGTCGACCACCAGCGGCGGGCCGGCCAGCCGCGGCTCGCCCTGCACCCGGAGCGCCTTGCGGGCCGCCTCGAGGCCGAGCCGCCGGTCCACCGGGCCCACCTGGGCCGGTGCCGGGTCGGTGCCCAGCGCCGCCGTCCGCGACGCCGCCTCTTCGAGCCGGCCCAGGGGAAGCGCCCCCGCCTCGACGGCGGCCACGATCGCCGCCACGCAGGCGTCCAGGTGCTCGGCCTCGAAGGCCGCGCCACCGAGGCACAGGGCGTCCGCGCCGGCGGCCAGCGCCCGCACGGCCGACCGGCCGAGACCGTCGTGCTTGCCGTACGCGCCGGACACCGCGCCCATCTCCAGCGCGTCGGTGATCACCGCGCCGGTGAAGCCGAGCTCGCCGCGCAGGACACCGGTCAGCGCCGTGTGGTTGAGCGTGGCCGGCTCGTCGCCCCAGGCCCGCACGACCAGGTGGCCCGACATCACCGAGCGCACCCCGGCTCGGATCGCCGCGGCGAACGGGACCAGCTCGATCTCCCGCAGCTCTTCGACCGTCCGCGGCAGCACCGGCAGGGCCACGTGCGAGTCCTCGGTGGCCGCGCCGTGGCCCGGGAAGTGCTTCGCGCAGGCCGCGACCCCGAACTTCTGCAGGCCGGTGACGTACGCGGCGACGTGCGGTGACGCCTTCGCCGGGTCGGACCCGAACGCCCGGACGCCGATGATCGGGTCCTCGGCCGCCAGGGTGAGGTCCGCGCACGGCGCCAGGTTCAGCGTGACGCCGCAGGCCGCCAGCCGTTCGCCGAGGGCGGCCGCGACGGCCGTGGTCAGCTCCGGGTCGTCCGCCGCGCCGAGGGCGAGGGGCCCCGGCACGAACGAGCCCGTGTTGACGTCGAGGCGGGTGACGTCGCCACCCTCCTCGTCGATCCCGACCACGACGCCGCCGCGTTCACCCCGCAGCTGCGCGGTGAGCGCGGCGACCTGCTGGTCGTCGACGACGTTGCGGCCGAACAGCACCACCCCGCCCAGCCCGCCGGCGACGCGCCTGCGCAGCCAGTCCGGCGCGGTGGTCCCGGCGAACCCGGGCAGGAGGACGGCTTCGGCGAGCTTCTCGGGTGTGGTCAACCGCTACCCCTTCACGGCGCCGGCGGTCGCGCCGGACACCAGCTTGCGTTGCACGAGCAGGAAGAAGATCAGCGCCGGGATCGCGTAGATGACCGACGCGGCCATCACGCCGCCCCAGTCGGTGGCGAACGCCGTGCGGAACGACGCCAGCCACACCGGCAGCGTCTCCTTCGGCTTGTCCTGGATGAAGACCAGCGCGAACAGGTACTCGTTCCAGGCGGTGATGAAGCTGAACACCGACGTGGTGACCAGTCCCGGCCCGAGCAGCGGCAGCGTCACCCGGCGGAACGCGCCGGTCTGGCTGCAGCCGTCGATCATCGCGGCCTCTTCCAGCTCGTACGGGATCCCGTTGACGAAGCCGTAGAGCATCCACACCGTGAACGGCAGCGTGGTGGCGAAGTAGATCAGCAGCAACGACGGCAGCGTGTTGAGCAGCCCGGCGTCCCGCATCAGCAGGAACAGCGGGATGAACAGCGCCGACACCGGGGCCAGCTGCGCCACCATGACCAGCACCAGGAAGCCCTTGCGGCCGGTGAAGCGCAGCCGCGACAGCGGGATGGCCGCCAGCGTCCCGGCGACCAGCGCGCACAGCACCGACCCGACCGTGACGATCAGGCTGTTCATCAGGTACGTCGGGAAGTTGTCCTTGCCCAGCGCGGTGGCGAAGTTGCCGAACGAGAACGACGTCGGGATCAGGTCGTACTTGGGCGAGAGGATCTCCCCCGGCGTCCGCAGCGACGTGACGAACATCCAGTACGTCGGGAAGAGGATCAGCAGCGCCACGACCACGCCGACGACCGAGAGCGCGATCCGCTGCGGCAGCGACTTCCTCACTTGAGATCACCTTCCGGGGTCCGGACCAGCAGCTGGATGTACCGGCCGGTGATGAGCGCGAGCACGATCAGCATCAGCGTGGCGATCGCCCCCGCCGCGCCGAAGTGGTTGCCCGCGATGCCCTTGAGGTACAGCACGACGGCCAGCGTGGTGCTCCCGCCGTCCGGGCCGCCCTCCCGGATCGCCCAGATCTGCGCGAACGCGTTGAAGTCCCACAGCACCGACAGGAACGTCACCATGGTGGTGATCGGCCGGATGGCGGGCCAGGTGACCGCGCGGAAGGTCTGCCACGCGCTGGCGCCGTCGATGCCCGCGGCCTCGTACTGCTCGCGCGAGACGCCGATGATGCCGGCGTACAGCGAGAACGTCACGAACGGGACGGCCTGCCACACGATGAGCAGCCCGATCACGGTCAGCGTGCTGGCGCCGCTGGAGAACCACGAGAAGCCGATGAAGCCGTGGAACCCGAGCCGGTCCAGCGTCTTGTTGAGGATGCCGTACTGCTCGTCGAAGATCCACTGGAACACCGTGGTGGTGGCGATCACCGGGGTCGCCCACGCCAGCACCAGCGTCACCTGCACGATGATCCGCACGACCGGGTCGAGGTGGCGCATCAGCACGGCCAGCAGCAGGCCGCCGAGGATGGTCGCGGCCACGATGGCGGCGGTGAAGACCAGGGTCCGGACGGTGACCGTCCAGAACTCGGGGTCGGACAGGGTGTTCGTGTAGTTGTCGAACCCGATCCAGATCGTCTTGCCGGAGACGAGCTGGCCGATGTCGAGCTTGCGGAAGCTGATCCCGAGCACCTGGACCAGCGGCCAGGCGAGCAGCACCAGGATGGCCGCCAACGCGGGGAGCAGGAGCAGGTACGGGAGCACCCGGTCGCCGAACCGGCCCCGCCTGCGTCGCTTGACCCCCGGGTCGCGCGGCGATGCCGGCGGGGTCGCCCCCGCCGGCATCGTCACGTTCGCGGTCGCTGTCATCCGCCGATGAGCTTGTTGAGCGCTGCGTTGGCGTCGGCGGTCGCCTGGTCGAGCGTCTTCTTGCCGGTCAGGTACGCGGTCAGCATGTCCTTGATCGGGTTCTGGCCGGACTCGACGTCACCCCACTTCGGGCTGGCCGGGACGGCCTTGCCGTTGGCGGACGCCTTCGCCATCACGCTGCCCAGCGGGTCCTTGTCCAGGCCGGTGAGGTCGGTCGACGTGCCGGGCACGACGCCGGCGGCGGCGAGCTGGCTCTGGTACTTCGGGCTGGAGAGCAGCTTGATGTACTCCTTGGCCGCGGCCGCGTTCTTGCTGTTGGCCGGGATCGCCAGGTTCGACCCGCCCAGGAACACCGGGGCGCTCTGGCCCGCGGTCTTGCTCGGGATCGCGAACGCGCCGGTCTTGGCGGTCAGGCTCGGGTCGGTCTTCGCCGCCGTCGCGAGCTCCCACGGGAGACCGATCATCATGGCCACCTTGCCGGCGCCGTAGACGGTCGCCTGCTGCGGCTTGGCCTCGTCGGCGTCCTTGGGCGCCTTGGTGGCGGAGGTGTCGACGAGCTTCTTGTAGAAGTCCAGGCCGGCCTTGGCCTCGGGGGTGTCGAGGGTGGCCTTGTAGTTCTTGCCGTCGGCCTTGGCGATGTCACCGCCGTTGTCCCAGATGAACGACAGCAGCGCGTACCAGTTCTGGCCCGGCATGTACAGCGGCTGGAAGTCGGGGTCGGAGCCGAACTTGGTCTTCAGCTTGCCGATCGCGTCGATCCACTCGTCGTTCGACGCCGGCGCCTTGGTGATGCCGGCCTGCTCGAACATGTCCTTGCGGTAGATGACCTCGCGGTTGGCCGCGTAGAACGGGACGCCGTAGGTCTTGCCGTCGTAGGTGCCGGAGTCCGCGAGGCCCTTCAGCCATTGGGCGCCGTTGAAGCTGTCCTTGTCACCGGAAAGGTCGGTCAGGACGCCGTCCTGCGAGGCGAACGCCGCGGTCTGCGTGTTGCCGATCTCGATGACGTCCGGCGGGGTGCCGCCGGCCAGCGCGGTGGTCAGCTTCTGCTGGATGCCGTCCCACTGCTGGATTTCGTACTTGACCTTGACGCCGGGGTGCGCGGCCTCGAACTCCTTGTTCAGCGCGTCGGTGAGCGTGGTCGGCGCGGACCCCGTCATCAGCCAGACCGTGACCGTGCCGCTGAGCTGCGCGGGCGCAGCGCTCGACGAAGCGGCCGTGTCCGTGCCGCCGGAGCCCGCGCACCCTGCGGTCGCGAGCGTGACTGCGGCGGCGCCCGCCGCCAGCTTGAGCCAGCGTTTCACTCGATGCCGTCCTTTCGATGCCCGGCCACCGTGGCCAGGCGCCCCAAATGGTGTAGACCAATGTTGGGGTTAGAGTGGTACGTACCACAGGCCCTGTCAAGGCGGTTGCCGGAACGTTGTAAACCCACCGGGGAGTTGTACGAGCAGTAGCCGGACGGTTACCGGCAAGCGACGCGCGGGCGCCAGAAGTCGTCCTGATAGGAAGGCGTCCCGGCCGTTTTTCACCGCGGGACAGCGGAAATCCCGCGCGGCCGCCGAAGGGCCGCACGACGAAAACCGCCCCGGGAAAGGCTTCCCGGGGCGGCGCTCTCGTGGACGGCGTGGTTTTCGCTGGTCAGACCGCGGTTTTCGCCGGCGCCCCGGCGCGGCGGTGCGCGCGGTGGGCGGCCATCCGCACCGGGGCGTTGACCACCCCGTACCCGCGGTACCCGCCGATCCGCTGCACGACCTCGAAGAACACCCGGGTCCCGGCCAGCGCGGTGGCGAAGTGCAGGTACTCGCCGTGGTCGTCCCGGTCGTACAGCACCGAGTGCTCCCGCAGGCCGGGCGGCACGTCGAGGCGGGCTTCGAGGTCGTCGTAGTAGTTGGCCGGGATCGTCAGCAGCGGCGCGCCCGCGGCCCGCATCGCCGCGGCCGCCGCGAGGGCGTCCGCGCAGGCGAAGGCCACGTGCTGGGGTTCGGGCACCGCCGGCGCCCATTCGCCGCGGCGGACCAGCGCGCTGTCCAGGGTCAGCCGGACCTCCTCCGCCGCCACCGCGCGGCTGCGCACCAGCCCGAACGGCGCCGCGAACTCGGCCACCGGCGACGGCGTCAGCCCGAACACCGACCGGTAGAACAGTGCCGCCTCGTCGAAGTGGTCGAAGGGCTGGCTGAGCGCCACGTGATCGATTCCGAGGATTCCCGCGCCGGCCGCCGTTTCGCCGGTCGGCACGAAGTCGTCGCGCCAGTCGTCGCCGCAGAGGAACACCTGGGTACCGTCCGGCGCCGCCACCGACGCCAGGTCAGCCTCGCGCGGGCCGCGCACCCGCGGCAGGACCGGCGCGAGCAGGGCTTCGGCCCGGCGGGCCGAGCGGGCCGGGTCGGTGCTGGCCACGGCCAGCGCGCCGACCGCGCCGTGCGCCGCGCCGCCTTCGTTGACCACCACCCGGGCTTCGCCCTGTTCCCACAGCTGCACCGGCTTGGTCCGGTGGACGCCGGTGCGCGCGAAACCGAGGGACGCCAGGATCGCCCCCGCACCCGGGTCGGTGACGACCTCGGCGAACGCGTGACCGGTCAGCCGCGGCGCGGCCGGCAGGTCCCGCACGCCGAGCGACTCCTCCAGCGCCAGCAGGGACCGCCGGGCGTCGACCGCGGCCGGGCGCGGGTCGGCCTGGCGGTACACGTCGTTGAAGACCTCCAGCGACAGCGGTCCGCGGTAGCCCGCGGCCAGCACGTGCCCGGTGAACGCCGTCAGGTCGAAGTCGCCCTGGCCGGGGAAGAGCCGGTGGTGGCGGCTCCACGGCAGGACGTCCATGGGCAGGCGCGGGGCGTCGGCGAGCTGCAGGAAGAAGATCTTCTCGCCGGGGATCGCGCGGATCGGCGCCGGGTCGTGGCCCTTCGACAGGATGTGGAAGCTGTCGAGGCAGACGCCGAGCGCGGGGTGCGCGGCGCGGCGCACGATCCGCCAGGCGTGCTCGTACCCGCTGACGTGCCGTCCCCAGGCCAGGGCTTCGTACGCGATCCGCATCCCGCGCTGCTGCGCGAGGTCGGCCAGGGCGCGCAGCTGTTCGGCGGCGAGTTCGTCGTCGTCGATCGCGTCCGGGGAGACCGACGAGCAGACCAGCACGGTGTCCGTACCGAGCTGAGCCATGACGTCGAACTTGTGCGCCGCGCGGCGGAGGTTGGCCGCGTGGACGTCCGGCGGGACCGCTTCGAAGTCGCGGAACGGCTGGTAGAGGTCGATCGACAGGCCGAGGCCGGCGCAGCGGCGGCGGATGTCCGCCGGGCTCGACGGGGAGACCAGCAGGTCGTTCTCGAACAGCTCGACGCCGTCGAACCCGGCCGCGGCCGCCGCGGCGAGCTTGTCCTCCAGCGTGCCGGACAGGCAGACGGTGGCGATCGCGGTGCGCGGTTCAGGCGGCATGGGCGGCCTCCCCTTCGAGGGCGTCGAAGTGCCGCAGCATCCGCGCCGGATCCGGGTCGACGCCGGTGAACAGCCGGAACGACTCCGCGGCCTGCAGCACGACCATGCCGCCGCCGTGCAGCACGCGGCAGCCACGGGCGCGGGCGGCGGCCAGCAGGGCGGTCTCCAGCGGCCGGTAGACGATGTCGGCGACCCACAGGTCCGGGCGCAGCAGCTCGGCCGGGAGCGGCGAGCCGGGGTGGGCCGCCATCCCGGTCGGGGTGGCGTGCACCAGGCCGTCGGCGTGCTGCACCGCGGTCAGGTCGCCGGTCACCGCGCGGCCCGGGCCGAACTTTTCGCGCAGTGTCCCGGCGAGCTTCGCGCCGCGCTCGCGGTCGACGTCGTGGATCGTGAGCCGGCCGGCGCCGAGCGAGAGGAGGGCGTGCGCGACCGCGGCGCCTGCTCCCCCGGCGCCGAGCAGGACGACGTCATCCAGGCGGACGTCGGGCAGGCCACGGGTGAGGCTGCGGGCGAAGCCGGTGGCGTCGGTGTTGTGGCCGACCGCGCGGTGGTTGCGGAAGACGACGGTGTTGACCGCGCCGAGGGCGGCGGCCTCGGGTGACAGCTCGTCGAGGTGCTCCAGGACCAGCTGCTTGGCCGGGTGGGTGACGTTGAGCCCGTCGAACCCGGCGAGCCGGGCGGCGGCGAGGACGTCGGCGACCGGGCGGCGCAGCGCGTCGAGGTCCAGCAGGCGGTAGACGTAGCGGAGGCCGAGCTCGTCGGCCTCGCGTTCGTGCAGCGCCGGGCTGGCCGACGGGCCGATGCCCGAGCCGACGAGCCCGATCAGGTAGCTGGCCAAGCGACGCCTCCGAGTTAATGTACGAACTAGTACGTTCACGGTAGCGCGGCGGGAGCCGGTGCGGAAGGGCTGGGCTAGAGTGAGGCCGTCGACCTGCAGTGGAGGGAGCCCGGTGGCCGCACCATCGTCGGAGGCCGAGCGCCAGCGCGACAAGGAACGCACGCGCGCCGACATCCTCGCGGTGGCCACCCGGGAGTTCGCGGACAAGGGCTACACCGGGGCCCGCGTCGACGAGATCGCCGCCCGCACCAGCACGACCAAGCGGATGATCTACTACTACTTCGGCGGCAAGGAACAGCTGTACATCGCGGTGCTGGAGCGGGCGTACTCGGCGTTGCGAGCCTCGGAGAAGCAGCTCGACGTCGAGCACCTCGACCCCGAGGACGCCCTGCGGCAGCTGGCCGCGCTGACGTTCGACCACCACGAGGCGAACCCGGACTTCATCCGGCTGGTCAGCATCGAGAACATCCACCACGCGGAACACCTGTCACGCTCGGAAATCCTGGCCGGCCTGGCCGACCCGGCCCTCGGCGGGATCACCCGGATCCTCGAGCGGGGCCGGAAGGCCGGTTTGTTCCGCGAGGACGTCGACGCGCTCGACGTCCACATGCTCATCAGCTCGTTCTGCGTGTTCCGGCTGGCGAACCGGCACACGTTCCAGGCGATCTTCGGCCGCGACATGCTGGACCCGGGCCGCCGCGAGCACTACCGCGCGATGCTCGGCACCTTGCTGATCGAATACCTGACCGCGCGCTGAGCTCCGCGCTCCCGCCCGGCAAAAGGATCTCTTGACACCCGGGGTCCGGTCTCGCACCCTCTATTAACTAACTAGACCGTACATTGCTTCCCGTCGCAGTCTGCGCAACGAAGCACGGACGTCAGGAGCACCTCCCCGTGACCGGATCGATGCCCCGCAAGGCGGCGCTCGCCGCCTGGATCGGCAGCGCGCTCGAGTACTACGACTTCTTCATCTACGGCACCGCCGCCGCGCTCGTGTTCGGCAAGGTGTTCTTCCCCGCCTCCGCCCCGGCCACCGGCACCCTGCTGGCCCTGGCCACCTTCGGCGTCGGCTACCTCGCCCGGCCGGTCGGCGCCTTCGTGCTCGGCCACGTCGGGGACCGGTTCGGCCGCAAGCGGGTGCTCGTCTTCACCCTGCTGCTCATGGGTTTCGCGACGTTCTGCGTCGGCTGCCTGCCGACGTACGCGAGCGCCGGCGTCCTGGCGCCTGTGCTGCTGGTCGTGCTTCGCCTGCTGCAGGGGCTTTCCGCGGCCGGTGAGCAGGCCGGCGCCAACTCGATGTCGCTGGAACACGCCCCGGAACACCGGCGGGCGTACTTCACCAGCTTCACCCTGAGCGGCACGCAGGCCGGGCAGATCCTGGCCACCGCGATCTTCCTGCCGGTCGCCGCGCTGCCCGCCCCGGACCTGCTCACCTGGGGCTGGCGGCTGCCGTTCTGGGGCAGCGCGCTCGTCGTGGTCGTCGGGTTCGTGATCCGCCGCAAGCTCGAGGAGACGCCGGTGTTCGAACGCACCGAGGTCGCGAAGCTGCCGGTCGCGATCCTGTTCCGCCACCACTGGGCGGACGTCCTGCGCGTGGTGGTCGCGGCGACGATCGCCTCGGTGAGCACGATCTTCACCGTCTACGCGCTCAGCTACGCGGTCAACACGATCGGCCTGGCCCGCACCCCGATGCTGTGGGTCGGTGTGCTCGCGAACGTCGTCGCGCTGGCGGCGATCCCGCTGCTGGCCCGGCTCGCCGACCGCGTCGGGCGCAAACCGGTGTTCATCGCCGGGTGCCTCGCCTGCGGGGTGCTGATCTTCCCGTACCTGTGGTCGATCTCGATCGGCTCCTACGCGCTGCTGTTCGTGCTCGGCATCGTGCTGTTCGGGGTGGCGTACTCCGGTGTCAACGGGGTCTGGCCGGCGCTGTACGGCGAGATGTTCAGCGCCCGGGTCCGCCTGTCCGGCATGGCGATCGGCACCCAGATCGGTTTCGCGGTGGCGGGGTTCGCACCGAGCGTGGTGGCAGCGATCGGCTCCGGCAAAGAGGACTGGCTCGGCGTCGCGATCTTCACAGCGGCGGTGTGCGTGGCAGCGGCGCTCTCCGCGGCGACGGCTCGCGAGACCTACCGGGTGCCGACTGCGGAACTCGGCGGCGTCGAACCCGCGCCGCCGCGGGTCGCGTCCACTGTGGAGGGTTAGCGCGGCACGCCGGCCGCGGCGGCGAGAGCGCGCACCGCGGTCCACAGCCCGGCGCCGGCGGTCGCCAAGCCGCCGGCGTCCCGGAGCAGGTCCTGGACCTTCGCGCCCGCTCCCCGACCGCCGTGGAAGTGGATGCCGTCCACCTAGCGCCTCCGCTGCCGCGCCGCTTTGGACAGCACCAGCCCGATCATCGCGATCACCCCGCCCAGCCCGAACAGCGCGAAGCCCACCGCACCCAGCGGCACGCCGCCGAAGACGTCCGGGCCCAGCAGCGACGGCGGCGTGTCGGAACCGGCGCGGGAAACCGCCTTGGCGAACCGGAAGATCACCGACGCCCAGATCGCGAACCCGGCCAGCACCATCAGCAGCCCCAGCACCATGACCACGCGGCCGGCGCCCCGACCGGTGGCCAGTTCCGAGATCAGCTGCCCTTCGGGCGTGCTGAATTCGTAGTGCCGCCGGTTGTCGTAGCTGTGGTTGACGTCGCGCCCGGCGTTGGTGATCGTCCCGGCCGGCACGTCCCCGACCGAGACACCCCCGGCGCGCTGCCACGTCCGGGTGGCCGCCACCGGCACCGGCCCGTCGGAGTAGACCGCAGTGATCGGGCCGAACTCGAGCCGGTCGCCGTGCCGCAGCGGGTGGTCCTGCCCGGCGGCCAGCCGCCGCCCGTTGAGCCGGGTGCCGGTGCGCGACCCGGCATCGGAGACCCAGGTGCCCCGCCCGTCGCGCCGGATCCAGGCGTGCCGCAACGACACCTGGTCCGAGTACAGCCTCAGGTCCGCGTCGGGCCCGCGCCCGACCAGCCACGAGCCCCGCCGCACGGCCAGCCGCGCGACGGCCCCGTCGAGCGTCTCGATCCTCGCTTCAGCCTGCCCGGCCATCGGCCCTCTTCCCGTCGCACGGCTTCTTCGCCAAGGAAGAGCCGTGCGGCGGGCGGGCAGATATCGGACGAACGGGTGAACCCGGTCAGGGTTTCGGCGCGGGCGCCTTGACCCGTTCCAAGAGCAGCTGGGCGACGTCGCGGACGTCGACGTTCTCCGCCTTCTGCTCGCTCTGCCGCTGGACGAGCCCGTCGGTCAGCATCACGCGGCAGAACGGGCAGCCCGTCACGATCGTCTCGGCGTCCGTGGCGATCGCCTCGTCCACCCGCTCCAGGTTGATGCGCTTGCCGATCTGCTCCTCCATCCACATGCGGGCGCCGCCCGCGCCGCAGCACAGGGCGCGGTCCGCGTGGCGGGGCATCTCCGCCAGCGTTGCGCCCGTGGCGCCGACCAGCTCGCGCGGCGGGGTGTAGACCTTGTTGTGGCGGCCCAGGTAGCAGGGGTCGTGGTAGGTGACCTTCGGGCCGTCCTCGACCGGCTTGACCGGCGTGAGCTGCCCGCCACGGACCAGGCGGTTGAGCAGCTGCGTGTGGTGGACCACCTCGTAGTGGCCGTCCAGCTGGGGGTATTCGCGGCTCAGCGTGTTCAGGCAGTGCGGGCAGGTCGTGACGATCTTGCGCAGCCTCGGCTCGCGGCCCTCGAACACGGCGTTCAACGTCTCCGCCGTCTGCTGCGCCATCATCTGGAACAGGAACTCGTTGCCCGCGCGACGGGCCGGATCACCGGTGCAGGACTCCTCGTTGCCCAGCACCACGTACTTCACCCCGGCGATGTGCAGGAGCTCGGCCGTGGCGCGGACGGTCTTGCGCGCCTGGTCGTCGAACGCGCCCGCGCAGCCGACCCAGTAGACGTACTCGACGTCCTCGGCCAGCTCACCGTCGAACACCGGGACGTCGAAGCCCAGGTCCTTCGTCCACGCGAGCCGCTCGGAGTTGTTCTGGCCCCACGGGTTGCCCTTGGTCTCCAGGTTCTTGAACAGCCCGCCCAGCTCGGTCGGGAACGCCGACTCGATCATCACCTGGTAGCGGCGCATGTCGACGATGTGGTCGACGTGCTCGATGTCCACCGGGCACTGCTCGACGCACGCGCCGCAGGTGGTGCACGACCACAGGACGTCCGGGTCGATCACGCCGCCGTCGGCCTCCGGGCCGACG
Source organism: Amycolatopsis vancoresmycina (assembly GCF_000716785.1). Lineage (GTDB taxonomy): Bacteria > Actinomycetota > Actinomycetes > Mycobacteriales > Pseudonocardiaceae > Amycolatopsis > Amycolatopsis vancoresmycina. The sequence goes on from NZ_JNYY01000001.1 coordinate 1,067,080, forward strand.
AGCGGGCGGGCCTCCTCGTGCTCGGTGCCCGCCAGGATGTAGGGCGCCTCCTCGAACAGGTTGTCGCGCAGGTTCATGATGACCAGCTTGGGCGACAACGGCTTGCCGGTGTTCCACGCCGGGCACTGCGACTGGCAGCGGCCGCACTCGGTGCACGTGGCGAAGTCCAGCATGCCCTTCCAGGTGAAGTCGCCGATCTTGCCGCGGCCGAACGTGTCGTCCTCGCCCGGGTCCTCGAAGTCGATCGGCTTGCCCGCGGACTCCATCGGCAGCAGCGGGCCCAGTGCGTCCGGCAGCCGCTTGGCCGAGACGTTGAGCGGCGCGACGAAGATGTGCAGGTGCTTGGAGTAGAGCACGATCGACAGGAACACCAGCATCACGCCGATGTGCAGCAGCAGGCCGACCGTCTCCAGCACCTCGGTCGTCGAGTGGCCGAGCGGCTCCAGCAGGTTCCCGACGCCGAGCGAGACGTACGCGCCCGACTGGTAGGGGAAGTTCCCGGACGCCGAGGACGCGCCGCGGAAGAAGAACATCGTCCAGACGACGTTGAAGATCATGACCAGGATCAGCCACGCGCCGCCGGTGTGCGAGCCGTAGAAGCGGGACGCGCGGTCCTTGCGCTCGGGGGCGTTCCGGATCCGGATGATCGTGAACACGCCCAGCGAAACGGCCACCGCGACGGCGATGAAGTCCTGCAGGAAGCCGAGCACCGCCCAGTGGCCGATCCACGGGATGGCGAACCTCTCGTCGAACAGCGCGCCGTACGCCTCGAGGTACACCGAAGCGAGGATCACGAAGCCCCAGAACGTGAAGAAGTGCGCCAGGCCGGGCACCGACCACTTCAGCAGCTTCCGCTGGCCGAACACCTCGCGCACCTGCGCGAAGACGCGGGCACCGAGCTCGTCGGACCGCTTGGTGTCGGGCTGGCCGGCCTTGATCAGCCGGTACAGGAAGGCCACCCGCCTGCCGGCGACGGCGAGGCCGACGACGGTCATGAGCAGGCCGAGGATGAGACGAACGAGCACGAGTCCTCCGCGTCGTGATGGAAGGACCGGCTCAGTGCGAGCCGGTGTAGTACCGGCACGCCTGGCACGCGTACCGCATCTTCGCGACCCGCCAGCGTTTCCGGTACAGATCGAGGTCGGGCGACCGCCGGACGCCGAGGCGCTGGTAACGCCCGGGCCGCCGGCCGGTTTCGTACTGCTCGGTCGCGCGGCCGAGGTGGGCGCGCCGCAGCACGCACCCCCGCGTCCGGCAGCGGCCGAGCGCGCTGCGGCAGAACCGGTGCAGCAGCACGAGGTCGCCGGTCAGTTCTTCGACCACGCCGTACCCGGGGTGGTCGCCCGGCCCGGCGAGCCGCACCGGCAGCCCGCAGTACACGCATTTGAGCGTGCAGGTGAGGCAGCCGGTGAGGTGCCTGAGCCGCAGTTCGCGCCGGTCTTCGGAGCCGGGTCCTCGGACGCGCGACGCCATCTGGCCTCCTGGAGCGACTGTGATCGGCACCACTGTCTGCTACTGGAGGGTAATGAGGAGATCACTTCGCGCGACAGGACCGAACGGACTAGTTGCCCTACACCGTTCAGCGCAATTTGCGGAGCAAGGATCACCTTACTGTCCGTAGAACGGACGCTCCACACCGCAAATCGTACGTTCGGCCCTGCTGCCGGCTCCGTGTTCCCCGCCACAATCCGGACATGACCTACCACCCGGTTCCCTACCGGCCCGCCCGGCTGCCCGACGACGAGAGCCTCGCCCGGGCCGCCACCCTGCGGCAGCACATGGAGGCGCGGCGCTCGGTCCGGATGTTCTCCCCCGACCCGGTCCCCGAACGCGCGGTGCTCGACGCGATCGCGGTGGCCTCGACCGCCCCGAGCGGAGCCCACCAGCAGCCGTGGACGTTCGTCCTGGTCGCCGATCCCGACGTGCGCCGCCGGATCCGCGAAGCCGCCGAAGCCGAAGAACAGCTCTCCTACGACGGCCGGCTCGGCGACGAATGGCTCGCCGCGCTGCGGCCCCTCGGCACGGACGCGGTGAAGCCGCACCTGACGGACGCGCCGTACCTGATCGTCGTGTTCCAGCAACGGTTCGCCCTCGACGAGGACGGCGGCGTCCGCAAGCACTACTACGTCGACGAATCGGTCGGCATCGCGGTCGGCATGCTGCTCACGGCGCTGCAGGTGGCCGGCCTGGCGGCGTTGACGCACACGCCGTCGCCGATGCGGTTCCTCGGGGAGCTGCTGGGCCGTCCCCGCAACGAAAAGGCGTTCGCGGTGATCCCGGTGGGCTACCCGGCCGACGACTGCGTCGTTCCGGACCTGCGGCGCAAGCCCCTCGGCGAAGTCCTCGTCCGGATCTGACTCAGCACGCCGGCAAGCCATCCGGCAGCTCGGGGAACGCCGGGCCGGAAACCAGGTCCGCGCCCCGCTCCTGCCACCACTCCGCCTGCGCCGGGGTCTCGACGCCGTCGGCCGACACCGACGCCCCGGCCGCGTGGGCCGCATCGACCAGCGCCGACAGCGTGCCCGTCACCAGCGGGTGCTCCCGGCGCGCCACCAGGTTCGGCGCGAGCCGGACCCCGCGGACCGGGAACTCCGCGAGGCAGGTCGCGTCGCCGAAGCCGTGGAGCTCCACCGGGACACCGATTTCGGCGAGCACCCGGATGTTGTCCGCCGCGTCACCGGTGTCCGCCGTGAGCACCGCGGCCGGGAAACCGGGGCGCAGGCGGTCCGGCGGCAGGCCGGTGTCGTCCAGGACGCGGCGGATTTCGCCGACCAGCTCGGGGTCGGCGGCCTGCGGCGCGGTCAGCTCGACGACGAGCGGCACGCCGAGCCCGGACGCCGCCAGCCGCTCGGCCGCCGTGCGCAGCAGCCAGGTGCCCAGCGGCAGGGCGAGCCCGGTCGCCGCCGCCAGCCGGACGCACGTTTCGTGCGCCAGCACGCCTTCGCCGGGGTGGTTCCAGCGCAGCCGGGCTTCGACGCTCTCGACCGAGCCGTCTTCCGGGCGCACCAGCGCGCGGTAGCCGACTTCGACTTCGCCGTTCTCCCACGCGCCCGCCATCGCCGCGGCCAGGCCGAAGCCGTGCCGGTCGCGCCGGTCCAGCTCGCGGTCGAACAGGCCCCACTGGTTGCCCGTCCGGCGCACGCGCCGCAGCGTCAGGTCCGACGCGCGGAGCAGCTCCGCGGGCGTGACGTCCCGTGGCGGCCGGTGGACGACGCCGATGGCGGCCGACACCGCGACCCCGTGCTGCCCGTCGACGTACTCGGGCTCGGCGAACTCGCGGGTGATCCGGCGGACCAGCGTCGCCACGTCCGGGGTGTCCGCGGTGTTCTGCACCAGGACCCCGAACTCGTCGCCGCCGAGGCGGGCGACCAGCGCCTTCTCCGGCTCGAAGACCGTCTTCAGCTTGGCGGCGGCCCCGCGCAGCACCCGGTCCCCGAGCTCCTGGCCGAGCCCGCCGTTGATCTGCGAGAAGCCGTCGAGGTCGAGGTGGAAGAGCGTGGCGCCGTGGGCCGGGTCCGCGTCGCGCAGCAGGGTTTCCAGGCGGGTGCTGAAGAACTGCCGGTTCGGCAGCCCGGTCAGCACGTCGTGCAGCGCCTGGTGGCTCAGCCGCCGCTGCAGCAGCGACACCTCGGTGTCGTCGTCGACGATGGTGAGCACCTGCCGGGGCGTGCCCACCGCGTCCCGGATCACCGACGCGGCGAAGGTGGCCCACATCGGCTCGCCGTCCTTGCCGACCAGGCGCCGCCCGGTGCGCAGCCGGTGCAGCCGGCCCGCCACCAGGTCGCGGTAGCCGTCCCGCAGCTGCTCGACGTCCTCGGGGTGGACGAGGTCGAACAGGGTCAGCGCGGCGATCTCGGCCGGCGTGCGGTTGAGCGTCTTGGCCAGCGCCGCGTTGGCCCGCAACACCCGGCCGTCCGGCTCGGTGAGCGCGACGCCGCTGGCCGAGCCGGCGAACACCTCCTCGAACTGCGCGCGGGTGATGACCTGTTTCTGCCGCGTCTCCTGCTCGACCTTCAGCAGGGCGCGGCTCAGGCCCTCCTGCCGCTTCTGGATGTCCTCGCGCAGCATCTCGCCGTAGCCGGAGCTGAGCGCGCCGAGCACCAGCACGACCCGCTCGGCGAGGCCGTCGACCCCGCGCAGCTCCGGCTCGCGCAGCAGCGCCTTGGCCAGCACCTCCAGGCTGCGCCGCAGGCTGTCCGCGCCGACGCACCGCAGCTCGACCAGCCGGCCGCCCGCGGCGGCGGCCGCCTCGACGTCCGGCGGATCGCTCACGACCGCCTCGAAGAGCCGGCCGGACAGGGCCGCCAGCTCACGCTCGATCTCCTCGGGGGTGTGCGGCAGGTAGGCCGTGGTGCTGATCAGGTAACCCCACTTGCGCGCGAGCGTGCCGAGCCGGCGCGCCGCGCGTTCGGCGGACGGTTTCTTCCGTGGATCGTCACCGCGGGGATGAGGAGCAGTCACCTCAGGCCGTCCAAGAGTTCCAGGAGTTCAAGGCACCCACCGGGTCGGGTCGACCGATTCATCTTGGCCCGGGATTGCGCGGAACGCACGGGTTCAGTTTCGTCCGATCGAGTGATAACCCTGCGGAGCGATCCCCAGGCGGTCCTGCAGCCACGAACGGGTGGCACTGCGGTATTCGCCGGCGTTTTCGTGCAACGCCACGGAATGCCCCGCCCCGGGCAGCACGTACACCGACAGCTTCGACGGATCGGCGTAGTAGGGCGCTTCCTGCGCCCGCAGCACGCCGGCGTCCGAACAGTCACGCAACGCCAGAACTCCGCAAAAAAGGACGTCCTTTTCCCCGACCACCTGGAAAACCGGTACGGTGATTCCCCACGTCGACGGCAGTACGATGCCGAACAACGCGACCGAGCCCATCCCCGGCACCGAAACCTGGTCCTTGGTCGCCTCGTCGGCGGCGATCACGGCGGGGTCCGCGTCGCCCGCGGCGTAGAACAACCCGGCCCGCGCACCCGGCCTCGTCGTGAAGTACAGCGGGTCGCTGCCCAGCGTCGCCAGCTGGCTGTCGAGCATCGCCGGCTGCAGGCCGAGCGCCGCGCCGAGGGCCAGCACGGGCAGCGCGGGCAGGTGCGTGATGCCGGTGAGGACGACGCCGTCGACGTCGTGGTAGGTCGACGCCTCCACCGCGACGATCCCCGACCCGACCGAGTGGCCGACGATGACCACCTTCGCGAACGGCGCCCCGCCGGCCCGGCCGGCGCGCAGGTGGCCGATCACCTCGTGCATCGACTCCGCCTCGGCCCAGACCGACAGCGGCAGGCTCAGCGGCCGGCTGCTGCGCCCGGCGCCGAGCTGGTCGGCGGCGAACGTCGCGTAGCCGTGCGCGGCCATGTCGCGCTGGTAGGAGTACTGCTCCGGCTCGTACGGCAGGTCCCAGTACGCGCTGTTGTACGTCCCGCCGTGCACGAGCAGCTGGACGGTGTCCGGCACCGCACCCGCGGGCAGGCACAGCCGGCCGTGCACGGTCGCCGGGGCGCCGGGCACGAGGGGTGGCAGGCCCGGCCCGGAAACCGGCAGGTCCGTGTCGGTGCAGGAGATCGCCGCGGCCTCGGCGGGGACCGCCGCGGTCAGCGAGGCGAGCAGGACACCGCAGGCGAACAACGCCGACGTCAGCTTGAGCGGCCGTCTCACGCCGTAGTTCCCTTTCGTCGGGCACAGCTGGCTGTTCAGGACCCGAGAACACTACACCCGGTAGTGGAACCGGTACCGTCAGGTCCGGCGGGGCACCACGGTCATCGGCAGCCGGTTCGGCTGCATCGTGGCCTTGATCTGCGCGTACACCTTCCGGCCCGGGACCGGGACCAGCCGCCAGCGCGCCCCGATCGTCGCGGCGACGATGCCGATCTCCGTCGGCGCGAAGACGTGCCCCGGGCACAGCCGGGCGCCGGCGCCGAACGGGATGTACGCACCCTTGGGCAGTTCCGCGGCGCGGCCGGGCGCCCAGCGGTCCGGGTCGAACCGGTCCGGATCGGGGAACCAGCGCGGATCGCGGTGCAGGGTGTGCTGGCTGACGGCGACCTCGCTGCCCGCCGGGATCGCCACCCCGCCGAGTTCGACGTCCTCCCGGGCGCGGCGCATGAGGATCAGCGGCGGGGTGCGGCGGACGATCTCGTTCACGATCTGGTGCGTGTACCCGAGATCCGGCAGGTCTTCGAAGCGCGCGGCCCGGCCGCCGAGGACCTCGTCGACCTCCGCGTGGAACCGCCGTTCGACGTCAGGGTGCTGTCCGAGTTCGTGGAAGAACCAGGCCAGCGCGACCGCGGTGGTCTCGGCGCCGGTGGTGAGGATGGTGATGACCTCGTCGTGCACCTGGCGGTCGGACATGCCCTCGCCGGTCTCCTCGTCGCGGGCCAGCAGCAGCATCGAGAGCAGGTCGCCGTGGTCGGCGCCGGCTTCGCGGGCCTTGACGACGGTCTCGCCGATCACGTCGCGCAGGCGCGCGGCCGCGGCGTCGAACCGCCGGTTCGGCGGGATCGGCAGCTTCTCGACGAACGCCGGGGAGAACGCCCGGACCAGCACGTACCTGAGCATGACGGGGATCGAGCGCCGGATCTCCGCCAGTGCTTCGTCGCCGAGCGCGGTGGAGAACAGCGTCTGGCCGGCGATGGTCAGCACGAGGTCCTGCATCCGCTGGTCGAACTGGACGACCTCGCCCGGGCGCCAGGAGCTCGCGAGTTCGTCGGCCAGTTTCGTCATGGTGTGCTCGGCGTAGCCCGCGATCCGGGTGCGCCCGAAGGCCGGCATCACCAGGCGGCGCTGGCGGCGGTTGAGCTCGCCGTTCGAGGTGGCCAGGCCGTCGCCGAAGAGCGGGCGCATCTTGTCGAAGACCAGGCCCTTGTCGAACTTGTCGCCGTCGGTGGCCAGCACCTGCCAGGCCAGCTCCGGGGTGGTGACCACGTGCACCGGCAGCGGGCCGAGGTGGATTTTGACGACTTCTCCGTGCGCGGACAGGGAAGTGAAGAACTTCAGCGGGTCACGCAGCAGGGGCACGGTGTGCCCGAGCAGGGGCAGCCGGCCGGGAACGGGACGCGGGTTCGCCATGGCCTCGCCTCCTCGTGACCGGGCCACCCTAGCCGGGCACCGCCGCCCCGGAGCGCGAGTCCACACGAACGGATGAGGGGGCTAAGCTTCGCCACTCCAGAGTCCGCGAGGGTGGGAGGTCCCGTGACCGGGGAGCTGAGCTGGGTACCGCCGGAGATCGACACCACGGTGCCGAACCCGGCGCGGGTGTACGACTTCTGGCTCGACGGCGACCACAACTTCGCCGCCGACCGCGCGCTCGGCGAGCAGATCCTCCGGATCATGCCGGGCATCCGCGACGCGGCCCGGCTCAACCGCGCCTTCCTGCGCCGCGCCGCGCGGTACATGGTGAACGCCGGGATCCGGCAGTTCCTCGACGTCGGCTCCGGCATCCCGACCGTCGGCAACCTGCACGAGATCGTCCAGCAGGCCGACCCGTCGTGCCGGGTGGTCTACGTCGACCGCGAGCCGGTCGCGGTCGCCCACAGCGAGCTGCTGCTGCAGGGCAACGACAACTGCGCGGTGCTGCAGGCCGACCTGCGCGACGTCAACGACATCTTCGACGCCGAGCCGGCGCGCCGGCTGCTCGACCCCGACCAGCCGACCGGCGTGTTCATGTTGCTGCTGCTGCACTTCGTGCCCGACTCGTGGGACCCGGCCGGCATCCTGGCCCGCTACCGCGACCGGCTCGCACCGGGCAGCTTCCTGGCGGTCACGCACGTGGCGGCCGACTCCGGCTCGGCGGGCCTCGACGAGGCGATCGAGGTCTACACGAACCGGCAGAACCAGCAGAACCGGCCGTTCCCGCGCACGCACGACCAGGTGCTCCGGTTCTTCGAGGGCTTCGACCTGGTCGAGCCGGGCCTGGTCGGCTGCGCGATGTGGAACCCGGAGGGGGCCGGCGACATGTCCGACACCCCGTCGGTCAACTCCCTCCCCTACGCCGGCGTGGGCCGCAAGCCGTGACCCCGCGGTCGTGAGTGGTAAGGCGAGTTAGAACACGCCTTACCACTCACGACCGTCACCGCAGGGAGAACGTTGCCAGGTTCGCCGGGCCGTCGAACGTCAGGTAGACGTCGTGGCGGCCGGACACCTTGGCCAGCGCCGCCGTCACCGTCGTGTAGGCGTAGTGGTCGCCGGTGGCGGGCACCGGAGCCGTGCCCAGTACGCGGCCGGTCGGCGAGTCCAGGCGGACCGTGACGTGCGATGCCGCCGGCGCGGACACCGAAGCCGAGAACCGCGCCGGGCCGGTCAACGCCGCATTGCGGTACGCCACCCAGCTCCCGGCCACGGCCGCGACCGACGTACCCGACACCTTCGCCGTGTCCGTCAGCGTCGTCCCGGAGTAGTCGTCGAAGTTCTGGGCCTGCGTCGGACGGCTCAGGTCGCGCGGCAGGGGCTGTTCCCCCGGCACGAAGACCGGCTGCGGTGCCGAAAGCTCTCCCGCGTTGCGGCCCACCGAGAACTCGTACACCCCCGCCGCCACCACGGACCGGTCCCGGGAGACGTCCCAGGACGCCAGGTCCGCCACGGGCACCTCGAACCGCAGCGTGCGGGTCTGGTTCGGGGCCAGGGTCACCTTCGAGAAGTCCCGCAGCCGCTGCACGCCGGAGTTCTTCGAGTAGAGCTGGACGACGTCGGTGCCGGCACGGGCCCCGGTGTTCGTCACGTCCACACTGACCCGGACCTTGTCGCCGGCCCGCACGGCACGCACGCCGTCGTACCGGAAGCTGGTGTAGCTCAGCCCGTACCCGAACGGGAACAGCGGCTTCCCGCGGTAGTACTGGTAGGTCATCCCGGTCTTGGCGATGTCGTAGTCGTGGATGTCCGGCAGCCCGGCGTCGGCGGCGTACCAGGTCTGGGTGAGCCGCCCGCTCGGGTCCCGGTCGCCGAAGAGCACGTCGGCGACCGCGTGCCCGGTCTCCTGGCCCGCGTGGCTGGTCCACAGGATGCCGGGCACGGACAGGGTGTCCCAGCCGGTCGTCGGGTAGCTGTTCTCCACCACGACGACGGTGTGCGGGTTCGCCTTCTGCACCGCCTCGATCAGCGCGCGCTGCGCCGGGGCGAGTTCGGTGCTCGTGCGGTCGTTCGCCTCGCGGCCGTTGATGAACGGCATGCTGCCGACCACGACGACGGCGGTGTCCGCGTCCTTCGCGGCGGCGACCGCGCTGCCGACGCCGCTGGTCAGCACGTCACGGCCGAACCTGGTCGCGTGGGCGGCGTCCGGGGAGGAGATCGTCAGGACGCCGTCCGCGCCGACGACGGCGAACTTGTTCGGGCCGAACCACGGCTCGGTCACCTCGTTGCCCGCGTATTCGAGCACGTAGCTGCCGTCGGGCTGGGCGTCGAGCTTGAGCTGCTGCTGCACGAACCAGCCGGCCGGCTGGTCGACGTCGTTCACCAGCGCGCCGCCGGAGTAGCTGAGGAACTTGCCGTTGGCGGCCGCGCGCAGGGTGTTCTTGCCCGCACCCCAATCGTAGACGTCGAAGGACTCCGCCGTTCCGGCGACGGTGCCACCGGCAGTGATCTTGCCGGTGACCGCCGGGGCCGTCAGGTACCGGCCGGTCGAGAGGTCCTTCAGCGCGATCCGGTCGACGCCTTCCGACGACGCGACCGTGCCCGCGGTGCCGAGCCGCTCCGCGATGCCCTGCACCGGGGTGACCTTGTACTGCATCGCGCCGCTGTACCAGTCTTCGTACAGCGTGTTCGACAGCGGGCCGACGACGGCGATCTTCTTGTTCCGCGCGGCGTTCAGCGGCAGCGCGCCGCCGTTGTTGCGCAGCAGCACCATCTGCTCGTCGGCGGTCGTGCGGGCCAGTGCCCGGTGTTCGGGCGAGCCGATGACGGCCGGGGTGATCTTCGCGTACGGGTTGCGGCCCGGCGGGTCGAACTCCCCGAGCCGGAACCGCAGCGAAAGCAGGTGACGGTCGGCGTTTTCGACGTCCGCCATGGTCAGGAAGCCCTTGGCGAGAGCTTCCTTGACCGCGGCGACGGTGATCGAGCCGTCGGTGTCGTTGTCGGTGAAGCTGTCGAGCCCGGCCTTGATCGCCGCCGCGTCCCCCTCGGCCTTGGTGGCGTAGTACTTCTCGGAGTTGACCAGGTTGGACGGCGCGCCCGCGTCGCTGACGACGGCGATGTCCCCGGGGGCCCATTTCCGCAGCGCCCCGTCGAGCTCCGGGCTCACGTGGTTGGGCCGCCCGTTGACCAGGTTGTAGGACGGCATGACAGCGTTGGCCGCGCCCGCCTGCAGCGGGATCTTGAACGCCTGCTCGTCGTAGTCGTGCAGGATCTTCGGCGGCACGGACGAGTTGCTCGTGTCGCGGTTGACTTCGTTGTTGTAGGCCAGGAAGTGCTTCAGGGTCGGGGCGGCCTGCAGGTAGCGCGGGTCGTCGCCCTGGATGCCGTGGCCGTACGCCACCGCGAACTTCCCGGTCAGGTAGGGGTCTTCGGAGTAGCCCTCTTCGTTGCGGCCCCACCGCGGGTCGCGCAGCAGGTTCACCACCGGGGCCCAGAGGTTGAGGCCCCACAGCGTCGGGTTGCGGACGTTGAAGCCGCGGGCCTCCTGCCCGACGGCCGCGCCCACCTGCTTGACCAGCTGCGGGTCCCAGGTGCTGGCCAGGCCGATGGCCTGCGGGAACACCGTGCCGTCGGCTTTGACGACGGCGCCCTTGTCGTCGTAGTCGGTCGACCAGGCCACGCCGTGCAGGGCTTCGGTGCCCGTCTTGAACACGCCGATGCCGAGCCGCGGGATGGCCGGCTCGTACTGGTGCAGCAGCGAGATCTTCTCGTCCGCCGTCAGCCGGGACAGCAGGTCGTCGATCCGCGCGGCCAGCGGCAGCGACGGGTCGCGGAACGGCGGTGGCGGCGCCGCGAGCGCCGGCGAAGGGGCCAGCAGCAGGGTCGCGGCCACCGCCGGGACGAGGGCACGGCGGAACAGGGACTTGCGCACGGACGGCCTCCGGAATCGTCGAATCGTTTCGACGGCGCGGCGCGGAACATTCGCGTCGAAGGGTGGGAGCGTGACGACTATTACAGCCGGGTGAGGATGTGGTCAAGGGTTCCTGGGAACGCTCCCAGAGGCAGCGGCCGGACCCCGGCAATCCCGCGCTGAGCTGCGACAAGAACGGCTATCAGGCAGTTTCGACGAATTCGACGCACGGGCCCGTTGTCGAATCCGAATCGAATACCGGCGAACGGCGAATGGCGCTTGTGTTTCCGCCCGGTGTCACCTACCTTCGTGCCATCGTCGATGCGCTTCGACACCGACGCACCCTCCCCCGTCCCCAGGAGGCCGCCCGTGGTCACGATCAACGACGTCGCCAACGCGGCCGGGGTCGCCCCGAGCACGGTGTCGTACGTGATCAGCGGCAAGCGCTCGATCTCGCCGAAGACCCGGCGGCTGGTCGAGGACAGCATCCGCAAGCTCGGGTACCACCCGCACGCCGGGGCGCGGGCACTGGCCAGCAGCAAGACCAACGTCCTCGCGCTGGTCGTGCCGCTGCGCACGGACCTCAACGTCGCCGTCGTGATGGAGTTCGTCGCCTCGGCGGTCACCGCGGCCCGCGCGCACGACCACGACCTGCTGCTGCTCACCAAGGACGAGGGACCCGCTGCGCTGCAACGGGTCGCGTCGTCGGCGATCGCCGACGCGCTGATGGTGATGGACGTCGAAACCGCCGACCCGCGGGTGCCGATGCTGCTGGCCCTCGACCTGCCGGTGGTGCTCATCGGCGTGCCGGACCACCCGGCCGGGCTCAGCTGCGTGGACCTCGACTTCACCGCGGCCGCCTCGGCGTGCGTCGCGCACCTGGCCGACCTCGGCCACTGCTCGATCGCGCTGATCGGCCCCTCCCCCGCGGTCTACCGGCGCGGCACGAGCTACGCGACGCGGTTCCTGCGCGGTTTCGACGAAGCCGCGAAAAGCCGTGACGTGCGGGCGGCCTCCCGGTCGTGCGCCCACTCCTACGAAGCGGTGAGCGCCTGCCTGGACGACCTGCTCGCCACCGACCCCGGCCTGACCGGCCTGGTCGTGCACAACGAGGCCGTGCTGCCCGGCCTGCTGTCGGACCTGCGCCACCGCGGCCTGCGGGTGCCCGAGGACATCTCGGTCATCGCCGTGTGCCCGGACAGCATGGCCGAGCAGCACGCCGTCGCGCTGACCAACGTGGCCATCCCGGCCGAGGAGGTCGGCACCCAGGCCGTCGAGATGACCATGCGCCGGCTCGCCGGCCACACCACCCCGGAGGTCCGGCTGCTCGGGCCCCGCCTCACCCGGCGCGAGAGCACCGCCGCGCCGCACGCCTGACCGGTTCTGCTTCGCCGCCGAAGGAGATTCACCATGTCCTCAGTTCGTCGCGCCCTCGTTCTGACCGCCGGCGCCGCCCTGCTGGCCGCCTGCAGCCCCAGCCCGGCGCCGTCCGCGCCGGCCGGCTCCGGCGCCCCGGCCGCCACGTCGATCACCGAACTCGACTACTACGCCGACGAACAGGGTTCCGCCGCCTGGCAGAAGATCCTCGACACGTGCGCCGCGCAGACCGGGATCAAGATCGAGCGCCAGAAGGTGCCGACCGCGCAGATGCTGCCGAAGGTGCTGCAGGGCGCCAGCTCGAAGACGCTGCCGAACCTGCTGTTCACCGACAACCCGACGCTGCAGCAGGTCGCCGCGACCGGCGCGCTGACCCCGCTGGACGGCTACGGCATCACCACCGACGGCTACTCCCCGAGCATCGTCAAGGCCGGCACCTACCAGGACAAGGTGTACGGGGTCGCCCCCGGCGTCAACGGCCTCGCGCTCATCTACAACAAGGACCTCCTGCAGGCCGCGGGCGTCCAGCCGCCGAAGACGTGGGACGAGCTGAAGGCCGCGGCGGCGAAGCTGACCAAGGACGGCAAGTACGGGCTCGCCTTCTCCGCCGTCCCGTCCGAAGAGGGCACCTGGCAGTTCCTGCCGTTCTTCTGGAGCAACGGCGCCGAACTGTCCCGATTGGACTCTCCGCAGGCGACGCAGGCGCTGCAGTACGTCACCGATCTGGTGAACTCCGGTTCGGCGTCGAAGTCCGTGGTGACCTGGAACCAGAACGACGTCGCCGACCAGTTCGTCGGCGGCAACGCGGCGATGATGGTCAACGGGTCGTGGAACATCGCCCGGCTCGACGAGCAGAAGTCGCTGCACTACGGCGTGGTGCCGATCCCGGTGCCGCAGGCCGGCGGCAAGCCGGTGGTCGCGCTCGGCGGCGAGGTCGGCACCGTGCCGGTCACGAACGGGCCCGGCCAGCAGGCCGCCGGCAAGGTGCTCTCCTGCATCCTGTCCGAGCCGACGATGCTCGAGTGGAGCAAGGCGCACGCCTACATCCCGTCGAAGACGGCCACGGCGCAGAAGTTCGGCACCGAGCAGCCGGCGATGCAGGCGTTCGTCGACGAGGTCGGCACGGCCCGGTCCCGCACCGCCGAGCTCGGCGAGAAGTACCCGAAGGTCTCGCAGGCGCTGGCCGACGCCCTCCAGGCGGCGCTGACCGGCAAGACCCCGGTCGACCAGGCCCTCAAGGCCGCGCAGCAGACGAGCGGCTCGTGACGCTCGCCGCCGCCCCGGCGGTCTCGTCGGCGCCGCGCGCGAACCGGAAGTCCCGCCGGGACAACCGGTTCGCCGCGTGGGCGTTCCTGCTGCCCGCCCTGGCCTACGTCGTCGTGTTCTTCGGCTATCCGCTGGCCGCGAACCTGGTGATGAGCACCCAGAACTACACGGTGAAGTCGTTCTACACCGGCGAGGCACCTTTCGTCGGCTTCGCGAACTACTCGGCCGTGCTGAACAACCCGCTGTTCTCGACGGCGACGCTGAACACGGTGCTGTTCACCGCGGGGTCGCTCGTCTTCCAGTTCGGCATCGGCCTGGCGCTCGCGGTGTTCTTCAACGGCCGCTTCCTCGGCAGCGCGCTGCTGCGGTCGCTGCTCCTGCTGCCGTGGCTGCTGCCGCTGGTGGTCAGCGGCGCGGTCTGGCGGTGGATGTTCGACCAGGACCACGGCGTGCTCAACGCGGGCCTGCGTGCCGTCGGCCTCGACGCGGTGCCGTGGCTGAGCAGCACGAACTGGGCCCTTCCGGCGGTGATCCTCACCAACATCTGGATCGGCATCCCGTTCAACCTGGTCATCCTGCACGGCGGGCTGCGCGCGATCCCGGCGTCGCTCTACGAAGCCGCCGAGCTGGACGGCGCCGGGGCGTGGCAGCGGTTCCGGCACGTCACCTGGCCGCTGCTGCGGCCGGTCACCGGGATCGTGCTGATGCTCGGGCTGGTCTACACGATCAAGGTGTTCGACGTGATCATGGTCGTCACCGGCGGCGGCCCGGCCAACGCGACCCAAACGCTGACGACGTGGTCCTACCGGCTGTCCTTCCAGGACTTCGCGTTCGGCCAGGGCGCCGCGGTCGGCAACGTCCTCATCGTGGTGGCCACGGTGTTCGGGCTGCTCTACCTGCGTTCGGCGAAGGCGACCCTGGCGGAGGCGGCGTGAAGACGGCGAACTGGCCGCGGACGGCGGCAGGCGTGCTGATCGTCGCGGTGCTGCTGTTCCCGCTGTACTGGATGGTCAACGCCTCCCTGCAGCCCAGCGGCGCGCTGCTGCGCCCGGACCCGGCGTTCTTCCCCACCGGCGGCACGCTGGACGGCTACCGGAAGGCCCTCGCCACGCAGGGCCCGAACCTGCTCTCCAGCGTCGTCGTCGCGGCCGGCACGGTGCTCGTGTCGCTGCTGGTGGCGGCGCCCGCGTCGTACGCGCTGGCCCAGCTGAAGGTGCGCGGCGGCCCGGTGCTGGTGTTCGTGCTGCTCATCGTGCAGATGATCCCGGGGATCGTGATGGCCAACGCGCTCTACACGGTGTTCAGCAACCTCGGCCTGATCGACAACTACCTCGGGCTGGTGCTGGCCGACTCCACCGCGACCATCCCGTTCGCCATCCTCCTGCTGCGGGCGTTCATGATCTCCGTGCCGAAGGAGCTCACCGAAGCGTCCCGGGTGGACGGTGCCGGGTACTGGCGGACGTTCTTCTCGATCATCCTGCCGGTCAGCCGCAACGCGCTGGTCACCGCCGGGCTGTTCGCGTTCCTGTTCGCCTGGGCCGACTTCCTGTTCGCCGTCACCCTCACCACCGGGCAGTCGTTCGAGCCCATCACCGTGGGCATCTACCGGTTCGTCGGCAACCAGTCCGCCGACTGGAACGGGATCATGGCCACCGCCGTCCTCGCCGCGATCCCCGCGGCCGTCCTGCTCGTCGTCGCCCAGCGTTACGTCGTCGCCGGGCTGACCAGCGGCGCCGTCAAAGACTAAGGAGTCCGCTTGATCGCCACGACCGAAGACGGCCGCTCGCTCGAAGTCAGCGTGCGGCACGAGGTGCTGCGCATCGAGCCGTGGGGCGAGGGCAGCCTGCGCGTGCGCGCCGGGCGGCACCGCATCCTCGACGACGTCCCGGGCGCGCTGCTGCCCGCGAAGCCGTCGGCGGCGTCCGCGGAGGCGTCCGGGCGCTCGGGCCGGGTGGTCAACGGCGGCCTCACCGCGATCGTCGAGATCGCCGACACCGACACCGGGATCGACGCGCAGCTGCGGTTCGTCCGCACGGACACCGGCGAGGAGCTGCTGTCCGAGCAGCGCGCGCACTTCTGGTGGCCCGGCGCCCGGCTGTTCATGCCGTCGCGCAACGGCTACGGCCGGCTGGAACAGCGGTTCAGCGCCTACGACGGCGAGCGGCTCTACGGCCTGGGGCAGCACACGCACGGCCGGCTCGACCAGAAGGGCCTGGTGCTCGACCTGGTGCAGCGCAACGCCGAGGTGTCGGTGCCGTTCCTGCTGTCCAGCCGCGGCTACGGGTTCCTGTGGAACAGCCCCGCCGTCGGCCGGGTCGAGCTGGCGGAGAACGGCACCCGCTGGGTCGCCGACGACGCCCGCCAGCTCGACTACTGGATCACCACCGGCGACGGCCCGCGGCAGATCCTGGGCCACTACGCCGACGCGACCGGCCACGCGCCGATGCTGCCGGAGTGGGCGGCCGGGTTCTGGCAGTCGAAACTGCGCTACCGCACCCAGGAGGAGCTCCTGGCCGTCGCCCGGGAGTACCACGAGCGCGGGCTGCCGCTTTCGGTGATCGTGGCGGACTTCTTCCACTGGACGCACCTGGGCGACTGGAAGTTCGACCCGGCGGAGTGGCCGGACCCGGCCGGGCTGGTGCGCTCGCTTTCCGAGCTCGGCGTCAAGCTGATGGTTTCGGTGTGGCCGTCGGTCAGCCCGCTCTCGGAGAACTACCGCGAGCTGCACGAACAGGGGCTCCTGGTGGCTGCCGAGAGCGGCGTCCCGGCGCACGCGCCGTGGAAGGACAAGGGGTTCGGCGTCGAGATGCCGGTGGCGTTCTACGACGCGACCAACCCGGAAGCGCGGCGGTTCGTCTGGAACAAGGTCAAGGAGAACTACTACGACCTGGGTGTGCGCGCGTGGTGGCTGGACGGCGACGAGCCGGAGATCCAGCCCGGCCACCCGCACAACCTCGGCTTCCACGCCGGCCCGGGCGCGGAGGTGTTCAACCTCTACCCGCAGGCGAACGCGCAGACGTTCCACGACGGCATCCGCGCCGAGGGCGACGACGAGGTGGTGCTGCTGAGCCGGTCGGCGTGGGCGGGCAGCCAGCGGTTCGGCGCGGCGCTGTGGTCGGGTGACGTCGGGGCGACGTGGGAGTCGCTGCGGGCGCAGGTGCGGGCCGGGCTCAACGTGGCACTGGCCGGCATCCCGTGGTGGACGACCGACATCGGCGGCTTCCACGGCGGCGACCCGGCGTCGCCCGGATACCGCGAGCTGATGGTGCGGTGGTTCTCCTACGGCGTGTTCTGCCCGCTGTTCCGGCTGCACGGCTTCCGCGACCCGCGGCCGGCGTTCGGCCCGGAGATGACCGGCGGCCCCAACGAGGTCTGGTCGTTCGGTGCGCCGGCGTACGAGGCGATCACGGCGTCCCTGCGGTTGCGCGAGCGGCTGCGGCCGTACCTGATGGAGCAGATGCGCGTGGCGCACGAGCAGGGCATCCCGCCGATGCGGCCGGTGTTCGTCGACTTCCCGGCGGACGCGGCGGCCTGGGACGTCGACGACCAGTTCCTGCTCGGCCCGGACCTCCTGGTGGCGCCGGTCCTCGAACCCGGCGTGACGGCCCGCCGGGTGTACCTGCCCGCGGGCGCTTCCTGGACGGACGCGGTGACCGGCACGCGCCACGAAGGTGGCACCCGGGTGGAGGCGCCGGCCCCGGCCGAGCGGATCCCGGTGTTCCTCCGCGACGGCGTGGAGCTGCCGATTCGCGATTGATACCGGCCGTATTCGATCTTGTCAACCCCCAAAGCTCGGGGTACCCGGGCTCCCCCGCGCCGGCGGATCCTCATCGGGTCCACATCGTCGACTCCAGGGGGAGGAACCATGCTGGGAAGGAAGATCGCCGCCGTGGCGGGGGTGGTGTCGGCCGCGCTCGCGTTCGCCGTCGCGCCGCCCGCCGAAGCCGTGGCGGGCAACGCGGACCTGCTGTGGCACGACGCGAAGACCGGGGAGCTGGGTGCCTGGCTCACCGACGGGCACGGCACGGTGCTCAAGGACAACCGGCTGTCCTGGAAGTGCGGGCCGGACTGCGCGAACCAGTGGCGGGTGGTCGGCGCGGGTGACTTCGACAACGACTTCACCTCCGACGTGCTGTGGCACAACGCCACGACGGGCGAGCTGTCCGCGTGGATCCTGGACGGCCAGGGCACCGTCACGAAGGCGCTGTCGCTCGACTGGAAGTGCGGCCCGGAGTGCGCGAACCAGTGGAAGGCCGTCGCCATCGGGGACTTCAACGCCGACAACAAGTCGGACGTCGTGTGGCACAACGCGACCACCGGCCAGGTGAGCGTGTGGCTGCTCGACGGGAACGGGCACGTGACCGGCAACCCGGACCTGTCCTGGCCGTGCGGGCCTGCCTGCGCCAACCAGTGGAAGGTGGTCGGCGCCGGGGACTTCAACGAAGACGGCCTCGACGACCTGTTGTGGCACAACGCCACGACCGGCGAAGTGTCCGCGTGGCTCCTCAACGGCAAGCAGACGGTCACCGGAGACCTGAAGCTGTCGTGGAAGTGCGGGCCCGACTGCGCGAACCAGTGGCAGATCGTCGGGGTCAACGACTTCGACAACGACTTCAAGAACGACGTCGTGTGGCACAACGCCACCACCGGTGAAGTCGCGACCTGGACGCTCGACGGCCACGGCGGGGTGACCGGCGACCCGCGGCTGTCCTGGAAGTGCGGCCCCGGCTGCGCGAACGAGTGGAAGGCCGTCGCCACCGGCAACTTCGGCTGATCCCGGTGAACCCGGCGCTTCCCGCACCGAGGGGGAGGGGAAGCGCCGGGTTCACCCCCGTCGTCGACGAGGAGTTCCCATGCTGCACCCCCGAAAGCTCGCCGGGGCGGTTCTCGCTTTCCTGCTGGGCACGGGCCCGGTCGTGGCCGGCCCGCCACCGGCGTCCGCGAGCACCGCCTGCACCCTGGCCCCCACTTCGGGCACCGTCGCCCGCGAGGCGGCGGGCCGGGCCTACCACGTGAACGTGCCGCCGGGCCTGCCCGGAGCTCCGGTGCCCCTGCTGCTCAGCCTCCACGGCGCGCTCCAGCCGTACGCCCTGCACGAACGGGAG
Organism: Amycolatopsis vancoresmycina; assembly: GCF_000716785.1. Lineage (GTDB taxonomy): Bacteria > Actinomycetota > Actinomycetes > Mycobacteriales > Pseudonocardiaceae > Amycolatopsis > Amycolatopsis vancoresmycina. The sequence goes on from NZ_JNYY01000001.1 coordinate 1,085,797, forward strand.
ACGCGGTGGTCGGACAGCGCCGCCGCGAAGCACTTCATCGTCGCCTACCCGTCGGCGGCCGGGCCGGCGTGGGACGCCGACCGGCGTTCGGGGGACGTCGCCTACCTGCGCGCCGTCGTCGAGGACGTCTCCCGGACCTGGTGCGTCGATCCGCACCGGGTGCACGTGGAGGGCTTTTCCAGCGGCGCCAACATGTCCGCGCGGCTCGCCTGCGACGCCTCAGACGTGTTCGCCTCGGTCGCCGCCTACGCCGGCGTGTCCCCTGCGTTCACCGGCAGCCCGTGCACGCCGGACCGGCCGATCTCGGTGGGCCTGTTCCACAGCGACGGCGACCTGATCAGCCTGCCCCCGCTCGCGGTGGCGCACCGGAACGAGTGGCTGCAGCGCAACGGCTGCCCGGCGACGCCGGTGACCGAGCCGGGCGTCCCGGTGGAGGCCGCCGTGTACGGCCCGTGCCGCGCGGGCGTCCAGGTGGTCTGGCGGGTCTACCGGGGCACGCACTTCTGGCCCGGGGACGGCGACCGGGCCGACATCGCCGAACGCATGTGGGCGTTCTTCGCGCGCAACCCGCTGCCGTGAGACCTCATCGGGAGAGCGCCGCGACGATCTCCTCGCGGCCGGTGCAGCCCGTCTTGCGGTAGAGGGCCTTGAGGTGCTCGTTCACCGTGTGCACCGACACGTCCAGCCGCCGGGCGATCTGCTTGGCGGGGATGCCGTCGGGGAGGTGGCCGAGCACGGCGCGTTCCCGCCCGGTGATCTCGTACCAGGACGCCAGGGCGGGCAGCAGTTCCGTCCCGGCCGACCGGACGACCACGGCCACGTCGCCCCGGCCGTCCGCGTCGAGCGGCTGGCCGTGCACGCTGACCCAGCGCCCGGCGTAGGCCGAGGGCAGGCACGCGACCGGGCGCGGGCTCGCCGGGTCGCGGGCGAACCGCCGTCCGGCGATCGCCACTTCGCACGAGAGGGCCTTCGCCGCCCACTCGGGGCCGGCCAGCGACCCCGGGAGGCGGATTTCTCGCAGCCACGCGTGCGCCTCGGGCGTGATCCCGCGGACCGCGTGGTCGGCGCCGACCACGATGACGCCCGGCGGCAGGTCCCGGTCCGGCGGCCGCAGCGACGGCGCCCGCACGTAGGTGCGCGACGCCGCCACCAGCGGCGGGACGAGCCGCGCGACGCGGTCGACGTCGTCCGGTGCGAACGGACGGCCGCCCTGCTCCCGGAACAGCGCGAGCGTGCCCCACACGCCCTTGGCGCCGCGCAGGACCAGGCGCAGTTCGCTGCCGAACCCGTTGTCCAGCAGGATCCGGTGCGCGAGCGGGTCACGCGCGTCGACCACGTGCCCCGGGACGCCCCGCCGCGCCTGCCCGGCCGGATGGGCCGATTCCCGGCCGGAGTAGAAGGCGATCAGCTGCGTCCAGTCGACCTTCGGGGTGAGCCGGTGCCAGAAGCCGAACGAGGGCAGGTCGGTACCGGGATGGCGCCAGCACAGGTGGAGGGCGTCGTGGGCGACGAGGACACCGATGGCGCGGGAGACGGCTTCCCCCATTTCGTCCGAGGTGAGGCCTTCTCCCGCCACCGCGCAAAGGCCGCGTTCCAGCCGGTGTGTGTCTTTCACGCACCCGAGTGTCCGGATGTCCCGATTCCACCGGAAGCGATCTGCGGGGCCTTCACCTGAAGGACCACCCTTTGGGGCAGAATGGACCTGTGAGTCCAAAGCTGACCGCGAAGGGCGCCGCGACGCGGCAGCGGATCGTCGAAGGCGCCGCGGCGGAGATCCGCGAGCGCGGGGTCGCCGTCACGACGCTGGACGACGTCCGGGCGCGGACGGGGACCAGCAAGAGCCAGCTGTTCCACTACTTCCCGGACGGCAAGGAAGAGCTCCTGCTGGCGGTGGCGCGGTTCGAGGCCGACCAGGTCCTGGCGGTCCAGCAGCCGCAACTGGGCCGCCTGACGTCGTGGGCGGCGTGGCAGCGGTGGCGGGACACGGTCGTCTCGCACTACGACAGCCGGGGGCAGCACTGCCCGCTCAACGTGCTGATCTCGCAGCTCGGCCGGGCGACGCCGGGAGCGCAGGCGGTGGTGAGCGAAATGCTGGGGCGCTGGCAGGCGGAGATCGCCGCGGGCATCCGCCACTTGCAGGAGGCAGGCGAGGTCGCCGCGGAACTGGACGCGGAACGCACGGCGGCCGCCCTGCTGGCCGGCATCCAGGGCGGCGTGGTGGTGATGCTGTCGACGGGCCGCATCGATCACCTGGAGGCGGCACTCGACGTCGGCATCGGAAACCTGCGGGCTAGCGGCGTCGTGAGTGGTAAGGCGAGTTAGAACTCGCCTTACCACTCACGAGCCCCGGGCTCAGGCGGACTTGATCGCGGAGATCTCGAACTCCAGCGTGACCTTGTCGCTCACCAGCACGCCACCGGTCTCGAGGGCGGCGTTCCAGGTGATGCCGTAGTCCTTGCGGCTGATCGAGGTGGAGCCCTCGAAGCCGATCCGGTCGTTGCCGAACGGGTCCTTCGCGGCGCCCTCGAACTCGAACGGGATGGTCACCGAACGGGTGACGTCCTTGATCGTCAGGTCGCCGGTCACCTCGAAGCTGGTCTCACCGGTCTGCTTGATCTCGGTCGAGGCGAAGGTGATCTGCGGGTACTCGTCCATCGACAGGAAGTCGTTGCTCTTCAGGTGCCCGTCGCGGTCGGCGTTGCGGGTGTCGATGCTGTGGGCCTGGATGGTGACCCGGGCCGACGACTTCTCCGGCGCGTCGCCGTCGATGGTGGCGGAGCCGGTGAACTCGTTGAAGCTGCCGCGCACCTTGGTCACCATGGCGTGGCGGGCGACGAACCCGATCCGCGAGTGCGTGGGGTCGATGGTGTACTCGCCGGTCAGCTGGGGGTAGGTGGTCGCGCTGGTCATCGCTGTTTCTTCTCTCCTCGTGGTGGCACCCCCCGGTGATTGAGGGTTCAACGACACTGTACTCACTTTGGCTGGTTGCGCAAGCAAGCATTGGGTAGAGTGGCCCTCATGGGTGAACTGTCCGCTCTCGACCTCGACGAAGCCGCCTTCTGGCGGCCGCTGATGCGCATCATGACCGCGCTGCCGCGCGCGCTCGAGGACCACTTCCTCCCCGAGACGGGCCTCACCATCACCGACTACGGGGTGCTGGTCGCGCTGTCCGAGGCGCCCGGCCACCTGCTGCGGATCTCGGCGCTGGCCGCGACGACCGGGCTGTCGCTGAGCCGGATCAGCCGGGTGGTCGACGACCTGACCCGCCGCGGCCTGGTGGAGAAGCGCCGGTGCGCCGAGGACGGCCGCGCGTCCAACGCCGTGCTGACCGCGGCCGGATTGGCCAGACTGGAGGCGGCCTTCCCGAGCCACCTGGCCCGCGTGCGGGCGTCGGTGTTCGACCACCTGAGCGCCGAGGACGTCCGCACGGCCGCGCCGGTGCTGGCCCGGCTGGCCGCGGCACTGGACACCACTCCCCCGACCGACGACTGCTGAGGACGCCGATGACCGACAAGGGCGAGTACGAGCGCGACCTGAACTACCTCCCGGACCGCATCACCGCGGACGGCCGCGACGGCTGGCCGGTCGAGTCCGGCCGGTACCGGCTGGTGGTGGCGCGGGCCTGCCCGTGGGCGAACCGCGCGGTGATCGTGCGCCGGCTGCTGGGCCTGGAACCGGTGTTGTCGATGGGCATCGCGGGCCCGGTGCACGACGAGCGCAGCTGGAGCTTCGACCTGGACCCGGACGGCCGGGACCCGGTGCTCGGCATCGAGCGCCTGCAGGAGGCGTTCTTCAAGCGCGACCCGGAGTACCCCCGCGGCATCACGGTGCCGGCGTTCGTCGACGTCCCGACCGGCCAGGTGGTCACCAACGACTTCGCGCAGATGACGCTCGACATGTCGACCGAGTGGACGGCCTACCACCGCGACGGCGCCCCGGAGCTGTACCCGGAGAAGCTGCGCGACGAGATCGACGACGTGGCCCGGAAGGTGTTCACCGACGTCAACAACGCGGTCTACCAGGCCGGTTTCGCGCGGTCGCAGGAGGCGTACGAGCGCGCGTACGAGAAGCTGTTCGCCCGCCTGGACTGGTTGTCGGAGCGCCTGGCGGACCAGCGTTACCTGGTCGGCGACACGATCACCGAGGCGGACATCAGGCTGTTCACGACGCTGGCCCGGTTCGACGCGGTGTACCACGGCCACTTCAAGTGCAACCGGCAGAAGCTCACGGAGCTGCCGGTGCTGTGGGCGTACACCCGCGACCTGTTCCAGACGCCGGGCTTCGGCGACACGATCGACTTCGCCCAGATGAAGGAGCACTACTACGTGGTGCACAGGAACGTGAACCCGACGGGCATCGTCCCGGCGGGCCCGGACGTCTCGGGCTGGCTGACCCCGCACGGGCGGGAGGAACTGGGCGGGCGCCCGTTCGGCGATGGGACACCGCCAGGGCCGCCTCCGGAGGCGGAGAGGGTGCCCGCCCTGGGGTGACAGGCCCGCGAACCGGTCAGACCCCGACGCGCCGGGCCCGCTCGATGTCCGGCCCCCGGTAGAGCCGTTCCGGGATCCGCGCCAGCGTCGAGGGGTGCACCTGCTCCCCCAGCCCGTAGAACTTCTGGAAACTCATGATGAGCGGCCGCCAGGCGTCGGGGTCGATGTGGTCGGCGGTGCCGGGCGTCCGGACCGCGTCGTGGACGAAGACGCGCTGCACCCGCACCTCGAACGCGACGACACCACCGTCCCCCACCGGGTGGTGGGCTTCGACCACCGCCTCCATGGCGACCGGGCACTCCGCAACCCGCGGCGGTGCCACGGTTTCCGACGGCACCGACGTGAGACCGGACCGCCCGAACTTGTCCGCCACGTGGAAGTACCCCCGCTCCTGCTTCCCGGGCGGAACCGGATCGGACCCGGTGGTCAGCGCCAGCCGGTCGACGGCCGGGGCGAGGGCGTCCGACGGCAGGTTGAGCACGCACTCACGGGTGCGCAGCAGGTTCGCCGTCGTCCGGGAGCGGGCCCCGAGGCCGAGCATCGCCCGCCAGCCGAGCCAGAACGCCGAGGACATCGGGGCCAGGTTGGCCGAACCGTCTTCGTTGGTACTGGAGATGAGGACGACCGGGGTGCCGAAGTAGAGGATTCCCGGCTCGATCGCCGTGTGCGCAACAGTTTCCACGCAGCCGAGTCTGCCGTCCACACCGGACCCGCGGCTGGCGGGAATCGGCCGTCGCAGTGCAGGGGCGGCGATGCACCGCAGCGCCGCCCCCGTCCGTCAGCTCCGCGAAGCCGCCTGCTGCAACGCCCGCCGCGTCAGCACCCGCGCCAGGTGACGCCGGTACTCCGCCGTCGCGTGGGGCTCGTCCGGCGGGTTCGTGCCCTCCGCCGCCAAGGCAGCCGCGTCTTCGATCGACGCGCCGGCCGCCAGTGCCTCCTCCGTGGCCGTCGCGCGCAGCGGGACTCCGCCCAGGTTCACCAGGCCGACGCGGCCGCCGGTGACCGCCACCCCGGCCATCGCCCAGTCGATCGCGCGGCGGGTGAACTTCTCGAAACCCCAGCCCTGGCCCGTCTGGGCCGGGAGGCGGATCTCCGTCAGCAGCTCCGCCGGCTCCAGCGGCGTCGTGAACGGGCCGAGGAAGAACTCCGCCGCCGGGATCCGGCGCTCCCCCGACGGGCCGCGGGCCACCAGGACCGCGTCCGACGCCAGGATCGCCGCGGGCAGGTCCGCCGCCGCGTCCGCGTGGACCAGGGAGCCGCCGATCGTGCCGCGGTGGCGGACCTGGCGGTCGCCCACGAGCCCGGAAACGTGCGCCAGCAGCGGCGCGTGCGCGAGCAGCACGGGATCCCGGACCAGGGAGCTGTACCGCGACAGCGCGCCGATCGCGACCTCGTCCCCTTCGAGCCGGACGTACCGCAGCTCGTCGAGCGCACCGATGTCGACCAGGTACTCCGGGGCGGCCAGGCGCAGCTTCATCAGCGGCAGCAGGGAATGCCCGCCGGCCAGCACCTTCGCGTCGTCGCCGTGGGAGGCCAGCAGCGCCAGTGCTTCGTCCACTGTGGACGCCCGCAGGTACTGGAAGGAAGCGGGGATCACCGGTCCACCTCCTGGCCCGAAGCGTCGATCACGGCGCTGACGATGTTGTGGTAGCCCGTGCAGCGGCACAGGTTGCCCTCGAGCCCGGCGCGGACCTCGTCGCGCGTCGGCTTCGGGTTGTCGGCCAGCAGCGACACCGACGCCATGATCATCCCCGGTGTGCAGAACCCGCACTGCAGGCCGTGCTGCTCGCGGAACGCCCGCTGCACCGGGTGCAGCGAACCGTCCGGCGCGGACAGTCCTTCGACGGTGGTGACCTCGTGGCCGTCGGCCTGCGCGGCCAGCACCGTGCACGACTTGACCGACTCGCCGTCGAGCAGCACCGTGCAGGCGCCGCACGACGTCGTGTCGCAGCCGATGTTCGTGGCGGTGAGCCCGGCGGTGTCGCGCAGGAAGTGCACCAGCAGCGTCCGGTCCGGCACCTCCTCGGTCACCGGCTGCCCGTTGACCTCGATCGAGACCTTCACTGCGCGCTTCCCTTCGAGAGTGCGGCCCAGACCCGGATCGGGGTCGTGGGCATGTCCAGGTGCCGGACGCCGCGCGCCGAAAGCGCGTCGACCACGGCGTTGTGCACCGCCGGCGTCGAGCCGATCGTCGCGGCTTCGCCGATCCCCTTGACGCCCAGCAGGTTCCGGTCGGTCGGGGTGGCCATGTCGACCAGCTCGAAGTCCGGCAGCTCGGCGGCGGTCACGAACGAGTAGTCCGCCAGTGACGCGGTCGTCGGGTTGCCGTCGTCGTCGTAGGTGACGACCTCCAGCAGGGCCTGGGCCGCGCCCTGGCCGAGGCCGCCGTGGCGCTGCCCGCGGAAGGTGAGCGGGTTGACGATCGGACCGGCGTCGTCGACCGCGACGATCCGGCGCAGCTCGACCTTGCCCGTCTCGGTGTCGACCTCGACCACGGCGAGGTGCGCGCCGAACGGGAACGTCGGCTGGCCGTCGCCGAACCAGACGTCGGCGGTCAGCTTGCCTTCCGACGCGGTTTCGGCGACCTGCGCCCAGCTGAGCACAGTGCTCGACGGCGCGCCGCGGACCTGCCAGACCCCGCGCTCGACATCGAGCTCCAGGTCGTCGGCGGCGGCTTCCAGCAGGTCCGCCGCCAGCTCGCGGGCCTGGGCGATCACCTCGTCGGCCGCCTGCCGGATCGCCGAGCCGCCCAGCTGCAGCGACCGGGAGCCGAACGTGCCGATCGCCTTGGGCACCTCGTCGGTGTCGCCGTGGCGGACGGTGATCTTCTCCAGCGGCACGCCGAGCCGGTCGGACAGCAGCATGGCCAGCGACGTGCCGAGCCCCTGCCCGTGCGGCGAGCTGCCGGTCCACGCGACGACCGAGCCGTCCGGGTGGATGTCGACCCGGCCGCTCTCGCCACCGCCGTCGCCGCCGGTGATCTCGACGTAGGCGGCGATGCCGAGGCCGAGTTCGACCGGGTCGCCCGCTTCGCGCCGCCGCTGCTGCTCGGCCCGCAACTCGGCGTACCCCGCCGCGTCCAGGACCTTGTCCAGGGCCGCCGCGTACTCGCCCGTGTCGTAGAAGGCGCCGGTCGGCGTCCGGTACGGGAACGCCTCGGGCGGGATGAAGTTGGCCCGGCGGACGTCCGCCGGGTCCAGGCCGATTTCGGCGGCGAACAGGTCCATCGCGCGCTCGACCGCGGCGGTCGCCTCCGGGCGGCCCGCGCCGCGGTAGGCCGCGATCGGGGTGGTGTTCGTGACGACCGCGCGGCTGCGCGTCTGGACCTGCGGGAACCGGTAGACGCCGACGGCCATCAGCTCGGTCAGCGTCGGCAGGAACAGCGTCCGCGGGTACGCGCCGGCGTCCTGGACGACGTCGAGGCGGTACGCGAGGACCGTGCCGTCGCGTTTCCCGCCGATGGTCACGGTGTTGAGCTGCGCGCGCCCGTGCGTCATCGACGTCAGGTTCTCGCTGCGCGACTCGACCCAGCGCACCGGCCGCCCGAGCTCGCGCGCGGCCCAGCCGAGCACGGTCGCCTCGGGATCCGCGCCGATCTTCGCGCCGAACCCGCCGCCGACGTCCGGCGCGATCACCCGCACCGATTCCTCGCCGACGCCGAGGCTCCCCGCCAGCTGCGACCGGGCGATCTGGGCGTTCTGCGTGGACAGCCAGGCCGTCAGCCTGCCGTCCTCGCCCCACGCGAAGGACGCGCCGCGCACTTCCAGCGGCGCGGGGGCGACGCGCTGGTTGGCGATCGTCTGCGTGACCACCACTTCGCAGTCTTCGAAGATCGCGTCGTCGAATTCCGCCATGCCGTTGACCTGCACGATGTTGCTGCCGGTCTCGGGGTACAGCAGCGTCTCGCCGTCCAGCGCGGCGCCGATGCTCGCGACCGCGTCCAGCGGCTCGTAGTCGACGTCGACGAGCTCGGCGGCGTCGGCCAGCTGGTAGCGCTCCTCGGTGAGGACCAGCGCGACGGGCTCGCCGACGTACCGCACCACCTCATCGGCCAGCCAAGGTTCCTTGACCGGCCCGGCCGGGTGCGGGTCGAGGCCGAGGTCGGCGGCGGTGAACACGCCGAGCACGCCCGGTGCCGCCTTCGCTTCGCTGACGTCGATGCCGCCAATCCGCGCGTGCGCGATCGGACTTCGCACGAAAACCGCGTGCGCGGCACCGGAAAGCGCTTCCGTCCGCAGATCGTCCACGTAGGTGCCGCCCGCGGTGATCAGGTTCTGATCCTCTTGGCGGACCACCCTGGTCCCGACAATGCTCATCTGGTCTCCTGCTCGCCGATACCCCGCCGATCATGCCCTCAGGCCGAGCACGACCGCCAGCCCCAGGCCGCCGATGCCGATCGCGATCCGCAACGGCGTCGCCGGCAGCCGGCGCACCAGGGCCGACCCCAGCCACGATCCGCCGAGCGAGCCGAGGCAGACGGCGAGCGCCGCGGGCCAGACGACCTTGCCGGTGATCGCGAAGACGATCGCCGCGAGGAGGTTCGCCGACCCGGTGACCAGGTTCTTCGCCGCGTTCGTCCGGGCGAGCGGCTGGTTCCAGGCGGTCACGAGCAGCGCGAGCATGAGCACGCCCGCGGCGGCGCCGAAGTACCCGCCGTAGACGCCGATCAGGAACGCGACGACGGCGGTCAGCGGGCTCAGGCCGTGGTGTTCGGCGCCTTCGGCGAGCCGCCGCAGGCGCGGGGCCGCCAGCAGCACCAGCGACGCTCCGCCGATCAACCACGGCACGATGACGGTGAACGCGCCGGACGGCGTCAGCAGCAGCACGAGGCCGCCGCACGCGCCGCCGACGGTGGTCAGGGCGCAGAGCGGGACGAGCCGGCGCCGCTGCCCGGCCAGCTCCGGCCGGGCGCCGGCGGCGGCACCCGCGGTGGTGCCCAGCATCGCGACGGTGTTGGTGATGTTCGCGGTCACCGGCGGCAGCCCCGCGGCGAGCAGCGCCGGGTAGGACACCAGGGACGCGAGCCCGGCGGTCGCCCCGGTCAGGCCGGCCCCGACGCCGGCCAGCACGAGCAGGAGCAGCACCCACGGGTCGGTGATCACGTTGTCATCAGATCACGCGGTCGCGGCGGTCGATCCGGGCCGCCGCCGTTCGTATGGGCGGTGACACACCCCGGCAGCGGAAGGGCCATTCGATGCGTTCGATCAACGTCACCATGAGCGTCACCCTCGACGGCGTCGTGCAGGGCCTCGGCCGGCCCGACGAGGACACCCGCGGCGGCTTCGCCCACGGCGGGTGGGGCACCCGCTACCAGGACGACGTCCTGGCCCGCGAGATGGCCGCGGGCATGAGCCGGCCCGGCGACATGCTCTTCGGCCGCCGCACCTGGCAGGACTTCACCACGGCGTGGAGCCGGCGGGCCGACGGCAACCCGTTCACCACGCACCTGAACGCCGCGACCAAGTACGTCGCCTCCACCACGCTGGACGACGCCGACGCCTGGCGGAACTCGGTCCTGCTCCGGGGAGACGCGGCGGACACCGTGGCCGAACTCAAGGCGCAGCCCGGCAAGGACCTGTCGGTCATCGGCAGCGCGTCGCTGGTGCGGGCGCTGCACGCCGCCGGTCTGGTCGACCGCTACACGCTGCTGATCCACCCCCTGACCCTCGGCACCGGCGCGCGCCTGTTCGGCGACGCGCCGCTCGCCGAGTTCGCCCTCGTCAGCTGCGTCACCACCACGAAGGGCGTCTTGATCGCGCGGTACGACCGCCGGGTATAGGCCGTTATACGAAAACGTTGTCCGAAACCGGACGGGATCCGCCGCCGGGCTTGCCGGGCGCGGCGGCGGCGTCCCAGAATCCGCGCTGACAAGGTTGTCAACGCGAAGGGCCGGAGCATGGGCGAGCTGGACCGGCGGCAGGCGCTGCGGCTGCTGGGGGCGGGCGGCGCGGCGGCCGCGCTCGTGTCGGGCCTGCTGCCCGGGCTCGCGCGGGCCGCGGACGGCGGCCCGCCCGACGCCGTCGCGGCGACCTACCTGCGCGTGCTGCTGCGGCACACGCGCTGGGCCGAGCAGCAGTTCGACCCGGCCACCGGCACCTATCCGCTGCGCGACTTCACCTTCGCCGTCGTGCTCGGCAACGCCGTGCTGCTGACCCGCGACGGCTACGACCCCGCGATCGCCGGCGTCGGCCGGGAAACCCTGCGCGACCACACGCTGGCCACGGTCCGCCGGTTCGCCGCGTCGAACCGGCTCGCCGGCGGCGCCGACTGGGGCCGCAAGCTGTTCTTCGACACGACCTTCCAGTCGTACTTCCTGCTCGCCGCCCGTCTGCTGTGGACGGACCTCGACGACGTCACGAGGCAGCACGTCGAGCGCATCACCACCGGCCAGGCCGCCTACACCACCGCCCTCGGCACCGGCGACGACCCCGATTCGGGCAGCTGGACGCCGAACGGCCTGCGCGGCGGCCACGTCGGGGACACCAAGCTGGAAGAGATGGGCGTCTACGCCCAGTCGCTCGCCCCCGCGCTCGCGTGGGCGCCCGCCGACCCGCGGGCGGGCGATTGGCGGGACGCGTTCGGGGCGTGGAGCCGCAACGAAGCCGGGCTGCTGGCCGCCGACCTGGCCAACCCGCGGCTCGTCGACGGCCGCCCGGTCAGCGCCAACACCGCGACGAACCTCTACGACACCTTCCTCGTCGAGAACCACGGTTCGTTCGGCCCGCACTACCAGGAAGAGCTCTGGCGCACGTCCGGCCGCAACGCGATGCACTTCCTCGCCGCCGGCACGCCGCTGCCCGAAGTGCTCACCGCGCAGCCGAACGGCGAACTGCTCTGGCGCACGATGCTGCTGATGACCAGCGACGCCGGTGAGCCGCTGATGCCGATGGTCGCCGACCGCGAGCACCTCTACGGCCGCGACGTCATCCCGCTGGCCTTCCGCGCCCAGGTGCTCGGCGACCGCTTCGCCGCCCACGCCGAAGCGCGGCTGGCCGCGCGGCTCGAGCCCTACCAGGCCTACGCCCCCGCCGACCGGATCACGAAGTTCTCGGGCGAGCCGAAGTACGAGCCGGAGGCCCGTGCCGAGCTCGCCATCAGCTACCTGCTGCACGAGTGGCGCGCGAACCACGGCGGGCCGGTCGTGCCGGTGAGCGACCGGGAGTTCGACGCCCACGCGGCCGGGGTGGCCGACTTCGGCGCCGGGCCGGGCCTGCTCGCCCACCGCTCCCCCGCCGCGTGGGCCGGCACGGTCAGCAAGCCCGGGTTCGTGAAGTTCGCCTGGCAGCCGCACCACGACGACTGGCTGTTCGTGCTCGGCGGCGCGAACCCGATGCTGCTGCCGTCCACGAACCTCGCAGTGCGCGAACGGCACGCCACGGCGTACGCGAAGATCCGCGACGGCTTCGACGGTACCGTCGGCGTCCTGCGTTTCGACACCGGGTACGCCGCTTTCGCCACCCTCCCGACCGGCGCCGCCGTGTACGCCAGCACGGGCGTCGCCGAGGGCGAAGGCGTGCTGAACGTCTACAACCTGACCATGCCCGGCGTGCCCGGACTCGACGGCGACCGCACCTACACCGCCGCCGAAGGCAGCGTCACCCTCAAGGCGCAGACCCCGGGGGTCCGGACCGACGACGTCGTGTTCGCCCCGGTGACCGCCCGGCACGTCCGGATGATCGGCGTCCGGCCGGACCCGCAGTACGGCTATTCGCTGTGGGCCTTCGAGGTCCGCGACGGCGACGGGCCGGACCTCGCCCGCACCGGGACGGCGTCGGCGTCCTCGGCCACCGCGGGCAAGGAGGCGAAGTACGCCGTCGACGGCGACGCCACCACCCGCTGGGCAGTGTCCACATCGGACCGTCCGCGGGCGGACAGCTGGCTCGCCGTCGACCTGGGTGCCCCGCGGACGGTCGACCGCGTCCGGCTGAGCTGGGAAGCGGCCGCCGGGCGCGGGTACCGCATCGAAACCTCGCCGGACGGCATGGCCTGGACGACCGCGGCGGCCTACCCGGTGCCCGCGCTCAGCAGCACGCAAGGCCGGCTGGACATCGACGGCCGCGCGGGGATCACCGTCGCGGGCCCGAACCCGCTCACCGTCACCGGCGACCGCGTCACGCTCTCCGACGGCCCGCCCGCCCCCTTAGTCGCCGAGCTGTACCCCGGCCCCGCGCAGCCGAGCGGCCGGGTCCCGGCCGGAGCGGCCGAAGCCACCGTCACCGACGGCTTCCTCGTGCTGCTCAACCTCTCCGGCGCCGCGGCGAGCGGCACGGCGGTCCTGCCGGGAGACCGCGGCACCCGCCGGCTCTACCACGGCGAGCAGACCGTCACCCGGACCGGCACGGTGCTTTCCTACGCACTGGCCGCGGCGGAGGGCCGCATCGAGCCCCCGCGGTTCACCCTCAGCGGCCCCGCCGGGGTGACGGCAGTCGTCCGCGACGCGAGCCGGGTCGACCTGACCGCGCCGGCCGGGCTGCTGCCCGTGCTGGTCACCGTGACGCCGGAGGGCGGGCGCGCCCGACCGGTGCTGCTGCCGCCGCGCCGGACCGTGCCGGTCGTCTTCGGCGACGTCCGCCCGTATCCCCTGGCCGACCGCGCGCTCGGGCGGACCACCTTCCCCGCCGAGCCGCTGCCGCCGGGGATGTCCAGCCCGGCCGCGGCCGTCGACGACGACCCGGCGACGGCGTGGCGGCCGGGTCCCGGCGGCCGGATGGTGGTCGATCTCGGCGCGGTGACAGCGGTTTCCGCGGTCGAGCTGACCTGGACCCGTGGCCGGGTGCCCGCGGCCACCGTCGAACTCAGCGCCGACGGCGTCACCTACACGGCCACCGGCACCGGACCGGCGCGGTACGTCGCCGTCCGCACGGCCTGGCGAAGCGGCGACGCGGGTCTCGTGCGGTTGTCCGTCCGGACTTGATCGATCTCGGACCCCTCGCGCCGGGCCCGCGGGCGGGTACCTTGGCAGCACCGGGGTTCGCCACCCCGACCGGGAGGACGGATGCGCGTCACGATCGCCGAAGTCGCCCGCCGCGCGCGGGTGAGCAAGACGACCGTGTCGCGGGTGCTCAACAACAAGGCCGACGTGGACGCCGCGACCGCGATCCGGGTGCGCGAGGTGATCGCCGCGACCGGGTACATCCCCAGCGCCGGCGCGGTCGGGCTGGCGCGCGGGGTGACGCGCACGGTCGGGATGCTGGTGCCCGGCCTGACCTGGCCGTGGATGGGCGAGGTCCTGCAGGGCGTGGCCGACGTCGTGGAGTCGAAGGGCTACGGCCTGCTGCTGTCCACCGCCAACCGCGGCCCCGACTCGCTGGAGGAGTTCTCGCGCCAGGTGTCGGCGAAGGCGTTCGACGGCCTGCTGCTGGTGGAACCGCCGGACGCGGTGCGGCACCTGCGCGTGCTGCACGACTCCGGGCTGCCGGTGGTGGTGATCGACGACCGCGGCCGCCGTCCCGCGTTCCCGTCGGTGGGCACGGACAACCGCCAGGGCGGCGCCACGGCGGCCCGGCACCTGCTGGAGACGGGCCGGACGCGCCTGGCCACCGTCACCGGGCCGCGCGACTTCGGCTGCACCGCCGACCGGCTCAACGGGTTCAACGAGGCCGTCCTGGACGCGGGCCTGACGCTCGACTCGCGGCTGATCATCGAAGGCGACTTCACGAGCGAAAGCGGGGAGGCCGCGATCCTCCAGCTGCTGCACTCCGGCCCGGAGTTCGACGCCGTCTTCGCGCACAACGACCTCACCGCGGCGGGCGTGCTGGCCGGCCTCCGCAAGTCCGGCCGGTCGGTGCCGGGGGACGTCGCCGTGGTCGGCTTCGACGACATCCCCCTGGCCGCGCACACCCAGCCGCCGCTCACCACGATCCGCCAGCCGCTGCGGCAGATGGGCGAGACGGCGGCCGGGCAGCTGCTCGACCGGCTCGCCGGCGCGCCGTCGCCGGAGAGCCCGGTGATCGTCCCGACCTCCCTGGTGGTCCGGGAGTCGACTCAGGAAACGGTCAGCGCCCCCGAGAGCGGGACGTTGCGCGAGGAATCGCCGACGTAGACGCGGTACTGGCCCGCGTTCGCCGTCCACGCGCCGCTCCAGTGCGCCAGGTCCCGCGGGGTGAGCGGGAACGACACCTGAGCGCTCTGCCCGGGGTTCAGCTGCACCTTCTTGAACCCCTTCAGCTGCTTCGGCGGCTCGCCGTTGGCGGCCGGCTGGCCGACGTACAGCTGGACGACGTCCGCGCCCGCCCGGGTGCCGGTGTTGGTCACCGTCGCCGTCACCGTCGCGGCGCCGTTCGTGCCCTGCGGCGTGACGACCAGGTTCGAGAACCCGAACGTCGTGTACGACAGGCCGAAGCCGAACGGGAACAGCGGTTCGAGGTTGCGGCTGTCGTACCAGCGGTAGCCGACGTTGAGCCCCTCCGAGTACTCGATCCGGTCGTTCGCGCCCGGGAACTGCTGGACGTTCGCCGTCGGCAGGTCGGCGAGCTGCTTCGGGAAGCTGACCGGCAGCTTGCCCGACGGGTTGACGTCGCCGTAGAGCAGCGACGCGATCGCGTTCCCGTTCTCCTGGCCCGGGTACCAGCCCTCGAGCACCGCCGCGACCTTGCCCAGCCACGGCATGGTGACCGCCGAACCGGTGTTGAGCACGACGACCGTGCGCGGGTTGGCCGAGGCGACGGCGTCGATCAGCTCGTTCTGCTGGTGCTGCAGGTCGATGCTGTCGAGGTCCTGGGTCTCGGACTCGCCGTAGCTGGCGAACACGACGGCGACGTCGGCGGCTTTCGCGGCGGCCACCGCACCGGGGATGTCCGGCGTCTGCACGTGCTCACCGGCGCCGTCCACATAGGACACGGTGACGCCGGAGCCGGCCCGCGCCCTGATGCCGTTGATCGGGTTCACCGACGCCGGCGACGGGTTGACCTTGGCGCTGCCGCCGCCGATGTTCTGTGGGTCGATGGCGTCCCCGCCGGACAGGGCGATGGACTTGACCGACGAGCCCAGGGGCAGCACGCCGGTGTTCTTCAGCAGCACCGCCCCGGCCGCGGCGACGTCCCGGGCGGTGGCGACGTTGGCCGCGTTCGTCACGACGGACTGCGGGGTGCCCCGGCGGGCCCGGTCGAAGACGCCGAACCGGAACAGCTGGGTCAGCACCCGCCGGACCATGTCGTCGACGCGCGCCTGCGTGACCTCGCCGCGGGCAACCGCGTCGAGCAGGCCCTGGCCGAAGAACGCGCCGCCGGGCAGCTCCATGTCGAGGCCGCCGTTGGCCAGCTGCCGGGCGCCGCCGGTGGCCGAGCCCCAGTCCGAGCCGACGAACCCGCCCCACCCGGCGTCCTGCTTGATCGCCTGCGTCAGCACGCCGGCGCTCTGGCAGGCCGGGACGCCGTTGATCTGGTTGTAGGCGCACATCATCGACGCGACCTGGCCCTGGCTCGCCACCTGCTGGAAGGCCGGCAGGTAGAGCTCGTGCAGGGTCCGGTCGTCGATGATGACGTTGTCCGACGGGGTCCCGCGTGACGCACCGGCCTCGACGTTGTAGGCGGCCGCGTGCTTGGCCTGCGCCATCACGCCCTGGCTCTGGATGCCCTGGATGGTCGCGGTCCCGGCCGCCCCGGCGAGGTACGGGTCTTCGGCGTAGGTCTCGAAGTTGCGCCCCCACCGCGGGTCGCGGACCAGGTTGATCGTCGGGCCGAGGGCGATGTCGACGCCCTTGCCGGCGAACTCGGCACCCATCGCGCTGCCGTACCGGTTCAGCAGCGCGGTGTCCCAGGTCGCGGCGGCCGTCACCGGCGCCGGGAACTGGGTGACGCCGTCGAGGCCGTCACCGACCCCGGCCGGGCCGTCCTGCAGGCCGAGCGCCGGGATGCACAGCTCGGGCACGGCGTCGGTGTTGCCGATGTACGGCCCCGTGGCGCCGTTGCCGTGCAGCACCTTGACCTTCTGCTGCGGGCTCATGACGGCCATCAGCTGGTTCACCCGGTCGGCGACCGGTGCGGTCGACCCCACCCACGGGCAGCCCCCCGGGTTGGTCGGGGTGGTCGTCGGCGGGGCGCTGTCGGAGGTGTGCACCGCGAATTCCCACAGCGAGACGCCCCACTGGGTGGCCCGCGCGGTGGCGGTCAGCCGGACGTACCGCGCGGTCCCGGACACCGCCGGGTGCTCGGTCCCGCCGGTCCCCGCCACGGTCGCGGCGGTGGTCCACGTCGAGCCGTCGGCCGATAGCTCGATCCGGTACGCGCTCGCGTAGGCCGTCTCCCACGTCAGGTCGACGCCGCAGACGGGACGCGCGCTGCCCAGGTCGACCTGGATCGACTGCGGGTCGGCGGCCAGGCTCGACCACCGCGTCCCGAGGTCGCCGTCGAAGGCCGCCGACGCCGGGAACGCGTCCGACTGGACGCTGGACGCCGTCGCCGGCTGCCGCAGGGCCGCGTTCGCGCTGCCGCACGCCTGCGCCGAGCCGTCACCGAAGACCTGGAACTCCCAGAGCGAGACGCCCCACTGGGTGGCCCGCGCGGTGGTGGTCAGCCGGACGTACCGGCCGCTGCCGGACACCGGCAGCGTCTGCGTGCCGCCGGTGCCGGTCGTCGTCGAGTACACAGTGGACCATTGGCTGCCGTCGGCGGACGCCTGGATGGTGAACGCCCGCGCGTAGGCGGCCTCCCACTGGAGCACGACCTGGTTCAGCGTGTGCGCCGCACCGAGGTCGACCTGCAGCGTCTGCGGGTCCGAGGCCTGGCTCGACCAGCGCGTCCCGGGGTCGCCGTCCACCGCCGCGGACGCCGGGAAGGCGGCGCTCTCGGTGGAGGACGCGGTCACGGCGTGCCCCTGCGACAGCAGCGTGGGGGCCGCCTGGGCGATGAACGGCGGGACGGCGAGCAACGCCACCGTGACCGCGGCACCGAGGGCGAGCCGCTTCACTGGTACACCCGCACGTAGTCGATCACCATGTCCTGCGGCAGGACGGTCCCGGCGCCCGGCGGACCGGGGAAGTCGCCGCCGATGGCGTTGTTGAGGATCAGGAAGAACGGGTGGTCGTACACCCACGGGCCGCGCGTGCTCTCGACCGTGTCGCGGTTGATCGTCTCGAAGGCGTTCCCGTCCACGGAGAAGGTCATGTGCGAGGCGTCCCAGTCGAGACCGAACTTGTGGAACCCGGCCGAGACGTCCTGGCCGAGGTCGAGCGGGGCGCCGATGCCGCCGGCGCCGTTGTAGGCCGGGGCGTGGATGGTCGAGTAGGCCAGGTTCGGCGACTTGCCGACGTGTTCCATGATGTCGATCTCGCCGCAGTTCGGCCACGGCGTGCCGCTGAAGAAGTTGGCGCCCAGCAGCCAGAACGCGGGCCACAGCCCCTGGGTCCCGGACACCTTGATGTTCGCCTCGACGTGGCCGTAGGTGAAGCTGAACTTGCCGGCCGTGTTGATCCGGCCGGAGGTGTACTGGCAGGTCGTGCTGCCGCTGACCGGGTCGCGCGGGCAGGCGCTGCCCGGCGTCGCTTCCCGGCGGACCTGGATGACGAGGTTGCCGCGGCCGTCCTGCTTGGCGTTGTTGTTGTTCGTGTAGTACTCGAGTTCGTTGTTCACGCCGGGCCCGGTCTCGGCCGTCCACTTGCTCGCGTCGGGGGCCGCGCCCGCGGCGCCGTTGAACTCGTCGCTCCAGACCAGCGTGCCGGGGAAGTGCGGGGCGGGTGGCGCGGGCGGCGGCTGGGTCGGGTTGCCGCCGGTGCCGTAGACGTCGAAGCCCCACAGCGAGTAGCCGTAGCCGTTGGAGCGGGCGGTGCCGTACATCCGGACGTACCGGCCGGAACCGTTGACCGTCAGCGTCTCCTTGAAGCCCTTGCCCGTGGTGGTCGAGTAGAGCGTGGTCCAGTTCGCGTTGTCGTTCGACACCTGGATCTGGTACGCGACCGCGTAGGCCGGGTCCCACTGCAGGACCACCTGGTGGACCGCCGCCGTCGCGCCGAGGTCGACGGTGAGCCAGCCCGGGTCGACCCAGCCGGTGGTCGCGCTGGTCGCCCAGCGCGTGGCCGGGTCGTGGTCGAACGCCTTGGCCGGGACGCAGCCGGGGCACGCGCCGTCGTCCTGGTACGAGGACGCCGTGCCGGGCTTGCCGTAGGACAGCAGGACGTCACCGGGCTGCGTGCTGCCGCCGCCGTAGACCTGGAACTCCCAGAGCGAGTAGCCGTACTGGGTGGCCCGCTGGGTGCCGGTCAGCCGGACGTACCGGCCACTGCCGGTGACGTTCAGGGTCTGCGTGCCGCCGGTGCCGGTCGTGGTCGAGTAGAGGGTGGTCCAGGTGGCACCGTCGGCGGACGCCTGGAGCGTGAACGCCTTGGCGTAGGCGGCTTCCCAGCTCAGCACGACCTGCGTCAGCTGCTGGGCCGAGCCGAGGTCGACCTGGAGGTACTGCGGATCGCTGAAGCCGCTCGACCAGCGCGTGCCGGGGTCGCCGTCGACGGCGGCCGAGGCTGGGAAGGCGGCGGATTCCGCCGAGGACGCCGTCACCGGGCGGCCTTGGGAGAGCAGGACGGGCGCGGCCTGGGCGGCCGGCGGGGTGAGCAGGGCGGCCAGGATCAGGACGAGGACGGCGAGAACCCGGGTTCCCGTCATGCGGCGTTGCATGGGCACCTCCACGGCGAACCGGCGCCGGGGCGGCCTTTGCCCCGGCGCGGATCGGCTCACGTGGTCTCCGGCGCGGGTGTGGGTCCCGGCCGTCGGCACGCTCTTAGTTCAAGATATAAATAAAGAGCCGTAAAATGTCAACGGCCCCGGGCCGGACACTGGTCCGGGAGAACGAATCCGCCGTGGGTCCTTGACGCAGGCGAACTTCGCGCTGTTAACTGCGGACTCACCGACGGAACCGGTTCCGTGACCGCCACCGGGACGGCTCCGCCGCGACCAGCACCTTTCGGGCTGGCCGGTTCGCGCTCACCCCTGCTCCGGTACCGCTCCTCCGGCTCACGGCGCCGGACGGGGTGCCGGGCGCGAACCCGCCGCACCACCCGATGCCGGCGCGAGCTGTGGGGCTCCGCCGGTCCGCTTTCGCACGTCCTCCCCCGATCACAGGCAGGCTCATGAGATCGACGACGCTCTCCCCCGTCCACCGTCTCCTCGTCATCGCCACCACCTTCGTCACCGCGGTCACCACCGCGGCCGTGGTCGGCTCCGCACCGGCCCAGGCCGCCGCGTGCGGCAGCACGAACCTCGCGCAGGGCCGTCCCGCGACCGCGTCGTCCACCGAGAACGGCGGGACGCCCGCGTCCGCCGCGGTCGACGGCAACGCCGGCACGCGCTGGTCGAGCGCGTTCAGCGACCCGCAGTGGCTGCAGGTCGACCTCGGCTCGGCCCAGCAGCTCTGCGACGTCGTGCTCAGCTGGGAAGCCGCGTACGCGAAGGCGTTCAGCGTCCAGCTGTCCACCGACGCGAGCACCTGGACCAGCGCGTACTCGACCACCACCGGCGCCGGCGGCACGCAGACCGTGTCCCTCTCCGGAACGGCCCGCTACCTGCGCGTCTACGGCACCCAGCGGGCGACCGGCTACGGCTACTCCCTGTGGGAGGTGGCCGTGCACGGCACCGGCGGCAGCACGATCCCGCCGACCGACCCGCGCAACCCGGACTTCGGGCCGAACGTGTCGGTGTTCGACCCCTCGACCCCGGCCGCGACGATCCAGAACCGGCTGACGCAGATCGCGAACCAGCAGCACACCAACCAGTTCGGCAACGAGCGCTACGCCGTGCTGTTCAAGCCGGGCACTTACAGCGCCGACGTCAACCTCGGCTTCTACGAGCAGGTCGCAGGCCTGGGCCTGTCCCCCGACGACGTCAACCTCAACGGCCACGTCCGCGTCGAGGCGGACTGGCTGCAGCAGGGCGACAACCCGAACAACAAGGGCAACGCGACGCAGAACTTCTGGCGGTCCGCCGAGAACCTGTCGGTGACGCTGCCGGCCGGCCAGGTCGAACGCTGGGCCGTCGCGCAGGCCGCGCCCTACCGCCGGATGCACCTGAAGGGCAGCCAGATCCAGCTGTGGAACGGCGGCGACGGCTGGGCCAGTGGCGGCCTGATCGCCGACAGCAAGATCGACGGCGTCGCGGTTTCCGGTTCGCAGCAGCAGTTCCTGACCCGCAACAGCGAGCTGGGCGGCTGGCAGGGCGGCGTGTGGAACATGGTGTTCGTCGGCTCGACCGGCACCCCGCCGGCGTCCTTCCCGAACCCGCCGGAGACGGTCGTCGGCCAGACCCCGGTGATCCGCGAAAAGCCGTTCCTCTACGTCGACGGCTCGGGCAGCTACAACGTGTTCGTCCCGGCGCTGCGGCAGAACTCGTCGGGCACGAGCTGGGGCCACGGCACCCCGGCCGGGCAGTCGATTTCGCTCAGCGAGTTCTACGTCGCGCACCCGTCCGATTCGGCCGCGACGCTCAACGCGGCTTTGGCCGCGGGCAAGAACCTCCTGGTGACGCCCGGGGTGTACCACCTCGACCAGGCGCTGAACGTCACGCGCCCGGACACCGTGGTGCTCGGCCTCGGCCTGGCGACGCTGATGCCGACCAACGGCACCGCGGCCATCACCACGTCCGATGTGGACGGTGTGAAGATCGCCGGGCTGCTGGTCGACGCGGGCGCGGTGAACTCGCCGGTGCTCGTCCAGATCGGCCAGCCGGGGTCGAACGCCAACCACGCGGGTGACCCGACGTCGCTGCACGACGTGTTCTTCCGGATCGGCGGCGCGGCCGTCGGGAAGGCCACCCAGACGCTGGTGGTCAACTCGAACAACGTCATCGGCGACCACATGTGGCTGTGGCGCGGCGATCACTCGAACGGCGTCGGCTGGAACGTCAACACCGCGGCCAACGGCCTGGTCGTCAACGGCGCCAACGTCACGATGTACGGCCTGTTCGTCGAGCACTACCAGCAGTACGAGGTGCTGTGGAACGGCAACGGCGGGCGGACGTACTTCTTCCAGAACGAAATGCCGTACGACCCGCCGGACCAGGCGACCTGGTCCAGCGGCGGCGGGCGGCAGGGCTGGGCGGCGTACAAGGTGGCCGACTCGGTGACCAGCCACGAAGGCTGGGGCCTGGGCAGCTACTGCTTCTTCAACACCAACCCGTCCATTGTGGCCAGTCATTCGTTCGAGGTGCCGAACAACAGCGGAGTCCGGTTCCACAACCTCGTCTCGGTGTCACTCGGCGGCGTGGGCACGATCGCCCACGTCATCAACGATGCGGGTGACGCCGCGAACACCGGGCACCAGGTGAGCCCGCTGGTCTCCTACCCGTAGCACCGCGGCGACGTACGCGTCCGGGCGGACCAGCCAGGCTTCGCCCGGACGCGCACCCAGCGACCCGCCCGGCGGGATCTCCGCCGACCGCACCCCTTCGGCCCGCACGCCCGGGGTCGTGAGCACCAGGAACCCCTGCCGGGCCAGGTCCCGCAACCGTCCACTCGCGACGGTGACGTCCGGGAGCAGCACCCCCGGTCCCGGTGGCGGCAACGCACCCCGCGGTGGCCGTCCGGCGAACGGCCGCCGCGGGTCCGGTGTGGTCAGTGGCGAATCCGCGTACCAGAACGGTTCCGCCAGCCGGCCCGAGT
This sequence comes from Amycolatopsis vancoresmycina, assembly GCF_000716785.1. Lineage (GTDB taxonomy): Bacteria > Actinomycetota > Actinomycetes > Mycobacteriales > Pseudonocardiaceae > Amycolatopsis > Amycolatopsis vancoresmycina. The sequence continues at coordinate 1,107,867 of NZ_JNYY01000001.1, forward strand.
CGACCTGCGCGCAGGCCGCCGGGTCGTCCGCGGCCCGGGTGAGGACGTCGAGCCGGCGCCGGTGCCGGTCCTCGTCCTGGGGCACCAGGAAATCCATCGTGGCCGTGGTGACGGCCGCGTTCTCCACGGCCGCCGCGTGCCGCTCGGCGTGGTAGCTCTCCAGCAGCTCCTCCCCCGCGTCGCCGCGCAGGACGGCGGCCAGCTTCCAGGCCGCGTTCTCCGCGTCGGCCACGCCGGAGTTGAGGCCGCGCGCCCCGAACGGCGCGACCAGGTGCGCGCAGTCCCCGGCCAGCAGCACGCGGCCGACGCGCATCCGGTCCACCAGCCGCGTGTGGAAGCGGTACACCGAGCGCCAGACCACCTCGTACGGCCGGTCGCCGACGATCGCCCGGATCCGGTGGTCGAGCGCGCCGCCCGATTCCTCGGCGGTGAGGTCGTAGTCCTCGGGGACCTGCCAGTCGATGCGGAACTCCGAGCCGGGGCACGGGTGGATGAGCACCTGGCGGCCGGGGTTCCACGGCGGGTCGAAGTAGAACCGCCGCTCGGCCGCCCAGCCGGGCAGGTCGGCGCGGATGTCGCAGATCAGGAACAGGTCCCGGAACGACACGCCGTCGAGGTGCTGCCCGAGCGCCCGCCGCACGGTGTCGCCGCGCGCGCCCGCGCAGGCGATCGCGTAGTCGGCCTCGATCCGGCGTGGCCCGTCCTTCGTCTCGCAGTGGATTTCGACGCAGCCGGGCTGGGTCAGGCCGGTGACGCGGTGGCCGCGGCGGACGTCGATCAGCGGCTGTCGCGCGACGAGCTCGTCGAGGACCGCCTCGACGCGGGCCTGCGACAGGTTGACGAACGGCGGGAGCGCGGACCCCGCGCCGGGCAGCGTCAACGAGAACAGCTCGCGGTCGCGGTGGAACGTCCGTGCGGTCGTCCAGGTGAGGCCCTCCTCGGCGAGGCACCCGGCGCCGAGCGACGCCCAGACGTCCAAGGTGTCCCGTTGCTGGCAGATGGCCTTGGACCCGACGGGGTCGCGCACCTCGTGCTCGTCGAGGAGCACGACCGGGACGCCCCAGCGCGCGAGCAGCAGCGCGGCGGTCTGGCCGACCGGGCCGCTGCCGAGGACGGCGACCGTCATCCCTGGAGCTGGTCCCAGACTTCGCGGTCGCGTTCGGCCGTCCAGACCACCGGCCGTTCGACGCCGCCCAGTTCGTCCCACAGCCGCGAGACGTCGAAGGGCAGGCAGTGCTCGAAGATCGGCCAGTGCCCGTACTGGTCGTTCAGGGCCGCGTGAGTGCGTTCGAAGGCTTCCTTGAGCGTGCCGCCGGCGTCGCGGACCGCGCCGACCTCGCGCAGCATCGTGGTCAGGAAGTGCCGGGTCTGTGCGATGGCGGCGTCGACCGCCTCGCGGCCGCGGCTCACCCCGCCGCGGCCGCCGATCAGCGTCTCGGCCCCGAAGGCGGCCACCCGGTCCAAAGTGGACGAGGACCAGTCGCGGTGGAACGCGTCGCCGGTGTACAGCGCGGCTTCGGCTTCCACGAGGTCGCCGGCGTAGAGGATCTGCTCGCGGGGCAGCCAGGCGACGAGGTCGCCCTCGGTGTGGCCGCGCCCGCAGTACTGCAGCACGAGGTCGCCGCGGTCGCCGCCGAGGTCGATGGTGAGCCGGTCGGAGAAGGTCAGCGTCGGCCAGGTCAGCCCGGGCACCGATTCGGCGCCCTTCGCCAGCCGCGGCATCCGGCCGAACTCGCTTTCCCAGTCCTCCTTGCCGCGCTCGGCGACCAGGGCGCGGGTGTTCTCGTGCGCGACGATCACGTCGGCGCCGAACGCGGAGGCGCCGAGCACGCGCACCGCGTGGTAGTGGCTCAGCACCAGGTAGCGCACGGGTTTGTCGGTGTGTTCACGCAGTTTCGCGAGCCACTCGGCGGCCGCGACGGGGGTGGCCAGCGCCTCGAAGCAGACGAGGAAGTCCTCCCCTTCGATCGCGCCGATGTTGGGGTCGCCCTCGGCGGTCAGGGCGTAGACGCCGTCGGCGAGGACTTCCAGGGTCTGCGCTTTCTCCGCCAGGTCGGCCGAAGAGGCGAAGGCTTTCTTCGTCACGGCGAGCGCTCCTTGATCGTCAAAGGATTGACTACTTCGGGTCAGGCTAGCCCCGCCGGCCCCCGCGGGGAACCCTCTTTCGCCTAACCTGGCCGCATGACGGACCGACCGGCCGACCTCGACTACCTCTCGTTCGTCGACTACGCGGTCGGCAAGACGCAGGCCGAGCTGCCCGCGACCGACCCGGTGGCGATGCGCCTGGGCCTCACGCTGCACCGCCTGGCGGGCGCCTTGGTCTACGACTGGGAGTCGACGGTCCACCGCCCCCGCGGCTGGAGCTGGGGCGGGTTCCGGGTGCTGTTCGTGCTGTGGCTGGCCGGGCCACTGGAGTCCCGCCACGTGGCCCGCCTGGCCGGGATGAGCCGCGCGGCGGTGTCGGCGCTGGTCAAGACCCTGGAGCGGGACGGCCTGGTGACGCGCACCCAGGTGCCCCACGACCGCCGCGCGGTCCGGCTGGCCCTCACGGAGGCGGGCCACACCGCGGTGACCGACGCCTACCAGGAGCACAACACGCGCGAGCAGGCCTGGGCGGCGTCACTGACCCCGGCGGAACAGAGCGTCCTGATCGGCCTGCTGGAGAAGCTCACCACGGGCCCGGCGGCCGCGGCCGCCCAGCGCCTGGCCTAGCTGGCCAGGCCGGGCAGGGTCAGCGTGTGCCCGGTCTGCTCGGCCTTGGCGCGCAGGTACCGGACGTTGTTCTCGGTCGCGAACACGCCGGTCGGGACCTGCTCGCGCACGGCGATACCGGCCGCCCGCAGCTGCGCCGCCTTGTCCGGGTTGTTGGACAGCAGATCGACCCGCCCGACATCGAGCGCGCCCAGCATCTGCGCGGCGACGGTGTAGTCGCGGGCGTCTTCGGGCAGGCCGAGCGCGGCGTTGGCGGCGTAGGTGTCGAGGCCGCCGTCCTGCAGGGCGTAGGCGTCGAGCTTGTTGTACAGCCCGATCCCCCGGCCCTCCTGACGCAGGTAGAGCAGGTAGCCCCCGGCCTCGGCGATCCGCGTGACGGCCTCGGCCAGCTGCGGGCCGCAGTCGCAGCGCGCCGACCCGAAGACGTCACCGGTGAGGCATTCCGAGTGCGGCCGCACCAGCGGCACGTCACCGGGGGTGCCGAGGACGAAGGCCAGGTGCTCGCCACCGTCGGCCAGCCCCCGGAAGGTCACGGCCTCGGCGTCGACGGCGGGCCCACCGCCGAGCCGCAGCGGAATCCGCACCCGCGTCCGCACCTCGGCCGTCATGCCCTCGCCCCTGGAGTCACCCACATGATCGACCCTACACGAAGTTCAAATTCGAACACCGAAAACCGGTCGCGCCCGGGTCGTATCCTCGGGGTCATGATCCCCGGGACCACCGCCGCCTCGTTCCTGCTGGTCGTCGTCCTCGGGGCGATGTCGCCCGGGCCCGACTTCGTCGTCGTCACACGCTCCGCGCTCGCCGGCGGGCGGCGGGCCGGGATGGCCGCCGGGCTCGGGATCGCGCTCGGGGTCTTCGCCTGGGTCGTGGCGATCGCCCTGGGGGTCGCCGCCGTGCTCACCGCGTCCGCGATCGCCTTCACCGTCGTCAAGCTGGCCGGGGCCGCCTACCTGGTCGTGCTCGGGGTCAAGGCGTGGCTGGCCGTGCGCCGCGGTGAGTACCGGGATCTCGGGGACGCCGCCGTCGCCGAGCGGCTCGGGGCCGGCGCCGCCTTCCGGCAGGGGCTGGTGACCAACCTGCTCAACCCCAAGGTGGCCGTGTACTTCCTCGCGCTGCTCCCCCAGTTCCTCCCCGCCGGCGGCGCCACCCTGCAGACCCTCGAACTGGCCGCGATCGCCACCGGCGGCACCGTGGTGTGGTTCGTCACCCTCGCCGTCGTCGTCGGGGCGCTGAAGCGGTTCTTCGCCGCCGGTCGCGTCCGGCGGGTGCTCGACGCCGTGCTGGGCAGCGTGCTCGTCGCGCTCGGGCTGAAGGTCGCCGCCGAAACGGCGTGAGCCCGGGTCCCGGGCCCACGCCGCCGGCGCTCAGAGGGCTTCGGACGCCAGGCGCGTGCCCTCGACCCGGGCCGCGATCTTCGCGAACGCGATGTCGCGCGAGGTCGACGTGTCGTCGGCGAACGGCGAGAACCCGCAGTCGTCGCACGTGCCGAGCCGGTCGGCCGGGAGGTACTTCGCCGCCGTCAGCACCCGGTCGCGGACCTCTTCCGCCGTCTCCACCCGCGGGTCGATCGGGTCGGTGACGCCGACGAAGACCCGCTGGTCGGCCTTCAGGTGGTCGGCGATCACCCGCAGCGCGCGCTCGGGGTCGGCTTCGCTGGCCAGCTGGACGAAGAACCGGCCGGCCTTCAGGTCGAACAGCGCGGGCAGCAGGCCCGCGTAGTCGACGTCGAGGCTGTGCACCGAGTCCTGGTCACCGCCCGGGCAGGTGTGGACGCCGATCTTCGCGCGCTCCTCGGCGGTGAACCGGTCGAGCACGGCGTTGTTGAGCTCGACGAACTGCCGCAGCAGGCCGCCCGACGGGTCGAGCTTCAGCGACAGCCGCCCCTCGGTGAAGTCGATCTGGACGCTGTCCGCGCCCGCGTCGAGGCTGCCCCGGATGTCCGCCTCGGCCTCGTTCACCAGGTCGGCGACGAACTGCTCCTGCGAGTACCCCTCGATCCCGTCCGCCGGGTAGATCAGCGAGAGCGCCGACGCGGCGATCACCGCCTGCTTGACCGGCCGCTCGGTAAGCGTTTTCGCCCGTGTCAGGTACGAATCGGCGTGGGTCGCGTAGCGGAACGGGCCCGCGGTCAGCCGTGGCAGCTGCCGGGTGTGCCCGTCGGCGAACGGGATGACGACGCCGTCCGGTGCCAGCGCCTCGAGCCCGGCCAGCGGGTACGTCGCGAAGCTCGGCTTGCCCTGCTCCCCGTCGCTCAGCACCGGTGACCCGGTCTCCTCGAACCGGCGGATGGTGTCCGCCAGCGCGCGGCTCTCCAGCTCGGCGAGCGCGGCGGCGTCGATCCGCCCGGCCGCGAACTCGCCGAGGCCTTCGACGAGGTAGCCCGGGCGCGGGATGCTGCCGATCGGTTCGGTGGGCAGGGTCATGGAATCCTCCGCTTGCTTGAAGGTCCTGACCGGCCACGAGCACGGCTGCAGGACGTGGCCGCCCCCAGCCGTCCGGCCGTGACCGGCCACGTTCACGCAGCAACTTAACGTGGCCGAGACCGGTCACGGAGCGCGGATCACCCGGTCGGCCCAGCAAAAAGCACGAAATCGGAAGACGTTCAGCGGTTAGCGAGGAGGACGATTGGGTATTCGCTACGGCGACACGGCGGGTTCGGCGCCGAAGGAGTGCCCCGATGCTCAGTCACCACGACCGCACCGAGCTCGAGAAGATCGAGCGCAGTCTCGAGCTCAGCGACCCCGACCTGGCTGCCGCGCTGCGCGACGGCCGCCGGCCGAAGTCGCGCGCGCTCCGCAGCACCCTCCTGATCGTCTTCGACGTCACCGCCGTGACCCTGCTGGTCCTGGGCCTCGTGCTGCCCGACCCCGGGGTGACGCTGTGCGGCATCCTGGCCCTCACCGGCACCGTCTGGACCCACGTGGCGCGGCACCGCCCCTGACGATCTGAGGCAGACTGGCGGGGTGAAGTGGGTCCTGCACGTCGACCTCGACCAGTTCATCGCCGCGGTCGAAATCGCCCGCCACCCCGAGCTGCGCGGGAAGCCCGTCGTGGTCGGCGGCAACGGTGATCCGGGCGAACGCGCCGTCGTCGCGACGGCGTCGTACGAGGCCCGCGAGTTCGGCGTCCAGTCCGGCATGCCGCTGCGGATCGCCGCCAAGCGCTGCCCGGACGCGGTCTTCCTGCCCAGCGACCCGGACGCCTACCTCGAGGTGTCGGCGCGCGTGATGGCCGCGGTGCGGGAGCTGCCGGTGGTCGTCGAGGTGCTCGGCTGGGACGAGGCCTTCGTCGCCGCGGACACCACCGACCCGGAGGCGCTCGCGGTGTCGATCAAGGAGGCGGTGGCGCGCGAGACGGGGTTGTCGTGCGCGGTCGGGATCGGCGACAACAAGCTGCGGGCGAAGCTCGCCACCGGGTTCGGCAAGCCGGGCGGGATCTTCCGGCTGACGCAGGAGAACTGGTGGGAGGTGATGGCGGCCCGCCCGACCGACGCGCTGTGGGGCATCGGCGGCAAGACGGCGAAGAAGCTCGCTGAACTGGGCATCCACACCGTTTTCGAGTTGGCGGGCGCGGACCCGGAAGAGCTCGCCGCGCGGTTCGGCCCGAAGACCGGCCCCTGGCTGCGGCTGCTCGGCGGCGGCATCAGCGACGCCGAGGTCAGCGCGACGCCGTGGGTGGCGCGCTCCCGCAGCCGCGAGACGACGTTCCAGCGCGACCTGGCGGACCCGGCGGAAATGGCGGCGGAGGTCTCGGTGCTGGCGAAGCGCGTCGCCCAGGACGTGCTCGACGAGGGTCGTCCGGCGGCGCGGGTCGCGGTCAAGGTGCGGTTCGTGCCGTTCATGACCCACACGCACAGCATCACGCTGCCGGAACCGACGTCGGACGCGGCCGCGATCGACCGGGCGGCACAGGAGGTCCTGGGCATGTTCACCCTGACCCGCGCGGTGCGCCTGCTGGGCGTCCGGGCCGAGTTCCCGCGCGAGGAGTCGTGAGTGGTAAGGCGAGTTAGAACCCGCCTTACCACTCACGACGGGCCGCGGGAGACCTCGTCCGGGAGGGGCAGGGGGCGGTCCGGGTCGAGGGTCACCCCGCCGGCGCGCAGCGTGTGGTCCAGCATCGCCCAGATCGTGCCGGTGAGCTGACCGGTCAGCTGGGGCAGGGTGAGCGCGCCCGGGTGGTCGAGCCAGCGGGTCGTCGCCGATTCGACGTAGCCGACCAGGCCGAACGCGATCGTGTCGCCCGGGGCCGGGTCCAGCCCGAACGCCGTCAGGTAGCCGGTGAACAGGCCGCTGAGGTGGCGGGCGATCGCGCCGCGGACGTCCGGGCCGTCCGGTACCCCGCGGGCGAGGTAGCGGTGCAGGGCGGCGTGCTCGGTCAGCCAGCGCAGGTGCGTCGAGATCACCGTCGAGATCATCTCGTTCGGCGAGCCCTCCGGGTGCCAGAGCGGCGCCAGGTCGGCCGTCACCAGCTCGGCCGCCCGCTGCGCGATCGCCCGGCGGAGGTCCGCCGCGCCGTCGAAGTGCCGGTAGAGGCGGGTGCGGGCGACGCCGGCGCGTTCGGCGATCTGCTCGGTCGAGACGTCCGGGCCGTGCTCGGCGATGGCCGCCAGGGCCGCGTCGACGAATTCGGCGCGCCGCCGCTCCTGCTGGCCCGCCCAGCGCGCGGCCCGTCCGTCGACCTTGGTCACGGCGGAAGCCTACTCAGGACCGCCCCAGGCGGTGTACGCTCCCGAAGTAGCTAGTACATCGCGTACCCCCTACTTTCGGAGGCCGCCATGGGCGTCGAGGCCCAGGACCGGGACGTCACCGCGGCTCGCCTGCTCAAGAGCTCCGCGAAGAACTCCTACGACCCGTATGTCGACATCGACTGGGATGCGCCGCTCGCCGAGGGCAAGGCGTACATGCCGCTCGAGCGCGTCTCCCTCTACGGCACGGACCTCTGGGCGAAACTGACCCCGGAGCAGCGGATCGAGCTGTCCAAGCACGAGATCGCCAGCATCATGAGCGTCGGCCTGTGGTTCGAGATCGTCCTGATGCAGCTGCTGGCCCGGTACGTCTTCGACCTGGACGCGCGCACCGAGCACGCCCAGTACGCGATGACCGAGATCGGCGACGAGACCCGGCATTCGGTGATGTTCGCCCGCACCGCCGAGCGGCTCGGCGTCCCGCGCTACGGCGTCCCGAAGGCGGTGCACCGCGCCGCGAAGGTGTTCGGCGCGACCGCCGCCGGGCCGTCGATGTTCGCCAGCGTGCTGGTCGCGGAGGAGACCACCGACCGGCTCCAGCGGTCGATGATGGACGACGACGGCATCCAGCCGCTGATCCGCTCGGTCAACCGCATCCACGTGGTCGAGGAGGCGAGGCACGTCCGGTTCGCGAAGGAGGAGGTGCTGCGGGAGACGCCGAAGCTGTCGAAGGCGGCCCTGCAGCGGCACCGGCTGCGGACGGCGCTGGTCGCGTTCGGCGTGATCGACAGCATGGTGGACGCCCGGATCTACCGCAGCGTCGGCATCGCGCCGCGCGAGGGCCGCGCCGCGGCGCTGGCGAACCCGCACTTCCACGAGACGCGCCGCTGGATGGCGGAGAAGATCGTGCCGTTCCTGCGGGAGGCCGGGTTGATCGGCGGCCGCTCCGAGGGCCTCTGGCGGCGCGCACACCTCTTGTGACGCCGGGGCCGGAAGACCCTTCCCGGCCGATCCCGGCTGCGCCATCCTTTCCGGATGACCGCAGCCTTCCCGCCGGATCCGAAGCCCCGGCCCCTGCTCACCCGGCCCGCATTCACCGGCCTGGCCGGCCTCCTCACCGGCGCCCTCCTGGTCGGCGTGCCGTGGCTGGTGACGAGCCGGAGTGGCGCGGAGCCGGACGGACGGCCGCTGGCCGCGCCCGCCGCGCTGGGCGAGCTCGGCCGGACCGAGGACGCGGTCGCGAAGATCGACAACGTCCGGGGCCAGGCCCAGATCGCCCGCGTCGGAAAGGCCGACCGGGAGACCGGCGCCCGCGTGTCGGCGGCCTACGGCGGGGCGGCCGCCGTCGTGCAGGAGTACCGGGACGACCGGCTGCTCCGCGGCCTCCAGCTGACCGCCGTGCGCGCGGCCTCTCCGGAGCTGATCGCCACGTACGAGGACCCTCAGGCGCTCGGCGTGGCCAAGCCGGGCACCGAGCTCGTGCGCGTCGGCGCCGTGCAGTGCCTGGTGCACAACGATCCCGCCGCACCCGGGTCGGCGCCCGACCCGGAGCTGTCCTTCGTCACGAACTGCCAGCGCACCGGACCGGGCCTCACCGTGGCCGTCCGCAGCCTCGGCGCCGACGGCAACCGCGACCCGGCGAAAATCGCGAGCCTCCTCGATCAGGCGTGGGACACACTGAGCCGGTGATCACCACCAGACCCGCCCGCGAAGACGACGAAGCCGCGCTCGCGAAGATCGACGAGCGCACCTGGACCCCGGCCGTCTCCCCCGCCCCGGCGCCCCCGGCCGGCACGCCGTTCTTCGACGACGGCACGCGCCCCGAGGACGTCCTCGTCGCCGAGCACGACGGGGTGGTCGCCGGGTACGTGCGACTCGGCGAGGGGTTCGGCGTCCCCGCCCACCGGCACGTCCGCGTGCTCGACGGGCTCGCCGTCGACCCGGACCGCCGCCGGCTCGGGATCGCGGGGCGGCTCGTCGAGGCCGCCGTGGCCGAGGCGCGGCGGCGCGGGGCCCGCAAGGTGACGCTGCGAGTGCTCGGCCCCAACGCCGGCGCCCGGCGGGTCTACGAACGGTGCGGGTTCGTCGTGGAAGGCGTGCTGCGGGGCGAATTCCGCATCGACGGCGCCGACGTCGACGACGTTCTCATGGCGCGCTCGCTCGCTTGACAGCCTCGCGGCCGCTTTGCCATCCTGGTGCCGGGCCGAGAGGCGCTGCGACGGAAATCCTTCCGCCACGCTCGGCCCGCCGACCACGACTGCAAGGGCGCCTCCCGCGAGGGAGGTGCCTTTTTCTTTGTCCGCAAGAACTTCGCGCCTCTCGAGCGTTCCGTCGACGAATCCGGAGAGTGCACCGAAGAATGAGTGACAAACTGCAGACCCGAAACGGCCTCGACTTCGCCGTGGCCGACCTCACCCTCGCCGACGCCGGCCGCACCCAGCTGCGGCTGGCCGAGCACGAGATGCCCGGCCTGATGGCGATCCGCCGCGAATACGCCGCCGCGCAGCCGCTGAAGGGCGCCCGCATCGCCGGGTCGCTGCACATGACCGTGCAGACCGCCGTGCTCATCGAAACCCTGGTGGCGCTCGGCGCCCAGGTGCGCTGGGTGTCCTGCAACATCTTCTCCACCCAGGACGAGGCCGCCGCCGCGGTCGTCGTCGGCCCGGAGGGCACCGTCGACGCCCCCGCGGGCACGCCGGTGTTCGCCTGGAAGGGCGAGACGCTCGAAGAGTACTGGTGGTGCACCGACCAGCTCTTCGCCTTCCCCGGCGGCCAGGCCCCGAACATGATCCTCGACGACGGCGGCGACGCCACCCTGCTCGTCCACAAGGGAGTCGAGTTCGAAGCCGCGGGCGCCGTCCAGCAGCCGTCCGAAGAGGACCCCGAGGAGTTCCGGATCATCCTCGACACCCTCCGCGCGAGCCTCGCCGCCGACGGCGACCGGTTCACCCGGATGGCCAAGGAGATCCGCGGCGTCACCGAGGAGACCACCAACGGCGTCAAGCGGCTCTACAAGCTCGCCAAGGACGGCGAGCTGCTCTTCCCCGCGATGAACGTCAACGATTCCGTGACGAAGTCCAAGTTCGACAACAAGTACGGCATCCGGCACTCCCTTGTGGACGGACTGAACCGGGCCACCGACGTGATGATCGGCGGCAAGCGCGTCGTCGTCTGCGGCTACGGCGACGTCGGCAAGGGCGCGGTGGAGGCCCTGCGCGGCCAGGGCGCCCGGGTCGCGGTCACCGAGATCGACCCGATCTGCGCGCTGCAGGCGGCGATGGACGGCCTCGACGTCGTGGAACTGGACGACGTCGTCGAGCAGGCCGACATCTTCATCACCACCACCGGCAACTTCGGCATCGTCTCGGCCGCGCAGATGGGCCGGATGAAGCACAACGCGATCGTCGCCAACGTCGGGCACTTCGACAACGAGATCGACATGGCCGGCCTGGCGAAGCTGCCCGGCGTGGTGAAGAGGGAGATCAAGCCGCAGGTGCACGAGTGGACGTTCCCGGACGGCCACGCGATCATCGTGCTCTCCGAGGGCCGGCTGATGAACCTGGGCAACGCGACCGGGCACCCGTCGTTCGTGATGTCGAACTCCTTCACCAACCAGGCCATCGCGCAGATCGAGCTGTTCACCAAGCCCGGCGAGTACGCCACCGACGTCCACCGGCTGCCGAAGCACCTCGACGAAAAGGTGGCCCGGCTGCACCTCGACGCACTCGGTGTGAAACTCACCAAGCTGACGAAGGCGCAGGCGGAATACATCGGCGTCGACGTCGAAGGGCCGTACAAGCTCGATCACTACCGGTACTGATCCGAGATTGCTCCATTCGCCGTAGTTTGGTTTATCGGGAAACTGGCCATCCTCCCGGCGAGAGCGCATCCGCCCGGACGGCACGGAGCCGGGCCGGGTCTCATGCGAAGGAGTGTGTCAAGTGATCATTCTCGGTGTGATTCTCCTCGTCATCGGGTTCATCGTGGGCATCCCGGTGCTGTACACCATCGGTATCATTCTCGCGGTGGCCGGCGTGGCACTGGCCATCCTGGGCGGCACCGGCCGCCGGATCGGTGGCCGGGCGCACTGGTACTGATCCCGAGACCCCGCCACGGCCTGGCGCGACCGGCAGCACTGCCGGCCGCGCCAGGCCGTTCGGCCGTTACCGGCCGGACCGCCGCAACCGGCGAAAGGTAAGGGCAGCGCAAATTCCGCCGTGAATCCGCGAGCGATTCCGCTGCCCCGACGGCGAAACGAAAAGGGTCCTCCGGCTCCGAGGGGGAGGGAGAGCCGAAGGACCTCGTTAGTGTTAGCACATCGCCAAGCTGCTGTACACAGCTGCATACACGATCGTGTGACCGTCTTGACAAGCTTCTTACGCCGCGAAGGCTCAGGAAGCCTGGCGCAGCAGGGGTTTCAGTGGCGTGCCGGTGCAGCCGCACCCGCCGCCGACACCCTGGCAGTCGACGATCAGCGCGTGCCGGATCCGATCACCGTCCCCGCAGGCCGGTTCGGTGCACTCGGCGAACCCGACGTCCGGATGCACCACCAGCGTGCCGTGGCAGTGGTCGATCCCGGCGTCGCAGGAAGCACACTCCATGTCCGCACCGCCTTTCCGCGCTCCTCCCCCACGGTAGAACCGGCGGGCACGGGGGCGCGGTAGCCGGGCGGCGTGTCGGCACAACCACCCGTCCGAGCGGCTCAGGCGGACTTCGGCGCCCGCTTGCGGGCGGCCGGCTTCTCCTTCGCCGGCTTCTCGTCCTCTTCGGACGCATCGGACGCCTCGGCCGCAGCGGACCCCTCTGAGGCGGACTGCCGCGACTTCTTCGCGGCGTCCACACTGGCCTGGAGCGCGGCCATCAGGTCCACGACGTCGGCCTTGGCGGTGACCGCCGCCGGCTTGGTCGTCTCGTCGCCGGCGACCTTCGCCTCGATCATCTCTTCGAGGGCCTCGCGGTAGTGGTCGTGGTACTTCTCCGGCTCGAACACCGGCTCGGCCAGCGAGTCGATCAGCGACCCCGCCATGGTCAGCTCCTGCGGCCGGATCTGCGGCGGGTCGTCGCGCAGGAACGGGAAGTCGGGTTCGCGGACCTCGTCCGGCCACAGCATGGTCGTCATCACCAGGACGTCGGCGTGCACCCGCAGCACCGCCATGCTCTCCCGCTGCCGGACCGCGACCTTGGCGATGGCCACCTGGCTCGACTTGTGCAGCGCGTCCCGCAGCACGACGTACGGTTTCACCGCGTTCTTCTGCGGCTCGAGGTAGTAGGTCCGGTCGTACTGGATCGGGTCGATCGACTCCAGCGGCACGAACTCCAGCACGTCGATGGTGCGCTGGGTGGACAGCGGCAGCTCGGCCATCTCCGCGTCGGTGATCACGACCATCTCGCCGTCGGGCAGCTCGTAGCCCTTGGCGATCTCGGCGTAGGGCACCTCCTGGCCGTCGATCGTGCAGAACCGCTTGTACTGGATGCGGCCGCCGTCGGCCTCGTGCACCTGCCGGAGGGAGACGTTCTTGTTCTCGGTGGCCGCGTACAGCTGGATCGGGATGCTGACCAGCCCGAAGGACACCGAGCCCTTCCACATCGCCCGCATGCCACGTACCTCCGGTAGACCAGCCTGCCGCCTTCACGCTACGTGACAACCGTAGCCCGGATCGTCCGTCGGCGACAGTCTGATCTAGACCTCTGCCAGGTACTTCTCCCAGAGTGCGGGGTCCATGAACCAGTGCTGGAAGTCCGCCGGGTCGGTGAATCCGTTGGCGAACCGCCGCGCCACGGCCGGGTTCTGCCCCGCCACCCCGAGGATCTGGAGCACGTGCGGGGGCGGCGGCAGGAGCAGCGCGTTCGTCCATTCGGTGACGTGCCGGGCGTACTCCCAGTAGCGCTCGAACGTGGCTTCCATCCACGCCGCGTCGAACGGCCGGTCGGCGCGCTCCACGATCGCGTCGAGGTAGGTCGCCGCGCAGTGGCTCGCGTTGTTCGACCCCTGCCCGGTGATCGGGTCGTTGGCCACCACGACGTCGGCCATGCCCAGCACGATCGCCCCGCCGGGCAGGGTGCCGACCGGGTGCCGCACCACCGGCGGGTACCCGCCGGCGAGGGTCGCCTTCGCGTCGGTCAGCTCCGCCTCGCGGCAGCGGTCGTACTCCCACGGCACGAACTGCCGCATCAGGTCGAGCACGCGCTTGAAGTGCTCGTCCGGGCCCGGGTGGTCGTCGAAGCAGTCCAGCGGCCCGCCGGGCACGCCTTCGAAGAAGAGGATGTCGCAGTTCCCGCTCAGCGTGTACGCGGGGATCATGAACAGCTCGCCGACGCCGGGGACGATGTTGAACCGCACCCCCAGCTTGTCCGGGTGCTCCGGCCGGCGCTGCACCCCGTGCGCGTAGACCAGGGACAGCGCGCGCATCGGCCGGGTGTACGGCGAGCGCTCCGGCACCCGGTCGAACAGCTGGACCAGCTCGCCCTTGCCCGCCGAGATGACGACCAGGTCGTAAAGGCGCGACAGCGCGTCCAGTTCGGACGTCATCACGCCGTGGATGACGAGCTTGCCGCCGCGGTCCTCGAACAGCTCGAGCCAGCCGGCCATCTTCACCCGCTGGTCGACCGACTGCGCCGGGTGGTCGAGCTCGGCGAACCAGTCGAGCGCGCGGCCGCCGTCCGGCGCCGCCACCGAGACACCGAGGCCCTCGACGTTCACCGTCTCGGCCTCCCACAGGTTGATTCCGAGGTCCCGCTCGTGCTGCAGGGCGTCGTGGAACATGCACTGCGTCGACATCACCCGCCCGTGCCGGATCTCCTCCGGCGTCCGCGCGGACATCACCGTGACGTCGTAGTCCTTCGCCTGCAGCCCGAGGGCCAGCTGCAGCCCGGACTGCCCGGCACCCACCACCAGGACCTTGCGCATGGAGCTCTTCACCTTCCGGGGTTCAGGCGTGCGGGGTGCTGGCGGCCAGCTCGCGGCCCGCCGGGCCGGAGAGCACCGCCAGCGACAGCGTGTGGCCGACCAGCTCGGTCAGGGTGGCGATCGTCGACGCGCGGTCGCGGGCGTCGCAGGTCACCAGCGGGACGGCCGGGTCGAGGGCGAGGGCGTCGCGCACCTCGTCGAGGTCGTGCACCGGCTTGCCCTCGAACTGGTTGACGGCCACCACGAACGGCAGTTCCGAGTCGTTCTCGAAGTAGTTGATCGCCGCGAACGACTCGTCGATCCGGCTGGTGTCGACCAGCACGACCGCGCCGAGCGCGCCCCGGCTCAGGTCGTCCCACAGGAACCAGAACCGCGCCTGCCCCGGCGTGCCGAACAGGTACAGCAGCAGGTCGGGACGCAGGGTGATCCGGCCGAAGTCCATCGCCACGGTCGTGGTCGACTTGCCGCCGGGCGGGATCTCGTCGATGCCCGCCCCGGCCTCGGTCATCCACGCCTCGTTGCTCATCGGCGGCACTTCCGACACCGCACCGACGAAGGTGGTCTTGCCGACACCGAAGCCCCCGGCGACGACGATCTTCGCGGAGATCGTCAGCAGATCGCCCTCAGGCGGGGAGCCGCTTGAGCCCATCAAGGATCCTCTCGAGCACGTTGGTGTCGTGGTGGTAGGCGTGCGCGGTGGGGTGCACGAACACCGCACCCTGGGCGGCGAGGTCGCCGATCAGCACCCGCACCACACCCAGCGGCAGGTCCAAGCCGACCGAGAGCTCGGCGATCGAGCACCGCACCCGGGCGCGTTCGTAGAGCGAGCGCGACTCCGGCATCAGCGTGTCACTCAGCGCCGGGTCGTACTCCGGCACCGACACGAGCGTCTCGACCAGCAGCTGGAAGCGGGTGCCGGTGCGACCGCCGGTGAGCGCGTACGCGCGGATGCGGCGGCTCCGGCGCAGCAACGGGGTGTCCGGTGTGGACACGGCATTCACATCCTTGTGCGGCACGGGCGTCACGTCCGGGGCCGGCGCGCGGTCAGCACCTGCCGCAGCTCCGCGCGCACCTCGGGGGTGAGCGCGTGCCCGGCGTTGGTGATGAACTGGGTCATCTCGTAGGCGACCACCTTCATGTCCGCCTCGCCCGCGGTCAGCACCGCGAGCCCGGCACCGGAACCGATGCCCATGAACAGGAAGTAGCCGTGGGTGAGCCGGATGATGATCTGCTCGCAGCTGCCCTTCCCGAACAGCGCGGCGCTGTTGCCGGCGAGGGAGAGCAGGCCGCTGGCGATCGCGGCCAGCTGTTCGGCCTCGGCCTCGCCGACCGAGTCCGACGCGGTGAGCGGAAACCCGTCCACGCTCATGATCAGCGCGTGGCTGACGCCGTGGACCTTCCGGACGAAGTCGTCGAGCAGCCAGGTGAAGTTCGCCGTGGCCGGCTGGGGCGTGCTCACCGGGTGGTTCCTCCGGGCGTCTCGTCCTGCCGGGTGCGGTGCTCCGCGAGGGCGGCCTGCTCGCCGTCGGCGAACGCGCCGAGGTCGGCGAGCAGCTGCTCGTGGCCGGCCGCCGGGCCGTCCCCGGGTGGCGGCGGAGGCGGTGGGGCCGGTTCCGGGGCGGCGCCGCGGATGCTGCCGGGCACGCGGCGCGGCAGGCCGTTCGCCGTGGTCCCGCCGACGGCCCGCTCGACCGGCCGCGGCCGCGGGGTGGGCCGCAGTGGCGCCGGCGCCGGTTCGTCCCGCCCGCGGCGGCGCGGCAGCTCGCCGGTGGCGGCCGGCTCGTGGCCGCCCTGGCCCGGTTCGCCGGCCGCGGCACCGTCCGGGGCCCCGCCCCGCACGGAAACGGTGCGCGTACCCGACCAGGCGTGCTCGGCGAGCTCGGTCACGACGCCGGTGGGCAGCAGCACGGTGGCCACCGTGCCGTGCGGGCTGCGCCGGTCGAGCCGCACGGTGACGCCGTGCCGGGCGGCGAGGCGGGCGACCACGGCGAGGCCCATGTGCCGCGCCGAGGCGTCGTCGAGGTCGCCGCCCGCCGCGAGCCGCGCGTTGAGGTCCCCGACGCGGTCGGCGGGGATGCCGATGCCCTCGTCCTCGATCCGGACGAGGACGCTGCCCTGCTCGGTCAGGTGCGCGCTCACGTGCACCGGCGAGCTCGGCGAGGACTGGTTGGCGGCGTTGTCGAACAGCTCCGCCAGCACCCGCCCCAGGTCTTCGGCGGCGAAGCCGACGACGCCGAGGTTGACCACGCGGCCGATGGTGATCCGGGCGTAGTGGTTGATCGAGGACATCGCCGCGCGCATCAGGTCGAGCACCGAGGTCGCGCGGGCGGCGTCGTCGGCGGTGTCCTGGCCGGCGAGCACCCGCAGGTTCTCGGCGTTGCGTCGCAGCCGCGTGGCGAGGTGGTCGAGCTGGTAGAGCTCGGCGAGGCGGTGGTGGTCCTCCTCCCCCGCCTCCAGCTCCTCCAGCCGGGCGAGGAGCTGGTCGAGCAGGTTCAGGTCACGCAGGGCGACGCTCGCGCAGATCTCGGCCAGCACGCCTTCGCCGCCCGGCGCCACCGGCGGCGGCAGCTCCGTGATGGCCGGCCCGGCCGGGGGCGCGTACCCCGGGTGCTTCGGGGGCGCGGTGAGGAACTGCGCGGCGGCCACGCGCGAACGGTCCAGCAGGACGCGTGATCGATCCAGGAGTTCCCGGGCCCGGCTCGCCATGTGGTCCCACTTCTTCCTTGCTCGAGTGCGCGAAACGACGGTGCGGCGCCGACCCCCGGCGGCGACGCGGCACATGCAAGCAGAAAGGTTCGTGGGATGTCCACAGCCGGTCCCCGCACGATTGCCCTGCGTGATCGTGATTTCGGAGCGTCGCTGCTGGTGAGCGCAGTGGATTAGGCCATTCGGTTCAATTTTGCATTTTGCACCCCGCAACAGAGCGCACACGGCCGGCGAACCCGCAGCTGAAGCAGGCCCTCGCAGGGAAACCCGGGCCGTGTCCGATTCATCCCAACTTTGCGTGCCACGCAATTTTTTGCGTGGCACGCAAGATTTTCGCTACACTCTGCACATGCCGCCGGACGAACTCCCGAAGCTGACCCTGCGGGAGCGGAAGAAGCGCGAGGCCCGCCGGGCGCTCGCGCAGGCCGCGCTGCGGCTCACGCTGGAGCGCGGGCTGGAGAACGTCCGGGTGGAGGACATCGCCACCGAGGTGGGCGTCTCCCCCCGCACATTCAACAACTACTTCTCCAGCAAGGAGCAGGCGGTCTGCGCCGTGGTCGTCGACCGCCACGAGGGGATGCGCGAGGCCCTGCTCGCCCGCCCGGCGGGCGAACCGCTGTGGGAGTCCGTCAAGCAGGCCGTACTCGAGCAATATTCGCGTGAAGGCGAGCCGGATCGCGCGTATGTTGCCCGTATCCGGGAGCTGATGGGCCAGCTCATGCTGCGGGGCGAGTTCCTGAACGCCCACGCGGCGGTCGAGCGGGTCCTCGCCGAGACGATCGCGAAACGGGTGGGCGGTGTGGACCACCTGCTGTGCCGCCTGATGGCCTCCTCGGTGGAAAGCGCCGTCCGCGTCGCCTTCGTCAACTGGTTCACGAGCGAAGGCGAACCGCTCCTGCCGACCCTGGAGCGGTTGCTGGACGAGCTGGCCGCCGGGATGCCGACCCTGACCGGTGGCACCGAAGGAAAACCCGACCCGAACACCACCACCACTCCACTGGGGGAACCGTTGTGCTAGTCAAGCTCCTGCGCAGCCACCTGCGCCCGTACCGGGGCACGCTGTGGGTGATCGTCGTGCTCCAGCTGGTGCAGACGATCGCCATGCTCTACCTGCCGACGCTGAACGCCGACATCGTCGACAACGGCCTGATCAAGGGCGACATGGGCTACATCCTGCGGATCGGCGCGGTGATGCTCGCCGTCACGCTGGCCCAGATCGCCGGCTCGATCGGCGCGGTCTACTTCGGCGCGCGCACGGCGATGGCGATCGGCCGCGACATCCGCGCCGGGGTCTTCCACCGGGTGCAGGACTTCTCGGCCCGCGAGGTCGGCCAGTTCGGCACGCCGTCGCTGATCACCCGCACCACCAACGACGTCCAGCAGGTCCAGATGCTGGTGCTGATGACGCTGACGCTGATGGTGTCCGCGCCGATCATGTGCGTCGGCGGCATCATCCTGGCGCTGAACCTCGACGTGCCGCTGTCGTCGCTGCTGCTGGTGATCGTGCCCGTGCTCGCGGTCTCGGTCGGGTTCATCATCGCCAAGATGCGGCCCGCGTTCCGGCTGATGCAGGTCCGGATCGACCGCATCAACCAGATCCTGCGCGAGCAGATCATGGGCATCCGGGTCATCCGGGCGTTCGTGCGCGACAAGCACGAGCGGCAGCGCTTCGACGCCGCCAACGACGAACTGCTGACGGTTTCGCTGCGGGTCGGGCGGCTGATGGCCCTGATGTTCCCGATCGTGATGCTGGTGATGAACGTTTCCAGCGTCGCGGTGCTGTGGTTCGGCGGCCAGCGGATCGACTCCGGCAGCATGCAGATCGGGGCCATGACGGCGTTCCTGTCGTACCTGCTGCAGATCCTGATGGCCGTCATGATGGCCACGTTCATGTTCATGATGGTGCCGCGCGCGGAGGTCAGCGCCGAGCGGATCAGCGAGGTGCTGGACACCGAGTCGAGCGTGCGCCCGCCGGTGACGCCGATCCGCCCGGGCGCGGTGCACGGGCACCTGGAACTGTCCGGTGTGGAGTTCCGCTACCCCGGCGCGGAAAAGCCGGTGCTGTGCGACATTTCGCTGATCGGGCGGCCGGGTGAGACCACCGCCGTGATCGGCTCGACCGGCACCGGCAAGACGACGCTGCTCAACCTGATCCCCCGGCTGATGGACGCCACCGCCGGCACGGTGAAGGTCGACGGCGTCGACGTCCGCGACCTCGACCCGGCGGTGCTCGCCCGCGCGGTCGGGCTCGTGCCGCAGAAGCCGTACCTGTTCGCCGGGACGGTGGCGAGCAACCTGCGCTACGGCAACCCGGACGCGACCGACGAAGAGCTGTGGCACGCGCTGGAAGTGGCCCAGGGCAAGGACTTCGTCGAAGCGATGCCCGAGGGCCTCGACGCGCCGATCGCCCAGGGCGGCACGAACGTCTCGGGCGGCCAGCGGCAGCGGCTCGCGATCGCCAGGATGCTTGTGCACAAGCCGGAGATCTACCTGTTCGACGACTCGTTTTCGGCGCTGGACTACGCGACCGACGCGGCCCTGCGCCGCGCGCTGGTCTCGGAGACGGCGGACGCGACGGTGGTCATCGTGGCGCAGCGGGTCAGCACGATCCGGGGCGCCGACCGCATCATCGTCCTCGACGAGGGCCGCGTCGTCGGCACCGGCACCCACCACGAACTCATGGACGGCAACGAAACCTACCGGGAGATCGTCCTGTCCCAGCTGACCGAGCAGGAGGCGGCGTGAGCACGACGGAATCGCCCAAGGCCGCCGTCACCGACACCGGGGAACGCCCGACGGCCCAGCGGCACCGGAACACCGGGGCCGCGGCCGCCGGGCCCGGGGCCCGGTTCATGGGTGGCGGCGCGCCGCCGGAGAAGGCCCTGGACTTCAAGGGCTCGCTCAAGCGGCTGCTGCAGCTGCTCAAACCGCAGCGGGCCGCCCTCGTCGGCGTCTTCGTGCTTGGCGCCGCCAGCGTCGCGCTGACCGTGATCGGGCCGAAGATCCTCGGCCAGGCCACCGACGCCATCCTCGCCGGCGTGCTCGGCAAGCAGGTGCCGCCGGGGGTCACCAAGGAGCAGATCGTCGCCGGCCTGCGGGCCCGCGGCGACGGCACGCTCGCCGACATCTACAGCCGGGTCGACCTCGTGCCCGGCGTCGGCATCGACTTCGACAGGGTCGGGCAGATCCTGCTGACCGTGCTGGCGCTGTTCGTCATCTCGTCGTTCTTCGGCCTGATCCAGGCCCGGCTGACGACGACCCTGGTGCAGCACGCGGTGTACCGGCTGCGCCAGGAGGTCGAGGAGAAGTTCGCGCGGCTGCCGCTGAAGTACTTCGACCGCCAGCCGCGCGGCGAGGTGCTGTCCCGCGTCACCAACGACATCGACAACCTGGCGATGTCGCTGCAGCAGACGCTGTCGCAGATCGTGTCGTCGCTGCTGACGGTGATCGGCGTGCTGATCATGATGTTCCTGATCTCGCCGCTGCTGGCCGCGATCGCGCTGCTCACGGTGCCGCTGTCGGCGGTCGTGGCGGCGAAGATCGGCAAGCGGGCGCAGCCGAACTTCATCAAGCAGTGGTCGACGACCGGGAAGCTCAACGCGCACGTCGAGGAGATGTACACCGGGCACTCGCTGGTCAAGGTGTTCGGCCGCCGCGACGAGTCCGCGGCGATCTTCGACAAGCAGAACGAAACGCTCTACCAGGCGAGTTTCCGGGCGCAGTTCATCTCCGGGATGATCCAGCCGGCGATGATGTTCATCGGCAACCTCAGCTACGTGCTGGTGGCGGTGATCGGCGCGCTGCGCGTCGCGTCGGGCAGCCTGACCCTCGGCGAGGTGCAGGCGTTCATCCAGTACTCGCGGCAGTTCAGCCAGCCGGTGACGCAGATCGCCAGCATGGCGAACCTGCTGCAGTCGGGTGTCGCCTCGGCCGAGCGGGTGTTCGCGCTGCTCGACGCCGAGGAGCAGGCCCCGGAGCCGGCGAACCCCGAGCGGCCGCCGGTGGTGCACGGGCGCGTCGAGTTCCAGGACGTCTCCTTCCGCTACCTGCCGGAGAAGCCGCTGATCGAGAACCTGTCGCTGACCGTCGAACCCGGGCAGACGGTGGCGATCGTCGGCCCGACCGGGGCGGGGAAGACGACGCTGGTCAACCTGCTCATGCGGTTCTACGAACTCGACCGCGGGCGGATCACGCTCGACGGCGTGGACATCGCGAAGATGAACCGCGAGGAACTGCGCGACCAGACCGGCATGGTGCTGCAGGACGCGTGGCTGTTCGGCGGCACGATCGCGGAGAACATCGCCTACGGCGCGGACGACCCGAGCCGCGAGGAGATCGTCCAGGCGGCCCAGGCGACGTACGTGGACCGGTTCGTCCGGACCCTGCCGGACGGGTACGACACGGTGCTCGACGACGAGGGCGGCACGGTCAGCGCGGGCGAGAAGCAGCTGATCACGGTGGCGCGGGCGTTCCTGGCCAAGCCGGTCATCCTCATCCTGGACGAGGCGACCAGCTCGGTCGACACCCGCACCGAGGTGCTGATCCAGCGGGCGATGAACGAGCTGCGCAGCGGCCGCACCAGCTTCGTGATCGCGCACCGCCTGTCGACGATCCGCGACGCGGACGTGATCCTCGTGATGGAGCACGGGCAGATCGTCGAGCACGGCGACCACGAAACGCTGCTGCACAGCGGTGGTGCGTACGCGCGGCTGTACGCGGCGCAGTTCGCCGAAGCCATGGCGGAAACCGACTGAAGGTTCGCCCCGGTACCCTGGACGCTCCGGAAGCGGAAGGGGTACTGGGGCACCCATGGCGGACAAACTCGAGGAATACCGCGGCAAGCGGGCCCGCGACCGCACCTCCGAACCGTGGCCGGACGGCCCGCCCGTCCCCGGCGACGACGACCTCTTCGTCATCCAGGAACACCACGCCACCCGGCTGCACTGGGACTTCCGGCTGGAACGCGACGGCGTGCTCGTGTCGTGGGCGGTGCCGAAGGGCCTGCCGCTCTCCCCCGGCGTGCCGCGCCTGGCGGTGCACACCGAAGACCACCCCATGGAATACCTCACCTTCTCCGGCGAGATCCCGGCCGGCGAGTACGGCGGTGGCCGGATGACCGTGTGGGACACCGGGAAGTACGAAACCCTGCACTGGAACGACCACAAGGTCGAGGTGGTCTTCCACGGCGAACGGGCGCGCGGCAAGTACCTGTTCACCAACCGGCACGACGAGGACGCCCGCGACTGGACCCTGCGGCGCCTCGACCCGGCCGAACCGGGCCACGAAGACGCGCCAGAGTTCCTCGAGCCGATGACGGCCGTGCCCGGCGGGCTGCCGCCGGACGACGACGAGTGGGCCTACGAATTCGCCTGGGGCGGCCTGCGCACGATGCTGCTGGTCTGCGGCGGCCGCGTCACCGCGCACGACGAGACCGGCGCCGACGTCACCGGCCGGTACCCCGAGCTGCACAAGCTCGGCGAACAGTTCGGGTCGACGGAAGTGCTGCTGGACGGCGAAGTCGTCGTGGTGAAGGACGGCAAGCCGTACCCGGACGGCCTCGAAGAGCGCCGCCGGGCCGACGGCGCGGCCGCCAAACGGCTCAAGGCCAGCTGCCCGGTCTTCTACTTCGCCGCCGACGTCCTGCACCTCGACGGCCGGGCGACGCTGGACCTGCCGTACACGAAACGCCGGGAACTCCTCGACGGCCTGGCGGTCGAGGACCGGCACTGGCAGGTGCCGCGCTACTACCTGGGCGGCGGCGAGGCCGTCGCCGGGGCCAGCCGCCAGCACGGCCTCCCCGGTGTCGTCGCGAAGCGGGCGGACAGCCCGTACCGCCCGGGCGGCGGCCCGGGCGACTGGCTGCTGATCAGGAACTGACCCGGCGCGCCAGCGCCACCCCCGCCACGACGACCACCAGCCCGGCCACGACGTTCCCGACCAGGGCGCCGGTCGTCGGCGAAGTCCCGCCGGACTGCCGGAGCAACCACGGCGAAACGGCGGCCCAGGCACCGAGGACCGGGACCACCCAGCCGATCAGCGCCAGCCGCCTGCTGGCCGTGCGGGCGATCGCCAGCGCGATCAGGACCAGGCCGACGAGCGTATCGCTCAGCGCGAGGACGCCCGCCCCGCCGAAGCCGGTGATCCACGGGGCCATGACCAGGTACAGCCCGGCCAGCAGGACGAAACCGGCCGCCGCGCCGGCCACCGCCGTGCGGTGCCGGGTGGCAGGAGAGCCAGTGGATGTCATTTTCCCACCTCCGCCCGGAGGAGTACCCGGCCGTCGCGGCCGGTAACCGGGGCCTGCCCGCCGCCCTCGATGCCGGCAGGCCCCGGTTCGTCAGCAACCGCAGGTGTAGTACGTGATGTCCCAGTGGTTGCCCTCGTCGCAGTAGAGGTTGCCCGAGCCGGCCTTCCACTGCGGGTAGCCGTCGCCGCGCAGGCCGATGTAGGAGAAGCTGTTCTTGATGTAGGAGTCGATGCAGCTGTTGTGCGAGATGTCCACCTTGTAGCCGTTGTAGTGGCTGTAGGTGCCCGACGCGTGGCCGACCTCGGTGCCGCCGGTGATGTTGATCGCGCAGCCGCTGGCTCGCTTCAGCGTGATGACCCCGTCGACCGTGCTCTGGTTGATCTGTTCGTAGGACGTGCACGTCGAGTTGGACCGCGTGGTGCAGTTCCCGCTCGACGAGTGCGTCACCCCGGCCGCGGACAGCTGCGACGCGGCCTGCGCCTGGGTGAGCTTGGTGACCTCGACGGTCGCCGACGCGGTGCCGATGGTCGCGAACACCGCCGTCGCGGCGGACGCGGCCAGCCCCAGTGCCACCCGCGCCAGCATCCGTTGTCCCCGCATGCGTTGTCTCCCTCGTAAGCCGATCCGGACGCCGCGAGCCAAATCGGGGCGGCCATAACTTCGCCAAACGAGACTCCCCGCGCGCCGGGCGGGCGGCGGGTCAGGTCCTGATCTTCGCCAAGACTTCACGAGTGCGGTCGCGGTCCGGGGATTCGCCGGTGACGGCGTTGAGTTCGCGCAGCGCGCGCAGTTCCCACAGCGGGAACCCGAGCTCCCGGAACACCCCCGCCGAGCTCCGCAGCAGCCGCACCGCTTCGGCGACGGCGCCGTCGGCTGCCTGCGTCCGCCCGAGGCTGAGCAGGGCGTAGCCGGCGCCGCGGCGGTCGCGCAGCTCGCGGAACACGCCCATCGCGGCGAGCAGGTGCCGCCGGGCGCCGGCCGGGTCGCCCGCGCGGCGGCGGGCTTCGGCGAGGCTGCGGTGGGTGTAGGCGGCCGCGTGCCGGTGCCCGATCTGCTCGAACAGCGTCAGCGACCGGGTCAGGAAGCGCTGCCCGTCGGCGAGTTCGCCGGCGTCGGTGTGCAGGTCGCCCAGGCTGCGCAGGACGTGCGCCTCCCAGTGCCGCTCGCGGGTCCGGAGGGCGCCGGTGAGCAGGTCGGCGGCCCGGTCGTGGCCGCCGTGGCGGCGCAGGACGTCGGCGTAGCGCTTCGCGGCCTGGTCGTGCCAGCGGCCGTCGTCGCAGTCCTGGGCGAGCAGCATGCTCACCTCGAAGCTCTCGACCGCGCGCCGCACGTCGCCGACGTCCTCGGCCAGGGAGCCCAGCTGCGCCGCCGCGGCCGCCTGCCCGCGGCGGTCCCCGCACGCGCGCAGCAGGCCGAGCGCCTCCTGCAGCTCGGCCTCGGCGGCCCGCGGGTCGCCGCCGTCGAGGTGGACGTCGGCGAGCGCGGCCAGCACCGCGCCGGTGCCCCGCGGATCGTCCAGGGCGCGGTAGCGGTGCTCGGCCATGACGAAGTAGTTCTGCGCCCGGCGCCAGTGGCCGTGCTGCGAATGGACGGCGCCGAGGTTGTAGAGCTTCTCGGCCTCCGCACGCGGGTCGCGGCGGCGGCGGGCCGCGGCCAGGCTCAGCACCGAGACGGCGCGGGCGGCGTGGCCGAGCCACGGCGTGCCCGCCAGCGCGGTGCAGGCGTCGGCGAGCCGTTCGGTCAGGTCGTGCCAGCCGGGCCCGCCCGCCAGCCGGGCGGCGGCGGCCAGGAGGGCGGTCTCCCCGGCCGGGTCGGCCGCGATCCGCCGGGCGACCGCCGGATCCGGCCTGGGCAGGCCGGGTGCCGGACGGCCGCGGGCGTGTTCGGCGTAGGCGAGCGCGGTCTCACAGGCGCGGCGCAGCGCGGCCCGATCGGCCTCCGCCGGGTTCTCGGCCAGCACCAGCCGCACGAACGGGGGCACCGCCCACCGCGGCCCGGCGGGGTCCAGCAGGTGGGCGGCGGCGAGGTCGTCGAGGCGGTCGCGGGCGTCGTCGAGGGGCCGGTCGAGCAGGGCCGCCGCGCACCAGTCCGGGACGGGGGTGCCGAACGCGGCGAGCAGCCTCAGCAGCGCAACGTCGGCGCCGCGCAGCGCCGACGTCACCGCGGCACGGACACCGAGGTCGCCCGCGGTCAGTTCGTCGAGCCGGCGGCGGTCGTCGGCCAGGCGCGCGGCGAGGTCGGCGACGCGGCGGCCCGGGCGCGCCGCGAGCTTCACCCCGGCGATCCGGACGGCGAGCGCGAGCCCGGCGCAGTGACCGAGAACCTGCTGGGCCGCTTCGGGTTCCGCGTGCAGCCGCGGCTCCCCCGCGATCGCCGCGAGCAGGCCGCGGGCGTCCTCTGTGGACAGTGCGCGCACCGGGACGGCCCTCGCGCCGCACAACCCGGGCAGCTCCCGGCGCGCGGTGACGAGCGTGGCGCAGCCGGGCCCGCTCGGCAGCAGGGCGCGCACCTGGGCCTCGGACGCGGCGTCTTCGAGCAGCACCAGCAGGCGCCGATCGGCGGTGTAGCCGCGCCAGAGCCCGGCCAGCCCGGCGCGGTCGGCCAGTTCCGCGGGAGTCGCGCCCAGGCGGCGCAGGAACCCGCTCAGCACGGCCGACGGCTCGGCCGGGGTGCCGTCTTCGGCGCGCAGCGAGGCGGTCAGCTGGCCGTCGGGGAACCGGCGGCGGGCCCGCCAGGCGGCCTGGACCGCCAGCGCGGACTTGCCGGCCCCGGCGGCCCCGTGCAGCACGACCGGCGCCGGGCCCCGCAGCGCGCGGGCGACGTCGGCGAGTTCGGCCGCACGCCCGGTGAAGTCGGGCACCGCCGGCGGGAGCTGGGCGGGCGGCCCGGGCGTCGTCCACTCCGTGCCGGCGATCCGGCGGTAGACCGCGGTGAGGTCGGCGCCCGGCCACACGCCCGCCTCGTCCCAGAGCGCCCGCCGGGTCCGGCGGAGCACCTCCAGGGCCGATTCGCGACGGCCGACGGCGCCGAGCGCGGCGGCCAGCCGGGCGGCGAACACCTCGTCCGCCGGCCGCGCCGCGACCACCGGGTCGAGCCGCTCGACCACGGACCGGCCGTCGCCGTCGGCCAGCTCCAGCTCGACGAGCTGCAGCAACGCCGCCGAGCGCCGGTCCGCCAGCCACAGCTTGTGCGCCTCCAGCAGCGGCCCGCCGGTGACGTCGGCGAACGCGTCGCCCCGCCAGCACGCGAGGGCCCGTTCGAGGGCACGGCGGCGCTGCGCCCGGTCGTCGGCCCCCGAGGACAGCAGCGCGAGGAACTCGTCGGCGTCCAGCTCCCCCGGCTCGAGGGTGAGCGCGTAGCCGCGCGGCCCGGACCGCAGCCGCTGCCCGGCCTCGGCGGCCCCGAGGCCGGGCGAGAGCGTCTTGCGCAGCTTCGACACGGTGACCTGGACGATCGCCGCGGCGCTCGACGGCGCGCCGTCCGGCCACAGCTCGTCGACCAGCGTGTCGCGGCCGACGAACTGGCCCGCCCTGGCGAGGAGGACGGCGAGCAGCCGCCGCGGCTGGGCCGCCGACGGCAGCGGGACGGAGGCCGTCACCGGCCCGAGGACCTGGAACCGCACGGCTACCACACCCCACCCGCGAGATCACCTGATCGAGCGAGCTGAATCTAACGGCCGGACACGTCGGCGGAACCCCGCTCACCCGGATGGCCGACGACGTTCGTCCTCACGCGTGGGCGAGCAGCTTCGCCAGCAGCGCGGGGTTCTCCGCGAGACCGTCGCGCAGGATGTGCTCCCGCATCGGCTTCAGGGCTTCGTCCGGCTGGTTCGCCCGGTCCAGCGCGCCCTGCGGCGGCTCGGGGTCGTACTCGACGGCGAACTGGATGCTGACCGCGACCTGCCGTCCGGCCAGCCGTTCCGCCAGGTGCAGGGCCAGGTCGATGCCCGCCGAAACGCCGGCGGCGGTGATCACCTCGCCGTCCTCGACCCACCGGCGGGCGACCGGGGTCGCGCCGACGGCGGGCAGCAGGTCCCGGAACATCCAGTGCGTCGTGGCCTGCTTGCCGTCCAGGAGCCCGGCCGCGCCGAGGACGAGGGAGCCGGTGCAGACCGACGTCACCAGCTCGGCGCGACCGGCCGCGGTGCGCAGCCAGGCGAGGAGGCGATCGTCGGCCATCGCGCGCAGCGTCGGCGCGCCACCGCCGGGCACCAGCACCGCGAAGGGCGACGGCACCTCGTCGAAGGTGTGGCTCGGGGCGATCCGCAGCGGGGTGTCGGTGCCGACGGTGTCCTTCGTGGCACCGACGACGACGGTCCGGAAGCGCGGGTCCAGCTGCGCGAGCGCGCTGAGCACCTGCAGCGGGCCGACGAGGTCCAGCGGCGTGAGGCCGGGGTACACGACGAAGGCGATGGTCTTCGGGTCATCGGTCATGCGGTTCACGGTGGCGTCCGCGCGGGACGCGGGCGGCGCTGATGTCCGGATTCCTGCGAACCACGTCCGAACGCCGGTCGCGGCTGCTAGCGTTCGATCATGCCAGGCTCACCCAGACGGGTTGCGATCGTCGGATACGCCGACGCCGAGCTGCTGGACATCGCCTGCCCCGCCGACGTGTTCGACGCCGCCAACCGGCTCGGCGCGCGCCCGCCGTACGAGCTCCAGCTCGCCTCGGTCGACGGCCACGCCATCCGCACCGGCTCCGGCCTGACGCTGCAGCCGCACCTGCGCATCGACCAGGTCGCCGGCGACCTCGACACGCTCGTCGTGGCGGGCGGCTGGGGCAGCACGGCCGCGGCGGCCGACGAGCGCGTCCTGACCCACGTCCGGCGGCTCGCCCGGACCAGCCGCCGGATCGCCTCGGTGTGCACGGGCGCGGAGGTGCTGGCCGCGGCGGGCCTGCTGAACGGCCGCCGCGCGACGACGCACTGGCGGTACGCGGCGCGCCTGGCCCGGGACTACCCGTCGGTGACGGTGGACCCGGTGCCGCTGTACGTCCGGCACGGCAACGTCTACACGGCGGCGGGCGTGACGAGCGGGCTGGACCTGACGCTGTCGCTGGTGGAGGCCGACCACGGGCCGTCGCTGGCGCGCGAGGCGGCCCGCGCGCTGGTGACGTACCTGCAGCGGCCGGGCAACCAGGCCCAGGTCAGCCTGTTCCTGACCGGGCCGCCACCGGAGCACCGCGAGGTCCGCGACCTGACGGCGTACATCGCCGAGCACCTCGACGCCGACCTCGGCACCCCGGCCCTGGCGGCCAGGGCGGGCCTGAGCACCCGCCAGCTGACCCGGCTGTTCGACGCCCACCTGGGCACGACCCCGGGCCGCTACGTCCGCACGATCCGCACCGAGCAGGCGGCCCGCCTGCTGTCCGGCACCGACCTCCCGCTGGCCACGATCGCCCGCCGCTGCGGCTTCGGCTCGACCGAAACGCTGCGCCAAGCCTTCCTCGACCACTTCGACACGCCCCCATCGGCCTACCGCCGCGTCCACATCCGCCAGTCCTACGGCTGATGCCCCGCCAATCACGCGAGATACGCGCCCAATCACGCGAGTTGCGCGGCTGATCACGCGAGTTCGGGCCAAGGCGGGAGGAACCGGGCGGCGGGGCGGCCCGTTGCGGGCGCGGCGAAACCCGCTGTCAGGATGTGCGGGTGGACCGCCCCGACCTCGACGACGACGCAACCGGCCCGATCCGCCGGATCACGGACGAGGTGTCCCTTTCGCCGGGTCCGGGAACGTCCGGAACGCCGGGTACGCCCCGGAAAACCGCCCGCCGCGCGCCCGCCGAAGGCACCCGCCGCGCGGCCGACCCGGCTCGCCGCCGCACGGACACCGGGCCCCAGCGGGTCCCGGCCGCGACGAACGGCGCCCGGCGAGGCCCGGCGGACAAGCGGGCCGACACCGGGCCCCAGCGCGTTGCGGCCGAGGGCGACCGCCCCGCCCGCCGCGGCGACACCGGACCACAACCGCTCCCCGCCGACCGCCGCCGCGACACCGGACCACAACGCGTCCCCGCCGACGGAGACCGCCCCGCCCGCCGCGGCGACACCGGTCCCCAACGCGTCCCCGGCAACCGCCGCAAACCCCCGGCCGCCCCCGCGGAAACCGGCCACGGCCACGGGCACGGCCATGGCCACGGTCACGGCCCCGCCGCCCCCGCCTCCCGCCGCGTGCGCCTCCTCCTCATCTGGCTGCTCGCCCCGCTCGCGCTGGCCACCGTCGTCGGCATGGTCGTCCTCTACCCCTGGGGCAAGGCCTCCCCCACCAGCGTCGTCCCGCAGGGCACCCCCGTGCACGCCGACATCCGCACCACCACCACCGGCCCCTGCCTGGCCCAGGGGCAGGTGCAGGTCGGCGACCAGACGGATCCGAACGCGAAACCGTGCCTGACCGTCGAGCTCGCCATGACCGACGGGCCCGCCGCCGGGAAGCCGCTCAAGCTGACCGTGCCGATCGAGCCCAGCACCCCGCGGTTCGCCGCCGGGGACGCCGTCGTGCTCGCCTACAACAACGGCAACCCCGGTGATCCTGCCAGTTTCCAGCTCGTCGACTTCCAGCGCGGGACCCCGCTGCTCGTGCTGGCCGCGCTCTTCGCCGTCGCGGTGCTCGTGCTCGGGCGGTGGCAGGGCGTCGCCGCGCTCGTCGCGCTCGGGCTGTCCTTCGTCGTCATCGCCCTGTTCATCCTCCCCGCCATCCTGGCCGGCGAGAATCCCCTCGTGGTAGCCATCGCCGGGGCGGGCGCGATCATGTTCATCGCGCTCTACCTGACGCACGGGCTGTCCGCGAGAACGTCCGCCGCCGTGCTCGGCACGCTCGTCAGCCTCGCGCTCATCGGCGTCCTGTCCGCGATCTTCTCCGCCGCGGCCTCGCTGACCGGGCTCGACGACAGCACCTCGACGCTGATCGGCTCGCTCGGCCACGGCATCGACGCGCGGGGGCTGCTGCTCGCCGGCGTCGTGATCGGGGCGCTCGGCGTGCTCGACGACGTGACCGTCACCCAGACCAGCGCGGTCTGGGAACTGCGCCGCGCCAACCCCGACCTGACCTGGCGCGAGCTGTACCACTCGGGCCTGCGGATCGGCCGCGACCACGTCGGTTCGGCGGTCAACACGCTCGTGATGGCCTACGCCGGGGCCGCGCTGCCGGTGCTGCTGTACTCGTCGATCTCCGGCGTCGGGCTCGGCGCGCTGCTCGGCAGCGAGGAGATCGCGCAGGAGATCATCCGCACGCTCGCGGGCAGCGTCGGCATCGTCGCGGCCGTCCCGGTGACCACCGTCCTGGCCGCGTTGATCGCCTCCCGCGAGCCCGCCGGGCACCTCAGCAGCACCACGAAAGCCGTTCCGTCCCAGGCGTAACACCCCGGCGGCGCGAGAGGCGCAGCAGAAAGGCGGTCACCGCAGGCGGCCGAAGCCCTGCCGCGAATCGCGTCCGCCCTCGAAGACGTGCGCGCCAACCTGACCACATCGAACGGCTCGCCGGGTACGGACGACGTCAGTCCAGCGTCGCCACGAAGCGGCTGACCGCCTCCATCGTGAACCGCTGGACGTACTTGCCCGACGGCGCCACCGACGCCAGCCGGTAGAGCGGGCGCTCGGCCACGCCCGCGCCGCGCGCCTCCGCCTTCAGCTCGGCCACCAGCAGCTCGCCGAACACGAGCCCGTTCGCCTCGGTGTTGTTCATCAGCGCGTTCGCGAGCTTGCGCAGCTGCAGGATGCCCAGCTCGCGCCCGCCCGTGCCGGAGAACACCGCGAGGTCGACCTTCGCCAC
Organism: Amycolatopsis vancoresmycina; assembly: GCF_000716785.1. GTDB lineage: Bacteria > Actinomycetota > Actinomycetes > Mycobacteriales > Pseudonocardiaceae > Amycolatopsis > Amycolatopsis vancoresmycina. Next base: position 1,138,892 of record NZ_JNYY01000001.1, read on the forward strand.
CTTGCCCCGCTGCCCGGCGTTGACCAGCAGGCTCACCGTGCGGCTGCCCCGGACGTCGCCGACGACGAGGTCGAGGCGGGTCGCGGTCACCAGGTCGACCCGGCGCAGGCCCCACGTGCGCACGAGCAGCGCCGACCCCTCCAGCCAGACGCGGCGGCGGATGCTGACCGCCATCACGTACAGCAGCGGCAGCGCGATCACCACCGCGACGACCAGGCCGGTCACCGTGCCGCCGATCAGGCCGGCGATCCCGCCGAACGCCGCCGCGACGATCACCACCCCGATCAGGCCCGAGGTCCCGCGGCGACGGCGGCCGCGCGGGTCCTCCTCGAACAGCGCGACGCGCTCGGTCGTTTCCTCGGCCATCACGCCCCCGTCCCGGCGAGGAACGGGTTGCCCGCGCGTTCCCGGCCGATCGTCGTCGCCGGGCCGTGGCCCGGCAGCACCACCGTCTCGTCCGGGAACCCGGCCAGCAGGCTCCGCAGCGCTTCCCCCACGTCCCCGCGGCCGACCGAGCCGGCGAACAGCGTGTCGCCGGTCAGCGCGAGCCGTCCGCCCTCGGCGGTCTCCAGCGCGATCACGACCGAGCCCGAGGTGTGGCCCGGCACGTGCCGGACGTCGACGTCCAGGCCCGCGTACTCGCCCGGCTGAAGAGGCACGCTGTCGCCGCCGTAGAGCGGCGCGTCGGCCGGGTGCAGGTGCAGCGGGACGCCGTGCTCAGCCGACAGCGAGGCGGCCGAGGCGACGTGGTCCGGGTGCCCGTGGGTGGCCAGGAAAGCCGCCGGGACCAGCCGGTGCCCGGCGAGCGCGGCGGCCAGCGGCGCGGCCACCTCCTGCCCCGGATCCACGACCACGCACGGCCCGCCGGCGGCCGCCGCCAGCAGGTAGCAGTTGGCCTGCAGCGGGCCGCTGCCGAACCCGACGACGAGCACCGAACGCCTCCAGGACCTCCGCGCCCGACGGCGCCGATCACGATCGGGTTGAGACTAGCGGGCCCTGTACATGGTCCTCACAGGCTGTGCCCATACACTGCCGCTACCTCAAACGTGTGAGACGAGCGGAAACCTGGAGGGTACGGGGTGGCGACCAACCAGCAGCGCCGCGAAGCTGCGAAGCGCAAGCTCGAGCGTCAGCTCGAGCGCCGATTGGAGCAGCAGAAGCGACGCCGGATGATCGGGGCTGGTGTAGTCGGCGTGGCCGTCCTCGTCGTCGCCGGCGTAGTGGTGTGGATCGTGAGCGCGAACAGCGGCGACAGCACGGACACCGCGGCGTCGTCGTCCTCGGCCGCGCCGCCGCCGACCGATCTCCAGATCCCGACGCAGCGCACCGCGCTGCCGAAGCGGGCGACGGCGCTGCCGAACCCGACGACGTGCGACTTCAAGGCCGACACGACGGGCAAGGCGCCGAAGAAGGTGAACCAGCCGGACGGCAAGAACGTCCCGTCGACCGGCACGGTGAACGTGACGCTCAAGAGCACCGCGGGCGACATCCCGCTGACGCTCGACCGGGCGCTCGCCCCCTGCGCGGTGCAGAGCTTCGTCAGCCTCGCCAAGCAGAACTTCTACAACGACACCATGTGCCACCGGCTCGGCACCGAGGGCCTGCAGATGCTGCAGTGCGGTGACCCGTCGGCCACCGGCGACCCGACCCAGGACGGGCAGGGCGGCCCGGGCTACACGATGCCGGACGAGGCGTTCCCGGAGATCAAGTACGGCCGCGGCATCCTCGCCATGGCGAAGACGCAGGCCCCGAACTCCGGCGGCAGCCAGTTCTTCATGGTCTACGGCAACGCCGACGGCCTCCCGGCGGACTACTCGGTGTTCGGCAGCATCAGCGACGAGGGCCTGAAGGTGCTCGACGCGGTGGCGAAGGCGGGCATCGCGAACCCGAACCCGCAGGACGGCACCGGAGCGCCGACCAAGCAGGTCAAGTTCACCGGCGTCACCGTCTCCTAGCCCGGCTCGGCACTGCCGCGAATGACTCATTCGGGACGTCGGAGGTCCCGAATGAGTCATTCGCGGCATCCGCGGCAAGGCGTAGGAGACCGTGCCGCGGGACAAGATCTGAACCCCGTCCGCACCGGCCCCGTGTAGAGGGCAACACCGGAGACCCGCCGGGTCGCCGGGGAGAGGTGCCGACGATGGTCGAAAACCGGGTTCCCGCGGTCCGCCGCGTCCTCGGACGGGCCGCCCAGGCGAGCTGCGCCGGCATCCTCTTCGCCGTGCTCGCCGGGGGTCCGGCGCTCGCGCAGGGCGATCCCCCGCCGCCGCCGGTGAAGTACTACATCGTGCCGCACGCCGACAACCCGGACGACATCACGCTGTTCAAGATCGCCGAACGCGCGCTCGGCGACGGGCGGCGCTTCCCGGAGATCTTCCAGCTCAACCAGGGCCGGTTGCGACCGGACGGCACGCCGTTCACCGATCCGACGGCGATCGAGCCCGGTCAGGTGCTCCAGCTGCCCGACGACGCCGTTCAGGAGCCCGGGGTGCAGTTCGGTCCCCTGCCGCCGTCTCCGCCGCCGCCGGCCGCGGTGAAACCCGCGCCCGCCGCGGACCCGCCCGGCCTCGGCGTCGGGCTGGCTTCGGCCGTCAGCGGCACCGGCGGCCTGCTGACCGGCCTGCTCGCCGGGCTCTGGTGGCGGCGCCGCCCGCAGCTGCTTCCGCCGGCCCCGTTCGAACCGGCGGGTGCCGAGGAGGACTTCGGGGCCGGCTCGGTCAGCGGGACCCTGCCGCTGCCGATCGTGGTCCCCGAGCCGCGTCCGGACGTCGTCCTGCGGCCCGAGCCCGTCACCACCGAGCTGGCGATCATCGTGCTCGACACGGCCGAGAACCAGGTGATCGCCGCGGTCCGGCCGGGCTCGCGGTTCCACGTCCGGATCGGCCCGGAACCGGAGTTCGCGGACAGCTCCACCGTGCTCGTGGTCGACGGCGAGCGCGACGCGCCGTGACACCGGGGCGTGCCTGCCGGGTCACCCTGCGCTGAACGGATCAACCGGCGCCGGAACACTGGCCATCGGGCCGCCGGGCCCGCGATAGTCGTCTCATGACCTGGGATCCGTTCGGCACCCTCCAGAAGGCGCTGTGGATCGGCGGCGCCTCGTGGACCGGGAAGTCCACCGTGGCCCGGCTGCTGGCCGAGCGGCACGGGCTGACGACCTACCACCACGACGACCGGGCCCGGCCCGGCACCCCGCTGCCCGACGACCTCCCGGTGGGCGACCAGCTGACCGCGATGATGGCCGAGTTCGGGCGCCGCTTCCGCTGCGCTCTCGACGACCTGCGCGCGCTGACGTCACCGCGGCCGATCCTCGCCGAAGGCCGGGGCCTGCGGCCGGAACTGGTCGCCCCGCTCGTGGACTCCCCCGGCCGGATGGTGGTGCTGGTGCCGACCGAGCTGTTCCGCCAGCACCAGCTCCGGCACCGCCCGGACGAACCGGCGATCCCGGTGCAGCGGACCCGGCTGACGCGCGACCGGATGCTCGCCGCCCACGCCGTGCGCGCGGCGCACGACCTCGGCATCCGCGTCATCGAGATCGACGGGCGGCTCGACCCCGCCGGCGTCACCGACGTCGTGGCCGAGCACTTCCACGCGTACCTGGAAAGCTGAGGTCAGCGGAAGGTGAACCGCGGCGGGCGCCGCTCGAGGAACGCGGCGACGCCCTCGGCGTAGTCCTCGCCGTGCAGGGCGTCCGAGCGGATTTCCTCGACTTCGGCGTCCGGGGCCTCCTGCCCGGCGACGATCTTTTCGATGATCCGGTTCATCCCGCGGATCGACGCCTGGGAGCGCGAGCACAGCGTCGAGACGAAGGCCAGCGTCGAGGTTTCCAGGTCGCCGGCCGGGAAGACGTCGTTGAGCAGGCCGATCTCCCGGGCCCGGCCGGCGGTGATCAGCTCGCCCGAGAGCAGGAAGTACTTCGCGTGCGCCGGGCCGACGAGCGACACGAGCTGGCGTGTGGAGTCGAAGTCGTAGACGATGCCGAGCTTCGCCGGCGTGATGCCGAACCGGGAGCCTTCGGCGGCGAACCGGAAGTCACAGGCGACCGAGACCTGGCAGCCGCCGCCGATGCAGTTGCCCTGGATCATCGCGACCGACGGCTTCCGCATCGCCGTCAGTGCCGCGACCGCGCCCGCGACGGCCTTGTCGTAGCTCGCCGCGCCGTCCGCCGTGGTGCGCAGTTCCCCGAACTCGCTGATGTCGGCGCCCGCGGAGAAGTTCGCCCCGGCACCGGCGATCACCAGCACCTTCAGCGCGGGGTCGGCCTCCACCTCGGCCACGACGTCCGGGATCGCCGACCACATGCCGTAGGTGATGGCGTTCATCTTCTCCGGCCGGGTCAGCGTCAGGCGGGCGACTTCGCCTTCGCGCGTCAAGGTGAATCCGTCGGTCATGAACCGAATCTAACAGCGGCGCGAAGCGCCTCCGTTGAGGGCGGTGGTGGGGAGGAAGGTGGAGTTCTCGCCCTCAGCGAAACCTGCGGTGTGTGACGCGGTCGAGTCGCTAGCTTGGGCCCATGGCGACGATCGAAGTGAACGGGACGGCGTTCGGCTACGACGAAGCGGGAGAGGGGCCCGCGGTCGTGCTGCTGCACGCCGCCATCGGCGACCGCCGGATGTGGGACGCGCAGTTCACCGAGCTCGCCGCCGGCCACCGGGTGATCCGCTACGACCGCCGCGGGTTCGGCGAAACCGGCGGCGAATCCGGCGAACACGCCCACTACGAGGACCTGCTGGCCCTGCTCGACGCCCGGGGGATCGAGCAGGCCGCGCTGGTCGGGGCGTCGATGGGCGGGGCGTGCGCGCTGGACGCCGCCCTGGCCGCGCCGGAGCGGATCACCCGGCTGGTGCTGCTCGGTTCCGGGCTCACCGGGCACGTCTGGCCAGACCACATGCAGGCGGACATCGCCGAGCAGACCGCCGAGATCCTGCCCGCGGACCGCCTGGCCCGCTACCACGCCCGCGAGGGCGACGTCGACCCGGCGGACGTGCGGGCCATGGCGGAGGCCAACATCCGCTACCTGGTCGCCGGTCCCGGTCGCGACGTTTCCGTGCTGCCGGAGGAAATGCTTACGCTGGTGCGGGAAATGTGCGAGCAGGTGTACCGGCACGACTGGACGGCTCCACAGTGGACGGAGCGGATCCCGGACACCCGGCACCGGCTCGCCGAGATCACCACGCCCGCACTGGTGATCGGGACGGCGGACGCGCGCGGGCTGGTCGAGCTGTCCGCGCACCTGGCGGAGTCCCTGCCGCACGCGGAACTCGTCGAGCTGGCCGACACCGGGCACCTGCCGTCGATGGAACGGCCGGACGAGGTGAACGCCCTGCTGCGGAAGGTCCTCTAGGAAAAGATCTTCGGTCAGGACAGCAGCTTCGCGGTCAGTTCGCCCCGGCTGCGGACACCCACCTTGCCGAAGACCGACTTCAGGTGGTCCTGCACCGTGTGCGCCGAGATGGCCAGCCGGGCCGCGATGTCCACAGTGGACAAACCGGCCAGCACTTCGTGGCAGACGTCGCGCTCGCGGGCGGTCAGGCCGTAGGCGGCGAGCAGCACGCCCAGCAGCTCGGTGCCCGAGGCGCGGTCGACCGTCACGACCGTCTCGCCGTCGTCTTCGCCGGCCACCAGCCGGCCGGCGTGCAGGACGATCCACCCGCCGTGGGCGTCGCGGACCACGCGCAGCTCGTGGCCGAGCCCCAGCGGCCGCCAGACCTCGGCGAACCGGCCGCTGCGCTCGACGGCCCGGCGGGGCAGGTCGGACAGCCGCGCGGCCGGCACCGGGCGGCGGGCCAGTTCGGCGAAGGTGTGGGGCTGGGCGCCGTCGTACTCGTAGGTCGCCAGCAGCGGCTCGTACGCGCCGGGGATGCGGGCCCGGCCGCTGGTCATCGAGCTGATCACCGCGGTGTCCGGGTCCAGCGACGCCCAGCACGTGAGGTCCGCGGGCACCACGCGGTCGACCAGCTCGATGGCGGCGGCGTGCAGCTCGGCGACGCCGAGGCCCGCCGCCGCGAGCGCGGCGACGTCCCGCCGCACCGCCTCGGCCCGACCGTCCCACACGGACGCAGTATGCGCCGCCGGGCGCGGCCCCGGTATCCCGCTTTTCCGGGATACCGGACCGGCCCCGGGGTTCCTACCGTGGTCGCCATGATCCCCTTCCGCGTCGAGGTGACGCCGTGAACGCCGTGGCGCAGGTCTTCGCCGGGGTGGCCGTGCTGGTGCACCTGCTGGCCTTCGCCTGGGAGGTGCTGCTGTTCGAACGGCCCGGCGTGCACGAAGGCATCTTCAGCATCCCGTCGGCGAACCTGCCGGCGACGCGGCTGTGGTCGGTCAACGTCGGGTTCTACAACCTCTTCCTCGCCGCGGGCCCGGGCCTCGGCCTCGTCCTGCTGCACACCGGTCACGCGGACGCCGGCCGTGTCCTGGTGCTCTACTGCTGCGGGTTCATGCTGCTGGCCGGGATCGCCCTCGGCGTCTCGGACCTGCTCGCCCTCAGCCGCCCCCGCGGCTCCGGCCGTGGCGGCGCGCTCGCCCAGGCCCTGCCGTCGCTGGGCGCGCTGGTCGCCGCGTTGTGCTAGCCGGACTCGATCAGCTGCTCGCTCCAGGCCCGGATGGCCGCGGCCTGGTCCGGCGTCAGCCGGTCGAAGACGAGCCGCCGGATGTTGGCGCCGTGGGCGCGGACGGCACTCTCCGCCGCCCGGCGGCCTTCGGCGGTCAGCTCGACGCCGGTGCGCCGCCCGGTGGCGCCGTCCTCGATCCGCGCCACCAGGCCGCGGTTCTCCATCCGCGTCAGCAGGTGCGCGACGCGGCTCTTCTCCCAGCCGAGCGCGCCGGCGAGCTCGCCGACGCGCATCGGCCGGGTCAGCGTCATCAGCACGCTGAACTCGGCCTTCGAGATGCCGCAGTCGCGCTGCAGCCCGCGGTCGAGCTCGCGGGCGAGCAGCCGCTGGGCCCGCATCCAGGTGTCCCAGAACTCCCACTCCGCCGGCTCCAGCATGGGAGTAGCATACAGAGTTGATGCGTCAACTCTTGGAGGAGACCGATGAAGACACTGCTGCGCGGCGGCATGGTGGTCAGCATGGATCCGGCGCTCGGGGACCTGCCCCGCGGCGACGTGCTCATCGAGGACGGCCGGATCGCCGCCATCGGCACCACGCTCGACGCCGACGCCGAGATCGTCGACGCCACGGGCAAGATCGTGCTGCCCGGGTTCGTCGACACGCACCGCCACACCTGGCAGACGGCGTTCCGCGGCCTGGGCGCGGACTGGACGTTCGACCAGTACCGTGCCGCCGCGCACGGCACGCTCAAACCGCACTACCGGGCCGACGACGTCTACCTGGGCAACCTCCTCGGCCGCCTCGAAGCCCTGAACTCCGGCGTCACGACCATGCTCGACTGGTTCCACTGCGCCCTCCACCCGGAGAACGCCGACGCCGCGATCGCCGGGCTGCAGGACGCACCCGGCCACTCGATCTTCTGCTACGGCGCCGACGGCCCGGACATCGAGCCGGAGATCCGGCGGGTGCGGAAACTGCTGCCGGGCGAGGACATGGTGCTGGGCCTGCGCGGCCCGGTGGTGTCCACGATGGACGAGACCGCCGCCGACGTCCGGCTGGCGCGGGAACTCGGCCTGCCGGTGAGCGTGCACGTCCACGGCACCGGTGGCTGGCGCCACGGCGACCGGCCGATCGCCGGGATGGCCGAGCGCGGGCTGCTCGACGAGCGCACCACCGTCGTGCACGGCAACGGCCTGTCCGACGACCAGCTGAGGATGCTCGCCGACGCGGGCTCGTCGGTGTCGGTCAGCCCGGACGTCGAACTGAAGATGGGCTTCGAGCCGCTGATCACCGGCCGGGCGCTCGCCGCCGGCCTCCGCCCGACGCTGTCGGTCGACGACTGCCTGTCCGCCGGCGGCGACCTGTTCGGCGCCATGCGCACCGCGCTGGCCGCCGATCGCGGCCTGACGACGCGGACCGTGCTCGAGTGCGCCACCGTGAACGGCGCCCGGGCCTGCGGCCGCGACACCGGCAGCCTCACCCCCGGCAAGGCCGCCGACCTCGTCCTGCTGGACGCCGAGGACCTCTCGGTCTTCCCCGTCGCCGACCCGGTCCGCACCATCGTCAGCGCCGGTCACCCCGGGCTGGTGGACAGCGTCTACGTCGCCGGGAAGGCGGTCAAGCGGCACGGGCGCCTGCTCGACGTCGACCTGCCGCCGTTGCGCGCGCGGCTCCTGGAGTCCCGCGAGCGGATCGCTGCGGCCGCCGGCCTCTCCTGGGCCCCTCAGGAAGCCGACGTCACGCGGTAGACGTCGTAGACGCCTTCCACGCCGCGGACCACCTTGAGGACGTGGCCGAGGTGCTTCGGGTCGCCCATCTCGAAGGAGAAGCGGCTGACCGCGACCCTGTCCCGGGAAGTGGTCACCGACGCCGAGAGGATGTTGACCTTCTCGTCGGCCAGCACCTTGGTCACGTCCGACAGCAGGCGATGCCGGTCGAGCGCCTCGACCTGGATGGCCACCAGGAACACCGACGACGCCGAGGGCGCCCACTCGACCTCGACCAGCCGCTCGGGCTGGGACTGCAGGTCCCCGGCGTTCGTGCAGTCGGTGCGGTGCACCGAGACGCCGCCACCGCGGGTGACGAAGCCGAGGATCTCGTCGCCCGGCACCGGCGTGCAGCAGCGGGCCAGCTTCGCCCAGACGTCGCTGGCGCCCTTGACGACCACGCCGACGTCGTTGGAGCCGCGGCGGCGGGTCACCGTGGACGGTGTCGCCCGCTCGGCGAGCTCCTCCTCCGCCGCGTCGACGCCGCCGATCAGCGCCACCAGGCGCTGCACGACGTGCTTCGCGCTGGTGTGGCCCTCGCCGACGGCCGCGTACAGCGACGAGATGTCGGCGTGGCGCAGTTCGGTGGCGACCGCGCCCATGGACTCCGCGGAGACGAGCCGCTGGATCGGCAGGCCGACCTTGCGGATCTCCTTGGTGATGGCTTCCTTGCCGCCCTCGATCGCCTCGTCGCGGCGTTCCTTGGCGAACCACTGCCGGATCTTGGCGCGGGCCTTCGGCGAGCCGGCGAACTGCAGCCAGTCGCGCGACGGGCCCGCGTTCTCCGCCTTCGACGTGAAGATCTCGACGACTTCGCCGTTTTCCAGCTTGCGTTCGAGCGCGACCAGGCGGCCGTTGACGCGGGCGCCGATGCAGCGGTGGCCCACCTCGGTGTGCACGGCGTAGGCGAAGTCGACCGGCGTCGAGTCGACCGGCAGCGTGATGACGTCGCCCTTGGGCGTGAAGACGAAGATCTCGCGGGCGGCCAGCTCGTAGCGCAGGGATTCGAGGAAGTCGCCCGGGTCCGCCGCTTCCCGCTGCCAGTCGAGGAGCTGGCGCATCCACGCCATCTCGTCGACGTCCATCGCGTTGCCGGTGTGCGTGCCCTTGGTTTCCTTGTAGCGCCAGTGCGCGGCGATGCCGTACTCGGCGGTGCGGTGCATCTCGTAGGTGCGGATCTGCACCTCGAGGGGCTTGCCGTCCGGGCCGATCACCGTGGTGTGCAGCGACTGGTAGACGCCGAAGCGGGGCTGGGCGATGTAGTCCTTGAAGCGGCCGGGCACCGGCTGCCACAGCGCGTGCACGACACCCATCGCCGCGTAGCAGTCGCGGACGTCCTCGACCAGGATCCGGACGCCGACCAGGTCGTGGATGTCGTCCAGGTCGCGGCCGCGGACGATCATCTTCTGGTGGATCGAGTAGTAGTGCTTGGGGCGGCCCTCGACCTTCGCGGTGATCCGCGACGAAACGAGGTTGCTGGTCAGGTCGGTGATGACCGACCGCAGGTAGATGTCGCGCGAGGGCGCGCGGTCGGCGACCAGTCGGACGATCTCGTCGTACTTCTTGGGCTGCAGGATCGCGAACGCGAGGTCCTCCAGCTCCCACTTGACCGTGGCCATGCCGAGCCGGTGGGCCAGCGGCGCGAGGACTTCGAGCGTCTCGCGGGCCTTGCGGGCCTGCTTCTCCGGCGGCAGGAAGCGCATGGTGCGCATGTTGTGCAGCCGGTCGGCGAGCTTGATGACCAGCACGCGCGGGTCCTTGGCCATCGCGATGACCATCTTGCGGATGGTCTCGGCCTCGGCGGACGAGCCGAGCTGCACCTTGTCGAGCTTGGTGACGCCGTCGACCAGCTCGGCGACCTTCTCGCCGAAGTCGGCCTTCAGGCTCTCGACGGCGTACCCGGTGTCCTCGACCGTGTCGTGCAGCAGGGCCGCGACCAGCGTGGTCGTGTCCATGCCCAGCTCGGCGAGGATGGTGGCGACGGCGAGCGGGTGAGTGATGTACGGGTCGCCGGACTTGCGCCGCTGGTTGCGGTGGAGCTCCTCGGCGACGTCGTAGGCGCGCTGGAGCAGGCCGAGGTCGGCGTTGGGGTGGAGCTCGCGGTGGATGACGGCCAGGGGTTCGAGGACCTGCTTGACCGGGGCGGCGCGCTGGGCGGTGATCCGCCGGGCGAGGCGCGCCCGGACCCGCCGGGTGGCGGACGGGTTCGGCGCCGCGCCGTTCGGCTTCGGCGGCGCGGGCGTTGCCGCCGCCTGCCCGTTCTGCTGGGCGCCCTGCTTCGCGGGCACCGCGGCGTCGAGCTCCTGGCTCACCCGCACCTCCTGCTGCTCGTGCGGCCTTCGGACCACCAGGGTAGCCGTTGCGCCTCGCAGCCCTGTCGGGTGCGCCCGTTCAGGGGCATGTGGGCCCGCTCACCAGCCGGTTCTCTTCCCGTGGGCCGGTCGCCGATGTCGCGAATGACTCATTCGGGACATCCGAGGTCCCGAATGAGTCATTCGCGACGTTTGAGCGCCGCCGGTGCACTCGGCGAGTGGCGTCAGCAGACCTGGAGGGCGTGGACCTTGCGGGCGGCGAGGACCTCACGGCCGCCCAGGGCGGCCAGCTCCAGGACCACGGACACGCTGTCGACCACCGCGCCCGCGTCCTCCAGGAGCTTGCCCGTCGCCGCGACCGTGCCGCCCGTGGCCAGGACGTCGTCCAGGATCGCGATGCGCTGGCCCGGGCGGACCACGCCGGCCGGGAGCTCCACCGTCGCCGTGCCGTACTCCAGGGCGTAGTCGACGCGGCCCGCCACCGCCGGGAGCTTGCCCGGCTTGCGGATCAGCACCACGCCGAGGCCGCGGGCGTACCCGACGGCCGCGGCGAGGAGGAACCCGCGGGCTTCCACACCCGCGAGCGCCTCGACACCGGACGGCAGCGTCTCCGCCAGCGCGTCGGTCACCGCCTTGAACGCACCCGCGTCCGCGAACAGCGGGCTCAGGTCGCGGAACAGCACGCCGGGCTCGGGGAAGTCCGGCACCTCCGCGATCAGGCCGAGGGCGTCGTCGAGCTGCATGTCAGCGCTTCCGCTTCCCAGCCGGGCGCTGCTTCTGGATCCGGGCGGGGACGCTGGCCGCGGCCGCGTACGCCTTCTCCTTGCGCAGTTCCTTCGCCAGGGCGTCGTCGTCCGAGGCGTCGAAGTCCTCGCCCGCCGCCTTGCGCTCCTGGTTGGCGCGCCGCTGGCGGACCCGCTCGGCCTGCTGCGCGTACTTCGGGTCACGCATCTTGAAGTCGACCAGCAGCGGTGTCGCCAGTGCCACCGACGACAGGACGCCGACGAGGGTACCGGTGAGCTGCACCAGCGCCAGGTCCTGCAGCGTGCCCGAGCCGAGCAGCACGTACCCGACGATCAGCAGGCCGAGGATCGGCAGCAGCGCGATGAACGCCGTGTTGAACGACCGCATCAGGGTCTGGTTCAGCGCGAGGTTCGCGGCCTCGCCGTACGTCCGGCGGGTCAGCCCGAGCAGGCCGCGCGTGTTCTCGCGGACCTTGTCGAACACCACCACCGTGTCGTACAGCGAGAACCCGAGGATGGTCAGCAGGCCGATCACGGTCGCCGGGGTGACCTCGAAGCCGACCAGCGAGTACACCCCCGCGGTGACGAAGATGTCGTGCAGCAGCGAGATCAGCGCCGCCAGTGCCATCCGCCCGTCGAAGTAGATGGCCAGGAAGATGACCACCGCGACGAGGAACACCCCGAGCGCGATCAGCGCCTTCTGCGAGATCTCCCCGCCCCACGACGCGCTCACCGCACTGTCGCTGATGGCCTGGACGCTGGGCTGGCCGTTGGTGCCCTTCGGGCCCAGATCGGTGAACAGGCCCTGCTTGAGCTTGGCGACGTCGGCCGCGTTCAGCGTGTCGGTGCGGATCTGGATGGTCGCCGCGTTGCCGGTGCCGACCTTCTGCGCCTCCGCGGCCGGGTGGCCGAGGGCCTTCTGGAACGACTCCTTGGCCTGGTCCTCGGTGATCACGCCGTGAATGCCGTTGGCGGGCAGCTGGATCTGCGTGCCGCCCTCGAACTCGATGCCGAGGTTGAAGCCGCGGAAGATCATCGAGGCGAGGCACACCAGCACCAGCGCCGCGAAGAAGAGGTACCAGCGCTTGCGCTTGCCGACGACGTCGAACGCACCCGTGCCCACGTACAGCCGGTGGAAGACGCTTTCCTTCTTGCCGGGCTTCGCCGCGACCTTGACGTCGCCGTCGGCGTCCGTGCCCAGTTCTTCGACCCCCACGTCAGGCCTCCTTCACGTTCGCGCGGCCGACCGAAGCCGCCTTCTTCCGCTGCGAACCCAGTTGCTGCACGGCGCCGAGGCCCAGGTGCCTCGGATTGGACAGGAACGCGTTCTTGGACGTGGACACCATGGCCACCAGCGGGTGCGTCACCAGGTACACGACGACCAGGTCGAGCACCGTGGACATGCCGAGGGTGAACGCGAAGCCCTGGACGTCGCCGACCGCGATGACGTACAGGATCGCCGCGGCCAGGAAGCTCACCGCGTCCGAGGCCAGGATGGTGCGCCGGGCGCGGACCCAGCCGCGCGGCACCGCGGACCGGAACGTCCGGCCCTCCCGGATTTCGTCCTTGAGCCGTTCGAAGTAGATGACGAACGAGTCCGCCGTGATCCCGATGGCGATGATCAGGCCGGCGATGCCCGCGAGGTCCAGCGTGTAGCCGATCCAGCGGCCGAGCAGCACCAGCACCGCGAACACCAGCGCGCCGGACAGGGCCAGCGACAGGATGGTGAGCACGCCGAGCAGCCGGTAGTAGAACAGGCAGTAGATGAAGACCACCAGCAGGCCGATGCCGCCGGCGATCAGGCCGGCCTGCAGCGAGGCCAGGCCGAGGGTCGCCGACACCGTGGTGGCGTCCGAGGACGCGAACGACAGCGGCAGCGAGCCGTACTTGAGGATGTCCGAGAGGTCCTTCGCCTCGGACTGGGTGAACTTGCCGGTGATCTGGGTGTTGCCGTCGAGGATGGCCACCTGGATGTTCGGCGCGGACACGACCTGCGTGTCGAGCACGAACGCCGCCTGCTGGCCGGTGTTCTTCGAGGTGAAGTCGGCCCAGATCTTGGTGCCCTCGCTCTTGAAGCTGAGGTTCACCACCCACTGGCCGCGCTGCTGGTCGTAGCCCGAGGTCGAGTCGGCGATCTCGGTGCCCGGCAGGAACTCCGGCTCCAGCAGGTACTTGTAGGTGTTGTGGTCACCGCAGGCGACCAGCGGCAGCTTCGGGTCGTCGTTGCCTTCGAGGGCGTCCTTGGCGTTCGGCGCGCAGGTCAGCGACGCCATCGCCTTCGCGACGAGCTCCTGGTTCGGCTGGCCGTCGGCGCCGATCAGCTTCGGGTCCTGGCGGACCGCCTTGGCGGCCTGGATCTGCTGTGCGGTCTGCGCGTCGACCGAGCCGTCCGAGGGCGCCGGCGCCGGGGTCGAGGCGGGCGGCGGCGTGGTGCTGCTGCTCGGCGGGGCCGGCGTGGTGGTCTGCTGCTGCGCGGGCGCGGCACCCGGCGCGCCACCGCCACCGGACTTGGTGCTGGTCGGCGCCCCGGAGGACGCCGTCGGCGCGCCCGAGGACGGCGGGGCCGAGGTCTTCGGCGCCCCCGAGGTGGGCGTGCCGGTGGCCGGCGGCGGGGTCGTCTGCGGCGGCACCACCGGCTGGGTGGCGTTCGCGACGACCTTCCGGAAGCCCAGCTTCGCGGTCTTGCCCAGGTTCTTCGCCTGGTCGCCCTGCTCGCCGGGGACCGTGATGACGACGTTGTTGCCGTCGAGGAGGACCTCGGTGCCGCTGACGCCGATCCCGTTGACGCGGCGCTCGATGATCTGGCGCGCCTGGTTCAGGGACTCCCGCGTCGGCTGGCCGCCGTCGGGGGTGCGGGCGGTGAGCGTGACCCGGGTGCCGCCCTGCAGGTCGATGCCCAGTTTCGGGGTCGGCTTGTGGTTGCCGGTGAGGAAGACCAGCGCGTACAGGACGATCACGATCAGGGCGAACAGGGCGAGATAGCGTCCCGGGCGGAGATGCCCGGCTGAAGCTGCCACGGTGCTTCGGTCTCCTCGGACGGGGTGGACCCCAACGTTGCGGTGCCCGCCCGGAGGGTTACCGGGAGGGACTGTGTGCGATTCACTCCCGGGCACGGGTATGACGGCGGACACGCACGCAGCACCGAGACACTACTCGGTGCTGCGTGAGCCCGGCGTGCGAGGCCACACCGACTTTCGTCGGGATTCCCGCCCGGCCCAGGAGTGCCGCGGAAGTTACTTCTTGCCGTGCTCCAGCGGCGGCGCCACCTGCGCGGTGGTCGGCGGCTCCTCGGTCTTGACGGCGGTGGCGGACTCGATGACGGCCGGCTCCTCGGCGGGCGTCTCGACGGCCTCGTCGGCGGCGTCCTCCTCGGTCTCGACGACCGGCTCGACCTTCTCGCGGACCGCGAGCCGCAGCCAGGTGGTGACGACGCCGGGCGCGATCTCGATGTCGATCGTCGTGTCACCGGAGGTGTCCGCGACGGTGCCGTAGAGACCCGAGGTGGTCATCACGCGGTCACCGGGCGCCAGGCTGTTCTGCAGGTCCTGCTGCGCGGCCTGCTGCTTCTTCTGCTTCCGCGTGCTCATCACCAGCGGCACGGCGAGGACGAGCACGAGCAGCAGGGGCAGCAATAGCTGTTGCATGATTCTCCGTTCGACGGACACCGGGCCCAGCCGAAATGTCCGGTTTTTGGGTATGTGCTCCTGTCAAGTGTGCCAGGTACCAGCGCGGACGCCAGCACCCACCCGCCGGTTCGGGCCGCTCAGTCCTGCTCGAACAGCAGCGGCCCGCCCTGGTCCGGGCGCCCCGGGAGGTCCGCGGGCGGCACCATGCCGAGGTGTTCCCACGCGGTCGCGGTAGCGACGCGGCCGCGCGGGGTGCGGGCGAGCATACCGGCGCGCACCAGGTAGGGCTCGCACACCTCTTCCACGGTGGTCGCCTCCTCCCCCACGGCCACCGCCAGCGTCGAGATGCCGACCGGCCCGCCGCCGAACGACCTGGTCAGCGCGGTGAGCACGGCCCGGTCGAGCCGGTCGAGGCCCAGCTCGTCGACGTCGTAGACGGCCAGCGCGGCCCGGGCGACCTCGCGGGTCACCTTGCCGTCGGCGCGCACCTCGGCGTAGTCGCGGACGCGCCGCAGCAGCCGGTTCGCGATCCGGGGCGTGCCCCGCGAGCGGCCGGCGATCTCCGCGCAGCCGTCGCGGTCGATCGGGATGTCGAGGATCGTCGCCGCGCGGCGGACGACCAGCTCCAGCTCGGCGTCGGTGTAGAACTCCATCTGGCCGGTGAAGCCGAACCGGTCGCGCAGCGGGCCGGTCAGCGAGCCGGACCGGGTGGTGGCCCCGACCAGCGTGAACGGCGCGATTTCGAGGGGGATGCTGGTGGCGCCGGGGCCCTTGCCGACGACGACGTCGACCCGGAAGTCCTCCATCGCCAGGTAGAGCATCTCCTCGGCGGGGCGGGCGATCCGGTGGATCTCGTCGATGAACAGGACGTCGCCGGGCGCGAGGTTGGACAGCATCGCGGCGAGGTCGCCGGCCCGTTCCAGGGCCGGGCCGGAGGTGATCCGGATGGCCGCGCCGAGCTCGGCCGCGACGATCATCGCCATCGACGTCTTGCCGAGGCCGGGCGGGCCGGACAGCAGGACGTGGTCCGGCGGCACGCCGCGGCGGCGCGCACTCTCCAGCACCAGCTCCAGCTGCTCGCGCACGCGCGGCTGGCCGACGAACTCGTCGAGCTTGCGCGGCCGCAGGGTGCCCTCGACGTTCTCTTCGCCGGTCTGGGCCCACGCCGAGAGGGCTTCGTCATCCTCCACGGCTTCATACTCCATGCCCGCGCCTACCGCTTCCGGCCGAGGGTGGCCAGGGCGGCCCGCAGCACGCTCGACGTCGTGTGGCCGTCGCCGTCGGCGAGGACCTTGTCGACGGCCTGCTCGGCCTGCTTGGCCGGGAAGCCGAGGCCGGCCAGCGCCTCGACGACCTCCGAGCGCAGGGCGCCGGGCGCGGTGACCGCGGGCGCTTCGCCTGAGCCGAGCGCGGTGACCTTGTCGCGCAGTTCGAGGGTGAGGCGTTCGGCGCCCTTGCGGCCGATGCCGGGCACCGAGGTGAGCACGGTGATGTTGCCTTCCACCAGCGCGGCGCGCAGCTTGTCGGGGTCGAGCACGGCGAGGGTGGCCAGCGCGAGCCGCGGCCCGATCCCGGACACCGTCTGCAGCAGCCCGAACAGCTCGCGCGCGTCCACGTCGGCGAAGCCGAACAACGTCAGCGAGTCCTCGCGCACGACCAAGGCGGTGTGCAGGCGGGTTTCTTCGCCGCGGCGCAGGGTGGCCAGGGTCGCCGGGGTGGCCTGCACGGCGAAGCCGACCCCGCCGACCTCGACCACGACGTGGTCGAGACCGACCGACAGGACTTCTCCGCGTACCGACGAGATCATCGTGCTGCTCCAGGATTCTTCGCTTGCTTCGCCGCGGCGGCGAGGCGGGCTTTGTGCGTGCGGGCCATTTCGGCCGCGCGAGCTTCGGCTTCGGCGAGCCGGGCCCGCATCGGCTCCCGCCAGAGGTGGCAGATGGCCAGCGCGAGGGCATCCGCGGCGTCGGCGGGGTGCGGCGCGACCTCGAGATTGAGCAGCCGCATCACCATGGCCGTGACCTGGGCCTTGTCGGCCCGGCCGGACCCGCTGACGGCGGCCTTGACCTCGCTCGGGGTGTGGAACACGACCGGCAGGCCCCGGCGCGCGGCGGCCAGTGCGACCACGCCACCGGCCTGCGCGGTCCCCATCGCGGTGCGGACGTTGTGCTGGGCGAAGACGCGCTCGACCGCCACCGCGGCCGGCTTGTACCGGTCCATCCACCGCTCGACCTCGTCGGAGATGCCGAGCAGGCGGTGGGCCAGGTCGGCGTCCGCCGGCGTCCGCACGACGTCGACGGCGACGCAGCGGACGGCCCGGCCCTTGCCGCCGTCGACCACTCCGAGGCCGCACCTGGTCAGACCGGGGTCGACCCCGAGCACCCGCACCCGTTTTCCTTCCCGCCGCGAACACCAGTTCGAGCTTGCAGGCTACTGGGCGCGTCTGCGGCAGGATGGAGGACATGCCGGAGCCGTCGGATTTCGTCACCCACCTGGGCCTGCAGCCCCTGCCCGTCGAAGGGGGGCAGTGGGCGCAGAGCTGGCGCTCGGCGGACGGGTCCGCGATCTACTACCTGCTCGTCGCGCCCGAACGCTCCGCGCCGCACCGCCTCGACCGGGTCGAGGTGTACGCCCACCACGCGGGCGCGCCGGCGGCGATGCTGCTGCTGCACCCGGACGGCTCGGTGGAGCGGCCGGTGCTGGGGACCGACGTCGCCGCCGGGGAACGCCCGCAGGTCGTGGTGCCCGCCGGGACGTGGCAGGCGACCGTCACGCGCGGGGCGTGGAGCCTGCTGGGGACGGTCGTCGTGCCGCCCTACACGGACGACTGCGTCGAGTTCGCGCCCGCCGCGGACCTGGCGCAGCGGTATCCGGAAGCGGCCGCCGACCTGGAGGAGTTCTAGGGGCCGTCGACGCCGGGGGTCCAGCTCTCGGGGTCGCCGCTCTCGGTCAGCACCGGCTGCCAGCGCGCGAAGCCCTCGGGGGCGTCCGGGTGCCAGGGGAACTTGCCCTCCGGCGTGGCGACGATCAGCTGCAGGGCCGGGAAGTCGCCGTCGGGGTAGATGAGGAACGCCGTGCCGAAGTACTCGGGGTAGTGCCCCTTGTTGACGCGCTCGAGGACGACCGGGACGCCCTCGAAGAAGTCGTCGTAGCGCTTGCCGACCTCGAAGATCTCGCCGTTGGCGGCGCGGTCGACGTAGGCGTCGAGCAGGACGGGCCCGATCTGCTCGGGCAGCCCGACCACGACGGCCTCCGGTACGTGGTGCAGCGCCCAGGCGCAGGCGGTGAAGCAGTAGCCGGCGCCTTCGTCGTCACCGGCGACGTTGATGACGGCGTTGCCGCGGTCCTTCGCCTGCTCCTCGATCCATTCGATGAGGCGCAGTTCGTCCGCGGACAGCTCGGCGGTGATGTCGGCGGCAGCGGCGGGGGTCGTCGAGGTCACGGCGCACATTGTGCCTGACTCCCCCGCCGGAGCCCAGTGCCCAGGCCGGAAAGTTTCCGGCCTGGGCACGAAAGCGGTGCGGCGCAAGGGAAAACTCAGCCGACTTCGGCGAGCACCTCGTCGGAGACGTCGAAGTTCGCGTAGACGTTCTGGACGTCGTCGCAGTCCTCGAGGGCGTCGATCAGCTTGAAGACCTTCTTCGCGCCGTCCGCGTCGAGCGGGACGCTCACCGAGGGCAGGAAGGTCAGGTCGGCCGACTCGTATTCGAAGCCGGCGTCCTGCAGGGCCTTGCGGACCGGCACCAGGTCGGTCGCCTCGGACACGATCTCGAAGCTCTCGCCGAGGTCGTTGACCTCTTCGGCGCCCGCGTCGAGCACCGCCATGAGGACGTCGTCCTCCGCGGCGGTGTCCTTGGGCATCAGCACGACACCCTTGCGGTTGAACAGGTAGGCCACCGAGCCCGGGTCGGCGAGCGAGCCGCCGTTGCGGGTCAAAGCGGTGCGGACCTCCGACGCGGCGCGGTTGCGGTTGTCGGTGAGGCACTCGATCAGGACGGCGACGCCGTTCGGGCCGTACCCCTCGTAGGTGATGGTCTGCCAGTCGGCGCCACCGGC
Source organism: Amycolatopsis vancoresmycina (assembly GCF_000716785.1). GTDB lineage: Bacteria > Actinomycetota > Actinomycetes > Mycobacteriales > Pseudonocardiaceae > Amycolatopsis > Amycolatopsis vancoresmycina. Next base: position 1,157,949 of record NZ_JNYY01000001.1, read on the forward strand.
CTCTTCACCGGCGCCGCGCTTGCGGGCGCGCTCGATGTTGTCCTGCGGGACCGAGTTCTTCTTCGCCTTCTGGATGGCGTCGTAGAGCGTGGGGTTGCCATCCGGGTCGCCACCACCGGTGCCCGTGCGGGCGGCCACCTCGATGTTCTTGATCAACCGCGCGAAGAGCTTGCCGCGCTTCGCGTCGAGGTTGGCCTTCTTGTGCTTCGTGGTGGCCCACTTGGAGTGGCCGCTCATCTCTCCTCCATCTGTTCCGTACCCCGGCCGGGCACCGCGTCTCAGGCTGCCTTCCGCACGAGGTCGACGAACAGCCGGTGCACCCGCACGTCGGGCGTCAGTTCCGGGTGGAACGCGGTCGCCAGCACCGCCCCCTGCCGGACCGCGACGATCCTAGCGGTGTCGTCGTCCACGCCGGGCACGCCGCTGACCGAGGCCAGCACCTCGACGCCGTCACCGGCCTTCTCGACCCAGGGCGCGCGGATGAACACGGCGTGCACCGGCTCCGCCTCGATGCCCGCGAAGTCGAGGTCCGCCTCGAAGGAGTCGACCTGCCTGCCGAAGGCGTTGCGCCGGACGACGACGTCGAGGCCGCCGAGCTGCTGCTGGTCCGGCCGCCCGTCGAGGGTCTGCCGGGCCAGCAGGATCATCCCGGCGCACGAACCGAAGGCGGGCATGCCCCCGGCGATCCGCGCCCGGAGCGGCTCCAGCAGCTCGAAGCTCTCCAGCAGCCGCGACATCGTGGTCGACTCGCCACCGGGCAGCACCAGACCGTCCACTTCGGACAGCTCGCCGGCCCGCCGCACGGGCACGGCCCGCGCACCCGCTTCGGCCAGCATGGCGACGTGCTCCCGCACGGCACCCTGCATGGCGAGCACACCGATGACCGGTTCCGACGACACCCGACCTCCCGAAAGACCTTCCCACCAGCCTAGACGCACCGGCCCACCGCCGGACCGGCAGGTCAGCCCGCCTCCCGCCCGTGCTCAGCCGGGCATCACCCGTGACCGGAGGGGCATCACGCGTGTCCGGAGGGGCATCACGGGTGATGCCCGGTCACTCACGCGTGATGCCTCCCGGAGCACGGGTGATGCCTCTTTCCGCACGTCAGGCGCGGGACGTCAGGGGATGCCGGCCAGCCTGAGCAGGGCTGCCGTCGTTGCGGCGGCGACGACCACCAGCACGAACGGTGCCTTGCGCCACGCCAGTACTCCGGCGACCAGGACCCCCGCCGGGCGGGCGATGCCCGCGAAGCCGTGACCCTCCGTCAACGCGCTGACCGCGACCAGGGCCGCCAGCAGCACGACCGCCGCCAGCGCCATCAGGCGTTCCGCCTTCGGCGACAGCTTCACCCGGGTGCGCAGGACCGGCCCGGCGAACCGGAACGCGAACGTGCCCAGCGCCAGCACCACCGTGCCGATCAGCAGTTCCCCCGTGTCCATCAGCCTGCCTCCTGCAGCTGCGGCTCCTTGGCCGCGACCCCGGCCACCACGCCGGCCAGCGCGAGCAGCACCGGCAGCCCGGCGGGCAGGAACGGCGTCGCCACCAGCGCGACGAGCACGCCGGCCAGGACCGGCAGGCGGGCCGCCCGGTCGCGCAGGGCGGGCAGCACCAGGGCCAGGAGCACCGCCGGGAAGGCGGCGTCGAGGCCGAAGACGTCGGTGTCGCCGATCGCCGTCCCGGCGAACGCGCCCGCCACCACGCCGAGGTTCCAGCAGGCGAACAGGCCGATCCCGCACGCCCAGAACGCCGCGCGGCGGCGGTGGGTCTCGCGCTGGGCCAGCGCGAACGCCACCGATTCGTCGATCATCAGGTGGGTGCCGGCCAGCCGCGCCGTCCAGCGGCGGCCCAGCACGTCGCCGACCGCGAAGCCGAACGGCAGGTGCCGCGCGTTGGCCAGCAGCCCGGCCAGCACCGCGGCGAACGGGTTGCCCCCGGCCGCCACGATGCCGATGAACATGAACTGCGACGCACCGGCGAACACCAGCAGCGACATCAGCACCGGCAGCCACAGCGGGAAGCCGGAGCTCACCGCGATGGCCCCGTAGGACGCCCCCACGAGACAATCGGCGAGACAGACCAGGCCGACGTCGCGGGCGAGGCCCCGATCGAGTGTTCGCCATATCGAACGCATGTGTTCTATGGTGAACACCGGACCGGGTGTTCGTCAAGGCGAACGGACAGACCGATGGAGCGAACAGTCATGACCCAGGAAGCCACCGGCGCGCCACTGGAGATCATCGCGGCGTCCCTGCGCCGCGAACGCACGCGCGCCGGCCTGTCCCTGACCGAGGTCGCGCGCCGCGCCGGCCTGGCCAAGTCGACGCTGTCCCAGCTGGAGTCGGGCACCGGGAACCCGAGCGTCGAGACGCTGTGGGCCCTCGGCGTCGCCCTCGACGTGCCGTTCTCGCGGCTGGTCGAGCCGGAACGGCCGAAGGTCCGCGTCATCCGCGCGGGCAAGGGCCCGACGGTGTTCGCCGAACACGCCGACTACGCGTGCACGCTGCTGTCGGCCTGTCCCCCGTCCGCGCGGCGGGACATGTACCTCATCCGGGCCGAACCGGGCACGCCCCGGCTCAGCGACCCGCACATGACCGGCGTGGTCGAGCACATCGTGCTGTGCGCGGGCCGCGCCCGGGTCGGCGTCCGGGAAGAGCCGGAAGAGCTGCTCCCGGGCGACTACATCTCCTACCCCGGCGACGTCCCGCACATCTTCGAGGCCCTCGAGCCGGGCACCTACGGCGTCGAGATTTCCGAGTACATCTAGGCTGGTTGCCCGAGCAGGACACGCCGTCCGCCGCACCAGCGGGTTCCGATCTGGCGTAGGCGGGCGAGCCGGGAACCCGTCACGACGAGCAGCCGCTCGGCGAGGTCGCAATCGGAACTACATCGCCCGAATCATGCTGAAGCCCCAGGCGCGTTCGACCCGTTCCGGTTCGAACACCGGATGGCGGCCTAGCGACGCCTGATCGGCGCCACGAACGCGGGCGCGCCATGGACCTACGACAACTACGCTCTGCTCGAAATCGCCGACGCCCCCGGCACGCCCCGGTTCCGGTACGTGCGCGGCGGCGTGGTCCCGGACGAGCCGGCGCCCAGCGTCGAGCACTGGCGGCGCGACTTCGCGATGGTCAAGGACACCCGGGTCACGACTGATCTCGAAGCGCTCCGGATCGCGCTGTCGGCCTGGCGGACCGACTTCGGCTTCATGACTGGGACCAACCACGACGAAGGTGACGGCCAGTCACGCGCGCCCGGGGCAGCACCGAACCAGACATTCGGCCAATCCCGGAAAAATCGTCTGGACTGTTCGGGCTAATTCGCGGCGTTCGGGCCGCTCATACGGAACCCGGTGGTTTGCTCATGGCGTCCGAGGAGCCGGACGGAAAAAGGGGTGGCGATGAGCGGGCCGTTGCCGAATGCGGGAGACGCGGCGGCGCAGGTCGACCGGTGGGTGGCGCAGGCGAAAGAAAAGGCGCAGCGCTACCAGGCCATGCAGGCGGCCGTCGGGCAGGTGGCGGTGACGGAGACGTCGCCGGACGGCATGGTCACCGTCACCGTGGATTCCGCTGGAAACGTCACCGGCCTGCAGATCACCGACCGGGTTCGCGACCTGTCCGGCGCCCAGGTGGCGAAAGCGGTGCTCGGCACCCTGCGCCGCGCGCAGTCGCGGTTGCCGGAACGGCTGGCCGAGGTCATCGCCGGCACCATCGGCGACGACGAAGAGACCCTGAACACCATCGTGGGCAACTACCGGGCGAAATTCCCGGAACCCGAGCCGGAAACGCCGGCGCCGGACGACGTGCGGCGGCTCGGCGAGATCGAGGAAAACACCGCGGTCCCGAATCCGATTCGCCGGCCGGCGCGGGACGACGATTCCGGCGAAGAGGACGGCTTCGGCGGGTCGTTCATGGTGCGCGAGTGAGCCAGGGGGTGCGTGATGGCAGGTGAAGGGTACGAGGTCCGCCCGGACGAGCTGGCGGCGCACGCGAAGGCCGTCGATCGGGTCTCCCGAACCCTGGACCAGGCACTGGACGCGGCCAGGCAAGTGACCATGGGGGTCGAGGCGTACGGCCTGATCTGCGGTCCGCTGTTCGTGCCGATGGTCCTCGCGGTCAGCGCCCCCGGCCTGCTCACGCTCGAATCGGCCAAGCAGGCGATCGGCTTGGTGTCGGAGGCCGTGGACAAGGCCGCGACCACGTACCGGGCCACCGAACAGGCGCACGCGAAGGCCCTGACCGACCTCGGCAAGGGGCTTTCGTGAGCAATCCGCTGGTCGCGCAGAAACAGGACTCGACGACCTGGCACACCGGCATCACCATCGTCGACGACGCCGCCGGTGCCTACGACGGGATCGCGTCCGGGAACTGGATCGAGGGCGGCATCTCGGCCATCGGCGCCGGGATGGACCTGCTGACGATGGCGATGAACCCGGTCGGCACGCTGATCTCCTACGGGCTGAACTGGCTGATCGAGCACGTCAAGCCGCTGCAGGACGCCCTGAACCACCTGGCCGGGGACGCGGACCGGATCGCCGCGTACGCGCGGACGTGGAAGAACGTCGGCGAAGCGGTGGGCAAGGCCGCCGGGGACCTCGCCGAGACGGTCCGCACGGACACCGCGCACTGGACGGGCTCGGCGGCCGACACCTACCGCGCCGGCATCAAGAAGAAGATCGACCACATCACCGCGGCGAGCACCTGCGCCGACGCGATCGGCACGGTGGTGGAGATCGTCGGGGTGCTCACCGGCGTGGTGCGCGGCCTGGTGCGGGACATGGTCACCCAGGCCATCGGCGACTTCGTCCAGGACGCGCTCGAGGAGGTCTGCTCACTGGGGCTCGGCACGCCGGTGGTCGTGGCCCAGGTGGTCGAGCAGGTGTCGGCGTGGATGGAGAAGATCGGCGCGACCGTCAAGAAGCTGATCAACTCGGTCGAGAAGCTGCGGCCGCTGATGAACAAGCTGGAAGAGATCTTCGCGGCGGCCAAGAAGGCCCTGTCCGAGCTGCACGGTCACCCCGGCGAAGGCGGACCGCACCTCGACGGCGAGGGTTCCACCCACGTGTCCTCCGCGGCCGAGGAGCCCCACGCGAGACCGGGCGGCGACGAACCCCGGGCCGGCACCGGCGAGCAAACCCACCCGTCCGATGCCGGGGACCCCGGCACCACCACTCCGGCCGGCGACCCGGCGGCGAACGCGAAAGAGCCCGGCGCGCGCGAAACCACCGACCCGGCGAAGGACGGCCGTCCCAACGAGGAGAAGTGCACCGGCGGCGACCCGGTCGACCTCGCCACCGGCGAGATGCTGATGTCGCAGACCGACGTCGACCTCCCCGGCGTCCTCCCGCTGGTGCTGCGCCGCACCCACGTCTCGACCTACCGCCTCGGGCGGTCGTTCGGCCGGTCTTGGGCGTCCACACTGGACCAGCGGGTCGAGGCGGACGCGGACGGCGTCTGCTACGTCGGCGCCGACGGCGTGACGCTGACGTACCCGCCGCCGGCCGGCGGCACACCAGTCCTGTCGTCGCACGGCGCCCGCTGGCCGTTGCACGCCATTTCCACCGGGGAGTACACCGTCACCAGCCCGCGTGACGGGCTCGTCCGCTACTTCGGAACCGTGGTGGCGGCCGGCGCGGCCACACGAGTGCTGCTCTCCGCGATCACCGACCGCAACGGCAACCGCATGACCATCGTCCGCGACGCGGTCGGGACGCCAACGGTGATCGAGCACTCCGGCGGGTACCGCGTGGCCGTCGACGCGGTGGACGGCCGGATCACCGGCCTGCGGCTGGCGCGCCCGGACGGCGACATCCCCTTGGTCGGCTACGAGTACGACGGCGGGGGCCGGCTGAGCGCCGTCGGCAACTCGTCCGGCCGCGCCCTGCGGTTCGAGTACGACGTCGACGGCCGGGTCACCCGCTGGACCGACCGCAACGGCCATTGGTACTCCTACCACTACGACGACGGGGGCCGGGTCGTCCGGACCGATGGGAGCGGCGGCGCGCTCGCCTGCTCGATCGGGTACGACCGGCAGCGCCGAGTCACGACCTACCGAGACTCGCGCGGCGCGGTCACCACCTACCGCTTCGGCGAAAACTGGCAGCTGCTCGGGGAAACCGATCCGCACGGGGCGACGACCCGGTACGACCGCGACGAATACGGCCGGGTCACCGCGGAAACCGATCCGCTGGGCCGCACGACCCGGTACGGGTACGGGCTGACCGACGAGCCCGTCCGGATCGTCCACCCGGACGGCACCACGACCACCACGGTGGAGGACGAGCACGGCCGGCCCGTCGCGGTCGTCGACGCCGACGGCGCGCACTGGCGCTACCGGCGTGACGAGCGCGGAAACATCGTCGAGGAGAACGATCCGGCCGGCGCGACGGCCCGCTACGGCTACGACGAACTCGGCCACCGCCGGACCGAAACCGACGCGCTGGGCCACGTGCGGCTGATCGAGACCGACGCCCGTGGCCTGCCCGTCGCCGTGACCGACCCGCTCGGCCGCACGACGCGGTTCACCCGGGACGCCTTCGGCCGCGTCACCGAAGAGGTCGACCCGCTCGGCAACACCACCAGGACCACTTGGACGGTGGAGGGGAAACCGCTGACCCGGACCCGCCCGGACGGGACGGTCGAACGGTGGCGGCACGACCGGGAGGGCAACTTCGCCGAATACGCCATCGGCGACGGCCCGCTGCTGACGATCGCCACCACCCACTTCGACCTGCCGATCGCCCAGGTCAACGCGGACGGCAGCCGGATCGAGTTCGGCTACGACACGGAGCTGAACCTCACCACGGTCACCAACGCGCAGGGCCTGGTGTGGCGCTACGAGTACGACCTCGCGGGTTTCCTGGTGCGTGAAACCGACTTCAACGGCCGCGTGACCACCTACGAACGGGACGCCGCCGGCCGGCTCGTCAGCCGGACCAACGGTGTGGGCGAGAACGTCATCTACCGGCGCGACCTCCGGGGCCGGGTCGTGGCGACGCAGTCCCCGACCGACGAGATGACCTTCGCCTACGACGCGGCGGGGCGGCTGGTCTCCGCAACCAGCCGCGACTCGGCCATCACGCTGACCAGGGACACCCTCGGGCGCGTCCTGACCGAGACGGTCAACGGCCGGACGGTCGGTTCGGAGTACGACGTGCTGGGCCGCCGCGTCCGCCGCCGGACGCCGGGCGGCACCGTGACGACGTGGGAGTTCGACGCCGCCGGCGCACCGGTCGCGCTGCGCAACGGCAGCCGCGCACTGGCGTTCGCCTACGACTCCGCGGGCCGGGAGATCGCCCGGACCAGCCCGGCGGGCCTGCACCTCGCCCAGGCGTGGGACGCGAACGACCAGCTGGTCGGCCAGACCGTGCTGGGCGGCGACCCGGACCGCCCGGCGCAGCAGCGGACGTACCGCTACCGCGCCGACGGCCACCTCACCGCGGTCACCGACCGGATCCACGGCGCCCGCCGGTTCGACCTCGACGCGTTCGGCCGGATCGAGCAGGTGCACGGGCAGCGGTGGGCCGAGCACTACCGGTACGACGCGGCGGGCAACTTGGCCGGCGCGTCGGCCCCGCGCGAGGCCGCGGAGCTGCCGTGGCGCTACGCGGGGACCCTCCTGCAGGAGGCGGGAGACCTCCGGTACGAGCACGACCGGCAGGGCAGGGTCACGCGCAAGCACCGCGGCGGCGAGGTGTGGGAGTACGTCTGGAACGCCGACGACCAGCTGACCGCCCTGGTCACGCCGGACGGCAGCGAGTGGCGGTACCGGTACGACGCGCTCGGCCGCCGGATCGCGAAGGAGCGGCACGCCCGCGGGCAGGTCGTCGAACGCGTCGACTTCGTCTGGGACGGGACGACGCTGGCCGAGCAGCTCACCCACCGGAGCTCGATGACCTGGGACTACGACCCGTCGTCGCACCGGCCACTCGTCCAGGTGGAGCGCGCGGGCCCCGACCGCCGGAGCACCGCCGAGCGGTTCTACGCGATCGTCACCGACCTGGTCGGCACGCCGACGGAACTGCTGGACGAACACGGGAACGTGGCCGGGTTTTCCCAAACCACGACGTGGGGACTGCCGGTCGCCCGCGGTGGCGCGGCGACGACTCCGCTGCGGTTCCCCGGCCAGTACGCCGACCCCGAGTCCGGCCTCAACTACAACTACTTTCGTTACTACGACCCGGAAACCGCGCGGTACCTCAGCGCCGACCCGGTCGGGCTCGCCGGCGGATACTCCCCGCACAGCTACGTCCCCAATCCGCACACGTGGCTCGACCCGCTGGGCCTCTCCCTGCTCGACGTGATCAAGAACGGCGTCCGCATCGTCGTGCACGAATACGACGTCGACAAGCCGGCGCACGCCCACGTCATCGGCGGCGGGCGCGAGGTCCGGATCGGGCCGAACGGTCACCCGATCGACGGTCAGCCGGAGCTCAGCCGCACGCAGCGGCAGGTGGTAGAAAACTACAAGACCGAGATCAGGAAGGCCGTCCGCAAGCTGGGCCGGCGCAACCAGGCGGAGGAGCGCGCCGAGCGGGAGCAGCGCGAGGCGAAGGCCAAGGCTTGTGACAAATGACGCAGCGATGACACTACACACGGATCTGACCACCCTGCTCGCGGACGCCGGGCTCGTCGACGTGGACGTCGACGCGGCCGTCGCCGACGAGCACCAGCGATCGGCGGCTTACCGGCGCATCGTGGCGGCGGCTGCTGCTACCGAGTCCCGCGAAGGGGATCGCGAGCTCGTAGCCAGGATCGTCCGCGACCCGAGCGAGATGACGGCCAAGACGGCGGTGGTCGATCTCGTCGACCGGATCGCGCCGAGGGCGGCCGGCCCCGAGGAGTTCCGCCGCTGGTCGGCGGAACTCCTGCCGGAGACGGACCGGTTCACGACGGAGTCGAACCGCGAGTTCGTCCGCCGGCGCGTCCGCGACTGGCAATTCTGGTTGGGGGCAAAGGAGGGGCACGTGCCGGCGGAGAGCGAGCTGGCCGAGGTGACGCCCTGGATGCAGCGCCTGCTCGCGGAGGAGTCGACGTCAGCGCCGGTTCTCGCCCTGCTCGCCGAGTCCGGCGCGACCAGGAAGATCCGGAACATCGCGAAGAACCGCGGGCGGGAAACGGGCTGACCGCCGCAGCCGGTTGCCGAACGGACCAGGACGGCACCCGGCGCCGGACCGGCTGGCGTCACCGTACCGGGTTCCGATGCCGGCTTGGTCGGCACCGGAACCCGGGCGAATGCCGCGGCCCGGCATTTCCGCGCCTCCTCCGCAACGGTGTGCTCCCGGGGTTTTCCGGAAGAAGGAATCACCGACCGGATACCGATCCGGAAATCGGCGAACAACCGTATTTCCCGGCCCGTAACAAGGCACTGTCCCGGTGCGACTCACGAGAATCCGGAGCCGGGGAGGCGACATGGCGAAACGTCTGGTGATCTGCTGCGACGGCACCTGGAACACACTCGGCCAGCCGCATCCCACGAACGTGGCCAAGCTCAAGGAGGCCGTCGCCGCGACGGACTCCGACGGCACTCCGCAGGTCGCCTTCCACGGCGACGGCGTCGGCACTGGGGCGGGCCTGTGGGACCACCTCACCGGCGGTGCCTTCGGCGCGGGGCTCTCGGCCAAGGTGCAGGCCGCCTACCGGTTCGTCGTCGACCACTACGAACCCGGCGACGAACTCTTCTTCTTCGGCTTCAGCCGCGGCGCGTTCACCGCACGCAGCACCGTGGGGTTCATCCGGAACTGCGGCGTCCTGCGCCCGGCGAACGCCGGCCTCGTCGACGAGGCCTACCGGCTCTACCGCGACCGGGACACCTCGGCCACCGGTCCGGAAAGCCCGGCGGCCAAGGAGTTCCGCCGGACGTACGCCCACGAGGACCGGACGCCCATCCGGTTCATCGGGGTCTGGGACACCGTCGGCGCGCTGGGCATCCCCCTCAGCGGCGGCCGCCTGCTCAACCTGCTGAACCGGCGCTGGCAGTTCCACGACACGCAGCTCTCCTCGATCGTGCAGTCGGCCTTCCAGGCCCTGGCCGTGGACGAGCACCGCCCGTCGTTCGAACCGGCCGTCTGGCAGCCGTCGGAGGCCGGCCGGGAACGCGAACAGGTCTGGTTCGCCGGGGACCACTCCGACGTCGGCGGCGGGCACCCGGTGTCCGACCTCTCGGACCTCGCCCTGCGCTGGATGACCGACCGGGCACACCGGTGCGGCCTCGACTTCGAGCCCGGCGCGTTCGCCGGCCTGTACCCCGGCAACCCCCTCGGCGAACTGCACGACTCGCCCAGCCGGTGGTTCCGGTTGTTCGGCTCGGTGGTCCGCGGCATCGGCACGGTCGACCCGCAGTCCGAGTTCGCCGCGTCCACTTCGGTGGACCGCCACCAGACCATGCAGCCGCCGTACCGGCCCGGCAACCTCGTCGCCTACCTCGCGGCGCACCACACCATGACGGTGTGAACGGACGGCCCCGCGAACGGGGCCGCCCGCCCGGAAGGTCTACCAGCCGCGCTCGGCGAGGCGGTGGGGCTCGGGGAGCTCCTCGACGTTGATGCCGACCATCGCCTCGCCCAGGCCGCGCGAGACCTTGGCCAGGACGTCCGGGTCGTCGTAGAACGTCGTCGCCTTGACGATCGCCTCGGCGCGCTGGGCCGGGTTGCCGGACTTGAAGATGCCCGAGCCGACGAACACGCCCTCGGCGCCCAGCTGCATCATCATCGCCGCGTCGGCCGGGGTGGCGATGCCGCCCGCGGTGAACAGCACCACCGGCAGCTTGCCGGCTTCCGCCACCTCGCGGACGAGCTCGTACGGCGCCTGCAGCTCCTTCGCCGCGACGAACAGCTCGTCCTCCGGCAGGTTCTGCAGGCGGCGGATCTCCTGGCGGATCTTGCGCATGTGGGTGGTCGCGTTGGAGACGTCGCCGGTGCCCGCCTCGCCCTTGGAGCGGATCATCGCCGCGCCTTCGGTGATCCGGCGCAGGGCCTCGCCGAGGTTGGTCGCGCCGCAGACGAAGGGCACGGTGAACGCCCACTTGTCGATGTGGTTGGCGTAGTCGGCCGGGGTGAGGACCTCGGACTCGTCGACGTAGTCCACGCCGAGGGACTGCAGGACCTGCGCCTCGACGAAGTGGCCGATGCGGGCCTTCGCCATCACCGGGATCGAAACGGCCTCGATGATGCCGTCGATCAGGTCGGGGTCGCTCATCCGGGCGACGCCGCCCTGGGCGCGGATGTCGGCGGGCACCCGCTCGAGGGCCATCACCGCGACCGCGCCGGCGTCCTCGGCGATCTTGGCCTGCTCGGCCGTGACCACGTCCATGATCACGCCGCCCTTGAGCATCTCGGCCATGCCGCGCTTCACCTTGGCGGTACCGGTGACGGACTGGACGGGGGCGGGCTGCTGCTCGGACACGACGAGGCCTTTCGACACGGATGAGGGGCTTACGTGTCCGAGGGTAGGTCGGCGGTGGACCCTTCAAGCAGGCCAGTACGCGGGTATCTCAGCAGTCCACTTCGCCGGTGCCCGCGACCAGGGCTTCCGCGAGCGCCGTCCGCGCGTAGAGCACGTGACGTCCGGCACGGTGCCCGCTGACCAGGCCCGCAGCCTTGAGGACGCCGAGGTGCTGCGACACCGCGCCGGCGGTCAGCCGGGTCCGGCGGGCCAGTTCGGCGGTCGACGCCGGCGCGGCCAGCTCGGTCAGCAGCATCGCGCGGCCGCGGCCCACCACCCCGGCCAGCGCGTCCGGCGCGGTGGCGGTGCCGGTCTCCCAGAGCGTCGCGATGCCGCGCGGCGGGTAGCGCAGCACCGGCTGCCAGCGCGCGTCGGTCTTGGAGAACACCCGCGGCCAGACGAACGCCGAGGGCACCAGCACCAGGCCGCGCCCGTCGAGCGGCACGGCCGCGTGCAGGTGCCGGTGCGCCACCGTGAGCGTGCCGCCCTCCCAGCGGACCAGCGGGGTGAGGTCGTTGAACAGCTCGGCGGCCCCGCCGTGGGCCAGCAACCGGGACCGGTGCAGCACGTCGGCCTCGAGCAGCGCCCGGATCCGCGGCCAGTCGGGGGCCAGCACGAGGTCCCAGTACCGCTCCATCAGCGCGGCGAGCCGGTCGAGGCCCGCTTCGGGGTCGCGGTGGAAACGGCTCAGCGCGGGCGTGCGCGGCCCGGCCATCGCGTCCAGTTCGCGCCGGACCAGGCGGCCGGGCACGTCCCGCAGGTCGGCGAGCTCGTCGGCCAGCTCGGGCAGCGGCGTCGACGGCGTGCCGGCCAGGAAACCGGGCAGGTGCCGCAGCGGCACGAGGTCGCGCAGCAGCCCGATGTCGAGGCCGGCGCCGTCGAGCGCGGCGGTCGCGCGCTTGACCCACGGCAGGTGCAGCGCGTGCTGCCCCGGGGAGTTCAGGACACGCACGCTCGCCACGATCTCCCAGGCCGGGGAGAACGCGAACCGGGTGTGCGCCAGGTCCTCGGTGGAGAATGCCAGGTCGAGCACGCGCGCTGCCTCTCTGCTGCCGACGTCCGGCGGAGTCTAAGTCTCTCCGATGTGGACAGTCGAGCGGGGTGCCGAAAGCCCTTGCGGGAAAGCGAAAATTCCTCGCGGGTCGTACTTCCGGGCCACCGCGCGCAGCCGCGGCAGGTTCACCCCGTAGTACGCCTCCGCCCAGTCCGGCAACTCGGGATCGAGGTAGTTGACGTACCCGGTGGTGCCGAACTCCGGCCCCAGCCCGTCCCGCGCCACGGCCACCGCGCGCCGCGCCTCGGCCTCGCCGCCGCGTTCGGGTTCCGCGCCGCGCAGGAACTGGAAGCTGGCCAGGGCCGTCCGGTGCGGGAACGCCGTTTCGCGGGCGCCGACGGCGGCGATGGCGCCGCCGCCGGCGTCGATGATCGTGTCGACGCCGGGCGCCGCGAGCAGGACCTCGACGACCGCGGCGGGGTCGGGCGCGCGCCGCAGCAGCATCCGGGACGTCCCGACGTAGGCCGCCCGGTTCAGGGCCAGCCCGGGCCGGGACTCGCGGTCGTCGAACGACCGCATCGCGCTCAGGTGGTCCCGGACCTGCCGCCGCCGCTGGACCGGCGGCGTGCCGACCCGGCGGATCAGGTCGTCGAGCAGGGCATCCAGCTGCGCAGGCGGCCCGAGGAACGTGCCGCCGAGGTTCGCGTGGTCGGCACCGAGGCCCATCCCGGACCACAGCTCGTCCGGCATCGCGGGCTGCCAGTCCTGCCACGCGGCGAACAACGCGGCCTGCGTGCCCACCGGGAACTTGAGGTCGAAGGTGGCGACGTCGGTGCGCGGGACGGTCCGGAACGTGAAACCGGTGACGATCCCGAAGTTGCCGCCGCCCCCGCCGCGCAGCGCCCAGAACAGGTCCGGCTCCGCCGAGCGGGACACGGTGCACGCCCGGCCGTCGGCCGTGACGATCCGCGCCGCCTCCAGGTGGTCGCAGGTCAGCCCGTACTTCCGGTCGAGGACGCCGACGCCGCCGCCGAGGGTGAGCCCGGCGATGCCGACCGTGTCGCAGCTGCCCGCCGGCAGCACCCGGCCGGCCGCCGCGAGCGTCGTGGCGATCGGCCCGAGCCGGGCGCCGGCGCCGATCACCGCGCGGCCGTCCGGGCGCACCTCGACGCCCGAGAACCGGCTGAGGTCCACCACGATCCCGCCGTCCACTGTGGAATAGCCGGGGTAGCTGTGCCCGCCGCTGCGGGCGGCGATGGGCAGCCGGTGCCGGGCCGCGAAGCCGACCGCGGCCTGGACGTCCTCGACGCGCGCGGCGCCGACGACCGCGGCGGGCATCCGGTGGTCGTACATCGTGAAGTAGCCCTGCTTGGCTTCCGGGTAGCCCGGGTCGCCCGGCCGGAACAACGGCCCGGCCAGCTGCCGACGCAGCCGGGCCCAGTCGTCCGGCGGCGGCCAGGCCCCCAGGCCCGCCACCGGTACCGCCCCGGAAATCCGCAGGAAAGTCCGCCTGTCCATGCCACTCCCTCCCCCGCCCCCGGGCATTCGGCTGGTCCCGGGAGCCCTGCCTTGCCGTGACCAGGGTAACGGGTGTGTGATCGAGGACACATCCCGTACACCAGCCGTTCGCCGAGGAGTCGTCATGGCAGACAAACAAGCCAAGAACGCCGACACCGGGGCCGCCGTCGCTGTGGGCGACCCCGCCAAGGTCCGCAACGTCGTGCTCGTCGGCCCGGCCGGGTCCGGGAAGACCACCCTCGCCGAAGCCCTGCTCGCCGCGTCCGGCACGGTGCCGCGGGCGGGTTCGGTGGTCGACGGCACGACGGTCTGCGACCACGACCCGGCGGCGGTCCGCCAGCAGCGCTCGGTCGGCCTGTCGGTCGCGCCGGTGCTGCACCAGGGCCACAAGATCAACCTGATCGACACGCCCGGGTACGCCGACTTCGTCGGGGAGCTGCGGGCCGGGCTGCGGGCGGCGGACGCGGCCTTGTTCGTCGTCAGCGCTTCCGAAGGCGTCGACGCGGCGACGGTGGCGGTGTGGGAGGAGTGCGCCGCGGTCGGGATGCCGCGCGCGGTGGTCGTTTCCCGGCTCGACCACCACCGGGCCGACGCGATGGCCGAGATGGCCGCCTGCCAGGCCGCGTTCGGCGCCGGGGTGCTGCCGCTGTACCTGCCGGCGGGCGACGGCCTGGTCGGGCTGATCACGCAGCGGTACTTCGACTACTCCGGCGGGCACCCGCCGAAGACCGGCGAGCCCGACCCGGCCGACCTGGAGCGGGTGGCCGAGGCCCGCAACGAGCTGATCGAAGGGATCATCGCCGAGAGCGAGGACGAGTCCCTGATGGACCGCTACCTCGCCGGCGAGGAGATCGCCGAGGCGACCCTGATCGCCGACCTCGAAACCGCCGTCGCGCGCGGCACCTTCCACCCCGTCATCCCGGTGTGCTCGACCAGCGGGATCGGGCTGGCCGAAGTGCTCGACGGCATCGTGCGCGCGTTCCCCTCGCCGCTGGAGCACCGGCCGCCCGACGTCACCACGCCGGACGGCGGCCCGCACGAGGCGATCACCGCCGACCCCGCGGGCCCCCTCGCCGCGGAGGTCGTCCGGACGGCCGTGGACTCCTACGTCGGCCGGGTGTCGCTCGTCCGGGTGTTTTCGGGGACGCTGCGCCCGGAACGGCCGGTGCACGTGTCCGGGCACGGCCTCGCCGAGCGCGGTCACGAGGACCACGACGCCGACGAGCGCGTCGCGCACCTGTATTCGCCGCTCGGCTCGTCCCTGCGGGAGGTGCCCTACTGCGTCGCGGGCGACCTGTGCGCGCTGACGAAGGTCGGCTCGGCTGAGACCGGCGACACCGTCTCCTCCCCCGACGACCCGCTGCTGATGGAGCCGTGGGCGATGCCGGAGCCGTTGCTGCCGGTGGCGGTGGTCGCGAAGACCCGCAGCGACGAGGACACCCTGGCCCGCAACCTTTCGCGGCTGGTCGCGGGCGACCCGACGCTGCGGCTGGACCGCAACGCCGAGACCGGTCAGCTGGTGCTGTGGTGCATGGGCGAGGCCCACGCCGACGTCGTGCTGTCGCGGCTGCGCGCGGGCGGCGCGGACGTCGACACCGAACCGGTGAAGATCAGCCTGCGCTCGACGTTCGCCAAGCCGGCCAAGGGCCACGGGCGGCACGTGAAGCAGTCCGGCGGGCACGGCCAGTTCGCCGTCTGCGACATCGAGGTCGAGCCGCTGCCGCGCGGCAGCGGCTTCCAGTTCGTGGACAAGGTCGTCGGCGGCGCGGTGCCGCACCAGTTCATCCCGAGCGTGGAGAAGGGCGTGCGGGCCCAGCTGCAGCGCGGGCTGGCGGACGGCCACCCCGTGGTCGACGTCAAGGTGACGCTGGTCGACGGCAAGGCGCACAGCGTGGACTCGTCGGACGCGGCGTTCCAGACGGCGGGCGCGCTGGCCCTGCGCGAGGCGGCGGCGAGCGGGCACATCACGATGCTGGAGCCCCTGGAGGAGGTGGCGATCCGGCTGCCGGACGAGCACCTCGGCACGGTCCTCGGCGACCTCTCGTCCCGCCGCGGCCGCGTCCTCGGCACCGAGGCGGGCGAAGGCGGCCGGACGGTGATCCGGGCGGAGGTCCCGGCCACGGAACTGGTGCGCTACCTGATCGACCTGCGCTCGATGACCTCGGGCACGGCGACGTTCACCCGCCGCCACGCCCGCTTCGAGCCGATGCCGGAAGGAATGGCCGTCCACTGACCCGGTCGTGAGTGAGAAACAGTGTTCTAACACTGTTTCTCACTCACGACCGGACCACGTCAGAACGCGAAGCCGCCGGGGCGGTCGTTGCGGTCGGCGATGAGGCCCGCCAGCGTGGCCAGCGCGATCTCCGGCGGGGTGCGGGAGCCGATGTTGAGCCCGACCGGGCGGTGGACGCGGGCGATGTCGGCGTCCGCGACGCCGAGGCCCTGCAGGGCGGCCACGTGCGGGCCCGGGTGCCGCGGGTTGCCGAGCACCCCCACCCACCGCGGCTCGCCCGCGAGCGCGGCCTTCAGCACCGCGCCCAGCTCGGGCCGGTGGTGGTCGGTGACGACCACGTCCGCGGACGCGTCGAGCGGCGGCAGCGCGGTGTCCGCCTCGAACCCCTCGGGCACGTCCGTGACGCGCGCGGGATCGGGCTCGAACAGCGTGACGTGGTAGCCGACCTCACGCGCGAACTTCAGCAGGGACCGCGACACCGGCGACGCGAACACCGCCACCAGGGTCCGCACCCCCGGGTCGGCGGGAGCCGTGCCGTGGGCGACGTCGCAGGTTTCGCTCATGGCCCCAGTCTGGCAGCCTCAGAGCTCTTCGAGCACGTTCAGCCGGAAGTGGTACGTCGACGTCCGGCCCTCGACGATCACCAGGTACCCGCCCGGGCCGCGCAGCACCGTCCGCGACTTCGGCGACCACGGGTAGGCCGGCTCGTACTCGCGCGCCAGCCGCAGCGCTTCGGCCTCGGCGGTTTCCCGGTCGGGATGGGAGAACCGCTCCGACAGCGACCAGATCCGCTCCGACGTGCGCTGTTCCTCGACGACCACCCACCAGGTCATTCCGGTTCCGCCACGGTCTCGCCGAGCGTCACGCGGAAGTGGAACGTCTGCGTCCGGCCGGTCGCGATCACCAGGTACCCGTCGGCGACCCGCAGCACCTTCCGCTCCTTCACCCCCGACGGGTGGACGGGCTCGTGCGAGAACGCCAGCCGCCGCGCGACCTCGTCGGCGTGCTCGCGATCACCGCCCGCCGGCTTCGTCTTCGTGACGTTCCAGGCGCGCGCGTCCCCGCCGCCGCGCTGCTCCTCGACGACCACCCACCACACGTCAGACCTCCGGCTCGGCGAACTCGAAGTACTCCGGCAGCGGCGCGGTCCCCGCGAGGCGGAAGTACCGCACCTTCCGCCGCCTGCGCAGCCGCAGCGTGTCGCGGACGGCGTCGTTGTGGACGCGGCGGGCGATCACCACCCGGTGCTCGGCGTCGGTCAGCTCCTCGGCCAGCTCGGCGGGCAGGCCCGAACGGTCGACGCGCCCCAGCTCCAGCGTCAGCTCGTTCTCGGCGGCTTCCCGCTCGGCCCGCGGCGCCGCTTCGGCACGCTCTGCCGACGTACGCAGGCCTGGCGAGCCCTGTACCGAAGCGACCGCGCGTGCCACCACCGCCCGCCGGGCCAGCGCGGCGTCCAGCGCCGCCCAGCCGGCGTCCGTGCGGACGTGCAGCCGGTCGAGCCGGTTCGCCGTCGCCACCAGGAAGAGCCCGCCCAGCACCACGACCAGGGCGAGCAGCGGCAGCAGCCAGCCGAGCACGCTCACCGGGCGAGCTCCCGTTCCGGTGCCGCGACCCGCCGCGGATCGGCCGCGACGGCCGTCTCGTAAACGCGCAGCACCTGCGTGGCCACCACCGACCAGTCGTACATCGTGACGCGTTCCCCCGCCGCCGCGGCCAGGGACGCCCGGTGCGCCGGGTCGCCGAGCAGCTCGCGCAGCCCGTCCGCGAGCGCCGCCGGGTCACCGGTCTCGACGAGCAGCCCGGCACGGCCGTCGTCGAGCACCCGCCGGAACGAGTCGAGCCCGCTGGCCAGCACCGGGGTCCCGGCCGCCATCGCCTCGGTGAGGATCATCCCGAAGCTCTCGCCGCCGGTGTTGGGCGCGCAGTAGACGTCGACGCTGCGCAGCGCCTGGGCCTTCACGTGGTCGTCGACCTGGCCCAGCAGCTCGAGGTGCGGGGCCAGCTCCGGCCCGGCGTCCCGGCGCAGCTGCTCGGCGTCGCCGCGGCCGACGACGACCAGCCGCAGGTCCTCGAACTCCGGCAGGATCCGCCGCAGCGCCTCCAGCAGCACGCCCATGCCCTTGCGCGGCTCGCCGAACCGGCCGACGAACCCGACCGTGCCGCCGGCCCGCGGGTAGCCCGGCAGCGGCGTCGCCGCGGAGAAGAAGCCGACGTCGACGCCGTTGGGGATCTCCACGGCGTCGCCACCCGCGTGCTCGACCTGGACGCGGCGGGCCAGCGCCGACACCGCGATCCGGGCCGTGATCTTCTCCAGCAGCGGCCGCAGCACCGGCTGGAACGCCGACAGCGTCCGCGAGCGAGTGGTGGCGGTGTGGAAGGTCGCCACGATCGGGCCGTCGGCGATGAGCAGCGCCAGCAGCGACAGGCTGGGCGCGGCGGGCTCGTGCAGGTGCAGGACGTCGAAGTCGCCTTCGCGGATCCAGCGCCGTACACGGGCGTAGGACACCGGGCCGAACTGCAGCCGCGCGACCGAGCCGTTGTACGGGATGCCGAGCGCCTTGCCGGCCGGGTGCACGAACGCCGGCAGCTCCGCGTCCTCGTCCGCCGGTGCCAGCACGGACACCTGGTGCCCGCGCGCGAGCAGCGCCTTCGTCAGGTCGATGACGTGCCCCTGGACCCCGCCGGGCACGTCGAAGGAGTAGGGGCACACGATGCCGACCCGCATCGGCCGCGCGGCCACGCTTCAGCTCGCTTCTTCGAGGCTTGCCTGCTCGGCGGCCTCGAGGTCGGCCGGCCAGAACTTCTGCACCATGTGCCAGTCGGCCGGGTGCGCGGCGATGTCGCCGGCGAAGATGTCCGCCAGTGCCTGGGTGGCGGCCGGGACCTCGGCCCGCGCGGTGACGCGGATGCGCGGGTGCAGCCGGATCTGCCAGCCTTCCTCGGTGAACCAGCAGCCGGCCGGGATCAGCGCCGCGCCGGTCGTCGCGGCCAGCCGGGCCGGACCGCCGGGGAAGCGGGCCTTTTCGCCGAAGAACTTCACCGGGATGCCGCTGGTGGTCAGGTCGCGGTCGCCGACCAGGCAGACGGCCTTGTTCTCGCGCAGCCGTTTCAGCAGCACGCGCATCGCCGAGCTGTCACCCGTGAGGGGGACGATTTCGAAGCCGAGCGACTCCCGGTACTCGACGAACCGGCGGTAGAGCGACTCGGGCTTCAGCCGTTCCGCCACGGTGGTGAAGCCGCCGAGGTAGTCGGCCAGCCAGACGCCGGCGACGTCCCAGTTGCCGCTGTGCGGCAGCGCCATCACCGCGCCGTTGCCCTCGGCGAGCGCCGCGTCGAGGTTCTCCACGCCGGTGATCGAGGCCGCGACCTTGGCGCTGACCTCCTTGTGGTCCATCGACGGCAGCCGGAACGTCTCGTGCCAGTAGCGGGCGTACGAGCGCATCGCGCGCCGCGTCAGCTCGTCCATCTCGGCCGGGTCGGCCTGCGGCACCACGCGGGCCAGGTTGGCGCGCAGCTGCCGCACGCCGCCGCCGTCGCGGCGGACGGCGAGGTCCGCGCCGAGCGAGAACACCGTGCCGCCGAACCCGGCGGGCAGCCAGCCGGCGAGCTTCCACCCGGCCGCGTAGCCGAAGGCGCTCAACCGCTCGCTGAACCTGCTCATGCCGGTTGCTCCCCGGCGGCCGCCTTGGCCGCCTTCGCCACCGCGGCGGTGCGCTGCAGCAGCGTGATCACCGACAGCACGGCGAGCAGCCAGAGCGTCACGTCGACGGTGTACGGGATGCCGAAGCCGTGCAGGCCGGTGCCGACCAGGGCGATGATCAGCCGCTCGGCGCGCTCGACGAGCCCGCCGTCGACCGGCAGGCCGGAGGCGTCGGCCCGGGCCTTGACGTAGGAGATGACCTGGGCGAGCACCAGGCACAGCAGCGCCGCGGCGGCGGCCGGGCGGTTGTCGTCGACGACGAAGCACCACCAGGCGATGGCGGCGAACAGCGCGCCGTCCACCAGCCGGTCGCAGGTGGCGTCGAGCACCGCGCCGAACGGGGTGCCGTAGCCGCGGGCGCGGGCCATGGCGCCGTCGAGCAGGTCGAGCATGGCGAAGCCCCACACCGTGAAGGTGCCCCACAGGAGGTGGTCGGTGGGGAAGAAGGCCAGCGCGCAGACGACCGCGCCGGCGGTGCCGAGCACGGTCATGACGTTCGGGGTCAGCCCGGCGCGAACCAGCGCCTGGCCGATCGGATCGGTGACGCGGGAGACGGAGGCACGCGCGAAGATATTGAGCATCGGTTCGTCGAGGCACCTGGCTACGAGGGTCGGGTGGGCGAATGCAGCCTATCCACCCGCCTCGGCGAACCCGACGCGCCGCCCCGGGTCAGCCCGATTTCGTGAGCTCGCCCTCGTGTTCGCGCGCGTCCTCGGCGGCCTTGGCGGCGGCGCACTTCGGCGAGAGCTGACGGCGGATCGCGGCGCTGATCTCCCCGAGCGCCCTCACCTGCTCCGGCGTCAGCGGGTCGAACAGGCTCTCGCGGACGGCTTCGACGTGCCCGGGCGCGGCCGCCTCGAGCGCGGCGAAACCGTCGTCGGTCAGCACGGCCCAGGCGCCGCGCTTATCGGTCGGGCACGCCTCGCGGCGCACCCAGCCGTTCGCCTCCAGCCGCGCGACGGCGTGCGAAAGGCGGCTGCGGGACGCCTGCCGCGCGTCGGCGAGCTCGCTCATCCGCAACCGGCGGCCGGGCGCTTCCGACAGGGCGACGAGGACTTCGTAATAGGTGTGCGGCATGCCCGAGTCGTGTTGCAGCTGGCCTTCGAGGTGCGCGCTGAGCATGCGGGTGGCCGAATTGAACTCACGCCAGACGCGCTGTTCGTCGTCGCTGAGCCATCGGGTTCCGGACATAACCCCATCATACTCTCGGTTGAACACTCAATCAGGAGTTTTTGCCGGTCAGGGCGTGGTCCAGACGACTGACGGACCGCCGGTCACCAGGCGTCGGCCAGCATGTCCCGCGTCTCCCCCAGCAGCTGCGGGAGCACCTTCGTCTGGCCGATGACCGGCATGAAGTTGGCGTCCCCGCCCCAGCGCGGCACCAGGTGCTGGTGCAGGTGTGCCGCGATGCCCGCGCCCGCGATGTGCCCCTGGTTCAGCCCGATGTTGAACCCGTGCGCGCCGGACACCGCGCGGATCACCTTCATCGCGTGCTGCGTGAACTCGGCGACCTCGCGGGTCTCCTCCACGGTCAGGTCGGTGTAGTCCGCGACGTGCCGGTACGGGACCACCATCAGGTGCCCCGGGTTGTACGGGTACAGGTTCAGCACCGCGAACACGACGTCGCCGCGCGCGACGATCAGGCCGGTTTTGTCGTCCAGCGCGGGGATCCGGCAGAACGGGCAGCCGGGCTCCTCGTCGCCGTCCGGCTTGTCCTGGCCCTTGATGTAGGCCATCCGGTGCGGGGTCCAGAGGCGCTGGAAGGCGTCCTGGACCCCGATGCCCTGCTGCTCGACGAGCTCGGGACCCTCACTCACCGAACGACCGTCTCCAGCGCGTCGGCCGACGGCGACGCGTTCTCGCGGCGCGCGACCCACTCCGCGATCGCCTCGACCGCCTTTTCCACCGGCACGCCGTTGATCTGGCCGCCGTCGCGGAAGCGGAACGACACCGCGCCCGCCTCGACGTCCTTGGCGCCGGCCAGCAGCATGAACGGCACCTTCTGCGTGGTGTGCGTGCGGATCTTCTTCTGCATCCGGTCGTCGCTCGCGTCGACCTCGGCGCGGATCCCCTTGGCGCGCAACGCCTTCTCGACGTCCTGCAGGTACTCGACCTGGTCGGCGGTGATCGGGATGCCGACCACCTGCACCGGCGAGAGCCACGCCGGGAACGCGCCCGCGTAGTGCTCGGTGAGCACGCCGAAGAAGCGCTCGATCGAGCCGAACAGCGCGCGGTGGATCATCACCGGCCGCTGGCGCGAACCGTCCGGCGCGGTGTACTCGAGCTCGAACCGCTTGTTCTGGTTGAAGTCCAGCTGGATGGTCGACATCTGCCAGGTGCGGCCGATGGCGTCCTTGGCCTGCACCGAGATCTTCGGGCCGTAGAAGGCCGCGCCACCCGGGTCCGGGACCAGTTCGAGGCCGGAGTCGATCGCCGCCTGCCGCAGCGTCTCGGTGGCCTCCTCCCACTCCCAGTCCTCGCCGATGAACTTGTCGGAGTCGCCACGCGTCGACAGCTCGAGGTAGAAGTCGGAGAGGCCGTAGTCGGCGAGCAGGTCGAGGACGAACTTGAGCAGCGACTTGAGCTCGCCCGGCATCTGCTCCTTGGTGCAGTAGATGTGCGAGTCGTCCATCGTCAGGCCGCGCACGCGGGTGAGGCCGTGCACCACGCCCGACTTCTCGTAGCGGTAGACGGTGCCGAACTCGAACAGCCGCAGCGGCAGCTCGCGGTAGGACCGCCCGCGCGAGCGGAAGATCAGGTTGTGCATCGGGCAGTTCATCGCCTTGAGGTAGTAGTTCTCCTCGTCGAACTGCACCGGCGGGAACATCGTGTCGGCGTAGTAGGGCAGGTGGCCGGAGGTGTGGAACAGCTCGCCCTTGCTGATGTGCGGCGTGTTCACGAACTCGTAGCCGGCCTCCTCGTGGCGGCGGCGCGAGTAGTTCTCCAGCTCGCGGCGGATGATGCCGCCCTTCGGGTGGAACACCGGCAGGCCGGAGCCGATCTCCTCGGGGAAGGAGAACAGGTCCAGCTCGGCGCCGAGCTTGCGGTGGTCGCGGCGCTCGGCCTCGGCGATGCGCTCCAGGTAGGCGTCCTGCGCCTCCGCCGACTCCCACGCCGTGCCGTAGATCCGCTGCAGCTGCGGGTTCTTTTCACTACCCCGCCAGTACGCGGCGGCGACGCGAGTCAGTTTGAACGCCGGGATGAACTTCGTCGTCGGCACGTGCGGGCCGCGGCAGAGGTCACTCCAGACACGTTCCTTGGTGCGCGGGTCGAGATTGTCGTAGATGGTGAGCTCGCCCTCGCCGACCTCCATCACCTCATCGGTGTCCACTTCGGACTTGAGGTCGACCAGTTCGAGCTTGAACGGCTCGTCCGCGAGCTCCTTCTTGGCCTCGTCAACGGAGTCGAAAACGCGCCGCGAGAACTGCTGGGCGCCCTTCACGATCTGCTTCATGCGCTTTTCGAGCGCCTGCAGGTCCTCCGGGGTGAACGGCTTCTCGACGGCGAAGTCGTAGTAGAAACCGTCCTTCACCGGCGGGCCGATGCCGAGCTTGGCGTCCGGGAACTGCTGCTGCACGGCCTGGGCGAGCACGTGGGCGGCCGAATGGCGGATCACGCTGCGCCCGTCCTCGGTGTTCGCCGCGACCGGCTCGACCTCGGCGTCGGCTTCCGGCGCCCAGGCGAGGTCGCGCAGCTTCCCGTCGGCGTCCCGCACGACGACGATCGTGTCCTCGCCCTTGGTCGGCAGACCGGCTTCGCGGACCGCCGCGCCCGCCGTAGTGCCCGCCGGTACCACCACGCGGGAGGCGGCCACGGGGGAAACGGGGGGCGACTGGGACACGATCGGCTCCTCAAGCTGGAGTGACAGAGATGACGCCGTCGATGCTAGTCGGCGGCGCTCGCGTGCCTCACGCGCGTGGCGCGAACGCGGGACGGGCCGCCTCCGGCTCCGGAGACGGCCCGTCCGAGCGGCGTCAGAGGGTCTCGACGACCTGGTCGAAGTCCAGCCGCGGCAGGCGGTCGAACCAGGGGTTCTCGCCCGGCTTGCCGACGTTCACGACGACGAGCGAGCGCCACTTCTTGTCGGCGAAGAACTCGTCGTCGACGCCCTGGGCGTCGAAGCCGGTCATCGGGCCGGCGGCCAGGCCGGCGGCGCGGACGCCGATGATGAAGTAGCCGACCTGCAGCAGCGAGTTCAGCTTCGAGAACTCGACGCGGCCCTGCTCGTCGGAGAAGTTGTCCTTCACCTGCGGGGCGTGCGGGAAGACCTGCGGGATGTTCTCGTGGAAGTCGACGTCCGCGGCGAGCACCACGGTCAGCGGGGCGGCTTCGGTCTTGTCCCGGTTGCCCGGGGCCATGTGCGGGAGCAGGCGGGCCTTCGCCTCGGCGGTCCGGAGCACCAGCGCGCGCAGCGGCTGGGTGTTCATCGACGTCGGGGCCCACTTGACGAGGTCGTAGATCGCGCGGACCTGCTCCTCGGTCACCGGCTCGGAGCTGAAACTGTTGGCCGTGCGGGCCTCGCGGAACAGCAGGTTCTGGACGTCCGCGGGGACCTGGATGGCCTCGGTCTGCTCGGCAAAGGTGGTCATGGGGCTGGGATTCCTTCCGTTGGGTCGGTACCCCGTCCAACCAGGTTGAGCGTTGAACTATTTCGCGCTCAACCTCCTCCGGGCGGTGAAGTGGGTCACCGCCCTCCGGATCACCCGAGTGGGTTATGCGAGTCGGCTGCCGGTAAGCCGGGCAGCCGGGGCAGTCCCCGCTGCCCCGGCCGGCGTGGGCCGCTTCCGGCGAACAGCGGCCCCGGACCCGGCAAGTTCCCGGGCCGGTACCGCGGCTGGTCGCGCGGCGCAGCCGGCGCCCGGGAACGGACACGGCCGCCGACCCCCGCGGCGGGGGTCGGCGGCCGTGGTGCGCGGCGCGCGGCGAGGACGGGTCAGTAGGCGCCCTGCCCGCCCATCACCGCGCGGAAGGTCTTCCAGAGGATCACCAGGTCCAGGGCGAGGGACCAGTCCTCGACGTAGCGCAGGTCGAGCCGGATGCTCTCCGCCCACGTGAGGTCGCTGCGCCCGCTGACCTGCCACAGGCCGGTCAGCCCCGGCTTCACGAGCAGCCGGCGGCGGGCGTCCGGCGCGTACTGCGCGGTTTCCTCCGGCAGCGGCGGCCGCGGGCCGACGAGCGACATCTTCCCGGCGACGACGTTGAACAGCTGCGGCACCTCGTCGAGCGAATACCGGCGCAGGAAACCACCCACGCGGGTGATACGGGGGTCGCGCTTCATCTTGAACAACGGGCCCGCACCTTCATTGGCCTGCTCCAGGGTTTTCCGGATTTCGTCGGCATTGGTGACCATCGTCCGGAACTTGAGCATGGTGAACGTGGCGCCGTCGCGGCCGACGCGGCGCTGGCGGTAGATGACCGGGCCGCGGTCGTTCAGCTTGATCGCCGCGGCGATCACCAGCAGCAGCGGGGACAGCAGGGTGAGCAGCAGGGCCGAGCCGGCGCGGTCGACGACCTCCTTCACCACCCGGCGGCCGCCGGTGAACATCGGCGCGGTGACCCGCAGGAGCGGCATGCCGAGCACGCCGGTGACGTTGAGCCGGGGCCCGGCGACCTCCATCAGGACGGGCGCCACGACCATCTCCGCGCCGGTGCCCTCCATGTCCCAGGCCAGCCGCTGCAGGCGTTTCGGCGTCCAGTACTGGTCGGCGGTGATCGCCACGACGCGGTAGCCGCCGCGCCGCACGTGCCGGGACAGCTCCTCCAGCCTGCCGACGACCGGGACGCCGTCGATCTCGCCGCTGTCGCGGTCTTCGCCGTGGCCGCTGAAGGTGCAGGCGGCCTCGACGCGCCAGCCGACGTGCACCTCGGAGCGGGTGCGGGCGATCAGGTCGGCCACGGTTTCGGGGCTGCCGGCCGCCATCACCGGCAGCAGGCAGAGCCCCCTGGCGCGCTTGCGGTGCAGCACCTGGCGCAGCAGGTAGCGCTGCGGGAAGGCGACCAGCGCGATGGCCGGGACGACGATGAACACCCAGACCTGGACCTCGAGCGCGCCGAACAGCAGGCCGCCCAGCGCGACCAGGACGGCGGCGGTGATGAAGCCGCGGCCGAGCGTGCGGTACTCCTCCGCGCCTTCGCCGAGCACGCGCGGGCTCCAGGCCCGGCTCACGGGCAGGGAGACGAAGACGGCGAGCATGGTGCCGAAGGCGTGCATGTCATGGGGGGCAACGCGATCGATGACGAACGCGCTGATCGCGATCACCAGCAGCGTGATGAACACATCGCTGCCGATGACCCAGGCTCTGTACCGCGCTTCCCAGGCCGCGGGCCACGCTTTCGAGGACGGGTTCGCCGCGTCGTCGCCGTCGTGGCCGTCCCGCTTGGCGGGTCGGGGGATGGCCTGGAGGTCGATGTGCGGCGGTGGCTGGCTCACCGTGTACGAAGGCCGCACCGACTCTTCCATCTGACCTCCCGGAAACAGGATCTGGTTGACCCGCGAGCACGCAGCGTCACCGAAAACGATTCCGGAGAGTCACTACACTTCTGTAGTCGCGCAGAGCCCGCGGAGGCTTCACACGGCAAGTTATCGGCGACTCTCTCGGCAGCGTTACAAGGATTTCCAGCCACATGTTGCGTCACTTCCCCGCCAGAAAATGGCCGGGACATAACAAGATGATGACGATGGGTAATAGGGCGTATCCCCGTGAAAACTACGTTCCGTAGCGAACAGGGCGATACCCGCACTCGGGTGGACCAAGCGGCGCCGAACGGCCGAACCGGCCCCGGCCGGTTCTACTGTGGACACTGGGCGCGCGGAGTGGTCCACAGTGGACCAGAGGTCCGGCGGGCGGCCGGCGCCGAGGCCCGCCGCCACGGCGTCACGCGCGGTGGTTCTGTCACACGTCGGGCAGCGCGGGGGCGGCACGGGAGCGCGGGCTGACCGGCCGCCGCGGCGTGCCGAGGATCACATCGCCCTCCCACGAGGTCGCATTCGACAGAAATCCGCCGCGTCGACACGGTTCGGAGGCAGTTCCACGGGGCCTCGGCGGCGGGGGCGCGCACGGCGCTCGTGAGCAGATACGGCCGGACCGAACGGATCGTTCACTCCGGTTGCGCCGAGGGTGAGGTCCGGCGTGGAAATGCCACCCGGCCTGCGGGGCGCCGATCGTGCGGATACGGAAAAGCCCCGCCTGCGTTTCGGCAGACGGGGCCTTCTCAGCTCTCGCGTGGGCGATACTGGGATCGAACCAGTGACCTCTTCGGTGTGAACGAAGCGCTCTCCCGCTGAGCTAATCGCCCGCTCGCGGTGTTGTGATGAACTCTAGCGTACGACTTTCAGGCGCCTGCAAACGGGTGGTCCTCGACGACCACACTCCGCTTACCGGCGAGTACGGTCCGCACAACCCCGAGCTAGCCGGGGTTGTGCGGACGGGGGGCCGCGTGACGCCACGTTCGACATCCGTGCGACGGTGCTATCGCCCGGCGACTAAACCGCGCAGTATGGAGGTCGTGGGCCCCACGGGGCGCGCCGGTCAGCTGCGCGCCGTGGGTGGTCACGGGTGGAGACGGGGGCCGAAGAGCCCGGACGGGTGATCTGCGGCGCACCCGCGACGGAACAGGCCTCCCGATGCGTCCCAGTGGTGATGCCCTCGGCCGGGCCGGGCCGGGAAGGGAGACGAAGGGTAGGACGATGCGCAACGATCACGTGACGCTCCGCTCGACGGCGGTCTTCGACCTGCTGGCGCCGCGGACCCCCGCGGTTCCGGTGAAGGTGGAGCTGCGCTACGACACACGCGACCCGTATGCGGTCGTCGCGGCCTTCCGCACCGGCCGGGCCGGCTGGGTCGAGTGGGTGTACGCACGTGACCTCCTCGCGGACGGCCTCCTGGCCGACGCGGGCGACGGCGACGTCCGCATCCGTCCCTCGGTCGAGGACCCCGAAGCGGTCCTGATCGAGCTGAACTCCCCCTCCGGGCACGCGATGTTCGAGGCATCGGCCCAGGAGCTGGCGGACTTCCTCGACCGCACGTACGACGTGGTCCTCCCGGGCAACGAGCACCAGTGGGTCGACGTCGACGACGCGCTCACCCACCTGATCCCCCACGATCTGGCCTGATGACGGCCCCGCAACGGCGGAGTGACACCCCGGTGTCGAGGCGGTTTTCGGGGTCCGATATGGTTTTCCCACACCACGGCGACGGGGACTCGGGTTCCCGGAGTGGTGGAGTGCGGATGTAGCGCAGCTGGTAGCGCATCACCTTGCCAAGGTGAGGGTCGCGGGTTCGAATCCCGTCATCCGCTCGGCAGGCTCTCGGGCCTAGTCACGGTGGAGTGGCCGAGAGGCGAGGCAACGGCCTGCAAAGCCGTGTACACGGGTTCGAATCCCGTCTCCACCTCGCGCGATTAGCTCAGCGGGAGAGCGCTTCCCTGACACGGAAGAGGTCACTGGTTCAATCCCAGTATCGCGCACTCGATCGCGGGAGAGCCCTGCTTGCGGAACACGCAAGCGGGGCTCTCTTCGTTGTGTCCTGTGGGGGCCGAGCCCCCACACCCCCGCCGGGGGCACGCCCCCGGACCCCCAGCGCGGTCACCTCCCGGAGCACGCCCGGCGATCGCTTGGCCACCGTTCTCGAGCGTCTATTGCTCACCGGGGTCACGTGGAGGGGATCGGCGGGCCGCTCCCCGGCGCTGGCGTCGTCGAGTTCGTTGCCGTCCCGCTCCGGCCGCCAGAAGCGGTCCGGAAGTTGGACCGCCGCACGCATGCCCCTCCGGCGTGCACAGCACGAAGAGCTTCCGGTGGCTGTCCATCAACTCCTCGAACAGCACCGCGATCCCCGGCGGCAACGCCACGAACCTCGTACCCGCGGGGGTTTTCGTCCGACCCTGCGCGGGCCGGGGTTCCCCGTCGCGTCGGCGGCCGTCCGCGTGGTGATCATCGTCGCTCGTTCTGCCTCCTTTGTAGACCTTCCCCGCCGGCGAGCCGGCAGGTCACCACGACAGCGCCGCATCCGACGGCTTCCGAGAGCAGCCCGGAGATGACGGGTCGCCCTCTCGGCCGGACCTCGACCGCGTGCCGTCGAGACCGCGTGTCGTCACGCGGCCGGCAGCTGCCCTGGCACTGGTGGCTATCGTGCATCGGGAGGGTGGGCGAACTGAGGGGGATGACTTGACTCTTCGACTGTGGCGCGAGTCGTGGCCGCGAGTGGGCGAGGCCGTTACTCGCGTCGTCTGCCTGGAGATCGATCTCGCCGATCAGGTGTCCTCCGCACCCGCGCACGAGCTCAGCTACCGGCAGGCTCGCCCCCAGCCTTACCCCGACGACCTTTTGCGCCACGCGCAGTACTACTCCGTCTTCGGACGGCAGGCGCCGGCACACCGGTCCGTGTTGTTGTTCGTCGGCGGTCGCGGTCAGGAGGACGCCACGCAGGAGGTTCGGTGGCACGGGACCGCTGTCGTCGACCGAGACCGGGCGGACTACCAGCTGCTCAAGACCGCCGCCGAACGCCGTGTTCTCGTCGCGGAGACGGACGGGCGGGTCACGTTGGGCCCGGACGCCGTTCTCGACGATCACGACGCGACCCTGGTGTGTCTGGAGAGACTGGACCGGGACGGCCGGCTCGTGTTCTACCCGGCCGGCAAGAGCGACCTTCGCCTGGGCGCCAAGGCAGCTCGGCAGCCCGTCGACCTGGTCGTCCCGATCAACCCCATGAGCACGTTGCTGTCGCGGGAAGCGGTGACCGCCACGGCCGGTTTCAACGGCAGCTACTTCGTCATCGTGGAGGAGGAGTTCGTCTCGGATCCGTTCTCGTTCGCGATGGACCCCATCGGCCTCGTGATCACCGACGAGGTGGTGGTGAACCCGCCGATCTACCGTCGTCCGGCCTTTCTCGTGACCAGGGACACGTACGGCAACGAGAACGATGATCTACTCTACGGCGGCGGCATGCGCCGTGCGCTGATCCGCACGATCGGTCCCGAGAACTGGTCAGCCACTCTCCCGGGCGGAGTGGTGGTGGCCGGCCGATCCGTCCGGCTGCCGGGTGCGATGCCCATGGCCGTCAACCCCGCGCAGGACGGTGCGGAGTGTTCGGTGTGGACACCCACCGCACGGGCGGCGGGAACGTTCACCACGCCGCAGGACGACGACCGGGTGGACTTCGTCGTGGTGGGCGAGGCCGTCGTCGGGCTGAAGGAGGGCGGCGGTACCCGCATCCCGATGAACGCGGCCGTGATCGGGCTGCAGAAGCGTTACGCGTCACCGGTTGTCACGGCGATCCGGGGTGGCGACCGGGTTGTCAAGCACCAGGTCGACTGCGGCCCTGATGCCGGGCGGCCCCTCCACGGCACCCAGGGCTGGGTGCCGTTGATCCGGGACGGCCGACCGTGCGACCCCATGGTCGAGCTGGCTGGTCTCGACTTCGCCGGCCACGAGCACGGCAGCGAGGACTGCACCATCCCGCCCGTGTTCCTGCCCGACCGGTATGTCGTGGAGGAGAACCACGCACACCTCGCGATCGGTTTGACCGGTGACGGGAGGATGTACGTCCTCCACGCCGAGGGGTGCGAGGTACGCACCTACCGCGAAGGCCGGGACAGTCAGGGGGCCAGTCCCATCGAGCTGCGGGATCGTCTCGTGGCTCTGGGCTGTGTCGAGGCGATCGCGATGGACGGTGGCGGGTCGGCCGCGATCGCGTGGAAAGGCGGGCTGGCCAGCAAGCCGTCGGACCGGTTCGACGTCAGTCAGCTCGCGGTGGAACGGCTTCTGCCCGGGATGTGGTTGTTCCACCGGGAATGAGGCCCACTGTCTCGGCCACCTGCCGCCAGCCGTCCTCGGGCAGGTGTTCGAGGTCCGCGTGGTAGAGCTGGACACAGACGTGGTCGGCACCGGCGTCGAGGTGTTCGCGTATCCGCGCGGTCGCCACGGCCGGATCGCCCCAGGACACGAGCGCGTCGACAAGGCGGTCACTGCCGGCACCCGCGATGTCCTCGTCCGTGAAGCCGAGCCGCCGCCAATTGGCGACGTAGTTGGGCATGGCCAGGTAGCGGTTCAGGTGCTTCCTCGCCACGGCACGTGCTGTCGACGGTGTCCCGTCCAGCAGCAGCGCCTGTTCCACGCACAACGTGGCATCAGGACCGAGGATTTCCCTCGCCCTGGCGGTGTGTTCGGGCGGGACGAGGTAAGTGAGGGCCCCTTGTGCCCTCGTCGCGGCGAGTTCGAGCATGCGCGGGCCCAGCGCGGCCAGGAGGCGCGGGGCCGACGGCGGGGCCACTGCCCGGTACGCGGTGGCCGCCCGGTCCATCCCGTCGAGGTAGTCCCGCATCGACGCCAACGGGCGCCGGTAGCACGTTCCCCGGACGTCCTCGACGAGCGACGCGTGGCTGACGCCGATCCCGAGCACGAACCGGTCCGGGTAGGCCTCGGCGAGCGTCAACGCAGCGGCGGTCGCGGCGAACGGGTCCCGCGCCCAGATGGCGGCGATCCCCGTTGCCACCACCATCCGGCCGGTCGCGCCGAGCAGTACCGCAGCATGGGTCAGCGGCTCCCGGTAGACCGTCTCCCCCACCCACACCGCGCCGTAACCGAGTGCTTCGAGATCCCGTACCGCACGTCGGACCCGGGAGGTCGGGAAGAAGTTGAACTGCCTGGTCCAGACACCCACCTCGCCCATGCGGTGGAGTGCAACGTTCATCGGCTGCCCAGCTGACACCGCACGCGCCGCTAACGCCGGGCTGCCCGCGATGGCGGCAGCCGGTTCCTCGCGTCGATCTGGTTGACTCTCTCGACTTTGCGAAGTGACCGGCCGCCCCCGAACTCCGCGGCGAGCCACCGGTCCACCACCGTCTCCGCGGCAGAGGGCGCGATCACCATTGCGCCCATGGTGAGGATCTGGGCGTCGTTCGAGGTGCGGGCTCGTTCGGCCGACAACGTGTCGTGCGCGGTCACCGCCCGGACACCGTAGAACTTGTTGGCCACGATGGCCATGCCCAGTCCGGTCCCGCAGAAGAGGATCGCCCGGGTGCACTCACCCCGGCAGATCGCCTCGGCCGCGTCCGACGCCACGTCCGGGTAGTCGCGGACCGGGAAGCCGCTGTAGTCGAGAACTGGGTAGCCGCGGCCCCGCAAGAGGTCGCCGATGTGGTCCTTCAAGGGAATCCCCCACTCGTCGGCTCCGATGCCGATCGCGCTTCCCGTTGATGTCAATCCCTTGCCTCCTACGCTCACCTGCTGTTTGAATGTTACTCCGTGCTATCACCTGACGACAGGACGGATTGACCATGGCATCCGCCGGCGCCACGACTGCCTTCGAGGCGACGGTGACGGCCCTGGCCGGTCGCCAGGGGCGCACGATCGCCCTGCTGGTGCTGGACGGAGTCGGCGGGTACCGCACCGCGCACAGGGCTTCCGAGCTGGCCATGGCCCGCACACCGAACCTGGACGAGCTCGCCGCGACCAGTGCCCTCGGGCTGCACGACCCGGTGCGCCGAGGTATCACCCCGGGGTCCGGCGCGGGCCACCTGGGACTGTTCGGGTACGACCCGCTGCGTTACCGCGTCGGCAGAGGCACCTTCACCGCCGCCGGCCTGGGGGTGGAACTCGCCGAAGGTGACGTGGTGGCTCGGGCGAACATCTGCACGCTGTCCGAGGACGGAACCATCGCCGACCGCCGGGCCGGCCGGATGTCCACCGAAGAGGCGATCGAGGTCTGCGACCTCGTCAACGAACAGTCCTTCGGTGACGTCCAGGTCCGCCTCGTGGTGGAAATGGGACACCGCGCTCTCCTGCTGTTGCGGGGAGCGGGTTTGAGCCCCGACATCGCCGACACGGACCCACAGCGGACCGACGTCCCGCCCCTCGCCCCGGCACCGTTGTCCGAGGCGGGCGTCCTTGCCGCCGAGACGGTCGGCACCGTGCTGGCACGCTGCAGGAACGTGCTGGCCCACCGGAAGTCGGGGAACTTCCTGTTGCTGCGCGGTTTCGACACCCGTCGAGAGCTACCTCCCTTCCCCGAGCGCTACCAGGTGCGGGCCGCGGCGTTGGCCACCTATCCGATGTACCGGGGAATCACCCGTCTGCTCGGCTTCGAGACGCACCACGTCCGCAACCTCGAGACGGCCGTGCAGGCACTGCCGGAGCTCGTGCGTGACGGCGTGGAATTCGTCTACGTACACGTGGAAACGCCGGACCTGGCCGGGGAGGACGGCGACTTCGAGGCCAAGAAGACCGCCATCGAAGCTGTCGACGCCCTGGTTCCGGCGATCCGCGCGAGCGGCGTGGAGGTTCTCGCGGTGACCGGTGACCACGCCACGCCGGCCCACCTCTCGGCGCACAGCTGGCACCCGGTTCCGGTGCTCGTGCACGGCGGCACCGCGCCGGCTGACGGCATCGCCGCGTTCGACGAGGTGTCGTGCCGGCAGGGATCGCTCGGTCGCTTCCCCGCATACGAGCTCATGCCACAGCTCTTGGCGGCCGCGGGCCGCCTGGCGAAGTTCGACGGCCAACGGCACGGCAGCTGAGGTCCGGTGTTCGTCATCGACGACCTCTCCGCGTGGGAGATCCTGGAAAGCCGTGGCCGGCCCACGGTCGCGGTGTCCGTCACGTTCCGCGGCGGCGCCACGGGGACGACCCAGGTTCCGTCCGGTGGATCACCGGGGAAACACGGCGGCGTGGAGCGGCGCGACGGCGATCCGCGCCGGTTCGGTGGCCTGGGCGTGCTCGGCGTCTGTCGCACCATCGAGACCGAGATACGGGACGCCGTCGTCGGGCGGCGGTTCACCGGGCTGACCGAGCTGGATCGCGCGCTGGCGAGTCTCGACGGCACGGCCGACAAGTCCCGGCTCGGGGCGAACGCCACCCTGGGTGTGTCGCAGGCGACGGCCGTGGCCCTCGCCGCGCACCGCGGTGTGCCTCTGCACCGGTTGCTGAGCGGCTGTGCGGGTACGTCCGAACGACTTCCGCTGCCGTTCTTCAACGTGGTCAATGGTGGTGCCCACGCGACGAACCGGCTGCGGATGCTCGAGTTCATGATCGCACCCGTCGGCGCGCCGAGCATCCGCGAAGGGATCCGGTGGTGCGCCGAGATCTACGCGATGCTCCGGCACAACGTGCTGCGCGGCCACGGGAACATCAACCTCGGCTACGAAGGCGGGTTCGCCCCGGACATCGTCGAACCGGAGGAGGCGCTGCGGTTGATCTTGGAGGCCACGGTCGACGCCGGTTACACACCCGGGACCCAGATAGGGCTCGCGATCGACGCCGAGGCGGACAACCTCGTCGCCGACGGTGGGTACGACCTCGGCGGCCCCGTGGTGAGCACGGCCGGTCTCGTCGACCGGTACGAACAGATGATGAGGACGTACTTCGTCTTCAGCGTCGAGGACGCGGTGGCCGCACCGGATCGCGACGGCTGGGCGCTGCTGCGGTCACGTCTCGGCGATCGCCTGCAGCTCGTGGCGGATGCCGCACTCGGCACCCAGGCCGCGAACATCCGGGACGCCGCCGGGACGGGGTTGGGGAACGCCGCGCTGATCAAACCGAACCAGGCCGGCACGGTCACCGAGACGCTGGAGGCGATTGCCGCCGCGAGAGAGGCCGGGTGGACGGCGATGATCTCGCACCGTTCGGGCGAGACGGGTGACACCTTCATCGCGGACCTCGCGGTGGCGACCGGCGTCGGGCAGATCAAGGCCGGCGCACCGGCCGGCGGCGAGCGGGTGGCGAAGTACAACCGCCTCATCGAGATCGAGCTGCGATCCGGCGACCTGCCGGTGGGACCGCCGCTATAGCTCGATGCCCAGCTCGCCGATCTTCCGGCTGACTTCGCCGGCCTGAGGGTCGTCGAGATCGTCGAAGATGGTCAACGCCTGGTTCCAGTGGTCCACGGCGACGGCGATCGAACCCGCCTGGCGGGCCGCGTCACCCATGCTGTCCCACGTTCGCGCCTCGCCCTGGCGGTCACCGATCACTCGCCGCAGGTCCAGTGCCATCTTGTAGTACTCCACCGCGGCGGCGAAATCTTCCAGCATGCAGTTGACCTCACCGAGGTCGTGCAGCATCCATGCCTGGCCCCACCGGTCGTCGATCTGGCGTCGCACGTCGAGCGCGCGTTCGTACCAGCTCACCGCCTGCTCGTACCGCCGCAGGCCGGCGAACGCTTCACCCAGCCCACCGAGAACGGCGCCCTCCGTCCACCGGTCGCCGGTCTTCAGCGCGATCGCGAGGGCGGCCTGGTGTTGTTCGACCGCCTCGTCGAACCGTCCCTGGCTGGCGCGGACGAGACCGATGCCCATCCGGACGATGCAGCGGCCGAACTCGGCGATCTCCTCGCTGATCCGCTGCCCGATCAGCTCGCACGTGGCCATGGCCTGCTCGAAGTACTCCATCGCCCGCTCGTGCGAGCCGAAGTCCCAGTACGCGTAGCCGAGGCTGCCCAGACACCACCCCTCACCGAGGACGTTCTGCGACCGGCGTGCGGCCTCGAGGCCGGTCGTGTACACCGCGAGCTGATCGGCCCAATGTTTGCGGAGGTAGAAGAAGTTCCACATCGCGGCGGGCACCTGCCACGCCGTCTCGTATTCACGCCAGTCGAAGGCCTGCCGGGTCGCGGCGACCAAGTTGGCCCGTTCCGTCTCGCACCATTCGAGCGCCTGGTCGTACCCGGTGAAGTCGAGCGGCTGCACGTCCGGGCTGTTCCCTCCCACCACGCTGAGGCGCTGGGGGATCAGGAGCCGGTCCGCCGCGGCCGCCGACAGCTTGTACCAGGTCAGCATGCGGTGGACGGCCGCCACCCGATCCGCCTCGGTTTCCTCCTCGAACGCGCGTTCGTAGGCGTACAACCGAAGCAGGTCGTGGAACTCGTACCTGCCCGGCGTGGTCTCCTCGACGAGGTGCACGTTCGCCAGTGCCTTGACGATGCGGCCCACCCGCCCCTCGGGAAGCCCGGTCATCGCCGCCGCCGCCGGCAGGCTGACGGTGCCACCCGCGTGCAGGCCGAGCAACCGGAACACCCTGGCCGCCTCCGGCGACAGCACGCGGTACGACCAGGAAAACACCGTGCGCACCGCCATCGACTCGTCGTCGCCGGTGTCCAGCAGATCCAGCCGGGACTTCTCGGCAGCCAGCTCCGCCGCCAGATCCGCGAGCGTCGTGCTGGGACGGGTGCACATGCCCTCCGCGACGATCCGCAGCGCCAGCGGCAGGCGACCGCAGAACCGCACCACGTCGGCTGCCGCCTCCGGATCGGCGTGGATGGCGCTGGTTCCGATGACGTGCCCGAGAAGCGCCAGTGCGTCGGCGTCCGGCAGCACGTCGAGGGTGACCCGGTGGATCCCCTCCCGGATCGCCAGCTTGCTCATCCGGTTGCGGCTGGTGATGAGCACCAGGCAGGTCGGCGACCCGGGCAGGAGCGGGGTCACCTGGTCGGCCGACTTCGCGTTGTCCAGGACGACGAGGACCCGACGACCGTCGAGCAGCGAACGGTAGAGCCCTGCCTGGGCGTCCAGCCCCGGCGGGATCCTCTCCGGAGGCACGTTGAGTGCCCGGAGGAAGTTCTCCAGGACCTCGGCCGGGTCGAGCGGCGGGCTGTCCGGGTCGTACCCGCGCAGGTTGACGTGCAGGATCCCGTCCGGGAACTCGGTGCGCAGCTGGGCGGCCCAATGCAGCGCCAGCGCGGTCTTGCCGACGCCGCCGACCCCGTCGATGGCCGTGATGACCACCGTCTGGACGGGTTCCGGCCGTCTCCGCAGCACACCGTTCAAGCGTTCGAGCTCGGCCGACCGGCCGATGAAGTGCCTCGTGCCCGGCGGCAATTGCCTGGGCGCCGGGAAGCCCGCGGCCGGTCTGGCAGCACCGGCACGGTCGCCGGCGTTCACCAGGCCGGCGTCGTTGCGGAGGATCCGCCCCTGCAGTTCGCGCAGTTCAGGACCTGGATCGGCGCCGAGGTCGCTGACGAGGTGCGCGCGCAGCTTCCGGTAGTGGTCGAGCGCCTCCGCCTGGCGGCCGCACCGGTACAGGGCGAGCATCAGCTGTCCTGCCACGCGCTCGTCCAGCGGGTACGTCCGCGCCCGGGTGGACAACGTCGGCAGCAGCTCCGCGTGGTTGCCCTGGCGCAGCTGCAGGTCGTAGTAGTCCAGCTCGGCCGACCGCCGTTCGTTCAGCACCGCTTCGCGGACACCGTTGAGCCAGTAGGTGTCCAGGTTTGCGAACGGTTCCCCGCGCCAGAGCCCGAGCGCCTCGTCGAACAGCTCGTGCGCCTGCTCTCCGGCTTCGGCCGCCCGGGCCCGGCTCACCAGCTCGCGGAACCGGTGCAGATCCACGGCGGCCGGGTCGACGTCGATGACGTAACCACCCGATCGCCGCCGGATGACGGCGCCGTCGAGCTCGGCGCACACCCGGCGCAGGTGGGAAACGTACCCGTAGAGGGTGTCGCGGGCACGGGCAGGTGGACTGCCACCCCAGACACGCTCCGTGAGCTGGTCGATCGAGACGGGCCTGTTCGCTTCCACCAGCAGAACAGTGAGCACGCACTGCTGACGCGCATGGCCGAGCTCCACCAACCGGCCGCTGACCTGCGCTTCCACCGCACCGAGGAGTGCGAACCGCACACCCATGAAGTTCCCCCTACGCGTCGCCCTCCTCTCCACTGAAGCGGCTGTGGCGCCGCCGTTCAAGGTTTTCCGCAGATCCGCCCCGGACTGACGACGCAGAGTCATCCCATGGGCAACGCACCTGGGAAGGGGTCGAGCGGAATGGACACCTCGGACACCAAGGAGGAACGCAGGCAGCTCACACCACCCGAACGGACCGTGGCCGCGCTGGTGAGCGAAGGTCTCACCAACCAGCAGGTGGCCAGGCGGCTGAACCGCTCGCCACACACCGTGAACTTCCACCTGCGCAACATCTTCCGCAAGCTCGGCGTCCGCTCACGGGTCGAACTGGCCGCCTACGTGCACCGTCGGCTCCCCCGGTAGCCGGCCACACGTGCATGAGCTGCCATCGCCGAGTCGCGATGGCAGCTCATGCCGGAACACCGGGGACTACACGAACTCGAGCAGACTGATCTCCACCGGGAAGTCGCCGACCTGGCCCTGGGTCGTTCGTGCGGTCCGCACCTCGAAGCCGGCCTCACGGGCGAGCTCCGTCAACGTCACCCGGTCGCCGAGGCTGTTGAAGCCGAGGAACAACCGGCCGCCCGGCTCGAGGAACCGTCCCGCCTGCGCGAGGTACCTGCGGTGGGTGTCGTAGTGCCGGTCGAAGAACGCCCACTGCAGGTCATCGGTATAGGCGAACTCGTCCGGCGCGTTGATCACGTTCGAGTTCCAGAAGATCACGTCGTACCTCGTACCGGGCTCGATGGCGTCGAACAGGTCGGTCCGCAGCACGCGGACCCGGTCGCGCACGCCGTGCCGTTCCGCGTTGGCCCTGGCGTTCTCCGCCGCCGCGGCCGAGATGTCGGCCGCGGTGACCGTGGCACAGCCACGCAGCGCCGCTGACACCGCTGTCACCCCGGCGCCGGTCCCCACCTCGAGGAAACTGCCGTTCACCGGGTAGGGCAGCCATTCGGTGAACAGCGTGGTCGACATCGTCAACGTCGGTGCGAACACGCCCGGCAGCAGTGTCCAAGTCCGGCCGAGCAGCTCGAATTCCGACGACCGGGCGGCCTCGGCACCATGCCGGGTGGTGAGGGCGTTGCCGACGTCGAGACGATTTGTGTTCATTCACGAAACCTCCGCTCCTGCTGATGCCATCCGGCGGTGGTGGGCCGCGACCGAGCGCGCGGGCGGGCGCTCCGCCGTGGGTACCGGCCGGACGAGCTCTTCCTGCCGGCCGTCGAGCCGGGAGAACTGGGTGAGGTCGGCGGCGGAGGGCACGAGCTGACGCACCGGCGACCGGCGCAGCGCGGTGTGCATGATCGTGGCGGCCATGAACCCCAAGTCCCCCACGGACTGGTGGGACGACTGCTCCAGGCGGCCCAGATCGACCTGGGCGATTCCGTCGAGGCCGACCAAGTGCAGCGCGTCCAGGAGCATGGCGATCTCGACGCCGTAGCCACTGGCGAACGGCAGCCGCTCGAGTGTCGAGCGGCGACCGGCACACTGTCCGGACAATGGCTGGATCACCCCGGACAGTTCGGGCCAGTACAGGTTGAGCAACGGACGCGCGACAAGCTCGGTGACCCGGCCACCGCCGACCTGCGTACTGCCCTCGCCGTTCACGGGACGATCGAAGAACGCCTTCACGAAGGACACCGCCGGGTCGTCCAGCAGCGGCCCCACGAGCCCGGCGACATAGTGCGGTCCCACGCCGATCAGGTCGGAGTCGAGGAAGACGACGATGTCACCCGAGGTCACGAACTGCGACTTCCACAGCGCCTCCCCCTTGCCCGGCCGGTGGCCAAGCTCGGGCCGGATCTCGCCGGCGGACACCACCCGCGCGCCGGCCTCGGTGGCCACCGCGACCGTGTCGTCGGTCGATCCCGTGTCGACGACCACGAGCTCGTCGACCAGCGGAACCTCGTCGACGACGGCGTCCTTCAGGGTGGTGACGATGGCGCCGACGGTGTCCTGTTCGTCCAGCGCCGGGAGTACCACGCTGATGGTCTGGTCCTCCTTGCACGCCGCCAGCGCCGCCGGGCTCCACCGCGACCGGTAGGTACGCCGGTGGAACCAATTCCGCACGTCCGCGCGCACGTCAGGCCTCCACCCGGACCCGGGGATTCGCGCGGGACGCGGCGACCGCACTCGCCCCGACCAACAGCAGCGCGATGGCCACGCAGCACAACACCGCCGCCGGCGGCGTCGAGGCGCTGAGCACGAGTCCGACCGTGGTCGCCGTGACGCTGTAGCCGGCCCCCTGGACGGCGTAGCCGATCGAGTAACCGGCCGTGTGCATCCGGCCGGGCAGTCGTTCCCGGAGCCAGAGGTTGCGCGCGACCATGGTCCCGGCCTGGAGCAGGCCCGCGCACAGCAGGCCGAGCCAGATGCCCGGCAGGCCGGGGAGGACGGCGACCGAGAGAACGGCGACGGACGTGGCGCCGAGCATCGTCAGCGTCTGCCTGGCCGGGCTGCCCGGCCAGGTGCGCAACCCGTAGCAGAGCGAGCCGGCAGCGGTCACGATCGAGAACGTCATGAGCAACGGTCCGGCCCAGCCCACGGCCAGCTGCCGGTACTCCAGCAGCGCGGGCAGGGCGAGTTCGGCTGACGCGAGCAGCGCCATGGACGCGGCGCTGGTGACGTATATCGGCCACGCCGCGGCCAAGGAGCGCAACAGCGGCCGTGCGTGCCGCTCGTCCTCCGCCCGAGGCGATCCGGGCGGCATTCGGACGAGCAACAGCGCCGCAACCACGGCACAGCCCGCGGCGATGAGCAGCGGCGCGCCCGGACCGACCCGCAGTGCCATGAGCACGACCAAGCCGGGTGCGGCGGCCCAGATCGTCTGGGTGAGGGCTGCTTCGACGCTGAGAGCGGGTGCCGCGTCCTGATCCGGCACCGCGCTCGTGATGAGCGTGCGCAGCCCGCCCGGGCTCGCCGCGGGCCCCGCCCCGGCGAAGAAGGCGCAGATCACCAGCAACGCGGGCGACGCGGTACGGGCCAGCACCAGGCCGCCGAACGCGGCCGCGCCGACCAGCATGCCCAGTGCGAGGTGCCGGCGCGTCGTCTCGGGGGTCAGCCACAGGCCCAGCACCGGCGCACCCACAACCTCACCCAGGACGTAGGTGGCGGCGAGCGAGGCGCCCAGGGTGTACCCACCCGGCAGTTCGCGCACGAGGAACACCATGCCGATCGACGCCATCGCGATCGGCACCTTCCCGGCCGTGGCCACCAGCACCCACCGGAAGAACCGCCGGCTCAGCAGCCGCCGGTAGCCCGACCCGCTCATCGGTGCGCGCCGAACAGCTCGGCGACCTCGGCCTCCAGCTTCTCCGCCTCGGGCCCGTCCGCGGCGACGAGCAGCAACTCCCCGGACGCGCCTTCCGGGACGTGGTCGTGGACCGAGATGATCACACCGCGCCGGGTCGTCCGGTCGTAAGCCAGGCCGCGCTCGGTGAGGCCGCGCAGCGCGTCCTCGAACGAGGTGAAGGAGCACTGGCGCAGCTCGACGATCACCCGGTCGGCGAGGTACCCGGCGCCGACGACCTGCTCGCCGATCAGGTGGATGTGCGTGGAGCCGTTGGTCCGGCAGTTGAACTCGTTGACCAGGATGTCGCCGCTCGGCGCGACCACGCCGTCGACACTCATCGTCCCGCGGTACCCCAGCCCCCGGACCGCTTTGCCCAGCCGTTCCGCGTGCGCGAGGAACGCGGCGAACGCGGGCAGTGCCGCGGCCGGTGCGGGGATGACGAGTCCGTTGAGGACCGGTTCGAGACGCAGCTGCCCGTGTCCGACCAGTCTGATGCCGGAATCGGTCACGAGCAGCTCGACGTAGACGGAGGTCGACTCGACGAGGTAGTGCTCGATCACCACCCGCTGCCGGCCGCAGTCCGAGTACCGCGCCCAGTTGACGCCGAAGTGAGCCGACACGGCGGCGCGGTCCGCGAGCACCTCGACCCGGTGCGCGCC
Source organism: Amycolatopsis vancoresmycina (assembly GCF_000716785.1). GTDB lineage: Bacteria > Actinomycetota > Actinomycetes > Mycobacteriales > Pseudonocardiaceae > Amycolatopsis > Amycolatopsis vancoresmycina. The sequence goes on from NZ_JNYY01000001.1 coordinate 1,199,384, forward strand.
GAGCGGGGGCACACCGGCGGCCGGGCTGAGGATCACGTGCCCTTCGTTGTCCTTCTGGAAATCCTGTTTGACGATCACCGCCCGGCCGGCGGAAAGCATCCTCCCGGCGTAGCTCTCCGCGTCCGCCCGGTGCTCGGTCACGATCCCCTCCGGAACCGGCACCTCGATCCCGGATGCGATGGCCCGGAACGCCGCCTTGCTGTTCAGCAGCTTGCCGCCGCACTGGGCCAGGAACCCGAAACCCGGTGTGGCACTGCCGATTCCGAGGTCGCGAGCCAGTTTGATGACGGCCTCGTCGAAGTGGAACGGAACGACTGTGTCGACCCGGGTCGCCGCCACCAGATCCCGAAGCCGAGCCAGGAACTCCGGGTGGCCGAGGCGGTCCCGGCCGAGGACGCCGTCGCCGAACCGGCCGGGCGGCGGTACGACCACGTGCACGGTCGCCGGGTCCACTTCCATGAAGTCCAGGACATAGCGGAGGTGCGGCTCGCACGGCGCAATCGGCAGCACCAGGATGTCTCCCGGGGTGAGGCACCACGCCATCCGGGCCGCCTGGTTGCCCACGTACCGGCTGTACCGGGGTGAGACGGACTCCGGGTCGCCCATCATGTCCTCGGACCGCTGGTTGCTGACGATCAGTGTGCTCATCGGGTTGCTCCCCTTGCGGTTGTCGCGTGCAGCAGCGGTGCCACCATGTCGGCGAGGATGTCCACGCCGTCGGTGGTGAGCACGGATTCGGGGTGGAACTGCGTACTGCGGAAGCGTTCGCCGCGCAGTGCGTGTATCTCGCCGGTGGCGGCGTCCCCGCACACGCTGACCGGTACGGCGGGCACGTGGTCCGCGAGCGCGACGAACGTGTTGTAGAACCCGACCTTCGTGTGCCGGCCGAACAGGTCGATCCCGATCCGGCGGCCCTGGTCGGGTGGTCGTTTCGGCACGACCGGAAAGCCGAGCACCCCGCACAGGATCTGGTGTCCGAGACAGATCGAAACGAACGGCCGGCCGCTGTCGAGCAGCCGCTCGGTGATGGCGCGCAGCGCAGCCTGCCGGCGTTGGTGGACGTGCCGCGGGTCGCCGGGACCAGGCCCTACGACCACGAGGTCGAAGCCGTCGGTGTCACCGACATCGTCGAAGGGCCGCGTCGTGACCGCGAGGCCGAGCGCCCGCAGCTGGTAGGCGAGCATCGCCGTGAAGGTGTCCTCGGCGTCGACCACGACCGCCGTGTGACCGGCGAGGTCGCCGGACCGCCGGCCACTGTCCGGATCCAGCCAGAACGGCGCCAGGTCGGGTGTGCGCGCACCCAGGGCCTGGTGCACGGCCGGACTCAGCTCGGCAAGTCCGGCCGGACCAGGCCCTGGGGCCTCCCTCCCCCCGGTCATCATCGCGTTCAGCAGTCCCGCGGCCTTCGCCCGCGTCTCCGCTGCCTCGCTCCGCGGGCACGAGTGCCGGACCAGCGTCGCTCCGACTCCGATCCGGAACCGGCCGGTCGCAGCGATCTCGGCGGTCCGGATGACGATCGACGAGTCGAGCACCGGTCCACCGGCCGTGCCGGTTCCCAGCAGCGCCACCACCCCGCTGTAGTAGCCGCGGCCGGTCCGTTCGTGGCGGGACAGGACCTGGCAGGCGTTCTCGAGCGGGCTGCCGGTGACGGTCGGCGCGAACATCGTCTCGTGGAGGATGTGGCGCACGTCCCCGGGGGTCCGCCCGTGCACCCGGTATTCGGTGTGCGCCACCCGGGCCATCTCCCGCAGGTAGGGGCCCGAGACGCGGACGCCGTCGACGCAGAGCCGGGCCATCATCTTCAGCTCCTCGTCGACGACCATGGACAGCTCGTCGATCTCCTTCTGGTCGGCGAGGAAATCCAGCAAACCGGGAACGGTCGGCCCGGTGGGCGGATAACGGTACGTTCCGCTGATCGGACTCATGATCATCGCCCCGCCGGCGACACTGACGTGCCGTTCCGGGGTGGCTCCGATGAATGTCCGCGATCCGGTGTGGAAAAGGAATGTCCAGTAGGCGCCGAACTCGTGGGTGAGCAGCCGACGGAAGATCGCCAGCGCTTTCCGGGTGGAAAAATCGGCAATGGTCGCGGCGTACGTGCGCCGCAGCACGAAGTTCGCACCCTGTCCGGTTCCTATTTCCTGGCGAACGACCGCCCGGGCCAGGTCCGCGTACTCGTCGTCGGTCAGGTCGAAGCGGCCGTCGGTCACGGCGACGGGTTCGTCGGGAAGCCACCGGAAGACGTCATCGAGCGACATCCGGCCCTGCTCGCGCACCCGCATGGCGAGCAACGGCGCACCGTCGTCCACGCAGGCGAACCCGCGCTCGGCGATCTGCCGGAACGGGATCATCGCCAGCGTCTCATGGCCTGCTCGCGAGCGCTCACCCGCCGGCGGGAGATCCTGCAGAGAACGGATCTCGGCCACCTCGCCGGAGAGGAACTCGATTTCGCGCCCACCGCCGACGGCCGGCCGGTGCAGCAGCGCGAAAGGTGCGTTCCGCCGCAGCAGTTGATCCACGGTTCCTTTGCCCATGCCCAAAGCCTCGAACCCGGCGACCGGTCCGGCAACTACCTGTGCGAGTGGTTGGCCGACCGGCCGGATGCTCGTTACCGTGTCGACAAACGCAGGAAGCCGACGGGACAGCCGCTATGACGATTTCAACCCGACATCGAGTCGGTTTTCCCTTTCTGACTCCGGGCGAGCTGGACGACATCAATTCCAGGCCGGCTCTGCAGCAACCCGAATGGGCCGACGCGGAACTGGCCGAGCAGGTCCAGTCCGACATCGCCCACCTGCCCGGCCTCGTGCCGTGGGACGAGGTGCGGATGCTGCGCGCCGCCCTCGCCGGTGTCCACACCGGACATTCCACGGTCATCCAGGCAGGCGACTGCGCGGAGGATCCCGGGGAGTGCACGCCGCGGTCGATCGAGCGAAAGGTCGCGTTGCTCGACACGGTGGCCGGCGCGATGCGCTTGCACACCGGCAAACCGGTCCTGCGGATCGGGCGGATCGCCGGCCAGTTCGCCAAACCTCGCTCGCGGCCTGCCGAACGCTGTGGTGACGTGGAACTGCCCGCGTTTCGCGGCCACCTGGTCAACCTGCCCGCTCCCGACCGGCGCAGCAGACAGCCGGATCCGATGCGAATGCTGAGCTGCTACTGGGCGAGCAGGACGGCGGTGGGGTTGCTGCGTGACGAGGTACCCGCGTCCCGGGTGTGGACCAGCCACGAGGCACTCGTGCTCGATTACGAGCTGCCGCTGCTCCGGCGCACCGACGACGATCGCTTGTTTCTCAGTTCGACGCACTGGCCGTGGATCGGCGACCGGACCCGGCAGCTCGACGGTGCCCACGTCGCCCTCTTGGCCGGCGTGGCCAACCCGGTGGCGTGCAAAGTCGGCCCGAGCATGACTTCCGCCGAACTGGTGGCGCTGTGCGAGCGGCTCGATCCCGGTCGCGAGCCGGGCCGGTTGACGCTGATCGCCCGCCTGGGCGCGGACCTGGTGTCCGATCGGCTGCCCGGGCTCGTGTCCGGCGTGCGCGCGGCGGGCCATCCCGTGATCTGGCTGTGTGATCCGATGCACGGGAACACTGTCACCACACCGGACGGCGGCAAGACCCGCTTCCTGGCGACCATCACGCACGAAGTGCGAGCCTTCCGGGAAGCCGTACCTTCCGGCGGCGGTGGCCTCCACCTGGAAACCACGCCCGATGCCGTCCACGAGTGCGTCACGGACGAGCCGGCGACGGCACACGGCGCCGAGAACTACACGAGTTTCTGCGATCCCCGGCTCAACCCACACCAAGCCATGCTCGTCGTGGACGCCTGGGGCCGCACGTACGACCAGCCGACCGGAGCGCGGAGACATCACCCATGAGCATCCCCGAGATCGCCCCGTACCCCATGCCACTGGCCGGCGAGCTGCCGGACAACCAGGTCACCTGGACCGTCGACCCGGACCGCGCGGTGCTGCTGGTCCACGACCTCCAGCGGTACTTCCTCGACCCGTTCCCGGCGCACGCCTCCCCGACAACCGATTTGCTTTCCAACATCCAGGTGTTGCGGGAACTGTGCACCGAACGCGGCATGCCCGTGTCGTTCAGCGTCCAACCCGGCGACATGAGCGACGCCGACCGCGGCTTGCTGAAGGACTTCTGGGGCCCCGGGATGTCGCGCGAACCGCGACACCGGCGTGTCGTCGGCCGGCTCACCCCGACGACGCACGACCATGTCTTCATCAAGACGCGCTACAGCGCTTTCCACCGCACTCCCCTGCTCGAGTTCCTCCACCGCAGCGGACGCGACCAGCTCATCATCTGTGGTGTGTACGCACACATCGGTTGCCTGCTCACCGCCTGTGACGCCTTCACGAACGACATCCAGCCGTTCCTGGTCGCCGACGCGATCGCGGACTTCACCCCCGCCTTGCACCAGCAGGCCCTGGACTACGCCGCCCGGCGATGCGGGGTGGTGCTGACCTCCGCGAACCTGGTTGCCTCCCTCGGCGCGGCGACCTCCGGCGTGACCTGAACGAACGAGCCAACTCGAGACAGGTTCACGATCACCTCGTTTTCCGGGCATCGATGTCCGGGATCTTCAAAGAAGGGGAATACTCGTCATGTTCGCACTCCGCACCCGTCCGAGCGCCCGGCACCGCGCGGCAGTCGCCGCGGCCGTCGCGGCGGCAACGCTCGTTTCCGTGGCACCTTCGGCCGTCGCGGCCCCGTCCACGGCTGCCGCCGCTCCGGCCACCCGGCTCGAGGTCGGCTCCAGCACCGCCGACGAGAGCTACTTCGACTTCACGCCCTATTTCTACGCGCGCTCCGCCCTGGTCGAAGGAACCCTGCACGCCGTTGGATGCGTGCGGGCCTACGCCGCCACATACGCGGGCCCCAGCCACAGGCTCGACTACCGGAGCACGAGCCTGAAATGCAACACCACGGTGCCGGTCAAGCTCGAACTCAAGGCGGACGTCCCCGGCGGAGCCGACCGGATCCTCGTCGAACTTCGCGACGACGCGGGGAACCTCCTCGCCTCCGGCTGGGTGTACCGCTGAGCTGAGCGCGATCGTGCGGGGAGCACGCTGTCCGCGGTGGTCCCCGCACGATCGCCGTCACCCAGCCCGAATAGACGTTCCCGTGGCTGAAGCTTGCGTCTCGATCTGCCGGCGTATGTCCAGAACGGAACCACGGTGGCGCTGATCGCAGCGTGCGCAGCATCTGCACCGGCGGGTCGACCAGCGCCTCGCCCCAGCGCGACAGCCCGGAGACGATGCCGAGCAGGACCCCGGCGACCGCGTCGAGCGCGAACCCGGCCGAGCGACACCGCGAACGCGGACCACCGGACTGATCCACCGCCGCAGATCGGGTCGCCTCGCGGGTTTGCGCGATGGTCCCGTGGCGAGGTGTACGTCGGTGCGGGAAAGGGACACGGGTTTCTCCCCGGACCGAGTTCAGGCGAGGATGGACCGGCCCAGCCCGGTCAGGACGGCGTCGTCCTGCGGGTTGTGGACCCGGCTGCACAACACGCCGCGGTAGTGCCGCTGCAGCGAGTTGGTCCGGGTCAGCCCGGGATTGCCGGTCAGCGCGACGGCCTGTTCCACCGCCTCGATGAGCAGCCGCGTCGCGAGCACCTTCGCCACCCCCGCCTGCGCCGCCGCGGCCGGGTCGCCCTCGTCGGCCCGGCGGGCGAGCCCGAACAGGATCTCCTCCGCCCCGGTGATCTGCGCGGCGATCTCGCCGACCCCGGTCTGGAACCTCGGCAACGTGGCCAGTGGCTTGCCGAGCCCGCTGGGCCCGCGACGGCGACTTCACCGACAAGCCCACCCGCTACCGCCGCACCGGCGACTTCCTGACCGTGGTCCGGCGGACGTGGGACTCGGCCGAACCGTTCGACCACGAAGGCGAGTTCTACCGGGTCCGCGGCGCGCGCTCCGACGTCCGCCCGGCCGCCGGGATCCCGGTGTACTTCGGCGGCGCCTCGGCCGACGCCATCCGGGTCGGGGCGAAGCACGCCGACGTCTACGCGTTCTGGGGCGAACCCCTGGCCGGGATCGCCGAGCGCATCGAGCAGGTGCGAGCCGCGGCCGGCCGGGACATCGCCTTCAGCGTCAGCCTGCGGCCCATCCCCGCCGCGACCGAAGCCGAGGCGTGGAACCGCGCGCGGGACATCCTGCGGCTGACGCAGGAGCGCGTCGGCGAGTTCAAGGGCCGCCGCGATTCGAGCGAGGCCGTCGGCTCGCAACGGCTCCTGGAGGCGGCCGCGACCGGCGAGGTGGTGGACGAACGGCTGTGGACGGCGGTGGCGAAGACGACCGGCGCCGCCGGGAACTCGACCGCGCTGGTCGGCAGCTACGAGCAGGTCGCGGACTCGCTGCTCGGCTACGTCCGGCTCGGTGTCGGCACGCTGCTGATCCGCGGGTTCTCGCCGCTGGCCGACGCCCGCGACTACGGCACGCTCGTAAATCTGGTCCGGGAGCGCGCGGACGCGGTTACCGTCGGCGCATGAAGCCGAGCACATCGCACTGGGGCGCCTTTTCCGCCGAGGTCGACGCCGACGGCCGGCTGCGCGTCGAGCCGCACCCGGCGGACCCGGCGCCGTCGCCGCTGCTGGGCAACCTGGCCGCCGCGCTGGACCACCCGAGCCGGGTGGCCCGGCCGGCGGTCCGCCGCGGCTGGCTCGAAGACGGACCGGGCCCGGACGACCGCCGCGGCCGCGACGAGTTCGTCGAGGTGCCCTGGGACGACGTCCTCGACCGGCTGGCGGCGGAACTCGACCGGGTCCGGACCCGGCACGGCAACCAGGCGATCTTCGGCGGCTCGTACGGCTGGGCGAGCGCCGGGCGGTTCCACCACGCCCAGAGCCAGCTGCACCGGTTCCTGAACACGATCGGCGGCTTCACCGGATCGCGGAACACCTACAGCAACGGAACGTCATCGGTGCTGCTGCCGCACGTCGTCGGCGACATGCACGCGGTGCTGCGCCAGGCGTCGACGTGGCCCACGATCGCCGAGCACACCGAGCTGATCGTCGCCTTCGGCGGTGTGCCGGAGAAGAACGTGTTCGTCACGCCCGGCGGGGTCACCGTGCACGGCACACCGGGTCACCTCGCGCGCCTGCGGGCCCGCGTCGCGCTCGTCAGCCCGCTGCGCGACGACTTGCCGTCCACAGTGGACGCCCGCTGGTACCCGGTCCGGCCCGCCACCGACACCGCGCTGATGCTCGCGCTGGCGCACACGCTCGTCGTCGAAGGTCTGCACGACCGAGAGTTCCTGGCGCGCTACTGCGTCGGCTTCCCGGAGTTCGAGCGGTACCTGCGTGACAAGGACCCGGAGTGGGCGGCCGGGATCACCGGCATCCCGGCCGCCGACATCGTCGCGCTCGCCCGGGAGATGGCCGCGAACCGGACGTTGATCACGGTCACGTGGTCGTTGCAGCGCACCGAACACGGCGAGCAACCGGTCTGGGCGGGCATCGCGCTGGCGGCGATGCTGGGGCAGATCGGCCTGCCGGGCGGCGGGTTCGGGCACGGCTACGGCTCGATGGGCGACGTCGGCGACACCGGCCCCGAGCTGCGCGTCCCGTACCTGCCGCAGGGCGTGAACCCGGTGGACGAGTTCATCCCGGTGGCCCGGATCGCCGACCTCCTGCTGCACCCGGGTCGCAAGTACGACTACAACGGCGAAGTCCGCCGCTACCCCGACACCCGGCTCGTCTACTGGGCCGGCGGCAACCCGTTCCACCACCACCAGGACCTCAACCGCCTGCGCCGCGCGTTCACCCGCCCGGACACGATCGTCGTCCACGAACCCCATTGGACGGCGACCGCGCGGCACGCCGACGTCGTGCTGCCCGCCACGACGGCGTTGGAGCGCGAGGACCTCGGCTCGGGCCGCCGGGACACCCACCTGATCGCGATGCACCGGATCGCGCCGCCCGCGGGTGAGGCCCGCGACGACTACACGATCTTCGCCGCTTTGGCGGCCCGGCTCGGCGTCGCCGAGGCGTTCACCGAAGGCCGTTCCCCGCGGGAGTGGCTGGAACACCTGTACCGCTCCTGGCGCGAAGAACCGACGTTCGATCGGTTCTGGGCCGACGGCGAACTGCGGCTGCCGCCCGGCCGCGAGCACCACACGCTGTTCGCCGACTTCCGCGCCGACCCGGTCGCGCACCCCCTGCGCACGCCGAGCGGCCGCATCGAGATCACGTCGGCGACCGTCGCCGGGTTCGGCTACCCGGACTGCCCCGGCCACCCGGTCTGGCTGCCGCCTTCCGAGTCCGGGCCGTTGTGGCTGATCGCGAACCAGCCGCACACCCGCCTGCACAGCCAGCTCGACGCCGGCGACGTCAGCCAGGCGGGCAAGGTGGCGGGCCGCGAGCGGCTCCGCCTGAACCCGGCCGACGCGGCGGCCCGCGGCATCACGACCGGCGACGTCGTCCGGGTGTTCAACACGCGCGGCGCCTGCCTGGCGGGCGCGGTCCTCGACGACGCCCTCCGCCCCGGCGTCGTCCAGCTCCCGACCGGCGCCTGGTTCGACCCGGTCGAGGACCACCCCACCGGGCCGCTGTGCGCGCACGGCAACCCGAACGTCCTGACCGCCGACATCCCCTCGTCCCGGCTGTCGCAGGGCTGCGCCGGCCAGCACGCCACCGTCGACGTCGAACGCTTCACCGGCCCCGCCCCGCGCGTGCGGGCACTGCACCCCCCGCTTCGGAAAGGAAGCCGATGATCGACCTCCAGTCCGTGACGTCCGAGAGCCACCTGCGCGAAGCCTTCGGCTGCTTCCCCTCCGGCGTCACCGCGGTGTGCGCCCTCGTCGGCGGACAACCCCGCGGGATGGCCGCCAGCTCCTTCATCTCGGTCTCCCTGGCACCGCCGCTGGTGTCGATCTGCATCCAGCGGACATCGTCGACCTGGCCCCTCCTCCGGAACCGGCTGCGGCTGGGCCTCAGCGTCCTCGCCGAAGGACAGGACGACGCTTGCTTCAGCCTGTCCTCCCGGCAGGGCGACCGCTTCCGCGACGTCGAGTGGGAGCCCGGGCCGGACGACAGCGTCTTCATCAGCGGATCGAGTGCCTGGCTCGAGTGCTCCATGCACGACGAGGTCCCAGCCGGTGATCACGTGATCGCCCTGCTGAAGATCCACCGCATCCGCACCGACCGGACCCCACCACTGGTCTTCCACGGCAGCCGCTTCCGCCGGCTCGCCGCCGTCTGAGCCTCGGAACGTCGGGCGGTCACTCGCCACGGCGACGGGTGAGGTGGCGGCGTGCCATGGCCGCGAAGTGCTGGATCTCCGGCATCGTGCGGTGGCGGGTGTAGGCGAGCGCGACAACGACCGGTTCGGCGTCGTGGATTTCGACCGCGACGAGGTCGTCGCGGCGGTGATACTGGGCGACACCGGCGGGAAGAACGCAAAACCCCTCCCCCGCGGCCACAGCTTCCAGCCGTTCCTCGACGGCGACGAGCGGACGGCGGCGGGGTGCGCTGTCGCCGCGCCAGCCCGGGAGGGAACCGGGGTCGTCGACCAGCGGCATGGCTCGCAGGTCCTCCAGCGTCAGCTTGGTCGCTCCGGCCAGCGGCGAGGCGGCCGGGACCACGGCCACCCGCGGCACATCGAGCAGTTCGACGTGCCGCAGTTCGCGGGATTTCAACGGCAGCCACACGAAACTGACGTCCACGGTGCCGTCGAGCAGGTACGGCTCCTGTTCGACGATGGGCACGTAACGGGCGTCGACCGACACCTCCGGGTGGGCGGCGCGGAACTCGGCCAGCAGGTCGGTGAACGGCACGCCGGGCATGAAGCCGATGGTGAACTCGTTGCCCAGGCGCGCGGCGGCGCGGGCCCGGCGTTCGAGGGCGACGGCGGAGGCCAGCAGCGGCACCGCGTCCTCCAGTAGCTGACGGCCGGCGCCGGTGAGGGCGGTGCCGCGGCGATCGCGGGTGAACAGCGTGACGCCGAGGGACTCTTCGAGTGCCTGGATCTGCCGGCTCAGGGCGGGTTGGGTGATGTGGAGTTCCGCCGCGGCCCGGACGTAGCTCTGGCTCTGGGCGACAGCAACGAAGTAGCCGAGCTTCCGAAGGTCGAGAGACATGCCGGAAGCTTATGCCGGTTCGTTCGCTGCGCTCATGCCGGAAAGGCATGAGCGCAGCGGAAAGAAGCATTGGCGGGACGAGCCGCGCCCAGGCCAACCTCTGAGGTACCTCCCAGCCGGGAGAACGTCACCTCGACTCAAGGAGCCTTCGTGGGCATCTTCGGCCGCCACCCATCCCCGTCCGCAGGCGGGGACGAGCCGACCATCGTCATCGTGCACGGCGCGTTCGCCGACGCCACCGCCTTCGGCGCCGTCGCCGACCGGCTGATCGGCGCAGGCTTCCCGGTCATGGCGGTCGCCAACCCGCTGCGCGACCTGCACACCGACGCCGCCTACGTCCGCTCGGTCCTGGACGCCGTCGCCGGGCCGGTCGTCCTGGTCGGGCACTCCTACGCCGGGTCGGTCATCACCCAGGCCGCCGCCGGTGCCGGCAACGTCAAGGCGCTCGTCTACGTCGCCGCCTTCATCCCGCAGGCGGGCGAAAGCTCGGCCGAGCTGAACGGCCGGTACCCCGGTTCGCTGCTGACCCCGGACAACCTCGTCCTGGTACCGACCCCGGACGGCCGCACCGACCTGTACATCAAGCCGGAGCGCTACGAGGAGGTCTACGCCGGCGGGCTGAGCGCCGAACAGGTCCGGATCGCCGCGTTCGCCCAGCGTCCCGTCACCAGCGAAGCCCTCGGCGGCGTGGTCTCGGACGTGCCCGCCGACGACCTCCCGCGGTGGCAGGTCGTCGCCACCGAGGACCACGCGGTCCCGGCCGAACTGCAGCGGTACCTGGCCGACCGGGCCGGCGCGAAGATCATCGAGGCCGACTGCGGCCACGACGTCGCCGCCGCCCGGCCCGCGCAGGTCGTCGAAGCCGTCCTCGCGGCGGCCGCCGCATGACCGGCGAGCCCGTGGTGCCCGGCTGGATCCAGCAGTACGTCGAGGCCTGCAACCGGCACGACGCCGCGGCGGTGGTCGCGATGATGGCCGAAGACGTGCAGGTGGCCGACACCGCGTTCGGCGGGGAGTTCACCGGCCGCGACGCGGTGCGGCAACTCCTGCTCGGGATGGACGCGGGCCTGTCCAGCGACTACCGGTTCACCGTCCGCAAAGCCATCACCGCGGGGACGGACTACGCGTTCGAATGGGTGCTGTCCGGAACCCACGACCGCGCCAACCCGGAACTCGGCCTGCCCGCCACCGGCAAGGCGTTCTCCGTTCCCGGGCTCACGATCGGCACCCGCCACAACGGCGCGATCACGCACAACCGGGACTACTGGAACCTGGCCGGGTTCCTGACCCAGGTCGGGCTGATGCCCGCGCCCACACCAGGTGCCTGAGAGGAATCCGATGAAGAATTTGTGGCGCCTCGTGGACGAAACCGTCATCGGAGCGGTGATCGCCGCTCTCACCTGCAAGGTGACGCGTGGTCAGGAGCGGGTGCGGTCGATCGGCGGGCCGGTGGTGACCCCGGGCAGCAGTCGAATTGCCGCTTCCCGGTGCGTCGAGCCAGAGCGACGTTGAACTCCGTGTAGGACCTCAGATCGCCGTGATTGTTCCGACGGCGGCGAGGAGAGTTCTTCCTCGCCGCCGGCGGAAGGGTGCAGTGTCCGGTTAGAAGACCGCGGCGACGCGTTGCGCGGTGACCTGCACGCGCTCGACTTGGACCCAACCGCTGTCGGTGTTCATGTCACCATTGGTACAGGACACGTCGATCCAGTCCGCTTGGGACATCGTGACCATACCGGGGATCACCATGGTGTGGTGCCAGCCGTCCGCATTACCCCACTCCTGGATCTGCCCACCGCCGGACGTCAGTGTTCCGCGCGTCTGCACCCCACACCAGAACGACGTCACCACTTCACTGTTCGCGATCATGACCTCCACCGTCAGAAGCCATGAGCCGGCGGGAAGCGGGTTGCCCGGCTGACGCAGGACGACCTGGGTCGCCCCGTGGGGACGACGGATGAGCGGCACGACGGCCCCCGATCCCCACCGGGTGGCACTGATCGTCATGCCGTTCCAGGTCAGCGGGGTTTCGCCGGTCGCGCAGGTCGCGCCTTGCTGAGCGTCGACCACGCGCAGAGCGCCGCTGGTGTTGTAGCAGCTCGTGATGACGCCGGTCGCCGAATTCGGTACCGAGGCCAGAGCCTGCGAAGCAGAAATTCCGGCAACCGTGAGGACCAGCGTCCCGATCGTCGCACCGAGTCGCCATCTTCTTGTCATTCTTCTCACCATATCGACCCTTTCAGAATGGTGTCAGGCCGGGGATTTGTTCTCCGCCGAGTTACTCCGACAGGCCGCCGATCGCGATCATGCCGACGGTGATGCGGTCGCTCGTGCTGCCGATGACCACCTTCAGGCCCAGGGTCATCGCGCCACCCGGGGTGAACGACGCCGGCACGGTGTAGCAGGCCGGTCCCACGGCCGTCCGGTCCGTGCCGTCGTCCAGCAGGACTAGTGCCGAGTTGGGTGTGGTCATGTCAGGTGGCGCCGATCGCTGTCAGCAGATGACGGAGTTTCATCACGGAATACTCCTGTTCCAGGGAGACCGGTGCAGGGCTTGTGGTTCCTTTGGCACAGTCACCGATGCGACAAAGCCTGTCACTGCGCTCTTCGGCGCAGTCCGGTCGTCTTCGGCGGCCCTGCATCCGCCGTGGTGTCGATGCTGCCCGATTGCCCTTGCCGCATCCTGGCTGAAACCTGACCACGATCTGGACCCACTCGCGTTGTCGATGGGAGACTGTGCGGAGGGTGGCCAGGACGCGGTGAGCTGTCTCTGGGGGCGTGATGGATTTCCGGATACTGGGCTCGCTGGCGATTTGCGACGACGGCGAGAATCTGGCAGTGGGGCCGCCCCGTATTCGTGTGTTGCTCGCGCTACTGCTCGCCGATCCCGGACAGCTGGTCAGCGTGGGGCGCATCATCGACGAGATGTGGCCGGAGTCGCCGCCGTCGGGCGCCGATGCGCTCGTGCACAGCTACGTGTCCCGGTTGCGGCGGGTGCTACGCAGCGGTCCGACCGGGCCGGCCGCGGCACGGAGACTGATCACCCGCAAGCCCGGCTACCTGCTCGAAGTCGCCGAGCACGAACTGGACTCCTACCGCTATCACCGGCTCGTCGCCGATGCCCGCGCCGCGCGGAACGGCGGCTCGCCGCGGGACCGCGTCGCACTGCTGGGCCAGGCGGACCAGCTGTGGCATGGTCCGCCCTTCGGCGATGTGCCGCCCACGCCGATGGTCGCCGCAGCGGCCATCAAACTCACCGAGTTCCGCCTGAACGTGCTGGAGGAGCGTTTCGAGACAGCGCTCGACGCCGGACATGACGAGAATCTCGTCGTCGAACTCACCGAACTGGCCACCCGGCACCCATTGCGCGAGCGGCTCGTCGGCCAGCTCATCCTCGCCCTCTACCGGAACGGGCGCCAAGCCGATGCCCTGGACCGCTACCAGCAACTCCGAATGCGGCTGGCCGAGGAGCTGGGCACCAACCCCAGTCCACCGCTGCAACACCTGCACCACCGCATCCTCACCGCCGACCCGGCCCTGACCAGCCTGCCCGCCGCGGCGCGGACGCCGATACCTCGTCAACTACCCGCCGCGCCACGCCTGTTCACCGGCCGGAAGGACGAACTCGCCCAACTCACCACCACCGTGGATACCGCCGGCAACCAGGGCGATGTGGTGGTGATCTCCGCGCTCGGCGGCATCGGCAAGACCTGGCTCGCAGTCCGGTGGGCCCACGAGAATCTGCACCGGTTCCCCGACGGGCAGCTATTCGCGGACCTGCACGGCTTCAGCCCCACCGAACGACCGGCACACCCGACCGACGTACTTGACGGATTCCTCCACGCATTGGGTGTCGACCGCGACCGTCAACCCGACGACCCCGACCACCGAGCCGAACTGTACCGGAGCCTGCTCGCCGGCAAGCGCTTGCTGATCGTGCTCGACAACGCCTTCACCACGAACCAGGTCGCGTGTCTGCTACCCGGCGGCGGCCACTGCACAGTGATAGTGACCAGCCGTAACCAGCTCCGAGGGCTCGCCGCCCGCCACGGCGCCCACCCCCTACACCTCGACGTGCTCACCGACTCCGAAGCCCACACCCTGCTCACCACCAGCATCGGTCCCGACCGCGCCAACACCGACCCACAGGCGATCACGGAATTGATCGGCTTGTGCGGCGGTTTTCCCCTCGCCCTGGGGGTGATCGCCGCCCGCGCCACCGCCGACGCCCAGCTGCCCTTGGCCGACATCGTCGGCGAACTCCGCACCCGTGGCCTGGACGCCTTGGACTCCGACGATCTCACCGCCAGTCTGCCCGCCACGCTGTCCTGGTCCCTGAGCCACCTCACCGACCGGCAACGCCAGGCGTTCGCCCTGCTGGGTATCGCACCCGGGCCCGACACCGGCCTGCCCGCCGCCGCCGCGCTCACCGGCCTGTCGGAACGCGAAACGTACCGGGTCCTGCAAGCGCTGGCCGACGCCTCTCTCATCAACCGCACTGCCGGTGGCCGCTACGTCATGCACGACCTCCTTCGAGCCTATGCAGCCGAACTGGCCGACCACGCCGGCCACCGGTCCGCCGCACTGACCCGCCTGTTCGAGTACTACCTGCGCACCACCACCGACGCCATGACCTGCTACGCGCCCTACCAGCCGACCCGGCAGCGGGCCGGGCCGCAGCTCACCCCGTACCGACCGGTCTTCACCGCCCCGGGCTCGGCACTGGCCTGGCTGGACACCGAACGCGCCAACCTCGTCACCAGTGCGGTCTACGCCGCCGACCACGGGTGGCCCACCTACACCAGCCAACTGTCCGTCACCTTGTTTCGCTACCTCGACAACGGTGCCCACCGCACCGACGCCCAACAGCTCCACACGGCCGCGCTCCACACAGCCGACGTCGACGACACAACCCCGGCAGCGGGCAAATACGGGACTGTCCTGTGGCGCGCCGGGCGCTATCAGGACACGCTGACCCACTACCAGCACATGCTCGACAACCTCGGCAACACCGACGACCGCCACGCGCTTGCCGTGATCCACGGCAATCTCGGGATTGTCCACCAGCGTCTGGGCCACGACCAGCCGGCGCTCGACCACTGCCACCGAGCCATCGACATATACAGCGAGATCGGCGACCGCTTCGGCGAAGGCTCCGCACGAGGCAATCTCGGCATCCTCTACGAACAACTCGGCCGAAACCACGACGCGCTCGACCAGTACCAGCAATCGGTCACTCTCCTCCACCAAACCGGCAGCCGTTCCTTCCACGCCCTCGCTTACGGCAAACTCGGCCTAGCCTGCGCCAAGGTGGGCCGGCACCAGGACGCCCGGCTCCACCACCAGCAGGCCCTCGCCATCCTCGGCGAAATCCCGAACCGCCAATACGACGCCGTGACCCTCAACGACGTCGGTGCCACGCTGTGCCTTCTGGGACAACCCACACAGGCGATCCGCTACCACCACCACGCACTCACCCACGCCACCGATGTCGGCGACCACTACGAACAGGCTCGCGCCCACGCCGGACTCGCACAGGCCCACCACACCGAACGCAACACCTCCACGGCGCGCACACATTGGCGCCGGGCACTCGCCCTGTACACGCGCCTCGGCACACCGGAAGCCCACCACATCACGACCGTGCTCGCCGAGGTCGGCGTCAAACTCGACCGACCAAAAAGGACAAGTCCGGTCGACACGTAGCGCGCAGGTCCGAGCCGCCGCGATTCCGGGCTGACGCCAACGCTGCGGTTGACCGGGTGGCACGGACTCATGCGAGGCGAAAGTTTGGTCAGCGAGCCCGGCGCAAGTTCCCGCGCATCGACGTCGCGGGACGGCAACGTCGTTTGTTTGTGCACGGCGAGGCCGCTTACGCGTTGTTCCACGCGGCCGGACACCGGGCAGGCCGGGCCGAAGCGCTGAACGCGATCGGCTGGATGCAGACACATTGGGCCGGCACGCCGACGCCCTGTGCTCCTGCGACCGAGCGCTCGAGCTGTACCGAGCGGTCGGCAGCAGACACGGCGAGGCCGACACGTGGAACAGCCTCGGCTACGCCCACCACCCTCCGCACACCGCTGCCGGCGGAGTGCCCTGCTGATCGTGGACGACCTGCGCCACCCCGACGCCGGCGCCCTGCGCGCGCGACTCGCCGACCAGCCGCCGGCCACCCCGGACCTCCGTGGCGGGGCCGAGGGAACCCGCCGGGTACCGACCGGGTACCGAGCACGGACAACGTGAGAGGTGCCGGCCGGCACCGAGTCGGCCGGTTCGACCGCAGGGGTGCATTCCCGCCACCGGCCCGCAAGGTGGCCAGGCACTCTCTGCCGAGCTCGGGAGATCAGATGTCGCGTTACAGATCGAGGACCGCGTTCGTGGTTGGCCCACGTGAGCTGGGTTTCGCCCCGACCGAGGCCCGGCACGGGACGTCCGCGTAAGCCCGACGTCCACCGTCGCCGGTCATGCCGCCGGCGGAGAACCGCAAGATCCGACGTGATCCCCGGCCCGGCGGCCGGCCCGCTTCAGCAGCTCCCGGCCGTGCGGCCACACTTTACGACGATTCGGGGAACAACCATGTCTTCTTCGCACAACCGCACCACGCTCCGACCACTGGCCGGCCTGATCACGGTCGTACTCAGCGGTGCCACCCTGCTCGGGCCCGGGGCAGCTTCCGCCGCCGCGGCGACCGGCGCCCAGATCGTGAGCATCGCCGACGCCAACCTCGGCAAGGGGTACTGCAGCACCAACAGCGCCGGCGGCACGGGCTTCGACAGCAGCTGTTCGGCGAACAACGGGGCCGGCGAGTTCTGGTGCGGCGACTTCGTGGCCTGGGTCTGGCAGCAGGCCGGCGTGTCCGTCCCAGCCGCCAGCCCGGCCTCGGTGCCCAGCTGGATCAACACCTCGGCCTACCACTCCCTCAGCAGCGGCTACGTCCCCCAGCCCGGCGACGCCGTCGTCTTCGGCGACGACACCTACCCCACCGAGGGCTCCCACATCGCCATCGTCACCGACTACAGCAACGGCCTGCTGTCCGACATCGGCGGCGACGAAGGCGGCGGTCAGCCCGGAGGCAACGGCAACTGGTGGTCCACCAGCAGCGTCAAGGTCGACGAGGGCAACGGCGCTGCCTGGAACCCGCACGACAAGCTGTTCGCCGGCCAGAGCTACGAGATGTGGGTGCTCGGCTACGTCAGTTCCGGCGCCGGCCAGGACAGCGGCAGCACCCCACTCCTTCAGGGCGGAACCGGCCTCACCGCCGACACCACCGGCGGCTTCGCCACCGCCTGGCAGGGCCGTGACGCCAACAACAGCCTCTGGGTCGCCACCGGCGCCGGAACCACGCTGTCGGCCTACGGCGACCCCTACGCCCTCGGCGTCGCGGCGAACTCCAAGCCCTCGATCGCCACCCTCTCGGACGGCAGCTGGGTCGCCGCCTGGCAGGGCCGCGATGCGAACAACAGCCTGTGGATCGCCACCGGTAAGGGCAACACCATCACCTCCTTCGGCGACCCCTACCTCCTCGGGGTCGCTCCGAACACCAGCCCCTCGATCGTCGCGCTCCCGAACAAGCAGTGGGAGGTGGCGTGGCAGGGCCGCGACGCGAACAACAGCCTCTGGCTCGCCACCGGCACGGGCGCGTCGATCACCGCGAAGGGCGACCCGTGGGCGTTGGGTGTCGCGGCCCCGCCTACGGCAATCCCTACGCCCTGGGAGTCGCCCCGAACACCAGCCCGTCGCTGGCTCCGCTGCCTGGTGGCGGCTTCGAGGTCGCCTGGCAGGGCCGCGACGCGAACAACAGCCTCTGGCTCGCCACCGGCACGGGCGCGTCGATCACCGCGAAGGGCGACCCGTGGGCGTTGGGTGTCGCGGCCACCCCTACGCCCTCGGTGTCGCCGCCAACAGCAGTCCCGCCATCGTCACCCTGGCGACCGGCGGGTTCGAAGTGACCTGGAAGGGACGTGACGCCAACAACAGCCTCTGGCTCGCCACCGGCAGCGGCGCGTCCATCACCGCGAAGGGAGACCCCTGGGCGCTCGGCGTCGCCTGACCGCCAGAACCTGCCGGCCCGACACGTTCTCGTGTCCTGCGGCTCCGAACCAGGAGCCGCAGGACACACCGTTGTCACGAGATCCGACGATCTGCTGGTAGCACGGGCCGGCAATCGCGGTCTCGCCCCTCTCAGACCGACGATCCGGCCGCGTTCCGGCAAGCTTTTTGGAGATCGAATCCGGCAGCGATCGAACTGCTGACCGTCACCATCGGGTCGTCCATGCGACCCGGAGTGACGCCTTCTCACGTCCTGGTTTCAAGGAGCTGATGAAACTCGTGCCCGCAGGAGTCTTGGTCCGGCCCCTCTTGGGCCGGGGTTTGCCGCGCCGTGTCGGCGGGCGTCGGCGACCATCGCATGATGGTCATCACTCTTCCGGCCTCCTTTGTGGACCTTCCCCGCCACCTATTCAACAAACTCGTCGTCGTCGATTCGATTCCCGCCGACGAGTTTCGCGACGGCGTTGGCGGTGTGCCCAGTGCTCCTGATGAACACCTGGGTCGGCGGGTGAGGTCAGGGAGATCATGAGCCCTGCCAACCTGGTGCTATGACCACGGCGTGATCGGCCGCGGCAACCGCTCGCCGTCCAGGACGACGTCGACGCGTTCGGTGAGAAAGGCTATGTACCCGGCGATGTCCCGCGCGTCGGACAGCGGCTCGTCGTAGCTCCAGGCCAGATCACGGTGCCCGCCCACCGACCAGTAGGTCGCGTGTCCCTTGTAGGCGCACGTGGTGCGTGTGTCCGACGGCGTGAGCAGGTCCATCCTGACGTCTTCGCGCGGCAGGTAGTAGCGAGGTGTGATCCCCGTCTCGAACAACAGGCGAGGCGCGGCCGAGCCGGCCACCACCACACCGTCGACCTCGACCTGCACCCGGCTGTCGCTGCGCCGGATGTCGATACGCGAGAACGGATCACGCGGGTGGCCGACGATCGGTTCGGCCTCCTCGAGCCACTCGTCGAAGGCGGAGAAGTCGAGGATGACATGCTCCCCGAGGTCGGGGTCATCGGGCCGGAAGCCCGCGCCCGGCAGGGTCACGCCGTCCACGGCCAGGGTCTGCGGCCGGCCCGGGCAGGTGTGCACGGCGAACGCGGTCCGCGGGTCGAGGACCGGCGGACCCCCCTCGGCCAGCTGCACCGGGTTCTCCGCCGCCAGTGCGTCGTCCGACGGGATCGGCGTCGCGCGGACGTCCGACAGGGCGAACGCGTACGACGGCACCACCCGTTTCGGTTCCCAGACCAGCACGGCCCGCCGCGAGTCGGCGAACGTCCGTCCACTCGCGACCGCCCGTACCCGCTTGGCCACCGGTTCGTACCGCAACTCGGCCAGGTCTCCGGTGAACCGCGCTCCCATGCGTGTCGCCATGGGCCCACGATCCGCGCCGGTGGGCACCGTCGTCAATACCGGCTCGTTCAACCACTGTCGCCACGGAGGATGTCGAACGCGTGCAGGCGGTGCGTGGCGAACAGCTCGAGCGCAGCCTCTCGGTCACGAGCACGATCGGGTCAAGCTGAAACGCCAACGGTCCTTCCCTTGCGGCCATAGCCGGCTACACCGTCGCGCAACCTATACAAGGAGACAGTTCTTCACACCGACCCTCACCCATACCAGGAATGGGCGCCATCGCCCTTCTCCGCTGCCTCACGACAACTAGAGCGGCCGGCGTTCACGCATTTCCGCATCACTGACCGCGTGAACTTGGGTCCAAGGTGGCTGTCAGGCAGGTCTTGCACGGGCTGGCGGTGACCGCGCCGACCTCCGTGCCGTCGAGGTGGGCCGCTCGCGGACCCGCAGAGCTCCCGGCCGCCCCAGAACCGGTACGGCCGGACTTCGCCCGTCAAAATCACGCCCTCCTCGCCACGATCGCCGCGTTCGCCGGTTCCCTGACCGCGCACCCCGGACCGCGCAGCTTCGGCGACCCGTGACCGCATCCCCTCGATATGGTGCCCACGACCATGTCCGAGCCGCGCGGGGCGTGGCCCGCGCACATTGCCCCGGCTCGTCCGGTGGCCGATAGTTGCGGAGTTCCCCCCGGTGTCGTGAGGAGCCCGTCGTGCGCCTGCTCAGCCTGGTGGCCGCTGCCGCCGTCGTCGTCGGTGTGGAGGTCGCCGCGCCGGCACCGCCGGTCGCCGCAGCCGCTCCCGCCTACCTGACCAACGAGGCGACGTTCAGCACCGTCGCCAACGGGTGGGCCAAGGTCGAGCGCTATCGCGACACCACAGCGGGATTCGCCGACGAGCAGTATCCGCCGGACGGACGGGGCAACCAGGACGGGCAGCGGCTGACCTTCTTCGGCGGCGTGGCGCAGCCGTCCTCGTCGCGGTTCCTGCTGTACTCCGCACCCGGCTGGTCGACCGGCGCGAAGGCCACGCCGGTGCTGCTGGTCCACGGTGCCAACGACAATCCCGACCGGGCCTGGGCCAATCCGAACGAGTCCGGCGGCTTCGGGTGCGGTTCGGCGACGTGCCCGTCGACCGGGCTGATGCAGTACCTCAGCTCGCGCGGGTACCGGGTGTTCGCCATCGGCTTCGCGCACAAGCAGGGCGAGAACCGCCAGCAGGCACAGCAGGTCGGCGACGCGATCGCGCTGATCAAGTCACGCTTGGGGGTGGGCCAGGTCGATCTGGTCGGCTGGAGCAAGGGCGAGCTGTCCACCCGGATGTACGTGTCCTCGGTGAAGCCCGCCTGGGGGCGGCCCTACGCCGGCGACGTGCGCAAGCTGATCACCCTCGGCGGGCCGAACGGTGGCTATGACTACCCGTTCGCGCACGGTTACGCGCACGACCTGTCGATCTGGCCGGAGTGCGGCGTCAACATCAACGCGCCGAGCCCGCACACCAGGATGACCTGCTACGGCGCGTACACCTACCACCCGGAACTGTCGATCACCCCCACCGCCGGCTGGGACACCTACCCCGGGCAGCGGCAGATGCTGGCCCGCTTCGACAGCGCGTTCGGCGTCGACGGCTCGCAGCAGGACTGGTACACGACCTACTACGGCGGCCAGGGTTTCTACACCGACGGGACGGGAATCCAGGCCGCGATCGACGCCGGGTCGATGATCTCCACCATCCAGTCCGCCGGCACCCCGGCCGGCGTCTCGGTGTACCTGCTGGCCGGCGGCTCGCCCACCATCGTCGGCGTGTTCAACGAGAACCGCGGCCCGAGCGACGGCATCGTGTTCACGACCAGCGCGTTGGACAGCACCGGCATCGGCCACCTCGCCGCGACCGCGCTGGTCGGTTCGGTGAACCACTTGCAGCTGGGCTGGGCGTCGGCCTCGATGTCCCAGGTGACGAGCTGGCTGGCGTGAAAGGGACGACAGTGACCACACTCCTCGACGGAATCACTTCGGCGAAGGTGCCGACCGACCGGCTGACCGCGCACGTGCTGGAGGTGGCCGGCCGGGAGCACGGCGAACCGGTCGTGTTCGTCCACGGCAACGTCTCGTCTTCGGCCTTCTGGCAGGAGTCGATGCTCGACCTGCCGGAGCGGTACCGCCCGATCGCGGTGGACCTGCGCGGCTTCGGCGGCACCGACCCCTTGCCGGTGGACGCGACGCGGGGCGTGCGCGACTACGCCGACGACGTGGCCGCCACGCTGGCCGCGCTGAGCATCGACGCCGCGCACCTGGTCGGCTGGAGTCTGGGCGGCGGCGTGGTGCTGCAGCTGCTGCGCGAGCACCCCGCGCTCGCGCGCACCGTGACGCTGGTCAACCCGGTCTCGCCCTACGGCTTCGGCGGCACCAAGGGCGCGGACGGCGAGCTGGTCGACGCGGCGGGCGCCGGCTCGGGCGGCGGTGGCGCCAACCCGGACTTCGTCGCCCGGCTCAAGGACGGCGACACCTCGGACGAGTCGCCGTTCTCCCCACGCCAGGTGCTGCTGGCCTTCTACGTCAAGCCGCCGTTCCACCCCGCCCGCCTCGACGACCTCGTCGAGTCGATGCTCACCACCCGGGTCGGCGACGACCACTACCCCGGCGACTCCACCACGACCGACGCGTGGCCCGGTGTCGCGCCGGGCACCCGTGGCGTGCTCAACACCCTGGCGCCCGGCCACTTCCGCCTCGACGACCTCGACGCGATCGAGCCCAAGCCCCCGATCCTCTGGGTGCGGGGAGCCGACGACCAGATCGTTTCCGACACCTCCCTGTTCGACCTCGCCCACCTCGGCCGGCTCGGCGCGGTGCCCGGCTGGCCGGGCGAGGCCACCCACCCCGCGCAGCCGATGGTCACCCAGGCCAGAGCCGTCCTCGACCGCTACGCCGCCGCGGGCGGCGACTACCGCGAGGTGGTCATCTCCGACACCGGGCACAGCCCGCACATCGAGAAGCCGAAGGAGTTCTCGGCGGCACTGCTCGAGGTGTTGGCCAACGGCTGATCGGCGCCACGAAAGTCAAGTTTGCCGGGAAGCCAGTGCGCGGCGTCGACGACATCCTCACGATCCGCGCACCCCGGCAGGACTGGACGGGCTGGCGGATTCCGTCAACGGTCAACGACCGCAGCTATCGCCACCACGGGCGATGGCGCTGGGCCGCCACCACGCCGGCGGGCTCGACGAGTTCGGCGAGCCGGGCGGCGATGTGCTTGATGTGCTCGTGGACCCACAACGCGCAGGCGAGGTCGCGCACCGAGGCACCCGGCTGCTCGAGGAGCTCCGGAAACGTGGGCGGGGCGAGCATCGGCACGTCGCCGTGGTCGGTGCGGTCGAGGCGGGACGCCAGGTGGTCGTACCAGGCGGCGAGCTGGCCCGCCTGCTCGCCGAGGAGCCGGCGGAACGGGTCGGGTTCGACGTGGGGGTTCGGGAGCCCGGCCAGTGAGTGCGCGGTCAGCCGGGCGCGGACGGTGCCCGTGACCAGCCGCCACAGGAGCGGCTTGGGGACGTGCTTGGTGCCCTGCTCGCTGAGGAACCCGCGCAGCGCGTCGTCGAGCCGGGCACCGGCGGCGGTCGCCGCGGCCGGGGCCGGCGGGTCGTGGCGGAGGCCGAGCGCCCAGTGCGCGGCCGTCGCGAGGTACGCGCCGCCGGTGCGGAACGCGTCGGCGAGGTCGTCGGCGACGACGGCCCGGGCGCCGCGGGGCCAGAACAGCGCGCCGGCCACCAGGCACACCGCGCAGCCGATCGCGATGTCTTCGATCCGCACGACACCGATCCGCCACCCGGCCGGGGCGAGCAGGTTGAACAGCACGACCACCGTCACGGTGAAGGCGGCTTGGCCGACCGTGAAGGGAAGAGCGCCGGGCGCGTAGGAGGCGACCAGCACCGCGAGCGGGAGGGCGATCCACAGCGCCGGCGTACTGGTGCCGATGACCAGCAGCAGCAACGCGCCGACGACGACGCCCAGCACGGTGCCGGCCAGCGCGCGCAACGCGGTCGACCCGGTCGCCGCCGCGTTGCCGCGCAACACGGACAACGTTCCCAGTACGACCCAAAAGCCGTGCTCGACGCCGCTCGCGCCGGCGACCACGACCGCGGCGCTCAGTGCCACCGCGCCGCGGAGGCTGTTGACGAACCACACCGACCGCAGGCTCGTCTGGGGCGACGCGACCCGGGTGAGCGACGTCAGGGAGAGGCTGCCGGGGAAGCGTCTCTGCCGGCTGCCGGGCGTCGCGGCGCGGGCTTCGACCGCCGCTGCGCGGGCGGCGAAAGCGGCGGTCCGGGCGTGGAAGGACAGGTGCACGGCGTCGGCGTAGCCGGGATCGCCGGAGCCCATGCCGCGCAGCCACGCCACGCTCGCCTGGATCCTGCGGTCCAGCTCGTCGGTGTCGAAGGCGCCGGACCGGCCGGCCGGCAGACCGGCGACCGCTCGCAGGCACGCGCTGGTCTCGGCGAGGAGTTCGCGTTCGACCTCGGGTGCCCGGCTCAGGTCCGGGTATTCGCCGAGGGTGTCGGCGATGACCGAACAGCACCATTCGAGCAGGCCCACCAGGCTGTCGAGGGCCTGGTCCTCGGCGGCCAGCCCGGTGGGGCGGTACGGCGTCGCGGTGAACTCCTCGATCAGCCGGTGCTTGGCCTCGACGGCCGCCTCTTTGGCCGCCTGTACGTCCGGGTCGCCGCGCAACGCCGCGTCCAGGTAGCCGGCGAGGGTGCCGGCCGACCGGGACGCCGCGTCCCGCAGGGCGGTGGCGGGAGAACGGGGCGACAGCAGCAGGACGACCGCGGTGCCCACGACCGACGCCAGCCACCAGCCGGCGAGGCGGTCGGGCACCATGCCCAGCGTGCCGGGCGAGGCCGCCGGGAGGACGTAGGCGAGCAGCGCGGCGGGGGCGCCGGTTGCCGCGTTCGGGCCCGCGACCCCGCTGAACCGCACCAGGAACACCACGACCAGCGTCACGACCGCCGCCAGCGGCAGCGACGCGCTGGCGGCGGTCCCGACGACCAGCAGGACGCTGCCCGCGACGGCGAGCCCGAAGTGCGCGCGCAGCTTGTCCCGCCAGTCGCCGCCGAACGACGCCAAGACCAGCGTGGCGAACCCGCCGAAGGCGGCGAACGTCGCCACCTGCAGGTTGCCGATCACCGTGACGCTGAACGCGAAGAGAGCGGGCACCACCAGCGTCGCCCGGACGGCACGCAGCACAGCGCCGGCCGACCACTGCGGCACCCAGTCCCGGGGCGTGATCCGGCGGGTTTTCACTGCGGGGGAATCGATCGCCACGCGGCGAGCATAACCGCGAACCTGCTGATCACGGGCCGGTTATCGCGTGCCGCGCGCCGGGACCGGCGGCGCCGGGCCGTTCGCCGTGACGTGGCCGGCGAAAGCGGGTAGGCGGTCGTCAACGCGGGAGAGCGCTTCGGGCGGGCCGAGCGCGATCCGCAACTCGGCCGGTACGCCGGTGATGTCGCCGTCCCGGGCTCGACCACGGTCGACGGACTTCGCCCAGCGTGCGGCCTCGGCCGGATCCAACTCGTCCAGGCAAGACCGGCAAGGACCGTCCGGCGGACGAACCCGACACAGCCACCGAGAGCCGCGGGCTCGGCGGTGTGGTCGGCCCCCGGTGGCGAAGACAGCCGCGTTCTTCCTGTTGCGTGTCCTCACCTCCTGAACTGAACTGCCACTCCGCCGAACCGATCGGCTCTGCCACAGAATCGCAGCGCCGGAAAACGACGCCGGTGCCTCGTCGATGCCATAGTGGTCGAGCGACGGGAGGGAGAATGCCATGCAACACGAACCGGTGACGCCCAAGCCAGGTCCTTTCGTCCCGATACAGCTGCCTGCCCGCTCCCGGGCTTTTTCCGGGCGGGAAGCGCAACTTGCCTCGTTGGACAGGCAATCGGCCGGCGGTAGCCCTGACTGGCCGATCGTGGTGATCACCGGCATGCCGGGCGTCGGCAAGACACTGCTGGCCATCGAATGGGCGTGGCGGCGAATTGATCGGTTTCCCGACGGAGTGTTGTACGCCAATCTAAGAGGTTACTCGCCCGGCGAGCCGTTGCCGCCCGGCACTGTCCTACGTGGGTTTCTCGACGCCTTGGGCACGGCCCCGAATCGGGTCCCGGAGGACCCCGGCGGCCAAGCACGCCTGTATCGGTCCCTGATCGCGGACAAGCGGATGCTGATCATCCTGGACGACGCAGGAGACTCCAGTCAGGTCATGCCGCTGCTGCCGGGAACCGCCTCGTGCACCGTCATGGTGACCAGTCGCGGGTTCCTCCCCGAACTGACCGCCCGCTACGGTGGGAGCCGGCTGAAACTGGACACGCTCCCGGAGCCGGAATCGCGGTCCTTGCTGGCACACCTTGTCGGAGCCGAGCGTGCCGCGGCCGAGCCGGGGGCAATCGACGAACTCGTCCGCGCAGGCGCCGGGCTCCCGCTGGCCCTGACGCTTCTCGGCGGACGGGCACAAGCACACCCTCAACTGGCACTGGCCGACATCGCCGCCCAGATTCGCACTGCCGTCCTCGAATTCGACGACCTGGACCCGGATACGAGCCTGTATTCGGTGTTGTCCTGGTCCTACCGAGCCCTTCCCGACGACGTCGCACGCCCCTTCCGGCTGATGAGCCTGGCGCCCGGACCGGACTTCGGGTTGAACGCCGCTGCCACCCTGAACCACCGGAGCATCGACGAAACCCGCCGCGCTCTGGCGGCTCTGGAAGGTGCCCATCTCGTCGAACGCCGGACGCCCGATCGGTACGCGTTGCACGATTTGGTTCGCACCTACGCCCTCGAGCTCGTCCGTTCGGTCGACGGCGAGGCCGATCAGTCGGACGCGCGGGACAGGGTGATCGATTTCTACCTGCACACGGCGAAAGACGCGAACCAGCAGCTGTCGCAGCGCAAAAACCGCCTGGAACTCGGTCAACTCGTGCCCGGAGCCATTCCCCTCACCCCGGCGGACGCGGCCGAGGCACTGACGTGGTTCGACACCGAGCACATCTGCTTGCTCGCGGTGCAACGGATGGCCGCCACCTCGGGCCGGTACAACGCAGTCTGGCAGCTGGCCGTCGCCATGGACACTTACCTCCGGCGCAAGGGCAGCCTGGACGACCGGCTCGCAAGCTGGCGGACGGCGCTCGCGGCAGCCGAGCACCTCGGCGACCCGGCTCCGCTCGTCCTCGCCCTCCGCCGGCTCGGCGATGCCTGTTCCCGCGCCGGGCAGCACACCGAAGCTCTCGATCTCGCGCAGCGATGCCTCGGGCTGGCCGATCCGGCCGCGGCCGCCGACCAAGCCGAAACCCACCGGACGCTGGCCATGATCCTCGAACGCCAAGGTGACCGCGAACGAGCTCTCGACCACGCCCTTCAGGCTCTCGACCGCGTCCGCTCTCTGGGTGACGGCCTCGCCGAAGCGGAGGTCCTCAACGCCGTCGCCCGATACGCCGCCCAGCTCGGCCATTTCGACCAAGCTCTCGACCACTGCAGAGCGGCACAGGAGTTGCACCGCTACCACCCCGACCGCGCCGGCGAGGCCGATACGCTGGACACCCTGGGCTACCTCGCCCACCACTCAGGCGAATATTCCCAAGCCCTCACGCTCTACCGCGAAGCTCTGCAACTGCGCCGCGACCTGCATGACCACTACCAAGTCGCCGACACCCTGCGCAACCTCGGCGAAATCCACGCCGGCGTCGGTGACTACCACACGGCCCGGCGGTACTGGACCGAGGCCCTCAAGCTCTTCACCGACCAAGGCCGGGCGGCCGAGGCCGACGACACGCAACGCCAGGTCGAAGCCCTCCACCACTCCGCGCCGGGCGACGCAGAAGAAGAGGTCACGGTCCACACGTCCGGCGACGACGGCCAGCAGGTCCGGGACGCCCTGGTCGATCTGTTGCAAGTCGCCGGATTCGACGTCATTTCGGGCGACGTACCCCAGCACGGGTCTTGGTTCCAACGCCTGTTCGTCACGCAGAAGAATTCCCGAGGCGGGGAAGAGCTGGGCCGGCTGGTGGCGGCCGCGGTGGCCAACCACCTGGGCGGCACGGTGAACGGCTCAGTGGTCCAAGGTCGCGACATCCACCTCAACCACAACACCGCAGGCGCCGGGCCCAGCGAACAAGAAGCCAACGCGATCGCCCGGTTGCTCGAAGCGTGCCAAGCCCAGGACGAGGTCGCCGTCTGCACCAGTTCGTTCGTGCTCGTCAAGGTCGACGGCCGGATCACCTGCTGGGTGCCCACCACCGAGGCCATGCGCGTCCTGCGCGCCAACCCGCACCTGTTGCACTCACCCAGGGAGCTGTTCTCCACGCTTTCGCGGCTTCCGGAAAGCATCACCGGTAACCGATCTCACGCTGGTCAGCCGCCCACGACCGCGCACGGCGACTTCCCCGCATAGCGGGCCGGGCCGAGTTGTCGCCGGCTCAGCTGCGCTTCGGGCTGCGGTTCCGGAGGTTGGCGATGGCCCTCCGCGGTCACCGCTTCCCCGGTGTCCCTGCCGGTCCCGCGGCCTTCCCCGCGTTCGGGCGCGGATCGCCCCGCTTCGCCGGGCCGCCGCCGGGCGGCAGCGGATCGGCACCCGGCTTCGCCGATCCGGGCTTCGCGTGGCCCGCGTCGGCCGAGCCCGCCGGCGCGGCGGCTCGCGAGGTGGCCACCACGACTGCCGATGCGGGGGCCAGTGTGACCGAACGAGGAACCACGATGGAGCTGGTCGGCGGAGCCGCCGCGGGCAGCGGCGCCGGCGTGGTCCCGGGAGCGGCCGGCCTGGTGAGTACCGCTGCGAGCACCGCCGCCGCGGCCACGGTCACCAAGCCGCCGGCCGCAGCCACCACGCGCCGCCGTCCGGGCGCCGGCGCGGCGGGTCGCACCGCCGTGGCCGGAAGTCCGCTCAGCAGCCGCGAAACCTCCTCGGCACTCGGGCGGTCTGCGGGTTCGCGGGCTGTCATCCGGGTCAGCGCCTCGGCGAGCGGGTCAGGTGTGCCGTCGGGAACGCGCGGCGCCCGGTGCAGCCGGGCCGTCGCCGACTCCGCCAGGGTGCCGGGGAACTCGAGCCGCGCGGTCAGGCACTCCAGCAGGATCAGACCGAGGGCGTAGATGTCGGCCGGTGGCCCGGCCGGCTCCCCCAGGATCTGCTCCGGTGCCAGGTAGGCGGCCGTACCGGTGACCAGGCCGGTGCCGGTGATCCGGGTGGAGTCCAGCTCGTGCGCGATGCCGAAGTCGGTGATCACCGGGCCGCCGGGCCCGAGCAGGACGTTCGCCGGCTTCAGGTCGCGGTGCACGATCTGCCGGGCGTGGACGTGGGCCAGCGCGTCCGCCAGCCGCATCGCCAGCTCGGTCACTTCCGCCGCGGTGAACGGTCCGGCGCACAGCCGCTCGGCGAGGTTCTCCCCGTCGACCAGCTGCATCACCAGGTACGGCCGGTCGCCCTCGGTGCCGTTGTCGAACAACGCGACGACCCCGGTGTGCCGGACACTGGCCAGCGACCTTCTCTCCCGCGCCCGGCGCTGCTGCTCCACGGCCGGCACGTTGCCGTCGTAGACCTTGACGGCTACCTCGCGCCCGAGCTCCCGGTCGAGGGCGCGGTAGACCCCGGCGGTTGCTCCCCGGCCGATCAGCGCCCCGGTCTCGTACCTCCCGGCGATCACGTCCGGCAGCTCGTTCGTCATCGGGCAGGCCCCCATCCGGCTCGGCGTCTTCCCTCCGGTACCCGCCACGAAGGCCCCCGCAAACGCGGGTTCGGTCCCTGACCGCGTTACGTGTTTTCCCCGACGCGCCTGCCGCCGACCACGCCGGATCCGATGGTCACCGCAGCCCGGTGCCAGGTGCCGTCCGGGTGACGAGCCGCTCGTTCACCCAGACGGCGACCTGTGTCCGATTCGCGAAGTCCAGTTTGTTCAGGATGTGCTGGAGGTGGGTTTCCGCGGTCCGCTGGGCGATGACCAGGCGGACGGCGATCTCGCGGTTGCTCAGCCCGATCGCCACCAGCCTGGCGATCTCCGACTCGCGCCGGGTCAGCGGCGGCAGCACCGCGTCCGCGGCAGGCTCCTCGGGCCTCGCCGGCACCGGTGTCGCGAGGAGGTCGTGCGGGTTCCGCCTGCGCCCCTCGGCGAACGCCTCCTCGAACCGCGCGTCGCCGAGTGCGCCGCGAGTGGCCGCGAGCAGCTCCCGGTGGGCCAGCGACACGGCGATGTCCGGCTCCGCCCCACACCGGTCCCACAACGTCGCCGCGGTGCCGAACAACCTCGCCGCGGCCGGCCAGTCTCCGCGTTTGGCCGACGCCCACGCCAGCCCGTCCACCCGGTACGCGGCCGACAGCACGTCGGGCACCCGCAGGTCGATCCGCAGCGCGTCGCGCATCGCGCGTTCCCCGGTACCGAGGTCACCGCCGAAGAAGATCTCGACCGTGCCCAACCCGAACAGGGCCATCGACCGGTACCACTCGTCGCGCGCCGCTTCGCACAGCTGCACCATTTCCGCGAGCAGCCGCCGGGCACCGGCGAGGTCGCGGCGGAACGCCGTGGCCACCGCCGCGATGAACATCGGGTGCAGCTGCTGGCGGACGGCGCCCCGAGCGCCGAAGATCCGCACGGCTTCGGCGGCGTTCTCCAGCGCGTGCGGCTCGACCGCGAGCAAGGCCACGAAGGCCCGCACGTGGCAGATGGCGGGTACCGCGTCGTCGTCGCCGATGGTCTCGGCGAGCGCCAGCCGTTGCCGGGCGCCGTCCAGGTCGGAGTGGAGAGCGGCGCACAGGGCCGCCCGGGCCTGCGCCGTCGCCCACCCAGGGGTGCCTTCGCCGGCGAGGGCGAGCGCCCGGTCGAGCCACTCCCGGATCTCCCCCGCGGCGCCCCGGGCTATCCAGTACTCGATCACGCCGCTCGCCATCCGCAGCGCGACCACGGCCTCGCCGGGTTCGCGCAGGGACCAGGTCAGTGCGGCGCGGACGTCCGCGTGCCGGTCGGACAAGCGGGCGAACCAGTCCTCGCGCCGGGGGCCGAACCATTCGGCGTCGGCCTGCTCGAGCAGCCGGGCGTGGTGGTCGCGGTGCCGCCGGGCCACCACGCCGGCGGCCCCGGTGGCGACCAGCCGTTCCTGACCGAACTCCCGCAGGGCCTCCAGCATCCGGTACCGGACGCCGGTCGCGCCGTCGACGCGCAGCAGCACCGACTTGTCGACCAGGCCGTCGATGGCGTCCAGCACCGCGAACCCGGCGAGCCCCGGGACCGCGCAGACGTCCTCGGCGGCCGCCAGGTCGAACGCACCCGCGAACACCGAGCAGCACTCCCACGCGGCGCGTTCGACACCCGTGCACAGCGCGTGGCTCCCGTCGATGGTCGCGCGCAAGCTGCGGTGGCGCTCGGGCAGCGACCTCGCACCGGTGGTCAGCAGCGCGAGGCTGTCGCTCATCCGGTCGGCGATCTGGCCGGGTGAGAGCGCGCGGATGCGCGCCGCGGCCAGCTCGACGGCCAGCGGCAGGCCCTCGAGCTGCCGGCACAACCGAACCACGGCCGCCACGTCCTCCCCGGCAAGCCGGAACGACGGCAGCACCTCGGCCGCCCGGTCGGTGAACAGCCGCACCGCGTCGTAGGCGATGGCGTCCTCGACGGTCCGCGCACTCGACGGCGGCACGGCCAAGGGCGCGATCGGCACGACCCGCTCGCCCGCGACCCCCAGCGAACACCGGCTGGTCGCCAGGATCACCAGGTCCGGGCACGCTCGCAGCAGCTCGGCGGCCAATTCGGCGCAGTCGGCGGCGAGGTGTTCGCAGTTGTCCAGCACCACGAGCACTCGCCGGTCGCGCAGGTGGGCCAGCAGGGCGTCCCGGGCGGTCCGGGCGGGCGTGTCGTGCAGGCCGAGGCCGTCAGCGAGCGTGCGGGTGACCATGCTGCCCTCGTGCAGCCCGGCGAGGCCGGCCACGGCCACGCCGCCGGGGAACACCCGGGTCATCGAGCTGGCGACCCGGCCGGCGAGCCGCGTCTTGCCCACGCCGCCGGGGCCGGTCAGCGTGACCAGGCGCGCCTCGCCGAGGAGGCGCCGCAGCCGGGCTTCGTCCTCGGCGCGGCCCACGTAGCTCGTGAGGTCCCGTCGCGCGCTCACGCCGTTTTCGTCCATCACCCGCCCTGCTCTCCGGCCCCATCTTGATCGGTCGCGGCACCGGTGTCCATGTGGCCCAGCACGGTGCGCCGATCGGCCCACGGCCGTCCATGCGCCGCGGATACGTGTTTTCCCCGACGCGGCCGGCGGCGCTCCCCGGCCAGACTCGGCGCGCCAGCGATGCCCGCCCGCTCCGGAGGTCGACGATGACCGTCCCCCAGCCCCTGCCCGATGGCGCCGAGGCGGTGATCGCCCGAGCGGTCGTCGCCGGTATCCGGCACGCCGTCCCCGAGCAGGCCGCGCTGTTCGACGCGGGTGCCGCAGAGTTCGTGGCCGCGCTGCTGAGGGGCGCCCGGACGGCACCGGCCGGCACCTCCGCGGACGCCTTCCGCCGGGCCGGCGCCGCGGCGGGCAGCGACCTCGACCGCCTCTCCCGCGCGTACCAGGCGGGCGGCCGGTGCGCGCTGCCCGTCGTGGCCGAGCTGGGCCGCCGGGCGCACCCGAGCGTCATCACCACCGGCGTGGACGCCCTGCTCCGGTGTGTCGACGTGCTCATCCGCCTGTCCACCGATGCCTTCCGGGCCGCACGCACGCTGCCGGCCACCGACCTGCGCCGCGAACTGCTGCACGAGCTGCTGGCGGGCCGGCCGTGGACCGACCTGGCCGCGCGTGCGAAGTGGAGCCCACCCGAACGGGTGGTGGCCGTGGTCGTGGCGCCCGGGGCGCGCACCGCACCGTTCGGCGCGGGGCTGCTCGCCGACTTCACCGCCGAGCCACCCTGCCTGCTGCTCCCGGCGAACGCCGACCCGGCCCGCCTGCTGGGCCCCGGGCCGGCGGCGACCGGACCGGCCGTCCCGCCGGCCGAGGCGGCCACGTCGCTGCGCTGGGCGCGACGGGCGTGGGAGCTGCGAAGCCGTGGCATCCTGCCCGGCACCGGTGTCCTCCGCTGGGCCGACCACCTGACCACCCACTGGCTGGCTGCCGATGAGCTGCTGACCGGCGCCCTCGCCACGCGCAGCCTGGAACCGCTGTCCGGGCTGCCCGCGAACCGGCGCGGCAAGCTGGCCGAAACGCTCGGCGCCGTCCTCGACGCCCGCGGCGGCGCACCCGAAGTCGCAGCCCGCCTGGGCATCCACCCCCAGACGGCACGCCACCGGCTCCACCGGCTGCGCGCCCTCTTCGGCGCCGCCTTGGACGACCCCGGAGAACGGCTGAACCTGCGCATCGCGTTGCGCGCCGAGCGAGTGCTGGCCGGCGAGGCCGCCTCGTGCGTACGAAGCGCTTGATGGTGGTTGGCTGCGCCGGAGCGTTCCGGAGCTCCGGCTCGGCAGGTCTCACATCCGCGCCGCGGACCGGGTTTGGGCACTCGACAGCGGAGGCCAATGATCGCCAGGCGTATCGTCGGAAGCGTGGAGAAGCGCGTCGCGGCGGAGTCGATCGGGCGGGCCCGCGCCGAGACCGAGCGGCTGGCCACGGCGTTGGCGCGGCAACGCGACGACATCGTGGCGGCGTCGCAGTTCGACAGCGGCGACGACGAACACGACCCCGAAGGCGCGACCATCGCCTTCGAGCGGGCTCAGGTCCAGGCCTTGCTGCGGCAGGCGCAGGACGACCTCGCGGCCCTCGGGAAGGCCGCCGAACGGGTGGGAGCCGGTGTCTACGAGGTCTGCGAACGCTGTGGCGGTCCGATCGCGGAGGACCGGCTGCTCGCCCTGCCGGCCACGCGGATCTGCATCGCCTGCGCGAACCGGAGGTGACGGCCCCGACTGTCCGAATTGGACGCGCGGGTGCTCTGTGCCGCACTGACCGTTCTCGGCGGTCCGGTGCTCACCTCTCCGGCTGCGCCAGGAGTGCCTTCGCGACGTCGTCGGCGTGCGTGATGATCGCCTCGTGCGTTCCCGGCACCAGTACCGGCTCGACGCCGAGCCGGGCGGCCAGGTCCGCGCCGGGGAGGGCGAGCGCCTGGTCGCGCTCGGCGAGGAGGTACGTCATCGGCACGTCGAGGCCCGCGAAACCGACCTCGGCGAGGGCGTCGAGCATGTAGGCGCCCGGCTGGGGCACCAGCAGTTCGTGGACGAGCCGCTGCACCTGCTCGGGCTCGTCCTGCATGAGCGACTCGCGGAACGCGGCGAAGTCCAGCTCGAAGGCGAAGTTCGGCGCCCCCTCGATCGTTGCGCGGACGTAGGCGCCGACCTCCGGCCCCATGGCTTCGGCCATCGACTCCCCCGCCCGCGGCACGAACGCGCTGACCATCGCGATGGCGCCCAGCCGCTCGCCCAGCCTCCGGGCGGCACCGGCGATCGGGATGCCACCCCAGCTGTGACCCACCAGCACGACGTCGGTCAGGTCCCGCCGCTCGACCTCGGCGACCAGGTACGCCACGGCGTCCGCCAACCGCACCTCGCGCGGGTCGTCCCCCGCCGACATGTCGGGCATCGTCAGGGCGACGGCCCGGTGCCCCGCGCCGGCGATCCGCCGCGCCACCGGGTGCCAGGCCCACCCGCCGTGCCACGCGCCCGGCACGAAGACGTAGTCCACCGAATCCCCCTCCGACTAAAGTGGCCCTTCATTCGCTGGAGTCACACTCCAGTGAATCGAGAGCTACGCTACCACGGTGCCCACCAGGAACACCGGCGGCAGGCGAGCCGAATACGCCGCAGCGACCCGCCAGGCCATCCACGACGCCGCCCGGGAACTGTTCGTCGCCAAGGGGTACTTCGCGACGACGGTCGACGACATCGCCACGGCCGCCCGCGTCGCCCCCGCCTCCGTGTACGCCGTCGTCGGGGGGAAGCAGGGCCTGCTCACCGCGATCATCGAAGCCAGGACCACCGCGCCGGACGTCGACGAGACCTACGCCCGCATCTCCGCCTTCGACGACGCCGACGAGTTGCTCCGCTTCATCACCCACGCCACGCGCGTCCGGTTCGAGAACGCCCGGGACCTCATGCGCGTGATCACCGGCACCGCACCCCACGACCCGGCCGCGGCCCGGGCCCTGCGTGCCGCCCACGCCAGCCTCCGCACCGGCCTGAACCTCACCGCGCGACGCCTGGCCGAGCTGGCTGCGCTTCGCGACCGGGTCGACGCCGAATCGGCCACCGACACCCTGTGGTTCCACCTCAGCAACGCGGCGTACTTCATGCTCACCGACGACAACAACTGGTCCCTCGACAAGGCCGAAGGATGGCTGCTCGAATCCTTGCGGACGGCCCTTCTCCGCCCGGCTGACTGACCGCTCACGCCCGAGGTCACTCCGGCTTCGGCGGCCATTCCCTCCGGTCCGTGTAGCCTGAGCTCCGTGTTCACGAAGTGAACAGTGATTCCAGACTTCCGGCGGAGGCACCCGTGACCAAACCGACGCGGTCCCCGGAGGCCCGCGCGGACCAGGCGGACATCCAGGCGGTGAGCCGGGTCAGCCAGATCCTCTCGCTGTTCGACCCGGCGACCCCCGAGGTGACCGCCGGGGAGGTCGCCGAACGGCTCGGCCTCAACCGCACCACGGCGTACCGCTACTGCACCTCGCTCGTCGCGGCCGGCCTGCTGGAACGCAACGCCGACGGCGGTTACCTGCCCGGCGGGCTGCTGCTGCAGCTCGGCGCGTTCGCGATCGGGCACCGCCGGGTCGTCAACCTCGCGCCGCGGCACATGCAGGCGCTCTCGCGCGCCACGCAGACCAGCGTCGTGCTCAGCCTCTGGGGGCTCACCGGCCCGGTCGTCTCGCGGGTCGAGGAGAACGCCTCGACCATCGTCATCGTGTCGGTGCGGGTCGGCAGCCACCTGCCGCTGGACACCGCGCAGAGCAAGGTCTTCCTCGCCTACCACGCCGACCAGCTGTCGATGGAACGCCTGATCGGCACCCTGTCCGGCCCGGCGCGCGACGAGCTGCGCGCCGACGTCGAACGCGTGCGCGCGGCCGGCCACTGCTCCGCGATGAGTACGCCCGGCATCGTCGCGGTGGCCGCGCCGGTCTTCGACGAGTACGGCATCTGCGCCACGATCGCCATCGTGGGCCCGGACAACACCCTGTCGATGGGCGACGACACGCCGGAGCTGCGGGTCGTGGTCGACACCGCGCGCGAGCTCACCCACGAGCTGGGCGGCCACTACCGTCCCGACGACATCCAGCGGGCGGGGTAGGGTCCGAACGTCGCGAATGACTCATTCGGGACGTCCGAGGTCCCGAATGAGTCATTCGCGGCACCCGGCGCCGGGGCCCGCCTGCGCGAGCCCCGGCCGGCTGCGTCCATTCAGGACAGGGCGCGTTCAGGACAGGGCGGGGATCGTGCTGTCGTCGGACATGTCGACGTCCTTGGTCTCCGGGCCGAGGAAACCGCCGAGGCTGATCAGCAGGCCGGCCAGCACGATCAGCACGCCCGGGGCCAGGTGCGCGGGCATGATCCCGTCGAACCGCTGCAGGTAGAACTGGTAGAACGCCGGGGCGATCAGCGCGAGGCTGTAGCCGACGCCGTAGCCGGTCGAGCGGATGCTCGCCGGGAACCGCTCGGTCAGGTACGCCGCGATCGGGCCGAACGTGCCGACCGTGAACACCCCGATGAGCACGCCGAAACCGAGCGCCGCGCCGAAGCCGCCGTTCGAGGCCATCAGCAGCGTGTAGGACCCCGCGCCGAGCACGACCATCGACAGGCCGTAGCCGATGTAGAACCGCCGGCGGCCGATGCGCTGGGACAGCACCCCGAACACCGGGTAGGACAGCGCGGCGGCCGCGTTGATGACGAGCATGGTCGCGGTGACCTCCTTGCTCGACAGGTCCAGGTGGGCCTTCAGCTGCGCGGGCGTCACGGCGGCTTCCATGTTGGTCGCGAGCCACGTGCCGGTCATCAGGACGAACACCTGGCCCAGCGCCCGCGGGTACTTCTTCAGCAGCCGGAGGAACGGCAGCTTGTGCTTCTCGCCGGTCAGCCGGGCCGGCGGCTCGTGGACCTGCTTGCGGTAGTAGCGGAACAGCACGGCCGCCAGCGCCGCCCCGACGAAGAACGGGATCCGCCAGCCCCACTGGACGTACGCGCTGTGCAGGCCGGCGGACGGCAGCAGCTGCAGCATCAGCAGCGTGATCGCGGCGATCACCGCGTACGCGGCGGGCGAGGTCGACGTGATGATCGAGGCGTAGAGGCCGCGCTTGTGCTTCGGGCTCCACTCCATCGCCAGCGGAACCGCCGTCGTGTACTCCCCGCCGAGGAAGATCCCGTCCACGAACCGCAGGGCGATGAGGATGCCGACCGACCACATCCCGATCGTCTCGTGTCCGGGCAGGCACGCGGTCAGCAGCGTGATGAGGCCGAACCCGCCGACCGCGACCAGCGTCGTCCGCTTGCGCCCGACCGTGTCGGCGAAGTGGCCGAAGACGATCGCGCCGAGCGGGCGGCCGATCAGCGTCGACGCGAACACCAGGGACGCCAGCAGCGCGGTCGTGCTCGCGCTCAGGTTGGCCGCCTGGAAGTACGCCGCGGCCGGGGCCAGCACGACGATCGGCAGGTAGATGTCGAACTGGTCGACGAAGTAGGCGAGCGTCCCGCCGCGGATCGCGGCGCGCACCTTGGCCGCGTCCGGGCCGTGCGGGGTACCGGGTCGGGCGGCCGTCCCTGCGGCGCTGGGCGGTGTGGACATCGTCGTCCTCCGTTGCTCCGAACTGAATGTTCACGAAGTGAACGTCAGACACTCTAAATATGCGCCCGTCGAGACACAAGAGCGGTCGCAGGGTTGACAGTCGGTCTTATAGTGAACTTTGACTTCATAATGCGAACGGAAGGCCGCCCATGAGCCCGCGCCCCGCCATCGCCGCCGTCCTGGACGGCCTGGCCGACATGCACGTCCACTCCGGCCCCAGCCCGTTCCCCCGGCGGTTCGACCACGTCGAAGCCGCGCGGGACGGGGCCCGGATCGGGATGCGCGCCATGGTCGCCAAGTCCCACCACCACAACACCCAGATGGACGTCCTCGCGATGACGGACCGGCTCGCCGAGGTCGAGGCGCAGGTCTTCGGCGGCATCGCGCTCAACAGCACGGTCGGCGGGCTCAACGTCCACGCCGTGCGCATGACCCTGCGCATGGGCGGCAAGGTCGTCTGGTTCCCGACCATCTCCTCCGGACGGCACCTCGACTGCCACCCCGAGGACGGCGCCTTCCCGACCACCACCGTCCCGCTGACGCTCGAGCGCATCGACATCGTCGACGGCGAAGGCGCCCTCAAGCCCGAAGCGATCGAGATCCTCGACGAGATCAAAGAGCAGCAGGCCGTCCTCAACGGCGGGCACATGTACCCCGAGTACATCAAGACGCTGTTCCAGGAGGCCCACGAGCGCGGCCTGAAGCGGATGGTCGTCAGCCACCCGGACTTCGTCATCGGCGCCGATCCGGCCCTGTGCCGCGAGCTGATCGAGCTCGGCGCGTTCATCGAGCACGAGGTCGGCATGTACGACCCCGAAGGCACCCAGAAATGGGATCCGAAGCAGCTGCTGACCTGGATCGAAACGCTCGGCCCCGAGCACACCGTGCTGGCCTCGGACTTCGGCCAGCAGGCCAACCCCAAGCCGGTGGACGCCTGGCTGCGCGTCGGCGAGGCGCTGCTCGACCTCGGGCTGCCGGAGAAGGACCTGCGGCGGATGGTCCGGGACAACCCGGCGTACCTGCTGAACCTCGACGCCTGAAAGGACGCGACCGTGTACGAAAAGGACGATCCTCGCTCCGGCCTGGCCACCGCGGCCCGCCCCGACAGCGGCGCCGCGATCGCGCCCGCGCAGTACCTCGACCTGTGGGAGACCCCGGTCGTGCGCGCCCAGAACGTCATCCTCGTCCACACCGACGCCCGCGACGGCGACGACCTCGACAACGGCACCCTGGACGGCGAGCTGGCGATCGTCGTCACGGACGCCTCCCCCGCCTTCACCGTGCTGACCGGCGAGGGCACCACCCGGATCACCGAACCCGGGCTCGTCGTGGTCCCCCCGGGCGCGTCGCGGATCAGCGTCCACGGCGACGGCCCGCTGGTCCGGCTGGTCGAGGCGACCGAACCGGCGTGGCGAGAGCGCGTCGCCAACGCCGACGCGTACGCCGAGGACCACCCGCGCGTCAGGCTGCTGGAACGCTGGCCGGAACCCGCGGAACCGCGTGTCCGCTGCTACCCGTTGTCCGAGGTGCCGGACGATCCGAAGCGGTTCGGGCGGATCTTCCGGACGCGGTCGTTCATGGTGAACTTCCTGCCGCCGCAGGAGGGGCCGCGTGACCCGCACCGGCTTTCCCCGCACCACCACGACGACTTCGAGCAGCTTTCCCTGGCGGTGCAAGGGGAATACGTGCACCACATCCGCACGCCGTGGCTACCGGACCGCACCGCCTGGCGCGAGGACGAGCACGTGCGGATCGGGAGCCCGTCGGTGACGATCATCCCGCCGCCGACCGTGCACACGTCCGAAGCGAGCAGCCCGGGCGTGAACCAGCTGATCGACATCTTCAGCCCGCCGCGCCTGGACTTCTCGGAGAAACCCGGCTGGGTCCTGAACGCCGACGACTACCCGATGCCGTGAGCGGGCGGACCGGGGGCGGGCTGTTCACCCGCTCGCACACCCCCGTGGGCACGTGGCTGAAGATCGCCTCGACCGAGCCGGCCGAGATCATGGCGTTCGCCGGATTCGACTTCGTGGTCGTCGACCTGGAGCACGCTCCCCTCGACCTGGTGACCGCCTACCGGCTGATCACCACGGCCGCGGCGCTGGGCGTGACGCCGATCGTCCGGGTGCCGGACAAGACGCCGTCGACGATCCAGAAGGTCCTCGACGCCGGGGCGATGGGCATCCTCGTGCCCCATGTGGACACGGTCGAGGAGGCGGCGGCGGTCGGGCGGGCGTGCCGGTTCCCGCCCCACGGCGTCCGCGGCGCCGGCGGCACCAGCCGGGCCGGGGCGTGGGGGCTGCGGCCGAACGCCGAGTACCGGGCGGCGGGCAACGACGACGTGCTGTGCATCCCGCAGCTGGAAAGCGTCGAGGCGGTCAAGGCCGCGCCGGAGATGCTCGCACTCGACACGGTGGACGCGGTGTTCGTCGGCGCGGCCGACCTGTCGATGTCGATGGGCTCGACGCCCGCGTCGCCGGACGTGCTCGACCTCATCGCCTCGGCGATCGCGGCCGCGCACGCCGCCGGGAAGCGCTGCGGGCTGGCGTTCGGCGGGGTGCCGGAGAAGGCCGCGCAGGCGGTGCGCGACGGCTGCGGCTTCGTCCTGCTCAGCAACGACACGACGATGCTGGCCGAGGCCGCCCGCGGCCTGGTCCGGGCGTTCCGGGACGCGACCGCATGACGCACTCCCTGCGGCCGATCCCCGCTCGGCTCGGCCAAGGGTCGCGAATGACTCATTCGGGACGCCGGAAGTCCCCAATGAGTCATTCGCGACGTACGCCCACCGGAAGGAGAACTGATGCGCACGGCCGAACAGGTCATCATCACCACCGCGATCACGGGCTCGGTGAACGTCCCGTCGCAAAGCCCGTACCTGCCGCTGTCCGCCGACGAGGTGGCCGACGCGGCCTTGGCGGCCGTCGAAGCCGGGTCGGCCGTCGTGCACCTGCACGCCCGGGAGCCGGACGGGCGGCCCACGCCCGATCCCGGCGTGTTCGAGAAGATCGCCGGGCGGATCACCGCCGAGACCGACGCCGTCATCAACATCACCACCGGCGGCGCGTCCTCGATGACGATGGACGAACGGCTCGCGGCCGCCTACCGGCTGCGGCCCGAGCTCGCGTCGATGAACATGGGGTCGATGAACTTCGTCTACTCCGGCATCGCCGAGAAGGTGAAAGAGTGGAAGCACGACTGGGAAAAGCCGTACGTGCTCAACACCTACTCGAAGCCGTTCGTGAACACGTTCGACAAGATCGAGCACACGCTGCGGACGCTCGGTGAGTCCGGGACCCGGTTCGAGTACGAGTGCTACGACATCGGGCACCTGTACTCGCTGGCGTACTTCGCCGAGCTCGGCCTGGCGAAACCGCCGTTGCTGATCCAGGGCGTGTTCGGCGTCCTCGGCGGCATCGGCGCCGACCACGCGAACCTCGAGCACATGGTGCGGATCGCGGACAAGCTCTTCGGCGACGACTACGTGTTTTCGGCGTTCGCCGCCGGCCGCGACCAGATGAGCTTCGGCACGCACAGCGCATGGCTAGGCGGGCACGTGCGGGTCGGCCTGGAGGACAGCCTGTGGATCGGCAGGGGGAAGCTCGCGGAGAGCAACGCCCAGCAGGTCCGCAAGATCCGGGCGGTGGTGGAAGATCTCGGGAAACCCATCGCCACACCCGCCGACGCGCGCGCGATGCTGGCACTTCGTGGAGGGAACGCATGAGCTTGCTGACGGGGAAGGTCGTCCTGGTCGTCGGGGCCAGCTCGGGCATCGGCGCGGACGCGGCGCGGGTGTTCGCTTCGGACGGCGCTTCGGTGATGCTGGTGGCCCGGCACGAAGAGCCGCTGGCCAAACTGGCTGCCGAGCTTTCGGACTACGACGTCGCGTACACGACGGGCGACGTCTCTTCAGCGTCCGATGTGGACGGTTTCGTGTCGGCGACGGTCTCACGCTTCGGCCGCCTGGACGGGGCGTTCAACAACGCGGCGATGGGCGGCGGCGGGCGGCTCGACCGGGTGTCCGAAGCGGACTTCGACCGGATCATGGCGGTGAACGTGAAAGGCACCTGGCTGTGCCTGCGTGCCGAGGTCGCGGCGATGGAGGGCCGGGGCTCCGGGTCGATCGTGAACGTGAGCAGCATCGGCGGCCTGCGGGGCAGCCCGGGCATGGGCGCCTACCAGGCGACGAAGCACGCGGTGATCGGCCTGACCCGCACGGCCGCCCACGACTTCGGACCACTGGGCATCCGGGTAAACGCGCTCGCCCCGGGCCCGACGGAGACCCCGATGCTGGCCGAGCTGCGCCGCACGATCCCGGGCGGCGTGGAAGCCCGCATCGCGGCGACACCGTTGCGCAAGGCGGGCACGGGCACGGAAGTCGGCTCGGCGGCGGCGTTCCTGCTGAGCGACCGGGCCGGCCACCTCAGCGGAGTAGTCCTTCCGGTGGACGGCGGCTTCACGGCCTGACCGGTTCGCAGCGGACAGCCGTTCGCCGGTGGGCGAACGGCTGCCGCGCGCATCGGCGGTGCTCCTGCCGGCCGGGGACGGCCACGTGCGGGACGAGCCGCCCCCAAACCGGCTGGTTGATCGCGACGGGTCAAAGGCCGTACTCGATGGCTGTCGCGGCTTGCGGAACGGACGCGTGGTGACCGGTGCCCTGGATCCCGTCCGGGCTGGGCACGGTCGCGACGGCGGTGGCCAGGACCACTGCGGCCGAGAGGCTGATCAGCCGTGACGGCCGCCAGCCGTGCCGAAGTGTGGCCAGTGCTGCTTTACGCACAGGACAGTCCTCCTTTTCGAGGGTGGTAGCGGGATGGAGCTCCTGACTGATGGCCGCCCCGGCTGGTCACGTACCGCTGCCGGGCATGCGCCACTCGACCGCGTGGGTGGTGCCTCCGGACGGCCCGGCGAACCCGGCGATGGTGCCGTGGTCATTGATGCCACTCGCCCCCGAGTAGTCGTCGCCGGCCGGCACGGCGATGGCCGTGACCGATCCCGTGGGGTTCCAGCTCACCGCGGCGGCCTTCTGGCGGTCGCCGGAGAGCACCACGCCGACCATCGCGCCCCGGTTGTTGAGCCCGCCGGGCTCGCCGTTGGCGTACCCGGGCGGGGTTTGGAGCCGGATCATGGCACCGTCGCGATTCCAGCGCACCGCGGAGAACTGGGTGTTCGTGGTGACGCCGATCCCCATGACCGTGCCGCGATTGTTGATCAGCAACGCCTCGCTGTCGATGTCGCCGGGCAGGACCCCGAGATCGACCGGCGAACCGTCGCGCCCCCAGCGCACGGCGTGCACACCGACGCCGAGCGCGGAGGCGGAATCGCCGACGATCGAGCCGTCGTCGTTGATGCCCAGGGCCTGGCTGAACGTGTCGCCGGGAAGGGGCGGCAACAGCGCGACCTTGCCGTCGGGGTTCCAGCGCACGGCCACGGCCTGGTTGGCCGAGTTGACGGCGAAGCCGACGATCACACCACGGTTGTTGATCCCGAACGCCACGCTGGCCGGAAATCCGGGTATCACCGCCAGCTTGGTCACCGCCGTGCCGTGGTCCCACCGGACCGCGGCGGGCGAGGTGGGGACGGCGCCCGACTGGCCCACGATCGTACCGGCGTCGTTGATCGCGTTGGGGAGACTGGACGTGTCACCGGGCACGGTCGGCAATTCCAGGATGGCGCCGCGGCTGTTCCACCGTACGGCGTGGAGCGCGCCGGAAGCGCTCTCCGAGGCGCCGATGACCGTGCCGTCGTTGTTGATCCCCTGAGCCGCACTGAGGACATCCCCGGGAAGAGTCCCCAGATCGATCATCGCGGTCGCGCCGGCCGCCCACGACGGAACGCTGTTGACCAGCGTCATCGCGGCGCCCAGGATGACGGCCGCGACAACACCGGCCGCCCGTCGGCGGGTTGCCGGCGACCCGCTGCCCGATCTTCCTTGCCTCGGATGTGTCTTCATTCCTCCGAAACCTCCCATATTCGGGTTCTCCAAAACAGATACGGGAAGGGGTTACACGAGAGGAGCTCTCCCGAGGGAAGGGCCGGTGAGACCACGACGGCCGGACGATGCCGGCATCGTTGACCCGTGCGGCCGGATGGACCGCCGCGCAGGTATCGTTCCGGGTATGTCGAAGAGAATCGAGTCCGTACTCGGCCGGTGAGCGTGTCCAGCGAGCGCAGTGCGCTCGACCGCCCGGTTTCGTTGTTCGAGCACGCACAGCGGCTGCACCGGCTCACCCCGGACGATCCGCTGCCCGACGGTGGGCATCCGTTCCCTGATAGCGGCGGCGGCCGGCCCGAGGTACCCGACGAAGAGCGGAAGCCGGCCCTGACGGCTGCTCTGCGCGACATCGTTGCCAGCCCGTCGTTGCCGGCCTGGGATTTGCATGACTTGTGCGCCCGGCTGCCGATCAACCCCGGGTATGCGGCCTGGATCAGGGAGGTGGCACCGGAGCCGTCCTCGCAACTGGTGGAGGTCGCCCGGTGGCTGGTCGGCAACGGCACGGCTTGGCGGGCCGTCACAGTCGGATTGAGCCTGCTGGCCGGCCACGCCGAACAGCGCGACGTTCCCCTGTTGAAGGTCATCGGGCGGTTGCGCTTCGCGGACCACCTCGCCCTGGAAGCACTCACGCAGATCCCCGGCGCGGAGCAGGACGTGATCTGGCTGGCTGAGCGATCACGGCACCGTTCCCGGCTCCGCGCCGTGAAGCCACTGATCGGCAACCGGGATCCCGTCATCCGGGGCTGGGTCCGGTCCACCCCACGGGAACTGCTGTCCAGCGACCTCGCGCGGACGATCAGCGAAGCGCACGGGCTGGCCGAGCTGCTCAGCGGGCAACCCGTCGACGATGCGCTGTGGGACCAAGCGGGGAACCTCCTGCTCGCGATGACCAGCACCCGCAACTACCGGTCCGAGATCGGCCGCTACCCGGGCGCGCTGGACGCCTACCGGCACTGGGTTGCCCTCGCCGACCGGCGGCCGCCCACCCTCGGCCGGGCCGCGCTGCTGGCCACGGTCGCCGAGGACCTGCGCACCGGCCCGGCCGCCCCGGTGGCGGGCGAGTCACGTGGCCGCCTCATCGAACAAATCGGCAGCGTGCTGTCCTCTCGGCCGTGGATGGAAACCCTGCGCCGCAACGCGCGGTCCGGTGATCCGGTCGAGGCCAGGCGC
Source organism: Amycolatopsis vancoresmycina (assembly GCF_000716785.1). Taxonomy (GTDB): domain Bacteria; phylum Actinomycetota; class Actinomycetes; order Mycobacteriales; family Pseudonocardiaceae; genus Amycolatopsis; species Amycolatopsis vancoresmycina. The sequence goes on from NZ_JNYY01000001.1 coordinate 1,243,779, forward strand.
GCAGCGTGGGTCATCGCGGAGAGCGCCAAGGGTGGTGTGCCGGAGGGACGGTTCGTCATCCGAGTCGTCGTGCCCGATCCGCACCCGGTCGGCTTTCCGGTGGTCGAGGCGAGGATCGTGATCGACGGGATGCCGGTGGTCGCGAACGCCTTCGACAAGGGGCCCGCCGGGAGCCCGGACCAGCTGGTCCACAGCGGGCAGCTACGCGCAACGAGCGATCCCCAGGAGGTCAGGCTCGCTGAGGCGTATTGCACCGAGGGCTGCTGCGGGGCGCTGTACGTCACGATCACGCGCGAAGGGCCAGAGGTGATCTGGAAGACCTGGCGCTCCTTGCTGCCCGGCGACCATTCGCTGGAGACCCGATTCGACGCGGCCGAGTACGACCGGGAGATCACCCGGGCTGAGCAAGACCACAGCTGGGAATGGCCGGCCCGGACGGTCGCCCGGCTCGTGGCCGAGCAGTTCCGCGCAGACCCGGCGATCCTCGGCCGGTGGAACTGCCGTCCCGGCTGGTGTACCGCATGGATGAGGGATTTCGACACCGCACGCCTGACATTCGGCTACCCGGCTCGAAGGACTCCGTTCGACGAACCATCGGTACAGTTCGGTCTCGTCGTCGACGTTCGCGATCGGGATCCGGTGGCCACGGCCGCGGAGATCGTCGAGTCCATCCGGGAAGCCGACCCGAAGACCACTGCGGAAATCATCGGCGGTACCCAGGACGGAGCCGAGAAGCTCGGGCTCGCCTACCGGAAACCGAGCCGTTGGTAGACCCGGGCACTGCCCTGCCGAACCCGGCGACGACGTTCCTTAGGTGATTCCAAAGTTGGCTGAAAGTCCCGCTGAAGTGCAGTTGGTGTGGTGGGGGGCGGCGGCACCGGATGGGCCGGTGCCCAGCATCGAGCGAGGACGCACATGGGGATTCGGACCGGACTTGTCGCCGCTGCCATCGTGGCCGGCCTGACGGCAGTGACCGGCGCGGCCGCCGCGTCGGCAGCGGCTCCGGCAGCTCCGTCGTCGGCACGGCCCGACGGTAAGAAGGACGACGGCAAGAAGGACGGTGGCAGGAAGAACGACCAGCAGCTCGCCAAAGTCGCCGCGAGCTTGCACGTGACGGTCAAGCAGCTGACCACCGCCTTGGAAAACCTGAAACGCGCTGTGGTCAACGGGACCGGCAAGGCCACGGCCATCGCCGCGTTCGCCGAGGAACTGGGGATCACGGTCGCCCGTGCGGAGAAGGTGCTGGAGGCACTGTCCGGCACACCCGGACCCGGCAAACCCGGACCCGGCAAGGAGGCGGGCGTTCCGGTCGAGGTGGTCAAGCTGCTGGCCGCCGAGCTGAAGATCAGCGAGGACCGGGCCCGGCAGGTGTTCAAGGACCTCGACAAGGTCGGCGGCAAGGGCGACGACGTCACGAAGGATCCGGTGTTCATCGCCATCGCCAAGGGCCTGGGGACCACCCCGCAGCGGCTGCTGGACGCGCTGCGCAAGGTGAAGGAGGAGTTCGCCGAGAAGGAGGGCGGAAAGCCCAAGGATGGGGTGCCGAGCGGGAAGTGATCCTCTCCGCCGGCGTGTCCGGGCCGGCCGACGGCCGGTCCGGACACCGCGTTGTGCTCCATACTGGGCGTGTGCGGGTACTGGTGGTCGATGACGACGAGGCCGTCCGCCGCTCGCTGGAGCATGCGCTGCGCCGGGACGGCTATCAGGTGTCCCTCGCGGCCGACGGCGTGCAGGCGCTGGACGAGCTCGGCCGGTCGCGACCCGAGGTGATCGTGCTGGACGTGCTGGTTCCCGAACCGAACGGCCTCGAGATCTGCCGGCGGCTGCGCCGCCGTGGCGACCAGACGCCGATTCTCATGCTCACCGCGCGTGACCTGGTCGAGGACCGCGTCGCCGGGCTGGACGCGGGCGCCGACGACTACCTCGTCAAGCCGTTCGCGCTGGACGAGCTGCGGGCACGGCTGCGAGCCCTGCTGCGGCGCAGCGGCGCGGTCCAGGAGGTGCTGCGGTTCGCCGGCATCGAGATGGACACCACCACCTGCCGGGTGCAGCGCAGCGGCCGGGCGATCGAGCTGACTCGCACCGAGTACTCGCTGCTGGAGTTGTTCCTGCGCAACCCCCAGCGTGTGCTGAGCCGCGAGCTGATCTTCGAGTCGGTGTGGGGCTATGACTTCGGACCCGCGTCCAACCAGTTGTGGGTCTACATCTCCTACCTGCGCGGGAAACTGGAATCCGCCGGTGAGCCCCGGCTGATCCAGACCGTGCGCGGCCTGGGATACGTGTTGCGGGAAGAACCATGACCTTGCGCACCAGGGTCGGCCTCGCGGGTGGCGTCGTCGTGCTGCTGGCGCTCGCCGTGGCGTCGTTGGTGGTCTACCCGGCCGTGCGGTCGATCATGCGCCAGCAGGTCGACGCGTCGCTGAAGCAGAGCATCAGCGAGGGTGATTCCCTCGCCCGCCAGCTCAAGCAGAAGGTCGCCGAGTCCGGCGACAAGATCCCCATCGACGAGCCGGTCGAACTGGGCAGCATGCTGGTCCAGTTCGTCAGCGGCCCGGTGTATCCCGGCTCGAACCGGGCCTTCGTCGAGATCACCCCACGGGACGCGGACGTCGCCGGCGGCACGCAGCCCCCGTACTTCCAGGACACGACCTACCACGGCGTCGAGTACCGCCTCCTCACCTCCGGGATGGGCAAGCCGCCGGGTGGGCTGATGCGGGTCGCCCACCGGCAAGACGACCAGACCGCCATTCTGGCCTCGCTGGCGGCGTTGCTGGTCGCGCTGACCCTCGGCGGCGGTCTGGTGGCCGCGGTGACCGCGCGGCTGGCGGCGCGCCGCGTGCTGCGGCCGGTCCGGCAGCTCACCCGGACCGTCGAGCACATCACCGCGACCCACGACCTGACCGCGCCCGTCGACCACCTGACCGGACGTGACGAGATCGGCCACCTCGGTCAGGCTTTCGCCGCCATGACAACGGCTTTGGACGCGTCGATGCGGGCGCAGCGGCAACTGGTCGCCGACGCCTCACACGAGCTGCGCACCCCGTTGACCAGCCTCACCACCAACCTCGAACTGCTCGCCGACGGCGACGGCCTGCGCGCGCCGGAGGCCCCGGCGCTCGTGCAGGACGCGATCGGCCAGGCACGGGAACTGCGGTCGTTGATCAACAACCTGGTCGACCTCGCCCGGTACGGCAAGAACACCGCCCGCACCGAGGACACCCGGCTCGACCTGGTGGCGAAGACCGTGATCGCCAAGGCCGCCACGCGAACCTCGGCCCCTCGGTTCACGTCCGCCCTGACCCCGTGCCTCGTGCACGTCGACCCGGACGCGATCGAACGGGCCATCGGCAATCTCGTGGACAACGCGGTGAAGTGGAGCCCACCCGACGGCGAGATCACGATCACCGTGGCCGACGGCGAGTTCGCGGTCACCGATGAAGGCCCCGGTATCTCCGCGGCCGACCTGCCGTTCGTGTTCGACCGGTTCTACCGCTCCACCCAGGCCCGGTCGATGCCCGGGTCCGGGCTGGGGCTGGCGATCGTGCGCCAGGTGGTGGAGACCCACGGCGGGCAGGTCGCCGCCGAACCGCTGGACCACGGCCTGCGCATGCGGTTCCGCCTGCCGGTCGTGCCCGGCTGAGCGCGACCGACGTGGTGAGCACTCCGCTGGACGCGTTCGACCCCGGGTCACCGGAAAGTGTCACGCCGCCGGACCGCGAACCGAACAACTCGCGAACTTCACGCTGTGTGATTAGGTCCCTTCGTCGGTGTCACCGCACGGCCGGACTCACCTACGCTGGCGCAGCCCTGCCGAGGTTCCCTGGAGGCTCCCGCGATGGCCGACCCGCACGAATTCACCCGACGCAGCTTCCTCGGCGGTGTCGCCGCCGCCGGCGCACTCGGCGCCCTCCCGCCCGGGATGGCCGAGGCCCTCGCCGAACCCCGCGTTTCCGGCAGCCTGTCGGACGTCGAGCACGTCGTCGTCCTCATGCAGGAGAACCGGTCCTTCGACCACTACTACGGCACGATGAAGGGCGTCCGCGGCTTCGGCGACCGCTCGGCCATCGTGCAGCCGAACGGCCAGGACATCCTCCACCAGCCCGATCCCGGGCGCAGCGACGGCAAGTACCTGCTGCCGTTCCGCGTGGACACGACCAAAGTGGACGGTCAGGACCTCGGCGATCTCGGGCACGGCTGGACCGACCAGCACCAGGCCATCGCCGGCGGCGCGAACAACGCGTGGGTCGCGGCCAAGGGCGAGATGACCATGGGCCACTTCGACTCCGGCGACATCCCGTTCCACCGGGCACTGGCCGACGCGTTCACCCTGTGCGACCACTACTTCTGCTCGGTGCAGGGCCCCACGACACCCAACCGGCTCTACCTCTTCACCGGCACGATCGACGCCGACGGCAAGGCGGGCGGGCCGGCGAACTACAACCCCGCCGACTACAAACCCGTCTTCAGCTGGACGACCTACCCCGAACGCCTGCAGCAGAACGGCGTTTCGTGGAAGGTCTACGCCAACAAGGAAGTCGGTGACGCCGGCGGCTCGTTCGTGGGCGACTACGGCGACAACCCGCTGTGGCTGTTCAAGGCCTACCACCAGGACTACGCGAGCGAACTGTCCACACGCGCCAGTGTGTTCAAGACCTGGGGCCCGGACTCGGGACAGGGCAAGAACGTCGACCACGTCCTCGCCGAGTTCAAGGCCGACTGCGCGAGCGGCTCGCTCCCCCGCGTCTCGTGGGTCGTCGCACCCTACGGCTACTGCGAGCACCCCGAAGCGCGCCCCGTCGACGGCGCCGCGTACACCCAGACCGTGCTGAACGCGCTGTGGGCCAACCCGAAACTCTGGGAATCCACGGTCGTCCTCATCAACTACGACGAGAACGACGGGTTCTTCGACCACGTCGCCCCGCCGATCGCACCGGGCGGCACCGCCGGCGAATACATCGGCGGCAAGCCGATCGGCCTCGGCGCGCGCGTGCCGATGACGGTGATCTCGCCGTGGAGCCGCGGCGGCTGGGTCAGCTCCGAGGTCACCGACCACACCTCGGTCATCCGGTTCCTCGAACGCTGGACGGGCGTCGCCGAGCCGAACATCAGCGCGTGGCGGCGGGCGCTCTGCGGCGATCTCATGACGTGCTTCGACTTCGGCGCCCGGAACCTGCAGATCCCGCTGCTGCCGGACACCGCGGCCCTGCGCAAGCAGGCCGACGACACCCAGAAGAAGCTGCCGAAGCCGACGCCGCCGGCGGCCGGGAAGCAGCAGGTCCCCGTGCAGGAAGCCGGCACTCGCCCGGCCCGCGCGCTCCCCTACCGGCCGCTGGTCACGACCTCCCTGAGCGCCGACCGCAAGATCCTCACGACGACGTTCGCCAACCAGGGCACCGCGGCCGTGCAGCTGATGGCCTACCGCAACGACGGCCAGACCGACGGCCCGTGGCCCTACGACGTGGCCCCGGGAGCGCAGGTGAGCGACACCTGGCGGATCCAGCTCTACGGCGGCGGCAAGTACGGCGTCGCGGTGCACGGACCCAACCGGTTCCGCTGGGTCCTGGCCGGGAACGCGAACAGCGCCGGCGCGGGCGTCGACGTCCTGGGGAGCTACACGAACGAGAACAAGCTGCGGCTGACCATGCGCAACAGCGGGACGACGGCCGTGCGCGTCACGGTCACCGCGAACCACTACCGCACCGACGGCCCGTGGACGTACCCGCTGGCCGCCGGCCAGACCGTGACCGACGACTGGAACCCGGTCGCGTACGGCAACGGCTGGTACGACCTGTCCGCGACCCTCGACGCCGACCCGGCGTTCCTCCGCCGCTTCAGCGGACACGTCGAAACCGGCGCTCCGAGCGTCACCGGCTGATCGCCGGGTTGGCGTTTCCAGGCGGGTCACCCTGCGAGCCGAAGACCGCAGCGTGTCCCTCCCGCCGTCGAACACCGGCTCGGCGCGTCAGCCCGGCAGCCGATCCCGGATGCCGCCGACGCCGCCGAGCACGGCGGCGGCAAAGGCGTCAGGGCGGGCCACCGGTACGTCGTGGTCATCGGGCAGTTCGACGGTGCGGGCCCCGACCTGGCCGGCGAGCTGACGCTGCCAGCGGGGTGCGCAGACGGTGTCGCACGTGGTGACGATCGCGGTGACGGGGATGTCGCGCAGCGACGCAACGCGATCTCGCAGGTCATATCGGCTGACCGCCCGGGCCATCGTCAGCGCACCGGAGACCGTGGTGCGCGCGAGTTCCTCGCGCACCCACGGCCACCGCTGCGCCAGCTCGGCCGACGCGCGCCGGCTGGCACCGAAGTAACGAGCCGGCATCGACGAGCCGACGCCGAGCCGGGCCAGCGGCGCCGCCCCGCTCAGGACGCGCCACACGGTGCGGTCACGCAGGCTTTGCCGGTAGCTCAAGGCCGCGCCCGCGATCACCATGCCCGCGACCCGCTCCGGATGTGCCAGTGCGAGGTGCAAACCGACGGGCCCGCCCAGGGAGTAGCCGCACACGAGGACGCGGGCGATCCCGAAATGGTCGAGCACAGCAACGGCGTCAGCAGCGAGATCGGCGACCTCGAACGGCCGGCCGGCGGGCAGCCCCCGGCCGTGTCCCCGCTGGTCGAAGCCGACGAACGGGATCCCCGCTGCGACCAGTTCCGGCATCACGGCGAAGTAGTTGACGTCGAGGGACCAGGTCCAGCCATGCAGCAACAGCACCGGCGGCCCGGCCACGCCCGCGGGCCGGTGGTCACGCACGAACGCCTCCCCCCGCCCGGGCAGGACGATGCGCCTGCCCGGCGGCAGGACCGGCGTCCACAATCGAGGTGACGCAGGCCCCCGGATCGATCCGAGTGCGCCGATGAAACGCCTGCCCAGACCGGGGACGGCACCGTTCATGCCACGATCGTTGTTGGCCACGTGTCAATAGTCAACCCTCGCCCGGTGGACCGGCCAGTCATCCCGACTTTGGCGAGAATCGATGCGGAAACTACGCAGCCGCGTGGCCAACCCTTCACGGGTGCGCAGCCCGTCATCGAGCAGCACCGTGCTGGCGGAGCTGGAGCGCCGCACCTCGCGCTGACGGAACGCGAGATTTTCCGGCCTGGCTGGAACGGACCCGGTCGACTACCGTCGGCCCTCTGGGGCGTAGGTGCTGCGCCTGCAGGCAATCTCCCCTACGCCTCCGTCAGGCGAGCCGGCGGACAGACGGAGGCGGTGTGACGATCGACCTAGCGCTCGAGGTGACTCAGCGTCCGAACAGCGCGTTGGTGACGGCCAGTCCGCAACGCCACCGAGCACACCCGCTCCGAACCCGACCTCCGGCTCGAACTGCGTCGGCAGCTGCTGTCCGTGGGCGTCGCCGATGGCAGCGACCGGCCCGCGGTGCTGCTCGAACTGGCCGACGCCCGTGATCCGGGGCTGGGGTTTGCGCATCGTGGCCGACCACCAAGCCCCGTTGCCCGCGCTCGGGCTGCCGAGGATGTTAGTCCGGTTTCGCCCCGGGTAACCGACGCGCCGAAATCGCGGAATGCGTGAGGAGGAACGCTCGTGGCCCGGGAGCAGGAAGCCTCGGCCGGGTTGCTCCTCGTCCCGGAGTTCCGCGAGGCGTCCACCGTGATGGCGGTCAGCGGCCTGCTTTCGCTGGCCAGTTCGCCTGCCTTGCGCGACGGCGTGCTCAAAGTCGCGACCGACGCCCCACAATGCGTGATCGCCGACATCCGCGACCTCACCATCGAGCACGATTGGCTCCTCAGCGTGTTCTCCGTGCTCGCCGCACGCCTCTGGGACTGGCCCGGCATCTCGTTCGCCGTGGTGACAGATCGCGCCGAGCACCTGTCCGGCCTGCGGGCGAAGTCGATCGACCTGTTCGTCGCCGTGCACCCCGACGTCGTCACTGCCGAACGAGCTCGTGACCAGGCACCGCGGAAGCGGGCCGTCCGGGAGTTCGTGCCCTCGGCGGCCACCTCGATGCTCGCCAGGAGGTTCGTCGAGGAAATCTGCGCACGGTGGTCGCTACCGGAGTTCACCGAAGACGCCACGACCATCGCCGTCGAACTCGTCGAGAACACCGTCCAGCACACCCATTCACCGCCGAAACTCCGGCTGGAATTCCGCCGCGGCATGTTCACCGTCGCGGTCAGCGACGACGACCCCCGACCGGCCGTGCTGCGCGAACGCATCGGCTTCGCCGACCCGGGCCTCGGCCTTCGGATCGTCGCGCACATCGCGCGGCGCTGGGGATGCAGCCGAGCGTGGGCGGGCGGCAAGGTCGTCTGGGCCGTGCTTGCGTCGCCCGCACGAGCCATCCGGTAAGCGTCCGGGGTGTGACTGCGGGTAAGCACGCCACGAGCGAAAGGCTCCGTCAGGTTGCCGAAAGCGGGAGGTGGCGGCGGTGGGCATCTCAATCGAACCGGGACGAGCAACGGAATCGTGGCACTGGCGTTGTCCGGCGAGCTGGACGCCGGAACGGCGCCGAAGCTCACCAGCGCCCTCGTCCGCGCGGGCGCTCCGGCTGACCCACGACTCGGCGAGCGCGACCCGGCTGCGGATCGTCACCGGCCAGAGCCGGGCAGCGAACCGGGTGCTGCACGAGATCGGGCTCGACTGCTACCCGACCCGATCCGCCGCGCTGTCCGCGGGCAGCCGCACGTCCTTCCTCAGCCGGGTGAACGCCAGCTGGAACAGCTGACCGGCTCAGCCCGCTCGCAGAGCCTGCTCAAGATCGTCGAAGACGGCCGCGACGGTGCCGAAGCCGGCGATATCGAGGACGCGCCGCACCATCCCGCCGGGGCCGGCGACGACGCGCACGGCCGAACCGCGGCCGGCGCACGTCACCATGACCTGGGCCAGCGCCCGCGCTCCGGCGGCGCCCAGCATCCCGAGGCCGGACAGGTCGACCACGACGACGGGCGGTACCGGCGGCTCGGCCGCCGAGGCACGCATCAGCTCCGTCACGGTGACGCTGCTGCAGGCATCGACTTGGCCCGTCAACCGCACGACCATCGCCTCGCCGACCCGGGAGGCCGCGACCTCGACCGGGCTCTCGCTCTGGCCGTCCATGCCACCCCCGTCGCGGACAAGGAGCCTCCCCGTGCCGGGACACCAGCGTGGCACGGGCGAGCGCGAACCGCAGCGCGGCGGCGGCGCGACCCGTCCCGGCACGCGGCAGACTCACGGTGGCCATCAGTGGCCACGGCGCTAAGCGGGCTTGCCCAGTTCTCCGGCTTCGTCGACCAGGGACCCACCGGCCGTCTCGTAGCGGCTCGCGAACAGCAGCGGGTGCGCCGAGCGGATGCCCTCGACCACGAGCTCGTACGGGAAGTCGTCGAAGTCGCCGTAGTCGTGCAGGAACTCCATGTACCTGCGGCCCTTGCTGTCGTACGGGTGCGACATGCTGTCCGCCGTGCCGTCGAACTCCAGCGGGGTGAGGCCGTACAGGCGGCACAGCAGCTTGTTGAACACCGGTGTGGCGCGGACCCACTTGCCGTCCAGGTGCACCGAGTTCAGCGCGTGGAAGCGGAACACGTCGCCGCCCACCAGCTCGCGCAGTCTCGGGGAGGCCAGGTGGTTGCGGACGTCCGTCAGCGCGACGCGGCTCGGGACGCCCACCGCCCGGCAGACCGCCGCGTACACGATCGACTTGTGCACGCAGAAACCGCGGCCGCGGCTGATGATCGCGCTGGCCTTGAGGCCGGTGCGGCTCAGTGCCGCGCCGTAGACCTCGTAGTGCAGCTTGTCGCGGACCGCGTAGTACAGCGCGACCGCCTTCTCGGTCTGGGTGCGCTCGACGTCGCCGAGCGCCTGCTCGACGAACTCCTGCACGACCGGGTGGTGGTAGTCGAAGAACTGCGTCGCCCCGAGCAGGTCTCGCGGGTGCGTCTCGGCCGCCATGTCGTCCTTCTTCCGGTTTCCGGCGCTGTCAGCGCACTCCGAGCATTCTGGCGACCTTGTCCCGCTGGACCTCCGACGTGCCCGAGTAGATCGTGCCGCCGGTGGCGTCGCGCAGTTCCTTTTCGATCCCGAACTCGCTGAGGTAGCCGCGGCCGCCGAAGATCTGCACGGCGTTGGTCGCGGACCGGACGTTGGCCTCGCTGGCCAGCACCTTCGCCATGGCCACGTCGACCATCACGTCCTCGCCGGCCTCGAACCGCCGGGCGGTGTCGTAGAACCAGGTGCGGGTGGTCTCCAGGTCGATCTTCATTTCCACGATCTTGGCCGCGATCAGCTGGCAGGACGCGATCGGCGCCCCGAACTGCTTGCGGGTCTTCGCGTAGTCGACGCTCTGCTCCAGGCGGAACTCCATGGCGCCCAGGCTGATCGCGAAGGACAGGAGCACCTCCCACTTCATCACGTAGTCGAGCAGCAGGAAGCCCTTGCCCCGGCGGCCGACCATGTTGGCCGCGGGCACCACGCAGTCGGTGAACGTCAGGGTCCCCAGTGGCGACGTGCGCAGGCCCATCTTGTCGACCGGCGGGCCGGCCTCGAACCCCGGCGTGCCCCGCTCGACGGCGAACACGCTGATGCCGAGCGGGCCGGTGCCCGGCGACGTCCGGGCGTACACCAGGACGACGTCGGCGACGGGACCGTTGGTGATGAAACACTTCCGGCCGTTGAGGACGTAGTCCTCGCCGCGGGGCTCCGCCGTGGTCTGCATGGCGGCCGCGTCGGAGCCGCCGTCCGGCTCGGTGATCGCGTGCGCGCCGATCACCGAGCCGTCGATCACCCGCGGCAGGAACCGGTCCTTGACCTCCTGGCTCCCGAAGCGCTGGATCGGCACGCCGGTGCTGACCAGCTGGGTCGAGACAGAGAAGTTCAGCCCGCCGTCGCGGCAGTGGTAGCCGAGGCCTTCCAGCACGTGCATGGTGGTCGGCAGGTCGTGCCCGCCGCCACCGTGCTCGGTGCCGAAGGGCAGGCCGAACAGCCCCGACGCGCCGATCTCCGGCCAGAGCGCGCCGGCGAACTCCGCCTCGCGGTCACGCCGGAGGTGGTCGGCGCCCCAGGCCCGGAAGACCTCGGTGTAGCCGTTCCGCAGCGCCTGCTGCTTGTCGGTCCACTGCTGCATCGGCGGAGCTCCGGGTCAGTAGTTGGAGTACTCGGACTCGAAATCGTGCGCTTCGTCGCCGATCAGGGCCGGCGTGAACATGCAGACCAGCACCATGTCCTCGTGCGGCGACGCGATCAGGTGGTGCGGGTCGTGCTTGTCGAGGGCGTAGAGCGTGCCGACCTCGATGACGTGCTCGTCACCGGCGGAGTCGATGACCTTGCCGCTGCCGGCGATGCAGTAGCACGCCTCGAGGTGGTTCCGGTACTCCAGCGCCGAGTCGCTGCCGGCCCGGACGACGGTGTGGGTGACGGTGTAGCCCATGCCGTCGCGCAGCGTGAGGAAGCGGTGGCTCAGGCCGTTGCCCCACTCGACGCCTTCGGTTTCCGAGAGTTTGCGGATGATCAAGGTTCAGGCCGCCTTTCCGAGCGAGTCCACATCGGACTGACCGGCCGCCGAGTGCCGCTCGACGAACCGGGTGATCGAGGTGAGGGAGGTGAAGTCCTGCTCGACGATCTCGACCTCTTCCATCGGGATCTCGAACGTGGCCTCCAGCCAGGTGACCACCCGCAGCAGGCCCAGGCTGTCGATCACGCCGTTGGCGCGCAGGTCGTAGTCGGCTTCCAGTTCCTCGGGGCCGACGCCCGGCAGGAACTCGTCGAGGACGTATTGCTTGATCCGCTCGGAACAGCTCATGTCAGCTCCCGTTCAACAGGTCTCGGATGACGGCTTTGCGGTCGGTCTTGCCCGTCGGCGTCGTGGGCAGCGGGTCGTCGACCACGCGGATCGTGGAGGGCAGCGCAGCCCGCGCCAGCCGCTCACGGCAGAACTGCCGCAGCGCGAGCACCCCGAGCGGCTCGGCCGGGTCGCGGCGGACGACGACCGCGTGGATGACGAGCCCCGCGACGTCGTCGGGCACCGCGACCACCGCCGCGCCGGCGATCCGCTCGTGGCGGAGCAGGACCTGCTCGATCTCCTCGAGGTTGACCCGGACGCCGCGGACCTTGACCTGGGAGTCGGTGCGCCCCACGAGGGTGAACACGCCCTCGGCGTCGCGGTGGACGAGGTCACCCGACCGGAAGTAGACGCGGCCGCCGTCGCGTTCGACGAACTTGTCCGCGCTGCCGCCGACGGCGTACCCGGCCGTCTGGAACGGCGTCGACACGAGCAGCTCACCGGTGGCCGGGCCGTCGGCGACCTCGCCGTCGGCGTCGAGCACGAGGGCGTCGACGCCGGGCAGCGGACGGCCGATCGGCAGCGGGTCCGCGGCGGTCGGGTCGCCGGTGATCTCGTGGATGAAGCTGTCGTTGGTTTCGGTGGCGCCGTAGAGGTTGTAGTACCGGGCGTTCGGGAACAGCTTCGGCAGCTCCGGCAGCAGCTTCGCCGGCATTTTGTCCCCTGTCACGATCACGTGCTTCACCGTCTCGAACGGCTCGCCGTCGTGGGCGTCGGCCAGGAGCCGGTAGAGCATCGGGACGGACTGGACGACCTCGACGGACTCGGTGCGGATCAGCTCGGCGAGGTGCTTGCCGTTGGTCGCCCGCTCGGGCTCGACCAGCACCGCCGTACCGCCGGCCTTGAACGTCGCGCGCAGGTCGAGCAGGCACAGGTCGAAGTTGAACGGCGCGTAGTTCAGCACCACGGTGCCCGGCCGGAGGCGGAACTTCGTGATCGCCCACTCGGTGAACCGTTCCACCGCCTGGAAGCTCAGCGGCACCACCTTCGGCAGCCCGGTGGAGCCGGACGTGGTGAAGATGAACGACGTCGCGTCGGGGCTGACGTCGGGGCCGGTGATGTCGTCGAGCCCGGCGAGGTCGCCGTCCGGCGGCACGGTGGCGGTGTCGATCTTGTGCACCCGCAGCCCGCCGAAGTCCGCGCCGGGCTCCGCGGTCAGCACGTCGGTGCAGTCCGCCTTCCGCAGCAGCTCTTCCAGTGCCGTCAGGCCGAGCTCGGTGGAGGGCAGCATGAACGGGCGGCGCGCCAGCAGGCAGGCGACGATCAGCGCGACGGTGCGCGGCGTCTTCGCGGCGTGCAGCGCGACGCGGGCGTCGGCCGGCAGCTGCAGCGCCGTGAGCCCGTTGTAGGCCGACATCGTCATGGCGCACAGTTCGGCGTTCGACACCCGGTCGCCGCCCATGACCAGCGCGGCCGACTCCGGCCGGTTGCGGGCGAAGTCGGCCAGACAGCCGAGCAGCGAACGCGAGTACGGCACATGCTCTCCAACCCAGCCGGGCGCGCGGCAACCACCCCTCGCGCGCCAACCAGTGACCCCAGCTCCCCATGAAGGAGTCCACTTCGAACTCCGGCGGTGCCCGGCCCGGGCTCCGCGTGGAGACCACCGTAGCTTCGGGCCGGAGTGACTGGCTTCTCGCGCAGTGCGGCTCCGCCGGCCCGGCGAGGTCCCGTTTGGACGGTACGACCCGGCCCATCAGCGAGTATCGCCGCAAAAGGGACTTCTCCCGCCTTGCCGATCCGGAACAGCACGCGATGAGACGGCGGCCGGCACCGGGCAGCGCACCCTGGTGACGACGAGCTCTACGCGAGCCGGGACCCGAAACCAGCGGCAAGACGGAGCACCATGACTGAGCCAGGTGATATCCCGTCCGAAGCGATCGACGCGCCGGCGTGGCGCGCCGCGTTGTCGGAGTCGATCGAAGACGTGGTCGCGACGCAGGTCGCCGATCTGCGGGAGGGGTTCGACACCTGCCTGCGGGAGCTGCGGGCCACCAGGCGGGAGATCGAGGACTACGCGGCGTACTGCGCGCAGAACGACCTGCACGCGGACGCTCCGGTGCTCGCGCACATGACGACGTCCGCCGAGCAGGCCTGGCTGCGGCTCACCATCGCCCGGCGCGAGCTGGACGAAGTGTCCATCGCGGACTCGGCGACGGAGCTGTCGGCCGCCGAGGCGGTGCTGCGGTTCGGGCTGTCCACGCTGTCCTACGTGCGCAACGGTCTGGAGTGGACGGCCAAGTCCTACGGCCAGTCGCGGCAGGTGCAGTTCTTCGGGACCCAGCGGGAGTCCTGGCCCACGATGAACTACGACCGCAACGGCTCGCACGCGTCGGTCACCCGGGTGGAGCGGCAGCTGCTGGACGTGCTCGGCCTGCCGGACGACGGCTACGGCATCGGCGTCACGTCGTCCGGCATGGCGGCGTTCACGTGGATCGAGGCGTTCCTGCTGCGTTACCGGCTGAACGCCGGCGACAGCATCCTCCTGGCGCCCTACATCTACTACGAAGTGGCCCAGCAGCTGACCGCGCTGCCGCACATCAGGTCGGAGCGCGCCGGCGGCTACCTGGTCGAGGAGATCGTCGCCGACGTCGTGCGCCACCGGCCCAAGGTGGTCTTCGTCGACCCGCTGGCCAACAACGTGCGGCAGCGGATGTTCGACCTGCCGGAGCTCTACCGGCGCCTGCGCGAGGTGGTGACCGAGCGCCTCACGGTCGTCGTCGACGGCACGATGATCGGCGCGTCACTGCAGCCGGAGCTCTTCGCGAGCGACGACCGGCTCGAGATCATCTACTACGAGAGCTGCACCAAGTACCTCCAGCTGGGCATGGACTTCGCCCTCGGCGGGCTCGTGGTGTACCCGGCGGAGCTGACCGAGCTGTTCGACATGCTCCGCCGCAACACCGGCGCGGTGCTGGCGCGGCACAACGCCGAGCTGTTCCCCCGGTACGAGACCGCCCTGCACCGCCGCCGGATGCGCCGCATCTGGACGAACGCCGAGCGGCTGGCCAAGCTGCTGCTGGCCGACCCCCGGGTCGCCGCGGCGGGCGAGGTGCACCACCCCGCGCTGGCGCACCACCCGGACGTGCTGCTCGCGCACAGCCTGCCCTACGGCAGCGGGATCGTGACGTTCCTGTACCACGAGCGCAGCCGCAACGACTGGAACAACCTCAACGCGGTGGTCGACCAGATCCTCGTGCACGCGCAGCAGTCCGGGGTGCAGGTCACCAAGGGCGTCAGCTTCGGGTACTCCGTGCCGCGCGTCTGGGCGCAGGACGTGGGGACGACCGAGGCGGAGCGCAAGTACGTGCCGGCGACGGACGACGAGCCGCTGTTCCTCCGGCTCTACATCGGCGACCGGGCCGTCCAGCTCGAAGGCCTGGCCGACGCCATCGCCTCGGCGATCGCCGGCTGACCGGCCACCATGCCCGAGGGGCGCTCACCGTCCGGTGAGCGCCCCTTTGCCACATCGTCTCGAGAACGTCAGGCGTCGACGGGCTCGCGGGTGGGGAGGAGCCTGCCCGGCAGGGTGCGCAGCAGGGCGACCCCCACGGCCGAGCCGGCCGCGACCACGGCCATGACGAGGAACGCGGGCGTGCCGAGGCCGGCGTACGCGACGGCGCCCAGCACCGGCCCGAGGATGAACCCGATGTCGGACACCAGGCCGAAGGCGCCGAACGCGCGCCCGAGCTGGTGCCTCGGCACGAGGTTCACGCCCTGCCGGGCGACCAGGTACAGCACGGGCTGGGCCGTCATGAACAGCAGCAGCCCGGCGCACATCGCCACCACGCCGTCGAACAGCCCGACCGCGGTCAACCCGATCGCCTCGGCGCCGAACGCGTACGCCGAGATCACCAGCAGCGGCCGGGACTCCACGAACCGGGCGCACGTCATGGCCACGGTCATGAACACCGCCAGCCCGGCGGTGTAGAGCAGCGACGTGTAGGCGACGCCGTTGCCCGTCACGTCGTCGAGGTGCAGGGGAAGCACCGGTTCGAGGGCCGCGAACAACGCGTTGTTGACCAGGTCGACGACGGCGAACAGGCCGACCAGCAGCACCAGCGTCCGCACCGCGCGGCCACGGTCGGCCGGTACCGGTGGCGGCGGGGCCACGGGCTCCGGGGCAGCCCGCAGGCCCAGCAACAGCAGCCCACCGGTCAAGGTCACCGCCGCGCCGGCCAGGAAGACGCCCGTGAAGCCCAGGAACGGGTGCAGCAGGCCGACGACCGCGGGCCCCAGCACCATGCCGGCCGTGCAGCAGCCGCCGAACCAGCCCATCACCCGGGCCGTGCCGAACCGCGAACTGCCGCCCAGCGAGCTGGCCAGCTGGTACAGCACCGGCATCGTGATGCCCTCGGCCACGCCCCACGCGAGCCGCCAGCTCAGCACCTGCCAGCCCGCGGTGGCGAAGGCCAGGCCGACCACCGTCGCGGCCGTCAGGGTCAGGCCGGCGAAGCCGATGAGCTGCGGCCGGGACGTGCGGTCGACCAGGATGCCGCCGATGGGCTGCGCCAGCGCCTTGGCCAGCGCGAACCCGCTGAAGGCCGCGGCGACCTCCAGCGCCGACATCTGGAACCGGCCGGTCAGTTCGGGCACCAGCGGCACCAGCATCGTGTACGCGACGTTCATCATCGCCGCGGACAGCAGCAGGGCTCCGATCCCGGACTGCCGCGGGGCGGTCACGGGCGCTGCTCCAGCCCTTCGTAGCCGGCCTCGGTGACCAGGCCGTCGTGCACCGCCGTCAGCCGCGGGCCGTAGACCTCGACGTCGCCCGGCTCGGCCGAGTACCACAGGCCCCACAGGTGCAGACCGCCGAAGCCGTGCTGCTTCTTGAACCGGTCGTTGCCCCGGCCGAACTCGACGATGTCCCAGCCGCGGTCGACGCCCTGCGCCATGATTTCGTACAGCATGAACGGGTACGCACTGACCTCGCCGTAGACGGACGGGTCCGTGCCGCCGGCCCACAGGTACAGCCGGCGGTCGTGCTCCAGCGCGACGAACGCGCCGATCGTGCGGCCCTCCCACTCGGCGCGGATCACGCTGGCGTACGGCGTTTCCAGCACGGCCGCCAGCGTCGGGGCGTCGTAGAGCCCGGGCCAGCCGTGCTTGACCGCCGAGCCGTTGCACAGCTCGAGCACCCGGTCGATGTGCGCGGCCGCGGCGGGGCCGGTGTCCTCGACCAGCTTCACGTTCTTCTCCGTGGCCCGGCGCCACCGGCGGCGCCAGTCGGTGCGCTTGCGGCGCGGCACCGCGCCCATCACCGGGTCCGGGCCGCTGCCCGGGTTCTTGTAGTACGCGGTGTCCAGCCGGGCGAAGACGTCCGGCGGGCGGACGGCGGCCCACTGGCGGGCCGGCTCGGGCGGCAGGTTGAACACCAGCACGCCGGCCGCGCCCAGGTCCCGTGCCTGCGCGCGGGCGTCGTCGACCAGGGTCGCCACGGCGGCGCTGTCGCCGGCCAGGTACGCGGGGCCGTAGACCGAGTAGACCGAGCCGATCGTGAGGACCGGGCGGTCGAACACCGGTCCGCTTCCGGTCTCGTCTTCGTAGCCCTGCCAGAACGGGGAGTGCTCGAGCAGGTAACGCGGCGCGCGGCCGGGATCGAGCACGCGCTGCCGCTCGATGGTCGCCCGCGTCCACGCCGCCAGCCACTCGTCGGTGTCGAACACCGTGGGCGGATGAGGCTGGGCCTCGGGTTTCCGGGCGAGCGTCATCGAAGCTCCTCCGTGCGGCGGACATTCCTCACTACGACGGTAGGGGCGCGCGGCCGCCCGGGCGAGGGTCGACCACCAGCGGCGCATTCTCGGAGAAGCGGTGCCGGCCCGCACGATCGAGGATGCCCGGGTGATCGACGGACTGCGACGCTGGGCGCATGACGCGCTCCATCGCCTGGCAGGACGGCGCCATCGAGGCCGTCGACCAGTGCGCGCTGCCGCACGAATACCGGACGCTGCGCCTGTCCACTGTGGATGAAGTGATCGACGCGATCCAGCGCCTGGCAATCCGGGGCGCGCCCGCCATCGGCGTGGCCGGCGCCCTCGCCGTGGCGCTCTCGGCCCGTGCGCACACCCGCGACGGCGTCTGCGACGAGATCGCGGTCCGCACCGAGGCGCGGCGGATCGCCGACGCGCGGCCGACCGCGGTCAACCTGAGCTGGGCGGTGCGCCGGGTCGTCGACAAGCTCGGCGGCGGCGCGGACGCCGTGCTCGCCGAAGCCGTCGCCATCCTCGTCGAGGACGAGGAACGCAACCGTGCCGCAGCGGGCGAAGCCGCGAAGCTCGTGCGGCGGCTGTGCGGGCCGGAGCCGCTGCGGCTGCTGACCCACTGCAACACCGGCCGGCTGGCCACGGTCGCCTGGGGCACCGCGCTGGGCGCCATCCGCCTGCTGGCCGGTGAAGGACACGTGACCGAGGTGCTGTTCGGCGAGACCCGGCCGCTGCTGCAGGGCGCGCGGCTCACGGCGTGGGAGCTGGCCGAGGCGGGCATCCCGCACCGGATGCTGGTCGACTCCGCCGGGCCGGCCGCACTGGCCGCCGGCATGGTCGACTGCGTGCTGGTCGGCGCCGACCGCGTGTGCGCCAACGGCGATGTCGCCAACAAGATCGGCACGTACTCGCTGGCGCTGGCCGCGGCGCGGGCCGGGGTGCCGTTCGTGGTCGTCGCCCCGGAGTCCACCCTGGACACGACGTTGCGCAGCGGCGCGGACATCGTCATCGAAGAGCGCGCTCCGGCCGAGGTCACCGCGTTCGGCGGCGTCGAGGTCGCCCCGCCGGGCACCGGGGTGTTCAACCCCGCGTTCGACGTCACACCGGCCGAGCTGGTGACCGCCGTGGTCACCGAGTCCGGCGTGTTCCGTCCCACCGGGACGGCCGAGGAGCGGGCGTCATGAGCGGCGCGGAGCTCGCCGAGACCGCGGCTGGGCTCTACGCGCGCGGCTGGCTGGAAGGGACCGCGGGGAACCTGTCGGTCCGGCTGCCCGGGGACCGCGCGCTGATCACCGCGAGCGGCGTCAGCAAGGGGAAGATCACCGCGGCCGACGTGGTCGAGGTCGGCATCGCCGACTCGC
The DNA here is from genome assembly GCF_000716785.1 of Amycolatopsis vancoresmycina. Taxonomy (GTDB): domain Bacteria; phylum Actinomycetota; class Actinomycetes; order Mycobacteriales; family Pseudonocardiaceae; genus Amycolatopsis; species Amycolatopsis vancoresmycina. The sequence goes on from NZ_JNYY01000001.1 coordinate 1,262,613, forward strand.
GGCCGGTGCGTGCGGGCGCGCCGCGCCCGTCCGCCGAGACCACGATCCACACGGCGCTGTACCGGTTGTCACCCGGCTCGCACGCGGTCGTGCACGCGCATCCGCCCTACGCCACCGCGGTCGCGATCCTGGCCGCCCGGCGCGGCGCCGGCACCGTGACGTTCACCGACTTCGAGATCATCAAGGGACTCGGGCTGACCGATCCGTCCAAGGTGGTCGTTCCGGTCTTCGAGAACCACGCGCACGTGCCCCGCATCGCCGGCGACGTCACCGAGCGGCTCGCCGCCGACGCGCCGCCCGTCATGCTCATCGGCAACCACGGTGCCACCACCTGGGGGCCGACGCTGGACATCGCCCGCAACCGCATGGAGTGCCTGGAAGCGTTGTGCCGGCTGACGTTGCTGGTCGACCGGGCCATCCCGTGACAAGGAGAACACGATGACCCTGCTCCAGGTCATGCCGGCGGACGACGCCGCGAACGTGCTGCTGCGCACCGAAGACCTCGCCGAGATCGCCGCGGAGCTCGCCCCGCACGGCATCCGGCTCGAGCGGTGGGCGACCGTGCCGCTCGCCGGCGACGCCGGGCAGGCGGAGGTGCTCGCCGCCTACGCGTCCGAAGTGGAGCGGGTGTCGGCGGAAGGCCCGTACCCGCTCGTCGACGTCGTGCGGATGGTGCCGGACGACGCCGATCCGGAGTGGCCTGCCAAGGCCGAGGCGGCCCGGGCGAAGTTCCTCGACGAGCACACCCACGACGAGGACGAGGTGCGGTTCTTCGTCGAGGGCAGCGGGTGCTTCTACCTGCACCTGAGCGGCAAGGTGTACGCCGTGGTCTGCACCGCCGGCGACCTGATGTCCGTGCCGGCCGGCACCACGCACTGGTTCGACATGGGGACCAAACCGTACTTCTGCGCCATCCGGTTCTTCCAGGAGGAGGACGGCTGGATCGCCGGCTTCACCGGCGACCCGATCTCCGCCGGGATGCCGACGCTCGAAGAGCTCGTCGCACCGGAACCGCGCTCGTGACCCTGGCGGTCGTTCTCGACATCGAGGGCACGGTCAGCCCGCTGTCGGCCGTGCACGACGTGCTGTTCCCCTACGCGCGCGAACGCCTCGAAAGCTGGGTGCGCCAGGACCGGCCCGGCACGCAGGCCGTCGTGGACGAGGTGCGGGCGGTGCTCGGCGGGCACGCCGACCTCGACGACGTGGTGCGGACCCTGCTCGAATGGCACGACGGCAACGCGAAGCACAGTCCACTCAAGACACTGCACGGACTCGTCTGGGAACGCGGTTTCCTCGGCGGCGAGCTGTCCGGCGTGATCTACCCGGACGTGCCACCCGCGCTGGCCGGATGGCGCAGGCGGGGAACACCGTGCTGGATCTACTCCTCCGGCTCGGTGCTCGCCCAGCGGCTGTGGTTCTCCCGCAGCGACCAGGGGGATCTCGGGGGCTACCTGGCCGGCCACTTCGACACGCTGACCGGCGGGCCGAAGCAGGATCCCGCTTCCTACCGGCGCATCGGGCGGGCGATCGGCACACCGGCCCGCGACGTCCTTTTCCTGTCCGACAGCCGGGCCGAGCTGGACGCCGCGAGGACCGCCGGCTGGGCGACCATCGGGGTGAGCCGGCCGGGCTGCACCACCGACTTCGGCACGCACCGGGCGATCGCCGACTTCACCGAGTTCGGCACCGCACGGGAGGTGGCGTCATGATCAGCGAGGACCCGCTCGTCGGGAAGTTCGCCGCGTTCCGCAGTACGATCTTCGCCGAGATGACCGCGCTCGCCCAGCGCACCGGCGCGATCAACCTCGGCCAGGGGTTCCCGGACAGCGACGGGCCGCCGGAGCTGCTCTCCGCCGCCGCGGAGGCGGTGCTCTCCGGGCACAACCAGTACCCGCCGCTGCCCGGCGTGCCCGCGCTGCGCACCGCCATCGCCGAGCAGCGTGCCGCCGACTACGGCACGCCGTACGACCCCGACACCGAGATCCTGGTGACCGCGGGCGCGACCGAGGCGATCGCCGCCGCCATCGCCGCTTTGGTCCCGGCCGGTGACGAGGTGCTGGTGTTCGAGCCCTACTACGACTCCTACGGCGCGGCCATCGCGCTCGCCGGCGCCGTCCGCCGGACCGTGCGGCTGCGCCCGGCCGGCGACCGGTTCACGTTCGACCCCGGCGAGCTGGCCGCCGCGGTGACGCCGCGGACGCGGGCGTTCCTGGTGAACACCCCGCACAACCCGACCGGAACGGTGCTGTCGGCCGCCGAGCTGGCGGCCGTCGCCGAACTCTGCGAGCGGCACGACCTGATCGCCATCACCGACGAGGTCTACGAGCACCTGGTCTTCGACGGGGTCCGGCACGTCCCGCTGGCCTCGCTGCCCGGGATGGCGGCCCGGACGCTCACGATCTCGTCCGCCGGCAAGACCTTCAACGCCACCGGCTGGAAGGTCGGCTGGATCTGCGGGCCCGCGCCGATGGTCGCGGCCGTGCGGACGGTGAAGCAGTACCTCACGTTCGCCGGCGGCACGCCGTTCCAGCACGCGGTCGCGGCCGTGCTGCCCGACCGGCACCGGTGGCTGGACAGCCTGCGGGCCCGGCTGACCGCCACCCGCGACACCCTGCGGGACACGCTCACCGCCACCGGCTGGCGGTGCTTCGCGTGCCAGGGGACGTACTTCCTGCAGGTGGACGCCGGATCGGTCGGTTACGTCGACGGCACGGCACTGTGTCACGACCTGGCGACCGAAGCCCAGGTGGTGGCGATCCCCAGCGGGGCGTTCTACGCCGATCCGGCGAGCGGGCGCGAGTTCGTCCGCTTCGCGTTCTGCAAGAGTCCCGCGGTCATCGCCACCGCGGCCGCCAGGCTGGCCGGATTCGCCGCCGGCACACATCGGGAAGGAGCGGCGTGATGGGCAACTCGCCAGTCGGGGTGATCGGTGGCAGCGGACTGTACGAACTGCTGGAGGACGCCTCGTTCGTCGACGTCCCGACACCGTACGGTGCGCCGTCCGATTCGCTGGTGCGTGGGGCGGTCGGCGGGCGTGAGGTGGTGTTCCTGCCCCGGCACGGTCGCGGCCACCGGCATCCGGCGCACGTGATCAACTACCGGGCCAACATGTGGGCGTTGCGGTCGCTCGGGGTGCGGCAGGTGCTCGGGCCCTGCGCGGTCGGATCGCTGCAGGCGTCGCTCGGCCCGGGGACTTTTGTCGTGCCGGACCAGGTGGTCGACCGGACTTCCGGGCGGATCTCGACGTACTTCGACACCGGCGCGGTGCACGTCGGGTTCGCCGACCCGTACTGCCCCGACGGGCGTGCGGCCGTGCTGAAGACCGCCGGCGAGCTGGACCAGGCTGTCGTCGACGGCGGAACCATGGTGGTGATCAACGGGCCGCGGTTCTCCACCCGTGCGGAGTCGGTCTACTACGCTCGGCAGGAGTGGTCGCTGATCAACATGACCGGGTTGCCCGAAGCCGCGCTGGCGCGTGAGCTGGCCATGTGCTACACGTCCATCGCGCTCGTCACGGACCTGGACGCCGGGCTCGACGAGGAGAGTGCGGTGGAGCAGGAGTCGGTGTTCCGGGTGTTCTCGGAGAACATCTCGCGGCTGCGGGAGCTCGTGTTGCGGACTGTTGCTTCACTGGGGGCTCAGGAAGACTGCCGATGTGCGCACGCGCATGATGGGCTCGAGATTCCTACCGACCTGCGCTGAGGAGAATGTGGTGGATTACAGCCTGTTCGTCAAAGGCTTCGACATACCGGACGGTTCCGTGCCGGCCAAGCTGAGCTTCGAGGACATCGAGATCCGGGCGATCACCCGCGCGGACCTGGCCGAGGACGTGCGCGGAATCAACGCCAGCTTGGACCTCATTCCGCGGACCCGCGGTGGCGGGTGGCCGACCGAGGCGGTCACCGAGGAGTTCAACTACGTCGACCTCGTGTGGCACGAGTGCGAGTTCCGGGACATGGGGTCTTTCGCCTACTGCATCTGGGATTCGGAAAATCGGTATCTCGGGTGTTGCTATCTCTACCCCATGGGACGGCGGACGACGCTGACCGAGGAGCTGCTCGGGCACGACGTGGACGTCAGCTGGTGGGTCACCCCGGACGCTTACGAGAAGGGGTACTACGAGAAGGCGTACCGCGCGTTGCAGCACTGGATGACCGAGTTGCCGTTCAAGCAGCCCTACTACTCCAACAAGCAGATTCCCGAAGACTGAGGGAATCGGCCCGTCGGCGCGAGCCCGCGGGCTCATCAGTCCGATGTGGACGCTTCGGGTGGCTCGTCGAGGCCGAGCAAGCCCCGCAGTTCGCGCGGCGTCACGGACAGGTCGTTGAGCTTCGTCGTGGCGGTCGTGTTCACGGCGGCTCGCAGAGCGCTGTCGGTCCACGGGATCTCGCGGCCGGAAGCGGCGTCACGAACCGGCTTCAAGCTCACCTCGAGCCGGTCCACCAGGGCTTCCCGGTCGCGCCCGCGCCGGGCGGTCATCCGGCGCACCTCGAGCATGACCGAAGCCGCGAACGCCTCCCGGGTGCCGGGATCTCCGGTCAAGATCGCGGCCAGGTTCCCGGCACGGTCGTCGTAACAGGATTCGAGCCGGCGCAGCACAGCCGCGGCGACACCGACCGAATGGTTCTTGATCGCGGCGAGGTTGAACGTGAACGCGCCGACCCGGCCGTTCCGGACGATCTCGTCGCCCTCCCGGGGACCGCCGATCACCGAGACCGGACCGGACGGGAGCCCGGACGGCCCGAGCAGGGCACCGGACCCGTCGACCTCCACACCGCGCCCGGTACGCCGGTGCCGCACCGCGATCTCCTTCCGCAGGAGCGCCGCCCAGAGCGCCGACCCGGTTCGCCCGTAGTCCGGCTCCCGTCCGAAGTTCGAGATCACCAGGTCCGCTTCGAGGGTCTGCGACGACGACGCTCCGGCCACCGACACCGTCAGCGTGCCTGCCTCGGTGCCGGCGATCCGGTCCACCTTCCCGGTGACGAGGGTGACCGGCCCGCCGGCGTCGATCGCCGCGTCGACGATCTCGGTCGTATAAGCGACAGCGCCGACCCGCAGGGTGGCCAGCAGCGTCCCGTACTGGTCGAGGAGCCCCCGCAGGTCGGCGGACGGAATCCGGGCCAGGACCCGGGGCAGGTGGGGCTCCCACGACTTCGAGACCCGTTCCGGCACGACCGCAGCCGGAACGTCGGGGTGCTCGCGAGCGACGATCGCACACGCCCGCTCCCATTCGGCCACGAAGCGCAGAAGCAGGTGCTGGCGGCCTTCGTAGCCTTCGCGGTGCAGCCGGGGCGCCGGCAGATCGAGAACGCGGTGCCGGTGGTCCGGCGGGTAGGTCCGCAGCATCCGGCCGGAACGGGAGACCATGGCGATCTTTCCCCGGTGCCCGCGCCGCACCAGCAACGCGGCCACGTCGTAGGCGGTGAGCAACGTGCCGATGATGACGACGGTCGCGTCCGGCCCGGTGCCGAGGATGCGCGCCATCCCCGCTTCGGAGTACGGGCGCCGCACGAAAGCCGGGTGGTCCACCACTTCGGCCGCGAAGGGGAGATCCCGTTCCTCCAAGCCCGTCGCGATGACGACGTGGTCGGCCCGGAGAGTCACGCGCCCGGGCTCGGCAGCGCCGCCGGGCAGGCAGAACCGGTCGACGACGACGCGGTGCCCGCCGGCGGCGGCTTCCACGTCGACCACCTCGCCGTCGGCTTCGACCAGGCTCACGCCGTCCGCCGCCTCCCGCGCGGCCTGAGCCAGGCGCTCGGCCAGGTAGTCGGCGTAGATCCGGCGCGGCGCGGGCCCGGACTCGGTGAACGTGAAGCCGCTCCACTCCGTGGGCCAGCCGGCCCGGTCGGCCTCGCTGTTCGCCCAGTCCACGAAATCGTCGACGTCCTCGCGGAACATCGACATCCGGCCCGCCTGGATGTTGAAGACGTGCTGCCAGTGGTTCCCCGCCCGGTGGTAGGCCACGCCCGCGCTGCGGTACCCGGGGAGCCGCTCGACCAGCACCACCTGCAGGGGCTCTCGCGCGAACTGGAGCAGCCGGACCGCGGTGGCGGTGCCGCCCAGACCCGCACCGACGACGACCACCCGGGGAACCTGGTCCGACAGCCGCATCTCGCCACTCCCGTCCTGCCGGAGTCCGCGAGTTGCCACGATCAGCGCTCTGCGCGGATGCCCACCGTCGACAGCGAGCAATGAGAGTACCTTGAGCAGCCCTGTTCGCGCCGCGTCCGAACGTGTTCACGCATTCACCCGACCGGGTCGGACCGCCGGCAAGCGGGCGATACCCGGCCCATCGTCCGGCGGGGCCCGCCGGACCCTTCGGTCCACATTAGACGCTCGCGTCGCCGAACCACCGGCGGGCGGCTCGTTCGAACGAGCCGCGATCGGGCACGTGCTCTCCGGCCCAGGCGACGACCCCGTCGGGGCGGACCAGGACCGCGCCGAGGCCGAGGTCGTTTTCCGCGGTGCCCGCGGCGTACCGCAGCTCGCTTTCCCAAGCCGCCGCGGAAGCGCGCAGGTGATGATCGGCGCTGAAGTCGAGGACGACGCCTCGGCCGTCCCGCATCAGGTCGGCGAGGGTCGTGCCGTCCGCCGGCCGGAAGTCCGGCGCGACGCGGCCGACCAGCGGCCGGTCGTCGCCGAGGTCGTGGCGGGCCGACATGCCGGAAAGCTTCTCGAACACGTAGGTCGTTCCGTTCCGGGTCCGGAGCAGGTCGCGCAGCACGCCTTGGACGGCCTGGGCGTGCGGATCCGGCCGCATCGCCGCCACCTGGGCCCGCGTCCAGCCGAGCGCCCAGGCACCGACGGGGTGGCGCTCGCGGGTGTAGGTGTCGAGCAGCCCGTCCGGCGCCTGCCCGCGCAGGGTCGCCGCGAGCTTCCAGCCCAGGTTGACGGCGTCGCCGATGCCGGTGTTGAGCCCCTGCCCGCCGAGCGGCGAAACGATGTGCGCGGCGTCGCCCGCGAGCAGGACGCGGCCCCGCCGGTAGGTCGTCGCCTGCATCGCGCGGTCGGTGTAGCTCGACGCGAGGTGGACCTCCGTCAGCGTCACGTCGGTGCCGGAGACGCGCCGCAGCACTTCCTGGAGGTGCTCGCGGGTGACTTCCTGCGAGCGGTCGAACGCGCCGCCGTCGAAGTCCATCACGCCGATGTGCCCGTCCGCGGCCATCCGGAGGTACACGCCGCGCGGCGTCGGGGTGAACCCCGGGTTCAGCTTTTCGACGTCGGGGATGGTGGCGAGCGCGACGTACCCGGTGAACTGCGGCTCGGTGCCGGCGAACTCGAAGCCCGCGAGCCGGCGCACCGCGCTCCGCCCGCCGTCGCAGCCGACGGCCCAGCGTGCCGGGTACTCCCGCGCGCCGGCGCGCACGACGACGCGCTCGTCGTCCTGGGTGAGGCCGTCCACGGCGACCCCGCGGCGGATCTCGACCCCGAGCTTGGCCGCCCGCTCGGACAGCACCGCCTCGACCGTGTCGAGGCTGGTCATGACGGCGTCCGGCACCGAGCCGGGCAGCCGGAGCGGCAGGGCGGCGAGGTCGACGTCGGCCCCGTCGAGCATGATCCCGGCGAAGTGCCCGGCGAAGCGCGGCCGAGCCGGGTCGTCATCCTCGGCGGCGCCGAACGCGGGGCCGGCCTCGGCCAGCAGCGGCTCCAGCAGCCCGCGCCGGTGGAACGCCGCGACGGAAGCGGCGAACAGGCCGCGCCGCCCGAGCGGGGCCGTCCGCCAGGGGGCGCCGGGCTCGGGCTCCCGCTCGAGAACCAGGACCGAGCAGCCCGCGAGGCCCAGTTCGCAGGCCAGGAACAACCCGACCGGCCCGGCGCCCACGATCACCACGTCATGCATGAGAATCCCCTTCCGCAGCCGGATCTCGGCGACCGGTTCAGGCTGCGGTGGGCCGCGCTCACGGCGCGCACACAGCGCTGGTACGGGGTGTCAAGCGCGCACAGCGGCGCACACGCCGGGACCGGGGCCGCCCGCCGGGCTGTGGCCTCCGCACAGACGCCTGGTCATCCGGGCCGGGATGGACGAGGATCCCCGGGTGCCCGAATTCAGAGGTTTCACCCTGATCGCCCGGATCGGCCTGACCTGCTACGCCTTCGTGCACCTCGTCGTCGCGTGGCTGGCGGCGCAGGTGGCCCTCGGCGACAACGAGAAGGCCGACAAGGCCGGCGCCCTGCAGATCGTCGCGTCGAACGGCGGGGCGTGGTTGCTGTGGCTGATCGCCGCCGGCACCGGGCTGCTCGCGTTGTGGCAACTCGCCGAGGCGATCACGGGCCACCGGCACGCCGCACCACGACGGCGGTGGGTGCGGCGGACGGCCAGCGGTGTCGAGGTCGTCCTGTACGGCCTCGTCGCCTACAGCGCGGGGAAGACCGCGATCGGCGGCTCCGGCAAAGCGGGCTCGGTGGTGGCCACGGTGCTGGCCGAACCCTGGGGAGCCGCCGCGGTGATCACGGCCGGCGGCGGCGTCATCGCGGTCGCGGCCTTCCTCGGCTACCGCGGGATCAGGAAGAAGTTCGTCCACGACCTCGACCTCGCCGGGACGTCCCGGACGGTCCGGCGGTCGGCGGAAAGACTCGGCCAGGTGGGCTGGTCCGCGATGGCGCTCGCCTACGGCACGGTGGGCGCGATGTTCATCGTGGCCGCGGTCGACTACGACCCCGCCAAAGCCGGCGGCCTGGACCCGGCGCTCAAGACACTCGCGGTGCAGCCGTACGGCCAGGCACTGCTGCTGGCTTTGGCCGCCGGGATCGCCGTCTTCGGCGTGTTCGCGTTGCTCGAAAGCCGCTACCGCCGGATTTGACGCACCTCACCAGGGTGAAAACACCTGTTTGGACGGACGAGGTCCTGGGCACTCCCGGGCCGAGTCGAGCCGGCACCCACCCCGGGCGCCGCCCTCTCGGAAAAGGAGCTCCCCCACCGTGATCATCCTCGGCGTCATCCTGCTCATCCTCGGCTTCGTGATCGGCATCCCCGTGCTGTACACGATCGGCATCGTCCTCGCCGTCGCCGGTGTCGCCCTGGCCATCCTCGGCGGAACCGGCCGCAAGATCGGCGGACGCGCGCACTGGTACTGAGCCGCGCCCTCTTCCTTCCGGGGCCGGAGGTTCGACCCTTCGGCTCCGGAAGGGACGCAAGGTTCGAGGCAAGCTCGGCCCGGCCGGTTCGACGGGCCGGTCGTGATCAATCGCCGTTCGACCGTCCCGGGGCGGCCAGCTCGCGGGCGTGCTCCCGGGTCTCGTCGTTCGTCGGAAAGAAGCACTCGATGCGCAGCTCCTGCAGGGTCACGTCCTGCGGCGTGCCCAGTGTGGTCACCGTGGAGAAGTAGTCGAACCGCCGGCCGGCGTGCTCGTACCGGATCGGCACGATCGGGAGGACCGGCGTCGTCGCGTCCACCACCCGCAGGTGGGACGGCACGCCCGGGTAGGCCAGCACCTCGTCGAGAATCCCCTGGGCCCGCTCGTCGAGGACACCCCCGATCGCCTCCCGCCGGGCTCGCCGCACCAGCGCTTCGGCGACCTCCAGCCAGTTCGTGACGTGCGGCCGCACACCGTCGGGGTGGAACATCCTGCGGAGCACGTTCGCCGGCCCCGGCGGGTTCCCCGGCTGCCCCCGTTGCAGGAACGCGAAGAACCGCCGGGCGGCGGTGTTGGTGTGCCGGATGTCCCAGCTGCGGTCCATCACCAGCGCCGGGAACGGTTCCTGCTGGGCGAGAATGGTCTCCAGCGCTTCTCGCACCGCCGCGAGAGCCGGTGCGTCCAATGCGGACTCCGCGTATTCGGGCGAGAACCCGGCGCTCAGCAACAGCGTGTTGCGCTCCCGCAACGGGACGTCGAGGACTTCCGCGAGCTTCAGCACCATGGCGCGGCTCGGGTTCGCCCGTCCCGTCTCGACGAAACTCAGGTGGCGGACCGACACGGCCGCCTCGGCGGCCAGAGCCAGCTGGCTCAGCCGCCGGGTGGCGCGCCAGTGTTTCAGCAGGGGCCCTACCTCAGGCACCCGTTCAGTATCCCGTCTTCCAGGCGTGGGGCAGCACGGCGTCCTCCAGCGGCGGCTCGGCAAGGTTCGCCGTGTAGTTCGTCATCGCCGAGATCGCCACCGCGGTGATCACCTCGAAGACCTGCGGTTCGGTGAAGCCCGCCGCCGTGAACGCCTGCACCTCCGCGTCGCCGACGTGGCCCGCTTCTCGATCAGCGACCGGGTGAACGCCGACAACGCCGCCATCCGCTCGTCCGGCGGCACCTCCCCCCGGCGGATCGCCTCGACCACCGCCGGCTCGACGCCGTCCTGGAGCGACTCCAGCGTGTGGAACGCCACCGCCCACGCGCTGCGGTTGGCGACCGCGTTGGACAGCAGCAGGACCTGCCGCTCGTCCGGGCCGAACGTGCCTCCGCCCCGGAAGTGCCCGAAGGCGGAGAAGAAGGTGTTGAGCAACGCCGCCGAGTTCGCCATGAGTCCCGCGGCGGCGGGCACGAATCCGAAAGCGCTTTCGAGGACCTCGAGCGGCTCCTTCGCGGCCTCGTCGGCAGTGTCGGCGGTGTGGATCCGGTAAGTGGTCATGGCTGGGAGTTTGCAGCACCGCGTGCGCCGAACCAATTCCCTCGGAGGTAAACATCGCCGCGAGGCACCTCCCTCACCGCCGCGCCGCGCTGAGGATGGTCTCGGCCACCACCTCGGGATGCACCAGCGGTACGGCGTGCGAAGAATCGACCTCGACGACGGTGGAACCGGCTCGTTCGGCCATCCACCGCTGCGCCTCGGCGGGAATGGAGTTGTCCTGTGTGGACACCACCGCCCACGACGGCACGGTGTGCCAGGTGGCTGCGTTCGCGAAGCTGCCCTCCAGGGTCACCGGGTCGAACGGCTTCTGCGCGGCGGCGAGGACCTTCTGGTCACGCGCACCGGCGTCGCCGGCGTAGACCTCGCCGAACTTGTCCGGCCGCAGGTAGACCTCCACGCCACCGGGGTATGCGCGGACGACCAGGTTCTCCGGGGTCAGCAGGCTGCCCGGGAACTTCCCGTTGAGCGCCCCGGCCGTCTCGCCCGCGTCCTGCTGGAAAGCCGTGACGAAGACGAGCGAGCGGACACTGTCGGTCAGGGCACCGGGGGCCGAAATGACGGATCCGGCGTAGGAATGCGCGGCGACCACGAGCGGGCCGCTGAGCGTACCGAGGAACTGCTTGAGGTAGGCGATGTCGCCGTCGAAGTCCCGCATGGGCAGCGACGGCGCGATGACGGTGCGCCCGGCGTCCTGCAGGCGCACGGAAACCCGGCGCCACACCGAAGCATCGGTCAGGGCGCCGTGGACGAGGACGAAGGTCGGCTGGTTCATGCCTCCAGTCTGGGCTCGGCCCGAACCCGCGGACACTGGCACTACTGCCGACTATCGAAAGCTTCCCGCCATCGTCACGCACCGAAGGTGAAGGACTTCCGGTGCTCCCGTGGCGAAACACCGGTCACGCTCCGGAACTGCACGCGCAGGTTGGCCGCCGTGCCGAGCCCGACCCGGCGTGCGACGTCCTCTATGGACAGTTCGGTGCCTTCCAGCAGTTCCTTGGCCCTGGCGATGCGCTGATCGCGCAGCCACGTCAACGGAGGAAGGCCGACCTTCTCGCGGAACCGCCGGTGGAACGTCCGTTCCGACAGGGCGAACCGCGTCGCGACCTCCTTCACCGACAGCGGCCGCTCCAGCGACACGAGCATCCACTGCTGGGCCTGGGCGATGACGTCGTCACCGGGCGGGACGGCGGCCTTCTCCACGAACGGCTGCTGCCCGTTCGCCGGCCGCGGCGCCATGACGATGCGCCGCGCGATGTGCCGCGCGGCCGCCGGCCCCAGGTCGGCGTTCAGCAGGTGCAGGCACAGGTCCACGCCCGCGGTCACCCCACCCGAGGTGAGGACCGACCCGGTGCCGGCCACGAGCACCGACTGATCGACCGTGACCGCGGGGAAGCGCTCCGCGAGGTCCGCGCACAGCGACCAGTGGGTGGTCACGGTCAGCCCGTCGAGGACACCGGCCCGCGCCAGGGCGAACGCCCCGGAGCAGATGGACACCATCCGGACACCCCGCCGATGCGCGCCCGCCAGGGCTCGCAGCAGGGAACCGGGCAGCTCACGCCCCGCGGCGTCGGCGTAACCCGGCACGACGATCGTGCCGGCCCGGCGCAGCAGCTCCAGGCCGCCGTCCGGCACCACCGTGGTCCCGCCGGCCACCGGCACCGGACCGCCGCCGACGGACACGGTCACGAGGTCGTACGCCTCCGGCGCCTCGCGGCCGAACACGTGGATCGGGATCGCGTAGTCGAGGGGCAGGACGTCCTCGAGCAGGACGACCACCATCCGGTGCCGGGTCATGGCAGTATCGTAGTGACGCTGGTCGATGCTGCCACTTTCTTCGCACCGCGGGCTGCGCCGGCCGACGAAAGGAGCCGCGCCATGACCGCCGAGCCGTTCGAGGTCAGCGTGACCGAAGCCGAGATCGCGGACCTGCGTGACCGGTTGCGCCGGACGCGGTGGCCCGAGCCCGAGCCGGTGGCCGGCTGGTCACAGGGAATCCCGCTGGCTTACACGCGGGAGCTGTGCCGCAGCTGGGCCGAGGACTACGACTTCGGATTCGCCACCCGGCTGAACGCCTTCCCGCAGTACCGCGACACGATCGACGGGCTGGGCATCCACTTCCTGCACGTCCGCTCGCCCGAACCGGGCGCGTTCCCGCTCGTGCTCACCCACGGCTGGCCGGGTTCGGTGCTCGAATTCCTGGACGTCCTCGGCCCGCTGACCGACCCCCGCGCCCACGGCGGCGATCCGGCGGACGCGTTCCACGTGGTCGCGCCGTCGTTGCCCGGCTACGGCTGGAGCGACAAGCCGTCGACGACGGGGTGGGGCGTCACCCGCATCGCCCGCGCCTGGGACACGCTGATGACGTCGCTGGGCTACGACCGCTACGGCGCGCAGGGCGGCGACTGGGGCTCGGCCGTCTCCGGCGCGCTGGGCGAAGTGGCGCCCGAGCGCGTCGCCGCCGTGCACCTGAACCTGGGTTCCGTCGCGGCCGGGACGTTCGACGACCCGACGCCATCGGAGCTGGCCAACCTCGAGGCCGAAAGGGAATTCCAGCGCACCGAACGCGGCTACTCGGCGATCCAGGCGACCCGGCCGCAGACGCTCGGCTACGGCCTCACCGACTCCCCCGCCGGCCAGGCCGCCTGGATCGCCGAAAAGTTCCAGGCCTGGACAGACCACGACGGCGACCACGAGGACGCGGTGTCACGGCAGAAGATCCTCGACGAGATCTCGGTCTACTGGTTCACCGCCTCGGCCACGTCTTCGGCGCGCCTGTACTGGGAGAGCTTCGCGCGCTTCCGGGACAAGGTCACCGCGCCCTCCGGGTTGTCGATCTACCCCCGCGACATCACCCGCCCGTCGCGACGGGAAGCCGAGCTGCGGTTCACCGACCTGCGGTGGTTCGAGGAAATGCCGCGAGGGGGCCACTTCGCCGCGCTGGAGCAACCGGAGTCGCTGATCGAGCAGGTGCGCGGGTTCTTCCGGCTGTTCCGCTGACGGCGAGGGCGGGCACGGTTTCCGCTCGGCGCCCGAGGGAACCCGGGGTGCGAACCGTACCCCGATCCGAGGAGGCCCCCGTGGCCATCGCGTCCGTCAACCCGGCCACCGGAGAAACCTTGCGCACCTTCGACGAGCTCACCGACGCCCAGGTCGAGCGGAAGATCGGGCGAGCCGCGGCCGCCTTCCGGGACCACCGCCGCACGTCGTTCGCCGAGCGGGCCGAGCGGCTGCGGCGAGCCGCGGACATCCTCGAAGCCGAGACCGACGAGCTGGCGCGCCTGGCCACCCTCGAGATGGGCAAGACACTGGCCTCCGCCAAGGCCGAAGTGGCCAAGTGCGCGAAGGGCTGCCGCTGGTTCGCCGACCACACCGAAGCCCTGCTCGCCGACGAACCCCACGACGTCGGAGACGCCGGCGCGAAGGTTTTCACCCGGTACGAACCGCTCGGCCCGGTGCTCGCCGTCATGCCGTGGAACTTCCCGTACTGGCAGGTCTTCCGGTTCGCGTGCCCGGCCCTGATGGCCGGCAACGTCGGCCTGCTCAAGCACGCCTCCAACGTGCCGCAGGTGGCGCTGGCCATCGAGGACGTCCTGCGCCGCGCCGGCTTCGCCGAAGGGGTCTTCCAGACCCTGCTCGTCGGCTCGAAGAAGATCGAAGCGATCATCGACGACGACCGCGTCCGCGCGGTCACCCTCACCGGCAGTGAGCCCGCCGGCCGGCAGGTCGGCGCCCGCGCCGGGCAGAACGTCAAGCCCAGCGTGCTGGAGCTGGGCGGCAGCGACGCCTTCATCGTCATGCCGTCGGCCGACCTGGACGCCGCTGTCGACGGTGCGGTCACCTCGCGGATGCTCAACAACGCCCAGTCGTGCATCAACGCCAAGCGCTTCATCGTGCACGAGCAGGTCGCCGAGGAGTTCACCCGCCGCCTGGTGTCCGAACTGGCGGGATTGCGCATCGGCGACCCGATGGCCGAGGACACCGACCTCGGCCCGCTGTCCTCGCCGGACGCCGTCGAGACGCTGGCCAAGCAGGTCTCGGACACCGTCGCGGCCGGCGCCCGCCTGCTGACCGGCGGCCACCCGATCGACCGGCCCGGCAACTACTTCGAGCCCACCGTGCTCACGGACATCCCCGACGGGTCCCCCGGGCACCGCGAGGAGTTCTTCGGCCCGGTCGCGCTGCTGTGGACCGCCCGCGACGCCGACGACGCCATCCGCATCGCCAACGACTCGGCCTTCGGCCTCGGCGGCAGCGCCTGGACCCGCGACGAAGCCGAGCAGCAGCGGTTCGTGACCGAAGTCGAAACCGGGATGATCTACATCAACAGGTTCACCGAGTCGACGCCGGAAGTGCCCTTCGGCGGCGTGAAGAACTCGGGCTACGGCCGCGAGCTGGCCGGCTTCGGCCCGCGGGCCTTCGTCAACGCCAAGACCGTCTGGATCGATTGACGACCGGGTTTCCCCACGCCCGAGGCGGGTACCGCCGAAGCATGACCAAGACCGCAGCCGTGCTCGGCACGGGACTCATGGGCAGCGGCATGGCACGCACCCTCGCCGGCGCCGGATTCGACGTCACCGCCTGGAACCGCACGACCGAAAAGGCCCGCCCCCTGGCCGATGCCGGCATCACCGTCGCCGAGGACCCGGCCGAAGCCGTGGCGGGCGCCGATGTCGTGCTCACCATGCTCTTCGACGTCGACGCGGTCGCCGGCGTCATGAGCCGGGCCCTGCCCGCTTTCGGGCCGGACACCGTCTGGGTCCAGTCGGGCACCGTCGGCCTGGCCGGCACCGCCCGCCTCGCCGAGCTGGCCCGCGAGCACGGCACCCCGTTCGTCGACGCCCCCGTCCTCGGCACCAGGCAACCGGCCGAAGAAGGCAAGCTCATCGTCCTGGCCGGCGGCCCCGCCGGCCTCCAGGACACCGTGAACCCGGTCTTCGACGCCGTCGGCGCCCGCACCGTCTGGGTCGGCGAGCAGCCCGGCGACGGGCACCGCCTCAAGCTCGCCGCCAACGCCTGGGTCCTCTCCGTCACCGCCGCCACGGCGCAGAGCGTCGCGCTCGCCGACCGCCTCGGCATCGATCCCGGCGGGTTCCTCGACGTGATCGCCGGCGGTCCGCTCGACTGCGCCTACGCCCAGCTCAAGGGCAAGGCCATGATCTCCGACGAGCTCGAGCCGTCGTTCGGTCTCGGCGGCGCGGTCAAGGACAGCGCCCTCATCCTCGACGCCATGCGCGAAGCCGGTGTCGACGACCGGCTGATGGCCGCCATGCACGCCCAGTACGCCGCCGCCGAGGACGAGCACGGCGATGAGGACATGGCCGCGGTCGTCCACGTCGTCACCGGGTCGCACTGACAGATGTGGACCGCGATCGGCCGCGCGCTGGCCATGACGGGCTCGATGCTCTGGGAGATCCTGTGGGCCCTGATCCTCGGCTTCGCGCTGTCCGCGGTCGTGCAGGCCGTGGTGCGCAAGACGACCGTCGCGAACCTGCTCGGCGACGACCGGCCACGCACCCTCGCGGTGGCTGCCGGGCTGGGCGCCGCCTCGTCGTCGTGTTCCTACGCCGCGGTAGCGCTGGCCCGCTCGCTGTTCCGCAAGGGCGCACACTTCACCGCGGCGATGGCGTTCGAGATCGGCTCCACCAACCTCGTCGCCGAACTCGGCGTCATCCTCGCCCTGCTGCTGGGCTGGCGGTTCACCCTCGCCGAGTTCCTCGGCGGCCCCATCATGATCGTGGCGCTGGCCGTGCTGTTCCGGCTGTTCGTCCGGCAACGGCTGCTCGACGCGGCCCGCGAACAGGCCGAGCGCGGCCTGGCCGGGTCGATGGAAGGCCACGCGGCCATGGACATGTCCGTCCGGCGCGAGGGGTCGTTCCTGTCCCGGCTGGGTTCCGGCGACGGCTTCACCGCCGTGGCGCACGTGTTCGTCATGGAGTGGGCGGCGATCCTGCGCGATCTGCTGGTCGGACTGCTCATCGCCGGCGCGGTCGGGGCGTGGGTGCCGGACTCGTGGTGGCACGCCCTGTTCTTCGAAGGCCACCCCGTCCTGTCGGCGGTGTGGGGACCGCTGATCGGACCGGTCGTGGCGATCCTGTCGTTCGTCTGCTCGGTGGGGAACGTGCCGCTGGCGGCGGTGCTGTGGAACGGCGGCATCAGCTTCGGCGGCGTCGTCTCGTTCCTCTTCGCCGACCTGCTGATCCTGCCGATCCTCAACATCTACCGGAAGTACTACGGCACCCGCATGATGCTGGTGCTGCTCGGCACCTTCTACGCGGCGATGGTCGTGGCCGGCTACGCCGTCGAACTGCTCTTCGGCGTCACCGGGCTCACCCCGGAGGCGCGGGACGCCACCGTGCTGGACCGGGGCATCTCGTGGAACTACACGACCTGGCTGAACATCGCCTTCCTGCTGCTCGCCGGGCTCCTGCTGGTCCGGTTCGCCCGCACCGGTGGCCTGCCGATGCTCAAGATGATGAACGGCGCCCCGGCGAGCGGGATGTCCGGGCCGGAACCCGGCCGTAACCCGGACCGGTGAACTTCGGGACGTGTCCCGGTTTCCCGGACCGCCCATCCGGGGTAGGAGAGCGGCATGGCCGACATCACCAGCCTCATCCTCGACGACCACGACTGGTTCCGGCGCCAGTTCGCCCGGCTCGACGACCTCACCGACCCCGCCGACCTGGCGGAGGTCTGGCAGCCCTTGGCCGACCTGCTCGACGTGCACGCCCGCGCCGAGGAGGAGATCTTCTACCCCCACCTGCTGCGCCGCGGTGAGGACGCCGAGGCCGAGACCCTCGATGCCATCGGCGACCACAACGACATCCGCGACGGCGTGCACGAGGCAGCCCTGCACCCCGTCGGCAGCACCGCGTGGCAGGAAGCGGTGAACAAGGCCCGGTTCGCCAACAGCGAGCACATGGCCGAGGAGGAGGACGAGGGCCTCGCCGACTTCCGCCGGCACGCCGACCCGGGGCTGCGCGAAGAGCTGGGACGGCGGTTCCTCGAGTTCAAGCGGCAGCACGAAGGCGCCCGCGACCTCGACGTCAGCGACCTCGACCCGCAGGAGTACGTCGAGCAGGAGCTCGGCGACCGTCCCGCCGACGCCTCGCTCGGTATCGGCAGCCTCAAGGAACAGGACTGACACGAAGATGAACGAGACTCGCTGGTGGAGATGGGGTTGGTCTGGTCTTGTGTCAGGTGGGGATTGGGTCGAAGCGGACGGTCATGCCCAGCGC
>NZ_JNYY01000002.1 GCF_000716785.1 Amycolatopsis vancoresmycina
GCCACCCGCTACGCCAAACGCGCCGCCTACTACCAGGCCGAACTCACCATCGCCGCCATCGTCCTCTGGCTCCGATGACTTACAGGACAGCTCCTAGGCGTTCTTCTCCTCGCGGAGCTTGTGCCAGCGCTCGTACATGCCGTTGAGCTCCTCGAGCATGAAGGACAGGAAGTCCCGCATCTCGGCGAGCCGCTGCCCCGCGGGGGTGTCCTCACCGAGGGCGTCGATGCCGGTTTCGGCCGCGTCGCGCCACATGATGATCATGCGGTCGCGCTTGAGGAACGTGGCGTACCAGAGGTCGTCGTAGAGCCGGTAGTGGTCTCGGCGCTCGCCGGGCTCACGCTCCTTGGCCACCAGGCCGATCTGTTCGAGCCAGCGCACCGCACCGGACACCGCGGCCGGGCTGACCTGCAGCTGCGAGGCGAGGTCGGCGGCGGTCAGGCGGCCCTCGTCGGTGGTCATCAGCGCGGCGAACACCCGCGCGGGCATGCGCTGCATGCCGATCTGCGAGAGCACGAGCCCGAGGCTCTCGACGTACCGGCGGACGGCGTCTTCATCTCGCTTCGTGTCAGGCGTCGTCATCGGCCCATCCTCCCGTACCCGTCTCCCAAGATCACTCAATCCAGACACTTTCTTAACTTCACAACTTTGTGAAGCAAGTGTAGCTTCCGAACCATGGAAAACGCCATTTCGGTCACCGGCCTGCACAAGTCGTTCGGCCGGACCAAGGCCCTCGACGGCCTGGACCTGCAGGTGCCCGCCGGGGAGGTGCACGGCTTCCTCGGCCCCAACGGCGCCGGGAAGTCGACCACCGTCCGGGTCCTGCTCGGCCTGCTCCACGCGGACTCGGGGGACGTCCGGCTGCTCGGCGGCGACCCCTGGAAGGACGCCGCGAGCCTGCACCGCCGCCTGGCCTACGTGCCCGGCGACGTCAACCTCTGGCCCAACCTCTCCGGCGGCGAGGTGATCGACCTGCTCGGCCGCCTGCGCGGCGGGCTGGACGAGAAGCGCCGCGCCGAGCTCATCGAGCGCTTCGACCTCGACCCGAAGAAGAAGGGGCGGACGTACTCGAAGGGCAACCGGCAGAAGGTCGCCATCGTCGCCGCCCTCGCCTCGCGCGTCGACCTGCTGATCCTCGACGAGCCGACGTCCGGGCTGGACCCGCTGATGGAGGCGACGTTCCAGTACGCCATCCAGGAGGAGCGCGAGCAGGGCCGGACCGTGCTGCTCTCCAGCCACATCCTCGCCGAGGTCGAGGCCCTGTGCGACAAGGTCAGCATCATCCGCAACGGCCGCACGGTGGAGTCCGGCACGCTCGCCGAGCTGCGCCACCTGACCCGGACGTCGATCACCGCCGAGCTCGCCGGCCCGCCGAACGGGCTCACGAAGCTGGCGAACGTCCACGACCTCAAGGTCGAGGGCAACCGCGTCCGCTTCGACGTCGAGACGCGCTCGCTCGACGAAGCCCTGCGCCGGCTCACCGAGGTCGGCGTCCGGAGCCTGGTCAGCCAGCCGCCGACGCTGGAGGAGCTGTTCCTGCGCCACTACACGACCGAAGCGAGTGGGAAATGACCGCAACGCTCTCGCGTGCCGAAGCCGAGGTCGCGCCCGCGCACGAACTGGCCGGCACCTGGCACCTCACCCGGCTCGCGCTGCGGCGTGACCGCGTCATCCTGCCGATCTGGATCGTGCTGCTCAGCGTCGTCCCGGCGAGCACGGTCAACACGTTCACGCAGTTCTACCCGACCGTCGCCGACCGGCTCGCCCTGCAGGCGGGCGCGAACGCCAACCCGTCGTACGCGCTGCTCTACGGCCCGCCGTTCGACCTGACCACGGTCGGCGGGTTCATCGCCTGGCGCATGTGCGGGTTCCTGGCCCTGCTCACCGGCCTGATGGTGGTCTTCACCGTCACCCGGCACACCCGCGCCGAGGAGGACACCGGGCGGGCGGAGCTGCTCGCGTCCGCGGTGGTCGGCCGGTACGCGGCGCTGACGGCGTCGCTGCTGGTCGCCGGCGGCGCGAGCGTGCTCACCGGGCTGATCCAGGCAGTGACCATGATCGGCGCGGGCCTGCCCGCGGCCGGTTCGGTCGCCTTCGGCGCGTCGGAAGCGCTGGTGGGGCTGGTGTTCACCGCGGTGGCGGCGGTCGCCGTCCAGCTCGCCGAGTACTCCCGCACCGCCAACGGCATCGGGACCGCCGTGGTCGGCGCCGCCTTCCTGCTGCGCGGCGCCGGAGACTCCACTGTGGACGCCCGCTGGCTGTCGTGGCTGTCGCCGATCGGCTGGGTGCAGCAGGTGCGGGCGTTCGCCGGGGAACGCTGGTGGGTGCTTCTGCTGCCGTTGGCGGTCACGCTGGTCGTCGGCGCTCTCGGGTACTGGCTGCTCCCCCGCCGGGACGTCGGCGTCGGCATCCTGCCGCCGCGGCCCGGCCCGGCGACGGCGGCGCCGAGCCTGCGGTCGCCGCTCGCGCTGGCCTGGCGGCTGCACCGCGGCCCGCTGCTCGGCTGGCTCATCGGCGTGGCCGTGGTCGGCGCGGTGTTCGGCTCGATCGCCAGCGGCATCGGCGACCTGGTCGGTTCGAGCCCGCAGGCGCAGCAGATCTTCGCGCGGCTCGGCGGCAGCCACGCGCTGACGCAGGCGTTCCTCGCCGCGATGGCCGGGATGTTCGCCATGGTCGCGTCGCTCTACGGCGTCCAGGCGGTGCTGCGGATGCGCGGCGAGGAGACCGCGATCCGGCTCGAACCGGTGCTGGCCACCAGCGTCGGACGGCTGCGCTGGGCGGGCGGCCACCTGGTGTTCGCGTTCTTCGGCACGGCGGCGCTGCTGCTCACCGGCGGGCTGTTCATGGGACTGGCCAACGGCCTGCGCACCGGCGACACCGGCGGCTCGATCGCGGACAGCCTGGCCGGGATGCTCGTCCAGCTGCCCGCGGCCTGGGTGGTGGTCGCGCTGGCGGTGGCGATCTTCGGGCTGGTGCCGGGCTCTTCGGCGGCGGCCTGGGCGGTCGGTGCCCTGGCACTGCTGCTCAGCCTGTTCGGCCCGGTCGTCAACCTGCCGCAGGCGGTGCTGGACGTGTCGCCGTTCCAGCACCCGCCGAAGCTCCCCGGCCAGGCGTTCACCGCGACACCGATCGCCTGGCTGCTGGCGGTCGCGGCCGTCGCGCTGGCCGCCGGGCTGCTCGGCTGGAAGCGCCGCGACGTCGGTTAGACCGGGCTGAGCTCCCGGTCCGGCCCGACCAGGAGCTGCACCTGCGGCCCCGCCTTCCCGCAGGCGGGGCCGTTCGGCTCGCTGAAGGCCGGCGTCACGTCGGCGGTGTGCGGCTTGCCGTCGTCGAACCGGACGGTGATCCGGACCGGTTCGGCGGGCAGGCCCGGCACCTCGGCGAAGCCGTGGAGGCCGCCCGTCGGCACCATCGGCGCACCGCAGGAGCTGTCCGGGCCGGTGCCGACGCAGGTCGAGGCGCCCGCGGTCGTCTCGGGCGTGAGGTCGACCGGCCGGTTGACGCACTGCCCGCGCCAGCACGCGTCGAGCGTCGCGCGGGTGATGCCCGCGGGCGCCGGGATCGTCAGGCTGATCCCGGTCACGTAGCCGATGGCGGGGCAGGCGGTCGCCGGCCCGGGCCCGGCGCAGCCGACCGCGAACGCGGCGGCCACGGCGATCCAAGGGAAAGCTCGCATACCGGCCAGACGGGCCCCGCGCCCGCCGGGTTGCATCATCAGTCGCGCCACCCGGAGGTCAGCGGAAAGGCGGGCGACGCGGAGGTCGGCGTACCGGAGGTCGCCGTGGTCGAAGGCGGCACGGTGACCTCGACGACGCTGGTGGTGGTCGTCGGCGGCGGCGTCACGACCGAGGTGACGGTGGACGGCGGCGACGACTCGGTCACGGTGACGGGCACCGCGGAAACGGTCGCGGTCGGCGGCGGGGTGTCGGAGGTCTCGGTGGTGCGCGGCACCGGCCGCCCGGCCACGAGCAGCGCGGCGACCAGCAACCCGGTGGCGAACCCCGCCAGCCCGGTCACCGCGGCGGAACCCCAGGTAGGTCGGCCAGTCATCCGGGCACCACCCCCTCGCCACGCGCAGCGCAGGTACGAGGACTAACTCGCGTTGATCTTACGTCGTGTTACCCGGTCCGCACCCGCTCAACGGGGCGCAGCCCGTCGACGACCACGCGGAGCAGGTGCTCGCTGCCGGGGGCGTACCGCTCGACGGCGAGGCACCCGACGATGAGCGCGCGCAGGTCGTCGCCGTCGATGTCCGGCCGGACGGCGCCCGCCGCTTGGGCGCGAGCGAGCAGTTCCGCGAGGGCCGCGCGGAACTCGTCGCCCGCCCCGGCCTTGAAGGCGTGGCCCGAAGACTCGGCGAGGGCGTCGCAGATGGCCCGGTTGAGTGACGCCTGGCGGATGACGCGGACGAAGTAGTCGAAGAAGACGGCCCCCGGGTCGTCGGCGGCGGTCACGAGCGCGCGGGCTTCCTCGGCGAACTGCTGGATGCGTTCGAGGACGACGGCCTGGAACAGCGCTTCCTTGCTGGGGAAGTGCCGGTAGACGGTGCCGGCGCCAACGCCGGCCAGCCGCGCGATGTCGTCGAGCGGCACGGCCAGCCCGTCGAGCGCAAACGCCTCTTCGGCGGCGGCCAGCACCTTGGCCCGGTTGCGCCGGGCGTCGGCGCGCATCTTCTCCATCACGTTCTCCTCGTTGACAACCGGAACGCACGCTCCGTATCGTCGCAAGCGGGTCCACCGTTCCGATTCAACGTCCAGTCTTCCAGGAGAATTCCGATGCCGCGCACTGTGCCCGCGCCGACAACGTCGTGGTCCACGCGACCACCGACCCGGCGGTGCTGGTGGCCGAGTTCGACCTCCACGGCGACGCCAGCGGCTCGGCCTTCGCCGCCACCTACGTAATGGTCATGACCGTCCGGAACGGCCTCATCACCCACTCGCGCGACTACACCGACACAGCCGCCGCGGCCGCGCGGCTCAGGGCGTTGTCGCCTGCTGACTCGACGGCGGGATGAACAGCCGCTCGAACGTGCTCACCGCGTGGTCCCACACCCCCGGTACCAGCAGCACCCCGAGCAGCGCGAACACCGGGAAGATCAGCCGCTTCTCGACCTTCTTGCCGGTCCGGAAGCGCAGTACCTTGGGCGGCCGGATCTCGTACCACGTCTCGCCCGCGATCGGGATCGGGAAGAGGAACGGGCAGCCGGCCTCGGTCAGGGCGTCACCCAGGCAGTGGGTCAGGCAGCCGGCCGCCACCGCGATGCCGAGCCAGCCCGAAATGGATGCCAGTTCGCCCGCCCGGTCCGGCGGGGCGGTGAAGAACCACCAGGCCACCGCCGCTCCGCTCACCGGGAGGAGCCAGTCGCCCAGTGCGCCTTCGGCCAGCATCAACCCGAAGACCACCACGCCGACGACCGCCCACGGGCCGCCTTCGGTGGTGCCCCACGACGTCAGCAGGCCCAGGCCGGCCGCGAACAGGACCGTGTGGGACAGGTGGCGGTGCTTGCCGGTGACCTTCTCGTCGCGCGGGCCCTTGGTCAGCGCGTAGAACCCCGCCGAAACGCGGCGCAGGACCCACGACAGGGCGCCGGTCAGCCAGCCGAGGAGGCGGGACGCGCTCGCACCGGGGTGGTCGAGGTCGGGCAGCAGGGCGAAGCCCGCCGTCGTCGCCGCGAAGATCACCGCCTGGTGCACCGAACCCGCCCCGACCGCGGGCGCCAGCGCCAGGCCCGCGCACCAGCCGGTCAGGGCATGCGTGCGCCCCATCATCGTGCCGCCCCCAGGATCCGCGGAACCAGTGAGGCGGAACGTTAGCGGGCGGTCAGGCCTGGGGGTCTTCCGACACGCTCAGGTGTTCGGCCACGCCGGTGAGCTCGATCACGCGGCTGACCGCGGGGCTGGGGACGACCGCGAGTTCGACGTCCTGCTCGCCGGCCTGGCGTTGTGCGCGGAGCACCACGTTCAGCGCGGAGGAATCGAAGAAGGTCACCCCGGTCAGATCGGCCACGACCCGCTGCGCGCGCTTGTCCGCGATCAGCCCCGCCAGGGCCTCCTGCAGCTGCGGGCTGGTCAGCAGGTCGAGCTCGCCGGTGACCACCACCCGGGGCTCCGTCGCGTCGGTGTCCAGCGTGATGCCGAACCCGGGCGGGGTGGCGTTCTGGTCGGCTGCGGGCATGCAGTTTCTCCTCGTCAGGCGCTGCTCCTGCGCCGGGTACGCGCCTGTTGTCTCAAGCGGCATCCGTGTCACCGTGCCTTCCGCGGCCCGGGGCACGACCCCGCACCGGACACGGTCCAGGCAACTCCGGCGCCAACCCTAACCCAGGAAGCGGCCGCGCCCGCCACGGCCGCCGCTCTTTCGCGTGGACTGCTCACCTGCGATCAAATCCTGCCTGTTCAGCGCGCTGCTCAGTGCGTGCTCATCGCCTTGCGCGCCGCCCGGCGCTGGCGCAGGAAGAGCTGCCGCCGCTCGATCTCGCCGAGGCCGCCCCAGATGCCGTACGGCTCCTGTACGGTCATCGCGTGCTCACGGCACTGGGCCAGGACGGGGCAGGACTGGCAAATCGCCTTCGCCCGCGCCTCGCGCCGCTCCCGCGCCGAACCCCGCTCGTTGTCCGTGTGGAAGAACAGGCTGCTGTCCGCGCCCCGGCACGAGCCGTGCAGCTGCCAGTCCCACTCTTCAGCAACCACATTGGGCAGCCGGCTCACGTCAGCCATGTCGTCCCCGCCTTTCCCAGGATCAGCATGTCGACCGCTACATGCCCGCCGGTGGAGCGGATCAAACCCGGGTTTGGTTTGCTCACCCCACGGGCATCTCGCTGCCGGGCGTGGAGGACACCGCCGATCACCTGGAGCGCGAGTGCGGAGAAAGGAACAAACGTGGAGGACAACGCCCCGCTCGTCCCGGAAGGCGCGCAGGTCATCGAGGTGCGGACGGCAGCGATCCCGCACGTCGTGCCGACCCTGCGGACCATCGTGGCGGACATCGCGATGCGCCAGGACTTCGACCTCGACGCCGTCGAGGACCTCCGGATGGCGGTGGACGAAGCCTGCTCGCTCCTGCTCCCCGCCAGCTCGGACGGGCGCCTGACCTGTATCTTCTCGTGGAACGGGCCGCGCATCGAGGTTTCCGTCTCGGTGCTGGCCGACAGCGCCGACCACGAGGACGACGCCGGCCTGTCGTGGCAGCTGCTGACCGCGCTGGCGACGACCGCCGAGCGCACGATCACCCCGGAGAACGGGCGCTACCTGTCCCGGGTCGACCTCGTCCGGGAGAGCCAGGCGGCGGACTCGTGAGCGATCCCGCCGGGAGCAGCGGGGACGACCTCGACGTCGGCGCGCTGTTCACCCAACTCGCCGCCGCGCCGGCGAACTCGCCGGAGCGGGAGCGCATCCGCGACACCCTCGTGCGCGCGCACCTGGAGCTGGCGCGCAACCTCGCCCGGAAGTTCCGCAACCGCGACGAGGCGATGGAAGACCTGGTCCAGATCGCCACGGTCGGGCTGATCCACGCCGTCGACCGGTTCGACCCCGGCCAGGGGACGGACTTCCTGGCCTTCGCCGTGCCGACCATCTCCGGCGAGCTGCGGCACCACTTCCGGGACAACAGCTGGTCGGTGCGGGTGCCGCGGCGGCTCAAGGAGCTGAACGCGAACATCTCCGCCGCGCGCGAAGAGCTCACCGTGCAGCTCTCACGCGCCCCGAAGCCGAGTGAGATCGCGGCCCGGCTGGGCGTGCCCGTCGAGGACGTCTTCGAAGGTCTCCGCGCCGGTCAGGGCCGCTATGGGGCGTCACTGGACCACCTGCTGGAGAACGCGGCGCACACCCGGTTCGGGGCGCCCGACGCCGAGCTGGGCCAGGCCGAGCTGCGCGAAGCGCTGCGCCCGATGCTGGAGAGCCTGCCGGAGCGGGAGCGCAAGATCGTCGCGCTGCGGTTCGGCTCGGGGATGAGCCAGTCGGACATCGCGCGCCGCGTCGGGGTGTCCCAGATGCAGGTGTCACGGCTACTCGCTGCGACGCTCAAGAAGCTGCGCTCCGGACTGGACGAATCCGAGCTCGCCGACGGCACCTGATTAGCCGAACGACCGCCTGGGTATTTCGCGGGCGGTACCGAACTCACTGGGAGGGGGACCGGATGACGACGTCGAGAATGCCGCAGCGCGCAGCTGCGCCGGCCGCCCCGCTGAGGGTGCTCCTCCCCGCCGATGTCACGGCTCCGGCGCTGGCCCGGCACGAGGTGCGGCAGACGCTGCTGCGCCTCGGCCTGCAGGAGTGCCAGTTCGACGACATCCTGCTCGCGACGTCGGAGCTGGTCACGAACGCCTTCGAGCACGGCGAACGGCCGCAGCGGCTCGAGCTGGAGTACGACGGCGTGCGGGTGACGCTGCGGGTTTACGACACCGGACGGCGGCTGCCCGCGCTGCGGGCGCCGTCCCCGGCGGAGGCGCGCAGCCGCGGGCTCGTCCTGGTGCAGGCCCTGTCACTCGACTGGGGCTTCGAACGCTGCCCCGCCGGCAAGTACGTCTGGGCGGTCTTCCAGGTGCCGCCCGCCTGATCAGCGCACCTTCCGCGCGGCATCGGTCTCGCCGATCCGCTCCCGGAACGGCTTCCGGTCGAGGGCTTCGACGATCGCGTCCAGCAGGGCCCGCAGCGAGTACGGCAGCTCGGCTTCCAGCGCGGCCGCCGCCTCGGTCGTCGCCGCCCACTCCGCCTCGATCAGCGGCAGCAGATCACGGGTCTTCGCGGTGAGCGACACGATCCGCTGCCGGGCGTCGGCGCCCGGTTCCAGCGTCACCAGGCCGGCCCGGCTCATCTGCGCAACGGTCTGGCTGGCCGCCGAGTGCGTCACGCGCATCTCGGCGGCGAGGTCGCGGATGGCCAGCGGGCCGCGCGCCAGCAGCGCCCGCACCACCGGCGAGTACCGCGGCCGGTAGCCCTCGAGGCCGATGTCGGCGAGGAACCGGGCGACGTCGCCGTCGAGGATCTCGAGGACGTGCCGCAGCCGGGTCCCCAGCCCGTCCGGACCCGAAGTCATGGCCATGACGGCCGATCATAGGCGGGCGCGTGTGCTTGGATCGCGGCATGGAGAACCGCAAGATCGCCCGTCTGGGCCGCGAGGTGTCCGTCGTCGGGCTCGGCTGCTGGCAGCTCGGCGCGGACTGGGGCGAGGTCGACGAGAACGACGCACTGGCCGTGCTGCACGCGGCGGCCGACAACGGTGTCACCTTCTTCGACACCGCGGACGTCTACGGCGACGGCCGCAGCGAGCGGCTGGTCGGCCGGTTCCTGACCGAGCGCGGCGGCGTCTTCGTGGCGACCAAGATGGGCCGCCGGGTCGAGCAGGTGCCGGAGAACTACGTCGCCGCGAACTTCCGCGAGTGGAACGACCGGTCGCGCCGCAACCTCGGCGTCGACACGCTCGACCTGGTCCAGCTGCACTGCCCGCCGACGCCGGTGTACTCCTCCGACGCGGTCTACGACGCCCTCGACGCGATGGTCGACGAAGGCCGGATCAAGGCGTACGGCGTCAGCGTCGAGACGGCCGAGGAGGCGCTGACCGCGCTGGCGCGGCCGCACGTGGCTTCCGTCCAGATCATCCTCAACTGCCTGCGCCTCAAGCCGCTGGAGCGCGTGCTGCCCGCGGCGGCGGAGGCGGGCGCCGGGATCATCGCGCGGGTGCCGCTGGCGTCCGGCCTGCTGTCCGGCCGCTACACCGCGGACACGGAGTTCGCCGAGAACGACCACCGCAACTACAACCGCAACGGCGACGCGTTCGACGTCGGCGAGACCTTCTCCGGCGTGCCCTACGAGGTCGGGCTGGCGGCCGTCGAGCGGCTGCGCGGGCTCGTGCCGTCCGGGCAGACGCTCGCGCAGTTCGCGTTGCGCTGGATCATCGACCAGCCGGGGGTCAGCACGGTCATCCCGGGCGCCCGCAACGCTTCCCAGGCTTCGGCGAACACGGCGGCGGCCGCGCTGCCCCCGCTGTCCGACGAGGCGCTGGCCGGCGTCCGCGAAACCTACGACGAGCTGATCCGGCCGCTGGTGCACGATCGCTGGTAGGCCCGGCATGATGGGCCGATGATGACGCCCGAAGAGCTCCTGACGACCACCAGGACCGTCCGCAAGCGCCTCGACCTCGAGCGCCCGGTCCCGCTCGACCTGGTCAAGCACTGCGTGCAGGTGGCCCTGCAGGCGCCGAGCGGTTCCAACACCCAGCGGTGGCAGTGGCTGGTGGTCACCGACGCCGGGCAGCGCGCCGCGCTCGGCGGGATCTACCGCCGGGCGTGCCAGGAGTACCTGGAGTCGTCGCGGGCGGCGGGCAAGCTGTTCGCCGACGACCCCGAGCGGTCGAAGGTGCAGCAGCGCGTGGGCGACAGCGTCGCCTACCTGGCCGACCGGATGGGTGACGTGCCGGTGCTCGTCGTCCCCTGCCTGGAGACGGATTCGGCGGAGCTGCCGGCGGGCAACCAGGCCGGCCTGTGGGCCTCGCTGCTGCCGGCGGCGTGGAGCTACATGCTCGCGGCGCGCTCGGTGACGCTGGGCACGGCGTGGACGACGCTGCACCTGAAGTACGAGCAGGAGGCGGCGGAGGTGCTGGAGCTGCCGAAGAACGTGCACCAGGCCGCCCTGATCCCGACGGCGTTCTACACGGGCGAGACGTTCAAGCCGGCGGCGCGGCAGCCCCTCGAGGAGGTCCTGCACCTCGACCGCTGGTGACCCGCGAAGGCCCGTGCCATCCGGGGCTCCGCCCCGGGCCGGGGGCTCCGCCACCCGGACCCCCGTGAAAGCCTCCTTGCCGGGGCAGTTGGGGGACGTCGGCAAGGAGGCCGTCACGGCCTTTCGGCGGCCGGGTGGTCTACCGCACGGTGAGCGTGAGCCGCTGGATGCCCCAGGCGTCGGCCTGGGACCCGGGCAGCCAGACGTCGACGATGTCGTCCTTGATCCAGCTGCCGATGTCGGCGGCGTAGCACTCGCCGTAACCGGGGACGGTGAACCGGGTGCCCCACGGGATGTTCCGGGCGTCGACGGCGCAGAAACCCGGCCCCGCGTTGTAGCCGAGCGCGGTCTGGGCGACGTCGTTGTACGACGTGACGCGGTAGTTCAGCGTGGTGCCCGCCGGGACGCGGTAGGCCGCGAGCCGGTCCGCGCCGTCGAGGCGGTAGGCGGTCGAGATCTGGCCGAGCGAGCCCGGCGAGTTGTCCTCCGCGGTCATCGCGTAGAGCTGGTAGTTCGCGTTCTGGCACGGGCTCGCGTCGGTGACCGTGAGGGTCGGCTGGCCCCAGTCGCTGATCCACTGCAGGGCCTGGCCGTTGCGGAACGCGCGGTAGGCCTTCGCGCCGGCGACCCTGGCGAAGGTGAAGGTGACCTTGCCGTCGGTGCCCAGTCCCCCGCTGACCGAGCCGGGCGCGGGCAGGCGGTTGCTCACGTCGACGGCGCCAGCGAGCGTGCCGGGGCCGTGCCCGCCGGTGACCGGGCGGTCGGGGATCGGGCCGGAGTAGAAGTGCTGGCACGCGGGCAGGGTCGCGGCCGAGGCGGCGGGGGCGACGAGCACGCTGCCGGCCGCGAAGGCGGCCAGCGCGAGGACGTGGGCAAGGCGCATGGCGAGGAAACCTCCGTGGTGGGGACCGGGGTGGAGGTGACGCAAGCGGGTTCGCCGCTGGTCAAGACCGTAAGTGGCCTGGACCACTCCGTCAATAGGTCTAGACCTTTTATCGCCGATCGGCGCAACGCCTACAGGTAACCCACCAGGCGGTCGGCCAGTGCGCCCGGGTGGCTGAGCGGGACGCAGTGCGGGCCGTCGAGTTCGTCCGGCTCGATCCCGAGCCGCTCGCGCGCCACCCGCCGCTGGAAGTCCGGGACGAAGAACCGGTCGTCGCGGGCCAGCAGCACGCGGGTGGGGACGTCCGGGTGGGCCGGGAGCGGCCACGGCTCGTCCCACTCCTTGCTCACCTGCTCGCGCCCGTGCGCCTGGCACGCCTCGGCCAGCGGCGCCGGGACGCCGTTGAAGAACTGCTCGGTCTCGCTCAGCCCCTTCGGCGCCTCGAAACCGGTGTTGCCCCACCACTGCCCCGGCGGTTCGCCGGGTGCCGGGATCATCCCGGCCAGGTAGACCAGCAGCCGCGCCCGGACCTTCGCGGCGACGAGCGGCGCGGTGAACCCGCCGTACGAGTGGCCGACGACGGCGACGTCGGTGCGGTCGCCGAGCGCGGCCAGCACCGTGTCGGTGAACTCCGTCAGCCCGGCCGAGGGATCGGTGATCGGCAGGTCCGGGGCGATGGCGTCGTGCCCGCGGGCGGCCAGCTCCGGGACGAGCAGGTGGAAGTCCCAGCCGCTGCCGCCGCCTCCGTGGATCAGCGCGAAAGTCGTCACGCCGGCCAGCTCAGCAGCGGCGCAGCATGTCGGTCAACGCCGTTTTCTCGGCCTGGGTGATCGTCAGCCCGTAGTAGTGCTTCACGACGATCCAGTCGGTCGCGTAGGTGCACCAGAACGCCACCAGCGGCGGCTTCCACTGGTCGGGCGCCTTGTCGCTCTTCTGCTGGTTGACGTTGTCGGTGACGGCGAACAGCTGCGGGCGGGTCAGGTCGTTGGCGAACTGCTCGCGCTTCTCGGTCGTCCACGCCTTCGCGCCGCTCGCCCACGCCTGGCCGAGCGGGACCATGTGGTCGATGTCGAGGTCGGTGGGCTTGGTCCAGGTCTCGTCGTCGTAGACGCTGGTCCAGGTGCCGGACGTCGGCTTGCAGTCCTTGTCCGTCTTGACGTCCTTGCCATCGCGCTTGAGGACGACCTCGCGGGTGTCGCAATTGGACCCCTGGCTGTCCCAGTGCGGGAACTTTTCACGGGAGTAACCGTCCATCGAGGTCCGCGCGGCGATGGTGAGCTCGTCGAGCTGCTTCTGCGCGTCGCCCGCGCTGACCGGGACCGGTGCCGAGGACGGCGGCGGGGCCGCGCCCGCGCCCCGCGTCGCCCAGTACCCGAAGAGCGCGACGGCCAGTACCGCGATTACCAGCAGAGTTCGCTGCGTCACGCTGAGCCGAAAGCCTCGGGCCGCCACGATTTTCTCCTCTCACCTGCGCCGTCGCGCGGCGTAGTCTCACCTCTGCCGGCGCGGGACAACCGCGCCGACACGACGACCTGGCGCGAATGTGACGTCGCCCACCCACGGCGGACGTGTCACACGGAGCCGATCAACTGCGACTACCGGAGCAGGACCCATCCGGAGGGAGCAGCCGATGCCCGGCCGGCTCAAGAAGTTCGACGAGTTCTTCCAGCGCAAAGCCGCCGAGGGCGGCAACGTCGTCGCCATGGCCCGCATGGGCGCGGCGATGCGCGAACGCGGGGAGCTCGCCGAGGCCGAGTCGTGGTACCGCAAGGCCGCCATGGGCGGTGACCGCGTCTCGATGACGGCGCTGGCCCACCTGCTGGCCGAACGCGGCGCGGCGGACGAGGCCGAACGCTGGTACCACGAGGCCGCACTGGCCGGCGAGCCGCACGGGATGCAGTTCCTCGCCAAGTCCTACGAGCGGCGCGGCAAGCGCGAAGACGCCCGGCACTGGTACGGCGAGGCGGCCCGCGCCGGCGACCTGCCGTCGATGGCCGCACTGGGACGGCTGCTCCGCGAAGAGGGGCACGGCGAAGAGGCCCAGTCGTGGCTGCGCCAGGCCGCCGAAGCGGGGTACACCGGCGCGATGGTCGACCTGGGCATCGTGCTGCGCGACCGCGGGCAGGCCGCCGAAGCGTCCCGCTGGTGGCGGTCCGCCGTGCAGGCCGGCGACCTCGCGGCCACCTGCCAGCTCGGCAGGCAGGCCGAACGGCTCGGCAGGCCGGCCGACGCCGAAGGGTGGTACCGCCAGGGCGCGACCGGCGGCCACGTCGAGGCGATCACCCGGCTCGGGCTGCTGCTGCACCGCCGCGGCGACCTCGAAGAAGCCGAGAACTGGTACCTCGACGCGGCCGAGCGCGGCGACCCGGCGGCGATGACGAACCTCGGCGTCCTGGCCCGCAACCGCGGCGACGAGGGCGAAGCCGCCGCCTGGTACCGCAAGGCCGCCGAGCACGGCAGCATCCCCGCCCTCACCAACCTCGGCCACCTCGCCGAGCACCGCGAGGACCTGGCGGCGGCGGAGCAGTGGTTCCGCCGCGCCGCCGAGACGGGCGACGTCCAGGGCATGCTCAGCCTGGCGCGCATGCTGCGGGCGCGGGGCGCGTCACACGAGGCCGACCTGTGGCTGGCGCGCGCCGAAACCGTGCAGGACGAGCGTGAACACCAGCACTGACCCTATTGTGTGATCCAATTCACAGTTCTAGCCTGAGAGCGCACCCCAGGAGGTTGCGCAATGAGGCCACGAGTCCTGGTCGCGAGTATCGGCAACGTCTTCTTGCACGACGACGGCTTCGGTGTCGAAGTGATCAGGGAACTGGACCGGGCGGGCCTGCCCCCGTGGGTGCAGATCGCCGACTACGACATCGCCACGGTCCACCTGGCGTACGACCTGACCGGCGGCTACGACACGACGATCCTCCTGGACGCCACCCCGCACGGCGGCCCACCGGGCACGCTGACCTTGACCTCGGCCACCGAAACGCACGACCTCCCGGGCGACGCGGTGGTCCGCCTCCTCCGCCTCCTGGGCGGCGACGCGGGCCGCGTCCTGGTGCTGTCCTGCGAACCGGCGTGCGTCGACGGCGGGATCGGCCTGTCCGCGGAGGTGGGCGCCGCGGTCCCGGCCGCGGTGCGCGTGGTCACCGAACTGGCGTGGGGCGCGAGCCCGGCGCTGCCGGTCAAGGAGAAGACCGAGGTCTGACCTGCGCCACCGGGTCCGGCAGCTGCCGCAGGGCTTCGAGCACCACGTTGACCGCCGCCCGGGGTGGGGAGCCCCGCCGGACCACCGCCGCGATCGTGCGCGTCACCGGGGTGGCCAGCTCCCGCGTTGCCACGCGATAGCGGCGGTCCACCGCCAAGCCCGGCAGCAGCGCGATCGACAAGCCCGCTTCGACGTGCTGCAGCGTCATCAGGTAGTTGCTGAAGCGGCACACCACCCGCGGTTCGAAACCCGACTCGCGGCACAGGCGCAGCGTCAGGTTCGCCATGTACGACTGGGGCACGTCCAGCGCCCACGGCTCGTCCGCGTACGCCGACAGCACCGCGGGGCCGCGGGGGGCGTCCGGCGGGGTCACCAGCACGATCGGGTCCGTGGCCAGCGGGATGATGTCGAGGTCGGGGCCCAGTGGCAGCTCGACGAAATCGGTCGTGGTGATGATGACGTCGGCGTCGCCGCCGCGCAGGGCCGGGATGCTCTCGTGCGGCTCCAGCTCCAGCAGCTGGACCTCGAGGTGCGGGTGCGCCAGCCGGGTGACCGCCGGGACCGCCAGGGTGTGGATCGCGCTCTGGAACGCGCCCAGCCGGACCAGGCCGGCCGGCTCCTCGCTCAGGCTGCGCAGCTCCGCCTCGACCGTGTCCAAGTGGTCGAGGATCGCCCGCGCGCGGCGGGCCAGCATCAGCCCCGCCGGTGTCAGGCGGACCCGGCGGCCGGTGCGTTCCAGCAGCTGGGTGCGGGTTTCCGCTTCGAGCACGGCCAGCTGCTGCGACACGCTCGACGCGCTCAGGTTCGCGTCCTGTGCGACCGCGCGGACCGTGCCCAGCGTGTCGAGGCGGCTCAGCAGGCGCAGGCGCCACGGGTTCAGCATGCCGCCATCTTTGTTCGGCGAAACCGAACAGGAAAGCCGGAATTGTGAGATGGACGTGTCGCTCGCCGCGGACTTACCGTCGAAGCCATGGCTGACTCCTTCTGGGCCGACGTCGACCGGCACCTCGTGCGGTACGGCGGCGCCTTCACCCGCGAGATCATCGACCACGCCGAGGGCAGCTTCGTCTTCACCGAAGACGGCCGCCGGATCCTCGACTTCACGTCCGGCCAGATGAGCGCGATCCTCGGGCACGCGCACCCGGAGATCGTCGAGACCGTCCGGCGGCAGGTGGGCAGGCTCGACCACCTGTTCAGCGGCATGCTGAGCCGCCCGGTCGTCGACCTCGCCCGGCGGCTCGCCGAGACGCTGCCGGCGCCGCTGGAGAAGGCGCTGCTGCTCACCACGGGTGCCGAGTCGAACGAGGCCGCCGTCCGGCTGGCCAAGCTGGTCACCGGCAAGCACGAGATCGTCTCGTTCGCGCGGTCGTGGCACGGGATGACGCAGGCGGCGGCGAGCGCGACCTACAGCGCGGGCCGCCGCGGCTACGGCCCGGCCGCGCCCGGGAACTTCGCCATCCCGGCGCCGAACGC
Source organism: Amycolatopsis vancoresmycina (assembly GCF_000716785.1). Lineage (GTDB taxonomy): Bacteria > Actinomycetota > Actinomycetes > Mycobacteriales > Pseudonocardiaceae > Amycolatopsis > Amycolatopsis vancoresmycina. The sequence goes on from NZ_JNYY01000002.1 coordinate 16,271, forward strand.
GTACCGGCCGGACTTCACCGACGCGTCCGGTGCGCTGGATTGGCGTCGCCAGCTGGACTTCGGGTTCGAGCTGATCGACGCGCAGTCGGTGGGCAGCCTGGCCGCCTGCCTGGTCGAGCCGATCCTCAGCTCCGGCGGCATCATCGAGCCACCACCCGGGTACTTCGCCGCCCTGGCCGAGAAATGCCGTGAACGCGGCATGCTGCTGATCCTCGACGAAGCTCAGACCGGGTTGTGCCGCACGGGAAACTGGTACGCGTTCGAGCGCGACGGCGTCGTCCCGGACATCCTGACGCTGTCGAAGACGCTCGGCGCCGGGCTGCCGCTGGCCGCGGTGCTGACCAGCGCGGAAATCGAGCAGGAGGCCCACGACCGCGGCTTCCTGTTCTTCACGACGCACGTGTCCGACCCGCTCCCGGCGGCGGTCGGCAACACGGTGCTGGACGTGCTGACCCGCGACCGCCTCGACTCGCGGGCCCTCGAACTGGGCGCGTTGCTGCGCCGGGGCCTCGACGAACTCGCGTCCCGGCACGAGGTGGTCGGCGACATCCGCGGCCGCGGCCTCCTGGCCGGCGTGGAGCTGGTGGTGGACCGCGAAACCAAGCGGAGTTCGGACGAGCTGGGCGCGCGGGTCACGCAGCGCTGCCTGGAACTGGGGCTGCACATGAACATCGTGCAGCTGCCCGGGATGGGCGGGGTGTTCCGGATCGCACCCCCGCTGACGGCGTCCGAAGAGGAGATCGCGCTCGGAGTGTCTATTTTGGACCAGGCAATCGGCGACGCCGCCAAAAGGATGTCGTGAGTGGTAAGGAGGGTTCTAACCCTCCTTACCACTCACGAGGGCGTCAGAAGCCCGCTGTCACCTTTGTGAAGTCCCAGTCGTTCTGGGCGATGCCGCTGCACGCCGACTGGACGCCGCCGCCGGGGCAGCCCCGGTCGCGGTTGACCGACCAGAACGCCAGGCGGGCGATCTTGTTCGACTTAGCCCAGTTGGTGATCTGGGTCCAGGTCGACAGATCCGTCAGCTCCTGCTGGTCCGACAGGCCGTTCATACCCGAGATGCCCAGGTGGGCGTACGCCGTGGCGTCCGACCACCCGAACGTCGACTTCAGCTTGTCACGCAGGCCGTTCGCCGCGCTCACCGTGCTGTTGTACATGTTCGCGCCGCCGCCGAAGTCGAACGGCATGATCGTGAACACGTCCACGTTCGCGCCCAGCGCCTTCGACTGGTCGATGAGCCGGTTGCCGTAGTAGTTCGGGCCGGTCGTCGACGTGCCGAAGGTCAGGATCGTCTGGATCCCCGGGTTGTTCTGCTTGACGATCTTCAGCGCGTTCAGGATGCGGTCCTGCACGGCCTCGTTCTCGAACTCGTCGGAGTTCTCGATGTCGATGTCGATCGCCTTCAGCCCGTACGCGTTGATCACCTGCTGGTACGCCCCGGCCAGCGCAGCCGGCGTCGAGCAGTTCGGGCCGAGCTTGTTGCCGCTCCAGCCGCCGAACGACGGGACGACCTGGCCGCCCGCCGCCTTGATCTGCGCGATGGCGTTCGCGTCCGCGCTGCCCGACAGCGGACGGCTGCTGTCCCACGCCGGGTTGCAGCCACCGGAGGCGTTGACGAACGCCATGGTGAACCACTTGACCCCGGTCGCGGACATCACCGTCTGCGGGTTGGGCGGGCTGCCCCAGCCCATGTACAGGTAGGGCGCGCCCCGGCCACCCGCCGGCGGCGGGGTGGTCGTCGTGGGCGGGGTCGTCGTCGTCGTCGGAGGAGGCGTCGTGGTCGTGGGGGGTGTGCCCCCGGCGGAGCAGGAACCCCCGTTCAGCTTGCAGTTCGACGGCGCCGCGTACGAACCCGAGTAGGCGACGTTGAAGCCGAAGCTGGCGCTGCCGCCGTTGCCGACGTTGCCGTTCCACGTGTTCTTCACCGTGACGTGCTGCCCGGACGCGGTGTAGCTGCCGTCCCACAGGGACGAGATCTTCGCGCCGGACGGCAGGTCGAACTCGACGGTCCAGCTCGGCAACGTCGAGCCCGAGCCGTTGGCGATCGTGTACTTGCCCTCGTACCCGGTGCCCCAGTCGGAGCCCTTGGTGAAGGTCGCGGACACGCCGCCCGCCGCGTTCGCGGGCGCGATCACGAACATCGCGCCGATCGTGGCGGCCGCGGCCGCCAGCCCGAGTGCGGGCAACCACCGGCGGCTCACGACAGGCCGTTCTTCATCGCGGTGATGAGCTCGCCGCCCGCGGTGTCACCGGTCAGCTCCCAGAAGAAGGCGCCGCCGAGACCCTGCTGCTTGGCGTAGGACATCTTCCCGCCGATGGTCGCCGGGGTGTCGTAGCTCCACCAGTTGCTGCCGCACTTGGCGTACGCGGTGCCGGCGACGGTGCCGGTCGACGGGCAGCTGGTCTTGAGGACCTTGTAGTCCTCGATGCCCTGCTCGTACGTGCCCGGCGCGGGGCCGGTCGCGGTGCCGCCCGGGGCGTCCTGCGTGACGCCGGTCCAGCCGCGGCCGTAGAAGCCGATGCCCAGCAGCAGCTTGCTCGACGGGACGCCCTTGCTCTTGAGCTTCTGGATCGCCGCGTCGGAGTAGAAGCCCGGCGTGGGGATGCCGTTGAAGCTGGTGAGCGGCGAGTGCGGAGCCGTCGGGCCCTGCGGGGCCCAGGCACCGAAGTAGTCGTAGGTCATGACGTTGAACCAGTCGACGTACTGCGCCGCGCCGCCGTAGTCGGCGACGTCGAGCTTGCCGCCGTTGCTGCCGTCGGCCGAGATGGCCGAGGTGACCAGGAAGGACGAGCCGAACTTCGCCCGCAGCGCGGCCAGGAGGTTCTTGTAGGCCGCGGCACCGCTGGTGTCACAGGACAGGCCGCACGCGTTGGGGTACTCCCAGTCGATGTCGATGCCGTCCCAGATGTCCGCCCAGCGCGGGTCCTTGAGCAGGTTGTAGCAGGACTGCGCGAACGCGGCCGCGTTCTGCGCCGCCTGGCCGAAGCCGCCCGAGTAGGTCCAGCCGCCGAACGACCAGATCACCTTGAGGCCCGGGTGCAGCTTCTTCAGCTTGCGCAACTGGTTGAAGTTGCCGGCCACCGGCTGGTCCCAGGTGTCGGCGACGCCGTCGACGCTGCCCGCGGCGTCGTAGGTCTTCTGGTAGTCGGCGTACGGGTCGTCGTTCGCGGTGCACTGGCCGTTCTTGACGTTGCCGAACGCGTAGTTGATGTGCGTCAGCTTGCTGGCCGAACCGGACGTCTCGATGTTCTTGACGTGGTAGTTGCGCCCGTAGACGCCCCACTGCACGAAGTAGCCGACGTTCTTCAGCCCGCCCGGCGGGGGCGGCGTGGTCGTCGTCGGGGTGGTGGGCGTGGTCGGGGTGGTCGGCGTGGTGGTCGGCTGCGTCGGGGTGGTCGGCGTGGTGGTGGGGGTGCCACCGCCGGCGTCGCAGGAGCCGCCGTTCAGCTTGCAGTTCGACGGCGCCGCGTAGCTACCCGAGTAGGCGACGTTGAAGCCGAAGCTGGCGCTGCCGCCGTTGCCGACGTTGCCGTTCCAGCTGTTCTTGACGATGACGTGCTGCCCGGACGCGGTGTAGCTGCCGTCCCACAGGGACGAGATCTTCGCGCCGCTCGGCAGGTCGAACTCGACGGTCCAGCTCGGCAGCGTCGCGCCGGAGCCGTTGTTGATCGTGTACTTGCCTTCGTACCCGGTGCCCCAGTCGGACCCCTTGGTGAAGGCGGCGCTGACACCACCGGCGGCGCTCGCCGGCACGGTGACGAGACCGACCGTGACCGCGCCGACCGCGGTGAGAAGACCGAGGAGGTGCCATCTCTTTCTGGACATCGCTCTCCCTTGAGCCAGGTGCAGGACGGCGGACACCAACACCACCGGCGGGGACCAGGGCGGTGTTTTGCGCCGTTTGCCCAAACGTTACGTGGTCCAGACCAATTACGGAAGTGTCACCACGGAGCGTGGTTAATGGTCGAGACCAATGCTTGATCCACCCGCGTGCCGCGTCCGAATGGTGACGCTGCGCACACGAAAGAGCGGCGGCCGGTGCGCACCGGCCGCCGCTCCTTCCGTGGCGCTCAGGTCGGGTTGCCGCCGCCCTGCACCCGGTCCGCCTTCCACTGGGCCCACAGCACGTCGCCGAAGTTCTGCCACTTCGCGAAGCGCTCGTCCGGGCTCGCCGCAGTGAGGGGGTCGTACGTGCCGATCCTGGCGGCCTGGCCGGCAGTACGGTCCGGGACGGAGGCCTTGCGCTGGAGTTCGTCCCGGAACTCGATCCAGATCTGCTTGGCCACCTTTTTCATGTCGTCTTCGATGCCGGCGAACAACTGCCACACGTCGCCGAGGCAGTTGTCGGCCGAGAGCGACTGCAGGAAGGCCAGCCGAAGGGTGAGCCAACCGACGTCACCGCCGAACATGGTGTCCATCGCGTTGTTCAGCTTGCCGCCCAGCCACGTGTTGGACAGCCCGCCGACCGGAATGCCGATCTTGCGCACGCTCTCCGCCCGGCGCGCCAAGGCGGCTTTGGTCTCGTACCAGGTGGCCACCGCATCCCGGAACTCGGCGAAGTCCTGGGCCCGCCGGGCCGGGGGCAACGGGTTGAGCCGATCTTTGACCATGGCGGTCACGGTCTTGCGCGCGTTCGACTCGGCAATGGCGGTCCGCGACGCCAGCAGCTTGTCGATGGCCGGCGGGATCTCCGGCACGACAGTCTTGTAGGTGTTCGTGTAGTAGACCAGCCCCTCGGTGGCTTTCAGCGCCCCGCTCCACGCCTCGCCCGACCCGGCGGCCTGCGAAAGCCGGAGGAATTCGGCCACCTCATTTCCGTAGGCGAAGCCCTCGGCGGATTGGGCCCGGCCGCCGCCGCAGGCCACGAACTTGAACGCGGTGTCCCGCTTCAGCTGTCGCTGGTCGTCGGAGACTTCGGCGACGAAGTCGGCCGGGGCGATCCCGCCCAGCTTCGCCCGGTTGCCGTGGCCGTAGAAGACCGAGGCTTCGGTGGTGGGGGTCGGGGGCAGGGTCCACGAGCCACTCCAGGCGTGCTTCCCGCCGGCCCCGGCGGCGCCCTTCGCGGTCAGCGACTGTTCGATCTCGTCGACCTCGGCGTTGCCGACCATGTTGTGCATGCCCTCGCCGTAGGGGTTGGGCATCCGCACCATCAGCCGCTGCACCGTCGGCTCGCTCTTCCCGAGCATCGCGACCACGGCCTGGTTCCCGGCGAGCCGCTGCCAGCCGAGGAGCGGGTGCACCGGCGGACCACCGGCGGCCCGGACCGGGCGACGCTGCGGTTCCGGCTGCAGTTCGGCGTGTTCTTCCACGGGGCACCGGCTTTCCGACCGGAGGCGGGCCTTGGCGGCCCGCGAGCAGGCCTTTCCGACAGTGGTGACCGGACACTACCGGTGACGACCCGTTGACCGGCAGTCCCGTACGGGCAGGGATCGCTGCCCATCGGGGCGCGAGCTGCGCCATGGGTAAGCGCTCTCTCGACCAGCGGTCGCGGCTTCCCGCGCCAGGTGTCGCCGGCTCGGGCGAGCCGGTGCCGGACCGGCTGGAACGCGCGTCCAATCGCTGTCCAGCCGGCGTCCAAGGACGCGCAGCAGGCTGGTGCCCGTCAGCACCGGACGGGTCCCCCGTTCCGGCCGATCGACTCCAGGAGATGTCTTATGCGCAGGCCATTCTCTGCTCGCGGCTTCCTCGCCTCGGTGGCGAAGCCCACGGTTGTCCTGGCGGCTCTCATCGCCGCCTTCGCCGTCGCCCCGGGCGCAGCGTCCGCGGCGCCCGGGACCGGTACCGCGGCGACCGCGGGGTGGACCACCTTCGCCAAGCCCGTCACCGACACCTCGAAGCAACTCAGCAGCAGCAGCGGCGAAGCGAGAACCGACACCGTCAACGCGGTCTTCACCTGCAACTACTACAGCGTTTCCCCCTACTACGTCATCGACTTCACCTGCAACGTCACGCAGGGCGCCATCCAGCTCTGGGTGAACTGCACGGACGGCCGCCACCTGGTCAGCGCCGTCATGCGCGCCGTGGGCACCTACAACTCGCGGGCCATCTGCGGTCCGCCGGCGAGCTTGGTCAACTTCGGCGCCAACCAGCTCGCCTGAACCGGACGTCCGACCGGACCGGTCCTCTCCCCCGCACAGCGGAGAGGACCGGTTCCCCCGAAGGCTTCCTGCGTTGTTCGGTCCAATTACCCACAACGGTCGGAGCACCGGACGTTGTTGCTTCCAGCCTCCCCATTGACAGTGCGCGCATCCCTGCGAAGAGTGGGCGACCTGTTGCTGCGCAACCGGGGAGGTGCTGTGCAGGTACAGGTGCTGGGGCCGGTGCGGGTGTGGCGGGACGGCGAGGAACTCGACCTCGGTCCGCCGGGCCGCCGGGCCCTGCTCGGGGTGCTCGCCCTCGCCAGGGGCCGGGCTCTCCGGCGGACCACCCTGGTCGACGCGTTGTGGGACGGCACGCCGCCACCGAGCGCGACGAACATCATCCAGACGCACGTGAAGCACCTGCGACGACTGCTCGACCCGGAGCGGCACGCGTACGCGCGCAGCCAGCGGATTCCCACGGTCGGCGACGGGTACGCCCTGCGGATCTCCCCGGAGCAGAACGACGTCGAGCGGTTCTACCGCCGGCTGCAGGCCGCGGAGCAGGCGCGCCTGGCGGGCCGGTCGGACCAGACGGCGGCGATGCTGGGCGAGGCACTCGGGTTGTGGCGCGGGCAGCCACTCGCCGACCTGCCTGCGCTGGGCGGCCATCCGACCGTTCTCACCCTGTTCGAGGCCCGGCGTGACGCCGTGCTGGCCTACGCCGAGGCGTTGCTCGCCACCGGAAGCGCCGCCGAGGCGTTGCCGGTCGTCATCGAGGAGACGGCGACGCACCCGCTGGACGAGGCCCTCGCGGCCGTGCTCGTCCGGATGTACACGGCGGCCGGGCAGCGGGACAAGGCGTTTTCCGTGTACGACGCGACCCGCAGGCGGCTCGCCGCGGAACTGGGCGTCGCTCCCGGCCCCGGCCTGGCCGAGGCGCACGCGATGCTCGTCAAGGAAACACCGGCGCCGGCAACGGTGGTCCGGCAGGCCGAGAGCTCGGCCGGCCGCCTGCTGCCCGCCCACCACCGGAGCGGCCGCCCCTCGGCACCGCTCAAGCAGCACCTGGGGATCGGCACCGGCGCACCGCTGCGGCAGGGGCACCACCGCGTCCGCACCGCCGAGCCGGACGGGGCCGGGCGGGCACCCGTCCCCCGCCAGCTGCCCGCCCCGCCCCGCCCGTTCACCGGCCGGGTCGCCGAACTCGCCGAACTCACCGCGGCGATGCGGGACCAGGCCGAGCCGGGCCGCACCGTGGTGACCTCCGCCATCGGCGGCACCGGCGGCATCGGCAAGACGTGGCTCGCCCTGCACTGGGCCCACCGGCACATCGACCGCTTCCCCGACGGGCAGCTGTTCGTCAACCTGCGCGGCTTCGACCCCACCGGGGATCCGCTCCCCGCGCAGACGGCGGTGCGCGGATTCCTGGCGGCGCTGCACGTCGAGCCCTCGGCCATCCCGGCCGAGCTGGACGCGCAGGTGGGGTTGTACCGCAGCCTGCTCGCCGGCAAGCGGATGCTGCTCGTCCTGGACAACGCCCGCGACCTGGCCCAGCTCGAGCCGCTGCTTCCGGGCAGCCCGGGCTGCGCGGTGCTCGTCACCAGCCGCAACCGGATGTCCGGGCTGGTCACCGCGCACGGCGCCCACCCGCTGACGATGGACGTGCTGCCCGAATCCGCGGCCCGGCAGCTGCTGCAGGCCCGGATCGGGACCCAGCGGCCCGCCGCCGAACCCGGCGCGGTCACCGAACTGGTCGCCTGCTGCGGCGGATTCCCGCTGGCGATGGGCATCGTCGCCGCGCAGGCCCTGGCTCACCCGCAGTTCCCGTTGGCGGCGCTGGCCGCCGAACTGCGTGACGCCGCGACGCGGCTGGCCGCCCTGGACGACCCCGAACAGGGCGCGGGCGTGCCGGCGGTGCTGTCCTGGTCCTGCCGCGCCCTCACTCCCGGGCAGGCACGGGTGTTCGGCCTCCTCGGACTGGCGCCGGGGCCGGACATCGGCCTGCCCGCCGCGGCCGCCCTCACCGGCCTGCCCCTCGACGAGGTCCGGCGGGAGCTGCGGGCGTTGGACCAGGTTTCCCTGGTGCACCAGCACGTTCCCGGCCGGTGGCGGATGCACGACCTGGTCCGGCTCTACGCCGCCAACCGGGCCCGCGAGGACCAGCCCCCTGCCGACCGGGAGGCGGCCCTGCGCCGGGTCGTCGCCTTCTACCTGCACACGGCCGACGCCGCCGACCGGTTCCTGGACCCCCACCGGCCGCCCATCCGGCTCGATCCGCCCGCGCCCGGCTGCCTCCCCCACCCGCTGCCCGACGCCACGGCGGCCCTCGCCTGGTTCGACACCGAGCAGGCGTGCCTGCTGGCCGCTCATCGCGTCGCGATCTCGAACGAATGGCACCGGACGGTCTGGCAGCTGGCCTGCGCCGTCTACACCTTCCACTTCCGCCGGGGGCACCGCCACGACCTGCTCGCCGTGTTCCAGGCCGGCGCGAGCGCCGCGGAGCACCTCCCCGATCCCGTCAGCCAAATCCGCGCGCACCTGCGTCTCGGACGTGCCTACGCCGATCTGGGGCGGCTCGACGAGGCGATCGACCACCTGCGTCGCGCCCTCGCCGTCGCCTGCCTCCACGACGACCGCGCCAACCAGGCGCTCGCCCACCACGCACTCGCGCGGGCCCGGGAGCAGCGCGGTGAATCGCGGCCGGCCCTCGAGCACGCCACGCACGCCCTGAACCTGTTCCGCACCCTCGACGATCCGGTGTGGCACGCCGCCACGCTCAACCTGGTGGGCTGGATCTCCGCCCAGCTCGGCGAGTACGAGCAGGCCCGGCGGAACTGCCAGGCCGCGCTCGTCCTGCAGCGCCGCCACCAGGACCTCGACGGTGAGGCGATCACGTTGGACAGCCTGGGCTACATTGATCACCACACCGGCCGCAATCGTCAGGCGGTCTGCCACTACCAGCAAGCTCTCACGCTGCGCCGGGCTATCGGCCACACCTACGAAGTCGCCAGGACCCTCGACGCGGTAGGCCGACCGTACGCGGCCCTCGGCCGGGCTGATCGGGCTCGCGCGGTGTGGCGGGAGGCAGTGGAGCTGTACCGGCAGCTGGGCCGCGGCGAGGACGCCGAACGGGTGCAACGGCAAGTGGCCGGCCTGAGCCTCCGGATCGCTGCTTGCTCGGGCCGGTCATCGGGCTCAGGGTGAAAAGCACAACAGGCCCAGCTTCTCCCGGAGGAGGACCCCTGACCTTCTGATCCGACGTCGATCAAGACCAACGGTCATCCTCGATCGTTATGCGACGTCATCTGCACAGATGCGGGCCTCCAAGCCATCGGTACTACTCACAGACAGGCACTGCTAAGCGTTGGTTACTGGCTATACCGGCAACTGAGCTCAGGCAGATCGCGAGCAGCGCGAGAAAGCTCGTCGCGCCAGACAGGCAACGACTCGCGCGTTAGCAAGGGCCAACCTGGCCGACAATTTGGTGAATCAAATCCGATTCAGTCTTGACACACTGTTCTTACAAGAACGAGACCGACATCGTGAAACACAATCCGCCAGCATGGCGACAACCCTATAGATCAAAAAGTTCGGAGGGAGGGTTCTTGCCGCAACCAAATTGGAGTCGCGATCGCGACAAGAAGCCGCCCCCAAGACTCCTTGAGGATGATGAGATCCTGACGCAGTACGGTCAAGCGCTGCCTGGCCTCATGGACTTCAGGGGGCAACCCCGTTTCAGCAACGGGGAGGAAGACGTCTCCATGCTCGTCGGGAAGCATACGGTCAGAGAGGCCATGGCGTACGTATGTGCTCACAAGACGTGTGGACCGCATGACGCAGTGAGATACTTCGAGGTAGGAGCGTTAAGAGCGGCAGGGTATGATGTTCGTCACACTCCGAGCGCCCGCATCCCGTACCATGTGAGTGTGAAGTCACCCGAAGGGTGGAACGCACAAGACTGGTGGAGCTCGCAAGGAGAGCCCATGCTGGAGCTCCTGGTCTTAGACGGCACTCATACCAGCGCAGAGGAGGAGTAGAGCCCATGGACACACTGGGAGGCAACGCGCCCGGCCTGGACAGCAGGCCGTGGCTTGCGACTGCTCCAGACGGAGTGGAGCTGAGCTCCTTCAATGGGCGGCCTAGCGCCGGGCTCGTCGCGACCGACTTTGGGGCACTTCTGTTCTGGCAATTCTTCGGACATGGTTCGGACATCGGCTTGTGGCTGTACCTTCCTCTCACTGACGAGGAAGCTGAGTACGTAGTAGACCATCCCGAAGAGCCGCTGCTCGAAGGAATCCACGAGCAACTTGAGGGCCGGCAGGGAGTACTCGCGTTGAGTAACGCAGGTTGGGTGCAAGCCCGTGGCCCATTCAACGTTGCACCCCAGAAACCTGGCTCCTCGCTAGTTACCCAGATGCTTGAGGCGCTGTCTCTCGGCTTGAACAGGGCATATAAGGCCAGGACGCGCTCAGGACGCGCAGTGGAATTCGCGAGCGGTAGTGAGAAAGTTACTAACGCGGCAAAGGCGATGGTGCACGACACCTTAACGGGCTGCCCGAGCTAGCATTCCCCCTACAAGCGGGTGGCCCTTCGGCATCTCGTCGACCTGGCGTAGCCCGATCACGCCGGGTCGAGGGGACTCATCCACGGCGCCCGTAGCTAATCTGCTGAGTCGCCTCCTTGACCCGGCGTGATAGCCCGTCAGGAGGTCGACGGGATGCCGTTGGCCGCACACGAACGTGACTTCCGTGGATTGCTGGCCATCTCGGAGACCTGGCCGTTCGGCGAGGACATCTCTTGTTCAGCGTGACGTTCGCGGCCCCGCCGGCGCGGTCGGACGAAGGAACCCGCCCGGGACGCCGTGCGCGAGGCAGTCAAGGCCAAGGTGACACGCACGGCCGGGGCTGAGCTGACCGCGCACAGCCTGTTCGAGGACGTCGCTGCCGCGTGGCTGGCGGAGCACCGCAAGGACGCTGAGATGGGCGTTTTCTCGTTCACCTCGGTGGACAACCACTGGTACAACCTCAAGAACCACGTGTTGCCGGTGCTGGCCAAGCTCGAACTGATCGAAGTGGAAACGCCGGTGATCAACCGCCTGTGCCAGGCCAAGCTCAAGGCTCACAGCTTGAGCCTGGCGCGTCAGGTCCGGGCCGTGATCAGCAACGTGATCACCTTCGCGATCAACGAGGGGTTGATCAAGGTCAACCCGGTCAAGGACGTCGCCCCGCTGCTCGAACGCCGGGCGAAGAAGGCCAAGCCGCGTACCTTGACCACCGAGGAGCTGTTCGACTTCTTGGGCAAGCTCGACACCGATGAAGAGGCGATCGCGGCCGACCTGCCGGATCTGGTCCGCGGCTTCCTGGCCACCGGGGAGCGACGGGGTGAGCTACTGGGGGCCGACTGGCCCGACTTCGACGAGGAGGCGAAGGAGCTGCAGGTGAGCGGCGGCCTCACCCAGGCCCGCGGCAAGGGGACGACCAAGAACGGAGGGAAGACGGGGAACGCCGAGCGGGGTATCCCGCTGCCGGACTGGTATGTCGTGATGCTGGTGGACCGGCGCGACCGGCTCGGGGTGATCAACCCCACCGGGCCGATCCACTGCAACAGCCGGGGCGGGTACCTGAATTTCCAGAACCTGACCAACCGCCACTGGCTCCCGTTCCGTCGGCGGGCTGGCTACGAATGGGTGACCTTCAAGACCCTGCGCAAGACGCTCGCCACGCTCCTCGATGAGGCCGGCCTCACCGCCCGCCAGATCGCCGACATCCTCGGGCACGCGCACCCGTCGATGACCCAGGATGTCTACATGGGCCGGAGCCAGAAGTCCCGCGCCGGCGCCGACGCGCTCGGGTCGCTGCCCCTGGGGAAAACTGGCAATAAACCGGCAACCGGCTGACTACAGCCGGGACTACCGGTAGGGGCAAACAGCAAAGAACCCCCTGTCACCAGGGGGTTCTTTGTACTGCTGTCTCAACCAGACGTGCGCCCGAAGGGATTCGAACCCCTGACCTTCTGATCCGTAGTCAGATGCTCTATCCAGCTGAGCTACGGGCGCGTGTTCAGTTGTAACCTAGCACCCGGCGAACCGAGTACCAGCGGAGGCTCCGGGATTTGAACCCGGGAGGGGGGGTTACCCCCAACCGCATTAGCAGTGCGGCGCCATAGACCAGACTAGGCGAAGCCTCCTGGGCCCAACGACCACTGCTCAGATAGGTTACACACCCCCGAATGCCCCTCGAAGAGCACCCCCCTTAAGCCCGTTGCAGCAGTCTGAGCAGGCGCGGAGAGCGGCCGCCCAGGCCCTCGGCCTCGAACGTCGCGATGCCCACCCGCGGGAGGTCGCGGACCTTCGGGTACACCAGATACCTGGGCACCCAGCGCGGCTGGAACTTCGCGTTGAAGCGGTACAGCGTCTCGATCTGGATCCAGCGCGAAAAGAAGTGCAGGACCTTCGCCGACATCCGCGCGACCGGGCCCGCGCCGATGCGCTGGCCCTGCTCCATCAACGCCCGGAACGCCGCGAAGTTCAACGAGACCTGGGTGACGCCGTGGCGGCCCGCCGACAGCAGGAGTTCCGAGATCATCAGCTCGTTGACGCCGTTGTCGGCCGTGCGGTCGCGGCGCATGACGTCCAGTGACAGGCCCGTCGTGCCCCACGGCACGAACTGGAGCACCCCTCGCACGCGGCCGCCCTGCTCGGCCGTCACCAGCACCGAACCCGGGTCGCCCATGCGGCCCAGTGCCATCGAGAAGCCGCGCTCGGTGTCCGTGCCGCGCCAGTTGGCCGCCAGGACCGTCAGCTCGTCCAGCTCGCCCGGGCGCAGGTCTTCCGCCCGGCGCACCAGCACTTTGTAGCCCGCCCGTTTCGTCCGGGCCGCGGCCTGGCGGACGCCGCGCATCGTGCGGCCGTCCAGGGTGAAGCCCGCCGCGTCGACCACCGCTTCGTCGCCGATCTCCAGGACCTCCAGGCCGAACCGGGCCCAGACCGTCGCGCCCAGCTCCGAGACGCCCATCGCCGCCGGGGTCCAGCCGTTGCGCCGGCAGACCTCCAGGTACTCCTCGATCGCGCCCGGCCACGCCTCGTGGTCGCCCAGCGGGTCGGCCGAGCACAGCGCCACCCCGGCGATCACGCGGTAGGTGACCGCGGCCTTGCCCGTCTTCGAGAACACCGCGAACTTGTCCCGCCGCAGCGCGAAGTAGCCGAGCGAGTCACGCTCGCCGTGTTCGTCCAGCAAGCGGCGCAGGCGCGCGACTTCCTCGTCGGTCAGCCGCGGCGCCGGCTCGGCCGAACGCAGCAGGAAGTACGCCGACACCAGGACCGCGGCGAGGCCGAACAGCAGGCCGACGGCGGCGGTGAGGTCCTCCATCCACATCTGGTGGAAGACCGCGGGCCCGCTGGCCGCGACCAGCGCGAGCGCCGACTCCGCGAGCCGGTCGCCGAAGCCCATCGGCTCCAGGGCCGCGCGCGGCGCCACCGACAGCAGGATGACGTTGATCACGAACCCGGCCAGCGCCAGCTGGACGAACACGCGCACCGCCCGCCAGCGCCCGACCACCGGATCCGGCTTCGCCACGAAGTAGCGCCGGTTCGCGATCAGGCCCACCAGCAGCACCACCGACACCAGGCCGGCGCCGAAGACGTGCTTGAGCCCCAGGTGCGACATCGTGAGCAGCACCGTCGCGCCGACCGCCAGCTGCCAGGCCCGGCGCTTGCGGCGCCGCAACCCCGCGGCCAGCAGCACCAGCAGCACGCCCATGACCAGCGCCACGGTCGCCGCGGCGACCGTGGCCTCCTGCGGCAGCTCCAGCCACTCCGCCAGGTGCCCGCGCAGGCTGCGCCGGCCGGCCGGGATCAGGATCGAGCCCAGGGTCATCAGGCCCGCCAGCCGGGTCACCCAGGTGATCACCCCCACGGTGGTGGCCCCCGCCACCTTCCAGGTGATCTGCGCGCGTGTCCCCGTCACCACCTGTACAACCCGCCGTGGATGATCATGCTTCCCCCATCTACCCCCCGGCGAGCTCCACGAACGGCGCCAGCGCCGCCGGGTTGGCCAGCGCGTCGCGGCTGACGGCCCGGTCGGGAGCCACACCGGCGAGGATCTTCTTCACCGGTACCTCACACTTCTTACCGTTCAAGGTACGAGGAATCTCGGAAACCACGACGAACCGATCGGGTACATGGCGCGGTGACAGTGCGCTACGGAGCTCCTTGCGCAGGCGCGGCTCGACGTCTTCGAGCGCGACACCGCCGGCGAGCACCACGAAACAGATCAGCTGGCCGTCTTCGTTCCCGGCCGCCGAGGTGTCCACGACCAGGGAATCCGCGATCTCGTCGTAGCCCTCGACGACCCGGTAGAACTCCGCCGTGCCCATCCGGACGCCGCCGCGGTTGAGCGTCGAGTCGCTGCGGCCGTAGATCACCGCCGAGCCGCGGTTCGTGATCCGGATCCAGTCGCCGTGGCGCCACAGCCCGGGGTACATCTCGAAGTACGCCTCACGCAGGCGCGAGCCGTCCGGGTCGTTCCAGAAGAACACCGGCATCGACGGCATCGGTTTGGTGATGACCAGCTCGCCGACCTCCTCGACGACGGCCTTGCCGGCCTCGTCGAACGCGTTCACCGCAGCTCCGAGCGCCGGGCAGGACAGCTCGCCGAGCCACACCGGCACGTCGGGCGCCGACGCCACGAAGGCCGCGCACAGGTCGGTGCCGCCGGACACCGAGCAGATCTGGACGTCCCGCCCGATCTCGTTCACGATCCACCGGAAGCCTTCGACGCTCAGCGGCGCGCCGGTCGAGCCGAGCGCGCGCAGCCCGGTCAGGTCGTAGCGCTCGGCCGGCTTGAGGCCGGCCTTGAGGCAGCTCTGGATGAACGGCGCCGACGTCCCGAAGTAGGTGACGCGGTGCTGCTCGGCCAGGTGCCAGAGCGCGTTGAGGTCCGGGAACCCGGGGCTGCCGTCGTAGAGCACGATCGTGGTGCCGACCAGCAGGCCGGAGATGAGGAAGTTCCACATCATCCAGCCGGTGGTGCTGAACCAGAAGAACCGGTCGCCGGGCCCGAGGTCGGTCTGCAGCGCGAGGGCCTTGAGGTGTTCGAGCGTGATGCCGCCGTGGCCGTGCACGATGCCCTTCGGCAGGCCGGTCGTGCCGGAGGAGTAGAGCACCCACAGCGGGTGCGCGAACTCGACCGGCTCGAACAGCAGGGGCGCGCCCGCGTGCTTTTCGAGCAGCTCGGCCCAGTCGAGCGTGCCGTCCATCCGGCCTTCGCCGACGTACTCGACGAGCACGGTCGCGGCCAGCGACGGCAGCTGCGCCTGCAGGTCGGCGAGCGTCGTCCGGATGTCGAACTGGCGGCCGTTGTAGGCGTAGGCGTTGACCGCGAAGAGCACCTTCGGCTCGATCTGGACGAACCGGTCCGCGACCGCCCGGACGCCGAAGTCCGGCGAGCACGACGACCAGATCGCCCCGATGCTCGCCGCGGCGAGGAACGCGACCAGCGTCTGCGGGCAGTTCGGCGCCAGCGCGACGACCCGGTCGCCCTTGCCGACGCCGAGCTCCAGGAAGGCGGCCCGGGCCGCGGCGACCTGCGCGCGAAGCTCGCCGTACGTCAGGTGGCTCGCGAAGCCGTCTTCGCGGTGGAAGATCACCGCGGTCTCGTCGTCGGCCTTCGCGGCGCCCGCGACGCCGGGGGTGAGCGCGTGCTCGGCGTAGTTCAGCGTGCCGCCCTCGAACCAGACGGCGTCCGGCATCCCGCCGGAGAGCACGTCACCGGGCTGGTCGTGCCAGCGGACGCCGAGGAAGTCCGCGACCGCCGCCCAGAAGTCCGGGCCGCGGTCGACGGAGAACTCCCACAGCGAGCGGTAGTCGTCCACCTCGACGCCGCGCTCGGCGCGCAGCCAGCGGCGGAAGGCGTCGATCTTGGTGTCGGCAACGTGGCCCGGCTCGGGGCGCCAGAGCACTTCGGGGGCGTCGGCGGTGTGCGTCACGTCCCGAGCCTAATCCCTCGGATCGCGATGTCACTGTGGTTCGAACCGACACGGAAACCGGGCTGGCGGTGTGGACCGCCCACACCTACCGCAGGTGCGCGTCGAACCAGTTCAACGTGCGCTGCCACGCCTCCGCGGCCGCGCCCGGGTCGGCGTCGAAGCGGTGGTTCGCGCCCGGGTAGTGGACGACGTTCGTGGCGACCTTCGCCGACGCGGCGGCGTCACGCAGGCGCTCGACGTCGGCACCGCCCGCCTCGTCGCCGGCGTCGCCGTACATGCCGAGCCAGGGGCTGGTGAGCTTCCCGGCGATCTCGACCAGCGCGGGCAGCTCGGCGGCCTGCTGCCCGCCGACGCTCACGGCCGCGCCGAGGCGGCGGTGCGAAGCGACGACGAGGGCCGCGGTGCCGCCCAGGTCGAAGCCCATCACGCCGAGCAGGTCGCCCTGGACCCCCCGCTCGACCAGCCAGGCCAGGGTGAGGTCGGTCGCGTCGAGGAGGTCCTGCTGGGTGAGGTGGTCGTTGTCGAGGTGCGGGGTGACGGTCAGCCAGCCCTCCGTGGCGAGGCTCGCGAGCAGCAGTTTCACCCCGTCGGTGACGCCGTCGGCCTCGTGCAGCACCACCAGGCCGCCGCGTAGCGCGCCTTCGGGTTCCGAGAAGGTCAGGCGCAACGTGGGGCCGTCGGTGCGCTGGTAGTCCGCGGTGGAGGTCGACGTCATCCGTTCACTCAATCACTTCGAGGTGAACGGGAGGAAGCCCGGCCCGCACACAGTCCGCCGGAAGGGAGTCGCGGGGCGGACGGCGGAAAAGATACGGTGACCGGGTCGTCCCGTCGATTTCCAGGAGCGCCGAAGATGCCGTCCGTGTCCCCGCGTGCCGATCTCGAATCGTTGCCGAAATACGTCCCCGGCCGGACGATCGAAGGCGCGATCAAGCTGGCGAGCAACGAGGTGCCCGGCGGCGCGCTGCCGAGCGTCGCGCAGGCGATCGCCGAAGCCGCGGCCGGCATCAACCGCTACCCGGACACCGGTTCGCAGGCCCTGCGCGAGCGGCTGGCCCGCGAGCTGGACGTGCCGGTGGCGCACGTCGCCATCGGCTGCGGCTCGGTGTCGCTGTGCCAGCAGACGATCCAGGCGGTGTGCGCGCCCGGCGACGAGGTCATCTTCGGCTGGCGCTCCTTCGAGGCGTACCCGATCGTCACGCAGGTCGCGAACGCCGTCTCGGTGAAGGTCCCGATCACCGAGGGCCAGGAGCTGGACCTCGACGCGATGCGCGCGGCGATCACCGACCGGACGCGCGTGGTCTTCGTCTGCAACCCGAACAACCCGACCGGGACGGCGGTCCGCCGCGCCGAACTGGAGCGGTTCCTGGCTTCGGTGCCGGAGCACGTGCTGGTGGTGCTGGACGAGGCGTACAAGGAGTTCGTCACCGACCCCGAAGTGCCCGACGGCGTCGAGTACACCCGCACGCGGTCGAATGTGATGGTGCTGCGGACGTTCTCCAAGGCGTACGGCCTCGCGGGCCTGCGCGTCGGGTACGCGGTGGCGCCCGAGCCGATCGCGGACGCGCTTCGCCAGGTGTACGTGGCGTTTTCGGTGAACATGCTGGCCCAGGTGGCCGCGCTGGCGTCGCTGGACGCGGCCGACGAGCTGCTGGAGCGCTGCAAGGAGATCGTCGCCGAACGCGGCCGGGTGCGGGACGCGCTGATCGAGGCGGGTTACCAGGTGCCGGAGACGCAGGCGAACTTCGTCTGGCTGCCGCTGGGTGACGACGCGGTGCCGTTCGCGGAGCACGCGCTGGACCGCAAGCTGGTGGTGCGCCCGTTCGCGGGCGATGGTGTCCGCGTGACCATCGGGACCCGCGAGGAAAACGACCTGTTCTTGGCTGCGGCGCGGGAGTTCCGGCAGTAGCTTGCCGCGGTGGCAAGGCGGCGTCCGATGGGTTGATGTTGCCGTGGCGCTGAGCCGTTCCCCGCGGGGGACGGCTTAGCTTTCCCGGCATGAGCGAGCGAGACCGCGATTCGTCGGCGACGGGCCGCGAAGTCGGCGACGAGCTGAAGCGGTTTCGCGTCGGCGCCGGGCTGCTGCTTTCCGATCTCGCGGACTTGCTGGGGTGTTCGGCCAGCAAGATTTCGCGGATGGAGAGCGGGGTCCGGGGTTACTCCGAGCTGGACGTGACGATGTACCTCGCGAGCTGCCGGGCTTCTCGCGAGGACGTGGTGCGGGTGCTGGATCTGGTGCGCGAGCAGACGGACGGGTACCGGATCCGGCCGCATCGGGAGCAGCTGCCGGACGAGCTGCGGTCGCTGATCGTCACGGAAACGCAGGCCACCGAGATCATCATGTTCGAGCCCCAGGTGATCCCGGGCATCTTGCAGATCGAGGAGTACGCCCGCGCGGTTTTCCGCTGGTTCGGTCTCCACGATGAGAGCGGTATCGATCTCCGGGTGAAAGCCCGGCTGAGCAGGCAGAAGTTGTTGCGGCGGCGGGATCCGCCGCGGTTCACGTTCTACATCCAGGAGGCCGCAGTCCGGGCGGCGGTCGCCAAGGATCAGGTCATGCACGAGCAGATACTCCACCTCGTACTGACAGCCTCGTCGGAGCATTGCGTGATCCGGGTGGTGCCGGAGACTGCCTGCCCGGCGGGTGTGCTCGGCGCGGCCTTCCGGATCATGCGCTACAACGACACCCAGCCCGTGGCCTACGTCGAAAACCAGACCGCGAGCTTGTTCTTGGAGGACGCGGCCGACTTGGAGATATACCGCCACGTGCTCAAGCAACTGGCCGGTCGTGCCCTGAGTGGAGGACAATCCCGGGAGTGGCTTGCCGCCTTGGCAAGCGAGTACGACCGAGCGAAGGACGAAACGCGATGACCTCCCACAGCCGGTCCTGGCGCAAGAGCAGCTACAGCGGCGGCAACAACGGAGACTGCGTCGAGGTCGCGCTGAACACCGAGCTGGTCGGCGTCCGGGACTCGAAGGCGCCCACGTCCGGAGAGCTGGCGCTCCCGGCCGAAGCCTGGACCACGTTCCTCCGCGAACTCAGCTGAACTGCTTGACCACCAGCTGAATCACCGCGGCAACACCGATCACCACGATGACGCCACGCAGTACCGTCGGCGGCAGCTTCCGCCCGATCTTCGCGCCGAGGAAGCCGCCGGCGGTCGAGCCGACGGCCAGCCACAGCACCACAGCCCAGCTGACCGGCGCGACGAAGGCGTAGATCACCCCGGCGACGACGTTCACCACCGCAGCCAGGACGTTCTTCACGCCGTTGAGCTTCTGCAGCGGCTCGGACAGCAGCATCCCCATCACGGCCATCAGCATCACGCCCTGCGCGGCGGTGAAGTACCCGCCGTAGATGCCGATGAGGAAGATGAAGAACATCAGCAGCGGCCCGGGCTTGTGCTCTTCACCGTTCTCTTCGCGCCGCTTGGCGACCCAGCCGGACACCTTCGGCTGCACGATCACGAGGATCACGGCGAGCCCGACCAGCACCGGCACGACGGCTTCGAAGGCGTCCTTCGGCAGCGAGAGCAGCAGGATGGTGCCGCCGATGGCACCGAGGAAGGACGCGACGCCGAACTTGACGACCTGCGGCCAGTAACCCTTGAGCTCGTGCCGGTAGCCCCAGGCACCACTGAGCGTGCCGGGCGCGAGCCCGATGGCGTTTGACGTCGTCGCCGTCACCGGCGGATAGCCGAGCGCGACGAGCACGGGGAAGGTGACGAGCGTCCCCGAACCGACGACGGCGTTGATGGTCCCGGCCCAGATCCCGGCGACCACGACGATCAGCGCGTGCCACCACGTCATGAAGCAATCACGTGCGGAGCCTAAGCATCGTGGGCCGCTCCCGCGACGCAGATGTGTCAGGTCAGACAGTCACCTCCGGGGTGAAGACGCAGAACTCGTTGCCCTCCGGGTCGGCCATCACCTCCCACTCGGTGTCACCGCCGCGCTCGCGGACCAGGGTGGCGCCCATCGCCACGAGTTCGGCCGGGTCGCCGAAGACGTCCAGGTGCATGCGGTTCTTGACCGCCTTCGGCTCCGGCACCGGGTTCAGCCAGATCAGCGGCCCCTTCCCGACGGGATCGACGATCGGGACCGGCCAGTCGTCCGGGCGCGTGCCGCCGGTCAGCGAGTCGCGGCGGACGTAGCCGAGCGCGCGGCACCACCAGTCGGCCAGGGCCTGGTGGTCGTTCGCGTCGAGGGCGAGGTCTTTGAACCGCGCTGTCATGCCGCTCCCTCCGGAACGTGCGCCGGGACGACGTCGGAGACCACGCGCCAGCCGAGCGCGCGGTACTGCCCGCGCCCGGCGGCCGTGGCCAGCAGCACGCCCACACGAGCACCGGCCGCCTCGCCCAGGCGGTGCATCACCACGCGGCCGAGGCCGCGGCGGCGGTGCTCCGGTTCCGTCTCGATCTTGTCGAACACAGCGACCCCGCCGGCCACCGCGACCCGGCCGCGGGCGGCCGGAGCCGCGCCGGACGAGACCAGCACGTCCCACCTCGGGCCGTCGGCGGTCACCCTCACCGAGTAGCCCGGCGGCGCCTCGGCCGGCGGCACGGGCCCGTCGAACGCCATCAGGTACTCCGTCTCCCCCGCCGTCCACGCCGGAGTCAAGCCCGCCAGTACCTCCGCCCGCGGGCCGCACGTCTTCAGCCACGTGCCGGGCGAGGCCACCGCGGCCGCCCGCGCGGACACCGCCGCCGGTGCGCGCAGCAGGTACCGCACCCGGTGCCCGGGCAGGCCGACGTCGACCCGGTAGCCGTCGGGCTCCGGGACCGGTGGTGGGGTCGCCCGGGACACCGCCCAGCCGCGCACCCACGCCTCGAAGTGGTCCATGCCGTGATCATGACAGCCACCCCCGACAGTTTCCGCGAGCTGACAGGATGAGGCCGTGGACACCGAGCAGGTCTGGAGCGCGACCGTCGACCGGCTGCGGGCCCGGATCGACTCCGGTGACCTGCCGCCCGGCTCCCGGCTGCCCGCCGAGCGCGTCCTCTGCGAGGAGCTCGGCATCAGCCGCGGCTCACTCCGCCAGGCGCTGCGGGTGCTCGACTCCATCGGGTACGTCCAGATCCGCGCCGGCTCCGGCACCTACGTCCGTGAGCAGCAGGAACAGCCGTTGCGCACCTGGTTCACCGAGCACGACCAGCTCGTCGAGAAGCTCTTCGACCTGCGCGCGACCGTCGAACCGACCCTCGCCGAACGCCTGGCCCGGCACGCGACCGCCCGGACGGTGAGCCGCCTCGAAGACAACGTCGCCGAGATGGCGCAGGCCGCCGAAGACGGCGACATGCTGCACGTCATCGCCGCCGACGCCGAGTTCCACCGGGTGATCGCGCAGAACGCGGGCAACGACGACGTCGCCGGGCTGCTGCGGTCGGTGCTCGCCCTGGTCGGCGAGGAACGGCGGGCCGCGCTGCGGCTGCCGGGCCAGATCCGCAAGGCCGTCGCCGACCACCGCGCCATCCTCGACGCCATCCGCCGTTCCGACCCGGCCGCGGCCCGCGAGCTGACGCTCAAACACCTGGTGGACGCCAAGACCTACGCGCACGACTACGCCGCGGAGGAGAGCTGATGGAGAAGGTCCACTTCACCGCGGAAAAGGCCACCAACCTGGCCACCCTCTACGGCCGAGCGCTCGACTACCGCAGCGCGCACCCGATCCTCGGCGACAAGGCGGCCGACGACGCCGTCCGCCGGATCGACCACGACTTCACCAAGATCGGCATCTCCCCCGACCGCGCGGTCTCCGTCGTCCTGCGGGCGAAGCCGATCGACGACTGGGCCGCCGAGTACCTGCGCGCCCACCCGGACGCGATCGTGCTGCACCTGGGCTGCGGCCTGGACACGCGGTTCCAGCGGCTCGCACCGCCGGAGACCGTCCACTGGTACGAAGTCGACTACCCCGAGGTCGTCGAGCTGCGCGAGAAGCTCTACCCGAAGGCGCCGAACCAGTCGCACATCGCCTCGTCGGTGACCGACTTCGGGTGGCTCGACCGGGTGCCGTCGGACCGGCCCGCGCTGATCGTGGCCGAGGGCCTCACGATGTACCTGAAACCCGAGACCGGCACCGAACTCTTCCGGCGGCTGGCCGCGAAGTTCCCCTCCGGTGAGCTGATCTGCGACCTCTTCAGCCGGGGCGCCATCAAGAGCCAGAAGATCAACACGCCGGTGCGCAGGGCGGGGCGACGCTCTACTGGGGTGTCAACGACCCGCGTGAACTCGAGCGCTGCGGCCTGACCCTCGAGTCCGCTTTGGACGCCGGGCACTGGGCGAGCCCGGACGTGCTGGCCAGGATGGGCCCGATCACCCGGTTCCAGCTGCGGATGCTGAAGGTCTTCCCGGCCCTGGCCCGGACCGCGCACATCGTGCGGTACCGCTTCTAACGCGACTCCAGCACCCGCGCCACGAACTTGTGCAGCTTCTCCTCCAGCCGCCCGGCGCGTTCCTCGACCGTCAGCGATTCGTACGGCTGCGGCACGTCCGGCTTCAGCTCGCCGCGGACGTACTGGCTGCACGCCAGGTTCCCGCACGCGTAAGTGCCCAGCGTGTTGCCCTCGCGGCCGGCCTTCCCGGCCCGGCGCGCCGAAAACAGCGTGATGTCGGCGAGCCCGTGGGTCGTGGTGCAGAAGCCGCAGATGTTGCTGCGCAGCCGGGACTTCGGGGGCGCGGCCGCGCGCAGGGCGAGCCCGATCACCTCGCCGCCGTAGGGCAGCACGAGGTACGCGCGCGCCGGTGCCTTCGGGTCGCGCCAGCCGAGGAATTCGCGCCGGTCCCACGGGATTTCCGACGGCGGGGCGGGCAGCGTGACCCCCTTGGCTTCGCCTCGGGTGCAGTTGACGAACGAGGCCCGGATTTCGTCCTGGCCGAGTGGCTCCATGATCCGCACGGTAACCAGCGGCCACCGGCGGTGGCCACGCATTTTCGGCCGTACGATCAAGTCCGTGCGCAAGATCGCCGTGAAGAACGTCCGGGTGGTGTTGCGCACCAGCCTGGGCTTCGCCGGGCTGGGCATCGGCTCGAGCGTCGCCGGCTCCGGCGTCGTCGCGCTGCTCCTGCTGCTGCAGGGCCTGCCCAGTGACGTCGGGGACCGCGGCTGGCTGCTCGGGCTGACCGCCGCCGGGATCGTCGCCGGCTCGCTGCTCGCCGGGACGCTGTGGACGGCGTGGCTGCAGCGGCGCACCGCGATCTGGTTCGTGCTCGGCCGCCCGCCGTCGGAGAGCGAGGCGCGGCGCGCGCTGCGGCTGCCCGTCGACATGGCCCTGGTCAGCGGCACGCTGTGGCTCATCGGGACCGTTGTCCTGTCCGTGCTCGCCGGGGTGCTCGGCTCGGGCGACGACGCCGTCGGCATGGCGACCGTGATCGGGCTCGGCGGCCTCACCACCGTCGGGCTCACCTACCTCGCCGCCGAGTGGGTGGCGCGGCCGGTGATGACGATCGCGCTGGACGTCCTGCCGCCGCGCGGGTCGCTGCCGGTCACCGTGCTGACCCGGCTGATCGTCACCTGGGCGCTGGCCAGCGGCGTCCCGTTCGTCGGCGTGCTGCTCGTCGCCACGCCGCCGGACCTGGGCTCGGGCGACCACACCGCGAGCCTGGTCATGCTGTCGGTGATCGGACTCGGCGTCGGCGCGATCGGCACCGCGCTGCTGGCCAGGGCGGTCGCGGCGCCGCTGCACCGGCTGCGCGTGGCGCTCGACGAGATCGCCCGCGGCAACAACGACGTCACGGTCGACGTCGACGACTCCAGCGAGATCGGCCGGCTCCAGACGTCGGTCAACCAGCTCTCCGCCGGGCTGCGCGAACAGGCTCGGATGCGGGACCTGTTCGGCAGGCACGTCGGCGCCGACGTCGCCCGGCACGCCCTCGAATACGGTGCCTCCCTCTCGGGCGATGTCCGCGAGGTCACGGCGTTGTTCGTCGACGTCGTCGACTCGACCGCGCTCGCCTACCGCACCCCGCCGGAGGAGCTGGTCGGGAAGCTGAACCGGCTGTTCGCCGTCGTCGTCTCCGCGGTCAACGCGCGCGGTGGGCTGGTCAACAAGTTCCAGGGCGACGCCGCGCTGTGCATCTTCGGGGCGCCGACGCGGCTCGCGGACGCGCAGACGGCCGCGCTGGCCGCGGCGCGGGCGATCCGGGACGCCGTGCGCGAGGCCG
The DNA here is from genome assembly GCF_000716785.1 of Amycolatopsis vancoresmycina. Taxonomy (GTDB): domain Bacteria; phylum Actinomycetota; class Actinomycetes; order Mycobacteriales; family Pseudonocardiaceae; genus Amycolatopsis; species Amycolatopsis vancoresmycina. Next base: position 40,493 of record NZ_JNYY01000002.1, read on the forward strand.
GCGAGCTCGACCTGGGCATCGGCGTCTCGAGCGGGCCCGTGTTCGCCGGGCAGCTCGGCACCAGCAGCCGGCTCGAATACACCGTGATCGGCGACGCGGTCAACGAGGCCGCGCGGCTCACCGAGCTCGCCAAGGCGGTCCCGTCACGGGTCCTCGCCAGCGACGCCGTCGTCTCCGCGGCACTGCCCAGCGAAGCCGCCTACTGGGAGAAGCACGGCGAGCTTGAGCTGCGCGGCCGCCAAGCGGTGACGCCCACCTGGACCCTCAGAGCTGACCCAGATCCGGCCAGCGCAGCACCGTCGAACCCCAGGTCAGGCCCGCGCCGAACGCGCTGAGCAGGACGCGGTGGCCGGGCGCGAGGGTCCCATCGGCGCGGGCGTCGGCCAGCGCGAGCGGGATGGACGCGGCGCTGGTGTTGCCGACCCGGTCGATGTTGGCGACCACGGCGTCGGCCGGCATCCCGAGCTGCTTCGCCGTCGCCTGGAGGATCCGGATGTTCGCCTGGTGCCCGACGAAGCGGTCGACGTCGCCGACCATCCAGCCCGCGCGCTCCAGGACGGTGCGCGACGACTCCGCCATCCGCGCGCAGGCGTGCCGGAAGACCGCGGTGCCCTGCATCGCGAGGAAGCGGTCGGCCGGGGTGTCGGAAAGCCGCTTCCGGGCGCCGCCCGCCTCGACCCACAGCAGTTCGGCGTGCTCGCCCTCGCTGTGCAGGTCGAACGGCCCGAACGCGCCGGGCTCGTCGGCGTCGCCGGCCCGCAGGAGGACCGCGCCGGCGCCGTCGCCGAAGATCGGGACGGTGGTGCGGTCGTTGGGGTCGACGAGCGTGGTGAAGGTGTCCGCGCCGACGACGAGCACGCGCTCGGCCAGGCCGCCCGCGATGAACCCGGCCGCCGTGGCCAGCGCGTAGACGAAGCCGCTGCACACGGCGTTGACATCAAATGCGGCCGCGGTGCCGAGCCCGAGCCGGGCGGCGACCTGCGGCGCGCTGGCCGGGCAGGGCTGGTCGGGCGTGGCGGTGGCGAGCACGACGGCGTCGGCGGAGCCGCCCCCGAGCGCTTCGCGGCCCGCCGCCACCGCAAGATCCACAGTGGACTCCCCGGGCCCGGCGACGCGGCGCTCGCGGATCCCGGTGCGGGTCCGGATCCACTCGTCCGAGGTGTCGAGCCGGGCGGCGATTTCGTGGTTGTCCAGGACTTTCGTCGGCAACCACGAACCGAGGCCGGTCAACACGGCGGCAGGTGCGGGCACGGGAGAGCCTCCCCACGCCGGCGGGTAGGCGGGCGACCGGCTGGTCTACCACTTCTATGGGCTACCCCCTGGTAGACCGGCCAGTTGTGTTCCAGGTCACGAAGAAAGTTGTTTCATCTTCCCCCCGGAGGGAGTAGTGAGCGACATCACGGAGGGGTGAACGCGGGCGGATTGTCGGGGGTGCCGGTTAGCCTGCTGAGGTGCCGACACCCGACCTCGACCAGCTCGACATCGCCATCCTCGCCTGCCTCCAGGCCGACGCCCGCACCATCGCCGAAACCATCGGCGCGAAGGTCGGGCTCTCGGCCGCGGCGGTGCAACGGCGGATCAAACGGCTGCGCGAAACGGGCGTCATCGAGCGCGAGGTGGCCGTGCTGTCCCCGGCGGCGCTCGGGCTCAGCATGACGTTCGTGGTGATGGTCGAGATGGAGCGGGAGAACCTGGCGGTCCTCGACGCGTTCCGCCGCCAGATCCTCGCCGACGACTGCGTGCAGCAGTGTTACTACGTGACCGGCAACGCGGACTTCGTGCTGATCGTGACGTGCCCGGACATGGCGGGCTTCGAGGCGTTCACCCGGCGGATGTTCTTCGACAACCCGAACGTCCGGCACTTCACGACGAGCGTGGCGATGGACCGGGTCAAGGTCGGGCTCACGCTGCCGCTGGAGCCGTAGGTCGCCGTCACCAGCCGTGGCCGCCCGAACGCAAGGGGTATGTGCCCGGTGTTACACCACAATGGACGGATGCAACCGATCAAGTGAACGTCGGACTTTCCTCGTCATGACCGAAGCCCCTGGTCATCTCCTTGCCGAACAGTTCGCGCCGCGCGAACCGACCGCGAGACTCCAGGAGGGGCCGTGCACACCGACGCCGTACACCAGAGCCAGTTCGTGCTGCTGAACGAGAGCACCACGCCCGTCCTGTCGCGCCTGTCCTACCACTCGCACGAGCCGTTCGCGGTGACCGTGTCCTTCCGGACCGAGCGGGGCCGGTGGATCGAGTGGACCTTCGCGCGTGACCTGCTCGTGGCCGGGCTCGACGAGCCGGCCGGGCTCGGGGACGTCCGGATCCGCCCGGACCTCTCCGAAGACGAAGACTTCCTCACCCTGGAAATCGAGTCACCGGACGGCTATGCGTCGTTCGAGCTCGAAGTCGAGGACGTCCGGACCTTCCTGGACGCGTCCACCGAACTCGTGCCGCTCGGCGAAGAGAGCGCGCACTTCGACGTCGACGGGCTGATCGAGGAGATCAGCAACGTCTGACCCCTGAACCTCCCATTCCCGCGGCGAGGACGAAGGGCGGGTTTCGGGCGCGCTGGAGGCGCCCGAAACCCGCCCTTTCGCTGTCCTGGAGGAAACCTCAGCTGGTCTTGAGCGTGGTGCCGGTGCCGGAGAGCGCGCCGGCGATCGGGTAGAAGTAGGTCACGGACGTGTTGCCGCCGGACAGGACGCCCTGCGCGTAGTTGCCGGCGATGAAGCCGCCACCCGAGTCACCGGCCGCCGAGTGGACGTTGGTCGCGGTCATGCCGTTGACCGTGCCCTCGGAGTAGCGGACGCTCTGGTTCTTGGCGCCGATGGTGCCGCAGGTCCAGCCGGTGGTGGAGCCGGCCTTGCAGACCGACGTGCCGGTCGCCGCGTTGGACGACCCGCGCACCGCGGTGCCGTTGTTCATCTGCGCGACCGGGGTCCAGCTGCTGTTGGTCCGGACCGCCGCGTAGTCGACACCCGGGAACCGGTAGGTGATCCAGCTGCCGAGCGCGGCGCCGTTGGACCCGGTCAGCGAGCCGCCGCCGGTGAGCGCACCGCAGTGGCCGGCGGTGACGAAGCCGGTCGTGGTCGCGAAGCCGACCGAGCAGCGCGCCGAACCGCCGATGTAGTAGGCGTCGCCGCCGCGAATGTTGGCGTAGGTGGTCGGTGCCGACGCCGTTTCGCGGATCGTCACCGCGGATTTGTCCACACCGGACTTGACGAGGAACGCGTCCGCGGCGGCCCGCTGGCCCTGCAGCACGTCCAGGGTGACGCGGTTGGTGGCGTCGTCGACACCCCAGCCGGTGATCGCGGCGGGCGCGGCCTTGTCGGCGGCGTTCAGCCGGTCCACAGTGGAGTTGAGCTGGCGCGCGCTGAACCGCACGACCTCCGCCTCCGCCCCGGCTTCGCGGATCTTGGCGACCAGCCCGGCGTTCGTCGTCGTGACGTGCGCCTTGCCCGTGGCGGCGTTGTAGGTGGCACCGCCGAACGCGTCGCCGAGTGCCGCGGTGAGCGATTCGGTCACCCGGTTCGCGACATCCTCGTTCTTCAGCCGCGTGAGCGCCTGGTCGTGGGTCAGGCCCAGGTCGCGCTGCATGGCGGGCACGATGTCCGGGTTCAGCAGGTCCTGGCCCGACGCGGGAACGGCGGTCGCGGCCAGCGCGCCCGTCGCCATCACCGCGGTCGCAGCGGCACCGAGAAGTCTCGCGATCTTCATGCTTCTCCCTAGGTGGTTACGCGCGGCTCCGCACCGGCCACGCAGTGGTACTCCCCCAGGTGAGCGTCCCCGGCGTGGGCGTTACGGTGCAATCCGGGCGCCCGGCGAATGGGTATACGCATTCACCGCGGACGTATCCCCTGCTCCAGCCGGGCTCAAGCCCCGCGTGTCACCCGGTCGGACAGGTCCGTAAGTAGGGTTTCCGTGAACTACTTTCAGTAGCCATCTGCTGTACACGAACGCGTTAAGCGACGTTCGAACGTGCGATCGGCCGGGGTTTCGCACGCAGGGTGACCCGATACCCCCGGTTCCCGCAGCAAACCGGTGACGGTCGGTAGGCGGACGTGTGACAACCGCAGCGACCACGTATTCGGTGAACGGTTTACGGACGGATCGGCGCTGCTTAGGCTCCCGCGCACGGTCTTCGGTGCGCGTCGAGGAGGTCATATGTGGCTGACCGCCCCCCGCCCCACCTCGGTATCCGTCCGGTCCGGACCCGCCCGGCTGACCGGCCGCGACACCGAGCTCGACGCCATCGTCGCCGTGCTGAAACAGCGTCCGGCCGCCGTCCTGATCGAGGGCGAGCCGGGGATGGGCCGCACCCGGCTGCTCGCGGAGATCGGCCGCCGCAAGGAGTTCGACGGCGGCCGCGTCCTCACCGGCGCCTGCCAGCCGCTGCGGGAACCCTTTCCCTACGGGCCCGTCCTGGAAGCGCTTCGCGCGGTGGGCGACCGTCCGCTCGGGCCGCTCAGCCCGGTCGCCGGCGTGCTGCGGCCGTTGCTGCCGGAACTCGCGGAAGCGCTTCCCCCGCGGCCGGACCCGCTCGCCGACCCGGTCGCCGAGCGGCACCGCGTGTTCCGCGCGGTGCGGGAGCTGCTGGTCGCGTGCGGCCCCACGCTCGTGCTGATCGACGACCTCCAGTGGGCCGACGAGGACACCCGGGACCTCGTGCGGTTCCTCGCCGGGGCGATGCCGCCGGAGCTGGCGGTGGTCGCCACCTACCGGTCGGCAACCGATGTCCGGCCCGGTCCCCTCGGCGCGCCGTTCCGCACCGACCCGGCCGTCCACTCCGCCCGGGTCGCGCTCGGCGCGCTCGACGTCACGGCCGTGCGCAAGCTGGCCGCCGACATCCTCGACCTGCCCCGCGTCACCGACGAATTCGCCGCGAAGCTGCACGAGTGCACCGCCGGGATCCCGTTCGTGACCGAGGAAACGCTGCGGGCGCTGAAGGAAGCGGCCGACCGGCTCCCGGTCGGCGAGGTGCTCTCGGACCGGTTGCTGGAGAACCTCGAAGTCCCGGTGCTGCTCCGGGAAGCCGTCACCGAACGGCTCTCCGCGCTGCCCGAACACGCCGTCCGGCTGGCCGGCGCGGCCGCGGTGCTCGGCGTCGGCGCCGAAGCCGCCGTGCTCGGCGAGCTGGCCGGGCTCACCGACGACGCCCTCCGCAGCGCGCTGCTCGCCGCCCTCTCCGGCGGTGTGCTCGGCGAAGTCGGCGACGGCCGGTACGGCTTCCGGCACCCGCTGGCACGCAAGGCGGTCTACGACACCGTGAGCGGTCCCGAACGCGCGTTGCTGCACGCGCAGGCGATCCGCGTGCTCGCCGCGCAGCCGTCCCCGCCGCTCACCCTGCTGGCCCGGCACTCCCGTGCGGCCGGCCGCGTCGACCAGTGGCGACACTACGCCGAAGCCGCCGCCGACGAGGCGATCACCCGCGGCGAGACGTCCCGCGCGATCGACCTCCTGCAGTCGGTGCTCGCCGAGCCCGGTCCCGCGCAGGCCGACATCGGGCGGGTGGCGGGCAAGCTGAGCCAGGTCGCGCTTCGGGGGTTCCGCCCCGACGTGCTCGGCACGCTCGAACGCGTCCTCGAAGAGGTGACGCTGCCGCCGTCGGTCCGCGGGTCGATCCGGCTGAGCCTCGGCATGCTGCTGGTCCGGACCACCGGCGGGCTCGGCCGCGGCCGGCTCGAGGTCGAGCGCGCGGTCGGCGAGCTGACCGACCGGCCGGACCTCGCCGCGCGCGGGATCACGCTGCTCGCCCAGCCGATCGACGGGCTGACGCCGCTGGCGTGGCACGAAGCCTGGCGCGCCCGCGCGGGCGAGGTGTACGAGCGGCTCGAAGACCCCGAGCTGCGGCTCGCGCTGACCGCCGACCGCATCGCCGCCGCGTCGCACGTCGGCGACGGCTCGGCGTGGGCGGAGTTCGAAGCGCTGTCGGACACGGTCGGCACCGTCGCCGAACGCGTCCAGCTGGCCCGGCTGTGGTGCAACCTCGCCGACGGGCAGTCGTGGGCCGGGCACCTCGACCGCGCCGAACGGCTGGTGACCGAAGGCGTCCGGCGCGCGACCGACGCCGGCGCGCTGTACGCGATCGGCCTGATCCAGGGCACCCGCGTCCGGCTGGACTGGGTGCGCGGCCGCTGGACCGGCCTCGCCGAAGCCGCCGAGCAGCTGCGGGACAGCTACCCGGAGCTCGGCCCGATCGTCATGGAGTCGTCGCTGGTGCTCGGCGGGCTCGCGGCCGTGCGCGGCGAGTTCGCGGCGGCGCAACGGCACCTGGCCGCGGCGAGCGTGCACGCGCCGGACCGCGGCCCGATCCCGGTGGTGCTGTCGGCGGCCGGGGTGCTGATCTCGGTGCTGCTGGCGACCGACGACGTCGACGGCGCGTGCGCGGCGGCCGACACGGCGGTCGCCGCGGCCGGCCGCAAGGGCGTCTGGATCTGGGCGGCGGCGCTGGTCCCGGCGGCGGCGCAGGCGTACGCGCGCGCCGGACGCTGGCCGGAAGCCGACAACGTCGTCGAGGCGTTCGCGCGCGGCATCGAGGGCCGCGACGCACCGGTCGCCACGGCGGCGCTGGTGGCGGGCCGGGCGGTGCTGCTGGAGGCGCGGGCCAAGCACCTGGCCGCAGCGACTCTGTTCGACGAAGCCGCGTCCGGTTACGCGGCCCTGCCGATGCCCTACCCCGCGACGGCCATGCGCGAACGCGCGTCGATGTGCCGCCTCGCGGCGGGCAACCGGTCGGCAGTCGACGAGCTGACCGCGGCAGCCGAGGCGTACGAGCAGCTCGGCGCGACCCGCGACGCCGGCCGCTGCCGCCACCAGCTGCGCGAGCACGGCGCGTGGGCACCATCGCAACGCGGACGGCGTGGGTACGGCAGCGAGCTGTCGCCGCGGGAGCGCGAAGTGGCGCGGATGCTGGCGGAGGGCCGGACGAACCGGGAGATCGCGGACGGGCTGTTCCTTTCGCCGCGGACGGTCGAGCAGCACGTGGCGAAGGTGCTGCGGAAGCTGGGCGCGCGGTCGCGGACGGACGTGGCCCGCAAACTGCCGGGCGCGGCGAGCGTTGGCGCGCCCGGCGGCGGCGACCTAACGTGAGCCGGTGACCGAAGAGGCCCTTCCCGCTTGGCGCCGTCGCACCTCCGGCGAGACGCGCTGGCCCGCGATGGGCGTGGTCGTCGCCACGCTCGTGCTGCAGGTCGTCCTGCCCGACGACATGGCGCTGAACCCGTGGTGGCTGCTGCCCGCGGTGTCCGGGTTGCTCGTCGTCGCGCTGCTGCTGGCCAACCCGGGCCGGATGACCCAGTTCAGCGCGGTCGAGCGGGTGATCTCCCTGCTGCTCGTCGCGACCGTGACGGCGGTGAACGCGTTCTCCGCGGTATCGCTGGTCTACGACATCGCCACCGGCACGATCGGCGACCGCGCCGGCGCGGTCCTGGTGACCGGCGGCATCGTGTACTGGACGAACATCGTCGCGTTTTCGCTGTGGTACTGGGAGTTCGACCGCGGCGGCCCGGGCCGGCGGGCCGCGGGCCGGGCGGAGTTCCCCGACCTGCAGTTCCCGCAGATGGCCGACCCGGGCCTGGCGCACCAGGACTGGGAGCCGTCCTATTTGGACTACCTGTACTTCTCGTTCACCAACGCGGCCGCCTTCAGCCCCACCGACGTCATGCCCCTGCGGATCTGGGCCAAGATGACGATGATGCTGCAGGCGGTCGTGTCGCTGGTGCTGGCGGTGATGGTGGTCGCCTGGGCGATCAACAACCTGAAGTGACGCTGCTGGAAATGACTCAGTGGCGCGAAATGGTGAAGCTCTGGCCGTCCGAGCCGATGGCGCCCGGGATCCACGTGTAGGTGCCGCGGTCGTCGGCGTTCAGGCCCGACGGGCTCGTCGAGGCCAGGTTCGTTCCGTTGAACTTGACCCCGGTGAACTTGACGCCGCCGGAGATCGACGGGTACGAGTCCGTCGGGGACTCGATGATCGCCTCCGCCGAGGCGTGCCTCGACGTCAGGGACTTCGTCGTCGACTTCGACCAGCCCTTGGTCGTGTCGGACAGGTCGAGGCGGTAGGTGTTCGTCGCCGTGCGGGTCACCGTGGCCGTGATGTGGTCGCCCGCGCTGACCGACACGCTGTAGTACACCGGGGCGGCCGGGTACATCTCGTACCAGGCCGAGTACACCGGGCGGCCGCTGGAGCAGTCCGTCTCGACACCCGTCTGCTCCACTGTGGACGATCCGTCGCCGTCGATGCCGACCCAGGGTGCGAACAGGTCGTTGCTCGAGTTGCACGTCACCGACGGCTCGGTCCAGCTCGCCGTCGCCGTGGTGAAGCTGCCGAAGCTGACGTAACCACCCCAGTTGCCGCCGGAGAACTGGTGGCCGTGGAAGTGGGCGCCATACTCGACCGCGGCGTGGGCGGTACCGGAGACGGCGAGGCCGGCCGCGGCCGCGGCGGCCGCCGTGAGCACGCGAACCGTGCGCGACGCGAGGAACCTGGACATGGGGGACTCCGTTCACCGATGGGGACCGGGAAAACCGTGTCACCAGTGTTGGAGCCGCCCCGAAAAGAAGGTAGCTACTTTCGAAGGGTCTTCACATTCCGGGAAATACTCACCATTTGCCGGAATTGAGCGGAAAAGACCCGTGAAGGCCTCCGCGGGGGAAAAGAGGCCTTCACGGGTCCATGACGCTCACCTACCGCCCGGTCAGGTGAGCGGGGCTTCAGCCCTGTTTCGCGGCCGCGTCGACGAACTCCGTCGTGTAGGTCTTCGACAGGTCGATCGAATCCTTCTTCGGCTGCACGTTCTTCGAGAAACTCGAAAGCACCTCGAGCACGTTCTTCGCGCCGGCGGCGTCCATCTTGCCGTCCTTGTTGAACATCCCGATGCTGTCCTTGACGGACTTGATGTACAGCGCCTTGTCGCCACCGCTGTAGGACGGCGGCATCTTCGCCGCGATCTCCTCCGGGCTGTGCTCCCCGATCCACTTCAGCGTGGCCACGAACGCGTTGGCCAGCTTCTGCACGGCGTCCTTGTTCCGGTCCACGAAGTCGCAGCTCATGTACAGCGACGACGCCGGGTACAACCCGCCGAGCGCGGCCTTCGTGCCCGCTTCCGTCCGCAGGTCGTACAGCACCTTCGCCTTGCCCGTGTTGGTCAGCTGCGCGATCGTCGGGTCGGTCGTCATGCCGCCGTCGATGCCGCCGTTGTCCAGGCTCGCGATGAACGTCTGCCCGGCGCCGACCTTCACCGGCGTGTACTGGTCGGCTCCGACGCCCGCCTTGGCCGCCAGCGCCTTCGTCAGGAAGTCGGTGGACGACCCGAGCGACGTCACGCCCAGCTTCTTGCCCTTGAAGTCGGCCGAGCTCTTGATCTGATCGGCGTGCGCGGTGCCGACGACCTCGGCCTCACCGGGGATGTTGGCCAGCTGCACCACGCTCTTGATGCACTGGTCCTTGGCCTGCAGGTCGATCGTGTGGTCGTAGAACCCGACCACGCCCTGGACCTGGCCAGCCACCAGCGCGGTCTCGGCGTTGGCGCCCGACTGCTCGCTCTGCAGCTCGACGTCGATGCCCTGCGCGGCGAAGTTGCCGAGCTGCTGGGTCAGCATGGCCGGCAGGTAGATGACCTTTTCCAGGCCACCGACCATGATCGTGACCTTGGGTTTGCCCCCTTCGCCCGTGGCGGCGACGCGGGAGTCCTGGCACGCGGTGGTCAGCCCGGCCACCACGGTCAGCGCGGTGACCGCGACGGCGATCCGGCGAATCCTCATCGATTCGGTCCTTTCAGATGACTCAGATGACGGTCTGGCTGGAGGCGGACATCGAGGGCCGCCACCGCAGCAGCCGGTTCTCGAGGTTCCCGATGCCCCACTCCGCCAGGAGGGCGACGACGGTGATGATGATCATCGCGGCGTAGATGCCCGCGGAATCGAACGTGCCCTGCGCGTTCGAAATCAGGAAGCCGATGCCGGCCTTGGACCCGGCGTACTCGCCGACGACCGCGCCGATCAGCGCGAAGCCGAACGCGGTGTGCAGCGAGGACAGGATCCACGACGTCGCGCTCGGCAGCACGATCGCCTTGATCACCTGCATCCGGCCCGCGCCGAGGATGCGCGCGTTGTCGATCAGGTTGCGGTCCACCTCGCGGGCACCGGTGAAGGCGTTGAAGAACACCACGAAGAACACCAGCACCACGACGGTGGCGACCTTCGACGCCAGCCCCAGCCCGAACCAGATCACGAACAGCGAGGCGAGCACGATGCGCGGCACCGCGTTGGCGGCCTTGATGAACGGCGCGAGCACGTCGGCCAGGTACTGGCTGCGGCCGAGGATCACACCGAAGATCACGCCGGCCACCGCGCCGATCGCGAACCCGACCAGCGCTTCCTCGACGGTGACCCACAGCTGGTACCAGAGCGAGCCGAAGTCGGTGCCGCTGGTGACCCACTCGACCAGCCGCTGCCAGATCCGGGACGGCTTCGAGTAGAAGAACGGGTCGATCCAGTAGGTCGCGGTCAGCTCCCAGCTGCCCAGCCAGACGACGACCAGCGCCAGCCGCAGCAGCCAGGTGTTGCGCTTGCGGCGGGACGTGGCCCGCTTGGCCTTCGTGAGGATGTCCTGTTCGGTTTCCAGCACCGGCAGCGAAGTGGCCGGCGCCGCGGGGGTCTCAAGCGACACGGTTCGCTCCCTTCTCACGGGCCTTGTCGACCTCGCTGCGCAGTGATTCCCAGATGTCCGCGTAGAGCTTGCGGAACTCCTCGGTCAGCCGCAGGTCCTCCACCTTCCGCGGCCGGTCCAGCGGGATCTCGAAGACGTCCTTCACGGTGGCCGGCGACGTCGTCAGCACGACGACCTTGTCCGCCAGCGCGATGGCCTCGTCGAGGTCGTGCGTCACGAAGATCACCGCGGCCCCCGAACCGGACCACAACCGCAGCAGCTCGTCCTGCATCAGCGCCCGCGTCTGGACGTCCAGCGCCGAGAACGGCTCGTCCATCAGCATGATCTTCGGCTTGGTGACGAGGGTCTGGGCCAGCGCGACGCGCTTGCGCATGCCGCCGGAGAGCTGGTGCGGGTAGTACTTCTCGAACCCGGCGAGCCCGACGCGGGCGATCCAGTCGACGGCCTGCGCGCGGGCCTCGGCCTTCGGCACCCCGCGGAAGCGCGGGCCGGAAGCGACGTTGTCGAGCACCGAGCGCCACGGCATCACCGCGTCGGTCTGGAACATGTAGCCGACACCGTCCGGAATGGACTTCACGTCCTCGCCGTTCACCCGCACCCGGCCGGCGGACGGCGGCTGCAGCCCGGAGACCAGCGAAAGCGTCGTCGACTTGCCGCACCCCGTGGGGCCGACGACGGCGACGAACTCGCCGGGCTGCACGGTCATGGTCAGGTCGCGGACGGCCGTGTGCACGGAACCGGACCCGCTCGGGAACCGTTTGGTGGCTCCGGTGAGTTCGATCAGTGGGGGAACCATGGGGAGTGACTCCTTCGTCACGTGGTGGGGCTCACGTTGGGAAGGGACGTTAAGCAGGCGTAGCGGCCGCGTGAAGCTTGTCGACGTTCTGCGTGGCAAGTGCGCGTTATGCATGTTTTGCTCATTTAGCGCACCCCGCTGACCAGGGGGTATGGTTCCGAGCCATGCCAAAGTGGGCGCTCTTCCCGCGCATGCGGTTCAGCAGGCAGGTGCTGCTGCTGCAGATCGGCGTGGTCGCCTTGGTCGTGGGACTCGGGGTCGCCCTGGTCAGCGTCCTGCTGCGGTCCACCCTCACCGAGCAGTACGGGCAACGCGCTCTGGCCATCGCGAAGTCCGTGGCGGCGGACCCGGTCGTCGTCGCGAACGCCGCCGCGAAGATCCCGGGCGGGGCGCTCGAGGAGCGCGCGCTGGCCGTCACCACGGTCAACGACGCGCTGTTCGTGGTGATCACCGACGACAAGGGGATCCGGCTCGCGCATCCGACGCCGAGTGAGATCGGGAAGCCGGTCAGCACGCCCCCGGACCGCGCGCTCGCCGGGTTCGACGAGGTCAGCGCGGTGCAGAGCGGGACACTCGGGTTGTCCGTGCGCAGCAAGACGCCGATCTGGACGGCCGGCCGCGGCCGGGTGGTCGGCGAGGTGAGCGTCGGGTTCGAGGTGGCCCAGCCGATCGGCGCGTTCAACCAGCTCCTGGTGAGCACGCTGCTGTTCGCCGGCGGCGCACTGCTGCTCGGCGCGGGCGCGTCGGCGCTGCTGAACCGGCGGCTGCGGCGCGTCACGCACGGCCTCGAACCGCACGAGCTCACCGAGTTGCTCTACGAGCGCGAAGCCGTGCTGCACGGCATCGGCGAAGGCGTCCTGGCCGTCGACGAGGCGACGCGCGTCTCGGTGCGCAACACCGAAGCCGAACGCCTGCTCGGCACCGAACTCCCGATCGGCGCGGCGATGTCCGAGCTCGAGCTCAGCCCGCGGCTGCACAAGGCCGTCGCCGAAGGTCGTCCGGTCGACAACCTCCTGGCGGTGGCCGGGAATCGCGTGCTGGTGATCAACTCGCGCGCGGTCCGGCTGGACGACCGGGACATCGGGACCGTGCTCACCTTCCGCGACCGCACCGACCTCGACACGCTCACCCGCGAGCTCGACGGCATCCGCGCGCTGTCCGACGGCCTGCGCGCCCAGCGGCACGAGTTCGCCAACCGCCTCCACACGCTGTACGGGCTGCTGCAGCTCGGCCACCACACCGAGGCCGTCGAGTACCTGCAGACGTTGACGGACTCGTCGTCGGCGCGGCCGAGCGAGCTGGGCGACGCGGTCGCCGACCCTTATCTGCAGGCGCTGCTCGTCGCGAAAACTGAGCAGGCGCAGGAAAAGGGCCTCGCCCTCAAGCTCGCCGAAGACAGCTGGGTGCCGTCGACGGTGACCGACCCGATCGCCGCGAACACCGTGATCGGCAACCTCGTCGACAACGCCCTGCACGCCGCGCGGATGGGCCCGCGACGGCCGGCCACGGTCGAAGTCGGCCTGCTGGCCGAGGACGGCACCCTGCATGTGTCCGTTGTGGACAGTGGGCCCGGGGTGCCGGCGGATCTGCGGCGGACGTTGTTCGACGAAGGCGTCTCGACGAAGATCGCGCCCGGCCACGGCCTGGGCCTGGCGCTGGCCCGGCAGGCCGCCCGCGCCCGCGGCGGCGACGTCTGGCTGGCCGACCCCGGCGAAGGCGAGACGGGCGCGCTGTTCGTCGCCAAACTGCCCGGAATGCTGACGGAGGACGGATGATCCGCACCCTGATCGTCGACGACGACTTCCGGGTCGCCGGCGTGCACGCCGGGTTCGTCGAGGAGGTGGCCGGGTTCGCGGTGGTCGGCACCGCGCACACCGCCGCCGAGGCCAGGGCCCGCGTCCGCGAGCTCTCGCCGGACCTCGTCCTGCTCGACGTCTACCTGCCCGACGAGTCCGGGCTCGCGGTGCTGCCGGAGCTGCAGACCGACACGATCGTGCTGTCCGCGGCGACCGACAGCGCGTCGGTCGCCGCGGCCATCCGGGCGGGCGCGCTCAACTACCTGATCAAGCCGTTCACCACCCGCCAGCTCGCGGAACGCCTCACCTCGTACGCGCGGTTCCGCGGCCTGCTCGCCGAAGACCGGGCCCTGGCCCAGGACGACGTCGACCGCGCGTACCGCGTGCTGCACGACCAGGACCGCACGTCCGCGCCGAAGGGCCAGTCGACGGCGACGTCAAGGCTGGTTTCGGAGGCCTTGCGCAAGGCGGGCCGACCGCTCTCGGCCGCGGAGGTCGCCGGGGAACTCGGGATGGCGCGGGCGACGGCGCAGCGGTACCTCACCGCGCTGGCGGAGTCGGGGACGGTCCAGATGCGCTTGCGGTACGGCGCCACCGGCCGCCCGGAGCACGAATACCGCTGGTCCGGCGCCTGAGGTCAGCGTCCGCCGTAGCGCTGCATCATGCTTTCGGCCGCGCTGACCCAGGCTTGCACCGGGTTGGTGGCCGACGGCGGGGCCGACGAGGTCGGCAGGTCGACCCGGGCCTCGGCCTGGTCGTCCGGCACCGGCTTCTTCGGCTGCGGTTTCGCCTGCGCCGGCGCCTGTCTCGGGGCCGGCTTCGCGGGCACCGGCACGTACACGGTCTTCGGCGCCGGCGTGACGACGACCGGCGCCTGCGGGGCCGGCGGCTCCGGCGCGGGCGCCGCGGCGACGGCCGGGCGCGTGTCCAGCGCGGCCGCGTCCCCGTCCGGCGCCGGGGCGAACAGGCTGCCGGTGAACAGGCCGCCGCCCAGCCACCCGGCCGCGACGAGCAGCACCGCGGCCCCGCCGCCGAGCCAGGTGCGGGTCCGCCGCCGGATCACCACCGACTTCGGGCGCAGGTCCTGGTCGCACACCGGCGGCCGGGTGTAGATCGGTTCGGCGGCCGGGGTTTCGTCGTCGGTGCGGCGGCGCCGGGGCAGGCTCGCCGCGACGATGCCGGTGCGGTCCAGCAGTTCCACCGCGGTGCGGTCGCTGGACGAACGGGTCGCACTGCGCGGTGCGGTGCGAAGCATCGGGGACCTCCGGGACGGGGCTCGCGGACCTCACGCATTCTGGACCATTTCGGACGGTCCTGTCCGAAACGCAACTCCATTGAGTGAAAGCCTCAGCCGTCCATCTGCTTGAGCCCGAGCCGCGCGAGTGCCGCCAGCGGCCGCTGGTAAGCGGAGCCGAGCACCCGCGGAATGGCGTCGATGACGTAAGCGTCCGGTCCGATCAGGATGCGTGCCGACTTCCGCTCGATCCCGCGCAGGATCGTCTGCGCCGCCTTCTCCGGTGTGGTGTGGGCGATCCGCTCGAATCCCTGCGCGGCCTTTTCCTGGTCGTCGGCGATGCTCCGCGCGTTACGCACGATGTTCGTCTTGATCCCGCCGGGGTGCACGCAGCTGACCGCGACCGGGTGCCGCGCGATCAGCATTTCTTCGCGCAGCGCTTCGGTGAATCCGCGGACGGCGAACTTCGCCGCGTTGTACGCGCTCTGTGTCGGCACGCCGACGAAACCGAACACGCTGGAAATGTTGACCACGTGCCCGTCGCCGGAAGCGATCAGGTGCGGCAGGAACGCCTTCGTGCCGTTGACGACCCCGCCGAGGTTGACGCCCATCAGCCAGTCGTAGTCCTTGAACGTCATCTCCTCGACGGTCGCGCCGAGCGCGACGCCCGCGTTGTTCACGATGACGTTGACGCGGCCGTACTCGTCGGCGACCTCGTCGGCGTGCGCGAGCACGGCGGCGCGGTCGGCAACGTCCAAGGTGTACGCGCGGGCGTTGCCGCCGGCCAGCTTCGCCGTCTCTTCCGCGTTCGCGGTCACGACGTCGGAGAGCGCGACCCGGGCGCCGCGCCGGGCGAACTCGCAGGCCAGGGCGCGGCCGATGCCCGAACCCGCTCCGGTGATCACCACGACCTTGTCCGCGAACCGCTTCATCGGCCCTCCCGCCGTCCGGTGGTTACTCCTGAGTAGCGAATGCTAGCGGCTGTGAGCTTGCTGTGGGTGTGCTGATTGTGCCGCTGCGTCGTCCTATGGTGATGTGGTCGACAGCACCGAAGACGAGGAGGCGATGTACGTGCGGCGGCCGGCCGTTCTGCTCACCCTCGCCGCGATCGTCCTGCTCGGCGTCACCTGTGTCGTGGTCGCCGCCACCGTCCGGCAGCTCCAGCCCGCGGAAGCGACGACGCCGGTGACTGCCACGGTCGAAGCGACCCCGGCGCGCGACCTGCCCGCGGTGTCCAGCCCGGCGGTCGGCGCGCTGTTCGCCGAAGGGGCGCACTACTGCACCGCCAGCGTCGTGCACAGCGAGCAGGGTGACGTGCTGCTGACCGCGGCCCACTGCATCCACGACGGCGAGGGCGGCGGCTACTTCACCGGCCTCACCTTCGCACCCGCCTACCACGACGGGATCGCGCCGTTCGGCTACTGGACGGTGTCGGACGAGCGGGTCGCGGCCGGCTGGAGCTCCTCGTCGGACCCGGACCTCGACGTCGGCTTCGCCACCGCCCACCAGGCGGGGACGACGAAGACGCTGGAGAGCCTGGTCGGCGCCAACCTGCTGGCCACCGGTACCGCGTTCGAGCAGCCGATCACGCTCACCGGCTACCCGGACGACTCCGACGTCCCGGCGGTCTGCCAGAACACCACCAGCAAGCAGGACACCTTCCAGCTGCGGGTGGACTGCGCGGGCTTCCCGACCGGCACCAGCGGCGGCCCGTGGGTCACCCAGCAGAACCCGAAGACCCGGCTCGGCACGGTCATCGGCGTCATCGGCGGCTTCGAGTCCGGCGGCGACGACGCCGACACGTCGTACTCGAGCTACTTCGACACGGACGTCCTCGCGCTCTACCGGCAGACGACCGCCCGCACCTGAGGCGGCATGATGCGGGGCATGAGCGAGCCCGTCGACGTACCCATCACCGGAGAGCCGATCCGGCTCGGCCAGTTCCTCAAGCTGGCCGGCCTGGCCGAGGACGGCTCCCACGCCAAGGACCTGCTCGACGCCGAAGAGGTCACGGTCAACGGCGAGGTCGAGACCCGCCGCGGCCGCCAGCTGACCGACGGCGACGTCGTCGCGGTGGGCCCCGACCGCGGCAAGGTCGTCCTGGTGCACTAACCGACGCTGGTCAGCGGCGGGAGGCCGAGCGAGGCCGCGAGGGTGTCCAGCTCGCGGCGCACCGGCCCGGCGAGGGGCACGCCGAGGGCCCGGCACTGCTCGAGGTGCTGCGCCTCGCGCCAGCCCGGGTAGCGGATCGGCGCGCCGCCTTCCCAGCCCAGCATGCTGCCGAACAACGCGCTCGCGGCGCGGTAGAAGCCGTCGGCGCTGCGCAGCGTCGTCGGCGCGATCGCCAGCACCAGCAGGCCGGTGTCGTGCTCGTGGTCGGCGACGCCGGACAGCACCCCGGCGAGGACCTCGACCAGCAGCGTCAGCCCGGCGGCCTCGGAGCCGGGGCGGTCCATGTCGAAGACGAACTCGGGGTACGCCCCGCCGGGCGCGGCCATCCCGAGCGGGTTCACCGGGGAGCCGGGCTCGCCACCCGCGGCGAGCACCAGCCCGATCATCGCGTGCGGCAGGGCCCGCGCGGCGTGGTGCCCGGCGCGGCCGAACGGCCCGATCCCCCGCATCGAGACGAGTCCGACGCCGAAGCGGCCGGCCCGCGTCACCGCCCGGTCCATCGCGTCGCCGACCGCCCACAGCCCGGGCGCGCGGCGGTAGTCGATCAGCGCGGCGGCCCCGCGGTCGGCGATCATCAGCGGCTCGGCGTGCGGCACGACGAGGCCGTCCTCGAGCATCGGCAGGTGCACGCGGGTCAGGTCGGCGACGCCGGTTTCTGGCGAACCGGTCAGATCGCCGTGGCAGAGCGCTTCGGCCGCGATGCGGGCGCGGACTTCGGGGAGGCCGTGGGCGGCGAAGACGTGTGCCACGAGGGTGACCAGCTCGTCGGCGCGCACGCGCGGCCACGCCTGTTCCGGGATCGGGGTTTCCGGGAGTTCGTCTTCGAGGATGCCGGGTTCGGCGCGGGCGGAGCGGAAGGGACGCGGTCTGAGAGGCACTACCCCGACATTGCCCAGCGCTGGTCCGGGCGTCAACGACGACGGCCCGGCCCTACCCGACCGTGTGATCGAGGGCTCCGGAGCGACGTACCCTGGGCGGCATGTGCCGAAACATCACCACCCTGCGGGGACTCCAGCCGGCCGCGACGGGCGAGGAGATCGAAGCGGCGGCCCGGCAGTACGTCCGCAAGGTGACGGGCGTGCAGGCGCTTTCGGACGCCACGCGCGAGCCCTTCGAGGCGGCGGTCGCCGAGATCACGGAGATCACCGCCCGCCTGCTGGAGCAGCTGCCGGAGCGCCGCCAGCCGCCGTCGACCGTCCCGCCGCTGCGGCGGCCGGAGGTGCGGGCGCGGATCGCGGCGAAAGCCCTGCGCCAGCCCTGAACCACGGGGCTGCGGGTCACGCTGTGCGCCGGAAATTGTCGGACCTCCTCGCTAGCCTGGTCGCATGGGTGGACAGGCTTTGGTTTTGGGTGGCGGCGGAGTCGCCGGGATCGCGTGGACGACAGGGCTGCTGGCGGGGCTGGCCGAGCACGGCCAGGACCTGACGGGCGCGGACCTGCTCGTCGGGACGTCGGCGGGGTCGGTGGTGGCCGCGCAGGTGGCGAGCGGCCGTCCGCTGGCCGAGTTGTACGCGCGCCAGGCCGACCCGGCGCTCCAGACCGCGGAGATCCCGGCCGAAATCGACTTCGAGAAGTTCGCCGCCGACTTCGGCGGCGCGGTCACCGGCGCGAGCGACCCGGCCGAGGTGCGCCGCGCGGTGGGGAAGCTGGCGCTGGCGGCCGAAACGGTGTCCGAAGCGGACCGGCGCGCGGTGATCGAGGCGCGCCTGCCGGTGCACGAGTGGCCGTCGCAGCGGCTGGTGATCGTGGCGGTCGACGCGGAGACCGGCGAGCCCCGCCGGTTCGACCGCGAGTCCGGCGTCCCGCTGGTCGACGCGGTGGCGGCGAGCTGCGCGGTCCCCGGCGTCTGGCCGGCGGTGACGATCGAGGGCCGCCGGTACGTCGACGGCGGCGTCCGGTCGGCGGAGAACGCCGACTACGCAACGGGGTACACGCGCGTGACGGTGGTTTCGCCGCTGGGCGCGGACGCCCCGCTGCCGATGGAGAAGCCGCTGCTGGAGGTCCTGGACGACCTGCGCGCGGCGGGCGCGGAGGTCACGCTGATCACCCCGGACGAGGCATCGCAGGCGGCGGTCGGCGAAAACCCGCTGGACCCGGCGACGCGCACCCCGGCCGCGGAAGCGGGCCGGGCGCAAGGAGCAGCCCTCACGCTGAGCTGGAGCTAGCCCGGGAGCGGTTGCGCCGCAGCGAGACGACGAAGCCGGCGGCCGCGATCGGCAGCAGCGCGGCGCCGACGACCAGGCCGGCCACCGGCGGGAGCCCGCCGTCGAGGACGACCCGGCCAGTCGTCGGCCAGTAGCGGACGCCGACCGCCGCCCCCGCCGGGTGGCTGCCGCGTTTGCTGCTGCGGGTCGAGAAGGTCCTGGTCACCGGGCTCCCGTCCGGTACGGTGTAGGCCACGGAGATCCGCTGCCGCCCGTCGTCCACCGCCGTCACGCGGCCCACCAGGACCTGCGACCGCGATTGGTCGTACGTCTTGACGCCGAAGACCCCGGCGAGCAGCAGCGCCAGCAGCAGCAAGCCACCGAAGACCCCGACCAGGGCGCTGCGGCGCAGGGCACCGTCCGGATCGTCCCCTGGCGGCCTCATGCGGGGAACACGTCCCCGGCGGGCCCCAGGTTGCCCGAGAGTGCGTCGGCTACCCTCGTGGGCAGGGGTAGCGTGTCCGAGCGGCCGAAGGAACATGTCTTGAAAACATGCGAGGGGGCAACCTCTCCGTGGGTTCGAATCCCACCGCTACCGCGTTGAGAACCCGGGCGCCGCGGCGCCCGGGTTCAGCCTTCGGTCGCCAGCAGGTGCGCCTGCACGCGCTCGAACGCCACGGCGATCGTCGCCTGCTCCTCGGGGGTCAGCAGGTCGATGAGGTGTTCGCGAACACCTTCCACGTGCGTCGGCGCGGCCTTCTCCAGCAGCGCCAGGCCCTCGTCGGTCGCCTCCGTGATCACGCCGCGCTTGTCCTCCGGGTCACGCGCGCGCCGGACCAGGCCCGCCGATTCCAGCTTGGCCACCTGGTGCGAAAGCTTGCTCTTCGACACCCCCATGTACATCGCCAGCTCCGACATCCGCATCCGGTAGCCGGGCTGGGACTGCAGGCACACGAGCACTTCGTAGTCGGTCAGCGACACGTCGTGGCAGTCGGTCAGCTCGCGGTGCAGGCGCTGCCGCAGCAGGAGGGTCGCCACGATGTAGGAGCGCCACGCCGCCATCTCGGCATCGTCCAACCAACGCACAGGCCGCTCCTCGCTCATAAGACAGCCTAGAACGCTGATCAAGGGATCGCGCGGCGCACGGCCGATTCGGTGTCGGTGAAAATGCCGTGCCAACTTCGCCCGAAGGTGGGGTTACGAAAAGGTTGAGACTCGGCCGGGAAAGGCGCATTCTGCTTGTCGGCGGACGTCGGCCAGGGTAGACGGCGCGGCGACGGCGACGTGCCGGCCCGGCTCCCCGCCAGGAGAGGTCAGGTGGTTGCGTGGCGGGTGATTCTCGCGGTTGACCGCCAGCTGCGTCCCCGCGACCGGAACGGACTTCTAACGGGCTGGTCGCGACTGTGAACAGCTACTGAGCGGGCTTCCATGCGTTCACGCATACGGCGTCGGTCGGGCCTGGATCCGGTCACGGCCTCGGAAGCCGTGACGACAGCGCCTGAACGCCGGCCCCGGAAGCGGCCGACCGCTCGACAGAAGACATACCTCGGTACAAGCCTGGGTGCGCCCGTCAGCGCGACGGCCGCACCCAGGCTCGTTAACATTTGCGGGTGAGATTCGACGACGACGCCGGCCTGGACGCTTCCGAAGTCCAGGACCTGCGCGGAAGCGGTGGAGGCGGCGGCGGGATCGGCGGCCGCGTGGCGCTCGGCGGCGGCGGGCTCGGTGTCGTCGGGCTGATCATCTACTTCGTGCTGTCCCAGCTCGGCGGGGTCACCACCGGCGGCAGCGGCCTGAGCGGCGGGCTCGGCAGCGTCGGCTCCGGCCAGCAGGTCGACAACTCGAAGCTGTCGAGCGAGTGCAAGACCGGCGCGGACGCCAACAAGAACCACGACTGCGCGATCGTCGCGATCGTGAACTCCGTCCAGGACTACTGGACGCAGCAGTTCGCCCGCTCCGGTTCGACCTACCGGAAGGCGCCGACGAAGTTCTTCAACGGCGGCGTGCGCACCGGCTGCGGCAGCGCGACCTCCGACACCGGCCCGTTCTACTGCCCGGCCGACTCGGACGTCTACATCGACCTGTCCTTCTTCAACGAGTTGAAGACCCGCTTCGGCGCGCAGGGCGGGCTCTTCACCGAGGCGTACGTGCTCGCCCACGAGTACGGCCACCACGTGCAGAACCTGCTCGGCACCTCGCGCAAGGGCACCGGCACCGGCCCGACGTCCGGTTCGGTGCGCCTGGAACTGCAGGCCGACTGCTACGCCGGTGTCTGGGGCAACCACGCCTCGACGACGCCGACCGAGAGCGGCAAGCCGCTGATCACCGACGTCACCCAGGACGACATCAACTCCGCGCTGGACACCGCGTCCCGCATCGGCGACGACTACATCCAGGAGAACCTCGGCGGCGGCCAGGTCGACCGCTCGAAGTTCACCCACGGCACGTCCGCGCAGCGCAAGAAGTGGTTCACCACCGGCTTCCAGACCGGCGACCCCGCCCGCTGCGACACCTTCGGCACCAACAACCTCGGCTGAGACGACCAACCCGTCGTGAGTGAGAAACAGTGTTCTAACACTGTTTCTCACTCACGACCGGGGGGTCAGGCGGTCAGGGCGTGCGGGTCACCCGCGGTGTGCGCGGTGAGGGACCGCTGGGTCGAGCGCTTCTGCGCCGTCAGCGACTTCGACTTGGCCTTGCCCGGCTGGACGCCGTTGATGCTCTCGGTGCTCGTCGCGTAGACGCCGAGGGCCCAGGCGACACCGTCGGCGTTGCGGTCCAGCGCGACCCGGTCGATGTTGCCCAGGTTGTCGCAGGCCTGGTGGTAGCACGGGTCGAACGCGATGCCGGCCGTGCCGCCCCACTTCGCCGCCTGCGCCGGGGTCTTCAGCACCTCGGCACCGGTGTCCAGGCCGCCGGCCGGGATGCCGACGGCGATGAACTCGCCGTAGTCCGAGCGACCGGTGAAGTCGGTGCCTTCCAGGGACACGCCCCGCGCGGCCTGCATGAAGTCGACGAAGGTCTTCTCGATCTGCGCCGAGCCGTACGGGCCCGCGCCCGCACCGACGCCGTCGGAGTTGTCGCCGTCGTAGGCGAAGTAGCCGGCGTTGGGCGAGCCGATCATGTCGAAGTTCAGGTACAGCGCGATGTCGAGCTGCTGCTCGAAGCTCAGCGAGTCGACGTAGTAGGTGGAGCCGATCAGGCCGAACTCCTCCGAGCTCCAGAACCCGAAGCGCACGGCGTTGTTGACCTTCGGGCTGCTCCCCAGCTGCAGCGCGGTCTCGAGCAAGGTCGCCGAGCCGCTGCCGTTGTCGTTGATGCCGGGGCCGGCCGGGACGCTGTCGAGGTGCGACCCCAGCATCACGACGTTGTCCTTGCGCCCGGTCTTGGTCTCGGCGATGACGTTGTAGCTGGTCCGCGCCTCCTGGAAGGCCCGCAGTTCCAGCGTCACGTTCTGCCCGCCGAGCGTGGCCAGCTGCGCCCCCGCGGCCGCCGTCACGCCCCCGGTCGGGATCGCCGCGTTCTCCGGACCCCCCAGGGTCCCGTTGAGCGCGCCGTCGGTGTTGTTGTAGACGATGGCGCCGATCGCCCCCGCGGCGGCGGCCGTCTGCTGCTTCTGCGCGAACGAGCAGCCGCCGCGCTTGATCAGCGCGATCTTGCCCGCGACGTCCGCGGTGTAGTCGGTGGCCTCGCAGCCGCTGGTGTCGTCCACGGCGACCACGGCGAGCGGCGCGGTGATGCCGCCGACCGGCGTCGACTTCGTGTACTCCATGGCGATGACCGGGACGCTCTGGCCGCCCGCGGTCAGCTTCTCGGCGAGGGTCTGCGAGTAGGTGAACGGGAACTCCTGGCGGGTCACCTGGTAGCCGGCCGCCTCGAGCTTGGTCGCGATGTACTCGGCGGACTTCTTGTGCCCCTCGGTGCTCGCCGCCCGGGTGCCGCCGTTGGTGTCGGCGATCCGCTGGAGGGCGATCAGGTGCCGGTTGACGCCGTTGACGTCGACCTTCTTGACGAGCTGCTTCGCCAGCGCCGGACCGTCGGGAAGGGTGTTCGCGGCGGCGGCCGGGGTGAGGCCGAGCACCAGCGTCGCGCCGGCGGCGATGGCCACCGGCGGCAGGATTCTCGTTCTGAAGAGTGACATGGTTGCTCACCTTTGTTCGATATGCGAAGTCCGTCAATGCGCCTTTCGGCGGGAAGTTTCGCCCCGGGATACAGTCGACACATGTACGCGATCACCATCCGTGAACCAGGTGACCCGGACGTTCTCGAGTGGACGGAGGTCGCGGATCCGCGGCCCGGCCCCGGCGAGGTCCTGCTGGAGGTCGCGGCGAGCGCGGTGAACCGCGCCGATCTGCTGCAGCGCCAGGGCCACTACCCGCCCCCGCCCGGCGCGAGCGAAACGCTCGGCCTCGAATGCTCCGGCACGATCGCGGAACTCGGCGAAGGCGTCGAAGGCTGGAACGTCGGCGACGAGGTCTGCGCACTGCTCTCCGGCGGCGGCTACGCGGAAAAGGCCGTAGTCCCGGCCGGGCAGCTGCTCCCGGTGCCGGGCGAAGTCGACCTGCTCACCGCGGCCGCGCTGCCCGAGGTGGCCTGCACGGTGTGGGCGAACGTCGTGATGCACGCGAAGCTCACCGAAGGCGAGGTGCTGCTGGTCCACGGCGGCGCCGGCGGCATCGGCACGCACGCCATCCAGGTCGGCAAGGCCCTCGGCGCGACGGTCGCCGTCACGGCGGGCTCGCCGGACCGGCTCGAAAGCTGCCGCCAGCTCGGCGCCGACATCACGATCAACTACAAGGAGCAGGACTTCGTCGAGGTGCTCCGCGAGGAGACCGGCGGCGCGAACGTCATCCTCGACAACATGGGCGCGTCCTACCTGGGCCGCAACGTCGACGCGCTGCAGCAGGACGGGCGCCTGGTGATCATCGGCATGCAGGGCGGGGTCAAGGGCGAGCTGAACGTCGGCACGCTGCTGGGCAAGCGGGCCTCGGTGTTCGCGGCGGGCCTGCGGTTCCGGCCGCTGGAGCAGAAGGCGGCGATCGTCGCCGACGTCCGCGAGCGCCTCTGGCCGCTGGTCACGGACGGCCTGGTCAAGCCGATCGTCGGCCAGGTCGTGCCGATGGCCGAGGCCTCGACCGCGCACCGCGTCCTGGAAGAGGGCAGCGTGTTCGGAAAGGTCCTGCTGGCCGCGAAGTCCTAGCGGAGTTCTTCGAGGACCCGCACCAGCTGGTTGATTTCGAAGACGTTGGAGTAGTGGGCGAGCCCGATCCGCACGGCGCCGCCCACTTCTCCGACGCCGAGTGACGCGAAGACGCCGCTCGTGCCGTCGTCGGCGAAGGCGCACAGACCCTGCGTCGCCAGGTATTCGGCGACCTCGGGCGCCTTCTTGCCGGCGACGGCGAAGGCGAGCGCGGGGATGCGGCGCATGGCGTTGCCGATGACCATGATGTGCCGCAGCGACAGCAGTTCCGTGGACAGCTGTGCGAGCAGCCCGGCGTGGTAGGACTTCGCCGAGCCGAGCGAGGTGACCAGCCGCTCGCGGCGCGAGCCGGTGGCGGCGTCGTCGAGGCCGGAGAGGTAGTCGATCGACGCGATGAGTCCGGCGAGCAGCGGGTAGGCGTGCGGGCCGAGCTCCAGCCGGGCGGCGCCGCGGGCCATCGGGTCGAGCGAGGCCGACGGGATGCGCTCGATCAGCTCGGGGTCGCGGAAGACCAGCGCGCCCACCGACGGGCCGCCCCACGCCTGCGCCGAGACGACCATGACGTCGGCGCCCAGCGCGTTGATGTCGAGCGGCAGGAAGGGCGCGGCGTAGGTGGCGTCGACAACGACGAGCGCGCCGACCCGCTTGGCGAACTCGATGATCGTCGGCACGTCCGGCCGGGTGCCGACGGACCCGGAGGCGAGCGTGACGGCGACGGCCTTGGTGCGCGCCGACACGAGCTGCTCGTACTGCCACGCGGGCAGCTCGCAGGTCTCGATGTCGATCTCGCCCCAGCGCACGACGGCACCGACACGCTTGGCGGCGCGCTGCCACGGCGCCAGGTTGGCCTGCTCGTCGAGCCGGGACACGACGACTTCGTCGCCGATGGTCCAGCGCTCGGCGAGCGCGTCGACGAGCCGGCGCAGCATGACCGGCGCGCTCGGCCCGAGCACGACGGCAGCCGGGTCGGCCCCGACCAGGTCCGCCACGGCCCGGCGGGCCGCGGTCACGATGCTTTCCGCGCGTTGTGAGGCCGGAAACGCTCCGCCCGGCCCGGACACCGGGGCACGCATCGCCGTGGAAACGGCCGAAGCGACCTGTTCCGGTACCAGCATTCCGGCGGCGCCGTCGAAGTGAATCCAGCCGTCACCCAGCGCGGGAAAGAGCCCACGGATACGAGCGACGTCGAACGCCATGGGGACACCGTACGGACGTGCGGTTTCGCCGTGCGCCCGGGGTTGGGTGGAGAGCCACCGGGAACCCCGACTACGGCTACGCTCGGAGACGGACACCCCGTGGGTGTCGCGGAGCGTGTCGAAGGCAAGCCAGGATGGAGCACATGACCGAGCCGAACTTCACAGCGGGTGACCCGGGCCAGGATTCTTCACCCCACGTGGTGGTCGTCGGACCGGACGGCACACCAGTGGGCTCAGCCCCCGTCGACGGCGACCACCCGGAGTCGGTGGGCGACCTCGTCGAGGAGCCGGCGAAGGTGATGCGCATCGGCACGATGATCAAGCAGCTCCTGGAGGAGGTCCGCGCGGCCCCGCTGGACGACGCGTCCCGCACGCGGGTGCGCGAGATCCACCAGACGTCGATCCGCGAGCTGGAGAAGGCACTGGCGCCGGAGCTGCAGGACGAGCTGGAGCGGCTGGTCCGGCCGTTCACGGACGACTCGACGCCGTCGGACGCGGAGCTGCGGATCGCGCAGGCCCAGCTGGTGGGCTGGCTGGAGGGGCTGTTCAGCGGAATCCAGACGGCATTGTTCGCCCAGCAGATGGCGGCCCGGGTCCAGCTCGAGCAGATGCGGCGGGGGTTGCCGGCCGGGCCGTCCGGTGCAGTCGGGCCCGGCCACGAGCACGGCCCGGGGATCTCGGGCACCGGCCAGTACCTCTGAGGGTTCCACGGGGTTGTCCACAGACCGAGGGGGATGTGGACAACCGCTGTGGACAACTCCGGGCGGTGGTGGGGAACGCTCCTCAGCGCAGGAACCGGAAGAAAGCGCGGACGTCACCGATCAGCGCGTCCGGTTGCTCCAACCCCGGGAAGTGACCGCCGCTCGGGAACTCCGTCCAGTGAACTATCCGGTCCGTCCGCTCGGCCAGCGCACGGATCGGCAGCCCGATGTCGTCCGGGAACACCGCCACGCCCGTCGGGACCGTGTTCTCCGGCGCCGGGGCTCCCCAGCCGCCCGCCGCGTACAGGCGGGCCGCGGAGTTGGCCGTCTGCGTGAACCAGTAGATCGACACGTCGGCCAGCAGGTCGTCGCGGTCGATCAGGTCCTCCGTCGTGTTCGAGAACGAGCGGAACTTCTCCGCGATCCACGCCAGCTGGCCCGCCGGGGAATCGTGCAGCCCGTACGCCAGTGTCTGTGGCTTCGTCGCCTGGAGGATCGCGTACCCGGTGCCCTCGCGGGAGAACTTCGTCCCCTTGGCCAGCGACCGCCTTCCCCGCTCCAGCTCCGGCCCCTCGAGGCCGTCGAGGTCGGCTTCCGTGCGCGCGACGGCCGACGCCAGCATCGTCACGTGGATGCCCAGCAACCGCTCCGGGAACTGGGTGGCCAGCGAACGGGAGATCGTCGCGCCCCAGTCGCTGCCGTGGGCGCCGAACCGCTCGTAGCCGAGGCGGGTCATCAGCTCCGCGAACGCCCGGGCGATCCGGGCCGGGTCCCAGTCCGCTGTGGTTGTCGGGCCCGAGAAGGCGTAGCCCGGGATCGATGGCGCCACCACGGTCAGCGCGTCCGCCGGGTCGCCGCCGTACGCGCGGGGGTCCGTCAATGGGCCGATCACGTCCAGGAACTCCACGATCGAGCCCGGCCAGCCGTGCGTCAGCAGCACCGGGACGGCCGCCGGCTCCGGGGACACCACGTGCAGGAAGTGCACCTTCGTCCCGTCGATCATGGTCGTGGCCTGCGGGAACCCGTTGATCCGGGCCTCCTGCGCCCGCCAGTCGAAGGCCGTGCGCCAGTGTTCGGCCAGCTCACGCACGTAGTCCACCGGCGCCCCGAGGCGCCAGCCGGTGGCCGCCGGCTGGTCGGGCCAGCGGGTGCGGGCCAGCCGGGTGCGGAGGTCGTCGAGGTCGGCCTGCGGGACGTCGACGCGGAACGGGGTGATCTCCGAAGTCATGGTTCGACCCTAGGAACGATCGCGGACAGCTCCGGTCCTCAACGCCGGGGGCACACCGTCAGCTCGCCCGCCGGCAGCGCACGGTCGCAGTCGAAGCGGCTCCGCACCTGCGCCGCGACGTCCGGCGGCAGCCGGTCCACCGCCAGCCAGGACGGCTGCACCACCAGGTACTCCGCGTCCGGCTGCGTCAGGCAGGCCAGGTTCTCCCGGTAGCTCTCCAGCCCGCGCACCGCCGGGAGGTACGTGCCGCGCTGCACGAACACCGGTGCCGGGTAGCGGCAGGGGGCCGGGTTGCCGAAGAAGTACGCCATGTCGCCGAACGCCAGGTACACCACGCGCGCGTCCGCGCCGATCCGGGCGCGGACCGGGGCGAACAAGCGCTCGTCGGTGTGAGCCGCCGCGACGCGCTCGGAGTTCGTGTAGTCGGCGTGGATCGCGTCGAACGAGTAGGGCGCGCTCGGCCACGCCAGCACCGCGAACACCGCCACCGCGCTCAACGCCGCCAGAACCGGCCACGTCCGGCCTCGGTCCTTGAGCGCGACCAGCACGCCCACCACGACCACCGCCACCAGCACCGCGTAGACGGGCGTGCCGTGCGCCAGGCGCCACTCCGTCGTCGCCGCGGAAACGATCGGGATGCCGACGCCGAGCGCGATCCCCGGCAGCACCAGCGCTCGCGGTGGCCCGCCGTGCTCGGCCGACCAGCGGGCCAGGGCGAGCCCGGCCAGGGCGGCGGCGAACGGGACCAGCGCCGCGAGGTGGTACTGGAACCACTGCCCCTGCAGTACCACGGCCGCGAGCACGACGACGACCGCCGCCACGGGCAGGAGCACCCACGCCCAGCGCGCCCGGCGTCCCGGCGCCAGCCGCGCCAGCACGGCGACGCTCACCGGGAGCAGGGCCACCATCGGGACAGCCAAAGCCTCGTTCAGCACCGTCGAGACGAGCGCCCGCACGTCGCTCACCGCGAAGCCGCGGCTGAGCGGGCTTCCCCCGTTGAGCAGGGAGAGCTCCCCGAGCCACCGCCACTCCCGCGGCTCGATCAGGACCGTCAAACCGAACAGTCCCAGGCAGATCGGCACAGCGAGCAGGCCGGTGAGCAACGCGCGGCGCCGGTCGAGCACCGCGACGACACCGAGGGCGACCAGCGCGGTCGGCGCCGTCGTGTACTTGACCAGCACGGTCAGGGCCAGCAGCACGCCACCGGTGAGCGCGGCGAACACCGGCCGCCGGATCCGGAGCGCCGCTCCGACCGCACCGGCCGCGAACACCGCGGCCAGCCACTCCGGCTGCAGGAAGTCCCAGTTCGGGGCCAGCGCCAGCGCGACACCCGTGGCCGCGGCGACGGCCGTCGCCTCCGGGGCCGGGCGGTGGCGCAGCAGGCCGGCGCGCAGCAGCAGCGACGCCAGCAGCACGGCGACCAGCGCCAGCACCCGCACGACGGCCTCGCGGCCGGGGACCGGCAGATCGACGTCGCCGAGCGCGAGCACCAGCCGGTACGCCATCGGCCGGTGCACGAAGACTTCCGACGGCGACAGGCCCGCGCGGCCGGCCGTCTCCAGCGTGCCGAGGACGAACCGGACGTCGTGGTTCAGCCCGGTCCAGGCGACCGTCAGCGCCAGCGGGACCAGCACCAGCAACCACGCCGGACGCGCCCGCCGAGACGCGGCGGGCGGTGCGGCCGCGGCTGTGCTCAGCCCGTCACCTCGCGTCTGGCCGCGAAGTCCTCTTCGAGGCGGGCCAGCCGCTCTTCGTACTTGGAGATCGCGGCGAGGCGCGCGCGGATGCGGGCGTGCTCGGCGCGGACCTCCTCGGCTTCGTCCGGCGCGTATTCGAGGCGCTCGGCCATCCGGGCCACCGAGCCCGGCCGCTCGAAGGCCGCGATGCGCGCTTCCAGCGCGGCGAGGTGCGGCGCGAGCCGGCGCTGCTCGTCGTAGAGCCACTTCACGTGGCCGTCGAGCTCCTTGGTGGCGTGTTCGACGTCCCGGCGGAGCGCGGCGATGTCCGAGTGCAGCGCGTCGAGCTCGGGCCGGATGCGGTCCAGCGCGATGTTCTCGATCCGCGGCCGCAGCTTCGCGACCACCGGCCGCCCCGCCACGCGGGCGAGCTCTTTCGCCCGCGAAACCACCCCGTGAATGTCACTCACTGTATGATCTCGATTCTTCCGGAGTCACGCCAAGTGCTCAGCAGCCGGGATTCCGCGTGCAGCCGGTGCTCCGCCGTCACGCCGACCTTGCTGCCCCAGGCGTGCTCGAAGTCGGTCTGGTCGGGTCGTTCGACGATCGACACCCCGGTCAGCCGCACCAGCGCCTCGGGGAACAGCTCCCGGCACATGTACG
The DNA here is from genome assembly GCF_000716785.1 of Amycolatopsis vancoresmycina. Classification (GTDB taxonomy): domain Bacteria; phylum Actinomycetota; class Actinomycetes; order Mycobacteriales; family Pseudonocardiaceae; genus Amycolatopsis; species Amycolatopsis vancoresmycina. The sequence goes on from NZ_JNYY01000002.1 coordinate 69,965, forward strand.
TCACCAGGGTGCCGGTGGTGGCCCAGACGTGCTCGTCCGCCGAGAGGCCGAGGAGCCGGGACAGCGGCAGCACGAACCGCCGGTTCGGGATCGGCACGAACCCCAGGTCCGCCGGCCACCAGTCGGGCAGGGTCTCGGGTTCCCAGAACAGCCGGCCCGGCTCGGCCAGCAGGTAGAGGCGCGAGGTGTAGTCGGCGAAGGTGTACGGCGAGACGACGACCCCGCGGTGGACCACCACGACGTCGGTGCGGTGGCCGTAGGCCGGCTGGGCGCCCGGCTCGTCCAGCGCGAACGTCGTCATCCGGATGACCAGGTCGCTGCCGTCGATCAGCGCGGCGCGCCCGGCGTCGGGCGGCATCGGCGCGTTGCCGACCACCGCGATCGTCTCGACGCGCTGCTCGCGCGCGTAGGAAAGCAGGAGGTCACGGAGCATGCGGGCGCTGTCGTCGAGCCGTTCGGAAGCTTCGTCCGCGAACTGAGTCCGATTCATCGCTCCCCCATGGCATCGGTGACCGGGGCCGCCGTCGGGCGGCAGCCGAGCAGACGGACAATAGCCGACAGACCACCGTCGATACCCGGAAGGGGTCCCCTGTGACCGCGCTGGCCATCGTCCCGGCGAGGGGCGGCTCCGTGGGGCTGCCGGGCAAGAACCTGGCGCCGTTCCGGGGCCGTCCACTGGTCGCGCACACCGTGCACACCGCCGTTTCGGCCGGGATCGCCGACGTCGTGGTCACCACCGACGACGCCGACATCGCCGCCGCGGCCGAGGCGGAGGGCGCCCGGACCGTCCACCGGCCCGCCCACCTCGCGGAGGCGACGAGCCGGACCCTGCCCGCGGTCACCCACGCCATCGACACGCTCGGCGTCCCGGATTCCACCCTCGTCCTCCTGCTCCAGCCCACGTCGCCGCTGCGGACGGCCGAAGACATCGCCGAATGCCTCGACATCCACGCCGGCCGGCCCACCGGCTCGGTCGTGCAGATGTGCCGGTCGGCCGGCCACCACCCGCTGAAGGTGTGCCTGGAGACGCCGGACGGCGGGATCGCCCCGGTCCGGGACTGGGCCGACCTCGAAGCCCCCCGGCAGACGCTGCCCGTCGTGCTGCGCCCCACCGGCGGCATCTACCTGGTCCGCGCCGGCGACCTGCGCCGGCACGAGCGGTTCTTCATCCCCGAGGTGCGGCCCCAGTTCGTGCCGGTCGAGCGGGCGATCGACATCGACTCCGCGGCGGACCTGGTCCTGGCCGAGCAGCACGCCGCCGGCTAACGGTCGACGAAGGCCTTGTACAGCGAAGGCCGCCAGATCTCCTCGCCCTCGAGGAGGTCGATGATCCGGCGGTGCGCGCCCGGCTCGCCGAACTCGGTGTGCGGCTCGCACCGGCCCATCGCGCGGGCCTTGCCGATCCCGGCCGTGACGGCTTCCGCGGTCGGCTCGACCGAGAGCACGCTGGGCGCCATCGCCCGGTTGCGCTGCCGGGTGCCGACGGTGACCGACGGCGTGCCCAGCACGGGCGCCTCCCGCACGCCGGCGCTCGAGTTGCCCAGCACGACGGCCGCGTGCTTCATCAGGGTGACGAAGTACTCGAACCGCATCGAGGGCAGGCGCACGAACCGGGGGCCGGTCAGCCGGTCGAGCTCGCCCCGGATCTCGCGGCAGCCCTCGTCGTTGTTCGGGTCGATGACGACCCAGTTGCCGTCGGTGAGCACGGCGTCGACCACCGCGGCCGCGTTGCGCCGGTTCTGGTCGCGTTCCGTCGTCACCGGGTGCAGGGCGAGCAGGCCGTAGTCGGTGAACGGGATCTCGTAGTGGCGCCGGACCTCGTCGAGGTCGGGCAGCCGCGCGGACGTCAGCACGTCCACCTCGGGGCTGCCGACGACGAAGATCCGGTCCTCCTCCTCGCCGAGCTGCAGCAGCCGGCGCCGGGCCGTCTCGTTGGCCACCAGGTGCACGTGGGCGTGCTTCGACAGCGAGTGCCGGATGACGTCGTCGATCGTGCCGCTGACCTCGCCGCCCTCGATGTGCACGACCCGCACGTTGGCGAGCGACCCGACGATCGCCCCGGCCAGCGCCTCGACGCGGTCGCCGTGCACGACGATCGCCGCGGGCTGCTCCTCGTGCACCAGCCGGGCCAGCGCCTGGACGGTGTTGGCCAGCACGAGCGCCATCGGCTCGTCCTCGATCTGGTTCGGGATCAGGTGCAGCCGCTCCAGCCCGGCCAGCTCGATCTCGCGCACGGTGTAGCCGTAGCTGCGCAGCATGTGCATGCCGGTGACGACGATGCGGGCGGACAGCACCGGGCTGCGCTGCACGGCGAGCATGACGTCCCGCAGCTTCCCGAAGTCGGCGCGGGTCCCGGTGAGGAAGAGGACCTCACGCCGCCCGGTCTCAGCCAAGGTCCGCCCAGCTCACCTGCGTGTTCGCCGGCAGGGCCCGCGTGACGGCCCGGCCGAGCAGGCTCTCGTAGTCCTTCGCCTTGATCTCGCCGGTGCCCGGGCGCTTGACCCAGATGTTGTCCGTGGTCAGCGTCTCGCCTTCGGCGACGTCCTTGGTGGTGACGACGCAGGCGTACGCGAAGTCGATCGTCGGCTGTTCCTCGGCGAGGATCTGCTTCGAGCCGCCACGGGCCGCGTGGATCAGCCGCGAACCCTCGACGAGCTGCTTGAACTCCGCCGGCGTCGACGAGACGGGGATGTCCGGGCCGGGCCAGCTCATGTCGGACGTGAAGTGCCGTTCGAGCACCGAAGCACCCAGCGCGACCGCGCCCAGGCACGGGTAGATCGTCACCGTGTGGTCGGAAAGCCCGAGTTCGGCGTCCGGGAAGGCCGCGTGCAGCTCGGCGAGCGCGCCGAGCCGGACCTGCTCCGGCGGCGTCGGGTACAGCGACGTGCAGTGCAGCAGCGCGAAGCCGACACCCGCCGCCCGCAGGATTTCGACGGCCGGGGTGATGGACGCGATGTCGTTCATCCCGGTCGAGAGGATGACGGGCTTGCCGAAGGACGCCACGTGGCGGATCAGCGGGTAGTTGTTGCACTCCCCCGAGCCGATCTTGAAGCCCTCGACCCCCAGGTCGGCCAGCCGGTCGGCGGCCGCGCGCGAGAACGGCGTCGACAGGAAGACGAGCCCGCGCTCCTCGGCGTGCGCCTTGATCTCGCGCTCGTCCTCGGCGGTGAGCGCGACGCGGTTCATCATGTCCCAGATCGGCTCGTCGGCGTTGCCGGGCACGACGTCGTTCGGGATCATCTCGTCGTCGACGACGTGGGTCTGGATCTTGACGACCTGGACGCCGGCGTCCGCGGCGTCGTCGACCATCTTGTGCGCCTTCTTGGGGTCGCCCTCGTGGTTGATCCCGATCTCGGCGATCACGAGAGGGGGGTGGTCGGCACCGACCGGGTGCTCGCCGAGCATGAACATGGAGACCTCCGGGTCGCTGCGTGGCTGCGGTCCGTCCCCGACCCTATCCCCTGGCCCGCCGGGCCTGGTCCCGCCCGACGCCACTGCCCTATCAAGGGCGCCGCACAACCCATCGGTACCCTCGTCCACGTGCATGCCACCAGCACGGTTCAGGCCGCAGACTCACCCGTAGCGACGTCGGCTCCGCCGACGTCGGACAGCAAGACGTTCTCGCGCGCCTTCGCCGACATCAAGGCCGGTTTCCGCGCCCGCGAGCTGTGGGGTCACCTCGGCTGGCAGGACATCAAGCAGCGCTACCGCCGCTCGGTGATCGGGCCCTTCTGGATCACCATCAGCCAGGCCGTCATCGCGCTCGGGCTCGGGCTGCTCTACTCGCAGCTGTTCCACTCGCCCATCCAGGTGTTCCTGCCCTACCTGTCCACCGGCTTCATCCTGTGGGGCTTCATCAGCGGCTGCCTGTCCGAGGGCATGGAGACGTTCATCGCGAACGAGGGGCTGATCAAGCAGCTCCCGGCGCCGCTGAGCGTGTACATGCTGCGCACGGTGTGGCGGCAGACGCTGCTGCTGGCGCACAACATGATCGTCTACGTCGTGGTGCTGGTCATCTTCTTCAGCGCGCTCGACAACCCGTACTCGCTGGGTTCGAAGGACGGGCTCTGCACCGGCAACCTGTTCTGCCACCCGGGCCTCAGCTGGAACATCCTGCTGGCCATCCCCGGCTTCCTGCTCCTCGCGCTGAACGCGGGCTGGGTGACGCTGCTGCTGGGCATCATCTCGACCCGCTTCCGCGACATCCCGCAGGTGATCAACTCGCTGATCCAGCTGCTGTTCTACGGCACGCCGATCGTCTGGCCGGTGGACCAGCTCCTCGGCGGCGGGGCGCGCGAAGGCATCTCCTGGGTGCTGCCGATCATCCAGCTGAACCCGCTGTACCACTTCATGCAGGTGGTGCGGGCGCCGCTGCTCGGGCAGTCGTTCACGCCGGGCAACTGGATCGTCGTCGCCTGCATCACCATCGTCGGCTGGGCGCTCGCGCTCGTCGCGATGCGCAACTACCGTGCCCGCGTCTCCTACTGGGTGTGACACATGGTCAGCATTGACGTCCACAACGCCTTCGTCGACTTCCCGATCTTCGACGCGAAGACCCGGTCGATGAAGAAGAAGGTCCTCGGCAAGGTCGGCGGCAAGATCGGCACCGAGACCAAGGTGCCGATCATCGAAGCCCTGCACGACGTGACGCTCTCCCTGCGCGAGGGCGACCGGGTCGGCCTGGTCGGGCACAACGGCGCCGGCAAGTCCACGCTGCTGCGGCTGCTCGCCGGGATCTACGAGCCCACCCGCGGTTCCGCGCGGATCGAGGGCAAGATCGCGCCGGTCTTCGACCTCGGCGTCGGCATGGACCCGGAGATCTCCGGCCAGGAGAACATCATCATCCGCGGCCTCTTCCTCGGCATGACCGCCAAGGAGATGGAGAAACGCGTCGACGACATCGCGGAGTTCACCGAGCTCGGCGACTACCTGCAGATGCCGCTGCGGACGTACTCGACCGGGATGCGCGTGCGGCTGGCGCTGGGTGTCGTCACCTCGATCGACCCCGAGATCCTCATCCTCGACGAGGGCATCGGCGCGGTCGACGCGGCGTTCCTGAACAAGGCGCGCGACCGGCTCAAGGACCTGGTGAAGCGCTCCGGCATCCTGGTCTTCGCCAGCCACTCGGACGAGTTCCTGTTCGAGCTGTGCGACTCGGCCCTGTGGATGGACGAAGGGCACGTGAAGCAACGCGGTTCGCTGCGGGACGTCCTCACGTCGTACAAGGGGCGTGACCCCTTCGAGAACATGAGCCAGGAAACCCTGGACCGCTTCGGCATCGAGCCGGTGGCGACGACGAACGGCGGGGAATGATGGCCAGCGAGACCCGGCAGCTGCCCGACGGCGCGGTCGTCGGCGTGGTCGTCACGCGGCACCGGCGCGAGCTGCTGGCGGACTCGCTGAAGGTCATCGCGGCCCAGACCCGGCCGGTCGACCACCTGGTCGTGGTGGACAACGGGCCGGACGACTCGGCGCGCGAAGTCGTCGAGAACTACCCGCTGCCGTACACGTACCTGCCGTCGCACCGGAACCTCGGCGGCGCGGGCGGGTTCGCGCTGGGCATGCTGCACGCGCTGTCGCTGGGCGCGGACTGGGTCTGGCTGGCCGACGACGACGGCCGCCCGGCCGACGAGAACGTGCTCGCCATCCTGCTGGAGGAAGCCGAAAAGCGGGGCCTGGCGGAGATTTCGCCGGTGGTGTCGAACATCGAGGCACCGGACAAGCTGGCGTTCCCGCTGCGCCGCGGCCTGACGTGGAAGCGGTCGCAGTCCGAGCTGGGCGTGGACTTCCTGCCCGGCATCGCGTCGCTGATGAACGGCGCCCTGTTCCGAGCGTCCACTTTGGACGTCGTCGGGGTGCCGGACCTGCGCCTGTTCTTCCGCGGCGACGAGGTCGAGCTGCACCGGCGGCTGGCCCGCTCGGGCCTGCCGTTCGGCACGTCGCTGAAGACGAAGTACCTGCACCCGGACGGCTCGGACGAGTTCAAGCCGATGCTGGGCGGCAAGTTCCACGCGCAGGACCCGGAGAACGAGGTCAAGCGCTACTACACCTATCGCAACCGCGGGTACCTGTTGTCCCAGCCGGGAATGCGGAAGATCGGCGCGCTGGAGATCGTCCGGTTCGGCCTGTACTTCGTGGGCGTGAAGCGGGACCCGAAGGCGTTCCTGCAGTGGCTGAAGCTGGTGCGGCAGGGCCGCGCGGAGAAGTTCTACCGCTACTGAGAAGGGGCCCCCGCGGGGGCCCCTTCCTTCGTCTCATTCCCCGATGACCGGGGGCGCGGTGCGCATGTCGGTGCCGAAGACCTCGTCGGGGTCACCCTCGACCAGGTAGGTCGGCCGCGAGTGCTCGGTGTCCTCGTCGCCTTCGCCCTTCTGGCCGCGACCGAGGCCACCACCGGGGCTCATGCCGCCACGACCGGCCGTCCCGGCGCCGAGACCGCCCATACCGCGTCCGGCAGCCGCTTCGGCGGCCCCGATCCCGCCGGGCCGGGCCGCACCCGACGCGGCGCCCGCGCCGGTCGCGTTCCCGGCGCCCGCGCCACCGGGGCCGAAGCCACCGCCGCCGCGCCCGCCACCGCCGCCGACCTTGGAGTTGTAGGCCTCGTCGCCACCGAAGTTCATCCCGCCCATGGGCATCGGGCTCATCGGCGGCATGCCGTTGAACTGCTGGTTCGGGTTCGACGTCGACGCCGCCGGGATCGAACTGGGCGTGAAGCTGGACGGCGTGGTGCCACCGGCCGGGACGAACCCGGACCCGGTGGTCGACCCGGGCCCGGAGAAGCTGTGCCCGGCCGGCCCGCCGAGCGGCCCGGAGGGGTTGCCGGACACGAAGCCCTGTGCGTTGCCGCCCGGCGTGTTCACCGAGTGCGAGCCCGGCGTGTTGACGCTGGAGGGGGTGTTGATGCCGTTCTTGTCACCGGTGCCGTTGGGATCCCCGCTGCCCCCACCGGTGCTGAAGCTCGGCGGCGGCGCGAAGGCGGGCTGCTTGGAGGCGGCCTCGTAGAGGTTCTTGTCGTAGGTCGCCATGACACCGGCGGCCTCGTCGTGCGCGGCCTGGCTGTCCTTCTGCTTCTGGATGGACTTGTCGACGTTGTCGGCCAGGTTGAACGGGTTCGACGTCGCCCAGCCCTTGAACTCGTCGGTCCAGCTGAAGGGAATGGGAGCGGGCATGGAGTTCTTCGCCGTGGCGGCGGCCTGGCCCTGGTCGTAGATGGTCTCGGAGGCCAGCTTGGCGTTCTGCGAGTTGGCGTCGGACCACTTGCTGAGGCTGGTGAAGTACTGCTGCGCGTTGTCGGCCGCGGTGCCTTCCCAGGTGCCCTTGGACGCGTTGACGGCGGTGTTCATCGACTGCGCGAACTTGTCGAAGACCTGGTGGACCTGGTGGTAGGCGGTCGAGACCTCGGACACCTGCTCGACGTCCAGGTTGCTCTGGAGGAACGCCTGCAGCTGGGCGTGGTCCGTGCCCTTGTAGTCGGCGTTCGGGGCGTGCAGGCCCTGGACGTACTCGACGTCGCGGCCCTGGGTGGCGTCCTTGACGTTCTTGTCGCCCATCTGCTGGGCCTGGTTCTTCGCCCGCGCCTGGGCCATCCACTGCTGGATCGGGCCGAACAGCCAGCTGCTGGGGTCGACGCCTTCTTCGGCCTTCTGCTGCAGGTAGGCATCCCGCTCGGCGGGCGCCATGTCCTGCACTTCCTGGGGCGTCTTGTCCGGGGTCTTCGGCGGCCGCGGGCTCTGTCGCGTGGTCATCTGGGTCCCCTATCCCTTCGGCAACCGCGGTTCGACAGCGGCCTTCGCGACCGCCTCGGCGACCTGGCAGGCTTCGTCCGACGAGGCGACCGCCGTGACCTCCACGTCCACCCGGGACGAGTCACCGACGGCCAGCGCCAAGGTGCACCCGGGAGCGGCGCCGTCGGGCGACTCCTTCGCCTTCCGGCCGTTGATCTCCTTGTCGACCACGCCACGGCCGGTGTCCCTGACCTGATCGATCGAGGCGTTGTCGCGGACGTTCGCCCCGATCACCATGGACTTGTCGCTCGCCGAGGCGATCTGCTTCTGGTAGGTGCACGCCCTGGCCGAGCCGATCTTGCCGTTCTCCGGCGGATCGAACTGGCCGTAGCTGCTCAGATCGCCCATTTCGAGGAGCGAGCAGGGGTCGGTGATCGACTGGGTGCCCCCGCCGCCGGACGAAGTGCTTTCCGACGGCTTCGACTCGCCCGCCGACGGCGACTGCGCCGGTGATGCCGTGCCACCCTTGGTGGTGGTGCACCCGCCCAGCAGAGCCCCGCCGACTACGAGCGGGAGGATGATGCGAACGAGGAGTTTCGTCATTACCTCAGGCCTGCTTGGTCTTGAGCGCGGAGAAGGCGTCGTCTTCGGTTCCGGTGTAGAGCCCGGCTGCTCTGGCCAGCGCCTGGTCGGCCTGCGTGGCCACTTCCCGGAGCTGGTTCAGCACGGCCCGCGCCGATCCGCTGGCTTCGGTGGCGCTCTTCTGGTCGTGCGAGGCGACGGTCTGCCCGTACGGGTGGCTACCGAGCTGGGGCGCTTGGTCCAGCGCGTAGACCTTGTGCCCGAGGCCGTCGAGGTCCTTCACCAATGCGGTGAGCGCATCCCGGAGCGGCTTCACGCCCTCCGCCGTGATCCTGAAGCCGCCGCTCGCGGCCGCGGCGACCAGCCGGTCGGTTTGCTCCTTGGCGGCCTGCACCGCGGCGCCCATGGCGCCGGACGAAAGCGGGTTGACGATGTCCGAAATCGAGCCGCCGCCCCCGCCGTCAGCTATCAGCATCGCTGTTCCACCCCGAATCGCTTCGCCCGTGCGTGTGCACCCGGGAGTCTACTAGCCGGGCACCCAGCGCAACCGCTGTTCACCGATCTTCACTTCGGACGCACCGGGCGCCCGCGCGGTTCCCCTGACCTCAGAACTGCCCTTCGAGCTGGGCGTACAGCTGCTGGGCCAGGCGGGCGTTGTCGGCCGGGGCGTAGGTGATCCAGCGCTGGCCGTCCGCGGCTGCCCGTGAGGACATCAGCCAGCGGCCGCTCGGGGTGTCGAACCAGGCCAGGGGTGGGTACGTGGCTCCGCGGGTCTGGGCCGTGAACTGGCCCACGCGCTTCTTCGGCTCCTGGAACACCCGCTCGATCATGCGGACCTGCGGGCCGCCGCTGCCGCTGTGCGAGCGCGGGGCGCTGACGTCGGCGAACGGGTCGTACGCGTCGTCGCGGCGCTGGTGGCGGGGCTGCTGGGCCGGGCGGGAGATCGTCACCGACTGGCCGGGTGCGGCCGGGGTCAGCGGGAGGAGGTCGACGATCGCCGGGACGATGCCCGTCGGGCGGACCTCCTCGAAGACGATCAGGTTCTCCTTCTGGTGGGCGAGGACCGCGAACTGGCCGTCGGACGCCACCCTGGCGAACAGGTGGCGGTCGCCCAGCTCGGCGGCCGCGCTGATCGTCACGCTGCCGCGGACGAACGTCGCCAGCGCCAGCTCGGCGTCCGCGTCCAGGCGCCCCCGGCTCCACAGGCCGCGGCCGGTCAGGTCGCGGACGACGGCGTCGCGGATCATCGCGCGCTGCTCGACCGTCGTGCCGACGTGCGGGACCTCGAACGGCGTCGGCGCGCGGCCGAGCCCGAGCTGTTCCAGCAGGATGTCCACCGCTGCCAGCGACAGCGAGAACGAGTGCGGCATTCGCTTCCAACCCCCCGCGGATGAGTCCGGCCTTCGCGAAAACCGTAGCTCCGCCCTCAGCGAACCCCCTTGCCGGGGCAAGATCGCCGCTGGTCCGATGGACGCATGGCCGACACGAAACCCGCCCTCGTCCTGCACCTCGCCACCGGCGGCGAACCACTGCTGTTCGCGCTGACCACCGAAGAATCCGGGAAGCTGGCCGGCAGGCTCACCCAGCTCGTCAAGGCCGGCGCCGTCGAATCGGTGACCACCAAGGACGATTCGGTGGTCGCGGTCAACTTCGCGCACGTCGCCGCCGCCTACATCGACGACCTCAACCGCAAGAGCAAAGTCTTCGGGCTGCACGCCTGATACGGCGAAGGCCGCCTCACGACGTACGTGAGACGGCCTCCCCGAGAGAACGCTCAGAGCTTGTACAGGCGCTTCCAGTTCTCGCGCGAGGTGAGCTCCGGCATGGCCCGCTTGTACTGCTCCTGGACCGCCGCGCCTTCCTTGCGCAGCCGCTGGATGACCCGCGCGCCCTGCTTGGCCAGCGCGAACATCTTCACCCGGTCGTAGGACCGGACGCGGACGCCCTCCTGGCTCGCGTCGGTGACGACCGCGGTGTCGAACAGCGCGATGTGCCACCAGTTCGCCTCGTCGATCGGCACCGCGCCGAGCCCGAAGCGGCTGCGGCCGAGGACCCGGTCGAGGATCCGCTTGATCAGCACCAGGCGCTGCATGCTGGGCCGCGGCGCGCTGTTGATGATGCCGATGTCGTTGGACGCGATGCCCGGGACGTCGGTCGCCTTGTGGCGCTTGGTCTCCGGGAACTCGTCGCGGATGCGGCGGATCTCCTTCATCGCCTCGACCCCGCCGTCACGCAGGACTTCCGGGCCCTTCAGGAAGTCCTCGACGGCCTTGATCAGCGTCGCCGACAGGCCGTACTGCATGCCGAGCAGGTAGCGGATCAGCTGCGCGATCAGCACCCGCGAGAGCAGGTTCAGGTTGAACGGCGAGTGCAGCGCCGCGGTGATGATCGAGTTGCGCAGGTTGAAGTACCGGTGCCACTCGTCCCAGTCCTTCATGTGGAAGTCCGCGTGCCACACGCCCGCACCCGGCAGGGTGACGGTCGGGAAGCCGTGCGCGCGGGCCCGGTAGGAGTACTCGGCGTCGTCCCACTGGAAGAAGAACGGCAGCGGGTAGCCGGTCGCCTGGACGACCTCGTAGGGGATCAGGCACGACCACCAGCCGTTGTAGCCGGCGTCGAGGCGGCGCTCCTGGCGGTTCGGCTTCAGCGTCTCCTCGTCCACGCCGAGCAGGTCGGCGGTGGACAGCGAGTGCTCGACCGGCTGGCCGGGCTCGAGCGTGTTGAGCCGGGCGTACTCGGCGCCGACGTGCAGCTGGTTCGGGTGGAACAGGTTCAGCATCTGGCCGCCGACGATGATCGGGTTGGCGGCGCGGTTCGAGAACGCCGTCATCCGGATCACCAGGTCCGGCTCGAGCAGCACGTCGTCGTCCATGAACAGGACGTTCGCGTGCTCGGTCGCGGTGTGCCCGGCCACCTCGAAGAGGCCGCGGGTGAAGCCGCCGGCGCCACCGAGGTTCGGCTGCTTGATGTAGTGCAGCTTGTCGGCGAGGTCCTTGGCGACCTGCTCGAAGCCGTCGCGGGACTCGACGAGGTCGGTGCCCTGGTCGGCGACGTAGATCGCGTCCAGGGTGTCCAGCGAGGAGACGTCCGCGGCGAGGGCCTGCAGGTTCTTCAGGCAGTCGTCGGCGCGGTTCATCGTGCAGATGGTCACCGCGGTCGGGCGGATCTTCTCCGGAGCCTCGACCGTCCAGCGGACCTGCTCGACGCGCAGCGTCTGGCCACCCTCGGTCTCGAGGTCGAGCCACAGCGCGCCGCCGTCGTAGAACTTGTCGAGCTTGCCGGTCAGCGTCACCTTCGCCTGCTTGGCGTCCTTGACCTGCTCGGCGGCCACCACGCGGGGCTCGCCCTCGACGTCGGAAGCGCCCATCGACAGCAGGCCGGTGCCGATGACGACGGCCTCGACCGAGACCTCGGTCACCGTCGTCCAGCGCTGCCAGTAGCTGGCCGGGAACCGGCCGAAGTACGTGTTGCCCGACACCTTGGAGGCGGGCTCGAGCGTGATCGACGCACGTTCCCGCACGGCCGCGCCCCACTCGAGCTCGGCGTACAGGTCCTTGCTGACGATCGGCGCCGGGCCGGCGTAGAGCCCGCGCTGCGCCGTCAGACGGCCCTGCGGAGTGTGCTCGGTGAACCGCGTCTCGGCGGCCGCGCCGGCTTCGGTGGTCGGCGCCGGGGTAGCTGTCTTACCGGGCATGGTTCCTCAGTTCTCCTTGGTCGACGGCTCGCGGAACACGACCCACTTGAGCATGACGAAATTGATCACGGTGGCGGTGGCCTGCGACACGGCCCAGCACAGTGTGTGCTGCCACGCGGACTCCGGCAGCACGTGCAGCATCAGCTGGTTCACCCCGACCGCGACGAAGAACGTCACGGTGTAGAGCAGGACGAACGAGCCGACCTGCGCCTTGCCGTCGCGGCGCCCGCCGGCGAAGGTGAACTTCCGGTTCAGGAAGAACGCCGTGGTCGTGCCCACGATGAAAGAGATAGCGCGGGCGATGTCGACCCACGGTGAGGTGGCCATCCCGGCCACCTGGGTCAGCAGCGTGTAGGTGCCCAGGTCGACCAGGGCGCAGAAGCCCCCGATCAGGGCGAAGCGGATGAGCTGGCCAAGAAGTCCAGGGGAGGACTGAGCAGCCGCTACGTCGGCTTGCGGGTCGGTCGCCACCACTGCATTACCTCGATACCTGAGTCACGGTCACCCGCGCGGGCGCTTGTGCCTTGATGCGCAAAGTGTAGAAGCGAGCACTTCAGGGTCACGTTCCGGGCGTCGGTCGGCGTGGCTACCCTGGTCGGGTGACCCACGTACCCAACACACAGCGTCGCACGCTCATGGGCTGGGCGCGGACCGCACCGACCACGGCCGACGTGCTGACCACCTCCGACGTGGAAGAGATCGCGCGCGCCGTCGCCCAGGCGGGTGCACGCGGCGTGATCGCCCGTGGCCTCGGCCGGTCCTACGGAGACCCGGCGCAGAACGCCGGGGGCCTCGTGGTCGACATGACCGCGCTGAACCGGATCCACTCGATCGACCCGGACAGCGCGCTCGTCGTCGTCGACGCCGGCGTGAGCCTCGACCAGCTGATGCGCGAGGCGCTGCCGTACGGCCTGTGGGTCCCGGTGCTGCCCGGCACGCGCCAGGTGACCATCGGCGGCGCGATCGCCAACGACATCCACGGCAAGAACCACCACAGCGCGGGCAGCTTCGGCAACCACGTCGTGTCGATGGACCTGATCACCGCCGACGGCCGGATCCGCACGCTGACGCCGGAGGGCCCGGACGCCGAGCTCTTCTGGGCGACCGTGGCCGGCATCGGCCTGACCGGCATCATCGTCCGGGCCACCATCCGGATGACGAAGACCGAGACCGCGTACTTCATCGCGGACAACGAGCGCACGGACAACCTCGACGAGACGCTCGAACTGGTCAGCAACGGCTCCGACGACAACTACACGTACTCGTCGGCGTGGTTCGACACGATCTCGACCGGCGCGAAGCTCGGCCGCGCCGCCTTCGGCCGCGGCTCGCTGGCCAAGCTGGACGAACTGCCGCCGAAGCTGCGCGCGAACCCGCTGAAGTTCGACGCCCCGCAGCTGGCGACCCTGCCCGACGTCTTCCCGAACGGCCTGGCCAACAAGCTGACCTTCGGCGCCATCGGCGAGCTGTACTACCGCAAGACGCCGAAGGAAGCCCGCGGCGTCATCCAGAACCTGACGGCCTTCTACCACCCGCTCGACATGTTCGGCGAGTGGAACCGCGCGTACGGCTCGAAGGGCTTCCTGCAGTACCAGTTCTCGACGCCGCTCAACGCGCACGAGCCGCTGCGCAAGATCGTCCGGAAGATCGCCGAGTCGGGGCACGTGTCCTTCCTCAACGTCTTCAAGCGCATGGGCGAGGGCAACGCGGCGCCGCTGTCGTTCCCGCACCCGGGCTGGATGGTCTGCGTCGACTTCCCGATCAAGGACGGCCTGAGCCGGTTCTGCCAGGAGCTCGACGAAGACGTCCTGGAGCTGGGCGGCCGGCTGTACACCGCGAAGGACTCGCGCACCTCGCCCGAGACGTTCGCGAAGATGTACCCGCGGCTCGAAGAGTGGCGCAAGGTGCGCGCGTCCGTTGACCCCGAAGGCGTCTTCGCCTCTGACATGAGCCGGAGGCTCGAACTGTGATCGACGCGGTGGGCAACCCCCAGTCCCTGCTCCTGCTCGGCGGCACGTCCGACATCGCGCTGGCGATCGCCGAGAAGTACCTGGCCGAGAAGCCCCTGCGGGTGGTGCTGGCGGCCCGGCCGTCGCCCCGCCTCGACGCGGCCGCGCAGCGCCTGAAGGACCGCGGCGCCGAGGTGTCCACTGTGGACTTCGACGCCAAGGACACGGCGTCGCACCCCGGCGTGCTGGACAAGGCGTTCGAGGGCGGCGACATCGACGTGGCCGTCGTCGCGTTCGGCCTGCTCGGCGACCCGGAAGAGGTCTGGCAGGACCACGCGAAGGCGGTCGAGCTGGCGACGGTGAACTACACGGCGGCGGTGTCGGTCGGCGTCGCGCTGTCGGAGAAGCTCAAGGCCCAGGGCCACGGCACGGTGATCGCGCTGTCGTCGGTGGCGGGCGAGCGCGTCCGCCGGTCCAACTTCGTCTACGGCTCGACCAAGGCCGGTTTCGACGGCTTCTACCTGGGCCTCGGCGAGGCGCTGGCGCCGTTCGGGGTCAAGGTCACGGTGGTCCGGCCTGGGCACGTCAAGACCAAGATGACCGAGGGCCTGAAGGACGCTCCGCTGGCGCAGACGGCCGAGCAGGTGGCGGAGACGGCGGTCACCGCGGCCCGCGCGGGCAAGGACCTGGTGTGGGCCCCGGCGCAGTTCCGCCTGGTGATGTCGGCGCTGCGGCACGTCCCGCGGCCGATCTTCCGCAAGCTGCCGATCTGACCCGACGGGGGCGCGGCCCAGAGGTCGCGAATGACTCATTCGCGGCACCGGATGTCCCGAATGAGTCATTCGCGACATCCGGCCGGGGTGCCTAGCCGCCGGTGGCGTGGGCGGGCACCAGGTAGAGGTTCTGGCTGCCCATCCACGGCGAATCGATCCGCCAGCTCGCCAGCGCCGCCGGCGGTGGCGCGCGGCGGGTTGTCGCCAGGACCAGGTCCGGGCTGATCGGGGCCACACTGTGGTCGAAGTTGTGGAAGTTGGCCTCCAGCAACGCTCGGCCGAGGTCGCCGCTGCGGCGCTTCGTCTCGGTGATCGCCGGGTCGACCGCGCCGCGGTCGGAGAACTCGTCGACCAGCTCGCAGTCGCAGGCGTACGCCAGTGCGCCGACCTCGCCCGCCGTCTCGACCTTGCGGCCGTGGGCGATCGCGGCCAGCTCCTGGCCGATTTCGCGGTACTCCGTCGTGGACGCGTGGTTGCTGGTGATCGGGGCGAACTGGCGCGGCAGGCCCGGGAGCGCGTACACCGCGACGCCGGCCGCGAGCACCGCGCCGGCCGCCGTCCACGTCCCGCGGCGGACCCGCTCCGGCACCGCTGACGCGCAGGCCGCGACGAAGATCGTCGCGCCGATGATGCTCGGCGCGTAGTACCAGTGGTACGGCGGCACGCCCAGCCTGCTGTAGGCCAGGTAGTGCAGGGCCCCGGCGGCGGCGAGCGCCGCGAACGGCGTCAGCCGGCGGGCGGTCTCGGAGCCGCGGCGGTACTGGACGAGCCAGGCCGCCCCGGCCAGGCCAGCGAGCAGCAGCGGCAGGAACGAGAGCGTGGCCGCGGCCGGGAAGTTGCGCCAGTACAGGAGCGGGCCGTTGGTGAAGCTGAACGGCCCCCACGACTGCTGGCTGATCTTGATGACGAGCGTGTCCGGCACGGCCGAGCCGAGCACCACCCAGCTGAACCCGAACCACGGCAGCGTCACCGCGAGCGCCGCGAAGGCCGTCCGCCAGATGCCGGTCCAGAACTCGCGGCGGACCGTGAACAGCACCGCGGCGATCAGCAGCAGGTCGATCCGGACGAGCGCGAGCAGCCCGACGACGACGCCGAGCCGTCCCGCGTGCCGCTCTTGCGCGTAGACCAGCGTCCACACCACACCGGTGGCCCCGAGCGCCACCTCCAGCCCGACCGAGGACAGCAGCAGCGGGTTGACCAGCAGCAACGCGAAGGTCAGCGGCGCGAAGGCCGGCGGCAGGCGGCGGCGCTCGCCGAGGCGGCGCAGGCCCAGCACGAGCAGCACCTGCGCGGCGACGAACACGACCCCGGCGGCCAGCACGGCGTCGCGCACGAAGAACGTGACCGCGCCGAGGGCCAGGACGTTCAGCGGCGACGTCGCGGTGTTCGCCGTCCCCTGCTCGATCAGGCCCCAATGGCCGTGGAAGGCGAGGTTCTTCGCGTAGGACAGCGTGATGTAGGTGTCATCGATGAGATGGCTGCTGACCAGGGCGAACACCACCGCGGAGGCAGCCGCGGCGCCCGCCGGGAGCGCCCACGAGCGGGCGATGGGGACGGCCGCCGGCAGCGCGCGGGCGACTTTGGGGAGTTCTGCGGAGGCGCTTCGCATCCCGGACACCGTACCTCGCCCGTGATGCTTTTGTGATCTGAGCGAGGTAGGGGTGGCCGAGGCCACAGCTCAGATGCCGTCTCCGGACCCCGGGCGTGCGTGGCCACGGCCGTTGAAGCCCTGGTTGCCGTTCGGGCCGTCGTACTGGCGGTGGATGCCCGGACGGCCGTCGCGGGGGCCGTGGTGGGTCGCCGCGGCGATCCCGCCGACGATGCCACCGCCGACCAGCAGCCCGAGGACGCCGACACCGACCAGCTGGGTGGCGCGGTGGCCGACGAACCGCCGGAACCCACCGGGCTGCCGCGCGGCGGGCGGCCCCCAGGCGTAGGTCTGGCCGGGGCCGGGCTGGGAGAGCTGCGGGGTGGGCGGCGCGGGCGGAGGCTGCTGGCCGTGGACGGCGGTCTGGTCGGCAGGCGGCTGCGCGGCGGCCCCGCCCTCACCGGGGGCGGTCCCGGCAGGCTGGCTCGCGGCGGCGGGCCCGGCAGGCGGGCTGGGGACCGCTTGAGTCGCGGGTTCCCCCTGGCCGGCGGCGGGCTCCCCCTGGGCCGCGGGCTTCCCCTGGGCCGTCGGTTGCACCGCCGTCGGCTGGTCGGCTCCGGCCGGGGGCTTCTCCTCGCGCGGCTGGTCGTTCATGGTCGCTCCTGTGGTCACGGGGACGGGCGCAGTGCCCGCCCCCACCACCTCAGGGTGCGCCGCTCAGCTGTGCGTCACCTGAAACGAACCTGTCGATCCGCCATGAGCCGCTCACAGGTAGAACGACAGGAACAGCGTGACCACCCAGGTCGCACCCAGGACCTGCAGGATGCGGTCCTTGAGCGCGATCTCCTCGGGCTCGCCCGCGATGCCGCCGTCGACGTCCACCGCGTACCGCAGCACCGCCACCACGAACGGGACCATCGAGATCAGCGCCCACACCGAGTTGTGCTCGGTCTGGCGGATCTCGAACGCCCAGAGGCAGTACGACATGATCAGGATCGCCGCCGACGTCGCCCAGACGAACCGCAGGTAGCTCGCCGAGTACTTCTTCAGCGACGAGCGGATCTTCGCGCCCGTGCGCTCGAACAGCATGATCTCCGCGTAGCGCTTGCCCGCCACCATGAACAGGGAGCCGAACGCCGTGACCAGCAGGAACCACTGCGAAAGCGAGATGCCGCCCGCCACACCGCCGGCGATCGAGCGCATCAGGAAGCCCGAGCCGACGATGGCCAGGTCGACCACCGGCTGGTGCTTCAAGCCGAAGCAGTAGCCGAGCTGGACGGCCTCGTAGACCCCGAGGACCACGGCCAGCTGCCAGCTCGCCGCGAACGACACGCCGAGGCCGGCCAGGAAGAACACGACCGCGGCCCCGTACGCGACGGGGACCGGCACGATGCCGGCCGCGATCGGCCGGTTGCGCTTGGTCGGGTGGGCCCGGTCGGCCTCGACGTCGATCGCGTCGTTGATTAGGTAGACCGAGCTCGCCACCAGCGAAAAGGCCACGAAGGCGACGATCGCGTCGAGCAGCAGGCCCGTGCGGTCGGTCGACTTCGAGAACGCGAAGAACGGGGCCGCGAAGACCAGCACGTTCTTCACCCACTGCCGGGGCCGCGCCGTCTTGATGACGCCGCCGACCAGGCCCAACGGGCCACGTGACACTGCCTCCGGGGTCACCGGAGCCTCAGGCGTCACGGCAGTTTCGTCGCTGTTGCGCTGCTCGGTCGTTTCGCTCATGGGTTCTTCTTCAGCTTCCGTCGTATCAGACCACCGACGAGCCCCCCGAGAGCTGCACCGGCCAGAACGTCTGTCGGATAGTGAACGCCGAGCACGAGCCTCGAGGCCAGCATCGGCGGTACCAGGGCGGGCACCAGGTTACGCCCGGTCAATCCGGAGTAGAGCACCGCCGCCGCCGTGGTGGACGTCGCGTGCGACGACGGGAAGCTCAGCTTGCTCGGCGTGCCGACCAGTACCTCCACGCTCGGGTGGTCCGGTCGCGGCCGCCTGACCACGCGTTTCACCGCGATCGACGCCGCGTGCGCACCCACGACCCCGGCCGACGCGACCAGCCAGTCCTTGCGCCGCTTCTTGTCGACGACCGCGCCGAGAACGCCCAGGCCGAACCAGCCGAGCGCGTGCTCGCCGAAGTGCGACATGCCGCGCGCAGCCTTCACCGAAGCTTCACTCTTCAGAAAGCCCTGCGCCTTCGCCAGGACCGCCACCTCTCCGGTGGGCTGCCCCTTCTCAAGCATCGAGGGACCCGTCGAGCGGCGCGCCGTCGGTCAGGTGCGGGGCGATCTTGTTGTCGAACGCCGACAGCGCCGAGCCGATCGCCATGTGCATGTCGAGGTACTTGTAGGTGCCCAGCCGGCCGCCGAACAGCACGTTCCGCTCGCGGGCCTCGGTCTTGGCCAGCTCGCGGTAGGCCTCGAGCTTCTCGCGGTTCTCCGGCGTGTTGATCGGGTAGTACGGCTCGTCCTCCTCGCCCGCGAAGCGCGAGTACTCGCGGAAGATGACCGTCTTGTCCTTGGGGTAGTCCCGCTCCGGGTGGAAGTGCCGGAACTCGATGATCCGGGTGTAGGGGACTTCCTGGTCGTTGTAGTTGACGACCGAGGTGCCCTGGAAGTCGCCGGTCTCCGCGACCTCGGACTCGAAGTCGACCGTGCGCCAGGTGAACCGGCCGGCCGAGTAGCCGAAGTAGCGGTCCAGCGGCCCGGTGTAGACGGTCGGGGTGCCCGCCGGGATGTGCTCGCGGACGTCGAAGTAGTCGACGTTCAGCCGGATCTCGATGTTCTCGTGCTCGGCCATCTTCTCCAGCCACGCGGTGTACCCGTTGACGGGCAGGCCCTCGTAGGTGTCGTTGAAGTACCGGTTGTCGAAGTTGTAGCGGACCGGCAGGCGCGTGATGATGTTCTCGCCGAGGTTCTTGGGGTCGTTCTCCCACTGCTTCGCGGTGTAACCCTTGATGAACGCCTCGTACAGGGGGCGGCCGACCAGCGAGATCGCCTTCTCTTCGAGGTTCTGCGCGGCGGAGGTCTCGTACTCGGACGACTGCTTGGCGATGAGCTCGCGCGCTTCGTCCGGGGTGTGCGACTTGCCGAAGAACTGGTTGATCAGGGCCAGGTTCATCGGGAACGAGTAGACCTGGTCCTTGACCCGCGCGAACACCCGGTGCTGGTAGTTCGTGAACTCGGTGAACCGGTTCACGTACTCCCAGACGCGCTTGTTCGAGGTGTGGAACAGGTGCGCGCCGTACTTGTGCACCTCGATCCCGGTCTCCGGGTCCGGCTCCGAGTACGCGTTGCCACCGAGGTGGCTGCGCCGCTCCAGGACGAGGACCTTCTTGCCCAGCTCGGCCGCGGCCCGTTCGGCGACCGTCAGGCCGAAGAAGCCGGACCCGACGACGACGAGGTCGTAACCTGCGAAATCGGCTTCAGTAATCTGTGCGGGGTTCGTGTGCGCGCTCACGGGCGTCGAGGGTACGCAGGTCGTGAACCCGGCCCGCACCCGACTATCACATTTCGGCCTACGACACACCTGGAAAGCAGTGCCTGCACCCGAGGACTTCTGGAGCTACTTCGGCGCGGTGGCCACCTACCTGGCCGTGCTGGCGGTCCCCGGCGGGGTCGTCGGCTGGGCCGCCGGCCTGCGCGGCTGGGCCCTGGCCGGGCTCGCGCCGCTGCTCAGCTACGCCATCACCGGCCTGGCCGGGCCCTGGCTGGCCATCGCGCACATCCCGTACGGCCCGCTCAGCGTGGCCGCGCTCACCCTGCTGCTCGCCGCCGTCCTCTACGGCCTGCGCCGGCTGGCGGCCGCCCGCGGCTGGCTCACGCCGGACGCCGGGGAACCGGCGTGGACGCGCCGGGCGCACCTGGCCGTCGCGGCGTGCGTCACCATCGCCGTCGCCGTGTCGATCGCCGTGGTCGTCTCCGGCCGCGGCGGGACGACGGCGGTGTTCCAGCGCTGGGACACCGTGTTCCACGCGAACGGCATCCGCTACATCGCCGAGACCGGCGACGGCTCGCTGACCGGCATGGGCACCATCAACTGGTACCCGGACGGCTCGTTCTACCCGAACGCCTACCACCTGGTCGGCGCCCTGGTCTACCAGCTGTCCGGGACGTCGATCCCGGTCACGCTCAACGCGATCACCATGCCGGTCGCCGGGCTGTTCGCGCTGGCCATGGCCGCGCTGGTGCGCCAGCTCGGCGGCCGCGCGGTGTTCGCCGGCAGCGCCGCGCTGGTCGCGGGCGGCGCGACCACCGGGGCGTACGAATCGGTGTCGAGCGGCCTGCTGCCGTTCGCGCTCGGCATCGTGCTGACGCCGCTGGCGGCGATCGCGCTGCAGCGGTTCCTCGCGCGGCCGGGCGTCGACACCGGCGCGGTGCTGGCGCTGAGCGCGACCGGCCTGCTCGCCGCCCACTCCAGCGCCCTGTTCGGCGCCATCCTGTTCGCCTTCCCCCTGGTGGTTCAGCGCTGGTACCGGGCGCTGCGCGGACGCCGCGTCGACGGCGTTCCCGAGGGCAGGCGCGCCTGGCGGGTGGTCGGCGGCGACGTGCTGCGGATGGTGCCGGTGATGGTCGTCGCCGGGCTGGCGTCCGCGCCGATGATCCTCGGCGCGATCGGCTTCACGTCCGGCTCGTACCCGTACCACGCCTGGGGCTCGCACATGCCGGTGTGGAAGGCGCTGGCCATGCTGGCGACGTTCAAGCAGGTGCTGCCGGTCCCGCAGATCTGGCTGACGGTGTTCCTCGCGATCGGCGTCCTGACGCTGGTCGCGCTGCGGCGGATGCGCTGGCTGGTGCTCTCGGCGCTCGGGCTGTCGGCGCTGTTCGTGGTCGTCGCCTGCTTCGGCGGCGAAGAGTGGGTCATCTCGCTGTCGCGGCCCTGGTGGAACGACCGGTTCCGGCTGATGGCGCTGGCCTCGATCCCGCTGTGCCTGCTCGCCGCGCACGGCATGAGCGAGACCCAGCGGTGGCTGGCGAAGGTCGCGAGCGGACGCGCCTGGGTGCGCGCCCGGCCGTGGCTGACCGGCCGCGTCGGGCTCGCCACCGCGGTGCTGCTGGTGGTCGCGATGGCCGTGCTGACCGGCGGGTTCTACCGCGCGGCCAACGCCAAGACGGTGTCGCTGCTCTACTACAACGGCCTGCCCGGCGAGGTGGTCCCGCCGGTCAGCCAGGACGAGATCGACGCGATGGACCACCTCGGCACCCTCGGCATCCCGGCCGACCAGAAGGTGCTCAACGACCGGCTCGACGGCACGGCCTGGATGTACGCCCTGACCGGCGTGCACCCGGTGGCCGGCCACTACGACGCCGGCGTGGCCCCGCCGGACGCGCTCTACCTGGCCCAGCACTTCGCCGACTACGACACCGACCCCGGGGCACGGGCGGCCGTCCGCCGGCTGAACATCCACTACGTGCTGGTCGGCAGCGGCACCATCCGCCGGGACACGCCCATCGCGCGCGGCCTGCAGCACCTGGACGGCCACGACTTCCTGCAGGTCGTGTACCGGAACCCGGGTGCGGTCATCTACCGGATCGTGAAGTAGCCGGTCGTGAGTGGTAAGGAGGGTTAGAACCCTCCTTACCACTCACGACCGGTTGTGCAGCTCTGGCAGGACGTCGCTCGCCACCTGCTCCAGGACGGCTTCGCGGCCTTCGTAGGGCGACGACGACCGCGGCCAGTGCGAGATGACGTCGGTGAAGCCCAGCTCCCGCGCCCGGCCCACCGCGTCGCGGAACGCCTCCACGCTGCTCAGCGAGAACACCGGGGAGGCGTCCAGGCTGAGGTGGCGCTGGATGCTCGCGCGGTCGCGGCCCACCGCGTCCAGCCGCTGGTCGAAGACCTCGGTGAGCTGCTTGATGCCGGCCCACCACTCGTCGGCGGTCGCGCCGCCCTTGCCCGTCGTGACCCAGCCCGCGCCGAAGCGCGCGGCGAGGGTCATCGTGCGCGGGCCGTTCGCCGCGACGACGAACGGCAGCCGCGGCCGCTGGACCGGGCCGGGCAGGTTGCGGGCTTCGCGGGCCCGGTAGTACTCGCCCGCGAAGTCGAACTTGTCGGTCATCAGCAGCCCGTCGAGCGCCTCGACGAACTCGGTGAAGCGGTCCACGCGCTGCTTGGGCGTCAGCTCGGGCGCTTCGAGCACCGCGCCGTCGTAGTGGAGGTGGTCGACGCCCGCGCCGACGCCGAGGACGAGCCGGCCGTCGGAGACGTCGTCGAGGGTGGTGAGCTCGCGCATGAACGGGACGGGGTGCCGGGCGACCGGGGACGCCACGAACGTGCCCAGCCGGATGCGGGACGTCACCGTCGCCGCCGCGGTCAGGGTCGGGATCGCGGAGAACCACGGTCCGTCGACCAGGTTGCGCCAGCCCAGGTGGTCGTAGGTCCAGGCGTGGTCGAAGCCGTACTCCTCGGCGCCGCGCCACTTCGGCTCGGCGGCCCACCAACGATCTTCAGGGAGAATGACGATGCCAACTCGCACAATGCCGGACACTATCGGTCACCACCGGCTGTCGCACGGATGGGAACGCCTTCGCCCGAACGAGTCAGGGACAATGACCGGGTGGAGAGACCCCAGTTGATCGCGTCCGACGTCGACGGCACCCTGCTCGGCCCCTCCGAATCCCTGACCGGCCGCACCATCGCGACCGTCCGCCGGGCGATCGAGGCGGGTGTGCCGTTCGTGCTGGCCACCGGCCGCCCGCCGCGCTGGATCGCGCCCGTGGCCGGGCCGCTCGAGCTGACCGGGTACGCGGTGTGCGCGAACGGTGCCGTCCTGTACGACTGCGGTCGCGAGGAGGTCGTCGCGGTGCACGGCCTGCTGCGGCCCGAACTGCTCCACGACGTGGCGCACGCGCTCGACAAGGCCCTGCCCGGCTGCCGGCTGGCCACCGAGCGCGTCGGCACCGACGCCGACCACGACATGCGCAACTTCGTGATCGAGCCCGACTACCACAACCCGTGGGGCGACGGCGAAGGCCGCACCGCGCCGCGCGCCGAGGTGCTCGGGCACCCGGCGATCAAGCTGCTGGTGAGCCACCGCGGGATGTCGTCGGCCGAGATGGCGGACGCGGTGACCGCGCTGTTCGGCCGGGAGGTCGACGTCACGTACTCGTCGTCGGGCGGCCTGGTGGAGCTGTCCGCGCACGGCATCACCAAAGCGACCGGCCTCGCCGACGTCGCCGAGCGGCTCGACGTCGGGCCCGAGCGGGTCATCGCGTTCGGCGACATGCCCAACGACGTCGAGATGCTCCGCTGGGCGGGCCACGGCGTCGCGATGGAGAACGGGCACCCGCGGCTGCTCGCGGTGGCCGACGAGGTCACCGGGCCGGCCGGCGAGGACGGCGTCGCGCAGGTCCTCGAGCGCTGGTTCTAGCGGCGGTCGAGCTCGGCCGCTTCGGCCGGGGTCGGCGCCGTGCCGCCCAGGTGGGCGGGCAGCCACCAGCGTTCCTCGTCGGACGCGGGCTGCTCGGGGTACTCGGCCTGGGCGCGGTCGAGCAGCGCGCTCATCCGGGTCCGCAGCTCCTTCGTGACGACGTCCCAGTCGTCGCCCTTCGCCGGGTGCATCGGCTCGCCGACGAGGATCGAGATCGGCACGTGCCGCCGGGTCAGGTCCTTCGGACGGCCCTTCGTCCACAGCCGTTGCGTGCCCCACAGCGCCATCGG
Source organism: Amycolatopsis vancoresmycina (assembly GCF_000716785.1). Taxonomy (GTDB): domain Bacteria; phylum Actinomycetota; class Actinomycetes; order Mycobacteriales; family Pseudonocardiaceae; genus Amycolatopsis; species Amycolatopsis vancoresmycina. The sequence continues at coordinate 93,937 of NZ_JNYY01000002.1, forward strand.
CACGAGCGGGACGTCGGCGGCCGCGGCCATCCGGACGGCGCCGGACTTGATCTCCTTGACGGTGAACGACTGGCTGATCGTGGCCTCGGGGAAGACGCCGACGACCTCGCCGGCCTGCAGCTTCGCGAGCGCCTCGCGGTAGGAGGCCAGCCCGGCGGAGCGGTCGACGGAGATGTGGTGCATGCCGCGCATCAGCGGCCCGGCGATCCTGTTGTCGAAGATCTCCTTCTTAGCCATGAACCGCGTCAGCCGCTTCGCCGGGCGCGCGCCGAGGCCGCAGAAGATGAAGTCCAGGTAGCTCACGTGGTTGCACGCGATGACCGCGCCGCCGCGGCGCGGGATGTTTTCCGCGCCCTCGATCCGGATGCGGTTGTCGAGTACCCGGAACATCGTCCGGGCCGCCGCGATCACGGGCGGGTAAACCAGGTCAGCCATCCGGCAAGGTTACGGGACCGTAGGTTGTTGACCGCTGTTCAGCGGGGAAGAACACAATGTGACGGCGATCAGCAGCGCGAACAGCGCGACGGACTGGTGCTTGGTGCCCTCGATGCCGTCGCCCAGCGCCGCCGTCCCGAACTGCGTCACCGAGACGGCGAACAGGAACGCCAGCGGGACACCGAGTGCGGTCCGCCGCCGCCCCCAGGCCCTGACCAGCACGAACAGCCAGATCGGCAGCAGCGCGAACAGGCCGAGCGGGGCGATCAGGCCGGTCAGCCACGACACGACCGGCACCCGGTGCTCCTGCGCGTGCGGCGGGAACCCGGCGCTCTGGTCGAAGCTGCCGAGGTAGTCCGGCCGCGCGGTGAGCTGGTCGGTCGCGGCGCGGTCGAGCACCCCGAGCGTCCGGCCCGGGTGCGTCGCGAAGTACGTCACGACGTTCCGGCGGCTGATCTTGTCGCGGTACTGCGGGTACAGCGGGTCCATCGTCGCCGGGTGCGGGTGCCACCAGCCGTTGCCCGCGTACTGCGCGAACGACGCCGGGAGCCCGAGCTCGGCCAGGTCGGCTCGGGTGTCGTGCTTCCCGTCGACGATGTTCAGGAAGATCGAGTTGAAGACGTTGATCTCGCGCGAGTCGTCGCCGGGGAACTCGGTGTACGTGCCGTCGGGCGCCCGTGCGGGCTCGACGCTCTGCTGCGCGTAGAGCGTGACAGCGCCGATCGCGCCGATGACCAGCACCGCCGACGCCCACCGCCGCGCACCGCGCAGCCCGCCGGGCCGGACCAGCAGGATCGCCAGCGCGAGGATCGGCAGGACGGTCAGCGTCTGGACCTTGGCGTTGACCACCAGGACGCCGCCGGCGAACGTCACCGCCATCCCCGCGTAGCTCCACCGGCCTTCACGCGCGGTCAGGAGCAGGCCGCCGACGGCGAGCAGCAGGCCGAGGAAGGCCGCGCCTTCGCCGAGGATCGCCGCGAAGTAGCCGAAGAACGCCGAGTCCGCGACGACCAGCAGGAGCCCGGCCGCCACGAACAGCCGGGTCCGGCGCGGGTGCGGCAGGCCGAGCACGATCGCCGTCACGGCCGCCGCGGCGATCACGCTGCTCAGCAGGCCCAGGATGACCAGGCTCAGCGTGCCGAGCAGGCCGATCAGCCGGCCGATCCGGACGGCCAGGTCCGCGAGCCAGCTCTGCGTCAGCAGGTACGTCGGGCGGCACGTCTCCGGGGTGGGCCGGTAGGCGAGGTGGACGAACGGCTCGGGCAGGCCCTTCCAGGTGATCCCGGCGCCGCACAGCACGCGGCCGCCGTCGCCGTTGTTGGACATCGCGACCGGCCGCGGCACCAGGAACCGCACCACGAACAGCGCGAGCGACGCGCCGAACACCCCGATCCCGAGCCGGGCTTCCGCGCCCAGCTGCCGGTCCGGGGCCTCGAGCTTCACGAAGGACAGGGTACGTAGCGGAAGTCCGGGCCCTTGTCGAGGTCGGCGACCAGCGCCTTCGCCTCTTCCGCACGCGGGTACACCGACACCCAGTACGGCGTGCCGACCCGGCGGAAGGTCGCCACCTGGTACTTGCCCGCGTACACCGGGTCGATCGCGCAGTGCTGGCGGTCGCCGTAGCCGGCGTCCGGCACGGCGACGGCCGGGCGGCGGCCGTTGACCACGTAGTCGTAGTCGGTCGCGACGCCGCCGTCGTGCTGCCCGTCGCGGGCGATGTGGTCGTCGGTGCGGCCGAAGACGTCGACGATGAGCAGCTGCCCGCCGTGGGCGGCGAGCGCGCCGGGCGCGGCGGCGCTGACCACCGAGCCGGGCGGCAGGTAGTCGCCGAGCCAGCCGCCGATCTCGGCGAGCTCGATGCCGTGCGCGCGCCAGTCGCGCACGCGGTCGAGCATCTCGGGGCTGAAGACCGAGACGAGCACCGCGATCCCGGCGAGCCCGCAGGCGGCCACCGGGACCAGCCGCGTCCCGGCGGGCGACGGTTTCGGCCGGGGCGACGGCTTCCCGGCGAGGCCCGCGGTGAGCACGCCGTAGGCCGCGAGGGCCCCCACGGCGAGCAGGGGCGGCACCGGGGCCAGCAGCCGCCACGAGGGGCCGGGGTCGCCACCGGTCACCACGGCCGCGGCGGCCAGCCCGACGGCCGTCGCGAACAGCAGGCCGATCAGGGCGCGGGCCTCGGTGGCGGTGCCGGTTCGTTCCTGGGGCCTCGCCACCCGGGACGCGGCGGCGGCGTTCGGGGCCTCGACGGCGTCGGTGCGGCGCAGCAGGAGCGCGACCGCGGCGACCAGGCCGAGCAGCAGGAACCCCTGGTGCGCCAGGGCGAACCCGGACAGGTACGGCCAGCCGGCGGCGAGCTGCGCGCCGAGCGGTGCGCCGAGCTTCGCGGCCAGCGGCGCGGGGAGGAAGTGCTGGTAGAACGTCGCCCGCCAGGCCAGCCGGGGAATCAGGAACACCAGCGCACCGAGCAGGTACCCGACCGGCGCCCACCAGGTGTGCTTCCGCTTCAGGGCCGCACCGGCCAGCCACAGACCGGCCAGCACGCCGACCACCAGGCCCTCCGGGCTGGTCATCACGGCGAAGGCGACGAGCACCCCGGCGACCACCGGGCGGCGCGCGGCGAGCGAGTAGCCGACGGCGAGAACGAGCAGCACGAACAGCGGGACTTCGGAGCCCGACGCCCCGTAGACGGCGAGGCCGCCGGCGCTCGCGGTGAGCACCGCGGCGGCCACCCCGATCGCCGGCCGCGGCTCGGCGCCGTCCGGGGTGGCCGCGGCGACGGTCCGGTTGACCAGGAAGCAGGACAGGAGCACGCAGCCGAGCGCGGCGAGCACCCCGAGGACGATGGCCGTCGTGCGGACGTCGGCGCCGAACGCGGCGCGCGGGAGGGCGATCAGCACCAGCCAGAGGAAGTTCGTGTACCCCTCGACGCGTTCGCCGGGGTTGAAGACCGGGCCGTTGCCGTCGGCGATGTTCTGGGCGTACCGGAACGTCACGAGCGCGTCCTCGGTGACGGTCGCGAACAGCAGCTGGTGGAGCAGGGAAAGGCCGAGCGTGAGGGTGAGGACGAAGCCGCGCCAGCCGCGGTCGGTGTCCAGGCGGTTCCAGCTGAGCACCACGGTTGCGGCGACGACGAGCCACGCCACCACGACCGCGTAGACCACCCGGCCCCCTCACCTCGTCACCGCACCTGCCCCGGCCGGGCGGGCCACGCCAGGTTATCGATCATCGGTGGCGAGGCGTTTCCCGTGGACCGGCAAACAGGGAATTCCACGACCGAGAATAACCCGATCGGATGCCGGATCGGACGGCTGAAGTGACGTCCCCGAAAGGTGGGGACGCGCATTTCGGGGACGTCAGTTCACCACCGCCGGATACGCGAGGCGGCAAATCGTTTTCGGTGTTCGACGAATTCCGCGCCGACGGTTGTCCACAAGTGCACAGGTCCTGTGGACAACCTGTGGGCAACTGCGTCAGGCCGCGGTGACCGCCGGACGCGCGGACCGGGCCGCCACGGCCGCCAGGCCCGCGGTCAGCAGGTCGGCCACCGTGAACATCACCCGTGAGGCCACCGCGAACGCCGTCGCCTGGCCGACCGTCAGGCCGCTCGCCGTCAGGACCGCCACCTGGGCCACCTCGCGGACGCCGACGCCGCTGGGGAGGATGAACGCGAACGTGCCCACCGTCATCGCCACCGCCATCGCGCCCACGCACAGCACGAAGCCGCCGAGACCCGGCGTGCCCACCGAGTTGGCCAGCAGCCACAGGTGGACGCCCTGCAGGCACCACGCCGCCGTCGACGCGGCGAACACCTTGCCGATCACCGCCCAGCCCAGCGGGTGCGCCAGCGGCGGGCGGCGGAGGATCCGCAGCACCAGCGACGTGCCCCAGGTCAGGATCTTCGGGTGCAGCATCGCCAGGCCGAGCGGGATGAGCACGAACAGCCACAGCGCGCGCGGGCTGTTGCTGAACACCGCCGGGGCCGCCAGCAGCGACACCACCAGCGCCGAAACCACACCGACGCCGAGCTGGATCAGGGAGCCGGTGAAGATGCGGGCGCGGGCCAGGCCCGCCTTGCGGCCGAGCTCCATCTGCAGCAGGTACGCCCAGACCGAGCCCGGCACGTACTTGCCGAGCGAGCCGACCAGGCAGATCTGGGCGCCGCGGGCGTAGCCGATCGGCTCGCCGAGGTCGTCGACCATCATCTGCCAGCCCCAGGTCGACACCAGGATGGCTGCGACCAGGGCGACCAGGCTGAGCAGCGACGACTCCCAGGCGACGTCACGCAGGGTGTGCCAGAACTCGCCCCAGTTCGCCGCCAGCTGCTTGGCCGCGAAGCCGATGACCAGCACGATCGCGACCCACCGGACGACGTCGAGGAGCTTCGCCCGGGTGGACTTCGGCTGCTTGCCCGCGGCCGGCAGGTCATCGACTGTCGTCATCGACGGCTCTCCTCAGGCCTGCACCGTGACCAGGCGGCTGAACTCGGAGAGCAGATCGTAACCGTCCCACACCGCCGAGAAGGTCAGGGCGGAGCCGAACGGCACGATCCGGTCGACGCCGCGGCCCGCGAGCTCGTGCGCGAACGCCGTCAGCTCCTCGGCGGTGAAGCCGAACTGGCTGACCGTCTGGTCCTTCCGGAGGACGATCGGCACCAGGTCGGACAGAGTGGACACCCGCGCGTTGGCGAACGTGCCTGCACCGAGCCACTCCCGCGGCAGCACCGCCGGGTCGGCCAGCTCGAGCGTCGCCAGGCCGTTGCCCTGGAAGGCGATCTCCTTGACCAGCCCGTCGACCGCCGCGCCGTACGCCGAGACGCGCTTCTGCACCGCCATCGCGGGCTCGGTGACGTGCTGTTTCGTCTCCAGCACCGCGGCCAGCAGGGTGCGGAACTCGCTCCCGGCCTCGCGCGCGCCGGATTCGTCGCCGACCCAGAACACCGCGCGCGGCGACGAGCAGGCGGCCTGGTCGAACCAGTACGAGTCGTTGTAGAAGCCCTCGGCGGCCGCCCGCCGCTCTTCGGCGGACGCGCGCTGCCAGCCCGCCACCGACGCGACGGCGAAGGACGAGCGGTCCGGGAACGTCAGGTCACGCGCGTGCGGGGCGAGGGGGTACTTCCGCAGGGCCGCGACCGAGCCGTCGCCGCCCCAGATGACCCGCAGGTCGGCGGCCAGCGACAGGGCGCCGCTCACCTCGTCGCTGCGGTCGTAGGTCACCATCCGCTGGGTGGCCGTGATCGCGGCCGCGGTGTCCGCGTCCACTTCGGACAGTGCCGCGTTCAGCGCGTCCAGCACCGCCTCGGCAGCCCCGGCCGAGCGCGACGAGACGCGCACGACGTTGTGGTTGCCCGCCAGCGCGGACAGCGCCCAGGAGTAGACGAAGATCGTGTCGACGTTCGCCGGCGGCACGTGGAACACCAGCCCGCGCGGGAACCGCAGCGCGTTCCCCGAAGTGTCCAGAGTGGACAGTGCCTTGGCGATTTCCCCCTTGCGCAGGAAGAAGCCGAGTGACGCCAGCTCCGGGAACCGCCGCGCGGTGGCCGGGGCCAGCAGCTTGCGGGCGAACTTCGTGACGAACTCGACGATCCGCGGGTCACCCACGCGCAGGCGGCCGCCGGGCGGCTCCGCGCGCAACTGGCCGACCAGGTCGCTCACGGAAACCGGAGCCGACTCGGGGAAACGCTGGGTCAGGGAAGTCACGCTGCCGCTCCCGAGAATGTGTCGGAGCACCCGCGGGCCTCCGCCTTCGGCAGCCGCCCGAGCACGGAGAAGTGCTTGCCCGGCCAGTCACCGTCGTCGATGCCGTTGTAGACGCCGAGGTCTTCGGTCAGCAGCACGTGCCCCGGGTACGACGTCGGCAGCGTCGAGACGACCTCGATCACGCCCGGCTCCCCCACCGGCTGCTCTTCCCACGTCTCCGGGTTGCGGATCACGACGTCGGCGAAGTCCGGGCAGTACAGCGAATTGCCGGACGGGCCCTCGAGGAACACCGTGCCGATCTGCTCGATCATCCCGTAGTAGTTGTGGATCCGGGTGAGCCCGGTGTCCTCCTTGAACCGCCGCCGGAACTCGGTGTTGTCCACGGCGCGGTCGATCAGCTTCTTCCAGCCACCGGAGTGGATCAGGATGCCGTTCGACAGGTCGAGGTCGTTGTCCCGCGCGACTTCGTACAGGTACAGCCAGACCATGAACGTGAAGCCGAAGATCAGGAAGGGCTTGTCGCCGTACTCGGCCAGGAACTTCTTCACGGCCTCGACGTCCGGCTGGTCGTTCTCGTCGAGCACGTACGTGTGCTTGCGGCCGAAGTTCGCCATGCCCAGCACACCAGCTCCCCGCGCGGAGAACGACCGGCGGTTCTTGATGATGCCGATCGTGTCGACCATCAGCATCGGCAGCCGCTCGCCGCCGAGGACTTCCTGCAGCGTCGCGCCCAGCTGCTTGGTCTGCGCGCCCGCCGACTCCTTGTCCAGGTAGATCCGGGACGCGCCGGCGCCGGTGGTGCCCGACGAGGTCAGCGTCTTGAACACCTCGCTGTCCGGCACCGACTTGAGGTCGTGCGTCTTGAACATCCGCACCGGCAGCCAGGGCAGCTCGGCGATCGCGCCGAAACGTGCGTCCGGCGCGATGCCCAGCGAGGACAGGATCCGGTCGTAGCCTTCGGAGTTCGCCCGGTGGTGGGCGGTGAGCGAAGCCAGCTCGGGCAGCAGCAAGGCTTCCCGGTCGGCCTGCGACCGCGTGAACACACTCATACCTGCCCCTCCAGGGTCCGGTAGTCGATCTTGCCGCTGGCCAGCAGCGGCACGGTGTCGATCGGGCGGACGTCGAACCCGCTGACGTGCAGGTGCAGCCGCTCGGACAGCGCCCGCGACGCGTCCTTGCAGATGTCCTTGTCCGCCCCTTCGGCGAACAGCACGACCTTGTCGCCGGCGGGCACCGCGGCCACCACGTCGATCCCCACCGCCGCCGTGCGCACGGCCTGCTCGAGGTCGTCGAGGCTGACGCGGTTGCCGAACACCTTGCCGATGCGCTTGAGCCGGCCGGTGATGAACAGGTAGCCCTCTTCGTCGAGGTACCCGAGGTCACCGGTGGCCAGCACGCCGCCGAATTCGTCGCCCTTGGCCAGTCCGGACTCGTCGTCCGCATAGCCCAGCATCACATTGGGCCCACGGTAGACGACCTCACCGACAATTTTCGGGTGCGTGGTCTCCGACCCGTCGTCGCGACGGACCGAGAACTTGCCGCCCGGCAGCGCCGGCCCGGCGGAACCGAGCTTTTCGGCCAGCCGCTCGGCGGGCACCGTCGTCATCCGCGGCGCGGCCTCGGTCTGGCCGTACATGACGTACATCCGGCCGCCGACCGCGAGCATCTTGTCGTTGAACTCGGCGATCAGCTCGTCGCGCAGCTTCCCGCCGGCCTGCGTCAGGGTGCGCAGCGTCGGGTACTTCGCGGGGTCGAACTTGAGCCGCCGCAGCATTTCGTAGTGGTACGGGACGCCCGAGAGGGACGTGACGCCGTAGGTGTTCACCGCGTCCCAGAAGCCGCGGCCGAGCACCCCGGACGGCTCGATGACGATGGTCGCGTCCCGCACGAGGTGCGAGTTCAGCACCGAGAGGCCGTAGCTGTAGTGCAGCGGCAGGCAGGTCGGCGCGACCTCGTCGGCGTCGATGTGCAGCACCTGCGCGATGGCGTCGGCGTTGGCCAGGATCGCCTGCCGCGAAAGCCGGACGAGCTTCGGGTTGCCGGTCGAGCCGCTGGTCGGCAGCAGGACGGCGAGGTCGGGGTGGGGCTGGACACCGTCGGCGGCGTCACGGACCCAGTCGGCACCCCGCGCGGTGTACCCCTCCGGCGCGTCGCCCGAAGCGGCCAGCACGGCCGCCGGGCGGAAGCGCGAGACCAGCCCGGCCAGCACGTCGGCGTCCAGCGCCGGGTCGATCAGCGCGATCGCCCGCCCGGACTCGAACGCGCCCAGGTAGGTCAGCACGCTGCCGAGGTCGATCGACATCCGCGCGAACACGACGCCGGTGGGCAGCGCGTCCACCGCTTCCATCGCGCGGCCGACCTCGGCCGACAGTTCCGCGCCCGCCAGCGTGCGGCCCCCGGCCACGTCCACCAGCCGGGCTCCCGCACCCAACAGCGTCACAGCACCAAGCCTCCGTCGATCCCCAGCACCTGGCCGGTGACGAACGACGCTTCGTCGCTCACCAGGAACCGGATCGCGTTCGCCACTTCTTCGGGCCGGCCCAGCCGCCCGAGCGGCGTCTTACCGGCGTTCTCGGCCTTCGCGTCTTCGCTCAGGCCCGCAGTGAGATCGGTCTCGATCACGCCCGGTGCGACCGCGTTGACGCGGATGCCGGACCGGCCGAGCTCCTTCGCCGCCGACTTCGCGATGTTCGCCACCGCCGCCTTCGAGGCCGCGTACACCGTCTGACCAGCACTTCCGTACTCGCCGACGATCGAAGCGAGCACCACGATCGAGCCGGACTTCTTGCGCATCATCGCCCGGGCCGCGGCCTGGACGGTGTGCAGCGTGCCGGCGACGTTCGTGCTCAGCGTCGCGTCGACGACGTCTTCCTTGATCATCCCGAGGAGCGCGTCCTCCATGATCCCGGCGTTCGCGACCACGATGTCCAGCTTGCCGTACTCTTTCGCGACACCTCTGACCAGCGAAGACACCGCTTTCGCGTCGGTGACGTCGAGGGCGAGCCCGGAAGCGCCCACCGAAGCCGCGGCCTCTTTGGCGCGAGCCTCGTCGCGGCCGGTGAGCACCACCGTCGCGCCCGCTTCGACCAGCGCGCGGGCGGTGGCGAGGCCGATGCCCCGCGTCCCGCCGGTGACGAGCGCGACGCGACCGGACAAATCAGTCATTCTTCGACTGCAGCTCGGTGACCATGTCGACGGCGACCTTGAAGCTCGACATGTCGATGACCTGGTCGGTGTCGAACTCGACGTCGAACTCGTCCTCGATGGCCGCGACCAGCGCCATGTGGCCGACCGAGTCCCACGCCTCGATGTCGCGGTACTTCAGGTTCTCGACGTCCACACCGCCGTCGAGGTCCAGCGCCTCGACGAAGACCTCGCGCAGCTTGGGGGCGACTTCCGACATCTGACAGCTCCTAGTGCTCGTCGCGCGGGCGAGCGTCCCACGCCTTTACCAAGGTAGAGAGGTCGCCGGGCAGCGTGACGTCCGGGAGACCTTCCTTGCCCTTCAGCCACGGCCCGAGGGCCTCGATCGTCTCCTCGTCGAGACCGCGGCGGGACAGCCCCACCACGTTGACGCCGGTGACGCGGGCCGGGTTGCCGACGGCGATGGTGAACGCGCCGATCTCGCGCCGCACCGCCGAGCCCATCCCGACCATCGCGCCGGGCCCGATCACGACCTTCTGGTGCAGGATCGCGCCCATGCCGAGGTTCGCGCCGTCCCAGATGTGGCAGTGGCCACCCGTGACGGCGTTCGAGGCGATCGTCACGCCGTCGCCGACCAGGCAGTCGTGCGCGATGTGGCTGTTGCGGAGGTAGTAGCCGTCGCTGCCGACGGTCGTTGTCCGCCAGGTTCCTTGGTGAACGCTCACGTACTCCCGGATCCGGTTGCGGCTGCCGATGACGACACCGTGGCCGTCGTGATCCGGGTCCCCGGTCGGTGCGTCTTCCCAGGAGGCGGGATGCGGACGGTTGCGGTCCTCGCCGGGCGTGCCGATCGTCACGTGCGGGCCGATCCAGTTGCCGTCGCCGATCCGGGTGGGTCCGGCGATCACCGCGAACGGCCCGATGACGTTGTCCTCGCCGAGTTCGACACCTTCGCCGATGACGGCGGTCGGGTGGATGCGGTTGGCCACGGGCGGGTATCCGTTCGTCGGCGGCTGGGTACTGGGCGCGCGGCCGCGCCCGGTAACGTGTGGCCCGCGTTGCTGCAGGGCGGCCGGGCGCAGAACCGGCGGCTCACTGTACCGGACGCGCCGAAATCGCCTGCCGAGAGAGACTGCCCATGATCCCCATCACTGTGGTCGACGTGCGTGACGCGGAGGACCTCGTCGTCGAGGTGCTGCGCTCCGGCGCCATCGCACAGGGACCGATGGTCAAGCGCTTCGAGGACGCCTTCGCGGCGGTCTCCGGGACGAAGCACGCGATCGCGGTCAACAACGGGACCACCGCGCTGGTCGCCGCCCTCCAGGTGCTCGACCTGAAGCCGGGTGACGAGGTCGTCACCTCGCCGTTCACCTTCGTGGCGACGCTGAACGCGATCCTCGAGGCCGGCGCGACCGTCCGCTTCGCCGACATCCGGCGCGACGACTTCGCGATCGACCCGGACGCCGTCGCGCGCGCCGTCACCGACCGCACGAAGGTCCTCATGCCGGTGCACCTCTACGGCCAGACGGCCGACATGGGCAAGCTGGCGCCGCTGGCCGCCGAGCACGGCCTGCAGGTGATCGAGGACTCGGCGCAGGCCGTCGGCGCGTCGTTCGAGGGCAAGCAGGCCGGTTCGTTCGGCATCGGCTGCTTCTCGCTGTACGCGACGAAGAACATCACCACTGCCGAGGGCGGCGTCATCACCACGGACGACGACGCGCTGGCCGACAAGCTGCGCGTGCTGCGCAACCAGGGCATGCGCGCCCGCTACCAGTACGAGGTCGCGGGCCACAACTACCGGATGACCGACCTGCACGCGGCCGTCGGCATTCCGCAGCTGGCCAAGCTCGACCAGCTGACCGCCGCCCGCCAGGCGAACGCGAAGCGCCTGTCCGAGGGGCTCGCGGGGACGCCGGGCCTCGACGTCCCGCAGGTGCTGCCGGGCCGCGAGCACGTGTGGCACCAGTACACCGTGCTGGTCGGGCCGCACGCGTTCCTCTCGCGCGACGAGCTGGCCGCGGCGCTCACCGAGCGCGGCATCGGCAACGGCATCTACTACCCCAAGATCGTCTTCGACTACGAGTGCTACGCGGGTCACGACCTGATCCCGGGCGCGCGCGTCGAGGACTTCCCGGTGGCCCGCGCCGTTTCGGAGCAGGCGCTGTCACTGCCGGTGCACCCGCACCTGACCGAGTCCGACCTGGACACCATCATCGAAACCGTTCGCGAGGTACTGGGCGCATGACGCATCGGATCGCTCTTGTCGGTACCGGGAACATGGGTTCCCTCCACGCCCGCGTGCTCGCCGGCAACGAGCGCGTCGACCTGGTCCGCGTGATCGATCCGCGCGAGGAAGCGGGCAAGGCCGTCGCCGAGCGGTACGAAACCCAGTGGACGCCGGAGATCGGCTCACTGTCCGATGTGGACGCGGTGGTGCTGGCCTCGGCCACCGAGGCGCACTACGACCTGGCGCAGGAGATCCTCGGCCAGGGCAAGCCGATGCTGGTCGAGAAGCCGGTCTGCAACAGCTTCGAGAAGTCGCAGGAGATCGTCTCCCTGTCGGCGTCGAAGGACGTCCCGCTGATGTGCGGGCTGCTGGAGCGCTACAACCCGGCGGTGATGACCGCGCGGGCGCTGGTGAACGAGCCGGTGCACCTGATGGCCCGCCGCCACGGCCCGTACGCGCCGCGGATCAAGACCGGCGTGGCGTGGGACCTGCTGGTCCACGACGTCGACCTGGCGATCCAGTTCTTCGGCGGCGCGACGCCGTCGCGCGTGACGTCCGGCGCGGGCTACTTCCACCCGTCGTCGGTCGAGGGCGCCGAGGACACCATCGAGACGGTGCTGTCGTTCGAGACCGGCCTGGCCACGGTGTCGGCGTCCCGGCTGGGGCAGAAGAAGGTCCGCTCGCTGGTGGTGTCCGAACTGGACCGGCTGATCGAGATCGACCTGCTGCGCCGCGACGTCACGATCTACCGGCACGTCTCGCACGACTCCGTCACCCCGGACGGCCTCGGCTACCGGCAGCAGACGGTGATCGAGATCCCGGAGCTCGTCACGGCGCGGGAGCCGCTCGCCACCCAGCTGGACCGCTTCTGCGACCTGCTGGAGGGCAAGATCGACGCCGACACCGAGCGCGACCTGATCCTGCCGTCGCACCACGTCGTCGAGCAGGTGCTGACGCAGGCCGCGGCTTAGCTCACCACGGGCAACGGGTCTGCCGCGGCCGTCGTGAGTGAAAAAGCGGGTTAGAACCCGCCTTACCACTCACGACCAGCCACGGCAGACCAGCCAAGCCGCCTAGCTCACCGGCACCGGGAACGCGGCCGGGCTCCGGCGGCCGCCGGGGCCCACCGCGCGGACGCCGAAGAAGACGTTGTCCTTGGACAGGTCGACCTTCGCCGTCAGCGCCGGGCCGACGTCGATCGCGTGCGTCCAGTCCGGCGCGGTCGTCTCGCGCCAGACGACCTCGTAGCTCGTGGCGCCCGGCGTGGCGTCCCAGAGCAGGTCCGAGTCGTTCGTCAGTGCCGCCGTGCGGATCTTCGCGCCCTTCGGTGTCCCCGGTGCCGTCGCGAGGGACCACAGCGTGGCGCCGTTCACCAGCGCGACCCGGGCGGTGAACGGGAAGTCGCAGAACTCCGGCAGGTCGCCGTACTGGACGCCGTTCTCGACGCGGACGTCCTGGTGCTGGTGGGCGAAGTCCTCGTTCGGTTCGGTGAACCGCGCCGCCGGGTAGCCCTGCTCCAGGAAGCCGATGTGGTCGCCGCCGCGCAGGTAGCGGTCGCGCCGATAGATCACCCGGACCGTCATGCCGGTCGCGTCGTTCTCCGCCACGGACTTCACGAACCGCGCCAGTTGCCGCGGCGGGGAGTCGTTCTCACCACCGATGCTGCGGCGCAGGTTCGCCTCGGCCGGCGTTTCCGCGGTCGGGACGCCCTCGGCGAACAGCCGGATCGTGCCGGGGTCGCGCGTGCCGTCGTCGGCGCGGCTCGAGCCGACGATGTCGTTGGTGAACATCGCCTGGACGTCGGTCCCGGCCGCCTTGAACTGCTGCGCCATGAATCGCGAGCCGTAGAGGCCCTGTTCTTCGCCGGCGACGGCCGCGAAGACGATCGTGGCGGCCGGCTGCCGCGTCGAGAGCACCCGGGCCAGCTCCAGGGACACCGCGACGCCCGAAGCGTCGTCGTCCGCGCCCGGCGCGTCCCCGGTGAAGTCCATGACGTCGCTGCGGCGCGAGTCGTAGTGCCCCGAAACGACGTACACGCGCCCCGGGTCGGTGGACCCGCGCAGCGTCGCGACGACGTTGGTGATCGTCGTCGGCACCGGGATCCGGTCGGCGGGCGGCTGGACGTACGACTGCAGCGCGACGCTCAGCCGGCCGCCGGAAGCCGCCGCGATCTGCTGGAACTGCGCGAACAGCCAGTCGCGCGCCGCGCCGATCCCGCGGGCGGGGTCGTCCTGGGCGGACAGCGTGTGCCGGGTGCCGAACGCGGCCAGCCGCCGCACGGTCGCCTCGATCCGCCGTTCGTCGACCTGGCGGAGCAGCGCCCGCAGTTCCGCGTCGGGGCGCTGCGGGCGGATCGGGCCGCCGGGGCCGCGATCGCCGAGCTCGGTGGCGCCGGCCGGGACGGCGGCCGCCATGCCGAGCGCGGCCGTGGCGGTGAGGAACGCTCGTCGAGAGGTCACCGTTGGGTTCTTACGCCCGCTTCCCGCGGCCGGGTACCGCCTACTTGGTGAGCCGCTTGCCGTCGGCGTCGTAGGCGATCAACGGCGTCAGGACGGCCGAGTCCGGGACCTGGGCGGGGTCGAACCAGAAGATGACCACGGTCGCGTCCGCGGTCCAGGTCGCCAGGTGGGCGTCGACGGTCTTGCCGTGCACCGTCGTCGTGATCCGCGCCGCCCGGCCCGAGAAGTAGCCGAAGACCGGGATGAGCTGGTCGCGGATCACCTCGCCGCCGTCGGTGGCGTGGAACCCGAACGACAGGTCGGTGCCGCGGGTCTCGTTCGACACCAGCACCGCCTCCAGCGAGTCCCCGGACCGGAAGCCGGCCACCAGCCCGAAGCGGACGTTCGGCAGCTCCGGGAGGTCGACCGCTTTCGCGTAGAGGACGATTTCGCCGGCCGGGGTCCGGATCCCGGTGCCCACGACGTCGCCGATCGCCTGCGCGACCGGCGGCCGGCTGGTCGTCGGCGCCGGTGTCACGGACACGGGTGCGGGCGGCTGCGCGACCGGAGCGGGTGACGGCTGGCGCAGCTGGACGGCGAACACGATGACGAGCACGACGGCGGCCGCGGCGGCGATCCCGGCGGTGCCGGTCAGCACGCGGCGGCGGCGCCGGAGGCGGGTGCCGTCCCGCATGATCCGGGCCAGGTCCGGTTCGGCGAAGGGCTCGCCGGGAGGCTGCCGGAGGGCCGCGCGGAAGTCGTCGAGCTCGTTCACCGCCCGCACCCCCCGATCAGCGTGTCTTCGGGATCGGCCGCTTCGATCCGCAGCTTGGCCAGCGCCCGCGAGTTCGTGCTCTTCACGGTACCCACGGAAACGCCGAGCTCACGGGCCACGTCGGCTTCCGGCAGGTCGAAGAAGTGGCGCAGCACGACGACGGCCCGTTCGCGGGCGGTGAGCGTCTTGAGGACCGCGGTGAGCCACGCGCGCTGGGTGACGGCCTTGTCGACGTCGAGGCGGTCCTGCTGCTCGGGCAGCGCTTCGGTGGCGTACTCGCGGATCGGGCGCCGCCAGCCGTCGATGACGTGGTTGACCAGGACGGTCCGGGCGTAGCCGTAGGCGTCTTTGTGCCGGACCCGCGACCAGGCCGCGTAGGTGCGGGTGAAGGCGGTCTGGGCGGCGTCCTCCGCCTGGTGGCGGTCACCGGTGAGCAGGAACGCGGCGTGGGTGAGCCGCGCCGACGACGCACGGACGAACTCCGCGAACTCCTCGTCGCCCCGCGCCATCCGTCACCTCACTCCGTCCTCACCCAGCGACGGCCGGGCCCGCGAAAGGTTGCTTCCCGATCTTGGTCACGTCCACGGACTGAAACGTTGCGTAACCGCAATCCCGCGCTCCGTTACCGAGCGCTAGATTGTCTTGCGTGCGCTTCGTAGGGGGAATCTTCGCCGTCGCATGCCTGCTGACCTGCGTCACAGCGTGTTCGGGCGGCTCCACGACGGCGGCGCCGGCGACCACGTCGGCGCCGCCGTCATCCACGTCGGTCAGCAAGCCGACGCCAACGCCGACGACACCGAAGTTCGCGGCGGTGGTGTCCCCGGAGAAGGTGACGGCGGCCTGCCCGTTTCTGGGCGGCTCGGAGGTCCGGGAACTCACCGGCCGGCCGGGCGAAAAAGGCGAAGGCACCGAGGGCAAGTCCGAGGACGTGAACCCCGGGACGGCCTACCACTGCGGGTACGGGCTGAACGGCGAACTGGTGGTCGTGGCGCTCCCGGGCGCCCAGAGCCCGTCGGCGACGATCGGCCGGCTCAACAAGGAGTGCAAGGAGCCCGCCAAGCCGATCCCGGGCGCGGGCGAGTACGCGAGCCACTGCAAGTTCCCGGACGGCGAAGAGATGGTCGCCATCGGCAAGCGCGGCCACGGCCAGAGCCGGTTCGCGCAGTTCTACACGCCGACGAACCGCGAGGACGTGTACGTCTCGGTGGCGAAGCTCTTGGGTGACCGGCTCTAGGGCCGCTGGGCGCGCAGCTTGCCCGGTCGCTACTCCGCTGAGTAGTCGCCCGATGGGGCTCCCCAGCCCGAAGTGTCCTGCCCGTGTGACTCCGCGATCGCCCTCCGGCGAGCGTTTTCCGCCCGCACCCGCTCGGCCTCCGCCTGGATGTACTCCTCGTCGTAGCGCTGGAACACCCGGGCCGGGTTGCCCGCCACCAGCGTCCGCGGCGGGACGTCCTTCGCCACCACCGAGTTCGGCTGGACCGTCGCGAAGTCGCCGATCGTCACGCCCGCCATGATCACCACCAGGCCGCCGATGAAGCAGCCCTTGCCGATCTTGACCGGCTTGCGCTCGATCAGGTCGCTGCCCGAGTGGTTCTGCAGCGTCATGTTCGCCAGCCAGCTCGAATGCGTGAAGATCAGCGTGTTCAGCCCGATGCTGGTGTGCTCGCCGATCTCCAGGCCGCCGCTCGCGTCCAGCGCCGCGCCCTCGCCGATCCAGCAGTGGTCGCCCATCTTCAGGTTTTCCGGGCTGATGATCTTCGCGCGCTCGCGCATGCGGCACGTCGAGGGCAGCCCGTAGAACGCCGCCCGCTCGGCGTCGTTCATGTACTGCGAGACGAGGTCGGTCAGGATCTGCGGGCGCAGCCGGTGGCTGCGCTCGTCATCGAAGAACATCGGCTTCCGACACCAGCTTCTCAAACGTACGAAGGTGTTCCTCCGCCACGACGTCGAGGCCGAAGTTCGAGCGCACCATTTCGCTCTCCCGCTGCGCGATCGCCGCCCGGCGATCCGGGTCGTCGAGCAGCTCGATCACCGTGCGCGCCACGGCTTCCGAGTCGTCCGGACGCACCAGCAGCACGTTTTCGCCGTTGCGCAGCTCGATGCCCGGGTAGTTGTCCTCGGTCACCGACGCGATCGTCGCCGTGCCCGAAAGCATCGCCTCCAGTGACGCCGTGCCGCAGCCGCCGTTGAGGTCGTGCGTGACGATGTCCGCCGCCGCGAAGTACGCCGGGACGTCCTCCTTCGGCACCGCGCCCGTGACGACCAGCGCGTCCGACACCCCCAGTTCGGCGGCCCGCTTCAGGAACGCGTCGTGGTACACGCGGCCGACGACCACCACCCGCACCCCGGGGTGCCTGTCCAAAATGGACGGCAGGGCCTCGATCAGCGGCAGCCGGTTGCGCAGCGGGATGACGTGGCCCAGCGACACGATCAGCGGGGCGTCGCCGATTTCGTGCTCCGCGCGGACGTCCTTCGTCACCGGCTTCGCGAAGTGCCCGGTGTCGACGGCGATCGGGAAGTACTCCGAGTTCGCGTCGCTGGTGCCGTAGCGGTCGACGCAGTAGTCGACGCCCAGCTTGTCGAGGATGACGTACTTCGGCTTCAGGTAGGCGAGGATCGGCCGCACGAGCACCGCGTCGAGCAGCCGGAACACGCCGCCGTACAGCTTGTTGTCGCTGATCAGCAGCGTGTGGATGGTCAGCAGCGCCGGGACGCCGTGGCGGCGCGCCCAGATCCCGGCCAGCCACGACAGGTCGAAGAACTGGCCGTGCAGGTGGACCGCGTCCGGCTGGAACGCGTCCAGCAGCTTCCACAGCCGCCGCCAGTTGCCCGGCCGCAGCGACGCGAAGCTCATGTCGAAGTCGATCGACAGGCCGATCTGCGGCATCTTCACCGCCGGGAGGCGCACCACGCGGTAGCCGTCGCGCTCCTCTTCGGCCGGGGCGTCGGCGTACTCGGCCGTGATCGCCAGGACCTCGTGCCCGGCCTCGACGAACTGCGCCGCGAGCGACGCCGCCATGTGCGCGCTGCCGCCCACGCGCGGCGGGAAGAAGTTGTTCACCACCGCGATGCGCATCGCACGTCCTTGGGCGGGCCCGGCGGTGGTGCTCACTCGGTTTCCTTGACCAGATCCCGCATGCCGTCCTCGACGGTGATCCGCGGCTCCCAGCCCAGCACGTCCCGCGCCCGGCTGATGTCGGCCGCACGCCGCGAAACCAGCACGTCACGCTCGTTGAACAGCGGCTCGACGTCGACGCCGACCGCCTCGATGAGGATCTTGGCCAGCGCGGCGATCGAGGTGTCGATGCCGGTGCCGATGTTGATCGGCAGGTTCGCCTTCTCCGACTCCAGCGCCGCGACGACGGCGTGCGCGAGGTCGGTGACGTGCACGAAGTCCATCGACTGGTCGCCCCGGCCGTCGATGATCGGCGGCTGGCCGGCGCGCAGGCGCTGGATGAAGTGGTTGATCACCGACGTGTAGTACGCCTCGATCTTCTGGCCGGGGCCGTACACGTTGAAGAACCGCAGCGCGTTCCACGACAGGCCCTTCTGCCGCTCGTAGAAGCCGAGCAGGTCCTCGCCCGCGCGCTTCGAGATGCAGTACGGCGTGAGCGGCTTGAGCTCGTCGTCCTCGTGCATCGGCAGCCGCTTCGGGTCGCCGTACACCGACGCCGTCGAGGCGAACACCAGCCGCTCGACGCCTTCGTCGGCGGCCGCGGCGAACACGTTGTGGTTGCCGATCATGTTGATGTCGATCGACTCGTGCGGGTCGGCGATCGACTTGTTGATCGACACCGTCGCGAAGTGGATGACGTGCGTGCAGCCGCGCATGGCCTCGCGCACCGCACCGCCGTACCGGACGTCCTTCTCGACCAGTTCCACCTGGCCGGTCGCGACGAACTCGTTCACGCGGGCGCGGTCACCGCGGGTCATGTTGTCGAAGATCCGGACCGTGTAGCCACCTTCGAGCAGCAGCGGGATCACGTGCGCGGCGATGAAGCCACCGCCCCCGGTGAAGAGCACCTTCTTGTCGGACACCAATTTCTCCTCGGTAGGCGGCTTCAGGACAGGGACTGCACGGCTTCGCGCACGACCTCGGCGACCCGGGTGACTTCGGCGTCGGTGAGGTTGGCGTGCATCGGGATGGCGAGCTGACGCGCGAACGCGTCGGCCGAGACGGGCAGCGGGGCCTGAGGCCCGTAGATCGGCTGCAGGTGCGAGGCGTAGGTGCCGAAGTTGCACTGGACGCCCTGGGAGCGGATCCGCAGGGCGAGCGTGTCGCGGCTGATCCCGGGCGCGACCGTGAGCAGGTAGGCCTGCCACGGGTGCTCCCGATCGGACAGTTCCACCGGGACGGTCAGCGCATCGACGTCGGCGAAGGCCTCGTGGTAGCGCTTCGCGACCGAGCGGCGGGCGGCGAGGAGGTCCGGGAGGCGGTCGAGCTGGACGTTCATGATCGCGGCCTGGACGTCCGAGAGCCGGAAGTTGTAGCCGAGTTCGTGGAACTCCGGGATGGGCAGCGTGTCCGAGCCTTCGCGGCTGATCGCCGGCTCGATGCCGTAGGTGTGCAGCTTGCGGGCGCGGGCGATGAGGTCTTCGCGGTCGGAGACCAGCGCGCCGCCCTCGCCCGCGGTGATGCCCTTGCGGCCGTGGAAGGAGAACGCGGCGAGGTCGGCGAGGCTGCCGGCCGGCCGCGTCTTGTACGTGGCGCCCGCGGCGCAGGCGGCGTCCTCGAACAGCCAGAGGCCGTGCTTGTCGGCGATCGCGCGGTATTCGTCGAAGTCACCGGGCTGGCCGGCGACGTCGACGGCGAGGATGCCGACCGTCTTCGGCGTGATCAGCGCTTCGACGTGCGCCGGGTCCGCGCTGAAGACGTCCGGGCGGATGTCGGCGAACACCGGTTTCGCGCCCGCTTGGACGACGGCGTGGCCGGTGGCGGGGAACGTGTAGTCGCCGACGATCACCTCGTCGCCCGGCCGGACTCCGAGGACCTTGAGCCCCAGGAAGAGCGCCGAGCCGCAGTTCGCCGTCGTCAGCGCGTGCGCTGTGCCGGTGACCTGGGCGAAGCGTTCCTCGAACCGACGGCACGCCGGGCCCGCGCCGGCCAGCCAGCCGGACCGGAAGACCTCCGCGACGGCAGCGAGCTCCTCTTCACCGACGGTCGGCTGACCGAGGGCGATGCTGTCTGACGACATACCTCTCCCATTGCGTGGGGACTCGGCGAAGTGTATAGACGCACGCTCAGGTGATTCACAGGCCCACGCCGAACTCCCGTTCGGAGTGACGCTTCCCCCAGGTCGGGGACGTCCTAGGCTGGGTCACATGCGATTCGGGGTGCTGGGGGCCGTCGCCGCGTGGCGCACGGACGGCACGCAGGTGACGGTGGGCGGCCCGCGGTCGCGGATGCTGCTGGCGCTGCTCGCGCTGGAGGCCGGGCGGTTCGTCCCGGCCGAGCGCTTGATCGACGGCATGTACGGCGAACACCCGCCGGACGGCGCGGCGAACGCCCTCCAGTCGCAGGTGTCGCGGCTGCGGACGGCGCTGAAGGAGCTCGCGCCGGTCGAGTTCACCGCGGCCGGGTACCGGCTGGCCGCCCCACCGGACGAAGTGGACGTTCACTGCTTCGAACGGCTCGCGCGCGAAGGCCGCACGCTGCTGAAGAACGGCGAGCACGCGCGGGCCGCGGCGGTGCTGGGCGAAGCGCTGGCGTTGTGGCGCGGGCCCGCGTTCAGCGACCTGGCGGACGCGCCGTTCGCCGAAGCGCAGGCCGCGCGGCTGGCGGAACTGCGGGCCGACGCGGCCGACGACCACGTCGAGGCCCGGCTGCCGCTCGGCCAGGCCGAAGACCTCCTCGCCGTCCTCCGGGAGACCGTCGCCGCGCACCCGCTGCGGGAACGGCCGCGCGCGCAGCTGGTGCGGGCGCTGGCCGCCGCGGGACGGCCCGCCGACGCGCTCGCCGCGTTCGAGGACGCCCGCCGCACCCTGGCCGACGAGCTGGGCGCCGACCCGGGCCCGGAACTCGCCGAAGCCCACCTCGCGGTGCTTCGCGGCGAGACCGAGAAGCCGGTGCTGCCGGCGTTGCCCGCGCAGCTGACGAGCTTCGTCGGCCGCGGCGACGAACTGCGGCAGGTCGCCGGGCTGCTGGACCGCAGCCGGCTCGTCACGCTGACCGGGCCGGGTGGCACCGGCAAGACCCGGCTGGCCGTCGAGGTGGCCGCGGCCCAGACCGGCCCGGTGGCGTTCGTCGAGCTCGCCCCGCACGGCGGCGCCGGCGTCGCCCAAGCGGTGCTGAGCGCGCTGGGCCTGCGCGAGAGCTCGCGCGGCGGCCCGCAGGACCCGGCCGAGCGGCTGATCGCGGCCCTGCGCGAACGCGCCACCCTGCTGGTGCTCGACAACTGCGAGCACGTCGTCGACGTGGCCGCCCGGCTGGTCGCGCGGCTGCTCGCCGCGTGCCCGGGCCTGCGGGTGCTGGCCACCAGCCGCGAGCCGCTCGGGATCACCGGCGAGCAGCTGGCGCCGGTGCCGCGGCTGGCCGTCCCGCCGCCCGGGACACCCGCCGGGCCGGCCCGGGAGTTCGCGGCCGTCCGGCTGTTCGCCGACCGCGCGGCGGCGAGCGATCCGGCGTTCGCGGTCGACGAGACGACGATCGGCGACGTCCAGCACATCTGCGCCGCCCTCGACGGCCTGCCGCTGGCCCTGGAGCTGGCCGCGGCCCGCGTGCGGACCTTGGACGTCGGAGAAATCGCGGCGCGGCTCGACGACCGGTTCCGCCTCCTGGCCCGCGGCAGCCGGACGGCCGAGGCGCGGCACCGCTCGCTGCGCGGCGTCGTCGAGTGGAGCTGGGACCTGCTGAGCGACGAGGAACGCGAGCTCGCGCGCCGGCTGACGGTGTTCCCGGGCGGCGCGACCGCCGCGGCCGCCGCCGAGGTGTGCGGCGCCGACGTCGACCTGCTGCCGGAGCTGGCCGACAAGTCCCTGGTCGAAGCCGTCGGCGGGCGGTTCCGGATGCTGGAGACGATCCGGGCGTTCGGCGCCGAGAGGCTCGCTGAGGTGGGCGAGGCCGAGGCAGTCCACCGCGCGCACGCCGAGTACTTCCGGCGGTTCGCCGAGCAAGCCGACCCGATGCTGCGGACCGCGGACCAGCTGACGTGGCTCGCGCGGCTCGACGCCGACTACGACAACATCCTGGCCGCGCTGCGCTGGGCCACCGAGAACGACGTCGCACTGGCGCTGCGGCTGGTGCTGCTGCTGGCGATGTACTGGTGGATGCGCGGCCGGCGGTTCGAGGGCGCCGGGCTGTCGCTGGCCGTGGTCTCGCGGTGCTCGCCGGAGCTGCGCGAGGAGCACGTCGAGGAGTTCCTGGTGTGCGTGCTCGGCGCCATGGCCGGGCAGCCGCACGAGTCGCTGGAGCAGTACCTGCCGCTGGTCCGGCGGTTCGCGGCCGACGGTGCGTGGGCGCCGCGGCACCCCATGCTGGTGATGCTGCTGGGTGTCGTGGCCGGCCCGCCCGGCGACGACGCGGAGCTGCTGATCCGCGGCGAGGGCCTGCTGGCCACCGGTGATCCGTGGAGCTGGGCGTTGCTGCCGATGGGCCTCGGCCTGCGGTCGATGATGTCGGGTGACCTGGCCGGCGCCGAGGAAGGACTGCGCGAGGGCGCGGCGCAGTTCCGGGCGCTGGGCGAGCGGTGGGGCCTCTCGATGGCCCTTGACCACCTGTCGCAGCTGCTGACCTGGCGCGGCGAGCACGAGGCCGCGCTGCCGATGATGGACGAAGCCCTCGCCCTGATGCACGAGATCGGGGCGACGGACGACGTCGCGGACCTGATCTGCCGCCGGGCCTGGGCACGGCTGCTGTCCGGCGACCGGACCGGCGCCCGCGCGGACTACGAACTGGCGGCCACGACGGCCCGCCGCTCGGGCATGCCGGAATCCCGCGCGTCGGCCTACCTCGGGCTGGCGAACCTGTCCCGCTTCTCCGGCGACCTGGCGGCGGCCCGTGAGCTGTGCGAGCGGGCGCTGGCAGAGTGCACAGGCGGCTCGTTCGCGGCGGAGACGGCCCGCGCGTCGGCGATGATCTCGCTCGGCTGGCTGGCCCTGGCGGAAGGCGACCCGGCGGCGGCCGCCGCGTTGCACCGCGAGGCGTTGCTGGTGGGACGGCAGTGGCACGCGGGTGACGTCGTGGCGTTCGCGCTGGAAGGGCTGGCCGGCGTGACCGGCCCGGAGCAGGCCGCCGTGTTGCTGGGCGCGGCGGCGGCGGTCCGCGGGACGGCGATCAGCGGCGACCCGGACGTGACGGCGGTCCGGGCCCGGCTGGTGGAGTCGCTCGGCGTCGACGGGTTCGAGCGGGCCTACCGCACGGGGTCGGGGATGAGTGCGCAGAAGGCCCTCGATCACTCGATCGAGGGAGAGGTGTCCACTCGTTCGGACACCTAGGCTTCGAGCACGTTCCGCGGGGACCCTCCCGGCCGAGGTCGAGGGCCCGTGCCCCGGTTCCCGCAGATCAGCCCGCGAACCACCCGCCGCCGCATTCGCGTAGCCTGATCGACCGTGCGTAACGTGGTAGTCGTCGGGGGCGGGATCGTCGGTCTGGCCGTGGCCTGGGAGCTGACCAGGCGCGGGCTGGACGTCACCGTCCTCGAGAAGGAATCCCGCTGGGCGGCCCACCAGACCGGGCACAACTCGAACGTGGTGCACGCCGGGCTCTACTACAAGCCCGGCTCCTTCAAGGCGCGGATGTCCGTGGCCGGCAACCGGTCCATCGTGGACTTCGCGCGCCAGTACGGCGTGCCCGTCGAGGTGTGCGGGAAGCTCGTCGTCGCGACCCACGAGCGGGAGCTCCCGGCCCTCACCACCCTCGCCGAACGCGCCGAGGCCAACGGCGTCCCGGCCAAGCAGATCTCGCCCGCCGAGGCCCGCGAGTACGAGCCCGAGGTGGCCTGCGTCGCCGCCCTGCGGGTCGAATCCACCGGGATCATCGACTTCCCCGCCGTCTGCCACGCCCTGGTCCGGCTGCTCGACGAAGCCGGCGTCGACCTGCGGCTGAACTCCCCCGCCGTGGCCATCCGGGCCGGGAGCACCGGCGGGGTCGAGGTCGCCACCGGCGACGAAGTCGTCCAGGCCGACGCGCTGGTCAACTGCGCCGGCCTGCACTCCGACCGCGTCGCGCGGCTGGCCGGGCTGACGCCGTCGGCGAAGATCGTGCCGTTCCGCGGCGAGTACTACGAGCTCAAGCCGGAGAAGCGGCACCTGGTCAAGGGCCTGATCTACCCGGTGCCGGACCCGACGCTGCCGTTCCTCGGCGTGCACCTCACGCGCATGCTCGACGGCAGCGTGCACGCGGGCCCGAACGCCGTGCTGGCGCTGCGCCGCGAGGGCTACCGCTGGGGCGACTTCTCCGCGAAGGACGTCGCCGAGGTCGCGACCTTCCCCGGGATCTGGCGGCTGGCGCGCAAGTACGCGTTCCCGACCGGGCTCGACGAGGTCCGCCGCTCGTTCTCGAAGAAGCGGTTCGCCGCGAGCCTCGCCCGGCTCGTCCCGGCCGTCACCGCGGACGACATCGTCCGCCACGGTTCCGGCGTGCGCGCCCAGGCGATGCGCCGCGACGGCTCACTCGTCGACGACTTCCTCATCGAGACCGCGCGCGACCAGGTGCACGTCCTGAACGCGCCCTCACCGGCCGCGACGAGCGCGCTCGAGATCGCGCGCCACATCGCGGACCAGGTGGCTTCCGACAGTTAGCCCGGCAGGTTCGCGGTCACCAGCGGCAAGCCCTGCTTCACGAGGTCGCAGGTCTTGCTGTCGTCACCGATGAACCCGCTGACCACCTGCACCGACGACGTGTCGGTGATCGCCAGGGTCGCGCCGCAGGTGACCCGCAGGCCGCCCATGTTCGGGAAGATGCCCCACTTCTTGCCGCCGACGTCGACGGTCTCGGTCGGGTTGACGCCCTTGGCCCCGGGCCACTCCCCGACCGGGGTGCTCGGGCCGAACCAGACCTCGAACGCCTTCTGGCCGTCGTCGCCGTCGGTGTCGTCCCAGAGGCAGTAGGACGCGTTCGGCACGGTGGACGAGGTGTCCTTTTCGCCGTTCGGCGAGATGTCCTTGAGCTGGGCCACCTGGTCCGGCTTCAGCATCGCGCACGGGTCCGCCGACAGCAGCGGGCCGCCCGGCTCCGGCTTGGCGGAGGTCGTCGGCGTGACCGGCGGGGCGTCCTGCCCGCCCGGCAGGTGCGCCGCCACCTGCGGGATCGCCTGCTTCGCCTGCTCGCAGGACTTGTCGAGCTTGCTCGTCGAGACGCTCACGTAGGCGAACGACTTGGCGCCGAGCAGGGCGTAGAACACGCAGTCGTCGGGCAGGATCGAGGCGTACTGCGTCCAGGTCAGCCCGCCGATCTCCTGCGGCTCGGACTTCTTGAGGGCACCGGAGATGTACTCGTTGAAGTCCATGCCGGCGGCGATGCCGACGTTCAGGACGGCCGACGGCTCGATGTCGTCCTTCGAGTTCCACAGGCACATCGGCGGCTGGAGCCGGTCCTTGTTCTCCGGCACCGAGCGACCCGGCGTCCGGTAGCCGAGGGCGTCGACCTGGGCTTCGTCGAGGAGCTTGCAGGCGTCGACGGCCGTGACGACCGGGCCCTGCCCCGGCACCGGCGACGCCGAACCGCCGACCGCCACCGTGCACCCGGTCACCACGGTCGCGGCCGCCAGCGCGACCGCGACCTGCCACTTGATCCGCATGAAGTCCTCCCGTTCGGCCCGGACACTACTGGGACGAACGGAGCAGCACCGCGGATCCGCCCGATTCAGCGAGGCGTGAGGACTTCCTTGCCGCCGACGAACGGCCGCAGCGCCTCCGGCACCCGGACCGAGCCGTCCTCCTGCTGGTGGTTCTCGACGATCGCGACGATCCAGCGGGTGGTGGCCAGGGTGCCGTTGAGCGTCGCGGCGATCTGCGGCTTGCCGTTCTCGTCGCGGTAGCGGACCGAGAGGCGGCGGGCCTGGAACGTCGTGCAGTTGGACGTCGAGGTCAGCTCGCGGTAGGTCTCCTGGGTCGGGATCCACGCCTCGCAGTCGAACTTGCGGTGCGCGGACGTGCCGAGGTCGCCGGTCGCGGTGTCGATCACCCGGTAGGGCACCTCGATCTTCGCCAGCATCTGCTCTTCCCAGCCCAGCAGCCGCTCGTGCTCCGCCTCGGCCTCGGCCGGCTTGGCGTAGACGAACATCTCGACCTTGTCGAACTGGTGGACGCGGATGATGCCGCGGGTGTCCTTGCCGTACGAGCCGGCCTCGCGCCGGTAGCAGGACGACCAGCCCGCGTAGCGGTTCGGGCCGTCGTTCAGGTCGAGGATCTCGTCGGCGTGGAAGCCGGCGAGCGGCACCTCCGACGTGCCGACGAGGTAGAGGTCGTCGTCCTCGAGGTGGTAGATCTCGCTGGAGTGCTGCCCGAGGAAGCCGGTGCCGGCCATGATCTCGGGGCGCACCAGCGACGGCGTGATCATCGGCGTGAAGCCGTTCTCGAGCGCCTGCGCGATGGCCATGTTGAGCAGGCCGAGCTGCAGCTGCGCGCCGACACCGGTGAGGAAGTAGAACCGCGACCCCGACACCTTGGCGCCGCGTTCCATGTCGACGCCGCCGAGCGCTTCGAGCAGCTCGAGGTGGTCCTTCGGGGCGAAGCCGAGCTTCGTCGGCTCGCCGACGTGCTTGAGGACGGTGAAGTCGTCCTCGCCGCCGACGGGCGCGTCCGGGTGGACGAGGTTCGGCACGGTCCGGAACAGCGTGTCGAACTCCTCCGACGCGGTGTTCTGCTCGGCCTCGGCCGCCTTGACCTGCGCGGCGAGGTCCTTCGCCGTGGCGAGGAGCTGCTGCTTCTCCTCCGGCGGCGCCTTCGGGATCTGCTTGCCCAGGAGCTTCTGCTCGTTGCGCAGCTTGTCCGCGGCCGCGATGGAAGACCGGCGCCGGGTGTCGAGGGAGAGCAGCTTGTCGACCACTCCCTCGTCTTCACCACGGGCGCGCTGCGACGCGCGCACGGCTTCCGGGTCTTCGCGCAGAGTCCTGGGGTCAATCACGGGACAGAGGGTAGTCCGTACAGACTGTGCGTCCCTACTGGGTTATCCCGACAGTCTGATCGTTGAAGCCCTGTTCACGGCCTCCTCATACTCGCTTGAGACCCCGAGGAGGCGTTCGATGACCGATGAGCTGCTCGCCCGGCACCGCGCAGTCATGCCGTCCTGGATGTCCCTGCTCTACGAAGAGCCGATCGAGATCGTGCACGCGCACGACCGCCGGATGACCGACTCCCAGGGACGCACCTACCTGGACTTCTTCGCCGGCGTGCTGACGAACTCGATGGGCTACGACGTCGCCGAGATCGGCGACGCGGTCCGCAAGCAGCTCGACACGGGCATCCTCCACACCTCGACGCTGTACCTGATCAGGTCCCAGATCGAGCTGGCCGAGCGGATCGCGAAGCTGTCGAACATCCCGGACGCGAAGGTGTTCTTCACGAACTCCGGCAGCGAGGCGAACGACACGGCGTTGATGCTGGCAACGCAGTACCGCCGCAGCAACCAGGTGCTGGCGATGCGCAATTCCTACCACGGCCGCTCGTTCGGAACGGTCGCGATCACGGGCAACCGAGGCTGGTCGGCATCGGCCCTGAGCCCGGTCAAGGTCAACTACGTCCACGGCGGCTACCGTTACCGCAGCCCGTTCCGCGACTTGTCGGACGCGGCGTACATCGACGCGTGCGTAGCGGACCTGGTGGACGTCCTGGACACGGCAACGGCGGGCGACGTGGCTTGCCTGATAGCGGAGCCGATCCAGGGCGTGGGCGGCTTCAGCCTCCCCCCGGACGGCCTGTTCCGGGCGATGAAGGAAGTGCTCGATTCCTACGGAGTGCTGTTCATCTCGGACGAGGTCCAGACGGGCTGGGGCCGGACGGGCGAGCACTTCTGGGGCATCGAGGCCCACGGAGTGACCCCGGACATGATGACGTTCGCGAAGGGCCTGGGCAACGGCCTGGCGGTGGGCGGCGTGGTGGCCCGAGGCGACGTTTTGGACTGCTTCCAGGCCCAGTCGTTCTCGACGTTCGGCGGCAACCCGGTCTCGATGGCGGGCGCAACGGCGGTCCTGGACTACATCAAGGACCACGACTTGCAGGCGAACTGCGCAGCCCGCGGAGCGCAGTTGCTGTCCGGCCTCCGAGCGGCGTCATCACCCCTGGTGGCCGAGGTCCGCGGAAAGGGCCTGATGATCGGCGTGGAGCTGATCAAGCCGGGAACGACATCCCCGAACGTAGCGGCGGCGGCGCGCATGCTGGAGGAGACGAAGAAGCGCGGGCTGCTGATCGGCAAGGGCGGCTTGCATGGGAACGTCCTGCGGCTCGGCCCCCCGATGACCCTGACGGCGGAGGAAGCCCAGGAGGGCCTGGACATCCTGGTGGATTCCCTCGCGGCCACGCACGCAGCGTTGAGCTAGGACCGGAGTCCGTCCATCAGCAGGTTCAGCAGGCGCCCGGCCTTGGCATCGTGCCGAGGCCGGGGCGCCACGGTGAAGATGCCGATGAGGGAGGCGGCGATGTCGTCGGCGGAGACGTCGGTGCGCAGATCGCCCGCAGCGCGGCCGGCGTCGAGGATCGTGGTGATGGCCGACAGCAGCTCGTCCCGGGTTTCCGCATGGGCGATCTCGCCCGCCTCGATCATCGCGAGCAGCGTGTCGAGCATGCCGTTCTTGGTGGCGATCCAGTCCCCGAACAGGTCCATCCACCGCCGCAGGGCGGCGGCCGGAGTCAGCTGACCGAGTAATTCGCGGGCCCCGGTGGTCAGCCGCCCGACCTGGTCCCGGTAGACGGCGTCGACCAGCGACTCCCGGGTCGGGAAGTGCCGGTAGAGGGTGGCAATGCCCACCCCGGCTTCCCGGGCGATGGCCCGCATCGGCGGCTCGCCACCGCCCTCCGCGAACATGCGGGTCGCGACCGCGAGCAGCTGCTCACGGTTCCGGCTCGCGTCCGCGCGCATCTCACTCAAACGGATCACGCTCCGTTTCTCGTGTTAGTGTTGGACCAGGAAACGGAGCATAGTCCGTTTCGCTGTCGTCCGGAGGAGACTCATGCGGGAGAACAGGAGCAGAGCGGTCCGCCTCGAGGCGTTCGGCGGCCCCGAGGTGCTCGAAGTCCAGGAGGTCCCGACGCCACAGCCGGGCCCAGGCCAGATCCGGGTCCGAGTCACGGCGGCGGGCCTCAACCCGATGGACTGGGTCATGACGGCCGACGCGGAAACGGCGGCCAGGTTCGGCTTGACCCTCCCCACGGGATTCGGCACGGACTACGCGGGCGTGGTCGACGAGGTCGGACCGGAAGTGACCGACTTCGCCGAGGGCGACCGGGTGTTCGGAAGCGCTTTGTCCCGAGCGATCGCGGACTACGTGGTGGTGGACGCAAGCGGAGAGACACCGGCGAACGAGGCCCACCACACGCCCCCGGAGGTCGACGACCGAACGGCGGCCACCCTGACCATCGCCGGCCGCACAGCCTCCGCGGCCCTGGCGGTGGTCGCCCTGGGCCCCCAGGACACGGTCCTGATCGGCGGCGCAGCGGGCGGCGTGGGAGTGTTCGCGGTCCAGCTGGCGAGGCTGACGGGAGCCCGCGTGCTGGGAACGGGATCGGCGCCCGAATTCCTGCGCGAGCTGGGAGCCGAGCCATTGGCCTACGGCGACGGCCTGGAGGACCGGGTCCGAGCCTTGGCGCCAGGCAAAATCACCGCGGCCATCGACCTGCACGGAACGGAGACAGCGCTTACCGCGCAGAAGCTCGGCGTACCGGACGCCCGTATCTGCACGATCGCAGCGCAGCTGGAAGGAATACCGGGAGCCAACGGCGCAAACGCCGCCCCCGGCGCATTGGCAGAGATCGCAGGCTTGGTAGCGGCAGGCAGGCTGCGAATCCCCATCGCAGCAACATTCCCGGTAGCGCAGATCCGCACGGCAACCGAGCTCCAGGCAGCCCGCCACGTCCACGGAAAGGTGGTCATCGACCTATGAAGCTGGGTGGTCATCCCGTCGCCTGAGGCCGTCAAATCACTTTGAGCCGGGCCCGCAACACAGAGCGCGACGCGAGAGAGAAGCGCACGATTGCGGGCCCGGCTCAAAGTGATAGGCCTCGGTCAGGCGACGGGATGACCACCCTGCGGCCCACCTCCCCAACGGGGGACGACAGCGGTGCGAGGGTCATCCCGGAGCCTGCCCGTCCGGCGAGGACATGCTTTTGTCTTTTGCCGCGGCAGAATCCCCTGCCGCGGTGAGGCGGGTCCGACCTCCCCCGCCCCTCCGGTGGGAGTGTCAGTCGCCCCTCGGGTTCGTCAAGGCGGGAAAGCGTGCCTTGACAAACCCGAGTGCCGACTGAAAAGCGGCTGGGATGAGGGGCGGGGGAGGTCTGGTGACGTCGCTGGTCAGCTCGCGTCGCCGGCCACCGGTTCCGAGGCGGCCTGTGGACAACGCCGCCGTCGGCCGCCGGTTCCTTGTGGACCACCGCCGGCGCGCGGCCGCGCTGTGGACAACCGCCCTCGGCGGGCCCGGTTTCGTCGGTCCCCTCCGCTAGCGTGGAAAACGGGGGCTGCTCAGCTCACCCGCGCACAAACCTCACCACATGCTCCGCCAGCTCCTCACCCTTGTCCTCCTGCAAGAAATGCCCCGCCCCAGCGATCACCGGGTGCTCCAACCCCGCCGCCCCGCGCATCGCCCGCCGCAGGATCGGACCCATACCCGCCGTAATCGGGTCCCCATCCGAAAACGCCACCAAGAACGGAATCTCCAACCCCGTCAGCGTCTTCCACGCCTCCCGGTTGGCCGCCGACGCCGGGTCGTCCGGCCGGTACGGCACCAACGAAGGCATCGCCCGCGGGCCCGCCTTGTACATCTCGTTCGGGAACGGTGCGTCGTAAGCCGCCCGCACCGAATCCGGCAACGGGGACTTACATCCCGACTGCACGAACCGGCCGACGTCCAGCACCGGGGCCTTCTCCACCGCCGACCGGAACGCGTGCCAGACCTCCGGCATGTCGACGTCGCCCGTCGGCAGGCCCGTGTTCGCCGCCACCACCCGGGCGAAGCGGGCTGGGTTCGAGGCCACCATTCGCAAGCCGATCAACCCGCCCCAGTCCTGGCCGACCAGTGTCACGTCGTGCAGGTCCAGTGCGTCGAATGCGAATGCGCGCATCCACTCCACGTGGCGGGCGTAGCTGTGGTCCGCCATGTCGCCCGGTTTGTCCGACCGGCCGAAGCCCACCAGGTCCGGGGCGATCGCTCGCAGGCCCGCCGTGGCCAGGATCGGGAGCATCTTGCGGTACAGGTACGACCAGCTCGGCTCGCCGTGCAGCAGGAGGACCGCCGGGCCGTCCGCCGGGCCTGCCTCCACGTACCCCACTCTGATCACGCCGCCGTGCGGGTCGGCCAGCTCCGCGTAACGGGGCTCGAAGGGGAAGTCGGGCAGGTCCGTGAACCGGTCGTCCGGTGTCCTCAGCAGGCGCACGGACCCCACGCTAGTGGGGAACGTCAGGAGATGCCGACCGCCACCACGAGACCGAGGCCGATGTGCGCCGCCGCGACCACGATGCTCACCGGGGCGAACTTCTCGCTCTCGATCGTCGAGGCCACGTCGATGCGGGTGGCCCACTCCAGCAGGCGGACCGCGATGACCTGGACCGCGATCCCGAGCAGGCCGTAGACCAGCGATGTGATCAGGCCCTCCGTCAGGTCGCTCGCCGAGTTGAAGATCGCCACGACGACGATGAACGCCATCGACAGCATCCCGGACGCCGTCACGATCACCGCGTTCGGCAGGCCCTGCGTCACCAGCTTCGACAGCTTGCCCGGCGTGGTCCAGTCGATCGCGTAGAAGCCGGCGAACATCAGCAGCAGGCCGACGACGCCGTACAGCAGGATCGCGCCGATCCCCCGCACGAGGTCGGAGCCGAACGTGTCGGACAGCGCAAGGGTCGTGTTCACGAGTTGTCTCCCAGGAGAAAAGAGCTGATCAGCGACGGTGTTGTATCACGCTTCGGGGATGCGATGTGGGACGAATGCCGCACCGTCGTCGGTCACCAGGCCGCCGGTCTCCCGGATGCCCAGGCCCGCGGAGCTGTCGCCGACGATCCACGCGCCGAGCGCCGGCCGGTAGCCGTCGAACTCGGGCAGCGGGTCGAACGCCTGGTAGACGAAGCCTTCCGCGCCGTAGACACCGCCGGTCTGGGTCTCGTAGCCGGTCGCGACGATCTGGACGTTCGCGCCCTCGCGGCCCAGCTTCGGCTTGCGGACGTACTCGGTGAGGATGCCCGGGTCGTCGGCGAACGCGGGCAGCAGGTTCGGGTGGCCCGGGTAGTTCTCCCACAGGAGCGCCAGCAGCGTCTTGTTGGAGAGGATCATCTTCCACAGCGGCTCGATCCACAGCGTCCGCGGCAGCGACTCGACGGCGTGGCGGCCGAACTCCTCGTCGACCACCCACTCCCACGGGTACAACTTCAGCACGGTCGCCATCTGCGATTCTTCGAGGTCGACGAACCGCTTGAGCACCGGGTCCCAGCCGATCTCCTCGATCGCCAGGCCCACCGTGTCGAGGCCGGCCTCGGCCGCGGTCTCCTGCAGGTACGCCGTGGTGACGTTGTCCTCGCCGGACGGGTCCGCCGCCGACCAGGTGAAGTGCAGCTCGTTCGACGGCAGCTTGTCCTGCAGGACCGACCAGCGCTCGACGAGCTTCTCGTGGATCGAGTTCCACTGGTCGTCGTCCGGGAAGACGTCGGTCTTCCAGTGCCACTGCAGCAGCGACGCCTCGAGCAGCGTCGTCGGCGTGTCCGCGTTGTACTCCAGCAGCTTCGCCGGCGACTTGCCGTCGTAACGCAGGTCGAACCGGCCGTAGACGTGCGGGTCCTGCCGCTTCCACGACTCGGCGATGTGCGGCCAGACCCACTCGGGGATGCCGAACCGCTGGTAGCCCTCGGTGGTCACGACGTTGTCGACGGCTTCGAGGCACATCGAGTGGAGCAGTTCGACGTCGGCTTCGAGGGACAGCACCTCGTCCATGTCGAAGACGTAGTGCACGGACTCGTCCCAGTACGGCCGCATGCGGCCGCTGCTGTCGCGGGCCGGC
This sequence comes from Amycolatopsis vancoresmycina, assembly GCF_000716785.1. GTDB lineage: Bacteria > Actinomycetota > Actinomycetes > Mycobacteriales > Pseudonocardiaceae > Amycolatopsis > Amycolatopsis vancoresmycina. The sequence continues at coordinate 126,787 of NZ_JNYY01000002.1, forward strand.
GTGCCGTAGACGAGCCCCTGCTCTTCGACGATCCGCTGCCAGTCGCGCCGCGGCTCACGCCGGTCCCGGTACACCTACGATCCCCCGCTCTTGCCGCTGCCGCCGCTGCCGCTCTTGCCGCTGATGCCGAACCCGCCGCGCTGGACGGACTTGCCGGTCTTGGTCGTGACGTTGGTGCGGGCCGACGGCGCGTCGTAGCTGCCGCCGGACACCCGCTGCCCGATCACGCCGGTGCCGCCGTAGTTGTAGCGGTAGCTGTTGTAGCCGCCGCCCGGGATCGGCAGGAACAGGAAGCCACCGCTGTGGTAGCCGCCGTGGCTGGAGACGTAGGTGTCGTCGCAGTAGTCGTCGTTCTGGACGACGCCGTTCGAGTCGGTGCAGACCGCCGTGACGCTCTCGGTCTTCGCGACCGTGTAGAACGTCGCGACCAGGCCGACGAGCCCGACCGTGACGCCGCTGCCGATCAGGATCTTGCGCCGGGTGGCCGCCTTGGCGTCGGCCTGGCGGGCCAGCTCCTCGTTGCGCTCCTCGTCGGCCAGCGCCTGCCGTCGAGCCCGCTGCTCGGCGAGCGAAGGCTGCTTCGGCTGGGTGTTCGAGTCCTGGAATCTCATCGAGCCGCGCTTCGGCGGCTCGGGGGGCGGCTGGTCCCCAGTGTTGTTGTCCTGCGTCATGTGCGCTCCGTAATCCCGGCCACCACGAACCCGTGACCCACCCTAACCACCCGGATCGCGCACGTCGCGCGCGGCGCGGGCATCATGGACTGCGATGTCTCCCAGCGCCGATCGGTTCCCCACCGCCACGCAGACGCTGCGCACCCGCGTCGTGATGGGCGGGATCTTCGCGGGCGCGCTCATCGCGCTCGCCCTCAGCGTCGTCTTCTCGTGGAGCGACGGCATCACCGGCGGGGCCGGCGGCGGCGCCGGCAAGCTGTCCCCGGCCGCCGAGGAGGCGTTCCACTCGCCTCCCGGCACCTGCCTGACCTGGGACAACCCGGACGCGAGCGACGCACGCAAGGTGGCCTGCACCCAGCCGCACCTGTTCGAGGTGACCGCGCTGGTCGACATCGGCGCCCAGTTCCCGGCGGGCGCGCCCGTCCCTTCGCTGGACCAGTGGCAGCAGATCGCGCAGCAGAAGTGCACCGCGGACGTGAAGCCGTACCTCGGGCACAAGCTCGACCCGTACGGGAAGCTCACGACGAACCTCCTGCGCCCGACGCCGTCGCAGTGGGACGACGGCGACCGCCAGCTGCGGTGCGGCCTGCAGTGGGCCGGTCCCGGCGGCAAGCTGCTGCCGACGACCGGGCCGGCGAAGGAGCAGGACCAGTCGCTGGTCTTCGAGCCGGGCACCTGCCTGGCGCTGCTCGGCAAGGGCGTCGGCGACCCGGTCGACTGCGCGAAGCCGCACTCGTACGAAATGATCGCCACCCTCGACCTCAAGTCGAAGTTCAAGGACGGCTACCCCTCCCAGGACGACCAGAAGGCCTGGCTCGACACCGAGTGCAACAAGGCGGCCGCCGACTACACCGGCGGCGCCGACCTCGACGCGAAGAAGCTGATCCTGACCTGGGACCTGCGGGAGCAGGAGAGCTGGGACGCCGGTTCGACGAAGGTCAACTGCAAGGTCGCTTCGGCGCTGCCGGACAAGAGCGGCCTGCAGGCGGTCACCGGCAGCGTCAAGGCCGCCCCTGGTGGCCCGGACGGCGGCCAGCCCCAGGACGGCGGCCCGCCGGCGGACGGTGGCGGCGGCCCGGCCACGTCGAGCTCCGCTCCGTCGTCGACGAAGCCGAGCAGCTGATGCCCGTCGAGATGAGCCGCGAGCGGTTCGAAGAGCTGGTCTCGGAGGCCCTGGACGAGGTGCCGCCCGAGTTCGCGAAGGCGATGGACAACGTCGTCGTGCTCGTCGAGGAGTTCAACGACGAGGCGCCGGACATCCTCGGGCTCTACCACGGCATCGCGCTGACCGAGCGGACCTCGTCCTACGGCGGGGTGCTGCCCGACCGGATCTCGATCTACCGGCAGCCGATCCTCGCCATGTGCGAGGACGAGGACGAGGTCGTCGAGGAGGTCCTGATCACCGTCGTGCACGAGCTGGGCCACCACTTCGGCATCGACGACGCCCGGCTGCACGAGCTCGGCTGGGGCTGAGCCGGCGCGGATTCCCCGGCCCCGCGCTCACGTTCCACCGATTTCCGCACCTCGCGCGAGAAACCGTCACGAGTTTCACTAGTAGTGACAACGTGACCACGCGCAGCCATCGCCGCCGGTTAAGCTCGTAGCCGAGTCGCGCGGGGGAGGCACCATGGACGAGGCCCGGAACGGTGACGGCCGAAGACTCAGGTGGCTGCTGACGTCGAGCGCGGCGTCCCACCTGGGCGACGGCATCGGCAAGGTGGCCCTGCCCCTGCTGGCGACGACCCTGACCCGCGACCCGGTGCTCATCGCCGGGCTGACCGCCACCCAGTTCCTGCCGTGGCTGCTGTTCGCCGCCGTCGCCGGTGCGCTGGTCGACCGGATCGACCGGCGGCGCGCGATGCTCGTCGCGAACACCGCCCGCGCGGTCGCCGTCGGCGTGCTGGCCGTGCTCGTCGCCGCCGGCGGCCTGACGATCTGGCTGGTCTACCTGGTCGCGCTGATCATCGGCACGGCCGAGACGATCGCGGACAGCGCGGCGAACGCGCTGGTCCCCGCGGTCGTCGGCGGCGGTTCGCTCGACGCGGCGAACAGCAAGCTGCAGGCGTGCGAGATCGTCGGCCAGACGTTCCTCGGCGGCCCGATCGGCAGCCTGACGTTCGCGCTCTTCGCCGCCTTCCCGTTCGTCCTCAACTCCGCGGGGTTCGCGATCGCGGCCGTGGTCCTGCTCGGCCTGTCCGGCACCTACCGCGGGCGAGGCGAACCCGAGGGCCGGCCGGCGAAGCTGCGCACCGACCTGGGTGCGGGCCTGCGCTGGCTGCGCGGGCACCCGCTGCTGCTGCGGCTGGTCGTCATCGCCGGGCTGCTCAGCCTGGTCAGCGAGCTCGCGCAGGCGCAGCTGGTGCTGTACGCGCTGCAGGACCTGCACCTGTCCGACGCGACGTTCGGGTTCTTCGCCTTCGCCGGCGGGATCGGCGGCCTGCTCGGCGCGGGCGTCGCCCCGCGGCTGGTGCGGGCGGGCGGCCGGCTCGCTGTCGTCGTCGGCGGGGTCGTCTGCTGCGGGATCGGCTTCGGCGGGATGGGCCTGGTGCGCTCGCCGGTCGCGGGTGCGGTGCTGTTCGCCCTGTTCGCGGCCGCGGTCGTGGCGGTCAACGTCGTGCTCGCGACGGCCCGGCACACGCTGGTGCCCGGCGAGCTGCTCGGCCGGGTGCTCGGGGTGTGGCGCACGGTCGTCTGGGGCGCCATCCCGCTGGGTGCGCTGCTCGGCGGCGTGCTGACCGAGCGGCTGGGCACGGCCGCGCGGACGTTCGCCGTCTCCGGCGTGGCCATGCTGGCGATCGCCGCCTTCGCGTTCGCGGCGCTGCGGCGGTTCTCCCTCGGTGACGAATCGGACTCAGCCGCGGCGCTCACGCACCACGATCCGGGTTTGTGAGCTGAAATATCTCCTCACCCAGGTGGTGAGGAGGTCGTCATGCGCACCGTGGACCCGGGGACCGGCACCGACGCCGATCCCGACTTCGACGAGCCTCCGGCCGAGCCGTCGCCGCCGCCGCCGTCACGCCGGCTGCTGGTGCTGTGCGCGGTGGCCGGCTTCGTGCTGGGCGGCAGCGTGCTCGGCCTGCTCTGGGGCCTGTCCGGCGTGCACGCGGGCGCGCTCGACGACGCCGTCGCGGCGTGCCAGGCGCTCGACCGGGTGGGCGAGCTGCCCGACACGAGCCAGGACCGGCAGCCGGCGCTGACACCCGGCCTCACCTCGGAGCGGCTGCACCGGATGATGGCCGCGCGCGAGCTGTCCGCGGCCGCCGCCCAGGTCAACGCGAACTACCAGCCGCTGGCCGACCACATCGACGGCGTCAGCCGGATGGTGCTCAGCCTGCACTTCAACGACATCTCCGGCCAGCGGCACCTGGCTCAGGCGCAGGAGATCTGCGCGAGGATCTGAACAGCCGGGCGAAGCCCGTCCGTTGAGGGTGGTGGTGGGGCGGGGTCCGGGTTAGGCGGGGTGGACCGTCTTCACCGCGAGCTGGTTGCCCGGAATCTTCGTGCTGGCGCAGCCCGTGCCTTCGTCCGGCACGAAGTTCGACGCGGTCTCCTGCGGCAGGTAGATCCGCAGCCCCTTGACCTGCGTCGGCTGGCAGGTGCCCGGGTCGAAGTTGCCGACGTTGACGAACTGGATGTCCGCGGCCGCGGTCTGGCCGGGGTTCAGCTTGATGGCGTTGCCCTTGGCGCCTTCGCGGAAGGCGTCCTTGCCGACCTGGTGCCCGTCGCTGCCGGCCACGTAGGACACCCCGGGGAAGCCCTGGATGGTGCAGGGCTTCGAGCTGGAGTTCGTGATCAGCAGCGGCCGGTACACCGACCCGGCGCCCGCGTCACCCTGGCCGAGCGAGAGCTTGACGTCACCGGCCTTGCAGAGCCCGTTGTCCGCGGGCTGGGCGGCCGGCGGCGCGGCCGGGGCCGAGCTCGCCGGGCTCGACGTGGCGGTGGTGACCGTGGTGGTCGCGGCCGGGGACGTCGAGGACGGCGTCGAGCTGCTCGCCGCCGGCGTGGTGCCGCCACTGCCGCAGGCGGAAAGCGCGAGGACGCCGGCCGAAGCCGCAACGACCGGCAACAACCGAGTGAGCTTCGTCCGAACCATGTCAATCGCCTCCCTGATGTGGTGCTACGGGGTAGACGTGCGGATCGCGGGGCAGGTTGGTCGTCCTCGTAAATTCCCCACCAAACGTGTTCCAAACGTGACGGGATCACACTTTCGTGACGATCAGAGCGGCGTGTCAACCCAGGTCAGGCAATGCCACAGGCCGTCCGGCCGGGCGTCCAGCTCCACCAGGCCGGTGTTCGGGATCAGCGCCGCGTTGGCCACGTCCGCGTGCACGTTCGGGGCCAGCCATTCGCCGGCCAGCCGGATCGCGCCACCGTGGCTGACCAGTGCGATCACGCCGTCCGGGTCGGCCTGCTCGTGCTTGGCGCGCAGGCGGCCGACGGCGTCCAGCATCCGCGTGCGCACGCTGGTGCCGCTCTCGCCGCCGGGCAGCGACGCCGTCAGCTCGCCGAGCGTCCAGCGCCGGACCGTCTCCATGTAGGTGCGGATCGACTCGTGGTCGGTCGCGCCCTCCAGGTCACCGGCGACGACCTCGTGGACGCCGTCGACCACCTGGACGTCCAGCGCGTGCCGGGCGGCCAGCGGTGACGCGGTCTGCTGGGCACGGGTCGCCTGCGATGCGTAGACCGCGACGATCGGCTCGCCGGCCAGCCGCGCCGCGAGGTCGTCGGCCTGCGCGCGGCCGAGGTCGGTCAGCGGCGGGCCGGGCAGGGCGGTGTCCAGCGCGCCGCGGACGTTCCCCTCGGTCTGGCCGTGCCGGACGAGCAGCAGCCTCACGCCAGGTCTCCCTTGCGGACCGCGTCGGCCCACACGGCCGCCTCGACGAAGTCGTCGTTGCCGAAGCCGGGTTCGATCGTGGTCCGGGTCCCGTCGGCGCGCGGGTGCGAGCCGAGGAACCGCAGGTTGCGGCAGTGCCGGCGCAACGCCGTCAGCGCGTCGAGGACCCGCGGCTCGGCCACGTGCCCCTCGAAGTCGATGAAGAAGCGGTACTCGCCGAAGTTGTTGCGGGTCGGCCGGGCGTCGAGCCGGGTCAGGTTGATCCCGCGGCTGGCCAGCTCGGTGAGCAGCTCGGCGAGCGTGCCGGTGCGGTTCGCGGCCGCGGCGACCACGGACGTCCGGTCGGCGCCCGTCGGCTCCGGCAGCTCGCCCGGCGGCCGGACCAGCAGGAACCGCGTCGCCGCGTCGGTGACGTCGGCGACCTCGGTGGCCAGCACCTCCAGGCCGTAGTGCTCGTTCGCGACCGGCGCGCAGACCGCCGCGTCGAAGTCGCCCTCCAGCACGCCGACCGCGGCGGCGGACGTCGACGACGACGCCACCGGGTGCGCACCCGGCAGGTTCGCCTCGAGCCACTCGCGGACCTGGGCCAGCGCGTGCGGGTGGCTGGCGACGGTCCGGATCTCCCCGCCACCGGGCCGGGTCAGCACGCTGAAGTGGATCGGCAGGATCGTCTCGGCGACGGCGACCAGCGGCGTCGACTCGCTGAGCGCGTCGAGCGTGGTGGGCACCACGCCCTCGACCGAGTTCTCGATGGGGACGCACGCCGCGTCCGCCTGGCCTTCGCGGACGGCCGTCATCGCGAGCCGGACGGTCTCGACCGGGATCAGTTCTTCGCCGGCGGCGGCGAGCACCCGCGCGGCCTGTTCGGTGAAGGTCCCTCGGGGGCCGAAGTATGCGATCCGTGACACAGCTCCCAGGCTACGGGGCCCGGCCGTGGCGACATTCACTCGGACAGCCGGTACGGGAACCGGTTACGCCGGGTGGCATTTTTTGCGATGCTGGGGGCGTGACCGCCGAATCGGGCACGCACACCGGACGTGAGGGCGCGCAGCCGCCGATCGCCTCCCGCGCACCGGAGCTGGTGCTGTGCGCCGTCGATGCACCGCTCGCCGAGGCCTGGACCGCCGCTGCGGAAAAACTGGCCGGCCGGGTCCGGGTGCACCGCGGCTCGGTGCTCGACGTCGTGGCACAGGCCGTGGTCAGCCCGGCCAACTCCTACGGCTTGATGCGCGGCGGGATCGACGCCGTGTACGCGCGGGCGTTCCCCGGCGTGGAGCAGAGCGTCCGCAGCGCTGTCCTGGCCTTCCACGGTGGTGAGCTGCCGATCGGCGACGCCGTGGTGGTGCCGACCGGCGAGGCCGAGCCGGCCTGGTTGATCAGCGCGCCGACGATGCGGGAGCCCGGCGAACGGCTGCCCCGCGACACCGTCCACCCCTACCTGGCCGCCCGCGCGGTGTTCCTGACGTGGCGCGACGGCCGGCTCGACCACGGCCCGGTCCGGGAGTCCGTGGACACGATCGCGATGCCGGGGCTCGGCACCGGCGTCGGCGGCGTGGACCCGGCAACCTGCGCCCGGCAGGTCGCGGCAGCGTGGGACGAAGTCTTCGGAAATCGTCACCCTCGGTGATCAACCCCTGGTAGGGGGTGGACTACATCACAGCGCGTTCACCGGCCGTAAGCCCTACCGTTAATCACGCAGGTGAACGTCCGCCAGTGCAGGCGACGGCCGGAGGAGTGTGCGATGACCCGGGTCCGCGAACTCAGCCCGTATGTCGAGCTGCACCGGGAACAATGGAAAGAACTCAGGAGCTCGACGCCGTTGCCGCTGACCGCGGCCGAGCTGCTGCGGCTGCGTGGCCTCGGCGAGCAGGTCGACCTGGCCGAGGTCGCCGACGTCTACCTGCCGCTGTCCCGCTTGATCAACCTGCAGGTCGCCGCGCGCCAGCGGCTCTACGAAGCGACCACGACGTTCCTCGGTGACGACTCCCGCGGCACGAAGGTCCCGTTCGTGATCGGCATCGCCGGGAGCGTGGCGGTCGGCAAGTCGACCACCGCCCGCATCCTGCGCACGCTGCTCGCCCGCTGGCCGGACCACCCCCGCGTCGACCTGGTCACGACCGACGGCTTCCTGTACCCGCGCGCCGAGCTGATGCGGCGCGGGATCATGCACCGCAAGGGCTTCCCGGAGAGCTACGACCGGCGTGCGCTGCTGCGGTTCGTCACGGAGGTCAAGTCGGGCGCCGAGCGCGTCGCCGCGCCGGTGTACTCGCACCTGGCCTACGACATCCTGCCCGGCCAGGAGCAGGTGGTGCAGCAGCCGGACATCCTGATCGTCGAGGGCCTGAACGTGCTGCAGCCGGGGCCGCGGCTGATGGTGTCCGACCTGTTCGACTTCTCGATCTACGTCGACGCGCACACCGACGACATCCAGCGCTGGTACATCGAGCGGTTCCTGGAGCTGCGGCACACGGCGTTCGCGGACCCGGCGTCGCACTTCCACCACTTCGCCGGTCTGCCCGACGACGAGGCCCGCGCCGAGGCGCGCCACCTGTGGCACTCGATCAACGAGCCGAACCTGATGGAGAACATCAAGCCGACCCGGCCGCGCGCGACGCTGGTGCTGCGCAAGGACTGCGACCACACGATCAACCGGGTCCGCCTCCGCAAGCTCTGACCGGGGTCGTGAGTGGTAAGGCGCGTTCTAACGCGCCTTACCACTCACGAGCCGGTCACGCGGGTCGTCACCCACATGCCGCGCATTCCCACGCTGAGCGAGTGCGCGGCCACGATTCGTCGCGGATCGGCGACTCTCCGCGCCGGAATCCGGCCGATCGGCCGAGGTGCGGCGGTCAGGCGTAACCGGTTGGCCGATACCGGTGCACCGGTGGGAAAGCGACCCTGAAGGAGTCAGGAAAACGGCTCTGAGCTGGGGAGGAGGCCCACGATGTTCACGATGATCCTCACGTGGGTCGGTGCGGTGCTGGGTCTGGCCCTGCTGATCGCGATGGCGGCCGGGACCTTCGTCGTCGACTTCGACGACCGGCTGCAGGAGCGCCGCAGCAAGGCGAAGTCCGCGGAACCCCTCCCCTAGCGATCAGAGCTCGGCCAGCGCCTCGACGTAGGCGTCGGCGTCGTATTCGAGGTTTTCCGCGTCCAGCAGGCTGTTTTCCAGCGCGTCGATCAGCTGCTCGAAGATCTCGTCGCGGTCCAACTCGCCCTCCCGCAGGCGCTCGGCGGCCTGCCAGACGTCGGCGGGCTCGTTGTCCCACAGCTGGTCGACGATGGTGGCGCGCAGGATCAGCCGCTGCTCCTCCTCGTCCTCGTCGGCCTCGGCGATGACCAGCGCCCGGCGCTGCTCCGGGTCGTTCGGGTCGAGGTCGACCTCTTCCTCGTCGATTTCGGTGGTCAGCGACGGCACGGCGAACATCCGGCGCTCCAGCGCGTCGGCCAGCTCGGTCGGCGACAGCTCGCTGGTGTCGGCGAAGTAGCGCTCCAGCGGGGAGTCGTCATCGTCGGCGTACTCGCTCAGGTAGTCCTGAACGGCCTCGTCGAGGGCGGCGATCGCGGTCTCGGTCAGGTGCGCCCGCTCGCCGGTCCACTGCACCCAGGCCAGCACGACCGGCTCCACGGCGTCTTCGTGGTCGGCGTCGAGCTCGTACTCCTCACCCAGCAGGCCCTCGAGGAACCGCGCGACCTTCTCCGGCCCGACGCGCAGCGGGTTGCCGGGGTCGGTGCGCAGGCCGTGCTCCAGCAGCAGGGCGCCGATCGCGCGGGCGGCCTCGGCGTCCTCGCCGCTCGCCGCGACGAACTGCTCGACGACGGCGGCGCGCTCGGCGTCGGACCACTCGGCCACCTCGGGCACGAGCGCGGGCTCCGGCAGCGCGCGGCACCAGGTCAGCGCGACGGCGTGGAAGCGGGCGTAGTCCTCGCTGACGTCGGCCTCGTCGAGGTGGTCGGTGGCGGCGAGGCCGTCCGCGATCAGGCGGTGGGCTTCGGCGGGGTCGACGGCCTCGAAGACGACCAGCTCGGGGTCGGCGTCGGACTGCTCCCGCATCTCGGCGACGACGTCCGCCGGCCCGTCGATCACGACGAGGTCCCGGACCCGGCCGCCCTCGGTGTAGTCGAGCAGCGCGAGCAGGCCGTACACCTTGTCACCGTGGGAGAAGACGGTGAGCAGGGACGATTCGTCGCCGAAGACGTCCCCGGTGCGCCAGCACTCGCCGGCGGTGACCCGGCCCAGCGCGCCGGCCCAGGCGGGCTCGGGGATGCCGCGGCCGAGGACGACCTGCAGGCCGGCGTCGGCGGCCTTGCGCTCGACGTCGGATTCCGCGACGACCCGCAGCGCGGCCAGCAGCGCGGCGGCGCCCGGCGTGATCTTGCGCTGCGCGAAGGCGATGAGTTCGAGGCCGAGCGGCGCTTCGCCGTCCTCGGCGGGCAGGTCGTGGAACTGGCCGAGCACCTCGGAGGCGAGCAGCTCGACGTCGACCGGCTCGGGGTCGGCGCCCAGCGCCGAAAAGTCGTTCAGGATGTCCTTGAACAAGCCGGTCACGCTGTGGGTGACGGGCTGCGGTGCCTTCTTGCGGGCGCGACTGACCGGGCTCATACCGTCATGCTTTCACCTCACCGCGAGTGGGTCGCGGTGGCCCTGGCGCGGGTCCCGCCGGGTGCTCGACGGGGAGGCGCCGAGCCGGGAGGCGGAACTGGGCCACCGCGACGCCTTGGCGCGCTCACGATGTCCCGGTGCACGTGTATCACCGGTTCTCCCGGGTCAACGAGGGGTGCGGGGCGAGGTTACGGCTTTGGGGATGGCGATCCGGGCGGTCCGGATTTCCGTGATCAGCCGGGTTTTCCGCCGGTGGTTTTCCACCAGCGCGGCCAGGTAGGCGGTGAATTCGTCCGGTGTCTCGGCGCGCTTGTGCAAGGTGCGCAACAACTTCAGCCGGCGGGCGGCTTCCTGGTACGCCTGCGGGTCCTTGCGTTCGATGAGTTCGTCGACGTGCGCGCGGAACACCGGGATCGTCTCGGCCGGGTGCTCGGCCGCGCGCTGCTCGGCCAGTTCGAGCTTGAGCTCGCCGGACGCGCCGAACCGCACGCAGGCCCGCCAGGCTTCGTCCGGACGGCCGTCGTCGAGCAGGACCCGGACCAGCTCGTCCGCCTGCTCGATCCCCTCGGCGGCGCGGGCGCGCAGGCAGGCCAGCGCGTCCCGGCGCTGCGCGGTCCACTTCCCGGCCTTCGTCGCGGCCTCGCGCAGGGCGGCGTACGTCTCGCGGCCCGGTTCGGCGTCGAAGGCCTTGCGGTACCGGGAGGTCTCGTCTTCGGGTTCCGGAGGCGGTGGCTGCTTGTCGTGGGTGAGCGCGCGGGCGGCGTGCGCGATGGCCTCGCTGTGCCGTCCGGCGGCCCGCAGCACCCGGACGATCTTGAGGCTGACGTCCACCCGCGGCGGCTTGGCCGACAGGATCGCCACCAGCTCGTCGACGTCGCCGAGCACCTCGGCCAGCTGCTCGCGGAGCCGTTCGGCCACGTCACGGCGGTGACCGGGGCCGTTGGCCGCCAGCACGTCGTCCACAGTGGACTTGATCCGGCGGAGCCCCGGCTCGCCGAGTGCCGCCGCGAACTCGGCGAGGTCGATCACCGGGCGGCCGGGGCCGTCGAACTCGACCTCGATGATCCAGTCGGCCAGCTTCTCCGGGTCCGGCGGCCGGGCGGCGCACGCGCGGGCGTACAGCTCCACCGCGCGGTCCAGCCGGTCGGCGAGGTTGCCGGTGTGGTCGCCGGTCTGCTCCAGCACCTCGCTGATGTCGTCGACCGTGCGCCGGGCCAGCGGGGCCAGGTCGGCGCGGCTGCCGGCGTCGAGCATCCGCTGCAGCGTGTCCAGTACCGCGCCGACCTTCGCGGTGTATTCGGCGTTCCCGTCGGTGACCGCGGTGTCCAGCAGCCGGTGCGCCTCGCTGACGTCACCGGATTGGGTGGCCGCGCGCAGTTCGAGTGAGTGCCGCAGCTCCGGATCGCGCTCGGCCTGGGCGGACAGCAGGTCCGCCAGCGTCTCCGCGTCCAAGGTGCGCAGGTAGGGGCGAAGATCCGAGTGGGGACTCACGCGCACCAGTCTGCCCGACGGCCGCCAGCACGCGTGTGGGCCAACCGCGTGCTCTTTTCGGAGTAATGCGTGACGGTGTGTGAGTAGCTCAGGGACGGCGCAAGTCGTCGAGCACGGCTTTCAGCGGCCACGGCTCCGGCAGCCCCGGCCGTCGTGACCGTACGTGGCGGGGCCGCGGGATGGCCGCGCCGACGGTCGGCACCATGATCGGGACGACCGGCACCGGCACCCGCGCCACCAGCCGCCGCACGACGACCAGCAGGAGCCCGGCGAACAGCAGGAGCGCCGTCCCGGCCGCGAGCGCGCCGGCGAGCGTGCGGCGGCCGTCGTCGAGCGTGAGCTGGACCGCGTACTGGCTCTGCTGCGCGTACAGCAGGCACAGCTGCTCGGACACGGCGTAAGCGGCGCTGCGCCACGTGGACTCGGGCACGGGCAGCGGTTCGGCAGCGGTGAAAGCGTTCTCGGCCGCGGCCAGCCTGCTCCAATCGGCGCTACGGGTGAGCGACTCGTACGCCATCCGGCCACTCTCGGTGAGCTGCGGGACAACGCGGGCCAGTTCAGCCCGGTAGGCGGCGACGGCGGAGGTGAACGACCCGCGCGTCACGTTGTCCAGCCCGGCCAGGGCGAGGGAATCGGAGCGGTCCATGCCTTCGGCGACGGAAAGCAGTTCGACGGCGGTCGTCTGCTGGTAGGCGGATTCGGCGTCCGGCGCGTGGCGCGCGTACTCGCGTAAACCCGCGATGGCGGACTCGATCCGCAACGTGAAACTCGTGTACGCATCGCTGCGCCGTTCGGGCGAAGCCATCGCCGCGCTCCGCTGGCCCTGCATGGCGACCACCGCCCGGGCCGTCCGGTCCGCGGCGGCCGCCGTCTCCATGGCCAGATCGCGGGTCCGAACCGCCTGGTGGACCAGGAAAACGGCGATCACGACGGCGACGAGGACGAGCGCACCGCCGGGGAGGAAGGCGATGCCCAGCATGCGGCCGCGGACGGATCGCAGGTACTTCAAGACGTTCCCTTCCCAGCCTTGGGCCCCGCAAGCATCCCGACAAAGTTCAACCTATTGAGTGAGAGATTCACCGGTCAACGGCAGTCCGCCATACGGCCGTTAGCGCACAGTGACAACCGGGGACAATCAAGCCGTGACCTACGACGACGTGACCCACCGCCTCCGCGCGTTCGCGGCGGCCCGCGCCTGGGAGCCGTACCACACCCCGAAGAACCTCGTGATGGCGCTTTCCGGCGAGGTCGGCGAGCTGACCTCGCTGTTCCAGTGGCTGACGCCGGAGGAGTCCGACGCGTGGCGCGAGGACCCCGAGCTGGCGGCGAAGGTCCTGGACGAGATCGCGGACGTGACGCTGTACCTGCTGCAGCTGGCGGACCGCCTCGGCATCGACCTCCCCGCGGCGGCGCACGCGAAGATCGACCGCAACGAGGTGCGCTTCCCGCCGCCTGCCTAGCCTGCGAGGTGGTAGAGCACGCCGTCGAAACCGACGCGCCAGACATCGTCCCCGGTGGCGGCGAGCGACGCGGTCTGGCCGGTCACCGGGTAGGTCGCGACGACCCCGCCATCCGCCCCGACGTGGACGATCGCGTGCTCCGGGGAGTTCACCGCGCCCCAGACCCCGCGGGAGCCCGGCGTGAGCGAGTCGAGCCGGGCCGCACCGACGGCGGTGACGGTGTAGTCCGTCGCGGAAACCCGCTGCGCGGGGCCGCCGCCGATCCACGCGGCGGAGCCCAGCGGCAGGATGCTCGCGTTGCCGATGTCGGCGCCGGGCAGCGCGACGTCGGTCCGCGTGCGCCCGTCCGGGTCCAGCACGCGCACCGCGTGGGGACCGTTCGCGACCCAGACCGCCCCGTCGGGTGCCGCGCCGATCTCCTGGTTGGTGCCCTGCGCTCGCTCGGGGGTGGTCACGGACCCGACGACGGCCGCGGTTCGCGGGTCGAGCCGGCCGATCGTGCCTTCGGTCGCCGCGTCGGCGAGCCAGACGTGCGCACCGTTCGCGGCGAGCGAGCCCGAAATACGGGTGTAGCCGATCGGCGGCAGCACGAGACGCGCCGTCATCGCCGCGGCGACCGTGTCGACCCGGACCACGACGGACTGCGTCACGTCACCGACCTGATCGACGACCTCGGCGAGCGCCCAGAGGGTGTCGGCGCCATCGGAAACCAGCGCGCCGAACGACGCCCTCGAGCCGTACGGCAACGTCGGCCACAACTCCGTCACGACGCTCACGGTCTTCGTGGCGGTGCCGCAGAAGGGATCCAGCTTGGCGAGCAGCCCTTCCCGCAGCGCAACCCACACGGCCCGGCCGGCGACAGCCGCGTATTGGACGTAACCCGGCGTCGCGATGGGCGTTTCGGCACCTGCCGGCACGGAAGGCCGCGCACACGCCGAGGGCCAGGCACCCGACATCGTGGCCGGAGTCCCGTCGAAGGCGCCACAACCGGCGACGAGCAGCACGGCGGCCAGGAGGCTTGATTTCCCGTTCACGCCCCAGGGGGTCGGCAGCACCCGGGCGCTTGTTACGAGATCGACGTGCCGCCGCCTAGCCCCAGAAAACGCCGCCGGGGTTCCGGTCGATCTCCTCGAGCAGCGCGGGCGGCGTGCTGGCGACGGGCGCGTCCGGGTAGCTCAGCCACCGCCCGTTCCGGTCGGCCCACCACACGGACCAGATCCCGAACTCGTCGAGCCGCAGCTGCGCGATCTTCTGTTCGCTCCACTCGGGCCCGGCCTGCGTCGACCAGGGCGCACGCCGTTCGACGATGGTCACCGCGCGGCCCCGGGTCCGGCACTCGACCCGGATCCGGTCCTGCAGGTGCTCGGGGACGCGCTGCGTGCACCAGCGTTCGATCTGCCGCAGCGCGAGCTCCGGAATAGCCATGCGGTCCAGTGAACCGGACCGCCTCAACCGGCGCGCAGGTGGGCGAGTACCGCCGCGTAGGTCACGTCGGGGGCACAGCCGTCGGTGGGCACGACGACGCAGTCCGGCCGCTGCGGGAGGTAGGCGGCGAGCTGGTCGTGGATCCGTTCGACGACGGCGGTGCCGCCGCGTTCGTTCACGACGTCGTCGATGCCCTTGGTCGCGGAGTCTCCGTTCGCGGCCCGCCCGGCGAACCGGTCGCAGGCGACCGCCTTGTCGGCGGTGAGCAGGATTTCCCGGTAGGCCGCGCCGGCTTCCGCCGCCACGGCCTCGAAGGGCGCGACATCGACGAGCCGGGTGGCGAGCTGCGGCATGACGACGTCGTGCCCGGTCCGCAGGTGTGTCGCGGCCATGGCCACGGCGAGCAGCTGCGCGGCCTTGAAGGTCTCGAAGAAGGTGTCCCGCCAGCCCCCGATCAGGCAGACGACCCGGTCGGTGTCGAGGTTCAGCACGCCCGGGTGCTGCTCGGCGTAGGCCTGCGCGATCGTCGACTTCCCGATCCCGGAGGGTCCGTTGAGGTGGATCAGCCGTGGCACCGCACCGAGGCTAGCGCGGCGCGGGCTCGGCCAGCCACCACCCGCCGAGCAGGGCGCCGACGCCGAGCGCGCCCAGGAAGATGCCGCCCGCCAGCGGTGTCCCCCCGAACATCCCCACGACCACGATGAACATCACCAGCAGCCCGACACCCATGAGGATTCGGCCGCCGAGCCGCTTCGGCGTCGCCGAAGCCGCGGCCGGAGCCACGGGTGGCGGCTCGAACCCGAGGGCCACCGGTGCCGCGCGGACGTCGAGCACGACGGCTCCCAGCTCGGCGGCCCGGCCCAGCCGCGGCTCGTTCGCCGGCACCGACGAATCGGCCACCAGATGGGTCACACTCCCCGTCAGCTTCTTCGCCAGCTGGACGCCTTCCGCCAGAACCCGGGCCCGCAGCCGATCCGCCTCGACGGTCGTCCCCAGCACCAGCACCCGGGTCGGTTTCCCGCCCGCGACCGGCCGCAAATCACCCGCCGCGCCGACGCCGAGGGCCGTCGCCACCTGACGCAGCTCGCGGGCCTCCGTCGCGGTCACCACGCCGTCCCGTTCCGCGATCTCGCGCAGCGCCGTCACCAGCTGCTCGTGCGTCGACCGCACGTGCGCCTCCGACAATCCGGCTTCGCTCGCCAACGCGGCCAACGCCGCCACCTCGTCGTGTGCGAGGTGCTGGTCGGCGAGGGCGTCGGCGAGCAGGTCCAAATACGCGTCGTCCGCCGCGATGCGTTCCACCGCCTCGGCCATCCAGCCCGGCTCGGCGGGCCGCGCCTCGGCCCGCGGCAACAGCCGTCCCTCGGCGAACCGCGGCAGGACCGGCAGGACCGGCGGGGCCGCGAACGTCAGGCCGTACCGTCCGAACAACGCCATCACCAGCTGCGCGGCCGCCCGCGCGCCGGACAGCGCCGACTGCCCGGGGCGGGTGGGCACGCCGAGCGCGTGCGCCACGGTGGCGAGCCGGTAGTTCGGCAGCCGCACCACCGACCGCGCCGCGGCCAGCGTCGACACGCCCGGCAGCGGCGGCATCCGGACTCCGAGCAGCTCGATCTCGCGCTCGAGGAACGCGCCGGTGAACGCCGGGTCGTGCGCCACGAGCACGCTGCCGGCGCACAGGTCGAGCAGCGGACCCAGCACCTCGCCGAACGACGGCGCGTCGTCGAGCTCGTCGCGGGTGATGCCGTGCACGAGGGCGGGGCCGGGCGGGACACCGGGGCCCGGGTTCACGAGCGTCGACAGCTCCCCGGCCAGCGAGCCGCCGTGGACCCGCACCGCGGCGAGCTCGACGACGCGCCCGGGGCGCAGGCCGGTGGTCCGGATCTCGACGGCGGTGAAGTCCAGGCCGTGTGCGGGGTGGCCGCCGGCGCCGAGCAGCGGGAGGGATTCGATCACGTCCGCAGGTCGTTCCCGGCCCGGAAGTCGTGACAGCTTTTCGGCGCGGAACCGTGGTTCGTGACGTGATCGTGACGGCAACAATCCGCCGGATAACGACTGGTGGTCGATCACGGCCCGGTGCGTAACAACGGCGGGAGATTTCCCGAGTACACCGTCGGCACGTCGCCATCGAGGAACGAGGAAAACCCCGCATGCAGCCGAAGAAGCGCTTTCCGAACTGGCTGAAGATCGTCCTGGCCGCCTTCACGGTCCTGTTCGTGCTCGGCGCGATCTTCGGCAAGGCCCCCGACCCGAAGCTCACCGCCGCGGCCGCGCCGTCGTCCGCCGCGCCCCCGCCGACCAGCACATCCGCGACCCCGACGCCGGCGCCGGTCGTCGTCACCTACACGGTCGCCGGCGTGACCGACGGCGCGACCGTCGTGGTCAACGGGAGCGACGGCAGCAGCCGGACGGTGCACGTCCTCGGTGTCACGCCGCCCGCCTCCGGCACCGGCTGCTACTGGACGGAATCGCTCGGCTGGGCCACCACGACGCTTTCCGGCAAGGCCGTCAAGCTCGGGGCGGAAACGGCGCAGGGCATCGCGCTGACGCTCCCCGACGGTCAGGATTACGCGGCTCTCGCGATTCAGCGCGGATATCTCAAGTACGCGGCGGACGCCGCGTTGCCCGCGCTCGCCGCCACCGAAAGCGCGGCCAAGCAGGCCGTCAGCGGGCTGTGGGGGCCGCCGTGCAACGGCACCATCGACGCGCCGGCACCTCCGGCACCGTCGGCACCCCCGGCGCCGCAGCCCACGCAGGCACCGGCCCCGGCCACGAAGGCGGCGCCCAAGCCGCCGCCCGTGGTGAAGACCACCGAGGAAGCGCCCGCCCCGGAACCGGACCACAGCGCCTACTACGCGAACTGCTCCGCCGCGAAGGCCGCCGGCGCCGCGCCGCTGTACCGCGGCGAACCGGGCTACCGGCCCGCGCTCGACCGCGACGGCGACGGCGTCGCCTGCGAACGGTGATCTAACCTGGGCCGATGACCACCGCCGACGAACTGCTCGGCCGGCTCGCGGGCCTGGACCAGCAGGCACTGGCGAAGATCCTGGCCCACCGGCCCGACGTGCTCGAAGACCCGTGGCCGCGGCGGCTCGACGTCGTCGCGGCCCGGCTCGCGTCCGCCGGCTCGATCGATGCCGCGCTGCTCGCGTTGCCGACGCCGCTGATGCAGGTCATGCGGGCCGTCCAGCTGTGTTACGCGCTCGGGCGGCAGCCGGCGCCGGCCGTCGAGGTCGCCCGGCTGCTCGGCACCGGCTCGGTGGGGTCCTTTGTGGACGAGCTGGCCGAACGCGCCCTGCTGTGGCCCGACGGCGACGGCGTCATCCTGCCGGAACTGCTGCACCGCAACAGCTTCGCGTCCGAAGGGCTCGGCCGTCCGGTCGCGGACCTGCTCGACGAACTCGGCGCGGCCCGGCTGGCGAAGCTGTCGCGGAACCTCGGACTGCCCGACACCGCAAGGAAAGCACAGCTCCTGCTCGGGCTCGTGCAGTTCTTCCGCGACGGCGAACGCGTCCGTGAGCTCTTCGCCGCCGCGCCCGCCGAGAGCCGCAAGCTGTTGCAGGACATGGCCGACGGCGTGCCCGAGGTGCAGGGCCTGGCCCCGGCCGGCTGGGCGTTCGACCACGGTTTCCTGGTCAGCACCTACTACGGCACGATCGCCATGCCGATCGAGGTGTCGCTGGCGCTGCGCGAGCCGGGTCACCAGCTGCCGTTCACCCCGGCGGAACCGGGGTACCCCGTCACCCACATCGGGGCCGATGCGGCGGAGTCCACGGCGTCGGCCGCCGCGCTGCGCCTGCTCGACCGCGTGTCGGCGATCCTCGACCTGGCCGCCGCGGAACCGTTGCCGCTGCTCAAGGACGGCACGATCGGGACCCGGCTGATCAAGAAGGTCGCCAAGGACACCGGGGGCGCGCCGGCGGAGATCGCGCTGGCCATCGACCTCGCGGCGCAGGCAGGGCTGTTGCTGGCCGACGAGCCGCCGGTGCCGCGCCGCGGCCAGAAGGCGCCGCCGGCCACGCTCGCACCGGACCCGGACCTCGCCCGGCCCGCCCCGGCGCTGCTGTACCGCCTGCTGCTGGCGACCTGGTGGGACCCGGAGCCGCCGCAGTTCGAGGTCGACGTCGAGGCGCTGCTGCGGCGGCTGGTCGTGCGCGTGCTGGCGCGGCTCACTCCCGGCGACGCGATCACCGACTTGGACGCGCTGACCGAACTCGTCAGGTGGCACGCGCCCATGCTGTCGTCCGAAGACCTGGCGGGCGACGTCCGGATCGTCCTGGAGCAAGGCGAACTGCTCGGCGTCGTCGCGCACGGCGCGGCGACGGCGGCCGGGCGTGCCCTCCTGGAGCCGGAGGGGCTCGTCGAAGTCACCGACGAGCTCGTCTCCCGCGCGCGGACGACGGCGTTGTTCGGCACGGACCTGACCGCGATCGTGCCCGGCTCGCCCGACGCCCGGCTCGCCGCGCTGCTGGACCGCGCCGCCGACCGGGAAGCCCAGGGCACGGCGACCAGCTGGCGGTTCTCGCCGTCGTCCGTGCGGCGGGCGTTCGACCAGGGCACGACCGCCGCCGAGCTGCTCGAGGACCTGCGTTCGAGCGCCGCGGGCGAGCTGCCGCAGCCGCTGGTGTACCTGGTGAATGATGTCGCGCGGCGGCACGGCGAAGCGCAGGTGCTCGACGTCGCGAGCGTCGTGGTCGGCGAGCCCGCCGTGCTGGCCGAGCTCGCCGCGCACCGCAAGCTCGCCAAACTCGGCCTGCGCGCGGTGGCCCCGACCGTGCTGACGTCCACTGTGGACGCCGCGGGCACGCTGGAGGCGTTGCGCGAAGCGGGTTACGCGCCGACACGCCACACCGCGGACGGCAGCATCGTGCTGCCCGCCCGCGACCAGGCCGAGCCGACGTCGGCCGTCCGCGAGCCGGAACCCGGCGACCGGCTCGCCCCCGATCCGGGCAGCCACGCCGAGCGGCTGCTGGCGGCGCCGACGACCGGGCCGGCCCTGCTGCGCGGCCAGCTTGCCCGCGCGATGAGCGACCGCTACGCGGGCCGGCTCACGCCGAAGCAGCAACAGGTCTGCTGGCAGCTCGAAGCCGGGCTGCCGGTGGACATCGAGTACCGCGGCGAGCACCTCGTCATCGCCTACCCCGAGCTCGACGGCGACGTCCTGGACGTCTGGTCGCTCGGCGAGCGCGCCTACCGGCGGCTCGAGCTGGCGAAGGTCGAACTGGCTCAGGTCTCGACGGCGGTCAGCCTGGCGTAGGCCACGACGTTGTCGAGGTAGTTGCCGCTCGCCCGGTCGAACGCCCCGCCGCAGGTGATGAGCCGCAGTTCGGCGCCCGGCGTGTCGCCGTACACCTCCGCCGTCGGGAACGCGGTCTTCGGGTAGCGCTCGACGCGGTAGACGGTGAACACCGCGATCCGGCCGTCCGCGCGGCCGACCTCGGCCTGCTCACCGGGGCGCAGTTCCTTGAGCCGGGAGAAGGCGCCCGGCACGTGCCGGTAGTCGACGTGCGCGGCCAGCACCGCCGGACCGGTCTCCCCCGGCGACGGCGCGCCGGTGAACCAGCCGACCGTCGTGGCGTCGCCCGGGACCTGCAGCGCGCCGTCCGGGGTCAGCCCGAGGTCCTCGATCCCTTCGGCCCGCACGCCGATCGCCGGGATGGTCAGGGACGCCGGCTTCGCCGCGGGGAGGCCGTCGGCGGCCGTTGCCGAGGTGTGCGCGATGCTCGCGGTGCCCGGCGGGTTCGCGGTGGCCGGGCTCGACGGGGCGATCTCGCCCGGCGTCTTCGGGGCCAGGACGAGGACGAGGGCCACGGCCACGACCACGCCGAGTGCCGCGACGACCGCCGTGACGGCCGGCCACAGGCGCGGGTGCCTCAACTCGGGCGCCGGCGCAGGTAGAGCACCATGCCGCCGGACACCGTCGCGGCGAGCAGCGTGCCGCTGAGCACGAGGACGCCCGGGACGTCGTCCTCCGGTTCGCCGCCGCCGGTGGCGACACCGCCGACCGGCTTGACCTTCACCTGGCCGGTTCCGTTGGCCGGCTTTTTCGCGGCCGTCGCCGGCGCGGGCTGTTTCGCCGTCGGCGTGGTCGTGCCCGGCCGGGGCCGGTGCGGCAGCGATTCGCAGGCGATGCCGTTCTTGTCGCGGTCCAGGCCGTTGGGGTCGCCGGGCGTGGCGTCGAGGACCGCCTGGGCTTCTTCCTGGTACTGGAAGTCCGAGCAGTCCTTGTCGCCGGTGAGCGGCGTCGCGAGCTGGGCGGATGCGAACGGGGCGGGGCCGAGGAGGGCGAGCCCGGCGACGGCGGCGGCCGTCGTCAGGGCACGGCGAAACAGGGACAACGGAATTCCTTCCGAACGGAATCGGGGGCGAATGTGTCGTTACTATCGCCGCGTCGGCGAGGCCGTTACGGACGTTTCCGGAATTCCGGGAATGCCAGTGTTCCACGAGGATCGACGCGTCCGGTGATTCTCTGCCGTTTCCGCCGCGACCTGCGGATTTGCGTGTCAGGAATGCATACCGGGCGGAATGTTACGTGGTTCGAGGTCACACCTTTGAGGTATTTCACGTGTGACGGCGACGACCGGCCGCCACCACGGGCCCCGCACCCCCGTAACCTCGGGGTATGCCGATCCAGGTACTGCTCGTCGACGACCACGAACTGGTCCGCCGCGGGCTCCGCGACCTCCTCGGCGACGAGCCCGACATCGAGGTCGTCGCCGAGGCGAGCACCGTCGAAGAGGCGCTGGCGGTGGCGATGCACGTCGAGCCGGAGGTGGCGGTGGTCGACGTCCGCCTCGGCGACGGCGACGGCATCACGCTCTGCCGCGAGCTGCGGTCGAAGCCGAACCCGCCGGCCTGCCTGATGCTGACGGCGTTCGACGACGAAGAGGCGATGGTCGGCGCGATCATGGCCGGCGCGGCGGGCTACCTGCTGAAGCAGGTGCGGGGGCAGGACGTGGTGAACGCGGTCCGCGAGGTCGCGGCCGGCCGGTCGCTGCTGGACCCGGTGAGCACCGCGCGGGTGCTGGACAAGATGCGCCACCCGCCGACGGACGAGCTGGCGACGTTGACCGAACGCGAGCGCGACGTGCTCGAGCTGATCGGCCAGGGCCTGTCGAACCGCGAGATCGCCGAGCGGCTGTTCCTCGCGGAGAAGACGGTGAAGAACTACGTGACGTCGGTGCTGGCGAAGCTGGGGATGCAGCGCCGGACGCAGGCGGCCGCGTGGATCGCGCGTCGCGAGAAGTAACCGCTTCGTCCGCAATCCGCCGTTCGCTGCGATCTTTTCTTCGCCTCGTCACGGTCCGCCACGTCGATCACGGCTTTTCTCGTCGAGATTCACTCGAACGTGAGTCGAATATATGTTCGACCACTCGGTAAGATCATGACGAGGGCGTGGAAGGGAGGCTGGATGACCCGAGAAGGGTGAGTCGCAGGCGGATGGGTCAGTCGAGCGGCAGGTCGAACGCGACGAGCGTGCCGAGGCTGGGCGAGGAGTTCAGGAAGAACTTCCCGCCCGCGGCGTCCGCGCGTTCGGCGAGATGACGCAGACCACGGGTGGCGACGCCTTGGGGGACACCGGAACCGTTGTCCCGGACGCGGAGTTTGACGCCACCGGAGTCCCGGGTCAGCGTCACGCGGGTTTCGCTGGCGCCGGAGTGCCGGACCACATTGGACAGCGCTTCGCGCAGAGCGGCCCGGATGTGGTCGGCGCGTTCCGCGGGGATGTCGGCGAATTCGCCGGACAGCTCCAGCGTCGGCGGGTAGCCGAGCAGCTCGCCGGCAATGCGGACCTCGCCGCGCGCCGACTCGGCGAGGTCGGTGGGCGTGCCGGTGTCGTGGCGAGGCTCCGGCGACCGCAGCGCGCGCACGGTCCCGCGGATTTCCTCGATGGTCTGGTCGAGCTGGTCGATGGCGTCGGAGAGCCGAGCCCCGTCGGCTTGGGCGAAGCGCTTGCGCATGTTCCGCCGAACCCGGTCGAGTTGCATCCCGGCCCCGTAGAGCCGCTGGACGATGACGTCGTGGAGCTCACGGGCAATGCGTTCCCGCTCTTCGTAGAGAGCGACGCGGTGACGCGCGTTGGCGCCCTCGGCGAGCGCGAGGACGACCCCGGCCTGCGCGGCAAAGGCGACGAGCATCTCGACGGTCCCGGCGGAGAAGGGTTCGCGCCCTCGCTTCCGGTAGACGGTCAGTGAGCCGAGAACCCGCCCTCCAGAGCCGAAGGGAGCGGCCGCGAAGGGCCCGTAGCCATGGAGTTCGGCGGGCACGTAGGGCGCGGTACGCGGATCGACGGTGAAGTCGGCACTGGCGACGGGCTCGCCCCCACGCGCAACGCGACCGGCGGCGGAGTCGGCAGGGAGTGCGAGACCACGGAGGGACTCGCCGGCCGCAGTGCTGCCGATCTCGTCGCCGAGCTCGGCTGATGGCTGAAGGCCGTCGGGCTCCGGCGCGCCTGCCGCCCCGGGGTCTTCGCTGGTGCGCGCTCCCGAACCCTGGCTGCCCGCCCGCTGACCGGGTGGCGCCGCGGGGTCCGCCGTTGCGTAGTGGGCAGCCTCCACCACCACTCGGCCGTCCTCGGTGCTCACCATGGCCAAGCCCAGGTCGGCGTCCGCGAGCTCGGCCGCTCGGGCGACGACCGTGTCCAGCACCGCTCCCGGGTCGTCGCCGGACAGGGCGGTGCTCGTGATCTCGGTGGCTGCGGACAGTGCCCGCGCGGCAAGCGTCGGATCCATGAGTTCCGTCATTATCGCGCGGCGCGGTGGCGGCGCGGCAAGGACACCGCAGGAATCGATCACGGGACCGGCACCCGCGTGACGACCCGGCCGTCGCGGACCTCGAGGACCACGTCGGCTCCGGCCGCTTCCTCCGCTCGGTGCGTCACGTGCACCACCGTCCGGCCCGCCAGCACCTCCCGCAGGTGCGCGCGCACCGCCGCCGCCGTCGGCTCGTCGAGGTGCGCCGTCGGCTCGTCCAGCAGCACGAGACCCGCCGACGGCGCCCCGAGCAACGCCCGCGCCAGCGCCACCCGCTGAGCCTGGCCGCCGGACAGTCCGGTGCCGCCGCTGCCGAGCAGCGTCTCCGGCTCGACGTCGGTCAACGCCGCGCCGTGCAACGCCGCTCGCAGGTCTTCTTCGGTTGCCGTCGGGTCGGCGAGGCGGAGGTTCTCGGCGACCGTCGTCGCGGCGAGCATCGGCTCCTGCGGCGCCCACGCCACCCTCTCCGGGACCTCGACCACGCCGCGCCGAGGTGCGAGGAAGCCCAGCAGCGCTGCGACGAGCGTCGACTTGCCCGCCCCGCTCGGTCCCACCACCGCCGCGTACGTGCCCGGCGGCAGGTCCACGTCGACGTCGTGCAGCACCAGCGGTCCGCCCGGCCAGCCGAGGTCCGCTCCCCGCAGCTCGACGCCCGCCCCAGCCCGGGCCGAAGGGGGCGCTTCCGGCACGTCGGCGAGACGGCGGCGGGCGCGCTGCAGCGTGTCCCAGTGCTGCGCCACCGGCGGCAGCAACGCGAGAACCTCCGCCAGCGCGAGCGGCACCAAGGCCAGCAGCGGCGCCAAGACCGGGTCGAGCCGTCCGCCCGCGACCGCCTGGGCCGCCAACGCCGTGCTGACCACCGCCGCCGCGCCGCAGACCAGCGTGACCAGGGCTTCCGCCGCTCCCGAACCGAACGCCTGCCGACGCGCTTGCGCCGACAGCCGCGTGTCGGCGTCCTCGAGAGCGCGGCGGTGTTCGGCGGCCTTGCCGAACGCCAGCAGCTCGGCCGCGGCTTCGAACAGCACCAGGACTCGCGCCGCCACGTCACGGCGGCCGGCCGCCAGCGCCGACGTCGCCCGGCGTTCCGCGCGCAGCGCCACCCACGGTGCACCCAGCCCGAGGGCCACCGCCGCCGCCAGCGTCAAGCCCGCCGTCGGCAGCACCGCTGTCTGCACCGCGATCGCTCCCGCCGCGACCAGGGCCACCACCAGCGGCGGCGACACCACGCGCGGCAGCAAGTCGCGGACGGTGTCGACGTCGGCGACGAGCCGCCGTTGCCCCTCGCCCGCGCGCAGGCTCCGCGCCGGCCCGAGCCGGACCAGCGAATTCCACAGCCGCACCCGGACGCGGCCGGCGATGCGGAACGCGGCGTCGTGCGTGACCAGCCGTTCGACGTACCGCAGGCCCGCGCGGCCGAGGCCGAACGCCCGGACGCCGACGACCGCGACCGTCAGGGTCAGGATCGGCGGCTGCTGGGACGCCTTGGCGATGAGCCAGCCCGACGTCGCCGTCAGCGCCACCCCGGCCAACAGGGCGAGCGCCCCGAGCGCGGCGCCGCCGAACAGCCGCCCGTCGAGCAACGCGCGCCACCCCAGCGGCGATGCCGGGTCGTCCACTGTGGACGCTTCAGCAGCAACAGAATTCTCGGTCGACATGTCGACTGCGGCCGAGCGCTCGTGGGCCGCGATGATCGCCGCGGCGCCGTTGCCGACGGCGCGCTGCACCGCGTCGAGCACCAGCCGCGCGCTGGCCTCGTCGAGGTGCGCCGTCGGCTCGTCGAGCAGCAGCAGCCAGGCGCCGCGCTGCACCCGGACCAGCGCCCGGGCGACGGCGACCCGCTGCCGCTGCCCCAGCGACAGCTGGGAAACCGGCCGGTCGGCGAGCCCGGCCAAGCCGAGCTCGGCGAGCACCGCACCGGAGGAGCCGACTTCCTCACTGACCGTCCCGCCGGTGAACACCGGCGACTGCGGCACCCACGCGACCTGTTCGCGCCAGCGCTCGAGGTCGGCGTCGGCGAGGCTCGTCGAGCCGACGACGATCTCGCCGTCGTGCGCCGGGACGAATCCGAGCAGCGCCGAAAGCGTCGTCGACTTGCCGCCGCCGCTCGGTGCGCGGAGCCAGACCGTCTCACCGGGCCGGACCGCGAACGACTCGCCGTCGGGCGCGAACCCGCCGCGCCGCGCGACGCGCAGGGACGACACGCGCAGCTCGCCCCGCGCCGGGACCGCGGTTCCCGCAGCGGGCACGGGCAGCGCAAGCAGGTCGGCGACGCGCCGGACCGCTTCGACGCCGTCCTCGCTGGCGTGGAACGCGGCGCCGACCGCGCGCAGCGGCTGGTAGCACTCGGGCGCCAGGATCAGCACGCCGAGCCCGATGGCCAGCGGCAGGTGGCCGCCGGCGAGCCGGACGCCGATCACCACCGCGACCAGCGCCACCGACAGCGTCGCGACCAGTTCGAGCACGAACGCCGAGGAGAACGCGACCTTCAACGTCTTCAGCGTGGCGCGGCGGTGGCGTTCGGACAGCCGGCGGACCGTCTCGGCCTGCGCGGTGGCCCGGCGGAACGCGGTCAGCACCGGCAGCACGCGCACGAGTTCCAGCAGCCGTCCGGACATCCGGTGGGTCGCGTCGGTCGCGCCGGCGACGCGGTCGGCGGTGAACTTGCCGACGAGGATGGCGAACATCGGCAGCAGCGGCACCGTCAGCGCGACGATCACCCCGGACGGCCAGTCGGCGAACAGGATGGCCGCGCCGGCGCCGAGCGGCACGACGGCCGCCGTCACCAGCGCCGGCAGGTACTCGCGGAAGTAGGCGTCCAGCGCGTCGAGCCCGCGGGTGGTGAGCGCGGTCAGCTCGCCGTGGCCGCGGCGGGCGATCCACTCGGGTCCCAGGCGCAGCGCGTGGTCGACGGCTTTCGCGCGCAACTCGCGTTGGGCGGTCGACGCGGCACGCGCGGAAACCGTGCGCACCGCCCAGCCGGTCAGTGCGCGCGCCGCGACGAGCGCGAGCAGCGCGGCCAGCTGGGCGGTGCGTCCCCCGGCACCTGCTCCGACGATCGCCGCGAGGACGTCGGCGAGCAGGAACGCCTGTGCCACCAGCGCGGCGGCGTTGAGGAAGGAGAGGAAACCCACCAGGGCCAGCGCCCGGCGCACGGCCGGCACGAGGGCCGGCAGTGCACCGAGCGGGCCCTTTCCCGGCCGCGCCGAGTCCACTGTGGACTCCGAGGCGGAAAGGGGAGCGCGTCCGGGAAGATCGGTCATGGCGCGTGGACCACCGGGATGTGCTGCGTGCCGATGCGCTTGCGGAACACCCAGTACGTCCAGCCCTGGTAGACCAGCACGGCGGGAGCGCCGAAGACGGCGACCCAGGTCATCACGGTCAGGGTGTACGGGCTCGACGCGGCGCCCTCGATGGTCAGCGTGTTGGCGGCGTCGAGCGTCGACGGCAGGACGTTCGGGAAGAGCGAACCGAACATGACCACCGCGGCCCCGGCGATGACCACCCCGAGCGCGGCGAACGCCTGCCCGTCGCGGTCGGCACGAAGCCGGAACCAGGCGACAGCCGCAGCGAGAGCACTGATCCCGAACGAGAGCAGTGTCCACAACGTGCCGGC
Organism: Amycolatopsis vancoresmycina; assembly: GCF_000716785.1. GTDB lineage: Bacteria > Actinomycetota > Actinomycetes > Mycobacteriales > Pseudonocardiaceae > Amycolatopsis > Amycolatopsis vancoresmycina. The sequence continues at coordinate 153,637 of NZ_JNYY01000002.1, forward strand.
GCGCCACTGGACGACCGCGAGGAACGCGACCATCGGCACCATCGCGACCGGCAGCAGCTTCAACGCCAGCGCGCGAGCGCGTTCCCGCAGGTCACCGCTGGTTTTGAGAGCGAGGAACGCGGCACCGTGGGTGATCGAGAAGGCGGCGATGGCGACCGCGCCGAGCAGGGTGTCCCAGCGGACGGCGGCGAACGCCGAGCCGGCGCGGTTGCCGTCGGCGTCGAGGGGCAGGCCGAGGACGGTGGTCGCGAGGATGAGCCCGACGCCGAGCGGCGGGATCCACGAGCCGGCCATGATGACGCGGTCCCAGTTGCGCCGCCAGCGCTCGGAGTCGACCTTCCCGCGGTACTCGAAGGCGACGCCGCGGCCGATGAGGGCGAGCAGCACGAGCAGCAGCGGCAGGTAGGCGGCCGAGAAAAGCCCGGCGTACCACGCGGGGAAGGCGGCGAACATGGCGCCGCCGGCGACGATGAGCCAGACCTCGTTGCCGTCCCAGACGGGCCCGATGGTGTTGACCATGACGCGCCGCTCGGTGTTGTCCTTCGCGAGGACGGGCAGCAGCATGCCGACGCCGAAGTCGAAGCCCTCGAGGAAGAGGTAGCCGAGCCAGAAGAAGGCGATGACGACGAACCAGACGATGGCGAGAGTCATCGGGCACCTCGAGCCGGCCGGTCGCCGTGAGTTATCCACATCGGGTCGAGTTGTCCACAGATTTGCTGTGGGTAACCCGCGAGAGTGATCAGGCCGATACACTGGGTTCGGGGACGCCCCCCGGGAAGGGCGGGGGCTGCTGTTGGTAAAGCTGGGGCTGCTGCACCGCTTCTGAGCTGCAGGTTTGTCATCTTGGCCGCCTCAGTACGCGAAGGCGAGCGTGTCGCCTTCGGCCTCGTCCGAGTTCTTCTTCTCCGGGGGCATCACCGCTTCGACGCCGCCGCGGATGTACTTGCGCATCAGGTACAGCTCCACCACGCCGAGGGCCGCGTACACCGTCGTCAGCGCGATCAACGACGTCCACACCTCGCCGGTCGTCAAGCGTGAGACCGCCTGGGCCGTGAACATCCACACGCCGTCCACGCCCGTCGGGTTCGGGGCCACCACGAACGGCTGACGGCCCATCTCGGTGAAGATCCAGCCCGCGCTGTTGCCCAGGAACGGCGTGGCGATGCCGCCCAGGACCAGCAGCGGGAACCAGCGGGCCGTCGGGATGCGGTCGCGGCGGGTGAGCCACAGGGCCAGGACGCCGATGCCCGCCGAGACCGCGCCGAAGCCGATCATCATGCGGAAGCCCCAGTACGTCACCGGCAGGTTCGGCACGTAGTCGATCGGCTTGCCGGCCAGCGAGCCCAGCGCCGGGTCGTCCGGGTAGTTCGTGCCGTACTTGGCCTGGTACTCCGTCACCAGGTTCTCCACGCCCTTGACCTCGGTCTTGAAGTCGTTGTGCGCCAGAAACGACAGCAGCGCGGGCACGTTGAACGTCTTGACGTCTTCGCAGTTCGCGCCCGACACGTCGCCGATCGCGATGATCGAGAAGCTCGCCGGCTTTTCCGTGTGGCACAGCGCTTCCGCGGACGCCATCTTCATCGGCTGCTGCTCGAACATCAGCTTGCCCTGCGCGTCGCCGGTGATCGCGAGGACCGCGAACGCCGCCACGCCGACCCAGCCGCCCAGCCGCAACGACGAGCGCCACACGTCGAGGTGACCGCGGCGCCGCCAGAGGTGCCAGCCCGCGACGCCGACCAGGAACGCCGCCGCCACCGAGAACGCGCCCGCGAGGGTGTGCGGGATCGCGGCCAGCGCCGTGTTGTTCGTCAGCACCGCCCAGATCGAGTTCATGGTCGGCTTGCCGTTCTCGAACGTCACGCCCACCGGGTGCTGCATCCACGAGTTCGCGGCCAGGATGAAGTACGCCGACGCCATCGTGGCCAGCGAGAACGCCCACGCGCACGCCAGGTGAACCTTCTTCGGCAGCCGGTCCCAGCCGAAGATCCACAGGCCGAGGAACGTCGATTCGACGAAGAACGCGACGAGCCCTTCCATCGCCAGCGGCGCGCCGAAGACGTCGCCGACGAAGCGGGAGTACGCGCTCCAGTTCATCCCGAACTGGAACTCCTGCACGATCCCGGTCACCACGCCCATGGCGAAGTTGACCAGCAGCAGCTTGCCCCAGAACTTGGTCATCTTCAGGTGCCGCAGCTCGCCGGTGCGGACCCAGCGGGTCTGCATCGCCGCGACCAGGATCGACAGCCCGATGGTCAGCGGGACCATCAGGAAGTGGTAGACGGTGGTGATGCCGAACTGCCACCGCGCTAGCTCAAGGACCTCCACGTGGTCCAGCGTGCTCCGGGGCCCCGGCCGCAGCCAGATCAACTGGTCCCGTCCGCCCCAGGACCAACGTCCCGGGTGACTACAGCTGGTCGAGCGCCTGCCGGGCCTCCTCGGCCACCGCCCGCCGCGGCCCCGCGGGACCCAGCTCGAGGACGTGCCGCAGGGCCAGCGCGTACGCCGTGTCGAACGCCTTGTCCGCGGCGACCGGGACGTCCGGCGGCACGCCGGTGCTCTCCCAGTTCTCCCCCGTCTCCGGGTCGTACGAGCGGGCGATCGACACCGTCACGTCCAGGTAGGTGTCCACTTTGTACTGTTCACGCGGGTGGGCGCCGCCGCGCGTCGGCTCGCCGACGGTCTTCGCCCGCCCCCGCCGCTGCAGCGAGAACGCGAGGTCCTCGCCGCCGGAGAACGTCGCCGGGCCGGTGAGCACCCAGATCGGCTTGGTCCCGCCGAACTTCGCGCCCGGGACGTACGGCAGCGTCCACATCTGGGTCACGCGGTCACCCTCGCGCTCGTAGAGGTCGAGGTAGTGGGTCCGCTCGTCGACCAGGTAGCTCTGCAGGAACGCGCTCGTGTCCGGGTCGCCGCCGCGGTTGCGGCGCACGTCGATCAGCAGCGCGTCGGCCGGCGCGACCAGCGTCATCGCCGCGGTGATCGACGGCGCCGCGAGGCCGGGCGGGTAGAGCAGGGTGGTGTCGAGGTAGCCGACGTTGCCGGGCAGGCGCCGCACCGACGCGATCCCGAAGTTCTCCAGCTCGGCCGCGCGGCGGAAGTCCTCCGACGCGTGCTCCGCGTCGCCGTCCTCGGCCACCGGGTCGGTGTGGTGGCGCAGCCGCAGGTGCTTGTCGTCGTTCACCGACTGCAGGTCCGCTGTGACGCGGGTCGCGAATTCCGCGTCGCCGAGGTCTGCGTACGCGCCTTCGTCGAGACGCGCGCGAAGCACCTTCGCCAGCTTCGCGGCAACGTCCGGGAAGACGTAGTGACCTTCCAGCCGGCGGATGACCTCTTCGACCTGCGCAGCACGCGCCTGTGACCCCACGGCGGTCAACGTACCCCAGGCCACAACCGAAAATTCGGCGTGCCGAAAAAATTTGTGCGACACCCCTTGATGTCAAATTCATGGCCGCCGATCCGGCAATTTCGCACAAGCCATCAGCTTGCGGTTTTCCGAACCTCCCCTTTATCGTTGCAGTGAAAGGGGCGAAAGAATACTCATGACTGCCGCTATGGTGGCGTTGATCAGCGCGTTCGGCCTGGTCCTCGCCGTGGAGCTGCCGGACAAGACGCTCGTCGCAACACTGGTGCTGACCACCCGTTTCCGGGGCTGGCCGGTTTTCGCCGGTGTGTGCGCCGCGTTCGCCGTGCAGTGCGTCATAGCCGTCGCATTCGGCAGCGTGCTGACGCTGCTACCGGACGTAGTCCTTTCGCTCGTGGTCGCCGCGATGTTCGGCCTCGGCGCTTTCATGCTCCTTCGCGAAGGATTCAGCGAAGCCGACGAAGCAGGCGAAGACGCTTCGCGCACCGGCCCGGCTCCGCAGACCTTCCTCCGCTCCGCGATGACGTCGTTCGGTGTGCTCTTCGCCGCCGAGTGGGGCGACGCCTCCCAGCTCGCGACAGCGAGCCTCGCCGCCCGCATCGGCAACCCGGTCGCTGTCGGCGTCGGCGCGTTCGCCGCGCTCGTGGTGGTCGCCGGGCTCGCCGTGTTCATCGGCGGGAAGATCCGCAGCCGGATCAACCCGAAGCTGATCCAGCGCTGCGCCGGGTTCGTCTTTGCCGGGTTCGCCGCGTTCGCCCTGCTCCAGCTGGCCTTCTGACCGCTGCCTCACAGGTTCACCCGGTAACCTTTCGGGAACGAAAGGGAGAGCACCAGGTGAACTTGCCGAAGACGCACGCGGTCTCGCCGCTGCACGGCCGGGTGGCGCTCGGCGGCATCGGGCTGGCCGTGGCCATCTCGATCGACCTGCACCTGCGGCTGTCCGGCCAGGTCAGCCCGGTCTGGCAGACGCTGTCGGAGTACGTCTACGGCAAGCTCGGCACGTCCTCGGCCGCTCCCCTGTTCAGCGCGATGTGCCTGGCGCTTTCGTTCGGCTCGGTCGCGCTCCTCGCCGGCATCGCGAAAGCCCACCGCCCGGGCACCACCGCCGTCTGCGTGCTGCTCGGCGTGTGGTCGGCCGGGCTGCTCGTGTGCGGGCTCGTGCCCGTCGACCCGGACGGGCAGGCGCGTTCGCTCGCCGGCCAGGTCCACAACATCGCCGCGCTGACGGCGTTCGTCGCGCTGCCCGCGGCCGCGTTCGTGCTGACGAAGAGGGGCCGCGAACGCTGCCCGTGGGAGCCCCGCCGGACGACGATCCGGCGCCTCGCCACGGCGAGCTTCGCCAGCGTCGGCGTGGTGCTCGCCGGGTTCGTGCTCACGCTGGTCCTCGGCCCGGCCCAGCAGGACGTCACGCTGGGCCTGTTCGAGCGCCTGCTGTTCGGCATCGACGTCGCCCTGCTGCTGACGATGGTCCGGCCGCTGCTGGCGGTCTCGCGGCGCTAGCCGTCCGTCCGCAGGATGTCGGCCAGCCGCGTGGCGGCCGCGAGGACCTGGGGCCCCACCTCGGCGGCCTTCAGCGGCTCCATCGACACGACCCCGACGCTCGCCCGCAGCCCCGGCACCCCGCGGACCGGCGCCGCGACACCCGACGCGCCCGCTTCGAGCTCCCCGGAAGACGTCACCCAGCCGTCGCCGCCCGGACGCAGGGTCATCGCCTTGCCGGCCGCGCCGGCGGTCAGCGGGTGCCGGCTGCCGACGCGGTAGGCGACGTGGAAACTCGTCCACGACGGCTCGACGACGGCCACCGCAAGCGCTTGCGTCCCCTGCGCGACCGACAGGTGCGCGGTCGCGCCGACCTTTTCGGCCAGCTCGCGCAGCACCGGTCCGGCCGCGTCCCGCAGCTGCGGCAGCACCTGCCCGGCCAGCCGGAGCAGCCCGACGCCGAGCCGGACCTTCGTGCCGTCGCGCCACACCAGGCCGCGCTCGGACAGCGGCACGAGCAGCCGGTAGACGGCCGCGCGGCTGGCCCCGATGGCCACCGCCAGCTCGGAGATGGTCGCCGCGTCGCCGCCGGCGTCGGCGACTGCCTGCAGCAGCGCCAAGCCGCGGTCGAGCGTCAGCGACCCCTCCCGGCTGGTCACAGCAAGCCGAGTTCGCCCAGGTCGGCGACCGGCTCCTCGAACGACGCCGCCGCGTAGGACGCGAAGAGCTCACGCACGGCCTTCGCCGCCGGCTCGGACAGCGCGCGGGCCTCCTCGGCCAGCGCCTGCGCATCGGTGGACTCCAGGGCCGCCCGGACGTCACCGCCGGCGAGGCTGCGCGCGGAGGCCACGATCAGGTTCAGGAAGCCGTGGTGCACGAAGCCGGTGCCCGGGTCGGTGTGCCGGACCGCGCGGTGCAGGCTGTTCGTCGCCTTGAACGACGCCCCGGTGGACCCGCTGACGACGGCGAGGAAGTCGGCCACCTCGTCGACGCTGGGGAAGTTCTCGCCCGCCTGGCCGCCGCAGCGGATCTTCGGCCAGCTGCCGTGCTCGATCACCTTCCGGACGCCGTCGAGCCAGCCGACGCCGCGCCGCGGCTCGACCACCCGGATGACGTCCTCGGGCACGAACTCGGAGACGCGCTCCAGCCACACCTCGTCGACGTCCGACGGCGCGGGCATCTCGACCATCCGCAGCGCGAGCAGCTCACTGCGCGACTCGACGATCGAGATGGCCTTCGGGACACCGCCCAGGCCGGTGTCGATGATCAGCGAAAGCGGCAGCGGCTGCTTCGGCTTGATCTTGATCAGCTCGGTGATCAGCTCCGGCAGCCGGGACGCCTGGCAGAGGAAAACCCCCAGTACACCGGCGTGTTCGGACTCCCGGCTGGCGAAGTGCGCACGCAGCGCTTCGGGCATGGCCGCGTCCCCGGGCGGGAAGAGCGCCGAGTCGTCGACGAGCCTCGCGAACAGGGGAGGAATTCCACGGGGGCCGGGGGGCGTGAGTTCCACAGCGCTTGACACGACTGACACGCTAGTAGCGTACGACATGAGGACAAAATCGTTCGCACAACGGACACGTCAGAAGGGGACGTCGATGCCTTACTACCGGCGAGTAGGCGAGATCCCGCACAAGCGGCACACCGCGTTCCGGAAGCCGGAAGGCGGCCTCTACGCCGAGGAGCTGATGGGCGTCGAGGGCTTCTCCGCCGACTCCGCGCTGCTCTACCACCGCGGCCTGCCGACGGCGATCGTCGACGCCGTCGCCGTCGAGGAGGACCGCGGGACGCTCACCCCGAACCACCCGCTCAAGCCGCGGGCGTTCAGGACGCAGGACCTCAAGTTCGGCGGCGAGGCCGACGCGGTGACCGACCGGCGGCGGCTGTTCGGCAACAACGACGTCACCATCGGGTTCGTCACGGCGACCGCGCCCAGCCCGCTGTACCGCAACGCGGCCGGCGACGAGCTGTTCTACGTCCACGGCGGCTCGGCCACCTTCGAGACCATCTACGGCCGCCTGGAGGTCGGTGACGGCGACTACGTCGTGATCCCGACGTCTTGCACCTACCGGGTCGTCCCGCACGGCGAGGTCAACCTCTTCACCCTCGAGGCGCGCGGCCACATCGGGCCGCCGAAGCGCTACCTGTCGGCGAAGGGGCAGTTCCTGGAGCACTCGCCGTACTGCGAGCGGGACATCCGCGGGCCGGCGGAGCCGCTGCTGGAGGACGGCGAGGACGTCGAGGTGCTGGTGCGGCACCGCGCCGGGCTGACCCGCTACACGTACGCGACGCACCCGTTCGACGTCGTCGGCTGGGACGGCTGCCTCTACCCGTGGGTGTTCAACATCGACGACTTCGAGCCGATCACCGGCCGCGTGCACCAGCCGCCGCCCGTGCACCAGACGTTCGAGGGCCCGAACTTCGTCGTCTGCTCCTTCTGCCCGCGGAAGGTCGACTACCACGAGGACGCCATCCCGGTGCCGTACAACCACGCGAACGTCGACTCCGACGAGCTGATGTTCTACGTGCGCGGCAACTACGAGGCCCGCAAGGGCTCGGGGATCGGGATCGGCTCGCTGTCGCTGCACCCGTCCGGCTTCACGCACGGCCCGCAGCCGGGCGCGGCGGAGGCGTCGATCGGCGCGGAGTTCTTCGACGAGACCGCGGTCATGGTCGACACGTTCGCACCGCTGGAGCTCGGCGAGGCCGCCGACGCGTCCGAAGACCCCGGCTACGCGTGGACGTGGTCGCGCCGCGGGCCTAAGCAATAATCAAGATTCGGAAATACCGTCCCCGCCCCGTTCCGCCGCCCGGATAATGAACGTCCGGGTGGCGGAACGGGGAGGCTACGATGATCAATTCCCAACCAGCGCGACGCAGGAGAAAAATCCTCCCGTTCCTGGCCGCGATCGTGGTCGCCGTCGCCTTGATCATCGGAATCCGGTACTGGACCAGCGGCTCCAGCGACGACGCCGACGCGCCGAAATGCTCGGGTGCGGACGCGGTGGCGCTCAACGTCGCTTCGTCACCGGAAAAGGTCGGAATCGTCCAAGAAGCCGCGAAGGCTTACTCCGGACGGACCGTCGCCGGCCACTGCGTGGACGTCGTCGTGCGGTCGAAATCGTCCGGCGTGGCGATGCAGGCGCTGGCGAACGGCTGGAACGAAGCCACCGACGGGCCGCGCCCGGACGTCTGGACGCCGGCCGCGAGCGGCTGGGTCAACCTGCTGCGCGTCAACGCCAAGGGCGACACGGCGTCGATCGTGCCGGACGGCGACCCGCAGTCGATCGCGAACTCGCCGCTGACCGTCGCCATGCCGAAGCCGATGGCCGAGGCGCTGGGCTGGCCGGCCAAGCCGATCGGCTGGAAGGACCTCGCCACGCTCGCGACCGACCCGGCGGGCTGGGCGAAGTACGGCCACCCGGAGTGGGGGAAGTTCCGGCTCGGCAAGACGAACCCGAACATCTCCACCGCGGGGCTGAACGCCACCATCGGCGCCTACTACGCGGCCACCGGGACGTCGTCCGACCTCACCGCGGCGGCGCTGGAGAAGCCCGAGGCCAAGCAGTTCGTGTCGAACATCGAGCAGGCGATCGTGCACTACGGCGACAACACGCTGACCTTCCTGACGAACCTGCAGAAGGCCGACGACCGCGGCGCGGCGCTGTCCTACATCTCGGCGGTGACCGTCGAGGAGAGCTCGCTGATCGGCTACAACCAGGGCAACCCGACGAACGACCCGGCGAAGGTCGGCCAGCACGCGCCGCCGAAGGTGCCGCTCGTCGCGATCTACCCGGCCGACGGGACGCTGAACTCCGATCACCCGTTCGTCACGCTGAACTGGGCGGACCCGGCGCGCAAGCAGATCGCCGCGGACTTCCTCGGCTACCTGCGCATGGACGAGACGCAGGCGAAGTTCGCCGCACTCGGCTTCCGGTCCTTCGACGGCAAACCGGGCCCGCAGGCGAGCGTCGCGAACGGCGTCCAGCCGGACGCGAAGATCAACTTCATCCGGCCGCCGTCGCCGTCGGTGCTGTCGAAGCTGCTGACCACCTGGACGGACCTGCGCAAGAAGGCGAACGTGCTGCTGGTCGTGGACGTCTCGGGCTCGATGGGCGACGAGGTGAAGGGCACCGGCAAGAGCAAGATCGACCTGGCCAAGCAGGCCGCGATCGACGCGCTCGGCCAGTTCGTGCCGCGCGACCAGGTCGGGCTCTGGCAGTTCTCGACCCGCCTCGACGGCGACAAGGACTACCAGGAGCTGGTCCCGGTGCAGCCGCTCGGGAACAGCGGCAAGGAGACGCTGGCGATGCGGCTCAGCGGGCTGACACCGCAGTCGGGCACGGGCCTGTACGACTCGTCGCTGGCCGCGTACGAGTACCTGAAGGCCCACCTGGACCCGGCGGCGATCAACGCGGTGGTCGTGCTCACCGACGGCCGCAATGAGGACTCCGGCGGCATCGACCTCGACCACCTGGTGCCCCAGCTGCGGCCGGAGGGCAACGGGGAGACGGTCCGGCTGTTCACGATCGCCTACGGTTCGGACGCCGACCAGAACGTGCTGAAGCAGATCGCGGAAGCGACCGAGGGCTCGGAGTACGACTCGTCCAAACCGGACTCGATCAACCAGGTCTTCACCTCCGTGATCTCGAACTTCTGAGATCCTCGCGGTCATGAAGTTCGTCCGTGAGCTCGCCGAACCGTGGGGGCTGCTGCTCGCCGCCACCTCGGCCGGGGTGGCGTGGGCCGTGCAGCTGCCGGTCGTCGCGTCGGTCGGCGTCGGCGCCGCCGTTCTCGCGGCCTGGGCGGGCGTGGCGGTCGCAACCCGCGAGAAGGAGCCTCCGCAGCGCGAGGCGCGCGTGCTCGACGTGGCGCCGGGGTCGGCCGAGGAGAACTGGCTGCGCCGGGCGTCGGCGGCAGCGGACGGGTTCGCCTCCCTGAGCGGTTCCCTCTCCAGCGGCCCGCTCGCCGACCGCGTCGCGGACATGGAGCCGGTGGTCCGGGAGACGCTGTCGACGCTCCGCCGCCTGGCCGGCCGCGCCTCGGCGACGGGCCAGGCCCTGGCCCGGGTCGACCTGGACGCCGTCGCGCACGAACGCCGCCGGCTGGAACGCGAGCTGCGCACGGCGAACCCCGAGGTCCGCGGCGACCTCGAACAGGCGCTGACGGCGGTCCAGGCCCAGGCGGACGTGCACGCCCGGCTGTCCGGCGCCCGCGACAAGCTGCTGGCCCAGTTGCAGTCCGGAGCCCTCGGCCTGGACAGCCTGGTGGCCCGGGTCGCGGAGCTGACCGCGGCGACGACGGACGTCGCGGTGGACACCGGGGCGGTGCGCGAGCTGAGCGACCAGCTGGAAGGCATCCGGCAGGGCGTGCTGGAGACCGAGCAGGCGACGCGGAAGTCGCTGGGTTAAGCGGCCCAGGCCGGCCGCCACGCACCGGCGGTGCTCTCGCTCTTCGTGAGGTGACGCCGCAGCGCCGCCAGCCCGGGGTGCGCATTGCCCCGGCGCCACACCAGCGAATGCGGGTACACCGGCGTGGGACGTTCGATCGGCACCCGCCGCAGGTCGTGCCCCGGCGGCCACCACACCCGGCTGCCCGCCCCGACCAGGGTCGCCACGCGCGCCGATTCCGCGATCGTGTCCAGCACCACCTCGGTCCCGAAGTTCGGGCCGGCCGCGTCGATGGTCAGTCCGAACGCGGTCGCGAACTCGGCGTAGTACGCGCCCCACTCGGTCCCGGGCACCACGCCGGGCATCCAGAGCCGGTGCCCCGCCAGCTGTTCCGGCGTGACGGCGGCCGCGGCGGCCAGCGGATGCGCGGGACCGCAGAGCAGGTGGAGCGGCTCGTCGTGCACCCACTGCGCTTCGAGGTCGCCCGGCAGTGCGCCGACCGCGCGGAACGACGCATCGATCGAGCCGTCCCGGATCGCGGCGACCGCGGTGTCGAGCAGCGTCGTGACCTCCAACGCGACTTCCGGGTGGGCCTGGTGGAATCCGCGAAGCAGGGTTGCCGGGCACAGCCGCCTGCCGATGACGTCGACCCGGAGCGGCGCGGTGCGCACCGACGCAAGGGCTCGCAGCTCGGCCTGCATGAGCTCGCGCGCGTGCGGCAGGAAGGCTTCGCCGTCGCCGGTGAGGACGGCGCCGCGGGCGGTGCGCGTGAACAGCCGCACTCCGAGCGCCTTCTCCAGGGCGGCGATGCGCTTCGACACGGCCTGCTGCGTGATCGCCAGGTCAGTGGCGGCGTCCTGGAACCGGCCCGCCGCCACCACGGTGACGAAGGTCCGCACGGTATCGAGGTCCACGACGGTCGACTCTAGGTGTGCGGGCCAGGGGCGGCCCGGGTGCCGTGACTCCGGTGACGAGCCCTCCCGGCTCGTCGCCGCACCGCTCGAGCATCGAGCCACAACGGGGCGTTGTGGCTCGCCGCCGCGTCGGTTGTTTGCTCTGCGCGGGCGGTCCCGGCTTTGATCTCCCCGTGGTGCGCGGGCGGTCGCTGGGGCCGCGGTTCAGGTGGCTCTGGTCGGCCTACGCCGTGAGCGCGTTCGGGACCTGGCTCGGCTTCGGGGCCTTCCCGCTGCTCGCCATCCTCGTGCTGCACGCCGGGCCGCTCGCCGTCTCCGCGCTCGCCGCCGTCGGGCCGGCCGTCGGGGCGCTCGTGGCCGTTCCGCTCGGGCCGTGGGTCGATCGGCGGCGGAAGCGGCCGGTCATGGTGGGCATGGACCTCGTGCGGTTCGCCTCGCTCGTCAGCGTGCCCGCCGCCTACGCGCTCGGGTTGCTGAGCTTCGCCCAGCTGCTCGTCGTCTCGGTGATCGTCGCCGCCGCGGACATCACCTTCACCTCCGCCAGCGGTGCCTTCCTCAAGGGACTTGTCCCGCCCGAAGACCTCCTGCTCGCCAACGGCCGGTTCGAGTCGACCAACTGGACCGCCACCGCGCTCGGGCCGCCGCTCGGCGGGGCCGCGTTCGCCGTCCTCGGGCCCGTCACCTCCGTCGTCGCCAACGCCGTCAGCTTTCTGCTCTCCGCCTTGGGCATCCGCGCCATCAAGGGCGACGAACCGCACCCGCGGGTCACCGCCCCGCTGCGGGCGCGGGACCTCGCCGACGGGTGGCGCTTCCTGCTGACGCACCCCGGCCTGCGGCCGCTGTTCTGCAACGTCCTGCTGTTCAACGGCCTGATCATGGGGACCGAGCCGCTGCTCGCCGTGCTGATGCTGAAGGACCTCGGGTTCGCGCCGTGGCAGTACGGGCTCGCGTTCGCCGTCCCGTGCCTCGGCGGGCTCGCCGGCTCGCGGCTGACCCCGCGGCTCGTCGAGCGGTTCGGGCGCCACCCCGTCCTGGTGACGGCCGGGGCCGCGAGGGCGTGCTGGCTGCTCGCGCTCGCCTTCCTCCCGGACGGCGCCGGCGGGCTGGCGTACGTCATGGTCGTGGAGCTCGGCCTGATCGTCTGCTGCAGCGTGTTCAACCCGGTGCTCGCGACCTACCGGCTGGAGCAGCTCCCGGCGGACCGCGTCGCGCGGACGCTGTCGGCGTGGTCGGTCAGCACCAAGGCCGCCATCGCCACGATGACCGCGCTCTGGGGCGTGCTGGCCGGCTTCACCGGATCGCGCGTCGCGATCGGCATCGCCGGGGTCCTGGTGCTGGCGACGCCGTTCCTGCTGCCCCGCCGTGACCGGACGCCCGCTCAGCCGAGCCAGACCGTGCCCAGCACCGGATAACCCGGCACGCCCGCCGTCGCTCCGCCGGGCCTCGGGACGCCGGCGATCCACAGGCGGCCGGTGGCCGCGACGTTCGCCGCCATCGAGGGGTCCGCCGTGGGCATGCGGAAGCCGATCACCGTTCCGTCCGCGAGCATCGTCAGGCCGCTCAGGCGGGCGCCGCGGGGGCCCATGCGGACCGGGCCGTCCAGTACCGCGCGCAGCTCCGTCCAGTGGTCGGCCGCGAGCGGGCGGCGGTAGGCGAGCGAGCGGGCCGCCGCCACCAGGGCGGTCAGCAGGGCGCCGGCCGCGAAAGTCCACGCGATCCAGCCCGTGGCCGGGAGCTCGAGCCGGACCCAGCCCGCGAAGGCGGCCAGGACCAGCAGGAACGCGGCCAGCGCGCGGTGGTCGCGGGCGATGCGGCGCCGGTGCGCCGTCAGCACCGGGTCGAGCCGCGGCGAGTACGCCCCGGCCGCCGGTGGCACGGCGGCCGCTTCCGCCGGTGGCGCGTCGAAGATCCGGGCGCGGCGGACCCGCATCACGCCGGGGAACCCGACGAACACCTTCGGGCCCCGGCCGAGCAGCCACACCCGCCGGTGCGTGGCCAGCAGCAGGCGATACGGCTCGTCGAGGCGGACGCGCAGCCACCGGCCGTCGGGCAGCCGCACCCCGACCGACCGCCCGGCGGCGACCAGGCCGTCGGCGGCGATGTCCACCTGCCGGAACGCCTCGCGCTTCAGCCGCGTCTCCGGAACGCGGACGTAGGCGCGGTACAGCCACCGCGCTTCGACCGCGCCCACCAGCGCGAGGATGCCGACGGGCAGCAGCACGCCGGCGCCGGTGAAGAACTGGGCAACCCCGAAGGCCAGGAAGAACCAGGACAGCAGCCGCTGGTTCGCGGCGTTGCGGCCGAGGCGGTCGAGGTACTCGCCGAAGATCGGCAGGGCCCCGGACGGCATGGCGGGGTCGAGCTCGAACGCGCGGACGCGCTCGGGGACCGGGACGATCGGCACGCGGAACCCCCACGGGGTCGGGTAGTTACCCGCTTTTCGACAAACTGGGCACCGGCGTTACCGGATGTGTCGTTCCGCGGAACGGACGTAATCGCCACGACTACCCAGACCGCCGGATTCAGGTTAGGCTCACCTAAGTAGGAGGTGAGCCGTGACCGAGGCACCCACATCCGTCCGCCGCCCGCCGGCGCCGAACCCCGCCGAGCGCGCCAAGACGATCGCGACCCGCACCGGGCCCGCGTCGCTGCTGCCGACGTGCGAACGCGCGGACCTGGACGGCGAGCGGGTCGTGCCGCTCCTGCACCACGTGCACCACAGCGGCAGCGTCAGCGTGCTGCTGCCGGACGACCACCAGCTGGTGCGCGCGGCGAAGCAGACCCAGCGCGGCGAGCTGGCCGTGATGGTCGAGCTCGCCGACCAGGCCCCGGTCGCCCTGCGCGAACCCATCCGCGGGCTGCTGTGGATCACCGGCTGGCTGCGGCCGCTGTCCCCGGTGTCGGCCCGCGCGCGGGCGGTGGCGATCGCCGAGACGCGGCCGGACGAGCGGCTCCTCGACGTCGGCCACGGCGTGACGCTGCTGCGGCTCACCCCGGCGTCGCTCGTGCTCGCCGACGCCGAGGGCACCCACTCGCTGCGCCCGCACATGTTCAGCGCGGCGACACCCGACCCGTTCCACGACTACGAAGCCCACTGGCTGCGGCACCTGGAAGCCGACCACGCCGACGTCGTCGGCCGGCTGGCCAAGCACCTGCCGGCGGACCTGCGCGGCGGCCGGATCCGGCCGCTCGGGCTCGACCGGTTCGGGCTGCGGCTGCGCGTCGAGGCCGACACGAGCGACCACGACGTCCGGCTGGCGTTCTCGCGATCGGTCGACAACCCGGCGCAGCTCGCGTCGGAGCTGCGCCGGCTGGTCGGTTGCCCGTTCCTGCGCGGCGGCTCGTGAGTGGTAAGGAGGGTTAGAACCCTCCTTACCACTCACGAGGCGTCAGGCTAGTTCGGCCGGGAAGCCGCCCTTCGCGATCGGGCCCCAGCTTTCGATCGTGACGCGGATGATGCTCTTGCCCTGCTTGACCATGGCTTCGCGGTATTCGTCCCAGTCCGGGTGTTCGCCGGAAATGGCGCGGAAGTACTCGACGAGCGGCTCGACCGAGTCCGGGATGTCGAGCACCTCGGCGGTGCCGTTCAGCTGCACCCACTGGTCGTTCCACTCGTCGGAGAGGATGCAGGCCGAGACCTTCGGGTTGCGCTTGACGTTGACGACCTTCGCGCGCTTCGGGTAGGTCGAGACGACCAGCCGGCCTTCGGCGTCGACACCGCACGTGACCGGCGAGAGCTGCGGGCCGCCGTCGGCCTTCGTGGTCAGCAGGATCGCGCGGTGGCGGGTGGACAGGAACTCGACCAGGGCGGCGCGGTCGACGGTTTCGTTGGTGGCGATGCTCCTCGGCATACCCCGACGGTAGCGTGCGGACATGACGTTCACCGCGCGATCGTGGCTGGCCCCGGCCCGCCCCGAGTTCCCCGGGACGATCGAGGACCCGGCCGAGCGCCGCGCGGTCAAGCTCGAGCTGCTGATCGTCTTCGGGATCACGCTGGGCCTGTCCGGCGTGCGCAGCCTGCTGTCCCTTGTGGACTCGCTGCTGCAGCCGGTGCCGCTGGCGCAGCAGCAGACCCAGCTGAACGTCCCGCAGGCCGCGGCGAGCCTGATCGACCTGCTCAAGCAGCTGCTGTCGGCGGCGCAGCTGGTCGGCTGGGGCGCGCTCGGGCTGTACCTGCTGTGGCGCGCGGGCATCAAGGTCGCGCAACTGGGCCTCGACCGCCGGTCACCGGGCCGTGACGCGCTGCTGACGGTCGTGCTCGCCGCGCTGATCGGCGTGCCCGGCCTGGCGCTCTACTTCGTCTCGTACCACCTGGGGTTCAGCCTGGCCGTGCAACCGTCCACTTTGGGCGATACCTGGTGGCGGCCGATCTCGCTGACGCTCTCGGCGTTCGGCAACGCCTTCGCCGAGGAGGTCCTGGTCATCGGCTACCTGCTGACGCGGCTGCGGCAGCTCGGCGTCCGGGAGAACTCCGCGGTGTTCGGCGCCGCCGTGCTGCGCGGGTCCTACCACCTGTACCAGGGGTTCGGCGGGTTCGTCGGTAACTTCGTCATGGGGCTGGTGTTCGGCCGGCTGTGGCAGAAGACGAACCGGCTGTGGCCGCTGGTCGCCGCGCACACGCTGTTCGACTTCGTGTCGTTCGTCGGATACGCCCTGTTGAAGGGGCACGTTTCCTGGCTCCCCTGACTAGGATCGGGGGGTGATCGACGAGACGGCACCTCCCCGGGTGGACAGCGAAGTCGGACCCCTGCGCGCGGTGCTGCTGCACCGGCCCGGCAACGAGCTCAAAAGGCTGACGCCCCGCAACAACGACCAGCTCCTGTTCGACTCGATCCCGTGGGTCGACCGGGCCCAGGACGAGCACGACGCGTTCGCCGAGGTGCTGCGCGGCCGCGGGGTCGACGTCCTGCTGCTGGCCGACGCGCTCCGGACAGCACTGGACGACGACCGCGCCCACGCGGCGGGCGTGCACGCGGCGGTCGACGACCGGCGGCTCGGCGGCGACCTGGCCGACTCGCTGCGGTCGCACCTGTCGAGCGTCGACGCGGCCGGCCTCGCCGAGGTGCTGATGGCCGGGATGACGTTCGAGGAGCTGCCGTCCGCGGAAGGCGCGTCGCTGGTGCGGATGATGAACCACCCGCACGACTTCGCCGTCGATCCGCTGCCGAACCTGCTGTTCACCCGCGATTCCTCGGCGTGGATCGCCGACCGGGTGGCGATTTCGTCGCTGACCATGCCCGCGCGCCGCCGCGAAACCGCGGTGCTGGACCTGATCTACGCCTACCACCCGTACTTCCGGCACGCGGCCCGCGCGTACGGCGCCCATTCGGCGCCGATCGAAGGCGGCGACGTGATGCTGCTGGCTCCGGGCGTGCTCGCCATCGGCGTCGGCGAGCGAACGACGGCCGCCGGCGCCGAGTCGCTGGCGCGGTCGGTGTTCGCCGACGGCATCGCGCACACCGTGCTCGCGGTGCCGATCGAGCAGTCCCGCGCGACCATGCACCTGGACACGGTGTGCACGATGGTCGACGCCGACGCGGTGGTGATGTACCCGCTGGCGCGCGACTCGCTGACGGCGTTCACGCTGCGCCCGACCGGCGACGGCGGCGTGAAGGTCACGGGCCCGGCGCCGTTCCTGGTGGCCGCGGCCGAAGCGATGGAGATCGACCGGCTGCGCGTCATCGACACCGGCCTCGACCCGGTGACGGCCGAACGCGAGCAGTGGGACGACGGCAACAACACGCTCGCCCTGGCGCCGGGCGTGGTCGTGGGCTACGAGCGGAACGTCGAGACGAACGAGCGGCTGGAGGCGGCCGGCATCGAGGTGCTGCCGATCGCCGGCTCCGAGCTGGGCTCCGGCCGCGGCGGCCCGCGGTGCATGTCCTGCCCGGTGCGGCGCGACTCGCTGAAGTGAATGAAGCCTTCCCTAAATTGCTGCACGCATTTAGGGAAGGCTTACTTAAATAAGGTTGGTCTTCTTTAGGAATGGTAACCCTAATAGGGGGCAGATCACCAGTGGCGGGTGGCGATTACGCCAAACTTGATCTATTCTGATCTGCATGGCCCTCATCACCAAGAAAGAACCGCGCTCCAAGTTCTACGAACTGCTGCAGGCGCAGATCCACAACGAGTTCAACGCGTCCCAGCAGTACATCGCGCTCGCGGTGTGGTTCGACGCCGAGGACCTGCCGCAGCTGGCGAAGCACTTCTACAAGCAGTCCGTCGAGGAGCGCAACCACGCGATGGCGCTCGTGCAGTACATGCTCGACCGCGACCACCACGTCGAGATCCCCGGCACCGGTGAGGTGCGCAACGACTTCTCCGGCGTCACCGAAGTCATCGAGCTCGCGCTCGAACAGGAGAAGGAAGTCGCTGCCGACATCTCCGCGATGGCGAAGGCCGCGCGTGCCGAAGAGGACTACATCAGCGAGCAGTTCACGCAGTGGTTCCTCAAGGAGCAGGTCGAAGAGATCTCGCAGATGAGCACCCTGCTGAACGTCGTCAAGCGCGCGAACGGCAACCTGTTCGAGGTCGAAAACCACCTGTACCGCGAGTCCGTCGGCGACGGCGGCACCGACTCGCAGATGCCCCCGGTGGCCGGCGGCAAGCTCTGACGCTTCCGGCGCTCGAACGGAGAAACCCGGGCCCTCCCCCTGTGGACGGCCCGGGTTTTCCGCATGCGGCCGGCCCTCAGCCGGCGCAGTCCGCGTTGACCACCGAAAGGCTCGTGTGCGTGACCACGGAGTCTTCCAGCAGGAACTCGAATTCGGCGGTGGCAGCCGGGGCGGTGATCGCGCCGGGCTGTTCCTTCGCTCCGGGGTAGGCCGCGAGGACCTGCTGCCTCGTGGCTCCGTTGCCGATGCCCTCGGCTGTGTGCACCGCCTGGTCCGGTGTGATGACCAGGAGCCCCGCCGACTTCGAGACCACGATGGTCGCGGGCGCGGGCACCCCACCGCCGGTGGCGTTGTAGACGGTGCAGGTGGCGACGGGGTTCGGATTGCTGAGCGTGACACCCTGCGCGGCGATCTGCTGGTCGGACATGCCCAGCTTGACGGTGCCGAACCCGTCCACGTCGAGCCGGGGCCCAGTCACCACGGGCGGCAGCCTCGACGGCGAGGGGTCCGACGACTG
Source organism: Amycolatopsis vancoresmycina (assembly GCF_000716785.1). Taxonomy (GTDB): domain Bacteria; phylum Actinomycetota; class Actinomycetes; order Mycobacteriales; family Pseudonocardiaceae; genus Amycolatopsis; species Amycolatopsis vancoresmycina. The sequence goes on from NZ_JNYY01000002.1 coordinate 171,909, forward strand.
CGGCGTCTTCGACGGCGGTGAGCCAGCGGGCTGCGAACCGCGGATGTCATGGGTGCTGGTCGGCCCGGGCGTCGACGGCTCCGGCGGCCGGCCCTGCGTGAGGTTTTCGGGCGGCTTGACGCTGCTTTCGGTCCCGTCGGCGGACATCACCGCGGTGCCGTCCTCGGTGTGGAGCCGGACCATGGTCAGCCCACCCGAGACGGCGACCACGGCCGCCGCGACCCCGGCCACGGCCTGCACGACGTGGCGACGACGGCGACGCCGTCGCGCACCGGCGACGATGACCGTGCCGGCGTCCGGCGGCGGGGGTAAGTCCAGCCGCTCGTCGGCGAACAGCGTGCGCAGCCGCTGCTCCAGTTCGTCCTCGGAGATGTTCAACCCGCACCACTCCCTTCGCCTTCGCCGTCGGCCGCCTTCAGTTTCGTCCGAAGGGACGCGATCGCCTTGCTGGCCTGGCTCTTCACGGTGCCCTGGGTGATGCCGAGCGCACCGGCGATCTCCGCTTCCGAGAGACCTTCGTAGTAACGCAGCACCATCACGGCACGTTGTCTCGGCGGCAGCGTTCGTAACGCACGCCACAGCGGCTCGTGCTCGAACGGGTCGTCCGGCACGTGCGGGCTGGTGTCCGGCAGGTCCGCGACGAGGTTCTCGCGGCGCGTGCGGCGCCACCGGCTCACGTGCGCGTTCGCCATCGACCGGCGGACGTAGGCCAGCGGGTCACCGGTCTTGTCGTGGACGTACGTCCAGCGGGAACCGATCTTTTCCAGCACGGTCTGCACCAGGTCCGCCGCATCGTGCGGGTTGCCGGTGAGCGCGTGGCCGTACCGCAGCAGCCCAGGCAGGGTGGCCTGCACGAAGTCGCCGAAGTCGACGAACTCGCCAGGCAACGTCGCGGTCCTCCCTCGGCCTGCGCTGGTCATCGGAGTGACGATCCGGCCGAACGCAGGCGGGCACGGCCCGGAGTCAATCCGCTCGCCGGCACCGATCCCGCCGTGGACACTGGCCGGATCGCTACCGGTCGACAGAGCATCTCCCCCGGTGAAGACGGGTGCCGCAGCGGTCACCGTATCGCCTCCCATCGGGGTCGGGTAGCCGGCAGCCGAGCCGCCTTCCTCCCCAACACGCATCACAGCCCCCTCAGGTTGCCCGCGTTCCCGGCCGAGTTCGCGATCACCCGGCCGGGTAGTGATCTGCCCACGTCAGCGGTGGGCGAGCGAGTCGGGCAGCCGGAAACCGCCGCCGTCGGACTCGGGGAATTCGTGCACGCCGACGACCGCCGCGTGCGGGACCGGGCCGTAGACGTGCGGGAACCAGATCCCCTCCGGGTGCGGCGGCGCGCCGTCTTCCCAGCGGACCGGCGCCTCGACCTTCACCGGATCGATCTCGAGCAGCACCAGGTCGGTGCGGCCCCGGTAACGGATGTTGGCAGGCAGGGTCGCCGTGCCGAAGTCGGAACAGTGGATGAACCCGACCTCCCCCAGCGAAGCCGGCCGGTACACGCCGCCCTCGCCCACTTCGGCCCAGTCGGCCGCCCCACAGATGTGAAGTATCACGCCGAGAATCGTCCCACCGGCGCGATCCGGCGGCGGTGTCTCGTGCGCCACATAACGCCTGGTTGAACGCTCATCGAGCGAGTGGAGGACCGCCGGTCCGTACCGGCGGTCCGGCGCCCGCCGACGGGGTCAGCGCAGGGTGAGCTGACGGCCGATGAGGCCGTCCCGCGCCCGCCGCTCGGTCGCGTTCAGCGGCTCGTCGTCGAGCGACTTCAGGGCCGTCTCGAGCCGGGCGCCGAGAGCGTCCTTGGCTTCGGCCCACTCGCGGGCGTGGGCTTCGGGATCGAGGTCCCAGACCGGGACGAGCAGGCCGTGCGCCCGGAACGAACCCGCGTACCGCGAGCCCTCGCCGAGGCCGAGCTCACCGGCCGCGGACAGCCGGGCGAGCGCCTGGAGCAGCAGGTTCTCCGGCTCCGGCCGGACCCAGCGCAGGTGCGCCTTCTCGCCGGCGAGCACCCAGTAGGCGCCCGCGCCGAGCCGTTCGGTGGGCATGATGGCGGCGTTCGCGCGTTCGAGGGAAACGGCGACGTCACCGGTGGCGTCCGCGTCCTCCGGCAGCCACCAGCCGAAGTCCTGGTGCAGCGTGACGTCGAGTTCGGCGCCGGGGGTCAGCAGGTCCTGGAGCCGCGCGTGCTCGTCCGCGGCAGGCGGGGTGGTCGTGTCCGGCACGCCGAGGACGTCGCCTTCCTTGGCGTCCAGCAGCCACTTCAGCGACCGGCCGAGGTCACGGCTGATGTCGGAGGAGCGGGTCTGCACCTGCAGGCCGAGGTAGCGCCGCCCGTCCGAGCGGACGAACGCGGCCGCCGCCATCGGCAGCACGGTCCCGAGGGTGACTTCGCCGCCGTCGGCGAGGGTGAGCTCGGCCGTCGCGGACGGCACGAACTCGCGCAGCGCGATGAGCTCGGGCTCCGCCACCAGCCCTTCGAACGGCTGGCCGACGAAGACGTCGCGCACCTTCGGCTTGCGGTCCGACGCCTGCTTGGGACCCTTCTTGCGCGCGCCCTTGCCCACTGCTGCCTCCTCTGGCTCGGCTTCAGACGCTATCGAAGGGTTAGTCTCGCGACGTGTTCGACCCCCGCGATCCTGTGTTCCTGGAAGACCCGTACCCGGCGTTCGCCGCGCTGCGTTCCGAAGGCGAAGTCCATTTCCACGAAGGGCTGGGCATCGCCATCGCGGTGTCACACGCCGCGTCGTCGGCGGTGCTGCGCCACCGCGGCCTCGGCCGGATCTGGCAGGACGCCCAGCCGCTCGAGCGGTTCGCCTCGTTCAACCTGCTGCACCGCAACTCGCTCCTGGAGAACGAGCCACCGGCCCACACGCGCCTCAGGCGCCTGATCGCGGGCGCGTTCGGCCGCGGCCACGTCCAGCGGCTGCGCCCGATGGTCGCCGCCCTGGCTGCCGACATGGTCGACAACCTGGCGGCCGCCATCGCCGCGGACGGCAGCGCCGACCTCCTCGAGCATCTCGCCCAGCCGCTGCCGGTCGCGGTGATCGCCGAGCTGCTGGGCGTCCCGGGCACGGACGGTCCGCGCATGGTCGAGCTGTCCAACGCGATCGTGAAGATGTACGAGTACGGCCTCCCGCCGGAGGGACGAGACGCGGCCGAGCGGGCCGCGGCCGAGTTCGTCTCGTACGTCCGCTCGGTGGCTTCGGCCCGCGCGGACGCGTTGGGCGACGACATCATCAGCGACCTGCTACGCAGCGAGCTGACGCCGGACGAGCTGGTGGCCACCGCGGTGTTGCTGCTGATGGCCGGCCACGAGGCGACGGTCAACGTGCTCGGCAACGGCATCACGGCGTTGCTCACGCACCGGGACCAGTGGGAGCGGCTGCTGGCCTCACCTGCCCTTCTGGATTCGTGTGTCGAGGAGCTGATCCGGTTCGACGCGCCCCTGCAGCTGTTCGAGCGGACGGCGACCGAGGACGTGTCGATAGGTGGACATGTGGTTTCCAGCGGCCAGAAGATCGGCGCGTTGCTGGGAGCCGCGGCCCGTGACCCGGAGGTATTCGACGAACCGGACCGCCTGGACATCGGCCGGACGCCCAATGCCCATTTGGGCTTCGGCCTGGGGATTCACTACTGCGTGGGTGCTCCTCTCGCTCGGGTGGAGATCGCCGCTGCGCTGAGCGCGTTGGCGGAGAAGCTGCCGGGGCTGCGCCTGGCGGAGGCTCCGCGGCGGCGGCCGGAGTTCGTGATCCGCGGGTTGCGGGAGCTTCGGATCACCGTTTGATGGGGCCGCGACCCCGTGCCCGACTTGCCCACGAGGCCGCGGTTCAACGCCGGCGTGGAGAGCTCGAGGTCGGGGTCTGACGGCGGCCGCGGCCGGATCTCGCGTGATTGAAGGCGGATCTCGCGTGATTGGGAGGGCATCTCGCGTGATTGGAGGGGCATCACGAGGGTCATGGGGTTACTCCGGTGAAGAGGTCGTCTTCGGTTTGGGGGCCTGGGGTGGGGTGGGCCAGGTGGTAGTCCTCGTAGGGCCAGGTCTGGCGCTCGATTTCGCGTGAGTGGGCGAAAAACGGGTGGGCCGGGTCCACTTGGGTTCGGTGGGCCAGGAGGGCTCGGTCTCGGGTGGCGAAGTACGACTCGCAGCGGATTCGGGTGGTGACCGGGAGCTTGTCGGGTGGGAGCTCGTTCAGGACTTCGGCCATCGCCGACTCCTGGCCAGCCGCCACCGTTGCTTCGTGCAGGGCCTCGAACCAGGCGCGGCTCAGGACCGCCTGGTAGTAGAGCTTTTGGGGGCGCCATGGTGAGCCGGTGCCCGGGTAGCGCGCCGGGTCGGGGGCGGCTGCGAAGGCTTCGACTGTCACCTCGTGGGTGCGGATGTGGTCCGGGTGGGGGTAGCCGCCCGTTTCGTCGTACGTGATCACCACGTGGGGGCGGAACTCGCGGATCAGGGCCACCAGCGGGGCCGCCGCCTCCGGTAGCGGGAGGGCGGCGAAACTACCGTCGGGCACCGGCTCGCCGTCGGCGGGGAGGCCGGAGTCGACCAGGCCGAGGAACCGCTGGCGGACGCCCAGGATCGCGGCGGCCTCGGCCATCTCGCGGCGGCGGATCGCCGGTAGGTCCGCCCACGTCTCTTCCGTGTCCAGGGCCGGGTTCAGGATGTCGCCGCGTTCGCCGCCGGTGCAGGTGGCGACCAGGACGTCGACGCCTTCGGCCGCGTAGCGCGCCAGGGTGGCCGCGCCTTTGCTGGATTCGTCGTCCGGGTGGGCGTGGACGCTTAGGAGGCGGAGAGTCATTGGGGGCCTTTCGAGAGAAGAAATGGGTGGCGCGGATTGCCGGGACCGCTCCGGCGAACCGGCGCCGCGAACGGCAGGCGGAGCGTCATCGGGGGCCTCTCGCGGGAAGAAGCGGGCGGCCGGGGTTGCCAGGACCACTCCGGCGAACCGGCACCGGCGCCGACACCGCGGACGGCAGGCGGAGGGTCATTGGGGGCCTTTCGAGGGGAAGCAGAGTGCGGGGATCAGGGTCAGGGCCGACAGGGCCAGCGCCCACGTGAACGTGGTGCCGAACGCTGCCGGTGGGGACGTGGCGGTGGTGAGGTGGTCGTGGAGGATTGCCGCTAGGAGGGCCGTGCCCAGTGAGCCGCCGATGCGGTTGACCACGTTGAACGCGCTTGCTGCCCGGGGGATCCGGGATCGCTCCAGCGAGCCGTACAGCGTTGTCATGCCCGGGGCCGTTGCTGCGCCCAGGCCGGCGCCGCGGATCAGCAGGGACAGGGTCAGCATCAGCCCGCTGGGGGCCGAGCCGAGCTGGGTGAAGGCGATTGTGCCCAGCAGGGACAGGCCGATGCCCGCCAGCATCGTCCGGCGGGGGCCGAACCGGGCCAGCAGTGGGCCGCTCGCCAGCAGGACCGCTGCCGAGCCGAGAGCCTGGGGTGCGAGCAGCAGGCCGGCCTGCCATGCGCTCGCGTGCTCGATCTGCTGGTAGTACAGCGGGAGCAGCAGCATCGAGCTGTACAGGGACGCCCCGAGCAGGAACGTGCTCGCGCTCGCCACCGCGAACCCCTGGTTCCGGAACAGCTTCAGGTCGAGCACCGGCGCAGCGGTCCGAGAGGCGTGGACGCCGTACGCCAGCAGCAGCAACGCTCCGGCGATCCACGCCACGGCCACCCCCTCGGCCAAGCCGTAGACGAACACCCCGAGCCCGGGCGAAAGCAACGCGATCCCCCGGACGTCCAAAGGCGCCTGCGTGCCTTCCGGCGAAGGCGCCGGGAGCAGGCGGCGGGCGAAGAGGAACGTCGCCACGCCCAGCGGGACGATCCCGAAGAACATCCAGCGCCACCCGAGGTCCGCCACCAGAGCGCCGCCGAGCATCGGGCCGAGCACCGGGGCAACCGTCGCCGGCAGGGTGATCACCCCGATCATCCGGCCCAGCGCCGGCCCTGCCGCCTGGGCGAACACCGCCTGCCCGACCGGCTGCATCAGCCCGCCGCCCAGTCCGTGCAGCACGCGGAACGCGATCAACGCCGGCGCCGACCACGCGAAGCCGCACAGCAGCGTGCCCGCGGTGAAGATCGCCACCGCCGTCAGCCACACCGCGCGGCCGCCGAACCGGTCGGTCAGCCAGCCCGACAGCGGGATGGCCGCCGAAGCCGCCAGCAGGTACGCGCTCGCCACCCACTGCACCGTGGTCAGCGGGCTCTCCAGGTCGTGGGCGATCGAGTCGATCCCCACGGTCACGATCGTCGCGTCGAGGATCGACAGCACCGCTCCCATGATCAGGACGCCGCCGAGCCGCCACAGCGCCGCGTCCGGCCGGACTGCCGTTGTCATGCCCACCCCCGTTGATTAGGTCGGACCTCAGATTAGGTCCGACCCACTGATTGGGTCAAGCACAATCTTGGGTCCGACCCAGTAGAGTGACGCCATGAGCGAGGGACTCAGGGCCCAGAAGAAGCACGAGACGAGGAAAACCATCTCCGACGTGGCCACCCGGTTGTTCATCCGGAACGGCTTCGAGGACGTGACGATCGCGGACATCGCCGCCGAGGCGCGGGTCGCCAAGATGACCGTGACGAACCACTTCCCGCGCAAGGAGGACCTGGTCTTCGACATCCGCGCCGACTTCGCGGCCTGGCCCGCCGCCCTGATCCGCGACAGCGCCTTCCACGACACGCGCGAGCTCTACTTCGAGGCCCTCGGCGCCGAACACGCGCTGGTCGGCTTCTCCGGCCCCGGGTTCGTGCGCATGATCAAGGAAAGCCCGGTCCTGACGAACGCGCTGCACGAAATGCACCGCGAGCGCGAAGCGGTGCTCACCGACCTGCTGGTCCGCCGTCACCCCGCCGAGGACGTCACCCCGGTGCTCGCCGCCGCGCACCTGGCCACGGTCCTGCGGATCCTCTTCCAGGAGGTCTTCGACCGGACCCTCGAGAACGAAACGGCCGTCGTCGACCAGCTCTGGCCCATCGCGGAACGAGCCTTCGACCAGCTCGAACCGGCTTTCGGCGGCTACTAGCGCGCGGCGCCGGCCGGCCGCGCAGTCCGCAGCTCCGGCTCAGGCGCGCCCTGGACCTTCAGCACGCGCATCTCGCGCACGTCCAGGGCGTCCGAGGGCGCCAGCAGCGCCGAGAACCGCCGGACGACCAGGGCCGTCATCACCGCCAGCGCGACCGCGGACAGGTCGGTCAGCGCGACCAGGACGACGCTGTCGGCCATCGACTGCACGTCGTCGCGGAAGCGCCAGGCGATCGACACGCCGAGCAGGATCCAGTTCAGCAGCCAGGTGCCCCACCACACGAGGACCCGGCGCGACGGCTTCGGCCGGGCGTCACGCGAGCGGCCCAGCACGGCGTGCTCGAGTTCGCCGACTACCGAAAGCGCCATCGGCAGGTTCGCCACCGGCACGAGCACGCCGACCAGCACCTGCCACAGCGGCCGCGGCGGGTCGTCGCCCGACACGTCCGCCGCCGCCCGGCGGGCGACCAGCAGCCACCAGAGCGACAACGCGGCGGGCAGCAGCGCGAGGATCGAGGCCAGCAGCCCCGCGGCGAGCACGAACCCGTCGGAGAACGCCACCACCGAGCGGGACAGCGCGGACTCGCGGCCCTCGGCGAGCAGCACGTACCGCCAGATCTCCGCGCCGGCCGCGACCGCGCAGAGCACCGCGAACGCGAACAGGACGACGACCAGGCTGCGGCTGAGCACCGGCACCCGGTCGATCGGGCGGATCTCGTCGGACGCCGTGCCGGGCACCGTCGTCGGGCGGCGCCAGACCAGGTGCGGGAATCCCCAGCGCGGCGGGACCGGGTACGACGGCGGGCCGAGGTACGGCTCGGGCACCACCACGCGGCGGCGCGGCCACGCGCCGGGCGGCGGGGTCGCCACCCAGCGCAGCTTCGGCCGGTGCACCGGACGGCGGTGGTACGGGTACGGCTCCGGCTGGGCAGCCAGCGTCCGGCCCTGCAGCTGCTGGGCGGTCGGCGGCGGCGCCGGGCGCGGCCAGTACCCGGGCGGGTACGGCCGGCCCTGCGGAGGCTGCCCCGGGTGCAACGCTAGATCACTTCGGGTTCGATGCCGGGGTGCTCGCCGACCATCGGACGGCCTTCGCGCTGCCACGCGCCCATGCCGCCGGCGACGTTCACCGCGTCCCAGCCGCTCTGGTTGAGCCACGCGGCCGCCCGCGCGGACCGGCCGCCGCTGCGGCAGATCACGTGGATCGGCTGGTCGTCGGGCAGATCGGACAGTTCGCCGACGCGCGCGGGCAGCTCCCCCATCGGGATGTGCACCGCGCCGGGCGCGTGCCCGGCGGCCCACTCGTCGTCTTCGCGGACGTCGAGCAGCACGAGGCCGTCCTTGGGCAGGTCGCGGACCTCGGCGGTCGGCAGTTCAGCAGGGCTCACCACGATCTCCATGCTGCCATGCGGGCGCGTTGCCCGCGCGTGAGGTGGACGTCAGTGCGCGACGGCTTTTTCGGCGCCCGCGCCGGTCAGCGCGCGCACCTCCATCTCGGCGTACTTCGCGCGGTTGTGCTCCTTCGACAGGACCGTGCCGAGCCAGCCGAGCAGGAACGCGGCCGGGATGGAGACCAGACCCGGGTTGTCGAGCGGGAACCAGTGGAAGTCGACGCCCTGGATCATCGACGCGCTCTTGCCCGTCTTCGGGTCCACCGGCTTGCCCGAGACCGCCGGCGAGAAGACGATCAGCACGATCGTGACGAGCAGGCCGCCGTAGATCGACCACAGGGCGCCCTGGGTGTTGAACCGCTTCCAGAACAGCGAATACAGGATCGTCGGCAGGTTCGCCGACGCCGCGACGGCGAAGGCCAGCGCTACCAGGAAGGCCACGTTCTGGCTCTTCGCGAGGATGCCGCCCGCGATGGCCAGCGCCCCGATCACCAGCGCCGTGACGCGGGCGACCCGGACCTCGCCGCCGGTGGAGACCTGGCCCTTCTTGAGCACGCTGGCGTAGACGTCGTGCGCGAAGGACGCCGACGCCGTGATCGTCAGGCCGGCGACCACCGCGAGGATCGTCGCGAAGGCGACCGCGGAGATGAACCCGAGCAGCACCGGGCCGCCCAGTTCGAGCGCCAGCAGCGGCGCGGCGGAGTTCGTCGTGCCCGGGGCGTGCGAGATCTTGTCCGGCCCGACGAGCGCGCCGGCGCCGTAGCCGAGCACCAGCGTGAACAGGTAGAACACGCCGATCAGCACGATGGCCCAGACCACCGAGCGGCGCGCGTCGCGGGCCGTCGGGACGGTGTAGAAGCGCATCAGGACGTGCGGCAGCCCCGCCGTGCCGAGGACCAGCGCGATGCCGAGTGAAAGGAAGTCGAGCTTGGTCGTGCCCGTCTTGCCGTACTGCTTGCCGGGGTCGAGCAGCGCCTTGCCGCCCTTGTCGACGGCCGCCTGGAACAGGCCGGACAGGCTGAAGCCGTACTTGCCGAGCACCCACAACGTCATCGCGAAGGCACCGGCGATCAGCAGCCCCGCCTTGATGATCTGCACCCAGGTGGTGCCCTTCATCCCGCCGATCAGGACGTACAGGATCATGATCACGCCGACGACGGCGATCACGACGTCCTGCCCCGCCTCGCCGGAGATGCCGAGCAGCAGGTTGACCAGGCCACCGGCGCCCGCCATCTGCGCCAGCAGGTAGAACAGCGACACGGCGAGCGTCGAAACCGCCGCGGCCGCGCGCACCGGCGTCTGCCGCATCCGGAACGCCAGGACGTCGCCCATCGTGAACTTGCCGGTGTTGCGCAGCAGCTCCGCGACCAGCAGCAACGCCACGAGCCACGCCACCAGGAAGCCGATCGAATAGAGGAAGCCGTCGTAGCCGTTGACGGCGATCGCGCCGGCGATGCCCAGGAACGACGCCGCCGACAGGTAGTCGCCGGAAATGGCGATGCCGTTCTGCGGGCCGGTGAACGCGCGGCCGGCGGCGTAGTAGTCCGACGCCGTTTTCGTGTTGCGGCTGGCCCGGAACACGATCACCAGCGTGATCGCGACGAAGATCAGGAAAATGACGATGTTGAGCGTGGAGTTGCTGCCTTCGACACCCGCGGCGGTGTTCACCGGCCCTGCTCCCCTTCGAGCCGGGCGCGGATTTCGTCGGCGACCGGGTCGAGCCGCCGGTTGGCGTACCGGACGTAGAGGCCGGTGATCACGAACGTCGAAACGAACTGCAGCAGGCCGAAGACCAGGCCGACGGTGATGTTTCCGAACAGCTTGGTGCTCATGAAGCCGTGCGCGTAGTCGGCGAGCAGGACGTACAGCAGGTACCAGAGCAGGAACAACGCGGTCATCGGGAACACGAACACCCGCAACCGGCGCCGCAGTTCGGTGAATTCGGGGCTTTCCTGGACACTTTCCCAATCGGTCATCGCGGATCTCCACCTTTCCCCGTTCTCGACCAATCGGGTATACCAGATGGCAATTCACTCGATCGGGTAAAACAGGGCTGACGGACAGTCAGCGCGCTACTTTCGGTGGCGCCCGCGCCCGGCGATCCGGGTTTTCTCTTCGGCCTGGCCGAACCGCGCGACGGCCCGGTCCCGCATGAAACCGAGCGGATCGGGCGCGTGCAGCCGCAGCATGATGTCGTGGACGTGCTCGGGGCGGCCGTACCCGGTCACGCGGCTGACCAGGTACGTCGTCACGAAGGCCGCCGGGACGGTGATCAGCGCGGGCTGGTTGACGAACCAGGGCGCCCAGCCGCCGGTGTAGCCGCTCACGACGTTGACCACCAGCGCGGTCAGCACCAGGCCGCCGCCGACGAACATCCCGGCGAGCGCGCCCGGCCAGGACAGCTTGCGCCACCAGATGCCCAGCAGCAGCAGCGGGCTGAACGTCGACGCGGCGAGCGCGAACGTCAGCCCGATCGACAGCGAGATGTCCTCCGGCCGCAGCCCCACCGCCAGCGCGATCGGCAGCAGGGCGACCAGCGCGGTCGCCACCCGGAAGTCGCGCACCCGGCCGGGCAGCAGGTCGGTCGACACCACCCCGGCCACGCTCACCAGCAGCCCGGACGTGCTGGACAGGAACGCGGCGAACGCGCCGGCGGCGGTCACCGAGGCGAGGATCTGGCCGCCGACGCCCGGCAGCATCGCCGAGGGCAGCTGCAGGATCGCTGCGTCGGTCTTGCCGGTGACCAGCAGCTCCGGGACGTACATCCGGGACAGCGCGCCCAGCAGCGTCGGGAACAGGTAGAACAGGCCGAGCAGCAGCAGGACGTGCACGGTCGTGCGGCGCGCGGCCTTGCCGTCGGGGTTGGTGTAGAAGCGGACCAGCACGTGCGGCAGGCCCATCGTGCCGAGGAACGTCGCGAACATCAGCGAGTACGTCTGGAGCAGGTCGGTGAGGCTGCCCGAGCCCGGGTGCAGCCAGTTCGCGTTGTCCGCGACCGAGTCGCTGACCACCGGGACCGGCGTGCCGGCCAGGAACTTCAGCTTGGTGCCTTCGGACACCGTGTGCGGCGCGAGCGGCGTCCAGTGCGTCGGGCCGGCGGCCGGGCCGTTGTCGGTGCGGCCGTAGGCGTAGAGGAACGTGTCGGTGGTGACGTGCAGGGTGACGTCGGTCTGCACGTCGACCGTGGTGTCGCTGGTGAACACCGGCGGCGCGGCCGCGCCGAGCGGGCGGAAGCCGTCCGGGCCGCCGCCGGCGAAGAAGACCATGCACAGCACGAACGCGGGCACCGAGATCGCGAACAGCTTGAGCCAGTACTGGAAGGCCTGGATGACGGTGATCGCGCGCATCCCGCCGGCGATCACGTTGAACGCGACCAGGATCATCACCGCGATCGCGCCCGCCCACGCCGGCACCGGCAGGACCGTCGCCAGCGTCAGGCCGGCGCCCTGCAGCTGCGGGGCCATGTACAGGATCCCGATGAACACGACGAACGCCGTGGAGAACCGGCGCAGGCCCTTGGAGCCGAGCCGCATCTCGACGAAGTCGGGCAGCGTGTACGCGCCGGACCGGCGCAGCGGCGCCGCCACGAACAGCATCAGCGCCAGGTAGCCCGCGGTGAAGCCGATCGGGAACCAGAGCGCGTCGGCGCCGTCCTTGAGCACGATCCCGGCGATGCCGAGGAACGACGCCGCGGACAGGTACTCACCGGAGATCGCCGCGGCGTTGCGGCGCGAGCGCACGGTGCGCCGCGCGACCAGGAAGTCGTGCGTGCTTGTCGCCGACCGCGAGGAGCGGTGACCGAGGTAGGGCGTCACCACGGCGACCAGCACGATGCCGGTCAAGGCCCACGGGTTCAACTGCACGGGGGGAATCCTCGCACGACTGAGTGCGAAACTAGTTTTCGATCATGTCGACGAACGCCCGTTCGTTGCGTTCGGCCAGCCGGTTGTACCAGATCCCGACGCCGAACAGGAACGGGAACGGGAGCACGCCGAGGATCAGCCAGGCCACCGGGATACCCAGGAAGCTGGCGCGGGAGAACCCGGGCACGGCGTAGAACAGCACCGGCAGCGAGCCGAACACGACGACGACGAGCAGCGCGAGCAGCAGCGCCGTCCGCAGCTGCACCTTCACCAGGTGGTCGCGGACGAGCAGCTTCCCCCAGCTGGTCTGCTCCTCCAGCTCGACGCGGGCGCGCAGGGTGCCGGCACCGCGGCGGGGATCGTTGAGGATCACCCGCTCCCGCTTGGGTCTCGCGTGGTGCTCCGGCTTCGGCGGCGGCTCGTTCTCCGGCGCCGGCGGCAGCGACTCGACGACGGCCCGGTCCGTCGGCTGCGGCAGCGGCCGGTGGCGGGCGCGCCTGCCGAGCGTCGGATCCGGTTCGCGGACGCCGTTCGCGCGGCGCTCGTAGAAGTCGTCGGTCATGGCCGGGCCCGGCTCAGCCGTTCCGGCCCGAACCGACCAGCCGGTCCTTCAGCGCGCGGGTGTGCCGCCGGCTCACCGGCAGCACCTTTTCCTCGTTGCCGATCACGACCTGGTAGCCACCCTGGCCCATGCGCAGCTCGGTGATCAGCGGCAGCGCGACCAGGAACGACCGGTGGATCCGGACGAACCCGGCCTTCTCCCAGCGTTCCTCGAGCTGGGCCAGCGGGATGCGGACCAGGTGGCTGCCTTCGGTGGTGAACAGCCGCGCGTAGTCGCCCTGCGCCTCGACCCACCGGACCGAGGAACGCGGGATGAGCTTGGTGGTGCCGGCCAGCTCGACGGGGATGACCTCGTCGTCGTTCTTCACCGGCTCGCCGCCCAGCGCGCCGGGCGGGGGCGCCGCGGCGGCCGCCAGCTTGTCGATCACGCGCGTGATCGCGCGGTCGAGGCGGTCCTGCTGGTACGGCTTGAGCACGTAGTCGAGGGCGCCGAGGTCGAAGGCGTTGACCGCCTCTTCGGCGTGGCCGGTGACGAACACCAGCGCGGGCGAGGGCCGCAGCGCGGCGAAGACCCGGGACATCTCCATCCCGGACAGGCCCGGCATGTCGATGTCCGCGAAAACGGCGTCGACGATCGGCAGGCCGCGGTCCTTGCGCTCGCGCAGCCGCGGGTCGTCGGTGGACAGCAACCGCAGCGCCTCGGAGGCGTCGATCGCCGGGAACACCTTGGCCACGTGCGGGCTGTTGCGCAGGCAGTGGACGAGTTCGTCAAGACCGTTCGGCTCGTCGTCCACGGCCAGGACCACGAGTTTCCGGGTGTCATCGTGAGCACTCACAGTGAAACGCATCCTGCCCATTGCCGAGTGCAATGTCCAGCCCCCGTCCGCCTTAAGTGAGGGAACCCGCGACCGGGGCCGCGGGCCCCTCGTCTCAATGCACGAAGGTGAACCAGTTCAGGTTCACGAAATCCGCGGGCTGGCCGCTGGTGAACGTCAGGTACACGTTGTGGACGCCGGTCACCGCGCTGATGTTCGCGGGAACGGTCCGCCAGCTCTGCCAGCCGCCGGTGTTCCCGACCGCGAAGCTCCCGATGGGCGCGTTGGACCGGCTGTCGAGCCGCACCTCGACGAGCCCGCTGACCCCGGCCGCCGCGCCGGACGCGACGCGCGCCTGGAAGTTCGTCGCCGCGCTGCTGCCGAAGTCGACGTTCGGGTAGAGGGTCCAGTCGCCGTTGGCCACCGCGCCGATGTCCTGCCCGCCGCCGGTGTCCGTCGTGGCCTCGGTGATCACGCCGGACTGCTGGCTGAACGACTCGGCCTGGATGGTGCTGTAGGCGCTGCCGCCGTTTCCGGGCGGAGTCGTCGTGGTCGGCGGGGTGGTCGTGCCGCCGCCGCCACCGCGGGTGGTCACCGTGACGTAGTCGACGACCATCGGGCGGCCCGGCACGATGCCCGATCCCGGCGTCGTCGTGCCGGAGTTGTTGTTGGGGAACGCACCACCGATGGCGACGTTCAGCAGCACGAAGTAGCCCTGGTGGGACGTCATGTTGTTCCACGTCGTCGCGTCGAGCTGGTTCTGGCTCACGGAGTGGAACTGCTGGCCGTCGACGAACCAGCGCAGAACCTGCGGACTGGTGCTCGCGTCCCATTCGAAGCGGTAGGTGTGGAAGGCCGACTGGCAGCTGCTGCCGGGGCAGGCGCGGTTGGCGGGGAGGCCGGTGGTCTCGTTGCACGGGCCTCCCGGGTTGACGCCGCAGTGCAGGACGCCCCAGACGGAGTTGATCCCGTTGACGTTCTCCATGATGTCGAACTCGCCGATGGCGGGCCAGTTCCAGTAGTTGCCGCGGTACGGGCCGCCGAGCGCCCAGAACGCGGGCCAGTAGCCGAGCGCGGCGGCACCGGTGACGTTCGGCATCTGGATCCGGCTTTCGATCCGCATGACCCCGCCGGCGGGTGGCTTGAAGTCGGTGCGCTGGGTTTCGATCCGCGCCGACGTCCAGTTGCCCGCGCTGTCGCGCAACGGCGTGATGCGGAGGTTGCCGGCGCCGTCCTGGGCGAGGTTGCTGGTGCTGGCCGTGTAGTTCTGGATTTCGCCGGTGCCCCAGTTGGCGGGGCCGCCGGGGTAGGCGTGGCCGGTGTCGATGATCCAGTTCGAGCTCGCGGGGAGGCTTCCGGAGCTGCCGGTGAAGTCGTCGGCGAAGACGGTGGTCCAGCCCGAATCGGGCGGCGGGATGGACGCGGCGGCGGGGAGGGTGAGGGGGATGGCGATGAGCGCGGCGCCGAGCACCGCACCGAGGGCGAGTCTGCGGGAGTGGGGCATCGAGGACGACCTCCTTGTCGACCGGATTTGTTGCCGTTCACAACAAAGCCCGTCGACAAGGAGACCTGAGGGCGATCCTCGTTTCCAGAGGCGTTACACGCGTTGAGTGATGCAGGTCACAAAGTGTGCCCGAAAGTACTCGAACCGGACACCCGCGTCAGAGGCCGAAGCGGGACCAGGCTGCCTTCTGCGTCACCGCGTCCAGGACCGCCGACGCTGCCGCGGGGGCGCCCAGGCCCAACCGGGCCAGGAGGGGCTTCTTCGGCTCGGCCACCGAGATCTCCGCCTCCGGGTAGCGCTCGGTGATGATCTGGCGGAGGCTGCCGAGGCCGTCGATCAGGCCCAGTTCGGCCGCCTTCGCACCCAGCCACACGTCACCCGTGAACAGGTCCTCCGAGGAGGTCAGGCGGCTGCCACGACGCTCCTTGACCCAGTTCACGAACAGCTCGTGGAGCTGCGAGTGCATCTTCTTCAGCCACTCGACGTCTTCGGGCTTCTCCGGCGAAAACGGGTCCAGGCGCGACTTGTTCGCGCCCGCCGTGTGCAGGCGGCGCTCGATGCCGAAGCGCTCCAGCAGGCCCGTGAAGCCGAAGCCGCCGCTGATCACGCCGATCGAGCCGACCATCGAGGTCCGGTGGGCGTAGATCTCGTCGGCCGCGCAGGCCAGCCAGTAGCCGCCCGAGGCGGCGACGTCCTCGCAGAACGCCAGGACCGGGACGCCCTTCTCGTCGGCCAGCTGCCGGATGCGCTCGGCGACCAAGCCCGACTGCGTCGGCGCGCCGCCCGGTGAGTTGATCAGCAGCGCGACCGCCTTCAGCCGGTCGTGCCCGAACGCCCTGGTCAGCGCCGATTCCATCGCGGCGAGGTTGATCGCGCCCCTGGCCAGCGGGGACGGCGACGGCGTGATCACGCCGTGCAGCTTCACCACGGCCACGACGTCCTTGCGCTCGACGCGGTCGGCGAGGACCGGGATCCGCGAAGCCAGTTTGTCCGTAACGCTCATGCAGCCAGGCTAGCCGGATTTTTCGGGGGTCCGGGTGGCGAAGCCCCCGGCCCGGGGCCAAGCCCCGGATGTCACAGCATTCAGCCCATGGGGAGGATGCCGGAGCGCGTGCCGTTGACGCCGTTCACCTCGGTGCCGTTCAGCTGGGCGGGACCGCCCTGGGCCGGGACGTCGGCCTCCGCGTCGGAGCTGTAGTCCGGCATGTTCGGCCGGACGCCGGGGACGAACTTCGGCACCCGCAGCGTCACCTTCATGCCGGCGCCGGGGGCGGTCTCGACCATCACCGCGTAGTCGCTGCCGAACACCTGCTGCATGCGCTGGTTGATGTTGCCGAGCCCGACGTGGGCGCCGGTGCGGTGGGCGCTCTTGAGCTCGTTGAGCCGCCGCGGGTCCATGCCGATGCCGTCGTCCTCGACGCTGATCAGCGCTTCGGTGCCGTAGTCCTGCGCGATCACCGTGACGCAGCCGCCGCTCGGCTTGCTGGCCAGCCCGTGCTTGACCGCGTTCTCCACCAGCGGCTGGATGATCAGGAACGGCACGACGACGCTGAGCACCTCGGGCGCGATCTTCATCCGCACCTCGAGCCGGCCGCCGAAGCGGGCGTTCTCGATCGTCAGGTAGCGGTCGATGTTGCGCAGCTCCTCGGCGAGCGAGGTGAACATGCCCGACGTCCGGAACGAACAGCGCGTGAAGTCGGCGAAGTCCTGAAGCAGCTCTCGCGCCTCTTCGGGGTCCGTGCGGATCAGCGCGGAGATCGTGTTGAGCGCGTTGTAGACGAAGTGCGGCGAGATCTGCGCGCGCAGCGCCTTGATCTCGGCCTGCTGGAGCTGGTGCTTCGACTCGTCGAGCCGCGCCAGCTCGAACTGGGTGCAGACGAACTGGGCGACGGCGTCGGCCATCTGCACCAGCCGGCCGCGGGTGCGGCCGACGACGATCAGCGCCGCCTCGGTCTCGCCCTCCACCAGCAGCGGCACGATGACCGCGGTCTTCATCCGGCAGGTGCCGCGGTGGTTGCACGGCATCCGGTCGTGCGCCACGACCTCGCGGCGGTGCTTGCGGATCGCCGCCCCGATCGCCTCGACGAGGTCGACGTAGTGCTCGTTCGCTTCGCCGTCCCACGACAGCAGCGTGCCCTCGCTGTCGGTGATGCCGACGGCGACGCAGTCCAGCATCTGCAGCAGCTGGGTGGTGATCTTGTCGGCGGCGTCCTCGTCCAGGCCGGACCGGAGGTTCGGCGCCGCCTTCGACATCCGGTGCACCGCCTGCAGCATGGCGTCCTCGACCACGCTGGCCGGCCGGCGCTGTTTCACGAGCAGCACGACCACCACGACGGCGAGCAGCACCACGACAGCCCACGGGACGATCTGCGCAAGCGGGAACCCGGACACGGCGTCCATGCTCTGCGCTCGACCAACCGGGTGCAAGGCCTGAATCCCACTTTCTGTCCAAGTGTGACGACTGAGGGTGGGCACGACCCTACCGAGCGTCCGTCCGGCGCCTACTTCAGCAGGCGCGACATCCGCCGGTCGGCGAGCGGCTTGCCGCCGGTCTGGCAGGTCGGGCAGTACTGGAACGATTTGTCGGCGAAAGAAATTTCGCGGATCGTGTCGCCGCAGACCGGGCACGGCAGCCCGGTCCGCGCGTGGACCCGCAGGCCCGACCGCTTCTCGCCCTTCAGCCGGGCCGCCTTCTGCCCCACCGAGCGCTCGACGGCGTCGGTCTCGATCTCGTGGATCGCCTCGGCGAGGGTTTCCAGCGCGCCGTCGTCGAGCTTGCCGATCGTGGCGTACGGCGAGAGCTTCGCGCGGTGCATGATCTCGTCGGAGTAGGCGTTGCCGATCCCGGCGATCAGCGACTGGTCGGTGAGCGCCCACTTCAGCCGGGTGTTCTTGCCGGCGAACAGCTCACGCAGCTGGGCGGCGTCGAGCGCCAGCGCGTCCGGCCCCAGCCGCGCGACGCTCGCGATCTCCTGCGGGTCCTTGACGACCCACACCGCCAGGCCCTTCTTGGTGCCCGCTTCGGTGAGGTCGAACCCGGGCCCGGTGGCCGACTCGAGGTGCACGCGCAGCGAGATCGGGCCCTTCCCCGGTTTCAGCGGCGCCGCGGCCAGTCCGTCGGACCAGCGCAGCCAGCCCGCCCGGGCCAGGTGGATGACGAGGTGCAGGTCGCCGGCCACGACGTCGAGGTGCTTGCCGTGCCGGGTCGCGCCGGTGATCTCGCGGCCGTGCAGCTCGGTCCACGGCGGGGTCGCCGTCTTCAGCACGCTCAGCGATGCGACATCGATGCGGAAGATCGTCTGGCCGACAGCGTTTTCGCGCAGGTAGTGGGCCAGTGCTTCGACCTCGGGTAGCTCGGGCATGGCACCAGTGTCCTACTCGACCGGGTGAAGGGGCCCGTCGAAGTCCGGCAGCGAATGCCGCTGGATGGTCTTGGAGATCTTCTTGACCTCGCCCTGCACGGTGAACATGCCGCGGATGGTGCCGACCCAGCGCTCGGACGGCCGGTCGCCGGTCACGTCGCCCTCGGTCTCCGCGACCACCGTCCACGGGCGGCGCAGGATCCACCGCAGCGGGAAGAACAGCACCACCAGCAGCAGCGCGAGCAGCACCCACGCCGGAACGTTCACCTGGTCGGGCGTCCACACAACGAGGATCACGGCCAGCAGCGCGGTCACCACGATCATCGCGATCCCGGGTCCGTAGCTGCCCGCGACGTCGTGCTCGAAGTCGTCGGCCGTCGCCGGAGCGCGCCATTCCATCTGGGCACGGACCACCCAGTCGCGGCCGTCTTCGCCGCGTACCAGCCGGTTCATTCAGTTGCCTCCCGGGGCGCCCGCAGGGTGAGCGACACAACGGTACCGCGCCCGGCCGCACCCGCGCGAGGGCGGAACCGGACATCCCGCCCGCCGGAAGTGGTCACCGACGTTCGGACTCCGCCGGAGCGGTCGGCACCGGATCCGACGGTTCACCCGGCCCGGAGACGTCGGAAGCGGCGCTGTCCTGGCACGGCTTGCCCGAGGTCGGCGTCACCGTCGACGTCGGATCCACGCTCGGCTCGTCGTCCTTCGGCGCCGGCTTCTCGGCGAGCGTCGGCTCGCCCGGACGGCTGGTCGGTGACAGCTCCGGCACTTCGGCGTCCTTCGGCGACGTCGCGTCGGTGGACTCCGTCGTCATCGTCAGGTCGGGCTTCGACGTGTCCAGCCGCGGCGACGTCGCCGGGTGGCCGGACGAGCCGAACGTCGGCGAGGTCAGGTCTTCGCGCGGGAGCGGCTGCCCGGCGGGACCGCTCACGTCCCCGACCGGGACGTCTCCCGCGACCGGCAGGTCCGGCACCTCGTTCGCGGCCACCTGCCGGTCACCGCTGCGCGACCGGGCCGGGACCGCGACCCCGGTGCCGCGGCCGTTGAGCACCCCGACGCCGATCCTCGGCTCCGGCTGCCCCTGCGGCGGCGGCTCCTGGTGCGGCTTCGACGGCGGCACCACCACGAGCTCGGGCGCGCCCCCGGTCAACCCGACGTCCTGCACCGGCGTCGACCCGAACAGCACCGGCCCGGCCGCGACGCCGACGGCACCCACGGCGGCGGTCGACGCCAGCGCGAGCCCGATCTTGACCTTGGACCCGACCAGCACGCCCTTGATCGTCGCGCCGAGGCCGGCCAGCACCCCGCCGCCACCGAGGGACGCGGCGGCCGGCACCAGCAGCACCAGCACCCCGGCGTGCGCCCGCAGCGACGAGCAGACGTCACGCAGTTCGTCCTGGGTGGCGCGGCACGACGGGCAGCCGTGCAGGTGCGCCTTGATCCGCTCGGCTTCGGCGCCGGTCACGCTGCCCGCGGTGAACCCGCCCAGCTTTTCCACGACCGCGCGGCACGAATCCGGGCCACGGTTCACCGAAAGGTGTGCCTGCAGGTACGCCGCACGCAATCCTTGACGCGCCCGGCGGGCCAGCGCGGCCGTCGCGTTCGCGCTCAACCCGAAGTGCGGCGCGACCATCGCCGGCTGCTCGCCCTCGACCTCGGTCTGCCACAGCACCGTCCGCCACCGCTCCGGCAGGCTGGTGAAGGCGGTCGTGATCAGCGTGTGCTCGGCCGTCCGGGCGTGCGTGTCGGCACCCGCCCCGGCGCGGAAGGTCAGCTCGTCGTCCGACACCGGGACGTCCCGGCGGGCGCCGTGCCACTCCCACGACACCCGGCGGGCCACGGTCAGCAGGTAGGCGCGGACGTAGTCACGGGGACCGGCACCCCGCCGAAGCGCCTGCAGCACGCGGAAGAACGTCTCCGCGGTGATGTCCTCGGCTTCGGACCGGTCGGCGGCCAGGCTCTGCGCCAGCCGGCGCACCGCGGCGGCGTGCAACTCGAACAGCTCCCCGAACGCGGCGTCCTCGCCGTTGCGGAGCCGTTGCAGCAGTGCCTGTTCGTCGGATTCCGAGGCCGCTTGTGGCGGCACCGTGCCCAGCTCGGTCATCCGGCCCGGCACCTCCTCCCCGAAGGTCTCCCCATTCGGTCGAATGGAGACACCATACGGAGCGAAACAGCCGTCGTCACCCCTTGTACGCCAGCTGTGACACCGAAGCACCGGCCAGAGGGCAGGGGACCCCGGTGACAGAGCCCCTACGCGGAGGGTATAGAGTTCTTCCCATCAGCAAGACAACGCGGATGTAGCGCAGCTGGTAGCGCATCACCTTGCCAAGGTGAGGGTCGCGGGTTCGAATCCCGTCATCCGCTCGCGTGCAAAGGGCTGTGTCGGCGGGAAACGCCGATGCGGCCCTTTTGCTGTTTCACCCGAGAGGCTGAGCCCCGGACCCCACGGCGTCAGAGCTCGTAGGTGTCCAGGACCGTCGGGGCCACCGGGGTCAGGTGGGGGTCTTCGCGCTCGGTCACCTGGCCTCGGGCCATCCGGTGGACGCGGAAGTTGTTGTCGTTCTCCGTGTCCTGGTCGTCCCACGTGTACAAGAGGCCGTAGGAGCCTGGCGCCAATTCACCTGCCCGGGTGAAGAGGTTGAGGATTTCGGTGGCCAGGTGGCCGCCGTGCTTGTCGAAGCCGGCGATGTGGAGCATCGGCATTCCCGCGCTCCAGCGGAGGTCGACCAGGTCGAAGTCGCCCGCGTCGCGGATCGCGCGGTGGACGCGGTCGACCAGGCGCTCCAGGAGCGCCGCGTCGTCGTCGCCGCTCGCGGTCGCCTGGATGGTCACCCAGCCGTGATATTCGAACACCCGCAGAACGGTAGCAAGAGATCAACCAGCGGCTCAGCGGGCCAGCGCCGACGGCTTCCCGTCCTGGCGCAGCACGTTCGGCAGCACCCCTTCGCCCAGCCGCTCGAACGCCGGCACCAGCTTCTCGCCGAACACGCACAACGTCCGTTCCCACGGGTGGCCGAGCGTGCCGAACGAGAAGTCCGACGCCAGGAACAGGTGGTAGTCCGCGCGCGGGAACACCGGCACCGGCCACCGGGCGCTCCCGGACATCAGGTGCGGGCGCACCCGGTAGGACTGGTGCTGCCAGTGCAGCGCCCACATCCAGTCGTCCGGCCCGCAGACCTCGCGGAACGCGGCCAGCGCGATCGTCCCGACCTGGTGCTCCTCGACCGCGTACGGGCCGAGGCGGAACTCGGCGGACGACCGGTCCAGGTTCCCGGGCGACAGGTCCCACGTCCGCGACGGCGACGGCTCGCGGAACCCCGGCCAGGCGTGGGCGTAGGTGCTCGGCCAGAACGCCAGCTTGTCGTACACCCAGTACCAGGCGGGCTCGTCGACGACGCGGGAGACGGCTTCCCAGGCAGCATTCACGGTTACGACCTCAAGATCGGCCAGGCACAGAAGAACACGCGAAAGCTTCGTGTTCGCCCTCCGGTTTGTCCAGTCCCCGTCCGCCCGCCGCGAACTGTGTCACTCGTCCGGGTGGGTTCTGCCAAGTTGTCACCATGCGGGTCCTCTTCGTCCACGGCGCGTTCGTCCGCGACGGCGCCTGGTGGTGGCAGCCGACGGCCGACGTGCTCGCCCGGCACGGTTTGCGCAGTTCAGCGGCGGTGCTGCCGAGCTGCGAGAGCGAGCCGCGCGGTGATCTGCACGCCGACGCCGAGGCCGTGCGCGCCCTGCTCGACGCCTCCGACGAACCCGCGCTCCTCGTCGGTCACTCCTACGGCGGCATGGTGATCACCACACTCGGTGAACACCCGGCCGTACACCGATTGGTCTACGTGACGTCGTTCCTGCCGGACGTCGGCGAGGCACTGGCGGACTTCGGCACCGGCGAGCCGCCGCCGTGGCACCTCAGCCACGGCGACGGCACCGCCGGCGTCCGGGAAGAGTTCGTGCGCCCCTTGTTCGCCCAGGACTTCGACGACCGCACCTACGCCGCGGCCGCCACCCGCCTCACCGCCCAGAACGAGGCGGTGTTCGGCCAGCCGGCGACCCGGGCGGCGTGGCGGGACGTCCCGTCGACCTACCTCGTCTGCGGCGAAGACCGCGCCACGCTGCCCGGGACCCAGCGGGCCCAGGCGGCGCGCGCCACCGACGTCGTCGAACTGCCGGTGGCGCACCACCCCTTCGTCACTCAGCCGGACCTGGTGGCCGGCGTGCTGCTCAGGCTGCGTCCCACAACGTGAGGAACGCCGAGGCTTCGCTGCGGGCCCAGGGCCGCAGCCGTGCGCGGTCGCGGGCGGACAGCTGGTACTCCTTCGCGCGGCGGACGTCGATCACCAGCGCCTCGCCGCCGGGCAGGATGTCGGGCATCGCCTGCTCCAGCACCCACAGCGCGAGCTGCGCCGAATCCTTCGCCAGTGGCTCCTCCTTGAAGTAGAGCCAGGTCGCGTACCGGCGGCCGTCGGCCTTGCGCAGCCCCAGCTGCGGGCTGACGCCGATCTCCAGCTCGCCGATCCGGCACCGGCCGCGGCCGACGTCGACCAGCCGCGGCGACTTCCGGCCGAGCCACCGCAGCCAGCCCTCGGCGATCGCCGCGTAGTGCGGTTTCGTCCGGTCGTCGGCGGCGTTGACGAGCGCGCGCAGCGCCACCTCGTCCTGGTTCGCCGCCCGCCCGGACCGCACCGCGTTGGCCGCCCGCCGGTAGTAGTTGAACGCCGCCCGCGCCGGATCTTCGTACTGACGGCGCTGCCGCCGGACGAACGACGACCGCGACGGCCCGGAACTCGCGCTGTAGCCCACGAACGTGGACAGGGTGATGTAGGCCATGGCCCTGCCTTCCTCCATCACGCCACCCGCGCTCACGGGTGGCATCTCCCCTGGACAACGCCAATTTTAGAACATATGTACGACAGTTTCCGGAGCCTGACGGGTGACCCGGGCGGGGGACGGGAGAGGACTCCCGCAAACGCCGGACTTGCGCTACGTTGCCGATCAACCTCAAACCGCAACCTTGCAGGTCGGCCTTGCGTGCCAGACTGATGCCCCGAACGGTGGATGGGGGTCCAGAGGATGAGCTGGCAGGAAGAGCTTCGCCGTCTTGACGCGGAGCTTGCCGAAGGTCGGATCGAGCCGGCTGACCACCGCAAACAGCGGGACGAGCTGCTCGCGCAGGCCTCCGGTTCGACGGTGCCGTCACCGGTGCCGTCGCCGTTGCGCCGACCGGGTGAAACCTGGCGGAGCGCGAACCCGGCCGCCGCCCAGCCCGTCCACCCCGTCCAGCCCGTCCACCCGGTGCTGCCGCCGCAGCGCATCGAGTCACCGCGGCCGCCGGTCCCCCCGCCACCGTGGCAGCGGACCGGGCTGCCGAAGACGCTCTCGACCAGCCAGGTGCCGGCCATCCCCGACCACATGACGACCGCGCCGAGCCCGGCCGACATCACGCCCACCCGCTACCTGCGCGTCGACGGCCCGGCGGAGCACGGCCCGGGCAGCCGGTTCCCGCCGATCACGCCGCCGGGCGGCGAACCGCGCCCGCCGCAGCCGCTCCCCGAGCCCGACGAGCCGTCCGGCAAGCACCGGTGGGCCACCGACGGCGAGTCGTCCGAGCGGTCCGGACGGCCTTGGCCGTTCATCGCGCTGGGCGTGCTCGTGGTGCTGGGCATGATCATCGGCGGGACGCTCTGGCTCGGGGGCGACGACAAACAGCCCAGCGCGCTGGCCACGTTCACGCCCGTCGTGACGCAGCCGCCGGCGGCCGCGGCCCAGCCGCAGCTGGAGGACCAGGTGCCGCCGCTGCCCGGCCTGCAGCACCCGGAGAGCGCCGCGATGTCGCTGGCCCGCGGCCTGGACCTGGGGCTGTACCCCAAGGAGGCCGCCCAGGTCTTCTCGCAGCACGGCGTCACGCAGTTCGTGTACCGCGCCTCCTCCGCCGGGGACACCGGCTTCCTCGGCTACGCGATCCCCGCCGAGAACGAGGAAGGCGCGAAGGCGATCGTCGACTACCTGCGCGAGGCGGCCGCCGCCGGCGGGTTCGTCCCGATCCCGGCCGACCAGGCCATGGTCACCGGCCGCAACGGCGACCAGCGGATGGACGGCACCTGGTACACCTCGGGCAAGGTCGCCATCGTGCTGTGGGCGTCCCAGCCCTTCGCCAAGGACAAGAACGAGCTGAAGACGAGCCTCGACAACGCCGTCGCGGTGTTCAAGAAAGCGCTGCCGCCGAGCTGATCACCCGCGCCGGTCGAGCACCCCGGCCAGGGTGGCCCGGGCGACGTCGGCACCGAAGAGGCGGTCCACCACGGTCTTGCCCTCTTCGGACAGCCGCTGCCACAGCTTGTCGTCCTCGAGCACGGTGACGATCTCGTCGGCGAGCTCCGGCGCCGAACCGCCGACGAGCACGTCCCGCCCGTGGGTCAGGTGCATGCCTTCCGCGGCCAGCGGCGTGGCGACGACCGGGACGCCGTAGCCGAGGCTCTCCCCCAGCTTCCCCTTCACCCCGGCGCCGAAGCGCAGCGGCGCGACGACGACCCGGGCGTCCCGGTAAGCGCTGTCGAGGTTCGGCACCCAGCCGCGGACGACGACGCCGTCGCGCTCCAGGTCGAACATCTCCTGCGGCGGGTTGCTGCCGACGATCTGCGCGACCGCGTCCGGACGGCGGCGCCGCACCAGCGGCATGATCTCCTCCGCCAGCCAGCGCGCCGCGTCCCGGTTGGGCAGGTGGTCGAAGCTGCCGACGAACAGCACGCCGGACCGTCCTTCCGGAACCGCCACCGAGCCGTCGGCGTAGTGCACGTTGGACAGCACCTCGACCCGCGCCGACGGCACGAGCTCGCTCAGCAGCGCACGCTCCACATCGGACACGACGAAGGTGACGTCGGTGGCGCGGGTCAGGCCCAGCTCCGACTCCCGCAGCACCTCGGCGCGCCGCCGCAGGGTCAGTTCCTCGCGCGTGTTGCCGAGCTGCGCGGCCAGGTCGGCCTGGCGGTTGAGCCGGACGAAGTGCAGGTCGACCGTGTCGTAGGCGATGACGCAGTCGGGCGCGTGCTCGCGGACCTGCTCCAGCAGCTGCCAGGCGACGTGCGGCCGCGACAGCACGGCCAGCCGCAGGTCGGCCCCGGCGTCGCGCAGGAACTCCAGCTGTTCGCCGAGCCCGGTCACCACCGTGACGCCCGCGCGGTACAGCGCGTCGGCGTACGGCTCCGGGAGCGCGTTGTTGAGCGGCATGAACACGACCCGCTCGCCGAGGCCGACGAGCAGCTCGAGGATGCGGAACATCCGCACCGAGCCGGAGTCCTTGTCCGGCATCGGCACCTGGTGGTCGGCGACGAGCACGGTGCCGCCGCGGTGGCCGTCCTTCGTGCGCTGCCGCCCGGCCCACACCGCGAGCGGGCTCGCCTCGGGGAAGTGGTCGCGCAGCTGGACGCTCCACTTGTCGACGAAGACACCGCGGTTGAGCTCCTGGTGGCGCTTCACGCCGGAGGAGACGTCCGTGCCGTTGGTGATGCCTTCGTGGTGCACGACGACCGACGCGGGCTGGACCATCGTCCGGTACCCGGCCGCCCGCACGGCGAACGCGAGGTCGGTGTCCTCGTAGTACGCGGGCGCGAAGCGCTTGTCGAAGCCGCCGATGCGCTCGAACAGCTCGCGCCGCACGAGCAGGGCCGCGCCCGAGCAGTAGTCGACGTCCCGCAGGGCCTGGAACCACGGCGCGTCCGGGTTCTGCAGCCTGCCGTAGTTCCAGCCGGTGCCGTCGGCCCAGATGATGCCGCCGCACTCCTGCAGCCTGCCGTCCGGGTAGACCAGCTTCGAACCGACGAGCCCGACGTCCGGCCGCGTCTCGACGACGGCGACGAGCTCGTCCAGCCAGCCGGCCCGGACTTCGGTGTCGTTGTTGAGGAACATGACGAAGTCGCCGCGCGCGTGCCCGGCGCCGAGGTTGCAGGCGCCGACGAAACCCAGGTTCTGCGGCGCGCGGACCAGCCGGACCCCGGCGCAGCCCGCCACGCGGTCGGCGGAGTCGTCCGGCGACTTGTCGTCGACGACGATCACCTCGAACGGCGTCGACGGCAGGTACCGCTGGATCGAGTCGAGGCAGCCGCGGGTGAACCGCCAGTTGCCGTAGACCGGGATGACGACGCTGACGATCGGCTGGTCGCTGGTGGTCACCGCGACCGGGCCGGGCACCGCGACGGGCGCGCCGGGCAGCACGCCGGCGGGCCGCCCGAGCGCCGTCTCGTAGAAGTCGCGGCGGCGGGTGCCGCGCGGGGCGTACCGCTCGATCGCGCCGCGGTACTTCCCGATGGCCCGCTGGACGAGCGCGGACGTCTCGGCCCGCAGTTTCTCGTTCTCGGCGGCGAGCCTGCCGATGGTCTCGCTGAGGCTGGTGTTGTTGCCGGCCAGCCAGTCCAGCCGTTCGCGGTCGTAGCCCGCCTTGAGCTGCAGGCGGCTCAGCTCGTCGGCCGCGCGCTGCCGGTCTTCGCGGGCGCGCTCGGCCTGCCGGAGTGCCTCGTCGCGTTCGGTGGACGCGCGCTGTTCGGCCGCGGTGACCTGGGCGAGTTCGGAAGTGAGCCGGGTGACGGACGCCGTCGCCCGGTCACGCTCGGCTTCCGCGCGGCCCAGCCCGTCGCGCAGCCGGCCCGCTTCGGCGGCGGCGCGGGCGACGAGCGTCAGCTTGGGGTCGACCATGGCCGACGTCGAGGGCACGTCGATCGGCTCGGCCGAGGCGACCGAGACGAAGTACGTGTGCGGCGCCCCGGCTTCGACGACCCAGCCGTCGGCGTCGTCGGCCTGCAGGGTGAGGACCTCGGCGCCCGCACCGGCGCCGTTGTCGTGGATCAGCGAGCCGACGGCGACGTTCTGCCGGAGCACGACGACGTGCGGGAAGCTCGCCGACAGCAGCGACCGGAACGCGGACTCGGTCAGCTCGTGCACGTGGTACGGGTTCTCGTTGCCGTGGTCGTGCGTGTAGACCTCGATGTCCGGGGTGCTGCAGAGGAAGACCCCGCCCGGCGCGAGCCGGTTGCGGACCAGCTCCATCAGCCGGTCCTGCTCGTCGACGTGCTCGATGGCCTCGAAGCAGGTGATGACGTCGAAGACCTCGCCGTCGAGGGCCTGCGGGTCGGTGATCGAGCCGACCTCGAACCGGACGCCCGGGTAGCGCTTGCGGGCGTGCTCGACGGTCGTCGGGTCGATCTCGAGCCCGACGACACCGGCGGCCGACCGCGCGAGCAGGGAAGACCCGTAGCCCTCGCCCGCGGCCAGGTCCAGGACGCGCTTGCCGCCGGCGAAGCGGGCCGCGAACGCGTAGCGGTGGTAGTGCTCGTAGATCACCTGGAGGTCGTCGGTCCACGGCACGCACCGCTCGCCGGTCCACTCGATCAGGCGCTCACCGCTCGTCCCCTTGCCCATGGCGGGCAGATTAGCGGAGGCTCAGTCCGACCAGGACGTACGCCAGTGTCCGGCGGTCGCCACCGGCCGTCACCGACCAGTCCGCGTCGAACGAAAGCCGCACCTGCCGGTGCGCCTCGAGCCGGACCGGCAGCACCAGTTCGGTCAGGCCCGGCCCGACGTCGGCCTTCGCGACCGGGACGCCGTCCACCGAAACCGTGACGCAGCCGTACTCGGTGGCGTCGTCCGGCAGGTAGGTCTTCAGCTCGAACACCTCGACCGGGGCCGTGGTCAGGACCGGGAACTCGACCGAGGGCGCCGCCCAGTCGTCGTGCGCGATGCCGTTCATCCGGCCGGTCACGATCCCGGCGCCGCGCACCAGCCGTTCGCCGCTGGTCCCGCCGGGGCGGAACGAGACGCGGCCCGCGGGGTCGACGACCCGGGTGTCGCGCACCGACCGCTCCGGCGTCCGGTTGCCGTGCACGCGCAGCGGCTGCGGCGTGGGGTGGAAGAGCGCGGTCAGCCGCGTCCCGGTGACGAGCCCGAGGTCGAGCAGGCTGTCGTCGAGGACGCCGATTTCGTCGATCAGAGCGACGTGCCCGGCGTTGTCCATGTCGAAGTTGTGGCCGTAGATGCGGTCGACGAACGGGTCGATCACGTTGCCGTAGGGCAGGAACAGGCTCGGGTGCAGGAAGTCGAGGAGCACCGGCAGGACGTCCTGCGCCCGGATGCCCTCGAAGCCGTCCGCGGCGCAGTCGACGTCGGTGAACTGCTCGTCGATCTGCCCGGTCAGCGCGTTGTGACGCAGCTCCGGCGGCAGCGTCGCCCAGATCCGGTCGACGACTTCGTGCGCCTCGGGCCACCGGCGGTGCCCGTTGCGGCCGATCATGTCGTGCACCACCAGGACACCGTCCGCGGCGAGGCTGTCCTTGATCTGGCCGTAGAGGTGTTCGAGGTCGAGGACGTGGTGCAGCGCCTGGAACCCGACGACGACGTCGTGCCCGGCGTCGGCGCGCCAGGTGTTGAAGTCGGCGGTGATCAGCTCGACGCGGTCGGCCACGCCCTGCGCGCGGGCCGACGCCTCGGCGCGGGCCTGCATCTCCGGGTTCAGTTCGAGCAGCCGCAGCCGGACGTTGTCCAGACCTTCGGCGGCCAGGCCGCGCAGCCAGCCCAGCTCCTGGTCGCCGTTGCCGCTGCCCAGCGACAGCACGACGGCGTCGCGAGAGAGCTTCCGCGCGCGTTCGGCGATCTGGCCGACGATCAGCTCGTCAAGGCCCGGGACGCCGAGCGCTTCGAGCTTCGGGCGCACGTGCCGGTTCGACCACCGGTGCGCCGACGGCGGCAGGTTGCCGTGGATCTCCTCCTGGCCGGCGAAGGTCTCGCGTTCCCTGGCCAGCCGCTGGTCGTAACCCGGCCCTCGCATCGCCTGTCCCCTCGCGTTCACCCGTTCGAGCCGCTCGGCACCGGCCCGGCGCTAGGATACGGCTGTGTCTTTCCGTCCTCCGTCGCAGTTGCCCACCGAGGCGGGCCTGCCGAGGACGCCGGAGTCGTTCCTCCCCAAAGAGCACAACCTCTACCGGCCACGGCACAGCAAGCGCCAGCGCACGGCGCTGGCCTGCGCGGCCTTCTTCTTCGTGACGCCGTTGTTCCTGTCGGCCGTCGGCGTGCACCCGGCCGCCTTCGAAAACCGGCCGCTGCGCGAGTTCCCGAGCCTGTCCGAGGGCTGGGGCTTCTTCACCGGCCTGTCCGGCTGGGCCACCGATCACCTGCCGCTGCGGCAGGCCGGCGTCCAGGCCGCCGACGCCGTCGGCACCGGCGTGTTCGGCGACCCGCCCGGCTCGGGCCAGGGCACGAACCACAACGGCGGCACGGTCGGCGTCGACCAGGGGAAACCGGACAACGGCGACGTCCCGGGGTACGTCTACCCCACCGTGCTGCCGGGCAAGGACAACTGGCTGTACCTCGGCGAGGACGTCAACGCCCGCTGCCGTCCGGTGATGGACACCGACCACGTCGTCGGCGCGCTGCGGAAGCTGCGGGCCGCCGTCGAGAAGTCGGGCCGCAAGTTCGAGCTGGTCATCGCGCCGGACAAGTACAGCGAAGAGCCGGCCCACCTGCCCGACACCTACGTCGGCAAGCCGTGCGCGCAGGCGCGGACCGCCGAGTTCTGGAACCGCGTGCCGCGCGAGACCGGCGCGATCGACCTGCGGCCCGCGCTCGCCGACGCCGAAAAGCGCGTCGGCCACCCGCTGTACGACCGCAACGACACGCACTGGTCGTTCGACGGCGGCCTGGTCATGACGTACGCGCTGGGTGCGGCGATCGCGCCCGGCAGCACCACGGGCTGGCAGGCCGCGCCGAACGGCGTCCGGCCGTGGCCCGCGGACCTGGCCCGGGTGCTGGGCCGCAACGAGCAGCGGCAGCTGACGACGTACAGCCTGTCCACCGACGGCGGGGCCGACCGCACGCGGTACATCGCCAGCGACTTCAAGAGCCCGCTGCGCCTGACCCAGCCGGACGGTGCCACGCCCACCGGTTCGATCGCCAGGAACATGGCGGTCGTGGCCGACTCGTTCACCCAGTTCGCCAGCCCGTTCCTGGCCGCGACCTGCCAGGACGTGACGATCGTGCACGCCGAGACGGTGGCGCAGAGCAGCGCGCCGGAGATGACGAGCCTGTTCGCCGACCGCGACATCGTCACCTTCGAGCTGGTGGAACGCAGCGTGATCGGCGGATCGTCGGCGCTGCTGCGCGACCAGACCATCGACCTGCTGGGCCAGGTGCTGGCCGCGCACCCCCGCTGACCCGCGGCGAGCCGTCTGCCACGCCGAGGTAACGACGGGGTGGTGGGCGACGAACAGGTGAGCGCACCCGTGCACAATGACTCCGTGCGGCCACGCTCCGCGTGAGCAGCACCCACAAAGCGACATACCCAAGGGGGTACCGGGGTGACCTGGCAGGAAGAGCTGCGCAGGCTTGACGAGGAGCTCGCGGCGGGAAACCTGACGGCCGACGAATACCGGGCACGTCGTGACCGGGTGCTGTCCATGGCCGTCTCGACCGGCGACCCGAACCAGGCCCAGGCCCCGGCCCAGCCCGCGCAGCCGCAGGTGCCGAGCACCGCCGCCGACACGCAGATCATCGCCCCGGTGTCCCCGCCGGGGCAGCCGGCCCAGCAGGAGAACGCGGCCGAGGCGACCCAGGTCGTCTCCGCGGCCGACGCCGGCGGCGGCGAGCGGACCCAGGTCGTCCCGCAGTGGCAGCAACAGCAGCAGCACCCGAACTCGCCCTCGGGCGGGTTCCCGCAGCCGATGATGCAGCAGCCGCCGCCCCCGTACGCCCAGCACTCCCCGGCCGGCGGGTTCGCCCAGCCGATGCAGCAGCAGCAGAACCCGTGGGGCGCGCCGCAGCAGGACGCCAGCCCGCCGTGGGGCGGGTCGGAGTTCCCGCCGCTGGCGCCGCCGTCGACCAACGCGGACTGGATCAGCCAGGGCCCGGAGAGCTTCCAGACGCAGCCGTCGTCGGGCAAGGGCAAGAAGATCGCCTTCGCCATCGTCGCGGTGCTCGTGGTGGCCGGCCTCGGCTTCGGCGTCTGGGCGCTGTTCATCAAGGACGGCGGCAGCCCGACCCCGCCGGTCGCCCAGCAGAGCTCCGGCCCGCAGCCGCCGCCCCCGCCGACCGTCAAGCCGCTCCCGGAGCCGCCCGCGGCCAAGCCGGAGCCGGGCGACAACTCGTCGGCGCTGGTCACCCCGGCCGGCACCACCCGCGCCGGCGGCGGCGAGTTCGACATGGACAAGCTGCAGTCGGCCAAGTACCTGCCGACCACGGTCATCGAGAAGCTCAAGCAGAGCGGCATGACCGAGGGCCTGCTCAAGACGACCAAGGACGGCGACGTCACGCTGGGCCTGTTCGCGCTGGAGCTGCCGAACGCGCAGGCCGCCGCCGCGGTGGCCGCCGAGTACGGCAACGCCGAGCAGGAAGGCGGCCTGACCGTCAACCGCAACCTGTCCCTCCACGGGGTGCAGGTGTTCTCGGCGGCGGACAGCACCCAGCAGGTGTACCGCGCGGTCTACGTGCTCTACAGCCGGGTCGTCATCATCGACGCGTTCGGCCCGTCGAAGGACGCGACGCTCAGCTCGTTCAAGACGCTGCTGACCGCGCAGGTCCAGAAGGCACCGCCGACGGAGCGCACGAACAACTGACCCTAATGGGTGACGTTGGCGCGTGTCGGTGAACGTCGTCCCTCTCCCGGACGCCCTATGAGCAGAGCATCGGCCGGGAGAGGAGGCGCCGTGATCTGGATCGGCCTGGTCGGCGTCCTCGCCGTGGTGTTCCTGGTGCGTGCGGTCCGCGTGGTGCGCCGGGTCAGGCGGGGCGACGCGGTGTGACGAGCCCGGACTCGTAGGCCAGCACCACCAGCTGGGCGCGGTCGCGGGCGCCGATCTTTGTCATGATGCGGCTGACGTGGGTGCGGGCCGTCGCCGTGGAAATGACCAGGTGGGCAGCGATTTCGTCGTTGGAAAGGCCGCCGGCCACCAGTCCCAGCACCTCGCGCTCGCGGTCGGTGATCTCGCGGACGGCCTTCGTGTCGATGCGCCGCTGTTCCGGCCGCCCGACGAACTCCTGGATCAGCCGGCGGGTGACCGTCGGCGCGAGCAGCGCCTCGCCGTTCGCGACGACCCGCAGCGCCCGCAGCAGCTCGACCGGCTCGGTGTCCTTGAGCAGGAACCCGCTCGCGCCCGCGCGCAGGGCTTCGTAGACGTACTCGTCGACGTCGAAGGTGGTCAGGACCAGCACCTTTGTCCCGGCGAGGTCCGGGTGGGCGGTGATCCGGCGGGTCGCTTCCAGGCCGTCGACGCCGGGCATGCGGACGTCCATCACGACGATGTCGGGCCGGTGCTCGACCGCGCCGGCGACCGCCTGCTCGCCGTCACCGGCCTCGCCGACGACCTCGAAGCCGTCTTCGGTCTCCAGCAGCACGCGGAACCCGGCGCGCACCAGGACCTGGTCGTCGGCCAGCAGGACGCGGATCATGCTTCTCCCTCGATCGGTAGCTCGACGCGGACTTCGAAGCCGCCGTCGACCGGCCCCGCGGTGCACCGCCCGCCGAGCGCCGCGGCGCGTTCGCCCATGCCGCGCAGGCCGTGGCCCGGCGCCGGCTGCGCGGTGCCGCGGCCGTCGTCGCGGACCTCCATCGTGAGGCCCCCGGCGCGCCGGTCGAACCGGACGTCGACGTGTTCCGGCCGGTCGGCGTGCCGGACGACGTTGGTCAGCGACTCCTGGAGGATCCGGTACGCGGCCGCGTCGACCGGGGCCGGGAGGTCGCCGGGCTCGCCGTGGACCTCGACCGTGAGCCCGGCGTCGCGGGCGTGGTCCAGCAGCTCGCCGGCCTGGGCGAGGCTCGGCGCGGGCGCCTTGTCCTCGCCGGAGCGCAGCACAGCCAGGGTCGCGCGGAGGTCGTTGAGCGCGGAGGCGCTGGCCGCCTTGATGTTCAGCAGCGCTTCCTTCGCCTGCTCGGGCCGCCGGTCGGCGACGTGCGCGGCAACGCCGGCCTGGACGTTGATCATCGCGAGGCTGTGCGCGACGACGTCGTGGACCTCGCGGGCGATGCGCAGGCGTTCCTGCTCGGCGAGCCGGTGCCGGTGCTCGTCGGCCTGGCCGCGGCGGGCGGCGAGCGCGTCCAGCTGGTACCGGACGGCGGTGCCGACCCCGATCACCGCGACCAGCCAGACTACGATGAACGCGACTCCGGCCTCCACCGCGAAAGACCTGGTCGTGACGACGTGCACGACGTAGGCGGCGGCGAGCGCCGAGGCGCCGGTGATGCCCGCGGTGCGCGGCCCGCGCTGCCGGGTCAGCACGAACAACGCGATGGTCGGGACCAGGATGACCGGCCCACCGGGCAGGCCGGAGAAGTAGTAGCCGAACGCGGAGGCGGCCGCGACCAGGAACAGCGTCAGCGGGAAGCGGTGGACGAACAGCAGCGTGAGGACGGTGGCGGCAAGCCACGCGACACCGATCGGCGTCAGTGGCGACGCTCCTGGCTGCCACCGCGATGACGCACTGGTCGCCCCCAGCACGAAGACGCCGACGACGACGGTGCGCGCCAGGCGTCCTGCCCACGGAGGCCTTCTCATGCCGCGAAGTTACCGGTCACGGCCGGTCCGCGCGTCCGTCCCGGAGCGGCCGGCCCGCGTACGTCGTCAGTCGAACACGAGCGGCAGCTTCGCCGCGGTCTCCTCGTCGGCCGGGGTGTAGGTCGACATGGTGATTTCCGACCGGCGGCCGTAGTAGAGGTAGGTGAAGTTGAACTGCAGCAGGCCGACGTCCGGGTGCAGGTACCGCTTGGTGCGGATCGGCTCCGAGTTGACGTCGTGGTGCGGCCACAGCTCGGCGAACAGCGGCGACTCGGCCTTGAGGCGCTTCACCAGCTGCTTCCACGCCGGCTCGGCGACGTGGTCGGCCATCGCCGCCCGGAAGGACGCGATGACCCGCGGGATGTTCGTCTCCCAGTCGAGCATCCGCTTGCGCCACTCGGGGTTGAGCAGGCACTGGACCAGGGTGTTCCGGTCCTCGAACGGGATCGCGCCGACGTCCCCCATCAGCCAGGTGTAGCCGCGGTTGTAGCCGAGCAGGTCGCAGCGGGCGTTGCGGATGGCGACCGGGTACGGCTCCAGCTTCTTCAGCATGAGCTCCATCGCCGGCGTGATGACCTGGCTGTCCTTCTCGCACTCCGGCTCGGGCGCCCCGGCCAGGCGGAAGAGGTGGACGTGCTCGTGCGGGTCGAGCCGCAGGGTGCGGGCGATGGCCTGCAGCACCTGTTCGGACGCGTTGATGTCGCGGCCCTGCTCGAGCCAGGTGTACCAGGTGACCCCGACCCCGGCGAGCTGCGCGACCTCTTCCCGGCGCAGCCCCGGCGTCCGTCGGCGGCCGGCGATCGGCAGGCCGACCTGTTCGGGCGTGATCCGCTCGCGACGGCTGCGCAGGAACCTCGCCAGCTCCTGCCGGCGCAGGTCGGGTTCGACGGCGGTGGTCATGGTGCCAGGATGGCACGCCGTGGAACCTGGTACCAGGTAGTGGCTGGTACCTGGATAAACAACAACTGGTACCAGTTTCGATGCGGGTCGATCGTAGTACTCATGAGCACTTCCCTTGCGCCGATCACCACCGGCGCCCCCACCCGGCCGGGACTGACCCCCGCCGGCCTGGTCACGGTGCTGCTGGGGGCGGCACTGCCGATCATCGACTTCTTCATCGTCAACGTCGCGCTGCCGACGATCAACGCCGACCTGCACGCGTCCACCGCCACCCTGGAGCTGGTGGTGGCGGCGTACGGCATCGCGTACGCGGTCCTGCTGGTGGTCGGCGGCCGCCTCGGCGACTCGTTCGGCAGGCGGCGGCTGTTCTTCGCGGGCCTCTGGCTGTTCACGCTGACGTCCCTGGCCTGCGGAATCGCCCCGACGGCCGGCACGCTGGTGGTGGCCCGCGCCGCGCAGGGGGCGGCGTCGGCCCTGCTGCTGCCGCAGGTGCTGTCGATCATCCAGGCGACGACCTCGGGCGAACAGCGCTCCCGCGCGCTCGGCCTGTTCGGCGCGACGGGCGGCATCTCGACGGTGGTCGGCCAGCTGCTCGGCGGCGGCCTGGTGGCGGCGGACCTGTGGGGCACGAGCTGGCGGCCGATCTTCCTGGTGAACGTCCCGATCGGCCTGGTGGTGCTGGTCATGGCCCGCCGCCTGCCGGAGAGCCGCGCGCACAACCCGCTGGGCGTCGACCGGCTGGGCACGGCGCTGCTGGCGGTGACGCTGCTGTCGTTGCTGGTCCCACTGATGGAGGGCCGCGCGCTGGGCTGGCCGCTGTGGGCTCTGGCGCTGCTGATCCTGTCGCCGTTTTCCGCGGCCGCGTTCGTGCACGTCGAACGCCGGTTGGAGCGCCGGGGTGGAACGCCGCTGCTGCCGCCGTCGGTGATGCGGCTGCCGAGTGTCCGGCGCGGCCTGCTGGTGGGCATCCCGTTCTTCGCGGCGTTCGGGTCGTTCATGTTCGTGTTCGCGATGACGCTGCAGGAGGGGCTGCACTACGGCCCGCTGGGCGCGGGTGGCGCGCTGACCCCGCTGGCGGTCGCGTACTTCACGGTGTCGATGCTGAGCAGCCGCCTGGTGGCGCGGTACGGACAGAAGGTGGTCCCGGTGGGCGGCGCGATCACGGCGGTGGGCATGGTGGCGCTGCTGTGCACGACGCTGTCGGCGTGGCCGCACGTGACGATCCTGGACCTGGCGCCGTCGATGGTGGCGATCGGCGTGGGCAACGCGCTGGCGATGACGACGTTGTTCCGGATCGTGCTGTCGCACGTGCCGACGGACCTGGCCGGGGTGGGGTCGGGCGTGATGACGACGAACCAGCAGACGTCGCTGGCGCTGGGCGTGGCGACGCTCGGGAGTCTCTATGCGGCGTTGTCGGGTTCGCTGGGCGCACGCGAGGCGTTTGCGCTGGTGATCGGCGCGGTGGCGGTGCTGGCGGCGGTGGTCGCGATCACCGGGCGGCGGCTGCCGGACCCGCGGGTGTGACGGCGGCGAGGAAGGCGGACCACGCGGCCGGCGGCACCTCGAGTGCCCCGGCCGTGGGGGCTTTCGAGTCGCGGGTGGCGATGGTGGCACCGGTGAAGGCGACCTCAACACAGTCCTCGCCACTGCTGGACCCGCTGTAGCTGCTCTTACGCCAGTGCACGATCGCCTCTCGGTCTGTCTTGCCTCTCGGCGAGGATCTTAGCGATGAACGTGCGTGAGTCCGCTTGGTCCAACGCTAGCCGAGCCAGGTTGTCGAACATCAGTCCGGCCGCGCGCACCTCCGCGTCCTTCTCCACCTGCAGCGCCCCGAAACCGTAGGAGACGTAGGCCAGGTCCGGTTCGGACGGATCTGGGAAACTCGCGATGAGAAAATTCCCGTACAGGCCGTCATGCGACCCCACCGCTTGCGGCAGCACCTGCAGATGGACGTTCGGCAGCTGACCCGCCTCGAGCAGGTGGCGCAGCTGTGCGGCGTCGCACGGCGCCCGCCGGATCACCGATTCGTCGATCACCGCGTGCAGCTCCAGTTCCGGGGGCTCGACCAGCCGGCGCTGGCGGCGCAGCCGGACCTGCACCTCGATCTCCAGCTTGCGCCCGTCGAACGGGTCCCGGGTTCCGGCGAAGGTCGCGCGCATGTACGGCTCGGTCTGCAACAGCCCCGGGATGAACCCGAGCTGGTAGTTGCGGATGCGCGACGCCTCGGCCTCCACGCTCACGAACCCGCGGTCGCTCAGCCCGAAGACGTGCCACCAGCCCTTCTCCTTGGCGTAGTCGAACATCCGCACGTACTGGTCGTAGTCCGCGGCGATGATGCCGTAGCGGTCGAGCAGAGCCAGGAAGTCGTTGTAGCCCGGGATGTACCCCTGCTCGATGCGGCTCATCTTCGACGTCGAGAACCGCAGCGGGCGGCCCGCGTCCTCTTGGCTGAACCCGGCCGCTTCGCGTAGTTTGCGCAGGGTGCGGCCGAGCTGGCGGCGCCGGTAGTTGGGCTTCGCGGGCCGGTCCATGCGCACCTCCTCGCGGTCGGTCAACCACGGATCGTAAAGCGGGCAATCCGATCTGGGATTCCCGTTTGCGGCTTCGTCCACGCCGGTTCGCGTCGGCAACCTTGCCGGCATGGACAGCAACGGCGATCCCGGCGAGCGGGAGTACCAGCACCGCCGTGATCCGTACCGGTGCCGGGCGGTCCGGCACCTGACGGAGGACAAGCACCTGTTCCGGAAACCGTGGCCGGAAAAATCGGAAGTTCACCCGTCGGAAAAGCGGCGCGCGGAGCGACGATGAAGGTGTGACGGAACCTCGGGTACGACCGGACCCGGCCTTCGCGCTGCTCGGGCTGTACGAGACGGCCCTGCCGGAGGTCTACGGGTACCTGCTGTCCCGGTGCGGTGACCGCACGCTCGCCGAGGAGCTGACGTCCGAGACGTTCCTCGGGGCGGTCGCCGCCTGTCGCAAGGAGTACGCGCCTCCAGTGAGCACCGGGTGGCTGATCGGCGTCGCCCGGCACAAGCTCGCCGACCACTGGCGGCGCAAGGAGCGTGAGGAACGCGGCCTGCGGCTCGTGCACGACAGCGAGCCGGACGTCGAGGACCCGTGGGACGAGCAGCTCGACGCCCTGCGGGCGAGACAGGTGCTCGAATCGCTGGGGCCGCACCACCGGGCCGCGCTGAGCCTGCGGTACGTCGACGGTCTCGGCGTGCCCGAGGTCGCGGGTCACCTGGGGCGCAGCGTGCACGCCACGGAGGCGTTGCTCGTCCGCGCCCGCGCCGCGTTCCGGCGCGCTTACGAGGAGAAGGAGGGTCGCGATGCCTGAGCCTTTCGACGCGCTTCGCCGTCCCTCCGAGCGGGTCGCCCCCGACCCGGACTTCGCCGCCGAACTGCGCGACGACCTGCGTCGCCTGATCTTGAACGGAGCCGATATGACGACCACTTCCGAGGCGCCGGTCGCCGCCTCACTGCGTTCGCTGACGCCCTACCTCGTGGTGGCGGACGCCCGCGCCGCGCTCGACTTCTACGTCGGAGCGTTCGGTGCGGTCCGGCGGGCCGATCCGATCGTGATGGACGACGGGCGGGTCGGGCACGCCGAACTGGCCATCGGCGACAGCGTGCTGATGCTGGCCGAGGAGTACCCCGAGCTGGGCCACGTCGTGGCGCCCGAAGGCGGCCCGCTGGTGCGGATCGAGGTCCCGGACCCGCGCGCGACGGCCGAGCAGGCGGTCGAGCTGGGCGCCGAGCTGCTGCGCCCGGTCGAAGACCGCGGTTACGGCCTCGCCGGCACGATCCGGGACCCGTTCGGCCAGAAGTGGCTGCTCGCCCAAGCCGCTTCGCCGGCCGCGGGCCCGAAGCCGGCGCGGCACGGCGAAGCCATGTACTTCACGTTCCAAGTCCCCGACGACGAGCGCGCGAAGACGTTCTACGGCGCGGTGCTGGGCTGGCAGTTCACGCCGGGTTCGGTACCGGACGCGTGGGGCTTCTCCGGTCCCGCCCTCGAAGGCGGTCTGTGGGGCGGCGACCGCCAGACCGGCTGGAAGCTGATGTACGCGGTGGACGACCTCGCGTCGGCGTTGGGGCGGGTTCGCGAGCAGGGCGGGCGGACCGGGGAGGTCGAGAACCACCCGTACGGGAACACCGCCGACTGCACGGACAACCAGGGCATCGAGTTCTGGCTGTGGGAAAAGCCCTAGCGGCCCGCCGCGTAGCCCTGCATCCCGCGCGCGTTGGCGGCCGCCCGCAGGACGCCGTCCGCGCGGGACACCGCCGACAGGCGGCCCAGCGCCCAGTCGCCCGCGTCCACGATCCGGTGGCCGCGGGCGCGCAGCGCGTCCAAAGTGGACGCACCCAGCCGGGACTCCACCACCAGCTCGCGCGGGTTCCACGCGCGCGGGTAGAACGAGCTCGGGAACGCCGTCGTGTGCCAGGCCGGTGAATCGATCGACTCCTGGAGGTTCAGGCCGCCGTAGGTGTGGGCCAGCCAGAAGCACAGCTGCCACTGGTCCTGCTGGTCGCCGCCCGGGGTGCCGAACGCCAGGGTCGGGACGCCGTCGCGCAGGGCCAGGGACGGGGACAGCGTGATCCGGGGGCGCTTGCGCGGGGCCAGGGAATTGGGCAGGCCCTGCTCCAGCCAGAACATCTGGCCGCGGGAATCCAGGCAGAAGCCCAGCGACGGGATCGTCGGGCTCGACTGCAGCCAGCCGCCCGACGGCGTCAGGGACACCAGGTTGCCCGCCGCGTCGACGACGTCCAGGTGGACCGTGTCGCCGCGGGTCTGGCCCTGGGGGCCCACCGTCGGCTCGCCCGTGGCGCCGCCGCCCGCTGCGACGCCCTGCAGCGAATCGAGGATCGCCGGGAGCCGTGCCGGGCCGCGCGCGTCGCCCGGGCGGAGCTCAGCGGACGCGGAATCGCCGATCAGGGCGCGCCGGGCGTCGGTGTACGACGGCGAAAGCAGCACGTCCAGCGGTACGTCCGTGTCGCCGTACCAGGCCTCGCGGTCCGCGAAGGCCAGCTTCGCGGCTTCGGTCGCCAGGTGCACCGTGCGCTCCGACGGGACGCCGTCCACATAGGACAACTCGTCGCGGAAGCCGTGCAGCAGGAGCGCCTGCTGCAGCAGGGCCGGGCCCTGCGTCCAGCCGCCCATCTTCACCAGGCGCCAGTCGTCGACGTCCACGTACGCCGGGTCCTCGTACGTCGCCGACCACGACGCCAGGTCCTCGCCCGTCAGCAGGCCCGCGTGGTCGCGGCCCGAGTCGTCGCGGAACGCCTGGCGGCTGAACGACTCGATCTCTTCCGCGACGAAACCCTGTGACCAGGCACGACGTCCCGCGTCGAGCTGCGCTTCCCGGCCGGAGACGGACTCCGCCTCCCGAAGCAGGCGCTCCCACGTGTCGGCCAGCACCGGGTTGCGGTGCAGGCCCGACGCCGGTTTGCCGTCCGGCATCCAGAGCGCCGCGGACGTCGGCCAGTGCTCGGTGAACAAGCCGGACACCGCGCTGATCGTGTCGCCGACTCGCGACACCAGCGGGACGCCGTTGCGCGCGTAGCCGATCGCGTACGACAGCACCGCGCGAAGCGGCTTCGTGCCGTAGTCGCGAAGCAGCAGGAGCCAGGCGTCCCAGGCGCCCGGGACGGTCGCCGGGAGGAGGCCGCTGCCCGGGATCAGATCCAGGCCCAGCGACGCGAAATGCGCGGCGGTGGCCCCCGCGGGCGACGGGCCTTGACCGGCCAGCGCCCGCGGGGTCGGGTCGTCCGCTGTCACGAAGAGGCCGGGTACCTGGCCGGCCGGGCCGCACAGGTGTGGCTCGGCGACCTGCAGGACGAAGCCGGCCGCGACCGCCGCGTCGAACGCGTTGCCGCCGTCCTCCAGCACCGCCATCCCGGTGGCCGAAGCCAGCCAGTGCGTCGATGCCACCATCCCGAAGGTGCCGGTCAGCTCCGGCCTCGTCGTGAACATACCCCGATAGTACGCAACGCTAACGAATTACCAAGCCGTCGGACGACGCCGTTCCGGCTCGTACGGCTGCGTGATGATTTCCATCCCGTTGCCGCCGGGATCGAGGAAGTAGACGCCACGGCCGCCGTGGTTGTGGTTGATTTCGCCGGCCTGCTTCATCTGCGGGTCGGCGAAATGGGTCACGCCCGATTCGACGAGCCGCGCGAAGACGGCGTCGAAGTCGTCTTCGGGGACCAGGAAGCAGTAGTGCTGCAGGCGAAGGTCCGCTTCGGGGACACTCGCGAAGTCCAGCCGGACGCCGTTGCGCGTCTCGACGGGGATGAACGGACCCCACTCTTCCCCGACTTCGAGGCCGAGCAGGGTCGCCAGGAATTCGGCGGATTCCCGGTTGTTCCGGGACGGGACGATCAGGTGGTTGAGTTCGACGGATACGGATACTGGCACGATTCCGGATCGTAGCCAGCACCACCCGGTCAGGACACCTTGATTTTCGCCGCCGCCCGCGGCCGCCCGACACCCTGCCAGGACAAGCCGGCGTCCACGATCGCCCGCGGGTCCAGCAGGTTGCGCGTGTCGACGACGTCGATGCCGTCCATGAGCTCGGCCATCGCGGCCCAGTCGAGGTGCTTGAACTCGGCCCACTCGGTCAGCACGACGACGACGTCCGCGTCCTTCGCGACCTGGTAGGCGTCGTCGACGACGGTCATCCCGGCGATCTCGCCGTCGACGGCCGGGTCGTAGGCGGTCAGCTCCGCGCCCAGCGCGCCCAGCACCGACGAGACGGCGAGCGCGGGCGAGTCGCGCAGGTCGTTCGTGCCCGCCTTGAACGCCAGGCCCAGCACGCCGATCCGGGCGCCGGCCAGCGTCCCGCCGACCGCGCCGGCGATCTTCGCGACGATCCGGTCGCGCTGGGCGATGTTCTCGTCGATGGCCGAGGTCAGCATGGTGAAGTCGTAGTTCACCGACTCGGCCACCTTGACCAGCGCGCTGGTGTCCTTCGGCAGGCAGGAGCCGCCCCAGCCGGGGCCGGGCTTGAGGAACGTCCGCCCGATGCGCCGGTCGTACCCCATGCCCTCGGTGACGAGGTCGATGTCCGCGCCGAGCCGTTCGCACAGCTCGGCGATGGAGTTGACGTAGGACAGCTTCAGCGCCAGGTAGCAGTTCGCGGCGTACTTGACCAGTTCGGCGCTGGCCGCGTCGGCGACGACGACCGGCGCGTCGAGCTCGGCGTAGAGGTCGCCGACCCAGCGCGCGGCGGCGAGGTCGGCCGACCCGACGACGATCCGGTCGGGGCCGAGGAAGTCCGCGACAGCGGTGCCTTCGCGGAGGAACTCGGGGTTCGACACGACCGGCACGTCGGTCCGGCCGACCAGCTCCCGGATCCGCTTCGACGTGCCGACCGGCACGGTCGACTTGGTGACCAGG
Source organism: Amycolatopsis vancoresmycina (assembly GCF_000716785.1). Classification (GTDB taxonomy): domain Bacteria; phylum Actinomycetota; class Actinomycetes; order Mycobacteriales; family Pseudonocardiaceae; genus Amycolatopsis; species Amycolatopsis vancoresmycina. The sequence continues at coordinate 214,238 of NZ_JNYY01000002.1, forward strand.
GCGCAACCGGCGGGCAGGACGTCGCCGATCTCGGCCGTCACCGCCTCGACCGCCCGCAGGTCCGCGGAGCCGCCGGCCCCCATCGGCGTCGGCACGCAGAGGAACACCGCCTGCGCGTCGCGGACGGCGTCCCGCGCGCCGACGACGAACCGGAGACGACCGGCCGCGAGCCCGCGGTTGACCAGGTCGTCGAGGCCGGGTTCGAGGATGTCGACGCGGCCGGCGGCCAGGCGGGAGACCTTCGCGCGGTCGACGTCCACGCAGGTGACGCAATGACCCAGACTGGCCAGGCAGGCCCCCGTGGTCAAGCCGACGTATCCGGTTCCTACCACCACGATGCGAGCTGGCGTCATGCTGCTGAAGGTGACAGCCGGAGTTGACCACGACGCTAACGGAACCGGTCCGGCCTGAGAGCGGTGAGCGAAGACACGAACCGCGCCGATGCGAACGAGCGTTAACCTGGGTCGGCGAATCGGACCAGGCGAAGGGAACGGCACTGATGCAGATCACCGACACCGCGGCGCTCGTCACGGGCGGCGCGTCCGGCCTCGGCGGGGCCACGGCGAAGGCCCTGGCGGCGAAGGGCGCGCGGGTGTTCGCGCTGGACCTGGCGTCGTCCATCGAGCAGGCCGAGCAGGTCGACGGCATCACCTACGTCGAGGCCGACGTCACCGACGTCGAGCAGGTCGAGGCCGCCGTCGCGACCGCGGCCGGCTCCGGCGTGCCGCTGCGGACCGTGGTGAACTGCGCCGGCATCGGGCCGTCCGCGCGGATCCTGTCCAAGAAGGGCCGCCACGACCTCGCGCTGTACGCGAAGGTCATCCAGATCAACCTCGTCGGCACGTTCAACGTGCTGACCATCGCGTCCGAGGCCATCGCGAAGACCGAGCCGCTCGACGACGACGCCCGCGGCGTCATCATCAACACCGCCTCGATCGCCGCGTTCGACGGCCAGATCGGGCAGGTCGCCTACTCGTCGTCCAAGGGCGGCGTCGTCGGCATGACGCTGCCCGCGGCCCGCGACCTGGCCTCGCACGGCATCCGCGTGCTGACCATCGCGCCGGGCATCGTCGACACCCCGATGCTCGCCACGGTCAGCGACGACTTCCGCGCCTCCCTCGCGGCCGGCGTCCCGTTCCCGAAGCGGCTCGCGCGGCCGGACGAGTACGCGCAGCTCGCGCTGTCGCTCATCGACCACGACTACCTGAACGGCGAGGTCGTCCGGATGGACGGCTCGCTGCGGATGGCCCCGCGCTGACCCACCCCGCCGGGGGCACGCTCGATGCCCCCGGCGGTCGTGGTCAGCGGGTCAGCCGGATCTCCAGGCCGATGCCGTCGGCCGTCACCGAGCAGCCGCCGAACGCGCTTTCCGCGGCCAGTTCCTCGAACTGCGCGGGTGTGAACGCGCGGCGCCGCAGCCACCCGAGCGTCTGCCGGACGGTGAAGCCGCTGACGACGCCGACGTTCATCCGGGCGACCTCGCGGTCGATGTCCGCGCCGGTGGCCTCGTGGTTGAGGTCGTGGATCACCGCGTAACCGCCCGGGCGCAGCACGCGGTGCATCTCGTTCAGCGCCGTCACCGGCTGCCGGAAGTTCTTGAACGCGGCCTGGCAGACCACGAAGTCGAACGACTCGGCGTCGAAGGGCGCCTGCGTGATGTCGCCCTGGAAGAAGTCGATCTCAAGCCCCGCGCCGTTTTCGCGGGCGATGTCGACCATGGTGTGGCTGATGTCGAGCCCGGTGACGCGGTAGCCGCGCTTCGCCAGCTCCACGGCGAAGAAGCCGGGCCCGGGCGCCACCTCCAGGACCTCGGCGCCTTCCGGCCAGCCCGCCGTGACCTCGGCCGCCTGCCGCCGGTACTGCGCGAGCTGGGCCTCGGTGCCGCGGTTCTTGGCGTACCAGCGGGCCTGGAAGCCTTCCATCTCGGGCACCTTGTGCTTGCGGGTCGTCTCCATCGTTCCTACCTCTCCACGAACTCCCCCAGGTCGTCCGGGAATTCGCCGGTTTCGTGGTAGCGCCGCCAGGCGTCGATGCCCGGCAGGGCGCCGGTGGTCAGTTCTTCGAGGAAGCCGCGCACCCAGTGCGCTTCGGCTTCCGTCATCGCGAGGTCGTACTCGACCTCCACCAGGAACAGCCGCGGCATGAGCGGCCGCAGCTGCCCGAGCGCCGCGCGGTGCGCCTCCGCGCGTTCGCCGAGTTGCTCCAGCCGCTCCCGCAGCCGGCTGATCGCCTGGTCGGGCCCCAGCACGCCGATCATCGACAGCCCGGCCTTGAACCGCGGAGGCTCCCGGTCGACCGTGCCGACGAGCTCGCGGACCCAGTCCTCGAACTCTTCGCGGCCGGCCGGGGTGATCCGGTAGACGGTCCGCTCCGGCCGCCCGCCGTCCTTCACGCTCTCGACGGCCTCGACGAAGCCGTGTTTCTCCAGGTTGGCGACGACGGTGTAGAGCGAGCCCCACTTGATCGGCATGTCGGCGTCCTTGCCGCGCTGCTTGAGCACGGCCGCCATTTCGTACGGGTGCATGGGGCGTTCCAGCACGACGGACAGCACGGCCAGGCCCAGGACGTTGCCGACTTTCCGCCGCTTCATCTCAACTCCTCGTTCACGAGTACTCGCAGACGAGTATTACGCAGGACGCGCCAGCTGGCAAGTGTCTTAGTCAGCGAAATACTCAGAGGTCGAACATGTACGGCACTTCGGCCTGCGCCCGGGCGTCGATCCACTCGCGCAGCGCCCGCGTCGCGAGGACGTCGTCCTCGTTGTAGCGCAGGAGCCGCTCGCGCTGGTCGTCGTCCGGCTTCTCGCCGTCCATGCCCACGGCGTCGCGGTACCAGCGCATCGACGCTTCGCCGCCCGCTTCGGGGTCGCGCCACGAGAAGCCGGCCACCGGCGCGATCACCTTCAGGCCCTTGCCGTGGGAGCACAGGAACTGGTCGGTGACGCTGCGGAAGAGGTCCACCCACTGCTCGGAGTCCACAAAGGACTGGATGTCCTTCTTGGACGGCACGCCGGGGTGGTCGCCGAAGCGCTCGACCGAGCCGAAGAGCCAGCGGTTCTCGGCGAGCGCGTTGTAGCAGTAGGCGCGGAAGGTCAGGCCCGCCGCTTCGGTGCGCTCGCGGACGTCGGTGAGCCAGGCCCAGAACTCGGCGAAGGAGCGGGCCTCGTCGTCGGTGGGCAGGGGGTCCCACGTCGCGAAGGCGCGGTAGCCCGGCGTGACACCGATGTCGGCGCCGGTCAGCAGGCAGCCCCAGAGGTACGCACCGGCGTCGCCGAAGCTCTCCATGTCGACGTCGATCTCGACGTCGGCGCGCGGCACCTCGACCCGGTCGACGCGGCGCACCAGCGTCAGGTCGGCCAGCCAGGCCCGGGCGAGCACGACGGCGTCGGGGAACGTGACGCCCGTCCAGTTCACCGCGGGCGGCTCGCCCGCCGGGTCGAGCGCGGCCAGCTTGTCCACAGTGGACACGCCGGCGCGGCGCAGCTCGACGGCGTCCTCGCCGCGGACGACGAGGCTGACGTCCCGGGTCTCGGTGAGCACGACCTCGCACGTCGGCCACCACGGGCAGCGGCGGCACTCCAGCACGCGCGACGGCTCGGCGAGCGGCTCCTCGCCGTTCGCGGCCGCGCTGGCGATGGCCAGCCGGTCGGCGAACCGGGCCTGGTATTCGGTGAGCGCGGTGCGGCCGCCGGGCCAGGTGGCCGCGGTGAGGTCGTGCCAGACGACGACGTCGGCGTCGAGGCCGATGACACCGCCGAGGGCCCGGCTTTCGTCGGCCTGCCCGAGCGTCTGCAGCATGCGGCGGACGTGCACGAGCCGGAGCTGGTCACGCGGCTGCGAGCGGACCTTGCGGCCCTCGTCGGGCGCGCGGTGCGCCGGGTCGAGGTCGGTCAGCTCGGTGACGACGGCGCCGGCCCCGCGGTCGGTGATGCGGTGCCGCACGACGAGCACCGGGACGTACCCGCGGCCACTGCGGACGAGCAGGTCGACGCCGCCCCGCCGGTGCCCGGCCGCGTCGACCGGCAGCAGCGCACCCCAGATGTAGCGGGCGCCGTCGGCGAAGGCCTGCAGCGTCCGCTCGACGCGCTCGGCGGCCGGCAGGTCACGGCCGATCTTCACCCAGTGGTCGTCGTTGGCGGCCATCAGCCGGGCGACGATGTCCTCGCGGTGCGCGGTGGCGTCGGCGATCCGCTGCTGCGCGGTGGGGTCGGGCGGCGAAAGCGGTACCTCACGCATGGCGGGGTCGTGTTCGAGGTGCACCCGGCGACGGCAGCGGCTGACCGCACCCGCGTCGAGTACCACCTCGGTGTTCATGGAGATCACTCTAGATTCCCACCGCCGAGCCGACATGCCCGCCACCCAGGCGACCAGTAAGTTCGACCTCGACACGTCGCAGGAGGTGCCATGGCGCGCAAGGCCAAGGTCGAGGGTGAAGCCAGGTTCACCCCTAAGAGGGCGAAGAACGCGGTCGCGGTGGCGAAGGTGCTCGGCCCGGCGGTGATCCCGGTGGTGGCACCGCTGGCGGTCCGCGCGGCGGGCGCGGCCCGCGAGGCGTACGACCGCTACCAGGCGCGCAAGCTGGGCGTTTCGGTCGACAAGCTGGGCGAGTACACCGGCCGGGGCGCGGCGCTGCACGCCCGGATCGCGGGAGTGGCGGACGGCTGCCGCGACCTGCAGAAGTCGGAGAAGGCGTCGGACGCGGACCGGGAGTTCGCCGCAGGAGCGCTCGGAACTTTGGAGCAGCTGTCGGCTTCGGTGCGGGCGGCGGAGCGGATGCCTGCGGCGCGACGCAAGTCGGTGCACCGTGCGGTGGCGGGCGAGCTCGAGCGGCTCGAGGGCCAACTGCTGCACCGGCTGGGTCTCTGACGGCACCGGTCGGCACCGCAGAATTATCGGTGCCGACCGGTAGAGTCGAAAACGGGGGGTGCCCCGGCGGGCTACTGCACGAAGCCCTTCTTGACCATCCAGTCGTGGGCCACCTTGCCCGCGTCCTGGCCGTCGACGTCGACCTGCTTGCACAGCTCGACCATCTGCTCGTTGTCGATCGCCGCGCTGACCTTCTCCAGTGGCCCGCGGACCTCCGGGTGCTGCTTCAGCCACTCCGTGCGCAACGTCGCCACCGCGTTGTACTGGGGGAACGCCTTCTTGTCGTCCTCCAGCACCCGCAGGTTCAACCCCGAGATCCGGCCGTCCGTGGTGAAGACCTCGCCCACCGGGCAGGTTCCGCTCGCCACCGCCGAGTAGATCGTGCCGATGCCGAAGTTCTTCACCGTCGGGTTCTGGAAGCCGTACGCCTTGACGGCGGCCGGGAAGCCGTCCTGGCGGCTGGTGAATTCCGTCTCCAGGCAGAACACCGCCTGGTCCGGCTTCTGCTTGATGAACGCCGCCAGGTCGGACGTCGTCTTCAGGTTGTTGGCCGCGCCGTACTTCTCCGTCACCGCGAACGCGTACTGGTCGTTCAGCGGCGAGTAGTTCAGCCAGGTGACGCCGAACTTCTCCGCGTCCGCCTTGGCCGTCGCCTCGTACTGGGCCTTCTCGCCGCCGGGGACCGGGAGCTCGTTGCCCTGGTAGTTGATCCAGCCCGTGCCCGTGTACTCCCACGTCACGTCCGTCTGGCCGGACAGCAGCGCCTGCCGGGACGAGTTCGACCCCTTGATGTCCGACAGGTCGACGACGTCCGCGCCCGCCGCGGTCAGGGCCATCTCGGCCATGTACGCCAGGATGATGTTCTCGGTGAAGTCCTTCGACCCCACCGTCACCTTCACGCCCTGCAGTGCCGGGATGGGCTGGATCGAGCCCGGCTTGATGTCGTACGGCACCGCCTGGTTGACCGTCAGCCCGCAGGACGACAGCGTCACCCCCAGCAGCGCCACGACTGCCATCCGGCCGAGTTTCATCGCAGCCCCTTCGGTCCGAAGTACTGTTCGGCGACCGCGCCCAGCCAGTCCACCAGCAGCGCCAGCGCGACCGCCAGCACCGAGCCGGTCACCAGCACCGAGGTCAGGTTCAGCTTGTAGCCCGTGTCGATGAGCAGCCCGAACCCGCCCGCGTTGACGAACATGCCGAACGTCGCCGTGCCGACCGCCAGCACGAGGGACGTGCGCAGGCCGGCCAGGATCAGGGGGACGGCCAGCGGGAGCTCGACCCGCCAGAGCACCGCGCCCGCCGACATCCCGATGCCGCGGCCCGCGTCGATCAGGGCCGGGTCGACCTGCTGGATGCCGACCATCGTGTTCCGCAGCACCGGCAGCAGCGAGTAGAACGCCAGCGGCAGCGCCGCCACCCAGATCCCGCCGGTCGAGCCGGTGATGATGAACCACAGCACCAGCACGCCCAGCGCGGGCGCGGCCTGGCCGATGTTCGCGACGGCCAGGAAGATCGGCGCCAGGAACCGCGCCCACGGCCGCGTCACCAGGATGCCCAGCGGCACCGCGACCAGCACGACGATCGCCGTCACCACGAGCGTCATCAGCACGTGGTCCCACAACGCCGTGAGCAGCGACGACGCGTTGAGCGTCTCCTTCTCCGTCGCGTTCAGCCCGCTGGAGAACACCGAGACCAGCGTCACCGCGACGATCACCAGGACCGCGACGGGCTGGGCGAACAGCCGGACGCGTTCCGCGCGTTTCGAGCCGGACTCGGTGCTGAAGCCGGTGTCGACGGCGGCCGTCGTCATGCGGACACCTCTTCGCCGTTCGTGTGCTCGTCGCGCAGCTGCTGGATGGTCGCGATCACGGTGTCCAGCTGGATGGTGCCCGCGTACTCGCCACGCGCGCCGGTGACCGGCACCGACCCGCCCTCGGCGAGCATCGCCTCGAGCGCGTCCTGCAGCGTCGACTGCAGGCTGACGACGTCACGCAGCGGCTTGCCGAGGTTGGCCAGCGAGGTCGCCGACGTGAGCTCGCGGACGTGCACCCAGCGCGTCGGACGCCGGCGCGCGTCGAGCACCAGCGCGAAGTGCTTGCGCGACGACTGGAGCTTCTCGCGCACCGAAGCGGGCGACTCGTCGGCGGTCACGGTCAGGGCGTCCTGCTCCAGCTCGACGTCCCGGACGCGCAGCAGCGTCAGCTGCTTCAGCGACGCGCCCGCGCCCACGAAACCCGCGACCGTGTCGTCCGCCGGGTTCGCCAGGATCGCTTCGGGCGTGTCGTACTGCAGGATCGTCGACTGGTTGCCGAGCACCGCGATCTTGTCGCCCAGCTTCACGGCTTCGTCGAAGTCGTGCGTGACGAACACGATCGTCTTCTTCAGCTCGCTCTGCAGCCGCAGCAGCTCGTCCTGCAGGTTGCCGCGGGTGATCGGGTCGACCGCGCCGAACGGCTCGTCCATCAGCAGCACCGGCGGGTCCGCGGCCAGGGCCCGCGCCACGCCGACGCGCTGCTGCTGGCCGCCGGAGAGCTGGCGCGGGAAGCGGTCGCGGAAGTCGGCCGGGTCGAGCCCGACCAGGTCCATCATCTCCTCGACCCGGTCGTTGACCTTCTTCTTGTCCCAGCCGAGCAGGCCCGGCACCACCGCGATGTTCTGCGCCACGGTGAAGTGCGGGAACAGCCCGGCCTGCTGGATGGCGTAGCCGATCCGGCGGCGCAGCGTGTCGACGTCGAGCTTCAGCGCGTCCTCGCCGCCGATGGTGATCCGGCCGGACGTCGGCTCGATCAGCCGGTTGATCATCCGCATGGTCGTGGTCTTGCCGCAGCCGGACGGGCCGACGAAGACGACGATCTTGCCGGCCGGGACGACCATCGAGAAGTCGTCGACCGCCGGGGTGCGGGTGCCGGGGTACCGCTTGGTCACGTGCTCCAGCTCGATTTCGACGCCGGAGACTTCCTCGTTCTCAGCCACGGACACCCCTTGAGACGGTGAAGCGCTTGATCAGGACGTAGACGCCGTCGAGGAGCAGGGCGAGGATGACCACCCCGACCGTGCCCGTGACGGCTTGGTTGAGGGAGTTCGTGCTCCCCGCGTTCGTGAGCCCGGAGAAGACCTCGGCGCCGAAGCCCGGGCCCTTCGCGTAGGCGGCGATCACCGCGATGCCCATCAGCATCTGGGTGGCCACCCGCATCCCGGTGAGGATCGCCGGCCAGGCCAGCCGCAGCTCGACGCGGGTGAGCACGCCGAAGCGGCTCATCCCGATGCCGCGGGCGGCGTCGGTGACCGCCGGGTCGACGCCGTCGAGCCCGACGATGGTGTTGCGGACGATCGGCAGCAGGCCGTAGAGCACCAGCGCGATCACGGCGGTCGTCGGGCCGAGCCCCGAGAGGGGGATCAGCAGGCCCAGGAGGGCGAACGACGGGACCGTCAGGATCGTGCTCGCCAGCGCCGTGGCCACCGCCGAGCCGATCGGGCTGCGGTACACCGCGACCCCGATCAGCACGCCGAGGACCGCGGCGATGATCGTGCACTGCACCACCATGCTGGTGTGCAGGTAGGCCTCCAGCCACAGCTTGCTCGCCCGGTCGGAGATGTAGTCGAAGAGGTTCATCCGTGTCGCTCTCCCGCCCTTCGCGCCGGCCTTCACCCGAACGGGCTAGTTCCTGACCGACGGCTCAGTACCCACGGCACGACCCGCCGAAACCCCCGGCTTCGGCCCACCGTGGCCCACCTCGCCGAGATCGGCAACAAGTGGGCTGAACCACGCCGGGCCGCGGGACGTGAACTCTTCGTGTGCTCACTTCACGGGATCACACGCTCACGCCGGAACAGGTCCCTTAGGCTGCTCGGCATGAGCGTTCCGGCACGGCGACCCGCCGTGCTGGGCGCTACCCGCGGAGTGTTGCTCGCCGTGAGCGCCGGCGTGCTTTCCGTGACCGCGCACCGGCTCGCCGACGGCGGCCTGCCGGACCCGGCGATGACCCTGCTGCTCACGGCGCTCTTCGGCTGGACGGCGGCCGCGCTCGCCCGCAAGGCCCGCGGCCCGGTCGCCACGACCACCCTGCTGGGGATCGCCCAGCTGGTGATGCACCTGCTGCTCACCACGCTCGCCGGCCACCACGACATGTACGCGATGGACGGCCGCACCGGGCTCGGCATGATCGGCGCGCACGCCGCGGCGACCGTGGTGACCGCGCTCCTGCTCGCCCGCGCGGACAAGATGCTGCTCACCGTGCTGGCGGTGCTGCGCGCCTTCCTGCCGCGGCTGCTGACCCCGCTGCCGGTGCCGTCCGCGGCGCCCGCGCTCGTCCCGGCCCGCGTGGCCGGTCCGGACCACCTCGTCGGCGTCGACCTGCGCCGGATCCGCGGGCGGCGCGGGCCGCCCGTGCACTCCTGAATCACAGCTCGACCCCGAACCAGCGGACCCCCGAGTCCGCTGCCCCTTCTTGAGTTCATCAGGAGTGAACCCATGTCCCAGCACGTCTTCAAGCGCGCCGGTTTCCTCGCCGCCACCGTCGGTGTCGCCGGTCTCCTCGGCGCGGGCGTCGCGTCCGCGCACGTGACCGCGAACGTCTACGGCTCGCAGCCCACGAAGGGCGGTTACGCGGCGATCGTCTTCCGCGTGCCGAGCGAGGAGAAGGACCCGATCACCACCACGAAGGTCTCCGTCGACTTCAAGGCCGACTACGGCATCGGCTCGGTGCGGACCAAGCCGGTGCCCGGCTGGACGTCCACGGTGACGAAGTCCAAGCTGCCCGCCCCGATCACCAAGGACAACGGCACGCAGATCACCGAAGCCGTCACCGCGGTGACCTGGACCGCCCAGCCCGGCAGCGAGCTCAAGGCCACCGACTACCAGGAGTTCGCGGTCAGCTTCGGCCCCCTGCCGACCAACGTGGACGAGGTCGAGTTCCCGGCCCACCAGACCTACAGTGACGGCAAGGTCGTCGACTGGAACCAGCCGACGCCGGCGAGCGGCGAGGAGCCGGAGCACCCCACGCCGTCCGTCAAGCTGGCCGCGAAGGTCGAGGGCGACGGCGACCACGCCGGGATGAACGCGAACACGGCGTCGACCACCGGTGACCACTCCGAGGCCGCGGCGGCGACGTCGGACAACACGGCCCGCTGGCTCGGCGGCGCCGGCCTGCTCGTCGGCGCCATCGGCCTCGGCGTCGGGGCCGGCGCGACCATCCGGGCCCGCAAGGCCACGGCGAAGTCGGGAGGCAACAGCTAAATGCGCGGTGTGCTCGTCGCGCTGGCGTTGACCGCGGTGGCCGTGCTCGGCACGGCCACCCCGGCGCTGGCGCACAACGTGCTGATCTCCTCGGACCCGGCGAACGGCTCTTCCGTCGCCGCTGGCCCGGCGAAGGTCAGCCTGACGTTCGACCAGTACGTGCAGGGCGCGGACGTCAACCAGATCGCGGTGACCGGACCCGGCGGCGGCCAGTGGGCCGAGGGGCCGATCAGTGTGGTGAACAACGTGATCAGCGCGCCGCTGCGGCCGCTCGGACCGGCCGGGAAGTACACCGTCGGCTACCGGGTGCTGTCCGCGGACGGCCACCCGGTGACCGGTGAGCTGACCTTCACCCTGACGACCGCGGGCACCGGCACGCCGGCGACCGTCGACGCGGCGCGGTCGCCGGGCGGCTCCGCCCAGGCCACCACGTCGTCGACGTCGAGCGGTGTCCCGATCTGGGTGTGGATCGCCGGTGCCGTCGTGCTGCTGGCGATCGGCCTGACCGTGGCCCTGCGGTCGGGCGGGAAAGTCGAAGAGAAGAACTGATGACCCAGGCCGAGACCACCGCGAAACCCCGCTACTCGACGCTGCTGTGCGTCGTGACGGCGGGCCTGCTCGGCGCCCTGATCGGCGTCGCGCTCATGTCCACCGCCCCGGTGCCCGGGGTGGTGGAGCCCAGCGCGGTGGTCTCGGCCGGGATCCCGGTCGTGCGCGTCCTGCTCGACCTCGCCGCGGTCACGACCATCGGGCTCGCCCTGCTGTCGGTGCTCATCGGCTACGACCGGCCGAAGCTCACCGAGCCGGTCATGCGGCTGGCCCGCCCGGCCGGCGTCGCCGCCGCGCTCGTCTGGGCCACCGCCGCCGTCGTCGCCCTGGTCCTGCAGACCGCGGAGTACAAGCCGGGTTCGTCGACGCTCTCGCCGTCGGACATCGGCCGCTACATCGCCGACGTCGGTGCCGGGAAGGCGCTCGTCATCGTCGCCGCGCTCGCGCTGGTCCACGCCGGGATCGGCGCGCTGTCGCTGCGCTTCGGCGAGAAGGTGCCCGCCGAGGTGCGGGTCGGGCTCGGCCTGTTCGCGCTGCTGCCGCTGCCGGTGACCGGGCACGCGTCGAACTGGAGCTACCACGACTACACGATGATCTCGATGGAGCTGCACGTCATGAGCGCCGTCGCCTGGACCGGCGGCCTCGGCGCGATGACCGTGCTGCTGGTGGCGAACCGGACGCTGCTCGCGCACGCGCTGCCCCGATTCTCGAAGCTGGCGACGCTCTGCCTGGTCCTCTCGGTGGCGACCGGGCTGTTCAACGGGCTGGCCGAGATCTCGCTCAACCCGACCATCGGCTTCTGGACGGCGATCTTCACGACGCCGTACGGGCAGTTGCTCATCCTGAAGACCGGGTGCACCGGCGTCATCGCGCTGCTCGGCGCGAACGTCCGCTGGCGGCTGCTGCCGCGGATCGTCCGGCACGACCGCACGGCGCTCGCCGCCTGGGCGACGCTGGAGCTGACCGTGATGGGACTGGCGTTCGGGTTCGCCGTCGTGCTGACGCGGGCGCCGGTCGTCGCCTCCTGACCGTCGTCGCCGCAGGTAGGACCGGTACGAAGTCACCGCGAGTAGCTGCAAGTTGCGCATTGGACTGACCGGTAATCCATTGGGGGTGACTGGTCGGGCAGAACTTTCTACCCTGAGCTGACCGCCTTTCGGATGCGACGAACGGTCATTTGCAGTCGGCGAATGCACGTGCAGGATGTGGTGTCGATCACACCAAGTGACAGATGACGGTCAGCGGTAACGCGTCCACCGCACGTCCGTCCGGCCGCTGCGGAGATCGTCCAGCCGGCGGAAGAGCTCCGGGCGGACCTGGGGCCGGCTGCGCAGGATCGGCAGCACGCTGGTCGTGAGCTTCAGTTCGCGGATCCCCCGGAGCACGGCGAACCCGGGCCAGGACGTCACGTCGAAGCCGTACGCCGCGGCGAACGTCCGGTAGCGCACCGGCGGGTCGCCGAACCGCTCACGGCCGACCGCGAGCGGCGTCAGGTCCCATTCCGGCGGCCCGACGCACGACGAATCGAAGTCGCAGAGCACCGGCCCCGCCGGGCCGGGGATCACGTTCCCGGGGTACGCGTCGCCGTGGACCAGGCCCCTGGGCAGCGGAAACTCCAGCTCGGCCAGCTCCGCCTCGAGCTCGGCACAGCGGTCGAGCAGGAACTCCCGGTCGCTGTCGCTGATCTCCTCGGCGTCGGACACCCGGGCCCGCACCGCGGCGAACGGCGCCCACTCCGCGAGCCCCTCCGGCGCGGGCAGGGCGTGCACCTGGAGCAGCAGCCGGGCCAGGTCGGTGGACGTCGCCGGCCGGCCGATGCTCGGCACCCGGTGCCACACGGTCACCAGGTGCCCGCCGACCTCCAGGGGCTGCTCGACGTCGGCGAGGAGCCGGATCGCGGGCACGCCGTGGCGTTCGAAGTGCCGGGCCACGCGCACGACCGTGCCGACGCGGTGCCGCAGCTGCGTCGAGCCGACGATCCGGATCACGAACGGGGCCGTGACCAGCGCGTACACCGCGTTGTTGGTGAACCGCAGCAGGCGCGCGCCAGCCGGGTCGAGACCCAGCAGCGCGCAGGTCTCGGCCAGCACGCCACGCAGCTTCCCGGAGGTGAACCGGCCGTCCAAGACCGCTCCGGCGCCTTCGGCGTTAGGCGGCGTAGAAAGCGTGGAGGCGGTCGGCGAGGTCACGGGCGTCGGCGTTGTTGCGGCGGCGCTCGGCCTCTTCCTGCAGAGGCCGCATCCGGTCCTTGACCCGCTCGGACTTGATGCCCTCGGCGCAGTCGATGGCCTTGCCACCGACCTTGGCACCGTGGTCGAGGTCGCCGTCCAGCAGGTGGTTGGTGGCCAGCGCGCTCAGCATGAACGTCTTGGAGCGGGCCATTTCGTCGTCATAGGACTCGACGGCCTTGGTCAGCGCGGGGATCGCGTACTTCGTGTGCTCGGCGTTCTTCTGCGCGAGCACCGTGTGGACGGTGCCGACCATGGCGTAGACGTCGGTCTCGGTGAAGAACTTCACCCACGACTCGGCTTCGGCCAGGTTGGCGCGCTCGAACTCGTCCTTGCTCCGGCCGAGCAGCTTCACCGCCTGCTCTTCGTTGCCCATCATCGCGTAGGCCCACGCCTCGTTCGCGCAGAGCACGGAGACGGCCAGCTCGGAACCGCTTTCCTGAGCCGCGATCTGGCCCAGCTGGAACAGCTTCAGCGCGTCGTTCGGGGCGTCCTGGTGCAGGTAGACGCGGCCCATCCGGTAGAGCACGTTGGCCACCAACGGGTGGTTTTCGCCCTGCTTGGCCAGGTCCAGCGCGTTCGCGAAGTGGCCGCGGGCGGAGTCCATCAGGCCGGTGTCGAAGGAGGTCCAGCCGGCCAGCGAGTGCAGGTCGGCGAGCGCCACGTACAGCCGGTTCTTGACGATCTCGGTGCCGTGCGCCTCGAGCATCTGCTGGCCCCAGGACAGCTGCGCCACCACGGCGTCGCGGCAGAACCCGCCGCCGTACTGGTAGTCCAGCGCCCGTAGCGCCCGCGTCGCGGCTTCCACCTGGCGGACGTCGGTCATGCCGATGCGCCCGGGCGCCGGTGTCCTGGCCGGCCCGGCCGACCAGGTGCCCGATTCCGGACCGAACACTGCCGCGCCCATCGTGACCTGGGCAGCGTGCGCGAGGAACCTCCGTCGCTTCACGGACTCGTCCTCCTCAGCCTGCTGGCCGTCGGCGGAGCCGACGACCCGGATCGCCGTGGCCTCGTCGTAGGCGAGGCCCATGTACCCACGGGGGACGCCCAGGCCGTCGGCGATCCTCGTGAGCACGTCGTAGGCCATGACCTGGCGACCCTTGAGGATCTCCGACACCTCGGACTGGGACTGGCCGGTCATCGCGGCGATCTGGCGCTGCGAGACACCGTGCTTGCGCAGGAGCCGGTACACGGCGCTGATCTCGCGTGACGCGAGAGCCGATCTCATCTCCGGCTGCTCCCACGCGTCAGCGGGAACCGCGTGGCTCTGCCGGGCTTCGGCACTGCCACCGTTACTGGCGTCCATCGCGCCCCCTCCACTGTCCGGTCGGGCGTCTGAGAAACAGCGTAGGCAAACCTGCGGAACCGTGTGAACAGCCGAACTGGTGCCCTGATCGGTCGGGGCGAAGTCCGTTGACCGCTTACCGTGGAACCGAGCCCAGTCACCGCTATGACGCCGATTCCACCTTCTATCGCACCCGGTTTCACCTCACTGTAGTTGTCAGATCTCCGTCACCGCCCGGACACCGGCAGCGATCACGGAGAGCTACGAAACCCGCAGGGATGTTGCAGAAGGCATCTTCGAAGACTGTCGACAGAGCGGAGAAGGGCGTGGAGTTCGTGGACTCGTTCGCAGGGGGACATGCCGGCACGGCGACCCGCGCCGTGCGGCCGGCGGTCGCGACGGTCTCTCCCGTCTCCGCCGTCCGTCCCGTCACCCCCGCCGCCGCGGTGGACCCCCGCACCGCGAGCGTCCGCCACTACGAAGGCGGTCAGCTCGTCTGGCGCGTGCAGTGCGGCGACCTGATCAGCCGGGAACGGGCGGTCACGGTGTTCGTCGAAGACAACCAGGTGGTACTGGTCTCGCCTCCCGGTGAGACCGCGCGGTTGACGTCCGGCCAGCTCGGACAGCTGCGCGCCGCGCTCAACGAAGCCGCCAAGATGGCGGAAAGGTAACGGTGAGCTGACATGGATCAGGTACTCGGGCAGGTCCTCCGCAACGCGGTCTGGGAGCGCCTCGACATGCTGACCGACCTGGCGAACCGCGCCGACGCCCAGTCGCTCGTCTCGGTCGCGCGCTCCGAACTGCCCCGCTTGACGGAGGCGTGGCGCGCGATGCTGAAGATGCACGAGCCCGACGAGCGCGGCGACTGCCCGACCTGCTCGACCCGGTGGCACCGCTGCAAGGCGCCGTGCTCGGTCTGGCAGGTCGCGCACGAACACCTCGTGGCCGGCGGCCTGGCCCCGCAGCAACCGTCCGCAGCGGACAGCCGGCTCCAGGGCCGCCGCAAGAGCCCGGTGCCGACGCACCCCGCGCCGCCCACCGCGGCCGAGACCACCGGTCGCCACGCGTTGGTGAACCCGCGCCGAGCGGTCACGGCCTGACCCCAGACCGGCGAGCGCGGCCGGCCGATCGCCCCATCGGACCCGCACCCGCACTCGCCCCGGCCGAGGACTGTTTCGCCCGCACCCCCGAGCAGCGCGAACCGGTCCTCGGCCATCATCTCGGTCCCCACCGCGATTAATCGAAAAAAATCCGCGTTAGCCCTAGCCCAGGCGGTAATCCCCCGCTAGATTGATCATCACAAGCGGTATGGACCACTGGTTCACCGCGTCGACCGCCCGAGCGGCCCTCGAATTCCGCGGGCCGGTGCCGTTGCACTCCCCTCCCCCGACCGGCACCGGCCCGCGGTTCCACGTCTAGCGAACCGCCTTCACGCGCAGCACGAGCACCGCGGCCGCGAGCGTCGCGACCGCCGAAGCCGCGAACAGCCCGGGATAGCCGCCGACGTGGGCCAGCAGCAGCGGTGTCAGCAGCGGAGCCACCACCTGTGGCAGCGAGTTCGCGATGTTGATGATCCCGAAGTCCTTGGCGCGGTTCTGCGCCGCGGGCAGCACCTGCGTCAGCATCGCCAGCGCGACCGCCATGTACGCCCCGAAGCCGACGCCGAGCAGCGGGGACGCGGCCAGCGCCACCGGCCAGCTCTGCCACCCGACCAGCAGCAGCGCGGCAAGGGCCATCACGCCGGACGCCGCCAGGACGTACGGCTTGCGCCGTCCGGACTTGTCGGAGAAGTGCCCCGCGAGCACGGCGCCGGCCACGAGCGCGACGCCGTACAGGCCCATCATGATCAGCAGCCCGGTCTCCGGGTCCGGGTAGTGCACCGCGTCCTGCAGGAAGAACAAAAGGTAGAGCGTGCCGAACGCGTTGCCGAGGTTGATCATGAAGTGGCAGCTCCAGGCCCACGCGAAGTCGGGGTACTTCCGGGGCGAAACCCAGAAGTCGCGGAGCACGGGGCGCAGCGCCCACGGCGGGCGGAACTCGACCGGCAGCCGCGCGTCCGGCGTCCAGAGGACGAAGAACACGGCGCCGACCACCACGATCCCGGCGCAGACCGCGTACGCGAGCGGTAGCCCCGCCATGCCGAGCACGACGACGACCACGAGCGCGCCCAGTACCGTCCCGAGCATCTGCGCGATGCCGACGAGGCCGCCGACCACGGCCAGCTGCTTGACCGGAACCCGGTCGGGCAGGGCCGCCATGAGCGCGGCGAGCATGCCGTTGAGACCGCCCTGCACCAGGCACCAGCCGGCGATCATCACGGCGACCGTCGGCGCGAACGCCAGCACCAGCAGCCCGACGGCGGCAACGAGCGCGCCGCCGACGGTCCACGGGTGCCGCCGGCCGAACCGGGAGCAGGTCCGGTCGGACAGCAGCCCGATCGCCGGGTTGGCCACCAGCGCCACCGCCGCGCCGAAGCCCATCACCAGCCCGAGGACGGATTCCTTGTTCACCTGGTCGAGCAGTTCGGCCTGCTTCGGCAGCAGCACCTGGATCGGCGCGTAGACACCGAGCCACAGCGCGATGTTCGCGAAGAACAGCAGGCTCATCCAGCCGGGCCGCACCCGCACGGTGGGCTCGGCGAGCGCCTCCGGCTGGGTTCGGGTCGATTCACTCATGCCGCACCAGCTTCCGGTACCAGTGGAACGAGTCCTTCGGCGTCCGCCGCAGGGTCTCGTAGTCGACGTGCACCAGGCCGAAGCGCGGCGCGTAACCCTTGGACCATTCGAAATTGTCCATCAGGGACCAGCAGAAGTAGCCACGGACGTCGACCCCGGCGTCCATCGCCTCGCGCAGCGCGACGAGGTGGCTGTGCAGGAAGTCGATGCGCTCGGGATCGTGCACCCCGCCGTCCTCGGCGACTTCGTCGGCGAAGCTGCAGCCGTTCTCGGTGATCTGGATCGGCGGGAGCTTGTCCTGGTAGCGGTGGTGGAAGTCCAGCAGCAGCTCACGCAGCGCGTGCGGGACGATCGGCGAGGCGTTCGTCGTCATCGGGTAACCCTCGATGTCGCGCAGCTCGAAGGGCAGCGGGTTGCCCGGCCCGGGTTTCGCGACCCCCTGCGGCTCGTAGTAGTTGACGCCGTAGAAGTCGAGCGGCTGCGCGATGGTGGGGAGGTCGTCGGCGAACCCGGCGGGGAGGTGTTCGTGGAGCTGTTCGGGGTAGCTGCCGAGCAGCATGGGATCGGCGTAGAGCCGGTTGAGCAGGGCGTCGAGGTAGTCCGCCGCGTCGTGCGCGTCGTCGTCCGCGGGCCAGATCGGCGAGTGGTTGTTGGCGGTGCCGATGTTCGTCGCGCCGGCCGCGCGGAGGGCCTGGACGGCGAGGCCGTGCGCGAGGTTCTGGTGGTGCGCGGTCGGGATGGCGTCCAGGAGGAGGACCTTGCCGGGCGCGTACTCACCGATGCCGTACCCGAAGATGGACATGACCATCGGTTCGTTGAGCGGAATCCACAGTTTCACCCGATCGGCGAAGCGCTCTCCGAGGATTTGGGCGTACTCGGCGAAGCGCTCAGCGGTCGCCCGGGAGAGCCAGCCGCCCTCGTCTTCGATCGATTGGGGGGTGTCCCAGTGGTAGAGCGTGACGGCGGGCGCGATCCCGGCTTCGCAGACGGCGTCGAGGAGCTTGTCGTAGAAGCCGAGACCTTCGGGGTTGGGCGCGCCCTTCCCGTCGGGCTGGATGCGGGGCCAGGCGATGGACATCCGGTAGGCGCCGACGCCGAGTTCGGCCATCAGCGCGATGTCTTCGGGGTAGCGGTGGTAGTGGTCGGCGGCTACGTTGGCTTGTTCACCGCGGGCGATCTTGCCTTCGGTCGCGGTGAACGTGTCCCAGATGGACGGTCCGCGCCCACCTTCGCTGGTGGCGCCTTCGATCTGGAACGCCGAGGTCGAGACACCCCAGAGGAAGTCGGGCGGGAAGATCGGGTTCTGCACCGGCTGCTGACCCCTTCGTCAGGCCACCCGTACGGGTGAACATGAAAAGTTCTCATATACTAGGTCTTCACTCGTCCGTGGGGAAGCCCGTCGGCACGATAAAGTCGCAGATCAGACGAGGAGGAGTGCCGTGTCCGACATCCAGGCCGCGAAGGTGCCGGCAGAAGCCACCCCCTTGCGCCGCCAGCCGGTTCAGCAGCGAAGCGCGAAGCGGGTCGAGCAGATGCTCGACGCGAGCGCGGCGTTGATCGACGAGCTCGGTTACGACGCGCTGACGACGACGTTGATCGCCAAGCGGGCAGGGGTCGCCGTAGGTTCGCTGTACCAGTTCTTCCCGGACAAGCGCGCGGTGGTCCAGGCCCTCACCGCACGCAACCTGGACCGGTTCGTGGGCGCGGTGAACGAGCGGCTGAAGCAGCTCGGCCCGGAGCACTGGTGGGACGTCGTGGACTCGATCCTCGACATCTACCTGGAGATGCACCGGACAGTGCCGGGGTTCTCGAAGGTCCACTTCGGCGACATCATCGACCGCCAGCTGCTCGACGAGACACGCGACAACAACGCGGTGATCGTGGACTCGCTGACGGATCTGGTGTCGACCCAGGTCGATCGGCCGGTGGAGGACCTGCGGTTCGCGATCGGGATCGCGAACGAGGTGGCTGACGCACTGTTGAAGCTGGCGTTCCGGAAGGAGCCCAGCGGGGACGAGAAGATCGTCGCGGAGGCCAAGTACGTGGTGAAGGGGTACTTGGCGGCTCGGTTCGGGGAGCAGTCCTAGCTGTCCACAGAAGTTGTCCACAGGTATGCACACCTGTGGACAACTGGGGCGCTCGGGGCTCGGTTGTCGGTGGGGGCCGATAGACTGGAAGTGGGGGTTCCCCCAGGGAGGGTGGGCGCGCGCGTGGCGGCCGGAATGCCCGCCGGCAACCAGGTTCCGCGGCGGTGGGCCGACTTGCATCCCCGCTGATCACGGCCCCGGGAGGGCGACGAACTCGGTGGCATCTCGCTGATCGATGCCCGCCGCTCGATCGATGATGTGGTCGAGTCAGCCGAAGTTCTGGTGCTCGCCCCGGTAGGTCGGGACTGTCCGCTCCACCTGGTCGCCGTTGATCAGGTGGTAGTGCGTGAACCGCTCCGCCAGCTCGCCCGCCTTCGCGTGCCGCAGCCACACCCGGTCGCCCAGCTGCAACCCGCGCGCCGCGCGGCCCGTCACCGGGGTCTGGACCTCGCCCGCTCCCTCGAAGCCCAAGAACTTCAGCCCCGCCGGCAGGTACGGCTGCGGCTGGCGCGACGGCCCTGTCGGGCCCGAAGCGATGTAGCCGCCCGAGAACAGGGTGGCGATCTTGCGGGTCGGGCGGCGGACCACCGGGAGCGCGAACAGCGCCGCCGGGCGGGGCCTGAACTTCGTGTAGCCGTCGAACAGCGTGGGGCCGATCAAGCCCGAGCCCGCCGCTATCTCCGTCACCACCTCGTCCGCGCCCGTCGACTCCAGGCTGCCCGTTCCGCCTCCGTTGACGAACTCCAGGTCCGTCACCTCGCGGACCGCGCGGACCACCTCGCCGCGGCGGCGGGCCAGCTCGGCCGCCGACTTGCGTTGCATCCAGCCGACCACGGCCCGGTTCAGCCGGCGGCCCGCCGCGTCGCCGAGGCCCGCGATCTGGCCTTCGTACGCCATCACGCCCACCAGGCGGAAGCCCGCGCGGGCCACGATCTGGCGGGCGAACGCCGACGCCTGGTTCGGGGTGAACACCGGGGACCGCCGCGTGCCGACGTGGACTCCGGGCAGCGGGCGCCAGGATGCGTCCAGCTCCAGGCACACCCGGATTTCCGGGTGGCCGTGGCCGAGGGCCGCGTCCACCAGGTCCAGGTGCGCGACCGAATCCACCATGATCGCGATTGACGCGCGGGCGCGCTCGGACGCGGCCAGCCGGCGGAGGGCTTCGTGGTCGGCTGTCGGGTACGCGACGACGATGTCATCGGTCGTGCCCTGCTCGATGTGCCAGACCGCTTCCGCCAGCGAGTAGCACATCAGGCCCTCGAAGCCCGGCATCGCCAGCGCCCGCTCCAGCAGCGCGCGGCAGCGGACCGACTTGCTGACGACGCGGATCGGCTTGCCCGCCGCGCGGCGGCGGAGGTCGTCGGCGTTCGCGTCGAAGGCAGCCAGATCGACCACCGCCAAGGGCGGATCGAGGTCTTTGGTCGCCAAGTCGTACACCGTCGCACTGGTCACGAGGTCTAAAGTACGACACGAAGGCTTGAAACGCGAATACTATTCACTTACTGTTTCGGGCACTCGACGATGAAGGGTGCGCGCATGACCCGGTGGACCAACTGGGCGGGCACGGCGTCCGCCTCGCCACAACACGTTCACCAGCCGCGCGACGCGGCTGAGATCGCGGCGGTCGTCGAGCGCGTCGCCGGCGCCGGCCGCACCGTGCGCCCCTGGGGCAGCGGGCACTCCTTCACCGCGATCGCCGTCGCCGACTCCGACGCGCTCGACCTGCGGCACTGGACCGGCGTCGAGAAGGCCGACCTCGAAACCGGCCACGTCACCGTCCGCTCGGGCACGACGATCAAACAGCTCAACGCCGAACTCGACGCGCTCGGGCTGGCCATGGCCAACCTCGGTGACATCGACGCGCAGACCATCGCCGGCGCGATTTCCACCGGCACCCACGGCACCGGCGCGAAGCTCGGCGGCATCGCGACCCAGATCGTGGCGCTCGAACTAGTGCTCGCCGACGGCTCGGTCGTCACCTGTTCGGCCGACGAGAAGCCCGACCTCTTCGCCGCCGCCCGCGTCGGCCTCGGCGCGCTCGGCGTGATCACCACCGTGACCCTGCGCTGCGAAAAATCCTTCTACCTGCGCGCGCAGGAACGGCCGGAGCCGCTGGAGCAGGTCCTCGAGGGCTTCCACGACTTCGCCGCCGAGAACGACCACTTCGAGTTCTACTGGTTCCCCTACGGCAAGAACGCCCTGGTCAAGCGCAACAACCGGTGCGAGACCGCGCAGCCGTTGAGCAAGGTCCGGGAGTTCGTCGACTACCAGATCATGGAGAACGTCGCCTTCGGCGGTCTTTGCCGGACCGGGCGGCTGATGCCGAAGCTGGTGCCGTCGCTCGGCAGCTTCGCCTCGAACGTCCTGAGCGCCCGCGAGTACAGCGACGTCTCGCACCGGGTGTTCGTCACGGCGCGCAACGTCCGGTTCACCGAAACGGAATACGCTGTTCCACGTGAATCAGTGCTCGACGTGCTCGCCGAACTACGCGCGGTAGTGCCGACGCTGAAGGACCCGGTGATGTTCCCGGTCGAGGTGCGGGTCGCCGCGGCCGACGACATCTGGCTGTCGACCGCGCAGGGCCGCGACTCCGCCTACATCGCCATCCACCAGTTCGTCGGCATGCCGTACCGGGAGTACTTCAGCGCGTTCGAGAAGATCGCCGGCGCGGTCGGCGGCCGCCCGCACTGGGGCAAGATGCACGACCTCGACGCCGGCGTCCTCCGCTCGCGCTACCCGCACTTCGACGACTTCCTGCGCGTGCGCAAAGAAACCGACCCCAACGGCGTCTTCACGAACACCTACCTGGACCGCGTCCTCGGACACGTCTAGAAGAGCGCCGACACCGATTCGCCGTTGTGGATCCGGCGGATCGCCTCGGCCATCGCCGGCGCGATCGACAGGATCTTCAACTTCTCGGTGCGCTCTTCCTCGGGCACCGGGACCGTGTTGGTGCAGACGATCTCCAGCACTTCGGGCCGGCTGCCGATGCGTTCGATGGCCTTCGCCGCGAACAGCCCGTGCGTGCACGCGACCCGGATCGAGCGCGGCTGAAGCTCGGCGAGCCGGTCCAGCAGCTCGAGCACCGTGCTGCCCTTGGCGATCTCGTCGTCGAGCACGATCACGTCCCGGCCGGTGATCTCGCCGATCACCGACGTGATCTGGACGCGGTCGTCCGGGAAGCGCTCCTTCGCCCCGGCTGCGACCTGGACGCCGAGGAGCCGCGCGAAGTGCGACGCCTCCTTCGCGTTGCCCAGGTCCGGTGAGACGACGGTGGCGCGCGAGAGGTCGTACTGGCGGAAGTGCTTGGCCAGCTCCTGCAGCGCGTGCAGGTGGTCGACCGGAACGCTGAAGAACCCGTGGACCTGCGGCGAGTGCAGGGTCATCGCCAGCACGCGGCTCGCGCCGGCGGTCACCAGCAGGTCGGCGACCAGCCGGCCGCCGATCGAGATGCGCGGCGCGTCCTTCTTGTCCGAGCGCGCGTACGAGTAGTGCGGAATCACGGCGGTGATGCGGGACGCCGACGCGCCGCGCGCCGCGTCGAGCATCAGCAGCAGCTCGACGAGGTGCTCCTGCACCGGCTTGACCAGCGGCTGGATGATGAAGACGTCCCGCTCGCGGCAGTTGGACTGCAGCTGCACCTCGAGGCAGTCGTTGGCGAACCGCTGGATCTCGACCGGCCGCAGCGGCACGCCGAGGTGCTCGCAGATCTCTTCGGCCAGCTCGGGGTGCGCGCTGCCGCTGAAGACGGCGATCTCTCTCGAAGCCTGGGTGATCACAGCGCCGAGATCGCTTCGCCGATGGCGTCCTCACCGGAGATCAGCGTGAGGGTGCGGTGCACCGAGGCGGGTGTCTCGAGCAAGCCGACGAGCACCGCGGCGACGTCGTCGCGCGGGATCGGGCCGCGGCCGGCCTGCTCGGCCAGCAGGACCAGGCCGGTGCCGGGGTCGTCGGTCAGCTGCCCCGGCCGGAGGATCGTCCAGTCGAGGTCCCGTGCCTTGAGGTCGTCCTCCGCCGCGCGCTTGGCGCGCAGGTAGTGGCGGAACTCCTCGGTGACGTCGGGGTTCTCCGGGTTGTCGGCGCCGATCGACCCGACCTGGATGTGCCGCCGGACGCCGGCCCGCTCGGCCGCTTCGGCGAACAGCGCGGCCGCGCCCCTGTCCACAGTGTCCTTGCGGGCGGTGCCGCTGCCCGGCCCGGCACCCGCGGAGAACACCGCGGCGTCGGCACCTTTCAGGACTTCGGCGACGGCGTCCACATCGGAATTCTCGAGGTCGAGCACGACGGCTTGGGCGCCGACGGCCTCGAGGTCCGCCGCGTGGGCGGGATTCCGGATGATCCCGACCGCTTCGTCCCCGCGTGCGGCGAGCAGCCGCTCGAGCCGCAACGCGATCTGACCGTGTCCACCTGCAATGACGACTCGCATGGAGCCGACCTTAGTGCGAAGCGGGCGCCTCTGCGGTGCGCAGCAGGTGGTCGTACACCAGCTCGTTCACCAGCCGGGAGACCGGGTCCTCGGCCAGCACGACGCGCTCGGTGCGGCCCTCGAGGTCGAGGTCGACGACCGCGTTCGGGTCGGCGGTCACGACGGCGAGGCCGTACGCGCGGGCGCGCGGCAGGCAGTTGCCGACGTAGTCCTCGGTGAGGACGGCCGGCGACGGGAGCACCATCGCGGCCTCGCCGTAGCGGGCGAACGGAACCGCGGAGGCCATCGCGGTGCGCCAGTGGCGCGCGACGGCCAGGACGCCGACGATCTCGGCGGCCGGGGCGGGGGCGGTTCCGGCCAGCTCCGGCCAGGTCCAGGTGTCGACGGTGGCGCGGTCGGCCACCGGGCCGGCACCCATCGCGATGCGTTCGGCGTGCACGTCGGTGCGAAGCTTGGCGACCACGCAGACCTTGCGGCCGAGGA
This sequence comes from Amycolatopsis vancoresmycina, assembly GCF_000716785.1. Taxonomy (GTDB): domain Bacteria; phylum Actinomycetota; class Actinomycetes; order Mycobacteriales; family Pseudonocardiaceae; genus Amycolatopsis; species Amycolatopsis vancoresmycina. The sequence continues at coordinate 238,072 of NZ_JNYY01000002.1, forward strand.
TCGTGGTCTCGGGGAGCACGATGCCGTTCCAGCCCAGCTGGGCGGCGGCGGTGCGGGCGAGCTCGTCGACGCTCGCGGGGAGCTCGATCGGCGGCACCACGCGGCTCGGCATCGACCGGCTGCGCTTCGCGCCACCGGCGACCGTCGAGCGCTCGGTGTTCTGAGGTGTAGCCGCCACGAGTCCGCCTCCTTCTGATCTGCACCGCTTCGTGACCGGGGGAAACCGGCACCTCACTTGTCTAACAGCGCGGCGGCGCGGCGTCGCCGGGTAGTGCGAGTGGCTGCGATCGGCGGCGCCCAGCGGTCGATGACCGGTCGGTAGGCGGTCATCGGACTTCGGTCGAACGGTGCGGCCAACCGAGTGAGAGCGAGGTGAGTGGCATTACCGTCCGACGGCAACCGACTACCCCCAGCAGAACGCGCCAACCGCGGATCACCCGGCCGGGACTAGCCCGTTCGGCGCAACCCGGTGGCTTCCACTGTGGACGCAGGCCGCTGAGCTGCGGATGTCCGCCGTCACCCGGTCGGCGGTGAGCTACGCCGCAGCGGTCACGCGCGGCCGGGGACTAAAGTTACCCACCAGTTACTTAGCCCCCGCCTTGGAGGACCGATGCGCTCCCCGAAGGACTTCTTCGCCCCGCTCGCCCTGGGCGCGCCCGCCCCCGTGCGGGAGATCCCGGTGACGCCGTCCCGGATGATCCACTTCTTCGACCCGGGCAACGAGAAGATGGCGGCCAAGGTGCCGGACATCGCGAAGAAGGTCGACGTCCTGCTCGGCAACCTCGAGGACGCCGTCCGCGCCGACCGCAAGGAGGCCGCGCGCGCCGGGCTGGTCGCGATCGCCAAGGCGAACGACTTCGGGAAGACGCAGTTGTGGACGCGGGTCAACAGCCTCGACTCGCCGTGGGTGCTCGACGACCTGGTCACGCTGGTCACCGAAATCGGCGACAAGCTCGACGTGATCATGGTGCCGAAGGTGGAAGGCGCGCAGGACATCCACTACGTCGACCGGCTGCTCGCCCAGCTCGAAGCGCGCGCCGGCCTCACGAAGCCGTTGCTGGTGCACGCGATCCTCGAGACGGCGAGCGGCGTGGCCAATGTGGAGGAGATCGCCGGCGCCAGCCCGCGCATGCAGGGCATCTCGCTCGGCCCGGCCGACCTGGCCGCGAGCCGCCGGATGAAGACGACCCGCGTCGGCGGTGGCCACCCCGGCTACCTCGTGCGCACCGACCCGACCGGCGACGACCTGAACGCGGGCCGGACGACCTACCAGCAGGACCTTTGGCACTACACGGTCGCGCGGATGGTGGACGCGTGCGCGATGCACGGGATCCTGCCGTACTACGGGCCGTTCGGGGACATCCGGGACGTCGTGGCCTGTGAGGACCAGTTCCGCAACGCGTTCCTGCTCGGCTGCGTCGGCGCGTGGAGCCTGCACCCGGTGCAGATCGACATCGCGAAGAAGGTGTTCTCGCCTTCGCCGTCCGATGTGGCCTGGGCGCGCCGGGTGATCGCCGAGATGGGTGACGGCACGGGCGCGGTGATGATCGACGGGAAGATGCAGGACGACGCGTCGGTGAAGCAGTGCCGCGTGGTCGCCGAACTGGCCGACGCGCTCGCCGCGGACGACCCCGAACTCGCCGCGGCCTACGACGCGGCCACCAAGGAGGCCATCGGATGACCGAGCTGAAGCCGAGGCGGTCCGTCCTCTACATGCCCGGTGCGAACGAGCGCGCGCTGGAGAAGGCCAAGACGATCCCGGCGGACGCGCTGATCCTCGACCTCGAGGACGCCGTCGCGCCGGACGCGAAGGCGGCCGCGCGGGACCGCGTGTGCGCGGCGGTGGGCAACTACGGCGGGCGCGAGGTGACGATCCGGGTGAACGGCCTGGACACCGAGTGGCACGACGCCGACCTGCGCGCGGCCGCGGCGGCCGGCCCCGCCGCGGTGGTGGTGCCGAAGGTGAATTCGGCGGCCGAGGTGCACAACATCGAGCGCGCGCTGGAGCTGGGCGGCGCGCCGGACCACACGAAGATCTGGGCGATGGTCGAGACGCCGGTCGCGATGCTGCACGCCGAGGAGATCGCGGCGGCCTCGGAGCGGCTGACCGTGCTGGTGATGGGCACCAACGACCTGGCCAAGGAACTGCACGCGGAGTTCGTCCCGGGCCGCGGGCCGTTGCTGGGCGGGCTTTCGCTGTGCCTGCTGGCCGCCCGCGCGACCGGCAAGGTGATCCTCGACGGCGTCTACAACGACGTGAAGGACCTTGAAGGCTTCGAAGCGGAGTGCGCCCAGGGCCGCCAGTACGGCTTCGACGGCAAGACGCTGATCCACCCGGCGCAGGTCGAGCCGTGCAACCGGATCTTCGCGCCCTCCGAAGCGGAGATCGACCGGTCGCGGCGGATCATCGACGCCTTCGAGGAGGCGCAGCAGGACGGCCGCGGCGTGGTCACCGTGGACGGCCGGATGATCGAGAACCTGCACGTCGACAACGCGCGGCGGGTGCTCGCCCTGGCGGAGGCGGTGCGTTCCTAGCTCGCGCGGAAAGCCTCGGTGAGCAGGGCGAGTTCGGCACGGGACCGGCCGGCGCCCCGGGTGCTGGCCGGTCCGTTGGCGTACCGGACTCCGTCGTGGACGCGCCAGCCGGCCGACGGCCAGTAGCCCCAGCCCTCGATGAGGTCCGCGGCCAGGCCGGTCCGGCCGGCCGCCGCACCCACCGAGGTGAGCGCGGCGGCGATGACCTCGGTGGCGGCCGCCGGTGTGTCGCCGTCGCCGAACGCCGGGAGCAGCAGCAGGAGACGCTCCGCCGCGGTGAGGTCCGGGTCGGGCATGCCCGCCACCGCGACGACCTCGGGCCAGGAGAAGGCGGGCCCCAGGAAGTGCCCCTCCAGTGCGGCCAGCCGCAGAACCGGGCCACCGTCCGCCGGGGACAGCAGGTAGTCGATCCCGGCGTCTTCGGGGAAGTTCCGGAAGACGACGTGGATCCGGTGCGCGCCGGCGGGCAGGGTGAACACCGGCCAGCTCTCCGGCGTCACCATCGAATCCGCGTACGACTCCACGTCGGCGGGATCGGCGCCGAACGCCTGGGGCGCCGAGTCCGCGCCGCCCGCGGCGAGCAGGAAGGCGGGCCAGAACAGCGAATCCGTCCGCAGGCCGGTCGCGTCTTCGAGCAGGGCGGCATCGACCGGTGGCCGGAAGCCGTCCAGGTAACCCGGGATGTGCACGCCTCAGGCTATCGGTGGGTCACTTCGGCAGGTCGTCCGTCCACTCGGCACTGACCGCGTACGTGTGGCCCTTCGTGTCCGTGGCCGGTTTGCCGTCCGGGCCGAGGAACACCGACGACCCGTCGACCTGGCCGGTCGCCGGGTCGACGACGAGGCGGCCGCCGCCCGGCAGCTGGACGCCCGTGCCGTCGGGGGCCGCGTGCACGCCGGGGTCGGCGGCGATCGCGCGGAACGCCGCCGCCCGGACCGCCGGGGGCGACGGCACCACGGAGACCAGGTCGATCAACGACTGGAGCACGAACGCGTCCCGCTGGTTCGCGGGCACCCCGTGCCGCTTCAGCCCTTCGACGAGCCAGTTCCGCAGGGCCGCCGGATCCGCGGGCAGCGCCAGGATCCCGCTGATCGTGACGTCGTCGTCGCCGTTGAGCCGGATGGGCCGGGGACGCACCTGGGGCACGGCTTTGCCGTGGGTCTTCGCGTCGCGGTACCACTCGTGGCCGTCGGCGGTGGTCCAGTACTCCCAGGTTTCCGTGCCGACCTTCGTCGTCGAGTGCCAGTACTTGCCGGTGCCGACCGGGGCTCGTTCGGCGACTGTGGCCGCCGCCAGCAGGATCTGCCGGCCGGGGTCGACCGGGGCCACCGCCTGGGGCGGCGGCGGTGGGGCCGGAGTCGCGGGCAGGGTCGCCACGACCACCGCGGCGGCGGCCGCGGCGGCCGCGAAGCCGATGCCGATCGCGAACGGGCGGATCCGGCGGCGGGGCGCGCCGAGCATCCGGTTCTGCAGCCGGTGCCGGCTCCGGTCGACGACGTCCGCGGCGGGTTCGGGCGGCATCAAAGCGGCCCGCAGGGTCTGCAGGTCATTCATCGGAAGCCTCCTGGGAAAGGACGAGGGTGAGCTTTTTGCGGGCGCGGTTCAGCCGGGAACCGACCGTGCCCGGGGAGATGCCGAGGGCCTCGGCGACTTCCGCGTAGCCGAGGTCGCCGAGCGCGACGAGCAGCAGGACATCGCGCTCGCCGGCGGAAAGGCGGGCCAGCGCCTTCCCCACCCGCGCGGCCGCGACCGCATCGACGACCCGGTTTTCGTGTCCTTCGGCGGCCTCGCGCGGGTCGAGCCGCGAGAGGGCGCGGTAGTGCCGGGCCTCCTTGCGGCGGTGCCGGGAGACCAGGTTCGTCGCGATGCCGAACAGCCAGGCCCGCAGGTCGCCGCGGGCGGGGTCGAACTTCCCGCGGCGGTCGAACGCCACCAGGAACGTCTCGGCGGCGACGTCCTCCGCGGCTTGCGCGCCGAGCCGGCCGGCGATGTAGCGGTAGACCTCGGGGAAGTGGCGGTCGTGCACCTCGGTGAACTGGTCGACGCCAGTCACCGGGGCTGCCTCTGTCATGGGGTTCCTTCCCGTCGGCGGCAGTTTCACCACCACTTCGCCGCAGGGACGGAACTTCTTCCCTACCCCACCGGCCAGGGCCGCTGCGGCGGGCGCAGCCGCTCGTACGCCGCGGCTGCGCGCAACACGCCGAGGTCGTCGAAGCGGCGGCCGGCGATCTGGAGGCCGATCGGGCGGCCGTCGTCGGTGTAGCCGCAGTTCAGCGAGACCGCGGGCTGGCCGGACATGTTGTACGGGACCGTGAACGCGATGTGCTCGAACGGCCGGGCCGGGTCGTTCGTCGGGGACGCCCACTCCGCCGGCGGGGCCGCCACCGGGCACGTCGGGGACAGCACCACGTCGAACGCCGAGGTCGCGCCCAGTGCCGCCACGCTCATCGCGTCGATCTGGGCGAAGCCGCGGTAGACGTCGACCCCGGACGCGTTCGCGCCGGCGGCCGCCCAGTCGGCGATGTACGGCAGGACCTTCGCGCGGCGGTCCGGCGGCAGGTCCACCGTGTCCGACCAGGCACGGGTGCGCCAGAAGACGTCGAGGCCCTCCAGCATTTCGCGGGTCAGGAACGGCTCGACCGGCTCGACGACCGCCCCCGCGGCTTCGAAGGCGCGGGCCGCCGCGGTGACGGCGTCCGTGATCGCCGGGTCGACCGGGAGGCCGGGCCCGGACTCCAGCTGCAGGCCGACGCGCAGGCCCGCCGTCGAACCGTCGAGCGACGACCAATCGAGGTCTTCCGGCGGCAGGCACAGGTGGTCACGTTCGTCCGGGCCCGAGAGCACGCCCATCAGCAACGCCGTGTCCGCGACCGTGCGGGTCATCGGGCCGGCGACGCGGCCGAGGAACGGCGGGTGGACCGGCACCCGCCCGAAGCTCGGCTTCAGCCCGACCAGGCCGCACCAGCCCGCCGGCAGCCGGATCGAGCCGCCGATGTCCGTGCCGGCGTGCAGCGGGCCGTACCCGGCCGCGGCCGCGGCCCCGGCGCCCGCGCTCGAGCCGCCGGGCGTGGCCGAGAGCTGCCACGGGTTGCGGGCCGTGGGGTGGAAGCTCGACAGCCCGGACGTCAGCATCCCGTAGTCCGGCATGGTCGTCTTGGCCAGCAGGACACCGCCGGACTCGCGGACCCGGGCGGCCGCCGGGGCGTCTTCGGCGGCCGGGACCAGTGCCGTGGCCGCGGTGCCCAGCGGAACCGGTGTGCCGCGGGTCGCGATGTTCTCCTTGAGCGTGAGCGGGACGCCGTCGATCGCGCCCAGCGGTTCGTCCGACGCCCAACGCGCTTCGGACGCCTTCGCGTCTTCGCGAGCGCCTGACGGATCGTACGCGTACAACGCGTGCAGCTCCGGCTCTCGCGCTTCGATACGGGCGAGCACGGCTTCGGTCACCTCGACCGGCGAGAGCGTCTTCGCGCGGTACTGCGCCACGAGCTCGACGGCGGTCAGGTCGGGCAACTCGGTCATGAGCGCTCCTTCACGAGGCAGGCGGGTCGAAGCGGCCGTCGACGGCGGTCCAGCCGCCGTCCACCGCGAGCACTGAGCCGGTCACGAACGACGAAGCGTCCGAAGCGAGGTACACGACGGCGCCGGCGAGTTCGTCCGGACGCGCCCAGCGGCCCAACGCGCCCTTCGCCGCGTACGCGTCGTACCACTCCGGGTTCGCCTTGATCTGCGCGGTCAGCGGGGTCTCGACGACGCCGGGGGCGATCGCGTTGACCCGGACGCCAGCCGGGCCGAACTCCGCCGCGGCCGTCCGGAACAGCTGGACGAGCCCGGCTTTCGTGGCCGCGTACGGGCCCTGTCCCGGCTCGACGGTCGTGCCGCGGATCGACGAGAAGCCGATGATGCTGCCCCGGCCGCGCGCGACCATGCCGGCGCCGAAGCCGCGGACGACCTCGAACGTCACGCCGAGGTTCAGCGCGATGACGCGGTCGAACTCCTCGCGCGTGTAGTCCAGCAACCGTTTGCGGACGTTGGTCGCGGCGGTGAGCACGACGACGTCGACCTCGCCCAGCTCGGCCGCGGCGCGGTCGATCGCGCCCGGTTCCAGGAGGTCCAGCGGGTACGCCTCACCGACACCGGCTTCTCGCGCGGCTTCGAGGTCGCGGTCCGCGCAGACGACGTCGGCGCCGTGCGCGGCCAAAGCCCGCGCGGCTTCGCGGCCGATGCCGCCCGCGCCGAGCACGACGGCCCGGCGGCCGTCCAGGCGGAACAGGTTTTCGTACGTCACGGGCGCAGCACCGCCATCCTCGTCACGGTCAGCTCTTCGACGGCGAACCGCGGCCCCTCGCGGCCGATGCCGGAGTCCTTCACGCCGCCGTAGGGCATGGTGTCCGAGCGGAAGCCGGGCACCTCGTTGATCACGACCCCGCCCACTTCGAGCTCGTCGAGCGCCCGGAACGCGGTGTTCAGCGACCGGCTGTAGACGCTGGCGTGGAGCCCGTAGCGGGACGCGTTCACCGCGGCGAACGCTTCGTCCACATCGGACACCGTGCGGACGCAGACGACCGGGCCGAAGATCTCTTCGTCCCAGACTTCGACGCCGTCCGGCACGTCGAGGAGGACGGTCGGCCGCAGCACGGTTCCCTCGACACCGCCGCCGACCTGGCGCGCGCCGGACTTCGAGATCCACGCGGCGACCCGCTCGGTCGAAGCGGGGTCGATCAGCGCGGACACCCGCGTCTTCTCGTCGCGCGGGTCGCCGACGACGATCTCGCCGAGCCGGGCCAGCAGGCGGTCGGTGAAGTCCGCAGCGACCGACGCGACGACGAGCACCCGCTGCACCGAGATGCACGCCTGCCCGGACGCGTAGAACCCGCCGCGCAGCACGGCGTCCACCGCGGCATCGAGATCCGCGTCTTCGGCCACCACGAGCGCCGCGTTCGAGCCCAGCTCCAGCAGCGTCTTCGTCGGGGCCGCGTCACGGGCGATCCGGTGGCCGACCGCGGCCGAGCCGGTGAACGAGACCGCGCCGACGCGGCGGTCCGTCGTGAGCGCCGCGCCCACGGACGCGTCCCCGGTGACCAGCTGGACCATCGCCGCCACCGGCGCGACCGAACGCACGAGGTGCACCAGCCACAGGGTGGCGAGCGGGGTCTGCGGCGCCGGTTTGACGATCACCGGGCAGCCCGCGGCGATCGCCGGGGCGATCTTGTGCGACGCGAGCAGCAGCGGGTAGTTGAAGCCCGCGATACCGACGACCACACCGATCGGCTTGCGCTTCCAGAACCCGACCAGGCCGTCACCCGACGGCAGCAGGTCGAGCGGCACGGTCTCGCCGTGCAGCCGCGACACCTCTTCGGCGGCGGCTTCCCAGGTGACGATCGTGCGCGCGACCTCGACGCGGCAGTCGACCAGCGGTTTCCCGGTTTCCAGCACCAGCAGGTCTTCGAACTCGGACCGGCGCGCGGCGAGAGCGGCAGCGACGTCGTTCAGCAGGGCCCGGCGAACCCGCGAAGGCAGCGAAGCCACTTCGCGGGCGACGGCGACAGCTTCGTCCAATGCGCGTGTAGCCAGCTCGGGCGTACCGACCGGCGCGTGGCCGATGACGCTCCCGTCGTACGGGAAAACGATTTCTTCGACATCCACAGTGGACACCCAGCCACCGCCGACCGGCAGGCCGTCCGGGTACTCAGCCATCGTCACCTCCGCTCAGCCGGGCCAGCTCCGCGCGCAGGTTCGGCGCGGCGGCCAGCAGTTCCCGCGTGTACTCGTGCTGCGGGGCGTCGTAGACCTGCGCCACGTCGCCGAGTTCGACGATCTCGCCGCGGCGCAGCACCGCGACCCGGTCGCAGACGTGCCGGACAACGCCGAGGTCGTGCGACACGAAGACCAGCGTCAGCGCGAACTGCTCGACCAGGGACGCGAGCAGGTCGAGGATTTGGCCGCGCACGGAGACGTCGAGGGCGCTGACCGGTTCGTCCGCGATGAGCACGCTCGGGTTGGGCGCCAGTGCGCGGGCGATCGAGATCCGCTGCCGCTGGCCGCCGGAGAACTGGTGCGGGTACCGCCCCGCCGCGTCCGCGGGCAGGCCGACGGCGGCCAGCAGTTCGGCGACGCGGCCGGGCTCGCGCCGGCCGAGCGGCTCGGAAACGATGTCCAGCACGCGCATCCGCGGGTCGAGCGAGCCCATCGGGTCCTGGAAGACGATCTGCAGCTCGGACCGCAGGAAGCCGAGACGACGTTCGGGCAGGTTGTCGATGCGGCGACCCTGGAACGAAACCGTGCCCGCGGTCGGCTTGTCGAGCGCGGCCAGCAGCCGGACCAGCGTCGACTTGCCCGAGCCGGACTCCCCGACGATGCCGAACCGCTGCCCGGCCTCGACGTCGAAGCTGACTCCACGCAGCGCGTGGACGTCGCGCCGGGCGTACCGGCGTTCGAGGTCGCGGACTTCGAGCATCATCGCCGGGCCTCCAGGTTTGAGGCGTCGAGGAGTTTGCGCGTGTAGGCGTGCGAAGGCGACGTCAGCACTTCGCGCGTCGAGCCCGCTTCGACGATCTCGCCGTCGAGCATCACCAGCACGCGCTCGCACACCGAAGCCACGACGGCGAGGTCGTGCGTGATGAACAGCAACGCGCTCTCGGCGGGCAACGACGTCTTGATGAGCGAAAGGATCTGGGCCTGGACGGTGACGTCGAGGGCGGTCGTCGGCTCGTCGCAGATCAGCAGCGACGGCTCGTTTGCCAGCGCCATCGCCAGCACGACCCGCTGCCGCTGCCCGCCCGAGAGCTGGTGCGGGTACGCGCGCGCGGTGTCTGGGAGCCCCACCGCGGCCAGCAGGTCCTCGGCCCGGTGACGGCGTCCGTGGACGCGGCCGGGCTCGGTGACCTGGCGGCCGACGCGCATGGCCGGGTTCAACGCCGTCATCGGCTCCTGGAAGACCATGGCCAGCTCGTCGCCGCGCAGCCGGGAAAGGTCCTTTTCGGACATCCCCAGCAGCTCGCGGCCGCCGAGGGACACCGAGCCGGACGCGCGCAGCTCCTCGGGCAGCAGGCCCATGATCGCCAGCGCCGTCAGCGACTTCCCGGACCCGGACTCGCCGATCAAGCCGACGCGCTCACCCGCGCCGATCTCGAAGGACACGTCACGGACCAGGTCGCCGACCCGCAGCCCGGACACCGAAAGCGTCATACGCGGGCCGCCAATCGGGGGTCGAGGCGGTCGCGCAGGCCGTCGCCGAGGAGGTTGAAGCCGAGGACGGCGACCGCGATCGCGATGCCCGGCACCAGCGCCAGCCGCGGCTGCACGGTCAGGAGTTCCTGGGACTCCTGCAGCATCCGGCCCCACGACGGCGTCGGCGGCCGCGTGCCGAAGCCGAGGAACGACAACGCCGCTTCGGCGAGCACGGCGATCGCGAACGACACCGACGCCTGCACGATCAGCAGGCCCGAGATGTTCGGCAGCACGTGCCGCCGCGCGATGTGCACCCGGGATCGGCCGCCGGCGCGGGCGGCGAGGACGAACTCGGTGCTCATCACCTGCAGCGTCCCGGACCGGGCGATCCGCGCGAACGACGGGATGGTGGCGATGCCGATGGCGACCATCGCGGTCAGCGTGTCCGCCCCGAACACGGCCCCGAACATGATCGCCAGCAGCAGCGCGGGGAACGCGAGCACGAGGTCGTTGACCCGCATGACGAACTCGCCGAGCCACCGCGGCGACATCCCGGCGAGGATCCCCAGCGGCGTCCCGATCACCGCGGCGATGCCGACGGCGACGACTCCGACGTACAGGGTCGTGCGGGCGCCGACCATGATCTGGCTGAGCAGGTCGCGGCCGAACTTGTCGGTGCCGAACCAGTGCGCCGCGCCGGAGCCGAGCAGCCGGTGGGCCGCGTCGACCTGCACCGGGTCGAACGGCGTCCACAGGAACGACAGCAGCGCGGCCAGCACGACCAGGCCGACGAGGATCCCGCCCAGCACCAGACTGCGCATCACGAACCCCGCAATCTCGGGTCGAGCACGGTGTAGAGGACGTCGACGACGAAGTTGACCAGCAGCACGCCGGCCACCAGGACCAGGACGATCCCCTGCACGGTCAGCAGGTCACGCGCGGAGACGGCGTCCAGCAGCATCGACCCCAGCCCCGGCAGCACGAACACGCGCTCGACGACGACCGCGCCGATCAGCAGCGTGGCCAGCTGCAGGCCCAGCACGGTCACCACCGGCACCGAGGCGTTGCGCAGGCCGTGGCGCACCAGGGCCTGGCCGGGCCGGAGCCCCTTCGACCGCGCGGTCCGCAGGTAGTCCTGCCCGAGCGTGTCGAGCACCGCCGACCGCACGTACCGCGTGAGCACCGCGCCCTGCACCAGCCCGAGGGACAGCGCGGGGAGGATCAGCCCGCGGACGAACTCGCCCGCGTCCTGGTCCGGCGGTGTCCATCCGCCGGAGGGCAGCCAGCGCAGCTGGACGGCGAAGATCTGCACCAGGATGATCCCGGCGAGGAACGCGGGGATCGCGACGCCGAGCTGCGACAGGCCGGAAACGCCCGCACCGGAAGCCTTCCGGTGCTTCACCGCGGCGAACGTGCCCGTGGGAACCGCGATCACCAGCGCGACCAGCATGCCCGCGCCGACCAGCCACAGCGTGACGCCGAGGCGGTCGAGCAGCTGTGGCCCGATCGCGTCCCGCGTCACGTACGAGCGGCCGAAGTCGCCGTGCAGCACACCGCCGATCCAGTCGAAGTACTGCGTGACCAGCGGCCGGTCGATGCCGAACTCCGCGCGGGTCTTGGCGAGCAGCTCCGGCGTCGCGTTGACGCCGAGGGCGACCTGCGCCGGGTCGCCCGGCAGCACGGCCATGAACAGGAACACGACGACGGAGGCAACCAGCAGGCTCACCACGAAGATCGCCACCCGGCGCAGCACCTTGGCGGTCATCGCGGCGCCAGCCCGGTGAGGTCGAACGACTCGCTGACCTGGTTCGCCGCGAACCCGCCGACCTTCGCCTTCGCGACGATCACGTTGGGGAACAGGAACAGCCAGTCCGCGGCGGCGTCGGTGTTCAGCTGCCGCGCCACCTGCTTCATGTCGGCGACCTGCTGCTCCGGCGTCCCGCTGTCGGCTTCGGCGAGCAGCTGCTGGACGCGCTTGCTGTCGTAGCCCCAGTAGTACTTCGGCTTGCCGAACGTGGTGATGTCCCTGGCCTCGACGTGCTGGATGATCGACAGGTCGTAGTCGTGGTCGGTGAACACCTGCTTCAGCCACACCGCCGGGAAGTCGAGCGGCTCGATCGTGGTCCGCACGCCGACGTCGGCGAGCTGCGACTGGACGACCTGGGCGGCCGACACCGCGTACGGCAGGTTCGGGATCCGCAGCCGCAGGTTCAGGTTCGTCGCGCCGGCTTCGGACAGCAGCGCCTTGGCCCGCGCGGGGTCGAAGGGGTACGCGTTCGCCAGGTCCTCGTACCAGGGGTCGGTCGGCGGGACCATGCTGCCGATCAGCGTCCCGCGCCCGGCCCACGCGGTGTCGAGCAGCGCCTTCCGGTCGATCGCGTACGTCAAAGCCTGGCGCACGCGGACGTCGTTCAGCGGCGCCCGCTGGTTGTTCATGGCCAGCGTGACCTCGCTGTTCGACGTGCCCTGGACGACCTGGAACCGGTCGTCGGCCTGGAACTGCGGGATCGAGTCGGGCGCGGTGATCGCGGAGATGACGTCGATGCCGTTGCTGAACAACGCGTTGTTCAGCGCCGTCGGGTCCTTGATGTACTTGAGCACCACCGTCGAGTACGCCGGTTTCCGGCCCCAGTACGCGGGGTTCTCCTTCAGCACCACCGAATCGCCGCGCTTGCGGGCCGCGACGACGTAGGGCCCGGTGCCGACCGGCTTGTTCGCCAGGTCGGCCACGCCGGTCGGGCTGAACATCGCGCCGAGCCGGCTGGTGAGGCTGAACAGCCAGCCGTTGGACGGCTTCGCCAGCACCACCCGCGCGTGGTCCGGCGCGACGGCGTCGACGTGGTCGACGACGTCCATGGTGGACTTGATCGAGATCGTCCACGCGGTCTTCACGCGCATGAGCGAGAACTTGACGTCCTCCGCGGTGAAGGGTGCGCCGTTGCTGAACTTGACGCCTTGCTGCAGCTGGAAGTCGTAGGTGCGCCGGTCCGGGCTGATCGTCCACGACTTCGCGAGCAGCGGCACCACCCGGCCTTGCGCGTCGAGCTTCACGAGCCCTTCGTAGACGTTGTAGAGCAGCGCCTGCGGGATGGCGGCGCCGTCGGTGCGGGTGAAGTCGAAGTTCGCCGGCTCGGCCGTGAAACCGACGGAAAGCGTGCCGGGACCTGCGGAGACGCTCGCTGACGAGCCGGCCGAGCAGCCCGTCACCGCGAGCAGCAGCGCCGCTGCCACCGCAGGAATCCGGGCTTTCATTCGGCCTCCCGGTAAGTACACTGGTCTGACCAGTAGCCTGCACCGAGCGGACGGCGAGGTCAAGGGATGCGGTTCGAACCGGTGGCCCCGGTCCGCGCGTACGAGCGGGTCGTCGAGCAGATCGAGCAGGCCGTGGTGAGCGGCGCGCTCAAGCCGGGCGAACGGCTGCCGAGCGAGCGTGAGCTGATGACGCAGTTCGGCGTCGGCCGCTCGACGGTCCGGGAAGCCCTGCGCGTGCTGCAGGCGGCCGAGATGATCCGGTCGCGGCCCGGCGACCCGCGTGGCCCGGAGGTGCTGGCCGCCTCCCCCGCCGCGTTGCACCGCTCGATGCACCGGCTCGCCCGCGCCGAACACGTCGGGCTCGCGGAACTCCTGCAGTTCCGGATGATCCTGGACGGCTCGGCCCACCTGCTCGCGGCCGAGCTCCGCACGGACGCCGACCTGACCGGGCTCGACGCGGCCTTGGAGTCGATGCGCGAAGGCGTCTCGCGCGGGTACGCCGAGTTCAGCCGGGCCGATGTCGCCTTCCACGAGGTGATCGCGCGCATCTCCCGGAACCCGCTGCTGGTGGTCAGCGAGGAGGTCGTGCGCGGGGTCGTGCTGGAACTGATCGAGGACAAGCTCGAGCACGCCAGCAACCGGACGTCGCTGATGCGCGCGTGGCTCGCGCACCACGCCGAGGTGCTCGACGCGATCCGCGCGGCCGACGGCAGCGGCGCGGCACACCTGGCGAAACAGGCTTTGTACGACAACTACGCCGAATACGTCCCCGCCGGGCAACGGCCGCTGCTCACCCCGCTGCTGGAGCTCTAAACTCGCCCGCGTGGACTCGGCGAAACGGGACGGCGTCGGCCTCGCGCTCTCCGGCGGCGGCTACCGCGCAATGCTCTTCCACGCCGGTGCGCTCTGGCGGCTGAACGAGCTCGGCTGGCTGCCGAAGCTGACCACCGTCTCCAGCGTCTCCGGCGGTTCGATCGCGGCGGGCGTACTGGCGCACGCGTGGAGCAAGCTGTGGTTCGGCGACGACGGCGTCGCGGAGAACTTCGGCAAGGAGGTCGTGCAGCCGATCCGGAAGCTGGCCCGCACGACCCTCGACATCCCGGTCACGCTCAAGGCGATGGTGATGCCGTGGCGCAGCGCCGGCGAGGAACTCGCGCGCCGCTACGCGAAGCAGCTCTTCGGGGACTGCTGCCTCGCGGACCTGGATCCGGCCGGGCCGAACTTCGTGTTCACCGCGACCAGCCTGCAGGACGGTTCGCTGTGGTGGTTCTTCCGGCAACGCGGCCCGCACGGGCAGATCCCGCTGGCCACCGCGGTCGCCGCGTCGTCGGCGTTCCCGCCGATGCTCTCCCCGGTCGTCATCGACGACCCGCACCAGCCCGGCCGCAAGATCGTGCTCAGCGACGCGGGCGTGTACGACAACCTCGGCCTGGACCCCATCGAGAACCAGCGGGCCACCGTCCTGGTCAGCGACGCGGGCAAGAAGATGAAGCACGAGGGCAAGCCGAAGCACAACTGGCCGATGCAGCTCCTGCGCGTGCTGACCGTGATGGACAACCAGGTCCGGGAGCTGCGCACCGGCTCGCTGCTGAAGTCCTACGAGGACAAGACGTTCGCCGGGACGTACTGGGCGACCTACAGCAACATCGAGCACTTCGAGCTGCCGGACGCGCTGCCCGCGCCGATCGAGGCGACCCGCGCGCTGGCCGTCACGAACACCCGGCTGGCCCGGATGTCCGAGTTGCTGCAGGACCGGCTGATCAACTGGGGTTACGCCGTCTGCGACGCGGGCATGCGGCGCTGGGTGTGCCCCGGGACGACGTTGAAGCCGGAGTTCCCGTACCCCGGCTCAGGCGTCGGCTAGGTTCGCGTAGACGACGATGTTGTCCTTGTAGCTGTGCTCGGCGTGGTCGAACGCGCCACCGCAGGTGATCAGCCGCAGCTCGGGCTTGTCGCTGTTGCCGTAGACGGCGTCGCGCGGGAACGTGTCCTTCGGGACCTGGGTGACGCGGTCGACGACGAACTTCAGCCGCTTCCCGTCGCTGCGGTCGATGTCGACCTCGTCGCCGGGCGCGAGGTCCTTGAGCTTGTAGAAGATGCCGGGTTTCTTGTCGCCGTCGACGTGGCCGAGCACGACCGCCGGGCCGACGTCCCCCGGCACCGGCGAGAGCTGGTACCAGGCGGCTTGCATGGGCTTGTGCACCGACGGCACGGAAATCGAGCCGTCGGTCTTCAGGCCCACCGAGATCAGGCTGGATTCGGCGCCGATCTTGGGGATCTGCACCGATGTCGGCCGCAGGCCCTTGAACGGCGCGGTCACCGGAACCGAAGCGGGCACCGGCGCCGCTTTGGGCGGTTCCGCCGCGGAGCTGCAGCCGGCCAGCGTCACCGCGAGGACGGCTGCGACGGCCGCCCCGCGCACCCTCACCGGGCTGTGCCGCCGAAGCCGGTCTCGATCCCGCCCTTGGGCGCGACCTTGACCTGGGCCTTCGGTGCGGCGTTGCCGGAAGCGGCCGGGGTGGCCGTGGTGACGGGCGCGGTGCTCGACGACACGGTGCTGGTCGGCGCGGAGCTGGTCGGCGCGGAGCTGGTGCTCGTCTCCGGCGGCGGCGCCTGCTCGAACTCGACGATGCCGTTGCCCTCGACGCCCGCGCAGGTCCAGCTGAACTTGCCGGTGATCGTGCCCGGCGGCAGCTGGTCGACGCGCACGGAGTAGTGCCAGATCCGGCCGTCGGCCCCGTCCTGGTCCGGGCCGCCGGTGACGTTCAGGTACTGGGTCGCCACGTTCCCCGGTGCGCCGGCCGCGCAGTTGATGGTCAGGCCGCCTTCGCCGCCGACGCCGACGAAACCCGCGCCGGTGTTGTCCTGGTAATCGTCCTTCGGCGGCTCGGACGCCTCCGTGGTCGTGGTCGTCGTGGTGGTCTTCGGGGTGGTGGTCGGCGTGACCTCGGTCGTGGCTGTCGCCGAAGTGGTCGCGGTGGTCGTGACCGGGGTCGACGGGGTCGTGGTCTCGGTGGCCGTCGTCGTTCCGGGGGCCGTCTCGGAGGGCGAGGACGCCGTGGTCGTCTCCGTCTCGGTCTGCGCAAGGGCGGCCGGCGCGGCGGCGAAGGTGATCAGCGCACCCGCGGACACGATCCCCGCGACCCGGCCCAGCGTTCTGCCCACGATGCCTCCAACTGCCGTTGACCTGCGATGTCGCGACTATCGACGATTCGTACGCCCGCGTTACTCCGTGAGGGCGAACGCGAGGTCGCGCCAGAGGTCCTCCGGGTCCTCCAGCCCGACGCTGAACCGGATCAGCCCGGGCGGGACGCGTTCCTCGCCCGCCAGCCACGCCCGCCGCTCGACCAGGCTTTCGACGCCGCCGAGGCTGGTCGCGGACCGGATCAGCCGGACCGAGGCGCAGAAGCGGTCCGCCGTCTCGGCGTCGGCCAGGTCGAAGGAGACCATCATCCCGAAGCCCGGGTAGCGCACCCGCTGCACCGCGGGGTGCTCGCCGAGCCGGGCCGCCAGCAGCGCGGCGGTGCGGGCCTGCTCCGCGAGCCGGACGGGCATGGTCCGCAGGCCCCGGAGGGCGAGCCAGGCTTCGAGGGCACCCGGCGTCGACCCGACCCGCGTCCGCGCGCCGCGCAGCTCGGCCGCGACGGCCGGGTCCTTGGCCACGGTGATCCCGAGCAGCAGGTCGCTGTGCCCGCCGATGAGCTTGGTCGCGCTGTGCACGACGACGTCGGCACCGAGTTCGAGCGGCCGCTGCTGCAACGGCGTCGCGAAGGTGTTGTCGACGACGACCCGGCCACGCGCGGCGGCCGCGATGGTCTCGATGTCCATCACGTCGAGGGTCGGGTTGGTCGGCGACTCCAGCCAGACCAGGTCGGACGTCGCCGCCTCGGCGACCCAGGCGGCGGTGTCGGTGGGGTCGAGCTCGGTGACGGCGAGCTTGCCGAGCTTCTGCGCGTGGGCCAGCACCCCGCGCGTGACGGCGTAGCTGAAGGTCGGGACGACGACCCGCGACCCGACCGGCAGCAGGTCCAGGACGGCGGACAGGGTGGCGACGCCGGACGCGAAGGCGGTCGCCTCCCCGCCTTCGAGCGCCCCGACGGCTTCCTCGAGGGCGTGCCAGGTCGGCGTCCCGTCCCCGCGCGCGTACGCGAAATCGCCACCGGCCTGGTAGGTGCTGGTGGCGACGAGCGGCGTGTTCAGCGGCTCACCGGGTCCGTGCGGCCGGCCGGCGGCGATGGCCTTGGTGCGAGGCGTCCAGTCGTCCATGCACCTCACGGTATGCCCTGGTCACCGGTCGTGAGTGGTAAGGCGGGTTAGAACTCGCCTTACCACTCACGACCACTGCGGCAGGGCTCTTCAGTGCGCGTACACCTCGAACTCGTACAGCGAGTAGCCGTACTTCGTGCCGCGCTGGACGCCCTGCATCTTGACGAAGCGGGCCGGGGTCGCCGCGAACGCCAGGTTGTCCTGGCCGCCGTCGCCGTCGGTCACCACTGCTGCGTCCGTCCAGTTGACCGCGTCCGGGGAGAGCTGGATCCGGTAGCTCTTGCCGTACGCGGCCTCCCAGCTGAGCAGGACCCGCGAGACCTGCTGGACCGAGCCGAGGTCGACGGTGATCGCCTGGTCGTCGCTCCAGTCGCTGGCCCAGCGGGTCGAGGCGTTCCCGTCGATCGCGTTGGACGCCGGCGAGTTGTAGAAGCCGGTTTCGGCGCTCGTGGCGCTGACCGTCTTCGTCGCCGCCAGGTTCGCGATGTTGTCGCCGCGGTGGGCGGCGTACTCGACGACCTGCTGGAACGTCGGGCGGTTCTGCCAGCTGATCTTGTCCTGCGTGATGCCGCCGAGCGGGTTCTGGACGATCGAGTCGGCGCACCACTGGTCGCCGGCCGAGCAGTTCGCGTCACCCGGGTAGACGGTGCTCGCGGACTGGCCGGCGGCCGTGGTCAGCGAGTCCACCAGCGCCTGGCGGCACGCGGTGACGTCGCCGCCGCCGCAGAACGTCTGCGCCAGCGGGCCGGCCACCGGCTGGCCGAGGACCTGCCGGATGTCCTTGCTGACGTAGCCCCACCAGCCGAACTGGAACGACGAGCCCTTGTGCGGCTGGCCGGTGTGCTGGCCGTTGCCGTTCTGCCAGCCGGACGGGCTTTCGTTGATGCCGAGCACGCCGGTCATCGCGTTGTAGGCGTTGTCACCCATGCCCGGCTTGAACTCGGCCTGGACGAGCAGCGGCCACCACGCGTCGAAGATGCGGATCGCGTCCGCGTCGGCGTAGGTCTTGCTGCCGGCCGACGTCTCCTTGCGCAGCTGGCCGTTCGCGAGCCACGTCTTGAGCTTCGCCTCGGCGTCCGCGGCCGCGCCGGTGGTCGGCGTCTTGTCGAGCACCTGCAGCAGCAGCGGCAGGACGCGCTCGGCGCGCAGGTCGGCCAGCGCCGCGTCCGCCATCGCCTGGGTCAGGTTGACCCGGGTGACCTTGGTGCCGCTGCTGATCAGCTTCTTGACGCGCGAGTCGAGCAGGTCGACGCGGTGCACGGCGGACTTGTCCGCCCCGGCCGCCGCGTAGCCGTTGGCCTGCGCGTTGTTCCAGCTGACGTAGTAGTCCTGGTTGACCGACTGCGGGTGCTGCGACGCCGGCGTGTAGGTCGCGACGTTGCCCGCCGGGTTCCAGCCGATCCAGTCGTGGCCCTGGTCGCCCCACACCGGCATGTTCGGGTCCACATCGGACTGCCGGGCCGGGTTGGCGCCGGAGTTGAAGTAGGCGATGTCCTTCGAGTCGGCGTAGAACCAGTTGAACGTGAAGTTGATGTCGGCCGCGGCCTTCTGGAAGTCCGCCGCGGACTTGACGAAGGTCGGGTCGTTCAGCTCCTGGAAGCCGATCAGCGAGTCGACCTCGTGGAAGTAGGACGACCGCAGCGCCGCGTACGCCACCGGCTTGCCGCCGACGGTCGCCCGGCTCTGCACCGGCCCGTACTTGGTGCGGTAGCTGCGCAGGGTGTACGAGCCCGCCGCGGTGCCGTCGGCCACCGTCGGCTTCCAGGCGTTCTTGACCTCGACGGTGTCCATCGGGACGCACTTGCCCTGGTAGGTGTAGTAGTTCGAGTCCTTCGTCGCCGTGCCGCCGTTGGGGTCGCACAGCTGCAGCGCGTAGGTGTCGACGATGTCCTGCGCCGACGTCGTCGCGCTCCACGAGTAGTCCTGGCCGCGGCCCAGCAGCGTGTACATGCTCAGCCCGGCGAAGGCGGCGCCGCGCGAGCTGATGCCCGGGCCCTGCAGTTCCTGCAACAGCAGCAGCTGCGGGGCGAAGTAGCCGGTCTGCGGCCCGAACACGGCGACCGGGTGGCCGCTGGCGGTCTTGGCCCCGGAGACGAGCAGCGCGTTGGACATGCCGTGCTTCTCGCTCAGCATGTTCGCCGGCAGCACGCCGTTGTCGAACATCCCGCGGGCCGGCTCGAGCTCGGCGGGCGCGGCGACGTCCACAGTGGACGGCGTGGCGGAGGCGGCCGAGCCGGTCTGGTCGAACACCAGCGGCTGCGGGGTCACCGAGTTCTTGTCCGGCATGGCCCGGCCGGCCGCATTGGCCGGCGTCTTGCCGTACGGGAAGGTCTGGCCGTCGTGCAGCGTCTTGACCGCCTCGGGGTCGTCCTCCGAGCGCAGGCTCTGCCACACCTTCTCGCCCTGCACGACGCCGTACTTCTCCTGCATCGCGAGCTTCGCGATGGCGTTCTGCACCTCGCCGCCGCCGCCCGCGCCGAACTCGGCGCCGATCAGCGAGGCGAGCGCGACCAGGTCGGTCAGCTTGAACGGGTCGATCGACCCGGCGTTGGTGATCGAGTCGACGTGCCCGGTCAGCACGTACTCGCCGGGGAAGTACCGGCCGTTGTAGGAGTCGCTGATGTACTTGTTGATGCCGTCGACGTAGGCCTGCGCGTCGGCGAGGCCCTGCGCGCCGCGCGGGCCGCTGGCGGCCGTGCGGTCGATCTGCTGCTGCAGCTCGGCTTCGGTGTACGGCGCGTTCGCGAAGAACTGCTGCTCGAGTTCGCGGTTGGCTTCGGCGCCGCCGGCGAACGAGGTCACCTGGCCGCGGGCGGCGTGCCGCAGCACGTCCATCAGCCACAGCCGGTCCTGCGCGGCCGCGTACCCGGCGCCGTACTCGGTGCCGGCGCGGGTGGTGCCGGTGATGTGCGGGACGCCGAGAGCCTTGTCACGCACGATCGTGACGTCCGAGCGCGGTTTCGTCGTGCTCGCCACCTGGTCGGCCGGGACGCCGAAGGACGAGTCGTTGAAGTACTGGTTGATCGCGCTCGTGGTCAGCGTCTTGTAGCCGCCGGCCAGCGAGGCGTACTTGCCGAGTTGGTCGGCGGCGTGCGCCGGGCGGGTGCCGAGCAGCTTGTGGGCGAGGATGTCGGCGAGGGTGGCGTTGCCGTTCTCGCCGGGCGGCAGGATGTCGCTGCACTGCCCGCCGCAGTAGTCGTCGGGTGACAGGGCCGCCTCCGCGGCCGGCGCGGAGACGGCGACCTGGGTGAGCCCGGCCACGAGGGCCCCCAGTGCCGTAACGGTCAGGGCGCGGATGCGTCGTCGCATGCCGGGCTCCCCTCAGTCCAGAAGAGTGACGAAGCGCACGCTACCGAGCAGTAGCTGAAGTGTGAAGACTTTTCGCGTTTCTCCCCTCTTTGGGCGTAGTCCGATCGGCGCAGCGTGCAACGCATAGGTACGGTGAGGCCCATGACCTTGGAAAAGCCCCTCATCGACCGCCCGGACGGCCCCGCGCCGGCCGACCTGGAAATCACCGACATCACCGTCGGTGACGGCCCGGAGGCCACGGCGGGCAAGACCGTCACCGTGCACTACGTCGGTGTCTCGCACTCGACCGGCGAACAGTTCGACGCGTCCTGGGACCGCGGCGAGCCGCTGCGCTTCGGCCTCGGGGTCGGCCAGGTCATCCCGGGCTGGGACCAGGGTGTCGCCGGGATGAAGACCGGCGGCCGCCGCAAGCTGGTCATCCCGCCGCACCTGGCCTACGGCGAGCGCGGCGTGCCCGGCGCGATCGAGCCGTCCGAGACCCTCGTCTTCGTCGTCGACCTGGTCGGCGTGAACTGAGCCCGCGGGCCGGGCGTCACCCGATGGACCACCGGGTGACGCCCGGCCAGGGAATTCCCCGCCCGCGGCGGCGGCCCTAACGTCGAACGTCGACCACCGACTCGACGAAGGGGAAGAATGCGCCTGCGCGCCCTGCTCGCCGCTGCTGTTTTGACCATCTCCACCGCTCCCGCCGCCTGGGCCGTCGCCCACGGCTCCGACGTCCCACCGGGGCAGTACGGGTTCGTCGCGAAGCTCTCGATGACGAAGATCCCGCGCCCGGACGGCTCGACGTACAGCAGTTACTGCACGGGCGCGCTGATCGCGCCCGCCTGGGTCCTCACGACCGGCCACTGCTTCCACGACGCCCACCGCGACCGCGTCTCGGGCAAGATCCCGTACCCGACGACGGTGACGCTGGGCCTGACCGACGAGGAAACCGAGTCGGGCATCGCCCGCAAGGCGACCGAGGTCCTCCAGGCCAAGGAGAACGACGTGGCGCTGGTCCGCCTGGACTCCCCGGTGACGGCGGTGACCCCCTTGGCGGTGAACCACGCGGCCCCGAAGGTGGGCCAGCAGCTGACGCTGGCGGGCTGGGGCAGCCTGACCGGCACCGACCCCAAGCCGGCGACGCGGATGCAGCAGGGCACGGTGGCGGTGGCGAAGGTGGACCCGACGACGCTCGGCGTCCGCGGCGCCTCCCCGGAGATCACGACGAGCGCGTGCACGTACGACTCGGGAGCCCCGTACTTCACCGGCACCGAACTGGTCGCCCTGGAGGCCACCGGACCGGGCTGCCCCCACGCCGGCATCGAGACGACGAGCCGGGCGGACGTGATAGCGGGCTGGATCACCACCCACACGGCGTAACTTCGCCGTGGGCGAAAAAGTGACCTAGACCACCGAACCACGCTGGAAGGTGAGGGAAGGCACCGTGGGGGGTCCGGGGGGCTCGGCCCCCCGGGCGAGATAAGGCCAACGGGAAAGGGCCCCGATCGCGCTAGCGATCGGGGCCCTGAACAGCGTGGGCGAGGAGGGAGTTGAACCCTCACGTCCTTTCGGACACACGGACCTGAACCGTGCGCGTCTGCCATTCCGCCACTCGCCCGAGTGCTTCCTTGCGGCAGCGATGTGAAGACTAGCAGGTCGTTTGAACGGCTTTCACCGGGGGCCGTGTAGAGGCTGGCTCACCCGGATAGGATCGGTGCGGAAGCACACGTGTGAGGAGGTTTTCCCCGGTGGGCCGCGCCGAACGATTCGACAGGCGACTCGAGAACCTGGTGGGGAACACTTTCGCGCGCATGTTCGGTGGCAACGTCGTCACGCAGGAAGTGGCGATCGCCCTGGAGCGGGAGAGTGAGGAGAACGTTCGTGAGCTGGCAGGCGGTCGGCAGCTCGCCCCGAATCACTACATCGTGTCCTTGGGGACGGCTGACCACGAGCGCATGGCCGGTGACGAGCAACGCGTCACCCAGGTCCTGGCCAAGGCGGTGGCGGAACACCTCGCCGCGGAGGGCCTGGACACCTATGGTGACGTCGTCGTATCACTCGAGCGCAACGAGGCGCTGCATACTGGACAGTTCAAGACCCGTTCGTCCGTCGATCCCGACGCCCGCCCCTCAGGCGCCGGTTCACCGCGGTCGGCACGACCCAGCAACGCAGGAGACCCAGCAATGAGCCAGCCCCCCGGCTACGGCCAATACGACCAGGGTGACCCGTACGGCCAGCAGGGCCAGTACGGCTACGGACAGCAGGGTGGCCAGCAGCCCGGGTACGACCAGGGTTACGGCCAGCAGGGTGGATACGACCAGTACGGCCAGCAGCAACAGCAGCCGGCCGGTGGTGGTTACGACCAGTACGGCGGCCAGCAGCAGGGCGGGTACGACCAGGCCGGCTACGCCCAGCCCCAGGGCGGCGGCTACGACCAGGGTTACGGCCAGCCCCAGCAGGGCGGCTACGACCAGGGCGGGTACGGCCAGCCTCAAGGCGGCGGCTACGACCAGGGCGGCTACGGCCAGCCCCAGGGTGGCGGCTACGACCAGGGCGGCTACGGCCAGCCCCAGGGCGGTGGCTACGACCAGTACGGCGGCCAGCAGCAGGGCGGCTACGACCAGTACGGCCAGCAGCAGGCGTACGGCCAGCCGGCCGGTGACCCGTACGGCCAGCAGCAGGGCGGCTACGGCCAGCCCGCGCCCGGCCGCCAGCTCGCGGCGAGCCTGCAGCTGGACGACGGCTCCAACCGCACGTACTCGCTGAAGCAGGGCGGGAACGTCGTGGGCCGCGGCCAGGACGCGGACTTCCGCCTGCCGGACACCGGTGTCTCGCGCCGTCACCTGGAGATCACCTGGGACGGCCAGAGCGCCACGCTCGCGGACATCGGCTCGACCAACGGCACGACCGTGAACGGCACCCCGGTCCAGACCTGGCAGCTCGCCGACGGCGACGTCATCCGGGTGGGCCATTCGTCCCTGGTGTTCCGTACACAGGGCTGACTCGGGACCCGGAATACTGTTCCCGCAGAATTGACGTGCGGGGGGACCGCGGCGTACCCGCGTCGCGGCTGCACGGACGAGTCGGGAGCGGACACACCAAGTGCCAGAGCTGGTCGTACAACTCACCAGGGTGGGCTTCCTCGTGCTGCTCTGGCTCTTCGTGTTCGCCGCGCTCCGAGTCGTGCGCTCGGACCTCTACGCGGCGTCGGGCATGCGCGTCCAGGTGCCGACCTTCGGGCGCAAGAAGGAGAAGAAGCCGCGCAACAGCAAGTCCCCGCAGCAGCTGCTCGTCACCCACGGCGCGCTGGCGGGGACGCGCATCGCGCTGGACGGCAGGCCGATCCTGATCGGCCGGGCCGACGACTCGACGCTGGTGCTCGACGACGACTACGCGTCGACCCGGCACGCCCGGATCGCCCAGCGCGGCGAGGACTGGTACGTGGAAGATCTGGGCTCGACGAACGGGACCTATCTGGACCGGGCTAAGGTCACTGCACCCCTCCGGGTCCCGCTCGGAGTCCCCATCCGGATCGGCAAGACGGTGATCGAGCTTCGCCCATGACTCTCGTCCTCCGCTACGCAGCCCGCAGCGACCGGGGCCTGGTGCGTTCGAGCAACCAGGACTCCGTGTACGCCGGCCCTCGCCTGCTCGCGCTCGCCGACGGCATGGGTGGCCACGCGGCGGGTGAAGTGGCCAGCAAGGTCGTCATCGCGTCCCTCGCCCCGCTCGACGACGACGAGCCGGGCGACGACCTGCTCGCGCAACTCCGTGAGGCGGTGGCGAACGGCAACGCCGCGATCGCCGAGCTCGTCTCGCAGGATCCGGACCTGGACGGCATGGGCACCACGCTCACCGCCGTCCTGTTCGCCGGCACCCGGCTGGGGCTGGTGCACGTCGGCGACTCGCGCGCGTACCTGCTGCGCGGCGGCCAGTTCGCGCAGATCACGCGCGACGACAGCTTCGTCAACGAGCTGCTCGAACAGGGCCGGATCACGCCGGAAGAGGCGGCGGTGCACCCGCAGCGGTCGCTGCTGCTGAAGGCGCTGACCGGGCACGAGGTCGAGCCGAGCCTCACCGTGCGCGAGGCGCGTTCCGGTGACCGGTACCTGATCTGCTCGGACGGCCTGTCCGGCATGGTCTCCGACGAGACGCTGGCCGAGGCCGTGCAGATCCCGGACCCGCAGCAGTGCGCGGACCGGATGATCGAGCTGGCGCTCAAGGGCGGCGGCACCGACAACGTCACGGTGATCATCGCCGACGTCGTCGACGTCGACTTCGGCGAGGACGCGCCCATCGTGGGCGGCGCCGCCGGGGACGGCAGCGACGAACGGCACCAGGGCGACTCGCCCGCGGCGCGGGCCAGAGCGCTGACCCAGCCGCCGCCGCAGCCGCGCCCGGAGCTGCCGCAGCCTCGGGAAGACCCGAAGGCCAAGCGCCGGAAGCGGTTCCGCTGGCTGGCCGGCGCGCTGGTGGTCCTCGTGGTGCTCGCCGCGGCGGCCATCGCGACCCGCTACTTCGTGCTGAGTCAGTACTATGTCGGCGAGGGAGCGGACGGGGAGGTCGTGATCTACCGCGGCGTCCCCGGCAGCATTCTCGGCATCGACCTGCACGCCTACGAGCAGGGGTCCTGCCCGCCCACCCAGGTGTGCACGGACAAGCTGCGCGTCAACCAGCTCCAGGAGGACGCGCGGCTGGCGGTGCAGAACGGCGTCAAGAAGGACAGCCTCGATGACGCCCGCAGGTACATCGACGACTTCCTGCAGCTGCGCAAGCGCCTGAACAACTGCGCGCCGTCGGGCGGCCAGCCGTCCACGACGCCGACCCCTCCGGTCACGCCGACGACGACTCCGTCGGCTCCGGCCGGCTCGACTGCCCCGTCGTCGGCGAACCAGCCAGCGGGGAGGGACTGCTCGACGCCGAGTTCGACGGCACCGACGACGGGAGGCGGTAACTGATGGGCCAGCCCGTCGCGCGTTCCGCCGAACCGCTCGCCGCGCAGTTCCAGACGAACCCGCCGCGCGAGGTCCCGACCCGCCGCAACACCGAGCTGGTGCTGCTGGGGTTCGCCACCTTCATCGTCACCATCGCGCTGGTCCTGGTGGAAGCGAACCAGGAGCAGGAGCTGACCTGGTCGATCATCTGGCTGGGGCTCGCCTACCTGGCGATCTTCGCCGCGGCGCACCTCGCGGTCCGCAAGTGGGCGCCGTACGCCGACCCGGTGCTGCTCCCCTGCGTCGCGCTGCTGAACGGCATCGGGCTGGTGATGATCCACCGGATCGACCTGGCTTTGGCCGAGCGCGCCACGCAGCAGGGCAAGGACTACACGCCCGCGGTCACCGCGCAGGTGCTGTTCACGGTGATCTCGCTCGTGTTCT
Organism: Amycolatopsis vancoresmycina; assembly: GCF_000716785.1. GTDB lineage: Bacteria > Actinomycetota > Actinomycetes > Mycobacteriales > Pseudonocardiaceae > Amycolatopsis > Amycolatopsis vancoresmycina. The sequence goes on from NZ_JNYY01000002.1 coordinate 263,964, forward strand.
TCGTCGTGGTACTGATCGTGGTGAACGACCATCGAACGCTGACCCGCTACGGCTACACCGCCGGCCTGATCGGGATCATCGCGCTGGCGCTGCCCGCGCTGCTGCCGTCGAGCCTGTCCGAGGTCAACGGCGCCAAGGTGTGGCTGAAGCTGCCGTTCTTCTCGATCCAGCCGGGCGAGTTCGCGAAGATCCTGCTGATGATCTTCTTCGCTTCGTTCCTGGTGTCGAAGCGGGACCTGTTCATGGTGGCGGGCAAGAAGCTCGTCGGCGTCGAGCTGCCGCGCGCCCGCGACCTCGGCCCGATCCTGATCGCCGCGTTCGTCTGCATCGGCATCCTGGTGTTCGAGAAGGACCTCGGCACGTCGCTGCTGTTCTTCAGCGTCATCCTGGTGATGCTGTACGTCGCGACCGAGCGGGTCATCTGGGTCGTCCTGGGCCTCAGCTTCTTCGCCGTGGGCTGCATCATCGCCTACAACCTCTTCACGCACGTCCAGCAGCGCGTGGCGAACTGGCTGGACCCGCTGGCCACCTACGACCAGGCGGGCGGCGGTTACCAGCTGGCGCAGGGCCTGTTCGGGCTGGGCACCGGCGGCGTCGGCGGCACCGGGCTCGGCGCCGGACGGCCGGACATGGTGCCCGAGGCCAACACCGACTTCATCACCGCGTCGATCGGCGAAGAGCTCGGCTTCATCGGGCTGGCCGCGGTGCTGATGCTGTACCTGATGGTCGCCATGCGCGGCATGCGGAGCGCGCTCGCCGTGCGCGACACGTTCGGCAAGCTGCTGGGCGGCGGCCTCGCGTTCACCATGGTCATGCAGATCTTCGTCGTCGTCGGCGGGGTCACGAAACTCATCCCGGAGACCGGTATCACCGCCCCGTTCCTGTCCAAGGGTGGTTCGTCGCTGCTCGCGAACTACATCCTCGTCGCGCTGCTGCTCCGCATCTCCGACGCGGCCCGCAGGCCGGCCGCCCGCCCGAAGCCGCAGCAGCAGCCGCAGGCCCCGATCGCGGAGGCGCACACCGTGCTCGTGCAGCGCCCGCCGGCGGACGGGGGCGCGCAGGCATGAACACCCCGCTCCGCAAGGTCGGCATGGCGATGCTCGTGATGGTCGTCCTGCTGCTGGCCAACGCCACCTACATCCAGGTGGTGAAGGCCGACGACTACCGCACCGACTCCCGCAACGCGCGCGTGCTCTACGACGAGTTCGCCCGCCAGCGCGGCAAGATCGTGTCGCAGGCCAACGGCGAGGTGCTGGCCGGCATCAACCCGTCGAACGACAAGTACAAGTACATCCGGACCTACGCCGACGGGCCGATGTACGCGCCGGTCACCGGCTACTACTCGATCAACTACGGCGCCGGCGGGCTGGAGCGCGCCGAGGACGACGTCCTCAACGGCTCCGACCCGCGGCTGTTCGTGCGGCGGCTGTCGGACATGGTCACCGGCCGCGACCCGAGCGGTGGCAACGTCCGGCTGACCATCGACCCGGCCGTGCAGAAGGCCGCGTACGACCTGATGACGCAGAAGGGCTACACCGGCGCTGTCGTCGCGATGGAGCCGAGCACCGGCCGGATCCTGGCGATGGTCTCGACGCCGTCGTACGACCCGAACGCGCTCGCCCAGCACACGTCGAAGGCGCAGACCGACGCCTGGAACGCGAACAACAAGGACCCGAACAAGCCCATGCTGAACCGGGCGATCTCGGAGACCTACCCGCCGGGGTCGACGTTCAAGCTGGTCACCGCGGCGGCCGCGCTCGAGGACGGCAAGGGCCCGGACACCCAGGTCAACACGGCGCCGAACACGAAGCTCCCGAACACGAGCATCACGCTCGAGAACTACGCGGGCCAAGCGTGCCCCGGCAACACCTTCAAGGACGCGCTCGCGCACTCGTGCAACGTGCCCTTCGCGGAGTTCGCCGGCCAGCTCGGCGCGGACAAGATGAAGAAGACGGCGGCGAACTTCGGCATCGGGCAGACCGACCTGACCGTGCCGATGAAGGTCGCCCCGTCGACGGTCGGCCCGCTCGACTCGCAGGGCGCGCTCTACCAGAGCGGCATCGGCCAGCGCGACGTCCGGATCACGCCGCTGCAGGACTGCCTGCTCGCGGCCACCGTGGCCAACGGCGGGATCGCGATGAAGCCGCAGCTGGTGCAGTCGGTGCTGGCGCCGGACCTGTCGACCATCGAGGACTACAGCCCGACCGAACTCACTGGCACCCCCGCGCTGTCGGCGTCGAACGCGGCGATTCTCAAGGACATGATGATCGCTTCCGAGGGTTTCACCGCGGGCGGTGGCAAGCGCGCGGACATCCAGATCGCGTCGAAGACCGGCACCGCGGAGCACGGCACGGACTCCAAGAACACTGCCCCGCACGCGTGGTACACCGCCTTCGCCCCGGCGAACGACCCGAAGATCGCGGTCGCCGTGATCGTCGAGAACGGCGGCGACCGCGGGCTGGCCGCGACGGGCGGCAAGGTCGCCTCGGAAATCGGCCGCGCGGCGATCAACGCCAAGCTCGGGGGTGGATAGCGCATGCTGTCCTCCGGTCAGCTGCTGGCCGATCGCTACAAGCTGACGAGCCGGATCGCCGTCGGCGGGATGGGCGAGGTCTGGCAGGCCAGTGACACCCGGCTGGACCGGACTGTCGCCGTCAAGATCCTGAAGACCGAGCTCTCCGGCGACGCCGAGTTCCTCCACCGCTTCCGCACGGAAGCGCGGATGACGGCGTCGCTGAACCACCCCGGCATCGCCGCGGTGCACGACTACGGCGAGACCATCCTCGACGGCGACCTGTCGATCGCGTACCTGGTGATGGAGCTCGTCGACGGCGACCCGCTGGCCGGGTTGCTGGCCAAGCACGGGCGGCTGTCGGCGGAGTTCACGCTCGACATGCTGGAGCAGGCGGGCAACGCGCTGCAGGCGGCGCACTCGCACGGCCTGGTCCACCGCGACGTCAAGCCGGGCAACATCCTCGTGACGTCGGCCGGCCAGGTGAAGATCACCGACTTCGGCGTCGCGAAGGCGGCCGACGCGGCCCCGGTCACCCGGTCCGGGATGGTCATGGGCACCGCCCACTACATCGCGCCGGAGCAGGCGCTCGGGCAGCCCGCGGAGCCGGCGTCCGACGTCTACTCGCTGGCGGTGTGCGGGTACGAGTGCCTCGCCGGGCACCGGCCGTTCCTGTCCGAGAACGCCGTGACGGTCGCGATGATGCACATCCGCGACATCGCGCCGCCGCTGCCGCCGGACGTGCCGCCCGCGGCGCGTGCGGTGATCGAGGCGACCCTGGTCAAGGACCCGCGGCAGCGCTACAACAACGGCGGCGAGTTCGCCTCCGCCGTCGCCGCGGTCCGCGCCGGGCTGCCGCTGCCGACGCCGTCCGGGCTGGTCAACGCCACCTACACGACGGGCCAGCAGCCGGTGGTGCCGCAGCAGGTGCCCCAGCAGCCGCCGCCCCCGTCGATGCCGGTGCCGATCCCGCAGCAGCAGCTTCCCCCGCAGCAGCAGCCGATGCCGGGCGGCCCGCCGTCGCCGGCGATGAACCCGATGGTCGCGATCGGCCCGCCGTCCCGGCCGGCTCCGCGGCAGGTCATGCTGCCCGCGGCCCGGAAGAAGACGCAGTGGGGCTGGTGGGCGCTCCTCGCGGCGATCCTGCTCGTTGTCCTGGTGGCGGGGATCGTGCTCGTGGCCAAGATGCTGGGCGGCGGCAACGGTGCGCCGCCGCACAACACCCAGACGCAGAGCCAGGTGGTCCCGGGCAGACAGGTGCCCGCGGAACAGTCCTCGAGCGTCTACCCCGCGGACACTCCCGGCACGACCGACGATGGCCGGCAAGGCATCATGACCACACCTTGGACGGAATGGAACGGCATCCAGAGATGAGCACACCCAGACTGCTCTCCAACCGGTACGAGCTGGGCGAAACGCTCGGCTACGGAGGCATGTCCGAGGTCCACCACGGCCACGACGTGCGTCTCGGCCGGGAAGTCGCGATCAAGATCCTCCGTGCCGACCTCGCCAGGGACCCGCAGTTCCAGGAGCGCTTCCGCCGGGAGGCGCAGAACGCCGCCGCGCTGAACCACCCGGCGATCGTCGCGGTCTACGACACGGGTGAAGCCAACACCGATTTCGGGCCGCTGCCGTACATCGTCATGGAGTACGTCGAAGGCCGGACGCTGCGCGACATCGTCAAGACCGAAGGCCCGATGTCGCAGAAGCGGGCGATGGAGGTCATGGCCGACGTCTGCGCGGCGCTGGACTTCTCGCACCGCCACGGCATCGTGCACCGCGACGTCAAGCCGGCCAACGTGATGATCACGAAGAACGGCGCGGTCAAGGTGATGGACTTCGGCATCGCGCGCGCGATGCACGACGGCCAGTCCGCCATGACCCAGACGGCCGCGGTGATCGGCACCGCGCAGTACCTCTCGCCGGAGCAGGCCCGCGGCGAGTCGGTCGACGCGCGTTCGGACGTCTACGCGGCCGGCTGCGTGCTGTACGAGCTCATCACCGGCGAGCCGCCGTTCACCGGTGACTCCCCGGTCGCGGTGGCCTACCAGCACGTCCGGGAGGACCCGAACCCGCCGTCGTCGGTGAACCCGGCGGTGGCGCCGGAGCTGGACGCGGTGGTGCTGAAGGCGCTGGCCAAGGGCCCGGCGAACCGCTACCAGTCGGCGGCGGAGATGCGCTCGGACCTGGTGCGCACCCTGTCGGGCCAGCGCCCGGCGGCGCCGATGGTGATGTCCGAGGACGAGCGCACGCAGGTGATGAACGCCGACCGGCGGCAGCCGCAGCGCTACGAGGAGTACCCCGAGCCGGACGACGAGGACCCGCGGGCCAAGCGCCGTCGCCGCACGATCCTGGCCGCCGTCGCAGCGGTGTTCGTGCTGGGCGCGGTGCTGCTGATCATGTGGCTGGCGGGCTCGTTCAAGGGCAACGACGCAACGCTGGTCGCGGTCCCGGACGTGCTGCACCAGACGGTTCCCCAGGCCCGCGAAACGCTGAACGGCAAGGGTTTCAACGGCACGATCGAGCAGAAGCAGGTCACCTGCGGCGTCCAGCCGACCGACGGCAGCCCGCAGTGCGGCGACGGCGACATCAACCGCGTCATCAAGATCGACCCCTCGGTCGGGACGCAGGTCGCCACCAGCCAGAAGATCACGCTGTGGGTCGGGGTCGCACCGGGCAAGGCCAGCGTGCCGGACCTGAAGAACAAGACGCCCGCCCAAGCCGAGCAGGCGCTGAAGGACGCGAAGCTGACGCTCGACCCGACCGTCGGCGAGATCGAGGTCGACGACCCGAACCAGGCCGGCCTGGTGCAGAACCAGAACCCCGCCTCGGGGACCGAGGTCGATCAAGGCTCCAGCGTGAAGATCACGGTGGGCAAGTCGAAGCAGCTCAAGACGGTCACCGACTTCACCGGCAAGCCGTACGCGCAGGCCAAGGCGGCGCTCGAGGGCGCGGGCTGGAAGACGAAGAAGAACGAGCAGCCGTCGGACACGGTGCCGAAGGACTCGGTCATCACCCAGAACCCGAACGGCGGCCAGCTGGCGGTGGGCGAGACGATCACGCTGACCGTGTCGACGGGCCCCGACCAGTCCCAGCCGACGCAGATCCAGATGCCGAGCCTGGTCGGGATGACGTTCGAGGACGCGCAGGCCAAGCTGCAGAGCATGGGCTGGAGCGGCCAGCTGAACCAGAAGGCGGACCGGACGAGCGGGCAGCCGGAGGGCACGATCACCGGCCAGAGCCCCCGGCCGGGCACCATGATCGACAAGAACCAGACGGTCAACGTCAACGTCTCGGAGCCGTTGTTCCCGACGTCGCCGACGAAGACCTCCGGTCCCTGACCGAGGTGCTGTGAAGGAGGCCCGCACGGTTCGCCGTGCGGGCCTTTTCAGTGGTCGAGCCAGCGCAGTTCGACGTCCCCGAGCCGCCGCTGGACGCGCAGCAGCCGTTCCGCGGTATCGGACGAGTGAATCGAGCGCTGCCCGCTGTACCGGAAGAGGGCACCGCCGCCGTCCTGCAGCTCGATGCCCCAGCCGATCAGGGGTGCGCCGTCGAGGTGGTTCGACGTGCCGAAGACCGTGAACAACCTGGGCTTTCCGGCGAGGGCCAGCTCCTCGATCACGCGCTGGTACGGTGTGCGGTCAGTGCTCATGGAAAGACCTTACCGAGAAACTTTCTCCTTAAGCAACTGGTAGTGTCTGCGCATGCATATCCCGTCGGATCCCGAGCTGCTGAAGACGCAGCTGGGCATCGAGCTGCGCCGGCTGCGTGAAGAGGCCGGGTTCACCGCGCTGGAGGCGTGCGCGGCGATCAACGCGCACACGCCGAAGCTCTCGAAGCTGGAGAACGGCAACCAGACCGCGGATCCGGAGGACATCCGGAAGCTCGCGGAGTTCTACCGCGCGACGCCGGAGCAGCGGGATTACCTGGTGGCGCTGGCCGAGGCCCAGCCGAAACGGCGGCGTCGGCGGAAGGCCGCCGAGCGTGACGCGGTGCCGGACTGGTTCCGCCGGTTCCTCGCGCTGGAGTGGGATGCGACGGAAATCCGCACCTATCAGGTCGAGAGCGTGCACGGCTTGCTCCAGACCGAGGCTTACGCGAGGTCGAACATCCTGGCTTGGGAACCCGAAGCCGACCCGCGGTTGATCGACAAGCAGGTGGAGACCCGGCTTGGCCGCCAGACGGTGCTGAAACGCAACGGCCGACCATCGCTCCGGTTCGACATGCTGCTCAACGAAGCGGTTCTTCGGCGTGTTCAGGGCAGCAAGGCGATCATGCGCGAGCAGTTGCAGCACCTGGTCACCGCATCGAACCGGCCGAACATCACGATTCGCGTGCTGCCGTTCTCGGTGCCCGACCGGATCACAATGCCGTCGGCTTTCTCGCTGTTCCGCCTGCAGGAGCAGAACTTCTCGACGGTCTACCTGGAGGACCTCTTCGGCGCGACCTACCTCAAGGAGCCGGAGGAGTTCACCCAGTACAGCGTCGTTTACGGGCGGCTGCGGGATGCCGCACTGGACCCGGAAGCGTCCCGCAAGTTGCTCGCTAAGGTGGCAGAGTCCTACAAGTAGAACGCCACCTGAAGGGGTGTGTGATGACAGCCCCCGAGTCCCCGATCTGGTTCAAGAGCAGCTACAGCAGCAGCAACGGTGGCGAGTGCGTCGAGATCGCGTTCGCCGGTCCGGCCGTCGGTGTCCGTGACACGAAGGACCGCGCGGCCGGACATCTCACCGTCTCAAGCCCGGCGTGGGATGCCTTCCTGGGTCACGCTTTGTCGAGGAATCCCTGCACCGCACCGAGCACCTGATCGGCGTCGCTCGCGGCACCGCAGTCGAGCTGCAGCTCCTCGGCGGCGCCCGAGCGCTTCACCTTCAGCGAGACGCTGCCCGCTCCCCGCGTCAGCCACGCGAACAGCGAACGGCAGAAAGCCGCCGCGGAGTTGCTCGACACCCCGACCACGACGGCGTCGAAGACCTGCACGCGGCCGCGCAGTTCGTCTTCGCCGCGCAACCAGGCGGCGAGCTCCGGAAGCTCGCCTTCGGAGTTTGGCACGGTGATCGCGACGATCCCAGCCGTCACCCGAGCTCCCTTCACGCAGAACCGGAGAGGCCACGAACCTTAGTCGGCCGCGCGGTCCCGCCGGAACCCCGGTGAAGAATTTGACGATTGCAATTTGCAGTCAGGAGCGCCGGCGAACCAAAGCCGAAACGGCGAAGAAGCTGGCGGCCAGCACCACCACCGACGTCACCAGGGCCAACACCAGCGGCCCGCCGACCGGTTCGTCGTCCGTCAGCGCGTGCAGCAGCGGGTGGACCAGCGGAATCTTCGCCAGCAGCACGACGACGAGGGTGATCACCGCCGCCAGGACCGTCCAGCCGATGCGGTGCACCAGCAGCCGCGAGCACGGCAGCGCGATGGCGATCCCCAGCAGCGCGCACGCGAGGTGCGCGAGCAGCCCGATCCCCAGCGCCGACGGCTGCACCTTGAACGACTTGATCGCCGACCACACTTCGGTGATCGCCGTGAGGACCAGGGAGCAGGCCAGCACCGTCAGCACCGCGCCGGTGATCATCCGGCGCCACTGCCGGGCGTGGCTCAACGTCACCAGGCGCTGCACCGGGTCTTCGATGTCGAGCAGGGCGATCGTCAGCCAGCACGAGACAACCAGCAACCCGCCCGCGCTGATGCCGAACAGCGGCAGCGGCGGCGAATGCGGGTCGGCGTAGAGGATCACGCACAGCGCGAGGTACGCCAGCAACGCCGGCAGGTACCGCTGCGAATGGCCGAGCAGCGCCAGGTAGTACCGCGTCAGGGCGAGCACGGCGCCACCTCCCGCACCGACCAGCCGTCCTTCAACGCGCGCACCAGCACCGCGTCCACCGCGGCGATCTCGACCGTGAGCACCACCTGCGTGCCTTCCACCACCGCGTGCCGCACACCGGGCTCGCCCGCCCAGCCGCTTCCGCCGCCGCGCAGCACGATCCGGGTGGTCGGCTCGGCGCTCTCGGCCGTCAGCCTGCCTTCGTTCATGAGGTGGACGACGTCGGCGTGGTCGTGCACCACCTGCGGCCGGTGGTCGGTGAACACGACGCTCGCCCCGCGCGCCCGCGTCTCGGCGACGAGCTCGCCGAGGATCGCGTGCGTCCCGACGTCGAGCCCGCTCCACGGCTCGTCGAGGATCAGCAGGTCGGGGCGGACCATCACGGCCTGCGCGAGCCCGACCTTCTGCGCGTTGCCCTTCGACAGCGTGCGCAGCGGGGCCGTCGGGCCGCCGACGAGCGCGAGCCGTTCGAGCAGCGGATCGATCACCGAGAGGTCGGCCAGGCCGTGGATGCGGGCCATGTGCCGCAGGTACGCCCGCGCGCCCATGCGCTGACCGGCCGGGAAGCGGTCCGGGAGGTAGCCGATCCGCGGGGTGCCGGTGAGGGTCCCGGTGGTCGCGTGCGAGACGCCGGCCATGATCCGCAGCAGCGTCGACTTTCCCGAACCGTTGCTGCCGAGGATGCCGACGACGTGCCCGGGCTCGACGGTCAGGTCGACGTCGTGGAGGACGAAGTCACCGCGCCCGTACCGCTTGCCGACCCCCGCGAGCCGGATCACGCAACAGCGGCCTTCTGGAGCGCCTTGGTCGCCCGCTCGAGCTCGTCGACCCGGGCCGGATCGACCGGGTGGCCGGCCGCGGCCAGCCAGTTCGCCAGCATCCGGTGACCGCCCTCGGTGAGCACCGATTCGGGGTGGAACTGGACGCCTTCCAGCGGCAGCTCGCGGTGGCGCATGCCCATCACGATGCCGGACTCGGTGCGGCCGGTGATCTCGAAGACGTCGTCGGAAATCGTGTCGGGCACCACGGTCAGGGAGTGGTACCGGGTGGCCGTGAACTCTTCCGGCAGGTCCTTGAGGATGCCGGCGCCTTCGTGGCGGACCTGGCTCGTCTTGCCGTGGAGCAGCTCGGGCGCGCGGTCGACGGTCGCGCCGTAGACGACCCCGAGGGCCTGGTGGCCGAGGCAGACGCCGAGCATCGGAGTGCGCGTCTCGGCGCACTTGCGGATGACGTCCATGCTCTGACCAGCGCGTTCGGGCGTGCCCGGGCCGGGAGAGACAAGCACGGCGTCGAATTCGGGCACGCGGTCGAGGTCCACGACGTCGTTGCGCCAGACCGTGCAGTCGGCGCCGAGCTGGGCCAGGTACTGGACCAGGTTGTAGACGAAGCTGTCGTAGTTGTCGACGACGAGAACGCGCATGGCGCCGAGCTTACCGGCTCCCACCTGGTGGACCGTACGCCAAATCACATTTTAGGTTAGGTGATCCTAACTTACCGTGGGTCGGGTGAGCCGTTCTCTTCGTGTAGCCGTGGTGGGTGCCGGTCCGGCCGGGATCTACGCCGCCGACATCCTGGACAAGTCCGACGCCGACGTGACGATCGACCTCTTCGAACGCATGCCCGCGCCCTTCGGGCTGATCCGGTACGGCGTCGCGCCCGACCACCCGCGCATCAAGGGGATCGTCACGGCGCTGGAGAAGGTGCTCTCGAAGCCGAACGTCCGGCTGCTGGGCAACATCGACTACGGCACCGACATCAAGCTCGACGAGCTGCGCGAGTTCTACGACGCGGTGATCTTCTCGACCGGCGCGTCCGCCGACCGCGCGCTCGACATCCCGGGCATCGACCTCGACGGCAGCCACGGCGCCGCCGACTTCGTCTCCTGGTACGACGGCCACCCGGACGTCCCGCGCACCTGGCCGCTGACCGCGTCCTCGGTCGCGGTGCTCGGCGTCGGGAACGTCGCACTGGACGTGGCCCGGATCCTGGCGAAGACGGCCGACGAGCTGCTGACCACCGACATCCCGGACAACGTCTACCAGGGCCTGCGCCAGAGCCCGGTGACCGACGTGCACGTGTTCGGCCGCCGCGGCCCGGCACAGGCGAAGTTCACCCCGCTGGAGCTGCGGGAGCTGGACCACTCGCCGAACGTCGAGGTCATCGTGTACCCCGAGGACATCGAGTTCGACGAAGGCAGCGTCGCCGCGCTGCGGGCGTCCAAGCAGATCGACATGGTCGTGAAGACGCTGCAGGAGTGGGCGATCCGCGAGCCGGGCACCCGCCCGCGACGGCTGCACCTGCACTTCTTCCACTCGCCGGTTTCAGTGCTGGGGACGGACGGCCGGGTGAGCGGCCTGCGCACCGAACGGACCGAACTGACCGGCGACGGTTCCGTCCGCGGCACCGGCGAGTTCCACGACTGGGACGTCCAGGCGGTGTACCGGGCGGTCGGCTACCTGTCGTCGCACCTGCCGGAGCTGCCGTTCGACCACGTGTCAGGCGTGGTGCCGAACCAGGCGGGCCGCGTGCTGGACCTGGACGAGAACCAGCTGCCGGGCGTGTACGTGACGGGCTGGATCAAGCGCGGCCCGATCGGCCTGATCGGCCACACGAAGGGCGACGCGGCCGAGACGATCGCCAGCCTCCTGGCGGACGCCGACACGCTGTCGGCCCCGAAGTACGCGTCACCGGACGCGATCCTCGACTTCCTCGAGACGCGCGGCATCCCGTTCACGACGTGGGACGGCTGGGGCCGCCTGGACGCCCACGAGAAGGCCCTGGGTGCGGCGGCGGGCCGCGAGCGCATCAAGGTGGTCGAGCGCGACGAGATGACCCGAGTCTCGCGCGGCTGATCAGGTGGCTCGTGAGTGGTAAGGCGGGTTAGAACCCGCCTTACCACTCACGACAAGCCGCGGCAGACCAGCTGTCTTGCGGCTCAGCTCGCGCCGAGGTAGGCGAGGACGGCCAGGACGCGGCGGTTGGTGTCGTCCGAGGCCGCGATGTCGAGCTTGGCGAAGATGTTCGCCGTGTGCTTGCCCACCGCGCCCTCGCTGAAGTGCAGCTTCGCGGCGATCGCGGCGTTCGAACAACCCTCCGCCATCAGCGACAGGACCTCGCGCTCGCGCGGGGTCAGCGCGGCGAGGGGGTCGGAGGCGTTGCCCGCCACCAGTTTCGCGATCACCTCGGGGTCCATCACCGTGCCGCCGGCGGCGACCCGGCGGACCGCGTCGATGAACTGCTCGGCGTTGAACACGCGGTCCTTCAGCAGGTAGCCGATCGCGCCGGTGCCGTCGGCGAGCAGCTCGCGCGCGTACAGCTGCTCGACGTGCTGGGACAGCACGAGGATCGGCAGCCCGGGGATGTCCCGGCGGGCTGACAGCGCGGCCTGCAGGCCCTCGTCGGTGTTCGTCGGCGGCATCCGGACGTCCACAATGGACACATCGGGGCGTTCCGCGCGCAGAGCGGCCACCAGCTCCGGACCGCTGCCGACCGCCGCGACGACGTCGAAACCGTGTGCGGTCAGCAGGTGGGTCAGGCCGTCTCGGAGGAGGTACTGGTCTTCGGCGACGAGGGTGCGAGGTCGAGCTGACACGGGATCTCCAGGGTCGCCTTCGTCGGGCCGCCGATCGGGCTGGTCAGCGTCAACCTACCGTCGAAGCCACCCAGCCGGCGCTCGATTCCCCGCAGTCCCGAACCCCCGGCCGGGTTCGCGCCGCCCGGACCGTCGTCGGTCACCACGACCGTCAGGACATCGTCGGCGAAGGCCACGTCGATCGACACCCGTTTCGCGCCGTGCTTCGCCGCGTTGCCCAGCAGTTCCGACACCGCGAAGTACACGCACGCCTCCACCGGCTCCTCGACGCGTCCCGGCAGCGAGCCGGTGACCTCGGACTTCAGCGGGCTGTCCATGGCCAGCGCACGGACGGCGTCCAGCAGCCCGCGTTCCGACAACACCGGCGGGTGGATGCCGCGGATCAGCACCCGCAGCTCGGTGAGCGCTTCCGACGACGCCGCCCGCAGCTCCGCCGCCAGCCGTTTCGCGGCCGCCGGGTCGGTGTCCACCAGTGCCTCGACCGCGCCGAGCTTCATGCCCATCGCGACGAGCCGCGACTGGATGCCGTCGTGCAGGTCGCGCTCGATCCGGCGCAGCTCCGCCGCCTGCGTCACCGTGACGTCGGACCGGGTCTGCTTCAGCCGTTCGACGCGCTGAGCGAGCCGGGTCGACTCGGTCGGCCCGAGCCACACCCGCAGGAAGAGCGCCTGCTGCCGGGCGAGCCAGGTCGTCGGCAGCAACCCGGCGACGACCATCGCCAGCAGCACCGGCGTCTGCGCCAGGGCACCCAGGTGCGTCGACACCGCGGGGAACGGGAACCAGTCGATGCGCGGCGACACGAACGGCCGCCAGATCCACAGCGCCCCGAGGCCGATGACGCCCCGGCCGACCAGCGCCACCGTCGGCAGGATCAGCACGAACGAAACGAGCGGGCAGAGAACGCCACCGGCGAGATCGCGCCAGGTGGCCCGGTCGCGCAGGATCCACCGCATCCGGGCCTGCTGGACCGGCCAGAACGGGTCCTCGTACAACTGCCTGCCGACCTGGTAGAGCCCGTCGGCGCGGGGCACCGGCAGGGCGGGCGGCGGCAGGTACGGCCGCGCGATCCGCACGCCCGTCCAGTTCCCGGCCTCGCGCCGCAGGGTGTCGGTGATCGTCCGGTTCCACAACACGACCCGGGCGGCCAGCGGCGGCGCTCCGACGATGACGATCAGCTGCACCATCGAGAACACGAAGTGCACCACCGAAGCCGCGAACAGGCCCACCTGCTGACCGAGCGATTCGAGGTGCCGGTGCAGCCAGTTCCGGCGCGGCTCGGCCGGCGGCCGTGGCCCGATCCACCAGCGCGTCCACCGGCCGTAGCCGCGCAGCACCCGCGGCCCGCCGAGCAGGACGGCCACCGGCAGCAGCAGCGTGACCAGCGGGTTCACCAGCTGCCAGCCGAACTCGCGGCCCGCGGCCGGGTCCTCCAGCGCCCACGTCAGGCGGTGCTGCCAGCGGATCCAGAACGCCCGCTTGTAGAGCTGGTTGCCGTCGCGGTACCAGCCGTCGCGCTCCCGGACCGGTTCGGGCGGCTCGGGCCGGTAGGGCGCCTCGATCTCGACGTCGCACCAGCGCGCGGCGAGCGTCCGCGCCACCGCCGACCGGCCGCGCGTCCACACGACGGCCGGGCCGAGGAAGAAGACCAGCCCGCCGCACAGCAGCCCGAACGCGACCAGCTCGACCAGCACGTCGATCCAGCTGAGCAACGAGAACGCGGCCAGCGCCAGCGCTCGGCAAAGCGCACGCAGGTACGTCATCCGGCACCTCCTTCCCCCGGGATCTTCGCCGAACCGCCTGCGCGAGCGCACTGCCCGAAGCCCCACGAACGGGGTGGGCCCAGCCCCACCCCGGCTTCAGCAAAACGCTACCTGAGCTGGGGTTTCAGCGTCATTACGGCCGCGGCCGCCGGTTCGTAGCTTGATTGCCATGCCACTCATCGAAGTCACCGACCTCCGCAAGCAGTACGGCAACCGGGTCGCGGTCGACGGCGTTTCGTTCACCGTCGAGCGCGGCGAAATCTTCGGCATCCTCGGCACGAACGGCGCCGGGAAGACGACCACCGTCGAATGCCTCCAGGGCCTGCGCCGCGCCGACGGCGGCACGATCTCCGTGCTCGGCCTCGACCCGGCGGCCGACCACCCCGAGCTGACCCGCCGCGTCGGCGTCCAGCTGCAGGAGAGCCAGCTGCCGGCCAAGCTGCGGGTGCGCGAGGCGCTGGAGCTGTTCGCGTCCTTCTACCCGCAGCCCGCCGACATCGACGTCCTGCTCGACCAGCTGGACCTGCGCGACCACGCCCGCAGCTACTTCGGGAAGCTGTCCGGCGGCCAGAAGCAGCGCGTTTCGATCGCGCTGGCGCTGGTGGGCCGGCCCGAGCTGGCGATCCTCGACGAGCTGACCACCGGGCTCGACCCGCACGCCCGCCGCGAAACGTGGCAGCTCGTCGAAGGCGTCCGCGCCACCGGCGTGACGGTCCTGCTGGTCACCCACTTCATGGACGAGGCCGAGCGCCTGTGCGACCGCGTCGCGATCTTCGACGCCGGCCGCGTGGTCGCCACCGGCACCCCGACCGAGCTCCGCGCCGCCGCCGGAGCCTCCACTTTGGACGATGCATTCGTCTCGCTGACCAGGAGCGCCCGATGAGCACCTTCACCAAGATCACCGCGACCGAGGCGAAGATCTTCCTCCGGTCGCCGTTCATGGCGATCGCCGGCGTCCTGCTGCCGTCGATCCTGCTGCTCGCGGTCGGCGCGATCCCGGGCATGACCAAGCCGAGCGACGCGGCGGGCGGCTACCGGTTCATCGATGCGTGGGTGCCGTCGCTGGTGGTCATCAGCCTGGCGATGCTGGCCCTGCAGTCGATCCCGGCCGCCGTCGCGGCCTACCGCGAGCAGGGCGTGCTGCGCCGGCTCGCCACGACCCCGGTGCACCCGGCCAACCTGCTGGTGGCCCAGCTGGTGATCCACGTGGTGGTGGCGCTGGCGGGCATCGCGCTGGTGCTCGGCCTGGCCAACGCCGTCTACGACGTCCCGCTGCCGAAGCACCCGCTGATGTTCGTGGTGACGCTGCTGCTCGGCGTGGTCTCGACGTTCGCGCTCGGCCTGATCACGGCGTCGGTCGCGGGCACGGCCAAGAGCGCGAACGGCCTGGCGATGGTCACGTTCGTCCCGATCATGTTCTTCGGCGGCGTCTACCTCCCGCGGCCGCTGCTGCCGTCCGTGCTGCAGCGGATCGGCGACTACGTCCCGCCGGGTCCGCAGCCGCTGCAGGACACCTGGGTCGGCACCGGCGTGCAGCCGCTGCAGCTGGCCGCGCTCGCCGCGTTCGCGGTGCTCGGCACGGCGTTGGCGGCCCGGTTGTTCCGCTGGGAGTGAGCCCTTCCGCCAAAGTGGTGATGATCATCGTTTTCTCTTGTGAAGGGGCCACCCGGCCGGTAGCCAGGAGGGTGGCCCTGCTCAAACTGGAGGTTCGATGTCCCTGGACGTGTCACCCGCGCTGCTGGAGAAGGCCGAGCGCGGCGAGGTCACCGACGCCGAGTTCGTCGCGTGCGTCAAGGAATCCCTGCCCTACGCCTGGGAAGTCATCACCGGCGTCATCGCCGACGCCGAGGGCACCGGCTTCGCCGACAACGAGACGCCACCCCCGAGCGAGGCGGCCCGCGGCCAGCTGCTGCGGGCCCTGGCCTCGGACGCGATCCGCGGCGGCCTCGAACGGCACTTCGGCGTCAAGCTGGCGTTCCAGAACTGCCACCGGGTGGCGGTGTTCCGCCAGTCCGAAGTGGACGGTGAGCGGTACCGGGCGTTCGTCTCTCCGCGGGGCCAGCTGCTCAACCAGAGCCCGGAACTGCGGGACTGCTAGCGCTCAGGAACCGAGGTCGCTGAGCAGCCGGGCGATCGGCAGGCCGCTTTCCAGGTACTGCACGAACAGCTGGTTGCTCAGCGCCCCCGGTCCGCGCCGCTGCCGGATCAGGGCGATCGCCACCGTCAGGTCCATCCCCAGTTCGACCAGCGCCTGGGCGACGACCAGACCGGATCGGTTCTGCCCGGCGTGGCAGCGGACCAGGGTCGCCCGGCCCGCGCGGACCGCCTCGGCCGCCAGCCCGGCGAAGCGTTCGACCTCGCCGATCTGCGCCTCGGTCAGCGGCCCGTCCGGCATCTCGGCGAAGTGGTGCTCGACGCCGGGTGCCGGGCCGTGGCCGGCACGCTGGTACAGGCTCAGCACGAGGTCGAACTCGCGCCCGACCACGACCGGGATCTCACCGGCCCGGACGTGGCCACCCATCCAGAGACCCGGCCGGATCTCGTTCCACGGGTCTTCCGGCGGCGGGTTGTGGCGATCCTTCTGACGTGTCTTCACTCCGGTCCCCCCTCTCCCTGGAGGGGGAACGGACCGCGGCCCCGGGCGGTTCCGCGTCAGTTGACCGCGACCTCGTTGAACCACAGCCGCGGCTCCAGCCACGGGAACACCACGAACATCAGCAGCGCCACCACGCCGAGCGCCAGCACGACCGCGATCGTCAGCTTCGCCGCGAACGGGCCCGGCAGCTTCCGCCAGATCCAGGCGTACATCAGGCTTCCCCGATCTTCGACAGCAGGTCGCCGTAGTCCTTGACCTGGTTCTTCGGCACCTGCTGGGTCAGCACCGACGTGATGATGAGCCGCTCGCGGGCGGAGAACTGGGGGTGGCAGGTGGTGAGCGTGAGCAGGGCCGCCTGCTGGGCCTTCGGCAGCACGTCCGCGCCCTTGTACGGGACCGGGTTCACCGCGGCGCCGTTGCTGGGCAGCACGACCTTGCGGCCGACCGTCTCGCTGTACGGGCCGCCGTCCTCGGCGTTCGGGTCGCGCAGGGTCGAGACGCCCTTGCACTTGGGGTCGGCGCCCTTGGCCCCGGCCCAGTCCTTCACCTCGTCGTCGTAGGGCAGGACCTTGTAGATGTAGAAGTCGGTGGAGGTTTCGATCACGATCTGGTCACAAGAGGAGAGGTTGTCCAGGTCGTTGAACGGGGCACCCTTGCCGACGCGGTGGCCGGCCACGGCGAAGTTGCCGGGCTCGCCGGGCAGCGACGTGCCCTTGTAGTGGCCGGGGCCGACCTCGAGGGCGGCGTCGTCGGTGCCCTCCTGGATCGTGAAGTTGTAGTCGACGCCGAAGCTGGGGATGTGGATGCGGGCGAACGCCTTGCCGTCGACCAGCTCGGGGTGCAGCGTGCGGTCGTGCGCCCACTCGCCGTCGAGCTGGTCGCTCGCCTCGGACTGCTTGCCCGCCGAGAACAGGTCGGTCACGTAGAGCTCGTAGACCATGAACAGCAGCACGACCAGGCCGAGCGTGATGAGGATTTCGCCGGCGGTCCGGATCGCGACGCCGCCCTTGCCCAGCGGGGCGGGGCCGGGCTTCTCCTTGGTCGCCGTGCCGCCCTTGCCGACCGGGGCGAAGATGACGGTCTCTTCGTTCGCTCCCGGCGGCGGAGGCGGGCTGGCGTAGCGGCGGGGCGGCGGACCCTGCGGACGCCGGGGCGGCTGGCCCTGGGGGCCGCGCGGGGGCGGCTGCTGGCCGCGGGGCGCCGGGCCGGGACGACGCGGCGGCATGGGCTGACCGGGGTATCTGCGCCGGTCGTCATCCGGTCCTTCGCGCGTAGCCACGCAAGCTCCTCTCAAGCCGCGTCGAAGCCTGAACCTTATTCTGGTTAGGACGGCGCCACGGACCGCACGTTGCCACCTGTGGTGACCCTCGCGCCGGCCGACGGCTGAATAAGGTTCACCTGGGTGACGCCGTTGTCACGGTCCGGGAAATCCGACCACTCCTGGCCGCTGCTTTCCTGCGGTCGTTTACGTTAACGTGTGCACGTGGCGCTGGTTGCGCACCCTCAGCGGGACATCGCCACCAGACGAGCCCGAAGAGCACCGCGAGGAACACACGATGCCCAAGTCCAAGGTCCGCAAGAAGACGGCGTACACCCCGCCCGCCGACCGGCGCACGCCGGTGAAGGTGCGGGCCGCCGGCCCCACCGGCCTCGCCTGGAAGATCCCCATGTTCGGGCTGATGCTCGTGGGACTGGTGTGGCTGCTGGTCAACTACATCGCCGGGGACAAGATCTCCTGGATGGCCGACCTGGGCAACTGGAACTTCGCCGGCGGGTTCGCGCTGATGATCGCGGGTCTGCTGATGACCATGCGCTGGCGTTGACAATTACTCCGAACGGCCGCTTGACGCCGAATTACAGCAGTGTGACTCATCCCCAGTGTGGATAACCCCTGTGGATAACTACCCCACCTCGTGGGCGCCTCGCCAGGCGGTTGTGGTATCGGCGTGGGCGGTCACGGCGTTGCTGCTGGCCGGTGTCGTGGCCGACGCGCTGACCGGCGACCGCGGCGGGCTGGTGCTGTTCGCCCTCGCCGCGGTGGCCGTCGGCGCGTTCGCCGTGCACGCCACCGTCGTCCGGCCGCGGCTGGCGGCGGGCCCCGACGGCCTGGTCGCCCGGACGCTGGGCGGCACGCACCGGCTCTCCTGGGCGCAGACCCGCACCCGGCTGCGCACCACCCGCCGGCTGGGCCGCGACGGCGTCACGCTCGAAATCGAGCACGAGGACGAGCTGTACGTCTTCGGGTGGCTGGACCTCGGCGAGGACCCGCGGGACGTCCTGGACGTCCTCAGCACGCTGCGAGCCTAGGCGCAGAAGTACGTCGGGACGCCCCGGTACGGGACGAACCCGCAGCTCGCCGTGCCGAACTGGCTCGCCGCGTACGCCACCAGGCCGACGATCGCGAGCGCGATGATCGTGAGGCCGATGGCCTGCCACCGGGCCTGGTTGACCTGCGGGGCGTAGAGCAGCGCGACCGTGACCAGGGCGCCGGTTACCAGGCCGCCGACGTGCGCCCAGATCGAGATGCCCGAGATGCCGAAGGTGATGAACGCGTTCAGCGCGAGGGTGATGATCAGCCCGGTCGGGTTCAGCCGCAGCTTCAGCACGAGCACGGCGTACGCGCCCATCAGGCCGAACAGCGCCCCGGACGCCCCGACCGTCGGCGGCCCCGACTGGTCGAAGAGCAGGACGGCGGCGGACGCGCCGAGCATCGAGATGAAGTAGAGCGCGAGGTAGCGGCCGCGGCCGCAGACCTGCTCCAGCGCCCGGCCCATCATCCACAGCGAGAACATGTTGACCGCGATGTGGATCGGCCCGTAGTGCAGGAAGCCGCTGGTCACGATCCGCCACCACTCGCCGTGGCCCAGGGTCGCGGTGACGTACAGGCTGCCGCGCTGGAAGGCGTTCGAGGCGTCGTTGTCGTTGAGGCTCTGCGCCTGGAAGACCGTGAAGAGGTAGACCAGGACGTTCACCGCGAGGATGACCTGGGTGACGAGCACCGACTGCGAGAGCCGCGCGCCGAAGACCGTCCGCTGGCCGAGGCCGGCTTCCTGGTAGCCGCGGTGCTGACGGCGCTGCTCCTGGCCGCCTGCGTGGACGCAGTCGGTGCACTGGAAGCCGACGGGGGCTTCGCGGAGACAATCCGGGCACGCCGGACGCCCGCACCGGGAACAGCTCAACCCGGTCGGGCGGTTCGGGTGCCACCAGCACCCGGGCAGCGCGGCTTGCTCGGCGGCGGGGTTCGGCGGTTGGTTCACGATGACACCAACCTACCGAAACCCCTGCGAAGCAGCTGTCAGTGAGGCTTATTCAGCCGTCGGCCGCCACACGACTTCGCTCTGACCTGCGGTTCGCGCGCGGGGCGTGGCGGCCTAACCAGAATAAGCCTCAGTGCTCGACCGTGACCTTCTCGATCACGATGTCGGTCAGCGGGCGGTCCGCCGGGCCGGTCGAGGTGCGCGCGATCGTGTCGACGACGGTGCGCGACTCCTGGTCGGCCACCTCGCCGAAGATCGTGTGCCGGAAGTTCAGGTGGGTCGTCGGCGCGACGGTGATGAAGAACTGCGAGCCGTTCGTGCCGGGCCCGGCGTTCGCCATGGCCAGCAGGTACGGCTTGCTGAACTGCAGCTCCGGGTGGAACTCGTCGCCGAACTTGTAGCCCGGGCCGCCGCGGCCGGTGCCGGTCGGGTCGCCGCCCTGCAGCATGAAGCCGTCGATGACCCGGTGGAAGATCGAGCCGTCGTAGAACGGGCCGGAGTCCGTGCCCGCCGCGTTCGGCTGGGTGTACTCCTTGGTGCCCTCCGCGAGCCCGACGAAGTTCGCGACCGTCTTCGGCGCGTGGTCCGGGAACAGGTTCAGGTGGATGTCACCCTGGTTGGTGTGCAGCGTAGCTTTCACGGACGCCATCGTGCCATCTGCGGCGCGCCGCCGGGAAAAGGGGCACGATAGGTTACGGGTAACAGAGCAGTGTCAAAACGAATGATGATGAGGTGAAGCCCATGTCCCGGGCGACAGCCCAGGCCGTCGAGACCGCCGACAAACTCGTCACCGAGGGTGTCAAGCAGGGGCGGCGCGCGCAGAAGAAGCTCGCGAAGAAGACGGAACTGACCCGCAAGGAGCTCAAGAAGAGCTCGAAGGCCGCTCGCCAGGAGGCGCTCGCGCGCCTGTCCGAGCTGCGCAAGCCGGGTCGCAAGGCGAAGAAGGCCGCCATCAAGGCCGCGAAGGCGGCCGGCGACTCGAAGCGCCGCGGCAAGAAGGACTTCAAGGCGGCGAAGAAGGACTTCTACGCGGCCGTGTCCGAGGCCAAGTCGGCCGCGAAGGGCACCCGCAGCCGTCGCAAGTGGCCGTGGCTGCTCGGCCTGGTCGTGGTCGGCGCCGGCGCCGCCTACGCCCTCCGCTCGAAGCAGGAGCCGCCGGTCGCGCCCGCGCCGCCGAAGGCCACCCCGCCCGCGCCGAAGCCCGCCGAAGCGGCGAAGCCGACCCCGCAGGCGAACGGCAAGGCTCCGTCACCGGCGCCCGCCGAGAAGAAGAACTGAAGACGACGCGAAGAGGCCCCCGGGGGTGCAGCCGGGGGCCTCTTCAGTCGTGCCTGGAAACCGATCAGACGGCAGCGGCGTGCTTGTCGATCAGCTGGCCGAGACGCGGCAGCGCCTCTTCGACGTTCTTCTTGCCGTTCGGGCGCAGCTTCGAGTAGACCTTCTTGATGCTGTCGCGGCTGCTCTTCTCCGCGCGCGTGTCGGTGACGCTCAGCAGCGCGTCGGAAGCCTCGTCCGAGCGGCTGGTCAGGTAGGCGCCGAAGTCGTTGCCGCCCTTGGCGCGGTAGTCGCCGTAGAACGGCTCGAGCGCGGACGCGAAGTCCGGCAGCAGCGTGTCGACGGCCGAGGGGATGATGCCCGGCTTGATCTTCTTGACCGCGGCGAAGCCGGTCTTGACGACGGCACCCGAAACGCCGCCCTTGTCCGAGACCTCGGCGTCCACGAGGGTCTCGAAGTCGGAAACGACAGCCGGGCGACGGCTGGAGTCGAGCAGGATTTCCTTGAGGGTGTCAGCCACGAATCTTGTCCTTTGTCCTTGCAGAGTTGGTGCCCCGCCCCGGGGTGGGGGTCCCCGGTGGCTGCGGTGCGCGAGTCCACGAAGCCTGCGCGTGACGCACAGGGTAATACAAGATCAACATCACTCACCCGTGTGGAGGTCGCTACCTAGAGCTTCAGGGCGGAGATAGTCTTCTTGACCACTGTGCGTGCCTTCACGCTCTGCTTCTGGTTCGTGGTCGCGATGACCGCCGCCGACCCCTTCGCGACCGCGTAGACGGCCCCGTCGTCGGTCGACAAATAGCCCCCCTTCCAGCCGGAAGGGTCGCTCGCCGGGTTGGACGAGTCGACCGGCGCCGCCTTGTTGACCAGTGCCGTCGCCGTTTTGGCGTCCCCGACGTACACACGGACGGTGAGCTGGACCTTCCCGTCCGGGCGATAGAAGAAGCACGCCGGGTGCGGCTGGTCGGCGGACACGCGCACCTTCGACACGTGCTGGCCGTTCGACTCGGCCACGAACTCGCTCCCGAGGTACGGGCAGTCCTCGGTCGCACCCGGCTCGGGGTCCGGCGGCAGGCCGCCGACGCCCGCCGCGGTGGACGCGGACGGCGGGCTGGGCGTCGCGGTGCCGGTCACGACGGAGGGGCTGCAGGCGGCCAGCAGGGCCACGGCGGGCGCGAGAAGTACGAGTCGTCGCATAGCGCGGACAGTCAACCACGAAGCATGTGTGGAAACCGCTGGCTGACGTCGGCGTGAGACGATGGCCGCGTGCTCACCCCCGAGCAGTACCTCGGCGCGACGGCCGAGCGCATCCAGCGGGCCGGCGGCCGGCTGCACACCGTGCCGATGGGGCCCACCACGGCCGTCGTCGGGCTGTTCACCGAGTCGGTGCTGCTGACGACCATGAACTACTGCGTCATCGCGGCCGCCTGTCCCGAGGTCACCGCCGCGGCGCTGTACGACTTCACCGGCCGCGCCACGCAGCACGCCCGCGCGAACCTGGTCGGCACCGTGGGCTGGACCGCGGCTTCGGTGGTCATCGCCGGGCTCGTCGGCCAGCGGGTGTACCCCGACGCCGCGCAGGCCGCGTCGGCGAAGTCGGGCAACCAGTTCGGCGGCGAGACGCGGATGGTCGCGGTCGACCTCACGGCCGGGCAGCTGTACGCGTTCGTCGGCGGCAAGCTCTGGGGCGCGGCGATGCAGGGCTCGGTCAACGCCAAGTTGACGTACTGCTTCCCGCAGCCCGCCGAGGTCTACGCGCAGGTGCAGTGGCAGCAGGCGCAACAGCAGCCGCAGCAGCCGATGCCCGCGCCGGCGCCGCAGGTGCCGCCGCCGCCGGTCGTCGGCCCGCCACCGCCGGGGCACCAGCCCCAGCAGGGCCCGTACGGTTACTGACATGGTGCAGTTGCGCGGCTGGCCGTCGTTCCCCGAAGAACTTCCCGTGTTCACGCCGGAAACGGCGCCGCCGGACCCGCAGGCGCTGTTCGTCGAGTGGCTGACCGAAGCGGGTGAGCACGTGCTGGCCCCGCACGCCGTCACACTGTCCACAGTGGACGCCGACGGGGCGCCCGACGCGCGCGTGGTGATCCTCAAGGACGTCGGGCCCGCTGGGTGGGCGGTCGCGACCAGCTCGGAAAGCCCGAAGGGGCTGCAGCTGCGGAAGGACCCGCGTGCCGCGTTGACGTTCTTCTGGCCCGGCCGCGGCCGGCAGATCCGGCTGCGCGGCCCGGTCTCCCCCGCCGCACCCGAGGTCTCCGCGGCGGACTTCCTCGCCCGGCCGCCGGCGTCCCGCGTCGAGGCGTACATCGGGCACCAGTCCCAGGTCCTGCACGACCCGGCGGACCTCGACGCGGCGGCCGCGGAGGCGGAACGCTGGGTCGAGGAGAACCCGGACGTGGCGCCGGAAACCTGGACGCGGTACCTCGTCGACCCGGACGACGTCGAGTTCTGGCAGGCCAGCCACGACCGCAGGCACGTCCGCCTGCGGTACCGGAAGACGAGCGACGGCTGGGTCCGCGAGCGCCTCTGGCCGTGACGAGCCTTTCGGGGGTATGCGGGCTCGGCGAGCGTGTGCGCATGATGCAGGTATGCGCTCGAAGATCCTGACCGCCGGGCTGGTCCTGGCGACGACCGCCGCCATCGGGGGCGTGGCCGACGCGCGTCCCGCAGGACCGGAGCTGGCGAATCCGCACCCGTGCGCCGGCCAGCCGGGCTTCACGTGCTCGACCCTGACCGTCCCGCTCGACCACACCGGCCGCGTACCGGGCACGATCGACCTCCCGGTGGCGACGGCGGACAACGTGACCGCGCCCAAGGGCGTGCTGCTGTTCCTCACCGGTGGCCCCGGCCAGGGCGGCGTCGGCACGATCACGCGCATCGCGAAGCAGCGGCTGCCCGAGGTCGCGAAGGACTACCGGATCGTCATGCTCGACCAGCGCGGCACCGGACCGTCGGGGGCGCTGCAGTGCCCGGGCCTGCAGGCGCAGATGGGTAGTTCGGACATCGCGACGCCGTCAGCCGACGCGGTGCGGGAGTGCGCGGCCATCCTCGGCCGGACGGCACCGCTGTATTCGACCGACCAGACCGTCGCCGACTTCGACCGGCTGCGACAGGCACTGGGCGTGCCGAAGCTGGTGGTCGACGGCGTCTCGTACGGCTCGTTCACGGCGGCGCGGTACGCGGTCGCGCACCCGGACCGCGTCAGCAAGGTGATCCTCGATTCGGTGCTGCCCCACCACGCGACGGCGTCGGCTTCGCTGTACCTGACGGGCCTGACGGCGGAGGCCCGTGTCCTGCGCGCGGCCTGCGCGGTGGCCCCGGCCTGCGGCTACGACCCGGCCGACGACCTGGCGTGGGTGGTCCGCCACCGCGGCACGGCGGACGGCGTCCGGATCTTCGACACGGTGGTGTCGTACGAATTCCTCGACCCGACGTACCGCAACCCGGAGGCGGGCGACGTCATCGGCGCCCTCCACGAAGCCCGCGGCGGCGCCCCGGCCCGCCTGGACGCCCTGCTGGCGGCGTTCAAGTCCGGCGGCGACGACCCGGCCTCGTTCAGCGCCGGCCTCCACGCGGCGACGCTGTGCGCGGACCAGCGCTTCCCGTGGGGCTCGGCGGCCACCCCGCTCCCGCTCCGGCAGCCGTTGCTGTCGCTGGCCGCGCACACCCTGCCGGCGTCGGCGACCTGGCCGTACACGACCGGGGTGGCGACGCAGCAGGGGCTCGTCCAGAGCTGCCTGCCGTGGCCGGCGGAACGCCCCGGCTCGAACCCCGCCGGTCCGCTCCCGGACGTCCCGGTGCTGCTGCTCAACGGTGATCGGGACCTGTCGACGCCGATGGAGTGGGCGCGGGAGGAGGCGGCCCAGGCACCGCACGGGTCGTTGGTGATCGTGCCCGGCGAGTCGCACTCGATCCAGAACCGGGAACGCGGCCACGCGGGCCGGGACGCGGTGCTCAGCTTCCTGGCGTCCACGTGACCGGCAGTTCGTGCACGCCGTAGATGTTCATGTCCGTCCGCAGCTTCACCGCCCCGGCCGGCACCGCGAGGGCCAGGTCCGGGAACCGCTTCAGCAGCCCGCCGAAGCCGGCGCGCATTTCGATGCGGGCCAGCTGCTGGCCGAGGCACTGGTGGACGCCGTGGCCGAACGAGAGCAGGCCGCGGGCGTTGCGGCGGATGTCCAGCGTGTCCGGGTTCTCGAAGCGCCGCGGGTCGTGGTTGGCGGCCAGCAGCGACACGACGACCGTCGAGCCCTTGGTGATCGTTTCGCCACCGAGTTCGAGGTCCTCGGTCGCGTAGCGGAAGAAGATGTCGGCCACCGACAGGTAGCGCAGCAGCTCCTCCACCGCGCCGGGCAGCAGTTCCGCGTCGGCGCGCAGCTCGGCGGCCTGCTCCGGGTGCTCCAGCAGCGCGAACGTGCCCAGTGACAGCATGTTCGCCGTCGTTTCGTGGCCCGCGAGCAGCATCAGGAACGCGGCCCCGGTCAGCTCCTCGATCGTCAGGTCGTCGTGGCGGGCCAGGTCGGAAAGGATGTCCTCGGCCGGCTCGGCGCGCTTGTTCGTGACGAGCTCGGTCAGGTAGGTGTTCAGCGCGATGTACGCCCCCATCTTCTCCTCGAGCGTCTGCTCCCGGACCATGAACTGCGCCGAGTTGGCCTGGAAGGTCTCCCGATCCGCGTAGGGCACGCCGAGCAGTTCGCAGATCACCAGCGACGGCACCGGGAGCGCGAACTCCTTGACCAGGTCGACCGGCGGGGCCAGCCGCGCCAGGTGGTCCAGCTGCCGCTCGACGACGTCGGCGATGTGCTCCTCCAGCTGCTTCATCCGCTTGACCGTGAAGGCGCCGGTGAGCTTTCGGCGCAGCCGGCTGTGGTCCGGCGGGTCCATCGCGATGAACATGCCCGGCAGCTGCGGCGACGGCTCGGTCGCGGCCGGCATGCCCGTCTCGTACGGCACGTGGATGACGTCGAGGTCCAGCCGCGAGCTGAACCGCGTGTCGGCCATCATCTGCCGGACCTCGTCGTAGCCGGTGACGAGCCAGCCCTCGTGCCCGTCGGGGAACACCAGCGGGCTGACCGGGCGGGTCCCGCGCAGCCGGGTGATCGCGCTCGGCGGGTCGAAGGGGCCCGCGTCGCGGTCCATGGGGAGTCCGTGCTGGCTCATCGGCTGTCCTTCCGTTGGTGTGCCGATGACGATCGCCGGGCGGGCTGACACGGGCCTGACACGCGTCGGACACCACCGTCCGTGGCAAGATCGGCCGGGTGCAGATCGGGATTCTGGGGCCCTTCGAAGTGCGCACGGACGACGGCGCGCTCGCCGAGATCCCGGGCGCCCGCCTGCGGGGGCTGCTGGTCGCCCTCGCGCTAGAACCGGGCCAGGTGGTCCCGAAGGGGACGCTCGTCGACTGGATCTGGGGCGAGCACCCGCCCGCCGAAGCGCCGAACGCATTGCAGCGCCTGGTTTCCCGGCTGCGGAAGGCGCTGCCGGAGGGGGCGGTCGACAGCCGGCCGACCGGCTACCGGCTGGTGGTGGCTCCGGACGACGTCGACGCCGTGCGGTTCGAACGGCTCGTCGGCCAGGCCCGCACGGACGGCGATCCGCGGCGGCTGCGCGAGGCACTCGCCCTCTGGCGCGGTCCGGCCGTGCAGGACGTCGACCTGCCGGAAAGCGCGGCCTTCGGCGCCGCCGTCACCCGGCTCGAAGGGCTGCGTCTCGCCGCACTGGAAGACCGGTTCGACGGCGAGGTCGGGGCGGAGCTCGTCACCGAGCTGACCGACCTGGTGGCCGCGAACCCGATGCGGGAACGGCTCGTCGCCGCCCTGATGCGCGCGCTCGTCGCGAACGGCCGGGACACCGACGCGCTGCTCGTGTACGAGCGCACGCGGGAAACGCTGGCCGACACCCTGGGCGTCGACCCGTCCCCGGAGCTGGCCGAGGTGCACGTCGCGCTGCTGCGCGGCGAGCTCGGCCGCCGCGAGGAGACCCGGAAGACCAACCTGCGGGAGGAGCTCACCAGCTTCGTCGGCAAGGACGCCGACCTCGCCGCGGTCCGCGAGCTCGTCGCCGGCCACCGGCTCACCACCCTGATCGGGCCGGGCGGCTCGGGGAAGACCCGGCAGGCCACGGAAACCGCGCGCACGCTGCTCGGCGAGTTCCCGGACGGCGCGTGGCTGGTCGAGCTGGCGGCGATCGGCGCCGACGGTGACGTCGCCCAGGCGACGCTCGGCGCGCTCAAGCTGCGCGACTCGCTCGTCGGCGAGGCACCGGACGCCGAGCCGACGGACCGGGTCGTCGCCGCCCTGCGCGAGCGTTCGATGCTGCTGGTACTGGACAACTGCGAGCACGTCATCGAGGCCGCGGCGGAGTTCGCGCACCGGGTGCTCGGGGAGTGCCCGCGGCTGCGGATCCTCGCGACGAGCCGCGAACCGCTCGGCATCACCGGGGAGGCGTTGTGGCAGGTCGCGCCGCTGGTCCTGCCCGCCGAAGACGCCGACGACGCCGAAATCGAGGCCGCGCCCGCCGTCCGGCTGCTGCGGGACCGGGCGAGCGCGGTGCGCAAGGACCTGACGGCGGACGCCCGCACCCTGGCCCGCGTCTGCCGCGCGCTGGACGGGATGCCGCTGGCCATCGAGCTCGCCGCGGCCCGCCTGCGCACGATGTCGCTCGACCAGCTCGCGCACCGGCTCGACGACCGGTTCCGCCTGCTCACCGGCGGCAGCCGCACCGCGCTCCCCCGGCACCGGACGCTGCGCGCGGTGATCGACTGGAGCTGGGAGCTGCTCTCCGACGCCGAACGCGTGGTGCTGCGCCGGCTTTCGGTGTTCGCCGGCGGCGCGAGCCTGGAAGCGGCCGAGCGGGTCTGCGGTGGCGGCGACGTGCTCGACCTGCTGACCTCGCTGACCGAGAAGTCGCTGGTGGTCGTCGTCGGCGAGCGCTACCGGATGCTCGGCACGATCAAGGAGTACGCCGGACAACGGCTCGCGGAAGCGGGCGAGACCGACGTCGCCCGCCGCGCGCACCTCGCGTACTTCACCGAGCTCGCCGAAACAGCGGAGCCGCACCTGCGCCGTGCGGCGCAGCTGAGCTGGCTCGCCACGCTGGAGGCGGAGCACGACAACATCGCCGCGGCGATGCGAGGAGCACTCGCAGCCGGCGAAGCGGCCGAAGCCATGCGGCTCGCGGCGACCGCCGGCTGGTTCTGGTGGCTCGCGGGGCACCGCGCGGAGGGCAACGAGCTGGTCATGGCGGCCACCGCACTGCCCGGCGAGGTCCCGGACGAAATCCGCGGCGTGGTCTACACGTTCGTCGTCCAGTTCGTGACGTCCGGGCAGCAGAGCGACGAGTACCGGGCCGAGGACTGGATCCGCCGGGCGCACGAAATCAGCCTGCGGGTGGCCAATCCGCGGCTGGCGTTGCGGTTCGCCGGCTCGCTGGAACGCCTGCTGCACGGACCGGAGGCGGCCCTGACGGCGTTCGAACCGCTGCTCGCCGACGAGGACCCGTGGGTCCGCGCGGTGGCCCGGCTGCAGCTGGGGAAGATGCGCATCCAGTTCGGCCACGGTGACCGGGCCGCGGACGCGCTCCTCGAGACGGCGGTCGCCGAGTTCCGCGCGCTCGGCGAGCGGTGGGGCACGTCGTTCGCGCTGACCGAACTGGCCGACCGCATCGCCGCGCGCGGCGAGTTCGACGGCGCGTGCGAGTACTACGAGCAGGCGATCGAGGTGGTGACCGAGGTCGGCGCCATCGAGGACGTCGTCCGGATGCGGTCCCGGCAGGCGCAGCTGTACTGGCTGCTGGGCGACGAGAAAGCCGGCGCGGCGGCGATGGCCGACGCCCAGCGGACCGCCGAGCGCGTGGCCTGGCCGAACGCACTGGCCGAGCTGGCGCTGACCAAGGCGGAACTCGCCCGCTGGCGCGGCGACGCCACCGAAGCCCGCCGCCAGCTCGACGTCGCGACGACGATGATGGGCGACGACGCCCAGCACCCGAGCGTCCAGGCGCTGGCCCAGGACCTGCTCGGCTACCTCGCCGAGGACCTCGGGGAAGCCCGGAAGCACCGCGCGGCAGCGTTCGACGCCGCTTCGGAGTCGGGGCACCCGCTCACGATCGCGCATGTGCTCGTCGGACTCGCGGACTTCGCCGTGCGCGCCGGGCAGGACGAGCAAGCCGCCCGGCTGCTCGGGGCGAGCACGGGTGTCCGTGGCCTGCCGGACCGGTCGCACCCGGACGTCGCCCGGATCGAGGAAAGCACCCGGCGTCGCCTCGGCGACGAAGGGTTCACCGAGGCGACGCGGGAGGGGGCGGCGGCGAGCTGGCGCGAGCTGGCCGGCGTCACGCTCGCTTCTTGAAGGTGGCCGAAGCCCACAGGTAGCCGACAACGGCGATCCCGGCGCACCAACCGAGCGCGGCGAGCAGGGTGCCGGTGGCCGGCGTCCCGTTGAGCAGCCCGCGCAGCGTCTCGATGATCGGCGTGAACGGCTGGTACTCCGCGAACTGCTTGAGGCCGGGGCCCATCTTGTCGGCGGGCACGATCGCGCTGCTGAAGAACGGCAGCATGACCAGCGGCACCGACGCCAGCCCCGCGGTTTCCGGGGTCTTCGCGGCCAGGCCCAGCGCGATCGTGAGCCAGCCGGTCGCGAACCCGAGGAGGACGACGACACCGACCGCGCCGAGCCAGTCGAGGAAGCCCGCCGCAGGGCTGAAGCCCAGCAGGAAGGCCACGCCGAGCAGGGCCGCGATGGCGACCAGGTTCGTCAGCACGCTGGCGACGACATGCCCGGTCAGCACCGCGCCGCGGGAGACGTCCATGACCTTGAAGCGGTTGATGATGCCCTTGGTCATGTCGGAGTTGACGGCGGTCGCGGTGGCGCCGAGCCCGTAGCAGACGGCCAGCAGCATCAGCCCGGGCGTGGCGTAGTCGACGTAGTCCACGCCGACGCTGAAGGCGTCACCGAACATGTAGACGAACATCAGCATGATCACGATCGGCATCAGGACCGCGTTGAAGACGGAGACCGGATTCCGGGCGATGTGCTTGAAGTTGCGGCGAAGCATGACGATCGAGTTCATTTTGCGGAAACCTCCGTGGCGTGGCCCGTCAGGGCGAGGAAGACGTCGTCGAGATCGGGGGTGTGCACGGAGAACTCGTCGGCGCTGAGCGCGTACTCGTCCAGCCGGTCCAAAAGGGACCGAAGCGATTTCGTGCCACCATCGCTGGGAACCCGCAGCACATCGTCGTCCTTTGTGGACCCGGCCAAGACCCGCGCGGCGGCGTCGAGTGCATCGTCGGTGGCGAACCGGAGCCGGACGTGGGTCCCGGGGATCCGCCGCTTGAGCTCGTCGGCGGTGCCCTCGGCGACCAGCCGCCCCTGGTCGAGCACGGCGATGCGGTCGGCGAGCTGGTCGGCTTCCTCGAGGTACTGGGTGGTGAGGAAGATGGTGACACCGTCGGCGACGAGGTCACGGATGATCGTCCACATGGTCCGCCGGCTGCGCGGGTCGAGGCCGGTGGTCGGCTCGTCGAGGAAGATGATCCGCGGGTTCCCGACGAGAGTCATGGCGAGGTCGAGCTTCCGGCGCATCCCGCCGGAGTAGGTCGAGGCGGGCTTCTTGGCGGCCTCGGTGAGTTCGAAGCGCTCCAGCAGGTCGCCAACGGACCGGTGGGTGGCTTTCCTGCTGAGATCGACCATGAGCTGCAGGTTTTCCTGCCCGGTGAGCAACTCGTCAACGGCGGCGAACTGCCCGGTGACCCCGATGGCGGCCCGCACGGCCTTGGCCTCGGTGCCGAGATCGTGCCCGGCCACCCGAACCTGGCCGGCGTCGGGCTTCACGAGGGTGGTGAGGACGTTAACGGTGGTGGTCTTGCCGGCGCCGTTCGGGCCGAGCAGGGCGAAGATGCTGCCCGCGCGGACCTCGAGGTCCACGCCGTCGAGGACGGTTTTGTCTTGGTAGGCCTTCCGCAGTCCGGAGGCCGTGATCGCCAGGTCTGTCATGAGAAGGACTCTCGGGGGACGGCCTGACACCGACCTGACACGAGTCTGACCCGGGTACGCGAACGGCCCGCACGCTGGTGCGGGCCGTTCGGGGTGTGGAGCTGAGGGGAATCGAACCCCTGACCCCCGCCTTGCAAAGGCGGTGCTCTACCAATTGAGCTACAGCCCCGGACGCGAGCGGCTTCGCCGCCCGCGCGGAGATCAGTTGTGGGAAGCGCCCGCCGGCTTGGCCGGGGTGGTGCCGTTGGTGGAGGGCACCGGAGCGGTCGCCTCGCGCCAGAGGTCGGCCTCGGCCTTGGCGGCCTTGTTGCGCTTGACGACGAACAGGACGCCGCCCGCGATGACCGCGAGTGCCAGCAGCTTCTTCACCGAAGCCCCCTTCTCAGCTTGCTTCCCTTACCCCGCGATGTTACTGCACGGGGCCGGAGCGGGTGGCACGTGGTTCCACGTGGAACCACTGGTAACGCACGTCACACGGGAGGGGAAATACCGCACCGGGTGGTCTCGTTGCACGAAGTGGTCGGTGTGCCCACCGTGTCCCCCGGGCCTCACACCATCGCCTTCGCGGAGTTCCGTCAGGCTGGAGCCGCGATGAGCCACTCGCCGAGAGGCGACCGTGCGGCGCGCCGACCGTGACTGCTCAGCCCTGCCGGTCTTTCTCTTCCCGGCAGGGCTGACCTGTATCCGGGCCCCTCGTCTTCCAACAAATCGCGAATAGCCCCATGACCTTTCAACCCCAGAGGAGCCAACGACCGGCCGTCAGCAGAAGAGCAGGTCGACGCCCTTCTCCACGCAGAGCTGCAGGACGGCCACCAGCCGGCGTGTCGTCCAGGCGTCGATGAGGTCCGCGGCAAACGGGTTCTGGGGCACCGGACTGACGAGCACCCCGCATGTCACTCAGGTCACGCAAAAGCCCGGTCCGCGAGACGCGAACCGGGCTTTGACCTGCGTGGGCCTACCAGGACTTGAACCTGGGACCTCTTCGTTATCAGCGAAGCGCTCTAACCGCCTGAGCTATAGGCCCTTGAACGAGGAGAACCTTACAGGACCCCCGAAGGAGCCCTGCAACCGGGTCACTCTCGTTCCGACAGGGTGACCTCCAAGCCTCCCGCGAGGTCCGCTGACACGTTGTAGATGAACGCGCTCACCGTCGCCAGCGCTGACACCAACACGATGTTGATCGCTCCCAGGATCGCCGCGATGCCGAACACTCGGCCTGCGCTGATCAGGGGCTCCGACGACGCGTTCGCGCCCTCGCCGCCCACCAGGGATGAGTACGTTCCGTTCAGCTTGTCCCACACGCCCATTCCGTCGAGGACCGTGTACAGGACCCCGACCGCCACCAGCCAGACGAAGAACATCGCCACGCCCAGTACCAGCGACAGCTTCAGGACCGACCACGGGTCGAACCGCTTCACCTGCAGTGACGCGCGGCGCGGGCCGCGGCCTGGGCGGCGCAGTGCGCTCGGGCGGGCTCGCTGCGTTGATGCCGGGGGGACCTCGCCGGAGCCGGCTGGGGGTGGGGTGTCCGAGGCTCCGAACAGGCGGGGGGCCGCGCTGCCCGTCACCACGGCGGGGGCCGGCGGTGCGGCCTCCTCCGTGGCCAGCTTGACCGTCGCTTCGGCGTCGCCTTCCTTGTCTACCCGCTGCCAGGGCGGGCTCGCCGGCGTTCCGTTCGAACCCGCTGCCTCGGGATTCTCGGATGGTGTCACGAAGAGTCAGTCCTTACCCGTGCCGTGGGGCGCTACTGCGCCGTTGTTCCTTCACCCGTCTCAGGTGCTTCCGGAGCCGGAGCGTCCTCGGGCGCTTCACCATTGGCGACGTCCGAGGGCTCGTCCGCGTTGCGTGCGACCGCGAGAAGAGTGGTTCCTTCGCCGAGATTCATCAGCCGGACCCCCTTCGTCTGCCGTCCCGCTTTGCGGACGTCGCCCGCCGGTGTGCGGATCACGCCGCCACTCGAGGTGATTGCGTACAGCTCGTCCTCGGCGTCGACGATGAGTGCACCCACCAGCCTGCCACGTTTGCGGTCGTGCTGAATGGTGAGCACGCCCTTGCCGCCGCGGCCCTGGACCGGGTAGTCCTCGATCGCCGTGCGCTTGGCGTAGCCGCCGTCGGTCGCGACCAGCAGGAACTTGCCCTCCTTGACCACGCTGATGCCCAGCAGCTCGTCGCCGTCGTTGAAGCGCATGCCCATCACGCCGGACGTCGGGCGGCCCATCGGGCGCAGCGCCTCGTCCGTCGCGTGGAAGCGGATCGACTGGCCCTCCGCCGACACCAGCAGCAGGTCGTCCTCGGCCGCCGCCAGCACCGCGCCGACCAGCTCGTCGCCTTCGCGCAGGTTGATCGCGATCAGGCCGCCGGAGCGGTTGGAGTCGAAGTCCGTGAGCTTGGTCTTCTTCACCAGGCCGCGCTTGGTCGCGAGCACCAGGTACGGCGCGACCTCGTAGTTCTTGATCTCGATGACCTGGGCGATCTGCTCGTCCGGCTGGAACGCCATCAGGTTCGCCACGTGCTGGCCGCGCGCGTTGCGGTTGGCCTCGGGCAGCTCGTACGCCTTCGTCCGGTACACGCGGCCCTTGTTCGTGAAGAACAGGATCCAGTCGTGGGTCGAGCAGACGAAGAAGTGCTGGACGATGTCGTCCTGCTTCAGCGTCGCGCCCTGCACGCCCTTGCCGCCGCGCTTCTGGGACCGGTACAGATCCGTTTTCGTCCGCTTGGCGTAACCCGTGCGGGTGATCGTGACGACGACGTCCTCGACCGCGATCAGTTCCTCGTCGGTCACGTCGCCGCTGAAGCCGATGATCTTCGTGCGCCGGTCGTCGCCGTACTTGTCGACGATCGCCATCAGCTCGTCGCGGATCAGCGCGCGCTGCCGCTCCGGCTTCTCGAGGATGTCCTTCAGGTCGGCGATCTCGAGCTCGATCTCGGCCAGCTGGTCGATGATCCGCTGGCGCTCCAGGGCGGCCAGGCGGCGCAGCTGCATGTCGAGGATCGCGGTCGCCTGGATCTCGTCGACGTCCAGCAGCTCCATCAGGGCCGGCCGGGCCTCGTCCGCCGAGGGCGACCGCCGGATCAGCGCGATGACCTCGTCGAGCATGTCCAGCGCCTTGACGTACCCACGCAGGATGTGGGCCCGCTCTTCGGCCTTCTTCAGGCGGAACTTGGTCCGCCGGACGATGACCTCGACCTGGTGCTTCACGTAGTGCCGGATGATCTGGTCGAGCCGCAGCGTGCGCGGCACGCCGTCGACCAGCGCCAGCATGTTGACGCCGAAGTTCTGCTGCAGCTGGGTGTGCTTGAACAGGTTGTTCAGCACGACCTTCGCGACCGCGTCCCGCTTGATCGTGACGACGATCCGCATGCCGGAACGGCTGTTGGACTCGTCCGCGATGTCGGCGATGCCGGTGAGCTTGCCGTCGCGGACCAGGTTCGCGATGTTCTCGACCAGGTTGTCCGGGTTGACCTGGTACGGCAGCTCGGACACGACCAGGATCGTGCGGCCCTTCGCGTCCTCCTCGACCTCGACGACCGCGCGCATCCGGACCGAGCCGCGGCCGGTGCGGTAGGCGTCCTCGATGCCGGACGTGCCGAGGATCATCGCCTTGGTCGGGAAGTCCGGGCCCTTGATCCGGACCAGCAGCGCGGCGAGCAGCTCGTCGTCGGTCGCCTCGGGGTTCTCCAGCGCCCAGACGACGCCTTCGGACACCTCGCGCAGGTTGTGCGGCGGGATGTTCGTCGCCATCCCGACCGCGATCCCGGAACCGCCGTTGACCAGCAGGTTCGGGAACCGCGACGGCAGGACGTCGGGCTCCTGCGTCCGGCCGTCGTAGTTGTCCGAGAAGTCGACGGTGTCTTCTTCGATGTCGGCCAGCATCTGCATGGCCAGCGGCGCGAGCCGGGACTCGGTGTACCGCATGGCGGCCGCGGGGTCGTTGCCCGGCGAGCCGAAGTTGCCCTGGCCGTCGATCAGCGGGTACCGCATCGACCACGGCTGGGCGAGCCGCACCAGTGCGTCGTAGATCGCCGAGTCGCCGTGCGGGTGGTAGTTGCCCATGACGTCGCCGACGACGCGCGAGCACTTGTTGTACCCGCGGTCCGGCCGGAAGCCGGAGTCGAACATCGAGTACAGGACCCGCCGGTGCACCGGCTTGAGCCCGTCACGGACGTCCGGCAGCGCGCGCGACACGATGACGCTCATCGCGTAGTCGATGTAGGAGCGCTGCATCTCCTGCTGGATGTCGACCGGTTCGATCCGGTCGTGGTCCGGAGCCGGCGGCAGAGTTTCCGTCATGAGGTCCTTCTCGGGTGCGGATGCCTAGCGGGGCGAGGAACGGGGGACGCCTACACGTCCAGGAAGCGCACGTCCTTGGCGTTGCGCGTGATGAACGAGCGGCGGGCCTCGACGTCCTCGCCCATCAGGACCGAGAACAGCTCGTCGGCCTGGGCGGCGTCGTCGAGGGTGACCTGGCCCAGCAGCCGGTTGGCCGGGTCCATCGTGGTCTCCCACAGCTCCTCGGCGTTCATCTCGCCGAGACCCTTGTAGCGCTGGATCGCGTCGTCCTTCGGCAGCTTCTTGCCTGCCTCGACGCCCGCCTGGATGACGGCGTCGCGCTCGCGGTCGGAGTAGGCGTACTCCGGCTCCATCCGGGGCCACTTGATCTTGTACAGCGGCGGCCGCGACAGGAAGACGTGGCCGTGCTCGATCAGCGGGGTCATGAACCGGAACAGCAGGGTGAGCAGCAGCGTGGTGATGTGCTGGCCGTCGACGTCGGCGTCGGCCATCAGCACGATCTTGTGGTAGCGCAGCTTCGCGATGTCGAACTCGTCGTGGATGCCGGTGCCCAGCGCGGTGATCAGCGACTGGACCTCGGTGTTCTTGAGGACGCGGTCGATGCGGGCCTTCTCGACGTTGATGATCTTGCCGCGGATCGGCAGGATCGCCTGGTACATCGAGTCCCGGCCCTCCTTGGCCGAGCCGCCGGCCGAGTCACCCTCGACGATGTAGAGCTCGCACTCCTCCGGGTTGGTCGACCGGCAGTCCTTGAGCTTGCCGGGCAAGCCGCCGATCTCCAGCGCGCCCTTGCGGCGGACCAGGTCACGCGCCTTGCGCGCGGCCATCCGGGCCTGGGCCGAGGAGATCGACTTGTTGATGATCGTCTTCGCCTCGGTCGGGTTGCGCTCGAACCAGTCGGCCAGCCACTCGTTCGACGTCTGCTGCACGAACGTCTTGGCCTCGCTGTTGCCCAGCTTGGTCTTGGTCTGGCCCTCGAACTGCGGCTCGGCCAGCTTGATCGAGACGATCGCGGCGAGGCCCTCGCGCACGTCGTCGCCGGTCAGGTTGGCGTCCTTCTCCTTGAGCAGCTTCTTGTCGCGCGCGTAGGAGTTGACGACGCGGGTCAGCGCGGCGCGGAAGCCCTCTTCGTGGGTGCCGCCCTCGTGGGTGTTGATCGTGTTGGCGAACGTGTACACCGACGGCGTGAAGCCGGTGTTCCACTGCATCGCGACCTCGACCTCGAGGCCGGTGCCCTTGGCGTCGAAGGAGATCACGCTGGGGTGGATCGGGTCCTTGCTGCCGTTGATGTGCTTGACGAAGTCCTCGAGCCCGCCCGGGTAGCAGTAGGTCTTCTCCTTGACCCGCGCGACCTTGCCCTCGGCGTCCTCTTCGGCCTCCTCGTCGGCGACGCGCTCGTCGCGCAGGGACAGCGTCAGCCCCTTGTTGAGGAACGCCATCTCCTGGAGCCGGCGCGAGATGGTCTCGAAGTTGTACGTCGTGGTCTCGAAGATGTCGCCGTCGGCCCAGAAGGTGATCGTGGTGCCGGTCTCGGCCGCCGGGCCGAGGTCCTCGAGCGGGCCCGGGATCTGGTCGGTGTACTCCTGGCGCCAGCTGCGGCCGCCGTACTTGACCTCGGCGAGGAGCTTCTTCGACAGCGCGTTCACCACGGAGACGCCGACGCCGTGCAGGCCGCCGGACACCGCGTAGGAGTCGCTGTCGAACTTGCCGCCCGCGTGCAGCACGGTGAGGACGACCTCGAGGGTCGGCTTCTGCTCCTTGGGGTGCATGTCGACCGGGATGCCGCGGCCGTCGTCGACGACGCGCACCCCGCCGTCGGCGAGGAGGGTAACCTCGACCTTGGTGGCGTACCCGGCCATCGCCTCGTCGACGGAGTTGTCGACGACCTCCTGGACGAGGTGGTGCAGGCCGCGCTCACCGGTGGAACCGATGTACATGCCGGGGCGCTTGCGGACCGCTTCGAGGCCTTCGAGCACCGTGATCGACGACGCGTTGTACTCGCTCTTGTTCTCGGTCACCGGCGTTGTTTCTCCTCGTCTCGCCCGAGCGGACGCTCGCTCTCCTCCAGTGTACTTGGCCGCGTCCGCTGACATGCGGCAAGGACACCCCTGAACGCGTCACAGACGGACGAAATCGGTTCGAGCCGAGTCTTGACGTATCTCGGGAGGTCTGGATGCGTTCTCGGCCCACTCAACGGAGCATCGCGCAACCCGGGTCAGCCGTACGTGTCACGAGGGCCGCGGCCCGGCACGTGCCGGGGCCCTTTCCGCCAGCTCGGGGCGGTCGGGCCCTGGATCCGCATCCGCTTGACGACGCCGTTGCCGACGCCCGCCGCGATCTTGTGCAGCAGCTTCCCCTGCAGCAACCGGAGCTGGGTGGCCCACGCCGTCGAGCTGGCGCGGACGGTGAGTTCGCCGTCCTTCAGCGCGACCGGCTGCGCGTGTTCGGCGACGTCTTCGCCGACCAGCCGCGCCCACTGCGCGAAGACGCGGGCACTCGTGACGCTCTCGTTCCAGCCGCGGTCGCTGACCAGCCGGGACACCAGGCGGCCGAGCGGCTGCGGGTCGCGCGCGTCGGCGCCCGGTCCGGACCAGCGGCGACGCCGGGGGTGCTGTCCGCCGCCGGTCGCGGGGCGGCGGCGGCCGGGTGAGGTGCCCCGCTCCTTGGCCTTCGCCTTCGCGGCTTCGAGCGCCGCGTGCGCGAGATCGCGGCCCGTCATGGGCGCCTCGTTCGGAGCAGCGCTGTCTTCACGCTCGGTACCAACTGGAGGTTTAGGGTCGGTTTTGGGCGTTTTGTGCCACCCATCTGGCCGCGGGGTCACGGGCAGCGATAACTCATTCACCGTGTTATCCACACTGTCCACAGGTTTGTCCCCAGATCGGGTGCGGTTTGTGCCACCCGTCACACGGGGTGCCCGGTCGCCTTGCTCAGCCACGCGTGATCTCACCATCCGCCACCACGAACCGGTGCCCGGACAGCTCGCCGGGCACGTCTTCGTCGACCGCGGCGGTCACCAGCACCTGTTCGGCGCTCGCGGCCACCTCGGCCAGCCGGGCCCGGCGCTTGCGGTCCAGCTCGGCGAACACGTCGTCGAGCAGCAGCACCGGCTCGCCCGCCTCCGCGCGCAGCAGCTCGTAGCTGCCGAGCCGCAGGGCCAGCGCGAACGACCACGACTCGCCGTGGCTCGCGTAGCCCTTGGCCGGCGCTTCGCCCAGGATCAGCTCCAGCTCGTCCCGGTGCGGGCCGACCAGGCTGATCCCGCGCTCGAGTTCGGCCTTCCTGGCCTCGCCGAGCGCCTTGAGTAAGACGTCCTTGAGCACCGCCGGTTGCGCCCGTTCGCCATCCGGTACGCCGTACGTCTCCGGCAGGGCCGCGCCCAGCGACGACCGGTAGGCGATCTTGGCCGGCCGCGAGTCGGGGGCGACGCCCATGTACGCCGAAGCCGCGTGCGGCGCCAGGTCAGCGACGAGGTTCAGGCGCGCGGCCAGCAGCTCCGCGCCCGCGACCGACAGGTGGTCGTCCCAGACCTCGAGCGTCGACAGCGCGTACGGGTCTTCGCGACCCGTACGTCGTTTCCCGGCCGTCTTGAGCAGGGCGTTCCGCTGCTTCAGCACCTTCTCGTAGTCCGCCCGGACCCCGGCGTACCGCGGCGCGCGCAGCACGAGGAGCTCGTCGAGGAACCGTCTTCGCTCGCTCGGGTCGCCCCGCACGAGCGCCAGGTCCTCCGGGGAGAACAGCACCGTGCGCAGGATGCCGAGCACGTCACGCGGCCGGCCGACCGCACCGCGGTTGACCCGGGCGCGGTTCGCCCGGCCCGCGGTGATCTCCAGCTCGACCGTCAGCTCGCGGTCGTCGTTGACCACCGCGACGCGCACCAGCGCACGCTCGCAGCCGTGCCGGATCAGCGGCGCGTCCGTCGCGACGCGGTGCGAGCCCAGCGTCGCGACGTACCCGATCGCCTCCAGCAGGTTGGTCTTGCCGCGGCCGTTCTGGCCGACCAGCACGGCCGGCCCCGGTTCGAGGGCGAGATCGGCCTGCGGCCAGGAGCGGAAGTCGGTGACCTGCAGGTGTCGCAGATACACCAGGAGCTCCTTACCCGCCGACCTTCTTCACCGCGTGCCCGCCGAACTGGTTGCGCAGCGCGGCGACCGCGCGCATCGCGGCCGAGTGCTCCTGCCGCGACGCGAACCGCGCGAACAGCGCGGCCGAGATGACCGGCGCCGGCACCGCGTTGTTGATCGCTTCTTCCAGCGTCCAGCGGCCTTCGCCCGAATCCTCGACGTACCCCTCGAGGTCGTCGAGCTCCGGGTCCTCGTCGAGCGCGCGCACGAGCAGGTCGAGCAGCCAGGACCGGACGACCGTGCCGCGCTGCCAGCCCTTGATCACCGCGGGCACGTCCTTGACGACCTTCGCGGCCTCGAGCAGTTCGAAACCTTCGGCGAAGGCCTGCATCATGCCGTACTCGATGCCGTTGTGAATCATCTTCGCGTAGTGCCCGGCGCCGACGTCGCCCGCGTGCGAGAAGCCTTCCTCGCGCGGGCCTTCCGGACGCAGCGCGTCGAAGATCGGCATCGCCTTCTCGACGTCGGCGGCCGCGCCGCCGACCATCAGGCCGTAGCCGTTGTCCTTGCCCCACACGCCGCCGGACACACCGCAGTCGACGTAGCCGATCTGCTTCGCCGCCAGCAGGTCGGCGTTCAGCTTGTCGTCGGTGTACTTCGAGTTGCCGCCGTCGATCACCATGTCGCCGGCGGAGAGCAGGTTGCTCAGCTCGGTCACGGTCTGCCGGGTCGGCTCGCCGGCCGGCACCATGATCCAAACGATCCGCGGGCCGTCCAGTTTGGACACCAGGTCCTCGAGCGACGTCGTGTCGCTGACGTCCGGGTTGCGGTCGTAGCCGACCACCTCGTGACCGGCCGCGCGCAGCCGCTCACGCATGTTGAAGCCCATCTTGCCCAGGCCGATCAGACCGAGCTGAACCATCGAGATCCCCTTACGTGCTCAGGAATGTGCGGGTCAGCCCGGCAGGCGGACCGGCATCAGGAGGTAGAGGTAGCCGGGGACGACGTTGCCCTCGGGGTCGGCGGGCTTGATCAGCGCCGGCCGGTTCGGCGTGGTGAACGTGAGCTCCGCCCGGTCGCTGTGCAGGGCGCCCAGGCCGTCGACGAGGTAACCCGGGTTGAACGCGATGGTCACCGGCTCACCTTCGTACTCGACCTGCAGCTCCTCTTCGGCGCTGCCTTCGTCGTCGCCGCCCGCGGACAACCGCAGTGTGTTGTCCCCGAACTCCAGTCGTACCTGAGTCCCCCGCTCGGCCACCAGCGAAACGCGCTTGATGGACTCGGTGAGCGCGGAGACTTCGATCACCGCGCGCGAGGTATGCGACGCCGGCAGCAGCTGGCGGTACGGCGGGAACTCCGCGTCGAGCAGGCGGGTCGTCGTGTAGCGCCCGGAACCGGACAGGCCGAGCAACCCCTCGCCGCTGGCGAGCGCGAGGCGGATCGTGGCACCGGACGCGCCGAGCGTCTTGGCGGCT
Organism: Amycolatopsis vancoresmycina; assembly: GCF_000716785.1. GTDB lineage: Bacteria > Actinomycetota > Actinomycetes > Mycobacteriales > Pseudonocardiaceae > Amycolatopsis > Amycolatopsis vancoresmycina. The sequence continues at coordinate 304,590 of NZ_JNYY01000002.1, forward strand.
TCGGCGAGGGTGCGCGCCGGGACGAGCACCGCGGCGTCGGCCAGGCCCTCGGCCGGCTGCCAGGTGAACTCGCGCATGGCGAGCCGGAACCGGTCGGTCGCGACCAGGGTCAGCGAGCTGCCGGAGATTTCGAGCCGCATGCCGGTGAGCATGGGCAGCGTGTCGTCCTTGCCCGCGGCGACGACGACCTGGGTGACGGCCTGGCCGAACGCGTCGCCGGCGAGCTCGCCCGCGAAAGCGGGCTGGGACGGCAGCTGCGGGTAGTCCTCGACCGGCATGGTCGGCAGGGAGAAGCGCGCGCTGCCGCACGTGATGGTGGCGCGGGAGCCGTCGACGGAGATCTCGACCGGCTGCGCGGGCAGCGCCTTGGTGATGTCGGCGAGGAGGCGCCCGGAGACGAGCAGGCGGCCGCCGTCGGCGATCGTCGCCGGGACCCCCACCGTGGCGGATACCTCGTAGTCGAAGCCGGAGACCGTCAGCGCGTCGGTGTCGCCGTCCGAGCCGGCGTCGAGGAGGACACCGCCCAGCACCGGCACGGGCGGCCGGGAGGGGAGGCTTCTGGCCACCCACGCGACGGCGTCGGCGAGCCCGTCACGCTCGACGCGGATCTTCATGCGCGCATCCTTTCGACGGTCGAGCCCACCGCGGGCTCGGGCCAGGCCTCGTTCTCGCAGACGGGGACCGGCGGCCCCCTCCGGCCGGGTCCGCCCTCCGCGTGAGCGGCCGGAGCGCGGACCAGGTGCAGGCGTCCACGTTAGGCCGTCGCGGGGGCTGCCGTCACCTCGGCCTCCCCTTGAGTTTGTCGACATGCCGACACGATCTCGCGTCTGTCCCCAACTTCGTCCGCCGCCTGTTTTTGTTTTGTTCTCTCTTTCAAAAGATCTAAGGGCAGTAGCAGTAATAGGCGGTGTGGATTGTGTGGATCGAGCTCGTTCGCGCAGGTCGGACGGCTCGCGGGCGTGTGGGTAACCGTGGTGGCGGACCTGTGGGTAGATCGGGCGGCCCGTGGATGGTTTCGGGCCACCCCCGATTCGTCCACAGCCGGGCCCAGTTGTCCCCACGGTTGTCCCCAGGTGTGGGGTGATTTGTACCCAGGCTCTGGGGGTGCCGGACGGGGTCCGAACCCCTCTTCCGAGTGATCGGCTCCTCCTGTGCACAGCATGTGGGCAACCTGTGGAATCAGCGTGGACAAGGGTGTGGATGCGCTGTGGATCGCCTGTGGGCGCGATGTGGACGGTTCCGGCGTCGTCGCTGGTGAGAGATCCGTTGGCACTGTGGGCAATCCGCCCACACCATGGGGAAACTTCCTTGTGTACAAACAATTTTCACGAGTTTGGCGAAGCACGCGTACGCGCCTTCGCGCCTTCGCTGCTTCGCGGGCGTACGCGTGCTTCAGGGTGTCCAAAGACGACGAAGGGGCGTCCACATTGCGCGGACGCCCCGAAGTCGTTGGGAGGTAAGGGATGTGCTACTGGCGGGCGCGCTGCTTGATGCGCGACGTCAGCTCCTGCACCTGGTCGTAGATGCGCCGGCGCTCGGCCATCTCCTTGCGGATCTTCTTGTCCGCGTGCATGACGGTCGTGTGGTCGCGGCCGCCGAACGTCTGCCCGATCTTCGGCAGCGACATGTCGGTCAGCTCGCGGCAGAGGTACATCGCGATCTGGCGGGCCGTGGCGAGCGCCTTCGTCTTGCCCGGGCCGCACAGGTCGTCGAGCGTGACGTCGAAGAACTCCGCCGTGACGCCCATGATGGTCGGCGCGGTGATTTCCGGCGCGTGCGAATCCGGGATGAGGTCCCGCAGCACGATCTCGGCGAGGCCGACGTCGACCGGCTGCTGGTTCAGCGACGCGAACGCGGTGACGCGGATGAGCGCGCCTTCGAGCTCCCGGATGTTCGCCTCGACGCGCGAGGCGATGAACTCGAGTACCTCGCCCGGCACCGCCAGCCTGTCCTGCGCCGCCTTCTTCCGGAGGATCGCGATGCGCGTCTCGAGCTCGGGCGGCTGGATGTCGGTGATCAGGCCCCACTCGAACCGCGTCCGCAGCCGGTCCTCCAGCGTTTCGAGGCGCTTCGGCGGGCGGTCGGAGCTGACGACGATCTGCTTGTTCGCGTTGTGGAGGGTGTTGAAGGTGTGGAAGAACTCTTCCTGCGTCCCTTCCTTGCCCTCCAGGAACTGGATGTCGTCGACGAGCAGGATGTCGATGTCGCGGTAGCGCCGCTGGAAGGCGACCTTGCGGTCGTCGCGCAGCGAGTTGATGAAGTCGTTCGTGAACTCTTCGGTCGAGACGTACCGGACGCGCATGCCCGGGAACAGCCGTTGCGCGTAGTGGCCGACCGCGTGCAGCAAGTGTGTCTTGCCGAGCCCGGACTCACCCCAGATGAAGAGCGGGTTGTACGCGCGGGCCGGCGCCTCGGCGACGGCGACCGCGGCCGCGTGCGCGAAGCGGTTGGACGCGCCGATGACGAACGTGTCGAAGGTGTACTTCTCGTTCAGCTTCGTCTTCGACGTCTGCGGCTGCGCCGGCGCGGTGTACGGCTGGCCGGCGATCGGCTGGCCGGAGAACGTCGGCCAGATCTCGTGCACCGCGGCGAGCGCCTCGCCCTCTTCGTCGACTTCCTCGTCGGTGTCGCCGTCGTCGTCCGGCTTCGGCGCGGCGGCCTGGTGCGACGGCAGCGGAGGCATCGGCTGCGCCGGTTCGGGCCGCGGGGGCGGCAGCATCGGCGTGCCGTTGCCCGGCAGCGGCGGGGCGGCGTCGTGGCTCGCGCCGTTTTCCACCCGGCCGGGTGACGGCGCGTAGCGGGGCACGGGAGACGGGACGACCGCCTCGGCGGTGTCGACCTTCACGGCGAGCGAGATGGCCCGGCCGAGCCGCCGGGAGAGCGCGTCGGTGATCGCGCCGCGCAGGCCGCGTTCGATGGCTTCCTTCGCGAAGTCGCTGGGCGCCGCCAGGAGCGCCGTGCCGTCGAGCAGGCCGATGGGCCGGGTCACGCGCATCCAGGCGCGCTGCTGGGGGGAAAGGGTCCCGTCGGACAGTTCGCGTACCACCTGTTCCCAGATGACACCCAGATTGTGCTGGTGTTCCGACACCTGTCTGGCTCCCCTCCCCTCGTCGGCGTGGACGGCCGAAAACCCGGCGACCTGCGTGCATGTCGGCACAGCGGATATCCACATAGTTGTCCACAGCTGTGCACTAATGTACGGCGACCCGCGGCGCCGTCACCTGCGGGCTCGTCGTACGCCGGCGGGCACTCCACCACCCGGAGAACTGTGGGCCGCGACCGGTGACCCGGAAGAGGCACGCTAACAAGCCCCGCCCGCTGCCACAAGGCATCCTCGGCGGCCAGCATTTCACGGGGCACGGAGCGTGGCCATTCGGTGTTCCGGCGTCGAGCACCGCGGCCGCGCGAGCCGGTCGCGTACCGTGGCCGAGGGGGTGCTTACCGGCCGCCCGACGGGGGTGCGTACCCTCGTAAGGTCTCCCGTATGCGACGGGTGCGTTTCGCGTGCCCACGTTGTCGTCGCTCGTCGTGACGAGGCCACACGTTGGTAGGAGACACCAGAGACTGCCGTGCGCCCGCACGACACGCCAGGTGGGGGAAGAGATTCTTCCGCCCGACGCGACACACAGGAGAAGCAGTGAGCAAGGGTAAGCGCACCTTCCAGCCGAACAACCGCCGCCGCGCGAAGACGCACGGCTTCCGCCTGCGCATGCGGACGCGTGCCGGCCGGGCCATCCTGGCTGGCCGTCGTCGCAAGGGCCGCGCCGCGCTGTCCGCCTGATCCGGCACGTCGGGGCGCGCCGTGCTGCCGGCTGCCGCACGTCTGCGGCGGAGTGAGGATTTCCGCGTGGTTCTCCGTCGCGGGTCCCGGGCAGGCAGGCGCCGCCTCGTCGTCCACGCGCTGACCACGGACCCGTCCGCGGCCGCCGACGCTGTGCCGTCGGCGGCCAGGGCGGGTTTTGTGGTGAGCAAGGCCGTCGGCAATTCGGTGGTCCGCCACCGCGTCAGCCGCCGGCTGCGGCACCTCGTTTCGGCCCGGCTCGGAACACTGCCCGCCGGCACTTCGTTGGTCGTACGGGCATTGCCGCCGTCGTCGACCGCGTCCAGCGCCGAGCTCGGGTCCGATCTCGACGCCGCGTTGCGTCGGCTGGGGCTTCTGTCGTCGCGCCGTCCGGCCGGGGATGTCCCCCGCCCGACGCGTCCCGCGGACGCGGCCCCCGACCACGGATCAGCGGTGTGACCGGCATGCGAGCCACCCCCGAGCACGACTCAGCGCACGACCACGACCACGAGACCGAGCCCCCGCGGCCCGGCCCGGTCGCCTGGGTCCTGCTGCTCCCCATCAAGCTCTACCGCAAGGCGATCTCGCCCTTCCTCCCGCCGGCTTGCCGGTTCTACCCGAGCTGCAGCGCGTACGCAGTCGAAGCCCTCACCCGGCACGGTGCCGGGCGCGGCTCCTACCTCGCGCTGCGCCGGCTGCTGCGCTGCGGCCCCTGGACGCCACCGGGCCGCGACCCCGTGCCCGAGACGTTCTCGTGGCGCCACCGACGACCTGAAACACCGATCGAGGAGTAGCAGCAGTGCTCGATTTCATCTACTACCCCGTGTCCTTCATCCTCTGGTGTTGGCACAAGGTCTTCGGGTTCGTCTTCGGGGAAGCGACAGCGGTCTCCTGGATCCTCGGCATCATCTTCCTGACGTTCACCGTCCGCGGCATCATGTTCAAGCCGTTCGTGAACCAGGTCCGGTCGATGAAGAAGATGCAGGACTTCGCGCCGGAGATGAAGAAGATCCAGAAGAAGTACGCGAACGACCGGCAGCGCCAAGCCGCGGAGATGCAGAAGCTCCAGCGCGAGCACGGCGTCAACCCGCTCGGCAGCTGCCTGCCGATGCTGCTCCAGATCCCGGTGTTCATCGGCCTGAACCACGTCCTCCGCGCGTTCACGATGCCGCCGCCCGGTGGCGGCGACAAGACCGAGAACTACTTCTTCAACCAGCACGACGTCCACTCGTACGTCAGCGCGAAGCTGTTCGGCGTCAACCTCGGTGAGGCCGTCTACAACGGTGTCGGCGTCGTCAGCGGCGGAGCCACGAACGTCGGCTTCCACTGGAGCGTGCTCCCGGTGGCGCTGCCCCTGATGATCGTCGCGTCGATCGCCACGCACCTCACCGCGCGGCACTCGGTGGCCCGGCAGAACGCCGCGTCGGCCACCCCGCAAACCGCGATCATGAACAAGCTGACGATGTACATCTTCCCGCTCGGTGTGCTCGTCTTCGGTGCGCTGTTCCCGCTCGGCCTCCTCTTCTACTGGCTGGCGAACAACGGCTGGACCCTGATGCAGCAGCGGCTCGTCTACACGAAGATCGACAAGGAAGAGGCGGCCCGCAAGGCGGAGGCCGCGGAGAAGCGCGCGTCGCTCGGCCCGAAGCCGGGGCAGAAGCCGACCGCGCCGAAGGTCGGTCAGAAGCCGGTCCAGCAGAAGAAGAACCAGCCCGCCCAGGGCGGCGCGCAGAAGAAGGTCACGAAGGCGGGCTCGGCCCACGGCTTCGCGCAGACCACCACTCCGGCCGCCTCCGGCGCCACGGCCGCGGCGTCCGCGGACGGCGACCCGACCCCGGCCGACACGAACGGCCAGACCGCCTCGAAGGACAACGGCACGGGCGTGCCGGGCCTTCTCAAAGACTCGACCAGGAAGTCGGGCCGGAAGCGCCGCTGAGGCGCGACCGGTTCGGAGAGGAGACGAATGATGTCGGAGACGATCGACACGATCGACGCCGATAAGGACGACGTGACCCCGGAGCCGGCCGCGTCCGCGGACGCAGCGGGCGAGGAGAAGGCGGGCGGTGACGACATCCTCGTTCAGGAGGGCGACATCGCCGGCGACTACCTCGAGCGCCTGCTGGACCTGCTCGACTACGACGGTGACATCGACCTGGACGTGGAAGCCGGCCGCGCGATCGTCAGCATCGACGGCGGCGAGGACCTCGAGAAGCTCGTCGGCCCGCGCGGCACCGTGCTCGAGGCGCTGCAGGAGCTGACCCGCCTGGCGGTCCAGCAGGAGACGGGCTCCCGCAGCCGCCTGATGCTGGACATCGCGGGCTGGCGCGCGGACCGCCGCGAGGAGCTGAAGGAGCTCGGCCGCTCGACGGCGGAGTCGGTCCTCAAGAGCGGCGAGCGGGTGCGGCTGCAGCCGATGAGCCCGTTCGAGCGCAAGGTGGTCCACGACGCGGTGGCGACGGTCTCGGGCGTCACGAGCGAGAGCGAGGGCGAGGACCCGAAGCGCCGTGTGGTGATCTTCCCGGAGTCCTGAGCTTCACGCGCAGAGCGGCCCCACTTGACTCGGTCAGGTGGGGCCGCTTTCTTGTGTGCATGCGCCCGGCAGCCGGTGAGGTCGTCCACTTCTCCGAGGACCCGACGATCACCCGCTTCGAGCCGCACGTGGCGGCGACGGCGCGGCAGCCGGAGGCCTACGTCTGGGCGGTCGACGCGGCCCGTGCGCCGGACTACTGGTTTCCCCGCCAGTGCCCGCGCGCGATGGCGTGGGTGCGGCCGTCGACAACGGAGGCGGACCGCGCGTGGCTCGGCGCCGACCGCGTCCACGCGATCGAGTACGGCTGGCTCCCGGCGGTGCAGTCGGTCCGGTTGTACGCGTACCGGTTCGCGGCGTCGGACTTCGAGCCGTTCGGCCCGCACCGGCACGCGATGGTGGCGGTCGTTCCGGTGGTGCCCCTCGGACCGCCGGAGCCGGTCGGCGATCTGCTCGCGCACCACGAGGCGGCGGGGATCGAGCTGCGGCTGACGCGCAACCTGTGGGCGTTCGTCGACTCGGCGTCGAGGAGCACCCTCGGCTTCAGCGGCATCCGGTTGGGCAACGCAAAGCCGCGGCCGAACGAATTACACGCGTGATGTTTCACGTGGAACGGTCCACAAGCGCCGCCGGGTGAGTGGAGTTGTCCACATCTTCGGACTGTCGGCTCGTCTTCTCCGGCTCATCGGGGACAATCGAACGAGCGCGGTTTCACGTGAAACCGGCGGACGAGGAGTAGACGGAGTGAGCTTGGAGCAGGCGGCGGAGCGAGTGTTCGGCGAGCACGTCGACCAGGCCGCCGGGTACGTCGAACTCCTGGAGCGTCACGGCGTCGAGCGGGGGCTGATCGGTCCGCGGGAAGTCGAGCGACTGTGGGAACGGCACGTGCTCAACTCGGCGGTGATCGGCGAGCAGATGCCCGAGGGTGCCCGCGTGGTCGACGTCGGGTCGGGTGCGGGGCTTCCGGGTGTACCGCTGGCGATCGCGCGACCGGACCTCGATATCGTCTTGCTCGAACCGATGGCCCGCCGGGTGGACTGGCTGGCCGAGGTGGCGGAGAAGCTGGAACTCCCGATCACCATCGTCCGTGGACGCGCGGAGGAGCGGCCTGTGCGTGAGCAGCTCGGTGGCGCCGACATCGTCACCGCTCGCGCGGTCGCCCCGCTCGCCAAGCTCGCGGACTGGTGCCTACCGCTCGTTCGTCCCGATGGCTTCCTGGTCGCCCTCAAGGGCGCCAGCGCGGCGGAGGAGATCGAGCGGGACGGTGCCGCCATCCAGAAGGTCGGCGGGGCCGACCCGCTGATCGTCGAGTGCGGTGCCGCCGTACTAGAGGTCCCCAGCACGGTTGTGAAGATCCGACGCCTGCCGTCGGCGACGAAGCCGAAGGCGCGGAGCAGGAAGCGTTAACGGGTCGCGATGTTCCACGTGAAACGACGCGACTCGACCATCGACCAGACGTCTAGATGGAGGAGGTGTCGAGACCGGTGAATCCCCCGCCGTCCGACTCCACGGAGACCAGCCACGACGTGGGCTGGACGCCGATCGCCGAAGAAGCCGCCCGCGCCGCGCGTCTGCTGCACCCGGAAGAGGGGATGCTCCCCCGCCCCGGCCGCCGTCGCGTGCTGACCGTCGCCAACCAGAAGGGCGGTGTCGGGAAGACGACCAGCACGGTCAACCTCGCCGCCGCACTCGCGCTCCACGGGCTCAAGACGCTCGTCGTCGACCTCGACCCGCAGGGCAACGCGAGCACCGCGCTCGACGTCGACCACCGGTCCGGGACGCCCTCCATCTACGAGGTGCTCATCGGCGAGGTGACGCTCGCCGAGGCGGCCCAGCCGACCGAGCAGTCCCCCAACCTCTTCTGCGTCCCCGCGACGATCGACCTCGCCGGCGCCGAGATCGAGCTCGTCTCGATGTCGTCCCGCGAGTCCCGGCTCAAGGAGGCCATCTCCTCGGAGATCCTCGACCAGATCGGCGTCGACTACGTCCTCATCGACTGCCCGCCGTCGCTCGGCCTGCTGACGGTCAACGCGATGGTCGCCGCGCAGGAGGTGCTGATCCCGATCCAGTGCGAGTACTACGCGCTCGAAGGTCTGGGGCAGCTGCTGAGCAACATCGAGCTCGTGCAGCAGCACCTCAACCGCGAACTCCGCGTCTCGACGATCCTCCTCACCATGTACGACGGCCGGACCAAGCTGGCCGACCAGGTGACGAACGAGGTGCGCAACCACTTCGGCGACACCGTCCTCAAGACGGTCATCCCCCGCAGCGTGAAGGTGTCCGAGGCACCCGGGTACGGCCAGACCGTGCTCGCCTACGACCCCGGCTCGCGCGGGGCGATGAGCTACGTCGACGCGGCCAAGGAGATCGCCGAGCGCGGCGCACAGATGGAGAAGGGTAGTTCGACATGACCGAGCGTCGAGGAGGGCTGGGGCGCGGCCTCGCCGCCCTGATCCCGACCGGACCCACCGGCGGCGGTCCCCTGCCCGCGCCCAGCGACGCGGCGACGGACAAGAAAACGGCCGAAGAGAAGGGCTGGTTCGCGGCGAACGGCGCGGCCGGCCAGCGCCCGGAGGTCAGCGGCGAGGTCGCCGGCGCGGTCTACCGCGAGATCCCGGTCAGCTCGATCAAGCCGAACCCGAAGCAGCCGCGTCAGGTCTTCGACGAAGACGCGCTCGCCGAACTCGAGCACTCGATCCGCGAGTTCGGGCTCATGCAGCCCATCGTCGTCCGCGAACTCGGGAACGACGAGTACGAGCTCGTCATGGGCGAGCGGCGGCTACGTGCGTCGCAGCAGGCGGACCTGGACGCGATCCCGGCGATCGTCCGGCAGACCGCCGACGAGTCGATGCTGCGCGACGCGCTCCTGGAGAACATCCACCGCGTCCAGCTGAACCCGCTCGAAGAGGCGGCGGCGTACCAGCAGCTGCTCGACGAGTTCGCGGTCACCCACGAGGAGCTGGCGAGCCGGATCGGCCGCAGCCGGCCGGTCATCACCAACACGATCCGGCTCCTCAAGCTCCCCCTGCCGGTGCAGCGCCGGGTGGCCGCGGGCGTCCTGTCCGCCGGCCACGCCCGCGCGCTGCTGTCGCTGGAGGACGCCGACAGCCAGGAAGAGCTCGCCGCCCGCATCATCGCGGAGGGCATGTCGGTCCGGGCGACCGAGGAAGCCGTCACGCTCAAGAAGAGCGAGAAGCCGGCCAAGCCGAAGCCCGCGCCGCGCAAGCCGATCCAGGCACCCGGGTTGCAAGAGCTCGCGAACCGGCTCTCGGACCGGTTCGACACGCGCGTGAAGGTCGACCTCGGCCGCCGGAAGGGCCGGATCACGCTCGAATTCGGGTCGGTCGACGACCTCGAGCGGATCGTCGCGATCATCGATGCGAACGGGACGAATCAGACGCCGAAAACCGACTAGGGATCACCCTGGGGCGTTTCGTCACGGTGATGATTGCTCCTTGGAGCAGTGGCAAGCACAAGGAGTGATCACACGAAAAAGGCCGCCACGGAGGTTCCGAGGCGGCCTTTCGCGTGGGTGAGCGTCAGCGGGAGATCGCGCGCCCGATGAGTTCGCCGAAGACCGCGCCGAGCGACTTGCCCGCAGCTTCGATCGCCATCGGCACCGTCGACGTCTCGGTGAGACCCGGTGACGGGTTCACTTCGAGGAAGTGGACCGTGCCGTCCGGCGTGACGACCGCGTCGGTGCGGGAGATGTCCCGCAGCCCGAGCACGCGGTGGGCGGCGACGGCCAGCTCGGCCACCGCCTTGGCCGCGGCGTCGTCGAGCCGGGCCGGGGTGAAGAAGTCGGTCAGGCCGGCCGTGTAGCGGGCCGTGTAGTCGTACACGCCGCTCTCCGGGACGATCTCGACCGCCGGCAGCGCCTCGGGACCGTCCTCGCCCTCGACGACCGTCACGGCCACTTCGACGCCGTCCACGAACCGCTCCGCGAGCACCGTGTCCCCGTAGGCGAAGCAGCCGACCATCGCGGCCGGCAGTTCCGCCGCTTCGCGGACCACCTGCGTGCCGAGCGCCGAGCCGCCCTGGTCCGGCTTGAGGATCAGCGGCAGGCCGAGCCGCTCCACCATCGCGTCGAGCACCGCCTGGGCGCCGAGCTCGCGGAACGTGCTGTGCGGCAGCACAACCCAGCCCGGCGTCGCGAAGCCGGCGTTCTGCAGCAGGGCCTTCGCGGTGGGCTTGTCCCACGCGCGGCGGCAGCCCTGGGAGCCGGTGCCGACGAACGGCACGCCCAGCATCTCCAGCACCGTCTGCACCGAGCCGTTCTCCCCCTCGCCGCCGTGCAGCGCGACGACCACCGCGTCCGGGCGCTGGGTGCGCAGGCGCTCCAGCAGGCCCGCGTCGGTGTCCCATTCCTCGATGCCGAAGCCCTCGGACTTCAGCGCCGCGGACAGTCGCCGCCCGGACCTGAGGGAGACGTCGCGCTCGTGCGAGAGACCGCCGGCGAGCACGGCAACGGTACGGTCGACCACCGTGGGAACTCCTTAAGAAGATTCAGACCGTGTCCGGGGACGGGTTCTGCGGCCCCTGGATCTGGCGCGAGGTCACGCTACCGAAGGTGCGCGCGAGGTCCATTTCGGACTCCAGCACGGCGGCCAGCCGCCGCACGCCCTCGCGGATCCGCTCCGGCGTCGGGTAGCAGTAGGACAGCCGCATCTGGCGGCTGCCGAACCCGTCGGCGTAGAAGCCGGTGCCGGACGCGTACGCCACCCGCGCGGTCACCGCGCGCGGCAGCATCGCCTTCGTGTCGACGCCTTCCGGCACCGTCACCCAGACGTAGAAGCCGCCGTCCGGCTTCGTCCACGAGCAGCCGGGGGGCAGGTACTGGTCGAGCGCGGACAGGATCGCGTCACGCCGTTCGCGGTAGTTCTCGCGGAACTTCTTGATCTGGCCCTTCCAGTCGTGGGTGGCCAGGTAGCGCGACACGATCATCTGGTTGAACGTCGGCGGGCACAGCGTCGCCGACTCCGCGGCCAGCACGAGCTTCTCGCGCACGGCGTGCGGCGCGAGCACCCAGCCGACGCGCAGGCCGGAGGCGAACGTCTTGGAGAACGACCCGAGGTACACGACGTTGTCGGGGTCGGTCGAGCGCAGTGCCGGGTACGTCTGACCGTCGAAGCCGAGCAACCCGTACGGGTTGTCTTCGACGACCAGGACGCCGTGCTCGCGGCAGATCTCCAGGATCTCCGCGCGGCGCTCGACGGCCAGCGTGACGCCGGCGGGGTTGTGGAAGTTCGGGATCGTGTAGAGGAACTTGACCCGCCGCCCGGCCTTCTTCGCCTGATCGAGTGCTTCCCGGAGCAGCGACGGCACCAGGCCCTGGTCGTCCATCGCCACGTGCACGACCTGCGCCTGGTACGCGGCGAACGACCCCAGCGCGCCGACGTACGAAGGGCCTTCGGCGATGACGACGTCACCCGGGTCGCAGAACAGCCGCGTGACCATGTCCAGGCCCATCTGGGAGCCGACGGTCACCACGACGTCGTCCGGGTGCGCCTTGATGCCCTCCAGGGCCATGATTTCGCAGATCTGCTCGCGCAGCACCGGGACGCCGTGCGCGGAGCCGTACTGCAGCGCCACCAGGCCGTCTTCGGCGATGATCTCCGCCACCTGCGCCGACAGCGTGTCGAGCGGCAGGGCCGCCAGGTTCGGCATGCCGCCGGCCAGCGAAACCACCTCGGGCCGGCTGGCCACCGCGAACAGCGCCCGGATCTCGGAGGCGGTCATGCCCGCGGTGCGGGCGGCGTACCGCTCGAGGTGCGGGTCGAGGTTCTGGCGGCCGCTGGGACGCTGGCTGGGGCGGTTCTCGGTCATCGACGTTCACCCGGGGCTAGGCGGACACGGTCACTCCCGCGGGAGCTGGTAGATCCCATCGAGTGTAACCGGGCACCCATCAGGACCCCCTGGCCTTCCGGTGCTTGTCACATCGGCCTATCCTCGACCATGGCTCCCGTGTTCGTGCCGTGGCTTTCGCGCGGCTTGACGAGCGGGCGGCCGGTCGGGAGCGCAGGTCAGGGAGGTCGCGGGTGTCGCGTCGCGTCGTGGGCGTCACACTGGACAACCTGGAGCACCTGCCGAAGAGCTGCCGCCGGTGCGTGTACTGGGAGCTGGCCCCGCACCTGAAGCACCAGGCCGAGGAGTTCGGCGCGACCGAGGTCGAAAAGGAAGCCTGGGTGTCGAGCGTGCTGCTCGAGTGGGGGTCCTGCGGCCGCATCGTCTACAGCGACACGCTGCCGGTCGGGTTCGTGCTGTACGCCCCGCCGAACGCGGTCCCGCGCGCGCTGGCCTTCCCGACGTCCCCGCCGAGCGCGGACGCGGTCCTGCTGACGTCGTTCCAGGTCCTCCCCGAGTTCCGCGGCGGCGGGCTCGGCCGGATGCTGGTCCAGGCGGTGGCCAAGGACCTGACGAAACGCGGGGTCCGCGCGATCGAGGCGTTCGGCGACGCCCGCCCCGACGAGGCCGACCCCGACGGCGGGCACAGCTGCGTGCTGCCGGCGGCGTTCCTGCAGAGCGTCGGCTTCAAGACGGTCCGCCCGCACCAGAAGTGGCCCCGCCTGCGCCTCGAGCTGCGGTCGGCGATCACCTGGAAGGAAGACGTCGAGGCGGCGCTGGAGCGGCTGCTCGGCCAGGTGACGATCACGACCGCCGAGCCGAGCCTCGGCCGCGCCTGATTCCCCGCCCGCAAACGTTTGCGCCTGGGCTTCACCGCGCCTGGAGGGCGTGTGTGCACAGCTGTGGAAGAAGTGCCGAGTTATCCACAGAGCCCTGCTAGGAGCGGTGGACAAGCTGTGGAGAACTGCCCCGAAACCTGGGGACGCGCGCGTGGCGTCCCCAGGGGTGGTGGGGCAGGTGAAGGTGAGCCGCTAGGGGTTGTGGTCGGCCCTATTCGGCCTTCGCGAGCTCGTGCGCCAGGACGTCGGCGAACGTGAACGTGCCCGTCGGCTGGTCACCCTCGCCGAGCAGGTACAGCCGCTTGACGGCGATCAGGATGCCCTCCGCGACGATGTCGCGGAACGCCGGGTCGCCGAGCTTGCGGGCGTCGTCCGGGTTCGTCAGGTAGCCGATCTCGACACGGACCGCCGGGCAGCGGGTGCGGGTGAAGATCTCCCACGTCTTGTAGTGCGTGCGGCAGTCCAGCATGCCGGTGCGGGCCGCGACCTCGCGCTGGATGAAGCCGGCCAGCAGCTCGCCGACGGTGGACGTGGTGCCGTTGCCGGTGCCGAAGTGGAAACTCGCGATGCCCTGGGCGCGCGTCGAGCGGTTGCCGTCGCTGTGCAGGGACAGGAACAGGTCGGCGCCCGCGTCGTTCGCGAACCGGGCGCGCTCCAGCTCCGTGGGGCTGTGGTTCGGGCCGCGGGAGATCAGCGCCTCCATGCCGGTGGCCTTCATCCGGCCCTCCAGGCGGCGCGCGAGGTCCCACGCGATGTCGGCTTCGCGCAGCCCGCCGGCGACCACGCCGAGGTCGTCGCCGCCGTGGCCGGGGTCGATCACGATGCGCTTGCCGCGCAGCCGCGGGCCGGCCTGGCGCACCTGCTCCTGCTCGCGCAGGAAGACCGGGCGGCCGCCGCGGGCGCGCGGCGAGGACAGGCGGTGCAGCTCGCGGATGGTCGCCGGGCCGCACATGCCGTCCGGCGTCAGGCGCATGTCGCGCTGGAACGTCTTGAGCGCGCGCTCGGTCGCCGGGCCGAAGTAGCCGTCGGGGCGGCCGGCGTCGAAGCCGAGCTCGGTGAGCCGCTCCTGCAGCGTGAAGACGTCGTCGCCGTGGACGGGGGACGCGATCATGTACGACAGCGGGCGGCTGCCCAGGTGGTAGCTGGCGCCCTTGAGCGCCTGGAACGTCGCCGGACCCACGATCCCGTCGGTCATCAGCCCACGACGCTGCTGGAAGGCACGAACGGCGTGCTCGACGGCGACGTCGAACGTGCCGTACTCCTCGTCGGTCCCGGTGACCGGCGGGAGCAGGTCCATCCCGGCCAAGATGGACCTGATCTCGGCGACGTCCGGACCGGCGTCACCGCGGCGGAGTACCCGCATGCACTCCTCGCTCTTCCTCAGGCACCGATGGGGAGCTCGGTGCGTGGCAGGACTTCGGGAAAACCATTCCTGGGACGGGCCCAGGTCCTCTATTGTGCCTTGCCAACTCTGGGTGACAGCGCAGGCCCAGTAGGTGCGTCAAGAACCCGTTAGTGGAGTACCCGTCGTGCTGGCGATCACGCACGATTCACCCACACCGGTCGGATTCCCCCGAACAGCGACGAACCCGGGGCCACGGGAGAGATTCCCGCAGGCCCCGGGTTCGCCGGGCTTGTGCGATTCAGAGGACGTCGGCGAGATCCGACAGCAGCGCGGCCTTCGGCTTCGCGCCCACGATCTGCTTCACCGGCTTGCCGCCCTGGAACAGGATCAGCGTCGGGATGGACATCACCTGGTAGTCACGCGGCGTGTTCGGGTTCTCGTCGATGTCGATCTTGGCGATGGTCAGCTTCTCGCCGTTCTCGGCGGCGATCTCCTCGAGCACCGGGGCGACCATCTTGCACGGACCGCACCAGGTGGCCCAGAAGTCGACGAGGACCGGCTTCTCGCTGGTCAGGACCTCGTCGACGAACGTCGCGTCGGTCACCTTGACGGTGTTGGCCATGGTTTCTCCTTAAACGGTGGTTGGGAAGCCGTAAGTCAGTTGGTGCCCGCGCCGTAGCCGCCGCCGACGAGCTCGGCCGCCTCGTGCGCCTCCGACTCGCCGTGCTCCGCGAGCCATCGTTCCGCGTCGATCGCCGCGCTGCACCCGGAACCGGCGGCGGTGATCGCCTGCCGGTAGGTGCGGTCCACCAGGTCGCCGGCCGCGAAGACGCCGTCGAGGTTGGTGAAGGACGTCTTGCCCTTCGTGACGACGTAGCCGTCCTCGTCCAGGTCGACCTGCCCCTTCACCAGCTGGCTGCGGGGGTCGTGCCCGATCGCGACGAAGAAGCCCGACACGTCCAGCGTCGACTCCGAGCCGTCCTTGGTGTCCTTCAGCTGCAGGCCCTCGACCTTGCCGTCGCCGAGCACCCCGGTGATCTGCGAGTTCAGCTGCCACTTGATCTTCTCGTTCGCGCGGGCGCGCTCGAGCATGATCCGGGACGCGCGGAACTCGTCGCGCCGGTGGACGATCGTGACGGACTTCGCGAACTTCGTCAGGAAGGTCGCCTCCTCCATCGCCGAGTCGCCACCGCCGGCGACCACGATGTCGTGGTCGCGGAAGAAGAAGCCGTCACAGGTCGCACAGGCCGAGACACCGCGGCCGAGCAGCTCCTGCTCGCCCGGCACGTTCAGGTACCGCGCCGCGGCACCCATGGCGAGGATGACCGCGCGGGCGGCGTAGCGCTTGCCGTTCGCGACGACGTACTTGACGTCACCGGTCAGCTCCAGCGACTCGACGTCTTCCGCGCGCAGCTCGGCGCCGAAGCGCTCGGCCTGCTTGCGCATCTCCTCCATCAGGTCCGGACCCATGATGCCGTCGCGGAACCCGGGGAAGTTCTCGACTTCGGTCGTCGTCATCAGCGCGCCGCCGAACTGCGTGCCCTCGAACACCAGCGGTTCAAGCTGGGCCCGCGCCGCGTAAACGGCAGCGGTGTATCCGGCAGGACCCGACCCGACGACGATCAGGTTCCTGATTTCCTCGGCAGCCACCCGTGACCTCCGCTCGTAGTGACCCGTGTACCAGGCTCAACACGATCGTAGGTGGCCATGTTCCCAGGGGTGACAGCCGCTACTTCTCCCCGACGACCTTGTCGAACAACACAGCCGGATTGCCCGGCCCGCAGTCCGCGCCGAAGGCCACCAGCCGGAACTGGGCCAGCTTGCCGGTGGTCAGGATGATCATCACGCCGGCCTTGCCGCCGACGTTCACCGGGCGGATGCCCTCGGGGCGCACCTTCGGGTCCAGCCCGGCGGCCGCGATGCACTCGTCGAGCCGGTCCTCGTTCTGCAGCGGGCCGAAGTCGCGGACGCCGACCGCCTTGCCGATCAGGGCCTGCGCGCCGCTGCCGTCGTTGCCCACCGAGGGGCCGGTCGGCGCGGCGACGTTCGGGGTGCCGGTCTGCTGCGACGTGTTCGGGATGGCAACGGTTACGGCGACGACCGCCGCCGCGGCCGCGGTCAGGACGCCGGCGGCCCAGCCGAGCCGCTTGTTCCGGCGCCGCCGTGCTGCCGCGAGGTCCACCACCGGGGCGTTCCCCTGCTCCGGTGCCCGCCGCGGCTCGGGAAAGCGGGCCGCTGCTTCGGCGGCCAGCGCCGCGTCCAGCCGGGCCGCGAACTGCGCGGGCATCGGCGGGGCGGGTGCGTCGGCGAGCGAGGCCAGGTCGGACTGCGTCGCGTCGAGGGCGTCGAGGATCGCCCGGGCTTCGGGATCGGCGTTGACCAACGGCCACAGCTCCGCCGCCCGCGTGTCGTCCAGGACACCGGCGTGGAGGTCGGCGAGCACGTCGACAGACCAGGGCGGACCGACGGTCCCCCCGATCCCCCGGCTTTCGTCCGTCATCGTCCCTCCCCGCTACCCGGCTGACGCCCGGCCCGTTTGCTTTCGTGAGTTGGGACGTTCGCAATCGCATCGGGGTTCCGCAGGTGCCCGAGAACCTTCGCGAGTTTCCCCCGGCCGCGCGCGCACCGGCTCTTCACGGTGCCTTCGGCGATGCCGAGCAGCTTGGCCGTCTCGGCCACGGAGTATCCCTCGACGTCCACCAACACGATCGGGGCACGCTGCTCTTCGGGCAGCTGGTCGAGCGCCTCCCGCACCAGCAGGCTCGTTTCGCGCTCGGCCATCGAGTCGCGCGGGGTGGCCGGCTCGTTGAAGCCGGTCTCCGGCAGCGGCACGGTCGGGCGCGCCTGGCGGCGGCGGATCCGGTCGAGGCAGGCGTTCACCACGATCCGGTGCAGCCACGTCGTGACCTGCGACTCCGCCCGGAACTTGTCGGCGGCCCGGAACGCCGAGATGAACGCGTCCTGCAACGCGTCGGCGGCCTCTTCCGGGTCGCGGACCGTGCGCAGGGCGACCGCCCACATCCGGTCGCGATGTCGCTGGACGAGTTCGCTGAACGCATGGGGGTCCCCCGCGGCGTGAGCCGCTATCAGATCCGCATCCGTGGGAGCTGCAGCTGTCACCCGGCAGAGCCTACTGACCCTGTCGGGTGCGTCACCCCGCAGGCAGGAAGCTCAGCTCACCGATCTGGGACAGGTGCGCGCCGTCGTCGCCGCCCAGCTGGGTGATCCAGACGATGAAGTACTCGCCCTGGGTGGGCTGCGCCAGCTGGATCGTCGTGTCGCCGTCTTGGAGGTCGCCGTTGCCGACCACCTTCGTGTCGGCCAGGTCGGGGTCCTTCTCGGTCGCCGACCGGATCTCCACCTTCGTGCCGGCCGTGCCGCCGCTGATCTTGACCTGGCTGAGGTTGATCGGGTCCTGGAAGGTGGCGACCAGCCCGACGCCCGGCTTGATGGTGGGGAACTGCTGCTTGTACTGCTCGGTCTTCCACACCGTGCCGGGGTCGCCGTCGATCACGTTCTTCGCGCGGCCGGGGTTGTCGCCCTTGCCCTCGGGGTTGTAGACCGCCACCGCCTTCGGCTTCACCGGGTCGCCCACCTTCGGGGCGGCCGGCGGCGGCGCGGGTGCGGACGACGACGCGGGAGGCGCGGCGGCCGGCTGGCTCGACGCCGGCGGGGCGGCGACGTTGATCGACGGCCCGCTCGCCTTCGAATCGCCCTGGAAGACGTTGATCAGCATCAGGCCGCCCCAGGCGAGGATGACGACCGTGGCGACCACCAGCACGGTGACGCCGAGGGCGAGCTTGCGCCGCCGGGCGACGTCCTTGACCGGTTTCTTCGTCGTCCAGATCGTGCCGTCGGCCTCCGCCGGGTCACCGCCGACGGCCTTGATCAGCTGGGTGCGCTCCTCGGCCTCGGCTACCTGGTCGAGCACGCGGAGGATGGCCGCGCTGGTGCGGATGCCGCCGTTGCCGCCGTCCTCGATCGTGCGGACGGCCAGCGACGACAGGTCGGCCGGGACCGTCGGCACCAGCTGGCGCGGCGGGACGATCCGGCCCTGCGGCGTCATCGGCGCCGCCGGGATCGCGGGCGGGCCGCCGGGCAGCGCCCAGCGGCCGGTCAGCAGCAGGTACAGGACCGCGCCGAGCGCCTTGACGTCGTCGCGCAGCGTCGCCTCCGGCAGCGGGCCGGGGAACGCGAGCTTGAGCGCGCCGTTCGGCGTCAGCCGCAGCCGCTGGGGGTGGTCGAGGCCGAGCACGAGCCCGTTCTGGTGCGCCTGCTCGACGGCTTCCGCGAGCGCCTGCACCATCCGCGCGGCCGCGGCGGGCGCCACCGGCCGCTGCGCGACGAGGTCGACCAGGTCGCTGCCCTTGGTCCACTCCGCGACGACGACGCCGAGCAGCCCTTCGCTCGACGTGACGCCGCTGCCGAGCGCGAGCACGTCCAGCACGCGGGCGACGCCGCCGTGGCCGAACTTCGACGCGTGGGTCGCGCGCTCGAGCGTCCGCCGGGCCAGCCGGGCGGCTTCCGGGTCCGCCGGGTCGCCGACCAGCAGGGTCAGCGCCACGTCCCGCTTCAGCTGCCCGTCCCGCGCACGCCAAAGGTGCGCGTCGCCCCGCTCGTCCACGCCGAACTGCGCGAGGAGGCGGTAGCGGCCGTCGCCGACCACACGCCCGGGGGCCAGCGATCCGACCTGGGCCTTGCCCACGTGGTTCGCACCCCCCGCCTGTTCGCTCCGCCTCGTGTCCACCCTCACTCGCTCCCGCTCGATCCCCGTCGTCGAGGGTACCCAGAATACGACGCGGGAGTCGTCGCCATCCGTACCGGAATCGTTACCCGCGCTTGATCAACCGGGTGAACCTCGAAGTGGCCGGTCTCAGCTCCTCGACCTTCAGCGCCATCAGCACGCCGAAGGAGACCACGATGCCCACGATGCTCTGCAGGAACAGCTTCGCCCAGGCGCCCAGTTTCGGGCCGAACGCGTCGGGCACGAGCTGGCCCGCCACCCACGCGGCACCGACGCCTAGCGCACTCGCGACGACCGTGAACAGGATCACGCCGATCACCCGCTTGCTGCGCAAGTTGCCCAGGGTCACCCAGAGCCAAACCTGGCCGAGGATCGCCCCGACCACGAACGTGAGCGCGTTGACCATCATCACGCCGAGCACGACGTTGTCCGGCGACAGCAGCACCGGGCACAGGTACAGCAGCGGCACCTTGACCAGCGTCATCACGATCATGATCAGCGTCGGCGTGCGCGCGTCCTTCATCGCGTAGAACACGCGCATCTGGAGCATCACCAGCGCGTACGGCAGCAGCGCGAACGCCGAGATGGCGAGCGCGTCGCCGAGCCGCTCGGCGGTGTCCACCGTGCCCTTGCCGAAGGTGAACAGCGCGATGCCGATCGAGCCGCCGACCACGGTCATCACCGCGGAGATCGGGACGAGCATCACCGTCGAGATCCGGGACGCGTACGACAGGTCGCCGATCAGCTTCTTGTGGTCGCCGTCGGCCGCCGCGCGGCTCATCCGCGGCATGATCGCCGTCAGCAGTGAGACGCCGATGACGCCGTACGGCAGCTGGAAGAGCAGCCAGGCGTTGCTGTAGGCCGTCACACCGCCGGGTGAACCGCTGGTCAGCACGCGCGTGTTGATCGTGTAGCCGACCTGGCTGACGGCGACGTAGCCGAGGATCCAGAGCGCGAGGCCGCCGAACTCCTTCATCTGCTTGTCGATGCCCCAGCGCCACTTGAACCGGAAGCCGGAGCGCAGCAGCGGCGGGACCAGGAGCAGCGCCTGGGCGACGATGCCGCCGGTGACGCCGATGCCCAGCGTCAGCACCTTGGGGTCGGTGATGGAGACGTGCCCGGTGTCGATGTCGCCCGGCATGATCCAGACGACCAGGATCGTGAAGATGACGACCAGGTTGTTGATCACCGGCGCCCAGGCCGTCGGCCCGAAGATCTGCTTGGCGTTGAGCACCGCCGAGAGCAGCGCGAACACGCCGTAGAAGAAGATCTCCGGCAGCAGCAGGTAGGCGAACGCCGTGGTCAGCGCGGGACTCGCCTTGCCGGACGAGTCGACGTACAGGCTCGTGAACGCCGGGGCGGCGATCACCGCCACCACCGTGCCGACCAGCAGCAGCGTGAACGCCACCGTGATGAGCCGCTGCGTGTAGGCCGTGCCGCCGTCGGGGTCGTCCTGCGAGCGCACCAGCAGCGGCACCACCACGCTGGCGAGCACGCCACCCATCAGCAGCTCGAAGATGATGTTCGGCATCGTGTTCGCGACGTTGAACGAGTCGTTCGCGATGCCCTGGCCGATCGCGGCGACCAGCAGCAGCTTCCACAGGAAGCCGGTGATCCGGCTGATCAGCGACGCGATGGCCATCCGGCCGGACGCCTTCGCCAGCGACGGCGCCTTGGCCGGCGCCTCCGGCGCTTCGCCATCCGGCCGGGGCTTGACCAGCGGCCCCTTGAGCGCCGGCATGACCTGCGTCGCCAGCGCGTCGTACGGCCGCATGACGTCCGGGTCGGCGACCGGCCAGCGCGAGTTCATCGGGACGCCGGCGGTGCGCGGGATGAACCGCGTCGCCTCCGGGTCGGGCGGGCGCTGGACCTGGGTGGCTTCCTCCTGCCACGGCCGCACCGGCGCCGGACGCCGGGAGCCGCGGCCGCGCGGCGGCACCGGCGTGCCCGGCGGCGGGGTGCCGGGGGCCGGGTTGCCGGGCGGCGGGGTCGCGGGCGGAGCCGGCTGCGGGAGCCGTCCCTGGTGACCGGCCGGGCCCGGCTGCGCGCCGCCTTGCGGCGGGGGGCCGCCCGGCTGCGCGTTGCCGGGCGACACGACCGGCTGGGCGCCGCTCAGCGGCATGTTCGGCGGCGGCACGGCGGGCTGCGCCCCGCTGGGCGGTGGGCCGCCGGGCGCGATGACCGGCTGGGCGCCGCTCAGCGGCTGGTTCGGCGACGGCACGGCCGGCTGCGCCCCGCCGTGCGGGGGCGGTCCCGGTGGTGGGCCGCCGGGCGGCACCGGCTGGACCCGGGTGGGCGCCGGGCCGGCGTTGCGCGGCGGCTTGCCACCCCGCGGCGGACCCTGCGGCGGCGGGACCCGGCGCGGCGGCCGGTCCTCGCGGAGGGCGCGGTCGTCGTACGGGGGGCGGTCCTCCCGCGGCCAGTCGTCGCGGGACGGCTCGCCGTGGGGGTCGCGGCCGGGGTGGTCGCCCCGGGGACCGCGGTTGTCGCGGGCGGGGAAGTCGTCCGGCGCCGGCCGGTCGCCGCGGGCCGGCCGTCCGCCGGGGGCACGCTCGCCGCGGCCGGGCCGGTCGTCCACCGGTGGCCGGTCGTCGCGGGCCGGGCGATCGCCGCGGGGTGGCTGGCCGTCGCGGGGTGGCTGGCCGTCGCGGGCCGGGCGGCGGGGCGGGGCGTCGTCGCGGGGCGGCCGCTGGTCGCGCGGCGGGGCCTCGTCCGGCGACGGCATCTGGCGGGTCTGGCCGTTGCGGGGCGGCTGGCGGCGGCCGCGCTCCGGCGGGGCCGGTGGCGGCTGCTGCGGCGGCTGGCGGCGGACCGGCTGCGACGCGCGCGGGGGCCCGTCCCCTCGTTGCGGGGGCGGGGGGCCTTCGCGCCGAGGACGACCCGCACGCTCGGGTGGTAAGCCCGGCTCTCTCTCCAACGCGTGCCCAATCCTCGGTGCTCGTCTCCGGTGCCGCGGCCGGGTGCCGCGCACGTGCGGACCAAGGGTAATCGGGAACGGCCCGGAACACTCAAAGGCCGAGCGATCAGTCCACGACGTCGCGGCCCGCGCGGGCGTCCTTGACCCGTCGGTAGATGCGCCGCGAAGCGAGCAGAAGCAGCGCCACACCTGCGGCGACGGTCGCGATGATGGTGATCGCGCCGTACTCGGTGGACGTCAGCTCGAACCGCGCGGATGACCCGAGCGGGGTACCGGTGGGCGTGCTCAACGACACATCGACGCTGAACCGGCCGGCCCGCAGCGCCTCCACCGGCAGGAAGTAGTTCTTGCCGCCGCTGGCCGGGAAGTACCGGTCCGTGGCGTCCTCCGGGCGCAGGCCGGTGTTGTTGTTCAGGGTGAACCGGGCGTTGATGCCGACCGGCAGGTCGTTGCTGACGTACACCGGCAGCGGCGAGTTCCCGGACGCCAGCGCGATGGTCTGCTTCGGCTGCGACACCGTCACCCGGCCGCTGATCGCCGCGAGCTCGGCCTGGGCGTTCGTGGTCGCCGCGTCCACGGGCAGCCCCCGCCAGGCCGTGGACGCGCCGCGCAGCTCGGCCAGCCGGACCGGCTCGACGACGTCGTCCGGTTTCACCCGTTTGGTCGGGTCGACCTGCATCGCGGACGCCAGCCCGGTGGCCTGGACGTCGAGCGCCGAGAGCGTCGAGACGACACCCGGGTCGACGCCGCTCGCCGGGTCCTGGCCGCTGTCGCCGGCCACGCCCGAGGCCGCCGGCTCGTCGGCGAGGAGCGCCGGGAGCCCGGTCGCGGTGACCAGACCCGCGTCCAGGAAGGCGCTGACCTGCCGCAGGTACGCGGCGAACTCCTCGGCCGGGGCGTCCCAGCGCCGCGGCGGCGCGACCAGCAGGTGGTTCGGCCGCTGCTGCCCGGCCGGCTGGCCCAGCCCGGCGCGGAAGGCGAGCGCGCCGAGCCCGTTCTGGCTCGCGATCGCGCGCTCGGTCGTGGCCGGCACGGTGACCGAGTCCGGCACGGCCGGGACCCCGGTCAGCGCGGCCGAGACCAGCGAGTCGGTCGGCTGGACGCGGACCGTGCTGCCCTGCACGGTGACCCCGCCGCCGGCCGCGGCGGGGGCGAGCTTGCCCGCGTCGGCGAGCACGGTTCGCACGCCGGCGTCACTGAGCGCGGAGAGCACCGACGCGCTGGGCGTGCCGTCCGGCCAGAGCACCCCGGTCTGCGGGGTGACGCCGGTCAGCTGCTGGATGGTCGCCGCGCCGGTGGCCGCCTGGGTGACCAGGCTCGTGTCGCCGGGGTGGATGCGGGTGAGCGCGTCCAGGTCGGCGTCGGCGAACGGCAGCGCCACCACGCAGCGGCTGCCGACCAGCGACCGGACGTCGGACAGCCACGCCTTCGCGGCGTCGGCGCCCTTGCCGTCGACGTTCCCCGACTCCGTGTGGACGAGGTAGCCGCGGCTCATCGCGTCGACGGTGGCGAGCAGGTCCGGATCGAGCGCGAAGCACATCGACTTCGCCAGGTCCGAGTTGCTCCGCACGGCCGACGCGGCCGAGGTGACCAGCGCGTTCAGCCGTCCGTCGCCGCTGATCTCGCCGGCCATCCGGTCGTCGGCCAGCACCAGCTGGCTGCCGTACGGCGACGCGTAGACGTGCGGGACGTTGCCGGTCAGCGGCCAGAGCAGGGTCATGCTCGGCGCGCCGGACCGGCCGGTGGTCTGCTTGCCCGGCCCGGACAGCACCGGCAGCAGCATGCTGACCGCGCCCAGCCGGGCGGGGCCGCCGAACTCCGGCGTGCCGTTGACGTTGACCAGCAGCGGGTAGACGCCGGGACGGCCGAGCCGCTCCGCCCGCGTCCCGGTCAGCGGCACGCTGATGTTCAGCGGAGCGCTCTGCCCCGGCTCCAGCGCCTCGGCGACCGAGGTGAAGTCGGTCAGCGGGCTGTCCTTGACGACCGCGCCGGACAGCACGTCGCCGACGCCGCGTTCGGTCGTCGCCCGGTCGCCGACCTGCAGCCGCACCTGCGGCCGGGTGACCTTCCGGTCGCCGGTGTTGGTCACCGTGCCGGTGACGGTCAGCGTCGTCGTCGACGTCGTGATGACGCGCGGGCTCAGCTCGGTCAGGTCCACGCGCAGCCGGGCACCCTCCTCCGCCTGGGCCACCGAGGCTCCGGCGAAGGCGGGGACGGCCAGGAAGAGGACGGAAAGGAAGGCTGCGGCGAACCGCTTCACTCGGGGGCTCCCTCAGGGGCGTGCTCGTCTCGTCCTGGGACGTCCGGGCGCGCGAAAAGTTCTGTGAGTATCTGACTGGCCTTCCGGACGAGCTTCCGCTCGTCGGAGTAGGCGAGTTTGGCTTCCAGCTCGGCCAGCGGGACCCAGGCCACCTCGGTGACCTCGACGTCTTCGTCGGACAGCTCGCCGCCGAGGGCTTCGAGCAGGAAGTGGTGCACGGTCTTGTGGATGCGCCGCTTCTCGGCGACGAACCAGTAGTCGATGGTGCCCAGTGGCCGCAGGACGCGCGCGGAGATGCCGGTTTCCTCCTTCACCTCGCGCACGGCTGTCTGTTCCACCGTCTCACCGTCCTCGATGTGGCCCTTGGGCAGCGACCACAGCAGTCTGCCGTGCCGGTCGAGCCGGCCGATCAGCACCGCCTGTTCGCGCTCCGCGTCCACCACGAGGCCGCCGGCCGACGTCTCGTCGACCGTGGTCAGGCGCCTGCCGCGTTGACGCCTCCGCCGCCTCCGCGGCTTCGAGGCGCCGGGGCGGCCGGCTGATCCAGACATGCTGCGATGCTAGAGCAACCGGTTGCCCCGGTAGGCTGGCTCTCCGTGTCCGTGTCCGGCGGTGCCTGCAGCTATCGCACCTGGAACGTAGTGGGATTTTCGTGAACGACGTGGTCGACGAGCAGGTGGTGGGGCTGATGGAGGTCTCGCCACTGGCGGAGGAACTGGCGGAACGGTTCGCCAGGGCGGGGCACCGCCTGTACCTCGTGGGCGGCAGCGTGCGCGACGCGCTGCTCGGCCGCCAGTCCGGCGACCTCGACTTCACCACCGACGCCCGGCCGGACCGGGTGCTCAAGATCGTCAGCGGCTGGGGCGACGCGGTCTGGGACGTCGGGATCGCCTTCGGCACGGTCGGCGTGACGAAGAAGGGCATGCAGCTCGAGATCACGACGTTCCGCGCCGACAGCTACGACCGGGTCGGCCGCAACCCCGAGGTCACCTTCGGCGACAGCATCGAGGGTGACCTCCTGCGCCGCGACTTCACGGTCAACGCGATGGCCGTCGAGCTGGCGTCCAAGACGTTCATCGACCCGCACGACGGGCTGACGGCGCTGCGCGAGCGGGTCCTGGACACCCCGGCGACGCCGCAGGAGTCCTTCGCCGACGACCCGCTGCGGATGCTGCGCGCCGCCCGCTTCGCCGCGCAGCTCGACTTCACCGCCGCGCCGCGGGTGGTCGACGCGATGACGTCGATGGCCGAGGAGATCGACCGGATCACCGCCGAGCGGGTGCAGGCCGAGCTGTCGAAGCTGCTGCTGGCGGCCGACCCGCGGCCGGGCCTGGAGCTGCTGGTCGAGACCGGGCTGGCCGACCGGGTGCTGCCCGAGGTGCCCGGCATGCGGCTGGCGATCGACGAGCACCACCAGCACAAGGACGTCTACCAGCACTCCCTCACCGTGCTGGCCCAGGCGATCGACCTGGAGAAGACGCACGAGCCGACGTCGGAGCCGGATCTGATCCTGCGGCTGGCGGCGCTGCTGCACGACGTCGGCAAGCCGGCGACGCGGGAGTTCCAGCCGGGCGGTGGCGTGAGCTTCCACCACCACGAGGTGGTCGGCGCCCGGATGGCCCGCAAACGTTTGCGGGCGCTGAAGTTCTCGAAGGAGGTCGTCGACGACGTCTCCCAGCTCGTGTTCCTCCACCTGCGGTTCCACGGGTACGGCAAGGGCGAGTGGACGGACTCGGCGGTCCGCCGGTACGTCACCGACGCCGGGCCGCTGCTGGCCCGGCTGCACAAGCTGGTCCGCGCCGACTGCACCACCCGCAACCGCCGGAAGGCGGCCGCGCTGCAGGCGACCTACGACGACCTCGAAGCCCGCATCGCCGCGCTGAAGGCCAAGGAGGACCTCGACCGCGTGCGGCCGGACCTCAACGGCGAGCAGATCATGGAGCTGCTGGGCCTCAAGCCGGGGCCGGACGTCGGGAAGGCGTGGAAGTTCCTCAAGGAGCTGCGCCTGGACCGCGGCCCCCTGGAGCACGACGAAGCGGTCGCCGAGCTGAAGAAGTGGGCCGCGGAAAACGGCGTCGGGGACGCGTGAGCCGTGGCGGGCGGGGGCAGCTTCCTGGTGGCGCTGCTGAGGCGCGGCGCCCCCGCGATCGCCACCGCCACGAGTGAGCTGCCCGACGAGATCGCCGACCCGGCGCCGATGCACGCGCTGCGGCGCATCTCGCGGATGTCCGGCCCGATCGACCCGACCGAGCGCGACAGCCTGCTGCTGCGCGCGACTCGGTACGTCGTGCTCATCCCGCTGGCCTACCGGCTGCTCGCGGTGCCGGGCCAGTTCGGCGTCTACGTCCTCCAGCACGGCGCCACCGGGTTGCTGCCGGTCGGGGTGTTCACGCTGCTCTCGGTGGCGCTGAACGTCATCGGCCTGCGCTGGATGTTCCGCTCGGCGCCGTTCCGCGGCCGCGACGCCGGGAAGCTGCTGGCCGTCGACCTGGCCTTCACCGTGCTTTCGCCGCTGATCATCGCGCTGACCGTGCCGACGCCGGCGTACGCCGACGCGCTGGCGGTGACCAGCGTCCACCTCTACGGCGAGGCCGGGCTGCTGACGCTCGCGCTGGGCCTGCCGAGCGGCGTGGTGTTCGGGCTGCTCGGCTTCCCGCTGCGGATGCTGGCGAACTGGCTGAACACCGGCCGGTTCCAGGTGCCCGCCGCGTTCTCGACCTACTCCGTCCTGCTCGCGGAGCTGTTCCTCGCCACCGCCGCGCTGGTGCTGACCGGCCTCGGCACGCGACTGGCGCTGGCCTACGGCACCCGCAACGGACGGCTCGCCGAACGCGCCCAGCAGCACCGGAGGCTGCACGACACCGTGCTGCAGACGCTGGAGGCCATGGCGCTGTCCGGCCCCGGCGACCCGGCCGAACGGCTGGTGGAGATCCAGCGGCTGGCGCGGGCGCAGGCGATGGAGATCCGGCACACGATCGAGTCGGCGGCGTCCGAGCGGGCCGAGGCCGGCGCGCGGCCGCTGGGCGAGAAGCTCGCCGCGCTCGCCGCCGAGATGGCCCGCGACGGCCTGCGCGCCCAGCTCGTGGTGGCCGAGCTGGACGACGACACGCTGTCGGAGGTCCGCCAGATCGCCATCCGCGACGCCGTCCGCGAGGCGATGCGGAACACCATGAAGCACTCCGGCACCGACCGGGTCGTGGTCCGCGTCGAAGAGCGTGACGGCGGCATCGCGGTGATCACCCGCGACCACGGCAGCGGCTTCAGCGCGGCCGACCACCCCGCCGGGTTCGGCATCAGCGAGTCGATCACCGCGCGGCTGGCCGAGGTCGGCGGGACGTCGCTGGTCGAGTCGGGACTCGCCGGTGGCGGCACGCGAGTGACGTTGTGGGTCCCGTTCTGATATCTCCTGACCATGACCTCGATCGAGCCGCTCGCCGACGCTCTCGCCGCCTACCGCTCCGGTGACCGCGGCCAAGCCGCCGAACTCGCCGCACAGGCCGGGCGCGCCGGCTCCACCCTGGCCGACGAACTGCGGACCTACCTGGGCGGCGACGGCTCGGCCCCGGTGTACGACCAGCCGAGCGCGTTCACGGCGTTCATCCGCGGCGGCGGCAACGTCGAGCTGTACCGGGCGCTGAGCGCCGAGCTGGCCGCCCGGTACGACGCCGGCAAGCCGGAGTCGCTGCTCGACCTCGGCTGCGGTGACGGCCTCGCCGTGGTGCCCGCGCTGGAGCAGGCGTCGCACCTCCCGCCGCGGATCGACCTGGTCGAGCCGTCGGCCGCGCTGCTCGACGGCGTCCACGAGCGGGTGCCGTCGGCGCAGTGCTGGCAGTCGACCGCCCAGGACTTCCTGGCCCGTGACGACCTCGGCTGGGACTTCGTCCAGTCGACCTTCGCGCTGCAGTCCATCGAGCCCGAGCAGCGCGCGGAGGTGCTGCGGGCGCTGCAGCCGCGGACCGGGACGCTGGTGCTCGCCGAGTTCGACGTCCCCGAATACGAGGAAGGCTCGCCGGAGCACCTGCGGTCGCTCGTCGAGCGCTACGAGCGCGGGGTGGCCGAGTACGGCGAAGATGCCACGATGGTCGCGCAGGGCTTCCTGCTGCCCGTGCTGCTCGGGATCGTTTCCGGGCAGCAGCGGACGAACTGGGAGCACCCGGCCGCGGTCTGGGCGGACCAGCTGCGGACGGCGGGCTTCACCGAGGTCGACGTCACCCCGCTCGCCGACTACTGGTGGTCACCCGCCGTCCTGATCACTGCCTGCTGAGCGAGCCCGTCTCGAGGTGCTGGGCGAGCGGCCGCGGCAGCAGGTAGGCGACCGCGCCGCCCGGCAGGCCACCCCACGGCGCCGTCACGCCGGTCAGCACGCGGACCGCGCGCTGGACGCGGTAAAGCCGCTTCTCGCGTTCGCGTTCGAACGCCAGCGCCGTCTCGACGAACCGCGAGCCGTCGGCGTGCACCAGGTTGCCGGTCTCGTTGCCGAACCGGACGACCGTGGTGCCCGGGGCGAGGGTGATCAGGCGCTTGCCGCGGTAGAAGTTCAACGGCGGTTCGCCGCGCATCGGCAGGATCGGCCAGTCGGCGGGCTGGTCGGACTCCTCCGCCGGCCGCGGCGGCAGCATCAGCAGCACGCCGAGGAGGAACCGGGCCGCGTCGCCGAGCGAGCCGAACGCCACCGGCTCGTCCGACGGCGGCCGGGAGACCTCCCAGCCGTTCTCGGCGCGGCGCAGCGTCCAGACGCCTTCGGCCGGCACCTCGTTCGCGCCGATCCGGTAGGCCGCCGCGGGCACGCCGTGCTCGGCGAGCCGCTGCTGCAGCAGCTCCAGCGTCTCCGCGCCACGCAGGTTCCGCACCTGCTCGCCGCGGGCGACCCGGGTGAGCGCGCGCTCGTCCGGCAGGTCGGCGGTCGTCTGCGGCGGCCGCGGCTGGCCGAGAACGTCCGCCTCCGCCGACGCCCGCACGAGCTCGCCGACGAACGGCGGCCGGAACCCGGCGGCGCGGATGTGCTCGACCAGCTCCGGCTCCGGCGGCACCCCGTACTTGCGCAGGTAGTGCGGCACGGCGGCGGGCCAGATCCAGGTGCCGTCGGTGTGGAAGGCGTTCGGCACGTCCGGCTTCGCGCCCGGCCCGCCGAAGATGTCCGGCAGCGGGGCCGGCCGGTGCAGCGCCACCGGCGCCCGGAACAGGTAGTCGAGCAGGCCGCGGACCTGGTCCGGCGGCACCGGCGGCCGGTTGACCACCGGCCGCTCGCCCTCGGCGTGCGAGTCGGCGATCCGCGCCTGCCGGAACACGACGTCCAGCGGCAGCCCCGCCTTCGCGGTCAGCCACGCCGGCACGTGCTTCGACGTCCGCGGGTAGTTCGCCAGCTCCAGCTCGTACGCGGCGGTCGACGGGCGGCCGCCGTCGTTGGGCGGCACCCGCCAGTCCGGCTCGCGGTCGGCGTCGAAGTCGAAGTCGAACTGCGATTCGGCGTCGAGGGTGAACGTGCCCTGGAACCACGTGCCGGCCTCGGGCTGGAACATCGCGGACCGCAGCCGCGCGAACAGCCCGCCGAGCCGGGGCACCGCCGGGAGCGACACCGACACCGGGCCGTCCTCGTCGCCGACCGCGCGGACCTCGACCTCGGCGTAGTCCCCGACCTGCCGGAACTGCGCGCCGACCCGCGTCCAGCCGCCGGGCACGGTGTGCAGCAGCGTCCGGCCGATGGCGCGCAGCAGCGCGTTCTGGTCGCCGGTCCCCGGCTGCGGCCGCGCTTCCGGCGCCTCGGTGAAGTCCAGCCGCGTCTGCCACAACGCCGTGACCTGCTTGGCGGGCACGGTGACCGAGAAGTCGGTCAGGCCCAGCTGCGCCGCGCGGACGGCGTCGTCGCGGACCCAGCGCAGGGTCAGCTCGGGCCGCGCGTCCGGTGCGACCTCGAAGACCTCGCCGTCGAACTCGGCGAAGGTCCGCAGCGTGAACGTCGACGGCACCTCGCTCGCCGGGACGACCTTCGCCGGACGGCCCTCGAACTCCTTGTCGAAGCCCTCCGGCGCCTCTTCCTCCGGCAGCACCGACAGCAGCACGGTGCCGTCCGTGGTCGACCGTTGCGCGCGGAAGGTCCCCTCACCCCACGTCGCGTACAGGCCGTCCGGGCGTTCGGCCACCTCTACCCGGTAACGCACGTTTCGTCCTCCCCGTCCCCAGTGATCCCCGAAAAACCTAGTCGACCGGGTACCGAGCGAACCACCGGTCGTCGCCCGGCGCACCCGGGCCGAACTCGGTGAGCGCGTCGTCCGCGAGGCCGACGATGACATCGCGGAGTTCCAGCCGGTCGAGCCAGCTTTTCCGCAGGGCTGCTTCGCCGTACATGGCGCCGACGAGGTTGCCGCAGACCGAGCCGGTCGAGTCGCTGTCGCCGCTGTGGTTGACCGACGCGAGCAACGCCGAATCGGCGTCCGTGGTGGTCAGGGCGACGTACACCGACATCGACAACGCGGTCTCGCCGACGTTGCCCTGACCGAGCGTCTCGAGCTTCTCCGGCGTCGGCGGGCCCTCCAGCGCCAAGGCCGCGTCGAGCGCTTCGCTCTGCTCCTCGTGACCAGGGTGCTGCACGAGCTCGGCCCGCGCGGTCGCGACCGCGTCGAGCAGCGGCTTCCCGTGCAGCAGCTCGTGGACGATCACCGCGAAGCAGCCCGACGACAAGTACCCGCTCGGGTGACCGTGGGTCAGCGCCGCGCTCTCGGCCCCGAGCCGGAACACCTCGGCGAGGTCGTCCGACCACAGCGCGATCGGCGCCGCGCGCATCACGCCGCCGCAGCCCTTCGAGTTGTTCACCGGGCGCTCGATGGTGCCGCGCACGCCCGAGCGGCCGTACGCCTCCAGCTCGCCGAAGCAGGTCAGGCCCGGTGCGCGCCGGCTGAACAGCTCCTGGTGGGTGATCAGCCAGCCGTCCGGCGCCTCGACCGCCGACTGCGGCCCGCGCGCCCGGTCCCACGTGACGCCCTGGGTGTGCAGCCAGCGCTGGTAAGCCAGCTGCAGCGAGTGGACGACGTCGGCCGAGCCGGTCCGCCGCTGCTGGGCGTGCGCCCTGATCAGCGCTTCGAGGGTGAAGAGCGTCATCTGCGTGTCGTCGGTGATCCGGCCGACGCCGCCGTACGCCGGGATGAAGTCGGTGATGCCGGCCGGTCCGGCGATCTCGCGGATCCGGTCGATCGAGTCGAACTCCGTCTTGGCGCCCAGCGCGTCGCCGATCGCCCCGGCCAGCAGGCTGCCCCGCAGTCGTGATCGCAAGTCCGGTCCCTTCGGGGTGAACCGCCCGCTCGGGTACCGGCGCTCCCAGCGGGCGTGTTCGGCGGCTTCCGTCTGGAGGCCGTTGCGGTTGAAGTACCAGAAGACGTCGCTGGCCACGTCGTCGAGCAGGCCGAGGTCGGGCAGCGCGGCCACCCAGGCGGCGGGCAGCCCCGGTACCCCGAGCCGCGCGCCCACCATCGCCCCGGCCAGCGCCCCGGCGACCGGGCCGGACCGCGCGGCGAGCGTGATCGCGGCTTCCGGGTCGTAGCCGCGCTTGGCCGCGGCGAACAGCGCGCGGCCGAGCACCGACCGCACGCTCCGGCCGTCGCCGATGCTCTCCAGCTGCGCGACGTCGTCGGCGTCGCGGTCCTCGCGCAGCGCCAGCGTCGACGCCGCCAGGTCGCCGCCCAGCTCCCGCAGGCGGACGTGCACCGGCAGCGCGAACGTGTCACGGGTGAGCAGGGCCTGGAACAGCGAAACCAGCAGCTCGACGCCTTCGGTGACCTCCGCGCCGGCCGCGCTGCCGGTCAGCTCCCGGGCGACGTCCTTCGCGTACTGCTCGCCGTCGACGTCGGCCAGGGCGACCGCGCCGGCCGGGGTCGCGGCCAAGGCCGTGGCCAGCAGCGCGGAGAACTCGGCGGGTGCCGGGCCGGCGTGCCGGGTCGCGATGGCCAGCCAGCCGACCGGGTCCGGTTCGGGCAGGGTCGCCGGGACCTCGCCGGTCGGCACCGGCGGCAGGCCGCGCAGCAGCGCGTCGGTGTGGAACAGCAGGTGCCGCGTCAGGCCGCCCAACGGCAGCGGGCCGGTGGCGCCGCCGCCCAGCGCGTCCCCGATCGCGAAGCCGACGTACGCGCCGACGATCCGGTGCCACGCGAAGCGCCCGGCGAGCGTGCCGAAGGCGGAGAACTTCCCGAACGTCCACGGCACCGGCCGCGGGCGAGCGTCCTCGTCCACGTGCGCGATCAGGCCGTTCGCGGCCAGGTCGGCGGGCCATTCAGCCTCCTGGCCCGCCCGGCGCCGGACGCCGTTGCGGTACTGCCAGGCGAACCCGCGCAGGTACCGGACGCACTCGGCGGGTGTCAGCTCGAAGTGGTGGTCGCGGGCGTGGTCCACGGCGTACCGCAGGTGCCGTTCCAGCAGGTCGGGCGGCTCGACGCCGAACTCGGCGACCAGGCCGGGCAGCGCCTCGGCGACTTCGGGCCCGGCTTCCGGCGCGGGTTCTTCGACCCGGGCCCGTGGCTCGGCCGCACCGCCGCGGGCCTCGGTCAGCTCGGCCGCGGTCAGGCTGCGGACCAGCCCGGTGCCGGGGTCGAGGGTCAGCCCGGACGACGGCAGCTCGCGGACGGCCACCCGCCACCGGCGCGGATACCGCCCGGGCACCTTCGCCGACGAGCTGTAGGCGATGACTTCGCGGCCGCCGGTGCCGGGCACCGGCCGTAGCAGCGGCTCGCCGTTCAGCAGCGGAACGAACACCTCGCAGTCCAGCAGAGCGCGCGCGAAATCGGCGCGGCTGATCCAGTTGACGCTCAGGTAGTTCAGCAGCTTTTCAGCGTCGGTGGTGGGCACCGGGAACCCGCGCCACACCGGGCCCGGCGTGTACTGCTCGTTGCCCCGGCGCGGGCCGGTCGGCTCCCCGAACAGCGTGTACTGCGTCCAGCCGCGGATGGCACGCACCGGGATGCCGAGTTCGGGGAACGCCTTCTCGTCGAACTCCGGGTCGACGTCGGGACGCCACTCGACGAAGCCGCCGTCTTCCGCTTCTGCCATTCTCCCCATCCTCGCGCTAATGCCGCGGGTACCGCTCGATCCACTGATCACCGAGGGCACTCAGCGCCGAATGCCGGTCGAAGTGCCAGTAGGCGTCCGAAGCGACGTTCTCCACCAGGTACCGCAGCTCCAGCTGGTCGACCCACTTCTGCGGCAGGCCGGGGATCCCGGTCCGCGCGCCGAGCAGGGCACCGGCGATCGCGCCGGTGAGCGCGCTGCGGCCGGAGTGGTTGACCGCGCGAAGCAGCGCCTGCTCCGGGTAGTTCTCGAAGCCCGACAACGCGGCGAAGGCGCGTCCGAGCACCGACAGCGTCGTCTTGCCGTCGCCGATCAGCTCGGGCATCCGCAGGTCGGGCAGCCCGTGCTCGCCGAAGAACGGCACCGACTCGGCCACCATCTCGGCGATCGCCGTCCACTCCGGGCCCTGCTGGTACTGGTTGTCCGGGTTGAGCACCTCGCGGCTGGTGTTCCAGATCGGGAAGCTGAACGCCTCCTTGGTCAGCGCGTGCTCGAACAGCCAGGTCAGGTAGGTCGCGGCGGCCAGGTCGGGCTCGGTCGGGTGGGTGACGCCGGCCAGCTCGCGCACGGCCTGCCGCGCGCCGCCGCTGAGCCCGCTGCCCGGCCCGGCCATGGTCAGCGCGGCCGGCAGCGCCGGGATGAGCGCAGCCGGGCCGGTCATCGGCTGCGCACCGGCGCCCCCGGTCGCGAGCTGGTGGTAGGCGTTGAGCTCGGCGTCGTCGGCGTCACGCCGGGCGTGCAGGTCCGGGACCTGCACGAGCCAGCCGTCGACGGCGTCCATCGGCGCGCCCTGGGTGCGCAGCCAGCGCTGCAGCGCCCCGCGGACGACGTCGGGGAAGAGCTGCTCGGCCTCGCGCGATTCCGGCTGCTCGCGGTGCGGGCTGCGGATCGCGGCCTCGGTGTAGAACAGCAGCCGCTGCGTCAGCGAGCCGATCCGGCCGGGCTGGTCGAACGCCGGGACCAGGTCGGTGACGCCTTCGATGCCGTACTTCGCGTGGATGTCGTGCAGCATCATCCGGTCGACGGCCGCGCCGAGGGCCTCACCGAGCGCGAAGCCGACGTACGCGCCCGTAACGCGCTGCCAGCCGTAGCGGAAGCCGTCGAGGTCCCGCTCGAAGTACTTGCCGAACGTGTCGAGCCGCGGCACCGTGCGGCCGGCGTTGTCGTACGCCGGAGCCAGGCCGTTCGCGCGCAGGTCGTTGGGCTTGCTGCGCGGCGGCTCCGGCATGGCGAGCCGCTTCAGCCAGGACTCGCCGAGCACGGTCTTCGCGCACTCCTCGGCGGTCAGCTCGAAACCGCGCCGCCGGGCCTTCTCGGCCGCCACGAGCGGCGGCTTCACCGGATCCGGCAGCCCCATCCGGGACGCGGTCTCGGTGGCGACCCGGATCAGGTCCTCCTCCGCCTCCGGGCAGCGGCCGTGCACGTCGATGCGCGGCTCGTGCCGCGGGAACCGCTTGACGATCTCGGCGAGCTCGCCGCTGGAGACGTCCTCGATGGTCGTCGGGCCGCCGTTGATGACCAGGTTCGGCGGGTGCTCGAACTCGGCGAGCGTCGCGACGTCGACCTTCCACCAGCCGTGCTCGCGCGAGGGCAGGTGCCGGGTCGAGCTGAACACCTTGAGCTCGTTGCGCTCCTCGGCGAAGTAGAACCGGTCGGTCTTGCCGGTCTCCAGGTCGAGCGGGACGAACACCTCGCACCGGATCAGCCCGATGAGCAGCAGCTCCCGGGTCAGCCAGCCGACGCTGCCGAACGACAGCAGCGTCTCGATGGTGTTCTCCGGCTTCGGGTAGCCGCGGCGGATCGGCCCGGCCTTGTACTCGGGGTTTTCGCGCTCTTCGCCGGTCTGGTTGCCCTCGGCGTCGACCTTCACCCAGCCCGCGACGGCCTGCAGCGGCACGCCCAGCTCACCGAGCCCGGCCTTCACGTACTCGGGGTCGACGACCTCGCGCCAGTTCTCCTGGCCGGGGAACGCCACCGGCACCGACAGCCCGCCGGGGTGCGGGTGCGCCTGGCGCAGCTCGCCGTCCGGCTCGCGCACGACGACCGACGGCGGCGGGAAGATCTCCTTCTCCGGCCGGCCCTCGTCGAGGAACGCGATGGTGTTGTAGGGCACCGACCAGCCCTCGGGGATGCGCAGCACCTTCTCGGTGTCCACCCGCAGGCCCGCGGGGCCGGAGACGTCGGGGCCGTGCACCGCGCGCAGCCACTGGCCGACCTTGGCAATCGCTTCCGCCGCTTCCACCTACTCGATCCTCTCCAGGCTTCCGTCGGACTCGTGCTCGGCGATCGTCTTCGGCAGCACGAAGGCCACCGCGCCACCCGGCAGATTCGCCCACGGAACCGTGATGCCGGTGATCACGTGCAGCGGGCGTCTCAGCCGGTAGCTCCGCCGTTCCCGCTCGCGTTCCAGCGGCAGCGACGTCGTGGCGAACCGTACCTCGCCGTGGTGAACGAGATTGCCGGGTTCCTCGCCGAAGCGCAGGACGACCGTACCCGCCACGAGCCGGGTGATGCGCTTGTTGCGGAGCAGGGTGAGGGGAGGCTCACCCGGAGCCGGGTGCACCGGCCAGTCGTCGAGCTCCTTCGCGGTTTCCAGCGGTGTTTCGTGCCCGGCGGTCATCCGGGCGGGGTGCAGCAGCAACGCGCCGAGCAGCTGCTGGGCGGCGTCTTCGAGGCGGCCGAAGTACCGGGGCTCGCGGGGCTTGCCGCCGGCGTACGCGGCGACCTCCCAGCCGTCCGGGGTGTAGTTGAGGCACCACGCGCCGTCCGCGCGCTCGCCGACGCGGTACGCCTCGGGCCAGACGCCGTGCTCGCCGAGCCGCTGGACCAGCACGATCAGCAGTTCCTCGTCGGCGAGCTTCGGGTCCGGCGTGGTCTCCAGCTCCGCGGCGACGTCACCGCTGGTCTTCTTCACGTCGGCGCGGCCCGGCTTCGGCCGCGGCTTGCCCAGCAGGTCCGCCTCCGCGGTCCGCCGCACCAGCGGCTCGACGTACGGCGGCTGGAAGTGGTGCCGGCGGATGTGCGCGACCAGGTCCGGCTCCGGCGGTACGCCGTGCTTCGCGAGCAGGAGCGGGACGGCCTCGGACCAGATCCACGTGCCGTCGGTGTGGAACCGCTCGTCGCCGTCTTCGTGGACGACGGCTTCGCGCTCGAGGTACTGCAGCACGAGCGGCACCTCGGTGTCGGTGAGCGGCGGCCGCTCGACGTCCGGGCCGCCGACGTCGGCGTGCCGGAACACCACGCCGAGCGGCAGCTGCGCGCGCAGCCGCCACCAGTCCGGGATGTGCTCGTCGGCCCGCGGGAACGCGGCGAGCTCCGCCGGGTAGGCGGCCGGCTCCGGGGCGTCCGTCCACACCGGATCGTCGTCCACCGCGAAGTCGAAGTCGAAGGCGCCGTCGGGGGTGAGCGTGAAGCGCGCCTGCAGCCAGGTGCCGCGGTCCTCGGTGTACATGCCGGACCGCAGTTCGGTGAAGAGCCCGGTCAGCTCGTCCGGTGTCGCCGTGTTGTGGCCGACGGCTTCGGTGTGCGCGCCGACCTGCCGGAAGTCGACGACGGCGGGCGCGTCGGCGTCGGCCCGGTGCTCGCGGACGAGCTTTCCCAGCCGTACCAGGAGAGTCCGCTGCGCTTCCGGGGAAAGCTGATGTTCCACGTGAATCATTGCGGGATCACCGAGGTGAAGGTGAAGGCCGGGGCTTCGCCGGCCGCGCGGCGGGCGAACTCGTCCTCCCACATCTTGAAGGTGCGCCGGTAGATCGAGTCGATCAGCGCGCGCTCCTCCTTGGTGATCTTGCGGTGCTCCTCCTCGACGGCCGCCCAGATCGCGTCGATGGTCTGGTAGAGCGCGAAGATCGGCCCGTCGCCGCGGAGGTAGTTGTGCCGCTCCTCCTCGGTCCGGCGCACGAACCGTTCGCGGTCGAGGCTGCGGATGTCCGGGCCGTGGTCGAAGAGCACGTCCATGACGTGTTCCGGTTTTTCCTCGAAGTCCCCGGTCTGCCAGTTCAGGATGCGACCGGTCAGCCCGCCGTCGGGCGTGCTGTCGACCACGTACGTGTGGTTGTAGTACTCGAAGTAGGACGGCGTCTGGACCATCTAGAGACTCCCCTGCAGCGCGTCCCAGAACAGCTCTCGTTCGCGCTTGATCAGCCCGTCGATCAGGGCCTGTTCCTCGTCGGTGTGTGGTCGGTCTTCGGCTTTCTTGAGGGCCTTGAGGTCACGGCGGACCTCGTACAGCGAGTGCTCGTACGCCGAGACATCGTCCAGTGCCTTCAGGTGCAGGCGCAGTTCGGCGACGTGCCCGTCGATGCGCACGCTCATCTGCAGGTCGCGGTAACCGGCCGGAGCCGGGTTCGCGAACCGGTCGTCGAAATCGACGATCTCCAGGCCGGGATGTTCCGCGATGCGCGCCAACGCCGCGTAGGCGTCCTGCACGCGCTCGAACTGGATCATCGCGCCCGCGAGGTCGACCAGCCGCGACGCGTCGCCGTTGTAGTTGGTGTTGATCTTGTCCATCGCCCGGCCTTCGGACTTCGGTCCGGGGCGGAACCCGGCGTGGCCGCCGGTCTCCTCGGCCAGCGGCGGCAGGATTTCCTTCAGCTTGAGGTCGGCCCGGGCCGCCTCCCGGTAGCGCTCGGCCAGGTACTCCCGCGTGTAAGCCTCGTCCCCGAGGCGGCCCTGGTCGAACGGTGCCTGTTTGCGGTGCGCGTTCGGGTGGTCCGCCGCTTGGTCGACCACCTCTCGCGAGACCTCCGCCTGTTCCGGGGTGAGCGGCGTCGGCTCCGCGTGCGGGCCCACCGGTTCGGCGTCCGGGTCCGGGTGGTGCACCTCGTGCACGGCGTCGGCCAGGATCGGGATGGCCTCGTCGTGCACCAGCAGGCTGGCGATCGTCTCCGGCTTGCGCAGCAGCGACCGGGTCAGGAACTCGTTGGCCGGGTCGTGGAGCAGGTCGACCAGCTCCGGGTGCTCCGCCAGCCGCGTCCGGACGAACTCGCCGACCGGCCCGAGGTTCTGCGGGTTGCCCTCGTGGTCCTTGACGACGAGGTCGGTGGTCGCGCCCGCGAGCGCCTCGGCGACCCGCGGCTGGGCGAGCAGCTCGTCGAGCCGGGACTGCGGGGCGTGGCCGTAGCCGCCGTGGGTCTCGTTCGGGGCGTGCTCGGGCTGGACGTGCACCTCGTCCGGCGTGCCGACGTGCATCAGCTTGATGCCCTTCGGCGGCTGCGGCAGGTGCATCAGGTCGCCGGACTGCGGATCGATGAACGCGACGCCCTCGCGGGTGTGCACAACCATCGCCACGTGCCCGTAGACGACGCCGTTCGGGCCCTCGTACTTCACCGCGACCACGGCGTGGTGGTCGAGCGGCTTGCCGCGCATCTCCCTGATGACGTCGTCGTAGCTGCCGCGCTCGGAGAACGTCTCGCCGAACCGGCCTTCGATGTGCTCGAGCGTGCCGCGCGTGCCCATCTCGTGGAAGAGGATCGGCTCGGCCGTCAGGTCGCCGCCGCGCAGCCGGTCCATGTACGCCTCGGGCCCGCGGGTGCAGTTCGACATGTACCCGTTCTCCAGCGCGCCCGGCTGGTGGAAGCCCGGGTTGACGTCACGCAGGTGCGGGTGCCGGTCCTGGACGTAGGCCGCGCGCTCGCTCGGCGTCGTCCCGTCGGCGTGGATGGCCGGTTCGGACGGCGGGTTCGTCGCACGCGCCAGCCGGGAGTAGTCCGGCCCCGGCTCGGGAACGGGCAGGGGCTCGGCCGGGCTGTCGGCGGCGTCGTGGACCGTCGGGTGCTCCGGCGGCGGGGCCACGTGCTCGGGCTCGCCGAAGCCGCCGAGGCGTTCCATCAGCGCGGCCTGCCGTCGCCGTTCGAACTCGGCCGCGTTGTGCTCGTTCTCGGCGCGCCGCTCGGCCATCTTGTGCTGCGCGGCGTCGGGGTCGAGGTAACGCGGGTGGCCGGGGCCGATCTCCTCGGCCTCGATCACCCACTTGCGGCGGCCGTCGGGGGTGATCTCCAGCCGCCGCTCGTGCACCAGCAGCTGCGTGCCGGGCGGCGACAGCGACTCGCGCTCGGACGGGTTCTCGGCGAGCTTCGAGATGTCGCGGAGGTTGTCCGACCGGACGTGCAGCTCGACGTCGTCGCCGAACTTGCTGGTGGAGAACTCGTCGGTCTTGATCGACGCGCTGGAGAACGCGGGCTCGACGACCACCGCGCCCGGCTCGTACGGCCCCGCGACGAGCTCGGCCAGCCGCGGGTCACCGCCGACGTCGAAGGCGCGGATGCTCTCGCCGGACGTGCGCGGGACCTGGTTGAGGCCGTCGACGATGGCGCGCGCGTTCGCCTGCGCCAGGTCGAAGCCGGGGTGGCCGGGGCCGCGGCGCAGAGCCTCGTTGACGTCGTAGGCGTACTCGCCGCGGGTGTAGCCGTGCACCGCGACGGCGGCTTCGTCGGTCAGCGGCAGCCCGGCGGCGTCCCGGCGGGCCAGCGCGCGGTCGTGGATCTGCTGGTAGACGTCCTCGTTGCCGACCGCGTGGCGGATGCTTTCGTGGTCGGCCGGGGTGCCGCGGTGGTCGCCGTCGAAGAGGTAGCCCTCGTCGTGCGGCGGCCGTTCGGGTGCCGGGCCGAGCCGGTCGGTGATCGTTTCGTGCGGACCGAGCGGCAGCTCGCGGATCCCGGCGGCGTCGTGCGGCAGCTCGGCGAGCCGTCCGGTGACGGGATCGGCGAAGAGGACACCGTGCTCGGTGTGGACGACCGCGACCAGCTGTTCGTGGCCGCCGTGTTCGAAGGAGACGGCAGACCGCGCGCCGACGGGCCGTTCGCCGAGGTCACGAACGACGTCGTCGAAGCTGCCCCGGTCGCGCCAGGGCCCGTCGAGGGTTTCGCCGCGAGCCGGCGCGGCGACGACGTCCTCGCCGTTCATCCGCCGGTCGAAGGCGGTCATCGACTCGGCGGCGTTGGTCCGGAAGCCGTGTTCGCCAGGGCGGTAGTGGTTGCGGGTGTTGACGGCAGCGAGTTCGGGAACGGCGTCGCGCACGAGGCGGGCGTGCTGCTGCGGCGTCTCGACGGACCCGGCGTGCAGCACCGGCGTCCCACCTGGCCGGAGCGGCTCGGCGAGCTGCGCCCAGCCACCTTCGGGAGCCGCGGTGGCCGGCGGCCGCCGCACGGGCGGGGGCGGCGCGCTCGGGTCGTCGAAGGCGGTGAGGAGCTTCGACATGTCACCGCTCGGCCGCAGGTGCGGGTGCTCGGCGTAGAACTGTTCGAGCTCGGCGTCGGCTTCCCGCTGGAAGCGATCCTCGTCGGCGCGCTCGGCGGCCCGCCGCTGTTCGATCGCCTGCCGGGCATCGGCCTCGCCGAGGTGCCGCGGATGCCCGGGAGCAACCTCCTCGGCGTGCACGATCCACTGCGGCTCACCGGGCCGCCGGTTCGGGTTGTCCGGGTGCCCGGGGCCCTTTTCGACGCCGGTGACCTCGAACTGCGTCCCGGCCTTGAAGAGGACTTCGCGTTCGTGCCCGATGCTGGCCATGGCTTCGACGTCACGGCCGGTCCTGGACTGGATCCGCATCTCGACCTCGCCGGGGAAGGAACTGCGCGGGTGGTCCGCGTCGACCTTCGACGAGCTGAGGAAGGACGGTTCGGTGATGTGCGCGCCCTCGTGGAACCGGCCGAGGAATGCCTGCAGCCGCGCGGGATCCCCGTGGAAGTCGACCCGCCGCGAAACGGTCCCGACGTGCGGCGGAAGCTCGTTCAGCCCGGAGACGAGCGCCCCGGCCTGCGGCGCGAGGTCCACGAGCTCCGGGCCACCCAGCCGCAGCGCCCGGTTGAGCGGCCCGACCATTTCGTACCGCGTGTAGGCGTGCACGGCGAGTGCCCCGGCATCGGAGACACCGGGGTGGAACTCGTCCCGCTTGGCGAGGGCCTCCCGGCGGACCTGTTCGTGCCGCCACTCACCGGACTCCGAGCTGTGCCGCCCGGAGTCCAGGAAGGTGTCCTCGATCCGCCGGATCCCGACGGGGTCATCGGTGTGGAACCGCTGGTCGGCGAGGTAGGGCTCGTCGGTCCGGTGCGCTGCGGGCTGTTCGTGGACGGGCGCCGGTTCGGCCACGGGCTCGTGCACAACCGGATGTTCCTGAGGTGGCGGTTCAAAGGCCCGCGGCGGCTCGACGGGCCGCTGCTCCGAAGGCGCCCCGAACCGCGAACGCGGGTCATGCAGAGGCGGCGTCGGCGGTCGCCCACCCGGTCCTTGCGGACCCGGATACCCACCGGGACGCTGCCCCGAATGCGGCACCCGCCGCGGATCGTGGGGACCGTGAGGTGGCTGCCCCGGAGCTTGCGGCCCACGGTGCGGAGCCTGCCAACCCGGCGGTTGCCCACCGGCCTGAGCAGCGGACGGCCCGCTCGGGTGAGATCGCCCGCCGGCCTGGTTGAAAGGCGGCGCGCCGGGGTGAGCGTGCGGTTGTGAGCCCGGGTGGGGCTGGCCGCCCAGGAACGGCTGGGTGGCGGGGTGAACCGGCGGCGGTCCGCCCGGGTGAGCAGGCGGCGGCCCACCCTGGAACGGTTGCGCGCCCGGGTGAGTGGGCGGCTGCCCGCCCGGGTGGGGTTGCGCTGGCGGCGGCCCACCTTGGAACGGTTGCGTGCCGCCGTGAACTGGATGGGGTTGCCCGCCGGGTTGAGTCGGTCGCGGCCCGCCTTGGAACGGCTGCGGGCCGGGGTGGACCGGCGGCTGCCCGTTCGGGTGAGTCGGCGGCGGCCCACCTTGCAACGGTTGCCCGCCCGTGTTGGTCGGCGGATGTGGATGTCCGCCCGGCCGCGTCGGCGCTGGTCCGCCTGGAAACGGCTGCGCGCCTGGGCGGCCCGGCAGCGGCCCGCCGTGTTGGAACGGTTGCGTGCCCGGGCGAACCGGTCCGCCCTGGTGCGGCTGTCCGCCGTGCTGAGCCCCCGAGGGCGGCCGGACCGGTGGCTGCCCGCCCTGCAACATCCGGCGGGGATCCGGCGGCGGGACCCGTCGCGGCTGCTCCGGCGGCAACTGCCCACCCCGCGGCGGCACCGGCCCACCGGCACGTCCCGGACCGCCGCCGTTCGGCATCCCGCCCGGCGGAGCCGGAGGTGGCGTGAACCCACCTCCGGGCGGCGGCGCCGCCTGCTGCGGTGACGGACCGTTCTGAACCGTCCCCGCATCCGCCGCGAACGGCTGGTTCGCGCCGCCGGTGAACCCGGCCGCGCCGACGTTGTCCTGCGGACGTCCGCCGCTCTGCCGTCCCGGCTCCGGGCCGGGGCCCGCCGGCGGGGCCATGCCGTAGCCGCCCTGCGAGCTCGCCGCCTGCTGCGGCGACTCCACCGCGCGGGGCGCCTCCGGCTGCTGAGCGATCGGGCGTTCCGCCTGCGGGCGAGGTGCCTCAGCCTCGCGACGGATCTCCGGTTCCGCCGCGGCCCGCGTTTCCGGCGGAGGTGCTCCCTCGCCGCGCGGACCCGCCGCAGGCTCTGCACCCCGCGGTTCCGGAGACGCCTCGCTCCGGGGCTCCGCTTGCGGGCGTGGTTCTTCGGCCCGCGACTGAGCCTCAGAAGCTGCCTGGTGCCGAGGCTCCTCGCCCCGCGATTCGGGCGGCGGTCCCGCGTGCTCGCCCCGCGACTCGGAAGAAGTGCCCTCCCGCCGCGCCTCCTCGCCGCGCGGCTCGGAAGCCGCCTCGCCCCG
The DNA here is from genome assembly GCF_000716785.1 of Amycolatopsis vancoresmycina. GTDB lineage: Bacteria > Actinomycetota > Actinomycetes > Mycobacteriales > Pseudonocardiaceae > Amycolatopsis > Amycolatopsis vancoresmycina. The sequence continues at coordinate 347,570 of NZ_JNYY01000002.1, forward strand.
CGGCTCCTCCGACCGAGCCGCCTCCCGCCGCGACTCCTCGCTCCGCGCCTCCTCGGACCCGGCCGCCTCCCGCCGCGGCTCATCGCTCCGCGCCTCCTCGGACCCGGCCGCCTCCCGCCGCGGCTCCTCGCTCGAAGGCGAACCCTCGCCGCGCGGCTCCTCCGCCCCAGCCGAATCCGGCGATCCCCCGTCCGCCTCCCGCGGAATGTTCGCCTCGTGAACCGCGTGCAGCTGTTCCTTCGCGCCCCCGACCGCGCCTCCGACAGCCCCGCTCGACGCCCCCATCAGCAGCTGCTCCGGCGTCAGCGACCCCAGATCCCCCGTCACCGCCGCCTGGCCGACCGTCTGCGCGACCCCCTCGACCGCGCCCCGCGCTCCCGCTCGCATGGCCGCGTCCGCCACCTGGCCGCCGGCACTGTGCGACAGCCCCTCGGTCGCTCCCCGGCCGATCGATCCCGATGCCGCTCCCACGACTCCGCCGACCGCGCCCGAGATCGCCGCGTCCGAGGTCTTCGACCAGTCCCACTCCTTGCGGTCGCCCTTGGCCATCTGCAGGCCCTGGATGCCCGCGTCCATGCCCAGGTTGATCGCCTCGTTCTTGAGGACCTCCATGCCGATCTTCTTGAGGCCCTGCTTGAGCAGCTTCTCCAGCAGCTCCTTCGCGACCTGCTTGAACCCCTGCTGCGCCAGCTTCTCTAGCAGCTGCCGGAACAGCATCTGGACAGTCATCCGGGTGGCGATCTGGGCCGGCGCGATGCCCGCCGTCGAGCCGCCGAACGTCACCGCGGCCGCCGCGATCATCGCCGCTATCTGGGCCGCCAGGATGATCAGGGAAATGATGATCATGTACTTCGTGTACTCGACGTCCAGCGCCGTCTGGTCACACGAATCGCCCAGCGCCTGAGCCGCGTCCGCCAGCTGCTTGAAGTACGCCTCGTCGCCCTCGACGAACTTCTTCCACTGCTCCGCGAACGCGTCGGCGCCGTCGCCCGTCCAGTTGTCGCGGATGCCGGACGCCGCCTGGGTGCCCGTCTCCGACACCGGCCCGATCGCCGACGACGCCGTGTGCCACGCGTCCCGCAGCGCGCGCAGCTTCGTCTCGTCACCTTCGGGCCAGCTCTCCCCGACGACGATCGGCAGCAGCCACTTGACCGCGTCGGGCATCTCCATCCCCACGCGTCAATGCCCCTTGCCCAGCTGGGACGTCACGTCTTCGTCGGCGCCCGAGAGGGCCTTCATCGACTTGGCGACGTTCTGCTGCATCCCCCGCAGCCCCTGCACGAGGTTCGTGAACCCCTCGACGGCGCCCTGCGCGCCCGGCACGTAGTCCTTGGCGAACTCCTTGCCGGAGTCGTCGCCGCCCCAGCACTCGCCCTGCGCGGCCAGCGCCGACGACAGCGCCTTCGCCGCGTTGTCGAGGGCGTCGGCCGCCGTCATCAGGCCGTTCGACGCGCGCAGCACCGCGTCCGGCTCCGCCGTGAAGCCGGCACCGCCGTCCGGCATCAGTCGCCCCTCGTCATCCAGGACGACGGCGGCTCCTCGTCCTCGTCACGCGGCGGGCGGACGCGCTTGGGTGCGGGCTTGGGCGCGGGGACCGGCGGCGCCTGCTCGTTGCGCAGGATCGAACCGCCGTCCTCGAAGGACTCGTGCCGCGGGGCTTCCTCGACGACGTCGTCGAACGCCGGGATCGGCGGCACCAGGCCGGCCAGCGACGGCGCGCCCTCGACCAGGTCGGCGAGGTCCGGCAGGCCCTCGGTGATCGGCGCCATCAGGTCCGCGATCTTCTGCTTGACCTGCAGCGATCCCTGGCGCACCAGCGTCTGGACGGTGTTCGCGAGCTGCGCCGGCGTCGTGCGCTCGAAGGTGTGGGGCGCGAATTCGAGCTTGGCGAGGCTGCCGCCGGCGTCGATGGTGGCGCGGACCAGGCCGTCGGGGGAACTCACCTGGGCGGTGGTCTCGGCCGCCGCGGCCTGGGCGTCGCGCAGCTGCGCCGTCTGCCGCTCGAAGTTCTCCAGGAGGGTGTCCATCTGGTCCTTCATCGCGGCATTCCGTGCTTCGAGCCGTGCACGGTCGTCGCCCGCGGTGGTCACAGGTGCCCCCGGTGTCCCTCGAACCTACTAATGACTTGCGGTCACCCTAATGCCAATGGAGCAGTCCCCGTGACCGGTTCGAGTGTTTGCCTCAGCGAATCGCACGTCGGCGGGCCAGCACGTACCCGGCCCCGCCGACCAGGTAGCAGACCGTCGCGGCCACGAGCAGGCCCGGCGAACGGCCGTCGTCCGGCACGACGAGCGCGCCCAGCGAAACCGCCGCCACCTGCGTGATGTTGAACAGCGTGTCGTACAGCGCGAACACCCGGCCGCGGGCTTCGTCGGCGACGTCGAGCTGGATCGACGAATCGACGCAGAGCTTCAGCACCTGGCCCGCGCCGGTGATCACGAACGACGCGAGCAGCGCGAGCGGCAGCACCATCGGCAGGCCGAACGCGGACTGCGCGATCGCCGCCAGCAGCAGCGACCCGAGCACCGCGCGCAGCCGCCCGAACCGGCGGATGATCCGCGCGGTCAGCAGCCCGGCCAGCAGTAGCCCGGCTCCGGCGAGCACCGCCATCTGCCCGAGCCCGGGCAGGCCGGCGCGGAAGACGCCGTGGTCGGTGAAGTAGTTGCGCATCAGCAGGACGGTGACCAGCAGCGACACCCCGAACGACGCCCGGTGCGCGAAGAGCGCGATGAACCCGGCGGTGACGCTGGGCGCGTGCCACGCGTGCCGGGCACCGTCCGCCAGGCCGCGCGCGACGGCCAGCACGGGGTTCGGCGGCTCGTCGACCACCGTCGGCCCGAGCACGCCGCGAGCGAAGCCGCGCGCGATGAACGCGGAGACGAGGGTGCCGAGCACCGCGAACGCCGTGGTCTCGGCCGATCCGACGTCGTTGCTGCCGAACAGTGCCCGCAACCCGATCGCGCAACCACCGCCGATGACGGCGACGACCGAGCCCAGCGTCGTGGCGAAGGCGTTCGCGGTCACGACGCTTTCCTCTTCGACGACGTGCGGGAGCGAGGCCGAGAGCCCGGATCCGATGAAACGCGAGATGCCTTCCGCGGCCAGGGCCAGCGAAAACAGGCCGAAACCGCCGAACCCGAAGCCGACGGCGGCCGCCGCGCAGAGGATCGCGAGTCCGCGCAGGAGGTTCGCGAAGACGAGGACGCGGCGGCGGTCCCAGCGGTCCAGCAGCGCACCGGCGAACGGCCCGACGACCGAGTACGGCAGGAGGAGGGCGGCGAACCCGCCCGCGATGGCCAGCGGGTCGGCCGCGCGTTCGGGGTTGAACAGGACAGCTCCGGCGAGCCCGGCGCGGAAGACGCCGTCGCCCCAGCTGGCGGCGAAGCGCGTGAAGAGGAGACGGCGGAAGTCCGGGTCTTTGAGCAGCTCCCGGGGGCCTCTTCGCGCTGTCGTCGACTCGGAGCTGATCGTCACGAAGCCAGAGTAAGGGGTGGCCGACGCACTCCGGGGGTTCCAGGGGGCTTGCCCCCTGGTCGAACGCCCTCAGTGCGAGTGCGCGAAGGTGGCGAAGCCACCTAGTAGGAGGTGGCCGACGCACTGAGGTCGCCTCTCGGCGGCTATGCGCAGTGTGGCTCCAGCCGGACGGTATTCCACAAAGGCGGTTCTTCAGTGAGCCCGGGGGACACGGAGTGCGCCGGCCACATGTTTCAAACGGGGCTCGTGGGGCGATTGTTCCCGAGCCGAAGTAATTCGCCGGGCCAGAGGTGAGATCATGGGTCCGTGCCAGCGGACGCCGAGGTTGAGCCGGGAACGCTCCTGGTCGCCGCCCCCACCATGGTCGACCCCAACTTCCGCCGGACCGTGGTGTTCGTCATCGATCACCGCGAAGAGGGCACGCTCGGCGTGGTCCTGAACCGGCCGAGCGACGTCGCCGTGCACGACGTGCTGCCCAACTGGGGCGGGCACGTCGCCGAGCCGCAGGCCGTGTTCGTCGGCGGCCCGGTCGAAAAGAAGACGGCGTTGTGCCTGGCCGCGCTGCGCACCGGCGAGACGGCGGCGAGCGTGCCGGGCGTGATCGCGGTCCGCGGGCCGGTCGCGCTGGTCGACCTGGACACCGATCCCGAAGCGCTGGTGCCGAAGGTCCGCGGCGTGCGGGTCTTCGCCGGCTACGCGGGCTGGGACTCCGGGCAGCTGGCCGGCGAGATCGAGCGCGACGACTGGGTCATCGTGCCCGCGCTGCCGAGCGACATCCTGGCCTCGCCGGACGGCGACCTGTGGAGCCAGGTACTACGCCGCCAGGGCATCCCGCTCGCGCTGCTGGCCACCCATCCGGGCGACCTCCAGCGGAATTAGGCCTCTTCCTTCTTGAAGACGCCGCAGCCGCCGGCGCCGCACGCGCAGCCGCTGCACCCGGCCGGCGCCGCCGGAGCCGGGGCGGGCACGGTCAGCGCGGCCCGGTTGCCGAGCACGCCGCCGCCCATCACCAGCACGAGCATCGCGAGCACGCCCGCGAGCGCGGCCGAAACCAGCAGCCCGGTCGTCGGCATGGCCAGCCCGGCCAGCCCGGCGAGCACGGCGATCGCGCCCCCGGCCATGGTCGGCAGGCCCGCAACGCGGTTTGCCAGCTTGAACGCTTCTTCGCTGCGCAACGCCGCTTCCGTGCGCACCCCGGTGCCGCCTTCGCGCGTCAAGCGCTCGCGGAACCCGAGGAACCCACCAAAACCGACGAGCAGACCCAGCACGACCGGAACCAGCGCGATAGCGAACACGGGGTCAAGGATAAGCGTGACGTCCCGGCAACCTGCCGGATACCCTGATCGACTGTGCTACAGGCCATGTCACCGCGTGTACTGCCCACCGTCCTGACCGCTGCCCTGATCGGGGGAATCCTCGCTGCCGCGCCGGCGAGCGCCACCGAGAGTCACCAACGGCCGATCCGGCTGCTCGGCGAAAAGATCGTCCCCCTCAACCTGCAGTTCCAGGACACCACGGTCGGTGGCCTGTCCAGCATCGACTACGACCCGCGGACCGGCGGCTACGCGCTGATCTGCGACGACCGGTCGGCGATCAACCCGGCCCGCTTCTACACCGCGCAGTTCCCGGTCACCGCCCACGGCGTCGGCGACGTCACCTTCACCGGCACGAAGCCGTTCCTGCGCCCGGACGGCACGCCGTACCCGCCGCTCGCGAAGAACGACCCGTCGCAGCCGCAGAACGAGCAGACGATCGACCCCGAAGAGCTGCGCGTCGACCCGTGGACCGGCAGCTACTACTGGTCGCAGGAGGGCGAGCGGACCGCGACGACGTTGATCGACCCGTCGGTCCGCGAGGCCCGCCGCGACGGAAAATACGTCCGCGACCTGCCGATCCCCGCCAACGAGAAGATGACGCCGACGGCCGGTCCGCGGCAGAACCTCGTTCTCGAGGGCATCACGTTCACCGGCTTCGGCTCGCTGCTGGCCAGCGAGGTCGAAGGGCCGCTCTTGCAAGACGGTCCGATGCCGACGACGACGTCAGGCGCGCTGTCGCGGATCACCCTCCAGTCGCGGTTCGGCCCGGTCCTGGCGCAGTTCGCCTACCCGCAGGAGCCGATTTTCGCGTCACCGGTGCCCGACGGTGCGTTCGCCACCACCGGTGTCTCCTCCATGCTGGCCGTCGATCAGGCCGACCCGACGAAGTTCCTCATGATGGAGCGCGCGTTCGTCACCGGCGTCGGCAACAAGGTCCGCGTCTACGAGATCGACACGAAGGGCGCGACGAACGTCCTGAACGTGCCGTCGCTGGCCGATGCCAAGCACGTCAAGCCGGTGAAGAAGCGGTTCCTCTTCGACGCGGCCGACCTCGGGCTGTCCACTGTGGACAATTTGGAGGGCATGACGTGGGGCCCGAAGCTGCCGCACGGCGAGCGCAGCTTGATCTTGGTCAGCGACAACAACTTCTCGCCGACCCAGGTTACGCAGTTCGTCGCACTGGCGGTCCCCTCCGAACGGCTTTGACCAGCAAGTTACGATGTGCACATGAACACGGCTCGGCTGCTCCTTAGCCTGCCGCGCTGACCGGGCCCGGCCCGGCCGGCGCGGCGACCCCTCATGCCCTGGTGGCTGAGGGGTCGAGTTGTTTCTGGAGTAGCTCGCGACGAAGGAAGACGGCATGACTGAGGCGACAGGGACCGACGTCCCGGCGCACCGCTACACGGCCGCGCTGGCGGGTCAGATCGAGCAGCGCTGGCAGGACCACTGGGCCGACCAGGGCACCTTCCACGCGCCGAACCCCGTCGGGCCGCTCGCCGTCGAGGGGCAGCCGGTGCCCAGCGACAAGCTGTTCGTCCAGGACATGTTCCCGTACCCGTCGGGCTCCGGCCTGCACGTCGGGCACCCGCTGGGCTTCATCAGCACCGACGTCTTCGCCCGGTACCACCGGATGATCGGGCGCAACGTGCTGCACACGATGGGCTTCGACGCGTTCGGCCTGCCCGCCGAGCAGTACGCGGTCCAGACCGGGCAGCACCCGCGCAAGACGACCGAGGAGAACATCCGGACCTACCTGCGCCAGATCCGGCGCCTGGGCCTGGGCCACGACGAACGCCGTCGCATCTCCACCATCGACCCCGAGTACTACCGCTGGACGCAGTGGATCTTCCTGCAGATCTTCAACAGCTGGTACGACACCGAAGCGGGCAAGGCGCGGCCGATCGCCGAGCTGGAGGCCGCGTTCGCGGACGGCTCGCGCCCGACGCCGGACGGCCGTGACTGGGCGTCGCTGAGCGCGTCCGAGCGGAAGAAGGTGATCGACGACCACCGGCTGGTGTACATCTCCGAAGCGCCGGTCAACTGGTGCCCGGGCCTGGGCACGGTGCTGTCGAACGAAGAGGTCACCGCCGACGGCCGCAGCGAGCGCGGCAACTTCCCGGTCTTCCGCCGCAACCTGCGGCAGTGGATGATGCGGATCACCGCGTACGCCGACCGGCTGGTCGACGACCTGGACCTGCTGGACTGGCCGGAGAAGGTCAAGTCCATGCAGCGGAACTGGATCGGCCGCTCGCACGGCGCCCGCGTCACCTTCAAGGCCGGCGAAGACGCGATCGAGGTCTTCACGACCCGGCCGGACACCCTGTTCGGCGCCACGTACATGGTGCTGGCGCCGGAACACCCCCTGGTCGACAAGCTGGTCGCGTCGGCCTGGCCCGAGGGCGTCGACGAGCGCTGGACCGGTGGCGCCGCGACGCCCGCCGAGGCCATCGCGGAGTACCGCGTCGCCGCGTCGCGGAAGTCCGAGCTGGACCGGCAGGAGAACAAGGAGAAGACCGGCGTCTTCACCGGCGCGTACGCGACGAACCCGGTCAACGGCAAGCAGATCCCGATCTTCGTCGCCGACTACGTGCTGATGGGCTACGGCACCGGCGCGATCATGGCCGTCCCCGGCCAGGACGTCCGCGACTGGGAGTTCGCCGAGAAGTTCGGCCTGGACATCATCCGGACCGTGCAGCCGTCGGAAGGCTTCGACGGCAAGGCGTTCACCGGCGACGGCCCGGCGATCAACTCGGGCTTCCTGGACGGCATGGACGTCGCCGAGGCCAAGAAGACGATCATCGACTGGCTGGCCGAGAAGGGCGCCGGCACCGGGACCGTCCAGTACAAGCTGCGTGACTGGCTGTTCTCGCGCCAGCGCTACTGGGGCGAGCCGTTCCCGGTGGTCTACGACGAGGCCGGTGAAGTCCACGCCGTCCCCGAGTCGATGCTGCCGATCGAGCTGCCCGAGGTCGCCGACTACTCGCCGGTGACGTTCGACCCGGAGGACCGCGACTCGATGCCGTCGTCGCCGCTGGCGCGCGCGACCGACTGGGTCGAGGTCGAGCTGGACCTGGGCGACGGCGTCAAGAAGTACCGCCGCGACATCAACACCATGCCGAACTGGGCGGGTTCCTGCTGGTACCAGCTGCGCTACCTGGACCCGACGAACAGCGAGACGTTCTGCGCGCCGGAGAACGAGCAGTACTGGATGGGCCCGCGGCCCGGCGAGTACGGCGCGGACGACACCGGCGGCGTCGACCTGTACGTCGGCGGCGTCGAGCACGCGGTGCTGCACCTGCTGTACTCGCGGTTCTGGCACAAGGTGCTGTTCGACCTGGGCCACGTGACGTCCAAGGAGCCGTACCGGAAGCTGTTCAACCAGGGTTACATCGAGGCGTACGCGTACACCGACTCGCGCGGTGTCTACGTCCCGGCCGAGCAGGTCGAGGAGCGCGACGGGAAGTACTTCTTCGAGGGCGAAGAGGTCACCCAGGAGTACGGCAAGATGGGCAAGAGCCTGAAGAACGTCGTCACGCCGGACGAGATGGCCGAGAACTACGGCGCCGACACGTTCCGGTTCTACGAGATGGCGATGGGCCCGCTGGCCATGTCACGCCCGTGGGCGACCAAGGACGTCGTGGGCGCGCACCGGTTCCTGCAGCGGCTGTGGCGCCTGGTCGTCGACGAGGAGACCGGCGAGCTGCGGGTGTCCGCCGAGGCCGCTTCCGAGGCGGACCGGAAGGTCCTCCACCGGACCATCGCCGGCGTCCGCGAGGACTACGCGGAGATGCGGTTCAACACGGCCGGCGCGAAGCTGATCGAGCTGAACAACCACGTCACCAAGGTGTACGGCGGGGCCGCGTCGACGCCGCGCGAGCTGGCCGAGCCGCTGGTGCTGATGCTGGCGCCGCTGGCCCCGCACCTGGCCGAGGAGCTGTGGCACCGGCTGGGCCACGCGGACTCGCTGGTGCAGGGCCCGTTCCCGGTGGTGGACGAGAAGTACCTGGTGGAGGACTCGGTCGAGTACCCGATCCAGGTCAACGGCAAGGTCCGGTCCCGGGTGACGGTCCCGGCGTCCGCTTCGCAGGACGAGGTGCAGGCGGCGGCGCTGGCGGACGAGAAGGTCGCGGCGATGGTCGGCGACGGCTCGCCGCGGAAGGTCATCGTGGTGCCGGGGCGGCTGGTCAACATCGTCCTCTAACGCGCTGTCGGAAAGCCGCCGGTGGTCGCCGGTCGTTCCCGATTTGATTGAGCAGTCAACGAATTTCGCTCGATCGAAGGAGAACCGGGGATGACCCTCGACGGCAAGGTGGCGCTGGTGACGGGCGGCAGCCGGGGCATCGGCGCGGCCACGGCACGGCGGCTCGCCGAGGACGGCGCGGACGTCGCGCTGACGTACCAGCACAACGGCGCGCAGGCGGCCGAGGTGGTCGAGCAGATCAAGCACCTCGGCCGTCGCGCGCTGGCGATCCAGGCGGATTCGGCGGACGCGGCCGCGGTGTCGGCCGCCGTTTCGGCTGTGGTGGCGGAATTCGGCCGGCTCGACGTCCTGGTCAACAACGCGGGCGTCGGGTTCGTCGGCGCGTTCGCCGAGACCGCGCTGGAAGACGTCGACCGGGTGCTGGCGGTGAACGTCCGCGGCGTGTTCGCGACGACGCAGGCCGCGGCCGGCGTCCTGAGCGACGGCGGCCGCGTGATCACGATCGGCAGCTGCGTCACGGACCGCGTGCCCGGCCCGGGCATGGCGCTGTACGCGACGAGCAAGGCGGCGATGGTCGGCCTGACCAAGGCGCTGGCGCGCGAGCTGGGCGGGCGCGGCATCACGGTCAACCTGGTCCACCCGGGCCCGACGGACACGGACATGAACCCGGCCGACGGGCCGTACGCGGCCGACCAGCGTGCGCTGACGGCGTTCGACCGCTACGGGACGCCGTCCGAAGTGGCCGCGGCGGTGTCCTACCTGGCTTCACCCGGCGCCGAGTACGTGACGGCGGCGGTGCTGTCGGTGGACGGCGGCCACGCGGCCTAACCGGAGTAGAGCCCGATCTCCCGGGCGAGGTCGATGAGCATGGACTCGAACAGGACGTCCGGCTTCGACATCGGGATCGGGTAGTTGCCGAAGACCTCGAGCGTGACGTGCCCGTAGAGCCGGGCCCAGAACTGGATCATCAGGTACGTCACGCCGAGGTCGATCTTCTCGACCGGAACGCCCTGGTCGGACTCGGCGAGCACGGCGACCAGCGACTCCTGGAAGGTCTGCAGGTCGTCGCGCAGCTCGTCCGGAACGCCACTGGCCGACGGCAGCACGATGTCGTGCCGCGCGAGCACCCGCCCGGCGGCGGCCAGGAAGATCCGCCCGAACGGCTCGTCGACCCGGCTCAGCGCACTCCCGGCCGTCGACCCGACCCCACCGGTCGGCGACGCGAAAACGAGCGTGAATTCCTTCGTGTGGGTGAGCGCCCACCGCCGGAAGCCCTTGCAGATGGCGAACAGCTGCAGCACACCGTCGTCCGGCAGCTCGGCGATCTCCTCGGCGAGCTCGTCCGCCAGGTCGGCGCAGACGTCCAGCCGCAGGTTCTCGACGAGGTCGTCCCGCGACTCGTAGTACCGGTACAGCGCGGGCGCGGTGATCCCCAGCTCCCGCGCGATGGCCCGCAGCGTGACCGCCTCCGGCCCCTGCTCGACGAGCAGTTTCCGGGCGGTCCGCCGGATGTCCTGTTCGGTAGCCGCACGCGCGCGACCCCTCCGCGTGGGGTGGCTCATCCGAACAGTCTAGGTGGTCGGTACGACGGATCCTGCCGCAACGCGAACTCCCTGACGTGGGAAAACCGGAACTCCGCCGAACCTGTCGGACCGGTGTGCCACACTCGGTCGCCGTACGGCTACTGACGTGAACGGGGAGGTTCGCGTGTCGAACCCTGAGCAGCTGATCGCGGACTTCGAAGCCCGGATGGCGGAGTCCCAGCGGAAAGCTGATCGGATGGTCAGCGAGATCGAAGCGGTCTCGGTTTCCGAGCGCAGCAAGGACGGCCAGATCGGCGTGCGGGTCGATCACGCCGGCAACCTCGTCGGCCTGGAGATCGGCCCGAGCGTGCGTGACAAACCGGACCTCGCCGGGGAGATCCTCCGCACCGTCAAGTCCGCCCAGAGCAAGCTCGCCGGGGCGGTGCGGGCCGGGGTCACCGACCCGGTCGGGCCCGAGGTGATGAACCAGCTGGTCAGCCGGCTGGAGCAGGCGTTCCCGCCGCCCGAGCCCGAAGGGTTCGCCCCGCCGCCGCGCGACGACGGTGACCGGTTCGTGCCGGAAGAGGAACGGCAGCTGCCCGCGGTGCCGAAACCGCCGCGGGCACCGCGCCCGTCGTCCGACGACGGCCACGACGACGACTACTTCGGCGACGGGGACTACCTGCGCTGAAGCGCGGGCGAGGGAGGGAACCATGGCCGCACCCAGTGGCCCGGGCTTCGCGGTCGACCCGCAGGAGCTGCAGAAGCACCGCGAGCACATCGAAGCCATCACCGACCGGATCGACAAGTGCAAGGAAGCCGCCCGCGCGACCGAGCACCCCGAAGCGTTCGGCCTGCTCGGCATCCCGCTCGCGGCGATCTGCGCGATCGCCCAGCAGGTGGCGGAGATCGCCATCGAATCGGCGTCGACGTCGTCGTACGACCACTCGACCCGGATCCAGCTCTGGCAACAGCTGAAGGAAGCCGACGAGGCGGAATTCGAGGACCTGTTCAAGGTGGAGGACTGAGGCGTGGCCGACAACCCGTTGCTCAAGACGGATGCGGCGGACGACCGCAGCACGCTCGAAGGCGCCGGCCTCCTCCAGGACTTCTGGGACGCGGGTGCCGCCGTCGCCGACGGCAACTGGACCGAGGGCCTGGTGAACGCCGGGTTCGGTGCGACCGGTATCGCGGGCCTCGTCGCGGATCCGATCGGCACCCTCGCCTCGGCGGCCGTCGGCTGGGCGATGGAGTTCTTCCCGTGGCTGCGGGAGCCGCTCGACTGGCTGACCGGTGACCAGGTCGCCCTGGAGAACATGGTCGGGACCTGGGAGAACGTCGGCAAGGAACTGGAGAAGATCAGCACCGACCTCCAGGACACCGTCAAGAAGGACAGCGCCGCTTGGGAAGGCGCCTCAGCGGACGCCTACCGCGCGTTCGCCGAAGACCGCGCGGCGACCTACGCGGGTGTCGCGACCGGCGCCAACGCGATTTCGAAACTGGTCGAGATCTGCAAGACGATCTTGAGTGTCGTGCGCTCGATCGTCCGCGACCTGATCTCCGAGTGCGTCGGCAAGCTGATCAGCATCGCCTGCCGCTACCCCGGACCCGCGTTGCCCGCCGGCATGGCCACCGAAGGCACCGCGGAGGCGGTGAAGACCGGCAGCAGGTGCATGCAGTGGATCCAGAAGCTGGTGCGGGCGTTCCGGCGGGCACAGGCTCTTTTCCACCGCATCGGCGAAGTCTTCAACCGGGTGCGGGATGTCCTGCGGAGGGGCGCCGAAAGGCTGCCCGGTCCGCTGCGCCGTGTCGGCGGCGTGCTCGAGGCGAAGGATGCGAAGTCCTTCGCCGACAAGGTGCGTGACGCCCGGCCGGATCGGCGGACGTGGGGCCAGGTCGTTTCCTCGGAGCACTCCATCGGCGAGAACCTCCGGGACGCCGGCCGGGAGTTCGCGAACGACGCCCGGCGTGAGCTCAGCGAGAAGTTCGGTGCTGAGCTGAAGCACGCGACCTTGAAGGAGGCGGGCAAAGAGGTTCTGAAGCACTTGGCCGAAGCAGCGGACGGCGACGATGACGAGCCGCCGGAGACGGACGCGGCGCCCCTCTTCGACAACAGAGGGGCGCAGCGAATCTCGGGGTCGCTCGAGTGATCTCGCCGGACAGCGACCGTTTTGTCGTGTCGCGGACCGCCGGACGCCACTGGATCCTGGCGGGAGTGCTCCTCGCCGTCGGCGCCGGGATTGTCTGGCTGGGCCTGTCGGCGTCCCAGCAGAGTCCACGGGTGGCCGGCTGTGTGTTCGGGGGCGGTTTCGTGCTGCTGGGGTTGATCCTGGTCGCCCGCTCGCTGCCCGAACCGGTCGTCGACGAACTCGTTCTCGACGCCTCGGGGATCTCGCGCGTCGTCGGTGGAGTCGTCTGGGCGGTGCGCTGGGGGGAATTGACGGCCGTCGCCGTTCCGGCCGAGCCCGGCCGGGCGCACTCCTTCCGGGTCGTTCTCGAGCCGGTCGATGCCCGGTTCGCGGAGCACCACCGAGGGCTCACCCCGGTGGCCGGAGGCGGGTTCCTCGTACCCGGGATCACGCTGTCGGCCGCCGAAGCCGGACGCGTACGCGAGATCTCCGGGAAGTACGCCGGAATCGCCGAACGGCCGGTCACCCCGGTGGCGCCGGGTCCCCACCGGGCGAGCGTGCCCGAGCTGGACCACGTGAGCATCCACGTCAACGGCTGGGACCGCCGGAAGGTGTTGCTCTTCGACTTCGTCATGGCCGTGCTCGGTATCGGGGCGTACGTGGCCGCCGAGTTCGGGCCGGCCGGCTTCCTGCCCACCGGCTGCCGGATCGTGCTGGGCGCGGTCGTCGTGCTCCTCGGCGTCGTTCACGCCTTCGAGTTCAACAGCCACAAGCGCCAGCTCCGAGCCGATCTGCGGCTGTCCAACCTGGGCTTCCGGTGGACGACGTACACCCGGAAACTCGAGCTCGGCTGGCGCGAAGTCGCCGAACTGCGGCTGCTCGCGGACGGGAACCTCGAATTCCGCCCGGTCGACCTCGACTTCCCGCTGCGCCACGGCGACGCGGAGCACTTCGCCCGGGGTGCTGGCTGGTACCGCCTGCCGCGGAGGTTGAGCTCTGCCGCGATGCGGAGGTTTGCGACGCGCGCGCCGGCGCTGCTGCCCCGCGAAGTCGCGTTGACCATCGGGGGCGGGGCGCCGCCGACGCCGATCACTCGGGGGGCTACGTGATCGGCGCCGGCGACCCGATGCCCTGCCCGGCTGGCGCCGGTTGGGGCAACGTCACCACGGCTCGCGTGATGACGCACCAGGAGAGCGGGACCGGGCCACGTAGTGACGGCCGGGGGACGGTCATCCCCCGATCGAGTGACGGGCTTCCGCTGCTCGCATGATTGTCGCACTCAGCCCCGGATAAGTTACAAAAACCTTCACTTTCCCTTCCTTGCCCGTGCTGACCTGGAGCGGACCGGCTTCGTGGCACAGTGCGGGGCATGAACTCTGACGTGCTCGTTGTGGGATCCGCCAACGCCGACCTCGTCGTCGCGGTGGACCGGCGGCCGGGTGGCGGGGAGACCGTGCTGGGCGGGGACACCGTGCTCTCGCCAGGCGGCAAGGGCGCCAACACCGCGGTCGCCGCGGGGCGGCTCGGTGCGGACGTCGCGCTGCTCGGCGCCGTCGGCGACGACCCATACGGCCGGCTGCTGCTCGACTCGCTGCGGGCCGCCGGGGTCGACACCGGCCTCGTGCGGACCAGCGACCGGCCGACCGGCATCGCCTACATCACCGTCACGCCGGACGGCGAGAACTCGATCCTCGTCTCCCCCGGCGCCAACTCCAGCCTGGAGCCCGCCGACGTCGACGCCGTCTTCGACGGGGTCGAAATCATGGTCGTCTCGCTGGAGGTGCCGCTGCCGACCGTCGAGCACGCTGTCGCGCGCGCCGCCGAGAAGGGCGTGAAGGTGCTTCTCAACCTTTCGCCGGCGGCGAAGCTCTCGCCGGAGACGCTGGCCAGACTCGACGTCCTGCTCGTCAACGAGCACGAGGCCGCGTGGCTGACCGGGCCCGGCGCCGACTTCCGGAAGCTGCTCGACCTCGGGCCGCGGGCGGCCGTCGTCACGCTCGGCGCGGCCGGGGCCGTCGTCGTCGAAGCAGGTTCGCTGCGCCGGGTCGAGTCGCCGGAGGTCGCGGCCGTCGACACCACCGGGGCGGGGGACGCCTTCGCGGGCGCGCTCGCCGCGTCGCTCGCCGACGGCGCCGATCTCGTGTCGGCGGCGAAGCGAGCGGTGCGGGTCGCGGCGTTCAGCGTCACGCGGGCCGGCGCCCAGCCGTCCTACCCCACCGCCGCCGACCTGGGGGAATGATCATCCGGCCGCCCGTGTTGCAGCTCACATGGGCGATTCGTTCGGCTCGGCCTGGTGGCGCGGCCACGTCGCGCAGCTGCGGGCGATCGCGGAGGCGCGCCGGCCGGACCACCTCGCGATCATGCCGCTCGACGAGACCCTCAAGGCGCTCGGCAAGCAGACCGAGGTCGACGAAGGCGTCTACGAGGTGCCGCTGGAGGGCGTGGTCGGCACCGTCGCCCGTGCCGGGGACTTCGACCGCGAGTTCCGGCCGCGCAACCGGGCGCTGCGGGACCGCTGGGAGCACCTGACGCGGACGTCGGCGGACCTGCCGCCGGTGCGGCTGGTCCGGCTCTCCGACATGTTCTTCGTCGAGGACGGCCACCACCGCGTCGCGATCGCCCGCGCCCGCGGGGCCCGGACGATCCGCGCCCGGGTGCGCTGGATCAGCACGGTCGCCTGCGCGCTGCGCTGCCTGACGCTGGCCGACCTGCCGTCGAAGACCGCCGAGCGGATGTTCCTCGAGCGCGTGCCGCTGCCGGACGACGTCCGGCTCGGGCTGTGGCTCGACGACCCGGCCGACTGGTTCCGGCTCGCCGACTCGGCCGAAGCCTGGGGATTCCGCCGTATGCTGGCCGGACGGCCGGTGCGCAGCCGCGAAGAACTGGCCGACGCCTGGTGGCACGAGGAGGTCCGGCCGGTGCTCGAACAGGTGCGTGAACGCGGTTTGTGCCCGCCACCACGAGATATCGAGACCTATCTGAGCTATGGTCTAGACCATGTCGTCTGAGCTTCTGTCCGGGGTCGCCGTCAGCCCCGGCCGTGCGAGTGGTCCCGTCGTCCGTGTCGCGGAGCCGCTCGGCGAGCCCGCAGCCACCCCGGCCCCGGCCGATCCGGCCGCCGAAGCCGCCCGGATCGCCCCCGCGGCCGCGACCGTCGCCGGCCGGCTGGAGAAGCAGGCCGAAAGCGCGACCGGCGAAGCGGCGACCATTTTGTTCACGACGGCCGCGATGGCCGCCGACCCGGCGCTCGCGTCCCAGGCCGAGACGCTGGTCAAGACGCAGGGGCTCCCTGCGGCGCGTGCGGTGTACCAGGCCGCGGAGGGCTTCGCCGAAGCGCTGGCCGCGGCCGGCGGGTACATGGCGGAGCGCGTCCGTGACGTCCGTGACGTGCGCGACCGGCTGATCGCCGAGCTGCTCGGCATCGCGCCGCCGGGGGTGCCCGAGCTGGCGTCGCCGAGCGTCCTGGTCGCGCGTGACCTCGCCCCGGCCGACACCGCGGGCCTCGACCCGGCGAAGGTGCTCGCCCTGGTCACCGAGGAGGGCGGCCCGACGAGCCACACGGCGATCCTGGCGCGCGCACTCGGCATCCCGGCCGTCGTCGCGGTCCGCGGCCTGCTGAACCTGGACGCGCAAGCGCTTGCGGTCGACGGCGACACCGGCACGGTCGAGGTCGCGGACCCGTCGGCCCCGGTCGTCACGGCGACGGTGGCCCAGCTGGCGGAGTGGAACGGCACCGGCGCGACGGCCGACGGCCACCGCGTGAAGGTCTACGGCAACGTCGGCTCCCCGGCCGACGCGCGGGCCGCGGCGGACGCGGGCGCCGAGGGCGTCGGCCTGTTCCGCACCGAGTTCTGCTACCTGGACGCCTCGGACGAGCCGTCGGTGGCCGACCAGCGCGCCGCGTACACGGCGGTGCTCGCGCCGTTCCCGGGCAAGCCGGTGATCGTGCGGACCCTGGACGCGGGCGCCGACAAGCCGCTGGCCTTCCTGTCGCCGGACGCCGAGCCGAACCCGGCCCTCGGCGTCCGCGGGCTGCGCGTGGCGTTCGACCGCCCCGAGGTCCTGGACCGCCAGCTCGAGGCCATCGCGGGCGCGGCGGCGGATTCGGGCGCCGAGGTCTCGGTGATGGCCCCGATGGTCGCGACGGTCGAAGAGGCGGCCTGGTTCGCCGGCCGCGTCCGCGCGGCGGGCATCAGCCGGGCGGGCGTGATGATCGAGATCCCGGCGGCGGCGCTGAGCGCCCGCGAGATCCTCGACGCGGTGGACTTCGTCTCGGTCGGCACGAACGACCTGGCCCAGTACACGTTCGCGGCCGACCGCCAGCTCGGCGCGGTGGCCAAGCTCAACGACCCGTGGCAGCCGGGCCTCCTGCGCCTGCTGAAGCTGATCGGCGACGCGGCCAAGGCCACGGGCAAACCGGCCGGCGTCTGCGGCGAAGCGGCCGCGGACCCGCGACTGGCGCTGGTCCTGACGGGCTTGGGCCTGACGAGCCTGTCGATGAACGCCCCGGCGATCCGCACGGTGGGTGCGAGCCTGGCGACGGCAAGCCTGGCGGAGTGCGAAGCCCTGGCGGAGGCAGCGCTGGCGACCTCGGACCCAGCGGCAGCCCGCGCGGCGGCTCGCCCCTGAGGCTCGGTCGGCTCCTGCTTGGCCGGGGGTCGGCTGGCCACGGCTCGGTGAGCGGGTGCCTGCCGCTCACGAGGGTCGGCTGCGACGTTGGGGTGCGCCCGCTCCGAGGTGGGTGCCGCCTCGGGGGCGTATGGACCCGAGGGCGCCGGCCCGCTGCGATGGTGGGTGCCGGCTCGAGGGCGCGTACCGCTCCGAGGTGGCGTGGCGGCTCGGGGGCGGTTAGACCCGCGGCGCCATGGTGGAGTGCCGGTTCGGGGCGCGAGCCCGCTCCGACACCCACCCGCGGTCCCG
The DNA here is from genome assembly GCF_000716785.1 of Amycolatopsis vancoresmycina. Lineage (GTDB taxonomy): Bacteria > Actinomycetota > Actinomycetes > Mycobacteriales > Pseudonocardiaceae > Amycolatopsis > Amycolatopsis vancoresmycina. The sequence goes on from NZ_JNYY01000002.1 coordinate 365,133, forward strand.
CAATCCCCGGCCGGCCGACAACTACCCCAGGTAGAACGCTACTTCCGGACCATTCGCCGCCAAGCGAATCATCCCCACCCGCAGGGGCGCCCCCCCACTTTCAGTCTATCGGTCATCACCGACCGTGCCGGGCTGTGCGAACCTGGACCGGCGTGGTTGTCCACATTGATCGAGGGGTGTGGGCAACTCGCCCGAAGTCCGTGAAGGTCACCTTGGCAATCCTGAGGTGGCCTTCACGGGCTTCCCCCAGAAAAAACTCCGGCCGGTTGTCGATCCTGCCCTCCTCCGCTCGACGCAGGGGTGAGAAGCGAACGATCGAGCCGAGAGGACCTCACCATGACCGCCACCATCGCCGCCCCGGCTGATGCCGTCAGGGCCGGACGTCGGGAATGGATCGGGCTGGCCGTGCTCGCGCTGCCCACCCTGCTCGTCTCGCTCGACGTCTTCGTGCTCGTGCTCGCCCTGCCGAAGCTTGCCGTCAGCCTGCACGCCGACGGGACCGAACAGCTCTGGATCATGGACACCTACGGCTTCATGGTCGCCGGGTTCATGGTCACCATGGGGACGCTCGGGGACCGGATCGGGCGGCGGAAGCTGCTGCTCATCGGGGCTGCCGCCTTCGGGGTCGCCTCCGTCGCCGCCGCCTTCTCCACCACGGCCGGCATGCTGATCGCCGCGCGGGCCGTGCTCGGGATCGCGGGGGCCACGCTCGCTCCCTCCACCCTCTCGCTCATCGGGACCCTGTTCGAAAACCCGCGGCAGCGGGCCGAAGCCATCGGGATCTGGGCCGGCTGCTTCTCCGTCGGGGCGATCGTCGGGCCGATGGTCGGCGGTTTCCTGCTCGAACACTTCTGGTGGGGCTCGGTCTTCCTGCTCGGCGTGCCCGCCATGGTCCTGCTGCTGGTCGTCGGGCCGAAGCTGCTGCCGGAGTACCGCGACGAGACCGCCGGGCGGCTCGACCTGCCGAGCGTCGCCCTCTCCCTCGCCGCGATCCTGCCCGCCGTCTACGGCGTCAAGGAACTCGCCCGCGACGGCGTCCGGGCCGTTCCCCTGCTCGCGCTCGTCGTCGGTGTCGTCGTCGGCTACGTCTTCGTGAAGCGGCAGCGCCGGCTCGACGACCCGCTGATCGACTTCAGCCTCTTCGCCGCGAAGGCGTTCCGCACCACGCTCGGCGGGATGTTGCTGTTCAGCATGCTCGGCGGCACGACCATGCTGTTCGCCGCGCAGTTCTTCCAGCTCGCCCAGCACCTGTCGCCGGTCGGGGCCGCGCTGGGGCTGCTGCCCGGGATGGCCTGCTCGACCGTCAGCTTCCTCGCCGCGCCCGTGCTCGCCCGGCGCGTCCGGCCGGGCGCGCTGATCGCCGGCGGCGTCGCCCTCGCCGCGTCCGGGATGGTGATCCTCGCGCTCGCCGACCCGGCCGCCGGGCCGGTGTGGCCGTCGCTCGGGTTCGCCGTGACGTCGCTGGGTGTCGGGCCGATGGTCGCCCTCGGCACCGACCTCGTCGTCGGCTCCGTCCCGGTGCGCAAGGCCGGTGCCGCCGCTTCGCTGGCCCAGACCGTCAACGAGTTCGGCTACGCCTTCGGCCTCGCGACCGTCGGCACGCTGGGCAACGCCGTCGTCCGCGCCCACGGGCTGCCCGCCGGGCTGCACGTCGTCGCCGGGCTCGCGGCCGTCGCTTTCGCCGTCCTCTTCTGGTTCGTCGCCCGGAACCTGCGCTCGATCCGGCCGGCGGCCGCCTGACGACGGCGAAGGCCTCCCCACCCGATGCCTGGGTGGAGAGGCCTTCTTGACGCCGGGGGCAGAGGGGCCCCGGCTAGCCGAAGAGCCCGCGCCGCGGGTGGCGGACGACCAGCGAGCCGCCGTGGACCCGGCCGCTCAGCACGTACCGCGGGTTGCCCATCCGCCCGTTGCTGCGGGTCTTGTCCTCCATCGAGCCGAACTTGACGTCGCCGATGGAGTTGAGGTCCACCGCGGCGTGCTCCGGGATGATGATCTCGACCGAGCCCCACTTGGCGTCCAGCTCGATGTGCACCACCGGCGACTGCACCTGGGCCTCGGTGAAGTCCAGCTTCGTCGAGCCGTACTTGTTCCGCACGACCAGCTCGGACGGCACCACCCACGGCCCGCCGCGGTGCAGGGACGAGTACTTCGCGTTCAGCTCGACGCGCGGCCCCGGCGAGTAGCCGCCGTAACCCGCCGGAGGTGCGTACGCCGGAGCGGCGGCGAGGGCCGCGGCCGGGTGGTAGAGGCCGGCGAGGTCGGCCAGCACGGCGTTCAGCTCGCCACGCGTCCGCGATGCCAGCGCCTTGTCGGTGCGCTCGGTGAACTCGTCGAGGTCGATCATGCCGCGGCCGATCGCCTTCTGCAGCACGCCCACCACGTGCTCGCGCTCGTCGTCCGACACCCGGAGATCGCGCTCGCTCAACGGCTTGGTTTCGGTCACCGGTTCCGCCGCCGCGGTCTCTTCCTCGCCCATGTCCACGATGGTAGAACTGGATTCCACCAGGGAGATCGGGGGAAAACCCTGAACGGACCCGTAGTCCGCGCCATGGCCGCCGTCGCGGCCGCCCTCCTGCTGGCCGGGTGCACCAACGCCGCACCCGTGCCGCCACCACCCCCGGGGCCGCTCACCGAACTCTCCGGCATCCAGGCGACCGGTGGCATCGGCGTCACCGCGCTGCTGCCGACCGCCGGGCCCACCCTGTTCGACGCCGACCGCGGCCCGGTGGCCACCCCGCCCGGCTACCCCGGCGGCGACAACCAGCTGGACGTGGTGCGGGCCGGGAAGCACGTCGTCCTGACGGTCCGCCCGGCCTCCCCCAAGGACGCCGAGCCCTTCGAGATCCTCGAGTACACCGGGCCGTCGAGCCCGCCGCGGTCGCTCGGCCGGGCCTGGTCGGCGGGGCCGGACGCGGCCGGCGAAGGCGTGTGGCTGATCCGGCAGGACGCGCCGGACGAATGCCGGCTCCAGCACGTCTCGTTCGACGGCGGCGAGCTCGGCCACGGCCAACCCGCCAGCTGCCGCACGCAGGTGCGGAGCGAGACCCCGCACGGCCTGCTGATCACCATCAACGCCGACGCCGCCGAGTCCACCGACGCCCTGATCGAACCGGCGACCGGCCGGACGATCCGGCAGGCGCCGCGCATCCTCGGTGCCGCCGGCGACTGGCTGCTGCTCGACGGCCTGACCGACCTGACCCTCGTCGACTTGCGGAACAACAGCAGCAAGAAGCTCAACCGGCCCTCGATCGGCTCGGCACCCACCGTCGTGCCCTCGCGCGAAGGGACGATCTGGGCCGTCGACTTCGCGAACCCCGCCTACCGCGCCACCAGCACGCAGACGCGGGACATCTGGCTGCTGCGCCCGGACGGACCGACCTGGGACCACGCGCCGGGCATGCCGTTCGTCACCGAGCACCTCAAGCGCGGCGGCGGCTTCGGCTGGTCGGCCGACGGGGACCTGGTGCTCGCCGACCGCGTCCTCGCCGCCTGGCACCCCGGCGAACCGCAGTGGCGGCTGAGCCGGGCCGCGCTGCCCGCCGGCGTCTGGTCGGGCTTCGTGACCCTGCCCTGAGCGTCACTCCTCGTCGAGGCCGTGCTCGATCGCGTACCTGGCCAGCTCGACGCGGTTGTGCAGCTGCAGCTTCCGCAGCGTCGACTGCACGTGGTTCTCCACCGTCCGGTGCGACAGCACGAGCCGCTCGGCGATCTGCCGCGCGGTGAGCCCCTTCGCGACCAGGCGCAGGACGTCGGTCTCGCGCTCGGTCAGCCGCGGCGGCTCGGCCCCCTCCGCCGGCGCGTCGGCCATCCGCCGGTACTCGCCGAGCACCAGCCCGGCCAGGCCCGCGGTGAACACCGGGTCGCCGGCGGCGGTGCGGTGCACGGCGTCGACCAGCTCCGCCGCGGACGCCGACTTGACCAGGTAGCCGGACGCGCCGGCCTTCACCGCCTCCAGGACGTCCTTGTGCTCGCCGCTGGCGGACAGCACCAGCACCTTCGTCGACGGCAGCGCCGCGGTGATCTCGCGGGTGGCGTCCACGCCCGAGGTGCCGCCCAGGTTCAGGTCCATCAGGACGACGTCCGGCTGCACGGTCCGGGCGATCCGCAGGGCCGCGCCGGCGTCCGGCGCGGTCGCCCGCACGTCGAAGCCGTGTTCGGTCAGGTCGCGGGCCACCCCGTCGCGCCAGATCGGGTGGTCGTCGACCACCATCACGGAGATCCGCGGCTCGTCGCTCATCTCGTACCCCTCGTGCTCGGCACCCTGACCTCCCACTCCGTGCCCCGGCCGGGCCCGGTGTCGAGGGTCGCGCTCCCCCCGAGGTCGCGGACCCGCCCGCGGATGGATTCCACCACGCCGAGGTGCCCGTCCGCGGCGGCTTGCTCGAGAACGCCGTCCGGTATGCCCGGTCCGTCGTCGCGGATGCTCACCACGACCTCGTCGCCCAGGTCCTCCAGCAGCACCCACGCGTGCGCGCCGGGGCCCGCGTGCTTCTCGACGTTCGACAGCGCTTCGCGGGTCACGGCGACCAGCTCGCCGGTGACGTGCGCCGGCAGCTCGACGTCGTCCGCCGGGGCCGAGACCTGCACCGACGACGTGGCGAGCACCTGCAGCGCGGCGCGCAGGCTCGTCCGGCCGCTGTCGTTCGGCCGCACCGGCTCGGTGGTCACCAGCGACCGCAGCGCGATCTCCTGCTCGCCGGCCAGCCGCGCCAGCTCCGCCGCTTCGCCGCCGACCTCGTTGCCGCGCTTGCGGACCCGGGCGAGCACCTGCAGCACGCTGTCGTGGATCGACCGCGCCAGCCGCTCCCGCTCGGCCGTCGCCGCTTCCTTCCGCAACGCCTGCTCCAGCCGCGCCGCGGACCGGCGGGCCATCGTCGCCGCCATGCCGACCAGCAGGCCGGCGGCGGCGAGCAGGACGCCGTCGCGGGCGACGTCGAGGTCGAACTTCTCCCGCGCCAGCCCGGTCGCCACCCCGACGACCAGCCCGGCGAGCACCCCGCCGGCCGCGCCGAAGCGCGCACCCGCGGCCACCGGGGCCACGGCCGCCCACACCGTCGTGATCAGCGGGACGTTCTGCGCGAACTGCGCGTCGCTGAGCACCCACGGCGAGGTCAGCAGCAGCCCGGTGGTCAGCACGAGGTCGAACACGACCAGCGACGGCGGCCGTGTCCGCTCGCGCAGGTAGAGGAAGCTGCTGACGACCGACCAGACGGCCATCACGCCGAGGACCGCCCACGCCAGCCACTCGCGCCGGTACTGGCCGCTCTGCACGATCACCGTGCCGCCCGCGAACGCCCAGGTGAGCACGCGGAACGCCAGGACACCCCGCCACATGGGGGTGACCGGGTCCGGTGACCGCCGGACGGTCACGGCTTTTCGGCGCGCTTCGGCGGCTCCGCCGTGGAGGAGTCGGCTTCGTCCTCGCCGACCGTCGCGATCTCGGCCTTCGGCGAGCCGGGCTCGGCGTCGTTCGGCTGGGCCGCCTGGTCCTTCAGGACGTCCACCTCGGCCGGGTCGGGATCGGTTTCGTGCAGCAGCGACCGCACCCCGGCGTTCAGCACGGCCAGCAGCGGCACCGCCATCAGCGCGCCGGCGATCCCGCCCGCGACCAGGCCGGCGGTGATGGCGAGCACCACGGCCAGCGGGTGCAGCTTCACCGCCCGGCCCAGCAGCAGCGGCTGCAGGACGTGGCTTTCCAGCTGCATCACGCCGATCACGATGGCCAGCACGATCACCGCGCCGATGAACCCGTTCGTCACCAGCGCGATCAGCACCGCGACGCCGCCGGTGATGACCGCGCCGATGATCGGGATGAACGCGCCGATGAACACCAGCGTCGCCAGCGGGATCACCAGCGGCACGCCCATGATCCACAGGCCGATGCCGATGCCGACGGCGTCGACGACGGCCACCGCGGCCGTCGCGCGCACGTAGCTGACCAGCGACGCGAACCCGCGGCGCCCGGCGACGTCGACGCGGTTGCGGACCCGCTGCGGCACGGCGCGGACCAGGAACGTCCAGATCCCGTCGCCGCCGCTGAGGAAGAAGATCGTGATGAACAGCGTCAGCAGGAAGCCGGTGAGGATCTCGCCGACGGTGCTCGCCGTGGTCAGCGCGGTCGTCGTGATCGACGCCTGGTTGTTCTGGATGAACCCGATCGCCTGGTTGATGAAGTCCTGGATCTGCTCCTGCCGCAGGTGCGGCGGCCCGTTGAGCAGCCAGTTCTTGATCTGGTCGAGGCTCGCGTTCACCTGCTGCTGCAGCTGCGGCAGGCCGGAGGAGAACTGCGTGACGACGAACGTCAGCAGCCCGCCGAGCACGGCGAGCCCGGCGATCAGCACGATCGCCGTCGCCAGCCCGCGCGGGAACCGCACCGCCACCAGTTTCTGGACCGCCGGCGCGAGCAGGGCCGAAACCAGCAGGGCGATGCCCAGCGGGATGACGACCACGGACAGGTAGCCGATCACCCACACCACGGCGTACAGGGCGGCGACCACCACGATGAACCGCCACGCCAGCGCCGCGCTGATGCGCAGGCCCCGGGGGATCAGCCCGGTGACGTCCTCGTGCTCCGGCAGGAACGGGTCTTCGCGTCGCGCGTGGCTCACCGGCTCACCGTAGCGGCTGGAGCGCCCGATTCGGCCGCTTTCCCGCGGCCGCGTCCGACACACCCGGCGGCCAGGCATGATCACCGTTCGTCAGACCGGGTTACACCGTGTGTCTTTCACACGATGGGGGCATCAAGTCCGGTCGGAGGTGCGCGGCCCGGCGCGGATTTGGTTAGGTCGCTTCCGCAACGGCATGTGGCCGGTCGATCACCCGATCCGAGGAGACCCACCAGTGGCGAACACCGCGACGAACGAGGGGCAGGGCGCCAAGCGCGCCGGCCGTCTCGTGTCGCGTGCGTTGCTGGTGCTCGGCGGCGCGGTGGCCGGCACGGCGGCCGCTTGGCTCGTCTCCGGCGCGGTCGCCTCGGCCGACACCGTCGAGGTCGGCACCGCCTCCGTCACTCCGGTCAGCGACGCCACGGCGGGCAGCCTCGGCGACGTGAACCACGGCACTGCGCACTTCGCGGGCGACGTGGCCGGCGGGGTCGCCGAGACGGCCTGCCACCAGGACGCGACGACGTGGAGCGAGCCGCCCCGCCCGTGCGACCCCACCGACGCCCGCACCGTCGAGCAGGAAGTCTCCGACCGCGTCAGCGGCTCGGTGGCGGACCTCGCCGACGACGCGGTGCTGAGCCCGGCGCAGCGCACCCTCGGCGCGTTCGAGCACATCGCCCGCAAGCCGGAGGACACCCGCCAGGTCATCGAGGAGACCATCGCTCCCGAGCCGGCCAAGGACTTCGGCCGCCACGTGTGGCAGCTGCTCGACCCGGCGGGCCGGGACACGCTGGTCCCGCTGCCCGGCGGCCTGACGGGTGGCGGTTCGGCCACGGCGCCGGTGACCTCGGGCGCCGGCGAAGCGGCCGGCACGCCCGGCGTCGCCACCGTCGAACTCCCTGCCGCGTTGCAGGACGCGACGCCGGCGGGTCTCCAGCACGACGACGTCACCGGTGCCGCGGAGCAGTTCCGCGACGAGCACCGTGACCTGCCGTCGCCGCTGTCCCCGGCGCAGCTTCCGGTCGCGCCGGCCGTCCCCACCGCCCCGGGTGGCAGCACTGCCCCCGGTGGACACCTCGACGGTTTCAACTTCGGCGTCCCGTCCTGGACGACCGAAGCCGTCGACACCGCCGTCGCGGCGATGACCCGCGCCGGCCTGCGCCACTCGCTGCGCACCCCGGGCGAACAGCCCGGCGTCACTCCTGACTGAACACCTCCTGCCACGGGTCGCTGACCACTTCACGTCCGTCCTTCGCTGACGACGTCGGGTCCGCGCAACTCCCGTGCACGGCGGTGCGCCTTGGTGCGCCCGCACGAAGTCCTTCCCCCTCTGGTGCGGCTCGGACCCATTCCGAATTCGACGAGCGCACCCCCACAAGCCCGCAAGGGAACCCGAAATAAAGGAGAAAAACCCCATGCAGACGTGGGCAAAGCGCGGACTCCAGACCGCACTTGTCACGGGTGGGTTGCTGATGCTGGGTACCGGCATCGCTTCGGCCGACGAGAACGTCAACCCCGACACCCCGGCCTCCCCGCTCGACCTGAACGTCACGGCTCCGATCCAGGAAGCCAACAACGCGGTCGGCACCCCCTTCGGCCAGCTGGACCTGCCCGCCGGGCAGACGGAGCTGAGCACGAAGCCGGTCACCGGCGCGGCGAACAAGGCCGCGCAGCAGCTCGACGAAGCCAGCCCGATCAGCCAGAGCACCATCGGCGGTGCCACCAAGGCCGACGGCGCGGGAACCTTCACCCCGAGCCACAACAACCTCAAGGGCAACAAGGTCACGGGCGACGTCGTCGTCCCGATCCAGATCGTCGACAACGCGATCGGCGTCGTGGGCGACGCGAACGTGGAGGGCGGCCACCACTCGCAGACGTGGTCGCACGACCAGGACGTCAAGACGACCGGCCGCGACTCGAGCATCGCGGGCAACGCCGTGGCCCTCGACTGGGCCCTGCCGGTCCAGATCGCCGGGAACGGCGGCGGGGTCGCCGGCGGCACCGGCCGCGTGACCGGCGGGTCGGCCAGCCAGAGCACGACCGAGACCGGCGACGTCGCCACCAACGGCGACGGCTCGTCCCTCTCCGGCAACGTGCTGGCGGGCCACTTCGCCACCCCGGTGCAGGTGACCGGCAACGCCGCTTCCTACCTGCTCGGCAACGGGCAGAGCCACGGCTACTCGGCCGACACCGTCGCGGCCTCCGGCGGCACGCTGCTGAGCTCCGGTGACAACGCCTCCGGCTCGGGCAACGTGGTCGGCGCGCCGATCGCCCTGCCGGTGAAGTTCAACTGCAACTCCGGTGCGGTGTGGGGCTCGCTGTCGAACTCCGACAGCTGCAACACCTCGGCCGACGCCTTGGCCGGCAGCACCCGCAAGGGCCGCCTCGGCATCCCGACCTACCTCGAGACCAGCGGCGACGACTCGTTCCTCTCCGGCAACGGCGGGGCGGCCGCGCTGTCCCCGATCGCGAACGTCGCGGGTGTCGCGGGCTCGTGGATCGGCAACGCCTCGACGGGCATCCCCGGGGCCAGCACGTCCTCCAGCACGGTCGACTCGGGTGGCTTCGTCAAGACCACCGGTGACGACTCGAGCGGGTCGGGCAACGTCCTGAACCCGTCGATCGCGCTGCCCGTCGAAGCCTTCGGCATCGGCGGCACCTACATCGGCCAGGCGAACGCCGCGCACGACAACACGACCGACGCCAACGCCGGCAACGGCAGCTACACCAAGGGCAACGGCGCCTTCCTCGGCGGCAACATCGTCAACACCCAGGCCGCGGGCGCGCCCGAGGTCTTCGGCATCGGCGGCAGCCACATCGGCAACGCGACCGGCAAGGCGACCGAGGACAAGACGGTCACCGCCGGGGCGTACGACGGCACGCAGGGCAGCAACTCGTCCGGCTCGGGCAACCTCGTCCAGGTGCCGGCCGGCCTCCCGCTCGAGGTCTTCGGCATCGGCGGCTCGTTCATCGGCCAGGGCTCCGGCGCGGCCGACGAGACCAAGGTCGTCTCCGGCGGCGGCGGTGGCAGCACCGTCGACGACGGCGGCTTCCTGAGCTCCAACCTGGGCACGGTCCCGGCGTCGATCCCGGTGCAGGCCGCCAACATCGGTGGCGCCCTCATCGGCCAGGGCCACGGCAAGGGCTCGACCGACACGACGTCCAACGCGGGCGGCCCCGTCAAGGCCCACGGTCCCGGCGGGGCCGGCGCGGGCAACATCATCGAGGCCCCGGTCGCGCTGCCGCTGCAGGCGATGGGTGTCGGCGGTGCCGTCGGCGGCATCGGCACCGGTGAGAACGACAACATCACCGACGCGACGGCGGGCGGCGACGCCGTGACCGACGGCCGGTTCGGTGCGCTGACCGGCAACATCGTGAAGGCCCCGATCGCGGGCGCCGGCTCGGTCTTCGGCGACGGGCTCGCCGGTGGCGCGCTCGGCACCGGGGTGGGCACCAACGACGTCTCGTCGATCGCGGGCGGCGACGCCACCACCAGCGGTGACTTCGGCAGCGTGGCCGGCAACATCGTCGGCGTGGACGCGCTGCCGGTGGCGCAGGTCTTCGGGGACGCCGCCAGTGTGGCGGGCGTCGCCAAGGGCGCCGGCATCAACATGACCGACGTGACGAACTCGGGCAACGACACCACCTCCGGTGTCGAGGGCGCGATCTCCGGCAACATCCTCGACCTGCCGGTGACCGCGATCGCGCAGCTGTTCGGCGACGCGGTGACCGTGGGCGGCGTCGCGAACGCCGTCGGCGAGAACACGCTGACCACGCAGAACGGCGGGACGTCCGTCACCAAGGGCGACGAGTCCGCGCTGTCGGGCCTCGACCTGTACCACGCGTTCGCGCTGCCGGTGCAGATCTACGGGGTGCCCCTCGAGCTGCTCGGGGTCGCGACCGCGTACGCGACCAACGCGACGAGCATCGACGACGAGGCCGTGGACACCCTCGCGTTCCCGGAGGCGGGCTCGGAGCTGGCGGCCGACGAGCTGCCGTCGCTGGCCGCGGTTCGCAGCAGCCTGGCCCACCGCGACGTGCCGTCGGTGGACGGGCTGACCGGCGCCCTGCCGATCACCAAGCTGCTCGGTGGACTGCCGTCGTTCGACGGGCTGACCAGCGCGCTGCCGGTCGCCGGGCTGCCCACCCCGAAGCTGCCGGTCGCCGGCGTGTCCGCCAGCGGGCTCCCGCCGGTCAGCGTTCCGGAGAGCAAGCGCGCCGACGTGCCGTCGGTGGGCAACCTGGCCGGGGCCACGAAGCTGGTGCAGCTGCCGGCCGCGGGCGTCCCGTCGCTGCCGAAGCCGGCGCTGCCGACCGAGTCGGCGCTGTCCACCGTGGCCGGGCTGGCCGCGGTGGGTGAGACCGTGCCGGGTCAGGGCCACACCGAGCGGGCGGACCGTCAGGTCGCGGGGCTGCCCGTCGTCAGTGGGCTGCTGCCGGCCGCCGGTCTGCCGGCCCTGCCCGCCGTGGGTGGCCTGCTGCCGACCGGTGGCCTGCCCGCCGTGGGTGGTCTCCTGCCGACCGCCGGCCTGCCCGCCGTGGGTGGGCTGCTGCCGGCGCACACCCAGCGTGCGGACCTGCCGACCCCGGCCCTCCCGGCCGCCGGTCTGCCGGCGCTGCCCGCCCTGGGTGGCGTCCTGCCGACCCACACCCAGCGTGCGGACCTGCCCGCCACCCCGGCCCTGCCGGCCGTCCCGGCCCAGCTGCCGGTGAACGCCAAGCTGCCGGTGCTGGACAGCACCCCGCAGGTGCCGGCGATGTCGGGCCTGGACTCCACCGGCTTCCTCGCGAAGCTGCTGGGCCTGGTGAAGCGCAAGTAGTGCGGTAAGGCCGGCGGGTTCCCCGGAACCCGCCGGCCCCACGAACCCCGCTGTCACGGCGGCCGGCGCTCCACCGCGCCGCGAGGGCGACCTCGCACGGAGCGCTCCGGCGACGCGACCGCGGATGCGGGTCTCCCCCGCGAGCACCGAATAGCTCTCCTTCCCTGGAGACGAAGAGCCCCAGGAGCCAACCGGCTCCTGGGGCTCGCTCGCGTTCGCGGGAGGTCAGGAGAACTGGAGGGAGCGCTTCGCCAGGCCGTGCCAGAAGCCGTCGATCACCGTCCGGCCGGATCCCTCGTCCGAAGTGGCGCCGAGGGAGACGAACAGCGGTGCGAAGTGCTCGATCCGCGGGTGCGCGAGCGTGGCCGCCGGTGCCTTGTGCCGGAAGTCGAGCAGCGTGTCGACGTCGCCGCTGCTCAGGACCTCGTCGCCCCAGTGGTCGAACTCGGCCGACCACGCCGGCGGCGTCCCGTCGGTGGAACGGGCCATGCCGCTGAGGTTGTGGGTGAAGAAGCCGCTGCCGATGATCAGCACGCCTTCGTCGCGCAGCGGTGCGAGCTTGCGGCCGAGGTCGAACAGCTCCCGCGGGTCGAGCGAGGGCATCGAGACCTGCAGCACCGGGATGTCGGCGTCCGGGTACATCTCGACGAGCGGCACGTAGGCGCCGTGGTCGAGGCCGCGCTCCGGCGCGTCGTGCACCGGCGTCTCGGTCGAGCGGAGCAGCTTCCGGACCTTCGCCGCCAGTTCCGGTGCGCCGGGAGCCGCGTACTTCACCTGGTAGTAGCGGTCCGGGAAGCCCCAGAAGTCGTACACGAGCGGCACGGTCGTCGTCGCCCCGAGGGTCAGCGGCGCCTCCTCCCAGTGCGCCGAGACGACCAGGATCGCGCGGGGCTTCGGCAGGTCGGCCGACCAGCCGGCGAGCTGGCGGGTCCAGGTGGCGTCGTCGGCGAGCGGCGGGGCGCCGTGGCTGAGGTAGAGAACCGGGGTGCGGGTCATCGGTCGCTCCAGTGATTGAAAGTTCAACTACTAGAGTACCTGACGCCTGGCGGTCGCGGGATATTCCTCAGGCGGCTTCGAGGTTCGCGGCGCAGCGCTCCAGTGTGCGGATCGTGGTGCGGTAGTCGTCGTCGCTGATGCCTTCGGTGCTCTTCGTGCGGAACGCCTTGACCCGGTCTTCGACGCGGGCGTGCGCTTCGCGGCCTTCGCCGGTCAAGGTGCCGTCTTCGGCGACCCAGCCGCGGGCACGCAGGTCGGCCAGCTTCGGTGCCATCGAGCCTTCGGCGGTGACGAACGGGGTCATCGCCGCGTCGATCTCCTCCGGCGTGCGGGCGCCGAGGGCGATCGTGTTGAGTACCTGCCAGTGCCGGCGGGTCAGCGATTCCGCCTCGAGCGCGTGGGCCATGGAGGATTCGAGGAGCTCGTGGAGGTGGCGGAGCCACCAGCCGAGGGGTTTCACGGGTACTCCTGGATGTCGATGAACAACTACATGTAAAAGTACATGTAGTTCGGAGGTGAAGCAACCATGACGGACGCGGTGGCCGACGTCGAGCGCGCCATGATCGCGATCCGCCGCAGCCAGCAGCGGCGAGCCCTCAGCCGGATCGCCAAGGCGAGAGGCCGCGGCGCGCACGACCCGGTGTACGAGCTGCTCGACGTCGTCGAGGAGCTCACCGAACGCGGCGAGGCCGGCACGGTGACGGCGTTGAGCGCGGCGATGGGCGTCGACCAGCCGCGCGCCAGCCGGCTCGTGGCGCGCGCGGTCGAGCAGGGGCTGCTCCGCCGAGAGGCCGACCAGCGCGACGGACGGCGTGCGGTGCTCGTGCCGACCGAAGCCGGTCAGGCGCACCTCGACGAGATGCACGCCTTCCGCCGCGGGGTCTTCGCGGAGGTGATGGCGGACTGGGCGGACGAGGACCGCGAGACGTTCGGCCGGCTCCTCACCGCGTTCGTCCGCGGGTACAGCGCTCTCGGTTAGTCGTGGGAGAGGTCGACGAACCGGCTGTAGTGCAGCTGGTGCGCGACGGTGATCGTCGCCGTCGGCCCGGCGCGGTGCTTCGCGATGATCAGGTCCGCCTCGCCCGCACGCGGGTCGTCGCGCTCCCAGGCGTCGGGGCGGTTGACCAGGATGACGAGGTCGGCGTCCTGCTCCAGGGAGCCGGACTCACGCAGGTCGGACAGCATCGGGCGCTTGTCCGTGCGCTGCTCCGGACCACGGTTCAGCTGGCTGATCGCGATCACCGGGACCTCGATCTCCTTAGCCAGCAGCTTCATCTGCCGGGAGAACTCCGAGACCTCCTGCTGCCGCGACTCGACGCGCTTGCCGGACGTCATCAGCTGGAGGTAGTCGAGGACGACCAGCTTGAGGTCGTTGCGCTGCTTCAGCCGCCGGGCCTTCGCGCGGATCTCCATCATCGTCATGTTCGGCGAGTCGTCGACGAACAGCGGCGCCTCGGACACCTCGCTCATCCGGCGGGCCAGCCGCGTCCAGTCGTCGTCGGACATCTTGCCGCCGCGCATGTCGGCGAGGCGGATCTTGGCCTCGGCCGAGAGCATGCGCATGACGATCTCGGTGCGGCTCATTTCCAGCGAGAAGATGACGCTGGTCATGCCGTGCCGGATCGACGCCGAGCGCGCGAAGTCCAGGCCCAGTGTCGACTTGCCGACACCGGGCCGGGCGGCGACGATGATCATCTGACCCGGGTGCAGGCCGTTGGTCAGCTCGTCGAAGTCGGTGAAGCCGGTCGGGATGCCCTGGGACTGGCCGCCGCGCGAGGCGATCGCGTCGATCTCGTCCATCGTCGGCTGCAGCAGCTCTTCCAGCGCGACGTAGTCCTCGCTGGTCCGCCGCTCGGTGACGTCGTAGATCGCGGCCTGCGCGCGGTCGACCACCTCGTCGATGTTGGCGCCGTCGGCCGCGGCCGCGCCGTAGCCGTACTGCACGATCCGGGTGCCCGCCTCGACCAGCCGGCGCAGCACCGCCTTCTCCGAGACGATCTCCGCGTAGTAGCCCGCGTTCGCCGCGGTCGGCACGGTCGCGATCAGCGTGTGCAGGTAGGGCGCGCCGCCGACGCGGCCCAGTTCGCCGCGCCGCTCCAGCTCCGCCGACACCGTGATCGGGTCGGCTGGCTCGCCGCGGCCGTAGAGGTCGAGGATGCAGTCGTAGATCGCCTGGTGCGCGGGCCGGTAGAAGTCGTCGGGGCCGAGCGCCTCGATGACGTCGGCGACCGCGTCCTTGGACAGCAGCATGCCGCCGAGCACCGACTGCTCGGCCGCGATGTCCTGCGGCGGCTGGCGGTCGAAGCCGCCGCCTCCCCCAGGGCCGGGGTCGCTCGGACCCGGGTCGGACTCCGCGTATATCGGACTGCGGTCGTCGGTCAGCGCCACCGCCCCGGACACCTCCTCATTCGTCGAACACCCGTTCGAGTATGCCGGATCTTCGCTCTCGAAGCACGCGGCTGGAGCCCGTGCTTTCGTCCCCCGGACCCGCCCCCGATGATCGGGGACGACCTCGGTCAGCTGTCGCAGACACGCGGAGCGCCACCGTGAGTACAGGCCCGAGCGGGCACGCTAGATCCCCCGGAAGGCCGATGGCAATTTGGGGTGGGGACCCTTCTGTGGACAACCTGGGGATGAATGGGGGTAACCAGTCACAGGTGCCGCGAGAGCTGTGGACAAGTTGGGGACAAGCGTGATCGGCTTTGGTGAAAGTGCAGGTCAAAGGCTGTGGACATGGTGTGGAGAACTCGCCGAAAACTCGTCCGGCGTGTCGCGTGAAGTCCGTTCTTCGGCGTGTCGTGGACCAGCTCGAACCCATTGGGCGATGCGGCCTGTGGATGAATATCACGGAGAGTGGAGGGGTGACCCGGAGGGCTGAACGGCCCGCGCGTCAGGCCGCGGTGAGCCGGCCCTGTGCGCTGCGTAACCGGTCAGCGAGAACGCGCTGGTCGGCCGGGGTGAAGGCGATCCGGTTCTCGCCACGTCCCGGAATCTCCTCGGTCAGCCACCGGCCTTCGGACGTATCGATGTAGTTAACCGGGCGTTCGATCCGGTGCCGGGCTCCGGTGCGGTTGCGGGCCGCGACGTACAGGCTGCCGCTCCCCATCCGGCGTAACGCGAGGATCCGGCGGAGCTCGTCGGCCTCCTGCGAACCCTCGGCCGGGCGGTCGCTGCGGAGCACGGCGAACCCGCCGTCGTCACCGCGGGCTGTCCCCTCGAGCCGGCTCTTCGGCACCGCGAGCGGTGTCCCCCGGCCGGGTGCCAGCTTGGGGATCTGGCCGAGGAAGTCGTCGAGCAGCTCGTGCGGCTTCGTCGACTCCAGCACGACGGCGTCCAGCTCCTCGTGCTTGGCCAGCACGAACGCCTCGCCGCCCGCGGAGCCGGCGAGCAGCCGGTAGCTCACCGGCTTGCCCTGGAAGCCGCCGTCGATCCAGCCGTAGTACTCCAGCTGCGGCCGCGCGATCGCCTCGACCGTCGCGACGAACCCCGGGTGCATGCCGCGCGGGCCGAACAACCCGGCCTTGGCGAGCTCGGCGTTGGCCTGCTCGTCCTCGGCGCGCTGGGCCTCGTCGCTGTACCAGGTCGGCGTTTCGGACAGCACCACGTGCGGCTCGCCGCCCCGGCGCCGGATCAGGGTGATCAGGGTGCCGGTCGAGATGGTGACTTGCCTGTCCAGCACCGCTCTTCCCCCATTGAAGCCAGTTGGTGAACCCGAAGCAGCCGGGCGCGCCCATCTTGGCACGCGCCCGGCGGTCCCGCGTGCGCTACTCGCCGATGACCGGCGGCGCGGTCAGCTCGTCGGTCCCGAAGATGTCGTTCGGGTCGTCGCCGAGCAGGTACTTCGACGTGCGTTCCTCGTCGCCGCCGCCCTGGCCCTTGGCACCGCCGGGGTGCATGCCGCCCATGCCACCCATCCCGGAGCTGCCGGGCCGGCCGGCGGCCGCACCGGTCGCTCCGCCGCCCCCCGCGGCGCCGGCGCCCGCGCCACCCGCGCCCACGCCACCGGGCATGGCCCCGGTCGAGCCGCCGGGTCCGAAGCCCACGCCGCCCGGCCCGAAGCCCGCCGACGGGTCGCCGATCCCGCCCGAGCCGCCGGGCCCGAAGCCGCCGCCGGGGATGGAGAAGTCACCCGCGCCGCCCCCGCCGCCGCTGGGCCCGAAGCCGCCGGCACCGGAAATCTTCGGCGGCGTGAAGCCCGACGAGTGGGTGCCGTCGGTGAAGTTCGGCGGGGTGTAGTTGCCGCCGCCCGGGATCTTCGAGGGGTCGAAGTTCCCGCCGGGGACCTTCGACGGGTCGAAGTTCGGCGGCTTGCCCGGGTCGAACCCCGGCACCTTCGACGGGTCGAAGCCACCGCCCGGCGTGTTCGGCTGCCCGGGGAAGGACGGCACCCCGCCCGGACCCGGCATGTTCACGCCGCCGGGCACCGAACCGGTGCCGTTCGGGTTGCCGTTGCCGTTGCTGCCGTCGTCGCCCGGCTTCTTCTTGCCGTCCTTGCCGCCGTTGACGTCGACGTTCTCCTGCTGCCCCTTGAGCGCGGAGTACGTCGGCATCTTCTGGCCGTTGTCGTTGCTCGCCTTGTAGTAGGTGTTGAAGGCGTCGACGTTGGCCTGGCCCTTGGCGTTGTAGTCGCGGATCGCCCGGTCGGTGTCGGTCGTCCACGGCGTGATCGCGTTGAGCAGGTTGTTCTTCGGCGGGTCCTTCGGCACCTGCTGCACCTGCGCGTGCACCGTGGTGAACGCGTTGTGCTGCTCGCCGAGGTACTTGTCGGAATCGGTGAGCTTGGTGCCGGAGTCCTCCATCCACACCCGCAGCGGGTGGGCGCCGGCGTTCTGCGCCGCCTCGGAGCCGCCGCCCGTCCAGGCGGCGTCCATCTCCTTGGCCAGGTCGTCGATCGTGCCGAGCCGTTCCTGGTAGGCGCCCTTCAGCCGGCTCGCCGCCGCCTGGCCGTTTTCGATCGAGCCGGGGCCGGGGCCGGTGGTGATCTTCTCCCAGATGTCGTAGCAGTCGATCTTGCGGTCACCCTGCACCGACGTGTGGTCGTCCGAATGCGTGGTCGCCATGTTGTAGGCGGCGAAGCCGCCCAGCAGCACCAGTTCCAGCACTTCAGCCTCCCAGCGTGTGGATCATCGCCTCGCCGAACTTCATCGCCACCGGGCACGGGTCCGAAGCACCGGCGCCGTTGTCGTACTGCACCAGGACGTTGACCGCCAGCTGGTCGGTCACCGCGACGAACAGGCCGCATTTGCCGTTCTTGCGGTCGTCCACCGCGGCGGCGTAGACGCCCGGGTACCCGGCGGCCTGGGTCTCGCCCCAGTAGGCGTCGTTGGCCTTCGTGTCGTAGACGTCCTGGAGGCCGTTCTTGTTCGCCGTCACCGTGGTCACGTCGATCTGGTTGCCCGGGTCGGCGGCTTCCTGGAACGTGCAGCTCGGGCCGTTGCCGGTGGTGCGCGGCCGCCCCTCGCCGAGGCCGAGGTCGGAGCGCGCCGACGCCGACAGCGTCGCGCAGGCGTCCGAGGTGATCGACCCGGTGTTCAGCGGGGCCGGCACGTGCGGGGCGGTGTCGGCGGTGGACCGGGTGGTGGTTTCGGTGCTCGACTCGGACGCGGGGGCCGGGTTGGCGGTGCCCCGGGTCTTGCCGGCGCAGCCGGCCAGGGCGAGCACGGCGAAGGCCAGCGCCGGGACGGCGATCAGTCGTCGGTTCACGTGGCCTGGTTCCCCGTCTTCGAAAGGTCGGCCTGGGTGTCCGACTCCTTGGTGGTGATCTTCTGCTTGGCGGCGGTGAGCGCGTCGATGTAGTTCTTGACGTACTCCTGCATCTTGCGGTTCTGCTCGAGGAACGCCTTGCCGGACGGGTTGGCGAGCTTCTCCCAGTCGCCGCTGGCGAACTCCTTGCCGGGCGCCTTGACGTTCGCCATCAGGTTGGCGTCGTCGTAGTCGCGCTTCAAGTCGGCTTGGAGGTCCTGCCACTTCTTGATGACGCCGTCGATCTTGTCGGCGTCGAAGGTGAAGCCGCCGCCCCCACCGGCCGGCGCGGACATGTTGACCTCGTTACCCATCCCGCTCCATCCCCTTCGCGTCCCCGCTCATTCTCCTCCGACGCCGCCGTCGTGTCCGGGGTTCCCCGGAAAGCGTGAAGGCGGGCCACCCACCAGGGGTGACCCGCCTTCTCACGACGTATCTGCCTTACTGCGCGACAGCCTTGACCTCGAGCCGCACGTCGACCTTGACGTCCGGGTGCAGCCGGGCGCCGACCGAGTGCTTGCCCACGGTCTTGATGTGGTCGCGCAGCTCGATGACGCGCTTGTCGAGCAGCGGGCCACCGGCCGCCTTGATCGCGTCGACGATCTCGCCGGCGGTGATCGAACCGAAGAGCTTCTTCGAGCCCTCGGCCGCCTTGCCGGTGAGCTGGATGGCGCCGAGGCCCTCCAGCGTCGCCTTGATCTCCTTGGCGTGGTCGAGGTCGCGGATGCGACGGCTCTCCTGCGCGCGCTGGATCGTGCGGACGTTCTTCTCCGCGCCCTTGGAGGCCACGATCGCGTAGCCCCGCGGGAGCAGGTAGTTGCGCGCGTAGCCGTCCTTGACCTCGACGATGTCGCCGGGGCCGCCCAGGTTGGCCACGTCCGTGGTGAGGATGATCTTCGCCATGTCAGTGCCCTCCCTTAGCGCGCGGTCGAGGTGTAGGGCAGCAGCGCCATCTCGCGGGAGTTCTTGACCGCGATGGCGATGTCACGCTGGTGCTGGCTGCAGTTGCCGGTGACGCGACGGGCACGGATCTTGCCGCGGTCGGAGATGTACTTCCGCAGCAGGTTGGTGTCCTTGTAGTCGATCAGTTCCGGGCGGCCCTTCTTCTCGGCCTTGCAGAACACGCAGACCTTCTTCTTGGGCTTGCGGATGGGTGGCTTGGCCACTGTCTACTCCTGGAAATTCAAATCTTGTGGATGTGTGCGAGATCAGAACGGGGGCTCGTCCGAGAAGCCGCCGCCACCGCTGCTCGCGGCGGGCGCGGAACCCCACGGGTCGTCGGCCGGCATACCGCCGCCACCGCCGCCACCGCGGTTCCCGCCGCCACCGCCGCCGCCGAAGTCACCGCCGCCACCGCGGCTGACCTTGTTGACCTTGGCCGTGGCGTAGCGCAGCGAGGGGCCGATCTCGTCGACCTCGAGCTCGACGACGGTCCGCTTCTCGCCTTCCTTGGTCTCGAACGACCGCTGCTTCAGGCGGCCCTGCACGACGACGCGGGCGCCGCGGGTCAGGGACTCGGCGACGTTCTCCGCCGCCTGGCGCCAGATGTTGCAGCGCAGGAACAGCGCCTCGCCGTCCTTCCACTCGCCGGACTGCCGGTCGAGGGTGCGCGGGGTGGACGCGACGGTGAAGTTCGCGACCGCCGCACCGGACGGGGTGAAGCGCAGTTCCGGGTCGGACGTCAGGTTGCCGACCACCGTGATGACGGTGTCTCCAGCCATCGGGGTTCCCCTCGGGCTCAGGCCTTGGCGGCAGCGGGCTTGGCCGCGGCGCGCTTGACCTCGCGGCGCATGACCTTGGTGCGGAGCACGGTCTCCTGCAGCGACAGCTGCCGGTCGAGCTCCTTGACCGCGTCGGCCGAGGAGTTCAGGTCGAGCAGCGCGTAGATGCCCTCGGCGTGCTTCTTGATCTCGTACGAAAGGCGGCGGCGGCCCCAGACGTCGACCTTCTCCACGGAACCGCCCGAAGTGCGGATCACGTTGAGGAAGTTGTCCAGCGTGGGGGCGACCGTGCGCTCGTCGAGCGTGGGGTCCAGGATGACCATTACCTCGTAATGGCGTGACACAACCACTCACCTCCTATGGGCTCGCGGCCACGGGCTGTCCGTGGCAGGAGGGTTTGTCCAGGTAAGGCTACCTGGGGGCACCGGCGGGGCCGGACGCCGGGGGGTCAGGCCGCCCGGCGCAGCACCCAGGTGCGCACCAGCCCGGCGGTGACGCCGGCGAGCACGATCACCGCGATGAGCATGGGCAGCTGCACGTCGTTCGACGCGCTGTTCGAGGCCAGCGACTGCGCGTTGCCGGCGTCGCGGACGTCCGCGCCCTGGCCGCTCTGGTCACCCGCGCCCGCCTGCGGGGCCGAGGCGTCACCGGGCAGGGTGCCGTCCGCCGGGTAGCGCACGCCGGGTGCGACGGCCGTGCCCGCGGTCGCCGTCGGGATGCCGCTGTAGTCGCGCATCGGGGCGCTGCCGCCCGTGCCGCCGGCGGTGCCGGGGTTCAGGTTCGAGAGGTTGCCGGACGCGCCGGGGGCGGTTCCGGCGCTGCCCTGCTGGCCGCCGGTGCCGCCCGTGCCCTGCTGGGCCGGGGTGCTCGGCGCCACGTAGTTGCTCGCGAGCAACGTCAGGCCGCAGCCCTTGGCGACCGTGCTCTCCACGCTGTTGAGCGTCTTGTTCCAGTCGAGCCCGAGGCCCCACGTGCCCGAGGCGGCCAGCGCGGTGCGGACCGCCTTGCCGATCGCGGCGCCGGTCGCTTCGCCGCCCGCCGTGTTCGGTACCTGGCCCACCGGGATCGAGTGGTTCTTGGCGATGGAATCGCCCGCCCAGCTGCCGATCGCGAGCGTCCCGGCGTTGTTCGCGCCGTTCGTGACCAGCGTCTTGACCGAAGCCCCGTCGATCGCCACCTGGTCGCCCATCTGCCCGGTGACCGAGCCGGTGCAGCTGTTGCTGACGAGCGTCGTGGTCGCGGCGGCCGTGCCGGTGGACAGGAACGCACCCCCGGTCACGAAGGCGGCAAGAGCGGCAACGGTCAACAGCTTCCGCACGAGCACAGTCCTCCGTGGGGTATCGGGTGTCGTCCTGGACAACAGGATCAACGAGGGGAATACGCGAAAGATACTCGGCAGTCAGATCAATTCGCAGCGGCCATTCGGCGGAGTACCCAGGTGCGGACGAGGCCCGCGCTGACTCCGGAGAGTGCCAGAACCGCAATCAGCAGCGGCAGATTCGACCCGTTCGTGAACCCGTCCGGTGCGGAGGGTAGCGCTTCCGCCTGGCCCGCCGTCTGGACGCCGGAATTGCCGTCGGCCGTGCCGTCCGGACCGTTCAGGCCGTACTGCGGCGCGTAACCCGGGATCTGGCTGCCGTACCGGATCGCCGGCGACGGCGTGAACAGCCCGGCCGTCGCGAACGGGATGCCGCTGTAGTCGCGCATCGGCGCGTAGCCCGTGCCGATGGCGAAGGGGAAGCCGCCGAACACCGGGGTGCTCGCGAAACCGGGCAGCAGCGGGCTGTTCGCGTCCGGGATCGGCGTGGTGCCCGCCGGGGTACCACCCTGCTGGGGGGTGCCGCCCGTCCCGCCCTGGGCCGGCGGTTGCTGCGGGTTGCCGCCCGTGCCGGGCTGCGGCGACGACTGCTTGCCGCCCCCGCTCACCGCGCTCAGGCCCTGCTGGGCACCGCTGGTCACACCCTGGACACCCTGGTTGACCGCGCTCGCCACGGGCGCGCCGACCACCGGCACCGGCGAGACGACGGTGTTGACCACGTTCACGGTGACCTTGCAGACGGTGTTGAGCAGCCCGCTCACGGTGGTGGTCAGCACGGTGGTCGCCTGCGTGACGAAGCCCAGGTCGATCAGCGGCAGGCCGAGCAGCGAGCCCTGGATGTGGTCGCCCGGCTTGGCGGACACGGTGCTGCCGCAGGGCACGGTCTTCGTGTCCGCGGAGGCGGTACCGGGCATCCCGAGCACGGCCGAACCCGCGAGGACGACCGCCGCCGCACCGACCGCCGTAGCCCTCCGTGTCCGATCCTGCATGCTCGCCACCCCTGGTCTCGTCGCCTACTTACCAGTACAACGACGCTAAGGCAGCCGGGTGACGCCCGCTCGTTCAGAAATGTCCGGCATTCGGGTGGAAGCGGACGTCACCGTGGGTCAGGCCGGGCTGCGACGGATCCAGGCCCGGACGAGGGCGGCCGCGACGATCGCCAGCGCCAGCACCGCGAGCAGCATCGGCAGCTTCGCCGGCGGCGTGCCGCCCGGCAGCGCCTCCGCGGTGCCGGACCGCTGCTCGTCGACGGTCGGCGGGACCTGCTGGCCGGGGATGACCTGCGCGATCACCGGCGCCTGCACCAGGCTGCCCGGCAGCAGGGCGGCGTTGGTGAAGATGCCCGAAATGGCGTCACCCGGAAGAGCGGCGTTGCCCGGATTGGTGACGATCGGGCCGGTGCTGTTGCCGGGCGGGTTCGGCACCGGACCCGGGCCGGGACCCGGCGGGGTCGGGCCGGGCGGCGCGGGCTGCGGCGGGTTCGGGGCCGGCGGGAGGGGCGGGAGCGGCAGCGGCGGCAGTTCGGCGGCCACGCCCTGCGTCAGGTTGCCGACGGCGTTGACCGTGCCCTGCGCGGCCGGGCAGACGCCCTTCGCCGTCGCGTCGCCGACCAGCGGCAGCCGGCCGATGCCGAGCGCCTTCACGGTGTCGCCCAGCGGCAGGGTGAGCAGCGGTGCCGTGCCGTTCGTGTTCCGCGAGCCGGAATCGAGGCCGACGGTGAGCTGGTTCGGGGCGTTCAGCGGGGCGCCAGCGTCCAGCACCAGGCCGGACGCACTGCCGTTCTGCAGCGTGGCCTCGCAGCTCCCGCCGAGCGTGGGGCTGCCGGCGCTCGCCACGCCCGGCGTGGCCAGGGCGGCCGAGGCGGCGATCGTGAACCCCAGTGCGGTGATCCGGGCGGCGTGCTTCCCCATCATGCCCTCCGGCAGTCGGACCAAATCTGGATCACGGAACGCGCTCACGGTACTCCACGAGCGTCACCAACCGGGCCCACCGGCCGGAAACGGGATCCGGAGTAGCGTGCTCGGCATGCTGATTGGCGCCCATGTCCGTGACGACGACCCGTTGACCGCGGTCGCCGAGCGCAAAGCCGACGTCGTCCAGTTCTTCCTCTCCGACCCGCAGGGCTGGAAGGCCCCGAAGCCGCACCCGCACGGCGAAGCCATCGCGGCCGACCCGGTCGAGGTGTTCATCCACTCGCCGTACCTGATCAACGTCGCTTCGCTGAACAACCGGATCCGGATCCCGTCGCGGAAGAACGTCACCCAGCACGCGGACGGCGCCGCGGCGATCGGGGCCAAGGGCCTGATCGTGCACGGCGGGCACATCGGCGCGACCGACGACGTCGAAGCCGGCCTGGAGAACTGGCGCAAGCTCTTCGAGCGCGAGCAGGAGAAGGGCGGCTTCAAGGTCCCGATCCTGATCGAGAACACCGCCGGCGGCGAGAACGCGATGACCCGCGACCTCGAGGTGATCGCCCGGCTGTGGGACAAGGTCGGCGAGTTCGGCGCCGGGTTCTGCCTGGACACCTGCCACGCGTTCGCCGCGGGCTGGGACCTCGCCACCGCCGTCGAAAAGGTCATGGCCATCACCGGCCGGATCGACCTGGTGCACCTCAACAACTCCCGCGACGAGTTCGGCTCGACCCGCGACCGGCACGCGAACGTCATCGAGGGCGAGGGCACGATCGACCCCGAGGTCCTCGTCGGCGTCGCCCGGGCGGCGGGCGCGCCGGTCGTCGTCGAGACACCGCCCGACGGCCAGGCGGCCGACATCGCCTACCTGCGGGAAAAGCTGGGTTAGACGGTCACGGCCTTCCGGCGGCGGCGGGTGGCGTTCGGGATGATCACGTCCCGGGCGCCGTCCAGGAAGCCGCCGGCCGGGTCGTCCTCGCCGTCCAGCCGGACCAGGTCGGCCGCCGGGCGCCAGACCTCCCGGACCACCAGCACGCACAGCCCCACGACGGCGAGGTCGCGGACCACGACCGTGCCGAGGAACCAGCCCTCGGGCAGGCCCTTGTGGTCGATGCCGAGGTAGTAGAACATCCGCGGCACCCAGACGACGGCGTCGATCAGCATCCAGCCGAGCAGCAGCCGCCAGCGCGGGATGGCCAGCACGGCCAGCGGCACCAGCCACAGCGAGTACTGCGGGCTCCACACCTTGTTGGTGAGCAGGAACGCGGCCACCACGAGGAAGGCGAGCTGGCCGACGCGCGGCCGTCGCGGCGCGGCCAGCGCGAGGTAGGCGATCCCGGCGCAGCAGGCCAGGAACAGCACGGCCACCGTGATGTTCAGGTACGTCGGCGTCTGGTTCTTCTGCAGCACGCCGTCGAACCCGGCCCAGCCCGTCGTGTACGAGAAGACGTTGTACAGCGAGTCCGGGTCCATCGGCCGCAGCGCGCTCATCCGGAAGAACTCCCACCAGCCGCGGGTGGTGAACAGGATGAACGGCGCGTTCACCGCCAGCCACGTCACGACGGCGGCGATCGCGGTCTTCCAGAACGGCTTGAGCTTGCCCGCGCGCAGGCACAGCACGAACAGCACGCCGAGCAGGAACAGCGGGTACAGCTTGGCCGTCGCGCCGAGCCCGAGCAGCAGGCCGGCGAGCGCCGGGCGGCGGCGGGCCCAGGCGAGCAGGCCGGTCGCGGTGAACGCGGTCGCGAGCGCGTCGAAGTTGGTGAACGCGTGCACCAGCACCAGCGGCGAGACCGCCACCAGCACCATGTCCCACGGACGGCGTCTCGTCGTCCGGCCGGTCGCCCACACGGTGACCAGCCACGCGGCCGACAGGAAGAACGCGGTGATGTCGAAGTAGATCGCCACCGGCAGCGCGCCGGGGAGCCAGCCGGACTCGGCGACGTTCAGCCAGCCCGCCGCGAGCTTCGCGTTCGCCCACTGGAAGAGGCCGGTGAGCACCGGGTACTCCATGTACCGGGTGCCGTCCTCGGCGGTCTGCGAGCTTTCCTTCCACGACGTGGCGTACGGGAAGGTGCCCGGCCGGTCGAGCCGCTCGGAGCCGTAGAGCGGCACGATGTCCGAATAGCACATCGCGACGAACGGGCGGCCCGCGCGCCAGTCGAGCTGGGTGACGCCGTTGCCGTCCTGGTACTGCTGGATGCACGAGCCCTTGCCGAACCAGCACAGCATCAGCGCGAGCGTGGCCAGCAGGAGCCCGACGCGCTGGGGTGACCAGAACCAGTGCCTGCCGACCGCGGCGTGCTCACCGAGCGGGCCGCCGAGGGGTCTGGTGACCGCCGCCGCGAGGGGGTCGGTCCAGCTCGGGACGACCCGTTCCGCCCGGGTCAGCGTCACGGGTCCGGGCTCCGCCTCCCGCGTGGTCTCCTCTGGCACGAGCCGGATGGTATCGGTGATCGGGGTGCGCGGCGGTGAAGCCGGTGATCATGCCGGATTCGCGTAGTACGAGGCCAGGACCTCGGCGGCCGCGCCGCGGGTGACGATCTCCTCGCCGGAGCCGTCTTCGACGACCTCGATCCGCTGCCAGTGCGGTGCCGGCAGCAGCTCCCCGAGCCGGGCCGAAACGGCTTCGCGGTGGACGCCCGGCTCGTCGCGGACCGCCCGGCCGGCCAGCACGATCTGCTCCAGGTCGAGCACCTGCACCAGGTCGGCCAGCCCGATGCCGAGGAACCCCGCCGCGGTCCGCGTGTCGGGGGCCTGCTTGGCCATGATCTCCACGCAGCCGCGGCGCCCGCACGCGCAGCGCGGCCCGTCGTAGGCGATCGTGGTGTGCCCGAACTCACCGGCGTTGGTCCGCGGGCCGCGGTAGAGCCGCCCGTCGATGAGCAGGCCGACGCCGATCCCGGTGCCGGCCAGGATCACCGCGGTCGCCGTCGGCTCGCCGTGCGGCCAGAGCCGGGCGAACGCGGCGGCGTTGGTGTTCTTGTCCAGCGTCACCGGCAGCCCGGTGCGCGCTTCGAGGAGGGCCCGCAGCGGGACTGCGTGCCAGCCGGGCATGTTCGTCGCGTCGCGGACCAGGCCGGCCCGGTGGTCCAGCGGGCCGACCGCGCCGATGCCGAGGCCGAGCACGTCGAAGCCGTCGGCGAGTTCGAGCGCGGTGGCGCCGACGGCCTCGACGGCCTGCGCGGGCGTGAAGCCGGCCGGGAGCGGGCCACCGTCCTCCTCCTCGATTTCGCCGAGCAGGTTGGTGCGGACGACGTGGAACTCGTCGCGGTCGAGCCGGGCGCCGAGCGCGTGCTTGGCGCCGGCCCGGATGTTCAGCCGCGTGCGGGGCTTGCCGACGCCCGCGGACGGCTGGCGCTGTTCGTCCAGCAGGCCGGTGTCGAGCAGTTCGGGCACGATCTTGGAGACGGCCTGCTGGGTGAGCCCGGTGCGTTCGGCGAGCTCGACCCGGCTGAGGCCGCCGGCGCGCAGGATGTGCGTGAGCAGCAGGGCGCGGTTGTACGCGCGCACGTCGCGCAGGTTCACCCCGGTGTCCGCCATGGGCAGGATCTTCGCACGTCTGGTCAATAAGGCAACGCTGTTGTTTAATAGCGGCATGGCGGACGATCTGCGGGTGGGCATCCTCGGGTACGGCATCGGGGGACGTGTCTTCCACGCGCCCCTGGTGGCGGCGACGCCCGGGCTGACCCCGGCCGTGATCACGACGTCGAGCAACGCCGCCCAGGCCCGCACCGACCACCCGGGCGCGGAGATCGTGCCCGGCGCCGACGAGCTGTTCGAGCGCGCCGGCGGCCTCGACCTCGTCGTGGTCAGCACGCCCAACCGCACGCACGTGCCGCTCGCGCTGCGGGCGGTCGAAGCCGGCCTGCCGGTGGTCGTCGACAAGCCCTTCGCGCCGACCGCGGCCGAGGCCGAGCGGGTCGTCGCCGCGGCGAAGGCGGCGGGCGTCGGCCTGACGGTCTTCCAGAACCGGCGGCTCGACTCGGACTTCCTCACCGTGCGAAAGGTCCTGGAGTCCGGCCGGCTCGGCGAGGTGTTCCGCTTCGAGTCCCGCTACGACCGCTGGGTGCCGAAGATCAAGGACAACTGGCGCGAGTTCGGCGACCCGGCCGAAGCCGGCGGCCTGCTCTACGACCTCGGCGCGCACATCGTCGACCAGGCGCTGCAGCTGTTCGGCCCGGTCACCCGGGTCTACGCGGAGGTCGACCGCCGCCGGGCCGGCGTCCAGGTCGACGACGACGTCTTCGTCGCGCTGACGCACGCCAACGGTGTCCGGTCGCACCTGTGGTCCTCGGCGCTCGCGGGCACGCAGAACCCGCGCTTCCGGGTCCTCGGTGACCGGGCGACGTTCACCAAGTTCGGCCTCGACGTGCAGGAACCCCAGATCAAGGCCGGGCTGCGGCCCGGGGACGCGGGCTGGGGCGAAGAACCCGCGGCGGACGCCGGGAAGCTCGGCGTCGGCCCGGACGTCGAGACCGTGCCGACCGAGACCGGCCGCTACGAGCAGTTCTACGCCCAGGTCCGCGACGCGCTGCGCGGTGAAGGCGAGTTCCCGGTGGATCCGGAGTCGTCGGTGCAGGCCCTGCGCGTGATCGAGGCCGCCCACCGCTCCGGCGTCGACGGCGTTGTCGTCGACCTCTGACCCTCTGACCGGCCGTGACCTCGGTGACCCCCAGCTCCGAGGTCACGGCCTCCTTCTTTTCAGCAGCACGAACCCCGCGCCGAGCACGAGCACCCCGCCCGCTGACCACAGCGCGATGACCCACCACGGCGTACCGGTGTCCGGCTCCGCGGACAACGCGGCCACGGGGTCGATCAGCCCGTAGCCGTACTCGGCGTCCCGGCCCGGCGCGCCGAGGTCCTTCGCCGTCCTGGCCAGCTGGTCGGTCACCTGGGCCGCGGTCAGGTCCGGGTACCGCGACCGCACGAGCGCGACCACGCCGGACACGATCGCGGCGGCCTGGCTCGTGCCCGACGTCGGCGCTTTTTCGCCCGGGCGGGAGGTCGAGATGTCGACACCGGGGGCCGCGAAGCTCACCTCCGGGCCGGACACGCTGACGTCGTCGCGGAACTTCCCGGCCCGGTCGACCGCCGACACGGCCAGCACGCCCGGGCGGTCCGCCGGGCTGGTGACCTCGCGGTCCTCGCCCGCGTTGCCCGCCGCCGCGACGACGACCACGTCGTGGTCGCGCGCGTAGGTCAGGGCGTCGTCGTACTCCGTGGTCCGGCCGCCACTGCCGAGCGACAGGTTGACGACCTTCGCGCCCTGGTCCACGGCCCAGCGGACGGCGGCGACCGCGTCCGCCGGACCCCCGGTCAGCCGGGCCGGCAGGATCTCCGCCTTCGGCGCGACCCCGCGGGTGCCCGCGGTGCCGCGGCCGGCGATCAGCAGGGCCATCGTCGTCCCGTGCCCGATGGCGTCCCCCGCGGGCGCGCCGAGGTCGGGGAAGTCCGCGCCGGGCCGCACCGCGCCGTCGAGGTCGGGGTCCGCGGCGACACCGGTGTCGATCAGGCCGACCCGCACCCCGGCGCCCTCGGACAGCTGCCAGGCCGCGGGCAGCCGGAGTTCGTCGACCCAGTACGGCCCCGCGGCGGCCGCGGTCGTCGCCCACGCCAGCAGGGCGGCGAGCGTGAGAGGAGCGAGTTTCCGCATGACCTTCCCGACGGATGATCGCGGGACGGGCGTCCCGCGATCATCCTGGCAGACGCGGGAGGTCAGGGGCCGAAATTCGCCTGGCCGGTGTCGTTGCCGTTGCCGCGCCCGGGACCGCGGCCGTCACGCCGGTCGCGGCCGCGGTTCGGTTGCTGCTGCTGCTGGTCCTGGTTGCCGCCGCGGCCGAAGGTGAAGTCCTGTTGCTGTTGTTGCTGCTGCTCCTGGAACTGCTGCTGTTGCTGTTCCTGCTGGAGCTGCAGCTGGAACTGGTCGTCCTGCGGCGAGGTGATCGCCTGGACGCGGTCGAAGCGCTCGCCCGGCTTTCCGGCCAGGTAGAGCTGCATGAACCGCTGCCACACCGGACCGGCGACGAGCGACGGCGTCAGCGGCTGGCCGGCCGGGCCGCGCAGCGCCTTGTCGCCGTCGCCGCCCACCCACACCGCGGCCGAAACCGACGGTGTGTAGCCCACCATCCACGTCTGGGAGTTCGTGTTCGCCGCGGACGCCGGTTCGTCCGCGCCCGGGGTGTGCTGCTGGGTGCCGGTCTTGCCGGCGCACTCGTGCCCGGACGGGCAGGTCAGCCGGGAGAACGGGATGACCGGCGCCAAGGCGGCGGTGACGTTCCCGGCGATCTGCTTGCTCTTGCCGCGGTCGTTGTCCGCGAACGCGTCCGTGGCGCGCGTGTCGGCCTCG
Source organism: Amycolatopsis vancoresmycina (assembly GCF_000716785.1). Lineage (GTDB taxonomy): Bacteria > Actinomycetota > Actinomycetes > Mycobacteriales > Pseudonocardiaceae > Amycolatopsis > Amycolatopsis vancoresmycina. The sequence continues at coordinate 394,591 of NZ_JNYY01000002.1, forward strand.
TAGGCGGTCTCGCCCTGTGCGTTCGTCACCTTCTGCACGAAGTGGCGGCCGCGCTGGACCCCGCCGGAGGCGAAGGACGCGTACGCCGCGGCCATGTCCGCCGGGGTGACCGCGGTCTGGCCGCCGCCGATGGAGATGTTGTTGTCCCCGGTGAACAGCACGCTGCGGCCGCCGTTGTCCTTCGTGCGGATCCCCGCCTCCTGCGCGGCCTCGGCCACGCCCGACGGCTTGGTCACGTTCAGCACCATGTCGTAGAAGACGGTGTTGGTGGACCGCTGCATCGCCTCGGCCACCGTGCACGTCTCGGAGCAGCTGCTGGTGGTCCCGGCGTTGCGCACCGGCAGCGGCACGTCCGGGAACGTCCGCGGCGAGCGGCCGTCGAAGACGGCGTTGAGACCGCGGCCGTCCTTCAGGAACGCCGTAAGGTCGAACGGTTTCATCGACGACCCGGGGTTGTGCGCTTCGTCCGCCCAGTCGCGCCCGGCCTGGTCCTCGCCGTTGGGGCCCTTCACGATCGGCGCCCCGCCGTAGTAGGCGAGCACACCGCCGGACCGCGGGTCGACGGCGACCAGCGCGTCGAGGATCCGGTCGTCGGTCTGCCCGGCCATGCCCTGCGCGACGGCCTGCTCGGCGGCGTCCTGTGCCTTCGAGTCGATCGTCGTGAACACCTGGAAGCCGCCCGCGTAGTACTTCTCCTCGGGGATCCCCGCGGCGGCCAGCTCGGCCTTGACCTGCTTCTTGATGAACGGGTTGACCGTGTTCCCCTGCCGCGAGTCCACGAGCGGGACGGGCGTCGGGAACTTCGCCGCCCGCCGGTCGGCCGCGGTGAGGTAGCCGTTGCGCTGCATGCGGTCCAGCGCGGTGCTCCACCGGTCGCGGGCCACCGTCGGGTTCTCCGACCGGCCCGGCTGCTGGATCAGCCCGGCGAGCAGCGCGGACTCGGAGAAGGTCAGCTGGGCGGCGTCCTTGCCGAAGTACGCCTGCGCCGCCGCCTGGACGCCGTACGCGCCGCGGCCGAAGTAGATGATGTTGAGGTAGGCGGTGATGATGTCCGCCTTCTCGTAGGTCTGGTTCATCTTGAACGACTTCGCGAGCTCGACCCACTTGCGGGTCAGCGTCGGCGCGTCGTCGCCGGAGGAGACCTTGATGTACTGCTGCGAGATCGTCGACCCGCCCCCGGAGCCGCCGGTGACCTGGTTGTAGGCGGCCCGCAGGATGCCGGAGACGTCGAACCCGGAGTTCGTCTCGAAGGACGCGTCCTCGGTGGCGATCACGGCCTTCTTGACGACGTCCGGGATCTGGGTGGGGCTGAGGATCTGCCGGTTCCCGCCGGCGGGGACGTCCTTGCCCATCTCGGTGCCGTCGGCGTAGAGGTAGGTGACCGCCTGGCCCTGCGACTGCGCGACCTTCTCCGGCGAAGGCACGTCGACGGAGAAGTACGTGACGACGAAGGCGATCGCGGGAACCACGAAGAACAGGCCGGCCAGCACGTACACCACCCGGCGGACGGTCTTCCAGCGGCGACGGCGGCGCAGGTCCGGCGGCGGTGCGCCGGTCTCGTCCGGTTCCTGCGGTTCGTACAGTTCGCCCGGCAGCGGCGGGAGGGGCCGGCGTGGCTGGTAGCGACCACGCGGAACCGGCCGCCGGCCGGGCCTCGAGCGATTTCGGTCGGTGTACACGGGCCGTCCTCGGTGCACAAGTGGGCTGCGGGCGCAGACCCCTCGCACAGCACACGGACCGCGGGCGGAACTGGTTCACCGGAACCGGGCCCGGCAGGCGGGATGCCTGCCGGGCCCGGTCGATCAGGTGCCGATCAGCGGCCCGATCAGGGGGCGGTGCCCATGAACTTGCCCCACCACTGCGTGTCGTCGAGCACGTGGTCGCCGTCGAGGTCGAGCGCCCGCTGGGTCATCGGGGCGCCCTCCGTCTTCGCCGAGTCCTTGGGCCCGACGTAGAGCCCGCTCTTCATGTTGTGCAGCCCCTCGGACGTGAACGATTCGGTGTTCGTCAGGGTGCCGAAGCTCCACTGCTGAGCCGCGTCGTTCACGTCACAGGTCGCCTCGACGATGGCCGCCCCGCTGGCCGTGCTGCCACCGGCGACGGTGAGGCACAGGTGGCTGCCCCGGTCGACGATCTGCACGATGTGCGAAAGGCTGGTGCCGCTGCCCTCGGTGCGCAGCTCGTTGAGGTGCCAGTAGTTCGTCGTGAAGGCGTTGCACGCCCGCTGTTCCACGACGGCGCCGTTCGCCGGGGTGTTGCCCCGCAGCAGCAGGCACATCTTCGAACCGTCGTTGTGGAAGCTCGGGTTGTAGTCGCCCTGCTCGTCCTGGCCGTACGCCGGTTCGAGCGCGGCCGCGTCCCAGGCGACCTTCTCCGTGCCGTCGCCGGTCTGGTCGATCGTGCCGAGGTGCACCTTCGGCACGCCCTTGAACGGGAACACGCCGAGGTTCATCCAGCCGTTGGTGCTGGTCGACTGGGCCGCGCGGACCGCGACCGGGCCGTTGGCCGTGTCGATCGTGTAGGTCACCGTGCCGCCGTCGCTCATGTGCGCCGGGATGTGCACCTTGACCCTGGCCAGCCCGTCGATCGCGGTGAACGTCCAGGTGCCGGTGATCTGGGTCTTGCGGCCCTCGGCGTTGTCGGCGCGGGTGTGGCTGAACCAGAAGTGCGAGCCGTAGCCGCCGCCGAGCTGGTGCAGGTCGATCTTCGACGACTCGAACCCGTTCGCGTCCTTGGCGAACGCGAAGTCGAAGCTGCCGAAGCTCTTGCCGATCCCGTTGCAGTTCGGGTTCTGGATCGGCCTGGTCGCGTCCGGCACGTCGTCGACGGTCAGCGCGTCACCGGACAGCCCGAGCGTGTTGCAGGCGGGCGGGTAGCTGGTCCCGTTCGCCGGTTCCGCCGCGAAGTCCGGGTAGTCGTAGCGGATGAACTCGTGCCCGCACTCGTTGTCGCAGTCGGACTTGTAGTTCAGCGCGGTGTGCACCCAGCACTTGAGGTCGTACTGGCCCGCGCTGTTCGTGTGCGCGCACGGACCGGCCGGCTCGCCGGCGACCTCGGGGGCGTTCGGCGTGTGCGAGGAACCCCAGTCACACGCGTTGTCCCCGGTGCAGAACAGCTGCGGTGCCGGGACCGCCGCCGCCCGGTAGCCCTCGGTGTTCCACCAGGCCGCGCGGAAGAACGGCACCTCGACGCCCGGCGCCTCGAACCCGCTCGGCGGGTACGTGGCGAAGCCGAGCACCTTCTCCTCGTACGGCCACTGCTGCGGGTGCGCGAAGTCGTGCGGGTCGCTGCCGAACGGGTGGCGGGCCGGGTTGTAGCGCGGGTTGGCCGGGTTGTTCAGCCAGCCCAGCCCGTACGCGCCGTTCGTGCCCGCCTCGCCCGGGTTGTGGTAGCCCGAGTTGTACGCCCAGGTGGCGTAGAACCAGTTCTCGATCTTCGCCGGGTCATTGTTGTTGACCTTCATCCCGACGCTCTGCATCAGGTTCCACTTGGAAACGAGGATCCGCAGGCCGGCGGCGACGTTCGCGGCGTAGTCGGTGCCCGCCGCGATCTGCTGGTTCGCCGGCAGCAGCGTCTCACCGGGCTTGGCGTGCCCGGCCAGCCGCATGCCGTCGGTGATCTGCGAGACGCCGTAACCGCAGTCGGCGTCGTCCCAGTGGATGTCCCAGTCGTTGCTCGCGTCGGCGTCGTAGATGTCGAGCCCGTAGTAGTTGCCGATCAGCGCGTTGCCGGTCTCGCCGGGCAGCGCGTACCGGCTGGCCTGCCACAGGTTCGACTCCTGGCCGAGGATGCCGAGCATGATCTGCGCCGGCACCTCACCGCCGGTCGACAGCGCCACCGGCGGGAACATGCCCTGCGGGGTGTAGGCGCTGATTCCGTTGCCGTTCCAGTTCGCCGGCCGCGACGCGAAGAGGTGACCCTTGACCGCCATGTCGGCCGCCCACTCCACCTGCTTCGGCTTCGGCTGGTACACCTGCACGCCGGTGTTGTTGCGCGGCACCGAACACGTCCGGGCCGGGTCGGTCGTGTCGCTCCAGCGCGGCTTCGGGGTTGAACCGGGGTTGAAGCTGAAGCCGAGCGCCTTACCGGTCTTCGTGCTCTGGCTCTGGATGTGCACCTGCTCCGGCACGGCCGGGTCCGCGTTGGTGATCTGCGTCTGGGTGCGGGTCACCGCGGCCTCGCCGAGGGTGGAGACCTCGCTGGTCGCGGGCGTGTCCAGCTTCCGCACCTGCGCGGGCAGCGCGGCGAGCGTGTCCGCCTTGCCGGTGATGAACACCCGGCCGGCCGCCCCGCTCGCGACGTCGAGCGCGCCGAACTTGCCGCTGGCCAGTGCCGTGACACCGGCCCCGGGCGCCACCCGGAAGACGCGGGCCTTGTCCTTGTCGCGGTCCATGAACACGACCCCGCCCGCTGAGTCGGCGCGGACGCCGAACGGCACGCCGCCGGTGTCCTTGACCAGCCGGGTCCGGCTGCCGTTGTCGCCGACCTTCAGCAGGCCGAGCCGGTCCGCCACGACGAACCCGCCCGCGGTGGGCGTCGCCGAGGTGACCTGGCCGGCGAGCTCCGTGCGCGGGCTCAGCTTCCCGGTCGCGGCGTCGACGACGAGCACCCCGGTCTTGCCGAGGTCCTCGTCGGCTTCCTGGGTCAGCGCGGCGGTTTCCCCGGCGCCGCACCCCGGGTTGTAGTACGCGAGCGACGTGCGCACCGGCAGGTTGGTGATCGCGCCGGTGGTGAGGTCGACGACCGCGGTGAGACCGCCGCGGCCGGTCAGCGCCTCCTTGTTGGTGAACCGGCGGGGCGCGTAGACGACGACGGCCCGCTGGCCGGAGCCGGTCACGCAGGCGTTGCCGATCCACTGGTCGACGTCGGCGTTCGGCTTGCCGAGCGTGGCGGCGGTCCGCCAGGTGTAGCCGGTCTTGGCCTCGGCCACCAGGACGTGGAACCCGGAGGCGTCGCTGCTGGTGGTCCAGAGCCGGTCGCCGGAGCGCTGCCAGCCCTGTCCGAGCAGTTCGTCGCGCTTGCCGGGGTCGACGGCGGGTGGGTCGGCGGGGGGTGCCGGCGTGGCGTTCGCCTGCACCGCGCCCGGCGGCAGCGTGGGGACCGCGTCGGGGTCGGCCGCGGCGGTCATCGCCGGGGCCAGGGTGAGGAAGGCCAGCGCCGCGACCGCGGCCTTCGGCCAGCTTCGTCTCATTTCTTCCCTCTCTCGCACGCCGGGCGCGCCGAATTCACCGGTCGCCGGGGAAACCGGCGTGCGAAATCCTTTTGAATACGCGAACGACGAATTAAGGAAAGCGTTATCCGGCGGAGCGGCTGACGGCTCGACGCGGAACGGCGCACGAGGGCGGCGAAGGCAGGACTGTGAACACGATTCTCCCCCGGGTACTGCTGTGACGCCGGCGCCTCCCCGTGCTCCGGCGGTCGTGGCCTGGGCAAACACCCCGGCGCACTCGATCATCAAAGCTCTCCGGGTTCGGCTCGCGCCAGCCGCCATTCGGGTGCAATATCGGACAAAACGCCCACGCGCTGTAGCGGCTTCACGTGCCTTTTGCCGTGGGTGGGGTATCTGGCGCCGAGCGCTCTGCTCCATTGGAAGCAATCCTTTTTTCCGCCTTGATCACCGGGTGCGATTCGGGCACTCTTCGAACCGGCGGAGTTTCTCCGCCATTCATTTCTGAGAGGGGTAACAATGGCTGGAACACGTCTTGCTGCGGTGCTCGCGGCGACCGTGCTGTCCTTGCTCGGCGGTGCGGTTTCCGCGGGGGCGGCGCAGACCCACCCGGACTTCCGCGCGGACGCCGTGGCGGCGGGGCTGACCGCCGACCAGGCCGCGGCGCTGCAGGCGAAGGCGGACACCTACCTCGCCTCGGTGGGCGGCAAGCAGATCGCGCCGAACAAGATCGACCTGGACGGCAACGCCACGATCGTGCTCACCGTGCCGGGCGAGACGAAGGCGCGGAACCTGAAGACGGCGAACACCGCGGCCGACTGGGACCCGTGCTTCTACGGCGAGCAGCACGCCAAGGACGGCTACTTCTGCGCCTACAGCCAGGAGTGGTACATGGGCGACGTGATCGAGGCGTACAACTGCGCCCGCTACTCCCTGCCGAACTGGACCGGCACGGGTTCGTGGATCAACGCCCAGACGCCGGGCACGCGTGCCCGTTTCTACGGCCAGTCCGGCAACCTGCTCTTCACGACTCCGGCCCCCGACAGCTTTGACGAGTCGTACTACTGGGGTCCGGTGTGGAGCATCCGGAACTGCTGACGCCGTAACGGAAAACGGGCCCTCCGCGCACCCGCGCGGAGGGCCCGTTCTGCTACTGCAGCGGAACTTGCTGCGTGTACGCCTTCCAGTACTGCGTGGTGATGTTGCCGCCGTAGTCACAGGTGGACTGGACCACCGGGCTGGTCCCGTTGGGGTTCGCGTTCCCGAGGGAGAGGCACTTGCCGGTCTTCAGGTTGATCACGAGCTGCCGTTGGGTCCCGGTGGCCGGCGTGGGCTGCGGCGGCAACGTCCAGATCTGGTTGTTGTCGCCTGCCACGCAGGACCCCAGCACGACCGGAGCCCCGTCGTCCGTGCGCCCGTCGGCCACCTGCAGGCACTGTCCCGCCAAGCGGTCCTGCAGGATGTAGCCCCGCGCCTGCGTCGAGTCGGGCAGGTTGATCACGACCTTGGCGTCGACCTCGTTCCAGTACCCGTAGCCCCACGACTTGCTGCAGGACCGGAACTCGGTCGGCGTACCCGGCTTGGTCACGTTGCCCTTGAGCCCGAGGCACGCGTAGTTGCCGTCGGGACCGGAGGACTCGTTGACGATCATCGGGGTGTACCCCGGCCCGTCGGGCACCGAGTCGATGGCCATGGCGTCGAACGCGACCGCGTCGAGGCCGTTCGCCCCGGCCGTGATCGTGTTCAGGTGCACCTTCGGCTGGCCGTAGAACGGGAACGCCCCGAGGGGGACCCATTCGTCGTGGTGGTCGGCCTGGCGCACCGGCACGTTCACCGGGCCGTTGGCCGTGTCGACGACGTACACCACGGCCGCGTCCGCGAGGTGGGACGGGATGTAGACCATCAACCTGGCCAGCCCGTCGACGCTCGGGAACGTCCAGTTGCCGATCAGCTGCGTCTTGTGGCCCTCGTCGGTGTCGGAACGGGTGTGCCCGTACCAGTAGTGGGCGCCGTAGCCGCCGCCGACCTGGTGCAGGTCGACCTTGGACGCCGAACCCGGGTAGCTGAACGAGAAGTCACTCCCCGCCATGTTCGCGTGGATCCCCCGGCACGGCCGCACCGGCGGCGTCTGGGTGGTGACGTCGTCGATGACCCCGGCCGTGGCGACGATCCCGTTGTGGCTCGGGTTGCTGTCGTTGTTGTCGCACCGCGGCGGGTAACTGGCGCCGTCGGCGGGCTTGCCGACGCCCGGGTCGTACCGGACGAACTCGAAGCCGCAGGTGGCACTGCAGTCCGTCTTCCAGGTCGCCGCGGTCTTGACCCAGCACCGCAGGTCGAGCTTGCCCGCCGAGTCCCGGTGCAGGCAGGGCCCGGGCAGCTCACCCGGCACGTCGGGCTGGACCGCGGTGCCCCAGGAGCAGTTGTTGTCCGCGGTGCAGAAGGTCTGCGGTGCGGGCCGCGCGGTCCGGCGGTTGTAGTTCGCCGTGCCCGGTGTGGTGTCCGGTCCGCTCGCGCCGTTCCAGGTCGCCGCCCGGAAGAACGGCTCCGGCTGGTTGGGGCCTTCGTAGCCCGACGGCGGACTGGTCGCGAAGCCGAGCACCTTCTCCGGGTACGGCCACCGCTCGGGGTGGGCGAAGTCCGACGGCTTGGTGCCGAAGTTCGCCCGGTCCGCCTGGTAGCGCGGGTTCGCCGGGTTGTTGAGCCAGCCGAGGCCGACGACGCCCGCGTCGTCCGGCTTGGTCCCGTCGTGCAGCCCCGAGTTGTAGGCCCAGGTCGCGTAGAACCAGTTCTCGATGCGCATCGGGTCGTTGTTGTTCAGCGTCATGCCCCGCGCCTGGAGCTGGCGCCACTTGTCCAGCAGGATCTGCAGGCCGGAGTTGACGTTGGTGATGTACTGGGTGCCGATCGCGCGCTGTTCGGTGGCCGGCCTGGCGTCGTCCGGGGTGCCCGGCTTCGGGTGCCCGGCGAGCCGCATGCCGTCCGTCGTCTGGGTGACGCCGTAGCCGCAGTCGGCACTGTCCCAGCGGATGTCCCAGTCGTTGCTGGGGTTGTCGTCGTAGATCTCCAGGCCGTAGTAGTTGCCCACCAGCGGGTTGCCGTACTCGCCCGCCCAGATGTTCCGCGCGGCCTGCCAGAGGTTGGACTCCTGGCCGAGCACGCCCAGCAGGATCTGCGCGGGGATCTTGTCGCCCACGCTGCGCGCACCGGTCACCGCGTTGTCCGCGGCCCACTCCACCTCGCGCGGGGTGGGCTGGTAGACCTGCGTGCCCGGGTCGTTGCGCGGCACCGAGCAGACGCGGTCGGCGTCGACCGTGTCGTTCCAGCGCGGCTTGAGCGTGTCGCCGGGGTCGACGCCGAAGCCGAACGTCTTGCCCGTGCGCAGGCTGCGGGTGGCGATGTGCACCGGACGCGGCCGGTGCGGGTCGCTCGCGGCCTTCGTGCCCGGCTTGACCGGGGCGAGGGCCACGTCGGTGATCGCCGTCTGGCCCAGCGACGAGACTTCGGCGTCCGACGGCACGTCGAGCTTGGCGACCGCGCCGGGCAGGGTGCCCAGCTTGGCCGGCGTGCCCGTGACGAACACCTTGCCGCCGGTGCCCGAAGCGACGCCGACCGAGCCGAGCGGGCCGCTGGCCAGCGTGGGCGCGTCCTGGCGGGCCTGCCGGGACGAGGGCGCGCGCCGGACCCGGCTGTCGTTGCCCGCGAGGTCCATGAACACGACGCCGCCCTGGGCGTCGGCGCGGACGTTGAACGGGACACCGCCGGTGCCGGCGACGAGCCGCTGCTTGGTCCCGTCGGTGCCGACCTTCAGCAGGCCCGCGGTGTCGGCGACGACGAACCCGCCGTCGACCGGGGTGGCCGACGTCGTCTGCCCGTTCAGTTCGGTGCGGGCGCCGAGCGTGCCGGTCGTGGTGTCCACCGTGACGACACCGGTCTTCGGGATCCGGTCGCCGCCTTCCTGCGTCAGCGCGGCGGTTTCCCCGGTGCCGCAACCCGGGTTGTAGTACGACAGCGTCGTGCGGATCGGCAGCTTCGTCACCGCCCCGGTGACGAGGTCGACGACGGCGGTGAGGCCGCCGCGGGAGGTGAGGTCCTCCTTGTTGGTGAAGGTGCGGGGCGCGTAGACGATCACGGCGCGCCGGCCCGACCCGGTGACGCAGCCGTGGCCGATCCACTGGTCGGTCTCGAGGCCGGTCACCGTCAGGTCGGCGATCGTGCGCCAGCTGTAGCCCGTCTTCGCTTCGGCCGTCAGGACGTGCAGGCCTTCCGCGTCGCCGGTGGTGGTCCAGAGCCGGTCGCCGGACGCCTGCCAGCCCTGGCCGAGCAGCTCGTCCCGCTTCGCGGCCGCGACGACGGGGGGATCGTCGGCGGGAACCGCTTGTCTTTCCTGGGTTGTCTGCTCGGCGGCGGCCGGGGTGGCCGTCACCGCCGGCACCAAGGTGAGGAAGGCCAGCGCACCGAGCGCAGCCTTCCGCCAGCTGGATCTCATCTCTTCTCTTTCCTGCGCGCAGGAATGGCCGAAAGATTTCGGGCACGGGGATTTCCGGCGCGCGAAAACCGTGGTTTGCCGAATGGCGGAAAAAAATGCGTGCTACGCCAACTGCACTAGGACGCGCGGGAATGGGTGCCCGATGGGCGTGGTCGGGAAAGGCGGCAGCCGAAGATCGACGTCATGAGGAAACCTCACAGCCTGGTGGCGCCGATGCCTCCCCTTGCTCGGCCACGATCATCAGCGCGAACTCGTGGCAGACAACATCAAACTTCGCGCTACCGGCGGCGCCAAGCCGCCATTCGGGTGGAACCCACGGCGGGGCCGGGTGCCTGGTGAAGCGCTTTCCTGTCGGTTTTGTGGCTTTTGCCGCTTTGCCTCGAGCCTTCGGCCGAGGTGCCGGGCCGCGCCGGTGTGGATCTCCGACCGTGATGGCCTATTGGTGGAACGGCGGTGATCGTGGTTTGCTGCTGGCGGGGAGGGTTCTGGCGGCTCGTGCTGCGCTTCCCTCATTCACTGGTACTCAGGAATTGAGGATTGAATTGTCTTCATTGCGAAAGCTTGGCGCGTGCGCGGCGGTCGTCGCGGCCTCCGCGTCGCTGCTGGTCGGGGTGTCCGGGGTGGCTTCGGCGTCGGCGGCCGACTGCGCGCACGGCGCCAACGGGTTCGTCGACATCCCGGACGACCTCGAGGGCACCGTCGTGGCCAACTCGCCGGGGCGCAGCCTCACCGTCGAGGTCGGCATCGTCCAGGGCGTCAAGCGCGGGTGGGCCAGGGCCCACGGCAGCGAAGCCGCGCTCGGGCCGGGCGACTCGGTCTGGATGGACTGGTCGCAGGACGGCGGCCGGACGTGGCTGCAGTGCGGCCCGTTCGGCACGTCGACCTACAAGTGGTCACTCACCTCGGCCGCCAAGGCCACCAACCCGAGCCCGAACTGGCGCTTCCGCGGCGGCGCCTACTTCAACGGCGTCATGACGCTCACGCCGTGGTACTGACGCACGCCCGGTAACGGCAAAGGCCCCGCACTCGCGAAGAGTGCGGGGCCCCCGCGTCAGCCGGTTTCCGAGCCCGGTGGCCGGGCGAACCCGTCACCGCCGGGCAGCGGCGGGGTGGGCCCGCCCGTGCCCGGGCCCGGCCGCGACCGGGTCGGCTTGGTCGACGGCGTCTCGGTCTCGGTGTTCGGCTCCGTGCTCGGCTGGCTCGGCGTCGTGGTCGGCGTCTCGGACGGCGTCGGCGTTTCGGACGGCTTCGAGGCCGTCGTGGTCACGTCGTTGACGTCCTTGCCGATCGGCTCGACCTTGTCGAACTTCTCCGGCGGGGTCCCGTCCAGGTACTCCTTCATGAACTGTTCCCAGATGGGACCCGGGTAGTTGCTACCGAAGATCGGCTGGTTCTTGTTGTCGTGCAGCGGCTGGTTGCCGTCGCCGCCGACCCAGGCCGCGGCCGCGACCGACGGCGTGTAGCCGACCATCCACGTCTGCGCGTTGCGGTTCGCGTAGTTCGCCGGATCGCCGTTCTGCACGTCGTACTGCTGCGTACCGGTCTTGCCCGCGCACTGGTGGCCGGCCGGGCAGTTCAGGTGCGAGTGGGTGATGACCGGGCCGAGGGCCGTGGTCACGTTGCCCGCGATCTGCGCGGTCTTCTGCGCGTCGCTGTCGAACGCCGGTGTGGCCTGGTACTTGCTCTCGTCGAACTCGACTTCGTCCTGGGCGTTGGTCAGCTTGGCGACGAAGTGGGCGTCCCGGCGCATGCCGCCGCTGGCGAAGGTGGCGTACCCGGCGGCCATGGCCTCCGGCGTGGCCCGGGTGGCGCCACCGCCGAGCGCGATGTTGATGTCCTGGCTCATCTCCGGTGACGTCGGCACGCCCGCCTCGTTGGCGGCCTGCGCCACGCGCGCGGGCTTCGTCACGTTGAGCACCATGTCGTAGAACACGGTGTTCGCGGAGATCTCCATCGCGTGGGCCACCGTGCACTCCGCGGTGCAGCTGGCGCTGTCACCCGCGTTGCGCAGCGGGGTCTTGCGGCCGGGGAACATCCGGTTGTTCGTGCCGTCGAAGGTGTCGCCGAGGCCCTTGCCCATCTTGAGGTACGCGGTGAGGTCGAACGCCTTGAACGACGAGCCCGGGTTCTGCCGCACGTTGGCCCAGTCCTCGGCGACCTTGTCGTTGCCCTTGTCGTCCTTCACCGTGTCCGGGCCGCCGTAGTACGCCAGGACGCCGCCGGTCTTCGGGTTCACCGCGACCAGCGAACCCAGGAGCTTGTCGTCGCTCTGGCCCTTCATCTTGTTCGTGACCGCGTCCTCGGCCGCCTTCTGGGCCTTGGGGTCGATGGTGGTGTAGACCTTGGCGCCGGTCGAGTGCAGCCGGGCGCTGTCGTAGCCGTCGGCGGCCAGCTCTTCGTCGATCCGCTGCTGGATGTGGTACGGCATGGACTGGCCGGTGTCCTTGGCCGCCTTCGGGACCGGCGTCGGGAACTGCGCGGCCGAACGCTCGTCGGCGCGCAGCCACTTGTTGGCCACCATCTGGTCCATCACGTAGTTCCAGCGCCGCGTGGCGTAGTCCTGGTTCTCCGACTTGCTCGGCCCCTGGATCAGCCCGGCGAGCAGCGCGGCTTCGGACGCGCTGAGGTCCTTGGTGTCCTTGTTGAAGTACGCCTTCGCGGCCGCCTGGATGCCGTTCGCCCCGCGTCCGAAGTAGACGATGTTCAGGTAGCCCGTGATGATCTCTTCCTTGGACTCCTGGTTGTTCATCTTGAACGACTTGGCCAGCTCGGTCCACTTCCGGCTGAGGCTCGGGGCGTCGTTTTCGGTGGCCTTCTTGATGTACTGCTGGGAGATGGTCGACCCACCGCCCTGGCCGCCGGTCGCCTGGTTGTAGACCGCGCGCAGGATGCCGGTGACGTCGAAGCCGGAGTTCGTCTCGAACGTCGCGTCCTCGGCCGAGTACACGGCGTGCTTCACGGTGTCGGGGATGTCGCCCGGCTTGAGCAGCTGGCGGTCACCACCCTTCGGAAGGGACCGGCCCATCACCGTCTTGCCGTCGGCGTAGTAGTAGGTGACCGGCTGGCTCTGCAGCGCCGCGACGCTCTCCGGCGTCGGCACGTCGACCATGAAGTACGTGATCACGAACGCGATCGCCGGCACGACGAAGAAGACGCCGACGCAGGCGTAGGCGACTCGCCGGATGATCTTCCAGCGGCGCTTCTTCCGCTGCGCCGGGGAAAGGACCGGCCGGCCCTTCTCGTCCAGCTCGCGCTGGGGCTCGACGTCGTCGGCGAACTCGTCGAACCGCCGGTCGTCGTCGTAGGAGTCGTACGCGTCTTCGGTCCCGTTGTGCGCGTGGTGGGTGATGAGATCCGGCTCACGTTCGGTTCCCGGCTCGGGACGGCGACCGCCCGGCGGTGGCTGCCGGAAGCCCTGTGGCGGCGAGCCGGGCGGGCCGCCGGGACGGCGTCCGGGCGGCGGCTGACGGCGGGCGCCGCCGGGCGGCGTCTGCGGACGTCGTGCCTGGTCGTTGGGCCACTGCGGGCCACCTTCGTCACCGGCGGGCCAGGCGGGCCCGGACTGCCGCGCGCCACCGCGAGCCGGGTTGGCTCGCCGGGCCGGTTCACCGGGCCACGCCGGTCCCGCGTCTTCGCCCGGCCACTGGGCACGGCGAGGTGCGTCTGGCTCCTGGTTCGGCCAGGAGCGGTTGTGGTCGTCGGTCACGGACGGTCCTCCCGGATCAGTACCCGCAGGGGCACTGACCTGCGCGTTGCGTTGGTCGTACGGTGGCTCACCGGCCTGCGGTCCTTCGCGGACCCGCCGGTTCCCCTGTGCCCAGGACGTATGACCGGACCAAGTGGTTCCAATGGCACGCCCGGCACACTTCGACGTCGTACACGGTGAACTCCGCGAACGAGCCCGCCATCCTGGCCAGCTCCTCCGGGGTCCGCGCCGAGCCCGCGACGTGCTTGAGCTCGTCACCGTAGACCCAGGACACCAGGGTCAGGGGCTCCTGGCGGCAGATCGGGCAGGGTTGGTCACCGGCCCGGCCGTGGAACTTCGCCGCTCGCAGCAGGTACGGGCTCGCGTCGCAGGCTTCGTAGCTGCCGACGCGCCCGGAGCGGACTTCGGCCAGCAGCGCACGGCGCTGCAGCGCGTAGTCCACGACCTGCCGCTGGTTAATCACGAGGACAGAGTACGGGCTCTTCCTGTGGCGTCCACGCCCCCTAGCGGCACCAGGCCGCGGACCGGGGCGGACACGCCGGACGTTCGATAACTCTCCGGTGAATTTCGCCCTCGACGGGTACCCGGTCGGGGTTAGCTTCGCCACTTCGATGTATCGGCGCGATATAGTGGCTGAGTAGGTTGGATCGAGGCGCTCGTTCGGAGCAACGCGGGTCGTCTCGGTTTGTTCCCGGAAGGGGGTGCGCTGTGCTGGAGTTCGCGATCCTCGGTCTTCTGCACGAAGCGCCCATGCACGGGTACGTGCTGCGCAAGCGGCTGCACGAGACGCTCGGCACGTTCCGGACGTTCTCGTACGGCTCGCTGTACCCGACCCTGCGGAAGCTGCTGCGGGCCGGGTACCTGGTCGAAGAGCTGGACGAGGCCGACGACCGGGCGTGGTCGCGGCGCGGACGGCGGGTCTACAAGCTCACCGCGGAGGGCAAGGAGCGCTTCGGCGAGCTGCTCGGCGACGCCGGGCCGCAGACCTGGGACGACGAAGGCTTCGGCGTCCACCTGGCCTTCTTCTCGCGGACCCCGGCCGACGTGCGGTTGCGGATCCTCGAGGGCCGCCGCCGTCGCGTCGAGGAACGCCGTGAGGGCATGCGGGCGGCGCTGGCCAGGGCCGAGGAGAAGATCGATCGCTACACCCGCGAGCTGCACCGGCTGGGGCTGGAGACCAGCGAGCGGGAGGTGCGCTGGCTCAACGAGCTGATCGCGCACGAACAAGCCGAACGGCAGGGTCCGCCGGACCCCGGCCGGCCGGCCGGGCCGCAGCGTCGCGGCACCAGACCTACTGAACAGACGGATTGAAGGAGAAACCCCCATGGGCGAGAACCGCCGCGTACGGGTGGCCATCGTGGGCGTCGGCAACTGCGCGGCGTCGCTGGTCCAGGGTGTCCAGTACTACCGCGACGCGGACCCGGCCACCCGCGTCCCCGGTCTGATGCACGTCGACTTCGGCGGCTACCACGTCCGCGACATCGAGTTCGTCGCCGCGTTCGACGTGGACGCCAAGAAGGTCAGCCGCGACCTGTCCGAGGCGATCTTCGCCTCGGAGAACAACACCATCAAGATCGCCGACGTGCCGCCGCTGGGCGTCACGGTCCAGCGCGGCCACACCCACGACGGCCTCGGCCGCTTCTACCGCGAGACGATCGAGGAGTCCGACGAGACCCCGGTCGACATCGTCGCCGCCCTCCGTGAGGCGCAGGCCGACGTGCTCGTGTCGTACCTGCCGGTGGGCTCCGAGGTGGCGGACAAGTTCTACGCACAGGCCGCGATCGACGCCGGCGTGGCGTTCGTCAACGCGCTGCCGGTGTTCATCGCCTCCGACCCCGAGTGGGCCAAGAAGTTCGAAGACGCCGGTGTCCCGATCGTCGGCGACGACATCAAGTCCCAGGTCGGCGCGACCATCACGCACCGCGTGCTGGCGAAGCTGTTCGAGGACCGCGGCGTCCAGCTCGACCGGACGATGCAGCTCAACGTGGGCGGGAACATGGACTTCCTGAACATGAAGGAGCTGGAGCGGCTCGAGTCGAAGAAGATCTCCAAGACCCAGTCCGTGACGTCGCAGGTCGACCGCGAGCTCGGCAAGGGCAACGTCCACATCGGACCGTCGGACTACGTGCAGTGGCTCGACGACCGCAAGTGGGCCTACGTCCGGCTCGAGGGCCGCGCGTTCGGCGACGTGCCGCTGAACCTGGAGTACAAGCTCGAGGTCTGGGACTCCCCGAACTCGGCGGGCATCATCATCGACGCGGTCCGCGCGGCGAAGATCGCGAAGGACCGCGGCATCGGCGGCCCGATCCTGTCGGCGTCCTCCTACTTCATGAAGTCGCCGCCGGAGCAGTACGACGACGCCACCGCGCGTGACGCCGTGGAGAAGTTCATCCGCGGCGAGGTCGAGCGGTAGAGCTGGTCTCGCGAAAGGCCGTCACCCCTGGTGACGGCCTTTTTCGCGTGCTGCACTAAACCGGTGGGGCGGGGCGGGCGTTGGCGTCGCGTGAGCGCGAGCGTGGGTGAAAGCGCACCGGGGGACCTGGGCGCACCGACCTTCCACGACCTGTTCCGCGAGCACTTCGGCCGGCTGACGCGGCTGGCCCACCTGCTCGGCGCGGACGACCCGGAGAACGTGGTGCAGGAGGCGTTCGTCAAGCTCCACCAGCGCTGGGACACCCTCGCGGACCACGAGAGGGTGGCGGGTTACCTCCGCACGACCGTGGTGAACATGTCCCGCTCCCGGACCCGGCACCTGAAGGTGGTCCGGCGGGCCCCGCAGGAGCGGCCACCGGACGAACCGTCGGCCGAGGTCACGGCTCTGGCCGGCTGGGAGCACCGGCGGCTGCGCGCGGTGCTGGTCAAGCTGCCGCGGCGCCAGCGCGAGGTCCTCGTGCTGCGGTACTGGCTGGACCTGAGCACGGCGGCCATCGCGGAGACGCTGGGCATCTCCGTGGGCACGGTGAAGGCGACCGCGCACCACGCGATCGCGAACCTGCGCAAGCACTGGGGGGACGAGCCGGGAGGTGAGGGATGACCGAACTCGAACGCAAGCTGGCCGAGACGTTGCGGGCGCAGGCCGGGGAGGTCACGCCGAACCTGGACGCGGCTTGGGTGGAGCAGCAGCGGAGGCAGCGCCGGCCGCGCCACCGGCGGTCCACGGTGGTGATCGCGCCCCTGGCGGCGGCGCTGGTGTTGCTGACCAGCGTGCTCCTGGCCACCCTGCTGAACACGGCCAAGGCGCCGACGGTGACACCCGCCGAGGAGCTGGTGCTCGCCAAGCCGGAGCACTTGCCGATGGCGGAGCTGCTCCTGATGAGCTCGCCCGTGGCCCTCACCGAGTTCGCCGGCCAATCCGACCGCTGGCGTGGGTGGGCCTTCTCGGCGGAGCGGAGGCGGGAACCCGGCAGGCCACTGTTCTGCGTGGCCGCCTTGCCCGCGGACCAGCCGTTCGACGGCGCCGCCGCCCAGTCCGGGATGTCCCCGCAGTGCGTTCCGTTCGCGCCGGCCGACGGCAAGGCGGTCTTGGCCGGGTACGCCGGCGAACCCGTCGGGCCGCTGCCGCCGGGCAAAGCGGTCTACCTGCTCAGCGCTCCGGCGAACCAGCTGCGGCTCTACGACGCCCACGGAGACCTCAGCCAGGGTCAGTGGGTGGGCCGGCTGGCGAATTCCTACCAGGTGTTCCTGGCCGGCGTGACCCCCGGCTCACCGCCGGTGCGCGCCGACGTCAGCTGAGCCCCAGCGCCCTCGGCAGGTCGGTGATCTTCTCCACCACCGCCGTGGCCTGCCCCAGCACCGCCGGATCCGGCGGGAAGTGCGGGTTCGGCACCGCATACACCGCCATCCCCGCCGCCAGCGCCGACCGCAGCCCGTTCGTCGTGTCCTCCACCGCCGCGCAGTCCGGCGGCGCCACGCCCAGCAGCTCGGCGGCCCGCAGGTAGACGTCCGGCGCCGGCTTCCCGGCCCCGACCTGCTCGGACGACACCGCCGCGCCCACCGGCAGGCCCGTCACGTCCAGGAACCCCTTGATCAGGATCACCGGCGACGAGCTGGCGATCGCCACCGGCCACCGCGCCGAGACCTGCCGCACGACCTCCACCGCGCCCGGGATCAACGGCGGCTCCGCCGCGTAGCGGGCCGCCATGCGCTTGACGACGAGCGTCGCGATCTCCAGTGGCGACAGCTGCGCGCCCAGCTCCTCCACCAGGTAGCGGGCCCACTCGGGCGTGCTCATCCCCTGCTGGGCCCGCGTCGCTTCCTCGCGCCAGGTGCCGCCGTGCTCGGCGACGACCGCGCGCCGCACTTCGTCCCAGATCCGCTCGGAGTCCACCAGCACGCCGTCGAGGTCGAAGATCACCGCTTCCATGCGTCGAGCCTAGCCTGCGAGAGGAGTTACTTAGCTACCCTTACTAATTTTTGTTAGCCTAGCTAAGTGACTTCCGCGATCACCGATCTCGCCCACCGGCTCCGGCCGCTGGTCTTCCGGCTGTACCACCAGGTGCGCCGGCAGACGCCGCAGCTGTCGCTGACCCTCACCCAGGGGTCGGTGCTGAGCGAGCTGGTCAACGGCGGGCCGCGCCGGATGAGCGCGCTGGCCGAGTTCGAGCAGGTCAAGCTGCCGTCGATGACCGACGTCGTCGGGCGGCTCGAACGGCTCGGCCTCGCCACCCGGCGCCCGGATCCCGCCGACGGGCGGGCCGTGCTCGTGGACGTCACCGACGAAGGCCGTCGCTTCTACGCCGAGACGGTGGCTGCCCGCGAAGAGTTCCTTCGCGAACGGCTCATCGCCATGGACGACGCCGACCGCGCAGCGATCGAAGCCGCCCTCCCGGCCCTCGCCAAGCTTCTGGTCGACACCAAAAAGGAGGAACTGATCAGCGATGAGCGCTGAGCACCACTCGAGCCTGCTGGACGCCGTCAAGGGCCAGCCCAAGCAGGTTTGGATCACCGCGTTCGCCGCGGTCATCGCCTTCATGGGGATCGGGCTGGTCGACCCGATCCTGCTGTCCATCGCCAAGGGCCTGGACGCGACGCCGTCCCAGGTCACCCTGCTCTTCTCGTCCTACCTCGGCGTCCAGGTCGTCGCCATGCTGGTCACCGGCGCGGCGAGCGCCCGCTTCGGCGCCAAGCGGACCGTCCTGGCCGGGCTGGCGCTGATCGTCGTGGCCACCGCGCTGTGTTCGGCCGCCGGGTCGATCGAGCAGCTCGTCGGGCTGCGCGCGGTCTGGGGCCTCGGCAACGCCTTCTTCATCGCGACGGCCTTGTCGGTGATCGTCGGCGCCGCCACCGGCGGCCAGTCCGGCGCGATCCTGCTCTACGAGGCCGCCCTCGGGGTCGGCCTGTCGGTCGGGCCGCTGTTGGGTGCCCTGCTCGGCAGCATCTCGTGGCGCGGCCCGTTCCTCGGCACCGCGATCCTGATGGCCGGCGCCCTCGTGCTGTGCGCGGTGTTCCTCAAGAGCGACAAGCACGAGCAGCGGGCGCCGATCAAGCTGCTCGACCCGCTGCGCGCGCTGAAGCACACAGGCCTGCTGCGGACGTCGGTCGCGTCCGCGCTGTACACCGCCGCGTTCTTCGCGGTGCTCGCCTGGTCGCCGTTCGTCCTCGGCTGGAGCGCCATCGCCGTCGGCCTCGTGTTCTGCGGCTGGGGTCTCTGCGTCGCCGTCGCCGGGGTCGCCCTCGCGCCGCGGCTCGCCGCCCGGCTCGGCGAACGGCATGCCGCCGCGGCCGCCGTCTTCGGGTACGCCGTGCTGATGCTGGTCCTCGCCGTGCCGAGCAAGCCGGTGCTGGTCGCCGGGATCATCGTCTCCGGGCTGGTGTCCGGCCTGCTGAACACCCTGTTCACCGGCACCGCGATGGCGATCAGCGACGCGCCGCGCCCGGTCGCCAGCGCGGGCTACAACTTCTGCCGCTGGCTCGGTGGCGCCGTCGCCGCGACGCTCGTCGGGCACGTCGCGGAGTGGTTCGGGTCGCCGCAGGCGCCGTTCATCGCCTCGGCCGTGCTGTGCGTCGTCGCGGGTGCGCTGCTCTCGCTGCGGGAGAAGACGGCGGACCCGCACACCGTGCCGCGGGAAGCGGTGCTCGTCGGCGAAGAGTTCTGACGGGTCCGTTCGGGGTAGCAGTACACCTGCTGTTCAGCTGAATGTCTGGAATGGCTGGTTTTGGGAGCTTAGGTTCGGTCCGTCCCCGAACTCCCACCATGGAGGCGAAGTGCCCGACCGCCTGCTCCCGCTGCTGCCCACCCACCCGGGCGGCCGTTCCCCGGTCACCTGCGAGTACCGCTGCGGCAACGCGTGCGCCCACCCCGAGGCGAACGAATCCGCCAACGAGTACTTCGGTGACGTCGTGAAGGACATCTCCCGCCGTCGCGTCTTCAAGGCGGGCGCGGTGATGGCCGCCGCCGCGGGTGGGTTCAACGCGTTGTCCGGCACCGCGGCGGCGGCACCGCTGCAGAAGCCGCGGCCGCCGCGGCCGGTGCCCGGCACCGACTTCGACCCGGTCCCGCCGAACAAGCTCGACCAGGTCAGCGTGCCCGATGGCTACGCGCAGCGGGTCGTCGTCCGGTGGGGCGACCCGGTCGTCCCGGGCGCGCCGAAGTTCGACTTCGCCAAGCAGACCGCGGCCGCCCAGGCCAAGCAGTTCGGCTACAACAACGACTTCGTCGGCCTGATCCCGCAGGACCCGCTGGGCCTGACCAACCTGCTCGTGGTCAACCACGAGTACACGACCGAGGTCCACATGTTCCCGGCCGGCCAGTACGACCCGGCGAACCCGACCGAGGAGCAGGTCAAGACCGCCTGGGCGGCGCACGGCCTGTCGGTCCTGCTGACCCGCCGTGACCCGGTCCGCGGCGGCCTCGAGGTGGTCCCGAGCCGGTACGGCCGCCGGATCACCCTCGACACGGTCTTCGAGGTCCGCGGCCCGGCCGCCGGGTCGAAGTTCCTCAAGACGTCGGCCGACCCGAGTGGGCGCAAGGTCCGCGGCACGCAGAACAACTGCTCCGGCGGCGTGACGCCGTGGGGCACGGTGCTCTCCGGCGAGGAGAACTTCGACCAGTACTTCGCGAACGCCGACCAGGTCACCGACCCGGTCGTGGCGGCGCGGCTCAAGCGCTACACCGTCGGCACCGGCACCAGCACCCGCAAGTGGGAGCGGTTCGACAAGCGCTGGGACGTCTCGCGGGAACCGAACGAGCCGAACCGGTTCGGCTGGGTCGTCGAAATCGACCCGAACGACCCGGACTCGACGCCGGTCAAGCACACCGCCCTCGGCCGCTTCAAGCACGAAGCCGCGAACATCAAGATCACCGCCGACGGCCACGTCGCCGTCTACTCCGGCGACGACAGCCGGTTCGAGTACATCTACAAGTTCGTGTCGAAGGGCAA
This sequence comes from Amycolatopsis vancoresmycina, assembly GCF_000716785.1. Classification (GTDB taxonomy): domain Bacteria; phylum Actinomycetota; class Actinomycetes; order Mycobacteriales; family Pseudonocardiaceae; genus Amycolatopsis; species Amycolatopsis vancoresmycina. The sequence continues at coordinate 415,329 of NZ_JNYY01000002.1, forward strand.
GTACAAGCCCGGCCACAGCGCGCACGCCCGCCGCCACAACTCGGCCCTGCTCGACGAGGGCACGCTGTACGTCGCCCGCTTCACCGGCGACAGCCCGGGCGAGATCGACGGCACCGGCAAGCTCCCGGCCGACGGCCAGTTCGACGGCACCGGCGAATGGATCCCGCTGGTCAGCGGCGACAAGTCGTTCGTCGAGGGGTTCACCGCCGAAGAGGTCTACGTCTTCACCCGCCAGGCGGCGGACAAGGTGGCCGCCACGAAGATGGACCGGCCGGAGGACATCGAGCCGAACCCGGTCAACGGTCGGATCTACGCGGCGCTGACCAACAACACCGACCGCGGCGCGGCGGGCAAGGCCGGCGCCGACGAGGTCAACCCGCGCAACGGCAACAAGAACGGCCACGTCCTGGAGTGGGAGGAGGACCGCGGCGACGCGGCGTCGACCCGCTTCTCCTGGCGGCTGCTGCTGGTCTGCGGCGACCCCAAGGCGGCGGACACCTACTTCGGCGGCTTCCCGAAGGACCAGGTCAGCCCGATCTCCTGCCCGGACAACGTCGCGTTCGACCGGCACGGCAACCTCTGGGTCGCCACCGACGGCAACGCGCTCGGCGCGAACGACGGCCTGTTCTCGGTGCCGGTCACCGGCCCGGAGCGCGGCCACGTCAAGCAGTTCCTGTCGGTGCCGGTCGGCGCCGAGACGTGCGGCCCGGTCGTGACCGACGACCTGGTGCTCGTCGCGGTCCAGCACCCGGGCGAGAACGCGGCGAGCTCGGCGAACCCGACGTCGCACTGGCCCGACGGCGGCACCGCGCAGCCGCGGCCGGCCATCGTTTCGGTGTGGAAGACGGGCCGCTTCGGGCGCCCGGGACGCATCGGCGAACGCTGAGGCAGAGGCCCGCACCGGTGATGTTCACTCTTAAGTGGACGGTTGTCGGCCGGTGCGGGCCGGGGCCACGCGCCATAGTCGAAGGCATGGTCCGTTCGGCGCGCGTGGTGGCAGTGGCGGTGGTGGTGCTCGGTGCGGCGGTCGTGCCCGCGTCCGCCGACGAGCCGCCGCCGTCGTGCGGCGGGGTGGCGGCCAACCCGAGCGTCGAGGAGACGGCCCGCAACGGCGCGCCCGACGGGTACGTCTTCGCCCCGGCCGCGCCGGTCCCGCCCGGGACACCGGCGGCCAAGGCGCCGAGGCTGCTGACCGAGCAGGCGTACGCCGTCGACGGGCAGCGCGCGGCCGTCATCCAGACGCCGGACGGCAAGACGAGCACCGCCTACCAGACCGAGCGGTTCGTCCCCGGCGGCGTCTACACGCTCAGCGTCTGGACCGCCGCGAACGCGCCGCGCTACGCACCCGCCACCGGCCTGCGGTTCTTCGACGCGTCCGGCACGCAGGTGCAGGAGACCAAGCTGGTCGCCGACCACTACGCCCGCGACGGGGACCTGGCCCGGCAGGACTTCCCGGCGGCGACGGCGCCGGCGAAGGCGGCCGCGGTGAAGTTCTTCGCCGCGACCACCCTCGACCGGCTGCACTGGGACTGCGTCGACCTCCAGCTCGCGGCGTACACGGTGAAGAAGGAAGTGCAGAACCCGGCGACGGGCGCGTGGGGCTCGTTCGCGACGGTCACCGCGGGCGAGACCGCGCACTACCGCGTCACGGTGACGAACGAGGGCACGCAGGAGCTCACCGGGATCACCGTGGCCGACCCGTGGTGCACCGGGACGTTCGAGCCGTTCGCGCTGGCCGCGGGCGCGAACCGGCAGCTGACCTGCGACCACCCGGGCCTCACGGTGGCCGACGACAAGCACGTGAACACGGCGAAGGTCACCGGCGTCCACTACCCGGGCGGCACGCTCGGCGACAAGACGGCGTCGGCGACGATCACCGTGCTGCCGCCGCCGTCCGTCGCGAAGATCGGCGACTTCGCCTGGGCGGACCGCAACCGCGACGGGATCCAGGACCCGGACGAGCCCGGCGTCGCGGGCGTCAAGGTGACGCTGAAGGACGGCGCGGGCGGCACGGTCGCCACCACGACCACGGACGACAAGGGCCACTACGGCTTCGAGAAGCTGAAGGACGGCACCTACCAGGTCTGTTTCGCCGTCCCGGACGGCTTCGCGGTGACCCGCCAGGACGTCGGCACCGAAGACCGCGATTCGGACGCGGACGCCGGCGGCTGCACCGCGCCGCGCACGGTCGGCGGCCCGTCCCACCAGGACTTCGCGGCCGACATCGGCCTGGTCACGCCGACGAACCGGATCGGCGACCTCGCCTGGGCCGACACGAACGGCAACGGCCTGCAGGACGCCGGCGAGCCCGGCCTCGCCGGCGTCAAGGTGGTGCTGAAGGACAAGGCGGGCAAGGAGCTGGCGAGCGTGGTCACCGGCGCGGGTGGCACCTACGGCTTCGACGGCCTGGAGGACGGCACGTACCAGGTGTGCTTCACAGCGGACGGCCACCACCCGACCGCCCGCGACACCGGCGACGACGCCCGCGACTCCGACGCGGACCCGGCGTCCGGCTGCGCGGACCCGCGGACGCTCGGCCAGGACCAGCGCGAAGACCGCACGGTGGACGCCGGGTTCGCCGCTACGGTGGGGGCATGACGGATCTTCCCCTCGCCCTGGTGACCGGCGCGTCCCGCGGCATCGGCGCGGCGGTCGCCCACCAGCTGGCCCCGACCCACCGTGTCCTCCTCGGCGGCCGCGACGCCGACGCGCTGGCCGCGCTGGCGAAGGAGCTCCCGGGCGCGCAGCCGTGGCCGGTGGAGCTGACGGACCCGGCGTCACTGGCGGCCGCGGTGGCGGACATCCCGTCCCTGGACGTCCTGGTCCACTCGGCGGGCGTCGCACGCCTGGGCCGCATCGAGGACGCGTCGTCGGCGGCGTGGCGGGACAACTTCGAGGTCAACACCCTGGCGGTGGTCGAGCTGACCCGCCTGCTCCTGCCGGCCCTGCGCACAGCGGGCGGCCACGTGGTGGTGATCAACTCGGGCGCGGGCCGCAACGCCCGCCCGGGCTGGTCCCCGTACGCGGCGAGCAAGTTCGCGGTCCGCGCGTTCGCCGACGCCCTGCGCGAGGAGGAGCCGCAGATCCGCGTGACCTCGGTCTACCCGGGCCGCACGGACACGGAGATGCAGCAGGAGATCTTCGCGGGCGAGGGCCGCGAGTACGACACCGCGCACCTGCTGAAGGCGGACTCGGTGGCCACCGCGGTGGTGACGGCGGTGTCAGCCACCCCGGACAGCCACCAGACGGAGATCATCCTCCGCCCGCGTTAGGCATCGATCCGAAGAGGTGGATCAGGCTCGGCCTGGTCAGCGGGGCGAAGATTGGGTCATACCCATCGGCCGGGGCGCTTCAGGGTGTGTCCATCGTCAGTAATCACCTCGACAGGTAACTGCGCTTGGCGGAGTTTGGCCACGCCGATGGGGAAGGCGGCTAGCACGGCTAGCTTCAGGTCGTGGGACCATCGAGCCGGCGGAAACGCGACGACGACTTCCTTGTCCGGACACACCCGCTTGAGCGCGCGGACCGCGGGGCAAAGGTCACTGTCACCTGAAATGATCACGGCGGTGTCGAAGTCATCTGTCACGCCGTGCTCGAGGAGCGCGATTGCGATACTGACATCGGTCTCCTTCTCTTCGTAACCCGTCCACGTAGAGCCGCACTGTCGGCAACCTCGGACCTTCTCCTGGAACCGTCCGTCGATGATCTCCAAGTTGGCGCAGTGCGCCCCCAGCGCATCCAGGTAAGTGGATTGCCGCTGAAGGCTGCCGGCGTCATTGCGTACGCGTGCCGTGAAGTACTTGACTCCGGTCAAAGTCTGCCAAGGCTTGAGAAGGCTCGTGGCCAGAGCTTCGAGGTCCAACCAGTGGTATCGCCGACCGTACTTCTGCTTCAGGCCGTAGTAGAGGTTGAAGCCGTCGATGAAGACCATGACACGTTGCACAGGACACACCCCTTCCAGATGCCTGGTCCTCACCTGCCTGGGTGTGTAAAGTGGAAATCACACCACGCCATGGCGAGCAGCCTTGGCCTTACGGCCCCCGCAAGGGGGCCGTTTCTTTTGTCGTGCCTTGACGCTGCTGCCATGTCCAACGCACCTGACGGCACCACGTGCCGTGGTGCACTGCATCGGTTCTGTTGGACGTGGGCTTCAGGACGTTGGCTCGGCGGTTATACCGCCGATGGGAGTATGCCTTCGCGGGCGTCATCATGCGCGAGCGACACGCCGAAGCTGAGTCGCCGGGAGTCAAGGTGGTGGAGTTCGCGGCAGGTGGAACTGCTCGATCACGGCGCGGTACTTGCCGGCCACGTTCCGCATCGAGTTCAACGCCTGGCGTCGATGTTCGTCCGCTGCGAGCATCGCCTCGAGTGCCCGGTCGTACTCCTCCTGAACCTCCAGGAGGCGCAGGTTGGCGTAGAGCAGGTTGACCTGGTCGGGCGCCGCGGCGATCTGGTGCCCCTCCAGTGCGCGGACCCGGTTGGCGAGGTCGTCGATCAAGCTGCTGACCTGAGCGTTCTCAGTGGATCGTGTGTCTGAAACCCGACCGTGCTCAGCGATGTACGCGCTGATCGATTCTCTGGGAACTCGGTAGATGTCGCGTCTTGCGCCTCGGCTGGAGCGTTCAGCCCTTAACCGTCCGTTGCGAATCCAGTTACGGACGGTTTGAGGGCTGCATCCAAGTGCCGACGCGGCGTCCCGTACGGACAACCATTCATCGGCGCCTTCGGAGTCAAGCCCGGCCACGACTACATTGTGCTCTGTAGTGTCGCACAGTGTGCCAAATACGACCCGCCTGAGCGTAGGTACGCCCGGCTAGCTCGCAAATGTGCCAAACTGTGGCCTATCCGAGCGGAGGAGACGGCATGTCACATGAGCGCGAAGCTCAAGGGCGTAGCCGGCGTTCTGAGCAGCGGCAACGAACGGCACTTGTGGCACTGAGACTGCTCCCCGAGGAGCGCGAACTGCTTGAGTCCACCGCTCGGTCCCGAGGTATGAGCTTGTCCGAGTTTCTGCGGGTCAGCGCCATGAGCGCGGTTGGCGTCGACACTCGGGCTCGACCTGCCTGATCCCCTCCGGATCCATGCGAGTCAGCCCGGTTCGCCGTACCGGTGAACCGGGCCTCCGCCCGCGTTAGGCCCGCAGCCGGGCCGCGGTCTCCGCCACCCCGGCCTGCACCTTCGCCCGGTCCACCTTCACCGACTCGCCCTCGGCCACGACCTGCTCCCCGGCGACCCACACGTCCCGCACCCGCCGCGACCCGGCCGCCCACACCAGGTTCGACAGCAGCTGCACGTCCGGCACGTCGATGCCGCACGCGAACGCCGGGTCGTCGAGGTCGACGTGCACCAGGTCGGCCCACCGGCCCGGCTCCAGCGAACCGATGTCGGACCGGCCCAAAGCCGCCGCGCCGCCGCGGGTGGCCAGCAGGAACACGTCCGCCGCGGTCAGCACCGTCGAGTCGCCCGTGGCCAGGCGGGCGAACATCGCCGCGAGCTGCAGTTCCTCCCACAGGTCGATGTCGTCGTTGGACGCCGGGCCGTCGGTGCCGAGGCCGACGGACACGCCCGCGGAACGCAGGTCCGCGATCCGCGCGATGCCCGAAGCCAGCTTCGCGTTCGAGCCCGGGCAGTGCGCCATGCCGACGCCGTAAGCCGCGTACAGCGCGATGTCGTCGTCCGACAGGTGGATCGAATGCGCCGCCAGCACCCGGCCGTCCAGCATGCCCAGCTCGCGCAGCAGCGCCGGCACCGAACCGTGCGCCTCACGCACAGCCGTGTCCTCGAGCGCTGCCTCGGCGACGTGGATCTGGATCAGCGCACCGCGCGAGACAGCGGATTCCGCCGTCGCGCGCAGGCCCTCCGCCGACAGCATGTACGCCGAGTGCGGGCCGTAGCCCAGCTCGATGCGGTCGCCGTGGCCGAAGCGGAGGCCGTCCGTGTCGATCCAGCGCTCGATGTCGGCCAGCTGGGCCTTCCAGTCCAGGCCCGGCAGCTCCATCACCGGCGGCGCCACCAGCACGCGGCCGCCCGTCGTGAGCACGGCGTCGACCAGCTGCTCGCCTTCGAAGTACATCTCCGCGCTGGTCGTGACGCCGTGGCGGAGCATCTCGACCGAGCCGAGCAGCATGCCGGTGCGGACGTCCTCCGGGCGCAGCTTGGCCTCGGCCGGCCAGATGATCTCGTTGAGCCACGGCAGCAGCGGCAGGTCGCCGCCCATGCCGCGCAGCAGCGTCATCGGACTGTGCGCGTGCGTGTTGACCAGGCCGGGCAGCAGGATGCCGGTCAGGGTGGTGACCGGTGCGGCGGACTCGGGGGCGGTGGCCGCCGGTCCGCAGTACGAAATGCGCCCATCGGCGTCGACATCGACGACCGCGTCACGGAGGAGCGAACAGGACGGGTCGGCGGGGAGAACGACAGGGGCGTGGAAACGGCGTTGCATCTCTGGATACTACGCACCGGGAATCACGAAACGACTCCGCTCCGCCACGCCCACGCCGCGGTCTCCACCCGGTTCCGCGCGCCGATCTTGCCCTGCACCGACGCCAGGTGCGTCTTCACCGTCGACAGCGACAGGAACAGCTCCGCGCCGATCTCGGTGTTGGTCAGCCCGCGCGCCACCGCCTTGACCACGTCGAGCTCGCGCGCGGTCAACGGCTCGGCCGGCGGCGGGACCTGCGGTTTCGCGGAGCCGGCGCCGTTGAAGTGCTTGAGCAGCCGGACGGTGATCTGCGGCGAAACCAGCGCGTCGCCGCGGTCGGCCGCGCGGACCGCCTCGATCAGCAGGGCCGGGCCCGCGTCCTTCAGCAGGAAGCCGGACGCGCCGTTGCGCAACGCCGTGTGCACGTACTCGTCGAGGTCGAACGTCGTGACGACGACCACCTTCAGCGGGTCGGTCACGTCCGGTCCGGCCAGCTGCCGGGTCACCTCGAGGCCGTCGAGGCCCGGCATGCGGATGTCGAGCAGGCAGACGTCCGGGCGCAGCTCCCGGGCCTTCGCGACCGCCGAGACGCCGTCCGCGACGTCGGCGACGACTTCGATGTCGTCGTGGGACTCCAGGATCATGCGGAAGCCCATCCGCACCATCTCCTGGTCGTCGGCGATCAGTACCCGGATCACTCGTCCCCTTCCGTGTCTTCTCCGGCGGCCAGCGGCAGCCACGCTTCGACCCGCCAGCCGCCGTCCGGGCCGCGCCCGGCCGACAGCCGGCCCTTCAGCAGCGCGACCCGTTCGCGCATGCCGACCAGACCGTAGCCGCCCGACCCGCCGGCCGGCCGGTGTGCCGTGGCGCGCCCGTCGTCGGTCACCCGCAGGTGCAGCTCATCGCCGGCCACCTCGGCGACGACGAACGCCTCGGTCGCGTCGGCGGCGTGCTTGCCGACGTTGGTCAGGGACTCCTGCACCAGCCGCAGGGCCGAGCGGCCGACCTCGTGCGGCAGGTCCGGCGGCAGGTCGAGGTGCATCGACGTCGGGACGCCGTGGTTGGCGCTTTCGACCAGCTTCCGCAGGTCGGCGCCGAGATCGGTGGTCGCCTGCTCGCTGAACTCGCTCGACCCGGCCGGCGCGTCGCCGCGCATCGAGCGGACCAGCCGCCGCATCGCCGCGAGCGCCTCGACGCCGGCGTTCTCGATCCGGCCCATCGCCTCCACCGCGATCTGCGGGTTCTTCTCGGCCATCAGCCGCGCCGCCTGCGCCTGCACGACGATCCCGGTGACGTGGTGGGCGACGACGTCGTGGAGCTCGCGGGCCAGCGCCATCCGCTCGGCGGTCTGCGCGTCGGACACCGCGGTCTGCACGGCCTGCGTGCGCTGGGCGTCCCGCGAGCGCAGCACCAGGCCGACGGCGATCGAGATGCCCAGCATCAGCGCCGCGGCGAAGGCCAGCACCGTCAGGACTTCGGGATCGGCTTGCAGGCCCCGCGACCGGTACGAGTTGAGGATCGCGGCGAGCGCGACGACGCCCGACAGCACGGCGATCCGCCGCCACGACCGGGTCAGCCCGCGGGCCCGTACCAGGTTCACGACCACGCCCATGCCGGCGATGACCTGCGCGGCAGGCACCCCGCCCGGCATTTCGTAGTCGTAGGTGCGGAGGTCGAGGAACGGCGTGACGACCGCGGACAGCAGCATGATCCCGGCGAGGCCGAGCAGCGCGTCCGCCGGCCGCCGCGGGGACAGGACCGCGATCACGGCCGAGACGATCGAGCAGAACAGGATCGGGAATCCGCGCGCGTTGCTCGAGTACGTGAACCCGAACTCGAACAGCAGCGCGAAGGCGAGCAGGCCCATCAGCGGCCACTGCCCCAGCGCGAGCTCGGTCACCCAGCGGACCCGGCGGCTCCGCGGATCGGCGCGCGGGCTGCGGTCGCGGGCCGCGACGGCCGGCACGAGCGGGCCGACGAGCAGCAGCAGGCCGAACAGCAGCGCCTGGGTGGCGGTGCCACCGTCGATGTCGCCGACGCCCGAGTACCGGCCGAAGACGGCGACCAGGCCGGCGACGACCAGGAAGCCGGTCACGCAGAACGCCACGCCCGCCCGCGCCCGGCGGGCCACGTAGTAGACCATCAGCACCCCGGCCACGACCTCGGTGATGGTCACCTTCGGCAGCACGCTGGAGTACGGCGGGATGTGGAGCGCGTGGATGAAGAGGGTGGAGAAGATCAGCACCCCGCCGCCGGCCACCCCGGCGACGGCGGCCCGCTTCTGGGCCCACACCCCGCAGGCGGCCATCGCGAAGATCCCCGGCAGCAGGCCGAAGTCGACGAAGCGCGGGCCGTGGTCGTCGAGTGCCGCCTGCGTCGTGAAGACGACGTCGAACAGCAGGGCGGCGTACAGGACGGCGGAGGGCACGCCGATGCGCCGCACCAGGGCGGCGGCGCGGGTGGAGAGCGTGTTCGAGGGGGGCGCGGCGGGCACAACGTGACGTTACGTGATTCCCCGGTGCCCGCACCTTGGCCGAGTGGCCCGCGCTCCCTCGGCCGATCGGCCGATGCGGGCCGGTGCGTGACTGGCCGTCTGCCCGAAGTGGACACCCCGTGGTTTCCGCGAGGCTCATCGGCGTCAAGATCCGAACCGACAGGGAGAACCTCGTGGACCCGAACACTCCACATGCGACGAACGGCCCGGTGCTCTCCGGCCGCGGGCTGGTGAAGCGCTACGGCACCCAGTTCGCCCTGGCCGGCATCGACATCGACATCCAGCCGCGGGACGCCGTCGCCATCGTCGGGCCGTCCGGCTCCGGCAAGACGTCGCTGCTGCACGTGCTGGCCGGCATCCTCAAGGCCGACGACGGGCAGATCTTCCTGGCCGGGCAGCGGATCGACCACCTCGGCGAGAAGAAGCGCAGCGAGCTGCGCCGCACCGAGTTCGGGTTCGTCTTCCAGTCGGGGATGCTGGTCGCGGAGCTGTCGGCCGAAGAGAACGTCGCGCTGCCGTCGCTGCTGGCCGGGCTCGGCCGCAAGGAGGCCATCGACGCCGGCCGCCAGTGGCTCGCGCGCCTCGGCCTGGCCGGCAAGGAGAAGCGCCGCCCCGGTGAGCTATCCGGCGGCGAGGCCCAGCGCGTCGCGATCGCGCGGGCGCTGACCCACCGGCCGAAGGTGATCTTCGCCGACGAGCCGACCGGCGCGCTCGACACGCGCACCGGCCGCGAGACGATGGACGCCCTCCTCGGCGCCGCGCACGAGACCGGCGCCGCGGTGATCGTGGTGACCCACGACCGCGAGCTGGCCGAGTCGATGCCCAAGACCGTCGCCATCCGCGACGGCCTGATCGCGACGAGGCTGGCGGCGTGAACTCGCTCCAGCTCGCCCTGCGGGTGCTGAAGGTGGACCGGCGGACCCGGACGTCGGCGATCCTCACCGCGGTCGGGGTGGCCGTCGCGACCGGGCTGGTGCTGCTGCTGGCGACGCTGCCGTTCGCCACGCAGAACCGCGAGCAGCGTGCCCTCTGGCAGGGCGAGAACTTCTACAGCCACGGCTCCGACGGCCCGGTCAACCTGCTCTTCTCTTCGTCGAAGGACTACTTCGACGGCAAGCAGATCGTCCGCGTCGACATCGCGGTGGCGCCCGGGGCGACGCCGGGGTCGATCCAGCTGCCGCCGGGCGTGCCGCAGCTGCCCGGCCCCGGGGAGACCGTCGTGTCGCCCGCGCTGGGCCGGCTCCTGCAGGCCAGTCCGGCCGAGCGGCTCGGCGACCGGTTCGGCAAGCCCGTCGGCGCGCTCGGCGAGGCGGGCCTCCGGTTCCCGGAGCAGCTCGTCGCGCTGACCGGGCACACGCCGGACGCGATGCCGCAGCGCGCCGACAAGGTGGCCGGCTTCCCGAGCGGGAAGGCGAGCGCGGACGCGCTGCTCACGCTGCTGTCCTGGGTCGGGATCATCGTGCTGCTGGTGCCGAGCCTGGTGCTGGTCGCGTCGTCGGCCCGGCTGACCGCCGCCCGGCGGGAGCGGCGGCTGGCCGCGATCCGGCTGGCCGGGGCGACGCCGGGGCAGGTCACGAACATGGTGGCCGCCGAGACGACGTTGTCGGCCGGGATCGGCGCCCTGCTCGGCCTGCTGATCAGCCCGGCGCTGCACGGCCTCGCGTCGTTCGTGCCGTGGGCCGGCGGCACCTGGCTCCCGGCCGACTTCGCGCTGCCGACCGGCTTGACGGTGTTCATCGTGGTGGCCATCCCGGTGCTCGTGGTGCTGGCCGGCGTCCTCGGCCTGCGCCGCGTGCTGAAGAACCCGCTGTTCGCGACCGGCGGCCACACGAAGAAGCCGCTGCACTGGTGGCGGCTGCTGGCGCTGCCCGCCGCCGGGGCGTTCTTCCTCATCGCGGTGACGACGGCGAAGGACTTCGGCGGCATCGGCCTGGTCATGGCGGGGCTGTTCTTCCTGGTCGGCTCGGCCGCGATCGTCGGGCCGTGGGTGACGTCGGCGGTCGGCGGCACGTTCGTCCGGATCTGGCGGCGCCCGTCCGCGCTGCTCGCCGGCCGCCGCCTGCGTGACGACCCGAAGGGCGCCTACCGCTCCTCCGCCGGGATCGTGCTCGCGGTGTTCGCCGGGTCGATGGCGCTGACGCTGCTGCCGACGTTCGAGTCGATGGCCGGTGGCGGGCGGTCGTTCGCCGATTCCGTGCTCTACGTCGACACCGACCACGAGCACGCGGGCAAGATCGTCGACCAGGCCAACGCCTCCCTGCAGAAGTACGGCCAGCCGGAGAAGGCGGTCGCGGTCGGCGAGGTCTACCTGGTCAAGGGCACCGGCGACAACCGCTACGGCCACCGCGCGCTGGTGATGACCTGCGCCGACGCCGTCAAGCTGACCCGCTTCGGCCTGACGCCGGAGAACTGCACGGGCGGCCCGGCCGTCTTCGGCGACGCGGCGATCGACCTCGCGCAGTACCAGCTCGCCCCGGCCTGGGAGGGCCCGGCGATGGCCGCGAAGTCGGGAACGCGGGTGGAAACCGTCAAGTACCCCGACGCCGACCTGTCCGGCTCGTTCGTGATCGACCCGGCCGCGCTGCCGGACGGCCTGACGCCGAAGGACTACACGATCGTCGCGCCGACCACCGGCGCGAACCGCGAGATCGTCCGGACGGCGCTGGCCGGCCCGGCGGCCGGCGCCGAGATCGGCAGCCGCGACCAGTACCTGTTCAACCAGCAGACCGAGCTCGGCGACCTGCGCCGCGTCACGGTGATCGGGCTGCTCGCGGCGGGGATCCTGGCCGGCTGCAGTGCCGCCGTCGCGACCGCGGGCTCGGTGATGGACCGCCGCCGCACCTTCGGGGCGCTGATGGCCGCGGGCACCCCGGTGCGGGTGCTGGCGAGGGCGTTGCGGATGGAGGCCGCGCTGCCCGCACTGGTCGCCACCATCGGCGCGGGAATCGTCGGGGTACTCGTCGGCGTTGGGTTGTTCAGCATGGTCGACGAGCGGGGCATCGTGCTCAGCCCGTGGATCCTGGCGCCGGTCGTGCTCGGGGTCGGGGTGGCCCTGCTCGGCGCGTCGGTCTGCACGCCCGCGTTGAAGCGGGTCCAGGCCGAACCGCTGGCCGACGAATAGGCGTCCGCCCCTCTGTCGGGGGAGGGGCGGATACGGGGGTACAGAGGGAGGTCGTGAGTGTTTAGGCGGGTTCTAACTCGTCTAAACACTCACGACCGCTTTTCGAAGATCAGGTCGTGCGAGACGCGGCCTTCGACGTCCGCGCGCTGCTCGAACTTCGTCACCGGCCGCCACTCCGGCCGTGGTGCCCAGCCGTCGTACCGGTTCTTCAGCGAAGGCTCCGCGGAGCACACTTCGAGCATCTGCTCGGCGTAGTTCTCCCAGTCGGTCGCCATGTGGAAGGTGCCGCCCGGGGCGAGCCGCGACGCCACGAGCGCGGCGAACGACGGCGAAACGATCCGCCGCTTGTGGTGCTTCTTCTTCGGCCACGGGTCGGGGAAGAACAGCCGCACGCCGTGCAGCGTGTCCCGCTCGACGTGCTCGGTCAGCAGGACAACGGCGTCACCGTGCAGCAGCCGCAGGTTTTCGACGCCGAGGTTCTCGGCGCGCAGCATCAGCTGGCCGAGGCCCGGGTCGTAGACCTCGGCCGCGACGTAGTTCAGCTCGGGCGCCGCGGCGGCCAGCTGCGACGTCGTCTCGCCCATGCCGGAGCCGATCTCCAGCATCACCGGCGCCTCGCGGCCGAACCACGCGGTGAAGTCGAGCGGCCCCGGGGGCAGCTCGCTCACCGTGCGGCCCAGCCGCGGCCAGTGGTCTTCCCACGCCCGCTGCTGCCCGACGGTCATCCGGCCACCGCGCTTGACGTAACTGACCACGCTGCGCAGCCGACGTCCGTCCTCGTTTTCCACTCAGCGAGGTTAACGAACGGCTTCGATGACCCCGAGACGTGACCGCAGTCCGGCGAGCCCGGCGATCGGGATCGGGTCCGGCGTCGGCCCGGTGTGCGCCGGGAGGACGTCGATCCAGCCCTCGTGCCGGTCGGTGTTCATCACCGTGGTGGGAATCGCGTGCCCCGATTTGCCGCGTTCGGAGGGCATGAACTCCCAGTACCCGGATTCACCGTCCGCGGCCCAGGGGACGAATTCCCACCCCGGGCGCCTGCCGAGCAGTTGCGCGATCCGGTCCTCGACGCGGAAACCCTGTTCCCGCGAATCGAGCTTGCCGTCGGCGACCGCGCGCAGCCACCACGGCGCGGGGATCGGGCCCGCCATCCCGGCCGAAGCGCGGAACAGGGCCAGGACGCTGTCTTCGGGCGCGCGGTGCACCCACGCCCGGCGGAGTTCGGCCGGCGTCGCCGCCGTCATGGCGGCCTGCGGGAGTTCGATCGCCCGCGACCATTCGAGGTCCAGCATGGGTTCGAGCCGGGGGGCGTCGTCTTCGACGCGGGCTCGGGGAATCGTGCCGCCCAATTCTTGCCCGGTGTCCACCGTCAAGATTCACCTCCAGGGGAGCTAGACGGTTCCGGTGCTCACTTCGAATATTGCCTGGTCATAGCAGTATGTCCGGCGGCTGTGAGAGAAGCCACAGCCATTTCATCTCGTCTTAACACGGATTTTTGCGGTATGAGACCGCGATCACGCGTCGCGGCGGGCCGTGACGAGCACCCCGGCCGCCAGCAGCGCCACGCTGATCGCCGCGAAGTAGCCGAGGTAGCCCCACGGGCCGAGCGCGGGCGAGGGCAGCTGCAGCGCGCCGCCGGCGAAGCCGCCCGCGCCGACGAACTGGTCGGCCGCGTGGAACGGCATCCACTGGTAGACGTGCTTGCCGATGCCCGGGATGAAGAGGATGACGCCTTCCAGCACCTGCGTCCAGACGAGGACGATGGTCAACGCGAAGGCGACGCTGCGCAGCAGGAGCGCGACGCCGACGCCGGCCACCGCGGTGAACAGGAAGACCAGGCTCTGGCCGAGCACCGAGCGCCAGTCCGCGCCGGTGTGCAGCGCCAGGTTGGCCTCCGGCTGCACCAGCGAGGCCAGCGCCCACGAGCCGAAGCCGACGACGAGCCCGAGCACGGCGCCGACCGCGCTGACGACCACGGCCTTGGCCAGCAGCGCCGGGACGCGGCTGGGCACGGCCTGGAACGTCAGGCGCATGGTGCCCCAGTTGAACTCCGACGCCGTCGCGAGCACGGCGAGGACGAGCAGCACGGTCCGGCCGTTGCCGCTCGCGAGCTGGGTGTTGCCGACCGTCGGCGGGATTTCCGGCCCGGCCAGCGCGAAGAACAGCGCGGTGAAGCCGAGCGGCGCGACGAGCGCGATGGCCAGGCACCACCACGGCGCGCGCGTGCTGAAGAGCTTGATGCGCTCGGCGCGCAGGAGGTTCGTCGACGTGGTCACTGGACGGCCTCCGGGGTGGCGAACTCGACGGCCTCGTGCGTGAGGTCGAGGTAGGCCTGCTCGAGCGAGCCGGTGATCGGGCTCAGCTCGTGCAGGGTCGCGCCGGCGTCGAAGGCGAGCTGCCCGATCCGGTCACTGTCCATTCCGGACACGACGAACGCGCCGCCGGTCTCGGTGAACTCGGCCTGGCCGGTCAGGGCCGCCCGCAGCTCGTCGGCGTGCGGGGTGCGCACCCGCACGCCGTGTTCACTCGTCCGGGCGACGAAGTCGTCCATCGTGCCCTGGTAGATCAGCCGGCCGCGGCCGATCACGACGAGGTCCTGCGCGGTCTGCGCCATCTCGGGCAGCAGGTGGCTGGACACGAAGACGGTCCGCCCTTCGGCGGCCAGCGCGTGCAGCAGCTGCCGGATCCACGCCATGCCCTCCGGGTCGAGGCCGTTGACCGGCTCGTCGAACAGCAGCACGCGCGGGTCGCCGAGCATCGCGGCGGCGATCCCGAGCCGCTGCTGCATGCCGAGCGAGTACTGCAGGACGCGCGTCTTGCCGACGCTCGTCAGCCCGACCAGGGCCAGCACCTCGTCGACGCGCTTGTCCGGGATGCCGTTGGTCGCGGCCAGCCACCGCAGGTGGTCACGCCCGTTGCGGCCGGGGTGGCGCCAGGTGGCGTCGAGCATCGCGCCGACCGTCCTGAGTGGATCTTCCAGCTCGCGGTACGGGACGCCGTCGACGAGCACCGTGCCCGCGTCCGGGCGGTCGAGGCCGAGGATCAGCCGCATGGTCGTGGACTTGCCGGCCCCGTTCGGGCCGAGGAAGCCGGTTACGCGCCCGGACTGCGCGGTGAACGTCAGCTCGTTGACCGCCGTGGTGGCGCCGTACCGCTTGGTCAGCGCGGTCGCTTCGATCATGGGGCTCCCTCGTCCGTCACCGGAAGCCTACTGCGAAACGGGAATCCGGGTCGCCCCCCGACAGCGCGACCCGGACTCCCGGTTTCCCCTTATCCCCTTGTTCCCCCTTTATGCGTCCCGCTTCTTCGCGACCCCGAGCGCGACGAGCAGGAACACGATCGCGATGCCGGCGAAGTACGCCAGCGCCCAGCCGGGGCTCAGCGGCGAGTCGGACGGCGCCGGGCCGTCCACGACCACGGAGCCGCGCAGGAACTTGTTCGCCACGTTGAACGGCAGCCACTCGTGGATGTGGTGCCCGACCTTCGGGATCAGCTGGACCAGCTCCTCGACGGCCAAGTAGTAGATGAGCAGCAGGGCGATGGCGCCCGCGCTGTGCCGGATCAGGATGCCCAGCGCGACCGCGAGCACGGCGCTGATGGCGAACACCGGGCCGAGCCCGGCGACGTTCAGCCAGTCCTGCGTCGTGTGCAGGCCGAGGTGGTCGTCCGGCCGCATGAGCATGGCGAGGCCCAGCGCACCGAACGCGCCGATCTCGCCGATCACCAGCGCCACCAGCGCGACGACGACGGCCTTGGCGACCAGCGCCGGCGAGCGGTGCGGCACCGCCTGGAACGTCGTGCGGATGGTGTTGAAGCGGTATTCGGTGGTCACCGCGAGCGCGGCGAGCACCATGACGACGGCGATGCCGAACTGGGAGCCGCCGAACTGGGTGGCCGACAGCGCGATGGGTTCGTCGGTGGGCGTCGCGCCGGCCAGGATGGCCGCGAAGCCGACGGACAGGGCGACGGTGATGAGCGCGCACCACCACGGCGAGCGGGTGCTGAACAGTTTGATGCGTTCGACCGCGAGCAGGTTCATGATCTTGGTTTCCCCGGTTACTTGGCGGACTCGAGCACGTGCTGCGCCTCGGCGTCGAGGCCGGTGTGGTACTCGACGGAGTCGCCGGTGATCTGCATGAAGGCCTGCTCCAGCGAGCCGGTCTGCGGGCTCAGCTCGTGCAGCACGATCCGGCCGGCGGCGGCGATTTCGCCGATCTTGTCGCTGTCCATCCCCGACACCACGAGCGCCTTGTCGTCCCCGGTGACGCCGGCGCTGGCGCGCTGCAGGGCGTCGCGGAGCTCGGCCAGCTGCGGCGAGCGGACCTTGACGGTGTTCTCCGCGGCGCGGGAGACGAAGTCCTCGGTCGAGGACTGCGAGATCAGCTGGCCTCGGCCGATCACCACGAGGTTGCTGGCGGTCAGCGCCATCTCCGAAAGCAGGTGGCTCGACACGAAAACGGTGCGGCCTTCCTCGGCCAGCCGGTGCATGAACTTCCGGATCCACAGGATGCCCTCGGGGTCCAGGCCGTTCACCGGTTCGTCGAACAGCAGCACCTCGGGGTCGCCGAGCAGGGCGGCCGCGATGCCGAGCCGCTGCGACATGCCGAGCGAGAACCCGCCGGCGCGCTTGCCGGCGACGCTGGTCAGGCCGACGATTTCGAGTACCTCGTCGACGCGGGCCGCCGGGATGCGGTTGGCCTTCGCCATCCACAGCAGGTGGGCGCGCGCCGAGCGGTTCGGGTGCACCCACTTCGCGTCGAGCAGCGCGCCGACGGTGCGCAGCGGCTCCTTGAGGTCGTGGTACTTCTTGCCCCCGATGGTGACCTGGCCGCCCGTCGGGTTGTCCAGGCCCAGGATCATCCGCATGGTGGTGGACTTGCCCGCCCCGTTCGGGCCGAGGAAGCCGGTGACCTGACCCGCGGCCACGGAGAACGACAGGTTGTTCACCGCCAGTGTCTTTCCGTACCGTTTGGTGAGGCCGGTTGCCTCGATCATGGCTGCTCCTCTTCCGCCCCTCGCTTACGACGCGTTCATCGTCGCGGGTCTGGGGTGGTTCGCGCGTCACCCTGGAGGCCGAACCCCTCCCCCTACCTGAGTAGTACCTTGCTGGCTCTTCGGCCGATGCGCGATCCGTGATGACCCTGAGTCGACCCTGAGAACCTTGTTCAGCCGTCGGCCGGCGCGACGGTCGCCGCAGGTGGGCGAGCTGCGGTCCGTGGCGCCGTCCTAACCAGAACAAGGTTCTGATTCGAAGTAATTAATGAACTGTGGTTCAATAATGGCGTGGCCCGGCCGAGGAGCATCACCGACGAGCGGCTGCTGGCCGCGGCGGAGACCGTGATCGGCCGCTGTGGCCCCGGTTTCACGCTGGCGCAGGTGGCGGCGGAGGCCGGGGTTTCGGTCGGCACGGTCGCGCAGCGGTTCGGCTCGAAGAGCGGTCTGCTGCAGGCGATGAGCCGGCGGGCCACGCGGCGGGCGGTCGAGCAGATGCGGGAGAGCGCGGAACGGGTGGACGACCCGGTCGACGGCCTGCGGGCCGCGGCGGTGTCGGTCTACGCGGTGCTCGGGGACGCCGAAGAAGCGGCGAACCACCTGGGCCAGCTCGGCGTGGACATCGGGGACCCGGTGCTGCGGTCGCTGCTGGGCGAGCACTTCACGGCGGTGGAAGCGGAACTGCGGCGGCTCGTGCGCGCGGCGGCGGCTTCGCTGCCGCACGCGCCGAGCGTGCCGCGAGCGGCCCGTGCGGTGCTCGGCGTCATCAACGGGGTGTCGATCGACTGGTCGATCCGGCCGCACGGGCGGCTGGCCGACCGGCTGGCGGAGGACGTCGACGCGGTGCTGTCCGCGTGGCGGGGACGGGAGGACGCATGAGTGAGCTTGCGAACGAATCGAATTCACCACTGAGTTTGCAGGGCAAGGTCGCGGTGGTCACCGGAGCGACGCGCGGGTGTGGCCGGGCGATCGCGGTGGAGCTGGGCCGCGCGGGAGCGACGGTGTACGTCACCGGCCGCACGACCCGCGAAACGGTGTCGCCGATGAAGCGCCCGGAGACGATCGAGGAAACCGGCGAACTGGTGGAAGCGGCCGGCGGCCGCGCGGTCGTCGTCCGCTGCGACTTCACCTCGGTGTCCGATGTGGACGCACTGAAGGCCCGCATCGAGTCCGAAGTGGACGGAATCGACATCCTGGTCGACGACGTCTGGGGCGGCGACATGTACTTCCACTTCGACGCGCCGTTCTGGGAGACGCCCCTTGATGACGCGCTCAACCTGACGCACAACGCCCTCGACACGCACCTGATCGCGCTGCACAAGCTGCTGCCGCTGGTGGTCGACCGCCGCGGCCTGGTCCTGGAGGTGACCGACGGCGACAACGACGACTACGTCGGCGCCGGTCTCCCCTACTACCTGGCCAAGTGCGGCATCCGCGCGCTCGGCCGGGCCCTCGGCGTGGAGCTGGAGAAGAACGACTGCGTCGGCCTCGCGGTGACGCCGGGCTTCCTGCGGTCGGAGTCGATGCTCGACCACTTCGAGGTCACCGAGGCCAACTGGCGCGACGCGGTCGGCAAGCTGGCCCCGGTCGACTTCAAGATCTCCGAGACGCCGTACCTGCTGGCCCGCGGCGTCGCGGCCCTGGCGCAGGACCCGGAGGTCGCTCGCTTCGCCGGGCAGACACTGGCGTCGTGGACGCTGATGAAGGAGTACGGCTACACCGACGTCGACGGCGACCGCCCGGACTTCGGCCGCTGGCTCACCGAAGTCCGCAACGCGGGCAAGGACCCGGCGGCCACTCCGCCGGACGGCTACCGCTGACCGCCGTCACCAGGGCACGTCCCCGGCGTCGTCGAAGAGCCCGCCGGTCGGGCCGTCGTCGGGCAGGGTGGCGAGCCGGACGGCGATCTTGGCGCCGTCCGCGGGCGTGCTGGTGCCGTGGAAGCCGTTCAGGTCGGTGGCGACGTAGCCGGGGCAGGCACAGTTGATCTTGATCGGCGTGCCGGCCAGTTCCTTGGCGTACTGGATGGTGATCGCGTTGAGGAACGTCTTCGACGGCGAGTACGCCCCGCTGACGCCGCCGAGGTCGGCGCCCGGCGTGGTCTGCAACGTCAGCGACGCGACGTGGCTGGACTGGTTGACGATCCGCGGGCGCCCGGAGCGGCGCAGCAGGGGCAGCATCGCGTTGGTGACCCGGACGACGCCGATCACGTTGGTCTCCACCACCGCCCGCAGGTTCTCCGGCGTGACGGCCGACGGCTCGTCCGGCCACGCCCCCGCGACGCCGGCGTTGTTGACCAGCACGTCGAGCCGTCCCCCGAGGAGGGCGGCGGCGGCCGCCACGCTCGCGTCGTCGGTGACGTCGAGGGGCACGCCGAAGGCGTCGACGCCGGCCGCGCGCAGCTTCGCCACGGCGTCCTCCCGGCGCTGCTCGTCGCGCGCTCCGATGCCGACGCGCACGCCCAGGGCGCCGAGGCCGGCCGCGATTTCGAAGCCGATTCCCTTGTTCGCGCCGGTGACCAGCGCGACCGTCCGTTCGTTCATGCCCCGATCATCGGCGGGCTCCGGCGAGGCACCAACACCCGGCGTGACGAGCGACGATACCCCGGTGGTATCGGTGCTGCGGGTAGCCTGGGCGGGTGGACTCGAGGGAGCTGCGGTACTTCGTCGCGGTCGCCGAGGAACTGCACTTCGGCCGGGCCGCCGAACGCCTCGGCATCGCCCAGCCGCCGCTGTCGCGGACGATCGCCCAGCTCGAGCGGCGGCTCGGCGTGGCGCTGCTGGAACGCACCAGCCGCAAGGTGACGCTCACCGGCGCGGGATCCGTGCTGCTGGCCGAAGGCCGGGCGGTCCTCGGCGCGCTGGCCGCGGCGGAGCGGCGCACCCGGGCGGCCGCGACGACTCCGGCCACGCTCGTCCTGTCCGCCAAAGCCGGCGCCTCCGGCGAACTGCTGGCGAAACTGCTCGACGCGTACGCGGCCGAGCCGGGCGCGGTCCCCGTCGACCTGCTGCTCTGCGAGTCCCAGCCCCAGCAGGCGCTGCACGACGGCCGGGCCGACGTCGCCCTGCTGCACGAGCCCTTCGACTCGACGGCCGGCCTCGACACCGAAACCCTGCGCACCGAGGGACAGATCGCGATCCTCCCCGCCGCGCACCCGCTGGCCGGGCGGCCCCACCTCCGGCTCGCCGAGGTCGGTTCGCTGCCGCAACTGCCGCTGGCCCGCTGGCCGGGCCCCGACGGCAGCTACCCCGACGGCCCCGGCGCGGAAGTCCGCAACCAGACCCAGCTCCTGCAGCTGATCGCGCTCGGCCGCACCACGGTGGTCATGCCCGAGTCCAGCCGCGCCAACCTGCTCGAGGGCCTGGTCGCCGTGCCGGTCACGGACGCGCCGACGGTGACGACGGTGATCGCGTGGCCGCCGCACAGCCGCTCCCTGGCCCTCGCCGCCCTGGTCCGCGCGGCCACCCGGCTCTGACGGTTCAGCCGAGACCGGGGCGCGCGAGACCGGTTTCGTAGGCCAGCACCACCGCCTGCACCCGGTCCCGCAGCTCCAGCTTCGCCAGGATCCGACCGACGTGCGTCTTCACCGTCGCCTCGGACAGGAACAGGGCCTCGGCAATCTCCAGGTTCGACATGCCCTTGGCGATCAGCACGAGCACCTCGCGCTCGCGGTCGGTGAGCACGTCCAGCTCGGCGGTGTCCCGCATCGGCGAGCCGCCGGTGCCGACGAACCGGTCCAGCAGGCGGCGGGTCACCGACGGCGACACCACCGCGTCGCCCGAAGCGACCGCGCGCAGCGCCGAGACCAGGTGGTCGGGCTGGGTGTCCTTGAGCAGGAACCCGCTCGCGCCGCCCTGCAGCGCCGCGTAGACGTACTCGTCGAGGTCGAACGTCGTCATCACCAGCACACGGGCGGTGCCCGCGGCGACGATCCGCTTCGTCGCCTCGACGCCGTCGAGCACCGGCATCCGGACGTCCATCAGCACGACGTCGGGCCGCAGCTGCGCGGCCAGCTCGATGGCCTGCGCGCCGTCGCCCGCCTCGCCGACGACGTCGATGTCGGCCTGCGCACCCAGCACCATCCGGAACCCGACGCGCATCAGTTCCTGGTCGTCGACGACCACCACCCGGATCACTTGTCCAACCTAACCGGCAGGGCCGCGCGGACCTGCCATCCACCGCCCGGAGCCGGGCCCACGTCCAACGTTCCGCCGTACACGTGCGCGCGTTCGCGCATGCCGATCAAGCCGTTGCCGCCCGGCAGCCGGGGGTCGCGCCGCCCGGCCGGGACCAGCTGCCCGACGCCGGCGCCGTCGTCGGACACCAGCACCTCCACCAGGTCGCCGGTGCGCTGGACCCGCACCGACGCGGTCGCGCCGCGCCCGGCGTGCTTCAGCGTGTTCGTCAGCGACTCCTGCACGATCCGGTAGATCCCGAGCGAGACACCGGCCGGCAGGTCGCCGAGCTCGCCGAGCTCCAGCTCCACCGGCACGCCGGCGGTGCGCATCCGGTCGGCCAGCTCGGCGAGGGCGTGCGCGTCCGGCTGCGGCACCCGTGGCTCGCCGTCGGCGTCGTCGCTGCGGAGCACGTCCAGCAGGCGCCGCAGCTCGCCGAGCGCGCCGCGGCCGGTCTCGGAAATCGTTTGCAGGGCCCGCTGAGCGAGCTCGGGGTTGCTCTGGAGCGCGTACGACGCGCCGTCGGCCTGCACGACCATGACGCTCACCGCGTGCGCGACGACGTCGTGCAGCTCGCGCGCGATCCGCCCGCGCTCCTCGGCCACCGCGATCCGGGTGGCCTGGTCCCGTTCGGTCTCGAGCAGGTGCAACCTGGCCTCCACTTCCACGTCGTAGGCGCGCCGGGCCCCGACGAACTCGCCGAGGGTCCAGCACAGGGCGATCCCGAACGCCAGGAACAGCGCCGAGATCAGGAGCTCGTCCGCCGGGCCGAGCGCCAGCTGCAGGGCCGACCCGGCGATGACGGCACCGACGTACACCAGCCCCGGCCGCCGCCCCGCGTAGACGACGACCGAGTAGATGCTCATCGCCAGCGCGGCGACGCTGGAGATGCCGAGCTGGAGCGTTTCGTGCACGACACCGATCACCAGCACGACGTACGCCGACCACAGCGGCGACTTCCGCCGGAACACCAGCGGCGCCACCATGGCGATGTTCACCGGCACGGCGATGTACCAGGGCGGCATCTCGGCGATCTCGGCGAACCCGTCGGCGGCGAACAGCAGCATGTCGACCAGGCCGAGCAGGACGGCCAGCACGGTGTCGCCCGCCATGGGGTGGGCACGCATCCAGAGACTCAGCCGTCGCACCACCCAACCCTAGGTCGCGCGGCGGAGATCGCGCGTCGGTCGGCGGGACCACCTTGGGTGCGACCTCGGGATGAGGCCCATGGCACGATTCACGGGTTGTCGCTTCGACCGGGGAGGACTGGGGGCCGTGACGTCACCCGAGCAGGGCCGGCTCGCGGGTCCGCTGTCGATGTCGGTGGCCAACCTGTGCCACCGCCTGCAGTCGCAGGTCTCCGCGCGCACCGCCGCCGGGTTCGCCGAGGTGCTGCGCCGGCTCGGCGCGCCGCTGCAGGTGGCCGTGGCCGGCCGGATCAAGTCGGGCAAGTCCACGCTGGTCAACGCGCTGATCGGGCGCCGGGTCGCGCCGACCGACATCGGTGAGTGCACCCGGCTGGTGACCCGGTTCCAGTACGGCACGGTCGACCGTGTCGAGATCGTCTTCGCCGACGGCCGCAAGCAGGTGCTCCCGTTCGCCGCCGACGGCATGATCCCGGCCGAGCTCGGCGTCGACATCGAGCAGGTGTCGCACATCGAGGCGTACCTGACCAACGCCGTCCTGCAGGGCATGACGGTGATCGACACCCCCGGCCTCGGCTCGCTCGACGCCGCTTCGGTGTCCCGCACCGAGCAGCTGCTGGGCGCGGCGAAGCACCGCAAAGAAGAGGACGATGAGGGCTCCGACGAGCTCGACGACACCTCGCGCAACGCCGTCGCCGGCGCGGAAGCCGTCCTCTACGTCGTCACCCAGGGCGTCCGCGCGGACGACCAGCAGGCCCTCGCCGCCTTCACCGCGGCCACCGCGAGCCGCGAGGCGGGCCCGGTCAACGCGATCGCCGTGCTCAACAAGGCCGACACCATCGCGCCCGAGTCGGTCGACGGCGCGGGCGGCGACGTCTGGAAGGCCGCGACCCTGCTCGCCGAGAAGCAGGCGTCGACGCTGAAGCCGCGCGTCGCCGACGTGCTGCCGGTGATCGGCCTGATCGCCGAATCCGCCGAGTCCGGCGGCTTCACCTCCGCCGACGCCGAGGCCCTGCGGCAGCTCGCCGTCCTCGACGACGACGTCCTGCAGACCATGCTGATCTCGGCCGACATCTTCACCAGCTGGGAGTGCGACGTCCCGGCGGGCACCCGGCTGCGGCTGCTGGAGAAGCTCGACCTGTTCGGCGTCTCGCACGCCGTCGAGGCCATCCGCAAGGAACCGGAGATCACCGCGGGCGCGTTGCGGCGATCGCTGCTCGACGCGTCCGGCCTGGAAGCGGTCCGGCAGCGGCTGTCGATCGTGTTCGCCGCCCGCGCCGACGGCATCAAGGCGGCCGCGGCGCTGGCGTCGGTGACCGCGCTCGCGCACGCCTCGGGCGACCCGGCGGAACGCCAGCGCGTCCACGACGCCATCGAGGTCCTGCTCGCCAAGCCCGAGGCCCACCAGCTGCGGCTGCTCGAAGCGCTGACGCTGGTCGCGTCCGGCGCGGTCGACATGCCGGAGGACCTCTCCGAAGAGGTCCTGCGGGTGGGCAGCAACGCCGACATCGGCGCCCAGCTCGGCAAGCCCGGTGCCCCGCGGCCGGAACTGGCCGCGCACGCCCTCGAGCGGGCGGGCTGGTGGCGCTCCTTCGCGTCCTTCGGCGCGACGCCGGCGCAGAGCCGCGTCGCGCACGTCGTGCACCGGGCGTACTTCTTGATCTGGCAACAGGTCCGCGAGCCCCAGGGCTGAGTTTGTCTCTGCTTGCCGACTTCTCCTGAACACGGCGTTTCCCCGCGTACTGTGAAAACGTGCGCCTAGAAAACACGACTTCCTGGCGAGCGAGCTGGGGCAGCGAGAGCGAGATCGACGTCGCGCTGTACATCCGCGATGCCCTGGCCCTGTCCGTTTCCGAGGGCCAGGTGCTGCCGCCGGTGGAGCCGCAGGTCCCGGTGCACGTCCCGCCGGGGGTCGACCGCGCGGCCGTCCAGGCCCAGTGGGCCGACTGGTGGGTCGACCTGCTGGCCTTCCTCCGCCAGCGCGAGGACCCGGACCCGCGCAGCCCCCGCACCCGCTACGGCCGGCCGGCGCTCGCGGTGGGTTCGGCGATGCGCCAGGCGGTCGACTTCTTCGGCCCGGCCGCGGCCCGCCACTTCGCCAACGCGCGCGGCCCCGCGCTGCGCGGCGCGGGCGAGCCGATGGGCGGGACGCCGTGGGCGCCCGGTTTCTACCGCAGGCAGATCGTCGCCAGCGAGCGGCTCGGCCAGCTGGTGCGCGAGGCTGAAGTGCGGCTGGGTCGCCGCGCGTACCCGTTCCGCCTGAACGTCATCGAGATCTCGGTCGCCGGCGCCATCTGGCTGCGCACGGCCGACGACCAGCTGCTGGTCTCGTCCCGCCTCGCCGAGGACGGCCCGGGCCTGGAAGTGGTCCTGCGCACGGTGATCGACGAACTGGTCTGAGACCCGGCTTTCATAAACCGAGCACGCGGTCGGATAATGAGCGGCATGGAGACGACCGTCGACGAGCCGCCGTGGCTGCGCACCGGGTCCTGGATCGGCTGCCCGCTCATCGGCGGCGCGCTGGGCGTGGGTGTCTGGGCCGTCGCCGCCTGGGTCGGCGACCTGCCCGCCTTCCCGTTCCAGGGCGTGTTCAAGGTGCTCACGAAGCTGCCGCAGCCGTGGGCGACGCTGGCCGCGGTCGCCGGCGGGCTGGTGCTCGGGCTGGTGTTCGCCGCGATCTGGGCCCGCGATCGGCTGGTCGTCACGGTGTCGCCGACCCGCGTCACGCTGGTCCGCGGCGACCGGACCCGCCGCATCGAGGCCGAGCTCGAAGCCGTCTACCTCGACGGCAAGGAACTCGTCCTGCGCACCACCGACGGCCGGGAGATCGCCCGCGAGAAGACCGACCTCACCGGCCGCGAGCTGGCGCCCGCCTTCGCCGAGCACGGCTACCCCTGGCAGGACGAGCCGGTCGAGCGATGAGGACCGTCGACCCGGCCAAGCGCGCGGCGAAGCGCCGCGCGATCGTCGACGCCGCCGCAGGCTGCTTCGCCGAGAAGGGCTTCGAGCGCACGACGACGGCGGACATCTGCCGGGCCGCGGGCATCAGCTCCGGCAGCCTCTTCCACTACTTCCCCAGCAAGCGCGCGGTGTTCACGGCGATCTTCACCGACGACGCCGCCGAGACGGCCGAGCGCCTGGCCGCCGCGGCGAGGACGGACGACCCGCTGGCGGCGCTGCTCGACGTCGTCGCCGAACTGGCCGGCCAGCTCGCGCACCCCGCGGTCGTCCGGCTCGTGCTGGAGGCCGCCGCCCAAGCGGCCCGCGACGCCGAGTTCGCCGAGCTGATCCGGCGCAACGACGCCGCCCTCCGGGACGGCCTCGCCGTGCTGGTCACCCGCGCCGCCGTCGCCGGGCTGATCGACCCCGGCGTCGCCCCGCGTGCGGCCGCGGGCTGGGTCGCCGGGCTGATCGACGCGATGATTTCGCGGGCCAGTCTCGACCGGGACCTCGATCTGGCGGCCGAACAGGCGATCCTCCGGACGATCCTGATCCGGTTCCTTCGCCCGGTTTCGCCGCCGGACGGCGGCTGAGTCCGCCAGACTGTCGGCATGGCGTGGTTTCGCAAGGACGGAACCGAACGCGGTGCCGCCGCGTCGGACACCGATGTGCACCCCTTGCAGCAGGTAAGCGATCTCGACCGTGCCCTCGCGGACCGCCAGGCACTGATCCAGATGTGCCTGTACGCGCTGGACCGCGCCCGCAGCGGCGGCGTCGTCGAACGCCTCGAGGAGGGCCTCGCCGCGATCGGCGTCCAAGCCCTGCGGCCCGTCGGCGAGCGGTTCGACCCGGCCCGGCACGAAGCCGGCGGCGCGGTCCCGACCGAAGACCCGGCGCTCGACGGCATCGTGGCGGAAACCGAGGTCACCGGCTTCGCCGACCACGACCGCCTGCTGCGCGCCCCGGTCGTCACCGTCTACGCGAAGAAGAACCCGTGAGCGCACCGACCGCGCCGAGCCTGCCCACGCAGGTCGCCGCAGCCCGAGACCAGCTGCTGACCGTCGTGCGCGAGGCCGATCCGGCCGCCGCCAAGTGGGTCGAGGACATCCGGAAGGCCCGGCCGAAGAAGCCGGCCGTCGTGGTCGTCGGTGAGACGAACCGCGGGAAGAGTTCGCTGGTCAACGCGCTTCTGGCCAGCCCGGGACTGTCCCCGGTGGACGCCGACGTCGCCACCGCGACCTACCTGGTGTTCGACCACGCGGACACCTGGGGTGCGCAGGCCTGCTACCCCGGCCAGCTCGCGCCGGTGCCGATCGACCTCGGCCAGCTGATCCACTGGGTGTCCGCCGCGCACGAGCTCCCGCCGGGCCAGCTCCCGCCGCGGTACGTCGAGGTCACCGGCCCGGTGCCGCTGCTCGACCGCCTTTCGCTGGTCGACACCCCCGGGGTCGGCGGGCTCGACTCGATGCACGGCGAGTTGGCGAAGGAAGCCGCCGCGGGCGCGACCGCGCTGCTGTTCGTCGTCGACGCCTCGGCGCCGTTCACCTCGACCGAGCTGCAGTTCCTCCGTGACGTCGGCGAGCGCGTCGAGACCGTGGTGTTCGCGCTGACCAAGGTGGACATGTTCCGCGGCTGGCGCGAGGTCATGGAGGCCGACCGGCAGCTGCTGCGCGAGCACGCACCCCGGTTCGCCGACGCGGTGTTCCACCCGGTGTCGGCGCGGATGTTCGAGACCGCGGCGAAGGCGCCCAACGAGCAGATGGCCGCGATGCTGCGGGAGAAGTCCGGCGTCGCGGCGATCCAGACGGCGTTGCAGGAGCTGCTCGTCGGCCGCTCGGCGATGCTCGGCGAGGCGAACACGCTGCGCGCGCTGTCCAGCGCGCTGGGCGAGCTGAAGGCGAAGCTGCAGGCCGAAAGCCGGGCGCTGTCCGCGGGCGAGGCCGAGGCCGAGCAGCTGCGCGAACGCCGTGACCAGCTGCAGGCCGAACGCCGCAGCTCCACCCGCGGCTGGCAGCTGAAGCTGCGCGGCGAGGTGCAGCGCACGCGCGTCGAGGTCGGGCACGAGAGCGCCCGGCAGATGCGGGACGCGCAGACCCACTTCCGCCAGCTGATCGACGCGGCCAAGCGCGACGAGCTGGCCGCGTTGCCGCAGCAGGTCGACATCGCGCTGCAGACGACGTCCCAGCGGATCTCGATGCTGCTCTCGCAGCGGCTGAACCAGGTCACCAACGTCTCGCTGTCGGAGCTGTTCTCGCCCGAGGAGCTCGACGTCATCCGCGCGCAGTTCGCCCGGGCCGGCGGCCCGCCGGTGGTGCTGCGGCCACCGGACAAGAAGCCGCCGACGGCCGAGGACAAGCTGCTCGTCTTCATGGGCATCTCCGGCGGCGTCGGCGCGGGCAAGGTGGCCGCGCTGCCGCTGGCCGGTGTCGCGATCCTGAACCCGGTCGTGCTGCCGGCGACGATCATCATCGGCCTCGGCGCGGGCTGGTGGATGGCCCGCACCCGCAAGCACGCGGCCGACAAGCAGCACATGAAGCAGTGGCTGGTCGAGGCCATCGCGGACGCCCGCTCGACGCTCGACCAGCTCGTCGCCGAGCAGCTCATCGAGGCCGAGCAGCAGCTGTCGATGGCGCTGGACGAAGCGCTCGGCCGGCGCATCGACGCGATCGAAGCCGAGCTCAAGGAAGTCGACAAGACGATCAAGATGGGCGCGCAGGAACGGGCCAAGAAGATCGCGATCGTCTCGAAGCGGCTCAAGGAGGTCAGCGACGGCCGCGAGCGCGCCGAAACATTCCTGACGCGCATCCGGGCACTGCGGGACAAAACCGCCTGAGCACCGGTCCGGTTGTGGAGCGGAACCGAACGGGCCTACGGTGAGTCATACCCTCAGACAGCAGGTCGGAGCGTGTTACCCGGTTCGAAGGGGGAAGTCCCATGTGGGTCGACGAGAGTGGCGGCAGCGACACCGACGCGAGCAGCCCGGACGCGATGACCGTCCACGTCGACGGCCAGGAGTACCAGGCCGAGGTCAACTACGACGTGAACGAAGACGGGGTGAACGACACCGCGATCATCGAGCACGACGACGGCTCGGCCCAGGCCTTCATCGACACGAACCACGACGGCGAGGCCGACCACTACGCCGTGCTGGACGAGAACGGGAAGGTCGTCGACCAGGCCGTCTACGACGAGGCCAGCGGCCAGTGGGTCGAGGACGGCTCCGGCGGCCACGACCACTCCGACACCGGCGGCCGGGACGACAGCGCCGGCGGCCACATCCACGCGGACATGCCGGACGGCGAGGTGGACGCGGGGGTCGCGACCATCGACACCGACCACGACGGGCACAACGACACCGCCATCGTCGAGACGAAGAGCGGCGGCACCATCGCCTTCACCGACAAGGACGGCGACGGCGAAGCGGACATCGCGGTGCAGACCGAAGCCGACGGCACGACCACGACGTTCGAGCACACCGGACACGGCCAGTGGACCGAGGTCTCCAGTGGACTGATGAACGACGGCGATCCGGCCGCGGACGCCGCTTGGGGCGAGGCCGGCACGCAGACGCTGGAGGGCGTCGCGCGCATCGACTCCGGCACCGGGCAGTGGATTTCGCCGAACTGAAAGTGACCCAGGTCATAGTTTGAAAGCCCGGGGCTGCGGCCTCGGGCTTTCTTCATGTCTTCAATGAAAACGAGCAGGTCACAGCTGTGTCCCGGGCCACGGGAAGATTTTCACCGAATGCACCGATCAAGTGACATCTGAATCGATTCCCTTATCGTTCTTGTGAGAGAACCTACACGTCAGCTCTCGGTTACTTGCCGGTCATGCGGCTACTCTCAGGGAATCCCAAATCGCGCACACCGGTTCGCCAGCCGGTGCGCGAAGCCATTCGGTCGCCGGCAATGTCGCCCGCACCGGGACAGCGTTGTTCCGGTGTGGGCGCTTTTGTCGTCGGAAGTCAGGAGTAGAGATGACCGCAGTCGCCATCCCCGGACTGGACACCGCGCCGACGACGCACACTGGCGTGCTGTCCTTCGTCCGGGAGGTCGCCGAACTGACGACCCCGGACCGTGTGGTGTGGGTCGACGGGTCCGACGAAGAAGCCGCCCGGATCAACCAGGAGCTGGTCGAGGCCGGCACGTTCGTGCAGCTCAAGTCGAAGCCGAACTCCTTCTGGGCCACTTCCGACCCGAACGACGTCGCCCGCGTGGAGGACCGGACCTTCATCTGTTCGGAGCGTCCCGAGGACGCCGGGCCGACGAACAACTGGATGGACCCCGCCGAGATGAAGGCCACCATGACCGAGCTCTTCCGGGGCTCGATGCGCGGCCGCACGATGTACGTCATCCCCTTCTGCATGGGCCCGCTCGGCGACGACAATCCCAAGCTGGGTATCGAAATCACGGATTTCGCCTACGTCGTCGCCTCGATGCGCGTGATGACCCGCGCCGGCAAGGCCGCACTCGAGAAGTTCATCGCGCCCGACGGATCCGAGCGTGAATTCGTGCCCGCGCTGCACTCGGTGGGCCACCCGCTCGAACCGGGCGAGCAGGACGTTTCCTGGCCCTGCAACGAAACGAAGTACATTTCGCACTTCCCCGAGGAGCGCGCGATCTGGAGCTACGGCTCGGGTTACGGCGGCAACTCCTTGCTGGGCAAGAAGTGCTACTCGCTGCGCATCGCGTCGGTGATGGCGCGCGACGAGGGCTGGCTCGCCGAGCACATGCTGATCCTCAAGCTGATCTCGCCCGAGGACAAGGTCCACTACGTGGCGGCCGCGTTCCCGAGCGCTTGCGGCAAGACCAACCTCGCCATGCTGCAGCCGACCATCCCGGGCTGGCGCGCCGAGACCCTCGGTGACGACATCGCCTGGATGCGCTTCGGCGAGGACGGCCGCCTGTACGCGGTCAACCCCGAGTTCGGCTTCTTCGGCGTTGCGCCGGGCACCGACTGGCACACCAACCCGAACGCCATGCGCACGATCGAGAAGGGCAACACGGTCTTCACGAACGTCGCCCTGACCGACGACGGCGACATCTGGTGGGAGGGCATGGAGAACAAGCCCGAGCACGCGACCTCGTGGAAGCACCAGGACTGGACGCCGGACTCGGACGAGAAGGCCGCCCACCCGAACTCGCGCTACTGCACGCCGATGTCGCAGTGCCCGATCCTCGCGCCGGAGTGGGACGACCCGAAGGGCGTGCCGATCTCGGCGATCCTGTTCGGCGGCCGCCGCAAGACCACGGTCCCGCTGGTGAACGAGGCCCGCGACTGGCAGCACGGCGTCTTCATGGGCGCCACGATGTCGTCGGAGACGACGGCCGCGGCCGCCGGCGCGGTCGGCAACGTCCGCCGCGACCCGATGGCGATGCTGCCGTTCCTCGGCTACCACGCCGGTGACTACTTCAAGCACTGGCTGAACCTGGGCAAGAACGCGGACGCGAACAAGCTGCCGAAGATCTTCTACGTCAACTGGTTCCGCCGCGGCGACGACGGCCGCTTCCTGTGGCCGGGCTTCGGCGAGAACTCGCGGATCCTGAAGTGGGTCATCGAGCGCGTCGAGGGCAAGGGCAACGCCGTCGAGACGCCGGTCGGCTTCGTGCCGCGGGCCGAGGACCTCGACACCGAGGGCCTGACCGAGCCGATCGAGGACATCCAGGCCGCCCTGGACGTCAAGCCCGAGGAGTGGCGCGAGGAGCTGCCGCTGATCGAGGAGTGGTTCGAGAAGATCGGCGACCAGGTCCCGACGTCGCTGCGGGACGAGCTCGACGCACTGGCCCAGCGCCTCAGCTGAGCCCCCTGCCGCAGCTGGTCGTGAGTGAAAAAGAGGGTTCTAACCCTCTTTTTCACTCACGACCACTTGCCCCGGTAATTTCGCGACTATGAGATCCTTTCGCTTCGGGGTGGCCCTGTACGTGCCCGGTTCACGGGCCGAGTGGATGGCGAAGTGCCGCCGGGCCGAGGACCTCGGCTACGACGTCGTCGGCGTGGTCGACCACCTCGGCCGGGTCGCGCCGATCCCGGCCCTGCTCCTCGCCGCCGAGGCCACCGAGCGGATCCGGCTGAACACCTACGTCCTCAACGCGAGTTTCCACAACCCGGTGCTGCTGGCCAGGGACGTCACCGCGCTCGACGAGCTCACCGGCGGCCGGCTGGAGATCGGGATCGGCGCCGGGTACGTCCGCGAAGAGTTCGAAGCCGCCGGGATCGACTGGGGCACGCCCGGCCGCCGGTTCGGCCGGGTTGCCGACGTGGTCGCCGAGCTCGAGCGCGCGTTCGACGGGCGCCCGCGGCCGCCGCTGCTGCTCGGCGGCCGCGGCGACCGGATGCTGACCTTCGCCGCCGCGCACGCCGACACCATCGCCCTCACCGGCACGGCGCCGGGGGCGGCCGAGGGGCGGCTGGCCCTGGCCGACTCCGGCGCGCTCGCCGAACGCGCCGACTTCGTGAAGCGGGTGCTCGACGGCCGGGACGCCGAGCTGAACCTGATGGTCCACTTCGTCCGGATCACCGATGACCGGCGGGCGGCACTGGAAGCGGCCCACCAGCTCGTGCCGCACCTCGACGTCGAGGAGCTCGGCACGCTGGCCACGGTCCTCGCCGGCTCCGCGGACGGGGTGGCCGAGCAGCTGCGGCGGACCCGCGAAAGCCTCGGTGTCAGCTACTTCACGGTGCTCGAAGACGATCTGGACCGGCTGGCGCCGGTGATCGAGCGGCTCCGCTGAGTACCTTGGGCACCATGACTGGGGAATTCCGTTTCGGTGTCAACATGGTCGTGCCCGGCAGCCGCGCCGCCTGGGTCGAAAAGTGCCGCAAGGCCGAGGACCTCGGGTACGACGTCGTGTCCGCGGCCGACCACCTCGGCATGGCCCCGCCGTTCCCGGCGCTGGTGCTCGCCGCCGAGGCCACCTCGCGCGTCAAGGTGAACACCTACGTGCTGAACTGCGCGTTCTACAACCCGACGCTGCTGGCCCGGGAGGTCATCGGCACCGACCAGTTCACCGACGGCCGGCTGGAGCTGGGCCTCGGCGCGGGGTACGTGCAGGCGGAGTTCGAGGCCGCGGGGCTGCCGTTCCCGTCCGCCGGCGAGCGCGTCGACCACCTCGAGCGGACGATCACCGAGCTCAAGCGGCTCTACGCCGACCCGGAGCACAAGCCGGCGCCGGTGCGGAAGTCCGGGCCGCCGCTGCTGATCGGCGGCCGCGGCGACCGCGTGCTGGGCCTGGCCGTCGAGCACGCCGACATCATCGGCTTCACCGGCGGGGTGAGCGCGGAGCAGGTCGACGAGCGCGTCGCGTTCGTCCGCGCGAAGCTCGGTGACCGCCAGCCGGAGTTCAACCTGCTCGGCCAGTTCGTCACCATCACCGGCGACCGCGCAGCCGGGCTGGCCGAACTCGCCCAGCGCCTGCAGGGCCGGTTGACCGTCGAGCAGCTCGCCGAACTGCCGACGGCCTTCGTCGGCACGCCGGCGCAGATCGCCGACCAGATCCGCGGCCACCGGGAGCGGTACGGCTTCACCTACTTCACCATCCTCGAGATGCACCTGGAGGAGTTCGCGCCGGTCCTCGAGCACCTCCGGTGATCGACGCGAAGGCGCTCGGCGTCCGGGCCGGCGAACTGTGGCTGTTCGACGACCTGGACTTCGGCGTCGAGCCCGGCGAGTGCGCCGCGATCGTCGGGCCCAACAAGGCCGGCAAGTCGACCCTGCTGCGCTGCTTCTACGGCATGCAGCAGCCGCAGCGGGGCCGCGTCCTGGTGGACGGCAAGGTGCCGGACGAGCGGGACGTCGGGTTCCGCCGCAAGGTGTCGGTGCTCTTCGACGACTCCGACTTCTTCGCCGAGCTGACGCCGTTGCAGCACCTGGACCTGCTGTCCGGTTCGTTCGGCGCCGACCTCGGCGACCACGAGGAGCTGCTGCGCGACGCCGGCCTCGGCGACCGCATGCGCGTGACGGCCGGGCACTTCTCCGCGGGCCAGCGCCGGCGGCTGCTCCTGCTCGGCGTCACCGCCCGGCCGCACCGGGTGCTGCTGCTGGACGAGCCGGAACGCGCGCTGGACACCGCGGGCAAGGAGTGGCTGGTCGAGGTGATCGGCCGGTCGACGGCGGCCGGCGCGGCGGTCGTGGTGGCCACCCACCACCCGCCGCTGCTGGAAGCCGCGGACAGCGTGCTCGAACTGTGGTGACTCTGGCGCCGAAGCGGATGCGGATCCCCGGCCGGAAGCGGTTCGGCGGCATCTTCAGCGGCGACGTCGCCTCCTTCGCCTTCCTGTTCGGTTTCGGGTTCCTGTTCACCGCGTTCTTCCACGTCGACAGCTGGCGCCCGGCCCTCTACGGATCGTCCACTCCCGCCTTCCCGGCCGTGCTCGGGCTGCTCACGCTCTGCTGCGCGGTGGGCTGGCGCGGCCTGCTGCGCCGCGGTTTCGCCTGGGTCGAACCGGCCGAGCTGACCTGGCTCGACTTCGCCCCGGTGAACCGCGGCCGCGTCGTCACGCTGCGGCTGCTCGGCGCGTGGACCGGCGTGGTCGCGGTGACCGGTTACCTGGCCGCGCTGCTGCTCGCCGTCGGCGGTGCCGGGCTGGACCAGTGGCGGGCCGCGGTCGCGATGGTCGCCGCGACCGGCGTGACGGCCTTCGCGACGGCGAGGCGGACGTCGCTGCGGCTCGACGCGCTCGGTCCGCTGGCGCTCGCGGTCCTCGGCCTGGGGATCGCCGCGCTGCGCCTGGGCCCGGCGGCCGTCCAGCTCGTCGCGGCCGGCGTACTGGTCGCGGCGCTGCCGCTGGCCTTCGGCGGCGAGCCGGTGTCGGGCGCGGGCCGGGCGGCGCTGCTCGCCGGGTGGGACGGCCGGGTGCTGCGCTCGGTCGCCGTCACCTTCCTCGACCCCATGATGTTGCTCCCTCCGTCCGTGCCGGCCGGCGGGCTTTCGCTGCGCCGCCCCACCCCGCTGCGGCTGGCCTGGGCGGGCACGCTCGGCCGCTCCCGGTACGCGGGCGCGGCGCTGCTGATCGCCCTCGCGGTCGTCGTCGCGCACATCGCGGTGCCGACGGTGCCGGGCGCGGTCCTGATCGGCCTCGGCGGATACCTCGCGCTGACGCCGTTCGGCGCCGGGCTCGGCGAGCTCTGGCGCAACCCGGGCCGTCGGCGGTGGCTGGGTTCGGCGGACCGCGAGCTGGTGCTCGCCCACGGCCTGGTGCTCGGCGGCGTCGGCCTGGTCTGGACGGCTGCGCTCGTCGTGGTCACCCTCGCGGGTGGGACGTCGTTCGCCGCGACCGCGTGGCTCGCCGTGCCGCTTTCCGTGCTCTCGATCCTGCGCACGGTCACCCGGACCGCCGTTGACTACGCGAATCCCGGGTTCGTCGACACCCCGATGGGCCCGATGCCGGCCAACCTGACCCGGCAGCTGTTCCGCGGCCTCGACCTGCTGCTGGTCGGCATCGCGCTGCTCGCCGCCGCCGTTTGACCTACTCTCGGTGCGACGAAGGGAGCAGCCAGTGGGCGGCGGACACGCACCGGGCGTCGGACGGCGGGCGACCAGCGAGTTCCCGGCCGGCTGGAGCGACGAGCACATCATCTCGGTCGTCAAGGACGTCGCCAACGATCCCAGCGAGGCCCGCTGCCAGCAGCGCAACGGCCGCTGGCGGTGTGCCGGCGAGCGGTTCAACGTCCACCTGATCGTCCTGGTCGAGGACAACGGGCACGTGCACACCGCCTACCCGGTGGCCGGGCCCGGCGTGGTCCGCAACCCCGACACCGCGCGCGACCCGGCGAACCCGACGGTCGCCGACCTGCAGGGCAACCGCATCAGCTTCTTCGCCGACAGCATCCTGACCCACCTCGCCGACCGGCTCTCGCCGGAGGACTACACGCACTACCGCACGCTGCTGTGGGCCGGCGAGTGGGAGGAGCTGGCCGACGTGCTGGCCGCGCACGCCGTCAAGCTCGGCTTCGGCTTCTCGGCCGACGAGTTCTCCGACTTCGAGAAGCTGCTCAACAGCTACGACCTGCCGGTGCCGGGCTGCGCGTTCCTCAACGACCGCGAGCACATCCTCCGGCAGCTGCGCCCGATCTAACTGGCCTGCGAAAGCGGCGGTGACGCGGCGGGCGTGACGGCCGCGCGCAGCTCCTCCAGCGGCAGGCCGACGGCGTCGGCGATGGCCGCGACCGTGAAGAACGCCGGCGTCGGGATGCGGCCGGTCTCGATCTTCCGGAGCGTCTCGACGGAGATCCCGGCCTCGGCGGCGACGTCGACCATGCTGCGGCCGGCGCGCGCCGCCCGCAGCGCCAGGCCGAGGCGCTCGCCCCGTTCGCGCTCTTCGTCCGTCAGCGGCACTCGCACCATGAGCGGGATTCTAATACCAGTAGTTGTCCACTGCCTGTGGACAACTCTGTGCACAGGTGTGGAAAAGGCCCCGCCGACCCGAAGATCGGCGGGGCCCCACCACATCTAGTGCCCTCAGGCGCCCGCGGGCACCGGAAGTGGCATGCCGGGCAGGCTCTGGTCGTTCGGCACGACGCCGTCGACCAGGTAGGCCTCCACGACCTTGTCCACACCCGCGTTGCCGCCGGCGTAGATGCCGTGGTCACCCTCACCGGTGATCGTCAGCATCCGCGAACCCGCGAACGCCTTGTGCGCCCGCTTCGCGCCCTCGATCGGCGTCGCCGGGTCGTGCTCCGACTCGACGATCAGCACCGGCGGGACACCCTTGCCGTCCAGCACCGGCAGCGGGGACGGCGGCTTCTTCCAGAACAGGCACGGCTGGATGAACCAGCCCGCGCCGAGCAGGGGCAGCTGCTGGTCGATCAGCTTCTGCGACTGCTTGATGGCGCTCTGGGTCGAGCCGGTCCACGGACCCTCGTTGCACGGGATCGTCCAGAACGAGGCGTCGTAGGCGTCGCCGTCGGTCGGGACCATCAGCGGCTGCGCGCCGGAGGTCTCGGTGCTCTTGTCGGCGGCCTTGACCTTCTGCGCGGCCGACGACTTGGCCTGCGCCGACGCGGTGCCCTGGGTCAGCGTGCGGACGCTGACCAGGTAGTCGGCCAGGCCCGGGAAGGACCGCTTCGAGTAGATGTTCGACGCGATGAACGAGTCGAGGCCGTTGGCCGAGACGGTCGAACCGTCGGGCAGGGTGACCGCGCCCTGGGTCAGGGCGTAGCGGACCTGCTCGTAGGTCTGGCGGGCGGCCTCGCCGGTGGTGCCGAAGTGGTAGAGCTTGTCGTACTTCGCCACCCACGGGAGGAAGTCCTGCCGGAAGCGGCGCTCGAAGCCGAGCGGCTGCCAGTCGAACGACTTCTGCCAGGTCGTGGTGAACTCCGTCGAGGAGTCGAGGACGAACCGGCCGGTGCGCGTCGGGTAGGCCTGCGCGTAGTGCGCGCCCATCCAGGTGCCCGCCGAGTAGCCGACCCAGTTGATCTTGTCGCGGCCGAGCAGCACGCGCAGCAGGTCGATGTCCTTGACCGTCTGGTCGGTGTTGATCAGCGGGCCCAGCTCGCCGGACTTCTGCTGGCAGGACAGCGCCGCGTACTTCGTCGCCTGCAGGATCAGGTTCAGGTTGTCCTTCGACCGGTCACGCGGGTCGAGGTCCGAGCCGGTGCCGATGGCGCCACCGCAGGTGATGTTCGTGCTCTTGCCGGTGCCACGCGGGTCGAACCCGACGATCTCCTGGTGCTCGCGCAGCTTCGGCTGGTTGCGCAGGCGGGCCGGGAAGTTGCGCCCGGGCGCCCCCGGGCCGCCCGGGTTGGTGACGACGCTGGCCGTCGCGTCCTTGGTCGCCTTCAGCCGGCTGACCGCGATGGTCAGGTCGATCTGGGCGTTCGCCTGGTACCAGTTGCGCGGCGTCTTGTACGTCGCGCACTCCATGTCTTCGGCGCCCGCGGGCGGGGCCGTGGGCAGCTCGGAAGGGACGGCGCACTTGTGCCAGTCCAGCTTCTGGTTCGCGTACTGCGGCGGGATGTTCGTGGAGTTCAGCGGCTGCTTACCGGCCGCGACCTCCTGCCCTGCGAACGCAGGGGTGAACCCGGCCAGCAGGGTGCCGGCAATGGCCGGGATCACCACCGCGTAGCGGAGTCGTGTCATACGGTTGCCCCTTTTGGGTATTCGCGTGTGGAGTCGGGCTATTGATATCGGGCCCGTCCGGGCAGGGCAAGCGACGTTGGTCGGCATCGGCGGCCGGGGCGATCAAATCGATATCGGACAGACGTGACTCGCTGTCACCCAGGTTCTAAGGTCAGGCAGTCGGTTACGGGAGTGTTAGGTGAGGTCGATGTCGACGGTGAAACACGACGGAAAGGTGCGCGGGTTTCAGTTCAGCCCGTGGAACCTGCTCCTGATCGTCCCGCTGCTTGTCCTGGTCACCCCCCTGTTCAACCTGGACGGCCCCCGGCTGTTCGGGATGCCGTTCTTCTACTGGTTCCAGTTCCTCATGGTCGGCGTCGGGGTGCTCAGCACCTGGATCGTCTACCTGATGACGCGGGACAAGCCGACCGCTGACGCGCCGGACAAGCTGAGCGTCGACGACCTGGACGAGGGGGACGCTCGATGAGCAACCTGCAGTGGCCCGAACTGATCATCTTCACGATCCTGTTCGCCCTGGTCACCGTGCTCGGCTTCATGGCGTCGCGGTGGCAGCGCGGCAGCACGCTGGACCACCTGGACGAATGGGGGCTCGGCGGCCGCAAGTTCGGTTCGTGGATCACCTGGTTCCTGCTCGGCGGTGACCTCTACACGGCGTACACGTTCGTCGCGGTGCCCGCGCTGGTGTTCAGCGCCGGCGCGCTCGGCCTGTACGCGCTGCCGTACACGATCGTCGTCTACCCGATCGTCCTGCTGCCGGCGCTGCGGATGTGGTCGGTTTCGCGGGTGCGCGGGTACGTCACCCCGGCCGACTTCGTGCGCGGCCGCTTCGGCTCGCCGGTCCTCGCGCTGCTGGTGGCGATCACCGGCATCGTCGCGACCATGCCGTACATCGCGCTGCAGCTGGTCGGCCTCGAAGCCGTGCTGCGGACGATGGGCATCAACGGCTCCGGCATCGTCGGGCACCTGCCGCTGCTGGTCGCCTTCATCATCCTGGCCTTCTACACCTACCAGTCCGGCCTGCGGGCGCCCGCGCTGATCGCGTTCGTCAAGGACATCCTGATCTACATCGTGATCCTGGTGGCGATCATCTACCTGCCCTCGAAGCTGGGCGGCTGGTCGCACATCTTCGACGCGGCGGCGAAGAAGCTCGGCACCCCGAACCCGGCCACCGGCAAGCCGGCCGGCTCGATCCTGCTGACGGCCAACAACC
This sequence comes from Amycolatopsis vancoresmycina, assembly GCF_000716785.1. Taxonomy (GTDB): domain Bacteria; phylum Actinomycetota; class Actinomycetes; order Mycobacteriales; family Pseudonocardiaceae; genus Amycolatopsis; species Amycolatopsis vancoresmycina. The sequence continues at coordinate 453,901 of NZ_JNYY01000002.1, forward strand.
AGCTGCAGTACGCAACGCTGGCGCTGGGTTCGGCGCTCGCGCTGTTCCTCTACCCGCACTCGCTGACCAGCGTGCTCGCTTCGCGCGGCCGCAACGTCATCAAGCGGAACATGGTCGCGCTGCCGGCGTACTCGCTGGTGCTGGGCCTGCTGGCGCTGCTGGGGTACGTGGCGATCACCGCGGGTGTCAAGCCGCTGACGAACGCGGCGACCGGCAAGGCGGACGGCAACACGATCGTCCCGGTGCTGTTCGACAGCCAGTTCTCGTCCTGGTTCGCCGGCATCGCGTTCGCCGCGATCGGCATCGGCGCCCTGGTGCCGGCGGCGATCATGTCGATCGCCGCGGCGAACCTGTGGACCCGCAACATCTACAAGGAGTACATCCGGAAGAACGCGACCCCGGCCGAAGAGGCGAAGCAGGCGAAGCTCGCTTCGCTGGTCGTGAAGCTCGGCGCGGTGGCCGTGATCATCCTGATCGACCCGCAGTTCTCGATCGACCTCCAGCTCATCGGCGGCGTGCTGATCCTGCAGACGCTGCCGGCGGTCGCGCTGGCGCTGTACACGCGCTGGTTCCACCGCTGGGGCCTGATCGCGGGCTGGGTCGTCGGCATCGGCTGGGGCCTGATCATGCTGTACGGCATCCCCAACCCGGCCAACGGCAAGCAGCACTTCGGCGGCTCGGCGCTGGCGCTGGGCAACATGTCGATCTTCGGCTGGCACCCGTTCTCGGGTTCCCAGGTGCAGATCTACGTCGGGTTCGTGGCCCTGGTCGCGAACCTGGTGGTGGCGGCGATCGTCACGGTGATCGCGCGGCAGCTGAAGGTGTTCAACGGCACCGACGACACCAACGCCGAGGACTACCACGCCGACGAGAACGACAAGGACCTGCGCCCGATCGGCGTCCACTAAGGACGGAGCAGGGCCCGGGAGACGAGGTAGAGCACCACGCCGTTGAGCAGGTGCCAGAGGAAGTGCGTGCCGGCCGGGACGTAGTCACACACGTCCCGGTCGAGCGTGCGCAAGCTGAGTGAGAGCGCGAAAACCGCGCCCGCCACGGCGAACTGCGTCCAGGCGGCGTCGCGCTTGACGGCGAGTACCGCGGCGAAGGCGAACAAGCCGATCAGCGGCGCGAGGTACAGCCCGCCGCCCAGCAACGCCGTGACGACGGTGAGCGCGAGGAACGCGGGCGGCCCGAGCCACCACAGCCGCCACCCGAAGAACACGCGCGGGAACAACCCGGCGTACACCAGCACGAAGACGAGGATGGCCAGCGAGTCCGCGGCCCCGGCCCACCGCGTCGCCAGCAGGTGGAAGACGCTGCTGGCCACGAAGATCAGCCCGATGAGCCCGGCCAGCACCCGGCCGGTGCGGTCCCCCGCGGCCAGCCGCCACACGAGGACGGCGGCGATGAGGAACGCGAGATTGCTGAGACTGTTGAGCGGCTCACCCCAGAGCCCGGGCGCAACGCGTTCGCAGTACCCGTCGACGTAGTCCGGCACGCGACCAGCCAACCACGACTAGCGTGAAGCCCATGAGCGACGCCGTCAGCCGGTTCCCGGTGACCGAACTGGAAGACCTGCCCGACGACCTGCGCGAGCGCGTCGGTGCGATCGCGGAGAAGTCCGGGTTCGTGCCGAACATCTTCCGCGCCCTCGGCCACCGGCCCGCCGAGCTGCGCGCGTTCCTCGACTACCACGACGCCCTGATGGACCGCCCCGGCGGCCTCACCAAGGCCGAACGCGAGCTGGTCGTCGTCGCCACGTCCGGGGCCAACCACTGCACCTACTGCGTCGTCGCGCACGGCGCCATCCTGCGCATCCGGGCCAAGGACCCGGAGCTGGCCGACCGGGTGTCGAGCAACCCGTGGCAGGTGGAGCTGGACGAGCGCGGCCGCGCGATCATCGACCTCGCGCTCGCCCTCGCCCAGGACTCGGCGTTGTTCGGCGAAGGCGACCTCGAGGCCGCGCGCAACGCCGGCCTCACCGACGACGAAATCTGGGACGTCGGCGCGATCACGGCGTTGTTCGCGATGTCGAACCGCCTCGCCCACCTCACGGCGTTGCGGCCGAACCCGGAGTTCTTCCTGCTCGGCCGGCTCCCCCGCTAGAACTCCAGGCGCCAGAACTGCTGGACGAGCGCCGGTCCGAAGCCGTCGTGGGGCTCCTCCTTCACCAGCTCGAACCCGGCCGCGCGGTAGATCGCGTGCGCGGCGGTGAGCGCCGACATCGTCCACAGCTCCACCGCCCGGTAGCCGTGCGCCCTGGCGAACGACACGCACTCGGCCACCAGCCGCTTGCCCACGCCGTGGCCCCGCGCCGACGGCTCCAGCAGCAGCAGGCGCAGCTGCGCGGCGCCGTCCTCCCCGCGCTCGCAGCCGATGCTGCCCACGCGCTCGCCGTCCAGCTCGGCGATCCAGAACGCCTGCTTGGGGTCGTCGTGCCGGTCGAGGAAGCCGGCGGCCGCCCGCGCGACCAGCGCCTCGAAGCGGGCGTCGAAGCCGTACTCCCGCGCGTACAACGCGCCGTGGCGTTCCACCACCCAACCGAGGTCACCCGGTCGTGGCGGGCGGAGGACGAGGGCCGGGTCGCGCCGCCGGTCGCCGACCAGGTCGCCGATCGTGCGCATCGCCGTCAGCAGGCGCTGCTGGTCCTCGTCGGCGAAGCGCCGCAACAGCCCGCCGATCTGCTCGGAGGACCGGCGGTTCAGCACCGCGAAGGCGTCCCGGCCCGCGGTAGTCGGCCGCACGAGCTGGCGGCGGGCGTCCTCCTCGGACCGTTCGCGCACGATGAGCCCGCGCGACTCGAGGCGGGCGAGCAGCCTGCTCGCGTAGCCGGCGTCGAGCTCGAGACGTTTCCGCAGGTCAGTGACCGGCATCGGGTCCTGGTGGGCGAGCTCGAACAGCACGCGGGCTTCCGGCAGCGAGTACTCGGCGTCCGCCGGGCCTTCGTCGAGCACGCCGATGACCCCGGTGTAGAGCCGGTTGAAGGCACGGACCGCGGCGACCCGGCCGGCGAGCTGAGCAGCGTCGTTCATTGACCACCTCAACAAGTTCGTTGACGAAGTCAAAGATTACCGGACACATCGGCGGCGGCAAGGGAGTTTCCGGGGAAATGGGAAACCCCGTGATGCTGCCAGGTCGGGGGTCCGCCAGCATCACGGGGTCGTACTGGGTATCGACGCCCCTCTGGGCGGCGTTACACCGTGAGCACTATGTGGCCTAGGTCACTCTAACGGGTGACCGCCACGGGGTGAGAGATCAGCGCATGTAGCCCGAGCGAGCCTGCGCGATCGCGATGAGTTCCTGACGGACCGTCGCGGTGGCGGCGGTGTCGATCGCCCGGTTCAGCGCCCGGCGAGTGCGAGCCTCGGCGCGACGGGCACGGAGCTTGGCGGCGATGTTGTTCATCGGTTTCTGCATCCCCTTCGAGGGTCTTGGTGGCTTGTAGGTCTAGTATGCGCCTTTTTTCACAAGGACGCCAATGAATATCCGGTGATGTGGCGCACTCGCCGATGAATCATCGGCAAACTTGGGTATGGGCCGGAGGGATGTGGGGTGGCGGCCATCACGGCGACGCAACCCGCTACGGCTGTATGCGCCTCTATAGCAAAAATCCAATACAGCCTTAGTGACGCTCATAGACCGCGAGACAGCCGGAAAAGCCCAGTTCAGTCGCGGCCGAGCAGGTAGTGGCCGAAGTGCGGCACGGTGAAGGCGATCTGCCCCCGCTCGGCGGAGTACACGAGGCCCTTCTTCATCAGGCTGTCGCGCGCCGGCGACAGCGACGACGGCTTCCGCCCGAGGAACACGGCGACGTCGGCGGTGCCGGCTGGCTCGTCGCGGCCCTGGGTCAGCGAGGCCATCGCCTGCAGGTACTCGCGCTCGGCGGGCGTCGCGCGTTCGTAGCGCGAGCCGAAGAAGCCGACCGCCAGCTCCGACTCGGCTTCGGGCGCCGCGACCTGGACGTCCTTCACCGTGATCGGGTCGGACGGCGCCGCGTCCCAGGCCGCCTTGCCGTAGGCCTGGATGAAGTAGGGGTAGCCGCCGGACGCGTCGAAGAGCGCGTCGAGGGCTTCCGGCTCGATGCCGGCGTCCTCGCGCTCGATCGGTGCCATCACGGCGAAGTCGGCGTCCTCGCGGCTGAGCCGGTCGATGCGCGCGTACCGGAACAGCCGCTCGGAGTAGGACTTCGACGCCGAGAGCACCGCGGGCACGTGCGGCAGCCCGGCGCCGACGACCACCAGCGGCGCACCGGACTGGGACAGCTCGTGGCAGGCCGCGCACAACGCCGAGACGTCGTCGGGCTGCAGGTCCTGGATCTCGTCGATGAGCAGCGCGACGCCGGTCCCGACGTCGGCCGCCAGCTCGGCGACGTCGGTGAACAGCTCGACGAGGTCGATCTCGATGTCCCCGGAGTCGGCCCGCCCCTGCGCGGCGGGCACGTCGATGCCCGGCTGCCAGCGGTCCCGCAGCTTGGCGTCGGGCTTGTTGGCCCGCAGCGCAAACGCTTTCAGCACGCCGAGCACCTCTTCGACCCGGTCCGGCGCGCGGTGCCGCACGGCGAGGTCCCGGATGGCCCGGTGCAGCGCGGCCGACAGCGGCCGCCGCAGCTCGGCGTCCGGCCGCGCCTCGATCTTCCCGGCACCCCACTTGTGCCGCACGGCCATCGCCCGCAGCTCCCCGAGGAGCACGGTCTTGCCGACGCCGCGGAGGCCGGTGAGGACGAGACTGCGTTCGGGTCTCCCCCGCGCCACCCGCTCCAGCACCACTTCGAAGGCCTTGAGCTCACGCTCGCGGCCGGCCAGCTCGGGCGGCCGTTGGCCGGCGCCCGGCGCGAAGGGGTTGCGGATGGGGTCCACTCTGCCAAGTTATCGGCGTTTCTAGGGTGAGCCCGATATTCCGCCATAGAGGGCTAGCGCGTGTCGCCCAGGTTCGACCGGATGGCCGTACATAGAGACGAACAGGTCTGCAGCCCTGCTCGTCCCTACCCCCAGTGCGCCCTTACGACGCACCACTAACCGGTCAGGTTCCGTTCCGCGTAGATCTTCATCGCGTCCCGGACGAATTCCGCCGTCGCGCCTTCGAAGCCGTAGCGCGGGTCGTCCACGTACAGCTGCCCGAGGCCCGCGAAGTACCCCGCGGACACCGTCGACACCGCCGGCCGCAGCCACTCGTACAGCCGCCGCGTGATCGCCTGGACCTCGTCGGAGCCCGGAGCGAGCCCGGCGGCCGCGCCGAACGCCGCCGCGATGTCCCGCTGCTCCTGCTGGTGGGCCTGTTTCTCCGCCGCCGACAACGACGACCACCACTGGTCACCGCGCCGGTACGCGTCGGCGCCCCAGCGCGAAGTGACCTCCTTCTCGTACTTCGTGTGGTCGAAGCCGTCGAAGATTTCCTCTGCCATCAGTCGTTCACCTCCCTTCAGTTTCCGGAGGGTCGTGCGGACCGACTCGATCTGCCGACCGATCCGCCGCTGCTCCTCTTCGAGCAGCTCCAGGTGGGTTTCGAGCGCCGCGGCGCTGTCTCGCTGCCCGTCGAGCACCTCGGCGATCGCCGGCAGCCCGAGGCCGAGCTCGCGCAGCAGCAGGATCCGCTGCAGCCGGACGAGTGCCTGCTCGTCGTAGTAGCGGTAGCCGTTGCCGCCGATCCGGCTGGGTTCGAGCAGGCCGACAGCGCCGTAGTGGCGCAGGGTCCGGCTCGTGGTCCCGGCCGAGCGGGCGATGTCCTGGATCGACCACTCCATGCCGACGACGATAGAAGTTGACGCAGCGTCAAGGTCAACCGCTAACGCTGTCTAATGCTTTCTAGCACCACAGCTATAAAGAGCCAGAAAGCCCGATGAGGATTCGAGCCCGGGCCGAGCGGGCATCCACGGAGTAGGTTCGACCAGGCAGCGGCCCGTACGAGGAAGGCTATGACCGTGATACTCCGTCGAGTGGCACGTCCCCTGCTCGCCACGATCTTCGTGACGGGCGGGATCAATGCGCTGAGGCAGGCCGAGGGCCACGCCAAGGCGGCGGAACCGTTCCTCAACAGCGCGATCGACAAGTTCGGCGACAAGCTCCCGGAGCAGATCCCGCGGGACCCGGTGACGCTCGTCCGGATCGACGCCGCGGTGAAGATCGGCGCCGGCCTCGCGCTCGCGTCCGGCAAGGCGCCGCGGCTGGCGGCGGGGCTGCTCCTCGGCAGCCTGGTGCCGACGACGCTTTCGACGCACAGCTTCTGGACCATCAAGGACCCGGGCGAGCGCCAGCAGCAGCAGATCCAGTTCTTCAAGAACGCGAGCCTGGCCGGTGGCCTGCTCCTCGCGGTCGCCGACACGCACGGGAAGCCGTCGGCGGCTTGGCGCGCGAAGCACGCCACGAAGGACGTCGGCACCGCGGCCGGGAAGCTGAGCCGCAAGGCCGAGAAGCGGGCGAACAAGCTCGCGAAGCGGGCCCAGAAGGCCCTCCCCAACTAGAACGCGAAAAGGGCCGTCCCCCGCGGGGGACGGCCCATTTGCGTGCGTTACTTCTCCAGGATCGCGGTGACGCCCTGGCCACCGGCCGCGCAGATCGAGATCAGGCCGCGGCCGGACCCCTTCTCGTGCAGCAGCTTCGCCAGCGTCGCGACGATCCGGCCGCCGGTCGCGGCGAACGGGTGCCCGGCCGCCAGCGACGAGCCGTTGACGTTCAGCTTCGCCCGGTCGATCGCGCCGAGCGGCTCGTCCAGGTCCAGCTTCTCCTTGGCGAACGCCGGGTCCTCCCACGCCTTGAGCGTGGCCAGCACCTGCGACGCGAACGCCTCGTGGATCTCGTAGAAGTCGAAGTCCTGCAGCGACAGCCCGGCGCGCGCGAGCATCCGCGGCACGGCGTACGCGGGCGCCATCAGGAGGCCCTCCTCGCCGTGGACGTAGTCGACGGCCGCGGTCTGCGAGAACGTCAGGTACGCCAGCACCGGCAGCTTGTGCGCCTTCGCCCACTCGTCGGTGGCGAGCAGGACCGCCGACGCACCGTCGGTCAGCGGCGTCGAGTTGCCCGCCGTCATCGTGCCGTCCGGGCCGCCGAACGCCGGCTTGAGCTTGGCGAGCTTCTCCGCGGTCGAATCCGGGCGCAGGTTCTGGTCGCGCGCGAGCTTGAGGAACGGCGTCACGAGGTCGTCGAAGAACCCGCGGTCGTAGGCGGCGGCGAGCTTCTGGTGGCTGCTCGCGGCGAGCTCGTCCTGTGCCTCGCGGGTGATCTCCCAGATCTTCGCGGTCAGCGCCGCGTGCTCGCCCATCGACAGGCCGGTGCGCGGCTCGGAGTTGCGCGGGATCGCCGGGACGATGTGCCCGGGCCGGAGCTTCGCGACGAGCCTGAGCCGGTCGCCGAGCGTCTTGGCCGCGTTGAGCTGGATGAGGATCTGGCGCAGGTCCTCGTTGACGGCCAGCGGCGCGTCGCTCGTGGTGTCGACGCCGCCGGCGATGGCCGAGTCGATCTGCCCGAGCGCGATCTTGTTGGCGACGTTGACGATCGCCTGCAGGCCGGTGCCGCACGCCATCTGGACGTCGGACGCCGGCGTGGCGGGCGAGAGCTTGCTGCCGAGCACGCTCTCGCGGGCCAGGTTGAAGTCCTTGGAGTGCTTGAGCACGGCGCCGGCGGCGACCTCGCCGATCACCTCGTCCTGCAGCGAGAAGCGGCTGACCAGGCCGTCGAGCGCGGCGGTGAACATGTCCTGGTTCGACGCCTTCGCGTACGGCCCGTTGGACCGCGCGAAGGGGATCCGGTTGCCCCCGATGATCGCGACCTTGCGCACGGCGGGTGTCTTCTTCGGCGGCATGACTTCACCTCTCTGGTCGTGTCCCTCACACTGTAACCTACTCGGGAGTAGGTTAGACTGCGACGTGACGCAGACGGCACGGGAGGCATCCGATGGCTGACAGGTACCAGCAGTTCACGAAAACCCCGGTGGGGAAGTTCGTGGTGCCGAAGCTCGGCCTGCCCAATCCCGCGACGCTGCGCCGGTACAAGCCCGGGCAACCCGCTCTCGAGGGTCCCGCACTTCTCGGCTCCGCGCCTGGTAGCCGGCTCGAGAAGACCCTGCGCGACCAGCTGGCCGACGCCGGCATCGAGGTCGTCACCTCGGCGGTGGACCGGCACGCGGCGCTGGTCTTCGACGCCACCGGCGTCACCGACCCCGCCCGGCTGCGCGAGGTCTACGACTTCTTCCACCCGGTGATCCGCAGCGTCGGGCCGTCCGGCCGGGTCGTCGTGCTCGGCACCCCGCCCGAGCAGGTCGAGGGCCGCGAGCGGATCGCCCAGCGTGCGCTCGAAGGATTCATCCGCTCGGTGGGCAAGGAGCTGAAGCGCGGCGCGACCGCTCAGCTCGTGTACGTCGCCGAAGGCGCCGAAGAGGCGACGGAGTCGACGCTGCGCTTCCTGCTTTCGGCGAAGTCGGCGTTCGTCGACGCGCAGGTCATCCGGATCGGCACCGAAGGCAAGACGGCTGCGGCCCCGGCGAGCTGGGAGAAGCCCCTCGACGGCAAGGTCGCGCTGGTCACCGGGGCCTCCCGCGGCATCGGCGCGGCGATCGCCGAGGTGCTGGCCCGCGACGGCGCGCACGTCGTCGCGCTCGACATCCCCGCCCAGGGCGGCGACCTGTCGAAGGTCGCCAACAAGGTCGGCGGGTCGTCGCTGCAGCTCGACATCACTTCGCCGAGCGCGCCCGCGAAGCTCGCGGAGTACCTGAAGGAACGGCACGGCGGTGTCGACATCGTCGTGCACAACGCCGGGATCACCCGCGACAAGACGCTGGGGAACATGAGCGAGAGCGCGTGGGACTCGGTGATCGCGGTGAACCTGGCGGCGCAGCTCGCGGTGAACGACAAGCTCCTCGCCGACCGCGTGCTGAACGAAAACGGCCGCATCATCGGCGTCTCGTCGATCGCGGGCATCGCCGGGAACGTCGGCCAGACGAACTACGCGACGTCGAAGGCGGGCGTGATCGGCATGGTCAACGTCGGCGCCCCGCAGCTCGCGGCGTACGGCGGCACCATCAACGCCGTGGCGCCCGGGTTCATCGAGACCAAGATGACGGCCGCGGTCCCGCTGTTCATCCGCGAAGCCGGGCGTCGGCTGTCCAGCCTCGGCCAGGGCGGCCTGCCGGTCGACGTCGCCGAGACGATCGCCTGGTACGCGAACCCGGCGTCGGCCGCGGTGAACGGCAACGTGGTCCGCGTCTGCGGCCAGGCCCTGCTGGGGGCGTGACGTGGCGATCCGCGAACTCGACAGCACGCCGAGCCTGGCCACGCTCTACCCGAAGGCGCTGCTCGGCCTGCGCAAGACGGGCTCTTCGCTGCCCGACACCGAGCTGGTGCGGACGGGTGTGGTCGTCGACCCGGCGCACCTGGCGGCGTACAACACGGTGTGCGGCTTCCGGCTGAGCGACGAGCTGCCGGCGACGTACCCGCACATGCTGGCGTTCCCGCTGCAGATGGCGCTGATGACCGAGCCGGGCTTCCCGTTCCCGCTGCTCGGCATGGTGCACGTGGCGAACCGGATCACGCAGCACCGCGCGCTGCGCGTGGGCGAGCCGCTGACCGTGCGGGTGCGCGCGGAGAACCTGCGTCCGCACGAGAAGGGCCGCCAGTTCGACGTCGTCAGCGAGGCCTGGACCGGCGATCACCTCGTTTGGGCCGACGTCAGCACCTACCTGCGTCGCGGCCCTTCGTCGGGCCCGGCCGGCCGCCGCGAGCAGCTGGCCCCGCCGACGCCGGACGCGCTCTGGCGGGTCCCGGCCGACATCGGCCGGCGCTACGCGGAGGTCTCCGGCGACCGCAACCCGATCCACCTGCACCCGCTGACGGCGCGCCTGTTCGGCTTCCCGCGCGCGATCGCGCACGGCATGTGGACGAAGGCCCACGCGCTGGCGGCGTTCGAAGGACGGCTGCCGGAGGCGTTCGCGGTGGACGTCCGCTTCAAGCAGCCGGTGCTGCTGCCGGCCAAGGCCGCGTTCACCTCGTGGGCCACGCCAGAGGGCTGGGCCTTCGAGCTGTGGGGCGGCTCGAAGCCGCACCTGGAGGGGACGATCAGCTCACTCTGACGGCTTCCAGACCGCGCCCTCGATGAGGTCGTTGAAGCCGAGCCAGACGAGGTTCATCAGCCAGGAGGCCAGGACGCCGTCGGAGATGTCGGGGTGGTCGAGGGCCCAGTCGGCCAGCGACTCGGCCCCGCCGACCAGCGACGCCGCCAGGCCTTCGCCGGAGAACTCGGCCTGCTCGCCGACGCCCTTGCGGGTGCCGGCGGAGACGACGAGCGCGGCGACGAGCTGGATCGCGCGCGCCCGCATGTCGGTGATTTCCGCGGCGAAGGCCCCGCCGACGGTGAGGGCCTGGCGGTGCAGGACCGTCCACGACTCGCGGTACTCGGCGACGAAGCGGTAGAAGGAACGCAGACCGTGCCAGAGCTGCATGTCCGGCGGCAGGTCCGGCTGCACGCCGGCCTGGATGGCCTCGAGCAGCCGCGTCGCCTCCCGGCGGATGCACGCGCCGAAGAGGTCCTCCTTCGAGCCGAGGTAGGTGTAGATCATCGGCTTGGAGACGCCGGCGACGTCGGAGATTTCGTCCATCGACGCGGCGTGGTAGCCGTGCCGCGAGAAGACCTGGACGGCCGCGTCCAGGATCTGCCGCTCGCGCACGGCACGCGGCAGCCGCCTGGCCCGTTCGGGCGGACGCTGATCTTCCTCTGACACGCTGGACCTCCTCGTTGCTGCCCGGAGACGGTACCGGGCGTTGCCACGCGCGGGTGATTTCGGCACGCTTGCCCGCGTACCTACTGACGGGTAGCCTTACGCATGAGTAACTGGGAGAGGGGTGACCATGGCCGACAACACGGGAATGACCAGCGCCGATCGGATCGCGGAGCTCCGCGGGGCACCGCTGCTCGACGCGCTGGAGCGCCTCGACCCGCTCAGCCCCGAGGCCCACGCCCTCAACGTCAACGAGCTCGCCCTAGACCCCGGCGACCTCCGCAAGGACGACTTCCGCCGTCTCTTGAACGCCCTGGTGAGGCTGGCCGCCCAGGCCCCGGCGTTCGACCTGAGCAAGGTCGAACCGGCCCGGTTCGCCTCTTTGGTCGCCTCGGCATCGCGCGCGCAGCTGGAGAGCGTCGTCGCCGACCGAGCCCTGCGCGAGCGCCTCCTGGACGAGATCTTCGCCCGCATGGGCGCCCACATCCGCCCCGACCGAGCCCGCAACCTGCAGGCGGTGGTCCACTGGCGCCTGTCAGGCGGAGCCGGCGAAGGCGGCTTCGACCGCTACGAGACGGCGATTTCGCATGGTTCGTGCACGGTGAGCCGCGAGATGAACTCGTCTCCGCGAGTCACGATCACCATCGCACCGGCCGACTTCTTCAGGTTGATCACCCACCAGGCAACCCCGGCGGTGTTGTTCGTCACGGGAAGAATCAAAGTCAAAGGCGACCTGGCCTTCGCGGCGGGGTTGATCGGATTCTTCGACCTCCCCCACCCCGTATAGTCCGGCTTGTGCCCCGAAAACCGAAATGGCGCCGCCCCGTTCGCGGCGGCCACGCGGTGAACGCGTTCGCGGAGAAGCTGGTCATCGGGCGCTTGTCGGCCGCCCAGTTCATCCAGGTCCTGGAAACCCTCCACATGCTGGGTTCCGCGGGCGCGGGCATCGAGCTGAGCTCCCTGTCGACGGACGTGCTGGTCGACGTGGTCCGCCGAGCCTCCCGCGAACAGCTGAAGGCAATCGCATCCCATCCGGAGCTGCGCTCGGTGTTCCTGGACGAGATATTCCGCAGGATGTCAGAGCATTTCTCACCAGGCCGCGCACGCCACGTGGATTTCGTCGTTTCCTGGCGCTTTTCCGAGGGCTCCGGCGAGGACGGCTTCGACCGCTTCCAGACGGTGATCGAAGACGGGATATGCGTTTCCTCGACGGACTTGTCGAGGACCCCGGACACAACGATCACGTTGTCGGTGGACGACTTCATCCGCATGGCAACCGGTAACGCGGCCGTGGCAGCGATGTTCGTGACGGGGAGGGTGAAGGTGAAGGGCGAGTACGCACCGGCGGTCCGGTTCTCGAGCTACTTCGACATCCCCAAGCCGTCCGTGGACTAGCTGTCCCGGCTGGGTGACACCAAACTGTGGTTGTCCCACCTTAGAGTGGTCCCATGAGTCTCGCCGACGTGGACCTGGAGCACGTTCTCAAAGCCATCGAGGAGTTCAACGACCTCGGTCGCGAAGCATTTCTCCGCAAGTACGGCTTTGGCCCTGCGCGCCAGTACGTCGTGGTCTACGGCGGGGACACCTATGACTCGAAGGCGCTTCTCGGGGCAGCGCACGGGTATGCAACCGGGCGAGCCTTGACCGCGGCCGAGTTCAGCGGTGGATTGCAAACCGTCGTGGCCCGGCTCACTGCCCTGGGCTTCGACTTCCGAGACCGCAACGTGCCGCTGGCCGAGGCCGATGGCTTTGGGGAGATCTCCGGCTACCCGGAAGGATCGGAATTCGCTAGTCGAGCTGAAGTGGCCGCGTGTGGCGTTCACCGCGCGCTGCAGGCGGGCATCGTCGGTACCGGTAAGACGGGTGCCGAGTCCATCGTTTCGTCAGGCGGGTATAGAGATGACGACGATCAGGGGGACGAATTACTCTACAGCGGCCACGGTGGTCGAGACAGTCGGGGTCGACAAGTTGAGGATCAGACCTTCGAAGCACCGGGGAACGCTGCACTCCGGACTAGTTGGAAGACGGGCGCGCTCGTCCGAGTCGTGCGGGGAGCTGATAAGAATTCGCCGCATGCTCCCGACGCAGGCTACCGGTACGACGGCCTGTTTCGTGTGGTCGATGCGGTGATGTTGCCGGGCCGCGATCGGCATCTGATTTGCCGGTTTCGCATGGTCAAGATGAGGACCGGCGTTGACATCACCTTCGCCCCACAGGGCTTCGTACTGTCGCCGAAGCCGTATCACGCGGAGGCCCCTGAGGGCAGCGTGCAGCCTGGCCGCAAAATGGTCGTTACGCAGCGCACCGTTCGCTCGACTGAGGTCGTGGAGTACGTGAAGGGGATGTATGATCACACATGCCAAATCTGTGGTGTGCGCCTCTCGGTCGGCGACGGTCGGGCCTACTCCGAAGGCGCGCACATCAAGGCGCTTGGCGGTCTTCACCGCGGCCCGGACTTGCCGCCCAACGTGCTCTGCCTGTGCCCGAATTGCCACGTGCAGTTCGACCGCGGCGCGATCGTTATCGCCGCCGACCGAACGATCATCCGTGAGGGTAAGGCCGTGGGGCTACTGACGGTGCGTGAAGCTCACAACATTGGCTCTGAGTTCCTTGAGTATCACCGGTCGGTGCATTCGTAGTCAGTTCTCGACGATCCGACCCTCGATCACCGTCGGCTGGTCCGGTCGGCGGGGCTCCGAGACCACCTCGCTGTCCATCGCCATCACCGGCCCTCGCCGGCGGTTCGCAAACCGCACCGCTCGCTTCTTCATCCGCCGCAACCACCACCGGCGAGCTACCGCGCGCGAAGGCGGCAAGATCAGCAGCAACCCCAGCACATCGCTGACGAACCCGGGCACCAGGATCAGCACCCCACCCAGCCCGACCAGCATCCCGTCGGTCAGTTCCTTCTCCGCCGGCCGGCCGGATCGGGCCGCGGCCGCGAACGCCCGCATCGCCTTGGCGCCCTCGCGGCGGGCCAGCCACGACCCCAGGAACGCTCCCGCCAGCAGGAGGCCCAGCGTGCCGAGCACGCCCACGGCCGAGCCCACCGCCCAGATCGCGGCGATCTCGGCGATGACATAAAGCAGGAACGCGACAGCCATATCCGCCCAACGAACGAGCCGCCCGATTTGCTCCCGGCCTCGGTCGTCAGCACGACGTAGTGCGGTGTCGCGGCGCACTGGTCGGATGGCCGGGAGACACTGCTAGTGACGTTGGTTGAGTCGTCTGTCAGACACTGCAGCGTGTCGCAAAGGTACAGGTCAAGGCTGCAGGCAGACCCTGCTCGATGGATGATCAGGCTATACGAACGACCTGCTATAGACGATGGCTGGATACCGAACGGGGCGCTCTTGCGTGTCGGTCGCGGATGCCCAAGGCGAGCACCCAGCTCTCTTAGAAGAGAACTCGATCGGGTGGTCATGCACGGCTGTCTCAGCGTGTTGACCAACTTGGATATCGACCGCGAGTACGTTACCCCTGCCTTGTACACATCAGGGTACGGGCGAGCTGTATGGCGGCAACCTAGTGATGGGTGGTGATTTTATGAACGATCCGGCTCAGGTGCTGGACATGTCGGCGACCAGCTGGGGGGCAGAAGGTTTTGTATCCCAGGTGCAGCTGATGGATCCGCAGATGGCAGCGGAAATTCTTCGCTACAACGAAGGAAATAGAAAACTAGATCGCTCGACTGTTGAACTTTATGCGGGTGCCATGAAGCGCGGCGAGTGGAAGCTTTCGCATCAAGGAGTCGCGATTGATGATCGTGGCAACTTGCTAGATGGGCAGCATCGGCTGGCTGCGGTGGTTAGATCCGGCGTGTCGGTTCCTATGCTGGTGGTCAGAGGTGTTGACCGGGACTCCTTCAGTGTTGTTGATACCGGTAAGCGTCGCAGTGCGAGTGATAGTCTGAAGATTATCGGTGCGGCAGATGTGCTGAACTTGGCCGCATCTCTCCGCTACCTGTGCCTTTATGACACTTTGCCGGGCGATGTTGCGTGGACTGGTCCTAAGGCGAGGCTGACGAATGACCAGGTGCTTGAGTTGCATGAGCAGCACCCTGGAATGCTGGACTGTGTTAGGCGCGCGAGGCCTGTCGCTGGCGCGATTGGCATCATCACATCAGCGTGCGCAGCCGCGATTTACGTGACGCGCCGCGCTGCGTCCGACATGGATCAGAGTGAGTGGTTCGCTGGTGTCATCTCTGGGGCGAACCTTGATGAGGAAGATCCGCGGCTGAGATTCCGCAACTTCTTTATCAACGGTCGAGCCCAAGGTGGACGGCGCCGTATGGATGCGCGTGAGCACGTTGCAATCTATATAAAGGCATGGAATGACTGGGTCAAGGGCGAAAAGCGCCAATACCTATCGTTTCGTAAGGGAGAATCCATGCCGAAGCCAGTTGCTTCGTAGCGAAGAAGCGCCGGGTGGAGATTGGAGGTCTCCACCCGGCGCTGGGTGATTAGCCATCGAACAGGCCGGGACCTATTCTGGACTCTGGTAACCCAGAATGGACTCTAACCCGGTATGGAATTTTTTGCAATCTCAGTCACGTGATGAGTGGGTTGTGGCAGGAAGGGTTAGATTGTCGCACGTTCGAGAAGTCTCCACTGAGACTCGAGAAAAAGTGGTTTTGGGCTACTTTGCCGGGAAGATCACGGTATCCGATGCTGCGCGTCTGCATCGGGTAGCTCAAAAAGAGGTGCGCTCATGGATTGCTGAGTACATGGAGGGTGGTAGGCATCGCCTGGAGAAGGGTGCTCCAGTTCGTGAGCGCTCCGAGTTCCGTGCGGAGATCGAGCACTTGAAAGTCGTGTTGAGCTCGTACGGCCAGCACTAGTAGGTCGTCCTGGCGGAAGTGCTCAGCTCGATGACGCGCTGAGCGCTTCCGCCAGGACGCCATAGGCTCGCCGATTGTAACTAGCTCGGCACCTCGTCCAAGTACGCCTGCGCCTGCAGCGTGAACAGCTCGGCGTACCCCGCCTTCGCCGCCATCAGCTCCTCGTGCGTGCCGTACTCCGCGACCTTCCCGTGGTCCAGCAGGAGGATCCGCTCCGCCTGCCGCACCGTCGAGAACCGGTGCGAGATGTACAGCGTCGTCCGGCCTTCGGACAACGACCGCAGCCGTGCGAACAGGTCGTGCTCGGCCTGGGCGTCCAGCGCCGAAGTCGGCTCGTCCAGGATCAGGATCGGCGCCTCGCGCTGGAACGCCCTGGCCAGCGCGATCTTCTGCCACTCGCCGCCGGACAGGGAGACGCCCTGGTCGAACCACCTGCCCAGCGGGCTGTCGTAGCCGGACGGCAGCCGCTCGATGCGCTCGTCCGCGCCGGCTCGGCGGGCCGAATCCTCGATGTGCGGGCGGTCCTCCAGGCGGCCCAGGTCGCCGAGGCCGATGTTCTCTGCCGCCGTTCCCTGGTACGTCACGTAGTCCTGGAACATCGCGCTGATCCGCGTGCGCAGCTCGTCCGGGTCGTACTCGCGGATGTCGACGCCGTCCAGGAGGATGCGGCCGTCCGTCGGGTCGTACAGCCGGCAGAGGAGCTTGAACAGCGTCGACTTGCCCGCGCCGTTGCGGCCCACCACCGCCACCGTCTCGCCCGGGCGGATCTCGAAGCTGACGTCCTCCAGCGCCGGCTCCTCCGCCCCCGGATAGGCAAAGGTCACCGAGTCGAACTCGATGTGACCCTCCACAGTGGACGGCATGGGCCGCGGCGAAGGCGGCGCCGTGATCTCCGGTTTCGTGTCCAGGAAGCGGTACAGCGTGTCCAGGTAGAGGTTGTTCTCGTACATCCCCGAAAACGCTGTGAACAGCCCGGACACCGACGTCTGCACGGACGTCGCCGCGGCCGTGTACAACGCCAGGTCGCCGAGCGTGAGCCGCCCGCCGACCGCCTCCAGGGCGATGTACAGCGCGATCGCCGAGCCTGCGAGCGTGCTCAACAGACCCCAGGACGTCGAGCTGACGTTGCGGTTGATCGTCAGCTTCCGCTGCCGCTCGTACGACACCATGCCGAGCCGGCGGAAGCGGTCGACGAAGTACGGGCCGAGCCCGAACAGCTTCGTCTCCTTGGCGTACGTGTCCGTCGTGACCAGCGACGACAGGTAGTCCATCCGCCGCTTGATCGGCGACATCAGGAACGTCAGCCAGAACGCGCGCGAGCCGTACTTGGACTGCGAGATGAACGCCGGGATCGGCGCCACCAGCGCGACTAGCGCCAGCAGCGGGCTGATCGAAACGAGGAGCGCGATCATGCTGCCGAACGTGATCAGCGTCCGCACCAGCCCCAGCGCGGAGTTCATCATCGACAGCGGCCGCGTCGGCGCCTCCTGCGCGGCCTGGCGCAGCATGTCGTAGGACGCCGACCCCTCGAAGTACGCCAGGTGCAGTTCGCTCGCGTGCGCCATCACCTGGTGGCGGATGGTCAGCGTCATGCGTTCCTGCAGCAGCGACTGCGCGATCGACGTCATGGCGCTGCTGATCGCGGTCGCCGCGAGCACGCCGAACTGGAACAGCGCGACGTTCACGATGTCGCCGGTGGTGCCCTTGCCCTGGATCGCCGCGACGACGGCGTCGAGCAGCAGCTTCGCGACGTACGCGGTCACGGTCGGCAGCAGCCCCGACAACAGCGTGATCAGCGCCAGGAGGATCGTCAGGACCGGGCTCGCCTGCCAGGTCAGCTTGACGACCTTCGGCAGGCCGCGGACCGTGCCCGCGACAGACGTCTTGGCGCGCGACAGCCGCGAGCGCAGGTCCTTCGGCTGGTCGTCCTGCTTCGGTTCCGGGATGTCGACGGGCCCGGTGAGCCCGCTCTCCGGCACGGTCACGGCGTGCCGCCGTCTTCCTCGCCGAGCCAGCATGAACTCCATGCCGCCCCCACCGCCCGGGATCACTTGGCCTCCACGGCGCCGTGCAGGAAGACGTCGACCACCTGGCGCGTGGTGGGCGCGTCGTCGTCCGCGGCCATCGGGCGGCCGCCGAAGAGCAGGGCCAGGAACAGGGCGGCGAGCTGCTCGGGTGGCAGCCGCAGCTGGTCCTTCTCGGGCGTGAACAGCTCGACGATCGCCCCGCGCATGGCGGTCATCGACTCGCGGCGGCCGTTCTTCCAGGAGCCGCGGCGGTCCTTCAGCCGCTGCTCGGGGTCACGCAGCTTGTGCCGGCCGGACGCGTGCAGGGCGCCCATCAGCGCGCCCATCCGCTCGAGGTGCGCGCCGAGTGCTTCGGCGGCTTCGACGAGCCGGTCGGTCAGGGGCTGGTCCAGGGGGATGTCGGCGATCGCGTCGAGCGCGTGGTCGGGCCGCAGCGCTTCGGCGGTGCAGGCGTCGAACAGCTCGTCCTTGTCCTTGAACGCGCGGAAGATGGTGCCCTCGCCGATCCCGGCGGCGCGGGCGATCTGGCTGGTGGTGACGTTGGTGCCGTGCTCCATCAGGAGCGGCAGCACCGCGTGCACGATCATGGCGCGCCGGGCTTCGACGCTCATGCCCGGCGCTCTTCGCCGGGTCTCGGGTGCTGGTGTCATGTCACCAGTGTGCGGAGTGAGTGCTCACTCCGTCAAATGGGTAAAAGTGAAGGCCGCCCGAAAGCGGCCCTCACCTGGAGAAACTCAGTACGTCATGGCCATCGCCGGGTCGGCCAAGAGGGCGCCGACGTCGGCCAGGAACTCCGAACCCTGCTGGCCGTCGACCACGCGGTGGTCGAAGCTCAGCGACAGCTGGAGCACCTTCCGGACCTTGATCTCGCCGTCGACCACCCACGGCTGGTCCTTGATCGCGCCGAGGCACAGGATCGCGGACTCCCCCGGGTTGATGATCGGCGTTCCCGTGTCGACGCCGAACACGCCCACGTTGGTGATCGTGATCGTGCCGTTCGCCATGTCCGCCGGGGACGTCTTGCCTTCGCGAGCCGTCTCGGTGAGCGCCGTCAGGGCGTTCGCCAGCTCCTTCAGCGACATCGAGTCGGCGTCGCGGACCTTCGGCACGATCAGGCCCCGCGGGGTGGCCGCGGCGATCCCGAGGTGCACGTAGTCCTTGTAGACGATCTCCTGCGCCGCTTCGTCCCAGACCGCGTTGACGTCCGGGGTGCGCTTCGCCGCCAGGCACACGGCCTTGGCCGCGAACGTCAGCGGCGTGACCTTGACCCCGGCGAACTCCCGCGACTTCTTCAGCTTCTCGCGGAACTCCATCATCGGCGTGACGTCGATGGTCAGGAACTCTGTGACGTGCGGAGCGGTGTACGCGCTCTGCACCATCGCGGCCGCGGTGGCCTTGCGGACGCCCTTGATCGGGACGCGCCGCTCCCGCGACCCGCTGTCCACAGCGGGTGCGACTGGAGTCCCGTTTGCGGCGCGCTCGACATCATCACGCGTGATGACGCCGCCGGACGCGGTGCCGGTCAGCGCGTGCAGATCGACGCCGAGGTCCTTCGCGAGCTTCCGCACCGGCGGCTTCGCCAGCGGGACGTACCCACCGCGCGGAGCAGCCGGGGCAGGCGCAACCGGGGCAGGAACCGGAGGAGCGGCGACCGCAGCAGCCGGAGCGGGAGCGGCCGGAGCAGCACCCTTCCGGGCCCGCCGCTGCGTGACCACGGCCTTGGAGCCGTACCCGACCAGCGGCTTCATCTCCTCTTCCGCCTCGGCGGGCGCGGGAGCAGCAGCGGTAGGCGCGGGAGCGGCCGCGCCGCCGGGGTCGATGTCGATGGTGAGGATCGGCGTGCCGACCTCCACCGTCTGGCCCGGCTCGACGTGCAGTTCCGTGACGACCCCGGCCCACGGGATCGGCAGCTCGACGGCGGCCTTCGCGGTCTCGATCTCGACCACGATCTGGTTCACCGTCACGGTGTCGCCTGGCTTGACGTGCCAGGACAGGATGTCGGCTTCGGTCAGCCCCTCCGCCGTGTCGGCCAAGGGGAACTGTTTGAACGTAGGCATTGCGCGGAAATCCCCCTTACCAGTTGAGCGAGCGGTCGACGGCGTGCAGCACCCGGTCGAGGTCGGGGAGGTAGTGCTCCTCGAGCTTGGCCGGCGGGTACGGCGTGTCGAACCCGGTCACCCGGAGGACGGGCGCTTCCAGCGAGTAGAAGCACTCCTGCTGGACGCGCGCGGCGATCTCCGACGTCAGCGACGACTCCGACGGCGCCTCCGACAGCGCGATCAGCCGTCCGGTCTTGCGCACCGACTCGAACACCGGGCCGAGATCCAGCGGCGAGAGCGTGCGCAGGTCGATGACCTCGAGGGACTTGCCTTCGTCCTCGGCCGCGGCGGCCGCGTCGAGGGCGACCTTCACCGATGGTCCGTACGCGACGACCGTCGCCGTCGTGCCTTCGCGGACGACCTGCGACGAAAAGCACGGGACCGGCGTTCCGGCTACATCGATCTCCGCGCGCAGCGCGCCCGAGTGGTACAGCCGCTTCGGCTCGAAGAACAGCACCGGGTCGTCGGACTTGATCGCCTGCTGGATGCCCCAATAGGCGTCGACGGCGTTCGAGATGGACACGACCTTGAGGCCCGGGATGTGCGCGAACAGCGACTCCGGCGACTCCGAGTGGTGCTCGACCGCGCCGATCCCGCCGCCGAACGGCACCCGGATCACGACCGGCATCTTGATCTTGCCCTGCGTCCGGTAGTGCAGTTTCGCCAGCTGCGACGAGATCTGGTCGAAGCCGGGGAAGATGAAGCCCTCGAACTGGATCTCGCACACCGGCCGGAAGCCGCGCACGGCCAGGCCGACCGCGGTGCCGATGATGCCCGACTCGGCGAGCGGCGTGTCCAGCACGCGCTGCTCGCCGAAGTCCTTCTGCAGGCCGTCGGTGATCCGGAAGACGCCGCCGAGCTTGCCGACGTCCTCGCCCATGATCAGGACCTTGGGGTCCTCTTCCATCGCGCGGCGGAGGCCGAGGTTGAGGGCCTTGCCGATGGTGAGTTTCTGGAGGTCGGTCATCAGTGCTCACCCGCCGAGACGAAGCCGTCGAGGTAGGACAGGAACTCTTCGCGCTGCGCCTCCAGCACCGGGTTGCCCTCGGCGTAGACGTTGCTGAAGATCCGCTCCGGCGGTGGTTCCGGCATGTTGAACGTGTACTCGCGCAGGTCGGCGGCGAAGGCGTCCGCCTCGGCCTGGACGCTGTCGAAGAACGCCTGGTCGGCGCCGCCGCCGCGGGCGAGGAACGCGCGGACGCGCTCGATCGGGTCCTTGAGCTTCCACTCCTCCAGCTCGTCGGAGAGGCGGTAGCGGGTGGGGTCGTCGGTCGTCGTGTGCGCGTCCATCCGGTAGGTGAACGCCTCGATCAGGACCGGGCCGTTGCCGTGGCGGCACTCGTCGAGCGCCCAGCGGGACACCGCGAGGCAGGCCAGGACGTCGTTGCCGTCGACGCGGATGCCGGGGAAGCCGTAGCCGCGGGCGCGCTGGTACAGCGGCAGGCGCGACTGGCGCTCGGTCGGCTCGGAGATCGCCCACTGGTTGTTCTGGCAGAAGAACACCAGCGGCGCGTCGTAGACGGCGGCCCAGACGAAGCCTTCGTGCACGTCACCCTGCGAAGTCGCTCCGTCACCGAAGTAGCAGATGGTGGCTTCGCCGTCGTCGTCGCCGACCTTGCCTTCGAACTTCTGGCCCATCGCGTAGCCGGCGGCGTTGAGCACCTGGTTGCCGATCACGATGGTGTACGGGTGGAAGCCGGTGCCCTGGTAGTCCCAGCCGCTGTGGTCGGTGCAGCGGAAAATGCCCAGCAGGTCCTTCATGTCGACCCCGCGCGTGTACGCGACGCCGTGCTCGCGGTAGCTGGGGAACGCCATGTCGTTCGCCTTGAGGGCGCGGCCGGAGCCGATCTGCGCGGCCTCCTGGCCGAGCAGCGGGACCCAGATGCCCAGCTGGCCCTGGCGCTGCATGGCGTTCGCTTCGCGGTCGGCCCGCCGGACCAGCACCATGTCGCGGTACAGCCCGCGGAGTGCTTCGGCGTCGATGTCGTCGACGTACTTGTCGAACTGGGGCGACGGGACCCGTTCGCCTTCGGGGGTGAGCAGCTGAGTCAGCTCAGCGCCACCTTCGCTCGTCGCTCGCAACCCGGCGATCACCTGCTCGGGGGACGGTTGGGCCGCTACCGCGGCCGGCCCGTCGCCGGGCTCCGGGTGCGTCCACTGTTCGGACGGCATGCGCAGTACTCCTCGGTGTCGGTGCCTCTGGCGGCCGCTTGTGGCGACCACAGCGACTGCACCGGCGGGGACCAGCGCGTCGGGTCCGAAGCGCTCAGTCACCGTCGGCGTTGACGGTTCACGCGGACATCCTGGCACGAAGGCCGCCGCCGTGGTGAGACGCGGTTGCTGATTTGTTGCTGAGAAACCCGTGCTGAACAGGGAAAACGCTTGGAAGCCCGAGCATCGGAACTACGAGAGTTGGGGATCACCGGTAACGCTCACCAGGGTCGTGAGTGGTAAGGCGAGTTCTAACTCGCCTTACCACTCACGAGGCGTGAGGCGGGGTTGTGATGTGCGGCACTGTCGGACCCCCGTGGCACGATGGCGGTGTGGAGCAGAAATCCGTGCGTGAATCCGTCGTGTCGTCGTGGACCAACGACGTCATCCCGAGCCTGTCCGGACTGGTGGCGATCCCCGCCTTGTCCCCGGCCTTCGACGCCGAATGGGCGAAGAGCGGCCACCTGGCCGCCGCCGTCGGCCACGTCCGCGAGTGGATCGCCGGGCGTGACCTGCCCGGCGCCACCCTCGAGGTCGTCCAGCTCGAAGACCGGACCCCGCTGCTGCTCGTCGACGTCCCGGCGACCCCGGGCGCGGCGGACAAGGGCACCGTCCTGATGTACGGCCACCTCGACAAGCAACCCCCGGTGGGCGGCTGGTCCGAGGGCCTCGGCCCGTGGACGCCGGTGATCCGCGACGGCCGCCTGTACGGCCGCGGGTCCGTCGACGACGGCTACTCCGGCTATGCGGCGACGACGGCGATCGAAGCCGTGCACGCGGCCGGCGGCGAGCACGCCCGGATCGTGCTGCTGCTGGAGACCGGCGAGGAGTCCGGCAGCCCCGACCTGCCCGCCTACGTCGAGCACCTGGCCGACCGGATCGGCGACGTCTCGCTGGTGGTCTGCCTCGACGCCGGCGGCAGCGACTACGAGCGGTTGTGGCTGGTCACGAGCCTGCGCGGGATGCTGCACCTCGACGTCACCGTGCAGCTGCTCGGCTCGGCGCAGCACTCCGGCGTCGCCAGCGGCGTCGTCGCGAGCTCGTTCCGGATCCTGCGGCACCTGATCGAACGCCTCGAGGACAGCGCGACCGGCGAGCTGCTGCTGGACGAGCTCAAGGTCGACGTCCCGGCGAACCGGCTGGCGGAGCTCAAGGCCGTCTCGCAGGACTTCCCGGAGGCGCTGTCGAAGGCGTTCCCGCTGGTCGAAGGCGGGCGCGTGATCACGGAAGACGCGCTGGAGCTGATGCTCAACAACGCCTGGCGCCCGACACTGTCGGTGATCGGCGCCGACGGCTTCCCGAAGCCCGCCGACGCCGGCAACGTGCTTCGCGAGAGCACCACGCTCACCCTGAGCTTCCGGCTGCCGCCGACGGCCGACGCCGAGAAGGCGCTCGAAGCCGTGAAGAAGGCCCTGACCACCGACGTCCCGTACGGCGCGAAGGTCACCTTCAGCGACAACCCGCAGGCGGAGAACGGCTGGAACGCGCCGACCGAATCGCCGTGGCTGACGACGGCCCTGCGCACGGTCAGCGACGAGGTGTTCGGCCGCCCCCACCGCGCGACCGGCATGGGTGGCTCGATCCCGTTCATGGGCCTGCTCTCGCGGAAGTTCCCGGCGGCGCAGTTCCTGGTCACCGGGGCGTGCGGGGCCGACTCGAACATCCACGTGCCGGACGAGTGGCTGCACCTGGACTACGCGCAGCAGGTCACCGAGGCCGTCGCGCACATCCTGGACGCGCACGCCCGCGGCTAGCGGCAAGCCGCCCGGAACGCTTCGGCGGCTTCGTCGAGGTAGGCCGGGAACTCGCGGTCACCGCCCGAGTCGATCCAGCGGTCGAAGGCGTCGCCGAGGACGATCGCCGCGACCTGCGCGGCCGGTTTCGCCAGCTCGGGCGGTGTTCCCCGCCGCTCGAGCGCGTCCCGGATCGCCGTCGTGATCGCCGCGCCCTTGCTCCGCTCGCGTTCGCGGAGCTCGGGCGTGGCCGCGATGACCGCCCGGCGTTCGGGCGACGGGTCGACGAGCTGCGTGACCCGCGTGCCGACCTCGGCCAACGCCGTGAGCGCCGTCCTCAACGGTGACTCGCCTTCTTCGGCGGCGAGCACGGCTTCGGCGACGGCGGGCGGCAGCTGCTCCGCGCCCGCGAAAAGGACTTCGCGCTTGTCGGGGAAGTAGCGGAAGTACGAGCGGCGCGTGATCCCGGCGCGCTCGGCGATCTGCGTGATCGTGACGGCGTCGTAGCCGTGCTCGGCGTACAGCTCCAGCGCGGCTTTCCGCAGCCGGTCCGCGGTCCCGGGATCCCATCTGGCCACGCCTCAGCCTAGCTGACGTCTCAGTGTGTCATCACGTGCTAGCCTCGGTGATGACACACTGAGACGTCACTGGAGGAAACCGTGGAGATCTGGGTTCTCGGCGCGCTGGGCCGCACCGGCCGGGCCATCACCGCCGAACTCGAGCGCCGGGGCCTGCCGGGCGTGCTGGTCGGGCGCAACCGGGACGGCCTGGCAGCGACCGGCGCGAATTTCGTCGTCGCCGACGGCGTCGAGGCGATGGCGGCGGAGATCCGGCGGCGGCGGCCGACGGTGGTCATCAACACGATCGGCGAGTACGCCGCCACGGCCCCGGCGCTCGCCCGGGCCTGCCTGCCCGGCGGCCACTACGTGGACATGGCCGCGGACCTCGTCGCCGTCCAGGGGCTGCTGGACCTGCACGACGAGGCCCTGACCGGCGGCAGCACGTTCGTGACCGGCGCCGGGTTCGGCGTCCTGGCCACTGAGGCCGTCGTCGCGAAGCTGTGCGAGGGACGTGACACGCCGAGCCGCGTCCAGGTCGACGCGCTGGCCTCCGTCGCCACCGAAGAAGGGGCCGTGGGAGTCGCGCTGGCCGCCAGCATCGTCGACGCCATGACCGCGGTCTCGGCCCGGGGCGCGAAGCCGCGCACCCTCGTGTTGCCGGACGGCGAGACGGCGAAGGTGGCGGGCATCCCCTCGGGCGAGCTGATCGCCGCCCAGCGCGCGTCCGGCGCCTCGGACGTCACGGTCTTCTCCGGGCTGGCCCCGACCGCTCCGGTGGTCCGGGCCCTGCTCCCGCTGCTCGGCCGGGTGGTGTCGATCCCGGCGGTGCGCCGGTTCGCCGTCCAGCGGCTCGCGGCGGTCCGCACGAAGGCAGCGCCCCGACCCCGCACGCACACGTGGGGGCACGCGGTGGTGACGTGGCCCGACGGCTCGGCCCGGGAAGGCTGGCTGCGCGCGGACGAAGCCATGGATTTCACGGCGGCGGTGGTGGCCGAAACGGCGGCCCGGCTGGCCCGCGGCGAGGGCAAGCCGGGCGCCCACACACCGGCGTCGGCCCTCGGCGCGGAGGTGGCGGAAGCGGCCGGCGGGACCTTCTTGCTCTAGGCCAGCCGGGTCAGGTGCACCGAGACGTCCAAAGTGGACTGACCGCCCCCGGTGAAGATCCCCTTCAACGGCGCCACGTCCGCGTAGTCCCGGCCCATCGCCACCCACACGTGCCGCGGCCCCACCGGGATCGCGTTCGTCGGGTCGTACGCCCACCACCCGCCGGTCCAGACGTCGACCCACGCGTGGGACTCGCCTTCGACCACCTCGCCGAGCTTCGCGTCCGGCTTGGTGTGCAGGTACCCCGACACGTACCGCGCCGGCACGCCGATCGCGCGCAGCATCACCAGCGTCACGTGCGCGAAGTCCTGGCACACGCCTTCACGCGCTTGCCAGGCGTCCGTCGCCGTCGAATGGACGCCGGTGGTGCCCGGCTGGTACTTGAGCTGCTTGTTCACCCACTCGCACACCGCGAGCACCGCGTCCGCCGGGTCCAGGCCCGTCCGCAGCGCGCGGGCCTCCCGCGCCAGCTCGGGGTCGTGCGGGGTGTAGTCGGTCGGGGTCAGGTACTCCGTGCGGTGGTCGACGACCGTCTCGGACCGCAGGTCCTTCCACGACGCCGTGCGGATCGGCTCGGCCTCGTCCGCCGTCTCGACCACCGACGTCGCCAGCACGGCGAACTCCGTGTGCGGTGCGTGGAGGTCGAACGACGTCACGACCGTGCCCCAGTAGTCGGTGTACCGGTAGGCGCGGGTGGCCGGGGTCGTCTCGATGCGCGTCGCGACCGTCGTCTGGCGGCGGTCGGAGCGCGGGGTCAGCCGGGCCTCGTTGTACGACTGCGTCGCCGGTGTCGCGTACCGGTAGCCCGTCCGGTGCGCCACGCGCAGCTGCCACGTCACAGGGAAACCTCCGCGCCGCTCCACGCCACCCACGGCGACGTGCTGAAGTACTGCATCGAGACCGCTTCCCCGATCTCCTTGATCGACGTCTGCAGCGCCCCGAGCCGCCGGGGCAGGTCGGTGAGCAGCTCCGACGGGCGGAGGAACTCGAGCTCGCTGCGGGCCCGGCCGAGTTCGCGCAGGGCCTCGGACTTCTCGTTGCTGCGCGAGCCGCCGCCCGGGTCGAGCCGCTGCAGGCACTCCTCGGCCTGCCGCAGCGCGTGGAACACCGAACGCGGGAACAGCGTGTCGCGCAACAGGAACTGCACCACGCGCCCGGCGTCCAGCGCACCCCGGTACGTCCGCAGGTAGGTGTCCTGCGCGCCGGCCGAGCGCAGCACGGTGATCCAGCCCGGTGACGACGCCCGGTCCGCGACCCGCGAGAGCAGCAGGCGCACGACCATGTCGGCGCGTTCGATCGACCGGCCCAGCACCATGAACAGCCAGCCGTCGTCACGCGACATCGTCGAATCGGCGAGCCCGGCGAACATCGCCGCGCGCTCCTCCACGAACGACAGGAACGCGTGCGGGCCGGCGCGGCGGGCGTAGCGCTGCCGGTCGGGCACCGCGTTCCAGGTCGCGTTCAGGCATTCCCACAGCTCGGTCGAGACGACTTCGCGGGCGCCGCGCGTGTTCTCGCGCGCCGAGTTGATCGAGCCGACGATCGACGCCGGGTTGTCCTTCCCGTACGCCACCAGCTCGGTCAGCTTCCACACGTCGAGGTCCTGCGTGCCCGCCGGGTCGATGCCCAGGACCGCCAGCAGCTGCCGGCTCGCGTGGTCCGGGTCGACGGTCGCGTCCTCCAGCAGCTGGTGGACCGAGACGTTGAGGATGCGGGAGGTGTCGTCGGCGCGTTCGACGTACCGGCCGATCCAGTACAGCGACTCCGCGTTGCGCGCGAGCATGCCGGCCTCCCTAGCTCTGTTGCTGCTGTTGCTGTTGCTGGGACGTCGACAGCTCCGGCCCCTGTTCGGCGGCCAGGCCGTCCACAGTGGACATCACGCCGAGTGCGGGCCGCTCCAGCTCGCGTTCGGCCGTCGACGCCCGGGACGCCAGCACCCACGTGTCCTTGGAGCCGCCGCCCTGCGAGGAGTTCACCACCAGGCTGCCCTCCGGCAGCGCCACCCTGGTCAGCCCGCCGGGCAGCACGAAGATGTCCTTGCCGTCGTTGACGGCGAACGGGCGCAGGTCGACGTGCCGCGGCGCGAGCCGGTCCTCCACCTTCGCGGGGACGGTCGAGAGCTGGACCACCGGCTGCGCGATCCAGCCGCGCCGGTTCGCGCGCACCTTGCGCCGCAGCGACGCCAGCTCGGCCGGGGTCGCCTCCGGCCCGAACACGATCCCGTAGCCGCCGGAGCCCTCGACCGGCTTCACGACCAGCTCGTCGAGGTGGGCCATGACGTGGTCGAACTCGTCCGGCAGCCAGCAGCGGAAGGTGTCCACATTGGGCAGCAGCGGCTTCTCGTTCAGGTAGTACTTCACCATCTCCGGCACGTAGGTGTAGACGAGCTTGTCGTCGCCGACGCCGTTGCCGATGGCGTTCGCGACGACGACGTTGCCCGCCCGGGCCGCGTTCAGCACGCCGGCGACGCCGAGCACGGAGTCCGGCCGGTAGTGCACGGGATCGAGGAACTCGTCGTCGATCCGCCGGTAGATGACGTCGACCTGGCGTTCGCCCTCGGTGGTCCGCAGGTAGACGACGTTGTCGCGGCAGAACATGTCGCGGCCCTCGACCAGCTCGACGCCCATCAGCCGCGCCAGCAGCGAGTGCTCGAAGTACGCCGAGTTGTAGACGCCGGGGGTGAGCACCACGACGGTCGGGTCGGCGACGTTCGCCGCGGCCGCCGCGCGCAGCGCCCGGAGCAGGTGCGACGCGTAGTCGCCGACCGGTCGCACGCGGTGCTGGGCGAACAGGTCCGGGAAGACCCGCGCCATCGTGCGCCGGTTCTCCATCACGTACGACACCCCGGACGGGTTGCGCAGGTTGTCCTCCAGCACGCGGAACGTGCCCTCTTCGTCACGCACGAGGTCCACACCGGACACGTGGATGCGCACGCCGTTCGGCGGGTTGATGCCGAACGCCTCCCGCTGGAAGTGCTCGCACGAGGTGATCAGCCGCCGCGGCAACACGCCGTCGCGCAGGATCTGCCGGTCGCCGTAGACGTCGGCGAGGAACGCCTCCAGCGCGCGGACGCGCTGGGCGACACCGCGCTCGAGCTTCGTCCACTCGGCGGCCTGGATCACCCGCGGGACCAGGTCCAGCGGGAACGGCCGTTCCTGGCCGGACAGCGAAAACGTGATGCCCTGGTCGACCATCGCCCGGTCCAGCGCGAGCGCCCGCGAGTTCAGGTCGTGCGCGTCGAGCGCCGCGATCGACTCGTACAGCGCGCGGTACGGGCCGCGGACCGTGCCGTCGGCCGCGAACATCTCGTCGTAGGCGCCCGCGTGCGGCCGCTCCGGGGAGAGGTAGCCGTCGAACCGGGCCCCCGGCCGGGTGATCCGGCTGGTCGTCGCCTTCCGCGCGCGTCGACCGGACGGGGGCAGCCGGGGCGGGGTGGGGTTCATGGTCGACATCCTCGCTCACCGTGTGCTCCGGACGCGACACTCGCGCGCTGCTCTAAACATCGCTGTAACTTCACGGTGCTGTGCTTTGGTATGGATGAGTGGCAATATGCGTGCTCTCAGAACCTGAGAACTACGAGGAGTGACGACGTGGCCCGAGGAACCCAGCTCAAGGCGATCGCCCTGCTGCCTGCGTTCGCCCTGGTCGGCTTGACCGTGGCGTGCGGCGCGGGAGGGAGCGGCGCGGGCAACGTCGGCTCCAGCACCTCCGCCGCCGCCCCGGGCACCGGATCGGGTGACGTGGGCACGGTCGCCAAGGACGACGCGCTCGCCGCGATGGTCCCCGCCGACGTCAAGTCCGACGGCAAGATCGTGGTCGGCCAGGACCAGAGCTACCCGCCGAACGAGTTCGTCGACGGCGGCAAGCCGGCCGGTTTCGACGTCGACCTCGGCACCGCCATCGGCCAGGTGCTCGGCGTCCAGATGGACTTCCAGAACGCCGCCTTCGACGGCATCATCCCCGGCATCGGCGCCAAGAAGTACGAGCTGGCGATGTCGTCGTTCAGCATCAACGCCGAGCGGCTGCAGTCGGTCGACATGATCTCCTACTACAGCGCGGGCACCTCGCTGGCCGTGCTGAAGGGCAACCCGGACGGCCTCAAGGTCGATGACCTGTGCGGCAAGAAGGTCGCCGTCCAGAAGGGCACCACGCAGGTCGAGGACCTCGACAAGAAGAACGCCGCGTGCACCGGCGCCGGCAAGCCGGCCATCGAGGTCACGCAGCTGCAGGCCCAGACCGACGTCAACCTGGCACTGACCGCCAAGCGCGTCCAGGGCGAACTGGCCGACTCCCCGGTCATCGACTACGCGGTGAAGCAGACCAACGGCCAGCTCGAGTCGGTCGGCACGCCGTACGACACGGCGCCGTACGGCATCGTGCTGCCGAAGAACAGCGGTGACTACGGCAAGGCCGTCCAGGGCGCGATCCAGAAGCTGATCGACAGCGGCGCGTACAAGAAGATCCTCGACAAGTGGGGTCTCAACGCCGCGGGCGCGGTCACCAAGTCGGAGATCAACCCGGCTTCCTGAGATAGGACGTAGTTCGTGAGTTCCTCCGAAGCGCCTCCCGGCGAGGCGCCGATCGAAGCCGAGCCCATCCAGGCCGTCCCGGTGCGCCACTACGGGCGCTGGGTGGCCGGGGTGGTCATCCTCTTCCTCGCGTTCATCGTGGTCCGCAGCGTGATCACGAACGACGCACTGCAGTGGCCGGTCGTCGGGGACTACCTCTTCGACGACCGGGTGCTGCGCGGCCTGCAGAACACCTTGATCCTGACCGTGATCTCGATGCTGATCGGGATCGTCGGCGGCATCCTGCTGGCCGTGATGCGGCTGTCCCCGAACCCGCTGACCTCGGGGGCGGCGGCCATCTACATCTGGCTGTTCCGCGGCACGCCGCTGATCACGCAGCTGGTGATCTGGAACTTCCTGGCGCTGGCCTACCCGCGCCTGGGCCTCGGCATCCCGTTCGGGCCGGAGTTCGTCAGCTGGGACACCAACCAGCTGATCACGCAGTTCACCGCGTCGCTGCTCGGCCTCGGGCTCAACGAGGCCGCGTACATGGCGGAGATCGTGCGCGGCGGCATCCAGTCGGTCGACTCCGGCCAGCTGGAAGCGGCGAGCGCGCTGGGCATGAGCCGGACGAAGACCCTGCGGCGGATCATCCTGCCGCAGGCGATGCGGGTGATCATCCCGCCGACCGGCAACGAGACGATCTCGATGCTGAAGACGACGTCGCTGGTCGTGGCGATCGGGTACTTCGAGCTGATGGTCGCGGTGCAGACCATCTACTCGCAGAACTACAAGACGGTCCCGCTGCTGATCACGGCGGCCGCCTGGTACCTGTTCATGACGTCGGTGCTGACGCTGGTCCAGATCCAGATCGAGAAGCGCTTCGCGCGGGGTACTTCGCGTGACGTGGTCCAGCGACAGGGCTGGGCGTCGCGAATGTTCAGCCGGGGTGGAGGGAACGTCACATGACCCCCGTCGTGTCCGCGCAGCGGATCTACAAGAGCTTCGGCAGCGTCCACGTCCTCAAGGGCATCAACCTCGAGGTGCACGAGCGCGAAGTGCTCTGCCTGATCGGGCCGTCCGGCTCGGGCAAGTCGACGCTGCTGCGCTGCATCAACCACCTCGAGAAGATCGACGCCGGCCGGCTGTACGTCGACGGCGTGCTGGTCGGCTACAAGCAGCGTGGCGACAAGCTGCACGAGCTGCGCGAGAAGGAGGTCGCGTTCCAGCGCAAGGACATCGGCATGGTGTTCCAGCGCTTCAACCTCTTCCCGCACATGACGGCGCTCGAGAACGTCATGGAGGCGCCGATCCAGGTCCGGCGCGAGCCGAAGGCCAAGGTCCGGCAGCGGGCGCACGAGCTGCTGGAGCGCGTCGGCCTCGCCGACAAGGCGAAGAACTACCCGGCGCAGCTGTCCGGCGGGCAGCAGCAGCGGGTCGCGATCGCCAGGGCGCTGGCGATGGAGCCGAAGCTGATGCTGTTCGACGAGCCGACGTCCGCGCTGGACCCGGAGCTCGTCGGCGACGTCCTCGGCGTGATGAAGCAGCTCGCCAAGGACGGCATGACCATGGTCGTCGTCACCCACGAGATGCAGTTCGCGCGCGAGGTGGCGGACAAGGTGCTCTTCATGGACGGCGGCGTCGTCGTCGAAGAAGGGCCGCCCGAGCGGGTCATCGGGAGCCCGCGCGAGGAGCGGACCAAGTCGTTCCTGGCCCGGGTGCTGAACCCGAACGCCTGACGAAACCCGTTCGGGTTCGCTATTTTGAAAGCGGGTGAGGGAGGGGGCCGGCCTTTTGACGACCGAAAGCGTGCTGCCCCCTCTCGACCCGTTCGCGGGCATCCCCGATCGCCGGTACGAGGTCAAGGCCGCCGACCTGCTGAAACCCGGCAACGCGGGCCTGATGCGCTGGCGGCGGCAGGCCACCAACGCCCCGATCGTCTACGTCGAGGACGCCTACATCACCGGGACGCTGGACCTGCGGGCCGCGGACCTGAAGTACCTGTTCCGGTTCGAGCGCTGCCGGTTCGAGCAGCCACCGGACGTGCGCGAGGCGAACCTGCTGGGCCTGGTGTTCCGCAAGTGCTGGCTGCCGGGGCTCAAGGCCCGCAACATGCGCAGCCGCAACGACGTCCGGCTGATCCGCAGCGTCGTGCAGGTCGACGGCGACGTCCGCGAGATCGAGGAGACGACCGTCCAGCGCGGCGACGACCGCGAGCGCGGCATGCCGAACGCCGCGGTCAACCTGACCGACGCGGTGATCGAGGGGTCGATGGTGCTGACCCGCACCGTGATCTCGCACCCGCACGGCAAGGCGATCCAGGCCGACCGGCTGGTGCTGACCGGCGCGTTGCTGGCCTACCGGATGGTCGCGAACGGCGAAGTCCGCCTCCCCGGCCTCCGGACCGGCGGTAACGTCAACTTTTCCGGCGCCACGCTGAACAACCCGGACGGTTTCGCGCTCAACGGCAACGGCCTGCACATCGGCGGCAGCCTGCTGTGCGAGGTGGACAACTACGGGCCGGCCAGCCAGCGCAAACGGTTCTCCGCGACCGGGATCATGTACCTGCCGAGCGCGACGGTCGACAGCGACATCTCGCTGCGCGAAGCCAAGCTGACGGTGTCCCAGCACGGCCCGATCGCCGTCGACGCGTGGAAGTCCAACGACCCGTACCTGGACCCGCGTCCGGCGCTGGTCGCGGACCGGATGCGCGTCGACGGCAACGTCGAGCTGTCCGACGGCCTGCAGGCGCTGGGCACGCTGCGCATGGTCAACGCCCGCATCGGCGGCTCCCTGCGGCTGGCCGGCGCCGAGATCCGCGTCGAGCGCGGCAAGACGGTCCCGTACTACGACCGCGCGCTGCACCTGGACGGCACCGAAATCGGCGGCGACATCGAGGCGACGAGCCTGCGCGTCCCGGCCGGTCAGCTGCGCCTGGCCGACGTCACGGTCGGCGGCAACTTCCTGGCCTGGAACTCGATGTTCCGCCACCCCGGCCGGGACGTGTTCTCCGCCCGCCGGTCGAAGATCGCGGGCAACTTCCAGCTCACGGACGCCACGATCCACGGCACGCTGCGCCTGCAGGGCGTGGACGTCGGCGGCAGCATCAACCTGGCGGGCACCCGCTTGACGGACCCGGGCCGCCGCGCGACCAGCAGCTATTCCCTCGACGTCCGCACCGGCCGGGTCGGCCGCGACCTGACCCTGCGCGACAACAACGGCCGCCCGTTCGTGGCGGAGGGCGGCGTCAACCTGGACGGCGCCCAGGTCGCCCGCCGCGTGGACCTGCGAGGCTCCCAGCTGGGCTCCCTGCCCCCGTTCAACGTGGCCCTCGACGCGGGCGACGTCGCCTCGGACGAGTTCATCCTGACCCCGAGCGCCCCGCCGGCCGGCCGCGTGGTGCTGCGGCGCGCGCACTGCGGCACGTTGAGCGACAACAACCAGTTCTGGGAGGCGTCGGAGGGCATCGAGCTGGAGGACTTCCGCTACGACGCACTGAAGAAGGGAATCCCCCTCGACGACGACCGGGCGCTGGACGAGCGGATCGAGAAGCTGCGCAAGGCCATGCGCGGCTACCGCCCGGGCCCGTACGACCAGCTGGCCCACATGCTGCGCGCGGCGGGGAACGAAGAGCACGCATCGACGGTGGCGTTGCGCAAGCAGCAGTTCAGGTACGAGGCACTGGCCCGCGGCTTCAAGTTCTTCGGCCCCGGGGTCCGGTTGTGGAGCTGGCTCCAGCGATCGATGGTGGGCTACGGCTACCGCCCGGTCCGCGCCCTCGGCTGGCTGCTCACCCTGCTGGTCCTGGGCAGCCTGTGGTTCGGCTTGGGGTCGGACGACTGCATCCACGACAGGTCGGGCCGGGTCGTGGCGAACGGCGAGCGTTGCGTGGTCAACCAGCAGGACACGGGCCTGCAGTGGAACCCGGTGATCTACACGGCGGACCTGCTGGTCCCGATCGTGGACTTCGGCAACAAGTCGAGGTGGTACATGCACGGAACGGACAACTGGGTGGCGGCGGGCTTCACGGCATCGGGCTGGATCCTGGCGTCCACGGTGGCGGCGGGCGTGAGCCGCATGCTGCGCCGGGAGAGCTGAGCAGCCCCCGTTTTCCACGCTAGCGGAGGGGACCGACGAAATCGGGCCCGCCGAGGGCGGTCGGACCCGCCCCACCGCGGCAGGGAATTCAGCCGCGGCAGAGCAAACCCACGGCAAAAGACAAAAGACTGTCCTCGCCGGACGGGCAGGCTCCGGGATGACCACTCGTGCCGCTGTCATCTCCCGTTAGTGAGGTGGGCCGCAAGGTGGTCATCCCGTCGCCTGATTGAGGCCTATCACTTTGAGCCGGGCCCGCAATCGTGCGCTGCCACCCCCGAGTTGCGCTCTGGGTTGCGGGCCCGGCTCAAAGTGATTTGACGGCCTCAGGCGACGGGATGACCACCCTGCTCCTCTATCGGGTAGGCCGTCGGGGCTAGTCGATGAAGCGGGACCAGAACGGTATGTACCGCGGGCCGTCCGGGGGTGCCGTGCTGATTCCGCCCGTCGCGAACTCTCGGTGCAGGTAGTCCCGCAAATCGCTGCCGTACACGATGATGTCCGTCTGGTACACCGACAGCACCGGGTAGCCCACCGTGTCCGGCAGGCCGGGCAGGTACCGGTGCCCGCACACCGGCACCAGCTGTGGCACGTCGGCCAGGCGACGGCGGGCCTCGCGGACCGCGTCCTCCGGGCCTACCGGGCGCGTGCCCCAGTCCGGGAGCCAGAAGCCGTTGTGCTCGACGTCGTACAGCACCCCGTCGACCGGCCATGCCAAACGTTTGCGCAGCTGGTCCGGGTTGCCGCAGCGCCAGTCGGGCCAGCGGTCGCCGATCGGGATGCCGGCGGACAGGAACGTCCGGTGGTCCGCCGCGAAACGGAAGCCGAACCGGCGCTCGACGTCGTCGAGTTCGGTTTCGCTCAGTCCGGGACGCACGGGTTCCCGGAGATTCTCCTGCAGGTGCCGCGCCTCCTCCGGAGTGAGGGCGCCGGCCGGTTGGACTGGGGTCATGAGCCGAGCCTAAGCGGCGGCTCACCCGCACGCCCGTCCTTTTTCAGCCACCCACAAGGGGTGAGTTTGTTCTCTCATCGGGCGGACCGCGGAACAGAGTGTGAACGCGTGTAGTTCACTCATGCCGTGACTTCTCCCCGACCGCAGAGCCGCGTGCGCGCCCCCGAGCTGCGCGGCGACGTCTGGCTGAACACCGGCGGCCGCCCGCTCACCCTCGCCGAGCTGCGTGGCCGCGTCGTGCTGCTGGACTTCTGGACCAGCGGCTGCATCAACTGCCTCCACGTGCTCGACGAGCTGCGCCCGCTCGAGGCGGAGTTCGCGGACGTGCTGGTCACCATCGGTGTCCACTCGCCGAAGTTCCTGCACGAGGGCGAGCGCGCGTCGATCGAAGCCGCGGTCCGCCGCTACGACGTGCACCACCCGGTCGTCAACGACCCGAAGATGGAGCTGTGGTCGCAGTACGCGGTCCGCGCGTGGCCGACGCTGGCGGTCGTCGACCCCGAGGGGTACGTCGTGCACGTCGCCGCCGGCGAAGGTCACGAAGAGGCGCTTCGCCGCGTCATCGCCGACCTGGTCACGAAGCACGAAGCCAAGGGGACGCTGCGCCGCGGCGGCAGCCCGTACGTGCCGGTCGAGGAGCAGGCCACCGAGCTGCGGTTCCCGAGCAAGGCCGTCGCCACGGCCGAGGGCCGCGTGCTGGTCGCCGACACCGGGCACCACGCGATCGTCGAGTTCGCTTCGGACGGCGAGACCGTCATCCGCCGCTTCGGCAGCGGGGAGCGCGGCGGCGAGGACGGCCCGTTCGACATCGCGACCTTCGCCGAGCCGTCCGGCATCGCGCTGCTGCCGTACGACGTCGCCGAGCGTGTCGGCTACCACGCCGTGGTGGCGGACACGGCCGGGCACCGGCTGCGCGGCCTCGACCTGATCACCGGCGAGGTGACGACGGTCGCCGGCACCGGCGCGCAGTGGCGCAGCGGGCCGGATTCCGGCAAGGGTGCCGAGGTCGACCTCACGAGCCCGTGGGACGTCGCCTGGTGGGGCCCGGCCGGCGGGGTCGTCGTCGCCATGGCGGGCAACCACACGCTCAGCGTCTTCGACCCGGTCAGCGGCACGATCCGCCGCTTCGCCGGGACGACCGTCGAAGGCCTCCGCGACGGCGATGTCAGCGAAGCGTTCTTCGCGCAGACGTCCGGCTTGGCCGTGGACGGCGACAAGCTGTGGCTCGTCGACGCGGAGACGTCGGCGCTGCGCTGGATCGAGCCCGACGGCGAGTCGTTCACCGTCCAGACGGCGATCGGCGTGGA
The DNA here is from genome assembly GCF_000716785.1 of Amycolatopsis vancoresmycina. Lineage (GTDB taxonomy): Bacteria > Actinomycetota > Actinomycetes > Mycobacteriales > Pseudonocardiaceae > Amycolatopsis > Amycolatopsis vancoresmycina. The sequence goes on from NZ_JNYY01000002.1 coordinate 490,038, forward strand.
CTTGTTCTCGTTCGGCCACACCGACGGCCCGGCCGACAAGGCGCTGCTCCAGCACCCGCTGGGCCTGGCCGTGCTGCCCGGCGACAAGGTCGCGATCGCCGACACCTACAACGGCGCGGTCCGCCGCTTCGACGTCTTCACCCGCGAGGTGACCACGATCGCCACCGGGCTCGCCGAGCCGCAGGGCCTGCTGCTGCACGACGGCGAGCTGCTGGTCGTCGAGTCGGCGGGCAACCGGCTCGGCCCGCTGTCGCCGGCCGAGCCGACGGTCGTGGCCGGCGACGCGCACGCCGTGCGCCGCCCGCCGACGGTGCTGGCGCCGGGCGAAATCGACTTTTCGGTCGTGTTCACGGCACCGCCCGGCGAGAAGCTGGACGACCGCTTCGGCCCGTCGACGCGGCTGGAGATCAGCGCGTCACCGCCGTCCCTGCTGGTCGACGGCGGCGGAACGGGCACGGACCTGAGCCGCAAGATCCGCCTCGCGGCGGGAGAGGGCGTGCTGCAGGTGGTCGCGCAGGCGGCGAGCTGCGACAGCGACGGCAGCGAGCACCCGGCCTGCCGGATCACCCGGCAGGACTGGGGCGTGCCGGTGCGGCTCGAAAGCGGCGGAGCGCGCGAGTTGAGTCTGGTCATGGCCGGTGAGCCGCGGCCTGCCGAGTAACATGCAGCCCGTGTCTGCCGGGCCGAAACTCGAAATCCAGATGCTGCACGACCGCGTGCTGGTGCGGCTGTCGCCGGAAGAGGGGGAGCGCCGCAGCAGCGGCGGCATCGTGATCCCCGCGACGGCTCAGGTCGCGCGCCGGCTGGCCTGGGGTGATGTACTGGGCGTGGGCAACAGTGTGCGGAACGTCAAGACAGGCGACCGCGTGCTCTTCAACCCGGAGGACCAGCTCGAGGTCGAGATCCAGGGCGAGGGGCACCTGGTGATGCGCGAACGCGACATCCACGCGGTGGCGACCGAGCGGACCGAACACGGGACGGGCCTCTACCTGTAGGTCGGGTCGGTCCCCGGGAGGCAGGGGCGTGGCAGACGAAGAGGTGCCCGAGGGCGACAACGTGCGGACGGCCGGACCGGCCGAGCCCGCGGAAGCCGAGGCGACGGCAGCCGAGGTGTGGCCCGACGCCCAACCCGAGCCGCCGGTGGCCGAGACCGGTGCCGAGGGTGCGGAGCCGGTTGCCGAGGCCGGGGGTGCGCTGCCGGTTGCCGGGCCGGTGGGGGTGGCCGAGCCCGCCAAGACCGTTTCCGCCGTCGAGTCGGCTGCCGCTGCGGCGCCGGTCTGGCCGGCCGCGGAACCCGATGTGCCCGCCGAACCAGCCGCCCAACCACCCGGCGAAACCGTCGTTGCCACCGATCTCTTCTCCGACGATCTGCTCGGCGAGCTCCTCGAAACCCCCGCGCCTCCCCCCGTCCCGGACACTCCGGCCCGGAAGCTGCGCAAGGGTGTCGCCCGGACCATGATGGCCATCGGGCTCGCGCTCGGGCTGTTCGTCATCCTCTACGCCATCGATCTCGCCGTCAGCGCCGGGGATGTTCCGCGCGGGGTGACCGTGGCCGGGATCGATGTCGGGGGGCTCTCCCACGCCGAGGCCGAAGCCAAGCTGCGGAAGGAGCTCGAGCCGCGGCTTACCCGGCCCGTCGTCGTGCGGGGCGGGGATGTGCAGGCCGAACTCGTGCCCTCGCAGTCCGGGCTCGGGCTCGACTGGCCCAACACCCTCGGGCTCGCCGGGCACCAGCCGCTCAGCCCGATCACGCGGATCATGTCCTTCTTCACCAGCCGCGAGGTCGGGGTCGCCACGCGCACCGACCCGAACCGGATCAGCGACGCCCTGCGGGAGCTCGCCGAGGGCAGGCTGAACCACCCCGCCACCGAAGGCTCGGTCGGGTTCACGCCGATCGACGGCAGCGATGGCGGTGTCACGCCCTTCCCGATCCTGCCGCGGCAGGGCCAGCAGCTGACCGACCTCGCCGGCGCCGTGCACACCGTCACCGACCACTGGCTCGACCCGGGCGGGGTCAAGCTCGCCATGGCGATCACGCCCGTGCGGGCGACCGCCGCCGGTGTGCAGGCCGCCTACCAGCAGATCGTCGTGCCCGCCGTCGCGAAGCCGGTCGTCGTGCACGGCCAAGGCAAGGACGTTCCGCTGAAGCCGGCGGCCATCGCGTCGTCGTTCCAGTTCGCCGCGGTCGAAGGCGGGGCCGTCGAGGTCCGGATCGACCAGGGCAAGCTGCAGGCCGCCCTCAAAGACGACCTCGCGAGCACCGAGACCGACGGCAAGGACGCCCAGATCGTCTTCAGCGGCGACCAGCCCACCGTCGAACCCTCCGAGGACGCCCGCAAGGTCGACTGGGAGAAGACCTTCCTCCCCCTGATCGACGTGCTGAAGAGGACCGACAAGCGGGATCTCCCGGTCGTCTACAGCGCATCGGCGCCCAGCGTGACCACCGACGCCGCCAGCGCGCTCGGCATCAAGGAAGTCATCGGCGAGTTCACCACCGGTGGCCTGGCCGGCCCGGCCGCGACGAACAACGCGACGCTCGCCGCCCGCGTGTCCGGCACCATCGTCAAGCCCGGCGAGACCTTCAGCCTCGGCGGCCGCTCCGGACCGCGCACCGCGGACGCCGGCTACGTGCCCGCCCCGGTCGACGAGGACGGCACCGGCGCGGACGTCGTCGGTGGCGGTGTCTCCCAGCTGGCGTCCACCTTGTACAACGCCGCCTACCTCGCCGGGCTCGCCGACGCCGGCCACCTGAACCACGACCACTACCTCGACCGCTACCCCGCCGGCCGCGACGCCAAGGCCGTCAACGCCGACGGCAGCCCCGTCGAGCTCAAGGTGACCAACGACGCGGCGACCGGCATCGCCGTCCAGGCCACGGTGTCCGGCGACTCGGTGACCGTCCGGATCTGGGGCACCCGGCACTTCCGCGTCGAGGGCCAGACCGGCGCGCAGACCCCCGGCGACCCGCCCCCGATCCAGTTCGGCTCCGGTGGGAGCGGCCCGTGCCTGCCGTCGATCGGCTCGTCCGGGTTCAGCGTCACCGACACGCGCGTGCTCTACGACATCGCGAGCGGCACCGAGGTCAGGCGGACGTCGCACACGGCGACCTACGGTCCGCGTCCGACCGTGCTGTGTTGAGTTGTCAGCGAAGGACCATGCAACCAGCCTCCTCGAAGTCACGCAGCCACGCCGGCTCCCGGAACTGCTTGTTCCACCGCAGATCCAGTTTGTCCAATTTAGACAGCTGAGCCACTGACGCCGGCAGCGTCGTCAAACAGTTCTCCCGCAGGTCCAGTTGCCGCAACGAACTCAGCGCGCCGATCGACGACGGCAGCGAAGTGAGCCGGTTGCCCCGCAGGTGCAGCTCTCGCAACGCACCCAGCGAGCCGATCGACTCCGGCAGCGCGGTCAGCTCGTTCCGGTACAGCCGCAGTTCGCGCAGCGCCGCGAACCCCGAGAGGTCCGCGGGCAACGCCGTGAGCCGGTTGTCCGTGCACCCGAGGTACCGCAGCTTGCCGAGCCGGCACCAGGCATCCGGGAACTTCGCCAGCCGGTTGTCGCTGACGTACAGGTACTCGGTGAGCCCGGCCAGCTCGCCCAGCTCGTCCGGCAGCGAGTCGAACTGGTTGTGCGCCAGGTCGAGCGTGTGCAGCGACGTCAGTGCCGAAATTCCCGGCGGCAGCGCGGAAATCCGGTTCGCCGCCAGGTTCAGCACGCGCAGCCCGGTCAGCGACCACAACGACCCGGGCACCACCGAGATCGAGTTCTTGTACAGGTCGAGCCGGGTGACGTCGGGTGGTACCGGGGGCACCGTCGTCAGCCCCTGATCGCTCAGGTCCAGTGCCGTCACGGCGCCTCCAGGCGAGTCCGGGGCAGCAGCGCCCACGTCGCCGCATTGTCCGGTGTGGACACCTGGATCCGCAGGCCCGGTGCCTCCGACACGGCCAGCTCGGTCAGCCGGAAGTGCATCCGGCCCGCCCGCGGGTGCTCGAACTCGCGCAGCCGCGGCCGCGGCTCCGCCACCTCGTGCCGCGCCCACAGCCCGGCGAACTCGGGGCTCAGCGCCGACAGCCGCCGGATGTCCTCCTCCCACGACGGGTCGCCGACGTGGCTGCCGTAGTCGGCGCGCATCCGCGCGACCATGTGCGGCACCTCCTCGTCGTAGTTCAGCAGGAAGCGCCGCGCGTTCGGCTCGGTCACGCAGCACCACAGCAGGTTCTTGTGCAGGCACGGCAGGCTGTGCCACTCCCGGAACAGGTCCTCCTGCGCCGCGTTCGACGCGAGCACGTCGAACCGGCCGTTGACCACCGTGGCCGGCAGCGGATCGAGCGCGCGCAGCACCTCGCGCACCGCGTCCGGCACCTCCACGACCGACGACGGCAGCCGCGACGGCGTCAGCTCCGCCAGCCGGTAGAGGTGCTCCCGCTCGGGGTGGTCCATCCGCAGCGTGCGCGCCACGGCGTCGAGCACCTGCGAGCTCGCGTTGATCGGCCGCCCCTGCTCCAGCCACGTGTACCAGGTGACGCCGACGCCGGCGAGCAGCGCGACCTCTTCCCGCCGCAACCCGCTGGTGCGGCGGCGCACGCCGGGCGGCAGCCCGACCTCGGCCGGGCCGATCCGCGCCCGGCACGCCTTGAGGAACTGGCCGAGTTCCTCTCGGCGGCTGGGGTGAACCTGCGTGGACGTCATACCGACATGGTGCCCGAGGGGTGCGACAATTTTCCGCGAACCGGGTGTTCCCAGTACCAGCACCAGCAGGCTCTCTCCGGAGGAAACCGGCGAACCCCAAGGTCAGAGCCATGACACTGACCACTCCTGCCCCGGCCGTCCCGGACCGGGCCGCCGCGCGGCCGTGGTTCATGCTGGCCGTCCTGCTGCTCGGCCAGTTCATGGCGCTGCTCGACGTCACCGTCGTGAACGTCGCCATGACCGACATCCGCACTGACCTGCACGCGTCCGGCGCCGCGCTGCAGCTCGTCGTTTCCGGCTACACCGTGGGTTACGCGATGCTGCTGATCACCGGCGCCCGCCTCGGCGAGCTGTTCGGCCGCCGACGGCTGTTCGTCACCGGCGTTGTCGCCTTCACCCTCTGCTCACTGCTCTGCGGCCTGGCGCCCGGCGCGGGCCTGCTGATCGCCGCCCGGATCGCCCAGGGCGCCGGCGCCGCGCTGATGATGCCGCAGGTCATCAGCGTCATCCAGGCGCAGTTCACCGGTCCCGCGCGGGCCAGGGCGCTCAGCGCGTACACCGCGGTCATCTCGGTCGCGTTCGTGGCGGGCCAGGTCCTCGGCGGGGTGCTCGTCGGCGCGGACCTCTTCGGCGCGGGCTGGCGGCCGATCTTCCTGGTCAACGTGCCGATCGGCGTGGTCGTGGCGGCGCTCGCCCTGCGGCTGGTCCCCGGCGGCGCGGCGAAGGCGGGCCGCCGGCTCGACCTCGCCGGTCTCGCGATCGCCGTGCCCGCGGTGGTGCTCGTCGTGCTGCCGCTGGTCCTCGGGCACGAAACCGGCTGGCCCACGTGGACGTTCGTGTCGCTCGCGGCCGGCGTGCTGCTGGCCGTCCTCTTCGTGGTCGTGGAACGCCGGGTGCGCGATCCGCTGGTCAACCTGGGCGTCCTCAAGGTCCGCGGGGTCGCGCCGGGACTGGCCGCCCTCGCCACCGGCGTGGCCTCCTACGGCGGGTTCCTCTTCTGCGTGGCGTTGCACCTGCAGGCGGGCCTCGGGGAGACGGCACTGGCGGCCGGCCTGACCATGGCGCCCGGCGGCGTGGTCTTCGGCATCTGCGGCTTCTTCTGGCACAAGCTGCCGGAACGCATCCACGCGGCACTGACACCGCTGGGTTACGTCGGGTCGGCGATCGCGTACGCCCTGCTGGGGCTGAGCCTGCAGGACGGCAGCAAGGGCGGTGCGCTGTTCTTCGCCGCGCTCGTGCTGTTCGGCCTGTCCATGGGCCTGGCGTTCGGGTCGCTGATGGCGCACGCCCTCACGCACGTCCCGCTCGCGAGCGCGGCGGACGCCAGCGGCCTGCTCACGACGACGCTGCAGCTGGGTCAGGTCGTGGGGGTGGCGACGTTCGGGAGCCTGTTCCTGACGCTCGCGGGTGGGTCGTCCGCCCACGCCATCACCACCACGATGACCTGGGCCGCGGTGCTGCTGCTGGCCGGCACGGGGTTCGCCGTCGCGCTGGCCCGCGCCTCGACCCGGCGGTAGGCACGGAAAAGCCCGGCCGGTTCACCCGAAGGTGGACCGGCCGGGCCGGGATCCGGGGGAGTTACCTGGTTACGCCACGACGGCCGTAGGCGCCGGCGGCGATGCTGACACCGATCGCGGCCAGCACGACCTGGGTGAGGATCTCCAGCCAGTCGATGCCGTTGGTGTCCGCGTACCCGAGACCGCGCGCGATGGCCGTGCCGATGAAGGCGGCGATGATACCGATCACGATGGTCAGCCAGATCGGGATGTTCTGCTTGCCGGGAGCGACCAGCCGGCCCAGAACGCCGATGATCAGCCCGACGATGATGGCGCTGACGATGCCGGCGACAGTCATCACTATCTCCTCTCCATGATCGCGGATCCGGCCACTCGGTCCCGCGAACTCGCAGACGGAATTCCCCGGCTTCACGGCCTCGAAACGCCGAAGGGCCCCTTCCCGGCGGGAAGGGACCCTTCGGCGGAACGCGTTGATCAGAACGCGGCTTCGTCGATCTCCATGAGCGCGTTGTCGGCGGCCTCCACGATGGCGCGGCGGGCGGTCAGCTCCGGCAGCACCTGCTTCGAGAAGAACGAGGCCACGGCGATCTTGCCCTCGTAGAACGGGACGTCCTTGGCGGACGCACCCGCGTCGAGCTTGCCGATCGCGACCTCGGCGTGCTTGAGCAGCTGCCAGCCGATCAGCAGGTCACCGACCGACATCAGCAGGCGGACCGTGTGCTGGCCGACCTTGTTGATGCTCTGCGGGTCCTCCTGCGACGCGGTCAGGTAGCCGATCAGCGAGCCGAGCATGCCCTGGGTGTCCTCGAGGGCCTGCTTGAGCAGCCCACGCTCGTTCTTGAGTCGGCCGTTGCCCGCCTCGGACTCGATGAACTTCGTGATCTCGCCGGCGACGAAGGCCAGGGAAGCACCCTTGTCGCGGATGATCTTCCGGAAGAAGAAGTCCAGCGACTGGATGGCCGTGGTGCCCTCGTACAGCGAGTCGATCTTGGCGTCGCGGATGTACTGCTCGATCGGGTAGTCCTGCAGGAAGCCGGACCCGCCCAGCGTCTGCAGCGACTGCACGAGCTGCTCGGTGGCGCGCTCCGAGCCGACGCCCTTGACGATCGGCAGCAGCAGGTCGTTGACGCCGTGCGCGAGCTTCTGGTCGCCTTCGCCGGTCCACAGCTGGTCCTGGAAGGACGCGGTGTAGAGGTACACCGCGCGCAGGCCCTCGGCGTACGCCTTCTGCAGCATCAGCGAGCGGCGGACGTCCGGGTGGTGCGTGATGGTGACGCGCGGGGCGGTCTTGTTCAGCATGTTCGGCAGGTCGGCGCCCTGGACGCGCTCCTTGGCGTACTCGAGCGCGTTGAGGTAACCCGTCGACAGCGTCGCGATGGCCTTCGTGCCGACCATCATCCGGGCGTACTCGATGACCTGGAACATCTGCGCGATGCCGTCGTGCACCTCGCCGAGCAGCCAGCCCTTGGCCGGGGTGCCGTGCTGGCCGAAGGTCAGCTCGCACGTCGTCGACGCCTTGATGCCCATCTTGTGCTCGACGTTGGTGACGTAAGCGCCGTTGCGCTCGCCCAGCTCACCGGTCTTCGTGTCGAAGTGGAACTTCGGGACGAGGAACAGCGACAGGCCCTTGGTGCCCGGCTTGGTCTCGATGCCGGGGCCTTCGGGGCGGGCGAGCACCAGGTGCATGATGTTTTCGCTCATGTCGTGCTCGGCCGAGGTGATGAACCGCTTCACGCCGTCGATGTGCCAGGAGCCGTCCTCCTGCTTGGTGGCCTTGGTGCGGCCCGCGCCGACGTCGGAGCCGGCGTCCGGCTCGGTCAGCACCATCGTGGCGCCCCAGGCCCGGTCGATCATGAGCTGGGCCCAGTGCTTCTGCTCTTCGGTGCCGTTCTTGTTCACGATCATGGCGAAGTTCGGGCCCGCCAGGTACATGAACAGCGGGGCGTTGGCGCCGAGGATCAGCTCGGACGCGGCCCACTGGACGGTCGGCGGGAGGCCGAAGCCGCCGAGGTCGTTGGTCAGGCCGAGGCGCCACCACTCGCCGTCGAGCAGCTGCTGGTAGCTCTTCTTGAAGGACTCGGGGATCTTGACGCTGAACGTCTTCGGGTCGTAGACGGGCGGGTTGCGGTCCGCGTCGGCGAAGGACTCGGCGAGCGGGCCGGTCGCGAGCTTGTTCAGCTCGGACAGCACCCCGCGGGCGGTCTCTTCGTCGGATTCGGCGAGCACACCCTTGCCCAGGCGCTCCTGCACGCCGAGTACCTCGAAGAGGTTGAACTCCAGGTCTCGGACGTTGCTCTTGTAGTGGCCCATGTCGTCACTCCAATGTGTTCGGCTCCCCGGCCGGGCACATGTTCGCCTTACTCGCCGGTAACTTCAGGATATTACCTGCGGGTAACCAGGGCAAGCAGATCCGCACTTCCGGGTAAGCGAAATCCGGGCCGTTTCCGGGTCAACGCTGGTTCGGAAGGGCCGTTGTGTCGGCAGTCACCGGCAGGTGGCCGTCCTCGGCCCGGGCGACCAGGATGCCGCTGCGGAAGGCGATCGTCACCGCGTGTGTCCGGTCACGGGCGGAAAGCTTGCGCAGGATGCTCTTCACGTGCGTCCGGACCGTTTCGACGGACAGGAAGAGCAGCTTCGCGATCGCCGAGTTCTCGAGTCCTTCGGCGACCAGCTGGAGCACCTGGTACTCGCGCCGGGACAGCGGCATCCCGCCGCGCGGCGCCGGCTGGCTGTCGTGGGCGAGGTCGCCCTTCGGCGTGGTCGAGCGCTTCGGCCGCGCGGTGAGGGCAGCCAGCGCTGGATCGATGTAACGGCGTTCGGTGTGGGCCCGCCGGATCGCTTCGGCAAGCCGCCGTGAATCGATCGACCGCGGCACGATCGCGTGCGCGCCCGCGGCGATCGCCGCCGCGAGGTACTGCTGCGTCCGGTTGGCGTCCCGGATCAGGGTGACCAGGATCAGCGCCGGGTCACCCGCGTTGAGCAGCTTGGTCAGGTGGCAGTTCGGGTCGAGCGCCGAATCGAGCACGACGACGTCCGGCTTCACCTGCTCGCACAGCTGCAGCGCGGCGTGGTGGCTCGCGGCCTGGCCCGCCCAGTGCAGCCCCTGGCTGCGGTGGACGAGCGCGGCGAGGCCGTCGCGGAAGATCGGGACCGGGTCGACGACCGCCACGCCGAGACTGCGCCCGCCGGGTCCGGCCGGCCCGCTGGGCCTGCGGCTGGGCTCGATGCCGTGCATCGTGGGCCTCCGTCTCTGCGCCGTCGCTCCTGGGCCGCCGGACGTCTCCGGCGGCGTCCGGTCCCCCTGCTGGACCGGACAGAAGTGACTCCTCCTGCTTGGTACGAGTCGCGATTGCGCAGCTCATGACGCCAATTCCCCCTCATGGCCCAACCCGCAGGTCACAGCAAACTTTGGGTAGAAGTCGATCTTGTCGAGTCGACTTGGCCGGCCGGGATGGGACCTGATGGGGCGGTTGGCGCTACTGAGGGTGGCCCGCAGCCGTTCAACGATTTCGACAGTGATCGGATGCGGCCCGGAGCTGGCCGAACTCGGCCGCCAGCCCGGCCGGCGTCCAGTGCGCGTTCAGCCCGCTCGGGTTCGGCAGCACCCACACGCGGGTGTCGCCGATCCGGTGGTCCTGCGGGCCGACGTGCGCCTTCGGGAAGCCGAACGCGGTCCGGTAGGCGCCGATCCCCACGACGGCCAGCCATCGTGGCCGGTACTCGAGCACCTTCGCGACGAGCACCTTCCCGCCTTCGCGCAGCTCGTCGTCGGACAGCTCGTCGGCGCGAGCCGTGGTCCGGGCGACGACGTTCGTGATCCCGAGCTTGAGGTCGAGGAGTTCGTACTGCTCGCCCGGGGTGTAGCGCCGCGGGGTGAAGCCGCCGGCGTGCAGCGCGGGCCAGAAGCGGTTGCCCGGGCGCGCGAAGTGCTGCCCGAGCGCACCGGAGTAGAGGCCGGGGTTGATGCCGCAGAACAGGACGTCCAGGCCGGGCGCGATGACGTCGGGGATGGTGGCGTTGTGCGCCGCGGCCAGCTGGTCCTTCGTGGGTCGGGTGCTCACCGGTCCAGTTTCCGGCACGCTCGGGCGTGGAGGTCACCGCGGACCGGGGGTAGCGAATTCACCACGAACCTGCGTAACCTGTGTGATCTCCCGCACAGCGCCGTACCGAGGAGGATTTCGTGCAGCTTCCGATCGTCCTCGGGCTGGTGGCGCTGGTCCTCGCCGTCGCCGCGCTCGTCGTCGTCCTGGAAGACCGGCGGGCCGCCAAGCGGGCCGCGCTGCAGCGGAAGGCGCGGTTAGCGCGGCTGGGCGAGGTGGACCCGCTCGCGCCGGGCCGGCTGCACGTGGACCGGTGAACGCAGGAGCGTCAGCAGCAGCGCGCCGAACACCCAGCCGACGCCGGCTCCGAGCGTGTTGTTCATGAGGTCGTCGACGTCGAAGATGCGGTAGACGTACGGTGCCGTGCCGAAGTTGGCCGTGACCTGCGTGATCTCGATGAACAGCGAGGCCGCGAAGCCGATCAGCACCGTGCCGGTCAGGCCGCGGCGCCAGAGGACCCGCGCGAACACGCCCAGCGGGACGAACAGCAGCACGTTCAGGCACGCCTGCTGGAACGTCTGCGTCGTGAACCAGTCCCCGCCGTGCTTGAGCAGCTCCGTGTGGATGTCGGCGATCCACTGGAACGGGTGCAGCTGCACCGTCTGGGTCAGCCGGCGGGTGCCGGGGCCGGGCAGCGGCAGGAAGACGACCGCGAGGGTCGTGCAGCCGTAGAGCAGCACCGCCGCCGTGGTGGCGAGGCCGCGCAGGCGCAGGCCGCCGTGGCGGGCGAGCTGGGTGATCAGCTGCGGCACGAGCACCACGACCCACAGCGCGAGGAACCCGATGAAGCCGTACTGCAGGGCCGTGACCTGTGCGTTCGTCATGCCATCGACGTTATGGATCATGCTGGTGCCGCCGCTTCGGTCGATGAGCCGCGCGGCCCGGAAGCCCATCGGCCACTTGACCGACCCACCGCCGGGCCGATCGGTCAGCAGTCGTCGTCGCGCCCGGAACGCCACCTCGGCCGGTGTTACCGATGTCATGCCGGCGTAACCGGATGCTGCTTGCGCCGACCGGGGAATGACCACGACGCTCGGCACGTCGGAGTGTTGGGCAGGCAACGAAAGGAACGCTCATGGCACCGGTCCGGGTCGGCATCGTCGGGCTCAGCGCGAACGGCGGCTGGGCCGCGACCGCGCACGTGCCCGCGCTGGCCGCGGTGGACGGCTACGAACTCCGGGCGCTCAGCGGCAGCAACGCGGACTCGGCGCGGGTGGCCGGCGAGAAGTACGGCGTGCCGCTGACCTTCGGCGACGCCGGCGAGCTGGCCCGGCACCCCGAGGTCGACCTCGTGGTGGTCGCCGTGAAGGTGCCCGAGCACCGGGCGCTCATCGAGCCCGCGCTGGCGGCCGGCAAGCAGGTGCTGAGCGAGTGGCCGCTGGGCGTCAGCCTGGCCGAAACCGAGACGCTGGCCGAAGCCGCTCGCGGGAAGACGACCGCCGTCGGGCTGCAGGGACGGTCCGCGCCGGCGTTGCGCTACCTGCGTGACCTGATCAAGGACGGCTACGTCGGCCGCGTGCTTTCGACGTCGCTGATCGCCTCCGGCGCCAACTGGGGGCCGAGCGTGCGGGCCGGCCGGGACTACCAGCTGCACCCCGAGGGCGGGGCGACGATGCTGACCATCCCGTTCGCGCACACCGCCGACGCGCTCGCCATGGTCCTCGGCGGCTTCACCGAGCTCTCGGCGACGATGGCGACCGTCCGGCCGCGGGTGCGCGACGAGGTCACCGGCGAGTCCGTCGCGATGACCGCGCCCGACCAGATCGCCGTCACCGGCGTCCTGTCCGGCGGCGCGGTCGCGTCGCTGCACCTGCGCGGCGGGACCTCGCCAGCGACGGACTTCCACTGGGAGATCAACGGTACCGAGGGCACGCTGGTCGTCGAGGCCGCGGACCCGCTGTTCTGGATCGCGAAGCTGACGCTGCGCGGCAGCCGGACCGGCACGCTCGAGAAGCTGACCGTCCCCGCGCGGTACGAGCTCCCGCAGCTGGCCGGGCGCAGCGCCGAACCGTCGTACAACGTGGCGCACGCCTACGCCCGGCACCTGAAGGGCGATCTGCCCGACTTCGCGCACGCCCTGCGCGTGCACCGCGTGCTGGACGCCGTCCAGCGGTCGGCCGACAGCGGGCGCCGGGTCGAACCGGACGCAAAGTAACTGTTACTGCCGGTCGTAGGTTTCGGTTACCATCGGGTCATGGACGACGTTGTCTATGACCGCGCGGGACGCGGTGAGCCGCTGGTGCTGATCCACGGCATCGGGCACCGGCGTCAGGCGTGGGCGCCGGTGTTTCCGCTGCTCACGCCGCACCGCGACGTCATCGCCGTCGACCTGCCCGGCTTCGGTGAGTCGCCCGAGCCGTCCGGCGGGTACGGCATCGAGCCGGCGCTGGTGATGTTCAAGCAGCTCTTCGCCGACCTCGGGCTCGACCGGCCGCACGTCGCCGGCAACTCGCTCGGCGGCCTGCTGTCCCTGGCCCTCGGGCAGGCCGGCCTGGTCCGCAGCGTCACGGCGTCGTCCCCGGCCGGGCTGTGGAACCGGCGGCAGAAGCTGTACGCGATCGCCGCGCTCCGGGCCCACCGCTCCCTCGCGCAGCGCACGCCACCGCACGTCGTGCGGCGCATCGCGGCAACGGCCGCCGGGCGCCGCGCGCTGACCGGGATGATCGTCGGACGGCCCGAGCTGCAGACACCCGACGCCGTCGTGGCCGACGCCCGCGCGCTCGCCACCGCGCCCGGTTTCGAGCCCACCGCCGCCCAGTCCCGTGGGGACTTCCGCTTCACCGGCCCGGTCACCGGCGTCCCGGTGACGGTCGCGTGGGCCGAACGCGACCGGATCCTCGCCCGGCCGCGCGTCGCCGACCTGCGGAAAGTCGCGCCGCACGGCGCGTTCCGGCTGCTGCCCGGCTGCGGGCACGTGCCGATGAACGACGACCCGGAACTCGTGGCGCGCGTGCTGCTCGACGGAAGCCGTTAGGTGACATTCGCTTTACGTCCGTCTTTTGACCCTGGTAGGTGACTGCTTCGCGAGGCAGAATCCTCCGCCGTGCGCCCGTTCGGGGACCTTGGGCGCGAAATCGGAGGAAGAACACTCATGAGGCTTTCGACCCGGCTCGCGGTGTTCGCCGCGGCCGCGCTGGCGACCACGGCGGTGACCACCGCACCCGCGTCCGCGGGCCAGCGCCCGGATCCCACGACCGACGTCCGGATCATCGGGTTCAACGACCTGCACGGCAACCTGGAGCCGCCGTCCGGTTCCAGCGGCCGCGTGGTGCAGTCCGACGGGACCACTGTGGACGCCGGCGGGGCCGCTTACCTGGCCACGCACGTGAAGCAGCTGCGGGCGCAGGTGCGCAACTCGTTCGTCGTGTCCGCCGGCGACAACATCGGCGCGTCGCCGCTGACCTCGGCGCTGTTCCACGACGAGCCGACCATCGACTTCCTGAACATGCTCGGTGTCAACGCGTCCGTCGTCGGGAACCACGAGTTCGACGAGGGCTACAAGGAACTGCAGCGCATGCAGTTCGGCGGCTGCCACCCGACCGACGGCTGCCAGTTCCAGCCGACCTTCGACGGGGCGAAGTTCCCGTTCCTCGGGTCCAATGTGTACTTCACCAACGGCCTGCCCGCGCTGTTGCCGTTCACCGTCAAGTTCGAAGGCGGCGTGCCGGTCGGCGTCATCGGCGCCACGCTGAAGGACCTGCCGTCGGTCGTCACGCCGGAGGCCATCAAGGGCCTGAAGTTCGGCGACGAGGTCGAGGCGATCAACCGGACGGCGAACCTGCTCGACTACTTCGGCGTCAAGGCCCAGGTCGTGCTCCTGCACCAGGGTGACGGCACCGAGGTCGAGGGTCCGAACGACTGCAAGCTGCGCCCCGGCCCGGCCGCCGCGATCGCGGCCGCGGTGACGCCGAAGGTCGACGCCTTCTTCGACGGGCACAGCCACCAGCAGTACAACTGCGTGATCAACGACCCGGCGGGCCAGCCGCGGCCGGTCATCCAGGGCTCGTCGTTCGGCCGGCTGCTGTCGGTCGTCGACCTCAAGATCAGCCTGAAGACCCGCGACGTCGTGCGCTCGCAGACCAAGGCCTTCAACGAGATCGTCACGCGCACGGTCACCCCGGACCCGGCCGTGGCGGCGCTGGTCGCCGACGCGAAGACCAAGTCGGCGCCGATCGCGAACAAGCAGGTCGGCACCATCACCGCGGACCTGCCGGCGGCGGGCAACGCGGCCGGCGAGTCCCCGCTCGGCGACGTCATCGCCGACGCGCAGCTCGCGGGCACGGCGTCGAACAACGCGGTCGTCGCGATCACCAACCCGGGCGGCATCCGCGCCGACCTGACGTACAAGTCGTCCGCGAACAACGAGGGTGACGGCGTGGTGACCTACGGCGAGGCGTTCACCGTCCAGCCGTTCTCGAACATCATGCAGACGATCACGCTGACCGGCGCGAACCTGAAGAACGTGCTGGAACAGCAGTGGACCGCGGCCGGCACGAAGATCCTGCAGATCTCGAGCTCGCTGCACTACTCGTACTCGGCGGGCGCGCCGATCGGCTCGCGCGTCTCGAACCTCACGGTGAACGGCACGCCGGTCGACCCGGCGGCGACGTTCCGCGTCTCGGTGAACAACTTCCTCGCCGCCGGCGGGGACGGCTTCACCGAGTTCACCAAGGGCACGAACCTCTCGGGCGGCCCGGTGGACCTCGACGCCCTGGTCGCCTACCTGGGCGCGCACCCGAACCTGGCCCCGCCCGCGGCGGACCGGATCACCCGCCTGCCGTAGTTCCCGTTTCTGCAAGACACCGGGTCGACAATGGACCCATGACGACCTGGGAAGACGTCGTGCGCCTCGCCTCCGGGCTGCCGGAGGTCGAGGTGTCGACGTGGTATCGCACGCCCGCGCTGAAGGTGGCGGGCAAGGGGTTCGCGCGGCTGCGCACCGAGGCCGAAGGCGGCCTGGTGGTGCTGTGCGGGCACGACGAGAAGGCCGCGTTGCTGGATTCCGGCGACGCGGCCTTCTTCACGACCCCGCACTACGACGGGTACGGCTCGATCATCGTGGACCTCGAGCGCGTGGACGTCGATCAGCTGCGCGAGCTGCTCGAAGAGGCGTGGCGGCTGAAGGCGCCCCGCCGTCTCCTCACTTGAGCTCGCCCTTGAGCATGCTCATCAGGATCATGTCGTGCCGCTCGCCGTCGGCGTCGATGAACGATTCGCGGTGGCGGCCTTCTTCGACGAAGCCGATCTTGCGGTAGACGTGCCGGGCGGCCTCGTTTTCGGCGACCACCCAGAGCGTGATCTGGTGCAGCCGCATGGCGGTGAAGCCGTAGCGGCACATCAGGCGCAGGGCCTCGGTGCCGTAGCCGCCGCCGCGGTACTCGGCGTCGCCGATGTAGACGTCCAGCGTCGCCTCGCCGAGTTCGGGCTCGGCGTCGCGCAGGTCGATGACGCCGATGAGCTTCCGATCGGCTTTGGCCTCGATGCCGAGGACGACCTTCCCGTAGGTGTTCAGCGGGCGTTCCTCGCAGCGCTTGCGCACCTGGGCGAGTGAGAGGGGGTGTTCGTTGACCATCCACCGGCCGACCTCGGGGTCGTAGGTCCACGGATGCAGCCGCTCGGCGTCCTGCGGCTCCAGCGCGCGCAGCCGGACGAGCTCGCCCTCGATCATCACTACTCCCGTTTCACCAGCAGAAAGTCGTGGACGTTCAGCAGGCCGAGGAACTGCCGGACCACGACCGGCATGGCCTGCCGCGATTCATCATGCACGAGCCGGGGCGAGTGCACGCGGTAATTTTTCCGCTGGGTGATGAGGGTGCAACTCTCCGCGGCCAGCACGTTCTTCACCCAGTCGGTGTCCGGGCCGTAGGTGAGCGCGACGACGAAGCCGTCGTCGGTGCGGAAGACGTTCAGCGGCGTGCGGTACTCCCTGCCGGATTTGCGTCCTTTGTGGACGAGCAACCCGAAGCCCGGCGCCCAGTTCACGACGTACTTGTTGACCCGGTTCGTCACCGCGCGGTTGAACCGGGCGAGTCCCTTCGGCAGCACCATGACGCCGATGATATCAACAAATGATGAATTAACCGATCGGGTGACCCCGGCTCCCGGCGGGTGGCACGGCGATGGTGGGATATGGCGCATGTCGACCGATTGGCCGCTGCGCCAGGACCCGGAAGGGCCGGTCATCATCGCGCTGGCCCTGGTGAACGACCCCGCCGCGCTGGGTTTCGTCGTGCTGGACGACGAGGACGACTGGTTCATCAGCGACGGCACCGAGCTGTCCGACGACGTGCTGGTCAACCGTGAGAGCTTCGGCAAGCTGTCGCTGCGCGAAGCCTTCGAACTGCTGCCGCAGCTGGGCGCGCTGGCGGGCCTCCCGACGGGGATGGCCGCCGACTGGGACCCGGAGCGCCGCACGTGGCTGCTCTCGTCGGTGACCGGCTCCGACGACGAGGACGAGGACGTCCGCCTGCTGGCCCAGCGCCGCGCGGCCTGGCAGTTCGAGGGCTCGCCGGACGACGAGGCCCAGATCAGCACCGGTCTCACCGAGATCCCGACCGGCCCGCAGCAGC
This sequence comes from Amycolatopsis vancoresmycina, assembly GCF_000716785.1. Taxonomy (GTDB): domain Bacteria; phylum Actinomycetota; class Actinomycetes; order Mycobacteriales; family Pseudonocardiaceae; genus Amycolatopsis; species Amycolatopsis vancoresmycina. Next base: position 506,913 of record NZ_JNYY01000002.1, read on the forward strand.
CGGTGCGCGCTGTCCGCCAGGTGGTCCGCGAGCAGGACGGCACCTGGCTGTTCGTCGGCTTCGAGGTCCCCGAGGCGGAGGACTTCGAGGTCGAGGGCCTGGAGCTGGAGCACGTCGCGAACCTGTACCCCGACGTCCGCACGGTCCTGAAGGCCGGGCCGGGCCAGGTGTACGACCGCGCGACGCCGGACAGCGACTGGGAGCTCGTCGAGGGTTAGAGCTCGACCGGCAGGTGGAACAGCCCGCGCGTGATCGGGCTGGGCCACCAGGTCAGCTCCGCTTCGGGCACGGCGAGCCGGGCCGTCGGAAGCCGACGGAGCAGCGTCTCGAAAGCGACGTCGGCCTGCAGCCGGGCCAGCGCCGCGCCGATGCACAGGTGCGGTCCGGCGCCGAAGGCGAGGTGGCGCCGGTCGGCGGCCCGCTGTCCCGGCCGGAAGGCGCCGGCGTCCGCGAACGCGGCGGGATCGCGGTTGGCGGCCAGTACCGAGACGAGGATCGGGTCGCCGGGCCGCATGAGCCGGCCGCCGATTTCGACGTCCTCGGTGGGGAACCGCCAGGTCGCGTTCTGCAGCGGCGCGTGCAGCCGGAGCGTTTCCTCGATGACGGCGGCGCGGTGCTGCGGATCTTGTCGTGCCTTCGCCGCTTCGCCGGGATGGGTGAGCAAAGCGAGCGCGCCGGTCGCGAGCAGCCCGACGGTCGTCTCGTGGCCGCCGATGAGGATGAGGAAGGCCGTCGACGTCACCTCGTCCGCCGTGAGCGTGCCGTCGGCCTGCTGGGCGAGGAGGTCGCGATCAGGTCGGTCCCCGGCGTCGCCCGCTTGCCGTCGACGACCTCGCCGACCAGTCGTCGCGGTACCGCTCCGGCACGCCGAGCAGGTCACAGATGATCGCGATCGGCAGCGGGTAGGCGAGGTCGGTGACGAGATTGCCGTGCCCGCGTGCGGCGACAGCGCCGATCAGCTCGTCGGTCACCCTGCTGGGCGCGTTCACGCAGGCTTTCCATCCGGCGGGCGCCGAACGCGCCGGCGCAGGCGCGCCGCAACCGGGTGTGCACCGGCGGGTCGGTGTTGATCATGTTGGAGGCGAGTGACGGCCATGCCCGAGCGCTGCCACTCCTCGTTGCCGGCGGACGGGCTCTTGACCAGGGCGGCGTGGTTGAGCGCCGTCACGGCGTCGGCGTAGCGCGTGATCAGCCAGGCCCAGGTGCCGGTCGGGAAGTCGAGCCGGTGCGGCGGCCGCTCGCGCAGCCAGGCGTAGGCGGGTGAGGGGTCGCGATCGAAGTCCGGACCGAACAGCGCGGGCTCTCCCATGGCACTCACCCTGCCCGCCGGACTTTCTGCCCGGCAAGTGTCCCGGCGCGGTCCGGCCCGTTCGTCCTTACAGTGAGAACCGGCGATCGGCGCCGGCCAGGACCTGTGAGGAGCAGCCATGCCCCAGTACGCCGCGATCATCTACGCCTCCGACGTCGACCCGACCCGGCCCGAAGCCGCCGACATGATGAAGGACTACGACGAGTTCGGCGCCGGCGCCCGCGCGGTGATCCGCGGCGGCGCGGCCCTGTACCCGACGGCGACCGCGACGACGGTCCGCGTCACCGGCGGCAAGGGCGGCGACATCGTCACCAGCGACGGCCCTTACGCGGAGACGAAGGAAGCGCTCACCGGCTTCTACCTGATCGAATGCGCGGACCTCGACGAAGCCGTCAAGGTCGCGGCGCAGATCCCGGGCGCCTGGGACGGCGCCATCGAGGTCCGGCCGGTCGTCGACTTCGGCCAGTGACCGGCGCCGGGGACGCGGTCGCGCGGCTGGTCCGGGACGAGGGCACCCGGGTACTGGCCACGCTGGTCCGCGTCACCGGCAGCGTCGACCTGGCTGAAGACGCGGTGCAGGACGCCGTCGTGCGTGCGCTCGAGACGTGGCCGCGCGACGGCGTCCCGGGCAATCCGCGCGGCTGGCTGCTGGTCGCGGCCCGCCGCCGCGCGGTGGACGTGGTCCGCCGCGAGGCGAAGCGGCTCGGGAAGGAGGCGGACGCGATGCCGGCCATCGACCCGTCCCCGGACCCGGTTTCGGTCCGCGACGACCTGCTGCGCCTGGTGTTCACGTGCTGCCACCCGGCGCTGTCGCTGGACGCGCAGGTGGCTTTGGCGCTCCGGACGTTGGGCGGGTTGTCGACTGCGGAAGTCGCGCGCGGGTTGCTGGTCCCCGAAGCGACGATGGCGAAGCGGCTGACGCGGGCGAAGCAGAAGATCGCCACTGCCCGTATCCCGTACCGGGTGCCCTCGGCGGAGGAGCTCCCCGCCCGCTTGGCCGGCGTGGCGTCGACGGTGTACCTGATCTTCAACGAGGGCTACACGGGCCGCGCCACGCTCGCCGAGGAGGGCGTCCGCCTGGCCCGGTTGCTGGTGTCCCTGATGCCGGACGAGCCGACGGCGCTGGGGCTGCTGGCGCTGGTGTTGCTGCAGGACGCCCGCCGCCCCGCACGGTTCCTCCCGGACGGCTCGCCGGCGTTGCTTTCGTTGCAGGACCGTGCGTTGTGGGACGGGTCGCTGATCAAGGAAGGCGTCGAGCTGGCGGGCCGCGGGCTGCGCCGCACACCGGAGGTCCCGAACGCGTACGTGGTCCAGGCGGCGATCGCGGCGTGCCACGACCTGGCACCGTCCTACGCGGAGACGAACTGGGACGCGGTGATTTCCTGGTACGACGTGCTGTTGACGGTCCAGGACACCCCGGTGGTGCGGCTGAACCGCGCGGCGGCGGTGGCGGAACGCGACGGCCCGGCGGCGGGGTTGGCGCTGGTGGACGCGTTGCCGGGGTTGACGGAGTACGCGTGGTGGCACGCATCGCGGGCGGAGTTGTTGCACCGCTTGGGTTCCGCGTCGGCCTTTGTCGCGTTGGAACGCGCGGAGGAGACCGGCCTGCCCGCTGCCCATGTGGCACATTTGCGGCACCGGTTGGAATCACGGTTTTCCTTGCCACACGGTGAAAAACCGGGGCCTTGACCGTGGTCCGGACGGGCGCGTTCGATGGACGCACGCCCTATCCGAGGAGGCCGACCATGGCCGAACACCAGAACGCCACGCTCATCCGCCGGGGCTACGAGGCATTTTCCACAGGCGACATCGCCACGCTGACGGAACTCCTGGCACCGGACGCCGTCCAGCACATGCCCGGCCACAACGTGTTCTCCGGCGACCACAAAGGCCGCGACGCGATCCTGACCATGTACGGCCAGCTGGCCGAACGCAGCGGCGGGACGTTGAAGGTCGAGCTGGAGGAGGTCTACGCGAACGACGAGGAAGTCGTCACCGTGTACCACTCGACCGGAAGCCGCAATGGAAAACAATTGGACACGCGCCACGCGCTGGTTTTCCGCATGCGCGACGGCAAGGCCATGGAACTGACGGACGTTTCCGGCGACGAAGCCGCCGACGACAATTTCTGGGCCTGAATCGTAAAATCGAAAGGCCCCGGACTGCGAGCCCGGGGCCTTTCGGTGAGAGCGGATGACGGGAATCGAACCCGCGTATTCAGCTTGGGAAGCTGATGTTCTACCATTGAACTACATCCGCAGTGCGTCGTCAGCATACACGGCACCGCGATCCCCTTGTCCAGGACCCTCCTTCTTGACTCGTGCGCATCAAGTGACAACACTTGTTGTCGACTCCGGAGGTGACTGTCATGGACGAGCCCGAGCTGTTCCGGCAAGGCGGGTTCCGGCTGGCCCAGCGGCTGTTCATCGAAGGTGACATCCGGGGTGACGAGCGGCAGGTCGCCCGGTTGCGGGAGTTCGCCCAGGTTCAGGACCGGCTCGCGGACGACGTCGTCGCCTGGATGGGGCAGCAGCCCAAGGGGCACGGGCGGCGGCTCTTCGAGGACGCGCTCACCGGTGGGGCCCGGGTTGCCGGGCCGCTCGAGGACTTCTTCGACCAGGTCGATGCCAAGCCCTACTGGGTCGACGACGAGCGGCTCGAGCGTGGCGCCAAGGCCATCACGCGGGCCGGGTTGCTGGGGCTCTTTCCGCTCGGTGACATGTCGCTGATGGGCGGTTACCTCGCCTCGCGGGCCACGAAGTCGCTGGTCGGGACCGGTGAGATCGAGCACAAGGCCACGCGGCGGCTCGTCGAGACCGCCGCCTGGTGGATCGACGTCACCACGCCCGGTGCCCTCAAGCACGGGGAGAAGGGGTACGCCGCCGCGCTGCGGATTCGGCTTGTGCACGCCCATGTGCGGGCCGCCATGAACCGGCGGGAGGACTGGGACTACGCCGCCTGGGATCGGCCCGTCAACCAGGTTCAGACCGCCGGGACGCTGCTGCTCTTCTCGCTCGTCTACGTCTTCGGCACGCAGCTGCTCGGCCTGCGCTACTCCGCCCGGGAACGCGGTGACATCCTGCACCTCTGGCGGTACATCGGCTGGCTCATGGGCGTCGACGACGAACTGCTGCCGACCTCCGAAGAGGACGCCTGGCGGCTGCTGTGGCTGCTCGCCGCCACCGAATTCATCCCCGACGACGACTCGAAGCGGCTCGCCAAGGCGCTGATCGAGGCCAACGCCGCCGTCGGCGAGGGGCGCGGGGCCGTCGGGAAGGTGCTTTCGCACGTCTCCGTCGCCGTGCACTCGTCGATCAGCCGGCTCGTGCTCGGGAAGGCCAACGCCGACTTCCTCGGGCTGCCGAACGACCCCGTCGCGCAGGCCGCGATCGTCGCCGTCGCGGGGGTCAACTTCGCCGCCGAGACCGTGCGGCGGTTCATTCCCGGGGCCACCGCGCTGCAGGAACGGATCGGGCAGGCCGGGCGGCGCGGGTACGTGAAGCGGCTCGAGAAGCTCTTCGCGCCCGACACCACCTACGCGCAGCACATGCGGGCCGCCTGAGCCCACCGGATAGGCTTCGGCCGTGCTGCTCAGTGACCGTGACCTCCGCAAAGAGCTCGACGCCGGCCGGCTCGGCATCGACCCCTTCGATGCCGGCATGGTCCAGCCGTCCAGCATCGATGTCCGGCTCGACCGGTTCTTCCGCGTCTTCGACAACAGCAAGTACACCCACATCGACCCGCAGCTGCAGCAGGACGAGCTCACCTCCCTGGTCGAAAAGGAGGGCGACGAGCCCTTCGTGCTGCACCCGGGCGAGTTCGTGCTCGGGTCGACGTTCGAGCTCGTCACCCTGGCCGACGACCTGGCCGGCCGGCTCGAAGGCAAGTCGTCGCTGGGGCGGCTCGGGCTGCTCACGCACTCGACCGCCGGGTTCATCGACCCCGGCTTCTCCGGGCACATCACCCTCGAGCTGTCGAACGTCGCGAACCTGCCGATCACGCTCTGGCCCGGCATGAAGATCGGCCAGCTGTGCATCTTCCGGCTCTCCAGCTCGGCCGAGCACCCGTACGGCTCCAGCGAGGCCGGATCCCGCTACCAGGGGCAGCGCGGCCCGACCCCGAGCCGGGCGTACAAGAACTTCCACCGCGTCGACACCTGGCGGTAGTGGATTCGCCCTCGGCGGGAAGAAGTACCTCGGGCGCTAGGCCGCGACCTTCTCGTCCCAGTCGATGTGGTGGTTCCACATGAAGGCGTTCGGGTCCTCGTCGAACGGCTTCGAGAAGAACCGCTTGATGAAGAAGTCGCGGACGACGCGCCCGACCGGGCCGATCACCTTGTCGTCGCCGTTGCGCTTGCCGGCCGCGACCACGGCCTCCACGCGCTCGCGGCGCAGACCCTCGTACGTGGCGAGCGCGCGCTCGAGGTCCGGCACGTCGCGGAGGCATTTGCCCAGCGTGACGGCGTCTTCGATGGCCATCGAGGCGCCCTGGCCCGCCGCCGGTGACGTCGCGTGCGCCGCGTCGCCGATGATCACCATGCGGCCGCGGTGCCAGACCGGGACGGTCGGGAAGTCGTACGTCGCCCAGGCCGGGTAGATCCGGCGGGTCGCGCGGATGATCTCGGTGGCCGGCGTCCGGTCGCGGGCCACCAGGTCCAGCAGCTCTTTCCGCAGGGTTTCGCCGGCGAGCGCGGCCAGTTCGGACGCGGTCGGCTCGGTCTTGCGGGCCGGGTTCGCGAACCACCAGACGCGGCCGTCCGGGCTGACGACGTGGCAGAAGAACACGCGCTTGCCGAACACCATGTTCAGCACGCCGGGCTCGTCGGGCAGGTCCAGTCCCTCGGCGAACCCGCCGGTGTTAAGCAGCCGGACGTACCGCGGCGACGGCGCGTCCGGATCGATGATCGTGCGGACCCGCGAGCGGAGACCGTCGGCGCCGATCAGGAGGTCGCCCTCCGCGTGCGAACCGTCCGCGAATTCCGCGGTGACGTGCGTGCCCGGCTGGCTCGCGCCGGTCAGGCGCTTGCCGTATTCGACGCGGATGCCACGCCGCGCGGCCTCGTCGCGCAAGGCGACGTAGAGGTCGGAGCGCAGCACGGTCTGGCTGACCGTCCCGTCCGGGAGGGTGCCGCCCAGGGAGAAGGCGGCCAGGCGGGTGCCGTCGCCGAGCCCGATCGACATCCGCGGCGAGTCGAAGCCCACGCTGCGGACCACGTCCTTCAGCCCGAGCGGGCCCAGCGCGTCCAGGCCGTTGACCGCCAGCGTGAGGAACGCGCCGACGCCTTCGGAGTCGTGGCCGTACGCCTCGAACACCACTGGCTCGTGCCCGGCTTCGTGCAGGGCGATGGCCGTGATCGTGCCCGCGATGCCGCCCCCGATGATCAGTGCCCGTGTCATGTCGTTCGTCCCCTCGAATCTCTTAGAAAGTAATTCGTTCTATCGAACTAAAGAGTGGGCTAGGCTGGTAGCCGTGTCAAGCGAGCGAGCGAAACTGGTCGAAGAGGTCCTGCTCCGGTCGCGGGAGCTGTCGACGGAGACGGTCATGTTCCACACCGCGATCGCCGAGACCCGCGGCTTGTCGGCGGTGGAGACGAAGGTCCTGGACTACCTCGCCCGGTTCGGCTCGCAGACGCCGAAGGACCTGGCGCGGCTGTCGGGCCTCGCACCCGCGTCGGTGACGGCGATGATCGACCGGCTCGAGCGCAAGGGCATCGTCAACCGCGAGCGCCACCCCGACGACCGGCGCAAGATCCTCATCGCCCTCGACCTGCGGTCCATCGCGGACGGCGTGCACCTGTGGGACCACCTCGTCAAGGGCATGCACGAGCTCTGCGACCGCTACACCGACGACGAACTCCGGACGGTCATCGGGTTCGTCCAGGCCGCCACCGCCCTCACCCACGAGTCGACGGCGAAGCTGACGGCCTCCACGAAAGAGTGAGTTTGGCGGCGTGAAACCGGGTCTCGTGCCACGCTCCCAAGGTCGTCTCGGCCCCGGAGGTGGCTGTTGCCCGAAAGACCGCTGCGCCTGGTTCTGGTACTGGCACTGGTCTTCCTGGCCTCGGCCGTGGTGCCGTCGGCGGGCGCGGCCGTCGCCCCGCCGTTCGCGGTCGGGTACGACGACGTCGTCTACGGCGACTTCCTGTACGCGGGCAACGGCGTACTGCGCTGCCCGGTGGCCGCCGACCACGCACCGGCCGGCGGCGCGGTCGGCACGCCCGCGGCGTGCGCGAACACCGCGGACCGCAAGGACATCCTGGTCAACGACGACTTCTTCATGCAGTGGGCGGACGTCGACGCCGACCCCGGCACGTTCGACTCGGCGCGCTCCTCGGTGAGCATTCCGCCGGGCGCGCACATCGCCTTCGCCCGGCTGAACTGGGCGGGCAGCACCGCCTGCGGTTCCTCGGCGGTCCCACCGGCGGGGACACCCGCGAAGCAGGACGTCCGGCTTACGGTGGGCAGCGCGAAGCCCGCCGACGTCGCACCCGCGGGGTACGCCGAAGACGCGGGTTACTACTCGGCCCACGCCGACGTGACCGGCCGGTTCGCGGCTGCCGCGGGCACGCTCGACGTCACGGTCGGGAACGTCTGGGCGCCCCAGGGCTTCGACTGCGTCGGCGGCTGGTCGATCGTGCTGGTCTACGCCTACCCCGAACGCAACCCCGACTTCGCGCCGGAGAAGCGCAAGGTCGTCGTGTACGACGGGCACGTCCGGCAGCCGGCCGGCGCCCCGCCGTCGGAGACGACGATCACCGGCTTCCGCGCGGCAGCCGCCGACGCGCACCTCGGCGTCACGGCCTACGACGGCGACTGGGGTACCTCCGGCGACCAGTTCCTGATCGACGGCACCCCGGCCGCCGAGCCCGCGACCGGCGGCACGTCGAACTTCTTCGTGTCCAACGCCGACAACGCGGCCGCACCGGCCGCGAAGAACAACTTCAGCGTCGACGCGAAGGCGTTCAACGTCGACAGCATCCCCGCCGGCGCGACAAGCACCAAGCTCGCCTTCGTCACCAGCGGCGACGCGTTCCTCGCGCAGAACCTCGCGTTCTCCGTGCCGGTACCCGAAGTCCGGATCGCCATCCGCGCGACCCAGCCCAGGGCGCACGCCGGTGAGCCGGTGACGTTCGCGGTCGTCGTGACCAACCCCGGCCGCGTCCCGGCGGCCGACGTGCGGGTCACCGACGACGCGGTGCCGGCCTGCGCCAAACCGCTCGGCACGCTGGCCCCCGGCCAGACGGTGACCTACACCTGCACCGGAACCGCACCACCCGACGACTTCACGAACACCGCGCAGGCAACGGGCACCAGCGCGCTCGGCGACCACCTGAACGGCGTGGCCGCCGCCCACGTCGACGTCGTGCACCCGGCCCTCGGCCTCACGAAGACCGCCGACCGCCCGGCTTACCGCGCCGGCGAAGCCGCGACGTTCACGATCAAGGCGACGAACACCGGCGACACCGGCCTCGGCGACCTGCGCGTGACCGACCCGAAGACGCCGTCCTGCACCCTCACCGGAGCGCTCGCGCCAGGCGAAAGCCGCACGACGACGTGCACGGCGAAGGCGCCGATCGCCGACGGCGTCAACACGGCGAACGCCGTGGCCGCCGACGAGCTCGGCAAGCAGGTCACGGCCACCGCCGACGCCCCCGCGCCGACGATCGCGCCCGCGATCGAGGTCACCAAGACCGCGGACCCGCCGGTGATCCACCCGGGCGACACCGTCACCTGGACGATCGCCGTCCACAACACCGGCGACAGCCCCCTTGCCCCGGTGCAGATCACCGACGACACGACGGCATCGTGCGCGCGCACCATCGCCGGCCTGGCCGCGGGCGCGACGCAGGCGTACACGTGCACGGCGAACCCGTCCCGGACGACGACGTCCCAGGCGACCGCTACCGGCACCGACCTGGCCGGCCGGCCCGTGACCGCCACCGCGTCGGCCACCGTCACGGTGATCACGCCGGCCCTGACGCTCACCGCGGACGCCTCACCCGGCATCGCCCACGCCGGCGACCCGATCACGTACACGATCACCGTCGCCAACGCCGGCGACGCACCGCTGACGGACGCCGCCGTCACCGACGACACCGTCCCGGCGTGCGCGAAGCCGTTGGGCACGCTCGCGCCCGCTCAGGCGATCACCTACCAGTGCACCGTACCGGCCCCGGCGGACGACGTGGCCACGACGGCCATCGCCACCGGCAAGGACCAGCTCGGCCGCGTGGTGAAGGTGACGGACGACGCCACGGTCGACGTCATCCACCCGGCGGTGGCGTTGACCACGCGCGCCACACCCGCGCAGGTCCGCGAAGGCGACAAGGTGACGTTCGCCGTGCTGGTCGAGAACACCGGCGACGTGCCCCTCGCGGGCGTCGCGGTGACGGGCGACCAGGTGGCCGCGTGCGCGAAGCAGCTGGGTGCGCTCCAGCCGAAGGCGCAGCAGGCGTTCGAGTGCACGACGGTCGCAGGCGCTACGGGCTTCGCGAACAAGCCGACGGTGACGGGCACCGATCCCACGGGCCGCCCGGTGAAGGCGGCGGCCGAAGCAGCGTTCGCGGTGCAGCACCCGGCAGTCGCGATCACGGCGGCCGTCCCGGGCGGCCCGGTCCGCGAGGGCGACAAGGTGCCGTTCCGGATCACCGTCCACAACACCGGCGACGTGCCCTTGACCGGCCTCCGGCTCACGGACGCCACCCGGCGGGACACCGGCTGCGCCCAGACCATCGACGGTCCGCTCGACCCCGGCGGCACCAACGAGACCACCTGCACCACCACGGCCCCGGCCGACGACGTCACCAGCACCTTCCGGCTCGTCGCCACCCCACCGGTCGGCCCGGACGTCATCGCCTCCGCCACCGCGACCGTCGACGTCATCCACCCGGCCATCACGGTCACCAGGACCGCCACACCAGGAACAGTCCGCGCGGGCGACACCGTCACCTCGACGATCACCGTCACCAACACCGGCGACAGCGCGCTCCAAGACGTCGCCGTAGCCGACCCGATCGCCTCGGCCTGCACGAAGAACCTCGGCCGCCTGGAGCCGCAGGCGAAACAGACCTACAGCTGCACGCAGACCGCCGGCGACACCGACTTCGCCGCCGTCGCGAAAGCCACCGGCACCGACGCCACGAACCGTCCGGTGACCGCCACCGCCGGGGTCCCGGTCGACGTCATCCACCCCGCGGTCACGATCACCAACGACGCCACGCCCGCGCAAGTCCGGCAAGGCGACACCGTGACGTTCACGCTCGTCGTCACGAACACCGGCGATGTCCCGCTGACCAACGTCTCCAGTGTGGACAGCAGCATCCCGGCGTGCGCTCACACCATCGGCACCCTCCTTCCCGGCGCCCGGCAGCGCCACTCCTGCAAGGTAGACGCCGGCACCGACAGTTTCGTGAGCTCCGCCACCGCAACCGCAACCGATCCGACGAATCGCCAGGTCACCGCGACCGACGACGCGTCGTACACCGTGCTGCACCCGGGCCTCGCGATCGCCCAGGACGTCCACGGCGGTCCTTTCCGCCCGGGCGACACCGTCACCACCACCGTCACGGTCACCAACACCGGCGACAGCCCGCTGACCGCCGTCGAGGTGAAAACGCCCTGCGCCAGGACCTTCGACGAGCTGAAGCCCGGTGCGAGAACCCAGTTCGACTGCACGACGACCGCCCCCGCCGACGACGTCGTCAGCACGGCCAACGCCACGGCGGCCCCGCCGATCGGCCCGCCGCTCGTGGCGAGCGACGCCCACAAGATCGACGTCATCCACCCAGCCGTACAGGTCACCGTGGACGCCAAACCCGGGATGGTCCGCGCGGGCGACGACATCACCTTTACCATCACTGCGCGCAACACCGGCGACGTCCCGCTGACCGCGGTGTCCGTTGTGGACAGACAAGCCGCCTGCGCGAACGGGTTCGGCACCCTGCCGCCCGGCGCGGCGAAGTCCTACACCTGCACCCGCAAAGCACCCGACGACGACTTCGAGCAAACCGCCGGGATCAGCGGAACCGATCCGACCGGTCGCACGGTGCAATCGACCGGTAACGCAAATGTGGATGTCGTCCACCCCGAGATCGCCGTGATGAAAGACGCCTTCCCGTACGAAGTCCGGGAAGGCGACACCGTCACCTTTTCGATTCTGGTCAAGAACACCGGCGACGTGCCGCTCACCGGCGTCACGGTCGCCGACGACCACACGCCGTCCTGCGCGCACACCGCGCCGGAACTGGCCGTGGACGCGGAAATTTCGTACACGTGCACAACGGTCGCCGGCAAAGTTGGCTTCACGGGCAAAGCAACCGTCTCCGGTCAAGACCCGACCCACCGTCCGGTGAGTGCCTGGGCCGAAGCGACATTCGTCGTCCGAATAGGCTGAATGGAGTAACGTGGAAGCGTCCGATTGCGGCGAATTCCGCGCCTGTCGCCGACGGGAAATGTGACCAGTGCGTTCGTAGGGTTCTCGTCGTAATCGTCCCGTGATACGTTCCTGCGCCGTGTCCCCCATTGGTGAACGTGCTCACGTGGTGATGGTGTCACTCAGTGTGCTGCTCGGCGTTTTTTCCGCCGCGGCCGGCACCTGGATGGCCACCGCGGAAGGAAACACCGCCGAGCTCGGCGCCGCGGCCCTGGTGCTGCCCAACGCGCCCGCCGGAGCCGGCAGCGGCAGCGGCACCGACCTCGCGGGCGGGAAGGTCCAGACCACCACCCCTGGTCAGCCGGCCGCGCCCGCTTCCGAGGCCCCCGCCCCGACGACGTCCTCCGCGGCGCCCACGCCCACCGAGACGTCCGCGGCCCCGGCGCCCACGACTTCGGAGGCCCCGCCGCCCAGCACCAAGCCCGCCGCTCGCGTCGCCCCCTCGACCGCCGCCCAGGTCCTCGCGCTGGTCAACGACGAGCGTGCGAAGGCGGGCTGCGACCCGCTGACCGAGGAATCCCACCTGACGAAGGCCGCCCAGGACTACAGCGACGAGATGTCGGCCGGGAACTTCTTCTCCCACACCAGCCAGGACGGCACGACGTTCGACCAGCGCATCAAGCAGGCCGGCTACGCGAAGCCGGGCGCGGAGAACATCGCGAAGGGGCAGACGTCGGCCGCGCAGGTGATGGATGCCTGGATGAACTCCGAGGGCCACCGCGCGAACATCCTCAACTGCTCGCTCAAGAAGCTCGGCGTCGGCGTCACCACGGCCGGCTGGTACTGGGTGCAGGACTTCGGCTACTGAGGCGACCGGAAGTTGCTCCACCGCTCGGCGACGTCGCCGTACCGCGCCAGCACCGTCGCCCGCAGTTCCGGATCCGACCGCGGCACCGGCTCGATGAACACCTCGGTGACGTCGTGGAACTGCTCCGTCAGCTCGGACGCGAGCCGCACGCACGCGCGTTCCAGATCGGCGGCGCCGAGCGAGTCGTCGAAGTCCACCCGGGTGCAGACGAGCACCTGGTCGGTGCCCATCAGCATGGTCTGCAGGTCCACGACGGCCTCGATCTCGGGCGCGCCGGAGAGGTGGTCGCGGATGGCGCGGACCAGCCGCGGGTGCGCCTGCCGGCCGACGAGCAGGCCGCGGTTGGTCCGGCCGAGCAGGTAGGCGACGCAGGCGAGCAGCAGGCCGATGGCGATCGACGCGACGCCGTCCCAGATCTCCGAGCCGGTGAGCTGGTGCAGCCCGATGCCGCCGAACGCGAGGAGCAGGCCGATCAGCGCGGCCGAGTCCTCGAACAGGACGGTCTTCGGCGTCGGATCGTCGATCAGCCGCAGGTACGTCCCCAGAGACTGGTTCTCGGCCTTCGATTCGCGCACGACCTGGCGCACGGCCTGCACCCACGACGTGCCTTCGAGCAGGAACGCGACGGCCAGGACGATGTAGCTCAGCGGTGACGTGCTCTGCGCCTCGCCGTGCCCGAAGAGCGTCGAGACGCCTTCGTACAGCGCGAACATCGCGCCCGAGGCGAAGATCGACACGGCGGCGAGCAGGGACCAGAAGTAGCGCTCCTTGCCGTAGCCGAAGGGGTGCACGCGGTCGGCCGGGCGCGCCGAGCGCTTCAGCGCCGTCAGCAGCAGGACCTCGGTGATCGTGTCGGCCACCGAGTGCGCCGCTTCCGACAGCATCGCGCCCGAGCCGGTGATGATGCCCGCGATCAGCTTCATCACGGCGATCGCCAGGTTCACCCCGCCGGCGAGCAGGACGGTCAGGGTGCTTTCGCCACCGGAGCCACCGGAGTTCGCGGATTCCTCGCTCACTCCTGTGAGCGTAATGCTCAGAGGCGCCGCAGGCCGTGCAGAACGCGTTCCATGAGCGCCACCGCGGGACGGCCGTCGGAGCTGGTGCGGCTGTCGTGGATGGTGACCAGGCCCTGCTCGGCCATGTCGTCCAGCAGCACGCGGACGACGCCGAGCGGCACGCTCAGGTTGGCCGCGACTTCGGCGACCGAGCGCGGCTGGTGGCAGAGCGTGCGCACCGAGCGGAACTCACCGGTCAGCCGGGCGCCGTTCCAGTGCGCGCCGGCGCGCGTCGAGACCATCGCTTCGATCGCGAGGTGGCGCCGCGACTGCGTCCGGCCGCGCGTCAGGACGTACGGGCGGACGAGCGTCCGCTGGGTGGGAACGGGGTCCTGGCCGACGGGCGCCGGAAACCGGCCGTCCACGTCGTCCGGGGCGGTGCGGAGAGCGTGCCGTCCGGTGGTCGTCCGCCGGTCCTCGCGCATCCGTGCCGCCCCCTGATTCCGTGATCGTCAATGGTGCCCTCGCTGGCAACGGCGGCGGCGAGGAAAGGCCAGGATACGCCGCTTGTCCAGGGTTCAGGCCGTCGTTTGTCCTTCACCTGATGGGCCATTTCGGTGATTATCATGAACATTTTTCAAGAAAACGATTACCGCGACGAAGCCGCAGCTAGTGAGCTTGCAGGAAGGGACAAACTTGTGACAACGGGTAGTGGAATGGCTACCGCATTGCGGATCTTCGAGGACACGAAAAACGGCCCCGATCAGGACTTCCTGATCGGGGCCGCGGTGTGAAAGTTTCGCGTCACTCCTCCGCGAGCGACGGCGCGCCGAGGGCGATCGGCTTCGGTTCCGGCTTGCGCTTGACCGACTCCAGCAGCATCTGCGCGACGTCGACGATCTCGACCTTCTCGCTCGCGCTGCCGTCGGCCTGGCGGGCCGTGAGGCCGTCGTTCAGCATCACCTTGCAGAACGGGCAGCCGGTGGCGATCTTCGACGGCGCGGTACCGAGCGCCTCGTCGACGCGCTCGACGTTGATCCGCTTGCCGATCTTCTCTTCCATCCACATCCGTGCGCCGCCCGCGCCGCAGCACATCGACTTGTCGCCGTGCCGCGGCATCTCGCGCAGCTGCGCGCCGGTCGCGCCGACCAGCTCGCGCGGCGCCTCGTAGACCTTGTTGTGGCGGCCGAGGTAGCACGGGTCGTGGTAGGTGACGTCCTCGGCGACCGGCGCCACCGGCACCAGCTGCTTCTCACGCACCAGGCGGTTCAGCAGCTGCGTGTGGTGCACGACGTCGAACTGGCCGCCCAGCTCCGGGTACTCGTTGGCGAGGGTGTTGAAGCAGTGCGCGCAGGTCACGACGACCTTGCGGGCCTTGCGCTCGCGGCCCTCGAACACCGAGTTCAGCACCTCGACGTTCTGCTGGGCCAGCATCTGGAACAGGAACTCGTTGCCGGCGCGGCGGGCCGGGTCACCGGTGCAGGACTCTTCCGAGCCGAGCACGGTGTACTTGACGCCCGCCATGTGCAGCAGTTCGGCGACCGCGCGGGTCGTCTTCTTCGCGCGGTCCTCGAACGCACCCGCGCAGCCGACCCAGAACAGGTACTCGGCGTCGCCGAGGTCGCCGTCGAACACCGGCACCTCGAAGTCGAGGTCCTCGGTCCAGGCTAGCCGGTCCTTGGCGTTCTGGCCCCACGGGTTGCCCTTGTTCTCCAGGTTCTTGAACATGCCGTTCAGCTCGCTGGGGAACGCCGACTCGATCATCACCTGGTAGCGGCGCATGTCGACGATGTGGTCGACGTGCTCGATGTCGACCGGGCACTGCTCGACGCAGGCACCGCAGCTGGTGCAGGACCACAGGACGTCGGGGTCGATGACGCCGCCGTCGTCGCCGATCAGGGCCTTCTGCGACTCGGCGATCGCGAGGACGTCGATCCCCGCGTACATGTTGTCGCCGGACAGGCCGACCTCGTCGCCCGCCATGTCGCGCTTGCCGCCGGCCATCAGGTACGGCGCCTTCGCGTAGGCGTGGTCACGCAGCTGCGTGATGACCAGCTTCGGCGACAGCGGCTTGCCCGTGTTCCACGCCGGGCACTGCTCCTGGCAGCGGCCGCACTCGGTGCACGTCGAGAAGTCCAGCCAGCCCTTCCAGCTGAAGTCCTCGATCTTGCCGACGCCGAAGGTGTCCTCGTCGGGGTCGGCTTCCTCGAGGTCGAGGACCTTGCCGCCGCTCATCATCGGCTTGAGCGCGCCGAGGGCGACACCGCCGTCGGCCTCGCGCTTGAAGTAGATGTTGAAGAACGCGCTGAACCGGTGCCACGCGATGCCCATGGTCATCGTGCGCGCGACGACGATCAGCCAGACCGTGGCGCTCATCAGCTTGACGAACGCGAAGACCGTCACCAGGTTCGGGCTGGCCGGCAGCAGCTGGCCGATCGGGTTCGAGACGAAGGACGCCCACAGCGGCCCTTCGTGGGTGTTCAGCGCGGACTTCGCGGCGCGGACGCCGATGATGCCGATGCCTTCGATCAGGACGACGGCCTCGATGAAGTACGCCCACTTGAAGTTGGAGCCGGCGAAGCGGCTCTGGCGGTCGGCGCGGCGCGGGTGGTTGCGCTGGCGGATCGCCATCAGCACCAGGATGCCGACGATCGTGCCGAGCCCGAGCAGCTCCATGAGCAGCTGGAACGGCGGGAAGTCGTCGAGGATCGGCCAGCCCCAGGTCGGGACGAAGACCTCGCCGTACGCCTCGAACAGGGCGAGCG
Source organism: Amycolatopsis vancoresmycina (assembly GCF_000716785.1). Taxonomy (GTDB): domain Bacteria; phylum Actinomycetota; class Actinomycetes; order Mycobacteriales; family Pseudonocardiaceae; genus Amycolatopsis; species Amycolatopsis vancoresmycina. The sequence goes on from NZ_JNYY01000002.1 coordinate 523,221, forward strand.
AACCCAGCAGGAAGCCCCACATGACGAGCCAGTGGGCCGGGCCGACGCTGCGCTTGCGGTTCATCCGCGTGTGCGCGGCGAACTCCTTGATCAGCGTCTTCATGCGCGGCCAGAACGGCCCGTTGCGCGTCGAGTCGGGCTGTCCGAGGCGGATCACCCGCACGAAACGGGCGATCGTCGCGGCGAACATGCCCCAGGCGACGAGGCCGAGCACGACGGAGAGCCCGCCGAGCGTCAGTTGGAGAGCGCCCATCGTTCGGGTGCCTTTCGTCCGGAAAAACTGTGGTGGTGCCGGGAGACTAACCGTCCTTACTGATGAGTAACCCGTTGAGTGGCCCTAAGTCCCACCGATGTGGTGTACGTCGCTCTTTGTTTTGGGACGATCGTTCAGGTACTTTTCACCCTATGGGTGCGTACCTGCTCCTCGCGCTGGCGATCGCCGCCGAGGTCTCCGCGACGGTCTCGTTGAAGCTCTCCGAGGGCTTCTCCAAGCTCGGGCCGTCCATCGTCGTGGTGATCGGGTACGCCGTCGCGTTCGTCGCGCTGTCGTACGTGCTGAAGCTGGGGTTGCCGATCGGGGTCGCGTACGCGATCTGGGCCGCGGCCGGCGTCGCACTCGTCGCGATCATCGGGGTCGTGTTCCTGAAGGAGCCGGTCAACGCGGCCATGATCGCCGGGCTCGCGCTGGTCATCGGCGGGGTCGTGCTGATCGAGATCGGGAGCGCATCGACGTGAAACTGCAGGTCGACGGCCGTAAAGCGCGTGGCGACAAGCGGCGCAAGGAGATCATCGAGGCCACGCTGCGGGTCATCGAGCGCGACGGCGTCGCGGGCGTCACCCACCGGACCGTCGCGGCCGAGGCCGGCGTGCCGACGACGTCCACGACCTACCACTTCTCGTCCCTGGACGACCTCCTGATCGCCACGCTCATCTCGTGCGCGCGCGACATGGCGACCGAGGTCTACTGGATGATCGACCGCGCCCGGTCACGTGGTTCGCGCGGCGCCGAGGAGGTCGCCGGCCTGCTCGCCGAGGCGCTGGGGCCGCGGCGCGGGCGCACGATGGCGGAATACGAGCTGTACCTGCTGGCCGCGCGCAAGCCCGAGCTGCGCCCGGCCGCGCGGCGCTGGCTGGACGTCCTGACGTCGATGGTCCGCCACGACGACGAAGTCGCGTTCCGGGTCTTCCTCGCCGGCATCGACGGGCTGCTCATCCAGGGTCTGATCGACGACGAGCCGCCGTCGGCCGAGGAGCTCCGGCCGGTGGTGGACTACCTGCTGAAACCGCGTTGACGGCTGCCTTAGTTTCGGATCATGCGGACTTTTGGCGACTACGAACTCGACGACGACCGCGCACGGCTGGACCTCGACGTGGTGTGGAAGTTCCTCTCCACCGAGGCGTACTGGGGCCGCTGGCGCACGCGTGAGCAGGTCGAAGCCGCGATCGGCGGCTCGTGGCGGGTCGTCGGCGCCTACCGCGGCGGTGAGCAGGTCGGGTTCGCCCGCGCGTTCTCCGACGGCGTCTCCTCCGCCTACCTCGCCGACGTCTTCGTGGTCGACTCCGCGCGGGGCAGCGGGCTCGGCAAGGAGATCGTGCGCGAGATGATCGACAACGGTCCGGGCGCGCAGTTCCGGTGGATGCTCCACACCGCCGACGCGCACGGGCTGTACCGGCAGTTCGGCTTCGCCGAGCACACCCGCGGGCACTACCTCGAGCGCGAAGGGCCCAACTCGGCGAACTTCGTCGGCTGACGGGCCCGGCGCCGTTGCCGATCCGCAACGGCGCCGGGCCCCGGAAAGCTCAGCCCTTGTTCTCGTACACCGGCGTGAGCACCGCGCGGGCCAGCGTGTGCCCGAACATGTTGAAGCCGAGGAACGCCGGTGTCGCGTCCTCCGGCACGTCCAGCTTGTCCAGATCCAGGGCGTGCACCGCGAAGAAGTAGCGGTGCGGGCCGTGCCCGGGCGGGGGCGCCGCGCCGAGGAACTGCTTGACGCCGCCGTCGCCCTTCAGCGTCACCGCGCCTTCGGGGAGACCGGAGCCGTCACCCGCGCCGGACGCCAGCTCCGTCACCGAAGCCGGGATGTTGAACACCGCCCAGTGCCAGAAGCCGCTGCCGGTGGGGGCGTCCGGGTCGTAGCAGGTGACGGCGAAGCTCTTCGTCCCAGCCGGGAAGCCCTCCCACGCCAGGTGCGGGGAACGGTCCTCGCCGCCGGCGCCGAAGATGCCGGACAAATGGGGCGTGGCCAGGGTTTCGCCGTCGGCGACGTCGGTGCTGCGCAGGGTGAACGACGGCACGTCGGGCAGGGATTCGTAGGGGCCGGGTGCGTGCGGCATGGATCCTCCTGATCACGGAACTGGAGCCTGGGGCCAGGCTAGGCCCCGGGCCCCTCCCGCGCGTCTCAGGGAGGGATCTCAGGGTCTTTCGGGGGGTTACCCCCATGTACGGCCCGCCCACCCGGTCATAACGTTTCTCACGCAGGGGAAACAACACTGAGGGGACCAACGAGCATGGCGCGCCCGCTTCTGGCTCTGGGAGGCATCGTCCTGATCGGCGTCGGCCTGGCGACCGCGTTCGGGTGGGGCTGGGGTTCGGATTTCGAGAACTCCGGCACCGTTTCGCAGGCCATCCGCAGCGTGAAGCTGGAGGGCGACTCGGGATCGGTGAAGATCCGCTCCGGCTCGGGCCCGTCGACCGTGCACGAGACGGTCAGTTACCACTGGCGGAGCAAGCCGAGCGGGCCCTTCTACCGCGTCGACGGCGACCAGCTGGTGCTCGGCGCGTGCGGCGTGAACTGCTCGGTCGACTTCGACGTCGTCGTGCCGCCGGGGGTGCCGGTGACCGGGAACGTCGACTCCGGTGGTCTGGACATCGCCGGGGTGTCGAGCGTCGACGTCCACGCCGATTCCGGGCACGCCCGCGTCGAAGACGTCTCCGGTGCGGTGACACTGCGCCTGGACAGCGGCTCGATCGACCTGCGCAACGTCGGGGCGGTGCAGCTGCACAGCGACTCCGGCAGCATCACCGGCGATAAGGTGCGCGGGCCGGTCGACGTCACGTCGTCCAGCGGCAGCGTCGAGTTCACCCTGGCCCAGGCCAACGACGTGAAGGTGAACGCCGACAGCGGCAGCATCGAGCTGACCGTGCCGGGCGGGCCGTACCGCGTCCAGGGCGACAGCGACAGCGGGCACCGCGAAATCGACGTCCCGACCGACGGTTCGGCCCAGCACCTGCTGGACCTGACCACCGAAAGCGGCAGCGTCACGGTCCGCGCCGCCTGACCTCTTCTTCTTACTACGGGGGCTTTTCCGATGGGCAGGATCGAACGGCGCGTGCTGGTGGCCGCGCTGCTGGGGGCGATCGCGGCGTTCGGCGTCGTGGGGTTCGCGCGCGGGGAATCCGCGGAGACGCCGGCGCAGGGGGTGCCGGTCTCCGTGGATTCCCACTATCGAGTGACTTCCTGGGTTGGTACCCCGGCTGAAGTCGTTGTACAGCAAGGAAACTCCGATTCCTCCCGCGCTTCCCGGACCGGCCGCCGCTCCTGATTTGTCGGTGGTCGCTGTTAGGAAGGAAGCACGCCGAAGGCCGGCGTGCAGGGGAGGGAACGGATCATGGACATGCGCCGGATCGCCGCGGTCGTCGTGGCGGTCGTGGTCATGGTGGCGGTACCGGCCGTCGCTTCCGCGTCGGTTCTGACGTGGCGACCGTGTGCCACGCAGCAGGAGCCGACGGCGGAGTGCGCGACGGTCGAGGTGCCGATCGACCGTGCGCGACCGGAACTGGGGTCGGCGCAGCTGGCGCTGGCGCGGCTGCCCGCGCTCGATCCCGCCCAGCGGATCGGGTCGCTGCTGGTGAACCCGGGCGGGCCGGGCGGGTCCGGCGTCGGGTTCGTGCAGTTCGGCGGGCTGGGCTCACCGGACCTGGGTGCGCTGCGGCAGCGGTTCGACGTCGTGGGGTTCGACCCCCGCGGCGACTGGTTCAGCGAGCCCCGCATCACGTGCGACGCGGCGACGCTGTTCGACCCGGCGCTGAACCGGTTCCCCTCGACGCGGACGGGATTCGACGCGCTGGTGGCGCACAACCGGAAAGCGGGCGAGGACTGCCTGGCCCGGACCGGGCCGCTGCTGGCGAACGCGGACACGCAGAGCGCGGCCGAGGACATCGAGACGATCCGGGCCGCGCTCGGCGAGTCCCGGATTTCCTGGCTGGGCCTCTCCTACGGGACCGAGCTGGGCGCGGTCTACGCGTCGAAGCACCCGGACCGGGTGCGGACGATGGTGCTCGACGGCGCGGTCGACCACGCGCGGCCGTTGCGCCAGGCGATCCTCGAGGAGGCCGCGGCCACCGAGGACGCACTGGTCCGGTTCGCGGACTGGTGCCGGAGCTCGGCCGGTTGCGCCCTGCACGGGCAGGACGTCCTCCGGTTCTACGACGACGTCGTGGCCCGGGCGGCTCGCGGCACGATCTGGTCGGGTGACCTGGGCCGTCCCGCGACGGCCGACGAAGTCTCGGCGGGCGTCTACAACCACCTCTACATCCGGGACGAATGGCCGGCTTTGGGCAAGGCACTGGCCGCGGCCGGCGGGGAGTTTCCGGACGCGCGGGGGCTGACCGAGCGGAACCAGTTCCTGACCCCGATCTACGGCGCCTACCGGGCGATCGGCTGCCACGACTTCCCGTCGCCGTTCACCGGGCCCGCGGACATGGGCTTCATGGCGGGGCTCCTCCGCGCGGCGGCGCCACACAGCTGGCGGTACTCGGAGTACTGGGACCTCACGAGCGGGTGCACGGGCTGGCCGGTCCGGCCGAAGAACCCACCACAACCGCACCCGGTCCACGGAGCTCCACCGATCCTGGTCGTGGGCGGCGCCCACGACCCGGCGACCCCACTGGCGTGGGCCCGCGGCCTGGCGGCGAGCATCGACGGCTCGGCGCTGCTGGTCCGTGCTGATGACGGGCACACGGGGATGTTCAACTCCGCCTGCGCTCGGGCGGCGGAGGTGAGGTACCTGGTGAGCGGGGTCGTGCCCGGGCGTGGGGCGGTGTGCCGGTGAGGTGCTGAGGCGGGACCATCCGTCGGGGCCGGGGGGCCGGGGG
>NZ_JNYY01000003.1 GCF_000716785.1 Amycolatopsis vancoresmycina
TCCTGGTAGAACGGCGCTTCAGCACCGCTCGATCTACCAGGAGTTCCTCTGCTGCCAGCGGCAACACGCCCACCCGAGCTCAGTTCAGGAACAGGCTCTTAGAACACTGTTTCTCACTCACGAGAGGCCGCGGAGCCGCTGACTTGATGCACGACCGTGGAGTCCTGCCCACCGCCTCCCTGGCCCGTCCCTCGGCGATGAGCCGGAAACGACGAGTGGCCCCACCGTTCGGTGGGGCCACTCGTCGTTTTACGGGTGTAGCGGGATCAGACCGCGGGGCTCGACACCTGGTCGCCCTGCTCGCCTGCGGGCGCCTCCTCCGGCGGCGGCGGCGCCTCGCCGCCGCCCTGGCCGCCCAGCGGCGCGATCGCCCGCAGGGTGGCGTACGTCAGCGCAGCCAGTGCGACGAACGCGACCGCGCAGACCGTCGCCGTCAGGGAGACCGACGAGTTGAACGCGTCACGGGCGGTGGTCAGCACGGAGTTCGCCAGATCGCCGGGAAGCTTCGCGGACGCGACGAACGCTCCCGCGATGCTCTCGTGCGCCTGGCCGGCCGCGTCCGACGGGACGTTCGCCGGCACGGTGACCTTGGACTGGTACACGGCCGCGGCGAGGCTGCCGAGGGTCGCGATGCCCAGTGCCACCCCGAGCTCGCCGCCGGTGGAGGCCAGCGAGGCCGCCGAGCCCGCCCGCTCCGGCGGGGACGCCCGCATCACCAGCTGGCTGATCAGCGGGCCGGCCGGGCTCACGCCGAAGAACACGATGCTCAGCCCGAGGATCAGGGTGCCGATCCCGCCGACGCTGAGCTGCGTGAGCACCACCATGCCGATGGCGGCGATGATCGTGCCACCCATCAGGATGAAGGCCGGCCGGATCTTCGCCGACAGGTTCGTCACGATCTGGATGCCGATCACCAGCGCGAACGATGGCACCAGCATCCACAACCCGGCCGCCAGCGGCGACAGGTCGTCGACCAGCTGCATGTGCTGGGTGAGCAGGAAGGCCGAGCCGCCCTGGACCGACGAGACCAGCAGGCTCAGGATCAGCGCGCCGCTCACCGCGGGGATCGCGAACAGCCGGATGTCCAGCAGCGGGCTGGCGAGCCCGCGCTGGCGCAGGACGAACACGACGCCGAAGACCACGCCGACGACCACCGCGACGACCGGCCAGACGCCGAAGCCGGACCGCGCCAGCTCCTTCAGGCCGTAGATGAACGGCAGGATCGCCGCCAGCGAAAGCGCGACGCTGAACAGGTCGAGGCGTCCCGCGTGCGGGTTCTTGGATTCCGGCAGCAGTGCCGGACCGGCCGCCAGCAGCAGGATCATGACCGGCACGCCGATCAGGAACACCGAGCCCCACCAGAAGGAGTTCAGCAGGGCGCCACCGATCACCGGGCCCAGCGCCAGGCCGGCCATCATCGAGGTGGACCACACCCCGATCGCCGCCATCATCTGCTTGGGGTTCGGGAACATGTTCATGATCAGTGCCAATGTCGATGGCATGATCGTCGCACCCGCTATCCCCATCAACGCCCGGGCGATGATGAGCATCTCGGTGTTCTGCGAGTAGGCCGCGACGATGGACAGGATCCCGAACGCCGCGGCACCGATGAGCAGCAACCGGCGCCTGCCGATCCGGTCACCCAGTGTCCCCATGGTGACGAGGAAGCCCGCGATCAGGAAGCCGTAGATGTCCGTGATCCACAGCTGTTCCATCCCGCTCGCGTGGAGGTCCTCGCTCAGCTTCGGCACGGCCAGGTACAGCACACCATTGTCGAGCATCGTCAACATGGTGGGCAGCGCGAGCACCGCAAGCCCGATCCATTCCCGCCGCCCCGCCAGTGGCGGGGCTTGTGCGCCAGTCACGTTTCTTTTCCTCTCGTCAACGACCACTGCGTTGGGTTCAGTGCTCTGCCGGATGCCCGCTTCGGATGCCGCTTGTGCGACGGAGCGCGTCCATTCTCGTGGAGACCCCCGGTTCGCGCCATCTTCTGGAATGCGCTGTTCGCCCGATCTCGCGGACCGGGTGCGCGGTTTCCGAGGCGCCCGCGGCGGGCATTCGCGCCGACATTCGCGTCGTGCGTCGCACGAGTGTCGGGATGCCGGCGCCGGTCACCCTGTCCTCCTGTCAAGAGGCTGTTTCCTGCACGTCACCCGACCATCCCGCGGCGGCCGGATGGCCGCATCTCCGGCGTTGCGAGCACGCCGCAGTCGCGGAGAGGTGCCGGCGTGCGGCCGGGCGTTAGGGTCCGACGGGGTACATCGGCTTCGTGCGGGAACCGCACGGCGGCCCGGACGGGGAGACACGGATGCGGATACTGTTCACGTCGGTGGCCCTGTGCGGGCATTTCTACCCGCTGGTCCCACTGGCGTGGACGTTCCGCGGGCTCGGCCACGAGGTGCTGGTGGCGGTCGCGGACGACTTCGTCCCCGAGGTGCTCCGCGCCGGTCTCCCGTCCGTCTCATGTGGACCCGCGGCGGACTTCGCGGGGTTCGCGGCCGAGGGTGCGACGGAGGCGCTGGCGGCGCGGCGGTACGGCAACGGACGGGTGTTCGGCCGCAACGCGGCACGCAACCTGCCCGGCCTGCTGTCCATCGTGGAGTCGTGGCGCCCGGACCTGGTGCTCAGCGAGCGGGCGGAAGCGGCCGGTCCGGTGGCCGCGTCGGTGTCCGGGGTGCCTTCGGTCGAGTTGCAGTGGGGGATTCCGCTGCTGGGCGAGTACCGCGCCGCGGCGGAAGACGAGCTCGGGCCGCACCTCGCCCGGCTCGGCGTGCCCGCGGTGCCGCGGCCGGCCACGGTGCTCAACCCGTGGCCGCCCAGCATGCGCCTGGCCCACGCCCACACCCAGCGCCGGATGCGCAACGTGCCCTACGACGGCCAGGCCCGGGTGCCCGGCTGGGTGTGGCAGCCGAGGAGCCGGCCGCGGATCTGCCTCACGCTGGGCACCGTGCTGCCCCGGCTCGGCCTCGACGGGATGTCGGAGATCGTCATCCCGATGCTGCAGGCGCTCGCCCGGCTCGACGTGGACGTGGTGGTGGCCGTCGAGGACGCGGTCGCCGCGGGCTGGCCCCCGTTGCCTGCCGTGGCCACCCACGTCGGCCGGATGCCGCTGTCGCACGTGCTCCGCGCCTGCGACGTCGCCATCCACCACGGTGGTCAGGGCACCGCGCTGACGGCCCTCGGTGCGGGGAAGCCGCAGCTGGTGCTGCCGGTGTTCGACGACCAGCTGGACAACGCCGCGGCGGTGGTCGCGGCGGGGGCCGGCCTGCAGCTGCCGCCGGGCGAGGTCCACCCGGGCACGGTGGCGGACCGGTGTGCGGAACTGCTCGGGCGGCAGCGGTTCCGGCAGGCCGCCGCCGGAATCGCCGCCGAAATCGAAACCCAGCCGTCCCTGGCCGACGTGGCCGGCGATTTGGTGGCACTGGCCGGGGCCGCCCGCAGGAAGAACGCCGCCTGATCCGCCGCACTGGCGCGTGCCTTCGGAATACGTTTGTTCTTTTCGGAACCGCAATTTCGGAGGTGTGGCGGACCCGGTCACCCATTATCCTCTGGGCGAGCGCGGCCGGCTCACCGTCGCGCACCATGCGAAAGGACGCGGGATCTTGGGAGACGTTGTTGTCGATATCACGGTGTCTTTGGACGGGTTCATCGCCAAGCCGGACGGTGATGTGACGCGTCTTCACCGGTGGGCGCGCGAGGGCGCGGGCGCCGAGGCCGAGTACACCGATGAGGCCCGGGAACTCTTCAAAGCGGACGAGTTCGGTGCGGTCGTCGCCGGCCGGCGCACGTTCGACCAATCCGGCGCGTGGGACGGAAATCCGCCGATCCCGGTGCCCTACGTCATCCTTTCGCACGATGTGCCGGAAAAGGTGGCGACCGGGGAGTGGTCGAGGTTCGTGTTCGTTTCCGGTGGCATCGAAGCCGCGATGGCCGAGGCGCAGAAGATCGCCGACGGCCGTGCGGTGGCGGTGATGGGTGGCGCCGACGTCATCCAGCAGTGCCTCGACGCGGGTTTGGTCGACGTGGTGTCCCTGCACGTCGTGCCGGTGCTGCTCGGCTCGGGCATCCGGTTGTTCGGCGACGACTCCGGTCAGCGGGAGCTCGAGCTCGTCAGCACGAGGAAGGGGCCGGAGACCTTCCGGATGCACTACCGGGTCGTCAAGCAGCCGTAGCCGGGGCGCCTCAGGCGTTCTCGACGACGAGCCGGGACAGCCGCCGCACGCCCTCCGCGATCTGCTCCGCTTCGAGGTAGCTGCAGGACAGCCGGATCCCGTGGTGGCTGCCGTCGGCGTAGAAGAAGCTCATCGGGGTCCACAGGACGCCGTACTGCTCCGCCGAGCGTTCGAGCAGCTTTTCGTCGGCCGGGAACGGCACGTCCACGACCGCGAAAAACCCGCCGCTCGGCACGTTCCACCGCACCCCGCGCTCGCCGCGGTCCGGCTGCGGGAAGTGCTCCTCGAGCGCGGCGAGCAGGGTGCGCAGGTTGTTCCGGTAGAACGCGACCTTGTCCCGGTTGGCGGTGCGCAGGCTGCAGCCCGACTCGACGAGGACACCGCCGATGACGGCCTGCGAGATCGGCGAGGTGTTCACGGTCACCATGCTCTTGATGGCCGACATCTCGTCGGCGAGCAGGGTGCGCCCGCCCTCCTCGCCGACCACGGCCTGGTCGGCGACGAGGAAGCCGACCCGGGCGCCGGGGAAGCACGACTTGGCGAACGAGCCGAGGTAGATCACGCGGCCCCCGGTGTCCAGCGACTTCAGCGTCGGGCGCGGCTCGTCGTCCAGGCCGAACAGGCCGTACGGGTCGTCCTCGAGCAGCAGCAGGTCCTGCTCGTCCGCGACGTCGAGCAGCCGGCGGCGGGTCGCCACGGGCAGCGAGACGCCGGACGGGTTGGAGAAGTTCGGCACGAGGTAGAGCGCGCGCGGCCGCTTGCCCGCCGCGCGGACCTCCCGCGCGACCTCGGAGACGGTCTGCGGGTCGAGCCCGGCCGGGGTTTCCGGCACCGGAACGACCTCCACGCCGAGGATCCGGGCGGCGCCGGTCAGCCCGACGTAACAGGGATCGGCCGCGAGGACGACGTCGTCCGGTCCCGCGCACAGCGCGCGCAGCGCGATGATCATGGCTTCCTGGCAGCCCGCGGTGACCATCACCGACTCCGCGGGCACCGCGATGCCCTCGTCGATCTCGAGCATCCGGGCGATCAGCTCCCCGAGCTGGCCGTTGGTGCGCCCGTACTGCAGCAGCAGACCGCGCACCCGCTCCTCGCCGAGGCCGCGTCCGCGCAGGTGGTCCACATAGGACTGCTGGTACCGCGCGATGTCCTCGACCGAGTAGAACCCGTCGTACGGCCGGCCCGCGGCGAGCGAGATCGCGTCCGGGTACCGGCCGGCGATCTCGTTGAGGAAGTTCATCGACGTCGCCGCCGGGTCGGAGATCGAGACGTGCAGGTCGGCGCGGTACAGCTCAAGCATGGTTCTCCGATCCGGTGGCGGCCAGCGTGGTCAGCTCGACGAGGCGGCTGCCGACGTCGAAGACGGGCAGGTCGCAGGCGGCGGTGACGAACGGCAGGACGGTCGTGAAGTGCGTGCAGGCGAGGACGACGGCGTCGAGCCCGAGTCGTTCGGCGAGGCGCAGCGTGGTCGGCAGGTGTGAGGCGGCGAAGGCCGCTTCGGGGTCACCGGCCTCGATCCCGCGCACCAGCGCGGGATCCGACACGCCGAGCATCCGGTGCCCGGGAGCGGTCCGCCACGCGGTGCGCTCGACCCCGAGGACGGCCTGCGCGTTCCCGGTGACGACCAGCGACGAGCCCAGCTTCGGCAGCAGCTCGCGGTACACGGTGACCGGCGAGATCACCGGCACGGCCGCGTCGTCGTGGTCGACCACCGCGGACAGCGAGTTGCAGAACAGCATCGCGAGGCCGGTACCGCCGTCGCGCAGCTCGGCCAGGCACCGGTGGAACGCGGCCGCCAGGCCGGCCGGATCCTGGTACTGCAACGCGTCCTGCTCGTCCGGTGACCCCGCCATGGCGTGCGGCCGCGCGGGCAGCCCCGCTTCCCGCAGCAGCTCGGCACCGAGCCCGGAGTCGTACGGGGTGCCGGCGATCACCGCCACCGGGAACGGCCCGCCGTCGAACGCCATTGCCGCCTCCTGTCCGTGCACAGCCTCTTCCCGGATGCTGCCAGCCGGGACGTCCGGCGCCGTCTCCCCGTGTGCCGTCAGTCCGGCGCGATCACCTTGCCGGGGTTGAGGATCCCGGCCGGGTCGAGCGCGGCCTTCAGCGCCCGGTGGACCCGCACGCCGACGGGACCGAGCTCGCGCGCGAGCCAGTCCCGCTTGAGCAGGCCGACGCCGTGCTCGCCGGTGCAGGTGCCGCCCAGCGCCAGGCCCAGCCGCATGATCTCGTCGAAGACCAGCCGCCCCCGGTCCACCCCGGCCGGATCGGCCAGGTCGACCACGATCACCGGGTGGAGGTTCCCGTCGCCGGCGTGCCCGACCACACCCACCAGGACGCCGTGCCGTGCGGAGATCTCTTCGACGCCGACCACGAGGTCGACGATCCGCGACCGCGGCACCGCGACGTCGTCCACGACGAGGCCGCCCCGGCCGTCCGGGAACGCCTGCGCCGCAAGCTGTTCCATCGCCGGGTGGGCGAGCCGGCGGGCGGCGGTCAGCGCCTCGGCCTCGACCGCGTCGCCGGCGACGTACAGCTCGCTCGCGCCGGCCGCCCGGCAGCACTCGGCGATCCGGTCGAGGTCGGCGCCGGCGTGCTCGCCGGTGTCGGTGGCGATCAGCAGCATCGCCGCGGCTTCGGTGTCCAAGCCCATCGGCCGGTACGCCTCGATCGCCCGCAGGTGCGTGCGGTCGAGCAGCTCCAGCATGCTCGGCACGTGGCCGGCGGCGGTCACCGCGGACACGGCCTGCCCGGCGGCCGCCACCGTCGGGTACACCGCCACCAGCGTCCGGGTTTCCGCGGGCGCGGGCCGGAGCCGGACGGTGATCTCGGTGATGATCCCGAGGGTGCCCTCCGCGCCGACGAACAGCCGGGTCAGGTCGTAGCCCGCGACGCCCTTCACCGTGCGGCGGCCGCAGCGCAGCACCTCGCCGTCGGCGAGCACGACTTCCAGGCCCAGCACGTATTCGCCGGTGACGCCGTACTTGACGCAGCACATCCCGCCGGCGTCGGTCGAGACGTTGCCGCCGATGGTCGAGGACTCCCAGGAGCCGGGGTCCGGCGGGTAGGCCAGGCCCTCCTTGGCGGCGGCCCGGCGCAGCTCGGCGTTGACCACGCCCGGCTGCACGACGGCGATCCGCTCCGCCGGGTCGATCTCGAGGATGCGGTTCAGCCCGGTCAGCGACACGACCAGGGCTCCGTCGACCGCGTTGGCCGCGCCGGCCAGCCCGGTCCGCGCCCCCTGGGGGACGACGGGCACCCCGTGCGCGGCGGCCACCCGGACGGCGGCGGCGACCTCCGCGGTGTCCCGGGGGCGCACCACGGCGAGCGGGGTGCCGGCGTCGCAGAGGTCGGCCTCGTCACGGCGGTGGGTGGCGAGCAGGTCCGGGTCGGTGAGCACCCGGTCGGCGGGCAGGACCGCCCGCAGGTCCTCGACTGGTGATCCCATGGGTCAACGCTAACGAACGACGTCGGCGCGCCTCCAGCTTTCGGCGCGAACTCCGCACCCCGCAGGAACGTGCACCGCGGTTCGCCGGAAACAGCGGTGGCCGGGTGCGCGGAACGCACCCGGCCACCGGCCGTTCGCTCGTCGACCCCGAGCGGGCCGCGGCGCTACGGCTTCCGCGCGCAGAGGATCAGGTAGCTCACGTCTTCCGGGCCCAGGTGGAACCCGGCCTGCATGCCCGTCCTGATCTCATCGGTCAGCTCCGCGCCGAATTCCTCGCTGAGGCGGCCGCTCATCTCGTCGTGGTGCTCGAGGTAGCGCCGTCCGCTGTTCACGTACACGCGGCGGCCGCACTGGATCTGCTCCTCGACCACGAAACCCGCGGACTCGAACTCCTGCACCCAGGCCTCGGCCGTCATGGGCTCGCGGGCCTGGGGGAACGGCTTCTTCGCCTGGGAGGCCTTCGTCGTCTTGATCATCTCGGAGAAGGCGACGCAGCCGCCGGGCCGGAGCACGCGGTGGAACTCCAGCAGCGCCTTCCCGAGGTCGAAGGCGTTGAAGAGCGACTCGATCGCGACGACGGCGTCGAAGTGGTTCTCCGGGTGGGTCAGGCCGTGGTAGTCGCCGACCTCGAACCGCACCAGCTCGGACAGGCCGCTTTCGTCGGCACGCGCCTGGGCCCGAGCGGCTTCGACCGGGCTGATCGTGACGCCGGTGACCCGGGCGCCGTACTCGCCCGCGATGTGGATCGCCGGTGCGCCGAGGCCGCACCCGGCGTCGAGCAGGTGCTGGTCGCGACGCAGGCCGAGGGTGTCGACGATCTTGCGGGTGAGGCGCCGGGAGGCTTCTTCCAGCGTGGCTTCGTCGCTGTCGTCGTACCAGTAACCCAGGTGCTGATAGCCGGAGTAGTACTTGTCGGCCATCGGGCTCGAGCCGTCGTAGAACTCGGCGACCTCGGGCGGTGTCCAGCTCAATTCGCTCACGGAATTCTCCCGTCAGGCATGGGGGTCTGAGCACAGCATGCCAATGCGACACGGCGGCCGCGTCTCCTTCGTTGCGTGCCTTCGCCACCCGGAGTGCCGCCCCGCTGCTCGGCAATCGGAAAGACGTGCCGTGCGTGCGCCGGATGCCAACGTCAGTGGGAGTGTCGAAGGCCAACGTCGGTGGCAGCGCGTGGAGGTTGGATGATGATGGCGCGAGCGCAGGTATCCGAAAAAATGACCGTTGACTACGTCGAGTTCTATGTTGCGGACATCGAGACGAGCCTCAAGTGGCTGGTGGACGGTTACGGCTGCGCGGTGCGCGCGACCTCCGGGGATGCGCCGGCGCAGGTCCGGTCGGTCGTGGTCGGGCAGGGGGACGTCGATCTGGTGCTGACCGAGCCGGTCGAGCAGGACCACCCGGTGGCCGCCTACGTCGAGCGGCACGGTGACGGGGTCGCCAACATCGGCCTGCGGGTGCCGGACGCCACCGCGGCGTACGAGCAGGCGGTGCGCGGTGGGGCGCGCCCGGTCGCGGCGCCCGCCGAGCGGGACGGCGTGGTGACCGCGTCGATCATCGGTTTCGGCGACGTGACGCACACGTTCGTGCAGCGGCCCGCCGACTCGGCCGCGTACGAGTCGCACGACCTGGTCGCCGCACCCGGGCCGGGCGCCGGCGCCGGCACCGGCCTGCTCACCGTCGACCACTTCGCGGTCGTCGTCGAGCCCGGCCAGATCGACGGCACCGTCGAGTTCTACCGGCAGGCCCTCGACTTCGACCTCACGCTCTCCGAGCGCATCGTGACCGGTGACCAGGCCATGTTCATCAAGGTCGTGCAGAGCAAGTCGCGGGCGGTCACGCTGACCCTGATCCAGGCCGACGCCTCGATGGAGGCCGGTCAGGTGGACGGCTTCCGGAAGGACCACGGCGGCCCGGGCGTGCAGCACATGGCGCTGCGCACCGACGACATCCTCGCCACGGTGCGGCAGCTCCAGGAGCGCGGCATCGAGCTCCTGTCCACGCCGGACGCCTACTACTCCCGGCTGGCCGAGCGCGTGCAGCCGGACCGGCACAGCGTCGAGGAGCTTCGCGAGCTGAACATCCTGCTCGACGAGGACCACGACGGTCAGCTCTACCAGATCTTCGCCAAGTCGGTGCACCCGAGGAACACGATCTTCCTGGAAATCATCGAGCGGTCGGGCGCGAGTACGTTCGGCAGCTCGAACATCAAGTCGTTGTACGAGGCGGTCGAGACCCAGCGGCACCGTGACGGCAATTGAGCCGGAAAACGCCGGCGGGATAGGGATGGGGACCACGGAAATGGAATCATTCGTCATCTCCGAGCGGTTCGCCGGCCAGGTCGCGCGGACACCGGAGGCGATCGCGGTGTCCGCCGGCGCGACCGCGCTGACCTACCGCGAGCTGGACGAGCGGGCCAACCGGCTCGCGCACCGGCTCATCGGGCTCGGCGTCCGCCAGGACGACCGGGTGGCGGTGCTGCTGGAGCGGTCGATCGACCTGGTGGTGGCGATCCTCGCGACCGTCAAGGCCGGCGGCGTCTACGTGCCGGTGCACGAGGACTACCCGCCCGACCGGCAGCAGTGGGTCGTGGACCACGCCGAGGTGACCGTGCTGCTGGCCGACGTCGCCATGCGCCGGGGTGGCCTGCCGTCCGGCGTGCCGGTGCTGGTCGTCGACGACGACCCGGCCACCGCCGGGCAGCCGGCCACCGACCCTTCGGTGCCGATCCACCCGGACCAGCTCGCCTACGTGATCCACACGTCCGGTTCCACCGGCCACCCCAAGGGTGTCGCGGTGACGCAGCGGGACGTGGTCCGGCTCATCTTCAACTCCCAGTGGACGGTGGAGCGGCACGCGCGGGTGCTGATGGTGGCGCCGTACGCGTTCAACGTGTCCACCTACGAAATCTGGATGCCGCTGCTGCACGGCGGCCGGATCGTCGTCGCCCCGCCCGGACGCCTGGAGCCGGCCACGCTGCGCGAGCTGATCAGGCGGGAGCGGATCACCGGGATCCACCTGACCGCCGGCCTGTTCCGGGTGCTCGCGGAGGAGTCCCTCGACACGTTCACCGGCCTGTCCGAGATCCTCACCGGCGGCGACGTGATCGCGCCCGGCGCGGTGCGCCGGGTGCTCGACGCCTGCCCGGACATCGTGATCCGGGCGATGTACGGCGTCACGGAGTGTTCGCTGTTCTCCGCGCACAACCCGCTGGACGCGTCCTTCCGGCCCGGCTCGCTGGTGCCGCTCGGGGACGCGTTCAACGACGTCACGATCCACCTCCTCGACAACCGGCTCTCCCCGGTGCCCAACGGCGTCGAAGGGGAGATCTACATCGCCGGCCGGGGCGTCTCGCGCGGCTACTTCGGCCGCACGGACCTGACGGCGGAGGTGTTCGTCGCGGACCCGTTCGGCGAGCCGGGCACCCGGATGTACCGCACCGGCGACCTGGCCCGCCGCAACGACGACGGCCTGCTCGAGCTGGTCGGCCGGGCGAGCAGCCAGGTGAAGATCCTCGGCTTCCGCGTCGAGCTGGCCGAAGTGGAGGCCGCGCTGGCCTCCTACCCCGGTCTGGCGCAGGTCGTCGTCGTGGTCCGCGAGCTCGAGTCGGGGGAGAAGCGGCTGGTCGGTTACGTCGTGCCGGAGGCGGGCGACGTCGACCTGGGGGCGCTGCGCGCGCACGTCAGCAAGGCGTTGCCCGACTACATGATCCCGGCCGCGTTCGTCCAGCTGGCGTCGCTCCCCTTGACGGCGAACGGAAAGCTGGACCGCAAGGCGATGCCGGAGCCCGACTTCGAGGCCGCCGCGGCCTACCGGGCGCCGGAGACGCCGCTGCAGGAAGCGCTGTGCGCGATCTTCGGCTCGGTGCTCGAAGTGCCCCAGGTCGGCATCGACGACAGCTTCTTCGACCTCGGCGGCCAGTCGCTGCAGGCGATGCGGCTGCTCAACAAGATCAAGACCGACCTCGACGTCGACCTGCTGATCAACGTGCTGTTCGACAAACCGACCGTGGCCGAGCTGGCCGAGCACATCGACGGCGCCGCGGCCGCGGCGGCCTGACGCGGAGGAGGGGAACGGATGGCGAACCCATTCGAGGACCAGGACGCCGACTACACCGTCCTGCGCAACGGCGAGGGCCAGCACTCGCTGTGGCCGGCCTTCGCACCCGTGCCGGCCGGCTGGACGGCCGTGCACGGGCCGGCCCGCCGCGCGGAGTGCCTGGCCTACGTCGGGGAGCACTGGGTGGACCTGCGCCCGCGGGGCGTCGCCGAGTTCATCGCGGCGCACGCCGGCCCCAGCTGACGCGGGCGGCGCACCCACGACGTTCCCGGTAATCCTGTTCGCATTGGAGGGTGTTGTGCCGAACGCTGCCGACCCGGCCGGCTCGACCACGATCGACGTCTGGCTCACCGACCATCCCATCCCGGACTTCAACGCTCCGGTCAAGGCGGCCGCGGAGACGTTCGGCCGGGCGCACCCGGGAATCCGGCTCCGGATCCGCGAGATCGGCTACGCCGACCTGCCGCGTGCGGTCGCCGAGGCGGTGGCGCAGGGGAACCCGCCGGACATCGCCGAGTACTACTTCTCGGCGACCCAGGTGGCGCTCGACACGCGCGGGGCCGGCGGCGGGCCGCTGTTCGTGCCGATCCAGCGCCTGCTCGGGGACCGCACCAAGGTCCTCGGGGAGCCGGTGGTCGTCGACGACATCCTGCCGGCCGTGCGCGACTACTACAGCCGGGGCGGCGAGCTGGTCTCCATGCCGACGATGGTGTCGACCACCCTCCTGTTCGCCAACCAGGACATCCTGAAGCGGGCCGGGGTCGACCGGCTGCCGGCGACGTGGCGGGAGCTCGCGGCCGCGTGCGCCGCGGTCGCCGCCCTGCCCGGCGGGCCGGCGCACGCCATCGCGTGGCCCAACCACGGCTGGCTCATCCAGATGGAGCTCGCCGCGCAGGGCCGGTTGCTGAGCAACCGGGACAACGGGCGGAGCGGCCGCTCCACCCGCGTCACCCTCGACTCGCCCGAGATGCTCGCCTACGCGCGGTGGTGGCAGGAGCTGCACGAGCGCGGCCACTACCTGTACACCGGCGAGCCGGGTGACTACTTCGGGGCCATGGAAGCGTTCACGAACCAGGACACCGCGTTCGTGATCACGTCGTCGGCGACCTCCCAGTACCTGACGCACCTGGCCGCCGAGGCCGGGTTCGAGCTCGTGCTGGGCGGGGTGCCGAACAACGAGGCGGCTCCGTACGCCGGCCGGAGCCTCGGCGGCCAGTCGATGTTCGTGGCGGCGGGTTTGCCGGAGGAGAAGGAAGACGCGGCGCTCGCCTTCACCCAGCACCTGCTCAACCCGGACCACGCGGTCCGGCGCCTGCACGCCGGCTCGCTCCCGGTGATGCGGCCGGCGTACGAGCAGGTCGTCGCGGACGGCTGGGCGGATCGGGAGCCCGGCTTCCGCGTCGCGGCGGAGCAGGTCCTCTCGTCGGACCGGACGCCGGCGGCGACCGGCGCGCTGCTCGGCGACCTCGGCGGGATCAACGACGAGCTGACCTCGGCGATGCACGACGTCCTGGTCTCGGGGGCGGACCCGGCCGCGCGGTTCCGGGTGGCGACCGAGCGGGCGCAGGACCGGCTCGACCGGTACAACGACGCCTGCCTCGCCTACCCGCCGGTGACGCCGGAGGCGCTCCAGGCAGGCTGATCCCGGCCTGTACCAAAAAGGATCCCGCCCGGCGATTTCGCCGGGCGGGATCTTTCGGTTGTGCCGGTGTCACTCCGCGGCGAGCACGGACTCCAGCGGCGCGTCGACGTCGGCCAGCGCGATGCGCAGCAGCCGGGTGTAGTCGGCGGCCAGGTTCTCCAGCGTCGCCGCGTCGAAGTCGTTGCTGTTGAAGCGGATGCTGCCGATGATCTCGCCGTCGGGGTGGACGTCGAGGGCCCACAGCACGCCGTCGGGGATGTCGGCGGTGTCCGCCTCGTCCAGCAGCCGGCGGCGCAGCTGCGAAACCTTGAGGTCACCGACGGGGTTGCCGTCGGCGCCGACCGGGAACTGGAAGATCTCGAACGCCTGCACCGCGCAGGTCGGGTCCGCGAACGGGGCGATGACCGACGGCGCCACGCCGACGATTTCGCCGAACGGGATCTCGTGGGAGTACATCCCGAGGCAGGTGTTGCGCGTGCTGGTGAGCAGCTCGCGGAACGTCTTGCAGGCCGAGAGATCCGTGCGCAGCGGCAGGAAGTTGAAGAACGGGCCGACCGTCTCGTTGAAGGCCGGGTTGTTGCGGCCCGACGTGATGGTCGCCAGCGTCAGGTCGGTCGCCCCGGTGATCTTGTGCGACAGCAGGGTGAACGCGGCGAAGCAGACCATGAACGGCGAGCTGCGCAGCTGCTTGGCGACCAGCTGCGTCGCCGACGTCACCTCGCGGTCGATCAGGAACCGGTGCACCGAGTACACGCCGGTGGCGTCGGTGCGCGTCCGGTCGGTCGGGAGCCCCGAGAACGAGGCGTCGCCGATGTTGCCCGCCCAGTACTCGCGCGCCGCGGCGACGGCGTCACCGGCCAGGTACTCCTCCTGCCACTTCGCGTACTCGCCGTACTGCGCGAACTCGGGGAGCTCCGGCTCGCCGAAGCCGCGGCGCGCCGCGTAGAACTGCAGCAGGTCGCGGATGATGATCTGCATCGACCAGCCGTCGCTCACCGTGTGGTGGGTGTTCACGACCAGCACGGAGTCCTGGTCGTCGAACCGGCCGAGCGCGGCCCGGATCAGGGGCTGCTCGGTGGCGGGGCACGTGCCGGCCTCGATCCGGTTGAGGAATTCGTGCGCGACGGCGTCCCGGGCGGCGCCCGGGCCGGGGTCGGCGAGCTCGTGCTCCTCGAGCACCGGCGTCTCGGGCGGGTGCACCAGCTGGTACGGCGTTTCGGCGTCCCGGCCGATCGTCGTGCGCAGCACCTCGTGCCGGACGACGAGGTCGTGCAGCGCCCCGCGCAGGGCCTCGGTGTCGACGGTGCCCTCGATCCGCCAGCCGCCGCCGACGATGTGCCGGGGACCGAACACCCCCTGGTCCGGACCCTTGTCGAACATGAGGAGGAACTGCTGGTTGGTGCTCAACGGGGCGCCGGGGGGCGCCGTTTCCGAACCGCTCATTCTGGTCTTTCCTTCCGGGCTCGCCCCTTGTCGGCGACGTGGGTGTCGAAGAGGTGCTCAGCTGAGGAGATCGCGGCCCATCGCACCGAGCTGCCCGAACGAAGCGAGGTCGGGCACCTGCCAGCCGTCCAGGTCGTATTCGGCGAGGCAGCGGTCGACGAGTTCCTTGTGGCTGTCGAGCTGCCCGTCGCCCATCTGCCCGAACAGCAGCTCCAGCCGGGTGTTCTCGTGGTTGCCGCCGTAGTTGCGCTCGTAGAGGTCGTGCCGGCCGCCGAACTCGGTGCCGACCGCGTCCCACAGGAGCTTCATGACCTTCACCCGCTCGACGGAGTCGACGCCGTGCGAGCCGCGCAGGTACTTGTCGAGGTACGGCCGGACGTCCGGGTTCTGGAAGTCCTTCGCGCTGGAGTTCAGGTAGATCAGCCCGCTCGCGACGTCCTGCATGACGATCTCGCGCATCCGCGCGTAGCCGAGCTGGGAGAACCAGCGGTAGGCCAGGCCGTAGTTCGGGTTGGGCAGCACCGAGCCGTTGCGCCAGGGCACCGGGTTGCGCGCCGCCGCGTCGGACAGGCCCCAGAACAGGTTGCGCCAGGCGAGCACCTCGCCGAGCCGGGCCTGGACGCCGCGGAAGTCGCTCGTCCCGGTGATCTCCAGCGCCTTGGCCAGCAGGCCGGCCAGGAACTCGAACTTCACCGCGAGCCGGGTGCAGCCGTGGAAGGTGAACCGCTCGACGAACCCGGAGTGCCCGGTGAACATGCCGACCTTGACGACGTCACCGTAGATGAAGACGTTCTCCCACGGGATGAGCACCTTGTCGAGCACGAGGATCGTGTCGTTCTCGTCGAGGCGGGAGGAGAGCGGGTAGTCGAACGGGCTGCCGGTCAGCGCGGACGCGGCCGTGTAGGACTGGCGGCAGATCAGCTTCATCCCGCGCGCGTCCATCGGCACGGTGGCGACGAGGGCGAACTTGCGGTCCTTGATCGGCAGCCCGTAGTGGGCGATGAAGTTGTAGTGCGTCAGCGCGGACCCGGTCGCCACGACCTTCGCCCCGGACACGATCAGCCCGTCGTCGGTCTCGCGCTCGACGTGGACGAACACGTCGGACACCTCGTCCGGCGGCCGGTTGCGGTCCACCGGCGGGTGCACGATCGCGTGGTTCCAGTACAGGACCTTTTCCTGCGACTCCTTGTACCAGCGCTGCGCGTTGGCCGCGAACGGGCTGTAGAAGTCGGCGTTCGCGCCGAGCGTGCCGAGGAACGACGCCTTGTAGTCCGGGCTGCGTCCCATCCAGCCGTAGCTCATCCGCGCCCACGCGGCGATCGCCTGCTGGTCGGCGACGAGGTCCTCGGCGCTGTGCGGGGTGGTGTAGAAGCGGTGGGTGTAGCCGCCGGGCCCGCCGGTGTCGGTGGCCGTGGTGAGCACGTCGCGGTGCTCGGGGTCGTGCAGCGCGTCGTAGAGCCGCGCGGTCATCCGCACCGGGTTGCGGAACGCCGGGTGCTCGGTCACGTCCTTGACCCGCTCGCCGTACAGGTAGATTTCCCGGTCGTCGCGCAGGCTCTCGATGTACTCGGCGCCGGTCAGCGGGCGCGTGGTGGCTTCCGTCGGGTCGCTCATGGGTGCGCCAAGCCGAAGACCTCGGCGGCCAGCTCCCGGCCGGCGAGCTTGGCCAGGTAGATGCTCACCCCGCCGTGACTGTGCAAAGTGGACATGTCGCGCCAGATCCGCTCGATGCGCTCGCCCGTCCGCACCGCGCTCGACCCGGCGGTCGGGAACAGGTGGTCGGCCACGGCGCTCCAGGCCAGCCGGAGGGCCTCGCTGCTGATCAGCGACAGCCTCAGGTCGACCTCACGGGTGAAGGCCGCCGATCCGCGCTCGGCCGTCTCGTGCCACTGCCGCACCGCGTCCGTCAACGCGGCGCGCGCGGTGGCGATGCGCCCGGCGGCTTCGCCGTAGTGCAGCTGGAAGTCCGGGTCTTCGGTGCGCGGGACGATCGGCGGGTAGATCGTCGTGCGGCTGGGCATCAACTCGCCGTAGGCCGCCAGCGCACCGGTGGCCATGCCGACCGCCAGCGCGCCGACCTGGAACTGGATCATGCTGAGCAGGCCGCCGCCGTACAGCGGGTTGCCGTGCAGCTCGAAGCCGGGCGTGCCGTCGACGACGGACGTCACGCCCATGTGCGTGCCGGGCAGCGCGAAGTGCGCCGGGACGTGCGCGCGGTCGATCTTGACGCTGTGCGAGCCGCTGCCCTTCAGCCCGAGCTGCGCGCCCCAGTCGTCGAGCCGCTCCCACTGGTCGCGGGGCAGGGCGAACAGCATCGGCGCGGGCGGTTCGCCCTCGCCGCCGGCCACGAGCGTGTGGCCGATGAAGTGGGTGGCGTACGGCGAGCCCGAGCTGTACCGGTGGACGCCGTCGACGATCCAGCCGCCGTCCTCGGCGCGCTCGGCGAACCCGACCGGCCCGACCGTGGCCGGGCAGATGAAGTCGCCGCCCGCGAACAGTTCGTCCTGCGCGGCCTCGCTGAACAGGCTCGCGGCGACGTGGGCGTGCGAGGCGCCGAACGTGTACATCCACGCGGTGGACGGACAGCCGGCGGCGAGCGCGGTCACGACCCGCAGGTAGGTGTCGAGGCCGAATTCGTAGCCGCCGTAGCGCCGCGGCACGAGGATCCGGTAGAAACCCGCGTTGAGGAACTCGTTGTGCGTTTCCAGTCCGTAGTACCCGCGCTGCTCGGTCTCCTCCTGCCGGCCGACGAGATCGGCGGCGATCCGCTCCGCGCGGGC
This sequence comes from Amycolatopsis vancoresmycina, assembly GCF_000716785.1. GTDB lineage: Bacteria > Actinomycetota > Actinomycetes > Mycobacteriales > Pseudonocardiaceae > Amycolatopsis > Amycolatopsis vancoresmycina. The sequence continues at coordinate 17,542 of NZ_JNYY01000003.1, forward strand.
CACGACCTCGTCCGCCGTCAGCCCCGGCTCGGGCGGGGACGGATAGCCGTCTGCGGGCAGACTCCTGGCGGCTGTCATGACCTGTCATCCCTTCGCCGAACGTGCCTCGGCTTCGAGGATCACACCGGCGTTCGAGGGCTGACATCCTTGGGAATGCGGTGTTCCCCGCGCGGGGAAGCGGGGCCGCGGGCACCGAGGGCCGACCGCAAGCCAGAAGACGCGTGAACCGCTCCGGGGGCGCAGGCTCGAACCGGAATATCCGTGGACGCCGGCCCAGCCTTGCGCGATCTGGTGTTCGTGCACGTCCGTTTCCCTTGGAGGATATCTTGGCCACCACGATCCCGACGCGCGAGGAAATCGTGCGCAAGGTGTCGGACCTGATCCCGTCCCTGCGCAAGCAGTCGCTGTGGGCCGAGGAAAACCGCCGCCTGCCGGAGGAGACCATCGAGGCCCTGGCCGACGCCGGGGTCTTCAAGCTGCGCCGCCCCAAGCACTTCGGCGGCTACGAGGCGGACACGACGACGCTCACCGAGGTCGCGACCGAGATCGGCCGCGGCTGCCCGTCCACGGCCTGGGTGGCCTCGGTGTACTGGATCCCGACCTGGATGGCGTGCCAGTTCCCGGACGAGGTCCAGGAAGAGGTGTTCGCCACCCCGGACACCCGGATCTGCGGCACGCTGAGCCCGTCGGCGATGGCGACGCCGGTCGACGGCGGCATCACGGTGAACGGCAAGTGGGGCTTCATCAGCGGCGCCCACCACGCGCACTGGCAGGAGATCATCGCGATCCTGGTCCCGCCGGACGGCGAGCCGTACCCGGTGATGGCCCTGGTCCCGTTGTCGGACCTGCTGGTGATGGACGACTGGGACACCTCGGGCCTGCGCGGCACCGGCAGCATCAGCACGTTCGCGAAGGACCTGTTCGTCCCGCAGGAGCGGGTGCTGCCGCTCCCGGTGGTGTTGTCCGGCCAGAGCGCGTCCAAGCGCAACGCGAACTCCCCGATCTACCGCGCCCCGCTGATGCCGGTCGCGGCGGCCTCCTCGACGGGCGCGATCGTCGGCATGGCCCGCGGCGCGATGGACGTGTTCCTCGACCGCCTGCCGGAGCGCAAGATCACGTACACGAACTACGACAGCCAGCGCGACGCGCCGATCACGCACTTCCAGGTGGCCGAGGCGGCCCTGAAGACGGACCAGGCCGCGTTCCACGCGTGGCGGGCGGGCAACCTGGTCGACCGCAAGTGCGAAGAGGGCACGGAGTGGAAGCTGGAGGAGCGGGCCCGCACGCGTGCGGACGTGGGCAGCGTGATCCAGCTGGTCAAGGAGGCGATCGGCATCCTGGCCAACGCGTCCGGCGGGACGTCCATCTACAAGGGAATCCCGATCCAGCGCATCTACCGCGACATCCTGACGGTCAACCAGCACGCGCTGATGCACCCGAACACGAACTTCGAGCTGTACGGCCGGGTGCTGTGCGGCCTCGAGCCGAACACGCTGTACATCTAGGTCCGGTCCAGACGCCGGCCGCCCCCCGCGCACGCGGGTGGCGGCCGGCGTTCGTCGCGTGGAGGTCCCGATGTTGGTCAGCATCACGGGCGGAACGGGTTACGTGGGAGCCCACTCGACGGCGGCGCTGGTGAAGGCGGGCCACCGCGTCCGCCTCCTGGTGCGCGACGAGTCCACAGTGGAGAGTGCGCTGGCGCCCCTCGGTGTCGATCCGGCCGCGGTGGACGTGGTCACGGGCAACGTGCTGGACCGCTTCGGAGTGGACCGCCTGCTCCGCGGCGCGGACGCGCTGCTGCACGCGGCATCGGTGTATTCGTTCGACAGCCGAAGCCATCGCGAGCTGTCCCGCACGAACGTGGCGGGCACCGAGCAAGTCCTGGAGGCGGCCCGCAGGGCGGGAACGGGCCGGATCGTGTACGTGTCCAGCTTCGGAGCGCTGCTGCCGTCGCCGGGCCGCCCGCTGACCCCGCGGTCGCCGGTGGGACGCCCCCGCGAGAGGTACCTGGCGGCCAAGGCGGAGGCGGAGACGGTGGCCCGCACCCACCAGGCGGCGGGCGTCCCGGTGACGATCACGTACCCACCGGCCCTCCTGGGCCCCCACGACCCGAAGCTGGGCGACCAGGTGACGAGGCTCCGCAACACGTTGCGGGGCTTGATGCCGATCTGGCCGACCGGAGGCCTCCCGATGGGCGACATCCGCGACACGGCATCCCTCCACGCGGCCTTGATCACGGGAACGGGCCCGGCGGGCAACCGCCACTTCGCCCCGGGAAGGTATGTGAGCACGCGCGAGTTCGTGTCAACGCTGCGCGAGGTGACGGGCCGAGCACTGCCGGCGGTGTACCTCCCGGCCCGCGCGATGTTCCCGCTGGGGGTGTTGACGGGGTGGGTACAGCGCGCTTGGCCATGGCACATCCCGGCCGAGTACGGCGCGATGTACACATGCGCTTGTGACGCTCGGGTGGAGGAGAGCGGCCGGCCGAGCCGGGAGTTGAGCGAGACCCTGGCGGACACGATCCGCTGGCTGCACGGGAAGGGGCTGCTCGCGGCGCGGGCCGCGGGGACGGTGGCGGACGGCGGGCTGCGGGCGGCCTGACGGGGGATCGCATTGGCCGGGCGGGTTTCGCTCGGGCGTGGGGTGGTTGGTGGCCGGGGGAGTCGCCCCGCGCGGCGAGGTGCGGCGGTCGGTTCGGTCTGGACCACCGGCCTCGCCTGGTACGGGCACCGGGATCAGACCGCGGGCTGCCAGTGGTCCGGTTCAGTCGGCCACCCCGCTGGGTACGGGCAGCGGCGCCAAGGCCCTCAAATGGTCCGGCTCTTGCTCCCCCGCCCCGCCCCCTCCCCGTGCCCTCAGATCCTCTGGCCTCCCGGAGCTTGGCCCTCGAGGTCAGGTGCCCCGGGCCCGGAACCCGGCCCGCTGGGGCATGCGGGCCGGGCAGCTTCGGGGGTCCGGGGCTCGCGGGCTCGCCTCGGCGGAGCCCGGCGGGTGCGCTGCCCGCCGGTCGGCAGCGCACCCGTGCGCCGTCCCGAAGCCGCAGGCGGTTTCCTCCGTCAAGCCGCGTCCGATGTGGATGGCTGGTCCTCGGCTGCCTCCGGTGGTGGGGGTACTGGTTGCGAGGCGAGGCGGGCGCGGTCGGCCAGGTGCCTGAGCTTCGTCAAGTGGCGCTGGACCAGACCTGCTCGGCGGGCTTCGTCGAGTGTGGCTCGGGTGATGGTGTTCTGCCTTCGCCGGCGGTGGCGGCCGCCCGGGGGTTCGTGGCTCACCTGGGGCTCCTCTGCGGTGGGTTCACTCGATCGTGTGGTTGTTGGGTCACTCGATCGGGTAGATAACAAGGTTGTCTCGGGAAGAACTCGTTCTAGAACGGTTGGGCCACCTGGGTGCTTACGCGGTGCGCCTTCCGGAGTCCGTTGCACGGGATCCGGCGAAAGGGGGGACCGTCCACAGTGGGGGCACGAGCGCGGGCGAAGTGTGGGGCCGGTCACTGGCCCGGGGTGCGCCGTGCGCTGCTGCGCACGGCGTCTTCCCTGGTGGCGCCCCCGGCAGGACTCGAACCTGCGACCTAGAGATTAGAAGGCTCTTGCTCTATCCAGCTGAGCTACGAGGGCCCGCGCCGACGGCCGCTGCCGGTGACCCGGCACTGGCAGCTTAGTCTTCGCCATCCACTCGATCGTTCGACACCGGCGAATCGTTTCAGGTCTCGTTCGACGTAATTCGCGAAAGCGGGACGGACCCTCCTCCTGTGTCCGGGGAAGTGCTGAGCGTGACCGAGCGGGCTTCTCCCCGCGGCCGGAACCTGTAATCTGACGGTCAGAAGGCTCTTGCTCGGTCCAGCCAGAACCCTGCTCGCCCGACCCGCGGCCGGGCAGGCAGCGCCGTGCGCCGCTGCTTGCCCGCCGCAACGGGCCGAGCCGGGCCTCCTGCGCGAATTCCGGCAACATCCCTGCTCGGGACGCTTCCGTCGGCGGGCGGCCGCTGCAGAGTTCCCTGAGCCCCGCAGGCGCGCCCACGGCGCCCTCCAAGGACCCGCCTGGCCGGTCAAACCCTCGGCGACCCATCCCGCGCAGGAACCGCGGAACACCGCCCTGCCGACCCGTCGCTGGGCAGGCAGCCGCCGCGTGCCGCAAGGGGTGGAACTGACCCCTTCGCGGACTTCGGGAGAGAAGGTCCCTGCTCGGGACGCTTTCAGCAGGCGGAAACTCCCGCGGCGGCCACCGCGGAGGTCTCCCGAGGCCCGCATGCGCGGCCCGAGGGCCGAGGGGCCCGGCGGAAACTCCCGCGGCGGCCATCGCAGAGGGTGTCCCGAGGCCCGCATCTGCGGCCCGACGGCCCAAGGACCCGGCGGAAACTCCTGCGGCGGCCACCGCGGAGGTGTCCCGAGGCCAGCATGCGCGGCCTGAGGGCCCAAGGGGCGCGAAAATCCTCGGAAGCCCGCATGCGCGGCCCGAGGGCCCAAGGGCCCGGAAAAGCCCTTGGAGGCCCGCAGGCGCGGCCACAGGCCCTCCGAGGACCCCGAGGAACCCCTCAGCGACCACCCCGCGCGCAGGGCGTCACTGAGGCGCCGCGGAACCCCCTGGGAAGCCCGTGGGCGCGCCCCGCCGCTGAGGCGCGCCCACGGGGTGGGGCCGCTGCGGGGAAGCGGCCCCGGTCGGGCCCGGCCGCCGCCGCGAGCCGGCTCTCCCCAGGGAGCGGACGGCGGGTGGGCCCGGGTCATGGGATCACTCCCAGATCTGGATGCCGCGGACCAGGAACGGGGCGTTCGGCACGTACGTGCCCCCACCCGGATAGGTGACGAAATCCCCTTCCGTCGAACATTCCTCGTCCTGGTACACCGTGACATCGCGGGTCATCAGATTCGCGAACGACGACCCGTCGAATCCTTCCGGCAGTGGCAGGCATTCCTCGGTATTGGCCGAACGCAGGTCGAAACGCTGGATCTGCCCGCCGTAACCGTCGGACGGCCACAGGCAGAACTCGCCCTTGCGGCAGCCGGGATCGGTGCCGGCCTGAGCGGCTCCGACGCTGGTCAGCAGCCCGATCATGGCCAGGACCACGATGTGCGGCAGGCGGGAACGAAGACGAAGTGCGGACATGGTGGATTTCCCTCCGGAATCGCGGCTCTTGCGGGCCGCGGTGAACGTGTGATTCCAGATTGGCGGGCGGCGGGGGAGCTGTCAGCCCGCAATTCCGAATCTGTGGACAACCGGCCGGTGCAGGAATGGTTGTCCACAGGTCCGCTATCGTGGTCTTGCGGAAATGGAGAGACGGTGTTATGCCGGGCCCGTGCTGTCCCGCACCACCAGCGAAACCGGCACCTCGGACGACGTGACGGAGGTAGCGACCGCCCCACCGTCCAGCAGCGAAAGCACCAGCTCCCCGGCAATCCGCCCCTTGGCTGCCAGATCCTGCCGAACCGTGGTCAACGGCGGCGACGACCACGAAGCCGGCGGGCTGTCGTCGAAACCGGTCACCGACAGCTCACCCGGCACAGCGATCTCCAGCTGCCGAGCCGCCGCCAGCACAGCCAGCGCGAGCTGGTCGGACATGCACAGCACCGCGGACGGCCGCGGCGATGCCCCGAGCAGCGCAAACGCCCCCTCCAGCGCACTCTCCGCACTCAACCCGGCCGCCTCGTGCAAAACGACGTCGCACGATTCCAGCTCGCCCAGATAGCCGACCAGCCGCTCCCGCGTGTCCCGGAACGCCGCCCCCGCGGCCTCCGCGGCGGTCAGCGCACCCCCACCGGGCCGCACGTGGCTGTGCGCGGCGAAGATCCCGAACCGCCGGTGCCCCAGTTCCCGCAGGTGGCGCGCGGCCAGCGCCGCACCGAGCCGGTCCTGGCAGCCGATCCGCGCCGCGCCCGGCACCAGCGGCTGGTCGATCACCACCAGCGGCAGCCCGCGCGTCCGCACGGAATCCAGCGCCGGCACGCCGTCGGCCAGCGAATACGCCACGGCGATGTCGGCCTGCGCGGCCAGCACCCGCTCGGCAGGCGGGCCACCCTGCGCACCGCCCGGCAGGAGCAGCAGCGCGTGCCCCCGCGGATCGACCACGCGGGCCAGTGCGTCCAGCGTCAGCGACAACGCCGGGTCCGAGAACGCCGTCGACAGCGACGTGTCGAGCAGCACGGCGATCGCGCCCGTCCGGCTGGTCGCGAGGCTGCGCGCGGTGGGGTCCGGCCCGGCGTAGCCCAGCTCGGCCGCCACCCGCAGCACCTCGTCCCGCAGCCGGGCGGACAGCTGGTCAGGCCGGTTGTAGGCGTTCGAAACGGTCGCCCGCGAGACCCCCACGGCGACCGCCACGTCGTCGAGCGTGGGACGGCGGCGCCGGGTCATCCGCGCAGTCTAACCGTGGACATTCTGAAGCGCTTCAGTCACGCTGGGGACCATGCAGGACCGGGCCGCCGTCTTCACCGTGTTCGCGCTCAACGGCCTCGCGCTGGGTTCGTGGGCCTCGCGCACACCCGCGCTGTCCGCGCAGGTGCACGCCTCGCCGGGCGTGTTCGGCCTGGCGCTGCTCGGCGCCAGCGCGGGGATGCTCGCCGCCGCCTCGGTGTCCGGACGGCTGATCGAGCGGGCGGGCGCGCGGGCGGTCGTCGCCGGGAGCACCGCGATGGCGGCCGCCTCGCTGGTACTGGTCGGCTTCGCGCCGACCGTCCCGCTGCTGGCCGGCGCGCTGCTGGTGATCGGCGCGAGCGTCGGGATGCTCGACGTCGCCATGAACGTCGCCGGGGTGGCGGTCGAACGCCGGCTCGGCAGGCCGGTGATGTCGGTCTTCCACGCGGGGTTCAGCTTCGGCGCGCTCGCCGGTTCGCTGGCCGCGGGCCTCGCCGCCGGGCACGGCTGGTCCCCGGCACGCCACCTCACCGTGGCCGCCGTCGTCGCCGTCGCGGTCCTGCTGTTCATCGTCCGCGCGGTCCCGGGCACCCGGCCCGAGCCCACCGGAACGCCCGTCGCCACGCCGAGCCGCGCGCCGATCCGCCGTCCGGTGCTGTGGCTGCTCGCCGCGGTCGCGCTGTGCTCGGCCATCGCCGAGGGCGCGTCCTCGGACTGGTCCGCCCTGCTGATGACCGTCGAACGCGGCGTCGGCCAGGGTGCCGCGGCGCTGGCGTTCGCCGGGTTCCAGCTGGTCATGGCGCTGGCCCGGCTGGCGGGGCCGGTGGCGCAACGCCGGTTCGGCCCGACCCGCTGTCTCGCCGCGGGCGCCGCACTGGCCGCGGCCGGCCTGCTCGCCGCGGCCGCGATCCCGGTCGCCGCCGCGGGCTACCTCGGCTTCGCACTGGCCGGCGCCGGCCTCGCGGCGTCGTTCCCGCTCGCCCTCAGCCTCGCGGGGGACGCGGGTCGTCGCGGCGACGGCACCGGTGGCGAGCGCGAGATCGGCTTCGTCACGGCCATCGCCTACACCGGGTTCCTCGGTGGTCCGCCGATCGTCGGCGGCATCGCCCAGGTGGCCGGCTACGACGTCGCGTTCGGCTTCGCCGCGTTCGTCGCGGCGCTGATCCTGCCCGCCGCCGTCGCCGCCCGGCGATCGCGACGGCGCGAGGAAGCGGACGCGATGATCGGCCGGTAGCCGTTCCGGGCACGAAATCCGTGCCTCGACGGCCGTTTCCGCCACGGCGAGGGCGTTGACAGTCTCCTGGTGCGCGAGGCAAGCTGAACCCCGTCGGTAAACTGAAATGAATACGGCGACGTTTCAATTTCAGGTCGGCTGATCAAGGTAGGGGCCTTGGTCCGGGGAGGACGTCGTGAGGGTTGTGCTGCTCGGCGGAGCGGGGGCGCTCGCCGGCGGAAGCGGGCGGTTCGGCGGGACCGGCCTGACGCTCGTGCAGGACGCCGTGCCGCGGCTCGTGCTGGTGCCGGTCGCGTTCCGGCTCGCGCTGTTCCTGCAGGCGGTGTGGGCAGGCGGTCCGCTCAGTGCCCCGGTGCTCTGGCTCGCGGTCGTCCTCTACCTGGTGCCCAACCTCCTCGAGGTGAGCTGGGTCTTCCGCCGGACCACCGGCATCCGGCCGGTGCTGGCCGCCGACACCGCGTACACGCTCATCACGAGCTTCGCCGCGGCCGTGTTCGCGGCCCGGTCGTCCGAGCTGCTGACCCTGGCCTGGCCGAACATCATGGGCACCGTCATGGTTTGGACCCTGCTGCGCGGGGCGCCGGCCGGGGCGGTCGCGATCGCCGGTGCCGTGCTCCTGCGGTACGGCATGGCCGCGGTGTCCGGCACGTCCGCGCCCGCGACGTGGATCCTGCTCGCCCTGGTCGCGGCGGCCGTGACCGCGCTGGCGATCGTGCTGCTCGTGGCCGGCGCGATGCGGTTCGCCCTCGGGCTCGGCGAACAGCGCGGCCGGGCCGCCGAACGGGAGCGGCACCGCCGGGACGTCCACGACACCGTGCTGCAGGTGATGGAATCCCTCGCCCTGCCGGCGCCCGGCGACACGCTCGACCCGCGGGGCAGCCTCGACCAGGTCCGCCGCACCGCCCGGGCGCACGCCCTGCGGCTGCGGCTCAGCCTCGACGGCGACGCGCCCGCCGAGCCGGGCGGGCTCGAACACCGCCTCGGCGCACTCGCCGTCGAGATGACGGCCGAGGGGCTGCGCGTCGACCTGGTCGTGCTCGCGAAGCCCACCGACGTCCCCGAAGCAGTCGTCAACGCCCTTCACGACGCAACGCGCGAAGCGCTGCGAAACACGTTGAAGCACGCGAGGACCGCGAAGGCCGTGGTGTGTCTCGAAGCCCGCGAAGGCACCGTCACGGTGTCCGTGCGCGACCACGGGACCGGCTTCGACCTCGGCGCCCGCCGCGCCGGGTTCGGCATCGAGAACTCGATCCACGCGCGGCTGGCCGAGATCGACGGCGCCGCGCGCATCGACTCGGCGCCCGGCCAGGGCACCCGCGTCGTGCTGACCGCGCCGTTAGAGCTGCGTTTCCCCGTCGGGTGAGTCGCGCCACTGCGCGAAGGGCCGGTCGAGCGTCCACTTGCCGTCGGACTCGGTGAGGACGCGGTGTTCGCAGGTCGCGGGGTTGGACAGGGACTCGAACAGCTCGATGCTCCAGCCGAAGAGCCGGCGGCACAGCAGCCGCAGCGTGAGCCCGTGCGAGACGATCAGCACGGTCTCGGGGTGAGCTTCGTCGCGCTGCCGCAGGTCCGACAGGAACGCCGCGACGCGGTCGTCGACGTCCGCGCCCGACTCGCCGAACGGCAGCCGGTAGAAGAAGTGCCCGAACTCGTTGCGCCGCGCCTTCTGGACCTCCTGGTCGGCCGGGTCCTGCAGGTTGCCCCAGTCCTGCTCGCGCAGCCGCGGCTCCTGGACCAGCCGCTCGCACGAGGCTTCGATGTCCAGCAGCCGCAACGTCTCCCGCGTGCGCAGGTACGGGCTGACGTACACCGCGGGCCGCTCGCCGTCGAGCAGCCGCGTGATCTCCGGCGCCACCGCCGCGGCCTCCCGCCGTCCCTTGGCGGTCAGCGGCAGCGCGTGGTCGGGGATCCGCGTGTAGGCGAGTTCGTCGACGTTGCCGAGCGACTCGGCGTGCCGGAGAAGGATCAGCTTCACGGCGCCATCCTGCCCGTCACGCGGGCCTGACGGGGGCGGGGCATACCCTCAGGGGCGTGTCCAGCGAGCCCGTGACGAAACCCGAGGTCCCCACGCAGCGCCGGGCGAGCGTGCTGCCCCTGCTCTCGGTCGGGGTGCTGCTGGCCGCCGTGGTCGCGATCGGCCTGATCGCGCTGACCGGCGGGGCGGGCTACGCCATCGCGGGCCTGCCCGACCCGGGGCTGGTCACCAAGTACGGCATCACCGTCATGCGGGTGCTCTCCGAAGCGGCGTCGACGATCTGCGTCGGCTCGCTGCTGCTGGCCGCCTTCCTCGTGCCGCCGCAGAAGTCCGGGACACTCGGTCCCGACGGCTACGGCGCCCTGCGCGCGGCCGGGATCGCCGCCTGGGTGTGGTTCGGCGCGGCCCTGCTTTCGGTCGCCTTCACCGCCGCCGACACCGCCGGGAAGCCGTTCGGCGACGTCCTGGACCCGCAGACGCTGCTCGACCTCGTCGGCGCCATCGAACAGCCGAAGGCGTGGCTCTGGACGGCCCTGATCGCGATCCTCGTCGCGCTCGGCTGCCGGCTCGCGCTGTCCTGGGGCTGGACGGCGGTGCTGTTCTTCCTCGCCGTCGGCGGCCTGGTCCCGGTCGCGGTCACCGGCCACTCGGCCAGCGGCGGCTCGCACGACGTCGCCACCAACAGCCTGCTGTTCCACCTGGTCGCGGCCGCGCTCTGGGTCGGCGGGCTGGTCGCGCTGCTGGCACTGGGCTACCGCCGCGGGACCCACCTGAGCCTGGCCGCGCAGCGGTTCTCGAAGCTGGCGCTGGTCTGCTGGATCGTGATGGCGCTCTCCGGCGCGGTCAACGCGCTGGTCCGGATCGGCCTGAACGACCTGTTCACCACCGACTACGGCCTGCTCGTCGTGGCCAAGACGGTCGCCTTGCTGCTGCTCGGCGTGTTCGGCCACCAGCAGCGCGAAAAGGGCGTCGCGAACCTCGTCGGCGGCAAGGGCGGCGCCCAGCTGCTGCGCCTGGCCGCGGTCGAGATCCTGATCATGTTCGTCACCATCGGCATCGCCTCCGGCCTGGCCAGGACACCGCCGCCGGCCGACGCGATCACCCAGCCGTCGACCACCGAGCTGCTGATCGGCTACGACCTCGACGGCGCGCCGACGGCGTTGCGGCTGCTCTTCGACACCCGCTTCGACCTGGTCTACGGCACGCTGGCGCTGGTGCTCGGCGGCCTGTACCTGGCCGGGGTGCGGCGGCTGCTGCAGCGGGGCGACACCTGGCCGGTCGGCCGCACGGTCGTCTGGATCGCCGGCTGCGTGGTGCTGCTGATCGCGACGTCTTCCGGGGTCGGCCGGTACGCGCCCGCGATGTTCAGCGTCCACATGGGCAACCACATGCTGCTGTCGATGGTGGTGCCGGTGCTGTTCGTGCTCGGCGGGCCGGTGACGCTCGCGTTGCGCGCGCTGCCTGCCGCGGGCAAGGACGCCCCGCCCGGGCCGCGCGAGTGGATCGTCGCCTTCGTGCACTCCCCGGTTTCGCGGTTCCTGACCCACCCCGTCGTCGCGCTGCTGCTGTTCGTCGGGTCGTTCTACGCGCTCTACTTCTCCGGCCTGTTCGACAACGCGTTGCAGTACCACTGGGCGCACCTGGTGATGAACGGGCACTTCCTGCTCGCCGGGTACGTCTTCTACTGGCCGGTGATCGGCGTGGACCCGTCGCCGCGGCGGATCCCGTACCTCGGCCGGCTCGGGATGATGTTCGCCGCGATGCCGTTCCACGCGTTCTTCGGCGTGATCCTGATGAGCAAGCAGACCGTCATCGGCCAGGCCTTCTACAGCCAGCTGCACCTGCCGTGGGTCCCCGATCTGCTCACCGACCAGCGGCTCGGCGGCGGCATCGCCTGGGCCGCCGGCGAGGTCCCGGTGCTGCTCGTGCTGGTCGCGCTGCTGGTGCAGTGGGCGCGCCAGGACGAGCGCGAGGCGAAGCGGCGTGACCGGCGCGAAGCGGCCACCGGCGACGAAGAACTGAACGCCTACAACGCGATGCTGAAGAACCTCGCCGAGGGCAACCGACCCTCGGGTTCCAGTTGAGGTTGAGGTCGGTTCCGGACGCCGGAAACAGCGCTTCCGGTGATCCCGGGCTGACATTCGGTAGTCCGGTGGTGACCGGCGTCGAGCCGCGATCACGTGCGCTCTACGATCGTGGGTATGGCCGAGTTCATCTACACCATGAAGAAGGTGCGCAAGACCGTCGGGGACAAGGTCATCCTCGACGACGTCAGCACCGCGTTCTACCCCGGCGCCAAGATCGGCGTGGTCGGGCCGAACGGTGCCGGTAAGTCCACCGTTCTCAAGATCATGGCGGGGATCGAGCAGGCCAGCAACGGCGAAGCGTTCCTCCAGCCCGGTGCGAGCGTCGGCATCCTCATGCAGGAGCCGGAGCTCAACGAGGAGAAGACCGTCCGGCAGAACGTCGAGGAGGGTCTCGGCGAGGTCAAGGTCAAGCTCGACCGGTACAACGAGGTCCTCAAGCTCATGGAGACCGAGTACACCGAAGAGCTGATGGAGGAGATGGGGCAGCTCCAGGAGGAGCTGGACCACGCCGACGCCTGGGAGCTCGACTCGACCGTCGAGCAGGCCATGGACGCGCTGCGCTGCCCGCCGCCGGACGAAGGCGTCTCCCACCTCTCCGGTGGTGAGCGCCGCCGGGTCGCGCTGTGCAAGCTGCTGCTGTCGGCGCCCGACCTGCTGCTGCTCGACGAGCCCACCAACCACCTGGACGCCGAGAGTGTCCTGTGGCTGGAGCAGTTCCTGGCCCGCTACGCCGGCGCTGTCCTCGCCGTCACCCACGACCGGTACTTCCTGGACAACGTGGCCCAGTGGATCATGGAGCTGGACCGCGGCCGCGTCGTCGGCTACGAGGGCAACTACTCGACGTACCTGGAGAAGAAGCGCGAGCGCCTCGAGGTCCAGGGCAAGAAGGACGCGAAGCTCGCGAAGCGGCTGAAGACCGAGCTCGAGTGGGTCCGGTCCAACGCCAAGGCGCGCCAGACCAAGTCGCGCTCGCGCCTCGACCGCTACGAGGAGATGGCGGCGGAGGCGGACAAGCACCGCAAGCTCGACTTCGAAGAGATCCAGATCCCGCCGGGCCCGCGACTGGGCAGCGTCGTGGTCGAGGTCGAGAAGCTGCAGAAGGGCTTCGACGGCCGCGTCCTCATCGACGGCCTGTCGTTCAACCTGCCGCGCAACGGCATCGTCGGCGTGATCGGCCCGAACGGCGTCGGCAAGACCACGCTGTTCAAGACGATCGTCGGGCTCGAGGAGCCGGACAACGGCGTCGTCAAGATCGGCGAGACGGTCAAACTGTCCTATGTGGACCAGAACCGCGGCGGGATCGACCCGAAGAAGACCGTCTGGCAGGTCGTTTCCGACGAACTGGACTACATCCACGTCGGGCAGACCGAAATGCCGTCGCGCGCGTACGTCAGCGCGTTCGGCTTCAAGGGCCCGGACCAGCAGAAGCCGGCGGGCGTGCTCTCCGGCGGTGAGCGCAACCGGCTCAACCTGGCGCTGACGCTCAAGCAGGGCGGGAACCTGATCCTGCTCGACGAGCCGACCAACGACCTGGACGTCGAGACGCTGGGCTCGCTGGAGAACGCGCTGGAGCAGTTCCCCGGCTGCGCCGTCGTGATCTCCCACGACCGGTGGTTCCTCGACCGGGTCGCGACGCACATCCTGGCCTGGGAAGGCACGGACGAAGACCCGGCCAAGTGGTTCTGGTTCGAGGGCAACTTCGAAGGGTACGAGAAGAACAAGGTGGAGCGGATGGGCGCCGAGGCTGCCCGCCCGCACCGTGTCACCCACCGCAAACTGACCCGCGACTGAGGGGGCGGGTTTCCCCGTGGAAGCCAGCAAAGCGCACCGGACGGGCCCGTCCTCCCGAGTAGTGGAGGGCGGGCGCTCCGCCAATGCCGGGGGAACCCTCTCCGCAGTCGGCCGGTTGATCGAGCGGGCGGACGCCCTGCACCTGCGGGCGCCCGAGCTCGCCCTGGTCCTCGGCGAGCGAGCGGCCGCCCTGTCGGAGGCGGCCGGTGCCGACGAGCAGTGGATCCGGGCGGAGAGCCTGGTCGTGTCGTCGCGCGTCCGGCTCGGCGACCGGCCGGGCACGGTCGGGCGCGCGGTCGCGGCCCTGCGCGCGGCCGAGCACGCCGGGTACGGCGACATCGCCGCGCGGCTGCGCATCGACCTCGCGGTGTGCGCCCGCAGCCTGGGCGTGCCGCTGACCGGCCTCGCCGCGCTGCGGCCGGTGCTGACCGATCCGGTCGTCTCACCGGTGCACCGCGCGGCCGCGCTGTGCCACCTGGTGGGCTGCCTCGGCCAGCTCGGGCGCAAGTCGGAGCTGGACCGCGTGCTCGTCGAGGCGGACAAGCTCGTCGTCGGCGACGACTCGCTGGGTGCGGACACCCAGCTGCTGGTGCGAGCGCTGCTGCGCGTCGGCACGGCGGCCCACCGCCGCCGCCACGGCGACCTGACGGCGGCGGCCGACGCGGCCCGGACCGGCCTGGGATTCCTGGAGAAGCTCGACAACCCGGCCGACGACGGCGGTCTCGTCCGCATCCGGCTGGTGCTGCTGCTGGTGAGCACGCTGCTGGACCGCGGCGACACGGAAATGGCGTACGAAATCGCCGAGCCGGTGCTGGCCGAGCCGGTCCGGGCGGCGGGCGTGGCGCCGATGGGCTGGCTGCGGCTGGCCGTCGCAACCCGGGTCCACCTGCCGGCGGGCGCGGGCGAAGCGGCGACCGAGCTGGTCCGCGAAGCGGTGGCGAGCACCGACCGGCACGGGCTGCCGGCGATCACGGCGCGCCTGTGGTTGGAGCTGGCCCAGCTGGAGGAGCGGTTCGGCCAGGCCGAGGAGGCCATCGCGTGCCTGTACCGCTCACGCGCGGCGGAGCAGCTGCACGCCCGGGCCCGGCGGCAGGCGTGCAGCGTGCTGGCCGGCGAGTTCGGGACCGGGGAACCGGCGTCGGTCGACCTGGACGAAGTGCTGAAGGCGGTGCCGTCGCGGCCGGTCCCGGCGGTGCCCGCGCCGGTTTCGGTGCCGGCGGTGCCGCAGCCGGAATCGGCACCGGCATGGTCGTTCGGCCGCGAGGAGCCACCGTCACGGCCCGAGCCCCGGCAGCCGGCGCCGGCGTGGTCGTTCGAACGTCCGCGGGTGACGGCGGACGTGGCCGAGACGACGTTGATGCCGGCGATCCGTGACGAAGGGCCGCCTGCGGTCCGGGTCCGCCCGGAACCGGTGGTGGTGGAGCGGCGGCCGGAGTTGCAGGCGGGGGCTGCTGAGCCGCAGCCGGCTGGGCCGGAGCACCGGTCGGAGGTCGAGTCGCGGCCGGCGGTGGAGTCGCGGTCGGATGTGAGCGGGTCGCGGCCGGTGCCGGAGTACCGTTCGGCGGCTGAGCCGCGATCGGCGGTGGTGGAGTCGCGGTCCGATACTGCCGGGTCGCGGGCCGTGCGGGAGCCGGAGTACCAGGCCAGGTCCGCTGAGCCGCGTCCGGCTCGGAAGCCGGAGTACCGGGCCGAGTCCGCTGACGTGCGCGAGCCGGAGTACCAGGCCAAGTCCGCTGAGCCGCGTCCGGCTCGGGAGCCGGAGTATCGGGCCGAGTCCGCTGAGTCGCGTCCGGCTCGGGAGCCGGGCTACCGGGCCGAGTCCGCCGAGCCGCGGCCGGTGCGAGAGCCCGCTGAGCGGCGGGCGAGCGAGCCCGGCCACCGGTCCGACGTTGCCGAAACGCAGCCGGAGCCGGCGCCGAGCGCCGACAGCGGCAAGACAAAGTTCTCCTGGGCCGCACTGGCCGAGGCTCGGCTGCGGGAGACCGCCGCCGAACGGGAGTCGGCGCCCACGCGCGTCACCCCGGCTCTGCCGCTCGCGCCCGCGCCCGCCGCCGAGCGGGAACCGTACGAACGGCCGCGGGAACCGCAGCCGTCCACGCGGCACGATGCCGAGCACGGGTCGGTGGCCGCGCGGTCGGTGCTCGACCGGCTGGGCATCTCCGCCGCCGGGGGCGCGGGCGGCCGCCGCCGGGCGGAAGACGCCGACAGTCCCCGCCCCGCGGAACCGGCCCGGCCCGAGCCCGGACTGGCGCCGCCACCGCGGCCGGAGGACGAACCGCCGTCGGTCCCGGACTACCGCGACGAAGCCGAGCCCTGGCTGCCGCGGCTGCGGATGCCCCCGTCGCTGGAGCCGATGGAGGACTTCGGCCACTGGACGCCGGCGACGGCCCCGTTCCCGGAGAGCTACGCCCGCGCGATCGCCGAAGACGAGCCGCCCCCGGACGCGGGGCTCGCGGACCTCCTCGCGCGCGCACTGGCCGAGCACCAAGCGGGCACGGCCAGCGCGGCCGCGCTGGTCAAGCAGCTGGGTTCCCAGGACACGGGCCGCCGCAACGGTCACGGCCGCAACGGCCACGGCGCCGAGGTATCGGACTCCCGCGGCCACCGTTCCCGCGACTGAACCACGGGGCCATCGTTCCCGCGGCTGCCCCATGGGGCCGCGGTTCGGGCGGCGGCCTCACCGAAGCCGAAGCCCGGCCGCTGGGGGCGCCCCGTTTTCCACGCTACCGGAGACCACCGACAGTTTTGCCGTGCCCGCGACCGGCGCCCCGCGAGCCGCGACCGGCGACCCGCGACCCCCACCGGCACCCGATCGCCGAGACACCCCCATCGATCGCCGAGTGAATCCAGTGGCATCCCTCGCACTCCACCGTCGCCGACCGGCCGACAGCGTTCGCCGAACGGCGCCGGGCCCGATCAACTGAACCGATCACGACGCCCCCCACGTCCGGTAACGCCTCCAAAGCGCGGCTGGTCAGCGCCGCGCGCACGCTTCGAACGCAACCCGTCAGTAGCTTGACCGATCACGCGAATCCGCTGTCCCGGAAGGGTTTCCGGGCCCCGGCGAACCCCTGGGTCTTCATGTGATCCGGGATCGCGGCGCATTAGTGTGGGGTGCGCCGGCTCAACGCCGAACCGGCGCGGTGCCACCTCACGCAAACTGGAGAGTTGCCTCAAATGAGCTCGACCGGAGTCTCGTCCCTACCCGGAACCGGAGCCGACGCCGAACCCGAATTCGGCCAGCGCTCCCCGGCCAGCCCGGAGCAGATCAGGGACGACCTGATCGACGCCGCCGCCGGGCTGGCGCCGGAGATCGGTGAGCTCATCCGGCTCTACTACCGGCACATCCCGCCCGAAGAAATCGTCGGCGACGAGCCCGTCAACCTGGTCGGCGCCGTCCGGTCGCACCTGCAGCTGGCCAAGTCGCGGATGCCCGGCCGCCCGGCCGTGCGGCTGCTGAACCCCACCGTCGCCGAAGACGGGTGGGCGCGCGAAGCCACCGTGGTACAGGTCGTCACCGATGACATGCCGTACCTCGTCGACTCGATCGCCGCCGAGTTCGCCCGTGACGGCGTCCAGGTGCAGCGGATTGTTCACCCGATCGTGGTGGTCAGCCGGGACCTCACCGGCGAGCTCCTCGAAGTCCACCCCGAAGCGGACCCGGCCGAGCCGCCCGCGAACTCGGCCGCCGAGTCGTGGATGTACGTCGAGATCGACTTCGTCACCGACCGCAACCGCGCCCGCGAACTCGACAACCGGCTCTCCAGCGTCCTGGGTGACGTCCGCGAGGTCGTCGAGGACGCCGAGAAGATGGCCCAGACCGCCTGCCAGCTCGCGAGCGAGCTGGAAACAGAACCGCCGCGGCTGCCCGAGGACGAGGTCGCCGAGGGCGCCCGCCTGCTGCGCTGGCTGGCCGACGGCCACTTCACCTTCCTCGGCTACCGCCGCTACGAGCTGGTCGACCACCCGGACGCCGACGCCCCGGCCCTGCGCGCGGTCCTGGCCTCCGGCCTCGGCGTGCTGCGCCAGGACAGCCTCGCCGCCCGCGGCCTCACCGCAGGCCCGGACACCGCCGCGTCCGCGCTCGCGCCGTCGCTGCTGGTGCTGACCCAGGCGAGCGCGCCCTCGACCGTGCACCGGCCGGTCTACCCGTACTACGTCGGCGTGAAGACCTTCGACGCCGAGGGCAACGTCACCGGCGAACACCGCTTCCTCGGCATGTTCACCACCACCGCGCTGCACGAGAACGTCCTCGACATCCCGGTCGTCTGCAAGCGGGTCCGCGAGGTCATCCACCGCGCGGGCTTCCCGATCGAGTCGTTCTCCGGCCAGCGGATGCTGGAAATCCTGCAGAACTGGCCGCGCGCCGACCTGTTCTCCGCCGACAGCGACTCGCTGTACTCGACGACGACCGGCGCGATCACCCTCGCCGACCGCCGCCGGCTGCGGCTGTTCCTGCGCCGTGACCCCTACGGCCGCTTCTACTCCTGCCTGGTCTACCTCCCGCGCGACCGCTACACCACGCGCTCGCGGCTGGCGATGCAGGAAGTCCTGCTCGAAGAGCTCGAAGGCACCCAGCTCGAATACAGCGCGCGGATCGGCGAGACCGTCCTGGCGCAGGTGCACTTCGTCGTGCACACCGACCCGGCGCGCCGCCTGGAACCGGACACGCTCAAGATCCAGGACCGGCTGAACGACGCCGTCCGCACCTGGGACGACCGGATGGTCGAGGCGGTCCTCGACGAACGCCGGGAGCGCGCCGACGGCGGCGTCGCGGTCGGGATCGTCGGCGAAGAGTCGGCCACCGAGCAGGGCCAGCGCTTCGCCATGGTCTTCCCCGAGGGCTACAAGGAGGACTTCACCGCCGAAGAGGCCCTCGGTGACCTCCGCTCGCTGGACTCGCTCACCGACGAAGGCGACCTCGCGCTGTCGTTCTACCGGCCCGCCGACGCCGCCCCTGGCGAACGGCGCTTCAAGCTCTACCTGCGCGGCGAGGGCGTCACCCTGTCGAAGGTGCTCCCGGTGCTGCAGGCCATGGGTGTCGAGGTGGTCGACGAGCGGCCGTACGAGCTGCACCGCGAGGACGGCGGCGCGTGCTGGATCTACGACTTCGGCCTCCGCGTCGACCAGAAGATGCTCGACGAGTCCGACGAGCACGCCGTCGAGGAACTGCGCGGCCGCTTCCAGGACGCCTTCGAGGCCGCGTGGCGCGGGGACGCCGAGGTCGACGGCCTCAACGGGCTCGTCCTGCGCGCCGGGCTCAGCTGGCGCCAGGCCGCCGTGCTGCGCGCGTACTCGCGGTACCTGCGCCAGGCCGGCAGCGCGTTCTCCCAGGACTACATCCAGAACACGCTGCTGAACCACACCCAGGTCGCGACCAAGCTGCTGCGGCTGTTCGAGGCCCGGTTCGACCCGAAGCTCGCCGACGCCGACCGCGAAGCCGCCACGGAGGCGCTGGCCGCCGAGCTGAACGCGATGATCGACGAGGTCACCAGCCTCGACGAGGACCGGATCCTGCGCCGCCTGATGGCCGTCATCCAGGCCACCCTGCGGACGAACTACCACGTCATGGGCACCGACGGGCGGCCGCGGACGTTCCTGGCCATCAAGCTCGACCCGGCCGGCGTGCCCGACCTGCCCGAGCCGCGGCCGAAGTTCGAGATCTTCGTGTACTCGCCGCGCGTCGAGGGCGTGCACCTGCGCTTCGGCGAGGTCGCGCGCGGTGGCCTGCGCTGGTCGGACCGCCGCGAGGACTTCCGCACCGAAATCCTCGGCCTGGTCAAGGCGCAGGCGGTGAAGAACGCGGTGATCGTGCCAGTCGGCGCGAAGGGCGGCTTCGTCGTGAAGCGCCCGCCGGCGCCGAGCGGCGACGCGAGCATCGACCGCGACGCCCAGCTCAACGAGGGCATCGCCTGCTACCGCATGTTCATCTCCGGCCTGCTCGACCTGACCGACAACCGGATCGAGGGCAAGACCGTCCCCGCGCCCGGCGTCGTCCGGCACGACGCCGACGACTCCTACCTGGTCGTCGCGGCCGACAAGGGCACCGCGAAGTTCTCCGACATCGCGAACGAGGTGTCCGCGCAGTACGGCTTCTGGCTGGGCGACGCGTTCGCCTCCGGCGGCTCGGTCGGCTACGACCACAAGGCCATGGGCATCACGGCCAAGGGTGCCTGGGAGAGCGTCAAGCGGCACTTCCGCGAGCTGGGCAAGGACACCCAGACCGAGGACTTCACCGTGGTCGGCATCGGCGACATGATGGGTGACGTCTTCGGCAACGGCATGCTGCTGTCCGAGCACATCCGCCTGGTCGCGGCCTTCAACCACATGCACGTCTTCCTCGACCCGAACCCGGACGCGGCGACGTCGTACGCCGAGCGCCGCCGCCTGTTCGACCTGCCGCGCAGCTCGTGGGACGACTACGACCGCTCGCTGATCAGCGAAGGCGGCGGGATCTACCCGCGCACGGCGAAGTCGATCCCGATCAGCCCGCAGGTCCACGCGGCCCTCGGCCTCGAAGAGGGGGTCACGGCGCTGGCGCCGATGGACCTGATCCAGGCGATCCTGCTGGCGCCGGTCGAGCTGCTGTGGAACGGCGGCATCGGCACCTACGTCAAGGCGGAGACCGAAAGCCACCTGGCGGCCGGGGACAAGGCCAACGACGCCATCCGCGTCGACGGCAAGCAGCTGCGCGTCAAGGTGTTCGGCGAGGGCGGCAACCTCGGCCTGACCCAGCTGGGCCGGATCGAGTTCGCCCGGAACGGCGGCAAGATCAACACCGACGCGCTCGACAACTCGGCCGGCGTCGACTGCTCCGACCACGAGGTCAACATCAAGATCCTGCTCGACCACCTGGTCCAGACCGGCAAGCTGGAGCGCGGCCAGCGCAACGAGCTGCTGGAGGAGATGACCGACGAGGTCGGCGCGCTGGTGCTCAAGGACAACTACCGGCAGAACGCCGTCCTCGGCGTCAGCCGGGCGCACGCCGCGCCGATGGTCTCGGTGCACGCGCGGCAGGTCCAGGCGCTGGTGTCCGCGGGTGCCTTCGACCGCAAGCTCGAAGCGCTGCCGAGCAACTCGGAGTTCCGCGAGCTGGAGAAGGCGGGCAAGGGCCTCACCTCGCCGGAGCTGGCGACCCTGCTGGCCCACGTCAAGCTGGAGCTCAAGGACGAGCTGCTGGCCAGCGACCTGCCCGACTCGCAGGTCTTCGCCGGCCGGCTGCCCGAGTACTTCCCGAAGCCGCTGCGCGAACGGTTCGCCGGCGCCATCGGCGAACACCCGCTGCGCCGCCAGATCATCACCACGATGATCGCCAACGAGGTGGTCGACGGCGGCGGCATCTCGTTCGTCTACCGGCTGATGGAGGAGATGAACGCGACCGCGACGGACGCCGTGCGCGCGTACGCGGTGGTGACGCGCGTGTTCGACCTCCCCGCGCTGTGGAAGGAGATCGACGCGCTCGACAACGTCGTGCACACCGACGTCGCCGACGCGATGGTGCTGGAGACGCGCCGGCTGCTCGACCGGGCCGCGCGGTGGTTCCTCACCAACCGGCCGCAGCCGTTGGCGCCGCTGTCGGAGATCAAGCGCTTCGGCCGGGTGCTCAACGAACTGGTCCCGAAGATCGGCGACCTGCTCCGCGGCCACGAAGCGGAGTCGGTGCAGAAGCACGTCGACGAGCTGATCGCCGCGGACGTGCCCGAGGGCCTGGCCCGCCGGGTGTCGCTGCTGCTGCACACCTACGGCCTGCTCGACGTCACCGAGGTGGCCGAGCTCGCCGAGCAGCAGATCGGCGTGGACGCCACGCACAGCCCGGCGGAGACGGCGGAGTTGTACTACGCGCTCTCGGCGCACCTGGACATCGACTCGATGCTCACCGAGATCAGCAAGCTCGAACGCGGCAACCGCTGGCACGCGCTCGCCCGGCTTTCGCTGCGCGACGACGTCTACGGCTCGCTGCGGGCGATCACGCTGGACGCGCTGCGGCACAGCGACCCCGGCTCGTCCGGCGACGCCAAGATCGCCCAGTGGGAAAAGACGAACGCGTCCCGGCTGCAGCGGGCGCGCGTCGCGCTCGACGAGATCACCAAGTCCGGCCGGCTCGACCTGGCGACGCTGTCGGTTGCCGCGCGCCAGATCCGGAGCACGGTCCGGTGACTTACGTTTCGCACGTCCGCCCGCGCTGGACGGACATGGACGTCTACGGCCACATCAACCACGCGAAGCTGGTGACGCTGCTCGAAGAGGCCCGCATCCCGCTGCTGTTCGAAAAGGCCGTCGAGGCCGGGCTCGACCAGCTGCCGAAGGGCATCGTCGTGGTGCGCCTCGAAGTGGCCTACAAGGCGCCGATCGTGGTGTCCGGGCAGCAGCTGCGGGTGGACATCGACCTGACGCAGCTGCGCGCGGCGAGCTTCACGCTCGCCTACCGCGTGCACGGCGGGCCGTCCCCGGACGACCCGGTGGCGGTCACGGCGGAGACAGTGCTGGCGCCGTACGACACCGTCGAGCTGCGGCCGCGTAGGCTCACCCCGGCCGAATCGGAGTTTCTGAAGCAGGGGTTCGCGGATGCCTGAGTTGTTCGTGCCGGACGCGGCCGACCGGGAGACCCTCGGCGCGTTCGTCGCCCGCGCGGTCCGGCTGGACGGCCAGACGGCCGTCCGGCTGCGGCAGCGCGGCGACGGCGTGGTCGAGGCCTGGACGTCGACGCCGTTCGAGTGCCTGGCCACCCGCGCGGTGGCCGGGGACGTCACCCCGGGCGACGTCACGGTGTCGGGCAACGAGCTGCTGGCGGCGCTGACCGTGGCGGGCGCGCCCCGGATGGACCCGGGCCCGGCCCGCGACCTGCTCTGGCACGGCGAGCTGCCGCCGTCCGGCCGCTGGCCGCTGGTCGACGAGCTGCCCGCGCGGGTGGTGTCCGAGCTGGCCGACCGCGGCGTGACGCTGGCCAGGGACAACGCGGGCCCGCACGGCACGCCGCCGTCGTCGCTGATGGACCAGGCGGTGCTGACGGTGACCGGCGGCTCGGTCGAGGTCAAGGTCCAGATGCGGTGCCTGTTCGCGATGTCCGGCATGGGGTTCGTGGACTCGGACGTGGAAGGCGACGTCGTCCGCGTGACGGCGACGGACTCGTGGCTGCGCCTGGACGCCCGCTACGGCGCGATCGTCCGGCGCCGGCACGCGCTGCTGCCGCTGCTGTTCTGACGGAGTTCTTACGGCGGCCACCGTTCCGCCCGGGGCGGTGGCACCCTGGAGGCATGACCCCGGACGACGATCCGACGGCGGACTTCCTCGACGACGTACGCGCCGAGGAGACCCCGTGGCGGCGTGACCGTCCGGCGGGCGAGCGGGCGCCGGAGCGCGCCGATAGACCTGAGAGGTGGGGCCGCACGCGTGCGGCGGGCCGGGCGGCCGCCCAGGCGGCGCCCTACCTCCAGGCCGCGGCCCTGGTGGCGTGGCTGGCGAGCGGCGCCTTCGACGACGGCTCGGGCAACCAGTCCGGCTGAGGATGCCGCCCGCGCCGGGCGGGGCCGGTTCCGTTGAGCGGTGAAGGCGACTGTCGCGAATGACTCATTCGCGACGTGCGAGGTCCCGAATGAGTCATTCGCGACCTCCGGGCTGCCGCAGCTGCGCCGCCCACCCGCCGGGGGCGCCCCCCGGGTCCAGCGTATCGGCGGCGACCGACGGAAAGCCGCGAGCAGGGGCTTCCGACCGGAGTTGTCCACATCGGGCACGTGCTGGGAAAAACCGCCTCAGACCAGCCAGGCGGCCGAATCCGCGGGCAGCTTCCCCTCGACCAGCGGACTGCTCGACAGCAGCACCTCACCAGGCGGCAAGGCGATCGGCGACGCCGACGTGTTCAAAGCGCACACCAGCCCACCCCCGCGCCGCCGGAAGGCGAAACACCCGGCGGGAGCCCCGTACCACTCCAGCTCGTCGCCGCTGAACGCCGGATGCGTCTTCCGCAGCTCGATCGCCTGCCGGTACAGCGACAGCGTCGAGTCCGCGTCCTCGATCTGCTTCTCCACCGTCAACCCCGCCCACGAAGCCGGCATCGGCAGCCACGTGCGCGGGTTGCGCGAGAAACCGAACGGCGGCAGGTCGCCCTCCCACGGCAGCGGGACCCGCGAGACGTCCCGGCCGAACTCGGCGCCGCTCGTCTTCGCGCGCGGGTCGGCCATCTCCGCGGGCGCCAGCTCGACGTTCGCCAGCCCCAGCTCTTCGCCGTTGTACAGGTACACCGCGCCCGGCAGCGCCAGCTCGACCAGCGCCATCGCCCGCGCGCGGCGCACGCCGGTGTCGCCACCGCCGTAGCGGCTCACCTGGCGCCAGACGTCGTGGTTGCCCAGGGTCCAGGTCGCCGGGGCGCCCGTGCGCGCCGGGACGGCCAGGGACCGGTCGATGGCCGTGCGCATGGCGTCGGCGTCGAAGTGGGTCAGCACCAGCCGGAAGTTGAACGCCAGGTGCAGCTCGCCCGGCCGCAGGTAGCGCGACAGGCGCTCCTCGTCGGTCACCCAGATCTCGCCGACCGCCATCGCGTCCGGGAACTCGTCGAGGACCTTGCGGATCATCTGGTGGATCTCGTGGACGCCGTCGTGGTCCCACCGCGGGTCGTAGTAGTGGTTCGGCCCGATCCCGTCCGCGCGCGGGTCCATGTCCGGCAGGCCGGGCGGCTTGGCCATGCCGTGCGCGACGTCGATGCGGAAGCCGTCGACGCCGCGTTCGAGCCAGAACCGCAGCGTGCGTTCGAGGTCGGCGGCCACCTCGGGGTTGGCCCAGTTGAGGTCCGGCTGCTGCGGCGCGAACAGGTGCAGGTACCACTGCCCGTCCGGGACCCGGGTCCAGGCCGGGCCGCCGAAGGCGCTGACCCAGTTGTTCGGCGGGTCTTCGCCCGCCGGGCCGACGCCGTCGCGGAAGATGTAGCGGTCGCGCTCCGGGCTGCCCGGCGCGGCGGCCATCGCCGACTTGAACCAGGCGTGCTGGTTGCTGGTGTGGTTCGGGACCACGTCCACGGTGACCTTGATGTTCCGCTTGTGCGCCTCGGTGAGCAGCACGTCGAAGTCGCCGAGGGTGCCGAACATCGGGTCGACGTCGCGCGGGTCGGCGATGTCGTAGCCGTGGTCGGCCATCGGGGAGCGGTAGAACGGCGTCAGCCACAGCGCGTCGACGCCCAGCAGCTCCAGGTAGCCGAGCCGGGAGTGGATGCCTTCCAGGTCCCCGACGCCGTCACCGTCCGAGTCGGCGAACGAGCGCACGTAGACCTGGTAGAAGACGGCATCGCGCCACCAGGCTGGCTGTCTCATACGAAGCTGTTCATCATGCTGTGCGCCGCCATCTCCAGGTAGGCCCACAGCTGCCCCCGGTACGGTTCCTCGAGGTTCTCCTCGTCGACGGCGATCCGGATGCAGCGCAGCCACGCGTCCCGCTCGATCGGCCCGATCTTGAACGGCGCGTGCCGCATCCGCAGCCGCGGGTGCCCGCGCTGGTCGGAGTAGGTGTGCGGGCCGCCCCAGTACTGGATGAGGAACAGCCGGAACCGCTCCTCGGCCGGCCCGAGGTCCTCCTCGGGGTAGAGCGGGCGGAGGATCTCGTCGCGCGCGACCTCCTCGTAGAACCGCCCGACGATCCGGCGGAACGTCGGTTCGCCGCCGATCGCTTCGTAGAGGTTCGCCGGTTCGCTCACTGCAGCCACGCCTTCCATTTTGCCCTTCGTTCCCGGGTTCCCGACGCCCGGTCCGGTGATGCCGGATGGTCGCAAATCCGTTTCCCAGCGTAACCGGGCCCCGCTACGGTCTCCGCTCGTGACGACCTCCCTCGACCACTGGCGCGACCACCCGGAACGCTGGCCCGAACTCGCCGGCACCCAGGTGCGGCAAGCGGTCCTGCGCCTGCTGCTGCGGGACCGCCGGGACACCGACGCCGTCTTCCTCCGCTACCTCCTGGACCAGGAGATCCGCTACCACGAGGACGGCTGGGGCTACGACGACAGCCTCGGGCTCGCCGCGTTGCTGCTCAACGAGTGCGGCGAAGCCGGGGACGTCTGGCAACTCAGCGAAGCCAAGTACACGAGCGTCGACACGTCGAGCGGGCTCGACGCCTTCCTGCTGTTCCCCGCCGGGGTGGCCGCGACGCTCGAGCACGTCGAGCGCAGCGACCACCCCGACCGGGACGAGGTGTCGGCCGACCTGCGCGAGCACCTGGTGCACGACCCCGGCCTCGACCGGGACCGGGCCGCCCGGCTCGCCGGTCTGCGCGAGTACTACTCCGGCTGACGTCACTTCTTCTCGGCCGGCGGCGCCGCGGCCGGGAACAGGCGGCCCAGCGGCGGGTCGAAGCCGGCCTCCTCCAGCGCGGCCAGCAGCTGGGCGCGCAACGCCCGCTGCACCGCCCACTGCTTGCCCGGCCGGACCTTCACCGTCAGGCGCAGCTGGATGCCTTCCGGTGTGACGCTTTCCACACCCAGCATCTCCGGCGGCTCGAGCACGTTGTCCTTCAGCGCGTCACCCTCGGTGGCCGCGGACGCCGCGGCCGCGAGCACCGTCGTCGCGCGCTCGACGTCGGCGGTGTAGCCGAGCGGGACGTCGACGACCGCCACCGCGAAGCCCTGGCTCGAGTTGCCGACGCGCAGGACCTCGCCGTTGCGGACGTACCAGACGGTGCCCTTGACGTCACGCAACGTCGTGATCCGCAAGCCCACCGACTCGACCGTGCCCGACGCCTCGCCGACGTCCACGACGTCGCCGACGCCGTACTGGTCCTCGACCATCATGAAGATGCCGGACAGGAAGTCCTTGACCAGGTTCTGCGCGCCGAACCCGATCGCGACGCCGATGATGCCCGCCGAGGCGATGATCGGGCCGAGGTCGAGGCCGAGTTCGCCCAGCACGAGGATGAACGCCAGGCCGTAGATCAGGAACGTCGCCATCGACTTCAGCACCGAGCCGATGGTCATCGCGCGCTGGCGGCGCCGTTCGATGACGGCGGAGCCGAGCACCTCCGGCGCGCGCTCGCGCAGCGGGCGCAGCATCGACGGGAGCTTGCCGCCCGTCTTCGGCAGGGTCGTGACGCGGTTGATCAGCCTTCTGACCAGCAGCCGGACCACGAACGCGATCACGAGGATCATCAGGATCTTGACCGGCTTGGTGATCAGCCAGTTCGCCGAGCCCGCCAGCCACTGGTTGTGCGTCACGGAGAACACCTGTGAGCAGAACGTGCTGGGGTCGTCCAGGCACGGCGGGCGGCCGGCGGAGAGCAGGGGGAGCACGGGGTTTCGTTCATCCTTCCGATCGGGTCGGCCGCCCCAACGGCAAGTGGATGTTGGGTCGCGCGGATGTGACACGTCTTGTAACACACGTGCGCTGGGGGCCTGTTCTGTGGTCGACTATGCCTACGCCCCTGGAGGTGGTCGAGTGCCAGACCGACAACCCAGCCCCCGCGGCGTCTCCGGCCAAGCCACGGCCGATGAGACGCCAGAGGTGGTTCTGCGCGCCTACCCGGGGGGTTCCGCATCCGGCGGAACCGTCCCGGCCGGGCCGGGGACCCGCCCAGGGGGAGTGACCCGCCCGCCCGGACAGCGTAGTAGAGGCCGGGATCCGGCCGCCCCGGCCTGGGGCCGGCGCCGGGTGCTCCTGCTCAACGCCACTTTCGAGCCGCTGACGGCGTTGCCGCTGCGGCGCGCCGTCGTGCTCGTGATGTGCGGCAAGGCGGAAGTGGTCCACGGTGACCCCGGCGGGATCGAGCTGCACTCGGCGAAGGTGTCGCTGCCGGTGCCCTCGGTGATCCGGCTCAGCACGTACGTGCGCGTACCCTACCGGGCGAAGGTGCCGCTCACGCGCGCCGGGCTCATGCACCGCGACCGGTACCGCTGCGCCTACTGCGGAGGGCGGGCCGAGACGATCGACCACGTCGTCCCGCGCAGCCGCGGCGGCCCCCACAGCTGGACCAACTGCGTCGCCTGCTGCGCCAAGTGCAACCACCGCAAGGCGGACCGGCTGCTCTCGGAGATCGGCTGGCGGCTGCGTGTGGTCCCGCGCGCCCCGCACGGTCCGCATTGGCGGCTGCTTGCGCACTCCAAGGAGGCCGACCCGCTCTGGCGGCCGTATCTCGGCTCCGCCGCTTGATGCACCGGGGTGGCGGAGCCCCGGAGCACAACGCCTGATCCGCCGGCGGCTCGGGGTGACGCAGCACCGTCCGGACAAGCCGGCGCCCCGGCTGCCGTGCGGCGGCCGGGGCGAGCCGGGTGCTTGCGCGAGGTGCTCAGGTAGTGCGTGCGGCCCTGGAGTACGGGTCAGGCAGCGAGCGTGTAGTCGCTCTGGCAGGTGACGCGGGTGCCCATGGTGACCCGCGTGCCACGGGTGACGCGGGTGCCTCGCGTGACGCGCGTGCCGCAGGTGACGCGCGTGCCCGCCGTCACCCGCGTGCCCATCGTGACGCGGGTGCCTCGCGTGACCCGGGTCCCGCGGGTGACCCGCGTCCCCGCCGTCACCCGGGTGCCCATGGTGACGCGCGTTCCCGCCGTCACCCGTGTACCGCGAGTGACACGTGTACCCCGGGTAACCCTTGTGCCCGCCGTCACACGCGTTCCGGGCACGAATTCGATGTCGCTCAGTGACGAGACGGTCTCGGTGATCGCCTGTGCGGGCGTCTGGACGCTGTTCATGGCAGGGCCTCCTGGGACCGGTGCGTTACCTGCTGGGGCTGGGGAGCGGGGCGCAAGGCCCGTACAGGTGAAAAAGCTACGAGGATTTCAAGGCTCGGACAAGACGACAGCGGCGGGTGCGGCCGCCTGTACGTTGAGTTGCAACCTTTCGGCCCGACGGTCTTCGCCCCAACGTTCCAGTGGCCGCGCGCCAAGCGGCGGACGGCAGTCGGCTTACGACGAACGGTCGAGTGCGCCGCGCGCGGTGGTTGCGGAGGTCATCCGATACGCTCAGCGCCGTGAACGTTGTCGAGACGATCGTGGTCTTCGCCGTGATCCCGCTGGCCATCTACGGCCTCGCCGGGCTGCTGACGCTCCGGCGCAGGTCCGGCGGTGCCCCGCGGCACCGGACCGGCCAGGCCTGGGAGTACCCGGCCATGTGGTGGAGCGCCAACCCCGACGGGGTCGGCGCGGGACACCGGCACGCCGGCACCGAGAACAGCGCGCCCGAGGGCGCCCCGACCGCGGCAGGAGGCGCTCGTGGCAACTGGTGAGCTGACGAAGCGCGTCGACGAGTCCGAGCTGGGCTACGGCGAGGCCCTGATGGCCACCGGACGGGTGTCCGCGGCCAAGATGTACGAGCCGGAGGCCCCGGCCGGGCCGTTCACCACCCGCCAGCTGGCCCGCCTCGACGAGGCGCTGACGTTCGCCAGCCGCGAGACGGGCCTGGACTTCAGCCTGTACCTCGGCGAGCTGGGAGCGGACAGCCGCACGACGGCGGAGAAGCTGCACGCGACGACGGCGGACCCGGCCAACGCGGTCCTGATCGCGGTCTCGCCGGGCGAGCGCCTGATCGAGATCGTCACGGGCCGGACGGCGCACCTGCGCCTCCCGGACCGCGGCGCCAAGCTGGCGGTGGCCAGCATGGTGGCGTCCTTCAAGGAGGGCGACCTGGTTCGCGGGCTGGTCAACGGCCTGGTGAACGCGCTGCGCATGCTGTCCGACCAGGCGGGTCCCGCGCCTCGCTGATCTTGGGTTCGGAGAGCCCCGCGCCTTCGGGCGCGGGGCTTTTCCGTGTTCGGGGGGCGTTCGGTGGCTGGGCGGCGGCTGGGCGGCGGCTCGCCGACGGGTGCCGGTTCGCGCCGCGCGGTGTGCCCGCCGGGTTTGTGCACAGCCCGGGAGCGTTGTGGACAACCGGGCCGCCGGCGCGGTCAGTGGGCCGGTTTTTGTCGCCCCTCGCCGATACGCTGGAAGCGGGGGCAGCCCCCAGGGAGGGCGGGCCTTGCCGGGGCGCGAACCGAACCCCAGCCCGGGCAAGCCGGGCCGTGCGGACCTCGATGGTGAAGCCGAGTTCGGTGTAGAAGAGGGTGGACCGGTCGAGGCTGGTGACCGGGAGGCTCATTCCGGCGAACGTGAGCACCGCGACTCCTCTGGAGAGGTGCGCCATGGGTAGTCGCTCGGCGGGCGTTCCGACGCTTCACCCGTGGGGTCAGGTTAACCGTTGCGGAGTGAGTCCTGCCGGGGTGAGACCCCAGCGGGTCAGCGCTGCCGGATTGAGTTCTGCCGGGTTCTTCCCGCCGACCCGAACGCCGGATTGTTCAACGGTCGCCAGGTCGTGTCAAGGCGGGAAAGCGTGCCTTGACACGACCTGGCGACCGCTGATTCGGCTGCGTATCGGTTCGGCAGGGGGTGTGGTCGGAGGGCGCCTTCGGCGCTGGCACGCCGATTGCCGACCGAACCAGTGGCGGGCCGTGCTGCGCACGGCCCGCCACCTGAACCTCACGCCTGTGCGTCGAAGTCCCGCGCCGCCAACGCCCGCACGATTCCCGCGCGGCCCTCCGACACCAGCCGGCGCAGGGCCTGCGGGTGCTCGCCCGCCAGCCACTCGTCCGACGCCGTCACCGTCTCCGGGTCCACCGCCCAGGACGGGTACAGGCCGATCGCCATCGGCTGGGCCCGTTCGCTCGAGCGCCGCTGCCACACCTCGTCGATGACCTCGAAGTACTTCGCCACGTACGAGCCCAGCAGTGCTTTCTGGCCCGGGTGCGAGAAGCCCGAGATGAGCGAGTCGCTCACCGCGTTCGGCAGGTCGTCGTCGTACACCGCGCGCTTCCACGCGTCGGCCTTGGCCTCCGCCGTCGGGCGCAGGGCGCGGGCGCGCTCCGCCTGGCGGCGGCCGGTGGCCGTGTTGTCGCGGGCCAGCTCGGCGTCGATCTCCTCGGCGGCCGCCTTGCCGTGCGCGACCAGCGCGTGCAGGAGGCGCCAGCGCAGGTCGGTGTCCACCGTGAGCCCGGGCAGCGGCGCCGAACCGTCGAGCCAGCCCGACAGCACCGACAACGCCGACTCGTCCAGCACCGATCCGGCCAGCGAGTTCACGAACGCCAGCTGGTGGTCCGAACCCGGCTCGGCGGCCCGCACCAGCTCCAGCAGCCGCGCGGTGAACGCCGGCCAGCCGGTCGTGGCCGCCCACTCCTGCTCGGCGTAGGAGTTGAGCGCGGTCTGGGCCTGCAGCAGCAGCCGCTGGACGACGCCGACCTCGGTCTCGGTGTGGATGCCGCGCTGCACCAGCGTGACGAAGTCGCGGGCCTTGAGCTCGGCCTCGCGGGTCATCTCCCACGCCGCCGACCAGCACAGCGTCCGCGGCAGCGGCTCGGTGATGTCGGCGATGCGGTCGATCAGCGTGGTCAGCGACGCCGGGTCGAGCCGCATCGTGCAGTACGTCAGGTCGTCGTCGTTGACCAGCACGAGCTTGCCCGCGGGCTGGCCGACCAGCTCCGGCACCTCGGTGCGCTCGCCGTCGACGTCGAGCTCGACGCGGTGCTTCCGGACGATCTTGCCGCCGTCCTCGTCGTAGACGCCGACCGCGACGCGGTGGGTGCGCAGCTCACCGGCGCCCGGCTTCGCGCCGGACTGCACGACGGCGAACGACGTGAAGTTGCCGTCCGCGCCGACCTCGTAGCGCGGGCTCAGCGAGTTCAGCCCGGTGGTCTCCAGCCACTGCGCGCTCCACCACGACAGGTCGCGCCCGGACGCCTCCTCCAGCGCGCCCAGCAGGTCGGCCAGGGTCGCGTTGCCCCAGGCGTGCTTGCCGAAGTACACCTTCAGGCCGTCGAGGAAGTGGTCCAGCCCGACGTAGGCGACGAGCTGCTTGAGCACGCTCGCGCCCTTGGCGTAGGTGATGCCGTCGAAGTTCACCTCGACCGCGTGCAGGTCGACGATGTCGGCCGCGATCGGGTGCGTCGAGGGCAGCTGGTCCTGGCGGTAGGCCCACGACTTCTCGATGTTCGCGAAGCTGGTCCACGCGTTCTTGTACTCGGTCGCCTCGGCCTGGGCGAGCACGCTCGCGAAGGTCGCGAACGACTCGTTCAGCCACAGGTCGTCCCACCAGCGCATGGTGACCAGGTCGCCGAACCACATGTGCGCCATCTCGTGCAGCAGCGTCTCGGCGCGCCGCTCGTAGGCGTAGCGGGTCACGCGGCTGCGGAAGACGTAGTCCTCCAGGAACGTCACCGCGCCGGCGTTCTCCATCGCGCCCGCGTTGAACTCCGGCACGAACAGCTGGTCGTACTTGGAGAACGGGTAGGGCGTCCCGAACTTCTCGTGGTAGAAGGCGAAGCCCTGCTTGGTCTCGGTGAACAGCCGGTCGGCGTCCATGTGCTCGGCCAGCGACGCGCGGCAGTAGACGCCGAGCGGGATGGTCTTGTGCTCGTCGGTGTACTCGTCGCGCCACTCGGCGAACGGGCCGGCGACCAGCGCGACGAGGTAGGTGGAGATCCGCTCGGACTCCTTGAACACCGTGCGGACGGCGCCGTCCGGCGTCTCTTCGGCGGACTCGACGATGGCGTTGGAGACGACCTTCCAGTCCTTCGGCGCGATCACCGTGAGCCGGTAGACCGACTTGAGGTCGGGCTGGTCGAAGCAGGCGAACATGCGCTTGGCGTCGGCCGTCTCGAACTGCGTGTACAGGTACACGCCGTCGTCGACCGGGTCGACGAACCGGTGCACGCCTTCGCCGGTGTTCATGTACCGGCAGTCGGCGGTCACGGTGAGCTCGTTCGACTCGGCGAGCCCGGCGAGCGTGATGCCCTTGTCCTCGACGTAGGCGCTGACGTCCACGTCCGCGCCGTTCAAGGTGGCCGAGTGCACGCGGTCGGCGACGATGTCGACCCACGTGGATTCGCCGGCCCGGGCGCTGGAGAACCGGACGGTCGTCGTCGACGCGAAGGTCTTCTCCCCGGGACCGCCGTGGCCGTCGGTCAGGTCGAGCTCGATGTCGTATGCGGTGACGTCGAGCAGATCCGCGCGCAGCTTGGCTTGGTCACGGGTCAGGTTGGGGGCGGGCACAGGCACCTCTGGTCGTTGGTATCGGTTTTCAACTCCTCGCATCCAATCATGGGGACGGGGTGCCGGGCGATAAGGGAACAAGCCCGCGTCCGGAGGTGTTGGCCGCTACGTGGGGGTCCGCCCACATCGAGACGTGACACAGGAGTGCCCCGATGACCGCTGCCGAGCAGCCCACGAAGGTCGATTTCTACTTCGACCCGATCTGCCCGTTCGCGTGGATCACCTCCCGCTGGATCCTGGAGGTCGAGAAGCACCGCAACCTCGACCTGCACTTCCGGATCATGAGCCTGTCGGTGCTGAACGAGGGCCGGGACGGACTGCCCGAGCAGTACAAGGAGCTGCTGGCGAAGGGCTGGGGCCCGGTCCGCGTGGCCGTCGCGCTGTCGCAGCTCAAGGGCGAAGAGGTGCTGCGCGACTACTACACCGAGTTCGGCACCCGCTACCACAACCAGGGCACCAAGGACTACGACACGGTCATCAAGGAGGCCCTGGCCGCGATCGGCGCGCCGGCCGAGCTGGCCGAGGCGGCGCACTCGACCGAGTACGACGAGGCGCTGAAGAAGAGCCACCACGAGGGCATGGACCCGGTCGGCATGGACGTCGGCACCCCGACGATCCACATCGACGGCGTGGCGTTCTTCGGCCCGGTCCTGACCTCGATCCCGCGCGGCGAAGCCGCGCTGAAGGTGTTCGACGGCGCGGTGGCGCTGGCGAGCTACCCGGACTTCTTCGAGCTCAAGCGCACCCGGTCGGGCGAGCTCAACTTCGACTAGGGCGTCTCCAGGGCGGCCAGGGTGACGTCGCTGGGGTAGCGGGACGCGGCGACGGCGGCCACTTCGGTCGTCTCGCCGCGGCCCAGGCCCGCCTTGAGCGTGATCAGCTCGTGCAGGCCGTCCCGGTGGTGGCGCACGAAGGCCGCGTCCACCGGGTCGCCGTGGCCGGGCACGACGACCCGCGGCTCCAGCGCGAGGATCGCGTCGAACGCGTCCGGCCAGGCGGTCAGGTCGGTTTCGGAGCTGAACGAGAACGCGCTGAACCCGGCTTCGGCGTTCTCGACGACGTCGCCGGCGAAGACGACCGCCGCGTCCGGGACGTGCACGACGACGTCGTGGCCGGTGTGCGCCGGGCCGGGGTGCAGCAGCACCGCCGTCCGGCCGCCGAGGTCGACGTCGGCGCGGCCGGTGAACGTGTGGTCCGGTGCCACGATGGTGGTACGGGCGATCGCGTCCGCGATGTCCGGCTTGCCCTCCTTGCGGTAGTGGGCCTCCCACGGGGCGCGCAGGGCGCCGGGATCCGCGCGCAGTTCGTCGGCGCAGCGTTCGTGCGCCCAGACCTCGCACGGCAGGAACGCCTCGGTGCCCCAGGCGTGGTCGAAGTGCGCGTGCGTGTAGACGACGGCCCAGGGCAGCGGCGTGATTCCGCGGACCGCCGCGGCCAGCTCGGCGCCCTGTTCCAGGTCGCCGCGGGTGTCGACGACCAGGCAGCGCTCGGCGCCCACCACGAGTCCGACGGTCAGGTCCAGCTCCGCGTAGCGGCGGGCGTGGACGCCGTCGGCGACCTCGATCCAGCGGCCGGTCATCGCAGTGCTCCTTCGTTCAGGACGGGAGCGGCTTCGCTCACGTCGGATCCGATCAGCCCGCGGCCGTCGCGGGCTCGGCGCCCCTGCCGAGGCGCACGTCGCTGCCGGTCTGCTCCCGGATCCCCACCCCCGGAGCATGCCCGAGATCGGCCCTGGTGGCAGACTCGGCGCCGTGCGTGTCTATTTGGGATCCGACCATGCCGGTTTCGAGCTGAAGAACCACCTGGTGGCTCACCTGGAGAAGCAGGGCCACGAGGTGACCGACATCGGTCCGCACGTCTACGACGCGGCCGACGACTACCCGGCGTTCTGCGTCGAGACGGCGCTGCGCGTGGTGGCCGACGAGGGCAGCCGCGGCATCGTCGTCGGCGGCTCGGGCAACGGCGAGCAGATCGCCGCGAACAAGGTCCCCGGCGCCCGCGCCGGCCTGGCCTGGAGCGTCGAGACCGCGAAGCTGTGCCGGGAGCACAACCACGCCCAGCTGATCGGCGTCGGTGCCCGGATGCACACCGCCGAGGCGGCCGTCGAGATCGTCGAGGCGTTCCTGGCGACGGAGGTCTCGCCGGAGGAGCGGCACGCCCGCCGCGTGCAGCAGCTGCTCGACTACGAGCGCACCGGGACCCCGCCGGCGTTGCCGGAGGCCTGATGCCCGAGGGGCACACGCTCCACCGGCTCGCCCGGCTGCACAAGCGCCGGTACGCCGGCGCCCCGGTCACCGTGCTGAGCCCGCAGGGCCGGTTCGCCGCCGAAGCGTCCCGGTTGGACGGCCGGGTGTTCGTCGGCGCCGAGGCGCACGGCAAGCACCTCTTCCACGACTACGGGCCGCACGGCGTCGTGCACATCCACCTGGGCCTCTACGGCACCTTCGGCGAAGCCCCGCTGCCCGCGCCCGAGCCGGTGGGCCAGGTCCGGCTGCGGCTGGCCGGCCGGACACATTGGACGGACCTGCGCGGGCCGACGCGCTGCGAGCTGCTGGCGCCGGAGCAGGCCGACGCGATCAAGGCGCGGCTCGGCCCCGACCCGTTGCGCCGCGACGCGAAACCGGACCTGGCCTGGGCTCGCATCTCGCGGTCCAAGACGTCGATCGCGGCGCTGCTGATGGACCAGGCGGTGCTCGCCGGCGTCGGGAACGTCTACCGCGCCGAGGTGCTGTTCCGCCACGGCGTCGCCCCGCTGACCCCGGGACGGTCACTCGATCGTGCGCTGTGGGACGCCATGTGGGCCGACCTGGTGACCTTGATGCGCGACGGCGTCCGCGTCGGCCGCATCGACACGGTCCGCCCGGAGCACCTGCCGGAGGCGATGGGCCGCGCGGCCCGGGTGGACCGCCACGGCGGCGAGGTCTACGTCTACCGCCGCGCCGGCGAGCCCTGCCTGGTGTGCGGAACACCGGTGGCGCACTCGGAACTGGTGGGCCGCAACCTCTACTGGTGCCCCACCTGCCAGCCCGCCTGACCCCACAGCAATGTCGCGAATGACTCATTCGGGACTTCCGAGGCCCCGAATGAGTCATTCGCGGCGTTCGGGCCGGGGCTCAGAAGTCGAAGCCCCCGCCGTCGAAACCGCCTCCGTCGAAGCCTCCGCCGTCGAAACCGCCGCCGTCTCCGCCCCAGTCGCCGCCGTCGCCGCCGCCGTCGAAGTCGCCGGCGCTGTCGCCGCCCATGTCGCCGGACTCGAGCGCGTCCTGCTGGCCCGCGTCGTAGCCGGACTCCCAGGCCGAGGCGCTGGCGATGCCGCTCATGCCGGAGAACATCGCGCTGAACAGGAACATCGAGCCCAGGCCCCAGGCACCGGCGATGAGCGCGGGCTTCCACCACGGCTCGCTGTACCAGCCCTGCGGCACCGGACGGCCCGCGACGCGGCCGCCGGGGTAGTAGTACGGCGTGTCCTGGCCCGCCTCGGGCGAGGCGGCGTAGTGCTGGCCCTCGACGTCGACGTCACGGCGTTCGGTCACCTTGCCGGCGCGCTCGCGCTCGGCCTCCTCCGGCAGCTGCGGGCCGGGGTCCATGCCCATCGCGGTGCGCGCGGCGCGGACGTAGTAGAGCCCCTCGATCGCGGTGTCCTTGACCAGCCGGGCCTGCTCGATGGTGCGGGCCTGCTCCAGCTGCGAACCGGCCGCGTTGTAGCGCTCGCTCGCGTCGGCCATCGCCTGCTGCGACGCGGTGTCCGTGCCGTTGAGGTTGAGGACCTGGCCGCCGAGCCGTTCGACCAGGCGCCGGGCGTCGGCCTTGGCGTCGTCGAGCTCCCGCTGCCGGGCCGCGGCGCGCTGCCGCGAGAAATAGAGGCCGCCACCGACGATCACGACGACGAGCACGATCAGGAAGATCGCGGTGCCCATGGACCACTCCCAGAAGTTCGGGGCTCGGTGACCGGTGGTCACCTTTGAAACGGACAACGCGGACGCTACGCGGTGGGTTCCCGGTGCGTGACCGGGCCCACCACGAGCCCTGGCCGAGTAAACTAGAACACGTTATAGTTCGACGCATGAAGTTCACCCTGTCGATCGCGATGAACCCGCTCGATCAGCTGGGCGAGCTCGCCCGGGCCGCCGAAGAGGCCGGCTTCGCCTCCATTGCCCTGCCCGACTCGCTCTTCTACGCCGAAACGGTGGACACGGACTACCCGTACACCCCGGACGGCAGCCGGTTCTGGACCGGGGAAACCCCCTGGGTCGACCCGCTCGTGGCCACCGCGGCGATGGGGGCGGTGACCAGCCGGATCCACTTCTACACGTCGGTGCTGAAGCTCGGCTCGCGCAACCCGGTGCTGCTGGCCCGCCAGGTCGGCTCGGCGGCGGTGCTCACCGGCGGCCGGTTCGGCCTCGGGCTCGGCGTCGGCTGGCTGCCGCAGGAGTTCGAGTACTGCGGCGTGCCGTTCGAGCGGCGCGGCAAGCGCGTCGACGAGGCCATCGACGTGCTGCGGCTGATCCTCGGCGGCGGGATGGTCGAGTACCACGGCGAGTTCTACGACTTCGACAAGATCCAGATGAGCCCGGCGCCGCCGTCGCGGGTGCCGTTCTACATCGGCGGCCACACCGAAGTCGCGCTGAAGCGCGCCGCCCGGGTCGCCGACGGCTGGTCGTCGGCGATGATGAAGCTCGACGAGCTGCGCGACACGATCGCGCGCATCAAGGAACTGCTGGCCGAGCGGGGCCGCGCCGATGACCCGTTCGAGTACCAGGCGGTCTGCATCGACCGGTTCGGCCTCGACGGCTACCGCGAGCAGGCCGAGGTGGGCGTCACCGACGTCATCACCATGCCGTGGGTGTTCGACGGCGTCGGCTTCGACGCGCCGGTCGAGCCGAAGCTCGAAGCGATCCGCAAGTTCGGGGCCGAGATCATCGAGAAGTTCGAGGAGTGACTGCCGTGGGCGTGCAGGTCAGCTGGGACACCGGGCAGGAGCAGCCGGCGGCGCGGCGCGCGGCGTTCGCGTCGATGACCGCGGTGACGGCGGGGGACAAGGAAGCGTGGCTGGCGCTGTTCGCCCCGGACGCGGTGGTCGAGGACCCGGTCGGGCCGTCGTTCTTCGACGAGACCGGCAAGGGCCACCACGGCCGCGACGGGATCAGCGCCTTCTGGGACAAGACGATCGCCAACGTCGAGCGCTTCGAGTTCACCATCCGCGACTCCCACGCGGGCGGCGACGAGGTGGCCAACGTCGGCACGATCACGACGTTCCTCCCGGGCGGCTACCGCGTCGACACCGACGGGGTGTTCGTCTACCGCGTCGGCGACGACGGCCTGATCCGGTCGGTGCGGGCGTTCTGGGAGACCGAGCGCGCGATGGCGACGGCACGCCAGGTCTGACCCCCACCCCCTGCGAAGGCCACCCCGGCATCCCGGGGTGGCCTTTTTCGCGGGCGTGATCGACACATACCGCAACCGGCTCGTTGCGGAAAGAGGGCATTCTGGCGATTGTTTGCTCAATCGTGCTACTTTTTGCTCATGCAAGCAAAAACGTTCACCGAGAACGCCCGGCGGGCGCAGATCGTCCGCGCGGCGATCGAGACCATCGGTGAACTGGGGTATGCGAAGGCTTCGTTCGGGCAGATCGCGAAACGTGCCGGGCTGAGCAGCACCGGCATGATCTCCTACCACTTCGACGGCAAGGCCGACCTGATCGCCGAAGTCGTCCGGGACGTGCTGGCCACGAGCCTCGCCTACATGCGGGAGCGGATCGACGCGGTGCACGGGCCGGCGGCGGAGCTGCGGGCCTACATCGAGTCGAACCTGGCGTTCGTCGCCGAGCACCCGGTCGAACTCACCGCGCTGCTCGACTGCCTGCGCCACGGTGGTGGCGGCGCCACCACCGCGGGCAACGACGACTGGTACCACGGTGCCGTCGACGTCCTGGAATCCTGCCTGCGCGAGGGCCAGCGGACCGGCGAGTTCGGCCGGTTCGACCCGCGCGTCATGGCGATCACCGTCCGCCAGGCCATCGACGGCATCCACACCGAACTGATCCGGCGTCCCGACACCGATGTGGACGCCTACGCGGCCGAGCTCGTCGCCATCGTCGACCGGGCCACCGCGCACGACTGAACTGGGGAAACATGGCCACCACGAACACCGCCGACCGCGTGCTGCGGCCGGTCGTCGCCCTGCTCTACCTCAACCTGCTGATCAGCGTCGCCTTCGCGGTGCTGACCTTCCTGCACAAGGACGGCATCCTCGACTACCAGGTGCTGCACTGGGAGTCGACCGGCCAGGCGAACCCGGCCGACCGGGCGGGCACGCGCGCCTCGCTGGAGAGCGTGCTGTGGATCCGCCCGGTGTCCGTGCTGGTCATCGCGATCGTCTACGTCCGGCTGGCGGGCCGGCTCAAGCTCGGCCGCCGCCGCACCTGGGTCCGGTTGCTGGTGATCACCGTCCTCGGGCTGGCCGGCCTGGTGTACCTGGTCGTCGCCGCCGAGTTCCCGGACTGGATGCGGGCCGGCCAGGCCGGGCAGGCCGTGGTGCTGCTCGTGCTGTTCGTTCTGCTGTGCACCAAGCGCGTCCGCGGGTACTTCACGAAGCAGGGCCGGGTACCCGCAAAAGTATGATTTTGCTTCATATTTTGTTTCCCCCGTCTTATTGGGCGGAACGGGAAAGATCGTGGCCGATTCGGAATATCCCGGGGATCCGGGGGAAGCAAGCGTTACACAACGGCCGGGCGTCCGCGCCGCGCTCACTCGAATGCCCGAGCGCGGCCGCGGCGCCTTCGACTGTGAGTGGAGAAGCGGCGGCGCGCGGGCTTCGTCTTGCCTGCTGTTTCCTTTCGGTTAATGCTGGTCAGCGGCCTGCGGGGAACGGTGTGACGTTGACCTGCAGAATGTCCCGATTACCCGACAAACCGGACATCTGAGGTTCGGGTGAACCCCCGTCGTGGCTCGTTGCGGCACGTAGGGGCAGGTGGTAGCTTCTGATCGTTATCTCCTCGCGGCGAACCGGGCGATCAGGGCAGTAATCGTCCAAGCGGGAACCGCGGGGATCTGGGGTCTGGGGAAAGGTTGTCCGATGCACGTTTACCGCGGTCCTTCGTAAGGGACGCTCAATAACACTTCGACGCCGGCTCGCACGAGCCGGCGGGACTTTGTCATCACCGGGCACTCGTTGGGGAGCGGTCTGCCGGGCTGATCGACCGTGAAGCATTGCGTGCGGCGGCATTTGTTCGCTGCGCACGCGGCTGTGCTGGTGATTCACGGGAAAAACCGCGTTGGGCCCGTCTGGGGTGGCCGCAACGCAGGGCGTGGATCAGCTGAATCCAACACGCAACGAATTCCTGGGGGAAGTTCCCGCCATGCTCATCGAACGTGATTTCGAAACGGCGACATTGAGTCAGATGCTCGCCGACACCCACTCCGGGGCCGGTGGTGTCGGCCTCGTCCTCGGTCCGGTCGCCAGCGGCAAGACCGCCTTGCTGGAGGCGTTCGGCCGGCAGGCCGCCGGAACCGGCGCGATCGTCCTGTCCGCCTCGGGTGCCCGGTCGGAAACGGCCGTCGGCCTGGGCGTCGTGTCGCAGCTGGTCCACACGCCGGGTGTCCGGGCGGACATCGCGGAGCAGGTTTCGGCGTACGTGGAGGACGCCGAGGCCGACGCGACGCTGCTGGACAGCCGGTTCCTGCACCGCCTCTCCAGCGCGGTGATCGGCTGGTCGGCCGAGAGCCCGCTGGTCATCTGCGTCGACGACGCCCACCACGCCGATCCCGCGTCGCTGCAGTTCCTGCAGCACATGGCCCGGCGCATCCGGCCCGCCCGGGTGCTCGTGCTGCTCGCCGAGCGGGCCGACCCGGGCGAGCGGCGCCCGGTGCGCCACGTCGACCTGATGCGCCGGCCGCACTGCCGCCAGCTGCGGCTGGCACCGTTGTCCCGCAACGGTGTCGGCGTGCTGCTGGCCGGCAAGCTCGACGAAGGCAAAGCCCGCGCGCTCGCCGCGGAGTGCTTCGCGGTCAGCGGCGGCAACCCGCTGTTGGCGACCGCACTGGTGCACGACACGCGGGCGGCCGGCACCGGCGAGGTCGTCGCCGGGGCCGCCTACCGGCAGGCCGTGCTCAGCTGCCTGCACTCCTGCGAGCCGCGGGCGCTCGAACTCGCGCGGGCGCTCGCCGTCCTCGGCGACGACGAGCAGTCGCAGATCTCCCTGGCCGGCGGCATGGTTTCGTTCGCGCCGGCCACCACCGAACCGGTGCGCCGGGCGCTGGAATCGGCCGGCGTCCTCGCCGGGCACCGGTTCCGGCACCCCGAGGCCCGCGTCGCGGTGCTCGAGGAGCTCGACCCCGGCGTCCGGTCCGCGTTGCACGGCCAGGCCGCCCGCCTGCTGTTCGACCAGGGTGCCCGGCCGACCGCCATCGCCGCGCACGTGGTGGCGGGCACCGTGGACGAGCCGTGGACCGAGCACCTGCTGTCGGAGGCGTCGGAGGCGGCGCTGCTCGAAGACGACGTCGAGCTGGCCCGCGCCTGCATCGCGCTGGCCAGCCGCTGCTGCACCGACGACCGCGACCGGGCGATCGCCAAGGCGTCGCTGGCCGACATCGAATGGCGGACCACACCGGCGAAGGCGATGCGCCGGCTGCCGGAACTGGTGCACGCGACGCGCGCCGGTCACCTGCCCGGCATCCGGGTCGTCGGCATCTTCGAGTTCCTGCTCTGGTTCGGCCGGGTCGACGAGGCGGTGGAGATCGCGAACGCGTTCGGCGACCTGGTCGA
This sequence comes from Amycolatopsis vancoresmycina, assembly GCF_000716785.1. Taxonomy (GTDB): domain Bacteria; phylum Actinomycetota; class Actinomycetes; order Mycobacteriales; family Pseudonocardiaceae; genus Amycolatopsis; species Amycolatopsis vancoresmycina. The sequence continues at coordinate 58,709 of NZ_JNYY01000003.1, forward strand.
CTGCCGGGACCGCCGCACCCGCGGCGAGCTGCTGACGCTGTCGTCGTGGCTGGCCAGCTCGGTGCCGGGGATGCGGCACCTGGTGGAGCCGATGCTCGCCTCGATCACCGACGGCACGCCGTCGCCGCAGCTCGGGCTCGCGGTGAACTCGCAGCTCAAGGCGATCGACGCGCTGACCAGCGCGGTCCGCGAGGGGCCGTCCGAGGCCGCCGTGCTCGACGCGGAGCAGGTGCTGGAAGGCACCCGGATGACCGACATCACCCTGCGGCACCTGGTGTTCGCGGCGACGGTGCTGATCTACGCCGAGCGGCTCGACAAGGCGGCCACCTGGTCCGACCACCTGATGGCGCAGGCCGCCGGCCGCCCGGCCCCGACCTGGCAGGCGTCGCTGGCGGAGCTGCGCGCCGAAGTCGCGCTGCGGCAGGGCGACCTGCCGCTCGCGGCCCGCAACGCGAAGCTCGCGCTGACGAAGATGACCCCGGAGGCGTGGGGCATCGGCGTCGGCGCGCCGCTGGCCACCCTGCTGGCCGCGCTCACCGAGATGGGCCGGTTCGACGAGGCGGCGGAGCTGCTCAACCAGCCGGTGCCCGACGCACTCGGCGAAACCCGGTTCGGCCTGCACTACCTGCACGCGCGCGGGCACTACTACCTCGCGACGGGCCGGCTGCCGACGGCGCTGAACGACTTCCTCGCCTGCGGGGAGCAGATGGCCCGCTGGGACCTGGACCAGCCGTCGCTGGTGCCGTGGCGCTCCAGCGCCGCGGAGGTGTACCTGAAGCTGGGTGACCGCGAGAAGGCCCGGGCACTGGCCGAGGAGCAGGCGGCGAAGCTCGGCCCGGACTGCGGCGACCGCACCCGGGGCATCACGCTGCGGACGCTGGCGCTCGTGGCCGACCCGGCGCGGCGGCCGAAGCTGATGCAGGAGGCGGTGGACGTGCTCGAGAAGTCCGGCGCCAAGCTGGAGCTGGCCCGGACGCTCGCCGAGCTGAGCCGGGCGAGCGCGGACGCCGCGACGGTCCGCACGGCCGGCCGGGACGCCCGGGTGCTGGCCAAGGAATGCGGCGCCGAGCTGCTGCGGAAGACGTTCCTCGACGGCGGCGACGAAGACGTGGTCGTCTCCCTCCGCGGCGCGGTCGCCCCGGCCGACGTCAAGCTGCTGACCGACGCCGAGCAGCGCGTCGGCTGGCTCGCCGCGCGGGGGCACACCAACCGGGAGATCGCCAGCCAGCTGTACATCACCGTCAGCACGGTGGAACAGCACCTGACGCGCGTCTACCGCAAGCTGAGCGTCAGCCGGCGGCGGGACCTGGCGTCCGAACCGCAGCTGCGGGTGCCGGAGCAGCAGGAGCGCGGCCCGGGCGGGCCCCGGCCGCCGGTGGCGGTCAACCACCGGGCACCGGCGCCGCCGGTGCGCCGTCCACTGAGGCCGGTGCCGCCGGTGCGCTGACGATCGGAAGCCGGGACCCCGCGGGGTCCCGGCTTCCGGCGTTTCTCGGACCCCTATAGGTGCGCCCCTAGGTTTCGCCGCCGGGCCATTGACTTGGCACCGGATTCATTGACAAAGAAACGGCGTCAGGCGAGCGTGAACGTCGTTGCCGGGCACCGGATCCGGCGCGATTTTCGCGGCGGCGAGGTTCACCGGAGCTGCTCGCACGGCGGCCGGACGACGCCACGGCGGGAGCTTTACTCGTTACGTGGCAAAGGGAAGGCGACTTCATGGCGAAGCGTGCGTTGATCACCGGCATCACCGGGCAGGACGGGTCGTACCTGGCCGAGCACCTGCTGGCCGAGGGCTACCAGGTGTGGGGCCTGGTCCGCGGCCAGGCGAACCCGCGCAAGTCGCGGATCAGCAGGCTGGTCTCCGATCTCCACTTCGTGGAAGGGGACCTGATGGACCAGGTCAGCCTCGTGTCCGCGGTGGACTTCGTGCAGCCGGACGAGGTGTACAACCTCGCGGCCATCTCGTTCGTGCCGATGTCGTGGCAGCAGCCCGAACTCACCACCGAGGTGAACGGCATGGGCGTGCTGCGGGTGCTCGAAGCGGTCCGGATGGTGTGCGGCCTGGACAAGTCCCGGCCGACCGGCGGCGGGATCCGGTTCTACCAGGCGTCGTCGTCGGAGATGTACGGCAAGGTGGCGGAGACCCCGCAGAACGAGCAGACCATCTTCCACCCGCGCAGCCCCTACGGGGTCGCGAAGACCTACGGGCACTTCATCACCAAGAACTACCGCGAATCCTTCGGCATGTTCGGGGTGTCCGGGATCCTGTTCAACCACGAGTCGCCGCGCCGCGGCGCCGAGTTCGTCACCCGCAAGATCACCATGGCGGTGGCGGAGATCAAGCTGGGCATGCGCGACAAGCTCTACCTCGGCAACCTCGACGCGGTGCGCGACTGGGGTTTCGCGGGGGACTACGTCCGCGCGATGCACCTGATGCTGCAGCAGGAGACGGCGACGGACTACGTGGTCGGCACCGGGCAGATGCACTCGGTCCGCGACGCCGTCCAGATCGCCTTCGACGCGGTGGACCTGAACTGGCGCGACTACGTCGTCATCGACCCGGCCCTGGTGCGGCCCGCGGAGGTCGAAACCCTCTGCGCCGACCCGGAAAAGGCCCGCGCCGAGCTCGGCTGGAAGCAGTCGGTCGACTTCGAGGAGCTCATGCGGATGATGGTCGAGGCCGACCTGCGGAAGGCGTCGAACGAGCACAAGTACAGCGAGCTGATGCTCGCCGGGAGCTGGTGACGGCCGTGGCGCCCATCCTCTTCGCGTCGATCGCCGACGCCGGCATGATCAACCCGCTGCTCGTCATCGCCGGGGAACTCGCCCGCCGTGGCGTGCCCGACCTGTACTTCGCCTCCACTGAGGACCGCCGCGCCGACATCGAGGCGATCTCCGCGGACAACCCGGTCCGGTTCGTCTCGTTCGGGGAGCGGCTCGAACGTCCGCCCGGCGAGTGGGACCCGGACCTCTACGCCGCGGCGACGCAGCCCGCGAAGCCGGGCAGCCTGACCGCGCGGCCGCAGAACGTCGTCGCCTACCTCAGCGGCGTCACCGACGCGAGCATCATGGTGACGATGTACGAGCGCGCGCTGGCCGTCGTCGACGAGGTGAAGCCGGCGCTGATGGTCATCGACTCCTCCAGCGTCTACCCGACGGACGCGGCGATCGCCCGGGAGATCCCGTACGTCTACAGTGTACCGATCTCGGTGAGCGAAATCTTCGCCGAGCGCCTGCCGCTGAGCTACCCGAGCCCGAACACGGGCTTGCCGCGTTCGCTGTCGGGACGGCAGAAGCTGGCGAACCTGTGGTTCCGGCTGCGGCTGCTGCACGGCATGCTGACGAAGGTGCCGGCGGTGCAGTTCACCAAGGCCCGCAAGGAAGCCGGGATCCTCAACGCCACGGCGGGCCAGTCCGGCTACGCCGACCGCGCCCAGGCGATCCTGGGCTATTCGGTGTTCGGCATGGAGTACCCGTTCGACGCGGCGCCGTCGCACCTGCGGATGGTCGGCCCGGTCGTGCCGCCGCTGCCGGAGGCGGTGACGCCGGACCCGGCGCTGTCGGCCTGGCTGGACGAGCACGAGTCCGTGGTTTACCTGGCGTTCGGCACGCACATGCGCCTGACGGCCCCGCAGGTGGCGGCGATCGCCGAGGCGGCGCGCCGGATCGGGCCCGAGCACCACCTGCTGTGGAAGCTGCCGAAGGCGCAGCGCGCGTTGCTGCCGGCGAACCTGCCGCCGAACGTCCGGCTGGAGAACTGGGTCCCGTCGCAGTTCGACGTCCTGGCCCACCCGCACGTGCGGGCGTACTACCACCACGGCGGCGGCAACAGTGCGTACGAAGGGATCTACTTCGGCAAGCCGGGCTTGGTCCAGCCGTTCTGGATGGACTGCCACGACCACGCGGCGCGGGTGCTGGACAGCGGCTGCGGGCTGGTGCTGTCACACGAGGAGACGGTGTCGGCGGACGCGATCGTGGCGAAGCTGCGCCGCGTGCTGGAGGAGAAGGAGTTCACCGCACGCGCGGAGGAGTGGGCGGACCGGTTCCGCTCGGCGGGCGGCGCTTCGGCGGCGGCCGACACCGTCCTGGCCGCGCTCTGAAAGGAAACGGCATGTCCGTCAAGTATCCGGTGTCCCAGCCGTACCTGAACGGCGACGAGCTGGCGAACGTCACCGACGCGGTCACGAGCGGCTGGATCTCTTCGCAGGGACCGTACGTGGCGCGGTTCGAGGAGGCTTTCGCGGCGTACAACGGAGTTTCCCACGGGGTGGCGTGTTCCTCCGGCACGACCGCGCTGACCTTGGCGCTGCGCGCACTGGGGATCGGCCCGGGTGACGAGGTGATCGTCCCGGAGTTCACGATGATCGCCTCGGCCTGGGCGGTGACGTACACGGGCGCGACCCCGGTGTTCGTCGACTGCGGCGACGACCTGAACATCGACGTGTCGCTCATCGAGGCGAAGATCACCCCGCGCACGAAGGCGATCATGCCGGTGCACATCTACGGCCGCCAGTGTGACATGGACGCGATCATGGAGCTGGCGTACGAGTACAACCTGCGCGTGGTGGAGGATTCCGCGGAGGCGCACGGCGTGCGCCCGGTGGGGGACATCGCGTGTTTCTCGCTGTTCGCCAACAAGATCATCGCTTCGGGCGAGGGCGGGATCTGCCTGACGGCCGACCCGCGCCTGGCGGAGCAGATGAAGCACCTGCGGGGGATGGCGTTCAACCGCGACCACACGTTCCTGCACAAGAAGCTCGGCTACAACTTCCGGATGACGAATCTGCAGGCCGCGGTGGCGACGGCGCAGGTGTCCCAATTGGACTCGATCCTTGCTCTGCGGTCTTCCATTGAGGCCCGGTACGACGCCGGGTTGCGGGACATCCCCGGGGTGACGCTGATGCCGCGGCGCGATGTGCTGTGGATGTACGACCTGCTGTGCGACCGGCGCGACGAGCTGCGGGCGTTCCTGGCGGCCGAAGGCATCGAGACGCGGGTGTTCTTCAAGCCGATGAGCCGGCAGCCGATGTACCTGGATCCCGTGTGGACTTCGCTGCGGGCCAACCGGTTCGCCGAAACGGGGTTGTACCTGCCCACCTACACGTCGCTGGGCGAGGACGACCAGGAGTACATCGTGTCGCGGGTGCGGAAGTTCTACAGCTGACCACCCGCGTTCGAGCGCGCCCCCGGCCGTGACCCCGGCCGTGACCCCGGCCGGGGGCGCCCTCGTTTCAGCCCTGCCGGACCTTGCTGCTCAAGTAGGTCAGCACCGCCAGCACCCGCCGGTTGTCGTCCTCGTGCTGGGCCAGATCCAGCTTCGTGAAGATGCTCGCCGTGTGCTTGCCCACCGCGGCCTCGCTGATCGTCAGCCGCTGGGCGATCGCCGCGTTCGACCGGCCTTCCGCCATCAGCTCCAGCACCTGGCGCTCGCGGGGCGTCAACGCGTCCAGCGGGTCTCGGCGTGACCTGCTGGCCAGGAGCTTCGTGATGACCTCCGGGTCCATCGCGGTACCTCCCGCCGCCACCATGCGGAGTGCGTCGACGAACTGGTCCGCGTTCAGCACCCGGTCCTTCAGCAGGTAGCCGATCGCGCCCGCGCCGTCCGCCAGCAGCTCACGCGCGTACGTCTGCTCCACGTGCTGGGACAGCACCAGCACCGGCAGCCCCGGCCGCCGGCGGCGGGCCTCCAAAGCCGCCTTGATCCCCTCGTCGCTGAAGCTCGGGGGGAGGCGGACGTCCACCACCGCGATGTCCGGTGCGTGGTCGTCGATGGCCTTCAGCAGCTCCGTGGCGTTGCCCACCGCGCTCACCACCGTGAACCCGTGTGCCTCGAGGAGCCGCGTCATGCCGTCTCGAAGCAGGTAGAGATCCTCCGCGAGGACAACGCGCACGAACCGCTCCTGGGGTTCCGGGCCGGGCGGGGCCGGGCTGGGGTGTCCCAACCGTACCGTCCCCGCCGGACCGCGTCAGTCCAGCGCGCGCTTCAGGAACCCCGCGATGCCGAACGCGCCGAAGATCGCCGTGGCCGCCGTCATCACCAGCAGGGAGATCCACAGCGGGATCGACGGTACCTGGTCCGGCATCACCAGCCGCCGCAACGCCTCCGACACGTACGTCAGGGGGTTGGCCGCGCAAATCACCTGGAACCAGCGCAAACCGGACAGGCTCAGCCAGGGGAACTGGCCCGAACCCGTGAAGATCAGGGGGACCAGGAGGATCGTGAACACCAGGTTGATGTGGCGGGGCGGCACGATGGTGCCCAGCACCATGCCCACCGCCGCGCCCGCCAGCGAACCCAGCGCCACGACGCCCGCCACGCCCGGCAGGGCCGCCGGGCTCCAGCGGACGCCGTCGAGGATCAGCAGGCCGATCGGGATCATCACCAGGCCGGCGATGATGCCGCGGATCGCGCCGAACAGCATCTTCTCCACCGCCACCAGGCGGATCGACAGCGGGGCCAGCAGGCGGTCCTCGATCTCCCGCGTCACCGAGAAGTCCAGCACCAGCGGCAGGGCCGTGTTCTGCAGCGCCCCGGTGAACGCGTTCATCGCCACCATGCCGGGCAGCAGGATCTGCGCGTACCCCGCGCCCGCGTAGCCGATCTGGGACAGCACCTTGCCGAAGATGAACAACAGGAACAGCGGCTGGATCAGCATCTGGGCCAGGAACGGCAGCAACTCGCGGCCGGTGACGAAGAAGTCGCGGCCGAGCACCGCGAAGAACGCGCGGGCCTGGCCGGGCTGCGGCTGGGCGACAGTGGCGGCGGTCATCGGAGGTCCCGTCCGGTGATGGAGATGAACACGTCTTCGAGGGTGGGCTTGCCGAACGAGATGCCGGTGACCTCGCACCGCTCGCGGCCCAGCACGGCCAGCACACCCGGCAGCAGCGACGCCGGCTCGGCCTCCGTGTAGAGGCGGAACTGGACGGCCTTCTCGTCCGCGGCGGCCCGGCCGGCCGCGGCGAGCCGCTCGACCCGCTCCACCGACGGCACCTGCTTCAGCTCCATGCCGACGGCGTCCGCCTCGGCCGCCGAATCCGCCAGGCCCACGCCGACGGTGAGCGTCGTGTTGCCGGGCAGGGACCGCGTCAGCGCGTCCGTGGTGTCCAGCGCCAGCAGCTTCCCGTGGTCGACGATGCCGACCCGGTCGCACAGCTTGGCCGCCTCCTCCATGTCGTGCGTGGTGACCACGACCGTGACGCCCTCCGCCGTCAGCTCGGCGACGCGCTCGTGCACGAACAGCCGCGACTGCGGGTCGAGGCCGGTCGCCGGCTCGTCGAGGAACATCACCCGCGGCCGGTGCATCAGCGCGCGGGCGATCATCACGCGCTGGGCCTGGCCGCCGGACATCTCGTCGACCCGGGCCTTCGCGCGCGGGCCGAGACCCATCCACTCGATCAGCTCGTCGGCCCGGCGGTGCCGCTGCGCGCGCCCCATGCCGTGGTAGGCGGCGTGGAACAGCAGGTTCTGCCGCACGGTCAGCGACTGGTCGAGGTTGTTGCGCTGCGGGACGACGGCCAGCGCCTGCCGGGCCGCCGTTGCGTGCTTGACGACGTCGATGCCGGCCACCTCGGCGTGGCCGGACGTCGGCAGCGCGCGGGTGGTCAGCATGCTGACCGTCGTCGTCTTGCCCGCGCCGTTGGGGCCCAGCAGGCCGAACACCTCGCCGGTGGCGATGGTGAAACCGAGGCCGTCGACCGCAGGCCGTTCTGCTTTCGGGTACCTCTTCACGAGGTCCCGTACCACCACAGCGTCCTGCACGCTGGTCCTCCAGGGAATCAAAGGGGCAGAAAGAGGTGAGGAAGGGCCGCGGTGCTGGGGGACAACCTCGGCCCTTCCCCACAGGCGGCTGGTTCTGCCGAACCAGCGGGTCAGGAAGAGTGCTTGAGGTGCCGCTCGAGCTCGTCGGCCGCGCGGGGGGCGCCGCCGGCGGCGCGGACCCGCGCGCCCATCGCCGCGACCGCGGCGCGGATCCGCCCGTCGGCCGCCGTCGACCGCACGGCGTCCCGCAGCAGCTCGGGCGTCGGTTCCTGGCCGGCGAGGTTCGTGCCGAGGCCGAGTTCGGCGACCCGGTTGGCGACGGCGGCCTGCTCGACGCTCTGCGGCAGGGTCACCATCGGCGTGTCGAAGTACAGCGCCTCCATCGTCCCGCCCATCCCCGAGTGGGTGATGAAGGCCGACGCGTGGTCCAGCACCGCGAGCTGCGGCACCTGGGCGTGCGCCTCGATGTTCGGCGGCAGCTCACCGAGCGAAGCCGGGTCGAGCGCGCCGATCGAGAGCACGACGTGCCAGTCTTCGCCGGTGAACGCCGTCACGACGGCGCGGAAGAACTCCGGCCGGTCGTTGAACGCCGTGCCGAGCGAAACCAGCAGCACCGGACGGCCGTCGGACGGCGGCTGCCAGCTGCCCTGGTACGCCCGGTCGCCCAGGCACGGGCCGACGAACGCGTAGCGGTCGTCGAAAGTCTCGCCCCGGTACTGGAATTCCTTGGCGACGAAGGCGAGCGCGAACTCCTCGCGCCCGATGGCGAAGTCGGCCGGCGAGATCGCCGGGACGCCGTGCGCCGCGGTCAGCTCGGCGATCTTCTCGCGGAAAGCGACCCGGGCCGGGTGCTCCTCGCTGAAACCGTTTTCCTCGCCGAGGAACTTCGCCAGCGACCAGTGGTCGTTGTACGCGAAGGACGGGAACAGCTCGACCGCGGGCACGCCCCACTTCGCCGCGAGCACCCGCCCGGTCGCGTACACCGTGCGGTCGTAGAGGATCAGGTCCGGTACGTCGCCGGCGAACGCGGCCTCGAACACCGGGATGGTCGCGGTGCTTTCCATGACCAGCACCAGCGGCAGCCACGCGGCGAAGTCGGCGGGCGGGTCCTCGGTGCGCGGCTTCGGCGTCAGGGAGGACTCGTAGCGCAGGACCTGCGCCCCGGTCGCCGCCACGAGGTCCGCGAACTGGTCCGTCGTGGCGTAGGTGACGCGGTGCCCGCGGCGGACCAGCTCGGCGGCCACGTCCAGCGTCGGCATGACGTGGCCGTACGCGGGGATGTTCAGCAGCGCGATGTGTGCCATGGGAAAGCTCCTCGGATTGCGGTGGGCGGCCGGAAGCCCTCAGGCACGCAGGTCGTGCTTGCGGGTGTAGTAGGCCATGAAGCCGATGAGCCCGCCGAGGACCACGATCCACTGCACGGTCGTCACCAGGTTGATGTCGTCGAGCGGCAGGGTGTAGGCGAGCACCACGCGGACGACCGCGTCCACGATCATGCCGATGCCGAACACGACGGTCAGCAGGCGCAGGCCGTGGCGCATCTGCGGCTCGGTGTCCCAGCGGCGCTCCCAGACCTCCGCGCCGGCGCCGCCGCGCTTGGTGCGCGCGATGCTGACCCCGGCGTGCAGGAAGAACGGCTTCTCGAAGAACAGCGTGATCAGCATCCAGACGCCGAACATGGCGGTGAGCCAGCCGTCCTTGGCGAAGAAGAACCGCGCGTCGCCCGAAATCAGCGAGACCGCGGTGCCGATGACCATCATCGTCACCATGAACAGGCCCAGCCCGTCGATCTTGCGGTAGCGGGCGAAGACGTACACGGTCCGGACCACCGGGACGATGCCACCGATGATCGCGGCGGTCAACAGCGGGACGCCGTTCTGGCGCAGGATGTAGTAGACGGCGAGCGGGACGATCAGGTCGAAGGCCGCGGAAGCGAACAGCGCCAGCCGCGGGTTGCGCGGTTCCCCGTGCGACGGCGCGGCGGCCTTGGTGCGTTGGATGCCGGTTTCGTTCATTGCTTGCTCCTGGTGGTTCGCGAGGTGGTTCTCATTCGCCAACGCCATTCGCTTGCGTCGTGGCGCTGCTCCGGGGACAACGGTAGTGTCGCGGTACCGGTCGGCGTGAGCCTGTTAGGCCGAACATAGGGGTATGGCTACCTATACCCCTATGAGTGGGCTTGGCCGATTGTGCGGCCCCCGTGGCGTCCCCAGACTGGAGTGACCTCGAGTGCGAGCGGGCCGGTCCGGCCCCCTGGAGACGATGGGGGACAGATGAGCCGACCGGGAACACTCTCCCGCGGAGAGTATGATCTGGCGATGTCGACGATTCCCCGGCGCAGCGCCTCGGCCGTCCGGCGGGGGCTCGCCGGAATGGCGCGGCTGGTCGTTCTGGTGCTGTTCGCCGCGGCGCAGGTCTGCGTTCTCACGGTGCCCGCGCGGATCTGGCTGCCGGAATACGTCGCCGCCGCGGGACTGACCGTACTGGTCGCCATTCCGGCGTGCCGGCTGTTGCCCGCCCTTTCCCGCAAATGCGCGCCGTCGCTCTACGGCCGTCCGATCGAGTCGCCCTATCTTCCGTTGCCGGCCCTGGAGCGCACGGAGAACGGCTGGTACTGGAACGGCTACGACTTCCACAAGTCCCGCTGGGTTTCGCTGGCCCAGCGGCGCGGCCGCTGGTTCTTCACCGACCCGGCGACCTGGCGGGACCTGTGCTGGCTCGTCGTCAACCCGCTGACCGGCGGCCTGCTGGCGGCCGTCCCGGTCGCGCTCGCCGGGTTCGGGGCGTTCCTGCTGGTCGCGCCGCTGACCGCGGCGCACCTCGCGGCCGGGGCGTGGTACTTCCCGCTGCCGGTGACCACCCCCGCCGGCATCGCCGCGACGGTCGTCGCCGGGCTGGCCCTGCTCGTGCTGGGGCTGGTGGCCGCGCCGGGCGCGGTGGGCCTGCACGAGACCTGGACGCGGTGGCTGCTCGCGCCCGACGAACGGGCGCTGCTGGCGCGGCGGGTCGAGCGGCTGTTCGCCACGCGGGCGGCGGCGATCGACGCGCAGGCCGCGGAGCTGCGGCGGATCGAGCGTGACCTGCACGACGGCGCTCAGGCGCGGCTGATCGCGATCGGCATTTCGCTCGGCACCGCGGAGCTGCTGCTCGACACCGACCCCGACGAGGTCCGGCGGCAGCTGGCCGGCGCGCGGGAGCTGTCCGCCGCCGCGCTGCGGGAGCTGCGGGGGCTGGTGCACGGCATCCAGCCGCCGATGCTCGCCGACCGCGGGCTCGGTGCCGCGCTCGAGGACCTCGCGATGGACGCTCCGGTGCCCACCGACGTCGAGGTCGGGCTGGTCGGCCGTCCGGACGCGGCCCTGGAGTCGGCCGTCTACTTCTCGGTCGCCGAGCTGCTGGCGAACGCGGCCAAGCACGCGGCGGCCAAGCGCGTGCGGGTGAGCGTCACGCACCCGCCGGGGGCGCTGCAGGTGGTCGTCGCCGACGACGGCAAGGGTGGCGCCGACTTCAGCCGCGGCACCGGGCTGGCGGGCGTCCAGCGGCGGGTCGCCGCGTTCGACGGCGTCGTGGAATGTGCCAGCCCGCCCGGCGGGCCGACCGAAATCACGATCGTCATTCCGTACGCCGAATAACCGGGGGATCAGCATGCGTCACGCAATTGTGGTGTGCCTGTTCGCGGTGGTCGCCGCGTTTTCGGTGACCGGGTGCGACCATTTGGTCGACCTGGGCTGCGCGGACCGGGCCTGCCATTTCAACCTCGTCAGCGGCGGAAAGGTCGACCTCGGCGGGCAGGAACTGGCGGTGCAGAAAGTGGACAACAATTCCGTGACTTTCCTGTCGAACGGTCTCAGCGTTTCCCTCTTCCAGGGCGTCGATCTCGACTTCCTCGGGTACCACCTGCACCTCGGGGAGATCCGCGGTGGCGAGGCGAGCCTGGACGTCACCCGGAAGTAGCCCGGAGTTCATCGCACCGTCCTGATTGACCGGTCGAACGCGCTGGTCAAGACAGGGGTTACGGTCCGTGCAGCCGTCACCTAGGTTGGTCGTCAATTGGACCAACAAGCGGCAGGGGCAACCCTTTCGCGGGTTTCTGGGGTGACTATGCGTAATGATCTTCTCCGGGCGCGCCCGCGCGCGGCGGCGGTCGTCCTCGCCGGCGTGCTGCTGACGTCCGGCCTGGCGGCCTCCGGCGCCGCGGCCGACCCGGCCGCGAAGTTCTCGCCGAGAGTGCGGAGCCTCGTCGGCGAGCTGACCCTCGACGAGAAGCTTTCCCTGGTACACGGCGGAAACGATCCGGACAGCGTCGGCGAAGCCGGGTACGTGCCGGGTGTGCCGCGGCTCGGGATCCCGTCGCTGCGGCTGGCCGACGGCTCGGCCGGGGTGCGCGTCGACAAACCGTCGGTCGTCATGCCCGCGCCGGTTTCCCTCGCGTCCAGCTTCGACGAGTCGCTCGCCACCCGCTACGGCGCCGGCGTCGGCCGCGAAGCCCGCGCGCTGGGCACCGACGTGCTGCTGTCCCCGATGGTCAACACGATCCGGATCCCCTACGGCGGCCGGAATTTCGAGACCTTCAGCGAGGACCCGCTGCTGACGTCGCGGATGGCGGGCGCCGAGGTGCGCGGCATCGCCGGCCAGGGCACCGTCCCGGTCGTCAAGCACCTGGCCGGGAACAACCAGGAGAACGACCGGCAGACGATCAACGTCGTGATGGACGACCAGACGCTGCACGAGGTCGAGCTGCCCGGGTTCGAGGCCGCCGTCAAGGCCGGGGCCGGCGCGGTGATGTGCTCCTACAACAACCTCAACGGGCCGTCCGCCTGCGCGAACTCCGACCTGCTGACCGGGATCCTGCGCGAGCAGCTGGCGTTCCAGGGCTGGGTGATGTCGGACTGGCGGATGTCGCTGACGCCCGGCAGCCTGCCGAAGGGTCTCGACCAGGAGATGCCGGACGGGACGTACTTCGGCGACCAGCTCAAGGCCGCGATCACCGCGGGCACCATCCCGCAGTCCGCTTTGGACACCGCGGTCGGGCGCATCCTCGGCCAGCTGGACCGCTTCCACCTGCTCGACAACCCGGCCCGCCCGTCCCGTGACCTGGCCGGGCTGACGTCGACCGCGCAGGACGTCGCCCAGGCGGGTGCGGTCCTGCTGCGCAACGAAAAGGCCACGCTGCCGCTGAGCACCGCCCGGTCCGGCAAGGTCGCGGTGATCGGCTACAACGCGAAGACCCCGAAGCTCAACGGCGGCGGCAGTTCGCACGTGCTGCCGTCCGCCGCGCCGGCCGCGCCGGTGGACCTGATCAAGCAGCGGGCGGGCAGCACGACGACGTACACCCCGGGCTACGACCCGGCCGGTGACGTCGTGCCGGCCGACGCGCTGTCGCCGGCGTTCACCCAGGGCGGCGGGCTGCCGGCGGGCGCGGAAGGCGTGTTCTACAACGGCACGATCACCGCGCCGAGCGAAGGCGACTACAGCATCCAGCTGCAGTCGACCGGGGGCGGCGGCTTCTTCCAGGTGGACGGCACGGCGAGCGGCCTGTTCGGCGACTCCATCGCGGCGGGCTACACCGGCATCACCGTGCACCTGACCGCGGGGCCGCACACGGTGCTGCTGTACGGGTTCGCGGACTTCGTCAACCCGCTGAAGGTCAACCTGCACTGGGTCACCCCGGCCGCGGCGCAGGCCAAGATCGCCCAGGCGGTGGCGGCGGCCAAGGCGGCCACCACGCCGGTCGTGTTCGCCTACGACGACAGCTCCGAAGGTCTCGACCGGCCGGACCTTTCGCTGCCGGGTTATCAGGACGAGCTGATCGACGCGGTCGCCGCGGCGAACCCGCGCACGGTGGTGGTGCTGAACACCGGGTCCGCGGTGAAGATGCCGTGGCTGGCCAAGACGGCCGCGGTGCTGGAGATGTGGTACCCCGGCCAGAAGGGCGCGGAGGCGACGACGGCGCTGCTGTACGGCGATGTCAACCCGCAGGGCAAGCTTACGCAGACGTTCCCGGTGGACGAGGCACACACGCTGGTCAGCGGCGGCGCCGGGCTGTACCCGGGGCAGGACGGCCAGGTGGCCTACACCGAGGGCGTCAACGTCGGTTACCGCTGGTACGCGGGCCACAAGACGGCTCCGCTGTTCCCGTTCGGCTTCGGGCTTTCGTACACGACGTTCGCCTACAGCGGCCTGACGGCGGCGAACGCCTCCGACGGCGGCCTGGACGTGAAGGTGACGGTGCGGAACACGGGCACCCGCACGGGCACGGAGGTGGCCCAGGTGTTCGTCGGCCCGAGCCCGGAGGTGACGGCGCCCCAGCCGTCGACATCCCTCGGCGGCTACGCGAAGGTGACGTTGTCTCCCGGTGCCTCCCGCACGCTGACGATCCACGTCGACCCCCGCCAGCTGTCCTACTGGGACGCACCGGCGAAGGCGTGGAAGCGCGGCGGCGGCACCCGCGCGATCCAGTTGGGGTCGTCCTCCCTGAGCACCCGGATCGCCGTGCGCTGAGGGGCATCACGCGTGTCCCCACGGGCATCACGTGTGATTGGCGGGGCATCAGCGCGATGCCCCGACAATCACGCATGATGCCCCTTCAAGCACGCGAGATGCCCTTCTGGTCACGCGTGATTCCCCTCTGGTCACGACGAAACGGCCGGTGCCCGTCAGGGGCGCCGGCCGTTTCCGTGGCTGAGTCAGCCGTTTGCCACCGGGAGGTGGCGGAGGCCTCGGATGATCGCCGAGCGGCGGCGGTCGGCCGGGCCCGTCTGGTGGAGGTCCGGCAGCCTCGTGGCCAGGACGCGGAACGCGACGTCCGCCTCCAGCCGCGCAAGGGGAGCGCCGAGGCAGTAGTGCGAGCCGCCCGAGAACGAGAGGTTGTCCGGGGTCGTCGGGCGGGTGATGTCGAAGTGGTCGGGGTCGGACCACACCCGGGGGTCGCGGTTGCAGCCCGCCGTGAGGACCACCACCGCCGTGTCCGCGGGGATGACCGTGCCACCCACCGTGACGTCCACTGTGGACACCCGGCTGGACTGCTGGACCGGCGCCTCGAACCGCAGCGACTCCTGCGCCGCCTGCGGCGCCAGGTCCGGGTCCGCCACCAGCTTGTCCCACTGGTCGCGTCGCTCCAGCATCGTCTTCACGCCGACGCCGATGAGGTTCACCGTCGACTCCGCGCCGGCCAGCGTCAGCAGCTGGCACAGCGACACCAGTTCGTGCGTGGTGAGCCGGTCCTCGCGGCGGGCGGTGAGCAGCTTGCTGATCGCGTCGTCGCCCGGGTGGGCCAGGCGCAGTTCCATCAGCTCGGTGAACAGCGCGTCGAGCTCGTCCAGCGACCGCTGCACCTCCGCGATGTGCTCCACCGACGTGATCTCGTCGAAGATCGTGCCGAACTTCGGCCCGTGCTCGAGGTAGCGGCTGAGGAACGGCTCGGGGATGTCGAAGATCGTCGCGACCACCGTCACCGGGATGAGGTCGGCGAACGACGCCATCAGGTCGAACTCCCGGCTCGTGTCGACGCGGTCCAGGAGCTCGTGGCAGATCGCGGTCAGCCGGTCGCGGAACCCGGCGATCGCCTTGGGGCTGAGGAACGGCGTCGCCAGCTTCCGCAGCCGAGCGTGGTCGGCGCCGTCCGCGCCGAGCATCGAGTTGTCGAACGTCGTGATGACCGGGCTGATCGGTTTGCCGTCGGACTTGAGCACCCCGAACCGGCGGTCGCGCAGCACCGTCGTGGCCGTCGCGTGGTCGACCGTCGTCCACGCGCCGAGCTCGCTGCGGTGCAGCGGGCCCTTCGCGCGCATCCGTTCGTAGAGCGGGTAGGGATCTTCCGGCCCGCGCAGCAGCAGGGCCAGCGGGTCGCCGAGTTCGCCGAGGGTCCACAGCACCCGCATCTGGGTGGTCATGTCCTGGACCGTCATGACGCGGCCCCGATCAGCCCGGCCACGCCCCGAACGGTCGGTGCCTCGAACACCTGGGAGATCCGCAGTTTGACGCCGAGATCGCGGCTGATCCGGGAGCACAGCTGGGCGGCGGACAGCGAGTTGCCGCCCTGCCGGAAGAACGAGACGTCGACAGCGATGGTCGGCACGCCGATGATCTCCTTCAGGATCCGCGCCACCGCCGCTTCGGTTTCCGACAGCGGCACCTCGTCCGAAGGCCCGGCCGCCGTCCGCAGGCGCGCGGCCAGTTCGGTCAGCGCCCGGCGGTCGAGCTTCCGGTCCTCCAGCACGGGCAGCCGTTCCAGCCGCTGCACGAGCGCGGGCACGAGGTAGCCGGGCAGCCGCTCGGCCAGCTGCGCGCGCAGCTCGTCTTCGCCGGGCGTTCCGGTGTAGAAGAGGCAGAGGTCCTCGTACGCGCCGTCCGCGCCGGTCACCGGCACCACCGCGCACGCGCCGACCCCCGGCACCTGCCCCGCGTTCTGCTCGACGTCGTCCAGCTCGATGCGGTGGCCGCGGATCTTGACCTGGCGGTCCCCGCGGCCTTCGAAGTGCAGCAGGCCGTCGGCGCTCCAGCGGCCCAGGTCGCCGGTGCGGTACACGCGCCCCAATCCGGAAATCGTGACGAACTTCCGCGCGGTCAGCTCGTCGTCCTTGAAGTACCCCAACGCCAGGCCGCGGCCGCCCAACGCGATTTCGCCGCTCTCGCCGACGTCGCACAACCGGTCGCCGTCGAGGATGTACGCCTGGGTGTTGGGGAAGGGGACGCCGAGCGGCACCTCGGGACCGTCGGAGGGCCGCACGCGGTGGCAGGTGGCCGCGACGCTCGACTCGACCGGGCCGTACATGTTGTACAGCGGGATGTCCGGGTACGCCTCGAGGAACCGGGCGGCGTGCCGCGGCGAGAGCTTCTCGCCGCCGGTGCCCACCGCGCGCAAGCCGGCGAAGGCGTCGAGGTCGTTGTCGACCATGCTGTGGAACACCGCGGTGGGCGGGAAGATCGTGGTGACGCCGTGGATCGTGATCAGGTCACGCAGTTTCGTCGCCAGCTCCAGGGTGTCTTCGAGCAGGACCAGGGTGCCGCCGTTGAACAGCACGCCCCACGAGTCGAGGCCGAAGGCGTCCCACGTCGCCGCGAGCGCCTGCGGCATCACCGCGCCGGAGTCCAGGGGCGTGAACAGCCAGTCGTCGAAGAGCCGGACGTTGCCGCGGTGCGCGGTGACCACGCCCTTCGGCGTGCCGGTGGTCCCGGAGGTGAAGAAGACCGCGCACGGGTCGTCGGGGCCGACGTCGACCGCGGCCGGGCGGGCGCCGAGGATCGGCTGCGACGGCGGCGACCACACCGACGGCCACGCGGCACCGCGCTCGGCGGCCACCACCGGCCCGCCGAGGTGCTCGATCAGCTCGGTCAGCCGCGCGACCGGCCACCGCAGGTCCAGTGCGGCATAGGCGGCGCCGCACTTCAGCACGGCCAGCAGCGTCGCGAACAGCTCGGGGGAGCGGGGCAGCAGCACCGGCACGATCGAGCCGCGTTCGACACCGCGGGCCTGCAGCTCGGCCGCGTAGGCGTCGGCGAGCTCCGCCAGCTCCCGGTAGGTGACGTCCCGGCCGAGGTGGTGCAGCGCGGTGCGGCCGGGCCACCGCGAGGCGCACCACTCGAACAGGCCGTGCATGGTTTCGGCCCGGCCGAAGGGAGTGGGCGCCGGGTTGAAGGACGGGGTCATCGGACGCTCCCGGTGATCAGCTCCGCCAGCGCGGCCGGCGTCGGGTGGGCGAAGGCGGCGGACAGCTTCAGCCGGACCCCGGTCTGCTTCTGGATCCGCTGGACGAGCTGGGCGGCCAGCAGCGAATGCCCGCCACTGGCGAAGAAGTTCGTGTCCGGGGTGACGTCGGCGCGCTTGAGCAGTTCCGCGAACATCGCCACGACGGCGCCGGTCGTGGCGTCGGGCGCGGCTTCGGCGGGGGCCTCCGGCGGCGGCCCGGCCGCGGCGGCCAGCTCGGCGACCGCCGTCCGGTCCACCTCGTGCGCGGCTGTCTCCGGCAGGACGTCGACCCGCAGGTACCACGCCGGACGCGCCCGCGGCGGCAGGACCGTCTCGGCGTGCCGGGCCAGGTCGGCCGCGAGCTGCGGCTTGGCCGGCGCCTGCACGACGGCGACCAGGTCCGCCGCGCCGGGCCGCAGGGTGACCGCCGCGGCGACGACGTCCGTGTGCGTGGTCAGGGCGTCCTCGACGGTGGCTAGGTCGACGCGGGTGCCGCCGAACGTCAGCTGGCGGTCGAGGGGGCCGTGGACGTGCAGGGATCCGTCGGGGCGCCAGTGCGCGAGCACGCCGGTGGCGGTGCCGAGCTGCAGTTCGCCGCGCACGCCCAGTGGCAGCCGCCGCCCGTCCGGGGCGACGACGTCGGCGTCGAGACCCGCGACCGGCACGCCGTCGGCGAGCACCCAGCGGCCGCGGGCGGGGAACACGGTGTGGACGTCGGCGTCCAGGGCGCGCAGGGTGCGGACGAGCGTGCTGGGCGCGGGTTCGGCGCCGATCAGCGCGGTGCGGCCGCCGACCGCTTCGCCGAGGTGCTCGGCCACGCGGGCCCAGACGAGCGGGGAGGCGTGCACGAGGCCGACGTCGTGGCGGGTGAGCAGCCCGGCGAGCAGGTGGCCGTCGGTGCGGGCCGCGTCCGGTGCGACGACCAGCGGCACGCCGTTGGTCAGGGCCAGGAGCAGCTCGGGAACGGCCGCGGACAGCCACAGCACCGGCCGGGAAGGCACCGGGACCGGCCGGACCGAGTCGGCGAGTTCCCGGTGGGTCACGCCCGGCAGGGCCCGGCTGTCCGGGGACACGGCCGCCGCGTCCGGGTCGACGGTCACCGTGACGGCGTAGGAGATCCGCTCGGCACCCAGCACCAGTTTCGCGTCGGAGACGTCCGTGGTGACGGTGGCGCCGGCCAGCCAGCTGCCGAGGATCGCGGCCGCGAGGTCCGGGCCGCGCGGGGCGGTCACGGCGACCGCGTCACCCGGTCCGGTCCCGGCGTCGGCCAGCAGGGTCGTGACCGCGGCCGCGGCGCGCCAGAGATCCCGGTAGGACGTCGTGCCTTCGCCGGCCACGATCGCGGGCGCACCCGGGTTTTCCGCGACGTGCCGGGCGATCGCGGTGAGGACGGTGTCCGTTCCGGCGGGAGCCGCGGGCGCGTCGAGCACGGCGTGGTCGGTGGCGCCCCAGTCGTCCAGCTCGCGCAGCGGCCGGTCCGGCGCGCTCGCCGCCGCGACCAGCAGGGCGTCGTAGCGCTCCAGCAGCAGCTCGACCTCGCCGCGGTCGAGCACCTCGGCGCCGTAGACGGCCTTGACCCGGCTCTCCTCCGCCGAGGGCAGGATGACGAACTCGAGGTCGAACTTGCTGTGCCCAGGGTCGATTTCGACGACTTCGGCGGGCGCGCCGCCGAGGCTCGTCGCGGCCCGCCCGCCGAAGGGCAGGTAGTTGAACACGTGCCGGAACATCGTGGTGCGCCAGGACGAACCGGCGCGCTCGACCTCCGGCAGCAGGACGTCCATCGGCACGTCCGCATGCGCGATGGCCTCGAAGAACAGGTCCCGCACGCGGCGGCTGAACACCCGGAACGTCTCGGCCGGGTCGATCCGCACGCGCAGCGGGACGATGTTGACGTGGTAGCCGATCGCGCGCTGGGCCTGCTGGCTGCGGACGTTCACCGGGAACCCGACGGCGAGGTCGTCGCCGGCGCCGTGGGCGTGCAGCAGCAGGTAGTAGGCGGCGAGCAGCACGACGACGTCGGGTGCCTTGAGTTCCTTCTGCAGCGCGGTGACGACGTCCTTGGCGGCCGCGGAGAACGGGCGGACGAGCTGCTCGCCGCGCAGGGTCGGCTGCGCGCTTTCCTGGCCGCCGCACCACAGGCCGGGTCCCCCGGAGTCGAAGCCGCGCAGGTGTTCGCGCCAGAACGCGAGGCTCTCCGGCTTCGGCTCGGACTCCGGCCAGAGCGGGACGGGCGGGCCGGCGTCCGGGAGGTCACCGGCGAGCACCGCGTCGTAGGCGGCGGCGAGTTCCTCCAGGAAGATCGACATCGACGTGCCGTCGAAGATGAGGTGGTGCACGGCCACGCCGACCGAGTCGTGCTCGGGGCCGTGGTACAGGCCGACGCGCAGCAGCGGCGTTCCGTCCAAAGTGAACGGCCGGGTGATCAGCTCCCGCAGCCCGCTTTCGACGTCGGCGCAGCCTTCGCCTTCGAGGCGGATCGGGAAGGACGTGAGCACCGACTTGGTGAGCCGGGTGTCGTCGGCGTGGAAGACCGTTCGCAGGGCGTCGTAGCGGCGCACCAGCTGGGCGACGGCTTCCTGCAGGACGGCCCGGTCCAGCCGGCCCGCCACCCGCAGCGCGACGCCCGGCACGTTGTTGACGCCTTCGCCGGGCACCAGCCGTTCGAGCAGCCAGAGCCCTTCTTCCTTGCGGGTCGCCGGAATCTCAGCGGTCGGCATGGCCGGTCCCTTCGGGAAGGTCTTCGACGGTGACGAAGGCGTGCGGAAGCGCCTCGGCGGGCAGCCGCGCGGCCAGGTACGCCCGCAGCTCGGCGACGAACGTGCTCGTCTTCGCGGCGCGCGAGGGCGCGTTCGCGTAGGCGGTGAAGGGCAGCCCGGGCGTGGCGGCCGAAGCGGGCACGGTCACCGGCTCGCGGGTGTACACGACGTCGACCAGGCCGGCGCCTTCGGCCGACCACGTCACCGCGGCCTGGTAGCCGCGACGGCGGCCGATCTCGTGCAGGTCTTCGGGGTCCGGCGCGGTCACCGCGGCGGGCGCGGTGCCGGTGTCCAGTTTGGCCAGGGCGGCCAGCTCGCGGGCGACCCGGCCGTTCGGCACGCCGGTGATCCGCGCGGACGGCGGCCGGGTGTCGCTCAGCAGCGTCTCCAGCGCGGCCGGGTTCCAGGCCAGCGTGTGGGCGGGTTCGACGGTCTCCGCGGGCTCCTTGCGCAGCACGGCGTCGTAGCGGTGCCGGCTCAGCTCGTTGTGGTGGCGGGCCCGCTTCAGCCGGACGTCCGCCGCCGCGATGCCGGGCAGCGTGGCGGCCAGCGCCGGGAAGAAGTCCGGGTCGACGAGCAGTTCCTTCTCTTCGAGGACGCTGTTCTCGACCAGCTCGCGTGCCGTCTCCGGCGCGGCGGCGATCTCGTCGGAGAGCACCGCGGTGCGGAAGGCCCGCAGCAGCCGCAGGTTCCGCACGTCGCCGACGAACACCGCGCCGCCGGGCACGACCAGCGCGGCGGCCTGGCGCAGGACGTCCGCGAGGTAGCCGATGTCGGGGAAGTACTGGACGACGGAGTTGATCACCACCGTGTCGAAGCGGTCCGGCGGCAGCCCCGAGAAATCGGTGGCTTCGCGGTTGTGCAGCCGTACGTGGGCCAGCGCGGGGTCGGCGGCGACCTGCCCGGTGAGCGTCTCGATCACGGTCGCGGAGAAGTCCGTCGCCACGTACTCCTCGCACTCCCGTGCCAGCTTGGCCATCAGCAGGCCGGTGCCGACGCCGATCTCCAGCACCCGGCGCGGCCGCAGCGCCCGGATCCGCTCGACGGTGGCGTCCCGCCACTCCCGCATCTGCGCGAGTTCGATCGGCAGCCCGGTGTAGGTGCTGTGCCAGCCCACGAAGTTCTCGCCGAGCCCGCCGGCCTCGGGCAGCTCGCCGTAGACCCATTCGTAGATGAGCTGCCACTCGTCGACCCGCGCGCGGTCGTCGCCGGCTTCGGCGACCGGGTCGCGCGGCACGACGTGGGCGACGAGCCGCCCGGTCCCGGGTTCGCGGGTGACACTGGCCCGCGCGACCCCGGGGTGCCCGGCGAGCGCGGCTTCGGCTTGGCTTTCCGTGCCGGTGCCCAGACCGGTCGGTGACGTCGGCATCAGCTCTCCTGCGGGAGTTCGGGCGGTCAGGGGAGCAGGCCGCGGACGGCCTGCGCGACCTCCGGCTGGCTGAGCAGGCCGGAGTGGTCGATGTCGAACCGGATCTCGCGCGCGCCGATCTCCAGCGCGCCGGGCAGTTCGGCGGAGCGGATCACGTCGACACCGGCGAGGTCGCCGGTGACGGTGAGCTGGGAGGCGGCCACGAGGTAGGTCATGTAGCTGCTGAACCACGCGACGAGTTCTTCGGCGCGGTCGGCGTCCAGCTCGACGCGCTCGAACGCCGTGGTGCCGACCTCGCGGTAGAGCCGCACGAACTCCTTCGTGAGCGTCTCGAGGTCGTCGTGGGTGCGCTGGGCGGCTTCGCCGGCGGCGTGCGCCTGCTGCACCTCGTCCTCGGTGAGGACGGCCGCGAGGGCGTCCACCACGCGGAAGAAGCCGTAGTACAGCACGGTGAACCCGGTCGCGGCGGTCGGGTCGAACAGGACCACCCGCGGCTTGGCCTGCCAGGTCGCGATGCGCTCGGCGATGGCGAGGGCGAACACGCTCGACGCGCAGTAGCCGAACACCGCCTTGACCTCGGCGCCGCTCGCGCGCAGCTCGCCGGTCCACCGGTCGAGGTAGTCGTCGCCGGTCATGCCGGTCTCGTCGCCGACCGCGGGCGGCAGGCTCTCCCAGATGCCGTAGGGCGTCTCGAGGTGCTTCGCGAGCTCGGCGAACCCCGCCTCCGGCCGTCCGGTGACCGTGAAATCAACCGTGATGATTACTTCCTTGTCGTCCGCGTTTTCGTCGATCGGGTGCCATGAATGGAGTTCGGTCACGATTTCCCGCCCTTGTTTTCTGGCAGAACAAAGATTTCCGCACGCTGAAGCTAGCAGCGGTGGATCGGGCCGGTAACCCCTAGCGCGCCCCTAAGCAAGAGGCTGGTGAGCAGTGGTTCCGGGGGGTTAGGGGTTGGAGTGGTCAGCGGCATCGCCGTAGTGTTCGGCGACGATGAATAAACTGGGGAATGAGGGCGACCGATGGGCGCGGTAACAGTTCTGCCGGACGACGCCCGGTACGCCGATCTCGTGCGCGGGGTGAATCAGCGCTGGGTCGGCAAGCCCGATTACGTCTGCGTGCCGACCTCCACCGAAGAGGTGGTGGACGCCGTCGGCGCGGCGGTGCGCGAGGGACGGCGGATCGCCGTCCGCAGCGGCGGCCACTGCGTCGAGGAGATGGTCGGCGCCGCGGACGTCCAGGTGGTCATCGACCTGTCCGAACTCAACGGGATCGGCTTCGACGCCGAGCGTGACGCCTTCTTCGCCGAGCCCGGCGCGACCGTGGGCCAGGCCTACCGGACGCTCTACAAGCGCTGGGGCGTCACCATCCCGGCGGGGTCCTGCCCGAGCGTCGGCCTGGGCGGGCACATCGCGGGTGGCGGGTACGGCCCGCTGTCGCGGAAGTTCGGTTACGTCTCCGACCACCTCCACGCGGTCGAGGTCGTCGTGGTCGACGCGGACGGCACCGCGCGGGCGGTGGTCGCGAGCCGCGACGAGAACCACGACCTCTGGTGGGCGCACACCGGCGGAGGCGGCGGCAACTTCGGCGTCGTGACGCGCTACTGGCTGCGCATCCCCGGCGCGGCCGGCGCCCCCGAGGCACTCCTGCCTGCCCCGCCCGCCCGGCTGCTGGTGCAGCAGGACGTCTGGGTGTGGGACATGCTCGACGAAGCCGCGTTCACGCGCCTGCTGCGCAACCACGGCGAGTGGTACGAGCGCCACAGCGAACCCGGCTCCCCGTACGAAGACCTCTACAGCGGCCTGTGGTGCGGGACGCGCGCGTCCCAGTTCGTCGCCATGTCGACACAGATCGACAGCGCCGCCCCGAACGCGGCAGCGCTGCTCGACGACTACCTCGCCGCGATCCGCCACGACCTCGGCGTCGCCCCGGCGCTGAGCAGCCGGCAGGAGCTGCCGTGGCTGCACGCGACGTCGTGGGGCGGCATCGCCGACAGCGGCGACCACACCCTGAGCTTCAAGATCAAGGCCGCCGACCTGCGGAAACGCTGCACCGACGAGCAGGCCGCGAAGCTGTACGCGCACCTGCTGCGCGAGGACTACGGCAACCACCGCGCCGGCGTGATGTTCGTCGGCTGCGGCGGCCGGATGAACGCCCTCGCGCCGGACGAGACGGCGATCGCGCAGCGCGACTCGATCCTCAAGCTCGTCTACTCCACGCACTGGGACGCCTCCGAGCAGGCCGAGCCGCACCTGGCGTGGCTGCGCGAGTTCTACGCCGACGTCTACGCGGGGACCGGCGGGGTGCCGGTGCCGGACGAGCGCACCAACGGGTCCTACGTGAACAACCCGGACTTCGACGTCCAGGACGAGCGGTGGAACACCTCCGGGCTGGCCTGGCACGAGCTCTACCACCAGCACAACTACCCACGGCTGCAGCGGGTCAAGGCGCGGTGGGACCCGAACGACGTGTTCCGGAACCCGTTCTCCGTGCGGCTCCCCTGAGCACCGACCCCGGGAGGTAACGAGTGGCCACCCCGACCCTGACCACCGAGCACGAGCACACCGGCAGCGGGCACGACGTCGTGCCGCTGATCGTCTCCGCGGACAGCAAGGCGGGACTGCGGTCGAAGGCCCACCGCCTCGCGCGGTACCTCGCCGACCACCCGGACACGCCGTTCGAGGCGTTCGCCCGCTCGGTCGCCGCCGAGGACACCGGCCGGGCGCACCGGGCCGTGCTGCTGGCCGCCGATCGCGAGGACGGCCGGCGCGGGCTGGA
This sequence comes from Amycolatopsis vancoresmycina, assembly GCF_000716785.1. Classification (GTDB taxonomy): domain Bacteria; phylum Actinomycetota; class Actinomycetes; order Mycobacteriales; family Pseudonocardiaceae; genus Amycolatopsis; species Amycolatopsis vancoresmycina. The sequence goes on from NZ_JNYY01000003.1 coordinate 83,053, forward strand.
CACCCTGGCCGCCGGGCAGAACCCGCCCGACGTCGTGCGCGGCAGCGCCCGGCGCGCCGAGCGGGTCGTGTTCGTCTTCCCGGGCCAGGGTTCGCAGTGGCCGGGCATGGCGCTGGACCTCCTCGACTGGTCGCCGGTGTTCGCCGCGGAACTCGCCCGCTGCGACGCCGCACTCGGCCGCTTCGCCGACTGGTCCATTGTGGATGTCCTTCGTGGACGGTCCGGTGCGCCGACCCTGGACGACGGTGCCGACGTCGTGCAGCCGGTGCTGTTCGCGGTGATGGTGGCGCTGGCCGCGCTGTGGCGCGCGCACGGCGTCGAACCGGCCGCCGTCGTCGGGCACAGCCTCGGCGAGGTGGCCGCCGCCTGCGCGACCGGCGCCCTGACGCACGCCGACGGCATGCGCGTGGCCGCGCTGTGGAGCAGCGCGCAGGCGACCCTGTCCGGCCGCGGCGACATGATCTCGGTGCCGCTGCCGGTGGCCGAGGTGCGGGCCCGGCTGACCGGCCGCGAAGGACTGGACATCGGAGCGGTGAACGGGCCCTCGTGGGTGATCGTGTCCGGGGACTCCGCAGCGGTCGCGGAGCTCCTGGCCGACCTGACCGCCGACGGCGTGCGCGCCCGGCGCATCCCGGTCGGCCTGGCCGCCCATTCGCGGCACATCGACGACATCCGCGACCGGCTGCTGGCCGACCTCGCCCCGCTGGCCCCGGTGTCCACTGTGGTCCCGTTCCACTCGACGGTGACCGAAGGCCCGCTGGACACCGCCGCGCTCGACGCCCGTTACTGGTTCCGCAACCTGCGCAACCCGGTCCGTTTCGACGAAGCCACCCGCGGGCTGGTCGAGCAGGGCCACGGCGTCTTCGCCGAGATCAGCCCGCACCCGGTGCTCACGGTCGCGGTGCAGGACACGATCGACGCCCTCGACGGCCGGGCCGTCGTGCTCGGCACGATCCGCCGTCGCGAAGAGGGCCCTCGTTCGTTCCTCGGCTCTCTCGCCGCGGCCTACGTCTCCGGGGCCAGCGTCGACTGGACCGCGGCCTTCCCGGGCGGCGCGGAATCGGTGGCGCTGCCGGAGTCCGGTTCGGACGCCACGGTCGCGGCCGCCGGCCTGCTGGCCGCCGGGCACCCGCTGCTCGGCGCGGCCGTCGAACTCGCCGAAGACGGCGGCTGGCTGTTCACCGGCCGCCTGTCCGCCGCGCAGCACCCGTGGCTGGCCGGGCACACCGTGCTCGGCCGGACCGTGCTGCCGTCGTCGGTGCTCGTCGAGCTCACCCTGCACGCGGCGTCCGAGCTGGGCTGCGCCCGGATCGAGGAGCTCACCCAGCACCTGCCGGTCGTCTTCGCCGAAGAGGCGCACTGCCTGCAGGTGCGGATCGGCCCGGTCGACGACGCCGGCGCCCGCCGGATCGGCGTGTTCGCCCGGCCCGACTCGGTCGGCGCCGCCCAGGGCGGGCCGTGGACGCGGCACGCCACCGGGATCATGGCCGAAACCGCGGGTTCGGCGGCCGGCCCGGAGCCGGGGGCGTGGCCGCCGCCGGGAGCGGCCGCCGAGGACGCCGGAGCCGCCCGCGACCGCCTGCGGGCGCACGGCATCGAGCTCGGTCCCGAATTCGGCGGCCTGACCGGCGCCTGGTCCCTCGACGGCGAGCTGTTCGCCGAGGTGGTGCTGCCGGCACCGGCCGGCAGCGGCGCGGGCTACGGCATCCACCCCGCGCTGCTGGACGCCGCAGTGCAGCCGGTCGCGCTGTTCCCAGCCGCGGCGGAGTCCGACGGCTGGCTCGCGTCCTCGTGGAGCGGCTTGGCCCTGCACGCGGCCGGCGCCCAGGCGCTGCGGGTCCGGGTGCGCGCCACCGGACCGGACTCGGTGTCGGTTTCGGCCACCGACCTCGTGGGACGGCCGGTGTTCTCCGCCGAGAACGTCGTCCTGGGGACGCTGCCCGAGGAGTACGTGCGGGCGCCGCACGCCGAACCGCCGACCCGGCCCGGTCCCGCGGGCGGCCTGGCCGCGAGGCTGGCCGAGCTGCCCGAGCCCGCCCGCGCGGAACTGGTGCTGGACCTGGTCCGCGACCACACCGCGGCGGTGCTCGGCCGCGACACCGCGGCCGGGATCGGCGGCGACGACGCGTTCACCGAGCTCGGCTTCGAGTCGCTGACCGCGGTGGCGCTGCGCAACCGGCTCGCCGAGGCGACCGGGCTGAAGCTGCGCACCACCCTGGCCTTCGACTACCCGACGCCGGCCGCGCTCGCCGGGCACCTCCTGGAAGCGCTGAGCCCCGCGGACACCGACGTGCTCGCCGGGCTCGACCGGCTGGAGGAGGTGCTGTTCGGCGAGCCGGGCGGCCCGCTGCACGGCCGGGTCAAGGTCCGGCTGCGCGACCTGCTGTTCCGGCTGGACGGCGCGGCCGAAGCGGGCGGCACCGACGCCGGCGACGCCCCGCTCGACGCGGCCTCGGACGACGAAATCTTCGCTCTGCTCGATCGGGAGCTCGACCTGTCCTGAGATCCCTCAGGCGGACAACGCACGGAGTTGACGGCACATGGCGAACGAGGACAAGCTCCGCGACTACCTGAAGCTGGCCACCGCGGACCTGCGCCAGGCCAAGCAGCGGTTGCGGGACTTCGAGGCGCGGGAGACCGAGCCGATCGCGATCGTCGGCATGGGCTGCCGCTTCCCCGGCGGGATCGAGACGCCGGAAGCGTTGTGGCGCCTGGTTTCCGAGGGCGGCGACGTCGTCGGGGAGCTGCCCGCCAACCGGAACTGGGCGTCGCTCTACGACCCGGACCCGTCGCGGCCGGGCACGTTCTCCATGCGCGGCGGGGCGTTCCTGCACGACGCCGACCGGTTCGACGCCGCTTTCTTCGGCATCTCCCCGCGCGAGGCGCTGGCCATGGACCCGCAGCAGCGGCTGCTGCTGGAGACGTCGTGGGAGGCCCTCGAACGCGGCGGCATCGACCCGCGGTCGCTGCGGGCCAGCCGCACCGGCGTGTTCGTCGGAGCCATGCAGCAGAACTACGCGCCGAGTTCGCACCAGGTGCCCGAGTCGGTCGAGGGGCACCTGCTCACCGGCACGATCACCAGCGTCGCCTCCGGCCGGATCGCCTACGTCCTCGGCCTGGAGGGGCCCGCGGTCACCGTCGACACCGCGTGCTCGTCGTCGCTGGTCGCGCTGCACTGGGCGGTGCAGGCGCTGCGCCGCGACGAGTGTTCGCTGGCGCTGGCCGGTGGTGTCACCGTGATGGCGACGCCGGGCATCCTCATCGAGCTCAGCCGGCAGCGGGCGCTGTCGCCGGACGGCCGGTGCAAGCCGTTCTCCGCGGACGCTGACGGCTTCGGCGCCGCCGAGGGCGCCGGGATGCTGGTGCTGGAACGGCTGTCGGATGCCCAGCGCCACGGGCACCCGGTGCTCGCGGTCGTGCGCGGCTCGGCGGTCAACTCCGACGGCGCGTCCACCGGCCTCAGCGCCCCGAACGGGCCGTCGCAGGAGCGGGTCATCCTCGACGCACTGGCCAACGCCCGGGTGGCGGCGAGCCAGGTCGACCTGATGGAGGCGCACGGCACCGGCACGCCGCTCGGCGACCCGATCGAGGCGCAGGCGCTGCTGGAGACCTACGGCCGCGGCCGGTCGCCGGAACAGCCGCTCTGGCTCGGCTCGGTGAAGTCGAACATCGGGCACACGCAGGCCGCCGCCGGGGTCGCCGGGGTGATGAAAGCGGTCATGGCGCTGCAGCACGCAACGCTGCCCGCGTCGAAGCACGCCGGGCGGCCGACGTCCGAAGTGGACTGGTCGGCCGGGACGCTCCGGTTGCTCGACCGCGAGTCCGCGTGGCCCGAACGCGACCACCCGCGGCGCGCGGCCGTGTCGTCCTTCGGCATCAGCGGCACCAACGCGCACGCCGTGCTCGAAGCGGCGCCGCCCGTCGAACCCGTGGCGGCTGCTCCGGTGCCTGCGGTCGTCCCGTGGGTGCTGTCGGGCCGCACGGCGGAAGCCCTGCGCGCGCAGGCGGCCCGGCTCTCCGATGTGGACGATCTCGGACTGCCCGAGATCGGCTACTCGCTGGCCGTGACGCGCGCGCGGTTCGAACACCGGGCCGTCGTGGTCGGCGGCGACCGGGACGAGCTGCTTCGCGGGCTCGCCGCCGTCGCTGCCGGTGCGCCGGACGAGGCCGTGGTGTCCGGCGTCGCCGGGAAGCCGGGCAAGGTGGCGCTGGTGTTCCCCGGCCAGGGGTCCCAGTGGGCCGGGATGGCCCTGGAGCTGGCGGAATCGTCGCCGGTGTTCGCGGCCCGGCTTGACGAATGCGCGGCCGCACTCGGCTCCTTTGTGGACTGGTCGCTGCGGGACGTCCTGGCCGATGCGAAGGCCCTTGAGCAAGTCGATGTCGTGCAGCCCGCGCTGTGGGCCGTGATGGTGTCGCTGGCGGAGCTGTGGCGGTCGTACGGCGTGGTGCCGGACGCCGTGCTGGGGCACTCGCAGGGCGAGATCGCCGCCGCCGTCGTCGCGGGTGCACTGTCCCTTGAGGACGGCGCTCGCGTGGTGGCGTTGCGGAGCAAGGCTATTCTCGCGCTGGCCGGACGCGGCGGCATGGTCTCGGTGGCCGCGTCGCTCGAAACCGTCGAGGGACGGCTGACCGAAGGACTCTCGATCGCCGCGGTGAACGGCCCGGCCGCCGTGGTGGTCTCCGGCGCGCCGGACGCCCTCGAAGCGCTGCTCGCGTCCTGCGCGGCCGACGGCATCCGCGCCAAGCGGATCCCGGTGGACTACGCCTCGCACTCGGCGCAGGTCGAGGAGATCCGCGACGAACTGCTGAGTGTCCTCGCCCCGATCACCCCGCGGACCGCCGAGACGGGGTTCTTCTCCACCGTCACCGGCGACTGGGCCGACGGCGCCGAACTCGACGCGCTGTACTGGTACACCAACCTCCGCCGGACCGTGCTGCTCGACGACGCCGTGCGCGCACTGGCCGGCCGCGGCTTCGGCACGTTCGTCGAAGCCTCCCCGCACCCCGTGCTGACCATGGCCATCGGCGAAACGGCGACCGCGCTGGGCACCCTGCGCCGCGGCGACGGTGGCCTCGCCCGGTTCCAGCGGGCCCTCGGCGAGGCGCACTGCGCCGGCGTCCCGGTCGACTGGACCCCGGCGTTCCCCGGCGCGAGCCGCGTGGACCTGCCCACCTACGCGTTCCAGCGCGAGAGCTTCTGGCTGCGCACCGAACGCGAAGCGCCCGCCGACGCGGGGTTCTGGGACCTCGTGGACCGCGACGACCTCGCGGGCACCCTCGGCGTGGCCGCCGACGCGCCGCTGGACGAGGTCCTCCCGGCACTGGCCGCGTGGCGCCGCCGCCGGACCGTCGAATCCACTGTGGACTCCTGGCGGTACGGGATCGCCTGGCAGGCCGCGGACCTGCCCGCCGCGACGCCGTCGGGGCGCTGGCTGGTCGTCCGCGCCGACGGCAGCAGCGGCCAGGACGTCGTGGACACCCTCGCGCGCACCGCCGACGTCGAGACCCTCGTCCTGACCCCGGCCGACGACCGCGCCGCGCTGGCCGGGCGGTTCACCGGGCCGTACGACGGCGTGCTGTCGTTGCTCGCCGCCGACGAAGGCCCGCACCCGGAGTTCCCGGAGAGTCCGGCCGGGCTGATCCTCACCCTCGTGCTGGTGCAGGCACTGGGCGACGCCGGGATCGCCGCCCCGCTGTGGGTGCTGACCCGCGGCGCGGTCCGCACCGGGCCCACCGACGAGCTGCCCGGCCTCGAGCAGTCGCTGCTCTGGGGCCTCGGCCGCGTCCTCGCGCTGGAACACGCCGACCGCTGGGGCGGCCTGATCGACCTGACGCCGGAACCCGGCGCGGCCGACCTCGACCGGCTCGGCCGGATCCTCGCCGCCCGCGGCGACGAGGACCAGCTCGCCGTCCGGCCGGGCGGCCTGCGCGTCCGGCGGCTGCGCCCGGCGAGCCGGGGCGACCGGCCGCGGGACTGGCGGCCCGAGGGCACGATCCTGGTCACCGGCGGCACCGGCGCGCTCGGCACGCACGTCGCCCGCTGGCTCGCCGCGGAAGGCGCCGGACACCTGGTCCTCACCGGCCGCCGCGGACCGGACGCGCCCGGCGCCCGTGACCTCGCCGCCGAGCTGGCGGCACTCGGCACCCGCGTCACCCTCGCCCGCTGCGACGTCGCCGACCGCGACGCCCTCGCCGCGCTGCTGGCCGGCCTCGGCGAGCCGGTCCGCTCGGTGTTCCACGCCGCGGGCACGGTCGAGCTGCTGCCGGTGACCGAGACGAGCTTGCCGGGGTTCGCCGAGGTGGTCCGGGCGAAGGTCGCCGGGGCCCGGCACCTCGACGAGCTGCTCGGCGACGACCTCGACCGGTTCGTGCTGTTCTCCTCGATCGCCGGGGTGTGGGGCAGCGGCGACCACGCGGCCTACTCCGCCGCGAACACCTTCCTCGACACCCTCGCCGAACAGCGCCGGGCCCGCGGCGCGACCGCGACGTCGATCGCCTGGGGCGTCTGGGCGCCGACGGAGATCGAGGGCCGGGGCGGGATGTCCGAGGGCGTCGACTCCGGGCAGCTGGCCCGCCGCGGGCTGCCGCTGATGGACCCGGCCACGGCCATCGCCGCGCTGCACGAAACCCTCGGTCACGACGAGACGTTCACCGTGCTCGCCGACGTGGACTGGGCCCGGTTCCTGCCGGTCTTCACCGCCGGCCGCGCCCGCCCGTTATTCGACGACCTGCCGCAGGTCCGCCGTCCGCAGGAAGCCCCGGCGCCCGAGGCCACACCGCTGGCCCAGCAGCTCGCCGGGCTGTCCGGCGACGACGTCGACCGGCTGCTGCTGGACCTGGTCCGCACCCAGGCCGCCGCGGTGCTCGGGCACGACGGCGGCACCGCCGTCGACCCGGACCGGCCGTTCACCGACCTCGGCTTCGACTCGCTGACCGCGCTGGACGTGCGGAACCGGATCGCCGCCGCGACCGGCGTGCGGCTGCCCGCAACGCTCGTCTTCGACCACCCGACCCCGCGGCGGCTGGCCGCGCACCTGCGGGACGCCGTTCTCGGCACCCGCACCGGGCCCGCCGTCGTCACACGGGCGGCCGACGCCGACGACCCGATCGCCATCATCGGCATGGGCTGCCGGTACCCGGGCGGCGTGCGGTCCGCGGACGACCTGTGGACCCTGGTCGCCGAAGGCCGCGACGCCATCTCCGGCTTCCCCGCCGACCGCGGCTGGGACCTCGCGAAGCTGTTCGGCGGCGACGCCGACGAGCAGGGGACGTCGACGGTCCGCAAAGGCGGCTTCCTGCACGACGTCGCCGACTTCGACGCCGGGTTCTTCGGCATCTCGCCGCGCGAAGCACTGGCCATGGATCCGCAGCAGCGGCTCCTGCTGGAGGTCTCGTGGGAGGCGATCGAGCACGCCGGGATCGACCCGGCCACGTTGCGCGGCGAGCCGGCGGGTGTCTTCGTCGGCGCCAACTACCAGGACTACCACGCCCGGATGCGGGACATCCCGGACGGCCTCGAAGGGCACCTGCTCACCGGCAGCGTGTCGAGCGTGCTGTCCGGCCGGATCGCCTACACGCTCGGGCTGGAAGGACCGGCGCTGACCGTCGACGCCGCCTGCTCCTCGTCGCTGGTCGCGCTGCACCTGGCCGCGCAGGCGCTGCGCCGCGGGGAGTGCTCGCTGGCCCTCGCGGGCGGGGTCGCGGTGATGGTGACGCCGTCGTCGTTCACCGCCTTCAGCCGCCAGCGCGGGCTGGCCGCCGACGGCCGCTGCAAGGCGTTCGGGGCCGGGGCCGACGGCATGGGCATGGCCGAGGGCGCCGGGCTGGTGCTGGTCGAGCGGCTGTCCGACGCCCGGCGGCTCGGGCACCCGGTGCTCGCCGTGCTGCGCGGCAGCGCGCTCAACCAGGACGGTGCGTCCAACGGGCTCAGCGCGCCCAGCGGCCCGGCTCAGCAGCGCGTCATCCGGGCGGCCCTCGCCGACGCCGGACTGTCCACATCGGACGTGGATCTGGTCGAGGCGCACGGCACCGGCACCGCGCTGGGCGACCCGATCGAGGCGCAGGCCCTGCTCGCCACCTACGGCCAGGACCGCGACGAGCCGTTGTGGCTCGGCTCGCTCAAGTCGAACATCGGCCACACCCAGGCGGCGGCCGGCGTCGCCGGCGTGATCAAGACCGTGCAGGCCCTGCGGCACGGGCAGATGCCGCGCACGCTGCACGCCGATACGCCGTCGTCCCATGTGGACTGGGACAGCGGCGCGGTGCGGCTGCTCGATGAGTCGCGTCCGTGGGAACGGCCGCGGCCGCGGCGGGCCGCGATCTCGTCGTTCGGCATCTCCGGCACGAACGCCCACGTCATCCTCGAACAGGGCGACCCCGGCCCGGCGCCCACGCCCGAACCCGCGGTCGTGCCGTGGGTGCTGTCCGCCAGGTCACCCGAAGCGCTGCAGGCGCAAGCCGCTGCTCTCCGGGAGTGCGAGGACAGCGTGGCGGACATCGCGTTCTCGCTGGCCACTTCGCGCACTGCCTTCCCGCACCGCGCGGTCGTCACCGGTGACCGAGCGGCGTTGTCCAACGGGCTTTCCGCGCTGGCCGAAGGGCTCCCGGCGCCGAACGTGGTCACCGGCACGGTCGCGCCCGGCCGTACCGCGCTCGTGTTCCCCGGGCAGGGTTCGCAGTGGGCCGGGATGGCTCTGGAGCTGGCGGAGTCGTCGCCGGCGTTCGCGGCCCGGCTCGACGAGTGCGCTGCTGCCTTGACGGCCTTTGTGGACTGGTCGTTGCGGGACGTCCTGGCCGACGCCGAGGCGCTGGCGCGCGTCGACGTCGTGCAGCCCGCGTTGTGGGCCGTGATGGTGTCGCTGGCCGAGCTGTGGCGGTCTTTCGGCGTGGTGCCGGAAGCCGTCGTCGGGCATTCGCAGGGCGAGATCGCCGCGGCGGTCGTGTCCGGTGCGCTGTCCCTTGAGGACGGTGCGCGCGTGGTCGCGCTGCGGAGCAGGGCGATCCTGGCCCTGGCCGGTGCGGGCGGGATGGTGTCCGTCGCGGCACCCCTGGCGGACGTCGAGGGCCGGCTGACGGACGGGTTGTCGATCGCCGCGGTGAACGGCCCGGCCGCCGTCGTCGTCTCCGGTGCGCCCGCGGCGCTGGACGCCCTGATCGCCGCGTGCGAAGCGGACGGTTTGCGTGCCAAGCGGATTCCTGTCGACTACGCGTCCCACTCGGCGCAGGTCGAGCGGCTGCGCGCCGAACTCCTCGACGTGCTGGCCCCGATCCGGCCGCGGACCGGCGACATCGCGTTCTTCTCGACCGTCACCGGCACCTGGCTCGACGGCGCCGAGCTGGACGCGCGGTACTGGTACACCAACCTCCGCGAGACCGTCCGGCTCGACACCGCGGTCAGCACCCTGGCCGCGGAAGGCTTCGCCACGTTCGTCGAGTCCTCCCCGCACCCCGTGCTGACCACGGCGATCGGCGAGACCGAGGGCGTCGAAGCGCTCGGCTCCCTGCGCCGTGACGACGGCGGGTACGAACGGTTCCTCCGGTCGCTCGGCGAAGCGCACGTGCGCGGGGTCGCCGTCGACTGGACGCCCGCGTTCCCCGGCGCCCACCGCGTCGAGCTGCCGACCTACGCGTTCCAGCGTCGTCGCTATTGGCTCGACGCGGGCACAGCCACGGCCGCGGATCCCGTGGATGCCGCGTTCTGGGCCGCCGTGGACGGTCTCGACCTCGACACCGTCGCGGGCACCCTCGACATCGCTCCCGGCAGCACCCTGGCCGAAGTCCTGCCCGCGCTGACCCGCTGGCGCGACCGGGCCCGCACCGCGTCCGAAGTGGACTCCTGGCGCTACCGCGTCGAGTGGAAGCCGGTCGCCACCCCGTCCGCGCCGGAGCTGGCCGGGCGCTGGCTGGTCGTCGTCCCGGGCGGTGACGACGCCGGTGTCCCGGCCGCCCTCGCCGCCCACGGCGCCGAGCCGGTCGTGACCTCCGAGTTCACCGGCGCCGAGGGGTATGCCGGGGTCGTCTCGCTGCTCGCCCTCGACGAAACCGCCGGAGCCGTCGCGAACCTCGCGCTGGCCAAGGCGATGGCCGGGAGCGAAACGCCGTTGTGGCTGCTGACCCGCGGCGCCGTCACCGGCGTCTCGCCCGCCCAGGCGATGACCTGGGGCCTGGGCCGGGTGATCGGCCTGGAGCTACCCGGGATCTGGGGTGGCCTGGTCGACCTGCCCGCCGAGCCGGACGCCACGACCGCGCCGCTGCTGGCGGCGGCACTGTCCGGAGTGGACGATGAGGACCAGCTTGCGATCGGGCCGTCCGGGCTGCTCGTCCGGCGCCTGGTCCGTGCGCCCTTCACCCCGCCTGCGCAGCGGTGGAAGCCGCGCGGCACGGTCCTGATCACCGGCGGCACCGGCGCGCTGGGCGGCCACGTCGCCCGCCGCTTGGCCGCCGACGGCGCCGGGCACCTGGTGCTCACCAGCCGCCGCGGCCCGGACGCCCCCGGCGCGGCCGACCTCGAAGCCGAACTGTCCACAATGGGGACTCGGGTGACGATCGCCGCGTGCGACGTCGCCGACCGCGACGCGCTCGCCGCGCTGCTGACGGGCCTGGACGAGCCGGTGCGCGCGGTCGTGCACGCGGCCGGACTGCCGCAGGCCACGGCGGTGCTCGACACCACCCCGGCCGAGTTCGCCGCCGTGATCGAGGGCAAGGTCGCCGGCGCCCGCAACCTGGACGAACTGCTCGGCGACGACCTCGACGCCTTCGTGCTCTTCTCCTCCAACGCCGGGGTGTGGGGCAGCGGCGGCCAGGGCGCGTACGCGGCGGGCAACGCCTACCTCGACGCCCTCGCCGAGCAGCGCCGGGCCCGCGGGGCCGCCGCGACCTCGGTTGCCTGGGGTTTCTGGGGCGGCGGCGGCATGGCGGGCGACGTCGAGCTGGAGGACCAGCTGCGTCGCCGTGGCCTGCGCGAGATGGCGCCGGAAGCGGCGGTCGAGGCGCTCTGCCAGGCCCTCGACGCGCGGGAGGTCTTCCTGGCCGTCGCCGACGTCGACTGGGCCCGGTTCACCCCCGGTTTCACGCTGTCCCGGCGGCGTCCGCTGATCGAGGACATCCCCGAAGTCCGCGCGTTGCTCTCCGAAGAGCCCGAGACCGAGCGGCCCGCGCTGGCCCGGCGGATCGCCGGGCTGGGCGAGGCCGAGGCGCGCCGGCTGCTGCTGGACCTCGTGCGCGGCCAGGCCGCGTCGGTGCTCGGGCACGATTCGGCGACCGCGGTCCCGGCCGCCCGGGCGTTCCGCGAACTCGGCTTCGACTCGCTGACCGCCGTCGAAGTGCGCAACCGGATCAACGCGGCGACGGGGCTGACCCTGCCCGCGACGCTGGTGTTCGACCACCCGAACCCGGCCGCGCTCGCCGCGGAACTGCACCGGCTGCTGCTCGGCCGCACCGAGACCGCGGTGGTCACCACCACGGCCGCCGCCACCGACGAGCCGATCGCGATCGTGGCGATGGGCTGCCGGTTCCCCGGCGGCGTGCGCTCGCCGGAAGACCTCTGGCGGCTGGTCGCCGGCGGCGTCGACGCGCTGACGGCGTTCCCCGTCGACCGCGGCTGGGACATGGCCTCCTTCGGCGACGCGGAATTCGCCGAGGTCGGCGGCTTCGTGGACGACGCGGCCGAATTCGACGCGGCCTTCTTCGGCATCTCACCGCGGGAAGCCCTCGCGATGGACCCGCAGCAGCGGGTGCTGCTGGAGACCTCGTGGGAGGTGTTCGAGCGGGCCGGGCTGGACCCGGCGGCCCTGCGCGGCAGCGCGACCGGCGTCTTCGTCGGGGCCAGCAGCTCCGGGTACGGCGCCGGTCTCGAGGCCGGCTCGGAGGGGTACCTGCTCACCGGCGAGGCGCCCAGCGTGATGTCCGGGCGGCTGTCCTACACCTTCGGGCTGGAGGGCCCCGCCGTCACGGTGGACACCGCGTGCTCGTCGGCGCTGGTCGCGATGCACCTGGCCGCGCAGTCGCTGCGGCAGGGCGAGTGTTCGCTGGCGCTCGCGGGCGGCGTGGCGATCATGGCCGAGCCGATGGCGTTCCTGGAGTTCGCCCGCCAGCGCGGCCTCGCTTCCGACGGCCGCTGCAAGGCGTTCGCCGACGCCGCCGACGGCACCGGCTGGGGCGAGGGCGTCGGCCTGGTGCTGCTGGAGCGGCTGTCGGACGCACAGCGCAACGGCCACTCGATTCTCGCCGTGGTCCGCGGTTCGGCGGTCAACCAGGACGGCGCGTCCAACGGACTGAGCGCCCCGAACGGTCCCTCGCAGCAGCGGGTGATCCGGGCCGCGCTCGCCGGCGCCGGTCTGTCCACTTCGGACGTCGACGCGGTGGAGGCGCACGGCACGGGCACCCGGCTGGGCGACCCGATCGAGGCGCAGGCGCTGCTCGCCACCTACGGCCAGGGCCGCGACGAGCCGCTGTGGCTCGGGTCGGTGAAGTCCAACCTGGGGCATACGCAGGCGGCGGCCGGGATGGCCGGCGTGATCAAGACGGTCGAGGCCCTGCGACACGGCGTTCTGCCGCAGACGCTGCACGTCGACGCGCCGTCGTCCCAAGTGGACTGGTCGGCCGGTGCGGTCGAGCTGCTCACCGAAGCCCGCGACTGGCCGGAGCGCGACCGGCCGCGCCGGGCCGCCGTTTCGGCGTTCGGGGTCAGCGGCACCAACGTGCACACGATCCTCGAACAGGCGCCGGGCGCTGTGCCGCAACCGGAACCCGAGCCGACGGACGCGCTGCTGCCGTTCGTCCTCTCCGCCCACGACGACGCGGCCCTCGGCACCCTGCTCGCCCGGCTCCCGGACGCGAACCCGGTGGACGTCGGCTTCTCGCTGGCCACCACCCGGGCCCGGCTCGGCCGCCGCGCGGTGCTGCTGGGCGACGACGTCGTCACCGGTACCGCCGACCCGGACGCGGTGCTCGCGGTCCTCTTCACCGGCCAAGGTGCCCAGCGGGCCGGCATGGGCGAGGGCCTCTACGAGCGTTTCCCGGTCTACGCCAGAGCCTTCGACGAGGTCTGTGCCCACTTCCCGGACCTGCGGGCCGCGTTCGACGACGCCGAGCTGCTCGACCGGACCGAGTTCACCCAGCCCGCGTTGTTCGCGGTGGAGGTGGCGCTGTTCCGGCTGGTCGAGTCGTTCGGCGTGCGCCCGGATTTCGTGGCCGGGCATTCGATCGGGGAGATTTCCGCCGCGCACGTCGCCGGGGTGCTGTCCCTTGAGGACGCTTGCCGGTTGGTGGCCGCCCGCGCGTCGCTGATGCAGGCCCTGCCCGCCGGGGGCGCGATGGTGTCCATCGCCGCCCCGGAGTCCGAGATTCCCCTGACCGAAGGCGTTTCGATCGCCGCGGTGAACGGCCCGCACTCGGTGGTGATCTCCGGCGAGGAAGCGGCGGTCCTGGCGATCGCCGCCCAGTTCCCCAAGACCAAGCGGTTGAAGGTCAGCCACGCGTTCCACTCGCCGCTGATGGATCCGATGCTGGCGGAGTTCCGCGCGGTCGCCGAAACCCTCACGTACCACCCGGCGCAGATACCGGTGCTCTCGAATGTGAGCGGTGCTCTCGCTGAGCCGTTCACCGCCGGCTACTGGGTGCGGCACGCCCGGGAAGCCGTCCGGTTCGCCGATGGCCTCGAGACGCTGAAAGCCGCGGGCGTCGGCGTGTTCCTGGAGCTGGGCCCCGACGGCGTGCTCAGCGCGCTGGTCGACGGCACCGCCGTCCCGGCCCTGCGGCGCGACCGCTCCGAAGAGAGAGCGCTGCTCTCGGCGTTGAGCACTGTTCACGTCCACGGTGTCGACGTCGACTGGGCCGCGTTCTTCCCCGGCGGCCGCCGCATCGACCTCCCGACCTATCCCTTCCAGCGCGAGCGCTACTGGCCGCGTGCCCGGACGGCCCGGGGCGACCTCGGCGCGGTCGGCATGGGCACGCTCGAGCACCCGCTGCTCGGCGCGGCGGTCGACCTGGCCGGCGGCGAAGGTACCGTCCTCAGTGGACGACTGTCGCTGGAGACGCACCCGTGGCTGGCGGGGCACGCGCTGGCCGGGACCGTCCTGGTCCCCGGCACCGCGCTGCTCGAACTCGTGGTGCAGGCCGGTGACCAGGTGGGCTGCGCGGTCGTCGACGAGCTGACCTTCGCCGCGCCCCTGGTGCTGCCCGCCCGCGGCGCGGTCACCGTCCAGGTCTCGGCCGGCCCGGCCGACGCCGCCGGGCGCCGCCCGATCGCGGTGCACTCGCGGTCCGCCGACGCCGACTGGACGCAGCACGCCACCGGCAGCGTCAGCCCCGCGCCCCTGCCCCGGGAAAGCGCCGCCGAGTGGCCGCCGCCGGGAGCCGAGCCGGTCGACATCACCGGGCTGTACCCGCGGCTCGCCGCGATGGGCTTCAACTACGGCGACGCTTTCGGCGGCCTCACCCGCGTCTGGCGGAACGGCACCGACGTGTACGCCGAAGTGGCGCTGCCCGAGCCGTTCGACGCCGCCGGCTTCGCGGTGCACCCGGCCCTGCTCGACGCCGCCCTGCACCCGCTGGGCCTCGGCATCGTCACCCCGGACGACGGTTCGGCCCGGGTCCCGTTCTCCTTCACGCGCGCCGCGGTCCACGCCACCGGCGCCACCGGGCTGCGGGTCCGGCTGTCGCCGGCGGGGGAGAACGCCGTCGCGCTCACCGCGTGGGACGCCACCGGTGCGCCCGTGGTGACCGTCGGCTCGCTGCTGCTGCGCGCGGTCGCCGCGCCCGCGGAAACCGTCCCCGGCACGCTGTTCGAGCCGGTCTGGACCCCGGTCACCGCCGACCCCGCGGCGGCGGGCGAGGACCTCGTCTTCGCGCCCGTCACCGGGGACGACGTCCGCGAAACCACCGTCGAGGTCCTGGAAAGACTGCAGACCTGGCTCGCCGAGGAGCGGCCGGGCCGGCTCGTGTTCGTCACCCGCGGAGCGGCCGACGGCGACCTGGCCGCGGCGGCCGCCGGCGGCCTGGTGCGGTCCGCGCAGTCGGAACACCCGGGCCGGTTCCTCCTGGTCGACGTCGACGACGACCCGCGGTCCGGTGACCTGCTGTCTACTGTGGACGCCTTCGGCGAACCGCAGCTGGCGCTCCGGGAAGGCACCGCGTCGGCACCCCGGCTGCGGCGGGCGAGCGCGCTGCCGCTGACCCCGCCCGCCGCGGGCGCGTGGCAGCTCGTCACCACCGGCACCGGCACCACCGACGGCCTGGCACTGGCCGAGACGGCCGAGGCGCCGCTCGGCGAGCGCGACGTCCGGATCGAGGTGCGCGCGGCCGGGCTGAACTTCCGGGACGTGCTCATCTCCCTCGGCATGTACCCCGACCCGGAAGCGCGGCTTGGTTCCGAAGCGGCGGGCGTGGTCGTCGAAATCGGCTCCGGGGTCCGCGACCTCGCCGTCGGGGACCGCGTGTTCGGCCTGGTCGACGACGCCTTCGCGCCCCGCGCCACGGCCGATGCCCGCCGGCTGGCGCGGATCCCGGCCGGCTGGACGTTCGCCGAGGCGGCGACCGTGCCGGTGGCCTTCGTGACCGCCTACTACGGCCTCTTCGACCTCGGCGGGCTCGGCGCCGGGCAGTCGGTGCTCATCCACGCGGCGGCCGGCGGGGTCGGGATGGCCGCGGTGCAGCTGGCCCGCTGGAAGGGCGCCGAGGTGTTCGCGACGGCGAGCGAGGGCAAGCACGCCGTGCTGCGCGAGCTCGGCCTCGACGACACCCACCTGGCGAGCTCCCGCACCCTGGCCTTCCGGGAGAAGTTCGGGCCCGTCGACGTCGTCCTGAACTCCCTGACCGGGCCGTTCATCGACGCCTCGCTGGAGCTGCTCGCGCCCGGCGGTCAGTTCGTCGAGCTGGGCAAGACCGACGTCCGCGAGGGCCCCGGTCACCACAGTTTCGACCTCGGGGACCCCGGCCCGGACCGGATCGCGGCCATCCTCGCCGACCTCCTGGCCGCCTTCGGCCGCGGCGAGCTGACGCCGTTGCCGGTGCGCGCGTGGGAACTCGGCCGGGCGGCCGAGGCGTTCCGGTTCGTCAGCCAGGCCCGGCACGTCGGCAAGAACGTGCTCACGCTGCCGCGGCCGGAGCCGGTGGGGACCGTGCTCGTCACCGGCGGCACCGGCACGCTCGGCGCCGCCGTGGCCCGGCACCTGGCACGTCGTCCCGGTGTCCGGCGGCTGGTGCTGGTGAGCAGGCGGGGCCCGGACGCCCCCGGTGCCGCCGCGCTGCGGGAAGAACTGACCGCGCTCGGCGCCGAGGCGATCGTGGTCGCCGGCGACGTGGCCGAGCCCGGGTTCGTGGCGGACGTGCTGCGGGCGATCCCCGCCGGGCAGCCGCTGATCGGGGTGGTGCACGCCGCCGGGATCCTCGACGACGGCGTGCTCGAAGCGCAGACACCGGCCCGGGTGGCCTCGGTGCTTCGCGCCAAAGTGGACGGCGCGTCGGCGCTCGACAGGCTTTCCCGGGACCACGACCTGGCCTGGTTCGTCCTGTTCTCCTCGGTCGCCGGGATCGTCGGCGCGGCCGGCCAGAGCGGGTACGCCGCGGCGAACAGCGCGCTGGACGCCCTCGCCGTGCGGCGGCGGTCCGAAGGGCTGCCCGCGGTTTCCCTCGCCTGGGGACAGTGGGCGCTGAGCAGCGCGATGACCGGGAAGCTCGGCGACCGCGACCGCAGCCGCATCGAGCGCTCGGGCATCCGTCCACTGTCCACGGAGGACGCGCTGGCCGCGATGGACGCCGCCATCGGGCTCGGCGCGCCGGTCGCCGTGCCGCTGCACCTGGATCTCGCCGCCCTGCGCGCGGCCGGCGACCCCGCCCCGCTGTGGCGCGGCCTCGTGCGCACGCCGGTTCGCCGGGCCGCGGCCGCCGCCGTCATCGACGACGGCTGGACCGGCCTGGCCCCCGAAGAGGCCCGGCACCGGTTGCTGGAGCTGGTCCGCAAGCACGTCGCGGCGGTGCTGGGGCACGCGAGCCCCGAGGCCGTCGATCCCGCGAAGGCGTTCAAGGACACCGGTTTCGACTCCCTGACGTCGGTGGAGCTGCGCAACCGGCTGGCCACCGCGCTCGGCCGCACGCTGCCGGCGACGCTCGTCTTCGACTACCCGAACCCCGAAGTCCTGGCCCGGTTCCTGCACGGCGAATTCGCCGCTGAGCCGGCGGTCCCGGCCGCGCGCGCCGCCGGCGACGATCCGATCGCGATCGTCGCGATGAGCTGCCGCTACCCGGGTGACGTCGATTCGCCGGACGCCCTGTGGCGGCTGGTGGCCGAAGGCCGCGACGCGATCGGCGGGTTCCCGGCCGACCGCGGCTGGCCCGTCGACGAGCTGTACCACCCGGACCCGGCGCACCCGGGCACGTTCTACGCCACCGGAGGCGGCTTCCTGCCCGGTGCCGCGCAGTTCGATGCGGCGTTCTTCGGGATTTCGCCGCGCGAAGCCCTGGCGATGGACCCGCAGCAGCGGCTGCTCCTGGAAGTCTCGTGGGAGGCCTTCGAACGCGCGGGCATCGACCCGGGCACGCTGCGCGGCAGCAACACCGGCGTGTTCGTCGGCGCCGCCCACTCCGGGTACGCGACGGGCGCACCGGCCGCGGACGGCGTCGAAGGGCACCTGCTGACCGGCAACGCGGGCAGCGTGCTGTCCGGGCGGGTCGCCTACCACCTGGGTCTGGAGGGCTCCGCGGTCACGGTGGACACGGCGTGTTCGTCGTCGCTGGTCGCGCTGCACCTGGCCGGGCAGGCGCTGCGGCAGGGCGAATGTGACCTGGCGCTGGCCGGCGGCGTCGCGGTCCTCGGCACACCGGACATCTTCGTCGAGTTCAGCCGCCAGCGCGGGTTGTCCGCGGACGGCCGCTGCAAGGCGTTCGCGGACGCCGCCGACGGCACCGGCTGGAGCGAGGGCGCCGGAATGGTGGTCCTGGAGCGGCTGTCGGACGCGCGCCGCAACGGCCACGAGGTCCTGGCGCTCCTGCGCGGTTCGGCGGTCAATTCCGACGGCGCGTCGAACGGCCTGACCGCGCCGAACGGTCCTTCGCAGCAGCGGGTGATCCGGGCGGCCCTGGCGAGCGCGGGCCTGCGTCCGTCCGATGTGGACGTGGTGGAAGCGCACGGAACCGGGACGACACTGGGTGACCCGATCGAGGCCCAGGCGCTCCTTGCCACCTACGGTCAAGACCGGGAAACGCCGCTGTGGCTGGGATCGCTGAAGTCGAACATCGGCCACACGCAGTCGGCCGCCGGGGTGGCCGGGGTGATCAAGATGGTGCAGGCGTTGCGCCACGGCGTGCTGCCGAAGACGTTGCACGTGGACGCCCCCTCGACCCGGGTGGACTGGACATCGGGAGCGGTCGAGCTGCTCACCGAGCAACGCCCGTGGCCAACGGCGGACCGCCCGCGCCGCGCGGCGGTGTCGGCGTTCGGTATCTCCGGCACCAATGCGCACGCGATCCTGGAGCTCCCGTCGGAGCCGGCCCCGGCTGCGGTGGTGGTGACGCCGGAGCCGCCGGCGGTGGCTTGGGCGCTGTCGGCGAAGGGTGAACCGGCGTTGCGAGCCCAGGCCCGGAAGCTTTTGGCGGTGCTGTCGGCCGAGCAAGAGCAGGCGCGTGACTTCGCCGCATCCACCACCACCCCCACAAGCATCGCCGGGGCTCTGCTCGCCACCCGCGCGCGGTTCGAAGACCGTGCCGTCGTGCTCGGCGGCAACCAAGCCGACCTGCTCGCTGGACTTCACTCCCTAGCCGCCGGGGAGTCCTCGCCCGGTGTCGTCCGCGGGACCGCGGCTTCCGGCCGCCTCGCGATCCTCTTCACCGGCCAAGGCGCGCAGCGGGCCGGCATGGGCCGCGAACTCTACGAGCGGTTCCCCGTCTATGCCGCCGCGTTCGACCGGATCTGCGCCGAGTTCACCGTGCCCGTCCGCGATGTCGTCTTCGGCGAAGCGCCCGGCCTGGACGAGACCGGCTTCACCCAGCCCGCCCTCTTCGCCGTCGAGGTCGCGCTGTACCGGCTGTTCGAGTCGTGGGGCGTCCGGCCGTCGTTCGTCGCCGGGCACTCGATCGGCGAACTGGCCGCCGCGCACGTCGCCGGAGTGTTCTCCCTGGAAGACGCCTGCCTGCTCGTGTCGGCGCGGGCCGCGCTGATGCAGGCGTTGCCGAAGGGCGGCGCGATGGTGTCGATCGCGGCGCCGGAGGCCGACGTCCGGCCGCGGCTCGGGGACCGCGTCTCGATTGCCGCGATCAACGGCCCGGCGTCGGTCGTCGTCTCCGGCGACGAATCCGAAGTCCTCGCCGTCGCCGCGGAATTCGCCGGGCGGGGCGTCAAGACCAGGCGGCTCAGCGTCAGCCACGCCTTCCACTCCCCGCACCTCGATCCGATGCTGGACGAGTTCCGCGCGGCCGCCGACAAGGTCACCTACCACCCGGCGGAAATACCGGTGCTCTCGAATGTGAGCGGTGCTCTCGCCGAGCCGTTCACCGCGGACTACTGGGTCCGGCACGTCCGGGAAGCCGTCCGGTTCGCCGACGGCGTCAGAACCCTGGAGGCCGACGGCGCCCGGTTCTTCCTGGAGCTCGGACCCGACGGCGTCCTCAGCTCGATGGCCCGCGACAGCCTGGCCGGAGACGCTGTCGTGGTGCCGTCCCTGCGGCGCGACCGCCCCGACGGCGAAGCGGCCCTGACCGCCCTGGCGACCCTGTTCGCCAACGGTGCCTCCGCCGACCTGACCACGGTCTTCGCCCCCGCCGGGCGCGTGGACCTCCCCACCTACGCCTTCCAGCACGAGCACTACTGGCTGGAACCGGCCTCCCCGGCGTCGGACACCGCGTTCTGGTCGGCCGTCGAGCGCGAGGATGTCGGCGAGCTGGCCGGCGCCCTGGCCATCGACGACGACCAGCGCGCGTCCCTGACCGCGTTGCTCCCCGCGCTGTCGTCCTGGCGGCGGCAGCACACCGAAGAGTCCGTCGTGGACGGATGGCGGTACCGGATCGGCTGGGAATCGGTCCCCGAAACCGCCGCGACGCCGTCAGGGCGCTGGCTGCTGGCCGTCCCGGCCGCGGAAACCCGCCTGGGCGACCAGGTCGAAGCGGCCCTCACCGCACGCGGAGTCGAAGTCACGCGGCTCGACGACCCGGCCGACGGCGCCCTCGCCGAAGCGGGCCGGACTGTCGACGCTGTCCTCTCTCTGCTGGCTCTCACCCCGGGAACGGGCGCCGTCCCGCCCGCGGTGGCGGCGACCCTCGCCCTGCTGCGGTCCCTTCCGGACACTCCCGTGTGGACAGTCACCCGGGCCGCCGACGCCGCCCAGGCCCAGGTGTGGGGGCTCGGCCGCGCAGCTGCCCTCGACCGGCCGAACGCCTGGGGCGGCCTGATCGACCTGCCCGCGGAGTTCGCCGACCGGATCGGCGAACTCCTGGTCCAGGCCCTGGCCGACCCGGCCGAGGACCAAGTCGCGCTCCGCCCGGACGGCCGGTACGCCCGGCGGCTCACCCCGGTCACCGGCGTCCCCGCCGGACGGCCGTGGCAGCCGCGAGGCACCGTGCTCGTCACCGGCGGCACGGGCGCCCTCGGTGCCCACGTCGCCCGCTGGCTGGCCACCGCGGGCGCCGCCCGGATCGTCCTCACCAGCCGCCGCGGCCGGCAGGCGCCGGGCGCGGCCGCCCTCGAAGCCGAACTGGCCGGCCTGGGCGCCCAGGTGACGATCGCGGCCTGCGACGTCGCCGACCGGACCGCCCTCGCCGCGGTGCTCGACGAGATCCGCGACGACCTGACCGCCGTCGTCCACGCGGCCGGGACCGGCGGAGCGACGCCGTTGGCCGACCCGGACCTCGGGCCCTTCGCGGACATCCTGGCCGCCAAGGTGACCGGCGCCGAAAACCTCGACGCCCTGCTCGGCGACACCGAACTCGACGCCTTCGTGCTGTTCTCGTCCATCGCCGGGGTCTGGGGCAGCGGCGGCCAGTCCGCCTACGGTGCGGCCAACGCCCACCTCGACGCGCTCGCCCACCGGCGGCGGGCCGCGGGCCGGACGGCGACCGCGCTCGCCTGGGGCCCGTGGGCCGGCGGCGGCATGGCGGCCGACCACGACGCCGAGGACTACCTGCGGCGCCGCGGCCTGACACCGCTGCGGCCCGCCCTCGCCCTCCGCGCGCTCGCCGCCGCGGTCGGCCGCGACGAGACCACGCTGACCCTGGCCGACGTCGACTGGACGCGGTTCGTGCCCGCCTTCACCTCCGCCCGTCCGAGTGCCCTGCTGCACGGTGTCCCGGACGCACGGCAGGTCCTGGCAGCGGAAATCCCCGGCACCGACCTGCGCGGGCAGCTGGCCGAGCTGTCCGAAGTGGACGCACGGCGGACGCTACTGGGCCTGGTCCGCACCGAAGCGGCGGTCGCGCTGGGACACCGCGGGGCCGACGCCGTCGGCGCGGCCCGGCCGTTCACCGAGCTCGGCTTCGATTCCCTGACCTCGGTGGAATTCCGCAACCGCCTGGCGGCCGCGGCCGGCGTGGCGCTGCCCGCGACGGCCGTGTTCGACCACCCCACCCCGGCCGCGCTGGCCGCGCACCTCCTCGGCCTCCTGCGGCCCGGCGCCGCGGCCGACCCCGAGGAAGCCCGCATCCGGGCGGCGCTGGCCACCGTGCCGCTGGCCCGGTTCCGCGACGCCGGGCTGATGACGGCCCTGCTGGAACTGGCCGGGCTCGACGCGGCGGACGGCGACGCCGGCGACGTCGACGACCTGGACGCCGAGGCCCTGGTCCGGCTGGCGCTGGACGGTACCGATTCCCGATGACCCACTCCTGGAGCTGAACCATGGCCACGCCCGAGAAGGTGCTCGACGCGCTGCGCGCCTCCGTCAAGGAGGCCGAGCGGCTGCGGCGGCAGAACCGGCAGCTCGTCGAGGCCGCGACCGAGCCGATCGCCATCGTCGCGATGGCCTGCCGGTTCCCCGGCGGCGTGCGCTCGCCGGAAGGGCTGTGGGACCTGGTGGCCCGCGGCGGGGACGCCGTCTCGGCGTTCCCGGCCAACCGCGGGTGGGACACGGCGTCGCTGTTCGACGACACCGGCCGTCCGGGCACGACGTACGCGCGCGAAGGCGCCTTCCTGCACGACGCGGACCTCTTCGACGCGGGGTTCTTCGGGATTTCCCCGCGTGAAGCGCTCGCCATGGACCCGCAGCAGCGGCTGCTGCTGGAGACGTCGTGGGAGGCGTTCGAGCGCGCCGGGATCGACCCGGCGTCGCTGCGCGGCAGCCGCACCGGCGTGTTCGTCGGCTCCAACGGCCAGGACTACGCCACGCTGCTGCGGTCGTCGGCCGACGACGTCGAGGGCTACCTCGGCACGGGCAACGCGGCGAGCGTCGTCTCGGGGCGGCTGGCGTACCTGTTCGGCTTCGAGGGCTCCGCGCTGACCGTCGACACGGCGTGTTCGTCGTCGCTGGTCGCCCTGCACCTCGCGACGCAGGCGCTGCGGCAGGGCGAATGCGACCTCGCGCTGGCCGGCGGGGTCACCGTGATGGCCACGCCCGGGACGTTCGTCGAGTTCAGCCGCCAGCGCGGGCTCGCCCCGGACGGCCGTGTCAAGGCGTTCGCCGAGGCGGCCGACGGCACCGGCTGGGGCGAAGGCGCCGGTGTCCTGCTGGTGGAGCGGCTGTCGGACGCGCAGCGCAACGGCCACCCGGTGCTCGCGGTCGTCCGCGGCTCGGCGGTCAACCAGGACGGCGCGTCCAACGGCCTGACCGCACCCAACGGCCCGGCCCAGCAGCGGGTGATCCGGGCTGCGTTGGACAGCGCCAGGTTGTCCACTTCGGACATCGACGTCGTCGAAGCGCACGGGACCGGGACGACGCTGGGCGACCCGATCGAGGCCCAGGCGCTCCTTGCCACCTACGGTCAAGACCGGGAAACGCCGCTGTGGCTGGGTTCGGTGAAGTCGAACATCGGGCACACCCAGGCTGCGGCGGGCGTCGCCGGGGTGATCAAGATGGTGATGGCGATGCGGCACGGCGTCCTTCCGAAGACGTTGCACGTCGATACGCCTTCGTCCCACGTGGACTGGTCGGCCGGGGCGGTCGAACTGCTGACCGAGGCGCGTGAGTGGACGGCCGATCGCCCGCTGCGGGCCGCGGTGTCGTCGTTCGGCGTCAGCGGCACCAATGCGCACACCGTTCTCGAGTCCGTTCCGGCCGCCGAGCCGGTGCCCGCGGAGGCGCTGACGGGGACGCTGACCCCGTGGGTGCTGTCGGCGAAGTCCCCGGAAGCGCTGCGGGCGCAGCTTTCGCAGCTCGCCGCGGTGGCGGCCGATCCCGCGGACGTCGCCCGGACACTGGCCGCCCGGACGGCGTTCGAGCACCGCGCGGTCGTCCTCGGCTCGCACGTGGTCACCGGGGAGGTCCGCGAAGACGCCCGGCTGGCGGTGCTGTTCACCGGCCAGGGTGCCCAGCGGGCCGGGATGGGCCGGGAGCTGTACGACCTTTTCCCGGTCTACGCCTCGGCTTTCGACGAGGTGTGCGCGCAGTTCGGCCCGGAGTTGCGCGAGGTCTTCGACGACGCCGAGCGGTTGGAACGGACGGAGTTCACCCAGCCCGCGTTGTTCGCGCTGGAAGTCGCCCTGTTCCGGCTGGCCGAGTCGTTCGGCGTGCGCCCGGACTTCGTCGCCGGGCATTCGATCGGGGAGATCTCGGCCGCGCACGTGGCCGGGGTGCTGTCTCTTGAGGACGCGTGCCGGTTGGTGTCGGCGCGGGCGTCGTTGATGCAGGCGCTGCCCGCGGGTGGCGCGATGGTGTCGATCGCTGCGCCGGAGTCGGCCATCACGTTGACCGAGGGTGTTTCGATCGCGGCGGTGAACGGCCCGGAGTCGGTGGTCATCTCGGGTGATGAGGCCGCGGTGCTGGCGATCGCGGCGCAGTTCCCGAAGACCAAGCGCCTCAAGGTGAGCCACGCGTTCCACTCGCCGCTGATGGACCCGATGCTGGCCGAGTTCCGCGCGGTCGCGGAAACCTTGACCTATCACCCGGCGGAAATACCGGTGATCTCGAATGTGAGCGGTGCTCTCGCGGAGCCGTTCACCGCGGATTACTGGGTGCGGCACGTGCGGGAAGCCGTCCGGTTCGCCGACGGTGTCGCCACCCTCGAAGCCGAAGGGGTCCGCACCTTCCTCGAACTCGGCCCCGACGGCGTGCTCAGCGCGATGGTCGGCAGCGCCGCCCTTCCCGCCCTGCGCCGCGACCGGCCCGAGGAGCGGACCCTCCGCACCGCGCTCGCCGGGGTGTGGGTCCGCGGCGGCGCCGTCGACTGGGCCGCCTCCCTGCCCGCCGGCCCGCGCGCCGACCTGCCGACGTACCCCTTCCAGCGTGAGCGGTTCTGGCCGACGCCCGGCGAAGGCCCGCTCGACGTGGCCGCCCTCGCTGCCGAACTCGGCCTCCCCGAAGAGACCTTGCGTCCCGCTTTGGCGGCCGTCCGGCAACGCCGTGCCGAGACCGTCGGCCGGTACCGGGTCACGTGGACGCCACTGGCGCCCGCCGATGCCCCCGTGCCGTCCGGTGACTGCCTGGTTGTGGACCCGTCCCCACAGCTGGAAGCTGCCCTGGCCGGGTGGGACGGGCGGATTGTGCGGCTCGAAGGCCCGGTCACTGCCGACGACCTCCGCGGTACCGAGCCGGTCGTCGTGCTCAGCGGCGCCGGTCCGGAAAGGACTGTCGACCTCCTCCGAGCCCTCGGCGATGCCGGGATCGACGCGCCGCTGTGGTGCGTCACCTCGGGAGCCGTGCGGGTCACCGACACCGACCCGGCGCCGGATCCGGACCAGGCCGCGGTCTGGGGTCTCGGCCGCGTCGCCGCCCTCGAGCACCCCGACCGCTGGGGCGGTTTGATCGACGTAGCGTCCACTGTGGACCCTGTGAAGTTCCAAGCCCTGATCGGCGGCGACGAGGATCAGGTTGCGCTGCGCGCGGAAGGATCCTTCGGCCGCCGCCTCGAGCACGCCCCACCCGCCGGGCCGGCGTGGACCCCGCGTGGCACCGTGCTCGTCACCGGCGGCACCGGCGCGCTGGGCACGCACGTCGCCCGCCGCCTCGCCCGCGAAGGCGCCGACCACCTCGTGCTCGTCTCCCGCCGGGGCGCCGACGCGCCCGGGGCCACCGAGCTGAGCGCCGAACTGGCCGAGCTCGGCGCCCGCGTGACGTTCGCCGCCGGCGACGTCGCGGACCGGGCGTTCGTGGCGGAACTCCTGGACCGGGTCAGCCCCGGCCTCACCGCCGTCGTGCACACGGCCGGGATCGTCCGGTCCGCGCCGCTGTCCGAAGTGGACGACTTCGCCGCGCAGTGGGCGGCCAAGGCGACCGGGGCGCGGCACCTCGACGAACTGCTCGCCGACACCGACCTCGACGCGTTCGTCCTCTTCTCCTCGATCGCCGGGGTGTGGGGCAGCGGGCAGCAGGGCTGTTACGGCGCCGCCAACGCCTACCTCGATGCGCTCGCCGAAGCCCGCCGCGCCCGCGGCCTGGCCGCGACCGCCGTGGCCTGGGGACCGTGGGCGGACGGCGGGATGGCCGCCGACAACGACGCCGAGGACTACCTGCTGCGCCGCGGTTTGCGCGCGCTGGACCCGGGTGCGGCCGTCTCGGCGCTGCTGCGGGCCGCGGGCGGCGACACGAACGTCACCTTCGCCGACGTCGACTGGGCCCGGTTCGCCGCGGCCTTCACCTCCCGGCGGCCGAGCCCGCTGCTCACCACGATCCCCGAAGCCGTTCCCGAGCCGGAGGCTCCCGCGGACGGCGGTCTCGTCGCCCGGCTGCGCGGCCTGACCCCGGCCGTCGCCGACGAGGTGCTGCTGCAGCTCGTCCGCGACCAGGCCGCCGCGGTGCTCGGCCACCCGAGCGCGGCCGCCGTCGCCCCGGACCGCGCCTTCCAGGAGATCGGCTTCGATTCCTTGACCGCGCTCGAGTTCCGGGACGCCCTGCGCGCCGAAACCGGGCTCGCGTTGCCCGCGACGCTCGTCTACGACTGGCCGACACCGCTCGCGCTGGCCGGGCACCTGCGCGCCGGGGTCCTGGGCGACCCGGCCGAACGCGTCACCACGACGGTGACCGCCGCCGACGAACCCATCGCCATCGTCGCGATGAGCTGCCGGTACGCGGGCGGGGTCGCGTCGCCGGAAGACCTGTGGCGCCTGGTGTCCGAAGGCGCGGACGCGGTCTCGGGCTTCCCGGCGGACCGCGGCTGGGATCTGGAGAACCTCTACGACGCCGACCCGGCCCGCCTCGGCTCGGTGACCGTCACCGAGGGCGCGTTCCTCGACGCGGCAGGCGGGTTCGACGCCGGGTTCTTCGGCATCTCCCCGCGCGAGGCCCTCGCGATGGACCCGCAGCAGCGGCTCCTGCTGGAGCTCGCGTGGGAGGCGTTCGAGCGCGCGGGCCTCGACCCGGCGACCGTGCGCGGCAGCCGGACCGGCGTGTTCGCGGGCACCAACAGCCACGACTACACGACGCTGCTCCTGAACTCGGCCGACGTCCTGGAGGGCCACCTCGCCACCGGCAACGCGGCGAGCGTCGCCTCGGGCCGGCTGGCCTACACCTTCGGGCTGGAGGGCCCGGCCGTCTCCGTCGACACGGCGTGCTCGTCGTCGCTGGTGGCGCTGCACCTGGCCGTCCAGTCGCTGCGGCTCGGCGAGTGCTCGATGGCCTTGGCCGGCGGAGTCACGGTGATGGCCACGCCGGGCACGTTCGTCGAGTTCAGCCGTCAGCGCGGCCTCGCGCCCGACGGCCGCTGCAAGGCGTTCGCGGACGCCGCGGACGGCACGGCCTGGGGCGAAGGCGCGGGCCTGCTGCTGCTGGAGCGGCTGTCGGACGCCCAGCGGAACGGGCACCGCGTGCTGGCCGTCGTCCGCGGCTCGGCGGTCAACCAGGACGGCGCGTCCAACGGCCTGACCGCCCCCAACGGCCCGGCCCAGCAGCGGGTCATCCGCGCCGCTTTGGCCGACGCCGGTCTGTCCACAGCGGACGTCGACGTGGTCGAGGCGCACGGGACCGGCACGACACTGGGCGACCCGATCGAGGCTCAGGCGCTGCTGTCGACTTATGGCCAGGACCGGGAAACGCCGCTGTGGCTGGGCTCGGTGAAGTCCAACATCGGCCACACCCAGGCGGCGGCCGGGGTGGCGGGCGTCATCAAGATGGTCATGGCGATGCGGCACGGCGTGCTGCCGCGGACCTTGCACGTCGACGCGCCTTCGTCCCATGTGGACTGGTCGGCGGGTGCGGTCGAGCTGCTGACGGAGGCGCGCGAGTGGACCGCCGACCGGCCGCGGCGGGCCGCGGTTTCGTCGTTCGGCATGAGCGGGACGAACGCGCACACCGTCCTGGAGGCCGTTCCCGCGCGCGAGACCGAGCCGGGTGCGGCGACGGGACCGGTGCCGTGGGTGCTGTCGGCGCGGTCGGCCGATGCCCTGCGGGGACAGGCGCAGGCGCTGCTCGACCCCAGCGACTCCGCCGCCGACATCGGCTTTTCGCTGGTCACCACGCGGGCTTCCCTCCCGCATCGCGCGGTCGTGGTCGGAGACCTCGCCGCGGGCCTGACCGCCCTGGCCGCGGGCACCCCGGCGGCGAACGTCGTCACCGGCGTGGCCGAAGCGCCGGGCAAGGTCGCCCTGGTGTTCCCGGGCCAGGGTTCGCAGTGGCCGGGAATGGCCCTCGAACTGGCGGAGTCGTCGCCGGTGTTCGCGGCGCGGCTCGACGAGTGCGCGACCGCCCTGGAGTCCTTCGTGGACTGGTCGCTCCGCGATGTCCTGGCCGACGCGGCGGCGTTGGACCGGGTCGACGTGGTGCAGCCTGCGTTGTTCGCGGTGATGGTGTCGCTGGCGGAGCTGTGGCGCTCCTTCGGCGTGGTGCCGGACGCGGTGGTCGGCCACTCCCAGGGGGAGATCGCCGCGGCGGTCGTCTCGGGTGCACTGTCGCTTGAGGACGGTGCCCGGGTGGTCGCGTTGCGCAGCAAGGCGATCCTGGCGCTGGCCGGCCGCGGCGGGATGGTCTCGGTGGCCGCGCCCCTGGCCGCGGTCGAAGCGCGGTTGACCGGCGGGCTGTCGATCGCGGCGGTGAACGGCCCCGCCGCGGTCGTGGTGTCCGGCGAACCCGGCGCTCTGGACGAGCTGATCAAGTCCTGCGAAGCCGACGGGATCCGCGCAAAGCGGGTGCCGGTGGACTACGCCTCCCACTCGGCGCAGGTCGAGCAGCTGCGCGCCGAAATCCTCGACGTCCTGGCGCCGATCACGCCCCGCCGCGGCGAAACCGCCTTCATCTCGACGGTGACGGGGGAGTGGAACGAGGAGGTGGACGCCGAGTACTGGTACACCAACCTCCGCAGCACGGTCCGCCTCGACCGCGCGATCGAGCGGCTGAAGAGCGAAGGCTTCGGCACCTTCGTCGAGGCCTCGCCCCACCCCGTCCTGACCATGGCCCTCGGCGAGGACGTCGTCGCACTGGGCAGCCTCCGCCGCGACGACGGCGGCCTGACCCGCTTCCACGCCGCACTGGCCGAGGCGCACGTCACCGGGGTCGCCGTCGACTGGACCCCGGCGTTCCCGGACGCCTGCGCCGTCGACCTCCCCACCTACGCCTTCCAGCGCAAGCAGTACTGGCCCCGCCCGGCCGCCCGCACCGGCGACGCCGCCGGGCTCGGTCTCGGCGCCGTCGACCACCCGCTGCTCGGCGCCGCGACCACCCTCGCCGACGACGGCCGGCTCGTCCTCACCGGACGGCTGGCCCGGCAGACCCACCCCTGGCTCGCCGACCACGACATCCTCGGCACGGCCCTGCTGCCCGGCACGGCGTTCGCCGAACTCGCCGTCCACGCCGGCGACCACGCCGGGTGCGGCACCGTCGAAGAGCTCACCCTCGGCACGCCACTGGCCGTGCCCGCCACCGGCGGCGTCCAGCTGCAGGTCGTCGTCGAAGAACCCGGCGACGACAGCCGCCGCGGCATCACCGTCAGCGCCCGCCCCGACCGGCCCGGCGCGCGCTGGACCCGGCACGCCCAAGGCGTCCTGGCCCCCGGCACGCCCGAACCCGCCGCGACCCCGGCCGAGTGGCCGCCCGCCGGCGCCGAAGCCCTCGACGTCGACGCCCACTACACCGCCCTCGCGGACGCTGGTTACCACTACGGCCCCGCCTTCCGCGGCCTGCGCGCGGCGTGGCGCGGCGACGGCGAGGTGTTCGCCGAGGTGGCCCTGCCCGCCACCGACGCGTTCGCCGTCCACCCGGCCCTGCTCGACGCCGCCCTGCACGCACTGGGCCTCGGCGGGTTCTTCCCCGACGACGGCCGCGCGCGGCTCCCGTTCGCCTTCACCGACGTCGCCGTGTTCGCCGCCGGGGCCACCGCCCTGCGCGTGCGGCTGGCCGCGGCCGGGCCGAACGCGGTGTCGGTCGCGGCCACCGACCCCGCCGGGAACCCGGTGGCGAGCATCGGCGCCCTCGCGTTCCAGGTGACGTCGTCCACTGTGGACGAAGTGCCGGATGCGCTGTTCCGCACGGAGTGGGTCCCGCTCACCACGGCCGTCGTGAGTGGTAAGGCGGGTTCTAACCCGCCTTACCACTCACGACTGGCCGAGCTCGAGGTCGTGCCGGACGCCGTCGTTCTGCCGGTGACCGATGTCGAGCAGGTCCTCACGACCGCTCAGGAGTGGGTGGCCGACGAGCGGTTCGCCGCGTCCCGGCTGGTCGTGCTCACCACCGGCGCGCTCGCCGCGCTGCCCGGCGACCCGGTGCCCGGCCTCGCCCAGGCCCCGGTCTGGGGCCTGATCCGCGCGGCCCAGTCCGAGCACCCCGGCCGGTTCGTGCTCCTGGACGTCGACGAGCGGGCGGACTCCGAAGCCGCCATCGGCACCGCCCTCGCCTCGGGCGAACCGCAGGTCGCGGCCCGCGCCGGGACGCTGCTCGCCGCGCGGCTGGCCCGCCCGGCGACCGAGCTGACGCTGCCCGCAGGCGGCGCCTGGCGCGTCGGCACCACCGGCACCGGCACCCTCGACGGCCTGGCGGCGTTCCCCGTTCCCGAGGCCGAGCTCGGCCCGGACGAGATCCGCGTCGGGGTCCGGGCGGCCGGGCTGAACTTCCGGGACGTCCTGATCACCCTCGGTATGTACCCGGGGCAGGCGCTGATGGGCGGCGAGGCCGCCGGGGTCGTGCTGGAAACCGGGGCACGGGTGCGCGGGCTCGCCGCCGGCGACCGCGTCACCGGCCTGTTCACCGGCGCGCTCGGCCCGGTCGCGGTCACCGACCACCGCCTGGTGACGCCGATGCCCGACGGCTGGAGCTTCGCCGAAGCCGCGTCGGTCCCCGTCGCGTTCGCCACCGCCTACTACGGCCTGTTCGACCTGGGCGGCCTGCAGGCGGGGCAGTCCGTGCTCGTGCACGCGGCCGCGGGCGGCGTCGGCATGGCCGCCGTCCAGCTCGCCCGGTGGAAGAACGCCGAAGTGTTCGCGACGGCGAGCGCCGGAAAGCACGACGTGCTCCGAGAGCTGGGCCTGGACACCGTCCACATCGGAGACTCGCGGTCACTGTCCTTCGAGGACCACTTCCGGACGGCGACGGCAGGACGCGGTGTCGACGTCGTGCTCGACGCCCTCGCCGGGGAATTCGTCGACGCCTCCCTGCGGCTGCTGCCTCGCGGCGGCCGGTTCGTCGAGATGGGCAAGGCCGACGTCCGGGACGCCGCCGAAGTCGCCCGCGCGCACCCGGGTGTCCATTACCGCGCGTTCGACCTCATCGAGGCCGGACCCGGGCGCCTGCAGGAGATCCTGCGCGAACTCGCCGGGCTCTTCGAGGCCGGCGTGCTGACGCCGCTGCCGCGCCGGACCTGGGACGTGCGGCAGGTGCCGGAGGCGTTCCGGTTCATCAGCCAGGCCCGGCACGTCGGCAAGAACGTCGTCACCCTGCCGCGGCCCCTCGACCCGGACGGCACCGTGCTCGTCACCGGCGGCACGGGCACGCTCGGCGCCCGCATCGCGCGGCACCTGGTGACCGCGCACGGCGTCCGGCGGCTGCTGCTGCTGTCCCGCCGCGGCCCGGACGCGCCCGGCGCCGGGGACCTGACCAGGGACCTGACCGCGCTGGGCGCCGAGGTGACGATCGCCGCGTGCGACGCCGCCGACCGCGACGCGCTGGCCGGGCTGCTGGCCGGCCGGTCGCTGACCGGGGTCGTGCACGCTGCCGGTGTGCTCGACGACGGCCTGCTGACCAGCCTCGACCCGGCCAAGCTCGCGGACGTGCTGCGGCCCAAGGTGGCCGCCGCGATGACCCTGCACGAGCTGACCCGCGACGCGGATCTGGCGCTGTTCGTGCTGTTCTCGGCCGCCGCGGGCGTGTTCGGCACCGCTGGGCAGGGCAACTACGCGGCCGCGAACACCGCCCTCGACGCACTGGCCGCGCACCGCCGCGCCCTCGGCCTCCCCGGCGTGTCGCTGGCCTGGGGCCTGTGGGCGGAGGCCAGCGGCATGACCGGCCACCTCGGCGCCGCCGACCTGGCCCGGATGTCGCGGGGCGGGATGTCCGGCCTGTCGGACGCCGACGGCCTGGCCCTGTTCGACGCGGCCATCGCCCGCGGCGAGACACTGGCGATCCCGGCCCGGCTCGACCTTTCCGCGGCCGACGGCCCGGTGCCGCCGCTGCTGCGCGGGCTCGTCCGCACCACCCGCCGGACCGCCGCCGTCGCCGCGGGCGACGGCGACCTGGCCGCCCGCCTGCGGCCCCTGCCCGCGGCCGAACGCGACCGCCGTCTCCTGGACCTGGTCCGCGACCACGTGGCCGCGGTGCTCGGCCACGACACCGCCGGCGACATCGCACCGGACCGCTCGTTCGCCGAACTCGGCTTCGACTCGCTGACCGCGGTCGAGCTGCGCAACCGCCTCGGCACCGCAACCGGCCTCCGGCTCCCCGCGACGCTCGTGTTCGACCACCCCGCCCCGGCCGCCCTGGTGGCTTTCCTGCGGGCCGGGCTCCTCGGCGACGTCACGCCGGCGGCGCCGGTGGTCCCGGTCGTGGCGACCGGCGACGACCCGGTCGTCATCGTCGCGATGAGCTGCCGCTACCCGGGCTCGGTCGCCTCGCCGGAGGACCTGTGGTCCCTGGTGGCGGACGGCGGCGACGCGATTTCGCCGTTCCCCGCCGACCGCGGCTGGGACCTCGACGGGCTGTACGCGCCCGAACCCGGAACCCCGGGCCGCATCTCCACCCGCAGCGGCGGGTTCGTGGCCGAAGCGAGCCGGTTCGACCCGGAGCTGTTCGACATCTCGCCGCGCGAGGCGCTGACCATGGACCCGCAGCAGCGGCTGCTGCTCGAAGCGACGTGGGAGGCGTTCGAACGCGCCGGCATCGACCCGGCGTCGGTCCGCGGCAGCCGGACCGGCGTGTTCGTCGGCGCCGCCACCTCCGGCTACGGCGCCGGCGCGGCCACCGACGGGCTCGAAGGGCACCTGATGACCGGCGGCACGTCGTCGGTGGCGTCGGGCCGGCTGTCGTACGTGTTCGGCCTGGAAGGCCCGGCGCTGACGGTGGACACGGCGTGTTCGTCGTCGCTGGTGGCGCTGCACCTGGCGGTGCAGGCGCTGCGGCGCGGCGAATGCGACCTGGCGCTCGCGGGCGGGGTCACGGTCATGCCGACGCCCGGCGTCCTGCTCGCCTTCAGCCAGCAGCGCGGCCTGGCCGGGGACGGCCGGTGCAAGGCGTTCGCCGAGGCCGCGGACGGGACCGGCATGGCCGAAGGCGTCGGCCTGCTGCTGGTCGAGCGGCTGTCGGACGCACGCCGCCACGGGCACGAGGTCCTGGCCGTGGTGCGGGGTTCGGCGGTGAACTCGGACGGGGCGTCGAACGGGCTCACGGCCCCGAACGGCCCGTCGCAGCAACGGGTGATCCGCGCCGCCCTCGCCGACGCCGGACTGTCTCCGTCCGATGTGGACGCGGTGGAAGCGCACGGCACCGGCACGAAACTCGGCGACCCGATCGAAGCACAGGCCCTGCTGGCCACCTACGGCCAGGCGCGGGAAACGCCGTTGTGGCTCGGATCGGTGAAGTCCAACCTGGGGCACACGCAGGCCGCCGCCGGGGTGGCGGGCGTCATCAAGATGGTGATGGCGATGCGGCACGGTGTCCTGCCGCGGACGCTGCACGTCGACACGCCGTCGTCGCAAGTGGACTGGACGGCCGGCGCGGTCGAGCTGCTGACCGAGCCGCGCGAGTGGGCTTCGGACGGCCCGCGGCGAGCGGGTGTCTCGTCGTTCGGGATCTCGGGCACCAACGCCCACACCATCCTCGAACAGGCCCCGGACGTCGTCGCCGGGGAACGCGAGCCGGTCTCCGGGCCGGTGCCGTGGCTGCTGTCGGCCAAGAGCCCGGCGGCGCTGCGGGCCCAGGCGGCCCGGTTGCACGAGTTCCTGGACGGCCGCGAGGTGGTTCCCGCCGACATCGCGCTCAGCCTGGCCACCACCCGGGCCGACCTCGGCCACCGCGCCGCGGTCGTCGGCGAGACCGGACCCGAGCTGCTGGCCGGGCTGGCCGCCGTCGCCGGCGGCGACCTCGGCGCCCTGACCGGCAGCGGGAACCCCGGACGGCTCGCCGTCCTCTTCACCGGGCAGGGCGCGCAACGGCCCGGGATGGGCCGCGAGCTGTACGCGCGGTTCCCGGTGTTCGCCGGGGCCTTCGACGAGGTCCGCGCCCTGCTCGGAGACGTCGAGAGCGAGCACCTCGATCAGACCGGGCACGCGCAGCCGGCCATCTTCGCCCTGGAAGTCGCGCTGTTCCGGCTCGTCGAGTCGTGGGGCGTCCGGCCGGACTTCGTGGCCGGGCACTCGATCGGCGAGCTCGCGGCCGCGCACGTCGCCGGCGTGCTGTCGCTGCCCGACGCGTGCGCGCTGGTCGCCGCGCGGGCGAGCCTGATGCAGGCACTGCCCGAGGGCGGCGCGATGGTCGCCGTCGGTGCGCCCGAGGCCGACGTCCGGGCCGCGCTGACCGGGGACGGCGTCGGCATCGCCGCCGTCAACGGGCCCGCCGCCACGGTGATCGCCGGCGAGGAAACCGCCGTGCTCGCCCTCGCCGGGGCGTTCGCGGCCCGCGGCGTCAAGACCAAGCGGCTGCGCGTCAGCCACGCCTTCCACTCACCGCTGATGGACCCGATGCTGGCGGAATTCGGGGCGGTGGCGGCGAAACTGACCTACCACGAGCCGGTGATCCCGGTCGTCTCCACCCTGACCGGCGCACTCGCGGAACCGTCCACACCGGACTACTGGGTCCGGCACGTGCGCGGTACGGTCCGGTTCGCCGACGCCGTGCGCACCCTCGCCGATCTGGGCGCGGGCACCTTCCTGGAACTCGGCCCCGACAGCGTCCTGTCGGCGATGGTGGCCGACAGCACCGACGTCCCGGCGATCCCGGCCCTGCGCGCGGGCGAGGCCGAGCCGCGGGCGCTGGTCACCGCGTTCGCCCGGTTGCGGACCGCCGGACACCGCCTCGACGCCTCGGTGCTCCTGGCGGGCGCCCGGCGAACCGAACTGCCGACGTACGCCTTCCAGCGCTCGAGGTTCTGGCTCGAACCGGCGACCCCCTCCCTGTCCACTGTGGACAGTTGGCGGTACCGGGTCGGCTGGCGGCTCGTGGCCGGGTCCACCGGACGGCTGACCGGCCGCTGGCTCGTCCTCGGTGCGGACGGCGTCGCCGACGAGGTGGCGCAGGCGCTGGCCGACCACGGCGCCGAGCCGGTGGTCGAGCCCGGTCTCCGTGACCGCCTCGGGCTGACCGCCCTGCTGCGCGACCACGCCGACGTCGAAGGCGTCGTTTCCCTCCTGGCTGTCGGTTGTGCTGCGGAAGCCGGGCTCGCCGCGAACCTCACGCTCACCCAGGCGCTCGCCGACTCCGGCGTCCCGGCCCGGCTGTGGTGCCTCACCCGAGGCGCGGTCGACGGCGTTTCCCAGCCGGACCAGGCGACCACCTGGGGCTTCGGCCGGATCGCGGCCCTCGAGCTGCCGTCGGTCTGGGGCGGCCTCGCCGACCTGCCCGAGACGCTCGACGCGGCGGCCGGCGCCCGGCTCGCCGCGGTCCTCGCCGACGGCACCGAGGACGAGGTCGCCATCCGCCCGGACGGCGTCTTCGCCCGCCGGCTCGCCCCGGCTCCGGCCGGGACGGCCCGGGACTGGCGGCCCCGCGGCACGGTCCTGGTCACCGGCGGCACCGGCGCGCTCGGCGCGGCCGTCGCCCGGGAGCTCGCCACGGCGGGCGCCGAGCACCTCGTGCTCACCGGCCGTCGCGGCGACCGGGCACCCGGCGCGGCCGAGCTGGCGGCCGAACTGTCCGCCCTCGGCGTCCGCGTCACCCTCGCGGCCTGCGACGCGGCCGACCGGGACGCGCTGGCGGCAGTCCTCGCGGCGATCCCGGCGGACCTGCCGCTGACCGCCGTCGTGCACGCCGCCGGCACCGGCCAGCACGGCCCGCTCACCGCGGTCACGCCCGAGGAGGTGCGGGCGGTCCTGGCCGGCAAGGTGGCCGGGGCCCGGCACCTCGACGAGCTGACGCGCGACCTCGACCTGGACGCGTTCGTGCTGTTCTCCTCGATCTCCGGGGTCTGGGGCAGCGGCGAACAGGCCGTCTACGGCGCGGCGAACGCGTTCCTCGACGCGCTGGCCGAAGACCGCCGCGGCCGCGGGCGGCCCGCGACCGCGATCGCCTGGGGCCCGTGGGCCGAATCCGGGATGGCGGCCGACGCCGACGCCGTGCGGATGCTGCGCGGCCGCGGCCTCCCGCCGATCGACCCCGCCCGCGGAATCGCGGCCTTCCGGCGGGCGCTCGCCGCCGACGACACGGCCGTCGTGGTCGCCGACGTCGACTGGGCCCGCTTCGCGCCGGTCTTCACCGCGGCCCGGCCGCGGCCGCTGCTGGCCGACCTCCCGGCGGTGCGGGCCGCGCTGGCCGAACCGGAGCCGGCGCCGACCGGGTTCGCCTCGCTGCCGGCGGGCGAGCGGCCGAAGGCGCTGCTCACCCTGGTCCTGGACCAGGTCGCGGGCGTGCTCGGGCACGCCTCCGCCGCGACGGTCGGGCCGGAGCGCGCGTTCAAGGAGCTCGGTTTCGACTCCCTGATGGCCGTCGAGCTGCGCAACCGGCTCGCCGCCGGTACCGGGCTCAGCCTGCCCGCGTCGCTGGCCTTCGACCACCCGACCGCCGCGGACCTGGCCGAGGAACTGGACCGCCGGTTCGGCGGCGGCGCGGCGACCGGTGTCCGGCTGCTCGACGAGCTCGACCGGCTCGAAGCCGCGTTCGAAACCGTCACCGAGGCGGACCTGGCGAGCGAGGAGATCACCGCGCGGCTGCGGGGCGTCCTCGCGCGCTGGACCGAGCTGGCCGGCGGCACCGACCTGGGCGGCGCCAGCGACGACGAGCTCTTCGACTTCATCGACAGCACTTTCCGGACCTCGTGAAAGACAGTGGGGCGGCCATGGCCAACGAGCAGAAACTCCGTGACTACCTCAAGTTCGTCACGGCCGACCTGAAGGACACCCGCGACCGGCTCGCCGACGTCGAGGCCCGGGACCGGGAGCCCGTTGCGATCGTGGCCATGAGCTGCCGCTACCCCGGAGGCGTCGGCTCGCCCGAGGACCTGTGGCGGCTGGTCGAGAGCGGCACCGACGCGATCGGCGGCTTCCCGGACGGCCGCGGCTGGCCGGCGGGGGAGTTCCAGGGCGGTTTCCTCCACGGCGCCGGCGAGTTCGACGCCGCTTTCTTCGGCATCTCGCCCCGCGAGGCGCTCGCCATGGACCCGCAGCAGCGGCTGCTGCTGGAGACGTCGTGGGAACTCCTGGAACGGGCCCGGATCGCGCCGAAGTCGTTGCGGCGCACCAACACCGGCGTCTTCGTCGGCGGTGCCGCTTCCGGGTACGGGACCGAGGTTTCCGACGACGAGGTCGCCGGGTACCTGCTCACCGGGACCGCAGGCAGCGTGCTGTCCGGGCGGCTGTCCTACCACCTCGGGCTGGAGGGCCCGTCGGTGACGATCGACTCCGCGTGCTCGTCGTCGCTGGTCGCGCTGCACCTCGCCGCGCAGGCCCTGCGGCGCGGCGAGTGCACCCTCGCGATCGCCGGCGGGGTGACGGTGATGGCCACCCCGGGCACGTTCGCGGAGTTCGACCGGCAGGGCGGCCTGGCGGCGGACGGGCGCTGCAAGGCGTTCGCGGACGCGGCGGACGGCACGGGCTGGGCCGAAGGCGTCGGCCTGCTGCTGGTCGAGCGGTTGTCGGACGCGCGGCGGCACGGGCACCCGGTGCTGGCGGTGCTGCGCGGATCGGCGGTGAACTCCGACGGCGCGTCGAACGGCCTCACCGCCCCGAACGGCCCGTCCCAGCGCCGCGTCATCACGGCGGCGCTGTCGGCGGCCGGGCTGTCCACTTCGGACGTGCACGTCGTGGAGGCGCACGGCACCGGCACGGCCCTGGGCGATCCGATCGAGGCGCAGGCCCTGCTGGACACCTACGGGCAGAACCGGCCGGCACCCCTGTGGCTGGGGTCGCTGAAGTCGAACATCGGGCACACGCAATCGGCATCCGGCGTCGCGGGCGTGATCAAGATGGTAATGGCGATGCGGCACGGCGTCCTGCCGCGGACGCTGCACGTGGACACGCCGTCGTCCCAAGTGGACTGGGCGTCCGGCGCGGTGGAGCTGCTGACATCGGCGCGTAAGTGGACTTCGGACGGCCCGCGCCGGGCGGGGGTGTCGTCGTTCGGCATCTCGGGGACGAACGCGCACGTCATCCTGGAGGAGGCGCCGCCGTTGGCCGCCGCGCCGGTGAGCGAGGCGACTGAGCCGGTTCCGTGGCTGGTGTCGGCCAGGGGTTCGGATGCGCTGGCGGCTCAAGCCGCTGCTCTCGTGCCGTTGACCGGCGGAAACCTGCCGGAGGTGGGGGCTGCGCTGGCGGCCCGCACCGCGTTCGAGGACCGGGCGGTCGTGTTCGGCACGGCCGAGTCGTTGCGGACCGGGCTGTCGGCGCTGGCGGCCGGTGGGGAGGCGCCGAACGTGGTGCGCGGCCGGGTCGTGCCGGGCGGGCTCGCGGTGTTGTTCACCGGGCAGGGGGCGCAGCGGGTCGGGATGGGACGTGCGTTGTACGCGCGATTCCCCGTCTATGCGGCGGCTTTCGACGAGGTGTGCGCGCAGTTCGACGTTCCGGTGCGGGATGCGGTGTTCGGTGATCAGTCCGGTTTGGACTCGACTGGGTTGGCGCAGCCTGCGTTGTTCGCGGTCGAGGTGGCGCTTTTCCGTCTGGTTTCGTCCTTCGGTGTGCGCCCGGATTTCGTGGCCGGGCATTCGATCGGGGAGATCTCGGCGGCGCACGTTGCCGGTGTTATGTCCCTTGTGGACGCTTGTCGGCTCGTATCGGCGCGGGCTTCCTTGATGCAGGCGTTACCCGCCGGTGGGGCGATGGTGGCGATCGCCGCGCCCGAGTCTGCTTTGGACTTGCCCGAGGGTGTCTCGGTCGCGGCGGTGAACGGCCCGGAGTCGGTGGTGATCTCGGGTGATGAGGCGGCCGTACTGGCGGTTGCGGCCCAGTTCCCGAAGACCAAGCGGCTTTCGGTGAGCCACGCGTTCCACTCGCCGCTGATGGACCCGATGCTGGCCGACTTCCGCGCGGTCGCGGAGACTCTGACATATCACCGGCCGGAGATACCGGTGCTCTCAAATGTGAGCGGTGCTCTCACTTCCTCGTTCACGGCGGAGTACTGGGTGCGGCACGTACGGGAGACGGTCCGGTTCGCCGACGGTGTCTCGACGTTGTCGGCGGCGGGGGCCGGTGTCTTCCTGGAGCTTGGGCCGGACGGGGTGCTGAGCTCGATGGTGCCCGGCGTCGCGGTCCCGACGTTGCGCCGTGACCGCGAGGAGGAGCAGTCGCTGCTGACTGCGTTGGCGGCGCTGCACGTCCACGGCGTCGATGTCGACTGGACGTCTTTCCTGCCCGCCGAGACGCGGGCGGACCTGCCGACGTACCCGTTCCAGCGGCAGCACTACTGGCTCCGCGGCCGGGCGCACCGCCGGGACGTCGCCGCCCGGCGGTACCGGACGGAGTGGAAACCGTTCGTCGCGGAGGCCGGCTCGCCGGGGCGGTGGTTGCTGGTGTCGCCCGAGGGCGACGAAACCGCGGCCCGGCTGGGCGAGTTGCTCACCGGCGTGGTGCCGGTGCACGCGGCCGCCCGGGCGGAGTTGGCCGACCGCCTGCGAGCAGAGGCAGGCGGCCAGTGGACCGGCGTGCTGTCAGCGGGCGGCGACGTGGCAACGACAATGGCAACGGCCCAAGCCCTCGGCGACGCGGGAATCAAGGCGCCGCTGTGGTGCCTGACCCGCGGCGCGGTGACGATCGGCCCCTCGGACGCGCTGAGGGCACCGGAGGAAGCGGCAATCTGGGGCTTCGGCCGCAGCGCGGCCCTGGAGATCCCGGACCGCTGGGGCGGCTTGGTGGACTTGCCGTCCACAGTGGACGACCGGGTGGCGGAATGGTTGCTGTCGGTGTTGAGCGGCGCCGAGGACCAGGTGGCAATCCGCGGTTCGGGCGCGTTCGGCCGACGCCTGGAGCCGGCCCCACCGGGAAGGCCGCGATCCGGCGCGCTCAACCCCGCCGCGGCGGCGGGCAGCGGCATGCTCGAGCCGCCGGCGGACAGTCGCCCGGCCAGCACCGCCCCAACCCCCAGCGTCCCCAACCCCCGCGCAGCAACGGACCCGCGTGGCCAGCGATTCCGCGGCACCGTCCTGATCACCGGCGGCACCGGCGCCCTCGGCACCCGCGTCGCGCGGTGGGCCGCCGCCAATGGTGCCGGGCGCCTCGTCCTCACCTCGCGCCGCGGCCTCGATGCCCCCGGCGCCGCCGCACTGGCCGCCGAGCTCACCGCCGCCGGTACCGAAACCGCCGTCGAAGCCTGCGATGTCACCGATCGCGCCGCCGTCGCCGAGCTCATCGAGCGCCTCGGCTCCGACCTGCGGGTCGTCGTCCACGCCGCCGGCGTGCTCGACGACGGCGTCCTCGCCACCCTCACCCCCGAGCGGCTCGCCCAGGTCGAAGCGGCCAAGGTCACCGGCGCGCGCCACCTCGGCGAGCTGACCCGCGACCTCGACGCCTTCATCCTGTTCTCCGGCCTCGCAGGCACCCTCGGCGCGGCCGGCCAGGCCGCGTACGCCGCCGCCAACGCGCGGCTCGACGCCCTCGCCGAGACCCGTCGCGCCGCCGGGCTGCCTGCCTGCTCCGTCGCCTGGGGGCCGTGGGCCGGCGGCGGGATGGCCGGCTCGGCCGTCACCGCCCGGCTCGGTGCCGCGGGCCTCCGTTCGCTCGACCCCGACCGCGCGCTTGCCGCCCTGGCGGAAGCGCTGGCCGCGGGCGACACCACCGTCGCGATCGCCGACGTCGACTGGACGACCTTCGGCCCGGCCTTCACCGCGACCCGGCCCAGCCCACTGCTCGCCGAGCTCGCACCGCCCGCCGAACGCGCCGCCGCCGTCGAAGTCACCGAAACCGGCGTGCTGACCCTCGTCCGCGAGCACGTCGCCGCGGTGCTGGGACACCCGTCGGCCGCCTCGGTCGACCGCGGCCGCGCGTTCAGCGACCTCGGGTTCACGTCGCTCTCGGCGGTCGAGCTGCGCAACCGCCTGCGGTCCGCTACCGGTCTGGACCTCTCTGCCACTTTGACCTACGACCACCCCGACCCGGCCACCCTGGCCAGGCATCTCTACGCCCTGCTCTCAAACGAGAGCACTGCTCTCGCTGCGCCCGCGGCTGTCACCAACGGCGACGACGAGCCGATCGCGATCGTCGCGATGGCCTGCCGGTTCCCCGGCGGGGTCGGGTCGCCGGAGGACCTGTGGGAGCTCGTCGCGCGCGGTGCCGACGCGCTGTCCGCGCCGCCCGCCGACCGCGGCTGGCCGCACCACGCCGCCGTCCGGCCCGGCGGCTTCCTGGAAAACGCGGCGGACTTCGACGCCGCCCTCTTCGGTATCTCGCCGCGCGAAGCCCTGGCCATGGACCCGCAGCAGCGGATCCTCCTCGAGACGGCGTGGGAGCTGTTCGAACGCGCGGGCCTGGACCCGCGCTCGGTCCGCGGCGACCGGATCGGCGTCTTCGCCGGCACCAACGGTCAGGACTACCCGGCGCTGCTCGCCGACGCGGGCGACGACGTCGCCGGGTACGTCGGCACGGGCAACGCGGCCGCCGTGGTGTCCGGCCGGATCGCGTACGCGTTCGGGCTGGAGGGCCCGGCGGTCACAGTGGACACGGCGTGCTCGTCGTCGCTGGTCGCGCTGCACTGGGCGCGGCAGGCGCTGCGGGCGGGCGAGTGCGACCTCGCCATCGCCGGCGGGGTCACCGTGATGGCCACGCCCGGCGCGTTCGTGGAGTTCGACCGGCAGGGCGGCCTCGCCCCGGACGGCCGCTGCAAGGCGTTCGCCGAAGCCGCGGACGGCACCGGCTGGGGCGAAGGCGCGGGCCTGCTCCTGGTGGAACGGCTGTCGGACGCGCGCCGGCTCGGGCACGAGGTCCTGGCCGTGGTGCGCGGTTCCGCGGTCAATTCCGACGGCGCGTCGAACGGCTTGACCGCGCCGAACGGCCCCTCCCAGCAACGCGTGATCCGCGCGGCACTGGCCGACGCCGGGCTGACTCCGTCCGATGTGGACGCGGTCGAGGCGCACGGCACCGGCACCGAACTGGGTGACCCGATCGAAGCCCAGGCGTTGCTGGCCACCTACGGCCAGGAGCGCGACGAGCCGCTGTGGCTGGGGTCGGTGAAGTCGAACCTGGGTCACACGCAGGCCGCCGCGGGCGTCGCCGGGATCATCAAGATGGTCATGGCCATCCGGAACGGCGTGCTGCCGCAGACGCTGCACGTCGACGCGCCATCGTCCCATGTGGACTGGAACGCGGGTGCGGTGGAGCTGCTCACGGAGACCCGGAAGTGGCCGTCCGACCGGCCGCGGCGTGCGGGCGTGTCGTCGTTCGGGATTTCCGGCACGAACGCGCACACGATCCTGGAGCAGGCCCCCGACGCCGTCGTGGTCCACGACACCGCACCGGCGGGCCTGCTCCCGGTGCCGCTCTCGGCGCAGACGGAGACCGGGCTGCGCGAGCAGGCCCGGCGCCTGCTCGCCGCCGAACGCGGGACGTTGCCGGACGTCGCCTTCTCATCGGCGAACGCGCGTGCCGCCCTGCCGCGGCGTGCGGTGGTGCTCGCCGAGGACGACAACGACCTGGTCCGAGGCCTGACCGCGCTGGCTGCCGGGGCGTCGGATCCTTCGGTGGTGCGCGGGGAAGTGGTGGCCGGCTCGCTCGCCGTGCTCTTCACTGGCCAGGGGGCGCAGCGGGCCGGGATGGGCCGGGGGCTGTACGACCGGTTCCCGGTGTACGCGACGGCGTTCGACGCGGTGTGCGCCGAGTTCGATCGGCTCCTGGACCGGCCGCTGCGGGATGTCGTCTTCGAAGGGTCCTCGTTGGACTTCACCGGGTACACGCAGCCTGCGTTGTTCGCGGTCGAAGTGGCGCTTTTCCGGCTTGTTTCGTCCTGGGGTGTGCGCCCGGATTTCGTGGCCGGGCATTCGATCGGCGAGATTTCGGCCGCTCACGTCGCCGGTGTGCTGTCTCTTGTGGACGCTTGTCGGCTTGTTGCGGCGCGGGCTTCTTTGATGCAGGCGTTGCCCGCTGGTGGGGCGATGGTGTCGATTGCTGCACCTGAGTCTGCTTTGGACTTGCCCGAGGGTGTCTCGGTTGCGGCGGTGAACGGCCCGGAGTCGGTGGTGATCTCCGGCGACGAGGCGGCCGTACTGGCGGTGGCCGCCCAGTTCCCGAAGACCAAGCGGCTTTCGGTGAGCCACGCGTTCCACTCGCCGCTGATGGACCCGATGCTCGCCGACTTTCGCGCGGTCGCGGAGACGCTGACATATCACCGGCCGGAGATACCGGTGCTCTCGAATGTGAGCGGTGCTCTCGCCTCGTCGTTCACGGCGGAGTACTGGGTGCGGCACGTGCGGGAGACGGTCCGGTTCGCCGACGGTGTCTCGACGTTGGTGGCCGAGGGTGCCGGGGTGTTCCTTGAGCTGGGCCCGGACGGGGTGCTCAGCGCGATGGTGCCGGGGACGGCGATTCCGACGTTGCGCCGCGACCGGGACGAAGCACGGTCGTTCGTGACCGCCCTGGCCGCGTTGCACGCGAACGGGGTGCCGGTGGACTGGACGGCGTTGCCCGGTCACCGGATTCCGCTGCCGACCTACGCGTTCCAGCGGGAACGCTTCTGGCCGGCGCCGTCCTCGCGCGAGGTCGGCAGCGAGGTGGACGCCCAGTTCTGGTCGGCGGTCGACCGCGCGGACGCGGCCGGCTTGGCGGCGGGGACGGGCGTGCCCGAGGCGGACGTGGCGAAGGTGCTGCCGGCGCTGGCGTCGTGGCGGCGGGACCGTGCGGAGAGCGCGGTGACGGAGTCGTGGCGCTACCGGGTCACCTGGGTCTCGGCGCCAGAGCCCGGCCAGGGGACCCCGGACGGCCGGTACGTGATCGTCGCGGCGCCCGGCGCGGCCCACCGGTGGGCGGAGGCGTTGGCGCGGCCGGGGGTGCCCGTGGTCGGGCCCGGCGACCTGCCGTCGGGACCGTTGGACGGGGTCCTGCTGGTGTCGGCACCGGGCGACGACGCCTTGGCGAACGCGGTCGCGCTGGCGAGGGCGGAGGTGCGGGCAAGGCTGTGGTGCGTGACGCTCGGAGCGGTCACGGCACCGGGCGACGACGGCCCGGGCGACGCGGAGTTGGCGGGGCTGTGGGGCTTCGGGCGCGCATGGGCGCTGGAGGCCCCGGACCGCTGGGGCGGCCTGCTCGACGTACCGGAGACCCCGGACGACCGGCAGGCGGCCCGAGTGTGGGCAATCGTGACAGGCAGCGGCGGTGAGAGGCAGATCGCCGGGGCTGCAGGCATTGCGGGCGGCGAGGCCGGCGGCCGGGAAGCTGCCGCAGGCGGCGACCAGCCGCAACCCGCCCTGACCTCCTGGTCCACCACCGACGAGGACCAGCTCGCCCTCCGCCCGTCCGGCGTCTTCGCGCGGCGCCTGGTCCGCGCGCCCCTCCCCGTCCCGGCCCCCTCCTGGACCCCCGCCGGAACCGTTCTCATCACCGGCGGCACCGGCGCCCTCGGCACCGCCGTGGCTCGCTGGGCCGCCGCAGCCGGTGCCGCGCACCTCGTCCTCCTCAGTCGCCGCGGCCCCGAGGCCCCCGGTGCCGCCGCGCTCGTCGAGGAACTCCCGAACGTCACCGTCGTCGCCTGCGACGTCACCGATCGAGACGAGCTCGCCCGGACCCTCGAAACCCTCCCGAAGGTCACCGCCGTCGTGCACGCCGCCGGGGCCAGCCAGGCCCGTGCCTTCGCCGACCTCACCGACCAGGACTTCCGGCGCGTCCTCGAGGCCAAGGTCGCCGGCGCCCGGCACCTCGACGAACTCCTCGGCGACGACCTCGACGCCTTCGTCCTCTTCTCCTCCATCGCCGGCGTCTGGGGCAG
This sequence comes from Amycolatopsis vancoresmycina, assembly GCF_000716785.1. Taxonomy (GTDB): domain Bacteria; phylum Actinomycetota; class Actinomycetes; order Mycobacteriales; family Pseudonocardiaceae; genus Amycolatopsis; species Amycolatopsis vancoresmycina. Next base: position 127,581 of record NZ_JNYY01000003.1, read on the forward strand.
CGGCGGCCAGACCGCCTACGCCGCCGCGAACGCCCAGCTCGACGCCCTCGCCGCGCAACGGCGGGCCCGTGGGCGCGTCGCCACGTCGATCGCCTGGGGACCCTGGGACGGGGCCGGCATGGCCGCCGGCCGGGCCGAGCAGGACCACCTTCGCCGTCGCGGGCTCACGCCGATGGCACCCGCCCGCGCCCTGGCCGCCCTCAAGACAGCGGGGAACGCCGACGTCGTCGTTGCCGACGTCGACTGGGAAAAGTTCGCGCCCGCCTTCACCGCCACGCGGCCGAGCCGGCTGCTCGACGAGCTGCCCGAGGCCCGGCTCCCCGAGAGCGAAGCGCCGGCCGGAACCAGCCGGTTCGACGGCCTCGCGCCCGCCGAACAGCTGGCCGAACTCGTCGCCCTCGTCCGGACCGAAGCCGCGCACGTGCTGGGGCACGCCTCCGCCGCCGCGGTCGAGGCGAAACGCGCGTTCACCGACCTCGGCTTCGACTCGCTCACCGCCGTCGAACTGCGGACCCGGCTCGCCGCGGCCACCGGGCTCACCCTGCCGCCCACCCTCGTCTTCAACCACCCCACCCCGGCCGCGCTCGCCGGGCACCTGCAGGCGCAGCTGGGGGACAGCACCCCGAGCGTCCTCGCCGAACTCGACCGGCTCGAAGCCGCCCTGGACGGCGGGGCGCCCGACCCGCTGACGCGGACCGAGCTCACCGTGCGGCTCCAGGCCCTGCTGAGCCGGTACGCCGAACCGGAAAAGAATGCCGGAGCACTCGAATTCGCCGACGACGACGCCCTTCTCGCCTTCATCAACAACGATCTCGGTAAAATGTGAAACCAGCAAAAAGAATGGAAAATCCCGCTCCGGCAAGGAGCGGGATTTTCCTGCGTAGGGGCCCCTGTTAGGGGAATTCTTAGGGGTTGTAGGCCCAAAACCGGTCCCATAGCCTCACTTTGATGCCACTTCGGCGCGCGGATGTGCCGGGTGTCCGCACTTCGCTGGAGAAAAGGCTGGTGGCACTGACATGGCCGACGAGGAGACGCTGCGCGAGCACCTCAGGTGGGTCACGACCAATCTGCACCAGACGCGCCAACGGCTGCAGGCCGCCGAGGAAGCCGAGCAGGAGCCGATCGCGATCGTCGGCATGGGGTGCCGGCTGCCCGGCGGTGTCCGCAGCCCCGAACAGCTGTGGGACCTGGTCGAGAGCGGCACCGACGCCATCACCGGGTTCCCCGAAAACCGCGGCTGGGACCTCGGCGCGCTCCGCGACCCCGATCCCGACCGGCCCGGCACCTCCCACACCGCGTCCGGCGGTTTCCTGCACGACGCCGCCGACTTCGACGCCGGGTTCTTCGGCATCTCCCCGCGCGAAGCCCTCGCCATGGACACCCAGCAGCGGCTGCTGCTGGAGACGACCTGGGAGGCCATCGAACGCGCGCGCATCGACCCGGCTTCGCTGGCCGGCTCGCGGACCGGCGTCTTCGTCGGCAACACCGGCCAGGACTACGCCAACCTGATGCGCGGCGCCGGGGACCAGCTCGAAGGACACCTGCTCACCGGCACCGCGACCGCCGTCGTCTCGGGACGGCTGGCGTACTTCCTCGGCCTGGGCGGCTCCGCCGTCACGGTCGACACGGCCTGCTCCTCCTCGCTGGTCGCGCTGCACTGGGCGTGTCACGCGCTGCGGCGCCGCGAGTGCTCGCTCGCCCTCGCCGGCGGCGTGACCGTGCTGTCCACTCCGGCGGCCTTCGTCGCCTTCAGCCGCCAGCGCGGCCTCGCCCCCGACGGCCGGTGCAAGTCCTTCGCCGACGCCGCCGACGGCACCGGCTGGGGCGAGGGCGCCGGCATGCTGGTGCTCGAACGCCTCTCGGACGCCCGGCGCCACGGCCACCCCGTGCTCGCCGTGGTCCGCGGCTCGGCGATCAACTCCGACGGCGCCTCCAACGGCCTGACCGCGCCCAACGGCCCCGCGCAGGAGCGCGTGATCACCGAGGCGCTGGCCAACGCGCGGCTGTCGGCGAAGCAGGTCGATGCGGTCGAGGCGCACGGCACCGGCACCACCCTCGGCGATCCCATCGAAGCCCAGGCGCTGCTGGCCACCTACGGCCGCGCCCGCAGCGGCGACGACCCGCTGTTCCTCGGCTCGCTCAAGTCGAACGTCGGGCACACCCAGGGCGCCGCCGGGGTCGCCGGGGTGATCAAGATGGTGATGGCGATGCGCCACGGCGTCCTGCCGCGGACGCTGCACGTCGACGCCCCGACGTCGCACGTCGACTGGGCGTCCGGCGGGGTCCGGCTGCTCACCGAGGCCCGGCCGTGGCCGGAGACCGGCGAGCCGCGCCGCGCGGGCGTGTCCGCCTTCGGCATGAGCGGCACCAACGCCCACGCCATCCTCGAAGCCGCGCCGGACGCCGAGGAACCAACTCCTTCGGCGGAGATCAGCCCGGTGCCGTGGGTGCTGTCCGCGCGGACCGCGGATGCGCTCAAGGCGCAGGCCGCCGCACTGTCCGGACTGGACGCATCCGCCGCGGACATCGGGTTTTCGCTGGTCACCACCCGGACGGCGTTTCCGCACCGCGCGGTCGTGGTCGGCGATCTCCCCGGCGGCCTCACGGCGCTCGCCGCGGGCGCTCCGGCGGCGAACGTCGTCACCGGGGAAGCCGGCACGCCGGGCAAGGTGGCGCTGGTCTTCCCGGGGCAGGGTTCGCAATGGGCCGGGATGGCGCTCGAACTCGCGGGGTCCTCGCCGCTGTTCGCGGCCCGCCTGGACGAATGCGGCACCGCCCTGGAGTCCTTTGTGGACTGGCAACTGCGAGACGTCCTGGCCGACGCGGACGCGCTGAACCGGGTCGACGTGGTGCAGCCCGCGTTGTTCGCGGTGATGGTGTCGCTGGCGGAGCTGTGGCGCTCCTTCGGCGTGGTGCCGGACGCGGTGGTCGGGCACTCCCAGGGGGAGATCGCCGCGGCGGTCGTCTCGGGTGCACTGTCGCTTGAGGACGGTGCCCGGGTGGTCGTGTTGCGCAGCAAGGCGATCCTGGCGCTGGCCGGACGCGGCGGGATGGTCTCGGTCGCCGCGTCCCTCGACACCGTCGAAGCACGGCTGGCCGAGGGCCTGTCGATCGCGGCGGTCAACGGCCCGTCCGCGGTCGTGGTGTCCGGCACGCCCGACGCCCTCGATGAGCTGATCGAATCCTGTGAAGCCGACGGGATCCGCGCGAAGCGGGTGCCGGTGGACTACGCCTCCCACTCGGCGCAGGTCGAGCAACTGCGCGGCGAACTCCTCGACGTACTGGCACCGGTGCAGCCGCAGCAGTCACACACGGCCTTCCTCTCGACGGTGACCGGCGAATGGAACGAACGGGTCGACGCCGAATACTGGTACACGAACCTGCGCAGCACCGTCCGCCTCGACACCGCGATCGAGCGGCTGAAGAACGAGGGCTTCGGCACGTTCATCGAGGCGTCGCCGCACCCCGTGCTGACCATGGCGCTCGGCGACGACGTCATCTCGCTGGGCTCCTTGCGACGCGACGACGGCGGCCTCACCCGCTTCCACACCGCGCTGGCCGAAGCGCACGTCCGCGGGGTCGCCGTCGACTGGACCCCGGCCTTCCCCGGCGCCCGCACGACCGACCTGCCCACCTACGCCTTCCAGCGGGAACGGTTCTGGCCCGCGGTCGTCGCGGACCCGGGCGACGCGGGCGCGCTCGGCCTGAGCGCCACCGGACACCCCCTGCTCGGCGCGGCCGTGACACTGGCCGCGGGCGACGGCCTGGTCCTCACCGGCCGGGTCTCGCCGCAAGCCCAGCCGTGGCTTGCCGACCACGCCGTGCACGACACGGTTCTCGTGCCCGGCACCGCGTTCGTCGAACTGGCGATCCAAGCGGGCGACCGCACGGGCTGCGGCACGGTCGAAGAACTCACTCTCGAAACCCCGCTCACTCTGCCGAGCGCCCGCACGCTGCAGGTCTGGGTGGGCGCCGCCGACGAAAGCGGTCGGCGTGCCGTCGAAATCCACTCGCGGCGGGACGAGGACGAACCCTGGACCCGGCACGCCACCGGGGTGCTCGCCCCCGGCAGTCCCGCGCCCGGGTTCACTCTGGACTCCTGGCCGCCCGAGGGCGCGGCCAGGATCGACCTCGACGGCTTCTACGACGGCCTCCGCGCGGCGGCCGGCTACGGCTACGGCCCCGCCTTCCAGGGTCTGCGTTCGGCGTGGCGCCGCGGCGAGGAGGTCTTCGCCGAGGTCGAGCTGCCGGACACCGCGGACGCGGCTCGGTTCGGCCTGCACCCGGCCCTGCTCGACACGGCCCTGCACCCCCTCGCCCTGGCTGCGTCCACCGAGGACGGACAGCCTCGCCTGCCGTTCGCCTGGACGGGCGTGACGCTGCACGCCACCGGCGCGTCCGCGCTGCGCGTCCGGCTGACCCGCCGTGGCGCGGACGAGGTGACGGTCGAGGTCGCGGACCCGTCGGGCGCCCCGGTCGCCACGGTGGCATCCCTCGTCCTCCGCCCGCTGCCCGCCGGTGGCCTGGACGGCGTGGACGATCTGTACCGAGTGGACTGGACCGAGAGCCAGGCCGAGGCCGACGAGACCGACGTCGTCTTCGAACCGCTCACCGGCAAGCCGGTCCACCGTGTGCTCGGGCTCGTCCAGGAGTGGCTCGCCGCCGAGCGGCCCGAGGTGCTCGTCTTCGTCACCACCGGCGCTGTCGCCGTGCACGACGGCGAGGCGCCGGACCCGGACCTCGCCGCCGCGTGGGGCCTGGTGCGGTCGGCCCAGTCGGAACACCCGGGGCGGTTCGCGCTGCTGGACACCGACGACCCGGACCACCCGGTGATCCCGGCCGAGTCGCAAGTGGCCATCCGCAATGGACAGTCCTTTGTGCCCCGGCTCGCCCGCGTCACCGCCGCTGAGCAGACGCCGGACTGGGGTGACGGCGCCGTCTTGGTGACCGGCGCCTCGGGGGTGCTCGGCGGGCTCGTCGCCCGGCACCTCGCGCGGCAGCACGGTGTCCGGAACCTGGTCCTGCTCAGCCGCCGCGGCGCGGACGCCCCCGGCGCCGCCGAACTCGCCGCGGACCTGCCGGACGCCGTCTTCGTCGCCGGTGACGCCGCCGACCGCGACCGGCTCGCCGAAGTGCTGGCCGCGCACCGGATCACGGCCGTCGTGCACGCCGCCGGGGTGCTCGACGACGGCGTCGTCGAGACGCTCACCCCGGAGCGGCTGGACGCGGTCCTGCGCCCGAAGGCCGAAGCCGCCCGCCACCTCGACGAACTGACCACCGGCCTCGCCGCGTTCGTGCTGTTCTCCGCCGCCGCCGGCACGACCGGCGGCAGCGGGCAGGGCAACTACGCCGCCGCCAACGCCTACCTCGACGCCCTCGCCCAGCGGCGGCGCGCGGCCGGACAGCCCGCCGTGTCGCTCGCCTGGGGCCTGTGGGCCGAGGCCAGCGGGATGACCGGGCACCTCGACGACCGCGCGCGGGACCGGCTGGGCCGCTCCGGCGTGCGTCCCCTGGAGTCCGCGCAGGGCCTCGCCCTGTTCGACCGGGCCGTCACCGCGGGTCCGGCCGCGCTCGTCCCGATCGCGCTCGACGCCGCCGCGTTGCGCCGCCAGGCCGCCGAAGGCACCGTTTCGCCGCTGTTCCGCGGGCTCTTCCCGCCGTCCGCGCGGCGCGCCGCCGCGACCGGTGGCCACGTCGGCGAGCTCTCCGAAGAGGCGCTGCTCGACCTGGTCCGGACGCACGTCGCCGCCGTGCTCGGGCACGCGTCGGCGCGGGCGATCGACCCCGGCCGCGCCTTCAAGGACCTCGGGTTCGACTCCCTCACCGCGGTCGACCTGCGCAACCGGCTGGCCGCGGCCACCGGCCTGCGGCTGCCCGCGACGCTGGTGTTCGACCACCCGACCCCGGCGGTGCTCGCCGCCCACCTCGCCGGACGGACCGGGCGGACCGGGCAGACCGCTGTCACGCGCACGGCCGACGACGGCGACGCCATCGCGATCGTCGCGATGAGCTGCCGCTACCCGGGCGGGATCGCGTCACCGGACGACCTCTGGCAGCTGGTCGCCGAGGGTCGCGACGCCGTTTCGGCGTTCCCCGCCGACCGCGGCTGGCCCACCGGCCTCTTCGACGACGATCCTGCCCGTAGCGGGACGTCCTACGTCCGCGAGGGCGGATTCCTCCACGACGCTGCCGACTTCGACGCCGAGTTCTTCGGCATGTCGCCGCGCGAGGCGACCGCGACCGACCCGCAGCAGCGGCTGCTGCTGGAAGTGGCGTGGGAGGCGTTCGAGCGCGCCGGGATCGTGCCGGATTCCGTGCGCGGCAGCCGGACCGGTGTGTTCGCCGGTGTGATGTACCAGGACTACGCCACCCGCCTGCAGAACGTCCGAAGTGGACTGGAGGACTACGAGGGTTACCTCGGCAACGGCAGCGCCGGCAGTGTCGCCTCCGGCCGGATCGCCTACGCGTTCGGCCTCGAAGGACCGGCGATCACGGTGGACACCGCGTGCTCGTCGTCGCTGGTGGCGCTGCACCTGGCGTGCCGGTCGCTGCGGCAGGGGGAGTGCGACCTGGCGCTGGCCGGCGGGGTCACGGTCCTGTCGACACCGGCGCTGTTCGTCGAGTTCAGCCGCCAGCGCGGGCTCGCGGCCGACGGCCGGTGCAAGTCGTTCGCGGACGCGGCCGACGGCACCGGCTGGGGCGAGGGTGCCGGGCTCCTGCTGGTGGAACGGCTGGCCGACGCCCGCCGCAACGGCCACCCGGTCCTGGCGGTGGTCCGCGGGACGGCGGTCAACCAAGACGGCGCGTCCAACGGCCTCACCGCGCCCAACGGCCCGGCCCAGCAGCAGGTGATCCGCCAGGCGCTGGCCAACGCGGGCCTGGCCGCGTCCGAAGTGGACGCCGTGGAGGCGCACGGCACCGGCACCACCCTCGGCGACCCGATCGAGGCACAAGCGCTGCTCGAGACGTACGGCCAGGAGCGGAAAACGCCGCTGTGGCTGGGCTCGCTGAAGTCCAACATCGGCCACACCCAAGCCGCGGCCGGGGTCGGCGGCGTGATCAAGATGGTCATGGCGATGCGGCACGGCGTGCTGCCGCGGACCCTGCACGTCGACGCGCCATCGTCGCATGTGGACTGGTCGGCGGGTGCGGTGGAACTGCTGACCGAGGCCCGCGAATGGTCGCCGGACCGGCCGCGCCGGGCCGGGGTGTCGTCGTTCGGGGTCAGCGGCACCAACGCGCACGCGGTCCTGGAACACGTCCCCGACACCGTGGCCGAGCCGCCGGCCGATAGTCCTGCGCCGTGGGTGCTGTCCGGCCGCACCGCCGATGCCCTGCGGGCCCAGGCTGCCGCCTTGCTCGGCCGGTCGGAGCTTCCGGCCGCGTCGGTCGGCGCGGCCCTCGCGTCCACGCGCTCCCTGTTCCGGCACCGGGCGGTCGTGGTCGGCGAGGACCTCCGCGGCGGCCTCACCGCACTCGCGGAAGGCGCGCCCGCGGCGAACGTCGTCACCGGAGAAGCGAACGCGCCGGGCAAAGTGGCGCTCGTCTTCCCCGGCCAGGGAGCCCAGTGGGCGGGGATGGCCCTCGAACTCGCGGAGTCGTCGCCGGTGTTCGCGACCCGGCTCGACGAATGCGGTACAGCGCTCGGATCCTTTGTGGACTGGGAGCTGCGTGACGTCCTCGCCGACGCGGCGGCGCTGGCCCGGGTCGATGTCGTCCAGCCCGCGTTGTTCGCCGTGATGGTCTCCCTCGCCGAGCTGTGGCGGTCGTTCGGCGTGGTCCCGGACGCGGTCGTCGGGCACTCCCAGGGCGAAATCGCCGCCGCCGTCGTCTCGGGCGCCCTCTCCCTGGAAGACGGCGCTCGAGTCGTGGCCCTCCGCAGCAAAGCCATCCTGGCGCTGGCCGGGGGCGGCGGCATGGTCTCCGTCGCGGCGTCCCGCGAAACCGTCGAGGAGCGGCTGACCGACGGCATCTCGCTCGCTGCCGTCAACGGTCCCGCCGCCGTGGTGGTGTCGGGTACGCCGGAGGCCCTGGACGAATTCGTCACGGCCTGCCGCGCGGACGGCATCCGGGTCAAACGCGTCCCGGTCGACTACGCGTCGCACTCGCCGCAGGTCGAGCAGCTGCGCGGCGAACTCCTCGACGTACTGGCACCGGTGCAGCCACAGCAGCCGCACACGGCCTTCCTCTCGACGGTGACCGGCGAATGGGACGAAGTTCTGGACGCCGAGTACTGGTACACCAACCTGCGCAGCACCGTTCGCCTGGACACCGCGATCGAGCGGCTGAAGAGCGAAGGTTTCGGCACGTTCGTCGAAGCGTCCCCGCACCCGGTGCTGACCATGGCGCTCGGCGACGACGTCGTCGCACTGGGGAGCCTGCGCCGGGACGACGGCGGCCTCACCCGCTTCCACACCGCGCTGGCCGAGGCGCACGTCAACGGGGTCCGGGTCGACTGGACCCCGGCCTTCGGCGGCGCCCGGCCCGCCGACCTCCCCACCTACGCCTTCCAGCGCGAGCGGTACTGGCTCGACGTCCCGGAAACCGAGCCCGTCCAGGCCGACCAGCGCTTCTGGGACGTCGTCGCCGACCAGGACGTTCCGGCGTTCGCGGGCGCACTCGACCTCGCCGAAGACGCCCCGCTCGACGCCGTCCTGCCGGCACTGGAGAAGTGGCGCGGCCGCCGCCGCGACGAGTCCACAACGGACTCCTGGCGCTACCGGATCGCCTGGCGGCCCGTCACCACCCCGGCCGCCCGGCTGTCCGGCCGCTGGCGAGTCGTCGGAGACGGCGACGACGTCCGGGACCTCCTGGCCGCCCACGGCGCCGAGATCGCCGAAGACGACAGCGACTTGGCCGGTGTCGTGGCCGTCCGCCCGGACGCCGCGACGGCCCTCGAACTGGCCCGCCTCGACGCCCCGCTGTGGCTCCTCACCGAAGGGGCCGTGGCCACCGGCGCCGACGACCGGGCCCCCGACCCACGGCAGGCCCGGGTGTGGGGACTCGGCCGGATCGCCGGGCTCGAACACCCCGCCCGCTGGGGCGGCCTGGTCGACCTGCCCGGAAACCTCGACGAGCCAGCCGGTGCCCGGCTGGCCGCCGTGCTGGCCGGGACGACCGGCGAAGACCAGGTGGCGCTGCGTGCTTCCGGTGTCTTCGCCCGGCGGCTGGTGCGCGCCGGCCAGGGGGAGCCGGCCCGCCACTGGCGGCCCGAAGGCACGGTGCTCGTCACCGATACCGACGGCCACGCGGCCGTCCGGCTCGCGCGTTGGCTGATCACCCGGGGCGCCACCCGGATCGTGCTCGCCGCGGCGGCCTTCCCCGGTGCCGAAGCCCTGCGCGAACACGGCGTGATCGAGGCACCCTGCGACGTCGCCGACCGCGACCAGCTGGCCGCGGTCCTCGACGCCCACGGGCCGGTGCGGTCGGTGTTCCACCCGGCCGCCGGCACGGACCTGGCGCCCCTCGCCGAGACCGGCCCGGACCTCCTGGACCGGGCGTGCCGCGTGAAGGCGGACGCCGCCGACCACCTCGACGCGCTGCTTCCGGACGGCCTCGACGCCTTCGTGCTGTTCTCCTCGATCGCCGCGGTCGTCGGCAGCGGCGCGCACGGCGCCTACGCGGCGGCCAACGCCCACCTCGACGCACTCGCCGAGCGCCGCCGGGCCCGCGGCGAGGCCGCCACCTCGATCGCCTGGGGCGTCTGGGACGCCGACGAGGGTGTCGACCGCGCCCGGCTGACGGCCGAGGGTGTCCCGCCGCTCGACCCCGAACTGGCGCTGACCGCGCTCGGCCGGGCGCTCGACCACGACGACACCACCGTGCTCGTCGCCGACGTCGACTGGACGCGGTTCGCGCCGGCGTTCACCGCCGCCCGGCCCCGGCCGCTGCTCGCCGAGATCCCCGAGGCCGCCGAGGAGTCGTCCCCGGCGCCGTCCGGTTTCGCCGCCCGGCTCGCCGGGCTGAGCGCGCCGGACGCCCACCGCGTGCTGACCGACCTGGTCCGCGCGCAGGCCGCGGCCGTGCTCGGCCACGCCTCCCCGGCCGCGGTCGACGTCGGCCGCGCCTTCTCCGAACTCGGCTTCGACTCGCTGACCGCGGTCGAGCTGCGCACCCGGCTGGCCACCGCGACCGGCCTGCGGCTGCCCGCGACGCTGGTGTTCGACCACCCGACGGTCACCGTCCTCGCCGGGTTCCTGGGCGAGCTCTTCGGCACCGGCGGCGAGACCGCCGAGCAGGCCCCGGCCGCCGCGAACGCGGACGAGCCGATCGCCATCGTCGGCATCGGCTGCCGGTTCCCCGGCGGGGTCCGCTCGCCCGAGGACCTCTGGCGGCTGGTCGCCGCGGGGGGCGACGGCATCGCGCCGTTCCCCGGCGACCGCGGCTGGGACCTCGACGAGGTCTACGACCCCGAACCCGGGGTCACCGGCAAGAGCTACGCCCGCGAGGGCGGTTTCCTCGCCGACACCACCCGCTTCGACCCCGGCTTCTTCGGCATCTCGCCGCGGGAGGCGCTGGCCATGGACCCGCAGCAGCGGCTCCTGCTCCAGACGTCGTGGGAAGCCTTCGAACGCGCCGGCCTCGACCCGCTTTCGGTGCGGGGCAAGCGGATCGGCGTGTTCGCGGGCACCAACGGCCAGGACTACCCGGCCCTGCTCGAACGCTCGGCCGAATCCCTGGAAGGCCACGCCGGAGTGGGCAACGCGGCCAGCGTCGTCTCCGGACGGCTGTCGTACGTGTTCGGCCTCGAAGGACCGTCGCTGACGGTGGACACGGCGTGTTCGTCGTCGCTGGTGGCGCTGCACCTGGCGGTGCAGGCGCTGCGGCGCGGCGAATGTTCGATGGCGCTGGCCGGGGGCGCGACCGTGATGGCGACCCCCGGCATGTTCGTCGACTTCAGCCTCCAGCGCGGCCTCGCCGCGGACGGCCGCTGCAAGCCGTTCGCCGAGGCGGCCGACGGTGCCGGGTTCTCCGAAGGCGCGGGCATGCTGCTGGTCCAGCCGCTATCCGACGCGCTGCGCGAAGGCCGCCGCGTCCTCGCCGTCGTCCGTGGTTCGGCGGTGAACTCGGACGGCGCGTCGAACGGCCTGACCGCCCCGAACGGCCCGTCACAGCAACGCGTGATCCGGGCGGCCCTCGCCGACGCCGGTCTTTCCGCGTCCGAAGTGGACGCCGTGGAGGCGCACGGTACCGGAACGACCCTCGGTGACCCCATCGAGGCGCAGGCGGTGCTGGCGACCTACGGCCAGTCGCGGGAAACGCCGCTGTGGCTGGGGTCGGTCAAGTCGAACCTCGGGCACACGCAAGCCGCGGCGGGTGTGGCGGGTGTGATCAAGATGGTCATGGCGATGCGGCACGGCGTCCTGCCGCAGACCCTGCACGTCGACGCGCCTTCGTCCCATGTGGACTGGACGGCCGGTGCGGTCGAGCTGCTCACCGAGTCCCGCGCGTGGATCGCCGACCGGCCCCGGCGGGCCGGGGTGTCGTCGTTCGGGATCTCGGGTACCAACGCGCACACGATCATCGAGGAGGTGCCTGAGCCGGTCGCCGAGCCGCGCGAGCCGGTCTCCGGGCCCGTGCCCTGGGTGCTGGCCGGCCGGACCGAGGCCGCCCTGCGCGACCAGGCCGCTGCCCTCGCCGAGGTCGACGGCCATCCGGCGGACATCGGGTTCTCGCTGGCGACGGCTCGGTCCCGGTTCCCGTACCGCGCGGTGGTCCTCGGCGCCGACGCGCTGTCCGCCGTCGCCGAAGGGCGGCCCGCGGCCGACGTCGTCACCGGAATCGCCGGTACTCCCGGCAAGGTGGCATTGGTCTTCCCGGGCCAGGGTTCGCAGTGGGCGGGCATGGCCCTCGACCTGGCGGAGTCCTCGCCGGTGTTCGCGGCTCGGCTCGACGAGTGTGCGGTGGCCATCGAGTCCTTTGTGGACTGGAAACTCCGGGATGTCCTCGCCGACGCGGAGGCGCTCGCCCGGGTCGACGTGGTCCAGCCCGCCCTGTTCGCGGTGATGGTGTCGCTGGCGGAACTGTGGCGCTCCTTCGGCATGGTGCCGGACGCGGTCGTCGGGCATTCGCAGGGGGAGATCGCGGCCGCGGTGGTGTCCGGCGCGCTGTCGCTCGAAGACGGTGCCCGGGTGGTGGCGTTGCGCAGCAAGGCGATCCTCGCCCTGGCCGGTCGAGGCGGCATGGTCTCGGTGGCCGCACCCCTCGCCGCCGTGGCAGCGCGGCTGACCGACGGGCTGTCGATCGCGGCGGTCAACGGCCCGGCCGCGGTGGTCGTTTCCGGGACACCGCAGGCTTTGGACGACCTGATCGCGTCGTGCGAGGCGGACGGGATCCGCGCGAAGCGGGTCCCGGTGGACTACGCGTCGCACTCGGCGCAGGTGGAGCAGCTGCGGGAAGAACTCCTCGACGTGCTGGCTCCGATCACCCCGGGGGAAGGTGAGATCGCCTTCATCTCGACCGTGACGGGCGAATGGAACGAACGGGTCGACGCCGAGTACTGGTACACGAACCTCCGCACCACGGTCCGCCTCGACACGGCGATCGACCGGCTCAAGAGCGAGGGCTTCGGCACGTTCATCGAGGCGTCCCCGCACCCGGTGCTGACCATGGCACTCGGCGACGACGTCGTCGCACTGGGCTCCCTCCGCCGCGACGACGGCGGCCTCACGCGGTTTTACACGTCCTTGGCCGAGGCGCACGTCAGCGGCGTGCCCGTCGACTGGACCCCGGCCTTCCCCGGCGCCCGGCTCACCGACGTCCCCACCTACCCGTTCCAGCAGGAGCGGTACTGGCCACAGTGGACCGCCACCACCGCGGGCGACGCCGGGGGACTCGGTCTCACCGACGCCGGGCACCCGTTGCTCGGTGCCGCGGTGACCGTCGCGGGCACCGGCGTCACCCTGCTCACCGGACGCCTTTCCCGGCGCACGCACCCGTGGCTGGCCGATCACGCGGTCGGCGACACCGTGCTGCTGCCGGGCACCGCGTTCGTCGAACTCGCCGTGCAGGCCGGTGACCAGGTCGGCTGCGCGACCGTGGAAGAGCTCACCCTGCAAGCACCGCTGGTGCTGCCGGAACGCGGTGGCGTCGCCCTTCAGGTCCGCGTCGAAGCCGCCGACGAACACGGCCGCCGCGCGCTGACCGTCCACTCGCGATTCTCCGACGACGTCGACTGGACCCAGCACGCCGAAGGGTTCCTGACCACCGGTGCCGAGCCGGGCACGGCCCTCACCGCGTGGCCACCGCCGGGCGCGGAACCGCTGCCGGTCGACGGCCACTACGACACCCTTGCCGGACACGGCTACCGCTACGGCCCGGCGTTCCAGGGCCTGCGCGCGGCCTGGCGGCACGGCGACGACCTCTACGCCGAGGTCGCGCTGCCCGCCGGGCAGGACGCCGCCCGCTACGGGCTGCACCCGGCCCTGCTCGACGCGGCCCTGCACCCGATCGGCCTGACCAGCGCGCAGGCCGGTGCCCGGCTGCCGTTCGCGTGGACCGGCGTCCGGCTGTACGCGACCGGCGCCACCACCCTGCGCGTCCGGCTCGGGGCGCTCGGTGCGGACGGCGTCTCGGTCGCCGTCGCCGACGAAACCGGCGCCCCGGTCGCCGAAGCCGAATCCCTTGTCATGCGGCCGATTTCGGCCGGGCAGCTGGCGGCGGCCGCCGACCACGGCGCCGACGCGCTGTTCACCCTCACCTGGCAGCGTCTCGACGCCGAACCCGCCGCCCCGGCCGTTCCGCTCGGCGAGCCCGGCCCCGTGGCCTACACGGTGTGCCGCGGCGACGTGACGGCCGAAGTGCTCAAGACCCTGCAGGACTTCCTGCCCGGCGACGGGCGGCTGGTCCTGGTCACCGAGTCGGCCGTGGGGGAGGCGCCCGCCGACCCCGCCGCGGCGGCGGTCTGGGGGCTCGTGCGCTCGGCGCAGTCGGAGCACCCGGACCGGTTCGTCCTCCTCGACGTCGACACGACCGACGACCTCGCCACCTGGGCCGGCGTGGCGGCCGCGTCCGGCGAGCCGCAGCTGGCGGTGCGCGGTGGCGAATTCCACGTGCCCCGGCTGGCGCGGGCCGCCGCGCCGCAGCAGGAACACACCTGGAACCAGGACGGGACCGTGCTGATCACCGGCGCGAGCGGCGTGCTCGGCGGCCTGCTCGCCCGGCACCTGGTGACCGTCCACGGTGTCCGGCACCTGCTGCTGCTCAGCCGCAGCGCCCCCGACACCACCGAGCTGACCGGCGCGTCCGTCACCGTCGTCGCCTGCGACGTCGCCGACCGGGCCGCGCTCGAGAACGCACTGGCGCAGATCCCCGCCGAGCACCCGCTGACCGCGGTGGTCCACGCCGCGGGCGCCCTCGACGACGGCGTCGTCGAAGCCCTGACCCCCGAACGGCTCGACACCGTCCTGCGCCCCAAGGCCGTCGCCGCCCGGCACCTGCACGAGCTCACCGCGCACCTGGACCTGGACGCGTTCGTCCTGTTCTCCTCCTTCGCGACGACGATGGGCGGCGCGGGCCAGGCGGGCTACTCCGCGGCCAACGCCTACCTCGACGCCCTCGCCCAGCACCGCCGCGGCCGGGGACTGGCCGCGACCTCGCTCGCCTGGGGCCTGTGGGAGACGCGCAGCGGCCTGACCGCGCACCTCGGCGACGACGACGTGTCGCGGCTCGGCCGCTCGGGTGTCCGCGCCCTGCCCACCGGCCGCGCGCTGCGGCTGTTCGACCTCGCCCTCGGCACCGGCGAGCCGCTGCTGATGCCGGTCGCCCTCGACCTCGCCGCCTGGCGGGCCCGGGCCGAGGTCCCGGCGCTGCTGCGCGGCCTCGTCCGGACCCCGGTGCGGCGGGCCGTGCGCGACGGCGTCCCGGCCGGCCCCGGGCTGGCCGAACGGCTCGCCGGCCGGCCGGAGGCCGAGCAGCTCCGCATCGTCGACGAAGTCGTGCGCGCCCAGGTGGCGGCCGTGCTCGGCTACGCCTCGGGCCACGCCGTCGAAGCCGGACGCGGCTTCCTCGACCTCGGCTTCGACTCGCTGACCGCGCTGGAGCTGCGCAACCGGCTCACCGCGGCGACCGGGCTGCGGCTGCCCGCCACGCTGATCTTCGACTACCCGAACCCGGACGCGCTCACCAAGCACCTGTGCGCCGAACTGCCCGCCCACGGCGTGCCGGCCGACCGGCCCGTCCACGCGGAACTGGACCGCCTGGCCGCGGTGCTCGCCGCGGCCGAACCCGCCGAGGGCGAGCGCGACCGCGTCACCGAACGCCTGCGCGGGCTGCTGGCCCGGTGGACCGCGACCGACGACCGCCGGGACGAGCCCGGCACGGAACTGGCCGACGCCACCGCCGAGGAGATCTTCGACCTCCTCGACGACGAACTGGGGATGTCCTGAATGTCGAACGAACAGAAGCTCCTGGACTACCTCAAGCGGGCCACGGCCGATCTGCGCGAAGCCCGGCGGCGGCTGAAGGAGAACGAGGACCGCGCGCAGGAGCCGGTCGCCATCGTCGGCATGAGCTGCCGGTTCCCCGGCGGTGTCCGCACCCCGGAACAGCTGTGGGACCTGCTGGCCGCCGGGGAAGACGCGGTCGGGGCGTTCCCCGCCGACCGGGGCTGGGACCTCGCCCGCCTCTACGACGAAGACCCCGGCAGCGCGGGCACCAGCTACACCCGGGAAGGCGCGTTCCTGCACGACGCGGCCGATTTCGACGCCGGGTTCTTCGGCATCTCGCCGCGCGAGGCACTGGCCATGGACCCGCAGCAGCGGCTGCTGCTGGAGACGTCGTGGGAGGTGCTGGAGCGGGCGGGCATCGACCCGACGTCGGTGCGCGGCGAAAAGGTCGGCGTCTACGCCGGGGTGATGTACTCCGACTACGCGGCGCGGCTGCTGCTCGCCCCGGACGTGTATGCGGAGTTCGAGGCGTTTCTCGGCAACGGCAGCGCGGGCAGCGTCGCCTCCGGCCGGATCGCCTACACACTCGGCCTGGAAGGCCCCGCGGTCACCATCGACACGGCCTGTTCGTCGTCGCTCGTGGCGTTGCACCTGGCCTGCCAGGCCGTCCGGCTCGGCGACTGCTCGCTGGCGCTGGCCGGCGGCGTCACGGTGATGGCCACGCCGGGCACGTTCACCGCGTTCAGCCGCCAGCGCGGCCTCGCCGCCGACGGCCGCTGCAAGCCCTTCGCCGACGCCGCCGACGGCACCGGCTGGGGCGAGGGCGCGGGCATGCTGCTCGTCGAACGCCTTTCCGACGCGCGCCGCCACGGGCACCCGGTGCTCGCGGTCGTCCGCGGCTCGGCGGTCAACCAGGACGGCGCGAGCAGCGGCCTGACCGCACCGAACGGCCCGTCGCAGCAGCGGGTGATCCGGGCCGCGCTGGCCAACGCCGCACTGTCCGCTTCGGACGTCGACGCGGTGGAGGCGCACGGCACGGGCACCCGGCTCGGCGACCCGATCGAGGCCCAGGCGCTGCTGTCGGCCTACGGTCAGGGGCGTTCGACGCCGTTGTGGCTCGGGTCGGTCAAGTCCAACCTCGGCCACACGCAGGCCGCCGCGGGCGTGGCCGGGATCATCAAGTCCGTCCAGGCCATGCGCGCGGGTGTGCTGCCGCAGTCGCTGCACATCGACGCGCCATCGTCCCGAGTGGACTGGGCCGCGGGGGCGGTCCGGCTGCTCACCGAGGCGACGCCGTGGCCGGAAACCGGGCAGCCGCGGCGGATCGGCGTCTCGTCGTTCGGGGTCAGCGGGACGAACGCGCACGTGATCCTGGAGCAGGCACCGGCGGAGTCGCCGCTGCCGCCGCGGGCGGCTTCGGGGCCGGTGCCGTGGGTGCTGTCGGCCGGTTCGCCGGAAGCGTTGCGGGCCCAGGCGGCCGGGTTGCTCCCGCACGGGGGAGACCCGGTCGACGTCGGGTTCTCGCTGGCCAAGTCGCGGGCCTTGCTCAGCCACCGGGCCGTGGTCACCGGGCCGGACGGGCTCGCCGCGCTGGCGGCCGGCGCGCCGAGCCCGGCGGTGGTGACCGGGGAGGCGGCGAGCCGCGGCAAGGTGGCCCTGGTGTTCCCGGGGCAGGGTTCGCAGTGGCCGGGGATGGCGTTGGAGCTGGCTGCGTCGTCGCCGGTCTTCGCGGCCCGGCTCGACGAGTGCGCGGCCGCCTTGTCGTCCTTTGTGGACTGGTCGCTGCGGGACGAGCTCCGCGGCCCGCTGGCCCGGGTCGACGTCGTCCAGCCTGCGTTGTTCGCGGTGATGGTCTCCCTGGCCGAGTTGTGGCGGTCGTACGGTGTGGTGCCGGACGCGGTGGTCGGCCATTCGCAGGGGGAGATCGCGGCCGCCGTGGTGTCGGGCGCACTGTCCCTTTCGGACGGTGCACGGGTGGTCGCCCTGCGCAGCCGCGCGCTCCTGGCGCTGGCCGGGCGGGGCTGCATGGTGTCGGTGGCCGCGCCCCTGACTGCGGTTGAAGCGCTGCTTTCGGACGGGCTGGCGATCGCGGCGGTGAACGGCCCGTCCGCGGTGGTGGTGTCCGGTGCGCCGGAGGCGCTCGACGAGCTCGTTGCCCGCTGTGCGGCCGACGGTGTCCGCGCGAAGCGGGTGCCGGTGGATTATGCGTCGCACTCGGCGCAGGTGGAGCAGCTGCGCGAGGAAATCCTCGAAGTGCTGGCCCCGATCACGCCGCGGGCACCGGAGATCGCCTTCATGTCCACGGTGACCGGCGACTGGGCCGGCGCGCCGGATGCCGGGTACTGGTATGCGAACCTGCGCCACACCGTCCGGCTGGATCAGGCGGTCGAGCGGTTGAAGGGCGAGGGCTTCGGCACGTTCATCGAGGCGTCGCCGCACCCGGTGCTGACCATGGCGCTCGGCGAGGACGTGCTCGCGCTGGGCTCGCTGCGCCGCGACGACGGCGGCGTGACCCGGTTCCACACGGCGCTCGCCGAGGCGCACGTGCACGGGGTCGCGGTGGACTGGACGCCCGCCTTCCCGGACGGCCGGATCGTCGACCTGCCAACCTACGCCTTCCAGCGCAAGCGGTACTGGCTGGACGCACCGGACCGGCCGGCCACCGGAGACCCCGCGGACGCCCGGTTCTGGACCGCGGTCGACGGCGGCGACGTCGGGGCGCTGGCGGAGCTGATCGGCGTGCCCGCGGAGACGTCGTTCGCGGAACTGCTGCCCGCCCTCGCCGACTGGCGGCGGCTCCGGCAGGAAAAGTCCACTGTGGACGCGTGGCGGTACCGCGTGGAGTGGAAGCCGCTGGCCGAGCCGGAAGCGGTAACGCTGTCCGGCCGGTGGGCGGTGGTCGCCCCGGCCGGAACGGACACGACCGAGCTGACGAGCTGCCTCACGGCGGCGGGTGCCGAGCCGGTGGTGCTCGAGTGGCCGGGCGGCGGTCTGACGGCCGCCGAGCTGGCGAACGGCCTCGCCGGCGGGGGTGCCGGGCTTGCGGTGCAAGCGGGCGCGGGTGCCGGGTCTGCGGCCGCCGAGCTGGCGGACAGCCTCGCGGGTGGTGGTGCCGGGCTTGCGGCCGAGGGTGCCGGACCTGCGCTGCAAGCCGGCGCGGGTGCCGGGTCTGCGGCAGCCGCCGAAGCTCCCACCGAGGCTGCCGATCCCCATCTGCCCGCCGTCGCCGGGGTCATCTCCCTGCTCCCCGATGCCCCCGGCACCCTCCTCCTCACCCAAGCCCTCGACGGCAGCACCGCCCCCCTCTGGCTGCTCACCCGCAACGCCGTCGCCGCCCTTCCCGGGGACACCCCGCCCGCCGCCGATCCCGCTCAGGTCTGGGCGCTCGGGCGGGTCGTCGGCCTCGAACACCCCGAACGGTGGGGCGGTCTCGTCGATCTCCCCGCCACCCTCGACCGGCGTGCCACCCGGCGGCTGGCCGCCGTTCTCGCCGGGCTCGACCACGAAGACCAGGTTGCCCTCCGCGCCTCCGGCCTCTTCGCGCGCCGGCTCGCGCACGCACCCGGTGCCGAACCTCGCCGGAACTGGCGTCCGCGGGGCACCGTGCTCGTCACCGGCGGCACCGGCGCGCTCGGGCGGCACGTCGCCCGGTGGCTCGCGCGGGCCGGTGCCGAACACCTCGTCCTCGTCAGCCGCCGCGGGGCCGACGCTCCCGGTGCCGCCGAACTCGAAGCGGAACTCGGCACCCGCGTCACCTTCGCCGCCTGCGACCTCGCCGATCGCGACGCCGTCGCTGCGCTCGTCGAACGACTCGGCGACGTGCGGGCCGTCGTGCACACCGCCGGCCTGCCGCAGGCGCAGACCATCGACGGCACCAGCGTGGCCGACTTCGCCGAAATCCTCGCCGCCAAGGCCGCCGGCGCCGATCACCTCGACGAACTGCTCGGCGACGACCTCGACGCCTTCGTCCTCTTCTCCTCCAACGCCGGTGTCTGGGGCAGCGCCGGGCAGGGTGCCTACGCCGCCGCGAACGCCCACCTCGACGCCCTCGCCGCGCGCCGCCGCGCCGCCGGCCGGCCGGCGACGGCCGTTGCCTGGGGCTCGTGGGCGGGCGACGGCATGGCGGGCAGCGCCGAAGCGAAGGAGCACCTGCGCCGCCGTGGCCTGCGCGAGATGGCCCCCGAACGCGCGATCGCCGCCCTGCAGCAGGCGCTCGACGCCGACGAGACCTTCGTGGCCGTCGCCGACATGGACTGGGCGCGGTTCGCCGCCGGGTTCACCGCCGCCCGGCGGCGCCCGCTGATCGAAGACCTGCCGGAGGTGCGCGCCGGGGAGGAGGTCGTCACCGAGGTCGGCACCGGTCTCGCCGAAGCCGTCCGCGGGCTCGGCCCGCGCGAGGCCGCCCACCACGTGCTCGAGCTCGTGCGCGCGCAGGCCGCCGCCGTGCTGGGGCACGACTCCGGCGCGGCCGTCCCCGCCGACCGGGCCTTCCGCGACCTCGGCTTCGACTCGCTGACCGCCGTGGAGCTGCGCAACCGGCTGACCGCCGCGACCGGCGTCCGGCTCCCGTCGACCGTCGTCTTCGACCACCCGCACCCGCGGGCGCTGGCCGGGCTCCTGCTGGACGAGGTCTCCGGCGCCGCGGCCGCCACCACCGCCGGCCCGGTCACCGCCGCCGCGTCCGGCGAACCGATCGCCATCGTGGCCATGGGCTGCCGCTACCCGGGTGACGTGCGGACGCCCGAAGACCTGTGGCGCCTGCTGATCGACGGCGGCGACGGCGTCGGCCCGTTCCCCGCCGACCGCGGCTGGGACCTGGCCGCGCTGTACGACCCGGACCCGGCGAACCTCGGCACCAGCTACACCCGCGAGGGCGGGTTCATGACCACGGCCGCGGAGTTCGACGCGGCCTTCTTCGGCATCTCGCCGCGCGAGGCGCTCGCCATGGACCCGCAGCAGCGCGTGCTGCTGGAGACGTCGTGGGAGGTGTTCGAGCGCGCGGGCATCGACCCGGATTCGCTGCGCGGCAGCGGAACCGGCGTGTTCGTCGGCGCGACCTCCTCCGGCTACGGCGTCGGTGCGCGCGACGAGTCCGGCGGTTCCGAAGGCTACCTGCTGACCGGCAGTGCCCCGGCCGTCGTCTCCGGGCGCCTGTCTTACACGTTCGGGCTGGAGGGCCCGGCCGTCACCGTGGACACGGCGTGTTCGTCGTCGCTGGTGGCGCTGCACCTGGCGTGCCAGTCGCTGCGGCAGGGCGAGTGCTCGATGGCGCTGGCCGGCGGGGTCACCGTGATGGCGCACCCGGCGGCGTTCGTCGAGTTCAGCCGCCAGCGCGGGCTCGCCGAGGACGGCCGCTGCAAGTCCTTCGCCGACGCCGCCGACGGCACCGGCTGGGGCGAGGGCGTCGGCCTGGTGCTGCTGGAGCGGCTGTCGGACGCCCGGCGCAACGGCCACGAAGTGCTGGCCGTCGTGAAGGGCTCCGCGGTCAACCAGGACGGCGCCTCGAACGGACTGAGCGCCCCCAACGGCCCGTCCCAGCAACGCGTGATCCGCGCCGCGCTGGCCGGTGCCGGTCTGTCCACTTCGGACGTCGACGCGGTGGAAGCCCACGGCACCGGAACCCGGCTGGGCGACCCGATCGAGGCGCAGGCGCTGCTGGCCACCTACGGCCGGGGCCGCGATCGGCCACTGTGGCTCGGTTCGCTGAAGTCCAACATCGGGCACACCCAGTCGGCGTCCGGTGTGGCCGGCGTGATCAAGATGGTCCTCGCCATGCGGCACGGCGTTCTGCCGCGGACGCTGCACGTCGACACGCCGTCGTCCCAAGTGGACTGGTCGGCCGGTGCCGTCGAACTGCTCACCGAGGAACGCGCCTGGGTCTCCGAGGGTCCGCGCCGCGCCGCGGTCTCGGCGTTCGGGGTCAGCGGCACCAACGCCCACGTCGTCCTGGAGGAGGCCGAGCCCGCCGTCGTGCCGCCCGCCGGTCCGGATGCGACACCGCCCCTCGTGCCCCTGTCGGCCCGGAGTGCCACGGCGTTGCGGGCCCAGGCCGCC
The DNA here is from genome assembly GCF_000716785.1 of Amycolatopsis vancoresmycina. Lineage (GTDB taxonomy): Bacteria > Actinomycetota > Actinomycetes > Mycobacteriales > Pseudonocardiaceae > Amycolatopsis > Amycolatopsis vancoresmycina. The sequence goes on from NZ_JNYY01000003.1 coordinate 149,021, forward strand.
GGGCTCCGGGCCGCGGACGCGGCACCGCAGGACCTCGCGTACTCCCTGGCGTTCACGCGCGCCACGCACGACCACCGCGCGGTCCTCGTCGCGGACGGCGACGAGCTCGACCGGGCCCTGGGCGTCCTCGCCGACGGCGGGACCGACGCCGCCGTGGTGACCGGAACCGCCGATCGGGATGCGCTGCTGGCGGTGCTGTTCACCGGCCAGGGCGCCCAGCGGGCCGGGATGGGCCGTGGCCTCTACGGCCGGTTCCCCGTGTATGCCGAGGCTTTCGACGCGGTTCTCGCGCACTTCGCACCGGAACTACGCGACGCCTTCGAGGATGCCGCGCTGCTCGACCGGACCGAGTTCACCCAGCCCGCGTTGTTCGCGGTCGAGGTGGCGTTGTTCCGGTTGGTCGAGTCGTTCGGTGTCCGTCCGGATTTCGTGGCCGGACATTCGATCGGGGAGATTTCGGCTGCGCATGTGGCCGGGGTGTTGTCCCTTGAGGACGCGTGCCGGTTGGTGTCGGCGCGGGCGTCGTTGATGCAGGCGTTGCCGTCTGGTGGTGCGATGGTGTCCATCGCGGCTCCCGAGTCGGCTATCACGTTGACCGAGGGGGTTTCGATCGCGGCGGTGAACGGCCCCGAGTCGGTGGTCATTTCCGGCGACGAGGCTGAGGTTCTCGCCATCGCGGCGCAGTTCCCGAAGACCAAGCGCCTCAAGGTCAGTCACGCGTTCCATTCGCCGCTGATGGACCCGATGCTGGCCGAGTTCCGCGCGGTGGCCGAGACTCTCACGTACCACCCGGCGCAGATACCGGTGCTCTCGAATGTGAGCGGTGCTCTCGCCGAGCCGTTCACCGCCGACTACTGGGTCCGCCACGTGCGGGAGGCCGTCCGGTTCGCCGACGGCATCACGACCCTCGAAGCCGCGGGGGCCAAGGTCTTCCTGGAGCTGGGCCCGGACGGCGTCCTCAGCTCGATGGTCCCGGGCACCGCGATCCCCGCCCTCCGCCGCGACCGCGACGAAGCACGCACCCTGTTCACCGCGCTGGCCCGCCTGCACGTCCACGGCGTCGACCTGGATTGGGAGAGCCTGTACGCCGGATCGGCGGGACGGGCCGTCCCCCTGCCGACGTACCCCTTCGAGCACCAGCGGTACTGGCTCGAACCCGCCCGCCCGCAGCCGGCCGCCGACACCGCCGACACGGCGTTCTGGGCCGCCGTCGAGCACGGCGACCTGGCCAGGGACCTGGCCGTCGACGAAAACCTCGCCGACGCCATCCAGCCCGCGCTGCAGGCCTGGCGCACCCGCCACCGCGAGGCGAACACCCTCGAATCCTGGCGCTACCGCGTCGCCTGGCGGCCGCACCCGATCCCCGCCGGACGGCTGTCCGGCACCTGGCTGCTCATCGGCACCGCACCCGCGGGGCTCGCGGAAAGCCTGGCCGGCCGCGGTGCGGAGATCCACACCGTCCCCGTCGAAGGCATCGGCGAGGTGTCGGACATCGCCGGGGCGCTCGCCTTCCCGGCGAACCTGGCCGAAGCCCTCACCGTGCTGCAGGCCGGCCTGCCCGGCCCGCTCTGGCTCGCCACCACCGGAGCCGTGCGCACCGGCCGGTCCGACACGGCACCCGACCCGGCGAAGGCCCAGGTCTGGGGCCTCGGCCGGGTCGCCGCCCTCGAACTCACCGGCCGCGGAATCGGGCTGCTGGACCTCCCGGCCGCCCTCGACGACCGCGGCCACGACCGGCTCGCCGCCCTGCTGGCCGCGGGCACCGCCGAAGATCAGGTGGCCCTGCGGACGTCCGGCGCCTTCGTGCCCCGGCTGGTCCGTGCCCCGGCGGGCACCGAACCCGGCACCTGGCGGCCCGAGGGGCCCGTCCTGATCACCGGCGGCACCGGGGCCCTGGGCAGCGCGCTGGCCCGGACCCTGGCCGCCCGCGGCGTCCGGGACCTGCTGCTGCTCAGCCGCCGCGGCCCGGACGCGCCGGGCGCGGCGGACCTCGCGACGCAGCTGCGTGTCCTCGGCGCCGAACCCGAGATCGTGGCCTGCGACGTCGCCGACCGCGCCGCACTGGCCGAAGTCCTCAATGGACGTTCCGTCGGTGCCGTCTTCCACGCGGCGGGGCACGGCCGGTTCACCCCGATCACCGAATCGTCCACAGCGGACTTCGCCGATGTGGTCGGCGCCAAGGTCGACGGCGCCACCCACCTCGACGAGCTGCTCGGCGACGGCCTCGAAGCGTTCGTGCTCTTCTCCTCGATCGCCGGGGTCTGGGGCAGCGGGCACCAGGGCGCCTACGCCGCGGCCAACGCGCACCTCGACGCGCTCGCCGAACAGCGCCGCGTCCGCGGCGCGAAGGCGACGTCGATCGCCTGGGGCCCGTGGGCGGGCGCCGGGATGGGAGCCTCCGAAGCGGGCGAAGAACTGCTCCGCCGCCGCGGCCTCCTCCCACTCGACCCCGGCTTGGGCATGCGCGCGCTCCTGCAGGCCGTCGAGCTGGGGGAGACCACGGTCGTCGTCGCCGACGTCGACTGGGCCCGGTTCGCGCCGTCGTACGCGGCCGCCCGGTCCCGGCCGCTCATGGCCGAACTGCCCGAGTTCAACGCCGGCGAGGACACCGGTGAGCGCGGTGCGGCCGAGCTGACCACCCGGCTCGCCGCGCTGCCCGCGCCCGAACGCCGTCGCGTGCTCCTGGACGTCGTGCGCGCCCGCGCCGCGGCGGTCCTCGGGCACGACGGCGGCGAAGCGATCGAACCGGCGCGGCCCTTCAAGGACCTCGGCTTCGACTCGCTCACCGCGGTCGAACTGCGCAACGCGCTGGCCGCCGAAACCGGCCTCGCCCTGCCTTCGACGCTCGTGTTCGACCACCCGACCCCGGCCGACCTGACCGACCGCCTGCTCGGCGAGGTCTTCGGCGACGACACCCCGGCACCGGAATCGTCCACCGTGGCCGTCACCGGCGACGAGCCGATCGCCATCGTCGCGATGAGCTGCCGCTACCCGGGCGGGGTCCGGTCCCCGGAGGACCTCTGGCGCCTGGTCGGCGCGGGCGGCGACGGCATCTCCGCGTTCCCCGCCGACCGCGGCTGGGACGTCGGCGCGCTCTACGACCCGGACCCGGGCAAGAGCGGCCGCAGCTACGCCCGCGAGGGCGGCTTCCTCGAGGGCGTCGGCGAGTTCGACGCCGGGTTCTTCGGGATCTCGCCGCGCGAGGCGCTGGCCATGGACCCGCAGCAGCGGCTGCTGCTGGAGACGTCGTGGGAGCTGTTCGAGCGGGCCGGCATCGACCCGCACTCGCTGCGCGGCACGAAAACCGGCGTGTTCGCCGGGACCAACGGCCAGGACTACGTCACCATGCTCGGCGCGTCTTCCGGCGTCGAGGGGCACCTCCTGACCGGCAACACCACGAGCGTCATCGCCGGGCGCGTCTCCTACACCTTCGGCCTCGAAGGGCCGTCGGTCGCGGTCGACACGGCCTGTTCGTCGTCGCTGGTCGCGCTGCACCTGGCCTGCCAGTCGCTGCGGCAGGGCGAGTCCGCGATGGCCGTCGCCGGCGGTGTCACCGTGATGTCGACCCCGGGCGCGTTCGTCGAGTTCAGCCGGCAGCGCGGGCTCGCCCCCGACGGCCGCTGCAAGCCGTTCGCCGAGGCCGCCGACGGCACCGGCTGGGCCGAAGGCGCCGGGCTGCTCCTGCTGGAGCGGCTTTCGGACGCCCGGCGCAACGGCCACGAGGTCCTGGCGATCGTCCGCGGTTCGGCGGTCAACTCCGACGGCGCGTCGAACGGCCTGACCGCCCCGAACGGCCCCTCGCAGCAGCGGGTCATCCGGGCGGCGCTGGCGAACGCGGGCCTGCAGCCGTCCGATGTGGACGTCGTCGAGGCGCACGGCACCGGGACCACCCTGGGCGACCCGATCGAGGCACAGGCCGTGCTGGCCACCTACGGCCAGGACCGCGAGACGCCGTTGTGGCTGGGTTCGGTGAAGTCGAACATCGGCCACACGCAGGCCGCCGCCGGCGTCGCCGGGATCATCAAGATGGTCATGGCCATGCGGCACGAGCTGCTGCCGCAGTCCCTGCACGTCGACGCGCCGACGTCCCACGTGGACTGGTCGGCGGGCGCGGTCCGGCTGCTGACCGAGGCCCGCGAGTGGCCGGCCGACCGGCCGCGCCGGGCCGGGATCTCCTCCTTCGGCATCTCCGGCACCAACGCCCACACCATCATCGAGCAGGCCGGGCCCGCGCCGGTGCCGGGCACGCCGGAAGCAGCCGGGCCGGTGCCGTGGCCGGTGTCCGGCCGGACGGTGGCCGCGCTGCGGGCCCAGGCCGCCCGGCTGTCCGAAGTGGACGAAAACCCGGTCGACGTCGGGTTCTCGCTGGCCACCGGCCGGGCCGCGCTGGACCACCGGGCCGTCGTGCTCGGAACCACCGCCGAGGACTTCCGGACCGGCCTGACCGCGCTCGCCGAAGGCACGCCCGCCCCCGGCGTCATCTCGGGCGAGACGGCCGCCGGCCCACTGGCCGTGCTGTTCACCGGGCAGGGTGCCCAGCGCGCCGGCATGGGCCGCGAGCTCTACGCGCGGTTCCCGGCGTACGCCGACGCGTTCGACGAAGCCTGCGCCCATCTCGATCCGCACCTGGAGCACTCGCTGCGCGACCTGGTGTTCGCCGAGCCCGGCACGCCCGAAGCCGCGCTGCTGGACCGGACCGCCTACACGCAGACGGCGTTGTTCGCCGTCGAGCTGGCCCTGTTCCGGCTGGCCGAGAGCTGGGGCGTGCGGCCGGACCACCTGGCCGGCCATTCGATCGGCGAGCTGGTCGCCGCGCACGTGGCCGGCGTGCTGTCGCTGCCCGACGCCGCCGAGCTGGTCGCCGCCCGCGGCCGCCTGATGGACGCCCTGCCCGAAGGCGGGGCGATGGTTTCCCTGCGGGCGGGCGAAGAAGCCGTGGCCGCCGAGGTGGCCAAGACCGGCGGCCGGGCGGGCATCGCGGCCGTCAACGGGCCCGGCTCGGTCGTCGTCTCCGGCGACGAGGACGTCGTGCTGGAGCTGGCCGCCGGGTTCGCCGCGGCGGGCGTGCGGACCAAGCGGCTCAAGGTGAGCCACGCGTTCCACTCGCCGCGGATGGACGCGATGCTCGACGACTTCGCCGCGGTCGCCCGGCGGCTCACCTACCACCCGGCCGAGCGGGCCGTGGTGTCCACGGTGACCGGTGCGCTCGCCGGTCCCGAACTGTCCACACCGGACTACTGGGTGCGGCAGGTGCGGGCATCGGTGCGGTTCGCCGACGCCGTCGCGACCCTGGCCGGCCTGGGTGTCCGGACGTTCCTCGAAGCCGGGCCGGACGCGGTGCTCAGCGCGATGGCCGCCGACTGCCTCGGGGAAGACGTCGTGGCCGTCCCGCTGCTGCGCCGGGACCGGCCGGAGGAACGCGCGTTCGCCGCCGCGGTCGCCGGGCTGTGGGTCCGCGGTGTCCCGGTCGACCTCTCGGCCGCGTTCACCGGCGGTCGCCGGGTTCCGCTGCCGACGTACGCCTTCCAGCACCGGCGGTTCTGGCCCGAGGTCGCGGCGCACGCCGGGGACGTCGGCGCGGCCGGGCTCACCGACGCGGCGCACCCGCTGCTGGCCGCGACCCTGCCGCTCGCCGGCGGCAACGGCGTCGTCCTCACCGGACGGTTGTCGCTGTCCGCGCAGCCGTGGCTCGCCGACCACGCGGTCCTCGGCACGGTCCTGCTGCCCGGCACCGCCTTCGTCGAGCTGGCGATCCGGGCGGGTGACCAGGCCGGGTGCCCGGTGGTCGAGGAACTGACCCTGTCGGCCCCGCTGGTGCTGCGCGAGCAGGACGCCGTCGCGATCCAGGTGTCGGTCGGCGGCCCGGACGACGACGGCCGCCGTGAGCTGACCGTCCACTCGCGACCCGAAGGCCGCGACGACTGGACCGCGCACGCCGCGGGCGTCCTCGCGCCGGCGGCCGCGACGCAACCGTCCACTCTGGCCGAATGGCCACCTGCCGGTGCGGAAGCCGTTGACGTGAGCGGCTTCTACGACCGCCTGGCGGCGTCCGGGTTCGGCTACGGCCCAGCCTTCCGCGGCCTGCGCGCGGCTTGGCGCCTCGGCGAGGACGTCTACGCCGAAGTCGCCCTGCCCGACCAGCAGGCGGGCGCGTTCGGCCTGCACCCGGCCCTGCTGGACGCCGCGCTGCACGCACTCGGCCTCCGGGACGGCGAGACCGGCCCGCGGCTGCCGTTCGCCTGGACCGGCGTCACCCTGCACGCGACCGGCGCCACCGCGCTGCGGGTCCGGCTGCGGCCGGGCACCGGGGACGCGGTCGCCGTCGAGGTCGCGGACACCAGCGGTGCACCGGTCGCGTCGGTCGGCGCACTGGTGCTGCGCCCGGTTTCGGCCGGCCAGCTGCGCGGCCCGGACGGCGGTGACGCGCTGTTCCAGGTCGAGTGGACGCCGGTGCCCGTGCCGGAACCGGCGAGTGCCCGGTACGCGGTCATCGGCCCGGACCCGCTCGGCCTGGTGGCCGGGCTCGGCTCGTCCGGCACCGTCGAGTCCTGTGTGGACCTGGCGGAACTGGGCCGCCGCATCGGGGAAAGCGGCGAGGAACCGCAGTACGTGTTCTCCGCGATCCGGCACTCCGCGCAGCCGCGGGAGCGCGCCGCCTTCGCGCTCGAACTGGTGCGGGAGTGGCTGGCCGACGACCGGTTCGCCACCGCCCGGCTGGTGCTGGTGACCCGCGGCGCGGTCGGCGCGGCCGACGGCGACCGCGTCCCCGACCTCACCGCCGCCCCGGTGTGGGGCCTGCTGCGGTCGGCGCAGTTCGAGAACCCCGGCCGGCTCGTCCTGGTCGACCTCGACGACGAAGACCCGCGCTCGGCGGCCCTGCTCGGCGCGGTCGCCTCCGGCGAACCGCAGCTCGCCCTCCGGGACGGCCGGGCGCTGGCCGCGCGGCTCGTGCGGGCCGGCTCCGGCACGCTCCTCGAACCGCCCGAGGGCAACTGGCGGCTCGACAGCACCGGCCGCGGCACCCTCCAGAACCTCGCGCTGGTCCCGAACCCCCTGCCGGAAACCCTGGAACCGGGCACGGTCCGGGTGGCCATCCGCGCCGCCGGGATGAACTTCCGCGACGTCCTCATCGGACTCGGCATGTACCCGGGCGAGCCGATCATGGGCATCGAAGGTGCCGGTGTCGTCCTGGAATGCGGCGAAGGCGTCACCGGGCTCGCCCCCGGCGACAAGGTGATGGGCTTCTTCCCCGGCGCCTTCGGCCCGCGCTCGGTCGCCGACCAGCGGATGCTGGCCAAGATCCCCGACGGCTGGTCGTTCAGCGAAGCCGCGTCGGTGCCCATCGTCTTCCTCACCGCCTACTACGGCCTGGTCGACCTGGCCGGGCTGCGGGCCGGGGAGTCCGTGCTGGTGCACGCGGGCGCGGGCGGCGTCGGGATGGCCGCCATCCAGCTGGCCCGCCACCTCGGGGCCGAGGTCTACGCCACCGCCGGCCCCGGCAAGTGGGACGTCCTGCGTGCGTCCGGACTCGACGACGCGCACCTGGCGTCCTCGCGCACGACCGGGTTCGCGGAGCTGTTCCGCGAGGCCAGTGGGGGCCGTGGGGTCGACGTCGTGCTCAACGCGCTGACCAACGAGTTCGTCGACGCCTCCTTCGCGCTGATGCCGCGCGGCGGGCGGTTCCTCGAGATGGGCAAGGCCGACGTGCGGGACGCGGCCGCCGTCGCCGCCGCCCACCCGGGCGTCCGGTACCAGGCGTTCGACCTGGTCGAAGCGGGCCCGGACCGCATCCGGGAGCTGTTCACCGAGGTCCTCGCGCTGTTCGAAGCGGGCGCGCTGACGCCGCTGCCGGTGCGGACCTGGGACGTCCGGCGCGCCCCGGAGGCGTTCCGGTTCGTCAGCCAGGCCAAGCACGTCGGCAAGGTCGTGCTCACCATGCCGCCGTCCTTCGGCGACGGCTCGGTGCTGATCACCGGCGGCACCGGCGCGCTGGGCGGGCTGGTCGCCCGGCGGCTGGTCACCGGGCACGGCGTCCGCGACCTCGTGCTGCTGAGCCGCCGCGGGCCGGACGCCCCCGGCGCGGCCGAGCTGGCCGAAGGGCTGCGGGAGCTGGGCGCGACCGTCCGGATCGTGGCCGGTGACGCCGCCGACCGCCGCGAACTCGCCGCGGTGCTCGCCGCGATCCCCGCGCTCACCGGCGTGGTGCACGCGGCCGGTGTCCTCGACGACGGCGTCGTCGCGTCCCTGACCCCCGAACGGCTGAACGCGGTGCTGCGGCCGAAGGTCGACGCGGCACTGAACCTGCACGAGCTCACCCGCGACCGGGGGCTTTCGGCGTTCGTCCTGTTCTCCTCGGCGGCGGCCACCCTCGGCAGCCCCGGCCAGGGCAACTACGCCGCGGCCAACGCGTTCCTCGACGCCCTCGCGCAGTACCGTGCGGCCCGCGGGCTGCCGGCCGGGTCCCTCGGCTGGGGCCCGTGGGCCACCGACGGGATGCTCCGCGAAGCCGACCTCGCGAAGCTGACGCGGTCGGCGTTCGTCCCGTTCACCGCCGACCGCGGGCTCGACCTGTTCGACGTCGCGGCGGCCCGGCCGGAACCGGCGCTGCTGCCGCTGCAGCTCGACCCGGCCGCGCTGGGCGCGCAAGCCGGGCTGCCGCCGCTGTTCGCGTCGCTGGTGCGGGCGCCGGGCCGCCGGACCGCGGAGACGGCGGCGCCGGGCGACCCGGCCGGTCCGCCGCTGGCCGAGCGGCTCGCGGCCGTGCCCGAGACCGAGCGCGGCGAGTTCCTCCTCGACGTCGTGCGCGGGCACGTCGCCACCGTGCTGGGCCACGGCTCGGCCGCCGACGTCGAGGGCGGCCGCGGGTTCCTCGACCTGGGCTTCGACTCGCTCACCGCGGTCGAGCTGCGCAACCGGCTCACCGCCGAGAGCGGGCTGCGGCTGCCGGCCACGCTGATCTTCGACCACCCGTCGCCCGCCGACCTGGCCGCGCACCTGCTGGCCGGGCTCGCCCCCGCCGCCGTCGACGAGGCCGACGCGGTGCTGGCGGAACTGGACCGGCTGCTGGACCGGGCCGGGGACAGCCGCCGGATCACCGCGCGGCTGGAGACGCTGCTCGCCCGGCGCCGGGCCGCCCACGGCGACGAAGACGGCGAAGCCGAACTCGACTCCGCCACCGACGACGAAATCTTCGACCTGATCGACAACGAACTCGGACTGTCCTGAATGGACGGCACGCGACGGGATGGGGCCTGATGGACAACGACGCGAAGCTCCGGGAGTACCTGAAGAAGGTGACCGCGGACCTCCGGCGCGCCCGCAAACGCGTCCAGGAGGTCGAGGACGCCGCGTCCGCCCCGGTGGCGATCGTCGGGATGGCCTGCCGGTTCCCCGGCGGCGTCCGCTCGCCCGAGGACCTGTGGCGGCTCGTCGACTCCGGCGGTGACGGGATGTCCGGGTTCCCCGCCGACCGCGGCTGGCCGGACGCCCACGACGCGGGCTTCGTCGCCGAGGGCGGCTTCGTCCACGACGCAGGCCGGTTCGACGCGGGCTTCTTCGGCATCTCACCGCGCGAAGCCCTGGCCATGGACCCGCAGCAGCGGCTGCTCCTGGAAACGTCGTGGGAGGCCCTCGAACGCGCCGGGATCGTGCCGGAGACGTTGCGCGGCAGCCGGTCGGCGGTGTTCGTCGGCGCGGCCTCCCAGGGCTACGGCACCGGCGCGGGGGAGGAGGCCGAGTCGGTCGCCGGGCACCTGATGACCGGCACCGCCACCAGCGTCCTGTCCGGCCGGATCTCCTACACCCTCGGCTTGGAAGGGCCGTCGGTCACCGTGGACACGGCCTGTTCGTCGTCGCTGGTCGCGCTGCACTTGGCGGTCCAGTCGCTGCGCCGCGGCGAATCCGACCTCGCGCTGGCCGGCGGCGCGGCGGTGATGGTCAACCCGGACATGTTCACCGAGATGAGCCGCCAGGGCGGGCTCTCCGGCAACGGCCGGTGCAAGGCGTTCGCCGACGGCGCCGACGGCACCGGCTGGGGCGAGGGCGCCGGCATGCTGCTGGTCGAGCGGCTGGCCGACGCCGAGCGCCTCGGCCACCCGGTGCTGGCCGTCGTCCGCGGCTCGGCCGTCAACCAGGACGGTGCGAGCAGCGGCCTGTCGGCGCCGAACGGCCCGTCCCAGCAGCGGGTCATCCGGGACGCACTCACCGACGCCCGCTTGTCCACTGTGGACGTCGACCTGGTCGAAGCGCACGGCACCGGCACGGCGCTGGGTGACCCGATCGAGGCGCAGGCCCTCCTGGCGACCTACGGCCAGGACCGGCCGACGCCGCTGTGGCTGGGGTCGGTGAAGTCGAACATCGGGCACACCCAGGCCGCGGCGGGCGTCAGCGGCGTCATCAAGCTCGTCATGGCGCTTCGGAACCGCCGGATGCCGCCGACCCTGCACGCCGGGACGCCGTCGGCGAAGATCGACTGGACCGCCGGGGCCGTCGAGCTGCTCCAGGAAGGCCGGGACTGGACCGCCGACCGCCCGCGGCGAGGCGCGGTGTCGTCGTTCGGCATCTCGGGCACCAACGCGCACCTCATCCTGGAAGAGGCTCCGGCGCCACCTGCTTCCCCGGTGAATTCCTCCGGGCTGGTCCCGTGGGTGCTCTCGGCCAAGTCGGCCGAGGCGCTGCGCGAGCAGGCCGCCCGGCTGTCTCTTGTGGACGGCGAACCGGCCGACGTCGCCTTTTCGCTGGCGACGACCCGGTCCGCGTTCGCCCACCGTGCCGTCGTGGTCGGTGCGGACCGGGAACGGCTCCTGGCCGGGGTCCGCGCCTTGGCGGACGGCACGCCCGCGCCGCACGTCGTCTCGGGGGTCGCCCGCAACAGCAAGGTCGCCTTGGTCTTCCCCGGCCAGGGTGCCCAGTGGACCGGAATGGCGACCGAACTCCTGGCCACCTCGGAGGTGTTCGCGGCCCGGTTCACCGAGTGCGCGCGGGCGCTCGAGCCGTACACCGGCTTCTCGCTGCTCGACGAACCCGAACTCGACCGCGTCGACGTCGTGCAGCCCGCCCTGTTCGCGATGATGGTGTCACTGGCCGAGCTGTGGGCTGCGCACGGCGTGCGGCCGGACGCGGTGATCGGCCACTCCCAGGGCGAAATCGCGGCCGCGGTCGTGTCGGGCGCACTGTCCCTGGAGGACGGTGCTCGCGTGGTCGCGCTGCGCAGCAAGGCGATCCTCGCGCTGGCGGGCGCCGGTGGCATGGTCTCCGTCGCCGCGTCCCGGGCCCGGACCGAAGAGCTCGCCGCGCCCTGGGGCGACCGGATCGGCATCGCCGCGGTGAACGGCCCCGAGGCGACCGTCGTCTCCGGCGAGCCGGGCGCGCTCGACGAGTTCATGGCCGCCTGTGCCGTCCGCACCCGCCGGATCCCGGTGGACTACGCCTCCCACTCCGTGCAGGTGGAGCAGCTGCGTGACGAACTCCTGGACGTCCTGGGCCCGATCACCCCGCGCGCGGCCGGGACCGGGTTCTTCTCGACCGTCATCGGCGACTGGATCGACGGCACCGAGCTGGACGCGGAGTACTGGTACACGAACTTGCGGAGCACGGTCCGGCTGGACATCGCGGTCGAGCGGCTGAAGGCCGAGGGGTTCGGGACGTTCGTGGAGGCGTCGCCGCACCCGGTGCTGACCATGGCGATCGGCGACGACGTCGTCGCGCTGGGCTCGTTGCGTCGCGACGAAGGCGGCCTCGATCGCTTCGCGCTGTCGGTGGCCGAAGCGCACGTCCACGGCGTCAAGGTGGACTGGACGTCGTACTTCGCCGGCGCTTCCCGCGTCGATCTGCCCACCTACGCCTTCCAGCAGCGGCACTACTGGCTGAAGCCCGTCGTCCCCGCGGTCGCCGATCCGGCGAACTCCTGGCGGTACGACATCCGCTGGCGGCCGGCGCCGGAACCGGTGGGTGCGCCGGCCGGACGCTGGCTCGCCGTGGTCGCCCCCGGCCAGGAACCGTCTCTTGTGGACGTACTCGGCGCCGAAGTCCTGACGGTGACCGGAGACCGCGAAAGCCTGGCCGCCCGGCTGCGCGAGGTGGGGCCCGTGGCGGGCGTGGTGTCACTGCTGGCGTTCGACGAACGGCCGCACCCGGAGTTCCCCGAACTGCCGTCCGGCGTCGCGGGAACGCTGCTGCTCGCCCAAGCCCTCGGCGACGCGGGGATCGACGCACCCCTGTGGCTGCTGACGTCCGGTGCCGTCCACACGGACTCGCCCTCGCCCGCCCAAGCCCAGATCTGGGGGCTCGGCCGGGTCGTCGGCCTGGAACACCCGGACCGCTGGGGCGGCCTGGTCGACCTGCCCGCCGAACCCGACACCCGGGCGCTGGAACGGCTCGCCGCCATCCTGGCCGCTCCCGGCGACGAGGACCAGTTCGCCATCCGCCCGTCCGGCGTCCTCGTCCGCCGCCTGGTCCACGCGGCGCCGCCCCGGACCGCGCCCGGCTCGTGGTCGGTCACCGGCACCGTCCTGGTCACCGGCGGCACCGGCGCCCTCGGCCCGCGGATCGCCGCCTGGCTCCGCGAAGCCGGCGCCGACCACGTCATCCTGGCCAGCCGCCGTGGCGGCCAGGTCCCGGCCGACCCGGGTATCACCTTCGCCGCCTGCGACGTCGCCAACCGCGCCGACGTCGAAGCCCTGGCCGAAGCGCACGACATCCGGGCCGTCGTCCACGCCGCCGCGCTCATCGAACTGGCCTCGGTCGACGCCACCGACGTCGCCGAGTTCGCCGCCGTCGCCCGCGCCAAGGTGCTCGGCGCCGAAAACCTGGACGCCGTCTTCGCCCACGACCTCGACGCGTTCGTCCTGTTCTCCTCCATCGCCGGGGTCTGGGGCAGCGGCGACCACGCGGCCTACGCCGCCGCCAACGCCCACCTCGACGCCCTCGCCCAGCGCCGGCGCGCCCGCGGCCTGCGGGCCACCTCGCTGGCCTGGGGCGTCTGGAACGCCGCCAACCCCGCCAAGGCGAACCAGGACTTCGACGCGAGCCGCCTGCTGCGCCAGGGCCTGCCGTTCCTCGACCCCGACCTCGCGTTCGCCGGGCTGCGCCAGGTGCTCGCCGACGACGACACGTTCCTCGCCGTGGCCGACGTCGACTGGGCCCGGTTCGCGCCGGTGTTCACCGCCCTGCGAGCCCGGCCGCTGCTCGACGAGCTGCCCGAGGTCCGCCGCGCGCTGACGGTGGAAAAGCCGCAGGGCAAGCCGGGCTGGCTGGCCGAAGTCGCCCCGGCCGACCGTCCCCGGGCCGTGCTCGAGCTGGTCCGCGCCACCGCGGCGGCGGTGCTCGGCCACGACGGCCCGGACGCCGTCGCCCCCGACGTCGCGCTGCGCGAACTGGGCTTCGACTCGCTCACCGCGGTCGAGCTGCGCAACCGCCTCGCCGCCGAAACCGGCCGGAGCCTGCCCGCGACCCTCGCCTTCGACCACCCGACGGCCGAGCGCATCACGGAGTTCCTGCTGGACGCCCCGGCGAAGGTCACCGAGACCGTCGTCGCGGTCGCCGACGACGAGCCGATCGCCATCGTGGCGATGAGCTGCCGCTACCCGGGTGGCATCAAGAGCCCCGAGGACCTTTGGGAGCTCATCACCAGCGGCGGCGACGCGATCACCGGGTTCCCGGCCGACCGCGGCTGGGACGTCGAGGCGCTGTTCGACCCCGACCCCGACCACGACGGCACCAGCTACACCCGCCACGGCGGCTTCCTGCACGACGCGGGCGACTTCGACCCGGGCTTCTTCGGCATCTCGCCGCGCGAAGCCCTGACCATGGACCCGCAGCAGCGCCTGCTGCTGGAGACGTCGTGGGAAGCGATGGAACGCGCCGGCGTCGACCCGGAAAGCCTGCGGGGCAGCGCCACCGGCGTGTTCGTCGGCACCAACTACGCCGACTACGGCATCGGGCTGGCCCAGCCGGACAGCTCGGCCGGGCACCTGCTCACCGGCGGTGCGGCCAGCGTCGTCTCCGGCCGGATCTCCTACACCTTCGGACTCACCGGCCCGGCCGTCACGGTCGACACGGCGTGCTCGTCGTCCCTGGTCGCGCTGCACCTGGCCTGCCAGTCGCTGCGCACCGGCGAGTGCACGATGGCGCTGGCCGGCGGGGTGGCGCTGATGTCGACGCCGGCGTCGTTCGTCGCCTTCAGCCGCCAGCGCGCGCTCGCCGCCGACGGCCGCTGCAAGGCGTTCTCCGACGGCGCCGACGGCATGGGCATGGCCGAGGGCGTCGGCGTCCTGCTGGTCGAACGGCTCGCCGACGCCCGGCGGAACGGCCACGAGGTGCTCGCCGTGATCCGCGGCTCGGCGGTCAACCAGGACGGCGCGTCCAACGGCCTGACCGCCCCCAACGGCCCCGCGCAGCAGCAGGTCATCCGCCAGGCCGTGGCCAACGCCCGGCTGACCTTCGCCGACGTCGACGCCGTCGAGGCCCACGGCACCGGCACCACCCTCGGCGACCCGATCGAGGCGCAGGCCCTGCTGGCCACCTACGGCCGCGACCGCGCCACCCCGTTGTGGCTCGGCTCGGTGAAGTCCAACATCGGGCACAGCCAGGCCGCCTCCGGCGTCGCCGGCGTGATCAAGCTGGTCCAGTCCCTGCGCCACGGCGTCCTCCCGGCCACGCTGCACGCGGGCACGCCGTCGTCCCATGTGGACTGGTCGGCCGGGAACGTCGAACTGCTGACGGAAAACCGGCCGTGGCCCGAAACCGGCCGCCCGCGCCGGGCCGCGGTGTCGTCGTTCGGCATGAGCGGCACCAACGCGCACGCGGTCCTCGAAGCCGCACCGGAGCCGGTCGCGGCGGAGCCGTCCGGGCCCGTCGCGACCGGCCCGGTGCCCTGGGTCCTGTCCGCGAAGACGCCCGCTTCGCTGGCCGCGCAGGCACGGCGGCTGCAGGCGCGCGTAGGGGCCGCACAGGGGGTCCGGGCCGCAGATGTGGGGTACTCCCTGGCGAATTCCCGGTCTACGTTCGAGCAACGGGCGGTGCTCGTGACCACCGGCGAGGACGGCGGCCACGACCCGCTGGGCGCGCTCGCCCACGGCCGGGCCGTTCCCGGCCTGGTGCGGGGCAGCGCCCGCCACGGGGGCAAGGTCGCCTTCGTCTTTCCCGGGCAGGGCTCGCAGTGGGTGGGGATGGCTTTGGACCTGATGAACACGTCGCCGGCGTTCGCGGCCCGCATGCGGGACTGCGGACGCGCGCTGGCGCCGTTCGTCGAGTGGTCGCTGCCCGAAGTCCTGGGCGACGAAGAGCTGCTGCAGCGCGTCGACGTCGTGCAGCCCGCGCTGTTCGCCGTGATGGTGTCGCTGGCCGAAGTCTGGCGCGCCCACGGGGTTTCCCCGGACGCCGTGATCGGCCACTCCCAGGGCGAGATCGCCGCGGCCGCGGTCGCCGGCGCACTGTCCCTCGAGGACGCGGCCCGTGTGGTCGCGTTGCGCAGCAAGGCGATCCGGGCCCTGGCCGGACGCGGTGGCATGGTGTCGGTGGCCGCCGCCCGCGCGACCGTCGAGCCACGGCTCACCGAAGACCTGTCGATCGCGGCGGTCAACGGCCCGGCCGCGGTGGTGGTGTCCGGTTCGCCGTCCGCGCTCGACGCGCTGATCGAGTCCTGCGAGGCCGACGGCATCCGCGCGAAGCGGGTCCCGGTGGACTACGCGTCGCACTCCGCCCAGGTCGAAGCGATCGAGGCCGAGCTGCGTGAGCTGCTCGCCGCCGTGTCGCCGCGGTCGTCGGAAATCGCCTTCTATTCCACGGTGACTGCCGGGCCGATCGACACCGCCGGGCTCGACGGCCCCTACTGGTACACCAACCTGCGCCAGCCGGTGCTGTTCGACGCGGCCACCCGGCAGCTGGCCGCGGACGGCTACGGCACCTTCGTCGAATGCAGCGCGCACCCGGTGCTCACGATGAGCGTCGAGGACACTGTGGACGAAGCCGTCGTCACGGGCACGCTGCGCCGCGGCGAAGGTGGCCTCGACCGGCTGTACACGTCGTTCGCCGAGGCCTGGGTGCACGGCGTCGACCTCGACTGGACGCCCGCGTTCGGCGAAGGTGCCCGGCTGATCCCGCTTCCGACGTACGCTTTCGACCACCAGCGGTATTGGCTGGACCCGGCGCCTGCCGCCCCGGCCGACGACGGGCTGTGGACGGCGCTCGAAGAGACCGAAGACCTCGCCGGTGTCCTCGGGGTCGACCGGAACGCGCTCGACGAGGTGCTGCCCGCGCTGACCCGGTGGCGCACCCAGCGGTCCACAGTGGACCCTTGGTGCCTGAAGGTCGGCTGGGTGCCGGTTGCCGAGCCCGCGCTGCCGTTGCTGTCCGGCCGCTGGCTGGTCCTGCTCCCGAACGGCCACAGTGGATCGATCGCGGACGCGCTCGCTTCGCGTGGTGCCGACGTCGTCGTGTCGGAAGACCCACTGCCCGGGGCGTACGCCGGTGTCGTTTCCCTGCTGGGACAAGACGAAACGCCGCTGCCGGGACACCCGCTGATCGCGGCCGGGGTGGCCGCGACGGCCGCGCTGGCCCCGGCGCTGGCCGCCGCGGGGATCGACGCTCCACTGTGGCTGCTCACCCGCGGCGCTGTCGCGACCGGGCCCGAGGACGCCCCGGCGTCGAGCGTGCCCGCCCAGCTGTGGGGCCTCGGCCGGGTGATCGGCCTGGAGTACCCCGGGCTCTGGGGCGGCCTGATCGACCTGCCCGCCACGCTCGACGAGCGGACCGCGGACCGGCTGGCCGGGCTCCTGGCCGAGCCTTCCGGCGAGGACCAGCTCGCGATCCGGGAGCACGGGATCGTGGCCCGGCGGCTGCGCCCGGCGCGTCCCGCCCCGGCGGGCGAGCCGTGGCGGCCGCGGGGAACCGTGCTGGTCACCGGTGGCACCGGCGCGCTCGGCGCGCACGTCGCCCGCTGGCTCGGCCGCTCCGGCGCCGAACACCTCGTGCTCACCAGCCGCCGCGGCGAAGCCGTGCCCGGTGCCGCCGAACTCGCCGAAGAGCTGCGGGGGTACGGCTGCGCGGTGACCATCGCCGCCTGCGACGTCGCCGAGCGCAAGGCCGTCGAAGCCCTGCTGGACGGCCTCGGCCACCCGCCGGTCGCCGTCGTGCACGCGGCCGGGCTGCCGCAGTCGAGCACCCTCGCCGAGACCGGCCTGGACGAGTTCGAAGACGTCCTCGCGGCCAAGGTCGCGGGCGCCGCGCACCTGGACGCGCTGCTCGGCGACGACCTCGAAGCGTTCGTGCTGTTCTCCTCCAACTCCGGCGTCTGGGGCAGCGCGGGCCAGGGCGCCTACGCCGCCGCGAACGCCTACCTCGACGCGCTCGCCGAACAGCGCCGCGCCCGCGGTGCGAAGGCGACGTCGGTGGCGTGGGGGCTGTGGGCCGGTGGCGGGATGGCTTCCGACGACGGCGAGCAGCAGCTGCGCCGCCGTGGCCTGCGGCCGATGGCGCCCGAGCGGGCCGTGGCCGCGCTGCAGGGCGCGCTCGACCGCGACGAGACCTTCCTCGCCGTCGCCGACGTCGACTGGGCCCGGTTCGTGCCCGCCTTCACCGCGTCGCGGCGCCGCCCGCTGATCGAGGACCTGCCGGCCGTCCGGCAGGTGCTGGACGAGCTGGCCGCCGAGCAGGACCGGCACGACGAAGGCGCCGCGGCCGGGTGGCGCGAGCGGCTGGCCGGGCTGCCCGAGGCCGAGCGCGACCGGGCCGTGCTCGACCTGGTCCGCACCGAGGCCGCGGCCGTGCTCGGCCACCGCGGGGCCGAGGCGATCGGCAGCACCCGGCCGTTCCGCGACCTCGGGTTCGACTCGGTGACCGCGGTCGAGGTGCGCAACCGGCTGCGCGCGGTCACCGGCCTGCGGCTGGCGGCCACCGCCGTCTTCGACCACCCGACGCCGGTCGCGCTGGCCCGGTTCCTCGCGGCGGAGATCGCGCCCGGCGGCACCCCCGCCGAGTCGGCGTTCGGCGCGCTCGACCGGCTGGAGGCGTCGCTCACGGACCTGGCGCAGCCGGACGAGAACGTCCGGATGCGCGTCGAAATGCGGCTGAAGTCCCTGCTGAACCACTGGAGCGTGGACGCGGCACCGGCACCGGCTCCGCAGGCGGAACTGGCCGGCGCTTCGGCGGCCGAGGTGTTCGCGTTCATCGACAACGAGCTCGGGATTTCCCCGCCGCCGGCGCAGTGACGCCCTGACTGGACGAACGGATGAGGTTGGCGATGTCAGAGCAGGACAAGCTCCTCGAGTACCTCAAGCGCGTGACGGCCGACCTGCACCAGACCCGGCAGCGGCTGCAGGCGGCGGAGGCGGCGGAGCAGGAGCCGATCGCCATCATCTCCCTGGCCTGCCGGTACCCGGGCGGGGTGGCCTCGCCCGAGGACCTGTGGGACCTCGTCGCGGGCGGAACCGACGCGATGGCGGGCTTCCCGGAGGACCGCGGCTGGGACGTCGAGCGCATGTACGGCGCGGAGGGGGCCCGGGCGGTCGAGGGCGGGTTCGTCGACGACGCGGCGAGCTTCGACCCCGGGCTGTTCGGCATCTCGCCGCGGGAGGCCCTCGCGATGGATCCGCAGCAGCGGCTGCTGCTGGAGACGTCGTGGGAGCTGCTGGAACGCGGCCGGCTCGACCCGTTTTCGTTGCGCGGCAGCCGGACCGGCGTGTTCATCGGCGCCAACGCGTCCGGCTACAGCAGCACCCTGCAGGCGGCGGCGGGCTCCGAGGGCTACCTGCTCACCGGCGAAGCCCCCAGCGTCATGTCGGGGCGGCTGTCCTACACCTTCGGGCTGGAAGGCCCTTCGATCACGGTGGACACGGCCTGTTCGTCGTCGCTGGTCGCGCTGCACTGGGCGTGCCAGGCGCTGCGGCAGGACGAATGCGGCCTCGCGCTGGCCGGCGGCGTGACGGTGATGGTGAGCCCGCTGGCGTTCGCCGAGTTCAGCCGTCAGCGCGGGCTGGCGGCGGACGGCCGCTGCAAGTCCTTCGCCGACGCCGCCGACGGCACCGGCTGGGGCGAAGGCGTCGGCCTGGTCCTGCTGGAACGGTTGTCGGACGCCCGGCGCAACGGGCACGAGATCCTCGGCGTGATCCGCGGTTCCGCGGTGAACTCCGACGGCGCGTCCAACGGCCTGACCGCGCCGAACGGCCCTTCGCAGCAACGGGTGATCCGCGCCGCTTTGGCCAACGCGGGACTGTCCACTTCGGACGTCGACGCGGTCGAGGCGCACGGCACCGGCACGGCCTTGGGCGACCCGATCGAGGCGCAGGCGCTGCTGGCCACGTACGGCCAGGACCGGCCCGCGGACCGGCCGTTGTGGCTCGGTGCGCTGAAGTCGAACATCGGGCACACGCAGTCGGCGTCCGGCATCGCGGGTGTCATCAAGATGGTGCTGGCGCTGCGGCACGAGCTGCTGCCCCGGACGCTGCACGTGGACGCGCCGTCGTCCGAAGTGGACTGGTCGGCGGGTGCGGTGGAGCTGCTGACCGCGGCGCGGCCGTGGCCGGCCGGGGACGTGCCGCGCCGGGCCGGGGTGTCGGCGTTCGGCGTGAGCGGGACGAACGTGCACGTGATCGTCGAGGAGGCACCGGCGGCCGTGACACCGCCGCCGGCGGCGCCCGCGGCCGGGCTGCTGCCGTGGGTGATCTCCGGGGCTAGTGCCGCGGCGGTGCGTGCGCAGGCCCGGCGGCTGCTGGCCGCCGACCCGGACCCGGTCGACGGTGGGTATTCCCTGGCGATCACCCGTGCGGCGCTGGGCCACCGGGCGGTGGTGCTCGGCACCGATCGCGACTCGCTGCGGGACGGCCTGACGCGTCTCGCCGAGGGGGAGGACGTCACCGGCGCCGCCGATCCGGATGCGTTGCTGGCGGTGCTGTTCACCGGGCAGGGCGCGCAGCGGGCCGGGATGGGTGCTGGTCTCTACGCGCGGTTCCCGGTGTATGCGTCGGCTTTCGATGCGGTGCTCGCGCACTTCTCGCCTTCGCTGCGCGAGGCTTTCGACGACGCTGAGCTTTTGGACCGGACCGAGTTCACCCAGCCCGCGTTGTTCGCGGTCGAGGTGGCGTTGTTCCGGTTGGTCGAGTCGTTCGGTGTTCGTCCGGATTTCGTGGCTGGGCATTCGATCGGGGAGATTTCGGCTGCGCATGTGGCCGGTGTTCTGTCCCTTGAGGACGCTTGCCGTCTGGTGTCGGCGCGGGCGTCGTTGATGCAGGCGCTGCCCGCCGGTGGGGCGATGGTGTCGATCGCGGCTCCCGAGTCCAGTGTGGACTTGCCGGAGGGGGTCTCGATCGCGGCCGTGAACGGCCCGGAGTCCGTGGTGATCTCGGGCGTCGAGGCCGCGGTGCTGGCCGTCGCCGCGGAGTTCGCGGAGCGTGGCGTCAAGACCAAGCGGCTCGCGGTGAGCCACGCGTTCCACTCGCCGCTGATGGACCCGATGCTCGCCGGCTTCCGCGCTGTGGCGGAATCACTGACCTACCACCCGGCGACGATACCGGTGATCTCAAATGTGAGCGGTGCTCTCGCCGCGCCGTTCACCGCGGACTACTGGGTGCGGCACGTGCGCGAGGCGGTCCGGTTCGCCGACGGGATGGCCACCCTCGAAGCCGAGGGAGCCCGCATTTTCCTGGAGCTGGGCCCCGACGGCGTCCTCAGCGCGCTGGCGGGCGGCACGGCGGTCCCGGCGTTGCGCCGCGACCGCTCCGAAGAGAGAGCACTGCTCTCAGCGTTGAGCACTGTTCACGCCCACGGCGTGGACGTCGACTGGGCGGCCTTCTTCCCCGGCGGCCGCCGCGTCGACCTGCCGCCCTATGCGTTCCAGCGCGAACGCTTCTGGCCGCGCGGCGGCGCGGTCCAGGGTGACGCGGGTTCGCTCGGGCTGGGCGCGCTGGATCACCCGCTGCTCGGGGCCGCGGTCAGCCTGGCGGGTCACGACGGCGTGGTGTTCACCGGTCGCCTGTCGCTCGAAACGCAGCCGTGGCTCGCCGGGCACGCGCTCGGCGGGGCGGTCCTGGTGCCGGGCACGGCGTTGCTGGAGCTGGCGATCCGGGCGGCCGACCAGGTCGGCTGCGACGTGGTCGACGAGCTGACGCTCGAAGCGCCGCTCGTCCTGCCCGAGCGGGGTGGGGTGGCGGTCCAGGTGTTCGTCGGCCCGGCGGACGGAGCGGGCCGCCGGGAGCTGACGTTGCACGCCCGCCCGGACGACGGCGCGGCGCCCGGCCAGGACACGTGGACCCGCCACGCAAGCGGGCTGCTGGCCACGGGCGTACCGCAGGCACCGGAGCCGGCGCAGTGGCCCCCACCCGGCGCCCGGCGGCTGCCGTTCGACGGGTTGTACGACCAGCTGGCCGGCCTGGGTTTCACGTACGGCCCGGCGTTCAAGGGGTTGCAGTCGGTCTGGCGCCGCGGCGAGGAGACGTTCGCCGAGGTGGCGTTGCCGGAGGAGTTCCGCGCTGAGGCGGAGAAGTTCGGCCTGCACCCGGCCCTCCTGGACGCGGCCCTGCACCCACTGGGCCTGGCGGCCCCGCCCGCGGCGACGGCGGTCGGCTCCGGCGGCGGCGCGGCAGAGCCGGGCTTTGCTGCTCCGGCCGCCGATGGCGCTGAACCAGCCAGCGCGAGCATCGTCGGCTCGGCGCCGGCCACCGCCTCTGCGGCCAACCCGACCGGCGTGGGCTTTGCCGCTCCGGCAGCCGATGGCGCCAACCCCGCCGACCCGACCGGCACAAACCCCGCCGCCTCCACCACCCCAACCACCGGCGGAATGCCGTTCTCCTGGAGCGGCGTCTCCCTCCACGCCACCGGCGCCACCGCCCTCCGCGTCCGCCTCTCCCCAGCCGGCGACAGCGCCGTCTCCGTCACCGTCCACGACCAGTCCGGCGGCCCCGTCGCCTCGGTCGATTCCCTCGTCCTGCGCCCCATCTCGACCGCCACCACCCCCTCCGCCCCGGACAGCTCCCTCTTCCGCCTCGACCACACCCCCATCCCCGCCGGGCCGCGAACCGAAGCCGTCGTCCTCGCCCCGAACCCCTTCGCCCTCGACCTCCCCGAAGTGTCCGATTTGGACACTCAGACAGCCGTCTTCGCCGCCATCGACGGCCGCGATGTCCGGGCGAGCACCCACCAAGCCCTCGTCCTCGTCCAGTCCTGGCTCGCCGCCGATCGGCCCGGCCGGCTCGTCGTCGTCACCCGGGATGCCGACACCGATCCCGCCGCGGCCGCCGTCCGGGGGCTCGTGCGGTCCGCCCAGTCCGAGCACCCCGGGCGGTTCCAGCTCCTCGATCTCGACCACACCCCGCCGCCCGAACTCGCCACCCTGCCCGCCGAACCGCAGGTCGCCGTCCGCGACGGCGCCTTCACCGCCCCGCGGCTCGTCCGCGCCCACACCGGCGCCCTCACCGTCCCGGGAGAGCCCTGGCGGCTGACCGCCACCGGCGGCACCCTCGACGGCCTCGCCCTCCGGCCCGCGCCCCCGCAACCCCTGGAACCCGGCCAGGTCCGGGTCGCCGTGCGCGCGGCCGGGGTCAACTTCCGGGACGTCCTCATCGCCCTCGGCATGTACCCCGATCCGGCCGCCGTGCTCGGGTCCGAGGCGGCCGGGGTCGTCACCGAAGTCGCGCCGGACGTCACCGAACTCAAGGCCGGAGACCGCGTCTTCGGCCTCTTCACCGGCGCGTTCGGCCCGACGGCGACGACCGACGCCCGCCTCCTCGCCCCGGTCCCGGACGGCTGGACCTTCGCCCAGGCCGCCTCCGTCCCCGTCGCCTTCGTCACCGCCTACTACGCCCTCTTCGACCTCGGCGGCCTCGAAGCCGGCCAGTCCGTGCTCGTCCACGCGGCCGCCGGCGGTGTCGGCATGGCCGCCGTGCAGCTCGCCCGCTGGAAGAACGCCGAGGTGTTCGCCACCGCGAGCCCGGCGAAGCAGGACGCCGTCCGCGCGCTCGGCGTCGACCACATCGCCTCTTCACGGGACCTCGAATTCGCGACGCAGTTCGAGCCCGTCGACGTCGTCCTGAACTCGCTGACCGGCCCCTTCACCGACGCCTCGCTCGGCCTCCTCAAGCCCGGCGGCCGGTTCCTCGAGATGGGCAAGACCGACCTCCGCGACCCCGCAGGCGTCACCTACCGCCCGTTCGACCTCGGCGACCCGGGCCCGGACCGGATCCAGGAAATCCTGCGTGACCTGCTCACCCTGTTCGCCGAACGCGCCATCGAGGTCCTCCCGGCCCGGGCCTGGGACATCGTCCGCGCGCCCGACGCGTTCCGGTTCATCAGCCAGGCCAAGCACGTCGGCAAGAACGTCCTGACCATCCCGGCGACCCCGGACCCCGACGGCACCGTCCTCGTCACCGGCGGTACCGGCACCCTCGGCGGCCTGCTGGCCCGCCACCTCGTGACCACCCACGGCGTCAAGAACCTCCTGCTGACCAGCCGGCGCGGCCTCGACGCCCCGGGCGCGGCCGAGCTGGTCGCCGAACTGACCGACGGCGGCGCGAACGTGCGCGTCGAGAGCTGCGACGTCACCGACCGCGCCGCCCTCGCGGCGCTGCTCGGTCCGGTGCACCTCACCGGGGTCGTCCACACCGCGGGCGTGCTCGACGACGGCGTCCTCGACTCGCTCACCCCGGACCGGCTCGACGCCGTCATTGGCCCCAAGGTCGACGCCGCGCTGAACCTGCACGAGCTGACCCGCGACCGGGACCTCGCCTGGTTCGCGCTGTACTCCTCGCTCGCCGGCGTGGCCGGGGCCGCCGGGCAGGCCAACTACGCCGCCGCCAACGCCGCCCTCGACGCGCTCGCCACCCGCCGCCGCGCCGAGGGCTTGCCCGGCGTCTCCCTCGCCTGGGGCCAGTGGGCGGAGGCGAGCGGCATGACCGGCTCGCTCGGCGACGAAGACCTGTCCCGGATCGCGCGGTCCGGCATCGGGGCCCTCGGCACCGCGGAAGCGCTGGCGCTGTTCGACGCGGCTCTGGTCGCGGGCGCCGGGTGCGTGGTCCCGGTCCGCGTCGACCTCGCCGCCCTGCGCGCCCAGGCTGAGCACCTGCCCGCGCTGTGGCACAGCCTGGTCCGCGTGCGCACGCGCCGTGCGGCCGGGCCGGCGTCGGGCACCGACGGGCTCGCCGCCCGGCTGGCCGGGCTCGGCGGAGACGACGTCCGCCGATTCCTGCTCGACCTCGTCCGCACCCACGTCGCGGCGGTCCTCGGCCACGACGGCGCCGACGCCGTCGAGCCGCAGAAAGCGTTCAAGGACCTGGGTTTCGACTCCCTGACCGCCGTCGAACTGCGCAACCGGCTCACCGCGGTGACCGGCCTGCGCCTGCCCGCGACGGTCGTCTTCGACCACCCGAACCCCCAGGCACTGGCCGCGCTCCTGCAGGGCGAGCTCGCCGGCGACGACCGGCCCGCGGCGAAGGCGGTCACCGCGGTCGTCGACGGCGACCCGATCGCCATCGTCGCGATGAGCTGCCGCTACCCGGGCGACGTGACGTCGCCGGAGGACCTGTGGCGGCTGGTCGAGACCGGCGGCGACGCCCTCACGCCGCTGCCCGCCGACCGCGGCTGGGACCTCGCCGCCTTGGGCGCCGCCGAGGGCGGGTTCGTGCACGACGCCGGCGGCTTCGACGCCGAGTTCTTCGGCATCTCCCCGCACGAAGCCCTGGCCATGGACCCACAGCAGCGGCTGCTGCTGGAGATCTCCTGGGAGGCGCTCGAACGCGCCGGGATCGACCCGCGCTCGTTGCGCGGCAGCAGCACCGGCGTCTTCGTCGGCGCCGCGCACCAGGCGTACGGCAGCGGCGTGGCCGAGGTGGCCGACGGCGTCGAAGGGCACCTGCTGACCGGCAACGCGACGAGCGTCGTCTCCGGCCGTGTCTCCTACACCTTCGGTTTCGAAGGGCCGGCCGTCAGCGTCGACACCGCGTGCTCGTCGTCGCTGGTCGCGCTGCACTGGGCGGTCCAGGCGCTGCGCCGCGGCGAGTGCGACCTGGCGCTCGCGGGCGGCGTCGCGGTGATGGCGCAGCCCGGCATGTTCGTCGAGTTCGACCGCCAGGGCGGCCTCGCCTCCGACGGCCGCTGCAAGGCGTTCGCGGAGGCCGCGGACGGCACCGGCTGGGGCGAAGGCGCCGGCCTGGTCCTGCTGGAACGGCTGTCCGACGCCCGCCGCCACGGCCACGAAGTCCTGGCGCTCGTCCGCGGTTCCGCGGTCAACTCCGACGGCGCGTCCAACGGTCTCACCGCCCCGAACGGCCCGTCCCAGCAACGGGTCATCCGCGCCGCACTGGCCGGCGCGGGCCTGACTCCGTCCGAAGTGGACGCTGTCGAGGCGCACGGCACCGGCACCACCCTCGGCGACCCGATCGAGGCCCAGGCCCTCCTGGACACCTACGGCCAGGACCGCGAGGAACCGCTCCAGCTCGGCTCCCTCAAGTCGAACATCGGCCACACGCAGGCGGCGGCCGGGGTCGCGGGCGTGATCAAGGTCGTCATGGCGCTGCGGCACGGCGTCCTGCCCAAGACGCTGCACGTCGACGCACCGTCGTCACGCGTCGACTGGGAGTCCGGCGCGATCGAGCTGCTCACCGAAGCCCGGCGCTGGCCCGAGACCGGACGGCCGCGCCGCGCCGGGATCTCGTCGTTCGGCATCTCCGGTACGAACGCCCACACGATCATCGAACAGGCCCCGCCCGCGCCTCCCGAGGCGGAGCCCGCGGTGCCGTCCGGGGTGGTTCCGTGGCTGCTGTCGGCCCGCGATGCCGACGCCCTCGCTGCGCAGGCCGAGCGCCTTCGCGCGCACGTCGAGGCTCGGCCGGAGCTCGCGCCGGTCGACATCGGCTTCTCGCTGACCGGGCGGGCGGCCCTGGAACACCGGGCGGTCGTGCTCGGCGGTGATCGTGCGGAACTCCTTGCCGCGTTGGAAAACCTGGCGGTGACCGGGATCGCGCGCCCGGACCGGCGGCTGGCCGTGCTGTTCACCGGGCAGGGCGCGCAACGGGCCGGGATGGGTTCTGGTCTCTACGAGCGGTTCCCGGTTTATGCGGCGGCTTTCGATGCGGTGCTGGCGCACTTCTCGCCTTCGCTGCGCGAGGCGTTCGAGGATGCCGAGCTTTTGGACCGGACCGAGTTCACCCAGCCTGCGTTGTTCGCGGTCGAGGTGGCGTTGTTCCGGTTGGTTTCGTCCTTCGGTGTGCGCCCGGATTTCGTGGCGGGGCATTCGATCGGGGAAATCACGGCGGCGCATGTGGCCGGTGTGCTGTCCCTTGAGGACGCTTGCCGGTTGGTGTCCGCGCGGGCGTCGATGATGCAGGCGTTGCCGTCCGGTGGTGCGATGGTGTCCATCGCGGCTCCCGAGTCGGCCATCACGTTGACCGAGGGTGTTTCGATCGCGGCGGTGAACGGGCCCGAGTCGGTGGTCATTTCCGGCGACGAGGCTGAGGTGCTGGCGATCGCGGCACAGTTCCCGAAGACCAAGCGGCTTCCGGTGAGCCATGCGTTCCATTCGCCGCTGATGGACCCGATGCTGGCCGACTTCCGCGCGGTCGCCGAGACCCTCACGTACCACCCGGCGGAGATACCGGTGCTCTCGAATGTGAGCGGTGCTCTCGCTCCGCTGTTCAGTGCCGATTACTGGGTCCGGCACGTACGCGAAACCGTCCGATTCGCCGACGGCATCACCACGCTGAAGGCCGCGGGTGCCGACGTCTTCCTGGAGCTGGGCCCGGACGGCGTGCTCAGCGCGATGGTCGACGGCATCGCGATCTCCGCCCTGCGACGCGACCGCTCCGAAGAGAGAGCACTGCTCTCGGCATTGAGCACTGCTCACGTGCATGGAGTCGAGGTCGACTGGGCGCCACTCGTTGCCGGCGGCCGGCGCGTCGACCTGCCCACGTACGCGTTCCGGCATCGGAACTACTGGCTCGCCGCAGAACCCGGCGCGGCGACCGGGAGTGACTCCGGGTTCTGGGAGGTCGTGCGCCGCGGCAAGCTGGCGGCGGAGCTCGAACTGGCCGAGGAAGTCGCCGAGGCGGTGACCCCGGCCCTGTCGGCCTGGTACCGGCGCCGCACCCAGGAATCCACGGTGGACTCATGGCGCTACGGGACCACTTGGCGTCCGGTACCGGCCGAAAAGGCCGCGCTCACCGGCCACTGGCTGCTGGTGGTACCGGAGGCAGCCGAGCCAGGAGTAGTGGCAGAAATCGCACGGACGATCATCGAACGCGGCGCGCGGATCACCCCGGTACGGATCGACCCGCTCCTGCCCCGCGCGGAGTTCACCAGCCGCCTCCGCGAAGTTCTGGCGGGGTCCGAAGTGGATGGTGCTCCGATTCCGGCCGACGGTCGCGGAGCTGCGGCGGGCGCGGCACTGGAGAGTGGGCCGATTCTGGCCGCCGACGGCGGCGGAGCTGCGGCGGGCGCGGCGGTGGACGGTGCCCCGATTCCGCCCAACGACGGCCGCGGCACTGCGGCAGCCCCGGCCGTGGACGGCATCCTTTCCCTCCTGGCCCTCACCGAAGCTGGCCACGGAGCGGCCGCAGGCACCGCCACCCTCCTCCAAGCCCTCGGCGACCTCGAAACCACCGGCCGCCTCTGGTGCCTGACCCGTGGTGCCGTCGCGGCCGGGCGCGCCGACCGCGTCGATGCTCCGGCCCAAGCCCAGGTCTGGGGCCTCGGCCGCACCGCGGCCATGGAATACCCGCAGCGCTGGGGCGGCCTGGTCGACCTCCCCGCCGAGCTCGACGACCGCGCCCGCGCTCGGCTCGCCGCCGTTCTCACCGGCACCGAAGACGAGGTCGCGCTACGCCCCTCAGGCGTCTTCGCGCGACGGCTGGAGCGCCGCTCCGCGACCCCCGCCAAGGCGTGGCAGCCGCGGGGGACTGTGCTGGTCACCGGGGGCACCGGGGCTCTCGGCGCGCAGGTCGCCCGCCGCCTGGCCGCCGGGGGCGCCGAGCGGCTGGTGCTGCTCAGCCGCCGCGGGCCGGCCGCCCCGGGCGCCGCCGAACTCGAACGCGAACTCACCGCCCTCGGCTGCGAAACCGAGATCGTGGCCTGCGACGCCGCCGATCGGGACGCGCTGGCCGCGGTGCTCCCCGCCGACCTCCGCGCGGTCGTGCACGCCGCGGGCGTCCTGGACGACGGCGTCATCGATTCCCTGACCCCCGAGCGCTTCGACGCCGTCCTGCGTGCGAAGGCGACCGCGGCCGAGAACCTGTCCGCGCTCACCTCCGGCCTCGACGCGTTCGTCCTGTTCTCCTCCATGGCCGGCGCGTTCGGCGCGGCGGGCCAGGGCACCTACGCCGCCGCCAACGCCCACCTCGACGCGCTCGCTCAGCAACGCCACGCCGCCGGGCTGCCCGCCGTTTCGATCGCCTGGGGACCCTGGGCGGGCGACGGGATGGCCGCGGGCGACGCCGACACGCGGCGACGGCTGCGCGCCGCGGGCGTCGGCGCCTTGGAACCCGGCCTCGCCCTCGACGCCCTGGCCCTCGAAGCGGCGGCCGATGCGCCGGTGGCCGTGGTGGCCGATCTCGACTGGGACGTCTACCTCCCGGCCCTGCGGGCCGTCCGCCCCCGGCCGCTGTTCGCCGGATTCGGCGAGTCGCTCGAAAGTCCACAAGAGACTGAGACCGCGGGGCTCCTCACCGGACTGTCCGAAGAGGACGCGGACCGGAAGGTCCTTGAGCTGACCCGCACGCACGTCGCCGCCGTCCTCGGCTACCCCGACGTGGCCGCCGTTGACGCCGAACGCGCGTTCTCCGACAGCGGCTTCACCTCGCTGACCGCCGTCGAACTGCGCAACCGCCTCGACGCGGCGACCGGGCTGAGCCTGCCCGCGACGCTGGTGTTCGACCACCCGACCCCGGCCGCGCTGGCCCGGCACCTGCACCGCGAACTGCTCGGCAGGCACCCGGAACCGGCCGCCGCCGGCCCGGCGCCCGTCCGGGCCGACGAGCCGATCGCGCTCGTCGCCATGGGCTGCCGGTTCCCGGGCTCGGTCGCCACGCCGGAAGACCTCTGGCGGCTCGTCGCGGACGGCGTCGACGCGATGACTGGCCTGCCCGAGGACCGCGGCTGGGACCTCGGCGCCCTCTACGACCCGGACCCGGGCAAGAGCGGTCACAGCTACGTCCGCGACGGCGGGTTCCTCGACACCGCCGCGGAGTTCGACGCGGCCTTCTTCGGCATCTCGCCGCGCGAAGCACTGGCCATGGACCCGCAGCAGCGCCTGCTGCTCGAGATCACTTGGGAGGTCTTCGAACGGGCCGGGATCGACCCGCAGTCGCTGCGCGGCAGCCGCACCGGTGTGTTCGCCGGCACCAACGGCCAGGACTACGCGGGCCTGCTCGGCGCGGCCGGCGAGGAGGTCGGCGGGTTCATCGGCACCGGCAACGCCGCCGCGGTCGTGTCCGGCCGGCTCGCCTACGCCTTCGGTCTCGAAGGCCCGGCCCTGACTGTCGACACCGCGTGTTCGTCGTCGCTGGTCGCCATCCACCTGGCCGCGCAGGCGCTGCGCCGCGGCGAATGCGACCTCGCGCTGGCCGGTGGCGCGACCGTGATGTCCACCCCGGCGACGTTCGTCGAGTTCAGCCGCCAGCGCGGCCTCGCCTCCGACGGCCGCTGCAAGGCGTTCGCCGACGCCGCCGACGGCACCGGCTGGGGCGAAGGCGCCGGCCTGGTGCTCCTCGAACGGCTGTCGGACGCCCGCCGCAACGGGCACCGGGTGCTGGCCGTCGTGCGCGGTTCGGCGGTGAACTCCGACGGCGCCTCCAACGGGTTGACCGCACCGAACGGTCCGTCGCAGCAGCGGGTGATCCGGGCCGCGCTGGCCGACGCCGGTCTGTCCACTTCGGACGTCGATGCCGTCGAGGCGCACGGCACCGGCACGAAACTGGGCGATCCGATCGAGGCGCAAGCGCTGCTGGCGACCTATGGTCAGGACCGGGAAACGCCGCTGTGGCTGGGTTCGGTGAAGTCCAACATCGGCCACACCCAGGCCGCGGCGGGCATCGCCGGGGTCATCAAGATGGTCATGGCCATGCGCCACGGCGTCCTCCCGCGGACGCTGCACATCGACGCGCCCTCGTCCCAAGTGGACTGGTCGGCGGGGTCGGTGGAGCTGCTGACCGAGACGCGCGAGTGGGTGGCCGGTCGGCCGCGGCGGGCGGGGGTGTCGGCGTTCGGCGTCAGCGGCACCAACGCCCACCTCGTCCTCGAAGCGGGCGAGCCCGAACCCCCGTCCCCGGCGCCGCCGGGCCTCACCGTCTGGCCGCTGTCGGCGAAGGACGAGCAAGCCCTGCGCGAGCAGGCCACGCGCCTCCGCGCCGCGCTCGGCGAGGACGCTTCGGCGGCCGAGGTCGGCCGCACCCTGGCGACCGGCCGGGCGGCTTTGGCGCACCGGGCCGTCGTCGTCGGGGACCGCGACCAGCTCCTGGCCGGGCTGGCGGACCTGGACGACGCCGTGTGCGGCACCGCCGTTCCCGGTGGCCGCCTGGCCGTGCTGTTCACCGGCCAGGGCGCCCAGCGCGCCGGGATGGGCCGTGAACTCTACGACCGGTACCCGGTGTTCGCCGACGCCTTCGACGCCGTGTGCGCCGAGTTCGACGGTCTGCTCGACGCGCCGCTGCGCGAGGTCGTCTTCGACGGCGGCGACCGGCTCGACCGGACCGGCTACACCCAGCCCGCGCTGTTCGCGGTCGAGGTCGCGCTGCACCGGCTCGTCACGGCGTGGGGCGTGTACCCGGACTTCGTCGCCGGGCACTCGATCGGCGAGCTGGTCGCCGCCCACGTGGCCGGGGTGCTGACCCTGCCCGACGCCTGCCGGCTGGTTGCCGCCCGGGCATCGCTCATGCAGGCGCTGCCCGCCGAAGGCGCGATGGTCTCCATCGCGGCCCCCGAGTCCGCCGTCACGCTGACCGAGGGT
This sequence comes from Amycolatopsis vancoresmycina, assembly GCF_000716785.1. GTDB lineage: Bacteria > Actinomycetota > Actinomycetes > Mycobacteriales > Pseudonocardiaceae > Amycolatopsis > Amycolatopsis vancoresmycina. Next base: position 179,940 of record NZ_JNYY01000003.1, read on the forward strand.
GTTTCGATCGCGGCGGTCAACGGCCCGGAGTCGGTGGTGATCTCGGGCGAAGAGGCCGCGGTGCTGGCGATCGCCGCGGAGTTCGCCGAGCGCGGCGTCAAGACCAAGCGGCTCACCGTCAGCCACGCCTTCCACTCACCGCTGATGGACCCGATGCTCGAGGACTTCCGCGCGGTGGCCGAAACCCTGACCTACCACCCGGCGAAGATACCGGTGCTCTCGAATGTGAGCGGTGCTCTCGCCGAGCCGTTCACCGGGGAGTACTGGGTGCGGCACGTGCGCGAGGCCGTCCGGTTCGCCGACGGCGTCGAGACCTTGAAAGCCGCGGGCGTCAGCGTGTTCCTGGAGCTGGGTCCGGATGGGGTGCTCAGCGCGATGGTCGGCGGCGCGACGGCGGTCCCGGCGCTGCGGCGCGACCGCTCCGAAGAGAGAGCACTGCTCACGGCTTTGAGCACTGTTCACGTCCACGGCGTGGACGTCGACTGGGCCGCGTTCTACCCGCCGGCGCGCCCGGTCGACCTGCCCACCTACCCCTTCCGGCGGCAGCGGTTCTGGCCGGAGCCCGCACCCGCCGCGCCGATGTCCGAAGTGGACACGGAGTTCTGGAAGGCGGTCGAAGGCGAGGACCTGGACTCGCTCGGCTCGCTGCTCGGCCTGGACGGCGACCAGCGCGCCGCCGTCGCCTCCGCGCTCCCGGCCCTGTCCGGCTGGCGGCGGGAGACGCGGGCGAGCTCCGACGCCTGGCGCTACCGGGTCGTCTGGCGCAAGCTGCGCGACACCCACGCCGCGGTCTCCGGTGACTGGCTCTTCGTCCTGCCGGAAACCCTCGCCGACCCCTCGGCCGCGACGGCCGTGGCGGGCGCCTTCGCGACGTCGGGGGCGCGGCCCCTGGTCGTCCGGGTACCCGAGGACGCCGACCGCATCACGGTCGCGAAGCTGGTCGAGGCCAAGCTGGCCGAAGAAGGCGCAACGCCGGTCGGGGCGCTGTCGCTGCTGGCCTTCGCCGCCGGCGCTCCGGCGTCGCCGGTGGCCGCCGGGCTCCCGCAGACCCTCGCTCTCGTCCAGGGTCTCGGCGACGCGGGCGTCACCGCGCCGCTGTGGTGCGCCACCCGCGGCGCGGTCGCGACGGCCGACAGCGAGCCGGTCGCCGATCCGGCCCAGGCCCAGTTCTGGGGCTTCGGCCGCACGGTCGCGATGGAACACCCCAACCGCTGGGGCGGCCTGGTCGACCTGCCGGAAACCCTGACGAGCGAGGACGGCGAGCGGCTCTGCGCGGTCCTGGCCACCGGCGGCGAGGACGAAATCGCCGTCCGCCCGGCCGGGGTCTTCGCCCGACGGCTCGTCCGCGACCACCGTGTCGGTCCACAGTGGACACCACGCGGCACGGTGCTGGTCACCGGCGGCACCGGGGCGCTCGGCGGGCACGTCACCCGCTGGCTCCTGGACCACGGCGCCGAGCACGTCGTCCTGGCGAGCCGCCGCGGTGGCGAAGCGCCGGACGACCGCGTGACGGTGGTCGCCTGCGACGTCGCCGACCGGGACGCGGTCGCGGCCCTGCTGGCCGAACACCCGGTTTCGGCGGTCGTGCACGCGGCGGGTGTCCTCGACGACGGCGTCGTCGACACGCTCACCGGCGACCGGTTCGCCGCGGTCCTGCGGGCCAAGGTGACCGGCGCCCGCACCCTCGACGAGCTGACCGGCGACCTCGACGCCTTCGTCCTGTTCTCCTCGCTCGCCGGTGCGGTCGGTGCGGCGGGCCAGGCGAACTACGCCGCCGCCAACGCCGAGCTGGACGCCCTCGCCCAGCGCCGTCGCGCGTCGGGTCGCGCGGCCGTCTCGATCGCCTGGGGTCCCTGGGCGGGCGAAGGCATGGCGGCGGAGAACGCCGAGCGGATGCGGCGCGCCGGGGTCACCCCGCTGCCCGCGGCGGCGGCCGCGGCGGCACTCGGCCGGATCACCCGGTCGCAGGTCGTCGCGGACATCGACTGGGACACCTACCCCTCGGCCCGGCCGCTCTACGCCGAGCTGGCCCCGGCCACCCCGGTCGCCGAGGCACCGGTCTCACTCGGTGACCGCCTGGCCGGGCTGTCCGCGGCCGACGCAGGCGACCTCGTGCTCGACGTCGTCCGCGAGCACGTCGCGGCGGTGCTGGGCCACGGCCGCGCGGCCGACGTCGCCCCGGACCGCGCGTTCAGCGAAACCGGCTTCACGTCGCTGACCGCGGTCGAGCTCCGCAACCGCCTGGACCGCGTCACCGGCCTGAACCTGCCCGCGACGCTCGTGTTCGACCACCCGTCGCCCTCGGCGCTGGCCCGGCACCTGACGGCCGAGCTGCGGGCCGACGAGCCCGCGCCGCGGGGCGTCGACGGGCTGCTCGACGAGCTGAGCCGCGTCGGGGCCGGCTTGGGCGAGGCCGACCGGGCCCGCGTCGCCGAGCAGCTGCGGCTGCTCACCGCGGGCTGGGCGGGCGAACCGGCCGCCCCGAGCCTCGAAACCGCCAGCGACGAGGAAATGTTCGACCTCCTCGGCAAAGAGTTCGGCATCTCCTGACCCGGCGCCCGCGACTGCATGGAGTGAAGACGATGGACAACGAGGAGAAGCTCCGCTACTTCCTCAAGCGGGTCACGGCCGATCTGCAGGACACCCGCCGCCGGCTGCAGGAGGCGCAGGCCACCGAGCCGGTCGCGATCGTCGGCCTCGGCTGCCGGTTCCCGGGCGGCGTCCGCACCCCGGCGCAGCTGTGGGACCTGGTCGAGCGCGGCCGGGACGCGATCTCCGGCTTCCCGGCGGACCGCGGCTGGGAACTCGGCTCGCTGTACGACCCGGACCCGGAGACACCGGGGACGTCGTACGTGCGCGAAGGCGGCTTCCTCGACGGCGTCGCGGACTTCGACGCCGGGTTCTTCGGCATCTCCCCGCGCGAAGCGCTGGCCATGGACCCGCAGCAGCGGCTGCTGCTGGAGACGTCGTGGGAAGCCCTGGAGCACGCCGGGATCCGGCCGCCGTCGCTCAAGGGCAGCCGCACGGGCGTCTTCGTCGGCTCCAACGGCCAGGACTACGGCACCCTCATGCTCGGCTCCGCCGAGGCCCTCGAAGGACACCTGGCGACGAGCAACGCCGCGAGTGTCCTTTCCGGACGCGTCGCGTACGCGTTCGGCCTGGAGGGACCGACGCTCACGGTCGACACGGCGTGCTCGTCGTCGCTGGTCGCGCTGCACCTGGCGGTGCAGGCGCTGCGGCAGGGGGAGTGCGACCTCGCGCTGGCCGGCGGCGTCACCGTGCTGCCGACACCGGGCTCGTTCATCGCGTTCAGCCGCCTGCGCGGCCTGGCCCCCGACGGCCGGTGCAAGGCGTTCGCCGAATCCGCCGACGGCACCTCGTGGGGCGAGGGCAGCGGCGTGGTCGTGGTGGAACGCCTGGCCGACGCGCGCCGCCACGGCCACCCGGTGCTGGCCGTCGTCCGCGGTTCGGCGGTGAATTCGGATGGGGCGTCCAACGGGTTGACCGCGCCGAACGGTCCGTCGCAGCAGCGGGTGATCCGGACCGCGCTGGCCGACGCTCGTTTGTCCACTTCGGACGTCGACGTGGTCGAGGCGCACGGCACCGGAACGACGTTGGGCGATCCGATCGAGGCCCAGGCGCTGCTGGCGACCTACGGCCAGGAGCGGGAAACGCCGCTGTGGCTGGGGTCGGTGAAGTCGAACATCGGCCACACCCAGGCCGCGGCCGGGGTCGCCGGGGTGATCAAGATGGTCATGGCGATGCGGCACGGCGTCCTGCCGCCGACGCTGCACGTCGACGAACCGTCGTCGCGGGTCGACTGGTCGGCGGGGTCGGTGGAGCTGCTGACCGAGCGCCGCGAGTGGCCGTCGGACCGGCCGCGGCGGGCCGCGGTCTCGGCGTTCGGCATGAGCGGCACCAACGTGCACACGATCCTGGAACAGGCCGAAGACGTCCCGGCCGCCGGCCCCGACGAGCCCGGCCGGGTCGTCCCGTGGGTGCTGTCGGCCCGCTCGCCCGAGGCGCTGCGCGCCCAGGCCGCCGCGCTCGCCGGCGTCGCCGGGCCGATCGGCGACGTCGGCCTTTCGCTGGCCTCGACCCGGTCCGCGTTCGACCACCGCGCGGTGGTCGTCGGCGACCGCGACGGGCTCACGGCCGGGCTCGCGGCCCTGGCCGGGGACGTGCCCGCGCCCGCCGTCGTCAAGGGAACGGCCGAGGCGGGCAAGGTCGCGATGGTGTTCCCCGGCCAGGGTTCCCAATGGGCCGGGATGGCCGTGGACCTCCTGGCGGAGTCGCCGGTGTTCGCCGCGCGGATGGCCGGCTGCGCGGATGCCCTGTCGTCCTTTGTGGACTGGACGCTGACCGACGTAATCCGCGACGCCGCGATGCTGGAACGCGTCGACGTCGTGCAGCCCGCGTTGTTCGCGGTGATGGTCTCCCTCGCGGAACTCTGGCGCTCGTACGGCGTCGAGCCCGCCGCGGTCGTCGGGCATTCGCAAGGGGAGATCGCCGCCGCCGTGGTCTCCGGTGCACTGTCCCTTGAGGACGGTGCCCGCGTGGTGGCGTTGCGCAGCCAGGCGATCCTCGCGCTCGCGGGCGGCGGTGGCATGCTCTCGATCGCCGAGCCCGCCGACGCGGTGGCGGCCCGGATCGCGCCCTGGGGCGAGCGGTTGTCGGTCGCCGCGATCAACGGCCCGGCCGCGGTGGTCGTCTCCGGCGCCCCGGACGCGCTCGACGAACTCCTGGCCGCCTGCACCGATGTCCGCGCGAAGCGGGTTCCGGTGGACTACGCCTCCCATTCGCCGCAGGTGGAACGCCTCCGCGACCGCCTCCTCGACGCACTGGCCCCGATCCGCCCGGGCCGGACCACGACCGGGTTCTTCTCGACGGTCACCGGCACCTGGCTCGACGGCCCCGAGCTGGACGCCGGGTACTGGTACGCCAACCTCCGCCGCCCGGTCCGGCTCGACACCGCCGTGGAAGCCCTGGCCGGCCAGGGCTTCCGGACCTTCGTCGAAGCCTCGCCGCACCCCGTGCTGACCATGGCGATCGGCGGCGGCGAGGTGACCGCGCTCGGCTCGCTGCGCCGTGACGACGGCGGCCTCGCCCGCTTCCACACCTCCCTGGCCGACGCCTGGGTGCACGGCGTCGACGTCCGGTGGGACGACGCGTTCCCCGGCGCCTGCCGCACCGAGCTGCCCACCTACGCGTTCCAGCACGAACGCTACTGGCCGCGGCTGGTCTCCGCCGGTGACGCGAGCGGCCTCGGCCTGACGTCGGCGCAGCACCCGCTGCTCGGCGCGGTGGTCGCGCTGGCGGGCTCGGGCGGCGCGGTGCTGACCGGCAAGCTGTCGCTGTCCGGCCTGCCGTGGCTGGCCGACCACCGCGTCGGCGGCGATATCCTGGTGCCGGGCACGGCGTTCGTCGAACTCGCCCTCCGCGCCGGGGACCAGGTCGGCCGCCGGGCCCTCGAAGAGCTGACCCTGGAGACGCCCCTGGTCCTGCCCGCGCAGGGCGGCGTGCACGTCCAGGTTTCGGTGACGGAGGACGGCGAGCTGGCGATCCACTCGCGCCCGGACGAGTTCACCCCGTGGACCCGGCACGCGACCGGCCTCCTGACCGAGGACGCCGGTGGCGCCGAACCACTCGGGACCTGGCCGCCCGCCGGAGCGTCGCGCGCCGAGCTGGCCGGCTTCTACCCGGCGATGGCGGCCACCGGCGTCGACTACGGCCCGGCGTTCCGCGGCCTGCGCGCGGTGTGGACCCGGGGCAGCGATGTCTTCGCCGAGGTCGAGCTGCCCGAAGCCCTGCGCGGGGAGGCGGCCCGGTTCGGGCTGCACCCGGCGTTGCTGGACGCGGCCCTGCACGCGGCCGGGTTCGGCGCGCTGGCGGCGGGGGACGGGCCGAGGCTGCCGTTCGCGTGGAGCGGCGTCTCTCTAGCCGCCTCCGGGGCGACCGTCCTGCGGGTGGCGCTGACACCCGTGTCCGCGGACACCGTCGCGCTGACCTTCGCCGACGAAACCGGTGCCCCGGTCGGCGCGGTCCGGGCGCTCTCGCTGCGCACCCCGGCGAAAACCACCCGTGCCGACGCCCTTTTCGAGGTGACCTGGACCGAGGTGGCCGTCACCGAACTGACCGGCGACTTCGAGGTGTTCCGCGTGCCGGACGGTTCGGTGCGGGAGGTGACCACGGCCGTCCTCGCGCGGCTCCAGGAGTGGCTCGGCGGGCCGGACGGACTGCTCGTGGTGCACACGACCGGCGCGGTTTCGGCCGACGGCGAGGACGTCACCGATCTCGCCGCCGCGGCCGTGACCGGCCTGGTGCGGTCGGCCCAGACCGAGAACCCCGGCCGGTTCGTGCTGCTGGACGCCGGCGAGGTCCCGGCGGAACTGCCGCTCGGCGAACCCCAGCTGGCGTTGCGTTCCGGGACCTGGCGCGCCCCGCGGCTCGCGCGGGCATCCATTGTGGACAACACGCCGGACTGGGGTGACGGCGCGGTGCTGATCACCGGCGCGTCCGGCCTGCTCGGCGGCCTGGTCGCCCGGCACCTGGTCACCGGCCACGGCGTCCGGCGGCTCCTGCTGCTGTCCCGCCGCGAACCCGCGGACCTCGCCCACGAACTCGCCGGGCTGGGCGCCACCGCGACGGCCGTCGCCTGCGACGTCGCCGACCGCGCGCGGCTGGCCGAAGTCCTGGCCGGGCACCACGTGTCGGCGGTCGTCCACGCGGCCGGTGTGCTCGACGACGGCGTCCTCGAATCCCTCACCCCGGACCGGCTGGCGGCGGTCCTGCGGCCCAAGGCCGAGGCGGCGCTCAACCTCCACGAACTCACCACGGACCTCTCCGCGTTCGTCCTGTTCTCCTCCTTCGCGGCCACCACCGGCGGCGCGGGGCAGGCCGGTTACGCCGCCGCGAACGCGTTCCTCGACGCCCTCGCGCAGCACCGCCGCGCCCACGGCCTGCCCGCCGTCGCCCTGGCCTGGGGACTCTGGGCCGAAGCCAGCTCGATGACCGGCCACCTCGCCGACGGCGACCGGCGCCGCATGGCGGGCGCGGGCATGACGCCCCTCGACACCGAGTTCGGCCTGGCGCTGTTCGACCGGGCCGTCGCCGCGGACCGGGCCGTGCTCGCGCCGGTCCGGCTCGAACTCGCGGCGCTGCGCCGTCAGCCGGTGACGCCCACGCTGTTCCACGGCCTGCTTCCGCCGGCCCGGCGGCAGGCGACGGCGGCGGCCGCGCAGACTTCGTTCGCGGACCGGCTGGCCGCGCTCGGCGAGGACGACCGCGTCCGGCAGGTCCTGGACCTCGTCCGCGAGCTGGTCGCGGGGGTGCTCGGGTACGCCTCAGGAGCCGCCGTCGAACCGGCGCGCGCGTTCAAGGAGCTGGGCTTCGACTCCCTGACCGCCCTCGAACTGCGCAACCGCCTCGCGGCCGAGACCGGCCTGCGGCTGCCGGCGACGCTCGTCTTCGACCACCCGACCCCGCAGGCCCTGACCCGGTACGTCGTCGAACGCGGGTCCGGTGCGGCGGCGCCGGTGGTGGTGCGGGAGCGGCGGGTGGACGGCGACCCGATCGTCGTCGTCGGCATCGGCTGCCGCTACCCCGGCGGGGTCCGCGGCCCGGAGGACCTGTGGGACCTCGTCGCCGCCGGCCGCGACGCCGTCGGCGGCCTCCCGGACGACCGCGGCTGGGACGCCGACGCGCTCTACGACCCCGACCCGGACCACCCCGGCACCAGCTACGCCAAGGAAGGCGCGTTCCTCTACGACGCCGCCGACTTCGACGCGGGCTTCTTCGGCATCTCGCCCCGCGAGGCACTGGCCATGGACCCGCAGCAACGGCTGCTGCTGGAGACGTCCTGGGAGGCTCTGGAACGCGCGGGCATCGACCCGGAATCGTTGCGCGGCAGCCGGACCGGCGTCTTCACCGGCGTGATGTACTCCGACTACGCGTCCCGGCCGCTCGCCGTGCCCGAAGGCGTCGAAGGGTTCCTCGGCACCGGCAGCTCGGCGAGCGTGGTGTCCGGCCGCATCGCCTACGCCTTCGGCCTCGAAGGCCCCGCGATCACCGTGGACACGGCGTGTTCGTCGTCGCTGGTGGCGCTGCACCTCGCGTGCCAGGCGCTGCGCCAGGACGAGTGCGACCTCGCGCTGGCGGGCGGTGTGACGGTGCTTTCGACGCCGGGCGTGTTCATCGACTTCAGCCGCCAGCGCGGCCTCGCCGCCGACGGCCGGTGCAAGTCGTTCGCCGACGCGGCCGACGGCACCGGCTGGGGCGAAGGCGCCGGGATCCTCGCCGTGGAACGGCTTTCCGACGCCCGGCGGCTCGGCCACCCGGTGCTCGCGGTGGTCCGCGGCACGGCGGTGAACTCGGACGGCGCGTCCAACGGCCTGACCGCGCCCAACGGGCCGTCGCAGCAGCGGGTGATCCGCGCGGCGCTGGCCGGCGCCGGCCTGGAACCGTCCGAAGTGGACGTCGTGGAGGGCCACGGCACCGGGACGACGCTGGGTGACCCGATCGAAGCGCAGGCGATCCTCGCCACCTACGGCCAGGACCGCACGACGCCGTTGTGGCTCGGCTCGCTCAAGTCGAACATCGGGCACACGCAGGCGGCGGCCGGGGTGGCGGGCGTGATCAAGGTGATCATGGCGATGCGGCACGGCGTGCTGCCGCCGACGCTGCACGTCGACCGGCCGTCGTCCCATGTGGACTGGGCGGCCGGTGCGGTGGAGCTGCTGACCGAGGCGCGGGAGTGGGCCGTGGATCGGCCGCGGCGGGCCGGTGTCTCGTCGTTCGGGGTCAGCGGGACGAACGCGCACGCCATCCTCGAACAGGCGCCTGCCTTGCCGCCGGTCGTGCCCGACCGCGGGGAAACCGGTGTCCTGCCGTGGGTGTTGTCCGGTCGCAGCGAGGCTGCGTTGCGGGCGCAGGCCGACCAGTTGCTGGCGGTGACCGAGCATCCGGCCGACGTCGGATTGTCGCTGGTCTCTTCGCGGAGCCGGTTCGCGCACCGCGCGGTCGTCCACGGCGCCACCGCCGAAGAACTGCGGAGCGGCGTTGCGGCGCTGGCGGAGGGACGTTCCGCGCCGAACGTCGTCACCGGGCGCGAACGGCCCGGCCGCCTTGCGGTGCTGTTCACCGGGCAGGGCGCGCAGCGCGTGGGCATGGGCCGGGAGCTGTACGAGCGGTTCCCGGTGTACGCCTGGGCTTTCGACGAGGTGTGTGCGCACTTCGGCCCGGAGCTGCGGGAGGCGTTCGACGACGCCGAGCTCCTCGGCCGGACCGAGTTCACCCAGCCCGCGTTGTTCGCGGTCGAGGTGGCGTTGTTCCGGCTGGCCGAGTCGTTCGGTGTCCGGCCGGATTTCGTGGCCGGGCACTCGATCGGCGAGATTTCCGCCGCGCACGTGGCCGGGGTGCTGTCGCTCGAGGACGCTTGTCGTCTGGTTTCGGCCCGGGCCTCGCTGATGCAGGCGCTGCCGCCCGGTGGGGCCATGCTCTCGATCGCCGCCGCGGAGTCCGAGATCGAGCTGACCGACGGTGTCTCCGTCGCCGCCGTCAACGGCCCGGCGTCTGTGGTCGTTTCGGGCGAGGAAGCCGCGGTGCTGGAGATCGCGGCGCGGTTCCCGAAGACCAAGCGCCTGAAGGTGAGCCATGCGTTCCACTCGCCGCTGATGGATCCGATGCTGGACGAGTTCCGCGCGGTGGCCGAGACCCTGACGTACCACCCGGCGCGGATACCGGTGCTCTCGAATGTGAGCGGTGCTCTCGCCGAGCCGTTCACCGCGGACTACTGGGTGCGGCACGTGCGCGAGGCCGTCCGGTTCGCCGACGCCGTCCGGACCCTCGAAACCGAGGGGGTGACGACGTTCCTGGAGCTGGGTCCCGACGGCGTGCTCAGCGCGATGACCAGGGAAACCCTGGGCGGGAACTGCGTCGCCGTCCCGGTGTTGCGGCGAGACCGCTCCGAAGAGAGAGCACTGCTCTCGGCGTTGAGCACTGTTCACGCCCACGGCACCGATGTCGGCTGGGCGCCCTTCTTCCCCGGCGCCACCCGGGTCGGCCTGCCCACCTACGCCTTCCAGCGGAGCCGCTACTGGCTGGACATGGTCATGCCCGAGACGGTGGCCCCCGAAGCGAGTGACGCGCCGGAGACCGAGCCGATCACCGGGCGGCTGGCGGACCTCCCGGCCGCCGAGCGCCCCGCGTGGCTCCTCGAGTGGGTCCGGGCGGAAGTCGCGGCGACGCTCGGGCACCCGTCCGCCGACGCGATCGAGCCGGAGTCCGCGTTCACGGACCTGGGCTTCACCTCCCTCGGCGTCGTCGAACTGCGCAACCGGATCAGCGCGGCGACCGGACTGGAGCTGCCCGCCGCGCTGGTCTGGGACTACCCGACGGTCGGCGAACTGGCCGGACACCTCCTCGCCAACGTCCCGCTGGCCCCCGTCGAGGCAGGCGGCTCGCTGGCCACGCTCCTGCGGACGGCCCGGGCCACCGGCCGCACGGACGAGTTCCGGACGTTCCTCGGCACGGCCGCGCAGTTCCTGCCCGCCGCCCCGTGGACGCCCCGGCTCCGGCGGGCGACGACGGGCGCGTCCCGGCCGCTGCTGTTCGCGGTCGGCACCCTCACCGGCTCGACCCGGTGGTGCGAAGACGTCACCGCGCGCTTCGACGGCGTCCGCGAGACATGGCTGCTGCCCGCCCCGGGTTTCGACGGCGAGACCCCGGCCCCGGCCGGCCTGGACGTGCTGGTCGCTACGGCGGCCGAGGCGATCCGCGCCCAGGCGGACGGCGAGCCGTTCGTCGTGCTCGGGGCTGGCTCGGGTGCGCTGCTCGCCGCCGCCGTAGCGGACGCGGCCGGCGCCACCGGCGTGGTGCTGGCCGACCCGGCGGAGGTGGAGTTCGACGAGCTGCCCGAGACGGCGGGCGACGCCGAGCTGATGGCGGTCGGCGCGTACCTGCGGCTGTTCGGCACGCCGGCCGTCGAGCCGCGGGTGCCGGTCCTGGCCCTGAAAACGGGGGAGGACGTGGCGGACGCGGCCCGGCAGATCCACACCTGGCTGGTGGAGGAGCTGCCCGCGGCGTGCCGGTGACCGGGATGATCCGGTGTCATATCTGATGTTTCGTGCATGAAACCTTGACGTTTCGATTGGAAGGAACTTTTACTAACCGGAGGTCCTCCACCTCACCTCCGGGAGCACGCATGTCCTCACTCCGGCGCATCGCGAGCGCGGCCGCCGCGTTCGCGATCGCGGCCAGCGGTCTCGTCCTGGGTGCGCCCACGGCGTCGGCCCTCGAAAACGGCCTGCTGCGCACACCGCCGATGGGCTTCAACAACTGGAACTCGACGCAGTGCCGCGCCGAGTTCAACGAGGCGATGATCAAGGGCATCGCGGACATCTTCGTCAGCAAGGGCCTGAAGGACGCGGGCTACACCTACGTCAACATCGACGACTGCTGGGCGCTGCCGTCGCGCAACTCGGCGGGCGACCTGGTGCCCGACCCGGCCCGCTTTCCCAACGGGATCAAGGCGCTCGCCGACTACGTGCACTCGAAGGGCCTGAAGTTCGGCATCTACACCAGCGCCGGCACGAAGACCTGCAACAAGGCCGGGTTCCCCGGTGCGCTGAACCACGAGCAGCAGGACGCGAACCTGTTCGCCTCCTGGGGTGTCGACTACCTGAAGTACGACAACTGCAACAACCAGGGCGTCGACGCCCAGCAGCGCTACAAGGCGATGCGGGACGCGCTCGCGAAGTCCGGCCGCGCGATCGCGTACTCGATCTGCGAGTGGGGCCAGAACCAGCCCTGGACGTGGGCCGCGCCGGTCGGGAACCTGTGGCGCACCACCGGTGACATCTCCGACAAGTGGTCGAGCATGATCTCCAAGGCCCAGACCAACCGCGGCCTCGCCCAGTACGCGGGGCCGGGCCACTGGAACGACCCGGACATGCTGGAGGTCGGCAACGGCGGCATGACGGCGGCGGAGTACCGCACGCACTTCAGCCTGTGGGCGATGATGGCGGCGCCGCTGCTGATCGGCAGCGATCTGCGCAAGGTGTCGGACGACAACTTCGCCATCCTCAAAAACACCGACGTCATCGCGCTCGACCAGGACCCGCTGGGCAAGCAGGCGGCGGTGCTGAGCGCGAACGCGGGCCTGGTGGTGTACAGCAAGGTGCTGTCGAACGGCGACCGCGCGGTGGCGCTGTCCAACGAAACGGCGGCCACGGCGACGATCAGCACCACGGCATCCGCGACCGGCATCGGCAGCGCGTCGTCGTACACGCTGAAAGACCTGTGGAGCAAGGCAACCCGGACGACCACGGGCGCGATCAGCGCGTCGGTGCCCTCGCACGCGACGGTGTTGTACCGCGTGTCCCGCGCGGGCGGCGCGACGCGCTACGAAGCCGAGTCCGCTTCCCTGTCGGCGGGCGGCACGGTGGATTCGAACCACGCGGGCTTCTCCGGTACCGGCTTCGCGAACGGCGCCAACGCCGTCGGCAGCTACGTCGAGTGGCAGGTGACGGGCCCGGCGTCGGCGTTGACGTTCGGGTACGCGAACGGCACCACGGCGGACCGCCCGGTGGACATCTCGATCGACGGAACGGTGGCCGCCGCCGGCGTGCCGTTCCCGGCGACCGGCGCGTGGACGACGTGGAGCACGGTGAGCCGTCCGCTCGCCTTGCCGGCGGGCACGCACAAGGTCCGCGTGACCGCGACGACGGCGGACGGCCCGGCGAACCTGGACTACCTGGACGTTTCCCCGTAGGCGTCCCGCGGCGGCGGGGCGGGCGGCGGGAAGCCGCCCACCCCGCGCTGGTTCAGCAGTGGGCGTTGCCCCACGAGTCCCACTTGGCGTAGCGGGTGTTCCCGCCCACCGACTGCATGTACAGGACCACGTTTTCGTCGTCCTGCAGCTCCACTTCCTTCCAGTCCCAGTGGCCAGGGCAGTTCCACGTGTTCGTCGACCAGTACGGGTCGCCTTCGTCGTCGTACAGCACGAAGTTGCCGTCGTGCTGCAAGGTGGCCGAGCCGGCCGGTACGCCGTACGTGTTCGTCGACCAGATCGCCGTTCCGTAGCCCTGACCCTGGATCCAGCGGTACTGCACGAGGTTGCCGTCGCCCTGGTAGGCGAGGGTCAGCTGCTCGTACCGGCCGTCGACCCAGTGCCAGGGGGTCTCCAGGAAACTGTCCGGGGACATGCAGTCGCCCGCGTAGAGGAACCTCTTGCCCACGCGCCCGTGCAGGAAGCCCAAGCACTCCACCAGGATGCCCGCGCCCGCGGCGGACGCGGGCGGTGCCGCCAGGGACAACGTCAACGCCGACACCAGCAGCGCGAGGCGAACCCCGAAGAACGATTTCACGGTGCTACCCCCTTGACCGGGGAGCGTGGGGTACGCCCCCTCGGCGCCGAACGCTACTGCCGCCGCCTGCCCGCACCGGGTACTCCGGCCTCGCCGCCCACCGGCGCCGCTACCTGCGGCAACTACCCGCGTCCGGCAAGAAGACGGCGATCGGAACGGCAATTCTGCCGCTCCAGCCAGGCCGCCAGCGTCTCCGCCAGGGCCGCCGGCTGCTCCTCCGGCGTGTGGTGGCCCGCCCGCTCCGGCCGCCGCACCACCTCCAGGGACGCGAATTCCGCGACGCACCAGTCGATCATCGACGGCGTCAGCATCGTGTCCGCGCCCGGCTCGAACGTCACCAGCAGCTGGGGAACGTCGGCGGAGGAGGCCAGCCAGCGGCCGAACGCCTCGATCCGCGCCACCACCTCCGGCGGCTCGCCGTCCAGGGGCAGCGAGCGGGCGAACTGCAGCAGCGGGCGGGTGAACGTCGTCGCGTACTCCGGCGGGAGCCCGGAAAGGAACCCGGCCGGAAGCTCGTCCGCGGCCTTGATCGCGCGGAACACCGCCGCGCCCGCCGGCGGGAATTCCGCCCACGTCATCGGCTTCAGCACCGCTTCCGTGAACGCCAGGCCGCGGACCCGCGACGGGTGGCGGGACGCCCAGTCCGCCGCCAGGGCGCCGCCCCAGTCGTGGCCGATCAGGACCACGTCGTCCAGGCCGAGCGCGTCGAACCACTCGTCGAGGTAATGCGCGTGGTCGTCGAAGGTGTAGGCGATGTTCGGCCTGGGCGAGCCGCCCATGCCGATCAGGTCCGGGGCCAGCACGCGGCCGGGCAGGACCGGCATCACGGTGCGCCACAGGTAAGACGACGTCGGATTGCCGTGCAGGAGCACCACCGGCGACCCGGTGCCGGACGAACGGAAGGCCAGGGTCGTCACTTGAAGGCCCCCGCGAACCGCGACGCCCACTCCGCGAACGAGCGCGGCGGCCTGCCCAGCACCCGCGAGACGTCCGGGCTCACCTGCTGTTCGGCGGCCGTCGGCGAGCCCAGGATGTCGAGGGTCGCGTCCGCCACGTGCGGCGGCATGAACCCCAGGAGGGCCGCGCGGGCTTCCTCCCGCGTCCGCGGCACGAACCGCACCGGCTCACCCACCGCTTCGCCGATCGCGGCCGCCTGATCGCGCGGGGACACCGCGGCCGCGCCCGTCAGCTCGTAGGTCCTGCCCTCGTGCGCCGGGTCCACCAAGGCCGCGGCCGCCACCGAAGCGATGTCTTCCGGATCGATCACCGGCAACGCGACATCGCCGAAGGGCGCGGCCACCTCACGCGCCGAACGCACGCTTTCCGCCCACTGAAAGGCGTTCGACGCGAACCCCGCCGGCCGCAGCACTGTCCACTTCAGACCAGACGCCTGCACTGCTTCTTCGTAGGCCGCCGGGTGCCGTCCCGTTCCGACGCCTTGCGAGGACAGCAGGACCACCCGCTCGACACCGTCCGCGCGTGCCAGCACCGGCTCCAGCGGGCCTGCGAAGCCCGGCGGCACCATCAAGAACACCGACGACGCTCCCGAGAAGTCCAATGACGACAGATCTCCCTGCCGCACAACGACTCCCGGGGGAGCCGCGGTGATCCGGCGGGACACCGCCGTCACCTGTTCACCCGCCGCGGACAGCATCCGCACCAGCGGTTCTCCGACGTTTCCCGTCGCTCCCACAACCATGATCATGGGATTGATGCTACATTCCGCCGTATAGTAGGTACCTAGAGGAAAGTAATGGCTGGAGGCGGCAAAGTGACCGAGACCACACTCGAGCAGGCCTGCCCGATCGCCCCGGTGGTGGACATCGTGTTCAGCCGCTGGACGACCCCGATCCTGTGGGCCCTGCACGAGTACGGCCGCCAGCGGTTCGTCGAGCTGCAGCGCCGCATCACGACGATCACGCCGAAGGTCCTGACCCAGCGCCTGCGGCAGCTGGAGCGCGACGGCCTGGTGGTGCGGACGTACCACGCCGAGGTGCCGCCGCGGGTGGAGTACGAGATCAGCGAGCTGGGCCGCAGCCTCGGGCCGTTGTTCGCGTCCCTGTCCGAGTGGTCGGCCAACCTGGAGAGGGTCGACGCGGCCCGGCGCAGCTACGACGAACGCAGCTCGGCCAGGTAGCCCGCGGCTACCGTTTGACGCGGGCGCGGATCGCCAAGGCCGCGAGGGCGAGGAGCACCGGCCCGAAGAACCGCGCGACCATGACCACCCAGGTGCCCGCCGTGGTGAGTTTCTGACCGGCGTCCCGGAACACGACGGCACCGAGGGCGATGCGAGTGGCGTCGCCGGCCCGGCTCCAGGTCCACCGTTGCCCGGCGGGCGGCAGCTGAGCGGGGAGATCGACGGTAGTCGTCACCGTCCGGCCCGGGGCCGTGGTCGTCGTCGACTGCGCGGCCGGACCGGGGCCGGGTAGTCCGAACCCGATCAGCAGGGCGGTGGCGACGGCTATCAGGAGCAGGAGTGCCGCCAGCGCTCTTGAGGCGCGCTGACCGTATCCGGAGACCAGCCAGTAGGTCCACAGGATGGTTTTTTCGACGCGGGAAGCGGTGCTGCCGTGGCGTCGCGCTTCTTGTTCGCCGTAGTAGAAGTCACCGGCTCCGGCTTCGTTCTTTCCGTCTTCCAGGGCTTTTCTGAGTGAGCGGTAGACCGCTGCCAGGCGTTCGGCGCTCACCTCATCGGGCGGGAAGCCACGCCCGTCCCAGGGGGCGGAATTCTGCCACCCGGCTTGCGGCCGGCGTTCGGCGCGCCAGAGATGTTCTTCGAAAAGCACCTGCCGTGAGGTGCGCCATCTGCCGGCCGGGGGCTTCCGGAACGGGCTCAAGCCGTCGATGCGGAGTTTGTCGAGGTGGTGTGCGCCCGCGAACCGGCACCACTGGAGGTCGACGTCGGAGAGTGCCAGCTCGCTGACATCAGTGCTGCGCAGGGACATCAGCACCGGCCGGTGATCGATATACGGGTGGTAGTCGTCGACCGAGAAGCCGGTGGAGGACGTGGAGAGTGAAGAGGCGGAACCGAAGAACGCCTCGGCGAGGTCCACGCGGCTGCGCCTGACGCGGAGCTCGGCTCCGCCGGTGAACCGCGTGCCGACGCACGACAGGTATGTCGGCGCTGCCTCGATGGCCACGGGGTTCTTGAACGTCGCCCGATTCATGCTGACGCGGTCGCCCCGCAGCGGTCCCAATCGCTGGAGATCTTCGAATGTCGCGTTGTCGAAGCTGAGGCGAGTGGCTTCGACGTCGCCGAAATGTGCGCCCTTGACGAAAGTTGCTTCCGCGAAGGTTGCGCTCGTGAACTTTGTGTCGCCGAAGTGGATGTCTCGGGTGAAAACCGCTCCTGTGAAATCGCCATGCTCGATTTTCGACTCGTCGAAGTAGGTGTGGTCTTTGAATGTTACGTCGAAGAACTGAGTGAAGCCGGGGAAGGTGGAGTTGTTGAAGTATACCCTGCCCTCGAACGCTGTTCCGTTGAAGATCACGTCATCGGTGAACGCGATCTTGTTGAAGTAGGTGTTTCCCAGGAATCTTGCGTCGGTAAAGTCGGCTTCTCTGGCGAAGGCCAATTCGTCGTCGGTGCCGAAAAAATGGACGTCGCCCAGGAATGTCGCGCCAGCGAGGTAAAGTCTCCTGGTGGATGAAGTGCCGTCGAAGTAGGTGTTGCCCGCGAAGGCGGTGCCGATGCAGTAGAGGTCGCCCTCGTTGGCGTTGGTCCACCGGATATGGGTGTCGCCGGTGAACGTCCCGGCCGACACGTTGATCTCCTGGCGCGTTCCTGCCGCTTGGCCGCCCTCGGAGGTGGCGGTCAGGTTGGTGACGACACGTTCCAGATAAGCCTCGGCGAGCGGTCTCCGGCGGGAAGCTCTGTCCCCGTCCCGGCTGAGCTGTTCGATGTGTCCCTCGAGCTCGGCGCGGGTCAGGTGTCGCAGGCAGCGGTCCATCCCGCGAACCCGGACCCCGGCACACCGCTCGTCCGGAGCGGAGTGCTCGACGCAGGGTTCCCAGCCGCCCTTGATCACCATGCCCCCAGGGGCCCGCCTGGGCGGCGGGCGCTGCCTTGGCCGGGGACAGCGTCCCTGGCCAAGCTGAGTCGGGATGACAGGATTTGAACCTGCGACCCTCCGCTCCCAAAGCGGATGCGCTACCAAGCTGCGCCACATCCCGGCACACCCCCAGGGGGGTGTGTGATCAGCCTAGCGGGTCACGCTAAGCTAGCGACGCACCCGGGTACCTCCGGGGGCAACGCGGGTGTAGCTCAATGGTAGAGCCCTAGTCTTCCAAACTAGCTACGCGGGTTCGATTCCCGTCACCCGCTCCGAGGCCGGCCGAGCCTGCCGGGTCGGCGTCGCGCGTCGAAGCGGCGTCGGCCTCCAGCTTCGCCGCTATCACGTCCAGCAGCTTGTCCGTGTCCACCGGCTTCGTGATGTAGTCGTCCGCGCCGCTCGCCAACGTGCGGGCTCGGTCCTCGGCCGTGGCCTTGGCTGTGACCGCGATCACCGGCAGGTCCGCGTTCGCCGCCTCCGCCCTGATTGCTGCGATCGTGGCGTTGCCGTCCAGTTCCGGCATCATCACGTCCATCAGGACCAGCGCCGTGTCCTCGTTGCGCTCCAGGGCCCGGATTCCGTCCACGCCCGTCTCCGCGTAGATCACGTCCAGGCCCGCCTGCTCCAGGACCGCCGCCAGCGCGAACACGTTCCGCAGGTCGTCGTCGACGATCAGGACCTTCTCGCCGTGGAAGCGCTTCGGGGTGACGTCCGGGGCGGCCACCAGGACCGTGCTCGGCACCGGCGGCAGGCGGGGTGAGGACAACGCCGTCAGGGCCGGGTCCACCAGGTTGGCCGCCGCCACCGGCAGGTACAGCGTGAACGTCGAGCCCACGCCCGGCTCGCTCACCACCCGGAGTTCGCCGCCCAGGAGCTCCGTCAGCTGCTGGCTGATGTTCAGCCCCAGGCCCGTACCGCCGTACTTGCGGCTCGTCGTGCCGTCCGCCTGGCGGAACGCCTCGAAGATGAGCGCCAGCTTCTCCTCCGGGATGCCGATGCCCGTGTCCTCCACCGCGAACGCGATGATGCCCGGCGCGTTCCGCAGCGCCTCCTGCTCCACCTCCGCCGGGTCCGCCGCGCGGATGTGCAGGCGGACGCCGCCCTCGTCGGTGAACTTCGCCGCGTTCGACAGCAGGTTCCGGAGGATCTGCTGCAGGCGGTGCTCGTCCGTGTGGACGCTGCCCGGCACCGGCGGGTCGATGTGGACCGCGAACTCCAGGCCCTTGTCCGCCGTCAGCGGGCGGCACAGGGACTCGACGTAGTCCACCAGCTCCGGCAGCGTGATGTCGGACATCTGCATGTCCAGCCGGCCCGCCTCGACCTTCGCCAGGTCGAGGATGTCGTTGATCAGCTGCTGCAGGTCCGACCCCGCCGCGTAGATCGTCTTCGCGAACTGGATCTGCTTCTCCGTCAGGTTCCCTTCCGGGTTCTCCGACAGCAGCTTCGCCAGGATCAACGCGCTGTTCAGCGGCGTCCGCAGCTCGTGCGACATGTTCGCCATGAACTCGGTCTTGTACTGCGACGCCACCGTCAGCTGCCCGGCGCGCTCCTCCAGCTCCTGGCGGGCCTGCTCGATCTCGCTGTTCTTGACCTCGATGTCGCGGTTCTGCTGGGCCAGCAGCGCCGCCTTCTCGGCCAGCTCGGTGTTGGACCGCCGCAGCTCGCCCTGCTGGGCCTGCAGCTGCTCCGACCGGGCCCGCAGCTCCTGCGCCAGCCGCTGCGACTCGGTCAGCAGCGCCTCGGTCCGCGAGTTCGACAGGATCGTGTTCACGTTGACGCCGATCGTGTGCCGCAGCTGCTCCAGCAGGTCCTGGTGGACCGTGCTGAACTCGTTCACCGACGCCAGCTCCAGCACCCCGAGCACCTCGCCCTGGAACAGCACCGGCAGCACGATCAGGTTCACCGGTGCCGCCGAGCCGAGGCCGGACGAGACCAGCGCGTACTCCGGCGGGGCGTTGTGGACCAGGATCGTGCGCTGGTCGACGGCGGCCTGGCCGATCAGCGACTCGCCCATCGCGAACCGCAGGCCCGCGCGGGACTGCGCCAGCCCGTACGCGGCGATGCACTCCAGCACCGTGCCGTCGCGGTCGTCGTCGCGGGCCAGGAAGAACGCGCCCTGCTGGGCCCGCACCAGCGGGGCCAGCTCGGACAGGATCAGCGCCGCCACCGAGGCCAGGTCGCGGTGGCCCTGCATCCGGCCCGACAGCTGCGCGAGGTTCGTCTTCAGCCAGTCCTGCTCGCGGTTGGTCCTCGTCGTCTCCTTGAGGTTCGCGATCATCTGGTTGATGTTGTCCTTGAGGTCGGCCAGCTCGCCGTTCGCCTCGACGGTGATGTGCCGGGTCAGGTCGCCCGCGGTCACCGCCGTCGCGACCTGGCCGATCGCGCGCACCTGGGTGGTCAGGTTCCCGGCCAGCCGGTTCACGCTCTCGGTGAGCCGCTGCCAGGTGCCCGACACGCCGTCGACCTCGGCCTGGCCGCCCAGCTTGCCCTCGGTGCCGACCTCGCGCGCGACGCGCGTGACCTCGGAGGCGAACGCCGAGAGCTGGTCGACCATCGTGTTCATCGTGGTCTTGAGTTCCAGGATCTCGCCGCGGGCGTCGACGTCGATCTTCTTCGTCAGGTCGCCCTTCGCGACCGCGGTGGTCACCTGCGAGATGTTGCGGACCTGGCTGGTCAGGTTGTGCG
Organism: Amycolatopsis vancoresmycina; assembly: GCF_000716785.1. Taxonomy (GTDB): domain Bacteria; phylum Actinomycetota; class Actinomycetes; order Mycobacteriales; family Pseudonocardiaceae; genus Amycolatopsis; species Amycolatopsis vancoresmycina. The sequence continues at coordinate 200,041 of NZ_JNYY01000003.1, forward strand.
CCATGAAGTTGACGTTCTCGGTCAGGTCCTTCCACGTCCCGGCGACACCGGGCACGCGCGCCTGACCGCCGAGGATGCCTTCGGTGCCGACCTCGCGGGCGACGCGGGTGACCTCGTCGGCGAACGCGCGCAGCGTCTCGACCATCCCGTTCAGCGTCTCGGCCAGCGCCGCGACCTCGCCCTGGGCCTCGATCCGGATCTTCTTCGACAGGTCGCCATTGGCCACCGCGCTCGCCACGGTGGCGATGTTGCGCACCTGGTCGGTCAGGTTGTCGGCCATGACGTTGACGTTGTCGGTCAGGTCCTTCCACGTGCCCGCGACGCCGCGCACGCGCGCCTGGCCACCGAGGATGCCCTCGGTACCGACCTCGCGTGCCACTCGGGTGACCTCGTCCGCGAACGCGGACAGCTGGTCCACCATCGTGTTCAGCGTCGTCTTGAGCTCGAGGATCTCGCCGCGGGCGTCGACGGTGATCTTCTGGGTCAGGTCGCCCTGCGCGACCGCCGCCGTCACCTGGGCGATGTTCCGGACCTGGTCGGTCAGGTTGTTCGCCATCGAGTTGACGTTGTCGGTCAGGTCCTTCCACGTCCCGGCGACGCCGGGGACGGTGGCCTGGCCGCCGAGCTTGCCCTCGGTGCCCACCTCGCGCGCCACCCGGGTGACTTCGTCGGCGAACGCGGACAGCTGGTCCACCATCGTGTTCAGCGTGTTCTTGAGTTCCAGGATCTCGCCGCGGGCGTCCACCGCGATCTTCTGGGTCAGGTCGCCGCGCGCGACCGCCGTCGCGACCTGGGCGATGTTGCGCACCTGGGTGGTCAGGTTGTTCGCCATGAAGTTCACCGACCCGGTGAGGTCACGCCAGGTGCCGGCGACCCCGGGGACCTGCGCCTGGCCGCCCAGCTGACCCTCCGTGCCCACCTCGCGCGCCACCCGGGTGACTTCGTCGGCGAACGCGGACAGCTGGTCCACCATGGTGTTCATGGTCGTCTTGAGCTCGAGGATCTCGCCGCGGGCGTCGACGGTGATCTTCTGGGTCAGGTCGCCCTTCGCCACCGCCGTGGTGACGTGCGAGATGTTCCGGACCTGGTCGGTCAGGTTGTCGGCCATCCCGTTGACCGAGTCGGTCAGGCTGCGCCACGTCCCCGCCGCGCCGGCCACCTCGGCCTGCCCGCCCAGCTTGCCCTCGCTGCCGACCTCGCGCGCCACCCGGGTGACTTCGCCGGCGAACGCCGAGAGCTGGTCGACCATCGTGTTCAGCGTGTTCTTCAGCTGCAGGATCTCGCCGCGGGCGTCGACGTCGATCTTCTTCGTCAGGTCGCCGTTGGCCACCGCGGTCGCCACCTGCGAGATCCCGCGGACCTGGTCGGTGAGGTTGTCGGCCATCAGGTTGACCGAGTCGGTCAGGTCGCGCCAGGTGCCGGCGACGCCGGGGACCTGGGCCTGGCCGCCGAGCTTGCCGTCCGAGCCGACCTCGCGGGAGACGCGGGTGACCTCGTCGGCGAACGCCGAGAGCTGGTCGACCATCGTGTTGATGGTGTTCTTGAGCTCGAGGATCTCGCCGCGGGCGTCGACGTTGATCTTCTGGGTCAGGTCGCCGCGGGCGACCGCGGTGGTGACCTGGGCGATGTTGCGGACCTGCTCGGTGAGGTTGTCGGCCATGAAGTTGACCGAGTCGGTCAGGTCGCGCCAGGTGCCCGACACGCCCGGGACGACGGCCTGGCCGCCGAGACGTCCCTCACCCGCGATCTCGCGGGAGAGCCTCGTCACTTCGGCGGCGAAGCGCGACAGCTGCGCGATGAGTCCGTTGACCGTCTTCGCCAGCGTGGCGTACGCGCCCTGCAGCGGGCGCCCGTCGAGGGTCAGCGTCATCGGCTGGGACAGGTCGCCGTCGGCGACCCCGCCGAGCACGCGCTCCAGCTCGATCGCCGGCCGGGTGAGGTCCTCGACCAGGCCGTTCACCGCGTCGACGGCGGTGGTCCAGCCACCCGGGCCGACCTGGCCTTCGAGCCGCTCGCTGAGCCTGCCCTCCTGGCCGACGGCCGCGCGGACCCGCAGCAGCTCGCTGACCAGCCGCTGGTTGCGCTCGGCGATGTCGTTGAACGCGACGGCGAGCTGCGCCGAGATGCCGTCGCCGTGCGGCACGAGCCGCCGCCGGAAGTTGCCGTCCCCCAGATCCCGCACCGCCACGAGCACCCGCTCCAGCGCGGCCGCTTCGCTCTGGGATTCCGTTGTCATGTGTGCCGACCCTCTCCACCACGCATGCGCCAGCCATGGTCGTCGACCCAGCGTGCCATGCTTCGCCCTACACTTCGAGCCAGCCCGCCCGCTCACGCGGTAGCCGTGCGACAGCAGTCCGGAGGCAGGAGGTCCGTGCATGGTGTCACGTCCGGCCCCGGCCTCGACGGCCCTGCCGCCGATGCCCGGTGACGGCGGGCCGCCTGGCATCGACGCCTTCGCGCGGGCGGCCCTCGAAGACGTCCGCGACGCGGTGTTCCTGCAGGACACCGCGGGTGTGGTGCGCTGGGCGAACCCGGCGGCGCGGGCGCTGGCCGGCGACGCCGGGCCGCAGCTGCATTCGTCGACGGAAATGTCAGGCCACGTCGAACTGGCCGGACACCGGCGTCCGGCGCGGATCCGGGCCCTGCCCGGCGGCTGGCACGCCTGGACCGTCTCCGCGGAGGACGTCCCGCAGCGGCACGTCGGCGAGTTCCTGGCCGAGGCCGGGCCCCGGCTGGCCGCCGCGCGCGGACGGCACGGCACCGCGCGGGTGATCGCCGAGCTGGCCGCGTCCGCGCTGGCCGAGACCGTGTTCGTGCTGCTGCCGACCACCCGCGGCCGGTGGGAGTGGTGGAGCTGCGAGCGCCCCGCCGCGCCGGGCCACGGCCGGATCCGGCGGGTCCCCGCGCAGACCGCGCCGGTGCTGGCGGCGACGTTCGGCGCCGCCGGGCCGCCCCGGCCGGCCCCGCTGCCCGCGGCCGAGGTCGCCACCCTGCCGTCGGTCGTCGCCGACCGGTTCGCCGGGCACGCCGACGTCTCGGTCGTCTCGCTCGGGCCGAGCGCGAGCGCGGGCGTCACCGGCGCGCTGCTGCTGGGCCGCCGCGGCGACCCGGAGTTCGGCGCCGAGCAGGCGCGCGCCGTGGCGGAGTTCGCGCACGCGGCCGGCACGGCGCTCGCCAACGCCCAGCGCTACGCCCGCCAGGAGGAGGCGACCCGCGGCCTGGAGACGACGCTGCGCCCGCTCGACCCGCCGGAGCTCGACGGGGCCCGGTTCGAAACCTGGTACGAGCCGGCGGGCGGGGTCCTCGCGGTCGGCGGCGACTTCTTCGACGTCCTGCCCCACGACGACGGCAGCGCGTTCCTGGTGCTCGGCGACGTCTGCGGCAAGGGCCCGGAGGCCGCCGCGCTCACCGGCCGGGTCCGGCACGCGCTGACCGCGCTCGCCATGGTCGAACGCGACGGCCGCACGCTGCTGCGCCTGCTCAATGAACTGCTCATCGCCGGCGGCAGCAGCCGGTTCGCCACCTTGGTGCTCGGCACGGCCCGGCCGTCGGACGGCGGTGTCGGCCTGACGCTGGCCTCGGGCGGCCACCCGGCGCCGCTGATCGTCCGGCGCTCGGGCGTGGTCGAAGAGGTCACGGTGCCGGGCACGCTGGTCGGCATCTCGCCGCAGGCCCGGTTCGCCGAGGCCGAGGTGCGGCTGGAGCGCGGCGACGTCTGCCTGCTGTACACCGACGGCATCACCGAGGCCCGCAACCGCCACGACCCGACGGAACTCTTCGGAGACGACCGGTTGCGCGCTGTGCTCGCGGCGGCGGCGGGGGAGCCTGCTCGTGAGGTCGTGCGGCGGCTGCGTCAGGCGGTGCGGGACTGGCTCGGCAACTCGGCACATGACGATATCGCTGTGCTCGCCATCGAATGTGAAGACTGATTGCACTGTCCATTGAGGACTTGGTTTGACCCATGGGTGAGGGGGTAATTACCCCGGTGCATTCAGTTTTTCCGACGGAGGAGCCCCATGGCGAACGCACTGCAAGGACGCCGGGTCGCGATCCTGGCCGCGGACGGCGTCGAACAGGTCGAGCTGGAGAAGCCGCGCCAGGCCGTCCTCGACGAGGGCGCGACGGTCGAGCTGGTGTCCCTGGACACCGGTGAAATCCAGGCGATGAACGGCGACATCGACAAGGGCGACCGGTTCGCGGTGGACCGGAAGGTCGCCGACGTCGAAATCGGCGATTTCGACGCGCTGCTACTGCCCGGCGGCACGATGAACCCCGACCACCTGCGCACGGACCCCGCCGCGGTCAAGTTCGCCGGCGACTTCGTGCGCGCCGGCAAGCCGGTCGGGGTAATCTGCCACGGTCCGTGGACGCTCGTCGAAGCGGATGTCGTGCGTGGCCGCACGCTGACGTCGTACCCGAGCGTCCGGACGGACCTGCGTAACGCCGGCGCCACGGTCGTCGACGAAGAGGTTGTAGTGGACAACGGACTGGTTTCCAGCCGCAATCCGGACGACCTGCCGGCCTTCTGCCAGGCGGTCGTGCGGGAGTTCGCGGGCTGACTGGCGTCCTTTGTGGACGTCACCCGTTCGTGTCTGTTAAGTCCCGCTTAAATGTGTTGGCGTTCGGCCTCGCCGCGGAGGACGCTGAGGGTGTGACCAGGATCGCCCGTGGAGAGGAGGTGGACGCGATGACTGTGCACGCAAGGCGCTACGGCCGCTGGTGCCGTGAACACTTCGACGCGATCGCCGCCGAGGGCGTTCCCGCACCCCGGGGCGGCGAGCCCGCCGAGCAGGCCCTGCCCGAACCCGAGCCGGAGCCCGTCCAACCGGTCGCCGACCAGCCCCGGCACTGACGGAGAAAGGCCGCCCCCGACGCGATCGCGTCGGGGGCGGCCTTCGTCGTGCGTCAGCGGTAGCTGCGCCGGTACCAGACCCGCCGCGGGCCGGGGATGCCGATGCGCGCGATGACGTCGGTCAGGATGGCGCCGATGACGAGCCACAGGACGGCGGCGAGGCCGTCGTTGAGGAACGTCCGCAGTCCCGCCGAGTCCGGCGTGAAGAGGTTCCGCAGGCCGAGCGAGACGCCGGCCGACCACTCCGTGATCAGGTGCGCGAAGCCGTTCGCCGAGTTCGCCCCGCCCAGCACCAGCACGATGTGCACGGCCAGGACCAGCGCGAACACCGCGCAGACGAGGTGGATGAGGGCGTTGACCGTGCGCACGGCCCGGATGCGCGGGTGGGTGCGCTCCACGATCTCTTCGGTGGGTGCGGGCTCGTACGGCGTGCCGTACGGCTCCGGGGGCGGGGGATACGGCATCGTCGGCGCCGTCCTTTCGACTGTCCGATGTGGACGTATCTGGGCAAAGCAATATGGCGGGAAGTACCCGTCACGCGGGTGAGCGAACCAGGTGTTCCGCAAACTTCCCTATTGAGCGAGGTGATAGGGTCGTTTGGGGAATCAGGGAGGGTCATGCCGCAGGACGTCTTCTCCGTCGAGCAGGTCGCCGCGAAGCTCGGCCTGCACGTCCGGACGGTCCGGAACTACGTGCGCGACGGACGGCTGAAGGCGGTCCGGATCGGCAAGCAGTACCGGATCACCGCCGCCGACCTCGAGGAGTTCACCGGCCTGCCCCTCGCCGGCCGGCCCGCGGCGCCCGTGGCGGAGCTGTCGGCGGTCGTCGAGCTCACCGGCATCGACCGCACGGCGGCCGACCGATTGGCCACGATGGTGGTGGCGTCGGCGAACGGGCCTTGGGACGCGGGCGAGCGACCCCTGCGCGTGGAGACGATTCACGACGGCGAGCGCGCCACGATGAAGCTCATCGTGCTCGGCGACCTGGCCGCCGGGGCTGATCTGCTGCGCTGGGTCGCCTCGGTTGCGGAGAACTCGAGCTGACGGCGGTCCGCCGCCCTGGCTTGCGGGCGGCCGGAGTCCGGTGGCCTGCTGCGCCGGCCGAGCCGTCGGCGGCGGCCGCCTGGCGGTGAACCGTGGGCGGCCCGCGAAATCCACGGCCGATCGGCGGAACCCCGCCCCCACCGATCAGTTCTGAGCCGCCCGGCACAGCTCCGGGCCCGTGGTGCGTTCCGGCACTTCGACCAGCGGAACCCGCCACCGGCCGCAGGGTGCTGAGCCGCGCGGCGCAACTCCGCCGGCCGTGGCAACCCCCTTCCGCGCGGGACGTCCACGTGATCATGAGAACTCCCCGGCGCGGTGCGCTGCTGGTGTCCGTCCTCGCCCTGCTGGCCGCGTTCGCCTCGCCCGCGACCGCCGGCACCGCCGTCCCGGCGGGCTTCCGGCCCGCGTCGACCAGCTGGACCGGGCCCGACACCGGCTATGTCCTCGGGTACTCGCCGTGCGGTGGGTCGTGGTGTCCCGCGCTGCTGGGCACCACCGACGGCGGGCAGCACTGGCGGCGGCTGGGTGCGCCCTCTCTGCCGCTGCCCGACAACCACAACCACGTGGCGCTCACCGTCGTCAGCGATCGGGTCGCGTACGTCAGCGACGGGGTCCACCTGCGCGCGACCCGTGACGGCGGTGCCAGTTGGCACCCGGTCAACCTGATCGGTGCGCGGGAGCCGTTCTACCTCTCGAAGATCGCCGAAACCGGGGGCCGCGTCTTCGCCATGCTGACCACCTACGGCGAGGGCCGTGGCTCGACCCGGCTGTACTCGGGGCCCGCCGGCTCCCCGGTACTGCTGCCGGTGCCCGGGTTCGCCGTCACCGGCGGGCTCACCTACGGCGACCTGGCCGTCGGCGGCGGCCTGCAGGTCGCGCTCGGCGCGGACTACGGCACCGAAAACTACTGGACCTCGCGAGACGGCGTCCGGTTCACCCCGGCCGCTCCGCCGTGCCCCGGCGGGGAAGTCGCCTCGCTCGCCGGCGTCCGGGACCGGCAGGTCGTGGCCCTGTGCAGCAGCAGCCCCGGCACGCCGCAGCCCGGCTCGACCGAACGGCAGCTGCGGCACGCGCCGCAGCTCGGCGGGACGTTCAGCGGGACCGGCGCCGCGCCGTTCACCGGCATCAACCAGGGCTTCGCCGCTGCCTCGCCGGCGTCCGCGACCGTCGCGGCCGTGGGCGGGGGTGTCGGGTTCCTGCACCACACCGCCGACGGCGGCCGCACCTGGACGACGCTCGCGCTGTCCGATCGCGGGCTCGCGCTCACCGATCTCGACTTCCCCGGGCGCGGTACCGGCGTCGTCGTCGACGGCCAGCCGGACGCAGCCGGTGGCTCCGCCGTGTACCGGACCACGGACGGGGGACACACCTGGCGCGAACTGCCTTTCGGGTAGTTCTCCCTGGCAGGTAAGGCCCTTCGGCCCGGTTCACTTGGTGCACCGCATGTCGTAGGCTGAGCACTGTCCGTTGCCGGACACGGCGGGCAAGCCCGGGCAGGGGCGGCGTCCGCCACCGACGAGTGGGAGAACAGCCGATGACGCCTGGCGACCTGCGGTCCGGAACCGAGGGCGGTGCGGCCGCTCTCGATTTCAGCAAGGCGAGCCTGGCAAGACTGTCCGACGCACTGCTCGGGGGCCACGACCACTACGAGGTCGACCGCGAAGCGATGCGGCGGCTGCTGGCCATCGCGCCCGGCGCGCGCGCGATGGCGAAGGAACACCGGGACTGGCTGGTGCGCGCGGTGCGGTTCCTGGCCGGCAAACGCGGCATCGACCAGTTCCTCGACCTCGGCTCCGGCATGCCGACGGCGGAAAACACCCACGAGGTGGCGCAGCGGTACAACCCGGACGCGCAGGTCGTCTACGTCGACAACGACCCGGTCGTGCAGGTGCACGGCCGGGCGCTGCTCGAAGAGAACTACCTGACCCACGTGACGGGCGCCGACCTGACGCGCCCGGCCGACACCCTCGGCGACGAGGTCGTCAAGGAGTACCTCGACTTCACCCGTCCGGTGGCGCTGATCCTCACTTCGATCATTCACCACATCGACGACTACGACCGCGCACGGGCGATCGTCGCGGAGTACGTGGCCGCGCTCGCACCCGGGTCGTACCTGCTGCTCACGCACAACTTCGACCCGGAAGAGGACTCCCCGCGCCAGGAGCTGGCGCGGCTGCTGGAGACCAGCTTCCAGGGCACCGGGCTGGGCAGCGTGTACCGCACGCGCGAGCAGATCGCCGGGTTCTTCGAAGGCACCGAGCTGCTGCGGCCGGGGCTGGTCTACCTGCACGAGTGGTGGCCGGACGGCCCCCGCCTGCACCAGCTGGGCGAGCTGAACTTCCTGACCCTCGGCGGCGTCGCCCGCAAGCAGTGAGCCCTGCCGCGGCCCGTCGTGAGTGTTTAGGCGCGTTCTAACGCGCCTAAACACTCACGACCGGGTCAGGCGGCGTTGAAGGTGTCGGGGTCCGGGCCGGTGCGCTCGCCGCGGTCCAGCGGCGTCAGCGAATCCAGTTCCTCCTCCGTGAGGGTGAACCCGAACAGGTCGAAATTCTCCTCGATCCGGGACGGCGTGACCGACTTCGGGATCACGACGTTGCCGAGCTGCAGGTGCCAGCGCAGGACGATCTGCGCGGGCGTGCGGCTGTGCTTGACCGCGAGTTCGGCGACCACCGGGTCGCCGAGCAGGCTGCCGCCCTTGGCGAGCGGGCTCCACGCCTCGGTCGCGATGCCGTTCTTCGTGTCGAACTCGCGCACCTCCGGCTGCTGCAGGTACGGGTGCAGCTCGACCTGGTTGACCGCCGGGACGACGTTCGCCGCGTCCATCAGCCGTTCGAGGTGCGCGGGCTGGAAGTTGGACACGCCGATCGCGCGGACGCGGCCGTCGGCGTACAGCTTCTCGAACGCCTTCCACGTGTCGACGAACTTGCCGCGCTCCGGCGTCGGCCAGTGGATCAGGTACAGGTCCAGCTGCTCCAGGCCGAGCTTGGCCATGCTGTCGTCGAACGCCTTCAGCGTGGAGTCGTAGCCCTGGGCGGAGTTCCACAGCTTGGTCGTGACGAACAGCTCGTCGCGGGCGATGCCGGACTCGGCGATCGCCTGGCCGACGCCCTTTTCGTTGCCGTAGACGGCGGCGGTGTCGATGCTGCGGTAGCCCGTTTCGAGGGCGGTCTTCACGACGGCGGCGGTCTCGTCGTCCGGGACCTGGAACACGCCGTAGCCGAGTTGCGGCATCCGCACGCCGTTGTTGAGTTCGATCACGGGCACGCTGGTCACGAGGGTTCCTTTCGGTGGGTGGTTCATCGGGCGGGTACCCGTTCCCCGGCGTCGAAACTAGCCGGGGCCCGGCGGTCGAGCAGGCCGGAGACGAGCGCCACGGCGAGGCCGGCCGCGGCGAGCGCGGCGCCGATCCAGTTGGGGGCGGTGTAGCCGAGACCGGCGTCGATGGCCTGGCCGCCGAGCCACGCGCCACCGGCGTTGCCGAGGTTGAACGCGGCGATGTTCGCCGCCGACGCCAGCGCGGGCGCACCACCGGCCTTGGCCATCACGCGGGCCTGCAGCGGCGGCACGGTGGCGAACCCGGCGGCGCCGAACAGCGCGATGGTGATCGCGGCCGGCACCTTCGCGTGCACGGTGAACACGAACACCACCAGCACGAGCGCCAGCGCGGCGAGGATGAGGTACAGGCTCGGCATGAGGGCGCGGTCCGCGGCCTTCCCGCCGAGCAGGTTGCCGGCGAACAGGCCGGCGCCGAAGAGCACGAGCAGCCAGGTGACGGCGCCACTCGAGAAGCCGGCGACCTCGGTCATCATCGGCGCGATGTAGGTGAACGACGCGAACACGCCGGCGAAGCCGAGCGCGGTCATGACCAGCGCGAGCCACACCTGCGGGCGGCGGAACACGGCGAGCTCGCCGCGCAGGCCCGCGCCCGGCGAAGGGGCCTGGTGCGGCACCAGCGCGAGGATGCCGATCGCGCCGGCCACGCCGAGCGCGCTGACCACCCAGAACGTCGACCGCCAGCCGAAGGCCTGGCCGAGCGCGGTGCCGGCGGGCACGCCGAGGACGTTCGCCACGGTCAGCCCGGTGAACATCAGCGCGATGGCACTGGCCTGCTTGGCCGGGGCGACCAGGGAGGCGGCGACGACCGAGCCGACGCCGAAGAAGGCGCCGTGGCTCAGCGCGGCGACGACCCGGCCGGTCATCAGCAGTCCGTAGCTCGGTGCCAGCGCCGAGAGCACGTTCCCGGCGATGAACAGGCCCATCAGGGCGACCAGGACGGTCTTGCGCGGCACCCGCGAGGCGAGCGCGGTGAGCACGGGGGCACCGACGACGACGCCGAGCGCGTAGCCGGAGATGAGCAGGCCTGCGGCCGGGATCGAGACGCCGAAGCCGGCTGCGACCTCGGGCAGCAGGCCCATGATCACGAACTCGGTGGTGCCGATCCCGAAAGCGCTGATCGCCAGTGCGAGCAGAGCGGCGGGCATGGACTTCACTTCTTTCCGGGGTAGACTGAGGGCGTTGGCAACTACAAGCGTCCGAGATAGTTGCAGACGCCGTATATTGCACAAGCTTGCGACTTGGCGGGCTCCCCGCGCAAGCCGGGAAGGGGTGAACCGTGTCACTGGACGACGACGCCGTCGAAGCCCGCGCGCAGGGCTGGCGGACGCTGGCCGCGCTCCACGCGCGGATCGAGGACCGGCTGCAGCGCGCGCTCGAGCGCGACCACGAGCTGTCGGTGAGCGAGTACACGGTGCTGGACGTGCTGGCCCGCCAGGACGGCTTCCACCTCCGGATGAACCAGCTCGCCAACGCGGTGGTGCTCAGCCAGTCGGCGACGACCCGGCTGGTCACCCGCCTGGAGGGCCGCGGCCTGCTGGCCCGGTACCTGTGCGCGGACGACCGCCGCGGGATCTACACCGAGGTGACGCCGGCGGGCCAGGCGCTGCTGACCGCGGCCCGCCCGACGCACGACACGGCGCTGGCGGAAGCCCTGGCCGAAGCGGAAACACTGCCGGAACTCTCGCCGCTCGTCGCCGCGCTGGGCACGCTCAGCTTCCGCGGCGCCTCGGCCTGACCTGGGCCGCATCGAACGCAAGTCACAGCTGAAAACCCTTTCGCCGCCGGATCGCCGGAAGCCCCTGCGCCACAGGGGCTTCCGGCGATCTCGTTCGGTGGCGGCTTCGACTTCGTTGACCCGCTTGTTCCGCCGCACCTAATTTGGGTTCCACCAGGCGAACCGGGGCGGCGCCCGGCAGACCCTTCCTCGTCCGGCGCCGGTATCGGACCGAAAGGAATCCGCGATGACCAGCACCCGCGGCGCGACGATCGGGATCGGCATGGTCGGGTACGCCTTCATGGGGGCCGCCCACTCCCAGGCGTGGCGGACCGTGCACCGGGCCTTCGACCTCCCGCTGACACCCCGGATGGCGGTGCTCTGCGGCCGTGACCGGGCGGCCGCGGAGGCCGCCGCGGCGAAGCTCGGGTGGGCTTCGGTGGAGACGGAGTGGAAACACCTGATCGAGTCCGGCGATGTAGATCTGGTGGACATCTGCACGCCCGGCGACTCGCACGCGGAGATAGCGCTGGCCGCGCTCGCCGCGGGCAAGCACGTGCTGTGCGAGAAACCGCTGGCCAACACGGTCGCCGAAGCGGAGACCATGGCCGCGGCGGCGGCCGAGGCGGCGACCAGGGGCGTGCGGTCCATGGTCGGCTTCAACTACCGGCGGGTGCCCGCGGTCGCCCTCGCGCGCCGGCTCGTCGCCGAGGGCAGGCTGGGAGAGATCCGGCACGTGCGCGCCCAGTACCTCCAGGACTGGATCGTCGACCCGGAGTTCCCGCTGGTCTGGCGGCTGCGGAAGGACAAGGCGGGCTCGGGGGCGCTGGGGGACATCGGCGCGCACGCGGTCGACCTCGCCCAGTTCGTCACCGGAGCGGCGATCACCGGCGTCTCCGGCCTGACCGAGACGTTCGTCGGCGAGCGGCCGCTGCCCGGTGGGGCCGGACGCGGGCCGGTGACGGTCGACGACACCGCGTTGTTCCTGGCCCGGTTCGACGGCGGCGCGGTCGGCACCTTCGAGGCGACGCGGTTCGCGAGCGGCCGCAAGAACGCGCTGCGCCTGGAGGTCAACGGCGCCGCCGGCAGCCTCGCGTTCGACTTCGAGGCGATGAACGAGCTCGCCTTCCACGACCACACCGAAGACCCGGAACTCGGCGGGTTCCGCCGGATCCAGGTCACCGAGCCCGGACACCCGTACGTCGGCGCCTGGTGGCCGCCGGGGCACGGGCTCGGCTACGAGCACACGTTCACCCACGAGGTGCGTGATCTGCTCGCCGCGCTGGCCGCGGGCGAGGACCCGGAACCGTCCTTCGCGGACGGGCTGCAGGTGCAGCGGGTGCTCGCCGCGGTCGAGGAAAGCGCCGCGGCGAGCAGTGTCTGGACCCGCGTCGGAGCACACGGCACGGGCTGAGGGAAAACCGGAGGGAAAACATGGGGAAGATCGGTGTCTGGCTGATCGGCGCCCGGGGATCGGTGGCCACCACGGCCATCGCCGGGGCCGCCGCCCTGCGCGCGGGACTCGCCGCGCGCACGGGCTGCGTGACCGAGCTGCCGGACTTCGCCGGGGCGGCACTGCCCGGCTTGGGGGACCTGGTCTTCGGGGGCCACGACGTCGTGGACACACCGCTGGTCAAGCGCGCGGAACAGCTGGCGGCGGCGGGGGTGCTGCCCGCCGCGCTGCCGGGCCCGGTGACGGCCGAACTGGAGGCGGCCGAGGCCCGGCTGCGCCCGGCGCCGTCCGGGGGCGGACGCGCGGCGGCCGACCGGATCGCCGCGGACCTGGCCGAGTTCCGCGCCGGGGTGGACCACGTCGTCGTGGTGAACGTCAGCTCCACCGAGCCGCCGTGCGAGCCGCACCCGGCCCACGCGTCACTGGCCGCGATGGAAGCGGATCTGGACGTGCTGCCGCCGAGTGCGCTGTACGCCTACGCGGCCTTTCGCGCGGGTTGTGGCTTTGTCGACTTCACGCCGTCCACGGGGGCGCGGCTGCCCGCGCTCGACGAGCTCGCCCGCGGCACCGGGCAGCCCTACGCGGGCCGGGACGGCAAGACCGGCGAGACGCTGCTGCGGTCGGTGCTCGCGCCGATGTTCGCCCAGCGCGGGCTGAACGTGCTGGCCTGGTCGGGCACGAACCTGCTCGGCGGCGGTGACGGCGCCACGCTGGCCGACCCCGGGGCGGCGTCGAGCAAGAACGCGTCGAAGCAGCAGGTGCTTTCGCGCAACCTGGGCCGGGACGTCGACGGCGAGGTGCACATCGACTACGTGCCGTCGCTCGGCGACTGGAAGACCGCCTGGGACCACGTGCTGTTCGAAGGGTTCCTCGGCGCGCGGATGACATTGCAGCTGACCTGGCAGGGCTGCGACTCGGCGCTCGCCGCGCCGCTCGTGCTCGACCTCGCCCGGCTGACCGGCAAGGCGTGCCGCGACGGCGTGGCCGGGCCGGTCGCCGAATTCGGCTTCTTCTTCAAGGATCCCGTGGGCGACGGCCCGCACGACCTGGCGTCGCAGTACGCGGCCCTGCGCGAGTGGGCGCACCGGTGAAGGCGCTCGTCGAACTCGTCCGCGCGCCCGCCGCGCTGACCGTGCCCGGGGACGCCGTCGCCGGGGCCGCCGCGGCGGGCTGGCCGTTCGGCCGCCGCACGCTCGCCCTGACCGGCGCGTCCGTCTGCATCTACTGGGCCGGCATGGCGCTCAACGACTACGCCGACCGCCACCTCGATTCGATGGAGCGGCCCGAGCGGCCCATCCCGTCCGGGCGGGTGGCCCCGGCGACCGCGCTCGGCGTCGCGACCGGGCTGACCGCGGGCGGGCTGGGCATCGCCGCGGCCGCCGGCGGACGGCGGGCGCTGCGGGTGGCCGTGCCGCTGGCCGCGACCGTCTGGGCGTACGACTTCCTGCTCAAGGAGACGGTGTTCGGGCCGGCCGCGATGGCCGCGGCCCGCACCCTCGACGTCCTGCTCGGCGCGGGCGGGGCCCGGCCCGCGCTGGCCGCGGCGCTGACGGTCGGGGCGCACACCTACGCCGTCACCGCACTCTCGCGGTCCGAAGTGGACGGTGCGAAACCCGCGCTGCCGGCGGCCACCCTGGCCGCGACGGCCGGCGTGGGGATCGCGGCCGGCCGGGGCGGCCTGCTGTCCTCGGCACTGCTCGGGACCTACGCGGTGACCACCGGCGGGGCGCAGTACGACGCCGTGCGCGACCCGGCCGCGGGCAAGGTCCGGCGCGCGGTCGGGGCCGGGATCCACGGCATGATCCCGTTGCAGGCCGGGCTGATCGCGCGCACCGGCGCGTGGCGCTCGGCGCTGGCCGTCGCCGCCGCGTTCCCGTTCGCGCGGGCGCTGGGCCGGAAGGTGTCGCCGACATGAGGTTCGGGTACGGCACCAACGGCTTCGCCAACCACCGCCTCGGGGACGCCCTGCGCGTGCTGGCCGACCTCGGGTACGACGGCGTCGCGCTCACCCTCGACCACCAGCACCTGGACCCGTTCGGGCCGGACCTCGCCCGGCGCGTGTCCGGCGTCGCGGCGGACCTGGACCGGCTGGGCCTCGCCGTCGTGATCGAGACCGGGGCGCGGTTCCTGCTCGACCCGTGGCGCAAGCACTCGCCGACGTTCCTCGACCCCGGCCGCGCACGCCGTGTCGAGTTCCTGACCAGGGCCGTCGAAATCGCCGCGGACCTCGACGCCGAAGCGGTGTCCTTCTGGAGCGGGAACAAGCCCGCTGAACTGTCCACTGAGGACGCCTGGACGTACCTGGTGGACGGCTGCGCCGACGTGCTCAAGGCCGCCGAAGAGCACGACGTCCGGCTCGGCTTCGAGCCGGAGCCGGGGATGCTCGTCGAGGACCTCGACGGCTACTTCGAGCTGGCGCGGCGGCTCGGCGATCCGGAACGGTTCGGGCTGACGCTGGACATCGGGCACTGCCGGTGCAACGAATCCGCGTCCGTGCCCGACTGCGTCCGCCGCGCCCTGCCGCGGCTGGTCAACGTCCAGATCGACGACATGCGCCGCGGCACGCACGAGCACCTCGAATTCGGCCGCGGGGAAATCGAATTCCCGCCGGTGCTGGCCGCGCTGGCGCCCTACGGCGGGCTGGTGGCCGTCGAACTGCCGCGGGACAGCCACGCGGCGCCCCGGATCGCCCGGGAGTCTCTGGACTTCCTGCGCCAGGCGGTGGCCGCGTGACCGCCTGGCTCGACGAAGCCCTGACCAAGGTGGCCGCCGACGCGACGGCGTTGCGCACGGTCTTCCCCGCCGTCGGCCGCCGGGTCGGCCGGGGACCGTCGGAAAGGCCGGGGTGGACGGTCGACGACGTGGCCCGCGTGGCCCTGCTGCGGGCCGCTCCGGGCGCCGCGGCGGAGCTGCCCGGCCTCTACCGCTACGGCGACGCGGCGGAGAAACGGGCCGCCCTCCGTGGACTGTCCGTTGTGGACACCGGCGACGCCGGGGTGGCGCTGGTCGCGGACGCGCTCCGCACCAACGACACCCGGCTCGTCGCCGCGGCGATGGGCGAGTACGCCGCCACGCACCTGGACGCCGCCGCGTACCGCCACGGCGTCCTCAAGTGCGTCTTCATGGGCATCCCCCTGGCCGAGGTGGCCGGGCTGGACCGCCGGACCGACGAGGAGCTGCGGCGGATGCTGCGGTCGTTCGCCGCCGAGCGCACCGCCGCCGGCCGCGAGGTCCCCGCCGATCTCCTCCCGCTGCTGACCGAACAGGACGCCTGATGCGCATCTTCGACCCCCACATCCACATGAGCTCCCGGACCACCGACGACTACGCGGCCATGCACGCCGCCGGCGTCCGCGCGCTCGTCGAACCGGCGTTCTGGCTCGGTCAGCCGCGCACGAGCGTCGGCAGTTTCACCGACTACTTCGACGCGCTCGTCGGCTGGGAGCCGTTCCGGGCGAGCCAGTACGGCATCGCCCACCACTGCACGATCGCGCTCAACCCGAAGGAGGCCAACGACCCGCGGTGCACGCCGGTGCTCGACCTGCTGCCGCGGTACCTGGAGAAGGACGGCGTGGTCGCGGTCGGCGAGATCGGCTACGACTCGATGACCGCCGAGGAGGACAAGGCGTTCGCCGCGCAGCTCGCCCTGGCGATCGACCACGACCTGCCCGCGCTCGTGCACACCCCGCACCGCGACAAGGCGGCCGGGACCGAGCGGAGCATCGCCGTCGTCCGCGAGTCCGGGATCGCGCCGGAACGCGTGGTGCTCGACCACCTCAACGAGCTGACCGTGCGGATGGTCGAGGAGTCCGGCTGCTGGCTGGGGTTCTCCATCTACCCGGACACGAAGATGGACGAGGACCGGATGGTGGCGATCTTGAAGGAGTACGGCACCGAGCGCGTGCTGGTCAACTCCGCCGCCGACTGGGGCAAGAGCGACCCGCTCAAGACCCGCAAGACCGGCGACGCGATGCTGGCCGCCGGGTTCACCGACGACGACGTCGACCGGGTGCTGTGGCGCAACCCGGTCGAGTTCTACGGCCAGAGCGGGCGGCTTTCGCTGGAATCCGGTACCGCGGCGGCCGAATTCGCGGGCAACTCGATCCTCCGGGGGGCCCGCGCATGAGGTTCCGGCACCCGGACGGCACGGTCGTCCACCTCGCCTACTGCACCAACGTGCACCAGGCGGAGGACCTCGACGGCGTGCTCGCCCAGCTGGCCCGCTTCGGCGAGCCGGTCCGGGAGCGCCTCGGCGTGGACCGGCTCGGGCTCGGCCTCTGGCTGGCCCGGCCGGTGGCGAGCGAGCTGGTCGCGGACCCGGCGGCGGTGACGAAGCTGAAGGCCGAACTCGCCGCGCGGGGCCTGGAGGTCGTCACCTTCAACGGGTTCCCGTACCAGGGCTTCCACGACCCGGTCGTCAAGCACAAGGTCTACCGGCCGGATTGGGCGGCGCCCGAACGCACGCGGTACACCCTGGACCTCGCGCGGCTGCTCGCCGAGCTGCTGCCGGACGACGCCGTGCGCGGCAGCGTGTCGACGTTGCCGCTCGGCTGGCGCACGGACTGGCGGGGGGATGGCGGACAGCTCGACCTGCTGGCCAAGGGACTGGCGGAGCAGGACCGCCCGGTGCGGGTGGCGTTCGAGCCCGAGCCGGGCTGCGCCATCGAAACCACCGCGCAGGCCGCGGCCCTGCTGTCCGAAGTGGACACCGACTGGCTGGGTGTCTGCCTCGACACGTGCCACCTGGCGGTCGGGTTCGAGGACCCGGCGGCCGCGCTGGGGCGTCTCGAAGACGCGGGACTGGACGTCGTCAAGCTGCAGGCGTCGGCGGCGCTGGAGGCTGCCGAACCGAAGGATCCGGCGACCCGGCGGGCGCTGGAGTCCTTTGTGGAGCCGCGGTTCCTGCACCAGAGCAACGAAGGCGCCCCGCCGGGCGCCGACGACCTCGACCTCGCGCTCGGCGGCGGCCTGCCGGGGGAGGCACCGTGGCGGGTGCACTTCCACGTGCCGCTGCACGCCGACCCGGCGCCGCCGCTGACCTCGACCCGGCCGGTACTGGCCGCGACGCTGGCCGAGCTGTTCGGCGGCGCCACCGCGCGCACCGACCACGTCGAGGTCGAGACCTACACCTGGCAGGTGCTCCCGGACGCGCCCGCCGACGACGCCGGGCTGGTCGCGGGCATCGCGGCCGAGCTGGACTGGACCCGGCACGCACTGACCACCCTGGGCCTGGAAGAGGTTTCCGCATGAGTTTGCTCGTCCTCGACGTCGTGGGGCTGACGCCGCGGCTGCTCCCGCACATGCCCAACCTGCGCAAGATGGCCGAACCCGGGTTCACCGCGCAGCTGGACACGGTGTTCCCGGCGGTGACGTGTTCGGTGCAGTCGACGTTCCTGACCGGGCTGAAGCCCGCCGAACACGGGATCGTCGGCAACGGCTGGTACTTCCGCGAACTCGGTGAGGTGTTCCTCTGGCGCCAGCACAACAAACTGGTGCAGGGGGACAAGTTCTGGGACGCCGTCCGCCGCGCGCAGACCGGGCACAGGGTGGCCAACGTCTGCTGGTGGTACGCGATGGGCGCGGACACCGACCTCACCGTCACCCCGCGGCCGATCTACCACGCCGACGGCAAGAAGTCACCGGACGCCTACACGTACCCGCCGCAGCTGCACGACCGCCTGGTCGGCAGCCTCGGCGAGTTCCCGCTGTTCACCTACTGGGGCCCGACGGCGTCGATCGCGTCGTCGCAATGGATCATCGCCGCCGCGCAGCAGATCATGACGCAGGACCGGCCGGACACCACCCTCGTCTACGTCCCGCACCTGGACTACGACCTGCAGCGCTTCGGCCCGGACGCGCCGCAGGCCGCGGCCGCCGCCCGCGAGCTCGACACCGCGCTGAAGCCGTTGCTGGACTTCGCGGCCGCGGGCGGGCACACCGTCGTCGCGCTGTCGGAGTACGGGATCACGAACGCGAACCGCCCGGTCGACGTCAACCGGGCACTGCGCCGCGCGGGCCTGCTCAACGTGTACGTCCAGGCGGGCATGGAGTACCTCGACCCGTGGACGTCCCGCGCGTTCGCCGTCGCCGACCACCAGGTGGCGCACGTCTACGTCGCCGACCCGGCGGATGTCCCGCGGGTGCGGGACATCGTGGCCGGACTGTCCGGAGTGGACGTCGTGCTCGACCGGGCGGGGCAGGCCGGGCTCGGCATCGACCACGAACGGGCGGGCGAGCTCGTCGCCGTCGCCGAGCCGGCCGCCTGGTTCACCTACTACTACTGGTTGAGCGACGACCGCGCGCCGGACTTCGCGAAGACCGTCGAGATCCACCGCAAGCCCGGCTACGACCCGGCCGAGCTGTTCTTCGACCCGGACGACCCGATGGTCAAGCTCAAGGCGGCGTCGGCGCTGGCCCGCAAGAAGCTCGGCCTGCGGTATTCGATGCAGGTGGTCCCGCTCGACCCCGCGCCGGTGCGCGGCAGCCACGGACGGCTGCCCGACTCGGCCGCGGACGGGCCGGTGCTGCTCTGCTCGGACCCGGCGCTCGCCCGGGAGAAGTTCCACGCGACCGAAGTCAAGGAACTGCTGCTGGCGGCCGCCGTCGCCGGCAACGGGTGAATCTCACCGAGGAGGTCAGGACATGGCACGACCGTTGACCCTGTTCACCGGGCAGTGGGCCGATCTGCCGTTCGAAGAGGTGTGCCGGCTGGCGAGCGGCTGGGGCTACGAGGGCCTGGAGATCGCCTGCTGGGGCGACCACTTCGAAGTGGACAAAGCCCTCGCCGACGACGGCTACGTCCCCGCGAAGCTCGAAACGCTCGCCAAGTACGACCTGAAGGTGTGGGCGGTTTCGAACCACCTGGTCGGCCAGGCGGTCTGCGACCACCCGATCGACGAGCGGCACGAAGCCATCCTGCCCGCGCGGATCTGGGGCGACGGCGAGCCCGAGGGCGTCCGGCAGCGGGCGGCGGCGGAAATGCAGGCCACCGCCCGGGCCGCGGCGAAGCTCGGGGTGTCCACTGTGGTCGGGTTCACCGGTTCGTCCATCTGGCACACGGTGGCGATGTTCCCGCCGGTGCCGCCGTCGATGATCGAGCGCGGCTACGCCGACTTCGCCACCCGGTGGAACCCGATCCTCGACGTGTTCGACGAGGTCGGCGTCCGCTTCGCACACGAGGTGCACCCGAGCGAGATCGCCTACGACTACTGGAGCACGGTCGCCACCCTGGAGGCGATCGGGCACCGCGAGGCGTTCGGGCTGAACTTCGACCCGTCGCACTTCGTCTGGCAGGACCTCGACCCGGTGGGCTTCCTCTGGGACTTCAAGGACCGCATTTACCACGTCGACTGCAAGGAGGCCCGCAAGCGGCTCGACGGCCGCAACGGCCGGCTCGGCTCGCACCTGCCGTGGGCGGATCCCCGCCGCGGCTGGGACTTCGTCTCCACCGGCCACGGCGACGTGCCGTGGGAGGACGTCTTCCGCATGCTCAACGCGATCGGCTACGACGGCCCGATCTCGATCGAGTGGGAGGACGCGGGGATGGACCGCCTGATCGGCGCGCCCGAGGCCCTGGAGTTCGTCCGGAAGCTCAACTTCACCCCGCCCGCGGCGGCGTTCGACGCGGCTTTCTCCTCGAAATAGCCGGTGAAGGGCACCCTCGTGGCTTCGAGGGTGCCCTTCACGACGGTCAGCGGACGCCGAGCAGGTGCTCCAGGGCCAGCTGGTTGAGCCGGGTGAAGTGGTAACCGCGCGCGGCCGCCGCGTCGAGGTCGAACTCGTCGTTCAGGACGTCGTCGAACGTCTCGCCCGGCGCCAGCGTCGGCGTCGAGAGGTCCGGGACGCGGGAAGCCGCCAGTGCCTCGGCGACCTCGGGGTCGGCCCGGAACGCGGCCGCCTTCTCCTTGAGGATCAGGTACGTCCGCATGTTCGCCGCCGCCGACACCCAGACGTCCTCGGTGTCCTCGGTGCGCAGCGGCTTGTAGTCGAAGTGCCGCGGGCCGTCGTAGCCGCCGTTCTCCAGCAGGTCGACCAGGAAGAACGCGCTCTTCAGGTCGCCGTGGCCGAAGATCAGGTCCTGGTCGTACCTCGGGCCGTGCTGGCCGTTGAGGTCGATGTGGAACAGCTTGCCCTGCCACAGCGCCTGCGAGATGCCGTGCACGAAGTTCAGCCCGGCCATCTGCTCGTGCCCGACCTCCGGGTTCAGCCCGAACATCTCGGAGCGCGACAGCTGCGAGATGAAGCCCAGCGCGTGCCCGATCGTCGGCAGCAGGATGTCACCGCGCGGCTCGTTCGGCTTCGGCTCCAGCGCGAACCGCAGGTGGTAACCCTTCTCGACGACGTAGTCGGCGAGCAGGTCCAGACCTTCCTTGTAGCGGTCCAGCGCTGCGCGGACGTCCTTGGCGGCGTCGGACTCGGCGCCCTCGCGGCCGCCCCAGACGACGTAGGTCTCGGCGCCGAGCTCGGCGGCGAGGTCGAGGTTGCGGCGCACCTTGCGCAGCGCGTACCGGCGGACGTCACGGTCGTTGCTGGTCAGGCCGCCGTCCTTGAACACCGGGTGGGTGAACAGGTTCGTCGTCGCCATCGGGACCTTGAGGCCGGTCTCGGCGAGCGCCTTGCGGAAGCGCTCGATCGCCCGGTCGCGGTCCGGTTCGGTGGCCAGCAGGTCGTCGTCGTGGAAGGTCACGCCGTAGGCGCCCAGCTCCGCGAGCCGGTGCACGCTCTCCACCGGGTCCAGCGGCGGCCGCGTCGCCACCCCGAACGGGTCGGCCGCGGGCCAGCCCACGGTCCAGAGGCCGAAGGTGAACTTGTCGGCCGGCTGGGGAGCGTAGTCGCTCATGACTGTCCCTTCATTTAGTTCACGTTGTAGACTAAATATGCGCCGCGGGGTCCCGGGCGTCAAGGGGGACGGTTAGAGTGCTTCGCAGGAGGACGCGATGACCCAGGCCGTGCGGCACGAAGAAATGCGCGCCCGCAACCTCGAGGTCGTGCTGGGAGCGGTCGGCCGCGGCGGCCCGCTGACCCGCGCCGCGCTCGCCGAGGTCACCGGGCTGACCAAGTCGACGGTCTCGAAGCTCGTCGGCGACCTGGTGGACGCGGGGCTGCTCGCGGAGATCGGGCCCGCGCGGCCGGGCGAACGCGGCCGGCCGGGGGTGGCGGTCGTGCTCAGCGGTGCGCGCGTGGCGTCGCTGGGGCTGGAGATCAACGTCGACTACCTCGCGGTGCGCGTGCTCGACCTCACCGGCGGCGTCCGGTTCGCCGCCCGCCGCGAGCGCGACAACCGCGGCTCGCGGCCGAAGAAGGTCCTGGGCGAACTGCAGGCACTGGCCACCGAAGCGCTCACCGAGGCCCACCGGCTGGGGCTGGAGGTGGCGGGCGCGGTGCTGGCGGTGTCCGGCCCGGTCGGCGACGGCGTGCTGTTCAGCGCCCCCAACCTCGGCTGGCAGGACGTCCGCCCGGCCGACCTGCTGCGCCTGCCGGTCCCGGTCGAGCTGGACAACGAAGCGAACCTCGCGGCACAGGGCGAACTTTGGTACGGCGACGGCGAGCGCGACTTCCTCTACGTGTCCGGCGAAATCGGCATCGGCGCGGGCCTGGTGGTGGGCGGCACCCTGTTCTCGGGCGCGACCGGCCTGGCCGGCGAGCTCGGCCACGTCGTCGTGGCCCCGGAGGGGGTGCAGTGCCGCTGCGGCGGCAGCGGGTGCCTGGAGACGTACGCGGGCCAGGAAGCGTTGCTGGCGGCGGGAAAGGCCCCTTCGGTCCCGGCTTTACTCGCCGCCCTCGAGCGGGGCGACGGCCCGGCACTGGCGGCGTGCGCGGCGGCGGGGCACGCCCTCGGGATCGCGCTGACGTCGGCGGTGAACCTGCTGGACCTGGACCGGATCGTGCTGGGCGGGGTGTTCACGCCGTTGTACCCGTGGTTGTCCGGCCCGGTGTCCGAAGTGCTTTCCGCCCGCCTCGGCGGCCTGCGCGGCACACCCCCGGTCCTGACGGCGTCCCGCCTGGGCGGCGACGCGGCCACCCTCGGCGCGGCGGGCCGGGTCATCCACCGCGTACTGGCGGACCCGGCACCCTTCGTCACCCGGGCGTCGTGAGTGGTAAGGCGAGTTAGAACTCGCCTTACCACTCACGACAACTTGCGCCGAACCTGACCTGCGGCTAGCTCACCGCGGTGATCTGCACCAGCGAGGTGCCGACCGTGACGCCGGTGTCGGTCTGCACGGCCAGCTGGCCGCGCAGGGTCCGGCCCGCCGCCGGGGCCGCCGTGGCCGTCACCGTTGCCGGGACCGTCCACGAGCTGCCCGAGGCCCGCAGCGCGTTCGCGTCGGTCACCGCGACCGAACCGAACGCCGGGTTGGTGAACACGTCGAGGTAGTCGTACGCCGTCGTGCCGCCCGGTACCGCGTAGCCGTCGACGAGGGCGACCCACACACCCGGCGCCGGGTTGGGCACGGTCACCGACTCCTCGGAGTCACCGTCCGCGCTGATGCCCGCCTGCACGCAGGAACCGGTCGTGCAGTTGTACAGCACCAGGTCGAGGTCCGTGCCCACCACGGCGGGGTTGCCGATCGTGGCGGTCAGCGACGTCGAACCCGGCGTCACCGCGATCTGGTACTGCTGCTGCGTGCCCTCGGCGATCGACGGCCGCTGCGTCTTCGCGCTGCCCAGCGTGGCGCCGGTCAGCTTGCCGGTGAACGCGCCGAGCGTGTTCTGCACGGTGTAGGACCGCGAGATCGGCGTGCCCAGCGTGGCCGAGGCGATCGTGTCCGGGTTCGGCGAGATCGCCGTGCCCAGCACCGACGCCGACAGCTTGTACGCCGCTTCGTCCACATCGGACGTCCGGCGTGCTTCGACGACGATCTCCCACACACCCGGCAGCGGGTTGGCGATGGTCCGGCTGGTCGGCGTGCCGCCGGCGCAGCCCGCACCCGCGTCGGGCAGGTAGCACGCGGTCGTCGCGGTGCTGGCCTCGGCCGGGACACCGGTCGGGTCGTACCGCAGGAACCGCACCTGGCCCTTGCCCGCGGCGCCGCCGCCGGCGTCGATGTCCACCTTCAGCGCGCTGGCGCCCTGCGGCACCCGCACGAAGTAGCTGGTCGCCTGGTTGCGGGCGATCTTGCCCGAGTTGTCGACCTGGAAACCCTTGCCGGCGACGAACTCCTGCGGCGCGAAGACCGTGTTGAGGGTCTGCACGTCGATGCCGATGGTCAGCGGGTTGTCCAGGTAGAGCAGGGCCGAGTGCACGCCGGCGTTCTTCGGGTTGACCTTCACGTCGAACTTCACCGGGGTGTTCAGCGGCAGTGCCACCGTCGACCCCGAGGAGAACGTGCCGTCGTTGCCGACCCACCGCACGAAGTACGGCACCGGGTGCGTCGAGCCCGTGGTCCGGGTGATCGTGTAGGTGCGCGTGTACGCCTTACCCGTGGTGACGCCTTCGCGGTCGTGGATGCCCACACCCGTGTTCGGCTTGGCCAGCAGGCCCGACAGCGCGGTGTGCACCTCGACCGACGTCGAAACGACGTCCGGCTTCGGGTTGAGCGACAGCGCGACGAACGCGGCCGGGACGTTGAACAGGCCCGCGCCCTGGGCGTACGCGCCGATGCCCGGTACGAACCGCGCGGTCGACTTGATCGCCGAACGCAGCTGCGCCACCGGCGGCCGCTGGCCGTTGTGCGTCGCCTTGTACGCGCTCACCAGCAAGGCCGCCGCGCCGGTCGCCTGCGGCGCCGCCATCGACGTGCCCTGCAGCATCGAGTAGCCGGCGGGCAGGGTGTAGGTGCCGGCCACCGGGCTCGGCTGCTCCCACCGCGGGACGGTCGAAATGGCCGCGCCGGGCGCGATGATGTCCGGCTTGAAGCCACCGTCCTCACGCGGGCCGCGCGAGGAGAACGGGTGCAGCGACTCGGGGTTCTTGGTGACCGAGCCGTAGTTCGACAGCCAGGTCTCCTTGGTGATGTACGAGCCGACCGAGATCGCGTCCGTGGCCACCGACGGGTCGCCGACGGTGTTCGCCCCGGCGCCGCTGTTGCCGGCCGAGATGAAGATCTGGACGTTGTACTCGGCGATCGTGCGGTTGTAGAGCTCCGCACGGGCGTTGTTGCCGTCGTTGAGGGCCGGCAGGCCGCCGATCGAGATGTTGATGACGTCGGCGCCGTGGCTGGCCGCGTAGACGACACCGTCGATCAGGCCGGAGGAGGTGCAGGCGCTGCCGGTGAGGCAGACCTTGACCGCCAGGACCTTCGCGCCCGGGGCCGCGCCGTCCATCTTGCCGCCGAACAGGTCGTTGCCGGTGGCGATGCCGGCGACGTGCGAACCGTGCTCCGCGCCCGCGATGCCGATGCCGACGTAACCCGGCTTGTCGGTCTGGACCACGAAGGCCATCCGCTCGGCGATGTCGGTCGCCGGGTTGTCGGTGCCGAAGTAGCCGACGTCGTACTTCTTGTTGTAGTCGGTCATCGGCTTCTCGTCGGTGAAGTCGCCGTTGCCGTTGAGGTCGACCCGGACCTCCTTGGTCGCGCTGTCGAGCAGGACGCCCCAGGAGTCCGCCCGGTCGCCGTCGCGGTTGATGTCACCGCCGGTCTCGCTGTCCGCGGCGCCCAGGTCGCCCGCGGTCTCGCCGAACACGCCGAAGGTGTACGGGCCACCGGTCGCCGGGGCCGTCCACGTCCGGCCGTTCGCGGTGAAGGTGCCGGTGTAGGTCTGGGTGGACTGCTTGACCCAGGTGCCGTCACCGGAGTTGGTGGCGTTGGCGTTGTACCAGTCGACGATCTTGCGTTCGCCGTGGCTGGTGGTGGCCAGCGCGGGGGAGTCGAGGTCGACGCCGGAGTCGAGCACCGCGACCGTGGTGTCCTTGCCGTCCCAGTTGGGCAGGACCTGGCCGAACTGCGCCGCGTAGGTGTCCCCGGTCGGCAGGTACGGGTTGACGCGCGGGGTGTTCTTGCCCGGGGCCGGCTGCGGCAGCGGGGTGGTCGCGCCGTCGGGCTTCGGGTCGTCGCGCACGATGAGGCCGTCGACGTCGACCGCGTTGACGGACTTGAGCTTCGCGGCCTTTTCCGCCTTCTCCGGCGGGATGGTGACCTTGACGTAGTCGAGCTTCGTGTCGGTGGACTGGACGACGCCGCCGAGCGCCTTGAGTTCGTCGACCGCGGTGCCGGTCTGGCCCTTCTCCGCGGCGATCAGGAGGGTGACGTCGGGCTTGCCGGCCTTTTCGGCTTCGGCGACGAGCGCGCGGTCGTGCTCGTCGAGGGTCTTGCCGTCGGCCGCGCCGTTGGTCGGCGGGGCCTGCTGGGCGGAAGCCACCGGGACGGCGACGCCGAGGACGGAGGCGCCGAGTGCGGTGGCGAGGACGGTGATCCCGGCCCGCCGTCTCCAGCGCGATCTGTGCTGTGTCACTGAAACGACCCTTCGTGAAGATATGCGTCCGAGAAGTACACAGGGTGAGATCTTCGGCAGCAATCAGACAGTTAGCCCAAAGACCGCAATTGGTTGCGAGCCAAATGGAGTAACGGGCTCGGCGGTTAGGCGGTCACCGGAAACGCCTGGGGAGCCGCCAGATCTCACCATTGCTATACGCGCGTATAGCGGACTATATTCACGTGTAGTCAGCTACACGCACGCATAGGACCGGGATGACCACCGAAGACTTCACCGCGCGCGCCCGCATCCGCGACGCCGCCATCGAGCTCTTCACCGAGCGCGGCATGGAAAAGACGTCGATCCTCGACATCGCACGGGAAGCCGGGGTGTCGGGCGGCCTGATCCGCCACCACTTCGGGTCCAAGGAGGGCCTGCGCGAGGCGTGCGACGCGCACGTCTTCGACGAACTGGTGCGGTTCAAGGAAGACGTGCTGGCGAAGGGAGCCGCGAACCCCGGGTTCCTGCCCACGTTCGACGCCCGCCAGCTGCTGTACCGCCGGTACCTGGGCCGCGCCATGGTCGACGGCTCCGACGCCGCCCAGGCGCAGTTCACCGGCATCGTCGACGAAACCGAGCGCTATTTCCGCGAGCAGGGCATGGACCTGCCCGACGCGCGCGGCGCCGCCGCCGCGCTCGCCGCGATGACCGGCGGGCTGATGATCCTGCAGGACCACGTCGCCCGCGCGCTCGGCGAGGAGCCGGGCACGAACGAGGCGATGCTGCGGATGTCGGCGGCCGCCGCGCACCTGTTCACGAACCCGCTCGCCACGCCCGAAGTTCTCGAGAAGGCCCGCGAAGCGCTGGCCGCCTACCGAAGGAAGGACTGACGATGGCCGAAGCGATCACCGCCGCCGGCCTCACCAAGGCGTTCGGCCGGACGCGCGCCCTCGACGGGCTCGACCTGACCGTCCACACCGGCGAGGTGCACGGGTTCCTCGGGCCCAACGGCGCCGGCAAGACCACCACGATCCGCGTGCTGCTGGGGCTGATGCGGGCCGACGGCGGCCACGCCACCCTGCTCGGCGGCGACCCGTGGACCGACGCCACCGAGCTGCACCGGCGGCTCGCGTACGTGCCGGGCGACGTCACGCTCTGGCCCGGCCTCACCGGCGGCGAGGTGATCGACCTGCTCGGCCGGCTGCGCGGCGGCCTCGACGCCAAGCGGCGCGCGGACCTCGTCGAGCGCTTCGACCTCGACCCGCGCAAGAAGGGCCGCACGTATTCGAAGGGCAACCGGCAGAAGGTCGCGCTCGTCGCCGCGCTGGCGTCCGATGTGGAGCTGCTGGTCCTCGACGAGCCGACGTCCGGGCTCGATCCGCTGATGGAGGAGGTGTTCCGGGAGGTCGTCGCGGAGGAGCGCGAACGCGGGGACCGCACGGTGCTGCTGTCGTCGCACATCCTGTCCGAAGTCGAGGCGCTGTGCGACCGCGTCACGATCGTCCGGGCCGGGCGCACGGTCGAGTCCGGCACCCTGGACGAGCTGCGCCACCTGGGCCGGATCACCATCGACGCGTCGCTCGCGCACGTGCCGGCGGACCTCGGGGCCCTGCCCGGCGTGCACGACCTGAGCTCGTACGGCTCGCACGTCCACCTGTCCGTCGACCAGCCGGCACTGGACGACGTGATGCGGCACCTGGCCGGGGCCGGGCTGCGGAGCCTGGTGAGCCGTCCGCCGACGCTGGAGGAGCTGTTCCTCCGCCACTACCGGCAGGATGAGCCGGCCGGAGCGGCGCGATGACCGGGACCGGGGCGCTGCTGCGGCTGGTGCTGCGCCGCGACCGGTGGCTGCTGCCGGTCTGGATCCTCGGTCTCGCGCTCGCGCCGGTCGGCTACCTGTCGTCGATCGAGGCCGCATACCCGGATGCCGCGGCCCGGCAGCACTTCTACGACCTCAACGCCTCGAGCGCGACCTTCGTCGTGCGCAACGGCCCGCTGTACGGTTCGTCGGTGGGGAACCTGCTGGCCTGGCAGTGCGGGTTCGTCCCGGTCGTCGTCGGCCTGATCGCGCTGCTCACCGTGGTCCGGCACACCCGCACCGAGGAGGAGGCGGGCCGCCGCGAACTCACCGGCGCGACGGTCGTCGGCCGGCACGCCGGGCTGGCGGCGGCGGTGCTCGCCGCCTGCGGCGCCTGCCTGGTGTTCGGCCTGCTGACCGGGCTCGGTGTCGCCGCACAGGGCGTTCCGCTGGCCGGTGCGTTCGCGCTCGGTCTCGGCTTTTCCTCGACGGGCTGGGTGTTCGCCGGGGTGGGCGCGGTCGCCGCCCAGCTGACGTGGGGCGCGAGCGGCGCACGCGGCCTCGGGATCGGCGCGCTGGTCCTGGCGTTCCTGCTGCGCGCGGCGGGTGACGGCAGCCCGGCGGGCTGGCTCGCGTGGCTGTCGCCGATCGGCTGGGCACACCGCCTGCGGCCGTTCGCGGGCGAGCAGTGGTGGGTGCTCGCGGTGGGCCTCTTCGCGACGGGGGTGCTCGTGGCGGCGGCGGTGGGGTTGTCCGCTCGTCGCGACCTCGGGGCGGCGCTGCTGCCGGCGCGGCTGGGGCGTTCCGGCGCCAAGGCATCGCTGCGCTCGCCGCTGGCGCTGGCGTGGCGGCTGCAGAGGGGAACGCTGCTGGTCTGGACCGTCTGCCTGGCGCTGGTCGGGCTGCTGATGGGCGGGGTCGCGCAGAACGTCGCGGAGACGATGCGGGACAACCGGGCGGTCGCGGAGGTGCTGTCCCGCCTGGGCGGCGGCGGTGCGGTGACGGACGCGTACCTGGCGGGGACGATGACGCTGTTCGGCCTGGCGGCGGCGGGTTACGCGGTGCAGGCAGCGCTGAAGCTGCGCGCGGAGGAGACGGCGGGCCGCGCGGAACCGGTCCTGGCGACGGCGGCCGGGCGCGTCGGCTGGGCGCTGGCCCACCTGACGTTCGCGTTCTTCGGATCGGCTTTCGTGCTGACGGTGGCGGGCTGGGCCACGGGCCTGGCGTACGGGAGCGGTTCCGGTCTGGTCCCGGCGGCGCTGGCCCAGCTGCCGGCGGTGTGGGTGCTCGCGGGTCTCGCGGCTTCGCTGATCGGAGTCCTCCCGCGGTTCGCGGCGGGAGCGTGGGGACTGCTCGCGGGATTCCTGGTGTTGTCGCTGGTGGGGACGGCGTTGCGGTGGAACGACGTGGTGCTGGGAATTTCGCCGTTCCAGCACATCCCGCGCCTGCCGGGCGGCCCGTTCTCGACCACACCGGTGCTCTGGCTGCTGCTGATCGCGGCGGCGGCGGTGATAGGCGGCCTGTTCGCCTTGCGGCGGCGGGACATCCCGGTGGGATGACCGCGAAACGCAACCACGGCCGGGGGTCCAGGGGGCTTGCCCCCCCTGGCGGGGGTCCGGGGGTTCGACCCCCGGGGAACACCTCGGGGCGAGGCCGGTCCGCGCTTTCCGCGGACAGACCTCGCCCCGAGGCTCGCGTGGCAACCGAGGGAGTCGAACCCTGCGCGGCTTGTGAAGGCGGCGCTCCTGAACCGGCCCTGACCCTTCGGCGGGCGACGGCTGCCATCTGTTCCAACGCTAACGGAATACCCAGCTATTCCTCATCTCAAGCCGTGCTTCACCCGGACGGGTCGGGCTGGCATGGTTGTCCGCATGGATGATCTCCTGCTGCGCCGCGTGCGGCCGGGTCTCGGTGGCGACCTCGCGGACGTCCGGGTGAACGACGGCCGGGTCACCGCGATCACCGAACCCGGGTCCACGGGTTTTGCGGCGCGGGTCGTCGACGGCCACGGGGGAACGTTGCTGCCGGGCCTGGTCGACGCGCACGTCCACCTCGTGCAGTGGGCGACGTTCCGGCGGCGGATCCCCCTGGACGCGGCGCGCTCGGCGGGGGAGGCCATCGAGCTGCTGCTCGCGCACCTGCTGGCGACACCCGCCCCGCAGACCGAACTCGTCGTGGGCGCCGGGTTCCGCGACGGGCTGTGGCCGGACAAGCCGCACAAGGACCTGCTGCAGCGCGCGCTGCCCGGGCGTGCGGTCGCGTTGTTCAGCGCGGACCTGCACACGCTGTGGCTGAGCCCCGCGGCGCTGAAGCTGATCGGCCGCGAGCACCCGACCGGCGTCCTGCTGGAGGGCGACTGCATGAGCGCGACGGCCCAGCTCCCGACGGCGGCGATCGACGTCCAGGACCAGTGGGTGGCCGACGCCGTGGCCGCGGCGGCCACCCGGGGCGTGACGCAGATCGTCGACTACGAGTACGCGGACACGGTGGCGGACTGGACCCGCCGCGGCGCCCCGGCGGCGCGGATCTCGTGCGTGGTCGCCAAGCACCTGCTGGACCAGACCATCGAACGCGGCCACCGCACGGGCGACGTCCTCCCGGACTCCGGCGGGCTGCTGACGGTGGGGCCGTTCAAGCTCTTCGTGGACGGTTCCCTCAACACCCGCACGGCCTACTGCCACGACCCGTACCCCGGCAGCGACTCCCCGGGGCAGCTCGAACTCCCGCCCGCCGAGCTGATCCCGTTGCTGCAGCGGGCCTTCGACCACGGCTTGCTGCCCGCGGTGCACGCGATCGGCGACCACGCGAACACGATCGCGCTGGACGCGTTCGAGCAGGTCGGCTGCCCGGGCCGGATCGAGCACGCCCAGCTGCTGGCCCCGGCCGACGTCCCCCGGTTCGCCGCGCTGGGCATCATCGCGGCCGTGCAGCCCGCCCACCAGCCGGACGACCGCGACGTCGCGGACCGCCACTGGCACGGGCGCACGGAGCGGGCCTTCCCGTACCGCGCGCTGCTGGAGTCGGGCGCCCGGCTGGAGTTCGGCTCGGACGCCCCGGTGGCCCCGCTGGACCCGTGGGACGGCATGGCCTCGGCGATCGCCCGCACGGACGACGACCGCCCGCCGTGGCACCCGGAGCAGGCGATCCCGTTCGCCGAGGCACTGGCCGCGTCGTCGGGCGGCCGCCGCGGCGTCGCGGTGGGCGACGTCGCGGACCTGATGGTGACGGCGGCGGACCCGTCGGTGCTGTCCCCGGCCGACCTCCGCGCCCTCCCGGTGACGGCGACGATCCTCGACGGGCACGTCACGCACCAG
Organism: Amycolatopsis vancoresmycina; assembly: GCF_000716785.1. Lineage (GTDB taxonomy): Bacteria > Actinomycetota > Actinomycetes > Mycobacteriales > Pseudonocardiaceae > Amycolatopsis > Amycolatopsis vancoresmycina. Next base: position 230,904 of record NZ_JNYY01000003.1, read on the forward strand.
GTCTGACCCCGTCGACGAAGGTGTGCCACGGGGTCACCCTGCCGACGTGCACGACGGCGTCGAACGCGACGAGCGGGTTCACCAGCTGCTTGTACGGTCCGTTCCGGGTGCCGTCGATCCCGGCGAAGACCCGGGCAACCTCACCGTCGACCGGGACGCGGCGCAGGTCCAGCAGGGCGAGCGGTTCGCCGGCCCCGGCGAGCAGGGCGTCGAGGCTGCCCGGCTCGGTGCAGGGGGCGACGTCCTCGTAGAACACCTCGGTGTGGCCGGGTGGCCCGTCGGGCAGGGGACGGTGGCCGAACACGCGGCCGCCGTCGTAGGTGGTCGCGATGACGACCATCCGGTCGCCGAGCGAGCGGGCCAGGTGCTGGCCGAGCATGACCTGGTCCTCGTGGATGATCGGGGGCACGCGGTACGGCCAGCGTTGCAGGTGCCCGTTGGCGGCCCCGACGACGAGGCGCTCCTCGCGGCCGAGGATCCATTCGACGTTGTCGGCCATCGCCGCGTCCCGGACGTTGGCGCCCCGGTAGGTGCGCCCCGGCGCGGCGGCCATGGCGGCCAGGAAGGCGTCGGCGTGGCGCGCGGTGACCGCGCACTGAAGGGCGATGCCGGCTCCGGCAGCGTCCACAGTGGAGTAAGGGACGCGCAGGGCGTGGAGGCGTTCGGTCAGCTCGCCGATCCGGGCGGTCAGCTCGTGGCGGTGCGCGGCGTCGAGCGCCAGGTACGCGTGGATCGCGGGGGCGGCCCAGGCCAGCCCGGTCCGGTCGGAAGGCAGGTAGCCGAACAGGGGCAGCAGGTTTTCGCGGGCCGCCGCGGCGTAGGCCGGATCGGCCTCGTCCAGGAACGCCAGCGCGGCCGTGACGCCGGGCCGGGCGGACGCGCTGGAGTCCGGCAGGTCCATGCCGTAGAAGCGGACCTTGCGGTCGTGGGTGCGGTTGTGCTCGCGCATCCAGACCAGGTGGTCGCGCATCTCCGCGCACTTGCCCATGTGGTAGGTGATCCCGGTGCGCAGGAGCCGGTCCAGGTCGCCGTCGCCGCCGAGCACCCAGTCGTGAACCGCCCAGCCTTCCGGGAAACCGGACTCCATCGCGAACCCGGTGAACCCCATTTCCTCGACGAGGAACCGGGTCACCAGGTGGCGCAGCCGGTAGAACTCGTGCACCCGGTGCGTGCTCTCGCCGATCGCGACGACGCGGGCGTCGCCGACGATGTCGCGCAACGGCTCGAGCTCGTCGTGGCCGGCGTCGTCCGGCTCGAGCGTCCGCAGCCGGACGAGGTTCTCCCGGAGCCACCCGGTGATGTCGATGTCCATTCACCCGTCCTCTTCTCGGGAAACGCTTTCACCCGCGGCGCGGGCCTTGCGCAGGTAGTCGATGACTTCGGCGGCACCGCCCGGGCCGGCCCAGCCGAGGCGCTCGTCGAGCTCCCGGCCCAGGCCGGCCCGGTTGTCCTCCCACAACGCCGTGGTCGCCGCCTCGAACCGGCGGTCGCCGGGGTGGAACGCGGCCGCCGTCTCCCGCCACCGGGTGGCCAGGTCCTGCACCGCCGGATCGTCGACCGGGGTCCCGTCCCGCAGGTGCTGCCGGAGCCGCGTGAAGAGGCCGAGCCACTCGGTCTTCAGGGTTTCGACCGCCTCGACGCCCAGCTCCGCGGCCCGTCCGGTGATCGCCGCGAGCTGATCGGCGGACAGGTACCGGCCGGTGTCGACGGACATCGGCTCCAGGGCGGCGAGGAACTGTTCCGGTTCCGGCATGGCCACCTCGGCCAGCCGGTCGAGCAGGCCCCGCAGCCGCCGGGCCGACTCCGCGATGCGGGCGGCCCTGGCCTCCAGGTCGGCGAGCTGCGCGGTCAGCAGGCCCCGCAGTGAACCGGGGTCGTCGCCCGCGTTCCGCAGCACGACGGCCACCTCGTCCAGGGAGAGGCCCATCCCGCACAAGGTCCGCACCCGGTAGAGCCGGCGCACGTCCGCCTCGCGGTACCGCCGGTGCCCGGCCGGCGTCCGTTCGCCGGGGGACACCAGGCCGATCCGGTCGTAGTGGTGCAACGTGCGGACCGTGACGCCGCCGGCCTCGGCCAGCTCACCGATGCTCCACCTGCGCTCGCTCACGGCTCGACCGTAGAACCCGACGTCACGTCAGGTTCAAGGCTTTCCGGGCTTGATTTGTCCACCGGACAACGGAAAAGATCCCACCGTGCATGTGACAACGTTGTCAGGAGGACACGGATGAGAACGCGTACGCGCGTCCTGGCCACCCTGCTCGCCGGGGCCACGACGCTGGCTCTCGCCACCCCCGCCGAGGCGGGGCCGAGATTCGCCGACGACCCGGCCACGCTCGTCGACACCTCGATCGGCAACAACGGCGACGGCACCACCTTCCCGGGTGCCACCACGCCGTTCGGGATGGTCCAGCTCAGCCCGGACACCCAGCTCAAGAAGTACGCGTCCTACGACTACGCGCAGGACACCACGCTCGGGTTCAGCCACACCCACCTCTCCGGCGTCGGCTGCCAGACCATGGGCAATTTCCGGTTCATGCCGACCACCGGCGCCGTGACCAGCAGCGATCCCGCTAAGTACGGCGCGAAGTTCAGCCACGCCGACGAGACCCGCCAGCCCGGCTTCTACGGCGTCAAGCTCGCCAACGGCATCGGCGCCGAGCTGACCGCCACCCAGCGCACCGGCCAGCACCGGTACACCTTCCCCAGCGGCGCGACCAGCGAAAACGTCCTCATCGAGGTGGGCGAGAGCAACGGCTACACCTACGCCGGCGATGTCCACGTCGTCGGGGACGACACCGTCGAAGGCTGGCTGCAGGGCGGCAATTTCTGCTGGGAGACGCAGAAGGAGCGCTACAAGGTCTTCTTCAGCGCCAAGTTCGACCGCAAGTTCACCGCTTTCGGCACCTGGACCGACGACAAGCTCGCGCCGAACCAGCGTGACGCCGGGCTCGGCAGCCGGCGCACCGGCGCCTGGCTCACCTTCGACACCGCGAAGAACCAGGTCGGCGCGTCGGTCGGGCTGTCGTACACCTCGATCGACGGCGCCCGCCTGAACCGCGCGGCCGAGCAGCCGAAGTCGTTCGACAAGGCCCGCACGGCCGCGCACGACACCTGGCGCGACGAGCTGAACCGGATGCGCGTCGCCGGCGGGACGACCGCCGACCAGCGCACCTACTACAGCGCCCTGTACCGGTCGCTCCTGCACCCGTCCGTCGGGTCCGATGTGGACGGTTCCTACCGCGGCTTCGACGACGCCGTCCACCGCAGCCGGGACACGTACTACCAGATGTTCTCGCTGTGGGACACCTACCGCTCGCAGAACCAGCTGGTCGCGTTGCTGCACCCGGACAAGGCCGCGGACATGACGAAGTCGGTCCTGAAGATCTACCAGGACGGCGGCTGGGTCCCGCGCTGGGCGCTGGCCGGTGGCGAGACGAACGTGATGAGCGGTGACCCCGTGACGCCGTGGGTGGTCGACAACTACCGCCGCGGCCTGCTCGACGACCGGACCGCGCGGCAGCTGTTCGACGCCTTGTGGCGCAACGCCAACGAACTGCCGGCGGACCAGTCGATCTTCCGCGGCCGCGACGGCAACCCGACGTACGTGAAGAACGGCTGGATCGGCTACCAGGACCTGCCGGGCTACACCTACGGCGACACGCGCCAGGCCGGGTCGGCGACCCTCGAGTACGCCCTCGCCGACTGTGCACTGTCCACAATGGCCGCCGGGCTGGGCTACGGCGACAAGGCGGCGACGCTGCGGGCGCGCTGCGGCAACTTCGCGCACCTGTGGGACACGAGCGTGGACTCCCACGGCTTCACCGGCTTCCCGCGGACGAAGGCGGCGGACGGCACCGGCGTCGGCGACCCCGACCCGGCTCAGTCGGTGGGCTTCCACGAGGGCACGCCGTGGCAGTACCAGTGGCTCGCCCAGCAGGACACCGCGAAGCTGTTCGCCCTGATGGGTGGCCCGGCGCAGGCGGAGAAGCGGCTCGACACGTTCTTCGACATGCCGCTGCTGCTCACCGACCCGGCGAAGGCGGCCAAGGACTCGTGGGTCCACGGCGCGTACGACTACCACAACAACTTCGCGTTCAACCCGAATAACGAGCCCGACCTGCACGCCCCCTGGATGTACAGCTGGACGGGCGCGCCGTGGAAGACGTCGGCGGTCCTGCGCGCGGCCCGGACGTTGTTCACCGACACGCCGTACGGCATGCCGGGCAACGACGACCTCGGCACCATCTCGTCGTGGCTCGTCTTCGGCATGACGGGCGTCTTCGAAGCCCAGCCGGGCTCCGGGACGTACCTGCTGAGCTCGCCGATGTTCGAAAAGGTCGAGATCCGCCCGGCCGGCGGCCGCCGGATCGAGATCGAGGCACCGGGCGCGAGCGCGGCGAAGCTGCAGTACCCGAAGGCGGTCCAGGTCGGTCACCGTGGGTACGACCGGAGCTGGATCTCGCACGGGGACCTGCTCCGCGCGGGCAAGATCGAGTTCCGCCTGAGTGACACCCCCACGGCGTGGGGGACGAAGGCGGCGCCGCCCGCGATGTAGCCCGGCGGCGGGGTACCGGACAACGTGGCACGAAAGGTGCCTCCCCCGTGCGGTACCCCGCCGTTTCTGCTGAGCTGGGGGCATGCCCGACCAGAAAACGACCGCCACCGAGCGGTTCTTCCGCATCGCGATCGCGATCAAGGGCCTCGACGGCGCGCTGCAGGTCGTCGGGGCCCTGGTCCTCGCGTTCGTCCCGGCGGCGGCCGTCAGCGGGTTCACCCACGCGGTGATCACCCGCGACTTCCTCGGCGACCCGTCGGGCACGCTGGCACGCCACCTGCAGTCGGCGACGGAGAACTTCCTCCACGGCGACACCAAGACGTTCGCGGTGGCGTACCTGCTCGCCCACGGCCTGATCAAGCTCGGCCTGGTGTGGGCACTGGCCCGCAAGATCGTCCGCGCCTACCCGGTCGCGGCGGTGATCCTGGCCGCGTTCGTGGTGTACGAGATCTTCCGCGCGGTGCACACCCACTCGATCGCGCTGCCGTTCTTCGCCGCGCTGGACGTGGTGATCATCGTGCTGGTGCTGCGGGAGTACCGGCAGCTCAAGCGCGAGACCTAGATCAACAGCGACCCTGGGTAGACGAGTCACCGTCCACCGTGGCTGAGGTCGTGAGTGGTAAGGCGGGTTCTAACCCGCCTTACCACTCACGACCAGCCGCGGTAGACCGGCTTCCGGGATTGTGCTGGTTGGCCGTCTTCGGCGTGGTCCTAGGGTTCACGCGGCGACGGGAAACCGGACGGTGGCGCTGTCGACCTCCAGGGGTTCGACGTAGAGGGCGGTCGCGTTGTCCGAGCCGCCGCGGGCGAGCGCGGCTTCCACCAGTTCCGCCGCGCCCGTGCCCGGCCGGGCCAGGACCGCGCGGATGCCGCTGCCGGTGAGCGGCTTGTGGACGCCGTCGCTGGTCAGCAGCAGGCCCGCGCTCGACGTCTCCGCCGTGCCGATCTCGTGCGCCTCGGCGGTGCGGACACTGGTCGTCACGACGTGCTCCATCCGCGGTGTCACCGGCTGGTGGCGGGCGCGGAAGTACTCGGCGAGCGTGTGGTCGGTGGTCAGCCTGCTCAGCGTGGTGCCGTCCCACGCGTACGCGCGGGCGTCACCCACCCAGGCGATGCGGTACCCGCCGTGCCCGGCCGGCATGGCGACGACGAGCACGGCGTCCCCGAGCGTCTGCTCCCGGACCGCCCGCTGCGCGGCGAGCACGGCCTCGACCGGTCCTTTGTGGACTGGCGTCCGCGCGGCGGCCGCGGCGGCGGCCCGGGCGGCCCGCGCGGCGGCCGGATCGTCCCCGACCCCGTCGGCGAGCGCGAAGACGATGCCGGGGCCGCCGGCCGCGGCGTACGCGCCGACCGCGTCGGCGTTGAGCGAGCGCGGCCCCTGCGCGCTCGCGGTGTGCCAGCGTGGGTATTCCGGACGGGTGGTGATCATCGCGGCCTCCTCATCCCTCTGCCCACCATGATCCGCGCCGAATCTGAGCCGCGGCTGAGACTTTCCTGTGCGGGTGGCGCCGGTCCGCGTACCGTGGGAACGGGGTGGGGGCATGGAGTTCCGGATTCTCGGGCCGCTGGCGGTGTCGCGCGCCGACGGCCGCCCGGCCGCGCTCGGCGGCCGGAAGCCGCGCACGCTGCTGGCCGCGCTGCTGCTGGCCCGCGGCCGCGTGGTGTCCGACGAGCGCCTGGTTTCGCTGCTGTGGGAGGGCGTCCGGCCGTCGACCGTAGACGCGCAGGTGTGCACGTACGCGTCCCGGCTGCGCACCGCACTCGGGCGGCCGGCGCGGCTCGTCCGGGCGGGCGGCGGCTACCTGCTGGCGCCGGGCGGGACCGTCGACGCCGAGGAGTTCGAACGGCTGGCCTCGGCGGGCCACGACGAGCTCCTCGCGGGTCGTCCGGTCCGCGCGGCGGAGCTGTTCGGCGCCGCGTTGGCGCTGTGGCGCGGACCGGTGCTCGCCGACGTCGCCGAACCGCTGCGGGCGGGCGAGGCGGCGCGGTTCGACGAGCTGCGCCTGGCGGTGCTGGAGGCCCGGTTCGAAGCCGGGATCGCGTCGGGCGACCACCTGCGCGTGGTGCCCGACGCGACCGCGTTCGTCTTGGAACACCCGCTGCGAGAACGCGCGCGGGCCCTGCTCATGACGGCCCTCGGCGCGAGCGGCCGGCCGGCGGACGCGGTGGCGGTCTACCACCACGGCCGCCGGCTGCTCGACGAGCGGCTCGGGCTGGCGCCGAGCCCGGCACTGCAGGCGGCGTACCGGCGGGTCCTGGACGGTCAGGCCGGGTAGGGCGACGACCGGAAGTCCCGGTCGAGCTCGGCGGGGGTCCGCCGCAGCCAGTACCGGGCCTCGTGCTGCACCTGCTCGCGCGGCAGGGGCGGGTTGACGTGGCGGTGGTCGGGCTTCGCGATGGACTGCAGCCCCCAGGCGAAGCCGGTCATCGGGGCGATCCGCACCCACCGGTGCCGGTCGATGCCGAGCAGCAGCTGCGCGCGCTGGACGGCGTACCAGAAGTGGTAGCTGCTCGGCGGGTTCCCGTCCATGGTGTGCACTTCCGACTCGACGTCGGCGCGCCGCGGGTCGAAGAGCACGCCCTGCCCGAAGTACGCGAAGGCGTTGAGGAGCCCCCTTTCGTCCTCGCGGTAGAAGTGGTCGAAGTTGTCGAGCTGCAGCTTCGACAGCGTGCGCAGCGGCTGTTCCACCGGCTTCGCGAACTCCGCGTAGTTCCCGGGGTAGCCGGGTTCCTGGCTCAGCGCCAGCCATTTCCGGTAGAGCCCTTCCGGCGCGTTCTGCTGGAAGTACGTGCCGAGCGCGGTGTAGGCGTCCATGACTTCCTGGGCCGGGTGGTACAGCGCGATTTCGTCGAGCTGGTACCAGAGTTCGTTGGCGCGCCGGTCCCCGAGCATCCCGGGCACGGGCGGCAGCCCCGAATCGGCGAGCGCGGCCGGAGTCCCGGCGGCGGCGAGCGCCACCCCGGCCGCGACGGCGGCCCCGGCTTTGAGCAGACTGCGGCGATCCATGTGCACCCCCTGGTGCGGCGGCCCCCTGCCGCCGTTCGCCGCCAAGGTACGGAAGCCGCCTATATTTTCTCTGTACGCTCGTGCCGTGGACGACTACCGCGCGCTGGAGAACCTGATCGCTTCCTACGCGGCCCTGGTCGACGCGGGCGACTTCGCCGGGGTGGGCGCGTTGTTCGCGGCCGGCGCGTTCGCAGGCAGCGGCGGCGTGGTCCGGGGCGCGGCGGAGGTCGAGCGGATGCTGCGCGAGTCGGTGATCGTGTACGAAGACGGGACCCCGCGCACCAAGCACGTGACGACGAACATCGCGCTCGAGGTGTCCGGCCCGGTCGCGTCGGGCCGCGCCTACTTCACGGTCCTGCAGGCGGTTCCGGGACTGCCACTGCAGACGATCGCGGCCGGCCGGTACGAGGACCGGTTCACCAGGGAAGCCGGCCACTGGCGGTTCACCGAACGCCGGGCGGCGGTGGACCTCGTCGGCGACGTCAGCCACCACCTGCGCGCGAAGGGGCCGTGAGCGAGCCCACGACCCCTTCACGATCTTCAGCCCTGCAGGTCGTACACCGTCTGGCCGTCGACCGTGGTGGCGGTGAAGTTCGCCGTCACCCACGCCGTGATCTCCGACGAGCCGCCGCCCGGGCCGCCGCCGCGGCCACCCTCGACGTAGTACTTGACCTCACCCGCGGCCACGTACGCCTTGAACTCGTCCAGCGTCGGCGCCGGGTCCGAACCGCTCCAGCCGCCGATGCCGATCACCGCCTTGCCGCTGGCCAGCTCCAGGGACGCCGCGCTCTGCGAACCCGTCGTCGCCGCCGCCCACTTCGTCGTCGTCTTCGCGAGCAGGCTGCCGATCGCGCTCGACGAGGCGTCGTCGCCGCCCGGGCCGCCGCCGAAGCCGCCCATGGCACTCGACGTCGGGCCCGAAGTCGGGATCGATCCGCTGTGCGCCACCGAAGCCGTCTCGACGCCGTACGCCGCGGACGACACGCCGATCGTCAGGACCACCGCGGCCGCCACGACGGCGACCACCCGGCGCGCCGCGGGCACGCCCATCACCAGCACCGTGCCCACCAGCACGCCGAGCACCGCGACGATCCAGCGCAGCGCCGGGAACCATTCTGGCGTCCGGTCCAGCAGGATGAACGACCACACCGCCGTCGCCACCACCATCCCGGCCAGCGCGGCCCGCGGCGCGAGGTGGGCCCGGCCCTGCCACAGGGCGCGGCCCGAAATCGCGACCAGCGCGGCGATCGCCGGGGCCAGCGCGACCGCGTAGTACGGGTGCACCGTGCCGCTCATGAAGCTGAACACCGCCGCCGTGACGACCAGCCAGCCGCCCCACAGCACCAGCGCCGCCCGGGTCCGGTCCGTCCGCGGTGCGCGGCGGGTGAACCACAGCCCGGCGACCAGGCCGATCAGCGCGGCCGGCAGCAGCCACGAAATCTCCGTGCCGAAGCTGGCGCCGAACATCCGGAACAGCCCCGTCGAGCCGCCGAACCCGGTGTTGCCGCCCATCCCGCCGCCGCCCATGCCGCCGCCGTTGCCTTCGCCGCCGAAGATGCGACCCAACCCGTTGTAGCCCAACGCGAGTTCGAGCAGACTGTCCCCTTCGGACCCGCCGATGTAGGGCCGCGACGCCATCGGCCACAGGTCCACCAGGGCGATGAACCAGCCCGCCGAAACGACCAGAGCCACCACCGCGCCGCCGAGGTGCAGCAGGCGCTTGCCCAGCGATGCCGGCGCCGCGATCAGGTACGCCAGGCCGAACGCCGGCAGCACGAGGAACGCCTGCAGCATCTTCGTCAGGAAGCCGAACCCGAGCGCCACCCCGGCCAGCGCCAGCCACCGCGGGCTCGCCTTTTCCGTGGCGCGCACGACGAAGTAGGCGCCGGCCACCATCAGCAGGACGAGCAGCGCGTCCGGGTTGTTGAAGCGGAACATCAGCGCCGCGACCGGCGTCACGGCCAGCATCGCGCCGGCCAGCAGCCCGGCGACCGGGCCCGAAGTCCGCTTCACCGTCAGGTACAGGATCCCGACGGAAGCGACGCCCATCAGCGCCTGCGGGGCCAGCACGGTGAAGCTCGAGAAGCCGAAGATCCGGGCGAACGCCGTGCCGGCCCACAAAGCCGCGGGCGGCTTGTCGACGGTCAGCACGTTGCCGGAGTCCAGCGACCCGAACAGCCACGCCTTCCAGCTCTGCGTCCCGGACTGCACGGCCGCCGCGTAGAAGGAGTTGCCGTAGCCGGACGCGGTCAGGTTCCAGAAGTACAGCACGGCGGTCGCGGCCAGCAGCCCGAACGCGGCCGGGCGGACCCAGCGCGGTGGTGCGTGCGCGGCGGACTCCTTGCGGTGCCGCGGTTCGGAAACCGGGGCGGGCAGGACGGCGGTCATCAGTACTCCTTCTGGGTGGTCGCCTGGCGGCGCGGGTTGAACACCCAGCCGCGCAGGAGCAGGAACCGGAGCACCGTCGCGGCGAGGTTCGCCAGCACCAGGACGGTGATCTCCAGGACGAGGCCCGGGGTGGTGGATCCGTTGAGCAAGGCCAGCGACCCGCTCGTGAGCGCGAGCCCGAGGCCGAACACGAGCAGCCCTTCGAACTGGTGCCGCCCGGCCCCGGTGCGGCCGCGGATGCCGAACGTGAGCCGCCGGTTCAGCGCGGTGTTGCCGACCGCGGTCACCAGCAGCGCGGCGAAGTTCGCCGGCTGCGCGCCGACGGCCGTCCGCAGCAGCAGGAACAGCACGAGGTAGGCGAGGGTGCTGCTGACGCCGATCGCGGCGAACCGCACCAGCTGCGTCACCAGCCGCGGCGGCACGCCCGGCGCGTCGACACCGATCGGCTGCCTGCCGAGCTGCTCGCGCAGCCTGCTGACCGGGATCTCGCCGGTGAACGTGGCCTTGGTGACGCGGACGATGCCCTTGAGGTCCTCGGTGGCCGTCCGGACGATGTTGACCGACGAGTCCGGGTCGTCGACCCAGTCGACCGGCACCTCGTGGATCCGCAGCCCGGCCCGCTGGGCCAGGACGAGCAGTTCGGTGTCGAAGAACCACCCGGTGTCGACGACGTGCGGCAGCAGCTCGCGGGCGACGTCGGCGCGGATGGCCTTGAAGCCGCACTGCGCGTCGCTGAACTTCGCGGCGAGGGTCGAGCGGAGGATCAGGTTGTAGCAGCGGGAGATGAACTCGCGCTTCGGCCCGCGCACGACTCGCGCCCCCCGAGCGAGCCTGCTGCCGATGGCGAGGTCTGAGTGCCCGGACAGCAACGGCGCGACGAGCGGCCCGAGCGCGGCGAGGTCGGTGGAGAGGTCGACGTCCATGTAGGCGAGCACGGCGGCGTCGGAGGCCCGCCAGACGGCGTTGAGCGCGCGGCCGCGCCCCTTCTCACCGAGGTGGCGGACGGCGACCTCGGGGAACTCCCTGGCGAGCCGCTCGGCCACCTGCAGCGTCGCATCGGTGCTCGCGTTGTCGGCGACGGTGATCCGGTACGGGTAGGAGACGTGCTCGGCCAAGTGGGCGTGCAGCCGTCGGATGCACGGTTCGAGGTCGGTCTCTTCGTTGTAGACCGGGATGACGACGTCGAGGACGGGGTGCGGCCCGGCCAGGTCGACCGGGACGGTCCCGGGCCGCGATGCGGAGGCGGTGGCTGTCATGCCCCTACGGTCGCGGCCGCCGCTTTGGTGACGGTGTGATCTCTCTGTGCGGTTCCTGTGCGGTGCCCGGCCCGCGGCCGGGCACCGGCGGGCTCAGCTGTGCGCGCGCAGCGGCACGACCTCACCCGGTGACGCGGCCCGGCCGGGCTTGCGCCGGATCGCGGTGGTGCTGATCGTCAGCGTGAGCAGGGCCCGGTACTTCGGGTGGCGGTCGACGTAGACGTCGGTCGCGAAGCAGGCGTCCGCCAGGACGTCGCGCCGGGCGTGGATCTGCTCGAACCCGATGCCCGCCGGGCAGAACAGCGAGACCACGACGTCCCCGTCGACCGGGCGGGTCCACAGGATCGCCGGACGGCGGCCGTCCACGGTGCAGATCCGGGCGCCGGCGAACGCCGACCGAAGCCGGTGCTGCACCACGATCGCGCGCAGCCGGCCGCGCAGGTGGCGGCGGGCGGCGCGCCAGTAGAAGAGCCAGTTGAACGTCACCACGACGGCGACGGCGGTCCAGACCGGCCCGAGCCAGAGGACGAGGTTGACCAGGGCGTAGGGCAGCAGCGTCACGGCGAGGATCTCGTAACGCCAGTGGTAGAGCCACAGCACCGGGTTGGGCCGCTTGACCGGAGCCAGCTGCCGGGCCAGTTCGGGGACGTGGTTGTCGTGGGTCATGACCGTGCTCCTTCGCAGCCGTCGGTGACCGGGACGGCGGTCGCGGGCGCCCGGCGGACGACTCCGGAGCCGGCGCAGGCCGGGCAAGCCGCGCCGTCGGTGAAGCCGAGCCCGCGGCCGCCGCAGGAGATACAGGCGTGCACGGTGTCCCAGCGGGGATCGCGGTAGACGCGGGTGCCTCGGGCCCCGCGTCGAACCACCCAGCCGCGCGCGGTCGCGCGGGCGTCTTCGTCGTCGGCGGACAGCCAGGCGCCGAGGCGGTCGAGCAGGCGGTCGAACCAGGCAGGCCGGCCTGCCGTAGGTAGGTTGTGGTCTGGCATCGTGACACCCCCGGGAGAACGCACGGACTCGGAAGGCCGACCCGGCGCGGGTCGCCCACGGGCGGCTCGGGGAGGCCGCCGGGCACCCTCAGTGGTGCCCCAGCTGCGCGCGGTCGCGACCTATCCGGCGGAACGGGTGGGCCGCGAGCTGCGGAGACAACCCGTTCGGGCGAGTCGCGTGAAGTCCGCACCGGCGAAGCGTCGGGGATGAGATAAGGTGCGCTCTGTGTCCACATATTGTCACCTCCCTACGTTGGCCTACCTGAGTAGGTAAGGCAGGTGCGGGATGCCTACCTACATTCTATGTCGACCGCGTCGCGGCCGATAGGTACTGATGTGGTAACGGTGACGGTCGAAGCGGTGGGCGCCGAGTTGCGCCGGCTGCGCAAGGCGGCGGGCCAGACCCAGGCGGACGTGGCCCGGATCGTCGGCGTGAGCCGGGCGAACCTGACCCAGTGGGAAACCGGCCGCTACCTGCCGTCGGTGGAGAACGCCCGGCTGCTCGACGACCACTTCCGCGCGGCGAACGCGCTGGTGGAGCTGGCCGAGGCGGCCCGGTCACCCGGCCCGGCGTCGGCCGGTGCGCTCACGACCGGCGGTTCCCTGCTCGACGTCTTCCGGCGCGCCGGGGGAGCCCTGGCCGCGCAGCTGATCCGCGACGAGAACGGCCGGGCGGTCGGCTGGCGGCACAACCTGCAGCAGCGCGGCCAGCACACGACCCTGGCCACCGCCTACGGGATCAGCGCCATGGTCGTGTTGGGTGAGCCCTACATCGACCTACATCCGGTGGTCGACGACCTGTACGCCAAGCGAACCGAGTTCGGGTGGCAGGGCCGGTCGGCGGGCCGCCGTCCCGAGGTGACGTCGGCGGTCGTCGACGCCCTGTCGCAGACCAGCACCATCCTCACCGCGGAGGAAGGGCTCGCGAGGCTCGAGGGCTCGCTCGACGACTACAGCCGGACCCGGCCGTTCCTGCTCTCCGCCGCGTTGCGCACGTCGGTCCGGCTCGCCCCGGACGCCCCGCTGACCCGGCGCTTGACCGACGACCTCCTCGCCGCCCGGCTCGACTTCGACGGCGTCCCGCTCTGGGGCGAGAAGAAGGAACCCCGCCTGGTGGCGCCCGAACCGTCGACGGCGCACACCGCCCGGGCCGTCGTGACACTGCGGGCGCTTCTGCGCGCCGGCGAAGACCGCGCCGACGTCCAGGAGGCTGTCGAGGTGGCCACGCAGTGGCTCGTCAACCGCACCCATCCCGACGACGGGATCATGGAAGACCTGGCCCTGCCGCAACCCGGCGGCCGGGAAGCCACCCGGGTGAACATCAAGCACTTCACCTCGGCCTGGGTCGTCCAGGCACTGGCCGAGGCGCCGCAGGTGCCGGCGATCCGGCTGAGCCGCGCGCTCAGCTCGCTGTGGGAACGCTACGAAGCCGGCATCGGCCTGTGGGCCTGGGGCAGTGGCGACCTCCCCATCTGGATGACCCTCGACGCCGTCACCGCGCTGCGCGCAGCTGCGCTGGCCTTCGCGGCACCGCCGTTCCTCCCGACCACAGCCGCAGAATAGAGAACTGCCACCCACGATGAGCACGACACCCATGGTGGCCGCCACCGGCGACCACACCTTCCCGCGACAGCTCGCGGCGGTTTTGCGCGGTGCCCGTTCCCAGCCCGGACCGGCCGAGCTCGCCGCGGCGGCCGGGCACGTCCGTGCCGCCCGCGGCGCGTTCGCGGCCTGGCTGCGGGACCTCGCCGCCGACGACGCGGCGGTCGCCGAGATCGCGAAGCGTTCGTACTGGCATCCCAACGGCTTCGCGAAGCTGGTCCTGCACACCGGCGTCGAGCCGGAATTCCGGATCCGCCTCCACGTCTGGCCGTGCAGCGAACGGCCCTCGCGCGGGGAATCCAACCCGCACAGCCACCGGTGGGACTTCGCCTCGCACGTGCTGACCGGAACCGGGCTGCACACGGTCGAGTTCGCGGAGACCGCCGAGCGGGGCAAACCGTTCCGCCGCTACCGCTACGGAACCGACCCGGCGAACCCGGCGGCCCTCGTCGCCGACGGCGAGGTCCGGCTCGCCCGCCGGGCGGTGCCGCACGTGCGAGGCGGCGACGTCTACACGTGCGACACCGAGATCGTCCACACGGTGCGGCCGATCGACGCGGGGCTGACCGCGACGGTCGTGATCCAGGGGCCCCGGCGGACCCCCACCACGGTCGTCTACTGCGAGCCGGGGGAAAGCGACGAGCAGCCGAACACCGAGCTCACCGCAGCCGGCTTCCACGAACTCGTGACGGCCGTGCTGGCGAGCCTGGACAGCGAGGTCGCACCATGAACTTCGTGGAACCGACGGGCCGGGGCGGGCAGCGGACCCGGCCGGGCGTGCTGACCGACCGGGACATCCGCCGCGCCCTCGGCACGGGCGAGCTGAGGGTGGATCCGTTCGACGCCGGCCTGGTGCGGCCGGCGGCCCTCAGCCTGCGGCTCGGGTACGAGGCGTTCACCCTGGTGACGACCGGGCCGGTCGACGTCGCGGACCGCTCGACCCACCCGGAGCTCGTCCCGAAGGAACCGGACGGACAGGGCAGGCTGACGGTCGAGCCGGGCGAGGTCGTGCTCGCGCCCACCCTGGAGAAGATCGGCCTGGCCGGGACACTGGCCGGGCTCGTCGACGGCACCAGCGACTACGCGCGGCTCGGGATCGGCGTCGTGCTGTGCGGGCAGGTCAGCCCCGGGTTCGGCCACGAGACGGGCGCGGTGCTCACCCTCGAGATCGTCAACCACCTCCGGCACCCGGTCCTGCTGTACCCCGGCGCCCGCATCTGCAACCTGATGCTGTTCGCTTCCACCGGGAGCGAGCTGCCCTACGGCACCATGCCGCACAACTATTCGAGTGACCACGCGGTGGTTGCGTCCCGATTGGCGGATCATGTCCGGCAACGATGAGCGGCGGCTCGGCGACCTCGGTGAGCGCGGCATCCAGGAACACCTCCTGCGGCCCCGCTACGGCCGGACGGAGGGCTTCGGCGACGACAGCGCGCTGCTGGGCGCGGTGAGCACGCCCAGCGAGCTCGTGGCGACGACGGACAGCTGCCCGACGCCGGTGGTCAACCTCCTGCGCGAGCCCGACCTCTACCACGCGGGCTGGCTGCTGGCCACGATCAACCTGTCCGACCTGGCGGCGGCCGGCGCCGAACCGCTGGGGCTCGTCGTCAACTACACGCTGCCCAAGGCGACGACGGTGCGGGAGTTCGAGCGGCTGCTCGACGGCGTCGACGACTGCTGCGCCGCCCACGGCACCAAGGTCGCCGGCGGGGACATCCGGGACGGTGAAGTCGTCCAGCTGACGGCCACGGCCGTCGGCCGGTGCGTCCCCGGCAGCCGGTTGCGGCGGTCCGGAGCCGGCGCCGGGGACCGCCTCCTGCTGGTGGGCTCACCCGGCTACCTCTGGGCCGCGGCCCTGCTGGAAACCGGGCAGGCGGCCCTGCCGGAACCGGACCGGGCCGAGGTCTGGCGGCGGGCCTGCCGGCCGGTGGCCCAGCTCGAGGCGGGCCGGCTGCTCGCCGCGGCCGGGTACGCGCGGGCGGCGATGGACGTTTCCGACGGGCTGTTCGCCACCGTCCGCACGCTCTGCGAAGCGAACGGCCTCGGCGCGGCCGTCACGGGCCGGTTCACGCTCGACGCACTGCCGGCCGAGGTGGCCCGGCAGTGCGGCCTCGCCCCGTTCACCCTCGCCCAGACGTGGGGTGACTGGGGCCTGGTCGTCGCGGTCGGCGCGGCGGACGTCCGGGTGGTCACGAAGACCCTGCGCGAAGAAGGTATCGGTGCGCAGGAAATCGGCGTGCTCACCGCGGACGGGGGACTCACGGCCGGAACCGCTCCGTGGGAAGGGATCGCCCAGGAGCGGTTCTCGGCCAGTTCGTGGCACGGCGGCGATGTGTCCACATTGGTCACCGACGTGCTGGGCGGCCCGGTGGCCTAGCTGTGCGCCCGCAGCGGCACCACGTTGCTCGGCAGCACGGCCCGGCCGAGTTCGCGCGGTGCCTCCGTCGGGCTGATCGTCAAGGTGACCAGGCTCGCGAACCTGGGGTGGCGGTCGACGTACACGTCGGGCACGGAGCACGCCCGCGCGAGCACCGTGCGCTGGCGGTGCAGGTCCTCGAACGCTTCCCGGCCGTACAGCGACACGACGATGTCTTCGCCGCGGGGCCGGCTCCACAGGATCGCCGGACAGCGTCGGCCGGGCAGGCGCAACAGCGGGAACACCGCCCGCAGCCGGTGCTGCAGGCGGATCGCCTGGATCCGGGTCCGCAGCTGCCGACGCCGCAGCACCGCCACGCCGAGGACGGCGGCCAGGAGCACCGACGTCCACAGCGCGCCCGCCCACAGCGCGAACGTCACCAGGACGTAGGGCAGCAGCGTCACCGCCAGGATCTCCCACCGCCAGTGGTAGAGCCGTGCGGGGAACGACGGCCGCGGAGTGCTGGTCATGTGCGTGTTCCTTCCGGTGAGCCGTCGGCGGAGAAGCCCGCCGAGGTGGCGTGAGAAACGGCCGGCGGCGATGCCGGCCACGAGGGTCGCGACGATCGCGAGGCCGGGCGTCATGTCGGGATCCGGGTCTTGGCGGGGCCGGGCAGGCGGTCCCGGTCGCGGCCGAGCTGCCAGGTCCAGCGCCACCCCGCCCAGATCGCGACGACGGACCCGAGCAGTGTCACGGCGAAAGCCTGGCCCAGCAGGCCGCCGAGCGGCGCCAGCCGCAGCAGCACGAGCAGGGCCCAGACCTGCGAGGCGGTGAACGGGATGACGAGCCAGGCTGCGTAGATGCCGCGGCGCCAGCGGCTGTGGCGTGGTGCGGTCGGGTTGGGGTCCATGGGTGCCTCCTCCTCGGTGAATCCAGGAAACCTCCGGGCGGCGCCGGGGTCTGTGTCATCCGGCACAGAGCGCGGGATTCACTCCGCCAGCCGCCGAAGTTCGGCCGGGCGGTGGATCGTCACCCGCATCCGGCCGGTGCTGATGACTCCCGTCCGGCGCAGTTCCCGCGTGGCACGGGCCCAGGATTCGCGGGACAGTCCCGCGGTCATCGCCAGTTCCGCCTGGGTCGCCGGGATCGCGATCTCGACCGTCCCGTTCCGGTGCACCCCGAGCCGCACGGCGAGCAACATCAGCTGAGCGGCGACGCGGCGGATCGAGGATCCGCCGGTGAGGTCCAGCCACTGCCGGTCGGTGCCGCGCAACCGTCCGCTCAGCACCACAACGAGCGCCCAGGCGATCCGCGCGTTGCCGCGGCACAGCTCGACGAACGTGCTGCCGGGGACTTCCAGCGCCCTGACGTCCCCGAGCGCCTCGACGGTCGCCGACCGCGACCGGTCTTCGATCGCGGCCAGCTCGCCGACGATGTCGCCGCCTTCGCGCACGCCGAGGACGACCTCACGGCCGTCGGGTGTCACGCTCGTGATGCGCACCCGTCCGGACAGCAGCATCAGAACGCTTCTCGACGAATCGCCTTCGCGGCAGAGCAGGTCGGCCCGGCGGAAGGTCCGCGGGGTCGCCAGCGCATCCAGTTCCCGGCGGCCGTCCTCGCCCAGCAGGGCCCGGAAGCCGTCCTCGTGCATGGCGTGCCACCTTCCCAGGGGGCTCGGCTACGCGGTCATACCTTGTCGAGGTGCTCGTGTCTCGGGCGTGTAGAGCCAGCCGCGCAGCCGTTCGTCACCGAGCTTGAAGTGGACGGCCCTGGTGAAGGCGCTGCGATCGATCCCGGGATAGCCGTGCCGCACGACCGAGCGGTGGATCTCCTGCGAGACAGCCAAAGCGAGCCAGTCGGCGGTCTGGCCGAGGCGTCGCCGGAGCTCCTGGGAGTCGACCAGCCGGCACGCGATGTCGACGTCTTCCCCGTAGGAGGCCCGGGCATCGCGGTGCACCTCACCGGCGTGCACGGCAACCCGCAACCGGAAGGCGAGCTCGGGCCGGCTGCCGGCGTGCCCGGCGAGCAGTTCGGCCAGCGCGGGCACGACCGTGGTGAGCAGCAGCGTCTTGGGAAGCTGGTCGTGCGGCCGGATGAGGCAGAGCGCCCCATCCCCGCGGTCGACGAACGGATCCCGGTGCTTCCGGCCGATCCCGCCGGCGGCGAGGGCTTCGTCGAGCAGCTCGAAGAGGGCGATCCGGAGTTGGGTACGCACCGAGTTCGTCCGGTCGGTCGACGCTTCGATGTCGACCGCTACGATGGCCCGGTGCCGGGGTAAGTCGGCCGAGATGTCCATGGCTCGCACCTGCCCTTTCAGGGGCGGAACTGAAGTTTCAGTCAAGCCGACTGTATGGCGCTGGAGTGTGGCGAACAACCGGGATGTATGGGGTGTTACCCGTTTGGTGCCAGGCGGATTTCGCGCACGTGATAACGGTTCAGTCCCTACTGCGGCGTGGCGCCCGGGGAAGGCGGAGCAGGTTGGGTAGGGTCTTTGCCCTTACCTACCTCTACTGAACTATACTGAACTTCCCCGAAGGGTGGCCAGTCATGTCCCGAGCCGAGCCGCGGCCTGCGCTTGCACGCCGTCTGCGCGCGCTGAGGGAAGAGGCGGGTATCACCCAGGCTCAGCTGGGCCAGGCCCTCGGCGGGTCGAAGCCACTCAGCGTCTCGCTCATCTCGTCGTGGGAGAACGCCGACAAGCCGGTCGTGCCGCCAAGCCACCGCTTGAATGCCTACGCAGCTTTGTTCGCCACCCGTCGGTCCGTGGCGGGTGACACCGTCCGTCTCCTGCCTGTAGAGCAACTGACGGACGTCGAGGAAGTCCGCCGCAAGGAACTGCAGGCCGAGCTGCTCTCGTTGCGCGATCAAGGCGAGCTCGCCGAGCCGGCGCCGGCCCGGCCGGACTTCTGGCAGTTCCGGGACGACGAGGACATCACGATCGTCTGTGCCCGGCTCCCGGAAGAGCACCGGAGGAACCTCACTTACGCGGATCCCGAGAACGCCGACTACGTGTCCCTGTACACCTACGCCGATCTGGATGCGCTGATCGAACTGCACGGCCACATCCGGTCGCGGAACCTCGACAACGAGGTGCGGTTCCGCACCACCGAGAACCTGCTGACGGACGACTACACGACGCACCTGATCCTGCTCGGTGGTGTGGATTGGAACCCCGTGACCAAGGAAGTGATGCAGCGCACCGGCCTTCCCGTGAGGCAGGTCAGCCGCGACGACGAACCCGAGAACAACGGCTTCTCCGTGGAGGAGGACGGCGAGACCCGCCTCTTCAGGTCCCGGCTCGACGGCGCCGGCCATCTCCTCGAGGACGTGGCGCTCTTCTACCGATGTGTGAGTCCGTTCAACCGGAAGCGCACTGTGACCGTGTGCAATGGCATGTACGGCCGTGGCACCTATGGTGCGGTCCGGGCGCTGACCGACCGCCGTTTCCGTGATCGGAACTGGGAGTACCTGCGTGAACGATTCAGCGGCGCGGAGAACTTCAGCATCGTCAGTCGCATCCCCGTTACCGGTTCGTCAGGGCTGACTCCCGATTGGACCGTTGAGGACAACCGGCTGCACGAGTGGCCCGAGGCTGACGCCTAATGCCTAGCCAGCAGCTTTCGCATCGCCATCTGCTGAAATACGTGGCTGCCCAGTTTGCGCCATGGGCGCAGTTGGATGCGATAATCGTGCCGAACGGCCGTCCGCCCGCCTACCTGGATCAGGCCATCGAGGCGGCGAAGCGCCTCGGTGCGCACCTGTTGTTGTTGTGCAGTTTGCGAGCCAATGTCGAGCACGCCGCCTCACGTGCGGCCCGTGCCGGCGTTGAGGTTGTGGCCCTGGATATCGGCAAAGTGCCCGATAACATCATTCCCCGGTTTGCGACTGATCAACTCCTTCGTCACAGCAGGTTTCATCGCAACGTCGACACCAGTCGAAAGCGGAACCTCGGCCTTCTGATCGCGGCACTGGCGGGCTGGAAACGAATCCTTTTCTTCGACGACGATATCCTCTTGCCGGAAGTCGACAACCTCAGGGCGGCCGCCGGTCTTCTGGAGAAATCTTCGGTCGTCGGCCTTGCGAACGCCGGTATGCCGGACAACTCGGTCGTCTGTCACGCGCTCCGGGCGATCGGTGCCGCCCAAGACACCTTCATCGGCGGCGGCGCGATGGTGGTCGGCGAATCTGCATTCGGCTCGTTCTTTCCCAACATCTACAACGAAGACTGGTTTTTTCTCCTGGACGGGCGAAGACTTCGGCCCTCCGCTGTCACCGGGACCGCGCTGCAGTACGACTATGATCCTTTCCGGGATCCGCGGCGCGCTCGTGGTGAGGAGCTGGGAGACACCCTCGCCGAAGGGGTCTACGGCCTACTCGACAACGGTTACGGCCTGGTGGACGCCGACGACGCCTACTGGACTGAATTCCTGGGAGAGCGGCGGCGAATCATCAGTACGACGATCGGGCAGGTTGCAGCGTCCAGGATCGAACCGGGCCAGAAGAGGCGGATGATCGCCGCGCTGAAGGCATCTATCGGGCGCAGCCACCTCATCCGCCCCGAGCTCTGCGTGCAGTACATGCAAGCCTGGCAAGCGGACACCGTTCTCTGGCGTAGGTTGATCTCCAAGGCGATCCGCCGAGAGTCGCTCGGTCTCGACGATGCCCTGGTGACCCTCGGCATCGACCACCTCGTGCACCGCGGCGTCGAGTCCGGGATCACCTTGAGCGAGAAGCTTCGATCGGACGAATTCCGCCCCTTTGCACGGGCAGCACCGGCCCCAGTTGCTTCACCAGAACGTGACAGAATTCGGCTTCTGACCGGACCCGGCCGTCAGGCAAGGTCGTCCGCGCGTAGCAGATGACCTCACCGTGGCCCCAGTCCCAATAACCCAACCGGCGGTACAAGCGCGCCGCACCAACGTTGTCGGTGCGGACCGCCAACGCGACCCGCTCATGTCCCTCCTCCACGAGGTAACGTTCGACAGCATGGATTAGGGCACTCCCCAGCCCACGGTTGCGCAAATCCCCAACCACCTCCAAATGCGTCAGCAGCGCTACGCCAGGCAGGTGCCAACGGATCGCCTCCTCCTCGGCCCGCTCCAGCCACAGGTAGACATCTCCGGCCGGCCGGTCGCCCAACCAGGCGACGAACAGCACACCGAGGCCGTTCCGCTGGCGATGTAGCCGATCGGTGAGGAATCGGCGGTCGCCGAAGGTCGTCGCGAACGGATTCACGTCGTCTGTGCGGGCCGGCCTGAGATCGGGCTCGGTCACAGCAGGCACTCCTGTTCGCCGGGGCCACATCATTTTGCCAAACAAGGCAGGTGCGGGCCAGGGAACTTTCGTCGGTCACACGGCCGTGGTGAGATCGTAGACCGTTACCCCGTCCACTGTGGACGCCTGATACCGCGATGCCACCCACTCGGCGATCTGCTGGGCCGCGTCCGAGCCGGTCGAGCCCCGCATCGTCATGCCCTCGCCCAGGAAGTAGTGGATCCGTCCGTTCGCCACGTACTGCTGGAACTGGGCCAGCGTCGGGTACGGGTCCGTTCCGTTGAACCCGCCCACCGCCAGCACCGGTGCCCCGCTCGCCAGCTGGTAACCCGCCGCCGCGTTCGACAGCACCGTGGCGGCCGTCCAGGTGTACCGGGATGCCTCCTGCTTCAGCAACGCCGTGAGCGATTCGCCGGGCAGCGTCGTCGAAAGCAGCGAGCCCGGGCCGCCGGGACCGCCGAAGCCGCCGCGGCCGCCGAAGCCGGACGTCGGGCCGGCCGAGGGGATTGCGCCGCTGTGGGGTGTCGATGCCGTGGCTAGCGTGTAAGCGCCCGTACCCGAAAGCAGGACCACCAGCGAAAAGATGGCCACGAACGAGGCCGCCCAGCGGGTCAGGTGGGCCGCGAAGAACAGCGCCACCGCGGCCAGCAGGCCGCCCACCAGGACCGTCGGGGCCAGCCACGGCTGCCAGGACGAACCCAGCAGCAGGTACGCCGTCAACGCTGTCAACGCCACGCCGCCGCTGAGCAGACCCGACGCCGCCGGGTGGGCTCGCATCCGCCACAACTGGACCGCCGCCGTGCCGGTCAGCGCGCCCACCGCCGGGGCCAGTGCCACCGTGTAGTACGGGTGGATGATGCCGCCCATGTAGCTGAACACCAGGGCCGTCACCAGCAGCCAGCCGCCCCACAGGAGCAGTGCCGCCCGGGCCGCGTCCGTGCGCGGGGCGCGGCGGGTGAACCACAGGCCCGCGCCCAGCGCCAGCAGCGCCGCCGGCAGCAGCCAGGCGATGCCGCCCGCCATCTCGCTGCCGAACAGCCTGGTCAGGCCGGTCGACCCCCAGCCGCGGCCCCCGCCGCCGCCGACGCTGCCCACCTCGTCGCCGGTGATGCGGCCGAAGCCGTTGTAGCCGAACACCAGCTCCCACAGCGAGTTCGTCTGGGACCCGCCGATGTAGGGGCGCGACGCCGCCGGCCACAGCGCCACGACCACCAGGTACCAGCCCGCCGCCAGCAGCGTCGAGACCAGCGCGCCCAGCAGGTGCAGCAGTCGTTTGCCCAGCGACACCGGCGCGGCGACGAGGTAGGCGACGGCGAACGCGGGCAGCACCAGGAACGCCTGCAGCATCTTCGCCAGGAAGCCGAAGCCGACCGCGGCACCGGCCAGCGCGAGCCAGCGCGGGCTCGCCTTCTCGCAGGCCCGGACGACGCAATAAGCGCCCGCCACCAACAGGAGCACGAGCAGCGCGTCCGGGTTGTTGAACCGGAACATCAGCGCGGCGGCCGGGGTCAGGGCCAGCACCAGGCCCGCGAGGAGCCCGGCCGCCGGGCCGGACGAGCGGCGGACGGCCGCCGACAGCAGCCAGACCGAGCCCACGCCCATCAGCGCCTGCGGCACCAGGATGCTCCACGCGTTCACGCCGAACAGCCGCGCCGACAGCCCCATCACCCACAGCGCGGCCGGGGTCTTGTCGACCGTGATGGCGTTGGCCGCGTCGCTGGAGCCGAAGAACAGCGCCTTCCAGCTCTGCGAGCCCGCCTGGGCCGCCGCGGAGTAGAACGCGTTCGCCCAGCCGGAGGCGCCGAGCCCCCACAGGTAGAGCACGGCGGTGCCGAGCAGGAGGACGGCCAGCAGCGGTGAGTACCAGGAACGGCGGGCCGGGAGTACGGGGGTTGTCACGGTGTCGCGGGACGCCAGAGCGGTCATGTGATCAGCTTCCGGTGCCCAGCTGGGGCAGCGTTGTGCCGATGCTGTGCACGCGCTGTGCGGGCACGGCCACGGGCAGGCGCACCGCGAACTCCGTCCGGCCGGGCCGGCTGTGCACCTCGATCGTGCCGTGGTGGGCGACGACGACGGCGGACGCGATCGCCATCCCGAGCCCGGTGCTGCCGGCGTTGCGGGAGCGCGACGAGTCGCCGCGCGCGAAGCGCTCGAAGACGTCCGGCAGCAGGTCCGGTGCGATGCCGGGGCCGTTGTCGGTCACCGTGAGCACGGCGCTGCCGTCCGCGGAGCGGGCGAGCGCCGTCACCACCGCCGTGCCGGGCGGGGTGTGCGTGCGGGCGTTGGCCAGCAGGTTCGCCAGCACCTGGTGCAGGCGCTGGACGTCGCCGAGCACGAGCACCGGCTCCGGGGGCAGTTCCAGGAGCCACCGGTGCTCGCGCCCGGCGACCCGGGCGTCGCCGACCGCGTCGGCGACCAGGCGGGTCAGGTCGACCTCGCGCACGTCGAGGGGACGGCCCGCGTCGAGCCGCGCGAGCAGCAGCAGGTCCTCGACCAGCGACGACATCCGGACGGCTTCGGACTGGATCCGGCCCATCGAGTGCGCGACGTCCGGCGGCACCAGCGCGCTGCCGCGGGCGGCCAGCTCGGCGTACCCGCGGATGGCGGCCAGTGGCGTGCGCAGCTCGTGGCTGGCGTCCGCGACGAACTGCCGGACCCGGATTTCGCTGTCGTGGCGCGCTTCGAGGGCCTGGGCGACGTGGCCCAGCATCAGGTTCAGTGCCGAGCCGACCTGGCCGACCTCGGTCCGCGGGTCGGTGTCGCCCTCCGGGACCCGGATGGACAGCGCCACCTGGCCGCGGTCGAGCGGCAGCTCGGTGACGCGCCCCGCGGTGGCCGCGACGCGGTCGAGCGGGCGCAGCGTGCGGCGGACCGCGAACGCGCCGAGGAAGGCCACGCCGAGCACGCCCGCCGCGGCGACGCCGAACAGGATCAGCCCGACGGTGAGCAGCGTGTCGGTGACCGGCTTCATCGGCAGGCCGGTCACCACCACGTCGGACGTGCCGGCGACCGGCAGCGCCATCAGCCGGTACTCGCCGAGGTCGGCGAAGGACATCGTGTGCGGCTTGCCGTCGGCCGGCACGGAGAGCATCAGCGCCTGCTGGTCCGCGGTGAGGTACAGCCGGCCGCCGTGCTCGGCGATGCTGTCGTCGTGGACGAGCACCTGCCCCGAGAAGGTGGCGCTGACCGTGCCGACGTTCTGCCCGAGCGGGTGCGCGCCCTGCTGCTGCGGCGGCGGCCCGCCGTCCGGCGGCCGGGTGTTGCTCGCGAAGACCAGCGAGCGGTTCGCCGCGGCTGAGAGCTGCTGGTCGATCTGGCGGGTGAGGAACAGGTCGAGCGCGAACTCGCTGACCACGCCGACGAGCAGGCACACCACGGTGAGCAGCACGACCATCGAGCCGGTCAGCTTCGCGCGCAGCGAGAGCCGCCCCCGGCGGGGGCGTGCTGGAACGGTTCGCGCGGCCATGGGTTCAGCGTCCGTCCGCGCCGTGTGTGCGGGTTGTGTGCTGCCTGTGAGGCGGCTGTGCGGTGACCGGCCCGGGACGGGATGTCCGGTTCCTCCGGTCACAGGAACGGCTGACGGCGGGCACAGTCCGCGCACAGCGAACGGCTCCACCGTGGATCGCACCGAAGGATCTCGTGAAGGAGCAGCACATGACCACACCGCAGGCACCGTCCACTCCGGACCAGACGTGGGGCGCGGCGCCGGCACCGGGCCAGGCCCCGAAGCCGGCCTGGTCGCCGGGGAGAAAGGTCGCGGCGGGTGCCGTCGCGGCGGTGATCGTGGCCGGCGGGGGAGCGGCGGTCTGGGCCGCTTCGTCCTCCTCGGCGGCCACCGACGCGCAGGCCGGCCCGGGCGGGGCGATGGGCGGTCCCGGTGGAATGCCGGGCGGCGGTCTGGGCGGGGCGCTGCACGGCGAGTACGTGGCGTCCGACGGCAACGGCGGCTACGTCACGAAGATCATGCAGACGGGCGAGGTGACGGAGCTGAGCGCGACGTCCCTGACCGCCAAGAGCGACGACGGGTTCTCGAAGACGTACACGATCACGTCGGCCCAGGCGACCGGCCTGGCCACGGGCGACACGGTCACGGTGGTGGCCACGGAGTCCGGCAGCACGGCGACGGCGACGTCGGTGACGGACGGCGAGTCGGGCGGCCAAGGCCAGGGCCAGGGCCCGGGCGGCGGCCAGGGCACCCCGCCCTCGGGCGCCCCGACCAGGACCGGCTGACCCGGCTGACCCGGCCGGTCCCGGCGGCCCGGAGGTCAGCGGCGGTCGTAGTCGACCGCGACCTCCGGGGTCGTCGCCCGGGAGCGGCAGGTCAGGATCCGGTTCGCCGCGACGTCGTCCTCGGTCAGCGCGTAGCGGACGTCCATGTCGACCTGGCCGTGCACCAGCGTCGCCCGGCACGTGCCGCACGCGCCGCCGGTGCACGAGTACGGCACCTCGAAGCCCGCCCGCAGGGCCGCGTCCAGGACCGTCTCACCCGCCTCGGCCGGCACGCACGTCGTCGCGCCGCCCAGCGTCACCGCCACCGTCGCCGCCGCGCCGGCCGGGTCGCTCGGGGGCGCCGCGCCGCGGAACAGTTCGAAGTGGACGTTCTCCTCCGGGACGTCCGCGTCGGCCAGGGTGCGCCGGGCCATGTCCAGGAGGCCGCGCGGCCCGCACAGGAACCACTCGTCGACCTTCGCCGGGTGCAGGCGGTTCTGCAGCAGCGCGCGCAGCCGCGTCCCGTCGAGCCGCCCGCGCTGGTAGCGCTCGTGCGAGATGGCGAGCGCCTCGCCGACCGTGTCGAAGTGCCGCGGCCGGTGCGCGTGCAGGTCCGGGTCGCGCTCGTCGGTGCGGTAGTGGACGACGTGCAGCCGCCCGCCGAACCCCTCGGCGAGCGCGGTGAGCTCCGGCGCGAACAGCGTCGTCGCGCCCGAGGTGTTGACGTAGAGCAGCGTCGCCCGGCTGTGCGGCTCCGCGGTGAGCGTGCTGACCAGGATGGACAGCACCGGCGTGATCCCGCTGCCCGCCGCCAGCGCGACGTAGTGCGCGGTCCGCGCCGGGTTCGGGACGTGCGTGAAGGCGCCCGACGGCGGCAGCACGTCGAGGTGGTCGCCCGCGGCCAGCGTCGTGGTCGCGAAGCCGGAGAAGGCGCCGCCGGCCCGCCGCTTCACCGCGATCCGCAGCTCGCCGGAGTCCGCCGGCGCGCAGATCGAGTACGTCCGCCGCACCGGGTGGCCGTCGACCACCGCGCGGACGGCCACGTGCTGGCCTGCGGTGAAGCGGAACTCCGGTGCCAGCGGCGGCGGGACGTCGAAGGTGATCGCGACGGCGTCCGCGGTCAGCGGCCGGACCTCCCGCACCCGCAGCCGGTGGAACCGGCTCGGCCCGAGCTGCGGCGGTTCGGGACCCGGGTCCTGGTCGCCGAGGCCGTCGGCCAGCCGCCGCCACGCGCGGTACTCCGCCGGGGTCAGCTCCCGGCCCCACGCCGTGATGATCGGGACGTCGCGGGCCAGGTAGGCGTCCCGGTTGTCGCGCCACGCCCGCAGGTAGCGGTAGAACGGCACGGCGGGGTGCAGGTGGTGCACCAGGTGGTAGTTCTGGAACAGCATCATCGGCGTCATCAGCCACTCCAGCCCCACCCGCACCCGCGTGGTGCCGAACTTGTCCCGCGGTTTCGCCGCGGGCAGGCCGTGGTGGGGCAGCCAGTCGAACCACCACGCGAGCACGGCCAGCCCGATCCGCTGCGGCAGCACGTACCCCAGCAGCAGCTCGGTGCCGTGGCCGCAGGCGACCAGGAGCGCGGCGGCGGCGAACGCCAGCGACAGCAGCACGATCGACTCCGCCCGCTCCGGCGCGGGCCTGCTGCGCGCGCGGGAGGTGTAGAAGTGCGCGTACCAGAAGTCGATGGTGAGCCAGCGGAACGGCAGCGACCACCAGGATCCCTGCGACGTCCACGCGTCCGGATCGGTGTGCGAGTCCGCGTTCGTGTTGCGGTGGTGTTCACTGTGGACGAATCGCAGCAGCGGAAACGACGCGTACGCGGCGACGAACGGCATCGCCAGCCGGCCGAGCAGCTCGTTGACCCATGTCAGCTTCCCTGCGGCGTGGTGGGCCGATTCGTGCACCACGGTGAACATCGTGAAGGTGACGATCGCGTGCAGCGGCACGGTGAACACCGGCGGCGCGATCCCGGCCAGCAGCAGCCAGGTCGCGGTGACCCACAGCGCGACGCCGCCGGCGAACAACAGGAGCGTCGGGACCGACAGGCGCGGCAACGGGATCCGGGGCGAGGGCACCGGGCGGCGGCCGGGCGGCGACGGCGGGGATCCGGACGTCCGGGAGCCGCGCGGCGGGGTATCGACGACGGGCATCGAGCGGTCTCCTCGGTCGAGAAGCTCCTGGCGAGGCGGGAGTCACCGTAGACAACGCGCCGTCATTTGTAAACGACGTGCCAGGCTCCGAAAAAAGGTCTGGGCCAGCCGAACGCAAGCGGCAGGTAAGCTGCCCTTGTGAAGGCCGTCACCCCTCCCGCCCCGGCACGCACCCGGGACCGGCTGCTGGACGCGGCCGCCGAGCTCGTCGCCGGCGACGGCTGGGCCGCCGTGACGATGGGCAAGCTGGCCGCGCACGTCGGCGTCAGCAGGCAGACCGTCTACAACGAACTCGGCTCCAAGGCCGAGCTGGCCGAGGCGTTGCTGCTGCGGGAAACCGAGCGGTTCGCCGAGCGGCTGACCGAGGTCGCCGCCGCCCACCCCGGCCGCGCGGTCGACGGCGTCACCGCCGCTTTCCGCGAGACGCTCGAAGCGGCGAGGGCCAACCCGCTGCTGCTGGTCGCGCTCGGCTGCCCGAAGGGTGGCCGCGACGACTTCCTCCCGCTGCTCACCACCCGGCCCGAGGGCGTGCTGGAGCGCTCGGTCGACACCGTGGCGGCCCTGTTCGCGCGGAGCTACCCGGAGGTCGGGCTGAGCCTCTCGGAGTGGACGGTCGCGGTCGAGGCCTTCGTCCGGCTGCTGCTGTCGCACCTCGTGCAGCCCAGCGGGTCGGTGGCGCACGCGAGCGGCCAGATGCGCTGGGTGATCGGCCGGATGCTGGGCGCCTGACCGCGCAGGTGGCCCCCGGCCCGGTGGCGGAGGCCACTGGCCTAGACTCGGACGTCCCGGCCTGCACGCCAGGCGGGGCCATTTCCGCCGGATTGTCCACCACAATCGTTACCGCTCGAGGAGAAGACCTTGAAGAGCACCGTCGAGCAGCTCAGCCCGACGCGAGTCAAGATCAATGTCGAGGTGCCGTTCGACGAGCTCAAGCCGAACTTCGACCGCGCCTACCGCAAGATCGCCCAGCAGGTGCGCATCCCGGGCTTCCGGCCCGGCAAGGCGCCCGCTCGCGTCCTGGAAAGCCGGATCGGGCGCGGCCCGGTGCTCGACGAGGTCGTCAACGAGGCCATCCCGGCCAAGTACATCGAGGCCGTCCGCGCCAACGAGGTCCGCACGCTCGGCAACCCCGAGTTCGACGTGACCAAGCTCGAGGACCGCGACGTGCTCGAGTTCACCGCCGAGGTCGACGTGCGCCCGGAGATCGAGCTGCCCGACCTGGACGGCTTCGCGATCACCGTCGACGACGTCGAGCTGACCGACGCGGAGGTCGACGAGCAGCTCGACGAGCTGCGCGCCCGCTTCGGCACGCTGACCGGCGTCGAGCGCCCGGCCGAGAACGGCGACTTCGTCTCGATCGACCTGTCCGCGACCGTCGACGGCGAGACCGTCGAGGAGGCGAGCACCACCGGGCTGTCCTACGAGATCGGCTCCGGCCAGCTCGTCGACGGCATCGACGAGGCCATCGTGGGCGCGACCGCCGGCGAGACCAAGACGTTCACCACCCAGCTCGTCGCCGGGGAGCACGCCGGCAAGGACGCCGAGGTGACCGTGACCGTCCAGTCGGTCAAGACCCGCGAGCTGCCCGAGGCCGACGACGAGTTCGCCCAGATGGCCAGCGAGTTCGACACGATCGAAGAGCTGAAGAACGACCTGCGCGAGCGGCTCGGCCGCGTCAAGAAGATGCAGCAGGGTGTCCAGGCCCGCGACAAGGTGCTCGACGAGCTCCTGGAGCGCACCGAGGTGCCGATCCCGGAGAAGGTCCTCGACGCCGAGATCGAGAACCGCAAGCACGACGCGATCCACCCGTTCGACCACGACGAGGCCCAGTTCGCGAAGGCCCTCGAGGCCGAGGGCCGCACGCTCGAGGAGTTCGACGCGGAGACCCGCACCGAGTCGGAGAAGGCCGTCCGCACGCAGCTGCTGCTGGACACCATCGCCGACCGGGACGAGGTGTCGGTCAACGACGGCGAGCTCACCGAGCGGATCATCTACCAGGCCCAGCGCTTCGGGATCAGCCCGGACGAGTACGTCCAGCGCGCCCAGCAGTCCGGCCAGCTGACCGCGATCTACGCCGACGTGCGGCGCGGCAAGGCCCTCGCCTCGGTCGTCCGCAAGACGACCGTGACCGACGGTTCGGGTGCCGAGGTCGACCTTTCGGAGCTGTTCGGCAGCGACGAGCTGGCAACCGAGGAGACGCAGGTCACCGACGAGGCGGCGAAGACTCCGGCGGAGTGAAGCTGTGAGCGAACTTGGGCGGTGTCAGGCATTCTGCACCGCCCGAGTTCGTTAGGGTCGGATACAAGATCTCAAGCATCTGAAACGACAGCGGCGGCCGTCAGCACCGGGCCGCCGCCGGCGAAAAGGCAGGCAGACGTGACGCAGCACACGCCCGAGGCGCGGACCGGCACCGCAGGGCTCAACCTCACCGACTCGGTGTTCGAGCGGTTGCTCCAGGAGCGCATCGTCGTCCTCGGTTCCGAGGTCAACGACGAGGTCGCCAACCGGATCACCGCGCAGCTGTTGCTGCTCGACGCCGACGACGCCGAGTCCGACATCCGCTTCTACATCAACTCGCCGGGTGGTTCGGTCACCGCCGGGTTCGCCATCTACGACACCATGCAGCTGATCCGCCCGGACGTGGCGACCTACGCGATGGGCATGGCGGCCTCGATGGGGCAGTTCCTGCTGTCCTCGGGCACGCCGGGCAAGCGGTACGCCCTCCCGCACGCGCGCATCCTGATGCACCAGCCGTCGGCCGGCGTCGGCGGCACCGCGTCGGACATCGCCATCCAGGCGGACCTGTTCAACAAGTGGAAGCGCGAGCTGGCCCAGATCACCGCGGACCAGACCGGCCAGACGGTCGAGCAGATCATCAAGGACGGCGACCGCGACCGCTGGTTCACCGCGCAGGAGGCGAAGGACTACGGCTTCGTGGACCACGTCCTCACCGCCGACATCGCCCGCCCGGGCTCGCGCTGAGCCCGAAGCACCAAGGAGACTTTCGATGAGCAACTTCAGGCTCCCGGGTGACGACTTCCGGGCACCGAACATCCCCCAGTCGCGGTACATCCTGCCCTCCTACGTCGAGCGCACCAGCTACGGCGTCAAGGAGTCGAACCCGTACAACAAGCTGTACGAAGAGCGGGTCATCTTCCTCGGCGTGCAGGTGGACGACGCGTCGGCCAACGACGTGATGGCCCAGCTGCTGCACCTCGAGCACGAGGACCCGGACCGCGACATCCTGATCTACATCAACTCGCCGGGTGGCTCGTTCACCTCGCTGATGGCGATCTACGACACGATGCAGTTCGTCCGCCCGGACATCCAGACGTACTGCCTCGGCCAGGCCGCTTCGGCCGCCGCGGTGCTGCTGTCGGCCGGCACGCCGGGCAAGCGCTACGCGCTGCCGAACTCGCGCGTGCTGATCCACCAGCCGGCCACCGAGGGCACCTACGGCCAGGTCTCCGACCTGGAGATCCAGGCGAACGAGATCCAGCGGGTGCGGC
This sequence comes from Amycolatopsis vancoresmycina, assembly GCF_000716785.1. Classification (GTDB taxonomy): domain Bacteria; phylum Actinomycetota; class Actinomycetes; order Mycobacteriales; family Pseudonocardiaceae; genus Amycolatopsis; species Amycolatopsis vancoresmycina. The sequence goes on from NZ_JNYY01000003.1 coordinate 262,199, forward strand.
GCCAGATGGAGGTCATCCTGGCCAAGCACACGAACAAGGACCCGGACCAGATCAAGACCGACATCGAGCGGGACAAGATCCTGACCGCCGAGGAGGCCAAGGCGTACGGCATCATCGACGAGGTGCTGCCGTACCGTAAGGCGTCGGCTCTGTAGATCCGCCAGGCCGGTGTGTGTCGAGAAGACGACACACACCGGCATCCTGGTTTAGGGTCGTCCTCTGACGTGCTGCCGGAGTTCGTGGGTGTTCCCGCCCGCGGCATCGGACGGGTACCGTCAGTGGCAATGCGTGAGGCTCCGCCCGGTCCGGCGTGACCGGCCGGGTCGCACCGTCGCAACACACGTCAGGCGCGGAAACCCGCGCCGGAGGGGACGAGGTCAACGGCCATGGCACGGATCGGTGACGGCGGAGACCTGCTGAAGTGTTCTTTCTGCGGGAAGAGCCAGAAGCAGGTGAAGAAGCTCATTGCCGGCCCCGGGGTCTACATCTGCGATGAGTGCATCGACCTCTGCAATGAGATCATCGAGGAGGAGCTGGCCGAGGCCGGCGACGTCAAGCTCGACGAGCTGCCCAAGCCCGCCGACATCCACGAGTTCCTCGAGCAGTACATCATCGGGCAGGAAGACGCCAAGCGGACCCTCGCGGTAGCGGTCTACAACCACTACAAGCGGATCCAGGCAGACGACAAGGCCGGGCCGAAGGACTCCAAGGAGGAGTCGGTCGAGCTCGCCAAGTCGAACATCCTGATGCTCGGTCCCACCGGGTGCGGCAAGACCTACCTGGCGCAGACGCTCGCGAAGCTGCTGAACGTGCCGTTCGCCATCGCGGACGCCACGGCGCTGACCGAGGCGGGCTACGTCGGCGAGGACGTCGAGAACATCCTGCTCAAGCTCATCCAGGCGGCGGACTACGACGTCAAGCGGGCCGAGACCGGGATCATCTACATCGACGAGGTCGACAAGATCGCCCGCAAGAGCGAGAACCCGTCGATCACCCGGGACGTCTCCGGCGAGGGCGTCCAGCAGGCGCTGCTGAAGATCCTCGAAGGCACCACCGCCTCGGTCCCGCCGCAGGGCGGCCGCAAGCACCCGCACCAGGAGTTCATCCAGATCGACACGACGAACGTGCTGTTCATCGTGGCCGGCGCGTTCGCCGGGCTGGAGAAGATCATCAACGAGCGGGTCGGCAAGCGCGGCCTCGGCTTCGGCGCGGAGATCCGCACCAAGTCCGAGATCGAGGAGAGCGACGTCTTCTCCGACACCATGCCCGAGGACCTGATCAAGTTCGGGCTGATCCCGGAGTTCATCGGCCGGCTCCCGGTCGTGGCGACGGTGAACCACCTGGACAAGGACTCGCTGGTCAACATCCTGACCCAGCCGCGCAACGCCCTGGTGAAGCAGTACAAGAAGCTCTTCGAGATGGACAACGTCGAGCTCGAGTTCACCAAGACCGCGCTCGAGGCCATCGCCGACCAGGCGGTTCTGCGCGGCACCGGCGCTCGCGGCCTGCGGGCGATCATGGAAGAAGTGCTCCAGCCGGTGATGTACGACATCCCGAGCCGCGACGACGTGGCGAAGGTCGTCATCACCGAGCAGACCGTCCGGGAGAACGTGAACCCGACGATCGTCGCCCGGCAGCCGACGCGGCGCGCGCGCAGCGAGCGCGGCGAGAAGTCGGCCTGACGCCGGGCGTCTCCGGGCCGCCCGGGCCGGAGACCCGACAGGAAAGCTGAATGACTGCTGACTCCCTCCCGGGTTCCGGGGCCGCTCCCGGTGGTGGCGTGCAGGCGCCGCCACCGCCGGCCCCGGTACCCGACGAGCCCGCCGCGGGGCCCGTCCTCGGGTTCCGCGAGCTGAGCGAACGCGTGATCGCGTCCGTCTTCGACCGGTACCCGCGGCTGGACCGCGTGCTCATGGGCGTGCTGGCCGTGTTCACCGGCACCTGCGTCGTGGCCGTGGTGTCCCGGCTGTCGCCGTTGCCGCTGATCCCGGTGCCGTTGTTCGTCGTCGCGGGGTTCGCGCTGCGGCAGGCCCGCGGTGTCACCGGACGGCGTCAGCTGGTCAACTGGATCCTGTTGTTCGCCCTCGCGACCCTGGTGGGGTTCTGGCTGATCTCGGTGGTCGGCCGCTGGGTGGAGTGACTTGCCGCCGTCCGGAGGGTTTGAGTCCGGCGCCGGTGGGGTAAGCAGCTCCCGTGGTAGATGCCCTCAGACCGTTCCGGCATCCCGCGTTCTTCTACCGTGGTGACACCGAGTTCCTGGCTGGTGTCATTCCGTATCTGTGTGAGGGTCTCGACCGGGGTGAGCCCGCGGCCGTCGCCGTTCCCGGGCCCAACCTGCGGCTGATCGAGAAAGCCCTGGCCGGCCGGGCGGACGCGGTCCGGCTGATCGACATGGAGCGGGCGGGCCGCAATCCCGGCGCGATCCTGCCGTCGGTGCTGCACGCCTTCGCCGGCGCGCACCCGGGCCCGGTGCGCATCGTGGCCGAGCCGATCTGGGCCGGCCGCTCGGGCTCGGAGTACCCGGCGTGCGTGGTGCACGAGGCCCTGGTCAACCACGCCTTCGCGGGGCGCGACCTGGCGGTGCTCTGCCCGTACGACGTCGGGGAACTGCCGCCGCCGGTCCTGGCCGACGCCGAGCGGACGCACCCGGAGCTGTGGGGCCTGGCCGGGCCGTTCCGCAGCGCCCGCTTCAACCCCGACGGCGTGCTCGCGGACTTCACCCGCCCCCTCGAACCGCCACCGGGCGCGGTGGAGCGCGGGTTCGACCTCGGGCAGCTGGCGTCGTTGCGCGGCTTCGCGGAGATCTGGGCCGCCCGGCACGGTCTGCGCCGCCCCCGCCGCGACGACTTCGCGCTGGCGATCGCCGAGCTGACCACGAACAGCGTGCTCTACGGCGGCGGCACCGGCGTGCTGCGCCTGTGGGCGGAGCCGGCCCAGGTGATCGGCGAGGTGACCGACACGGGCACGATCACCGAGCCACTGGCCGGCCGCATCCCCCCACCGGCGACGACCCTCGGCGGCCGCGGCCTCCTGCTGGTCAACCGCCTGGCCGACCTGGTCCGCACGTACTGGATCCCGGGCCGCACGATCACCCGCATCCACTTCACCCGCTGAACCGCTCGTGAGTGGTAAGGCGGGTTAGAACCCGCCTTACCACTCACGAGGGCGGCGGCAGGGCTGGGTCAGTCGGCGCGGGGGACGTGCTTGCCGAGGAAGCTGATCAAGCTGGGCACCACCGTGCGGTTGAACGGGTCGCCGTGCTTGCCGTGCGCGGTGTGCGCGACCGCCGGGTGGGCCTCCTCGATGTAGCGGCGGACGCCCGTGATGAACGAGTCCTCCGTGCCGCACCAGATGCCGTTGGGCACGCCCTTGGTCTCGTCGATGTGGCGCAGCGGGTCCAGGGCCGTCCAGTCCTGGATGCCGGTGAAGATGTGCCGCTTGGCCATCTCCGGCCACGACGTGATCAGGGCCGGGGCCAGCGTCGCGACCGCGGCGGGCGGCTGGCGCCGCTCGACCCGGCGGCGCGTGTACACCAGTGCGCCGAACCCGCCCATCGACACGCCGGTGGCGGCGAACGGCTGCCCCGTCGGGCCGGCGAAGCCGCGGGCCCGCAGCCACTGCGGGACCTCCTCCAGCAGCATCGCCATCGGGTCGTCGCCGGGGTGGACCTCGTGCCAGTAGTTGTCGCCGCCGTCGACGGCCACGAAGCCGAACGCCGGGACCGCCTTGCGGGCGACGTCGCTGGCCAGCTGCTTGAGCGTGCCGGTCGGGGCCGCGCTGCGGGCGTTGCCGTGCAGGCCGTGCAGCACCAGCGACATCGGCAGCCCCTTCGGCGGGGTCTTCGACGGCAGGATGAACACCAGGTCGACCATCCGGCCGCGCGCGGCGGAGTACACGCGCTCGACGCGGGTGCTGCCCAGCTGGGTCGTCGGGTTCGACGACGTCACGCCGAGCGTGCGCTGCAGGGCCGGGCTGAACGGCAGCTTGCCGGTCGCCGTGCCGACGGCCAGGCCGGTCACGGCCAGCCCGGACGCGCCCGCGATCAGCACCGACCGGCGGCTCAGCCACCGCCGGGCGCCCTGGACCGCCTCGGCGACCGTCCCGGCCGGCTCCCCGGCCTCGTTTTCCTCGTTCACCCTGTCTCCATCCCCCTGCCCCCGTAATCAGAGACGCCGCGCAGCCGCTCCGCGTTCCCTCGCGCCCCTGTTCACCGGGTCAATCGTTACCACCCTGCCCGGTGTTTCCGGTCCGCGCTCGCCAAGCCGCCTTCGCCGCCTCGGCCGAGCGCCGCGCCCGGTCCACAGTGTCCCCGAGACCCACCGCCATGGTGATCCCGAGGGGGAGCAAAATGTGGTCTATGCCCTGTTCGGCGGGGCCGAAGTGGCCGGACGCCTCCAGCGTGACGAAGCCGTGCAGCGCGCTCCACAGCTGGGCGGCGGCCTGGTACTCGTCCGCGGGCCGGAACCGGCCCGCCTCGATCGCCCGCTCGGTGGCCCGGACGATGGGGGCGAACGCCTCCAGCCCCTCCTGGGCGGCTTCGCGGCCTTCCGCCGTGGTCACGTCGGACAGTGTCGCCCGCTTGCCGCCGGGGGCGGACTGGCCGAACGTCACCGCGAACAGCTGCGGCTGCTCGGCGACCGCCTGCCGGTAGGTGCGGGCCAGGCTGAAGATGTCCGCGACCGGGTCGTCGGACTCGCCGACCTGCGCCAGCCACTCCGACAGCCGCACGAACCCGGCCCGCGCGACCTCGTCGACCAGCGCGGCCATGCCGCCGAAGTGCGTGTACACCGCCATCGTCGAGACGCCGACCTCCGCGGCCAGCTTGCGGGCCTGCAGGGCTTCGGGACCGCTCTCGTCGAGCAGCCGGATGGCGGCTTCCACGAGCCGGGCCTTGACGTCGGTCGCGCGCGGTTTCGGGCTCATGCTTGCCAGTATCCCATAACCCTGTTATACCTGGTTCCATAACCGAGTTATGAAACCGTGGAGGGGTCACATGGGCAACAAGTTCCTCGAGGGAAACTTCGCTCCGGTCAGCCGGGAGCACACGATCACCGATCTCGACGTCACCGGGCACATCCCCGACTTCCTCGACGGCCGCTACCTGCGCAACGGCCCCAACCCGCTGTCCGAGGTCGACCCGGCGGCCTACCACTGGTTCATGGGCGACGGCATGGTCCACGGCGTCCGCCTGCGCGACGGCAAGGCCGAGTGGTACCGCAACCGCTGGGTCCGCAACCCGGCCGTCGCGGCGGCGCTGAACGGCGAGGACGCGAGCCGGTTCTGCGGGCTGGACGCGCTCGGCGCCAACACCAACGTCATCGGCCACGCCGGCAAGACCCTCGCCCTGGTCGAGGCGGGCGCGCCGATCTACGAGCTGACCGACGAGCTCGGCACCGTCGGCCGCTGCGACTTCGACGGCACCCTGCCCGGCGGCTACACCGCCCACCCCAAGCGCGACCCGCGCACCGGCGAACTGCACGCCGTCTCGTACTTCTTCGGCATGGGGAACAAGGTCCAGTACTCGGTGATCGACGTCGAAGGCCGCGCCCGCCGCACGGTCGACGTCGAGGTCACCGGGTCGCCGATGATGCACGACTTCTCGCTGACCGAGAACCACGTCGTGTTCTACGACCTGCCGGTCACCTTCGACGCCGAGATGGCGGTCGCGGCCAGCGTGCCGAACGCGCTGCGGACGCCGGCGAAGCTGGTCGTGTCGGCCATGGTCGGCAAGGTCCGCGTGCCGGACCCGGTGACCGCGATGATGGCCCGCAAGATCGGCGCGAACGGCGGCCTGCCCTACCGCTGGAACCCGAAGTACCCGGCCCGGATCGGCGTCATGCCGCGTGAGGGCGGCAACGGCGACGTCCGCTGGTTCGAGGTCGAGCCGTGCTACGTCTTCCACCCGCTCAACGCCTACGACGACGGCGACAGCATCGTGCTCGACGTCGTCCGCCACCCGAAGATGTTCGACACCGAGCTGCACGGCCCCGGCGAAGGCGGCCCGACGCTGGACCGCTGGACCGTCGACCTGGCCGCGGGCAAGGTCCTGGAGGAGCGGCTCGACGACCGCGGCCAGGAGTTCCCGCGCGTCGACGAGCGCCTGGTCGGCCGCCGCCACCGCTACGGCTACGCGATGTCGGCCGACGGCGGCGCGGAGCCCGGCGGCTCGCTGTACAAGCACGACTTCCAGACGGGTGCCCGTGCCGAGCGCGCGTTCGGCGCGGGACGGCAGCCCGGCGAATTCGTGTTCGTCCCCTGCCACGAAGACGCGGCGGAGGACGACGGGGTTCTGCTGGGCTTCGTGTTCGACCCGGCGACCCGGCGCAGCGACCTGACCGTCCTGGACGCGGGCACGCTGGAGACGGTGGCGGCGGTCCACCTGCCCGACCGCGTGCCGAACGGCTTCCACGGCAACTGGGTCGCCTCCGCCTCGTGAGTGGTAAGGCGAGTTCTAACTCGCCTTACCACTCACGAGCACCGGCGGCGAGCTAGGTCAGGATGCGGTGGTCGCCGGTGTAGAGGTTCATCGAGTCGCCGCGCAGGAAGCCGACCAGCGTCATGCCGTTCTCCTCGGCCAGCTCCACCGCCAGCGACGACGGCGCGGACACCGCGGCCAGCAGCCCGATCCCGGCCATCGCGGCCTTCTGCACCAGCTCGAACGAGGCGCGCCCGGACACCAGCAGGCCGTACCCGGGCGCCGGCACCCGGCCCTCGAGGACCGCCCAGCCGAGGACCTTGTCGACCGCGTTGTGCCGGCCGACGTCCTCCCGGACGGTGGCGAGCGAACCGTCCGGGGTGAACAGGGCCGCCGCGTGGAGGCCGCCCGTGCTGGCGAACACCTTCTGCCGGGCGCGCAGGGCGTCCGGCAACCCGGCCAGCGTCTCGCTCTTCACCGAGAACGCCGCCGTAGCGGGGGAGAAGCGGGTGCGGAGCTTGACCGCGTCGAGCGCGGCCTTGCCGCAGACACCACACGAAGAGGTGGTGTAGAAGTTGCGCTCGACGCCGGTGTCCGGCGGCGGCACGCCGTCGGCCAGCGCGATGTCCAGCACGTTGTAGGTGTTGCGGCCCTGGTCGTCGACGCCGTCGCAGTAGCGGGCGACGGCGATGTCCTCGCGGCCGCCGATCACGCCTTCGGACAGCAGGAAGCCGTGGGCCAGCTCGACGTCGTGCCCGGGCGTGCGCATGGTGACCGCCAGCGCCCGGCCGCCGACCCGCAGCTCCAGGGGCTCTTCGGCCGCCAGCGCGTCGGGGCGGCGCCGGTCCCCGGTCGCGGAGATCCGCCGCACCGGCCTGCGCACGATCACCCTGCCCATCGGCACACCTTTCCCTGCCCGGAAGTTTGACACTCGTATGGTGCAACACCGGTGATTTAGTAATACATTCCCACCATCATCCCCAGATTACGGAGGGAACCGATGGCTCTCGGCTTCCTGGACCGATCCCGGATCGTGGCACCTCCCGGCTGGACGCGCTGGCTGGTGCCGCCGGCGGCCCTGTCGGTGCACCTGTCGATCGGGCAGGCCTACGCGTGGAGCGTCTTCAAGACCCCGCTCGAGAAGACGATGCACCTCAACGGCACGCAGAGCTCGCTGCCGTTCCAGCTCGGCATCGTCATGCTCGGCCTGTCGGCCGCGTTCGGCGGCACCCTCGTCGAGCGCAACGGCCCGCGCTGGGCGATGTTCGTGTCGATGTGCTGCTTCGCCAGCGGATTCCTCGTTTCCGCGCTCGGCGTGGCGACCGGGCAGTTCTGGCTCGTCGTGGTCGGCTACGGCGGCATCGGCGGGGTCGGGCTCGGGATCGGCTACATCTCGCCGGTGTCGACGCTGATCAAGTGGTTCCCGGACCGGCCGGGCATGGCCACCGGGATCGCGATCATGGGCTTCGGCGGCGGCGCGCTGATCGCTTCGCCGTGGTCGTCCTCGATGCTGGGCACCGCGCCGACGACGGGCACCATCGCGACGGCGTTCCTCATCCACGGGATCGTCTACGCGGTGTTCATGTCGATGGGCTGGCTGCTCGTGCGGGTGCCGGCCGACGACTGGAAGCCGGCGGGCTGGGAGCCGAAGACCGACCACGGCCGGGCGATGATCAGCACGGCTAATGTCTCGGCGGCCAACGCGATCAAGACGCCGCAGTTCTGGTGCCTGTGGGTGGTCCTGTGCTTCAACGTGACCGCGGGCATCGGGATCCTGGAGAAGGCGTCCCCGATGATCGTCGACTTCTTCAAGAACACCTCGACGCCGGTCGGCACGGCCGCGGCGGCCGGGTTCGTCGCCCTGCTGTCGCTGTGCAACATGCTCGGCCGGTTCGTCTGGTCGTCCACTTCGGACCTGGTCGGCCGCAAGAACATCTACCGCACCTACCTCGGCATCGGCGCGCTGCTGTACCTGGTGATCGCGCTGACGCAGAACTCGTCGAAGCTCGTGTTCATCCTGTGCGCCATGGTGATCCTGTCGTTCTACGGCGGCGGGTTCGCGACCGTCCCGGCGTACCTGAAGGACCTGTTCGGCACCTACCAGGTGGGCGCGATCCACGGCCGGCTGCTCACCGCGTGGTCGGTGGCGGGGGTGCTCGGCCCGCTGATCGTCAACCGCATCGCCGACAGCGAGAAGGCGGCGGGCAAGTCCGGCCCCGACCTGTACACGACGTCGTTCTACATCATGATCGGCCTGCTCGTGGCCGGCTTCGTGGCCAACGAGCTGGTGCGCCCGGTCAAGGAGAAGTTCCACGAGCCGGCCCCCGAGGCCGTCGGGAGTGAGGCGTGATGAGCGAGCCGACGACGACGAAGCCCAGCCGGGTGCCGCTGATCGTGCTGGCCTGGGCGTGGGTGGTGATCCCCTTCGGCTACGGCGTCTACCAGCTGTTCCTGAAGCTCGTGCAGCTGTTCGGATGAGCCGGGGAGTCCTGGTCACCGGCGCGTCCCGCGGCATCGGGCGCGCCGTGGCCACGGCCTTCGCGGCGCGCGGCGACCGGGTGGCCGTCCACTATGGACACCGGGTCGCCGACGCCGAGGAGACGCTGAAGGCGCTTCCCGGCGAAGGGCACCTGCTGATCAGCGGCGACCTCGCCGATCCCGAGGCCGCGCGGCGCATCGCCGACGCGGCCGAGGCCGGGCTCGGCGGGGTCGACGTCCTGGTCAACAACGCCGCCGTCGCGACGTCGCCGGACACCGCGCACCCGGTCGCCGCGGTGTCCTATGCGGACTGGCAGCGGATCTGGCGGCGCACCCTCGACGTCAATCTCGTGGGCGCGGCGAACCTCAGCTACTGCGTGGCGCGGCACCTGATCGGGCGCGGCGCGCCGGGCCGGATCGTCAACATCGGGTCGCGCGGAGCCTTCAAGGGCGAGCCGGACCACCCGGCCTACGGCGCCAGCAAGGCCGCGCTGCACGCCTTCGGCCAGTCGCTCGCCGTCTCCCTCGCGCCGCACGGGATCTCCGTCACGTCGGTGGCGCCCGGCTTCACCGCGACCGAGCGCGTGGCGGACCGGATCGACGACGCCCTGCGCGCGCAGAGCCCGTTCGGCCGGGTCGGCACGCCCGGCGAGGTCGCAGCGGCCGTGGTGTACCTGGCTTCCGCCGACGCGACCTGGGCCTCCGGCGCGATCCTCGACCTCAACGGAGCGTCGCACCTGCGGATGTGACACCGGTCACCCGTGCAGCGGAGCCCGGTGCCCGTGCGTCGAGGGGGCGTGCATGTTCTGGGGAAGATCGCCGTCGCCGGGCTGGCCCTGGTCGTCCTCGGCGGCACGGCGTACGGCTACGCGAACCTCCAGGCCCTCGACGAGGTGACGCGGGACAGCGTCATCGACGCCGACGGCGGGACCCGGCCGGGTGAACAGCCGGCCGACGGTTCGCTCGACATCCTGCTGGTCGGCCGGGACTCCCGCGCCGACCAGCAGGGCAAGCCGCTGCCCCCGGACGTCCTGCGCGAGCTGCGGGTCGGGCCCAACGGCGACGACCTCACCGACACCCTGATCGTGCTGCGCATCCCGAACGGCACCAAGGAGGTCAAGGCGTTCTCCATCCCGCGGGACAGCTACGTGTCGATGCCGGGCGGCGGCAAGGACAAGATCAACGCCGCGTTCGGGCGCGGGAAGGCCGCGGAGGCGCGGCGGCTGCGCAACGCGGGCGAGACCGACAAGGCCAAGATCGAGCAGGGCGCCCTGACCGCCGGGCGGCGTGCGACGCGGCAGGCCGTCGAGGACCTCACCGGGGTGAAGATCGACCACTTCGCCGAGGTCAACCTGCTCAGCTTCTACGAGATCAGCAAGGCCGTCGGCGGCGTCGACGTCTGCCTCAAGGAAGCCACCAAGGACAAGAACTCGGGTGCCGACTTCCCGGCCGGGGAGCAGCGCATTGCCGGCGCCGACGCGCTCGCCTTCGTCCGGCAGCGCGACGGCCTCCCGGGCACCGACCTCGCCCGCGTCCGGCGGCAGCAGGTGTTCCTCGCCGGGCTGGCCCGGCAGGTGCTGTCGGCGGGCACGCTGGCCGACCCCGGCAAGCTCTCGGACCTGATCGACGCCGTGAAGCGCTCGGTGGTGCTGGACGCCTCGTGGAACCTCCTCGACTTCGTCGCCCAGATGCGCGGGGTCAGCGGCGGCGGGATCCAGTTCGCGACGATCCCGGTCGGGAACGTCGACTACCGCTACAGCAAGAGTGATCCGCGCTTGACGGCGGTGCAGGTCGACCCGGCCGCGGTCAAGGCCTTCGCGGCGAGCCTGATCGGGACCCCGCCGCCGGTGCCGTCGGGCCGGCCGGGTGCCCCGGTCACCGTCGACGTGGCCAACGCGGGCCCGAAGGAGGGGCTCGCGGCCCGCGTCGCGGGCGTTCTCAAGGACAAGGGGTTCACCCCGGGCACCACCGGCAACACCGCCGCTCGGCGGACGTCGGTGGTCCGGTTCGGGCCCGGCCTCGCCGAGCGCGGCGCCGAAGTGGCGCAGCTGCTGGGTGGGCTGGCGACGCAGGAGTCCGCGGCGGTCCCGGCCGGGCACGTCGAGGTCGTCCTCGGGACGGTCTACTCCGGTCCCGGCGCGACCGGGGGCGGCGGCGCACCCGGCGGGGACGAGACGATCACCTCGAGCGGGGTCGTCTGCGTTTATTGATCGACACCGGGCAACCGGATTTCGACGGATTCTCTGAAATATTCCCGGAATTGCCCCCGGCCACCCGGTACCGGACCACGGCGGACCACCCGGGTCACTGGTCTTGACGCTGCCGCACTGGTGAGGCAGGGTGCGGTGACCGTCGGCGGGCAGGACCACGTGACGGCCCGAAAAGTTCACCCGATCGGTGAGCGAGTCGGAAAGTCAATTTCAGGGAATACGGAAAGTCCGGGATTTATGCGCACCAGCTTCGCCCGCGGCCGATGGATCTTGCCGGTCCTCGCCGTGCTTTGTGCCGGATGTCAGTCGGCGTCCGCTTCGGTCCACTACCCCGGCGCGATCGACGCCTGCCGGCTCCCCGGCGGCAACCTGCAGGCGCAGCTCGCGCCCGGGACCGTCGAAATCCCGGCCGGCTCGGTGAAGACCGCCGAAGCCAAGGTCGTCCCGGAGGACCAGCCCGGCGACGGCACCGAGGCCACCGGCTGCAAGCGCCTGTTCGCCCGTGACCTCGGCGGCGGGAAGGCCGACCTGCAGGACTACCGGCTCGTCACGATCGCCGTGGTCCGGTTCACCGATGCCGACCCCGACCAGGGCGCCACGAAGGCGAGCCAGCTGATGACCGACGCGCTCGGCGACCACTCCGGCGTCCGGCTCGTCACCGGGGTCGGGGACGAGGCCGGGATCGCCGAGCAGTGGGCCGCCGTGCGCACCGGGAACGTCGTGCTGGGGCTGGCCATCGCCGACGGCGGCACCGAGGCCGCGCTGATCACGCCCGCGTCGCTGGACAACGTCCAGGCCTCGATGACCGACATGACCGGCACCCTGCAGCGGAACTTCCAGGGCTGAGTGTCAGGGCCGGGGCTCGAGCCGCACCACGATCGCCTTCGACACCGGCGTGTTCGACTTGTCCGCGACCGAGTCCAGCGGCACCAGCGCGTTCGCCTCCGGGAAGTACGCCGCCGCGCAGCCGCGGGCGGTCGGGTAGGCCACGATCCGGAACGCGGGCGCGCGCCGGTCGCCGTCGCGCCACTCGGAGACCAGGTCGACCACCGCGCCGTCCGCGAGGCCGAGCGCGGTCAGGTCGTCCGGGTGCACCAGCACGACCCGGCGGGCGTTCTCGATGCCGCGGTAGCGGTCCGACAGGCCGTAGATCGTGGTGTTGTACTGGTCGTGGCTGCGCAGGGTCTGCAGCAGCAGCCGGCCCGCGGGCGCCTGCGGGTACTCCAGCCCGGACACGGTGAAGTTGCCCTTGCCGTTCGCGGTGCCGGTGAACTCGCGGGAGTCGCGCGGGGCGTGCGGCAGCACGAAGCCGTCCGGCTCGCGGACGCGGCGGTTGTAGTCCTGGCAGCCCGGCACGACCCGCGAGATCCGGTCCCGGATCAGGTCGTAGTCGGCCTCGAAGGTGCGCCACGGGACGGCGTGGCCCGCGCCGAACAGCTTTTCGGCCAGCCGGCACAGGATCGCGACCTCGGACAGCAGGTGCTCGCTCGCCGGCTTCAGGCGCCCGCGCGAGGTGTGCACCTGCGACATCGAGTCCTCGACGGTGACGAACTGCTCGCCGCCGGCCTGGACGTCCCGCTCGGTGCGGCCGAGCGTGGGCAGGATCACCGCCGTGGTGCCGTGCACGACGTGCGACCGGTTCAGCTTCGTGGACACGTGCACGGTCAGCGAGCACGAGCTCAGCGCCCGCTCGGTCAGCTCCGAGTCCGGCGTGGCCGACGCGAAGTTGCCGCCGACGGCGAAGAACACCTTGCCGCGGCCGTCGCGCATCGCCCGGATCGCGTCGACGGTGTCGAAGCCGTGCTCGCGGGGGACCTCGATGCCGAACTCGGCGGCGAGGGCGTCGAGGAACGACTGCGGCATCTTCTCCCAGATGCCCATGGTCCGGTCGCCTTGGACGTTCGAGTGCCCGCGCACCGGGCACAGCCCGGCGCCGGGTTTGCCGATCATGCCGCGCATCAGGGCCAGGTTGGCGATCTCGGAGATCGTCGGGACGGCGTGCTTGTGCTGGGTGAGCCCCATCGCCCAGCAGTAGATCGTGCGCTCGGACGACGCGATCATCCGCGCGACGCGCTCGATCTGCGCACGCGGCAGGCCGGTCGCCCGCTCGATCGCCGTCCAGTCGATCTCCCGCAGGTGCTTGGCGTAGTCGTCGAAGCCGTCGGTGACCCGGTCGACGAACTCGCGGTCGACGATCGTGCCCGGCGCTTCGGCGTCCCAGGCCAGCAGCAGGTGCCCGACGGCCTGGAACAGCGCCAGGTCGCCGCCGAGGCGGATCTGGGCGAACTCGTCGGCCAGCGGCGTGCCCTGCCCGACGACCCCGCGGACGTTCTGCGGGTTCTTGAACCGCATCAGCCCGGCCTCGGGCAGCGGGTTGACGGCGATGATCTTGGCGCCGTTGCCCTTGGCCTCCTCGAGCGCCGAGAGCATCCGCGGGTGGTTGGTGCCCGGGTTCTGCCCGACGACGACGATGAGGTCGGCCTTGTGGATGTCGGCCAGGCTCACCGAGCCCTTGCCGACGCCGGTGGTGGCCGACAGCGCCGCGCCCGAGGACTCGTGGCACATGTTGCTGCAGTCCGGAAGGTTGTTGGTACCGAAGGAACGCACCAGGAGCTGGTAGAGGAACGCAGCCTCGTTGCTGGTGCGGCCGGAGGTGTAGAAGATCGCTTCGTCCGGGTCGGTCAGCGCCTTGAGCTCGCCCGCGACCAGCTCGAACGCGTCGTCCCAGGAGATCGGCTCGTAGTGCGTGGCGCCTTCGCGCAGCACGAACGGCTCGGTGATCCGGCCCTGCTGGCCCAGCCAGTAGTCGGTCTTGGTCGTCAGCTCCCGGAGCGGGTGCTTCGCGAAGAACTCGCGGTCCACCCGCCGTTTCGTGGCTTCTTCGGCGACGGCCTTGGCGCCGTTTTCGCAGAACTCGGCCAGTTTGCGCTTCTCGCCGTCGACCTCGCGGGGTTCCGGCCACGCGCAGCCCGGGCAGTCGAAGCCCTCGCGCTGGTTCAGCAGCCGCAGGGCCTTGATGGTCCGCCCGGTGCCCATCTGCTCGACGCTGCGCGCGAGCGACACGGCCACCCCGGGTATCCCGGCCGCCCAGCCCTTCGGCTTGCCCACTTCGAGGCGGGTCTCGTCCACGTCCTGCGCCGGCGCTTCACGGGTCATGGGTTCATCGTGCGCCTCGATGATCGCCGGGCGCCACGAGGGTCACGCCTTTCCGGCGCGCAGCCCCCGGTCGGCGACGGTGACGAGCAGCAACAGCGCGCTGATGACGACGAGCGCGACGGCCAGCCGGTGCAGGCCCGCGGAGTCCGCGTGCGGGCCGTAGCAGAGGGCGATGAGCGTCGAGGCCACGATCGCGCCGAGGTACTGGGCGGTGCGGAACAGGCCGCTGGCCGTGCCCATCTGCTCGGCGGGCGCTTCGCGGTAGAGCGTCGTCTGGTTCGCGACGCTGGTCAGGCCCTGGGCCAGGCCGAACAACGCGGCCAGCGCGAGCAGCGCGCCGGCCCAGGTGCCGTCGTGGACGAGCAGCAGCAGGGCCGAGCCGCCGGCCAGCGCCACCGCCACGGTGACCAGCCGTGCCCTGATCCCGGACGCGCGCCCGGAGAAGGCCGCGGCGCAGACGGCCGTGCCCGACATCGGCAGCAGCATCAGCCCGGCGGCTTCCTCCGACAGCTGCCGCGCGGTCTCCAGCCACTGGACGTAGCCGAACATGATCGCGTAGATGGCCATGAAGCTGAGCGCCTGCCGCAGGTACGTCCGCAGGATCGCGCGGTTGGCCGCGAGCATCCGCAGGTCGAGGAAGGGCGCGTCACGCCGCAGTTCGACGAGGGTGAAGGCGGTCCCGAAGGCGGCGGCGACGGCGAGCAGCCAGACCTCGGTGCCCGGGTCCATCAGGAAGAACAGGAGCGCGAGCAGGGTCGCGGAGAACAGCGCGATGCCGAGCACGTCGATCCGGGTGGCGGTGCGTTCGCCGCGCTCGTCCTTCGGCACCCACAGCAGCGCCAGCACCAGCGACAGCCCGGCGAGCGGGATGTTCACCGCGAAGATGGCCGGCCAGCCGAACAGGCCGATCAGCACCCCGCCCAGCGTCGGGCCGATCACCATCACCGTCTGCGCGGACATCGACAGCACCGACAGCACGCGGGCGGGCACGCCCTGGCCGTGGGCTTCGGCGTGGTGGCGCAGCACGGCCATCGCGGCCGGGAACCCGGCGCACGTGCCCAGGCCCAGCACGACCCGCACCCCGGTCAGCCAGCCGACGGACACCGGGATCAGGCCCGCGACCCCGGCGGCGATCACCAGGCTCGCTCCGCCGAGCAGGACACGGCGGGCGCCGTAGCGGTCCACCAGCAGCCCCACCACCGGCTGCCCGACCGCGGTGGCCAGGTAGAGCGCGGAGATGAGCCAGGCGGTCTGGCCGGGGCCGGCGCCGAAGCTCCGCCCGATCGGGACGAGCGCGACGGCGATGAGCGTGGAGTTGATCGGGTTGAGCACCGCGCCGGCCACCAGCGGGGTGACCAGGCGGGCGCCGAACTTGGCGGGGGCGGTGACGGTGCTCGTACGCACTCCTTCAGTGCTCGGCAACACGCTGCAGCAACGGCAGCGCGCGGGTGACGGTGTCGAGTTCGGCGGGGGACAGCTCGTCCAGCAGGGCGCGGGCCAGCCACTCGTCGCGGTTCTGCTGGATTCCGCGCACGGTGTCGCGGCCGGCGCCGGACAGGCTGATCACCACGCGCCGCCGGTCGGCCGGATCGGGCGTGCGGGCGAGGTAGCCGAGCTCGTCGAGGACGCCGAGGGTGGCGGCCATCGACTGCTGCCGCACGTGCTCGGCCGCGGCGAGCTCGCCCTGGGTGGCCGGGCCTTCGCGGTGCAGCCGGTGGAGCACGGCGGACTGCGACGGCGTCAGGATCCCGGCGTTGTCGACGTGGCGCAGCCGGCGGTGCAGCTGCCCGACGACCCCGCGGATCCAGCCCGCGCTCTCGGCCACGTGCGGAGGTACTTCGCCCATACACACAGTTTAGCTGTGCAGTCCAGGCTGTGCATCCTGGCGCTACGCGGGGCAGCCGTCGAGGGTCGGGACCGGGTACTTCGGGTCGTAGTAGCCGGGCGCGTCGTGCTCGCCGGTCTGCGGCGCGGCGGACCGCGGGTTCGCGTAACCCGGTGCCAGGTAGCCCTCGTTCGCCGCCGCGCAGCCCACCGACGAGTACGCGCCGGTCGTGGAGTCGAGCCACAGGCCGTGGCTGCTCTTCGTGAACGACGAGCCGCTCCGGAGCACGTACGTCTCGTCGAGGCGCTGGAACGTGACGATCTCCGCGGGGCTCATGAGCTCCTTGGGGTGGGGGTGGTCGAAGGCGTAGGCGACCGCGTACTTCGCCTCGACGACCAGCTCACCGGGCTTGGCGCCGGCGCGCGCGGTGAGCGTGCCGAAGGTGCGGGGGCCGGCGTCGAGCAGGTGGTAGCCGTCGGCGATCTCGGTGAGATACGCGGCGAAGCCGCCCTGGTGCTTGACCGGCTTCTTGGCCAGCTCCGGGACGATCTGGTCGCGGTCGTCGGGGGCGAACAACGCCGCATACGCCTTGCCGTCGTGGCCGGTCAGCACCGCCGGGTCGAGGTGGGCGGTGCTGATGGCCTGCCGGACCTTCGCGTAGGCGTCGGCGACCGCGCCGGCCTTGAAGGCGCCGACGGCGGCCGCGGCGGGGGACGTGATGCCGTCGAGGCCCTTCGGCCAGGTGTCGGCGGGGGTGTGCGCGTACGGGCGGGCCAGGTCGACCGCGGCGACGTCCGGCACCGACGTCGGGTCCGGCGGCGCGGCGTCGCGGGCGGGGCGGCGGCCGATCAGCACGATCGCCGCCGTCGTCACGGCCAGGATCAGCACGAACACGGCGAAGACCCACCACCGGCGGCGCGGGCCGCGCGCGGCGCGTTTCTGCTGCTTGCGGAACTGCTTGCGGTCCTTCTTCGCGCCCAGCCAGGCGTCGGTCTGCGCGTGCTTGCGCCAGTCCGGGTCCATCAGGTCCGGGTGCGAGTCGAGCGGGTTGTCCTCGTCCACGTGCGTCCCCCCAAGGTCGACGACTGATCATCGGCGACGGGGGACGGGCGTTACCCGAAGTACGCGATTTCGTTGACGCCGGCGCCCTGGAGCTGGTGCAGGATGACCGCCGCCGCGACCAGGGCGACCACGACCAGCAGGGCGAGCACGCCCGGCCAGCGGCTGGTCCCCGGCTGCTGGAAGCCGCCCGCGCGGCGCTCGTGCTTGCGGCGCTTCTTGAGGTCCTTCTTCGCGCCCAGCCAGGCGTCCCGTGCGGCGTACTTCTGCCAGTCCGGGTTCATCAGGTCCGGGTGCGTCTCGAGGCGCCGGTCGTCCGGATCCTGCGGCTGCTGAGGCTGTGACATCCCGAGTGCCTTCCCCCTGGGTGACCCGCCGTGACGGGTTCGTAGACTTGTCCATTGTGACCGAGAACGCTCCGCAGCAGACCACCGACCTTCCGGGTGCCTGGGACCCGGCCGCCGAGGAAGCACCGATGTACGACCGCTGGGTAGCGGCCGGGTACTTCACGGCCGACGCCTCGTCGGGGAAGCCGCCGTTCTCGATCGTACTGCCGCCACCGAACGTCACCGGTTCGCTGCACATGGGGCACGCCCTCAACCACACCCTGATGGACGCGATGAGCCGCCGCCGTCGCATGCAGGGCTACGAGGTGCTGTGGCTACCGGGCATGGACCACGCGGGCATCGCGACGCAGAACGTCGTCGAGCGGCAGCTGGCCGGCGAGGGCCTTTCGCGCCACGACCTGGGCCGGGAGAAGTTCGTCGAGCGGGTCTGGGAGTGGAAGGCCGAGTACGGCGGCAAGATCCTCGGCCAGATGAAGCGCCTCGGCGACGGCGTCGACTGGTCGCGCGAGCGGTTCACCATGGACGAGAACCTCTCGAAGGCCGTCCAGACGGTGTTCAAGAACTTCTACGACGAGGGCCTGATCTACCGGGCCGAGCGGATCATCAACTGGTGCCCGCGCTGCCAGACGGCGCTCTCGGACATCGAGGTCGACCACAACGACGACGACGGCGAACTCGTGTCGATCCGCTACGGCGACGGTGACGGCGCCATCGTCGTGGCGACCACCCGCGCGGAGACGATGCTGGGTGACACCGCGGTCGCCGTCCACCCGGACGACGAGCGGTACGCGCACCTGGTCGGCACCGAGGTCGAGCTGCCGCTGACCGGCCGCCGCATCCCGATCGTGGCCGACAAGCACGTCGACCCGGAGTTCGGCACGGGTGCGGTGAAGGTCACCCCGGCGCACGACCCGAACGACTTCGAGATCGGCCGCCGCCACGACCTGCCGATGCTGACGATCATGAACGAGCGCGCGGAGATCACCGCGCCGGGGCCGTTCGAGGGCCTCGACCGCTTCGAGGCGCGCCCGGCGGTCGTCGCCGCGCTGCGCGAGGCCGGCCGGATCGTCGCCGAGAAGCGGCCGTACGTGCACGCGGTGGGGCACTGCTCGCGGTGTGACACGGTGGTGGAGCCGCGGCTGTCGCTGCAGTGGTGGGTGAAGGTCGAGGAGCTGGCCCGCCTCGCGGGCGACGCGGTCCGCGACGGCCGCACGAAGATCCACCCGCCGGAGCTGGGCAAGCGGTACTTCGACTGGGTCGACAACATGCACGACTGGACGATCTCGCGCCAGCTGTGGTGGGGCCACCGCATCCCGGTGTACTACGGCCCGGACGGCGAAGTGGTGTGCGTCGGCCCGGACGAGCAGCCGCCGTCGGGCGAGGGCTGGACGCAGGACCCGGACGTGCTGGACACGTGGTTCTCCTCGGGCCTGTGGCCGATGTCGACGCTGGGCTGGCCGTCGTCGTCGGCGGATCTGGCGAAGTTCTATCCGACGAGCGTCCTGTCGACCGGCTACGACATCCTGTTCTTCTGGGTGGTCCGGATGATGATGTTCGGCGTGCACCAGATGGACGGCAAGCAGCCGTTCGACCACGTGTACCTGCACGGCCTGATCCGCGACGCGCAGGGCAAGAAGATGTCGAAGTCGCGCGGCAACGTGATCGACCCGCTGGAGTGGATGGACGCGTACGGCGCGGACGCCACCCGGTTCACCCTGGCCCGCGGCGCCAACCCGGGCGCGGACATGGCACTGGCCGACGAGTGGGCGGCGGGGTCCCGCAACTTCTGCACGAAGCTGTGGAACGCGACGAAGTTCGCGATGATGAACGGGGCTTCGGTCGCTTCCGCTCTTCCGCCTGCTGCCGACCTGACCGAGGCGGACCGCTGGATCTTGGGACGGCTCGGCGCGCTGGTGTCCGAAGTGGACGGCCTGTTCGAGGACTTCCAGTTCGCGAAGGTGGCGGGCGCGCTCTACCAGTTCACCTGGAACGAGCTGTGCGACTGGTACCTGGAGCTGGCGAAGGTCCAGCTGTACCAGGGAGACTCCTCGCGGGTGGCGGCTACGCGCTCGGTGCTGGGCCACGTGCTGGACACGGTGCTGAGGTTGCTGCACCCGTTCATCCCGTTCATCACCGAGAAGCTGTGGACGGCGTTGACCGGCGGCGAGTCCTTGGTCGTCGCGGCTTGGCCGGTGCCGTTCGAGGGGTACGCGGATCCCGTCGCCGACGCCCGGATCGCGGACGTCCAGAAGCTGGTGACGGAGATCCGCCGCTTCCGCGCGGACCAGGGGCTGAAGCCGGGCCAGAAGGTGGCGGCGCGCTTGGCGGGTTACGCGGGCGGCCACGAGGAGGCGATCCGGTCCCTGGTCCGGTTGACGCCGGCGTCCGACGACTTCGCGGCGAGCGCCTCGCTGGAGGTGGCCCTGGCGGACGGCGTGGTGACGCTGGAGCTGGACCTGTCGGGAACGGTCGACGTGGCGGCCGAGCGCAAGCGCCTCCAGAAGGACCTCGCGGCGGCGGAGAAGGAGCTGTCGCAGACGGAGGCCAAGCTGGGCAACGAGGCATTCATCGCGAAGGCCCCGGAGCAGGTCGTGGCCAAGATCAAGACCCGCAAGGAAACGGCGGCGGCGGACATCGACCGCATCACGGCCCGCTTGGCGACTCTTCCGGCTTCCTGAGTTGTGGACGAAGCCCGGTGCTCTCTCGCGGGAGTGCCGGGCTTTGTCGTACCCCTCGGGTAGCGTGGAAAACGGGGGCTGCTCAGCCGGCCTCGGTGGCCCGCGCCCCTTCGATCAACGCGACCACCTCGGGTGTCACCCGCCGGTCCGAAGGCGTGGCCAGGTACGTCGGCATCCGCGGTGAGGGGTCCCGGAGCGGCCGGAACACCACCCCCGGCACCGGCAGCAGATTGGCGTGCGCCCGGTAGAACACCGTCCAGTGTGGACGGCCGAACCCCAGCGTCCCCAGTGTGTCCTGAGCCGTCGTGAAGTCCGGGCCCAGCAGCGGCTCGAAGCCCGCCTCCCGGCAGCAGGACACCACCAGGTCGTACAACGGCTGGTTCCGCGCAGGCGAGCTCAACCGCGCCGGAATGGCGGCCAGCGAGGCGAACGGGACCACCTCCGACCCGGCCAGCGGGTGCGAAGCCGGCAGGGCCACCACCACCTCATCCGTCCACAGTGGAGTAAAGTCGAGCCCGGGGGAAGACCGGGAGCCCCGGACGATCGTGGCGTCCAGCGATCCGTCCCGGACTCGCTGCAGCCGCTCGGCTGTCGGTGCGTGGACCAGCTCCAGTTGCGCCTCCGGGGCCCGCCGCGTGAACTCGGCCAGCAGCACGTCCAAGCGGTCGCCCAGGCCCTCGCTCGTGCCGAGCCGCAGCAGCCGGACGTCGCGGAAGTCCGCCACCGACGATTCCGCCCGCCGGGCCGCCGTCAGCACCGCCCGGGCCTCCGGCAGGAACCGCTGCCCCGCCTCCGTCAACGCCACCGACCGCGTCGTGCGCGTCAACAGCGGCACGCCCAGCGAACGCTCCAGCCGCCGGATCTGCTGGCTCACCGCCGGCTGGACGATGTGCAGCCGCTCCGCCGCGCGGCCGAAGTGCAGCTCCTCCGCGACCGTCACGAAATACCTCAGCTGACGCAGCTCCACCGGCCGACCCCATTCATCAGGCTTCGTGATCAGTGTAGGAGCGGACTGCCCCTCGAAAAGCGCCGAGCCGAACCCCAAGCTCGACGGCATGCCCCTCTTGGACGTCGACAACATCCGCCTCCACTACGAAGACGCCGGCACCGGCCCGGCCCTGCTGCTCCTGCACGGCTGGGGGACCAGCGGCCGCGTCTGGCAGTCGTGCCTGCCCGATCTCGTGCGCGACCACCGCGTCGTCACCCTCGACTGGCGCGGCTGCGGCCGCTCCGACCACCCCGCCGACGGCAACACCATCGCCCGGATCACCGCGGATCTCGCCGAGGTCATCGAGACGCTGGAAATCGAACCCACCGTCGCCGGGTCGAGCATCGGCGGCGTCTTCGCCACCGAACTGGCCCTCGCCCGGCCCGATCTCGTGAACCACGTCGTCGCCGTCGACAGCCCCGCGTACTGGCCCAGCACCGGCATGCTGGAGAAGGTCCGCGACCTTCGGGAACGGCTCGTCGACGACCGGGCGGGCACCCTCGGGGACTGGGTGCCGAACTGGTTCGCCCCGGGCGCCGCGCGCGAGCTCGTCGACTGGACCGTCCGCCAGCTGCTCGACTCCGGTGCCTACATCGACGAGCTGTTCACCGAGTGCACCACCTACGACCCGCGGCCCCGGCTGGCGGACCTCAAGACCCCGATCACCTACCTGCACGGCGAACTCGACGCCGAAATCCCCCTGGACGTGCCGCGCACCTGCGCCGCCGAGACGCCCGGCGCCCGCGTGCACGTCCTCGCCGGCTGCGGGCACCTGCCGCACCAGGAAAACCCGCGCGCGTTCACCGCCGCCCTCCGGGAAATCGCCTGAACGATGCCGAAAGTGACCTTCGAAGACGCCGTCGTCCACTACGACCGGACCGGCGACGGCCCCGGTCTGCTCCTGCTCCACGGCACTGCCGCCTCCCGCGAACAGTGGGCGCCGCTGACCGCGCTGGCAACAGGCTTCACCGTCCTGGCCCCCGACTTCCCCGGCTCCGGCCGGACCACCGACGGCGGCGGCCCGATCACCGTCGAAGCCCTCGCCGCCCAGGCCGAAGCCGTCCTGGACCACGCCGGGTTCGGCGCCGCGCACGTCGTCGGGCACTCGCTCGGCGCGGTCGTGGCGGCGCACCTGGCCGGCACCCGCCCGGACCGGGTCCGGTCCGCGGTCCTGCACGCCGCCTGGCCGGTCACCGACACCAGGCAGGACGCCGAGTTCCGCTACTGGCTGGACCTGCTGGAGACCGGGACCTTCGCCCGGATGCTCCCGCTGATGGCCTTCGGCCCGCGCTACTGGGACCAGGCCACCGCGGAGAGCAACGAACAGCTCGTCAAGACCCTCGAACCGGCGATCCAACCGGGCACGGACCGCCAGATCGCGGCCGACCGCGCCGTCGACCTCCGTCCGGTGCTCGGCCGGATCACCGCGCCGGTGCTCGTGCTCGGCAGCGCGCACGACCGGATCGTCACCGCGGACCAGCAGCGGGCGCTGGCCGCCGCGATCCCGGACGCGCGCGCCGCCGAGATCGACGCGGGGCACGGTGCCCCGGCCGAACTGCCGGCCGAGTTCGCCCGGCTCGTGCTGGACTTCGTCAGGTCAGCGCCTTGAGCACCACCGCGGCCACGCCGGCCATCCCGGCCTTGACCGGGTGGTAGGCGGCCGCGGCGAAGACGTCCTGGTTCTTGCCGTTGATCCACGCCGAGCCGCCGCGGGCGCAGGCGTCGTGGCCGCGTGACGGGCCGAAGGTGTCGACGTACTCCGCCTTCCCGTCCGCGTCCGCGGCGTCGGACAGCGTCCGGTTCAGGGCTTCTTCGACGCTGTTCAGCCACGCGTAGTCGCCGTCGGCGAACGGCAGCACGTCCGGGCAGTAGCCCTGTTCGGGGGCGATCCGCGGGTACCCGACCAGCAGGACCCGCGCGCCCGGCGAGCGCTCGTGGACCGTGGCGAGCGCCGCCTCGACCCGCGGGCCGATGTTGTCGATCGCCGCCATGATCGTGTCCGTGCCGCTCGCGCTGAAGTGCTGTTCGCACGGGCTGCCCGTCGGGTCGCTCGCCCGCAATCCGGGACAGGTCGCGGTCAGGGTGCCGAACACGCCGTAGTCGTTGCCGCCGATGCCGAGGGTGACCAGGTCGGTGTCGACGCGCAGGGCGTCCAGCTGCGGGGCGTTGGTGCCGTCGAAGGGCACCTTCTGCGGCCGGGTCATGTTCGTGGTGTCCGCCCCGGCGCAGCTGACGTCGGTGAACCGACCCGGGTGCAGGGCCGCGGCCACCACCGACGGGTAGTTCGCCGTCGACCGCCCGCAGCCGAGCGGGTCGATTCGCTGGACCGGGATGTACGGCCCGGAGGTGTAGGAGTCGCCGAGGGCGACGTAGTGGTGGTACTCGGCCGCCGACGCGGCGGCCGCGGTGGTGGTGAGCAGGATGGCTGCCGAGAAGCCGGCGACGAGCAGCCGGGTGGTGCGCATGAAGACCCCGTTCTCGCTGGTGGAACTGCTGCCACCAGATTTAGCGAGCCCCGGCCGCCGAGGGGACGGACTTCACCCGCCAGTCGGGTCACCGTCGCCGTGCTCACGGTAAGTGATCAAGGTGCGCCAGAACAGCAGCGGCCGGACCGTGCTCCCGGGCAGCAGCCGGGCCGACTCGCGGCGCAGCTCGGCCAGCGTCGGGTAGTCGTCGACGACCGGGGCCTTCGGACCCTCTTCGGGGCCGCCGTTCAGCCGTTCGCCGGCGTAGACGACCAGCCGCGCGAGCGCGTTGACCGGGAACGCCGCGAGGGCACGCGCCCAGTCCGCCGGCGTGCTCGGCTTCGCCAGGCCGAGCACCACGAGCACCCCGCCCGGCACCAGCGCGCGGCGCAGCTTGGCGACCGTTTCGAACGGCATGTGGTGCAGCGACGCCAGGCACGAGATGTAGTCGTAGTGCGCCTCGGGCAGCGCGTCCGTGGTGACGTCAGCCTGCCGGTAGACGATCTCGCCGGGCCCCGGCGACCCGAGCCCGGCCGCCGCCCCGACCATCGCCGCCGAGACGTCGACCGCCTCCACCGCCATGCCGGTCGCGGCCAGCCGCCGCGCGAACCGGCCGGTGCCGCAGCCGACGTCCAGCGCGATCCCCGGCCCCGGCGGCAGCAGGTCCAGCAGCAGCGGGTGGTAGTGGTCGTTGTGGTTGAACGGCATGCGTCGAGAGTGCCACCCGGCACGCACGTAGACTCGGAAGGCAAGTGCGAAAACCCCAGGCCGGAGGAGATTCAGTGCCGCAGGATGAGACAGGTCGCAGGCCGGACCTGTCGGATCTGGACAGTTTCGCGGGCGTCGACGAACTGGGGACGTCGGGCTACGAGGAGTCCGACGACCACGACCCGGAGCTGGACGTCCGCGACACCGCGTTCGAAGCCGGCGGCGGCTCGCGCGGCGGGATCGGCGGCGTCGGCCAGCTCGGGGACAACCTCGCCACCGGCCCGGTGCCCGACCTCACCGTGCCCGAGGACGCCGAGTTGCACGAGCTCGACGACCAGGGCGAACAGGTCGCGTACGGCGACCCGGACGGCCCCGAGGCGCGGCGCGAGCTGATGGCCGTCGAGGCCGAGCTGAACCAGCGCTGGCCGGAGACGAAGATCGAGCCGTCGCTGACCCGCATTTCGGCGTTGACGCAGCTGCTGGGCGAGCCGAACAAGGGCTACCCGGTGCTGCACGTGGCCGGCACGAACGGCAAGGGTTCCACGGCCCGGATGATCGATGCGCTGCTGACCCGGATGGGCCTGCGCGTCGGCCGCTACACGAGCCCGCACCTGCAGCTGGTCACCGAGCGGATCGCGCTCGACGGCCGGCCGATCTCCGCCGCGCGCTACGCCGAGCTGTGGCACGACATCGCGCCGTACGTGTCCATGGTGGACGGTGCCTCGGCGGACGGCGTCGAGATGAGCAAGTTCGAAATCCTCACCGGGATGGCGTTCGCCGCGTTCGCCGACGCCCCCGTAGAGGCCGCGGTGCTCGAAGCGGGCCTGGGCGGCGCCTGGGACGCCACGAACGTCGCGGACGCCGACGTCGCCGTCATCACGCCGATCGGCCTCGACCACGTCGAGTACCTCGGGCCCGACGCGGTGAGCGCGGCGCGCGAAAAGGCGGGCATCATCAAGCCCGGCTCGGTCGCGGTGATCGCCGAGCAGGACCCCGAGGTGCTCAAGGTGCTGCTGGAGCGCGCGGTCGAGGTCGACGCCGCGGTCGCGCGCGCGGGCAGCGAGTTCGGCGTGCTGGAGAAGGAGATCGCCGTCGGCGGGCAGCTGCTGAAGCTGCAGGGCCTCGGCGGGGTCTACGACGACGTCTTCCTGCCGCTGCACGGCGCCCACCAGGCCGCGAACGCCGCACTGGCGCTGGCCGCGGTCGAAGCGTTCTTCGGCGCGGGCAAGGACAAGCAGCTGGTCGTCGAGGCGGTGCGCGAGGCGTTCGCCGAGGTCGAGACGCCGGGACGGCTCGAGCGCGTCCGCTCGGCGCCGACGGTCCTGCTCGACGCGGCGCACAACCCGCACGGCGCCCGAGCCCTTGCCACCACGGTGTCCGAGGAGTTCGCCTTCCGCCGCCTGGTCGCGGTGGTCGGCGTGATGGCCGACAAGGACGCCCACGGCATCCTGGACGCGCTGGAGCCGGTGGTCTCGGACATCGTCGTGACGCGCAACTCCTCGCCCCGGTCGATGCCGCTGGACGAGCTCAACGAGCTGGCGATCTCGGTGTTCGGCGAGGACCGCGTGGTCGCCGAAACGGACCTGGAGACGGCGATCGAGACGGCGATCGCGCTCGTCGAGACCAACGACGACCCGGAGGAACCCCTGGCGGGCGGCGGCGTGCTGGTCACCGGCTCGGTGGTCACGGCGGGCGAGGCGCGCACGCTGTTCGGGAAGGAGCCGGCGTGACGTCGCCAGCCAAGCCCAAGGACCCGATGAAGGGCTTCCGCGGGGTGATGTCGGGGACGCTGATCATGGAGGCCATCACGGTCGCCCTGGCCATCCCGGTGGTGAACAAACTGGGCGGCGGCATCTCGACGGGCACCGGCTGGACGGTCATCGCGGTGGCCGCGCTGCTGATCGTGACGTGCGGGTTCGTCAAGCGCCCGTGGGCGGTGCCGGTGATCCTGGCGCTGCAGGTGGTGCTGATCGCGCTGGTGTTCTGGCTCCCGGCGATCGCGGTGCTGGGCGTGATCTTCCTGGCGGTGTGGCTGTGGCTGCTGTGGCTGCGCCGCGATGTCGCCCGGCGGATGGCGGCGGGGACGCTGGCCAGCCAGCAGCCCCAGCCCTGACCGTCACGGGTGCTGGCAGGCCCGGACCTCGGTGACCAGCGAGTCGAGCGCGTCCAACGCATCGGCCGGCACGTCGAGGTGGTAGATCCGGTGCGGGCCCGACCGGCTCACCGCCAGCAGGCGGGCGTCGAGCAGCACCCGCAGGTGCCGCGACACCGTGGACTGCGGCAGCCCCAGCGCCTCCTGCACCTCCCCGACCGTCGCTGACCCGCCGCGTTCGAGGAACACGCCGACGATCTGCACCCGGGTCGCTTCGCCGAGCGCCCGCAGCACGGGCAGGGCCGTGGTGAGCGCGTTTTGGATCACGCCGGCACCCGCTCGAGCAGCTCTTCGAGCTCACCGGTCGGCAAGCCGTGCCGTCGGCCCAGCGCGATCCAGTCCTGCAGCATCCGAAGCGTCTGCTCGCCGTGGCCGCCGAAGTGGCTGCGCAGGTACTGCGGCACGTCGAACGGCGCCAGCCGCGGCAGCACCGCCAGCGCCGTGCGCACGGCCTGCGGGCGCACGGGCCGGGGGACCGGGCTGTCGAATTCGGCCGCGACCGCGTTGCGCGCCTGCGTCGCGGCGGCCGCGAGCCGGCGCGCGGACCGGCGGGCGGCCGCCAGGTCGAAGTCCGCGGCGTGCAGCCCGGCCACGACCGGCATCGTCGCCGCGGCGGACAGCAACGGCGCCGCCAGGGGTGCGGTCCGCGGCCGGGCGAACAACGACCCGAGCAGCGCCGACGCCGGACCGGCGACCGTGAACCGCGCCCGCGGCCACAGCCACGTCGGATCGGCGCCGCCGGCGAAGAACCCGGGCACCACCAGGCCCCACGGCCGGTCGCCCGCCAGTTCGCGGAGCAGTTCGACCTCCGACGGCACCTGCGTGACCGCCGCGACGACCGCCGCCGGCGCGAGCAGTTCGGCGACGCCGGGCGAGGTGGGCGAGGCCGTGCTGATCGCCACGTCCCAGCCCTCGCCCGTCGTCACCAGGTCGACGGTCCGCCGGGCGGTGCGCCGCCGCCGGGTCTCGACCAGCAGGGAGTCCGCCGTCCGCTCGCGCACGGCCAACCCCACCGGACGGGTCAGCGACGTCGCCAGCACCCGGGCCACCGGGCCCTGTCCCACCACCAGAACACGCATGCCGAGCACTATATCCGCATATCCGGATATAGGTAGTCCCCCTGTGCGATGTCGTCGAGCAGGCCCGGCTGCTTCGGTGACCAGCCGAGCAGTTCACGGGTGAAGGTGCTGGAAACCGGGCCGTCGAAGCCGTAGGCCGCCGCCATGAACGGGCTCACGTAGTGCCCGGCGGCCTCGTCCGGGGTCAGGGAAACCACCGGCAGGTCCAGGCCGCGCCCGATCGTCTCGGCGATGCTCCGGAACGGCACGTTCTCGGCGGTCGCGTGCAGCACGCTGCCGGCCGGAGCGCCCTCCAGGGCCAGGCGGAAGACGACCGCCGCGTCGAGCCGGTGCACCGCTGGCCAGCGGTTGGCGCCATCGCCGATGTAGGCCGACCGCCCGGTTTTGCGCGCGGTGTCCACCAGCCAGGCGATGAACCCGTGGTCGCCGGGGCCGTGGACGGTGGGGGCGAGCCGGACGACGCTCGCCCGCACGCCGTGCGCGGCGAAGTCCAGGCAGGCGCGCTCGCCGGCGATCCGGAACGCGGCGAGCCCGGCCGGGTCGGGTTCGTCCCGCTCGGTGCGCTCCCGCCCGGCGGGCATGACCAGCGTGCCGGACGTGCTCACGAACGGCTTCCCGGAGCCCGTCAGGGCCTGGCCGAGCGTCTCGATCGCCGTCCGGTCGCGGCGACTCATGTCGTCGGGATCGGTGAAGTCGCCGCCGAAGGCCATGTGCAGCACGCCGTCGGCGGCTTCGGCGCCCGCGCGCAGGCTGCCGAGGTCGTCGAGCGAACCGGGGTGCGGCGTGGCGCCGAGCGACCCGAGCCGGGCGGCGGCCGCGTCCGACCGGGCCAGGCCGGTGACGGTGTGCCCGGCCGCGAGCAGCTCGGCGACGACGGCGGGGCCGGTCTGGCCGGACCCGCCGGTGACGAAGACGTGCATGGGACTCTCCCGCGTAGTGACAGTGACTGACGCTACAAACCGTACCTCGTAGTGTCAGTCACTGTCACTACGGGTAGGCTGGCGGGGTGCCACGCAGCGGAGAAGAAGCGCGCCGCCGTCTCCAGCAGGCGGCGTTGGAGCTGTACCGGGAGCGCGGCTTCGACCGGACCACCACGGCCGAGATCGCGGCGCGGGCCGGTGTCACCGAGCGCACGTTCTTCCGGCACTTCCCGGACAAGCGCGAAGTGCTGTTCGACGGCGAAGCCGCGCTGCGTGCGGACCTGACGGCATCGGTGGCCGGCGCGCCCGACGGGCTGCCGCCGCTGGAAACCCTGCTCCGCGCCTTCCGCAAGGCCGCGCGGATCATGGAGGGCAACCGGCCGTTCGCCGAGCCGCGGCTGGCGGTCATCGCCGCGACCCCGGCCCTGCGCGAGCGTGATCTGGCCAAGGCCGCGGCGATGGGCGACGCGCTGGCGGCGGCGTTGCGCGCGCGTGGCGTCGACCCCCGGCTCGCCGCGCTGGCGGCCCACGTCGGCTGGGCCACCTTCCACCACGCGGCAGGCGCGTGGATCGAAGAATCCGCACGCGGCCTGGACGAACACCTCGAAGAGGCCTTCGCCGACCTGCGCACGTTGTCGGCGGAGACGGGCGGCTGAGCGCCCGCCTCCGCCGGACGTCAACGCAGCACGACCACCCGCAGCGCCGGGGAGCGCAGAATGTCGGCCTCGCAGAACCGCTCCTTCACCCACTCACCGCGGCTGTAGAGCTTCGTCTGGTCGCTGAAGTACGGCGACGCCGGGTTGGCCGACTGCGAATACGTCAGCAGCGTCGACGAGTCCGGGCACCCGCGCCCGCCGAAGCCGACCACCTGGATGTAGCTGGACCCGTGCGCGACCTCGACGTTGCCGTGCGCCGGGTCCCACACCGGCGTCATCACGTTCAGCACCCCGAGGAAGCCCTGGGCGCCGTGGATCGGGATGCGCTCGCCGTTGCGCGTCACGGCCTGGCCGTCCCGCAGCCGCGCGTCCGGGGCCAGGCCCGCCGTGCGCAGCTCCACCAGCGCGTCCCCGAACGCCTTCTGCACGCCCGCGTCCCCGACGTTCAGCGTGTTCGGCGTGGTCAGCGGCGCCTTCGGATCGAAGGGCACGGTGAACCTCGGCAGGTTGGCCAGCCGGGCGGCGAACCGTTGGAACAGCAGCGAACCACGGCTGTCGAGCGAGTACGTGTGGTCCCAGTTCGCGAGTGCGGTGCACGCCGGGCCGACCGGAACCGGGCCGGACGACGACGGTGCCTGCCCACCCGGGAACGACGCGCACAGCTTCGCCAGGTCCGCCGCCGCCAGGTCGGCGACGAGGCTGTGGTCGGTGAAGAGCATCTTCTTCATCGAGTCCGTGCTGAACTTGCTCGCCTCGGCCGTGAGCAGCGCTTCCCGCGTACGCGGCGAACGCTCGGTGTCCTGGTCGCCGACGATCCGCGGGAACCCGGTGAGCGGCGCCTTGGCGTTCGCGAGCCACGCGCTGTCGTTGGTGTTCAGCTCGTAGTCCCGGCGCTGCTGCTGCGGCAGCCGGTCCGGCGCGAAGATCCCCGGTTCCAGCGCGCCGGGATCCGAACCCCAGTGGCACGACGACTTCCCACCGTCCAAAATAGGCAGTCCGTCGCCGGCGAACGTCTGCCGGCCCAAGGGTGTGCTGCACTTCGCGGCCAGTTCGTCGGTGACGTGCGGGACGACCTGGATGTCGGCGTAGAGCGCGTTGCCCGCCCGGTCGGTGGCCATCGTGTTCACCCACGGCACGCCCTGCGTGCTGCTGAGCGCGCGGACGACGTCGGCCGTGCTGCGCGCCTGGTCGAGCTCGAACCACGTGTTGAGCCCGCGCATGTTGGTCGCGTTGGCGTCCCGCAGCGCGTACGCCGACTTCGCCGTCCACGGCACCGGGATCCCGCCGACGTCGGTCAGCACCGGGCCGTACCGCGTCGACCAGAACGTCTGCCGCGCCGGTTTCAGCGAGCCGTCGGCCTGGCGCACCTGGACGGTGACCTCGCGGGAGGTCATCTTCTCGGGCTTGCCGTCGACCACGTACGTCGTCGGGTTCCCGGCCGCCAGCGGCACTTCGAACAGGCCGAACGTGACCGGGGTGGACACCGTGTGCGTCCAGGCCGCGTCGGCGGTGTGCCCGATCATCACGAACGGCATGCCGAGCAGGCTCGCCCCGGCCACGTCGACCCGGCCCGGGATGGTCAGCTGGCTCTGCCAGAACCGCCGCCCGTCGTGCCACGGGTAGTGCGGGTTGCCGAGCAGCACGCTGCCCCGGCCCGACGCGGTGCCGTCGCTGCCGACGGCGATGCCGTTGCTGCCGAGCCCGCCCTTGCCGAGCCCGTCGCGTAGGCTCGCCGAGAGCTGCGCGGCCGTGCCCGGGGCCGGCGTCGGCGCCCCGGACGGCGGCGCCGCGAACAGCCCTTCGGTGACGAAGCCCAGGCCGCCGGTGACGGCGATGGAGTAGAAGTGCCGGTAGAAGTCCTGTTCGGTGATCGGCCGGACCCAGTCCGCGCCGCGGCAGGCCGGATCGGTGATCCCGGACCGGCCCGTGCGCGCCAGGAAGGCGTTGTACCCCTTCACATAGCCCGAGACGACCTGCCGGACCTCGGGCCGTGGCCCCTGCGGCGCGGGCTGCGCGACCAGCCGGTCGACCACCCCGGAGTCGTTGAGCTGCTGGAAGAACAGGTCGCTGTGCAGGTTGCTCTTCGCCTCGGACAGCGACGGGTAACCCCCGCCGTCCGGGCCGAAGTACCGCGACCGCTGCGCGCTCACCGTGACGTAGATCTTCGCGAGTTCGCAGACGTTGTCGGTCGCCGCCGCGTAGCCGTACCCGTAGCCGAGGCCGGCGAAGTCCTTGGCGACGATGTGCGGGATGCCGTGTTCGGTGTAGCGGAGGACGGCTTTCGCGCCGTCCTGTCCGGCGTTCGCGACCCCCGCGCCCAGCGTGGACACCGAGAGTGCGGCCGCGAAAACGGCCAGCGCCTTCCGGATGTGTGACATTGCGTACCCCCTTGTCGTGATCGCCACGCTACCGACGGCGATGACGTCCGGACATGGGGGAAACCCCCGGTATTCGTTCACCCGCGCGCAAACCGGCGTTGGCCGCGGCGGGATAGAAACCGCGCATGACCGCACACTCCCGCCGCACCCTCCTCAAGGCCGGGCTGACCGGCGCCTCCGCCGTCGCCGCCGGCCTCGTCGTGCCGTCGACGGCCTTCGCCGCGGTCCCGCTCGTCCGCCGCGACCGGCCGGTGCTCACCCACGGCGTCCAGTCCGGCGACGTCACCCCGGGCTCGGCGATCGTCTGGTCGCGCGCGGACCGCCCGTCGCGCCTGGTCGTCGAGATCGCGCGGGACCCGTCGTTCCGGCACGCCCGCCGCGTGCCCGGCCCGGTGGTGGGCCCGGACAGCGGCGGCACCGGCCGGGTGCGCGTCCCCGCGCTGGCGCCCGGCACCGAGTACCACTACCGCGTCACGGCCGAAGCCCTCGACGGGCGCGCCACGAGCGAGCCGCTGACCGGCCGGTTCGCCACGGCGCCGGTGGGCCGCCGCGACGCGCGCATCCTGTGGTCGGGCGACGTCGTCGGCCAGAACTGGGGGATCAACCCGGCCCTCGGCGGGATGACGATCTTCTCCGCGATGGCCGCCCGCTGCCCGGACCTGTTCCTGCACAGCGGCGACACGGTGTACTCCGACGGCCCGCTGACCGAGACCGTCACCCTGCCCGGCGGCCGGACCTGGCGCAACGTCGTCATGCCGGAGAAGTCCAAGGTCGCCGAGACCCTCGACGAATTCCGCGGCCAGCACGCCTACAACCGGCTCGACGACAACTTCAAGCGCTTCGCCGCGCAGGTTCCGTCGTACGTCCAGTGGGACGACCACGAGGTCCTGAACAACTGGTACCCGGGGGAGATCCTCGACCTCCCGGCCTACACCGAAAAGCGGGTCGACGTGCTCGCGCCGCGGGCGTACCAGGCGTTCCACGAGTGGCACCCGATCGACCCGCGCCAGGCGGTCGACGGCCGCGTCTACCGCAGCTTCAAATACGGCTCGCGCGTCGAAATCTTCGTCCTGGACATGCGGACCTACCGCAACGCGAACACCGCCGACCCGGCGAAGCCGGGCTACATCCTCGGCGACACCCAGGCCCGCTGGCTCGCCGACGCGCTCGGCCGCAGCACGGCGACGTGGAAGATCGTCCAGGCCGACATGCCGCTGGGCCTGGTCGTCCCGGACAGCCCCAGCGGGATCGAAGCGGTGGCGAACAACCTGCCGGGCGCGCCGGGCGGCCGCGAGACCGAGCTGGCCTGGGTGCTGCGGCAGATCCAGCGCCGCCGCGTGCGCAACGTCGTCTGGCTGACCGCCGACGTCCACTACACGGCCGCGCACCACTACTCGCCCGACCGGGCGGCCTTCCAGGACTTCGACCCGTTCTGGGAGTTCGTGTCCGGGCCGCTGAACGCGGGCGCGTTCGGGCCGAACAAGCTGGACCCGACGTTCGGCCCGGAAGCGGTGTTCGTGCACGCCCCGCCGACGGCGAACACCGCCCCGATCGACGGCTTCCAGCACTTCGGGGAGCTGAACGTCGACGGCGCCAGCGGCGACCTGACCGTCGACCTGCGGGACGCCACCGGGGCGTCGCTGTGGTCGAAGACACTGCACCCGCAGGGCCGCTGAACACTGTCGGCTACGCTCACGCGCACCGAAACTCACCGCATCAAGGAGAAAAACCGTCGTGACTGAACGCACGCTGGTCCTCGTCAAGCCCGATGGCGTCGCGCGCGGCCTCGTCGGCGAAGTCGTCTCGCGGATCGAGCGCAAGGGCCTCAAGCTCGCCGCCCTCGAGCTGCGGACCGTTCCGCAGGCGCTGGCCGAGGAGCACTACGCCGAGCACAAGGAGCGTGCGTTCTTCGGCGACCTGCTGGAGTTCATCACCTCGGGTCCGCTGGTCGCGCTCGCCGTCGAGGGCCCCCGCGCCATCGCGGCGTTCCGCCAGCTGGCCGGCGGCACCGACCCGGTCGAGAAGGCCACCCCGGGCACCATCCGCGGCGACTTCGCGCTGGAGACCCAGTACAACCTGGTCCACGGGTCGGACTCGCCGGAGTCGGCCGAGCGCGAGCTGAAGCTCTGGTTCCCCGACCTGTGATGCCGTGACCGGCACCGGGGCCGCGCCATCGCGCGGCCCCGGTTTCCGGGGGGAGACCCGATGACCACGATGCCGTTCCCCGCCCGCGAGTACCTGCCGGTGCTGCGCGAGCTGACCGGCGCGTTCGCCGAGCGGCTGCGCACCGCCGACCCGGCCGCGGCGGTGCCCGACTGCGCCGGCTGGACCCTCGCCGACCTCGGCACCCACCTCGGGAACGTGCACCGCTGGGCCGCCACCGTCGTCACCACCGGCGACGCGCAGCGCCAGGACTTCGAGCAGCCCCCGGGCGCCGACCTGGCCGCCTGGTACGCCGAAAGCGCCGGGATCCTCGTGGACGCGCTGGCCGCGGCCACCCCCGAAGACCCGTGCTGGCACTTCGGCGGCACCGGGAAGACCAAGGCGTTCTGGTTCCGCCGCCAGGTCCACGAAACCGCCGTCCACCTCGCCGATTCGGGGAGCGGGCACGTGCTCGATCCGGCTGTCGCCGCCGATGGTGTCGACGAGGTCCTCACCGCGATGCTGCCGCGCGTGACGCGCTGGCACGCCGTGCCGCGGCTGCCTGGGCCGGTCACCTTGCGCGCGACCGACACCGGTGACGCCTGGACCGTGCACCCCGGCGAGCCGCCCGCCCTCGGCCCGGCCGCTTCCGGGGCCGCGACCGTCGAAGGTTCCGCCCGTGAACTCCTGCTGCGGCTGTGGAAGCGGACCGGGCCGGAGCCCCGCGCCACCGGCGAAGCCGCGGAGGCGCTCCTCGCCGCCCCGCTGACCCCGTGATGGTGTTCTAGACCATTCAGGCGGCGTTCACCGGGAAGTCTTCCGCCGGCCGTGCCGCTGCGCTGTGCTGGTCCGGCTCACTTCCACTTGATGCTGGGGTACCTGGTGAAGAAGTCACGCACTGCGCTGCCGCTCGCCGCCCTGTTCGCGACGGTGTTCGTCGTCCCCGCCCACGCCGACCCGCTCAAAGCGCCGCTCGGGACGCCGCCGGTCGAGGCCGCGCCCGCCGCGTCCTCGGCCCACGAAGGGCCGGCCGCCTTCGCCGCCGCGGACCCCGACGACGGCCTGGTCACCGGCAGCGCGACCACCGAAGTCGCGCCGGGCCTGAACCTGACCCAGTTCGACCGGTTCGACCCGGCGGGCTGGATCCGCGGCGACACCCTCGCCGTCGATCT
Organism: Amycolatopsis vancoresmycina; assembly: GCF_000716785.1. Classification (GTDB taxonomy): domain Bacteria; phylum Actinomycetota; class Actinomycetes; order Mycobacteriales; family Pseudonocardiaceae; genus Amycolatopsis; species Amycolatopsis vancoresmycina. The sequence goes on from NZ_JNYY01000003.1 coordinate 297,027, forward strand.
GGGCAGCAAGGTGCTCAAGCCGGCGTACCTGAGCCCCGGCACGGTCTCCGCGCGCACGCCGTTGTCGCAGCAGGTCGCGCGGGCGGGCGCGGTGGCCGGCGTCAACGGCGACTTCTTCGACATCAACGCCACCGGCGCGCCGATCGGCGTCGGCATCGACCGCGGGCAGCTGCAGACTGCCCCCGCCGCCGGGCACAACCTCACCGCATCGATCACCGACCAAGGCAAGGCAGTGCTGGCGTCGGTCTTCCTCGAAGCCACCGTGACGCTGCCCGGCGGCGTGGTGAAGGCGACCAACTTCAACAGCCCGGTCCTCGGCACGGACGCGATCGGCGTCTACACGCCGTTGTGGGGCGCTTCGAGCCGTCAGACGTCGGTGGCCGGAGCGTCCCGGGTGCGCGAGGTCGAGCTGCGCGACGGCGTCGTGACCGCCACGCGCGAGCAGCCCGCGGCCGGCCCGATCGCGGCAGGCACCACTCTGCTCCTGGCCCGCGAAGCCGGCGCGGACGCCCTCGCCGCGCTCCAGCCGGGTGACGCGGTCGGTGTCACCTACGCGCCCCGCTCGGACGCCGGGAAGATCGCGGTCGCGGTGGGCGGCAACGAAGTCCTCCTCCGCGACGGCGTGGTGCAGCCGGTCGACAACGTCGCCATGCACCCGCGGACCGCGGTCGGCTTCTCCGCCGACGGCCGGAAGCTCTGGCTGGCCACCGTGGACGGGCGGCAGGCCGACAGCCGCGGGATGACCGAGCTCGAACTGGCGCGGCACATGAAGAGCCTCGGCGCCGACGACGCGATCAACCTCGACGGCGGCGGGTCGTCGACCCTCCTGGCGCGCAACGAGGGCGAAGCGGCGCCGAGCGTCCGGAACTCGCCGTCCGACGGCGGGGAACGCCTGGTGCCCAACGGAATCGGCTTCGCGACCGTGCCGGGCAGCGGCAAGCTGACCGGGTTCGCGCCCGCCCCGGCGGTGGCCGCGGACGGCGCGAACCGCGTGCTGTCGGGGCTGAGCAGGCACCTGGTCGCCGACGGACACGACGAGACCGGCGCCGCGGTGGCCGCCGACCCGCGCTGGAGCACGTCGGACCCCCGGCGTGCGAGCGTGACGCACGGGGTCGTCACCGGTCACCGCGCGGGTGCCGTCGACGTCGTCGCGCGCTCCGGCCGCGCGTCCGGGAAGACGGCGCTTTCCGTGCTGGGCAAGCCGGTCCGGCTGGGGACGAGCACCGAGCAGGTCGCCCTCTCGGGCGCGGGTGCGAAGAGCACGTTCAAGGTCTACGGCTACGACGCCGACGGCTACGGCACCTGGCTGGAGCCCGACGACGTCAAGCTCGACTACGACCACTCGGTCGTCCGGATCGAGCCGTCGGGCGACGGCTACGCGGTGACCGCGCTGACAGCCTCCGGCGCTTCCGCGATCACCGCGTCGGCGGCGGGGTTCACCACGCACCTGGCCGCGTCGGTCGGCACCGTGCCGCGGATCGCGGCCCCGCTGGACGGCCCGGCGGGCTGGACGGCGACGGTGTTCCCGGCGGTCGTCGGCGCGGCCCTGTCGGCGGCGCCCGGCCGTGACGGCGGCGCCGGGCTCGCGCTCGACTACCGGCTCACCGGCACGACGGCCACCCGCGCGGCCTACGTGACGCCGTCGGCCCCGCTGCCGGTCCCCGAGGGCACGCAGAAGATCGGCCTGTGGGTCAACGGCGACGGCAAAGGCGCGTGGCTGCGGGCGGAACTGCGCGACGCGGCGAATGTGGCGTCCATTGTGGACCTTTCGCTGAGCGTCGACTGGACGGGCTGGCGGTACGTCACGGCGGTGGTGCCGGCCGGGCTGCCCGCCGGGCAGCGCCTGGCCCGGTTCTACGCCGTCGAAAACGTGCCCGACCAGCAGTACGAAGGCCGGCTCGTGTTCGACGACCTGACGTTCGAGGTGGCGCCGACGACGACCGTGCCCGCCGATCCCGCCCCGCACGACCCGGCACTGGTCACCGACGGCGTGCTGGCCGGCGGCCTGCGGGTCGCGGTGGTCAGCGACGCCCAGTTCACCGCGGACGACCCGGCGGGACCGCTGGTCGCCCAGGCCCGGCGGGCGCTGCGCGAAGCCGTCGCGGCGAAACCGGACCTGGTGCTGATCAACGGCGACTTCGTCGACCGCGGCACGGCACCCGACTTCGCGCTGGCCCGGCAGGTGATCACCGGCGAGCTCGACGGCAGGGTGCCCTGGTACTACGTGCCGGGCAACCACGAGGCCGAAGCGGGCAACGGCCTGGCGAACTTCCAGGCCGCGTTCGGGGTGCCGCACCAGGTCATCGACGTGCGCGGCATCCGGCTCGTGCTGCTGGACTCCTCGCGCGGCTCGCTGCGCGCGGGCGGGTTCGACCAGGTCCGGATGCTGCGTTCGGCGCTGGATTCGGCGGCTGCGGACCGGTCGATCCGCGGCGTCGTCGTCGCCATGCACCACCCGGTGCAGGACCCCAGCCCGACCGGGAACTCCCAGCTCGGCGACCGCAAGGAAGCGGCCCTGCTGACCCGGTGGCTGACCGGGTTCGAGCAGGCGTCGGGCAAACCGGCTGCGGCCGTCGCTTCGCACGCCGGGGTGTTCTCGCTGTCCCGCGTCGACGGGGTGCCGTACCTGGTCAACGGCAATTCGGGCAAGGCACCGGCGGCCGCGCCGGGCGACGGCGGGTTCGTCGGCTGGACGCTGCTGCGCGTGGACCCGGCCGATCGGGCCCAGCCGGTGCGCTTCGAGACGCGCCCGAACGTCGACGCGCTTTCCCTCTCGGGGCCGTCGTCACTGGCCCGCGGCGAACGCGCGGTCGTCCGGGCTTCGCTGCGGCAGGGGACGCGGGACGTGCCGGTGGCCTACCCGGTGAGCGCGGACTGGCAGGTCGGCTGGGGCGTCGTGGCGTTCGACCCCGCTTCCGGCGTCCTGACGGCGCTGCGGCCGGGGGTCGCGCGGCTTTCGGTGACGGTCAACGGGGTGACGCAGTCGCTGGTCGTGACCGTGCGCGGGTAAAGCGTTCGGTTTTTGTCGGTGGTGCGTCCTAGGGTGCGGAGCGTGGACGAATCGGAGGACCGGGAACCGGCACTGGTGCAGGCCAAGGCACTGGTGAAGCGCTTCGGCGAGTTCGAGGCCGTGCGCGGGATCGACGTCGAGGTGCGGCGCGGGGAGGCGTTCGGCTTCCTCGGCCCGAACGGCGCCGGCAAGTCGTCGACGATGCGGATGATCGCCTGCGTGTCGCCTCGCACCGACGGTGACCTGCGCGTGCTCGGGCTGGATCCGGAGGCCGCCGGGCCGCGGATCCGCGCGCGCCTCGGCGTGGTGCCGCAGCAGGACAACCTGGACGTCGAGCTGACGGTCCGGGAGAACCTGCTGATCTACGGCCGCTACTTCGGCCTGTCCCGCGCGGCGGCCCGGCGGAAGGCGGCGGAGCTGCTGGAGTTCGCCCAGCTGAGCGACCGCGCGGACGACAAGGTCGACCCGCTCTCGGGCGGCATGAAGCGGCGGCTGACGATCGCGCGGTCCCTGGTCAACGACCCGGAGCTGCTCCTGCTCGACGAGCCGACGACGGGCCTCGACCCGCAGGCCCGCCACCTGCTGTGGGACCGCCTGTTCCGGCTGAAGGCCCAGGGCACGACGCTGATCGTCACGACCCACTACATGGACGAAGCCGAGCAGCTGTGCGACAGGCTGGTGGTGATGGACCACGGCCGCATCGCCGCGGAGGGCTCACCGGCCGACCTGATCCGGCGGTATTCGACGCGCGAGGTGGTCGAGCTGCGGTTCGCGCCGGGGGAGCAGGTTGCGGCGGCCCAGCAGGTGGACGGCCTGGCCGAGCGGGTCGAGGTGCTGCCGGACCGGGTCCTGCTGTACGCCGACGACGGCGAGGAAGCCCTGGAACACACGCACTCCCGCGGGGTGCGGCCGTTGTCGAGCTTGGTTCGCCGGAGCTCGCTGGAGGACGTGTTCCTGCGGCTCACCGGCCGGACGCTGGTGGACTGATGGCGACGGTCTCCACCGGCCGCGTGGTCGGCAAGTGGCACGGCGCCTGGCTGCGCGTCGAGGGGTACTGGACGTGGTACCGAAGGCACTGGGTGTCCACTTTGTACTCCACCGGCCTGCAACCGGTGCTTTTCCTCGCCGCCATGGGCCTCGGCTTCGGCTCGCAGGTGCGGCCCGGCACGGTCACCGGCGGGCTGTCGTACCTGCAGTACGTCGCGCCCGCGCTGCTGGCCGCCGGGGCCGCGCAGCAGGCCGTCGGCGAGTCGAGCTACCCCGTCCTGTCCGGCTTCAAGTGGCAGAAGGACTACCTGGCCGTCACCGCCACCCCGGTGTCACCGGGCCAGGTCTTCGGCGGCCACCTGATCTGGTCGGCCCTGCGCCTGACCCTTGCGGGCGCGATCTACGCGTTCGTCGCGCTCTTCTTCGGCGCCTGGACCGGGCCGGGGGTGCTGCTGGTGATCCTGGCCGGCACCGTCACCGGGCTCGCCTGCACCACGCCGATGGCCGCGCTGGCCGCCCGCACCTTCGACGAGGGCCAGCGCTTCGGGTTGATCTTCCGCTTCGTCCTGATCCCGATGACCTTGTTCTCCGGCACGTTCTTCCCGATTTCCCAGCTGCCGGCGGCGATCCGCTGGCTGGCCTGGCTTTCCCCGCTGTGGCACGGCACGCAGCTCGCCCGTGGCGTGAGCATCGGCGGGGTCGGCGGCTGGGCGCTGCTCGGCCACTTCGTCGTGCTGGCGGCGTTGTTCGCGGCCGGGTGGGTGCTCGCGCACCGGGCCTTCTACCGGAGGCTGGTGGTCTGATGGCGGCCGTCGAAACCCGCGCCGGGTTGTTCCTGCGCATCCTCCCGCCCGCGCTGTACGCGGGCCGAGCCCGCATGCTCGTCGAACGCGCGGCGATGGTCTACCGCGGCAACCTGCTGATCTTCCTGTCCGGCGCGGTCGAGCCGTTCCTCTACCTGCTGGCCTTCCAGCTGGGGTTCGGCAAGCTGGTCACCGAGGTGACGGGCCCGGACGGGCACCCGATGAGCTACGTCGCGTTCGTGGCGCCCGCGCTGCTGGCGACGTCGGCGATGAACGGCGCCGTCTTCGAGTCGACGTACAACCTCTTCTTCAAGCTGCGCTACGCCAAGCTGTACGACGCCATGCTGGCCACCCCGATCGGCCCGCTGGACGTGGCACTGGGCGAAATCGGCTGGGCGATCACGCGCGGCGGCATCTATGCGGTCGCCTTCCTGGCGATCGCGGCGGCGATGGGCCTGCTCGCGTCGTGGTGGGCGCTGCTGATGGTCCCGGCGGCACTCCTGGTCGGCCTGGCGTTCTCGGCGATCGGCATGGCCCTGGTGACGTTCCTGCGGTCGACGGCCCAGTTCGACTACATCCAGCTGGGCCTGACCCCGATGTTCCTCTTCGCGACGACGTTCTTCCCGCTGTCGGTCTACCCCGAGCCCCTCCAGTGGGTGGTCCGCTGCCTCCCGCTCTACCACGCGATCGAGCTGATGCGCGGCCTGGCCACCGGAATCCTGTCCGGCAGCATGCTGGTCAACCTGGCCTACCTCCTGCTCCTGGGCGCAGTGGGTCTCTGGGCATCGACCCGCCGGATCGCCAAACTCCTCCTGACCTGAGGTGATGCCCCGCCAATCACGCGAGATGCCCCCTCAATCACGCGAGATCCGCCCCCAATCACGCCAGATCCGTCCTCAATCACGCCAGATCCGGCTTCGGGCACCGGCCGCCGGGGTCAGCGCGCCGGATCCGGCCGTCCGCCCGGTGCCACGGCGGCCGCCGGCGCGTTGACCATCCCGTGCCCGTAGAACCCGTTGTAGCCCTCGTACCCGGCGCAGTACGCGTCCTGCAGGCCGTCGCCGGTCAGGTCGTAGTCGGCCGGGCAGGGCATCGGCATCGCCTGCACGTCGAGCGTGCGCCGCAGTTGCCGGGGCCCGGCCTTCTCCGCGGCGGACGCCAGCAGCGCCAGCACACCGGTGACGTGCGGCGCGGCCATCGACGTCCCGCACAGTGGCGCGTACCCGCCCGGCACCGTCGAGAGGACGCACTCGCCCGCCTCCCCACCGGGCGCGGTGATGTCGATCACGCCCAGCCCGTACGAGCTGTAGCCCGCCTTCACCCGGTCGGCGCCGACGGCGGACACCGCGACGACGTCCCGGAGCCCGGCCGGCAGGGCCTCGCAGCCGCTGCTCGCCCCGGGTGCGCCGGACCGCGCCGACGGCGTGAGGTCGACCGCCTCGTTGGTCGCCGCCGCCACGTTCAGCGTGCCCGCCGACGTGCTGTATTCGACCGCGCGCGCCAGGACCTCGTGGACGACGCCGCGGTCGTTGCCGCGGATGCACGAGAGCGTCCACGGGTTGACGAAGAAACTGCTGTTCGTCAGCCGCATGTGCCGTGACGCAGCCCACATCAGGCCGCACACCGCGGCTTCGGGATCGGCGTAACCGCGGTCGTCGATGACCTTCACCGACGCCACGCTGACCCCGGGCGCCACCCCCGTCACCCCGCGGTCGTCGTCGGCCGCCGCGATGATCCCGGCCACGTGCGTCCCGTGCACCGACGTCGTGGGCGCCCAGGCCGCCGGCGACCGGTCGGGGGCGCCGGTCAGGCAGCCGGCCGAGTCGTCGCGGTCGAGGGCGTCGGCGAGGTCGGGGTGGTCCGGGTCGATGCCGGAGTCGAGGACGCCGACCACGACGTCCCGGCTGCCGCCGGCCCCGCGGCGGGCGTTGATCATCGCCATGTCCCACTGCTGCCCGCTCAGGTCCGCGGTGGGCACCCGCGCGGGATCGGTCGGCGGCAGCGGCGCCCGCACCGGCTGCGGCCGGACCTCGGTGGCGCGCTGCGCGGCGAGCCGTTCGCCCTGGGCGCTGAACGCCCGGTCGAGGCCGATCCGGCCGCCGAAGCCCGGGTCGCCGGAGGTGGCGACCGCGACGGCGATCTGCGGGTAGTAGACGGTGGTCGCGCCGCAGGCGGCGGCGATCTCCGAGCGGGCCGCGGGCTCGGCGGTGCCGCGGTCGAAGGTGACGACGTACCGCAGGACCCGGCCATGGGCGCAGCCGGGCTCGCCGGCCGCCGCGGGACCGGCGGTGACGCACCCCGAAAGCACCAGGACGGTGCACACGGCCGCGCGCAGCGGCCGCGCCAGCAGGGACACCGGACCTCCCACCGGATGCAGGAACCGCGGGTGCCGGCGCGCGAGATCCCGGTCACCCCGAGCCGCACGGTAGCCACCCCGTGCCCGGCGGACAAGCGCTGCGGCCAAGTTCCCCCGCCGGTGGGGCTCGCGGCGCGCCCGGCGGCGTGGGCGGAGGTACCGAGTACACCGGAGCGGTCACCCGGTGTGGGATACTCGGGGTGGCCGCTGGGCCGCGGGGCGCATGTGAGAGGTGCTGCCTGCGGCGTTGTGGCCCGGTGAAGTGCGTGGACTCCCGCGACGCGCGTCGCCGCCCGCGAACCGGGCGGCTGGACGACGTGGCGGGCGGCCCGGGGGCCGCGAGTGCCTTATGCACGCCGCCGAGCAGACCTTTGACCGGGTTGCGTCCCACCGGAAGCGGTGGTGCGGCGCCCGGTCGTCGGGCAAGGATTCCCGCCGCTGGTGACCACCACGGCGGTACGAACAGAAAGGGGCCCCTGCGCGGCCGCGTCCCTGCCGGTGCGAACCGGCAGACGCGCCCGGGGGCGGAGGAGACACATGTCGAACGCGGAAACACCCGCCGAGCACGCCGGCGGGAATCCCGCCACACCCACGGGCGGCCCGCTGGCCGACCTGCCCGCCCGGATCCGGGTGCACGCGCTGGCCAAGCTGCTCGAATCGCACAGCAGGGACATCCTCGCGAAGCTGGCGGAGCTGGGCGAAAGCGTCCGCAGCGCGCAGTCGAGCGTGACCAGGGAAGTGGCGCTCAAGGTCGCCGAGGCGTTCGCGCCCGCCGAGAGCGAGCAGCCCGCCGAGCCGGCCACGACCGGTCCGGACCAGGCCGGCTCGGACCAGCCGGCCGCTCCGGACACCGCCGGCCAGGGCGCCGCCGAACGCGCCCCCGCCCGGCAGCGCGCCGGCCGGGGCAGCGCCGGCCAGCCGTTCGCCCAGCAGGCCGCCGGCGAAGCCACCGAGCAGGCGCCCGAGGCCGAGAAGCCGCGGCCGCGGCAGAAGACCCGCGCGCACCTGCCGGTGTTCGCCGCGCCGTCGCCGGTCTTCCTGCCGCCGGAGCCCGCGGAACTCGCGGCCAAGCCCGCCCGCAAGCCGGTCGACCCGTTCGCGGAGCCGCCGGCGCGGCCCGAGCCCGAGGTGGCCGAGGAAGAGGCCGAGGACACGACACCGGCCACCGACGCCGGGGCCGACGAGGACGAGGACGGCGGCAGCCGCCGTCGCCGCCGCCGTGGCCGTCGCGGCCGTGGCCGTGGCAAGGGCGCCGACGGCGGCGACGAGACCTCCGAGAACGAGGACGACCAGGCCGAGGAGCAGCCGCGCCGCAAGGGCCGCGGCGGGGACGAAAAGGCCGAAGCGGACACCGAAGAGGCGGAGGACGCCGCTGAGTCTCCGGAGTCCGAAAGCGACGCCGACGAGGGCGAAGGCGGCAGCCGCCGTCGCCGCCGCCGTCGTCGCCGCAAGGGCTCGGACGGCGAAGACGCCGAGGCCACCGACGACCCGCCCAACACCGTCACGCACGTCCGCCAGGCGAAGGCCGAGCAGCCCGAGCGCCCGGCGCGCGACGAGGTGCGCAGCGTCCGCGGGTCGACCCGCCTGGAGGCCAAGCGCCAGCGCCGCCGCGACGGCCGCGAGGCGGGCCGCCGCCGCGCCCCGATCCTGTCCGAGGCCGAGTTCCTGGCCCGGCGCGAGTCGGTCGAGCGCACGATGGTCGTCGTCGAGCACGGCGACTCCACCCAGATCGCGGTGCTCGAGGATGGCGTCCTCGTCGAGCACTTCGTGACCCAGTCGGGGTCCGGCTCGATCGTCGGCAACGTCTACCTCGGCCGCGTCCAGAACGTGCTGCCCAGCATGGAGGCCGCGTTCATCGACATCGGCCGCGGCCGCAACGCCGTGCTCTACGCCGGCGAGGTCGACTGGGACGCCGCCGGCCTGGAGGGCAAGGCCCGCAAGATCGAGCAGGCGCTGTCCACCGGCGACTCGGTGCTGGTCCAGGTCACGAAGGACCCGGTCGGGCACAAGGGCGCCCGGCTGACCACGCAGATCTCGCTGCCCGGCCGCTTCCTGGTCTACGTGCCCGCGGGCGGCGCCACCGGCATCTCCCGCAAGCTGCCGGAGAACGAGCGCCGCCGGCTCAAGGACATCCTCAAGCGGATCGTCCCGGAGGACGCGGGCGTGATCATCCGCACCGCCTCCGAGGGCATCGGCGAGGAGGAGCTGGGCCGCGACGTCGACCGCCTGAAGGCGCAGTGGGACGTCATCAAGGAGAAGGCCGCCGCCGGTTCCGGCAAGAAGGGCGGCGCGCCGACCATGCTCTACGAAGAGCCGGACCTGCTGGTCAAGGTCGTGCGCGACCTCTTCACCGAGGACTTCACCAAGCTGGAGATCCAGGGCAACCGGTCCTGGGAGACCATCAACGGCTACGTCAGCCACGTCGCGCCGGAGCTGACCGACCGGCTCAAGCGCTACACCGGCACCGGCGACGCGTTCGCCGACCACCGGATCGATGAGCAGATCACCAAGGCCCTCGACCGGAAGGTCTGGCTGCCTTCGGGCGGCTACCTGGTCATCGACCGCACCGAGGCGATGACGGTGATCGACGTCAACACCGGCAAGTTCACCGGATCGGGTGGCAACCTCGAGGAGACGGTGACCCGCAACAACCTGGAGTCGGCGGAGGAGATCGTCCGCCAGCTCCGGCTGCGGGACATCGGCGGCATCATCGTCATCGACTTCATCGACATGGTGCTCGAGTCCAACCGCGAGCTGGTGCTGCGCCGCCTGACCGAGTGCCTCGGCCGCGACCGCACGCGCCACCAGGTCGCCGAGGTCACCTCGCTCGGCCTGGTGCAGATGACCCGCAAGAAGATCGGCACCGGCCTGCTGGAGGCGTTCTCGACGCCGTGCGAGCACTGCAAGGGCCGGGGCGTGATCGTCTCGACCGAGCCGCAGCGCGCGGGCGGCGGTGGCGGCGGTGGCCACAACCACGGCGGGAACGCCAACGGCGGCAACGGCGGTGGCGGCGGGGAGAAGAGCTCCCGCCGGTCGCGGGGCCGCGGCAAGGGCGAGGAGGCCGCGGCGAAGGAGCCGGCCGAAGCCGCCAAGGCAGAGGTCCACGCCGTCCCGACGCCGGAGCAGCGCGAGTCGATCGCGTCGGCGGTGGCGGCGATGGCGAACGCGTCGAAGGCCGCCAAGGAGCACGACCACGGCGCGCTGAACGGCAACGGGCCCGCCCGGGAGGTCGCGGACGTCCCGGCGACCACGGAGGCGGACGAGACGCCGGTGGCGGCCGAGCCGCCCGCCGAGCCCGCCCAGGAGGTCGCCGGCACCCCGGTGACCACCGAGGCGGACGAGGTGCCGGTGCCGCAGGAGGAGGAGCCCGAGGTCGAGCAGTCCCCGGCGCCGGAACCGGCGGAAGAGCCGGTCACCGCGGCGGCGGAGCCCGCCGAGCCGGTCGCCGACCCCGAGGTCAGCGTGCCCGAACCGGCCGTGCGCTCCACCCGGCGCCGTCCGCGCCGGGCGGCGTCGCGGCCGGCGGGCCCGCCGGTGCACGCCTCCGACCAGAGCCAGTGAACGACTAGGGGACCCCGGTGGTGACGCACCGGGGCACCCCACGTAACCTGTAGTACGGCCTGCCACCAGAGCAGGTCGCCTGCGCGAGTCCAGGACCGCCCGTTCCACCAGGTGGGCCGATCGCGCGGAGCCCCCACCCATTGTCGAGTAATGCAGGAGACTTCCGTGTCGGCGTACGCGATCGTCAAGACCGGCGGCAAGCAGTACAAGGTGGCCGTCGGCGACGTCGTCGAGGTCGAGAAGCTCGAGGGCGAGCCGGGCACCGAGCACATCCTCCCCGCCGTTTTGTACGTCGACGGTGGCGATGTCACCACGGACGCCGACGCGCTGGCGAAGGTCTCGGTCACCGGCAAGGTCGTCGAGCAGACCAAGGGTCCGAAGATCCGGATCCACAAGTTCAAGAACAAGACGGGCTACCACAAGCGCCAGGGTCACCGGCAGAAGCTGACCCGCGTCGAGGTCACCGCCATCTCGCTGTAAGAACTTTTCCGGATCTTAGTAAGAAAGAGGACTGAGCTATGGCTCACAAGAAGGGTGCATCCAGCTCCCGCAACGGTCGTGACTCGAACGCGCAGCGCCTCGGCGTCAAGCGCTACGGCGGCCAGGAAGTCAACGCCGGCGAGATCCTGATCCGCCAGCGCGGCACCAAGTTCCACCCCGGCGTCAACGTCGGCCGTGGCGGCGACGACACGCTGTTCGCCCTGGCCGCCGGTGCGGTCCAGTTCGGCGAGAAGCGCGGCCGCAAGACGGTCAACATCGTGCCGTCGGAAGCCTGATTCGGCTTCTGTCTAGACCTCTGACGAGGGGTGGGGCCGGAATATCCGGCGCCACCCCTCGTTTGTTTGTCAGTACCCTTTTCGTTGAGTGAAGTGAGGCAGAGTCATGGCGTCCCGGTTCGTGGACCGCGCGGTCATCCACCTGACCGCCGGTGACGGGGGCAACGGCTGTGCCTCGGTGCACCGCGAGAAGTTCAAGCCCCTCGGCGGCCCCGACGGCGGCAACGGCGGCAACGGCGGTGACGTCCTGCTGGTCGTCGACCCCAACGTGCACACCCTGCTCGACTTCCACTTCCGGCCGCACGCCAAGGCCGGCAGCGGCAAGATGGGCCAGGGCGGCAACCGCGCGGGCGCGGCGGGGGAGACGCTGGTGATGAAGGTGCCGTCCGGCACCGTCGTGTTCACCGAGGACGGCGAGATGGTCGCCGACCTGATCGGCCCCGGCACCACGTTCGTCGCCGCGCAGGGCGGCCGCGGTGGCCTCGGCAATGCCGCGCTGGCGTCGAAGGCGCGCAAGGCGCCCGGGTTCGCGCTGCTGGGCGAGCCGGGCGAAAGCCGCGACCTGACGCTGGAGCTGCGGTCGGTCGCCGACGTCGGCCTGCTCGGGTTCCCGTCCGCGGGCAAGTCGTCGCTGATCTCGGTGCTGTCCGCGGCCAAGCCGAAGATCGCCGACTACCCGTTCACCACGCTGGTGCCGAACCTCGGCGTCATCACCGGCGGCGACACGGTGTTCACGATGGCCGACGTGCCCGGCCTCATCCCCGGCGCGTCCGAGGGCAAGGGCCTGGGCCTGGACTTCCTCCGCCACATCGAGCGCTGCGCGGTGCTGGTGCACGTCGTCGACTGCGCGACACTGGAGCCCGGCCGCGATCCACTGTCCGATGTGGACGCTCTGGAGGCGGAGCTCGCGAAGTACACGCCGAGTCTCGGCGGAAAGCTCGAAGAACGGCCGCGCGTGGTCGTCCTCAACAAGATCGACGTCCCGGAGGCCGCCGAGCTCGCCGAGTTCGTCCGCCCCGACTTCGAGGCCCGCGGCCTGCAGGTGTTCGAGGTTTCGACGGCGTCGCGCAAGGGGTTGCGCGAGCTGACGTTCGCGCTGGCCTCGATCGTCGAGAAGTACCGCGAGGCACAGCCGGTGCTGGAGCCGGAGAAGATCGTCCTGCGGCCGCTCGCCGTCGACGACTCGGGCTTCACCGTCAGCCTCGACCCCGAGGAAGAGGGCGCGTTCGTCGTCCGCGGCGCACGGCCGGAGCGGTGGATCCGCCAGACCGACTTCGCCAACGACGAGGCCGTCGGCTACCTCGCCGACCGGCTCAACCGCCTCGGCGTCGAGGACGAGCTGGCGAAGCTCGGCGCGCAGCCCGGGAGCCCGGTCACGATCGGCGACGTCCAGTTCGAATGGGAGCCGTCGACGCCTTCGGTGGCGGTGCACCTGTCCGGGCGCGGCACCGACGTCCGGCTGGAGCGCACCGACCGGATCGGCGCGGCCGAGCGCAAGGAGGCCCGCCGGATCCGGCGCGCGGGCTCCGGCGAGGACGACGACCTGGACCTCGACGCGTGAGCGGCACTCGCGAAGCGATCGCTGCCGCGCGCCGGTTGGTGGTCAAGGTCGGCTCGTCGGCGCTGACGACGGCGGGCAGCGGGCTCGACGTGGCCCGCCTGGACGCGCTGGTGGACGCGATCGCCGAGCGCGTCGCCCGCGAAACGCAGATCGTGCTGGTGTCCTCGGGTGCGATCGGCGCCGGCCTGGCCCCGCTCTCGCTGGGCAAGCGGCCGCGCGACCTGGCGACGCAGCAGGCGGCGGCGAGCGTCGGCCAGCTGGCGCTGGCGCACGCGTACGCCGAGTCGTTCGGGCGGTACTCGCTGACGGTCGGCCAGGTCCTGCTGACCTCCGACGACGTCGTCCGCCGGTCGCACTACCGCAACGCCCAGCGGACGTTTTCGCGGCTGCTGGCGCTGGGCGCGGTCCCAGTGGTCAACGAGAACGACACGGTGGCGACCGAGGAAATCCGCTTCGGCGACAACGACCGCCTGGCGGCCCTGGTGGCCCACCTGATCGGCGCGGACGCGCTGCTCCTGCTGTCCGATGTGGACGGTCTGTACGACGGCGACCCCCGCAGCGGCGCGACCCGCAAGCTGACCGAGGTCCTCTCGGAGTCCGATGTGGACGGCATTTCGGTCGGCATGTCCAGCTCGGGCCTCGGCACGGGCGGCATGGTGTCCAAACTGGCGGCCGCCCGCACGGCGGCGGGCGCGGGCATCCCGGTCCTGCTGGCCGCAGCTTCGGAAGCCTCGGCGGCGCTGACCTCGGCGTCCCCGGGCACGGCGTTCGCCCCGGCGGACACCCGCCTGTCGGCCCGCAGGTTCTGGCTGGGCTACGCGGCGGACACGACGGGCAAGCTCCGCCTCGACGACGGCGCGGTGACGGCGGTGGTCCGCCGCCGCCGGTCCCTGCTGGCGGCGGGCATCACGGGCATCGACGGCGAGTTCCAGGCCGGCGACGTGGTCGACCTGGTGGACGCGAAGGACCGCCCGGTGGCCCGCGGAGTGGTCGCCTTCGACGCAACCGAGCTCCCGGACCTGATCGGTCGCTCAACACCGGAACTCCCGGAGGAGCAACGGAGAGAGGTCGTCCACGCCGACGACCTCGTCCCCCTCCGCCGCTGACCCCGGCGTGCGCCAAGGGGAATCACCTGTGATCAGCCGGGCATCACCCGTGCGCCAAGGGGAATCACCCGTGATTCCCGAGGCATCACCGTGATGCCCCTCCAATCACGCGTGTCGCCCCTCCAATCACGTGTGATGCCCTTCCAATCACGCTTGATGCCCCTTCGAGCACGGTGAGGCCCGGCGGTCGGCGCTCTCGGGGGCTCAGCCCAGGGAGACCAGGCGGGCGCCGCCGTCGGCCTCCAGGACCGTTCCCGTCAGGTTCCGGTTCGTCGCCGCCAGCGTCACCACCTCTGCCACGTCGTCCGCCGTCGCCACCCGGCGGGCCGGGATCGAAGCCGCCGTCTGCGCGAAGAACCCTTCGCGCATCTCCGCCGGGAAGCCGCTCCACCACGCCGTGTCGACCACGCCCGGCGACACCGCGTTCACCCGCCGCGGCGCCAGCTCCACCGCCAGCGGCTTGACCAGCGCTTCGATCGCCGCGTTCAGCGCCCCGATCCCCGCCGTGCCCGCCATCGCCGCCCGGGCCGTGATCGCGCTGAGCAGCGTGATCGACCCGTCCGCGGCCAGGTGCGGCAGCACCGCCTGGATCGTCGTCAGGTGCGCCCAGAATTTCGCGTCGAACGCCCGCCGCAGCACCGCGAGGTCCAGCGCGTCGATCGGCCCCATCCCTTCGGCGCCGGACAGGCTCACCACCAGCACGTCGACCGTCCCCAGCGTCCCGGCCAGCGCAGCCATCGCCTCGGCGTCGCCGCCGTCGGCCTGGTGCCCGGTCAGCTCCGGGTCGCTCGAAGCGACGTCGTCGAGGCGCTCCTTGCCGCGTCCGGTGACGTGGACGTCGTACCCGCGCTGCTGCAGCCGTCGCGCGGTCGCCAGGCCGATGCCCGAGGTGCCGCCGGCCACGAGAGCGATGCTCATGTCTTGTTCCCCATTTCGAACCGGTACGTCTCGTTTCGAATTCGACGCTACCATCGGATCCCATGACCGACCAGTCCCGCCCCGGCCGCAAGCGCAGCGAGCACAGCCGGCTGGCGATCCTCGCCGCAACGCTCGACCTCGTCGCGGAGGCCGGCTACGGCGCTCTGACCATCGAGGGCATCGCGGCGCGTTCGGGCGTCGGCAAGCAGACGATCTACCGCTGGTGGCCGTCGAAGGCCGACGTCCTCCTCGACGCGCTCGCGACGAAGGCCGACCTGCAGATCCCGATCCCCGACGCGGGCTCGTTCCGCGCCGACCTCGGGCACTTCCTGGACAGCACGTTCGAGCTGGGGGACAAGAACCAGGTCTCGGACACGCTGCGGGCGCTGATGGCGCAGGCGCAGCTCGACCCGGAGTTCGGCAAGCGGTTCCGCGAAGACTTCCTGTACCGCCGCCGCGAAGCACTGGGCACGCTCGTCGACCGCGCCCGCGAGCGCGGCGAACTGCCCGCGGGCGTCGCTCCCGGCACGGTCATCGACGTCGTCTTCGGCACGCTCTGGTACCGGCTCCTCGCGACGCGGGAGCCGATCGGCCGCGGCCTGGCCGGTGAACTGGTGACGCTACTGGCGGATCACGGTGCCTCGACCGCCGAAATCCGGTAGCGGGCCACCGACGCGTCGAGGATCCGCGCCGCCTGCTCGCCCGACGGCCCGGACCCGCGGAACCGCTCGAGGTCCGCATCGGACTCCCAGCGCTCGTACACCGTGATCCGGCCGGGGTCGAGCAGGTCGGCGCCCAGCGCGTACTCCAGGCACCCGGGCGCCTCCCGCGCGAGCCGGACGGCTTCGGCGCAGCTGTCGAGGTAGGCGGCCCGGTCTTCGGGAGCCACGGCGAGCCAGCCGGCGACGATGATCACGACGCGATCCGGTCCGCTTTGATCGTGAGCAGCAGCCGAGTCTGGTCGCGGCCGCCCCACCACGGGTACGGGCCGCCGAGGTAGCGCTGCGCCAGCTCCTCGATGTGCTCGACCGCGCCGTCCTCGGTCATGTCGACGACCTGCCCGCGGACCGCGTAGTAGCGCGACGGCCGTTCGCGGTCGGCGACGTTCAGCGCCACCCGCGGGTCACGCGCGATGTTGCGCTGCTTCTGGTGGCCCAGCACGGTGTTGACGAGGATGTGCGTGCCGTCGGTGTCCACCCAGGTCTGGGTGAGCTGCGGCGAGCCATCGGGCATCAGCGTCGACAGGAAGCAGAGGCTGGGGCCGCGCAGCAGCGCGAGCAGGTCGCCGGGCAGTTCCACAGTGGTCTCCCGCTAGAGCTGGTCGGGCGCTTCGATGCCGAGCAGGGAAAGCCCGAGCGCAAGCGTGTTCGACGTCAGCGTAGTCAACCTCAGCCGTGACGCGCGCAGCGACGGCGAAGGCGCCTTCAGGACCGGACAATCGTCGTAGAACCGGGAAAACGCCACGGCCGTTTCGTAGAGATACGTACACAGCTTGTGCGGCGCGTACGCACTGGTTGCGGCCTTCACCGCTTCGCCCAACCTGAGCAGCTTCAGGGCCAACGCTCGTTCCGCGGGCGCCTCCAGCAGGATCCCCGCGCCGTCGGGCACCCCGCCCGCCTTCTGGAGGATCGACTGCGTCCGCGCGTGCGCGTACTGCAGGTACACCGACGTGTTGCCCTCCTTGGCCAGCATCCGATCCCACGCGAAGACGTAGTCGCGTTCGCGATCACCGGACAGGTCCGCGTACTTGACCGCGCCGATGCCCACCGCCCGGGCGACCTCGGCCTGGCCCGCGGCGTCGAGCTCACTGCGTTCGGCGACGACCGCGGCGGCCTGCGTCACGGCTTCGGTGAGCAGGTCGGCCAGCTTGACGGTCTCGCCGGCCCGGGTCCGCATGGCCTTGCCGTCCGCGCCCAGCACCGTGCCGAAGCCGATGTGCTCGGCGTGCCCGGTCAGCCAGCCCGCCGCGCGGCAGGCGGCGAACACCATCGCGAAGTGCTGCGCCTGGGGCGCCCCGACGACGTAGAGCAGGTCGGTCGCGCCACGCTCCGACGTCCAGTACCGGACGGTCGCCAGATCCGTGGCGGCATACCCGTAACCGCCGTCGCGCTTGCGGACGATCAGCGGCAAGCGGTCGCCCTCGCGGTTGCGGAACCCTTCGGGAAACACGCAGATCGCGCCGTCGCTGACTTCGGTCAGCCCGGCCTTCTCGAGGTCGTCGACCACGGCGGCGAGGTACAGATTGTAGAAGCTTTCGCCGTAGATGTCGTTGTCGGTCAGGGAAATCCCGAGCAGTGCGTAGACCGCGTTGAAGTGCCGGGTCGACTCGTCGACGAGTTCCTGCCAGACGGCGAGGGTGTCTTCGTCCCCGCTCTGCAGCTTGACGACGCGGGTGCGCGCCCGCGTCGCGAACGCCTCGTCGCTGTCGAACTTCTGCCGCGCTTCGCGGTAGAAGGCGTCGAGGTCGGCGATCGTGCGTTGCCCGGCGGAGACGTCGAGGAGGTGCTCGATGAGCATGCCGAACGGCGTGCCCCAGTCGCCGAGGTGGTTGTGCGGCAGCACTTCGTGCCCGGCGAACCGCAGCAGGCGGGCGAGCGCGTCGCCGATCACGGACGAGCGCAGGTGCCCGGCGTGCATTTCCTTGGCCACGTTCGGGCTGCTGTAGTCGAGCGCGATCCGCCGCGGCGCGGCGGTTTCCGGCACGCCCAGACGCGGATCGCCGAGCAGCGCGCCGGTGCGCGCCTCCAGCCATTCCTTGCACAGCACGAAGTTCAGGAAGCCCGGCCCGGCGACCTCGGGCGGATCGGCGATCCCGCCGAGCTCCAGCGCCCCGGCGATCAGCCCGGCGACCTCGCGCGGCGGCCGGCCGAGCTGCTTGCCGAGGCTCATCGCGAGGTTGGCCTGGAAGTCGACGCCGTCGCGTGGTGACGCCTGGACCAGCGCCTGCTCCGGCGTCAGGTCGACATCGAGTGCCCGGCCGGCGGCGGTCACCACGCGGCGCGCCAGCTCCTCGGTAACGTCGGCGGTCTGCTGCACGGTGTCCCTCCTTCGGCTCAGGTCTGGAAGCCCGCAGCGTAGCGAGCGTGACCGGCCGGTGACGAAGGGTTTACCGCAGCTTGCTGCCCTTGGTCTCCGGCAGCGTGAGGATGACGGCGAACGCGATCGCGGCCCCCGCGGCGACGTACCAGAAGTAGAGCGTCTGCGACACCGTCCCGAACAGGGTGATGAGCAGGGGAGCGGTGCCGCCGAAGATCGCGACGGTCAGGTTGTACCAGGCCCCGATGCCCAGCCCGCGCAGCTCGGTGGGGAACAGCTCGCTCATGATGGCCGGCGCGATCGACGTCATGGCGGTGTACAGCCCGAGCCCGACGCAGAACACCACGAGCAGCCCGCCGACGTTCGGGCCGATCAAAGTGGACAGCGGCACGACGACCACCGCGGTGGCCCCGGACCAGACCAGCAGCTGCGGCTTCCGCCCGGCCCGGTCGGCGAGCGCGCCCATCGGGTACTGCAGCGCGATGAACAACGCCGTCCCGACCGACAGCGCGAGGAAGACGGCGTCCGCGTCCGCGTGCCGGTTCTTCACCGCGAAGGAGGTGAGCGCGCTGAAGAACGTGTAGTAGCAGAGGGTCGACAGCATCGTGAAGCCGACGAGCCTGCCGACGGCCTTCGGGTGGTGGGTCAGCGTGGTCAGCAGCGGCCGTTCGATCTTGCGCGCCTTGGTCTTGGTCTGCTCGAACAGCTCGGTCTCGGCGAGGCTGCGGCGCAGCCACAGCCCGACCAGGCCGAAGACGCCGCCGAGCAGGAACGGCAGCCGCCAGCCCCACGACACGAGCTGCGCCTTGTCCAGCGTCCGGGCCAGCACGAACCCGAGCACGGTCGCGACCAGCACCGCCGACCCGGTCGAGATGTAGAAGAACGCCGAGTACCGGCCGCGCCGCTCCGGCGGCGCGATCTCGCCCAGGTAGGCCGACGCGTTCGACACCTCGCCGCCCAGCGACAGCCCCTGTGCGACGCGCGCGAGCAGCAGCAGGATCGGCGCGAGCCACCCGACCTGCGCGAACGTCGGCAGCAGCCCGATCGCCACCGACCCGCCCGCCATGAGCAGGATGGTGAGGATCATGGCCGGCTTCCGGCCGCGCGTGTCCGCGAACCGCCCGAGCAGCACCCCGCCCAGCGGGCGGAAGAAGAACGCGAGCGCGTAGGTCGCGAACGTGTTGATCAGGGCGAGCGTGTCGTTCCCGGCGGGGAAGAACGCACTGGCGAAGTAGATGCTGAACGTCGCGTAGATCGTCCAGTCGAACCACTCCAGCGCGTTCCCGGCGCTCGCCGCGAACAGCTTGCGCACCGGCAGCCGGTGGCGCTGCGGCACCTGGACGGCGGAATCGGTCATGGCGGCCTCCACGTCCCCCGAAGGTGGAACGGGACTTTGCCACATCCGTTCGCGGTGCGAAAGATCCTGACTGCCCGGTTTCCTGGTCTCCTCCCCTCAGGCCGTGCTGGCCAGTGCGAACGGCAGGACTGCGGGTGCGCCGGCCCGGCGCAGCAGCCGTGCGGCCAGCGTCATCGTCCAGCCGGTGTCGATGACGTCGTCCACCAGCAGCACCGGCCCGGACGGCAGCACACCCGCGAGGTCGGCCGGCATGCTCAACCGCCGCCACAGGTCGGCCAGCCGCTGCGCGCTGTTCGCCTGTCGCGGGGGCGGCCCCTCGGCGTCGAGCGCGCCGAGGAACTCCAGCCTGCCGATCTCGGCCAGGCGCGTCGCCAGGCTGTACACCAGCTGCGGCCGCGTCTCCGACGGGACGGCGACCACCGCGACCGGCCGTTGCGCCCACTGCCACCCGGCCAGCACCTGTACGCACGCCTTGAACACCGAGTCCGGCACCTCGGCGTCCACCGCCTGCGGGCCGACGAGCTCCCGCAGCCGGTTGCCCCAGCCGACGTCGGTGAGCCGCCCGAGCACCTGGCCCGGCTCGGCCTGGTCGTCGGCCGAGATCCGGCCGGACACCGGAACGTCCAAAGAGGACATCCCGGTGGGCCACTGCTTCCGCGGCGCCACTTCGACGCCGGGCCGTTGCAGCCGCTCCCGGGTCGCGTCGACGACCTCGTCGGCCACCGTCGTGTCCCAGTGCTGTCCGGTGCAGTTGTCGCACCGGCCGCACGGCACCGCCTCGGGATCGTCGAGCTGGCGCCGCAGGTACTCCATCCGGCAGCCCCCGGTCGCGAGGTAGCCGAGCATCGCCTCCTGCTCGCGGTCACGGGCCTGCGCGACCCGCTGGTACCGCCCGCGGTCGTACTGCCAGTCTTCGCCCGTGCTCGTCCAGCCGCCCTTGACCCGCCGGACCGCGCCGTCGACGTCCAGCACCTTGAGCACCATTTCCAGCCGTGACCGGGAAAGCTCGACCGACGGTTCGAGCGCGGCCGTCGACAGGGGACGGTCGGCGTAGGAGAGGGTGTTCAGCACCTGCGTCACCCGCAGCTCGTCCGGGAAGGCCAGCGACCCGAAGTACGCCCAGATCGCCTTGTCCTCCTCGCCGGGCAGCAGGACGACCTCGGCGCGCTCCACGCCACGCCCGGCGCGGCCGACCTGCTGGTAGTACGCGATCGGCGACGACGGCGCGCCGAGGTGCACCACGAACCCGAGGTCCGGCTTGTCGAACCCCATGCCCAGCGCGGACGTCGCGACCAGGGCCTTGACCCGGTTGCCGAGCAGGTCGTCCTCGGCCGCCTGCCGGTCGGCCGGGTCCGTCTTGCCGGTGTAGGCCGCCACCGGGTAGCCGCGGTCCTTCAGCAGCGACGCGACGTCGTGCGCCGCCGCCACGGTCAGGCAGTAGATGATTCCGGAACCGGGCAGCTCGGCCAGGTGCTCCGCGAGCCAGGCCAGGCGCGCCTGCGACGTCGGCAGCCGGCATACCGACAGCCTCAGGCTCTCCCGGTCGAGGCTGCCGCGCAGCACCAGCGTGTCCGCGCCGGTGCCGAGGCCCAGTTGCTCGGCGACGTCGGTGACCACGCGGTCGTTCGCGGTCGCCGTCGTCGCCAGCACCGGCACGCCGTCCGGGAGATCGCCCAGCAGTGTGCGCAGCCGCCGGTAGTCCGGCCGGAAGTCGTGGCCCCAGTCCGAAATGCAGTGTGCCTCGTCGACCACCAGCAGGCCGGTGCTCGCGGTCAGCTTGGGCAGCACGTTGTCGCGGAAGTCCGGGTTGTTCAGCCGTTCCGGGCTGACCAGCAGGACGTCCACCTCGCCGGCCGCGACCGACGCCTGGACCTGGTCCCATTCCTGCGGGTTCGCGGAGTTCATCGTCGCCGCGTGGATCCCGGCCCGCGCCGCCGCCGAGATCTGGTTGCGCATCAGGGCGAGCAGCGGCGAGACGATGACCGTCGGGCCGCTGCCCTGTTCCCGCAGCAACGCCGTGGCCAGGAAGTACACCGCCGACTTGCCCCACCCGGTGCGTTGCACGACCAGCGCGCGGCGCCGCTGCGCGACCAGGGCCTCGATGGCCGTCCACTGGTCTTCGCGCAGCTTCGCCGAGTCGCCGGCCAGGGCCCGGAGGAGGGTCTCGGCTCGGTCGCGGAGGGCTGAGGCGGTGCTGGTCGTGTCCACGTCCCCACGTCTACCCCATGACACCGACAGATCGGGAATCGGAACCGTCGCGAACGGAGCGTTCGCGACCGATACGGGCCGTAATGTGAGCTAGATCACTCAATTGTGGGCAGCGTGGCGAAGAGCACCGGGCCGCGCGGGCGCCGGCTGTATAGGCTCTCCGGTCATGTCACCACGGCGGATCGGGGTCATGGGCGGCACCTTCGACCCCGTGCACCACGGCCACCTCGTCGCGGCCAGCGAGGTCCAGTCCCGGTTCGGGCTCGACGAGGTGATCTTCGTCCCCACCGGGCAGCCGTGGCAGAAGACCGACCGCGAAGTGACCAAGGCCGAGGACCGCTACCTGATGACGGTGATCGCGACCGCGTCGAACCCGGTCTTCTCGGTCAGCCGCGTCGACATCGACCGCGGCGGCCAGACCTACACCGTCGACACCTTGCGCGACCTGCACGCCGAGTACCCCGAAGACGAGCTCTTCTTCATCACCGGCGCCGACGCGCTCGAACAGATCCTGACCTGGCACAAGGCCGACGAGCTGTTCGACTTCGCGCACTTCATCGGCGTCACCCGGCCCGGCTACCGGCTCAACTCGCACCACCTGCCCAGCGGAAAGGTCAGCCTCGTCGAGGTCACCGCGATGGCCATTTCGTCCACCGGCTGCCGCGACCGGGTCGAGCGCGGGGAGCCCGTCTGGTACCTCGTTCCCGACGGCGTCGTCCGCTACATCGCCAAGAAGGACCTGTACCGGAAGAGCGACTGAACGGCCGCTCGGGCCTGCGGGTACCCTTCTCGGGCGAACCCGATCCGGAAAAGGAGCACCGTGGCAGCCACGTCCGAGGCTCGAGAGCTGGCCGTAGCGGCCGCCCACGCGGCGGCGGACAAGAAGGCCAGCGACGTCGTCGTGCTGGACGTGTCCGAACAGCTCGTCATCACCGACGCCTTCGTCATCGCCTCCGCGTCCAACGAGCGCCTGGTCGGCGCGATCGTGGACAACGTCGAGGAAAAACTGCGGGAGAGCGGCCACAAGCCGGTCCGCCGCGAAGGCGCCCGCGAAGGGCGGTGGGTGCTGCTCGACTACGTCGACGTCGTCGTGCACGTCCAGCACGTCGAAGAGCGCACGTTCTACGGCCTCGAGCGGCTCTGGAAGGACTGCCCGCGCATCGAGGTGGCCGGACTCGAGGAGCCACCCGCCGACGAGGACCCGGACGTCCCGTGAGCCCGCGGCGGCTGGTGCTCTGGCGTCACGGCGAGACGGACTACAACGCCGCCGGGCGGATGCAGGGTCACCTGGACTCCGCGCTGACCCCGCGCGGCTGGAACCAGGCCCGGTTCGCGGTGCCCGCGCTGGCCCGCTTCTCCCCGGACCTCGTCATCGCCTCCGACCTGCGCCGCGCCACCGACACCGCCACCGTGCTCACCGACGCCATCGGCGTTCCCCTGCGGATCGACAAGCGGCTGCGCGAGACGCACCTCGGCGAGTGGCAGGGACTCACCGGCGAGGAGGTCGACAAGGCCTACCCCGGTGAACGCGACCGCTGGCGCACCGACGCGACCTGGGCACCGCCGGGCGGCGAGAACCGCGTCGACGTCGCCGACCGCGCGAGCGAAGTCGTCGCCGACCTGCAGCAGGCCAACTCCGACGCGGGCGAGACCGTGCTGCTGGCCGCGCACGGCGGGCTGATCATCGCGCTCACCGCGCGGCTGCTGAACCTGCCGGTCGCGATCTGGCCGTCGCTCGGCGGCATCTCGAACTGCCACTGGGTCGAGCTGGGCCGCCGCGACGGGAAGTGGCGGCTGAACGCCTACAACGCGGGGATGCACGGCTAGCCGATGGGGCCGCGCCTGCTGGTGTTCGGCGATTCGCTGAGCTTTCACGGTCCCGAAGGACCCTGCGCCGCGGACGAGCCGCGGCTGTGGCCGAACGTCGCGGCCGCCGCGCTCGGTGGCTCCGCCGACCTGGTCGCCGGCATCGGCTGGAACGCCCGGGACGCCTGGTGGTCGCTGACCGGCGACCCGCGCGTCTGGGCCGACCTGCACCACGTCGACGCCGTGGTGTTCGCGATCGGCAGCATGGACACGCTGCCCTCGCCGCTGCCGACCTACCTGCGCACCGGGCTGCGCTACCTGCGGCCCGACCCGGTGCGGCGCGTCGTCCGCAAGGCGTATCTCGCGGCGCAACCGCGGCTTTCGGTCGCTTTCCGCGGCCGGCCCGCGGTGCTGCCGGCCAAACTCACCGTCCAGTACCTCGACACCGCCGTGGGCGCGCTGCGCGTCCTGCGGCCCGGGCTGCCGATCTTCGGCATGCTGCCGTCGGTGCACCGCGCGGCGGCCTACGGCGGCGTGCACACCGCGCGCCCGGCCGCGGCGGCCGCGATGGCGGCGTGGGGTGCCCGGGCCGGGGTTCCGCTGCTGGACCTCGAAGCCGTCGTGGGCGAGCACGTGCTCAGCGGCGCGGGCAACCCGGACGGCATGCACTGGGGCTGGCCGGGACACGCCGCGGTGGGCGAGGCGATGTCCGTGTTGATCGCGCCGGTGCTGGCCTCCCGGCACGTAGGCTGACGGCGTGTCGGTCGCCGTAGTCACGGATTCCACCGCCCACCTGCCGGAGGGCTTCGCCGAACGGCACGCGGTCCGGGTGGTGCCGCTGCACGTCCTGGTCGACGGCGTGGTTTCGCTGGACGGCGTCGAGACCGGGCCGGCGGCGGTCGCGGAGGCGATGAAGCAGCGGAAGATCGTCACGACCTCGCGGCCGACCCCCACCGAGTTCGCGGAGGAGTACCGAGCGGCGTTCGCGGACGGCGCGGACGCGATCGTGTCGGTGCACCTGTCCCGCGAGCTGTCGGGCACCTGGGAAGCGGCGGTGCTGGCGGCCCAGGAAGTGGGGCCGGACCGGGTCCGCGTCGTGGATTCGCGGACCACCGCGATGGGCCTCGGGTTCGCCGCGCTGCACGCCGCTTCGGCCGCCTCCGCCGGAGCTTCGGCGGCCGCCGTCGAGGCCGCCGCGGTGACCGCGGCCGGCTGCTCGTCGACGTTGTTCGTCGTGGAAACGCTCGACCACCTGCGCCGCGGCGGCCGGATCGGCCCGGCGGCGGCGCTGCTCGGCACGGCGCTGGCGGTCAAACCGGTGCTGCACATGTCCGACGGCCGGATCCTGCCGCTGGAGAAGGTCCGCACGATGAACCGGGCGATCGCGCGGCTGGTCGAGCTGGCCGCCGCGGCCGCGGATGACCACGACGTCGAGCTCGCCGTCCACCACCTCGCGTCGCCGGAACGGGCGGTCGAACTGGCGAACCGGCTGGAAGAGGCCGTGCCGCGCTCGGCGGGCTGCGTGGTCTCCGAGCTGGGCGCGGTGATCGGGGCGCACACCGGGCCGGGGGTGCTGGGCGTGGTCGTCCAGCGCACGGTCCCGCCGGGGAACGGGCGCGCCGAACCCGCCAGCATGCCACCCGGGTACGACGAAAACGCCTGATCCCGGCGCCGGCCCCGGGAATCCGTCCACAACACCCCGGTTGTCCACAGGTCGCGGCGGCACCCCTGTCGGACGCTCCCCGCGGGCCCTAACGTCGATCGTGTGTTCGAGCAGACCGCCCGGGATCCGGGCCCTCCCGTCAACGACCGGCTCTCCTGGCTGGCCGACCAGCTCTCGCCCGACGAGAGCACGGTCGGGCCCGGCGGCCGGCTGCTCCGGCGCTGGCTGCCGGGCGGCCCGGCCGGCCCCGCGCGCCGCCGATGGGCGCTGGCCGGCGTCCTCGCGGCGGTCGTGGTGATCGTCCTCGGCGCGGTCGCACTCGCCGGCGGCAGCCCGCCGCCCGAGCCCCCGCCCGCACTGCCGAGCGCGAAACCGGCGGCGGAGGCACGCTCGGCGCCGCCCGCCGGTCTCGTGGTCAGCGTGATCGGCCGCGTCCGCTCGCCGGGCTTGATCACGGTCCCCCAGGGCGCGCGGGTGGCGGACGTGCTGCGCGCAGCGGGCGGCCCCGAGCCGGGAGCGGACCTCGGCCCGCTGAACCTGGCCCGCAAGGTAGCGGACGGCGAGCAGCTGGCGGTCGGCGTCCCGCCACCCGCCGCGGCCCCCGGCGCCCCGTCGGGCCCCGGCAAGGTCGACCTGAACACGGCCACCCCGGACCAGCTGGACACGCTCCCCGGCGTCGGCGAGGTGACGGCCAAGCGGATAGTCCAGTGGCGCACCGACCACGGCGGTTTCGCGAAGGTCGAGCAACTGCGCGATGTCGACGGGATAGGAGAAAGCAAGTTCGAACGCCTGCGAGAGCAGGTGACGGTCGGATGAGCACCTTGCCACGTCGCCGGCGCCGGTCAGGGCGCCCTGCTTCCGGGCGGGTCGCCGATCTCCGGGCCGGTCGCTGCGGTCGGCGGGAGATTGTTGCCTGGTTCCGGTCCGTCGGGTCGGCCGATCGCCGGGCCTTCTCCTGCAGTCCCGCAACCCGCTCGGTTGCCCGGCGCGAGTCCGATCACCGCCACAAGCAGGTGGTGGCCGGATGAGCACCCTCCCCGTGGTCGACACCCGGCAGGACATGCGCCTGGTCCCGGCCGCACTGGCCTGCTGGCTCGCCGCCCTGACCGGCCTCCTGCTCGGCTGGTGGGCAGCCCTCGCGACCGGCCTCACATCGGCCGCGCTCGCCGCGCTGGTGCTCTGGCGAGTCCGCGACCGCCCCCGGGCCCGCAGTGCGGCAGCGGCCCTCCTGACGCTGGGACTGCTCGCCGCCGGACCGGTCGCATGGCGGATCCGCGACGCGCAGCAGGACGAACTCCGCGCCGTCGCCGCCGAAGGGCTGCCCGCAACGTTGCGGGTCGCCGTCGCCGAACGACCGAAGCCCGTGCGCAGCGCCGGGTACGCCGACCGGCAGGCCGGCGCCCGGTCGGTCGTGCTCGCGGCCGACGTGCTCACGGCGTCGGCCGACGGACGGCCGGTCCCGTCGTCCGGGCGCGTCCTGCTGCTGGCGCCGGTCGCGCAGTGGGCTTCACTGCTGCCAGGCAAAGAAGTGGCCGTGACGGGCCTGCTGATGCCGCCACGCGGCTCCGACCTGACCGTCGCGGTGCTGTCCGTGCGCGGACCGCCGGGCGAACCCGGCCCGGCGCCGTGGTGGCAGCGGGCGGCGGCCGGGCTGCGCACCGGTCTGCACGACCTGTGCCAGGTCCTGCCCGACGAACCCGCGGGCCTGCTGCCGGGGCTCGTGCTGGGTGACACGAGCGCGCTGTCGCCGCGCGTCGAGCAGGAGTTCGTCACCGCGGGCCTCGCGCACCTCACCGCGGTCAGCGGCGGGAACCTCGCGGTCGTCTGCGGGGCGGTGCTGCTCCTCCTACGGCTGCTCCGCCTCGGGCCCCGGTTGTCGGCGACGGCCGCCGGCGCGTGCCTGGCCGGCTTCCTCGTCCTGGTCGGCCCGGAGCCGAGCGTGCTCCGGGCGGGCGTCATGGCGGCCGTGGCGTTGCTGGCTCTGGCGCTGGGACGGCGGGGGTCGGCGCTGCCCGCGCTCGCGTTCGCGGTGTGCCTGCTGGTGGTGGCGGATCCGGCGATGGCCACGGACTTCGGGTTCGCGCTGTCGGTCTGCGCCACCGCCGGGCTCGTCCTGCTCGCGCCCCGCTGGGCCGGTGCGCTGGTCCGCCGCGGGGTCCCGCCGGGCTTCGCGGACGGGCTGGCGATCCCGCTGGCGGCCTTCCTCGTCACGGCGCCCGTGCTCGCCGGTATGGCGGGCTCGGTGAGCCTGGTTTCGGTGTTGGCCAACATCCTCGCCGCGCCCGTGGTGGCTCCGGCGACGGTGCTCGGCGTGCTCGCGACGCTCACCGGACCGTGGTGGCCGGGCGCCGGGAAGGTCCTGGTGCACCTGGCCGATCCCGAGGCCCGGTGGCTGATCACCGTGGCCCGGCACGGCGCACGGGCCCCGGGCGCGGTCATCACCTGGCCCGGCGGCTGGCTGGGCGGGCTCCTCGCCGCCGCCGTCCTCGGCGTGCTGGTGCTCGCGGCCCGGCACCGGCGGGTGCGGGTGCTCATGGCGGTGCTCGTCGTCGGGGCATTGCTGGTGTTCGTGCCGGTGAAGGTGCTGGCCCCGGGCTGGCCACCGCGGAACTGGGCGGCGGTCGAGTGCGACGTCGGTCAGGGTGACGCGGTCGTGCTGGCGACCGCGTCGCCCGGCCGCGCGGTCGTGGTCGACACCGGACCCGAGCCGGGCCCGGTCGACGAGTGCCTGAACCGGCTCGGCGTCGACCGGATCCCGCTGCTGGTGCTGAGCCACCTGCACGCCGACCACATCGGCGGCCTCACGTCGGTCTTCGACGGCCGGGCGGTGGGCGGAATCGCCGTCGGACCGGGCCGCGCGCCGGAGTGGGCGTGGCGGCAGGTCGCCGCGGAGGCCGCCCGGCAGGCGGTGCCGCTGGTGGAACTGAGCCCGGGGGAGCGGCTGGAGTGGCCCGGCCTGTCCCTGGACGTGCTCGGCCCGCGGTACGTGCCGTCGCACTCGCCCGGGCAGCAGGACGGCACCACGATCAACAACAGTTCCGTGGTGCTGCGCGCGGACACCCCGGCGGGCCGGATCCTGCTGACCGGCGACGTCGAGCTGGCGGCGCAGGCGGACCTGCTGGCGGACATCGGCGACTTGAGAGCGGAGGTGCTGAAGGTCCCCCACCACGGCTCGAGGTACTCACTGCCGTCGTTCCTCGCGGCGGTGGCACCCCGGGTGGCCATGGTCAGCGTGGGCGCGGGCAACACCTACGGTCATCCGAACAAGTCCACATTGGACACTTTGGCCGCGCTCGGCGCCCGGGTGACCCGCACCGACGTCGACGGCGACACCGCGGTGGTCGCCGGAGCGGCCATCGCCCGCCGCGGCGAGCCCCGTGGCCCGCCGAGGCGCTGAGTGGCCGGGGCGGGCCACCGCCCGCCCCGGCCGGCAGCTCAGTAGCCGAGGGCCTCGTTCACCGCGGCGGCCGACGGCGGCAGCGTCGCCTTCGGGCCGACGTGGTTCTCGATCGCGTCCAGGGTCTTGAGGCCGTCGCCGGTGATGAGGAGGACCGTCTCCGCGTCCGGGTCCAGCTTGCCCGTCTCGACCAGCTTCTTCGCCGTGGCGACCGTGACCCCGCCTGCCGTCTCGGTGAAGATGCCCTCGGTGCGGGCCAGCAGGCGGATGCCCTCGACGACCTCTTCGTCGGACACGTCCTCGATCGCGCCGCCGGTGCGGTTGACGATGTCGAGCACGTACGGGCCGTCGGCCGGGTTGCCGATCGCCAGCGAACGGGCGATGGTGTCCGGCTTCACCGGCTGGACCACGTCGTGGCCTTCGCGGAAGGCCGCCGACACCGGCGAGCAGCCGGTCGCCTGGGCGCCGAAGACCTTGTACGGGCTGGCTTCCACCAGGCCGAGCTGGCCCAGCTCGCGGAAACCCTTGTCCACCTTGGTCAGCTGCGAACCGGAGGCGATCGGGACGACGATCTGCGGCGGGATGCGCCAGCCGAGCTGCTCGGCGACCTCGAAGGCCAGCGTCTTCGAGCCTTCCGAGTAGTACGGCCGGACGTTCACGTTGACGAACGCCCACTTCGGGTGCTCGCCCGCGAGCTCGGTGGCGAGGCGGTTGACGTCGTCGTAGTTGCCGTCGATGGCGAGGAGGTCGCCGTCGTACACCGCGGTGGTGAGGATCTTGGCGCGCTCGAGGGTCTTGGGGATCAGCACGACCGACCGCCAGCCGGCGCGGGCCGCGGCGGCGGCCGTCGCGTTGGCCAGGTTGCCGGTCGACGGACACGCGAGCACCTCGAACCCGAACTCGCGGGCGGCGGCCAGAGCGACCGCAACAACGCGGTCCTTGAACGAGTGCGTCGGGTTTCCGGTGTCGTCCTTGACCCACACGCGCTTGAGGCCGAGTTCCTTGGCGAGGCGGTCGGCGCGGACCAGGCGGGTCGCGCCGGGCTCGGTGTTCGGGATCTCTTCGACGTTGGACGGAACCGGGAGGAGCTTCTTGTAGCGCCAGATGTTCTTGGGGCCCGCCTCGATGTCCTCGCGGCGGACGCGACCGAAGTCGTAGGCGACCTCGAGCGGCGAGAAGTCTTCGGCGGAAACGAACTCCGGGGCGAGCGGCTGCCGGTGGCCCTCTTCCTTCGACACCAGTTCGACGGCGGGACCGAGATCCGGGGTCTTCGTGGTGGAGGTCGTGCCGAGGGTTGCGGTCATCGCGAGGTTCCTTTCCTCATCTGCCCCGCCGAAGCGGGCCGGAATTGGCACCGTGGTCGTCAGCTACCCCGCGATCGCGGGATGACAGGCTGTACGCCGGTTGCCGGGGCTTCGTCGGGCCGTTCCCTCTGCCCCTCTGGATGAGCGGTATTCGGTTGTCGGAGCGCGCACACCGGATCTTCCGGGGCGGCTGCCTCGGCTACACCGTACGACATCGCGCTCGGCCCGTGCCATGGTGGCCGCCCGACATCACCGGAGCGGGGGCACGACAGCGCAAGTGAGAAGATTCCGGGGTGACCGCGCAAGCCACCGCCCCGGCCCCGCTGCACCTGGTCCTGGGCGAGGAAGAACTGCTGATCGAGCGGGCCGTCCGCGAGACGCTCGCGGCCGCCCGCGCGACGGACCCGACGGCGGAGCTGACCCGGGTCCGGGTGTCCGATCTCACAGCCCCCGAGCTGGCCGAACTGGTCAGCCCCTCGCTGTTCAGCGAAGGCCGGGTGATCGTCCTCGAGTCGGCCCAGGACATCTCGCAGGAGCTGGCCGACGCCGTCGCGTCCTACCTGAAGGACCCGGCGGACGGGGTCGTGCTCGTCGTCGTGCACACCGGCGGCGGCCGCAGCAAGGCGGGCAAGTCGCTCCCGGCGGCGCTGAAGAAGGCCGGGGCCGAGATCACGGAGTGCCCGAAGCTGACCAAGCCGGCCGAGCGCGAGCAGTTCGTGCGCCACGAGGTGCGCCGGGTGGGCGGCAAGATCGACCCGGCCGGGGTCGCGGCGCTGATCGACGCGGTCGGCTCGGACCTGCGCGAACTCTCCTCAGCGGCGACGCAGCTGGTCGCGGACACGGGCGGCGCGGTCGACGCCGAGGCGGTCCGCCGCTACCACCGCGGCCGCGCCGACGTGACCGGGTTCGCGGTGGCGGAGAAGGCGGTCGGCGGCGACCGCGCGGCGGCGCTGGAGTCCCTGCGCTGGGCGATGCAGCTGGGGGTCCCGCACGTCCTGGTCGCCGACGCACTGGCCGACGCGGTCCGCACGATCGCCCGGGTTTCGGGCGCCGGCCGCGGCAACCCGAACCAGCTGGCGGGCGAGCTGGGAATGCCACCGTGGAAGATCCGCAAGGCACAGGGCCAGTCCCGAGGCTGGAACCCGGACGGCCTCGCGACGGCGATGCGCGTGGTCGCGCGGCTGAACGCCGAGGTCAAGGGCGTAGCGGCGGACCCGGGCTACGCCCTGGAGCGCGCGGTCCTCGAGGTGGCCGCGGCGAAGGGCGACCGCTGAGCGGACGGAAGGTGCCACCGGACGGCCGCGGCGGAGGGCGACCACCAGGCGGGCAGGCCACCAGGCGGCTGCGGCGGGGCGGCTGTGGCTGAGGGCGACCGTCGCCGGGCGGCTGCAGCGGCGGGCGAGCGCCGTCTGGCGGGGGCCGCTGGACGGTTGCGGCTGAGGGCGACCGTCGCTGGGCGGCTGCAGCGGCGGGCGATCGCCGCTGGGCGGGGCCGCTGGACGATTGCGGCTGAGGGCAACCGTCGCTGGGCGGGGCCGCTGGGCGGCTGTGGCCGACGGCGACCGTCGCCGGGCGGTTGCAGCGGCGGGCGACCGCCGCTCGGCAGGCTCGCTGAGCGGTTCCGGCCGGAGCGGGACCGCCGCTGGGCGGACCGCCAGGCGACTACGGCAGCGGGGCCACCTGACCCCCGCAACAGGTGGCCGCTAATGCCCGCGAGCCGCCCACCACACATCCCGCTGCCGATCGCCGAGCGTGCGCCGAACCCGGACATGAAGAAAGCCCCGGCCGAAGCCGGGGCCTTCCCGGAAATCAACCAGCTCAGAGCGCGTTGACGCGCTTCGCCAGCGCCGACTTCTTGTTCGCGGCCTGGTTGGCGTGGATGACGCCCTTCGAGACCGCCTTGTCCAGCTTCTGGGCGGCGTCGCGCTGCAGCTCCGTGGCCTTGGCCTTGTCGCCGGCCTCGGCGGCTTCGCGGACCTTGCGGATCGCGGTCTTCACCGAGGACCGAATCGCCTGGTTGCGCTGACGCGCCTTCTCGTTCGTCGTGATGCGCTTGATCTGCGACTTGATGTTGGCCATAGGGCAACTCCTGTTTCACTCGGTGAGATCGCCGCCGCGCTGAAGTGGCCCCGGAAATACCGGGTTTCCTCCATGACGGAATGCCGCACGGGCAGCGAGCGTCCACTCTAACAGCCGGGTCAGCAGGCCGAGTACGGTGGGCGGCGGTAGTGCCTAGGGTTCCGTCGCCGGTCCGCAGGAACGCCCACAACCAGGGTCGGCGGGGCTGGTCCGAGCGGCACCGTCGGCGGGCCCGGACGGCTCGCCGTTCATCTGACGGGGCAAAAGCCTGGAGGACCCGGTTTTCGCGCGCGCGAAAACCCGGAAGGGTCCCGTGAACACCACCGCCTTGTCCCTCGTCCTCGCCGCCGCCGTCGTGCACGCCGGGTGGAACCTCGCCGCCAAGCGGGTCACCTCCGGGGGCACCCAGTTCGTCTGGCTCTACTACACCGCCTCCGCCGTCCTGCTGCTGCCGGTCACCGGCGTGCTGCTCGCCGTGGAACAGCAGCGTCCACAGTGGAGCTGGCTGGTCGCCGCCGTCGTCACCTCGGTCCTGCACATCGCCTACGGCATCGTGCTGCAACGCGGGTACCGCGTCGGCGACCTCTCCATCGTCTACCCCGTCGCGCGCGGGACCGGGCCGCTGCTGTCCGTGCTGGCCGCCGTCCTCGTGCTCGGGGAACGCCCCGGCCCGCTGGGACTGGCCGGGGCCTTCCTGGTCGTCGCCGGGGTGCTGGTGATCAGCACCGGCCGCCGGGCCGGAGACCCGCGCGCGGTGAAGGCCGGTGTCTTCTACGGCCTCCTGACCGGCGCCGTCATCGCCGGGTACACGCTCTGGGACGCGCACTCCGTGACCGGCCTCGGTGTCCCGCCGGTCGTCTACTTCGGCCTCGGCTCGATCCTGCAGAGCGTGCTGCTCGTGCCCGGTGCGCTGGCCGGTCGCGCCGAAGTGCGGCGGATCTGGCGCGAGCAGCGCCGTGAGGTCCTCGTCGTCGCCGTGCTGTCGCCGGTCGCCTACGTCCTCGTGCTGGTCGCCCTCACCACGGCGCCGGTCAGCCTGGTCGCGCCCGCCCGGGAGCTGAGCATCGTGCTCGGCAGCCTCGCCGCGTGGCTGGTGCTGGGCGAACGCGACGCCGGGCGGCGGCTGGCCGGGGCCGTGATCGTGCTGTCCGGCATCGCCGCGATTGCGGCCGCCTGAGCCCGTCCGGTAGGGATGGTCGGATGGAGATCCTGAAGAGCCGGGTGCTGATCCGCCCGCGGGACGCCGCCGCGTCCACGGCGTTCTACCGCGACACCCTCGGCCTGGCTGTGGAGCGGGAGTTCCCGGGCGGCACGGTGTTCTTCCTCGGCCACGGCTCCCTCGAGGTCTCCGGCCGCGGCGAGACGGGCGCGTCGCCCGATCTGGTGCTCTGGCTGCAGGTGCGGGACCTCGACGGCACCCTGGCCGGCCTGAAGGCCAAGGGCCTGGAGCCGGTGCGGGACGCGCAGCGCGAGCCCTGGGGCCTCGACGAAGCCTGGATCGCCGATCCGGACGGCACGCGGATCGTGCTGGTCGAGGTGCCCGAGGGCCACCCGATCCGTACGGACACCCGCTAGGCGGGCTTGCCGGCGCGCAGCTGCGCCGCGAGCGCCGCGAAGCCCGGCGGCTCCCAGGTCCACGTCTGCAGGTCGGTGAAGCCCGCTGCGGCGGCTTCGTCGGCGAGGACGTGCCTGCTCACGGGCAGCCACTTCTCGTGCGCGGACAGCAGCAGCCGGCCGCCGGGGCGCAGCACCCGGAACAGCTCGGCGAACCCCGCCGCGCGGTCGTCCCACAGCATGACGTTGTTCACGGTCAGCACGACGTCGACGGACGCGCCGGGCTCGCCGGTGTGCGCGGCCGACCCTTCGCGCAGCTCGGCGCGGTCGCCGCAGCGCTCGTGGCAGAGCCCGAGCATCTCGGGGGAGGGGTCGACGCCGACGGTGCGCCCGGCCAGCCGGGCGGCGGCTTCCAGGCCGACGCCCGGGCCGGGCCCGACGACCAGGACGGTCTCGTGCGGCTCGATCTTCGCCAGGTCGACGATGCGGTGTTCGGTGGCGGCGTTGCCCCTCGCCATCACCCAGCCGCCGAGGCGGCCGAGCGCGCCGGACGGGTGACCGAAGGCCCGGTCGAGGACGCGGGCGAGGCCGCCTGGATCCGGCTGGGGAGGCGGGGCCGGCTGGTGCGGAGTGCTCATACTTCGAGGGCACCACTTCGCGGAACAACCCGCATCGGGGATGACCCCCACCCGCACCCGGAGGGTCATGGGAACATAGAGGTGGCCATCCCCGACTTTCCGAGGACTCATTCGAGTGACGACGTTCGCCGACACCACCTTCACGCCGCCGGAGCTGATCCGGAACTTCTGCATCATCGCGCACATCGACCACGGCAAGTCGACCCTGGCCGACCGCATGCTGCAGCTCACCGGCGTCGTCGAAGAGCGCGCCATGCGGGCCCAGTACCTCGACCGGATGGACATCGAGCGCGAGCGCGGCATCACGATCAAGGCGCAGAACGTCCGGCTGCCCTGGCAGGTCGACGGGCAGGACCACGTCCTGCACATGATCGACACGCCCGGCCACGTGGACTTCACCTACGAGGTCTCCCGGGCGCTGGAGGCGTGCGAAGGCGCGATCCTGCTGGTCGACGCCGCGCAGGGGATCGAGGCCCAGACGCTGGCCAACCTCTACCTGGCCCTGGAGAACAACCTCCAGATCATCCCGGTGCTCAACAAGATCGACCTGCCCTCGGCCGACCCCGACAAGTACGCGGGTGAGCTCGCCCACATCATCGGCTGCGAACCGGAGGACGTGCTGCGGGTCTCGGCCAAGACCGGCATGGGCGTCGGCGAGCTGCTCGACGAGGTCGTCAAGCAGGTCCCGGCCCCGCAGGGGGATGCCGACGCACCGGCCCGGGCGATGATCTTCGACTCGGTCTACGACACCTACCGCGGCGTCGTCACCTACATCCGGGTCGTCGACGGCAAGATCACCCCCCGCGAGCGGATCCGGATGATGTCCACCGGCGCCACGCACGAGCTGCTCGAGGTCGGGATCATCTCGCCCGAGCCCAAGCCCAGCAAGGGCCTCGGCGTCGGCGAGGTCGGCTACCTGATCACCGGCGTGAAGGACGTCCGCCAGTCGAAGGTCGGCGACACCGTGACGTCGGAGCGCCACGGCGCGAAGGAGCCGCTGGCCGGCTACCGCGAGCCGAAGCCGATGGTCTACTCGGGACTGTACCCGGTGGACGGTTCCGACTACCCCGAGTTGCGCGAGGCCCTGGACAAGCTCCAGCTGAACGACGCGGCGCTCGCGTACGAGCCGGAGACGTCGGTGGCGCTGGGCTTCGGCTTCCGCTGCGGGTTCCTGGGCCTGCTGCACCTGGAGATCACGCGTGACCGGCTCGAGCGCGAGTTCGGCCTCGACCTGATCTCGACGGCGCCGAACGTCATCTACCGCGTGGTGCTGGAGGACCGCAGCGAGGTGGTCGTGACCAACCCGTCGGACTGGCCGACCGGGATGAAGATCGCCGAGGTGCACGAGCCGGTGTCGAAGGTGAGCATCCTCGCGCCGTCGGAGTTCGTCGGCACGATCATGGAGCTGTGCCAGACCAAGCGCGGCACCCTGCTCGGCATGGACTACCTGTCCGAGGATCGCGTCGAACTGCGCTACAACATCCCGCTCGCGGAAATCATCTTCGACTTCTTCGACACGCTGAAGTCGCGTACGCGCGGCTACGCGTCTCTCGATTACGAAGAGGCGGGCGAGCAGATTTCGGATCTGGTCAAGGTGGACATCCTGTTGCAGGGCGAAACCGTCGACGCGTTCTCGGCGATCGTGCATAAGGACGCGGCCTACGGCTACGGCAACCGGATGGCGACGCGGCTGCGCGAGCTGATCCCGCGCCAGCAGTTCGAGGTGCCGATCCAGGCGGCGGTCGGGTCGCGGATCATCGCGCGGGAAACGATCCGCGCGATCCGCAAGGACGTGCTCGCCAAGTGCTACGGCGGTGACATCTCGCGGAAGCGGAAGCTGCTGGAGAAGCAGAAGGAAGGCAAGAAGCGGATGAAGACCGTCGGCCGGGTCGAGGTCCCGCAGGAAGCCTTCGTCGCCGCACTGTCCACTGAGGACTCCGGGAAGAAGAAGTAACTGTTCTGCTGATGTGACAGCGGCGCCCATATTCACGCGGTGGTGTGAATATGGGCGCCGAA
This sequence comes from Amycolatopsis vancoresmycina, assembly GCF_000716785.1. Taxonomy (GTDB): domain Bacteria; phylum Actinomycetota; class Actinomycetes; order Mycobacteriales; family Pseudonocardiaceae; genus Amycolatopsis; species Amycolatopsis vancoresmycina. The sequence continues at coordinate 333,163 of NZ_JNYY01000003.1, forward strand.
CTCGCGTTCGATGCGGTTTCTGTCGGTGGTCTCTGGTCTCCTCTGGTGTGAAGAGCGAAAGGAGAGCACCATGACGGTCATGGCTGACCTCGAGCATCCCGCCGATTCTGGCCCCCTGACGGTGCGCGACCTCGAGGGGATGCCCGACGATGGACGGCGTCACGAACTCATCGACGGGGTGCTCATCGTGAGCCCCGCGCCGGGACGAAGACACCAGAAGATCGTGTTCAGGCTTGCGAGGGTTCTCGAGGACGCGTGCCCGGCCGAGTACGACGTTCTTGTCGCGCCGTTCGCGGTGCACTCGGGCGATGACACGGAACTGCAGCCGGATGTCCTGGTCGGCCGGGACGAGGACTTCACCGAGAAGGACCTCCCGGCGCCGCCGGTGCTGGCCGTCGAAGTCCTGTCGCCCAGCACGGCGATCTACGACATGAACCTCAAGAAGGCGGTCTACGAACGGTTCGGCACGGGCAGCTACTGGGTGATCGACCCGGTTGAGCCGGCGTTGACGGTCTTCGAGCTGGACGAGGACGGCCACTACCAGCAGGTGGCCAAGGCAGCCGGCGACGAACCGGCCGAACTCGAGCGGCCGTTCCCGGTGCGGATCGTGCCCCGGGAGCTGCTGGGCCGGCTCGGCTGACGCCGGTCAGTACTCCCGGAGGCGGGTGCTGCGGAGCTGGGCGTGCAGCTGCCGGTGCCGGAGTTCCTTCCGGAGCCGCTCGACCACCGCGTCGAACAGGGCCGGGTCGAGGATCGCCGTCTGGTCGAACTGCCGTCGCTGCGGCGGTGCCGGTTCGAGCTTGCCGCGGGGCGCGTACCGCTGGACCGAGCTCTCGATGCCGCCGCCGGTGACCAGGTCGAGCCAGAGGGCGTCGCGGAGGTGGCCGTCACCGAAGCGGGCCGAACGCCGGGTGGTGACGTCGGCGATCTGGGCCCACGGGACCACCCGGGTGCTGAGCGTGCCGGCGGGGAGGCGGATGCCTTCGTCGCCGATCGTGAGATCGCGCAGCCCGTCGAAGCCGCGCTTGAGCGCGCGGGCGCGGGAAGCCCGGTAGGCCAGCACGGCGATGAGCACGGTCGCCGCGTAGGCGCCGCCGATCAGCCACGGCGACAGTCCGCGCAGCAGCCCGAGCGCGAGGGCCGCGCCGAAGCCGGCGTCGGCGACGAAGAGCACGCCGAGCAGGATCTTGACCGGCGTGGTGACACGGAAGGAGGACAACGGGACGACTCCGGGGGCCGGGTGGGTCAGGGATTGCCGATTATCCGGTCCGCCCGCACGAACACCGCGACCCGCCGCTCTTCGGCCATCACGCGGTCGTACTCGGCCCAGTCGTCGTGGGTGCCGGTGGCGGCGACGAAGACGTCCCGCAGCAGCTGCGGCAGGCCCGCGGGGTCGAAGGCGGGATCGGGGTCGTCGGGCCCGACGAGGTGGGTGGCGCCGGTGACGGAGACCCAGTTCCAGCCCCGGCGGAAGGTCACGGTGGCGTGCCCGGCCCGCCGCAGCAGCGCGAGCTTGTGCGCCCGCCCGACAGCGACATAGGCGACGCCCGGGGCGCCGGTCACCGGGTCGTCGAGGACACCGGCGTTGACGACGGAGGCGTGCACGGTGCCGTCCGCACGGGTCGTGGCGACGGTGGCGAGGCCGTTCTCCTGCAGCGACAGCGTGCGAACCTGCTCCAGATCAACGCTCATGCCCCAACCTAACCTGCCGGACTGTCCCCGCGCGACGGCCAGACATGGCCGGCCGCCTCGTCCGCCACCTTGGTGTCTTCGAGGACGACGTCCCGTGCGAAGGTCGCGGCGGCGAAGGAGACGGTGCCGCCGAACACGGCGCCGTCCGGGTGGGGTACGCCGTCGACCATGCGTGGCCCGCCGAACAACGCTTCGTCGGAGAACACGGCTTCGTCGAACATCGCGTTGCTGCGGAACGTCGTCCCCCGGAACACCGCCCGGCCGTGGAACCGGGCCCGGACGAAGTTCGCCGACCGGTCGAACGTGCTGCCGCCGAAGATCGCGTAGCCGGTGAATTCGACGTCCTCGAACCGGGTCCAGCCGGCGAACCGCGCGCCGCCGAACCGGACGTGGCCGACCCGGCAGCCCCGGAAGTCGAAGTGGCACAGCACGGCCCGAGTCAGGTTCAGCGTGATCCCGGGCCAGAACTCCGGCCGTGTCACCCCGGGAACGTCGCCGGGGTACAGGTGGTTGGCCAGCATGCGCTGGGCCGTGCCGCGGACCTCGAACTCCTCGTCGCCCTGGTGGCCCGGCGGCGGTCCGGCGGGCAGCGCGTACGGCAGCCGCAGGTAGGCGCAGAGCAGGTTGACGATCGTCTGCCGCTGGCCCGGTGTGCTCTGGGCCAGCCGTTCCAGTGCGTACAGGCCGGCCAGCCGGATCGGCGTCTTCTCCGACCCCAGCTGGTCCGCGGCCTTGGTGTAGAGCTCGGTGATGCGCCGCTCCGCCGCGTCGACGCGCGCGTCCTCGGCCAGCCGCTGCTGGTGCGCCGCGGTGTCCGCCGCCACCTGCTCGACGTGCTTCTGGGCGTGGTCGCGCTGGGCGAGCTCCTGCTCCTTCCGGCGCAGTTCGAGCTCGCCCAGGCGCTGCCGCCGCGCGGCCAGCACCAGCGCGACGGCACCGCCCGCGCCGAGCACGACGTTGCCGGTCGCGCGGAAGACGTCCAGCTGCGCCTGGTCCGCCGGTGTGCCGTCGCCGAACAGCGCCAGCAGCAGCCAGAGCGTCCCGAGCGCGACCACGACGACGATCAGCCCGGCGAGCACGATGGCCCGGGTGGTGAGCACCTTGCCGAGGCGTTCGGCGCGCCGGGCGGGTTTCTCCGGGACGGTGCCGGGCGGTTCGCTCACCCGTCGACTGTGCCACGCCCGGCCCGCCCGGCGCGATGGTTCGGCGATTCAGCAGGCGCCGTTGTCGGTCCACACTCCCCACTGGCCCGTCGTTCCCGGCTCCTCGCCCTGCGTCCACCACTTCGCCGTCCACTTGTGGCCGTTGTGGGCCACCACGTTCCCGCCCGTGTACACCTGCGACGCGCTCCACTCCGGGTCCGTGCACGTGCCCGGGTTCGTCGTCCCGCCGTCGTCCCACGTCACCTGGGTCGAGCGGTAGAAGTTGATCGACTGCGCCACCCAGCGCGGGGCCTGCGCGCCCAGGCGGGTCCGGAACGCCGTCCAGTCGTGCGTCGACCACGGTGACCAGCCCAGTTCCGCGTGCGCCGCGAGCCTCGGGAACGCGAGGTAGTCGATGTCCGCCGGCTTCACCACGGTTTCCGTCCACAGCGGCGATTCCACCCCGCGGACCGCCGCTTCGCCGACGCCCGACAGGTACGAGCCCGGGTTCCAGCCGTACGCGTCCTGGACCTCGATGTAGCCCGCCCACGACAGGCCGATCGGGGTCGAGCTGTTGTACTTCATGTCCAGGTACGCCTTGTTCGCCGGCGACAGGATCACCTTGCTGCCGCGGGAAACCGCCGTCGAGACACCGGAATCCGACGTCGTCGTCCCCCAGAACTGCGGTGTCGCCGACGCCGGCAGGGACGCCTTCGCGATGTCGTGCCAGCCCACCACCGATTTGCCCGTCGCCGCGACCAGGGGCAGCACCTTGTTCATGAACGTCACGTAGTCCGCCTGCGAAGTCGCCGAAGCTTCGTCGCCGCCGATGTGCAGGTACGGGCCCGGGGTCATGGCCGCCAGTTCACGCAGGACGTCCGCGACGAACGTGTACGTGATGTCCTTCGAGATGCACAGTGAGCTGTAGCCGACCGCGGTGTCGGTGCGCAACGCGGGCGCCACCCCGTTGCAGTTCAGCTCCGCGTACGACGCCAGCGCCGCGTTCACGTGCCCCGGCATGTCGATCTCCGGGATGATCGTGATGTGGCGCGACGCCGCGTAGTCCACGATGTCCGCGTACTGCGCCTTCGTGTAGTAGCCGCCCGCGCCGCCGCCGACCTGGGTGCTGCCGCCGTACGTCGTCAGGCGGGGCCAGCTGTCGATCTGGATGCGCCAGCCCTGGTCGTCCGCCAGGTGCAGGTGCAGGTTGTTGATCTTGTACTGGGCCAGCTGGTCGAGGTACCGCTTCACCGTCGACACCGGGTGGAAGTGCCGGGCCACGTCGAGCATCGCGCCGCGGTAGGCGAACCGCGGGTAGTCCACGATCGTCGCGCCGGGGATGCTCCACGGGCCTTGCTGGGCGGTGGGGCTTTCGACGCGGCCCGGCAGCAGCTGCCGCAGGGTCTGGACGCCCGCGAAGAGCCCGTCCGCGGTGGCCGCCCGCACGGTGACCGAAGCCGCCGTCGACACCAGCTGGTAGCCCTGCGCGCCGACGGACGCCGGTGCGCCGCTGAGCAGCAGGGCGATGCTGTCCGACGGCACCGAGGCCGGGGTGTCGGACACCGGCAGCGCGAAGCCGGTCGACGGGCGCAGCACCCCGGCCAGGTAGTCGCCGACCTGGCGGGCCGGCGCCGAACCGGCTTCGGTGACGATCTTCGTCGTCGCCACCAGCGGGAACGTGACGCCGGCGGCCGGGGTCACCGAGACCGGCACCGGCACGATCGACTGCAGTGCCGGCGTGGCCGCCGACGCCGGGGTGAGCTGGGCAGCGGCCGTACTGGCGCCGATCAGGGCCAGTACGGCGAGCGCGCGGCCGAGGCGCCGCGTTCGGGACGTCTTCACCGGGGGACCTCCTGGCGGGCAGGGCGCGACCTCGCCGTCGCACCTGCCCGGATGGTCGCACTTCCCGCGCTGATGGTCTAGACCAGTTTGGGTGGTTAAGCTCGGCCGGTGACGCGGGACTTCGTGCCGGGATCGCCGTTCGCGCTGCTCTCGGAGGCCGAAACGGCCGCCTGGTACGCCTACATGAAGGTGCACCTGCGGCTGGAGTACGAGCTGAACCGGCAGTTGCGCGCCGACAGCGGGATCTCGCTCGCCGACTACCACGTGCTGGTCGCCCTGACGAGCGAGCCCGGCGGCCGGATGCGGGTCACCGACCTCGCGATCCGCATCGGCTGGGAGCGCAGCCGGCTCTCGCACCACCTCGGGCGGATGCGGGACCGCGGGCTGGTCGAGACCGGGACCGCCGCCGACGACCGCCGGGTGACCGAGGTCGTGCTGTCGGGAGCGGGCTGGGAGACGTTGCGGGAGGCCGCGCCGGACCACGTCGCCTTCGTGCGCGAAGCGTTCCTGGACGCCCTCGGGTCCGGGGAACAGGCGCAGTTGGCGACGCTGCTGGAACGCGTCTACGACACGCTCGTCGAGCGTGGCAGCCTGCCCCGGCCGAGCGACCACCCCTGACAGTTACGTGACATGTCACGTAATATGGCGGCGGACCCGAGGAGGACGCATGGCGACGGTGGCCGAGCTGATGGAAGCCAATCTGCTCAAGGTGTTCAACGAGCGTGACGACGAGCGGCGCGCCAAGGCGATCGCCGAGACCTACGCGGCCGGCGTCGAGTTCGCCGACCCGGAAGGGTTCGTGACCGGTCACGAAGCCCTGAACGCCAAGGCGCGCGGGCTGCTCGACCAGTCGCCGGGCTTCGTGTTCTCGCCCGCCGGCCCGGTGCTCGTCAACCACGATCTGGGCCACCTCGCCTGGCAGCTCGGCCCGGAAGGCGCCCCGCCGGTCGTGCGGGGGATCGATGTCGCGCTGATCAAGGACGGCGTGATCGAGAAGCTCTACACGATGCTGCTGCCCGCCTGAGTACTACGCTCGGTGGCATGTTCGACGAGCTGACGTTCCCGGTCGTCGCCGCGCCGATGGCGGGCGGTCCCACCACCCCCGAGCTGGTCGCCGCGGTGACCGAGGCCGGTGGCTTCGGCTTCCTCTCCGCCGGCATGCTCACCCCCGCCGCGCTGGCCGCGCAGATCGACCGGACGCGGGAGCTCACCACGGGCGGGTTCGGCGTCAACCTCTTCGTCCCGCAGCCGGACACCGGCGCCGACATCGGTGCGCACCGCGAGCGGCTGGAGGCGTTCGCCCGCGAGTACGACGTCGAACTCGGCGAACCGAAGTGGGATGACGACAGCTACCCGGCGAAGCTGGACGTCGTCCTCGAGCAGCGGATCCCCGTGGTGTCGTTCACCTTCGGCCCGCCCACCCCGTCGGACGTGGTGCGCCTGAAGGAGGCCGGGAGCACGGTCGTCGTCACCGTGACCACGCCGGAAGCCGCGCAGCGGGCGGCGGACCTCGGCGCCGACGCGCTGGTCCTGCAGGGCTTCGAGGCCGGTGGGCACCGGAGCCTGTTCACCGACGACGCCCACCGGCCCGGCGGGGGCGCCGAGTACGGCGTCCTGGCCCTGCTGCGGCTCGTCGCCGCGCGGGTCGACCTGCCGTTGATCGCCGCCGGCGGGCTGGTGCACGGTGCCGACGTCGCGGCCGTCCTCGCCGCCGGGGCCGCGGCCGCCCAGCTGGGCACCGTCTTCCTGCGCGCGGACGAAGCCGGGACGTCCGAGGCGCACCGCAAGGCCCTGGCGCTGGCCGAGCGCGAGACGGCGTTCACCCGCGCCTTCAGCGGCCGCCCGGCGCGGGGCCTGGTCAACAAGTTCATGGACGCGCTGTCCGAGGGCGCACCCGCGGCGTACCCGCAGCTCAACCACCTGGCCGGGCCGGTGCGCAGGGCGTCGGCGAAGGCCGGTGACCCGGAAGCGATTTCGCTGTGGGCGGGCCAGACCTACCCGCTCGCGTACGACGCTTCGGCCGCCGTGATCATCGAACGGCTGAAGGTCGAGGCGCGCGACGCCGCCGCGCGCCTCGACCGGATCCGCTAGGCGTCCGTGCGGTTCAGCACCGAGTGCCGCCGGCTGTACAGGAAGTAGATGATCAGGCCGATGACGAACCAGACGGCGAACCGCAGCCAGGTCGCCGGCTGCAGGAACGTGATCAGCCAGATCGAGAACACCACGCCGATCGCGGGCACCACCGGCATGCCCGGCGTCTTGAACGTCCGCGGCAGGTCCGGCTGCTTGTAGCGCAGCACGATCACCGCGACGCAGACGACGACGAACGCGAGCAGGATGCCGATGTTCGTCAGCTCCGCGGCCTCGCCGATCGGCAGCACGCCGGCGATGACCGCGGACGCGCCGCCGAGGATCCACGTCATCCGGCTCGGCACCTGCCGGGTCGGGTGGGTCTTGCCCAGCCACGGCGGGAGCAGGCCGTCGCGGCTCATCGAGTAGCCGACGCGGGTGGCGCCCATCAGGAACGTGAACAGCACGGTGAGGATGCCGACGATGGCGCCGATCGCGATCACCGTGGCCAGCCCGTCGAGGCCGACCGACTTGAACGCCGTCGAGAAGCCGCTCTTCGGGTCGATCTCGGTGTACTTCTGCATGCCGGTCAGCACCAGGCAGGCCAGCACGTACAGCACCATCGAAATGGCCAGCGAGTACAGGATCGCCTTCGGCATGTGCCGCTGCGCGTCCTTCGACTCCTCCGCGGCGGTGCTCATGGCGTCATAACCGAAGACGGCGAAGAACACCGTGGCCGCGCCGGTCACCGCACCGCCGAAGCCCGCGGGCGCGAACGGCGTGTAGTTGCCGGTCTTGACGTAGAAGAAGCCGACCAGGATGACCACCAGCACGATCAGGACCTTGATCCCGACCATCGCCGTCTCGAACCGGGCGGCGCTGCGGATGCCGCGGTTGAGCAGGAACGCGATCAGCAGGCACAGCAGCGCGGCGAACAGGTCGACCTTGTGGCCGGGGCCGGTGCCGGGCGCGCCGAGCATCCACGCGGGCAGGTCGAGGCCGATCTGGCCGAGCAGGAAGTTGAAGTAGCCGGAGATGCCGATCGCCACCACCGACACGATCGCGGTGTACTCCAGCAGCAGGTCCCAGCCGATGAACCAGCCGACGACCTCGCCGAGCACCGCGTAGCCGTAGGTGTAGGCCGAGCCGGCCTTGGGGATCAGGCCCGCGAACTCGGCGTAGGAGAACGCCGCCGCGGCGCTGGCGACCCCGGCGATGAGGAACGAGATCAGCACCGCGGGGCCGACGCCCGGGATGCCCGCCGCGTCGTCGCCGTGCGCGACGCTGCCGGCGAGGGCGAAGATCCCGGCGCCGATGATGCCGCCGATGCCGATGGCGGTCAGCTGCCACAGCCCCAGGGTGCGTTGCAGGCCGCCGCTTTCCGGCGTGTCCTGGATCTGGTCGATCGGCTTGCGCCGGAAGATGCCGGAGCCGGCACCCACTGGAGCGGACATCATCGTCTCCCGAACGGTCGGTGGAGAGCCCGGATCACGGACCCTCGCCGGAACCTACCGCCAACTCCGCGTGAAGACAGCGTGAGCCGCTCAGCCCGCCGCGGTGTCTTCGCTCACGGCCTCCGACGCCGTCGCCACGGCCCGCTTGGCCTGCGTGGTCCGGACCGCGCCCGCGGCGAAGTAGCCGAGCAGCTCGGCGATCTCGACCGGGTCGTCCAGCTGCGGGCAGTGCCCCCAGTCCTCGCGGACCAGCAGCCTGCTGTGCGGCACCAGCGTGTGCAGCTGCCGCCCGGACGCCGCGGTGACGAGCTTGTCCTTGCCGCACGCGACGACCAGCAGCGGCACCTTCACCGACTCGAGCCGGTAGGCGTCGGCGAGCTCCGCGACGAGCTGCCGGGCCTCCTCCAGCCGGCTCTTGGTCGCGCGGTAGTCCGGGAACAGCGCGGTGAAGCGCTGCACCTGCACGGCGTCGGCGACGCTCGAGTCGGCGTACAGCAGCCGCGGGACGACCTGCTCGGCGACCTTGCGCACCAGGAACCCCGGCACCGGAAGGGGCAGGGACGAGTACAGCCGCAGCGGCAGCGGGTAGCGCGCGACGGCGCGGATCAGCCACGAGTCGACGAACCCGGGCGCGGCGATGGAGACGACGCCGGAGATCGGCAGCCGGCTGTTCTGCGCCGCGCGCAGGCTCATGGTGCCGCCGAGCGAGTTGCCGGCCAGCACGACCGAGCCGAGCACCGCCTGCTCGCGGACGACGGCGGTGGTGAACGCGTCGAGCTGGGGCAGCATCGGGCCCGGCCGCAGCGGCTGCGCGTCGCCGAACCCGGGCAGATCGACCGCGACCGCCGGGATCCCGGCGGCCGCGAGCTGCTCCAGGGCGGGGCGCCAGGTATCGGCGCTGTCGCAGTAACCGTGCAGCAGCACCAGGCGCGGTGCCGACGGCTTCACGTGCGGCGCCGCGGCCCGGCGGCGCAGGGAGCGGCGCGCGGCGGGTTGCTCCGGTTCGGGGTCGCCGACCTCGAGCACCCGGGTGCGGACGCCGGCGTAGCGCCGGAAGGAGACCCGGATCGGGCCTGCGTCACTGGGCCGGCCGCCCGGTTCAGCCGGAGCGGGCCGCTTCGTCGCGGTCATGACTACAGATTACCTGGCCGGAGTGGGGTTTTGGTCGAATTTCGGTGCTAACGACCAGGTCTCGAACTGAAGACGTCAAGAATTCACCAGATGCCGGAGCAGGGCGGATCCGGCGATCCGCCCAGCTCACGGCGGTTCAGCGGGTGAAGACGATCTTGCCGGCGGTGTCCCCGTCGAGCATCGCCTGGAAGCCCTTGGGTGCTTCGGAAAATGGAAGTTCCGCGCCGATCTGCGGCCGGACACCTGTGAGATCGAGGTAGGCGAGCAGGTCCGCGAGCTCGTCGCGGGTGCCCATGGTCGAGCCGGCGACGCGCAGCTGGAGGAAGAAGACGCGCTGCAGCTCCGCGTGCGCGTCCGGGCCGCTCGTCGAGCCCGACACCACGATGATCCCGCCCGGCTTGAGCGATTTGACCGAGTGCGACCAGGTGGCCTTGCCGACGGTCTCGAACACGGCGTCGACGCGCTCGGGCAGCCGGGCGCCCGACTCGAACGCCTGGTGCGCGCCGAGGCTGGTGGCGAGCGCGCGCTTCTCCTCGCTGCGGCCGGTGACCCAGACCCGGAACCCGGCCGCGCGGCCGAGCTGCACCAGCGCCGTCGAGACGCCGCCGGAGGCGCCCTGCACGAGCATCGTCTGCCCCGGGCGCAGCCCCGACTTCACGAAGAGCATCCGGTACGCGGTCAGCCACGCCGTGCCCATCGTGGCGGCTTCGGCGAAGCTCAGCCCGGCGGGCTTCGGGACGACGTTGCGGGCCGGCACGACGACCTGGTCGGCGAAGGTGCCCTGGTGCTTCTCGGTCAGGAGCGTGCGCTTCGGGTCGAGGGTGTCGTCGCCCTGCCAGCCCGGGGCGTTGATCACCGAGTGCAGCACCACTTCGGAGCCGTCGTCGAGGGTGCCGGCGCCGTCGCAGCCGAGGATCATCGGGAACTGGTCCGGCTTGATCCCGACGCCGCGCAGCGTCCAGAGGTCGTGCATGTTGAGGCTGGCCGCCTTGACGTGCACGCGGACCCAGCCGTCCGGCACTTCGGGTTCGGGGCGCTCGCCGACGACGAGCGAGTCCAGCGGGCTTTCGGCGTTGGGTTCCTGCGCGTACACGGCGAACATGTCCTGCAACGTACCGCCCCTGGGGCGCGGGGGCAGCAGGGCGCGCGTAGGCTCACACCGTGTTCAACGGGCTGGCCGACTGGTGGGACGGGGTCGAGCTGTGGCTCGCCCAGGCCTGGTTCCCGGTGCAGTTCGTGCTGGTCATGGTGGTCGTCGTGCCGCTGTGCCTGGCCGCCGCCTGGGTGCTCGACAAGGTGGTCGGGTTGTTCGCCGGGCGGCTGGCTCCGGGGCGTGACGACGACTCCGACTCCTCGGCATAGGCTCGCGCACCATGTTCAACCGAAGGCGGATCACCGCCGCGCTGATCGGGCTCCTCGTGCTGGTGCTGGGGGGCTGGCTGGTCAAGGACAACCTCGGCGGCTCGTCATCGCCGGGAACCCCGTCGAGCACTTCCGCCGGTGCCCCCGCCAAGGGCGGCGCCGCGGTGCCGGGCACGGACTCCGGCCTGCCGGTGAAGGCGCTTTCCGCGCTGCCGCCGCAGGCGTCGGACACCTGGAAACTGATCGAGGCGGGCGGCCCGTACCCCTACCCGCGCAACGACGACGTCGTGTTCGAGAACCGCGAGAAACGCCTGCCCGGCAAGAAGTCCGGCTACTACCACGAGTACACGGTGAAGACGCCGGGCAGCCCGGACCGCGGCGCGCGGCGGCTGATCACCGGGCAGGCGCACGAGCTGTACTACACCGGCGACCACTACGCGTCGTTCGTCGTCGTGGACCCGGCCCGATGAGCGCCGGCGACGCGAAGGCGGCGGCGGAAGAGGCGTTCGCCCGCGGTGCGTACCCGCACCTGGTCAACTCCCGGCCGACCGTGGACAAGGCGAGCACGCTGACCGCGTTCGCCGACGCACTGTCCTTTCCGGACTACTTCGGCCACAACCTGGACGCGCTCTACGACTGCCTGACCGACCTGTCGTGGCTGCCGCCGGGGGAGCACGTGCTGATCTGGCCGGGTTCGGACGCCCTGCGCAAGGCGGAGCCCAAGACGTACCTGGCCATCCGCAGCGTGCTTTCCGACGCGCAGCGCGCGCTCGGCCCGAGCGGCCGCAGCGCCGGTTCGTGGCGGCTCACGGTGGTGCTGCCGGACGCCTGAGCCGTCGTGAGTGAGAAACAGCGTTAGAACACTGTTTCTCACTCACGACCGGCGGGTCAGTCCTGCGGGATCCAGCTCGGCTTGCGCTTCTGGGCGAAGGCCAGGATGCCCTCCTGGCCTTCTTCGCTCGCGAAGAACTTCGCCGACAGGCCGAGCATCTCCTCGAAGCCGTCCGACGGGGTGGCCGGGCGGGGGCGGCTCAGCAGGGCCTTCGTCTCGGCCAGCGCCTTCGGGCCGCCCGCCGCCAGGGCCTTCACGAACCGGGCCACCTCGGCGTCGAGGTCGGGGGTGGCCGAGTTCAGCAGGCCGATCTCGACCGCCCGGCGGGCGTCGAACGTGTCGCCCGTCAGGAACAGCTCGTGGGCCGCGCGCGGGTTCAACCGCGGGAGGACCGTCAGGGAGATGATCGCCGGGACCACGCCGATGCGGACTTCGGAGAAGGCGAACGTCGCTTCCGGGACCGCCACCGCGATGTCGCACGCCGCCACCATGCCGATGCCACCCGCCCGGGCCGGGCCCGCCAGGCGCGCCACCACGGGCTTCGGGCTGGTCCACAGCTGCTCGAGGATGCGCGGGAACTCGTTCACGCCCTGGTCGCCCGCGCCGGCGCCGCGGGCCTCCTTGAGGTCCATCCCCGCGCAGAACACCGGCCCGGTGTGGGTCAGCACGATCACGCGCACGGCGTCGTCGGCGGCCGCCGACGCCAGCGCGGACGACAGTTCGCGGCGCAGCTGCGCCGACAGCGCGTTGCGGTTGTGCGGGGAGTCCAGGGTGATCGTGGCGGTGCCGCCCACCACGTCGTAGTGCACCAGTTCGTCAGCCATGTCCGACACCCTTGCACATGCGCCGCGCCCGGCCGGTGTTACGCGGGCCACCCCGCGGGTGGCGGCCCGCGGGGTGGCCCGGCACTCAGCCGATGGTCGTGGTGGTGAAGACCGGGCTCGGGTTGGGGAAGCAGGCCGTCGGCGCGGTGAGGTCACCGATGATGGTGCTCGCCACCGCCTTGAACGTCAGGCCGGGATCGCTGTAGCTGGTGCCGGCCAGCTTGGTCTGGATGGTGCCCGACTGACCGGCCTTCAGGTGCGCGGTGACGGTGGGCAGTTCGAACGTCGCGCCGCCGGCGATCGGGCCCGGGAAGCTCAGCGTCGCCACGTTGTTCGCGACAGTGATTACCGGCGGCGTCGAGCCGAGGCCGGAGCCGCCGGACAGCGCGGCGCCGACGTAGGACGAGTTGGCCGGGATCGGGATCTTCAGCGCGAACGTGTTGATGTTCTTGACCTTGTTGCCGCTCACCGTGCCCGGCACGGTGTTCGGTGCCGGGTCGATGACGACGTCGAACGCGGCGCCGGGGGCCACGGCCGGCGGCGCGGTCACGACGGCGTCCTGGGTGAGCGCCACGTGCTGCGGCCCGATGATGGGAGAGTTGGCCTGGCAGTCGAAGGTCACCGAAGTGGCCGCCGAAGCCGGGGCGGCGAGGGCGATCGGAAGGGTCGCGGCCGCGGTCAGCGCGGCGAGCCGAGAAAGGCGAAGAGCTTTCATCTGTGTCCACCTGCCTGCGATTTCACGAGGGGAGGGCGAAAGCTGCGCAGCATTCAGATTGTTACCGGCAAGTTAAGTAACGCGTCAAGGATTCACTGTTCCCATGCGCGCACGGTGACAACAAAATGTGAATGTTTGTCACCTTCTGGCGGTGGTGGTGCCGCTGCGTGACCGCGGCCGTGTTCTTCTCCGATCGATCCTGACCGCTTCCTTTCGGAACCCTGGTCCGGCTCGCGGTCCCTCTGTTACCTGTGTCACGTCGAGCAGGGAAGGGACGCGACGATGAGTCTGTTCTCCAGGGTGCTGGCGGTGGTCGTGCTGGCCGGCGGGCTGCTGAGCGCCGGGCCGCCGCAGGCCCAGGCGTCGACCGCCGGGTTCCGGGGCGTGAACTGGGCCGATGCGCGGGACAACTTCGTCAACGGCGTGCTGTACGTGTCCGGGCTGAGCTCGGCCGACACGCACGCGTCGGCCGCAGCAACCGCGGACCAGCTCGTCGGCCGGATGTACGCGCTCACCGGCGCGGACACGGTCCGGATGCCGATCAACGAGCCGACGGTCGCCGGCTACTGGGACACCTACACCGGCGCGATCGACACCGCGCTGGGCAAGGGCCGGGTGATCCTCGCGTACTGGGCCTACAGCGGCGGGAAACCGGCGAGCACCACCGGGTTCCAGCAGATGTGGGACAAGGTCGTCGCCCGGTACGGCAGCAACCCGAACGCCTACTTCGAGGTCATCAACGAGCCGTACAGCTACGGCGCGAGCGACCTGAACAACTTCTACAACGCCTGGCTGACGCGGTATCCGAGCGTGCCGCGCGGCCGCGTGGTCCTCGACGGGACCGGGTACGCCCAGAACGTGCCCGCGGTCGGCGCCGACCACCGCCTCGACGGGACGCTGCTGGCGGCCCACGACTACTCGTTCTTCGCGGGCTACGAAAGCGAAACGGAGTGGGCGAACCACATCGGCAGGTACATCGGCGGGTACGCGGACCGGACGATCGTGACCGAGTGGGGCGGCCCGATGGGCCCCGGCAGCAAGAACGGCGTCCACTACGACACGATCGACTACAGCATCCCGAGCGGGTCGTTCTTCGCCGACTACATCCGGGGTGTCAGCGCGAAGCTGCGGAGCCTCGGCGTGGGCAGCGTGTACTGGCCGGGCCTGCGCGACGGCGACTGGTACAGCCTGACGACCCGGTCCGGCACCCAGCTGTCCCTGGTGAACCCGACCGGCCTGACCCGCCTGCAGTACGCGTGGGGCATCGGTGACGGCGGCGGCACGGACGTCCGGATCGTCAACGCGGCCACCGGCCTGTACGCCGACGGCCTCGGCCGGACGGCCACCGGCTCCACCGCGGGCCAGGCAACCGGCGACGCAAGCCGGCCCGAGCAGCGGTGGACGGTCGAAAACTACGGCAACCGCGTACGCATCAAGAACCGGGCGACGGGCCTGTACCTGGACGGCGCGGGCCGCACGGCCAACGGCGCGGCGGTGAGCCAGTACGGCGACAGCGGCAGCGCGAACCAGCAGTGGACGGTGGTGACGGACGCGAACAACGTCCGCATCAGGAACGCCGCCACGGGCGAGTACCTGGACGGCGCGGGCCGCACGGGCAGCGGCGCCGACCTGGGCCAGTATGCCGACAGCGGCAGCGCGAACCAGCGGTGGCGGATCGTGGCCGCCGGTTAGGCGTACTGCCGGAGCAGCCCGCTGACGGCGGTGGCGTACCGCGCCACAACGACGTCCGCCACCCGCGGGTCGTCCGCCAGCGGTGCCGCGATGAACGCCTCCGGGTCGGCTTCGCGGGCCAGCCGCGCGATGCGGTCCGGCAGCAGGCCCGGGGCCAGGAACCACGACGCCACCACCAGGTGCCGGACGCCGCGGGCGCGCAGCCGCTCGGCCGCCGCCGGGATGTCCGGCTGGGTGGCGCTCGCGAACGCCTCGCTCACCGGCAGCCCCAGCCGGTCCTCCCACCGCGCAGCCAGCGAGGCGACGATCGCGTTCGCTTCGGCGTTCGACGAGCCGACCGCGCTGACCAGCACACCCGTGTCCCGGTGCCGCGGGGCCGCCGCCAGCCGGTCGAGGGCGACGGCCTCCAGTGCCGGGTCCGCGCCCAGCACGTCGGACGTGCGCACGACGAAACCCGGGCACGACGCTGTCACCGAGGCGATCAGTGCCGGCAGGTCGACCCGGGCGTGGAACGCGCTGCCCAGCAGCAGCGGCACCACGATCGCCGTCCGGTGGCCGTCCGCGTACAACCCCCGCAGCACGTCGGTCACCAACGGTGCCGAGAGGTCCAAAAAGGACTCGTGTACCGGAACGCCCGGGGCCTGGGCGCGCACGACGTCGACGAGTGCCCGCACGGTCGCCGCCGAGCGGGGGTCGCGGCTGCCGTGCGCGACGGCGACCAGGGGCGGCGTCACGAGAAGCGTTCACCCACCAGGCCCGCGGCGAGGGTGTCGCCGTCCTTCGGGTCGATCACCAGGAACGCGCCGGTGCGCGGGCTGACGCCGTAGTCGTCGACGCCCAGCTCCTCGGCCAGCGTCAGGGTGACGCGGCCGATGTCGTTGAGCTCCAGCGACGCCGGTGAGTCCACACTGGACAGTGTCTGCTCGTCGAAGCGGGCGTGCAACTCGCCGACCAGCGCCTGCACCGTGCGGGTGCCGTGCTTGACGAGCACCCGCGCACCCGGCTTGAGCGGCTTGGACGACAGCCAGCACACCGTGCCGGTGATCTCGTCGGTCACCCGCGGTGGCGCGTCCGCGGCGGCGATCAGGTCGCCGCGGGAGATGTCGATGTCGTCGGTGAGCAGCAGCGTCACCGACGTCCCGGCGCCGGCCTCGTCCAGGGGCCCGTCCGCGGTGTCGATGCGCTCGACGCGGCTGCGGATGCCCTGCGGCAGCACGACGATCTCGTCCCCCGGGCGTACGGTGCCCGCGGCGATCTGGCCCGCGTAGCCGCGGTAGTCCGGGTACTCGGGGGTGCGCGGGCGGATCACGTACTGCACCGGGAACCGCAGCGCCGAGTCGTGCGGATCCGGCGCGACCGGCACGTCCTCCAGGTGCTCCAGCAGGCTCGGGCCGGTGTACCACGGCGTCCGCTCCGAGCGCGTCGCGACGTTGTCGCCTTCCAGCGCGGACACCGGGACGGCGAGCACGGAACCCCGCGCGTAGCCCAGTGACTCCGCGTGCGAAGCGAACTCCTCGGCGATCACCGTGAACGTCGCCTCGTCGTAGCCGACCAGGTCGATCTTGTTCACCGCCAGTACCAGCTGCGGCACGCCGAGCAGGGCCAGCACGGCCGCGTGCCGCCGGGTCTGCTCGATCACGCCCTTGCGCGCGTCGACCAGCAGCACGGCCAGCTGCGCGGTGGACGCGCCGGTCACCGTGTTGCGCGTGTACTGCACGTGCCCCGGCGTGTCGGCCAGCACGAACGACCGCTTCGGCGTCGCGAAGTAGCGGTAGGCGACGTCGATGGTGATGCCCTGCTCGCGTTCCGAGCGCAGGCCGTCGACCAGCAGCGACAAGTCCGGAGTGGACAATCCCTTGTCGACGGACGCGCGGGTGACGGCGTCCAGCTGGTCGGCGAGCACCGACTTCGTGTCGTACAGCAGCCTGCCGACCAGGGTGGACTTGCCGTCGTCGACGCTCCCGGCGGTGGCCAGGCGCAGCAGCGAACTCATCAGAAGTACCCCTCACGCTTGCGGTCTTCCATGGCCGCCTCGGACATCCGGTCGTCGGCGCGGGTGGCGCCGCGCTCGGTGAACCGGGACGCCGACACCTCGGCGATCACCTCTTCGACGGTGGCCGCGGCGGACTCCACCGCGCCGGTGCAGGAGCCGTCGCCGACGGTCCGGTAGCGCACGCTCAGCTCGTGGATGTCCTCGTCCGGCCGGGGGCCGAACCACGGGCCCTCGGTCAGCCACATGCCGTCGCGGCGGAACACCTTCCGCTTGTGCGCGTAGTAGATCGACGGCAGTTCGACCTTCTCGCGCGCGATGTAGTTCCAGACGTCGGCCTCGGTCCAGTTGGACAGCGGGAAGACGCGGACCTGCTCGCCCGGGCGGTGCCTGCCGTTGTAGAGGTTCCACAGCTCGGGCCGCTGGCGCCGCGGCTCCCATTGGCCGAAGGCGTTGCGGAGGCTGAAGATCCGCTCCTTCGCCCGGGCGCGTTCCTCATCACGGCGGCCGCCGCCGAACACTGCGTCGAACTTGTTTTCGGCGATGGTGTCGAGCAGCGGCGTGGTCTGCAGCGGGTTGCGCATCCCGTCCGCGCGCTCTTCCAGGCGTCCGTCGTCGATCCAGTCCTGCACCTTCGCGACGACCAGGCGAAGGCCGTGCTTTTCGACGACGCGGTCGCGGAACTCGAGGACCTCGTCGAAGTTGTGGCCGGTGTCCACGTGCAGCAGGGGGAACGGCACCGGCGCCGGCCAGAACGCCTTGATCGCCAGGTGCAGCAGCAGCGTCGAGTCCTTGCCGCCGGAGAACAGGATCACCGGCCGGTCGAACTCGCCCGCCACCTCCCGGAAGATGTGGATGGCCTCGGATTCCAAGGCTGCCAGGTTGTCCTGTGCCGCATCGGTCGCGGGCTCCAAGGTCGTCATGCGTCCCTTCCTCAGCCGTGCAGTCCGCACTCGGTCTTGCTCTGCCCCGCCCACCGGCCGCTGCGCGGGTCCTGCCCCGGCTCCACGCGCGCGGTGCAGGGTGCGCAGCCGATCGACAGGAACCCGATCGAGACCAGCGGGTTTTCGAGGATCCCGTGCTCGCGGATGTAGCCGTTGAACTCGTCGTCGGTCCACGCCGCGATGGGGTTGATCTTGACCAGGCCGTTGCGGTCGTCCCAGGTGACGATCGGGGTGTTCGCGCGGGTCGGCGCGTCGACCCGGCGGACGCCGGTCACCCACGCCGAGTAGTTGGCGAGGGTCTTGCGCAGCGGCACGACCTTGCGCAGGTTGCAGCAGAGCGTCGGGTCGCGGTCGTGCAGCTTGGCGCCGTACTCGGCGTCCTGCTCGGCGACGCTCTGCTCGGCCTGGGCGTTCACGATGCGGACGTCCGGGTACACCGTCTGGACCGCGTCGCGCGTGCCGATGGTTTCCGGGAAGTGGTAGCCGGTCTCCAGGAACAGAACGTCCACATCGGACTTCACCTTGGTGGCGAGGTCGATCAGCACGGCGTCCTGCATGTTGGACGCGACGATGAAGTCGTCGCCGAACGTGTCGACGGTCCAGCGGATCGCCTCCTCGGCGGTGGCGTCGGCGAGTTCTTTCGACGCGCGCTCGGCGAGGGTCTTGTAGTCGGCAGTGGCGGTCATCGGGACACCTCCGGAAGGGACAGTCCGAGGAACTTGACCGAGAAAACCCGGCGACAGGCAGAACACAGCCAGCCGCCGTTCTCTTCCGGCCGCAAGTCCTCGTCGCCGCAATAGGGGCAGTAGTACGGCGCCGCGCGCTCGTCGGACGTCACTGGAGGGCACTTTCCTCGGCGCGGGCGGCCCACTGCGCGAACCGTTCCCCGGCTTCGCGCCCGGTCACGTAGTTGCGCACGACCCGCTCGACGTACCCGGTCAGCTCGCCGGACGTCACCTTGTGGCCACGCAGCTTCCGGCCGAACCCGGCGTCGAGGCCGAGCCCGCCGCCCAGGTGCACCTGGAAGCCTTCGACCTGGTTGCCGTCGGCGTCGGTGACGATCTGGCCCTTGAGGCCGATGTCCGCGGTCTGGATCCGCGCGCAGGAGTTCGGGCAGCCGTTGAGGTGCACGGTGACCGGCGTGTCGAGGCCGTCCTGGATGTCGGCGAGGGACTTCTCGAGGTCGGCGACGAGCTGCTGCGCGCGGGCCTTCGTCTCGACGATGGCGAGCTTGCAGAACTCCAGCCCGGTGCAGGCCATCACCCCGCGCCGCCACGGCGACGGCTTGGTCTCCAGGCCCAGCTCGGCCAGCTCGGCCGACAGCGTGGCGACCCGGTCCTCGGGGACGTCGAGCACGACGAGCTTCTGCTGCGGGGTGAGCCGCACCCGGCCCGAGCCCGCCCGCTCGGCGGCCTTGGCGACGGCGACCAGCGTGCCACCGCTCGACCGGCCCGCGATCGGTGCCGCGCCGACGTAGAACTTGCCGTCGACCTGCGGGTGCACGCCGACGTGGTCGATCGGGACGGCCGGGTCGGCCGGCGGCGGGCCGTCGATCAGCTCGCGCTTGAGGTACTCGTCCTGCAGCACCTGGCGGAACTTCGCGGCGCCCCAGTCCTTGACCAGGAACTTGATGCGGGCCCGCGAGCGCAGCCGCCGGTAGCCGTAGTCGCGGAAGATCGAGATGACGCCTTCCCAGACGTCCGGAACCTCGTCGCGCGGGATCCAGGCGCCGAGGCGCTGCCCGAGCATCGGGTTGGTCGACAGGCCGCCGCCGACCCAGACGTCGAAGCCGGGCCCGTGCTCGGGGTGGTCGACGCCGACGAAGGCGACGTCGTGGATCTCGTGGGCGACGTCCGGCTGGCCGGAGATCGCGGTCTTGAACTTGCGGGGCAGGTTCGCGTACTCGGGCTTGCCGATGTAGCGGCGCTTGATCTCCTCGATCGCCGGGGTGCCGTCGATCACCTCGTCGGCGGCGATGCCCGCGACCGGCGAGCCGAGGATGACGCGGGGGCTGTCGCCGCACGCCTCCATCGTCGTCATGCCGGCGTTCTCGAGCTTGGCCCAGATCGCCGGGACGTCTTCGATCCGGATCCAGTGGTACTGGATGTTCTGCCGGTCGGTGATGTCGGCGGTGTCGCGCGCGTACGCCTGCGAGATCTCGCCGAGCACGGTGAGCTGGGCGGTGGTCAGGGCGCCGCCGTCGATCCGGACCCGCAGCATGAAGTAACGGTCGTCGAGCTCTTCGGGCTCGAGCGTCGCGGTGCGGCCGCCGTCGATCCCCGGCTTGCGCTGGGTGTAGAGGCCGAACCAGCGGAACCGGCCGCGCAGGTCGCCCGGGTCGATCGCGTCGAACCCGCGGTGGGCGTAGATGTTCTCGATCCGCGCCCGCACGTTGAGCGGGTGGTCGTCCTTCTTCGACCGCTCGTTCGGGTTCAGCGGCTCCCGGTAACCGAGCGCCCACTGCCCTTCACCGCGCTTCTGCTTGGCGCGCGCGGGGCGGGCTGGGGTTTGGGGCGTGGCCATGGCGGCGTCCTCCGAGAGGCTTTTCGTGGCGGCGGAGGACCACCGGCTCGCCGGTCTCCTCCGGCGCCGGCTGTCCAGATTTCGTGGCAGGTGGTGGCGACGGCAGTCAGCGAACGGGTGCGCAGAGGGCGCTCGCGACCCGCAGGAGGTCGACGTGGCGGCGGGCCACGAGCAGAACACCGGCATGAGTCACGGCGTCAGCGTGCCACGCGTCCACAATGTGGTCCAGGGGTGCCCGGATGGTGGGAGAAGGGTCACTTACCTGCGAAAACCGTGTCAACCGCCTTGTGTACGCTCTCTTGTCTCAACAAACCACTACATGTAGAGTACTTCACGCACAGTGGTTTGCAGAGAGGAACTGGGGATGCAGGTCAAGGGTTTCGGGGCGGGTTACCTGGTCGACGACGTCGCCGCGACCACCCGCTTCTACGCGGACGTCGTCGGCCTGCCGGTCACGGTCGAGCTCGACTGGTTCGCCAGCGTCAACGCCGGTGCGCCGGGGTTCGAGATCAGCTTCGTGCAGCGCGGGCACGAGTCGATCCCGGCCGGCCACCGCACACAGGAAGTGTCCGGGCTGTCGTTCGGGCTCGTCGTCGAAGACGCCCGCGCCGAGGCGAAGCGGCTGGAAGAAGCCGGGATCGAGCTGGTGGCCCCGGTCGTCGACGAGGTCTACGGGCAGCGGCACTTCTACTTCGCCGACCCGAACGGCGTGCTGCTCGACGTCATCGAGATGATCCCGGTCGACCCGGACTGGGCGGCGGCCAACCTCCCGGCGTCGTAACGGGTGTTAACCCGATCGGCCCCTTGAGGCGACCGGGCGTGACGGGGTGGAGAATTCCGGTGTGCCCGTGCTGCGTCCCGACCCCGCCACACCGATCGATCCGGCGTTGCCGGAAAGCGCGCTGAAGGGGCTCGGCAGCAGAGCGTTCGGGGTGTACGTGCACGTCCCGTTCTGCGCCACGCGCTGCGGCTACTGCGACTTCAACACCTACACCGCGGGGGAGCTCGACACCGGCTCGTCGCCGCAGTCCTGGCTCGAAGGGCTGCGGCGCGAGCTGGAACTCGCCGCGCGGGTGCTGGTCGTCCCGCCCGCCGCCGACACGGTGTTCGTCGGCGGCGGCACGCCGTCGCTGCTCGGCGCGGACGGGCTGCGATCGGTGCTCGACGCCGTCCGCGACGTCTTCGGGCTCGCCCCCGGCGCCGAGGTGACGACCGAGTCGAACCCCGAGTCGACGTCGCCGGAGTTCTTCGCCGGGATCCGCGAGGCCGGCTACACCCGGGTTTCGCTGGGCATGCAGTCGGCCGCGCCGCACGTGCTGAAGATCCTCGACCGCGTGCACACCCCGGGCCGGCCAGGCCGGGCGGTCGCCGAAGCGCGCGCGGCCGGGTTCGACCACGTGAACCTCGACGTGATCTACGGCACGCCGGGCGAACGTCCCGACGACCTCCTCGCCACGCTCGACGCGGTGCTGGCCGCCGGCGTCGACCACGTGTCGGCCTACGCGCTGATCGTCGAGGAGGGCACGGCGCTGGCCCGCCGCGTGCGCCGCGGCGAGCTGCCCGCCCCGGACGACGACGTGCTGGCGGCGGACTACGAGATGATCGACGCGGCGCTGTCGGCGGCGGGGCTGCGCTGGTACGAGGTGTCGAACTGGGCGGCCTCCGACGCGGCCCGCTGCCGCCACAACCTCGGCTACTGGCGGGGCGCCGACTGGTGGGGCGCGGGCCCAGGCGCGCACAGCCACGTCGGCGGGGTGCGCTGGTGGAACGTCAAGCACCCGGCGCGCTACACGGCGTTGCTCGCCGACGGCCACTCGCCCGCGGGCGGGCGCGAGGTGCTCACCGACGACGACCAGCACCTGGAACGGATCATGCTGGAGCTGCGCGTCGCCGAAGGGCTGCCGCTCGACGTGCTGGACGAGCCCGGGCTCGCCGAGGCCCGCGCGGCCGCGGCCGAGGGGCTGCTCGATCCGTCCGCTTTGGACAGCCGGGGCCGCGCGGTGCTCACCGACCGCGGGCGGCTGCTGGCCGACGGGGTGGTCCGCCGCCTCGCCGGCTAGGGATTAAAACCCGAGACCGGGTCGTTGCTTGTATTCAGCAACGACTTTCGAGGAGGCCCCATGGCGCGCGCGATCAGGTTCGACGAGTACGGCGGCGTGGAGGTCCTGCGGGTCGAGGACGTGCCGCGGCCGGTCCCGGGAGCGGGCCAGGTGCTCGTCGAGGTGCGCGCCGCCGGGATCAACCCGGGCGAGGCGTCCATCCGGGAGGGACTGCTGCACTCGCGGTTCCCGGCGACGTTCCCGTCCGGACAGGGCAGCGACTTCGCCGGGGTTGTCGCTTCGCTCGGTGAAGGCGTCTCAGACGTCGCTGTCGGCGACGAGGTGATCGGGTTCGTCGACACGCGGTCGAGCCACGCGGAGTTCGTCGTGGCGGAGGCCGCGAACCTCACGCCGCGGCCGGACGGCGTCCCGTGGGAGGTCGCCGGTTCGCTGTTCGTAGCCGGTACCACCGCGTACGCCGCGGTGGCCGCGGTCTGCCCCCGGGAGGGTGACACGGTCGTCGTCTCGGGTGCGGCGGGCGGCGTCGGTTCGCTCGCGGTGCAGCTGGCGAAGCTGGCCGGCGCGACGGTGATCGGCCTGGCGGGCGAGGCGAACCACGACTGGCTGCGCGAGCTCGGCGTCATCCCGGTCGCGTACGGCGACGGCGTTCTCGAGCGGATCCGCGAAGCCGCGCCTTCCGGCGTGCAGGCGTTCGTCGACACCTTCGGCGACGGGTACGTGGAACTGGCCCTGCACCTGGGCATCCACCCGGGCCGGATCGACACGATCATCGACTGGGCCGCGGCGGAGAAGTACAACGTCAAGACCGACGGCAACGCGGCGGGCGCGTCGGCCGACGTCCTGCACGAGCTGGCTTTGCTGCTGGACAAGGGCTTGCTGACGCTGCCGATCGCCGGTGTCTACCCGCTGGACGAGGTCCGGGACGCCTACCGCGAGCTGGAGCGGCGGCACACGCGCGGCAAGCTCGTGCTGCGGCCCTAGTTCCCGGCCATCGCTTTCAGTCCGGCGACGAACGCCTCGAGCGCGAACTCGAGGCGTTCCTTCGCCGTTTCCGCGGAGAAGAACTCGCCGACCTGCAGCAAGTTGGGGAACGATTCGGCGGGCAGCGACCGCATGTACGCCACCATCTGCCTGCCGCGCTCGCCGGCCTCGGCCTGGTCGATCTCGCCCCAGGTCCAGCCGCTCGCCTCGTAGGCGTACGCCTTGGCGTAGAGGGAAAGGGCGTCACCCGCGAAGGTGGCCTGCTTGAGGCTCAGTCCTCCTGCGCGCAGGAGGGCGAGCATCGCTTCGCCCTGCTTCAGCGAGTTGGGCGTGACCGGCACCGCGATGTCCCACGCGATGCGCGCGATGCCGCGGTGCGCGGCCATCACCTGGATCTGGTCGCGGACCAGCTCCTTGACCTGCTCGTCCCAGCGCGCCGGGTCCGGTTCGGGGATCCGGATGTCGGCGAGCACGGTGTCGAGCATCAGCTCCGCCAGTTCGTCCTTGTTCGAGACGTGCGCGTAGAGCGACGCGGGCCCGGTCTCCAGTTCCTGGGCGATCCGCCGCATGGTGACCGCGTCGAACCCCTCGTCGTCCAGGACGATCAGGGCCGCTCGCACGATCGAGGCCTGGGAGAGGACGGGTTTCGCGGCGCGGCGGCGGGGAGCGCTGCGCCACGGCGGCGGGGGCACGGTCACCCGAACACTGTACTTGACGCGAACACCGTTCGAGAGTAGAACGGTGTTCGTAGGGCGAACGCTGTTCGAAGGGGGATGCGATGACTACTGCCGAAGCCGAAGTCCGTGGTGTGCTCGGCCGGCTCACCGACGCGTGGAACGGCGGTGATGCCGCCGCGTACGGGCGGCTCTTCACCGAGGACGCGGACTACGTCACGTTCTTCGGGCTCAACTTCCCGGGCCGGGAGGCGATCGAGAGCTCGCACCGTGCGCTGTTCGAGGGGCCGCTGAAGGGGTCGAAGCTCACCGGGTCGCTGGGTGTGGCGGCGAAGGTGCGGTTCGTGCGGCCGGACGTCGCCGTGGTCGTCGTCGGTGGTGGCTCGTCGCTGGCCGGGGGAGAAGTGGCGGACGAAGGGCGCGAGTCGACCGTGTCCTTCGTGCTGGTCCGGGAGGGAGGTGAATGGCTGATCACGGCGTTCCAGAACACGCGGGTTTCGGATCCGCGCGGGTGAAAGCGCTTGCGGAGGCGTCGGGGGTGGTCGCGCGGCCACCGGAGGAGGTGTTCGAACGGCTGCGTCTCCGGCTCGCCGGCGGAGCCCACGCGATGCGGCTGGAGGCCGACCGCGCACGGGGGTTCGTCGCGGTGCAGGGCGGCTGGTGGTACCGCGGTGAGTACCGCGTCACGGCGGATCCCGGCGGTGCCCGCGTCGAGCACCAGGTCGTCAACGCGGCCTCCTGGGGGCGGTGGGGAGTGCCGCTGGCCAACCGGTTCTTCATCGGGTTTCGCGGCCGGGTGGCGATCGGCTTCGGAAGGTTGCTGGCGGAACTGGGCACACCTGAGTAGCCGCGGGCCGTTTCCGGCGCGTAGGCTGACTTAGGTAAGCCTTAGCGATGGTTGGAGTGGCCGATGGCTGAAGCACCCCGGCGGTCCGGGCGTCCCGCGGTGGCGCTGCGGGTGCTGCGCACCGAACGCCTGACCCCGCACATGATCCGGATCGTCGCGGGCGGCGAGGGTATCGCCGGGTTCGAGCCCAACGCGTTCACCGACGCCTACGTGAAGGTGCTGTTCAAGGTGCCCGGCGTCGAGTACCCGGAGCCGTTCGACGTCCAGGAGTGCCGGGCGACGATGCCGCGGGAGCACTGGCCGCGGCAGCGGTCCTACACCGTCCGGGCGTTCGACCCGCAGGCCGGCGAGCTCGTCCTCGACTTCGTCCACCACGGCGACGAGGGCATCGCGGGCCCGTGGGCGGCGACGGCCCAGCCCGGTGACGAGCTGTTCCTGCTGGGGCCGGGTGGCGCGTACGCGCCGGGCCCGGAGGCGGACTGGCACCTGCTGGCGGGCGACGAAAGCGCGTTGCCGGCCATCGCCGCGTCGCTCGAAGCGCTCCCGGCCGGCGTCCCGGCGCACGCGGTGATCCTGGTCGAGAACGTGGACGAGCAGCAGCCACTGGTCACGAAGGCGGACGCGCAGATCACCTGGCTGCACCGCGCATCCGGCGGCGACGTTGCCGCGGCGGTGCGCGAGCTGCCGTGGCGGGAGGGCATCGTCCAGGCGTTCGTGCACGGCGAGGCCGGGTTCGTCCGCGACCTGCGGCGCTACCTGCTCGACGAGCGCGGGGTGCGGCGCGAGCTGCTGTCGATCTCGGGGTACTGGCGCTACGGCAAGAACGACGAAGCCTGGCGCGAGGAGAAGGCGGCCGAGCGGGCGCGGGAGAAGTAGCCTCGCCGTATGGCGGATTTCGAGGTGGACGTCGACCCGGCCGAAGCCGGCTTCGACGCGGCGCGACTGTCCCGGATCGACGCGCATTTCGACCGGTATGTCGACACTGGACGGTTGCCGGGCTGGCTCGCGGTGGTGAGCAGGCACGGCCGCATAGTGCACCTGGCCCGCGGCGGCCACCGCGACCTCGAAGCAGCGCTGCCGGTGGAGCCGGACACGCTGTGGCGGATCTTCTCGATGACCAAACCGGTCACCTCGGTCGCGGCGATGATGCTGGCGGAAGAGGGCCTGCTGGAGCTGGACGACCCGATCTCCCGCTGGCTCCCGGAGTTCGCGGCCCCACGGGTGTACGTCAAGGGATCGGCACTGGCCCCCGCGACCGAGCCGGCGACGGCGCCCATCCGGGTGTGGCACCTGCTGACCCACACGGCAGGCCTGACGTACGGCTTCCACCACGGCCACCCGGTGGACGCGATCTACCGGGCGGCGGGTTTCGAGTGGGGCACACCCCCGGGCCTCGACCTGGCGGCGTGCTCGGAGAAGTGGGCGTCCCTGCCGTTGTTGTTCCAGCCGGGAACGGAGTGGAACTACTCGGTGGCCACGGACGTGCTCGGCCGCCTCGTCGAGGTGGTGTCCGGCATGCCCCTGGACGAGTTCTTCGCGTCCCGCATCTTCACGCCATTGGGCATGACGGACACGGGTTTCGTGGCATCATCACCCGACCGCCTGGCGGCAATGTACGTCCGCGACCCGGAATCAGGCCGCGCAAAGCGCAACGACGCATTCGGCCGCCTGGGCACAACCCGCCCGGACTGCCTCTCCGGAGGAGGCGGCCTGGTGTCCTCGGCCCAGGACTACTGGCGATTCACCGAAATGCTGCTGCGCGGCGGAGCTTTGGACGACGTGCGCTTGCTGTCTCCGCGAACGGTGACGTTGATGGCCAGCAACCACTTGCCAGGCCACGTGGACCTGGAGCAGTTCGGCCGCCCCCTGTTCGCCGAGATGCCCTTCGACGGCCACGGCTTCGGCCTGGGCTTCTCGGTCCTGGAGGACCCGGTAAAGGCCCGCACGCTGTCTTCGGCCGGCGAGTTCGCCTGGGGAGGAGCGGCATCAACGGCCTTCTGGGTGGACCCGGACGAGGACCTGACGGTGGGCTTCTACACACAGCTGCTGCCATCAAGCACCTACCGGCTGAGGTCCCAGCTGCGGCAGCTGGTCTACCAGGCCATGGTGGACTGACCCGGATCTGCGGTCACCACAGGCCGGAAAGCACCGAGAACGCTGTCCTTGCCGGCTCCCGCGGCAGCCCGGAACTACCAGGCGCCGGCCGCCTGGGCGGGCGGAACCGGTTCAGCCGCGGCGGCCTGCGGGCGTGCGGTGGTGAGGTATCTCGCCACCGTGTTCCTCAGGTGGTCCGCGTGCTGGTAGATGTCTTCGACCGTGGTGATCGGCAGCCGGGTCTCGACCTTGTTCTCGTCGAACACGCCGAGGTACTTCTTCGACCGGTTGAACCACAGCCGGGCGATCGGCTTCCGGTTGTTGTCGTCCAGAAGGACGCCGAAGTAAGTCTGGGTATCGCGGGCGGCGATCCTCGCGGCGGGCACCTCGGCGCAGACGATGGCGCGGACGATCCGATAGCCCTCGAGTTCCTCTTCGGTCGTGACGACTCGTTCGGCCTCCTCGGCCGGACCGGCGCCGACGACCTGCGCCGGCTCCTGCTGCTCGGGTTGGACGACACTGCCGCTCGACACGCTCACGTAGGAATCGGGGCCGCCGAGCGCGTTCTTCAGGCGGTCGTTGACCTGCTCGTTCAGGAACTGGCGGGCCGCCTTGGCCACCAGCGGGCCGAACTGGTCGCGGACCCGCTGGGTGATCGCGCCTTCGTACACCCGGGAGGTCAGGAACTTGACCCACTCGTCCTCGGGCTCCTTGAACTGGGCCGCGAGGATGCGCTTCAGCTGCCCGATGTACTTCAGCTCGCCCGCGGCGCTGATGACCGAGTCGAGATCGAAGGATTCCTTCGTGAGTTTGGCCAGTTCCGGCAGCAGGGTGTCGTCGATGTCGGCGAAGTCCAGCACGAGGAACGGCTTGGCGTCCATCCGGTTCGGGGCGTCGAGGTCGGTGTAGAACTCGTACACCTGCCCGTTCGTCAGGACGGCGATGCGGGCGTTCGTCACGGCGAAGTAGCGGAACAGCTGGGAAGCGTGCTCGATCCGGAGCGGATCGTTGATTTTCTTGGCCTCGACGAGAACCTGTACCTGACCGTTGTGCACGATCGCGTAGTCGATCTTCTCGCCGCGTTTGGTGCCGACGTCGGCGGTGAATTCGGGGATGACTTCGGCCGGATTGAACACGTCGTAGCCGAGCACGGTGCTGATGAACGGCATCACGAAGGCGTTCTTGGTCGCCTCTTCGGTTTCGATGCCCTCCTTGTGCTTGCGGATCTTCAATGCGAGTGCTTGTGCGCGCTCCGCGATGTCCATGCCGGTGCCGTTCTGTGCGGGAATCAGTCCGGATCTCGAGGTGGAAGTCGTCCGGTCGAGGTGATGCCTTGCCTAGATCGGTTACCTCGTTCCGTCTGTTACCGGCCGCGGAAAAGAAAATCTCGGAACTGTTCCACGGTGGCCGTGACGGGACGGAAAATGTCGACCGCCATCACTCGCGGTCGCGTGTCATGGCGGCGCTTCCGAGTCCCTTCTGCAGGGAAGCGCCGCCTTCCGCTGATGCTCAGTCCGGCGCGCAGAGCGTCCCCTGGGCAGGCACCGCGCCGGTGGTGAAGTAGCCGTTCAGCCACGCGTCGATGCAGGCGCTCTTGCCGCGGGAACCGTGGCCGTACGTGTCGAGGGTCAGCAGGCGGGCGTTGCCGAGCAGGTGCTCTGTGCGTTGCGCGCCCGCGTACGGGGTCTCCAGGTCGCCCTGGCGGTTGGCCATGAGGAGGATCGGGGCCGTTGGGTGGTTCCACGGTCCCGCGTAGCGACCCGTGTCCGTGACCTCCCATGTTGCGCAAGGCAGCGTTTTGTACACGTCGTACGGCCCGAAACCGCGGCTCACCCGGTCGGCTCGCCGGGCGTAGGCCCACCAAACCGCTGGGTCACGGGGGTTCGCCGAGTCCGAGCACAGGGTGGCGCCGCCGCCGAGCAGGGAGTCGATGTCCGGTGGGCCGCCCGGCGAAGGCGGTGCAGGAGAGGCCGGGTCGGCCAGAGCCTGGAGGAACGCCGTGAGAGCAGGTGCGGACCCGGCGTCGGTCAGGTAGGTGTGGATCCGGCTGATCGCGCTCTGGTAGGTGATGGTGACCTGCTTGCCGGCCGTGTCGGTCACCGTGATCGGGCCGCGTTCGAGCCGGTTCAGGATGGCGTTGTAGTCGAACATGCAGCGTGAAGCGCAATTGTCCAAAAAGGATTGCAGGGCTCGTGGGGCGTCCGAGAAGCCCTGCAGGCGATAGCTCATCGGGCCCGGGCCGGTGGACCAGCGTGCCGGGTCGTCGACCGCGTCGAGGGCGAGCGTGCCGACGCGGCCCGGGAACAGGTTCGCGTACGTCTCGCCGAGGTACGTTCCGTAGGACTTCCCGTAGTACCGCAGTTTCGGCTCGCCGAACGCCGCGCGCAGGCGGTCCAGGTCGCGGGCGATCGTCCCGGTCGACAGGTGGTTCGCCAGCGGGCCCGCGTTCTGTTCGCACAGGTCGGTGACCGTGCGCGTGTCCGTGGTCTGCTGCTGCTCGGCCGCCCGCGTCAGCGGGAACGTGCCGAGCGCTCGCTGCAGCATTGCCACCTGGGACGGGTCGGTGAAGCAGTGGATCTTCGAGCTCGCCCCGACCCCGCGCGGGTCGAACCCGACGATGTCGAAGCGCGTGTGCAGGGCCGGGGTCAACGCCGGCGCGAACCGGCCGGACGTGCCCGGGCCGCCTGGGTTGAAGAAGATCGTTCCCAGTTTGTGGGCTTGGTCGGTGGCAGGTAGCCGTGCGATCGCCAGCCGCACGGTGCCCAGGGCAGCGTCCTGATAGGACAGGGGGACGTCGAGGTGGCCGCATTCGTACCCGGCGGTGCAGGAGTCTTCCCAGACGATCCCGGCGGGACCGGCCATGGCTGGGGGCGCGAGGGCGCCCGCCGTGAGAGCAGCCGTCCCCAAGGCCAGCACAACACGAAGGTTCATCGCCCGATCGTCCCGGCACCGGGACCGGGGGCGCGCTGGTGCGCGCCCCCGGAACCGGGGTAGGGCGGGCCCTACGCGGTGAGTTTCGGGATGATCTGCGTCCCGTAGGACGCCAGGGTTGCCTCGCGGTCGTCGTGCATCAAGTACAGCGAGAACTGGTCCACACCCAGCTCCGCCAGCTCCTGCAGCCGCTCGGCGTGGGATGCCGGCGGGCCCAGGAGGCAGAAGCGGTCGACGATCTCGTCCGGGACGAACTCCGTTGACGGGTTGCCCGCCTTGCCGTGGTGGCTGTAGTCGTAGCCTTCGCGCTCGCGGATGTAGTCCGTCAGCTCGCGGGGGACCGCGCCGGATGAGCCGTACCGTGCCACCAGGTCCGCTACGTGGTTGCCGACCATTCCGCCGAACCAGCGCAGCTGCTCTCGCTGGTGTGGCAGGTCTTCGCCGACGTACGCTGGGGCTGCGACGCAGATCGTGATGCCGCCCGGGTCGCGGCCGGCTGCGCGGGCTGCGTCGCGGACCGCGCCGATCGTCCAGCGGGCGATGGCCGGGTCTGCGCACTGGAGGATGAAACCGTCGGCGTGCTCGCCGACCGTCTGCAGGGCCTTGGGTCCGTAGCCGGCCATCCACATCTCGAGGCGGCCGTTGCGGATCCACGGGATCTGGACGGTCTTGTCGTTCATCGTCGCCGGGCGGCCTTCGGCCAGGTCCTTCACCACGCGCATGCAGTCGCGGACCGTGGCCAAAGTGGACGGTGGCTTCCCGACCACGCGGTGGGCCGAGTCGCCGCGGCCGATGCCGCAGACCGTGCGGTTGCCGTACATGTCGTTGAGCGTGGCGAACGTCGATGCCATCACCGACCAGTCCCGCGTTCCCGGGCTGGTCACCATCGGCCCCACCACGAGGGACGACGTCGCCGCGAGGATCGCCGAGTAGATGACGAACGGTTCCTGCCACAGCACGCAGGAGTCGAACGTCCAGCCGTAGCGGAACCCGCAGTCCTCGGCGTCCTTCATCAGCCGCACGACGTCCCGCGCCGGCGGGTCCGTCTGCAGCACGATCCCGAAGTCCATGGCGTCCTCAGTTCAGGTACTGGTTCAGCGAACGGGACAGGAACTTGCCGTGCGACGTCGACCCCGAGAAACCGGACGGCGACACCACGACGCGCCCACGCGACAGCACCGTGTGCACCCGGCCGGTCAGCTCGAACCCTTCGTACGCCGAGTAGTCGACGTTCATGTGGTGCGTCTCGGCCGACAGCGTCTGTGACGCCGAAGGGTCGTAGATCACGATGTCCGCGTCCGATCCCGCCGCGATCACCCCCTTCCTCGGGTACAGCCCGAACATCCGCGCCGGCGTCGCCGAGCACGTCTCGACCCAGCGGCCGAGGGTCAGCTCGCCGGCGACGACGCCCTGGTGCAGCAGGTCCATCCGGTGTTCGACGCCGGGAATCCCGTTCGGGATGGCCCGGAAGTCGCCGCGGCCCAGTTCCTTCTGGTCCTTGAAGCAGAACGGGCAGTGGTCGGTGGACACCACGGACAGGTCGTTCGTCCGCAGCCCGCGCCACAGGTCGGCCTGGTGCGACTTCTCCCGCAGCGGCGGCGAAGCGACATACTTCGCGCCCTCGAAGTCCGGCTTTGCCAGGTCCTCAATGGACAGGTACAGGTACTGCGGGCACGTCTCCGCGAAGACGTTCTGGCCGTCGTTGCGCGCCTCCGCCACCGCCGCGAGCGCTTGCGACGCCGAAAGGTGCACGATGTACAACGGTGCGCCGGTCACCTTCGCGAGCTGGATCGCCCGCGATGTCGCTTCTCCTTCCAGTTCCGGCGGCCGGGTGAGGCCGTGCTGCACGGGGTCCGTGTTACCGGCCGCCACCGCCTGCGCCGCCAGCTGGTCGATCGCGATGCCGTTTTCCGCGTGCATCATGATCGTAGCGCCGATTTCGCGGGCCTTCTGCATCGCGAGCAGGATTTCCCCGTCCGTGGAGTAGAACACCCCCGGGTACGCCATGAACATCTTGAAGCTGCCGACACCGCCGTCGACGCAGGCTTCCATCTCCTTCAGCGACTGGTCGTTGACGTCGGAGACGATCATGTGGAAGCCGTAGTCGATCGCGCAGTTGCCGTCCGCCTTGGCGTGCCACTTGTCCAAAGTGGACAGCAGGGACGTGCCCTTGGCCTGCACGGCGAAGTCGATGATCGTCGTGGTGCCGCCCCAGGCCGCCGCCGTCGTTCCGGTCGAGAACGTGTCGACCGAGTGCGTCCCGCCGAACGGCATCTCCATGTGCGTGTGGGCGTCGATCCCGCCGGGCAGCACGTACTTGCCGGTGGCGTCGATCGTCTCGTCGCCGGTCAGCGTCCCGGGTGCCCCGACGGCGGCGATGGTCTCGCCGTCCACCAGCACATCCGCCGGCAGCGCGCCCGACGGCGAGACGACCTGGCCACCACTGATGAGCGTGGTCATCAGGCCTCCGCGAGCGGGCCGTAGGTGT
The DNA here is from genome assembly GCF_000716785.1 of Amycolatopsis vancoresmycina. Taxonomy (GTDB): domain Bacteria; phylum Actinomycetota; class Actinomycetes; order Mycobacteriales; family Pseudonocardiaceae; genus Amycolatopsis; species Amycolatopsis vancoresmycina. Next base: position 365,451 of record NZ_JNYY01000003.1, read on the forward strand.
CCGGGCGGCGGTCGCGGTAGAACGCCCACGTGTTCCGGACCTCTTCGAGCAGCGACATGTCGAGGTCGCGCACCACGACCTCGTCTTCGGTGTCGGACGCGGCTTCGTCGACCAGCTGGCCGCGCGGGTCGACGAAGTACGTCTGGCCGTAGAAGTCGTTGTCGCCCAGCGGTTCCACGCCCACGCGGTTGATCGCGCCGACGAAGTACTCGTTCGCCACCGCGGCCGCCGGCTGCTCCAGCTTCCACAGGTACTGCGACAGGCTGCGGCTGGTCGCCGACGGGTTGAACACGATCTTCGCCCCGGCCAGGCCGAGCGCGCGCCAGCCCTCCGGGAAGTGCCGCTCGTAGCAGATGTAGACGCCGATGCGGCCCACGGCGGTGTCGAACACCGGGTAGCCGAGGTTGCCGGGACGGAAGTAGAACTTCTCCCAGAACCCCTTGACCTGCGGGATGTGGTTCTTCCGGTACTTGCCGAGGTAGGTGCCGTCGGCGTCGATCACCGCGGCGGTGTTGTAGTAGACGCCGGGCTGCTCGACCTCGTACATCGGCACGATCAGCACGATCCCGTGCCGCTCGGCGACCTCCTGCATGAGCTTGGTCGTCGGGCCGTCCGGGATGGCCTCGGTGTAGGAGTAGTAGTCGGCGTCCTGCACCTGGCAGAAGTACGGCCCGTAGAACAGTTCCTGGAGGCAGACGACCTGGGCGCCCTGCGAGGCGGCGGTGGCGATGTGGTCGACCGCCGCCTTGATCATGGACTCCTTGTCACCCGTCCACCGCTGCTGGATCAATCCGGCTCGAACCACGCTCACTGATCTCCTCCTTCTTCGTTGCGGGCAGGGCGAGGGCGGTGAACACGACGAACGCGCCGACCAGGCCGATCACCCAGTTGTAGTCGTAAAGGGGCTTGAGGAACGGGATGAGACCGGCGTCCGGGAACGGCCCGCCGTAGGCGCCGCCGACCGCCAGCACCGCTCCCACCAGCGTGGCGACCAGGGCCCGCCAGTTCCAGCCGCCGCTGAACCAATACACCCCATCGGGTGTGTAGAGGTCCTTCAGCCGCAGCTTCGTGCGGTTGACGACCCAGTAGCCGGCGACGAGCACCCCGGCGACCGCGCCGAGCAGGCCGCCGTAGAAGCCGAGCCAGGCGAAGATGTAGATGTTCGGGTCGGAGTACAGCCGCCACGGCTGGATGAGGACGCCGATGACGCCGGTGATCCCGCCGCCGACCGCGAACGTGATCTTCTTCGGGAACGCGTTCGAGAAGTCGTAGGACGGGCTGACGACGTTGGCCGCGAGGTTGGCCGAGATCGTGGCGAGCACCAGCGCGACCAGGGCGACGACGACCACGGCCGGGCTGGTGAACTTGTCGGCCAGCTTCGCCGGGTCCCAGATGTCCTCGCCGTAGAGCACGTGCCCGCCCGACGTCGTCAGGATGGCCACGATCGCGATGAACGTCATCGTCGTCGGCAGGCCGAGGATCTGGCCGCGGACCTGCTTGCGCTGGCTGCCGCCGAAACGGGTGAAGTCCGGCATGTTCAGCGACAGCGTCGACCAGAACGCGATCATCGCCATCAGCGCGGGCGCGAACACCTTCCAGAAGTCCGGGCCCCAGCCGAGCTTGCCGCCGTCGGACAGGATCGGGCCGAGCCCGCCCGCCTTGACCAGCACGTACCCGAGCATGATCAGGAAGCCGACCGACACCAGCGGCGCCGTCCAGTTCTCGAAGCGGCGGACCGCCTCCATGCCGCGCCAGATGATCAGCATCTGGCCGATCCAGAAGACCACGAAGGACAGCCAGAGCGTCCAGTGCTGCCCGGCGACGACGGCGGAGTCGCGCCACCACGAGCCGAGCAGCCGGCCGAGGATGACGTAGATGGCCTCGCCGCCGACCCACGTCTGGATGCCGAACCAGCCGCAGGCGATGAACGCGCGCAGCAGCGCGGCCAGGTTGGCGCCGCGCAGGCCGTAGAACGCGCGGGCGAACACCGGGAACGGGATGCCGTACTTGGTGCCGGCGTGGCTGTTGAGCAGCATCGGGGCCAGCACGATCAGGTTGCCGATGGTGATCGTGATCAGCGCCTGCACCCAGTTCATGCCGAGTGCGATCAGCGATGCGGCCAGTGCGTAACTGGGGATGTTGTGCGCCATCCCCATCCAGAGCGCGAAGTAGTTGTAGGTGGTCCAGGTCCGTTTCTCGACCGGGACAGGGGCCAGTTCCTCGTTGAAGAACCGGCTGCCTTCGAGAGACCCGGCGGCGGCGGGGTCGAGTTCGACCCGGCCGTCGTCGTGCACGCGCTGGTCTGCGGGTGTCGGCGCCATTGCGGAATCCTGCGCGCCTGGTCAGCGCCGGGGCAACGGCAGACTGTTCACTGTTCGCTGATCAGGAGTGCAGTCTGTCGATTGCGCGAACGGGCTCCGGAGTGCATGACCTGCGTCACACATCCGGCCGTCACGAACCGGCAAAGCGCCTGAAACGTCTCCACAGGATCTTCACACTTCGCGCGAACCGTCTCCACCGGAGGTGCTTAGGGTCGTGGCCATGGAACAGGGAGGGCGGCGGGTGCTCGTCGTCGAGGACGACGTCACGATCGCCGCGTCGATCGCGGCCCGGCTGCGGGCCGAGGGGTTCACCGTGGACATCGCCCACGACGGGCCGGCCGCGGTCTCGGCCGAGGCGTCCGGGGAGCCGGACCTGGTCGTGCTCGACGTCATGCTGCCGGGGTTCGACGGCCTCGAGGTCTGCCGCCGGATCCAGGGACGGCGGCCGGTGCCGGTGCTGATGCTGACCGCGCGGGCCGACGAGACGGACCTGCTGATCGGGCTCGGCGTCGGCGCCGACGACTACCTCACGAAGCCGTTCTCGATGCGGGTGCTGACCGCGCGGGTGCACGCGCTGCTGCGCCGCGTCGAACGCTCGGCTTCGGTGCCGGGCACCCGGATCGTGCTCGGCGACCTCGAGATCGACGTCGACCAGCGGCGCGTCGCCCGGGCCGGGGTCGCGGCGCAGCTGACGCCGATCGAGTTCGACCTGCTGGTCCACTTCGCGCGGCGGCCGCGGGTGGTGCAGCCGCGGGAACGGCTGCTGTCGGAGGTGTGGGACTGGGACGTCCACGGCACTTCCGCGGGGACGCGGGCGGTGGACAGCCACATCAAGGCACTGCGGCGGAAGCTCGGCGCGGATCTGATCCGGACCGTGCACGGCGTCGGCTACGCGCTGGAGGCGGGATCGTGAACCTGGTGCCGCGGCCCCTCGACCGGATCCGGTCGATCAAGTTGAAGCTGGCGATCCTGATGGTGGCGTCCGGTGGGGTGGCGTTCGCGTTCTTCAACTGGCAGATCGGCTGGCTGCCGCCGAAGACGACGATCACCGCGATGGTGCTGGCGCTGGTGTTGTCGCAGGTGCTGGCCCACGGCATGACCCGGCCGCTGCGCGAGATGACGGCGGCGGCGCGGGCGATGGCGAAGGGCGATTACACGCGCCGGATCCGCGCGACCACACGCGACGAGGTGGGGGTGCTCGCCCTGGCGTTCAACCAGATGGCGGGCGACCTCGGGGACGCGGACCGGCAGCGCCGCGAGCTGATCGCGAACGTGTCCCACGAGCTGCGCACGCCGATCACGGCGCTGAACGGCGTGCTGGAGAACCTGGTCGACGGGGTGGAGGACGCCGACCCGGCGACGTTGAAGACGGCGCTGCAGCAGACCGAGCGGCTGGCGGCCCTGGTGGACGAGCTGCTGGACCTGTCCCGGCTGGACGCGGGGGCGATCCCGCTGCACCGGACCTCGTTCCCGGTGGCGGCGTTGCTTTCCGAGGCGGTGTCGGAGGCGGCGCTGGTGCGCGGGGTCAGTTTCTCGGTGTCGGTGACGCCCGCCGACGCCGTGGTGGTCGCCGACCGCGGCCGGTTGTTCCAGGTGGTGGCGAACCTGCTGGAGAACGCGGCCCGCCACGGTCCGGCGGGCGGTTCGGTGCGGGTGCTGGCCGAGGTGCGGCCGGGCGAGGTGCGCATCGACGTGTGCGACGAGGGACCGGGGATCGCCCCGGCGGACCGCGAGCGGGTGTTCGAGCGGTTCACCCGCGGCGAGCGGCCGTCCGGCGGCGGGACGGGGCTGGGGCTGGCCATCGCGCGCTGGGCGGTGGAACTGCACGGGGGGACGATCGGGGTGGTCGATCCGTCGGCGGGGGTGGGCAGCCGGATCCGGGTGACGCTGCCGGCTTAGGTCTTGTTCCGGGGTGGTTCGCGGGATGGCGGGCTGCGGTATTTGCAGAAGCGAACGTGGGAGCGGTGGGATGCCGAAGAACAGGTTGGGTGTGCCCGGGGAGCCGGTGCCGCGGGGGAAGCGGCCGGTGGTGGCTGGCGAGAGTCGGGACGGGCCGAGGGCCGGGGAGATCGGGGCGGAGCCGGCTGGGGGTGGGCCCGGGACCGGTGGGGAGCCTGCCCCCGGCACGTCGGCGGCGGACGGGCCGGGGAAGGGAGAGCGGGTCCCGCGGGGGAAGCGGCCGCTGGGGGTGGCCGAGTGGGGCGGAGACCGGCCGGGGGTCGGAACGGCTTCCGGTGCGCCGATGGCGGGTGGAGGACCTGCCGCCGGCGCGCCGGGAGCCGGCGGTGTGGCCGTTGCTGCTCCGCCCGTTCTCCTGCGGCACCTCCCGCCGCCGAAGTCCGCCGTCGTGCCCATGCCGCCCGCCGTCCTGCCCGCTGCCGGGCTTGCCGGAACGGCCGCCGCCCTAGTGCTGCCCGTCGACCGGCCCGGCATCGGGTGGCTGCTCAGCGGGCTGGCAGTGGCCGCCGGTGTCGTCGTGGCCGATCGGCGGTCCCGTGACGGCGAGCCAAGCGCTTTCACCTGGCGTAATGCCGCCTGGACCGGGCTCGCCCTCGCGCTGCTCGCCATGGGCACCGTGCGGGCGTCCGGGTGGCTGTTCGCGCTGTGCGTTCTCGCCGCCGTCGTGGCCGGGTCGCTGGCCGTGGTCGGCGCACGGACCGTCAACTCCGTTCTCCACGACATGTTCGCCCTGCCCGTCCAGGCGCTCCTCGCCCTTCCGTGGGTCGGGCGCGGCGTCGGGCGCTTCGCCGCCCGGCGTGACGGGGTCGCCCGGCGGATCGCGCTCGCCGTGCTCGCCGCCGCCGCGCTCGTCGGGGTCTTCGTGCCGCTGCTCGCCAGTGCCGATGCCGCCTTCGCCGCCGTCGTCGACGCTCTGGTGCCCGATCTCAGCGTCGCGACGCTCGTCCGGTGGTGCGCCGTCTTCGCCGTCGTCATGGCGGTCGTCGCCGGGGCGTGCTACTTCCTCGCCGCGCCACCGCGACGCGCGTCGGGCGATCGTCCACACCGGACGGGATACGGTCTGGAGTGGACGGTCCCGCTCGTGGTGCTGATCCTGGTGTTCGGGGTGTTCGTCGGGGTCCGGCTGGTCGTGCTGTTCGGCGGTACGGAGTACGTCCTGCGCACCAGCAACCTGACGTCCGCCGAGTACGCGCGCGGCGGCTTCTGGCAGCTGTGCGCGGTCACCGTGCTGACGCTCGCCATCGTCGCCGCGGCGCTGCGGTGGGCGCCGGACGCGACGAAGGCCGACCGGCTCCGGCAGCGCGTCCTGCTGGGCACCCTCAGCGCACTGAGCCTGGTGCTGGTCGGGTCCGCGTTGAGTCGCATGTGGACGTACCAGGAGGCGTACGGCTTCACGGTGCTGCGGCTGCTGGTCGAGGTCTGCGAACTGTGGTTCGGCGGGCTGTTCGTCCTGGTTCTGGCGGCGCTGGTCCGCCTGCGCCCGGCGTGGCTGCCCCGCGCGGCGGTCGCCACGGCCGCGGGGGCGCTGCTGGTGCTGGCGGTCCTCGACCCGGAACGCCTCATCGCCGACGCCAACCTCGACCGCGCGGCGGCCGGCAAACCCCTCGACCACCGCTACCTGGCCGGCTTCTCCGCCGACGTGGTCCCGGCCGTCTCGGCGAGGCTGCCGGAACCGCTGCGCACGTGCGTGCTCCGGCAGGTCCTGGCGGCCGGCACGGCGGACGGCTGGCCCGCCTGGAACCTGAGCCGTTCGACGGCCCGGGACGTGCCGCTCGCCCCGGCGGCCGCCTGCGGCTGAACCGGACCGGCGGGCAGCGCGTGGTTAAGAGTTACGCGGAAGCCACCGGGCCGTCGTGGGGGCGACCCGGCGGCTTCCGCGCGCGCAAAGCGTCAGAACGCGAACACGCCGTCCGAATCACGATCGGCTTCGCACCGGTTCGGGTACGTCGTGCTGTACGACACCGGTTTGCCGTGCCAGGTGCCGATCGCCGTCACGTCCACCGGGGCGTAGATCAGCGTGCACGCCTGGTGCCGTGCGGTGATCCGCGAGAAGTCGCCGCCCGCGCCGGACAGCACCGCGCACGCCTTGTCGCGCTTTGGGTGCGTGCCGCCGGTCGGCTCGCACGTCAGCAGGACCGAACCGATGCGGTTGGCGGTGTCGTGGCTGGTCAGCTGCAGCGTCGAGGCCGGGGGTTGCGCCGGCGCGAGACAGCTGAGGCTCATCAAGCATGCTGCGAGGGGGATTATGGCCATATCGGTTCCATCGGCACGCCGAAGCCGATCACTGTGCTGCACGTCCGGGTGAGTCTTCTTCGCTCGTCCGGGTGAGGTCCCACGCCAGCAAAGCGACGTACAGCGAGAGCATCGTCTCCGGTTCCTCCAGCCGGACGCCGAGGACCTGCTCGATCCGGGCGAGCTGCTGGTAGTACGCCGTCCTCGACGTGTGGGCCGCCGCGGCCGCCGCCGACTTGTTGCCGCCCTGCTCGCAGTAGTGCCGCAACGCCTGTAGCAAGCGGCTGCCCGTCGCGGCGTCGCGCTGCAGCAACGGGCCCAGCTCGCGGGAAGCGAACGCCGTCACGCGCTCGTCGCCGGAAAGCAGGTGCAGCAGGCCGCGCAGGCGGACGTCCGACAGGCGGTGCACCACCCGGTCCGCCCCGGTCCCCAGCGCCGCCGCGGCGACCTGGCTCGCCTCCAAGAGCGTCCGGCGCGCTTCGGCCGGTGACGTCACCGTCGTGCCGACCGCGAGCACGGCCGGTGCGCTGCCGCGGGCCTCGTGGACGTCGGTGGCGAGGCGGTGCAGCACCGCGTCGGCGTTCGCCTCCGGGGACAGCGCGAGCAGCGCCCGCACACCCAGGTCGTCCGTCCCGACCAGCGCCGACACCTTCGCGCGGCGCGCCGCCAGCACCGTCGCCTCGGCCAGCTCGCGCAACACCGGCGGCGTCGACAGCGCGGGCCGGGACGTGCCGGTCAGCCGCGGCCGCACCGCCAGCCCGACCAGCTGCCGCCCGGTCAGCGGCACGGCCAGGGCCGACGCGCGGGCCAGCAGCTCCGCCGTCGGCGCCGGCGACGCGAGCAGCTCGGCGAGGAGCGCGCGGTGGGCCTGGCGTTCGAGACCGTCGGCGTCCTTGGCGACCAGCCGGTGCACGGCCAGCGCGGACGCGGCCCGCTCGGCGACCACCCGGTGGCGGTGCGGCGGCTGGTCGGCGCAGACGACGATCAGCCGGCCCCAGTCGTGCCCGCGCGCGCCGACCACGGTCACCAGCCAGCCCGAACCCGGGTGGTAGCCGGTCCGCTCGCCGACCTGGACCACCCGCGACCGGGCCGGCCAGCCGGTGAGCAGCTCGGCCGGGTCGGTGCCGGCCGCGTCGTAGGCGAGGACCTCGTGCGACAGCGTCTCCAGCACCACCGGCTGCTCGGTCAGCCGGGCGACCTCGCCCAGGACGACGCCGGGTTCGGCGCCCGCGACCGTCAGCGCGGTGAACGTCTCGTGCACGCGCTCGGCCGCACGCAGCTCGGCGACCTGGGCGTCGACGATCTGGCCGTTGACGGCTTCGGTGACGCTCACGAACCGCGTCTCGCGCGAGAGCGTCACCAAGGGGAGCCCGTGCTCCTCGGCCGCCTCGACCAGCGCGGCGGGCAGCCGGTCGCTCCAGTGCCGGACCAGCTCGACCACGACCCCGGCCGCGCCGACCCCGGCCAGGTCGGCGACGTACCGGGCGAGCGCCGGGCCGTCGTCGGGCAGCGCGACGCCGGTGGTCAGCACCAGCTCGCCGCCGCGCAGCAGGTGTGCGATGTCGGCGACCTCGGCGACGTGCGCCCAGCGCACCGGCGCGTCCAGACCGGCGGCACCGGCGACGACGTGCGGGCGGCCGTGGCGCAGCACCGGCAGCGCGAGGACCTCGGCGACGGTCGGGTACATGGCTCCTCGGATGATCGGCAGGGACAGACTGTACGGCCGCGACGGCGAGTCCGTACACGTTGCCGATGGCCTGGCGTGGCGCCCGCACGGAGACTCTGGGGGGACGTTGCCGCCAGCGAAGGAGTGCCCGCCGTGACCGACCGCATCAGCCACTGGATCGACGGCAAGCCGTTCAGCGGGACCCCTGCGCGGACCGGCGAGGTCTTCGACCCGGCCACCGGCCAGGTCCGGGCGCACGTCGACTTCGCCGGGGACGCCGAGGTCGAAGCCGCCGTCGCCGCGGCCAAGGCGGCGCTGCCGGGCTGGCGCGGGACGTCGCTGGCCGGCCGGACGCGGGTGCTGTTCGCCTTCCGCGAGCTGCTGTCCGCCCGCAAGCACGAGCTGGCGAAGATCATCACGAGCGAGCACGGCAAGGTCGAGTCCGACGCGGCGGGCGAGATCGCCCGCGCGATCGAGAACGTCGAGTTCGCCTGCGGCGCCGCCCAGCTGCTCAAGGGCGGGTTCAGCGAGAACGCCTCCACCGGCGTCGACGTCTACTCGATCGCCCAGCCGCTCGGCGTGGTCGGCGTGATCTCGCCGTTCAACTTCCCGGCCATGGTGCCGCTGTGGTTCGTGCCCAACGCGCTGGCCTGCGGGAACACCGTCGTGCTCAAGCCGAGCGAGAAGGACCCGTCGGCGGCGGTGTTCATCGCGGAGCTGTTCGCCGAGGCCGGGCTGCCCGCGGGCGCGCTCAACGTGCTGCACGGCGACAAGGTGGCCGTGGACGGGCTGCTGACGCACGCCGACGTCAAGGCGATCTCGTTCGTCGGGTCGACGCCGATCGCGCGGTACGTCTACGAGACCGGCACCCGGCACGGCAAGCGCGTCCAGGCCCTCGGCGGGGCGAAGAACCACATGGTGGTGCTGCCGGACGCGGACCTCGACCTGGCCGCCGACGCCGCGGTGTCGGCCGGGTTCGGCTCGGCGGGGGAGCGGTGCATGGCGGTGTCGGTGGTCGTCGCCGTCGACCCGATCGGCGACGAACTGGTGCGCAAGATCACCCAGCGGATGTCCGTGCTGCGCGTCGGCGACGGCCGTGACCCGGAGTCGGAGATGGGGCCGCTGGTCACCAAGGCCCACCACGCGCGCGTTTCGTCCTATGTGGACGCTGGCGTGGGCGAGGGTGCCTCCCTGGTGGTCGACGGCCGCGGGATCGAGGTGGCCGGGGACGGCTTCTGGCTCGGCCCGACGCTGTTCGACCACGTCCGCCCGTCGATGTCGATCTACACCGACGAGATCTTCGGCCCGGTGCTGTCGGTGGCCCGCGCGGCTTCGTACGACGAGGCGCTGGAGCTGATCAACGCCAACCCGTACGGCAACGGCACGGCGATCTTCACCGGCGACGGCGCGGCCGCGCGGAAGTTCCAGAACGAGGTCGAGGTCGGCATGGTCGGGGTCAACGTCCCGATCCCGGTCCCGGTCGGGTACTACTCGTTCGGCGGCTGGAAGGACTCGCTGTTCGGCGACAGCCACGCGTACGGGCCGGAAGGGTTCCACTTCTTCACGCGCACGAAGGTGGTCACGTCCCGCTGGCCGGACCGCTCGCACGCCGGGGTCAACCTGGGCTTCCCGCGCAACTCCTGACCCGGTCGTGAGTGGTAAGGCGAGTTCTAACTCGCCTTACCACTCACGACAGGCTGCGGCAGACTCCTGAGCGCGGCCCGGCTCGCGTCGTCCGCGGGACGGCCGACCAGCAGCCGCTGGCCGGCGTCCCGCTGCGGCACGAGGACCTCGAAGTCGACGGCGATCACCCCGGCGCCGGGGTGGCGCAGCACCTTGCTCCCGCGGCCGGTGCCCCGGACGTCCCCTGCCGCCCACAACCGCGCGAACTCTTCGTCGCCGCCGGTGCATTCGGCGATGAGCTCGGTCAGCACCGGGTCGTCCGGGTGCGCGGCCCACGCGGTGCGCAGGTGGGTGATCCCCTCCCGCACCACGCGTTCGCGGTCGACGTAGTACTCGCGGATCTCCGGGTGCAGCAGGCACAGCCACATCGCGTTCCGCCGTGACGTCGGCAGCTCGGCGAAGTCCAGCAGCAGGTGCGCCATCTCCGCGTTCCAGGCGAGGATGTCGAAGCGGTGGTTGAGCAGCATGACCGGCAGCGGCGACAGGTCTTCGACCAGCCGCGCGAGCGACGGCTCCGCGGTGGTGGCGGGCTCGCCGGTGCCGCGGGGACGCTGCCCGGTCAGGTCGAAGAAGTACGCGCGTTCGTCCTGGGTCAGGCGCAGGGCGCCCGAAAGCGCCTCCACTACGGCCGCCGAAGGGCGCAACCCGCGTGCCTGCTCCAGGCGCACGACGTAGTCGACGCTGACCCCGGCCAGCTCGGCGACCTCTTCGCGGCGCAGTCCCGGCGTCCGGCGCGACCGGCGCACCGGCAGGCCGAAGTCGCGCGGGTCCAGGCGTTCCCGCCGGGTCCGCAGGAACGCGGCCAGCTCCACGGTGGCGGTGATCATGCCCGGTGCAACCGCCGGAGGGGGACTCGTCTTCCCAGGATGTCCCTTCCCTTACCCCCGGCCCGCGGTGATCGGAGGCTGGTGCCCGACCGATCACGAGCACAGGAGGACCTGATGTCCCTCACCCTCGACACCTACCGGCTGCTGGGCCGGTCCGGGCTGCGGGTGTCCCCGCTGGCGCTGGGCACGGCGACCTTCGGCACCGAGTGGGGCTGGGGCGCGGAAGCGGCCGACGCGCGCAAGCTGTTCGACACCTACGTCGAGCGCGGCGGCAACTTCCTCGACACGGCACCGACGTACACCGACGGCAGCTCAGAACGGCTGCTGGGCGAGTTCGCCCGCGAGCACCGCGAACGCCTGGTGCTGGCGACGAAGTACACGACGCTGCGCCGCCCCGGCGACCCGAACTCGGGCGGCCCGCACCGCAAGAGCCTGTTCGGGTCCGTGGAGGCCAGCCTCCGGCAGCTGGGGACGGACTACCTCGACGTGCTCTTCCTGCACGTCTGGGACTTCACGACACCGGTCGAGGAGATCCTGCGCGGCCTCGACGACCTGGTCCGCCAGGGCAAGGTCCGGTACGTGGCGATGTCGAACGTCCCGGCCTGGGAGGTCTCGCGGATGCAGGCGATCGCCGACCTGCGGGGCTGGTCCCCGCTGATCGCGCTGCAGGTCGAGTACAGCCTGAGCCGGCGGGACGCCGAACGCGACCTGCTCCCGATGGCGCGCGAGCTCGGCCTCGGCGTGACGCCGTACTCGCCCCTGGGCGGGGGCGTGCTGTCGGGCAAGTACCGCGGCGCCGGGTCCGGGGAGAGCACCCGCCGCAGCTTCAACGCACGACTGGGCATGGTCACCGACCGCACGCTCGCCATCGCCGACGTCGTCACCGAGGTCGCGGCCGAAGCGGGGCACACGCCCGCGCAGGTCGCGCTTGCCTGGACGCTGCGGAACCCGGCCGTGACGGCGCCGGTCCTGGGCGCCCGCACGCTCGCCCAGCTGGAAGACAACCTGGGTGCCCTCGACGTCGAGTTCACGCCCGAACAACTGGCCCGCGTCGACGAGGTGAGCGCGATCGAGCTCGGCTACCCGCACGACCTGCTCGGCGGCGACCACCTCCGCGCGGTCACTCGCGGTGACCTGGTGATCCAAGCCCGCCGCTGACCCGGTGTCGTGAGTGGTAAGGAGGGTTCTAACCCGCCTTACCACTCACGACAGCCGCGGCAGGCCGCTCAAGCGGGGAGGACGTTGACCAGCAGCTTGGACCGCGGCGCGATCAGGACGGTGTTGACCCGCTCCGGCTGGATCCGCTCGCGGAGCTTGCGCTCCAGCGGGTAGGTCCGGCCGCCGGCGCGCAGGCTGAACGATTCGAGGCTCTTGAACCCCTCCGGGCTGCGGTGCAGGCCGATCGGGTACTCGTCGGTGAGGTGGGCGCTGTCGAAGTCGTGCGTCCAGCCGGTGACCGCGACCAGCCGGCCGCCGAAGGCGTCGGCGAGGCGGCGCCAGCAGACGAACGCGAACCAGCCGGTGACCGCGCCGAGCGGGACCACGGTGCCCAATACCTCGCCGGAGGTCTCCGCCACGAGGGCGAGGCTCACCGTCACGGCGAGACCGGCGACGACCACGGCCGCGGTCAGCCAGAAGGTCAGGTCGAGCAGCGTGCCGCGCTGCGCGGGGTGGAGCCGGCCGTTGCGGTTGGCCAGCTCCACCTCGGGCCGGTCGTTCACTCGCCCTCACCCTCCGGGTGTTCCTTCTCGTAGGCATCCTGGGCCTCGTGGTAGCGGTCCTTGCCTGGTGACCATATTCAGTGAATGTGCGCTCGGCTGCTTGGACCCGTCGGCCCAGCCGAACTACTCTCGATCCCCCCCTCCAGGCCGGCAGAGTCGAGCGAGATGAACACACCTCAGCATCCGGACACCGCCACATCGGTCAATCAGCTGTCCGCCGAGTCGATCGGAAACGTTGTTCAGGCTGGGGCCATCTCCGGCGGGGTGCACATCATGGTCAAGCAGGAAGTTGCGCCCCAAGATCCAGCGCTGGGCACCTTCCTGTCCGGCCTTGCGGAGAATTCCACCCCGGTGTCGCCTGTGACTCCCGGCATGTCCGTCAGCGCACCGCTCGGCAGACTGCCACGGGAGATTCGGGGCCGGGGTGAGCTTCTCGATACGCTGGGCAGATCTGTTGACAACGGCGCGAACCAAGTTCACGTGCTCGCCGGCATGGGCGGGGTGGGCAAGTCGACGATCGCCCTTTCCCTGGTGAGCTCGCTGGAGCGCCGGAGGCGGTTTCGGCAGGCGAGAGCCACGTGGTGGGTTTCGGCCGCGGATCGCACCAGCTTCCTCGGCGGAATGGTGAGCGTCGCCCGTGCCTTGGGGAGCAGCCAAGCCGATCTCACCGCCATCGGCGCAGGAGCGCCGGACGGTGCCGATCGGGTGTGGTCGCTGCTCGACGCCGCACCACGACGCTGGCTGCTGGTCGTCGACAACGCGGACGACGTCTCGGTTCTCGCTACGGGCCGAGTCGGCGATGGCAACGGCTGGGTGCGCACGAGCCGACGAGGCATCACCGTGGTCACGACCCGTACCAGTGATCCGGCGACGTGGGGCAGCTTTGCGCGGCTGCACCGGTTGTCTCCGGTCGCGCATCCGGACGCGGCCCGGATCCTGCTGGACCTCGCTCCCGAGGCCGGCGACGCCGTGACGGCCGAACGGCTAGCTGCCAGATTGGGTGGGTTGCCACTCGCCCTCAAAACGGCAGCCACCTACCTCGCTTCGGATTTCGCCCAGGTCGCCTCCTTCGCCGAATACGTGCGGGCACTGGACACTGGTTCGACGTTTGCGCCAACGGCCCCCGGACCCGCCGAGCCACGCGAGACTGTCACGCAGACCTTCGAAATTTCCCTTGACGGCCTGGCCGTTCAAGGCTGTCCCGAAGCTCGCGCGATGTTGCGCATCCTGTCGTGCTTCGCACCGTGGACAGCCATACCCGTGTCGGCGCTCGATCCCTCACTACTCGCCCCGGCGCTTGGCGAACAGACAGCGGCTCGCGTCGAGTCAGTGCTGCGCAGTCTGGCCGGGGCCGCTCTGCTCGACGTCCAGCCGATCACGGTTTCCGGCAAAACCCAGGCCGCGCTGACCCTTCACCCGGTGGTCGTGGATTCGTGCCGCATCCAAGCGGCCGAGCACGCTCGCCGGACATCGGATCTAGCGATCTTCCGCGCCGCCGCCGGCGTTGCCGCAAATTTGGCAGATTCATGCCGGCAGAAGCTACTGGCCGACCTCGCCGATTACACACTCACTCACCTTCGGGCGATCCTCGACACCGCTGGCTCCTTTATCTCGGGTGACGAGTTGGTCGCATTGCTGAATTCGATATCCCGAGCGGTGAAGATATTGTACGGGCAGCTGTCCGTTCCCTATCAGATGGAGGCGCTCGTCCGTCATGCTTTGCGCGAGGCGGTCCGTTTGGGCGACGAACACGTCACCACTTGCAAACTCGAAAGCGCCTTGGGTGATGCCCTTTTCTGTGCTGGGCATACCGCAGAAGCGGAGATCGCCTATCAAAAAGCGCTGCATGGGTACGCTCGGCTTGTCGGAGGAGAGAATCGAGATACGCTCGATGCCCGCCACGGCCTCGGATTGGTTGTCGGGCATCAGGGGAGGTGGGCGGAAGCCAGGTCACACCTCGCTCAGGCGCTCGTCGAAACGGTCAAGATTTACGGGAACACAGATTTATGGACCCTGCAGCTGCGCCACTGCCTCGCCTGGGTGCAGGCAAGAGAAGGAAAATGGGAGGCGGCCGAAGACGGCTTCCGTGGAGTCTACTCGGATATCCTCGAGGCGCACGGCGAAGCGGTTAGTCAGGCACATGGAACGCTGAGCCATCTGGCGTGGACGGTCGAGCACCAGGGGCGATTCGGCGAGGCCACCGGCCTGTTCGAAAGGATGCTCGCGACGAGTACCAAGGCCGACGGAGCGAAGTCTCGGCGGGCGCTGTCCGCCCGTTTCAACCTGGCTCGGCTGGCCGTCGAACAAGGACGATGGCAGGCAGCGAAAGACGGACTCGATGGACTACTCGCGGACTACGAGAGTCTCACGCACCCGATCATCGAAGACGAAATCGATTGCCGCTTCTGGCTCGCCGAGCTGGAATTTCGTCAGGAGCGATTCGACGAAGCCGAGCGCCTCCTCGGCATCCTTCTCAAAACTGCAACGAACAACCTGGGAGCGACGCATCTTTCGACGCTCGCCGTGCGGCACACCATGGCCGTTGTCGCCCGGTCAAGGGGAGAGTCCGGCGCCGCTGAAGAGATTCTCCGTTCTATCTTGGTTGTCCAGGACAGGCTCCTGGGCCGGGGGAACCGGGACACACTGTGCACAGTCTGCGAGCTCGGCTGGGCGATCACCACGCAAGAGCGGTACGCCGAGGCCGCCGGGCACTTCACCCAGGTCATCGAATCGGAGACGGACCCCAGCGCGAGCCATCGGCTGTCCGCCCGGCACGGGCTGGCCTGGACTGCGGCACAGCAGGGTGACAACTCAGGATCGGCAGCCGAACTCCGCGCGATCCAAGACCAGTACCGGTCGCGGTTCAGTCCATGCCACGTCAACACACTCAAGGTGGCTTTCGACCTGGCTCAGGTCCTCGGAGCCCAGGGAGAAACGGAAGAGGCGCTAGGTACTTACGCGCACGTGCTGCAGGCGCGGATCGGGCTATTGGGTCCACGGCACCCGCTGGTCCGTAGGACTCGCGACGCGATGAAGCAACTCCGGCAATCTCGCAGGCAGGACGGTGTTCGGTAGTCCGGCCGCAGACCCGGTCTCATCGATGGCCGGTGCCACGATGCCGGTGGGCTGCTGGGTGGTATCGATCCGGGCACGCCTCGCCGCGGTCAGGGCCGCCTGGACCGACTGAGCGGTAGCAGCTCGCCGGGACGCGGTCCGAAGGCGATTCCCGATCGTCCCCCGCGGAGGTGGGACGCCGGGCGAGCGGGGAGGGTCCGGGATGAGGCCCGACGGAGGGGCGGGAGGTGGCTGCGACGGGCTCGGGACGCCCGTGTTGAGCGCGACCGGCTCAGGCTTCCGTAAACTCGGATCCAGCAGCGAGCGAGGTAGGTGAGGAACCGGTGGCCAACGCGGAGGAGCGCCGCTTCGACGTGCTGCGCGCGATCGTGGCCGACTACGTGTCCAACCAGGAGCCCGTCGGGTCCAAGGCGATCGTCGAGCGGCACAACCTGGGTGTGTCGAGCGCCACCGTGCGCAACGACATGGCGACGCTCGAAGAAGAGGGCTACATCACCCAGCCGCACACCAGTGCCGGCCGGGTCCCGACCGACAAGGGGTACCGCCTCTTCGTCGACCGGCTGTCGGAGATCAAGCCGCTGAGCGCCGCCGAGCGCCGGGCCATCACCACCTTCCTCGACAGCGGCACCGACCTCGACGACGTCCTCAAGCGCTCGGTGCGGCTGCTCGCGCAGCTGACCCGGCAGGTCGCCGTCGTCCAGTACCCGATGCTCACCAACGCCAAGGTGCGCCACCTCGAAGTGGTGCCGCTCACCCCGGCGCGGCTGATGCTGGTGCTGATCACCGACAACGGGCGCGTCGACCAGCGCACGGTCGACCTCGGCGACGTCGTCACCGAGGAGGACGTCGCGCGGCTCCGCACCGTGCTCAACGCGGCCATGTCCGGGCGGCGGCTCAACGACGCCGCGGCCCGCGTCGCCGAGCTGCCCGACAAGTCGCCCGGTGAGCTGCGGGACGCGCTCGTCCGCGTCACCACCGTGCTGGTCGAGTCGCTGGCCGAACACCCCGAAGAACGCCTGGTGCTCGGCGGCACCGCCAACCTCACGCGCAACGTCGCCGACTTCCCCGGCTCGCTGCGCCAGGTCCTGGAGGCGCTCGAGGAACAGGTCGTCGTGCTCAAGCTGCTGGCCGCCGCGCGCAACCCCGGTGCGATCACGGTGCGCATCGGTGAGGAAAATGAGGACGAGCAGATGCGCAGCACCTCGGTCGTCTCGATCGGCTACGGCCGCGACGACGTCGTGCTCGGAGGCATGGGGGTCGTCGGCCCGACCCGGATGGACTATCCGGGCACGATCGCCGCGGTGCGCGCGGTCGCCAACTACGTGGGGCAGATCCTGCACGGCCGCTGAGCCGGGCAGAGCAGAAGGAGAAGCAGAGACGGTGGCGAGGGACTACTACGGCATCCTCGGGGTGGCCAAGAACGCGAGCGATCAGGAGATCAAGCGCGCGTACCGGAAGCTGGCCCGGGAGCTGCACCCCGACGTCAACCCGTCGGAAGACGCGCAGCACAAGTTCGGCGAGGTCACGACGGCCTACGAGGTGCTGTCGGACCCGCAGAAGCGCAAGATCGTCGACCTCGGCGGCGACCCGATGGACGGTGGCGCGCGCGGCGGCGGTGGCGGCGACCCGTTCGCCGGCTTCGGCGGCCTCGGCGACATCATGGACGCCTTCTTCGGCGCGGCCGGCGGTGGCGGCGGTCGCGGGCGCGGCCCGCGCAGCCGCGTCCAGCCCGGCTCCGACGCCCTGATCCGGCTCGGCGTGACGCTCGAGGAGTGCGCGACCGGCGTCGACAAGGAAATCGCGGTCGACACGGCGATCGTCTGCGACCTCTGCCGCGGCGCGGGCACCAGCGAGGGCACCTCGGTCAAGACG
Source organism: Amycolatopsis vancoresmycina (assembly GCF_000716785.1). Classification (GTDB taxonomy): domain Bacteria; phylum Actinomycetota; class Actinomycetes; order Mycobacteriales; family Pseudonocardiaceae; genus Amycolatopsis; species Amycolatopsis vancoresmycina. The sequence goes on from NZ_JNYY01000003.1 coordinate 382,807, forward strand.
TGCGACACCTGCGGCGGCGCCGGCGAGGTCCAGTCCGTCCAGCGGTCGTTCCTCGGCCAGGTCGTCACGGCCCGCCCCTGCCCGGTCTGCCGCGGCTTCGGCGAGGTCATCCCCGACCCCTGCCGCCAGTGCGGCGGCGACGGCCGCATCCGCGCCCGCCGCAACGTCACGGCGAAGATCCCGCCGGGCGTCGGCGACGGCATGCGCATCCGGCTCTCCGGCCAGGGCGAGGTCGGCCCCGGCGGCGGTCCCGCCGGCGACCTGTACGTCGAGATCGACGAAACCCCGCACGAGGTCTTCGTCCGGCAGGGCCACGACCTGCACTGCAACTTCCGGATCCCGATGACCACCGCCGCGCTCGGCGCCACGGTGCCCATCTCGACCCTCGTCGACGGCGACTACCAGCTCGACGTCGAACCGGGCACGCAGCCCAACGCCGAGCTCGTGCTCACCGGCAAGGGCATGCCCCGGCTGCGGTCCTCCGGCCGCGTTGACGGCCGCGGCGACCTGCACGTCCACATCGACGTCGTGGTCCCGACCAAGCTCGACGACGCCCAGCGCGAGCTCCTCGTCGAGCTCGCCCAGCAGCGCGGCGAAGAGGTCCCGACGCTGGCGTCCAACGGCAGCAAGCACGGCGGGCTGTTCTCCAAGCTCCGCGCCAAGAACCACCGCTGACCGTGCCCGACACCACCCTGCCGGTCTTCCTCGCCGCGTCGGTCCCGGCGTCGGGCCGCACGGTCCTCGACGGCGAGGAAGCCCGGCACGCGGCCACGGTGCGCCGCCTGCGGGCGGGGGAGCGGCTGGTGCTGTCCGACGGCGCCGGCGCGATGGCGCGGTGCGTCGTCGAAGGCGTCCAGGCCGGGCGGGACCCGCAGCTGACGCTGGCGGTCGAGTCGTCCTGGACCGAGGAGCCACCCGCGCTGCGGGTCCTGGTCGCGCAGGCACTGGCCAAGGGCGACCGCGGGGAACTCGCCGTCGAGCTCGCCACCGAAGCCGGGGCCGACGCGATCGTCCCGTGGCGCGCGGCCCGCAGCGTCGCCAAGTGGGAGGACGGCGGCCGCGGCGACAAAGCCCTCGCCCGCTGGCGCGCCACCGCCCGGGCAGCCGCCAAGCAGGCCCGGCGCGCCCACATCCCGGACGTCACCGAACCGGTGACCACGCGCGAACTCGCCGGGCTCGTCGCCACGATGTCGCTGGCGATCGTGCTCGAGTCCGACGTCCCCGAGCGGCTGACGGACCTGCCCCTGCCCGACACCGGAGACGTCCTGCTGGTCGTCGGACCCGAGGGCGGCATCACGGACGAGGAACTCCGCACCCTGCAAGACGCCGGGGCACGGGCCGTGCGCCTCGGGACCACCGTCCTGCGCACCTCGACGGCCGCCGCGGTGGCCCTGGGCGCGCTGGGAGCCCTCACCACCCGCTGGCGGTGAAAGATCACCTAAAAAAGACCCCCTGATTTTGCGCCCAGTTATGGCGCGATCACACTCCGACCCGTTACTCTCGTTTACTAACGCGCCACACACCGTTCTCGGCGCGCCACTGGGAAGAACACGGACCCCGCCGGGCACCTCCCCCCTCGGTCCGGCGGCCGCCGCGGTTGCGGTAGATCGACCCCCAGGGTCTACCGCGCCGCGGCATCTTCAGCCCCTCGCTTCGCTCGGGTCTCAGATGCCGCTTCGCGTTCGTTGTGTTTTCTGGGGGTCAAACCCCCAGACCCCCAGCCGGGGCGAGCCCCGGACCCCCGCGGCTGCCGCTGTGGGTGCTTTGCGTTCGGCGTGTTGGCTGCTCGGCGGCCTTCGGCCTTCTCGCTCGGTTGGGTTGGGTCCGTTGGGTCGGTTGGGTCCGTTGGGTCGGTTGGGGTGGGTCGGTAGGGTTTGGTCATGAGTGAGGATGAGACTCTCTTCGAGCGGATCATTGGTGGGGAGATCCCTGCTGATGTCGTCCATCAGGATGCTTCTACCTTTGCCTTTCGGGATATTCGGCCGCAGGCTCGGGTTCATGTGCTTGTTGTGCCCCGGAAGCGGTACCGGAATCTTGGGGAGCTTGCTGCCGGGGATCCGCAGCTTCTGGCCGATGTTGCTCTTGCCTGCCGGAAGGTTGCGGAGCGTGAGGGGATCCTCGAGAGTGGGTATCGGGTTGTCTTCAACACCGACTCCGATGCCGGGCAGACCGTCTTCCACGTTCATGCCCATGTGCTCGGCGGCGAGCCGCTGGGGTTGTTCGGGGCTCCCGAGGAGGACTAGGGAAACCGGCCTGCGTCCTGTCGGTGGGTGCCAGTAGCATCGGTGGGGTCCGTTCTCCCTCACCGAGAAAGCAGGCCTGAGGCCACGTGGCCGGAACCGTACCGGGTGGTGCCGCCCGACCCGACGTCCCCGGGGACGTCGCCAAGACCGAGGATGCCTCCGTCCAGGCCGCGCAGTCCCGGTTTCCCATTCCCGACGCCGCCGCGCTGAGCCTGCTCGGCTCGCGTGACGAGAACCTGCGGGTCGCCGAGGAACTCCTCGCCGCCGACGTGCACGTCCGCGGCAACGAAGTCACCCTGACCGGCACCCCCGCCGACGTCGCGTTCGCCGAGCGCGTCTTCGCCGAGCTCGTGCAGCTCGCCGCCGGCGGGCAGCAGGTCGGGCCGGACACCGTGCGCCGCACCGTCGGCATGCTCTCCACCGGCGACGCCTCGCCCGCCGAGGTGCTCAGCCTCAACATCGTCTCCCGCCGCGGGAAGACCATCCGGCCCAAGACGCTGAACCAGAAGCGGTACGTCGACGCCATCGACAAGCACACCGTCGTCTTCGGCATCGGCCCCGCCGGCACCGGCAAGACGTACCTGGCCATGGCGAAAGCCGTCCAGGCCCTGCAGGCCAAGCAGGTCACCCGCATCGTGCTGACCCGCCCCGCCGTCGAGGCGGGCGAGCGGCTCGGCTACCTGCCGGGCACCCTGAACGAGAAGATCGACCCCTACCTGCGGCCGCTCTACGACGCCCTGCACGACATGGTCGAGCCGGAGTCGATTCCGCGGCTCATGCAGGCCGGGACGATCGAAATCGCCCCACTGGCCTACATGCGCGGTAGGACGCTCAATGACGCCTTCATCATCCTCGACGAGGCCCAGAACACCACGCCCGAGCAGATGAAGATGTTCCTCACCCGGCTCGGCTTCGGGTCCAAGATCGTCGTCACCGGCGACATCACCCAGGTCGACCTGCCCAGCGGGCAGCGCAGCGGCCTGCGGGTCGTGCGCGACATCCTCACCGGCGTCGACGACCTCCACTTCGCCGAACTGACCAGCCAGGACGTCGTCCGGCACCGGCTCGTCGCGAGCATCGTCGACGCCTACGAGAAGTGGCAGGCCGTGCAGGACGCCCAGCAGAACGACGGCTGGAAGGGCAACCGGCGTTGAGCATCGAAATCGCCAACGAGTCCGGCGTCGACGTCGACGAGACGTCCATCGTCTCCGCCGCCCGCTACGCCCTCGACAAGATGGAGGTCAGCCCGCTCGCCGAGCTGTCCATCCTGCTCGTCACCCTCGACGTCATGGAAGACCTGCACGAACGCTGGATGGACCTCCCGGGCCCCACCGACGTCATGGCCTTCCCGATGGACGAGCTCGACTCCTCCCGCCGCCCCGACGCGCCCGACGCGTCGCCGGCCCTGCTCGGGGACATCGTGCTCTGCCCGGCGTTCGCCAAGGACCAGGCCAAGACCGCGGGCCACGCCCTGATCGACGAGCTGCACCTGCTCACCGTGCACGGCGTGCTCCACCTCCTCGGCTACGACCACGCCGAACCCGCCGAGGAACGCGAGATGTTCGCGCTCCAGAAGCGCATCCTCGGCGAGTACCAGGACGCCGTCGCCGCCCTGGACAAGCGGGACGCCCAGCGCAGCACCGACGACCGCGTCCTCGGCATCGCCGGCCTCGAGGCCCCCGCCGAACCACCCGCCGCCGGGGAAACGCCCTAGGCGCCAGCCATGGAACAGCTCTTCTTCGCGATCGCGCTCGTCCTCCTGGCCGGCGTGTTCGCGGCGGCCGACGCGGCCGTCAGCACCGTCTCGCAGGCCCGGGCCGACGGCCTCGCCCGGCTCGGGCTGCCCGGCGCCCGCCACCTCGCCGCCGTCGTCGCCGAGCGGCGGCGGCACATCAACCTGCTGCTCCTGCTCCGCCTCGGCTGCGAGCTCACGGCCACCGTGCTGGTCACGGTGTTCGTCGGCACCCGGCTGGCGCCGCTCGGCCTCGCCGTGCTGGTCGCGGCGGTCGTGATGGTCGTCGTCAGCTACGTCCTCATCGGCGTCGGCCCCCGCACCCTCGGCCGCCAGCACCCCTACCGCATCGGCCGGTACGTCGCCGGGCCCGTCCGCGTCCTCGGCTCGGTCCTCGGCCCGCTGTCCCGGCTGCTCATCCTCATCGGTAACGCGATCACCCCTGGCCAGGGCTTCCGCGAAGGTCCGTTCACCTCCGAGGTCGAGCTGCGCGAGCTCGTCGACCTGGCCCAGGAACGCGGCGTCGTCGAGGACTCCGAGCGCGAGATGATCCACTCGGTGTTCGAGCTCGGCGACACCGTCGCCCGCGAGGTCATGGTCCCGCGCACCGAGATCGTCTGGATCGAACGCACCAAGACCGTCCGGCAGGCCCTCGCCCTCGCCCTGCGCACCGGGTTCACCCGGCTGCCGGTGATCGACGAGTCCGTCGACGACATCGTCGGCGTCGTCAACATCAAGGACCTGATGACCGGCTACCTCGACCCGGACGGGCCGAGCACGGTCGTCGACTCGGTGATGAACCCGGCGTCCTTCGTCCCCGACTCGAAGCGCCTGGACGAGCTGCTCAAGGAGATGCAGCGCTCGCACAACCACATGGCGATCGCGGTCGACGAGTACGGCGGCACGGCGGGCCTGCTCACCATCGAGGACGTTCTCGAAGAGATCGTCGGCGAGATCACCGACGAGTCCGACGCCGACGAGCGCCCCGAAGTCGAGGAGCTCGACGGCGGCGCGGTCCGCGTCTCGTCCCGGATGACCGTCGACGACCTGGGCGAACTGTTCGGCATCGACCTCGAAGACCACGACGTGGAGACGGTGGGCGGGCTGCTCGCGGAACGACTGGGTAGGGTCCCGCTGCCGGGGGCCGAAGCCGAGGTCGCCGGCCTTCGGCTGTTCGCCGAAGGGGGCAAGGACCGGCGCGGCCGCATGCGGATCACCTCCGTGGTCGTGCACCCGGCCGACGCCGAGGCCATGACGGACCCCGTCGACCGGACGCGCCGCCGCACGCGCCTGCCCCACCCCGACGAACGCGACAGGAGCGTCGAACATGCCTGACCTCGAGGCCGAGGACCAGAAACTCGTCACGCTGGCCCGGTCCTCGCGCGCCCGCATCCAGGCCCCCGAGGGCGCCGCGGTCCGCGACACCGACGGCCGCACCTACGCCGCCGGCACGGTCGACCAGCCGTCGTTCAAGCTCACCGCGCTCCAGGCCGCGGTCGCCGCCGCGCTGTCCAGCGGCGCCGAGGGCATCGAAGCCGCCGCCGTCGTCAGCGAAGAGGGGCTGCTCAAGGGCGCGTCCGTGCACGCGGTCCGCGACATCGCGAAGTACGCGCCGATCATCCTCGCCGGCCCGGACGGCACGGTGCTCGAGGTGCTCGAGCGATGAGCGAGCACCGTTCCGGCTTCGCCTGCTTCGTCGGCCGGCCCAACGCCGGCAAGTCGACGCTGACCAACGCCCTCGTCGGCACCAAGGTCGCGATCACCTCCAGCAAGCCGCAGACCACCCGGCACGCCATCCGCGGCATCGTCCACCGGGAGGACGCCCAGCTCGTCCTCATCGACACGCCCGGCCTGCACCGCCCGCGCACCCTGCTCGGCGAGCGGCTCAACGACATCGTGCACACGACGTGGTCCGAAGTGGACGTCGTCGGCTTCTGCGTCCCGGCGAACGAGAAGATCGGCCCCGGCGACAAGTTCATCGCCGCCGAGCTGCAGAAGATCGCCAAGCGAACCCCGGTGATCGGCATCGTCACCAAGACCGACCTCGTCCAGCCCCAGCAGGTCGCCGAACAGTTGCTTGCCCTGCAGCAAGTGATGGAGTTCGCCGAGCTCGTCCCGGTGTCCGCAGTGGACGGCTTCCAGGTCGCCACCCTGGCCGACCTGCTGGTCCAGCGGCTGCCCGAGGGCCCGCAGCTCTACCCGGGCGGCGAGCTCACCGACGAGCCCGAGCAGACCCTGGTCGCCGAGCTGATCCGCGAGGCGGCGCTGGAAGGCGTCCGCGACGAGCTGCCGCACTCGATCGCCGTCACCGTCGAGGAGATGCTGCCCCGCGAAGGCCGCGACGACCTCATCGACGTGCACGCGTTCCTGTACGTGGAACGGCCCAGCCAGAAGGGGATCATCCTGGGGCACAAGGGCGAACGGCTGCGCGAGGTCGGCGCCGCCGCCCGCCGGAACATCGAGCGGCTGCTCGGCTCGAAGGTCTACCTCGACCTGCACATCAAGGTGGCCAAGGAGTGGCAGCGCGACCCCCGTCAGTTGCGTCGCCTGGGCTTCTGACCGGCGCGTTCACCGCGCGGGGGAGGATCAGCGGAATTCTCGGTCTCGATTCGGTCGCGGCGGGAGCAATCACCGGACGCGCGGCCACGCCGCCCCCTACAGTCGCGGCTTCGACCACACCGCGGCCGGTCGGGGAGGCAGCGGACCCGGTGGTCGTCTCTGGAGCACGACGAAGGGGAACAACCGATCATGACCGACAGCCAGGGCATGCCCAACTACCCCGGCGACCAGCCGAACCAGCCCGGCGGGCAGCCGCACTACCCCGGCGGGCAGCCGGGTGGCTACCAGCCGGGCCCGCCCCCGAGCAACTACCTCGTGTGGGCGATCCTCACCACGATCCTCTGCTGCCTCCCGTTCGGCATCGTGTCGATCGTGCAGGCCACCAAGGTGAACGGCCTGTGGGCGCAGGGTCAGACCGCGGCCGCGCAGGAGGCCGCCGACTCAGCCAAGAAGTGGGCGATCATCGCCGCGATCGTCGGTGTCGTGCTCAACGTGCTGTGGATCATCCTGCTGATCGCGGGCGCGTTCACGTTCAACGCGACGGTGCCTTCGCGATACTGACGTAACCGAGCAGCAGGAGGAACCCGGTGACCGACCAGTACCCGCCGCCGTACCCGCCCCCGGGCGGACCGCCACCCGGCTACGGCTACGGCTATGGCTACCCGCCCAACTACGGGCCGCCGCCGGAGAACGGCATGGTGTGGGCGATCCTGAGCACCGTGCTGTGCTGCCTGCCCCTGGGCGTCGTCGCGATCGTGAAGTCCAGCCAGGTGAACTCGCTGTGGTTCCAGGGCTTCCACGCCGAGGCGCAGAAGGCGGCCGACGACGCCCGCAAGTGGGCGATGTGGTCGGCCATCTCGACCGGGGTCCTCCTGCTGCTCTACATCGTCGTTTTCGTCGTCATCCTGGGCATCGGCGTCTCTTCGGCGGGGTTCCGGTAGTGACGGCCCCGACCGTCTACACGGGAGTCCCCGCGCACGGCGCCCGGGAGAAGCTGCGGGCGCTCGCCCCGCCGCTGGCCGTCGTGGCCGGGCTCGGCGTCTGCAGCGTGGTGGTCTGGGTCGGCGACCCGACCACCCCCGGCGGCTTCCTGCCGCTCTGCCCGACCAAGGCCCTGCTCGGCATCGACTGCCCGGGCTGCGGCGGCATGCGGATGGCGTACAGCCTGATGCACGGGAACATCCCGGCGGCCCTGCACTACAACGCCGTGTCGTTCGTCTTCGTGCTCCTGTTCGTGTGGAGCATGGCCGCGTGGACCCTCGGGCGGCTGCGCGGCCGCGCGATGAACAGCTGGCTGCACTGGAAGTGGACGCCCCTCGCGTTCACCGTCGTGTTCGTCGTCTGGTTCGTCATCCGCAACCTCCCGTTCGCCCCGTTCACCGGCCTGCGCGTCTGAGCTGCAGCCTGAGCAGCGCGGGCGGGGGCGAACCGAGTACGCTCCCGCGGACCGTGCCGTACGTCCGGGTCCTGCACGGGCCGTGCGGCGGAGTGACCAGCGAGGGGGAGACCCATGACCGATCCCTACGGTCAGCAGCCGTTCGGGCAGCAGCCCGGTGGCCAGCAGCCGTTCGGGCAGCCGCAGCCGGGGCAGCCGTACGGGCAGCCCACGCCCTACGGCCAGCCGACGCCCTACGGGCAGCCGGCGCCGTATGGCCAGCCCGCGCCGTTCGGCCAGCAGGGCAACCCCTTCGGGCCGCCGCGCAACTACGCGAGCTGGGGCCAGCGCGCGCTCGGCGCGCTCATCGACTTCGGGCCCGTCGTCCTGCTGTACGCGATCATCATCCCGCTGTCGTTCAGCGGGAACGGCGGTTCGATGCTGAGCCTGCTCGTCGCGCTGGCCTGGATCGGCTGGTCGGTCTACAACCGGTGGATCCAGCAGGGCAACACCGGTCAGTCGATCGGCAAGCGGGTCGCCAAGATCAAGCTGGTCCGCGAGGACACCGGGCAGCCGGTCGGCCCCGGCATGGCGTTCGTGCGCGATCTCGCCCACATCGTCGACAACGTCATCTGCTACGTCGGCTGGCTGTGGCCGCTCTGGGACGACAAGAGCCAGACCCTCGCCGACAAGATCATCGGCACCGTCGTGGTCAACGCCGACGACGCGGCCGCGCCGTTCGGGCAGCAGAGCGCGTCGTCGTCCGCCGCCGGCTTCCCGCCGCCGGGCCAGTTCGGCCAGCCGTCCTCCGGCGGGTTCCCGCAGCAGCCCCCGTCCGGTGGCTTCGGGGCCCAGCCGCCCTCCGGCGGGTTCGAGCAGCAGCCCGCACCGGGTGGCTTCGGCCAGCCGCAGCCGGGCGGGTTCGGCCAGCCGCCGTCCTCCGGAGGCTTCGGGGCCCAGCCGCCGCAGCCGCTGGCCCCGCCGCCGGGTGGCGGGGCGTTCGACGAGCAGGCCGAGCGCACCCAGATGCTGCGCCCGGGCGCCGGGAGCGGCCCGGCCTTCGACGAGCAGGCCGAGCGGACGCAGATGCTGCGCCCGGACGCGGCGGGCGAACCCGAGGCGACCCAGAAGATCCAGCCGGGCCAGTTCGGGCAGCCGCCGAACGAGCAGCGCTGACAGCTTTCCGCACCACCGCCGGGGCCTCCCGGCGGAAGTTCACGAATAGTTGGGGTACAACGTCATGACCAATCCCTACGGCCAGCAGCAGCCCTACGGCCAGCAGCCGCAGCAGCCCGGCTACGGCCCGCCGTCCGGCGGCATGCCCGCGCCCTACGGCCAGCCGGCGCCGTACGGGCAGCCCGCGCCGTACGGGCAGCAGCAGCCCTACGGCCAGCCGCCCACCGGCGGCTTCGGCGCGCCGGGCTACGGCACCCCCGGGTACGGCATGCCCGGCGGCGGCGACATCAACCAGATCAAGGACTACAAGGGCTGGGCGATCGCCTCGCTGTTCCTCGGCGGCATCATCCTCGGGATCTTCGCGATCATGAAGTCCAACGAGGTCGGCACGTACAAGATGCAGGGCAACTACATGATGGCGGAGCAGGCGTCGCGGACGACCAAGACGCTCTGCCTGGTCTCCTCGATCCTGGGTGGCCTCAGCTGCGTCCTGGTGCTGTTCGCGTTCCTCATCCCGCTGATCGCGTACGGCGTTTCCTGAGCCGGTTCACGCGGGGCGCTCCACCCCGGCATCGCCCGGAAGTGGGACGATGTCGGGGTGGTGAACCTCTACCGCGACACCGGGGTGGTGTTGCGCACGCACAAGCTGGGTGAAGCCGACCGGATCGTCACCCTGCTGACCCGGCGGCACGGCAAGGTCCGCGCCGTGGCGAAGGGCGTACGGCGAACGTCGTCGCGCTTCGGGGCGCGGCTGGAGCCGTTCGGCCACGTCGACGTGCAGTTCTACACCGGGCGCACGCTCGACGTGATCACGCAGGTCGAGACCGTCGACGCGTTCCAGCTGCCGCTGGTCGCCGACTACCAGGCCTACACCGCGGCCAGCGCGATCGCCGAAACCGCGGACCGGCTCTCGGCCGAAGAGGGCGAGCCGGTGCTCAAGCTGTACCTCCTCGTCGTCGGCGCGCTGCGGGCGCTGGCCGAGGGGCAGCGCGACTGCTCCCTCGTGCTCGACGCGTTCTTCCTCCGCGCGATGTCCTACGCCGGCTGGGCGCCCGCGCTCACCGAATGCGCCCGCTGCGGCCTGCCCGGTCCGCACACCGCGTTCAGCGTCGCCGCGGGCGGCTCGATGTGCCAGGACTGCCGCGTCCCGGGGTCCGTGCACCCGGCGCCCGAGGTCCTGGACCTGCTCACCGCCCTGCTGCACGGCGAATGGCTGCTGGCCGAGTCGACCCTGCCCGGCACCCGCCGTGACGCGAGCGGCCTGGTCGCGGCCCACCTGCAGTGGCACCTGGAGCGGCAGCTGAGGTCGCTGCCCCTGGTCGAGCGACGCGCCCGGGAGAGCGTGGTGCCCGGGCAGTAGGGTCGGGCCCGACCGGTTTCACCCATCCAGGGAGGCTCGCAGTGCTGCGCAGGGGACGCGAGAACAAGGCGTCGCGATACGAGCTGCGGGCCCCGGATCCGCACCCGTCGGGCGCGAAACCCCCGGAGATCCCGCGCGAGCTGGTGCCCAAGCACGTCGCGCTGGTCATGGACGGCAACGGGCGCTGGGCCAACCAGCGCGGCCTGCCGCGGATCGAAGGCCACAAACGCGGCGAAGCCGTGATGATCGACGTGGCCAGCGGCGCGGTCGAGCTCGGCGTCAAGTGGCTGTCGGTGTACGCGTTCTCGACGGAGAACTGGAAGCGCAGCCCCGAAGAGGTGCGGTTCCTGATGGGCTTCAACCGCGACACCATCCGCCGCCAGGTCGACTACCTCGGCTCGATCGGCGTGCGCATCCGCTGGGCCGGGCGGCGGCCGAAGCTGTGGGCGTCGGTGATCAAGGAGCTGCAGGCGGCCGAGGAGAAGACCAAGCACAACACGGCGCTGAACATGACCATGTGCGTCAACTACGGCGGCCGCGCCGAGCTGGGTGACGCGATGCAGCGGATCGCGCAGGACGTCGCCGCCGGCAAGCTGGATCCCGGCAAGGTGAACGAGAAGACCATCGGGAAGTACCTGTACCAGCCCGAGATGCCGGACGTGGACCTGTTCCTGCGGCCCTCCGGCGAGCAGCGGACGTCGAACTTCCTGCTGTGGCAGTCGGCCTACGCGGAGATGGTCTACCAGGACACGCTGTTCCCGGACTTCGACCGGACCCACCTCTGGCGGGCCTGCCTGGAGTTCGCGAAGCGGGACCGCCGCTTCGGTGGCGCGGTCGACCAGGCGGCTTCTTCGTGAGCGCCACCGAAGCGGTCGAGACCGCGGAACTGCTGACGCGGGCCCGGGAGGCCCTGGAGCGCTACCTCGAGGTGCACGTCGACGACGACGGCGCACTGACGTTCTCCCACGGCGGCGTCCCGTGCGTGATCCAGGCGACCCGGCTCGGCGAGGGCCTCACCGTGCTCACGTTGACGTGCGTGGTCGGCTGGGACCTCGCGGACGAGCCCGCGCTTTCGATCGCCGTGGCCGAGCGGGCCGGGCAGGGGCTGTTCGGGACGCTCGGGATCGGGCACTCGGACAACGGCGTAGACGTGACGCTGCGGTACGCGTTCCCCGCGGCCGGGCTGGACGAGGCGGCGCTCGGGACGTTGCTGATGCTGGTCGTGTCGACGGCGTCGCAGCTGCGGACCGATCTGCCCGGAATCGTGCCCGGCGACTGACCCGTCCGGGGTGGATTTTCCGCCGCGAACGGAGGATTCCGTACCGAAACGGACCGTGATCCTCCGTTCGCGGCCCGTGCGGGTCGTCCGGTGTCGGACGGCCCTGGCATCATCGCCGTCGTGAACATCGTTTCCGACACCGCGGCCGAGCCCGGCCGGCGCACGCGCCGGTTCCGGATCAGCTCGGTCGAAGTGCTGTGCGCGATCCTGCTGGTCGCCATCCTCGCGCAGGGCTGGCTGCAGCAGGTGTTCGACGTGCCCGCGCTGCGCACCGGCTCGACCGTGTTCGTCGCCGTCTGCGTGCAGGCGTTGCCGTTCCTGGTGCTGGGGGTGCTGATCAGCGGGGCCATCGCCGCGTTCGTGCCCGCCCGCGTGCTGGAGAAGGTGCTGCCGCGCCGGGCCGGTGCGGCCGTCGGCGTCGCCGGGCTGGCCGGGGTCGCCCTGCCGGGCTGCGAGTGCGCTTCGGTGCCCGTGGCGCGGCGGCTGATGGGGCAGGGCGTGGCCCCGGCGGCGGCGCTGACGTTCCTGCTCGCGGCGCCGGCGGTGAACCCGGTGGTGCTGGTGGCCACCGCGGTCGCGTTCCCCGGCAAGCCGGAGATGGTGTTCGCGCGGTTCGCCGGCTCGCTCGCCACGGCGATGGTGATGGGCTGGCTGTGGGCCCGCTGGGGCAAGCTCGAGTGGATCACTTCCCGTGCCCTGCAACGGCTGCCGGACGTGGCGGGTGGCCGGCGGTGGCGCGTGTTCGCCGAGACCGCGCGCACGGATTTGGTGGAGGCGGGCGGTTTCCTGGTGCTGGGGGCGTTGATTTCGTCGGCGCTGAACGTGCTGGTGCCGGCTCGCTGGTTCGGCGTGCTGGGCGGTCAGCTGGTGCTGGGCGTGGTGGTGATGGCGGTGCTGGCGGTGGTGCTGGCGCTGTGCAGCGAGGCGGACGCGTTCGTGGCGGCGTCGCTGACGGCGTTGCCGCTGCTGCCGAAGCTGGTGTTCCTGGTCGTCGGGCCGGCGATCGACGTCAAGCTGTTCGCGTTGCAGGCGGGGACGTTCGGCCGGTCGTTCGCGGCCCGGTTCGCGCCGGTGACGTTCGTGGTGGCGGTGGTGTGCGCCCTCGGCGCCGGATTCCTGGTGGGGGTCGCGTGAAACGGGAGACCCAGAACATCCTGCTGATCCTGCTCGGCGGGGCGCTGGTCAAGATCGCGCTCAACGGCGACTACCTGCGGTACGTCAAGCCGGCGCAGCAGCCGTGGATCATCGCCGGCGGCGCGGTGATGGTGCTGCTGGGCGCGGTCGCCATCGTGCGCGACCTGCTGGCCCGGCGGGCTGTCCCGGACGAGCACGACGGCCACTCGCACTCGGCGCGGCCGGCCTGGCTGCTGCTGGTGCCGGTGCTGGCGGTGTTCCTGGTCGCGCCGCCGGCCCTGGGCGCGGACTCGGTGATCCGCACGGAGGCCCGCGTCCCGGCGAGCGCGGCCGCGGCCAACGCGGCGGCGTTCCCGCCGCTGCCGGCCGGGAACGTGGTCCCGTTGCCGGTGAACGACTTCGTCAGCCGCGCGGGCTGGGACGCGGCGGGCACGCTGAACGGCCGCACGGTGTCGCTGACGGGGTTCGTCGTGCACGCGGAAGGCCGGACGTTGCTGGCCCGCCTGGTGATCAGCTGCTGCGCGGCGGACGCGTTCCCGGTGACGGTCCGCCTCCGCGGCGGCGAAGCCGACCACTTCGCGAGCGACGCCTGGATCCAGGTGACGGGCCAGGTGGTCCCGGGCACGGCTACGAAGGCGAACAACTACACCCCCGACTTCACCCCGGCCTCGGTGACCACGGTCCCCACCCCCAAAGACCCGTACGAATACTGAACCCAGCCGGACGACACGCGTACCCAGAAGGACGACACGCGTACCTCGATGGACGACACGAGCTGGCCGGGGTGCTGGGGGCCGTGTCGTCCGCCCAGGTACGCGTGTCGTCCGTGCAGGTACGCGTGTCGTCCGGTGGGTCAGTGCTCGGCGCAGGTGCCGGTGATCTCCACCGTGTGGGAGATCTCCGAGAAGCCGTGCTCGGCCGCGATCTTCTCGGCCCAGCGCTCGACCGCCGGGCCCTCGACCTCGACCGTGCGCCCGCACAGCCGGCACACCAGGTGATGGTGGTGGTGGGCCGAGCACCGGCGGTAGATCGCCTCGCCCGAGTCCGTGCGCAGCACGTCGATCTCGCCGGCCTCGGACAGGGACTGCAGGGTGCGGTACACCGTCGTCAGGCCGATGCCGTCGCCGCGTTTGCGCAGCTCGTCGTGCAGTTCCTGGGCCGACCGGAAGTCGTCGATGGTGCTGAGCAGCTCGACGACCGCGGCCCGCTGCCGGGTGGATCGGCGCCCGGGCACCGGGGCCTGGCTGCGCGACGGGGCCGTGTTCATCACTTTCCTTCCTGCACGTGGGCGACGGCGTCGACCACGATGTGCGCGAGGTGGTCGTCGGCGAGCCGGTAGACGACCTCGCGGCCGCGGCGCTCGCCCTGGACCACCCCGGCCGTCTTCAGCACCCGCAGGTGCTGGCTGATCAGCGGCTGCGCGACGTCGAGGGCGTCCACCAGCTCGTGCACGCACCGGTCGCCCTCGCGCAGCTGCAGCACGATCGCGATCCGGACCGGCGCCGCGAGGGCGCGCAGCAGGTCACCGGCGTCGCCGAGGACCGCGGGCGACAGCCGGGCCGGGGACGCCGGGGTGCACTCCGCGAGCCCCGGCCGGCCGTCGCTGCCGGTCACCGTCGCCATTCCCGCCTCCCACGCGCTCGTCCGCGACCATGAATTCCGTAGTCATTGCCGATAACGGCGCCGCCCATCCTAGTGTTCCCCCGGCCGTGACCTCCGCCTCGGCGCCGAGCTGCGGGGTACGGCCGGTCGTATTACCCCATCCGGGTGAGTTCGTGGGATATTGGCCCTTCCGCTTCGCATGCGGTGGCCGACGGTGCAAGGTTGTCGCGGAGAGTTTCGTCGCTTCTCGTACGCTGACGACCCGCCTGAGCAGAGCAGTGGGGAGACATGAGGCGTTTCGTGACGAGAGCGGCCGCCGTGACGGCCGTCGTGTTTCCGCTGGCCGGAGTGGGTGTCGCCGGGGCGCAGAGCCAGGCCGTCGACGAGAAGACCGGCCCGGTTTCGTTCGCGAACATCGCCTCGGTGCGGATCGGGGCCGAAGGCCAGCGCGGTGGCGCCCTGATCACCGAAACGCAACGGTCGCCGCTGCTGCCCGGCCAGTCGAAGCTCGGCGCGGACCGCGTCTCGGTGCCCAAGGACGACGGCGAGCGCGCCACCTTCGGCGGGCACTACCAGATCGACCTCGGCCGTTACAGCGCGTCACAGAACCCGTACCCGCCGGGCGTCCCGAGCCGGGACCACAACGTCTTCGCCGCGCTGCAGGCCACCACCGTCCCCAACGCCGTCGCGGAAACGAACTACGCGCTGCGCGACAACTGGCAGGGCGGCGCCCGGCCGGTCGACAACACCGTGCTCGTCCTGGAGGGCGCCAAGACCTCGGTCGACTGCACCGGCCCCGCGAAACTTTCCTCGGCCGGCACGGTGACGCGGCTGTGGGTGCGCCAGGCCGGCGGCGGGCTCGGCATCGTCCCGATGCCCGGCGGCACCGCCGGCCTCCAGCTGTCGAACCTCCGGCTCGGCCCGCCCGGCGACATCGCGAACGCCGACCGGGCGACGACGGTCTCCGACGTCAAGCTGACCCGCGTCGCCGCCTTCGACCAGCTGATCCGCCAGGACGGCTGGCGCGGCGGCGACTTCACCGCGGTCGCCGGCTGGCGGATCGAGATCACCACCCACGTCAAGGACGCCCAGGGTGCCGCGCTGCAGGACGTGCGGACCACCATCGTCCTCGGCGGGGTCAGCTGCTCGGTGCCGAAGGGGTTCGTCGCGAAGGCCGCCGGTCCCACCGGCGGCGCGACCGCCACGCAGGCCCCCGTGCCGACCCAGGTCCCGGCCGGGTACCTGGGCGCGGCCGCGCCCGCCACGGACGGCGACGGCTCCCGCATCCCGCTCGGCCTCGGCCTGCTCTTCGGCGGGGTGTTCTTCGCCGCGGTCGCCCTGCTGCTCGGCCGGCGGCGCAAGTCCGGGACGGACTAGGTGCTGCGCACCGCGCTGGCCGCCGTCTCGGCGGCGCTGGCCGTGGCCGCCTTCGCGGCCGGGATCATCGTGCTGACCTGGCTGCCGCCGGCCACCACGTCGCTCGCCGCCGCGCCGCCGCCCGGCGCGCTGCCCGGCGAGGACGCGGCACCGGCCGTGCTGCCCGCCGACAGCGAGTCCGCCGCGCAGCAGCGTCCGGGCACGGTCCGGCTGCCCGGCGGCGCGACCGCTCGCCTGGTCCGCACCGAACTCACCGGCACGGGCGTGCTGCCGATCCCGCGCGGCCTCGGCGACGCCGCCTGGTGGGGCGCCAAGCTGGGCGCGGCCCAGGGCGCGGCCCTGCTGTCGGGGCACGTGAACTGGGAGGGGCGGCGCGGGCCGTTCGACGAGCTGTGGCGGATGCGCCAAGGCGACGAGGTCAGCGTCGTCGACGCGCGCGGCGGCCGCTGGGTCTACCGCGTGGACGACGTCGTCACGGTCCCGAAGGAGCTCCTGCCGGACCAGGCCGCCCGGTGGTTCGGGCAGGACGGCCCGCACCGGCTCGTGCTGGTCACCTGCGGCGGCGACTACGTCGGCGGCACCGAGGGGTACGACGAGAACCGCCTGGTCACCGCCCGCCTGGTGACGCGCCCCACCGGCTGATCGGGTCCGGTGCAACCTCCCGCGGCCTTCGCGGCATGCCTGTCCGTGCACTGGACACGACAGCGAAGGAGCACATGCCCATGCAGGAGCGGAACCCGGCGGAGCCGAAGAAGGGCTCCGGCCGCTGGTGGATCGTCGGCGTCGCCGGGGCGTTCGTGGTCGCGGCGCTGGTCGCGACCCTCCTCGTGTTCACCGGAAAGGATGAACCTGCGGTCGCGAACGGCGCCGGTGGGCCGGTCCCGGCCGCGAACCAGCCGTCCTCGCCGGCCACCGCGCAGGACACCGGCCGGGACCCGGCCCGGCTGTCCCTGCCCGGCGGCGGCACCGCGAAGCTGCTCCAGGAGGACCTCGACGCCTCGGGCGCGCTGAAGATCCCCGAGGGCCTCGACGAGGCCGCCTGGTGGGGCGCGAAGCTGGGTGCGGACCACGGCGTCGCGCTGCTGTCCGGGCACGTGAACTGGAAGGGCAGGAAGGGCCCGTTCGACGAGCTCTGGCGGGTCAAGCAGGGGCAGGAGGTCAAGCTGACCGACGCGGCGGGCGGCGCGTGGGTGTACCGGGTCGACGCCACGGAGACGATCCACAAGTCCGAGCTGGCCGGCCGGTCCGAGCAGCTGTTCGACCCGGACGGGCCGCACAAGCTGCTGCTGGTCACCTGCGGCGGCGAGTACGTCGGCGGCAGCGAGGGCTACGAGGACAACCGCGTCGTGACGGCGTCGCTGGTGTCGCGGCCGTAGGCTCACCTGCGCGAAAAGCGGTGGGCCCCGGCCGATACCCTGGACGTTCCAGTCCTGAACCGTCCCCGCAAGCTTTTCGGAGCGTGGAGTGCCCACGAACACCATTGAGAAGATCATCAGCCTGTGCAAGCGCCGTGGTTTCGTCTTCGCCAGCGGAGAGATCTACGGCGGCACCCGCTCTGCGTGGGACTACGGGCCGCTCGGGGTCGAGCTCAAGGACAACATCAAGCGCCAGTGGTGGAAGACCGTCGTCCAGGGCCGTGACGACGTCGTCGGCCTCGACTCCTCGGTGATCCTGCCGCGGGAGGTCTGG
Organism: Amycolatopsis vancoresmycina; assembly: GCF_000716785.1. Taxonomy (GTDB): domain Bacteria; phylum Actinomycetota; class Actinomycetes; order Mycobacteriales; family Pseudonocardiaceae; genus Amycolatopsis; species Amycolatopsis vancoresmycina. The sequence continues at coordinate 400,333 of NZ_JNYY01000003.1, forward strand.
GTCGCGTCCGGGCACGTCAACGTGTTCACCGACCCGCTGATCGAGTGCCTGTCGTGCCACAAGCGCTTCCGCGCCGACCAGCTCGCCGAGGAGTTCGCGGCGCGCACCGGCAAGGAGACCAGCGAGGACGACCTGTCCGAGGTGCCGTGCCCGAACTGCGGCACGCGCGGCAAGTACACCCCGCCGCGGGACTTCAACATGATGCTGAAGACCTACCTCGGCCCGGTGGAGTCCGAAGAGGGCCTGCACTACCTCCGCCCGGAGACCGCGCAGGGCATCTTCGTGAACTTCTCCAACGTCCAGACGACGTCGCGGAAGAAGCCGCCGTTCGGCATCGGCCAGATCGGCAAGTCCTTCCGCAACGAGATCACGCCGGGCAACTTCATCTTCCGGACGCGCGAGTTCGAGCAGATGGAGATGGAGTTCTTCGTCGAGCCGGGCGAGGACGAGCGCTGGCACCAGTACTGGATCGACGAGCGCACGAAGTGGTACACGGACCTCGGCATCAAGGCCGACAACCTGCGCCACTACGAGCACCCGAAGGAAAAGCTCTCGCACTACGCGAAGCGCACCGTCGACATCGAGTACCGGTTCGCGTTCAACGCCGGTCAGGAGTGGGGCGAGCTCGAGGGCATCGCGAACCGCACCGACTTCGACCTGACGACGCACTCGAACCACTCGGGCCAGGACCTGTCGTTCTTCGACCAGGCCTCGGGCCAGCGGTACCGGCCGTTCGTCATCGAGCCGGCGGCCGGTGTCGGCCGGTCGATGATGGCGTTCCTGGTGGACTCCTACGTCGAGGAAGAGGTGCCGAACGCCAAGGGCGGCACCGACATCCGCGTGGTGCTGAAGCTCGACCCGCGGCTGTCGCCGTTCAAGGTCGCGGTGCTGCCGCTGTCGCGCAACGCCGACCTGACCCCGAAGGCGAAGGAGGTCGCGGCCACCCTGCGCAAGCACTGGAACGTCGACTTCGACGACGCCCAGGCGATCGGCCGCCGCTACCGCCGCCAGGACGAGATCGGCACGCCGTACTGCGTCACGGTCGACTTCGACTCGCTCGAGGACCAGGCCGTGACGGTGCGCGAGCGCGACTCGATGTCGCAAGAGCGGATCGCGATCGACAAGCTCGAGTCCTACCTGGCGGGCCGCCTCATCGGCTGCTGACCCCCCCGGGGCCCGGGTACCCCTGACACCTGTCACGGCGAGGTCGTGACGCACGGTCTGGGGACCCGGGCCGCCCGGGCGGCAGCCTGGGGGCATGCGAGAAACAGACACCCAGGCGGTGGCGGCGGGGGCCGCGGTCCACCTCACCGGCCTGCGGAAGCACTACGGCGAGGTCCACGCGGTCGACGGCGTCGACCTGACCATCGCCCCGGGCGAGGTGGTCGCCCTGCTCGGCCCGAACGGCGCCGGCAAGTCCACCACCGTCGACATGATCCTGGGCCTGACCAGCCCAGGCGCCGGTGACGTGCGCGTGTTCGGCCGCCGTCCGATCGACGCCGTCCGGGCCGGGCTGATCGGCGCGATGCTGCAGGGCGGCGCCCTGATGGACGACCTGACCGTCGGGGAGACCGTCGGGATGGTCGCCGCGCTGCACCGCAAGCCGATGCCGGTGGCCGAGGCCCTGCGCGCCGCCGGTGTCGAGGAGCTGGCCGGCCGCCGCGCGAACAAGCTCTCCGGTGGCCAGAAGCAGCGCGTCCGCTTCGCCGTCGCCCTGGTCAGCAATCCCGACCTGCTGATCCTCGACGAGCCGACCGCGGCGATGGACGTCGGCACGCGGCGCGAGTTCTGGCAGTCGATGTACTCCTTCACCGAGTCCGGCCGCACGGTCCTGTTCGCGACGCACTACCTCGAAGAGGCCGAGGAGTTCGCCGACCGGGTGGTGCTGATGCGCCGCGGCCGGATCGTCGCCGACGGGTCCGTCGCCGAGGTCCGCGCGCTGGCCGGCGGCCGCACCCTGCGCGCGGCCGTCCCGGGTGCCACCGACGCCGTCATCGCCGCGCTGCCCGGCGTCAAGGAGTTCGAGCTGCGCGGCGAGCGCGTCGCGATCTCCAGCGCCGACTCCGACGCCACGCTCTGGGCGCTCAAGGCCGCGGTGCCGGCCGTGCACGACGTCGAAATCAGCGCCGTCGGCCTCGAAGGCGCCTTCCTGTCCCTGACCGCCGACGAAACCGCGGAGCCCGTGCGATGAACGCCACCTACCTGCTCACCGAGATCCGCCGGAACTTCCGGGCGCCGCGGTTCCTGGTCTTCGTGGTCGCCTTCCCGGTGCTGATGTTCCTGTTGCAGGCCAACGTCTTCACCAAGACCAGCGACCCCGAACACGCGAAGATCGCCGCCATCATCATGATCAACATGATGACCTTCGGCACCTTCGCCGCCGCCAACACCAGCGGCGGGCGGCTCGCACTGGAACGCGCGCTCGGCTGGCAGCGGCAGCTGCGGCTGACCCCGCTGACCGGGTTCGGCTACCTCGGCGGCAAAGCGCTGTCCGGGATGCTCGTCGGGCTGCCGGCGCTGATCCTCGTGCCGCTGCTGGCCGTGACCGCCGAGGGGGTGCACCTGGACGCGGCCGGCTGGGTCCGGATCTTCGCCGGTGTCTGGCTCGGCACGCTCCCGCTGGTCCTGCTCGGCCTGCTGATCGGGCAGTTCGGCACGCCGGACTCGATGCAGCCGATCAGCATGATCGTCACCCTCGGCATGGGCTTCCTCGGCGGCCTGTGGATCCCGCTGGAGACGATGCCGTCCTGGATGCACGACGTCGCGCAGATCATGCCGACGTACTGGGTGCTGCAGGTGGTGCGGCCCGCGGTGACCACCGACATGGTGGTGTCGCTGCCGCAGGCGGCCGGCGTGCTCGGCGCGTGGACCGTCGTGCTCGGGGCGCTGGTGATCAGGCGTTACCGTAAGGACAGTGCCCGCGTCTGAGGGCCCGACGAGGACGAGGAACGGCGATGGCGGAGTCCGGCAGGCACCGGTTCGGGCTGAACAGCAGGGAAGCGTGGTGGGAGGACCCGTTCTCCGAACCGGAGGCCGGCGGCCCGGACCGGCTGCGCTGGCCGGTGCTGGGCGTGGTCTTCCTCCTGCCGTTCCTCATCCCGGCCACGAAGTCGCTGATCGCCGAGCCTGAGGTGACCACCGGGCTCGTCGCGGTCGGCGTGCTGATCTACGCCTACGCGCTCTGCTACCTGGTGTTCCCCTTCGCCTTCCGGTGGCCCCGGCCGGCGAAGCTGGGCTTCGGCATCGGGATGAACCTGCTGGGCCTCGGCACGGTCGCGGCGGTGGGGTCCAGCCCGTTCATCCTGCTCTACGGCACCGCGGTGATGGTGTTCCTGGCCCCGCCCGCGTGGGCGGTCATCGTCGACGTCCCGACGCTGCTGGTCGGCGCGCTGCTGCTGGGGCTGGCCGGCAAGTTCCAGGACGGCTACGGCGACCTCATCACGGTCGCTTCGGTGACGTTGGCGATGTTCTTCATGGCCAACCTGGTCCGCGCGGTCCGGCGGCTCGAGCTGGCCAACAAGGAGATCGCCACCCTCGCCGTGACGAACGAACGCCAGCGCGTCGCCCGCGACCTGCACGACCTGCTCGGGCACAGCCTCACCACGATCACCGTCAAGGCGGGGCTGGCCCGGCGGGTGCTGGAGAGCGCCGGCGACATCCCGCGCGCGGTCGAGGAGATCCGCGAGGTCGAGAGCCTGACGCGCAGCGCGCTGTCCGACGTCCGCGCGACCGTGTCGGAATACCGCCAGGTGTCGCTGTCGGCGGAGCTCGTCGGCGCCCGGGCGGCGCTGCGGGCCGCGGAGATCGAGGCCGACCTGCCGCACGCGGTCGACAACGTCCGGCCGGAGTTCCAGACCCCGTTCGGGTACGTGCTGCGCGAAGCGATCACGAACGTGCTCCGGCACTCCGGGGCCAAGCAGGTCAAGGTGCGGCTGGGCAGCACCTGGCTGGAGGTCGAGGACGACGGCCGGGCCACCGAGGTCGTCCGGGGCAACGGCCTGCGCGGGCTCGCCGAGCGGCTCGAGGCCGTCGGGGGCACGCTGCGGACGTCCGTCCGGTCCGGGGGAGGATTGCTGGTGCGGGCGGAGGTCCCGCAGCCCGAACCGCACGCGGCCACCCCGGCCGTGCGCGCCGAACCCGCGGGAGGACTCGCTTGATCCGGGTGCTGCTGGCCGACGACCAGGCCATGGTGCGCGGGGCACTGGCCACCGTGCTGGGCCTCGAGAACGACATCGAAGTGGTCGGGCAGGTCGGTTCCGGCGACGAGGTGGTGGCCGCCGCGCGCGAGACGAAGCCGGACGTCGCCCTGCTGGACGTCCAGATGCCCGGCAAGGACGGCCTGGCGGCCGCGGCGGACCTGCGGGCCGCGCTCCCGTCCTGCCGGGTGATCATCTGCACCACCTTCGGCCGGCCCGGCTACCTCGCCCGGGCGATGGCGGCGGGCGCGGCCGGGTTCGTCGTCAAGGACGCGCCGCCGGAGCAGCTCGTCGAGGCGGTCCGCCGGGTCCACAGTGGACTCCGGGTGGTGGACCCGGCGCTGGCGGCGGAATCCCTCGCCACCGGCGCCAGCCCGCTCACCGGGCGGGAGCGCGACGTGCTGCGGGAAGCCAGGGACGGCAGCACGGTGGCCGACGTCGCCCGGGCCCTGCACCTCTCGGAAGGCACCGTCCGCAACCACCTGTCCGCGGCGATCGGCAAGACCGGCGCGCGGACGCGGGCCGAAGCCGTCCGGGTCGCGGAGGAGCGTGGCTGGCTCTGAGCCGCCTCTGACAGAATGGGGCGGGTGGGTACCGCTGAACGCACCAAACCGTCGCGCGCGAGCTGGGCGCGCCGGATCGCCTTCGGCACCCTCCTGATGCTGCTCGCGCTGGTCGGCGGCACGGCGTTCCGCGTGTGGGAGGTCGCCCGCGAGAACGACCGGCGCCCCGCGGACGTCATCGTGGTGCTGGGCGCGGCCCAGTACAACGGCAAGCCGTCGGACATCTACGCCGCCCGGCTGGTGAAGGCGAAGCAGCTCTACGACGCCGGCGTCGCGAAGACGATCGTCACCGCGGGCGGCAAGAAGGCCGAGGACAACTTCACCGAGGCGCGGGCCGGCCAGCTCTGGCTCACCCGGCGCGGCGTGCCGGCGTCGGCGACGCTCGCGGTCGGCGAGGGCAGCGACACGCTGCGGAGCCTGCGAGCGGTCGCGCAGCAGGTCGAGGCCCGCGGCTGGCGGACGGCGGTGCTGGTCAGCGACCCGTGGCACTCGTTCCGCGCCCGGACCATGGCCGGCGACCTGGGGCTGGAGGCGTGGACCGCGCCGACGCACAGCGGGCCGATCGTCCAGGAGCGCGTCACCCAGGTGCGGTACATCGTCCGCGAGACCGGCGCGCTGCTGTACTACCGGCTGACGAAGACCCCGGCCGACGATCTGTTCGCCACGTTCCTGGGCTGAGTTTTGTCGGTGGCCGCGTTTAGGCTGGTCACGTGGACTACACCGAGCACGACACCGCCCGCCTGCTGCCGGAGCCGGCCAAGGGCGCCGCGCTGCCCGGCGCGCGGGCGGACGGGCGCAGCGCCTTCTCCCGCGACCGGGCCCGGGTGCTGCACTCCGCCGCGCTGCGGCGGCTCGCCGGCAAGACCCAGGTGGTCGGGCCGGGGGAGGGCGCCGAGGTCACCGGCGTCCCGCGCACCCGGCTGACGCACTCACTGGAGGTCGCGCAGATCGGCCGTGGCATCGCCGAGGAGCTGGGCGCGGACCCGGACCTCGTCGACACCGCGGGGCTGGCGCACGACATCGGCCACCCGCCGTTCGGGCACAACGGCGAGCGCGCGCTCGACGAGGTGGCCGCCGCGTGCGGCGGGTTCGAGGGCAACGCGCAGACGTTGCGCATCCTCACCCGGCTGGAGCCCAAGCTGCTGGATCCCCAGGGTGACCCGGTGGGGCTCAACCTGACCCGCGCCTGCCTGGACGCGGCCACGAAGTACCCGTGGCCGCGCAAACCGGGCCGGGTGAAGTACGGCGTGTACGCCGACGACGTCCCGGTGTTCGAGTGGTTCCGGTCGGGGGCGCCGCCGGAGCGGACGTGCCTGGAGGCCCAGATCATGGACTGGGCCGACGACGTGGCGTACTCGGTGCACGACGTCGAGGACGGGGTGCTGGCCGGCCGGATCAAGCTGCGCCTGCTCGCCCACCCGGACGAGCGGGCGGCCGTCGCCGAGGCCGCCGCCAAGCACTTCTCCGCCCAGTCGGTGTCCACTTTGGAGGATGCGGCGGCGGAACTGCTGGCGCTGCCGGTGGTGGCGGCCCTCGTACCGGCGGAGCCGGACGGTTCACCGGGCGCCCAGGTCGCCCTGAAACGCCTGACGAGCGAACTGGTCGGCCGCTTCACGACGGCGGCGGTCACCGGAACCCGCGCGGAGTACGGCGAAGGCCCGCTCGGGCGCTACCGGGCCCGCCTGTGCGTCCCGGACCGGGTGGCGGCCGAGGTGGCCCTGCTGAAGGCGCTGGCACTGCGGTACGTGATGAGCGACCGCCGCCGGCTGGCGATGCAGGAGGGCCAGCGCGAGCTGCTGATCGAGCTGGTCCACGCCCTCGCCCAGCGCGCCCCGGAGTCCCTCGACCCGCTGTTCGTCCCGGCCTGGAACGCGGCCGCCGACGACGCGGCCCTGCTGCGCGTGGTGGTCGACCAGGTCGCCTCCCTCACCGACGCCCAAGCCCACGCCTGGCACAGCTGGCACGTCACCCGCCACCACCGCTGACCGTGATCGGCGGGGCATCACCCGTGATTGCAGAGGCATCACGCGTGAGCCGAGGGGCATCGGGGTGATGCCCTCCCAATCACGTGTGATGCCCCTGCAGACACGCGTGATGCCTGCTGGATCACGTCGGATGCCTGGTGGCGCGCGGGCGCGGGGGCGAAACTTTCGCGGGGTTTTGTCATCCTCGGGTGGAGTTGCGCGCGGGCGGCCGGTGGGGTGTCCCGTTCCGGTACTCTCGCCCGCATGGCCACGGACAGCCACCTCCGGTTCGCGCTCGCCGTCCACTCGGCCCTCGGTGCCGGGGGCGGGAACACCTGCTTTTCGCCGTACTCCGTGGCCAGTGCCCTGACCCTCGCCGCGCGCGCGGCCCGCGGGCGCACCCGGGACGAGCTGGTCGCCCTGGTCGGTGACCCGGACGAGCAGACCGTCCTGCTGCGGGACGCCGCCCAGCTGAGCGAAGACGAACCCGAGCTGGCCGTGGCCAACACGCTGTGGGCCGACGACCGCCTTCCGCTCGAAGACTCCTTCAAGACCGAGCTCGCCGCCTGGCCCGGTGCCGCCGTCGCGAGCGCGCCCTTCGAGAAGGAGCCCGAAGCCGCTCGCGAACTCATCAACGACGACGTCGGCCGCACCACGCGCGGCCTGATCCCGCAGTTGCTGCCGCCCGGCTCGATCGACTCCGACGTCGCCGCCGTGCTGGTCAACGCGCTGTACCTGAAGGCCGCCTGGAAGCTGCCGTTCCGCGAGGCCAACACCGGCGACGCGCCGTTCCACGCGCCCTCCGGCGACCGGGACGTCCCCACCATGTGGCTCAGCGAGCGCGTCGGCTACGCGCACGCCGGCGGCTGGCAGGCGGTGCAGCTGGCCGCGGCCGGGGGCCTGCAGGCCGTCGTCCTCCTGCCCGACGGCGACCTCGCCGAGGCGGAGGCCGGGCTCGACCAGCCGTCGCTGACCGCCCTGCTCGACGCCGTCGCGTTCAAGCCGGTCGAGCTCGCCCTCCCCAAGGTCTCGCTCGACGTCCCGAGCTCGCTGACCGGCGTGCTGCGCGGTCTCGGCGTCCGGACGATGTTCACCGACGACGCCGACCTGGGCGGGCTCTCGCCGGACCCGCGGCTGACCGTGTCCGAGGTGCTGCACCAGGCCGTGCTGCGCGTCGACGAACAGGGTTTCGAGGGGGCCGCGGCCACCGCGCTGACCATGCGCCTCACCTCGATGATGATCGACGAACCGGTCGCCGTCACCGTCGACCGGCCGTTCCTGCTGCTGGTCCGGCACGCCGGCACCGGGGCGCTCTACTTCCTCGCCAGGGTGGTCGAACCGTGAGCCTGAAGTCCGAAGCCGTTCCCGAGCTGGTCCCGCCCGCTCCCGAACTCCCTGAGGGCCCGAAGCGCTGGGCCTGGCAGGACTCCGCGATCACCGGCGGGTTCCTGCTGTTCACGATCCTGCTCTACAACGGGCTCTGGTTCGACCTCAAGCGCGGCTACCTCTGGAACGGCGCGGCCGACCAGAGCCAGTGGGAGTGGTACTCGACGGTCGTCGCGAAGTCCGTCCTGCACTTCCAGAACCCGTTCACGACGGACCTGCAGAACTACCCGCTCGGCGTCAACATGGCGGCGAACGCGGCGATGTTCGGCCTGAACATCCCGCTCGCCCCGATCACGCTGACCTTCGGCGCCACCCTGACCTGGGCGATCGTGCTCACCGCGGGCCTCGCCGGCACCGCGACGGGCTGGTACTGGGTGTTCTCCCGCCACCTGGTGCCGAACCGGACGGCGGCCGCGATCGGCGGCGCGTTCTGCGGCTTCGCCCCGCCGATGATCTCGCACGGCAACGCGCACCCGAACTTCGTGGTGCTGTTCGTGCTGCCGTTCATCGCGCTCAAGACGATCCAGCTCGCCCACGGGGAACGCCCGCTGCGCAACGGGATCGTGCTCGGGCTGCTCGTCGCGTGGCAGATCCTGCTCGGCGAAGAGCCGCTGGCCATCTTCGCGCTCACCTTCATCGTGTTCGCGGTGTCCTACCTGATCCCGCGCCGCGGCGAGATCCGCGGCATGCTGGCGCCACTGGCCAAGGGGATCGGCGCCGGCGCGGTGGTCGCGCTGCTCATCGCCGGCTTCCCGTTGTACTGGCAGTTCTTCGGCCCGCAGAGCTTCCACTCGCTGCTGCACGGCCCGGCCGGCAACGACACGGCGGCGTTCACGCGCTTCGCGACGCAGTCGATCGCCGGCGCGCCGGAGGCGGCCGCGGACGTGTCGATGAACCGCACTGAGGAGAACGCCTTCTTCGGCTGGCCGCTGATCGTGCTGATGGTCGTGCTGACGATCTGGCTGTGGCGCGACGTCGTGGCGCGGGCGCTCGCGATCACGATGTACGTGATGGCCGTGCTTTCCCTCGGCGTCGAAATCACGGTGGCGCACGACGACACCGGCATCGCCGGCCCGTGGAAGTGGCTGGGCCAGCTGCCGCTGCTGGACTCGCTGCTCGAATCCCGGCTCGCGATGGGCTGCATCCCGGTGGTCGGCGCGCTGCTGGCGATCGCGACGCACCGAGTGTGGACGGCGGCGGCCGAGCAGCCGGCGCCGCTCGACGGGAAACCCGCGTTCCCGCTGCGGATGATCTGGATCGGCGCGGTCATCGCGGTGCTGCTGCCGATCGCGCCGACGGAGCTGGTGACGCACCAGCGTCCGCTGTCGCCGCCGTTCTTCGCCGACGGGATCTGGCGCCAGTACGTCGCTCCCGGCGGCTCGCTGGTGCCGGTGCCGCTGCCGAGCACCGGCGAAGCCGAGCCGCTGCACTGGCAGGTCGACGCGGGTCTCGGCTACCCGATGCCGGAGGGGTACTTCGTCGGCCCGACGTCGGCGGAGGACCGCAGCGGCCGGTACGGCGCCGTCCCGCGGCCGACGTCGGACCTGTTCGCTCAGGTCGAGCGCACCGGCCAGGCGGCGGAGGTCACCGAAGCCGACCGCACCCAGGCACTCGCGGACCTGCGGTACTGGAACGCGGACGTGCTCGTGGTCGGGCCGCGGCAGAACCAGGAAGCACTCAAATCCACTGTGGAACTGCTGCTGCGGAAGCCGGCGGAGTTCGTCGGCGGGGTGTGGATCTGGGACGTCCGCCCGATGACGGCGTGACCGCGATGACCACTGTGGACGAACAGGGCCGCCCCGAACCGCCCCTCGACGGTGACGAAGCCACGACGCTCCTGGGCTTCCTCGACTTCCACCGCGCGACGCTGGCCTGGAAGTGCGCCGGGCTGGACGCGGCGGGCCTGCGCGCGACCGTCGCGCCGTCGTCGCTGACGCTCGGCGGCCTGCTCAAGCACCTGGCGTACGTGGAGGACCACTGGTTCTCCCACGTCCTGTGCGGCCGGGACCGGTCCGCGCCGTTCGACGCGGTCGACTGGACGGCGACCCCCGACTGGGACTGGGAATCCGCGGCGGACGACACACCGGACGAGCTGCACGGGCTCTGGGCGGCCGCCGTCGGGCGGTCCCGGACGGCGGTGGCGGACGCGCTGGCGGACGGCGACCTGGCCCAGCCGGCCCGGCGCACCCGGCGGGACGGCAGCCGGCCGAGCCTGCGCTGGATCCTGGTCCACATGGTCGAGGAGTACAGCCGCCACAACGGCCACGCCGACCTCATCCGCGAGTCGATCGACGGCCGCACGGGGGAGTAGTCAGCCGCCGCGCTGGGCGATCTGGAAGACGTTGCCGAACGGGTCGCGGACCATCGCGCGCCGGTCGCCGTAGGGCATCTTCGCCGGTTCCTCGAGGCTCGCCGCGCCGCAGTCGAGGGCGCGGCGGTACGTCGCGTCCGCGTCGGCCACGTAGACGTGCAGGAACGCCGGGAACAGCGCGCGCTCGCCCTCGGCCGACACCATGACCAGCGAGTCGCCGATGCGGAGCTCGGCCGGCCGGCCGTTCTCGACCTCGCCGGTCGCGCCGAAGACCGTGCGCAGGAACGCGACGGCGGCGACGAGGTCGGTCACCACCATCCGCGGGACCACCGTCGGGAAACCCGGGTTCATACCGGCCCACCCAAGCCGGTCACGGCCCGGCGCACAAGTCACAGTTGCAGGCCCACCAGCTTGACCAGGAACCGGTCGAGCTGCTCGACGGCGGGCGGCCACGGCAGGTCGGGCTCGTTGATGCGCTGGGCCAGCATGCCGTTGACGGCGGTCCGCAGGTCGATGGCGACGGTCACGGCGTCGTCCGCCGGGGCCAGGCCGGCGTCCATGCACCGCCGGACCGCCTCGGTCGTGCGGGCGACCATGACCTCCTTGAACGGCATCCCGTGCCGCCGGTGGACCGTGCTCTCGTGCAGCACCTTGTAGAGCCCCGGGTGCGCCTGCGCCCACGCGGCCTGCGCCAGGATCCGGGCGCGCAGCGCGGCCGCCGGGTCCGGCGACGCCGCGGCCGCAGCGTCGCCGGTGCGGACGAGCTCCTCGTGGCAGCGTTGCATCGCGGCCAGGACGAGTGCGTCGCGGTCCGGGAAGTGCAGGTAGACCGACGTCGCCGCGATCGACACCGCGCGGGCGACGGCCCGCAGCGAGAGGGCCTCGTCGTCGGCGAGCTCGTCGAGCATCCGGACGGCGGCCGCGACGATCTCGTTCCGCAGCAGCTCGCCCTGGCCACGGGCGTTCCGCCGGCGTCTGGTCTCTTCCATCGGCGCCCAGTGTAGCTGGACACCCATTGCGCTACAGGTGTAGCGTCGTTTGCACTACAGCTGTAGCGCTACGAGCGTTCAGTCAACTGAGGGAGCACGACGTGACCACCACCGAAACCCCCGCCGGCCTCGAGCGGCTCGCCGAGCTCGACCCGGTGTTCGCCCAGATGACCGGGGCCACCGCGAAGTACGTCCGGGCGATCCCGGAACTGACCGACCGTGAGAAGACGTTCTTGTGCGTCACGGCCGACGTCTGCCAGGCGAGCCTGGGCCTGGCGTTCGCCGCCCACGTGCGGGCCGGCCTGGCCGCCGGGGTGTCCACCGCGGACGTCCGGGAGCTGCTGCGGTTCGTCTCGTACGACTGCGGCTACCACGCGGCGACCGCCGGCATCGAGCGGCTCGCCGAGCTGGAGACGCAGCTCGGGCTGCCGCGGCCGGCCGCCGAACCACTGGCCGCCGAGCTGCTCTCGACCGGGCCCGAGGCCGCGCCCAGCCCGCTGCCGGACCAGGTCCGGGCCCGGTTGACCGAGCTGGATCCGCACTTCACCGGCTACTTCGACCTGCAGTCGCGGATGCGCACCGGGCACGGGCCGGGCACGCTCACCGAACGCGAGCGCGGCCTGGTCAGCCTCAGCGTCGACGTCCACTACCAGACGCTGGCCGACACGTTCCGCACGCACGTCGGGCGCGCCCTGCGGGGCGGCGCGTCGCCCGAGGACGTGCGGGCGGCACTGCGGTTCAACGCCCAGTTCGGCGTCACGCGGGCGTGGCACGCCTGGGAAGCGCTGCCCGGAATCCTGGCCTGACCCCGTGTCACGTCCCCGGCCGCCGGCTCGTCCACGCGGCAGAACCGAGACGAAGGAGACCGCCATGCCGCGCATCGCCGCGAAGAAGACCACGGAAGCCGGGCCGGTCGTGAAGCTGTTCTACCGGATCGCCGGCCGCCGGTACGGCGCCGTGCCGGAGCCGATGGCCGTCGTCGCGCACCACCCCGGCCTGCTCCGGGCGAACATCGCGCACGAACTGCTGGTGGAACGCGCGTCGAAGAAGCTGCCGGTCAACGTGCGCGAGCTCGCCGTGTACCGGGTCGCGACGCGGATCGGCTGCTCGTGGTGCGTCGACTTCGGCACCATGCTGCAGAAGCACGACGGCCTGGACATCGACCGGCTCAAGCAGATCGACGGCTACGCGACCTCGCCCGCCTTCAGCCACCAGGAGCGGCTCGCCATCGCCTACGCCGACGCGATGTCGGCGGACCGGGTGACGGTGTCCGACGAGCAGGTCGCCGAGCTCGAGCGCGAGTTCGGCCGCGACGGCGTGATCGAGCTGACCTACCAGATCGCGCTGGAGAACTCCCGCGCCCGGCTGAACAGCGCGCTCGGCGTCGTGGACCAGGGGTTCACCTCCGGCGACGCCTGCCGGGTCCCGCTCCCGTAGCCGGTCGTGAGTGGTAAGGCGAGTTCTAACCCGCCTTACCACTCACGACCACCCGACCACAGGGGGAGGCCGGAGTTCGGCCTCCGGTGGGACGCGCCACCGGGGTCCGCCGCGGGACCGTTCCGGCATGCACCTCGTCGCCAGTGAACGGATCAAGCTCTTCAGCATCGCCACGCCCTGGGTGTGCGGTGTCTTCGCCGTGGCCGCGCTGGTTTTCCCGGCCGCGATCACCGCGCTCACCGCGTCCGAATCCCACCTGCCGCCGACCGTCGCGAGCACGCAGTTCGGCTACCAGCTCGCCCTGGTGGCCGTGCTCGTGCTGGCCGCGCTCGCGGTGACCGGCGAATACCACACCGGCACGATCCACGGCACCTTCCAGGCCGTGCCGAGCCGGACGCCCGTGCTGCTGGCCAAGGCCGCGCTCGTCGCGGGCTACGCCTTCCTGATCGGCGAAGCCGCCTCCTTCACCGCCTGGCTGGTGGCCCGGGTCCTCGCGCCGGACGCCGACCTGGCCCTCGACAGCGTCGCCGACTGGCGGATCGTGGCCGGCACCGGACCGGTGTTCGCCCTGTGCGCCGTCTGCGGGGTCGCTGTGGGGCTGCTCCTGCGGCACACCGCCGGCGCGGTCGCGCTGGTCGTCGGCTACCCGCTGATGGCCGAGAACCTCGTCCAGCTGATCCCGCGGGCCGGGCAGGCGATCCACCGGTGGCTGCCGCTGAACGCGGTCACGAAGTTCCTCAGCGGCGACGGGGAGGCGAACGCGGGCCGCGACGGCGGCAACGCTGCCGTCCTGTCCGACTCGCCGCTGAGCCCGGGCTGGGCGCTGGCCTACTTCGCCGCCTTCGCGCTCGTGCTGCTGGCCGCCGGGATCGTGCAGGTCAAGCGCCGGGACGCGTGATCCGCGTCAGCTTGTCCGGGTTGACCACGTCGTAGATCGCCACGATCTTGCCGTCACGGATGCTGACCGACTGCACGTGCTCGTCGAGGGCGAGGAAGCCGTCGCGGCCCGGCATCGGTGCCAGGTACATCCCGAGGTCGCCGTTGACCAGCACCGGCTCGCCGCGCTCCAGCATCCCCGGCGCGTACTTGCGGGTGAGGCCGATGAAGAACCGGGCGATCTTGTCCGGGCCGAGGATGAGCTGGCGGGCGGTGCGGCCCTTGCCGTCGGAGTCGCCGATGAGCACGACGTCCGGGGCCAGCAGCGCGGTCATCGCCCGGATGTCGCCCTGGTGCAGCGCGGCGACGAACTTCTCGAGGATCTTCGCCTGGTCCTCCAGCGGCACGCGCGGCGCCGGGTCCGCGTCGGCCAGGGCCTTGCGGCCGCGGGACGCGTGCTGGCGCGCGGCCTCGACCGAGACGCCGAGCGCGTCCGCGATCTCGGCGAACGGCACCGAGAACGCGTCGTGCAGCACGAAGGCGACCCGCTGCTCCGGCGTCAGCTTGTCGAGCACCACGAGCGCGGCCATCCGCAGGCCGTCGTCGCGCACCGCGGCTTCGAGGGGATCCTCGCTCACCGGCCGCCCGAACGGCGTCACGACCGGCTCCGGCAGCCAGTTGCCGACGTACTTCTCGCGCTGCGCGGCGGCGGACTTGAGCCGGTCGAGGCAGATCCGGCCGGTGACCGTGGTGAGCCAGCCCCGCAGGTCGCGGATCGCCGCGCGGCCGGCGTCGTCCAGGCCGGCCAGCCGCAGCCAGGACTCCTGGACCGCGTCCTCGGCGTCGGCTCGGGTGCCGGTCAGCCGGTAGGCCACCCCGATCAGGTGACTGCGGTGCGCGGCGAACTCCGCGGCGAGGGTGTCCAGGGCGGTCGGTGTGGCCATACCCCGAGTGTGCCGGATGAGGTCGCATCTTCCACCGGACGAGGTCCGATCTATTGTGGTGGTGTGGCAGGACGGATTCGGGAGAGCGACATCGCGGAGGTGCGCGAGCGGAACCGGATCGACGAGGTCGTCGGGGAGTACGTGGCGCTGCGCCGCGCCGGTGGGGGCAGCCTGAAGGGCCTCTGCCCGTTCCACAACGAGAAGACCCCGTCGTTCAACGTCCGCCCGACGCACGGGACCTTCCACTGCTTCGGCTGTGGCGAGGGCGGCGACGTGATCAAGTTCATCCAGAAGATCGACCTGATCTCGTTCGTGGAGGCCGTCGAGCGGCTCGCCGACCGGGTCGGCATCCGGCTCACCTACGAGGGCGGCGGCGCGACGATCCAGCGCGACCGCGGCAGCCGCACCCGGCTGGTCGAGGCCCACCGCCTGGCCCAGGAGTTCTACGCCGAGCAGCTGGTCACCGACGAGGCGCGCCCGGCGCGGGACTTCCTGTCCGAGCGCGGGTTCGACGCCGCGATGGCGAAGACGTTCGGCTGCGGGTACGCGCCCGGCGGCTGGGACAAGCTGACGAAGTTCCTGCTCGCCCGCGGGTTCGAGGTCAAGGAACTGCTCACGGCCGGGTTGTCCAAGGAAGGCCAGCGCGGCCCGATGGACCGGTTCCACCGGCGGCTGGTCTGGCCGATCCGCGACGTCGGCAACGACGTCGTCGGCTTCGGCGCGCGGCGGCTGTTCGACGACGACCGGATCTCGGCGAAGTACCTCAACACCGCCGAATCGCCGATCTACAAGAAGTCCCAGGTCATGTTCGGCCTCGACCTCGCCAAGCGCGAGATCGCGAAGCGGCACCAGGTCGTCGTGGTCGAGGGCTACACCGACGTGATGGCGATGCACGCTTCGGGCGTGCCGACGGCGGTGGCGTCCTCGGGTACCGCGTTCGGCGAAGACCACATGAAGGTGCTTCGCCGGCTGATGATGGACGACGACGCGTTCCGCGGCGAAGTCATCTTCACCTTCGACGGCGACGAAGCGGGCCAGAAGGCGGCGCTGAAGGCGTTCGAAGGCGACCAGACGTTCGCCGGCCAGACCTACATCGCGGTCGCGCCGGACGGCATGGACCCGTGCGAGCTGCGGCTGGCCAAGGGCGACAGCGCGGTGAAGGACCTGGTCGCGCGGCGGACGCCGCTGTTCGAGTTCGTCATCCGCAGCACGCTGAAGAACTACGACCTCGACTCGGTCGACGGCCAGGTCGCCGCGCTGCAGAAGACCGTGCCGATGGTGGCGTCGATCAAGGACCGCGCGGCCCGCGACGGCTACGCGTCGAAGCTCGCCTGGTGGGTGGGCTGGCAGGACGTGGCGCAGGTGGTCAACCGCGTCCGCGGCAGCGCGGGCGCGACCGACAAGCGCGGCGGGGCGCCCGTCCGGCAACCGGCGCGGGCCCAGCAGGCGCCCGCCGCCCCAGCGCAGGACGTCGCCCGCCCGGCCCCGAAGGACCCGCGCTTCGCCGTGCAGCGCGAGGCGCTGAAGGCGGCGTTGCAGCAGCCCGCGATCGCCGGGCCGGAGTACGACGCGCTGCCGCTGGAAGCCTTCACGCACCCGGTGTACGTGGCCGTCCACGAGGCGGTGCTGAAGGCCGGCGGCGCAGGTTCGGGCCTGACCGGCCCGGCGCTGCTGGACGCGGCGGCCCCGCACTGTCCGGAAGGGACGGTCCGCCGGGTGCTGTCGGAGCTGGCCGTGGAACCGTTGCAGGCCAAGGACGAGGTCGACTCGCGGTACATCTCGTCGATCCTCGCCCGGCTGCAGGAGGGCCTGGTCGGGCGGCAGATCGCGGAGATCAAGGGGAAGCTGCAGCGGCTGTCGCCGGTGGAAGCGCCGGACGACTACCGCGCGCTGTTCGGCGACCTCGTCGCGCTGGAGCAGTACAAGAAGTCGCTGGGCGAGCAGGCGGCCGCCGGCGCGTGGAGCTGAGATGGGCTTCCTGCGCAGGCTGCTGGGCGACCGCACACCCGACGGGTTCGCCGGCGCGCTTTCCCCGGGCGAAGAGGTCGTGGACAGCGCCCCGGTCGAGGGCGGCGGCCACCTGGTCGTGACGGCGCTGGGCCTGTGGATCCCGGCGGAGGACGGCGCCCGGCGCGTCGGCTGGCACCTGATCGCCAAGGCGACCTGGGCGGACGGCGTCTTCACGCTGACGGAGTCGTCGGAGGTGGGCACCGCGGGGTCGGCCGTCGTCCTGGCCGACCTGCCGCCGGTGCGGTTCCGCCTGCCGGCCCCGGGCCGGCTGCCGCGCGAGGCCTACCAGCGCGTCGAGGGCTCGATCCGGTCGCGGCACCGGCAGGAGATCGGCACCGGCGGCGCGTGGTTCGTCCAGCGCAAGGTGCCGGGCCGCGACGGCACGGTCCTGCAGGTCCGCCCGGATCCGGGTACCGACGGCACGCTGGTCGAGGCCATCGCCGAGCAGGTCGCCGCGAAGCTGGTCAATCCCGCGGAGTAGCAGTACGCTCGTACTCAGTACAGGCGTACTGTTTACTTGGGAGGCGGCCGTGTGGGATCCGGGCAAGTACCTCGACTACGCCGACCTGCGGGCCCGGCCGTTCCACGACCTGGTCTCTCGCATCGCCGCGCCGTCCCCGCGACGAGTCGTCGACCTGGGCTGCGGCCCGGGCAACCTGACGGTGACCCTCCGTGAGCGCTGGCCGTCGGCGGCCCTGGAGTGCAGCGACAGTTCACCCGAAATGGTGGCGGCGGCCCGGGAGCGCGGCCTCGACGCGGCGGTCCTCGACGTCCGCGACTGGACGCCGGCCCCGGACACCGACGTGGTGGTGTCGAACGCGGTCCTGCAGTGGGTCCCGGACCACGGCACGTTGCTGCGCCGCTGGGCTGCTTCGCTGCCTGCGGGGGCTTACCTGGCGGTGCAGGTACCGGGCAACTTCAACGCGCCCTCGCACGTGCTGACGCGCGAGCTGGCGGCATCCCCGGCGTGGGCAGCCCGCCTGGCCGAGGTGGTGCTGCGCGAGGACGACGCGGTGTCGACTCCGCAGGAGTACGCGAACCTCCTGACCGACGCGGGCTGCACGGTCGACGCCTGGGAGACGACGTACGTGCAGCCCCTGCGCGGGCCATCGCCGGTGCTGGAGTGGATCACCGGAACGGCGTTGCGCCCGATCCGCGCAGCCCTGTCCGACGTCGAGTGGGAGCGGTTCCGCACGTCGCTGGGACCCCGCCTGGACGCCGCCTACCCACCGCGGCCCGACGGTGTCACGTGGTTCGAGTTCCGCCGCGTGTTCTTCGTGGCCCAGGTCAGCGCTTGAGCTTCTCCCCGATCTTGGCCCGAGCCACCCCGGCGGCCCCTTGAACCATGGGGTGGTCGACGACCCGGCGGTAGGTGCGCACGAGCTGCTCGTACCGCCCCCGGCCTGCCTTGGCGCCCAGTACGTACCCCAGGCCCGCCCCCAGCAGGAACTTCTTCATCCGCGTCCACGCCTTCCATCGTTAGGTCGTCCGACTGTCCATTGTCCAGGAAAACCGGCCGAGCGGGGCGGTTGCGCCAAGCGGGGGGTGGTGTGAAGGGGCTTGGGGGCATGGGCTAAGGTTTCTCTTGTCGGTCGGAGAGACCGGCACCGGAAGTGAGCAACATTCCCCTGTAGCTCAACTGGCAGAGCATTCGGCTGTTAACCGGAGGGTTCTTGGTTCGAGTCCAAGCGGGGGAGCAAAGCCCAGGTCGATGACCTGGGCTTTTTTGCTACCCACGGGTAGGAGCGGTGCAGCTGCTGCAGGCGGTGGCTCGACCGCCTGCCTGACCTTGATCGGGTCCGGCCGAGCGCTGGACGAGTAATGCGTAAGTCTGGGTGGTGATCGGGAGACGGGCGAAGGGTGTCCAAGATCCGTTCGTGACGACAGGCGCCGGACCTCCGAGGCCCGTCGGCTGCGGTTCTTGCCCGCCCGGACGCTGGGTGGGTTCCGCTACCTGCCGGGCCAGGCTGGCTACAATCGCCGCCTGCGCTCCGCATTGCCGCTGGTCAAGCAGGCCATGAGGCTGCTCGCGGCCGACAGCGACCTGTGGACCGACACCACCTGGATCGTCGACTCGACCCCGGGTCGAACGCGGCCGATCCCGGCCCACGGCCAAGCGTTCGGAGCTGGCCGGCTGGGCCAAGTACGGCTTCTGCCGCTCACACTCGCGCTGGTTCTGAGGCCTGCGGCCGCACCCCGGCCGGGCTCCCGATCGCCTGGGCCCTGGCCGACCCGAGGGCCGATGAGCGGCAGGTGCTCATGGCCAAGGCTGTGGGTACCTCATCGTCGCGGCAGAGGAGGCCGCGACCGCGCCGATCCGGAAGTCTATGACACCGCTGCCGAACTCGCCGCGGCGGAGATCGACTGGTACGGCGCCTCGTATTCGGCAAGGTGGTTACCCGAAGCGGATGGTTCGGCGGTCAAGGCTGGGTTGAGGGTGGGTGCACAGTGCTGCCCACCCACCCTCGACCCCCTGGTGCCATTTCTTCCTCGAAGTCAGTCCCGCGGAATCGATTCACATCCTTGAATCCACACGTAGAACGCCAGCAACAGCAGTGGGAATATGCAACACCAACACCAGGGAATGTAGCTGCATCCGATTCCGGCGGCCACCAGGAATGCCGTTGCGGCAAGAGTGCAGGCGATGTACTCGGCCGTGGACGGGGAGGCAGGCTCTCGCCCGAACGAGTCCCTCTGCAGTACTTCCTCGAGACCTGCCAATGCCTCGATCAGCAGGCCCATGACCGCGTTGAGGCCGTCCCGGCCGGTGCCGGCCACGCGTCTCACCACATCGAAGGTCTCGGCCGCGTCACCAGCCGGGATGGGCGCTTCCACCAGTTGCCGGCGCGCCTCGCCGAGCAGGTCATTCATCTGCGCGCCGAGATCGGGCTGTTCCTGGCCGGCCGGCAGGGATGCGGGGAGGCCGTCGACGAAGCCCGCCCACTCGGCGCTTTCCGTCCGCGCGGCCAACGTCGTCCGCAGGGAACGCAGGCCACGCACGGCCATATCCCGGTATCTGACAGCTTCCGACCTGATCTCGTCGACCGCGCCTTCGGGCGAACCCAGCTCGCGCGCTCGGCCGGCTTTCTCGGCGGCTTGGACCGCGCGCCTCTTCAGCTCGCACAGATCCGCGAAACGCCGGACTGAGCCCGGTAACCCGAAAAACTCGAACGAGCGGTCCATCGCCTCGACAACCGCCGCGCGCGACGGCACGTCGCCGCATCGACCGCAACCTGATCCACCGCATCCGGAGGGGCACATTCCGATCACCTGTCCTCTCGGGTTCGCACCATCCACGGCTGGAAGGCGTTGCCGACCGACGCAAGGGCGGGGCGCAGGCCGGGGTAGTGCCTGGTCAGGACGCTGGCCATGGAGTTGTCCCGGATCCAGTCGAGTCCCGGCTGGGAGTAGACGGCCGGCGTGTAGTACTCGGTGAAGAACCGGTCGCTGTTCAGCCGGCGAGACGCCATCAGGATGAAGATGCGGAAGGCCGTATCGCTGAAGGCGAACCCTTCCGGCAACCGCTCGGCGAACATGCCGACGCTGAGGTCGACCTGTTCGATGTCCCCGCCGTAGCAACGGCTGATCTCTTCGGCCCACTCGGCGTTTCCGGTCAGTGCCCGGAAGTCCGCGGCGGGCGACAGGTGCAGCAGTCGTCGGAACTCGTTGTACCGCGGCACGCCCAATTCCCGCGACCGCAGGATGTCAGTGGCGCCGAGGTCCTGCAGGTGTCCGTCTGGCCGGTGGAACTCCTGCAGGTACCGCGGGAAATTGTGCAGGGTGACCAAGCCCGGCGGCAGGGTGCCGAAAGAGTAGAGCAGGTCGGTGAGCGGAATGGTGTTCAACACCTTCAGCGCGTCGGGGCCGGCGATGTCCGGGAACTCGCAGTCGAGGATCGTCTCGTCATCAGCGGCCGAGCGGAAACGCCACTCGTCCCTGATCAGCGGATGCATCCGGTAGACCGCGACGAACTCCTCGGTCAGCGAAAACGGCACGCCGAAGTGGTCGGTCCTGCCGCCGGGTATGCCGCTGACGATTTCGTTCTCGCTGATCCGGCCGAACAGGCGCTGGGCCCGTTCCCCCGCGATCCCGAACCAGTTCGCGCGTAACGCGGCCTTCGTGGTGGGGTGGCTGATCACCGCCGGGGTCCACTCCACGGTGTGGATCTTGGCGAGCAGGGCCGAAGTGACCAGCCGGGCTCGCTGGAACAACTCTTCATCGGGCCACTCCGGGTTTTCCGCGTGCAACCGGTCGCAGATCGTGTTGTGTTCGAGGGTGAACACGGTCCGGAGAAGTTCGGTGCCGAGCCAGAACCCCGGTGTCTGTGCCGGGTTCGCCGCCGGATCCTCTGGTAGCGGGAGCAGACCGCTGTCCAGGACCCGCAGCTTCCCCGTGCTGCCGGATCGCACGAACTCCTGCTCTTCGTCGGTGACCCCGTAGATCTGCGAGCCGTCCCACCAGTGGGTCAGGACGTTGATCCGGGTCTGCGGCAGGTCGGTGCGCCCCGGCGGGCGAGTCGGGTCCTCGGGTGTGCGCATGACGTGCATCGGGCGCTCCGGCCAGGGATCGTCCTGAGCCAACGGGACCACCCAGGGGTTTTCCGCCGGACTCTTCCCGTGGCTGAACCAATCTCGGATCATGAACTGCAGCCAGGCGGCGACCAGCGAGTTCACCGACGTTGCGGGGACAAAACCGGTCCGCGTCAGCAGAGCGCGGCTGATTTCCCGGGGGCTCGGGGACAGAACCGTCCGCTCGTCCGCCGGCGCGATACGGCTCAGGGGGATGTTGCGCCCGAACCGGGAACCCGCCATTCCCATCGAAGGCTCGTCCAGGTCGTTGTGACTCCCGTCGTTCGTCCGGCGGGTCAGGTGCTCCGGCGCAGACGGCGGTACCGGTGGCGTGTTGACCGCCGGCAGGTGGCTGGTGTCGTGCAGGTTGTCCTGGCGTAGCTGGGTCCGCAGGCCGATCAGCTCCAGCAGGCCGAGCGGAACGGGCAGCCGGTCCCAGCCGACCGTTTTGTCGACGATCTCTGCGAGCTTGCCGAAGGCCTGCTGGACCAGCGTGGTGCGGCGACCGTTCTTCGCGGTTTCGTGATCGATCATCACAAGTCCCGGTTTGTTCTTCATGCATTTTGCCGACTTTGTCCCTCGGAAACGCCAGCGTGGCACCGGATCTTGACGCGTGTCCAGCCCGATTCATGATCGAGGTCGGCCGTACCCGATCGGCCTAGCCCCACATTCGCGCGCCCGGAGCAATTCGCGTCGGCAAGATGTCGGAACCGGTAGGAGGCAGACCGAATTCAATGATCGTAAGTTTTTCGCCGCCCTGCACCGGAGCGGTTGCCGCAGGCGCTGCTCGGTCGCACTCGGCTCGCCGAACTCGCACGAGGTGTGCGCCGCGCATTCCCGCAGCAGCGTGGTCAGCGCCGTCTGGGCACCGAGGTACGAGCCGATCCGGTGGAGGTACGGCCCGCCGCTCTGCCCCGGCAGCCGGCCGGTGGTCCACTCCTGCGGCTCCTTGGCCGGCCGTTCGGTCAGCGCCAGCGCGATCTGAAGGCCGTTCGAGTCCCGAAAGGACAGTGGCATCCGGGCCGTGGCGCACCCGGAGCCCGGCGGCCCGGTTTCGCCGGGCGGGAACGTACGAAGCGACGCCCGACGAACTCAGGGCTCGGTGCCCCAGCTCAGGGAGCCGGACTGGTAGGCGGTGACCGTGGCCAGGTCGGCCCACGATGCCGCGACCCGGTAGCTGTAGTCGTTCGCCTGGTTGAACGCCGACCAGTCGGCCTTGGCCAGCCGGATCTGCAGCTCGCCCGAGTTCGCTCCGGCGGCGAGGGAACCGCTGCTGAAGGCGACCTCCACGTACGCGTCGGCGCCCGGCCGGGGCGTGCTCAGCTTCACCACGCGCAACGTGACGTTCCCGCAGCCGACGACCGCGTAGTCGCACCAGACCTGGTAGCTCGGGTTGGTCGCGTCGCCGGTGAACCAGTACCGTGCCGTGACGCCGGTCAGGGCGACGGGCGCGCTGCCGCGGTTGACGATCTGGAGGCTCGTGCGGATCTGGTTGTCGGCGGTGCCGCTGCCGGCTCGCTGCTGCACGGCGAGCGTGCCCGTGCCGGGGTCGCCGCCGGTGGTCGTCGTTGTGAACGTCACCGGGCTGCTCGGCGCGGACTGGTTGCCGGCCGCGTCCCGGGCGCGGACCGAGTACGTGTACGCCGTGCCGGGGGTGAGGCCGGTGAGCTGGTAGGTGGTGGTTGTCGTGCTGGCGACCGTTGCGCCGGCCGCGTTCAGGACGTCGTAGCCGGTGACGCCGACGTCGTCGGTGGCCGCCGTCCACGTCAGGGCGGCGCTGGTGCCGGCCGGGGTGGCGGTGAGCCCGGTCGGTGCCGACGGTGGGGTCGTGTCCCCTGTGGACGGTCCCGGCTGGCTGCCCCACACCACCGTGGAACCCTGGGCGAGCACCAGGTTCGGGTTGTCGGCGGGCGCGGATCCGCTGGGCGCCAGGCCGGTGTGCGACCAGTCGTTGGCCGCGTTCCACGTTCCGGTGCTGGTGATCCGGAACTGCACCTCCTTGCGGTAGCGGGATTGGCCACCCGGGGCGACGCCACCCGAGCACGGCACCTCGACGTAGTAGACCGCGCCGGAGAACTGGTGCAGCGTGGGCGCGTCGCACTGGTTGTATGCGCTGCTGACCGAGATCTGACTGGGCGTCGTGGCGCCGTCGAGGGTGAAGTAGTAGCGCAGGGCGCCGGTGAACGTGCGCGCCGACCACGCCGACTTGTTGATCACGTACGCCTTCACCTCGGTGAATGATCCGCCGTCGGGCTGGTTGAGCGCGCCCTGGGCCAGGATTTCCGGGCCGTCCGGGGTTTCCTGCGGTGGGAAGGCCGTCAGCGGCGTGCCGCCGTACTCGCCGTAGAGGCGGGCCAGTGCGCCCGTGAAGCCCGCGTTGTAGTCGAGGGCCACCTCGTTCATCGTGTAGTTGGTGCGGTCGTCGGTGTACGCGTCGTTGGCCGACGTGGGGCCGCCGACGAGGGCGCCGTAGAGGACGTGCCGGCTCTGCGCGGGCTCGTTGATGTTGTCGGCCCAGGAGCCGTGCGCCGTGCGGTGGTGCGGGTTGCGGGGCGGGTTGACGCCGAATCCGACCTCGAAGCTGGCACCGCGCGGGTTGTCGCCGAGTGCGTAGTTGATCTGCCGGACGGCGAAGTCGTGGTACGTGGTGGCGCGGGCGGGATCGGTGGCGCGCAACGAGTCCGAGTAGACGAGCGCCACGAACGCGGTGTTCGCCGCGTACCGCAGCGAGCCCCACTGGTCGAGCACGGCCTGGCCGCCGGGGGAGTACGGCACGCGCTGGCCGTTGACGCCGGTGGTCCACCAGTCCAGCCAGCGGTCGGCGTCCGCGATGTACTGCGGGTCTTGGGTGAGCTGGGCCAGCAGTACGTAGGCGCCGTAGGACTTGTCGTCCCAGGCCAGCGTCCAGCGGTAGGAGCGGGTGGCGGTCTGCGGTTCGGTGGACAGCTTCTGGTACTCGGTGCGCGCCTTGGTCAGGTACGCGGTGTCGCCGGTGGCCTTGTAGAGCCAGATCGCGCCCCACACCAGTTCGTCCTGGTAGCCGCTCCAGGACTTGTAGAAGTTCTGGGCGTCGGTGATGCAGTTGGAGTAGACGCCCCGGTAGTTGTCGGCGAACGAATACAGCTGCTTGGCGTGGGTGAGCAGGGTGGCGGCGTAGGTGGGGTCGTCGGCCTGGAACACCATCGAGCCGGCGGCGAGCTGCGCGGCGGCTTCACCGGCGAGGTCCGAGCCGGGGCAGGAGGCGTCGATGCGGTAGGCGGGCCGCGCCATCGTCATCGTCTCCGCGGGGCCCCACCACTTGTGGTCGTCGTCGCCCTTGCCGACCTGGCCGTAGAGCACGTTGGGCTGCGGGTGCGCCTTGATCAGCCAGTCGTCGCCCCAGCGCAGGTTCGAAAGCAGGGGCGCCCACTGGCCGGAGTTCCGGTACGCGGCGCCGTTCTCCAGAGCGCCCCAGGCGAGCATGGTCATGCTGAACTCGAAGGGCAGCCCGAACTTGACGTGGTCCCCGGCGTCGTAGAACCCGCCGGTGAGGTCCAGGCCGGCGTCCTTGCCGTCGTTGAGGGCGGACGGGCCGCGCCAGGAGACCCGGTTGCCGGCGGGGAGGGCGCCGGAACGCTGGGCGTCGTAGAACCAGACGGCTTTCTGCAGCGCCTCGCCGTAGTTGAACTTCCCGGCGGCGCCTGCGGGGACACCCGGGGCCACGAGCGCCAGGCCGAGCACGAGCACGGCCACGACCGCCTGGGCCAACGCCTTCGTCGTTGAAGTGCGCACGCTGTCTCCTCGAACCTGGGAGCGCTTCCAGAGTGAGAGGGTAAGGAGTCGAATTCGCGGTGTAAAGCAACGGCTGCGGCAGTAGGCGAATCGGC
Organism: Amycolatopsis vancoresmycina; assembly: GCF_000716785.1. Taxonomy (GTDB): domain Bacteria; phylum Actinomycetota; class Actinomycetes; order Mycobacteriales; family Pseudonocardiaceae; genus Amycolatopsis; species Amycolatopsis vancoresmycina. The sequence continues at coordinate 425,443 of NZ_JNYY01000003.1, forward strand.
GGTGTGGCGTGGGCTGTCTGTCGTAAAGCGCGCGCTCCGAGACGGCCGCCTGAATGGGAGCGCTCTCAGTCGAGGTGGCCGGAACATCCGTGTGCCGACGGGAGTTGAGCCTGGCATGACCTCCCTCGCAGACCGCACGGTCGCTGCCCTGCGCGCCGAGCACGACGTGCTCGCCGACCTCGCCCGCACCCTCACCGACGACCAGCTGGCCGCCACCAGCGGCGCTGCGGAATGGACCGTGGCCCAGGTCCTTTCCCACCTCGGCAGCGGCGCGGAGATCGGCCGCGCTCCCATCGCCGAAGCCGCCGGGGAGACCGTGGCGGAGGAAGACCACCGGACGATCTGGGACCGCTGGGACGCGTCCGAGCCGCGGGCGCAGGCCGAAGGCTTCCTCGAGCACAACAGCCGCTGGCTGGACACGGTCGAGGCGTTCACGCCGGAGCAGCGTTCGTCACTGACCGTCGAACTCGGCTTCCTGCCGGAGCCGGTGCCGCTGCTGACCGCGCTGGGGATGCGGCTCAGCGAGGTGGCGAACCATTCGTGGGACGTGCGCGTGGCGTTGGACCCGAAGGCCGAAGTGGACGCCGGTTCGGCCGAAGTGCTCGTCGAGCTCCTGGCCGGGCCGATGGGGTTCCTGCTGGGGTTCTTCGGGAAGCCGGCCGAGCTCGCGGACCCGGTCTCGGTGGCGGTTCCCGGGGCGGGCCTGGTGATCGACGACGCGGTCACGGTGGTCGACCACATCGAGGCGCCGTCCGCGACGTTCACCGGGCCGGCGGGGGCGTTCATCCGGTTGCTCAGCGGCCGGTTGAAGGCGCCGTATGACGAGGGGGTCGGCGTCGAGGGCGGCGTCACGCTGGAGGAGTTGCGGCGGGTGTTCCCCGGGTTCTGAGCGCGACCGGGGTGCCTGCCTCGTTGGAAGGCAGGCACCCCGGGGGTTCACCGCCCGGTGTTCGGCTCGGAGCTTCCGCCGAGCAGCGATCCCAGCAGCTGGTTGACGACGCCTAGGGGTTCCAGAGGGGCTTCCGGGGTGCGTTCGGGTGCAGTAACCGCCGTCTCGGTCGGTGCCGAGGGGGAGGTCGCAGACGGCGGCGGCTGGGTGACCGGCTTTGCCGGTTCATTGCCGGACAGCATTCGCCGGCGGTCGGGCGGCGGTGGGGGCGGCGGGGGAGGAGGCGGCACGGAAGACGGCTTTCCTGGCCCGTTTTCCGGCGGCAAGGTGTACTGGAAGGAGTCATCGAGCGGCGGAGGGCTGGACTCCTTGGTCGGGTCGACGAGGTTCGTGTTCGACGGTGCCGGCGTGGAGGGCTGGTTGCCGTGGCCGAGCACGAGCGTACTGGCCATCGTCACCGCCGCCAACGCGGATGCGGCGGCGCCCCGACGCTTCCAGCCGATCCTCCGCCGGCTGGTCTCGTCAAGAACGTGACTCGCGGCGGACACCAGAAATACTCGGCGTCGTGCGCTCGGTAGAACTGGGGGTTTCTCGCGGAACTGCTGCGGCTCTTCTCTTCTCTGCCGATCCCTGGACACCATAGCTGCTGCTTCCCATGCACTCGGACGATCCGGCTCAGTCGGAGGCCGGAAGGTTATCGGGGCAGCTGCTCGAGATTCCCGGTGGCCTTCGCAAGCGTGGGAAAGGCAGGATTGCGCTCACTCGAAAGGGTGGGTTCGGCGCGGTTTTAGTCCCGCTTTGGAGTGAAGTGTGGAGTGTCGGCGGCTGATCCCTGGCCGATATCTGCCATGATAAAATGTCACCTAAAGGTGTGAAAGTAACTCGATCGTGCGACTCGATCGGGGGAGGGCTATCGAATCAGTCCACGTCGGACAGGTAGTGGAACTCGCGCAGCGTCACGGTTCCCTTGAGCACCCGCACGCCGATCATCCGCCCGGTGAACCCGGCCGCGACCTCTGTGGACAGATACCGCCCGTCGAACGCGCCCAGCACGTCCACCGCTCCGTTGTCCCGCAGCACCGACAACTCCACGAGGTCCGGCTCGGTCACCTCGCGGAACGGACCCGAAGCAGGCGGCCGGAGCGCCCGGATCCGCAGGGAAACGACAGCTCCGGCCGCGACGGCCGAAAGCGTCTGAACCGCCGGTCCGATCGCCAGCGTCGCCGTGACCGTCTCGCCGTCCGCCGTCAAGCCGTACCAATGCCGGTCGTCGATCCGGACCACGAACGCCGCCTTACCCGATGAAACATCCAGGCGGGCAACCGCCGTCCAGTACTCGTCCGATGCCCGGGTGAGCAGGAATCCACTGATGACCAATTCTCCCGGCCCGGCCGAGCGAACCCGCGGCGATGCCCCCGGCGCGACCCACCGCGGGTGCAGCTCGGGAGTCGGGAAACCGTCACTGAAACTGTTGTCCTGCTGAGGAACCGCGAACCGGTCCTCGGCCACCACCGGCCAGCCGTTCACCCAGTCCACCCCCGCCAGGAACGTCTCGCGGCCGTTGACGTGGAACTGCGGTGTCTTGCCCCGCGGCCGCACCCCCAAGTACACCATCGCCCAGCTGCCGTCCGGGCATTCGACCAGGTCGCCGTGGCCCGTGTTCTGGACCCGGTGCGTGGTGCTCCGGTGGGTCAGGATCGGGTTCGACGGCGCCGCCTCGTAGGGGCCTTCCAGCGCCCGGGCGCGGGCGATCGTGATCGCGTGGCCGCGTTCGGTGCCGCCCTCGGCCAGCAGCAGGTACCACCAGCCCTCGATCCGGTACAGGTGCGGGCCTTCCGGGGCCGCCAGGCCCGTGCCGTTCCACAGCGGCCTCGGCGCGGCCAGCATCGATCCGGTTGCCGGGTCGATCGGGACGCTCGCGATGCCGGGCAGCCGGAACGACGCCCACGTCAGGTGGCAGACGCCGGCCTCGTCCCAGCAGAGGTCCGGGTCGATGCCGTCCGTTCCGGCCACCTGGACCGGGTCGGACCACGGGCCGGCCGGGTCCTCCGCCGTCACGATCAGGTGGCCGCCGTGCAGGATGTTCGTTGTCACCAAATAGAACCGGCCGTCGTGGTGGCGCAGCGTCGGGGCGTAGATGCCCGTGTTCGCCGCGCCTTCGGACGGTGGTAGCTGGCTCGGGCGGGTCAGTGCGTGGCCCACCAGGTCCCAGGAAACCAGGTCCGTGCTCCGGCGGATCGGAACGCCCGGTACGTACTCGAAGCTCGAATTAGCCAGGTAGTACGTGTCGCCGACGCGGCAGATCGACGGGTCCGGGTGGAACCCCGGGACGATCGGGACCGTCATCGCTGTCTCCTCTCGGGTGCCCGCCGCGACGATGGTGCGGCGGGCACCCGGGCGGGTCAGGCGTTGCAGGTCTTGTTGCGGTTGATGCAGTTGACGAGCTGGTTCATGATGCTCTGCGACATCACGTTGGCGAAGTCGTCGTGGTCGGACAGCGGATTGTGCTTTTCGGACGGGAACAAGTCCACTTTGTACTGCTTCTTGACCTGGATGTCGTGCGGGATGTCGTAGACGAGCGTGATCCGCAGCTGCGGCACGGCCGTGAACCCGGCGGCGCAGCGCCCGGCCTTGTCCGGGAACACGATGTGCGTGCGGTGGTTGGCGCTGTCGGTGTTCTTGCCGTCCCAGCAGCTCGGGAAGTCGTGGATCCGCTCCACCTTGCTGCCTTCGGGGCAGATCGGGTACTTGTCGGTCAGCCGGTTCTCGAAGCCGGTGCAGGTCCACGCGGCCCGGGTGTTCTTGGTGCCGTTGATGGACGGCTTCGCGTCGCCGCTGAGCGCGCGCAGGAACTTCGGCATCGCCGTCACCTTGCCGGCCGGGCTGCCGCGGAAGGTGATGCCGACCTTCGCCGGGCGCTGGATCTGACCGTCGTTCTCGGGCAGCTCGTTGTTGGCGTCCGGGCCGGGCAGCGGCGGTGCCGTCGTCGCGCCACCGTTGTTGCCGGCCGCCTGGCCGAGCGTGCAGGGCGCGAGCGTGTCGAGGCCCTGGGGGCGGGCTGCGGTGCGGCCGATGGCGATGGCCATCCGGTCGATGGTGGCGACGCGTTTGTCCTTGAGCGGGCCGAGGATGGCGTTCTGGACGAAGTTGGGGCCGCCCTGGCCCTGGGTGTCGGCCAGCCGCTGGTTCGCCTCCTGGATCTGCGTGTTCAGCAGCTGCAGGTTGCGGTCCACTTCGGCCTTGGCCGACGCCGGGACGGCGGGGAGCTTGCTCGCCACGTCCGGGCAGGTGATCTGCTGCTTCGCGCCGCCGGGCGCGCCGCCGCCGTTGCTCGCCGGGTTGCCGCCGGTGCCGGCCTGCTCCCGCAGCGTGCAGGGCGCGAGCGTGTCGAGGCCCTGGGGGCGGGCTGCGGTGCGGCCGATGGCGATGGCCATCCGGTCGATGGTGGCGACGCGCTTGTCCTTGAGCGGCCCGAGGATGGCGTTCTGGACGAAGTTCGGGCCGCCCTGGCCGCGGGTGCTGATCAGCCGCTTGTTGGCCTCGTCGATTTGCGTGTCGAGCAGGTCGAGGTTGCGGTTGACCTCGGCCATCGCCGAGTCGGGGACGTCGGGGAGCTTGCTGGCCACGTCCGGGCAGGTGATCACCGGGGAGGCGCCGGCCTGGGCGGCCTGGTCGCGGTCGCCGTCCGGGGACTTCGCCGGCGGGTTCTTCTCGCCGTCACCGGTGTCGATGCGCACCACCGGCCAGAAATAGGCCGATTTGTCCCCGTTCTTGCACGTGGTACCGGCCGCTTCGAGGCTCTTGTTGTTCGAGTCCGCATTGGACGAAAGGTTGCCGACGTAGTCGTGCAGGTGCTGGGCGCCGTTGCGGACGCCGGGCTGGGCGACGAAGTTGTCCGGGTTGAAGTGCTGGTTTTCGTTGCGGCCGCAGTCCACGGTGAACGTGCCGGTGGACGCGCCGCGCGCGTTCGCGGGGGCGGTGTTGTCCGGCGCCACCTTGAGGATGTCGATGTAGAGCGCCGGATCGGCCTCGTCGGCGCTGGCCTGGCCGGGCTCGCCGAACGTCGTCGCCGCCGCGATGCCGCCGGCGGCCACGGCCAGCGCGATGGCCGCGGTCGCGATCTTGGTTCGTCGGGAGATGCGGTGCTTTCCCGCGTTTCCGGGCATGGGGTCACTCCGTGGGTTCAGGGACAGGAGAATCCAGGGAATCCACCGGCCCGACCCCGGTGGGCGGTTCCCTGTTAGCGATAACAATGCCCGTCTCGTGAAGTGTTCACCGATTTTCTCGGGGGATCAATGCGGTGCGGGCACGGCGTTATCGTGACCCGTGCACGCCCCGTTGTCCAGAGCTTTGTCCCGTGAGGAAAGAGTTCGGAAATGTGGTGAACCGCGGTGAACCGGCAGCCGTGTACCCCGGTGGAGCGTGGAGTGTGCGTCAGTTGTCCAGCGGGATCAGCTGCGGGGTTTCCCCGGGTCCGGCCGGGAACCAGGCCAGGAACGTGACGCCGTCCTCCTGCGCGTCGAACCGGGCGATGCGCGTCGATTCGGGCTCGTAGAAGACGTCGCCGGGGGTGAGCACCGACTCGGGTTCGCCTTCGATCGCGTAGACGGCGGAGCCCGTTTCGATGCTGCCGAAAACCGGTCCGTTGTGGACGTGCAGCCCGGGGCTGTGGTGCGGGGCGATGGTGATGCGGCGGGCTTCGAAATGGTCGATCACGCGCGGCGCGGGGAGCGGCTGCTCCAGCACCAGCGTGCGGGTGGCGGCCGGGACGGCGGCGGCCTCGGCGTCGCCCACCGGGTCGCCGAGCTCGGTGGGGGTCCCGTCGGCGGGCAGTTCTTCGATCGCGAGGTGGGTCATCGAAGTGGTGTCGGTGGCGCCGTGCCAGTGCCACTCGCCGGCGTCGACGCGGACGGTGTCACCCGGCCTGATCAGCTGCGCCGGGCCGCCGTGGCGCTGGACGTACCCGGTGCCTTCGGTGACGACGAGGACCTGGCCGAGCGGGTGCCGGTGCCAGCGGGTGCGGGCCCCGGGCGCGAACTGCACGCGGTCGACCCGGGTGCGCGACGCGCCTTCGGGGACGGCGAGCGAGGTGATCCACGCGCTGCCGGTGACCGCGTCGGCCGGTGCGGGCGTGCTGGTGGACGGAACGTGACGGACGTGCACGTCGGTTCTCCCCGGGGTTCAGTGGGTGGTGAGCAGCGCGAGCACGCCGGAGACGGCCTGGTCGAACGGCTCGGGGCGGTCGGCGGCGCGCGCGAGGACGTAACCGCCCTGCAGGACGGCGACGATCGTGGCCGCCAGCGCGGCGGTGTCGAGCGAGGCGGGCAGTTCCCCCGCGGCGCGGCCTTCGTCGAGCACCTCGGCCAGCCGGGCGCGGATGCGGGTGAGCGTTTCGTCCACCGGAGCACGCAGCTCGGGGTCGGCCACGATGTCGGGATCCTGCGTGAGCCGGCCGATCGGGCAGCCCTTGAGCACCTGCCGTTCGCGCCGCAGGTAGGCCGTGATGCGCTCGACGGCCGTGCCGGGCGTGCGCAGCTGCTCGTCGGCCGCGGCCAGCAGTTCCTCGGCGCTGCGCCGTACGGCGGCCAGCGCCAGCTCCTTCTTGCCGGCGAAGTGGTGGTACATGCTGCCCTGGCCGGCGCCCGCGCGCTGCTGGATGGCCTTGGGGCTGGTGCCGACGTAGCCGCGTTCCCACAACAGTTCCCGGGCGCTGTCGACGAGCTGTTCCCTGGTGCCCATGGGTTCGGACTGTACATACTAGTAGGTACAGAAACAAGTGACCCAGGTCATGTCACAGCGGCGCCGCGCCCGGTGTCTTGAGGCCGAACGGAAGGAGAGACCATGGATCTCGTCCGGTGGATCGCCGGCCTGAACACCGCGTGCGGGAGGGAAACGTCGTGATCGAGGCGTTCGTCGCCCACCGGAACCTGTTGTTCACCGTCGCCTACGAGATGCTCGGCTCGGCGGCCGACGCGGAGGACGTCCTCCAGGAGACGTGGCTGCGCTGGGCCGAGGTCGACCCGGCGGACGTGCGCGACGAGCGGGCGTACCTGGTCCGCATCACGACCCGCCTGTCGTTGAACCGGCTGCGCACGATGAAGCGCCGCAAGGAGGCGTACGTCGGGCCGTGGCTGCCGGAGCCGCTGCTGACGGCCCCGGACGTGGCCGAGGACGTCGAGCTGGCCGAAAGCGTGTCGATGGCGCTGATGCTGGTCCTCGAGACGCTGGCGCCGACCGAACGCGCGGTGTTCGTGCTGCGCGAGGTGTTCGACGTCGGCTACGACGAAATCGCCGAAGCGGTGGGCAAGACCCCGGCCGCGGTCCGCCAGATCGCGCACCGGGCTCGCCGGCACGTCGACGCGCGCCGGCCGCGGGAGGTGGTTTCGGCGCGGGAGACGCGGGCGGTGCTGGAGTCGTTCCAGCGCGCCTTGGAAGGCCAGGACCTGCAAGGGCTGCTGGACCTGCTGGCCCCGGACGTGGTCCTGATGAGCGACGGCGGCGGAGTGAAGCAGGCGGCCCTGCGCCCGGTGACCGGAGCGGCCAAGGTGGGCCGGTTCATCGTCGGCGGTATCGCCCGGGCGGAGGTGGACCTGACCGGCGCGCCGATGACGGTGAACGGCAACCCGGCGTTGGCCCTGCACGTGGACGGTGCTTTCGACGGGGTCATGGCCGTCCGCGTGGAAGGGGGCCGGATCGCGGGGCTGTACTACGTGCGGAACCCGGAGAAGCTGACCCGGGTGGTGGCCGAGACACCGCTGACCCTGCGCTGAAGAAGGCGCCGGTTCCCGTCAGGCGGAACCGGCGCACCTCAGCCCAGCCGCTTGAGCCAGTCTTCGAAGGCGTCGACGAGGTCCTCCGGCTCCCCGGCCTCCCGCAGCCGCCGGAGCTCCGCCTCGATGTAGTGCCGGTACAGCGGAACCAGCCCCGCCGCCAGCTCCGGCTCGACCTCCGCCGCGTCCAGCGGATGGCCCTCGCGCACCCGGGCGCCCAAGCGGACCAGGGACTTCGAAGGCGCTTCCGGCTGGGCCAGGTACCACTCCAGCGACTCGTCGTTCGTCGCCGCGCGGCCGGATTCCGTCGTTGCCGAATACCGGAACCGGACCGGGAAGAACACCGCCTTCGTGAACCACACCTTGTCCGCCAGGAGACGTCGTGGGGTGCGGAACTCCGCTGTCACCTCGTCGGTCGCCAGGACCGCGATCGCGAACTTCGCGCTCTCCCGCAGCAGGTCCGCGGCCGGCGGGCGGGCCACCTCCCGGGTGACGTCGGCGCCGAGGAGGACGCGGCCGTGGTCGGCCAGCTGCAGGCGGTCCTGGGCCGGGAACCGGCCGTCGTCGCGGCCTTCGCGCAGGGCCGGCAGCGAGGCCCAGAACACCGAAAGCTTGCGGTGCAACGGGCTTTGACCCTGCAGCGCTTCTGTCGTGGCCGAAACCAGCGAGGGGTCGCCGTCGCGGACGTCGGTCAGGACGATCGCCAGGTCGATGTCGCTCACCGCGGGGGAGTAGCCGCCGTACGACAGGCTGCCCAGCAGGTACGCGCCGATCAGGCGGTCGCCGAACGCTTCCCGGTACGCGCGGGCCGCTTCCGCGGCGATGGTGCGGGCTTCGGTCGTCGTCACGCCGCCACCGTATCGCGGCGGGCGCACTCCGCGATGCGGTCGGACACCACGCCGATCACCTGCCACGCCCGGTCCAGCACGTCGATCACCGCGGCCACGGTCCAGTCGCCGCGCCGCCGCAGGATGTCGTACCCCATCTCGAGGTGCTCGACGTCGGCTTCGTCGTGCAGCTCGAAGTACTCGTCGTCCGGGAACGCGCGCGTGCCCGCCTGGCTGAACACCAGGCTGCCGGCTTCGAGCGCCAAATGGGCCAGCACGGCCCGCTGCACGCCCGGCAGGATCGCGAACTGGTCGACGAACCAGGACGCGCCCATCTCGATCACCGGGTCCCAGACCAGTTCCCGGTCGTCCGCGCGGCTGCGGGCCAGGATCCGGTCGTGACCGACCTCCTCCTGCTGGTGCTCACACGCGAGCGCCCGCAGTTCCGGGTCGCTTTCGAACGTGACGCGGGCACTGATCATCCGCTGGAACGCGTTCGACCACGGCTGCAGGTACGTGAGCACCGCCTTCTTCGTCTCGACGGTGGTGGTTTCGTCGGTCAGCAGCCGGATCAGGTCCGACGACTCGTACTCCCGTTGCCGCTGCTCGTTGTGGCGGGCCACGCGCTCGACGTCCTGGGTCACGCTCTGCTCCTCACGGTGGTGCTGCACGGGATCATCCTTCCGGGAACCGCCAGGCAAGATCAACAGGCGAGAGGGGCGACGGCGGGGGCCGGTCGTAGACGGGGAGCCGGAAGTAGGTGGTCACGTCGCCGCGCCGGCCCGCCGCGCGGAAGCTCACCAGCTCCAGGACGCCCCGGCTGTCCGCCAGCGGCCCGGGAGCCAGCGCCGCGGCGAGGGCGCGGAACCGGCCGGGGTCCACGCCCTGGTCGTGCAGCAGCGCGGCGGTGCGTTCCACGGCTTCCCGGTCGTCCGGTGCGAGGTCGGGCAGCCGCAGGTACGTCGTGGACTCGGCGGCCCGGTCCACACCGGACCGGAACGCCAGGCAGCTCAAGGCGGCCTCGCCGGCGTCGGTGCGGTCGCCGGCCAGCGTCCGGTAGGCGGCCTGTGCCCGCCGCGAGTCGTGGTGCACCGCCACCGCGGCCACCCGGTCGACCTCGGCGAGGCCGGCGTCGTGGTTGCGGTAGTAGACCTTCACCCGCGCGTGCGCCTCGTCGGCCAGGTCGACGGCGAAGAACTCGATCTCGCGGTTGCCTTCGACGGTTTCGACGCGACGCCGGGCGTCGTCCCAGGCGGCGGCCATGCCGAGCCGCTCCATCGCTTCGGCCACCGCGGTTTCGCGCTGCGCGTGCGGCCACGAGTACAGCCCGAAGTAGGTCTTGTGGACGATCCCCGACGGCGGGCGCCAGGCGATCGAGTGCCACAGCGGCGCCGGCGACGGGCGGCCCGCGCGCGGGGTGAACGTCTCGCGGACGTGCTCGAAGCGGCGGGCCCGGAAACCGCTCTCACCAGGCCAGACGATCTCGTGGCCGAGGCTGTCGAACAGCACGCGCAGTTCCGGCCGGTCGCCCGACCAGTTCACCGACATCTCGGCCGGGAAGCCGTCGTCCGCCACATAGGACGGCTGGGCGGGGGCGGCTCCGATCGGCTCGTGCGCCCACGGCGGCAGCAGGGCGCGCAGCATCCGGGTCGTCCGGACGGACTGCTCGAGCGAGACGCCGAGCGCGTCGCACGCGGCCGACCACAGACCGCCCAGGAAATCACCGAAGAGACGACCCTGTGCCGGATAGTTTTCCCTTATATATTCAGGAAACTCCGGCACACGACTCGTCACGCCCGGATGCTATCAGTTGGATGCGTGCTCAACTAAAAGGCTGCACCCGGGTGGTCCAACCAATTGCGCCATGTGGGTACGCCGGTGCCCGCTGTGGCCACGGAGGGCCACAACGGACTCCGGCGGTGTCCAGAGGAGACAAAAGCGGACAACGCGCAGGTCTCAGACCCGCGCCGGTGCCACCGTCATCGCGTGCTTGACCAACCGGATCAACGCGAGCTTGCTCGAGTCGCGGTCGCGTGCGTCACACATGACGATCGGCACACGGTCCGGGACCACCAGGGCCTCGCGGATCTCGTCGGCGGTGTACCGCGGCGCGTTGTCGAAGCAGTTCACCGCGACGACGAACGGGATCTTCCGGCGTTCGAAGAAGTCGATCGCGGCGAAGCTCGTCTCCAGCCGGCGCGTGTCCACCAGCACGATCGTCCCGATCGCCCCGCGCGCGAGGTCGTCCCACATGAACCAGAAGCGCGCCTGGCCCGGCGTCCCGAACAGGTACAGCACGTGCCGCTGCGAGATGGTGATCCGGCCGAAGTCGAGCGCGACCGTCGTCGTCGTCTTCCGCTCGACGCCGGACAGGTCGTCCACCCCGGCGCTCGCCTCGGTGAGCACCTCTTCGGTCGTCAGCGGCGGGATCTCGCTGACCGAACCGACCATCGTGGTCTTCCCGGCGCCGAACCCGCCGGCGATGATGATCTTGACCGGGGTGGGGACCATGTCCGCCCCGCTGCCGTCAGTACTTGATGAGGCCATCGAGAACCGCCTGGAGAGTTTCGAGGTCCGGCGACTGCGCCGGGTTGTGGGCAGGGGAGCGCGTGATGACGAGACCGCGTTCGATCAGGTCGCCGACGAGCACCCGCACGACCCCCAGCGGGATCTTGACGTAGACGGCGATCTCGGCGATGGACACCGGGTGGCGGCACAGCTGCACGATCGCCACGTGCTCCGGGCCCAGCCCGGCCGGCTCCTGCTCCGACCGCAGCGTCATGACCTGTGTGGACAGGTCGAGCCGCGCGGTGCCGGCCGGCGTCCGGCCGCTCGTGATGGTGTACGGCCGGACCAGCGGCCCGGCGGCCTCGTCATACCAGCCGTCCTCGCTCATGTGGCCTCCCGCAGGACCGACGCCGCTTCGCGCGGCGCCGATGCCATGTAGTCACCGACCCGCTTGACCAGCCGGCTCATTTCGTAGGCGATCATTTCCACGTCGACGTTGTCCGCGGCCAGCACGGCGAGGCAGGCACCCTGGCCCGCGGCCGAGACGAACAGGTAGCCGCGCTCCATCTCGATCATGTTCTGCAGCACCGGGCCGCGGTTGAACTGCTTGCTCACCCCCTTGGCCAGGCTCTGCAGGCTGGAGGCGATGGCCGACAGCTGGTCCGAGTCGTCCTTGCCCATCCCGGCCGACTTGCCGATCAGCAGCCCGTCGGCGGACAGCACGATGGCGTTCTGCGCGCCGACCACGCGGTTCACCATGTCATCGAGCAACCAGTTGAGATCGGGTTTGGGGTTCCCGTACTCGTTCATTCGACGTCAGACCCTGACTTTCGGTATGTGGACTTTCCTGTGTGTGGTCGCGGACTACGCGTCGTCCGGCCCGCCGCGGCCGCGGCGGGTGCCCTTGTGGAACGCCGCGAGCGTGCGTGCGGTGCCTTCACCGGGCGCCACGACGTCGTCTTCGCTGTCGTCGGGTTCGTTCTCGAGCTGGGCGACGAGGTTCTGCTGGGGCTCCCGCCGCGGCAGCCGGGGCCGGTCGTCGGTCGGCTGGACCTGCGGGTCCGGCTCGGCCACGGCCGACGGCTCCGGCGCCGCCGCCGGGACGGACGGCAGGTCGTCGGGCGAAGGGAGCGCGCGTGCCGGGTACGGCCTCGGCTTGGTGTCTCGCTTCATCGGGATCTGGCCGCTGAACGAGCTGGGCGTGTCCATCGTGCGGAGCGAGCTTTCTGCTGCCTGCGGCGCGGGGGCACCCACCGGGGCGAGGACCGCCGTGTCCTCCGCCGGCGTGGTGGCGGGAGCGCCGTCGTGGTCGGCGTTCTGGCCGGCCAGGTGCTGGGTGGGGATGAGGACGGTGGCGCGGAGGCCGCCGTAGCGGGACGGGTCGAACGTGACGGTGATGCCGAGCCGGGCGGCCAGGCGCGCGACCACGAACAGGCCGAGGCTGGAGTCGGCCCGCAGCGCCATCGCGTCGAACTCGGGCGCCTCGGCCATCATCGCGTTCGCCCACTCGCGGACGCCGTCCTTCATGCCGAGCCCCTGGTCCGAGACGTCGACGACGACACCGCGCGCGACCATCCGGCTGGTCACCTCGACCGGCGAGCCGGGCGGGGAGAACGACGTCGCGTTGTCGACCAGCTCGGCGACGAGGTGGATCGTGTCGGCCACCGCGGCGCCGACGATCGCGACGTCGGCCACCTGCTCGACCTGCACCCGCGCGTACTGCTCGGTTTCCGAGACGGCCGCGCGCAGGACCTCCATCAGCGTGACGGGCTTGCGCCAGCGGCGGCCGGGCTGCTTCCCGCCGAGGATGATCAGGTTCTCGGTGGTGCGGCGGGCGCGGGCGGCGAGGTGGTCGAGCTGGAACAGCGACGCCAGCTGCGTCGAGTCGTCCTCGCGTGCTTCCATCTCGTCGAGGATCTGCAGCTGCTGGTGGACCAGGACCTGGTTGCGGTGCGCGATGCCGAGGAACACGTTGTGCACACCGCTGCGGGCCTTCGCCTCGCTGGCCGCGGCGTTGACGGCGGTCAGCTGGGCGACGTTGAACGCCTCGGCCACCTGGCCGATCTCGTCGCGGCCGTGGTCGAGCTGCGGCAGCTCTTCGGAGAGGTCGACGGATTCGCCGCTCTTGAGCCGCTCCACGATGTTCGGCAGCCGGTTGCGGGCGAGGTCGAGCGAGTCGTTGCGCAGCCGCGCGAGGCGCGTCATCAGGGCGCGGTCGACGAGCGAGCGGGACACCCGCACCGCGACGATGATCGCGGCGAGCGACGCCAGCAGGGCGACGATGCTGCCGATGATGACGTTGCGCAGCTGCGCGTCACCGGCGTCGATCGCGGCCGCGGAAACCTTGTCCGCCTGGGTGATCGCGAGGTCGTTGAGGCCCTGGGCGACCTGGGTCGTCGCGTTCTCCCAGTCCGTTTCGGACACCGGCACGGTGTTCTGCTCACCGGTCGACCACGGGCCGTGCTTGACGATCGCCTCTTCGGCGGTCGCCAGCTGCCGCCAGGCCGTGCTGGTGGTCAGTGCCTGGTACTTCTGGCGGACACCGGGGTCGAGGAACGGCGCGATCTGCGCCAGCTGCGTCCGGTAGAGGCCGGACAGCCGGGCGAACTGGGCGAAGTCGTCCGGCGCGAACGTCCCGGCGGCGAAGGCGGTCGAGGCCAGCGACGTCTCCCGCGACATCATGTCACCGGCGCGGAAGACCGAGGTCGCCGTGATGCCACCGGTCGCGGCTTCGGCGTCGGGGACCACGCGGGCCTGGGTGTCGAAGAGGTTGGACGCGGTGTCCATCACGCCGTTGTAGTAGGAGTTGACCTGGGCGCGGTCGATGCTGCGGAAGCTGATCTGCGAGCGCAGCACGGGCAGCTGGTCGAACTGCGACTTCAGCGCGTTCACCTTGGACGCGATCTCGTCGGGCGCGTTCGAGATGGTCGCGGCGAAGGCGTCCTTCAGCGCGGACAGCTTTTCGTCGGTGGCCTTCTGCTGCTGCTGGAGCCGGGCCGGGCCGAGGCCCGGGTCGTCCAGGTACTGCAGCGCGGTCTGGCGTTCCTTCTGGAACTCGGCCAGCGCGGTGGCGGCGGGGATCGACACCTCACGCACGGAAGCCGCGACGAGCCGGACGTAAACGCCGTTGAAGAGGAAGTAGGAGGAGACCGCGATCCACAGCACCAGCAGCGTCACGCTGGGAATGAGAACGGTCCTGGTCAGCCTTTTGCGGATCGACTTGTCGTACGGCTTGTCCGACTCGTCCCGGGGGTCTTTGTTCAGCACGGCGGTTCACGAACTCCTGAGTGACGGTCGGCGAGGAATGGGGACCCGGACGAGGAAGCGGACACGACGATGGGACACAGCGGCCGCCGTCACCCGTCTTCGCCTCACCCTCCGTGTTGCCGCAGAATCGATCAGGGTCCGTTTTTTACCACGAACCCCTGACCGTCGTTCGGTCCGACCCGGGTTCCGGACACTCGTCCGGCTGGTGGCGAACGGCGTTTACTGTGTGCCGCGAGACGATTACCGGCATTTCCTCTGGTACTGGCGCCGCGGGTGAATTCGGGTGGCCGGACGCTGGGCCGAACGGGTGAAAGTGAATTCGCCCGGTAGGTCGCGGAGAGTGGTTCGGCGCGAAGGAAAGAAGGGCAGTGGTGGTGCCCGGACGTGCGTTCGCCGCGGGTTAACTTCCCCGACACATGGTGAGCGAACTGATCGACACCCGCGGCGCCACTGACCTTTACATCGATACGACTATTGTCAACCTGCTTGGACATCCTCTATCGTCTTGTCAACTCAGCCGCCAAGGAGGGTGTGATGAGCGAAGTGACCGGGACCGTGCCCGCCGGCTCGACCGAACTCTGGCGCGACCGCAAGCGGTACCTCTGGCTGATCGGCCTCGTCGTCCCGTCGCTGGCGTTCCTCGCCATCGGGCTGCACGCGGCCACCGGGTGGGGCGGGTGGTTCTGGATCGGGCCCGTGGTGATCCTCGTGATCGTGCCCGTCATCGACCTGCTCGCCGGGCTCGACCGCAGCAACCCGCCCGACGACGTCATCGCGCGGCTGGAGAACGACCGCTACTACCGCTGGATCACCTTCGCCTTCCTGCCCGTGCAGTACCTCGGCTTCGCCGCCGCGTTTTGGCTGATCGCGCACGGCGGCCTCACCGTCGTGGACAAGGTCGGGCTGGCCGTCTCCATCGGGTGCATCGGCGGGATCGGCATCAACACCGCGCACGAACTGGGCCACAAGAAGGAGAGCCACGAACGCTGGCTGTCCAAGGTCGCACTGGCGCAGAGCTTCTACGGCCACTTCTACATCGAGCACAACCGCGGCCACCACGTCCGCGTGGCGACCCCGGAGGACCCGGCGAGCAGCCGCGTCGGCGAAAGCTTCTACCGCTTCTGGCCGCGCACGGTGTTCGGCTCGCTGAAGTCGGCGTGGCGGCTGGAGCGCAAGCGCTACGCCCGGCGCGACCGCCACCCGTACCGGCTCGGCAACGACGTGCTCAACGCCTGGCTGATGTCCGCCGTCCTGTGGGCGGCGGTGGTGGGGTGGCTCGGCGCCGGTGTCCTGCCCTACCTGGTGATCCAGGCCGTCGTCGGGTTCTCGCTGCTGGAGGTCGTCAACTACATGGAGCACTACGGCATGCGGCGGCAGCGGGTCGGCGCGCCCGGGCGGCGCCGCTACGAGCGCGTGAACCCCAGCCACAGCTGGAACTCCAACAACATCGCCACCAACGTCCTGCTCTACCACCTGCAGCGGCACAGCGACCACCACGCCAACCCGACGCGGCGCTACCAGACGCTGCGCGACTTCGCCGAGTCGCCGGTGCTGCCCACCGGGTACGCCGGGATGATCGTGCTGGCGCTCGTCCCGCCGCTCTGGCGCCGGGTGATGGACCCGCGGGTGCTCGCGCACTACGACGGTGACATCTCGCGTGCCAACATCCAGCCCGGCAAGCGCGACAGGGTCCTGGCCCGCTACGGCACCCGCGTCACGGCGGCCGCCGCCGAAGTCACCGACACCGTCGGCGACGCCACCGAAGGTGGCATGTGCCCCGGCTGCGGGTACGTCTACGACGAAGACCGCGGCGATCCTCGGGAGGGCTTCCCGGCCGGCACGCCGTGGGCGGCGATCCCGGACTCCTGGTGCTGCCCGGACTGCGGCGTGCGCGAGAAGATCGACTTCGTCGCGCCGGGGCGGGTGCGCCCGGCCGGGAGCGGCACCACCTAGAATGCCGATCATGAGCGGGGCACTTCCGGCGCCGCCCGAGGGCGGCCAGCACCGGCGGCCGATCATCACCGCGGCGATCGAGCTGACGGCGAAGTCGGGGTGGCAGGCCGTCACGATGGCCCGGCTGGCGGAGCTGGTGGGCGTCAGCCGCCAGACCGTCTACAACGAGATCGGCTCCAAGACCGCACTGGCCGAGGCGATGGTCACGCACGAACTCGACCGGTTCCTCTCGGTCGTCGGTGCCGCCTTCGACCGCCACCCGGACGACCTCGTCGAGGCCATCTACGACGCCGTCCGCGCGGTCCTCGAGCTCGCCGACGACAACACGCTGCTGCGCGCGATCGCCTCCGCCACCCACGGTTCGGCCCCCGAGCTCCTCCCGCTGCTGACCACCGACGCGGGCGCGCTGCTGACCCAGGCGAAGGCGGTGCTGGCCGTCCGCGTGGCCGCCTACCGGCCCCCGCTGGGCGACGACCGGATCGCGGTGGTGATCGACCTGGTCGTCCGCACGGTCCTCAGCCACGTCATGCAGCCGTCGGACACCCCGGCCCGCACGGCCGACGCGCTGGCCTGGGTCGTGGCGCGCGTCCTCGGCGTGGCCGCAGCGCCACCCCTGCGGCACACCTAGCCCCCTGCCGCGGCCGGTCGTGAGTGGTAAGGCGGGTTCTAACCCGCCTTACCACTCACGACCGCGTTGGCGCAGGCCGTGCCGGTCCAGCCAGGACGAGATCTCCGCGGCGATCTCCTTGGGCCGGTCCTCCTGCGCGTGGTGCCCGGCTTCCCCGCAGGCGACGACGTCGAGCGCGGCGATGTGTTTCGCGCACCAGCGCGCCATCTCCTCGCCGATGAGCAGCGTCGGCGAGCCCTCGAACGTCATCAGCAGCTTCGGCGTGCGGTCGCTGGCGGCCAGCCATCCGTCGTAGGCCTCGATGCGCGTGACCAGCTCCGCCGGGTCGCCGCCGAGGGGCAGCTGGCGCGCCCAGGCGAGGACCGGGCGACGGCTTTCGGGCGTGGGGAACGGGGCGAGGTAGGCGGCCAGGTCCGCCTCGGCGACGGGGGTGCGGACCCCGCCGGTGAACGCCTGACGGATGAACAGGTCCTGCGTCAGCACCATGTCCTCGCCGGCGCCGGGCGTCCGGATCCTCCGCGACCGCTCGGCCGCCTGCGGGGACAGGTCGGTCCAGGCCATCGGCTTGACGATGGTTTCGAAGAACGCGAGCCCGCGGACCCGGTCCGGGTGCCGGGCGGCCCAGTCGAAGGCGAGCGCGCCGCCCCAGTCGTGCCCGACGAGGACGACGTCGTCCAGGCCGAGCGCGTCGAACCAGCGGCCGAGGTGGTCGGCGTGGTCGGCGAAGGTGTACGCGATGTCCGGCTTGGGCGAGCGGCCCATGCCGATGAGGTCGGGGGCCAGCAGCCGCCCGCCGCCGACGTGCGGGAGGACGTGGCGCCAGCTGTGCGACGAGCTGGGGTTGCCGTGCAGGAAGACGATCGGGGTGCCGGTGCCGGTTTCTTCGTGGTGCAGCATGGTTTTCACTCCAATGGGGTGTCGAGGAGCAGGGTGAGCTCGCGCGCCAGCGCCGCGGTGCGGTCGCCGTCCCGGCCGCCGAGGGGCGCGAGGAGCCGGTCGAGCAGCTCGGCGACGGTGGCGATCGCCGGCTCGACCACCTCGCGCCCGCGGGCGGTGAGGCCCAGCCGGACGGTCCTCGTGTCGGCCGGGTCGCGGGTGCGCTCGACGAGACCGTCGGTGTCCAGCGCGCGGGCGAGTTTCGAGACGTAAAGCGCTTCCAGGCCGGTGTGGTCGGCCAGTTCGCGCTGGCTCGGGCGCTGCCCGGCGCGCTCCAGCCCGGCGAGCGAGGACAGGAAGACGTACTGCGCGTGCGTCAGCCCGAGGGGGGCGAGGGCCCGGTCCACCGCCACCCGCCACTTGGTGGAGAGGCGCCAGACGAGGTGTCCCGGAGTGCTCATGCCAGATACAGTACATGGCTACTAAGTACATGGCTACTATTTCGGACGAAAGGTCTCGGGGTGGTCTGCCGCGGCTGTCGTGAGTGAGAAACAGTGTTCTAAGAGCCTGTTCTTGAACTTAGGTGCGTTGGGTGAGGCGGCGGCTGGTGATGCGGATGATGCTCCAGCGGACCAT
>NZ_JNYY01000004.1 GCF_000716785.1 Amycolatopsis vancoresmycina
ACCCGGCCGGGCACCACCACGACCCCCGCCACCCCGTCGACCACCACCCCGCCGACCACCACGAGCGCGCCGCCGACGACCACCACCCCGGCCACGCCCGGCGTCCCGACGACGTCCAGCACCGCGCCGAAGCCCGGTGAACTGGTGCTCGACCGCCCGAGCATCAAGCCCGGCGAGACGCTCTCCGCGTCCGGGCAGGGCTGCCAGCCGGGCCGCATGGTGACGCTGATGTCGGACGGCGCCGAGGTCGGCTCCGCCTTCGCCGACGGCTCGGGCGCCTTCACCGCGCCGGTCGAGTTCACCCGGATCGAAGCCGGGCGGCACACCGTCGTCGCCGAGTGCGGCGTGCGGCTGACCGGCGCCGTCGACCAGGTGATCACCCGCTCCTCCGGCGGGCAGACCGGCACGCTGGTCTTCCTCGTCTTCTTCGTCCTCGCCGGCATCACGGTGATCCGCTTCCGGTGACCCCCGGTTGACATGCAGCCGGTTGGCTGCCTATCTTGAATAGGCAGCCAACCGGCTGCATGTCTGCGGAGAGGCGCGATGGACGAGGTGTTCAAGGCGCTGGCCGATCCCAGCCGCCGTCAGCTGCTGGACGTGCTCAACGAGCGCAACGGCCAGACCCTGCGCGAGCTGTGCGCGGGGCTGGCGATGGCGCGCCAGTCGGTGAGCAAGCACCTCGGCGTGCTCGAAGCGGCCGGATTGGTCACGACCACCTGGCGCGGCCGGGAGAAGCTGCACCACCTCGACGCCGCGCCGATCAACGCGATCGCCGAGCGCTGGATGACCCGCTACGACCGGCGGCGGGCCGGCGCGCTGGCCGACCTGAAACGAGCTTTGGAGTCCGCACCGATGAACGAGTTCGCTTACACGACCTACATCAACACGACGCCGGAAAAGCTCTGGCAAGCGCTTACCGATCCGGCTTTCACGCGCCAGTACTGGGGCGTTTCCTTCGAAACCGATTGGGCACCGGGCTCGTCGATGACCTGGGCCGAGAGCGGCGCAAAAACGGCAGACCCGGAGCAGGTCGTCCTCGAATCGAAACCCTTTCACAGGCTGTCGTACACCTGGCACACTTTCACGGCGGAATGGGCTGACGCGAACGGCGTCGACGCGGAAACGCTCGCGAAACTGCAGCGGGAAAGCCGGACGAAGGTGACCTTCACCCTCGAACCGCAGGGCGGAATGGTGAAGCTGACGGTGCTGCACGACGGTTTCGACGACGACAGCACGACGCTGGCGATGTGCAGCCAGGGCTGGCCCGCGCTGCTGTCCAGCCTCAAGACGCTGCTCGAGACCGGCGTCCCGCTGCCGTGACCTGGCCAAACCGGTCGAACATCCCGAACGAGACAGAACACGCAGAACTGACACAGGGATACGTCTGAATCCTCCCTCTTTCGTGTTCGGCAGGCTGAAGACCGGGTGAACTTCCCTCTTTCGATTGGATCCGATGCGGTTTTGCGGGCGATAGGCTCGCATAATCCGTGACCGGTGATGGTCCGATCGAGTGACGGGAGAGTGCGCGTGCCGGGGTCAGTACGTGCTCGCTGGATCGCGGGAGCGGTGGTGCTGCTGCTCGCGGCCGGGGCGGCCACCGTCGTGGCGTTCCTGCCGGACAGCGCGGCCGCCGGCGACCCCGAGATCGCGGTCTCGCGCTCGGCGTGCGGCACCGGCTGGGCGGACCCGAAGCCGGGGCCGCAGACGTTCCGCCTGCACAACACCGGGTCGGTGACCGCCGAGGTCGACCTGATCGACCCGGCGACCGGCGTGATCTACGGCGAGGTGGAGGGCCTCGGCGCGGCCACGACCCGGCCGTTGCAGGTCAACCTGGGCAACGGCAGCTACGCGTTCCGCTGCCTGCCCGAGGACGCGGCCGCGATCGTCGGCCCCGCCGTGCAGGTCACCGGCGGCGCCGAGCGGACCGGCCCGGGTGTCGCGCCGGTGACGCACGACGACCTGCTCGGCCCGCTCAAGGCGTACCAGCAGCACGTCACGACGGGCCTGGCCGAGCTGGTCGCGAACACCGGCGCGCTGAAGACCACGGTCCACGGCGGCGACCGGGCGGCGAGCCAGGCGGCCTGGCTGACGGCCCACCTGACGTACGAGCGGCTCGGCGCGGCCTACGACGCGTTCGGCGACTCCGACGGCGCGCTGAACGGAACGGCCGACGGCCTCCCCGGCGGCGCGGCCGACCCGGGTTTCACCGGCTTCCACCGCCTGGAGCAGGGCCTCTGGCACGGCGAAGACCTGGGCGCGCTCGCCGCCGTGGCCGACCAGCTCGACACCGACGCCCGCGCACTGCAGACGTCCTTCGCCACCAGCCAGGTCGACGGCAACGACCTGGGCCTGCGCGCGCACGAGATCATGGAGAACACCCTGCAGTTCGAACTGACCGCCCGCACCGACTACGGCAGCGGCACGAACCTGGCCACCGCCCGCGCCAACCTCGACGGCACCCGCGCGGTGCTCGATGTGCTGCGACCGCTGCTGGCGCCGCGGTACCCAGACCTGTCCAAGGTGGACAGCTGGCTGAACCGGACGCAGTCCGCTTTGGACGCGGCCCACCGCCCGGACGGAACGTGGCGCCGTCCCGCGGACCTGAGCCGCCCGGAGCGGCAGAAGCTGAACGCGGACGTGAGCGAGCTGACGGAACTCCTGGCCCCGATCGCGGCGATCGCCGAGCCGAGGAGGACCTCGTGACCGGCCTCCCCCGCCGTTCCTTCCTCCGCCGGGCCGCCATGGGTGCCGGTCTCACCGTGGCCGCCGGGGCCGGGCTCGGGGCGTCCTCCGCCGTCACCGACAGCACCTCTCCGGTGCCCTTCCACGGCCGGAACCAGGCCGCCATCCTGCGCAAACCGCCCACCCAGACCATCGTCGCCTCCTTCGACGCCGTGGCTTCCTCCAAGGCCGAGCTCACCGAGCTGTTCCGTGCCATCACCGACCGGGCGCGGTTCCTCACCGGCGGCGGCGCGCCCGCGTCCCTCGGCATCACCGCGCCGCCCGCCGACTCCGGTGTGCTCGGGCCCGTCGTGCCCGGCGGGGATCTCGGGGTCATCCTCGGCGTCGGGGCGAGCCTGTTCGACGACCGGTACGGGCTCGCGAAACTCAAGCCCGCCAAGCTGAAGCCGATGACGACGTTCCCGGACGACGCCCTCGACCCCGCCCAGTGCCACGGCGATCTCAGCCTCGTCCTCTCCGCGAACTCCACCGACACCGTGCTGCACGCCCTGCGGGACATCGCCCGCGCCACCCGCGGCGGCATGCAGCTGCGCTGGAAGCTCAACGGCTTCAGCTCGCCGCCGCGGCCGGAGGGCACCCCGCGGAACCTGATGGGCTTCAAGGACGGCACCTCGAACCCCACCGAGTCCGAACTGGACAGTCTGGTGTGGACGACCGGCGAACCCGCGTGGACCGCGGGCGGCAGCTACCAGGTCATCCGGCTGATCCGGATGCTGGTGGAGTTCTGGGACCGGGTCTCGCTGGCCGAACAGGAGAACATGTTCGGCCGCCGCCGCGACACCGGCGCCCCGCTCGACGGCACCGCCGAGACCGACGTCCCCCGCTACGCCGACGACCCCATCGGTACCGTCATCCCGCTGACCAGCCACATCCGGAAGGCCAATCCGCGCACGCCGGAGACCGACGCCAGCCGGATCCTGCGCCGCGCGGTCAACTACGACCGCGGCGTCGACAGCAACGGCAACCTGGACATGGGCCTGCTCTTCGTCTGCTACCAGCAGGACCTCGAGCGCCAGTTCGAGGCGGTCCAGACACGGCTGGCCGGCGAACCACTGACCGACTACATCTCCCCGTTCGGCGGCGGCTACTTCTTCGCGCTGCCGGGCGTCACCGGCCCGGACGACCACTTCGGGCGCTCCTTGCTCGCGTGAGCGAACCCCACCACGAAAGGAAATCCACAGTGGACACCAGAACCCGCCGGCGACGGCGTGGCCTGCTCGGCGCCGGGGCCCTCGCCTCGGTGGCCGTCCTGGCCGTCGCCACCGGCTCCGCGGCGAGCACCGCGGACGCCCAGCCGCTGCACCCGTTCCCGGCGCAGTGGATCCCCACGGCGACCCCGATCAAGCACGTCGTGGTGATCTTCGGCGAGAACATCTCGTTCGACCACTACTTCGGCACCTACCCGGACGCGGCCAACACCGACGGCACCCCGTTCACCGCCGCGCACGGCACGCCGAAGGTCAACGGCCTCGACCACAAGCTGCTGACCGCCAACCCGAACGCGTACGACCCGAAGCGGCTGACGCACGAGCAGGCCATGACCTGCGACCAGAACCACAACTACGGCGCGGAGCAGGCCGCCTTCAACGGCGGCAAGATGGACAAGTTCGTCGAGAAGACCGAGACGGACAAGTGCACCGGCCAGCCGATCCTGTTCGGCGAGCCCGGCCTGGTGATGGACTACTACGACGGCAACACCGTCACGGGCATGTGGAACTACGCCCAGCACTACGCGCTGAACGACAACTCGTTCAACACGGTGTTCGGCCCGTCGACGCCGGGTGCGCTCAACCTGATCTCGGGCCAGACGCACGGCGCCCAGGCGGTCGACCCGGTGACGCACACGCCGGTCAGCGACGCGTACGCGGTGCAGTCGCCGGACGCGAACGGCGTCGGCACGGTCATCAACGACCCGGACCCGGCCTGGGACGACTGCTCGGACAAGAACCACACGAGCAAGGACAACCTGGCCACGATGCACGGCCGCAACATCGGCGACCTGCTCAACCAGCGCCACGTGACGTGGGGCTGGTTCCAGGGCGGCTTCCGCCCGACCGGCGAAGCGGGCGGCTACGCGGTGTGCGGCCAGAAGCACACGAACGTGGGCGGCAACGCGGTCGTCGACTACAGCCCGCACCACGAGCCGTTCCAGTACTACCCGTCGACGGCGAACCCGAAGCACTTGGCGCCGACGTCGGTGCACGCGATCGGCCAGACCGACCGCGCGAACCACCAGTACGACATCAGCGACTTCAACGACGCCCTGCAGGCCGGCTCGATGCCCGCGGTCAGCTTCCTGAAGGCCCCGGAGTACCAGGACGGCCACGCGGGTTACTCGGACCCGCTGGACGAGCAGCAGTTCGTGGTCAGCGAGATCAACAAGATCCAGCAGTCCCCGGACTGGCGCTCGACGGCGATCGTCCTGGCCTACGACGACTCGGACGGCTGGTACGACCACCAGAAGTCCCCGATCCTCAACGGCTCCCACGACGCCTCGCAGGACCAGTCGGTCTGCACGGCGAAGGCGACGACGGTGGGCACGTACGCGGACCGCTGCGGCTACGGCCCGCGCCTGCCGCTGCTGGTGATTTCGCCGTTCAGCAAGGTCAACCACGTCGACCACACGCTGACGGACCAGACGTCGGTGCTGAAGTTCATCGAGGAGAACTGGTTCGCCGGCCGCATCGGCGACTCGTCGTTCGACACGCGCGCGGGGTCGCTGAACGGGATGTTCGACTTCTGGTGGCCGAAGGCCCGGAAGGTCGAGCTGGACCCGAAGACCGGAGCGGTGACCCACAGCTGAGGTCGTGCGGGCGGGCACGGGTCCGTGCCCGCCCGCGCTTTCAGGCGGCCGGTGATTCGTCCAGCTCCCGTAACGCTTCCCGGACCTTTACGGCGGTCTTGGCACCTTCGGGCCCCACGGCGACGACATCGGCCAGAAGCTGCCGGTACTCGGCGGCCGCGGCATCGGTGCCCAGGAGTCCCAGCTTCGAGCGGCACAGGATGATCCGACCCTTTGCCCGAAGGATATCGAGGTGTTTGGCGTCTTCGAAGGTGGCCAGCTGCACGGCGTGGCACTCCTCGAGCACGACCAGCGCATCTTCGAAGCGTTCCCGGTCCATCAGGAAGACCGCCAGGTGCCAGGACATCGACCTGCTCGCGAAGTCCTCGGGGGCACGACGCTCGCGGCAGATCCCGACCAGCTCACGCAGCTCGCGTTCGGCGCGATCGACATCGGCGCGCAGCCGGGCGATGCGCCGCCGGAGCTGCAGCACGGCGTCCGCGAAAGGCCCGAACTCGTCGCGGTACCCCTCGAGCATGCCTTCATACCGCCGGATGCCCTCCTCTTCGGAGATCTCCCCGAGTTGCAGCTGTAAGCCGACGGCACGCCGGGCGGCGAGCAGTTCACTGTTCGTCTCGCGCTCCGGAAGGGCCGAAAGGAGGTCTTGGTACGCGCGGCATTTGGCGAGTGCTTCCGCCGGCCGGTCCAGGTCGTCCAGCAGTAGGGTGAAGTCCCACAGCAACTCGCGCAGCGCGTCGGCCGTCCCGTCTTCGCGGTACCGGGCTTCGAGATCTTCGAGGCAGCGCACTGCCGCCTCGGGATCACCGAAACGTTGCTTGCGCGCGCCGGCGACCACCAGCGCCCGGTGTTCGGTTTCACGCCGCTTGCTCTTGTCTTCCCACGGCAGGGCGGAGAACTCGGCCAGCGCCGCTTCGATGCCGATTTCGTCCAGCTCGAACCGCAGGCGGATGATCTTCACCCGGGTGATGAGCAAGTTGAGGTTGTCCGCGGGAAGTACCTGTGATTCGGCGCGAAGACAATCGCGGTAGGCGGCGAGAGCCGCTCTGGGACGGCTTAGCCGCTCCAGGCATCGCGCGTGGTCCCAGAGAGCCGTGAGGGTGCGCCGGTGCACCGACCCGAGCACCTCCTGGCTTTGCTCCACGACCACGCGTGCCGCCCGCTCGGCGGCGACCTCCCGGTTCTGCGCCGTCAACATCGACGCGAGACGTTCGCGAACCTCCAGCTCCCACCCCCGTTCTTCGGCCTCCACCTCGGCGACGTTCTCCAGCAGCGCGCGGAATCCGTGCTCGGCTTCCTCCACTCGCTTGGTGTCCTGCTGCAGCACGGCGTGGTCGAAGCGCACAGCGAACCCGAAGATGCCGGTATCACCCGAGGACTCGACGACCCGAGCGTGCAGTTCGAGGGCTTCCGCTTCGTTGCCCTGCTTGATCAGGTTCCTGGCGAGCGAACGCAGCGTGGTCCGATACCGGTCGGTTCGCTGCAGCCCCGCCGCAGCGAGCTGGCCGAGGATCTCGCGGTATTCGCGTTCCGCCTCCGGCAGCCGTCCGAGCAAACCCATCACCTGGGCGACCTCGATCCGCGCCGCCAGCGGCGTGACCCGCCGGTCGTACCCCGGGAACATCTGCTCCAGGTCGGCGTCGGCCGCACCGCGCCGGATGAGCGCCCGGGCCAGCCTGGCCGTCCAGATGATCGTGTAGTGATCCGACTCGCCGAGCAGGCGCCGACAGTCGTCCACCACCCTACGCAGCAGCTCTTCGGCTTCGTCCCGGCGATCCAGCGCGAAGAGGATCGAGACGAGTTCGCTCTGCGACACGAGCGTGTAGGGGTCCGCCGAACCGAAGAGCTCCGCACGCCGTGCCGCCACTCTCCGCATCGCGCGGAGCCCGACCAGCCTGCCCTGAGTCTCCGAGAGGGCTTGCGCCAGCTGGTGATCGGTGATGAGGGTGTCGGGGGCGTCCGGACCGAGCACCTCGACCTGCCGCGCCAGGATGTCCGTGAACTCTCGCACCGCCTGGTCGTTCGAAGCCGAACCGCTGAGCAGCGCGCGGTGGCGGGCCGCGAGCCGGACCGGGTGGTTCTCGGGCAGCACGAGGGCGCGCTTCAGCACGAGCTCGCAGTAGGCGCTAGCGCCGTCGAAGGTGCCTGAGAACGAGATGTACGCGAACGCGCGCACCCCGGCCCGCAGGACCTCGACGAGCAGGTCTTCGTCCGTATCCGGCACGGCGGCCACGAGCGCAGCCACGTGCGGCAGGACCACCCGCCACCAGTTCCAGTTCTCCGATGACTCCGGCGCGGGCTCGGCCGCTTTGGTGATCAGCCGCGCCGCGGCCCGCCAGGTGCTCCGCTGCTCCGCCGGTTTCGACTTGAGCAGCCGACTCCGGGTCGCTTCCAGGACCAGCCGGTGGCCGACGACGACGCAGCTGGTGGCCAGGGCGTCCGTCTCCGTCCCCTGGCTTCGCGGCACCGAAAGCAGTTCGAGGTCCACGAGCGCCTCCAGCGCCCGCTCGAGGTCGTCCACCGACGGCGCGCCCGGGCCGTCCTGGACCAGGAGCTCGGCCGGAAGCGGGGCCGGCGCGAAGCAAGAGATCAACCGCATCAGCGGACGGGCCTGGGTGATCCCTTGGCTGTCGAGGAGATCGAGGTTCATCTCCCACGTACGGCTGATCAGCACGCGGTGCAGGCGCTCCAGCCGGTCGGTTTCGTTCGGCCGCGACAGGCCTTCGTCGAGCAGGTCCGTGCCGATGTCGCCGAGGGCCTGGCGGTACGTGGCGAACGTGGCGATCCGGGCCGGGCCGCGCAGCAAGCCCGCCCCGCGCGCGGTGCGGCCGAGGTAGCTGCCCGCCGAGCGCAGCGCCAGCGGCAGGCCGCCGAGCCGTTCGGCGAGGGCCTGCGCCTGCGCCCGGTCACCGGCGTGGCCGGCGAGGTCGACGAGGACGTCCGCGGCGTCGTCGTCGGCCAGCACGCCGATCTGGTGCCGCTCGGCCTGGCTGCCCCAAACCTCGGGGCTGCCCACCCGGGACGTCAGCAGGCTGGTCCCGGCCCGGCTCGGCCGGACCCACCCGGTCCCGTCGCCGGGGTTTCCCCCGGGCGCGGCCAGGATCTCGGGATCGTCGGCGTTGTCGACCACCAGCAGCCACGGCTGGCGCGCGGCATCGAGGTGCCGCCACAGCAGGTCCATCACGTCGGCCCGGCCCGTCCACGACTGCCCCAGCTCGTCGGCCGGGACACGTAGTTCACGGGCGATCTCCCGCATCCCGGCCGCGAGCCCACCGCGTTCGGCGGCCGACACCCAGTACACCGGGTAGTCGGCCTCACGGGCCAGCCGGGCCGTCTCCAGCGCGATGGTCGTCTTGCCGCAGCCACCCAGACCGTGCAGGACCTGCAGCATCGGCTTCGGCTCCGCGACCAGCCCGGTCAGGTGGGCGAGGATCGCATCCCGGCCCCGCACCCGGGCGGGGAGGTTGCCCGTGGGCGGCCAGATCGAAACCTCGGGCTGCCGCGAGACGACGACTGCGTCGCGGTCGAGCTCCGGTTCGTCGGCGGCGGAGCCGTCCAGCGACTGTTCGGCGTCCCTCGCCGCCTCCCAGACCCTGGACCACTCGAGGCCGGGCTCGACGCCGCAGGTCCTCAGGAGGAATTGCGTCGTGCGCCAGGACGGCACGCTCTTTCCGCTCAACGCGTTGGAAACGGTCGACGCCGCCAGTCGCGCGTCTTCAGCCAGCGCTCGCAGGACCGTGTAGTCGGCATCGGCCATCGCCCGGCGCAGTCCTTGCGCCAGCTCCCGCATCGCCGGCGGGGCGTTCCGGTCCACGGGGTCGAGCCTGTTGCCCTTCACCGAACCCCTCCTCGCTGTTCGCCGCCGAACGTCGAACGAACGCCCGGCCCGGGCGCCGTCGCGCCGGGTTCGGCGAACGTTCGGCGAACGCCCCGAACAATGCCCTCCGCCCGTACTCCGGATACATCGCTACTCGAACGAAGGATGTGACCGGCATGGGAATCCGTGACCACCTCGAAATCGCGGCGCAGGTGCTGACCTGTCTGGACCTCGCCGTGAAACTCGGCTCGGCGAGCACCCGGCGGTGGCGGCTGCGCCGCCGCAAGCGGACCCGGCGGCGGCGCTGAGCGTGGCCAGGCCCGCGGCCGCCCGGCCGCGGGCCTGTTCCCGTTCAGCGCGCGTCCGGGACCGGGTCCAGGTCCCAGGCCAGCGTCACCACCGTGCCCGCATCGCCCGACGAGATGTCCGCCCGGTCCGCGCTCGCCCGCAGCAGCAGCAAACCCCGGCCCCGCAACGAAACCGGCTGGGTGTCCGGGACCGGTGCCCGCCACTGGCCGTGGTCGGTGATCACCACCTCGACGCGGTCCGGGTACGCCGAGGCGTCGACGTCCACCAGGCCGTCCCCCGTGCCGTCGTAGGCGTGGTCGGCCACGTTCGCCAGTGCTTCGTAGCTGGCCAGCACGATGTCGCCGGCGCGGCGCTCGTCGATGCCCGCCGCCAGTACCCACGCCATGAGGTCGTGACGCAGGCGGCGGAGGGCGGCCGGGACCGCGGGCACACCGTGGCACCGGAACGGTTCCTGCATCCGCGTTCGCCTCACTCGAGTGCTTCGCCGACCGTGGTGTGGACGCCGATCCACGTGTCGAGGCCGGTCGTCCGCAGCGGTCCCGATGTCACCGCCGAATCGCTCACGACCCGCAGCGAGTGCTCGGCCAGCCTGCGGTGGGCGGCCGCGAGCACCTGCAGCCCCGCCGAGCAGAAGAACGTCACCGCACGCAGGTCGACCACCAGCTTCTCCGGCTCGCGGGCCAGCACCACGTCGACGACTTCGCCGAACTCCGGTGCGCTGACCAGGTCGATTTCGCCCGCGACGGCGAGCACCGCGGTGCGGCCGCGCCAGTCCAGCGTGACCGCCAGCTCGCTGGCGGGCAGCTCCGGGGTCGAAGGGGTCACGGCCTCCCATCGTGCCCCACTCACCGCGAAACGGCTACCGGTGCGGGAGTTGCACGACGGTGACCCAGAAGTCGTCGATCTTCCGGACCACTTCGACGAACTTCTCGAAGTCGACCGGCTTGGTGACGTAGGCGTTGGCGTGCAGCTCGTAGCTGCGCAGGATGTCCTCCTCCGCCTCCGAAGTCGTCAGCACGACCACCGGGATCGTGCGCAGCGCGGGGTCCTGCTTGATCTCGCCGAGCAGCTCCCGGCCGTCCTTGCGGGGCAGGTTGAGGTCGAGCAGGATCAGCCCCGGCCGCGGCGACTCCCGGAACGGCCCCTCGCGGTGGAGGAACCGCAGCGCCTCGACGCCGTCCTCCGCGACGTGCAGCGGGTTGCGGATCTTGTGGTGCGCGAACGCTTCCCGGGTCATCAGCACGTCCCCGGGGTCGTCCTCGACGAGCAGGATGTCGATCGGGGCAGGCACCTGCGTCATGCGTTCCCCTTGTCCTCGAGGGCGGGCAGGGTGAAGCGGAAAGTCGTGTCCGCGGCTTCGGTGTCGAGCCAGATCCGGCCGCCGTGGTACTCGACGATCCGGCGGCACAGGGCCAGCCCGATGCCGGTGCCCGGGTACGCCGAGCGCGTGTGCAGCCGCTGGAACAGCGCGAACACCCGTTCGGCGTACTCCGCGTCGATGCCGATCCCGTTGTCCGCCACCGAGAACACCCACTCGCCGCCGTCGCGTTCCGCGGTGACCCGCACCTCCGGCGGTGTCTCGCCCTTGAACTTCAGCGCGTTGCCGATCAGGTTCTGGAACACCGCCGTCATCAGCGCCGGCTCGACGCGCACCTCGGGCAGCTCGCCGCGGGAGACCTTGCCGCCGCTGAGCGACAGCGCCACCTCCAGGTTCGCGAGCGCGTCGTCGACCAGCGCGCCCGCGTCGGCCACGACGTGCTCGCCCGGCTTCCGGCCGACCCGCGAGAACGCCAGCAGGTCGTTGATCAGCACCTGCATCCGTTTCGCGCCGTCGACGGCGTACTCGATGTACTGCTCGCCGCGCTCGTCGAGCAGGCCCTGGTAGCGCCGCTGGAGCAGCTGGCAGAAGCTGGCCACCTTCCGCAGCGGTTCCTGCAGGTCGTGCGAAGCGACGTAGGCGAACTGCTCCAGGTCGGCGTTCGACCGCTCGAGTTCGCGGGTGCGGCGGTCCAGCATCGCGTTGGACTCCTCGGCCTCGCGCGTGCGCCGGTCCAGCAGCGCGTGCGCCCGTTCGAGCTCGGCGACCTCGTCGAGGATGCGCTGCCGCATCGCCTCGACGTCGGCGCCGAGCTGGGCGATTTCGCGCGGCCCGCTCCCGTGCACCGGGTGGTGGATGTCGGCGTCGGCGACCTGGCGGACCTCGCCGGCCAGCCGCAGGATCGGCCGGGTGATCACCTGCCGCAGCCCGGCGAACAGGCCGACGAACAGCAGCAGCACCAGCGCGCCGATGACCACGAACATCGCGTTGAGGAAGCTCGCCGCCCCGTCCAGGTCGGCGCGGCCGGCGTCGCGGATCGCGGCGAGGTGGTCGAGCTGGGCGTCGAGGGCCGTGCGGACGTCGACGAACAGCGTCCGGCCGCGCTCGACCTGGGCCGCGGTGACCGGGGGCGCGCCGGGCGCGATGGTCGGGGCGGCCGCGTCCTGCCAGGCGGTGGCCGCCCGCAGCACGGCGGCCAGGTCGTCGCCGATCGCGGTGCCCGGGTCGGCACCGAGCTGCCGCAGCTGGGTGACCGCGGCTTCCTGGGCCCGCATCCCGTCGGTGTAGGGGACGAGGAACTCCGGCTGGCGGCCGAGCTGGTAGCCGCGGACGCCGCTTTCCTGGTTGAGCAGCGCGGTGGACAGCTGGATCGCGGCCAGGCGCTGCGGGCCGATCACGTCGAGCAGGCGCGTCCGGGCCTCGGTGAGGTTCTGCAGCGCGATCCCGCCGGCGACCAGCGCGGCGACGAGCAGCACCGCCTCGACGGCGGCGAGGATGGCCAGGCGGCGGCCGATCGGCCAGCCGCGTGCGTCACCGCTCATCGGCCGTGTCTCCCGGGTCGTGGCTGAGCAGGGCGAGGGCGACGTCGTCGTCGAGCGGGCCGGAGTTGAGCCGTTCGGCCCTGGCGATGAGCTCGTCCAGGAGCGCGTGGCTGTGGATCCCGGTCGAGCGCTTGATGTCGAGCACCAGGGCGGCCATCCGCTCGTGGCCCAGCCGCTCGGACCCGGCCCCGACACGGCCCTCGAACACGCCGTCGGTGTACAGCAGCAGCGACCACCCCGGCTCCAGGGGGACGTCCAGTGCGTCCCACTTGGCGCCCTCGACGACCCCGAGCGGGACGCCGAGGCGCTCGCCGGAGAGCAGGTGCCCGTCCCCCGGCGTGAGCAGCAGCGGCGGCAGGTGCCCGGCCAGCGACAGGCGCAGGGACCGCCGGTCCGGGGCGACGACGACCATGCAGACGGTGGCGAACAGCGGCTCGATCCGCTCGTGCACCAGCACCCGCTCGACCATGCTCAGCACGTCGGCCATCGGCAGGCCGGCCATGACGAGGGAGCGCCACGCGATCCGCAGCGCGACGCCGAGCGCGGCCTCGTCCGGGCCGTGGCCGCAGACGTCGCCGATCATCATGTGCACCGTGCCGTCGGCGAGCTCGATGGCGTCGTAGAAGTCGCCGCCCAGCAGGGAGCCGTTGCGGCCGGGCCGGTAGCGGGCGGCCAGGTCGAGGTGGGGGTCGCGCAGCAGCGGGCTGGGCAGCAGGCCGCGTTCGAGCCGCGCGTTCTCCCGCGCGAGCAGCTGCTGCTGGAGGAACTGCTGCTCGACCTGCTCGGCGCGCTTGCGTTCGCGGGCGAACCGCAGCGCCTTCACCAGCAGCGGGCCGTCGACCTGGTCCTTGACGAGGTAGTCCTGCGCGCCGGCGGCGACCGCGGCGACGCCGGTGGCCTGGTCGTGCTGCCCGGTCAGGACGACCACCGCGACGCCGGGGGCGTGCTGGCCGAGCTTGGTCAGGCCGGACAGCCCCATGGCGTCGGGCAGCTGGAGGTCGAGCACGACGCAGTCGGCGGTGAGCGGGCCGCCCAGCGCGGCGGCGAGCGTTTCGACGCGTTCGAGCGAGTACGGCACGGCCGTGTCCGCCAGCATTTCCTCGACCAGCAGCGCGTCGCCGTCGTCGTCCTCGATCAGCAGCACCCGCAGGCGCGTGCGGGGATCCCACGATGAGTCGAGCGCGGCGGTCACCGGCGTCTCCCGTTCGGCTGCTCTTGAGCCAGCACTTCCAGACGATCAACCCTAGCGGCACCGGCCACCGCCGCCTACGGCCGCGAAACCGGTCCCACCGGGGAAGCGTTTTATAGCACCCCGGTGTGACACCGGGTCGATAACGGTTCGGGTCACGGCCGGAGCCGAACCGGGCATTTCGCGCCTACGCTGCCCGGATGGCCCGGTCCGCGGCACTCGCCTGGTGGGGTGCGGCGGCGTGCTGGTTCCTCGGGTCGCTGGCCGGGCGGCTGACCGGCAGCCACACCGCGATCACCGGGGCCGTCCCGCTCCCGGTCGCCGTCTTCCTGTTCGCCGGCTGCGGCGGGCTCTGGGCGTTGCTCGTCCACGCGGCGTTCCGGGGCCGGCGTGGTGCCCGTCCCGTGCTCGCGGTGGCCGGTGGGCTCGGGATCGTGGACCTGGTGGTGCAGCTCGTCGGGGACGTCGTGACGCGCAACCTGGTGCACGGCGGCTTCTTCCTGGCCGCGTTGGTCCTCTCCGGCGCCGGGTTCACGCTGATGTTCCGGCCGCGCCGATGATCAGAACAGCGGGCGGCCGCTGTTCTTGGCGGTGACGTACGCCTGCCAGTCGCTGGTGACCTGGTCGGCGTAGCTCGTCGCGAACGCCCGCGTTTCGGCCTGCAGCCCGGAGACGGACGTGATCGCGCCGTCGATCGCCGCGTCCGCCGAGTACGCCAGCCCGGTGCCGGCGATGTCCTGGTCGGCGCGGGAGTGCGCGGCGGCCAGCAGGCGCCCGACGTCCCGGACGGTGTCGTCCCAGATCGCGGACGTCGTCAGGTCGCCGATCTTCAGGTCCTCGGCGAACGGCGACTTCTCCTTGACGAGCACCGGCGTGCTGCCCACGCTCGCCCAGCCGGCCAGCGGGTCCGACTGGTTGGCCAGCCAGCGCAGGGCCAGCGCCGGGCGCTGGCCGCCGGTCAGCGTGGTGGCGTTCGGCGCGAGCTGCTTGGGCGCCGGGTCGACCTGCTGCTTGAGTTCCAGGATCCGGTCGTCGGAGTTCGCCGTCGTGTCCCCTTCGACGAGCACGTACCAGCGGAAGCGGCCCAGACTCCCGGTGCCCGCGCCGGTCCGGCGGCGGACGTCCTTCACGACGGCTTCGGACGCCTTGAGCGGCTTGCCCGCGGTGGTCCGGTAGGCCGCGACCGCGTTCACGAGCTGGGTGCGCGTGGCCGCCGGGACGGCCTGGAGCTGCGGGTCGTCCTTGAAGTGGCCGCCGGTGGTCCACTTGGCGATCAGGTCGGCCCGCTTGTCACCGGCGGAATCGTCGATCAGGTCACCGACGAGGTCGGAGGTGTTGCTCGAGGTCAGCCGCCAGGTCGCTTCGTCGTTCGTCCCGTGGAACTTCGCGATCCACTGGGCGTACTCGGCGACGAACGTGTCGACATCGGCGGCGATCTGGCTCGCGCTGCGGCCGTCCGCCCGCCCGGCGAGGACGATCGACACGGCTTCGCGGCGCAGTTCCCACGTCCACGACCCGCGCCAGGCG
Organism: Amycolatopsis vancoresmycina; assembly: GCF_000716785.1. GTDB lineage: Bacteria > Actinomycetota > Actinomycetes > Mycobacteriales > Pseudonocardiaceae > Amycolatopsis > Amycolatopsis vancoresmycina. Next base: position 15,244 of record NZ_JNYY01000004.1, read on the forward strand.
TCGTCGGTGTCGGTGACGGCGAACTGCTCCTCGTTGTCGGCCCCGCGGTCGGCCCCGGTGTTCTCCAGGTGGGCGTCGCCGGTCAGCCACACGTCGCCGCCCGCGGTGGCGTAGGCGGACGCCGGCAGTTCGCCGAGGTCGCGGTAGTACAGCGGGGACGTGCCGCGGAAGAACGCCCACGCGCTCGACGCCAGCGTCTGCGTGCGCAGCGTCAGCTCGTCGTCGGTGGCGCCGCCGTCGAGCACGTGAAGCGCGTGGTCCCGGTCGTAGATCACCGCCACGGGGTCCCGGCTCAGGCCGGCCGCCTCCCCGGGCGCGGCGGTGGCGAGCAGCGTGACAACGACCAGGGTCCCCACAGTGGTTCGGCGCATTCCTCCACCAATACCGGCTGGAGGTGAGCGGGGGTCAGCGCGCAGTCAACGTCAGGGCGAACGTGTTCCCGTCGCCCTGCACCAGGGAGCTCAGGTACGGGGTGAACGTGCCGCACCCGGTCAGCGCCGGGACCGTGTACTGCCCGCTCACCGGCCCGCCGGACGCGAGCGCGAAGCCCGGTCCCGTCTTCAGGTCGACCGGGATCGGGGCGCTCGCCCGGCACCCCGCGTCCGCGACCGGCAGCCCGAACAGCGTCACCTGCGGCAAGGCCAGCGCGAGCTTCGCGTGCGCAACGAAGCCGTCACCGGTGATTTCGCCGGTCTGCGGGCCGTCCGGGCCGAACTGCAGGTCGGCTGTCCCGGGCACGAACCCGAACACCTTGAACTCCGCCCGCGTCCGGTCGAATCCCGGGCTGAACCCCGCGAAGGACCCGGTGAGCGGCGCGCTCGCCCCCAGCGCCTTCACCGTCGTCGAGCCGGTCACGCCGTAGTCGCGGGCAGCCCCCAGGTCGAAACTCAGCAGCACCGGGTCCTGGCCGGGGTCGAGCGTGCAGTCCGAGGTGAACGAGCCCAGCCCGGTGTACGAGCCGTCCGCCTTCTTCGGCGTGAGGCGGGTGCTGAAGCCGCCGATCGTGAGGGTGGTCTTCCCCGCGTTCGGCAGCCGCACCGGCGGGACCGAACCGGACGCGTTCGTGGTGAACGCCCCCGAAGGCGGCACGGCGGTCTTCGCCACCGTCAGCGGCAGGGCGAGCGGCAGCGTCAGCGGGCCGTTGGCCAGCGTCACCCCTGCGGACGCCGTCCCTTCGATGCTCGCCGCGCCGACCAGGGCCAGACCGCGGGCGGACTTGTCCGGCACGGTCACCGCCACCGCGAGGTCCGCGGTCGTGAACGTGCCACCCGGCGCGGACGGCACTTCGAACGACGCCTTGATCTCCACGTCCAGTTTCTGCAGCCCGATCAGCGGAAACGGGCAGGTGAAGCCGAGCTGCTCGTCGATCGGCGTGGACGCCGCCGCCGGCGTCGCGAAGGCGAGGGCGAGCACGCAGGCGGCGAGCAACGACCGGGCGATCCGCACGGGCGCTCCCTTTCTCGAGGCGTGGCACCGGCCCCCGCCGCGGCACAGGCAGCGCGCAGCGGGGGCCGGCAGATCGGTCACTTCTTGGCGAGGGTCAGGTCCAGCGAGTTGCCGTCGCTCTTGGCGAAGGCGCTGATGATGTCGTTGAACGGACCGCAGTTCTTCAGCGCCGACAGCGAGTAGGTGCCCGCCAGCTTGCCGCCCTTGAGCAGGTCGAAGCCGGGCCCGGTGGTCATCTCGCTGGTCGACGGGGTGGTCGTGCCGCACTTCGGGTCGGTGCTGATCGGGATGCCGAACAGGTTGACCGTGGTGAGGAACGTGTCGAACTTGATGTGCGCCTTGAAGCCGGTGCCGACGAGCTCACCGGTCTGCGGGCCGTTCTGCACGACCTTGACGTCCGAGCTGCCCTGCAGGAAGCCGAACAGCTTGAAGTCGGTGTGCGTCGGGTTCAGCTGCAGGCTCCCGGTGAACTTCTTGTTGGCCAGGTCCACGTCGGCGTCGAACGAGCCGGTGATCGGCGCGGTGCTGCCGAGCGACTTGAGCGCGGTCTGCCCGGTGATGCCGAAGGAGTACTTGATGCCCCCGCCCGGCGGCGTGGTCGTAGGCGGGGTCGTCACCGGCGGCGTGGTCATCGGCGGCGTGGTGACCGGCGGGGTCGTGGTGGGCGGGGTCGTCGTCCCGCCACCGCCGTTGATGGTGATCGTCGCCAGGGTGTTGTTCTGCCCGCTGTCCTGCGTGCAGGGCGCGTCGATCGTGCCGTCCGGCGTGATGCCGGTGACCGAGCCGTCGGCCTTGCGCGGGGTGACCTTGAGGTTGAGGTCGCCGACGGTGATCTTCGCCTGGCCGGGCTGGGTGAAGGTCAGCGACGGCGTCTTGCCCGCCGCGTTGATGTTCATCTCGCCGGACGCCGGGATGTTCGTCTTGTCCAGCGTGATCGGGACGCTGACCGGCAGGTTGAGGCTCGGCGCCGCGACGGTCGCGCTCGCCGTGGCGGTGCCCTCGAGCGTCGTGGCGCCGATCAGGCTCAGGCCGCTGACGGTGTCCGCGTTGATGGTGGACACGGCCTTGATGTCGAACGCGCCGGTCGGCTGCCCGGTGTTCACCGTGGTCGGCAGGTCGGTGTTGATCACCACCTTCAGCGACTGCGAACCCACCAGCGGGAACGTGCAGTGGTAGTTCAGCGTCAGCGAAATCGGGTCGGCGGCGCTGGCCTGCGCCCCGACGACGAGCGCGGTGGCGATGAGCCCGACCGCCCCCGCGGCCGCGGCGGCCGCGACCGTCTTCTTCTTGCCAGTTGGGTGACTCACGATGGTCCTTCCGTGTATCAACAGTGATACGAAACGGCGGAGCGTTCCCTGGAAATGACCGTCCGGAAATCGCTACCGAACGGTAAGCTAACGAGCGCCGCTCGTTCCGATCAAGTGCTTGCCGGAAAAAGGTCACGCGGGCACGGCAAATTGTCACACCGGCACGCCACCGCGACCGGTTTCCTAGCAGTCCGGGGAAGGTTTCCCCAGCACAGCGCCACCGGCGAACCGCTGATGCGCGTGACAAAACCGCGTTCCGGAATGTTGACGCGCGTGCCAAACGGCTATTCTGTTCTTGCTCGCGCCGGAGCGCGCCGCGTAGCTTCGAAACCCATGAAAAGAATGCACAGCGCGGTGCTCGCGATGTCGGCGGCCGCGCTTCTGTCGTGTGCCGCGTGCGCTTCGGACACCCCGCCCGACCCGGGCCGCCACGCCGATCCGGCGGCGCTGGCCTGGGTCGACAAGGTGTGCACCGGCGTCGCCGCGGGCTCGGCGAAGCTCGCCCAGCCGCCCGCGGTCGACGACGCCGACCCGGTGAAGACCCGGGACGCGATGGTCGGCTTCCTCGGCAGGCTCGGGTCCGCCCTCGAGGACATGGCGGGCGGCATCCGCACCGCCGGCGTCCCGCCCGTCCCGGATGGACAGTCCGTTGTGGACAAAGCGACCGGCAACCTCACCGAGACGCAGGGCAAGCTCGCCGAGACGAAGACCCGGATGGAGCAGGCGACGGTGACCGACCAGGCCGGCCTGCGCCGGGTCATCTCCGACGCCGACGCGACGATGGGCAAGCTCAGCGACCCCGAGGGCCCGATCAAGGACCTCAAGGCCAACCCGGAGCTGAACCTCGCCTTCAGCGAGTCCGCGACCTGCAAGCGCGTCTACGGGACGGGCTCGTGACCGGCCGCCGCGTGCTCGCCGCGCTGGTGGCGCTGGTCCTGACCACGGCGTTCGCCCCCGCGGCCGCCGCCGCGCCCGCTCCCGGTCCCGCCGACGACTCGTTCTACGTCCCGCCGTCCCCGCTGCCGGCGGGCAAGCCGGGTGACGTGCTGCGGTGGCGGCCGTCTTCCGCGGGCCCGCGCAAGGCGTCGGTCGACGCGTGGCAGGTGATGTACCTGTCGACGAACGCGCTCGGGCAGCCCGACGCGGTCACCGGCACGGTCCTGGTGCCGAAGAGCGCCGACCGCGCGACGGCCCCGATCGTGGCGTTCGCCCCCGGCACGCACGGCCCGGCGTTCGCCTGCACGCCGTCGGCGATGATCGACATCGGCGCGTTCTACGAGCAGCCCGGCCTCGACGACCTGCTCGACGCGGGGTACGCGGTGGCGGTCCCGGACTACGAGGGCTACCAGCCGCAGCCGAAGACGACGTACGTGGTGGGCCGCTCCGAGGGGCCGGCGGTGATCGACGCGGTCCGCGCGGCCCAGCGGCTCCCGGCGGCCGGCCTGTCGGCGTCGGCGAAGGTGGTGTTCCGCGGGTATTCCCAGGGCGGCGGCGCGGCGGCGTGGGCCGGCGAGCTGCAGCCGGCGTACGCACCGGAGCTGAACCTGGTCGGCATCGCGGCCGGCGGGGTACCGGCGGACCTGGTCCAGGTGACGCTGCAGCTCGACGGCAAGTTCGGCTTCGGCGTGTTCGCGTACGCGCTGCTGGGGCTCGACCGGGCGTACCCGGAGCTGCAGCTGGACTCGTTCCTGAGTGACAACGGCCGCGCGAAGCTGGCCGAGATGCAGCGGAGCGCGTGCACGTTCGAGCTGCTCACGACGTACGCGAACCAGAAGATCGGGGATTACACGACTTCGCCGGGCTACATCAAACCGGCGTGGGTGGCGCGGCTGAACGAGAACAAGCTGGGCGGGACGCCACCACGGGTACCGGTGTTCCTGTACCACGCGACGGGCGACCAGCTGGTGCAGTTCGCGCAGGCGGACGCGCTGCACAAGGCGTACTGCGCGGCCGGGGTCCGGGAGACGTGGAAGACGTACGACACGGACCACATCACGCTGGTGTACACGGGCAACGCGGATGTGCTGGCGTTCGTGAAGGACCGGATAGCGGGCAAACCGGCGACGGCGAGCTGCTGATCGGGGCTCTGCGGGCGGGGGCGGCCGTTTGGCGGCTGCGGCCGCGGGGTTCCGGCGGACCGGGCGCAACGGCTCCGGCCGCGAAGGCGCTTGGCGAACCACCGCTCGGCGCCGCCGACCGCGGAGCTTTCGGGAAACCGGGCTCGGCGGCTCCGGCAAACCACCGCTCAGCAGCTCACTCCACCGCGAGCAGGCCGGGGCGCCGCCCCCCGACTTCCACGCTACCGGCAACCACCGACAGTTTCCGGCGGCCGCCGCGAGCCGTCGCACCCGCAAGCCCTGCCGCCGAAGCCCGCCGGTCAGTGGTTGCGGTTGCCGCGGGGGTGCTGCTGCCAGGAGCTGATCACCGAGCTCACGTACTCCCGCCACTGGTCCTCCGGCGACGCCGTCGACGGGGCCGGGGGCTCTGCGTGGGCGGGTTTACGGCCCGCCGCGGACGGCATGCTCGTGGTCTCCGGTGGCGAGTCGCGCACCTGGGCGGTGAGCGGCGGGGGTGCCGCGGAGGCGCTCATCGTCACCACCCCTTCGCTCGACGTCGTGGGCGGTGGCGGTGCCGGGACCGCCGCGCCCGGTGGGGGTACCGCCGTTCCGCCCACCTGGTGCGGCTGGAACAGCACGACCGCCGCCAGGCCGAGCCCGACAGCCGCGCCCGCCGCCAGGACGTAGGGCTTCGCGCGGCGGGACCGGTCGGCCGGCGGGGCCTCCTCGGGACGCTCGTCGGCCGCCAGCTCCGCGTCCAGCACCGCCAGGGGGTCGGGCGCGGGTGCGGTGGCCGGTTCCTCGGCGAGCTTCGCGTCGAGCTCGCCGCGGATCACCAGCGGTCTCGTCTGCGAAAGGTTCACCAGTTCGGCGACCGAGGGAAGTTCGCCCTCCCCGCCCGTCCGTGCCATCGAAAGACCTCCGCCCTGTCGGCGCCACCTGGAGGAACCATGCCCGAGCCGCGAGAGCTGCTCCGCTTCGCCGTCGTCGGCTCGGCCGCGTACGGGGTCACCCTACTGGGCGACTACAGCCTGAAGTTCACCGTGTTCCGGGAGAAGCCGGTGACGGCCCTCGCGGTCGCCACCGTCGCTGCCACGGCGTTCGCGTACCTGCTGTCCCGCCGCTGGTCGTTCGCCACGCGTGGCGGCCACGGGCGGGTGCGGGAGGCGACGCTGTTCTTCGCCGTGAACGCGGGTGCGGTGGCGGTGAACCTCGTGCCGCCGCTGGTGTCGCGGTACCTGCTGCACCTGGCCGTTCCGTACGTCGGCTACGCCACGCAGGAGGTCGCGGACTTCGTCGCCGGGATGCTGCTCGGCACCCTGCTGGGGACGGCGTTCCGCTGGTGGGGCTACCGGCGGTGGGTGTTCCCGCGGCCGGCCGCGACCGCACCACGGCGGGCCTCAGCCCTGGTCCGGTAGGGCGCGCTCGGCCAGCAGCGCCAGCTCCAGCCGCAGCCGCTCGGCCGGGTCGTCCAGCCGGTCGCCGAACAGCTCCGCCAGTTTCTTCAGCCGGGCCCGGACCGTCTGCGGGTGCAGGTCGAGCAGCCGCCCCAGCTCCGGCGCGCTCCCCCGGGTCCGGACCAGCGCCAGCAGCGTCTCGGCCAGCTGCTCGCGGCGGCGCCCGGACAGGCCGGACAGCGGCTCCAGCGTCGTCGAAGCCAGCTGCGCGAGCAGGAACTCGTCGGCGAGCAGCAGGAGCGTCGTCACGTGGTCGCGGCACCAGATCACCGGGCCCGGTGCGTCGAGGAGGCCGCGGGCGGCCAGGTCGGCCGCCCGGCGGGCGATCCGGAACGACTCGGGTGCCTCGGACGGCGGCACCAGCGGCCCGACCGCGACCGTCCAGCCCGGCGGCAGCCCGCCGAGGCCGGCCAGGTCGACGTCCGGGGCCGGGGTCAGCGCGGCCGGCGGGTCGCCTGCCGGGTCGGCGGGGACGTGCTCCGGCAGCAGCCCCGGCGGGAACTCCGGGGCACCGGGCAGCGCGCGGAACGCCACCGCCGCGACCCGCTCGGGCACCGGCAGCCCGGACGCGGCGATCAGACTGTCCACTTCGGCAGGTATCCGGCCGCCGAGCAGCGCGTGCAGCAGGCGGCGGTGCCGTTCGCCGGTCCCGGCGACCGCGGCTTCGGCCGCGCGGTAGCCCTCCGCGACGGCGGCCATCGACGTCTCGACGTCGGCGAACATCCCTTCGGCGGCGCCGTACAGCACGTCACCGGACAGGCCCGCTTCCCGCGCGATGTCGGCGATCCACCGCCAGGTGACCCGGCTCGACACGCGCACGGCCGCCTGCACGGCCTCGCGGCTGAGACCATTGTGGAACGCTTCGCGCCCGTGGCCGCGGAACTCGGCCAGCCGGTCGGACTGCCACATCGCGGGCGTGCCGACGCGGTCGACGTCCCGCTCGATGCCGCGCCGCGCCTGCTCGATCGCGACGGCGCGCTGCGGACCGTGGCCGAAGCTCCGGGAATATTCCGGAATCTCGGCGGCGATCGCGTCGACGCAGGCCCGGGCGATCTCCGGGATCCGCGGGCGCACCGCGTCGCCGAGTTCGTGCGGCAGCCGGGACCACACGGAGCCGTCCGAGGCAGCGGAACCGCGCATGGGGAATTCAGTCCTCCGCTGGGAATTGGTACCGCAGAAATAGCCCCCGCCCCTCTGACACGGAGCGTAGAACGCGCACCCGTCCGTGTCAAAAGGACGTGTGACCGTCACCCTTTCCGGGAACCGATCGTTGATTTTTCAGTGACACCGGCGTCGGATACGCTCGGCGCCCACGCACACCAAGGGGGATTCGTGGTCGAGTACCGCAGCTTCCGCCTGCTGGCCTCGCTGCCGCGCGCGCTGGGCGCGGGCCTGCGCCCGCACGTCGGGCACGCGGCGGCCTCGATGATCCAGGAGGTGCAGCGCACGGTCCCGGCCTACGGCCAGCCGCTGAAGGGCGTGTTCGGCAAGGTGCTGGTGAAGAGCGTCGAGTACGCGGTGCAGCACTGCATCGATTCGATGGGCGTGCCGGCGCTGCCGCACGAGCCGTGGATCGAGTTCTACCGCGGCCGCGGCCGGATCGAGTTCACCGAGGGCCGCAACCTCGACGCGCTGCAGGACAGCGCCACGATCGGGGCCAGGGTGGCGTGGCGGGCGATGCACCCGGCGGTGCTCGCCGCGGGTGTCGACCCGGCGGTCATCTCGGTCGCCGCGGAGGCCATCTTCGCCTACGTCGACGAGCTGTGCGCCACCGCGATCGAGGGCTACCAGCAGGCGCAGGCCGAGGCCGAAGGGGCGGTCCCGGTCCGGCGGCGGCGCCTGCTGGAGCTGATCGCGGGCGCCCCGGAGGGGGCGGCGAGCAGCATCGCCGGGCTGGCGGGCGGCGCGGGCTGGCCCCTGCCGGAGACGGCGGCGATGGTGGCCCTCGAGCGCGCCCCGGACGCAGCGGACTTCCCGGCGGACCTGCTCGGCGACGGCGTCCTGGCCGACCTCGACGGCCCGGAGCCGTACCTGCTGACCAGCGACCCGGACGCGGACCTGGCCCCGCTGACGGCCAAACTAGACGGCTGGCGCGCGGCGGTGTCCCCGACGGTGCCATTGGCGGACGCCCCGGCGGCGCTGCGCACGGCCCGGCGGGCCCTGCTGCTGTCGGGCCCGGACGTCCCGGGCCCGCTGATCTGGTGCCGCGACCACCTGGCGACGCTCTGGCTGCTGGCCGAGGACTTCCTGGCGGCGGAGCTGGCCCGGCAGAGCCTGGACCCGTTCGCTTCGCTCAGCGAGAAGCAGCGGGAACGGCTGAGCGAGACGCTGCTGGCCTGGCTGGAGACGCGGGGCGGGGCACCGGAGATCGCGCAGCGGCTCGGCGTGCACCCGCAGACGGTCCGCAATCGCTTGCGCCAGCTGGAGGAGCTGTTCGGCGACCGGTTGAAGGACGCCGACGACCGGCTGGGTATGCAGCTGGCCCTGCGCGCGCAACGCCTGATGCGCGCGCACCGGCCCTCAGAGGGCTGAGCGGGACGGGCGCCACCCTCGCCGGGGCCGAGCGGCTCACCTGCGCCGTTCCTGCTCGCAGGCTCTTCCGCGTCCGTCGCGCGGCGTGCTCCGGGCGCCGCAGCTCACCTGCGCCGAGGCACCCGTCCTGCGCGACTCACCCCGCACCGCAGGCTCACCGCGCCGCCGCCGTGTCACCGGGCGCGGCCGGCCCATGCCCGGCGCGCACCGCGCGGTCGAGCGCGCGCACCGGCATCGGGAGCACCCGCCGCCACGGTCTGCGGCCCGGGCGGCGGCGGGGCAGGCCGGTGCCCTGGTGGACGAAATGGAAACTCGCGCGGCAGGACATCAGCGCGTCCGGTGCGTCATTGCGACCATGTCACCGAGGATTACCAACCGCCCGCGGAATGTCGATACGCATTCCCGGTGACGCCTGGAAAACCCGCACGCGCAGCCGCCTTTTCCGCGCCCTTCTTGTCATGCTCGGCCGACGATTCGGCGCAGTGGCCTTCCCCACATCCCCGAAGCGCCGCCGATGTCCTAATTTCGGATCTCGCGAGAAAGGGCTGCCGATGACCGTCAAGACCCTGACCCTGCACGGCCGCCGGATCCGGCTGCACGAGCACCTGCCCGCCACCGGTGCCCGCGACGAAGCGATCGTGCTGCTGCACGGGATCGCGGGCAGCGCCGAGACCTGGGCGCCGGTGCTGGACCGGTGCGCCACGCTCGGCCGCCGCGTGCTCGCGCCCGATCTGCCCGGGCACGGTGGCTCCGAAGCACCGCGCGCGGACTACGGCCTCGGCGCGATGGCCAGCACCGTGCGCGACATCCTCGCCCTGTCCGGGGTGCGGCACGCGACCGTCGTCGGGCACTCCCTCGGTGGCGGCATCGCCCTGCAGTTCGCCTACCAGTTCCCGGAAATGTGCGACCGGCTCGTGCTGGTCGCCAGTGCCGGGCTCGGCTCCGAGATGAGCCCGGTGCTGCGGGCCACGGCGCTGCCCGGCGCGCCGGCCGTGCTGGCCTTGGCCGTGAACCGGGTGACACTGGCGATCGCGCGGGCCGCCGCGCGGATCGCCGGGCCGCGCAAGCCCGAAACGCGGGAACTGGCCCGGCACTTCGCGTCGCTGGCCGATCCCGCGCGGCGGCGGGCGTTCCTGTTCATCGCGCGCAGCCTGATCGACCTGCGCGGCCAGCGCGCGAGCGCCGCCGACAAGCTCTACCTGGCCGAAGCCGTGCCGATGCTGCTCGTCTGGGGCGCGCGCGACCCGCTCATCCCGGTGAGCCACGCGCACCGGACGGCCGCCCTGCTGCCGGGCAGCCGCTTGACGGTACTGGAAAACGTGAAACACTTTCCGCACGTGGCCGACCCGGACCGCTTCTGCGTGCTGCTGAACGAGTTCGTCACCGGGACCACCCCCGCGCGGCTGACTCTCGACGACGTCGTCACGCGGCTGACAGCCGCGAACCGGGCCTCCTGAAAAGTTGTCATCCGCGCACCATTCGCCCGCGCCGGAAGTGTCACCTGGCCCCGCGCGCTTCCACCCGTTCGGGTGTAGTCCGGACGGGTTACCGCAAAGTCAGCGGACAACCCGTTGACAGTGCCGTTCGCGCGAAATTATGTTGCCTGAGCCACAAAATCCGGATCGGCTGTCCCGGCGAAGAGGCCGCTTTTGTTGCCAGCAAGGATAAAAACATGACCGACGTGGACACCGGATTCGCCGCCCCCGCCCTGCGGGCCGGCCGGCCGAACCCCGGCGAGCGCTCTTCCGGACCGGCCTACCGGCAGCAGTCCGTGTCGGCCCGGCCCGCCTACCCACCTGCCCCGCGCAGCCCGGTGGACCGACGGCCGGGACGCGCTTCCGGCGCCATCGGGCTCTGGGCGTCGCTGCCGCGGGAACTGGCGGTCCGCTTCAAGCCGCGGGTCGACCCGCTCGCGCGGGCCATCCTGCAGGAGGTCCAGCGGGCGGTGCCCGAGTACCGCCAGCCGCTGGAAGGCGCGTTCGGGCACATCATCACGCAGGGTGTCCGGCAGTCGATCATCCAGTGCCTCGACAGTGTCGGCACCCCGAACGCCGTGCCGCTGGAGACGTGGACGACCGTCTTCCGCAACCTCGGCAAGATCGAGTTCAACGAGGGCCGCAGCCTCGACTGCCTGCAGACCGCCTACCGCGTCGGCGGCCGGGTCGCGTGGCGGCACATCAGCGAGTTCGGGCAGGCCGCCGGCGTCTCCGCGGACACGCTGTGCACGAGCGCCGAGGCCATCTTCGCCTACGTCGACGAGATCTCCGCGCTCTCGATCGAGGGCTACACGGCGGCGCAGACGCGCGCGGCGGGCACCCGCGCCCGGCGCCGGAGACGGCTGCTGGAACTGCTGCTCGCCGACCCGCCGTCCGCGCCGCAGACCATCACCGCGCAGGCCGCCACGGCGCACTGGCCGCTGCCGGCCGAGGTCACCGTCGTCGCCCTCGAACCCCGCGCCGACCAGCACAGCCTCGCCGCGCCCGACCTGCACTCCGACGTCCTCGTCGACCTCGAGGGCGGCGAGCCGTGCCTGGTCACCGGCGACCCGGACCGGCACCTGAAGAACCTCGCCGAACGGCTGCCCGGCTGGCGCGCGGTGATCGGGCCCGCCGTGCGGCTCACCGACGCGCCGCGGTCGCTGCTCTGGGCCCGCCGGACGCTGAAGCTCGTCCAGCGCGGCGTGCTGCCGGACGCGCCGGTGACCCGCTGCACCGACCACCTGTCCACGCTGTGGCTGCTCGCCGACGAATTCCTCGTCCGCGAGCTGTGCGCACGCAGCCTGGAGCCGTTCAAGGACCTCACGCCGAAGCAGCGGGCGCGGCTCGGCGAGACGTTGCTGATCTGGCTGCAGTCCCGCGGCAGCGCGCCCGAGATCGCGAAGAAGCTGAAGGTGCACCCGCAGACCGTCCGGTACCGCATGCACCAGCTGGTCGACCTGTTCGGCGACCGGCTGCACAACGCCGACGACCGGCTCGACATGGAGATCGCGCTGCGCGCGGAGGCCCTTCTCGGTTCCTGAAGTCCTCTTCCACAATGTCTTCCACAACGGGGTGGGCGATGACGGGACCGCCCGTCGAAACGAACTACGGGCCGATGCTCGGCGGTGACGGCCGGCCGGGACAGCTGTGGGCGATGCTCCCCCGCGAGCTGGCCGGGGTGTTCCGGCCGCGGCTGCTCGACGTCGCCGACGAGGTGCTGCGCGAGATCCAGCGGACCATCCCGGACTACGCGCGACCCCTCGACGGCGCGTTCGGCAAGGCGCTGCGGGCCGGCGTCCAGGCCGCGATCCTGCAGTTCGTCGACCGGATCGCCACGTCCGGCCCGGTGCCGGAGGAGCGGCGGCAGGTGTTCGTCGGGCTCGGCGTGCACGAGCTCGCGCAGGGCCGCAACCTCGACGTCCTGCAGGCCGCCTACCGCGTCGGCGCGCGGGTGACCTGGCGGCGGATGGCGGAGGTGGGGACGCGGGCCGGCGTGCCGTCGGCGACGCTGTGCCTGCTCGCGGAGGCGATCTTCGCCTACATCGACGAGCTGTCGGCGTTGTCGATCGAAGGGCACGCGGCGGCGCAGGCGCGGGCGGCGGGCGCGCGGGAACGGCGGCGGCGCCGGTTGCTGGACCTGCTGCTGGCGGACCCGCCGTCACCGTCGCGGACGGTCCAGGAAGCCGCGACGGCGGCCGAGTGGCCGTTGCCGCACCGGCTCGTCGCGGTGGCGCTCGACGGGCCTGCCGACGTCACCGGGCTGAACGCGCTGGAGGACCTCGAAGACGGCACGCCACGGCTGCTGCTGCCCGCACCGGCGGACCGCCGTGCGCTGGCCGCGGCGCTGACCGGGCAGCGGGCCGCGGTGGGGCCGCCGGTGCCGCCCCGCCAGGCGGCCAGTTCGCTGGCGACGGCCCAGGAGGCGCTCCGGCTGGTCGGCGACGTCCTGCCGGACGAGCCACTGACCTGGTGCGAAGACCACCTCGCGACGCTGTGGCTGCGCAAGGAGCCGTTCCTGGTCACGGAGGTCTCCCGGCGCCGGCTCGCGCCGCTGACGGCGTTGACCCCGAAGCAGTACAACCGCCTGGCCCACACACTGCTGGCGTGGCTGGAGACGTGCGGCAACGTCCGCGAGGTCGCCGACCGCCTCGCGATCCACCCCCAGACGGTCCGCGCCCGCGCCCAGGAGCTGGAGGCCCTGTTCGCCGACCACCTCCGCCGCCCGGACGACCGGTTCGAGATGATCCTCGCCCTCCGCGCCACCCTCACCTGACGGCTGATGCCCCGCCAATCACGCGTGATGCCCCTCTGATCACGCATGATGCCCCTTTCCGCACAGCGAGCTCGGCGTGCGGAAAGGGGCATCTCGCGTGCTTGGAAGGGCATCACGTGCGGCTTGGGGCATCTCGCGTGATCAGGAGGGCATCACGCGTGATTGGCGGGGCATCACGGGAGGGTGGGCCAGTGGACCAGGGTGGCGGGGAGGCCGCGGGCGCGGCGCCAGGCGGCGAACGCGTCCAGCCAGGCGGCGGCCGTCGCGGGGGCCAGGCGGGGTGGGGCGGGTGACGACGCCAGCAGCCACCAGTCCGGCGGGCTGCCTGCCGTGGCCTCGTGCAGGCGGCAGGCGCCGAGGACCTGGGGCCGCCAGACCGTCTCGACGTCGTCGGCGAGCGCCTCGGCCGCGTGGACCATGCCGCGCAGGGGCAGGCCGTCCGCCGTGGCCGCGGCGACCAGCCGGTCCGCGACGCCCGGGGCGGCGATGTCGCCGGGGACGACCACCGTGTCCACCCCGGGCACGACGACCTGACTCCGTCCGGAAAGGACGATCCGGGTGGCGCCGGTGGCCGCCAGCCAGCGGGCGACGGCCGGCCCGCGGCCGCCCGTGACCACGTACGCGCCGGGCCCGCCCGGCACCTCGGCCGCGAACGGGACGCGGGCCGGCCGCGCCGCGTAGCGGACTTCGTGCTGCCAGCGGACGTCGTCGTCGGGGGTGTCCGCCCGGAGTTCGCGCACCAGGAACCCCAGGTCCGCGCGGGCGTCGAAGTCGACGAGGCTCGCCCGCAGCTCCGGCCGTTCCACCGCGAGGACGCGCACCAGCCCGCGCAGGAACAGCAGCCCCGGCTCCCCGCCCGACTGCGTGAGCAGGTGGAACCGGACGCCGGGACCGAGACGCGCGACCACCTCCAGCACCGACAGCAGCAGCTCCTGCGCGGCCTCCGGGTCGTGGTAGGCGTACGGCGCCCCGGTCAGGAAGACGACCCCGCGCACCGGCCGTTCGGCCAGGAAACCCGGCAGCTCGTCGAGGTCGTCGCGCGGCAGCGAAAGCGCGTCGTCGCCCGCCGCGGCCAGCGCCAGTGCCAGCGCGACGGCCCGGCCGAGCGCGGCCGGGTGCTCGTCGGTGAGCAGCAGCCACGCGCCGGGCGGAGACGGCGACGCCAACGGGAGCGGCGCCTCCGGCCAGGACACCTCGGACGACGACGTGGCGAACGGGACGCCCGGCGAGAGCGCCGGCCCGGTCACCACCGGCCGCCCCCGTCCCGGTGATGCGGGCCCGCGGGCGGCACGACGACGCTCCGCGGCGGGCGGGCCGGCAGCTTCGAGAGGGTCATGGCTTCCTCGCGCATCCTCAGGCCGCGGCCATCCCGGTGACGCGCCACTTCCCGGCGACGCGCTCGGCCGTGACGCTCAGCTGGGCGGCCCCGGTGCTGCGCTGCCCGTCGCCCCTCGTGCCGGTCTGGTCGAGGAACACCAGCAGCGCCGCGCGATCGCCGTCCAGGAGCTTCACGCCGGTGGCGACGGCGGTCGAGGTGACCACGAGCTTCTGGTCGGCGGCCAGCTTGCGGACCTGGCCGAAGAGCTGTTCGTACTGGGCGAGCGCGGGCCCGGTCAGGACGTCCTTCGCGGCCTGTTCGCTCTTGGCCGGGTCGTCGTAGCGGTAGGAGAAGACCGTGCCGAGCGCGGCGCTGATCTGCTTCGCGGCGTCCGCGGTCCCGGCGACGTCGGAAAGCGCGCTGTTGTGCGCGACGACGGCGCTCGTGCCGCGCGCTTCGAGCGTGAACCACCCGGCGAGCCCGGCCATCACGACGGCCACCACCGCGAACACCCCCCACGCCCGCCGCCGTCGCCCGGGGGTCGTGAGTGGTAAGACGGGTTCTAACCCGTCTAAACACTCACGAGCGTGGTGGCGGCCGGCGACCTTGACCGCTCGCTTCTTCGTCGGGACCGTCATGGTGCCTCCCCCACGGGAACCTGGCCGAGCCCGGTGACCCGCCAGCCGTCCGGGCCGCGCGTCAGGTCGGCCCGGAACCGGTTGCGCTTGGTCACCGCGTCCCCGCCGTCCGGTGTGACGACCAGCTCGACCGACGCGATCAGCTTCGCCGTGCCCGCACCGGTGTCCACTTCGGTCACCGCGGCGTCGGTGACCTTCCCGGTGGTGACCGTCTTCGCCTGGGCGATCCGGTCGAGACTGCCCGGCCGGTCGGCCGCCAGCTCGTCGTGGAGCGGGCCGCCGGAGAGGTCCAGCCAGTGCTGGTACCCCGGTGCGGCCTGCCGGTAGTCCAAAGTGGTCAGTCCGGCGACCGCCGTCCGGCCCGCCTGCAACGCTTCCTCCCGGACGACCGCGCGTGCGACGCCGTCGTCGTGCGCCGCCTGCCACCACGTGAACCCGGACCAGCCGGCCGCGACGGTCGCCAAGACCGCGGCCAGCACGGCGAAAATTCTCACGGCCGTCCTCCCGGTGCGTTCTGCGAGCCCCGCACGTTCGTCGGGTCACCCTTCGGCAACGCGCAGCGCGCGGCCGTGTTCAGCGGGCGGACCGACGTGTCGAGGCCGTCGCGGTACGGCGTCGTGTACCCGGTGGTGCACGGCGGTGGGTCGAAAAAGGTCAGTGACAGTCCGATGTGGACGCCGTCCGGCCGCACGACGGTGCCCGCCGCGGCGACCGCCTCCGGCGCGGTGATCAGCAGCTGCCGGACCCCGTCCCGACGGGCTTCCAGGACGTCCGCGGTGGTCAGCAGGTTCGCCAGCAGCAGGCCGAGGTCCGGGCCGGCGTCGCGGATCAGCGCGCTGACCTCGTTGGCGGCCGCGGGCACCGCCGGGATGAGCGTGCGCAGGTCACCGTCGGACTGCTTCAACGTCGACGCGAGCAGCTTCGCGTTGGCCCCGAACTCCCGGATCGCGCCCGCCTGCTGGACCTGCGTGTCGAGCACCGTGTGCGCGTCGGTGACGAACCGGGTCAGCGGGGCGACGTGCGCGCTCGCCGCCTGGACGAACTCGATGCCGCGGCCGATCAGCTGGTCCAGCGCCGGGCCGGCGTCGGAGGTCGCGTTGTACAGCTCGTCGACGACCGTGCGCAGCGCCGGTTTCGGCACCGACGCGGCGAAAGTGTCCACTGTCGACAGGACGACGTCGACCGGAAGCGGGATCTTCGTGTCCGCCTGGGTGATCACCGATCCGTCGTGCAGTTTCGGCCCGCCGTCGGTGCGCGGCCGCAGGTCGACGTACTGCTCGCCGACGGCCGACCGGTCCGCGACGACGGCCTCGGTGTCGGCCGGGACCGGCGCGGTGCCGGCGTCGATTTCGAGGTCGGCTTCCATCCCGGCCGGGGTGAGCCGCAGCTCGCCGACGCGGCCGATCGGCACCCCGCGGTAGGTGACCTCGGCGTTCGTGAAGATCCCGCCCCCGGTCGGGAACTGCGCTTTCACGGTGTAGCCGCGGTCGAAGAACACCTTGTCGAGACCGGCGTAGGTGGCCCCGACGTAGGCGACGCCCACGACGGCGATGACGACGAAGAGCGTCACCTGGACGCGCACGAACCGGGTCAGCATCAGTGGCCCGCCTCGAGGAACCCGTTGAGGTAGTCGCCGCGGATCGTGTCCAGGGCGGCGTCCGGGAACGGGAAGGTGAAGATCATCTCCATCGCCTTCGGGAGCTTGTCGCCGGAGTCGGCCAGCCGCCGCAGCAGCGGTTCGAGGGCCTTCAGGTCGGCGACCAGGTCGTCCTTGCTGCGGTTGACCGTGTCGACGGCGACCGTGGTCAGGCCGTCCAGTGCCTTGAGCATCCCGACCAGCGCCGTCCGCTGCTGGTTGAGCACGCCGATGCCGGGGGTCAGGCCGTTCAGCGTGGTGGTGATCTGGCCGGTGTGGGCGTTGAGCGTCGCCGCCAGCTTGTTGACGCTTTCGATCGCCCGCGTGATCTCGTTCCGGTGTTCGTCGAGCCCCCGCACGAAGGCGTCCAAACTGGACAGCAGGCTGCGGGCCGCGGTCTCCTTGCCGCCGAGGGCGTCGTTGAGCTGGTGGCTGATGTTCTGGACCTGCGCCACCCCGCCGCCGTTGAGCAGCAGCGACAACGCGCCGAAGACCTCCTCGATCTCGGGGGTCAGCGTGGAGCGGTCGAGGGGGATGGACGCGCCGTCGAGGAGCCGGCCGGACGGCGTCGCGTCGTCGGGCGGAGCGAGCTCGACGAACTTCTCGCCGAGGATGCTGGCCTGCCGCAGCCGGGCGACGGCGTTGCCGGGCAGATCGACGTCGCCGTTGAGCAGCAGTTCGACGACCGCGCTGCGGGAGTCCGGGGCCAGTTCGACCTTGACGACCTGGCCGACCGGGACGTCGTTGACCTTGACCCCGGACTGCGGCACGAGGTCGAGGACGTTGGTGAAGCTCGCGGTGACGTGGATCGGGTGGTCGCCGAGCGCGGCGCCGCCGGGCAGCGGGATGTCGTAGACGCTCACCCCGCTGCCGCAGCCGGTCGTCACCAGCGCGAGGGCGATCACCGCGGCGAGTTTGGCCGTCGACTTCATTTCTGCTCCGGGAACTCGAGGAGGTTGCCGCGGCCGTCGATGGTCCCGTTCGCCCGGTCGTAGGCGCCCAGGAGGTTCGACAGCGCGTTCGGCGCCGCGGTGAGCGCCTCGGACAGCGAGTCCTTCTGGTTAACCAGCACCTTCGTGACGTCGGCCAGCTTGTCCACATCGGACTGGACTTTGCCGCGGTTGTCCTTGATGAACGTCTGCACGACGCTCAGTGCCTGGGTCAGCTCGGTCAGCGCGCCGGAGAACTGGTCCCGCTGGTCGGCCAGCACCTTGCTCAGCGACGCGATCTGCGAGATGGCCTGCTTGACCTGCCCGTCGTTCGCCGCCAGCATCGCGGTGAACTTGCTGATGTTGTCGACCGAACCGAACAGGTCGTCCTTCGAATCGCTCGCGGCGCGGGCGAACTCGCCGAGGTTCTTGATCGCCTGCCCGATGGTCTGCCCGGTGCCGTTCAGGTAGTCCGCCGACCGGGTCAGAACCTCGCTCACCGCGCCGTCCTTGTTGGCGCCGTTCGGCCCGAGCACCGACATCAGCTGGTTGAGGCTGTGCAGGAGGTCGTCGACCTCGACCGGGGTCGCCGTGCGCTCCCGCGGGATCGACGAGCCGTCGGCCAGCGTGGGCCCGCCGTGGTAGACGGGTGTGAGCTGCACGTACCGGTCGGCGACCAGGCTCGGCGTGATGACGACGGCCCCGGCGTCGGCGGGCAGCTGGACCCCCGGCTTCAGCTTCATCGTCACCTTGACGTCGGTACCGTTTGGTTCCACTTTGGACACCGACCCGATCGCGACGCCGAGCACGCGCACGTCCGAGTTGGGATAAATGCCGACGGCGGCGGTGAAGTAGGCGTACAGGAGGCGCTCGGCGGGCGCGGTGACCACCGGCCACGCCGCCGAGACGACGAGCGCGAGCACGACCCCGAGGGTGAGGGCCCGCATCCTGGTCCGCCGCCGCGCCGCCGCGCCCAGGTCGATCAGCTGGTGGGCCATCAGCGTCCCCCGTTCTTCGGCGGCCGGCAGCTGCCCGGCGTGGTGCCGGTCGGGATCAGGCCGCAGATGTAGGTGTCGATCCACCGGCCGTTGCCGACGGCGTTGCCGAGCAGCCGGTAGAACGGGCCGGCCAGGCGCAGGCTGTCTTCGAGCTTCCCCTGGTTGCGCTGCAGCACGGTCGCGACGCGGTCGAGCTGGTCGAGCGCCGGGCCGAGCGTCTTCTGGTTCTCCGCAACCAGCCCGCGCAGCTGGATCGAGAGGTTCTTGATGCCGCTGAACAGCTGCGCGATCGCGTCCTTGCGGGCGTTGAGCTCGGTGAGCAGCGTGTTGCCGTCCCGGATCAGCGTCTGGATCTGGTCGGACCGCTGCCCGAGCGTCTTCGACACCTGGTTGGTGTTCTGGAACAGCTTGACCAGCTCGTCGTCGCGGGACGCCAGCGTCTGCGAGAGCGCGGCGATGCCGTTGAACGCCGTCTTGACGTCGCTGGGCGCGGAGGCGCCGAGCGTGTCGGACAGCACTCGGAACGCCTCGGCGAGCTGGTCGGTGTCGATGGCGCCGACCGTGCTCGCCAGGTCGTTGAAGACCGCGGTGACGTCGTAGGGCGAACTCGTGCGCTCGGCCGGGATCGGCTGGTCCGGGTTCAGCTCGGCGTTGCCGACCGGGTCGAGCACGAGGTTCTTCTGGCCCAGCAACGTCTTGATCTTGATCGCCGCGGTCGTCCGGTTGCCCACCCACGTGTCGCGGACGCGGAACAGCACCTCGACGTGATCGCCGGCCAGCCGCACGTCGGTGACCTCGCCGACCTTCACCCCGGCGACGCGCACCTCGTCGTCCGGCCGGAGCCCGGCGGCCTCGCGGAACTCGGCCTGGTAGGTGGTGCCGCCGCCGATCAGCGGCAGGTCGTCGGAGAAGAAGGTGGCGCTGCCGATCAGCGCCATGACCAGCGCGGTCACCGCGCCGACGGCGATCGGGTTGCGGCTGCGGAAGGGTTTCACCGGCACCTCGCAGCCGTCACGGGGATGCCCGGCGGCGGGCCGCCGGGCGCGGGTTTCGCGTCGGTCCGCACCGCGCACAGGTAGAAGTTCGCCCACGAGCCGTAGGAGAACAGCGTGCCGATCCGGTCGAGCTTCTTCGGCAGGTTGTCGACGAACTGCTGGAACACCGGGGTGTTGTCGGCCAGGTTCTTCGACAGGTCGCCGAGCGCGGTGATGCTGTCCTTGAGCGGCTGCCTGCCCTGTTGGAGCAGGCCGGCGGTCGCGGTGGTCAGCTCGCCGAGGCCGCCGATGGCCTGCCCGATCGGTTTCGCGTCCGCGGCGAGGCCGGTGACCAGCTGGGCGGTGGTGTCGACGAGCGTGTCGAACTGGTCGCCCTGGGCGTTCAGCGTGTCGAGCACGGTGTTGAGGTTGCCGATCACCTGGCCGATCAGCGCGTCCTTGCCCGCCAGGGTCGAGGTGAGCGACGCCGTGTGCCGCAGCAGGCTCTCGATCGTGCTGCCCTCCCCCTGCAGTACCTGGATGATCTCGAACGACAGCTGGTTGACGTCGTTCGGCGACAGCGCCTGGAAGAGCGGCTTGAAGCCGTTGAACAGCGCGGTGAGGTCGAGCGCCGGTTTGGTGCGTTCCAGCGGGATTTCCGCCCCTTCGGCGAGCGTCGGTGACGTGTCGGTGGCGCCCGGGTCGATCGAGAGGTACCGCTGCCCGACCAGGTTGCGGTAGCGGATGGTGACCGAGGCCGACGCGGTGAGCCGGTGCGCGCGGCCGACCGAGAACGCGACGTCGGCCAGGCGGTGCTCGACCACCCGCACCGCATCGACCTGGCCGATCCGGACCCCGGCCACGCGCACTTCGTCGCCGGGGTTGACCGAGGTCGCGTCGGTGAAGCGGGCGGTGTAGCCGATCGTCGCCCCGACGCCGGAGTTGGCGATCGTGATCGCGAGCACGGCCGTCGCAGCCGCGGTGACCAGGAAGAAGATCAGGCCCTTGACAGCGGTCCCCACGACGCTCCTCATCGGACGGTCACCTCCGTCCCGCGCAGCGCCGGTCCGATGAGGACACTGCTCCAGTCGGGCACGTCACCCAGCGCCGGGCGCAGGAGTTCCGCGACCAGCTGCCGTTCGCCGGGTGAGTTCGCCGGGCCGAGATCGCCGTCGGCCGGGCCCGCGGCCGCCGCGCCGCCGCCGTAGCACTTCGGGCCGCCGGTGGCGTCGAACCGCGGGGTGTCCCGGCCGGGGACGTACTTCTCGCGCGGGTCCTGCACGGTGAGCTTCACGTGCAGGCCGGGTTCGTTCGTACCCTTGCCGAGGGCCTGCTCCATCAGCGGCTTGAGCCGGTTGACCGCGTCGAACAGGCACGGGAACTCCGGCGAATACCGCGACAGCAGTTCCAGGGTGGGCCGGCTCGCGGCGGCGACGCCGATGAGGTTGTCCTTGTTCTTCCGCAGGAACTCGTTCAGGTGGCCGGTGGCGCTGGTGACGCTCGAGTAGAGGCTGTCGAGATCGGCCCGGGTGTCCACAATGGTCTTAGCCGTGGTCGCGAGGTCGGAGAGCGCTTGCAGGATGTCCGGGGCGGCGCCGGTGTAGACGTCGGCCGCGTTCGCGAGCCCGGTGACGTCGGCCTTGAACTGCGGCATCAGCGGGTTCACCTGCCCCAGGAGGTCCTGCAGCCGGACGATGCTGTCGCCGAGCGGTTTCCCGCGGTTGTCGAGGGCCTGGGAGATCGCGCCGAGCGAGCTGTTCAGCTTCTGCGGCTGGACCGCGCGCAGCAGCGGCAGCAGGTCGCCGAGGACGCGTTCCAGTTCGATCGCGTTCGTGGAGTGGTCCTGCCCGATGACGTCACCCGCCCTGAGTGTCCCCCGTGGACTGACCGGCAGGACGAGGTTGACGTACCGCTCGCCGAACACCGTCTTCGGCAGCAGCCGCGCGGACACGTTCCCCGGCAGCGTCCCGATCTTCGCCGGGTCGAGCGCGAGGTCGATCTCGGCGCCGGTGCGGGTGCTGCGCACCGCCCTGACCTCGCCGAACGGCACGCCCTTCACCTTGACCTCGGCGGTCGGCGCGAGCTGGTTGCCGACCCGGTCCGCCCGCAGGGTCACGAGCTCGGCGTCGTCGAAGTCCTTGTCGTAGATGGCGACCGCGAGCCAGCCGAGCAGGACGAGCACGCCGAGGAAGGCGACCCCGGCGAGCTGCGTGCGGAACCGGCTCATCCGGACACCTTCACGGTGGTCGTCGCACCCCAGATGGCCAGGGACAGGAACAGGTCGAGCACGCTGATCAGCACGATCGACGTCCGCACGGCCCGGCCCACCGCCACGCCGACTCCGGCCGGGCCGCCGCTGGCGCGGTAGCCGTAGAAGCAGTGCGTCAGGATCACACCGACGCTGAAGACCAGCACCTTGCCGAACGACCACAGCACATCGCCGGGCGGCAGGAACAGCGTGAAGTAGTGGTCGTAGGTGCCGCCGGACTGTCCGAAGAAGACGACCGTGGTCAGCCGCGAGCCGAGGTAGGAGATCAGCAGCCCGACCACGTACAGCGGGATGATCGCGATGAACCCGGCGACGATCCGGGTGGTGACCAGGTACGGCATGCTCCGCACGGCCATCACCTCCAGCGCGTCGATCTCTTCGGAAATCCGCATCGCGCCCAGCTGCGCGGTGAACCCACTGCCCACAGTGGACGAAAGAGCCAGCCCGGCGACCAGCGGCGCGATCTCGCGCGTGTTGAAGTACGCGGTCAGGAAGCCGGTCATCGCCGAGATGTTGATCTGGTTCAGCGCGCTGAACCCCTGCAGGCCCACGGTGACGCCGGTGAACACGCACAGCCCGACCATCACGCCGATCGTGCCGCCGATCACCGCGAGCGCACCGCTGCCGAACGTCACCTCGGCCAGCAGCCGCACCACTTCACGGAAGTAGCGCGTGACGGCGACGGGGACGGCGGCGAGCGCGCGGAGGTAGAAGAGCAGCTGGTCGCCGAGGTCGAACAGCCGGTCGCCGGGTTTGCCGAGGACGGTCACTCAGGTTCCCTTCGCCGGGACGAGCTGCAGGTACAGCGCGGTGAGCACGGTGTTGACGAAGAACAGCAGCAGGAACGTGATGACGACGGACTGGTTGACGACGTCGCCGACGCCCTTGGGGCCGCCCTTGGGGTTCAGGCCGCGGTAGGCCGCGACCACCCCGGCGAGGTAGCCGAAGATGACGGCCTTGATCGAGCTGACGACGAGGTCGGGCAGCTGCGCGAGGGCGTTGAAACTGGCCAGGTAGGCGCCGGGGGTGCCGCCCTGCACGATCACGTTGAAGAAGTAGCCCCCGAGCACGCCGACCACGCTGACCAGGCCGTTCAGCAGCACGGACACCCCGACGGCGGCCTGCACGCGCGGCACGACCAGCCGGTGGATCGGCGAGACGCCGAGCACCTCCATCGCCGCGATCTCCTCGCGGATGGTGCGCGCGCCGAGGTCGGCGCAGATCGCGCTGCCGCCCGCGCCGGCGATGATCAGGGTGGTCACGATCGGGCTCGCCTGCTGCACGACGGCCAGCACGCTCGCCGCGCCGTTGAACTGCTGGGCGCCGATCTGGCTGGTGAGCGACCCGAGCTGCAGCGAAATGACCGCGCCGAACGGGATGGAGACCAGGATCGCCGGCGCGATGGACACGCTGGCGATGAACCAGAACTGCTGGACGAACTCCCGGACCTGGTACGGGCGGCGGAGCATGGCGACGAGGACGTCGAGGCCCATCGCGCACATCCGGCCGAATTCGCGCAGGCCGTTCGCGGCCTTCTGCGGCGCTTCGCTGAGGAACGTCGTCATGGCTTGCACCCGGAGCTGAAGCAGCGCAGCTGGAGGTTCGAGACGAAGGTGTTGCCCGGCCCGGAAACCAGGCCGGTGAGCAACCGGCTGACGTCCTCGTGGCCGACACACCCGGCGAACGGCGGTGTGGTAAAGGTCGACGTCACCTTCACCGGCGGGGCGGGCGGGGAGATCGGCACCAGCGCCTTGATCGTGACGGCCGCGGGCTGGGCCGTCCGGCAGTCCGAGCCGACGTCGAGCGGGTGACCGTCCACTTCGACGTCCGAGAGCTTGATGAACACCTTCGCGGTCACGTCGGTGTCGGCGCAGATGTTCGTCTGCGTGGCCTTGCAGTCCTTGTCTTTTCCCGTGTGGACGGTGGCCGTTCCGGCTGCGTCGCCGTCCGGGACGATCTCGACCCGGCCGGTGGTGGCCATGAACCGGAACGCGACGAAGTAGCCGTCCGCCGGCGGGATGGCGAGCTTGCCGGTGATCGGCACGGTGCTGGTCAGGCCGCCGAGGAAGCCGTCGAAGGTGCCCGGCGGGAAGGCGATGTCGGAGCCGAGCTTGGCCACGTGGCTCGTGGTCGGCTGCTGCGCGTCCCCGAGCGTGAACCCGAAGGGGATCTGCGTCGCCGCCTGGGGCACCGGGGCGTTCCCGCCCGGCGCGGCTTGCGCGGCGCCGAGCGAGAACGCGGCCACTGCCAGCACGAGCGGCAGTGCGTATCGGGTCAGCATTGTCCAGTTCACTTCTTGGTGAGGGTCACGTCCAGCTTGTTGCCGGGGCCGGAGGTGATGCCGGTGATCAGGCCGGTCAGGAAGCCGCAGCCGGTGAACGGCGGGATGCCGTAGGTCGCGGTCAGCTTGCCGCCCTTGAGCGGGTCGAACCCGGGCGCCGAGGTGAGCGGGACGTCCGCGGGCTTGACCGTGTGGCACGACTTCGACGAC
The DNA here is from genome assembly GCF_000716785.1 of Amycolatopsis vancoresmycina. GTDB lineage: Bacteria > Actinomycetota > Actinomycetes > Mycobacteriales > Pseudonocardiaceae > Amycolatopsis > Amycolatopsis vancoresmycina. The sequence continues at coordinate 39,547 of NZ_JNYY01000004.1, forward strand.
AGGATCGGGAAGCCGAACACGCGGACCTTGGTGAGCTGGACGTCGACCTGGGCGTTCGCCTTGACCGAGCCCGCGGTGAGCGTGCCGTTGATCGCGCCGGCCTGGACGAGCTTCACCGTCGCCGACGCCGGGATGAAGCCGAGGACGCGGAAGTTCACGTCGGACTTCGGCAGCGCGAGCTGGGCGCCGAACTTGCCGGAGGCCGCGTCGAGCTTCGCGTCCAGGGTGCCCGGGCCGAGCGGCAGCGTGGCGTGCAGCTGCTTGAGGAACGACTTGCCCTTGACCGAGTACTTGACGTCGATGCCGCCCGGCGGGGTGGTCGGCTGGGTCGTCGGTGTGGTCGGTTCCGTGGTCGGGGTCGTCGGCGTGGTCGGCTCGGTGGTCGGCGTGGTCGGTTCCGTTGTCGGAGTCGTGGGCTCCGTGGTCGGCGTCGTCGGTTCCGTCGTCGGCGTGGTCGGCTCGGTCGTCGGAGTCGTCGGCTCCGTTGTGGGTGTGGTCGGTTCCGTCGTGGGAGTCGTGGGCTCGGTGGTCGGCGTCGTCGGCTCAGTGGTCGGCGTCGTGGGTTCGGTCGTCGGCGTCGTCGGTTCCGTGGTCGGCGTCGTCGGCTCGGTCGTCGGCGTCGTCGGCGTCGGCGTCGTCGGTTCCGTCGTCGGGGTCGTCGGAGTCGTCGGCGCGGTGGTCGGCGTCGTGGGCTCGGTCGTCGGGGTCGTGGGCGTGGTCGGGGTCGTCGGCGTGGCCGGGGTCGTGGTGCCGCCCGCCGGCTTGATCTCGAACGTGCCCAGCTGCTGGTTCTGGCCCGGGACGGCGACGCAGTCCGAGGTGAACGTGCCGAGGTCGGTCGGCTGGCCGTCCGCGGTCCGCGGCGTCATCGTGGTGCTGAAGTTCCCGACCGTCACCGACGCCGTGCCGGGGCTGGGGAACGTCACCGCCGGCGCCTTGCCGCTGCTCTTGACGTGGAACGCGCCCGACGGCGGCACCGGCGTCGACGCGATCGTCAGCGGCAGGTTCAGGTTCAGCGTCTTGTCGACCGGGTACTTGAGCACGGCCGCGGCCTTGGCCGAGCCGTCCAGCGACGTGGCACCGACCAGCGCGAGGCCCTCGGTGGCGGTCTCCGGCACGGTGACGTCGACGTCGAAGGTGATCGGCGTCGACGAGGCGCCCGCGACGGCGTTGTCCGGCAGGTTGGTGTCGATCTTCACCGACAGCACCTGGTCGCCGATGAGCGGGAACGGGCAGTTGTAGTTGAGCGTCAGGCTCACCGGGGCGGCCTGCGTCGGGCCGGCGCCGACGAGCGCGACGGTCGCCGCCACGCCCGCGGCGGTCGCGACGGCGAGACCGTAGGCGGGCTTTCTCGACTTCCACGAAAACTTCACGGCTCGTCACCTCGGGAAATGGGGGAATTTCGGCAAAGCTACCTCTGCGTTTCCGGCGGAACAAGCGGCCCACGATTCTTTGTCACACGCATGGCATGCGCCGACGCCCGAACGATCACGCAGGTCAGGGCTTATCACGCGGAGACGATTCCATTCCGCGAAAATTATCACGCGTCCGGCGAATGGTGTCGATCTTCTTGCACGGGAACACACGTCCCGATACCTTTCACCAGGCAAGGAAAGGAGCGGCCATGTCCCAGCCGGTCATCGCCGTGACGGACCTCGAGAAGAAGTACGGCGCGGTCACCGCGCTCGCCGGGATCAGCCTCACCGTCGCCAGGGGCACGGTGCTGGCGGTCCTCGGCCACAACGGCGCCGGGAAGACCACGCTGATCGACATCCTCAGCACGCGGGTCCGGCCGAGCGCGGGCACCGCCCGGGTCTGCGGCCACGACGTCGTGCAGCGCGGCCGCGCGGTCCGGCGGCGGATCGGCGTGACCGGGCAGTTCGCCGCCGTCGACGACGCCCTGTCCGGCCGCGGGAACCTCGTGCTGATCGCCCGCCTGCTGGGCGCGAAGCCGCGGCAGGCGCTCGCCCGGGCGGCCGAGCTGATCGCGGCCTTCGGCCTCGAAGACGCGGCCGACCGGCCGGCGGGCACGTATTCCGGCGGGATGCGGCGGCGGCTGGACCTGGCCGCCGGGCTCGTCGGCGCGCCGCAGGTGCTGTTCCTCGACGAGCCGACGACCGGTCTCGACCCGCTGAGCCGGGCCGGGCTCTGGACGATCGTCGAGGGGCTCGCCGCGCGCGGCACGACCGTCGTGCTCACCACCCAGTACCTCGAGGAGGCGGACCGGCTGGCCGACCACGTCGTCGTCCTCGGGTTCGGGCACATCACCGTGTCGGGAACACCGGCGCAGCTCAAGGCCCGGCTCGGCACCCGGACCGCGACGTGCACGTTCGGCACCGAGCTGGCGTTGCGGCGCGCGGTGGACGCGCTGGCGCGCCTGGGTCTCGCGGCCGGCCGGGCGGGGCTGGTGCTCACCGTCCCGTTGTCCGGCCCGGGTGACATCCCGGTGCTGGTCCGCGCGCTCGACGCGGCGGGCGCACCGCTGCGGGACCTGACGGTGACCGAGCCGACGCTCGACGACGTCTACCTGTCCCTGCACCGGGCCGCGTCGTGACGCAGGCCCGGCACCGCGCGGCCGTCACCGCGCTCGGCGACCCGGCGGCGTGGCCGGAATCCGGGTTCTGGACACAGGTCCGGGTCCTGACGGCCCGGTCCCTGCGCACGGCGTTCGGCGACCGCCGCCTGGTGTTCTTCGGGCTGCTGCAGCCGGTGGTGCTGTTGTTGCTGTTCAGCCAGGTGTTCAGCGGCGTCGGCGAGCTCCCTGGGGTCGCGGCGTACCAGGGTTACGTGAACTTCCTGGTGCCGGCGACGCTGGTCAACATCGCGATGACGACGGCGATGAGCTCGGGCGCGGGCCTACTGGCGGAGATCTACGGCGGCTTCACCGGGCGCCTGCGGTGCCTGCCGATCGCCCTGTTCTCGGTCCTGCTCGCCCGCACCCTGGCCGACGCGGCCCGCTTGGCCGTCCAGCTGGCGGTGACGGCGCTGGCGAGCGTGGTCTTCCTGGGGTTCCGCCCGGCGGGCGGGGTGCCGGGCCTGCTCGCGGCCCTGGCGTTGACGCTGGTCGTCGGCTGGTGCCTGAGCTGGGTGTTCGTGGCGATCACGACGTGGCTGCGCAAGGCGGAAACCCTCCAGGCGGCGTCGTTCGTGGTGATGTTCCCGCTGATGTTCTCGTCGAGCGCGTACATGCCACTGGACACGATGCCGGCGTGGGTCCGCGCGGTCTCGGCGGTCAACCCGCTGACGTACGCGATCGACGCGACCCGCGCGCTGGCGCTGGGCCGCCCGATCGGCTGGTCGGTGCTGACGGCCCTGGTGATCGCCGCGGTGGCCGCGGTGGCGGGCTCGCTGCTGGCGGCCCGCACGTTCCGCAACCGCGCGTGATCACGGGCCGTCCACGAAACTCAGGTCTTCGGCACAGCCCCGGTACTCCTCCGCCGCTTCCGCGTATTCGATGCTTCGCGAAGCCAAGCCGACCTCGAGCACCTCCAGACCGGCTCGGGCCGCCTGCGCGCGGCTGAGGCACTCGTCGAAGTTGCGGGACTTCACCAGTTGGGTGGCGATCGTGGCGGTGAGCGAGCAGAGCATCGCGGCCGCGCACAGCAGCCGCCAGGCGGGCGAACTCAGCCCGAAAGTCACCGTCAGCCAGTCCGCAACCGGCTTTCCGCCTAGGGCCGGTGCCGCGGTGAGGGCCGCGGCCAGCGTTCCCGCGACGACAGTGAGGTTCGACAACGTGCGCCGGCGATGCGTGGTCCGCGTCAAATATGCCTCCAGTTTCCCGCGTTTTGCCCGGACCGAGGCCAGGAGCACCGCCCGTGGGTCCTCCTCGCCCGGCACTTCCGGTTCGGCAAGTGCTGACATGGTTCCTCCTCCGCCCATCGCCCTCGATGGTGCGACTGCCGGAGCGGAGAAGATATTCGCCTTAAGGCGTATTTCGAGGCGCCTGCCGCGTAAGATGGGCGCGGCGAGGGGGTGGTCCGATGACCACGGCACTTTCCGAACGTGATCTCCGCGGCCTTCTGCGAGTGGCGGAGGAAGGCCTGCGCGACGAGCCGACCGGCGCCATGCCGTGGGCCGCGCTCGAGGCGCTCTGCACGCTGGTTCCGTGCGACTCCCTGGTCTTCAAAGAACTCGACGTCACCGGCGAACAAGTGCCGGTGTTCCAGACGGTCGCCGGCCGCGAGCGGCAGCTCGAGTTCGACGGTGCCGGCGACAGCCGGGCGAACAGTGACTTCTGGAGGCTGCGCCGGAACTTCCTGCCGTGCAACTATCCGGACCGCACCGGGGATCTCACGAGCGTCACCCTTTGGTCCGATTTCTACACCGCCAGAGAACTGCGGAGCGCGCCGATGTTCGCGGATCTCTACGGCCCGCAGGGACATCGTTTCAGCCTGTTGGTTTCCCTGCCTGCTCCGTTCGGGCGCACCCGGCGGATGCAGATCTGGCGCGACGGCGGGCCCGATTTCGGCGAGCGTGACCGGCTCATCCTTCAGCTGCTCCGGCCCCACCTCCACGAGGTCTACCTCCGTTCCCGGCAACAGCCTGCCGAGATGCCCCGGCTCACCCGGCGGGAACTGGAAGTCGTCCGGCTCGTAGCCGAAGGGCTGAGCAACGCCGAAATCGCCCGGCGCCTGTTCGTTTCGGTGGGCACCGTGCGCAAGCACCTCGAGCACATCTTCGACCGCACCGGCGTCCGCACCCGCACTGAGGCGGTCGAGCTCGTGCTGCCGCACCTGGTTCTGGATCCGATACCCGCTGAGTAGGCCGACGTGGCGTGACGAGGCCGGTCACGAACCCAGCGATTCCAGGCGGGTGGCGGCCGCTTCCGCACCACCGGCCGCCGCGAACGACTCGCGGATCCGCGCCGCTCCCGGTGCGTACTCCCGTGCCGACTCGATCGCCGTCCGGATGTCCGCCGCCTTCGCGCGGTCGAACCGGATCCGGACTCCCGCCTCGGCCGTGACCACCTGCTGGGCCAGCATCGACTGGTCGTCGCGGATCGGGGCCACCACCAGCGGGACCCCCGCCGACAGGGCCTCGCACACCGTGTTGTGGCCGCCGTGGCAGACCACCACCGATGCCCGCTCGAACACCGCCACCTGCGGGATCCGGCGGGCCAGCCGCACGCTTTCGCTGATCAGCTCGCCCGCCGGGTCGACCACGAGCCCCTGCACGTCCGGCAGTCCGGCCAGCGCGTCCACGCTCTCCGCGAGGAACCGCGACCCGGCCGCCGCGTTCGACGTGCCCAGCGTCACCACGACCAGCGGGCGATCGTCCACAAGAGACCAATCGCCCGAAGCTTCGGGAAGCGCCGGGCCGACGTACGACACCGGCACCGCCAGGCGGCACTCCCCGGCCAGCGCCCTGGTCGTGAACGCCAGCACCAGGTGCGGCGAAAACCGCAGGTCACCGAGCAGGACGCCGTGGCGCACGCGCAGCCCGGCTTGCAGGCCGGTGACCCAGGAGGCGATCTTCGGCAACGCTCCCAATGGATCGGCCAGCTCGGTCGACGTCGATGCCGACGTCGCCCACGGCAGGCCGCGGCGCGCGGCCACCAGCGCGCCCGCCATCGCCTGCTGGTCCACCACGACCACGTCCGGGGCGAACGCCGACACCGCCGCCGAAACCCCCGGCACCATCGCGTCCGCCAGCGGCACCAGGTACGACTCCCACAGGTACTTCAGCGCGGCGAACCCGCGCAGTCCCGGTGGCCGCAACGACAACGAGAACGGCGCCGAATCCCCGGCCGGGAACACCGGGCCCGTAACCAAAGTGGACAGTGCAGGCTCCGGACCGCACCACGCCACGGAATGGCCCCGCGACGAGAGCACCGAAGCCACCGCGCGCAACGGCGTCACGTGCCCGGCGAGCGGTGGCACGACCAGCAGGAACCTCACGCCGCGTGCCGCTCGATCCAGCGGAGCACCAGCTCGCGCACCTCCCGGTGCTGCTCCACCAGCACCGAATGCCCCTGCCCCTCGAACACGTGCAGCTCGCCGTGCGGCAGCAGCGACGTCAGCGCTCCGAGGTCGTCGGCCTGGTAGCCGTGACTGCCCAAAATGGACAGTACCGGGCAGCCGATCGCGGCCACCTGCGCCCAGGTCAGCAACGGCCCGAGCGGCACCTCCTCGGCCATCTTCGTCGACGTGATCCGCTCGGCCGCCAGCCGCGCGAGCCGCCGGTGGTGGGCGCTGAAGTTCGCCTCGATCCAGTCGAAGCTCTCCTCCACCTGCAGGAACCGCACGGTGTGGGCGAGGATCGCGCTCATCTTCTCCGCCCAGCTCTCGGTCGCGGGCTCGGATTCGATGCACACGATGCTGCGCACCCGCTCCGGGCAGGCGACCGCGTAGCTGTAGGCCAGCGTGCCGCCGAAGCTGTTGCCCACCAGGTGCACCGGCCGGTCGACGCCGAGCTGCCGCAGCAGGTCGTCCAGGTCGGCGACGAAGTCCCCGAGCGTGTACCCGCGTTCCGGCCGTTCGGTCTTGCCGTGCCCGCGCAGGTCGTAGCTGATCACGTCGATGCCGGCGGCCGCGACCGGCGGCGCCAGCGTGAGGTAGAAGCTCGCCAGGCTGTCGGTGCCCATGCCGTGCAGGAACACCACGGTCTCGGTGCCGCCGGCGGGCACGAGCTGCACGTTCGTGCGCAGCCCGTTGACGGTCATCGTGGGCACGTGCGCTCCCCCACGAACCGGGCGATGTCGCCGACGGTGAGCCCGATGACGTCGTCGAGGTCCTTTTCCGCCAGGTACTCGGCGAGGTTGACGTCCGCGCCGAAGTGCTCGGCCAGGATGCTCGCGAAGGTCACCAGGTCGATGCTCTCCAGCTGCAGGTCCTCGTGGAACGTCGTGTCCGGGGTGATCTCGATGCCGAGGACTTCGGCGTCGCCGACGAGCTCGGCGAGCAGCTCGGCGACGACGTCGAAGGTGGCGGACGCGTGGTCGATGGTCATGGCGTGCTCCTGATGTGTGCGATGGCGGTGTCACCGATCTGCTCGGTCGAGACGGCGAAGCCCGGCAGGTCCCGGTACCGCCCGGACACCGTGCCGTCGTCGTGGACGCGGATTTCCGCCGGGTAGACGGGTTCGCCGAGCCGCGCCCGGACGGCGTCCTTCACGGCGATCCGCGTCAGCAGCCAGCCGCGCTGCTGCCGCGGCGGGACGGCGGCGAACTCCGCGCGTTCGGCCGCGCCGAGGTAGATCCCGGCGTAGATGTCCCGGGCGGCGACCGTCGGCCAGCGGTCGGTGACCGCGACCGAGCCGTCGGGCCGCCGTTCGGCCAGGAGGTGCTCCGCCGGGAAGGCGTAGACGCGGTGGGCCGCGCGGTCGCACGGGAACCGGACGTCCCGCCAGCCTTCGACGCTCGCCAGCACCCGACCGTCCCGGACGAGCTCGGCGTCCATTTCGAGGACGTCCGGCCGCGGCAGCCGGACCCGGACCAGGCACTCCAGCCGCGTCCCCGGGCCCGGTTCCGGCCCGTGCCAGGTGAGCCTGCCGATCGAGCGCGGGAACGCGAGCAGGTCGTCGGACCGGGTGGCCATCAGCCAGCAGCCGAGCAGCTGGCCGACGTTGTCGAGCAGCCCGCCGGGCGCGTCCGGGACCACGAGCTCGCCGCGGATGTGCTGCTCGCCGAGGCCGGTCAGCCGGGCAACGCCCTGGTAGGCCGGGCCGTGGAACATCTCCCGCCGCGCGTAGATCTCGGCCGCGGTCAGCGGCGGCGCGGCCTCCGGCCCGGGCACCGCGGCCCGGGACGGCGGCGGCGCGAACGCACCCAGCTCGACGGTCATCAGCGCGTACGGCCCGATTTCGACGGTGACGTGGTCGCCGTCGCGGGTCAGCGACAGCGGCACCCGCTGGGCCGGAGCCGCGATCAGCCAGCGCGAGAACACCGCGTCCCGCACCGCGGCCGCCGTCGTGCCCGGCCAGGTGCGCTCGACCGTCCGGCAGGCGAGGTCGACGAGGGTCGTCGCGGGGACCACCGGCCGGAAGTCGGACTCGTCGGGCCAGCCGTCGCGCTGCCGGAAGAACCGGTGGTCGCGCAGGTGCGGCATGGCCGCCGTCGAAACCTCCACTGTGGACTCGACGCGGCGGCGGGCGGCCGCCACGACGTCCGCCGCGGCCCGGCGGGTCTCGGTGAGCAACGCGGTGAACTCGGCGACGATCGGGTCCGGGACCCCGGCGGGCAGGCTCGGCGCGTCGAGCAGCCCGCGGGCCGATTCCCCCAGCGAGAGCAGGGAGTTCCCGGTGGTGAGCCGGATCCGCCGGGGTTCCAGCGCCGGGAGGTCCGGGTCGCCGCCCTCGGTCCACAGCGCGGTGGCCAGGCGCCGCAGCTGCGCGAGCCCCGGCCGGGTGCCGGACGCGGCCGCGACGACCAGGTGCCGCCGCTCGCCGAGCGTGTCGGTGACGTACGAGCCGAGCTGACCCGCGCCGACCTGCACGAACACCCGAAACCCGGCGTCGTGCAGGGCCTCGGTCAGCTCCCGGAACCGGACCGGGCGCAGCAGGTGGTCCAGGTAGAGCCGCCGGACGCCGTCCGGGGCCGCGGGGTACGGCCGCGCGGTCGTCGCCGACCACACCGGCAGCTTCGGTGCGCGCAGGTCCAGGTCCGCGACGAGCCGGGCGAAGGGCGCGAGGTGCGGCCGCATCAGCGGGGTGTGGAACCCGGACCGGAACGGCAGGGTCGTGGCCACGATCCCCTGGTCACGGCAGGTCGCCGCGAAGGCCGCGACGGCGTCCGGCGGCCCGCACACGATGGTCTGCCGCGCCGCGTTCTCGTGGGAGACGACCAGGTCACCGGACAGCAGCCCGGCCACGCGGGCCGCCGGGGCGCCCAGCACGAGGTAGTCCGCTTCGGGCAGCTCGAAGCCGTCCGGCCAGTACCGCGCCAGCGCGTCCGGCGCCGCGGTGTACATCCCGGCGGCCTGCATCGCGGTCCACTCCCCGACGCTGTGCCCGGCCAGCGCGTCCGGCCGGACCGCCAGCCGCCGCAGGACGTCGTCGAGCAGCAGCCCGGCCGCCGACACGCTCGCCGCGCGGTCGAGGACGCTCGCCGTCGACCACTGTGGACGATCGAGGCCGAAGTGCTTTGCGACGTCGTCGAGCCGGGGTTCGCCGCCGGCTTCCAGTCCCGGGTGGACGAACACCGTCTTCCCGCCGGGCAGCAGCGGGTCGACGCTGCACCAGACGTCGCCGCCGCCGTGCCACGACCGGCCCGTGGCGGCCACCTTGGCGAGCACCCGGCGGGCCGTGGCGAGCTTGCGGTCGTCCGGGCCGGCGATCCCGAGCCGGCACGGGCCGTCACCCGGGCCGGGCCGGTCGAGCCGGTCGAGGAGTTCCTCCGGGGTGCGCGCGGCCAGCCGCAGGACGCGTTCCGGCTCGTCGACGCGGACCCGCCGCTTCGGCGCCGGGTCACCGGCTTCGAGCACGACGTGGGCGTTGACCCCGCCGAAGCCGAACGCGTTGACCGCGGCCACGCGCGGCAGCGCGCCCCACGGCTCGGCCTCGGCCAGCACCCGGAACCGCGTCTTGTCCAGCAGCGGGTGGGGGTCGGCGCAGTTGAGCGTCGGCGGCAGGATGCCGTGGTGCAGGGCGAGCGCCACCTTGACCAGGCCGGCGACTCCGGCGGTCGGGAGGGTGTGCCCGATCATCGACTTGACCGAGCCGATCACCGCGCGCGGCCCGCCGGCCGGGCCGAAGACGTCGGCGACGGTGGTCAGCTCGGCGGCGTCCCCGGCGGGGGTGGCGGTGCCGTGGGCTTCCAGCAGGCCGATTTCCGCGGGATCGCGGCCCGCCCAGGCCCGCCGCAGCGCGAGGGTCTGCCCGGCCACCGACGGGCTGAGCAGGCTCGCGCCCCGCCCGTCGCTCGAGGTGCCGCTGCCCCGGATCACGGCGTACACCCGGTCGCCGTCGCGGCGGGCGTCGGCCAGCCGCTTGAGCACGACGATCGCGGTGCCCTCGCCGATGAGCATGCCGTCGGCGGCGCGGGACAGCGGGCTGATCCGCTGGCTCGGCGACAGCGCGCCGAGCTGGGTGAACAGCGACCAGAGCGTGTCGTCCTGCGTCTGGTGCACCCCGCCGGCCAGCACGGCGTCGCAGCGGCCGCGGGTCAGCTCGCCGATCGCCTGGTCGACGGCGACCAGCGAGGACGCGCAGGCGGCGTCCACTGTGTACGCCGGGCCGCCGAGGTCGAGCCGGTTGGCCACGCGGGCCGCGGCGAGGTTCGGCACCAGCCCGGCGGCGGTCTCGGGCCGGAACTCGCCGAGCGGTTCGAGCAGCGCCGTCCGCAGGCGGTCGAGGACGTCCGGCCCGGCCGACGGCAGCAGCTCGCCGACCGTGCGCGTGATCTGCCGGACCGTGCGGACCCGCTGGTCGAAGCCCTGCAGCCCCGGCGAGAGGTACCCGCCGCGGCCGAGCACCACGCCGACCCGCTCCGGGTCGCCGAGCCGGCCGGTGCCGCCGGCGTCGTCGACGGCGGTCACGGCGACGGCCAGCGCCGTGAGCTGGTCCGGCTCGGTGCCGGCCAGTGACGTCGGCGGGACGCCGTGGGCGGCCGGGTCGAAGTCGAGGGTGTCCGGGGTGAAGCCGCCGCGGCGGCCGTGGGTGCGGTCCGGCGCGGCGCCGTCGCGGCCGTGGAACTCCGGGTCCCGGCGGTGCGGCGGCACGTCGGTGACGGCGTCGGTGCCGTCCACCAGGTTCCGCCAGTACTGGTCCACTGTGGATGCGCCGGGCAGGAACACGCCCATGCCGACGACGGCGACCGGGATCACCACAGCGACGCCGTGTACAGCACCGACCGGTCCGTCCCGTAGGCGAGTTCGCGCAGCAGGGCGGCGGTGCCCTCGGCGGGGTCGAGCAGGCCGGTGCCGCGGCGTTCGTACTCGCGCGCCAGCTCCGGCGACACCATGCCGCCGTGGTCGCCGTCCGGCGCCCACGGTCCCCAGTGGACGGTCACCACCCGGCCGGGCCAGTTCGCCCCGAGCGTTTCGAGCGCGTCGTTCGCGGCGGCGTAGTCGGTCTGGCCGCGGTTGCCGAGCACCGCGGCGATGCTGCCGAAGAACGCGACGAACCCGGGTTCGGCGTCGAGGGCGTCGAGCAGGATCCGCGCACCGTCCACTTTGGTCTCGTACACCGCGCGGAACGACGCTTCGTCCTTGTCCGCCATGAGCTTGTCGTCGATGACCCCGGCGGCGAAGACGACCCCGTCGAGCCGGCCGGGGAGGTCCTTGGCGAGGCGCCGCACGGCGTCCGGGTCGCGCACGTCGAGCGAGGTGTAGCCGGCGTTCCCGCCCGCCGCGCGGATTTCGCCGAGGGTGCGGCCGATCTCCCGCTGGGCCAGGACGGTCCGCACGCGGGCTTCGATGCCGGCGACCGAGCCGCCGCGGCCGGCCAGCACCGCCCGCATCGCCGCGGGGTCTTCGGGCAGGTCGTCCGGCTCGCCCGGCCACGGGGTCCGCCCGGCGAGTTCGAGCCGGCACCCGGACGCGGCGAAGGCCACCGCCGCGCGGGCGGTGATCCCGCGGGCACCGCCGACCAGCAGGACGACGGAGTCCGGGCCGAGACCCAGCGCGGCGAGCTCGCCGCCGCCCGGACCGGCGCCGGCGTAGGCGATCGACGGGAGGTCCGCCGGCCGCGGCTCGATCGTGAACCGGCCGGCGTCGTCGTGGCCGACGAAGGCCGGGCCGTCGCTGAGGGCCTCGTCCACCAGCGTCTTCGCCACGTCCTGGGTGACCTCGACGAGCCGCGTGACGCCGTCGCGCTCCAGCGCGGCCGACCGCACCAGGCCGCGCAGCCCCGGCACGGTGTCCGGCTCCGCGGCCACGAGGACCGTCCCTCGCAGCGCTTTGAGCCGGGTGAACACCTCCGTCAGGTCACGGGCGAACAGCACGGTGATGTCCGCGTCCCCGGCGACGACCTCCGCCCCGGCCGTGGCGAAGGCGGCTCGAACGGCGTCGTCCGGCGCGGCCACGGTCTTGCCGCGCAGCCGCCCCGGATCGGGGTCGAGCGGCACCGGAACCCGTTCGAGGCGGTACCGGCGCGGCGGGGCGGCCGCGGGTGCCGGGGACAGCCAGCTCTCGAGGTGCGTGGTCAGTGCCCCGGCCGTGCGGTCGCGGCTGAGCTGGTCGGTGCGGTCGTCGGCGGGCAGGCCCAGCCGGCTCAGCAGCGTCCCGGCGATTTCGGTGCGTTTGATCGAGTCGATCGAAAGGTCGGCTTCGAGGTCGAGGTCGACGGCGATCATCTCGGGCGGGTAGCCGGTGCGTTCGCTGATCACGCCGATCACGGTGCTCAGGACGTCGGTCGGCGCGGGTTCGGTCACGGGTTCCGGCTCGGGTTCCTCGATCACCACCGGCGCCGGAGCCGGAGCGGGGACCGCGGCCCCCAGGTAGCCGAGCATGACCTCGCGTTGCGTGGCGACGAGTTCGCGGGTGGTGCGCAGGAAGTCGACGATCACCTGGTCACGGCCGGCGGGCTGGGTCATGGCGGTACTCCGGATTCGTCGGGCCGGTGGCAGGGCGGGAAGATCGGACCCCGGCGCGCGGGCGGACCGCCCGTCCACGGCCCAGGCGGTGCTGGACGGCGCCGGCCGCGGCGGCCGCGTCAGACGTTCGGTCCGGACGTCGACACCGGCTCGCGCAAGGGTTTTCAGGGCGGTCAGGAAGCCGTTGAGGTCGGGACCGCAGGCGACGACGGTGTGCGGACGGTCGCCGAGGATCTCCTTGACCAGGCGGGAAAGCACGCGACCGGGTCCGGCCTCGACGAAGGTCCGGGCACCGGCGGCGTACATCGCCTCGATCTGGTCGAGGAAGCGGACCGGGGCGCCGATCTGCGCGGCGAGCTCGCTGCGGACGTCGGTGTACGGTGCGGCGGTCCGGTTCGCCCACACCGGCCGTTGTGGTGGTTCGATGGCTTCCTTGGCGAGTTCCGCGGCGAAGACGTCCCCCGCGGCGGCGACGAGCGGGCTGTGGAAGGCGCAGGCGACCGGAATCCGCTGGGCGGAGATGCCGGTTTCCCGCAACCGCCGCACGGCCCGCTCGACGGCGGCGACCGGTCCGGAAAGGACAACCTGTTCGGGTGCGTTGTGGTTGGCGACGACGACATCCGGGCCGATCAGGGTGGCGGTGAGGGCATCCCGGTTCGCCTTGACGGCAGCCATGGTCCCGGGCCGGGCGACCTGGGCGATGGCTTGCGCGCGGGCCCGGCTGAGGCGCAGGAGGGTCTCGGTGTCGAAGGAACCGGCGACGGAGAGGGCGACGAGCTCGCCGTAGGAGTGCCCGGCGAGGAAGTCGGGGCGCACGCCGAGCTGGGTGAGCAACCGGGCGACGGCGGTTTCCACGAGCCCGAGGGCGGGTTGAGCGACGCGGGTGTCGGTGAGGGCGGCTTCTTGGGCATCGACGGCGTCGGCGGTGAAGGCTTGGGGAGGGAAGGCGGTGGCGGCGACGTCGGGTGCGAGGCGGAGGACTTCGGCGAGTTCGGGGAAGTGGACGAAGAGTTCGGCGAGCATGCCGGGGCGCTGGCTGCCCTGGCCGGGGAAGAGGAAGGCGACCTTGCCGGGATCGGCAGGGGCAGCGGAGTCCGGCCGCGGCACGCCGGAGGATTCGGCGGGAGCAGCGGAGTCCGGCGGCAGACCGGAGGCGGCTGCGCCCAAGGGCCGCGCGGCAGCGGCAGCCGAACCCGCGCGCCCGGCCGCCGTCTCGCGCTGGAGCTCCGTCAGCAGCTCCTCCGCTTCCGGTGCCCAGTCCCGCAACCCGTGTCGCCGATCCGGGGCCACCGGGCCCGCGGCCAGGACCGCGTGGAAGTTCGTCCCGCCGAAGCCGAAGGCGCTCACCGCCGCCAGGCGGGCAGGGTTCGCCCACGGCCGGGCCGTCGTGGTGAACGTGAACGGGCTCGCCGTCGCGTCCCAGGCCGCGTTCGGGGTCGTCAGGTGCCGGGTCGGCGGGACCACCTCGTGCCACAGGGCCAGCGCCGCCTTGATCAACCCCGCCAGGCCCGCCGCGCACTTCGTGTGGCCGATCTGGCTCTTCACCGAGCCCAGCGCGCACGACCCCGGGCGGGCTCCCGCCGCCGCGAAGAAATCCGTCAGCGTCCGCAGCTCGGTGGCGTCGCCGACCACCGTTCCCGTGCCGTGGGCCTCGACCAGCCCGACCTCCGCCGGCGACACCCCCGCGTCCCGGTAGGCGCGCGTCAGTGCCCGGTGCTGGCCTTCCGGGCGGGGCGCCGTCAACCCCAGCGCCTTTCCGTCGCTGGCCGCGCCGATTCCTCTGACCACCGCGTAGATCCGGTCGCCGTCACGCTCCGCATCGGACAGTCGCTTGAGGACCAGGCACGCCACGCCCTCCCCCAGTGCGATGCCGTCCGCCGCCGCGTCGAACGGGCGGCAGCGGCCCGTCGGGGACAGCGCACCGGCCGACGTGAACATCAGGTAGTCGTGGATGCCGTTGTGCAGGTCGACCGCGCCGCAGAGGACCAGCGAGCTCGTGCCCGCCCGCAGTTCCTTGGCCGCGAGGTCGAGCGCGGCCAGCGACGAGCCGCACGCGGCGTCCACCGTGTAGTTCGCGCCGCCGAGATCGAGGCGGTTGGCGATCCGGCCGGAGATGACGTTCGCCAGCGTGCCGGGGAAACTGTCCTCGGACGGCTCGGGCAGCTGGGCGAGCAGCTCCGGCGGCACCTCGTCGAAGTAGCCGTCGAGCAGGGACCGCAGCGTGCCCGCGTTCGCCAGGTCGCCGCCCGCCTCCGCGCCGAACACGACGCTCGTGTGCTCGCGGTCGAAGTTCTGGTCCGCGTACCCGGCGTCGGCCAGCGCGCGGCGCGCCGTTTCCAGCGACACCAGCTGGGCCGGGTCGATGCTTCCCATCGCCGACGGCGGGATGCCGAATTCCAGCGGATCGACGTCCAGCGCGGGCAGGAACCCGCCCCACTTCGACGTCGACTGTCCGAAGTAGACGTCCGGGTCCCAGCGCTCGCGGGGAACTTCGGTGACGGCGTCTTCGCCGCGCAGGACGTTCGACCAGAACGCGCCGAGGTCGCGCGCACCGGGGAACGTGCAGGCCAGGCCGATGATCGCGATGTCACGGGAGTCCCCGGTGACCGGCTCTTCCGCGTGAGTAAAGGCTTTCCCCGCGGTGACCTCGCGGTGCAGTTCGGCGATCGTCGTCCGGCGGTCCCGGAGGACGGCGACCTGGCCGGCCATGAACATCCCCTCGGCCAGCTGGGTGGCCGCGTCGATCGGCTCGCCGTCGCGGCGGACGCCCTTGCTCGCGACGCGCAGCCGTCCGGTGTTCAGCTCTTCCAGCCGCTGCCACGCCTCCGGTGTCGCGTCGAGACCGGCTTTGACCTGCTCGAACTCCGCCGTGTACGGGCTGGGCAGGCAGCGCGTGCGGTGGCCCGGCGCGGTTTCCAGCGTCACGGTGGTGTCCGCGGCGAGCGCGCGCTCCTGGAACAGACCGGTGATCGCTCCGTGCTCCACGGCTTCCGCGGTGAAGAGGTACGCCGTGCCCATCAGGACGCCGACGGCGTCGAGCGGCTTCGCCATCGCCGCGACCATGGCGGCCGAGCGGGCGTCATGGATTCCGCCCGCGAAGAGCACCTCGACGTCGTCCGCCGCGCCGAGGACGGCCAGTTGTTCTTCCCAGAGCTCGAAACTCGAGCGCGGGCCGACGTGCCCGCCGCATTCGGCGCCCTCGAAGACGAACCGGCGGATCCCCGCGTCGAGGTACTGGCGGAGCAACACTGGCGACGGCACGTGCAGGAACGTGGCGATCCCGTCGGCCTCCAATGCCTTGGCCTGGCCCGGCTTCCCGCCCGCGACCAGCACGCACCGCGGCCGCGCGGCCCGGATCGCGGCGAGCTGGGCGGCGCGCAGATCGTCGGGCACGAAGCCGAGGATGCCCGCGCCCCACGGCCGGTCGCCGAGGCGCTCGGCGGTCCGGGCGAGCAGGTCGGTGGTGCGCGCACCGTTCGCCGTGGCCACCGCGACGAACGGGAACCCGCCCGCGTCGGCGACCGCGGCCGCGAAACCCGGCTGGTCGCTCACCCGCGTCATCGGGCCCTGGACAACCGGCAGCGGCGTCCCCAGCGTCCGGCACAGGCGCGTCCCGAGCACCGGCGACGGCACCTGCGCGCCGACGATCCGCCGAACGTCCTCTGTGGACTTGACGACGACCCCGGCCGCCCCACCGGCGAGCGCGCCCACCGCCGTCCGCGGCCCGGCCACGCTGCCCCACACCGGGACGTCGAAGGCGCCCAGAAGCTGTTGCAGCAGAACGAAGTCGCTCAACTCGCCGCCGCGGGCGACCAGGCCCAGCGCGCCGCCGTGAACGGCCTCGGCGGCCGTGGCCAGGTCCGCCACCTCGGCGAGCGCGCCCGCCCACGGTCCTTTCGTGCGGACGGCGAAGGCGGCGCCATCGGGCAACGGACCGTCCGTGCGCACCCCGTAGGGCACGCGCACCCGGGCCGCGACCAGCCGCAGGTCCTCCGGATCGGCGCCGTCGAGCACGCCGAGGCCACCGCCGCGGGCGACCGCGGCGACCTCGCCGGGACCACCGACCCCCAGGCACCGCAGCCGTCGAACGTGCGACGGCGGGACGAGCTCGGCCATCGGCGGGACCTCCTGCAGTCGGGTCGTTGCGATCTTCAGGAATAACGCACCCGATACCCGAAACGCAATAGCCGTGCTAACGTGCAAAACCGTGGAACAGGCCGGATCACCGCTCCTACCAGCACTTTTATCACCTGGATCGCAACCGTGAAATGCATTTCCCGCACCTGAGTGACAATTCGAACCCAAGATTTTGGAGCCCGCGTGGAACTGACCGGACGCGTGGTCGTGCTGACCGGCGCGGCACACGGAATCGGGGCCGCCATGGCCCGCCGCTTCGCCGCCGAAGGGGCGGCCGGCGTGGTCGTGTCCGACGTGGACACCGCGGGGGCCGCCCGGGTGGCGGCGGAGATCGCGGCCGCGGGCGGCCGGGCCGTCGCGGTGACCGCCGACGCGACGTCCAAAAAGGACCTCAAGGCGCTGGTCGCGGCGGCTCGCGCCGAGTTCGGCCGACTCGACGTGTTCTGCGCCAACGCGGGCGCCGCGTTCGGCACCGGGGTGCACGCGGCCGACGAGCAGTGGCAGAAGTCGTGGGAGATCAACGTCATGCAGCACGTCCACGCCGCACAAGCGGTGCTGCCCGCGATGCTGGCGCGCGGCGAAGGCTACCTGCTGATCACGGCGTCGGGCGCCGGCCTGCTCGGCATCCCCGGCGACGCACCGTACTCGGTCACCAAGCACGCGGCCGTCGGCCTCGCCGAGTGGCTGGCGATCACCTACCGGCCGCGCGGGGTGCGGGTCAGCGCGCTGTGCCCGCTCGGCGTCCGGACGGCGCTGCTGGAGCCCGGCATCGCGGCCGGCCACCCGGCCGCGCTGGCCATCGCCGCGGCGGCCCCGCTCATCGAGCCCGACGACGTCGCCGAGGCGGTCGTCCGCGGGCTCGGCACCGAGGAATTCCTGATCCTGCCGCACGAATCGGTCCGGGAGTCCTTCGCCCGCAAGGCCGGCGCGGTCGACGCGTGGATCGACGAGATGGCCGTGGGAGGCTGAAGTGGAGTACCGCAGGGTCGGCGCGAGCGGGCTCGCCGTCAGCGAGATCGCCTACGGCAACTGGCTCACGCACGACGCACCGGGCTGCGTAGCCGCGGCGCTGGACGCCGGCGTCACGACGTTCCACACCGCGGCGGCCTGGGACGGCGGCGCCGCGGAAGCCGCGTTCGGCGCGGCGTTCACCGGGGTGCGCCGCGACGATCTGGTGCTGTGCACGGGGGTGTTCTGGCCGGAGGGCCCGGGCCCGAACGACGCGGGGCTGAGCCGCAAGCACGTGCTCGCGTCCCTCGAAGGCTCGCTGCGCCGCCTGCGCACCGACTACGTCGACGTCTACCAGCTGCTGCGCTTCGACTACCGGACGCCGGTCGCGGAGACGTTCCTCGCGCTGTCGGACCTGGTGCGGCAGGGGAAGATCCGGTACGCCGGGACGTCGGAGTGGACGGCCGAGCAGCTGCTCCAGGCGCACGAGGCGGCGCAGCGGTACGACGTGCCGCTGATCGCCAACCAGCCGCACTACTCGATGCTGTGGCGGGTGCCCGAGGCGCAGGTGATGCCGGTGGGCACGCGGATCGGTGCCGGGCAGTTCGCGTCGGTGCCGCTCGCCCAGGGCGTGCTGACCGGCAAGTACCGGGACGGGCGGATCCCGGCCGGTTCACGGGCGGCCACCCAGCCGCACGCGCGGCCGTTGCTCATGCCGGAACTGCTGGAACGCGTGGAGCTCCTGCGCGGTGTCGCGGACGACTCCGGGTTGACGATGGCGCAGCTCGCGCTGGCGTGGACGTTGCAGCACGAGGCGGTCGCCTCGGCCGTCGTCGGCGCGAGCACGCCCGAGCAGGTCACGGAGAACGCCAAGGCCGCCGGCGTCCGGCTCGACCTCGACGTCCTGACCCGGGTCGACCAGCTGCTCGGCAGCTTCGTCCAGACCGACCCGCGGCTGGTGTGGTCGCCACCCGCGCAGCTGTCCTGACTTCCTAGCCCGCGCCGAGGCAGACGAACGGGCGGCGGAACGGGTCGACGGCGATGGCGTCGGCCAGCGCCAGCGCCGGGCTGTCCCGGACGGCCAGCGCGCGGTAGTAGTCGTCCATCGCGGCCGCCGAAGCGAGATCGCCGACGCGGGACAGCGGCGCGATCACCGTCCGGGAGCCGCTGGCCAGCAGCGCACTGGCGAAGCCGAGGGCTTCGTCGCCGGGCCGGATCCGGTTCATCGCCAGCTCGCACGCGGCGAACACCACCTGCCGCGGCGGCTGCCGCAGCCCGGCCATCTCGTGGCCGAACAGGGCGCCGTCGGCCAGTTCGAGCCGGGAGAACAGGGCGTTCTCCGGCTCGTGCGCGCCGTGCGCGGCGAAGTGCGCGAGCTTCGCGCCGTCCATCGCGCGCAGCACGGACTTCACGGTGGCCTTGGCGCCGGTCATCGTCGTGGCGGTGCGGTAGTGCGTGGTCAGCTTCTCCAGCTCACCGCGGGCGCCGGCCAGCCCCGGCCCGCGGACGAGCACGATCTTGCGGGCGCGCGACGACCTGGTCAGCTCGGCGGCGAGCCACGCGGTCGCCGACGGCGCGACGACGACCGGCCGCCCCAGCAGCCCCGGCAGCACGCCCCACGGCACGGCGTAGAGCGGGCCGGTCGGGACGATGACCAGCTCGCGGTCGCCGATGAGACCGGCCAGGGGCTGGACGAGCTGGGCGTCGAGCTTGTCGGCCTGCTTGTGCGCCGAAGTCATCACGACCTCGGCGAGCCGCTCGGGCAGGTTGTCCGGCGCGAGGGCGTCGAGGTCGACGTTCAGCACGCGCGCGGACTCCGCGGCGGCCCCGGCGGACCCGAGCCGCACGAGCCGGCACTCGCCCCCGGCGACGACGACGGCGACGAGCTCGTCCCCGGAAGCGGCGAAGCTGACCATCGCGCGTTCCCCGAGCCGCCCGGCGACCTCGGCGAGCCCCGCGACGGGCCGCGGACGGCCCCACCGCCCGGTGTGCCAGCCGAGCCGCTGCGCCTCCCGCAGCCGTTCGTTGTACTTCGCCCGCAGGCCGGCGCTGGGATGCCCGTCGTGCTGGGCTTCCTGGATGGCCTGCCCGAGCCCGCGCACCTCGGCGACGCGCGCGGCGAGCTCGGGATCGGTGCCCGCCGAGAGCGGCTCGTAGCGGTAGGTCTGGGCCCGGGTCCGTTCGAGCCAGACGAACAGCCGCCGGGCGTCGTTGCGTTCGAGCACGAGCTTGACGGCGAGGTCGGCGAGCTCCTGGCCGTGCAGCGCGGTCCCGGAGACGAGGTCCAGCCCGCCCATCCGGTCCCGGACGGCGTCCAGCTCGGTGAGCCCCGACCGGATCTCGGTGAGCGCCTTGGCCCGGTCGCCCTGGGCGACGGCGAGTTCGGCCCGGCAGAGCCGCCGCAGCATCCGGTAGTCGATGGGGGTGAGCTGCCCGGGCCGCGGCACCAGCCGGAGGGTCTCGACGGCCCGCTTGAGGTTGCCGCGGCGGATGTCCAGCCGGACGGCGAGCATCCGGGCGGTCGCGGCCTGGTCGGTGAGCTGCGGGGTCGGCATCTTCTCGGCCTGGCGCAGCGCCCGGGTCGGCAGGCTCGCGGGGACGTCACCGGTCTCCAGGGCGTCGCGCGCGTCGGCCTTCAGCCCCATCAGGGTGGCGTTGGCGGTGCAGGTCAGGCACCCGACCTTGAGCATCCGGCGGCGCGCCGAGTAAGCCATCTCCCTGGCGAGCTCGACGTCGTCGCCCATCAGGGCGGCCGAGGCGCGGTAGAGCTCCGCCAGCGCCAGTTCGCGGCTGACGCTCTGCTCCTCGACCATGACCGGCAGGATCTCGTCGAGGTGGGCCCCGGCCTCGTCCGCGAGGCCGGCCGCGAGCAGTGCCTCGGCCTGCGCGAGCCGCAGGGTCGGCGGGATCTCCATGTCGAGCGCGCGGTAGCTGCGCTCGCACTCGTCGTACAGCCGCAGGGCTTCGGGGACGTCCCCCATCCGCAGCGCGAGCGTGCCCAGCGTCCGCCGGGTGCTGGCCGCGTTGCCGCGCAGCTCGTACTTCTCGGCGAGCTCGAGGGACCGGGTCAGGTCCGCCTGGGCTTCGCGCACGTTGCCCAGCCGGATGTGCACCCAGCCGCGGGACGCCAGCGTCAACGTGAAGGCACTCATCCGCGACTCGGGGTCGGTACCGTGCGCCAGGCGGTATTCGTGGTGCTCGACGGCCTGGTCGAACGAAACGAGGCTTTCGTCGTTGCGCCCGACCCCCATCAGCCGCATCGCGTAGTTGTGGTTGAGCGAGCCGTTGAGCTCGGCCCGCAGGACCGGGTCCTCGACGGCGTTGATCAGCAGCCGGACGTCGTCCAGGCCCGCCAGCCCGGCGGCGAGGTCGTTGGAGATCTCCGAGGAGACCGCCGTCATGGTGCTGGCCAAGCGGATGCGCGTCACCAGCCAGTCGGTGCGGTGCCCGGCGGGCACCGGGTGTACGGAATCCAGCAGGCTCATCCCGCGGCGCAGCAGCCGGAGGCTCAGGTGGTACCGCGCGACGCACGAAGCATCGGCGGCGTCCTTCTGCAGGGAACGAACCCTCTCGATCACCTCGGAGGGGTCCAGGTCAATCACGGGCACTCACCTATGACAGCACAGGCTTCGGCAAAAAGAAGCCCGCCTACCGGTAGATCAGCAGGCGGGCTTGCCTCGACGAGGCCTGGCTCAGGGCGTGACACCCTGGTAGCAGCCGTTCGCGCACTCGGTGTGGACCGGGTGGTCGACGTGGACCTTGCCGTCCGCATCCGTCCACTGCACGAGCGGCTGGGTCGGTTCGGCCGGCTCCTCGACCGGCTCCGGGGCTTCGCCGGGCTTGACATCCGTGGGCGTCGACATGGTCGATCTCCTCTCCCCTGGGGATCTGCATGGGGACGCTGCCGATGACGGTGAGTCCCCCATCGCGGGGCCCTCTTCCCCGCGAACGGCCCAATAGTTGCACATCGGAGCAATGATCGGGAGAGTTTTCGCTACGGAAAGTCAGTCCAGGCCGCGTGAGCAGGCGGGATGTCCCGGTCGGAACGTCCTAACGGGTGAAGTCTGTAACGACGTCCACTCCGGACGTGCATTTGGGCGTCCGGCGGGGCCACCCGCAGGTACGTGTTGCTCCGAACGCGGAGCGTGACCGAGGGGTCCTTCGCCCGCACTGAAGCGTCTACTGTGGACGGACGGCCGGGCGGTAGCTCACCCGCCGCGCGGCTCGCGCGGCGGGTGAGTCGTTGCCGAGGTCCAGGCGTATTGCGAGCCAGCCCCGGGGTGCCGCCGCTTAGGCGGTCACCGCCGCGTGGACCGCGCTAACCAGGCGAACGTTCTCCGGAGCGGCTCCACCCGGGAAGGCGAACCGGCGGCGGTTGTAGCCGTACGCGAGGCCGCTGCGCGGGTCGGCGAACGCCTGCGAGCCGGCGGCGCCGCTGTGGCCGAACGCGCCCTGGCCCAGGACGGGGTAGTCGTCCGACACGATCGCGAAGCCGAGGCCGAACGCGTTGTGGTTGCGAGTGGACAGATCGTCACCGATCGAGTGAATCTGAGCGAACTCCGCGGCGGTTTCCGGCCGCAGCAGCGGCTCGGAGCCGGAGATCGCCGCCGCGTACATGCCGGCGAGCCCCCGCGCCGACGCGACACCGCCGACGGAAGCCGGGCTCAGCTGGCGGACCAGCTTGATGTTCGGCAGGTCCCAGAGTTCCGGGGCTTTCGGGTGGTTCCGGTTGAAGGCGATGCCCGTGATGCTGTCCGGGCCGGTCGCGTTCGCTTCGAGCTGCGCCAGCTGCTCCGGCGTCGGCAGCATCGGTTGCGTGGTGAGGAACCGCGGCTCCAGCTCCTCGGGCAGCCCGAGGTGGAAGTCCAGGCCGAACGGCTTCCGGATGCGGTCTTCGTAGTGCTCCTGGATGCTGCGGCCGGTGACGCGCCGGACGACCTCGCCGGTCAGCGCGCCGATCACGAGCGCGTGGTAGCCGAAGGCGGTACCGGGCCGCCAGTAGGGCCGCTGCGGAGCGAGCCGTTCGGCGATGACACGGTCGTCGGCGATCTCTTCGGCGGTGAACCCGCCGTCGGCGCCCACGACGCCGGCGCGGTGCGCGAGCAGCTCGCGCAGGGTGATCCGATCCTTGCCGGCGGCACCGAACTCCGGCCAGTAGTGCGCGACGCGCTCGTCGAGGTCGAGCACACCGTCCTGGACGAGCAGCGCGACCACCAGGTGCGCGGCGCCCTTCGTGGAGGAGAACACGCCGGTGAGCGAGTCGCCGGTCATTTCGGGGCCGGTCCAAAGGTCGACGACGCGCTCGCCATCGACGTGCGCAACGAGTTGGGCGGCGTAGTCGCCGCCCTCGGCAGCCGCGACGGCGGCGAATTCGGCGCGGACGCTCTCGAACCCGTCGGCGACGGTCCCCTGGATTTGTTCGGACGACATGGCAGCTCCCTCAGTGATCACAACGTCTGCGCCAGGATCCAACCGCTGCGGTGGCGAGGTATTCCGGAGCGGCGGGCCGGGGTGCGGCTGCTTGTTGGCTGGGGGTTGCGCTGTGCTTGGGCCGGGCATCGAACCGGGCAGCCGGGTGTGCACCGCACGGGCGGGCAGCCGAGTGTCCGCACCTCGCGCCACGCAGGCATCCGCCGCCGGGCAGCCGGATATTCCGCGCCACGCGGCCAGGCATCGCGGCGAACGGCCAGATGCCCCTCGCCACGCCGCGAGGGCTTGCAGCGGGGCTGGCGGGCTGTGGTTCGGGCTGCTGCCGGTCAGCGTGCTGGCTCAGGCGGGGCCGGGGTTTGTGCGGACCGGCGCGCTGCTGGCCGCGATCACCGCGCTGCTCGGCTTGGCCGGTGCTGCGGTTGTCGTGGCGGCAGGTCGGGCCGCCGATGCAACAGCAGCTCCGGAGAGCGGTAGAGAATCCGGTGTGCGGGTACCAGTCCGATCATGAAGCTGACCTCCACCGTGCTCGGGACTCCGGAACCCCGGGCGCTTGCCGAGTTCTACTCGAAGTTGCTTGGCTGGCCTATCCGCACCGACGAACCGGAGTGGGTGACGCTGCGGCCGGACGATGGCAGTGCTGGGCTGTCGTTCCAGCTCGAGACCGGGCATGTCCCGCCCGTGTGGCCGCCGGCCGAGGGTGCCCAGCAGATGCAGCTGCACCTCGATATCGAGGTCGATGACCTCGAGGCCGCGACGGCGGTGGCGACCGCTGCGGGCGCGGTGGTTGCCGGCTTCCAGCCGCAGGATGATGTCCGGGTCTGCTTCGATCCTGCGGGGCACCCCTTCTGCCTCTGGACGCGCACGGGGTGACGCCCCGCGTTCGAACGGTCACAGGATCCGCTATGTTCGGCTGAGGTCCTGTTCCCGGCGAACGGAGTTGAGTCCTGTGGGGGTGCACCGGATCTGGCACCACGGACTGGTCCCCACCGAGGGGAAACGCCCCCTGGACGCCTTGCGCAGCAGGCTGATCAGCCGCCAGCGGCAGCACGACGACTACACAGTGGCCGACCTCGGCTCGTCCGACGACGGTGGTTCGCGCCGGTGTGACCTGAAGTTCGCGTACGAGGGCGGCGAACGCCGCTACTCCGTTCAGGTATTGCTTTCGCTGTGCTACCGCGCCGGTGAGGACCGGGTGACGTGGCTGCTCGCCGCGGCGTGCACGCGGCCGTGGCGCAGCTGCCACGATGCTCCGGCGCACCGGATCGGGCTCGAGGAGCTGGGCGCCAGCGGCAGCGACGAAATCCCGATCGAAACGCCGGTGCTGGCGATGCGCGGCTGGTCGCGCCAGGAATGCGACCACCTGGCCGACCTGCTGGGCGAAGCGCTGGTCGCCCCGTGGCGGTCTTCGGCGGTCCTGGTACTCACCGAGCCGCCGACGGTGCCGGTGGCGGGGTGGCCCGGGCTGGTCAACGTCTTCGACGTCGACGACCGCTTCCGCCACACCCTCAACCGGCACCTTCCGCTGGGCTGCGTGCTGCCGCAGGGCGCACGGCTGTACGTGCCCCCGTGCGACCAGCTCCCGGACTTCGTCGAAGCCGCCAGCCCGGTGTCCGGCGAGGCGCTCGAGGACGCGATCACGCGGCTGATCCAGGCGCGCAGCCGGACGCCGCTGCCCGAGGAGTGGGCCCAGGTGCCGAGCGTGCGGGACTGGTACGCCACGGATCCCTTCGCGTCGCCGGAGCGGGAGCCCGACGCCGAGCTGGTCGGGAAACTCGGCCGTGCCGAACGGGAACTCGCCGAGGCGCGCGGGGTGATCACGATCCTGCGGAAGAAGGCCAAGGCCCACGCCGAGGAACGGGACCGGCACGCCGGCGAGGTCAAGACCCTCCGCCGCCGCCTGGAAGACGTCTGCGCGACCGACGTCGCGTGCCTGCGGGAGCAGCTCGCCCAGCTGCAGGCGGAGGTGGACGACTACGCCCGCGCGTTCGAGGAGACCGAGGCCGAGCGCGACGAGCTGAGACGGGTCAACGGCCTGCTGGCCGGACGGCTCGCCCGCCACCACGACGCGGACGACGAGGTCGTCGCCGCCGAGCGGCCGCCGGAGGAGTTCCCCAGTTTCGGCGAGCTGATCGGCGCCGCGTCGGCGTCGCTCAAGCACCTCGCGATCACGGCCGAACCGGCTCCGGCCGCGATCCTCGACCACCACCCGAAAGCCGCCGCCTGGCGCCGCAAGGCGTGGGACGCGCTCCGCACCCTCGACGCCTACGCGGGCGCCCGGACGTCGCTGCTGGACGCGGGCCAGGACCCCGGGCCCGAGCTCTCGGACGTGCTCGCGTTCGCCCGCACCGGCCAGCCCGGTTCGCTGATCAGCGCCAACATCATCGCCCTGGCCGAGTCGGACACGGTGACGACGAACGAACGGCTCCGCCAGGCCCGCACGTTCCGCGTCGATCCACGGACGAACCCCGCGGGCCGCGACTACTTCGGCGCCCACATCGCCCTTGAACGGTTCAAGTCGCCGGCGCCGCGGCTGCACTTCCTCGACGACACCGACCGGACGGGCACGGTGTACGTCGGGTACCTCGGCGCCCACCTGCCGACGTCCAAGACCAACTGAGCGAGAATCGCGCGCATGACGGAGATCGCGCACAAGCACCTGGCCTACTGCTGGATCGCCCGCGGCGACCGGGTGCTGTTCCTCCGCCGCAGCCCGGGAGTGTTCCTCGCCGGCCGGTGGGAACTGCCCGGCGGGACGGCCGAGCCGGGCGAGCCGGGCGAAGCCACAGCGGTGCGCGAGGCGGCGGAGGAAACCGGGCTGGCGGTCCGCGTCACGGGCGAACTGGCTCGCGACGCGTGGCCGGACGTCGCGGGGCGGGCCCTGCGGATCCACGCTTTCGTTTACACAGTGGAAGAAGACGGCACCGGCGACGTCGTGCTCAGCCCGGAGGAGCACGACGACTTCGCCTGGCTGACGCCGGCGGAGGCGCGGGAGCGGCCGCTGCCGGACCATTTCCGGCGGCTGCTCGATCGGTAGGGGTTTTCCTTGGCGCAGCACCGGTTCCGGGTGCTGCCGCGGTCTTCGGATGGCGGTCATGTCTCCGACAGTACCCGAACAGAAGTTCGAACATCATCGCTGGACCGGGTGAACTGTGCGGGGTACGGTGGGGCGCGTTTTCCCTTGTGGCGCAACGGGAACCGCGCTAGGGAGCCCCCGATTTCCACGCTACCGGAAGGGACCGACAAAACTAGTGCGGCACCAGGTACCGCAGCAGGACACTGGCGCCGTCGGTGAGCACCGAAGCCAGTTCCAGCCCGGCCGGGTCGACCGCCCCTCCGACAGCTGCCCGGCTTGCCGAACCCGCCACCAGGAACGGCGCCACCGTCAACCGGAACTCGTCGACCACGCCCGCCTCGATCAGCGAACCGAACAACCGCGGGCCGCCCTCGCAGTCGATGCGGCCCAGGCCCTCCGCCACCAGCGTCGACACCACGCCCTCGGCCGACACCGCCGCCTCGCCCACGACGAACACCCGGGCGCCGTTCGCCGCCCACGCCGCACGCAGCTCCGAAGGCGCCGCCGCGGACGTGAAGACCAGCGTCGGGACCGCTGCCTTGGTGATCACCGGGGCGTCCGGCGGCAGGGAACGGCCCGTCGTCACCACCGCCACCGGGGCGATCGGGGCCAGCCCGAACCGGCGGCGGCGGTCGGCCGAGGCGGCGTCGGGACGCATTCCCTCGAAGCCCTCCGCCATCGCCGTTCCCGCGCCCACCAGCACCACGTCGGCCAGGTCGTTGCCGAGGCGGTAGACGATCCGGTCCGCCGGGGTCGACAGGGCGCCCGAGCGGCCCTCCACCGTGATTGCGCCGTCCGTGCTGGACACGAAGTTCACCGCCAGCCAGCGGGGGTCCGCCGGGTAGCGGTACAGCTGTTCGAGGTCGTGCTGGGCCAGTTCGCGCGCGGCCGGCCAGACCTGGCGGATCACTCCCACCGGACCGCCTTCGCCGGCGGGCGGGTGCCCGCGATGCTCGCCGCCATCTCGGCCACCTGCCGCACTTCGCGCACATGCCTCGTGCGCAGGATCGCCACTCCCGCCGACGCCGCGAGCGCGGCCCGCGCCAGGCCGCCGGGCGTTCCGTCGCCGGCCACCCCGGCGAGCACGGGCACGTCCTCCGGCACCGGCAGCCGGAATTCCCCGACGTCCAAGACGGCACCCGGCACACCGGACGGCACCGAAGCAGCGGCGTAACCCGCGCCGAACCGGGCCGCGACCGCCGCCAGGTCCGCGTGGGCCACGATCAGGTCCGCCCCCGCTTCACAGCAGGCGGCGGCCACCGAGGGGTCTGCGGTTTCAGCCCCCACGACGAGGCCGGGAAACGTCTCACGCGCCCACCCGACCAGGGTTTCGACGCCGGGCCCGGCGAAACTCACGAGGTCGGCGCCGTCGGCGACGGCGGCACGGGTGGCGTCCCTGGCCGACGGGAGCGCGTCGACCGCAGCCAGCACCAGCGCGCGGTCACTGCTCAACCGGCGGCCCCGGAAGACGAGGTCGGGGGTTTTCATCGCACTCTCCCTGCTGGACGTCCTTCGCGATCATAAGCGAGGCGCAGCGGGCGAGTGTTCTTCGCCGTCAGGTGGCGGGGCGTCGTCGCCGGGCCACCCGACTCATGACGGCTCCTAGGAGGCGATGGCCTCGTTGATCGCCAGCAGCTCCTGTGCGGTGCGGGTGGCGGTGAACTCGATGATGTCGTAGCGGGCGAGCCTGCGGACCACGAACGGGTCGCTGGCGAGCACGGCGTCGAGCTTGCCGCGCAGCACCGACCGCGTCAGTATCACCTGGTCCGCCGCGCCGCTGCCCTTTCCGGAAACAAGGAAGAGTCCCTTCGTGAATTGTTTGCGCAACCAGTCCGAATGGTCCGGTAACGCGTAGCCGACTTCTGTTTCGGGTGCCGTGTAGGTCAAGAGTGCGATGAACATGATTGCAGCGTAGGACGCTTCCCACCCGTTCGCATCCGCCTGGCGAGTGGCTCCCGACACGCGGCCGCCAATATTTCGTCAAGAAAATTTCCGTTCCTTTACCGGCCCTTTTTCGACATACTCACCGATTGCCGTACGCCCGTCGTCGTACGTCGTGGTGTCGCCGCCGGACCGACGCGGCCGCCCCGCAACCGGCCGAGACTCCGGGGTATGAACGCACTGACCCGCATCCGGCACGAGGGCCGGCGAGCCGAGCGGATCGCCTACGCCGTCGGCGCGGCCCTGTTCCTGAGCGGCCTCGCCCACGCCGTCGTGCTCCTCGCCACCGGCGGCTCGTGGCTGGGCCCGCTGTCGCTGCGCAAGGCCGTCACGTTCGGCCTGTCGTTCGGGCTGACGCTCGCGTCGGTCGCCTGGGCGACGTCGTTCCTGACCATCCGCCCGCGCGTGCGCGGCGTCCTGCTCGGCGCCTTCACCGCGGCGAGCGTGAGCGAAGTCGTGCTGGTCAGCATGCAGGCGTGGCGCGGGGTGCCGTCGCACTTCGACTTCGAGACGCCGTTCGACACCGCCGTCTCGATGACGCTCGCCGGGGGCGGCGTGGTGATCATCCTGACCGTCATCGGCTTCACGGCGGCGGCGCTCGTGGAGCCGGGCCCGGGCGCGCCCAGCCTGCGCCTGGCCGTCCGTGCGGGCCTGGTCGTGCTGCTGGTCGCGCTGGCCACCGGCGCGGTGATGATCGGGCGCGGCGTCGTCGCGGCCCGCGGCGGAAACCCCGAGCTGGCCTACACGACCGCCGGCTCGCTGAAACCCCTGCACGCGGTCGCCATGCACGCGATCCTGGTGCTGCCCGCGCTGGCCTGGCTCCTGCGCTTCACCCGCTGGCCCGAAGCCCACCGGCTGCGCGTGGTCGCCGTCGCCGTCGCCGCGGACGCCGTGCTCACCGCCGTCATCGGCCTCGAGTCCTTCGCCGGCATCGACCCGCTGGCCGCACCGCTGCCGCTCACGGCGTTGTCCGCGCTCGCCGCCGTCGCGCTGGCGGGTACCGGGGTCTACGCGTGGTCGGGCGTTGAACCGGCCGTCCGATTCGTACGTGTCCCCCACGGGAAGGCAAGGGGCCGGTAAAGCGGCGGACGGAGACCACGCGTGCGGCACGGCATGACCACCAGCGGCCTTTTCCAGCAGGGCCAGGCCCACAGCCCGTCGTTCTTCTCCGTGGCCAGGGCGATGGGCAGGCACGCGGACGACCTCGCGGACTTCTGCATCCCGTGCAACCCGTACTTCCCCACCGACGGGATGTTCGCCGAGCTCGAACGGAACCTCCGCACGATCCTCAAGTTCTACCCGAGCGACGCCGCCGCGATCACCGCGCAGCTGGCGAGCGTGCTGCGGCTCAACCCGTCGACGATCTCGCCGGCCAACGGCTCCACCGAGCTGATCACCTGGATCGACCGGCTGCTGGTCGACGCCAGCGTCGCGGTGCCGATCCCGACGTTCGGCCGCTGGACCGACCAGCCGATGGAGACCGGCAAGCGCGTCGACATGTTCCTGCTCAAGGAAGCGGACAACTTCGAGCTCCACGTCGACGAGTACGTCGACTTCATCAGGCGCCGAGGCTCACGGGTGGCGGTGCTGTGCAACCCGAACAACCCCGACGGCGGGTACCTGCCGCGCCGCGAGGTGATCCGGTTCATGGACGCCCTCGAGGACCTCGACCTGGTGGTGATCGACGAGTCGTTCGTCGACTTCGTCGAGGTCGAGCGGAACCCGTCGGTGGCCGCCGAAGCCGTCGTGCGGCCGAACGTGATCGTGCTGAAGAGCCTCGGCAAGAACTTCGGGCTGCACGGGATCCGCTTCGGCTACCAGGTTTCCAACCCGGCCATGACACGCAAGCTGTCGGCCGCGCTGCCGAAGTGGAACCTGAACTCGCTGGCCGAAACCGTGATCTTCATGCTCGCCGAGCACCGCGCGGAATACGAGGAAAGCCTGAAGAAGCTCGCGCTCGACCGGTTCGTGATGAACGCGCAGCTGAGCCAGTTCGCGGAGCTGACGGTGTACCCGTCGCAGGCGAACTTCCTGCTCGTAAAGCTGCCCGCGTCGGTCGACGGCGCCGAGCTGTGCGACCACCTGCTCACCGAGCACCACCTGCTGGTGCGCCAGTGCGGCAACAAGATCGGCATGACCAGCCAGTTCATCCGCCTGGGGGTGCGGCCGGACACCGAGGTCGACCGGCTGGTCGAGGGACTGCGCGGCGTGGAGCGGCTGGGCGGCGGACGGCCATCGACGCCGGCGATCGAGCTCGTCTCGCACGCCCGCGAGCCGGAACGGTCGATCAGCTGAGCACCTGGGCGATGGCCGACTTCCAGGCGAACACCCGGCCGTTCGCCGAGCTGGACCGCGCCGGCCGCACGCGACGCCTGCGCCGCCTCGCCGAAGCGGCGTTGACCGCCTACGCCGTGCCGGTGGCGCGCCTGACCCCGCTGGCGCACGGGCTCAACACGTCGTTCCGCGTCGACGGCGCGGACGGACGGCGGTACGTGCTGCGGGTGCAGCGGCCGGACGGCCCCGGCGTCGCGCAGGTGCGCGCCGAGATGGCCTGGCTCGCCGCGCTGGGCCGCGAAACCGACCTCGTCGTCCCGCGGCCGGTGCCGACGCGCGCGCGGGAGCTGGCCACCGTGGTCGCCGACCCGGCGGTGCCCGAACCCCGCACCTGCGTGCTCTGCCACTGGGTCGACGGCCGGTTCGCCGACGAGCGGCTCGGCACGCCGCAGCTGTACGCGGTGGGCGCGGCCACCGCGCGGCTGCACCTGCACGGCTCGCGGATGAACGGGCTCGACCGCGGTCGCGTCGACGACCTGACGGAGTTCGGGCGCACGCAGGTGGACGGCTTCTCCGCGGCCGTCGTCGAGCGGGCCGTCGCCGCGGCCGGCGGGGACGAGACCGTCCGCGAGGCGGTGGCGCGGGTCCGCGCGGTGCGGGCCGAGCTGGGCTACGGCGCCGACGTCTTCGGCCTGGTGCACGGCGACCTGCGGCAGGACAACTACCTGTTCGACCGCGGCCGGGTGCGGGTGATCGACTTCGACGACTGCGGCTACGGGCACTACGCGTACGACCTCGCCGTCGCCTCCGCCGCGCTCGCGCACCTGCCGCAGCGCGACGAGCTGCGGGAGGCGCTCGTGGACGGCTACCGGTCGGTGCGCCCGGCCGCGGCCACGACGGACCCGGAGGTGCTGGCCGCCTTCGCCGGGCTCCGGCGGGTCCAGCTGCGGCTGCGGCGGGCGCTATAACTCGGCGTTACAATTGCTACATGGCCGGACGATCGAGCAACGCCACCAGTACCCGCGACCGCCTGCTGCTGGCCGCCGGCCAGCTCCTGCACGAAGCCGGCGACGGCCCGGTGTCGACGCGGGCGATCTGCGAGCGCGCCGGCGTCCAGGCCCCCACGCTGTACCACCACTTCGGCAGCAAGCAGGGCCTGCTCGACGCCGTCGTGAACTACGGCTTCACCCAGTACGTCCAGGTGCCGTCGGCGGACGGCGATCCGGTCGACCGGATCCGCGCGGGCTGGGACCGGCACGTCGAATACGGCCTGGAACACCCCGCGTTCTACGTGCTGCTCTACGGCCAGATCGAGCCGGGCGTCCCGTGCAACCTCACGTCGAGCGCCGAAGCGATGCTGCTGGAGCTGTTCACGCCGCTGGCGCGCGACGGCCGCCTGCGGGTCGAGGCGGCGGAGGCCGCGCGCCAGTTCGCGGCGGCCAACAGCGGCGTGACGCTCAGCCTGATCGCCCAGCCGGAAGACCGGCGCGACCTGGCGATGTCCGCGCAGGTCAGGGAGTCCGTGCTGGCCGGGCTGCTGGCCGACGAGCCGGCCGAAGGGTCGTCCGTGAGCGCCCTCGCAGTCGCTTTGTCGACTGCACTGGAGGACGACACGGACGCCCTGACCACCACCGAGCGTCAGATGCTGCGGGAGTGGCTGCACCGGCTGGCCGCCTGACAGCCGTCGCTACATTTGCTACATTGAGCTCTATGACAAATGTATCGAACCAGTTCGGCCTGTTCCTGGCCCCGCACCGCGACGACGCGACGCGGAAGGAGCAGGCGGTCGCCGCCGACGCGCTCGGCTACGGCGCGGTCTGGCTCGGCACCGGCCGGAACTCCGTCGGCGACCTCGCGCTCGTCGAGGACGTCCTCGCCTCGACCGAGCGGATCACGGTGGCGACGGCGATCGTCAACATGTGGGTCGACGAGCCGGAGACCCTCGCGGAGTCCTACCACCGCCTCGCGGACCGGTACGGAAAGCGCTTGCTGCTCGGCGTCGGCGTCGGACACCCCGAGTCCGTGACGGAGTACCGGAGCCCGTACGCCAAGATCGTCGACTACCTCGACCGGCTCGACGCGGCCGGCGTCCCGGCCGAGGCCCGGATCCTCGCCGCGCTCGGCGACCGCGTGCTGAAGCTGGCCGCCGAGCGCACCGCGGGCGCGCACCCGTACCTCGTGCCGTCCGGGCACACGCGGCACGCCCGGGCGATCCTGGGCGCGGGCAAACTGCTGGCGCCGGAACAGAAAGTCGTCCTCGACGACGACCCGGCGGCCGCGCGGGCCATCGGCCGCCCGTACGTGCAGACCCCGTACCTGGGGCTGCGCAACTACGTGAACAACCTGCTGCGCCACGGGTACACCGAGGCCGACGTCGCCGGTGGCGGCAGCGACCGCCTGATCGACGACCTCGTCCTGCACGGCACGCCGGAAACCGTCGCCAAGGGGCTTCGGTCCCATGTGGACGCCGGCGCCGACCACGTGGCCGTCCAGGTGCTCGGCCCGTCCCCCGCGGTCGAGCGGGAGCACCAGCGGCAGCTGGCCGAGCTGCTGTTCTGATCAGCCGGGCGCGGGCAGCAGGGCGTTCAGCGCGGCGACCAGGGTGCGCTCCTCGTAGTCGAAGTGACTGTCCAGTTCGGACTTGAGCCGGTCGAACTCGGCGCGGAGCTTGACCGGGTCGGTTTCCTCGTCGACGAGCCGCTGGACGTCCTCCTGCAGGCGGGCCACGACGACGTGTTCCTCGTCGAGCTTCGCCAGCGTCGGCGCCAGGGCGGGGAACCGCTCGGCCAGCAGGGGGAAGAGGTTCGCGCCTTCCCCGGTGTGGTGCTTGGTGAGCGCCGTGCAGAACCCGGCGCACCGCGTGCTCAGCCGCCGCGGGGTGCCGCAGTCCAGCTCGGCGCGCATCTCTTTCAGCTCGGCACGCAGCCAGTCGTGCACCTCGACGATCCAGTCGCCCATGCGGCGCGCGGGGTCGAAGCGGTGCAGCTCCACGACGGGCAGGACCCGGGTCGTTCGCGCCTGGTACGCCGCGAACCCCGGTTCCTGCGCGACGACCTTGGCGAACAGCTCGTCGCGGTCCGGCGGCAGGGCGGCCATCGCGTCGAACTTCTCGGTCTCGGTTTCCACCGTCACCAAGGGGTTCTGCCGGATGTTGTGGTACCAGGCGGGGTGCTTCGGCGCGCCCATCGCGGACGCGACGACGACCAGGCGGCCGTCGATGTCCAAGGCGCCCAGCGGAACCCGGTGCTGCCGGCCCGTCCGGGCGCCGGTCGTGGTGAGCGTGATCAAGCCACTACCTCCGTGTGCCGGCCTCGCACGTTACCGACCCGGCCCGGAAGCGGGCCATCCCCCAACCGCATAGCCCGGGGCTCAGCCGGCGGCGTTGGCGGCTTTCCGAGCGGCAGCGTCGGCCTCGTCGAAGGCCGCCTTCGCCGTCTCCAGCTCCGCTGTCGCGCGCTCGGCGCGTTCCTCGGCTTCGGCCAGCCGCGCACGCAGGTCTTCGACGCGGGCGGTGGCCTGCTCGGCCGCGCGCTCGGTGCGGACGAGGTCGCGTTCGGCCGTCGCGCGTTCCTTCGCCCGTTCGGCGGCTTCCTTGCGCAGGCGATCACGTTCCGCGCGGGCCTTCGCCCGTTCCTCCTCCTCGCGCCGGTGGTCCCGTTTCGGCTTGGCCGGTTCGGCCTTGTCCACGAGCTTCGCCGGGCGCTTGCCGGTGGCGGGCGGGACGCTCGCGGCGAGGCTGAACCACTGGTCGGTGTCCTGGTGCGCCACCGACGTCAGCCGGCCGGCCAGCGCGAGCGCGGCGGTGTCCGGGTCGGCCGCGACGGCTTCCAGGGTGGCCTCGACCTCGCGGGACACCGGGTCGCTCATCGACGGCAGCCCGTGCAGGATCCGCCGCACCAGCTCCCCGCGG
This sequence comes from Amycolatopsis vancoresmycina, assembly GCF_000716785.1. Classification (GTDB taxonomy): domain Bacteria; phylum Actinomycetota; class Actinomycetes; order Mycobacteriales; family Pseudonocardiaceae; genus Amycolatopsis; species Amycolatopsis vancoresmycina. Next base: position 73,729 of record NZ_JNYY01000004.1, read on the forward strand.
CGGCGGGTCAGGGCCCGCAGCTCGTCGCCGGCCAGGCGCGTGTGCGCGTCGCGCAGCTCGTCGCCGAGCCCGGCCAGCTCCTGCAGTTCGTCCGGGTCCTCGTGGGCGAGGGTGTTGACGATCGCCGCGGCCGTCGTCGGCTTCCTCAGCTGCTGGATCCGCTTCGCGAGCTCCGCGTCCCCCTCGGCCTTCGCCGCCTTCGCCGCCGCGTTGCGCGCGCTGACGAACTCCGCGAGGTCACCCCCGTAGAGCTCGCCGGCCACCGTGTCGAAGTCCATCGTGGTCCAGCGAACCACATCGGACTGGTGCGAGCACCTGCGAAGAGTCATCATCGGGGGATGTTCTTCGATCTGGGTGTGCGTGACTTCCTCGACCGCGCGGAAACGGTGTACCCGGACCGCGTCGCGGTGGTCGACGAGCCGGACCAGCCCGCGCCGAGCTGGGGTTCGCTCACCTACCGCGAGGTGGCGCGCCGGGCCCGCGCACAAGCCGCCAACCTCGACGCGCTCGGTGTGCCGTCCGGCGGGCGCGTCGCGATGGTGTCGCACAACGCCGCGCGGCTGCTCGTGTCGTTCTTCGGCGTGTCGGGCTGGGGCCGGATCCTGGTGCCGGTGAACTTCCGGCTCGCACCGGCCGAGGTCAAGTACATAGTGGAGCACTCGGGCGCGGAGGTGCTGATCGTCGACCCGGAGCTCGAGCACCTGCTGGACACGGTGACGGCGAAGCACGTGTTCGTCCTCGGCCGCGACGACGAGGCCATCTGGGGCGGCGACGGCACGCCCCGGCCGTGGGACGCCGACGAGTCGGCCACGGCGACGATCAACTACACGTCCGGGACGACCGCCCGGCCGAAGGGTGTGCAGCTCACCCACCGCAACATCTGGCTGAACGCGGCCGTCTTCGGCCTGCACACGACGCTGAGCGACCACGACGTCCTGCTGCACACCCTGCCGATGTTCCACTGCAACGGCTGGGGCATGCCGTACGCGGTGACCGGCCTCGGCGGGCGGCACATCGTGCTGCGGAAGGTCGACGGCACGGAGATCCTGCGGCGGATCGGCGAGCACGGGGTGACGATCCTGTGCGCGGCTCCGGCGGTCGTGACGGCCGCCCTCGACGGCGCGGCGACCTGGGACGGCGAGATCCCCGGCCGCGACCGCGTCCGGATCGTGGTGGCCGGCGCGCCCCCGCCGACGCGCACGATCGAGCGGGTCCGGGCCGAGCTGGGCTGGGAGTTCATCCAGATCTACGGGCTCACCGAGACCGCACCGCTGCTGACGGTCAACCGGATGCGCAGCGAGTGGGCGGACCTCGACCCGCACGAGCAGGCGCGGCGGCTGGGCCGCGCGGGCACGCCGGCACTGGGCGTCCGGATCGCCGTCGACAGCGACGGCGAGGTCCTCGCGCAGTCCAACCACAACCTGGACGGCTACTGGGAGAACCCGGCGGAGACGGCCCGGGTCACCGAGGGCGGCTGGTTCCACACGGGCGACGGCGGGACGTTCTCGGAGGGTTACCTGACGATCGCGGACCGCAAGAAGGACGTGATCATCTCGGGCGGCGAGAACGTGTCGTCGATCGAGGTGGAGGACGCGCTCAACTCGCACCCGGCGATCCGCGAGGCGGCGGTGATCGGCATCCCGGACGAGAAGTGGGGCGAGCTGGTGACGGCCCTGGTCGTGGTGGACGGGGACGTCACGGCGGAGGAGCTGATCCGGCACTGCCGGGAGTACCTGGCGGGGTACAAGTGCCCGAAGCGGATCGAGTTCCTGGACGCCCTGCCGCGGACGGCGACGGGGAAGATCCAGAAGTTCAAGCTGCGGGAGCCGTTCTGGAAGGGGCAGTCCAGGCAGGTCAACTAGCGGACCAGCCGGAAGAACGTCCGCACCTCCTCGGCGAACAGCTCGGGCTGCTCGTACGCCGCGAAGTGGCCGCCTCGGTCCAGCTCGTTCCAGTGCCGGATGTCGGTGTACCGCTTCTTGGCCCACCGGCGTGACGGCCGGGGCATCTCCGCGGGGAAGATCGAACAGCCCGCCGGGACGTCCACCGTGTCGTCCGTGGCCTCCGAGAACCACTTCTGGACCTTGCGGATGCTCTCCCAGTACAACCGGGCCGACGACGCCGCCGTGCCCGTCAGCCAGTACAGCGTGATGTCGTCCAGGAGCTCGTCGCGGGTGAACGGGAAGCCGTCCGACCAGGCGTGGAACTTCTCCACCAGCCAGCCGCACAGGCCCGCCGGGGAGTCGAGCAGGCTGTAGCCGAGCGTCTGGGGGCGGGTCGACTGCAGCACCGAATAGCCGTCCTCCCAGCGCTGCGCGTGCTCCAACGCCGCCAGCGCCGCCCGCTCGGCCTCGGTCAGGTCGCCGAACGTCGCCGGGTCCGGGGCCGCGATCGGCGGGTTCAGGTGGATGCCGGCCAGGTGGGCCGCGTCCTGCTGGGCCAGTGCCGTCGTGATCGACGTTCCCCAGTCGCCGCCCTGCGCGCCGTAGCGCCGGTAGCCCAAGCGGGCCATCAACGTCGCCCACGCCGCCGCGATGCGCTCGATGCCCCAGCCGGGGACCGCCGGTTTGTCGCTGAAGGCGTAGCCCGGCAGCGACGGGATCACCAGGTGGAACTCCGCGGACAACGGCTCGATCACCTTCGAGAACTCCACGAACGAGCCGGGCCAGCCGTGGGTGAGGATCAGGGGCAGCGCCGCCGGATCCGGCGAACGCACGTGCAGGAAGTGGATGCCGAGGCCGTCGATTTCCGTGCGGTACTGCGGAAACCGGTTCAGCCGGGCTTCCGTGCGCCGCCAGTCGTAGTCCGACGCCCAGTATTCGCACAGGTCGCGCAGGTAGCCCAGCGGCGTGCCCTGGCTCCAGTCGTCCGGCCCCGACTCGGGCCAGCGCGTCCGCCGCAGCCGCGCGCGCAGGTCGTCGAGGTCGGTCTCGGGGACGTCGATCCGGAACGGCGTGATCACGCCGGCGCGTAGGTCAGCTGGACGACGCCGTTGCCGAACGTCGCCGACTTCCGCAGCTCCAGCGGAAACGACGGCCCGGACTCGGGGAACAGCCGCTTCCCGCGGCCCACGACCACCGGGTACAGCAGCAGGTTCAGCTCGTCGACCAGGCCCTCGGCCAGCAGCCACCGCACCGCCGTCGGGCTGCCGCTGGTCATGATGTCGCCGCCCGGACCGGCCTTCAGCGTCCGGACCGCTTCGGCCGGGTCGCCGGTCAGCAGCGTCGAGTTGTTCCAGGCGACTTCCGACAACGTCGACGAAAGCACGTACTTGCGGACGTTGTTCATGAACTCCGCGCCTTTGTCGTCCTCGACCGTCCGGCCGGGCCACGCTTCGGCGAACCCTTCGTAGGTGACGCGGCCGAGCAGCATCGCGTCGGCGGCGGCCATCCCGCTGCCGACCGCCTGGCCTATCTCGTCGCTCCAGTACCGCAACGACCACTTGTCCGGCGCCTCGACCACGCCGTCCAGCGAAATGAACAGGTTCGCGACGATCTTGCGCATGCGCCCACTATAAACCGGCGAGCCGTGCCGTCCGTCCACTTGCGACCGTTTCGCGCACCCGGGCGCTGTCTGCCTCCGCGGCGGCGCGTTCCCGTTCGGTCGCGGGTTCCAGCCGCGCCGGGACGTCCTTGTGGTGCGGCGTGCCCGCGATCGGATCGCGGTCCCGCGGGTCGGTCAGCAGGTTGATCCGCAGGCCGCTGACCACCCGCCTGCCGTGGGCGTCCGGGTGCGCCATGCCGTAGCCGTGCGGCAGCGCGAGCTGGCCCGGCCGCAACCCCGGATCGGCTTCGGCGCGCACGACCACCCGTCCCGACGCCGTCACGACGGCCACCCAGTCGCCCGGGGCCGCGCCGATCGACGCCAGTTCTTCGGGACGCGCGCGGAGGGCGCCGTCCGGGTCGGTGCGGCGCCAGCGCGGGTCACGCAGGATCTGGTTCGCGTTGTGCGCCCGCCGCTGCCCGTTGAGCAGCGAAAACGGGTACGCCGGATCGGGCCGTTCGGCGGCCGGGTCCAGCGCGGCCAGCCAGTCCAGCAGCTCCGGCACGGCCAGCCGGACGCGCTCGCGGCGCAGCAGGCTCCACACCTCGTCCTGTTCGTGCGCCGAAAACGGCGTCGGACCGGCCAGGACCCGCTCGAAGAGTTCCTCCCCGAGCTGCGCGCCGGTCGCCGCGGTGCCCAGGGCGCGCTGCACCGGCACGGTCATCGTCTTGGCCGCGCGGTGGCACCCCGCCCACAGCGGCGCGATCGACGCCGCGCCATCGGGCAGCGACGCGCCCAGCGTGCGGTAGAGCAGCACCGGCAGGATCGCCGCGCGCTCCGGCATCGCCTGCACCAGAGCACCCAGCCCCGCCTGCAGGTCCGAACGCGGCCCGGCGGCCAGCGCGGCGAGGACGTCGGACGGCGGCAGCACGCCGAGCGCGTCGAACAGCCGCGCGTAGATCTCGGCTTCGACGAGCGTGCCCGGCAACGGGTCCAGCAACGGCCGCCGCAGCTGGAAGTAGTTCGTCGGCCAGTCGAAGGTGAAGAGCGTGAACTCCCACTTTTCGTGCTGCGAAGCCGCTGGCAGCACGTAATCCGCCAGCGCGGCCGTCTCGGTGTAGGCGACGTCGACGACCACGGACAGCTCCGCGGCCCGCAGCGCGCGTTCGACGTCCCGCGTGCCGGCGAAGGTGTTGGCCGGGTTCGAGGATTCGACCCACACCGCGCGGACGCGGTTCGGGTGGTCGGCGAGGACCTCCTCGGCGAGGGTGTTCGCCGGCAGCAGGCCGCCGATGTACTCGAACCCGGTGATCTCGGAGCGCTGCCCGCTCGTGGCGCCCCACAGCGGCAGCAGCCACGAGTGCAGGTTGTTCGTGCCGCGGCGGCCGAAGTGCCCGGTGAGCAGGAACAGCAGCTTTTCGAGGTAGCTGTTGAGCGTCGAGTGCCGTCCCTGCTGGATGCCCAGCTCGACGCGGACGGTCATGGCGCGCGCCGAAAGGATCAGCTCGACCGCGCGCTCGACGTCCACACGGGACACTTCGGCGTGCGCGATCCACGCGTCCACCGGCACTTTCGCCAGCACGGCGGCCACCTCGTCGAAGCCTTCGGTGCGTTCGGCGAGGAACCGTTCGTCGGCGCCACCGCGTTCGAGCAGCAGCGCGAGGATCGCGCCCAGCAGGTAGGCGTCGGTGCCCGGGCGCAGCGGCAGGTGCAGGTCGGCGAGCTCCGCGGTCTCGGTGCGCCGCGGGTCGATCACGATCATCCGGCGGTCCGGGTCGTTCTTGAGCGTGTTGAGCGCGTGCCGGGCGTTGGTGAACCCGTGGGCCTGCCAGGGGTTGCAGCCGAGCACGACCAGCAGGTCGCAGTGCTCGACGTCCTCGGCGGTGTGCACGATCGTCGAACCGAACAGCTGCCCGTTGACCCAGAAGTCGCCGGTTTTCTCCTGCGACAGCGCGTTGAAGTGCCGGGTGGAGTTCATCCACTTCAGCAGCGAAGCGCCGTACGCGCCGCCGGAGTGGTTGCCCTGGCCACCGCCGCCGACGTAGGCGAACGAGCCGGGCCGCCCGGCCGCGGTGTCGGCGTCCCGGATCCCGCGCAGCTTGGCGGCGATTTCGGTGAGCGCGGTGTCCCAGCCGATCGGCTCGTGGGTGCCGTCGGGACGCCGGCGCAGCGGGGTCGTCAGGCGGTCTTCGTGGTCGCCGTACCAGGTCAGGCGCTGGGCCTTCTGGCAGAGGTAGCCGCCGGAGCGCGGGTGCGCCTTGTCGCCGCGGACGCGGGTGATCTTCCGGCCGTCGACCTGCACCTCCAGCCCGCAGTTGAGGTAGCAGAGGCTGCACGCGGTGCGCTGCCACTCGCCGCTCATATCAGCTCCAATGCGCGACCGAGCGTCGTGAGACGCGCTTCGAGGGTTTCGCCGGCCGGGTAGAGCCGGACGGTGTCGATGCCGGTGGCGCGCCAGACGCGCAGGCGTTCGCGCACCATCTCTTCGGTGCCGATCAACGTCGTGCCGAGCACCATTTCGTCGGTGACGAGCGCGGCGGCGCCGTCGCGGTCCCCGGCCTGCCAGCGCTCGCGGACCTCGGCGGCGACGTCCGCCCAGCCCTGGCGGCTGTAGGCGTTGTTGTAGAAGTTCGTGGTGGCCGAACCCATTCCGCCGAGGCTGAACGCGAGCTCCTTCTTGCGGCTGCCGACCAGGGTGCGCAGCTCGTCTTCGTTGTCCGCGAAGGCGACTTCGGCGCCCTGGCAGACGTCGATGTCCTCGCGCTTGCGGCCCGCCTTCGCGAGTCCGGCGTCGAGGTGGGCGAAGTACGCGTCGGCGCCTTCGGGCACGAAGCTGGTGCCGAGCCAGCCGTCCGCCACCTCGCCCGTGAGTTCCAGGAGCTTCGGCGACAGCGTCGCGAGGTAGATCGGGATGTCCGGGTTCGGGGCGGTGGACAGCCGCATCGGACGCGCTTCGCCCGGCAGCGGGATCTCGAACGCCTTGCCGGAGAACGAAATCTTCTCCCCCGCGAACGCCTGGCGGATGATCTCGACGGTCTCGCGCATGCGTGTCAGCGGCTTCGCGAACGGGACGCCGTGCAGCCCTTCGACGACCTGCGGCCCGGACGGCCCGAGGCCGAGCGCGAACCGGCCGCCGGACAGGTCGGCCAGCGTCAGCGCGGCCTGCGCGATCGCGACCGGCGTGCGCGTGCCGAGCTGGATGATGCCGGAGCCGAGCCGGATCCGGTCGGTGCGGGCGGCGAGGTAGCCGAGCGCGGACGGCGCGTCCGAGCCCCACGCTTCGGCCACCCAGCAGACGTCGAGGCCGAGCTTTTCCGCTTCCAGCACGAAGTCCAGCGTCGTGCGGGTGTCCGTGGAGAACTCGACGGTGGTCGCGGTCTTCATCGGCGTTCGACCCGGGCCTTGATCGCGGCGAGGTTGCCCTGCATCGCCGTTTCGAACTCCCGCAGGCGGACGAAGACGATCTTCTGTTCCTTCTCCGGCATCCGGTCGATGGCGAACGACAGCCCGGACCGGCCGGGCCCCATCCGCATCCACTGGCTCAGCCGGGTGCCGCCGCCGTCGGGTTCGAGGGTGAACCTCCAGGTCGCGCTCGGTTCGGCCGGATCGGCGACGGCCCACGAGAACACCCGCGGCGCTTCGCACTCGACGACGAAGGAGGTGGTCTCCCACTCGCCGAAGGCGTCGTGCTTGCTGCGGCCGACAAACGTGCGGCCTGCTTCGCGCCACTCGACGGACTGGAGCTCCGCGCTCAGCTCAGGCATCAGCGAGATGTCAGAGACCACCGGCCAGACGTCCTCGGGCGCGGCGTCGATCCAGGTCGAGACCTCGGCCGTCGGCAGGTCGGCGTACCGCGCACCCGTCCACTCCATCGTGGTCCCCTTCTCCCGGTTGACCACGATAGTTGCGTAGATAGACTGACTCTGTCAATCACTCCTGCCGGGCGAAGCGCTCCTCGACGTCCGGGCGCTGCGCCAGCCGGGGCGGGAAGCCGGGGCCGCGGCGCATCCGCGTGTCGTCCGGCGTCAGCGGTTCCCGGCACTCCGCGCAGACGATTTCGGCGTGCGTGTCGTGCCCGCAGGCGAGGTGGTGCACGGTGATCGGCGGCCCGGCTTCGGTCGCGAGCCACTTGTCGCCCCAGCGGGTCATCGCGAGCAGCACCGGGTAGAAGTCGCGGCCCTTCTCGGTGAGGACGTAGTCGTAGCGCACGGGCTCGGTCTGGTACGGCACTTTTTCGAGCAACCCCTCGTCGACCAGCCGCTTGAGCCGGTCGGCGAGGGTGTTGCGCGCGATGCCGAGCGCCTGCTGGAACTCGTCGAAGCGGCGCACGCCGTAGAAGGCGTCCCGCAGCACCAGCGGCGTCCACCAGTCGCCGAGCAGGTCCATGGTGCGCGCGATCGAGCACGGCCACTGCGCGAACGATGTCCGTTTCATACGGCCGAGAGTACGCCGTTGCCCGGGAAGACTCAGCAGGTCAGAGGAGGTGTCCCGTGGTGACGTCGACGTGGTCGGGCACCTCGTCGTGCTCGTCGCCGACCGACAGCGTCCCGGCCGGCTCGACCAGCAGCACGCTCGCGCCCGCCTTCGACGACGGCTTGTGGAACGTGCCCTTCGGGACCACGAAGACCTGCCCTCGCCCGAGCGTGACGACGCGTTCGGCCGGGTCGCGCAGGCCGATCTCGATCTCGCCGTCCAGGACGAGGAAGAACTCGTCGGTGGTTTCGTGGACGTGCCAGACGTGCTCGCCGTCGAACCGGGCGAGGCGGATGTCGTAGTCGTTGACGCGGGTGACGATGCGCGGGCTCCAGGCGGCGTCGAAGCTCGCGAGGACTTCGTTCAGGTCGATCGGGTTCATGCGCCCCATGCTCGACCTGGTGTTCCGCCGGCACGAGTGCTAGGAATCGCACATGCCGCAAGAATTCTCGCACCGGGTGGTCGCGATCGTCACCGAGCAGTCGAACCCGTTCGAGCTGGGCGTGACGACCGAGCTGTTCGGTCTCCGGCGGCCCGAACTCGACCGGCCGTGGTACGACTTCACGCTCTGCTCGGCGACGCCGGACGTCCGGATGAACCTCGGCATGTTCACGCTGTCGGGCGTCGCCGGTCTCGAGGCGGCCGACACGGCGGACACCCTGATCGTCCCGGCCCGCCCGGACACCGACGTCCCGACGGACCCGGCGATCATCGCGGCCGTCCGCCGGGCCGCCGAGCGCGGCGCCCGCCTGGTCAGCTTCTGCACCGGGGCGCTCGCGCTGGCGGAGGCCGGCGTCCTCGACGGCCGGCGCGCGACGACCCACTGGCAGTGGGCGGCGTCCCTGGCGGCCCGGTTCCCGCGGGTGAAGTGGGAACCGGACGTGCTGTTCATCGACGAGGGCACCGTCCTGACCGCGGCCGGCAGCGCGGCCTCCCTCGACCTGGGCCTGCACCTGATCCACCGCGACCACGGAGCCGAGGTCGTCAACGCCGTGAGCCGCCGCCTGGTGTTCACCGGCCACCGCGACGGCGGCCAGCGGCAGTTCATCGCGCGGCCGGTACCGGCGGTGCCGGAGACGTCGCTGGCGCCGGTCCTCGCCTGGGCCCTCGAGCGGCTGGACACCCCGCTGACGGTCGCGGACCTGGCCACCCGGGCGGCCACGAGCCCGGCCACGCTGCACCGGAAGTTCCGCGCGGAGCTGGGCACGACACCGCTGGCGTGGCTGACGACGGAACGCGTGACGCTGGCGTGCCGGTTGATCGAGCGGGGCGAGCTGCGGCTGGACCGGGTGGCCGAGTCCAGCGGCTTCGGGACGGCGGCGAACCTGCGGCTGCAGCTGCGGCGCCACACGGGGCTCAGCCCGAGTGCGTACCGCCGCCGGTTCGGCCCGGCCGCGTGAGGCGCGTGAGCAGCTCGCGGGCTTCCGGGCGGCCGAGTTCGCTGGCCAGCGCCAGCAACCGGGCGGCGGAGACGCGGATGTGGGCAGGCGCCCGGTCGTCGCGGGCGATTTCGCGGGCGACGACGGCGGCGGCTTCGCGGTGGTCACGGTGCAGGCGCGCCACGGCCCAGGCGGCCCGGCAGCGGACGACCGGGCCGAGGGCGTCGTCGCGGGCCATGCCGAGGAGGCCGAGGGCGGCTTCCTCGAGCCGGAAGTCGCCGATCGCCCGCCAGACCAGCACCCTCGCGTGCGGGTTCGGGACGGCCAGGAATCCACGCAGGACCTCGAGCACCTCGCTGCGCAGGTCCGGCCGGAACATCCCCAGCCGGGCGGCCGCCTCCCGGCGCGCGGCGAGCGGGAGTGCTTCGTCGTTCATGAGGTCCGCCAGCGCCGCCGTCCCGAGTTCGTGTCCCCGGCTGCCCAGCTCGGCGAGGTCGTCGGCCGTCCACCAGCGCAGCCTCGGGTGGCAGCCCGGGTCGACGGCCGTGGCGCGGAAGAGTTCCGCCGCGGCAGTGCGGTCCTCCCGGCTGAGGTCGGTCAGCTTCAGCGCGGCGATCCGCCGCAGCGCCGTCGGCTGCCGCTGGTCGTCGCGGACCGCCCGGAGGTCGTCCCAGCGCCTCAGGTCGGACAGGACGCGCAGCCGCAGCCGGTCGGCGAGCCGGTCGTCCACCAACAGGTCTTCCAGGTGCTCCCGGCTCGGCCCGGGCAGCTCGGAGGTGAGCAGGAGCAGCGTGGCCCCGGCTTCGGCCCGCTCGCGCCCGGGCCGCGCGGCATCCGCGAGCACCGCCTGCGCGTCGGAGACGATCCGACGGCGCCGGCGGGGATCCAGCGCCGCCAGTTCCCGTCGCGCGCGGCCGGCGGCGACCCTGCCCCGGCTCAGCTCGTCGAGCGCTTCGGCCGCTTTCGTTTCCAGCGAAGGCGAAAGCTTCGCCAGCGCCACGGCCACCGTGATCCGGGTGGCCGGCGGCGACTCCGGGCCGGCCAGCCGGTCGAGCAGGTTCCGTTCGGCTTCCCGGGCCAGTGGCCCGTCCTTCCACCGGTTCACCTCGTCCGACCAGGTGTCCGGGGCGGCGAGGCGGTCCGACACCAGCGCCCGCCCGACGGACCGGCGGTCCGGGCCGGTGAGTTCGCGCAGCACGCCGGCGCGCACCTTGCCGGCGGCGTTCGCCGGGTCGTGGGCCAGCGCCAGCAGCAACCGGACCGTCCCGCCGTCCGGCCGGAAGTAGCTCAACAGCCTCAGCGCGGCCCCCCGTTCTTCGGGCCCGAGCTCCGGGTCACCGGCCAATCGCGCCAGCGTCCGGTGCGCTTCCGCGCCCGCCGAGCGATCGACCGACGCGAGGTCGTAGGCGGCATAGCTGCGGTCCTCCACCTGCTGCCGCTCGTCCACCATCATCGCCCGGACCGCCCGGGCGGACGCGGGCGCGGTGCCCGGGTCCGCCGTGGCCAGCCTCCGCATCGCGATGCTCCGCCAGCCGGCGTACAGGAACGGGTCTTCCGTCTGCGCGCGCAGTTCGGCGACGGCCTCCGGGGCCGGCTGCCGTTCCGCGGCGAGGACGGCCACCTGCTGCCGGACCCGGAATTCCGTGTCCCGGCCGGAAAGCAGCGCGCGGATGTCTTCCCCGAGATCCGCACCCAGCAACACCAGGCGGCGAACCCGGTCGCCCCAGTCGGCGTTGTCCAGTTCGGTGTGGAGACCGAGAACGACTTCGGCAGCCTCCGAAAACCGGACCACACCGCTGCGCGCCAGCAGGATCGCCGCGTCGCAGCGGGCCACGGCTTCGGCCGTGAAGTCGGCGACGATCGTCCGCAGCGCCGAAAACACCGCTTCGTCGTCGAGCGTGTCCAACGCGTCCATCGCGTCCGCGGCGCCGCACACCCGGCCGGGGCGGCTGGCCGGGGACAGCACCACGGCCCGCAACTCACCGGCCACGAGGCTCCGGAACCCGGCGCCGGCCCGGCTGCCCGGCCGGGTCAGGGAGACGAGCTCGTCGTCCGGGACGACGTCGTCCCGGATCAGGCCGGCGATGCCCCGGGCGGCCGCGGCGTGGTAGCGGTGGTGCAGCCGGATCAGGAGCGAAGTCGCGTCACACCGCTGACGACCGCTCAGGTCGCGGTCGTCCATCGTCCGTTCGAGCGCACGGGCGAGCTCGTCCGGATCGGCCACGTCCCACCGGTGGACCGGAAGGTCTTCGCCCTGCCCGAGCAGCCCGACAAGCGCCGCGGAAGCCCGCTGTTCCAGCTCCGGATCCAGGCGTTTGAGCTGCCGCCACGCTTCGGCGCGGAGCTTCGGGGCGAACGACGCGGCCGTGAGGCGGACCAGCTGCCCGATCACCTCGGGGTGGAAATCCGGGCCGAGGTAGGCGAATTCGGCGGCCGCCCGGCACCGCCGTTCCGCGGTCGAGTCCGGGCTGCTCATCGCCGACCGCAGCTGCTCGACGGCCTGCGTCTTGTACGGTTCGCCCAGCGTGGCGAGGAACGCGAGAGCGTTCATGGCGAGGATGTCGGTCCCCAGCGGATGTTCGGCCGCGTCGATCAGCGCCTGCGCGGCATCGGGCCAGTGCTCGGGACCCAGGCCGGCCAGCCGGCTCCCCGCGGTGAGCCGGTGCCCCGCGGCCGCGACCGGATCGGCCAGCACCGCGCGGAGGATGGCCACGGCGGGCCCGTGGGATTCGGGCCCGCAGTCGGCGAGCACCGAGCCGAGGTACGCCCGGTCGACGGCCCCGCCGGCCGGGCCCGCGGCGAACCCGGCGATCAGTTCGCCCGCCCTGGTCCGGTACCGGGGTCCCAGCCGCGACAGGGAGCGAGCGCTCAGCAGGCGGTCGGCGTAGTGCAACCGGCGGTCGGCGACCCGGTGTTCGAGAGCGGCAGCGGCCTCCGCGAGCCCCTCCGGCCCCAGCGACGCCAGTGCGATCGCGGCCTCCTCGATCCCGTCGACCGACCACGAACGGCGCCGCAGCACGGCCCGGAACACCGTCGCACACCGTTCGTGGAGCCGGACGTCGATGTCGAGCAGGCTGACCGCGGCCGCGACGAGGTCCTCCTCCGGCACGCCGGGATCGTCCAGCAACGCGGTCAACGTGCCGATCGCGTGCGCGCGAGGCCCGGCACCCAGCCCGGCGAGGACCACGGCGGCATCGCCGCGCTGCGACGCCGTGATGGCCGGACTGTCCAACACGGACACCAGCCCGGACGCCGCTGCGTCACGCTCCTCGTCACCGCACTGCGAAAGCGCTTCCGCGGCGTCGAGCCGGGCTTGGACGTCGATACCGGCGTCTCGCACCGCCGTCCGGAGCGTCTCCACGGCTTCCGCGCGCGCTTCGCTGTGCAGCCGCGTCCCCAACGCCACCGCCGCCTCCACCCGCGACGACCACGGCGTCCCCTCGTCGCGCATGAGCGCCAGCAGCCAGCCGACCAGGCCGGGGTGGTGCGCGGCCCGGCTGACCTCGGCGAGGATTTCGCCGCCGGGAGCCTGCGTGGTCGCGGCCCAGGCACGAGCCGTCGCGAGGAACGCGTCGACGATCTCCGCGCCCGCCGGCACGTGCCAGGCCAGCAACCGGGCGGCCAGCAGGTGCTGCTGCGGCCCGCCGTCGTGGAGGTGCCGGATCAGCCGGTTCGCCGCCACCGGGTGCAACCGCGTGTAGTGCAGCAGCACCCGCCGCGCGTACCGGCCCCGTTCCGCCGGCTCGGCCGTGTGCAGCAGGTCGACGAACTCCGGGTGCGACGGGTCGAAATCCGCCGGGAGGAAACGTCCCTTCGCCGTGGCCGCCAGGTGCTCGGCGAAACTGTGGTGCAGGAACCCGAGGTCCTCCCCGCGGAAGAGGAACGGCCCCACCGCGGCCAGGTACCCGACCAGCTGGTCCCGCCAGAGCACCTCCGCGCCCAGCTCGGGCAACCGCTCACCCACCCACCGGCAGGCAGCGGTGGTCAGCGAGGTGTCCTCCTCCAGCCGGACCCGCCCGAGGTACTCCAGCAGCCGATCGCCGTCCGCGTCGAACGGCCCGGAAGGCACCGGATGCCCGGACCGCAGGTACTCCAGGTACGCCTCGTACAGCTCGTACTGGTTGTCCGGCAACGGCCGGTCGGTGTACTGCTCGAAGACGATCGCGGCGATCGTCGCCAGCAGGGGGACCCGGACCAGCTCGTCCAGGTGCGCGTCCCGGATCTGGCGGACGAACCTCCTGGCGTCACCGGGACTTCCCGCGAACCAGTTCTCGGCGAACCGGCGGAACGCCTCTTCGTCGAACGGCAGCAGTTCGTACCGCGCCGAGCCGATCCGCTGGAAGGGGGCGAGGGTCGCCCCCTCGATCGGCCGCGTCGTGAGGACCACGCGGTACGCCTCGTCCGACGACCACGTCGCCAGTACCGTCACCAGGCGGTCCCGCACCGCCGCGTCCGCCACCTCGTCGAGACCGTCCACCAGGAGCAGCCAACGGCAGCCCGCGACGCGGCCGGTCAGGTCTTCCGGCCGCAGCGGCTGGGCCAGCATCGCGCCGTACTCGCCGCGGACCGTCTCCGCCAGCGCCTCGAAGAACGGCAGCTCCAGCCGGGTCGCCAGCTCGCGGGCCGTCAGGCGCAGCGGCACCACCGGCTCGGCCAGCGGCGGGGAATCGGCGCCCTCCTGCCAGCAGCGGGCGACGTCGGCGGCCAGGCGCAGCGACAGCGTCGACTTGCCCTGGCCCGGCCCGCCCGTCACCAGCAGGTGCTCGCACCCGTCGAGCGCCTCCCGCATGCTCCGGGACGGCGGCCGGACCGTCAGCCGCGCCGCCGGCGGGTGCGGGACGTCGATCAGCCTGCCCTTGCTGTCGAGCACCGGGAGCGGGCGCGCCTGGCCGGACGGCTGGAGCTCCGTCCCGGTCGTCACGTCCTGGCGGACGTAGACCGTCGCCAGCGACGGGCGGCGAGCGCCCCGCAGGCGGTACGGCAGCTTCTCCGCGCTGCGGATCTGAGCCTGCAGCAGGGAAACGATCTTCCGGGGCAGTTCGGGCCGAGACGACCAGTCCGCGGGCGGCTCGGCGAAAACCGGCTCGGACGGCGGCGCGACGCCGACGTACATGTCGCCGTGGAGCGCGCCGACCTGGACCGCCGAGCCGATCACGCCTCCGGTGATGCGGTTGGCCGGTTCCTCCGTCACGAACGCTCCTCCCGCCGGACCGGCAATCCTAGCGGCTCACGGCACGGCGGAACCACATTCGGTGATGACGGACAGCGCGGCCCGCAACGCCGCCTGCTGCAGGTCGGCCGGGTACGTTCCGGGGTCCGCCGCGGCCAGGACGTTCAGCCCCTCCACCAGGGCCACCAGGCTCTTCGTCGTCCGCTCGACCCGCTCGTCCGTCCACTTCGGACAGCAGGCGGCCACCAGCCGGTTGACGCGGGCCAAGAACGAGCGGTTCGCCGCGCGGTGGCGTCCGGCCAGGTCGTCGTCGGCCAGTGCCGCCGCCAGGAACCCGACCCACACGCGGGATTCGTCGTGGTGGCCGTGCGGGAGGTCGACGGCCTCGCCCAGCACCGCCGCGAGCGCCCCCGGCGCGTCCGCGCTCGCCGCCTCGGCCGCGTCGGCGCGGCGGGCCGTGCGTTCGTAGAGCAGGTCGCGGGCGTGCAGCAGCAGCGCCTTCTTGGTCGGGAACGCGTGCATGACCAGACCGGTGGTGCAGCCGGCGCGTTCGGCCACCGCCCGCAGCGTCAGCCCCGGCAGGCCGTGCTCCGCCAGCACCTGCCAGGTCGCGTTCGACAGCAGGTCCCGCTGGGCCTGGACGTCACGCTGCTTCGGCATCGAACCTCCTTCCCCGGAATCGTAACAGCTGCTACGGTAACGACTGTTACGGAAAGGGAGAGTGGACCCGATGCTCGACTGCACGCTGACGATCACCGCGGTGACCTGGGACGATCCCGACGCCTTCCGGCTGCGCGCAGCCCAGCGGACCGAGCTCGACGCCCGCTACGGCACCGACGACCACGAGCCGGGCGCGGTCCCGACCGCCGACACCGTCGCCGTGTTCCTCGTGGCGCGCGACGCCGATGGCGCCGCCGTGGGCTGTGGCGGGCTGCGCCTGCTCGGCCCCGGGTCGGGCGAGGTCAAGCGCATGTACGTCGACCCGGCGGCGCGCGGCACCGGCGTCGCGGCCGCCCTGCTGCGCGCGCTCGAAGACCACGCCCGCGAGCTCGGCGTCACCCGGCTGCTACTGGAAACCGGCACCGGCCAGCCGGATGCGATCCGCTTCTACCAGCGCGAAGGCTACGAACCGATCGAGGCTTACGGGCCCTACCGCGGCTCGCTGCTTTCCCGCTGCTTCGCCCGCGACCTCTGAGCCGGGCTACAACCGCCGGCACTGCGCACCCGTCGCGTTCTTGTGCGCCCGGAGCTTGCCGGTCTTGTTGATCGTCACCTTCTTGCCGCAGATCGGGCAGGCCGCCCCGTCCTTCGCCTTCTTGATGGGCGAGGCCAGGCCACCGTCCTTGAAAACCGGTGCCGCCGCCTTCTTCGTGAGAACTGCGGGCGAGTTGGCCCTGGCGAGCCACGCGTCCAGGTTGCCCTGTCGAACCGGAACCGGAACATCCTGCGGCGGCACGGGAACCGGCACGTTCTGCGGCACTGGCACCGGAACGTCCTGCGCCGCAGGGCGGCCGGCCCCGCGCACGACTTCCCCTGCGTGGGCCACGGCGGCCTGCCAGCCGGCATCGACCTGCTTCGCGGCCTCGGCGGCCTCGTTCGCCGAATGACACCGCCGCTCCCACTCGTCCGCAGTCAGCTTGACGCTGACGATCGCGGACCGCGCCTCCTCGAACGCAGCCACCGCCTCCGGCGAAGTCGCCTGGGCACGCAACCCGTAGAGCTCGTTGAGCAGGACGACCCTGGTGCGCCACAACGCGTTGGGCACCTGCGCTCCCCACCGGTCCCGGTTCTGCGGCGGCGCGGTCGACTGCACGACGACACCGCTGTTCAGCTCCGTGGCCAGCCGTTCGTGGCAGGAACTGCACGGCGACAGCTCGGTGTAGACGCGGACGATGCGCTTGGCGCCGGGGTTTTGGGGGTGGTATTCCGGCCGGGCGCCCCCGGCGACCGCCTGCCGGACGGCGATGCGCTCGGCGTGCTGCTCGGGGTCCTGGGTTCCGCTGCTCCACACCGGCTTCTCCGCCTTGGCCTCCGCGGAACCCTGCTCCGCCACGTAGACGACGGCCAGGTTCCGCTCCGACAGCGCTTCGGCGCCGCCGTGCCGCGCCTGCTCGGCGACCTCGTCGGCCGGCACGTTCTGCGAGCGGAAGCGCTGGATCGGCAGCGCGCCGGTGACCGCCCGGTTCCCCGCCGCCTGCTGCAGCCGCAACACGGCGGCAGGCACTGCGGCGATCGACGTGCGCGGTGCCGGCACCGCCTCGGGTTCCGGCCGGTCCGGGTGCTTCCGCTTTCGCATGCACTCAGCGTGACAGGATTGTCGCAGTCAGGTCGAGGTACACCGAGGGCACACTCGGCCGCACCTGCCGCTGCCCCTTCGGGCAGCCCCGGCCATCGGTTTTCCGATGGCCGCCCCAAGCCGAGCTATTGGCGGCGGCACGCACATCCGGCCTACGGTCGAAGGCACGGCGATCTGGGGCTCTCTTCGCCGCTCCCGTACTGAACCGAACCGAACCGAACCGGAGTTTCCCTTGCGCATCAAGCAGATCGGCGTCGCGCTGGCCGCGGCCGCCGTCTTCGCCCTGCCGGCCGCGCCCGCACAGGCGACGTCGAGGATCGTCCCGCTCGACCTCGCCGCCGGGCAGCAGCCGGAAAACATCGCGCTGGAGCCCGACGGCTCCGCCGACCTCACCTTCGCCTACACCGGCGAAATCGGCCGGGTCTCGCCCGGCGGGCGGGTGAGCGTCCTCGCCCGGATCCCGGTGCCCGCCGACGGCGACGTCCCGGTGGTGCACAAGAAGCTGTTCCTCGGCGGGATCGTGCGCGCGCCGGGCGGCGACCTGTACGTCGCCGTTTCGACCGGCACTGCGGCGACCGGCCTCTACCGGGTGCGGCCCGGGAGCCCGCCGGTACAGGTGGCCGCGCTGCCGCCGGCCGGCTTCCAGAACGGCGTCGCCCGGGATCCGGCCAGCGGCGACTTCTTCGTCGCCGACTCGTTCGGCTCGGTCGTCCGGCGCGTTTCCGCGCACACCGGGCAGGTCACGGACTGGGCCACCGGCGAGCTGCTCGCCCCGGTGACCGGGTTCGGCGCGAACGGCGTGAAGGTCCACGACGGCGCGGTGTGGGTGTCCAACCTGGACCGCGGCACGCTGGTCCGGTTCCCGCTCACCGGCGCACCCGGCCGGGTGGCGGCGTCGGGACTCGGGCCGGTCGACGACTTCGCGTTCCACGGTGACACCGTCATCGCGGCTGTCAACCAGGACAACCGGGTCATCACGACCGGCCGCGACGGCACGCGGACGATCCTGTCCATTTCGGATGGTCTGGCCAACCCGACGTCGGTCGCCGTCCGCGGTGACACGCTGTACGTGGCCGACAGCGCGTACTTCGGCGGATCACCCAATCTGCTGCGCACCCTCCTGCGGTGAACGGAATCGGCACGTGCATCCGCACGCCGATTGTGCACGCGCTGCCCGGTGATCACGGCAACCGGTTGCTGTGAACCAAAACCACCGGTAAGTTTGGCGAAACCCCGGTGCTCAGCCATCGGTCACCGGGGTTCGCGCTGCTCGGCGGAGGCGGGGAGGCCATCGCCGAGAGAGCGCTTTCCGGCGGTCAGGGGTCGCCGCCGGGAGGGGCAGGAGGGAACAGTGCCTTGGTGTGCCGGAGAACGGTCATGGCCGGCCGGGTGACGGAACCGTACCTGGTCGGGCTGGAAGCCATCGCGGGCGAGCTGTTGCGCGGCAAGTGGTGCGTCTACCTGCACGAATGGCTCGGTGACGACGATCTGCCCGGCTGGCAGGCCCGGGTGGCCGCGCACGCCGAACTCGCCGGGGTCGAGGTGTGCTTCATCGAAATCCCGCGCAAGGACATGACACTGGTGGCGAACGTGCGCGCGCTGCCGAGTTTCGAGCAGGTCACCGAATCCGTGGCGGCTCTCGAGCACTACCGCGGCCTGGCGGCGGGACGCGGCTGGCAGGGGGCAGCGGTCCGCCGCTCGGCCGGGGCCGGGTGACCTCGGCCGCCACCCGGTCCGGCGGGTATTGACCTCAACCTTTGTCGAACTCCTACCGTCGGCCGCATGACCACTGCACCACCGGTTCCGCGCACCGTCTGGATCGCCTCCGGCGTCATGGCACTGGGCGGCTTCCTCGGCAACATGGACGCTTCGATCGTCGCCGTCGGGCTCGAGTCGATGCGGGACAGCCTCGGCGTCGCACTCACCGGAATCCAGTGGGTCGCGACGGCCTACCTGCTGGGCCTGTCGGCCGCGCTCCCGCTCACGCCGTGGCTCGGGCACCGGTTCGGCGCCGGACGGCTGTGGCTCGGCGCGCTGGCCGCGTTCCTGCTCACGTCGGTGGCGTGCGCGCTCGCCCCGGACGCCGGCACGCTGATCGGCGTCCGGGCCGTGCAGGGCATGGCCGCCGGCGTCATGGTGACCGCCGGGCAGACGGTGATCGGGCTGGCCGTCGGCCCGGAACGGCTGGGGCGCACCATGGGCACACTGGCGCTCGTGGTCGGGCTGGCGCCGGTGATCGGGCCGAGCGCCGGCGGGTTCCTGCTCGCGCACTTCCCGTGGCCGGTGCTGTTCTGGCTGAACGTCCCGATCGGGCTGCTCGCGTTCGGCCTGGCCCTGCGGTACGTGCCGCGCGGCGACCGCGGGCAGCCGCCGCCGGTGGACTGGCGCGGCCTGGCCCTGGTCTCGCTCGGCCTGCCGCTGCTGGTGTACGCGCTGACCGAACTCGCCACGCCCGGCTCGCTCGACGTCGTGCTGGCGAGCATCGGAGCCGCCGCCATGGGGTTGTTCACCTGGCGGTCGCTGCGCGTCCCGCACCCGGTGCTGCAGCTGCGGCTCGCCGCGCGGCCGGTGCTGGGTGCCGCGCTCGTGTCCGTGCTGCTCGGCGGCGCCGGGATGTTCGGGGCCGTCCTGTTGCTGCCGCTGTGGTTCCAGGTCCGGCTCGGCGCGGGCACCGCCGAGTCCGGCGTCCTGCTGGCCCCGATGGGGCTGGCCACCACGGTGTTCGTGTTCGCCGCCGGACGGCTGACCGACCGGTACGGCGGCGGCACCGTCGCGCTCGCCGGGTCGCTGGTGGTGCTGGCGAGCACGGTGCCGCTCCCGTGGCTGGGCCCGGACGCGCCGGGCTGGTTCGTCCAGGCGCTGCTCCTGGTCCGTGGCGCCGGGCTCGGGCTTTCCGTCATGCCCGCGTCGACGGCGGCCTACGCCTCGGCCGGCGCGGGCGAGCTCGGCCACGCCACCGCACTGGTGAACATCGTCATGCGCGTGGGCGGCGCACTCGGCGGCGCGGTGTGCGTGATCGTGCTGTCCCACGGGCTGGCCGACGGCCCGGCGACCGGGTTCGGCTGGGCCTTCGGCGTGCTGGCGGCGCTGTGCGCACTGGCCGTGGTGGCCACCGCCTGGCTCCGGCACGCGGAACGATCGTCCACAGTGGACAAGAGAGTCTGATTCACCTGGGAAGCTGGCGCGATCCCCGGATCGGTGATTTATTGGAGTCGATCGTGCACTGTCGGTGAGGGGAAGGACTGGGCATGACGGGGGTCAAAAACCGGTTCCTGACGGCCACGGCCGTCATGGCGGTATTGGGCAGCCTGCTGGCGGCACCACCGGCTTCGGCCGCGGGCACCATCGCCTGGCAGCCGTGCGCCGACGCGCCCGGCGCCGAGTGCGGCACGGTGACCGTGCCGATCGACTGGGCCCACCCGGACCGGGGCACCACGACCCTCGCGCTCGCCCGGCGGAAGGCCACCGATCCGCAGGCCCGGATCGGCGCGGTCCTGATGGACCCGGGCGGCCCCGGCGGCGCGGGCGCCGGCGAGGTCAAGGCCGGCTGGTCGCTCTCGGCCGAGATCACGAAACGCTTCGACACCGTGGGTTTCGACCCGCGCGGCGTCGGCAGCAGCACCTCCATTCTGTGCGGGCTCGCCGAGCTGATCGCCGACCACCCGCAGGTTCCGCGCAACCAGGCCGAATTCGACCAGCTCGCGCAGTACAACCGGAAGGTCGGCGAGAGCTGCACCCGGATCACCGGCCCGCTGGCGCAGTCCGGTGACACGAAGAGCGTCGCGCGGGACATGGACGCCATCCGCGCCGCCCTCGGCGAGCCGAAGCTGACGTACTACGGCGTCTCCTACGGCACGCTGATGGGCCAGCAGTACGCCGAGCTGTTCCCGGACAGGGTCCGCGCGCTCGTGCTGGACAGCAACATGGACCATTCGCAGTTCACGGCGTGGGAGTTTCTCCACAGCGAGACGCAGTCGGTGCAGGCGGAGTTCCGCGAGTTCGCCGCCTGGTGCGACCGGACGCCAACCTGCGCCCTGCACGGCAGGGACGTCCCCGAACTGACCCGCGAACTGCAGGACAAGGCCGCGCGCGGTGCGCTGAAGGACCCGCAGAGCGGCGAACCGGTCACCCCGCTGGAACTCGCTTCGGTCATCCAGGGCAACTTCTACGGTCCCGACTGGGACCGGCTGGCCACCGTGCTCAAGTCCCTGGCCGACGGCACCGCGGCCGCCGCGGCGAAGGTGCGCGACGACGTCGGGGTCAACGCCGTCTTCCAGAGCGTGTTCTGCAACGACTGGCGCCTGCCCGTGCACAGCTTCGCCGAGCTCGAGGTCTACCGCCGGGCGGCCGCGGCGTTCGCGCCGGACGTCAAGGTCAACGCACTGGGCTGGCGGGCGATCACCGGCTGCATCGGCTGGCCGGACCCGGCGCGCAACCCGCAGCACCCGCTGCAGGTGCACGGCGCGCCGCCGCTGCTGATGCTGAGCAGCCGGCACGACCCGGCGACGCCGTACGCGTGGTCGCAGGCCGCCGCCCGGCAGAGCGGCAGCACGCTGCTCACCTACGACGGCTGGGGCCACGGCGCTTACTTCAAGCACAGCCCGTGCGTGACCAAGGCGGCCGACGACTACCTGATCACCGGCGAGCTCCCGGCCCGGGGCACGCACTGCCCGGCGGTCGAGCCGGGCACGGCGCAGGCCAGGGCCGCCGGGCCGAAACCGCCGTCGACGATCGGCTTCTGACCCTTCCGCCGCGTGGCAGAATCGGTTCCGGCCACGCAATGGCGCGCGGAAGGAGCCGGGTCATGGGGTTCGGGATCAGGGTTTTCGCCGTCGCCGCGGCCGTCCTCGCCGGGGTGTCGCTGACGACGGCGCCCGCGGAGGCGACCGGCGACCACGGCCGGTACCTCGCGCTCGGCGACTCCGTCGCGTTCGGCTACCGGCCCGGCGCTGTCACCCCGCCTTCGGACTACCTGAACCCGGCCAACTTCCGCGGCTACGCCGAGAAGTACGCGGCCCTTCGCGGGCTCCGGCTCGCCAATGCGTCCTGTCCCGGCGAGACGACGGCGAGCATGCTGAGGGCCGGCGCGCAGAGCAACGGCTGCGAGAACTCCCTCGGCTCCCC
Organism: Amycolatopsis vancoresmycina; assembly: GCF_000716785.1. GTDB lineage: Bacteria > Actinomycetota > Actinomycetes > Mycobacteriales > Pseudonocardiaceae > Amycolatopsis > Amycolatopsis vancoresmycina. The sequence continues at coordinate 95,654 of NZ_JNYY01000004.1, forward strand.
GGCCGGCTACCGGACGGCGTTCCCGCTCCACGTCGCCTATCCCGGCACCCAGATCGACTACGCCGTGGCGTTCCTGCGCGCCCACCGCGACACCCGGCTGGTGACGTTGACGATCGGCGCCAACGACCTGTTCCTCTGCCAGGACACCACCCCCGACCACTGCACGAGTTCCTTCCCGGCCGCGCTCGAGCAGGTCGGCCGGAACCTCGCGGCGATCCTCGGTGCCGTGCGGGCGAACTACCGCGGTGAGCTGGTGCTCGTGTCCTACTACTCGCTCGACTACCGGAACGCGGCCCAGGTATCGCAGGTGAAGGCGCTCGACGCGCTGCTGAGCCGGGTGACCCGGCGCTACCACGGCGCGGTGGCCGACGGCTTCACGGCGTTCCGGCTGGCCTCCCTGCGCTCCGGCGGCGACCCCTGCGCGGCCGGCCTGCTGATCGCACTACCCGGCGGCGGCTGCGACGTCCACCCGACGGCGGCCGGACACCGGGTGCTGGCCGCGGCCCTCGCGGTGGCGGCCCGGTGAAACCGGCGGGCTACCGCGGTTTGCGCCGCCACAGCCCGGTGACGGCGGCCAGCGCACGAGCGGCGGGCGAGGGCACCGGGGCGACCGGCTCCGGGCCGATCCGGCGGCGCATGCGGTAGGCGAGTTCGAGCACTTCGAGGTCTTCGGGGCGACGCCGGCCGCGGACATCCGGCCGCAGCATCAGCTCCCCGACGGTGACGGGTCTGCCACTGGCACGGTGCGCCGTGCGCGCCATCAGGAACCTCCGCTGCTTTTCGCCGACCGGGCCCCGATTCTATGAATTCGTTTCGGGTTCGTCACCTTACTGACGAGTTGTGTCCCGCGCGTGTCCCTCCGCGTTAGCCTCGCGCCATGATCACCATTGGGGGCCTCACCGCGGAAGACCGGCCGACCTGGGAAAATCTGTTCGCCGGCTACAACCGTTTCTACGGCCGCACGCTCGCGCCGGAACTGCTGGACCGGGCCTGGCGCGAGTTCGCGAGCGGCGAGCGGCTGCACGCACTCGGCGCGCGGCTCGACGGCGAACTCGTCGGCATCGTCCACTTCCTGACGCACGCGAGCACCACGTCGGCCGACGTCTGTTACCTGCAGGACCTCTTCACCGACGAGAAGGCCCGCGGCCGCGGGGCGGGCCGCGCGCTGATCGAAGCCGTCGCCGGCTGGGCGCGGGCGCGGGGGTGCGCCCGCATCTACTGGCACACGCAGACGTCGAACACGACCGCCCGGCGGCTCTACGACCAGGTGGCGCTCGACAAGGGGTTCATGCAGTACCAGATCCCGCTGGACGCGTGACGGCTAGCGGCGGTGCCGCCCGCCGCCGCAGCCGTCGTGCCCGCCGCCCGGGAAGCCCGCCGGGCGGCGGCCGGCCCACATCGACTGCCAGTCCGGCAGGTCCGGGCGGCCGCGCGACCAGAGCGGGACGTCCGGGATCTCGTGGCGCACCGGCGCCGCCTGCGGGGGCAGCTTCGGTTTCGGCGTTTCCTTGACCTTGCCGACGACCTTGACCGCGCGCGCCAGCGTCCCGCGGCGCGCGGGCGGGACGACTGCGGAATTCGATTCCGGTTCCGCGACCGGCGGGGCGATCCCGGCCGGTTCCGCGACCGGCGCCACGGATTTCGGAGCCGGTTTGGCCGGCGGCACGACGACGTCCGCCGGCAGCGGCACCAGCGCCACCGCCGGGGGCTCCAGGCCGGCCGGCGGCCAGGCCGCGCCCGCGGTCCGCTCCGGCGGCATCGACACCGCCGCGCTGACCCCGCCGGTCAATGCCAGGGCCCCGGCCACCACGGAGAACACCCGCAACCGCGTCAGAGACCTCAGTACGGGGGATTTTTCCCGGTGGCGTGCCCGCGGGAGCACGACGGTGTCCTCGTCGCGGTAGCGGTCGCGCGGTGCGTCGGAACGGCCCAGCAGCTCGGCGACGGTCACCCGCTCGGGGCGCGGAGCACTACGTGCCATCAAACCCTCCACCTGGGCCGTCCGGACGTGCGGCAACAGTCCGGACGGCCGATCATAGGAATCGCCCCCCTTCGTGTAAAGGCTCGTTCACCCACCGTTTTCAGGCGAGCCGGCCGCCACCGTCCACATGCAGCACCGAGCCCGTGACGAACGGGTTCGCCAGCAGCTGGAGGGCGGCCGCCGAGACGTCCGCGGGCCGGCCCACCCGGCGCGCCGGGTTCGCCTCCGCGGTGCGGCGGAAGAACTCGTCCTTCTCCTCGCCGAGCCGGTCCCACGCACCCGAATCGACGATGCCGGGGGAGATCGCGTTGACCCGGACCGGTGCGAGCTCGACCGCAAGCGCTTCCGCGAGGAACGCGACCGCACCGTTCGCCGTCGCCATGACCGCCCGGCCGGGCACCGGGCGCCAGGCCGCGACCCCGGAAAACACGACCATGGCACCACCTTCCCGGAATCGCGGCGCGAAGTGCTTGGCCAGCATGAGCGGGCCGACCACCTTGGCGTCGAACGCCCGCGTCACCGCGTCCCGGTCCAGCGTGGTGACCGGCCCGTTCGCCGGCGCGGCGGCGAGCGTGACCAGGAAGTCGATTTCCCCGGCCTGTTCGGCAAGCGCTTTCAGCGACGATTCTTCACTCAGGTCCGCGAATGCGGCGCCGATCCCCGGCTCCGCCAATCGCGCCGGATTCCGCCCGGCCCAGGTGACTTCGGCCCCCGCCGCGTGCGCGTCCACCGCGATCCGCCGGGCGATCCCCGAACCCCCGCCCACGACGACCAGGCGCTTTCCCTCGAACGACATTTCCGTGCTCCTTCCGTCTCGCACGCCGGGTTCAGCGCTGCGCGAGCCGGGAACCATCCCGTCGTCCACCGAAGGTTTTCGATGGTTGCGATAGAATTCGCGAATGCCTACGCTGCGCGCGCTCGAGTGCCTCGTCGCGGTCCTCGACGCCGGGTCGATCACCGAGGCGGCCGCGCGGCTGCACCTGTCCCAGCCCGCGCTGTCCCACCAGATCGGCGCGCTCGAGCGGGAACTCGGGACGCCGGTGCTGGAACGGCTGCCGCGCGGGGTCCGCCCGACCGCCGCGGGACGCGCGGTGCTCACGGACGCGCGGGCGGCGCTGGCCGCCGCCGAACGGGTCGTCCGGACCGGCCGCGCGGTGGCCGGCGGCGGCGAAGGCACCCTCCGGATCGCCTGCGCGGAGACGATGACCGCCGGCCTGCTCGCCCCGGTGCTGCGCGCCTGGCACCGCCACCGCCCGGAGGTGCTGATCACGCTGACCGAGACCACGAGCGCGGATGCGCTGGCCGAGGCGCTGGAGGCGGGCGAAGCGGACGTCGCCGCCGGGCCGCGGCCGAGCCGCTGGACCGGGCCGGCCGAGCTGGTGGGGCGCGAGGAGATCGTCGTCGCGCTGGCCGCGGATCACCCGCTCGCCACCCGCGCAACGGTCCCGATGTCTGCCCTCGCGGGCATTCCGGTGGTGCACTACCACCGCGACAATGGCCTCGGCGGCTGGCTCGACCAGGAGGCGGCGCGGCGCGGAACGGCGCTGGAGGCGGTGATGCGGACGAAACAGGCGGCGACGGCGGCCCAGCTCGCCGCGGCCGGGCTCGGCGTGGCACTGGTCCCGACCACCGCGCTCACCCGCACCTTCGCGGGCGCGCTGCGGCGGCTCGCACCGGCGCTGCACCGGGACGTCGTGACGTTCACGGCGACGCCGTCGGATTCGCTCGTCCGGCGGTTTTCCTCGGACGTGCGGCAGCGCGGGCTCACCGTCCCCGGTGTCCTGCTGGACAAACTGTCCGCAGCAGTGCGTTAAGTTTCGGTGAATCTGACAGATTCCCTCCTAACGTTTTGTGCCATCCGGACGAACTTCTTCGTGAGGACGGGTTTTTGCTGCGCCATTCGCCAAAGTTCGGTTCCATCGGATAGCTTGCTCCTACCGGTCAGTACCGGTGGGTGAGGCCGATCGAGTGAGGCGATCAGCGACAGATCGAGGGAAGCGGGGACGTCCATGCCCAAGCACCGGCCACGTCGCAAGAGCACGCGTTCGGTCCGCCGGGCCGCCGCCGCGCTCGCGGGTGGGGCGCTCGTCGTGCTGCCCACGTTGACCACCGGGCTGCCCACGCCGGTCGTGGTCGCCGACGCCGGCAACGGCGGCGTCCTGCCGGACCGGGCCGCCCCGGCGCAGCAGCCGAACGTCGTCATGCCGCCGATCGCCGTCGACGGCAGCCTGCCGCAGCCCCCGCTGCCCGAGCCGCTGGTCGTGCCGGGCGGGCGCGCCGGGTCCGCGGGCATCTCCGGGCCGCTCGGCATCCCGGCGAGCATGCTCAAGGCGTACAAGAACGCCGCCGACATCCTCGCCAAGGAGCAGCCGAACTGCCACCTGGACTGGGCGCTGATCGCGAGCATCGGCCGGATCGAGTCGAACCACGCGCGCGGCGGGTACGTCAACGCCAACGGCGACACGCTGGAGCCGATCCTCGGCCCGGTGCTCAACGGCGCCGGCGCGTTCGCCGCGATCCCGGACACCGACGGCGGCAAGTACGACGGCGACCCGGTCTGGGACCGCGCGGTCGGCCCGACCCAGTTCATCCCGTCGACCTGGCGCGGTTACGCCTCCGACGGCAACGGCGACGGCGTGTCCAACCCGAACAACATCTACGACGAAGCCCTGGCCACCGCGCGCTACCTCTGCTCGGGCGGACTGGACCTCTCGACGGATTCGGGGCAGCGGGTCGCCGTGCGCCGCTACAACAACTCGCAGTCCTATGTGGACACGGTGCTGGCGTGGGCCGCGGCCTACCGCGCCGGGGTGTCCCAGCTGCCCGACAGCCAGGTCCCGATCGGCGCCCCGGACGCCCCGGACGCCGCCGCGGCGGGCGCCCCGGTCGGCGTCCCGGCCCCGCCGGCGGCACCGCCGGTGGTCGTCCTGCCGCCGGGCTCGCTGCCGGTGACGACGACGCCTTCGTCGCCGACCTCGACCACCCCGGCCTCGACCACCCCCTCGTCGACGACGCCCACGTCCTCGACACCCACGTCGACCCCGCCGTCGACGCCCACCACGCCGCCGTCGACGACCAGCACGACCCCGCCGCCGTCGACGACGGCGGCCAACACCCCGGCCGACTCGGCGGGCACCTCGACCACGACCACGTCGACCAGCGCGACGGGGTGAGCCCGGTGGAACCGTTCCTGGTGCACATCCGCTGCGACACCGACGGCTACACCCACGCGATCACCGAGGACGAGTTCGCGGCGGGCCGCCACGAGGGCCGCTTCCGCGCGGTCTGCGGCCACGAGGTCCTGGCGGCCCCGATGATCGAGGAACCCGGCCGGTTCGACCCGGAGTGCCGGGAGGTACTGCGCGAGGGTGCGGCGCCCTCGGTGCCGACGCAGGAGCGGCGCCGCCTGAGGTGGCGCACGCGCCGCTAGCCGCGTGATCAGCCCCGGATCTCGCGTGATCAGACCCGTAACTCGCGTGATCAGGGCCGTAACTCGCGAGTTCCGGCCGCAATCACGCCGGTCACGGCCCCAATCACGCCGGTTACGGGTTCCGTCGCGGCGGCGGTGCTAGTCCACCAGCGCCTGGATCCCGTCGAGCATCCGGTTGAGCCCGAACTCGTACGCCGTGTCCCCCTGGGCCTTGGCTCCCTGGTCGAAGCCGCCGCCCAGCCAGATGCGGTTCATCGCCGGGTGGGCGTCCACCACGAAGTAGTTCTCCCAGAACGACGACCGCTGGTGCCACCACGCCTCGGTCGACTGGCCCGTGCTCCGCTCCAGCCGGGTGTTCTCCGCGTCGAGGGCCGCGTTCGCGTCGACGTAGGTGCCGATCCCGTTGGCCGCCGCGACCGCCTCGCGCGGTGGCAGGCCCAGCGCGTCCATGATCGACAGCAGGTACTCCTGGCCCGCCAGCTGGCCGGGGCCGAGCGGCGGCCGGACGCGCGAGACCTCGCACAGCCACGGGTGCTCCCGGTACGCCTGCCGCGTCCGCTCGGCGTACAGCGCCACCTGCGCGCGCCAGTCCCCCGGGCGCGGTTCGCCCGGGCCCGGCAGCCGCCGCCCGACGAGGACGTCGTCGACCATCAGGTCCACCAGCTCCGCTTTGCCCGGCACGTACGTGTACAGGGTCATCGTGCCGGCGCCCAGTTCCTTCGCGACGCGGTGCATCGACGCGGCGGCGAGCCCGTCGGCGTCCGCGACCGCGACCGCCGCGGCGACGATCCGCTCGATCGTCAGCGTGGGGCGGCGGCCCCTGGTCGGCTCGGGGGTGCCGCCGCGGGCACGCCAGAGCAACGCGAGCGTCCGGTCGATGTCCTCGGCACCACTGCGTTCGACGGTCATGCGGTCCCCTCGCTTTTCCCGGGACACTACCCTGGAAGGCGGACGGAGGGGGTGTCACCGATGACCGCACGCAAGCCGCCCAAGGTGTCCTTCCGCTGGTGGGTCGACCGGCAGATCGACGAGGCCAGGGAGCGCGGCGAGTTCGACGACCTGCCCGGCACCGGGCAGCCGCTGCCGAAGCCGACCGGCAACGACGCGGCGACCGACTGGGTGCTGCGCGAAGTCCGCAAGGGCGGCCACGACACGAAGGCGTTGCTGCCCCCGGCGCTCGCGCTCAAGCGCGAGGTCCAGGACCTGCCGGACCGGCTCGCCGCGGAGCGGACCGAACGGCGGGTGCGGGAGCTCGTCGAGGACCTCAACACCCGCATCCGCCATGCCTACCTCAACCACCTCTCCGGCCCGCCGCTCACGGTGGCGCTGGTGGACGCCGAAGAGGCGGTCGAGGACTGGCGGCGCTCACGAGCCGCGTCGTAGCAACGCCCGTTCCGCCGCGCTCCACGCCGTGGTGGTGAGCAGGTAGATCCCGGCGGCCTGCGGCACGACCAGCGTCGCCAGCACCGTGCCGTAGGGCAGCAGCCGCAGCAGCTTCCCGCCCGGGACGTCACCGGCGGCGGGCTGCCGGCGCACGGTGAACCACGCCACGACGGCGAGCCCGGCCGCGATCAGGAACACGAGCGGGCTGCCGGCCAGGCCGTGCGCGCCCAGCGGCGTCCCGAGCAGGGTCGCGCCGAGCAGCGAGTTGGGTTCGCCGCCGATCGTGGCCGTGGTGAACAGCCGGTACATGACCGTGAAGAACGGCAGCTGCAGGAGCATCGGCAGGCAGCCGACGAACAGCGAGGTCCCGGACTCCTGCTGCAGCTTCGTCATCTCCGCGGCCAGCCGGTCCCGGTCGCGGCCGTGCTTCTCCTGCAGCGCCCGGATTTCCGGCAGCAGGGCGGCCCGGGCGCGCTCGCCGCGGGCCGCCGACCGGGCGAGCGGGTGCAGCACCAGCCGCACGGACAACGTGAAGACGACGATGGCCAGCGCCGCCGGCAAGGGGCCGCTGAGCCAGTGGATCAGGTGGTACGCGCCGGCGACGGGCACGTCGAGAAAACCGAACACGGGCAGCACTCCGCACGAGGGGAAGGGATGGGGTGAGCGGAATGGCTGCGCGGAGCCGGGCCCTACGCAGCCGTGCTGCGGAACCCGGGTGCTCGTGGCCTGCTGCGGCCGGGTGCGCCGGGATCGCGGAGCCGGATCGACTCGGCGCGGCGGGCCCGGCGGCGCAACGCCGTGACGCGGCTGCGCACCGGCACCGACCACAACGCGAGCTCGGCGCGGTGGGTGCTGCCGACCAGCAGGACGACCAGCAGGCTCGCGGCGGCGAGGGAGGCGAAGGCGACCAGCGCGGTCGGGCTGGTCAACGCGGGGAAGGCCAGATCCAGCAGTGTGTGCACGGCGTCCCCTTCCTTCCCCACCAGAGTAGCCAAAACGCTAACAGCCCGGTGGGCTGTAATCTGGTTCGATGAGAGGCCAACTGGTCGTCGTGCCGCTCCTGGCGCTGGTCGTGCTGTTCACCGTGCCGTGGTGGACGCTGGTGCTGGCGCCGGACTGGGGCACCGCCGGCACGCTCGCCGGGACGGCGGTCTTCGCGCTGGCCATGGTCGCCATGCCGGTCGCCATGGTCCGCGGGCACGCACGGCGGCAGCAGGACGGCGCCGCGCGGCTCGGCGACTCGCTCCTCGCGGTGATCTGGGTCCTGTGGAGCTGGTCCGTGCTCAGCCTGGTGCTGCGGGTGGCGCTCCTCGGCGTCGACGACCCGCTGCGGTCGCGGATCGTCGCGGGGGCGACCGCGCTGGTCGCCGCCGTCCTGCTCGTGCACGGCAACCGCGTCGCCATGCGGGTGCCGCCGGTGAAGGCGGTCGACGTCGTCATCCCGCGGCTCGGCCCGGGGCTCGACGGCCTGCGCGTCGCCGTGCTGACCGACACCCACTTCGGGCCGATCGACCGCACGAAGTGGTCCGAGCAGGTGGTCGCGGCGGTCAACGCCCTGGAGGCGGACGTCGTCTGCCACGCCGGCGACCTCGCCGACGGCGCGGTGGCGAAGCGCCGCAAGCAGGTCGACCCGCTCGGCGGCGTCCAGGCCGGCCTCGGGCGGTTCTACATCACCGGCAACCACGAGTACTTCGGCGAAGCCCAGGCGTGGCTCGACCACATGGAAGGGCTCGGCTGGGACACCCTGCACAACCGCTCGACGCTGCTCGAGCGCGGCGGCGACCGGATCCTGTTCGCCGGCATCGACGACCCGACGGGCACCGCGTCCGGCCTGCCCGGCCACGGCCCCGACCTGCCCGCGGCGCTGGCCGGCCGGCCCGAGGGCGTTCCGGTGGTGCTGCTGGCCCACCAGCCCAAGCAGGTCCGCCAGGCCCGCGAGGCCGACGTCGACCTGCAGATTTCGGGGCACACGCACGGCGGGCAGATCTGGCCGTTCCACCTCCTGGTGCGGTTCGACCAGCCGACGCTGTCCGGCCTGACCCGGCACGGGCCGACCCAGCTGTACAACAGCCGGGGCACGGGGTTCTGGGGGCCGCCGTTCCGGATCTTCGCGCCCAGCGAGATCACGCTCCTCACGCTGCGCTCGGCCTGATCACCCCCTTCTCTCCGCTTCGGCGGGCCTTACCGACAACTTTTTTTGTCTTGACAGATCCAGCAGTCGGAGTCAGGCTGTCCGCATGACGACGACAACCTCGGCCGACGGCACGAAGATCGCCTACACCCGCACCGGCTCCGGACCCGCACTGGTCCTGGTCGACGGCGCGATGTGCTACCGCGGCTCCTCCCCCAACGACGCGCTGGCGAAGGAACTGGCCGCGCGCTTCACGGTGTACACGTACGACCGCCGCGGCCGCGGCGAGAGCACCGACACGGGTCCGTACACGGTCGCCCGCGAGGTCGAGGACCTGGCCGCGGTGGTCAAGGAAGCGGGCGGCGAGGCGTTCCTGTTCGGCATCTCGTCGGGCGCGGCGCTCGCCCTCGAAGCAGCCCGCAGCCTCCCGGCGCCGAGGCTGGCGTTGTACGAGCCACCGTTCGTGGTGGACAACTCGCGCCCCCGCGTCCCGGTCGACTACGCAACCCGGCTCGACGAAGCGCTGAAGGAGGGGAAGCGCGGCAAGGCGGTCAAGATGTTCATGACCGAAGGCGTCGGCCTGAGCGGCGTGACGGTGGCGTTGATGCGGATCATGCCGTTCTGGGCCAAGCTGAAGCGAGTGGCCCACACGCTCCCGTACGACACGGCGGTGGTGGGCGAACACCAGTCGGGCCACCCGCTGCCGGCGGCGTGGCCGGAGGTGAAGGTCCCGGCACTGGCGATCGACGGCGGCCGCAGCCCGGAGTGGATGCGCAACGGCGTGGCATCGCTGGCGAAGGTGCTGCCGTCGGCGGAGTACCGGACGCTGCCGGGCCAGACCCACATCGTGAAGGCGCCGGCCCTGGCCCCGGTGCTGACGGAGTTCTTCCTCGCCTAAGCGGCTCGTCACAACTCCCTTGCCCGAACGATCTCCGGCCGGGCATGGTGCACCCGTGCCCACCCGCGCCCTGGTCTTCGACTTCGACGGCACGCTCGCCGACACCGAGTCCGCCGTGCTGCAAGCCTGGCAGGAAGTCTTCCGCGCCCACGGCACCGAACTCCCGCTCGATGCCTGGTACGCCGTCATCGGGACCCAGCACACCACGCCCGCCATGTTCGCCCTGCTCGCCGAGCACGCCCCGGGCATCGATCCCGAAGCCATGCGGCCGGTCACCAAAGCGCGCGTCCACGAACTGCTCGAGACCCTCGGTCCGCGCGAGGGCGTCGAAAGCTACCTCGAAACCGCGCGGGAAAAGGGCCTCAAGCTCGCCGTCGCCTCCAGTTCGTCCGGGGGCTGGGTGCGCCCGCACCTCCGGCGGCTCGGCATCGACCACCACTTCGACGCCGTCCTCACCGGGGACCTCCACAAGGCCAAGCCCGATCCCGACCTCTACCTCGCCGCCCTCGACGCGCTCGGCACCAGCGCAACCGAGGCCATCGCCTTCGAGGACACCCCGCACGGCGTCACCGCCGCCAAGGCCGCCGGGCTGACCTGCGTCGCCGTGCCGAACGCGATCACCGAGCGGCTCGACTTCGGGCAGGCCGACGTCGTGCTGCCGGCCTTCACCGCCAAGCCGCTGGACGCGCTGCTCAGCCGCTGACCAGCGCCAGCAGCCGGTCCAGGAACGGCAGCTGGCCCTTCACCAGCTTCTCCCTGGCCACCTCGATCGGGAACCACGCCACCCGGTCGACCTCGGGGAACTCCTGCTGACGACCCGAGCGCGGCGGCCACTCCATGGTGAACGTCCCCGGCACCACGGCCGCCGGGTCGAGGTCGGCCGCCACCGCCCACGCCGTCACGACCTTGCCGCCCGACTGCTTCACCTCGCCCAGCGGGACGTACTCACCGGACGGCGCCGGCAGCCCCAGCTCCTCCGTGAACTCCCGCCGCGCCGCCGCCTCCGGCTGCTCGTCCGGGTCGAGCTCGCCCTTCGGCAGCGACCACGCGGCCGCGTCCTTCTTCGCCCAGAACGGCCCGCCCATGTGCCCGAGCAGCACTTCGACGTCGCCGCCGTGGCCGCGGTGGAGCAGGAGCCCGGCACTCTGTTTGCCCGCCATCGGCCCATCCTCCCGAAACCCGGCGGAAGAAAATCCGGCGGGGTTGTCGATCCGGGGAGAAGTCACTCGACGCGTAGGCAGAAGGCAAGCAAGCCCCAGGGAGAGGAACCCGCCATGACCGCCACCATCGCCCGCGGCACCCAGAGCAAGACCGACGTCACCGGCATCGTCGTCGGCGCGAGCCGGATCGTGATCTCGTTCCTGTTCGGCTTCCACGGCCTGCAGGGATTCGGCTTCTTCGGCGGGATCGACGGCCAGGGCGGCGGCGTCCCGTTCGGCTCGTTCCCCGGCTGGTGGGGCAGCGTCTTCGAGCTCGTGGGCGCGCTGCTGCTGCTCTTCGGGCTCGCCAGCAGGCCGGCGGCCATCCTGCTCTCCGGCGTGATGGCCTACGCGTACTTCACCGTGCACGCGCCGATGGGCCTGCTGCCGCTGCAGAACATGGGCGAGCCCGCCGCGGTCTACTCGTGGGTCTTCCTGCTGTTCGCCGCGATCGGCCCGGGCCGCTTCGCGCTCGACAACCTGCGCAAGCGCTGAGCGGCCCAGCGCGGTCCGATCAGTAGCCGCCCTGGGCGGCCGCGAGGTCGGACCGCGCCATCACGTGCTCCATCAGGCTGGTCAGCACCTGCTTCGTCGACTCCCGCTCGCGGGCGTCGCACAGCAGCAGCGGGACGTCCATGCCGACGTCGAGCGCCTGCCGGACCTCCTCCGTGCCGTAGCGGTACGCGCCGTCGAAGCAGTTCACGCCGACGACGAACGGCAGGTTGCGGCGCTCGAAGAAGTCCACCGCGGCGAAGCAGCTGTCGAGCCGGCGGGTGTCGGCCAGCACGACGGCGCCGAGCGCGCCTTCGGCCAGCTCGTCCCACATGAACCAGAACCGGTCCTGCCCGGGCGTGCCGAACAGGTAGAGGATCAGGTCCGGGTTGATCGTGATGCGGCCGAAGTCGAGCGCGACCGTTGTGGTCGTCTTCTGCTCGACGCCGGACAGGTCGTCGACCCCCTCGGACGCGGTGGTGATGACCTCCTCGGTCCGCAGTGGCGGCACTTCGCTCACCGAGCCGACCATCGTGGTCTTGCCGACCCCGAACCCGCCGGCGATGAGTACCTTGACCGCGGTCGCGGTCAGGTTCCGCCGGGGGTCAGAGTTTCCGGATGCCATCAAGAACCGCCTGCAATACGTGTCGGTTGGGGGTTTCCTGGACCGGTGCCGCGGTACGGAACAGCACCAGGTTCTGCTCGATGAGGTCGCTCAGCATCACCTTCACCACGGGCAGCGGGAGATCGACCCGGGCGGCCACCTCGGCCACCGAGACCGGCCGCTGGCACAAGGCGATGATGCGCGCGTACTCCGGTTCGAGCATGCCCGCCTCGTGCGCGGTGCGCAGGGCGACCACGAGCGTGATGAGGTCGAGCCCGAGCGTGTCCGACCGGGTGCGGCCGCCCGTGACCGCGTAGGACCGGACCAGCGGGCCGGCCTCGTCGTCGAACCAGGCTTCGTGCCGTGCGCTCATGGCGACGTGGGCTGGACGCCGGCGCCGGTCCGCGGGGCCGAGGTGAGGACCTGGCCGACGCGCTTCACCATCAGGTTCATCTCGTACGCGACGAGCCCCATGTCCGCGTCTTCACGGGCCAGCAGGGCGAGGCAGGCGCCCCGCCCGGCCGCCGTCACGAACAGGAACGCGTGGTCCATCTCGACCATCGTCTGGCGGACGTTGCCGCCGCCGAAGTGCCGGCCGGTGCCGCGGGCGAGGCTCTGGAACGCCGAAGCCACCGCGGACAGGTGCTCGGCATCCTCCTCGGAAAGGTTGCCCGACCGCCCGATGAGCAGGCCGTCCGAGGACAGCACCACCGCCCGGTCCGCCCCGGCGACCCGCTTGACGAGGTCGTCCAGCAGCCAGTCGAGCTCGTGGGCGCCTGAGTTGACCATTACTCGCGCTCTCCGTACCTGTCGTCGTTCTCGGGAAACTCTGCGTCACGGGCCCGCCGGGTGCCCTGCTGGAAGGCGGACAGCCTGCTGCGGGCGGCCTCCGGCGAGTCCAGCCGGACCTCTTCGCGCTCCGCCGCGGTCGCGGGCTTGTCCTCCCGCAGCTGGGGCACGAGGTTCTGCTGGCGCCGCCGCTGCGGCAGCGGCGGGCGGCCGGGTGCCTCCGGGCGGCGCGGCTGCTGCGGACGGCCTTCCGGCGTCGCCGACCGCGGCTCCTGCGGCGGCCACACCGGCTGCTGCGCCGCCGGGCGCGCCGGCCGCGAGGTCCGGGCGGGCGGGGCGGGCGGCCGGACCGGCGCCACCGCCGGCTGGGCCTGGGTCGGCTGGCTCACCGGCTCCGACACGGACGCGGCGGGGACCGGCGTCGGCGCGGACGGCGGCTGCGACCGCTCCGGGGCCGGCGGCGGCACGGTGACCGGCGGGACCGGCGTCGGCGGCTGCGTCACGGCGGCGGGCGCCGTCGGGGGCGCCGGCGGGACGGCCATCGGCGGCTCGGTGCGGTGCCGGGCCGGGCGGCGGACCGGCCGCTTGAGCGGCGCGACCTCGTCGTTGGCCGTGGTCTCCGGCTCCACCGGGTTCGGGACGAGCTCCGGCTTCGGCGGGGTGATCGGCTGCTCCGGCTCGAGCTCCGCCAGCGGGGCCAGCAGGTCGGTGCGCACCAGCACGATGGCCCGGGTGCCGCCGTAGGCCGACTCCCGCAGGTGCACCTGGATGCCGTGCCGCGCGGCCAGCCGCGCGACCACGAACAGGCCCAGGCGCGGCTCGTCCGACAGCGCCATGATCCCGAAGTCCGGCGGGTCGGCCAGCATCGCGTTGATCTCTTCGGTCTGGTCCGGCTCGAGCCCGAGCCCCTGGTCCTCGACCTCGATCACGACGCCCTTGCCGACCACGTTGCCGCGGATCTCGACCCGCGACTGCGGCGGCGAGAACGACGTCGCGTTGTCGATCAGCTCGGCGAGCAGGTGCACGAGGTCGCCGACGACCGGGCCGCGGACGGCGATCTGCGGCAGCACGGCCGCCTTGACCCGCGCGAAGTCCTCGGTCTCGGCGGACGCGCCGCGGACCAGCTCGGCCAGCCCGACCGGGTTGCGCCACTGGCGGCCCGGCTGGCCGCCGCCGAGGATGATCAGGTTCTCCGCGTTGCGGCGGGCGCGGGTGGAGAGGTGGTCGAGCTGGAACAGCGTGTCCAGCTGGTCCGGGTCCTCCTGCTTGCGCTCGGCCTGGTCGAGCACCTTGAGCTGGCGGTGCACGATGACCTGGCTGCGGTGGGCGATGTTGAGGAACACCGTCTTGGTGCCCTCCTTGGTCTTCGCCTCGTCGATGGCGGCCGCGATGGCGGTCTGCTGCGCCTTGTTGAACGCGTCGGCGACCTGGCCGATCTCGTCGGTGCCGTGGTCGAGGAAGTGCCCGCCCTCTTCGAGGTCGACGGGCTCGCCCGCCTGGACCCGGGCGACCAGCTCCGGCAGCCGGACCTCGGCCGCGTCGAGGGTGTCCTCGCGCAGCCGGTGCAGCCGGCCGATGAGCCGGTTCGACAGCCGGACGGCGACGAAGACCACGAAGACCGCGAACAGGACCGCAACCACACCGGCGATCAGCGACTCGGTGAACGTCGAGTCGGCGTCGTCGATCGCGGCCTGGCTGGCGTTCGAGCTCTGCAGGACGAAGATGCCCATCAGCGCGTCGCCGACCTGGCGGGCGGCCGCGCGCCACTGGTCCTGCGGCACCGGCAGCTTGGACAGGTCGCCGCGCAGGAACGCGGTCTCGACCTGGTTCACCGTCTGCCACGGCTGGCTGGCCAGCAGCTGGTCGTACTTCGCCTTGACGTCGGGGATCATCTTCGGCGCCGACGCGTCGAGCTGGGCGTGGTAGGCACCGACCTGGCCGACGTAGGCGCGGAAGTCGTCGTTCGTGAGGCCGCCCGCGGCCAGCCCGGCCGCGGCGAGCGCGTCGCTGCGCTGCATCGCGTCGGCCGCGGTGAACAGCGGGATGGCGGTCAGCCGGTCGAACGCGTTCTGCGCGCCACGGGCGTTCTGCGCCAGCCCGGCGACACCGTCGGTGAACTGGTCGAACAGCCGGTTGTAGTAGGTGAACGCCTGGCTGATCTGCATCTGGCCGCTGTCGACCGCCTGCCGGGTCTGCGGCAGCTGCTGGAACAGCCCGAAGAACGTGGCGATGTTCTTCTGCACGCTCGGCGGGGTGTTGTCGTAGTCGGCGAAGTTGTCGCGGAGGTTCTCGATCTCCTTCGCGGCGGTCGCGTCCGTCTTCGGGCGGACGGCCGCGAGCACGGCCCGCTGGTTGCTCTGCCCGGCCAGCAGGCTCAGGGTCGCCTGGCGCTCCTGCTGGAGCGCGGCGAAGAACGGGATCGCCGGGGCTTCCGAGTTCCGGATCCGGCTGGTGTAATCGCGAGCGGTGACCGCGTCGTAGATGAGGTAGCCCGCGAGGGCCACGCCGACCAGCAGCAGGGCCACACTGGGGATGAGCGCGATCGTGAGCACGCGCTTCCGAATCGAGGATCCCCGGTTGCGTCGAAGAGAAATCTGCTTCACCTGGGTCCGTTTTCCTTCCGGCAGTACATGGTTTCGGGTCGCCCGAGGTGGTCTGCACCCGGATTCCGACCAGCCGGATCAACATCACCGTGGTCTGCTTCGCCCGCGACGACGTTAGGCAGCCCTCCAGGGCGCGTCAAGTCCGTGGCGAGAACGTGATCTTGGAACGGTGACCCGTCAACACTCCCTGCCTGCGCTTCGAAAGTCCACCACCGTAAGTCGTGACTTCCGTCGCAGGGCGAGTTCCGTTCCACGCACGAAGGTGAGCACTGGAAGCGCTCCCGGGATCGCCGCGCGCTCCGGCGGCGCCCTTTACGTACGACAGCGGCGAATCGTTCGGTGACAAACATCACGGACTCGCGCGGGCACCCCCGGAGACCGGCTTCGTCCGGAGTGGACAGCCCCGGAAACGCGGAATGGGCAGGATCGGCGAACACGGCCGCGGATTTCACGGGCAGGAGGCCGGAATTCCCGTCAATCCGCACCCGCAGCCGGTCGATCACGCTGCGCTGGCGCCCGAAACCGGTTCCGCGGCCCGGCGGGCGCGTCAGCCGGGAAACTCGTCGGCCAGCGTGTTCCAGAAGAGCAGCTCGTAGCTCTGGAACAGCCGGGCGCAGCGGTGCGCCTCGCGTTCGTCGAGCCGGCGCGCGTCGAGACCGGCCTGGATCGCGGCGAGCGCTTGTTCTTCTATTTCCGGAACGTCCGCAGCAAAAAAGTCGAAGAACGCGCACTGCTCGGCGGTGAACCCGTAGTGCTCCCGCATGCCCGCCGCCACGTCCCGGCAGTACCGGCCGAAGGCGGAGAAGTTCGCGAAGATCCCGGCCGCGGTCGCCGACGATTCGCCGTTCAGCGCGAGCCAGGCGACGTACGCCGGGTACGCCTGGCAGCCCGCGCGCGGCCGTTCCTTCCCATGGTCCGGACCAGTCGCCGCCAGCAACGCGTCGAGCAGCCCGTTCGCCTGCTGCTCACCGGGGGCGAGCCCGCCGAAGAAGGTGCGCGCGTTCGGTTCGTCGGCCCGCGCGGCCAGTGCGTGGAAGCTCCGCCAGTCGCTCAGCGTGATCAGCTTCTCCTCGGCGGCGAGCGCGGCGAACACCGCGCGCGGCGCCCGCCCGGCGGTGATCAGCGGCACGAGCCGGTTGTCGCCGTCGCGCGGCGCGAGTTCGGCCTGGATCTCTTCGAGCAGCTTGCGCGCCGACCGCGTCATCGGTCCCCCCTGCGTCCCGTGGTCCCTCCATTGAAGCGCGGTTCCCGCGCGGGCGCCCGTGTACACAGTGGACAGTCGTGGGCGCCTGACCGGGATGTCCGTTTCGACGGGGGCGCTTGACGTGGCCGCGATTCTCTATCCACCTGCGTCGGGAGCCCCTACAGTGTGGCCATCCGGAGCACCGAGGAGGCCAGCGTTGACCACCCCGTCCGTCGCCGAGCAGACCGAAGGCCAGACGATCCCGCGGCTGCTGCACCGCAACGCGGTCGACTACCCTGACCTGCCGGCGATCACCTCGCTCGACATCGAAGGACAGCCGACGCTGAGCTGGCTGGAGTTCCGCACGGCCATCGCCGAGGTCTCCCGCGGGCTGGCCGGGCTCGGGCTCGCCCCGCGCGACCGGATGCTCATCATGGCGCCCGGCTGCCCGGACCACATCGTCGCCGACCTCGCCGCGGCGCACCTGTCCGCGATCCCGTGCACCGCCTACGCCACCCTCAGCCCGGACCAGATCCGGTTCGTCGCGCGGCACAGCGCGGCGCCCGTCGTGGTGCTGGGCGGGGAGAACGAGCTGGCGCGCTGGCGACCGGTGCTCGACGACCTCCCGGCGCTGCGGCACATCGTCGTGCTGGACGCGGCCGCGATCCCCGAAGGCGACGACCGCTTCCTCGCCTTCGCCGACCTGCGTGCCCGGGGCCGGGAAGCGCTTGCCGCCGACCCGGAAGCGTTCGAACGGTCGTGGCAGGAGATCAAGCCGGACGACCCGCTGTCGATGATCTACACGTCCGGCACCACCGGCGACCCCAAGGGCGTGGTGCTCTCGCACCGCAACGCGATCCACCAGGCGTACGCGGTCACCGAACTGCACCACCCGCCGATGCACGCGACGAACATCGCGTACCTGCCGCTCGCGCACATCGCCGAGCGGGAGCTGTCGATCTACCTGCCGATCGTCTGGGCGGGGCACGTGCACACCCTCGCCGACCCGTCCGGCGTCGTCGGAGCGCTCGGCAAGGTGCACCCGCAGAGCTTTTTCGGTGTCCCGCGCGTGTGGGAGAAGATGGTCGCCGGGCTCAAGAACATGCTCGCGGGCGTGCCGGAAGACCGGCGGAACGCGCTGCTGCAGGCGAACGAGCTGCTGCAGCAGGGCTACAAACTGCGCAGCGCCGGCCAGCCGGTGCCCGCCGAGCTGGCCGAGAAGATCCGGCAGACCGACGAGGCCGCGCTGGCGCCGGTGCGCGCGCTGCTCGGGCTCGACAAGGTGCTCGTCGCCTCCAGCGGCGCGGCCGCCCTCCCGGTCGAGATCATCTACTTCATCGCCGGGCTCGGCATCGAGATCTGCGAGGTCTGGGGCCTGTCCGAGACGACCGGCGCGGCGACGTCCAACTCCGGCACGGACTTCCGCGCCGGCACCGTGGGCAAGCCGCTCGACGGCGTCGAGGTGACGGTCGCCGAGGACGGCGAGCTGCTGGTCCGCGGCCCGATCGTGTTCCTCGGCTACCTCCAGGAGGACGGCACGATCGCCGACGCCACCGACGCCGACGGCTGGTACGCGACCGGCGACATCGGCACGATCGACGAAGACGGCTTCGTGACGATCACCGACCGCAAGAAGGAACTGATCATCACTTCGAGCGGCAAGAACATCGCCCCGACCCGCGTCGAGGGCCTGCTCAAGGAGCACCCGCTGATCGGGCAGGCGGTGGCGATCGGCGACGACCGCCCGTACGTGACGGCGCTGATCGTGCTCGACGACGAGATCGCCCCCGGCTGGGCCGCGGCGAACGGCGTCGAGGCCGCGCCCGAAGACCTCGCGGACCACCCGGCGGTGCGCGCCGAGCTGGAACGCGCGGTCGAGTCGGCCAACAGCAGGCTCGCCCGGATCGAGCAGATCAAGCGCTACCACGTCCTGCCGAAGACGTGGACGCCCGAGTCGGGCGAGCTGACCCCGACGCTCAAGCTCAAGCGCCGGGTCATCAACGACCGCTATTCAGCCGACATCGAAGCCCTCTACGCGGCGGCCCGCGACCCCGAGCCCGCCGCCGGTTCCTAGCCCTGCCGCGGCTGTCGTGAGTGGTAAGGCGCGTTAGAACGCGCCTTACCACTCACGACCGGGCCCGGTCAGGCGGTGCGGGGCGAAGTGTCCGTCCACTTGCGCAGGCGCGGCGGGACGCGCTTCTCCAGGCCGTAGTTCTCCAGGTGGGCGGAGAACACCTCGTCGAACGCCTTCTGCACGGTCTCGGTGTCCCACACCGGGCGCTCGAGGATCGGCTGCTTGAGGAACGGCTGGCCCATGACGTGCAGCTGCGGGCCGTTGCAGCGGATCATCTGCCCGGTGATGCCGTCCGAGCCCGCGCCGAGCAGGAACAGCACGACCGGCGCGATCCGGGCCGGCGTGCGGTCCGGCGGGCAGGCGCGCAGCGAACGCTCGGACTTCCACACCATGCGCGTGTGCGCGAGCGGGCAGACGGCGTTGACGCGGATCCCGACGTCTTCGAGGTCGAGCGCCCAGGAGTAGGTCAGGGACGCGACCGCGCCCTTGCTCGCCGCGTACACGCCGAGCTTGCGCTGCCCGAGCGAAGCGCCCGAGGAGATGTTGACGATCGAGCCGCCGGTGCCGGCGTCGACCATCGCCTTGATCGCGGCCAGCCCGGTGTTGACCACGCCGAGGACGTTCACCTGGACGAGCTCCCGCGCCTGCTCGGCGTCGTCCTCCCAGGGCAGCGCCTCGTAGTTTAGCCCGGCGTTGTTGACCAGCCCGTCGATGCCGCCGAACTCCTTGACGCACAGGTCGACGATCTCCTGCGCCTCGCCGGCCTCGGCCACGCTGTGCCCGCTCGCGACGGCGCGGCCGCCGTGCGCCCGGATGGTCTCCGCCGTCCGTTCCGCCAGCTCCGCGTCGACGTCGTTGACGACCACCGCCCCGCCCGCCCGCGCGACGTGCACCGCGAACGCCTCGCCCAGTCCCCGCCCGGCCCCGGTCACCACGACCGCCTTGCCCTGCATCAACCCGTCCATCGCTTCTCCCCGATCTGCGCGGCGCCGGCGGCGCGCGGTCCGTCCACCCCGGCCGGCTCTGTGTCCAGTCTTGGCCCATTCGGTCCAACGCGGCATCGCCGCGACGACGAGCGGCCGCCGCCCTGCGCCGAGCGAGTCCGGTTCGATCAGCCCGGACGTACCCGCGAGCCGGTCACGAGGGGGTGACTGGCGGCCGTTCCGGGGACACCGCGCCGTGACCGGCGGCATACTGTCAGTGCTTTCCGGTGGTGGGACGTGACTCCACCGGACGGGGTCGTCACTGACGAGGCACAATGCGGACGGTCCATGTTCACTCGATCGGGGGACGGTGGTGACGAGGTGACGACGCACGCGACACCCCGGCTCCGGGCCGTCCTGGCCAACCGCGAGTTCCGCGCGCTGTGGTTCGCCGAGACGCAGTCGATGCTCGGCGACCAGCTGACCATCGTCGCGCTGGCCATCCTGATCTTCGACCGGACCGGGTCGCCGCTGCTGTCGGCGGTCGTCTACTCACTGACGTTCCTGCCCGCGCTCGCCGGCGGGCTCGGGCTGTCCCAGCTCGCCGACCGGTACCCGCGGCGCGCGGTGCTCGCGACCGGCTCGTTCGCGCAGGCGGTGCTGATCGGGCTGATGGCCGTGCCCGGGATGCCGATGGGCTGGCTGTTCGTCCTCTTCGTCTTCGCCCGGCTGGCGAACGCGCCGTGCAACGCGGCGCAGAACGCGCTCGGCCGGGAGATCTTCGCCGACGACGACGTCTACCTGCAGAGCCAGGACCTGCGCGGGATCACGAACAACACCGCGATGCTGGCCGGGCTCGCGGCCGGCGGCCTGCTCGTGACGAGCATCGGGACGTCGTGGGCGCTGGCGATCGACGCGTTCACGTTCGTGGTCGCCACCGTCGCCGTGCGGCTGCTGGTGCTGCGGCGGCCGGCCGCCGGGAACGGCGGCGCCCCGTGGTTCGGCGCCGTCCGGCAGGTTTTCGGCGACGAACGGCTGCGCGTGCTGCTGTACCTGTCCTGGCTCGTCGGCCTCGCGGTGATCCCGGAAGGCCTCGCCGCGCCGCTCGCCGCGCAGCTGGGCGCGGGTGACCAGGCGGTCGGCTGGCTGCTGGCCGCCGATCCGCTGGGTTTCGTCGTCGGGACGTTCCTGCTCTCGCGGTTCGTCTCGACGGAACACCGCCGCAAGCTGCTGGGCGTGCTGGCCGCCCTGCCGCTGGCCGCGCTCGCGGCCTTCGCGCTGAAGCCGGACCTGGCGGTCGCGCTGGTGCTGCTCGGGCTGGCCGGGGCGACCGGCGCGTACGTCATCACGGTGACGGCCACGTTCATCACGTGGGTGCCCAACGACATCCGGGGCAGCGCCGGCGGGCTATACCGGACGGGGCTGCGGGTCGCGCAGGGCGTGGGGGTGGGGGTCGGCGGGCTGGTCGCGCAGGCGCTCGGTTCGGCGAACGCGACCATTGCGCTCGCGGGGGCGGTGGGACTGCTCGTGGCCGTCCCGGTCGCGTTGTCCTGGCGCCGGGTCGGGAGTGCGGAACCGGGGCCGGGGTCGTCATGAACGGTTTTTCCGCGGGTTTCAGCCGTCACGGTTCGACATCGGTCGTCACCTCTCCGTGCAGGGCAAGATCATGAATGACATTCAGCTGGGGACGGCGAGCAATTCGCGTCCGAGTCAGCCGTCGCGGTTCGACATCGGGTCGCCACCTCCGTCAAGCGAAGCATGAACAAGCGATTGAGCGCGTTCGACGGTCAGTTCGACCGGGAACGCGCGGTTCTGTTGGTGAAGGATGATACCCGGCCGCGGAATGCGTCAACACTCTGGCAGGTACCGATGAGATTACTCAAGCGCAGAGCTAGGCTGGAAAGGAGGTGACCAATTGCATCCCGGACCAGACGACGACCCGGCCGCCGCGGGCGGGGCGGCCGGCGGGCGGGCGCGGGGAGCGGCCGCGCCACCGCCGGTGACCGCGCACGACGACGCGGCAGGCGGTCCGGCCGGGCGCGACCACCCGTACCGGCCCCGCAACTGGGCGCTCTGGCGCCGCCCGCCGGTGCTGATCGCCTTCATGCTCGGCCTGGAAGCCGTCGCGATCACCGTGCTCGCGATTTCCTTCGTCCATTCCGCGGTGCCCGGAAATCGCGACTGGATCAATTTCGGGATCCTCGCGGGTGGGGCGACCGTCCACATTCAACTGACGCAGCGGCAGGAGGAGCGGCGGCGCAACCGCACCAAAAAAGTCCTGATCGACCTGACCGCGGTGTGGACGTTTTCCGCCGCGTTGATCCTGCCGGTGCCGCTGACCCTGCTCGTCGTTTTCCTGATCCGGCTGCAACACTGGTTCATCGCCCGCAGGCCGGCCCACAACTTCATTTTCTCGTCGATCACCCACGGCCTGGCCGGCGCGGTCGCGCACCTGACGTACGGCGCGCTCGGGCCGCACCTGCTCGGGCAGCCCGGCTGGGGCGGCTTCTGGCACGAGGCGGGCACGATCGTGCTGACCGGTGTCGTCTACGAAGCGATCCAGATCCTCTACGTCGGCGGCGCACTGGCGCTGGGACTCTCGTCCGAGCCGACCCTGCGTAACGTCCTGGGCAGCCCGGCCGACAACCTCCTCGAAGCGGTCACCATCGGCCTCGGCGCGGTGACCGCGATCCTGCTCGCCGTCGTCCCGCCGATGGTCGTCGTGATGGCGGTGGCCACCGTGGTCTTCAATCGCCTCGCGGAACTCGATCAGCTCCAGAACGACGTCCGGACGGACCCGAAAACGGGCATTCTCAACATGCGCGGCTGGTCGGAGTCGGCGGAGCGGGCACTCGAACGGACCGCTCGATCGGGTGATCAACTGGCACTGCTGATGGTCGATCTCGACCACTTCAAGTGGATTAACGACACCTATGGACATCCGGCGGGTGACGACGTGCTCCGCACCGTTGCGCAAACCCTCGACGAAGTGACGAGACCAGCCGACTTGGTGGGCCGTTTCGGCGGTGAGGAATTCCTCGTTCTGTTACCGGACATCGACGAAGAAGCGACCTGGGACGCGGCGGAGCGTATCCGGACGGCGATCGCCAAACTGCACATAGTGACGACGGACAAGCGCGGCGACCCGGCCACGATCGCGGATCGCACGACGTCGATCGGCGTGGCCCGCCACCCGCGTCACGGAGACAACCTGGACCGCCTGCTGCAGTCGGCCGACGCGGCGGTCTACCTGGCGAAGGAGAACGGCCGCGACCAGGTGTGCTTCGCCCCGGACAGCCTCACGCCCCCAGCCGCACGGTGAGTTCGAGCTTGACGAGCACCTCGGCACACGATCCGGCCGAGGCCCGGTCGAGCAGCTGCCGTTCACCGCGGTAACCGGCGGACTCGAGCCGCAGCACCCGCGCCCCGGCGGCGGGGCGCGGGTGGCACCAGTGCCGCACGACCCCGGTCCCGGCGGAGTCCTTGGCGAGCAGGAGGTATTCGTACCCGAGATCGTCGGCGACCCGCCCGAGGCCGTTCCACCAGAGGGCCCGGAGCGCGAGGCCGCCGGGGTCGCGGAGGAGCTCGACGGGCGGATCGGCGTGGACATCGATCCGGAACCCCCGCTCGCCGACGCGCACCGAGCGGACATCGAGGAAGGCGCTGGCCCCGCCCGCCCGTCCGGGCGGCTCGCCGGTCCCGGGACGCTGCGGCGCGGTGGGCGGGCGACCGGCCACCGGCCCGAGCAGCCGCTCCCCGCCGGCACCCTCCGGCGCCGCACCGCCCGAACCAGGCCCAGGCCCCCGGTCCCCGCCGGCACTCTCCGGCGCCGCGCCGCCCGAACCAGGCCCGGGCAGCCGGTCCGCGCCGGCCCCCGGCCGCGCGCCGCCCACCCCTTCCGCCCCGGGCAGCAGGACCTCGCGCCCCCCTTCCCCGGCGTCGGCCGCCGGCAGCAGCGCCGCCACCGTCAGCTCCGCCGCTGCCCGCCCGTCCTCCTCGTCCGGCGTCACCGCCACCCCGCACAGCTCGCCCGCCAGCATCCGGTACCCGCGCACCTCCGCCCAGCCCAGCGCCGCCGCTCGCAGGCCCGGCTCGCGCAGCCGCTCGCGCACCGCCCCCTCGCCGAACCGCGCCGCCCGGACCAGCCGCGCCGCCTCCGGGCCCGCCGTCCCGAAGAACCCCGTCATCGCCCGTCGCAGGGCCCGCAGCTGCGCGCCCCGGACCACCCGCGCCACCGCCTCGGGATGCCGCGAAGCCAGCGAACCCGGCGCGCAGTCGCGCAACGCCGCCGCCAGCAGCCGCAGCTCCGGTGTCGGCGGCTCGCGCAGGGAAGCGCCGGGGGCGAGCCGCCGCAGGGCGCGGACGGTGTCCTCCACCGGCGCCGCCGATCCGCTCGAGCGCACTGCAGCCTCCTGGTCGCCGCGCCCCCTTTCCAGTCTCGTTCCGGACGTCCCGGGCGCACCAGGGAGAAACGGGCAGCCGTCCGGGCAGGCTGCGGGAAACCACCGCGCACTCCGGGGGCCAGCCCCATGCCGGCCCCGCGGCCGGGCTGGCACCCTTGGACCCATGCCAGCCCCGTCCGAGCCGCCGCGTGTCCGCCGACCCTGGTCGACGTCCGGGTGGCTGCTGCTGGTCCTGCTGGTCGTCTTCGCGTTCGGGCTGATCGCTTCGCGGCCGCCGTCGCCGCCGGACCAGGGGCCGCCCACCGGGGACGTGCTCGCCGCGCAGAACGCCATCGACGCCCTGGTCCACCCCGGCCCGCACCCCGACGCCCTCGCGCGGCTGCCGAAGGACTTCACCGCGCTCAGCGGCGTCACCCCCGGCGCGATGCCGGCGCGCGACGGCACCGTCCGCGCGGTCCACGTCGACGGCGGCTGCTCGACGCCCTGGGGCGACGACAACACGAAGTGGGACTACGCCGTGCCGTGCAAGGCCCACGACCTCGGCTACGACCTGCTCCGGTACGCCGACCGCAAGGGCCACCCGCTCGGGCCCGAGGTCCGGGAGGCGCTGGACGACCGGCTGTCGTACGACATGCACCACACCTGCGACCTCAACCCGATGAACTCGGCCCTGACCTGCCGGGTCGTCGCCTCCTTCTACTCGGCCGGGCTGGTCGTCAACTCGTGGCACCAGCGCTGGGGCCCGCCGGTCGGCGACCCGATCGGCCCGATGGTCGCCGGGGTGCTCGTCATCGGCTGCCTGCTGGTCTTCCGGCTGCGCGGCTGGCTGCGGGCGCGACGCGAACCGCGGTCGCCCGCGCCCGTCGGCACGCCCGCCGAGGTCAGCCGCTGGGCGCTGCTCGGGGCCGGCGGCGTCGTGGTGCTGCTGCTCGGCGAATCCGTGACGGCGCTCGTGCACTGGGCCGGAGCGGACGAGACGGCGCTGTGGCCGCTGACCTGGCTCACCCAGCTGGCCCCGCTGATCTTCTTCGCCGGCGGCCACGCCAACGCGGCCGGCTGGCGCGCCGAACAGGCCGCGGGCGGCGGCTACCGCCACTACCTGGCCGAACGGGCCAGCCCGCTGCTGCGCCCGGCGCTGATCTTCGCGGTCGTCGCCCTGCTGACGCCGCTCGCGCTCGAGCTGCTCGGGATCCCGGCGGGGACGACGGCGACCGTCATGCGAATCGCGCTGCACCCGCTCTGGCTGCTCGGCGTCTACCTGCTGACGATCGTCTGCGCGCCCCCGCTGCTGGCCCTGCACCGCCGGGCCCCGGTGAGCGCGGCCGCCGGCCTGCTCGCCCTGGTCGTCGGCGGCGAGGTGGCCGCCGACGCCGTCGGCTCGCCGCTGCCCCGCTACGCCGCGACGTTCGCCCTCGCGCTCCTCGCCCAGCAACTCGCCTTCGCGCACGCTGACGGCGTACGCCCGTCTCGGCGTCTGCTCGCCGTGGCCGCCGCGGCCGGGGTCGCGGGCCTCGCCGTGGCGAGTGTCCTGAAGGACGGGCCGCCCGTCCTGCTCGGCAGCCCGGGCGCCCCCGCGGCGTTGTCGGCGCCGCCGTGGGGCGTGCTGCTGCTCGGCCTGGTCCAGCTCGGCCTGCTCGGGCTGCTGGCCGTCCCGCTGGCCCGGATCGGCGGCCGGCCCGGCGTCGTCACCGCGTTCCGGTTCGTCCTGCGCGCGCCGATGAGCCTCTACCTGGCGTTCCTCGCCGCGATGCTGCTGCTGGTCGCCGTCGTCTACCTGCCCGGCCGGATCGCCGACGGGCTCAGCTGGCTGATCCGGCCCCGCACGCTGGTCGCGGTCGGGCTGCTCGCGGTGCCCGCGACGCTCGTCTTCTGGTGGTTCGAACGGCACACCCACGGCGCCCGGGCACCGCGCGCGGCCGACCACCCCGGCCGCCGGACGGCGGTGCTGACCCGCGCCGCGGCCGGGCTCGGGATCGGCTACGCGACACTCGGCGTGTTCGGCTTCGCGCTGACCCGCTTCGGCGGGGTGGCGGCCGACGCCGACCTGCTCGGCCTGCGGCTCGACCCGATCCAGAGCCTGGTGCACCTGCTGCTCGGGGTGTTCCTGCTGCACACGATCCGGATCGGGGCGGGCGCGGCGACCGGCACCTGGCTGACCACGGCACTGGCCTGCGCGCCCTCGCTGCTGTTCGCCGCCGGCGGCAGCACGCCCGGGTTCCTCGGCGTCACCCTGCACGCCGTCACGGCCGGCTTCGCCCTGCTCGCCGCCGCCGGCACGCTCCTGCCCGTCCGGCCGACGGCCAATGTGCCTTCCTGACCAGGCGAAACCGTCGAAGGTGCGGGAAAATGGGTGGTGCATGACACATTCACAGGGGGATGTGTAACGCTACGGCAACCCGGGGCAGGCACCATGCGTCCCATCCCTGGCACCACCCGATCGATGTAGTGAGGAGTCACCCGCGTGGATCACCCGCCTCGGAACGGGCAAGGCGGCCGCCGCCCCGCCCGGCCCTGGCAGGACGAGCCAGGCCGGGACGCTCCCCGGCGCGGCACCCCGCCGCCGCGCCGCCCCGCACCCCGCCGTGACCCGGCGGACGCCCGGCGCGCCGCGCCGTCGCCGTCCCGCCGCCCGCAGCCGCGCCCGGCCCCGCGCGCCCGCCGCAACTCCTTCCGCGGCGCGAAGATCGCGCTGACCGTCGTCTCGCTGCTGGTGATGGGCCTGACCGGGTACGCGTGGGCGGCCATGCAGGGCCTGGTCAACGGGCTGAACTACCAGAACGTGATCAGCGACGGCGGTGGCGGCGAGAAGCCCGCCGACGGCGCCCGCGACATCCTCCTGGTCGGCCTCGACAGCCGCACCGACGCCCAGGGCAACCCGCTGCCGCGCGAGGTGCTCGACCAGCTGCGCGCCGGCGACGCCGACGGCGAGCTCAACACCGACTCCCTGATCTTCGTGCACATCCCGAACGACGGCAGCAAGGCCGTCGCGATGTCCCTGCCGCGCGACTCCTACGTCGACATCCCCGGCTACGGCAAGCACAAGATCAACTCGGCGTACGCCAGGGCGATGCTGCAGGCCCGCAAGGACCTGCAGAAGCAGGGCGTCACCGACCCGAAGGAGCTCGACGTCAAGGCCAACCAGGCCGGGGCGAAGGAGCTCATCGAGACCATCGAGAAGCTCACCGGCTCGACCATCGACAACTACGCCGCGGTGAACCTGCTCGGCTTCAGCGAGATCACCAAGGCCATCGGCGGCGTCGACGTCTGCCTGAAGAACAACGTCAAGGACGAGTACTCCGGCGCGGACTTCACCAAGGGCCAGCACACGATCTCCGGCGTCGAGGCCCTCGAGTTCGTGCGGCAGCGCCACGGCCTGCCCAACGGCGACCTCGACCGGGTCGTCCGCCAGCAGGTGTTCATGGCCGGCATGGCGCGCAAGGTGCTCTCGGCCGGCACGCTGACCAACCCGTCGAAGCTGTCCGACCTGATCGACGCCATCAAGAAGTCGGTCGTGCTCAACCAGAACTGGGACATCTTCGGCTTCGCCCAGCAGATGAAGGGCCTGACCGGCGGCCAGCTCGAGTTCCGCACGATCCCGGTGAAGAACGTCGAGTACAAGACCCCCGAGGACGGCGTCGCCATCCAGGTCGACCCGGCCGAGGTGAAGCAGTTCGTCCAGGGCCTCGCCGGGCCGCAGCCGGGCCAGACCGCGCCGCCCGCGGACCAGGCCGACCCGGCCAACAAGGCGACCACGGTCGACGTCCGCAACGCCTCCGGCCGCACCGGCCTCGCCGCGAACGTCGCCAAGACCCTCGAGGGCAAGGGCTTCACCTCCGGCGAAACGGCCAACGCGACCGCGCGCAAGACCACGGTGATCTGGGTGCCCAAGGGCGGCCGGGACAAGGGGCAGGCGGTCGCGGACGCGCTCGGCGGCTCGCCGACCGTCCAGGAGGACAAGAGCGTCCAGGCCGGGCACGTGACGGTGTTCCTCGGCGCCGACTACCAAAGCACGACCGCCGCCGCGGGCGCGGGTGCCGGCGCCGCGGGCGCGACGTCGTCGCAGGCGGCCGCCCCGCCGCCGGCCGCCGAGGATGACAAACCGATCACGGCCGAGGGCGTTCCCTGCGTCAACTGAACCGCTCAGCGAGCCACCGTTAACCCGTTCGGCCTAACTCGCGCAATCGGTATCAAAGACATGCCCGAATTCGCGTAAGGGCCGGGGGTCTGCGCACTTACATACACGTGAGGGTGCACCTGCACGGGAATTATCACGGCCGTGCGGGTGCCGTGGGAGCGCACGGCAGGGGACATTGATGTGCTGATCGACGCTGAGGAGTACCAGCGGATCCTCGGAGACGAGCTCCGCAAGCTCCGGCGCAGCCGAGGCTGGACGCGCAAGGAGCTGAACCAGCACTTGCAGAGCGAGATCTCGCTGCAGACGCTGGCCACCTACGAGCTGGGCACCAGACAGTGCTCCGTCGTGCGCCTGGTCGAGCTGTGCGTCGCGATGGACGAACTGCCCCAGGACCTGCTGGCCAAGGTGCACCGCCGGGTGTTCGTCGACGAGCCGGGCCGGGTCCGCGTCGACCTGCGCAAGGTCGTCGCCGACGCCCCGGCCGACCTGCTGCCGCTGCGCCGCTGGGCCGAGGACCGCCTGCGCCGGACCGGCGAGCAGACCGGCGGCGAGGTCGCCCTCGACCTGCCGGCGCTGGAGCGGATGGCCGAGCTGTGCGGACTGCCGACCGTGGACCTGATCGCCCACCTCCGCCGCTACACCTCCCGCTGATCCCGCCCGGTCGTGAGTGGTAAGGCGAGTTAGAACTCGCCTTACCACTCACGACCGCTCAGCCGACCTGGAAGTCCTCGCGGCGCACCTTCCTCGTGTCGAGCCAGTAGCGCCAGGTGAAGCCGGGCCAGATCGTCCGGTTGACGCCCTTCGCGTCCAGGTACCAGCTCTTGCAGCCGCCGCGGGTCCAGATGCCCTTGGCCAGCTTGCGCTGGATCCGCGCGTTGAACCGCTCCTGCACCTCGGGCTTCGGCTCGACGGCCTGCCCGCGGGCCAGCCGCAGCGCTTCGGCCACGTACGAGATCTGGGCTTCGATCATGAACACGACCGAGTTGTGCCCGAGGCCGGTGTTGGGCCCGAGCAGGAAGAACAGGTTCGGGAAGCCGGCGACGGTGATGCCGAGGTGCGTCCGCATGCCCTCGGCCGCCCACTCCTTGCCGAGGTTGCGCCCGTCCCGGCCGACGATCTCCAGGTCGTCGAAGGCGTCGGTGACGTGGAAGCCGGTGCCGTAGACGATGACGTCGACCTCGTGCTCGGCCCCCGCCGCGTCGACGACGCTGCGCTCGCGGACCTCCCGGACGCCCTCGGTCACGACGTCGACGTTGTCGCGGGCCAGCGCCGGGTAGTAGTCGTTGGAGATGAGCACGCGCTTGCAGCCCATGGTGTAGTCCGGGGTGACCTTGCGCCGCAGCGCGGGGTCGGTGATCGCGCGGTCGATGTTGCGCTTGGCCAGCCGCTGCCCGAGCTTCATCACCCACGACTGGCCGTTGAAGCCGATGGCGCGGGCTTCGAGCAGCCAGTAGAGCAGCGTGCGGTAGGCGCGCTGGGCCGGCGGGAACGCCCGGAACAGCGCGCGGGTGCGCCCGGACATCTCGTGGTCGGCCTTCGGCATGATCCACGGCGGTGTCCGCTGGAACAGCGTCAGCGCTTCGACGGCCGGGGCGATCTTCGGCACGAACTGGACCGCGCTGGCGCCGGTGCCGATCACGGCGACCTTCTTGCCCGCGAGGTCGACGTCGTGGCGCCACTGCGCGGAGTGGAACGCCGGCCCGCCGAACCCCTCGATGCCGGGCAGCTCCGGGATCATCGGCAGGTGCAGCGCCCCGACCCCGGCGACCAGGGCGTCCGCCACGAACTCGTCGCCGCCCTTCGTGGCGATGTGCCAGCGGTTCTCTTCGGCGTCCCAGCGGGCGCCGGTCATCTCCTGGCCGAAGCGGGTGAACCGGTGCAGGTCGTGCTTGCCGGCGACGTCGCGCAGGTACCGCCAGATCTCCGGCTGCGGCGAGTAGGCCCGCGACCAGCCGGGGTTCTGCTCGAAGGAGAACGAGTACATGTGCGACGGGATGTCGCAGGCGCACCCGGGGTAGCTGTTGTCGCGCCAGGTGCCGCCGACGTCGTGCGCCTTCTCGAGGATGACGAAGTCGTCGCGGCCCTCCTTGCGCAGCTGGATCGCCATGCCGAGACCGGAGAACCCGGTCCCCACGATGACGACCCCGGTCTCCGTGCGGTTGCCCATGACGCCTCCCGGTTCCTGTTACCCGTCGTCCATCTTACTCAGAGTAGGTTACCCCCGGTAGAGTGTGCGGGGTGACCACCGCGAAGCGCAAGCGCATGCCACGAGCCGACCGGATGCGGCAGATGATCGAGGTCGCCGAGCAGGTCTTCTCCCAGCGCGGGTACGCAGCGGCGTCGATGGACGAGATCGCCGAACTGGTGGGCGTCTCGAAGCCGATGCTCTACGAGTACTTCAACTCGAAGGAGGGCCTGCTGCTGGCCTGCATCCGGGAGTCCCGCGCGGTGCTGCGCGAGGTCACCGAGCAGGCCACGGTGGGCGCGGCGGACGCCGAGGACGCGCTGCGGCGCGGCCTGCTGGCGTTCTTCGTCTTCATCCGCGAGCGCCGCCAGGCGTGGTCGCTGCTGCGGCACGAGATGGCGCTGATCGGCACGCCGGCCGCGGACGAGGTCGAGGAGACCCGCCGCCAGCAGACCGATCTGATCGCGGCGCTGATGAGCGGCTACTTCGACAGCGGCGACGACCTCCGGGCCGAGGCGGCTGCGGAATTCGTGGTCGGGGCGTGCGAACGGCTCGCGATCTGGTGCGAGCGGCACGACGAAGTGAGCCCCGAATCGGCCACCGAATACGCCATGGACGTGCTGTGGAGCGGCCTGGAGCGGCGTGCACGTTAGCTTGCGCGTGCACTAGGCCATTTGGTCGTTACTCAGCGCTGTCGTGTCCTGTGACACAGAGTTGCTCTACTGTTCTGCTGACACGGTAGAAAGTGTGCTGGACCTTCGCGACCGGAGGAGGGGCACGGGAGCCGCGTCACGAAAGCGCAGTGACCGCGTCACGGTTGTGTAAGGATGCTGGTGAGGGAGAGGGGCGTGAGGCAGATGGTGGAAACGATCACGGCGACGTACGTCCAGGAGGACGCGGACTGGGCGATCACGGTCAGCGGCCGCGGCAAGGAGCTGACCGCGCGGGCGCCGGGCATCATCGCCGCCCGCGACCGCGCCGACCAGCTGGTGGAGGAACTCGCCGGCGACGGCCGGACAACGGTGGTCCACCTGCTCAACGGCAGTGCACTGGACTTCACGAGCGCCTACATGACGGCGCGGCTGACGTTGCCGAAGCTCCCGCCGCTGGAGGTCCCGCCGCCGGGCAGCGTCCCGAAGCAGCAGACGCAGGCGTCCGCGGACAAGAAGCCCCAGCTCCCGCCGAGCAAGCAGCTCCCGAAGGCGGTCGAGGACCGCAAGCCCGAGCCGGCGCCCGCCCCGGAGAGCAAGGCGCCGGCGAAGCAGGCCTGAGCGTTACTTGAGGAGCTTGCGCACCAGCAGGACGAGCACGAGGACACCCGCACCGATCAGCGGGAACTTGACCTTGGGGTTGTCCAGCTTGGCGCGCACGCCGTCCTTGGCCGCATCGGCGAGCTTCTTCGGGTCGGCCTTGACGGTGAGCTGGTCGAGCGTCGCCGCCAGAGCGGTCCTAGCCTGCTCGATCTCACGCTCGATCGTCTCGGGATCGCGGGCCACGTGTCCTCCTCGCCGCCGGTACTTCCGAGCCCCAACTTAGTCGACCGCCCCACCGCCGCCGCACGGGCCACGCCGCACGCTACGCTTCGGACTGCTGGGGGCCCGTAGCCCAATTGGCAGAGGCACACGGTTTAGGTCCGTGCCAGTGAGAGTTCGAGTCTCTCCGGGCCCACTCCCCCCACTCTGACCAGCAGCGACACAGCCCACCACGCTCCGCCCGACAGGCGGTGTGCAGCAGGATTACCGCAGCGGGTCCTGCGTGAGTCGGGTCATGCATCCGCCCCCGCGCTGCCGCTTACCCATCGCTCCCGGCAGCCGGCCTCCGAGTGCCACACGGCGTGGACTTCGGCCCCGGCATCCAAGACCAGCCGGTCCTGCATCGCGTCCTGCAACCGGGCGTGGCGCGCCAGGTGCCGCAGACTCGGGACGACGACATGACGAGCGTTGGCTCGGACCAGCTCGGCGACGAGCTCGGTGAACCCACCGCGAACTCCGAAGTCGGAATCGAAGAAGAACGAGACGAAGTTCAGGCTCCTGCTTTCGGCGAACCGGATGACGGCCAGTTCGAGTTCTCGCGCCCGACGGTCCGGTACATCGACGGGCACGCGCAGGTACCCGTAGGCCGGCGGGGCGGGGAGGAGCGCCGTCGGTTTGTCATCCGCCGAGAGGGTGGGTACGGAGAGCAGCGAGGAAGCAGTCATGAAGTTCGTCCTGGTCGTTTGCCGGTCGTCGAGGTGGCGGGATGCCGGAACCGACCTTTACCGGCCACCACCGGCGCGGCCAGGGCGGCGACCTGGCCCACTCGCGGCGCAGATCTTGCGTTCGACATTCTGACCTGGGGTAATCTTTCAACCCCGGTTTGTAATCAAGGGAGGTGTTCGTGGGTGAGCGACGAACCCGGCTCATCCGGGCGCGCAAGGCGGCCTACTACACGCAGGAGACGCTCGCCTACGCCTTGAACGTCGACCCCACCACCGTCGGCCACTGGGAGCGGGGCAAGTCCGAACCACTTCCGTACAAGCGGCCGAAGCTCGCCAAGCTGCTGGGCGTCGACCGCGAACAGCTGGAAGAACTGCTCGCCGAAGGACAGAACGCGCCGTCCGCAGCCGGTTCAGCCGCCGCTCCGCCACCGGCTGACGCCGTCACGACCAGCGGTGATCTCGACTACGACACTTGGGCCGATGACCTCGACCGGGCGGCCGTGTGCCTTGGGCGGCAGGAGTTCGTCGCGGCCAAGCTCCTACTCGACCGTTGGACCGGTCAGCTCGCATCCGGCGCAGACCAGCGCGCCTTGCATCTCTACGGCCGCTCGTTACGGCTCCTCGGCGATCTGCGCCAAGACCAGGGTGTGCTCACCGGGCCGTTGTCCGCCCGACAGAGCTACCGCAAGGCCATGGCCGTCTTCGCCGAGTTGCATTCAGACCGGCGAGTGGCTCAACTCGAACTGCACCTTGCGGTCCTCGACGAGATGAGCGGACAGCTCGAAGCCGCCGGCCGGCAGTACGAGCGGCTGGCCGCCGATCACCGGCTCGATGCCCGCGATCGCACTCGCGCGTTACTTTGGGTCGGGACGGCATTGAGCAAGGCTGGCGAGGGCACTGCGGCCATCACCTTCATCCGGCCCGCCATCCGGCGGTTCGAAGCCCTCGAAGAGCCGCAGGACTGGTCGGTGGCGTATCAGAAACTGGCGCTGGCGTACCGCGGCGACGGCGACCTCCGCCAAGCCACCGCCGCTCTCGAGGTGGCCCTCGACCACCGGGCGGGCGATGCCCCCATGCAGCGCGTTCGCCTCGACACCGCGCACGGTCACCTCCTGTTGTCCGACCCTGCCACGGCAGACAGCGGCCTCGCGCTGTTGGAGGGCGCCGCTGCCACCGCGACCGAGTACGGCATGCTGCATCAGCTACAGGCCATCACGGGTATTCGCCGGGCTTACGAACAGCAGGCGTAGCCCGCTCGCCGGACCCGAGGAGCATTACCCCGTCGTGAAGCGGCAACTCACCGACGCCGAATGGCAGGACGCGCAAGCCGTGTGGGACTTTCACCGGGTCCATCACAGAGTCGCGCCTGCGGCCGCCGCCGTCGCCTTGGGCTGCAACGACATCGGCGTTGCCGACTACGCCGCCGACCTGTACCACCGCGGCCTGTTCCCGACGGTCGTGTTCACCGGCGCCACCAGCCGCGACACCGCACACGTCTTCCCGCGCGGTGAAGCCGTCCACTTCCGCGAGCGCGCCTTGGAACTGGGCGTGCCGGACAGCGCCATCCTGGTCGAGCCGGCAGCCACCAACACCGGCGGAAACATCACCCTCGCCCGCCACGTCCTGGCCGGCGCCGGGTTGACACCGGAATCCGTGCTGCTCATCTCGATGCCGTACATGGAACGGCGCGCCTACGCCACTTGCCGCCGGCTCTGGCCGGAGGTGGCGCCGATCTGCACCTCCGCTTCGCTGACGCTCGAGGAGTACGTCAAGACCGTCGGGGACGCAGCGGAGGTCGTCGACATGATGGTCGGCGACCTCCAGCGCGTCATGGTCTACCCGGAGCGCGGCTTCGCCATTCCGCAGCCGGTACCGCCGGCCGTCGAGGGCGCCTACAACCGCCTGGTGGCCGCCGGCTTCGACAGCCGCTTGCTGTAGTGACGGTATGCCACCCCGGCTTCACCGCTGTTCCACCGTGATCCGCGGCGCCAGCGCCCGGAGGAAGTCCCCCGCGTCGAACATCTCCCCCGCCGGCGCCACCCCCTTCACCCGGGTCCGGCCGGCGAGGATCCGCTCCACCGCCTCCACCGCCAGCGGCGCGCTCACCGCGTAGATGTCCTCCCCGCGCGCCACGATCCGGCGCTCCGCACCGCCCGCGCGCACCACCACCTCGACCACGAACGTCTCCGCCGAATCGCGTTCGCCGGCCGCCGCCAAGCCCTCGGCAGCGTCCAAGGTCATATAGGACGTCACGTCTCGGACCTGAAGGTGCCGCGGGATGGTCACGATGTCGGCCATCGAGAACTCGCCCAGCACCGGCCGCGGGCCGAGCGGCTCGGGGAACGCCCACTCCAGCGACGGCAGGGCGTCGTCGCGGTACTCCAGGCGGCCGCCCGCGTACCGGACGCGGCGGCCGGCTCGCCGTTCCCGGGACACCCGGCCCGCCGCGAGGGTGCCGGGTGTCGGGTGCCAGCCGCTGAGGCCGTAGGCCACGTGCACCTCGTCGGCCGCCGGCCAGTCGCCCATGGCCACTGTGGCCAGCAGGTCGGCCAGGCCGCCGAAGAACGCCATCGCGGGCACCACCGCGGTTTCCGCCGCCAGCTCGAAGGTGTCGAGGTTGGCCTCGATCTCCGCGGCGACGTCCACGTACGGGACGCCGGCGCGGATCGCCGCCTCGGCCACCGGGCGGGCCGTCACGGCGAACGGGCCCGCGCAGTTGATCACCGCCGCCACGCCGTCGAACGCGCGGTCCAGGGACGCCGGGTCGTCGGCCGACGCCGGCCGCCCGCCCGGTAACCGGGCCGCGTCCCGGCCGGAAAGAACCGGCTCGAAGCCGCGTTTGCGCAGCTCAGCCACCACGAAACGGCCGGTGTGCCCGTACGCGCCGTAAACCAGTACCGAAGTCATGACGATCATCCTGGCCACCGCCGGACCCGGTCACCAGTGTCCGGAACGACGTGCTGCGTACAGTTTCGGACATGCACGCAGTCGCGCTCGCCGCCACCGACGGGATGCTCAGCTTCGAGCTGACCATCGCCACCGAGGTCTTCGGCGACGATCCCCGCTACGGCTTCGCGGTCTGCGGCTCGCACGCGGTGCGGGTCGGCCGGTTCCTGCTCGAACCGGACCACGGCCTCGACCGGCTGGCGAGCGCGGACACCGTGATCGTGCCGGGCTGGGCGGACGTCGACGCGGCCCCGCCGGCGGACCTGATCGACGCGGTACGCGCGGCCCACTCGCGCGGCGCCCGGGTGGCGTCGCTGTGCACGGGCGCGTTCGTGCTCGCGGCGGCCGGCCTGCTGGACGGCCTGCGCGCGACGACGCACTGGGCGCACACGGACGTCCTCGCCGCCCGCCACCCGCGGGTCACGGTGGACCCGGACGTCCTCTACGTCGACAACGGCCAGGTGCTCACCTCGGCGGGCAAGGCGGCGGCGATGGACCTGTGCCTGCACCTGGTCCGCGCCGACCACGGCCCGGCGGCGGCCAACGCGATCGCCCGCCGCCTGGTGGTGCCCCCGCACCGGGCGGGCGGCCAGGCCCAGTTCGTCCCGGCCCCGGTCCCGGCCCGCGACGACCACCCGCTGGCCGCCCTGCTGCCGTGGATCACGGACCGCCTCGACCGCCCGCTGACGGTGGAGGACCTGGCCCGCCAGGCGAACATGAGCTCCCGCCACCTGGCCCGCCACTTCCGCGCCGCGACGGGCACCACCCCGTTGCAGTGGCTGCTGAACCAGCGCATCCGCCGGGCCCAGGAGCTGCTGGAGCACACGGACGCGGGCATCGACGCGGTGGCGGAGGCGGTTGGCATGGGCACGGCGACGACGTTGCGGCGGCACTTCAACCGGACGGTCGGGGTGCCCCCGGACACCTACCGGCGGACGTTCCGCAGTTAGGGTCCACCCGTGCAGCCGTACGGATTCGTGGGCACCGGTGAGCTCACCGCGGCCGTCGTCGAAGGTCTCAGCGCCGGCAGTCCCGCTCCGCCGCCGGTCTTCCTCTCCCCGCGCAACCAGCGCATCGCGCACGACCTCGCCGCCCGGTTCCCGAACGTGACCGCCTGCGGCAGCAACCAGGAGGTCCTCGACCGCGCCACGGCCGTCGTCATCGCCGTTCGGCCGCAGATCACCCGGGACGTGCTCGAAGAGCTGACCTTCCGGCCGGACCACGTGGTCGTCAGCGCGGTCGCCGCGGTGTCCCTCGCCGAACTGCGCGACCACGTCGCTCCGGCCGAGCGCATCGTCCGCGCCATCCCCCTCCCGACGGCGAGCCGCCGCGCGAGCTGCACCGCCCTCTATCCGGACGACCCCGTCGCCCGGACGCTCTTCGAAAGCGTCGGCGAAGTCGTCGTCCCCGAGAACGAAACCACCCTGGCCACCTTCAGCGCCGCCACGGCCACCTTCGCCGCGCACCTGGACCAGCTCGCCACCATCGCCGCGTGGATGGCCGCGCACGGCGTCCGCGCCGAGGACGCGAACGCCTACGTCGCCCACGTCTTCGGAGAACTCGGGAACACCCTGCGCGAAGCCGGGGTGCCGGACCACATCGGACACGGCCTCGACGCCGTCCTCACCCGGCTGACTCAATAACGGACGGCACTCTGCAGCAACGGCGGGTACACAGTGGACGGTTTACCGTCGACCGTCGCGCCCGCGAACTGCAGCATCGCGCGCTGGGCGCCGTGCATCGGGGCCGGGTAGTCCAGCGCCGGCGCCGACACTTCGTCCAAAGTGGCCAGTTGCCCGGGCGTCAACGTCACGTCCAGGCCCGCGAGGTTGCCGGTCAGGTGCTCCAGCCGCCGCGCGCCGACGATCGGGACCACCGTGGCGCGCCGGGCCAGCAGCCACGCCAGCGACACCGCCGCGGACGTCGTCCCGAGTTCCCCGGCGATCCCGGCCACGACGTCGATGACCGCGAACTCCGCTTCGGACGGTCCGCCGACGAAAGCCGCGCGGGCCGAATCGGGCGCCGGAGCACCACGCCGGTACTTGCCCGACAGGAACCCGTTCTTCAGCGGGCTCCACGGCACCAGCGCCAGTCCCTGGTCGAGCGCGAACGGCGCCAATTCGCCTTCGACCGTCCGCGCCAGCAGCGAGTACTCGACCTGCAGCGCGATCAGCGGCGTCCAGCCCCGCAGCAGCGCCGTCGTCTGGGCCTGGGCGGTGACCCACGCCGGGGTGTTCGAGAAGCCGACGTACCGGATCTTGCCCGCGCGCACCAGGTCGTCGAGCGTCCGCATGGTTTCCTCGATCGGCGTGCTGCGGTCCCAGTTGTGCAGCCAGTACAGGTCGAGGTAGTCGGTCCGCAGCCGCCGGAGCGTCTCGTCGAGCTGGGCGATGATCGACGCGCGGCCGGCGCCGCCGCCGTTCGGGTCGCCGGGGAACATGTTGCCGAAGAACTTCGACGCGAGCACCACACGCGCACGGCGCCCGGGGTGGGCGGCGAAGAAGTCGCCGAGGATCTGCTCCGAATGGCCGTTGGTGTAGAAGTTCGCCGTGTCGACGAAGTTCCCGCCGAGGTCGAGGTAGGCCGCGAGGATCTTCTCCGACTCCTCGACGCTGCAGCCGGCGCCGCCGGGGTCCTCGCCGAACGTCATCGCCCCGAGGGCGAAGGGGCTGACGCGGAGCCCGGACCGGCCGAGGGTGACGTAGTGATCGAGTGGCACGAAACTCTCCTTACGAACGAATCGAGTGAGACCAGGAAACCGCGGATCACCTGCTCACCGGTAGACCGATCGCCGCGACCTCTTGCACAATCCTCTCGACCTCGGTTGTCTGGACCGGTGCTCGAAGAACTCCGCGACCTCGTCTCCCGGCACGCGCACGCCGACCTGCGCACCCCGGTGCCCGGCCTCCTTTTGTCCAAAGTGGACACGAGCGAGCCGCACCACTCGCTCGCCGAGCCGCTGCTGGTCGTGCTGGCCCGCGGCGGCAAGCGGTTGCTGCTCGGCGAGCAGGTGCACGAGCACCGCGCCGGGCAGTACCTGCTGGTCGGCACCGACCTGCCGGTGACCGGCCACTTCGTCGGCGCCACGCCGCGGACGCCCGCGCTGGGCATCGGCCTGGCCCTGCGGCCCGCGGCGATCGCCCCGCTGCTGCTCGAGGCGCCGCCGCGCACGCCGCCGGCGTCGCCCATCGCCATCGGGGACGCCGGTCCGGAGCTGCTCGACGCGGTGCTGCGGCTGGTGCGGCTGCTCGGCCACCCGTCCGACGTGCCCGTCCTCGCGCCGCTGATCGAACGGGAGATCCTCTGGCGGCTGCTGACCGGCCCGCACGGCGGCCTGGTCCGCCGGCTCGGCCTCACCGACAGCGGCGCCGCCCACGTCGGCCGCGCGATCCGGTGGATCCGGCACAACTACGCCGAACCGGTGCGGATCGAGGAGCTCGCCCGGCTGAGCGGGCTGAGCGCGTCGGCGTTCCACCGCCACTTCCGGGCGGCGACCGCGATGAGCCCGCTGCAGTTCCAGAAGCGCATCCGCCTGCAAGAAGCGCGGTCGCTGCTGCTGGCCGGCACGGGTGACGTCGCCGGCGTCGGGCACCTCGTCGGCTACGACAGCCCGTCGCAGTTCAACCGCGAGTACCGCCGCCTGTTCGGCGCGCCACCCGGCCAGGACGCGGCGCGGCTGCGCGAAGCCGTCACCACCGGGCCGCAGCTGCCCTGAGCGTCCGATCCGTTCAAGACGGCCGTGCGACGCTGGCCGCATGCCCGTGAACCTTCCCGCGGCGGCGTCCTTCATGGCGACGCACGCCCGCCTCCTCGACCGCCGCCGCTTCGAACTGCTCGGCGGCGCGGCGAACGCCGACGCCGTGCTGGCCGCGGTCGACGGCTACCGCAATTCCGACGGTGGCTACGGCTGGGGCCTCGAGCCGGACCTGCGGGCCCCGGAAAGCCAGCCCGGCGGCGCCCTGCACGCCTTCGAAGTGTTCGAGGAGATCGCCCCGGTCACGACACCGCACGCGGCGCAGCTCTGCGACTGGCTGGCGACGGCGTCCCGGCCGGACGGCGGCCTGCCGTTCGCCCTGCCCGTGGCGGACCCGGCCGGCTGCGCGCCCTTCTGGGCCAAGGCCGATCCGGCGGTGGCCACCCTCCAGAGCACTGCCTTCGCCGCCGGGGTGGCCCTGCGCGTCGCCCGCCACGACGCGACCGTGCGCGAGCACCCGTGGCTGGCCGCGGCGACGCAGTACTGTTTCCGCGCGATCCGTGAGCTGTCCTCGGCACCGCACGCGATCGCGTTGTCCTTCGCGGTGCAGTTCGCCGACGCCGCCCACGAACTCCACGAGGAGGCGGCCGCGCTGCTGGCCCACCTCGCCGCGTTCGTCCCGGCCGATGGCCTGGCCCCGGTGGACGGTGGTTCGGACGGCGAAACCCTGCGCGCCCTGGATTTCGCGCCGCTGCCGGACCGCCCGGCGCGCGCGTTGTTCGCCGACGGCGTCATCGACGCCGAACTGCGGCGGCTCGCGGGCGAACAGCAGGACGACGGCGGCTGGCGGGTCGATTTCGCGAGCTACTCACCCGCGGCGGCACTCGAATGGCGCGGCTACGCGACCGTCCGTGCGGTGTCGGTGCTGCGGCGTAACGGACTCGCCTGAACTGCTACACCGACGCCACCGAAGTTCACCCGGCCGTGGGGTGTCGGGGGTGGACGGCCGCCCGCGCCTTCCGGGGCACCCGGCCGAACCCGTACTGTAACCGGCGGAACCGGTTCCCGGAGGTGAAGCATGTCGTCGCGCAACCCGTTGCGCTGGTTCGCCCGGTGGGCGGACTGGTTCGAGGAGCGCGGCGTGTACGTGCCCGGCGAAGAGAGCCGCGCGGTCGACCCGGTCCGGGATTTCGGCTGGCTGATGGCCGCTTGGGTGGCCGGTGTCGCGATCTTCATCCTGTTGTTCGCGCTCGCGGTTTAAGTGGCATGTGGCCAGAGATTGTCACGAGCCGTGCCGTTCCGGTCACGGATTGGCCACGGGGCGGCACCAGGTGCGCGACAACCCCCGGTCGCGCCTCGTAACCGCGCGCGATCACGGCCAGAGTGGAGCGGGTTCGCCCGGCATCCCCGTTGCCGAACGGCACCCCGACCCGCCGACTGGAGTACCCGCGATGGCGCTCGCGCGCACGTGCAAGATCATGTTCACCTCAGGACTGCTCGGCCTGGCGGTGGCGTGCGGGGTCCCCTCGGCACACGACGGCACCGCGGCGCTCGGCGTGGGCGGCTCCCCCGCGGGCGCCGGGGCGTCGGCCTCGCCGGCGGGCAACGACCTCAAGTTCGGCGCCGACCACAAGTTCCCCAGCGGCGTCACGATCTCGGTCGGCTCCCCGGCGTCGTTCCGCCCCAGCCCGTCGGCGTACCCGCAGAGCCCGCGCGGCGCGGCCTTCGACGTCGAGCTGATCAACGAGGGTTCGACGACGTACAAGCTTTCGGGCCTGACGGTCACCGCCACCGCGGCGGGCAACCCGGTCAAGCAGGTCGTGGACACGACCCAGGGGTTCACCGGCATCACCGACGCGGGCAAGGACGTGCTGCCGGGCCGGTCGGTGCACCTGACGCTGGCGTTCGCGGTGCCGCAGGAGCAGACGCAGCTGCGCCTGCAGCTCCGGCCGAGCGCGACGGAACCCACGGCAGTCACCTATTGTGGCCCCGCCTGACCGTCCGCCGTTAGGCTCGGGGCATGACCGAGCGCCTTTCCCCCGGTGACGAAGCCCCGGAATTCACCCTGCCCGACAGCACGGGCAAGGAGGTCTCGCTGAGCGACTTCCGCGGCCGGTCCGTGGTCGTGTACTTCTACCCGGCGGCGAGCACCCCGGGCTGCACGAAGCAGGCCTGCGACTTCCGCGACAACCTCGCCGAGCTGAACGACGCCGGCTACCAGGTCGTCGGCATCTCGCCGGACAAGCAGGCGAAGCTGGCGAAGTTCGTGGAGCACGAGGAGCTGACGTTCCCCCTGCTGGGCGACCCGGAGAAGGGCGTCCTCGAGGCGTGGGGCGTGTGGGGCGAGAAGCGCAACTACGGCAAGACGTATATGGGCGTGATCCGCTCGACGTTCGTCGTCGACCCGGAGGGCAAGATCGCCAACGCCTGGTACAACGTGCGGGCGACCGGCCACGTGGCCAAGCTGATCCGGGACCTCGGCCTGGCGTCCTGAACCCTTGACCAGCCTGGAGGGACCGGCGCTCAAGCTGGGCGGTCAGATCGCCTCGGCGGCGGCGAAGTCGTGGCTGCGACGGCGGAAGGCGGCCCACGAGCGGTCCGCCGAGCTGGTCGACCTGGTGGCGGGCGAGCTCAAGGGGCCGCTCGAGCGGGCCAAGCTCGAGAACCTCGTCCAGCACATCGGGATGCAGGTGGCCGAGCAGCTGGAGCCGGTCCTCGCCGACCGCTTCTCGACGCTGCCGCCGCAGGAGGTCGAGGCGGCGTTCGTGGCGGTGGAAGACGCCTTGGCCAAGGCGGACCTGTCGGACTCGGCGTTGCTGGCGGCGGACGCGGATCCCGAGCAGCTGGCCCGGAAGATCCGCGGCGGCCTCGCGCACGAACGCCTCCTCGCGCCCAAGGCGGCGGCGCTGTACGACCTCGCTTTGGACCAGGCGTGCCGCCACCTGGTCCAGGTGGTGCGTCACCTGCCGTCGTTCCAGCCGCGCGCGCTGGCGGATGTCCTGGGGCGGTTGAGCCGCCAGAGCGACCAGCTCGAGGAGCTGCTGGCCCGGGTGCCGAAGACGAGCCTCGCAGCACCTGAAGGCGTCGACCACGACGCCGAGTTCGAGTCGGCGTACCTGCGCTCGATCGCCCGCGAACTCGACCGGCTCGAACTGCTCGGCCTGACGATGGACGACCAGCCGGCGTTGCCGCTGACCGTCGCCTACCTCAGCCTGAGCGTTTCGCCCGAGGGCGAGCCCCGCAAGCGCCGGGTGGACGAGCTGTGGTTCGAGAAGCGGCAGGACCACCTGGGCAGCGCGAACATGCGCGTGGAGACGGCGCTGAGCGGGACCACGCACGTCCTGGTCCGCGGCGAGGCCGGATCCGGCAAGACGACCCTGCTGGACTGGCTGGCGGTGACGGCGGCCCGTGCGGGTTTCACCGGGAAGCTCGCCGGCTGGAACGGCCGGGTGCCCTTCCCGATCCGGCTGCGCAGCT
Source organism: Amycolatopsis vancoresmycina (assembly GCF_000716785.1). Taxonomy (GTDB): domain Bacteria; phylum Actinomycetota; class Actinomycetes; order Mycobacteriales; family Pseudonocardiaceae; genus Amycolatopsis; species Amycolatopsis vancoresmycina. The sequence goes on from NZ_JNYY01000004.1 coordinate 138,381, forward strand.
TCGCCGCCGAGCCGTTGCCGCGGCCGGAGGAGTTCCTCGCGCACATCGCGCCGATGCAGGCGCCCCCGGAGGGCTGGGCCCGCCGGGTGCTCGAGAGCGGCCGCGCGATGGTCCTGGTCGACGGCGTCGACGAGGTCGGCGCGGGCCACCGCCGCGAGGTGAAGGCATGGCTGCGAAAGCTCGCCTCGACGTTCCCGGACACGCTGATCGTGGTGACCTCCCGGACAGCGGCGGCGGATCAGCGCTGGCTGGCCCAGGAAGGCTTCGGTTGTGTGCTGCTGGAGCCGATGAACGCGGACGACATCCAGGCATTGGTGACCCGCTGGCACAACGCGGCCGCGGCCGGCGGCCAGGTCCGCCGGGACACGGACCTGGCGGCGGTCCAAAGGCGGCTGCTCAACCAGCTCGACTCGCGGCCGCACCTGCGGACTCTCGCGGCAAGCCCGTTGCTGTGCGCGATGTTGTGCGCGCTCAACCTGGCGCATCGGTCGGAGCTGCCGCGGGACCGGATGGATCTGTACCGCAAGGCGTTGTCGATGCTGCTGCACCTGCGGGACGCGGAGCGGCGGATCGACGTGATCCTGACGGAGGCGCAGAAGCAGATCTTGCTGGGTGATCTGGCTTGGCGGCTCTCGCTGGCGTCGAAGGTGGAGCTGCCGAAGGAGCGGGTGCTGTCGCATGTCGCCCTTCGGCTGCCTTCGCTGCCGCATGTCGATCACACGCCTTCGGAAGTCTTGGACCACTTGCTGGAGCGAAGCGGTGTGCTGCGGGAACCGGTCCGGGGCCGGGTGGATTTCGTGCACCGGACGTTCCAGGAGTGCTTGGCGGCGAACGAGGCGACGGAGCAGGACCACCTGGAGACGCTGATCGACCGGGCGCACCTGGATACGTGGTGGGAGACGTTCGTGATGGCCTGCGGCCACGCGAAGCACCACCAGGTGGGGACGTTGTTGAGGGGCATTCTCGACCGGGCGGATGCCGAGCCCCGCCACGCGCGCCACTTGCGATTGCTGGCGGCCGCTTCTCTCGAGACTGTGAGCAATGCGGATCCGGAGATCATCGCTCGGGTCGAGGCGGTGATCCGGGATCAGCTGGTGCCGCCGCGGAGCTTGCGGGAGACGCGATCGCTGGCATCGATCGGGCACCGCGTGCTGCGGTACCTCCCGGAGAGCCTGGACGGCCTGTCGGAAGCGGTCGCCGCAGCGTCGGTCCGGGCGGCTGCACTGACTGCGGGAGAGGATGCACTGAAGGTGCTCCGCACCTATGCGCGAGACCCCCGGGTTGCGGTGCAGGACCAGCTGCTCCAGGCGTGGCAGTACTTCGAACCGGAACGCTATGCCGTCGAAGTCCTGGCCGACTCACCGTTGCCCGACGGCACAGTCCTGGTGGCGCAAGCGCAGCTCCTGCCCCACGTACGGCACCTGAAGCACCTGACCGATCTGCAGGTCGACCTCCTCAACTCGGAGTCCCCTGCCGATCTCGGCCTGGTGGACGGCTTGCCGCACCTGACCCGGATCGTGACGGACTTCCACCGTGGGGCGACCGTCGACCTCGCTCCGTTGGGACACCATCCCGGCCTCGTCGAAGTCTCCTTGTACTTCGCCCGCCGGTTCACGCGGTTGCCGAGTTTGAAGAAACTGCGGAAGCTGGAGGCCCTGACGATCTTCCAGAGCACCGCCTGGCGCAGCATCGAAGCATTCGGCGGTTTGACCGGCCTCAGGCGCCTCGCGCTCGACAAGCTGCATTCGATCGACAACCTGGACCCACTCGCCGCACTGGAAAACCTGGACGAAATCGCCCTCTGGGAAATCCGGGCGAAGACCCTGGAGGCTTCGACGCCCCTCACCGCGCCCACCAAGATCGGCCTTTTCCGATACGACCCCGGGGACAACAGTCTGAGCGGCGAAACCATCGCACGCTGCTTTCCCAGCATGAAAGCAATTCACTTCTTCGGCATGGGGATCACCGATCTTCGTGCTCTCGCCACGCCCCGGCTGCGTTCGATCACTTTCGATTCGTTCACCGCACCCGTCGATGTCAGCCCGCTTTCGGACCTCGAGCTGACCATCACAGCCGTGGACACCGAGCTCATCGGTACCGAAAAGCTCGGCCCCGGCGTCAAACTCCGCTAACCCAGATCCCGCAGCGCAGGCAACAACGCCCGCAGAGCCAACCCCCGGTGCGAAAGAGCATCCTTCTCCGCCGGCTCCATCTCCGCCGAGGTCCGCCCCTCCCCATCAGGCTGGAAAATCGGGTCATACCCGAACCCGTTCACCCCACGCCGCTCCCGGATCAGCGTCCCCCGCCACTCTCCGCGAACCACCGTCTCCTCCCCGGACGGCAGCACCAAAGCCGCAGCACAAACGAACTGCGCCCCCCGCCGCTCATCCGGCACGTCCCGCAGCTGCCCCAGCACGAGATCCAGGTTCGCCTCATCATCCCCGTGCCGCCCGGACCACCGAGCCGACAACACCCCAGGCATCCCGTTCAGCGCATCGACAGCAAGCCCCGAATCATCGGCAATCGCAGCCAAGCCGGTAGCAGCAACAGCATCCCGAGCCTTCGCCACGGCATTGCCCTCGAAGTCCGGCGCCGTCTCAGGAGCCTCCGGGAACGAAGGCACATCGGCAAGCCCGATGACCTCGATCCCCGAAAGTCCCTCAGCAGCAACGATCCGCCGCAACTCACCGAGCTTCTTGGCGTTGCGCGTGGCCAGAAGCAGCTTCGTCACTTCGCGCCCTTCTTCTTGTCCGGACGCGGCTCCGGCAGCTCACCGGGGTACGGCAGCGCCAGCGCCTCGTTCTGCAGCCGGGTCAGTTCCGCGCACCCCGCAAGCGCCATGTCCAGCATCGTGTCCAAAGTGGACCGCGCGAAGGTCGCGCCCTCGCCGGTGCCCTGGACCTCGATCAGCGTGCCCGCGTCCGTCGCCACCACGTTCATGTCGACCTCCGCGCGCGAGTCCTCCTCGTACGGCAGGTCCAGCCGGACCCGGCCGTCGACCACGCCCACGCTCACCGCCGCCACCGAGGACGACAGCGGCTGGGGGTCGTTCAACCGGTTCGCCGCCGCCAGCCAGGTGATCGCGTCCGCCAGGGCCACGTAGCCGCCCGTCACCGCCGCCGTTCGGGTGCCGCCGTCGGCCTGGATCACGTCGCAGTCGATGACGATCGTGTTCTCGCCGAGGGCCGCCAGGTCGATGCACGCCCGCAGGGACCGGCCGATCAGCCGGGAGATCTCGTGCGTGCGGCCGCCGATGCGGCCCTTCACCGACTCGCGGTCGCCGCGCGTGTTGGTCGCCGACGGCAGCATCGCGTACTCGGCCGTCACCCAGCCGAGGCCCGACCCGGCGCGCCAGCGCGGCACCCCTTCGGTCACGCTCGCCGCGCACAGCACCCGCGTGTTGCCGAATTCGATCAGCACCGACCCCGCCGGCCACTGCTGGAACCCCCGGGTGATCTTGATGTCGCGGAGCTGGTCGTCGGTCCTGCCATCTTTACGAGCCACCAGTGCACTCTATGACCGGCCCTCAGACGTCGTAGACGGCACCCTGCTTGACGACCTCGGCCCCGGGGAACCCGGCCGACGCCTCGGCCAGGACCGCGCCGGCGTCGGTCCACGGCGCGATGTGCGTCAGCAGCAGCCGCCCGACGCCGGCGGCGCGCGCCAGCTCGCCCGCCTGCTTGCCGGACAGGTGCACCCCCGCCGGCCGCTCCGCCGAGTCCGTCCACGACGCCTCCGCGAGCAGCAGGTCGACGCCGTCGGCGAGCTCGTTCAGCGCCGCGCAGGGCCCGGTGTCGCCGGTGAACGCCAGTATCCGGCCGCCGTAGGAAATCCGGAGGCCGTACGCCGGGGTCGGGTGGTCGACCTCGACCGCGACCACCTCGAACGGCCCGATCCGGAACGGCTCGGGCCGCAGCGGGTGGAAGTCGTAGACGTCGGAGAGGTCCGTGGTGGCCCGCTCGGTCTCGTTGGGCGCGTACGCGTTCGCCAGCCGGACCGGGGCGTCCGGCGGCGCGTACAGCGGCAGCAGGCGCGGCCGGGCGGGGTACGGCGGCGCCGGGTGGTAGCGCCGCAGGACGGTGAGCGCGCTGACGTCGGCGCAGTGGTCCGGGTGCAGGTGGGTCAGCACGAGGGCGTCGAGGTCGAACGGATCGGCCACGGCCTGCAGCTGCGCGAGCGTGCCGTTGCCGAGTTCCAGGCCGAGCAGGAAGCCCTCGGCCTCGATCAGGTAACCGGACGCGGCGGCGTTCGGCCCGGGGATGCTGCCGGAGCACCCGAGGATGGTCAGTCGCACGACGACACCCTAAGCGTCCGCACGGCCGTTCACGCAGTGGTGGGAGCGAGGACACCCGGAGCGAAGCCCATGAAGCGCTGCGCGAGCCGGGTGAACGGCTCCGCCGAGCCGGTGGCGAGGAACTCGTGCCGCGGCGCGGTCTCCCCGCTCGTCAGCAGGTCCCGCTCGGTGAGCACGCGGACGAGGTCCTTGGCGGTCTCCTCCGCGCTGCTCACCAGGGTGACCTCCTGGCCCATCACGATCTGCAGCACCCCCTGCAGGAGCGGGTAGTGGGTGCAGCCGAGCACGAGCGTGTCGACCTCGGCGTCGAGCAGCGGCTGGAGGTAGCCCTGCGCGAGGCCGAGCACCTGCCGCCCGGTCGTGATGCCCCGCTCGACGAAGTCCACGAACCGCGGGCAGGCGACGCTGGTCAGGGTGATGCCGGGCGCCGCGGCGAAGGCGTCTTCGTACGCCCGCGACCGCACGGTGCCTTCGGTGCCGATCACGCCGACGCGGCCGGTGTGCGTCGCGACGACGGCGCGGCGCGCGGCGGGCAGGACGACCTCGATCACCGGGACGTCGTAGCGCTCGCGCGCGTCGCGCAGGCAGGCCGCCGACGCCGTGTTGCAGGCGATCACCAGCGCCTTCACGCCGCTCTCCACGAGCTCGTCGAGCGCCGCGAGGGCGTAGCTGCGGGCGGTGGCGATCGGGAGCGGGCCGTACGGGTTGTGCGCCGTGTCGCCGACGTACCGGAGCTGCTCGGCGGGGAGCTGCTCGAGGATCGCGCGCGCGACCGTCAGCCCGCCGACACCGGAATCGAACACGCCGATCGGGGCATCAGCGGGCGAGGATGTCACCCTTCGAGGTTACCCGCAGGCGCCGGGGCGGCCTTGCGGGACCGGCGGGTGGTCAGCCAGGCCGCGAGGATGCCGGCCAGCGCGCCGAAGACGTGCCCCTGCCAGGAGACGCCGGGGTTGCCCGGCAGCAGCCCGGCCAGCATGCCGCTCCACACGCCGAGCAGCACGACGGCGACCAGGATCTGCCCGGCCGCGCGGTTGAACAGGCCACGGACCAGCAGGTAGGCGAGCCAGCCGAAGGCCAGCCCGGACGCGCCGACGGTGACGCCGTTCGCGGGCCCGATCAGCCACACGCCGAGCCCGGACACCACCCAGATGATCGCCGTGACCAGCGCGAACCGGCCGATCCCGGCGGCCATCGCGAGGAAGGAGAACACGAGCACGGGGACGGTGTTCGCGAACAGGTGCGACCAGCCGGCGTGCAGCACCGGCGCGAACAGCACGCCGTCGAGGCCGGACAGCGAGCGCGAGTGGATGCCGCCCTGGTCCAGGTCGCCGGGCAGGATCACGTCCACCAGCTCGACCAGGTAGAGCAGCAGGGTGAACGACAGCGCGACGAGCGCGGCCGCCATCGGTTTCGGCGGCAGCACGCGCTTGGCGGCGTCGGCCTCCGGGGCGGGGTTCAGAGTGCTCACGCTTCGAGGCTACGACGGGGTGCGGGCGGTCCACCTCGGGTGAAATCCCTGATCCCGCGGTTTTGTCGGTGGTCGCCGCTAGCTTGTCGGCATGGACGTCACCGGATACCTCGCGCGGCTCGGCCTCGACCCCGAACCGCCGAGCCTGGCCGCGCTGCGGCGCCTGCACGCGGCCCACGTCGAGCGCGTGCCGTACGAGCCGCTGGAGATCCAGCTCGGGCGGCCGACCTCGCTCGAGCCGTCGGCCTCGCTGGCGCGGATCCTGCGGGGCCGCGGCGGGTACTGCTACCACCTCAACGGCGCCTTCTCGGCGCTGCTGCGCGCCCTCGGTTACCAGGTGACGCGGCATCTGGGCGGGGTGCAGGGCAGTCCGGCGGACGCGCCGAACGTGGACCGCAACCACCTGGCCCTCACCGTCACCGGCCTGCCCGGGGAACCGTCGGCGGCCTGGGTGGTGGACGTCGGGCTCGGCGACGGCATCCACGAGCCGCTCCCCCTCCGGGAAGGCACCTACGTCCAAGGCCCGCACACCTACCGGCTGCGGCCGTCGGAGGTGGCGCCGGGCGGCTGGCGGTTCGACCACGACCCTTCGGGCAGCTTCGCGGGCTTCGACTTCGCACCCGGTCCCGCCGAGATGGCCGACTTCGCCGAGAAGCACACTTGGCTGTCGACCTCGCCGGAGTCCGGGTTCGTGCGGGTCTGCGTGCTGCAGCGGGCGGGACGCGACCGGCGTCGACACGCTGCGGGCGCGGACCCTGAACCGCCACGGTGTCAAGGAGCTGATCGGGTCACCGGCGGACTGGTGGACGGCGGCCGGCGACGTCTTCGGCATCCCCGCGGCGGCGTTCACCAGCGAGGAACGCGAACGGCTGTGGCGGAACGTCGTCGCGCAGCACGAGGCTCACGTCGGGGACAAGGGCAGCGAGGTGGTGCCCAGCGCGTAGTCCACCGCCGCTTCGGCGTGCAGGCGGGTCGTCGGGAAGGTCGGCACCGGGCTGTCCGCCGGGCCGACCAGCAGTTCGATCTCGGTGCAGCCGTAGATGACGCCCTCGGCGCCCGCGTCGGCGAGCCGCGCGATCACGCCGCGATAGGCCTCGCGCGACTCGGGTTTGACGACGCCCAGCACCAGCTCGTCGTAGATGACGCGGTGCACGAGGTCGCGGTCTTCGGCGCTCGGCACGAGCACGTCGAGGCCGTGCGCGGCGAGGCGGTCGCGGTAGAACGGCTGGCCCATGGTGAAGCCGGTGCCGAGCAGGCCGACCCGGCGGATCCCGGCGGCCTTGATGGCCGCGGCGGTGGTGTCGCCGAGGTGCAGCAGCGGGATGCCGAGGCCGGCTTCGAGCCGGTCGGCGACCTTGTGCATGGTGTTGGTGCAGAGCACGACGAAGCCGGCGCCGGCTGCCTCCAGCGCGCGAGCGGCGCGGTTGAGCTCGGCACCGGCGTCGTCCCAGCGGTCCTCGGCCTGCATCCGCTCGATGGCGGCGAAGTCGACGGAGTAGAGCACGGTGTGCGCGGAGTGGAACCCGCCGAGGACGGCCTTGACCCGTTCGTTGACGAGCCGGTAGTACTCGATCGAGGATTCCCAGCTCATCCCGCCGAGCAGCCCGATGACCTTCATGATGTCCAGCATGCCCGAACTGCGCACGGCCTTCGCCGGGGTTTCGAACGTCCTGGTCACCGACGGAAGCTCGGCCGTCCTGGTCGACGGCTTCTTCTCCCGGCCGTCGCTGCTGAAGATGGCGACCCGCGTGGCCCCGGACCGCAAGCGCATCGACGACGCGCTCGGCCGGCTCGGTGTCACGGGGTTCGATGCCGTTCTGGTCGCGCATTCGCACGTCGACCACGTCCTGGACGCGCCGGTCGTCGCGCAGCGGACCGGCGCCACGCTGGCCGGCTCACCGTCGACCCGGAAGGTCCAGGAGGGCTACGGACTGGCCGCCGAACCGTTCGAGGAGCTGGTGCCCGGCCGGCCGGTGGAGTTCGGCGCCTTCACGGTGACGCCGGTCGAGGCCGTGCACAGCGCCGGCGACCGCGTGCCCGGCGAGATCACCGAGCCGGTCCGGCTGCCGGCCAGGTCCAAGGCGTTCAAGACCGGTCGCTGCTATTCGTTCCACATCGCGCACCCGGCGGGCACCGTGCTGGTCCACGCGTCGGCGAACTTCGTGCCCGGCGCACTGGCCGGCCACGAGGCGGACGTCTGCTACCTCGGCGTCGGGCAGGCGGGGAAGCAGACCGAGGCGTGGCGGGAGCGGTATTGGCGCGAGACGGCCGGCGCGGTCGGCGCGCAAACCGTCCGGCCGGTGCACTGGGACGCCTTCTGGCGCCCCCTGAGCAAGCCGCTGAAGGTGCTGCCGAAGGTGTTCGACGACCTCGGGACGACGATGGCCACCTTCGAGCGGCTGGCCGACGGCGTCGACCTCGCCCTCCCCGAGCTCTGGCGGCTCGAGTGACTCAGGCCCAGAGCTGCCCGTCGAGCCGCTCGGCCGCCTCGTCCAGCGATCCCGCGTACGCCCCGGTCGACAGGTACTTCCACCCGGCGTCCGCGACGACGAACGCGACGTCCGCCTGCTCGCCGCGGGCCGCGGCCTTCTCGGCCACCGCCAGCGCCGCGTGCAGCACCGCGCCCGTCGAGATGCCCGCGAAGATGCCTTCGTGCTCCAGCAGCTCCCGCGTGCGCCGCAGGGCGTCGTACGCGCCCACGGAGTAGCGGCCGTTGAGCACCGAAGCGTCGTACAGCTCCGGCACGAACCCCTCGTCGAGGTTGCGCAGGCCGTACACCAGCTCGCCGTAGCGCGGCTCGGCCGCGATGATCTGGACGTCCGGCTTCGCCTCGTGCAGGTACCGCCCGACCCCGACCAGGGTCCCGGTCGTACCGAGGCCGCCGACGAAGTGCGTCAGCGTCGGCAGGTCCTTGAGCAGCTCCGGGCCGGTGCCGCGGTAGTGCGCGTCGGCGTTGGCCGGGTTGCCGTACTGGTAGAGCATCACCCAGTCGGGGTTCGCCTCGGCCAGCTCCTTCGCCCGCCGGACGGCCTCGTTCGAGCCGCCCGCGGCCGGGGAGAAGACGATCCGCGCGCCGTACGCCTGCAGCAGCTGCTTGCGCTCGGTGGAGGTGTTCTCCGGCATCACGCAGACCAGCCCGTAGCCCTTGAGCTTGGCGGCCATGGCCAGCGCGATGCCGGTGTTGCCCGACGTCGGCTCCAGGATCGTGGAGCCGCGCCGCAGCTTGCCTTCACGCTCGGCGGCTTCGATCATGGCCAGCGCGGGCCGGTCCTTGATCGAGCCGGTCGGGTTGCGGTCCTCCAGCTTCGCCCACAGGCGCACGTCGTGCGTCGGGGAGAGCCGGGGCAGCCCGACCAGCGGGGTGCCGCCGAGCGCGTCGAGCAGGGACTCGAAGCGAGCCATCGATCAGCCACCGGCCACGGCGGGGAGGATGGTCAGCGTGTCGCCGTCCTTGACCTCGGCCTCGAGCCCGCCGGCGAAGCGCACGTCCTCGTCGTTGACGTAGACGTTGATGAAGCGGTGCAGCTTCTCCTCCTTGACCAGGCGCGCCTTGATGCCGGCGTGCCGGGCCTCGACGTCGTCGATGACCTCGAGGACGGTCGCGCCCTTCGCCTCGACGGACTTCTCGCCGCCGGTGTGGGTGCGCAGGATCGTCGGGATGGAGACGGTCACGGCCATGGGTTCTTACCTCCGGTGGTTTCCTAGACGCAGACGCCTTCGGCGCGCGGTTTGTTCCGACGGGACTCAGTCGACGATCTCGACCGGCTCCTCGGTGATCTCGGCGTCCACGATCCGGTACGACCGGAACTCGTGCACTTCGGGGTCGCGGGTGGAGACGAGCACGTAGTGCGCGTCCGGCTCGGCGGCGATGTTCGCGTCGGTCCGCGACGGGTACGCCTCGGTCGCGGTGTGCGAGTGGTAGATGACCACCGGCACCTCGTCGTTCGCGGCCATCTCCCGGTAGAGCTTCAGCAGGTCACCGGAGTCGAACTCGTAGAACGTCGGCGACCGGGCCGCGTTGAGCATGGGGATGAACCGCTCGGGGGAATCCGAGCCGTCGGGCCCGGCGATCACCCCGCACGCCTCGTCGGGGTGGTCACGACGGGCGTGGGCGACGATCTCGTCGACGAGTTCACGGCGGATCCGGAGCACACCGACATCTTAGGTGGTGGACAAAGCTGGTCCAGATGATGAGACATACCGCTCACCGGCCGTTCTTGGGATACTGGCCGGGTGCCGCTGTCGTCGAAAGTGCGTGATCGGTGCCGGATGTACCTCGGCACGGACGAGCGGATCCAGTACCTGATCCCCGGGATGTCGCTCTACGTCAACCGCATGCGCATGCGGGTCGGGTTCCTGGTCATGGTGACCGACCGGCACGTCACGCTCCTGGCGTGCAGCCGCTGGAGCCTGCACCGCCCGAAGCAGATCTGGGAACGCCTGCCGCGCAGCACCGAGCTCGGCCCGCTGGAGATCCACCCCTCGCTGGGCCCGGTCCTGTCGGTCGGCGGCATCGACATGGAGATCGACGAGGAATACGTGAGCGCCGTGCGCGCGGCGAACCTTGAGATCGGCGACGACGCCCTGCCCGAAGACCCCTACCCAGGCGGCTGAAGGGTCAGAGCTCCAGGAACACCGGCACGTCGTCCCGGGCCAGCGCCGCCGCGGCGACGTGGCTTTCCAGTTCCTGGAGCCAGGCGAACTTCAGTTCGGCGCCCCAGCGCGTGGCGAACAGCTCGTCGGCCGGCACCTCCCAGCGCGGCTTCCGCAGGTACGCCGACTGGGCGTGGGCGAGCACGAGCCGCAGGTCGCGGGCGCCCGCCAGGTCGAGCTCCAGCTCCGGCCCGCCGGACCACGCCGCCAGCACCCGCGAGAACGCGGCCACCACCTCGGCGCGCATCGCCGCGCCGTGCCGGTCCCGGAACGCGGCACTCGGCTTGCGGCGGCGGTAGGCGTCCGGGAACAGCGTGGTGTCGGCGATGCCCTTCCGCCCGGAGCCGCCCAGCCGGGCCGCGACGTCGGAGAGCATCCCGTGCAGCACCGACGCGGTGTTGGGCGCGAACGCGATCCGGACGCGCCCGGACCAGGCCGTGACGTGCGCGAAGTCGGTCACGGGGCCGGCTCCAGGGTCGCGTGGAGGCCGCGGACCTGCAGGGCCGCGGCGAAGTCCTCCGCCGGTCCGGCCGGCAGCGGGTCGAGCGCGACCGAGCCGGTCGTGTGGACCCGCTCCGCGGCGGCCCAGGAGTCTTCGGCCGGCAGCTCCAGCAGCTCCGCCAGCACCAAAGCCACCCCGGCGTGGCTGTTCACGTTGTCATCGTGGATCCGGACGACCCACTTCTCGTCGAGCTGCACCCCAGGATGATCCGAGCCGGGCCGCCCGGCGTTACGCGAACGCTTCCGGCCAGACGTCCCGGTAGGCGGGCACCCCGCCGGCTGTGGTCGCCGCCAGCAGCCCGTGGACCATCGCCCGGGCGAACACCCGGGCGGCCGCCGAGCACAGCGCGTCCAGTGCCGCCGGCCGGGTCGCCGCGCCGAACGGGCCGCTCGCGTCCGGCAGCTCGCGCGCGCCCGTGGCCAGCGCGAACACCGTGTCACCGTCGAACATCGAGTGCGCCGGCCGCACCGCACGCGCCAGCCCGTCCTGCGCCGCGACCGCGATCCGCCGCGCCTCGGCCTTCGACAGGGCCGCGTCGACCGCGACCACGCCGATCGTCGTGTTCAGATCCGTCCGCCGCGACGGCAGGTCAGCGGCCCGCGAGGGCCACGTCACGCCGAACTCGCCGTGGTCGGCCGCGTAGGCCCGGCCTGTCGAGAGGTCCACGGCCTCCCCGGCCGCGTTGACCGCCGCCAGCGCCCCGACCGTGTACTCGCCGACGACCTCGCTCGCCGAGCCGATGCCGCCCTTCAGCGACCCGACAGCCGCCCCGGCGCCCGCGCCGACCGTCCCCAGGGCGAAGGAGCCCGAAGCCGCTTCGCAGGCCGCGTAGCCGAAGGACGCGTCGGGCCGGTTGCCCCACTCGCTGCGCGGCAGGTCGAACAGCACCGCCGCGGGCACGATCGGCACGACCTCGTGCGGCTGCGTCCCGACCGGGAAGCCCAGGTTCCGCTCCGCCAGCCACCGCATCACGCCGTCGGCCGCGGCCAGGCCGTACGCCGACCCACCCGACAGGCACACGGCGTTGACCCGCTGCACCAGGTTCTCCGGCTCCAGCAGGTTCGTCTCGCGCGTGCCGGGCGCGCCGCCGCGCTGGTCGACCGCGCCGACCGCACCCTCGGGCACGAGCACCACCGTCGTCCCGGTGGCCCAGCCGTCGCCGACCCGCTCGTGGTGCCCGACGAGGACACCGGGCACGTCGGTGATCACCCGGTCAGCGCCTGGATCAGCGTCTCCTGCACCCAGGTCAGCCAGTGGTAGACGCCGAGGTGCGGCGCCCGCGGGTCGTCCTCGGGCAGTTCGTCGGGCATGTCCTCGGTGACGTCGAGGGCGGTGCCGAGCGCCAGCCGGACGTCGTTGAGCGCGCCCAGCCAGGCGTCGGCCTGCTCCTCGGTCAGCCGGACGTGGCCGCCGTCGCGGGGCAGCGTGTCGAGCACGATCTTCGCGACGCCGACCTTGATGTCGAGCAGCTCCGGCTCGTGCAGCGACCGCATCGCCGCGGAGGAGTCGATGTCCTCGCGCGACGGGTTGTCCGGGTCGAGCTTGTGGAAGTCCGGGAGCAGCCGCGAGAGCACCGGGTCGTCCGGGGACTCGGTCGGCCCGGTCCGGATGCCGGTGAGCTCGGCGAGTTCGTCCTGCGGGGCCTCTTCGGCGCGCGCGGTGAGCATGTCCTCGAGCTGGCTGACCAGTCCGCGCAGCACGGCCGCTTCCTGCTGCTCGAAGCCCGCGTGGATCACCGCACCCTTGCGCCGCCATCCGTTCACGAGGGCTGCTCCATGGTGGCCCAGAGGCCGGCCGCGTGGAGTTTCGCCACGTCCGTCTCCACCTTCTCCTTGCTGCCGGACGACACGATCGCCTTGCCCTTGTGGTGCACGTCCAGCATCAGCTTGGTGGCGTGGTCGCGGCTGTAGCCGAACAGCTTCTGGAAGACGTACGTCACGTACGACATCAAGTTGACCGGGTCGTTCCACACCACGGTCCGCCACGGTGTGTCCGACTCGGCGACTTCCGCACCGGCCGGTTCGACCTGCGTCTGTTCGGATGCGACAGGCGTGGACATGCACCCCATGGTGTCACGGGGGTCACGGGGTACGCCGCGCCAGGTCCGGCCATGTGGGTGAATAGGCTTACCCCATGGGTTCACCGGAACCGGCCACGGCCAGCACTGCGCTGCTCACCGACCACTACGAGCTGACCATGCTGGGCAGCGCGCTCGCCGACGGGACGCACGCGCGGCCCTGCGTGTTCGAAGTTTTCGCCAGGCGGCTCCCGGACGGCCGCCGCTACGGCGTCGTCGCGGGCACCGCCCGTGTCCTCGACGCGATCGCGGACTTCCGCTTCACCGACGCGGAGCTCGCGCAGCTGGAGGCCACCGCGGTCGTCGACGACGCGACGCTCGCCTGGCTGGCGGACTACGAGTTCTCGGGCGACATCGACGGCTACCCCGAAGGCGAGCTGTACTTCCCCGGCTCGCCGATCCTCACCGTCACCGGCTCGTTCGCCGAGTGCGTGCTGCTGGAGACGCTGGTGCTGTCGATCCTCAACCACGACAGCGCCATCGCGTCGGCGGCGGCCCGGATGTCCGGCGCCGCGCACGGCCGCCCGATCATCGAGATGGGCGGCCGCCGCACGCACGAGTACGCCGCGGTCGCGGCCGCGCGCGCCGCCTACCTGGCCGGGTTCGCGACGACGTCCAACCTGGAAGCCGGGCGCCGCTACGGCATCCCGACCCGCGGCACCGTCGCGCACGCCTTCATGCTGCTGCACGACAGCGAAGAAGCGGCCTTCCGCGCCCAGGTCGACAAGATGGGCGCGGACACGACGCTGCTGGTCGACACCTACGACATCACCGCGGGCATCGAGACGGCCGTCCGCGTCGCCGGGCCCGAGCTCGGCGCGATCCGGATCGACTCCGGCGACGTCGGCCCGCTCGCCCGCCGCGCCCGCGAGCAGCTGGACTCCCTCGGCGCGAAGGACACCCGGATCGTGGTGTCCGGCGACCTCGACGAACACGCCATCGCGGCGCTGCGCGCGGAGCCGGTGGACGCGTACGGCGTCGGCACCTCGGTGGTCACCGGGTCCGGCGCGCCGACCGCCGGCATGGTCTACAAGCTGGTCGAGGTGGACGGCAAGCCGGTCGCCAAGCGCAGCGCGCACAAGGAGTCCCGCGGCGGCCGCAAGTCCGCGCTGCGGCGCCACCGCGGCACGGGCACGGCGGTCGAGGAGGTCGTCTGGGCTTCCGGATCGGGCACGCCGGAGCCCGAAACCAACGACCGGCCGCTGCAGATCCCGCTGCTGCGCGCTGGCCGCCCGGAGCCGGACCTGCCTACGCTCGACGACGCCAGGCAGCGGCTGCGCCGCGGCCTGGTCAGCCTGCCGTGGGAGGGCCTCAAGCTCTCGCACGGCGAGCCCGCGATCCCGACGTTGTTTCTCTGACAGGAAGGCCGACCGATGGCGACCGCGCTGATCGTGGTGGACGTGCAGAACGACTTCTGCGAAGGGGGTTCGCTCGGCCTGCCGGGCGGGGCCGCGGCGGCCGCCGGCATCTCCAAGCAGGCCGCGGAGGGCGGGTACAGCCACGTCGTGGCCACCCGGGACAACCACATCGACCCGGGCGACCACTTCAGCGAGACGCCGGACTTCAAGGACAGCTGGCCGGTGCACTGCGTCGCCGGCACGGCGGGCGCGTCGTTCCACGCCGCGCTCGACGTCGTCCCGATCGGCGAGGTGTTCTCGAAGGGCGAGTACAGCGCCGCGTACTCCGGCTTCGAGGGCGCGGCCCGCGACGGGAAGTCCCTGGAGGCGTGGCTGCGCGAGCACGACGTGACCGACGTCGACGTCGTCGGCATCGCGACGGACTTCTGCGTCCGCGCGACGGCCCTCGACGCGAAGAAGGCCGGCTTCGGGGTGCGGGTGCTGCTGGACCTGACCGTCGGCGGCTCGCAGCCGACGGTCGACGCGACGCTGAAGGACTTCGACGAGGCGGGCGTCACCTACACCGGCACCGCCGTCGTCGGCCCGGCCGCGTGAAGGACCTGCAGGCGGCGCTGGCGGAACACCGGCTCGTCGCGATCCTGCGGGCCGCCGACGCGTCGCGGTTCGCCGACGCGGCGATGGTGCTGCACGCGGCGGGCGTCCGCCTGCTCGAAGCGACGCTGACGACGCCGGGCGCGCCCGCGGCCATCACCGCGCTGCGCCTGGCGCTGGGCGAAGCCGCGCTGATCGGCGCGGGCAGCGTCCGCGAACCGTCCGATGTGGACATCGCGGTGGACGCCGGCGCGGCGTACCTGATCACGCCGACGGTCAACCCGGCGGTCCTCGAACGGGCGGCGGCCCTGGACACCCCGGTGGTCTGCGGCGCGCTGACGCCGACGGAGATCGACCAGGCGTGGCGGCTCGGCGCGGCCGCGGTGAAGGTGTTCCCGGTCGCGGCCGTGGGCGGCGTCGCGTACCTGCGCGCGGTGCGGGCGCCCCTGCCGGACGTCCCGCTGGTGCCGACCGGCGGCGTCCACCTGGCCGACGTCGAGGGCTACCTGCGGGCGGGCGCGATCGCGGTCGCCGCGGCGACGCCGTTGCTGGGCGACGCGCTCTCGTCCGGCGGCAGCCTGCCGGACCTGGCCGCGCGGGCGGGCGAGTTCGTCGCGGCGGCTTCGCGCTTCACGACCGCCTGATCACTTCTCGGCGAACGGGTCGCAGGCGGCCGTGCCCAGGTAGATGTCCCCGCTCGCGGGACCGCCCTGCGGGAACAGCTTGATGTGCACCGCGTGCGTCACCAGGCTGCCGTCCGGTGGCTGGGGCGTGACGGTCTCGTTGAGGGTCACCGTCGCCAGCGCGGTGCCCGCGGCGCCGCCGGGGATGACGATCCGGTGGTTCGGCGGGATCTGCCCGGGCACGGTGATGCCCTCGACGGCTCCGACGGCCACTTCGCCGAGGCTGCCGGTCGCGGTCGTCGCGCACTTCACGGAGTACGTGCGCACGGTGATCTCCGGACCGCCGTAGCGCTGCAGCACGGTCGCCCGGAAGCGGCGTCCGGACGCCTGCGCGACCGACACGTCCTCCGACCGCCCGCACCCGCTGTCACCCGCGCCGAACACGGCGACGTCGCCGGTGGCACCCCCCTGCGTCCAGCCTCGGTACGGCCCGTCGACGGTGCACTTCGCCAGGTCGCCGGTGACGACGTGCTCGTTGTCGATCGTCACGTCCACCGAGCCGGAAGCCGCCCATCCGGTGGACGTCGCGGGAGCGGCGGCCCCCAGCACCGGCACGGCCAGCGTCGTCACGGCCAGCAACCGAAATGTCCTCTTCCTGGCGGTTCGCATGCTCCGGCCTCCTCGGTTCCGTGACAGTTCGCAGTCGCCCCCTTCGTCATCGGCCGGTCCGGCGGCCGCCCTGATCGGGTCCACCCGGACGAGTGGCCGGTGAGGAACGCAACTCGGCGGGTCCGCGGGACGGTAACGAGCGTTAACCTCGGGCGTCGCCTGTTCTCCTCGGGAGGTTTCGTGTCTTCGCTGTCCTTCGCCGGCAAGCGGCCCGTGCTGGCCGACCTCGTGCCCGGCTCGCTCGTGCGGGACATCGCGCTGGTCGCCGGCGGTGCCGTGCTCACCGGCGCCGCCGCGCAGCTGACGATCCCGGTGCCGGGCAGCCCGGTGCCGATGACCGGCCAGACGTTCGCCGCGCTGCTCGTCGGCGCGTCGCTCGGCATGTCGCGCGGTGCCGCGTCGATGCTGGTGTACCTGCTGGTCGGCGCGGTTGGCGTGCCGTGGTTCCAGCACGGCACCTCGGGCCTGTCCGGCGCCAGCGCCGGCTACATCGTCGGGTTCGTCTTCGCCGGTGCGCTGGTCGGCGCGCTGGCCGGCCGCGGCGGCGACCGGACGCCGGTCCGCACCGCGGGGACCATGGTGCTCGGCAACGTCGTGATCTACGCGTTCGGCGTGCCGTGGCTGATGGCTTCGACCGGGTTCGACCTGTCCACGGCGTTCGCCAAGGGCGTCACGCCGTTCCTGATCGGGGACGCGGTCAAGATCGTCGTGGCCGCCGGGCTGCTGCCACTGACCTGGAAGCTGGTCTCCGGCCGCACCCAGGACTGATCGCCCGAGCCCTCGTGAGTGGTAAGGGCAGTTCTAACTGCCCTTACCACTCACGAGCCGGGGTCCTCCGCGACGCGAGTGGCCCGTTCGCGACGGAGCACCGATCTCTGTCGGTGGTGGCGGCTAATGTGTGTCGCTGTGCCCGCCCGAACCGATTTCCCCGGCGTCCTCGAACTCCTCACCCACGCGGTGGAGTCCGTCGGCGGTGCCGAACGCCCAGGGCAGGTGCAGATGGCCGACGCCGTCGGCCGTGCCATCCGCACCGGTGAGCACCTGGCCGTGCAGGCCGGCACCGGCACCGGCAAGTCGCTGGCCTACCTGGTGCCCGCGATCAGGCACGCCGTCGAGAAGGAAGCGACGGTCGTGGTCTCCACGGCGACGATCGCGCTGCAGCGCCAGCTCGTCGACCGCGACCTGCCCCGCCTGGCGAAGGCGCTGAAGAAGCCGCTCGGCCGCGAGCCGACCTTCGCGATCCTCAAGGGCCGCCGCAACTACATGTGCCTGCACCGGCTGGATTCCGGCGCGCCGGACGAGCCGGAGGACGCGCAGCTGTTCGACCCGTTCGCGGTGTCCCGGCTGGGCAAGGAGGTCACGCGGCTGCGGGAGTGGGCGTCGGACACCGAAACCGGCGACCGTGACGAGCTTGTCCCCGGCGTCACCGACCAGGCGTGGCGTCAGGTTTCCGTGACGGCGAAGGAATGTCTCGGTGCTTCGCGCTGCCCGATCGGCACGGACTGCTTCGCCGAGAAGGCCCGCGCCGAGGCCGGCCGCGCGGACGTCATCGTCACCAACCACGCGCTGCTGGCGATCGACGCGCTGCAGGGCTACCAGGTGCTGCCGGACCACGACGTGGTGATCATCGACGAGGCCCACGACCTGGTCGACCGGGTCACCTCGGTCGCCACCGGCGAGCTGACCAGCGCGATGTGCGCTTCGGCCGCGCGCCGCTGCGGCAAGCTCATCGACGCCGACGTCGCCGACCGCCTGCTGGAGGCGGGTGACGGGCTGGCGCTGATCGTGGACGACCTGCCCGCGGGCCGGATGGACGAGCTGCCGCGGCCGCTGAAGGGCGCGATCCCGGCGGTCCGCGACGCCGCGCACGCGTGCATCACGGCGCTGGGCAGCGACCGCAAGGAGGACGTCGAGGGGGCCACCGCGCGCAAGCTGGCGCGGTCGCTGCTCGACGAGGTGCACGACACCGCGGTCCGGCTGCTGGAGGCGTTCGACGAGGACCAGGCGCACCAGCGGGACGTCGTCTGGCTCTCCGGCGACAAGTACTCGTCGAACCCGCGGCCGCCGGCGCTGAAGGTGGCGCCGCTCGGTGTCGCGGGCCTGCTGCGAGAGCGCGTGTTCAACCAGCACACGACGATCCTGACGTCGGCGACGCTGACCCTGGGCGGCACGTTCGACACGATGGCGCGCCAGTGGGGCCTCCCGCCGGGCGCGGCGCGGGTCGAGCAGGCGCCGGGCGCCGCGACGGAGAAGGAAGCGCCGTCGGACGACTCGGGCCCGAAGTGGACCGGCCTGGACGTCGGCTCGCCGTTCGACCACCGGCGCAACGGCATCCTGTACCTGGCCAAGCACCTCCCGCCGCCGGGCCGCGACGGCCTGACTTCGTCCACAATGGACGAATTGGCCGAGCTGATCGAGGCCGCGGGCGGGCGCACGCTCGGGCTGTTCTCCTCGATGCGGGCGGCCAAGCAGGCCACGGAGGAGATGCGCGAGCGGCTGGACTTCCCGATCCTCTGCCAGGGCGACGACGCGACGTCGCTGCTGGTCCAGAAGTTCTCCGAGGACGTCCGCACCTGCCTGTTCGGCACGCTGAGCCTGTGGCAGGGCGTGGACGTGCCCGGGCCGTCGCTGCAGCTCGTGGTGGTCGACCGGATCCCGTTCCCGCGCCCGGACGACCCGGTGTCCTCGGCGCGCCAGCGCGCGGTGGAAGCCCGCGGCGGCAACGGGTTCCTGACGGTGGCGGCCACGCACGCGGCACTGCTGCTGGCACAGGGCACCGGGCGGCTGCACCGCGCGGTCAGCGACCGCGGGGTGGTGGCGGTGCTGGATTCGCGGCTGGCGAACGCCCGCTACGGCGGATTCCTGCGTGCGTCCCTGCCGCCGTTCTGGCCCACGATGGACCCGAAGGTGGTGCGGGACGCGCTGCGCCGGCTCGACGCAGCCGCGCCCGCGTGACGCGGTCCACAGCCGCGCCCGGTACGGTGAAGCCACCGAAGCAACAAGGGAGCACCGGTTGACCCAGGATTCGTCCAGCGCCCAGTCCCGGACCGTCAGCGTCGACGACACCGGCGTGCGGCGGCGGCTCGCGGACGGCAGCGAAGAGGCCGTCACGTGGTCCGAGCTGTCCTCGGTGATGGTCCGGGTGATCCCCGACGGCCCGTGGAACGAAGACGTGTTCTTCATGCTGGTGGGCACCGACGGCAAGGGGACCGCGGTCCCCAGCGGCGACCCGGCGGCCGACGCGCTGATCGAGCGCCTGCAGGCCCTGCCGGGCTTCGACAACGAGAAGTTCATCGAGGCCATGACGACCGACGCCGACCAGGCGTACGTCGTGTGGGAATCCGGCCAGAACTGACGTGCGCTGCCCGGTCTGCGGCGAAGAGAGCCTGAGCCCGCTCGCCGATTTCGACACGGCCTCCAGCATGGCGCGGATCTTGTTCAAGCGGCCCGGGTTCCTCGAGCCCCGGCCGGTGTTCCTGGTGCGGCACGCCCGGGTCTGCCGGTCCTGCTTCGCCGTGGTGCCCTTCCTCGACGAGCAGTACCAGCGCAAGCTCGCCGAGGAGTGGGACACCTTGATCCCGGTCGCCCCCGACGCTACGCCGGGAACTCCTCCGTCACCGGAATCCCCTTCTTGAGCGTGCGGCTCACCGTGCAGAGCCGCTCGATCGCCCGGTCCACGGCCCCGGCCAGCGCTTCCCGCTGATCCGCGGCCAATGTCGACACGTCGACGTCGAAAGCGACGTGCACGGCGTCCAGCTCCGCAGCGCCTTCACGCCGATCCGCGGTGACGTTCACGCGGAACTTCGCGTCTTCGCCGATCCGCCGGACGATCAGCTCTTCGGCCGTCACCGCGCTGCAGCCCGCCGCCGCGATCTGCAGCAGCTCGGCGGGCGAGAACGCCCCTTCGGCGCCCTTCCGGCCCAGCCGGACCTCCGCGCCCCGCTCGTTGCGCCCGACGAACGCGTGCTCGCCAGTGCGTTCCACTTCCAGTGCCATGCCCCCTCCAACCGGGTCAGGAAGCCGCTTGTTCCGGCTCCCACTGGGCAAGAACCGTGATCGTGCCCGGGTCGACCTCGGTGAACCCGGCGTCCCGCACCGCGATCACCCGGTCGCGCCGCCACGCGCCCTCGGGGTCGTCGCCCGGGTGCAGTTCCTTCCACTGCACGGGGCTCGCCGTGCGCACGGCGACCCGGAAGCCCCGCTCGGCCCAGGCGGCCCGCTTCGCGTCGTCCAGCAGCGCAGCCAGGATCATCGTCGCGTGGCCGACCTGCGCGGCGGCCTTGCCGACGGTCATCGGCACGTGCGGGTTGAGCAGCAGCAGCGGCACGCCGTTCGGGAGCGGGCCCGGCTCGTCAGGCGGCAGTTCGCTGCCCGAGATCTGCAGCCGCGCGACGTCCTTGGGCGTCTCGGTGACCAGGCCCGGCACGAGGGCGCGCGCCTGGGCGCCGTCGACCTCGACGGTGATGCCCGGCAGGTCCTGGACGGCCGCCCAGTGCGCGCCCCGCGCCCGCCGTGCGACCTTCCGGATCCGGTTGTCCAGCCACGCGTGCATCGGTTCGGCCCACTCGCCGCCGGGCTGCGAGCGTTCGTCGAGACACACCGCGAGCGCGGCCGCCGCCGCGGCTTCCAGCAGCGGCGTGCGGCCGGGCGGCTCGGCCCGCTCGATGCGGAGGATCACCGGCATCGCCCGGACTTCCCCGGGGAGCTCGCCGGAGGTGTCCGAGGTGTCTTCGGCCGGGAGCCCCAGCCAGAAGGCGTAGCGGGCGCCCAGGGGGTCGAGAACGCTGCTCACGGACGCATCAGCTCGAGCCCGTCGGCGGCGTCGGCCGCTTCGACCTCGCCACGGGTGAGGCCGAGCACGAACAGCACGGCGTCGAGGTACGGGTGCGACAGCGCGGTGTCGGCCACCTCGCGCAGCGCGGGCTTCGCGTTGAACGCGACCCCCATGCCCGCGGCCGACAGCATGTCGATGTCGTTGGCGCCGTCCCCGACCGCGACGCACTGCTCGAGCGGGATGTCGTACTCGGCGGCGTAGCGGCGAAGCACCTTCGCCTTGCCCGCACGGTCGACGACGTCGCCGACGACCTTGCCGGTCAGCTTGCCGTCCACGATCTCGAGCTCGTTCGCCGCCGCGAAGTCCAGGCCCAGCTCTTCCACCAGGCCACCGATGACCTGCGTGAAGCCGCCGGACACCACCCCGGTCTTGAACCCCATCCGCTTGAGCGTGCGGATCGTCGTGCGGGCCCCCGGGGTCAGCTCGATCGTCGCGGCGACCTCGTCGATCGCCGTGGCGGGCAGGCCCTCCAGCAGCGCGACCCGGCGTTCCAGCGACTCGGTGAAGTTCAGCTCGCCGCGCATGGCCGCTTCGGTGATCTCGCGGATCTCCGGTTCGACGCCGGCGTGCGCGCCGAGCATCTCGATGACCTCGCCCTGGATGAGCGTGGAGTCGACGTCGAAGACCACCATGCGCTTGGCCCGGCGCGTGATCCCGGCCCGCTCGACGGCGATGTCGACGCCGACTTCGACGGCGGCGTCGGCGAGCTCAGAGCGCAGGGCGGCGTCGGCCTCGGGCGTGTCCCGGTCGACCGAGACGTACAGCTCCAGCCCGGTCACGGGGTAGTCGGCGACGCTGCGGATCGCGTCGATGTTGGCGCCGAGCGCCGCCAGCCGCCGGGCGACCTCGGAGAAGCCGCGCGCGGTGACCGGGCGGCCGAGCACGACCAGCACGTGGGTGGAGTCGCGGCGGCCGAGCGCGAACGGGTCTTCCCCGATCGCCGAACCGATCTTGACGTCGACGTGCATCCCGACGGACGCCATCGCCTGCTCGACCGACTCCTGCAGGCCCTCCGGGTCGCGGTAGACCCCGGCGAGCACCCCGAGCACGAGCTGCCCGCGGATGACGACCTGTTCGACGTCGAGCACGTCGACGTCGTGCCGGGTCAGCACGGCGAACAGCACGGACGAGACACCCGGCTTGTCGGGGCCGGTCGTCGTGATCAGGACGGGGGTCTGGGTCACTCTCGTCATCCCTCGTTCGGCAACGCTGCACGATCAGTCTGCCGGTCCGGGGTCGAACATAAGTAGAGCGCGTGCCCGGCTTCACATAAGCCGGGCACGCGCTCCACTCGATCAGGGGTTACTTATCCCCTTGCTCACTCGCGTTGTCGTTCGAGTGATCACCGGGGATCACCGCTTCCGTGAGCAGCTGCGACGGCGCCGCGTGGCTGTTGACCTTCTGCTTCCCGAAGAAGCCGATCTCGCCTTCCTTGTGGATGCGTTCGAGCATGTGCGGGTAGTGCAGCTCGAACGCGGGCCGCTCGGAGCGGATCCGGGGCAGCTCGGTGAAGTTGTGCCGCGGCGGCGGGCAGGAGGTCGCCCACTCGAGCGAGTTGCCGTAGCCCCACGGGTCGTCCACCGTGACGATCTCGCCGTACCGGTAGCTCTTGAAGACGTTCCAGATGAACGGCAGCGTCGAGGCACCGAGGATGTACGCGCCGATCGTGGAGATCGTGTTCAGCGTGGTGAAGCCGTCACTGGTCAGGTAGTCCGCGTACCGGCGCGGCATGCCCTCGGCACCCAGCCAGTGCTGGACGAGGAACGTGCCGTGGAAGCCGATGAACGTGGTCCAGAAGTGCCACTTGCCGAGCTTCTCGTCCATCATCCGGCCGGTGATCTTCGGGAACCAGAAGTAGATGCCGGCGAAGGTGGCGAACACGATCGTGCCGTAGAGCACGTAGTGGAAGTGCGCGACGACGAAGTAGCTGTCCGACACGTGGAAGTCGATCGCCGGCGCGGCCAGCAGGATGCCGGTCAGGCCGCCGAAGAGGAACGTGACGATGAAGCCCATCGAGAAGATCATCGGCGTCTCGAAGGACAGCTGGCCCTTCCACATCGTGCCGATCCAGTTGAAGAACTTGATGCCGGTCGGGACGGCGATCAGGAACGTCATGAAGGAGAAGAACGGCAGCAGCACGGCGCCGGTGGCGTACATGTGGTGCGCCCACACCGCGACCGACAGGGCCGCGATGGCCAGCGTCGCCCAGACCAGGCTCTTGTAGCCGAACAGCGGCTTGCGGCTGAACACCGGGAAGATCTCCGACACGATGCCGAAGAACGGCAGCGCGACGATGTACACCTCGGGATGGCCGAAGAACCAGAACAGGTGCTGCCAGAGGATCACGCCGCCGTTTTCGGGGTCGAACACGTGCGCCCCGAGGTGCCGGTCCGCCAGCAGGCCCATCAGGGCCGCGGTCAGGATCGGGAAGGCGAGCAGGATCAGGATCGACGTCACCAGGATGTTCCAGGTGAAGATCGGCATCCGGTACATGGTCATGCCCGGCGCGCGCAGGCAGACCACGGTGGTGATCATGTTGACCGCGCCGAGGATGGTGCCGAGACCGGAGACCACCAGGCCGGAGATCCACAGGTCCGCGCCGACGCCCGGCGAGTGGATGGCGTCCGACAGCGGGGTGTAGGCGAACCAGCCGAAGTCGGCGGCGCCACCCGGGGTCAGGAAGCCGGAGATCACGATCAGGCCGCCGAAGAGGTACAGCCAGTACGAGAACGCGTTCAGCCGCGGGAAGGCGACGTCCGGCGAGCCGATCTGCAGCGGCAGCACGAAGTTCGCGAAGCCGAAGAGGATCGGGGTCGCGTACAGCAGCAGCATGATCGTGCCGTGCATGGTGAACAGCTGGTTGTACTGCTCCTGGGACAGGAACTGCTGCCCCGGCCGCGCCAGCTCGGTGCGGATCAGCATGGCCATCGCGCCGCCCGCCATGAAGAAGGCGAACGACGTGACCAGGTACATGATCCCGATCTGCTTGTGGTCCGTCGTGCGGAACAACCGCAGCAGGTACGAACCCTTGACCGACTCGCGCGCGGGATACGGGCGCGTCGCGATCGGCTTGGGGGCTACGGCCGTCACTCCTGCCTCCAACACTGAAACCTTGTGGTGGTCATCGTCGCGCCACCGGGGGTCGGGAAGGCCCGATCCGGCGGCTTAGGGGGATCGTAGCCCTCGCTACCGACAGTCGCGCGCACCGGCTGGCAAGATCGGGCCGTGGCCGACGACTACACCCGCGCGGCGGTCCGCGCGGCCCGCGCCGTGACCGCCCGGCTCGGCCTGCCCGACCAGGACCCCGACGTGCTCCACGAGCGGTCGAACGTGCTGGTGAGACTGGGTCCGCTGGTCGCGAGGGTGCCCGCGACGACCCGGCTGCTCCGGCCGGAACCGGCGGCCTGGCTGGCGCGTGACGTCGCCCTCTCGCGGTTCCTCACGGACCGTGGTGTGCTCGTCGTCTCACCCTCGGCGGATCCCCCGGCCGGGCCGCATTTCGCGGACGGCCTGCCGGTCACGCTCTGGCACCACACCCCGCACGATCCGGCCCACCGGTACGCCCCGGACGTCGTCGCGCGATCGCTCGCCGAACTGCACGCGGCCCTGCGCGAGTACCCGGGCGAGCTGCCCCGCCGCGGGCCGCTGGACGACCTGGACCGGCTCTTCGGCCGGTACGACCTCGACCCCCGCCTGCGTGCGGAAGCCGCGCGCGTCGAAGCCGGGCTGCCGGGCGTCGCCGTCCAGCCGCTGCACGGCGACGCGCACCCCGGCAACCTGATCGCGACCGCGGCCGGGCCGTGCTGGCTGGACTTCGAGGACACCTGGCTCGGGCCGCTCGCCTGGGACCTCGGCATCCTGGGCCGTCAGGGCGGCCCGGAGTACCTGGCCGCCTACCCCGGCTCCGCGTCCGACGACGCCCTTCGCGCGTACACGCGGTTGCGCGAACTCTTCGCCGTCGCCTGGCGCTTCGTGATCGCCCGGCGGTTCCCGGACCGCCTTCCCGAAGCCCGCTCGGCGCTCGACGCCTACTTCTCGTGAGTCGCCGGGTACCAGGACAGGATCGCTTCGACCACGCCCGCGGGGTCCTCCAGCGGGGTCAGGTGACCGGCGCCCGCGAGCACGACCAGCGTCGAGCCGTCCATGACCCCGGCCATCGCGCTCGCCGCCGCCACCGGGGTGATCGGGTCTTCTTCCCCGACGACGACCAGCGCGGGCACGCCGGCGTCCCGCAGCAGGTCGAGGGAGTCCGGCCGGGTCCGCAGGGCCAGCGCCGTCCAGGCGATGCCGGCGGGCGGCTGCGATTCGATCATCCCGCGGACCGTCTCGACGAGCTCGGGACGCTGCTCCCGCATCGATTCCGCCAGCAGGGTGGGCAGGTTCCCTTCGGCCAGCCAGGTCGCGGTGCCCTCCCGTTCGACGCGGGCCGCGACGTCGAGCCGGGTCTGCGCGGCCTCGGGCGTGTCGGGCGTGGCCTTGGTGTCGATGAGCACGAGCCCGCCGACGCGTTCCGGCGCGAGCCGCAGCACCGCCATGGCGAGGTAGCCGCCCATCGAGCAGCCGCCGAGCACGACCCGGTCCAGTTCCAGCCGGTCGAGCAGGGCGACGACGTCGCGGGCGGCGTCTTCCAGGCTCGGTTCGCGATCGGTCTCCGGCAGCGGCGAGCGGCCGAGCCCGCGCTGGTCCGGGGTGATCACCCGAAGGTGTGAAGCGAGGGGCTCCCGCACCGCGTTCCACATGCGGGAATCCAGGGGGAAGGCGTGGAGGAGGACCAGCGGCAGTTCGGTCATGCGCGTCATTTTGTCGGACCCCGCCGCTAGCTTGGCCGACGTGTTCACCGACATCGAAACCGACCGGCTCCTGCTGCGTCCGCTCCACGAGGCGGACCGGCAGGCGATGGTCGACATCCACACCGACCCGCGCACCAACCGCTTCCACCCCGACCCGCCCGACGTCCCGCGCGCGTCGGAGATGTTCTCGGGGTGGCTGGCGCACTGGGCCGAGCACGGCTTCGGCTACCCCGCGGTCACCGAACGCGGCGGCACCGAGGTGATCGGCACGTGCGGCGTGCGGCTCCGCGAGTTCAACGGCGAGAAGGTGCTCAACCTCGGCTACCGGTTCCGGCCGTCGGCGTGGGGCAAGGGGTACGCGGTCGAGGCCGGCCAGGCGGTCCTCGGGTGGTGCGCGCGCGAGCTGCCGTCGGTGCCGGTGCTGGCGAGCGTGAGCATCGCGAACAAGCCGTCGCTGAGGGTGGCGGAGCGGCTCGGCTTCACGGAGTACACGGAGGAGCTGTACGAGGGCGCGATGTCGCGGCACTACCGGCGCTGAGGCCGGGCGCTGTTTGACAACTCCAGAGCGAAGTCACCAGCGGCGGGAGGGCCGCCGCCGGGCCCGCGCTTCCCAGCAGGCCCGGTGCCAGTGCCGCCGGTCGGCGACCGAGCCGGTCTCGTCGGCCGGCCAGACGACGAGGTGCGGCGTCCCGGGCCGGATCTCGTGGTCGCACCCGGGGCAGCGGTAGACCTTGGTGGCCTGGCTCCCGGGCACCGTCCGCACGAGCCAGTCCCCATCGGTGCCGGACTCGGCCCTGGCCCACCCGGTGGCGGCACCGAGCTCCCGCTCGGGCGGCGGCCCACCGTCCGAGCGGCGGCCGGGACGGTTGCGTCGTGGCACCCCCAAACGGTAACCGCGCCCCCACCCACCCCCGCGAGTCGTCCCCCTGGGTACGCGAGTCGTCCCTCCAGGTACGCGAGTCGTCCCTCCAGGTACGCAAGTCGTCTCTCCAGGTACGCGTGATGCCCCGCCAATCACGTGAGATGCCCCCTCAATCACACGTGATGCCCCTCCAATCACGCGTGATGCCCTTGTCGGCTCAAGCAGCCCGGTCCGCCACCCGCTCCCCGGACCGCAGCCGGCCCAGGATCGCCTCGTGGCCGAGGCCGTCCCAGCCGAGCCGCCGCAGGGTCCGGCCCGTCCGGCGGAAGTCCTCGCCGCCGAGCACCGACATGATGGTGATCGCTGCGTCGACCATCGGCGTCGCCACGCCCGCACACCGCGCCAGTGCCTGCAGCGGGACGAGCGTCGACCGGATGTCCTCGGTCAGGAAGCGGTGGTCGAGGCTGGTCGGCGCGGCGATCGTCCGGTACGGCTCCACGGTCCGCAGCGCGTCGAGCAACGTCGTGGCCGGGCAGCCGTAGTACCGGTCGAGGACCTCCGTCATGGGCAGCAGCCGGGCGCCGTAGGCGTGCGCGACGGCGGCGAACTCGGCCTCGGTGCGTTCGAGCAGGGCGACCGTGCGCCGCGAAACGCCTTCGACGTAGAAGAGCAGCTCCTCCGCCCGGTCGATGGTGCCCAGGTTCGCGAGGGCGATCGGCACGTGCGCGACCGCGCCGAAGTCGTGCAGGCCGCGCTCCACCGGGTTGCGCGCGAGCTCCAGCATCGGGAACCACTCGCGCAGCAGCCCGGCGTGCCGGCCGACGGCGGCCTCGGTGCAGCCGGAGATCAGGTTCCACCCCTTGACGCCCAGCACCGTGACACCGCCGGTCCCGGACGGCCGGGCGGCGAACAGCGCGTCCGTCTCCACGACGTCGACGTCCGGCGCCCCGGCGGCGGCGAGCGCGTGGGCGAACTCGACACTCCCGCACAGCTTGCTGGAGAACAGCACCACGACCTGCCCCGGGTGCAGGTGCGGCGCGAGCCGGGCGGCGACCTCCGGATAAGCCGTGGTCACGGTGGCGACCAGGACGACGGCCCGCGCGGCCATCCCGGCCGGGTCCGCGGTCACCTCCCGCAGCGGGAACCGCCCGTCGAGCACCCCGTGCGCGACGATCTCCCGGCGGCGCGCGATCTCCCCCACCGCCGCGAGGTCCCGCGTGTACAGGTGCACGGGCAGCTCCCGCGCGGCGAGGTAGGCCGCCACGGCCCGTCCCTCGCCGCCCGCCCCGACGACCCCGATCCCGTCCAGCACGCTCATTCCGCCCACTCCCGTCAGTCCGGTACGCAGTGGACAGGTCGGCACCGGGACGGCGAAAGTTCCCGCCGGAGCACGTTCCCGGAAACCGGGGGTCAGCCCTGGGCGAGCGCCAGCGGGACCAGCTGTTCGGCGGTGGTCAGCGAGCCGTGCTGGCCGATCAGGGACGTCTCGACGGCTTCCGCGAGCCCCCGCACCATCCCGAACCGGCCGCGGGCCGCGGCGACGACGTCACCGATGCGCGGCAGCACCCGGTCGCTGACCGTGTGCCCGAACCAGCCCTCGGCGACGGCCTCCTCCCGCGAACGCACCCAGGCCCGCTCGCCCAGCACCGCCCGCCAGGCCGCGAGGACGTCGGCGGCCGCGCCCGGCTCGGTGTAGACGTGCCGGGCCCGGACCTCGCCCCCGAACGTGCGAACGCCGGACAGCAGCTCGGGGACGTCTTCGAGGTCGAGCTTGTCGTCGACGGTCACCATTCCGTGGTCGGCCACCACCGCGAGCAGCGCGCCGGGCGGCAGACCGTCCACAAGGGACTCGACGAGCCGGTCGACCTGCCGCAGCTGCATCCGCCAGGCGGCCGAACCGGGGCCGTAGACGTGCCCGAGCAGGTCGAGTTCGCTGTGGTAGGCGTAGCAGAACGCCCGCCCGCCGAGCACCGACAACGTCCGCGCGGCGAGGTCGCCCAGCGCGTGCACCCCGGCGTACTGCGCCCCGCTCTGGGTGGCCAGGGTCAGTGCCGTGTCGCGGAACTTCGCCGCGGACACCACCGCGGCGTCGATCCCGGCCGCGGCGGCCCGCTCGAACGTCGTCGGCAGGGGCTGCACCTCGCGGGGCGGGAGGGCGCCGCGCAGGTCGCTGCCGTCTTCGTGGCTGCACCAGCGCAACGCGTTGAGCACGCCCGTGCCGGGCATTTCGAAGGTGTAGCCGACCATGCCGTGCTCGCCCGACGCGAGCCCGGTCCCGATGGCCGCGACGCCGGCGGCCGTCGTCGAGGGGAAGCCGACGCGCAGCGGCTCGCGGGCCAGCTCGGCCAGCACCGGGGCGTCCGCGGCGTGCTCGGCGAGCAGCTCCCAGCCGAGCCCGTCGACGAGCAGGACGCCGGCGCTGCGCACCTCCGGCAACGCCAGCGTGTTCACGCAGCCGGGCACCCCGAGCGCGGCGAGCAGGGACGGGACGACCTGGCCGAGGTGCGGGACGTCGGCGAGCGGAGGCGGCTGCACGCGCCCAGCTTCCCACCGGCAGGTCCGGGCAGCCGAGCGGCGGCGCCGGAAACCACCGCTCGGCGTTCCGGCCCGGGCGCGACCCCGGACCCGGGCTGTCCCGGCCGCCCGTTTCCGGCGATAATCACGGCATGCCGACCTACGCCTACCGCTGCCGCGAGTGCACCGAGACGTTCGAGCTCCTGCGCCCGATGAGCGAATCCGGCGCACCGGCGACCTGCCCGGATGGCCACGCCGACACCGTCAAGCTGCTCACCACCGTCGCCCTCACCGGGGCCGCGAGCGGTCCCGCGGCCCCGGCCGGCGGCGGTGGCTGCTGCGGAGGCGGCTGCTGCGGCTAAAGCGCCTTCAGCGCCTGCTCCAGATCGGCCCACAGGTCCTCGACGTCCTCGAGCCCGGCGGACAGCCGGATCAGCTGGTCGGAGACGCCGGCGTCGTGGCGGTCGCCCGCGTCGACGATCCGGTGGCTGATCGAACCCGGGTGCTGGATCAGCGTGTCGACGCTGCCGAGGCTGACGGCCGGGGTGATCAGCCGGACCGCGCCGATCAGGGCGTGCGGGTCGCCGTCGACCTCGAACGCGACCAGCGGGCCGCCGATCCGCGGGTAGTGGACGGCGGTCACGGCCGGGTGCTCGCCGAGGCGCGAGGCCAGCGTCGCCGCCGTCGCGGAGGCAGCGTTGACGCGCAGCGGAAGCGTCGAAAGCCCGCGCAGCAACAGGTATCCGGCGAGCGGGTGCAGCACGCCGCCGGTGGCGAAGCGGATCTGGCGCAGGCGCGCGGCTTCTTCGGCGTCGCACGCGACGATCCCGCCCATCACGTCGCCGTGGCCGCCGAGGAACTTCGTCGCGCTGTGCAGGACGATCCGGGCGCCGTGGTGGCCGGGGCGCTGCAGGACCGGCGTGGCGAACGTGTTGTCCACCAGCAGCGGCACCTCGCCGCAGGCACGGGCCAGCTCGGCGATGTCGGCCTCCGCCAGCGTCGGGTTCGCCGGCGTCTCGACGAACACCAGGCCGGTGTCCGGTCGCAGCGCGGCGGCGACGGCGTCGGGCGCGGCCCACGTGACCTCGGTGCCGAGCAGCCCGGACTCGAGCAGGTGGTCGCTGCAGCCGTACAGCGGGCGGACGGCGACGACGTGCCGTTTCCCCTGCGCCACCGCGGAAAGCAGGCAGGCCGAGACGGCGGCCATACCGCTGGCGAACGCGACACCGTGCTCGAAGCCCTCGAGTTCGGCGAGGGCCCGCTCGAACCGTTCGACGGTCGGGTTGCCGACCCGCCCGTAGATCGGCGGGCCGTCGAGCTCGGCGCCGGCGGCGAAGGCGTCGATGCGGGCGGCTTCGGCGGCACTGTCGCGGGACGGGTAGGTCGTGGACAGGTCGAGCGGAGCGGCGTGCACGCCAAGGTCCGTGAGATCGTCACGGCCGGCGTGGACGGCTCGCGTGCGCAGCGAGGAGGTCATGCCAGCATGGTCGAGCTTTCGCCGGGCCGGGAGCAACAGCCTCGGATATCATTCGCCGATGTCCGCATCCGTCGAACTGAGTCCGGTCGACCTCGAAATTCTGCGGCTGCTGCAGAACGATGCCCGGATCACGAACAAGGACCTGGCGGCCGCGGTCGGCATCGCGCCGTCGACCTGCCTGGACCGCGTGGCCCGGCTGCGGGACACCGGCGTCATCACCGGCCAGCACGCGTCGGTCGACGCGGCCAAGCTGGGGCGCCCGCTGGAGGCGTTCCTGTTCGTCCAGGTCCGCCCGCACCGGCGGCCGCTGGTCGACCCGTTCGTGGCGCACCTGCTGTCCCTGCCGGAGGTCCGCGCGGTCTACCACCTGACCGGGCCGGACGACTTCCTCGCGCACGTGGCGACCAGCTCGGCCGGCGAGCTGCAGCGCCTGGTCCTGGACGAGCTGACCGCCCGCGACGAGGTCGCCCGCGTCCACACGAACCTGGTGTTCCAGCACTGGAGCGGCGGCCCGCTGCTGCCACCGGAGGCCTGACCTCAGAGGCTGTCGAGCCAGCGGCGCGTCTCCCGCGGTGATGTCAGCCGGACGACGGCCGGGCCCGGTGACTCGGCGGCCCACGCCCGGATGCGAGCGCGCTTGGTCGCGAACGACGTGAAGTGCCAGCGGATGATCGAGTCCGCCGAAAACACCTGGCGGACGGACTCGACGTTGCCGTTGCAGATCCGGCGCCGGGTCAGCGTCCTGGCGAACGTCCGGCGCACCAGGCGGCTCAGCGAAAGCCAGCGCGGGTAGTCGAGGCCCACCACCAGCTGGGTGCGGGCCAGCACGATGTCCCGCCACTTGCCGTAGGCGGCGTCGAGGACCCAGCGTTCCCCCGCGCACACCTCGGCGATGCGGCGGCGCTGTTCCTCGTCGGGGACCGGGACCCAGCCCGGCTGCCAGCTGAGGTCGTCCGCGGAGTGGTAGGGCAGGCCGGTCCGCTCGGCGATCCGGGCCGCGAGCGTCGACTTGCCCGAGCCGGTCACGCCGTAGACGAGGATGCGGTCAGGCATCGAGGTCACGGGCGGGCTCCCGCGGTCCGCGGTAGGGCAGGGTCCGGCTGTAGACGAGGTTCGTGGTCGTGCTGCCGAACTGGGCCAGCTCGTCGACCGTCCGCTCGAGGTGGGCCATCGAGGCCGCGGCGATCTTGAGCGTGTAGCAGTCGTCGCCGGTGGTGCGCAGGCATTCGAGGATCTCGGCGCGCTCGCCGAGCAGCTTGTGCAGCGGCTCGTGCCGGCTGCCGGGGTACTTGAGCCGGACGACGGCGAGCACCGGGTAGCCGGCCTTGCCGAGGTCGATCTCCGCGTGGTAGCCGGTGATGACGCC
Organism: Amycolatopsis vancoresmycina; assembly: GCF_000716785.1. Classification (GTDB taxonomy): domain Bacteria; phylum Actinomycetota; class Actinomycetes; order Mycobacteriales; family Pseudonocardiaceae; genus Amycolatopsis; species Amycolatopsis vancoresmycina. Next base: position 170,462 of record NZ_JNYY01000004.1, read on the forward strand.
GGCCCCTTCGAGCCGCCGGAGCCGTTCGGTCGCCGCGGACGCGCTGAGGTTCACGCGGCGGCCCAGCTCGGTGAGCGGCAACCGGGCGTCGCGCTGGAGCTCGGCCAGGATGGCCCAGTCCGTCGGATCGAGACTCTCGGTCATGGGCCGAAGATACCGTGGGATCCACGGCCGAAGCGGCCGGACACCGTGATCGTTCCCTTCCGGAACCGGGCAAATCGTCGATAGCCTTTGCGTGTGAAGATCGGCGTGAACGTCCCCAACTTCGGGCCCGGCACGGACCCAGGCGTACTGCGCGCCTGGGCGCAGACGGTCGAGGGGCTCGGCTTCGACCTGCTGATGGTGTCCGACCACGTCGCCATCACACCGGACGTCGCCGGGCAGTACCCGGCGCCGTTCTACGAGCCGTTCACGACGCTGTCCTGGCTGGCCGGGGTGACGCAGCGGGTGCGGCTGGGCACCACCGTGCTGGTGGTGCCGTACCGGCATCCCCTGCTGGTGGCGCGGATGGCGGCGAACCTCGACGCGCTCAGCGGCGGCCGGTTCGTGCTCGGCGCCGGGATCGGCTGGGCGAAGCAGGAGTTCGACGCGCTGGGCGTGCCGTTCGAGCGGCGCGGGAAGCTCACCACCGAACACCTGCGGGCCATCCGCGCCGCCTGGGCCGACCGCGACGACTACCGCGCGGGGCCGATCCCGCTCTGGCTCGGCGGGCACAGCGACGCGGGGCTGCGCCGCGCAATCGAACTCGGCGACGCGTGGCACCCGCTGCGGCTGACGCCGGCCGGGTTCCGCGAAGGCTTGGCACGCCTGGAAAAGCTGGCCGGCGACCGTCCGGTGCCCGCCTTCGCGCCCCGGATCCTGCTGCGGGTGACCGGCGCCCCGGTGACCGGGCCGGACCGGCGTGCCGGCGAAGGCACGCTCGACCAGGTCATCGACGACCTGGCACAGCTGCGGGCCTTGGGTGCGGACACCGTCGTGCTCGACCCGTTCGACTCGGACCCGGCCGAGACCCTCCACCCGGAGGTGGCGTGGCGGGACCTCGCGGCGGTGGCCGCATCCTGGAAGGAGAACCGGTGAAGGACACCGAAGAAGCCCTGCTGCGGCGGGCGATCGAGCTGGCCCGTGAGGCGCGCGAGGAACACGGCAACCCACCGTTCGGTTCCCTGCTGGCCGACGCCGACGGGAAGATACTGGCCGAGGACCGCAACACCTCGTTGACGGACAACGACATCACGGCCCACCCGGAGCTGAAGCTGGCCCGCTGGGCGGCGCAGCACCTCGACCCGGAAACCGCGGCGGCCACGACGATGTTCACCAGCACCCAGCCGTGCGGCATGTGCACCGGCGCGATCGAGCGGTCCGGGCTGGGGCGGGTCGTGTACGCGCTGTCGACGGAACAGTTCCTCACGCTGCGCCCGCCGGTGACGTGGGGCTACCGGACGGAAGGCCCGGCGCTGTTCGACGAGGCCCGCGTGCCGATCGAAGGCTATTACCGGTGACGAGCTACGACGTGCGGCCGGTGGCGCGCATCGAGTCGCCCCTGACCGACCTCGCCGCGGCCCCGAAGCAGGGCGACGAGGGCGCGCCACCGGCCCGCGTGGTGTTCGACCCGGCGTTCCACGCCGCGGCCGCCGACCTCCGCCCGGGCGATCGCCTGGTGCTGCTGACCTGGCTGCACGCAGCCGACCGCGAAGTCCAGGCGGTCCACCCGCGCAGCGACCCGGACCGGCCGCGGCAGGGCGTGTTCTCGACGCGGTCCCCGGACCGCCCGAACCCGATCGGCCTCCACACCGTCACGGTGACGGCGGCGGAGAACGGCACGCTCACGGTGACCGGCCTGGAGGCGATCGACGGCACGCCCGTCCTGGACGTGAAGCCGGTCCTCGGCGAGGTCGCCGGGCGCTGATCAGTAGTCCTTGAAGCCCTTCCCGGTCTTGCGGCCCAGCCGCCCGGCCGTCACGAGGTGCTCCAGCAGCGGCGCCGGCGCGAAACCCTCTTCGCGGAACTCGTTGTACAGCGTCCGCTGGATGGCCAGCGAAACGTCGAGGCCGACGACGTCCAGCAGCTCGAACGGGCCCATCGGCAGGCCGCAGCCGACCTTCATGGCCGTGTCGATGTCGTCCGCGCCCGCGTAGTGGGCTTCCAGCATCTTCACCGCGTCGTTGAGGTACGGGAACAACAGCGCGTTGACGATGAACCCGGCGCGGTCGCCGCAGTGCACCGCGTGCTTGCCGACCGTGGCACAGACCGCGCTCGCCGTCGCCACCACGTCCGGGGCGGTCGCGATCGTCGACACCACTTCGACCAGCTTCATCACCGGGGCCGGGTTGAAGAAGTGGAGACCGACCACATCGGACGGCCGGGACGTCGCAGCCGCGCACTCGATCACCGGCAACGAGGACGTCGTCGTCGCCAGGACCGCGCCCGGGCGGACCACCTCGTCGAGCGCCGCGAACACCGCCCGCTTCACCGGCAGCTCCTCGGCCACCGCCTCGACGACCAGGTCGACGTCGGCCAGCGCCTCGAAGTCGGTGACCGGGGTGATGCGGGCCAGCGTCGCCGCGGCGTCCTCTTCGGACAGTTTGCCCCGGACCACGGCCTTGTCGAGCGACTTCTTGACCCGGGCCACCGACCCCTGGGCCTTCTCCAGGCTCCGCGCGCGCAGCACGACGTAGAGGCCGCGCTTGGCGAACACCTCCGCGATGCCGGTGGCCATCGTGCCCGTGCCGACCACGCCCACCCGCGCCACCGGGCGCGGTGGCACCGCGTCCACTGTGGACACCACAGCGGAGGAGACCACGGTGGGCGAATCCGGGGCGTCGTAGGTGTAGAAGCCCCGGCCGGTCTTGCGGCCGAGCAGGCCCGCCGTGATCATCTGCTTGAGCAGCGGCGCCGGCGCGTGCAGGCGGTTGCGGGACTGGTGGTACATCGTGTCGAGGATTTCGTTCGCGGTGTCGAGGCCGATCAGGTCGAGCAGCGCGAGCGGGCCCATCGGGTAGCCGCAGCCGAAGCGCATCGCGGCGTCGAGGTCCTCGCGCGTGGCGTAGCGCTGCTCGTACATCCGCACCGCGTGGTTGAGGTAGCCGAAGAGCAGCGCGTTGGCGATGAACCCGGCCCGGTCGCCGATCACCACCGGCACCTTGCCCAGCCGCTCGGCGAACTCGACCACCTCGGCGACCACGTCCGGCTCGGTCACCACCGTCTTGACGATCTCGACGAGCTTCTGCACCGGCGCCGGGTTGAAGAAGTGCATCCCGACGACCTTGCCGGGGCGGGTGGTGTGCACGCCGATCTCGGTGATCGACAGCGACGACGTGTTGGACGCGAAGACGACCTCGGGCCGGGTGATCTTGTCCAGCTCGGCGAAGACGTCGGCCTTCGCCGCCAGGCTCTCCGGGATCGCCTCGATCACCAGGTCCACTTCGGACAGATCCGACAGCGACGTGCCGTAGCGGATCCGGCCGAGCAGCGCGGTCCGCGCGGCCGCGTCCAGCTTGCCGCCGGAGAGCGCCCGTTCGGTGGAGTGCTCCAGGTGATCGCGGCCGCGCGCCACCCCGGCCTCGTCGAGTTCGACCGTGACGACGTCGAGCCCGCTGCGCGCGAGCACCTCGGCGATTCCGGAGCCCATGGTGCCCAGGCCGACCACACCGACCGTCGAGATATCCCGCGCCATCGAGGCCTCCAGAGATGTTACTCGCTGGTAATTGCCCCGATAGTGCCACGCGGCACCGCCGGAAGCCCAGACGGAATCGAGTCAGTACGGCTCAAGTCACCCGGTCGGCGAGGTCGGCTTCACTCGCCGAAATTGCCGTCCACCAGCTCCTTCGCCTTCTCCAGCGCCGCGGACGCCTGCGGGCCGCGCGCCCGCACGCGGATCCGGTCCCCCTGCCGCGCACCGAGCGCCATCAGGGCCAGGACGCTGTGGCCGTCGGCCTCCTGGTCGCCGAGCCGCACGGTCACCTCGGTGTCGAACTCGCTGAGCGTGCGGACCAGCACCGCGGCGGGCCGGGCGTGCAGCCCGACCTCGTTGCGCAGCTCCAGCTCGATTTCGGCGCCGTCGCCGGTGGCCTCGGCCGGCGCCAGGTCCTCGGGGATCCCGGCCGCCGCGGCCGCCTCCGCCACCGCCTTGCGGTCCTGGCCCGCCTGGGCCGCGACCGCCGCCGCGATCGCGCCCTCGACGAGCGGGCCGTCCGCGACGGTCGCGGCCGACGGGTCGGCCAGCGACTCGACCGCGAGCTCGGCGGTCATCTGCGCGCTGCCGAGGTCGTAGAGCAGCACGACGCCGTCACCGCGGTCGGCGCGCTGGGTGGCCGCGACGACCTCGTCGTAGTCCGTGCCGATCGAGCCGTCGGCGAGGCCGCCGGCCGGCACGATGGTGACGTCCGGCGCCATCTGGGCGGCCAGCTCGGCCAGTCCTTCGGCGAGCTTCGCGCTGTGCGACACGAGCACGATTCCCACGCTCACCGGGCGGCCTCCGCGAACGCCCGCAGCAGCAGCGCCGACGAGCGGGCGCCGGGGTCCAGGTGCCCCACCGCGCGCTCGCCGAGGTAGGACGCCCGGCCCTTCCGCGGCACCAGGTCCACAGTGGACTCCGCGCCGCCGTCGGCCGCGTCCGCCGCGGCGGTCAGCACCGCGGCGGCGTCCCCGCCGTCCGCAGCCGCCTTCTCCGCCGCCGACACCGCCGGGATCAGGGCGTCGACCATGGTCGCGTCGCCGCCCACGGCCTTGCCGCGGGCCTGGACGCCTTCGAGGCCGGCGCGCAGCGCGTCCACCAGGGCCGGGACGTCGAGCTCGCCGGCCGGCCCCACTTTGGCCGAGGCGCGCAGGAACGCCGTGCCGTACAACGGCCCTGCGGCCCCGCCGACCTTGGAGATCAACGTCGTCGCGACGAGCTTCAGCACCCCGCCCGGGGTGTCCGGAACGGCGGAATCGAGCGCCGCCACCACGGCCGCGAAGCCGCGGTTCAGGTTCTCCCCGTGGTCGCCGTCGCCGATCGCGCGGTCGAGGTCGATCAGCTCCACGCGGTGTTCGGCGACCACCGCCGCGGCGGCGCGCACCGCCACCGCGACCCCTTCGGCCGTGCAGGCCATCAGAGCCCCCACCGCAGGGCCGCGGTGTTGACCGGGGCGTCCCACAGCTCGGTCAGTTCGTCGTCCAGTTTCAGCAACGTCAGGCTCATCCCCTGCATCTCGAGGCTGGTGATGTACGGGCCGACCAGCCGGCGCTCGACCACGATCCCACGGTCGGCCAGCAGCCGCTCGGCGATGCCGTGGGCCAGGTAGAGCTCGACGAGCGGGGTGCCGCCCATCGAGTTGGTGAACAGCAGCACGCGGTCACCCGAGGCGAAGGGCAGGTCCGACACGACCGCCTCGACCATCCGCGCCACCAGTGCGTCGGCCGGCTCGGCCGGGATCCGTTCGCGGCCGGGCTCGCCGTGGATGCCGATGCCGAACTCGATCTCGTTCTCGTCGAGGTCGAAGCTGGGGGTGCCGGCGTGCGGCACGGTCGGCGCGGTGAGCGCGACGCCGATCGACCGGACCTGGCCGATCACCTTCTGTGCCAACGCGGTGACGGCGTCGAGCGAGTCGCCGCGCTCGGCGGCGGCGCCGGTGAGCTTCTCCAGCAGCACCGTCCCGCCGACCCCGCGGCGGCCCGCGGTGTACGTCGAGTCCTTGACCGCGACGTCGTCGTCGATCACGACGCTGCGCACCTCGAGGCCCTCGGCGGCGGCCAGCTCGGCGGCCGTCTCGAAGTTCAGCACGTCGCCGGTGTAGTTCTTCACGATGAGCAGCGCGCCCGCGTCGCCGGTGGTCGCGGTGACCGCGGCCTGCACGGCGTCCGGCGTCGGCGAGGTGAACACCGCGCCGGGCACGGCGGCGGCGAGCATGCCCCGGCCGACGAAGCCGCCGTGCAGCGGCTCGTGCCCGGACCCGCCGCCGGAGATGACGGCGACCTTGCCCGCGACCGGCGCATCGGCTCTGATCACGACATCCGGGTCGTACTGGACGCGGAGGACGTCGGCGTGCGCGGCGGCGAGCCCCCGCAGCGACTCGGCAACCACGTTCGCCGGATCGTTGATGATCTTCTTCACGGCAGCCTCCGGCACATCGGCGGGTGGGGTGTCCCCTTCCTACCTCGCCGCGCGGCCCGCCGCCAGATCAGGGTTTGGGGAGCTTGGTGACCACGTTCTTCGCGACGGTCACCGCCTTGGCGCACGGATCGGCGTCGTTGTCGTCGTACCCCTGGTAGTCCACCTGGGCCAGTTCGACGTCGTCGCCCTGCCACGGCCGGTGCTGCCACTGGACCTTGCACCGCGCCGAGCCCCCGGTCTGCGGCTTCTGGAACGCGGTCACGCCGTTGCCGAGGTCCACCTTGGAGTAACCGTCGCCGACGAGCGGCGGCAGGCCCGGCAGGAACCCGACCGTCACCGACGGACCCCGGTCCTTCCACTCGCACGAGTGCAGGCCCGAAGGTGCCGCCTTCGCCGACGGCACGGCGGCGGTCACCACCGCCGCGTCGGCCATCGCGCACGGATCGGCGGTCAGCACGGTCCCCGAGGGGGTCGAGTACTTCTCCGGCGAGTTGTGCAGCTTCTGGACGACGGCCTCGGCGAACGTCTGCCCGGGACGGCAGGGATCACCGGCGTAGGTGACCGACACCGCGAGCCCGACGTCCGGGTTCAGCGCCGTCATCACGGCCACGGTGCAGTCGGTGTCGCCGGTCTTGTTCACGCGCAGCGGCAGCCCGCCGACCGCCCCGGCCGTCTTGTCCGCCCGCGGCACCACGGTGCTGCCGATCTCCAGCTCCAGCCGGATCTCCTTGCCGCCCGGGTCCTTCACCTTGTTGCGGCAGGTGTCGAAGGCGATCGACGACGGCGACGGGTCGTCGTCGACCGTGCCGAGGCCCAGCGCCCCGAGGGCGTCCTTGGTCAGGAACTGGCACGGCTGGATCGTGCGGAGCACGGACGCCGCCACCGCAGCGTCGGTGATCGGGCCGTCGGCGGCCGGGCCGGAGCCGGCCGCCGCAGGCACCGTCGTCCGGGCGAAGTTGGACTTGCCGAGGTCCGGCCCGCACGCCGTCAGCGGCAGCGCGAGGGCGGTGACCAGCAGGAACAGCTTCGGGAACCGGCGGTGCCGGACGTCTGGGAACACGCCGAGCACGGTAGCGGCCGGTGCGCGCCGCTGTCCGGACAACCCGGTTATTCGCCGGCGACGGCCGCTGTGTCGTCGCTCTCGGTCGCCGCGGGCACGACGAGCGGCCGGACCAGGGCCCAGACGACGAACAACGCGGCCACCACCAGCATGCCGATCCCGGCCCACAGGTTGATGTTGACGCCGGCGGCCTTCGCGATCTCCTCGGCGGAGGTGACCCAGATGCCCATGATGGTGAGGATGACGCCGTAGACGCCGATCAGCAGGGCGATGATCAGCCGGATGTCGAAGGCGCCGGCCTTGTGTGCGCGCGGCTGCGACTCGGTAGCCATGCCGTCCTCCTAGAAAATGGCGTTGAGGGCGATGGTCAGGATGAGCACGATGCCGGCGAGCAGGCCCGGCTTGCGGTACCAGCCCGCGTTCTCGCCGGTCGAGTCGTGCTCACGGGTTTCCTTCGGCGTGAGCGAGTAGACCAGGCCCACCAGCTCCTCGTCCGGCTTCGGCCGCGTCGCCAGCGAGACGGCGACGCTGATCACGATGTCGACGACGAACGCGGTCCCCGCGGCGACGAAGCTGATGCCCTGGCCGGTCAGGCCGAGTACGCCGAGCTTCGACAGCGCCCAGACGGTGACCGCGGACAGGGTGCCGAACACCAGGCCGCTCCAGCCGGCGTGCGGGGTCATCCGCTTCCAGAACATGCCCAGGATGAACGTCGCGAACAGGGGCGCGTTGAAGAAGGAGAACAGGTCCTGCAGGTAGTTCAGGATGTTGCCCGAGTTCGACGCGATGAACGCGGTGAAGATCGCGAGGACCGTGCCCGCGGAGGTCACCACCCGGCCGAGGCGCAGGTAGTACCCGTCCGGGCGATCCTTCTGGATGTAGGTCTGCCAGATGTCGTAGGTGAACACCGTGTTGAACGAGCTCAGGTTCGCCGCCATCCCGGCCATGAACGAGGCCAGCAGGCCCGCGATGGCGATGCCGAGCATGCCGTTCGGCAGCAGGTCGCGCATCAGCAGCAGGAGCGCGTTGTTGAACGTGACGCCGCTTTCGGCGGTGCCGCCGTCGAGCAGCACCTGCTTGTCCTTGACGTACTCGGACACGGTGACCGCGGCGATCATGCCGGGGATGATCACGATGAACGGCACGAACATCTTCGGGAACGCGCCGATGATCGGCGTGCGCCGCGCGGCCGACATGCTCTTCGACGCCATCGCGCGCTGGACCTCGACGAAGTTCGTCGTCCAGTAGCCGAAGGAGAGCACGAACCCGAGGCCGAACACGATGCCCAGCACCGAAAGCAAGCTGTTGCCGAAGCCGGTGAGGTTGTCACCCGGCCACGAGTGCAGCTGCGCGGTGCCGCCCGGGCTGTTGGTGACCTTGTCGACCAGGCCCTGCCAGCCGCCGACCTTGACCAGGCCGATGATCGTCAACGGCACCAGCGCGATCACGATGACGAAGAACTGCAGGACCTCGTTGTAGATCGCGGCGGACAGGCCGCCGAGCGCGGTGTAGGAGAGCACGATCGCGGCGGCGACGATGATCGACACCCACAGCGGCCAGCCGAGCAGCAGGTTGACCACGCTGGCCAGCAGGAAGAGGTTCGCGCCCGCGATGAGGATCTGGGCCGCGGCGAAGCTGATGCCGTTGACCAGGTGGGCCGGCTTGCCGAAGCGCCGCCGCATGAACTCGGGGACGCTGCGGACCTTCGAGCCGTAGTAGAACGGCATCATCACGATGCCGAGGAACAGCATCGCCGGAATGGCGCCGATCCAGAAGTAGTGCACGGTCGGCAGGCCGTACTGGGCGCCGTTGGCCGACATGCCCATGACTTCGACCGCGCCGAGGTTCGCCGAAATGAACGCGAGGCCGGTGACCCAGGCGGGCAGCGACCGGCCGGACAGGAAGAAGTCGAGGCTGCTCGACACCTGCCGCCGCGCCAGGTACCCGATGCCGAGCACGAGCACGAAGTAGAACGCCAATTCGATGTAGTCGATCGCGCTCGCGTCGAGTCGCAGGTTCGCATCGGCTAGGACGAGCACCCGACCCACCTCCGGCAGTAACTTTTTCAAGCAGGACAACATCCGACAGGAATCACCAGCATCCTGTCGGATCCGGACAGTACTGCATGGATTCAGGGTCGGCACGCTGACGTGTCCACAATGGCCGGAAGGCGCGTCTCCCCCGGCTTTCACCAGGGGAAACGCGCCTTCCCTTTCACGCGCCGCGGGAGCGGCCGGGCGTCAGCGATCGGTCGGGACCGCGATCTCGCCTTCTTCGTCGATCAGCTTGGCGAGCACCGCATCGGGCAGGTACGTCCGGTGCGGGAAGCTCGGGCCCCACGAGTTGAGGATCGGCACGGCGCCGAGCGCGTCGGCACGCGCGTTGCCGAGCACGGAGTGCACGTCGTCGACCGACTTCGCCCAGCGGAACGCCTTGATGCCCTGCTTGGCCTCGGGGGTGTACTTCTCCCGCGCCTGCCAGTCGTCGTTCGCGTACGAGTCGTCCCATAGGACGTGCCCGGTCTCCTTGAGGACCTCGGCCGCGGCCCGGACCGACGTGCCGTTCTCGTCGCCCGGGTTGGTCTCGGGCCACTCGTCGCGCTTCTTGGCCGCGTCCCAGAGCCAGCGGGCGGTGTACTCGCTGCCGTTGTAGATCGACATGCACCGGGACCAGCCGAAGCCGACGCAGGCGCCCTCGTGCCCCTGGTCGTAGAACGCGTAGTAGGCGTCGGTGTCCGGGGTGCCGCCCGGTTCGAGGCAGACGCAGTGACCGCCGCGGATCCGGCCGAGCTTCGCGACGCCGCCCTTCGCGATGAAGAACTCGCCGGAGGTTTTGTCCTGTTCCGGCTCGTCGAAGGCCGAGTACCAGTTGACCCCGATCACGACCGGCGACCGGGTGGGCCGGTCCTTCTCGGCCAGCGCACCGAGCGGATACCTTTCGACGTGCCGCCAGTCGTCCGGAATGAACCGGCCCAGGCGCGGGTCGGCCGGATCGGAACCGAGTGGGCGATAACGCATGACTTCCTCCTCCGTGCAGGCGAAAAGGCGCGCACACCGGCCGGCTGGCATGCGCACACGAGCTCGAAGGCGGACCTGACGTTGGCACGACGAAAACGAAGACGGCCGAGCGCACCACCCTCCGGCCACACCGGACGCACCGGCGGAACCCCTCGAATCGAGTGTGGCACGGCACGACCGAATAAGATCCCGATCTCACCCGAACAGCGCAGGAATCGCGGTGAAAAAGTTTCGATTCACTGCGCGGCGGCCTATCGGGTCAACGATTTCCTGGCGGAGTAATAATCACCGAATCAGATACACCGATTTCCGCATCGATTCGGTATCGGCCCCGAGACCCGCCCGTCCGGGCAGTCACGAGGGCGGGTTTCCACGAGCGAGGGTCAGTCCGTCACGCGCCTGAAGCGCGGCACCGACCCACCGGGCGTCTCGACCGTCTCCGCGAACATCGCGGCCGGGCGCACCCACAGGCCGCGCTCGCCGTAAAGGGCGCGGTACACGACCAGTTCCTCTTCGGTCTCGCTGTGCCGGGCCACGCCGAGCACCTCGTACTCGCCGCCCTTGTAGTGGACGTACCGGCCGGGCTCTCCGCCGAACACGTCAGAACAGCCGGAACTCGTCGGACTCGATGCCGCGGAGTTCGTCGTAGTCCAGTGTCAGGCAGCGGATGCCGCGGTCCTCGGCCAGCGTGCGGGCCTGCGGCTTGATGATCTGGGCCGCGAACACGCCCTGCACCGGGGCCAGCAGCGGGTCGCGGTTGAGCAGTTCCAGGTAGCGCGTCAGCTGCTCGACGCCGTCGATTTCGCCGCGGCGCTTGATCTCGACCGCGACCGAACGGCCGTCGGCGTCGCGGGCCATGATGTCGACCGGGCCGATCGCCGTCGGGAATTCGCGGCGGACCAGCGTGTAGCCGTCGCCGAGGGTCTTGATGTGCTCGGCCAGCAGTTCCTGCAGGTGCGCTTCGACGCCGTCCTTCTGCAGGCCCGGTTCCGCGCCGAGGGCCTGGGAATGGTCGTGGAGGACCTCGTCGATCGAGATCACCAGCTTCTCGCCCTGCTTGTTCTCCACGATCCAGAGCTTGCCGTCCTCGATCAGCCAGCACGGCGGGCTCATCCAGTTCAACGGCTTGTACGCACGGTCGTCGGAGTGCACCGACACCGAGCCGTCGGACTTGACGAGCAGCAGGCGGGTGGCCATCGGCAGGTGGGCGGTCAGCCGGCCGGCGTAGTCGACCTGGCACCGCGCGATCACGAGACGCACCCGAGGAGGGTAGGACAGGGTCGGTGATACTGGGCGCGTGGACCCCATTCAGCGTGTCGCGTCCCGCGAGGTGTACCGGAACAACTGGATGACCGTGCGGGAGGACGAGATCCGCCGCTCCGACGGCTCGGCCGGCATCTACGGCGTGATCGACAAGCCGACGTACGCGCTCGTCATCGCCCGGGACGGCGACCGGTTCCGGCTGGTCGAGCAGTTCCGCTACCCGCTCGGGCAGCGGCGCTGGGAGTTCCCGCAGGGCACCGCGCCGGACCTCGCCGACGTGCCGCCGGGCGAGCTCGCCGCGCGGGAGCTGCGCGAGGAGACGGGCTTGCGCGCGGGCTCGATGGTCCCGCTCGGCAAGCTCGACGTCGCGGCCGGCATGAGCAGCCAGCGCGGCTGGGTGTTCCTCGCCACGGACATCACCGAAGGCGAACCGGAGCGCGAGCACGAGGAGCAGGACATGCGCAGCGCGTGGTTCGACCGCGAGGACATCGACAAGATGATCGTCACCGGCGAGATCACCGACGCGCAGTCGATCGCCGCGTGGGCCCAGCTCATGCTGGCCGAGCGGCACCGGCCTTGAGCATCCCCCGGATCACCAGGTGGTGGAACGGCTTGATGAGCGCGAAGTAGGCCGGGCCGACGCGGTTGTGGAAGTGCACGATGGTGCCGAGCCGGAAGCCGCGCGGCAGCGCCTCGACCGTCAGGTACGCGGTCAGGTGGCTGTCGTCCACGCCGGCCACCAGGTAGCGCTCCGGATCGCCGGACCGGACGGTGAAGAACGCCACGCGGTCGCCGGGCGCGAACCCGATGTCCTCCGGCCGGAGGCGGCCGGTCCGCGGCACGGACGCGGTGTCCAGCCGCAGCGCCTTGGCGAGCACGTACCGGACGCCGAACAGGGCTTTCACCCAGGCCGGCGACCACCCGAACACGCCGGCGACGAACTCGCGCAGGCTGTTCTCGCTCTCGATTTCCTTGAACTCGACGTAGTCGGCCCCGTCGGCGTACGGCTCGGTCATTTCCGTCTCCCCAGTACGAGTTCCAGCGCGTTCTTGAGCCCGCGGCCGGTCAGCGGCGGCACGACCTGCCCGGCGCCGACGACGACCAGGTACAGCGCCCGCGCGAGATCCGCGTCGCCGCTGATCTCGGTCAGGTAGGCGACGCGGGTGGCGTCCACGCGCTCCTGGACCGCGCGCGCTTCGGCGTCCTGCAGGGCCCACGCCCGGACGGCGATCTCCAGCTCCGGGCCGGGTCCCGGCGCGAGGACCAGGCTCAGCAACACGTGCAGCCGGTCCTCTCCCGCCCCTTCGGCCTGCTCCACGAACCGCGTGGTGCGTTCGGTTTCGAAGTGCTCCAGCAGGGCCGTGCGGTAGCCGCCCATGCCCTTGAAGTGGTGGTAGAACGAGCCTTTCGACAGCCCGAGCCGCTCGGCGAGCCGCTCGATCGTCACCGCCGGGGCGCCCTGCTCCGCCAGCAGCACCAATCCCGCGTCCAGCCAGTCCCGCTTGCCCGCCATGGCCATACCATACCGTATGGTACGTTCTGCAGTCACGGAAAAATTTCTGTGACGAACCGGGACGGTTCAGTCCGGCCAGGAGGGCTTGCGCTTCTCCAGGAAGGCCGCCATACCCTCGCGTGCGCCGGGCAGCTGCGACGCCGCGGCCATGACCTCCAGCGCGATCGCGTACGCGTCGGCTTCGGGCCGGTCGAGCTGGGCGTAGAGCGTCACCTTACCCATCGCCTTGCTGGCGCGGCTGCCGCGCGTCGCACGGGCCAGCAGCTCCGCGACGGCGTCGTCCAGCTGCTCGTCGGGGACGACCCGGTTGACCAGGCCCCAGTCCAACGCCGTGGGCGCGTCGATGACGTCGCCGGTCAGCGCCAGCTCCATCAGCCGCTTGCGGCCGATCGACCGCGCCACCGGCACCGCCGGCGTGTGGCAGAACCAGCCGCCCTTGCCGCCCGGCAGCGCGAACCCCGCCGACTCGGCGGCCACCGCCAGGTCGCACGACGCCACCAGCTGGCAGCCCGCCGCGGTGGCCAGGCCGTGCACCCGCGCGATGACGACCTGCGGGATCGACTGCATCGTGTGCATGAGCTCCGTGCACAGCGTCAGCAGCTCGCGCACGCCCATCAGGTCGCGGGCGGCGACGTCGCCGAAGTCGTGGCCGGCCGAAAACACCGGGCCGTCGCCGGCCAGCACGACACCGGTCGCGTCGGACGTGCCGGCCTCGCGGAAGGCCGCGAGCAGCTCGGCGAGGTGGTCCGCGGACAGCGAATTGCGCCGCGCCGCCCGGTTCATGGTGATCGTGACGGTGTCGCCGTCGCGCTTCACGAGGAGGTGCTGGTACATGCCTCGACGGTAGCGCCTGCGGACCGGAACGTGCGCCGGTAGCTGTCCGGGCCGACGCCGACTTCGGCGCGCATCCGCCGCCGCAGGTTCGCCGCCGTGCCCAGGCCCGACCGCTCGGCGACGCGGTCGACCGGCAGCGACGTCGTCTCCAGCAGCCGCTGCGCGTACCGGACGCGCTGGACGCGCAGCCAGCGTCCCGGCGTCACGCCGGTGGCCGCGGCGAACTCGCGGTGGAACGTCCGCTCGCTCATCCGCGCGTGCCCGACCAGGTCCTCGACGCCGATCCCGGCGGCCAGCCGGGCCAGCGCCCAGTCCATAGTGGACGCCAGGCCGGGCTGGGCCGCCGACGGCGGCAGCGGGTGGTCGACGTACTGCCGCTGGCCGCCCTCGCGCGCCGACGGCATCACGAGCCGGCGCGCCAAGGCAGCGGCGACGTCGGCGCCGTGGTCGCGCCGGACCAGGTGGAGGCAGAGGTCGAGGCCGCCGACGACACCCGCGGACGTCAGGACGCCGCCGTCGTCGGTGTAGAGCACGTCGCGCTGCAGGTCCGCGCGCGGCGCGGCGCGAGCGAGCGTGTCGAGGTCACGCCAGTGCGTGGTCGCCGGGCGGCCGTCGAGCAGCCCGGCGGCGGCCAGCGTGAACGCGCCGGAGCACAGCGCGGCGACGGTCGCCCCGGCCCGGTGCGCCCGGCGCAGCGCCGCGACGGCGGCCGGCGGAACCGGCGCGCCCGGGTCGTCGCGGCCCGGCGCCAGCACGAGGTCACAGCCGCCGAGCCCGGCGAGCCCGTGCGTGGCCGCGACGTCACCGAACGGCGACAGGGGCGTGCGGACCCGGCCGGGGCTGCACAGCCGGACCGTGAACGGGCCGATCCCGCTGTCGGTCCGGTCCTGGCCCCAGACCTCGCCGAGCACCGCGAGGTCGAACACCCGGGTACCCGGCAGCAGCAGGACGCCGATCGTGCGCATGGCAGGAAAGTACCGCATCGCGCACCTTCTGCCACTCCCCGCGGCCCCGCGCAAGCCGCGAAACTCGACGGCATGACCGAAACGGCACTCATCCTGATCGACGTCCAGCGCGGGTTCGACGAGCCGGGCTTCTGGGGTCCGCGCAACAACCCGGGCGCCGAAGCGAACATGAAGGCCCTGCTCGACGCGTGGCAGGAAAGCCGGCTCCCGGTGGTGCTCGTGCACCACGATTCGCGGGAACCGGGCTCGCCGCTGCGGCCCGGACAGCCGGGCAACGACTTCAAGCCCGAACTCGACGGGGCGCGGCCGGACCTGGTGTTCGGCAAGCAGGTCAACTCGGCGTTCCTCGGCGACGTCGACCTCGACGCGTGGCTGCGCAAACGCGGCATCACGAGCTTCGTCCTGGGCGGCATCCAGACGAACTTCTGCTGCGAAACCACCGCCCGGATGGGCGGGAACCTCGGCTACGACGTGACTTTCGCCCTCGACGCGACGTTCACGTTCGACCTGCCGGGCCTCGACGGCGACGTCGTGACCGCGGACGAGCTGTACCGCGTCACGGCGGCGAACCTGGCGAACCAGTTCGCCACCGTGAAGTCCACAAAGGACATCCTGGCCGGGCTCAGCTGAGGCCGTGCCGCTCCCGGACCAGGTCCACGATGCCGGCCATGATCCCGGTGAGCTCGTAGTCCTTGGGCGTGAACACCCGGGCGACGCCGCGTTCGAGCAGCAGCGCGGCGTCGTCCGGCGGGATGATGCCGCCGACGATCACCGGCACGTCCCCCGCGCCCGCGGCCCGCAGGCCGTTGACGACCTGCGGGACGACCTCCAGGTGCGAGCCGGAGAGCACCGACAGGCCGACGACGTGCACGCCCTCCTGCACCGCGGCCGCGGTGATCTGCTCGGGGGTCAGCCGGATGCCCTGGTAGACGACCTCGAAACCGGCGTCGCGCGCCCGGACGGCGACCTGCTCGGCGCCGTTGGAGTGCCCGTCGAGGCCCGGCTTGCCGACCAGGATCCGCAGCCGCTCGCCCAGTTCCGCCTCGGTTTCCCGGACCCGCGCGCGCACCCGCTCCAGCTCGGGGTCGCCCGTGCCGGCGACCGCGGAGGCGGAAACCCCGGTGGGCGCCCGGTATTCGCCGAACACCTCGCGCAGCGCGCCCGCCCACTCGCCGGTGGTCACGCCGGCCCGCGCACAGTCCACAGTGGCCTCGAAGAGGTTTTCCGCGGTCTGCGCGCGCTCCTTCAGCGTGGCCAGTGACCGTTCGACGGCGGCGTTGTCGCGCTGGCCACGCCATTCCTCGATGGCCTGGATGGCGGCCTTCTCGGCGGCGGGGTCGACCGTCTCGATCGCCTTCGCGCCCTCGGCCTGCAACGGCGACGGCTCGGTCGTCTCGAACTTGTTCACCCCGACCAGGACGCGCTCGCCGTGCTCCATCCCGCGGCGGTACTCGGCCAGCGAAGCGACCAGCTGCGACTTCATGTAGCCGCTCTCGACCGCGGCGACCGCGCCCCCGAGGTCCTGCACGCGGGCGATCTCCTCACGGGCACCGGCCATGATCTCGTCGACCTTGGCCTGGATGACGTGCGAGCCGTCGAAGATGTCCTCGTACTCCAGCAGGTCGGTTTCGAACGCGAGCACCTGCTGCATCCGCAGCGCCCACTGCTGGTCCCACGGCCGGGGCAGGCCGAGGGCTTCGTTCCAGGCCGGCAGCTGGATCGCGCGGGCGCGGGCGCCGCGGGAGAGCGACACCGCGAGCATCTCCAGCACGATCCGCTGGACGTTGTTCTCCGGCTGCGCCTCGGTCAGCCCGAGCGAGTTGACCTGGACGCCGTAGCGCAGGCGACGGGCCTTGGGGTCCGTCACGCCGTAGCGGTCGCGGGTGAGCTCGTCCCAGAGCGCGGTGAACGCGCGCATCTTGGACATCTCCTCGACGAACCGGACACCGGCGTTGACGAAGAAGGAGATCCGCGCGACGACCTTCGCCATGTCGGCCTGGTCGACCTGCCCGGAGTCGCGGACCGCGTCGAGCACGGCGATCGCGGTGCACAGCGCGTACGCGACCTCCTGCGTCGGCGTCGCACCGGCTTCCTGCAGGTGGTAGCTGCAGATGTTGATCGGGTTCCACTGCGGGACGTGGTGCACGGTCCACGCGATCACGTCGGTGATCAGCCGCAGGCTCGGCCCCGGCGGGAAGATGTAGGTCCCGCGGGACAGGTACTCCTTGATGATGTCGTTCTGGGTGGTGCCGGCGAGCTTCGCGAGCACCTCGTCGACGTCGCGGCCCTCGGCCTCGGCCTGCTCGCGCGCCACGGAGACGTACAGCGCGAGCAGCCACATGGCCGGCGCGTTGATGGTCATCGACGTGTTGGCCTCGGCGAGCGGGATGCCGTCGAACAGCTGCCGCATGTCGCCGATGTGCGACACCGGCACGCCGACCTTGCCGACCTCACCGCGCGAGAGCTGGTGGTCCGGGTCGTAGCCGGTCTGGGTGGGCAGGTCGAAGGCGACCGAAAGGCCGGTCTGCCCCTTCGCGAGGTTGCGCCGGTAGAGCTCGTTCGATGCGGCCGCCGAGGAATGTCCCGCGTAGGTTCGCATCACCCACGGGCGGTCTCGTTCTCGATCCGTTGGGTACGGCACGGGGCACCTCCGGCGGTGGGCGATCCGTCGAGTGTACCCGCCGGTAACATAGCTGGGCAGTGGAATCGGACACGTCCGGGTGACGACTGGCGCTCAATGCCAGTCCTGCTCCTCCTCGATCAACCGGCAGAGCCGGGCGGCGTCCGGCACGGTGAACAGCTCGATCGGGACCGACCCGTTCCGCACCGGCACCGGGACGCCGAAGACGTTCACCGACGCGTCGAGCCGCCTCAACGTCAGCGTGCCGGTGCCGTCCTGGCCGGGATCGAGGATCGGCGGCTCCAGGTCGCTCAGGTACTCCTCGCGGGTGCGGCCCGAGACGCGGTCGGCGACCAAGACGCGCTGATCGGTCACCGTGTACACCGCGCGGCGCGTCGTCCGGAGCCGCCAGAGCACCGGTCCCCAGGCAATGGCGAGACCGAAGGCCGCGAAGACCGCGGCCACGACGGGGAACCCGCCGGCCGGGTCCGACAGCCCGGCGGCCACCGGCCCGGCCACCAGGAGCGAGCCCAAGGCCATGCGGAACCACTCGCGGCCGGTCGGAACGACGCGACGGGACCGTCCCGACCACAGCAGTCGCTCCCCCGGCAGCAGCACGATGATCGGTTCTTCCACGGCGGCCTCCCGGCGTTCTTTGCCGGGTGACGCTCCGGGTGCCCGTGCCGGTTGCCCGCTCAGGCGGCCGAGCTGCCCGATTCCGGCGGCGCCTGGCGGGCCGTGGCCTCGTCGATGGCCTTGGTCAGCAGGTCGCGGACGCGCTTGGGTTCGCCGATGCCCATCAGCGTCACCGTGCCCGGGCCGCCGAAGGAGATGGTCCCGGTGCGGGACGGCCCCGGCTTGAGGACCGGGGCCGGCAGCCCGGCGAGCTCGCTGGCGCGTTCCTTCTGCCGGAACAGTCCCGAGCGCGCGATGATCCGGCTGTCCGTCAGTGCATACGTCGTGCGCCCGAGGGCGAGGTAGCGGACGACCGACCGGCCGACGGCCCCGTACAACCCGATCACCAGCACCACCACCGCCGCGGCCATCGCCGCGCCGCTCGGCGCTTTCACCAGCAGGAACCAGAGCGCGGCGGCGGTGAGGACGAGCCCGGCAGGGGCGGTCACCCCGTCCGCGGCGACGTAGAGCGGGCGCTGGACCGGCTCCCCCGCCCAGAGCACGCGTTCCCCGGGCGAAAGATCGATTTCCCCTGCTGACATGGCCGAACACTACTCCGCCGGGACCCCTCCCGCCGAGTGCCGCGGCGGTGTGGCCGAAATCCGCGAGACCCGGCGGCGGCCGTCGATTAGCGTGGGGAGCCGTGACGTGGAGTGTGTACGGGAGTTACCTGGTCATCGTGGTCCTGATCGTGCTGGCGCCGGGCCCGGACACGATGGTCATGCTGAAGAACGCGCTGTCCGGCGGGTTCCGCGGCGGGCTGCTCGCGTCGCTGGGGATCTTCACCGGCAACGCGGTGCAGGGCAGTGCCGCGGCGCTCGGCCTCGGCGTCCTGATCGCGCGGTCGCAGCCGGTGTTCATCGCGCTGAAGTGGGCCGGCGCGGCCTACCTCGTGTTCCTCGGTTTCCAGGCGCTGCGCGGGGCGTTCCGCGGGAAGTACGACGTCGTCGAGCAGGCGCAGCGGCGCCGCGGCGGCGGGTTCCGGCGGTTCCGCGAGGGCTTCCTCTCCAACATCACCAATCCGAAGGTGCTGGTGCTGTACCTGTCGGTGCTGCCCCAGTTCCTCGACCCGGTCCGCACGACGACGTGGGACGCGCTGGCCCTGGCGTACACGGTCGCCGTGCTCGGCGTGCTGTGGCTGCTGGTGCTGCTGGCGTTCGTGCACCGCGTGCGGGCGTGGCTGGAGCGCCGCCGGGTCCGCCGCGCCCTCGACGGCGTGACCGGCACGGCACTGCTCGGCTTCGGCGCCGCTTTGGCCCTGGAGTCCTGATGACCTGGAGCACGTACGCGGGCTTCACCGCGATGATGGCGTTCCTGGCGATGATGCCCGGCCCGGACACGATGATCGTCCTGAAGAACGCCCTGACCGGCGGCCCCCGCGGCGGCGCCTGGGCGTGCGCGGGCATCTCGGTGGCGAACTTCCTCCAGGGCACGGCGGCGGCCCTCGGCCTGGGCGCGGTGCTCACCCGGTCGCAGCCGGTGTTCCTCACGCTCAAGTGGGCCGGTGCGGCGTACCTCGTGTTCCTGGGGATCCAGGCGCTGCGAGGCGCCTGGCGCGGCGACTACGACGCCCTGGCCGACGTCCGCCGCGCCCGCGCGACCCGGGGACGGCGGTTCCGGGAGGGGTTCCTCTCCAACATCACGAACCCGAAGGTGATCGTGCTGTACCTGTCGGTGCTGCCGCAGTTCCTGACGCCCGGCGTGACCGGCCAGGGTGACGCGCTGCTGCTGGCGTACACGGTCGCGGCGCTGGGCGTGGTGTGGCAGGTGCTGTTGCTGCTGTTCGTGCACCGCGTCCGTGGCTGGCTGGGACGGCGCCGGGTCCGCCGGGTGCTGGACGGCGCGACCGGCACCGCCCTCGTCGGCTTCGGCGCCGCCCTCGCGCTCGAAAGCTAGAGCGTCCGGTCCAGCCAGTCGTAGATCCGGCCCGCCGCGAGCCGCTGGGCGCCGACGTGGCAGTGCGCGTCCGCGCCCTCCTCCGCCGTGAACGTCAGCAGCGTCTTCGGCGCGTCCAGGTGCGCGTACAGCCTCCGCGGCTCGGTTTCCTGCGTGCCGCCGAAGAACAGGTCGTCGGCCGCTTCGCACACCAGGACCGGGCACGTGATCTTCTCCGCCACGCCGCCCTCGAGCGTGTACTCGAGGTACTTCGCCACGAACTCGCGATCCGTCGCCGCGCCCAGGACGTACCGGCCGTGGTCGCACGCCCAGCGCAGCGTCGGGCTCGCCTGCCGTCCCGCGGCGAGCAGGGCGTCGAATTCCTCGTCGTGCTCGGCGCGGGCCCGGCGGACGATCTCCTCGCGCGGCCACGGCAGCATCGACGTCACCGCCGCACCCGCGTCGTACACGCCGTCCACCGCGACGACGGCGGCCAGGCGGTCCTCGAACGCCGCCGCGCGCGGCGCCAGCTCCCCGCCCAGGCTTACGCCGAGCAGCGCGATCCGCGCCGGGTCGACGCCGTCGAGCGTCAGCGCGAAGTCCACGACCGGCGTGACGACGTGCTCCCAGTCCGGGCGGAACACGAGCTTCTCCCGCCGGATCGCGCTCGGCTGCCCGGGGCCGTCGAAGGTCAGCACGTGGTAGCCGCGCTCCGCGCCGGCGGCCGCGCCCATGTAGTGCAGCTCCTCGGCGCTGCCGTCGAACCCGTTGTGCATGATCAGCAACGGCTTCGGCCCGGCACCGGGCGCGCGGTAGAGGTACCCGCTGAGAACCGTTCCCTCGTAAGGGATTTCGACCGGCTCCGCGACACCCGCACGCCGGAAGCACTCGACGCTCCGGTCGTAGGCCGCCGCGATCCGCGGGTCCGCCGGGTTGCCGTGCAGGAAGAACTCCGAGGAGAAGTAGTACGTCGACGCGCGCAGCAGCAGGTCCCGCGCCGTCACCGGGCCCGCGTCGGCCGCTTCGGCGTACAGCCGGTCGGCCATGGCGCGGTAGGCGTCGTGCCAGCTGTCGTAGTCGCCCGCTGTCACGGCCGACGCCGCGGCGACGACCTCGCCGAAGTCCGAACCGCCGTAGGCCGCGTGGCCGAACAGGCGCAGGGTCTCGAACCAGAACTGCACATCTTCTTCGAACATCAGCTGCTTCATCGGAGTTCCTCCTGCACGAAAGTGGCGAACGAACGGGCGGGCCGGCCGGCGATCTGCTCGACGGTCCGGGTGATGCGGTCTTCGGCGCCGCGGCGGACGTCTTCGTCCAGCGCGGCCAGCACGCGGGCGAACCCGGCGGGGAACCCGGCCGCGGTCAGCCGCGTGGCGAACTCCGCGGTGGCGACGGGACGGTGCCGTACCGTCCGTCCGAGGTGCGCGGAAACGATCGCTGCGGCTTCGGCGTAGCTGATGGCCTCCGGGCCGGTCAGGACGTGCTCCGCGTTGTGCGGTGCCGCGTCGGTCAGCGCGCGGACGGCGACGGCGGCGATGTCGCCGGCGTCGACGAAGGCGACCCGCGCATCGCCCGTGGCCGTGACGATCTCACCGTCCCGGACACCCTGGGCGACCAGGTGCTCGCCGGTGAAGTTCTGCATGAACCACGACGGCTTCAGCACGGCCCACTCCGGCGCGGTACGCACCAGCCGCTGCAGGTCGCCGAGCCCGGGCGTGTCCGCGGTGACGGCCGACGAGCTGAGCAGCACGACCCGCCGCACGCCGGCGGCCAGCGCGTCGCCGAGGAACGGCTCCACCAGCCGCGCGGGCTCGGCCTCGCCGATCGGCGGCAGCAGGTACAGCGCCGACACCCCGCGCAGCGCACCGGCGTGGGTGGCGCGGTCGGCCCAGTCGAACCGGACCTGCCCGGGTTCCGCCGGCTTGCGGGTGGCCGCCCGCGCGGTGACGCCGTTCGCGCGCAGGCCCGCCACGACGCGGCGGCCGGTCGTGCCGGTGCCGCCGAGGACCAGAATTTCAGTCACTGAACGCCGCCGTCAGCGCGTCGACGCCGCCGAGGATCTCCGCCGCGGCCTGCGGACTCCAGTAGTCGCGGTAGGTGCGGATCGCACCGTCCTCGACCGTGATCACGGCGATGTACGACAGCTCGTACGGCCGCTGCGTGGCCACCACGACCCCGGCGGCGGTGAACTCGGCGACGACCACGCCCGGCTCGGTCGTTTCGTGCACGGTCTTGGCCGTGATCTCGCGGATGTCGAGCAGGTTCGGGTAGTCCCGCAGGTACTCGCGGATCGCGTCGCGCCCTTCGACGCGCTTCGGGTAGCCCGGGCCGGCGAACGGGAACTCGAGGACGCCGTCCTCGGCCCAGAGCCCGGCGAACCCGGTCATGTCGTGCTTGAGCAGCAGTTCGAGCGCGTGCTCGACGAAGTCGCGCATCGCAGCCTCCCTCGACGTTTGGACGGTACGGTACCGTCCCGACGTCAACCATAGACGGGACGGTACCGTCCCGTCCACCCGCTACACTGCGCCCATGGCACGCACCCCGACCGGCGCCGCGGTCCTCCAGCCCGAGGTCACGCAGGCGATCACCGAGGCCGTCATGTGGGAACTCGCCGAGCAGGGCTACGGGCGGCTCTCGATGGAAGCCGTCGCGAAACGCGCCGGCGTCAGCAAGAGCGCGCTGTACCGGCGCTGGACGTCGAAGGCCTACATGATCGCGTCCGTGGTGACGGACTTCAGCGTGGCCCGCGCGGCCGACGTGAACACCGGTTCACTGCGCGGCGACCTGCGCGAAACGATGCAGGCGCTGATCGACTGGCTCACGCACCCGCTGTTCTCGCGGATCCTGCCCGACCTGGTCGCGGAGGACGCCCGCAACCCGGGCTACGGCGACGGCCTGCGCGGGGCCATCGGCGGGCCGCGGCGCGAGGTCGGCGAGGCGATGCTGCGCCGCGCCATCGCGCGCGGCGAACTCCCGGAGGACCTGGACATGGAGCTGGCGCTCGACGTCCTGGCGGCGCCGATCTACTGGCGCCTGGTGGTCCGGCAGGCCGAGGCGGAGCCGGACTACGTGGACCGGCTGGTGGCGTACGCCCTGCGCGCGCTCGGCGCGCAGGGCGGCTGAGCCGGCCGGTTCCCGTTAACCGCGGCTAACTCACTTCCGGTCGGGCTCGCCGGCGACGCGCTTGATGTTCGCGCCCAGGCGGTTGAGGTTCTCGACGAAGTGCGGGTAGCCGCGGTCGATGTGGAAGACGTCCCAGACCTCGGTGACGCCGTCCGCGCACAGGCCCGCCAGCACCAGCCCGGCGCCGGCGCGGATGTCCGACGCCCAGACCGGCGCGCTCGAGAGCTTCTCGACCCCGCGGACCACCGCGTGGTGGCCGTCGGTGCGGGCGTCGCCCGACAACCGGACCATCTCCTCGATGAACCGGAAGCGCGCCTCGTAGACGTTCTCCGTGATCATCGACGTGCCTTCCGACACCGCCGACAGCGCCACCGCGAACGGCTGCAGGTCGGTCGCGAAGCCGGGGTACGGCAGCGTCACCCAGTCGACCGCCTTCGGGCGCTCCGGCTGGACCACGCGGAAACCCTTGTCGCCGAACGTCTCGACGTCCGCGCCGGCCAGCTGCAGCTTGTTCAGCACCAGGTCGAGGTGGTGCGGGTTGACCCCGCGCACGGTGATGTCGCCGCGGGTCATCGAGGCGGCGAACGCCCAGGTCGCGCCCACGATCCGGTCGCCGATCACGCTGTGCGTCGTCGGGTGCAGCTGCTCCACGCCGTGCACCGTCAGCGTCGACGTCCCGGCGCCTTCGATCTTCGCGCCCATCTCGGTCAGCATCGTGCAGATGTCGACGATCTCCGGCTCGCGCGCGCAGTTGTCGATGACCGTGGTGCCCTCGGCCAGCACGGCCGCCATCAGGATGTTCTCGGTCGCGCCGACGCTCGGGAAGTCCAGCCAGATCTGCGCGCCGACCAGCGTCTCGGCCTTCGCGACGACGCAGCCGTGCTCGATCGTGCTCGTCGCGCCCAGCTTGCGCAGGCCGTTCTGGTGCATGTCCAGCGGGCGCGAGCCGATCGCGTCGCCGCCCGGCAGCGCCACGACGGCCTGCTTCAGCCGGCCGACCAGCGGCCCCAGCACGCAGACGGACGCGCGCAGCTTGCCCATCGCTGCGGAGTCCGCGCGGTGCGACAGCTCGGCCGGCGTCGTGATGGTGGCCGTGTCGCCCTCGATGACGACCTCGCAGCCGACGCTCCGCAGCACGTCGCCCATCAGCGGGACGTCCAGGATCTGCGGGCAGTTCGTGATGGTCGTGGTGCCCTCCGCGAGGAGGGCCGCGGCCATCAGCTTCAGCACGCTGTTCTTGGCGCCGACCACGTCGACCTCGCCGACCAGCCGGGCTCCGCCATGCACGTCGAAGTGCTCGCTCATGGCCGCCAATCATGCCCTCTCGCCCGGATTCGGCCCGGGCGGGGGCCGCTATGGTGGGTTCATGGTCGTTCGCATCAACCGCGTCTACACGAAGGTCGGCGACAACGGCACGACCGCGCTCGGCGACGGGTCACGCGTGCCCAAAACCTCGGCTCGCCTGGCCGCGTACGCGGACACCGACGAGACGAACTCGGTGCTCGGCCTGGCCATCGCGGTCGGTGCGCTGCCGTCCGAAGTGACGGACGTGCTGCGTGCGGTGCAGAACGATCTCTTCGACGTCGGCGCGGACCTCTGCCTACCGATCTCCGACGACCCGCCGTACCCGCCGCTGCGGATCACCGAGAAGTACGTCGAGCGCCTGGAAGGCTGGTGCGACGAGTTCAACGAGCGCCTGCCGAAGCTGACGTCGTTCATCCTGCCGGGCGGCACGCCGGGCGCGGCGTTCCTGCACCAGGCGCGCACGGTGGCGCGGCGGGCGGAGCGGTCGGCCTGGGCTGTGCACGAGGCCGAGCCGGAGACGACGAACCCGGTGGCGGTGAAGTACCTGAACCGGCTCTCGGACCTGCTGTTCATCCTCGCCCGGCTGGCCAACCCGGACGGCGACGTCCTGTGGCAGCCGGGCGGGCAGCCCTAGATCCCCCAGCTCTCCCGCAGCGCGCCCAGCGCCTGGTGGAAGCCGGGGAACGTCTTCTTCACGCAGTCCGGATCGTCCAGCGTGATGCCTTCGGTCAGCAAGCCGGTGATGCTGAACGCCATCGCGATCCGGTGGTCGCGGCGGCATGTGACCAGGGTGCCCGTCGGCTCGCCCGGCTGGATCTCGATCCAGTCGCGGCCCGTCTCGACCTCGATGCCCATCGCGCGCAGGTTCTCCTCGCACGCGTCGAGCCGGTCGCACTCCTTGATGCGGGTGTTGTAGACGTCCTCGATGCGCACCGGGCCGGACGCGAACGGGGCGATCGCCGCCAGGGTCGGGACCGTGTCCGAGATGTCGCGCATGTTGACCGTGACGCCGCGAAGGCCGTCCGACGGGCCGGCGACCGTCACCGAGTCCGGCGTCAGCTCGACGTGCGCGCCCATCTCGCGCAGCACGTCGGAGAACTTCACGTCCCCCTGCAGGGCGTCGGAGCCCAGCCCCGGGATGGTCACCGTGCGGCCGGTGACCGCGGCCGCGGCCAGGAAGTAGCTCGCCGTCGACGCGTCCGGCTCCACCGGGTACTCGCACGCCTGGTACGGCTGCGCCGGGACCACGAACGTCTGGCCCTCGCGGCGGACGTCGACGCCGAAGCGGCGCATCATCTCCAGCGTGATCTCGACGTACGGCACCGACACGAGGTCGGTGACCGTGATGCGCAGGCCCTCCGCGGTCAGCGGCCCGACCAGCAGCAACGCCGTCAGGAACTGCGACGACAACCCCGCGTCCAGGGTCAGCTCGCCGCCCTTGATGCCGTTCGCGCGGACCGTCAGCGGGTGGTGGCCCGGCTCGCCGCGGAACTCCAGGTCGACGCCCAGCTCCTGCAGGGCGTCGGTCAGCGGCCCGAGCGGGCGGCGACGCATCTGGTCGGACGCGTCGAAGGCGAACGTCCCGGTGCCGGCCGCGGCCAGCGCGGGCAGGAACCGGGCCGTCGTCGCGCCGTCGCGGCAGAAGACGTCCGCCGAAGCGACCCCGGGCCCCGCGGGGCGGCCCTCGATGGTCCACGCCTCCGGCTGCCGGTCGACCCGGTAGCCCAGCTTGACCAGGCCCTCGGCGAAGCCCTCGGTGTCGTCCGAGTGCAGCGGGCGGCCGAGGACGGTGGTGCCGTGCGCGGCGGCGGCCAGGAAGAGGCCACGGGCGGTGACGGACTTGGAGCCGGGGATCTCGACGAGGGTCACACCCCGAGTTTAGTGCGGCGCGATTTCCGCCATCGGGCCCCAGTCGGAGGCGTCCTGGACGTTGATGATCTGCGGGTTGTCGCTGATGTACGCGCCGAGGTTCCCGACCGCCCACTTGAAGTGGTCGGAGCCGACGTGCGCGACCGCCGCGTCCTGGCCGTCGAAACCCTCGACCAGCACGTAGGTGTTCTCGTCCTCGAGGCTGCGGGACCACTCGAAGAACCGGTTGCCGTCCTCGGCACGGGTGTTCGCGGTGTAGTCCGCGACGATCTCCGGCCAGCTTTCCGCGTACTCGGGTTTCACCGGCCACTTGACCACGATGAGAATCATGGCCTCCACGGTAGGCCCGCTACGAGGCGCGCGGGAGGCGCCGCCCGGGTGGGGCGGACTCGAGCCACGAAAGGAAGCCGGTGAGTGCGCCCGGACCCATGGCGATCTCGATCGCCTCCTGGGTCTCCGACTCGCACCGCAGCACCGTCGAGCCCTCCGGAACGGCGTAGGCCTCGGTGCCGGACGGGTCGCGGCGGTCGGCGATCTGCATGCTTTCCCGCTGGAAGACGCGGTCGGCGCCGGTCCGCAGGCTCCACACCCGGTACCAGACGAACTCGTCGCCCTCGTAGCGGCCCAGCCCCAGGTGCCAGCTGGACCGCGGGTTGTCCGGACGCCACCGCAGTGCGACGCTCACGCCACCGCCGCGGCGCATCCGGATCCACCGCTGGCCGTACCAGGCGGCCAGCACCGCGAGCACGATCAGGAGCCCCACTACGACCACGGTGATCTTCACGGCCCGGCTCCTGCCCGTCTCGCGCTCAGGCCGACTGACCCGCTGCGCGGAGCTGGGCCGAGGCCCTCGCCCGCTCGGTCTCGTCGTCCCCGGTCAGGGCCGCCTTGGCCGCCTCGACGTCGATCTCGTCGGAAAGCTCGGCGCTCTCGGCGAGGATGCTCACCCCGGTGCCGGTGACGGAGAGGAACCCCCCGTGCACGGCCGCGCAGACCGTCTCACCGTCGGTGGTCGTCACCTTGACCACGCCACCCTCGACGAGCTGCCCGAGCACGGGTTCGTGACCGGCCATGATGCCGATCTCACCCTCGGTGGTCTGGGCCACCACGAAAGTGGCGGTACCCGACCAGAGACGGCGCTCGACGGCCACCAGCTCCACGGACATCTCGGCCACGTAGCACTCCTTAACTCGGGGTGTTGCCACCGAGTGTAATAGGTCTGACTCAAGCTATGAGAACGGCGGGGGCCCGAGTCCACATAGGACACTGCCCCCGCCGTCGTCAGGAACTCACTTCTTGGTGATTTCCTTGTACTTCTTCTCGAGGTCCTCGAGGCCACCGATGCCCAGGAACGCCTGCTCCGGGTAGTGGTCGAAGTCACCCTTGGCGATGCGGTCGAACGACTCGATGGTCTCCGACAGCGGCACCGTCGAGCCCGGGATCTGCGTGAACGCCTCGGCGACCAGCATGTTCTGCGACAGGAACCGCTCGATGCGGCGCGCGCGCTGAACGGTCAGCTTGTCCTCTTCCGAGAGCTCGTCCATCCCGAGGATCGCGATGATGTCCTGCAGCTCCTTGTACTTCTGCAGGATCCGGATGACCTCGGAGGCGACGCGGTAGTGGTCCTCGCCGACGATGGCCGGGTCGAGGATCGTCGACGTCGACGCCAGCGGGTCCACCGCCGGGAAGATGCCCTTCTGGAACACCGACCGGGAGAGCTCGGTGGTGGCGTCCAGGTGGGCGAACGTCGCGGCCGGGGCCGGGTCGGTGTAGTCGTCCGCGGGGACGTAGATCGCCTGCATCGAGGTGATCGAACGACCCCGGGTCGAGGTGATCCGCTCCTGCAGCTGCCCCATCTCGTCGGCCAGCGTCGGCTGGTAACCCACGGCGGACGGCATGCGGCCCAGCAGGGTCGACACCTCCGAGCCGGCCTGGGTGAACCGGAAGATGTTGTCGATGAACAGCAGCACGTCCTGGTTCTGGACGTCGCGGAAGTACTCCGCCATGGTCAGCGCGGACAGCGCGACGCGCATGCGCGTGCCCGGCGGCTCGTCCATCTGGCCGAAGATGAGGGCGGTGTCGTTGATGACGCCGTCCTCGGACATCTCCAGGAAGAGGTCGTTGCCCTCACGGGTGCGCTCGCCGACCCCGGCGAACACCGACGTACCACCGAAGTTCCGGGCGACACGGGTGATCATCTCCTTGATGAGCACCGTCTTGCCGACGCCGGCACCGCCGAACAGGCCGATCTTGCCACCCTGGACGTACGGGGTGAGCAGGTCGACGACCTTGAGGCCGGTCTCCAGCATCTCGGTCTTGCCCTCGAGCTGGTCGAAGGACGGGGCGCTGCGGTG
This sequence comes from Amycolatopsis vancoresmycina, assembly GCF_000716785.1. Lineage (GTDB taxonomy): Bacteria > Actinomycetota > Actinomycetes > Mycobacteriales > Pseudonocardiaceae > Amycolatopsis > Amycolatopsis vancoresmycina. The sequence goes on from NZ_JNYY01000004.1 coordinate 199,026, forward strand.
GATGCCCCAGCGCTCGAGGTCCTCGCCGTAGCCGGGCTCGTCGAGGCACTCGCCGAGGGCGTTGTAGACGTGGCCCTTGACCTTGTCGCCGACCGGGACGGTGATCGGGCCGCCGGTGTCGGTGACCTCGGCGCCGCGGACCAGGCCGTCCTGCGGCTGGAGCGAAATCGTGCGGACGAGGTTGTCGCCCAGGTGGCTGGCGACCTCGAGGGTCACCGTCTTGCGCAGCTGCTCGAACTCGATCTCGACCTTGAGGGCGTTGAACTGGTCGGGCACGGAACCGCGCGGGAACTCGACGTCGACGACCGGACCGGTCACCGACACGATGCGCCCCTTGGCGCGCGGGGCTTCAGTACTGGTCATCAATCATCACTTCCTGCTGCGGTGAGCGCGTTCGCGCCACCGACGATTTCGGAGATCTCCTGGGTGATCTGCGCCTGGCGGGCCTGGTTCATCTCCCGCGTCAGGTTGCCGACCAGCTCGTTCGCGTTGTCCGACGCGGCCTTCATCGCCGTCCGGCGGGCGGCCAGCTCGGACGCCGCGGACTCGAGGAGGGCCGCGTAGAGCCGCGTGTTGATGTACTTCGGCAGGAGCGAGTCCAGCAGCTTGTCGGCACTGGGCTCGAACTCGTAGCTGGGGAGCAGCCCGGCGGGCTTCTCCTCTTCTCCCTCGGAGTACTCGACCTCGAGCGGGGCGACGCGCTTGGCCGTCGGCCGCTGGGTCAGCATCGACACGAACTCGGTGTAGACGATGTGGATCTCGTCGACACCCGTGATGCCGTCGGCGTTGCCGTGCTCGTCGTCGACGCCGCGCATGAACGACTCGACCAGGGCTTCGCCGGCCTGGACCGCGTTGGTGTAGCCCGGCTGGTCGGAGAAGCCCGTCCAGCCGTCCACGACCTCGCGGCCCCGGAACCGGTAGTAGTTCAGCCCCTTGTTGCCGGTGACGTAGACCTGGGGCTCCTTGCCCTCCGAGCGGAGGAGGGCCAGCAGCTCTTCGGTCGCGCGCAGCACGTTGGAGTTGTACCCACCGCACTGGCCCTTGTCACTGGTCACGACCAGGACGGCGGCCCGCTTCGGGTTCGGGCGCTCGACCAGCATGGGGTGGTCGAGCGTGGTGGCCGCGCCGGCCAGCGCCGAGAGCACCTTGGTGATCTCGTCCGCGTACGGCCGGGAAGCGGCGACCCGAGCCCGCGCCTTGGTGATGCGCGCGGTGGCGATGAGCTCCATCGCCTTGGTGATCTTGCCGATCGACTTGGTCGCCTTGATGCGCGACCGGAGTTCCCGGAGTTGTGCGGCCATGAGCTACCAGCTCACTTCTTCGGGGCGGGCTTGTTGACCTTGACGGTCTCCTGCCCGACCTTGTCGGCGTCCATCGCGTCGGTGTCCGCCTCGACCAGGGACTTGCCCTCGGACGTGGTGAACTCCTTCTTGAACTCGTTCACCGCGGCGACCAGCTTGTCGGCCGTCTCGTCCTCGAACTTGCCGGAGTCGCGGATCGCGCCCAGGACGTCCTGGTGCTTGCGGCGGGCCGAGTCGAGGAACTCGAGGTTGAAGCGGCGCACGTCCTCGGTCGGGACCGAGTCGTAGTGACCGTTCGTGCCCAGCCACACCGTGCAGACCTGCTCCTCGACCGGGATCGGCGAGTACTGCGGCTGCTTGAGCACCTCGTACAGCCGGGCACCGCGCTCGAGCTGCGCCTTCGAGGCGTCGTCGAGGTCCGAAGCGAAGGCGGCGAACGCCTCCAGCTCGCGGTACTGCGAGAGGTCGATCCGGAGCGAACCGGAGACCGACTTCATCGCCTTGACCTGCGCGGCACCACCCACGCGGGACACCGAGATGCCCACGTCGATGGCCGGGCGCTGGCCGGCGTTGAACAGGTCCGACTGGAAGAAGCACTGGCCGTCGGTGATCGAGATGACGTTGGTCGGGATGTAGGCCGACACGTCGTTCGCCTTGGTCTCGATGATCGGGAGACCGGTCAGCGAGCCGGCGCCCAGCTCGTCCGACAGCTTCGCGCAGCGCTCCAGCAGGCGGGAGTGCAAGTAGAAGACGTCGCCGGGGAACGCCTCGCGGCCCGGCGGGCGGCGCAGCAGCAGCGAGATCGCGCGGTAGGCGTCGGCCTGCTTGGTCAGGTCGTCGAACACGATGAGGACGTGCTTGCCCTCGTACATCCAGTGCTGGCCGATGGCCGAGCCGGTGTACGGCGCGATCCACTTGAAGCCGGCCGAGTCGGACGCGGGGGCCGCGACGATCGTGGTGTACTCCAGCGCGCCGGCGTCCTCGAGGGACTTCTTCACGGCGGCGATCGTGGAGCCCTTCTGGCCGACCGCGACGTAGATGCAGCGGACCTGCTTCTGCGGGTCGCCGGTCTCCCAGTTGGCCTTCTGGTTGATGATCGTGTCCACGGCGACGGCGGTCTTGCCCGTCTTGCGGTCACCGATGATCAGCTGGCGCTGGCCACGGCCGATCGGCGTCATCGCGTCGATGGCGGTGATGCCGGTCTGCAGCGGCTCCGACACCGGCTGGCGCTCGACCACCGAGGCGGCCTTCAGCTCCAGCGCGCGGCGCTCGGTGGTCTCGATGTCGCCGAGGCCGTCGATCGCCTGGCCCAGCGGGTTGACGACGCGGCCGAGGTAGCCGTCACCGACCGGCACCGACAGGACCTGACCGGTGCGCTTGACCTGCTGGCCCTCTTCGATGCTTTCGAAGTCGCCGAGGATCGCGGCACCGATGGAGCGCGCGTCCAGGTTCAGTGCGACGCCCAGGACGCCGCCGGGGAACTCGAGCAGCTCGTTGGCCATGGCCGAGGGCAGGCCCTCGACGTGGGCGATGCCGTCGCCGGCGTCCACCACGGTGCCAACTTCTTCCCGGCTCACGTCCGGGGCGTAACTCGAGACGTAGTTCTCGATCGCGCTACGGATCTCATCCGAGGAGATCGTCAGCTCGGCCATGTCTTTCCCGCTCTCGCTTCGTTCTTGCCAGTATGCAAAGTCTTGTGTGACCGGGGCTACGCCCGGGCCAGCCGCCTGCGCAACGCCGCCAGCTGTCCCGCCGCGCTCCCGTCGATGACCTCGTCGCCGACGCGGACGACGAGCCCGCCGCCGAGCCGGGGGTCGACCTCGACGTGCAGCGCGATCGGCCGCCCGTAGATGTCGTCGAGCTTCGCGCTCAGCTGCGCGACCTGCTCGTCGGACAGGGCGTTCGCACTGGTCACGTAGGCCACCGAACGCTGACGCCGCTCCGCGGCCAGCTTGACCAGCTTGTCGAGCCCGATGCCGACGCCGCGGCCCTTGGCCCGGCGGACGACCTGCTCGACGAGGGTCTCGGTGACCACGTCCACCTTGTCGGCGAACAGCCCGCGCACCAGCGTGCGCTTGGCGTCGGCCGGACCGGTCAGGTCCGACAGCGCGGCCTCGAGCTCCGGGTGGTTGGCCACGACCCGCGCGACCTGGAAGAGCTGGGATTCGACGGTGTCGACGTTCCCGGTCTTCTCCGCCGAGGTGAGCAGGGCCGAGCGCCCGAGCGACTCGAGCCCGTCGGTCAGCTCACGGGGGCTGGACCAGCGGCTGCCCGCCACGGCGTCGAGCACCTTCAGGGCCGGTTCGGACAGCTTGCCGTCGAACAGCCGGCGCACCAGCGCGGTGCGCGACTCCGGCGCCGCCGAGGCGTCGCTCACCGCCCGGCGCAGGCCGATCTCCCGGTCCAGCAGGTCGACGACCGAGAGCAGCTCGTCGCCGACCGTGGCCGCGTCGGCTCCCGCGTCGGCCAGAACCTCGCCGAGGCGTTCCTCGGCGAGGCCGAGCGCTTCACGGCTCGCAGCATGCAGCGTCATTCCGGTTACTTCCCCGCTCCGTTGGAGGCACCGGCGGTCTCCAGTTCCGCGAGGAACCGGTCGACGGTGCCACGGCGGCGCACCTCGTCCTCGAGCGATTCGCCGACGATCCGGCTGGCCAGCTCGACGGCGTTGCGGCCCATGTCGGCCCGCAGCTCGGCGATGATCTGCGCCTTCTGGGCCTGCAGCTGGGCCTGGCCCTGGGCGACGATGCGCTGGGACTCGGCCTCGGCCTCGGCCCGCAGCTCCGCCTTGATCTGCTCGGCTTCGAGCCGGGCGTCGTCGCGGATCTTCGCGGCTTCGGTGCGGGCCTCGGCCAGCTGCGCCTTGTACTTGGCGAGCGCGTCCTCGGCCGCAGCCTGGGCCTTCTCCGCCTTCTCGATGCCGCCTTCGATCATCTGGGCGCGCTCTTCGTACGCCGCTTCGAAGCGCGGAACGACGTACTTCTTGAGGACGAACAGCAGGATGAGGAAGGCGACGAGCCCGAGGATGACCTCGGGAATGTGCGGGATGATCGGGTTGGGCGCCTTCTCGGCGGCCAACACCAGGTCCGTCTTCAGCACAACGTCTCCTTAAGCGATGAGCTAACCGAACTCAGGCGGCGGAGGCGATGAAGTAGATGACGATGCCGATCAGGGCGAGGACCTCGGTCAGCACGAAGGTCGAGAAGCCGATGCCCTGCAGCTTGCCCTGCGCCTCCGGCTGACGCGCGGTGCCGTTGATGACGGCGGCGAAGATCAGGCCCACACCGATGCCCGGGCCGATCGCGCCCAGGCCGTAACCGATGGCGGCAAGGCCGGGGTTGATGTTGGCAGCCTGCTCCGCGGCCTGGGCCAGAACGATGTTGCTCACGTGCATTTCCCTTCACTTCGGTCCACGCGCTCGCGTGGATCGGGGGCTTGTGTTCTCAGTGCTCCGACGCCAGCGCGGCGCCGATGTACCCGGCCGACAGCAGGGCGAAGATGAAGGCCTGCAGCACCTGGATGAAGGCCTCGAGGAAGGTCATCAGGATCGCGAAGATGAACGCGATCGGCGAAACGAGCTTCAGGCCGAAGCCGTCGGTCTCCGTCAGCAGGAAGCTGCCGCCGAGCGTGAACACCATGATGATGAGGTGCCCGGCGAACATCGCGGCGAAGACTCGGATGGCGAGCGTGGCCGGCGCGATGAAGAACTTCTGCGCGAACTCGATGGTCGAGTAGAGCGGCAGCACGAATCCGGGGATGCCCGGCGGCGCCAGTTCCTTCTTCAGGTAGTGCCCGAAGCCGTGGCGCTTGATGCCGACGTAGTGGTACACCGGATAAACGACCAGGACGGACAGCGCCAGCGGGAACCCGATCCGCGCCATCGTCGGGAACTGGAAGAACGGGATGATCCCGAACAGGTTGTTCACCAGCACGAAGACGAACAGGCCGAGCACCAGCGGGATGAACGGCTTGAAGTCCTTCGAGCCGATCTGCTCCCGCGCGATGTTGTTGCGGCCGAAGTTGTAGATCGACTCGGCGATGAACTGTCCCTTGCCGGGGACGACCTTCAGCTTCCGGGACGCCAGCATGAAGTAGGCGACGATGATGACCAGCGAGATCACCACGAGCAGCATCGGCTTGGTGAAGCTGCCCCAGTACCCGGAGCCGAAAAGAGGCGGCAGGTTGAAGTCCGCCACACCGGGGGGCGTGAAAGTGCCGCCCTCGGTCAGTACCAGCGCGCCCACTGGGCTCCTTCCGGTTCTCCCGGCCGGCGTTCACTCCGCCGGGGGAATCGTCACGATCTGGACTTAACGTACCCGATACGTATCGGGACGCCGGAGGCGGCTACCCCACGGTTCGCAGAACACACCTTCACGTTCTGCACACGGGGTTGTCTCGCGTGAACACTGCCCTGCGGTCTACTTCGGACCAGCTGCGCAGGGGCGGAACCACTCGGTCGCCACACTGCTGATCGCGGTTCGTCTCAGGGAGCGCGCGGCCGAGGCCGCCACCCTTGACGCGGACCATACCAGCAGGTCAATCGGTGCCGTACAGCCGTACTCCATCCCCACCGATCAGCCCAGGACTTAGGTCCCGGGTCGACCCGGGACCCAGGTCCGGCCCGGGCCGGGACCGGCACCGGATCACCGCAGGCGAGGGGTCCCGGTCACGTTCCGCAGTGCGCACGAAAGCGCACTTTGGTGACGCCGGTCACACTCAGGCGGCCGCAGGCGGGTGCACGAAGAGTAACGGAAGTCCGCGGCAAAACGGACAGCGTCAGGAGGGGATGATCGTCGGGATCTTGGTCTTGCGGAAGGCGGCGAACTCGGCCGCGGCGGCGAGCAGGATGGCGACGATCATCGTGATGCCGAGCGACATCGGGTGCAGCGCGGTGACGCCCTTCAGCAGGGTCAGCGCCCCGAAGAGCAGGACGACCTTGACGACGTACCCGCCGAGCGCGATGACCATGACGAACATCGGGTCCTGGCCGGCGCTGAACTTCATCATGCCGAGGGTGGACAGCGACGCCAGCATCGCGAGCACGCCGCCGACCAGCGAGCCCAGGAAACCGGGCAGGCCGTTCAGGATGCTGAACAGGGCGATGCAGACGATCACCGCGGGCGGGGTCACCAGCAGCGAAGCCTTCGTCATCGCGCGGGCGGCCTGCAGCACCACCTTGGCGTGCGGGTTCTCCTGCTCGGGCGTTTCGGTTTCGCTCACACTGGCTCCCTGCTCGGTTCGCCACCGAGTGTAGAGAACCCCGCTGGTCAGGTTCCGGGCTGGTTGCGCGAGCGCAGCCGCGGGACGATCGAAACCACCACCGCGAACACCAGCCCGACCCCGATGATCCACAGCGCCGCGGCGTCGTCGAACAGCGTCACCGACACCGCGCCGAAGGCGAGGATCCCGGCCCACAGGTAGATCAGCAGGACCGCGCGGCGCTGGGAGTGGCCGATCTCCAGCAGCCGGTGGTGCAGGTGCATCTTGTCGGCCGCGAACGGGCTTTCGCCGCGGCGGGTGCGCCGGACCACCGCCATGATCAGGTCCAGCATCGGCACGAACAGCACCGCCGCCACGACGACCAGCGGCGAGAGCAGCGCGATCGCGTCCTTGCCGCTGAACTGCGGGTACGGCACGCGCCCGGACGCCGACGTCGTCGCGCCCGCGAGCATCAGGCCGATCATCATCGAGCCGGAGTCGCCCATGAAGATCTTGGCGGGCTGGAAGTTGTAGGGCAGGAAGCCCAGACAGGCGCCGGCGAGGGTGGCCGCGATCAGCGCGGGCGGGTAGGTGCCGACGTCGCCGCCGGAGCTGTCGAGCAGCCCGAGTGAGAACGCGCAGGTGGCGGCGGCCGCGATGAAGCCGAGGCCGCCGGCCAGCCCGTCGAGGCCGTCGACGAAGTTCATCGCGTTGACCATCACCACGACCATGACGACGGTGAGCAGCGCGCCCTGGTTCTTGTCGAGCACCAGCACCGACCCGAACGAGCCGCCGGTGCCGCCCCACGGCACCCAGAACGACACCCACTGCACGCCGAAGATGACCAGGATCCCGGCGCACATCACCTGGCCGGCGAGCTTCGTCCAGGCGTCCAGTTCGAACCGGTCGTCGAGCGCGCCGATCAGCGAGATGACCCCGGCGGCGAGCAGCACGCCGACCGAGTCGAACGAGGCGTCGAAGCCGTGCGACAGCGCGGGCAGCTGGTGGGCCAGCCCCATCGCGGCGGCCACGCCGAGGTAGATGCCGACGCCGCCCATCCGCGGGATCGGGGCGACGTGCACGTCGCGGGCGCGCGGGTTGGCGATCGCGCCGACCCGGATCGCGATCCGGCGCACGACACCGGTGAGCAGGTAGGTCACGGCCGTCGCGGTCAGCGCGACGAGGATGTATTCCCGGATGGGGAGGAGACCGGATGTGGGCGGCACGGGTGCGTCACGCTCGCGGGGTCGGGGTCACCCGCGACACGCTATCGTGCCGCGGAATCCCGCTCGATCCGGCTTCAGGCCAACGATTCCGCGGGCACACCCAGCACCTCCGCGATGGCTTCCTTGCCCACCGCGCCCTCGCGCAGCACGACCGGTTCGGTACCGGTGAGGTCCACGATGCTCGAGGCGACGGGCTCGCCGCTCGAACCGCCGTCGAGGTACACCGCAACCGAGTCGCCGAGCTGCTCCTGCGCCTCCTGCGCGGTGCTGGCGGGCGGCCGCCCGGAGACGTTCGCGCTGGAGACGGCCATCGGGCCGACGTCGCGCAGCAGTTCCAGCGCCACCGGGTGCAGCGGCATCCGGAGCATGACGGTGCCGCGGGCGTCGCCGAGGTTCCACTGCAGGCTCGGCGCGTGCGGCAAAACGATGGAGAGGTCACCGGGCCAGAAGGCTTCGATGAGCGCCCGCGCCTGCGGCGGCACCCCGAGCACCAGTCCGTCCACAGTGGACCAGGAGCCGACGAGCACCCCGACCGGCATGTCCGGCCCGCGGTTCTTGGCACGCAGCAGCGCCTGCACGGCGCCGGCGTCGAAGGCATCGGCCCCGATGCCGTAGACGGTGTCGGTCGGCAGGACGACCAGCCGGCTCGACCGGACGGCCCCGGCCGCGGCGGCCAGCCCGTCGGCCCGGGTCTCCCGCTTGCTGCAGTCGTAGACCACGCTCATGGGCGCCAAGGGTAGTCCGGCCGGTTGGGGGACCGTTCGCCGCGTCACACCGGCTGGGCGGGGTGGGCTGGTGCGGGGGGGGCCTGGGGGCGCCCCCCGTCTTCCACGCTACCGGTGGGGACCGGCAGTTTCGCGGGCTCGCGGGTGCGGGTGGCCGGAGTTGTCCACAGGGCGCGGCGGGGACGAGGGCGGGCGGCGGATTGGGAGGTAGGGCTTCGGCGGGCGCGGCTCCGGAAAGGCACCGGCAGGTGCGGCCCGGCAAAGCTTCGGCAGCCGCGGGCCTGGCAAGGCACTGGCGGGCGAGGTCGCCGGTGGCGGACGAGAGGTGGTCGTCGTCGGCGGTGGCCCCGGGGGCGCCCCCGTCTTCCACGCTACCGGTGGGCACCGACAGTTTCCCGCCCTCACAGCACGCGCGGCCCGATCTGTCCACAGCATGGCCGGCCTGACAACCGGCCAGACTTTCGTCGTGCGGCAAGCGGGTAAACCTCGTCGCGAGGCGGAACCGGGACAGCGGGGCTCAATACGGTCGATCTTCGGGAACCACCACCCCGTGGGTTCCCAGCGAAGGAGCCGCAGATGCGCCCCAGAACCCCGAAAGCGCTCGCCCTGCTCGCCTCGGTTGCCGTCCTGAGCGGGCTTGGTGCGGGTACCGCCGCGGCGGAGCCGCTCACCCGTGGCTGGCCCGCCCCGATCGATGCCGCGCACTGGGAGAACCAGGACCACATGACCTGGTCCGACTACCGCAAGGTCCCCGGCACGAACTGGGCCGACCCGAGCCTGAAGCCGACCCAGCGCACCTTCAAGGGCGCCGTCGTCCTCGCCGACTACCCGGACCAGGACTTCGTCGTCACCAAGCCGGCGAACTCGACCATCTTCGGCAACCCCGGGCCCGCCGCCGCGAACGTTCCGCGGGCGGGGGTCGCGCAGTACTACCAGGACTTCCTCAACAAACCCGAGACCCTCAACCACGGGCACACGATCAACGAGTACTGGATGGAGGACTCCGGCGGCCGGTTCGGCGTGCAGCTGACCGCGTTCGGGCCCTACCGGATGCCCGGGAAGTCCTACGAGTACGGCATGGAGTTCCAGCCGAGCGCCTGCCCGCCCGGCGCGAACTGCAACCGGGACCTGCGCAAGGACGCCGGTGACGCCTGGCGCGCCGACGTCGGCGACACCGCGAAGCAGTTCGACTTCGTCTTCTACCTCTCCGCCGGCCAGGACGAGAGCTCGACCTGGCAGGAGTTCGGCGAGATGAAGTTCGGCACCAAGGAGAACGTGCCGGACAGCTTCGGGCCGCCGAACCACGACCTGCCCAACTACGCGGCGACGCGGTACGTGCCGTGGACGTCGTGGGCGTCGGCCGCCAGCATCTGGCCGAACGCGCAGGACGGCAGCTCGGTGCAGGCGGAGAGCTCCGGGCAGTCGACCTACGCCCACGAGTTCAGCCACATCCTGGGCATCGGCGACAACTACAACAACCCGTTCGGCGTCCCGCCCTCCCGCAGCTACAGCGGGCCGTGGGACATGCTGTCGCGCGGGACGTTCAACGGGCCGGGCGGCCCGCACACGCGCTGGCAGATCCCGGCGACGCAGGGCAGCTCGATGGGCGCGCAGCACCAGCTGCGCAACAAGCTGAAGCTCGGCATCGTCGACCCGGCGGACGTCCTGCAGCTGGACCGGAACCAGCTGGCGTCGTCCGGCCCGGTTTCGGCTCGGCTGACCGCACGCGAGACCGAGGCGCAGCCCGGCGCGTTCACCGGGCTGAACATCAAGCTGACGGGCGGCGACAAGGCGCCCAAGTGCGACCGGTCGAAGGACCCGTTCTGCGACGGCGGCGGCTACGACAACTACACGGTCGAGGTGGTCGACCGGATGGGCTCGGACTCGTTCGCCCCGGACTCCGGCGTGCTGATCACGAAGACCAAGAACAAGGACGACGCGCCCTTCGACTGGGTGATCGACGCGAACCCGCAGGACATCGGCATCACCGACTACACCAAGCCGGACGGCACGCCGGTGAAGATCACCATCGGTGACTACCGCCAGCTCAACGACGCCCTGTTCAAGGCGGGCACCGAGGCGGCCAGCCCGTACGAGTACACCGACCAGGCCAACCGCCTGCACTTCCTGATCACGGACCTGGCCCGCGATCGCCACGGAGTCCTGTCGTACACGGTGACGGTGGCCTCCCTGGACGGCTCGGGCAGCCAGGCCCGCGGCGCAGCCGTGACACCGGCCCTGCCGGCCTTCGCCCGGGGCGGCCTCGCCACGTGCGACTTCGGCCTCCTCAACACGGGCGCGGCGCGCGGAGCACAGGCGCCGTACGACACGGACACCTACCGGCTGAGCGTGTCGACGGACGCGAAGGGCTGGGAGGTGCGCCTCCCGAACGAGCTGGCGACGGCCAAGTTCGGCAGCCACGTGAAGGTCCCGGCGTACGCGAAGCGAGGCGCAGGCGGCGACTTCGCGGCCAGGGTGAAGCTGACGGCGACGTCGGTGAGCGACCCGTCGAAGACGGCGTCGGCGAGCTGCACGGCGCTCGGCTTCTGAGCCGGTGGTCCGGAGGGGGCTGTGGACAGTCCCCTCCGGACCACCGGAAACCGTCGGTGGCCACCGGTAGCGTCGAGATCGGGGGCTGCTCAGCCCAGCCGGCGCGCCGTCACGAACCGCGCCCGGCCCGTCAGGTCCGCGTGGTCCTCCACCCCGGTCAGCACCCGCCGCGCCCGCACCAGCGCCGGCACCGCCGAACCGTGCGTGTCGTCGTGCTCGATGGCCAGGCCACCCCCCGGGCGCAGCAACCGGGCCCCCGCCGCGATCGCGTGGCGGATCACCGCCAGGCCGCTCTCCTCCGCGAACACCGCGCGAGGCGGGTCGTGCTCGGCGACCTCCGGGGGCACCGGGGTGCCCTCGGGGACGTACGGCGGGTTGCACAGCACCAGGTCCACCAGGCCGTCGAGCTCGGCGAACATCGTCGGGTCGCCGATGTCACCCGAGTACAGGCGGATCGGCGTGTGGCCCGCGTCCGCGTGCACGTCCGCGTTGTGGCGGGCCCAGGCCAGCGCCTGTGGGTCGATGTCCACCGCGTAGACCACCGCGTCCGGGCGGGCGTGGGCCACCGCCAGCGCCAGCGCTCCGGAACCGGTGCACAGGTCCACCACCACCGGGAACTCGCGGCCCTGCAGGAACTTGACACCCCACTCGAGCAGCAGCTCGGTCTCCGGCCGCGGCACGAACACGCCCGCGCCGACCGCGACCGTGATGTCGCCGAGCGCCGCCCACCCGGTCAGGTACTGCAGCGGGATCCGCTTCGCGCGCTGCTGGACGAGCTGACCGATCGCCTCGATCACCGGCGGGTCGACCAGCGGCACCATCGGCAGCCGGCCGCGTTCGACCCCGAGCACGTGCGCGGCGATCACCTCGGCGTCGAACCGCGGCGAGGCGACGCCCGCGCGTTCGAGGATCCGGGTGGCCTCGATGATGGCCAGGCGCAGCGGCTGCCGATTCACTCGTCGTCCTTCACCTCGTCAAGCCTGGCACACCAGGCGGAACTGCCCCGTGAGGACACGCGCCGGTCCCACGCCGTCCAGCGTATCGAGGCACCCTCACGACCCGGCGGACAAGTACCCGGCCAGTGCGCTGCGCCGCCGCTGCAGCGTCCCGATCCGGTCGTCCATCGCGGTGAGCTCGCGGTGCAGCAGCCGGGCCAGCTCCGGGCACAGGTCGAGGTGGGCCTCCTCGCCGCGCGCGCACTGCAGCGCCGACGCGATGACCTCGGTGTTCAGCCCCGCCCCGAGCAGGCGGCGGATCTGCCGGACGCGGACGACGGCGTCCTCCGCGTACGTCCGGTACCCGTTGCTGTCGCGCGACGGCGTCAGCAGGCCCTGCTCCTCGTAGTAGCGCAGCAGGCGCGTGCTGACGCCGGTGCGTTCCGCGAGCTCGCCGATCCGCATGTGACCCCCGAATGGTTGACCTTCACACCGATGTGAATGCCTAACGTCGCCGGCATGACCGAACATTTCCGCCACGTCGTGCGGGGTTCCGGGCCCGGCCTGCTGCTCGCCCACGGGGGCGGCGGCAGCGTCGAGGCCAACTTCGGCCCGATCCTCGGCGACCTCGCGCGCACGCACACCGTCGTCGGCCCCGACTACCCCGGCTCCGGCGCGACGCCCCGCAGCGAAACCCCGCTCGACCTGGACGAGGTCGCCGACGAACTGGTCGCCATCGCCGTCGGCGCCGGGCTGGAGCGCTTCGCGGTCCTCGGCTACTCGCTCGGCACGGCGGTGGCCGTGCGCGCCGCCACGCGGCACCCCGGCCGCGTCACCGGACTGATCCTGACCAGCGGGTTCGCCCGGCTCGACAACCGCATCCGACTCGCCGTCGACATCTGGGCGTCGCTGCTGCACGACGATCCGAGGCTGCTCGCGAAGTTCCTCACGCTGGCCGGGACCGGCACGCGGCACCTCGAGTCGCTGTCGCCGGCGGACCTGGCGACGGCCGTCGACGAGCTCGCCGCCTTCATCCCCGCGGGCAGCCCGGAGCAGGTCGGCCTGGTCGCGCAGGTCGACACGCGCGCCGAGCTGGCCGCGATCACCGTCCCGGCGCTCGTCGTCGCGACCACCCTGGACGGGCTCGCCTCGCCCGCGTTGTCACGCGAGCTCGCGGCCGGTCTCCCCCACGCCGAGCTGGTCGAGATCGAAGCCGGCCACAACATCGGCGGGGAAGCGCCCGGCGCGTGGCTCGCCGCGATCGAGAAGTTCCTGGGAGGGCTCTGATGGACCTGGAAGTCGTCCTGCCGAACGAGGAGCCGGACCTCGACCCCGCGCGGCCCGCCGAGCTGGCCCGGCTCGCCGAAGACCTCGGCTACCGCGCCGCCTGGCTGCCCGACCACGTGCTGCCGCCGGGCCCGTTCGGCGAGGTCTTCGGAGGCGTCTACGAGCCGCTGGTCACCCTCGCCCACATCGCCGCGCGGACCAGCCGGATCCGGCTCGGGACCTCGGTGCTGATCGTGCCGCTGCGGGAGCCGTTCACCCTCGCCAAGCAGGTCGCGACCCTCGACCGGCTGAGCGGGCACCGGTTCGGCCTCGGCGTCGGCGTGGGGTGGAACGAGCCCGAGTTCACCGAGGTCGGCGCCGATTTCGGGGCCCGTGGCCGTCGCACCGACGAGACGCTCGACCTGCTCGCGGAGCTGCTCCGGACCGGCCGCGGCCCCCGCGGTGGGTACGTCGAGCCGCGGACGGCGGGGCCGGTGCCGGTCACCGTGGGCGGCAACTCCGCCGCGGCGCTGCGGCGGGCCGCGCGGATCGGCGCGGGCTGGACGAGCGCGGGCCTCTCCCCCGCCGAAGTCGGCGAACGCGCCGGACGGCTGAGGGCCATGACAAACGGCCGCGAAACACGGGTCACCGCCAGAATGGAATGGGACGGGACCGATCTCGAAACCGCCGTGGCGCGATTCCGCGCGTATATCCTGGCGGGGGCGGACGCGGTGGCCGTCCACTTCGGCCCGGCCGAAGCCTTCGCGCAGCGGATGACCGCGTTCGCCGAGGCCGTCGCCGGTCCCTAGGCCCCTTCGACGCCGACCCCCGGGAGCGCCCGTGCCGACCGAGCCGACCACGCGCCGCCGGGTCGCGTTCGTCTTCCCCATCTACAACGAGGAGGCGAACATCGACCTGCTGCACAAAACCGTCGACGAGGTCACCGCACCCCACGCCGGACGCTACGACTTCAGCTTCCTGTACGTCGACGACGGCAGCCGCGACGGCTCCCTGGCCAAGCTCACCGAGCTCAGCGCCTGCGACCAGCGGGTCACGGTGATCGAGCTCTCCCGCAACTTCGGGCACCAGATGGCCGTCACCGCGGGGCTGGACCTGGTCGACGCCGACGCCGTCGTCATCATGGACAGCGACCTCCAGGACCCGCCGCGGGTGGCGCTCGAGCTGCTCGAAAAGTGGGAGGAGGGCTACGACGTCGTCTACGCGCAGCGGCGGTCGCGGCAGGACTCGCCGTTCAAGCGGTTCACCGCGACCGCGTTCTACTGGTTCCTGCGGAGAATGGCCGCGGTCGACATCCCGAAGAACACCGGCGACTTCCGGTTGATCGACCGCAAGGTCGTCGACGAGCTCCGCAAGTACCGCGAACGCGACCGGTTCCTGCGCGGCCTGGTGAGCTACGTCGGGTTCAAGCAGACCGCGGTGCTCTTCGACCGCGACAAGCGGCACGCCGGTGTCACCGGCTACCCGCTGACGAAGATGCTGCGGTTCGCCGCCGACGGCATCCTGGGCTTCTCGACCACTCCGCTGCGGATGATCACGCGGATGGGATACCTGATCTCGCTGCTGAGCTTCCTCGGTGTCCTCTACGTCGTGGGCGTGAAGCTGTTCGCGCCGGAGACGGCGGTGCCGGGGTGGGCGTTCATCACCATCGCGATGTTCTTCCTCGGCGGCATCCAGATCATCATGCTCGGCGTCCTGGGAAGTTACATCGGCAGAACTTATTCGCAGGTGCAGAACCGGCCGCTCTACGGCGTCGCGTCGGTACGGTCCCGTCCCGGCGAACCGGCCGAAGACCGCCGGAGCGCCGCCCGATGAGGCTCGTCACGGCCACGCAGGTGCGGTTCGGGATCGTCGGGATCGGCAACACCCTGGTCGACGCACTGGGCTACGCACTCCTCGTGACGCTCGGCCTGCCGCAGTTCGTCGCCAACCTGATTTCGACGACGGCGGGCATGCTGCTGTCGTTCGCGCTGAACCGGAGCTTCACGTTCCGCGCGAAGGACGGCGACGTCCGCCGCCAGGCACTGCTGTTCTTCGGCGTCACCGCGTTCGGGCTGTGGGTGATCCAGTTCGCCGTCATCCGGCTGGTCGGCCACCTGTTCCCGGGCGTCGGCCTGCTGGTGCCGAAGGGCGCGGCGATCGTCGTCGGGTTGTGCTGGAACTACCTGCTTTACCACTACGTCGTGTTCCGGCACCGGCCGGCGAGCCCGGTGCCCGGTGCAGCACCGGCCGACTCAGCGTGATCTCGTACGCTGGTCCGGGTGCGATCCCGTGAACTGCGCTTCGGCCTGGGCGTTTTCGTCCTGTCCCTGGGTGTGCTGCTGGTCCGGTTCCTCGTACCCCGGCCGGTCGGGATGGCCGACAACGGCGACGGCTGGCGGCTGCTGTGCGACCTCGGCGGCCGGCACCCGGAACTGAAGTCCGAGTACTACGTCCACTTCAGCTACGGTCCGGGCGCGGCCTGCAAGAGCGACTACATCTCCAGCCAGGCGTGGCTCGACTGGCTGGCGAGCAAGGCCGGCACGCTGCTCGGCTCGTCGGCGCAGCTCAACCTGCTGGTCCTCGGCGCGATCACCTGCGTGCTGGTCGCCGTGGGCGTCACGGCGGCGGTCCTGGCGCTCGACCTGAGCGTCCGCAACCGCGTCATCGCCGCCGTGCTGCTGCTGCTCGTGATGGCCGATTCGGCGTTCTTCGGCTACTTCGCGTCGGTGCTGAGCGAGGGCGCGGGCTTCCTGGGGATGCTGCTGACCGCGGGCGGGCTGCTGCTGATGCACCGCACGGGCGCGTGGCGGTACTGGGGCGCCGCGCTGACCGTGGTGGGCGCGCTGATCGGCCTCAACGCGAAGTCGCAGACACTGCTGCTGATCCCGCTGTTCCTGCTGGCGCTGGTGCTGGTCCGGCCGCTGGGCAAGCGGGGCTGGGCGCGGTGGGCGCTGCCGCTGGGCGTGCTGGTTCTCGTCGGCGCAGGGACGGCGGTGGTGCAGTCGCAGGGCGACCCGGCCAACGCCGAGTACCGCGAAGCGAACATGTTCCACGTCGTGTTCGACAGCATCGTGGACGGCAAGCACGACACCGACGCCGACCTGGCCGCACTGGGCCTGCCGCCGAGCGCGAAGAAGTTCATCGGCAAGGGCTGGTGGGAAGCACGCCCCTGGACCGACGCCGACTACAACGCCTACTCCGACCAGATCAGCCGCCGGAACGTGGTCCGCTACTACGCCGGCCACCCGAAGCGCACGCTGCAGATCCTCCAGCAGGGCGCGGTGGACACGCTGACCGCCCGCCCGCCGCGGCTCGGCAGTTTCTCGGAGACGTCCGGGCTGCCGCCGATGGCGCAGGAGTTCCGGGTGCCGGTGTTCTCCGGGCTGTCCGCGCTGGTGGCGCCGCTGGGGCTGGTCGTGCTGGTGCCGGTGTGGCTGCTGACCGCGTGGGCCGGGGTCCGCGCGTTCCGCCGCCGCGCGCGCGAGTACGGGATCGTGGTGTTCTTCCTGCTGCTGTTCGCGGTGGGCCAGTTCGGGCTGTCGGCGCTGGGTGAGGGCGTCGAGGGCGTCAAGCACCAGCTGCTGACGCTGTTCCCGACGTGCCTGGCCTTCGTGTTCGCGGCGCTGAGCCTGCTGCCGCGGCCGGCCCCGCCGGTCGAGGACGACGTCGAGGCGGAGCCGGTGACCGAGGTGTTCGACGCGTTCCGCGAGCCGGAGCGGTCGGCCTTCCGGTGATGCCGGTCAACGCCGGTTAACCGGGTCTCTCGGCAGGGGGGCCGGTTCCATCTCCTAGGATGCCGGGCACCGGGTCGGGGGAATTTTCACCTGATCTAGCGCCGCCCGGGCCGTTCCGCACCGAAACTCCGGGGAGTCCCGCAGTGCCGACCAAGCCGACCACCCGCCGGGTGGCGTTCGTCTTCCCGATCTACAACGAGGAAGCGAACATCGACCTGCTGCACAAGACCGTCGACGAGGTGACCGCGCCGCTGGCGGAGCGTTACGACTTCAGCTTCCTGTACGTCGACGACGGCAGCCGCGACGGCTCCCTGGCCAAGCTCACCGAGCTGGCGGAGCGCGACCAGCGGGTCACCGTCATCGAGCTCTCCCGCAACTTCGGCCACCAGATGGCCGTCACCGCGGGCCTCGACCTGGTCGACGCCGACGCCGTCATCATCATGGACAGCGACCTCCAGGACCCGCCCCGCGTCGCCCTGGAACTGCTCGAAAAGTGGGAAGAGGGCTACGACGTCGTCTACGCCCAGCGCCGGTCGCGGCAGGATTCCGCGTTCAAGAAGCTCACCGCCGGCGCGTTCTACTGGTCGCTCCGGAAAATGGCCGCGGTCGACATCCCCAAGAACACCGGCGACTTCCGCCTGATCGACCGCAAGGTCGTCGACGAACTGCGCAAGTACCGCGAACGCGACCGGTTCCTCCGCGGTCTCGTCAGCTATATCGGCTTCAAGCAGACCGCCGTCCTGTTCGACCGCGACAAGCGCCACGCCGGCGTCACGGGCTATCCGCTGCGCAAAATGCTCCGCTTCGCCGCCGACGGCATCCTCGGGTTCTCCACCACGCCGCTGCGGATGATCACGCGGATGGGCTACCTGATCTCCCTGCTGAGCTTCCTCGGCGTCCTCTACGTCGTCGGCGTGAAGCTCTTCGCTCCCGAAACCGCCGTCCCCGGCTGGGCGTTCATCACCATCGCCATGTTCTTCCTCGGCGGCATCCAGATCATCATGCTCGGCGTCCTGGGAAGTTACATCGGCAGAACTTATTCCCAGGTGCAGAACCGGCCGCTCTACGGCGTCGCGTCGGTACGGACCCGTCCCGGCGACCCGGTCGCCGTCCCCGAGAACGCCGACGCGGGAAGAGGTACCCGGTGAAGCTGATCACGGCGACCCAGCTGCGCTTCGGGCTGGTGGGCGTGGCGAACACGCTCGTCGACGCCCTCGGCTACGCGCTGCTGGTGACGGTGGGCGTCCCGCTGTTCGCGGCGAACTTCGCCTCGACGACCACGGGCATGCTGCTCAGCTTCACCCTGAACCGCAATTTCACGTTCCGCGCGAAGGACGGCGACGTCCGGCGCCAGGCGCTGCTGTTCTTCGCCGTCACCGCGTTCGGGCTCTGGGTCGTGCAGGCGCTGATCATCCTCGCCGTCACGAAGGCGTTCCCCGGCGTGCACGTGCTGATCCCGAAGTTCGCCGGCATCGCGGTGGGCCTGGTCTGGAACTACCTGCTCTACCACAAGGTCGTCTTCCGGCAGCGGCCCGCGACGGCCGCCGGCACGCCGGTCCCGGAGGTTTCCCATGACTAGCACGGCCGTCCCGTCCCGGGTCGCCGGCCAGGCCGAGCCGGAGCGCACGGAAGCCGAGAGATCGAGCCGGTGGGCGTGGCTGAACGGCGACTACGCCCGCGTCTTCGCCGTGGTGCTGGCCTGGAACGTGGTGCTGATCGCCGTCGCGTACCTGTTCGGGCCGTCCAGCCCGGCCAGCGAAGGCGTCCCGAAGACCGGCATCGGCTCGACGGCGAGCCTGCTGGCGCACACCTACCGCTGGGACGCCGGCAACTACGGCGAGATCGCCGTGCACGCCTACACCGGCAGCTACGCCCCGACGCGCGCGTTCTACCCGGTGTTCCCGATCCTGGTCTGGCTGGTGCACACGGTCAGCTTCGGCACGATCGGCCTGCTCCTCGCCGGGTTCCTCGTCAACCTGGTGGCGACCTGGCTGGCCGCGGTCGCGCTGCTGAAGATCGGCCGCCACTTCTTCGACGGCGAGCGGGCCCCGTGGCTGGTCGTCGCGGCGTTCCTCACCGCGCCCGCCGCGTTCTTCCTGCACGCGTTCTACAGCGAAGCGGTGTTCTGCGCGCTGGGCTTCTGGGCCTACCTGTTCGCGCTGCGCCGCCAGTGGCTCTGGATGGGCTTGACGCTCATCCCGCTGACGGCCTCCCGCATCACCGCGGCGGTGTTCGTCGGCCTGTGCTTCCTGGAGTTCTGGCGCTCGAAGGACTGGAAACTGCGCGGCCTGCTGTCCTGGAACCTGCTGTGGTTCCCGGCGGCGTTCCTCGGCCTCGGCGGCGTGCTGCTCTACATGAAGCTCCAGACCGGCGACGCGTTCGCCAGCTTCAACGCGCTGAAGGGCGTGAAGAGCTGGTCGTACCACAAGTTCAACCCGAACATCCTCGAAACGCTCTGGGGCGAAGCCAAGCTCACCGCCCACGCGCTGCTCGGGGACGTCCCGATGGACTCGTGGACGCTGATGAGCCACGTGCTGCCGATGATCGGCCTGGCGCTGCTGTTCGCGTCCTCGGTGTACGTCCTGGTGGCCCTGCGCGCGAAGGGCATCCCGCTGGCGCTGTTCGGCTTCGCGTCGATCGTGATGCTGACGATGAACAGCAACGTCGTGTCGGTGCACCGCTACCTGCTGCCGTGCCTGGTGATGTACGTGGCCCTGGTGCTGTTCGGCGAGCGCCGCCCCCGGCTGCGCGGCGCGGTGCACATCGTGCTCTACGCCAACGCGCTGGTCTGCGGGACGATCTACATCCGCTTCATCACCGGCTTCTGGGCCGGCTGATGCGCATCGTGCACCAGGTCGTCACGTTCGACGCGGCCGACCTCGCGGCCGAGAGCCGCTTCTGGGCGGGCGTCCTGGGCGGCGAGGTCGACGACGACGGCGACTGGCACATGGTGCTGGTGGACGGCGCGCCGCGGATCGGCGTGCAGCTCGCGCCGGACCACGTGCCGCCGACGTGGCCGGACGGCCCGACCAGGCAGCAGATCCACCTCGACCTGTGGGTCGAGGACTTCGCCGAAGCCCACGAGCAGGTCATGGCCCTCGGCGCGACCGTTCTGCAGCCGGCGGCGGGCACCACGACCGGGGACGACTTCCAGGTGTACGCCGACCCGGCCGGGCATCCCTTCTGCCTGTGCTGGCTGGTCGCCCGGCAGCCGGGGGCCTGAACGGCCCGGCGGAGCGTGCTCGACCTGCTGGGCGCCGTTCGCCTTCCTGCGGGTCCTCCACGAGCCGGCCGGTTCTCGCTGGGCTCAGCCGGCCTGAGCCGCCAGGCGCTCTTCGCGGTCCGCCGTCGCCAAGGCGTCCAGGACGCCGTCCAGGTCGCCGTCCAGGACCTGGTCCAGGTTGTACGCCTTGTAGTTCACCCGGTGGTCCGAGATCCGGTTCTCCGGGAAGTTGTACGTCCGCACCCGCTCCGAGCGGTCCACCGTGCGGACCTGCGACCGGCGGGCGTCGGATGCCTTGGCCGCCGCCTCCTCCTCCGCGATCGCCTGGAGGCGGGCCTGCAGCACCTGCAGCGCCCGCGCACGGTTCTGGATCTGGGACTTCTCGTTCTGGCAGGACACCACGATGCCGGTCGGCAGGTGGGTGATCCGGACCGCCGAGTCGGTCGTGTTGACGCTCTGGCCGCCGGGGCCCGAGGAGCGGAACACGTCGATGCGCAGGTCGTTCGGGTCGATCTCGACCTCGACCTCCTCCGGCTCCGGATAGATGAGCACGCCGGACGCCGACGTGTGGATGCGGCCCTGGGACTCCGTCGCCGGGACGCGCTGGACGCGGTGGACGCCGCCCTCGAACTTGAGCCGGGACCAGACGCCGTCGACGTCGGCCGCCTTCGTCTTGATCGAGAGCGTGACGTCCTTGAAGCCGCCCAGGTCGGAGTCGACCGAGTCGAGGACCTCCGCCTTCCAGCCGTGGCGCTCGGCGTAGCGCAGGTACATCCGCAGCAGGTCGCCGGCGAACAGGGCCGACTCCTCGCCGCCCTCGCCGGACTTGATCTCCATCACGACGTCGGAGCCGTCGTACGGGTCACGCGGCAGCAGCAGCTCGGTGAGCTTCGCCTCCAGCTCCGGGATCCGCGCGGCCAGCTCCTCGGCCTCCGCGGCGAAGTCGGCGTCCTCCGCGGCCATCTCCCGGGCGGCCGCGAGGTCGTCGCGGGCGGTGTCCAGCTCGCGGACGGCCCGCACCACCGGCGTCAGCTCGGCGTAGCGGCGGCCGAGCTTGCGGGCGCGCGCCTGGTCGGCGTGCACCGCCGGGTCCGCGAGCTGCTGCTCCAGCTCCGCGTGCTCGGCGAGCAGCCCCTTGAGCGAGCTCGAATCCACCTCTGCCACCTCTCAGCCCGGGAAACAGGACACCGTGTCCACACAAAACGACGACGCCCACTCGCGCGGGCGAGTGGGCGTCGTCGGGAAAGCTACTTGGCGTCGGCCTTCTTCTGGCGCTTGCCGTAGCGAGCCTCGAAGCGCGCGACCCGGCCACCGGTGTCCATGATCTTCTGCTTGCCCGTGTAGAACGGGTGGCAGTTCGAGCAGATCTCGACGTGGATGTTGCCGCTGGTCTTGGTGCTGCGCGTGGTGAAGCTGTTGCCGCAGTCGCAGTTCACGTTCGTGACCACGTACTCGGGGTGAATACCGCTCTTCATGGTGTCCTCTCTCGTTGGCTCCGGGTCCCCAGTCGTTCCCACGGGGTGAACCGGCGCCGGACTTCAGCGGGTAATTCTGCCAGACGGGCAGACGTGTACTGGAACGCACCCCGCTGACCAGCTATTCCCACCGCGAAGGGGGCCTCCCCGGCGCACCGGGAAGGCCCCCTTCGAGACGGGACTCAGTCGTCTTCGCCGCCGCCGAGGGCGGTCTTCGAGACCTGCATCAGGAACTCGACGTTGGTCTTCGTCTTGCGCAGGCGCGAGATCAGCAGGTCGATGGCCTGCTGCGAGTCGAGCGCGTGCAGCACCCGGCTCAGCTTCACCGTGACCGCGAGCTCGTCCGGCGAGAGCAGCAGCTCGTCCTTGCGGGTACCGGACGGGTTGACGTCGACCGCCGGGAACACCCGGCGCTCGGCGATCTTCCGGTCGAGCTTGAGCTCGGCGTTGCCGGTGCCCTTGAACTCCTCGAAGATGACCGTGTCCATCGTCGAGCCGGTCTCGACCATCGCCGTGGCGAAGATGGTCAGCGAGCCGCCGTTCTCGATGTTGCGGGCCGCGCCGAGGAAGCGCTTGGGCGGGTACAGCGCGGTCGAGTCGACACCACCGGAGAGGATCCGGCCGGACGCCGGGGCCGCCAGGTTGTACGCACGGCCCAGGCGGGTGATCGAGTCGAGCAGCACGACGACGTCGTGGCCCATCTCGACCAGGCGCTTGGCCCGCTCGATCGACAACTCCGCGACCGACGTGTGGTCGGACGGCGGCCGGTCGAAGGTCGAGGCGATGACCTCGCCCTTCACCGAGCGCTGCATGTCGGTGACCTCTTCCGGACGCTCGTCGACCAGGACGACCATCAGGTGGCACTCGGGGTTGTTCGTGGAGATCGCGTTGGCGATGTCCTGCATGATCGTGGTCTTACCGGCCTTCGGCGGCGACACGATCAGGGCGCGCTGCCCCTTGCCGACCGGCATGATCAGGTCGATCACGCGGGTGGTGAGCTTGTGCGACTCGGTCTCGAGGCGCAGCCGCTCGTTCGGGTACAGCGGGGTCAGCTTGGTGAAGTCGGGACGCCGCTTGGCCTCGTCCGGCTCCAGGCCGTTGATCGAGTCGACGCGCACCAGCGGGTTGAACTTCTGCCGCTGCTGCTCGCCCTCGCGCGGCTGGCGCACGACACCGGTGATGGCGTCACCGCGGCGCAGGCCGTACTTGCGGACCAGCGACAGCGAGACGTAGACGTCGTTCGGGCCGGCGAGGTAGCCGGAGGTGCGGACGAACGCGTAGTTGTCCAGCACGTCCAGGATGCCCGCGACGGGCAGCAGGACGTCGTCCTCGCGGATCTCGGTGTCCGGCGAACCGCCGTCGCGCTGGCCGCCACCGCTGCCCCGGCGACGGCGGTCGCGGAAGCGACGGCCGCGACGGCCGCCTTCCTCGTCGTCGTCCGGCTGCTGGTTGCGGTTGTCCTGGCCGCCGCGGTTGCCGTCCTGCTGGTTGTTCCGCTGGCGGTTGTCGCCGCGGTTGCCGTCCTGGCGGTTGTCACCCCGGTTGTCACCGCGGTTGCCGCCCTGGCGCTGCTGGTCGCGGTTGCCGCCGCCCTGGCCCTGCTGACGGTCGCCGCCCTGCTGGCGGTCGCCGCCCTGCTGGCCGTCGGGGGCCCCGGCGGCGCGGTTGGCACCGCGGCGACGCCGGCTGCGGCCGCCCTCCTCGGGCTGGCCGTCCTGGCCCTGGGGGCCGTCCTGCCGGTCCTGCTGCGGGCGCTCGGCCGCCGGCTGGGTGTCCGCGGGCGCGGAGGCGGGCGCCTCGGCCTTCGGCTCCGGCTTGGTCTCGGCCGCGGGGGCTTCCGCCTTCGCCTCGGCCTTGGGAGCCTTCGGCGGCTCGCCGACGCCCTCCAGCGGCAGCGTCTCGGCCGCCGCACGCGGCTTGCGGGACTTGCCCTGGCGCTCGCGGATCGCGGCGATCAGGTCGCCCTTGCGCATGCCCGTCGTCTCGCCGACGCCGAGCTCCCCAGCGAGCGAACGCAGCTCGGCGACGGTCTTACCGGTCAGCCCGCCGACCGTCCGCTTGGGAGCGGGGGCGGTGCCGTTCGTCTCGGCCGTGCCGCTCACGTCGCTCAAAAGATCGGTGTTGCTCACACATGTCCTTCCTGACCGATCCACGCCTCCAGGTGGATCAGCGGACTGCCGCTCGCTTCTGATCGCGAACCGGCGTAGTTGCCCCCCGATACGCGAGATGAGCTCTTCGGCCGTGCGGAACACAGCTGGAGCGCCTCCACCACAGGGGTTTGCGTCCTCCAAACGGAGGACACGGAATTCGGCACCGCCGAAACCGGAAACCCGCCCAAGTCGTTCCGCGTTACCCCGCTTGCCAGGCGGTGCGGATTCGGCGGATCGACGAAGGATGCGGATCCGGGGATTCCCCGGGACCGGCATCGGGTGCGGAAACGCACGGTGATCGAACGCCCCCGAGGGTAGACCGCGGCGGTGCCGGGTGCAACAACCACCCCCCGCGTGGCGGGCGTGGCGGCAGGCACGTGACCCAGCCTTTACTGAGCCGCAACCTGCACACCGGCGAGATCCACGGGCAGCTCGAAGACGTCGAAACCCGTAACGCCGACCTCGGGCGGAAGTATTCCCGTCGTGGTCAGCGCCAGCACCGTCGGGCCGGCCCCGGAGACGGCGGCGGCCACGCCGTGTGCACGGAGCGTCGCCACCAGCTCCGTGCTCGCCGGGTACGCGGGGGCGCGGTAGTGCTGGTGCAGCCGGTCCTCGGTGGCCGGGAGCAGCAGCTCCGGCTTCGCTGTCAGCGCGTGGACGGCGAGGGCCGCCCGGCCGGCGCTGTGCGCGGCGTCCGCGTGCGGCACCGTCGCCGGCAGCAGGCCGCGGGTGGTCGCGGTGGCCGAGCGCACCGAGGGCACGGCCACGACGGGCCGGATCGACGCGTGCGGCGTGAGCCGTTCGGCGTGGAACTCCCCGCCGTCGCACCAGGCCAGGACCAGGCCGCCGAAGAGGCTGGCGGCGGCGTTGTCGGCGTGGCCCTCGAAGCCGGCCGCGAGCTGCAGCGCGTCGAAGGCGTCGAGCTCCCGGCCCGCCAGTGCGTACCCGGCGGCCACGCCGGACACCACGGCGGCCGCGGACGAGCCGAGGCCGCGGGCGTGCGGGATCGCGTTGGCGCAGCGCAGGTGCAGGCCGGGCGCCTCGACCCCGAGGTGCGCGCAGGTCCGCCGGATCGCCCGCACGACCAGGTGGGTCTCGTCGGTGGGGACGTCCTCGACCCCGCCCGCGCCGGCGTCGATGACCTCGACCTTGAGCCCGGTGTCGGTGACCCGCACCTCGACGACGTCGTGGAGGCTCAGCGCCAGGCCGAAGGCGTCGAAGCCGGGCCCGAGGTTCGCCGTCGACGCCGGGACGGTGATCCGGAACCCGGTGCTCACCGCAGGTCCAGCGCCGCCGCGACGGCCGAGGGGTCGACGGCGAGGGGTTCCACCTCGACGTTGCCCGCCAGGGCCGTCTGCGGGTCCTTGAGGCCGTGCCCGGTCACCGTGCAGACCACGCGGGACCCGCGCGGGAGCCGTCCGTCGGCGGCCGTCGCGAGCAGGCCCGCCACGCTGGTCGCCGACGCCGGCTCGACGAACACGCCCTCGCGCGCGGCCAGCAGCCGGTACGCCTCGAGGATCTTCTCGTCCGTGACGGCGTCGAACAGCCCGTCGGACTCGTCCTTCGCCTTCACCGCGGCGGTCCACGACGCCGGGCTGCCGATCCGGATCGCCGTGGCGATCGTGTCCGGGTCGGCCACCGGCTCGCCCAGCACGAGCGGCGCCGCGCCGGCGGCCTGGAAGCCGAACATCCGCGGGGTGTTCTTCACCACACCGTCGGCGGCGTACTCCGAATAGCCCGCCCAGTAGGCGGTGATGTTGCCGGCGTTGCCGACCGGCAGGCAGTGGATGTCCGGCGCCTCGCCGAGGACGTCGCAGATCTCGAAGGCCGCGGTCTTCTGGCCGGCGATGCGGACCGGGTTGACCGAGTTGACCAGCGTGACCGGGTAGTCGGCGGCGGTCTTGCGGGCCAGCTCCAGGCAGTCGTCGAAGTTGCCGTCGACCTGCAGGATCCGGGCGCCGTGCAGCACGGCCTGGGCGAGCTTGCCCATGGCGATCTTGCCTTGGGGCACCAGCACCGCGCAGGTGAGGCCGGCCCGGGCGGCGTAGGCGGCGGCCGAGGCGGAGGTGTTGCCGGTCGACGCGCAGATCACCGCCTTGAGGCCGCTGGCGAGCGCGTGCGTGATGGCCACGGTCATCCCGCGGTCCTTGAACGAGCCGGTCGGGTTCGCGCCCTCGACCTTGAGGTGCACGTCGCAGCCGGTCAGTTCCGACAGGTGCCGCGCAGGCAGCAGCGGCGTGTTGCCCTCGCCGAGCGTGACGACCTGCGCGCCGTCCGGGACCGGCACGCGGTCGGAGTACGCCTCGATGAGCCCGGGCCAGGGGTGCCTGATCACTGGTCTTCGCCTTCCACCCGCATCACGCTGACAACTTCGTGGACGACGTCGAGCCGGCCGATCTGGTCCACAGTGGACTGCAACGCCGCGTCGGGCGCCTGGTGCGTCACCACGACCAGGCTCGCCCGGTCGCCGACGTCGCTCTGGCGCACCGCCGCGATGCTGACACCGTGGTCGGCGAACGCCTGCGCCACCTGGGCGAGCACGCCGGCGCGGTCGGCCACGGACAGGCTGACGTGGTACCGGGTCGGCGTCTGGCCCATCGGCCGCACCGGCAGGGCGGCGTGCGCGGATTCGCGCGGGCCGCGGCCGCCGGCGACCCGGTTGCGGGCCACCGCGACGAGGTCGCCGAGCACCGCGCTCGCCGTGGGCGCGCCGCCCGCGCCCTGGCCGTAGAACATCAGCTCGCCCGCCGCGTCGGCCTCGACGTAGACGGCGTTGAACGCGCCGCCGACACCGGCCAGCTGGTGGCTGCGCGGGATCATCACCGGGTGCACCCGGGCGGACACCGACTCGACGCCGTCGTCGTCGGTGACCCGCTCGCAGATGGCCAGCAGCTTCACCGTGCGGCCGAGCATCCGCGCCGCAGCAAGATCTGCGGCCGTGACGTCGGCGATGCCCTCACGGTGCACGTCCGACGCCGTCACGCGGGTGTGGAAGGCGAGGGAAGCGAGGATCGCGGCCTTCGACGCGGCGTCGTAACCGTCGACGTCGGCGGTCGGGTCGGCCTCGGCGTACCCCAGGCGGCTGGCCTCGTCGAGCGTCTCGGCGTAGCCGGCGCCGGTGGAGTCCATCGCCGACAGGATGTAGTTCGTGGTGCCGTTGACGATGCCCATCACCCGCGTGATGCGGTCGCCGGCGAGGGATTCGCGCAGCGGGCGCAGCAGCGGGATGGCGCCCGCCACCGCGGCTTCGAAGTACAGGTCGGCGCCCGCGGCATCGGCGGCTTCGAACAGGTCCGCGGAGTGCTCGGCCAGCAGCGCCTTGTTCGCCGTGACGACCGACTTCCCGGCCTTCAGCGCGGCGAGCAGCCAGCCGCGCACCGGCTCGATGCCGCCGACCAGCTCGACGACGACGTCGACGTCGTCGCTGGTCACCAGCTTCTCGGCGTCCGCGGTCAGCAGCTCCGGCGGCAGCTCGGGGTGCTTGTCCGGGCGGCGGACGGCGATGCCGGCCAGCTCGACCGGCGCGCCCGCGCGGGCGGCCAGCTCCCCCGCCTGCTCGGTGAGCAGCCGGGCGACCTCGCCGCCGACGGTTCCGCAGCCGAGCAGCGCGACCCTGATGGCCGGGCGTTCCTCTGGGGCAGACACTGGTGCTCAGACCTCCAGGCGCAGCATGTCGTCGGTCGTTTCCCGCCGCAGCAGCAGCCGCGAGCTGCCGTTGCGCACGGCGACCACGGCCGGGCGGGGCATCCGGTTGTACGTGCTCGCCATCGAATAGCAGTACGCGCCGGTCGCCGCGACCGCCAGCAGGTCGCCGGGAGCCAGCGTGTCGGGCAGCCAGCAGTCTCGTACGACGATGTCGCCGGACTCACAGTGTTTTCCCACGACCCGGGACAGCACGGCCTTGACCGGCTGCCCGTCGTCGCCCGCGGAGCGGGAAACGACCCGGACGTCGTACACGGCGTCGTAGAGCGCGGTCCGGATGTTGTCGCTCATCCCGCCGTCGACGCTGACGTACCGGCGCGCGGACTCGTCGCCGAGCGAGACATCCTTGATGGTGCCGACCTCGTAGAGCGTGATCGTGCCGGGACCGGCGATCGCGCGGCCCGGCTCGCCGGCGATCCGCGGCACCGGCAGGCCCGCGTACGCGCACTCCTTGCGGACGATCTCGCGGATCTGCGTGATCATCTGCGCCGGCGGCGGCGGGTTGTCCTTCTCGGTGTAGGCGATGCCGAAGCCGCCGCCGAGGTCGACCAGGCTCAGCTGGTCGAGCAGCTCGGGGCCGTGCTCCTTGGCCAGGTCGGCGAGCAGCCCGACGACGCGGCGGGCGGCGACCTCGAAGCCGTCGGCGTCGAAGATCTGCGAGCCGATGTGGCTGTGCAGGCCGACGAGCTTGAGCGAGCGCGCGTTGAGCACCCGGCGCACGGCCTCGGCGGCGTCACCGCTCGCGAGGGAGAAGCCGAACTTCTGGTCCTCGTGCGCGGTGGCGATGAACTCGTGGGTGTGCGCCTCGACGCCGACCGTGACCCGGATCAGCACCGGCTGCACGACGTCGTGGCGGGCCGCGATGTCGGCCAGCCGAGCGATCTCGAAGTAGCTGTCGAGCACGACCGTGCCGACCCCGGCGACGACCGCGGCTTCCAGCTCCGCGGGCGACTTGTTGTTGCCGTGGAAGGTGATCCGCTCGGCCGGGAAGGCCGCGCGCTGGGCCACGGCGAGCTCGCCGCCGCTGCAGACGTCCAGGCTCAGCCCCTGCTCGGCCACCCAGCGGGCGATCTCGATGGAGAGAAACGCCTTGGACGCGTAGTGCACGAGCGACGGGTCGTCGAACGCCTCGGCGTAGTCGGCGCAGCGCGACTTGAAGTCGGCTTCGTCGACGACGAACAGCGGCGTGCCGTGCTGCTCGGCCAGCTCGCGGACGTCGACGCCGGCGATCCGGACGACGCCGTCGGCGGCGCGGAAGGTGTTGCGGGGCCACACCTTCGCGGGCAGCTTGTCGAGCTCTTCGACCCCGGACGGCTGCAGCCCGGAGGTGTCGGCGTGGGGGTAGACGTCGGCGTGCCTGGGGCCCGCGGGGTGCGCCATTTCTTACATCCGTTCCGGAGCGGAGACACCGAGGAGGGCGAGGCCGTTCGCCAGGACCTGGCGGGCGGCTTCGCACAGCGCGAGCCGGGCGTACGTGAGAGGGGTCGCCTCTTCGTCGCCCATGGGCAGCACGCGGCCCACGGTGTAGAACTTGTGGTAGGCGCCCGCGAGTTCTTCGAGGTAGCGCGCGATCCGGTGCGGCTCCCGCATTTCGGCGGCGCGGCGCACGGTTTCCGGGAATTCGCCGATGGTGCGGATCAGGTCGCCCTCGGCGGGCAGCGTGAGCAGTCCGAAGTCGACGTCCGAAGAGGACTTCAGGCCGAGATCGGCGGCGTTGCGCTGCAAGGAAGCCAGCCGCGCGTGCGCGTACTGGACGTAGTAGACGGGGTTGTCGTTGGAGTGCTTGCGCAGCAGGTCCAGGTCGACGTCCAAAGTGGAGTCCACCGAGTACCGGATCAGCTCGTAGCGGGCCGGGTCGACGCCGACGGCCTCGACCAGGTCCTCCATGGTGATCACGGTGCCGGCGCGCTTGGACATCCGGACCGGCTTGCCGTCGCTGACCAGGTTGACCATCTGGCCGATCAGCACCTCGACCGTGCCCGGGTCGTCGCCGAACGCCGCGGCCGCCGCCTTGAGCCGGGCGATGTAGCCGTGGTGGTCCGCGCCGAGCATGTAGATGCACAGGTCGAAGCCGCGGTTGCGCTTGTCCTTGAAGTAGGCCAGGTCGCCGGCGATGTAGGCCGGGTTGCCGTCCTGCTTGATGACGACGCGGTCCTTGTCGTCGCCGTACTCCTTGGACTTCAGCCACCAGGCGCCGTCTTCGAAGTAGAGGTTCCCGGAGTCCTTCAGCTCCTGCACGGCGGCGTCGACCGCGCCCGACTCGTGCAGCGAGTTCTCGTGGAAGTAGACGTCGAAGTCGGTGCCGAACTCGTGCAGGCTCTGCTTGATCTCGCCGAACATCAGCTCGATGCCGATCCGGCGGAACGTCTCGTGCCGCTCGGCCTCCGGCAGCGAGAGCGCGCTCGGCTCCTGCTTGAGGACGTTGGCGGCGATGTCGTTGATGTAGCCGCCCGCGTAGCCGTCCTCCGGCGCGGGCTCGCCCTTCGCGGCGGCGATCAGCGACCGGACGAACCGGTCGATCTGGGCGCCGGCGTCGTTGAAGTAGTACTCGCGGGTGACATCGGCGCCCTGCGCGGCCAGCACGCGGCCCAGCGCGTCGCCGACCGCGGCCCAGCGGGTGCCGCCCAGGTGGATCGGGCCGGTCGGGTTCGCCGAGACGAACTCGAGGTTGATCCGGGTGCCGGCCAGCGCGTCACCGCGGCCGTACGCGGCGCCGGCGTCGAGCACCTGGCGCACGATGTCGCCCTGCGCGGCGGCGGCGAGCCGGAAGTTGAGGAAGCCGGGGCCGGCGACCTCGGCCGAGGCGACGCCGTCGTCCGCCGAGACGGCCTCGGCGAGCGCTTCGGCGAACTCGCGCGGCTTCAGCCCGGCCTTCTTGGCCACCTGCAGCGCCAGGTTCGTCGCGTAGTCGCCGTGGTCGGGGTTGCGCGGGCGTTCGATGGTCACCTGCTCCGGCAGCACGGTGTCGTCGATGCCGCGTGCGGTCAGTACCTGCACGGCGGAGCTGCGGACCAGGTCGGCGAGAGCGGCGGGAGTCACTTGCCGAATTCTAGGTGTGCCCTGGTCCGGCGCTTGCATCGGTCTCGGTCACGTCACGACGGGCATCCACGTGAGGTGTTAACGGTGATCAGACGGCGGGTCTCTACACTGGCCCCGGCGGGAATCCGTCCGCAGCCACCAGAGGGAGAACGCGGGAGCCATGGCGAACGGGACAACTCGGAAAAAGGGGTCGGCGGTGAAGGCGGCCCGCGGTTCCGTGGTGAGCAAGAAGGGGACGCCGTGGGGGACGATCGTCGCCGTCGTCGCCGTCGTGGCGCTGGCCGCTTCGGTGATCATCTACTACATGGTCCAGTCCGCGCCGAAGCGTGAGCAGGAAGACCGCGAGGCCGCCGCCGCGTCCTTCGCGCCGACCACGTCGGACCCCGACCCCTCGAAGCGCATCCCCGGCGTCGTGACCGCGACCTACACCGGCAGCGTCCACGTGCTCCCGACCGAGCGCGTCGCCTACGACAAGACGCCGCCGTTCGGCGGCCCGCACGACGGCTACTGGGCGGCGTGCACCGGCGTCGTCTACCCGAACGCGGTGCGCACCGAGAACATGGTGCACGCGCTCGAGCACGGCGCCGTGTGGATCGCCTACAACCCGCAGCAGGTCACCGGCGACGCGCTGAACCTGCTCAGCGTCCGCGTCAAGGGCAAGCCGTTCACGATGATGTCGCCCTACCCGGGCCTCGACAAGCCGATCTCGCTGCAGTCGTGGGGCCACCAGCTGAAGCTGGACGACGCCAACGACGCCCGGATCGACGAGTTCATCGCGGCCCTGCGCACCAACCCGAACGGGGTCTACCCCGAGGTCGGCGCGTCCTGTGACGCCCTCGGCCCCGGCCAGTTCGACCCGGACAACCCGCCGGCGTTCGACCCGTCGAAGCCCGGCCCCGACGCCAAGCCGATGGACTACAAGGGCACCGCGGGCGCGCAGCAGGAGCAGGGCGGCATGAACCAGCCCTCGGGCGCGCCTTCGACCGGTGCCCCGGCGCCCTCGGCGACGCCGACCAAGTGACGTCCGAAGAGCCCGTCGAGCAGCCCATCTGGTCACGGTGGGTGATCATCGGCGGGACCCTGCTCGCGGTCCTGCTGATCGGCGCGACGGCGGGCATGTTCCTCACCCGCGCCGTCGACGACAGCCCGGCGGCCACCCCGGCCGCCGGGTCCGTCGAGGTCGGCTTCGCGCAGGACATGTCGACGCACCACCTCCAGGCCGTGACGATGGCCGGCTGGGCCCGTGACCACTCGACGGACCCGGAGATCCGCCAGCTGGCGTTCGACATCGAGCGCACGCAGCTGGAGCAGGTCGGCCGCATGAAGGGCTGGCTCATGCTGTGGGACCAGCCCGAGCAGGCGATCGGCGCCCCGATGCAATGGATGACCGAGCCGATGGCCGGCCACGGTGACATGCCGGGGATGTCGATGGCCCCGGTCTCGGTCAACCCCGCGGGCAGCGCGCTGATGCCGGGCATGGCCACCGACGCGCAGCTGGCCAAGCTGCGTTCGCTGTCGGGCAAGGAGCTGGACGTGTTCTTCCTCCAGCTGATGCTCCGCCACCACCAGGGCGGCACGGCGATGGCCCAGTACGCGGCGTCGCACTCTTCCCTGCCGGCACTGAAGGCGCTGGTGACCAGCATCATGACGTCGCAGGGTGCGGAGATGGACCAGATGAAGCTGATGCTCTCGAGCCGGGGCGCCCAGCCGCTGCCCGCCTAGCGGGTCCCGGCTCGCTTCACCAGGACAGTTCCTGGCAGCGGCGCGCGCACTGGGGCGCCTCGACCTGCAGCGTCGCGTGCTCGATCGCGTACCGCGACGACAGCAGGTTCTGTGCCTCCGTCAGCACGTCCGACTGCTTCGCGGGCGGCGCCAGCGTCAAGTGCGCCGAAGCGACCTCCATGCCCGACGTCAGCGTCCAGACGTGCAGGTCGTGCACGTCCGCCACGCCCGGGAGCGCGGACAGCTCCGCGTTGATCGCGCCGACGTCGACGCCCTGGGGCGCGTGCTGGAAGAGGATGCGCAGCGCGCGCCGGGCCAGTATCCACGTTCGGGGCAGCACGAACAGCCCGATCGCCACCCCGATGATCGGGTCGGCGTAGCGCCAGCCCGTCAGGAGCGTCACCGCGCCGCTGACCAGCACGCCGACCGAGCCGATCAGGTCGGCCAGGACCTCGAGGTACGCACCGCGGACGTTGAGGCTCTCCTTCGCTCCCGAACGCAGCACCGCGAACGACACGATGTTGGCCAGCAGGCCCGCGGTCGCGGCCAGCAGCACCGGGAGGCCGGGCACCGACGGCGGGTCGCTGATCCGGCCGATCGCCTCGACGAGGACGTACCCCGCGACGCCGAACAGCAGGATCGCGTTGCCGAGCGCGGCCAGCACCTCCGCGCGGTAGAGGCCGAAGGTGCGGCTGACCGTCGGGCCGGAGCGCCGGGCCAGGACGATCGCGGCCAGCGCCATGCCGACCCCGAGGACGTCGGTGAACATGTGTGCCGCGTCGGAGATCAGAGCCAGAGAGCCGGTCGCGAAGCCGACGACGAACTCGAGCACCATGAAGCCGGCGCCGACGCCGAGGGCGATGGTCAGGCTCCGCACGTACCGGCCCGACGCACTCGCCGGCTCGATCGCGTGCCCGTGGCCGTGTCCGTGCCCCATTCCGCCTCCGTTCCCGGTTCGCCGTCGGGCCAAACATATAGTCGAATGCGCATATATGCAACAGAGGGCAGCCTAAGTTCACCCACCCGAAAACTACCGCGACTGGAGCATGCCCACCAATCCACCAGGCGGGGTTTCCCACCCGGCGGATTTGTCACGCTTCGCCGTCGACCATCCGCTGCAGCAGCTCGCGCAATCGGACACGCTCCTCCGGAGCAAGCGCGGCCAGCGGTTCCGCGGCGAAGCCGAGCGCGCGCCGGAAGTTGCGGGCCAGTACCGCGCCCGCCGGTGTGGCGACGATGTTCTTGATGCGCCGGTCGCGCTCGTCCGGGCGCCGCTCCACCAGGCCCCGCGCTTCGAGGCGGTCGATGATCCCGGTCACGTTCGACCGCTCGGACTTCAGCTTCTCCGCGATCCGGTGCATCGGCAGCGGCTCCCGGAGCGCGGCGAGCACCTTGGCCTGCACCGTCGTCAGACCCTGCGACGACGCCGCGGCATCGTAGGACTCGGTGAACCGGTCGACGATCCGCGCGAGCAGGGCGACGACGTCGTCGGTGATCGGGTCAGCGCTCATCCCCTGATGATAGCGGGATAGTTGACTACCTGAACCATCCATGTCTATAGTGATTTTAGTTCACTACATTAATCATCATCCACCTGAAGCAGGTAGCCATGACCAGCAACGACCGCGTCGCCCTCATCACCGGCACCTCCACCGGAATCGGTCTCGCCACCGCGGTGCAGGCCGCCCGGCGCGGCTTCCGCACGGTCGCCACCCTCCGCGACATCGCCCGCGCCGACCGGCTGCGCAATGCCGCGGACGACGCCGGCGCGGAGCTGGACGTCCGCCCGCTCGACGTCACCGACGCGCAGTCCGTCGGCGCGGCGTTCGAAGGCGTCCTCGCCGACTACGGCCGCCTGGACGTCCTGGTCAACAACGCCGGCGCCGGCCACCTCGGCACGCTCGAGCAGGAGCCGCTCTCGGCGCTGCGCGACACCATGGAGGTCAACTTCTTCGGCGTCGCCGAGGCGACGAAGGCCGCGCTGCCGGCGCTGCGCGCGAGCGGCGGCCGCCTGATCACGGTGACCAGCGTCGGCGGCGTGGTCGGCCAGCCCTTCAACGAGGCGTACTGCGCGGCGAAGTTCGCCGTCGAAGGACTGATGGAGTCACTGGCGCCGGTCGCCGCGGCGCAGGGCGTCACGGTGTGCGTCGTCGAGCCGGGCGCGGTCGCGACGGAGTTCGTCACCAACGTCGGCGTCGACGAGCGGCTCTTCGCCGAGGCCGGCCCGTACGCCGGCTCCCTCGAAAAGTACATCGCCAACGTCACGCAGTCGTTCCGGAGCGCGCAGACCGCCGACGAGGTCGCCGCGGTGATCCTGGACGCGATGACGGCGGACGCGCCCCCCTTCCGGATCCAGACGTCGAAGCAGGCCGAGGAGTTCGCCGCGGTCAAGTTCGCCGACCTGGACGGCTCGGCCGTTCAGCGGCTGACCGGCGGCTGGCTCGCCTAACGCACGAGCCGGAAGAACCCGCGGACCTGCCCGACGAACAACTCGGGTTGTTCGAGCGCGGCGAAGTGCCCGCCGACGGGCAGCTCCTCGAACCACCGCAGGTCGGTGTAGCGCTGTTCGGCCTGCCGCCGCGACGGCCGGACGATCTCCTTGGGGAACACCGAAACCCCGGCCGGAACATCCACTGTGGACAGATCGCGGTCGTTGTTCTCCCAGTACATCCGCGCGGACGAGGCCGCGGTCGCGGTGAACCAGTAGACGGAGACGGCGTCCAGGATGCGCCGCCGGTCGACGGCGTCCTCCGGGTGCCCCTTGTGGTCGGTCCAGGCCCAGAACTTCTCGGCGATCCACGCGGCCTGCCCGGCCGGCGAATCGGTGAGGCCGTAGCCGAGCGTCTGCGGCCGGGTGCCCTGCTGGGCGGAGTAGCCGCTGCCGGTCCGCCGGAACTCCTCGAGATCGGCGAGGGCCCGGCGCTCGCCGGGCGTGGGGTCGGCGGTGTCCATCCGCACCGGCGCGAAGTTGACGTGCACCCCGGCCACCCGCCCGGACCGCGCGAGGGCGTTCGTGACGGCGGCGCCCCAGTCGCCGCCCTGGGCGCCGTAGCGGTCGTAGCCGAGCGACGTCATCAGCTTGTCCCACAGCTCGGCCACCCGCGCGATCTTCAGCGCGGGCTTGTCGCTCCACCCGAACCCGGGCAGCGACGGCACGACGACGTGGAAGGCGTCGGCGGGGTCGCCGCCGTGGCGCGCGGGGTCGGTGAGCGGCCCGATGACGTCGAGGAACTCGAGCACGGACCCGGGCCACCCGTGCGTGAGCACGAGCGGCAGCGCACCGGGCACCGGCGACCGGACGTGCAGGAAGTGCAGCCCGACCCCGTCGACGGTGGCCCGGAACTGCGGGAACGCGTTGAGCCGCCCGGCGAACCCGAAGTCGTACTCCTCACCCCAGTCGCGGCAGAGTTCGCGCACGTAGGCGAGCGGAACACCCTGCGACCAGTCCCCGACGGTCTCGGCCTCGGGCCACCGGGTCCGCCGCAACCGCTCCCGCAGGTCGGCGACATCGCCCTCGTCGAGCGGTACCCGGAACGGCTCGGCCATCTCGGCTCCTTCAGGTGGGCCTCCCACGCTAGCGACGTCGGCCCGAATCGATCAACTTCATGCCCCTGACCAGCGCAATCGTTCATCGGCCCACCTGCGGAACGGGGGTCTCGGGGCATGCGCTAAGCTTGTCGAGTCGCCCAGCGATGGGCCCTCGTAGCTCAGGGGATAGAGCACTGCCCTCCGGAGGCAGGTGTCGCAGGTTCGAATCCTGCCGAGGGCACTTCAGGGATGTGAACGGGAGAGATGTCGGAACCGACGTCTCTCCCTTTTTCTGTTTCGGCTGTGCACCCGATCTCGTTCGCTGAGCCGGCACCGTTCGCCGAGGACCGCCTACTATGCCGGGTAGCAGCAGATATCGCTTGCGGCGCCAGGGAAGACGCCGTCGCGGTGGATCTTTCTTCCGCTGGAAGGTAGACGCGGGCGGCGAGTTTTCGTAGCCTGTCCGTGATCTCGCGGCAGCAGCTGCCGAGCGGGCAGCGACGCGACATCACCGCCGGGTAAGGCTTTTTCGGGAAGCCGGGAACCGGAAGCACACGGCACAGCTCACCAGGTGCGGACAAGCACGCCCTGCTGCGCGCCGGGGACGAAGCGCTCCCGGCTCGGCGTCCTGCGTGCCGACCGGCGGACGACGAGCAAAGGAGACCCGCGCGACCGTGCAGTCGCATTCCCTCAGGCGCGTGGTTTCAGGTGTCCTGGCCGCGACTTCGGTGATCCTCGTGGTCACCGTCGCCCAGCCGACGGCCACCGCCGCCCCAGTCCCCTTCCTGCAAGCTCCGCCCTCCGGGTCGGACGCACTGGCCAAGTACCGCGACCTCGCGGCCCAGGCCGAAAAGCTCAACGAAGACCTGCTCAAAGCCCAGGAAGACCTCAAGGCCAAGCAGGCCGACCTCGACAAGGCCACCAGCGACGTCAACGCGGCGAAGGACCAGGCCGCCGCGGCGAGTGAAAACCAGAAGAGGTACCAAGCCGAGGTCGACAAGTTCGCCGGGGCGTCCTTCACCAGCGGCGTCCAGCTCAACAAGCTTTCCGCCCTGCTGTCCGGCACGTCCACTCAGGACTTCCTCGACCGGTCCTCGGCCCTGGAAGTGCTGGCCTCGGGCAAGAACGCGTCGCTGGACAACCTCACCGGCACCATCCGGCAGGCCACCGATGCCGCCAACAAGGCCGCCGACGCCGCGAAACGGGCGCAGGACGCGCGGGACACCGCGGCGAAGCTGACCCAGGACATCGAGGCCAAGCAGAAGACGCTCAACGACCAGATCGAGCAGATCAAGGCCGCCGACAAGACCCTGAGCGCGGCGGACAAAGCAGCTCAGCGCGACACCGGCGGCAAGGCGCCCGACGTCAAGGCTCCGACCGCGGCCGCGCAGATCGCGGTGGACGCGGCACTGAGCAGGCTCGGCAAGCCGTACGTCTGGGGCGCCACCGGTCCCGATTCGTTCGACTGCTCCGGCTTGCTGCTGTGGGCCTACGGCAAGGCCGGCATCACCCTGCCCCGCAACTCCGCGGCGCAGGCCCAGTTCGGCACCCCGGTGCCGCGCAGCCAGCTGCAGCCCGGGGACCTCGTCGCCTACTACTCGCCGGTCTCGCACATCGGCATGTACATCGGCGACGGCAAGATGGTGCACGCGCCGACCAGCGGCGACGTCGTCAAGATTTCGCCGCTGCAGAGCCAGTACGCCGGGGCGACCCGGCCGACGGCCTGACCTCCGGGCCGGACCGGGCGACGCCGCCCGGTCCGGCCCGGCAACTACTAATTCAGTTCGTACTAAGCCGGACCGTAGACTGGTTTTCGTGACCGACGCGGGTTGAGTACCGTAGAGGTATGGCGACGCCCCGGCTCGGCAAGGCACAGCGGGTTCTCCTGCTGTGCGCGCTCGCGCTCTGCGTTGTCGCCATGCACCACGTCAGCGCGGCCATGAACCACCAGGGCTCCGCCGCGATGCCGGTCATGCAGACGGCGCAGGCCGAGCTGACGGCGGACTCCGGCGAGCAGCACCCCGGCATGCCGGACGGCGTCCACAACCTCCTTCACCTCTGCCTGGCCATCATCTCCGCCGTAGTGGCCCTTTTCCTTGCGCTCACGGCATTGGCCTGGTCTCGACCGTCGGCGGTCGCCGCACCGGCGAGTCCCCGCGGCTCCCCGCACCCCGGACGGCCACCCGACAGACGTGGCCGCGCGATCCTCACTTCTCTCTGCGTTCTGCGGACCTGACCGGCCGCGTTCCCCGCGGTCTTCCAGCAGCAACCCACAGAGAAGGATTTGCCATGCCCAAAAACCTGCTCGCCGGCGCCGTCGCCGTCGCGTCCGCGCTCGTGCTGAGCTCGTGCAGCAGCAGCGATCAGCCGTCCATGCCGGGGATGAGCTCCAGCTCGCCTGCCCCGTCGCCGGGCCAGGAGGCGGCCGGCCACAACGCCGACGACGTCGCGTTCGCCCAGCAGATGGTTCCGCACCACAGCCAGGCGCTCGACATGGCGAAGCTGGTGCCGTCCCGCAGCACCAACCCCAAGGTCATCGACCTGGCGAGCCGGATCGAGAAGGCCCAGGACCCGGAGATCCGGCAGATGCAGGGCTGGCTGACCACCTGGGGCGCCGGGATGGGCCACGGATCGATGCCGGGCATGATGTCCGGCGCCGACACGCAGAAGCTCGGCCAGGCCAAGGGCGCCGAGTTCGACAAGATGTGGCTCGGCATGATGATCGAGCACCACCAGGGCGCGGTCGAGATGGCCAAGACCGAGCTCACCAAGGGCAGCAACGCCGACGCCAAGGCGCTGGCCCGGAAGATCATCGATGCCCAGCAAGCCGAGATCACCGAGATGCAGGGCCTGCTTTCGCAGAGCTGATCGTCGTGACGGCTGCCCCGGGCGAATCCGGGGCGGCCGTCACCGCGTGCCGGCAACTCCTCGGCCGGCACTGGGTATCCTGCGGCGCGGAGGTGCCATGCTGAAGCTGGGCGAGCTCGAGGCGTCGGTCATGGACGTGCTCTGGAGCGCGACGGAACCGATGCGGGTCCGCGAGGTGCTCGACGAGCTCAACCGGCACCGCGACCTGGCCTACACCACCGTGATGACGGTGCTGGACAACCTGCACCGCAAGGGCTGGGTCGTCCGCGAGATGGCGAACCGCGCCTACCACTACACCGCGAGCACGTCCCGCGAGGAAGCCACCGCGCACACGCTGCGGGAGCTGCTCGACACCGGCGGCGACCGGGAGTCGGTGCTGCTGCACTTCGTGCGTTCGGCGTCGGAGGAAGAGTCGGAATTCCTCCGCAAGGCGCTGCGCCGGAAGCCGCGCAAGCGGTGATCACCGCGGCGGCGCTGCTGCTCGGGGTGCTGGTGGTCGGCTGGTGGTCGCCGCGGCCGCTGAGCAGGCTCTCCGCTCTGGTCGGCCCGGGCACCGCGCTCGCCTGGTGGTTGCTGACCGCGGCCGGGCTCGTCGTCGGAACCATGGCCGGCGTCCTGCTGCTGGTCCTGCCCGGACACGGCCCGGCGGCCGCCGTCCTGGCCGTGCTGCACGACTGCTGGGCCGCGGTCGGTCACGGCGAGCTGCCCGCGCTCGACCCGATCGCCGGGGGCGCGGCGGCCGCCGTCGTGCTGGCCGCGGCCACCCGGCTCGCGCTGGTCTCGGCCGGACGCCGACGGCGTCACGCCGTCCTGCACCGCCGCCACCTGGTCGCGCTCCAGCTGTCCGGCGCGGGCGGCGACGGGCCGCTGCCGACCCTCTGGGTGCCGCGGGACGAGCCGGTCGCCTACAGCCTCGGCGGCCGCCGGGCGCTGATCGTCGCCAGCACGGGGTTGAAGGACCGGCTGTCGGCTCGGGAGCTGCACGCGGTCCTGGCGCACGAGCGGGCCCACGTCCGCGGCCGGCACCACCTGCTCACCGCGGTGGCGGACGTCCTGGGCCGCACGCTGGGGTTCGTCCCGCTGCTGCGGGAGCTGCCCGGCGCGGTCCGGCTGCTGGTCGAACTGGCGGCCGACCGGGCGGCGGCGGCGCAGTGCGGCGCCGGGCCCCTGCGGTCCGCGCTCCTGGCGATCCGGGCGGTCGAAGGGCCCCGGCGGTCCTTGGCCATGGCGGGTGGTGACACCGCGATCCGGCTGCAGCGGCTCACCGCCCGCACCGGCCCGCGGCTGGTGACCCGGGCGGCGGCCGTCGCGGGCGGGTTCGCCGCGCTGGTCGCGCCGGCCGCGGTCGCCGTCGCCCTGGTGGCCGGGACCAGCCTCGTCTGGTGCCCGTGAGGCCGGTCAGCTCGCCGCGCGGAACCCGCGCAGGCGGAGGCTGTTGCTGACCACGAACACCGAGCTGAACGCCATCGCCGCCCCCGCGATCATCGGGTTCAGCAGGCCCGCCGCGGCCAGCGGCAGGGCGGCGACGTTGTAGGCGAACGCCCAGAACAGGTTGCCCTTGATCGTCCGCAGCGTCCGCCGCGACAGCCGGATCGCGTCCACGGCCGCCCGCAGGTCGCCGCGCACCAGCGTCAGGTCCGCGGCTTCGATCGCCACGTCGGTCCCGGTGCCCATGGCCAGGCCGAGGTCGGCCTGGGCCAGTGCGGCGGCGTCGTTGACGCCGTCCCCGACCATGGCCACGACCTTGCCCTCGTCCTGGAGCCGCCGGACGACGTCGACCTTGTCCTTCGGCAGGACTTCGGCGATCACCCGCCCGATCCCGACCTCGGCGGCCACCGCCTTCGCGACGGCCTCGTTGTCCCCGGTCAGCAGCACCGGGGTCAGGCCGAGCCCCGTCAGCTTCGCGACCGCCTCGGCCGAGGTCGGCTTCACCGTGTCGGCGACGACCAGGACCGCGCGGGCCCGTCCGTCCCAGCCGACCGCGACCGCCGTCCGGCCGAGCTGCTCGGCTTCGGCCTTCGCGGAAGCCAGCGCGTCGGGCAGCGGCAGACTCCACTGTTCCAGCAGCGTGGTCCGCCCGACGATCACGGCCGCACCGTCGACGACACCCTGGACGCCGAGCCCCTCCACGTTCGTGAAGTCCCCGACTTCGGGCAGGTCGCCGACCTGATCCCGCGCGCCGCGGGCGATCGCTTGGGCGATCGGGTGCTCGGAAGCGTTCTCCAGGGCACCGGCCAGCCGCAGCACGTCGTCCGCCTCGACGCCGTCGGCGGGGTGGACGCCGGCCAGCGCCATCCGGCCGGTGGTGACGGTGCCGGTCTTGTCCAGCACCACGGTGTCCACCCGCCGCGTCGACTCCAGCACCTCCGGCCCCTTGATCAGGATGCCCAGCTGCGCGCCACGGCCGGTGCCGACCAGCAGCGCGGTCGGCGTCGCCAGCCCGAGCGCGCACGGGCAGGCGATGATCAGCACGGCCACCGCGGCGGTGAAGGCCGCCGACGCCGAGCCGCCCGCACCGAGCCAGAAGGCCAGCGTGCCCACGGCCAGGGCGATCACGATCGGGACGAAGACCGCCGACACGCGGTCGGCCAGCCGCTGGACCTGGGCTTTCCCGGTCTGCGCGGCCTCGACCAGCTTCGCCATCTGCGCCAGCTGCGTGTCGGCCCCGATCCGCGTCGCCCGCACGACCAGGCGGCCGCCCGCGTTGACGGTCGCGCCGGCCACGGAGTCACCGGGACCGGCCTCCACCGGCACGCTTTCGCCGGTGAGCATGCTCGCGTCGACCGCCGAGCTGCCGTCCTCGATCACGCCGTCGGTGGCGATCTTCTCGCCGGGCCGCACCACGAACCGGTCCCCCACCTGCAGCCGGTCGACGGGAATGCGCTCCTCGCGGCCGTCCCGCAGGACGGCGACGTCCTTCGCGCCCAGCTCGAGCAGCGCCCGCAGGGCGGCGCCGGCGCGGCGCTTGGAGCGGGCCTCGAAGTAGCGGCCGGCCAGGATGAACGTCGTCACGCCCGCCGCGACCTCGAGGTAGATGTTGCCGTCGCCGGCCATCCGCTCGATGGTCAGCTCGAACGGGTGCTTCATCCCCGGGACGCCCGCACTGCCCCAGAGCAGCGCGTACAGCGACCAGAGGAACGCGGCCAACGTGCCGAGCGAGATCAGCGTGTCCATCGTCGCCGCACCGTGGCGCAGGTTCGCCCAGGCGGCGCGGTGGAACGGCCACGCACCCCACACCAGGACCGGCGCGGCGAGCGTCAGCGAAATCCACTGCCAGTAGGTGAACTGCAGGGCCGGCACCATCGCCAG
Source organism: Amycolatopsis vancoresmycina (assembly GCF_000716785.1). GTDB lineage: Bacteria > Actinomycetota > Actinomycetes > Mycobacteriales > Pseudonocardiaceae > Amycolatopsis > Amycolatopsis vancoresmycina. Next base: position 240,975 of record NZ_JNYY01000004.1, read on the forward strand.
CAGCACGACGGGCAGCGACAGCAGCGCCGACACGACCAGCCGCTGCAGCAACGCCCGGGCCGGGTCTTCGCCCTCGGGTGTCTCTGGCTTCGGGGTGGGCAGCGTGGCGCCGTAGCCCGCGGCCTCGACCTGCTCCACCAGCCGCTGCGGCTCGACGTCGCCGGAGTAGACGACCTTCGCCTTCTCGGTGGCGTAGTTGACCGTGGCGGTCACGCCGTCGAGCTTGTTGAGCTTCCGCTCGATCCGCATCGCGCACGACGCGCACGTCATCCCGGTGATGGCCAGCTCGACCTCGCCGGTTGCCACATCGGTGCTCATGCCCCGGCTCCTTCTCGTGTGTCGACGGTGAACTCGGCCGTGCGGACCTTCCCGGCGTGCCGGAAGTCCAGGAACAGCCGGTAGGTGCCCGCCGAGGGGACTTCGGCGTGGAACGTCACCGCGGGGCCCGCGGGGGTCCGGCCGTCGCCGGGTTCGCCGTCCGGGTGGACGTGCAGGTAGGCGAGGTCACCGCCGCGGAGGGCCACGAGGTGACCGTACGCGCCGAGGTAGGGCTGCAGGCCGGTGACGGGTTCGCCGTCCTTCGTGACCGTGACGGTGACCTTCGACGTGCTGCCGGGCACCAGGTCGCCGTCGAGCCGGACCCGATATCCGTCCACAGTGGACGTCCTCGACGGTGCGTGGTCCACCGGCCGGAAGTCGCCCGGCGCCACGAGGTCCACGCCCAGCGTCGTCGCCGCGGCGCCGGTCGGCTTGAAGTCGGCGAAGGCGCGATAACTGCCCGCGTCCCTGATGGACAGCGGCACGCTCCACGTGCCGTCGGCCGCGAGGTCGGGGTGCACGTGCTGGAACTCGGCGGTGTCCCGCCGGACGACGACGAGGTGCAGCCGCTTCTCGTGCTCGACGTCGAACCCGGTCACCGCGTGCCCGTCCGGACCGGTGATGCGGAAGGTGAAGGGCGTGTTCGTCCCGGGAGTGAGCGTCGCACTGGTGGGCGTGAGGGTGTAGCCGCCCCTGGCCGACGCGAGCCCACCGGGCTCGGGGTGCTCGGCCTCCGCGACGGTGCCGCTGTGGGTGTCCCCGTGCCCGGCGTCCTCGCCGCCGGGCACTCCAGCCGCGCCGGAGAAGGGACCGACCGCGGTGCCGCCCGCCCAGGCGCCGCCGGCGACCAAGGCGAGCGCCGCACCGTAGGCGGAGAGCTTCGCTGCTGTGTTCATGTCCGTGTCCCCGCTCAGGCGGTCAGCTCGTAGCCGGCTTCCTCGACGGCGCCGCGCACGTCCGCGACATCGAGGGCCGTGCCGCTGCGCACGGTCACCTTCCCGGTCGGCAGGTCCACGACGACGCCGGTGACGCCGTCGATCCCGCCGATCTCCTCGGTGACCGAACGCACGCAGTGGTCGCAGGTCATGCCGGTCACGGTGTAGGTCTGCTCGCTCATGCCACCTTTATACCCTAGGGGGGTAGGGTAGACAACCAGCTTCCGGCCCTCGGCGACCATGACGACAGTCCCAGCCAGGTCCGGCGGCCGGCGCCACCGCTCTGAAAGCGTTTTCAGTGCAGACGACCCGCTTGGCCCACTCGCGCCCGGCACCCCCGGTGCTACCGTCGCCTCACCGAAGATCCCGTTCCCCGCCAACGCTGGGAGCGCTCTCGGATTCGGTGTCGATTCCTGCCCGCAAGGAGGCGCGCATGACTTCGTCCGCCAGCATAAAGAAAGCGCTTACCGCAGCCGCCGCACTGGTCACCGCGGCCGCGCTGGCTCCGCCGGCCACGGCCGCCGCCGCCACCCTCTACGTCGCACCCGGCGGCAAGGACTCCGCCGCCGGGACGCAGGCCGATCCCACCACCCTGCCCGCGGCACTCGGCCGGATCACCGCCGGTGGCACCATTTCCCTGCGCGGCGGCACCTATTCCTACACCCAGACGGTCACCATCGCCCCCGCCAACAGCGGCACGTCCGGCGCCCGCAAGACGCTGTCGGCCTACCCCGGCGAAACCCCCGTGCTGAACTTCTCCGCCATGAAGGAAGACCCGGCCAACCGCGGGCTCGCGCTGAACGGGTCGTACTGGCGGGTCACCGGCATCGTCGTCGAACGCGCCGGGGACAACGGGATCTTCGTCGGCGGCAGCAACAACGTCGTCGAACGCGTCGTGACCCGCTTCAACCGCGACTCCGGGCTGCAGATCTCGCGCATCGCGTCGAGCACCCCGAAGGACCAGTGGCCGTCGAACAACCTCGTCGTCAGCTCCGAATCGCACGACAACGCCGACTCCGACGGCGAAGACGCCGACGGCTTCGCCGCGAAACTCACCGCCGGCCCCGGCAACGTCTTCCGCTACGACGTCTCCCACCACAACATCGACGACGGCTGGGACCTCTACACCAAGACCGACACCGGCCCGATCGGCCCGGTGACCGTCGAAGACTCCCTCGCCTACGCCAACGGCACCCTCAGCAACGGCACCGTCAACAAGAACGGCGATCGCAACGGCTACAAGCTCGGCGGCGACAAGATCGCGGTCGACCACGTCGTCCGGCGCGACATCGCCTACCGCAACGGCCACCACGGGTTCACCTACAACAGCAACCCCGGGACCATCACCGTTTCCGACAACGTCGGCATCGACAACGCCGAACGCAACTTCTCCTTCGACACCGGGACCTCGGTGTTCCGCAACGACACGTCGTGCCGCTTCGCCGGTGGCGGGTCGAACGACAAGACCGTGGGCAGCGTCGACGGCTCCGACCAGTTCTGGACCGGCAAGAACGGGTCCCGGTGCCCGGCCTACGCCGGGACGATGAAGTGGTCCTTCGCCGCCGACGGCCGGCTCGTGGTCACGTTCGGGTGAGGTCCACGCCGTCAACCTGGTGAAATGCTGTGAACCGGACAGAACTGGCACTCCGCGCGCCGCCCGTGCGTTCTCCCGGGTAGGAGAACGGAGGGACCATGGGTGCACTAGGGACGCTGCTGGGCTTCCTGCTCAGCCTGTACCTGCTCGTGCTCGTCGCGCGGATGGTGCTGGACTGGGTCGGGATGGTGACCGACACGCCGCCGTGGGCGCGGCGCGCCCGTGGCCTGGCCCACGCCGCGACCGAGCCGGTGATCGGGCCGGTCCGGCGGGTCGTGCGGCCGGTGCGGATCGGCGGGATCTCGCTCGACCTCGCCTTCACGCTGGTCTTCGTCGGCGTGATCGTGCTGCGGAGCATCGTCTACGCCCTTTAGAGCGAGCCGCGGAAGCCGGCGGACAGCCGGTCGACGCCGCGTTCCAGCTCGGCGCGCAGGCCACGCAGGTCGACGCCGTCGGGGTCGATGAGGGCCTGCATCGAGATCCCGCGCAGCTGGGCGAGCAGCGCCGAGGCGTAGGAGTCGGGGTCGCGGACGCCGGTGATGGACCCGTCCGCGACCCCGCTGGCCACGGTCTGCGCGATGGCGAACCGGAACCGGCGGTCGGCCTCGGTCAGCGCGCCGCGCAGGCCCGAGTACTCGGCCGCGGCGTCGCCCCAGAGGACGAGGAACGCCTGGTTGAGCGTGGGCATCGTGCGGATCAGCTCGAAGATGATGTCGAGCAGCGCGCGCAGCATGTCCATCGGCGTCGCGGTGGCCGCCCCGGTCCGGGCCGCGACGGCCTCGCTGTAGACGTTCGTGAACTCCTCGACGGCGTGCTCGACGAGCCGCCGTCCGAGCCCGTCCTTGTCGCCGAAGTGCTGGAAGACCACGGACCGCGCGTAGCCGGAGCGGGCGCAGACGCCGCCGATCTTCATCCGGCCGAAGCCCTCTTCGGCGATGAGCTGCGCGGCGGCCGCCAGGATGCGAGCTTCGACGATTTCCTCGCCGTCCCCCTGGATCCGGCCTTCGGCGGAGCGGTCCACCGCGCCATGTTAGCGACTGCAACCGCCCCGCACCGGCCGAACCGTCAGCGGATGGTGCGAGGACCGTCAGCGGCCGTGCGCAGTCTCGGGATCGTCACCACCGACCCGAGAGGAACTCCCGATGACCGACAAGACCGTGCTCGTCTCCGGGGCCGGCATCGCCGGCCCGTCCGCGGCCCACTGGCTGCACCGCGGTGGCTACCGCGTGACCGTCGTCGAGTCCGCGCCCGCGCCGCGGCCCGGCGGCCAGGCCGTCGACTTCCGCGGTGAACAGGTGAAGCTGCTGGCCGCGATGGGCGTCCTCGACGAAGTCCGCCGGTACGAGACCGCGATGGGCGACCAGACCGTGCTCGGCCTCGACGGCCGTCCCGCGCTGACCGTGCCCGGCGCCGCCTGGAGCGGGGAAGTCGAAATCCTGCGCGGCGATCTCGCGCGGATCCTCCACGAGCACACCGCGGCCCACACCGAATACGTCTTCGGCGACCGCGTCACGAGCCTCACCGAGACCGCCGACGGCGTCGAAGTCACCTTCTCGCGCGGGCCGTCGCGGAAGTTCGACCTGGTCGTCGGGGCCGACGGCGTGCACTCCGGGGTGCGGGCCGCCGCGTTCGGGCCGGAGCGGGACTTCCGGCGCGACCTGGGCTTCGGCATCGCCGGCTTCACCGCGCCCAACCACCTCGGGCTCGACTACACCAGCGTGATGTACAACGAGCCCGGCCGCGGCCTCAGCGTGGGCAGCCACCGGCTGCCGGGCAAGCTGCACGTCAACCTGGTCTTCGCCGCCGACGACATCGAGTTCCACCGCCGCACGCCCGGCGAGCAGCGCGCGCTGCTCGCGCAGCTGTTCGCCGGCACCGGGTGGGAGACGCCGAAGCTGCTCGACGCGCTCCCGGCGGCCGACGACCTGTACGTCGACTCGATCAGCCAGATCCACCTCGATCGGTGGTCGCGCGGCCGGGTCGTGCTGCTCGGCGACGCCGCCTGGTGCGCCGGGCCCGGCGGGTCCGGCACCGGGCTGGCGATGATGGGCGCGCAGGTGCTGGCCGGGGAACTCACGGCGGCCGGCGGCGACCACGTGACGGCGTTCGCGAAGTACGAGCAGCGGCTGCGCAAGCCCGCCACGGTCGGGCAGAAGAACGGCAAGGGCTCCGGCAACTTCCTCGCGCCGCGCACGGCCGCGAAGATCCGCAGCCGCAACCGCGCCTACCGGATGCTGAGCACGCGCGTCTTCGGCAGCATCTTCACCTGGATGACCGACCGGGCGGCGAACGCGCTCGAGTACCGCGAGTACCCCGCGCTGACCGCCGCGTGAGGCGCCGATCTTCGTCTCATCGGGGGATCCGGCTGGCGGCCCGGCGTGACCCGCGTCACCCTCGACGCCATGTCACCACGCCGGGCCGCCGAGACCCCGATCAAGACGGCGCTCGCCGGGCTGGCCGTGCTCACCCTGGGCGTGGTCACCGCGCTGAACGCGCGGTCCCTGCCGGTGATCGGGGACGGCACGACGTATTCGGCGGAGTTCAGCGAGGCGGCCGGGCTCGCCGACGGCAACGACGTCCGGATCGCCGGCGTCGAAGTCGGCCACGTGTCGGACGTGCAGCTGCGCGGCGACCACGTGCTCGTTTCGTTCCGGGTCAAAGGTGCGTGGCTGGGTGACGCGACGGGTGCGTCGATCCGGCTGAAGACCGTGCTGGGCCAGCAGTACCTCGCCCTCGACCCGCAGGGCGCCGGCACGCTCGACCCGGGGACGCCGATCCCGCGGTCCCGCACCGCCGTGCCCTACGACATCCTGGCGGCGTTCGGCCGTCTTTCGTCCACAGTGGACCACATCGACACCGCGCAGCTGGCGAAGAGCTTCGACACGCTGTCGGCGACGCTGGCGGACACACCGCAGAGTGTCCGCGCCGCGCTCACCGGGCTGTCGCGGCTGTCGGACTCACTCGCGTCGCGTGACAGCCAGCTGGCCGCGCTGCTGGGCAACACCCGCGTCGTCTCGCAAACGCTCGTCGACCGCGACGCCGCCGTGCGGCAGCTGCTGGCCGACGGGAACCAGCTGCTCGGCGAGGTCGGCAACCGCGAGACCGCGATCAGCACGCTCCTCGACGGCTCGCGGCAGCTCGCCACCGAACTGTCCGGCCTGATCAGTGACAACGAAGCGCAGATCGGCCCGGTGCTCACCCAGCTCGACCGGCTGACGTCGATGCTGCAGCGCAACCAGGACGCCCTCGCCGCCGGCATCCGGGGCCTGGCGCCGCTGGTCCGGCTCGGCACGAACATCGCCGGGAGCGGCCGGTTCATCGACGGCTACCTGTGCGGGCTGCTCCTGCCCTCGATCGGGCCGCTCAACGAAGAGGGCTGCCACGGCTAGCAGTCCGCGTTCGCCACGATCAGCCGGAATCCGGCGTCCCACTCCGGCAGCTCCAGCAGCCCGGCGTGCTCGTCGTGCCAGCGGCCGGATTCCAGGTCCGCGCGCAGGCGGGCGATGCCGCGGTCCACCGCCGCCGCCGGTGTCTGCGCGAGCGCCGAGCACGACCGGCGCACCGCCGGGTCGAGGTAGGCCGCCGGCCGCCGCCAGTACGCCGGGAAGACGCCGTCGGTGAAGTCCCACGGCACCGGCAGCACGTGCACCGCGGACGCGCCGAGGAACTCCGCGATCTCCGGCGCCGACGGACGGGACCGTTCCAGCTCGGCGACCTCCGGCACGTACTCCCGCACGAACCAGAAGTCGTTGTGCAACGCGGTGTCGTAGGCCAGCACGACTTGACGACGGGAAACCCGGCGCAGCTCGCCGAGACCGCGGCGCCAGTCACCCCAGTGGTGCACGGTCAGCACCGCGAGCGCGGCCTCGAACACCGATGGCGCGAACGGCAGCGCCTCCGCGACCGCGCGCACGACCGGGGCAGCGCCGGGCGCCCGCTGCCGGATCATCTCCGCGGACGGCTCCACCGCGACGACCCGCCGATCGGGCGGCTCGTACGAGCCCGTCCCGGACCCGACGTCGAGCACCGAAGCAGTGTCGCCGAGAGCGTCGAGGACCGCCGCGAGCCAGCGCGGATCGGTCCGCCTCCCGAGTGCGTAGCCGACGCCGATCTCGTCGTAGCGCGCGCTCACCGTTCGGGGCCGTCGCCGCCGTTCTGCTCCGCGAGGAAGCGCTCGAACTGCGAGCCGAGCTCCTCGGCCGTCGGCATGTGCTCGACGGACTCCGCGAGCAGGCTGCCCCGCTCGGACGCCTCGATGAACGTGTCGTACTGGCGCTCCAGCGCGCGGACGACGTCGGCGACCTCGTCGGACTCCGCGACCTGCCGGTTGATCTCGGCGTCGGCCAGCTCCGCGGCCGCGCGCAGCTCCCCCTCGGCCAGGCTCAGGCCGGTCGAGCGGCTCAGCGCGTCGAGCACGATCAGCGACGCGGCCGGGTACGTCGACTGCGCGAGGTAGTGCGGCACGTGCGCGGCGAAGCCCATGGCGTCGTGGCCCCACTCGCCGAGCCGGTACTCCAGCAGCGCGGCGAGGCTGCCCGGCACCTGCAGCCGGTTCGGCAGCGGCTGGTTGTCGCCGATCAGGTCCTTGCGGGTGGCGTGCGCGGTGACGCCGAGCGGGCGCGTGTGCGGCGCCCCCATCGGGATGCCGTGGAACCCGGCGGTCAGCCGGACGCCCCAGCGCTCGACCAGGTTGCGGACCGCCGCGCAGAACCGCTCCCAGTCGTGGTCCGGCTCCGGGCCGGACAGCATCAGGAACGGCGTGCCGTCGGTGTCGTGCAGCAGGTGCACCACCAGCTCGGGCGCGTCGTAGTCCTCCCAGTGGTCGACGGCGTAGGTCATCGTCGGCCGCCGCGAGCGGTAGTCGATGAGCCGGTCGACGTCGAAGCGGGCGACCACCCGGTGCTCCCCGCCCAGCAGGTGCTCGGCCAGCAGACGGCCCGCCGAGCCCGCGTCCATGAACCCCTCGAAGTGGTGCAGCAGCACCGCGCCGGTCAGGTCGGGGACGTCCGAGTCCACCTCGTACAGGTCGTCGGGATCGAGTCCCACCGGGTCCTCCTGCTCTCCGCTACACCAATCCGTCAAGCACAACACACCCCGAGTGGGATTCCATTCCGCCGACGGTGTCGCCGATCGTAACGGCACGCGTTCGAAGCCGGTTCGGATCGGCATCGTGACATGTGTCGTGGGCGCGCAAGGCCCCGATCGGGCACGCTTGGGGCGTGAGCGAACACACCACGAGCACGGCGTTGCAGCTGCGGCCGCCGGCGCACCGGGTCAGCCGCCGGGCCATCGGCTACTGGACGGTCACCGCCTCGATCCTGTGGATCATCCTGATCGGCGTGCAGACGCTCATCGTGGTGACCAGCGACGACGCGCCGTCGTTCCTGACCGTGACGCTGGTGCTCTCCTGCGTGCTCGGCCCGCTGCACCTGATCGTGATGCCGCAGTGGCGCTACCGCGTGCACCGCTGGGAGGTCACCGGCGAGGCCGTCTACACGCAGTCCGGCTGGCTGAAGCAGGAGTGGCGGATCGCGCCGGTGTCGCGGATCCAGACCGTCGACATCGAGCGCGACCCCTTCGAGCAGCTGTTCGGGCTGGCGAAGATCACCGTGACGACGGCGTCCGCGGCGGGCCCGCTGCGGATCTCGGGCCTGGCGCACGACCGCGCGCTCGCGCTGGCCGACGAGCTGACGAAGACGACGCAGGCCGTCCGGGGCGATGCGACGTGAGCACCGAAGTGATCACTCCGCCCGCGGAAGGCACGCAGGACGCGCCGTGGCACCACCTCGACCGGCGCATGCTGCTCATCCGGCCGGTGCTCGACCTGGTGAAGTCGCTCCCGGTGCTGCTGGGCGCGCTGCTGTTCGGCCACGGCGAGCCGTGGCAGTGGATCGGCCTCGTGTTCACCGCGATCGCCGTGTTCACCGGTGTCTCGCACGTGCTGACCTCGCGCTACCGGATCACCGAGTCGCAGGTCGAGTGGCGCACCGGGCTGCTGCAGCGCAAGCACCGGGCCGTTCCCCGCGACCGGATCCGGACGGTCGACGTCACCTCCGAGCCGAAGCACCGGCTGTTCTCGCTGGCCGCCGCGCGGATCGGCACCGGGCGGCACTCGCACGGCAAGGGGCCGGGCAAGGACGAGCTCGTCCTCGACGCCGTCACCATCGCCGAGGCCCAGCGGCTGCGGACGCTCCTGCTGCACCGCAAGGCCGAGGCCGCCGCCGGGGAATCCGCCGCCGCGCCGCCGGAGCAGCTGATCGCCGCGGTCGACAAGCGGTGGCTGCGGTACGCGCCGTTCACGTTGTCGGGGCTGGCCGTGGTCGGCGCGGCCGTCGGCACGGTCTACCACTTCGCGCACGAACTGCACTTCGACCCGATCCAGTTTTCGCTGGTCCAGGCGGTCGTCGGGCACTTCGCCGAGACACCGGCGTGGGTGAGCGTGGTGCTCGCCGCCGTCGGCCTGCTGGTGCTCGTCTCGCTGCTGTCGGTCGGCGGGTACGTGCTGTCGTTCTGGAACTTCCGGCTCACCCGCGAACCGGCGGGCACGCTGCACGTCCGGCGCGGGCTGATCACCACGCGGTCGGTGTCGATCGAGGAGGACCGCCTGCGCGGCGCGGAAATCCGGGAGCCGCTGCCGCTGCGGCTGGCCGGCGGCGCCCGCTGCGTCGCCGTCGCCGCCGGCCTGCGGGAGGGCAAGAGCGCGGACAAGGGCGGCAGCCTCCTGCTGCCGCCAGCCCCGCTGGCGCGCGCGCACGAAGTCGTCGCGCAGGTGCTCGGCACCGACCCGGCCGCGGCGCCGCTGGTGCGGCACCCGCGCCGCGCGCTGTACCGGCGGCTCTCGCGGGCCGTCCTCGGCGTGCTGCTGCTCGCCGCGGCGCTGTACGGCCTGGCGTGGCTCGGCGCGCTGCCGGACTGGCCGTGGCAGGTCGCGCTCGTGCTGGTGCCCTTCGCCGCGCTCGTCGGCTGGGACCGCTACCGCGGCCTCGGGCACGCCCTCGCCGGCCGGTACCTGGTGACGCGGTCGGGTTCGCTGGACCGCGGCACGGCGGCGGTCCGCTGCGACGGGCTGACCGGGATCGTCGTCGAGCGCTCGTACTTCCAGCGCCGGGCCGGGCTCGTGACGCTGATCGCGCCGGTCGCCGCGGGCAAGGGCAAGTACCGGGTGCTCGACGTCGGCGAGGCCGACGGGCTGGCGCTCGCCGACCGGGCCGTGCCCGGCCTGCTGACCCCGTTCCTCACCGGTGACCGGGACCGCGGTTGACGGTTCACCGCCGCGGCTCGTAGCGTGCATTCCGCCGTCCGAAACCCTCGACCGCAGTTCGCGTTCACGAGAGGACGGCAGAATGTTTCGCAAGCTCTTCGGCGTGCTGGCCGCGGGGTTCATCGTGGCTTCGGCGCTGGCACCGGCGGCTTCCGCCGCGGACAACCCCTATGGCGACCCGAATCTGGTCTCCATGTTCGACGGCACGGACCTGAGCACGTGGACGTCGTCGAAAGCCGGCCTGTGGTCGGCGAAGAACGGTGTCATCCACGGCAACGGCACCGCGCGCGGCTGGTTGTACTACAACAAACAGCAGGTCGGCACGTTTCGGTGGATATTCAATGTCCGGCAGGTCAAGGGCAACCACAAACCGACCGTGCTGATCTGGGGCACCACCGACCCGATCCGCGACGCGCTGAGCGCCATCCAGTTCCAGCCGCCGAACGGCGGGCACTGGGACTACCGGCCGGGGCACAACGACGGCGGCGGGAAACTGTTCCAGCAGCTGCCGCACACGACCATCGACATCAAGAAGTGGGCGCAGTGCGAGCTGATCGGTGACGCGGCCACCGGCGTGGCGCGGATGGCGTGCTGCCCGCTGACCGGCACGGCGATCACCTGCAAGGGCGTCGAAGTGCTGCGGTTCACCGACAAGACCGCCGGGCGGGTGGGCCCGCTGGCGCTGCAGGTGCACAACTCCGGGATCCAGGACGAGTACCGCGGGCTCTACGTGGAGTCACCGGTGGTGACGAAACCGGGCGAGTTCCTCACGATGTGATGCGGGTGAGCCGGCGGCGGGCCTTTTCCCGGCTTCGCCGCCGGCAATACCTGGCCTTCGTTTCACACAACGTGCTAATTTATTCACCGCGTGTGATAGCGAAGGACGTTTTTGTCTCACCGAGAGGTCACGATGCCGCCTGCCGTCAGCAGCGTCGACGGTTCCGCCACCACTTCCCCGCGCCGCACGCCCGGTGCCAGCAGTTCCCGCAAGGTCCTCCAGTTGCTGCTGGCCTTTTCGGAGCGCCGCTGGGAAGCGAGCGTCGCGGAGCTCGCGGCGACCATCGGCAGCCCGGTGGCCACGACCTACCGCTACGTGGCCCTGCTCAAGGAGCTCCAGCTGCTCGAGGAGGGCCGGGCCGGGCACTACCACCTGACCAGCCAGGTGATGCCGCTGGCGCGAGCCGCGCAGCTGGCCAACGACATGGTGCAGCTGGCGCGGCCGTCGATGGAAGAGGCGGCACGGGAACTCGGCGAGACGGTGATGCTGTTCCAGCAGTTCGGCGACTCCGCCGTGTGCGCGGACCGCGTCGAGTGCGACCGCGCCATGCGGTTCACCTTCGAACCGGGGCATTCGCTGCCGCTCGGCGTCGGCGCGTCCGGCAAGATGCTGCTCGCGCTGCTGCCCGAGATCGAACGCGACCGGCGGTGGGCGTCGATCGTCGAGCAGCGCGGCCCGGCGGTGCGTGACGAGCTGAAGTGGGCGCTGGAGAACCGGTACGCGGTCAGCTCCGGCGAACTCGACGAAGGCGTCTGGGCGTGTTCGGTGCCGGTGCCGACGATCGGCAGGCGGCCGACGGTGCTGAGCCTGGCCGGCCCGGCCGCCCGGATCACCGAGGAGGCCCGGCACACGGCGATCACCGCCCTGCAGGAGTACGCGATCCGCATCCAGCGGGCGATCTCGTCTTATTCGCTGTGAGAAACCGGCGCGGGCGCGTACAACTGCCCGGGTGATCCGGCTCGCGCGCCCCGACGACCTGCCCGCGTTGATCGACGTCGAACGCGAAGCGGGCGAGCTGTTCCGCGCCATCGGCATGGCCGCGATCGCCGACGACGACCCGGGCTCGGTGGCGGAGCTGGCGGTGTACCAGTCGGCCGGCCGCGCGTGGGTGAGCACCGACGCCGCCGACCGGCCGGTGGCCTACCTGCTCGCGGACGTCGTCGACGGGTGCGCGCACATCGAGCAGGTCTCGGTCCGGCCGTCCCACGCTCGGCGCGGGCTCGGCCGCGCCCTGATAGAGACGCTCGCGGAATGGGCGGCCTCGCGCGGGCTGACGGCGTTGACGCTGACGACGTTCGCGGCGGTGCCGTGGAACGCGCCGTACTACGAGCGGCTGGGGTTCCGGGTCGTCCCGGAGACGGAAACCGGCCCCGGGCTGCGCTCGATCCGCCGCGCCGAGGCGGCCCGCGGCCTGGACGCCTGGCCGCGTGTCGCGCTGATCCGACCGCTCTGACCTGCGGTTTTGTTCTTTGCTCCCCTACTTGGGGGAGAGACTGGCGCGGGTGGTCGAACATGTGTTCTACTGTGCCTGCCGGTCCCGGAGGGGGAAGCTCCGCGGGCCGGCCCACAAACTTCGGGAGGTTGTCGTGGCGGTCAAGATCACCCATTTGACGAACGGCCAGCAGGTGCGGTTCGCCAACGCCGACGGCGCCCGCCGGTACGCCGAAATCATGGGCGGCGGCGTGGACAAGTGGCGCTTCACGGTCGTGCCCGAGGACCCGATGCTGCGGAAAATGTCGGACTCGGTCGTTAACGTGCCGGTATGGCGCATGACTTCCAGGTAGTGGTGGATTCGGCCGACCCGCACGTGCTCGCCGACTGGTGGGCCGAGACGCTCGGCTGGACCGTGGAACCGACGGACGAGGACTTCGTCCGCGAGATGATCGCGAAGGGGTACGCGAAGGAGGAGGAAACCCGGACCTACCGCGGGGCACTGGTGTGGAAGACGGGAGCGGGGATCCGCCACCCGGACTCGCCACCGGAGGGGCCACCGCGCCGGATCCTCTTCCAGGAGGTCCCGGAGGCGAAGACGGTCAAGAACCGGGTCCACCTGGACGTGTGGGTGGGCGCGGACAACGTCGAGGCAGCGCTGGAGAAGCTGAAGTCCCGCGGGGCGACGTACCTGTGGCGGGGACGCCAGGGGCCGCACAGCTGGGTGACGATGGCGGACCCGGAGGGCAACGAGTTCTGCATCTCCTGACCCCGGGGTCCTCCGGGACCGGTCGGCGGCGGGCTGGGGGGCCGCCGCCGGCACAAGCGTCGCGAATGACTCATTCGGGACGTCGGAGGTCCCGAATGAGTCATTCGCGGCCTCACATCTGCGCGGCCAGGCGGTCCAAGGCCTTCGGCAGGGCCGCTGCCAGCAGGTCCAGCTCCGGCTCCGCCGCCACCAGCGGCGGGGACACCGCCACTCCCCGGCCCAGGTTCCGCACGATCACGCCCTCGTCCCGGCAGGCCCGCTGCAGCTTGACCGGTGCTCCAGGGTCCGCGTCCATGACTTCCGCCGTCAGCTCGACGGCCGCCAGGAAGCCCAGGCCGGCCCGGACCTCGGCCACCAGCTCGTGCCCGCTCACCCCCGACACCGCGTCGGCCAGGGGTTTCTCCAGCTCGCGGCCGCGGGGGATCAGGCCGTCGCGCTCGTAGATGTCCAGCGTCGCCAAGCCGGCCGCGCACGCCACCGGGTGGCCCGCGTACGTGGCGCCGTGGCGGAAGATCGGCGCTCCCGGTGCTCCCGTGAAGAACGGCTCGGCCACCCGCGGGGCCACGACCAGCGCGCCCAGCGGGATCGTTCCGCCCGTGATGCCCTTCGCCGTCGTGATCATGTCCGGGCGCACCGGCCAGCGGTCGATGCCGAACCACGTGCCCAGCCGGCCCCACGCCGCGATCACGCAGTCCGCCACGAACAGCACCTCGTGCCGGCGGCAGGTCGCCGCCACCTCCTCGAGGTACCCCGCCGGCGGCAGCAGCACGCCGCCGGCGCCGATCACCGGCTCGCAGAAGAACGCCGCGACCCGCGCGGGCCCGACGCGCTCGATCTCCGCCTCCAGCGCCGCCGCGTCGTCGTACGGGACGTGCGAGAAGTCCGGCGGCTGCGGGCCGACGTTCGCCGCGTTCGCCGGGATGCCGCCGACCGCCGTGCCGAAACCGTGCGTGCCGTGGTAGCCCTGGGCGCGGCCGATCACGTGCACCTTCTCCGGCCGCCCGGTGTGCGCGAAGTACGCCCGCGCGAGCTTCACCGCCGTGTCGATCACGTCGCCGCCGCCCGACCCGAAGAACACCTTCGACCCCGGTTCCGGCGCCAGCGCGGCGACGCGGTCCGCCAGCTCGATCGCCGGCTGGTTCGCGTTGTAGCCGAACAGGTTGTACGAGTCGAGCGTCTGCAGCTGCTTGGCGACGGCTTCGGTGATCTCCGGGCGGCCGTGGCCGAAGTTCGCGTACCAGAGCGACGCGGTCGCGTCGAAGTACCGGCGGCCCGCGTCGTCCCAGACGTACGAGCCCTCGCCGCGGGTGATCACCATCCGGTCGCCGTCGACCGCACCCATGTCGGCGAACGGGTGCCACAGGGCGTGCTGTGCTGCCATCGGTCCTCCTCAGTCCTGCCCCCATCCCTACCAGGGCGCGGCGCCGGGCGCGAACACTCCATCGTGCACAGTTCGCCGCACCGGACTGGCCGGTCAGTCCAGGAACCCGGCGATCTCCTCCGGCGTGTAGCCCAGCTCCGCGAGGACCTCCGCGGTGTGCTGGCCCAGCGTCGGCGGCGCCGACGTCGGCCGCGCCGGGGTGTCCGACGCCTTCACCGGGAAGCCCGTGCCCAGGTACGTCCCGACCGCCGGGTGCGGCAGCCGCACCACCTGCTCGCGCGCCGCCGCCCACGGGTCCGCGTAGACGTCGTCGATCTCGTTCACCGGCGCCGCCGGCACGCCCGCCGCGTCGAACGCCTTCATCCACTCCGCCGACGTGCGGGTCAGCAGCACCGGTTCGAGCAGGCTGTTGAGCTCGTCGCGGTGCGCGGCGCGAAGCGCGTTCGACGCGAACCGCGGGTCGGCGGCGATGTCGAGGCCGAGCACCCCGCAGAACGCGTGCCACAGCTTTTCGCTGCCGACCGCGATGACCAGCCAGCCGTCGGCGACGTGGTAGCCCTGGTACGGGACGATGCTCGGGTGCGCCGAGCCCATCCGGCGCGGCCGCGGCGCGTCGTAGAAGGTCGCGCCCGCGGCGTAGACGTGCCAGGCCAGCTGACTGTCCAAAAGGGACACGTCGAGGTACTGCCCGCGGCCGGTCGTGTGCCGGGCCTGCAACGCCATCAGCACGCCGATGATCGCCCACGTCCCGGCGTTCAGGTCCGCCACCGGCAGCCCGGCCTTCGCCGGCGCGCCGCCGGGCTCGCCGGTCAGCGACATCACGCCGCCGAGGGCCTGCGCGACCAGGTCGTACCCGGCGCGGTCGCGGTAGGGGCCGGTCTGCCCGAACCCGGTGATCGACACGTGGATCAGCCGCGGGTTCAGCTCCGCCAGCTCGACGTACCCGATGCCCCACTTCTCGAGCGTCCCGGGCCGGAAGTTCTCGACGAGCACGTCGGCGCCGGTGACCAGCCGCCGCAGCGCGTCCCGCCCGCGGTCGCTCTTGAGGTCGAGCACGATCCCGCGCTTGTTCCGGTTGGCGGCCAGGTAGTAGACGGCCTCGCCGCCGACGAACGGCGGTCCCCAGCCGCGGGTGTCGTCGCCGTGCCCCGGCGGCTCCACCTTGATCACGTCGGCCCCCATCTCGCCCAGGTACTGCGTGCAGTACGGGCCGGCGAGGATGCGGGAGAGGTCGACGACCTTGATCCCGTCCAGGGGCCGGAATCCGTCGGCGGCAGGGGTCATCGTCGGCTCCTCGTCGGACGTGGTCACGGCGCCGTTCCCCGGGCGCTGAGCTCGAGCAGCCGGGCTTCGGCGTCACGCAGGTAGCGGTCGAGAACGGCTTCCGCGGCGTCGAACCGGCCGCCTCGCAGGTCTCGCAGGATCTCGTCGTGGCAGCCGAGGAACGGTTCGTAGAACTCCCGCGTGTTTTCGTTGAGCACGAAGAACAACCGCGTTTCGGCGAGCACCTGGCGCATCGTCGCGGAGAGGCGCTCGCTGCCGGCCAGGTCCGCGAGGGCCTGGTGGAAGTGGATGCTGGCGGTGCCGACCGACGGCCAGTCTTCGGCCTCCGCCGCCGCCTCGCCGTCCCGGAGTGCCTGCTCGACCCCGGAAAGATCCACAGTGGACAGCTCGGCGGCGCGACGCAGGGCACCGCATTCGGTGGCGCGACGCACGACGTAGAGGTCCGCGATGTCCTCTGTGGTCAGTTCGCGCACGAACACCCCGCGGTTGAGCTCGTGCACGGCCAGCCGTTCGTGGGCGAGCAGCTGGAACGACTCGCGCAGCGTGTTGCGCGAGACGCCGAGCGCCGCGCTGATCACCGGCTCGGACAGCCGTTCGCCGGGCGCGAAGACGCCGTCGGTGATGTGCTGGCGCAGGATCGCCGCGACCCGCTCGGCGGTGCCACTGCGTTCGAGCAGGTGCCGCGCGCTCTCCAGCCCCGACGCATCGACGGTCACGGCGCTACCTGACGCCGAGTTCGAAATCGAGGCTGTAGCGGTTGCCCGGCATCGCACCCGCGGCCTTCGCGCCGTCGATCGGCAGCACAACGCCGTTGACGAACCGCGACTCGTCGCTCGCCAGGAACACCACCGCCTTCGCGACCTCCCACGCCTCGCCGACGCGCGCGGCGGGCGTGCTCGCGACCAGCTGGTGCTGCTTGGTCTCGAACTCCTCCGGCGAGTTCAGGGTGCTGCGCAGCATGTCGGTGTCGATCGCGCCCGGGTTCACCGTGTTGGCCCGGATGCCCTGGTGCGCGTGCGCGACGGCGATGGACTTCGTCAGCCCGACCAGCGCGTGTTTCGTGGCGTTGTACACCGGGTCGCCGGGGCGGCCCATCACGCCGCCGTTCGACGACGTCGTGATGATGCTGCCCGCCTGCTGCTCGATCATGTGCGGCAGCACCGCGCGGGTGCCGAGGAAGGCGGCCCGCACGTTCAGCGCGAAGATGTGGTCGAAGTCCGCCAGTGTCGTGTCCACAAGAGACTTGCCGAGGTGGATGCCGACGTTGTTGAACAGCACGTCGATGCGGCCGGCCTCGGCGACGACCCCGTCGACGAACGCCGCCACGGCGTCTTCGTCCGTGGCGTCCACCAGGGAATGCCGGTAGCCCTCGACCACTTCCGCCGGTTCGCGGATGTCGGAAGCGTGGACCGTCGCCCCTTCGGCGAGGAACTCCTTCACCGTGGCGAGGCCGATCCCCCGCGCGCCGCCGAAGACGACCGCCACCTTGCCGGCCAACCGACCCATGTCACTTCCCCGCTCTCAGTCGTGCTGTCTGCTCTTCGTCCACTGTGTAGTCCTCGGGCAGCCGGACGAGCGCGTCCGGCTGCCCCAGATACACCACCTCGACGCCGTACACCTCGCGCGCCGCTTCCCGGGAGACGTAACCCTCGACGACGTCGGCGAGCACCGCCGCCACGGGCCGTTCGAACGGCGGCCCATAACCGCCGCCGCCCGGCAGCGTGACGTCCACAACGGACCCCGCGGGCGGCGTCACCCGGCTCTTCGCGGGTAGGTCCCCGCCGCCGTGCAAGCCGAAACGGCCGACCGCACCGGGGTGCCCGCCGTCCACTCCGGACGCCGCAGCGCGCACGCGGTCGACGTTCCCGTTGACACTCCAGGGGAAATCGCCGCGGACGGCCATCGTCGTCACCTGGCCGAGGCCGCCGCGCCACCGTCCGGGGCCGCCGGAATCGACGCGCAGTTCCCGCGAGTGCTGGACCAGCGGCGCCGTCGTTTCGATCACCTCGGTCGGCGTCGACCGCAGGCCGCTCGGGAACCCGGTCGTGCTGAGGCCGTCCTTGCCCCGGCGCGCGCCCGTGCCGCCGGTCTGGAAGACGTTCAGCATGAACCCGGGGCCGCGCCAGATGGTCATCCACAGCGCGTCGGCGCTCGGCGCGATCGCCGTCCCGGGCAACGCGCCGATCAGCAGCGACGGCAGGAAGTGCCCGATCAGGTGCCGGGAGGCGACGGGCGCCGGCGGCAGGCAGTTGAGCACCGAACCTTCGGGCGCGGTGACGTGCACGGGCCGGAACGACCCGGCGTTGTGCGGCACTTCCGGCGAGATCGCCGCCTTGACCGCGAAGGACGCGTACGCCCGCGTGTAGTTCAGCACGACGTTGATCCCGCGACGGCTCTGCGGCGACGAGCCCGCGAAGTCGAGGTGGATCTCGTCACCGTCCACAGTGGCCGCGACGCGCAGCACGATCTCTTCGTCGTCGAAGCCGTCGGTGGCGATTTCGTTGGTGTACGTGCCATCGGGGAGAGCCCGCAGCGCGTCCCGCAGCGCCTGCTCCGAGCGGTCCATGATCTCGGCGGCGACGTCGTCCAGCGTTTCGAGGCCGAGCTCGTCCAGCAGGCGCAGCAGGCTCGCCGCGCCGACCTCGTTGCCGGTGACCTGCGCGTACAGGTCGCCGATGGTCTCTTCCGGCGTCCGGACGTTCGCCCGGATCAGCCGTTCGAGATCGGCGTTGACCTCGCCGGCACGCAGGAACTTGAGGATAGGCAGCCGCAGCCCCTCTTCGAAGACTTCGTGGGCCTCGGCGGAGACGAGCCGGCCACCGATGTCGGGCGCGTGGCAGCACGACGCGAACCACGCGACCAGCCGGCCGCCCCGGAACACCGGTGTCGCCACCGTGATGTCGTTGATCTGCCCGGCGGTCTGCCACGGATCGTTGGTGAGCAGCACGTCCCCGGGTTCGAGCGTCTCCGGCGGGTACGCCGCGACGAAGTGGTGCATGCCGGTGGCCATCGCGTTGATGTGCCCCGGCGTGCCGCCGACGGACTGGCCGATCATCTCGCCCCGGGAGTCGAACACCGCGCACGCCAGGTCGAGCGATTCCCGCACGACGGCGGAGAAGGCCGTGTTGACCAGCGCGTTCTGCTGTTCGGCGAGGATCGAGTGCAGCCGGTTGCCGAACAGGCCGGCGAGGATGGGGTCGGCACTCACCCGGTCACCTCCAACGCCCCGTCGTCCCGGACCGCACAGTGCGCACCGGGCGGGACCACGACGGTGGACTCGCGTTCCTCCACGATGGCCGGTCCGCCGACCCGGGTCCCCGGCGCGAGCCGGTACCGGTCGAACACGTCCGTGTCGACAAATCCACCAGTCGACGGGAAGTAGGCCTTGCGGGTGCCCTTCCGCGCGTCACCGCCGGACGCCTCCGCGGTCAGCCGCAGCGTGACGTCCGGCGCGGGCCCGCTCGACACGACCCGCCAGTTCAGCACCTCGACGCCGACCTCCGGCCCGGTGCGCCGGTAGAGCGCGCGGTAGGTGCGGGTGAACTCCTCGATCAGCGACCGGGG
The DNA here is from genome assembly GCF_000716785.1 of Amycolatopsis vancoresmycina. GTDB lineage: Bacteria > Actinomycetota > Actinomycetes > Mycobacteriales > Pseudonocardiaceae > Amycolatopsis > Amycolatopsis vancoresmycina. The sequence goes on from NZ_JNYY01000004.1 coordinate 260,290, forward strand.
CCAGCTGCCGCCGCGGACCGGAACGCGGATCTCGTAGCCCTGGCCGGTGTAGCGCATTTCGGCGATTCGCCGGTGCGTCACCTCCGCCACCCCGGACTTGGCCAGCAGAGTCTCCCCCTCGGCCTCCATCTCGGCGAACAGCGCGTCGACCTGCGCCCACTCCAGGTCGTGCACGGCCGCGCGCGCCGAACGGACGAAGTCGAACGCCAGCGGCGCAGTCAGGAAGCCCGCGGCGCTGAGCACACCGGCGGCCGGCGGCGCGACGACGGACGGCGCGCCGAGCGCCCGCGCAACGCCGGCGCCGTGCACCGGACCCGCGCCGCCGAAGGTGTACATCGGCAGCTTCGCCGGATCGTGCCCGCGCTCGACGGCGTGCACCCGGGCGGCGTTGGCCATGTTCTCGTTGACGCTGGTGTGGATGCCCCAGGCGGCCTCTTCGACGCTCACCCCGAGCGGGCGCGCGATCTTTTCCGCCAGCACCGAGCGGGCGGCTTCGGCGTCCAGGCGCATGCCGCCGCCGAGGAAGTAGCCCGGGTCGAGGTAGCCGAGCACGAGGTCGGCGTCGGTGACCGTGGGCTCGGTGCCGCCGCGGCCGTAGCAGACCGGGCCGGGCTCGGACCCGGCCGAGTCGGGCCCGACGGTCAGCAGCCCCAGCGCGTCGATGCGGGCGATGGAGCCGCCCCCGACGCCGATCTCGATGAGGTCGGTGACCGGTACCTGCACCGGCAGTCCCGAGCCGGGCAGCAGCCGGTACTTGCGGTCGACCTCGAACTGGTGCGTGACCAGCGGGGCGCCGCCCGCGATCAGGCACAGCTTCGCCGTCGTGCCGCCCATGTCGAAGGCCAGCAGATCGGGCGGGCCCAGCACCGCCGCCGCCAGCGCCCCGCCCGCCGGGCCGGACTCCAGGATGCGGATCGGGTACCGCGCCGCGGTCTCGACGGTGGCCACGCCGCCGTTCGACAGCATGATGCGCGGCGCCTGCGCGATCCCGAGTTCACGCAGCCGGCGCTCGAGATCGTGCAGGTAGCGCTCGGTGAGGTCCTGTACGTAAACGTTCACTAACGTCGTCGACGCGCGCTCGTACTCGCGGATCTCCGGGACGACATCGGACGACAACGCAACGCGCAGGCCAGGCGCGACCTCGGCGAGCAGCTCCGCGACACGCCGCTCGTGCGCGGGGTTCGTGAAGGCGTGCAGAAAGCAGACGGCGACCGCTTCGATCCCGCGGTCCGCCAGTTCGCGGCCGAGCTTCCGCACGTACTGCTCGTCGAGCGCGGTGTGCACGGACCCGTCGGCGAGGACGCGCTCCGGGACGTCGAACCGCAGGTGCCGCGGCACCAGCGGCGCCGGCAGTTCCAGGTGCAGGTCGTACAGCTCGTACCGGTGCTCGCGGCGCAGCTCCAGGACGTCGCGGAAGCCCGCGGTGGCGAGCAGCGCCGTCCGCGAGCCCGTGCGCTCGATCAGCGCGTTGGTCACCAGGGTGGTCCCGTGGACCACCTGCGTCACGTCGGAAGCCGCGATCCCGGCGTCCGCCAACAGCGTGGCCAGTCCCTCGACCACCGCCAGCGCAGGCGCGTCGTGCGTGGTCAGGACCTTGCCGACGGCGACGATGCCGGCCTCGTCCACCGCGCAGAGGTCGGTGAACGTGCCGCCGATGTCGACGCCGATCCTCATGTCCGGTACCACCGCGGCGAGGTGTTCAGCGGCGGCTTGAGCTTGGCCTTGACGACCAGCACGTTCGGCTCGTCCGACTCGACGAACTCGCCGAGCAGCCGCCGGAAGGCCCGCCCGAACCCGGAGACGCGGTCGGCGTGCACCCCGAAGGACCGGGCCAGGCCGACGAAGTCCGGGCTGTCCCAGTCGACCCCGCGGTGCGGCAGGCCCTCGCGGTCCTGGTCGTAGCGCAGCATCCCGTAGCCGCCGTCGTCGACCAGGACGACCGTGACCGGCAGCTGTTCCTGCGCGAGCGTCGCCAGATCGCCGCAGCCGTAGAGGAAACCGCCGTCCCCGGTGATGCAGATGGCGCGCCCGGTGCCGGCCGCGGCCGCGCCGAGCGACGCCGGGAAGCCGTAGCCCAGGGTGCCCCAGCCCATCGGGTAGGCGAGCTTGCGCGGCGCCCGCACCCGGTGGAAGCCGCCGACCCAGTACCCGGCGACGCACATGTCGGACACCAGCACCGCGTCCGTCGGCAGCACCTCGTCCAAAGTGGACAGGAAGTCGTAGGCCTGCGGCTCTTCGTCCCGGATCCGCTGCCGCACCCGGCGGCCGATGCCGGCCAGCCGGAGCGTGATGTCGTCGAGGCCGGGACGCTGCTTCGGCAGCAACCGGTCGACGATCGAGCGCGCGTCCCCGACGAGCGTGAGGTCGGGGCGGTAGTTCTTGGCGGCGTCGTCGGCGTCGACGTTGACCGCGATGAGCTTCGGCGGTTTCGGCATCCGCCAGTTCTGCGTCATCAGGCCGTCGAAGTCGGTGCCGATGGCGAGCACGACGTCGGCTTCGTCCCAGAGCTCCCCGACCTCCGGCGTGTGCACCGGGTTCGGCGCCAGGCACGGGTGGTCGAGCGGGAGCAGCCCGCGGGCGGCGAACGTGGTGATCACCGGCGCGGCGAGCTTCTCCGCGAGCGCGCCGATCGCGTCGCCCGCACCCGAGCGCAGCGCGCCGCCGCCGGCCCAGATCAGCGGGTGCTGCGCGTCGGACAGCATCGCCTCGGCGCGCGCGAGGTCGGGGACGTCGACGTCGGGCTTGCGGTGCGGCGCGGGCGGGCGGCGGTGCGGCACGCTCTCGCGCAGGTAGTCGGTCGGCACGCCGAGGTAGACCGGGCCGCTCTGCGGCAGCTGCGCAAGCCGGGCGGCGCGGTGGACGGTGGTGCCGATCTGGTCGGGCGCCCGCACGGTGAAGCCGCCCTTGGTCACCGGCGCGAACATCGCCTGCTGGTCCGAGGTCTCGTGCAGCACGCCGCGGACGACGCCGGGCCGCCGCAGCGTCGAGGGGATGTCGGTGGCGATCACCAGCACCGGGGCCGCGGACGCCATGGCCTCGCCGACCGCGCCGAGCGTGTTCGCCGCGCCCGGGCCGGTGGTGACCAGCGCGACGCCGAGCTTGCCGGTGGCGCGGGCGTAGCCGTCGGCGGCGTACCCGGCGGTCTGTTCGTGGCGGACGCCGACGAGCTTGATGCGGGTTTCACCGAGTGCCTCCCACAGTGGCAGGTTGTGCACCCCCGGCAGGCCGAAGACGATCTCCGTTCCGAGCGCTTCCAGCGCGTCCACCAGCTCCCGAGCACCACTCACAGCCACGGCTCGGATACTGCCAGATCGTTGAACGATCTGGCAATCGGCCCTAGACGATGTGGTGTTCCACCGGTGCGGTATCGGCGCTGTCGAACCGCCGGACGTCCAGCTCGGTGATGTCCACCGCCGGTTCGCGCCCCAGGTAAAGGTCCCGGATCAGCTCCCCGGCGGCCGGGGCCATCTGGAAGCCGTGGCCCGAGAAACCGGTCGCGTAGAAGAACCGCGACAGCAGGACGCTTTGCCCGAGGATCTGGTTGCGGTCCGGCGTCATTTCGTACAGCCCGGCCCAGGCGGTGCGGACGCCAGCGTCGAGCACGGCTGGGATCCGGCGGCCGGCCAGCTCGGCCAGGCGGGGCAGCCACTCGCCCGGCTCGTACCCGGTGTCGAAGCCGGAGAAGCCGTCGTCCTCGCTGAACGACATCGCCAGGCCCGGTCCCTCGCGGTGGAAGTAGAACGCCGACGGCAGCTCGATGGTCAGCGGAACCGCTTCCGGCAGCCCGGGCACCGGGCCGGTGAACACGACCTGCCGCCGGTAGGGCCGCACCGGCAGGTCGAGGCCGGCGAGCTCGCCGATCCGCCCCGACCACGCGCCCGCTGCGCACACCACCGCGCCGGTCCGCACGTACCCCGCCGTCGTGACGACACCGGTCAGCGTGTCGCCGTCGCGCTCGATCCCGGTGACCTCGACGCCGGTGCGCAGCGTCGCACCGCACGCTCGCGCCGCACGCGCGTAGCCCTGGACAACAGCGTCCGGCGTCGCCTTCGCGTCGTCCGGCGACCACAACGCCGCGACGATCCCGTCCCGTCCTATCAGGGGCAGCAGAGCCTGCGCTTCCCCGGGATCGAGCAGGTGGCTGCGGACGCCGTACTCGCGTTGCAGCTCCGCGCAATGTCCGATTGCGGGCACGTCCGCCGGGTCGGTCAGCACGTACAGGTAGCCATCGCGCCGAAAGTCGATCTCGACGCCGAAGTCGCGTGAGAAAGCGCTGTACGCGGCGAGCCCGCGCAGTCCCAGCTCGACGTTGACGCGCGTGGTGAACGACGACCGGATGCCGCCCGCGGCCTTCGCCGTCGAGCCGCCGCCCAGCCCGCCGCGTTCCAGCAGCAGCACGTCGACACCGGCTTCGGCGAGCCGGAACGCGCAGCTGACGCCGATGACGCCGCCACCGATCACGACGCATTCGGCCATCGGTGGCAACGACGTTTCCCCGGTGCCGCGGGTGGTCATACTCGCCAGAGTAGAACGTGATCCACCCGCGGCCGCCGAGCGCGTAGAGTCGGCGTGCCGAGCGCGGAAGGTGATGTCCCATGGCGATGATGCCCGTGACCGACTCGATGTTCCTCCTCGTCGAAACGCGCGAGCATCCGATGCACGTGGGCGGCCTGCAGCTGTTCAAGAAGCCCGACGGCGCCGGCGAGGAGTACCTCCGCGACATCCGCACTTCGCTGCTGGAATCGGACAACATGCGCTCGGTGTTCCGGCGCCGCCCGGCCCGGCCGGTCAACACGATGGGTCACGTGGCCTGGCGGCTCGACGCCGACCTCGAACTCGACTACCACTTCCGGCACTCGGCGCTGCCGCAGCCGGGCCGCATCCGCGAACTGCTGGAACTGACCGGCCGCTGGCACAGCACCCTGCTCGACCGGCACCGGCCGCTCTGGGAAACGCACCTCGTCGAAGGGCTGGCCGACGGCCGCTTCGCCGTCTACACCAAGGTCCACCACGCGCTGATGGACGGCGTCTCGGCGCTGCGCCAGCTGCAGGGCACGCTCTCGGACGACCCCGCGGACCTGGACTGCCCGCCGTGGTGGGGCAGCCGGCGCAAGCCCGGCTCGGACCGCGAGAAGCGTCCCCGGTCGTTCCTGCAGACCGCGAGCAAGACGGCCAACCAGCTCGCGAGCCTGGCGCCCGCGGCGATGAAGGTCGCGCGCGAAGCGTTCGGTGAACACACGTTAACGCTGCCCGGGCAAGCGCCGCGCACGATGCTCAACGTGCCGATCGGCGGCGCACGTCGCTTCGCGGCGCAGTCGTGGTCGCTGGAGCGGGTCCGGAAGGTGGCGACGGCCGCCGGGGTGTCGCGCAACGACGTCGTGCTCGCGATGTGCTCGGGTGCGCTGCGGGACTACCTCATCGAGCAGCGTTCGCTGCCGGACGCACCGCTGATCGCGATGGTGCCGGTGTCGCTGCGCCGCCAGAACGATCCCGGCGAAGCGGCAGGCAACAACATCGGTGCGCTGCTCTGCAACCTGGCCACCGACCTGCCGGACGCCGGCAAGCGGCTCGTCACGATCCACCAGTCGATGCGCAACGGCAAGCGGTTGTTCTCGGAGCTGACGCCGCTGCAGACGCTGCTGTTATCGGCCGTTAACGTGGCCCAGCTCGGCGTTTCGCCGATCCCGGGCGTCGTCAAGAACACGCGGCCGCCGTTCAACCTGGTGATCTCGAACGTGCCCGGCCCGCGCAAGCAGATGTACTGGAACGGCGCCCAGCTCGACGGCATCTACCCCGCGTCGGTGCTGCTCGACGGCCAGGCCGTGAACATCACGCTGACGAGCAACGGCGACAACCTCGACTTCGGCGTGACGGGCTGCCGCCGCAGCGTTCCGCACCTGCAGCGGATCCTGACACACCTCGACACAGCCTTGGTGGAACTCGAAGCTGCGGTAAAGTAGCCCGCTCACCGACACGTCGGCTCCCCCATCGGAAGGAATCTTTCCGAACTCGCTGGTCAGTCCGCTCCGCGCGCTCCTAGGGTGGCGACGATCACCCGGCGAGAGGAGCAGGACATGACCGAAGAGTGGACGACGCCCGAGTTCGTCGAATACGAAACTCCCATGGAGGTCACCGCCTACGCGGCCCGCATGGCGGACTGAAGGATGCCGGTCGAGCCACTCTCGGAAAGCGCATTCATCGCCGAGCTGCGCGGTCTTTCCGGCCGGTACTGGGGAACGCACCCGTTCCACCGCCGGCTGCACGCGGGCGAACTCGACGAACGCGGGCTGCGGATCTGGGCGGCCAACCGCTGGTGCTACCAGTGCGTGCTGCCGCAGAAGGACGCGGCGATCATCAGCAACTGCCCGCTGCCGGAGATCCGCCGCCAGTGGCTCGACCGCATCGTCTACCACGACGGCACCGGCGCCGGAACCGGCGGGATCGAACGCTGGCTCCGGCTCTGCACCGCCGTCGGCCTGGACCGGGCGGAAGTCCTCGACGAGCGGCACGTCGTCCCCGGCGTCCGGTTCGCCGTGGACGCCTACGTGACGTTCGCGCGGACCAAGCCGTGGTGGGAAGCCGTCGCATCGGGACTGACCGAGATGTTCGCCGGGCACCTGATGCAGCGGCGCGTCGCGGACATGCTCGCGCACTACTCCTGGATCGCGCCCGAGGACCTGGCCTACTTCACGAACCGGATCGACAAGGTCGCCGGCGAAGGCAAGGACACCCTCGACATCGTGGTCCGCCACTGCGTCACGCGCGAACAGCAGGACCGCGCGATCGCCGCGTTGTCCTTCAAGTGCGACGTGCTGTGGTCGATGCTCGACGCGATCGAGCGGGCGGCCGCGTGATCACCGCCGATTCGGTTCCGCAGCTGCGCCGCGGCGTGCGGCTGTCCTTCGACCACGTCCGGGAGACGCACGTGCTGCTGTTCCCCGAAGGTGTCCTGGTGCCGAACGCGACCGCGGCCGCGGTGCTCGAACTGTGCGACGGCGCCCGGTCCGTCACCGACATCACGACGGCGCTTTCGCAGCGCTACTCCGGCGTCCTCGCGCAGGACGTGCTCACCGTGCTCTCCCGGCTGGGCGAACGGCGGGTCGTCGCATGGACGTGACACCGCCGCTCGGCCTGCTCGCCGAGCTGACCCACCGCTGCCCGCTGCACTGTCCTTATTGCTCCAACCCGGTCGAGCTGACCGCCCGGGCCGCCGAACTGTCCACTGCGGACTGGCTGTCGGTGCTGTCCCAGGCCCGCGAGCTGGGTGTACTGCAGGTGCACCTGTCGGGCGGCGAGCCGTTGCTGCGGCCGGACCTGCCCGAGCTGGTCGCGCACGCGAGCTCGCTCGGCTGCTACGTCAACCTGGTCACCTCCGGGCTCGGCCTGACGGCGGACCGGCTGGACGACCTCGTCGAGCGCGGCCTGGCCCACGTTCAGCTGTCCGCGCAGGGCGCGACCCGCGAGCGGGCCGACCTGCTGGCCGGCGCAAAGGCGCATGACCGAAAGATTTCAGCCGCTGAACTGGTGAAGGCGTCGGGATTGCCGCTCTCGCTGAACGTGGTGCTGCACCGGCGCAACCACGACCAGCTGGCCGGGATCATCGAGCTGGCCGAGCGGATGGGCGCGGACCGGCTGGAGCTGGCGAACACCCAGTACTACGGCTGGGCGTTGCGCAACCGCGCGGCGCTGATGCCCACACGCGCGCAACTCGACGCGGCCGAGCCGGTGGTGCGCGCGGCTGTCGCGCGGCTGCGCGGCACGATGGAGATCGTCTACGTCGTCGCCGACTACTACGAGCCGTACCCGAAGCCGTGCATGTACGGCTGGGGTGCGCGGCAGCTGACCGTGGCGCCGGACGGCACCGTGCTGCCGTGCCCGGCGGCGTCGGCGATCTCGACGCTTTCCCTTTCCAACGTGCGCGACACCCCGCTCGCCGAGATCTGGTACCGGTCCTCGTCGTTCACCACCTACCGCGGCGAGGAGTGGATGTCCGAGCCGTGCCGCACGTGCGACCGCCGCGGCCTCGACTTCGGCGGCTGCCGCTGCCAGGCGTTCCTGCTGACCGGCGACGCCGCGGCCACCGACCCGGTGTGCTCGCGGTCGCCGCAACGCGGGGTCGTCGACCTGGTGCTGGCCCAGCCGCCGGTCACCGACCTGGTCATGCGCCGGTGAAGGTGATCCTGCTCGGCACCGCGGCGGGCGGCGGGTGTCCGCAGTGGAACTGCGCGTGCCGCCTCTGCACGTCCGGGCTGGTGCCACGCTCGCAGGACTGCGTCGCGATCAGCGCGGACGGGGCCGGCTGGTACCTGCTCAACTGCTCGCCGGACATCCGCGCTCAGATCCTCGCGACGCCGGCGTTGCGCGCCGGGCCAGGACCGCGCGAGATCCCGCTGCGCGGAGTGCTGCTCACCGACGCCGAGCTCGATCACGCACTGGGCCTGCTGATGCTGCGCGAGGCAGGCGGGCTCCCGGTGTGGGCGCCGGAAGCGGCGCTGTCCGCGCTGTCTCCGTTCCGCAGCATCGTCGACGGCTACGGCGGCTGGACGTGGTTATCCGCCGTTAACATCCCCGGGCTGCGCGTCGACGTGCTGCCGGTGAGCAACAAGCGGCCGAAGTACGCTCCGGCCGGCCCGGAAGGCCCTTGGGTGGTCGCCTACCGGATCGAGGACCCGGCCACCGGCGGCGTGCTGGTGTACGCGCCCTGCCTGCAGAGCTGGCCGCCCGGGTTCGACACGCTGGTTTCCGGCGCGGACCTCGTTCTCCTGGACGGAACGTTCTACGCCGCGGACGAGATGGCCGGCGTCGGCGGCCCGGACCAGCTCGCGATGGGGCACCTGCCGATCACCGCGAGCCTGCCCCGCATCACCGCGCGCCCGGGACCGCACTGGGCGTTAACCCACGTTAACAACACCAACCCGGTCCTCGACCCGACATCGGCTGAGCACGCTGCCGTACTGGCCGCGGGCGCGCTGCTGCCCCCGGACGGCACGACGTACGTGCTCTAGGCAATGCCCTCCGGCGCGGCACCGGCCACCTGGACGGCGTCGGCGGTGATCCGGTCGATTTCGGCCAAGTCATCCGACGTCAGTGTGATGTCGGCGGCGGCAACACTCGCCTCGATGTGCTCGGCCCGCCGCGCCCCGACGATGGCGGCGTGCACCCCTGGCCGCGCGAGCGCCCAGGCGATGGCCAGCTGGCCGACGGTGGTACCGCGGCGCGCGGCGAACTCCTTGAGCCGGTCGACGACCTCGAGGTTGCGACGCAGGTTGTCGCCCTGGAAGGCGCTCGACTTCGAGCGCCAGTCGGTGGGTTCGAAGGTCGCGTCCGGGGTGAGGGCACCGGTGAGCAGCCCGCTGCCGAGCGGGCTGTAGACGAAGACGCCGATGTCGTGCGCGCGGGCGTAGGGCAGCGGGCCGGTCTCGATGCCGCGCCGGAACAGGTGGTACGGCGGCTGCAGCGTCTCGACCGGGCGCGTCGCGTCGAAGGCTTCGAGCTGCGCGGCGTCGTAGTTCGAGACGCCGACGTGCCGGACCTTGCCGGCATCGACGAACTCCTGCATGAGCCCGGCGACCTCGGCGGACGGCGTGTCCGGATCGGGCCAGTGCACCTGGTAGAGGTCGACGTGCTCGACACCCAGGTTGCGCAGGCTGGAGTCGAGCCCCTCCGTCAGCCACGCGCGGCGGGAGTCGCGCGGCCGCGCGGCACGCGGGTTGATGCCACCCTTGGTGGCGATGACGACGTCGGATTCGCGGCGCAGGGCGCGCCCGAGCAGCACCTCGGAGCGGCCGCGGCCGTAGGCCTGCGCGGTGTCGAAGAAGTTCACCCCGAGGTCGCGCGCGTGGCGGATGGCCGCGATGGCGGTGTCTTCGTCGAAGGTGCCCCAGTCGCCGCCGAGCTGCCAGGTCCCGAAAGCGATCTTCGACACTTCCAGGCCGCTGCGGCCCAAGATCGTCATACGCATGCGTCCAGCACAGCACAGACATCAGACCAATGCAGCGATCTTCCCGCCCAACGAAACCCTCAAATAACTCTTTGACGGTAGTGGCAGACTCCGGCGTATGCCCCACGACCACCTCCGGGTCCTGGCCCACCCGCTCCGCCTGCGCATCCTGTCCCTGCTGACGGGCACGGCGATGAGCGCAGCCGAGGCAGCACGCGAACTCGGCGAAACGCAGGCGAACACGAGCTACCACATCCGCCGCTTGCACGACGCGGGCCTGCTGCAGGTAGCGGAGGAGATCCAGATCCGCGGCGGCCGCGCCAAGCGCTACCGCCACCACCCGGACTCCGGCCGGCGCTTGACCAGCCGCAAGCCGGGCGAAGAGCAGCTGCTGACGAAGGCGATCGCGACCGAACTCCTCCGCCGGGCAGCGGAGCGGGCCAGGGACCGCCCGGCCTCCCTGACGGACGCGGAGTTGTGGGTGGCCCCGGAGCTCTGGGCGCGAACGCTGAAGCAGGCGACGACGCTGAGCGAGGAATTGCACGCAGCAGCGCAGCCGCCGAGAACGCCGGGGACGATACGGGTCAGCGCGAGCGTGGCGCTGTTCGAGCTGACAGCCGAGGACCGCCGGTGAGCTCGCCGCTGGGGGCCCGCGAGCGCGCCCGCGGCGCGACGGGACGGGACCGTTCCGTCGTGCGGGCTACCCGGTACCGCACGTTGCCGCGCCCGCTCACCTCCCGAGCGCCGCACCCACCCGGCCGTACTCCCGCCACCGCGCAACACCAAACCCGACCACCGGAGCCACTCCCATGACCACGCCACTGCTCGCCCCGCTGCGGGAAACCCCGTTCCGCTCCCTGGTCACCGGCCGGACCTTGGCCGACTTCGGCAACGCCGTCGCTCCCTTCGCGCTCGCCTTCGCCGTCGTCGATCTCACCGGGTCGGCCGTGGACCTCGGGCTCGTCGTCGGGGCCCGCTCCCTGGCCAACGTGCTGCTCGTGCTGTTCGGCGGGATGCTGGCCGACCGGCTGCCGCGGTCGGTCATCCTGCAGGGCACCGAAACCGCCGCCGCCCTCACGCAGGCCGCCATCGCCGCGAGCGTCCTCGGGGGATTCGCGTCCGTTCCGCTGCTGGCCGGGCTCAGCCTGGTCAACGGCGCCGTCTCGGCCATTTCCCTCCCCGCGGCCGCCTCGCTCACGCCGTTGACCGTGCCCGCAGCACTGCTCGCCCCGGCGAACGCGCTGGTCCGGCTGCTGTCGAACGTCGGCCGCATCGCCGGGGCCGGGCTCGCCGGCGTCCTCGTCGCCTTCGCCGGCTCCGGCTGGGCGCTCGGCGGGAACGCGCTGCTGTTCCTCGCCGCGGCGCTGGCGTACCGCCGGATCCGGCTGCCACGCGGCGAACGGCTGCCAGGCCGCCGCCGCCCGTTCGGCGAACTCGCCGAAGGCTGGCGAGAGTTCCGCGCCCGGTCCTGGGTATGGCAAGTGGTACTGCAGTTCACGATCGTCAACGCAGTGAACGCCGGAGCGCTGCTGGTGGTCGGCCCGCTGGTCGCCGACTACACGTTCGGCCGCACCGGCTGGGGACTCGCGCTGGCCGCGCAGACCGCGGGGGCGTTGCTCGGCGGGATCGTCGCCGCGCGCTGGCGGCCGCGGCGGATGCTCGCGATCGGCGTCGCGTTCATCCTGGTCGACGCCCTGCCGATGCTGGCTCTCGGCGAGACGCCGTACCTGCTGCCGCTGCTGTTCGCGATGTTCCTCTCGGGTGTCGCGATCGAGCAGTTCGCCGTCGCCTGGGACGTGTCGCTGCAGGAGAACATCCCGCCGGACAAGCTCGCCCGCGTCTACTCCTACGACATGCTCGGCTCGTTCCTCGCGATGCCGCTCGGCCAGGTCGCCGCCGGTCCGCTGGCCGAGCACGCCGGCCGGTCGGCGACGCTCCTCGGTGGCGCGGCCCTGATCGTCGGTGCGACGGCGATCGTGCTGGTCAACCCGCAGATCCGCGGACTGGTGCGGCAGGGCGCACCCGCATGAGGTTCAGCACGCTCGCGCTGAACACGACGTCGTCGCCGTCGGCGAACTCGACGCGCGTGCGCACCAGCCCCCGATCGGGCTTCGAGCGGGAGGGGCGAGCCTCGAGCACGGTGGCCCGCAGCCGCAGCACCGCGCCCGGCCGCACCGGGCGCGGCCAGCGCAGCTCGTCGACGCCCGGGCTGCCGAGGCTGGACACCGCCGACAGGTAGTGCTCCGCGTAGAGCCGCATCATGAGGCTCGCGGTGTGCCAGCCGCTGGCGATCAGCCCGCCGAACGGACCGTCCGCGGCCGCGTCGAGGTGGAACTCCTGCGGGTCGTAGCGCCGGGCGAAGTCCAGGATTTCGGCCTCGGAGACCGAGACGCTCCCGCAGTCGTGGGTGGCACCCGGGACGTAGTCCTCGAAGTAGCGATCAGTCACGGCCGCAGGGTGCCACAAGAACAGTTCGATCCGGAGCGAACCTTTCCACGGATAGGCTCGCACCGTGCCCGGCGAGCCCGACATCGCGACGGTCGCCCAGGCCATCGGCGAGCCGGCGCGAGCGGCGATGCTGCTGCAGCTGATGGACGGCGACGCGCACACCGCACGGGCCTTGGCGGCGGTCGCCGGCATCGCGCCGTCCACCGCGAGTTCCCACCTGCACCGCTTGCGCGACGCGGGCCTCATCGAGGTGACCGACGCGGGCCGACGCCGGTTGCACCGGCTCGCCGGCCCGGAGGTGGCCCAGCTCGTGGAGGCGTTGGCAGCGCTCGCTCCGCCCCGCCTGCCGGAACGGTTCCAGCCCGACCCGCCCGCGGGGCCGCTGCTGCGCGCCCGCGCGTGCTACGGCCACGTGGCCGGGCAACTGGGCATCGACTTGGCCGTCGTGTTGCGCGAGGACGGAGTCGTCGGCGCCCTGTCACCGGGAGAGACCGGCGTGGTACACACCTTCGACCACCCGCTCCTGGCAGCGCTGGGGATCGACGAACTGCCGGGCACGGGGCCGGCGGTGCGCGCGTGCCTGGACTGGTCGCACGGAACCGTCCACCTCGCGGGCGCACTGGGAGCCGCGCTCTTGACGGCTCTCCTCGCCGCCGGCTGGGTACGCCGGCAGCCGCGTGGCCGAGCCCTGCGCATCACCGGCACCGGGCGGCAGCAGCTCGGTGCGCTCGGCCTCGGCTGACTGCGTCACCGCCCCAAGTGGGGTTCCGGCGCCCGGTCGAGATGGCCGTCGAGGCGCCACCAGCTCTCCAGCGTCTCGCGCAGCGCCTTCAGCAGCTCGCCGCCGGTCTCGAGCGGGACCAGCGCCGCCCTGCCGTCGTCCACCCGCAGTGCGGCGGCCAGCCGGTCGCCCTGCTCGACCAGGCCGACGATCACGCGCATCGGCTCACCGGTGACGTCGACCGTCGGGATGGCTCGTTCGTACTGCCAGCCTTGAGCGTTCACCCGGCCGACAGTGGCACAGCCCGCCGCGCTCCGGTCCGGGTTTCACCCTCAAGTGTGGTCAGGCGGGTGCCCAGGGCCGCACTTCCTCCAGCAGCTTCGCCACGGCCAGCACGAGGTCGTCCGAATGCCGCGGACCGACGATCTGCAGGCCCACCGGCAGCCCCGCCGACGTGCGCCCGGCCGGCACGCTGATCGCCGGCTGCTGGGTCATGTTGAACGGGTACGTGAACGGCGTCCACTCCGGCCATTCGCTCAGCCCGCTGCCCGGCGGCACGTCGTGCCCGGCCTCGAACGCCGCGATCGGGACGGTCGGCGTGATCAGCACGTCGTAGCGCGTGTGGAACTCGCCCATCCGGATGCCCAGCGCGGCGCGCTCGGCGGTCGCGTCGAGGTAGTCGCTCGCCGACCACTTCCGGCCGAGCTCCCAGACCTTGCGCAGGCCGGGGTCGGTGCGCTCCTCGGACCCCGGCGGGAACGTGTCCAGCAGCTTCGCCGCCCCCGACGACCACAGGATGTCGAACGCCGGTTTCGGATCGCCGAACCCGGGATCGGTCTCCTCGACGTGCAGCCCCGCGTCGCCCAGCGCGCGGACCGCGTCCGCGACGATCGCGGCCACCTCCGGGTCGACGTCGACGTAGCCGAGCGTCGGCGAGAACGCGGCGATGAGGCCGCGCACGTCCCGCCGGACGGCCTCGCGGAACGACGCCACGGGCGGCGCCAGCGCGGCCGGGTCGCGGTGGTCGGGCAGGGACAGCACGTCCAGCAGCAGCGCGGTGTCGTCCACCGACCGCGCCATCGGGCCGGCGTGCGAGAGCGGCCCGAACGGGCTCGCCGGGTACAGCGGGATCCGGCCGTGGGTCGGCTTCAGCCCGACGATCCCGCAGAACGAAGCCGGAATCCGCACCGAGCCACCGCCGTCGGTACCGACCGACAGCTCCCCCATCCCGGCCGCGACGGCCGCGGCACTTCCGCCGCTCGACCCACCGGCGGTCTTCGACGGATCGGCCGGGTTGCGCGTGATGCCCTGCAGCGGGCTGTCGGTGACGCCCTTCCACGCAATCTCCGGCGTGGTCGTCTTGCCCAGCAGCACCAGACCGGCCTCGCGCATCCGCGCGGCGACCGGGCTGTCGACGGCCCACGGCTGGTCCGGGTCGATGCTCTTCGAGCCCCGGACGGTCGGCCAGCCTTGCGTGAGGAACATGTCCTTGATCGACGCGGGCACCCCGTCGAGCCAGCCGATCGGGTTGCCGTCACGCCAGCGGCTCTCGGACGCTTTCGCCTGCTCCAGCGCCCGGTCGGCGTCGACGAGGCAGTACGCGTTGCACTCGCCGTCGCGGGCTTCGATGGCCTGCAGCGCATTCTGCGTCGCCTCGATCGGCGACAGCTCACCGGTGGCGTAGGCGGCCACGAGCTCGCTGGCGGTCAGCATCCTGTCGTTCATCCGGCTCCCTGGTTCCCCGACGGCACGTAGCCGAGCGTCTTGTCGACGACATTGCGCAGCGGCTCCCCAGCGCGCCAGCGGCGGAAGTTTTCGGTGAACACCTCGACCAGCGTGGTCCGCCAGCCGACGAAGTCACCGGACATGTGCGGCGAGACCAGCACGTCCGGCATGGTCCACAGCGGGCTTTCCGGCGGGAGCGGCTCGGTGTCGAACACGTCGAGCGCGGCACCGGCGACGGTCCGGTTCTCGAGGGCCGCGACGAGGTCGGACGTCACCACGAGCTCCCCCCGGCCGACGTTGACGAACCGCGCCGACGGCTTCATCGCGGCGAACGCGCGCGCGTCGAACATGCCCTTGGTGTGCTCGGTCAGCGGCGCGACCGCGACGACGTAGTCGGCGTGCGGCAGGAACTCGGCGAGCCGCGCGGACTCGTGCACGACGCCGAAGTCCGGATCCCCGGTGCGCGCCCGGCGCCCGGCGCCGGTCACCCGCATCCCGGCCGCGCGCAGCAGCCGCGCGATGGCCCGGCCGATCGGCCCGGTGCCGACGACGACCACCTCTCGGCCGGCGATCCGCTCGCTCTCGCGGTGCAGCCAGCGCCCCTCGCGCTGCAGGTCGTGCGAGCGCGCGAAGTCCTTCGCGAAAGCGAGCACGACGCCCAGCACGTACTCCGCGATGGCGTCGTCGAAAACACCCCGCGAGTTGGTGAGGACGACGTCGCTCTCGCGCAGCCCGGGGAACAGCACGGGGTCGACACCCGCGCTCGCGATGTGCAGCCACTGCAGCCGGTCGGCCGCGTGCCACGCGCCCGGGACCGCGGTGGAGAGGAAGTCGTAGACGAAGAGGGCATCCGCTCCGGACAGCGCGTCGGCAAGACCCGCCGCGTCCGTGTAACGCAGGACCGCCCCGGATTCGACAGCACGCATGTCCGGTGGGCGGGACTCGCCGCAGAGCACTGCCAGGACGGGAGCTTCCCGGTGTTCCGAGGCGATCACGTTGACACGGTAAAAGTCACTCGTATGATTGTCAACAATCCGAGGAACGACCCCCGGAGCACCGGACTGTCATGCACAGACGTATTCCGGAGGCTGAGCCTTGGATTTCGACTTCCTGGCGTTCGACGGCCCGCTGGCGCAACGCGGCATCGGGGTCATCGCCCCCTTCGACCTCGCGCTGGAGCGCGAGCTCTGGCGCTGGGTCCCGATGGAGGTGTCCCTCCACCTCGCCCGCACGCCGTACGAGCCGGTGCCGGTCAGCATGGAGATGGCCCGCCTCGTCAGCGACAGCCACCACCTGGCCGGCGCCACGCGCGACGTGCTGCACGTGGAGCCGGAGGTCGTCGCCTACCTCTGCACGTCGGGCAGCTTCGTCAACGGCGTCGACTACGAGCGCTCGCTGACCAAGGCGATCTGCGACGCCGGCGCGCCGGACGCCGTCACCACCTCGGGCGCGTTGGCCGAAGTGCTGCAGCAGCTCGACCTCCACCGCGTCTCGGTGCTGACGCCGTACGACGCCGATCTCACCCAGGCCCTGCACGCCTTCCTCGCGGAACTGGACGTCGAGACCGTGTCCAGCGACCACCTCGGCCTGGGCGGCGGCATCTGGAAGGTCAGCTACCGGACCATCGCCGAGCGCATCCTCGCCGCCGACCACGGCGATGCCGAAGCGATCTTCGTCAGCTGCACCAACCTCCCGACCTACGACCTGATCGAGCCGCTGGAAGCCGCCCTCGGCAAGCCGGTGCTCACCGCCAACCAGCTGACCATGTGGGCGTGCCTGCGCCGGATGAACCTGCCCATCGTCGGACCCGGAAGGTGGCTTCGTGACGTGTCGTGAAGGTTTTCCTTGACCACCCCTCTAGGATTGTCGACAATTTGCGTCCCCTCCGGAGGTTCCGTGACCACCATCGGTTTCATCTACCCCGACCACGCGGCCGAAGACGACTACCCGCTGGCCGAGCAGCTGCTCGGCGGCGCGGCCGTCGACGAGGGCGACATCCGGCTGGCGGTCGAGCACATCTACGGCACCGACAAGCACGCGGTCGCCGAGCTGCTGGACCTCGGCAGCGAGGCCCGCCTCGCCGACGGCGCCGCCCTCCTCGGCAAGCACGAGCCCGCCGCGGTCATCTGGGCGTGCACCAGCGGCAGCTTCGTCTACGGCTGGGACGGCGCGCGCGACCAGGCCGACCGCCTCGCCGCCGTTGCCGGCGTCCCGGCCTCCAGCACCTCCTTCGCGTTCGTGCACGCTGCGCGTGCCTTGGGCGTCAAGCGGGTCGCGGTGGCCGCCAGCTACCCCGACGACATCGCGCGGCTGTTCGTGGCGTTCCTCAACGCCGGCGGCATCGAGGTCGTCTCGATGGCCAGTGCCGACATCGTCACCGCCGCCGAAGTCGGCGCGATGAGCCCGGAAGCCGTCGTCGAGCTCGCCGTGAGCCACGACCACCCGGACGCGGAAGCGGTGCTCGTGCCGGACACCGCCATGCGCACCCTCGGCGAGATCAACGCCGTCGAGGCCGCCCTCCGGAAACCCGTGCTGACCGCCAACCAGGTCACCGTCTGGGAGGGGCTGCGGCTGACCGGGCAGCACCGGCTCGTCCGCTCGCTCGGTGCACTCTTCCGGCACCTGCCCGACGGAGCTGTCTGACATGGCCCTGCCACCGGGCATGCTGCCCGAGATCGAACCGGTCAGCCGCGAGTCGACGGCCGCGGTCATCGCGCGCCAGCTGCGCGACGCGATCATGACCGGCGCCCTCCCGCCCGGGACCCAGCTCGGCGAGACCGAGCTGGCCGCGCGGTTCCAGGTGTCACGGGGGCCACTCCGGGAAGCAATGCAGCACCTGGTCTCGGAAGGTCTCCTCCGCAGCGAGCGGCACCGCGGGCTGTTCGTGATCGACCTCGAGCCCGGGGACGTCTACGACATTTACGCCGCCCGGTCGGCGATCGAGCGCGCCGCCATGCTCCGTGCCCTGCGTGGCGGCGACCGGGACCGGATCGCGGATCTCCTCGAGCAGACAGTCGTCGAGATGGCGACCGCTGCGAGCGAAGACGACCCCAGCGCCCTCTCCACCGCGGATCTCCGGTTCCACGAGGCCCTCATCAACGCTTCCGGCAGCAAGCGGCTCGTCCGGATGGCCCGGACGCTCCTCATCGAGACGCGGATGTGCCTCACGGCGCTGCAGAGCACCTACCAGCGGGTCGAGGAACGTGTGGAAGAGCACACGAAGCTCATCCAGGCGCTGCGGGACGGTGACGAAGGGACGGCGCTCGCGCTTCTCGAGGCGCACATGGAGGACGCCGTTCAGCGGCTCGCGCCGGGCACCAGTCTCACGGACGGGCACGCGCCGCCGGTGCCGGGCAACGCTTGACCGCAGCGACGCCAGACGGGCTCGCAGGACCGGCATGCGCAGCCGGACGGACGGCTCACGCACCCGCACCGGCGTGATGCGCACGTGGACGGCCCGCGACGGTTCCGGGAAGCAGTTGGTCGGCCGGGTGCACCGGCATTCAGGCTTCATGGCGGGCTCCCAGTACCGGCTGGCCGCCGCGGCCGTCGCGGTAGTCCGCGGACCACGGGAAGCGGCCTCGGGTGTCCGCGTGAACCAGTTGCAGCGCACGGATTCCCGGGCCGTACAACGCGGCCGCGAACACCAGGTGCGCCGACGGCTCCGCGAGCGGGACGACCTCGACCAGCGGACCGCCCCGCAGCGGGATGCACTCGCCCGGCGACGGTGGCGACGCGTGCAGTGCGTGCGCCGCCACGCCGTTGAGCAGCCCGGCGGCCGGGAGCGCCGGTAATCCCGTGACGACCAGTTCGGGCAGGCCGTACCCGCTCAGGCCGATCGTGTAGGCCCACGGCGGGTACAGTCCCGTCCCTTCCACTCCCTGAACGAGCCAGCCACGGTCGGCCACGCCTTCGCGAAGCCGTTCCAGGTACCCGGGTCTGTCCGGGTCTTCACACTGCCGGCACATCGGTGCCTCCTCCCCCTCGGTGGGTTCGCGACCACCGTGCCGGAGGGCACCGACAAAAACTCAGCCCAGTGCTTCGGCCACTGCCGTGCCGAGCCGTTCTGTGGTATCCGTGCCGCCGAGGTCGGGCGTGCGCACCCGGCCCTCGTCGAGCACCCGGTCCACGGCGGTGCGGATTGCTTGCGCCGCAACGGTTTCACCCAGGTGTTCGACCAGCATCGCGGCCGCCAGGATCTGCGCCACGGGGTTGGCGATGCCTTGTCCGGCGATGTCCGGAGCGCTTCCGTGGACCGCCTCGAACATCGACGGGAATTCACCCGATGGGTTGATGTTGCCGGACGGCGCCATGCCGAGACCGCCGGTGATCGCGGCCGCGAGGTCGCTGAGGATGTCGCCGAAGAGGTTCGACGCCACGACGATGTCGAGCCGGTCCGGGGCCTGAACCATCCGGGCGGCCAACGCATCCACATGCATCTGTTCACTGTGGACATCCGGGAACTCCGCCGCGACCTCGGCGAAGATCTCGTCCCAGAACGGCATCGAGTGGATCAGCCCGTTGGACTTGGTCGCCGAGCAGACGCGGGCGGACCGCGTCCGCGCCAGCTCGAACGCGTACCGGATGATGCGCGAAACGCCGACGCGCGTGAAAACCGACTCCTGCAGCACGAACTCGTCCGGCCGCCCGGCGTTGTGCCGGCCGCCGATCGCGGAGTACTCGCCTTCGGAGTTCTCCCGGACGATGACCAGCTCCAGCTCCTCGGCCTTCCGCCCGGCCAGCACGGACGTCGTACCCGGCAGCAGCCGCACCGGGCGCAGGTTGACGTACTGCTGGAACGCGCGCCGCAGCGGAATGAGCAGGCCCCACAGCGAAACGTGGTCCGGGACGCCGGGGAAGCCGACCGCGCCGAGCAGGATGCCGTCGAACGCCGACAGCTGCGCGACGCCGTCGTCCGGCATCATCGCGCCGGCCCGGGCGTAGCGCTCGCAGCTCCAGTCGAACTCCGTCCACTCCAGCGAAAAGCCGAAGAGCGCGGCGGCCCGGTCGAGGACCTTGCGGGCCTCGACCGTGACGTCCACGCCGATCCCGTCGCCGGGAATGCTCGCCAAGCGGTAGGCCGTCACAGGGCCACCGCGATGTACTTGGTCTCGAGGAATTCGTCGATGCCGACCGAGCCACCCTCGCGGCCGAGCCCGGACTGCTTGATCCCGCCGAACGGCGCCGCCGGGTTCGAGACGATGCCCTGGTTCAGCCCGATCATTCCGGCTTCGAGAGCTTCGGAGACGCGCAGCGCGCGCTTGAGGTCGCTGGTGAAGAGGTACGAAACGAGGCCGAACTCGGTGTCGTTCGCCTTCGCCACCGCCTCTTCCTCGGTGTCGAACGGGGTGATCGGGGCGACCGGCCCGAAGATCTCCTCGTGCGTCAGCCGCGCGTCCTGCGGGACGTCGGTGAGCACGGTGGCCTGGTAGAAGTGGCCAGGGCCGTCGACGCCGGAGCCGCCGGTGAGCACCTTCGCGCCGCGGTCGGTGGCGTCCTTGACCAGCTCGGTCACCTTGTCGACGGCGTTCTGGTCGATCAGCGGGCCGACCACGACGTCCTTCTCCGTGCCGCGGCCCATCGGCAGGGCCTGCATGCGCTCGGTCAGGCGCCGCGAGAACTCATCGACGACGCCGCGCTGCACGTAGAACCGGTTCGCCGCGGTGCACGCCTCGCCGATGTTGCGCATCTTCGCCTGCATCGCGCCGTCGACGGCCGCGTCCATGTCCGCGTCGTCGAAGACCAGGAACGGCGCGTTGCCGCCGAGTTCCATCGACGTGCGCAGGATCTTGTCGGCACACTGTTCCAGCAGTTTGCGGCCGACGCCGGTCGAGCCGGTGAAGGAGAGCTTGCGGGCGCGGCCGTCGCGGATCAGCGGTTCCATCACGCCGCCGGAATCGCTGGTCGTGACCACGTTGAGCACGCCCTCGGGCAGCCCCGCTTCGGCGAGAATGCCGGCCAGCGCGAGCATCGACAACGGCGTCTGCGCGGCCGGCTTGATCACCGAGGTGCAGCCCGCGGCAATCGCCGGGCCGATCTTGCGCGTGCCCATCGCCATCGGGAAGTTCCACGGCGTGATCAGCAGCGTCGGCCCGACCGGCTGCTTCGTGATGAGGAACCGGCCGGCGCCGTTCGGGGCGGTCGCGTAGCCGCCGTCGATGCGAACGGCCTCCTCCGCGAACCAGCGGAAGAACTCGGCGGCGTAGGCGATTTCGCCCTTCGACTCGGCGAGCGGCTTGCCCATCTCGAGCGTCATGAGCAGCGCCAGCTCTTCCTGGCGTTTCATCAGCAGTTCGTAGGCTCGGCGCAGGATTTCGCCGCGCTCTCGCGGTGCCATTTTCGCGAAGTCGGCCTGCGCGGCTACGGCAGCGTCGAGCGCCGCGACACCGTCCGCAGGCGAGGCGTCGGCGACCTGGCACAGCTCCCGACCGGTGGCCGGGTCGACCACCGGGAACGTCTTCCCGGACTCGGCGGCCACCCACTTGCCGCCGATGAACAGTTCCTTGCCGACCGCCTCGACGACGCCGGACTCGGTGCTCGCGCTCATCCCGACTGCTCCTCACGTGTTGTCCCGAGGGCCATGCTATGGATATTGTCAACAATCGACAACCCGCTCAGACCGACCTAGGAGCACGCTGCCATGGCCCAGCTATCTCCGCTGCTCAAGCAGGCAACGCCCGTAGTGGTCGACCACGGTGAAGGGGCTTACCTCTACGACGTGGAGGGCAACCGCCACCTCGACTTCACCGCCGGCATCGGCGTCACGAGCACCGGGCACTGCCACCCGCACGTCGTGCGGGCCGCGCAGGAGCAGATCGGCAAGCTCGTCCACGGGCAGTACACGACGGTGATGCACAAGCCGCTGCTGGAACTGACCGAGCGGCTCGGCGGCGTCCTGCCCCGCGGGCTCGACTCGCTCTTCTACGCCAACTCGGGCAGCGAAGCCGTCGAAGCGGCGTTGCGGCTTTCGCGGCAGGCCACGAAGCGGCCGAACGTCATCGTCTTCCAGGGCGGCTTCCACGGACGGACCGTCGCCGCCGCGACCATGACGACGTCCGGGACGCGGTTCAGCGCCGGCATCGGCCCGCTGATGGCAGGCGTGCACGTCGCGCCGTTCCCGTACGCCTACCACTACGGCTGGGACGAGCAGACGGCGACGAAGTTCGCGCTGCGGGAGCTGGACTACCTGTTCCAGACCGTCTCCGCGCCGAACGAGACCGCCGCGTTCTTCGTCGAGCCCGTGCTCGGCGAAGGCGGGTACGTGCCGGCGAACACCGAATTCCTGGCGGGGCTGCGCGAGCGCGCCGACCGGCACGGCATCCTGCTGGTCGTCGACGAGATCCAGACCGGTTTCGGCCGCACCGGGAAGTTCTGGGGTCACGACCACTTCGACGTCTCGCCCGACATCGTCCTCATCGCGAAGGGGCTGGCGAGTGGTTTCCCGCTGTCCGGCATCGCCGCTTCGCAGGAGCTGATGGCGAAGGCGTTCCCGGGTTCGCAAGGCGGCACGTACGGCGGCAACGCGGTCTCGTGCGCCGCGGCGATCGCGACACTCGAAGTCATCCAGCAGGAGAACCTGGTCGAAAACGCCGCCGAACGTGGGCGCCAACTGCTCGAAGGCGCGCGCGTGATCGCGGACAAGACACCGTCGATCGGCGAGGTGCGCGGGCTCGGGCTGCTGGTCGGCTCGGAGTTCACCACCGCCGACGGCGAGCCGGACACGGCCACCGCGCAGGCCGCGCAGCAGGCGGCGTCGAAGAACGGCCTGCTGCTGCTCACCTGCGGGCCGTACATGAACGTCGTCCGGATGGTGCCGCCGCTGGTCGTCACCGCCGAGCAGGTCGACGACGCGCTGCGCATCTGGGGCGACGTCGTCGCCTCGGTCACGGGGAGCTGAGGATGGCGCGGTACATCACGATCACGCTCGACAAGCGCGGAGTGTCGTGCCGGGCGCGGCTGCTCGACGACGAGGCACCGCGCACCTGCAAAGCCGTGTGGGACGCGTTGCCGCAGAGCGGCTCGGCCTACCACGCGAAGTACGCGCGCAACGAGGTCTACACGCTCGTCCCGCCGTTCGCGGAACCCAAACCGGGGCGGGAGAACCCGACGATCACGCCGATCCCCGGCGACGTCGTGTACTTCGGCTTCGAGGCGTGGGAGATCGGCAACCCGGCGTACGGCTACGACGAAGGCAGCGAGGCGCACAGCGACCAGGGCGCGACCGACCTGGCGATCTTCTACGGGCGCAACAACCTGCTGATCAACGGCGACGCCGGCTGGGTCCCCGGCAACGTGTTCGCCACGATCGAGGAGGGCCTGGCCGAGATGGCCGCGGCCGCGCAGGACCTGTGGTTGCGGGGTGTCGAGGGCGAGACGCTCTCGTTCGCGCGCGCCTGAACGCGGGCCCGGCCGCGGGGACATCGCGGCCGGGCCGGCGTTCAGCCCAGGGTGTCCAGCAGCGCGCAATCGGCGTCGGAAAGCGTGACGTCGGCGGCGGCGCAGTTCTCCTCGAGGTGCCCGATCGACGACGTCCCCGGGATCGGGATCACCACCGGCGAGCGGCGCAGCAGCCACGCGAGGGACACCTGCGCGGGTGTCGCGCCGATGTCGGCCGCGACCTTGCCGAGCACTCCGGCCGCCGTTGCGTGGTCGCCGCGGGCGATCGGCAGCCACGGCACGAAGGCGATGCCTTCGCGCTCGCAGTAGTCCAGGACGTCGTCGGACGCTCGATCGGTCAGGTTGTAGCGGTTCTGCACGCTCGCGATCGGGGCGATGGCCCGCGCCTCCGTCAGCTGCGCGACGGAGACCTCCGACAACCCGATCCGGGCGATCTTGCCCTCGTCACGCAGCCGCGCGAGCGCGCCGACCTGGTCGGCCAGCGGCACTTGCGGGTCGATCCGGTGCAGCTGCAGCAAGTCAAGACGGTCGAGACGGAGGCGTCTCAACGAAAGTTCCGCCTGCTGCCGCAGGTACTCCGGCCGGCCCAGCGGCACCCACTCGCCGCGGCTCGGACGCGCGTGCCCGCACTTCGTCGCAACGAGCAGTCCCGGGTACGGGTGCAGCGCGTCGGCGAGCAGCTCTTCGTTGAGGCCCAGGTCGTAGGCGTCGGCGGTGTCGAAGAACGTCACGCCGAGTTCGGCTGCACGGCGCGCGACTGCTTTGGCGCCGTCTTTCACGTGGTCCCACTCCGTCAGCCGCATGGCGCCGAAACCCAGGCGGTGCACGGAAAGGCCGTCTTCGAAGGAGAACGTCGAGGTCATGCCGCGAAGCTTCGCCGCTGTTGCCGTCACTCTCCAGAGATTTAGCCTGAACTAAATCGGAGCAGGTGTCACTGGTCGATCACAGTGCGCGACACAAATGTGAAAAACCTTCATGGCGACGTACCGGCGGTACGTACTACGCTGCGGTAACCACAGCGACGGCGCGGAGGAGAGACTGCCGATGGGCGACGTGGCAGCACGGCTGGCCGAGATCGTCGGGGACAAGAACCTGCTCACGGGCGACGCGATCTCAGAGGACTACGCGCACGACGAAGCGCTGACGGCGGAGCCGCAGAAGCCTGCGTACGTCGCGAAGCCGGCTACCGCCGAAGAAGTCGCGGAGCTGCTGAAGGCCGCTTCGGAGCACAACGTTCCCGTGACCGCACGCGGGTCCGGCAGCGGGCTCTCCGGCGCGGCGCGGCCGCAGGCAGACGGTCTCCTCGTCTCCTTCGAACGGATGAACGCCGTGCTCGAAGTCGACACCGGGAACCACGTCGCCGTCGTGCAGCCCGGCGTGACTCTCGCCGAACTCGACGCCAAGACCGCCGAAGCCGGGCTCGGCTATACCGTCTACCCCGGTGAGCTGAGCGCGAGCGTCGGCGGGAACGTCGGGACCAACGCCGGCGGGATGCGGGCCGTCAAGTACGGCGTCACCCGCAACAACGTCCTCGGCCTGCAAGCCGTGCTCGCGACCGGCGAGATCATCCGGACCGGCGGCAAGACGTCGAAGGTGTCCACCGGCTACGACCTCACCCAGCTGATCATCGGCTCCGAGGGCACCCTCGCGCTCGCCACCGAAATCACCGTCAAGCTGCACCCGCGGCTGGCCCACGGCGCCACGGTCCTCGCCCCCTTCGGCGACTTCGGCCAGGTGATGGCCGCCGTGCCCGAGATCCTCTCCAGCGGGCTCGCGCCGCACATCCTCGAATACATCGACAACCTGACGATGGCGGCGATCGTCTACAACGAGAAGCTCGAGCTGGGCGTGCCGGACAAGATCCGCGAGACCAGCGAGGCCTACCTCGTGGTCGCGCTGGAGAACCGCGACAGCGGACGCCTCGGGGAGGACGTCGAAACCGTCGGCGAGCTGCTCGGCGAACTCGGCGCCACCGACGTCTACGTCCTCGAAGGCAACGCCGCGCGCAAGCTCATCGAAGCTCGCGAGAAGGCTTTCTGGACCGCGAAGGCGGCCGGCGCCGACGACGTGATCGACGTCGTCGTGCCGCGGACCGCGATGCCGCAGTTCATCGCCAAGGCCCGGGAGCTCGCGATGGCCGCGGGCGGCGGCGCGCTCGGATGCGGGCACGCCGGCGACGGCAACGTCCACCTCGGGATCTTCTGCAAGGACGCGGGCAAGCGGAAGCAGCTGCTCACCGACATCTTCGCGTACGCGATGGAGCTCGGCGGCGCGATCTCCGGCGAGCACGGACTCGGCCGCACCAAGGCCGGCTACCACCAGGACCTCGAAGACCCGGCGAAGATCGAGCTGATGCGCCGGATCAAGCAGAGCTTCGACCCCGCCGGGATCCTCAACCCCGGCGTTCTCTTCCCCGAAGGAACCGCATGAGCGAGATGAACGGCGCCCAGTCCCTGATCCGCACGCTGGTCGACGCCGGCGTGGAGGTCTGCTTCGCGAACCCCGGCACGTCGGAGATGCACTTCGTCGCGGCGCTCGACACGGTCCCGGAGATGCGGGGCGTGCTCGCGCTGTTCGAAGGCGTCGTCACCGGTGCTGCCGACGGGTACGCGCGGATCGCGGACAAGCCCGCCGCGACGCTGCTGCACCTCGGCCCCGGCCTCGGCAACGGGCTGGCGAACCTGCACAACGCGCGCCGCGCGCACACGCCGATCGTCAACGTCATCGGCGACCACGCGACCTACCACAAGCAGTACGACGCGCCGCTGGAATCGGACATCGAGGCCGTCGCGGGCTCGCTGGAAGGCTGGGTGCGCCGCTCGGAGCACACCAAGGACGTCGGGGCGGACGCGGCCGCCGCGGTCGCCGCAGCCCAGGACGCGCCCGGCCGCATCGCGACGCTGATCCTGCCGGCGGACGCCTCGTGGGGCGACGGCGGCGAGACGTGCGCACCCGTTCCGCCGCGCGTGCCGCAGGCCGTCGACGCCACCACCGTCAAGGACGTCGCCGCGGTGTTCGGCAGCGGCGAGCCGGTGGCGCTGCTCATCGGCGGCAGTGCGTGTCGCGAAGAGGGACTGCGCGCGGCCAGCCGGATCGCGGCCGCGACCGGCGCGAAGACTTTCGTCGAGACGTTCCCGTCTCGTCTGGAGCGCGGCGCGGGCCTGCCGACGATCGAGCGGCTCGGGTACCTCGCCGAACAGGTCACCTACCAGCTCGACGGGGTCAAGCACCTCGTCGTCGCGGGCACGAAGGCGCCGGTGTCGTTCTTCGCCTACCCGGGCAAGCCGAGCGACCTCGTGCCCGAAGGCGCGAAGGTGCACACGCTCGCGTCCGTCGGCCAGGACGTCACGCGCGCGCTGAACGAACTCGCGGAGCTCGTCGCCGCGGACACCGAACCGGTGCTGCAGCAGCCGTCCCGGCCCGCGCTGCCGACCGGGCCGCTCACCCCGCAGAATTGGGTCGACGTGATCGGTGCGCTGCTGCCGGAGAACGCGATCATCGCCGACGAGGCCAACACGTCCGGCCTGCTGCTGCCGGCAGCGACGGCGGGTGCGCCGCGCCACGACGTCCTGACGCTCACCGGCGGCGCGATCGGCTACGGCATGCCGGTCGCGACCGGCGCGGCCGTGGCGGGACGGGACCGTCCCGTCCTGAACCTGCAATCGGACGGCAGCGCGCTGTACACCATCTCGGCGCTGTGGACGCAGGCGCGGGAGAACCTGAACGTCACGACGGTGCTGCTCAACAACCGCGCGTACGCCATCCTGCGGCTGGAGCTGCAGCGCGTCGGCGCGGCGTCGGGCGGGCCGAAGGCGAACGAACTGCTGGACCTGTCGCGCCCGGACATGGACTTCGTGAAGATCGCGGAGGGCATGGGCGTGCCGGCGACGCGGGCGACCACCGCGGAGGAGCTCGCGGAACAGCTGCAGCGGGCCTTCGCCGAACCCGGTCCGCACCTGATCGACGCCGCGGTGCCGCCGCTGCTGTGAACCGGACTATTCTCCCGGCACACCCTGAGCCCGGGAGCGGCGGATGAACGACGACGAACACGCGAAGCGCGGCATCGACCTCGAGCGGCCGAACGCCGCGCGCGTGTACGACTACATGATCGGCGGCAAGCTGAACTACGCCGTCGACCGGATGTTCGCCGACCAGATCCTCGGGGTGCTGCCGAACGCGCGGCACATGGCGCTGGTCAACCGGGCGTGGCTGCGCCGTGCCGCGCGGTTCGGCGCGGAGCAGGGCATCCGGCAGTTCCTCGACATCGGCTCCGGCATGCCGACGGTCGGGCACGTGCACGAGGTCGTCCAGGCGATCGACCCGGCCGCGCGGGTCGTGTACGTCGACAACGAGCCGATCGCCGTCGCGCACAGCGAGATCGTCCTGGAGGGCAACGACAACGCGACGATGGTCCAGGCGGACGCCGAGTACCCGGACGAGGTGCTGGAGCACCCGACCACCGAGGCGATGCTCGACTTCAGCGAGCCGGTGATGGTGATCATGGCGGCGTTCGTGCACTTCATCCCCGACTCCCGCGACCCGGCGGGCCTGATCGCCCGCTACCGGGACGTGCTGGCGCCGGGGAGCCACCTCGCGCTGTCGTCCGGGACGTGGGAAGGGCAGGGCGAGGAAACGCAGCGGTCGGTGGCGCTGTACGAAAAGAGCGGGACGCCGTTGACGCTGCGCTCGCCGGACGAGCTGGCCGAGCTGGTGAAGGGCTTCGAGATCCTGCCGCCGGGTGTGGTGTTCACGCCGGAGTGGCGGCCGGACGAGCCGCTCGAGGACCCGCCGGCGCGTTCGGGCGGGCTCGCCCTGGTCGCGCGCAAGGCGTAGCGGGGACGACGAGAGTCACCTTGCCGGGTCCGGCTATTCTCGCGTCAAACCTGACTCCGGGGAGCCGCGCGCGATGAGCGAAGACGAGTACGCCAGACGGGGCATCGACCTCGACAAGCCCAACGCCGCCCGGGTGTACGACTACATCCTCGGCGGGCAGCTCAACTACGCCGTCGACCGGATGTTCGCCGAGCAGGTGCTGGCCGCGCAGCCGAACGCGCGGGAGCGGGCGCGGCTCAACCGGCAGTGGCTGCGGCGGGCCATCCGGTTCGGGATGGCGCAGGGCATCCGGCAGTTCCTCGACATCGGCTCCGGTATGCCGACCGTGGGCCACGTGCACGAGGTGGCGCAGGCCGTCGATCCCACGGCGCGGGTCGTCTACGTCGACAACGAGCCGGTCGCCGTGGCGCACAGCGAGATCGTGCTGGACGACAACGAGAACGCCGCCATGGTGCACGCCGACGCCGAGTTCCCCGACGACGTCCTCGAACACGACACCACCGAGATGATGCTGGACCTGGACCAGCCGGTGATGGTCGTGATGGCGCTGTTCGTGCACTTCATCCCGGACGAGCGCGACCCGGCCCGGCTCGTCGCCGCCTACCGCGACGCGCTCGCGCCCGGCAGCTACCTCGCGCTGTCGTCGGCGACCTACGAGCAGCAGAGCGACGGCACCGCCCGCGCCGTCGCGATGTACCAGAAGAGCGCGAATCCCGTCACGCCTCGCTCGGCCGACGAGCTGCGTGCCCTGGTCGACGGCTTCGAGATCGTCGACCCCGGCATCGTGTTCATCCCCGAGTGGCGGCCGGACAACCCCGCGGACGTGCCGGCCAACCCCGCGGACTGCGGTGGGCTCGCGCTGGTGGCGCGCAAGAACTAGGCGGCGACCAGCTCCGGCGCCGTCCGCGTCTTCGGGACGAGCGCCGCGAGCAGCACCCCGGTCAGGGCGGCCAGCGCCGCCACCGCGAACGTGGCGCGGAAGCCGAACAGCGACGGGACCGGCAGGCCGCCGACGGTGATCGTCAGCTGAGCCAGCATCGCGGCCATCACCGCGCTGGAGATCGCCGTGCCGACCGAGCGCATCAGGGAGTTCAGGCCGTTCGCCGACGCTGTTTCGGTGACCGGCACCGAGCCCATGATCAGCGCGGGCATCGCCGCGTACGCGATGCCGACGCCGGCCCCGATGATCACCGACGCCATGATCAGCTCGAACGCGTTGTCCATCAGCACGATCGCGAACGCGTACCCGGCGGCGATCACCAGTGCGCCGCTCATCAGCGTCGGGCGCGGGCCGAACCGGGCGATGAGCCGCGCCGAAACCGGCGAGAGCAGCATCATCACCAGGCCGTTCGGGGCCAGCGTGAGGCCGGACTCGACCATCGTCTGGCCCAGCCCGTAGCCGGTCGACGCCGGGGCCTGCAGCAGCTGCGGGAACGACAACGCCATCGCGTACAGCGCGAAGCCGACCATGATCGACGCCAGGTTCGTGAACAGCACCGGACGGCGGGCCGACACCCGGAGGTCGACCAGCGGGTCGCGACGGCGCAGCTGGTAGGCGCCCCAGCCGAGCAGGGCCACGACCGCGACCGCGGCCAGCCCGAGTGTCGGGACGCTGGTCCAGCCCCACGTGCCGCCCTTGACCACCGGCAGCAGCAGGCAGAGCAGCCCGGCGGCCAGGCCGAGCGCGCCGAAGTAGTCGAACGGCGCCGGCGTGCGCAGCGGCGACTCCGGCACCACGGTGAGGATCAGCAGCGCGCAGGCCAGCCCGAGCCCGGCGGCGGTCCAGAACAGCACGTGCCAGTCGGCGTTCTCGGCGACCACCGCCGCGACCGGCAGCCCGATGGCGCCGCCGACGCCGAGCGTCGCGCTCATCAGGGAGATCGCGCCGCCGACGCGTTCGGGCGGGAGCTCGTCGCGCATGATGCTGATGCCGAGCGGGATGACGCCCATCGCGCAGCCCTGCAGCCCGCGGCCGAGGATCTGGAACGCGAGCGCGCTCGTCGTCGCGGACACCACCGAACCGGCGATGAGCAGCGCGAGGCTGACGAGGATCATCCGCCGCTTGCCGTAGAGGTCGCCGAGCCGGCCGCTGACCGGGGTGATCACCGACGCGGCCAGCAGCGTCACGGTGACCACCCAGGACGCGTCGGCCGCCGAGGCGTGGAGCAGCCGCGGGAAGACCGGGATCAGCGGCACGACCAATGTCTGCATGAAGGACGCGACGAGCCCGCACGAAGCGAGCACCACGACGATCGCCCGGCCGGACGGCGCGGAACGGGACACCACCACACCCCCAGTGTGTACTTAGTACGCGTCATGCAACTTCATGCACTGTACCTACGGGGTGACGGGTTTCCGCATGACTGGCGGGTTCGTCACAGCCAGCTGCGCACGCCCCCGTGGCCGGAGCAGGTGCCGGAGCGGTGCTGGCTGTAGCTGTAGGTGCCGTCCTTGCAGACCGCCGTTGCGCCGGACGGGTTGTCGCCGGGCCGGTGGACGCAGTTGCCGTCCGAGTTCCGGTAGTAGTCCGCGGCGCAGCCGGTGGGCGCCGGCGCGGCCGGGGTCGTCGTCCGCGGCGCCTTGGACTTCGGCGCGGTCGTCTTCGGGGCGGCCGGGGTCGTGGTGACGACCGGCGCCGCGGAGGACGTTGCCGGCACCGAAGCCGGCGTGGGTGTCTCGGTCGGCGCCGGATACGCCGGAGCTGAATACGTCGGACTCGCGGGGGCGAGAACGCCGAGATTCCCGGCGTCCTTGGGCGGCACCGCACCGGCCCCACACCCCGCGACCAGGACACCCGCGGCCAGTACCGCGCCGAGCTTCATCCGCACGCCGACTCCTTAGCCTGACGAAGTAATGCCGCAGGAGTCGGCGGAACGAGCCCGGCTGTTACGCGTGTTCTCCTAAACTTTCCGCATGTCCTGGTTGCGGCGGTACGCGGCGGAGCTCGCGGTCGTCGTCGCGGTGCTCGCCGGCTCGGTCTTCGCCGTCCTCAACGACGGCGCCAAGCCCGCGCACCACGCCGCGGCCGGGTGGGTGCTCACCGTCCTCTGCTGCGCCGCCCTGTTCCTCCGGCGCCGGTACCCGCTGGGCGTCGCCGCGTTCGCGCTCGTCTGCTGCGCGCTCTACTACCCGCTGACCGATCCCGACGGCCTGGTGCTGCTCGCCTTCGCGTACGCGCTCTACAACGCCGCCGCGGCGGGGCGGATCCGCGGGGCCGCGCTGCTCGTCGTCGCCGCGATGGCCGGGGTCGCGGTCGGCGAAGTCAGCTCGCGGACCGGGCGGCACGTCGACAACTTCGCGTTCTTCCTGATGACCGGCTGGTTCGTCGCGCTGGTCGCGGGCGGCGCCGTCGCGCACTACCGGGCCGAGGCCGAGCGCACCAAGGAGGCCGAGGCGCGGGCGCGCGCCACCGAGGAACGCCTGCGCATCGCGCGGGAACTGCACGACGTCCTCGGCCACCACCTGTCCCTGATCAACGTCCAGGCCGGCGCCGCGCTGCACCGCCGTGACCCGGAGCAGGCCGAGGCGGCACTCGGGGCGATCAAGGACGCCAGCAAGACCGCACTCCAGGAGTTGCGCGCGACGCTCGGGATGCTCCGCAACACCGGCGGGCCGAGTCTGCAGCGGGTCGCGGAGCTGGCCGAGTCGGTCGGCGCCTCCGGGGTGACTGTGCGCACCGAAATCGACGGCGTCGCCCGGGACCTGCCGCCGGAGGTCGAGCACGCGGCGTTCCGGGTGGTGCAGGAGGCGTTAACGAACGTTAGCAAGCATGCCGGCGCGAAGACCGTCGTCGTCCGGCTCGGGTACGGCGCCGACGAGCTGTCCGTGCAGGTCGACGACGACGGCCGCGGCGGTGCGGCGCCGGCGGGCAACGGCATCCGCGGGATGGCTGAACGTGCGCGGGCGCTCGGAGGCGACGTCACCGCGGCGCCGCGCGAAGGCGGCGGATACCGGGTGCGCGCCCGGCTGCCGGTGCGATGATGGGCCGATGATCCGGGTCCTGCTCGTCGACGACCAGCGGCTGGTCCGCGCCGGATTCCGGTCCATTCTGGACGGCGAGGACGACATCGCCGTCGTGGCCGAGGCCGCGAACGGGCGCGAGGCGCTGCAGGCCGCGCACGACCACCACCCGGACGTCGTGCTGATGGACATCCGCATGCCCGTGCTCGACGGCCTCGCCGCCACCCGGCACCTCCTCGAAGACCCGGGCGTGCCCACGAAGGTCGTCATCCTCACGACGTTCGACCTCGACGAAGACGTCTACGGCGCGCTGCGCGCGGGCGCGAGCGGCTTCCTGGTCAAGGACACCGAACCCGAGGAGCTGATCCACGCCGTCCGCGTCGTCGCCCGCGGCGACGCGCTGCTGGCGCCGTCGATCACCCGGCGGCTGATCGCGGAGTTCGCCGCGCGCGTCACCCGCCCGGCGCCGTCGCCGGCCCTCGACCGGCTCACCGACCGCGAACGCGAAGTGCTGTCGCTGGTCGCGGCCGGGCTGTCGAACGACGAAATCGCCCGCGAGCTGACGCTCAGCCCCGCGACGGCGAAGACGCACGTCAGCCGCATCATGACCAAGACCGGCAAGCGGGACCGGGCGCAGCTCGTCGTTCTCGCTTACGAGTCGGGCGCGGTGACGCCCCGCTGGCTGACGCCCTGAGCCGTACTCCCACGGGAGTACGGGAAACGCCTTAAGGGACACCGCCGGGAGCACGTCAAGTGTCCTCCCGTGCGCGACGCGGAGCAGGGCCGGTTTCGCGAATCCTTGTCCGCCATGGACACCATCACTCGCCCCACCGGGGGAAGCCTGGCCCGCGTGGCCGGCTGGGCGCAGCGCCACCGGTGGCTCGCCGTCGCACTCTGGGCGCTGGTTCTCATCGGCGTCACGGTCACGTCCCGCCTCACCGGCAGCGCGTTCCACGACGACAACTCGCTGCCCGGCACCGAATCGCAGCAGGTCGCCGACCTGCTGGACCACACCGCGCAATCCGGCGCGAGCGCGCAGATCGTGCTGAAGGCCGACGGCGTGACGGGGCTCGCCGGCGAGCGTGCCGCGGTCGAAAACATTCTGCGAAATGTCCGATTGCAGCCACACGTGCGGTTGGTGACCAACCCGTTCGAGGCGCTGTCGTCCGACGGCCGGATCGGCTACGCCACCATCACCTTCGACGCGGCATCGACCGAGCTCCCGTACGACGACATCGTGAAGTTCGCCGACACCGCGAAGCAGGGCGGCCCCGTCGAGGTCGCCCTCGCCGGCGATCCGATCGAGCGGATCTCCGGCGGCGGCGGGCCCGCGGAAGGCGTCGGGCTGCTCGCCGCGCTGGTCATCCTCGTGTTCCTGTTCCGGTCACTGCTCGCGGCCGGGCTGCCGGTGCTCACCGCGGTGTTCGCCGTCGGCAGCACGCTCGGCGTGATCACCGTCGTCTCGCACTTCGTCGACATCGCCTCCTACACCTCGCCGCTGATGATGCTGGTCGGGTTCGGCGTCGGCGTGGACTACGCGCTGCTGATCTTCTCCCGCTACCGCACGGAGATCCTCGCCGGGCACGACCGCGACACGGCCACCCGGCGGGCGCTCGACACCGCGGGCCGTTCGGTGCTGTTCGCCGGGACGACGGTCATCATCGCGCTGCTCGGCCTGCTCGCGCTCGGACTCGGCGGGCTGCGCGGTGTGGCGCTGTCCGTCGCGCTCACCGTCCTGATGACGATGCTCGCGTCGGTGACGCTCCTGCCCGCGTTGCTGTCGCTGTTCGGCGAGCGGCTCGAACGCGGCATCCGCCGGCACGCCGCGAAACGCGACCACGCGCGGCTCTGGCGGCGGCTCGCGGAGGGCGTCCAGCGACGTCCCGCGGCGCCGCTGGCGATCGGCTTGCTCCTCCTCATCGGGCTGTCGATCCCGGCTGCGGGGATGCGCCTCGGGTTCGCCGACGCGAGCACCGATCCCGCCGGATCGACCACGCGGAAGGCCTACGACCTGCTGGCCGAGGGCTTCGGGCCGGGCTTCACCGGCCCGCTGGTGGTGCTCGGCGTCGACGGCGATCCCGTCGCGGTGCAGCAGACGCTCGCGTCGACACCGGGCATCGCCCGCGCGCTGCCGCCGATGGGCCGGACCGTCCTCGCGTTCCCGGCGACGTCGCCGCAGGACGAAGCGACCGCCGAGCTGGTGACACGCCTGCGGACCGACGTCCTCCCGAATCTGCCGGGCCACTACCTCGTCGGCGGATCGGTCGCGGCCGCGACGGACTTCGCCGGCGCCGTCGCCGATCGGCTGCCGCTGTTCGTGCTGGTCGTCGTGGGGCTGTCCGCGCTGCTGCTGATGGTGGTGTTCCGGTCGATCCTCGTCCCGCTCAAGGCGGCCGTGCTGAACCTGCTGAGCATCGGCGCCTCGCTCGGCGTGATGACGCTCGTGTTCGGCGACGGCTGGTTCGGCGCGCAGCCCGGCCCGATCGAGGCGTTCGTCCCGGTGATGATCTTCGCGATCGTCTTCGGGCTGTCGATGGACTACGAGGTGTTCCTCGTGTCGCGGATGCACGAGGAGTGGCGGCGCACGGGCGACGCACGGCTGGCGGTGCGCGAAGGGCTCGCCGCGACCGGCGGCGTGATCACCGCGGCCGGCGCGATCATGGTGCTGGTGTTCGGCGCGTTCCTGCTCGACCCGTCGCGGATGCTGGCACAGTTCGGCCTCGGGCTGGCGGTCGCGGTGCTGCTGGACGCGCTGGTGATCCGCTGCCTGGTCGTCCCGGCGGTGATGCGCCTGCTCGGCGCCCGGGCGTGGTGGCTGCCGCGGTGGCTGGACCGCCGGCTGCCGCACCTCGCGCTGGAGCCGTGAAGCAGGGATGGCCACCACGGCGTGGCGGCCATCCCCCTCCCCCTCGGCGCGCGCCGGCCGACGTGGATCCCCGGCGCCGAGTGACGTTACCGATCCCGGGGGAAAGCGCGGGCGGTCTCGGGCGCGGGGCGTCGACCTGCGGTTTCCGCGCACGCGGGCGGCGCCGACCGGCAGAATTGCCGGTCAGCTCCCCCAGGCCGCCGGCGTTTCGGACAGGCGGAACGCCAGCGTGCCGCCGGTCCGCAGGAAGGAGGCGTCGAGCTTCCAGTCCCGCTGCGGCCGTCCCGACCGCCGGACGTCGGCGACGTACTTCCCGCTGCCGGACGTCGTGATCCGGATCGGCGCGCCGCCCGCCGGCCGGATCACTGCGCTGGGGAACAGCGGGCTCGAGAGCAGCAGTTCCGCGGTGCCGGGCGTCCGGGGGTAGAGGCCGAGCGCGGCGAAGACGTACCAGGCGGACATCGTGCCGAGGTCGTCGTTCCCGGGCAGTCCCGCCGGGCCGGTCGTGTAGACGGTGGTCACCAGCTGCCGGACGGTCTCCTGCGTCTTCGCCGGCTGCCCGAGCTCGTTGTACAGCCACGGCGCGTGGATGTCGGGCTCGTTCGTCGGGTCGTACTTGAGCGGGCCGCCGCCCTTGAGCTGCCAGTTCCCGTTCGCGTCGTGGAAGAAGGCGTCGAGACGGGTGACCGCGGCGGTCTTGCCGCCCATGGCGTCGGCGAGGCCGGACACGTCCTGCGGGACCATCCAGGTGTAGGCCGCCGCACTGCCCTGCGCGAAGCCGCGGTCGCTCGCCGGGTCGAACGGGGTCACCCAGCCGCCGTCGAGGTTGCGCGCCTGCGCATACCCGGTCGCGGGATTGAAGACGTTCCGCCAGTACGCGCCCCGGGCGCGCATCTCCGCAGCTTCGCGCGGGCGACCCAGCAGCTCCGCGAAATGTCCGATTGCGGAGTCGGCGACGGCGTCTTCGAGCGTCTCGGCGGCGCCGCCCCAGCAGTGGCAGACGTCGTTGGGTGCGTAGTGCGACGTCAGGTACTGCGCGAGGTTCGGCCGCTGTCCGACGCACTGGCCGGGGCAGCCGCCGTCCTGCAGTCCCTCCGGGCGGGGGGCGGTCGCCTGCCGGTACAGCGAGTCGAACGCGCCGCGGTAGTCGAAGTTGCGCACGCCCATGGCGTAGAAGGTCGCGACGGTCGCCGCGGACGGGTCGCCGGTCATCACGTGCGTTGCGCCGTTGACGTGCACCCAGCGGTCCCAGACGCCGTCGTTCTGGCGGGCGTAATTGTACAGCGACTGTACGAAATTCCCGGCTATGTGCGGTTGCAGCAACGCCAGCAGCTGCACCTGCGCGCGGTACTGGTCCCAGCCGGAGAAGTTCGAGTACTGCGCGTCCTGCCCGCGCTCGACACGGTGGGGTTTGCGGTCCATGCCCAGGTACTGGCCGTCGACGTCGCTGACGAGGTTGGGCTGCTGGAGGCTGTGGTAGAGCGCGGTGGTGAAGACGATCCGCTGGTTCGCCGTGCCGCCGCCGACCTCCACGCGGCTCAGCTCGGTGTTCCAGGCTTTCTTCGTCCTCGCGGCGATGCTTTCCACCGTGGACCTGTCCGATTGCTCGGCCGCCAGGTTGCGCTCGGCGCCTTCGAGGGAGACGTAGGAGATCGCGATGCGCATGGTGACGTCGCTGCCGGGTGCGAAGGTGACGTACCCGCCCGAGCCGCGGCCGGCGCGGTCCTTGCCGGTCGCGTAGCCTTCGCCGCCGGTCTGGTCGAGGCCGCCGGGCTGCAGCGTCGCGTCCTTCCACGTTCCCGTGCCGGTGAAGGGCCGGTCGAACCGCGCGGTGAAGTGCCGGCGGTAGTAGGACTTGCGGTTGTTGACGCCGCCGTTCGCGCGACGGCCGCAGAACGCACCGGTGAGCACGGACCCGGTGACCGTGCGGTTCGCCGGATCGAGGTGGGTCTCGGCGTCCTCGCTGCCGTTGAGGGAGTTCGAGGTGCGGAACAGCAGGGACGCGGGCTTGTCCTTCGGGTAGTGCAGGGCGGCGATCGCGGTGCGCTCGGTCGCCGCTGCGTCAGTGGCGACGCCGTTCTGCAGGACGAGACGGTACCGTCCCGGCGTCGCGGCTTCGTCTCCGTGACTGAAGTTGCTCGCGTAGACAGCGTCGGTGGTGTCGGCGGTCGGCGAGGAGGTGACGTCGCCGGCGAAGGGCAGGATCGGCACGTCGCCGGCGGCGCCCGGGTTGCAGCCGGCGCCGTTGACGTGGGTGAGGCTGAAGCCGCGGATGCGAGTGGTGTCGTACTGGTAGCCGTTGGCGGCGCCGGTCGACGTCTGGTCGCCGCGGGTGCTGGTCGGGCTCCAGGCGAGCATCCCGAACGGCGCGGTCGCACCGGGGTAGGTGTTGCCGTCGCCCGCCGAGCCGATGAGCGGGTCGACGAAGTCGGCGGGGCTGAGGTCGGCGGCGGCTGACATCGTTGTCAACGTCGAGGCGAGGAGGGCGGCGGCGAGTGCCACCGTGACGGGACGGCGCATGGACGGAGGTTAACGCGCGTTAAATGGCTTTCGGGCGAACACAAACGGACAAACTGCCGGACACACCGGTGCCGGCCGGGATCGCCGATCGCCGGAGGTGCAAGTCCGATCATTCCGAGCACGTCGTCTCCGACCGCGAGTACCGTCGAGCCCCTCGACGGATCGGGGACCGACGATGATCGCACGCACCTGGCGCGGCTGGGCGCCCGCCGCGACGGCCGACGACTACGAGCGGCACTACGCGACCGCGGTGGCGGAGCACCTGCGTGACGTGCCCGGCTTCCGAGGTGCCCGATTGCTGCGCTGCCCGGACCGCGACGAAGTCGAGTTCACCTCGATCACGTTCTTCACCGACCTCGACGCCGTACGCGGCTTCGCCGGCGAGAGCTACGAGGACGCCGTCCTGGAGGAGGACGCGCGGCGAGCGCTGAGCCGCTGGGACGACCACGTCAGCCACGCCGAGGTGGCCGTCGCGCTCTGAAAACCGTGAAGGCCACCCCGAAGCACTCGAGGTGGCCTTCACGGAACTACTGCCTATTCGTAGATCTCGCCTTTGGCGGCCTTCTCCACGAGCGAAGCAGGCGGCTCGAAGTGGTCGCCGTAGCGGGCGGCCAGCTCACGGGCCCGGTCGACGAAGCCCTGCAGGCCACCCTCGTACTGGTTGATGTACTGGATGACACCGCCGGTCCACGCCGGGAAGCCGATGCCGAAGATCGAGCCGATGTTGGCGTCGGCCACCGACGTCAGCACGCCCTCGTCGAAGCACTTGACCGTCTCCAGGGCCTCCGCGAAGAGCATCCGCTCCTTGAGGTCCTCGAACGGCACCTCCGCCGAGCCGGACTTGAACGCGTCGCGCAGCCCCGGCCACAGGCCGGCGCGCTTGCCTTCCGAGTCGTACTCGTAGAAGCCCGCGCCCGTCGAGCGGCCCTTGCGGTCGAACTCCTCGACCATCCGGTCGATCACGGTCTCCGACGCGTGCGCCTTCCACGTGCCGCCCGCGGCCTCGATCGCCTCGCGCGTCTCCTTGCGGATCTTGCGCGGGAGGGTCAGCGTCAGCTCGTCCATCAGCTGCAGCGGCGGCGCCGGGTAGCCGGCCTGGGAACCCGCCTGCTCGATCGACGCCGGCTCGACGCCCTCGCCGAGCGCGGCGACGGCTTCGTTGATGAACGTGCCGATCACGCGGGAGGTGAAGAAG
Source organism: Amycolatopsis vancoresmycina (assembly GCF_000716785.1). Taxonomy (GTDB): domain Bacteria; phylum Actinomycetota; class Actinomycetes; order Mycobacteriales; family Pseudonocardiaceae; genus Amycolatopsis; species Amycolatopsis vancoresmycina. Next base: position 298,895 of record NZ_JNYY01000004.1, read on the forward strand.
CCGCGGCTGTCGTTGACGACGATCGGGGTCTTCTTGATCTGCAGCGTGTAGTCGAAGACCTTCGCCAGCGTCGCCGGGGACGTCTTCTCGCCGCAGATGATCTCGACCAGCGGCATCTTGTCCACCGGCGAGAAGAAGTGGATCCCGATGAAGTCCTCGGTCCGCTGCACGCCCTCGGCGAGGGTGGTGATCGGCAGCGTCGAGGTGTTGGAACCCAGCACCGCGTCGGCGTTGACGACGCTCTCGATCTCGCCGAACACCTTGTGCTTCAGCTCGACGCTCTCGAACACGGCCTCGATGACGAAGTCGACGCCCGCGAAGTCGGCCGGGTCGGCGGTCGGCTTGATCTTCGCCAGCAGCGCGTCCGACTTCTCCTGCGTGGTCTTGCCGCGCGAGAGCGCCTTCTGCTCCAGCTTCTCGGCGTAGCCCTTGCCCTTCTCGGCCGCCTCCTGCGAGACGTCCTTGAGGACGACGTCGATGCCCGCCTTCGCCGAGACGTACGCGATCGCCGCGCCCATCATCCCGGCGCCGAGCACACCCACCTTGCGCGCGGTGTACTTCTCGAAGCCGTCCGGCCGCGAGCCGCCCGAGTTGATGGTCTGCAGGTCGAAGAAGAACGCCTTCGTCATGTTCTTCGAGACCTGGCCGGTGGCGAGGTGGATGAAGTAGCGCGTCTCGATCTGGATGGCGGTGTCGAAGTCGACCTGCGCGCCCTCGATCGCGGCGGCCAGGATCGCGCGCGGCGCCGGCATGTTCGCGCCCTTGATCTGCTTGCGCAGGTTCGCCGGGAACGCCGGCAGGTTGGCCGCGAAGCTCGGGTTGGACGGGGTGCCGCCCGGGATCTTGTAGCCCTTGACGTCCCACGGCTGGACGCCGCCCTCGGGGTTCGCCTTGATCCACGCCTTCGCGGCGGGGACGAGCTCCTCGACCGTGCCGACGAGCTTGTGCACCAGGCCGAGCTCGAGCGCCTTGGCCGGGCGGTGGCGCTGGCCCTGGAGCAGGACGTTCAGCAGCGCGCTCTGGATGCCGAGCAGGCGCACGGTGCGGACCACGCCGCCGCCGCCGGGCAGCAGGCCCAGCGTCACCTCGGGCAGGCCGATCTGGCTGCCCTTGACGTCGGCGGCGATGCGGTGGTGCGTCGCCAGCGCGATCTCCAGGCCGCCGCCGAGCGCGGCGCCGTTGATCGCCGCGACGACCGGCTTGCCGAGCTGCTCGATGCGGCGCATCTGGCCCTTCATCGCGCCGCTGCCCTCGGTCAGCTCGACCGCGTTCTCGGGCTTCGCCTGGATGAGGTCGTTCAGGTCGCCGCCGGCGAAGAACGTCTTCTTGGCGGACGTGATCACCACGCCGGTGATGTTGTCCTTCTCCGCTTCCAGGCGGTCGACGGTCACGCCGAGCGACTCGCGGAATTCGGCGTTCATCGTGTTCGCCGACTGGTTCGGGTCGTCCAGGGTCAGGGTGACGATGCCGTCGGAGTCCTGCTCCCAGCGGATGGTCTTGCTCTCGGCCATTAGTGTCCTCACACCCGCTCGATGATGGTGGCGACGCCCATGCCGCCGCCGATGCACAGGGTCACCAGCGCGCGGCGCGCCTGGCGGCGTTCGAGCTCGTCGACGACGGTGCCGACCAGCATCGCGCCGGTGGCGCCGAGCGGGTGGCCCATGGCGATCGCGCCGCCGTTGACGTTGACCTTCTCCTCGTCGAGGTGCAGGTCCTTGATCCACTTGAGCACGACGGACGCGAACGCCTCGTTGAGCTCCCACAGGTCGATGTCCTCGGGCTTGAGGCCCGCGGTCTTCAGGACCTTCTCGGTGGCCGGGGTCGGCCCGGTGAGCATGATCGTCGGCTCGGAGCCGATCGACGCGGTCGCCACGATCCGGGCGCGCGGGGTCAGCCCGAAGGTTTTGCCGACCTGCTCGGAGCCGACCAGCACCAGGGCGGCGCCGTCGACGATGCCGGAGGAGTTGCCGCCGGTGTGGACGTGGTTGATGCGCTCGACCGAGTGGTACTTCTGCAGCGCGACGGCGTCGAAGCCGCCCAGCTCGCCGATGCCGGCGAAGGCGGGCTTGAGCTTGCCGAGGCTCTCGACGGTGGAGCCGGGACGGCGGTGCTCGTCGTGGTCCAGGACGGTCACGCCGTTGATGTCCTTGACCGGGACGACGGACTTGGCGAAGTAGCCGCCGGACCAGGCCGCCTCGGCGCGGTCCTGCGAGCGGACCGCCCAGCGGTCGACGTCCTCGCGGGAGAAGCCCTCGATGGTCGCGATCAGGTCGGCGCCGGTGCCCTGCGGGACGATGTAGTTGTCGTACGCGGTGGCCGGGTCCATGAACAGCGCGCCGCCGTCGGAGCCCATCGGTACGCGCGACATCGACTCGACGCCGCCGGCGATGACCAAGTTGTCCCAGCCGGAGCGGACCTTCTGCGCGGCGGTGTTGGTGGCCTCGAGGCCGGAGGCGCAGAAGCGGTTGAGCTGCACGCCGGCCACGGTCTCGGGCAGGCCCGCGTTCAGCGCGGCGGTGCGCGCGATGACCGCGCCCTGCTCGCCGACCGGGGAGACGACGCCGAGGACGATGTCGTCGATCGCCTTCGGGTCGAGGTTCGGGTGGCGGACCTTCAGTTCGTTGATCAGGCCGACCACCAGGTCGACCGGCTTGGTGCCGTGCAGGGCACCGCCCTTGTTCTTGCCGCGAGGCGTGCGGATCGCCTCGTAGATGTAGGCCTCGCTACTCACTGAACAACTCCTCGCGAGCGTGTCGGAACGTCGTCGTACCTGGCCGTGTCACAGCCGAGCATACCGGCCAGTAGGGCTAATGCCCATTAACATATCGCCGGATAACCCCATGGTGTCAATGGGTTGCAGGTGTGCGATGAGCCGCTATCGTTCACTCACCATGACCGACGTCGAACGCAGCTCGCGCCCCCGCGACCGCAAGGCCCAGCTGGCCGCGGTGGCGGCGGAGCTGTTCCGCGCGCGGGGCTTCCCCGGCGTCGGCATCAAGGACATCGCGGACGCGGCCGGCGTCACCGGGCCGGCGCTGTACCGGCACTTCGCGGACAAGCAGGCGATCCTGGCGTACGTCGTCCTCAGCGGCTTCGACGACATGGAGGCGGCGACGGCGGAGGCGCTGACCGACGCCGTTGCCCCCGCTGACCAGCTGGAAGTCCTGCTGACGCGGCTGGCGACGCAGGCCGTCGAGCGCCGGGAGATCGCGGCGCTGTGGCGCTGGGAAGGACGTCACCTCGCGAAGGAGGACCAGCGGGAGATCGCCCGCCGTTCGACGCTGGCACTGGCGGCGTGGGCGAAGGCGCTGCTGGCCCGGCGGCCGGACCTGCCGGGCGAGGACGCGGAGCTGCTCTGCTGGGCCGCGCTGTCGGTGTTCGGGAGCGTGTCGGTCCACCACACGTCGGTGGCGCGCCGCCGCTTCGCCCAGTTGCTGGTCGACCTGGCGCTCGATGTGCTGAACGCCACACTGCCGGCACCGTCCCCGGCGGACGATCCGCCGTCGTTGCGGCTCGGCACGCCGTCCCGTCGCGAGCAGGTCCTGGCCGCGGCGACGGACCTGTTCGCCCGGCGCGGCTTCCACGACGTGAGCATGGAGGACATCGGAGCGGCAGCGGGCATCGCGGGTCCGAGCGTCTACCGCCACTTCCCGAGCAAGGCGGCGCTGATGGTGGCCATCGGCCACCGCGCGGCGGACCGGCTGGCGCTGGCGGCGGAGCAGGCGCTGCAGACGTCGGACGAACGTTCGGCCCTACGCCGGCTGGCGGCGTCGTACGTGCAAACGATCGTTAACACACCGGAGCTGCTGGTGTCGTTCTCCGCGGACCGCGTGACGATGCCGGACCGCGACAAGGCGGACCTGCTGCGGGTGCAACGCGATTATGTGGCCCAGTGGGTGACGCTGCTGTCGGCGGTGCGGCCGGAGCTGCCTGCGCGCGAGGCGAAAATTACAGTCCATGCAGCGTTAACGATCGCTAACGATCTGGCCAGGACGCGCCGCGTGGCATCACGGCCGAACTTCGCGGCCGAGCTGACGGCGTTGCTCCGGACCGTCCTCGGCGTGGGCTGATCGGCGCACGGCCTCCGTCCCTGTCGCAACCGCTCGAAATGCGGGACAATGAAACCGGGCCGACGGGGTCCGTTCTCCCTGCGAGAGGGGAAATCGTGACGCAGCAACCGCGCTCGGGCGGAGAAGCGGGAATCGAATCGGAGCTTCTCGACCTCGGCGGCGTGTCACTCGCGCGGCTGCGCACCCTCGACGGCAGCGAATTGCGCAAGGCATTACGACATGCGGTCGAAAGGGTCACCTACATCCCGGTGACCGCAAGCGAGGGCCAGGGCGCGAAACGGGTCGACTGAGAGGCGGTACCTCCGGTGCCCAGCGGCCAGCACGCCCCCGGACTCGGCACGCACCACCTCCCGTGGCCGGACTTCGACTCGCTCGCCCGGTCCGAGGGTGACCCGGGTCCGGTCCGCGAACTCCGGGCGGCGGAACGCAGCCGCCGGCTCCTGCTGCTGCGCTCGCTGATCGACCAGACGACCAAATCGGCCGACCTGTTCACCCCGCTGCCTTCGCCCGAAACGGCCTGGGAATTGCTCTCCCGGGTCGAACGCGTCGCGCCCGCGCAGATCGAGCTGATTCTCGCGCACCCCTACACCGGCAGCTGGGCCGGCTACACGACCCGGTTGTGCCGCCAGGACGTCACGGGGGTCTGCCCGTTCTGGGTGCACATCGGGCACGTCCACGCCCTCGCGGCAGCCGCGGCGATCCGCGCCGGACTGCCGTTCGAGACGGAAGTACCGGTCTGGCAGGGAAAGGTTTCCCTGCCGACGCTGGGAATGGCGACGCTACGCACCGACGCCCCGTTTTCGGTGGCGCGGGTGAGCTGCCGCGACGGCGTAGTCAAGGTGGAGAACCAGATTTCGGTCGTGCGGCTTCCCGCGGACCGCATCACCGACGCCCCCGGCTGGTGGGGCGTCCGCGAAGCGGTGATGTGGTCGGGCGAGCGGCGGCTGGCCATCCGGCTCGACGACCTCGATCCCTACCGCGGACTGTACGAACCCTTGCCGCCGCGCCGGCTGACTTCGGTGGAGACCGAGTCGTGGCGCACGGTCCTCGGTGAGGCATGGCACCTGCTGACCACGCTGCTGCCCAGGATCGCCGAAGCACTGCCGGAGGGGCTGGACTCGCTGGTCCCCGATCCGGCCGTCCCGTTCCGGCTGCCCAGTGCGTCGACCGGCGAGGCGTTCGGGAGCGCGATCATCGCCTACGGCGACCACGCCCCGACCCTGGCGGCCGCGCTGGTGCACGAGTTCCAGCACATCCGGCTCGGCGGCCTGCTGCACCTCGCCCGGCTGTACGAAGACGATCCGCGAGAACGCTTTTACGCGCCGTGGCGGGAAGATCCGCGTCCCATCGGCGGGCTCCTGCACGGGATCTACGCTTTCTTCGGCGTGACGATGTTCTGGCGCGCCCTCGCCGCGGCGGAGCCGGACGATCAGCTGGCCGCGTTCGAATTCGCCCTGTGGCGAGCCCAGACCTGGCGCACGATCGGCGTGGTGCGCCCGGATCGGAGCCTCACCCCGGCCGGACGGCGGTTCGTCGACGGGGTCGCGGAGCTGCTCGAACCGTGGCAGGACGAACCCGTCGCGCCGGGACCGGCCACGTGGGCCGCCGCAGCGGCCCGGGACCACTACGCCGCCTGGCGGGTCCGCCACCTGCGCCCGCACCCGGCGACCGCCGAGGCGCTCGCGACCGCGTGGCGCGCGGGCCGGTCGCGGCCCGGCATCGGGCCGCTGCCGGAACCGCGGAACCCGACCCCGGTCCCCGACGGCCCGTGGCACGACGCCCGCACGGACCTCCTCCGCCTCCGGCTCGGCCCCGACGGCGAAGCCGCGCTGGCACGCCGGGGCCCCGCCGTGCCGGGCGCGACCCGAGCGGACATCGACTGGGTGGCCGGGCGCACGGACGACGCCGTCGCCGGCTACCGGCTGCTGCTGTCCGAGGAACCCGACGATCCGTGCGCGCTGGTGGGCCTCGGGCTGGCCCTCGCCGCCCGCAGCACCGGCCCCGCGTCCCGGGCCCTGCTGCACCGCCCGGAACTGGTCCGGGCGGTGCACCGCCTGCTCCGCGAGGACAACGGCACGGCTCCACCCGTCGAATCGGTCGCCGGGTGGATCGGCCGCTTCACGAACTGACTACATCGGCATCGGGTCGATGTCGCAGTCGGCCCGGATTCCCTGGGACGCGTTGATCGTGCCGGGGTGGTCTTCGCTCAACACCAGCCGGTACCGGATCATCACGTCCTCGTAGAGCCGATTCGCCTCCGCCATCTCGCCCAGCACGCGCAGGTCGATCGACCGGTTCAGCTGGACCGCCAGCGTGGTCGGGTGGTCCGTGCCCAGCACGCGGCGGGTCCGCTCCAGTAGATCGGCGTCCATCGCGGCCGCCTCGTCCACCCGGTCGAGCGCGAACAGGTCGCTCGCGACGTTGATCGCGCACACGATCGTGTGGGGGTGGTCCTCGCCGAGCTGGCTGCGGAACTCTTCGAGCGACCGTTCGTCCAGGACCCGCGCGCTCGCCGGGTCGCCGGACAACCGCAGCGTCACGCCGAGGTCGAGCGCCGCGGACAGCGTGTGGGGGTGTTTCTCGCCGAGGCTCTCGCGGTACAGGTCGAAGACCTGCTCGCCGAGTGAACGCGCCTTGCCGAACTCCCGTGCGTGCCGCAGGTCGATCGAGTGCCCGAGCGCACACGCCATCGCGTTCGGGTGCCGGTTGCCGTACCGGATCCGGAACCGCCGCAGCGCATCCGCGGACAGGGCGCGAGCCGCTTCGTGGTCGCCGTCCTTGCGAGTCGCAACGGCCTGGTAGTAGCGGCGGCGAAGGGTACCGACGCTGTCGCCGCCGTAGAGCTGTTGCGCCCGCTCGGCGATGTTCTCCTGCTCGATCCGCGCCCACGGGTAGTCGCCCAGTTCACGCCGGGCGATGACCAGGAGCACCTGGGTGCCGATGGTCGTGACGTTGTCGAAGCCGAAGACTTCGACGCGCCGGTTGTAGGTGTCCTCGGCCAGCTCCCGTGCCCGTTGGTATTCACCGGTGAGCAGCAGGGCGATGACGAAGTCGTGCGCGGCGACCAGCGTGATGGGGTCGTCGTTGCCGAACAGTCCCCGTGCCTTGAGGTAGGTCTCTTCGTTGTACCTCCGCGCGTCCGCGAACTGACCTCTCGCCTTGAGGATGAGCGCGTAGGTCAGCTGCGCGTTGAGCGTCTCCTCGCTGTCCTGGCCCTTCGCCTCGAGGTACCGGTTCAGCGTGTGCTCGCTCGTCTCCGCCGCCTTGGTGTACTTGCCCAGCGACCACTGGTAGTAGGCCAGCCGCTCCGACGCCTCCAGCTCCTGCAGCGGCGGGTCTTCCAAGGGTTCCTCGCCTCGCTCGGCGCGGGCCAGGCGGTCCTTTTCCCACGTCCGGACGGCGAGCTCGGCCAGGTTCAGCGCACCCTGGTGGTCACCCCAGTGGTGCAGGAACCGGAACAGGTTGATGACCAGCTGCCGTACCCAGCCGTCGGTGCACTCGACGAGCTCGGCGTCGTAGATGTGCGGCAGGACCTCCTGGTAACGCGGCCACTGCCGGGGCGACGACGGGTCGTTGGGGTCCAGGTTCGCCAGCAGCATGTGCGCGCCGTGGCGCATCTCGAGGCGGTGCTGGTCGCTCATCCGGTTGCGCAGCACCAGCTGGACCAGCCGGTGCAGCAGGATCGTGTCGCTGCGGTGGTCGATCTTCGCGAGGCCGTAGCGGTTGATGTCGCGGACCGCGCGGGCCAGGCGCATCGGGTCGCGCAGGGCCGCGTCGAGTTCCGGGGAGATCGACACCCCGCGGACGCCGGCGAACAGGCTGCGCGTGATGGGCTCCGGTGCGAAGAACGCGCACACCTGCAGCAGCTGGTGGGCGGCCGGGCTGCGCGAGCTGAGTTCGTCGAACGACACGTTCCACGCCGCGGCGACGGAAACCTCGTAGTCGCGCGGTTTCGAGGTGTCGAGGATCTCGGCGACCTTCTCGTCGAACAGCCGCAGGTACTCCTCCGCCGACATCCCGGTCTCGGCCAGCCAGGCGGCCGCCTGCTCGATCGCCAGCGGCAGGTCGCCGAGTTTCTCGGCGATCCGGTCCGCGTCCTCGTCGGCCAGTTCGGGGCCGCGGCGGCCCAGCAGGAGTTTGCTCTCCTCGCGCTCGAACACGGCGACTTCGAGCGGGCGGGCGATCCCGGCCCAGTCCGGGTTGCGCGACGTCACGAGGATTTCGCCGGTGCCGCCGACCGGGAAGAACGGCCGGACCAGGTCGGGGTCCTCCGCGGAGTCGAACACGAGCAGCCAGCGCCGGTAGGGCGCGCCGATCCGGAGGGCTTCGAGCACGGCGGGCACCGCGGTGATCGCCTCGTCGGCGCCCTCCAGCCGCAGGTGCTGGGCGAGTTCGGTAAGCGACGTGCGAATCGCCGTCGGCTGGGTCGCCTGGATCCACCAGACGACCTCGTAGTCCTGCAGGTGCCGGTAGATGTACTCGACCGCCATCTGCGTCTTCCCGATACCGCCCATGCCGTGCAGCGCGGCGGGCAGCACGGCCGTGGTCCCGACGCCGAGGCGCTGCCCCAGCTGGCCGAGCAGCTCCCGGCGACCGGTGAAGTTCGCGTTGCGCGGCGGGATCGCACCCCAGACCGGCGGCGCTTCTTCGCCGGGGCGCCGCTCGTGGCGTTCGGTCGCCCGGACCTTGGCCACCACCTCGGCCCGCGACCGCGGGGGCAGTTCGGTCACCGCCACGTCGTCCGCCGGCGGGCCGGCGACGGGCTGGGTTGCATCGGGGTGGTTCCGGAGAACCGCGCTATCGGGCGCCTGGGACATCGTGTCACTCACCGGTTCGTTCTCAATGATCGTCGTGCTGTTGTCTCTAACCTTTGATCGGTCGCGACCCGGGCCGACTTGTGCCTCTGCCTCGATCGTGTCGAGTCGGTCGGCCCGGGACAGATACGGCCCGGAGAGGGCACGCATCACCGCCCGTTCGAGGGCGACGTCCTCGGCGGTGTCCGCCGCCGGGTCCGGATCGGGAGTGCTGTCGGGTTCGATCAGCGCCTCCCGCAACCGATTCAGGGCGGGGTGGTCACCGCCGAAACGCTGCAGCGCCGCGTCGACCGCGCGCACGGTCTCCGAACGCCGCGCGCCGCTGAGGAGGACTTCGCGCACCTGCGCCGGGATCCGCCAGCCGCCGTCCTCCCACGAGCTGCCGTCCCCGGCCGGTTCGAGCAGGCCGGAGGTGAAGACCTCGGCCAGGTGCGCCGGGCCCGAATCGCTGACCAGCTTCGTCTGCAGCGCCCGGGCGACGCCGACGCTGACCGGGACGGCGGCGAGCAGCGTGGCCAGCCGGTACGCCGCCGGGGACGCCACGCTGCGGAACCGTTTCACGCGGTCGCGGGCCGACGGCGCCTCGGCGGGTTCGTCGGGCACCTCGGTCACCCGCGGCCGGTCGCGGGCCAGCAGCACCTTCGACGTCAGTCCTTCGCCGCCGCCGGTGACCAGGCCCGCCCACCAGCGCAGCCAGCGCGGTCCCAGCTCCAGCACGGGCACCGGCACCGCACCGGTCTTGAGCTCTTCGGTGCCTTCGGGATCCAGCCAGCCGTCGAGGAGATCCCAGTGGTAGCGGCGGTTCGGGCGGAGCGCGCCGCGGACCGTGACGAGCGCGCGGTGCAGTTCCAGTCCGCCGCGGCGCCAGAGCCGCTGCGGCATCAGGTTCACGATGGCGACCGGCATCGCGCGGGCCCACAGCGCGAGCACCGGCGAGACCAGGTCGCGGCGCCAGGCGTCGCCGACGCCGTCGGTCAGCACGAGCACCACCCGGCTGCCGGACGGGTCCAGCAGTTCGGCGGGACCGCGGGCCGGGGTGTCCGACGTGCCGCCGCGCAGCACCGGGCCGAGCACCGTCCCGTCCTCGGCGTAGCCGGCCTTCCCGGTGTCCAGCAGGCGCAGCTGCACGGACCGGAAGGCGCCCAGCCGTTCCAGCAGCGTGACGAAGTCGGCGACGGTCGAGCGCCAGAGGGCCAGCGACGGCGCGGCGTCGATCACGACGGTCAGGTCGAGCCAGCGTCGTCTGCCCTGCGTCGTGATCGGGAACCAGCGTCCGGTCTCGGACGCGTTCTCGGCCGTCCTGGCTTCGTCGAGTTCGACGTCTTCCTCGCGCAGCGATCGCACCTTCTGCTTGAACGGCCGCAACGCCCGGATCAGCTCCGCCTGGCGCGGGAGGGCCGGCTGGGCCGGCGCGACCTCGGTTTCCTCTGGCCCGAGCGGGAACAGCACCGTCGGCGCTCTCGGCTCACCGGACGCGAGCCGGCCGCTCTGCACGGTCACACCCACCACTTCGACGCGGTCGCCCGGAGCGGACGGGTCCGGTCCGGCCCCGGATTCGCCGAGCGACCCGGATTCACCCGGGTCGGTGACCGGAGCGCCGGCTGTGCCGGGCGGCCGGTACGCCTTCGACGGCGCCGGCTTCGGCGCGTTCCCCCGCATCACCGACGCCAGCAGCAGCGCGTCGGCGAGCTCTCGCCACGTCAGGTCGTGGGCGTCCGGAACGCCTGCCGGTCCGCCCGCCATTTCACGACACCAGGGAGTTCAGCTGGCGCCACAACGCGTCCACGAGCCGCGGCCAGGAGTCGCCGTTCTCCGAATAGGCGCCGGATGTGGCGAGGTACACCGCGTCGAGCAGCTTGTCGGCCGGCAGGCCGCCGAGCGCCGCGCTGCGGGCGACGAACTCCTCGATCAGCCGGGACCGGTGCTCGTTGCCCGGGTCGACCGCGTGCGCCGCCACCATCGCGGCGAGCTGCTCGGTGTCCGGGTCCTTCGTCTCGAACCGCAGGCACCGGCGCAGGAACGCGGGCGGGAAATCGCGCTCGCCGTTGCTCGTGATGACGACGACCGGGAACGCGGCACACGCGACCCGGCCGCCCTCGAGCACCGCGGTGCCGTGCGGATCGGCCGTGAACACCTCGACCAGCGGTGAGCGCCGGGCGGATCTGGCCAGCTCGGGAATGGTGAATTCGCCGTCCTCGAAGAGGTTCAGCAGATCGTGCGGGAGATCCGAATCGGATTTGTCCAGTTCGTCGATCAGCAGCACGCGCGGCAGCCGCCGCGGGAGGAATGCGGTGCCGAGTTCGGCCAGCCGGACGAATTCCCCGATCGGTGGATCCTGGTACTCGCCGGACGGCGCAGCGGAAACCGCCGATCGGGTGCCGGCGGCCTGCGCGCGGCCGATCGCGTCATACCCGTACAGGCCCGATTTCAACGTGGTCAGCGACGTGATCGGCCACCGGAGTACGCGCCCGAGACCCAGTTCCCGCGAAATGCGGTAAGCCAATGTCGATTTACCGCTGCCCGGGCGGCCGGTCACCAACAGCGGACGGCGGAGGTACAACGCGGCGTTGACCATCTCGACCTCGTGCGGGTCGACGTGCCGCGCCGACAGGTGGTGTTCCAGCCCCAGCCTGCGGTCCGCTTCGCCGTCGTCCGGCGGCACGAGGTCGAGTTCCGGCAACGGGCCGCCGGTGAAGGTGCGCCACGGCGGCGCGGGCGGCAACCGTTCGGCGAGCACGACGTCCTGCAGCGGCCGGCCGGTTCCGCGGTAGATCCACCAGTCGGGTGGCCCGTCAGGATGCACGGTTGTCACCGAATCCTCCCTGCTCGGAAGGGTCCGGTACGTCGTCGCCGAGGAACACGAGCCGGCTCGGGTCGTCCCACAACACCACCAGGTCACGGAAAACGTCGATATCGAACGGTACCTGCCGGCCCTGGAAAACCGCCTGACGGGACTCTTGCGTCCGGGCAGGCAAATCCCCCAATCGATCGCCACCGACAAGCCAGGCTACCACCTCACGCAAGACATCCGAACCGGCACTCGGGTGCCACACAAGGGCCGGAAGGCCCGCGCGGAATGCCGTGAAAAGCTGATCATGCCCCGGAATGGGGCGCGCGGGCGGCGACTCGCTGAGCACCATCATGACCCACTGCTGGTCACTCAGGATGGCGCCCAGCCGCAGCTGCTCTTCGGTGTCCTTGTCCTGGCAGAAATACACGCGTTCCATCGAAGGATCGGTCATCAGCGCCGACCACCGCACCCGCCATCGCCGGTGCCATTGGCGGGAGGTCATCCGTTCCAGCGATCTGACGACGATCGGATAGGTCAGGAACAGCGGTTGCGGGTCACCCGACCGCCGCTCGGTCGCCCACCGGTGCACGGGAATGTTCAGCAGGGACCGCGGCAGGACGAATTCGAGCACGACGTCGGCCGCCCGCCCGGACCAGGCCCGTTCCGCCTGGACGACGAGATCGTCGACGTGGTCCTCGAGGTCGGGGGCCCGCACGAGGACGCAGTCACCGCACGGCGGCGGCCATTCGTCCGGCTCGTCCTGGCGCCACGAGCACACGAGGTACCGGTCGGGTTCGATCCCGTCCGGCTGGACGACGATCATCAGGTGCAGTTTGCCGCCCTGGCGGCGGGTTTGCGCGAGTTCGGCGCGGAGTTCGTCGAGTGCGGTGTCGAGCCGGTAGCGCCGCGCCTGCCCGTTCGTCCAGTCGCGCAGCGGCCCGCGGCGCGTTTCCGCGCACTCCGTGGCGATCAGTTCGACGAAGATCAACGCCGGCGGCAGCTCGCCCGGCGCGGCGTTGAAGTCCGCAAGAAAGCAGAAGGCCGCCCAGGCGTCCTCGAACTTCGGCGGTGGCGCGGAGTTCCGCGCCGCGCGCCGGGCCGCGGCGACCAGGCCCGACGGCGTGAAGCCGGCCAGCCACCGCCGCAGCCGCTCCTGTTCGGCCTCCGGCACCACGTCGTGCACCGGCAACGCGGAGACCAGCCGGTGCACCTCCGCGTACTCCGGTGTGCCCGGCCGCATCAGCTCCAGCACCGCGGCCAGTATCGCCATTCCGTCGTCGACCCGGCTGCAGATGTTCACGATCTCGATCAGCTGGTCACGCGCGGTCAGCTGGTCGGAAATGGCGAACGGCACCTTCAGCGCCGCCCGGAGTTCGCCGAGCATCAGCGAGCGGATGGATCTGTCGTCGGCGAAGCCCGCTTCGACCAGGACGTCCACCAACGCCTTGCGGACCGCTATCCCCACCGTGGCCCGTCTCAGCCCAGACGACACCTGACGAACCACCTCCCCGCCCGGGAAATCGTGAGTTTACCCAGTTCCGCTTCCGCCTGAAGGGCAAAAGCTGGACATTGCTCAGCGCGCGGCGGTCCCGGGCCACCGTTCGACGACTTCGGCGAACCACCGCACTTCCGGTGATTCCGGGTCCAGGGTCCGGACCACCTCCAGCAGGCAGGCCAGCCCGTCCTCGAACCGGAGGCACGTCCTCGCCAGCGAGATCACGTGCAGGCGGTCCTGGGACTGGTAGGGCACCTGGTCCGCGATTTCCCGGCGCGGGAACATTTCCAACAGCAACCGGCGGCTTTCCGCACCGCGGATGCACGGCACGGCCATCATCGCGCCGACCAGCGCGGGGAAATCGTCCTTGGCACGAACCGGGGACCGGCCCAGTGGCGAGGCGCCCAGCAGGCGCAGCCAGGCGACCGTGGTGGTTTCCTTCACCGAAACGGAAATCCGGCGGTAGTCGGCGGGCGCCGCCGCCGGGTCCTCCACCACGACGTCGTGGTAGAAGGTGTCCGAGGCGAGCAGCGCGAGTTCCGCGCCGGTGACCTTCTGCGCGATCTTGGCCTCCGGTGCGTCGAGCAGCCGGAAGGTGAAGCTCACGGCCTTGCCGACCGAGCCGTGGCTGCCCTGCTGCACTTCACCGGCGTGCAGCGCGAGGCGCAGCTGCATCCGCGCCCCTTCGGAGTGCACGGCGTCGTAGCGGCGCAGCTCGGCGTGCATGCGTTCGGGCAGCTGCGCGACGAGGTCCGCCTTCGCGATTTCGGGTGGCAGCAGGATCATCGCCCCGTCGCCGGTGTTCTCCACGAAGCAGACGTCCCAGGGGATCCCGGTCTCGGCGAAGGTGCCCTTGAGGACCGCCCAGAGCCCCTCGTGCACCTCCCGCAGGTGCACCAGGGTCCGGCCGGGATCGTTGTACCCGGCGACGTCCACGGCCATGATCGTCCGGTGCAGCGCGGCCGCATAGGAATGCACGACCCACCTCCCCACGTCCCGGCGCCATTGTTTCAGACCCATGCACGCTCGGCCATGTTCGCGCAGGGCGTTACGCCGAAACCGGACCTTCTTGACCTTGTTTCGTCCATAATTCGTCGTGCCCACGAGACGCCTGCACCTGGTGAGCGCGGATGAGGACCACCGCGTCTCGACCATCGAGCTGTTCTTCGACCTGGTCTTCGTCTACGCCATCACCCAGACCACCCAGCTGATGGCCGACCACCTGAGCCCGGCCGGGGTCGGGCAGGGGCTGGCCATGCTCGCCGTCCTGTGGTGGTGCTGGTGCTCCTACGCCTGGCTCGGCAACACCATCCACGTCGACCACGGGATCGCGCGGCTGGCGATGTTCGGGGCCATGGCCGTGATGTTCCTGGTGTCGCTGACCATTCCCGAAGCCTTCACCGACCACCCCGGCGGCTTGTTCGCGCCCGCGCTGTTCGTCGTCTGCTACGCGGCCGTGCGGCTGCTGCACCTCGTCGCCTACCTCGGGGCCGCGCGGCACGACCCGGGGCTGCGGCGCGTGCTGCTGCGGATGTTCGTCGGGCTGCTGCCGAGCGTCGTGCTGCTCGCCGTGGCCGAGTTCCTCAGCGGGCCGTGGCAGCTGGGGCTGTGGGTCGTCGCGCTGCTCGTCGACTACCTCAACGTCTACCTCACCGGGCCGGACGGGTGGCGGCTCAACTCGCCCGCGCACTTCGCCGAGCGGTTCGGGCTGATCGTGATCATCGCGCTCGGCGAGTCGATCGTGGCGATCGGCATCGGGATCGGGGCGCTGCCGATGTCGTGGCTGGTCGCCGGGGCCGCCGTGTGCGGGCTCGCGCTGGCCGCGGGCATGTGGTGGACGTACTTCGACGTCGTCGCGCGCGTCTCCGAACACCGCCTCACCCAGGCCACCGGGGTCGAGCGCACCAAGCTCGCCACCGACTCCTACACCTTCCTGCACCTGCCGCTGATCGCCGGGATCGTGCTGGTCGCCCTCGGGCTGAAGAAGGCGTTCCTCTACCTCGCCGACACCGAGCACCACACGCCCGGCGAAGCGCTGCACGGCGTGCCGATCTGGACGCTGACCGGCGGCCTCGCGCTCTACCTGATCGCGCTGAGTTCCCTGCGCAAGCGCAACCTCGGCAGCTGGAACGTCCAGCGGCTGGTCCTCGGCGTGCTGCTGGTGGCGGCGACGCCGTTGCTGGAGCACGTGCCGGCGGCCGTGCTGCTGCTGGTCGTCGCCGGGCTGGTGCTGGGGCTGATCGGCTTCGAACGGCTGCGCTTCGCCGAATGGCGGCGGCAGGTGCACGCCGCGCACTCGTAACTGACCCCACACTGGCGCGAACCCGCCTCCCGGGTTAATCTACTCGCGAGTAGGTAACGGGATGGAGGGCCACATGGCTGCGCCAAGGAAACGGGACGCGATGGGCTGGGGCCTGTCCGCGCTGACCCGGCTGGCCGGGAGCAAGGTCGTCGATCGAGCCGGGCTGCGCAAGCCCCTCGAGGACCTGGTCACCGCGGGGACCCGCAACGGCTTCCGCGTCGCCGGCGCGGCGACCCGGTCGTTCAAGTCGGTGCAGAAGCTGGGCAAGCCCGCCCGGCTGGCCCCGGCCGCCGACAACGGGCTGTTCGACCTCACACCGTCCGAAGACCAGCAGCTCATCGTGGAGACGGTGACGGAGTTCGCCGCCGAGCAGCTGCGCCCGGCCGCCGCGGACGCCGACGCCAAGCTCGAGGCACCCGAAGGCCTGCTGGCCCGGGCCGCCGAGCTCGGCATCAGCCTGGTCGGCATCCCCGAGGAGCTCGGCGGCGTCGGCACGGAACGCTCGGTGGTGACCAACGCACTGGTCGCGGAAGCGCTTGCCCACGGCGACCTCGGCCTGGCCGTCGCCGTGCTCGCCCCCTCCGCGGTGAGCACCGCCCTGGTCAGCTGGGGCGACGAACAGCAGCAGGCGGACTACCTGCCGGCGTTCACCGGCGAGCACGTACCGGCCGCGGCGCTGGCCCTGCAGGAGCAGAAAGCGCTCTACGACCCCTTCAAGCCCGCGGCGAAGGCGCGCCGGACCCCGAAGGGTTACCAGCTCGACGGCGTCAAGACGCTGGTCCCGCGCGCGACGCAGGCGGAGCTGTTCATCGTCTCGGCGGACCTGGAAGGCCGCGGCCCGGCGCTGTTCCTCGTCGAGTCGTCGAACGCCGGCGTGTCGATCGAAGCCGAGCCGGCGATGGGCCTGCGCGGCGCGGCGACCGGCAAGCTGCACCTTTCGAGCGTCGCGCTGCCGGCCGGTGCGTTGCTCGGCGGCGGGAAGGCGGACGTCTTCGCCGAGGTCGTCCGCTTGTCGCGGCTGGGCTGGGCGGCGCTGGCCGCCGGGACCGCGAAGGCCGTCCTGGACTACGTCGTCCCCTACGTCAACGAGCGGGTGGCGTTCGGCGAGCCGATCAGCCACCGGCAGGCGGTCGCGTTCTCCGTCGCGGACATCGCGATCGAGCTGGAGGGCCTGCGCCTGGTGACGCTGCGCGCGGCGGCGCGGGCCGAGCAGGGCAAGTCCTACGCCCGTGAGGTCGCGCTGGCCCGGAAGCTGGCGGTGGACAAGGGCATGCAGATCGGCAACGCGGGCGTGCAGCTGCTCGGCGGGCACGGCTTCGTCAAGGAGCACCCGGTCGAGCGCTGGTACCGGGACCTGCGGGCCATCGGCGTCATGGAAGGCGCCGTCCTTCTTTAGAAAGGGCTTTGACTCATGATCAACCTGGAAGTCCCCAAGAAGGCCGGCGCCCTGATCAACCAGGCGTACCAGGCCGCGGCCGAGGTGTTCCGGCCGATCTCGCGCAAGTACGACCGCGCGGAGCACACGTACCCGAGCGAGCTGGACATGTTCGCGGCGCTGCTGGACGGCCTGAACTCCTCCGGCGAGGGCGGCGCGGGCGCGGCGGGCGTCCGCCGCTCCGGTTCCGACGATTCGGCCAAGGGAAACCGCAACGGCGCGAACCTGAACGTGGTCCTCGGCACGATCGAGATGTGCTGGGGCGACGTCGGCCTGCTGCTGTCGATGCCCCGCCAGGGCCTGGGCAACGCGGCGATCGGCTCGGTCGCGACGGACGAGCAGCTCGAACGTTTCAAGGGCATGTGGGCGGCAATGGCGATCACCGAGCCGTCGTTCGGCTCGGACTCGGCGGCGGTCAGCACGACAGCTCGTCTCGACGGCGACCACTACGTGCTGAACGGCGAGAAGATCTTCGTGACGTCGGGCGAGCGCGCGGACGCGGTGGTCGTGTGGGCGACGCTGGACAAGTCGAAGGGCCGTGCCGCGATCAAGTCGTTCGTGGTGGAGAAGGGCACGCCGGGCTTCGAGGTGGTGCGCACGGAGCACAAGCTCGGCATCCGCGCGTCCGACACGGCGGTGCTGCGTTTCGAGAACTGCCGCGTCCCTCGCGAGAACCTGCTGGGCACGCCGGAGATCGACACGAAGAAGGGGTTCGCGGGCGTCATGCAGACGTTCGACAACACCCGCCCCCTCGTGGCGGCAATGGCGATCGGCGTGGCCCGCGCGGCCCTCGACGAGACGCGCACGATCCTCGAGGCAGCGGGCGTCACGATCGACTACGACCGCCCGGCAAACGCCCAGCACGCGGCGGCGGCGGAGTTCCTGCGCCTGGAGGCGGACTACGAGTCGGCGTACTTGCTGACGCTGGAATCGGCGTGGATGGCGGACAACCGCAAGCCGAACTCGCTGCAGGCGTCGATGGCGAAGGCCAAGGCGGGGCGGTCGGTGGTGGAGATCGCGCTGAAGTGCGTCGAGCTGACCGGGGCGTACAGCGAGGAGTCGTTGCTGGAGAAGTGGGCTCGGGACGCGAAGATCCTGGACATCTTCGAGGGGACACAGCAGATCCAGCAGCTCATCGTGGCTCGACGGATTCTCGGGAAGTCCTCGGCCGAGCTCAAGTAGCGGGCAGGGGAACGGCCCGGCGCTCGTGTGATCGAGTGCCGGGCCTTTCGCATGTAGCAATCCGGTGGGCAATCGCGATCACTTGGGTGTCCGGCACCCCCGCGCCCATCCGAGGACGTCATGAGCGAATCGGTCACACCGCCTGCCAACCCCACGGACGCGCAAGTCGGCTACCAAGTCGCGGTCTCGTTGTGGGTCAGTGAGGGAAACCTGGTCTGGGCCAAGTTCAACGCCTTCCTGGTTGCGAACAGCATCGTGCTGGCCATCTACGGCCTCACGCTCGGCAGCGCCAAGGTGTCCGGCGCCTTCGCCGTCGGCCTGCCCATCGCCGGGCTCCTGCTGTGCCTCGTCTGGTGGATGCAGACCAAACGCGGCTTCGACTACTTCACCTACTGGATCCTGGCCGCCAGAGAGCTTGAGGAAGCAGCTCTCAGTGCGCAGGTGAAGACTGTCGCGCGCGGTGGTTCGTTCGGTTCGGGGGAGAGCGTGTCGCTCACCATCGACGGCAAGGCTCGTTCTCTCCGGATGTCACGGGTCAGCAGGGCGATCAAAGCAAGCGTCGGCGCCTACGCGGTCATCGTCGTCTTCGCCGCTTTGTACGTCGTCATGCTGTTCGACTGAGCAACGGAACCCTCAGGAACCGGCGGCGATCTGGTCGTCCAGGAACTCGTCCAGATACCGCCACGTAGTACCGCGCGCCTTACGACCGGTCAGCACGCCCAGATGCCCACCCGGCGCCGTCTTGAAGCGGACCTCCGGGGCCTTGTCCAGCAACTCCACCACCCGCTCCACCGACGGCCGAGGTGCGATCGTGTCGTTCTCGCCCGCCACCACCAGGGTCGGGACTCGGACCGATGACAGGGAAATGATCCGCCCGTTCAGGTCCACCTTGCCCTCCGCCAGGTCGTTCGTGCGGAACAACCGGTGGTACAGCTGGCCGAACGTGCGGCCCGGGTACGCGTACATGTTGCTCATGAAGTGGTCGACCGCCTCGATCTGGGCCAGGTAGTCGCGGTCGTCCAGGTGTGAAAGGATCGCCAGTGGCTTGGTGATCTCCTTGCTGATGCCCGTTGCGCGGAACACGCGGCTGACCAAATAGGACGGTGCGCCGCCGAACGCGCGGTAGATCGGGGTCAGCAGGTGGCCGTTCGTCAGGTCGACCAGGGGGCGGAACGGGGCCACGATCGGGATCGCCGTGAAGTCCACCGGTGAGCCGATCGCGGTGATCGACGCGATCGGCAGGTCCGACTGGTCGGCGTTCACCAGCAACGAAAAGATCCCGCCCAGCGACCACGACACCAGGTGCACGGCCTGGCCGCCGGCGTCCGCGCTCACCCGCCGGATCGCGCGGGGCAGCACCTCGTCTATCCAGTGCTCGATGCCCAGGCGGCGGTCGGAGAACGCCACCATTCCGTAGTCGACGAGGTAGGCGTTGCGGCCGCCCTCGACCAGGTGCTCGAGGAGGCTGCAGCCGCGGCGGAGGTCGAAGCAGATCGCCGGTGCGGCCAGGGGTGGCACCAGCAGGATCGGCGGCCCGGACACCGGGCGGCTGCTGTGCGTCATCCGGTACAGCGAGCGGTTGGGGCCCTGGTCGATCAGCACCCGCGGCATCGGGCGCAGGTCGGCGACGCCGCCGTGCAGCACCTTGCCGACCACGTTCGACGCCGCGGCGGCCAGCCGTGCGGGTGGTGAAGCCATTTTTCTCACGCCTCCTGGAACCGGACTCGGAGGCAATCTTGCCGGGCGAAGCGGACGGACTCAACTACGCCACCTCCGCAAGCGCCCGGCAAGCACGTCCAAATCGGACAGTCGCTAGGCCGTCCGAGTTACTCCACACCCGTTCCCGGGGCACTGTCCGCGGCCCGCGCTTCGTACGCCGCGCGGGCCGGGGAATGGGCTGCCGAAGCCAAAAGCCGGTCCGCCTTGAGCGCCCGCGAGAGCGCTTCGCCGAACCGCCGCGGGAGCAGCCGGGTGAGCTTGCCCATAGTGCCCACCGAGCGGGGCACGTAGACGTCGAAACGAGGCTTGCGCAGCGTGGATACGATGGCGTCGGCCACATCTTCCGGCCGCGAGGACTTGAACAGCTTCGCCTCGCCGAGGCCGCTCGCCAGCTCCGTGCGCACGATCGCCGGCATCACGCACGAGACGTGCACGCCGCTGCCGTGCAACTCCAGGTGCACTGCCTCGGACAGCCCGACGACGGCGTGCTTGGTGGCGCAGTAGGTCGCCGCGCCGGGGAAACCGGCCTTGCCCGCGAACGACGCGATGTTGACGATGTGCCCGCTGCGCCGCGGCCGCATCCGCTTCACCGCTTCGCGGGTGCCGTGGATGACGGCGTGCAGGTTGATCTCCAGCTGGCGCCGGGTCATCGCGTCGGTCTCCGACTCGAGCTCGCCCAGCGGCATGATGCCGGCGTTGTTGACCAGCACGTCGATCCGGCCGTGGCGGCGTTCGACCTCGTCGAGGAACTCCGTGAAGCCGTGGATGTCGGTGACGTCCAGCGGCAGCGCGTCGGCGCCCAGCTCGCCGGCGGTCTTTTCGGCCCGGACGACGTCGAGGTCGCCGATCACCACCTTCGCGCCCAGCCGGGACAGCGCCGACGCGGTCGCCGCGCCGATCCCCTGCCCGCCGCCGGTGATGACGACGACCTTGCCCGCGAGTTCCTCGGCCATGGCGACTCCTTCGTCTGTTGGCACTGCGTCAACAGTGTCGCCCGTCCCGCCGCTTCGCGCTACCCCACGCGTTGCTCCAGCACCTGGCCGACCCAGTCGTCGACGGCGAACTGCACGGTCGGCGTGAACCCCTGGCTCTCGTAGTACCGCTGCAGCTCACCGTCGCCGCCGGCCCAGCAGTCGACGCGCACGAGGCCGATGCCGCGCCGCCGCGCCTCGTCGAGCGCGTACTCGACGAGGCGCCCGCCGACGTGCCGCCCGGTGAACCGCCGCGACGTGATCAGCAATCGGACATACAGTTCACGCTCGTCAACCGCAGGCACGTGCGGGTCGTGCTCTTCCGAGACGATCAGCGCACCGGCGGGCTCGCCGTCGACGACCGCGATGCGCAGCCCCGGGTCCGCGGCCATCCCCTTCACCCGCTCCACCCGCTTCGGGACGCCGCTCCACGGTTCGGTCCCCCACTGCTTCGCGCTGCCGCGCGCCACGAGCCATTCCACAGCTTCGTCGAAGAAGCGCAGCAGCGTGTCGGCGTCCCCAGAGTCACCCGCCCGGATGACGATGTTGTCCATCCCCTCTGTCTACCGCACGGTGAGCACCCGCGGGCCGTCTTCGGTGATGGCGATGGTGTGCTCGACGTGCGCGGCGCGGCTGCCGTCGACGGTGAGCAGCGACCAGCCGTCCTCGGCGTGCCGGTAGGCGTCGCCGCCGCGGGTGAGCATCGGCTCGATCGCCAGCGCGAGCCCCGGCTTGAGCCGCATCCCGCGGCCGGCGCGGCCCTCGTTCGGCAGGTGCGGGTCCTCGTGCATCGCGCGGCCGATGCCGTGGCCGCCGTGGTCCTCCAGCATGCCGTAGCCCGACGCGCGGCCCGCGGCGCCGATCGCGTAGGAGATGTCACCCAGCTTCGCGCCCGGCTGCGCGGCGGCGATACCGGCGGCGAGCGCGCGCTCGGTCGCCTCGATGAGCGCGAGGTCGGCGGGGTCGGCGTCGCCGATGACGAAGCTGATCGCGGCGTCGCCGTTCCAGCCGTCGAGGATCGCGCCGCAGTCGATGCTGAGCAGGTCGCCGTCCCGGAGCCGGTACGCCGTCGGGATCCCGTGCACGACGACGTCGTTGACGCTCGCGCAGAGGACGTTCGGGTAGGGCGTGGGCGCCGATCGCGGCTGGTAGTGCAGGAAGGACGGTTTCGCCCCGGCCGCGCTGATGACGTGCGCCGCGACTTCGTCCAGCTCGAGCAGGGTGACGCCGATCGCGGCGGCCTCCTCGACCGCGGCCAGCGCGTTGGCCACCACCCGCCCGGCTTCGCGCATCATCGCCAGCTCGGACTCCGTTTTGATCTCAACCATGCCGATAACTATACCGGTATAGTTATCGGTGTACAAAAGGGCACGACCTGGCGGCGTTCAGCCGTCGGCTCCGTCCGTGTCATCCGGAGTTCAACGAGCGCTGATTGACTTCCCCCGTTCACGACCTCCTTTGCGACGAGGACAAATTGACACAGTCAGGAGCCGGTGACCCGCTGGCCGCGTTCACCGTCGAGCTCGAGGAAATCCAGGCAAAAGCCGCAGCGGCGCAGGAAAAGCTGCGCTCGGCCGTCGCCACCGTGCAGTCACCGGACGGCGCGGTCACGGTGACCGTCGGCCCGAGCGGCGTGCTGCAGGACCTCCGGTTCGGCCCCCGCGCGTACGAACGGCCCCCGCAAGCCCTTTCCGCCCAGGTCCTGCAGCTGATCGGCCGGGCGCAGCAGAAGGTCTCGGCCGAGGTCGCCGACGCCTTCAGCGGCATGGTGGGCGAGAACTCGGCCGCCCGCGAGCTGCTCGACGAGTTCCTGCCGGCCCCCGAGCCGGACGAGGGAACGCCGCCGCAGCCGGGCAAGAGCGAGGTCTTCATGCCGGAGCAGGAAGCCGACGACCGGCCGCCGCGGCCGCCGGCGCCCCCGCACCGGCCGCCACCCGGCCCGCCGCCGTCCCCGCAGCACGGCCAGCCGCGTCGTCGCCCCCGGCCCGCGCCGGACGAGGACGACGGCGAAAGCAACCCCTGGTAGGACGGAGGAGGACCAGTGGTTTCCGGAGCAGGTTTCTCGGTCGACCCGGCCGAGCTGCAGAAGTTCAGCGAATTCCTGTCGGGCAAGACGCAGCCGGCGGTGCAGGACGCCGCGAACCGGATGCAGGCCGCCAACGGGTTCGACAACGCCGCGTTCGGCATCCTGCTCGCGCAGGTGCTCGCCGTGCCCTCGCGGATCACGATGGGGGTGATCGCCGGGGAGATCAAGAACCTCGTCGGTGACATCGGCAAGTCCGCCGCCGACGTGAAGAAGGCGGCCGAGACCTACACGACCCACGACTCGAACACGGCACAGGGTTTGAGCACCTTCGAGACGGAGCTGGGCAAGTGACCGTTCCCATCACGGCGTCGAACTCGACGACCGGCGCCGGCGTCTTCGACAGCTGGAAGCAGGTCGGCGACTCGATCGGCAAGGTCCAGACCGAGCACGGCGGCGACCTCGCGGCCGTCAGCGTCGAGCTGGGCATCAACGTCATCAGCGCCGTCCTCGACACCGTCGCGTTCGCCATGGACCCGCTGGCGAAGCTCATCGCCGCGGGGCTGGGCTGGCTGATCGAGCACGTCTCGTTCCTGAAGTGGCCGCTGGACCAGGTCGCGGGCAACCCGTCCGAGGTCACGAAGGTCGCCAACGAGCTGCACAAGATCGGCGAAAGCCTGCGCAACACCGGCGAAGAGCTCGACAAGACGCTCCAGGCAACGATCACCCAGTGGCAGGGCAAGGGCTACGACAGCTTCCTCAAGTCGATCAACGACCGGAAGGGCTGGATCGACGCCAACGCCAAGGCGGCCGACGTCGCCGGCTACATGGTCGAGACCACCGGGGCGCTGATCGGCGCGGTCCGCTCGCTGCTGCGCGACATCATCACGACCATCCTCGGCGACATCATCTCGACGATGCTGATCGCGCTCGCGCTGGCCATCCCCACCTTCGGCGCGTCGATCGCGGTCGGGGTGACCAAGTGCGTCGCGACGGTCTCGGTGCAGGTCGCGGCGATGATGGCGAAGCTCGCCAAGGTCGTCTCCTACGCCGGCCGCACGCTGGGCCGGCTCACCGGGCTGTCGAAGCTGGTCAAGGGCAAGCCGGGCTCCTCCTCGAGCGCGGGCCACGAGCTGACGCCGGTGCCGCCGCCGGGCACCGCGATCACCCACGACCGTCCCGGCGGCGGCGCAACGCCCAGCACGCGACCGCCGGGCGACGGCACCACCCCGAACTTCTCGCGGCCGCTGCCGCCGCCGGGCACGGCGATCACGCACGACGGTCCCGGCGGCGGCGCCACCCCGAGCACCCGGCCGCCCGGCGACGGCACCACGCCCAACTTCTCGCGGCCGCTGCCGAAGCCACCGGAGCCGCCGAAGCCGACACCGCCGAAGTCGCACCTGAGCGACCACGACATCTCGACGATCAAGAAGCACGAGGACTGGCTGAAGACCAAGTTCGGCGACAGCTACAAGAAGATGAAGTTCGCCGACGACTGGATCAAGAAGAACCACCCGGACTACTACCCGATGCTGAAGGCGCTTTCCGACGCCAAGAGTTCGAAGAACTTCGTCGGCTGGGCGGGCAAGGACATCGTGCAGGTCGACCGCGGTCTCACCGACATCCAGATGCAGGCGGAAGCCGCGTGGGCCGAGGAAGACAAGAAGCAGCAGCAACAGCAACCGCAGTAGCCGTCGAGGGGCACCTCCGCCGGAGGTGCCCCTCACCGCTGTCAGGCGACGCCGAGGTGGCGGGAAATCAGCATCTTCTGGACCTCGCTGGTCCCCTCGCCGATCTCCAGGAT
The DNA here is from genome assembly GCF_000716785.1 of Amycolatopsis vancoresmycina. Classification (GTDB taxonomy): domain Bacteria; phylum Actinomycetota; class Actinomycetes; order Mycobacteriales; family Pseudonocardiaceae; genus Amycolatopsis; species Amycolatopsis vancoresmycina. The sequence goes on from NZ_JNYY01000004.1 coordinate 323,501, forward strand.
CTTCGCGTCGCGGTAGAAGCGGCCCACCGGGAACTCGTTCATGAACCCGTAGCCGCCGAAGATCTGCGTGGCGTCACGCGCGTTGTCCATGGCCGCGTTCGAGGCCACCAGCTTCGCGATCGACGCTTCCTTCTTGAACGGCTCGCCGCGCAGCATCTTCGACGCCGCCTGGTAGTACGCCAGCCGTGCGGTGTGCGTGCGGACCTCCATGTCGGCGATCTTGAACTGGATCGCCTGGTACTCCCCGATCCGCTTGCCGAACGCGACGCGGTCCTTCACGTACTTGAGGCACTCGTCCACGCAGCCCTGCGCCAGACCCACTGACACCGCAGCGATCGCGACGCGGCCTTCGTCCAGAATGGACAGGAACTGCGCGTACCCGCGGCCGCGCACGCCGACCAGGTTCTCCGCCGGGACGCGAACGTCCGAAAAGGACAGCTCGTGGGTGTCCGAGCAGTTCCAGCCGACCTTGGAGTACTTGGGCGCCACCGCGAAGCCCGGGGTGCCGGACGGGATGAGGATCGCCGAGATCTCCTTGCGGCCGTTCTCCATCACGTCGGTGACGGCGGTGGCCGTGACGAACCGGGTGATGTCGGTGCCCGAGTTCGTGATGAACGCCTTGCTGCCGTTGACGATCCACTCGTCACCGTCCAAAGCGGCCCGCGTGCGCGTGGCCCCCGCGTCCGAGCCGCCGCCCGGCTCGGTCAGGCCGAAACCGCCCAGCGCGGTCCCCTCGCACAGGGAAGGCAGCCACTTTTCCTTCTGCTCCTGCGTTCCGAAGCGGAAGATCGGCATCGCGCCGAGGGAAACGCCGGCTTCCAGCGTGATCGCGACCGACGAGTCGACCCGGGCCAGCTCCTCCAGCGCCAGACAGAGCGCGAAGTAGTCACCTCCCATGCCGCCGAACTCCTCGGGGAACGGCAGGCCGAACAGGCCCATTTCGCCCATCTTCGCGACGATCGCGTACGGGAACTCTTCCTTCTCGTACAGCTCGCCGATCACCGGGGCGACCTCGGCGTGCGCGAAGTCCTCGACGGTCTTGCGGAGCGAGTCGTACTCCTCGTCCAGGCGGAAGTCGATCACTGCTGCTCCTCTTGGGGGGTGACTACGGCAAGGGTTTCGTCCAGCGCGACCTGCTGGCCGGTCCGGACGGGGAGTTCGCTGACGACGCCGTCGATCGGGGCGGTGACCGTGTGCTCCATCTTCATCGCCTCGACGACCAGCAACGGCGCCCCGGCCTTCACGACGTCTCCTGCCGCGACCTTCACCACGAGCACCGTGCCCGGCATCGGGCTGGTGACCGGCCCCGCGCCGGCGGCCTCGCCGCGGGAGGCCAGCACGAACTCCTGCTCCCCGAAGGGGAAGCTCAGCCCGTCGCGGGACAGCCAGACCGTCCGGTCCGGACCGCAGGCCTGGCGGTAGCGGTGGAACCCGCCGGCGTGCCGGATCTCGAGCACGTCGCCGTCGCGCCGGGCCGAAACCCGCACCGGCGCTTCGTCACCGACGAACACCGTCGCGTCGGACGGCGTGCCCTGCACCCGGACCACCGCGCGGGCGGGACCGGACTTCAGGCGGAACGTCACCCCGCCGGAGCCGCCCATGCGCCAGCCGTCCGGCACGTCCCACGGGTCCACGACCGGCCCCGCCGGCTGCAGCTCCAGGAACCGGTCCAGCGCGGCCGCGACGAAGAACTCCGCCGGCACGTCCGGGGAAACGAGGTCGGCCAGCCGCCGGTCGACCAGCTCGGTGTCGAGCCGGCCGGCGCGGACGTCGGCGTCGGCCAGCAGCGCGCGCAGGAACGCGGTGTTCGTGCCGACACCCAGCAGCGCCGTGTCGGCCAGCGCCAGGTCGAGCCGGTGCAGCGCCGACGCGCGGTCCGGGCCCCAGGCGATCACCTTGGCCAGCATCGGGTCGTAGTTCGAGCCGATGACCGCGCCCGGCGTCATCCACGAGTCGACGCGGACGCCGTCGCCGGCCGGCTCGTGCACCGCCAGGACCGTTCCGCCGGTCGGGATGAACCCGCGCGCCGGGTCTTCGGCGTACACGCGCGCTTCGACGGCGTGTCCATTGAGGACGACGTCGTCCTGGGTCAGCGTGAGCCGTTCCCCGGCGGCGACCCGGACCTGCCACTCGACCAGGTCGAGCCCGGTGACCAGCTCGGTGACCGGGTGCTCGACCTGCAGCCGGGTGTTCATCTCCATGAAGAAGAACTCGTCCGGGTTCTTCGCCGACATGATGAACTCGACGGTGCCCGCGCCGACGTACCCGACCGAGCGCGCGGCCTCGGCCGCCGCCGAGCCCATCTTCTCGCGGGTGGCCTCGTCGAGCAGCACCGAAGGGGCTTCCTCGATGATCTTCTGGTGGCGCCGCTGCAGGCTGCACTCGCGCTCGCCGAGGTGCAGGACGTGGCCGTGCGTGTCGGCGAGCACCTGGATCTCGATGTGCCGCGGGGTGGTGACGAACCGTTCCATCAGCAGCGTGTCGTCGCCGAAGGATCCCTTGGCCTCGCGGCGCGCGGACTCGATCGCCGCGTCCAGCTCCTCGGGCGCGTGTACCAGCCGCATGCCCTTGCCACCACCACCGGCCGACGGCTTGAGCAGCAGCGGGTAGCCCACCTTCGCGGCGGCTTCGGCGAACCCGCCTTCGGGAATGTCCACATCGGACGCGCCGGGCACGACCGGGACGCCCGCCTTCGACACCGTCGCCTTGGCGCGGATCTTGTCGCCCATGGCGTCGATCGCGGCCACCGGCGGGCCGATGAACACGAGCCCGGCGGCCTCGCAGGCGCGCGCGAACTCGGCGTTCTCCGCGAGGAAGCCGTAGCCCGGGTGTACGGCCTGCGCCCCGGACGACACCGCGGCGCCGACGATGGCCTCGATGTCGAGATAGCTCTTCGCCGCCTCCGCCGGGCCGATGCGCACCGCCGTGTGCGCCTCGCGGACGTGCCGGGCGTCGGCGTCCGCATCGCTGTACACCGCGACCGCGCGGATGCCGAGGGCCCGCAGCGTGCGGATGACCCGGACCGCGATCTCGCCCCGATTGGCGACCAGTACAGAATCGAACATCATCACATCCGGAAGACGCCGTAGTTGACTTCAGCCAGGGGGGCGTTCGCCGCGGCCGAGAGGGCGAGGCCGAGCACCGTGCGGGTGTCCGCCGGGTCGATGACGCCGTCGTCCCACAGCCGCGCGGTGGAGTAGTACGGGCTGCCCTGCGCCTCGTACTGCTCGCGGATCGGGTCCTTGAACGCCTCTTCGTCCGCGGCGGACCAGTCGCCGCCGCGGGCCTCGATGGCGTCGCGGCGGACGGTCGACAGCACCGACGCCGCCTGCTCGCCGCCCATCACCGAGATGCGCGCGTTCGGCCACATCCACAGGAACCGCGGCGAGTACGCCCGGCCGCACATCGAATAGTTACCGGCACCGAACGAACCGCCGATAACGACCGTTAACTTCGGCACCCGCGCGCAGGCCACGGCGGTGACCATCTTCGCGCCGTGCTTGGCAATGCCGCCGGCCTCGTACGCGCGCCCGACCATGAAGCCGGTGATGTTCTGCAGGAACAGCAGCGGGATCGAGCGCTTGTCGCACAGCTCGATGAAGTGGGCGCCCTTCATCGCCGACTCGGCGAACAGGACGCCGTTGTTCGCGACGATGCCGACCGGGTGGCCGTGAATCCGGGCGAACCCGGTGACCAGCGTGGCGCCGTACTCCTTCTTGAACTCGCCGAACCGGCTGCCGTCGACGATCCGGGCGATCACTTCGCGGACGTCGTAGGGCACGCGCGGGTCGGTCGGCACGACGCCGTACAGCTCGGCGGGGTCGACGGCGGGCGCCTCGGTCGGGAGGACGTCCCACGGCCTCGGCGCGCGCGGCCCGAGCGTCGAGACGATGGAGCGGACGATCCGCAGCGCGTGCGCGTCGTCGTCGGCCAGGTGGTCGGTGACGCCGGACTGGCGCGCGTGGACGTCCCCGCCGCCCAGTTCCTCGGCCGTGACGACCTCGCCGGTCGCTGCTTTCACCAGGGGCGGGCCGCCGAGGAAGATCGTGCCCTGGTTCCGGACGATGACGGCCTCGTCGCTCATCGCCGGGACGTACGCGCCGCCCGCGGTGCACGAGCCGAGCACGGCGGCGATCTGCGGGATGCCGCGCGCGGACATCGTCGCCTGGTTGTAGAAGATCCGGCCGAAGTGTTCACGATCCGGGAAGACCTCGTCCTGCCTGGGCAGGAACGCGCCGCCGGAGTCCACCAAGTAGACGCACGGCAGGTTGTTGTGCAGCGCGACCTCCTGGGCGCGCAGGTGCTTCTTCACCGTCATGGGGTAGTAGGTGCCGCCCTTGACGGTGGCGTCGTTGGCGACGACCACGCACTCGCGCCCCGAGACCCGCCCCACTCCGGTGATGATCCCGGCGGACGGCGCCTCGTCGTCGTACAGTCCGTTCGCGGCCAGCGGCGAGAGCTCCAGGAACGGCGAGCCCGGGTCGAGCAGCGTGTCGACGCGGTCGCGTGGGAGCAGCTTGCCGCGCTCGACGTGCCGCGTGCGCGCCTTCTCCGGCCCGCCGAGCCGGGCGCTCGCCAAACGTTTGCGGAGGTCCTCGACCAGCTCCGCGTGCGATGTCGCATTGCGGGCGTAAGCCTCGCTGTCCGGGGACGCCGCAGTCCCCAGTGCCGGCGTGTCCATGGGCTCCCTCGACGTTAGCGGTCGTTAACCTCCGGCTCGATGTTAGCGACCGCTAACGTGGGTGTCCAGTCGCTGGAATGCGGAAAAGGCCACCCCGGCGGACCGGGGTGGCCTTCAGCGTGACTTCTGCCGGGGACCGCTCAGCCGATCGCCGCCCGCAACGGGGCGTAGTAGCCGCCGGACTGGCCGGCCACGGTCGGGTGATAGGACTCGATCACCGGCCAGGTGAGGCTGTGCAGGTAGTCGTCGGCCGACGAGCAGATGTTGTGGCCGACGAACGACGGCCGGACGTCGACGAACGTCGCCCCGGCCGACCCCGCGCGCTGCTGGATGACCGACGCGAGCGCGTCGGCACCCGAGTTGATCGCGGTGCGCTTGGTGTCGCTCAGCCCGACCCAGCAGGAGCCGGGCACGGTGTAGAAGCGCGGGTAGGAGAGGACGACGAGCTTGGCGCCCGGCGCCTTGGCCTTGATCGCGTTGTAGGTGTTGGTCAGCAACGCCGGCAGCGTGTTGGCGACGTAGGTCTTCGCCGTGTTGACGCGGTTCACGCAGTCGGAGTCACTGCCCAGCGTGCAGGTCTGGATCACGTCGCTGAACCCGGCGTCGTTCCCGCCGACGGTCACCGTGACGAGCGTGGCCGAGGACGGGATCGAGTTCGCCTGGTTGATGACGTCCCCGGTGCGGGCACCGGAGCAGGCCAGGAACGTGAACGAGGTTCCGCTGTGGGCGTTGGCCCACAGCTGCGGGTAGGCGTTCGAGCTGCGGTAGCAGCTCCCGGAACTGCCGTAGCTGCCGGCTCCGACCCCCGAGGAGTAGGAGTCGCCGACCGCGGCGTAGACGGTCCCGGCGGCCTGGGCGAGGCCCGTGACGCCGAGAGAAGCAAGGACAACGGCCCCCAGGGCCGTACTCAACCGTAGGAGGGATCGCCGGAACTTACGGGTGGGAACAGCCATGGGTCACTCCTTTGTGACAGGGCCGACGCAAATAGCACAGCAGGTGGAAGCCCCACGAGGAACCCCTAGTTACCGGTAGGTACCCACTCGGCCCACACCGGAAGGATGAAACGGCGGTAAGCACGGGTTAACGGGCCGGGTTTCCGGAGCTGCGGGCGCCTGCAGCTCCGGAGCACGACGGCCTGCGCGGGCTCGGAGCGACGTGCGACGGGTGCCCGGCACCACGGGCTGTTAGCGCTCGCTAACCTGCCGCTCTAATATGGCTGGATGCCGGCCAACTCCACCCCTCTCGTGAACGGCGAGAAGGCGAACAGACGCGAACAGATCCTGTCCGCGGCCGCCGAGCTGTTCGCCCACCACGGCTTCCACGGCGTCGGCATCGACGACATCGGGGCCGCCGTCGGCATCTCCGGGCCCGGGCTCTACCGGCACTTCCGCAGCAAGGACGCGATCCTCGGCGAGATGCTGAACTCGATCAGCCGGTACCTGCTCGACGGCGGCACGGCGTGGGCGAGCCGGCCGGGTCCGCCGGAGGAGACGCTGATCGGGCTCGTCGGCTTCCACGTCGGCTTCGCGCTCGGGCACCCGGCCCTGATCACCGTTCAGGAGCGCAACCTCGCGAACCTCACCGACGCCGACCGCAAGCAGGTGCGCGCGCTGCAGCGGCAGTACGTCGAGGTGTGGGTGCGCGTGATCCGCGAAGCCCTTCCGGACCTGGGAGAACTGCAGGCGCGGTCGGCGGCACACGCCGTGTTCGGATTGATCAACTCGACACCGTACAACCGCCATCTCGGTGACGACGAACTCGCCGAACTGCTCTGCCGGCTCGCGCTGGGTGCCCTCCGCGCGGCGGGATGACCACCCGCGGATCAAGGTATCCCCACGAGGGCCGTCGCTGGTGTTTGATGGGGCACGTGGACCCGGATTGGAGCGAGCAGGAGCGCCGGCTCGTCGAGAAGGCCCAGCGCGCGTTGACCGCGCTGAGCCTCGGCGACGACGCCGAAGCGCTGGGCGAGGTCGCCCCGTCGGCCGCCGACCCGCAGGCCCGCGCGGACGAGACGAAGGCCCTGATGCTGCTGCTCTTCGGCGAGTGCAGCGCGATGGTGTCCACCCTCGGCGACGGCGGCAGCGCCCCGGTGAAGGTCCAGGTGTTCGACGAAGACGGCGAAGAGGTCTCGATCGACCAGGCCGACCCGCCGGTGCGGACCGCGGTCCGGACGCTGCTCGCGGAGGTGCACGGCAACACCGAAGCCGCCCAGGAGCAGGTCGAGATCGCCCTCGCGAACGCGGCGCCGGACGAGGTGGACAGCCTCGTCCTGCAGGCGCTGCGCTGGACGATCCGGCTTTCGGTGGAGTGCCTCGACCGTGACCTGCCGGTCGCGCCCTGGATCTCCGAAGCCGTCTCCGACTAGGGGCCCCTGAACCGGGCAATCAGCCCAGCAGGTGCTTCACCAGGGCGGCGATCTGCCCGGTCTCGATCAGGAACGAATCGTGGCCGTACGGCGACGTCACCACCGACGGCTCCGGCGTCCCCGCGATCCCGGCCGCGATCTCCGCAGACTGGTACAGCGGGTACAGCCGGTCACTGTCGACGCCCCCGATCACCGATCTGGCGGTCACCCGGCCCAGTGCGGCCGCCACGCCGCCGCGGCCGCGGCCGACGTCGTGGGTGTTCATCGACTCCGTCAGGACCAGGTAGCTGTTCGCGTCGAAGCGGCACGCCAGCTTGTCGGCGTGGTGGTCCAAATAGGACTCGACGGCGAACCGGCCGCCGCGCAGCGGGTCCTCCGCGCCTTGGTGGGCCCGGCCGAACCGCTGGGCCAGCTCGGGCTCGCTGCGGTAGGTGACGTGCGCGATCCGCCGGGCGACGCCGAGCCCGCGGAAGGGGCCCTCCGGCGCCGCGTAGTAGTCGCCGCCGTGGAAGAACGGGTCGCTGCGGATCGCGTGCAGCTGCGGCGACGCCCACGCGATCTGCTCGGCCGACGCCTGCGCGGCCGACGCCAGCACCAGCACCGCAGCCACGCGCGAGGGCAGCGACACCGCCCACTCCAGCGCGCGCATCCCGCCCATGGAGCCACCGACGACGGCGGCCCATTGCGAGACGCCCAGCGTGTCGGCCAGCAAAGCCTCCGCCGCGACCTGGTCCCGGACCGTCACCACCGGGAACCGGCTGCCCCACGGCGTCCCGTCCGGGTCCGGCGACGACGGCCCGGTCGAGCCCTGGCAGCCGCCCAGCACGTTCGGGACCACGACGAAGAACTCGTTCGTGTCCAGGGCCTTGCCCGGCCCGATCAGCCCGTCCCACCAGCCCGCGCCGGGGTGTCCGGGCTCCGCGGGGCCGGCCGCGTGGCTGTCGCCGGTCAGCGCGTGCTCGACGAGGACCGCGTTGGACGCGTCGGAGTTCAGTGACCCCCAAGTTTCGTAAGCGATCGTTAACCCGGGCAGGACGCCACCGGCTTCCAGCGCGAACGCGCCGGAGCCGGTGACGAACTGCCGGCGGCCCGGCGGATCCCCGATCCGCCAGGCGCCGGTGACGGGCCCAGCCGTCACAGTTCCGCCTTGGCCGCCCGGAATCCGGCTTCCAGGTCGGCTTTGAGGTCCTCGATGCCTTCCAGCCCGACGGCAAGCCGGACCAGCCCCGGCGTGACGCCGCTGGCCAGCTGCTCCTCGGGCGTGAGCTGGCTGTGCGTGGTCGACGCCGGGTGCACGATCAGGCTGCGGACGTCGCCGAGGTTCACCAGCTGGCTGTGCAGCTCGGTGCCGTCGACGAACTTCCGGCCCGCCTCGACACCGCCGCGCAGGTCGAACGACAGCACCGCCCCCGCACCGCGCGGCAGGTACTTCTGCGCCGCGGCGTGGAACGGGCTCGACGGCAGGCCGGCGTAGTACACCTTCTCGACCTCGTCGCGCTGCTCGAGCCACTCGGCGAGCGCCTGCGCGTTCTGCACGTGCCGTTCGATGCGCAGCGACAGCGTCTCGATGCCCTGCAGGATCAGGAAGCTGTTCAGCGGCGCGATCGCCGCGCCGGTGTCGCGCAGCAGCTGGACGCGCGCCTTCGCCGCGAACGCGCCCGGCCCGAGCGCCTCCCAGTACTTGAGGCCGTGGTAGCTCGGGTCCGGCTCGGTGAAGCCGGGGAACTTCGCCGGGTCCTGGCCGAAGTCGAACGTGCCGCCGTCGACCAGCACGCCGGCGATCGTCGTGCCGTGGCCGCCGAGGTACTTCGTCGCCGAGTGGATGACGACGTCGGCGCCGTGCTCGATCGGGCGCACCAGGTACGGCGTCGGGATGGTGTTGTCGACGAGCAGCGGGACGCCGGCTTCGTGCGCGACGTCGGCGACCGCGCGGATGTCGAGGACGTTGCTGCCCGGGTTGGCGAGCGTCTCGCCGAAGAAGAACTTCGTGTTCGGCCGGACGGCGGCGCGCCACTGGTCGAGGTCGTCCTGGTCGTCGATGAACGTGACCTCGATGCCGAGCTTCGGCAGCGTGTAGTGGAACAGGTTGTAGGTGCCGCCGTAGAGCGACGGGCTCGAGACGAAGTGGTCGCCCGCGCCGGCGAGGTTCAGGATCGCCGCCGTGGTCGCGGCCGAGCCGGACGCGAACGCCAGCGCCGCGACACCGCCTTCGAGCGCGGCGACCCGCTGCTCCAGCACGTCCTGGGTGGGGTTCATGATCCGCGTGTAGATGTTGCCGGGTTCGGCGAGGCTGAACAGGTCGGCGCCGTGCTGGCTGTCGCGGAAGACGTACGACGTCGTCTGGTAGATCGGCGTCGCCCGCGCCCCCGTGGCGGGGTCCGGCGCGGCGCCCGCGTGGATCTGCCTGGTCTCGAAGGACCACGCCGAAGTGTCGTCCGCGCTCATCGGTTCTCCTTGCGGCTCAAGGGGTTTCATGGAGGGCTACGTGGCCGAAGCTACTTGCGCCGAACGGCCCACCCAACAGCTCCCACGTCCTGGGATACCCGGCACCTTGCCGAGTCAATCTCTCTGTATCTAAGATACTTGTACAGGGAGATTCACAGGCAAGGAGGTAGTCATGACCGAGCGGGTACAGGTGCTGGTCGTCGGGGCCGGGCTGGGCGGGTTGTCCGCGTCGCTGTTCCTGGCGCAGGCCGGGGTGGACGTCCTGACCGTCGAGCGGCACGCCGGGACGTCGGTCCACTCGCGCGCCGCCGGGCAGAACTGGCGCACGATGGAGTTGTTCCACTGGGCGGGAATCGACCGCGAGGTGCGGGCGGCGAGCCCGCGCGCGTCGCAAGGCTTGCGGATCACCGTCGCGACCAGCCTGGCCGGCCGGGTGCTGCACCGGATCGTCGACGACGGGAGCGAGTTCGACGTCTCGGCCACGACGACGCTGCCCGCCGGCATGGCCGGGCAGGACGTCGTGGAGCCGATCCTGCTGGCGCACGCGGAGAAGGCGGGCGCGCGGGTGCGGTTCCGGACCGAACTGACCGGCCTGGTCCAGGACGGCGACGGCGTCACGGCGACACTGCGCCACCGCGACTCCGGCGAGGAGACGGTGGTGCGCGCGGACTACGTCGTCGCCGCCGACGGCGGCCGCAGCGGGATCCGGCAGCGGCTCGGCATCGGGACCACCGGCCCGGACGCGCTGAGCCACTGCCTCGGCGTCGTGTTCGACGCCGACCTCGGCGACCGCGTCCTCGCCGGCGTCACCGACCTGTTCTACCTGCAGCACCCGGACTTCACCGCCGCACTGGTCAACACCGACGTACCGCACCGGTACGTCTTCGCGCCGGACTACCACCCGGAGCGCGGCGAGAGCCCGGCCGGCTTCCCGCCGGAGCGGCTGGTCGCGATGATCCGCGCCGCCACCGACCTGCCGGAGCTGGCACCGGAGATCGTCTGGACCGGCTCGTGGGAGATCGCCGCGCGGCTCGCCGACCGGTTCCGGTCCGGGCGCGTCTTCCTGATCGGCGACGCCGCGAAGGTGACCCCGCCGACCGGCGGGATGGGCGGCAACACGGCCATCGGCGACGCCGCGGACATCGCGTGGAAGCTCGCCGCGGTGCTGCGCGGCGAAGCGGGCGACGGACTGCTCGACACCTACGAAGCCGAGCGCCGGCCGATCGCGCGGATGGTCATCGACACCTCGCTGCACAACATGAAGGCGCGGATGCACCCCGAGCTCGACGTCTCGGGGCTCACGAAGCCCGAGGACCCGCTGGGCATCCTGCTCGGGTTCCGCTACCGCTCGACCGCGGTTATCGCGGACGGCCCGGACGACGGCGAGCGCGTCGAGGACGTGCACGCACCGACCGGACGGCCGGGCTTCCGCGCACCCGTCCTGGAGTCCACTGTGGACCTGCTGGGCCGTTCGTGGGTGCTGCTGTGCGCCGCCGACGGGACGCGGTGGCGGCCGGCCGCCGAGGACGTCGCGGCGCAACTGGACGTCCGGCTCGACTGCCACGTGCTCGACGACGCCGTGTTCGCCGCGCGGTACGGGCTCACCGCGGGCGGGACGGTACTGGTCCGTCCCGACGGAATCGTCGCGTGGCGCGCGCGGGAACCGGTGGCGGACCCGGCCGGCGAGCTGGAGCGAGCCATGACGGCGGTGCTGTCCCGCTAGCCGCTCTGCCTCAGCCCTCGGCGGAGCGCAGGCTGCTCCCGGCGAAGCGCGCGTGCAGCTCACGCACGTGCCGAGCCCAGAACAGCCGGCGCCCGCCGCGGGCGCGCGGGCGAATCCGGCCGCCCCGGTGCGCCGGGACGACGCGGCGGCGAATTCGCCGTACGAAGTCGCCCTGTCCGCGACCGCGCGGGCGATCAGAATCGCCTTGCCCGGCTCGATCATCTTTTGCCATTCGGCCACGTCACGTCCGTACAAGGCGGCCACCTCGCGCTTTCCCCGGCGAGGCCGGCGTCGGGGCACCACAAGGGAAGTTCGGACATCCGCCCCGTTCCCCGGCAGCCGGCCGGACGGTTTATTTTCGGTTCCCCGGCGTCAACGGCGAGAGTTTTCCACTATTGCGAATAATGGGGGAACGGGCTGGGAAAGCTCGCGGGGATGTCATAGAGTCGGCCCCTCGCCGGACCCGGAACCGATCAGCGGGCCCGGCAATTCCCGATACCCAGGAGCGCAGTGAGCGATATCCGAGCCCGGCCTTCGTTCGACGCGCGCCGATCGGTCGAGCGCCTGGAGCTCTGACCCCGTGAACGCCTGCCGGGGCGGCCCGTCCGCCCGCTGCCGCCCCGGCAGGCCCCCCTTCGGCGCAGCCAGGCGGCGATCCACGCGAAGGCACCGCGTCGAGCCCGCCGTCCGGAAAGGACAGTGCGGGCAGCGCGCCGGGTCAGCTCGGCTCCGCAACCGCTTTCCCCGATCCACCGGGCGTCGCTGCCGCCCGCAACCCTGCCGAGCCGCCCACCGCTTCCTCGGCGACAATGAGCGAGTGGTTTCGGTGCGCAGCGTGGTCGATCGGGTGGGGCCGACGCTGCTCCACGCGCTCCAGCTGCCCGACGACTCGCCCGCCGTCGCCGACGTCGTCATCGCCGAACCCGGCGGCGGGTCGGTCACCCTCGCCGCCGGTGACCTCGTGCTGGGCGTCGCGACGACCAGTCCCGAAGACGCCGCCGAGCTGGTGAAGCAGAGCGCCGGGCAGGGCGCCGCCGCCGTGCTGCTCAAGCCGCCGCTGGCCGCGAAGCCCGCGGTCAAACGGGCCGCGAAGGCCCACGGTGTCGCGCTGATCCAGGTGCACGCCGCGACGTCGTGGGCGCAGCTCGTCTGGCTGCTGCGGACCGTCCTGGACGCCCTCGCCGACGAGTCGGAGGACCTCGACCCCGGCTCCGGCGACCTGTTCCGGCTGGCCGACGCCGTCGCGAGCGTCGTCGACGCGCCGGTGACCATCGAGGACACCAACTCGCGCGTGCTCGCCTACTCCGCGCGCCAGGACCTGACCGACCCCGCACGCGTCGCCACGATCATGGGCCGGCGCATCCCCGACGACGTGCTCGCGCGGTTCCGGTCGCGCGGGGTGTTCCGCGAGCTGTCCCGCGGCCGGCAGACGATCTTCGTCCCGGCCCAGCGCGACGGCACGCTGCCGCGGCTGATCGTGCCCATCCGGATGGGCGGCGAGCTGCTCGGGTCGATGTGGGCGGTGGTGGCCGGGCCGGTGTCCGACGAGCGCGCGGCGGCGTTCGCCGACGCCGCTCCCGTCGTCGCGCTGCACCTGCTGCGGCGGCGCGCACACACCGATGCGCAGCGCCGCGCGTCGGCCGAGCTGCTGCGCGCGGTGCTCGAAGGCAACGCGAACCCGCGCAAGGCGATGGCGGAGCTGGACCTGTCCGACGAGCCGCACCGCGTGGTCGTCATCGAGGTCACCGGCGGCGACGGACGCGACGCCGAGGGGCTGCGGCTGGCCATGCTCGAACGGCTCTCCCAGGGCATCGGCCGCCGTCCGGTGGCGACCGAGCTCGCCGGGCTGCTCTACGCCGTGGTGCCGGACCGGCCGGGCCCCGGCGGCTGGGCGGAACTGCGCGACGCTCTCGTCGCGACGGGACCGTCCCGTCGCACCGGCGCTCCGCGCGCGGCGGCGGGCGCCCCCGGCGAGATCGGCGACCTCTCGGTGTCGCGCGCGCAGGCCGACGAAGCCCTCGGGCTGCTGCGCGCCGAGCTGCTCGCCGAGCGCGTGATCGCCTTCGACGAAGCCTGGACGGCGTTGACGCTGCACCGCGGCGCGACGGCGGCGGCCGCGGCGCGGGTCGCCGACCTCGGCCCGCTGCGCACCCTGCGCGCGCACGACGAGACGGGCCGGGCCGGGTACGTCGAGACGCTGTACGAGTGGCTGCGCCACCCCGGCGACCCGCGGGCGGCGGCGCGGGAGCTGCGGATCCACCCGAACACCCTGCGGTACCGGATGCGGAAGCTGCTGGAACTGGTGCCGCTGGACCTCGACGACCCCGACGTCCGGCTGGCCCTGCTCACCCAGCTCGTCGCCGTGCACTGGAGCTGATGGGCCATTCGGCCCATTCCATGACCTATGCGTTACTCCGCATGGATCGCGCCGATCGTCCGGAGTGTCTTTTCCCGCCGAAAGATGGTGGATTCCGAAGATCGCGTGCCGCATTTTTCTCCTCACCACCCCGGGTAGCCGGGTCGTTGCAAGAGGAGTTCGCCCATGAGCAGTTCGGAGCGGTTCGGTCGGGCCGTCAAGCTGGGTGCGGTGTCCGCGCTTTCCCTGGTGGCGCTGGTCGTCCCGGCCGCAGGAGCCGGGAGCGCCGTCGCGGCGCCGAGCGGCGACTGCTTCACCCCCGCCCACGCCGCGGACCGCGGCAAGGACGGCCACGCCGACACGGTGGCCCCGGCGGAGGCGGCCCGCATCGAGGCGGACATGCAGAGCAAGCTCGCCGGCAAGCGCACGGCCCGCACCGCCCAGGCCGCCGCGGTCTCGATCCCGGTGTACTTCCACGTGATCACCAGCGGCTCGACCGGCAACCTGCCCGCGTCGACCATCAGCAAGCAGATCTCGGTCCTGAACAGCGCCTACGCGTCGAGCGGCTTCAGCTTCTCGCTCGTCAGCACCGACTACACGAACAACTCCACCTGGTACAACGGCATCACCGACGGCACGTCGGCCGAGCGCAACATGAAGAACGCGCTGCGCAAGGGCGGCAAGAACGCGCTGAACATCTACACCGCCAACCTCGGCGACGACCTGCTCGGCTGGGCGACGTTCCCGTCGAACTACAGCTCCCAGCCGAAGCTCGACGGCGTGGTCATCCTCGACGAGTCCCTGCCCGGCCGCTCGGCGACGAACTACAACGAGGGCGACACGGCCACCCACGAGGTCGGCCACTGGATGGGCCTCTACCACACGTTCCAGGGCGGCTGCTCCGGTTCGGGCGACTACGTGTCGGACACCCCGGCCGAGGCGACGGCGACGTCCGGCTGCCCCACGAACAAGGACACCTGCACGTCGACCGGCAAGGACCCGGTCCACAACTTCATGGACTACAGCTACGACAGCTGCATGTACGAGTTCACCGCGGGCCAGGCCACGCGGATGCAGAACTCCTGGACGGCGTACCGCGCCTGAGTCTCCGCCCTCCCGCGGCGGAACCCGTGAAGGCCACCTCCTTCGAGGTGGCCTTCACGGCGTTCACCGCACCTGGTAACTGAGGTCCGTCGCGACGAGCCGGGACCGGTGTCGAGCTCGCACACGCCCACGGTGAGCGCGCCGTCCTCCCAGCGGAACTCGGCGGCGTCGATCATGCGACCAGCAGCGTCTTGCCCACCGTGGCCCGTGACTCGATCGCCGCGTGGGCGTCCGCGGCCTTCGCCAGCGGGAAGCGCTGCCCGATCAGCGGGACCAGGCGGCCCGCCGCCGCCTCCGCCAGTGCCGACTCCGTGAACGCCCGCATCCGCTCCGGGCTGCCGATCGACCGCACCAGCGTGACGTCCCGTGCCGCGGCGTCCTCTTCGGACACTTCGGCCCACGATCCGCCCGCCAGGCCGTAGACCGCCATCCGGCCGCCCGGGCGCAGCAGCCCGAACGCCGCCGTGCCGATCGCGCCGCCGACGCCGTCGAACACGACGTCCACCTCGCCTGCCGCGGCCGCCCAGTCCGGCTGCAGGTAGTCGACGACCGAATCGGCTCCCCGCACGCTGGCCACCTTCGCCGGGCCGCCCGCCGCTCCGATCACCGTCGCGCCCGCCGCCTTCGCGAGCTGGACCAGCAGGCCGCCGACGCCGCCCGCCGCCGCTTCGACCAGGACTCGATCACCCGGGCGCACGCTGGTGGCATGCACCAAGCCGGTCGCGGTGCGGCCGTCCGCGAGCACCGCCACCGCCGCGTCGAGCTCCAGCGCGGGCGGCACCGGGAACACCGCCGCCACGTCCACCGCGACGCGCTCGGCGTACCCGCCGGACCCGCCCGTCGCCGTGACCACGCGCTGTCCCGCCAGCCCGGGGTCCACCCCCGCGCCGACCGCGCTGATCACCCCGCCGACGCCGTTGCCCGGGATCACCGGCAACGAAGCCCGGAACGGCCCCGGCGCCCCCGCCCGGAACTGCGTCTCCACGAACGTCGTGTTCGCGAACGCGACCTCCACCACCACCTGCCCCGGCCCGGCGACCGGGTCCGGCGCCTCCCCCGGGACGAGGACTTCCGGACCACCGAACTCTCGCAACCACACAGCACGCATGGGCCGACCGTGCTACTTCAAGTGAAGTCGAGGTCAAGGGTCTTGTTCGGCCAGCACTACGGATCCCGCAAAGAACTGTCCGGCCAGCACGATGACACCGCCGTCCGGGTGGTTCACCGTGAGGGCGAGCACCGCTTGAATTCCGGACGCAGACCGACCCAGGAGGCCGACCGTGCGTATCGCCGTTCCCCGTGAGATCAAGAAGCACGAATACCGGGTCGCGCTGACCCCGGCGGGGGTGCACGAGCTGGTCGGCCGCGGGCACGACGTCTTCGTCGAGGCCGGCGCCGGGCTGGGCTCGTCCATCACCGACGAGGAGTACGTCGCCGCCGGCGCGAAGGTCCTCGCCACCGCCGACGAGACGTGGGCCGAGGGCGAGCTCGTCCTCAAGGTGAAGGAGCCGATCGCCGAGGAGTACGGGCGGCTCCGGCGCGACCAGGTGCTGTTCACCTACCTGCACATCGCCGCCGACCGCCCGCTGACCGACGCGCTGCTGGCCGCCGGCACCACGGCGATCGCCTACGAGACGGTGCAGACGGCGTCCGGCGCGCTGCCGCTGCTCGCCCCGATGTCCGAGGTCGCAGGCCGCCTGGCCCCGCAGGTCGGCGCGTTCTCGCTGATGAAGCCGAGCGGCGGCCGCGGTGTGCTGCCCGGCGGCATTCCCGGGGTGCACCCGGCGCGCGTGGTCGTCATCGGCGGCGGCGTTGCGGGCCTGAACGCCGCCCGGGTGGCGCTGGGCCTGGGCTCGGACGTGGAAATCCTGGACACGAACGTGGACCGGCTCCGCCAGATCGACAACGACTTCGGCGGCCGCATCCGCACGGTGACGTCGAACCGCCTGTCGGTGGAGGAGTCGGTGTTGCAGGCGGACCTGGTGATCGGCGCGGTGCTGGTCCCGGGCGCCAAGGCCCCGAAGCTGGTCTCGAACGAGCTGGTGGCCCGGATGAAGCCGGGCAGCGTCCTGGTGGACATCGCCATCGACCAGGGCGGCTGCTTCGCGGACTCGCGCCCCACCACGCACGACGACCCGACGTACACGGTCCACGAGTCGGTCTTCTACTGCGTGGCGAACATGCCGGGAGCGGTCCCCCGCACCTCCACGTACGGCCTCACGAACGTCACGCTCCCGTACGCGGTCCAGCTGGCCGAGCACGGCTGGAAGGCGGCCCTGCAGGCGGACGCGGCGCTGGCCAAGGGCCTCAACACGCACGCGGGAGCGCTGACGAACGCCCCGGTCGCCGTGGCCCACGACCTCCCCCACACCGACCTGGCCACGGTCCTGGCCTGACAACAGAAGCCATTTCCCCAGAGCGGGCCCCTGCAGCAACACAGCAGGGGCCCGTTCCCTTACCCCAACCCAAAAGCGCGACGAGCGAATGCCCAAAGCCAAAAGGCCAGACCAACCACCCGAACGGGACAACGCTGGAACCGCAGCCAGAGGCACCGTGGGGGGTCCGGGGGGCTCGGCCCCCCGGGCAACACGACGGAGTCGAAGCGAAGCGAAGACGAAGGGGCGACCCGCTCAACCAGCCTGGGGGTCACTGGGAGCGGGCCGCCGAGTCCTAGCTTAGAGGGGTTCGGCCGAGTTTGCTCCACCGGGTCGGCAAGTCGCACGAATTCTTTACCGAGTTGATCTGCGGCCGGCCGGGAACCCTGTGGTCAGGGCGTCGGCACCGATACCGGCCGGTAGCAGAACGTGACGAAGGTCGCTCTTGGCGGGTTCGGGTGTTCCGTGGGCGCGGGCGGGCCGGTTAGGGCAGGATGTCGCCCCATCAGCGGGAACGTTAGGGGATGGTATGCACGACGGCAGTGGCCGGATTGTGGTGCAGAACCTGAGCAAGCGGTTCGGCGCAGTGAACGCCGTGCAGGATCTGAGCTTCACGGTGGAACCGGGTTCGGTGACGGGGTTCCTGGGGCCGAACGGCGCGGGTAAGACGACGACGTTGCGGATGTTGCTGGGGCTGGTGACGCCGACGTCGGGGGTGGCGACGATCAACGGGCGGCCGCACTCGCAGCTGGGGAACCCGGCGCGGGTGGTGGGGTCGGTGCTGGAGAACGAGGGGTTCCACCCGGGGCGGACGGCGCGCAACCACCTTCGGGTGTACGCCGCGGCGATCGGGGTGCCGGATCGGCGGGCGGACGAGGTGCTGGGCCTGGTGGGGCTGGGCAGTGCCGCGGATCGGAAGGCGGGCGGGTTCTCGCTGGGGATGCGGCAGCGGCTGGCGCTGGCGACGGCGTTGCTGGGTGATCCGCAGGTGCTGGTGCTGGACGAGCCGACGAACGGGCTCGACCCCGAAGGCATCCTCTGGCTGCGGAACTTCCTGCGTTCGTACGCGCGGGAGCAGCGGCGGACGGTGCTGGTGTCGAGTCACCTGCTGAACGAGGTCGAGCAGCTGATCGACCAGGTGGTGATCATCAGCCAGGGGGTGACGCGGTACTACGGTCCGCTGGAGCAGCTGCGGCGGGGCCAGCAATCGCGCGTTCTGGTGCAGCCCGCGGATCCGGCGGCGCTGGTGAAGGCGTTGCAGGAGCAGGGTGTGCAGCAGGTGTCGCCGACGCCGGACGGCCGGGTGGCGGTGGCCGGGTCGAGTGTGCAGCAGATCGGTGACGTGGCCGCGAAGGCCGGGATCGCGGTGTACGGGATGCAGGAGGAGCACGCGGATCTGGAGCGGATGTTCTTCCAGCTGACGCAGGGTCAGTACGCCGGTGGCCAGGCCGGGTATCCGCCGCCGCAGTACCAGGGGCCGCCGCCCGGGTACCCGCCGCAGCAGTTCCCGCCTTCGGGCCCGCAGCAGCAACAGCAGTACCCGCCGTCGGGTCCGCAGCAACAGCAGTACTGGGGAGGGCCGCAGCGGTGATGGGCAATCTGGTCAAGGCGGAGTTCCGCAAGACGCTTTCGCTGAACACGTGGTGGGTGCTGCTGATCCCGCTGGCGCTGGTGGCGTTCTGGCTGACCTTCGTGTGGGGGAAGATCACGAACGATTTCGCGGACTTCATCGGCTCGAGCGATGCCCGTGAGGTCGCGGGTGCGGTGGGCCTGGACGCGAGCAAGCTGCCGGTCGGGTTGCTGGCGTTCGCGCACGGGGTGAACATCGCGCAGCTGATCCCCGGGCTGTTCGGGGTGTTCGCGCTGGCGGGTGAGTACCGCAGCAAGACGATCACGACGACGTTCCTCACGGCGCCGAACCGGATCGCGGCGCTGACCGCGAAGATGCTCACCTACGTGGCGTGGGGCGCGATCTACGGTCTGGTGAGCTTCGGCGTCTCGGCGATCGCGGTGATGGCGTCGGTGGACGCGGGGCGCTGGCCGTCGGCCGGGCAGTGGCTGGCCGCGCTCGGCGGGACGGTGCTGGCGTCGGTGCTGGTGACGTTGTTCGGCATCGGGTTCGGCGCGGTCCTGCGCAACGTGCCGCTGGCCGTGGTGCTGTTCCTGGTGTGGTTCCTGATCGTGGAGAACGTGCTGGTCATCGCGCTGTGGGGGCCGGCCGACATCCTGGGCGGGATCCTGCCGAACGGCACCGCCAACGGGATCGTGGGCGGGATCGCGGCGGACGCGTTCGGGATCAACTCGCTCAACCTGCCGGGCGGGGTCGACCACTGGTCGGCGCTGGGCCTGCAGCTCGCGGCGGGCGCGCCGGGCGTGATCTCGTGGTGGGCGTCGGCGCTGATCTTCTTCGCGTGGACGATGCTCTTCTTCGGCCTCGGCTGGGCGGGCAACCAGAAGCGCGACATCACGTAGTCCCGTTGTCGTCGAAGGCCACCTCGAGCAGCTCGAGGTGGCCTTCTCGGCATTCAGGGAAATATTTTGTCGGTGGTGGCGCTTAGTGTGACAACGTGACCATCGCTCCGCCCCGCTCCCGTCAAGAGCTCCCACCCGCCGAGACGACCGGCTGGATCCGCCGGCTGTCGGCCGCGGCGTGGGAGCACCGCGTGCTCGTCGTGCTGTCGCTGCTGGCCGCCGCGCTCGGCGTCGGGGTGCAGGCCGCGAGCCCGCTGCTGGTCCGCACGGCGGTGGACGACGCGGTGGCGGGGCGCACCGGCGGGCTGCCCGGGATCGCCGTCTTCCTGGTGACGCTGCAGCTGGTCGCGTTCGGCACCGCGTTCGCGCGCCGCTACCTGGGCGGGAAGCTCGCCCTCGACGTGCAGCACGACCTGCGGCAGCGGGTCTTCAACGCCGTTTCCCGGCTGGACGGCGGAAAGCAGGACGCGCTGCGCACGGGCCAGGTCGCCTCGCGCGCGATCTCCGACCTGCAGCTGGTGACCGGCATCCTGATGCAGGTGCCGCTGTCGTTCGGCTCGGTCGTCTTCGCGCTGCTGTCGTTCGTCGCGATGCTGTGGCTGTCGCCGGTGCTGACGCTGATCGCGCTGGTCGTCACGCCCGCGGTCGGCATCATCGTGGCGCGCAGCCGCAAGCGGCTTTTCCCGGCGACGTGGTCGGCGCAGCAGCGCGCGGCCGATGTCGCGCAGCAGGTCGAAGAAACCGTCACCGGCGTCCGGGTGGTCAAGGGGTTCGGCCAGGAGACGCGGGAGGTCTCGAAGCTGGAGGCGACCGCGCGGAAGCTGTTCGGAGAGCGGCTGCGCGCGGCGAAGCTGTCCGCGGTCCCGACGGCGACCACCGCCGCCCTGCCCGCCGCGGGCCAGGTCGCCGTGCTCGGCATCGGCGGTGTCCTCGCGCTGAACGGGTCCATCACCCTCGGCACGTTCCTCGCCTTCGCCACCTACCTCGCGACGCTGATCGGCCCGGCGCGGATGCTGTCCGGCCTGGTCGTGCAGGCCCAGCTGACCCGCGCCGGCGCCGAGCGCGTGTACGAGCTGATCGACGCGCAGCCGGAGGTCGTCGACGCGCCGGACGCGCGGCCGCTGCCGGCCGGGCCGCTCGGCGTCGAGCTCGACGGCGTCCGGTTCGGCTACACCCGCAGCGAGCCGGTGCTGGACGGCCTGTCGGTCACCGCGAACCCGGGCGAGACACTGGCCCTGGTCGGCACGGCCGGCTCCGGGAAGTCGACGATTTCGCTGCTGCTGCCCCGGTTCTACGACGTGCACGCGGGCGCGGTGCGGGTCGGCGGCCTCGACGTCCGTAACGTCCCGCTGCGGCAGCTGCGGCAGGCGATCGGGGTCGTGTTCGAAGAGGCGTTCCTGTTCTCCACGTCGATCCGGGACAACATCGCCTACGGCCGCCCGGACGCGAGCGAGGAGGAGATCGTCGCCGCCGCCAGGGCCGCGGAGGCGGACGGGTTCATCCGCGCGCTGCCGGAGGGCTACGACACGCTGGTCGGCGAGCGCGGGCTGACGCTCTCGGGCGGGCAGCGGCAGCGGCTCGGGCTGGCCAGGGCGCTGATCACCGACCCGCGGATCCTCGTCCTCGACGACGCGACGTCGGCCATCGACACCGTCACCGAAGCGGCGATCCACGACACGCTGCGGTCGGTCACCGCGAGCCGGACCACCCTGCTCATCGCGCACCGGCGCTCGACACTGGCCCTCGCCGACCGGATCGCCGTGCTCGACGAAGGCCGTGTGGTCGACGTCGGCACCGAAGCCGAGCTGATGGCGCGCTGCCCGCTGTTCCGCGAGCTGGTGGCGGGCCCGGGTGACGACGTCGAGGAGAAGCACCGCTGCGAGGGCCTCGACTGCGGCCAGGACGGCGTCACGCCGTCGCTGTGGCCGCGGGACGAGAGCCGCGACGAGGTCGACGCACTGGCCGACGCGGCGCGGATGCGCAGCGGCGACCCGAACAGCAGCGGGTTCGTCGGCGGGGGCGGCGGCCTCGACGTGCCGCCGACCCCGGAGCTGATCGAGGGCGTGCGCCGGCTCCCGCCCGCCGTCGACGAGCCACGGCTGCCCGACGTGGACGTCACCGCACCCGATCCGAAGTTCCGGCTTGGCGGGCTGCTGCGGCCGGTCCGCGGGCCCCTCTCGCTGGTGATCGCGCTGGTGGCGGCGGACGCGCTGGCGTCGATCGCGCTGCCGGGGCTGTACCAATTCGGCGTCGACCACGGCGTCCGCGCCGGTGTCGAGTGGATGATCTGGCTGGCCGCCGGGATCGGCGCCGCGGTCATCGCGGCCGACTGGCTGGTGGTGTTCGCGCAGACGCGGCTGACGTCACGGGTGGGCGAAACGGTGCTGTACGCGCTGCGCGTCCGCAGTTACGCGCACCTGCAGCGGCTCGGGCTCGACTACTACGAGCGGGAGCTGTCCGGGAAGATCATGACCCGGATGACGACGGACGTCGACGCGCTCTCGACGTTCCTGCAGACCGGCCTGGCCACCGCGGTGGTCAGCGCGCTGACCCTGGCCGGGATCACCGGCGCGCTGCTGGTCACCGACGCCGGGCTGGCGCTGTACGCGCTGGCGATGGTGCCGGTGCTGGCGGTGGCCACGGTGATCTTCCGGCGGTCGGCGTCGAAGGCGTACAACGAGGCCCGCGAGCGGGTCAGCGTCGTGAACGCGGACATGCAGGAGAACGTCAGCGGGTTGCGCGTCGCGCAGGCGTACACGCGCGAAGACCGCTCCGCGGAGGCGTTCGCTTCGCGCAGCGACGACTACCGGCGCTCGCGGCTGCGAGCCCAGCGGTACGTGGCGACGTACTTCCCGCTGGTGGCGCTGCTGTCGGACCTGGCGACGACGACGGTGCTGGTGGCGGGCGCGAACCGCGTCTCGGCGGGCACCCTGTCGGCCGGTGTGCTGCTCGCGTTCCTGCTGTACCTGCAGCAGTTCTTCTCGCCGATCCAGCAGCTGTCGGCGGTGTTCGACGGCTACCAGCAGGCGAGCGTCGGCCTGAACCGGATCGGCGACCTGCTGCGGACGCCGACGTCGGTGCCGGCGGCGGAGAAGCCGGTCGCGGTGCCGGAGCGGCTGCGCGGCGAGGTGTCGTTCAAGGAGGTCGACTTCTCCTACAGCGGCGCCGAGGGCAAGGCGCTGGAGCAGTTCTCGCTGGACGTCGCGGCGGGCGAGACGATCGCGCTGGTCGGCGCGACCGGGGCGGGCAAGTCGACGGCGGTGAAGCTGGTGGCCCGCTTCTACGACGTCACCGGCGGCGAGGTCCGGATCGACGGCACGGACGTCCGCGAGTACGAACTGGCCGGGATGCGGCGCCGGATGGGCGTGGTGCCGCAGGAGGCGCACCTGTTCTCGGGCACGGTGGCCGACAACGTCCGCTACGGCCGCCCGTCGGCGACCGACGCGGAGGTCGAGGCCGCGGTCCGGGCGGTGGGCGCGCTCGACGGCGTCGCGGCCCTCCCGTCGGGGTTCCTGCAGCCGGTGGGCGAACGCGGCCGGTCGCTGTCGGCAGGCCAGCGTCAGCTGGTCGCGCTGGCCAGGGCGGAGCTGGTCGACCCGGACGTCCTCCTGCTCGACGAGGCCACGGCGGCCCTGGACCCGTCGACGGAGGCGGCGGTCCTGCGCGCGACGGAACACGTGGCCCGCCGCCGCACGACGTTCGTGGTCGCCCACCGCCTCGCCACGGCGGCCCGCGCGGACCGGATCGTGGTCCTGGACCACGGCCGGATCGCCGAGACCGGAACCCACGCCGAGCTCCTGGCCGCCAACGGCCACTACGCCCGCCTCTGGGCCCTCGGCTGAGCCCGTAACTCGCGTGATCAGGCCCGTAACTCGCGTGATCGAAGCCGGATCTCGCGAGTTACGGCTCCAATCACGCCAGTTACGGCTTCAATCACGCGGGATACGGGTTCGTGTGGCCGAAACCTGGGAGCATGGCGGGCATGTTCGAAGAGAAGCGGGTTCCCGACCGGCAGATCCGGGCGGCGCAGACCGACACGACCGTCCGGGTCTACCTGGCCTGCTCGCCTGCCGCCGCGGACGCCGCGCTCGAGAAGCAGACCATCGAGCCGGGCGGGAGCGTGGAGGTCACGCCGTCGTTCCGGCTCGCGGCCTTCGAGAGCGACAACGGCCGCAAGCCCGGCCACGAGCGCATCCTGGCCGTCGACCTCACCCGCGAAGGCTTCGAGCAGCTCCTCGCGGGGCACGTCGAGTGGGCGCCCGAGCGAGATCTCGACCACACACCGCTGAACTTCCAGGCGATCCGGCTCGGCGGCGAGCTCGCCGAGGAGTGGGTCACCGGCATCACCGATGTCACACCGGTGATCCGCGACATAGCCGGGCTGCTGGCCACCGACCAGCTCCACCTGGCCGTCAAGCTCGTCCCCCACGAGCCGCCGTACGAGCTCGGTTAGGGCAGCGCGCGCCAGCTCAACCCGCCCAGCCCGGCCGCCTCGACGTCCGGCCGCGACGCCCAGCGGACCGTGCCCGGCCGGACGTGGATCCCCGCCCCCACCAGCCAGTCCGGCTCGTCGGGCTCGACCCACTCCATCTCCTCGAAGTCGGCCAGCGTCGGCCAGACCGCGGAGCACGAGTCACACCGCAGGACGACCGCGCCGGACTCGGTGACCAGCGGCCGCACCAGGCCCTGGTCCCAGAACGAAGGACATTCGACCAGCCACATCCCTCCAGTGGAACCCGCCGCGGTGAACGCCCGACGGCCGGCGGAGGAAGCCGGCCGGAAGAGCCCGGGAACGCTGTACCGGGTCCAGCGCTTAAGGTTCCCTTAGCACATCTTGATCGAGTCAGTGACCGATACCCTAGTGCGCCACGCCTCACACAGGCCGGTTCCATCACATCGCGGTCACCGAGGGGGTTAGCCTGGTAGGCGCATCAGCGGATTCAAGATCGAGATCGAGACGGATAGAGGCGAGCCCCAGCCGTGTCCAGCAGCAGCCCTGCGTCACAGTTCGGCCCCAACGAGTGGCTGGTCGAAGAGATGTACGACCAGTTCCTCGCCGACCCTTCCTCAGTCGATGCCGCCTGGCACGACTTCTTCGCGGACTTCAAGCCGACGCAGAGCGCGCAGGCCAAGGCGGACACCGCCCGGCAGCAGGCCGACGCCAAGCCGGCCACCAACGGCCAGGCGGCGCAGCCGTCGGCCAAGGCCGTGCAGAACGCGGAGTCGGCGGCCAAGCAGGCCGCGCCCGCCAAGCCGGCCCCCGCCGCCAAGGCGCCGGCCAAGGCCGCGCCGAAGCCGGCGGCCGCGAAGGCCGAGCCCAAGGCCGACGCGAAGAAGGAAGAGCCGGAGTCGAAGCAGCTGCGCGGTGCCGCGGCGGCCATCGCCAAGAACATGGACGCCTCGCTGAGCGTCCCCACCGCGACCAGCGTGCGCGCGGTCCCGGCCAAGCTGATGGCGGACAACCGCATCGTCATCAACAACCACCTCAAGCGCACCCGCGGCGGCAAGATCTCCTTCACGCACCTCATCGGCTACGCCATGGTGCGGGCGCTGAAGGACTACCCGAACCTGAACCGGCACTACCAGCAGATCGACGGCAAGCCGTTCGCGATCACGCCGGAGCACGTCAACTTCGGGCTCGCCATCGACATGAAGGGCAAGGACGGGTCGCGCAACCTCGTCGTGGCCTCGGTCAAGAGCGTCGAGGACATGACGTTCCTGCAGTTCTGGCAGGCGTACGAGGACATCGTCAAGAAGGCCCGCAACAACAAGCTGACCGCGGACGACTTCTCCGGCACCACGATCTCGCTGACCAACCCGGGCGGCATCGGCACCAACCACTCGGTGCCGCGCCTGCAGGCCGGCCAGGGCGCCATCATCGGCGTCGGCGCCATGCAGTACCCGGCCGCCTTCGAGGGCACCAGCGAGAAGACGCTGGTCGACCTCGGCATCAGCAAGATCATGACGCTGACCTCGACGTATGACCACCGCATCATCCAGGGTGCGGAGTCGGGCGAGTTCCTCAAGCGCATCCACCAGCTGCTGCTCGGCGAAGACGGCTTCTACGACGACGTCTTCACCAGCCTGCGCCTGCCGTACGAGCCGATCCGCTGGGTCGCCGACATCCCGGACGGCCCGGTCGACAAGACCGCCCGCGTGATCGAGCTGATCGACGCGTTCCGGATGCGCGGCCACCTGATGGCCGACACCGACCCGCTGAACTACCGCCAGCGCAGCCACGCCGACCTGGACGTGCTGTCCCACGGCCTGACGCTCTGGGACCTCGACCGCGAGTTCCCGGTCGGCGGCTTCGCCGGCCAGGAGCGGATGAAGCTGCGCGACATCCTGGGCGTGCTGCGCAACTCCTACTGCCGCACGGTCGGCATCGAGTACACCCACATCCTCGACCCCGAGGAGCGCCGCTGGATCCAGGAACGCGTCGAGATCCCGCACGAGAAGCCGGACCCCGCGGTCCAGAAGTACGTGCTCTCGAAGCTGAACGCCGCCGAGGCGTTCGAGACGTTCCTGCAGACCAAGTACGTCGGCCAGAAGCGGTTCTCGCTCGAAGGCGGCGAGACGGCGATCCCGCTGCTCGACACCATCCTCGACAAGGCCGCCGAGCACGAGCTCGACGAGGTCGTCATCGGCATGCCGCACCGCGGCCGCCTGAACGTGCTGGCCAACATCGTCGGCAAGCCGATCAGCCAGATCTTCCAGGAGTTCGAGGGCAACCTCGACCCGGGCCAGGCGCACGGTTCCGGTGACGTGAAGTACCACCTCGGCGCCGAAGGCAAGTACTTCCGGATGTTCGGCGACGGCGAGACGAAGGTGTCGCTGACCGCGAACCCGTCCCACCTGGAGACGGTCGACCCGGTCCTCGAGGGCATCGTCCGCGCGAAGCAGGACATCCTCGACAAGGGCGGCGAGGGCTACACCGTGCTGCCGGTCCTGATGCACGGCGACGCGGCCTTCGCGGGCCAGGGCGTCGTGGCCGAGACGCTGAACCTGGCGCTGCTGCGCGGGTACCGCACCGGCGGCACCGTGCACGTCATCGTCAACAACCAGGTCGGCTTCACGACCGCGCCGGAGCACTCGCGCTCCTCGCAGTACGCCACCGACGTCGCGAAGATGATCGGCTCGCCGATCTTCCACGTGAACGGCGACGACCCGGAGGCCGCGCACTGGGTGGCCAAGCTGGCCGTCGAGTACCGGCAGGCGTTCCACAAGGACGTCGTCATCGACCTGATCTGCTACCGCCGCCGCGGCCACAACGAGGGCGACGACCCCTCGATGACGCAGCCGGCGATGTACGACATCATCGACACCAAGCGCTCGACGCGGAAGACCTACACCGAGTCGCTGATCGGCCGCGGCGACATCTCCGTCGAGGAGGCCGAGGCGGCGCTGCGCGACTTCTCGAGCCAGCTGGAGCACGTCTTCAACGAGGTCCGCGAGCTGGAGAAGCACCCGGCGAAGGCCAGCCCCTCCGTCGAGGAGGAGCAGCAGGTGCCGGCCAAGGTGAAGACGGCGGTCGCCGACGAGGTCATCGAGCGCATCGGCGACGCGTTCGTCCAGGTCCCGGAGGGCTTCACGCCGCACCCGCGCGTCAAGCCGGTGATGGAGCGCCGCCACAAGATGTCGCGCGAAGGCGACATCGACTGGGCGTTCGGCGAGCTGCTGGCGTTCGGGTCGCTGGCGATGGAGGGCCGGCTGGTCCGGCTGTCCGGCCAGGACTCGCGGCGCGGCACGTTCACCCAGCGGCACTCGGTGTTCATCGACCGCAAGACCGGCCAGGAGTACGCGCCGCTGCAGAACCTGGCCGACGGCCAGGGCCGCGTGATGATCTACGACTCGGCGCTGTCGGAGTACGCGGCCGTCGGCTTCGAGTACGGCTACTCGGTGGCGAACTCCGAAGCGCTGGTGATGTGGGAGGCGCAGTTCGGCGACTTCGTCAACGGCGCCCAGACGGTCATCGACGAGTACATCTCCTCCGGCGAGGCCAAGTGGGGCCAGCGTTCGGACGTCGTGCTGCTGCTACCGCACGGCCACGAGGGCCAGGGCCCGGACCACACGTCCGGCCGCATCGAGCGCTTCCTGTCGCTGTGCGCGGAGGGCTCGATGACGGTGTCGGTCCCGTCCACCCCGGCGAACTACTTCCACCTGCTGCGCCGCCACGCCCTCGACGGCATCCAGCGCCCCCTGGTGGTCTTCACGCCGAAGTCGATGCTGCGCAACAAGGCGGCGACGTCGGCGGTCGCCGACTTCACCGGCGAGAGCCGCTTCATGTCGGTCATCGACGACGTCACACCGGACCCGGCGAAGATCCGCAAGGTCCTGCTGACCTCCGGCAAGCTGTACTGGGAGCTGGTGGCGGAGCGGGCGAAGCGCGAGGCGGACGACGTCGCGATCGTCCGGATCGAGCAGTACTACCCGCTGCCGAAGAAGAAGCTGCTGGCGGCCCTGGAGCGCTACACGAACGCGACGCAGGTCGCGTGGGTCCAGGAGGAGCCGGAGAACCAGGGTGCATGGCCGTTCTTCGGCCTGAACCTGCCCCGCAAGTTCCCGGAGGTCCTCTCGGGCCTGCAGGTCGTCTCGCGCCGCCCGATGGCGGCCCCGTCGGCGGGTTCGTCGAAGGTGCACGAGGTGGAGCAGAAGGCGCTGATCGCGAAGGCGTTCGACTGACCGCTTGACCACGGCGAAGGCCCCCGCACCAGGAACGCGGGGGCCTTCGCCGTTCCCGGAACTGTCGGTGCCCTCCGCTAGCGTGGCAACTGGGGGGCGCAGCCCAAACCCGATTGCCCCCAGCCGCCGGTTCGGGGCAAGGTGGCGATCATGCTGATCCGCCGCGAAACCCCCGCCGACGGCCCCGCGATCCACACCGTCCACAGCGAAGCCTTCCGGCGCGAAGAAGGCGTGACCCCCGTCGAGGCCCCCCTCGTCGACGAACTCCGCGCCGACGGCGATCTGATCAACCCCCTCTCCCTCGTCGCCCTCCACGACGGTGAGGTCGTCGGGCACGTCTGCTGCAGCCGCGCCCGCCTCGGCGAGGACGAGGACACCGCCGTCGGGCTGGGCCCCCTCGGCGTCCTGCCCGCGCACCAGCGCAGCGGTGTCGGCTCCGCGCTCATGCACGCCGTCCTCGGTGCCGCGGACGCCCAAGGCCACGGCCTGGTCGTCCTCCTCGGCAACCCCGCCTACTACTCCCGGTTCGGCTTCGTCCGAGCGGACACGCTCTCGATCACGCCACCCGATCCGGCGTGGCGCCCGCACTTCCAGGCGCGCACGCTGGCCGCGTACCAACCCACCCAGGCGGGCGCCTTCGAGTACGCGCCGGCGTTTTCCCGCCTCTGAACAGGAGACAGCGCATGTACGCACCCACGAGGTCGGTCGGTGTCCGGATCAACCGCGAGCAGCCGCCGGCCAAGCTGGTCGAGCTCGCGCGGCAGGCCGAAGCCGCCGGCCTCGACGAGGTCTGGCTGGTCGAGGACTGCTTCTGGGCGGCGGGCATCGCGACCGTCGCGACCGCGCTCGCGGTGACCTCGACGATCAAGGTCGGCATCGGGGTGCTGCCGGCGGTGGCGCGCAACCCGGCGATCGCGGCGATGGAGCTGGCGGCGCTCGCGGAGCTGCACCCGGGCCGGCTGATCGGCGGCCTCGGGCACGGCGTGGCGTCGTGGATGCGCCAGATCGGCGCCTACCCGGAGTCCCCGCTGGCGGCGCTGGACGAAACGCTGGTGGCGGTCCGCCGGCTCCTGGCGGGCGATCGGGTCTCGATGCGCGGCCGCCACGTCGAGCTGGACGCCGTCGAGCTGGTGTTCCCGCCGGAGACCGTGCCCCCGGTGCTGGCCGGGGTCCGCCGGCCGAAGTCCCTGGCCGTGGCGGGGACCTCCGCGGACGGGACGATCCTGGCCGAGCCGTCGCCGCCCGAGTTCGTCCGGACGGCGCTCGCGGGCATCGCGGCCACCGGCCCGCACGCCCTGGTGACGTACAACTGGCTGGCCCTCGGCGACCGCGAGCGGGCACGCACGACCGTCGCGGAGTCCCTGAACCCCGGCTCCCGCGTGCAGGTGGAGGGCCTGCCGTTCGCCACCGAGTTGCTGGCCCTGATGGACTCGACGTCCACAGTGGACGAGCTGGCGGCCGGCCTGCGCCCGGAGTGGATCGACCGGCTGGCCGTCTGCGGCGACCTGAACACCTGCGCGGCCGCGGTCCACTCCCTGCACGAAGCCGGCAGCGGCTCGGTGGTGCTGCTGCCGCTGTCGGAAGAGCCCCCGGAGCGCGGCATCGAGGACGCGGCCCGCGTCGCGGCGGCCGTGCGGGCCTGACGAGCGGAAAAGGAGTTCGTGCGGCACGGCCGGCGTGCCAGGATCGGGCCATGCCGGTCGACCAGCACCTCCTCCTGGCCTTCCTCGTGACCACCGCCGTCGCGATGGTGACGCCGGGGCCGGACATGCTCTTCATCCTCGGCTGCGGCATGCGCGGCGGCCCGAAGGCCGGGCTGCTCGCCACCGCCGGGGTCGCCACCAGCGAAGCGATCCACGTCGCCGTCGCCGCGGCCGGGCTCGCCGCGCTCTTCGCCGCCGTGCCCGTCGCCTTCACCGTCGTGCGGGTCGTCGGTGCCGCCTACCTCATCCACCTCGGCGTCCAGGCCATCCGGAACCGCAAGCCGCTCGTCGAACGCCGGAGCGACCGCGCCTACCTCAGCGGCCTGCTCACCAACCTGCTCAACCCCAAGATGGTCACCTTCACCATCGCCTTCCTCCCGCAGTTCGTCGACCCCGCCCGAGGGCACGTCTGGCTGCAGTTCGCCGTCCTCGGCGCGATCCTGATCGCCTTCGAGTTTCTCGTCGACGGCGCGGTCGGCGTCCTCGCCGGCCGCGTCGGCGGGTGGGTCCGGCGGAAGCGGAACCAGCGCCGGATCGAGGTCGCCACCGGGGGCATCTTCATCGGCCTCGGCGTCCGCCTGGCCGTGGAGCGTTAACCGGTTGCCGCATGTGACGGTGTCTGCTTCACTGAAAACGACCCGACCCCCTGGAGTGATCATGCGCCGAGCTTTCGTGTTCTTCCCGTTGGCCGAAACCGCCTACACCGAGGACATGAAGCTCGTTGCCGACACTCAACCTGGGTATTCTCGCGCACGTCGACGCCGGTAAGACCACCCTCACCGAGCGGCTGCTGCTCGCCGCCGGCGTGATCGACCGGCTGGGCCGCGTCGACGACGGCACCACGC
This sequence comes from Amycolatopsis vancoresmycina, assembly GCF_000716785.1. Lineage (GTDB taxonomy): Bacteria > Actinomycetota > Actinomycetes > Mycobacteriales > Pseudonocardiaceae > Amycolatopsis > Amycolatopsis vancoresmycina. Next base: position 354,252 of record NZ_JNYY01000004.1, read on the forward strand.
AGACCGACACGCTCGCGCTCGAACGCGCCCGCGGGATCACCATCAAGTCCGCCGTCGTCTCGTTCGCGATCGGCGCCACCACCGTCAACCTCATCGACACCCCCGGCCACCCCGACTTCATCGCCGAGGTGGAACGGGTGCTGAGCGTGCTCGACGGCGCCGTGCTCGTCGTCTCGGCCGTCGAAGGCGTCCAGGCGCAGACGCGCGTGCTCGCCAGAGCCCTGGATCGGCTCGGCATCCCGGCGGTCGTCTTCGTCAACAAGACCGACCGCCGCGGCGCCGACCCCGGCCGCGTCCGGGCCGAGATCGCCCGCAAACTGCCGCCCGCTCCCGTTTTCGAGGGGTCGGCGCTCACCGGCGACGGCGTCGACGAGCTCCGCGAGGCCGTCGTGGACCTGCTGCCGAAGTCCGAAGAGGACACCACCGGCCCGCTGTCCGGCACGGTGTTCAAAGTGGACCGCCGGAAAGCGGTGCTGGTCCGCGTGTTCTCCGGCACGCTGCGCGTCCGGCAGAAGCTCCCGGCGGGCAAGGTCACCGCGATCCACGTCTTCGAGCAGGGGAAGGCCGTCCGGCGCGACCGGGTCACCGCCGGCCGGATCGCCCGCGTCACCGGCCTCGACGCCCGGATCGGCGACGCGATCGGCGAGCCACCGGCGTCGGCCGGGCGGCAGTTCGCGCCGCCGACGCTCCGGACCGTCGTGACGACCGGCGGCGACAAGGGCGCGCTGCACGCGGCGCTCGCCCAGCTCGCCGAGCAGGACCCGCTCATCGGGCTGCAGGTCGACGGATCCGAAATCCTTCTTTCCCTGTACGGCGAAGTCCAGAAAGAGGTCATCCAGGCGACGCTCGCCGACGAATACGGCGTCGACGTCGAGTTCGGCGAGACCACCACGATCCACGTCCAGCGGGTGACGGGCACCGGCGAATCCGTCCGGCTGATCGGCCAGGACGCGGACCCGTTCCTCGCCACCGTCGGGCTCCGCGTCGAACCGGCTGACAGCGGCGTCACGTTCGGGCTGGCCGTCGAGCCGGGCTCCATGCCGGCGGCGTTCTTCCGCGCCGTCGAAGAGACGGTCCGGGCGACGCTGGCGAGCTGGTCGGTCCCGGCCTGCGCGGTCACCATGACGCATTCCGGTTACTACGCCAGGCAAAGCCACTCCCACGGCACGTTCGACAAGAGCATGTCGAGCACCGCCGGCGACTTCCGCGACCTGACGCCGATCGTGCTCCGGGAAGCGCTCGACCGGGCCGGGACGGTGGAGTGCGAACCGATCCACCGGTTCACCCTCGACGTCCCGGCCGACACGATCAGCGCCGTCACGCAGGCCGTCGCGCGTGTGCGCGGCATTCCGAAACAGACCACAATGGACGGGCCGGAGGCTCGTATCGAGGGCGACCTTCCCGCCGCCGAAGTGCACGGGCTGCAGCGGCGGCTACCGGGGCTCACGCGCGGCGAAGGCGTGCTGGAGACGGAGTTCGACCGCTACGAACCTAGGACTTGAGGTGGTTGCGGGCGAGGAAGTCCTCGGCGATGTCGAGCGGATTGCGCTTCTGCTCGGTGAACTCGACGTTGAGCCGCGTGAGCTGCTCGGTGGTCAGCACCGCCGACACGCGGTTCAGCGCGGCCGATTCGGCGGGCGAGAGCGTCCCGCGGGCCACCAGCGGCACGATGTTCTGCGCCGGGAACATGTTCTTGTCGTCGGCCAGCGGCACGAACCCGTTCGCGGCGATCGTCGACGACGTGCTGAACAGGTCCGCCACCTGCACGTCCCCGGACTTCAGCGCGGCCACCGTCACCGGCCCGCCGGTGTCGGTCGTGCGGATCTCCTTGAACTCGCAGCCGTACAGCGCCTTGATCTTGTCCTTCCAGCGGCTGCTCCACTGCCCCGGCCCGCCGAACACCAGCTCGCGGCAGCGCGGGCCCAGGTCGGAGAACGTCTTCACCCCCGAAGCCGCCAGTTGCGGGCCGACGACGAGCAGGTCCTTGTCCTCGGCCGGCGCCTGGTCCAGCACCTCGAACCCGGCGGGGAGCTTCTGCCGCAGCTGCGCGTAGACGTCCTGCGGCTTCGTCGCCGTGGTGTCCTTGTCGAAGTACCGCAACAGGTTCCCGCTGTAGTCCGGCACCACCGACAGCGACTTGTCCTGCAGCGCCTTGACGACGACCTCGCGGCTGCCGACCGGCGGCCGCACGGTCACGTTCGTCGCACCGGCCTCCCGCAGCGCACCGGCGTAGATCTGGGCCAGCAGCAGGCTTTCCCCGACGTCGGACGCGCCGATGATGATGTCACCCGAAGCGCCGCCCTCGCCGCCACCCGCCAGCGGGTTCCCGCAGCCGGCGGCCAGCACCAGGACCACGAGCAGGATCAGCCGCTTCACGCCGTCACCTTCTTCACGGCCGCGGCGAGCCGCACGCCCCGCGGCACCAGTGCGCGGTTCAACCCCGCGAAGAGCAGATCCAGGACGACGGCCAGCAACGTCGTCAGCAACGCGCCCGCGACGACCTCGGCGTAGTCCAAAATGGCCAGTCCGTCGAGCAGGAACCGGCCCAGGCCACCGAGTCCGACGTACGCGGCCACCGCGGCGGTCGCCACCAGCTGGAGCACGGCGTTGCGGATCCCGCCGAGCACGAGCGGCAGCGAGATCGGCACCTCGACCTGCCACAGCCGCTGCCAGCCGGTCATCCCGACCCCCTCGGCGGCGTCGACCACGCCGTGGTCGGTCGCCTGCAGCCCGGCGTACGTGCCGGCCAGGATCGGCGGCACGGCCAGCACGACCAGCCCGATGATCGTCGAGGTGACGCTTTCGGTGAAGAGCAGGAACAGGAACGTGACGAGCCCCAGCGTCGGCAGCGCGCGGATCGCGTTGCCCGCGCTCACCAGCGCGACGCCACCGCGTCCGGTGTGGCCGACGAACAGTCCCAAGGGGACGGCGATGACCAGCGCGATGGCCAGCGACAACGCGGTGTAGCCCAGGTGTTCCAGCAGCCGCTGCGGGATGCCGTCCGGGCCGGACCAGTGCGCCGGGTCGCCGAACCAGCGGAAGAGGTCGGTGATCATGCGGCGCTCACCCGTTCCCACGGTGTCAGCAGGTTCCGGATCCCCACCAGGACCAGGTCGACGACCAGCGCCAGCAGCAGCGTCAGCACGATGCCGGTCACGATCGGCGAGAAGTACTCGCGCTGGAAGCCGTCGGTGAACAGCACGCCGAGGCCGCCGGTGCCGATCAGCGCGCCGACGCTGACCAGGCTGATGTTGCTCACCGACGCGACCCGCACGCCGGCCGCCAGCACCGGCACCGACAGCGGCAGCTCGACGGCGAAGAAGCGCCGCAGCGGCTTGTACCCGACGGCGGTCGCGGCGGCGATCACCGGCGGCGGCACCGCGTCGAGGGCGTCGAGCACCGGCCGGACCAGCAGCGCCGTGGTGTAGATCGTCAGCGCGACGACGACGTTGACGCTGTCGAGGATCTTCGACCCGATCAGGCCGGGGATGACGACGAACAGCGCCAGCGACGGGATCGTGTAGAGCAAGTTCGCCAGCACCATCAGCACCTGCCGGGCGGGCGCCCAGCGGCTGCCGAGCCAGCCCGCCGCGACGGCCAGCACGATGCCGAGCACGAGCGGGAGCAGCGCCAGGTACACGTGGTCGCCCAGGTCGCCGAGGATCTCGGCGCGCGTGTTCCCGCTGCTCAGGTACTGCCCGAGCTCGTCGAAGAAGGTCATGACGCCTGGGGCGTGCCCTCGATGACGTCCAGCACCTGCCGCGCGACCACCGCGCCGAGCACCCGGTGCTCTTCGTCGACGACGACCCCGAGACTGGCGGGCGACGACAGCGCCGCGTCCAGCGCGCCGCGGATCGGCGTCCCCCGCACCCAGAGCGAGCCGCCGGCCACGAGGTCGTCCTCGTCGAGCGAACCATCCACAGTGGAATTCGGCGGCAGCCAGCCGCGCGGCTGCTTCTCGGCGTTGACCGCGAGCCGCCAGCCGTCGCTCGCGGACACCGCGGCGCCGATCTCGACCAGCTCCAGCTCCTTGACCTCGACGCCTTCGGCGGAAAGGAACGACAGGCCGCGGTAGCCGCGGTCCCGGCCGACGAACGAGGCGACGAAGTCGTCCACCGGGTGGCGCAGGACGTCGGCGGGCGTGCCGTACTGGGCGAGCTTGCCGCCGACGCGCATCACCGCGACCTTGTCGCCGAGCCGGACGGCCTCGTCGATGTCGTGCGTGACGAACACGATCGTCTTGCCCAGCTGCGACTGCAGCCGCAGCAGCTCGTTCTGCAGGTCTTCGCGCACGATCGGGTCGACCGCGGAGAACGGCTCGTCCATCAGCAGCACCGGCGAGTCCGCGGCGAGCGCGCGGGCGACGCCGACGCGCTGCTGCTGGCCGCCCGAAAGCTGCGCCGGGTACCGCTTGCCGAGCTCGACCGGCAGGCCGATGATCTCCAGCAGCTCGGCGGCCCGCTTGCGCGCCTTCGCCTTGTCCCAGCCCGAAAGCAGCGGCACGGTGGCGATGTTGTCCAGCACCGTCCGATGTGGAAAGAGCCCGGCGTGCTGGATGACGTAGCCGATGCCGCGGCGCAGCAGCGCCGGGTCGCCCTCGGCGACGTCCTTGCCGTCGAGCAGCACCTGCCCGGCGGTCGGCTCGACCATCCGGTTGATCATCCGCAGCGACGTCGTCTTGCCGCAGCCGGACGGGCCGACGAACACGGTGATCGTGCCGTCCTCGACCGTCAGGTTCAGCTTGTCGACGGCGACCGTCCCATCCGGATACTGCTTGGTCACGTCGCGGAATTCGATGGTCACTGCCACTCCCCATGTCCGGTGCAACCGACCGTAGCCGAGTCGGCGGTGGTTGGCACGCTGTTCCGCAGGCCGGCCACTAGGCTCGGAGTCCGTGAACGCCCTCGACGACGTCCTCGCCGCGCACGGCGTCGGCGTCCGCCCGCTGTACCGCGTCCTCGACCTGCTGCGCACCGGCGACCACGACCTCGGCGAGCTCGTGCGGCTCAGCACGGCGCCGCGGCGCAGCGTGGAGGCCGTCCTCGCCGCCCTCGGCGACGACCTGGACCGCAGCGGCGACCGCCTGCGCATCTCCCCCGGCGTCGCGGCGTCGTACCTGCAGTACCACGCGCCCCGCTTCGCCGACCCGCTCGACGAAGCCGTCACGACGCACGACCTGCTGCCGAAGGTCGCCGAGTGGGTGGCCGAGGTGCCGTCGCCGCTGGCCGCGCTCGACCACGTGCAGGCCACGCCCGAGACCGTGCTGCGCCGCGCGCTCTGGCTGGACGCGCAGTACGACCTCACCTCCGCCCGCCTGCTGTTCCTCGGCGACCACGACCTGACGTCGCTGGCGGTGCGGGCGGTCTGCCCGTCGGCGGCCCTGACGGTCGTCGACCTGGACGAGCGCGTGCTCGCCTACCTGGACGACCGCGGCGAGCGCGGGATCGCGACGGCCCACGCGGACCTGCGCGTCGGCCTCCCGCCGGCGTTCGCGGGCCGGTTCGACCTGGTGTTCAGCGATCCGCCGTACACGCCGGAAGGCATGGGGCTGTTCGCGGCCCGCGGGGTGCAGGCGCTGCGCGAGCCGAGCGAAGGACGGCTGCTGCTGGCCTACGGCTACAGCCCGCGCCACCCGGCGCTGGGCGCGCAGGTGCAGCGGTCACTGGCCACGCTGGGGCTGACGTTCGAGGCGATCCTGCCGGGCTTCAACCGCTACTTCGGCGCGCAGGCGATCGGCAGCGCGGCGGACCTGTACGTCTGCCAGCCGACGGCGAAGGCCAAGAAGATGCGCGGCGGCAAGGCGATCTACACGCACGGGCCGCAGTCGGTCGAGGCGGCGGGCACGAAACCGGCGCTGCTGGAGAAGCTGAAGGAGATCGCGGCCGCCGGCGGGCTGGCGCTGGAGTCGCGGCCGGTGGACTGGTCGATCTCCGGCCCCGAGGGCGACGCGGTCGCGATGGACCTCACCGGCGACCCGGGCCCGTGGCTGCTGCGGACCCTGCTGGGCACGAACGCCCGGCGCCTGGCCCTGCTGGTCCCCAACGCGCACCCGGACCTGGCGGACGAGCGGTCGCAGACGGCCCTCGCGGACCTCGTCCGGGGCAAGTACGCGCTGCGCTACCTGCGGAGCACGCCGGACAACCGGCACGCGGTGGTGGTCGCGGACGCGGTGGAGCACCAGGACGAGATCCTCACGCGCGCCCACGCCCGCTTGGCGAACGTCGCCCTCGACGTCCCGTCCGACCTGACGGACCTCCGCCTGGTCGACGTCCCCCGCCACCGCCTGGCGGACCTGCTCGGTTCCTGAGTCTGCCGCGGCCCTCGTGAGTGTTTAGGCGAGTTCTAACCCGCCTAAACACTCACGACCGGTTGCGGCAGGGCGGTCAGGCGGTGACGCCGTCGGCTTCGGCGGCCTTCGCCACCGCGGCCGCGACCTCCGGGGCCACGCGCGGGTCGAGCGGCGACGGGACGATCCGGTCCGGGCCGAGGTCGTCCATCGCCACCGAGACGATCGCCTCGGCCGCGGCCAGCTTCATGTTCTCCGTGATCGCCCGCGCGCCCGAGTCGAGCGCGCCGCGGAACACGCCGGGGAACGCCAGCACGTTGTTGATCTGGTTCGGGAAGTCGCTCCGGCCGGTCGCCACGATCGACGCGTACCGGGCCGCCACGTCCGGGTGAACTTCCGGGTCGGGGTTGGACAGCGCGAACACGATGCCGCCGCCCGCCATCCGGCCGAGCAGGGACTCGTCGATCGTCGCACCGGACAGGCCGAGGAACACGTCGGCGCCCTCCAGCGCCTCCGCGAGGCCGCCGCGCAGGCCCGCCTTGTTCGTCGTCGCCGCCAGCCGCTGCTTGACCGGGTTCAGGCCGTCCCGGCCGGCGTGGATGATGCCGCGCGAGTCGAGGACGGTGACGTCGCCGATGCCGGCCTCCTGCAGGATCTTCGCGCAGGCCACGCCGGCCGCACCGGCGCCGGAGACGACGACCCGCTGGTCGGCGATCGCCCGGTCGAGGACCAGGTTGGCGCCGCGCAGCGCGGCCAGCGTCACGATCGCCGTGCCGTGCTGGTCGTCGTGCATGACCGGGCAGTCGAGGGCTTCCTTGAGCTTGTCCTCCAGCTCGAAGCACCGCGGCGCGGAGACGTCCTCCAGGTTGACCGCGCCGAACGACGGCCGCAGCCGCACCAGCGTCTCGACGATCTCGTCGACGTCGGTGGTGTCCAGCACCAGCGGGATCGAGTCGAGCCCGCCGAAGGTCTTGAAGAGAACGGACTTGCCCTCCATGACCGGCAGCGACGCGCTCGCGCCGATGTCACCGAGGCCGAGCACCGCGGTCCCGTCGCTGACCACGACGACCAGCCGGTCCGCCCACGTGTAGCGCTTGGCCTTGGCCGCGTCCTCGGCGATCGCGCGGCTCACCTTCGCCACCCCGGGGGTGTAGGCGATCGAAAGGTCACGCGGGCTGGAAATGGGGCGGGTGGCCGCCACCGAGAGCTTGCCGCCCTCATGCCCGGTGAAGATCTCTTCGTCGGTGACCGGCGCGACAGTGCCGGTGGGGTCGGTCATGGGGTTTCCTGTCGTCGTTTCCGTCATTCGTCCAGTGGGAATGACGGAACTCGCGGTTCGGACGTGGGTCACTGGAATTTCTCCTGGGCATGCGGCTGGGACCACGGTCCACAAGGGGGAAACCGTGGGGGAATCCCGGCACGGCAGCCCAGCGCGGTAGCGCCGGCCTGTCGGCGAGGCGTCACGTCGGCCATCGGTGCCGTGGGTCTGGCGATGGCCGCGGACGCGGCGGTCCCGCCATTGTGACAGGTCCCGTGCCGCGGGTGACCCCTCGGTGCGGTTGATGTCACACCGGCGCCCTTTTCCCGGCAATTCCCAAGACGTCCGTCCGGTTTTGTAGGCCGCCCGATAAGGTGACGCCATGCAATTCCGCCGGCTGCGCGTCCCGGACGCCTACGAGTTCTCCCCCCGGGCGTTCCCCGACGACCGGGGCCTGTTCGTCGCCCCCTTCCAGGACGACGTCTTCCGCGCGGCGGCCGGCCACCCGCTGCGGCTCGGCCAGGCGAACCACAGCGTGTCCCGGCGCGGCACGATCCGCGGCCTCCACTTCGCCGACACCCCGCCCGGCCAGGCCAAGTACATCTACTGCCCGCGCGGTTCGCTGCTCGACGTCGTCGTCGACCTCCGCGTCGGCTCGCCGACCTTCGGCCAGTGGGACGCGGTCGTGCTCGACTCGCGCGAGTTCCGCGCGATGTACCTCGCGGAGGGGCTCGGTCACGGCTTCGCCGCCCTGGAGGACGACACCGTGATGTCGTACTTCTGCTCGGAGCCGTACAACCCCACCGGCGAGCACGGCATCACGCCGCTGGACCCCACGCTGGCGCTGCCGTGGCCCACGGACATCGAGCCGGTCCTGTCCGACAAGGACCGCAACGCGCCGACCCTCGCCGAGGCCGTCGACCGGGGCCTGCTCCCGGTGTACGCGGACTGCGTCGCCTACTACGACAAGCTGCGCTCGGCGAACTGACCACCTCCCGGCCACCAGGCCGCTTGCACTTTTAGTAAGCGTGCATATAGTCTGCTCGCATGGCACTTTTCGAGTACGAGCACAGCGAGACGTCCACCGCCCCCGCCGCCGCGATCTGGCCGCTCTGGGCCGACACGAGCCGCTGGCCGGAGTGGGACGCCGGCGTCCGGTCCGTGGTCCTCGACGGCCCCTTCGCCGTCGGCACCAGCGGCACGATGACGATGGACGGCATGCCGCCGATCCCGTTCACCCTCACCGAGGTCACCGAGGGCCGGAGCTTCACCGACGAGACCGCGCTGCCGGACGCGCACCTGCGCTTCGAGCACGAGCTGACCGACGTCGACGGCGGCACGCGGATCACCTACCGCGTCACCATCGACGGCCCCGAAGGGTTCGGCCCGCAGGTCACTTCGGACACTCCGGACGCCATGCGCGCACTCGCGAAGCTCGCTGAGGCAAGCTCCCCGGTATGACCGCCCCGGAGTCCCGCCTGCCCGGCCCCGAGCGCAGCCCCGGCTTCCTGCTGTGGCGCGTGACACTGGCCTGGCAGCGGGCGATGCGGGCCGCGCTGGCCCCGCACGACCTCACGCACGTCCAGTTCGTGCTGCTGACGACGACGTGGTGGCTCACCCGCGCGGGCGAGCCACCGACCCAGCGGCAGCTCGCCGACCAGGCGGGCACCGACACGATGATGACCAGCCAGGTCGTCCGCAAGCTCGCCGGCCGCGGCCTGCTGGCCCGCGCCGACGACCCGGCCGACGCCCGCGCGAAGCGCCTGGAAATCACCCCGGCCGGACTGGAACTGGTCGCGAAGGCGCTGAAGGACGTCGAAGCCGCGGACGCCGAGTTCTTCGCGGCCACCGACGACGGGTTCGTCGACGCGCTGGCCCGGCTCGGCCCGTGACGAATCCCCGGGGCTTCCCTGGGGGCGATCCCGGATGTCCCGGCCGGGCGTTCCGAGCAGGCTCACCGCCATGAAACTTCTCGCACTGGGGGCGGCCGCGGTCGCCGTGGCGGCACTGGCGGTCACCTCCGGAACCGCGTCCGCCGACGAGGTCCCGGCCTTCGACTTCACCGACTGCCCGGCACCGCCGCCGGCCGCCGATCCGGGCACCTGGCGCTGCGAAGCCTTTGTCTCACAAGGGAAACTGACCATCGACGGCCGGGAGATCCCGCTCGGGGAGATCCGGCTCACGTTCAGCGAGGGCCGGGTGAACGGGGCGTACGCGCAGGAGTTCGGCACGCTGCGCCACGCGCCGGTGACCGTGCCGGGCCTGGCGGGCACGACGCTCCAGCTGCACTACGGCGGCCACTCGGACTTCCAGAGCAACGCCGAGCGGCGCGGCGAACTGGACGTCACCGCGACGCTGCGGCACCCGTTGCTGCGCAAGGGCTGCACCCTCGGGGTGCTGCACACGGTCGTCCACGACGACCCGGCGGTGCCGCCGACGGTGATCTCGAAGAACCCGCCGACCATGCACTTCGGCGTCGTGGACCCGGACCTCGCGCTGCCGGCCACGCACGGCTGCGGCGTGCTCGGCCCGCTCGTCGACCGGCGGCTCGGGCTGCCGTCGCCGTCCGGCGCGAACACCTTCCACCAGACGACTTACGTGCAGTACAAGCAGCTCTAACGCTTCTTCGGCGTCACCCAGATGGTGATCGTCCCGGTGACCACCGGCTTGCCGTTCGCGTCCGAAATGGTCACCGGGACCTCGAGGTCGAAGCCCTCGGCGCCGAACTCCGGCAGCTCGGGCAGCGACGCCACCGCGCGCAGGCCCGTCTCGGCCTTGGCGACGTACTGGACGCTCATCCCCTTCGGCAGCCAGCGGTGGGTGGTGGGGACAGTGGCCTCGGCGAGCATGCCCATCGCGATCTCGGCGAGGTTGCAGGCGGCGATCGCGTGGAAGGTGCGGATGTGGTTGTAAACACCCCACCACCTCGGCGCGGTCACCTCGCAGTGCCCCGGCCGCAGCTCGCGCACCGACGGCAGCACCGTGCGGAAGTACGGCACCCGCACGCACATCGCGGCGCTGAACAGCTGCTTCCCGCCCGGCTTCCCGGCGAGCTTGTGCCACAGCGCGAACGTCGGCGTCTCGGACATGGGCGTCTCCTCGAACTAAGCTACCGTTCAGTAGCTAAGCAGACGGCCAGCCGCCGCGCAAACCGCCGGATATATTCGGGCGCGTGACCAACCGTCTCTTCCTCCTCCGGCACGGGCAGACCGAATGGTCGCTGAACGGGCGGCACACCGGCCGCACGGACATCCCGCTGACGCCGGCGGGCGAAGGCCAGGCGCGGGCCGCCGGCGGCACCCTCCGCAGCCTGGTGGGCGGCCCGTCGCTGGTGCTCTCGAGCCCGCGGGCCCGTGCCCTGCGCACGGCCGCGCTGGCCGGGCTGCGCGTCGACGACGTCACCGAAGACCTCGCCGAGTGGGACTACGGCGACTACGAAGGCGTCACCACGCCGAAGATCCGGGAGACCGTGCCGGGCTGGACGGTCTGGACCCACCCGATCCCCGGCGGCGAAAGCGCTTCGGACGTTTCCGCCCGCGCCGACCGCGTGCTGGACCGGGCCCGCCGCGACATCGAAGCCGGCGACGTGATCCTGGTCGGCCACGGCCACTTCAGCCGGGTCCTGGTCGCCCGCTGGCTCGGCCTGCCCGCTACCGCCGGCGTCCAATTCGGACTGGACGCGGCCGGCATCGCGGTGCTCGGCGACGAGCGCGGCGAACCCCAGATCGAACACCTCAACCTGCTGCCCGCGGAGGACTGACGTGCCCGACGACCGCATCCGCCGGATCCGCCCCGAAGACGTCGAGGCGGCCGTCGGCCTGGCCCACGAGCTGGCGGACTACGAGCGCGCGCCGGACGAGTGCCACCTGACGCCGGCACAGCTGCACGAGGCGCTGTTCGGCGCGGAGCCGAAGCTGTTCGGGCACGTGGCCGAAGTGGACGGCGAGGTCGTCGGCTTCGCGGTCTGGTTCCTCAACTTCTCGACCTGGCGCGGGGTGCACGGGATCTACCTGGAGGACCTGTACGTCCGGGAGTCCCAGCGCGGTTCGGGCCTGGGCAAGGCCCTGCTGGCGGCCCTGGCGGCGGAGTGCGTCGCGAACGGCTACGCGCGGCTCGAGTGGTCGGTACTGGACTGGAACCCAGCGACGGAGTTCTACAAGGCCCTCGGCGCGGTCCCGATGGACGAGTGGACGGTCAACCGCCTCACCGACGCGCCCCTGCAGGCCCTGGCCGCCCAGGCGTGACCCCACCGGTCGTGAGTGTTTAGGCGAGTTAGAACTCGCCTAAACACTCACGAGGCCGGAGCGGTTCAGTCTTCGTCGTGGCCTTCGCGCTCGGCGCGGCGGCCGGCGAGACCGCCGCGTTCGGCCGCCTCCGTCTCCGTCTCGCCTTCGCGCAGACCCAGCGCCCAGGCCCGCGACGGCCGCAGGAACAGCAGGACCAGGGCCACGATGCCCAGCAGTGCGATCGGCACGCCCCACAGCGGCTCGCCGGACGGGCCGAGCAGGTACCAGCCCAGGCCGATCACGATCAGCGCGATCACCACACCCGGCGAGCGCGCCCACGTCTGCCCGAGCACCAGCCCGCCCGACGCGGCCAGGAACGCCAGCGCGACCACGATGAACGTGCCCGACTCGACGAAGACGTTGTTGCCCGGCTGCGCGGGCGCGCCCAGGCCGTTCACCAGCACGATCACGCCGAACACCAGCAGGGCGAGCGACGGCACCGCGGTGACCGCGCCGGCCAGCCGGACCTCACGGGGAGCGGGCGAAAGCTTCACTGCGGGCCTTCCGGGAGCACTGTTTTCGGCGGCACAGTGGACTCCACCAGGGCGGGTCACCGTGCGTGAGGCTCCTCCGATCGTATGCCACCCGGTCGGCCGTTTTCCCGGGGCCGCCCGCGCGTCGAAAATCAAGATGTCGTCGATGAGCGGGCGGTCGGCCCGGGTGCACTTGTCACGACGAGCGGACACTCGCGCGTGAAGGAGGACCGCCCGGCACAGGGTCTCGAAGGTGCTGTTCCCCGGGGTTGCGCCCGTCACCATGCGGCGCCGGAAGGTTCTCGGGCCGCCGGAAGTCACTTACCCTGCGGTGGTGCGCGCAATCCTCGTGGTGAACCCCCAGGCGACCTCGACCACCGCCGGTGGCCGGGACGTGCTGGCGCACGCGCTGGCCAGCCAGGTGAAGCTCGACGTGGTCGAGACGGACTACCGCGGCCACGCGATGGCCGTCGCGCGCTCGGCCGCGCGGGACGGTATCGACCTGGTCGTGGCGCACGGCGGCGACGGCACGGTCAACGAGGTCGTCAACGGCCTGCTGGCCGACGCCGACGGCGACCCTGCCGAAATCGGGCCGGTACCGGCGCTGGGCGTGGTGCCCGGCGGATCGGCCAACGTCTTCGCACGAGCCCTCGGCATTTCCGCGGACTCCTTCGAGGCCACCCACCAGCTGCTCAACGCCCTGGAGAACGACCGCGCACGCCGGGTCGGGCTCGGCCTGGCCGACGGGCACTGGTTCACCTTCAACGCCGGGCTCGGCTGGGACGCCGACGTCGTCGGCCGGGTCGCCAAGCGCCGCGGCAAGCAGACCACGGCCGCCCTGTACATGCGGGCCGCCGTCCGCTCCTACTTCCGGCCGCCGCTGGGCAGGCCGGCCCTCACGATCCGCATCCCGGGCGAGGAACCCGCCGAAGCGTTGACCGCTTTCGTGTCGAACACCGATCCGTGGAGTTATTTGGGGGAGCGCGCGGTGCACCTCAATCCGGGTTGCTCGTTCGAGACGGGATTGGGTTTGTTCGCGTTGAACGGTCTGGGGTTGCCCACCGTGTTCAAGCATGTACGCCAAGCTTTGGCTACGAAGAGCAACCAGCGCGGCCGGCGTCTCGTGCGTCACGACGACGTGCCGATGATCCGCATCGACGCAGCTGAACCGGTAAACTTCCAGGTGGACGGCGACCTCGTCGGCCAGCGGACCAGGGTGGAATTCTTCAGCGTCCCGGATGCACTGTCGGTAATCGTGTGACGACGGGACCGCTGATCGCCTGCGGCAAAGTGATATCTGCCGTTCGTCGACGCAGAAGCTCCACTCAGCGCATCAGCCTTCCCTACGGGCGGCTGTTTCGGAGAGAAACCGCAGGTCAGAGGGGTCGCTCGGCCGGGTGACCTGACTCACCGATCTCCAAGAAACCCTTGTCGAAAGCGGTGCTTCGTGAAAGCATTCACAAGCACCCAAAAACGACCGCCATGACGACTGTGGCGCGGCCCTCCCGCGCCATATGAAGGAGCTCACGAACATGGACTGGCGCCACGACGCGGCCTGCCGAGACGAGGACCCCGAGCTGTTCTTCCCGGTGGGAACCAGCGGTCCGGCTCTGTCGCAGGTTACGCAGGCGAAGGCCGTGTGCCACCGCTGCACCGTTGCTTCCGACTGCCTGGCCTGGGCTCTGGCCAGCGGCCAGGACGCGGGCGTGTGGGGCGGTATGAGCGAGGACGAGCGACGCGCGCTCAAGCGCCGCCGTACGCACATCGGCACGCGTACCAACGCCTGAGTTTTACTGCTTGCACCACCCGAGCCGTGAAGGAAATTTCACCCGGCGGGCACTGCTGTGCCCTCCTCGCCTGGAGTGATACCTGCCCGGCTCAAGCCTAACAAGCGAGGCGAAACCACCTGGCAACGGGTGCGCTGAACCCTCATCGGGACTGAAAGTCCTCCCGCAAAACGTTGAACGGCCCGGCACCACGCACCTGGTGCCGGGCCTTCACCGTCTCGCCCCTTCAATCACGCGTGATGCCCCTCCGATCACGCGAGATCCGCATTCGCGCACACGAACCGACCCTCCAGGTACACGAGTCGTCCGCCTGGGTACGCGAGTCGTCCCTCCAGGTACGCGAGTCGTCCGTTTGCGTACGGCCGGCTCGGGTCAGAGGCGACGCGAGAGCGGGATCCGCAGCGCGGCTTCCGTCCCCGACACCCGCGGCGACGACGCCTCCGTGCGCACCTTCCGCAGCGAAAGCGACCCCCGCAGCTCCGACTCCACCAGCGTCCGCACGATCTGCAGGCCGAGACCGTCCGACCGCTCCAGCGAGAACCCCGACGGCAGGCCACGCCCGTTGTCGCGGATCACGACGTCCAGCCAGCGGGCCGACCGCTCCACGATCAGCTCGACCTTGCCCGACCGGCCCGCCGGGAACGCGTGCTCGATCGCGTTCTGCACCAGCTCGGCCAGCACCATCACCAGCGGCGTCGCGATCTCCGCGACCACCACCCCGAACGAGCCCTTCCGCGACAGCCCGACCTGCGACTCCGCCGTCGCCACCTCGCCGACCATCGGCAGCACGTTGTCGAGCAGCTTGTCGAGGTCGACGCGCTCGTCCACCGAGATCGACAGCGCCTCGTGCACCAGCGCGATCGACGTCACCCGGCGCACCGACTCCGCCAGCGCCAGCCGCGCCTCCTCCGACGACGTCCGCCGCGACTGCAGCCGTAGCAGCGCCGCCACCGTCTGCAGGTTGTTCTTCACCCGGTGGTGGATCTCCCGGATCGTCGCGTCCTTCGACAGCAGCGCCCGGTCCCGCCGTTTCACCTCGGTGACGTCGCGGACCAGCACCAGCGCGCCCGCCGCCTGGCCCGCCGGCCGCAGCGGCAGCGCCCGGAACAGCACGACGGCGCCGCGTCGCGAATCGGCCTCCGTGCGGCTCGACGGCTTCCCGTCGAGGGCCTCGATGATCCGGTGGGACACCTCGGTCGCGTCGAACGGGTCGCGGATCAGCGACCGCGTCAGCGGCGCCAGGCGCGTTCCGACCAGGTCGGATTCGTGCCCCATCCGGTGGTAGGCGGACAACCCGTTCGGGCTCGCGAACACGACCGTGCCGCTCGAGTCGAGGCGGATCAGCCCGTCCCCCACCCGCGGTGACGTGTGGGTGTCGGTCGCGTTGGTGCCGTTCGGCGGGAACGTGCCGTCGACGATCATCTGGCACAGGTCGCCGGCACTGCCCAGGTACGCGATCTCCAACGGCGACGGCACGCGCGGCGCCGCCAGGTTCGTCTCGCGGCTCATCACCGCGATCACCTGGTCGTGGAACCGGACCGGGATGGCCTCGCGCCGCATCGGCAGGTCGCGGTACCAGTGCGGGTCCTCTTCGCGGCAGATCCGGACCTCACGCATGGCCTTCGCCAGCTGCGGGTGCTCGTCGACGGTGAACCGCGTGCCGACGACGTCCTCCGGGTGCGCGGTGGGCGCCGTCGTCGGGCGCGCGTGCGCGACGCAGACGAAGTCGCCGCCGTCGGGCTGCAGTTCCTCGGTCACCGGGACCCAGAGCAGGAAGTCCGCGAACGACAGGTCGGCCAGCAGCTGCCACTCGGCGACGACGGTCTGCAGGTGGTCCGCGGCCTCACCGGGGAGGCCGGTGTTGTCGGCGAGCAGTTCGGCGAGCGTGGACACGTCCCCCATCCAACCAGAACGGGACGTCATGACACACTTGAGAGGTTGACCAGCTTTGACGACGAGGAGTGAGCATGTCGAAGCGCGCCCGCAAGCGTCGCGACCGGAAGAAGAACGGCGCGAACCACGGCAAGAAGCCCAACGCCTGATCCGGCGTCCGGCATGACGAAGGCCCCCACCCGATCGAGTGGGGGCCTTCGTCGTGCTCGGGCGCTACTCGGAGCGCTGCTCGAGGGTGATCTCGGTGCGTTCCACGGTGACGCCGCCGCGGGTGGCGACGGTCTGGCGGATCGACGCGCGCAACCGGCTCTTCAGCTCGGCCGGGGCGTGGTCGCCGCCGCACTTGCGGGCCAGCAGCTGCTTGATGTGCTCGTCGATGCCGTACTCCTCGAGGCACGGCGGGCAGTCCTCGATGTGGGCGCGCAGCGCGGCGTCCCGCTCGGGGCTGCACTCGCGGTCGAGCAGCAGGTAGATGTCGGCGAGCGCCTCTTCGCAGCGGACCTTGTCGGACGCGCCCTCGCACATGTCGTTCATCGCCCGGCCACCTCCTCCTTGGCCCCCCGGATGAAGCCGCGCTCCCGCGCGACGTCGGCGAGCAGGTCGCGCAGCTGCGCGCGGCCGCGGTGCAGGCGGGACATCACGGTGCCGATGGGCGTGTCCATGATCTCGGCGATCTCCTTGTACGCGAAGCCCTCGACGTCGGCCAGGTAGACGGCCAGCCGGAACTCCTCGGGCAGCTTCTGCAGGGCGGCCTTGACGTCGGTGTCGGGGAGGTTGTCCATCGCCTCCACCTCGGCCGACCGCAGCCCGCTCGAGGTGTGGCTCTCCGCCTTGGCGATCTGCCAGTCGGTGATCTCCTCGGTGGGCGCCTGCACGGGCTGCCGCTGCCGCTTGCGGTAGCCGTTGATGTAGGTGTTGGTCAGGATGCGGTACATCCACGCCTTGAGGTTCGTCCCCGCCTTGAAGGAGGCGAACGCGGCGTAGGCCTTCAGATAGGTCTCCTGGACCAGGTCCTCGGCATCGGCGGGGTTGCGGGTCATCCGCATCGCGGCCGAGTACAGCTGGTCGAGCAGCGGCATCGCGTCCCGCTCGAAGCGCTCGGCGCGCTCCGCCTCGGTCGCTTCTTCCGGCGCTGAGTTCTGCGTGCTCGGCAAACCGTTCCCTTCCCGCTCGGCGTCGATGCGCGTGCGCGCATACGGCGGACCCGAGTTTACGCGGGGACCGGGCACGCCGCGGTTCGCCGGTGCCTCGGGACGGCGGCGGCTGCGAGAGCGTGTGGTGGCGAGCGTTGTGGTCACGCCCCGTACAACCGATCGGGGGGATCGGGCATTCCCTAGACTTCCGCCATGGCTGGCAAGGGCACCCCGGCGACGGCGCTGTTGACGAAGCAGAAAGTGGCGCACGAGCTGCACGCGTACGACCACGACCCGCGGGCGGAGTCGTACGGGTTGGAGGCGGTGGAGGCGCTGGGCCTGGACCGCGCACGGGTGTTCAAGACGCTGGTGGCGGAGGTGGACGGCCGGCTGGTGGTCGGCGTGGTGCCGGTCACGGGACAGCTGGACTTGAAGGCTTTGGCGGCCGCGGCGGGCGGCAAGAAGGCGAAGATGGCGGACCCGGCGGCGGCCCAGCGGGCGACGGGGTACGTGCTCGGCGGGATCTCGCCGCTGGGGCATCGCAGCCGGCTGCCGGTGGTGATCGACGCGTCGGCCGAGGGATTCGAGACGGTGTTCTGCTCGGCCGGGCGGCGGGGGTTGGAGGTGGAGCTGGCGCCGGCTGAGCTGATCCGGCTGACCGGGGCCGTGGTGGCGCCGATCGCGGCCTGAGCTGCGGGATCAGGCCAGCGGCCGCAGCACCCGCGACAGCCACTCCGTCGCCGCCCGGGACACCGACTCCAGGTCCGCCGACAGGTTGTGGTCCCCGTCGACCACGACGACCTCGTGGTGCGGTCCCGCCGCGGGCCGACCGAACGGGTCCCGCGCCCCCTGCACCACCAGCACCGGCACCTCGACCGCGTCCAGCTCCGGCTGGCGCGTCTTCTCCGGCTTGCCCGGCGGGTGCTCCGGGAACGCCAGGCACAGCACCGCCACCGCCTGCCCGGCGGCAGCCGTCCGGCACGCCACCCGGGCCCCCGACGAGCGGCCGCCGAACACGAACGGGAGGTCGTCGAAGCGCTCCGACAGCTCGTCCGCCACCGTCAGCCAGGCCGTGTCCAGCTGGTTCGCCGGGGCGGGTGCGCGGCGGCCCGCCACCCGGTACGGCTGCTCCACCAGCGCCACGTGGACGCCGGCCGTCTGGGCCGCGCGGGTCACCTCCACCAGGTCCTTCGCGCCGAGGCCGCCGCCCGCGCCGTGGCCGAGCATCAGCACCGCCGTGCCCTCCTCGGCGCAGTGCAGGTAGACCCGCGCCGGGCCGTAGGCGGTTTCGACCGGGATCGCCGTCATGACTTCGGCATGTCGAACAGGGCGCCCTCGTGCGCCGGGTCGACGCGCTCCAGCAGCTCGGGGCCGTTGTTGCGGACGTTGTTCACGCGGGTCGAGATCGGCCGCAGCTCCAGCGACGCCACGATGTCCTCCGGCGTCGGGACCAGCAGGTCGGTGACGTCCTCGCGGTCCGGGTCGAGCCAGCCGTCCCAGTGGGAGCGGGGCACGATCAGCGGCATCCGGTGGTGGACGTCGGTGAGCTGGCCCGCCGCATCGGTCGTGATGATCGAGAACGTGATCAGCGGCGCCGCGTCGTCGTCATCCTTCGGCCGCCAGGTCTCCCAGATGCCGCCGAACGCGATCGACGAATCGTCGGGAGAAGTCATGTAGAACGGCTCCTTCTCCTTGCCCGTGCGGCGCCACTCGAACCAGCCGTCGGCCGGCACCAGGCAGCGGCGCGACACCAGCGCGCGGCGGAAGGCCGGCTTCTCGGCCGCCGTCTCGGCGCGCGTGTTGATCATCCGCGAGCCGACCGACGGGTCCTTGGCCCAGAACGGCACCAGGCCCCAATTCATCATCCGCAGCGAGCGCTCGGCCGGCTCGTCCTCGAGGACCTGGCCGTCTTCGTCACGCGGGTGCCGCTGCACGACCGTGACGACGTTCTTCGTCGGCGCCACGTTGTGGTCGGCGCGCGCGTGGCCTTCGGTGAGGTCGATCGCGTCGAACTCCTCGATCAGCTTCGCCGGGTCCTTCGTGGCGGCGTAGCGGCCGCACATAGCGCCTCCTCTTGCCGGATGAGCCATCGTTACACGCTGGCCAGGGCCCTGGCGAGCGGCGTGGGATCATTCGGGTGGGCACCGGCGCACGAGAGGACGAGGGTTTGGCGCGCAACGACTGGAGCAAGCTGGACGAGTCCGACGTCCGCGTGCGTCCGGGCAAGGGCAGCCGGCCCCGCAGCAAGCGCCGTCCCGAGCACGCCGACGCCGTCACGGCCATGGTCATCGGCAAGGACCGCGGCCGCTGGACCTGCGCGATCGACGCCGATCCGGGCCAGGTGATCACCGCCATGCGGGCCCGCGAGATGGGCCGGACCCCGGTGGTCGTCGGTGACCGCGTCGGCATCGTCGGGGACGTCTCCGGCAAGCCGGACACGCTCGCGCGGATCGTCCGGGTCGACGACCGCACCAGCTCTCTGCTGCGCACGGCCGACGACACCGACCCGTACGAGCGGCTGGTCGTCGCCAACGCCGAACGCCTGCTGATCGTCACCGCGCTGGCCGACCCGCCGCCGCGCACCGGCTTCATCGACCGCTGCATCGTCGCCTGCTACGCCGGCGGCGTCGAGCCGGTCCTGTGCCTGACCAAGGCCGACCTGGCCAGCCCGGACGAGCTCCTGGCCGGCTACGCGGGCCTCGACATCCCGGCGATCGTGACCCGGTTCGACGAGGAACCCGAGGGCCTCGCCGAAATGCTGAAAGACCGGGTGACGGCGCTGGTCGGGCACTCCGGCGTCGGCAAGTCCACGCTGGTCAACCGCCTGGTGCCGGACGCCGAACTGGCCACCGGCGTGGTGAGCGCGGTCGGCAAGGGGCGGCACACGTCCGTCGCGGCGGTGGCGCTGCCCCTGCCGGACGGCGGCTGGGTCATCGACACGCCCGGCGTGCGGTCGTTCGGGCTCGCCCACGTCACCGCGGACGACATCGTGGCGGCCTTCGAGGAGTTCGCCGAAGCCGCCGAGGAGTGCCCGTCGGGCTGCGGGCATCTGGGCCCGCCCGAGGACCCGGACTGCGCGCTCGACGACGTCGTCACCGACGGCACGGCGAGCCCCGAGCGCCTCGCGTCGCTGCGGCGCCTGCTGGCCTCCCGTGGCGGTCACGATGTGACCCGCACCACAGATTCCTGAGACAACCGGGAACCGACCGGGGATCGTCACCGTCACAGGTGTAATTATTCGCCCGTTCGGGCGATATGCCGAGCGGACCATCCGACTCTGAGGGGAATTTCGATGCGCAAGACCACCTTGGTCGCCGCGGGCGCCGCGCTGGTGCTCACGCTGACCGCGTGCAGTGGCAACTCCGCCACCGGCACCGCCCAGCCGGCGGCCGCGGGCGGCCAGTCCCAGTCCGACGGCGGCAGCAAGGGCCTCGCGTCCCCGTTCACCGACGCGATCCAGCTGGCGTCGGCGTCCAAGCAGGGCACCGAGAAGTCCAAGTCGGCGAAGTTCACCATGGAGGGCGCCGCCGGCGGCCAGACGATGACCGCGACCGGCGCGATGGCGTTCGACGGCGCGGACACGAAGTTCTCCATGACGAGCACCGCGGCCGGCCAGACCACCGAGATGCGCATGGTGGACAAGGTCATGTACATCAAGCTGCCCGCCGAAGAGCAGAAGCAGATGGGCACCGACAAGGCGTGGGCCAAGATCTCGGCCGACGGCACGGACCCGGTTTCGCAGGCGCTGGGCGGCGCGCTGTCGCAGTCGGCGGAGCAGAGCGACCCGGGCAAGATGCTCGACCAGATCTCCAAGACCGGCCGGATCATCTCGTCCGACCAGACCGAGCTGAACGGCGAGCAGGTCAACCACTACAAGGTGGAGCTCGACGTCGCCAAGGCCGTCGACCAGTTCACCGGCCAGGTGCCGGCCGCGGCGCGCGACAAGCTCACCGAGATGCTCAAGGGCAAGGACATCAAGATCCCGGCCGAGCTGTGGCTGAACAAGGACAACCTGCCGGTGCAGGTCACCATGGACCAGGGGCCGATGATGCAGGCGCTGGGCGCGCCGGCCGGCGACGCGAAGTTCACGATGAAGTACAGCGACTGGGGCACCCAGGTCGACGTGACGGCCCCGCCGGCCGACCAGGTCGTCGACCTCGGCGAGCTGATGAAGAAGGCCGGTCGCTGACCGCACGACGCTGAGTAGCGGCGGCTCCCCCGAACGAGTTCGGGGGAGCCGCTGTGTTTTTGTTGTCGCCATGCGCAAAGCCGCCGTGGTGCTGCTGGCCGCCCTGCTCGCCGGCGCGTGTTCCGAGCCGCCGCGACCACCGGCGTTCGACGACGCGCGGGCACTGGCCGACGCCGCCACGGCGGCCACGACGAGCGGCGGCTCGGCGAAGTTCGGCACGGACGTCGCCGTCGGCTCGGTCCGGTCGAAGGGCCAGGGCCAGGCGCGGTTCGGGGCCGGCGGAACGGCCCAGGTGATGACGACGGACTTCCTCGGCGAGCCGATGGAGCTGCGGGCGGTGGGCGGCAAGCTGTACGCGAAGGTGCCGGAAGGCTCGCGCGACGAGGTCGGCGCGGGAAAGCCGTGGATCGTGGTCGCGGCGGACGGCACGGACCCGTTCTCCCAGGTCCTCGGCGGCAGCCTCACCCAGCTGACCACGCAGAACGACCCGGCGCACACGCTGGGCGAGATCCGGACGGCGGGCACGATCGTCGCGGCGGAGCGGGGCCGGCTGAACGGCGTGGCGGCGGAGCACTACCGCGTCGACCTCGACCCGGCCCGCCTGGGCACCGACCTGCCGGCGGGCCTGCCCCCGGGCGCGGCGACCGGCAAGTTCCCGGTGGAACTGTGGCTCGACGAGACGCACCGGCCACTGCAGATCGTCCTCGACCTCTCGCCGATCCTGCCGGGCGCCGAGGCGCGCATCACCACGCGGTATTCGGACTGGGGCGCCCCGGTCGACGTCCAGCCGCCACCGGCGGGCGAGGTGGGGTAGTCACGTTTCCGCCCGCTGCCTCGTCCGGTCGGCATGCGAGTACTGGTGATCGGGGCGACGGGCGTATTGGGCGGGCCGGCGGTGGCGAAGCTGCTGGCGGCGGGGCACGAGGTGAGCGGCTTGGCGCGCTCGGCCGAGCGGGTGCAGGCGACGGGCGCAAAACCGGTGATGGGCGACCTGTTTTCGGTCGAATCGCTGGTCACGGCGTTGCGCGGGCACGACGCGGTGCTGAACCTGGCGACGCGAATCCCCCGGAAGATGACGAGCAAGACGGCGTGGGCGGCGAACGACCGGGTCCGCATTGAGGGCAGCGCGACGCTGGCGGCGGCGGTCCGGCAGGTCGAAGCGGTGCGAACGGTGGTCCAGGAGGGCATCTCGTTCGGGTACGCCGACGGCGGCGACGCTCTGCTGAAGGAGGACGCTCCCCTGCGCCCGGGGGTGGTGACGGCATCATCGGAGGTGGCGCACGAGAACGTGGCGGCGCTGACGGACCGGACGGTGGTCAGGCTCCGGATCGGCCTGCTGGTGGGCTCGGACCCGATGACATCGGCCCTGCTGGCCGCGGCCCGCCGCGGAGCCCCGCTGATCATCGGCGCACGGGAGGACTGGACAACAGCAATCCACCCAACCGACGCGGCGGCTGCCGCGGCGGCGGCTTTGGGGGCGCCTTCCGGGGTTTACAACGTGGGGGCGCCACCGGTGCGGAAGGGCGAGCTGGGAGCGGCGATGGCCGCGGCTGCTGGGGTGCGGCGGGCGCGGGCGTTGCCTAAGTGGCTGGTTTCGCGGATCCCGCTGGCGGAGCCGATGGGGCGGTCGCAGCGGGTGGATTCGGGGAAGCTGATGGCGGCGACCGGGTGGCGGTGTGAACGGCCGGTGCCGGGACCTGAGTGGTTCGCGGAGTGACAAGCCCTGCGTTTTGCGGCCCGACCCGGCCCTAAGACCCAATCAGACAGGGCCGCCCTTTCCGGCAGGGTTCCGGCAAAGTCGTTTGTGCTGGTCATGCGGGGATTCCGAAGAGGGTGAGTGGCCGAGTGGTGTCTCGGGCCATGGGTCGCGGTGCTGCGGCGATGCTGCTGTGGCCCGTGTCGCGCAGGGCGCTGATGGCGAGGTTGCGGAGGGTGGCCATGGCGCGGGGCCGGTGCGGGTGCGGGATGCGTCTTCGCGGTAGGCTGCCGTCCACCGCGATCGCTGCGGGAGTGTGGGTGGTGCCGTTGTTCCAGCCGATGATTGCGACGTTGAGGTTGTCGCCGTCGATGTCGCAGAGCACTCGCCGGATGGTGGTTTCCTCCGGGGGAACGTGCCGGTTGCGGTGGGGATCGAACCGGGTGCCGAGCCGGGCCAGCACCCGTTGTGGTGCGTCGGCAGCCCATTCCCCGATCGCGGTGAATGACTGCGCGCCCGCAGCGGCTGCGGCCAGGACCAGGACCAGGACCAATGCCAGCGGATGCCGCACCCCGCGCCGCGCCTACCAGCAGCCCTAAGACCAACTAGACAGCCCCCGCCCTCCACGGGGGGCGTCCCAAGTCCAGTCTATCGGCCCCCACCGACAGCAACCCCGCCTCAACGCCAGTTGTCCACAGGTGTCCCCACCTGTGGACAACTCAGAGCAGTTCCAGCAAGAACGGCAGTTCCTGCGGCGCATACCAAGCCAGCTCATGGTCCTCGGCATCGCCCAAGGTGAACTCCGCGTCCGGGTCGCCCAGGTCCGCCGCGTCGATCACCGCCGCCGCCGCTGACACCGCCTCCGCTGCCTCGGGTGCGTCCACGTGGATTGCCGCCACCGCCGACAGCGGGATCGGGCCGCCGATGCGGACCACCGGGGCGTCCAGGTCCGGGCGCAACGTCACGCCCGCCACGTCCGCCGACACCACCACGCGGCGTGGCTCGCCCTTCTCCTCCGCCGCGATCAGGCGCAGGGATGCCCGGGCCGCGTCCAGCAGCGCCGCGTACTCCAGTTCCTCGTCCGAACCGCTCACGTACGCCTCGCGCAACGCCGGCGTCAGCGCGAACGCCGTGCCGCTGCGGGCGCGGAACTCCCCCGAGGACTCGAGGTCGCGAAGCATCGCGATGGTCGCAGGCAGATAGACCCTCACCAGTGCGCACCCTTCAGCTCTTCCAGGGACTCTTCGATCATCCCGGCCACCAGATCCACGTCGAACGCGGCCTTGCGGTCGCCGTTGAGTCCGAAGTAGACGCCGCCGTGGTAGGACGTCACCCCGATCGCCAGCGCCTGCGTGCGCATCAACGGCATCACCGGGAACATCTCGACCAGTCTGGCCTCTCCCGCGTACATCGGCACCTGCGGGCCCGGTGAATTCGTCACCATGACGTTGAAGATGCGCCCGGACAGCGACCCCGCCGCCCGCGCGCCGAGCGAATGGAGCGTAGCCGGGGCGAAGCCGCCCACCTTGAGCAGGCCGCGCGCGGCGACCGAGCGGCCCGAATCGAGGTGCTCGGCCATCGCGTGGCCGATGTGCTGCAGCCTCAGGACCGGGTTCGGCTCGCCGACCGGCAGGTCCACCAGGTACGCCGCCACCTGGTTGCCGACCAGGGCCGGCGTCGAGAACTCCGCCGTCTCGGCGTCGCGCACCGCCAGCGGGACCAGTGCGCGGATCGTCGTGTTCGGCGTCAGCTGCTCCTCGCGCGAGAGCAGCCACTCGCGCAGCGCGCCCGTGATGGCGGCGAGGACGACGTCGTTGACCGTGCCGCCGTGCGCCGCGCGGATCTTGCGGAAGTCCTCCAGGCGCGTGCGCACCACCGCGAACACGCGGCCGCCCGACACCCGGACGTTCAGCGGTCCCGGCGGCGCCGGGCTCACCAGCGTGCGCAGCGTCGACGCCACCCCGCCGACCGTCTCGGCGAACTTGCCCGCCGCCGCGAACGCGTCGTTCGCCGCCGACCGGACGTTCTCCACCACCTCGCCCGGCCGCTGGACGCCCTCGCTGATCGCGTCGAGCACCAGCTGGGTGCGGCTCGGCTCGCGGCGCGGGGTCCAGATGTCCTCGAACGGCTCCGGCTCGGCCGGCGTCGCGTCGAGGATGAGCTGGCCGAGGTCGATCGTGCCGACACCGTCCACAACGGACTGGTGGGTCTTCGTCACCAGCGCCACCCGGTCACCGGCCAGCCCCTCGATGAAGTACGCCTCCCAGAGCGGCCGCTCCGGCGCCAGCCGCCGGGACATCAGCCGCGCGACCAGGTCGAACAGCTGCTCGTCGCTGCCCGGCTGGGGCAGCGCCGAACGCCGGACGTGGTAGTTCAGGTCGAAGTCGACGTCGTCCACCCACACCGGGCGCGCCAGGTGACCCGGCACCTCCAGCACTCGCTGCCGGTACCGCGGCAGGTACGCCAGCCGCCCGCCGACGAGGTCGACCAGCTGCGCGTAGCTGAACCCGGACCGCGGCCGCTCGAAGATCGCCACCCCGCCGACGTGCATCGGCGTCGCGTGGTCCTCGAGGTAGAGGAACGAGGCGTCCAGCGCGGAAAGGCGGTCGGGCATGGGCCGATCCTTTCATGGTGCGAGACTGCGGGGTGTGGGTGATGAGTCGACTATCTCGCCGAAGGACCGCTTCCTGACCGTCTACGGCCGGAAGCCGGTGCTCGAGGCGCTGGCGGACGCCGGTCTGCGCGTGGACAAGGTGATCCTCGCCGATACCGCCCGCGGCCCCGGTGCGGCGGAGATCCAGCGGGCCGCGAAGGCCGCAGGTGTGCCGGTGCAGCGCGCCAGCGCCCACCGGGTCAAGGTCCTCGCCGGCAACGGCAAGCAGGACCAGGGCGTGCTCGCCGACGTCGTCGCGCCGCGGATGCGAGCGCTTTCCGCCGCGCTGGCCGACCGGCGCCCGCCGTCGCGGGTGCTGCTGCTGGACGGCATCACCACGCCGGCGAACGTCGGCATGATCCTGCGGACGGCGACCGCGGCCGGGCTGGACGGCGTGATCGTGCCCCGGCGCGGCGTCGCGGCGCTGGACCCGCTGGTCGTCAAGGCGTCGGCCGGGGTGGCGTTCCGCGCGCCGGTGCTGCGCTGCGGGTCGGCGCGGGAGGCCGCCGAAGAGCTCACCGAGGCCGGCTACGGCGTCTACGCGCTGGGCGCGTCGGCGAAGACCACGGTGTTCGACGTGGACCTGCCGCAGCGCGCCGCGTTCGTCCTCGGCGGCGAGACCGCCGGGGTCGGGCCGGAGGTCGGCGAGCTCGTCACGGAGTGGCTGTCGATCCCGATGCCGGGTGACGCCGAGTCGCTGAACGTCTCGGCCGCCGCCGCGGTGCTGTCGTTCGAGCTGGTCCGCCGCGCGCGCTGACCCTCACCCGTCGGGGAACAGCACGGCGAGCTCCTCCAGCGTCTCGCCGACCGACCGGTGCTGCACCCCGATCATGCCCGCCTGGACGGCGCCGCGGATGTTCGTCGCGGAGTCGTCGACGAACGCGCAGACCGCCGCGGGCAGCCCGAGCCGGTCGGCCGCGATCAGGTAGACCGCCGGGTCGGGTTTGGCCACGCCGACCTCGCCGGAAAACACCAGCGCGTCGAAATAGTCGAACATCGTGTTCTTGACCTCGTCCGACGCCCCGGGCGCGTTGGACAGCAGCGCGGTGCGGACGCCGCGCTCGCGGGCGGCCGCCAGATAGTCGTAGAACCGGCCTGCGTCGGGATCGGTGAGAACTCCGGCGAAATCGACCAATAGCCCTTTCAGCACCCGGCACACCATAGCCGGGGCGGCAACGCGGTGTCTCGCAGTGCGCAACAACGCCGGTCGGACTTACCGCATCGGCCACGTGCAATCCACGTCTTCCGGGGTTCTCGCCCTGATCGAGCGATTCCGGTGTCCTTTTCGGCCTGTTCCCACTCCAAGGGAATGCGAGTCAGGAAGGGGAGAAAATGATCGAGGAACACCGCTTGCGAACGCTGGCCGACTACGAAGTGCCACGCCTCGGGGAACAATCGGTGACCCCGCCGGATCACCGCCGCGGCCGGTGGCCGTCGCCGAGGCAGCTCGACGCGGGCGAGGTGGGCCACCTGCTGAACACGCTGCTGGAGGCCTACGACGGCCGCCGCCCGGCGGCGCAGGTGCGGGCGCTGGTGGCCCCGGCGGTCTACGCGGGACTCAGCGGGCCACGCCTGCCACGCCCACGCCACCGGACGCAGACCGTCCACACGTGCACCCCGGCACCGGACGTGGTCGAGGCGTGCGCGCGCGTGGAGGCGGACGGCCGGTCGTTCGCGCTGGCGGCCCGCTTCACCCGCACGCCGACGGGCTGGCGGTGCGAGCGCTTCGCGCTGTTGAGGCCACAGCAGCCGGGCCAGCCGAGCCGGCGAGCGGCGTGAGGCGGGTGCGCGGTGCTCGCTCACCGCCGGGCACCGTGCCGCACCGTCCACATCGGTGCGGCGGAAATCCCCTGCGGCACCCTGTCACGTCCGGGGACGAAAACGGGGCGCGCGAACCTGCCGCGCGCCCCGTTCGTTCTCGTCTGTCAGCGACGCGGGCCCTTCTTGCCCTTCTTCGCCGCGTCGCGCTGCGCGGCGCGACGGTCCCGGCGGGTACCTCCGGCGCCGCCGCCCGCGGGGCGTGCGCCGCCCTCGGCGTGGGACTCGACCTCGCCGTCCTCGCCCGGGCCGGACAGCGTCATGCCCGACGGCTGACCGCCGCCGCCGAGGCCCTTGCCGCGCAGGGCCGCCGGGACCGACTCGGTGTCCGTCGTCGGCGGCTGCGGCGGTGCCGGACGCGCGTGGCGGCCCTCGGTCGCCTGGCCGTTGCCCGTCGGGACGCCCGTGGGCAGCGCCGACGCGGCCTCGGCCGGCGGGGCTTCCGCGCGCTCGACCTGCAGGTTGAACAGGAAGCCGACGGCCTCCTCCTTCAGCGAGTCCAGCATCGCGCGGAACATGTCGAAGCCCTCGCGCTGGTACTCGATCAGCGGGTCGCGCTGCGCCAGCGCCCGCATGCCGATGCCCTGCTTGAGGTAGTCCATTTCGTACAGGTGCTCGCGCCACTTGCGGTCGAGGACCGTCAGCATCACCTGGTGCTCCAGGGTCCGCATGCCCTCCGGGCCGACGAGCGCGTTGATCTCCTCTTCGCGCTTGTCGTACGCGTGGCGGGCGTCCTCGAGCAGCGCCTCGCGCAGGCCGCTCGCGTCGAGGTCGCCGTCCTCCACCAGGTCGTCCCACTCGATGCTGACCGGGTAGAGCTGCTTCAGCGCCGACCACAGCTTCTCGTGGTCCCAGTCCTCGGCGTAGCCGTTGGCCGTCGCGCCGTCCACATAGGCGTTGACGACGTCCTCGAGCATGCCCTCGATCTGGTCGCGCAGGTTCTCGCCGGCCAGGACGCGGTGGCGCTCGGCGTAGATCACCTTGCGCTGCTCGTTCATGACCTCGTCGTACTTGAGGACGTCCTTGCGCTGCTCCATGTTGATCTGCTCGACCTGGGTCTGCGCGCTCTTGATGGCCTTGGAGACCATCTTGTGCTCGATCGGCACGTCGTCGGGCAGGCGCATGGTCGTCATGACGCGCTCGACCATGGTCGCGTTGAAGCGGCGCATGAGCTCGTCACCGAGCGAGAGGTAGAAGCGGGACTCGCCCGGGTCGCCCTGACGGCCGGACCGGCCGCGCAGCTGGTTGTCGATGCGGCGCGACTCATGCCGCTCGGTGCCCAGGACGTACAGACCGCCGGCCTCGCGGACCTCTTCGCCTTCGGCCTTCGACTCCGCCTTGACCTGCTCCAGGACCTCGGGCCAGGCGGCCTCGTACTCCTCGGAGTGCTCGACCGGGTCCAGGCCGCGCTCGCGCAGCACCTGGTCGGCGATCAGGTCCGGGTTGCCGCCGAGCACGATGTCGGTACCGCGGCCCGCCATGTTCGTGGCGACCGTGACCGCGCCCTTCTGGCCGGCGCGCGCGACGATCAGCGCCTCGCGGTCGTGGTGCTTCGCGTTCAGCACCTCGTGCGGGACGCTCAGCTTCACCAGCAGCTTCGACAGGTGCTCGGACTTCTCGACGCTCGTGGTGCCGACCAGGACCGGCTGGCCCTTCTCGTGCCGCTCGGCGATGTCCTCGGCGACGGCCTCGAACTTGGCCTGCTCGGTCTTGTAGATCAGGTCGGCCTGGTCGACGCGGATCATCGGCCGGTTCGTCGGGATCGGCACCACACCCAGCTTGTAGGTCTGGTGGAACTCCGCGGCCTCGGTTTCGGCCGTACCGGTCATGCCGGAAAGCTTTTCGTAAAGCCGGAAGTAGTTCTGCAGCGTGATCGTGGCCAGCGTCTGGTTCTCGGCCTTGATCTCGACCTTTTCCTTGGCCTCGATCGCCTGGTGCATGCCCTCGTTGTAGCGGCGGCCGTGCAGGATGCGCCCGGTGAACTCGTCGACGATCATGACTTCGCCGTTGCGGACGATGTAGTCCTTGTCGCGGTGGAAGAGCTCCTGGACCTTCAGCGCGTTGTTCAGGTACCCGACCAGCGGGGTGTTCGCGGCCTCGTACAGGTTGTCGATGCCGAGCTGGTCCTCGACGAACCGGACGCCCTTCTCGGTGACGGCGACGGTGCGCTTCCGCTGGTCGACCTCGTAGTGGTACTTCGAGTTGATCAGGTTCGTCTTCTCGACCCGCTCACGCGAGCCCATCGTGGTGGTGTCGATGCCCTGCATCAGCGGCGCGAGCCGGGCGAACTCGACGTACCAGCGCGACGACTGGTCGGCCGGGCCGGAGATGATCAGCGGCGTCCGGGCCTCGTCGATGAGGATCGAGTCCACCTCGTCGACGATGGCGAAGTTGTGCCCGCGCTGCACGCAGTCGTCGAGGCTCCACGCCATGTTGTCGCGCAGGTAGTCGAAGCCGAACTCGTTGTTCGTGCCGTAGGTGATGTCGGCGTTGTACTGGGAGCGCCGCACGTCCGGCTGCTGCTCCGAGAGGATGACGCCGACCTCGAGACCGAGGAAGCGGTGGATGCGGCCCATCCACTCCGAGTCGCGCTTGGCCAGGTAGTCGTTCGTCGTGACGACGTGGACGCCCTTGCCGGGGATCGCGTTCAGGTAGGCGGGGAGGACGCAGGTGAGCGTCTTGCCCTCGCCGGTCTTCATCTCGGCGACCTGGCCGAGGTGCAGGGCCGCACCGCCCATCAGCTGGACGTCGAAGTGCCGCTGGCCCAGCACCCGCTTGGCCGCTTCCCGGACGACCGCGAAGGCCTCCGGGAGCAGGTCGTCGAGGGATTCGCCGTCGCTGTTCCGCTTGCGGAACTCCTCGGTCTTGGCCCGCAGCTCGGCGTCGGTCAGGTCCTTGACGTCGTCTTCGAGGGTGTTGATGTGATCGGCGATGTTGCGCAGCCGCTTCACCATCTTGCCCTCACCCGCGCGGAGCAGGCGGTTCAGCACCATCCGGTCGACCTCACTAGCTGAATATGAGCGCGCCCAGGCCGGTCCCGGGCAGGTTCTCCCGCGGTGGCGGCCGTGTTCGGCGCCACCTTCCCACCCCCATCGTAGGGAACGGTGGCGCTCGTGTGCACACGCCGTACGTCCTGACATGCGGAAGACCCGCACGCAAGCGCGTGCGGGCCCTCCGGCTGACCTCCCTTTTACCCGGCTCAGCCGAGCCGGATGACGCCGTAGTCGAAGCCTTTCCGCCGGTAGACCACGCTGGGCCGGCCCGCGTCGGAGTCGTTGAAGAGGTAGAAGTCGTGGCCGACCAGCTCCATCTCGTAGAGAGCCTGGTCCACCGTCATGGGTTCCGCGGTGTGCTGCTTCTCGCGAACGACGCGGCCGGGCTGGTGACCCAGGTCGTCGTCGGCCCAGCTCTGCTGCTGGGGCAGGTGGAATTCTTCGGCACTCGCGAAGCCGTTCGTCTGCGGTTCGGCTTCGGGTGCGTCCAACACCGCGGTACGCGCGGCGGGACTGGCTGCGGCCGGGGATCCACCACCCGGCAGTGCCGAGGTCGCTTCGGCGACCGATTCCGGGCGGCTGCGGCCGTAGTGCACGCGCCTCCGGTCGTGTGTCCTCCGCAGCCGGTTTTCCAGCTTGGTGACTGCGGAATCGAGCGCCGCGTAGAAGTCGGCGGCACACGCTTCGGCGCGTACGGCCGGGCCTCGCCCCTTTCCGGTGATTTCGACGCGCTGGCAGCTCTTGGCCTGGCGCCGGTTGGGTTCGTGGAACAGTTCCACGTCGTACCGGATGACTTTCCTGTCGTAGCGCTCGAGACGGGCCAGCTTTTCGCTGACGAGTGCCCGGTAGTGGTCGGGCACCTCCACGTTGCGGCCCTTAACGACGATGTCCATACACGA
Organism: Amycolatopsis vancoresmycina; assembly: GCF_000716785.1. Taxonomy (GTDB): domain Bacteria; phylum Actinomycetota; class Actinomycetes; order Mycobacteriales; family Pseudonocardiaceae; genus Amycolatopsis; species Amycolatopsis vancoresmycina. Next base: position 385,616 of record NZ_JNYY01000004.1, read on the forward strand.
CCTCCCTCGCTGAGATGACTGCGAGCTGTTGTGTTCACACACGGCGCCGGTATTGCGGGGACGTAAGCCCGGATCGCGGGCTGAGAAGGAACTCGGGACGGATCACGACGTCTCGTGCCGGTGACCGAGCGCGGACTCAGCGCACCTCCGGCGCCAGGGACATGGGCTCGTCACCTCCCTGCCTGCGGGGATTGCTGATTGCGGAGCACGTTAGCTTCCTCACGCCCGTTACAACAGCCCCCGAGCCGGGGGATGTCAGGGGATGGGACTCGGTCACCCCGCGCAGTGATCGCGGGGCGGGCACCACAAAACACCCGCTGGTCGGACGCGCCGCGGTGGCCGTGCTTTCACACGGACGGCGCACTGGTGTTCCCGGGTGGACGCCGAGGGTGACAGCCCGGTCTCCCGCAGCCGCCACTCCGGTGGAGTGGTGTGGCGGCCGGGTGGTGATGATCGGCACCCTCATGCCCGGACAACGGCCGCCGGTCCGTTCGCGTTCCCGGTTGATGTCACTCGTGTAGGTGACGCGGGGGTCACCCGGGCGCGCGGGGTGGGGTGGATTGTGGGCTCGACCTGGGCGGGGATTGGTGGGTGGGGGCTTTTGGCGGGGGTGGCGCGGAACCGGTACCACGGTGGTTCGGGGTGTGCGGGCGTGTGGTTGGGGTGAGGTGGTGTGGCCCGGCGATGGTTCGGGGCGGGCTGGCCGGTTCGAGGGGTGGGTTGGCGCTGGGGCTTGGGCAGCACGATGAAGGGGCGCGGCGAGGCCGCCCGGCGCGAGGGTCCGGGTTGTCGCTGCGGGACCGGGCAGCACGCTGACCGGGCACGGCGAGCCCACCACCCGAGGCGGCGGCCGTCACCCCGTTGAGCGGGCGAAGCAAGACCGCCCGGCTCGGGGCCGCGAGCTGTCACATGATCGGCCGGCGTGCGCTCCTGCCGTCGAAGGGCCACAGTGGTGGTATGGATCGCTCCTTCCCATGCCTCGGGAAGCTCGCCCGGTTCAGCCGGCTGCGAGCAGGGTCAGGACGGCGGAGACCGTAAATCCCTCCGCCGCCAGCGCTCGGGTGCAGGCCGCTGCCGTGGCTCCGGTGGTGACCACGTCGTCCAGCACCACGATCGGCACGCCCGGTGGCGGCCGCCCCGCCTCGCGGAACCGCAAGCGGCCCGTGAGGTTGGCCATGCGCTGCTCGCGGCTCAAGCCGACCGCATCGCGGGCTCCGGCAGCCAACTCAAGGGCCGGGGCCACCACTACCTCGATGCCCCGGGCCGCCAGCACCCTCGCCGCGGCGTTGGCTAGGCGCTCGACGTGGGGGCCACCCCGCACCCGTGCGGCCGACCGGCGGCTGGGCGCCGGGACCAGACACAACGCCCGGTCCGGAACCTCGGCAGCCGATCGGCGGCTCGCTGGGGCCGCGCAGATCGCCCGAGCCGGGACCTGCACGGCCAACGGCAGGACCGTGGCATGGGGAGCCGCCCGGTCGACCGGCGGACCGCCCACCTCCAGCGGCAGCTCGACGAGGGCCTCCGCCAGCACCCTCCCCAGCGACGGCGCCAGATCGCGACGCCCCCGCTCCTTGAACGCGATCAGCAACTTCCGCCCCACCCCGCGGTACCGGGCCAGCGCGAACACCCGCACCACCCCCGCCGTCGGCGCGCGTGACACCTCCCTGGCCGCGCCCCAAACACCCTCACACCGCGCACAACACGGCTCCCCGCGCGCTCCGCACGCAGCGCAGCGGGCCGGGATCAGCAGATCGATCAGTTTCCTCAGCACACGGACAGTGTCACGACCGGCACCGACAGTTTCGGCGCTCCAGCCGTCACCCACACGAGCGAAAGATCAGCCCGGATAAAACGGATCCGCGTCCTTCATCGTGTGGCTCTGCGGGCGCCACACCTCCCCCAGCACCGATGCCGTCCACAGGCCGTTCGCGTCCGCCACCACGATCGGACGGCTGGGCGCCGCCGTCACGCCGTGGACCGTCGGGGTCAGGTTGCTGCTGTTGAACGCGTCCATCCGCTGGCCGTCCACCGTCACGCGGACCACCGGCTGGGACGGGGACTTCGTCACCGCCACCAGGCCGTCCTGGGCGACCCAGTCCACGTCCACCACGTCCTCGAGCTCGTGCTGCTGGAGGTGGCGGGGCTCGCGCAGGGACACCGAATCGCCGTTGACGACCACCGAAGCCACCCACAGCTCGCCCTTGATCACCGCCGCCACGCGGGCGCCGTCGCGGGAGAAGCGCAGCTCTGTCACGCCGCCCTGCTGGGTCAGGTCCGTGGCGTTGACCTGCAGGGCCGTCCAGTGGCCGTTCGGGTCGAGGACCATCCGGCACACCGTGAGCTCGTCGACCACCGTCCACACCTCGCCGGTGGCCGGGCGCCAGGTCGGGCGAGTCAGGGAGCTTCCGCCGAGGGTGGTCAGCGCCAGGTCGTGGCCCAGGTCGCCGATCCGCAGCCGCACTCCGCCGTCCGCGCGCTCCACCACCGCCAGGCGCTTGCCGTCGATCGACTGGGCCGCGCTGACCACGTCGTAGCCGCCGTTGCCCGCCGGGCCCGGCACCGGGGCGCCGTCGCCGAGGGACCGGACCCGGCCGCCCACCGTCATCAGGCCCAGCAGCTCCTGGCCGATCGACAGCGACGCGCCGTACGCGGGCAGCTCGTTCAGCCGCCAGTCCGGGTGGTTCGGCACCAGCGGGGCGCCGTCGGCGAGGATGCGGATCCGCGCCGACGTGACGTACTGCAGCGACAGCACGATCTGCGCGGCGATCAGGTTCCGGATGTCGTCCGGCACCCCGGTGAGGCCGGTCAGCGGCACCACCAGCGTCCCGTCGTCGAGGCTCTTGACGTTCGTGTCGATCTCGATCGGCTCGCCGAGCAGGTTCTTCACCGCGCCGGCCAGGCTCGTCGACGGCCCGCTGACCAGCAGGTCCATCACCCGGCCCGGCAGCCCGGACTGCGGTTTCGCGACCACGTACCGCCGATCGGGGACGAACGTGTTCGAAGACTCCGAATAGAAGCTCACCGGCACCGGCGTGTAGTTCTCGCTGAAGTCGGACTCGGTCGCGTACAGGTCCGGGGGCGGGTCGACGATCCGCCACTGGCCGTTCGCCTGCTTGCGCACCTTCACCTGGAGCATCGCCGGGCTGTGGTCCGGCACGAACGCACTGTTCTGGTCCAGCGAGCCGATGTCGACCCCGCGCACGTTGACGACCTGGGTGTTCGGGTCGGGCGGCGGGTTCGTGTCGTAGACCGTGCCGAAGGTGTCCTGGATGATCGTCAGGCTGCGGCTCGGCCGCCAGCCCGCACGGCCCTGCTCGTCCAGGTAGGCGCGGGCGGCGGCGTTGTTCTGCCCCGGCTTGAGCGTCGCCCCGACGAACGCGCGGACCAGCGACAGCGGGTCGATGCCGGGCGGCGGCTCCGGCACGACGTCACCGGAGCTCTGCCCCTGACGCTCGCCGGGGACCACCTGCGGCTGCGATTCCAGCGGCACGTTCGCACAGCCGGCAAGCAGCACGAAACACAGCACCGAGAGAAGAACCCGTGTCAACCGGGGCTTCGCCCCGAGCCGGGGGCTCCGCCACCCGGACCCCCGAAAAGCGTGTTGCGTCACTGACCGATTCCCTCACGTTCCGCAAAGATCGCCTCCGGCGCCGGCGTGACGTCGATGATCCCGAGCGGCACTTCGGCCGCGAAGCGGTCCGGCGGCGGCAGGGTCAGCGGCGGGTCGCCGGCGGGCACGTCCTGGCTGCGCGGCAGCAGGAGCCGGAAGCAGGCGCCGTGGCCGGGCTCGCCCCACGCGTCGAGTTCGCCGCCGTGCAGGCGCGCGTCCTCCTGGCTGATCGCCAGGCCGAGGCCGGTGCCGCCGGTGCGCCGGTTGCGCGACGGGTCGGCGCGCCAGAACCGGTTGAACACCAGGTCCGCCTCGCCCGGCCGCAGGCCGACGCCGTGGTCGCGGACCGTGATCGCGACGGCGGTTTCGTTCGCCCCGACCGTCAGCACCACCGGCTTGCCTTCGCTGTGGTCGACGGCGTTGGCCAGCAGGTTGCGCAGGATCCGCTCGACGCGCCGGGCGTCGACCTCGGCGATCACCTCGTCCTCGGGCAGCACCAGCTCGACCGAGCTGCCCGCGTTGCCGGCGATCACCCGCACCTGCTCGACCGCGCGGGTGGCGATCGGGCGGACGTCGATGTACTCCGCGGCCAGCTCCTCGACACCCGCGTCGAGCCTGCTGATCTCCAGCAGGTCGCCGAGCAGCGCTTCGAACCGGTCGAGCTCGTCGACCAGCAGCTCGGTCGAGCGCGCGAGCCCGGCCGGGAACTGCTCGCGGGACGCGTGCAGCACGTCCGCGGCCATCCGGACGGTGGTCAGCGGGGTGCGCAGCTCGTGGGAGACGTCGGAGGTGAACCGGCGCTGCAGGCCGCCGAACTCCTCGAGCTGGCGGATCTGGCGCTGGATGCTGGCGGCCATCTCGTTGTAGGACACCGCGAGCTTCGCCAGGTCGTCCTCGCCGAGCACGGCGAGCCGCTGGTCGAGGTCGCCGCCGGCGAACTGCTCGGCCGCCGCCGCGGCCTGGCGGACCGGCCGCACCACCTGCCGCGTCACCAGGTTCGTGATGCCGGCCAGCAGGAGCAGCAGCACGAGGCCGCCGACCAGCAGCGTGTTCTGCACGGTCGAAACCGTGTTCTGCTCGGTCGTCAGCGGGAACAGCAGGTACAGCTGCAGCGGGCTGGCCACGGTGTTCAGCGGCGTGCCGACGATCAGATACGTCGTGCGGCTGCCGCCGTCGTCGGTGACGGTGTGCTCGAGCCAGCTCGTCTGGTCGGCTTCGACGAACTGGCGCAGCCGCGGCGGCACGTTCTCGAACGGGCCCGCCGACGCCGGGTCGCCGGACTGGTTGCGGCCGCCGCTGGCGAGCACCGGGACGAACGTGCCCGCCGCCGAGCCGGCCGCGTCCTGGCTGGTCGGGGTGATCGCGATCTTCTTCAGCGCGTTTTCGAGCCGGTTCGTCAGCGCCTCGTCGTTCTCGGAACCGAGGCCGACCAGCTCACCGGCCGCGGTGTCCGCGGCCGCGCGGGTCTGCGCGATCGCCGCGTCGCGCTTGGTGTCGAGCAGCCGTTCGGTGATCTGGTTCTGCAGCACCATGCCCAGCACGAAGACCACGGCCGACGACAGCGCCAGCGTCGACACCGTCACGCGGAACTGCAGCGAGTGCTTCCACAGCTCGTTGAACGCGACCGCACGGCGGCGCGCGAAAACGACGACACGCCGGACCAGGCGTGCCGTCGAGCGCGCGAACGCGGGGAGCCGTCTGCCGGTCTCCGTGCTCATCGACTCATCACGGCGGGCCGGCCTTGTACCCGACACCGCGAACGGTCAACACCACCTCGGGGTGCTCCGGGTCCTTCTCGACCTTCGACCGCAGGCGCTGGACGTGCACGTTCACCAGCCGGGTGTCGGCCGCGTGGCGGTAGCCCCAGACCTGCTCCAGCAGCACCTCGCGGGTGAACACCTGGCGCGGCTTGCGGGCCAGCGCCACCAGCAGGTCGAACTCCAGCGGGGTCAGCGGGATCGCCTTGCCCTCGCGGGTGACCTCGTGGCCCGGCACGTCGATCGCCAGGTCGCCGATGGTGAGCGACTCCGCGGGCTCGGCCTCGGTGCGGCGCATGCGGGCCCGGACCCGCGCGACCAGCTCCTTCGGCTTGAACGGCTTGACCACGTAGTCGTCCGCGCCGGACTCCAGGCCGAGGACGATGTCCACGGTGTCGCTCTTGGCGGTGAGCATGACGATCGGCACCCCGGACTCGCCGCGGATCGCCTTGCAGACGTCGATCCCGTTCATCCCGGGCAGCATCAGGTCGAGCAGGACGAGGTCCGGCTTCAGCTCACGCAGCGCGGGCAGCGCGCGTGAGCCGTCGGCGACCACCGCCGTGTCGAACCCCTCCCCACGGAGCACGATGGTGAGCATCTCCGCGAGTGCGGGGTCGTCGTCGACCACGAGAACACGTGCCTTCATGTCCACATATTCGCACTAGTTCCGGCGCCCGCACGCACGACCCGCGTGTTTGACCACCAGAAAGATCAAGATCGCGGCCCGGTCCTGCTCCATCCGGGTGCCGGTGGACGGTCCGCGGAGGCCGCGCCGGCGGGCTCGGAGTCCCCCGGCGCGGCCTCCGCGGACCTGCGAGGAAAGTTCAGGGAACGGCGGGGACGGGCGCGTCGACGTACACGACGCCGCCGTCCACGACCACGCGGTACGTCCGCAGCGGCTGCTTCGCCGGCAGGCAGGTGGGCACGCCGGTGCGCAGGTCGAACTGCGAGGCGTGCAGCGGGCATTCGACGAAGCAGCCTTCGAGCCAGCCGTCGGCGAGCGAGGCGTCCTGGTGCGTGCAGGTGTCGTCGACGGCGAAGAAGCCGGCTTCGGTGTGGAACACCGCGATCGGGGCGGGGCCGTCGAGGCGGAGAGCCTCTCCTGCGGGCAGGTCGGCGACGGCGCAGGCTCGGATCATCGGGGCCTCCGGAGAACGACTGACAGGATGCCGGGACGGTACGTAAAAGTTGCGCATTGCGAGACGCTGTGCTCCTTGCGCAACAATCCAGGTCAGGGGGCCTCGCCGTCAAGAGATTCGCCCACTCAGCCGATAGGAACCCACCGAAACGGATACTGTTGCGCCATGCGGAACCAGGACTCGGGCAACGCAACTCAGAGCCAGGTGCAGTCGGTCGACCGGGCCATCAGCGTGCTGGAGCTGCTCGCGCGCAACGGCGAAACCGGCATCACCGAGATCGCGGGCGAGCTCGGCGTCCACAAGTCGACGGCGTCGCGGCTGCTGAGCGTCCTGGAGACGAGAGGCCTGGTCGAGCAGCTCGGCGAACGCGGGAAGTACGCCATCGGGTTCGGCGTCGTCCGGCTGGCCGGCGCCGCGACCGGCCGCATGGACCTGGCGAAACTGGGCCGGGCCAGCTGCCTGGCGCTGGCCGAGGAACTGGGCGAGACGGTGAACATCGCCATCGCCGACGACGGCGTGGCCATCAACATCAGCCAGGCCCGCGGCTCGGCCGCGATCACCACCCAGAACTGGACGGGCCAGCGCACGCCGCTGCACGCGACCTCCAGCGGCAAGGTCCTGCTGGCCCACATGGGCGAGACCGAGCGCAAGCGCGTGCTTAAGCGCAAGCTGGAGCAGTACACCCCGCGCACGACGGTCGAGCCGGACGAGCTGCTGACCGAGCTGGACCGGGTCCTCGAAGACGGCTACGCGGCCTGCTACGAGGAACTCGAGCTGGGCATGCACGCCGTCGCGGTGCCGATCCACGGGCCGGGCGGGGAGGTCGTCGCGGCGATGAGCGCGTCCGGCCCGTCGTACCGGCTTTCGAAGCAGCGCGTGAAGCAGATCGTGAAGCCGATGACCGAGGCGGCGGACGAGCTTTCCGCGCAGCTGGGGTACTTCCGGGACTAGCGGGCACCGTTCGGGCGCTTGACACCGCGTCGCGCATCACGCACGTTGTTGCTGAAGGCGCAACTTCGACGCCCGGAGGAAGTCATGGCAGCACCAGCACTGCCAGTACTGTCCACAACAGACACAACCCCGGCCGCCGTGCCACAACTGTCCACTGTGGATGGATACGGGAGGGCGGCGTGACGCACTACGACGTGATCGTCGTCGGGCTCGGCGGAATGGGCAGCGCCGCGGCGTACCGGCTGGCGCAGCGTGGGCAGCGGGTGCTCGGCATCGACCAGTTCGCGCCGGTGCACAACCGCGGGTCGAGCCACGGCGGTTCGCGGATCACCCGCCAGGCGTACCTGGAAGGCCCCGAGTACGTGCCGCTGCTGCTGCGGGCGCACGAACTGTGGGAGGGCCTCGAGCGCGACAGCGGACGACGGCTGTTCACCCGCTGCGGCGGGCTCATGGTCGGCACGGCGGACTCGCGCACGATCACCGGCAGCGCGGCGTCGGCCCGCGCCTTCGGCATCCCGCACGAACTCCTCGACGCGGCCGGGATCCGCCGCCGGTTCCCGACCATGACGCCTTCGCCGGACGAAGTCGCGCTGTACGAGCCGGGCGCCGGGCTCGTGTCCCCCGAGGGCACCGTGGCCGCACACCTGCAGCTCGCCGCGCGGTGCGGCGCCGAACTGCACCACGAAGAGAAGGTGTTCACCTGGAGCACGATGGCCGGCGGGGTGCGCGTCGGGACGTCGCACAGCTACTACACGGCCGACCGCCTGGTGCTGTGCCCCGGCGCGTGGGCCGCCGAGCTGCTGCTCGGGTTCGGCGTCGCCTTCACGGTCCGGCGGCAGGTGCAGTACTGGTTCGCGCCGTCGGGCGGGATCGCGCCGTTCCGGGACCACCCCGTCTACATCTGGGAAGCCGACGGCTACACGTTCTACGGCTTCCCGGCGCACAACGCGCCCGCGGACGGCGTGAAGGTCGCGTTCCACGGCGGCGGCCGGACGTGCACCCCCGACGGCATCGACCGGACCGTGTCGGGCGACGAGGTCCACGAGATCGAGGCCGTGCTGAAACGGCACCTGCCGACGCTGCCCGGCGCGTTCCTCCGGGCCGCGACCTGCATGTACACCGACACGGCCGACGAAAGCTTCGTGCTCGCCCCGCACCCGGCCGAAGAGCGCGTGGTGCTCGCGTGCGGGTTCTCCGGCCACGGCTTCAAGTTCGCCCCCGTGATCGGCGAAATCCTCGCCGATCTGGTGGTCGACGGGGCGACGGCGCACCCGATCGCGCAGTTCGACCCCGCCCGGCTACTGGCCTAGCAGCGACGTCGCCAGCGCCTCGAGGTCGACGCCCGCGACGCCGTCCAGCACGTGCCACGGCGCCAGCCAGCCGGCCGCGGCGAGCCCGTCGTAGACGGCCGCGCACCGCCGCTGCAGCCCGTCGTCGGTCTCGAAGGCGTCGCGCTCGCGGCCGGTTTCGGTCGCCGCACGGCGTTCGGCGCGCTCGGCCGCGACCGCCGGGGCGACGCGCAGGAGCAGGTGTGCGTCCGGACGGGGCAGGCCGAAGCGGTCGACTTCCAGGTCCCACACCCACTTCACGACTTCGCCGGTGGCGTCCTGCCGCAGCCGCGCGGCCGCGTACGCGGCGTTGGAGGCGACGTACCGGTCGAGCAGGACGACGTCGTGCGCGTCCCGCAGTGCGCGGATCTCGTCCGCGGCGCCGCTGCGGTCCAGCGCGTAGAGCAGGGCCATGCCGTACACGGAGTCGGCGAGGTCGCCGTGCCCGCGGTGCAGCGCCTCGCGGACGAGGTCGGCGTGCACGCTCTTGCCGTAGCGCGGGAACGCGAGCGACGCGACACTCGCGCCCTTCGCGCCGAGCGCCGCCGTCAGCCCGTCGGCCAGCGTGCGCTTGCCCGCGCCGTCGAGCCCTTCGATGACCACCAGTCGACCCACGGGGGAAACCCTAGCGGTGGTGGACCGGCGGGCTCGGTGGAAGGGGATCGACGCCGAGCCCGCCGGTTCGTCTAGGCGGGGTTCCGCCGCAGGTGGAGCACGTAACCGGCGCCGCTGACCGCGAGCACGCCGACGAGGATCAGCAGCGGCACCCAGCCGGTGTCGTGGCCGGCGGGCGCCGGGCCGCCGTCGCCGCGGGGCATCACCTGGGAGGTGGCGTCGAAGCCGCCGGCCTCGCCGTTGCGGGCGTAGGCCGAGCCGGGGAGCTTGTCGGCGTAGCGGGCTGCGACGGTCCGCTGGTAGTCGGCGACCGCTTTGCCGTCGGCCAGCGACGTGACACGGCGGCCGTCGACCGCGTACCAGGCGTCGATCTGCGGTTCGTGCAGCAGCTGGGCGCCCGCGGGCAGCTTGCGGGCGTACCCGCCTTCGACGTCACCCGAGGCGATGTTGCCGATCTGCCAGGCGCCGTCGGAGCCGCGGACCGACCAGAGCGTCGCGGTCCGGCCGTCGGAGGCACGCACGGGGATCGCGAAGTAGGCGAAGTCGCCCGGGGCCGCGTCGGGCTTGCCCGCGACGAAGTCCGGCGAAAGCTCGTATACGGGGAAGGTGTCCGGCGTGACCTCGACCGTCACCGGCCCCTTCGCGTCCGGCGCCGCGGCGAAGAACCGCACGAGCGTGTCCTGGAGACCCGCGGCCGCGGTGTGCGCGGCCACAGCGTCGGCGCTGCTGATGCCGGCGGCCTGGGCCGCGCCTGACACCGGAGCCGTCATCAGCAGCGCCGCGCCGGTCAGCACGGCGAGCACGAGCGCCCGCCTGCTCATCGGGCGATCCCGGTGAGCGTGTGCGTCCAGGTGAACGACGAATTGTGCGCGTAGTAGCCGTAGGTCGACCAGTTGTAGCGCTTGGCCGGGCCGGGGTCGCCCCAGAACACCCAGTCGCCGCGGGTGTCGTAGCCGTAGAGGACGTGGGCGTGGCCGCCGCCCGAGCGGTAGCCGACGCGGGTTTCGACCGGCCGGTTCGCCGCGGTCTGCGTCCGGACGTCGGCGTAGGGGATCCGCCGGTCGAGGTAGCGGCCCGGCGAGCTGAACCCGAGCTTCGCGAACGCGCGCTGCGGGTCGGCGAGGGTGCCCGGGAGGTTCGCGCAGTCCGCGCCGGTTTCGCTGTGAGCGAGCTGACAGAACTGCGTCTGGCTGACGGCGAGGCCGTGGTAGGCGGCGATGGTGGCGCCCGAACTCGCCCAGCACCACTGGTTCTTCTGCTGGAGCTGCAGCACGATCTGGTTCCGGTAGGTCGACGGCACTCCGGGCGCGGCTCCGGCGGTGACCGGTGCGACCAGGCACAACAGCAGGCTCAAAGCCAGTACGGCGTGAACCTGGCTCGACTTCACCAGCACGGACGGCCTCCTGCTCGAACGTGGGCGAACCAGCGGTGGTCACAACGGTGAACAACGCCGTCACAAGGAGCAAGAACGCCATCCGGCGGAACGGACCGTTCCGGGGCACAGCCGGAACGCGGAACAGTCACCTCAAGGAGGCCAACCACCCTGAACGGGGGTCGGCACGCCCACCCTACGCTGCTAACGTGAACGTTCCGCGGTGTTCACGCCCAGCGCACACACTGGTCGGGTGAAGGGACGAGCGGTGGCACAAGACGGGAACCTCCCACTGATCATCGATGGCGCCCGCACGACCCGGGCATCGGTCGCCGAACTGCCCAAAGAGCTGACCGAGGCACTCCGCACGGGTGAGTTCCACCACGCGTTGCGGCTCGCGATCGCCTACCGCGGGCTGTCACTGGCGCGGCTGCGGGCGCACCTCGCGCTGCGTGGCGTCCAAATCGGACAGTCGACGCTGAGTTACTGGCAACGCGGCCTCCGCCAGCCCGAGGTGCCGAAGGCGCTGCCGGCGGTCCGGGCCCTGGAATCGGTCCTCCAGCTGCCGGCCGATGCCCTCGTGGTGCTGATCGGCCCGCGCCTGGTCCGCCGCGGCCACCAGCCGGCGGCGTCGTTCCACGACCTGCGTTCCGGCGACATGGGCTCGATCGTCGAGGACCTGCTGGCCGAGCTGGGCGCGTACCCGTCGTCGAACCACTACAACGCGGACCTCGAACTGCTGTCGGTCCACGACACGATCACGTTCGACGCCGAACACCGCCAGGTCAGCCTGCGCACGCGGCTGGTGACGCGGGCGCGCCGGCACGGCCCGGACCGGTACCTGACGGTGTACAACGGCGACCCGGGCTGCCGCATCGACGACGTCGAGCTGATCACGGACGAGGGCTGCCGCGTGGGCCGGATGCGCCGCAACCCGGACGCGGACACGATGGCGACGGAGCTGCTGTTCGACCGCAAGCTCGCCGAGGGCGACATCCACGTGTTCTGCTTCGAGGTCCGCGACGACTCGGGGTCGGCGTCGCCGGGGTACTACCGGATGCTGCGCGACCGCTGCGCGAGTTACCTGGTCCAGCTGCGTTTCGACCGCAACGCGCTGCCGGCCCGGTGCACCCGTCAGGTGCGGGCACGAGACGACGCGCTGCCGGTGGTGGCGGAGGAACTGGCGTGCGACATGGGCGGGGTGAGCAGCGCGTTCTTCAGCGACGCCGGGCCCGGGCTGGCCGGGGTCGCCGTGGAGTGGAACTGACGCCCGCGGTGTTCGGCGCCGGACTCGGTCAGAGCACCTCGAATCCGTTGGCCTTGGCCGCGTCGGCCTGCCGTTCGTCACGCGTGACGAAGGTGACCGGGTCGCCTGCGGTCAGCTCCGCCGTGGAGTGCATCGCGACCGCGATGTGGATCGCGTCGAGTGTGCGCACCGGGTAGTTCTCGGCGACCAGCCGGCTCGCGGCGGGAATCACCCGTTCCGGATCGAACGGGATGAGCAGCAGGTCACCGTCCGGGGAGGCGAAGTGATCGAAGTGCGCCAGCAGCGCCGCGGGATCGGGGATGCGGCCGGTCCGCTTGGCGGCCGTCATCGCGCCGACGAACTCGATGCGGGTGAAGTCGCTGCTCATGATCGGGTCACCGCCTTCGAGGAGCAGCTCGCGGAACTTGTCGTGTTCCGGCTCGTCCCGCAGGTAAGCCGTGACCAACGCGCTGGTGTCGACATACAGCACGGTCACCACTCCCCTCGGGTCCAGTCGAGTGCTTCGCTGACAGCAGTGCCCCACCCTCGGGACAATTCTTCGATTTCGTCGAGCGTCGGCACCTGAGCCGGGGGCTCCACGTGCACGATCTTGCCTTCGGCGATCAAGCGCCGCTTCCAGTCCGCCCGGGTTTCGGTCTTCGCCACTACGCCCCTCAACGCTTCCGTGACCAGGTCGTTCATGCTGCGCCCCTCGGCTTCGGCTCGGGCCTTCAGCCGGGCGTGCAGCTCGTCGTCGATCCTCGTGATCAACTGCTTCACGACACCATGATAACACATCACCCATTCGTGCTATCACTGTTCACGGCGCAGGACAAAGGGCCGCCCCGAACACTTTCGGGGCGGCCCTGACCAGCGAAAACCTCAGTACCGGTAGTGCTCCGGCTTGAACGGGCCCTCGACGTCCACGTCGATGTACTCGGCCTGCGCCTTAGTCAGCTTCGTCAGCTCACCACCGAGCGCGTCGAGGTGGATCTTCGCCACCTTCTCGTCCAGCTTCTTGGGCAGCCGGAACACCTCGTTGTCGTACTCCTCGTGCTTGGTGAACAGCTCGACCTGCGCGATCACCTGGTTGGAGAAGCTGTTCGACATCACGAACGACGGGTGCCCGGTCGCGTTGCCCAGGTTCAGCAGGCGGCCCTCCGACAGCACGATGATCGTGTTGCCGTTCGGGAACACCCACTCGTCGACCTGCGGCTTGATGTTCACGCGGCGGATGCCCGGGTAACGGGCGAGGCCCGCCATGTCGAGCTCGTTGTCGAAGTGGCCGATGTTGCCCAGGATCGCCTGGTGCTTCATCTTCGCCATGTGCTCGACCAGCACGACGTCCTTGTTGCCGGTCGTCGTGATGACGATGTCGGCCTCGGGGAGCGCGTTCTCCAGCGTGCTGACCTGGTAGCCGTCCATCGCCGCCTGCAGCGCGCAGATCGGGTCGATCTCCGTGACGATCACGCGCGCGCCCTGGCCGCGCAGGGACTCCGCGGCGCCCTTGCCGACGTCGCCGTAGCCGCAGACCACCGCGACCTTGCCGCCGATCAGGACGTCGGTGCCGCGGTTGATGCCGTCGATCAGGGAGTGGCGGATGCCGTAGCGGTTGTCGAACTTCGACTTCGTCACCGCGTCGTTGACGTTGATCGCCGGGAACAGCAGCTCGCCCGCCGCCGCCAGCTGGTACAGGCGCAGGACGCCGGTCGTCGTCTCCTCGGTGACGCCGTGGATGCCCTCGCCGATCTTCGTCCACTTGCCGGTGTCCGCCGCCACCGACGCGCGCAGCAGCTCGAGGAACACGCGGAACTCGTCCGAGGTGTTCTCGTCCGGGGTCGGCACGACACCCGTCTTCTCGAACTCGGTGCCCTTGTGCACCAGCATCGTGGCGTCACCGCCGTCGTCGAGGATCATGTTCGGGCCCTCGCCGTCCCAGGTGAGCATCCGCTCGGTGCACCACCAGTACTCCTCGAGCGACTCGCCCTTCCACGCGAACACCGGGACGCCCTTGGGCTCCTGGGTCGTGCCGTGCGGGCCGACGACGACCGCGGCGGCCGCGTGGTCCTGCGTCGAGAAGATGTTGCAGGAGGCCCAGCGCACCTCCGCGCCCAGCGCCACCAGCGTCTCGATCAGCACCGCGGTCTGCACCGTCATGTGCAGCGAACCGGACACGCGCGCCCCGCGCAGCGGGTAGACCTCCGCGTATTCGCGCCGCAGCGCCATCAGTCCCGGCATCTCGTGTTCGGCGAGGCGGATCTCCTTGCGGCCGAACTCGGCGGCCTCGAGGTCGGCGACGGCGAACTCGATGCCGTTGCGGGTCTCGTGCCGCTTGGCAACGCTTTCGGGGGTCATAGTGGCGATTCCTCCAAGACTCGATGACACACGAACACTACCGTTGTCCGCTCGACTGTCCCTAGAAGTGTTAGGAGGCCCTTACCGTGGCCATGCCCGGCCCCGACACCCGCGTCGTGGAAATCCGCGTCGCCGGCCTCGTGGGCACCAGCGGGGAGACACTCCTCGACGCCGTTTCGACCGTCGACGTCGCCGGCGACGGGCTGGGCCGGGTGGTCCGCCCGGCGGACCGGCTGCGCCGCCCGGCGCCCGGGCCGGTGCTGCCGGCGCTCGGCCGGTCGATCCCGCGAACGCTCGAAGGCTACCTGTGGCACGGCATGACCTCCGGCGGCGCCACGAAGGCCACCTGGGCGCTGCTGTTCCCGTTCTCACTGGCCAACGTCGCCTTCTGGATGCTGCCACCGGTCCCGGACCGCCGGCTCGCGCGCGTTCTCGGTGCCGTGTGCCGCGGCCTGCTGCGCGTCGGCGCCCTGCTGCTGACGATGCTGCTGATGGGCCAGCTCGCGGCGATCGCGCTCGACCTGTTCGCCGCGCAGTGCCTCGCGCCCGGCTCCGGCTGCCTGCCCGCGATCCCCGACGCGGTCCGCTCGGTGCCCGCGAGGATCGCCGTCGGCGTGCTGCCGCTGCTCGCCGTGATCTTCGTCCTGCACCGGATTTCGAGCGCGACCTGGGCGGTGCACGCCGACGGCGACCTCACCGGCGGGCCGCTGCGGATGCGCGCCGACCCGGAGACGCCGGCCCTGCGCTGCCTGCACACCGTGGCGGCGCTGGCGTCGGTCGCGTTGCTGCTGCTCGGCGGACCGTTCCGGGTGCCCGGCGACACCGTCGACGTCGTCGCCTGGATCGTCACGCTGGCCGTGGTGCTCGCCACCGTCGTCGCCGCCGCGATCGGCGTCGACACCGGCCGGTTCGCCCGCCCCGGGGTGCTCGCGTTCGCGACCCTGCTCGTCGTCGTGGCCGCGGTGCGGCTGCGGCTGGGCACCGGCCCGCTGCCGGGCACCAACGGCGTCGTCGAAGGCCTCGGTGCGGCCCTGGTCGCGGTCACGGTGCTGTTCGCGCTGTTCCTCGCCCCGGCCGCGCTGCTGGCCCGGCCCGGCTGGCGGCACAAGCCGCAGCGGCTGCGGCCGTGGATGGGCGGCTGGGCGGCCGCGCCGGTGCTCGCGCTGGCCGGCCTGCTCGGCGGCGGCTTCGGCGCCGGCCTCGCCGAGGCGCTCCGGCGCCTTTCCGGCGCCGGGCTGCTGCAGGTGCCGACGACGTACCTGCTGGTCACGGTCCTGTGGGGGGCCGGGCTGGCGCTGGCCGCGGTGCTCGGCGTGCTCGGTTTCGCGGTCGCCGTCCCGCTGCGGCGGCTGCGGCGCGGCATCCCGGAGATCGTCGAGCTGATGGAGCACGACCGGCAGCAGGAAGCCCAGGCTGCGGCGGCGTGGGCGCGGTCGGCGTGGGAACGGCGGCACCTGCACCACCTGGCGCTCGCGGTGGCGTCGGCGATGTCCGCGGGCGGCGCGGCGCTGCTGGTGCTGCGGTTCGGGTTCGGGCTGGTCCCCGGCTGGTTCGGCCCGCTGTCCGCGATCGGCGTGGTCGCGCTCGGCGCGCTGGCCGCGGGCCTGCTGCGGGTCGTCTACACGGCCGCGCGGACCCCGCAGCGCAGCCGCCACCTCGGCGCGCTGGCCGACCTCGTGTGCTTCTGGCCGCGGGCGGCGCACCCGACGGTGCCGCCCTGCTACGCGCTCAAGGTCGTCCCCGAACTGGCCGCGCGGGCGCGCGAGCACCTCGCCGAACCCGGGACACGCGTGGTGCTCTCCGGCTACAACCTCGGCAGCCTGCTCACGCTCATGGCCGCCGCCCGGCTGGCCGCCGAGCTGCCGCCGGCGGACCTCGAGCGCGTCGGCGTGCTCACCGCCGGCTCCCCGCTGCAGTGGGGCTACCAACGCGCGTTCCCGGCGTTGCTGCCGCAGGAAGCGCTGGAGCGGCTCTTCGCCGACCTCGACGGCCGGTGGCGGGCACTGTGCCGCGGCACCGACATCTTCGGCGGCGGCGTGACGACGTGGCGGCACTCGGTCGCCGACCGGCGGCTGCACGGCGTCGGGTTCCTCCCGGACGGCGGCTTCGGCCCGGTGTCGGCGACGGCCGACGGCACCGGCGTCCTGATCCTCGGCGGCGACCACTGGCTGCCGGACCCGCTGCGCGGCCCGACCGGGCGGCACCGCTGGGCGCCCGGGGTGCTCAAGCACCAGGACTACGTCGTCGACGCCGAATGGGACCACGCCGTCGCGATGGCCGCCGGCCTCGGCAAGCCGTCCTGGGGCGAGCAGGGCTCGCTCTTCGGGGACTTTCCCCCGAAACGGTGAAGGCCCCTCGCGCGCGGAGCGAGGGGCCTTCGACCGGGAACTAGCTCAGCTTCACTCGGAAGCCTTACGGCGGAACTTCAGCAGCGCGAGCAGGCCGCCACCGGCGACGAGCAGCAGCCCGCCGACCCAGATCAGCCACGCGTTGTCGAAGCCGGTGTTGGCCAGGCCGCCACCGGTGCCCGACTCGTTGCCCGCCGGGACGGCGGCCGGAGCGGTGGTGGAGCTGGTCGGCGCGACCGAGGTGTCCGAGGTCGCCGGGGCGCTCGGCTTGGTGGTCTCGGCCGGCTTCGTCGGCTTGGTCGGCGGAGCCGTGACGGTCTCGGTCGGCTTCGTGGTCTTCTTGCCGCACAGGAACCACTTGTCGATGTTGGTTTCCTGGCGGTGGCTGGTCAGCGTCGACTTGAGGCCGCTCCAGGGCGCGTCCTTCGACAGCCCTTTCTTGCCCGGGATGTACTCGTTGAAGCCGTCGTCGCCGCCGATGACGACGATGCGGTTCACGGTGACGCCATCGTGGACCTTCGTGATGGTCAGCGTCTTCTGGCCCACGCCACCGGTGAAGTCGACGTCGTCCTGCGTGACCTTGTCCTGGCCGTCCGCGCACTTCGAGTGGCTGCGGTCCGGAATCGGGTTCGAGCGGTCGTCGGGGCTCCAGCAGGCCAGCGCGGAGCCGGCGGTGCCGATGAGGGCGGCCGTGGTGAGCGCCATGACCGCGACGGCGCCGCGGAAGGTACGTCTGCGCATGAGTTCTCCAGTACCGATCGGGGGAGGAACGGCGAAATCGGGGGATCGCAATGCCACTGAACGTGGGAATCACGCGGCTGTAATTCACCCGTCAGTGGCACACGGAGGCTCGAAAGGTATCGCACGTCACTCGGCCCCTTACCAGGGGTCCCCCTTTGCGCACGAATCGCAAGATCCTCTTGATCAAGCCGTAACCTCGCGTTACGCAACCAAACGGAAAAAGCCCCGCCGACCTGGGGATCCAGTTCGGCGGGGCTTTTCGGCCGCAAGTCAGGCTCGGGGCGCCTCGACGGGTTCGTCGAGCCCGCCGGCCTGCCGCTTGCCCAGCAGCGAATGCCGCCGGCTGTAGGCGAAGTAGAACACCACGCCCAGCACCATCCAGGCGAGGAACCGCAGCCAGGTCAGCACGGTCAGGTTCAGCATCAGCCACAGGCAGGCGAGGATGGCCAGGATCGGGATCAGCGGCACCAGCGGGACCTTGAACGCGCGGGGCAGGTCCGGCCGCGTCCGGCGCAACACCAGCACCCCGGCCGAGACGAGCACGAACGCGAAGAGCGTGCCGACGTTGACCATCTCTTCGAGCTTGTCCGCCGGGAAGAAGCCGGCCGCCAGCGCGACCAGGCCGCCGACGATGAGCGTCGCGCGCTTCGGCGTGCCGTGCTCGCCGGTCTTCGCCAGGCCGCGCGGCATCAGGCCGTCCCGCGACATGGCGAAGATGATCCGGACCTGGCCCAGCATCAGCACCATGACGACGGTGGTCAGGCCGGCCAGCGCGCCGAAGGAGATGATGTTGGCCGCCCAGTCGACGCCGTTCGCGGAGAACGCCGTGGCGAGGGTCTTGTGGCTGCCGTCGCCCGCCTTGGTCGCGAGGTCCTTGTAGGACGTCATGCCGACGACCACCAGCGACACCGCGACGTACAGCACGGTCACGATGGCCAGCGAGCCCATGATGCCGCGCGGGACGGCCTTCTGCGGGTTCTTCGTCTCCTCCGCGGTGGTCGCGACGATGTCGAACCCGATGAACGCGAAGAACACCAGCGAGGCGCCGGCCAGCAGGCCGAAGACGCCGAACGAGCTGCTCGCGCCGCCCGCGATCAGGGAGAACAGCGACTGGTCGACCCCGGTCTGGCCGGCCCCGCCGGTCTCGCCCGGCGGGATGTACGGCGTGTAGTTGGCGCCCTTGATGTAGAACAGCCCGAGGATGATCACGAACAGCACCACGGCGACCTTGATCCCGGTGATCACCATGGACACCCGCGACGACAGCTTTGTGCCGACGGCCAGCAGCGTCGTCAGGATCGCCACGACGAGCAGCGCGCCCCAGTCGACGGTCACGCTCCCGATGTCGAACGTCGTCGTGGTGCCCTTGCCGAACAGGTAGCCGAGCACCGTCTCGAGGTAGACCGACCAGCCCTTGGACACCGCGGCGGCGCCGACGGCGAGCTCGAGGATCAGGTCCCAGCCGATGATCCACGCCATGAACTCGCCGAAGGTGGCGTAGGAGAACGTGTACGCGCTGCCCGCGACCGGCACGGTCGAGGCGAATTCCGCGTAGCACAGCGCCGCCAGCGCGCAGGCGATCGCGGCGAACACGAAGGCCAGCGAGACCGACGGGCCGGCGTAGTCGCCCGCCGTGCGCGCGGTCAGCGTGAAGATGCCGGCGCCGATGACGACGGCGACGCCGAAGACCGTGAGGTCCCACGCGCTCAGGTTCCGCCGGAGCTTGGTGTCCGGCTCGTCGGTGTCCTTAATGGACTGTTCGATCGATTTAGTGCGCCACAATCCCGTTCCGGGCACCGTTGACCTCCTGCGGCTGGCCTGCATGTATCGCAGTAGGTCACCCTAACGGGTCAAGCCGGTGACGGCCGTCCGAAGACCCCCGGAGTGGATCTCCGGCTACCGCGTGAGGCTGCGGTCGAGGTCCGGTTCGAGGTAGATCAGCTTCGCGACCGGCACCTTGGCCCGCACGCGCGCCTCGGCGTCGTCGATGGCCGTGGCCACCTCGGCGGTGTCGAGGCCCGGCACCATGGCCAGCTTCGCCGCGACGAGCAGCTCGTCCGGGCCCAGGTACTGGGTGCGGATGTGGATGACCCGCTCGACCTTGCCCGCGGCGAGCTCGTCGACGATCGTCGCGAGCACGCCCTCGGTGGCGCCTTCGCCGATGAGCAGGCTCTTCATCTCGACGATGAGGATGATCGCGATGACGCCGAGCAGCAGGCCGATCGCGAGGGTGCCGATGCCGTCCCAGACCGGGTCGCCCGTGACGACCGACAGCCCGACGCCGAGCAGCGCGAAGACCAGGCCGAGCAGCGCGCCGGCGTCCTCGAGGAGGACCACCGGCAGCTCGGGCTCCTTGGCCTGGCGGATGAACCCCCACCAGGTCGCGCCGCCCTTGATCTTCTTCGACTCGCCGACCGCGGTGTAGAAGCTGTAGCCCTCCAGGCCGACCGCGACCAGGAGGATGATCACGGCGACGATCGGCGAGTCGAGCGGCTCGGGGTGGCCGATCTTGTGGATGCCTTCGTAGATCGCGAACGCCGAGCCGAGGGTGAACAGCATCAGCGCGACGATGAAGGAGTAGAAGTACCGGTCGCGGCCGTAGCCGAACGGGTGCTCCTTGTCGGCTTCCCGCTTCGACGTCTTCTGGCCGAGCAGGAGCAGGCCCTGGTTCGTCGTGTCGGCCAGCGAGTGCACGGACTCGGCGAGCATCGACGACGACCCGGTGACGAGGAAGCCGACGAACTTCGCGGCCGCGATTCCGGCGTTCGCGCCGAGCGCCGCGATGATCGCCTTGGTTCCGCCTCCAGCTGACACGAGCGCTCCCCTGCCGACGTTCCCGATTTGCCGGTTTGGAGCCTAGAGGACCCCGTCCGGTTCCCGCCCCGCACCGCCCGGTTTTGTCGGACCCCTTCGCTACGGTGGCCGTTCCGGCACAGGGAGGGTGGCCATGGCTCACTTCGGCGTGCTCGGGCCGCTCGCCGTCGAAGGGCCGCCCGGGCACTGGGTCGCGTTGCGCGGCGAGCGGCAGCGCACGCTGCTGGCCGTGCTGCTGCTCAACGCCGGCCGCCCGGTCCCGGCCGACGTGCTGGTCGAGGCGCTGTGGCCGGCCGGGCCGCCCAAGTCGGCCACCTCCAACCTGCACACCTACCTCTCGCGGCTGCGCGAGCGGATCGACGGTCTCCGCGTCGAGCACGGGCCGCTCGGCTACCGGCTGCAGGTCGAGCCGGCGGAGCTGGACCTGCTCGGCTTCCGCGCCGCGGTCGCCGACGGCCGGGCGGCGGCGGATCCGGTCGCCGCCGCGGGGCACTACCGGCGGGCGCTCGCGCTGTGGCGGGGGCCCGTGCTGGCCGGGCTGCACGTGCCGAAGCTCGACGCCGACGTCGCCCGGCTGGAGTCCGAGCGGCTCGCCGTGTTCGAGGACTGCGTCGACGCCGAGCTGGCCGCCGGGCGGCACGCGGAGCTGACCGGCGAGCTGCAGGCCGTGGTCACCGAGCACCCGCTGCGCGAACGGCCGGCCGCGCAGCTGATGACCGCGCTGCACCGGGCCGGGCGGCAGGGCGACGCGCTGGAGGTCTACCGGCGGCTGCGGACCACGCTGGTCGAGGAGCTCGGCGTCGAACCGGGCGCGCAGGCCCGCCGGGTGCACGCGGCCGTCCTGCGCGGCGAGGACCCGGTGCCGCGGCTGCCGCCCGCGGTGTGGCCGGTGTGCCAGCTCCCGCCGGACATCGGCGACTTCACCGGGCGCGAAGCCGAACTGGCGGAGCTGACCACGGTGCTCGGCGCCGGTGGCGGCGTCCCGGTCGCGGTGCTCAGCGGCGAACCGGGCGCGGGCAAGAGCACCCTCGCCGTCCGCGCCGCGCACCGGCTGCGTGCGCAGTTCCCCGACGGCCAGCTGTACGTGCCGCTGGCGGGCCGTGACATCGGGGAGGTGCTGGCCGACCTGCTGCGCGCGCTGGGCGTCCCGGGGCCGGCCGTGCCGGACGACGTCCGGGCCCGCGCGGCGGTGTTCCGCGGCCGGCTTTCCGACCGGCGGGTGCTGGTGGTGCTCGACGACGCCGTCGACCCCGGGCACGTCCGCACGCTGCTGCCGGGCACGCCGGGCTGCGCGGTGCTCGTCACGAGCCGCCGGCGGCTGAGCGGGCTCGCGGGCGCGCACCGGCTGGCGCTCGGGCCGCTGTCCGGCGCCGACGCCGCCGAGCTGCTGGACCGGCTCGCCGGCGCGCGGGTGGCCCGGGAGCGCGCCGACGCCGAGCGGATCGTCACGGCGTGCGCGCGGCTGCCGCTGGCCCTGCGGATCGCGGGCAGCAGGCTGGCCATCCGCCCGCACCTGCGGCTCGGCGAGCTGGCCGACCGGCTGGAGGACGAGGTCCGGCGGCTCGACGAGCTGACGGTCAGCGACCTGGCCGTCCGCAGCAGCATCGCGCTGAGCTACGAGGGCCTGCGCCCGCCCGCGCGGCGGGCGTTCCGGCTGATCGGCCGGTGCCGGCTCGCCGACCTGCCGGCGTGGGCGGTCACCACCCTGGTCGACGACCCGGACGCCGACGAGGCGGTGGAAGAGCTCGTCGAGGCGAGCCTGCTGGAGGCCCGCGGACCGGACCCGACCGGCGAAGGCCGCTACCGGATGCACGATTTGGTCCGGCTGTATGCCGCGGAGCTGGCCGAGCCGTCGTCCGGCGAGGGTGTCCGGACGGTGCTGGCGGCGACACTCGCCCTCGCCGACGCGGCGGCGGCCCGCCTGCCGCGCACGGTGCCGATGCCGCCGCCGGAGGCCGAGCCACCCGCGCAGCCGTTGCCGGATGCGCTCGTGGAGCGGCTGCTGGCACGTCCGGACGACTGGTTCGCCGCCGAGCGCGCGAACCTGGTGCTGCTTCTCGGCACGCTGGGCGGGCGGGACGCGCTGCTGCTGCTCGACCGGCTCGGGGTGTACCTGTACCTGCACGGGCAATACGCCGACATGCGGGCGGCGTACGAGACGGTCCGGGTCGCGGATCCCCCGCTGGCGACGGTCGCCGAGGCCACGCTGACGCTGCTGCGGCACGCGCGCGGGGAGTACGAGGAGGCGGCGGTCCGCTACCGCGCGTGCGCGAAGGAGCTCGAGGCGTGCGGCGACCGCCGCACGCACGCGTGGGTGTCGGCGAACCTGGCGCACTGCCTGATCGGCCTCGGCCGCGCGGAGGAGGCCCTGCAGACGGCCGCCCACGCCCGCGAACTGTTCACAGTGGACGGATCAACGGCGGAGCTCGGCTGGGTGCGCGCGGCGGAGTCGGCAGCGTTGCTGCGACTCGGCCGCATTCCCGAGGCCCGCGAAGTCGACCGGACGGCCCTGGCAGCGGCCCGCTCGACCGGCGACGCCCGGGTGATCGGCGAGGCCCTGCACGGATTCGCGTGGTCATCCCTGCTGACGGGCAACGACCACGAAGCGGCGGCGGCGATCACGGAGTCGGTGACGCTGTTGCGCGGCACGAAGGTCCGGTCGGCACTGGCGAAGTCCTTGCGCACGCTGGGCGCGATCTCGGCGTCAAGGGGGTTCCGAGCGGAGGCGACGGCGGCGTTCGAGGAGGCCCGCGCGCTGGCCCGGGAGCTGGACGAGCGCCCACGCGAGCTGTCGTGCACCCGGGCATTGGCGGCGAGCTGGATCGGCGAGGGCCGAGCGGCCCAGGCGATCCCGGTGCTGCGGGCATGCCTGGACGAGTACGGCGAGATGGGCGGCCGCCCGGCGGCGGGCTTGACGTGGCTGGTGTTGCACCGGGCGTACGTGGCGGTGGGAGACGAGGAAGCGGCCGACCAGGCCGCGGCCGAGGCGGCCGGGCTGGCCGATCCACGGGACGCGAGCGCGGCTGCCCTGCGCCGGGCATTGCTGGCGCTGACCGAACCGGCCTGACGGCGGGGGTGAGGCCGGTCGCCCTGGGGTGGCCGGTGCGGGCGAGATGGTGACGCTCGGCCTGGCCGGACAGGTGCCTCGGCGGGGCCGAGCTGGTGTCGCTCGCCCAGCCCGAGCTGGGGGCGCCTTGGCGAGACAAGGTGATGCCGCCCTCTCCGGGGCCGGCTTGGCGGGTGTCCGCCAGCCGCCCGTCCCACACCCGCCGACCGGCCCGGAACCGCCGGGCTCGCGGGCGCCTGACGAGACGGGGTGGTGCTGCCCCCTCGCCGCACCACCCGGCTCCCCCTCGTCGAACGGGTGGCCACGGAGGTGGTGCCGCCCCCTCGCGGCACCACCTCGAGCCCACGGGCGCCGGGCGGAATCCCGACCGGCGCCACCCCCAGCGGACTGGCCGCGCGCACCAGCGCACCAGGGTCCCCCGTTGGTGTTGATGGTGGCGGATGCCGCCACACGGAACGCACACAGAAACCCCCGCCGCGCACACCCGCACAGCCCGCACCCCGGCAGTCGGCTCGCGTACCCAGGCGGTCGACTCGCGTACCCAGATGGTCGGCTCGCGTACCTGAACAGTCGGCTCGCGTACCTGGGCAGTCGGCCCGCGAACCGACCCTCCGGGCACGCCAGCCGACCCTCCAGGCACGCCAGCCGACCGTCTGGGTACGCCAGACGACCCTCCGGGCACGCTGGCCAGGTGGGTGGTCGGGCTCAGGAAGGCGAGGGGGTCAGTCCTCGCAGGTGCCTGCCGTCGCGCGGAACAGCTGTGCCCGCACTCCGCCCACCGGGCGGATCTTCACCGGCGGGTCCGCCGCCGGGAGCCACACCGACTGGCCCCGCCGCAGCTCGACCTTCTCGCCGTCGTCCGCCGTCACCAGCAGGTCGCCCGCCGTGCACAGCAGGATCTGCGGGCCCACGCTGTCGACCGATATCTCGTCGTCCTGGTCCGCCGACCACTCCACGCGGGACAGCTCGAACTCCGGCGCGTCCGTCCGGTACACCGCCATCCGCCCGCCCGTGTCGCCGCACTGGACCGGCATTTCGCCGCACGCGAAGTCCACCACGCGCAGCAGCTCCGGGACGTCCACGTGCTTCGGCGTCAGACCACACCGCAGGATGTTGTCCGAGTTCGCCAGGATCTCCACGGCCGTTCCGTGCAGGTACAGGTGCAGGTTGCCCGCCGGCAGGTAAATCGCCTCGCCCGCGCGCAGCGTCAACCGGTTCAGCAGCAACGCCGCCAGCACGCCCGCGTCGCGCGGGTGCGCCTCGCCCAGCTCCAGGATCGTCCGGCACTCCACCGCGAACTCGCCGTGCTCCTGGACGTGCCGGACGCACGCGTCGAGCACCTCCGGCAGCAGCGAATCCAACGACGGCTGCGGCAGCGTGATCCACGTCGTGAACAGCGCCCGCAGGCCGGCCGGGTCCGGCTGGGCCTCCAGGAGCCCCGTGTACTTCGCCAGTCCCGGCGTCTCGATCGCCTTCAGGAGCTTCACCGTGCGGTCCGGGGTGCGGAAGCCCGCCAGCGCGTGGAACTCCGTCAGCGCGCACACCAGCTCCGGCTTCGCCGTCGGATCCGGGTAGTTGCGGTTCGCCGCGTCCCGCGGAATGCCCAGCTGCTCCTCGCGGGCGTGGCCCTCCGCGGCCTGGGCCGCCGACGGGTGCGCCTGCATCGACAGGGGCTCCTCCGCCGCGAGGATCTTCAGCAGGAACGGGAGCCGCCCGCCCCACCGCTTCGCGCAGCGCTCGCCGAGCTGGGTCACCGGGTCGGCGTCCACCAGCTCGAGCAGGCTCCGCTCGGTCCCGTCGGGGCCGATCACGTGGGACGGGTCGCCCGGGTGGGCACCCATCCACAGCTCGGCCTCGGGGTGCGGCGCGGGTACCGGACGGCCCAGCAGCTCGGGGATCGCCGTCCGCGATCCCCAGGCGTAGGGCCGCACCGCGTTGCGCAGCAGCTCCACTGTCACCTCAACTCCACTCCTTCGGCACCGGCCAGGCCGGCGCTAGGCGGGTCTCACGCCGTCGCGGGCGCGAAGCGACCGGCACCGCCGATGCTGCCCGCCGCCAGCCCGAGATAGACCGCCGCCAGTTCGAACCGCAGTGCCAGCACCGCGGCCCGCACGATTTCGTCGGCCTCGATCTCCTCGGCCGGCGCGATGACGTCCGCACCCGGCAGCAGATCCTCGGCCTGGTAGCGCGCCGCGTCCGTGGCCGGACCGGTCCGCACCGAGAGCAGCAGCACCCGGGTGGGGATGTCACCAGAGGGATCGTCCGGATCAGCGAAGATGTCACGCTCTCCGCCGCCTGATTGCGCCGCCCGCCGCAATGCGGGGCGCGCCAGGGCCTGACGATAGTCCTCGACGTCGCACACCGTGGCCGCGTGGGCGGCGAATGCGTGCGCAGCGTGTTCGCCGACGGCGACCGCTACCGGGTCCAGCCCCCACAGCAGGGGCACGCGGTCGGCCACCCGCAGCGCGAGCGCCTTGGCCGGGTTCGCGAACGACTCCCGCGCCAGGTAGTCCTTTTCGGCTTCCAGGTCGAGCTGGTCGGCCAGCACCTGGACGTCGGAGATCAGCAGGCCCAGCGCGTTCGCGGTGAGCAGCCCGGCGGCCAGGCCGCGCGGGAACGCCAGCTCCGGCGGCACCGGGATGCGCGGCGCCAGCAGGATGCCCTTGCCCGCCACCGCGGCCGCCACCGGGCCTTCCGACGGCGCCGAGAGCACCACCGAGGCGCCGTAGCGGGCCGCGCGCTCCAGCGACGCGGCGAGCTCGCGGTCACCGGGGTCGTCGGTGTGGGCGAACACGACGTCGAGCGCGCCGATCCAGCTCGGCACCACCTCGGCGACGACCACCGGAACGGGGCACGAGGGCGCCAGCAGGGCGGCCAGCAGCCGCGTGAGCGTGCGGCTCACCCCCGGCCGGTCGATGAGCACGACGGCGCGCGGGCGGCCCATGTCGAGCCGCTCGGACAGCTCCAGCTCCGCGGCGAGCTCGGCGGTCGCCCGCACCTGGGCGCCCGCCATCGCGGCGGCACGGAGCAACCCCGCGCTGTCGGCCTCGGCCAGCCGCGCGGGGTCGTCGAGCAGCGTGTCGTCAAGCACTGTCGGCATCGGAAGTCCCGTTGTCCCCCGGCAAGGTCGCCTCGTCGAGGAGCAGCACCGGGATCCCGTCACGGACCGGGTACACGCGACCGCATTCGGTGCACGTCAGTGCGTCGGCCTCGGGGTCGTCCAGGGCGCCCGGCCGGAGCGGGGCGTGGTCGGGCGACGGGCACGCCAAGATCTCGAGGAGCTGGGCGTCGAGCGTGATGGCCATGGTTCCTCCATACCACGCTGGGAGGTGTGATGAAGGGCACCTTCAGGACACAGTTCGGCCCCGCGGCCCGCCCTTCACCGTGGACGGGGTCAGCTGCGGATGATCGCGAGTACTTCGTCCACCAGCCCCTGCACGGCCTCGGCGTTCGCGGCCTCGACGTTCAGCCGGAGCAGCGGTTCGGTGTTCGACGGGCGCAGGTTGAACCAGGCGCCGCCCGGCAGCTGCACGGTGAGGCCGTCCAGCTCGTCGAGCTCGACGCCGGAGCGGGTGCCGAAGGTGTCCTTGACGGCCATCATCTTCGCGACCTGGTCGTCGACCGTGGAGTTGATCTCACCCGAAGCCGCGTAGCGCGAGTACGCGCTGGTCAGCTCGCTCAGCGGGCCGGTCTGCTCGCCGAGGGCGGCGAGGACGTGCAGCGCCGCCAGCATGCCGGTGTCGGCGCGCCAGAAGTCGCGGAAGTAGTAGTGCGCGGAGTGCTCGCCGCCGAAGATGGCGCCGGTGCGGGCCATCTCGGCCTTGATGAACGAGTGCCCGACGCGGGTGCGGACCGGCTTGCCGCCGTGCTCGGCGACGATCTCCGGCACGCCCTTGGACGTGATCAGGTTGTGGATGATCGTGCCGCCCGGGTCCTTGGCCAGCTCGCGCACGGCGACCAGCGCGGTGATCGCGCTCGGCGAAACCGGCTCGCCGCGCTCGTCGACGATGAAGCAGCGGTCGGCGTCGCCGTCGAAGGCCACGCCGGCGTCCGCGCCGACCTCGCGCACCTTCGCCTGCAGGTCGACGATGTTCGCCGGGTCGAGCGGGTTGGCCTCGTGGTTCGGGAAGGTGCCGTCGAGCTCGAAGTACATCGGCACGACCTCGATCGGCAGCCCGTCGAACACGGTCGGGACGGTGTGCCCGCCCATGCCGTTGCCGGCGTCGACGACGATCTTCAGCGGCCGGCTGCCCGACAGGTCGACGAGGTTGCGCAGGTAGGCGGCGTAGTCGGCGAGGACGTCCCGCTCGGAGACGGACCCGCGCTGGCCCTCGAACTCCGGCACGCCCTGCTCGACGGTGTCGCGGATCTCGGCGAGCCCGGTGTCCTGGCCGACCGGCGACGCGCCCGCGCGGCACATCTTGATGCCGTTGTACTTGGCCGGGTTGTGGCTGGCGGTGAACATCGCACCCGGCAGGTTCAGCGAGCCCGACGCGAAGTACAGCTGGTCGGTGCTGGCCAGCCCGATGCTCACGACGTCGAGGCCCTGCGAGGTGACGCCGTCCGCGAACGCCGCCGCGAGCGCGGGCGACGAGTCGCGCATGTCGTGGCCGATCACCACCGAGGGCGCTTCCGGCTTGATGAGCAGGGCGAACGCGGCGCCGAAGTCGCGGACGAGGTCCGCGTCGAGCTGCTCGCCGACCACGCCGCGAATGTCGTAGGCCTTCACGATGCCCGAAAGGTCTGGCACGCCGTCTCCCCGCGAATAGTCGTCCCGGCGCCCGCTGCGCCGCGCGGAAAGCCTACCGGCGAGGTGAGTGGGTTACGCGTTCAGGCGCGGCCGGGCAGGACCCGCAGGTGGCCGCGGCGCCCGGACGGGCCCTCCGGCTCGGGCGCGGGGGCCGGTTTGTCGGAGCGGCCGGCCTCGCGCACGGCCTCGGCCAGCGCGGTCAGTTCGTCGGCCGACGGGTCCGGCGCGGCGAAGGCCCCTTCGTGCCGGACGACTTCCCAGCCCTTGGGGACGGTCAGCCGCAGCGCGTGGGCTTCGCAGAGGTCGTAGGAGTGCGGCTCGGAGGCGGTGGCCAGCGGGCCGACGACGGCGGTGGAGTCGCTGTACGCATACGTCAGCGTGGCCACAGCTGGCTCGAGACAGCCAGTACGCGAACACTTCCGTACGCTCCGCACGAATCGAAACGATAGCGCGTCGCCGCAAGCCTGGAGGAGCGACACGCGCTGGGACGCGCCGACCGCATAGACTTCGAGGCGTGGCGACGGCTCGTGACTACCGACAACGGCGGCGCTCGCGACGGGACCGGCACGGCCGGGGCCTGCGCGGGACGCTGTATCCGGCGACCCTGCCCGCCGCCGCGAGCCGCGCGGAACGCTTCGACGCCCTGGTGCTGGACGCACTGGAGCCGATCGAGGCCCGCTGGCGCCACGAGCTGACCAAGCTCGACGTGGCGGTCGACGACGTACCCGAGGTCCGCGAGAACGGCCACTCACCGGCGGACGGCGTGCTCCACGACGGCGCGGTGCCGCTGTCGCGCCTGGTCCCGGCGGGCGTGGACCGGACGGGGCTGCCGACGCGAGCCAGGATCGTGTTGTACCGGCGGCCGCTGGAGGCGCGCGCGAAGGACCCGTCGGAGCTGGCGGAGCTGGTGCACGACGTGCTGGTGGAGCAGGTGGCCGGCTACCTGGGCGTGGAACCGGACGTCATCGAAGGCGAGTAGCCGGGGGCCGGGGCCGACCGGACGATGTGAACCGGCGGCCGGGGAACTCCGGACCGCGGGCGAATGGGTGACGTGAACCGGCGGCCGGCAGCGGACGCCGAGCACGAACTCACCAGACCTCCCCCGCCCCTCATCCCAGCCTTCCCTTCAGCCGGCGGTCGGGTTTGTCAAGGCACGCTTTCCCGCCTTGACAAACCCGAGCGGCGGCTGAAAATCCCACCGGAGGGGCGGGGGAGGTCGGAGCCGCCTCTCTGCCGCGGCAGGGAATTCTGCCGCGGCAGGGCCGGTTCTGGCGCAAGAGAATTCAAAGACTGTCCTCGCCGGACGGGCAGGCTCTGGGATGACCACTCGTGCCGCTGTCATCTCCCGTTGGAGAGGTGGGCCGCAAGGTGGTCATCCCGTCGCCTGATTGAGGCCTATCACTTTGAGCCGGGCCCGCAAGGTTGCGCTGCTCTCTCGCGTTGCGCTCTGTGTTGCGGGCCCGGCTCCGCCACCTGGTGGCCCCATGCCGGGACGATCGGGACCGGTTTGCCGCCTACCGTTGCCTTCCAGCCCGCTTCCTGCTCTGCCGCCAGGACCAGCAGGCGGCCCGTCGGGCCGTCGGATACCCGGACACGTACGTCCGGGAGGTCCGCTCGGACCGGGGCCACGCCCGGGGCGTTTCCGGGCGCGGCGCCCCCTGTGACCGCCGCCTTGGCCTGTTCCGGGGAGATCAGGATCACCTGGCCCGCTGGGGGGAGCAGGCGGAGCACTCCGCGGCCGTCCGAGGTTGGGGCGGCCGCCGAGAGCAGGTCCTTTGCCAGGGGCAGGTACGCCTGGGGGTCCACGCCCGGTGGGAGCACCACGTACTCCACGCCCGCCGCCGCTGCGGCCGCCACCATGCGCTGGACCGCTGGTGCGTCGCCCTGGCCCAGGTCGCGGCGCCACGCCGCCAAGCGGGCCGGGGTGGCTGGGGTTGGGGCCAGCTCGTCGTCGCCGTAGTGCGGCAGGCGGGCGCCGATCTGGCGGGTTGCGTCCGGGGCCACGTCGAGCACCGAGCGGCCGGATGCCGCCAGCTCGGCCGCGACCTCCGGGGCCAGGGACGGCCGCTCGCCCGCTCGCAACGGCCCCTGCGAGCCGACCAGGACCGCGCCGGTTGCCAGGCCCAGGAACACCGCCACTCCGGCGACCGCGAACACCTGGGGCAGCCAGGTCGCCGGGATGCTTGCCGAGCCGCCGCGCTGCCACGATCCCAGTACGACCCACAGCAGGCCCGCGCCGACGACCAGCAGCGGCACCCCCGCGTAGCCGTGCGCCGGGGCTCCTCCCTGCACCGGGACCGCGGTCACCACCCGCACCAGCACCAGGCCGGCGCCGCCGAGGGCCGCGAGTGCGAGGCCGCCCGCCGCGAGCTTCGTCGGGCGGACGACCACGGCCACCAGCGCCGCCGCGATCACCGCGACGCCGATGGGCCAGGCACCCGGGCCGCCCGGGTCGAGGCCGGCCAGGTCAGTGCCGGACACCGCCGACGCCGCCCCGCCGAGGCCCTGCAGGAGCAGGCCCGGGTGGCGGAGCAGCACCGTCGGCCACGGCAGCAGCAGCGCCAGCGGCAGCAGCACCACGATGCCGACCGAGACGACGCGGCGCGCCAGCCCGGTCGGGGCCGGCAGGACGACGAACCCGATCAGCAGCCCGGCGAGCGCGAGCCCGTGCGCGAGCGGTGAGAACGCGCCGAGCAGCGCCATCCCCAGCGCCGACAGCGCGGACACGTGCAGCCAGCGCGTGTCCGCCCGGACCAGCAGCCCGGCGATGCCCGCGGCCACCAGCGGCAGCACGAGGTGCACCACGACGACGTCGAGGCGGCCCTGTGCCACGCCGGCGGTCGCGGCCGGGAGCAGCGCGTAGGTCGCGGCGACGACGGCACGCACCCAGCGGCGTACGCGCAGCCGCCGCGTCGCCGCGTACGCCCCGATCGCCGACAGGGGGATGTCACCCAGGAACAGGATCGCGACCAGTGCGGACGGGCCGCCGAGGGGCGCGAACACCGCGCCGAGCGTCCCGATCACCGGCAGGGACGCCGAGGCGGGTGCGCCGGTGCCGCCCGCGATCGCGTGCCACGGCGACAGGTACGACGACCACAGCTCCCCCAGCCCGGCGACCGGGAGCAGCTTGCCGCCGAAGACGTCGAGGCCGAGCCGGGCCCGGTTGACCACCAGGCCCAGCGCCGTCATCACGACGAGCAGCACCACCGGCGGCGCGAAGACCGTGGCCGCGAGCACGCGGCGGCGGTTCACCTCGACGAAGACGAGCTCCGGCTCATCGGCTTCCGAGGTGTCTTCGGCCACCGGTACCGGGGTCTCCGGCAGCGTGACGGCGACGAGCGTGCCCGGGCGGCGCAGCCCGGATCCGCGGGCGCTGAGGCCGCGCAGCGCGCCCGCGGGCAGCGCGTCGGGGCCGACCGGACGGCTCTCACGGGCGTCGAGGGCTTCCGGCGTCACCCATGCCGACTCGGTTTCGACGGTCTCGGGCACGCGGCCGAGCGCGACCTCGTTCTCGACGCCGCGGCGCACCAGGCCGACGACGCCGGCGCGGACGGCGTTGCGCAGGCGGGTCCAGCGGCCGGTGAAGAGCCCGCGAACCGTGCCGGGCCGCGGATTCCGCCGCCGGCGGTCGCGGGCGGCGCGCAATCCGCCGCGTCCACTGAGGAGGTACGCGGCGGCGGCGAACTCGGCGCGCGCTTCGCCGGTGCGGCGCAGCAGCGCGAAGGCGAGCGCGCGCAGCACCGACAGGAGCGGGAGCCGGATCATGCCGAGCCAGAAGGAAAACGGCGAGCAGTTCACCAGGAACACGCGCAGCCCGTGGGCGCGGTTCGCGGCGGAGAGCGAGCCGGGGACGGCGTCGGCTGCCCGCTGTCCGGTGGTGAGGGCCCGTGCGTGGCGGACGCGGGCGGCCGGGACGGACAGGACGATGCCGCCGGCGGCGTTGGCGCGCCAGCCGAAGTCGAGATCCTCGCGCAGCAACGGGAATGCGGGGTCGAAGCCGCCGAGGGTGTCCCAGGCGTCGCGGCGCACGAGCGAGCCGGCGCTGGGCACGGCGAGCACCTCCACCGGCTCTTCGCCGGTGGCGGCGATCTGCTGGCGGTGGCCGGACGCGTCGGTGGACAGGCCGGCTTCGACGATCAGCCGCGGGTCGGTCCAGTCGAGCCCGAGGGGGCCGAGCACGGTGGCCGACGGTTCCTTCGTCGCCACGGTCAGGAGTTGCTCGAGGCAGTCGCGTTCGGGTGCGCAGTCGTCGTGCAGCAGCCACAGCCACGATCCGGGGTCGTCACCCCAGCGCTCGGTGGCGTGCTCGACGGCCGCGGCGACCGCGGCGGCGAAGCCGGTGTCGCCCGGAAGTGTGATGACGCCGGAGAGCACGGGAGAAGAATCCGGGCCGGGGTCCTCGGCGGCTTCGGCGAGCAGCCGCGGGGTCGCGTCGGTGGATCCGGTGTCCACGGCGAGCACGTACCGGGGCCGCACTGTGCTGCGGCGCAACGAAGAAAGGGCCAGCGGCAGCCAGGATTCGCCGTTGTGACAGACCACAATGGCCAGAACGGGCGCGGTGCGCGGAACGGGCGGCGCGGCGGTGCGAGGCAACGAACGCTCCAGATCAGCCGGGGGTCGGTCCGGCCACCCTACGGCCCCGCCCCATCACCCGATGGTGAACCCACGCCGGGCCCCACCCAAGAGAATTCGCCGGTGACGCAAAGCATCACCGGCGAATTCCGCAGTCCACAGCCGGAACACGGCAAAGGATCCGCCTCGCACCGAGCCGCGGGTCCCACGCGAACCCGGCCCGACGCGGGGGTCCGGGGGCTTGCCCCCGGGCGGGGTCTGGGGGTTGCACCCCCAGAAAACACGGAAACGAGCGGCTTCGGTTCGCGCGTTCCGCGAACACACCTCTCCCTAGACGGCTCGTTTCTTGAGCTTTCGACGCTCCCGCTCGGACAGACCGCCCCAGATGCCGAAGCGCTCGTCGTGGGCCAGTGCGTACTCAAGGCACTCGTCCTTGACCTCGCAGCCCAGGCAGATCCGCTTGGCTTCGCGGGTGGAGCCGCCCTTCTCGGGGAAGAACGCCTCCGGGTCCGTCTGTGCGCACAGGGCGCGTTCCTGCCAGTCCTGCTCTTCTTCGGTGGCATCGATGAGCTCGGTGAGATCTCCCAGAGCCTGCTCCGGGATCTCGCCCCAACTCATGACGTGCCCCCATTCCTTCCCATCGGCTTCCAACCGCACGTCCGCCTCCTCGCTCCCTAGCACTCCCCAGGCTGGCGGTGGTGAAACGACACTCGCCGTCCCCTCTCGGCGGCGAATGACATCACTGTGATTACACCCGTGTAGTGCGGTCAGGTCAAGCGGAGTAGCGAGTTCGGGGGACGTTCCGGCCCGATCGCGCAAGGGGACACGCCGGTAACTTCACACCGGGCATACGGAAGACTGGAGCACGTGCAGAAGTCAGCAGTGCGTCCCAGCCCGGTCTTCCTCGGCATCCTCGCGCTCACCGTCGCCGGTGGTGTCATGGCCGCGTTCGGCTACGTCGACCCGTACTTCGTCCGCGATCACGACACGCTGGCCGTGGCCGGTGTGGTGATCTTCGTCGCCGCCGGCTGGGTGGCGTCGTTGACGCTCCACGAGTTCGGGCACGCGATGGTCGCTTACCGCGGCGGCGACTACAGCGTCGCCCACAAGGGTTACCTCAACCTCGACGTGCGGAAGTACACCGATCCGGTTCTGTCGATCGTGCTCCCGCTGATCTTCCTGTTCATCGGCGGCATCCCGCTGCCGGGTGGCGCGGTGTGGATCAACCGGGGCGCGCTGCGTTCGCGGGGGACGTCGTCGTGGGTGTCGCTGGCCGGGCCGCTGAGCAACCTCGCGGTCGGCGCGGCGCTGTGCCTGGTGGTCGCGCTGGTCCCGATGCCGAACGGCCTGGTGATCGCGATGTCCTTCCTGGCGTTGCTGCAGGTCGTGACGTTCATCCTGAACATCCTGCCGATCCCGGGCCTGGACGGCTGGGGCGCGATCGAGCCGTACCTGCCGCCGCAGGCGCGTGCGTTCGGGGCGCAGGTCCGCCCGTGGGCGCCGATCGTCCTGTTCGCGCTCCTCTGGCTGTTCCCGCCGGCGAACGCCGCGTTGTGGGACGGCGCCGGCTGGATCTTCGACGCGCTGGGTGGCTATCCCGGTGCCCCGAACGGGTTCCTGCTCTTCCAGTTCTGGAAGTACTGAGGTTTGAACCGGGTGCCGCGCGGGAATGATCAGCGCGGTGCCGTGACGGGTGGCGCGTGCTCGGTCAGCCAGACGTGCGCGCGCTTCCACACGACCCGCAGACCCGACCGCTCCCCGAGGTAGTCGCCCGCCGCGCCGACGACCGGCAGCATGCCGATCGCGCGGTGGAACAGGTTGCCGCGGGGACGCTTCTCGAGTTCGCCGGTGATGCCGAGCAGTCCGCGGCCGAGCCGCCAGAGCGTGCGGCCCGCGGCCTTGACGGTCGCCTTGCCGTGCTTCTTCTCCGACTCCCTCAGTTCCTCGGTCAGCTTCGCCGCTTCGTCCGCCTCCGCGGCTTCGTCGTGCTCCGCGTGCCTGCCGGCCGCGAGGTCCGGGTCGATGTCGCGCTCGAACAGCACCGACGCGATGAGGCGCACGCGCGTGCCGACGTCCGTGACGCCGTACTCGCCCGCGATCGCGCAGAGCAGCAGCCCTTGCGACGCCGCGCCCAGCGCGTCCTGGACCGGGAGCCGGTCGGCCAGCGCGCCGCCCAGCCCGGGGATCGACGTCAGCAGCGCCGTGAAGCGGCCGACGCGGTTCATCCACCAGCTCGACCGGTCGTAGCCGGTCATCCGCGCCCACGCCGCCGTGCCGGGGACCTTCACCGACGTGATGCCGTGGATCAGCTTCGCCTTGAGCCCGGACTCGACCTCGGCCAGGTCGTCGGCCGCCCGCGCCTGCAGGCCGAACGGGTCGGACTCGCGCAGCGCGTCGAGCATCGGCCCGCACGCCCGCACGAACGGCCGCAGGACCGCCACGACCTGCCGGTCGGAGATCGCCTCAGCCACGTCCCGGTCTCCTTCCCACCCGGCCCGGCCCGCCGCCGAGCACCATCGCGCCCGGCAGCGCGCTCGCGCCGAGCAACAGCAGCGCCCGCCAGTCCTGGATCAGCACCAGGTCACCACCCGGACCCAGCAGGCCGACCCCGAACACGACGAGCACCCACACCGCGAGGGGTACCCAGGAAAGCCCGGGCCGCACCAGCTTCGCCGTGGTCCACACCAGCCAGGGCGTGGTGACGGCGCCGACGAGCACCGTCACCGGCACCGGGACCACCCCGATCCGCAGCGGCAGGAAGAACAGCTCCAGCAGGGCGAGCAGCACCGTGTCGACGGCGAGCAGCGCGAGCAGCAGGCCCTGTTCGAGCGTCAGCCGCTCGTCCACGGTCACAGCCCGCCGAACAGGTCGTGCCCGGCGCCCTCGGCCGGGCCGTGGGCGAGCACGTAGCAGTCCTGCGCGAGGATCGGCTGGGCGAGCTCGTTCGTCAGCGCGAAGTAGGGGACGTCGCCGTCGACCACCGTCAGCTGCGTCGCGTGCGCGCGCAGGGCCGCGAGCTTCGCGGGCACGTACGCGGCGACGTCGAGCACCGTCGTGATCTCTTCGTCGGGTGTCGTGGGCAGCTCGTCGTCGGCCGGCACGGCGAACACCGGGTCGCCGTCACGCACCGCGGCCAGCCCGGCACGCACCGCGGCCCGCGGCGCGACCGTGTGGAAGACCCGGGCCACCGAGCGGGCCCGCGGCGCCGCCGCCATCGTGATGTCGTGGGCCCGGATGTGGTCCGGGTGGCCGTAGCCGCCGAAGGCGTCGTAGGTGACGACGACCTGGGGCTCGACCTCGTCGAGGATCGCCGCCAGCTGCGCGGCCTGCTCGTCCGCGGAACCCCCGGTGAACGCCCGCGGGTGCGACGCCGACGGCGTGCCCGCCATGCCCGAATCGCGCCAGCGGCCGAGCCCGCCCAGGTAGCGGTGCCGCGACACCCCCAGCGCGGCGCACGCGGCCCTCAGCTCGGTGACGCGGTAGCCGCCCAGCTGGTCGGCGGTGTGGGCGCGCAGCCCCTCCAGCTCCCCGAGGCCGGCCATGACCTCGCCCTCTTCACCCAGCGTGCAGGTCACCACGGTCACGTCGGCGCCTTCGGCGGCGTATCGTGCGATCGAGGCGCCGGTGGTGATGCTTTCGTCGTCGGGATGGGCGTGGACGAACAGCAGCCGTCGGGGTACCGGGGAGATCACGGGTTGAGCGTAATTCCCGTGCTCCGACCTTCGTCGGGGACACCCTCGGTTATCCTCGCGCGAGTCGCGACCGCCGCGTCGCGATCGTCTGTACCCCCACGAAGGGCATCTTGGTGAGCACTGAAGCAACTTCGGCGGACGTCGCCGGCGTGTCCGGATCCGTTCTGTCGATCTCCGACCTGAGCGTCTCGTTCCAGACCGAGGACGGCGTCGTGGACGCCGTCAAGGGCATCGGGTTCGACGTGCAGCCCGGCGAGATCGTCGCCGTGGTCGGGGAGTCCGGGTCCGGCAAGTCCGTCACGTCGATGTCGGTGCTGGGCCTGCTGCCCAAGACCAGCCGGATCGCCGGTGAGCTGCGCCTCGGCGAGCGCAACCTGGCAGATCTCAAAGAGAAGGACATGCAGAAGATCCGCGGCAACCAGGTCGCGATGATCTTCCAGGAGCCGATGACGGCGCTGAACCCGGTCTACACGGTCGGCTGGCAGCTGCGCGAGGCCCTGCGGTCCCACCTCGACATCGCCAAGGACGCCGCGGACAAGCGGGCGGTCGAGCTGCTCGACATGGTCGGCATCCCGAACCCCGAGCTGCGGTTCAAGCAGTACCCGCACCAGCTCTCGGGCGGCCTGCGCCAGCGCGTCGTCATCGCCATGGCGATCGCGTGCGACCCGAAGGTGATCATCGCCGACGAGCCGACCACGGCGCTCGACGTCACGGTCCAGGCCGAGATCCTGGGCCTGCTGCGCAAGCTGCGGGACACCCTCGACACGGCGATCGTGCTGATCACCCACGACATGGGCGTCGTCGCCGACATGGCCGACCGGGTGATCGTGATGTACCAGGGCGAGATCGTCGAAGAGGCGCCGGTGCGCGAGCTGTTCGCGTCGCCGAAGGAGGACTACACCCGGCGGCTGCTCGCCGCGGTGCCGGTGCTCGGGCAGCGCCCCGAGGGCCGCCGTCTGCTCGACGACGCCGGGATCGCCACCGACAGCACCGAGGCGGCCAAGATCGCCGAGGAGATCCGGCTGGCCGACGAAGAGCTCGAGGCCGTGATCGAGGAGGCCGCGCCGGCCCTGGAGATCAAGAACCTCGTGCTCGAGTACCCGGGCCGCCGCGGCCAGGGCAAGAACCGCGCGGTCGACGACGTCTCGCTGACCATCGCCAAGGGCGAGATCGTCGGCCTGGTGGGCGAGTCGGGCTCCGGCAAGTCGACGGTCGGCCGCTGCGCGGTCGGCCTGCTGCGCGCGACCGAGGGCACCATCGCGATCGCGGGCAAGGACATCACGCAGATGTCGGCGAAGGAGCTTCGCCCGCTTCGCCGGTTCTTCTCGATCGTGTTCCAGGACCCGGCGTCGACGCTGGACCCGAAGATGACGATCGGCGAGTCGATCGCCGAGCCGATGGTGCTGCACAAGGTGCTGTCCGGCAAGGCGCTGTCGGCGCGGGTGCGGTCGCTGCTCGACAAGGTCGAGCTGGGCGGCCACTACATGAACCGCTACCCGCACGAGCTCTCCGGCGGCCAGCGCCAGCGCGTGGCGATCGCCCGGGCGCTGTCGCTCGACCCGGCCCTGCTCATCGCGGACGAGCCGACGTCGGCGCTGGACGTGTCGGTGCAAGCGCGCGTGCTGGACCTGTTCCTGGACCTGCAGCAGTCGCTGCAGTTCGCCTGCCTGTTCATCAGCCACGACCTGGCGGTGGTCGACCTGCTCGCCGACCGCGTCGCGGTGATGCAGCACGGCAAGCTGGTCGAGGTCGGCACGCGCGACCAGGTGCTGCACTCGCCGCAGCAGGAGTACACGAAGCGCCTGCTGTCGGCGGCGCCGGTCGCGGACCCGGTGCTGCAGGCCGAGCGCCGCGCGGCCTGGGAGGCCGGCAAGCTGGCCCCCGTCGCCGACTGAGGCCCTGAGAAAGCGCGGAAGGCCGCCACCCGGCTCGGGTGGCGGCCTTCCGTGCTTTGCGGGGGCCGGCCGCCGGCGTTGCCGCGAATGACTCATTCGCGGCCTCCAGCGTCCCGAATGAGTCATTCGCGACCTCCAGCGTCCCAAATGAGTCATTCGCGACCTCCAGCGTCCCGAATGAGTCATTCGCGACCTCTGGCGTCCACCGCCGGGCCTGGCCGTGCGTTGCCGGGCAGGCTCAGCCGACCCGGATGCGGGGGTCGAGGATGCCGTACAGGAGGTCGGCGATCAGGTTGGCGATCACCACGCTCGCCGCGATCAGCACCAGCCATCCCATCAGGACCTGGGGGTCGTTCTTGTTGACCGCCTCCACCAGCAGCGTGCCCATGCCGTGCCAGTTGAACACCGTCTCGGTGATGATCGCGCCCGTCACCGTGGCGCCGAAGTTGACCGAGAACAGCGTCATCACCGGGATCAGGGCGTTGCGGAACGCGTGCCGCCAGATCACCCGCGAGTTCGAGACGCCCTTAGCGCGCGCTGTGCGCACGTAGTCGGCGCTCAGGACCTCCAGCATCGACGCGCGCTGGAAACGGCTGTACGCGGCGAACGTGATCGCCATGATCGACAGCGTCGGCAGCAGGAACGCGCCGACGTACTTCGCGAGCGCGTCGCCCACCCCCGTGGCCGACAGGCTCTCCGGGCTCGTCGTGCGCAGCCACGGGTCGCCCAGTACGTCGGACAGGCCCAGGTCGCGGACCCAGATGTTGGCGCGGATCGCGTAGCCCTTGAGCACGATCGCCACGCAGAAGATCGGCATCGAGAACATCAGGAACGCCAGCGTCGTCGCCAGGTAGTCCCAGATCGAATACTGCTTGACCGCGGCGAGGACGCCCACCAGGACACCGAAGACCAGGGCCAGCACCGACGCCGTCAGCACCAGCTCCAGCGTCACGCCGAAGGCCGCCATCACCTTCGGCTGGACCGGGGCGAACGCGTTGCCCTGGGCGATCGAGATGCCCCAGTCGCCGGTCAGGAAGTGGCCCAGCCAGCTGAAGTAGCGGGCGACGACGCTCTGGTCCAGGCCGAGCTTGTGCTCGGTCTCGGCGATCGCCGCGGCGCTGATCCCCGGTTTGCTACGGATCTCGCCGAGCGGGTCGCCGGTGTTGGCGACCATGACGAAGCAGAGGAACGTGCCGATCAGCAGGACCGGGATGGAGACGGCCAGCCTGCGCAGCACGTAGAGCACGAGATTCATCCGAAACCCCCAGGTCCGGCGATCCGCGCGCGAAAACGGACGCGGGGGCGACCGGAACCGGTCACCCCCGCGTCGCGCGTTCAGGCCTTCATTCTCCGCTGGCGCGGGTCGAAGGCGTCGCGAAGACCGTCACCGATGAAGTTGATCGTCAGTGAAATCAGCACGAGCACGATGAACGGACCGAAGAACAGCGCCGGCCGCGTCTGCAGCTGGGCGTAGTTCTCCAGGATGACGCGGCCCAGCGAGGTGTCGGGCAGCTGGACACCCAGGCCGATGAACGACAGCGCGGCTTCCGCCAGCACGGCCTGCGCGACCGCGAGGGTCGCGTTCACCGTGATGCTGCCGACCATGTTCGGCACCAGGTGCTTGAAGATGATCCGGACGACGCCGGCCCCCGAAGCGCGCGCCGCGTCGACGAACTCGCGCTGCGACAGCGACATCGCTTCGGCCCGGGTGATCCGGGCGATCGGCATCCACGCGAACGCCGACAGCACCAGCGCGACGATGTACCACGTACCGCCGCCGAACACCTTGGCCAGGATGGCCGCCGCGGCGATCTGCGGGATGATCAGGAACAGGTCCGTCACCCGGGAGATCGCCGAGTCGGTGAACCCGCGCAGGTAGCCGGCGACCGCGCCGAACACGACACCGATCACGGTGGCCAGGATCGACACCGTGAGCGCGATCAGCAGCGAGTACTGCGTGCCGCGCAGCACCTGCGACACCATGTCCTTGCCGACCTGCGTCGTCCCGAGCGGGAACTCGCCGCTGGGCTTGGCGAACGACGGGAACGAGCTGTCCTGGTAGCCGTGCTTCCAGAAGATCGGCATGAGCACGCTGATCAGCACGATCAGGATCAGCACCGCCGTCGACGCCATCGCCAGCTTGTGGTGCAGGAACTTCCGCAGGACCAGCTTGCCCTGGCTGCGCGGTTCCGGCAGCGCGTCCGGCGGCAGCGTGCCTTCGGTGGCAGCGGTTTCGCTCGCGAGAAGAGAGTTCAAGTCAGCCAACGCGAATCCTCGGGTCCAGGATGCCGTACATCAGGTCGGCGATCAGGTTGGCGATGATCACGAGAGAGGCGATGACCACGAGCCAGCCCATCATCACCTGAGTGTCGTTCTTCGTGACGGCTTCCACCAGCAATGTGCCCATACCGTGCCAGTTGAACACCGTCTCGGTGATGATCGCGCCGGCCAGGACCGAGCCGAAGTTCACCGAGAACAGGGTCGTCACGGGGATCAGGGCGTTGCGGAACGCGTGCCGGAAGATGACCCGGCCGTTGGCGAGGCCCTTGGCGCGCGCGGTGCGCACGTAGTCCGAGCCCATGACCTCGAGCATCGAGGCGCGCTGGAACCGGCTGTACGCGGCGAAGCTGATCGCCATGATCGACAGCGTCGGCAGCAGGTACGCGCCGATGGTGCTGGTGATGAAGTCGCCGACGCCGTCGGTCTTCAGCTGCTCCGGGCTGGTCGTGCGCAGCCACGGGTTGCCGAGGACGTCGGACAGGCCGAGGTCGCGGACCCAGCCGTTGATCTCGATCGCGTAGCGCTTCAGCACGATCGCGACGCAGAAGATCGGCATCGAGAAGAGCAGGAAGGCGAGGGTGGTCGCGATGTAGTCGATGATCGAGTACTGCTTCACCGCGGCGAGCACGCCGACGATGATGCCCACGATCAGGGCGAGGATCTCGGCGCCGACCACGAGCTTGAAGGTGACGCCGAGAGCGGCCATCACCTTGGGGGCGACCGGCGCGAGGGCGTTGCCCTGGGCGATGGAGATGCCCCAGTTGCCGGTCAGGAAGTCACCGAGCCACGTGAAGTAGCGCGGGATGATGCCCTGGTCGAGACCGAGCTTGGCGGCCGTGGCGGCCAGCGCTTCCTTGCTGATCTGCGGGTTCTGGCGCAGCTCGCCCAGCGGGTCGCCGGTGCCGGCGACCATGACGAAACACAGGAAAGTCCCGACCAGCAGGACGGGAATCGATATCGCCAGACGGCGAAGGATGTAGATCACCAGGTTCAACGAACTGCTCCTCATCCGGGCCTGGTCGTCAGAAGTGCGCTGGACCGCTACCCGGTTGTCTACCGTAGTGGCGGTAACCCTACGGTCAACAGCTACTTCCGGTGGGTACCGGGGCCCGGCTTGTGGCCGGACCCCGGTACCTCCCAGGTCATCTGGAGCGAGGGGAAAGAAGAGGCGGGGCGAGCCCTACTTCTTCTGCTCCCACTCGCCGGCGTTCCACAGCACACCGTCGTACGACTGCATGTAGACGCGGTCGATGCCCTTGAACGCCCACATGCTCGGCGTCTGGAACAGCGGCAGGGTCGCGTAGTCGTCGGCGATGGCCTTGTCGGCCTCCTGGTACTTCTGCAGCTTGACCTGCTCGTCGGTCGCCTTCACCGCAGCGTTGTAGGCGTCGTCGATCTTCGGGTCGCACAGCGCCTGGTAGTTCTGCTCGCCGCCCTTGTCCGGGCAGATGTAGATCGAGCGGGACTCCGCCTTGAACGGCTGGGCCGACCAGCCGAACAGCGCGACGTCGTAGTCACCGGTCGAGACGCGGCCACCCTTGAGGAAGTTGGCGTCGGTCTCGTCCTTGACCTCGATGCCGGCCGCCTTGGCCTGCGAGATGATGATCTCGACGGTCTGGCTGCGGCGCGCGTTCTGGTTGTGCGTGATCTTGAACGAAGCGCGCTGGCCGCCCTTGGCGAAGATGCCGTCGGCGCCCTTGGCCCAGCCGGCGTCGGTCAGGGTCTTGGCCGCCGCGTCGGCGCCCAGGCCGGCCTTGCTGCTGTACAGGTCGGTGTAGCCCTCTTCACCCTGGAAGAAGACGACGCTGTTCAGCGGCTCCGCGTCCGCCTGGACCTCCTTGAGCAGCTTGTCCGTGATCTCCTTGCGGTTGATCGACTCGATGAAGGCCTTGCGAAGGTCCTTGTCGGCGAACATGCGCTTGAAGTTCAGGTCGAGGTGCTCGTAGGTCAGCTGCGGGGCCGAACCGTAGACCACGCCCTGGGCCGCGAGACCCTTCATCGTCTGGGCCGCGGTGGCGTCCGGCTGGGTCGACGCCGCAACGTCGATCTCACCGTTCTGCAGCGCGGTGGCCATGGCCTTGGTGTCTTCCATGGCCTTGACGACGATCTTCGACGGGCCACCCTTGCCGCCGGCCCACATGGGGTTCTTCTCGAGGGTGACGGCCTTCTGGTTGGCGTCGAACGCGGTGAGCTTGTACGGGCCGGAAGCGGGCATGATGTCCGCCTTGAAGCCCTTCCACTCGTTCGTCCAGAAGTCACCGGCGGCCTTGATCTGGGCCGGGTCGCCGGTCGGGGCCAGCTTCGTGATGTCCGCGATGCCGGTCTTCGACTCGAGGATGTGCGCGGGCATGATCGCCGGCGCGTTGAACAGGCCCTTGTAGTCCAGGTAGGGCTCGCTGTAGTCGGTGACGAAGGTCAGCGCGTCCTTGCAGGTGGCCTGCTTGATCAGCGAGTACCCGGTGGTCGAGGCCGAGTTGAACGGGTTCTTGCCGTCCGGGCCCTTGGCGAAGCCGCTCTGCGACAGCCACGCGAGGTACATGTCCTTGCAGTCGTACGGCTGGCCGTCCGACCACTTGATGTTCGGCTTGATCTTGTAGGTGACCTGCTGCGGGTCCTTCTGCGTGATGTCCCACGACTCGAAGATGTCGTTGTTCAGCAGCACCTTGTTGTTGCCGTCGAGCTTCAACGTACCGGAGAGCACCGCGGCCAGGACGTAGTTGTTGTACGAGCTGTTGGTGTCCGGGGTCTGGTTGTTGTACCCCGAGTACCCGTCGTCGATACCGATCGTGACGGTACCGTCGTAAGGCTTCGTGTCCGCGAGCTTGAACAGGTCGCCGGTCTCGGCCTTGCCGACAGCCATCGCCTTGACGTCGGTCGACGATCCGTTCTGGTCGGTGTTGCCCGAGCCCGAATCACCGCCACTGCAGGCGCTCAGCAACAGCGAAGCGCCGGCGACGAGCGACAAAGCGGAGACTGCTTTGGATCTCCTCATGAAGTGTGCCCTCCTAGCACTGAGCCCTTGAATATCGGGACAAGGGCCCACACCGCTCCGGTTGGATGGGCCGGAGCCTACGACACGCCAAGCGACACTCAACTGGCGCA
Source organism: Amycolatopsis vancoresmycina (assembly GCF_000716785.1). GTDB lineage: Bacteria > Actinomycetota > Actinomycetes > Mycobacteriales > Pseudonocardiaceae > Amycolatopsis > Amycolatopsis vancoresmycina. The sequence goes on from NZ_JNYY01000004.1 coordinate 429,250, forward strand.
CTGCGGGAGCACGCTAGAAAGGAAAAGCACCGACAGTCACCAGTTCAGGGTCGATCGTGACCAAAGGGTGACTTCCAGTCGACATCCAGAAATACGACGGTTACCTCATGGATTCACAACGTCCCACTCGAACGCGTTGGTGAAGATCACCCGGTAGTACTGAATGCGTAGCCAACCGATTACTTCGGGCCGCGAGTCCAGTTCACCGCCGACCCGAACGGGCCCACCATCGGGGGGCCCGGTGTGACGCCCGAGATGCCCGATCCGATCGCCAGGGTGTCAGCCAATTGGAACAACGGGAGCACCACGTTCTGGCGCCAAAGTTCAGGCTCAAGAGTGGTGAGCGCCTCGGCGATCGGGGTCGATCCGGACAGCGCCGCGTCGATCGACGGCTGCAGCGCCGGGTCGCAGAAGCCGGCCGAATTGCCCGGGACGACCGGCTTGGTCTTGTCCACGCCCGCGGTGGTCTGCTCCGGGCGGCAGCCGAAGGTCGAGGCGAGCACCGACGCGGTGTCGCCGCCGACGGCCTGCGGGACGACGGCGATGTCGACCCCGACGTTGCCCGCCGAGTCGCCGGTCGGCTGCTGGACCCCGCTGACGACCGGCATCGCGAGCAGCCCGCTGAACAGGTCGCGCGGCTGCGGCGCGATCGTGTTGACCTCGATGCCCTGCGCGGTGAGCTCGGCGGCGAGCTCCTTGGCGATCGTCGCGTACGGCTCCTGCGTGCCGGGCGAGGCGATGACCAGCGAAAGGGCCTTGCCGTTCTTGCGCCAGGTGCCCGCGGTCTTGGTGTAGCCGGCCGCCTTCAGGGACTCCTCGGCCTTGGCGACGTCGGGCGCGGTCGGCGGGCCGGGCGGGATGGTCGCCGCGTAGCCCTTCGCCGACGGCGGCGTCACCTGCGCGTCGGCGTGCAGCGCCGACGACGGGCCGCCGTTGACGCCCTCGGTGATCAGCTTGGCGCGGTCGACCAGCGCGGCGACCCCGGCGCGGACCTGGGTGTCCTGCAGCGTCGCGCTGACCGGGCGCAGCAGCACGTCGGCGACCAGCGGCCGGGCGACGGTGTGCAGCCGGACCGCGGAGCCGAGCTCGCCGAGCAGCTTGAGCTCGTCGCCGGTCGTCCTGGCCAGCGCGAACTGGTCGTTGCCGCTGCGCAGCGCGGCCAGCAGGGTGCTCTGGTCCGACCGGCGCAGCACGATCCGGTCGATCGCCGCGGGCTTCTCCCAGTAGCGCTCGTTGCGCTCGAGGATCACCTCGCCGCGGGCGGTGTCGAGGCTCTTGATCGAGAACGGGCCGGCGACGGCCGGGAAGTTCGAGGCGAGCGCCCCGCGCCAGCCGTCGGGCGCGTCCTTGAGCAGGTGGGCGGGCAGCAGGTCGGAGAACAGCGTCTGCCAGCCCGGGTACGGCTTGGCGAAGGTGACCTCGACGCGCTTGCCGCCCTCGCGGGACTGCAGGTCGGTGATCTGCCGGTAGCCGGCGGGCCCGATCACGCCGGGCTGGTCGCGCAGCTGGGTGCGCAGGTAGTCGAAGTCCTCGGCGGCGATGGGCGCGCCGTCGGACCAGGACGCGTCCGGGCGGATCTCGTAGGCGACCACGAACGGCTGCTGCGAGATCACCTCGGCGGACTTCATCAGGTTCTTGTCGAGCTGGGTGGTGCCGTCGTCCTTCTGGCGGAACACCGAGGGCAGCAGCAGCTGCGAGAGCGCCGAGGTCACCTGGGACGAGTCCGCGAGGTTGTGCGGGTTGTACCCGCCGAGCACGTCGTCGACGCCGACGACGATCTGCGACGGCGTCTTGCCGGTGGTCGACGCCGGCGCGACCGACGACGACACGACCGGTGGCGGCGGGGTGTTCGAGCAGGCGGTGAGCAGCACGGCCGCGAGTGCCAGTACCGGCACCGCCTTGCGATTCACCCGCACGCCCCGTTCCTCCCAGAATCCACCGATCGGGTCAGCCATGCTCCCACGACCGCCTTCGCCGCCGGAACCGAGATTCCCACACCCGGATCGGCCGGGTCCGCCACCCCGTGGTGCCACTACGGGGAAGGACGCGCGGACCGCCGTCCGGGTTCCCGGACCGTTCCGGAACGGCGGAACGAACACGGGCCGGACACGAGAAAGGTTCACCTCGGTGGCCGGCACCAGGCGATGATGCCGGCGGAACCCCTATAAAGATATAAGGAGAAGAACCGCGGAATTCGTGACGATGGGTTCGGGTCCGGCCGACCCAGCGTAAGGGACCGGGCACGAAAAAACCTCCCGGTGCGGCACACCGGGAGGATTTTCCGAACGGGCGGATCAGCCGTTGTCGCGGCTCTTCGCGCGCGAACGCTCCTTCGCGCGGGTGTTCACGTCCAGAATCACCTTCCGGACCCGGACGACCTCGGGCGCGACCTCGACGCATTCGTCGACGGAACAGAACTCGAGCGCCTCTTCCAGCCCCATCTTGCGCGGGCGGGCCAGCGTCTCCATCACGTCGGCGGAGGACTGACGCATGTTCGTCAGCTTCTTCTCCTTGGTGATGTTGATGTCGAGGTCCTCGAAGCGCGGGTTCTCGCCCACGACCATGCCCTCGTACACCTCGGCGCCCGGCTCGACGAAGAACGTGCCGCGGTCGGCCAGCTGGATCATCGCGTACGCGGTGACCGGGCCGGTGCGGTCGGCGACCAAGGAGCCGCTGTGGCGGGTGCGGATCTCGCCCGCCCACGGGAAGTAGCCCTCGAACACGTGGTTCGCGATGCCGGTGCCGCGGGTCTCGGTGAGGAAGTCGGTGCGGAAGCTGATCAGGCCGCGCGACGGGAGCACGTACTCGAGCTTGATCCGGCCGGTGCCGTTGCCGCTCATGTCCTCCATGCGGCCCTTGCGGGCGGCCAGGAGCTGGGTGATCGCGCCGAGGTGCTCCTCCGGCGAGTCGATGTAGAGGCGCTCGAACGGCTCGTGCAGCTTGCCGTCGATCGTGCGCAGGACCACCTGCGGCTTGCCGACGGTCAGCTCGAAGCCCTCGCGGCGCATCTGCTCGACCAGGATGGCCAGCGCCAGCTCGCCACGGCCCTGGACCTCCCAGGTGTCGGGGCGCTCGGTCGGCAGGACGCGGATGCTCACGTTACCGATGAGCTCCTGGTCCAGGCGGGCCTTGACCAGCCGCGCGGTGACCTTGTCGCCGCCGTTGCGCCCGGCCAGCGGCGAGGTGTTGACGCCGATGGTCATCGAGATCGCGGGCTCGTCGACGGTGATCCGGGGCAGCGCCACCGGGTTCTCGGAGTCGGCGAGGGTGTCGCCGATGGTGATGTCCGGGATACCGGCGATGGCGACGAGCTCGCCCGCGCTGGCCTCGGTCGCCGGGACGCGGGTGAGCGCCTCGGTGACGAGCAGCTCGGAGATGCGGACGTTCTGCGTCGTGCCGTCCGCGCGCATCCAGGCCACGGTCTGGCCCTTGCGCAGCTTGCCGGCGTGGATGCGGATCAGCGCGATGCGGCCGAGGAAGTTGGACGCGTCGAGGTTGGTGACCAGCGCCTGCAGCGGCGCGTCGAGGTCGGCCGCGGGCGGCGGGACGTGGCGCAGCAGCGTGTCGAACAGCGGGTCGAGGTTCTCGCTCTCGGGCACCTCGCCGTCGGCGGGCTGCTCCAGGCTCGCCTTGCCGGCGCGCGCGGAGGCGTAGACGACCGGGAGGTCGAGGATCGCGTCGTGGTCGGCGTCCTCGATGTCGCTGGCCAGCTCGAGCAGCAGGTCGTGGGTCTCCTCGACGACCTCGGCGATCCGGGCGTCCGGCCGGTCGGTCTTGTTGACCAGCAGGATCACCGGGAGGCCGGCTTCGAGGGTCTTGCGCAGCACGAACCGGGTCTGCGGGAGCGGGCCCTCGGACGCGTCGACCAGCAGGACGACGCCGTCGACCATGGCCAGGCCGCGCTCGACCTCGCCGCCGAAGTCGGCGTGGCCGGGGGTGTCGATGACGTTGATCGTCACCTGGCCCTCGGGCGTCTGGCGGTGGATCGAGGTGTTCTTCGCGAGGATCGTGATGCCCTTTTCGCGCTCCAGCTCCCCGGAGTCCATCACGCGGTCGACGACCTCGGCCCGCTCGGCGAAGGCGCCGGACTGGCGGAGCATCGCGTCCACCAGCGTCGTCTTGCCGTGGTCGACGTGGGCGACGATCGCGACGTTGCGCAGGTCGGGCCGGGTCTTACCGGTCGGCCGGCCGGTTTCGACGGTAGCGCTGGCTGCGGGCACGCGAGAACTCCTGAACTTCAAGGGTTGGATGGCCGCGCAAGCCGCTCAGGCATCCGTGACCGGCTCTGGTCACACGCGGACCTCACCCAGGATACCTGCCACCCCGGTGTGAGCGGCCCCACGCCCCCCTGGTGGTTAGGCTGACCTAACGTGGAAACCCGGTGAAGGTCGCCGATCCGGAAGGTGCGTGCGCGTGGGCAAGAAGCCGAAGGACCCGCGGAAGGTCGTGCGCAAGCTCATGAAGGCCGGCAAGGTCAAGAAGAAGTGCTGCCGGTCGAAGCCGCGCTGCAAGAAGTGCCCGGTATTGGCTCTGAAGAAGGCCAAAGAGGACCTGGCGGCCTAGTGCGGTACCGCCTCGTTGAGCAGCCGCAGCTCCGGGGCGGTCTTGGTCGGCGAGAACTCGATCACCTCGTACTGCGCCAGGTGCTTCACGCAGAAGGGATCGGACGCCAGGATCGCGTCCAGCTTCCCGCGGGCCATCGGGCGCGTGATGATCACGCCGCCGGTGCGCGGGTTCCGCCGTCCCGACGCCAGGAAGTGGCCGTGCTCGTACTGCTTGTTCAGCCACTCGGCGTGGTCCGGGAGCGCGTAGTCGATTTCCTCGATCGGTGCGGTGTAGTTCAGTAGGACGACATACATGGTTAGACGGTAGACCCGCACGCCACTTCGCGCCTATGCTCGCCGCATGCGCGTGCAGACGTCCTGGTGGCCGCCCTCGGCGGCCGACTAGTCCTGCGCTGATCACCAGCGGCCGCCCCGGACGGGCGGCCTTTTTCGTGCCTTCTCCGGGGTGGCCCCACCTCGGGAGGAAGACACGATGAGCAAGCTGTCCGGCATCACCCCGTCCGGCCACGTCCACCTGGGCAACTACCTCGGGGCGGTCCGCCGCTGGGCGCGTGAGGGCGGCGCGGACGACCTGTACTTCGTCGCCGACCTGCACGGCATGACGACCCCGCACAACCCGGCGAAACTCCGGTCACTGGCCCGCGAGCAGCTGGCCGTGCTGATCGCCGCCGGCATCGATCCCGAGCGGGTGTTCGTCCAGTCCGACCTGGCCCGCGAGCTGGGCGCGCTGACCTGGGTCCTGGAGTGCACCTGCAACTACGGCGAGGCCGCGCGGATGATCCAGTTCAAGGAGAAATCGAAAGGCCAGGCCGGGGTACGGCTGTCTCTGCTGACGTACCCGGCGCTGATGGCCGCGGACATCCTGCTGCAGGGCGCGGACGAGGTGCCGGTCGGCGAGGACCAGCGTCAGCACGTCGAGCTGACGCGGACGCTGGCCAAGCGCTTCAACGGCACGTGCGGCGAGGTGTTCACCGTGCCGCACGCGGTGCTGCCGCCGGCCGGCGCGCGGGTGAAGGACCTGGCCGACCCGACGCGCAAGATGTCGAAGTCGGCGCGGGACGCGGTGGGCGTGGTGTTCGCGCTCGACGAGCCCGACCAGATCCGCCGCAAGATCCGCCGCGCGGTCACCGACGGCGGCTCGGTGCCGGTCCACGCCCCGGAGACCCGGCCGGGGATGGCGAACCTGCTGGAGATCCTGGCCGCGTGCCGGGGCGGGTCGCCTGCCGAGCTCGCCGACGAGTTCACCTCGTATGGAGCGGTGAAGGACGCTGTCGCCGACGCGGTGGTCGAGGAGCTGCGGCCGGTGCGCTCGCAGGCGTTGGCGCTCCTCGACGACGTCGCGGAGCTGGACCGGGTCCGCAAGGCGGGTGCCGAGCGGGCTCGCGAGCGCGGTTCCCACCGCCTTGACGCCGCCCTCCGGATGATCGGGGCTAACTGAGCAGCGCGCGGAAGGCGGGGAGCAGGATCCGGTCCGCGGGCAGCCAGTCGACGTCGTCGAGGTCGTCGGGCCCGAGCCACTGCACGGCTCGGTGCTCGACGGCCCGCGGCTCCTCGCCGGGTGAGACGAGCGTGGCGGCGTAGATGCGCAGGACCTTTCCGCCCGGCAGGGGGACGTCCTCCCCGACGCGGCCGCCGACCTCGATGACGACGTCGAGTTCCTCGCTGCACTCGCGGGCCAGCGCGAAGGCTTCGGACTCCCCCTCTTCGACGCGGCCACCGGGCAGTTCCCACTGCCCCGCGTGCTTCGGCGGCCAGGCGCGCTGCTGGGCCAGCAGCTTGCCGTCCCGCACCAGGGCGGCTCCCACGATCACAGCGTTCACAGTCCCGGAACTTACCCGGAAGCCCCACCCGACCGGTCGTGAGTGGCAAGGCGCGTTCTAACTCGCCTTGCCACTCACGACCCGGTGCCAGCCGCGCGCCAGACGACCACGAACCGGGCGCCGCCGTCCGGGGAGTCGGTCACCTGGACCCGGCCGCCGCGGCGGCGGACCGTCTCCGCCACCATCGCCAGGCCCAGGCCCGTGCCGCCGGACGAGCGCGCCCGGTCGTCCGCGATCCGGTAGAACCGGTCGAACACCTTCTCCCGGTGCTCCGGGGCGATTCCCGGGCCGTCGTCGTCGACCACCACCCGGACCGACGACCGCGAAGCCAGCACCGACACCACGATCTGCCCGCGCGCGTAGCGGCACGCGTTGCGCAGCAGGTTGTCCAGCACCAGCTCCACCTCGGCGTGCGCCGAGGACGCCCACGCCTGCGCGACCGCCGTGCTCACCCGGGTCTCCGGCGCCCCGGCCGGGAGCCGGGCCACCGCCGAACGCACCTCGCTCACCAGCTCGACCGGCGAAGCGGGCGGCACCTCCCCCGCGTCCGAGCGGGCCAGTGACAGCAGCCCGTCGAGCAGCGACGACAGCCGCTCGGCCTCCGTCAGGATGTCCGACAGCGTCTCCTGCGCCAGCTCCGGATCCGGGTTGGTCACCGCCACCTCGGCCTGCACCCGGATCGACGCGACCGGCGACCGCAGCTCGTGCGCCGCGTCGCCGGTGAAGCGCCGGAGCCGTTCGGCCGCCTGCTCCTGCCGCTCCAGCAGCGCGTTGAACTCCTCCGCCAGGGCCCGCAGCTCGTCGTGGGAGTCCGGCAGCGCCAGCCGGGCCCCCGGCGGCAGCGACCGCACCGAGCCCCGCATGCGCGCGACCGGCCGCAGCGACAGCCGCACCACCAGCCACGTCGCGAAGCCCGCCACCAGCGCGCCGACCGAGGCGACGACCACCAGCCACACCCCGCCGTAGTGCACCGCGGCCGCGAACCCGACCAGGCCGGCGCCGGCCACGACCAGGCGTTGCGACCCGTCCGGCGCGGTCACGACCGTGCCCAGGTAGCGCGCCCCGTCGCGCTGGACCGGCTGGCCCGCCTTGAGCGCCGAGACGTCCGGCGGCGCCAGCCCGGCCGGGGTGCCGCCGTCCACCGGCGTGCCCGCGGTGTCCAGCACCCGCAGCGTCACCGGGGCCGCGCCGGACAGCGGACGGCCGGCGCTCACCTCGGCGCCCGCCGGGCCGAGCGCGGCGGACAGCTCGCGGTCGACCGAGCCGATGAGCAGCGGCGAAAGGTTCGCCGCGGCCAGTGCCGCCAGCCCGAGCAGGCAGGCCAGGGTGATCGTCGCGGCCAGCACGGTGATCCGGGCCTGCAGGGACCGGCCCCGCCACCAGGACGTCACGGGGTGATGACCTCGTCGAGCTGCGCATCGGAGGCCAGGTAGCCGTGCCCGCGCACGGTCCGCAGCAACGCGCCCGCGCCGACCGCGTCCAGCTTGCGCCGCACGTACCCGACGTAGACCTCGACGAGGTTGCGCGTCACGGCCTGCTCCTCGCCCCAGACCGCGCGCAGCAGCTCGTCCTTCGTCACGACCGTGCCCGCCCGCCCGACGAGCACCTCGAGCAGCGCGAACTCCCGCGGGCTCAGCCCGACCTCCTCGCCGTTCCAGTGCACCTGCCGCAGCCCGCGGTCGACGGCCAGCGCGCCGAGCCGCAGCGTCCCGCGGCCCGCCTCCGGCCCCGCCCGGCGCAGCACCGCGCGGACCTGCGCGACCAGCACCACGAAGGAGAACGGCTTGACGAGGTAGCCGTCGGCGCCGAGGTCCAGGCCGTCGGCCTGGTCGACCTCGCCGTCCTTGGCCGAGACGAGCAGCACCGGCGTGGTGACGCCGTCCTTGCGCAGCCGCTCCAGCACGCGGTAGCCGGACAGGCCCGGCAGCATGATGTCGAGCAGCACGACGTCGAACGAACCGGTGCCCGCCAGCTGCAGCCCGGTGGGGCCGTCCGCGGCGGTGACCACGTCCATCCCCTCCGCGCGCAGCCCGCGCTGCAGCGCCTTCCGCACGCCCGGTTCGTCGTCGACCACCAGCACCCGAGGTTTCACGAGACTCATCATGGCCGGTTTTCGCAGGTCGCGTGGGCGTTCTCAGCGCGATCTCAGCCTGGGAGGGAGAACCTTCAGTGGTATCTCAGCCTCGAGAGGGAAGCGTCGTGGCCAGGGAGCCGGGCACACTCGAGCCCGGGAACACCACAGGGAGAGACGCATGAAACCGAAGACGAAGGGCATCACCGCCGCGATCGTCGGCACGGCGCTCGGCGCCGGCGGGCTCGCGTTCGTCGCGATGCCGGCCAGTGCCGACGACAAGCCCGCGCTGCCGCAGGTGAGCGCCGAGGACCTGGTGCAGTCGGTGGTCAAGGCGAAGCCGGGGGCGTTCGACGGGACGGTGAAGGTCAGCAACGACCTGGGCCTGCCCGCGGTGGGGAACGCGGTGCCGGGGGCGTCGGCGCTGAACATCGACTCGGCGCACATCTTCAGCGACGGCGCCGGCAAGAGCCGCCTCGCCGTCACGCAGGGGGCCAGCCAGGAGACCGTGGTCCACGACGGCACGACCGTCTGGGACTACAGCTCCAAGACGAACACCGCGACGAAGGTGACCATCCCGGCCGACGTCGCCAAGCAGAAGGGCGCGGGCAGCGAGAAGACGCCCGACCCGCTGACCGCGTCGACCGAGCTGCTCGCGAAGGTTCGCGAGAGCAGCACGGTGTCGGTCGACGGCACCGCGACGGTCGCCGACCGGCCGGCCTACGAGCTGGTGCTGACGCCGAAGCCGACCGAGCGGACGCTGCTGCGCGAGATCCGCGTCGCCGTCGACTCGCAGACGCGGATGCCGCTGCGGGTGTCGGTGCTGAGCAACGGCACCGCGACCCCGGCACTGCAGGTCGCGTTCACCGAGATCGAGTTCACCCAGCAGCCGGCCGACCTCTTCACCTTCACCCCGCCGAAGGGCGCCAAGGTGCAGGAGAAGACGCCGACGATCGACCAGGCGGACAAGGACCGGGCCGAGCAGGCCAAGCAGGACACGAAGCTCGTCGGCGACGGCTGGGACACCGTCGTCACCGGCAAGGTCCCGGCGGACGCGCTGAACGCGGCGCCGAAGCAGTCCGGCCGCGAAGGCCGTGAGGGCCGCAACGCCGACCCGAAGGCGCTGCTCGAGCGGTTCGCCAAGAAGGTCAGCGGCACGTGGGGCAGCGGCTACCTCGTCACCACGAAGGTCGGCACCGCGGTGCTGACCGACGACGGCCGCTTCGCCGCCGGTGCGGTGCCGGAGCAGGTCCTGTACGAAGCGCTGGGTCAGAAGTGACCAGCACGGCTCTCGAGTCCGGGGCGGACGTTTCTTCGGAGGCGTCCGCCCCGGCGGTCCCGCTCGCCGCGCGCACCCGGGGCCTGCGCAAGGTGTACGGCAGCACGGTCGCGGTGGACCACGTCGACCTCGACATCCCGCAGGGCGCGGTGGTCGGGATGCTCGGGCCGAACGGCTCGGGCAAGACAACCACCATCCGGATGCTGCTCGGCCTGGTCCGGCCGACCGAGGGCGAGGTCGAGCTGCTCGGCCGCCCGATGCCGGACGCCGCCGCGCACGCGCTGCCGGACGTCGGCGCGCTGGTCGAGGGGCCGGGCTTCCACCCGTTCCTGTCCGGGCGCGACAACCTGCTGCGCTTCGCCGCGGCGGAACCGCGGCTGTCCTCGGCCGGCATCGCGTCCGCAGTGGACTCCGCGCTGGAGCGCGTCGGGCTGACCGGCGCCGCGCGACGGCGGTACAAGGGGTACTCGCTCGGCATGAAGCAGCGGCTCGGGCTCGCTTCGGCGTTGCTGGTGCCGCGGAAGATGGTCGTGCTCGACGAGCCGACCAACGGCCTCGACCCTGCGGGTACCAGGGAGATCCGCAGGATCGTCGCCGAGTTGCACGCCGAGGGCGTCACCGTGCTGGTGTCGTCGCACCTGCTGGCCGAGGTCGAGGCGACCTGCACGCACGTCGCCGTGCTGCAGAGCGGGAACGTCGTCGCGCAGGGCGAGCTGGCGGAGCTGCTGGAGTCCGGGAACGCGGCCCTGCTGGTCCGCACGCCGGACACGGAACAGGCGGTGGAAGTGCTGCGGGAGCACCGGATCGGCGCCCGGCTCACACCGGACGGCGTCCGGGCCGACCTCACCGCGGCGGAAGCGCCGCAGGTGCTGCAGGTCCTGGTGGGCGCGGGGGTCGCGGTCCACGAGGCGACGCGGGCCCGCACCGGCCTGGAAGACCTGTTCGCGCGGCTGACCGAATCCACCGGGGAGGGATCGGAATGACGGCGGTTCTCGAAGCACCGGCGGCCCGCACGGGCCACGACACGGTGCCACTGCCCCGGCTGCTCGCCGCGGAGCTGCGCTGGATCTTCCGGCGGCCGCGGACGCTCGCCGTCCTGGGCCTGCTCGCGCTGATCCCGGTGGTGATCGGGATCGGCCTGACGCTGGTCAACGACCCGACGGACAACGGCGGCGGCCCGGACAACGGCGGCGGGGCGCTGCTGGCGTCCGCGGTCAACAATGCGTTCGTGCTGCCCATCGCGGCGATCGTGATGTCATTGGCGCTGCTGCTGCCGCTGGCTTCGGCGATGGCGGGCGCGGACGCGATCGCGGGCGAAACCGCGCACGGCACGCTGCGCGGCTGGCTGATCGCCCCGGTCGGCCGGGGCCGGCTGCTGGCGGTGAAGGCGTTCGGCGTCGCGACCGTGTCGGTGGCCGCGGTGCTGGCGATGTGCGTGACGGGCGTGGTGACCGGGCTGATCATCAACGGCACGGATTCGCTGTTCACGCTGTCGGGCACGACGCTGTCGCTCGGCGGCGCGCTGGCCCGGATCCTGCTGGTGGCGGGCTGGGTGGTGCTCCAGATGTGGGCGGTCGGCGCGGTGGCGCTGGCCATCTCCAGCTGGACCGAGCACCCGATGCTGGTGGTGGCGTCCGTGCTGGCGGCGGACATCGTGTTCACCATCCTCGGGTTCCTGACCTCGCTGAACTGGCTGCACCCGTTCCTGCTGACGCAGAACTGGTCGGTGGCGCCGGCGGAGGTGCTGCAGGACCCGATGGGCACGCAGCTGCTCGGCGAAGGAGCCCTGCGTGCCCTCTGCTACATCGTGATCGGCCTTTCGCTGGCGTACGCCCGGCTGTCCACTCGGGACGGTTGAGGTCAGCGGTTCCCGTCGGCGGGTGCGATGTCACGGACACTGCGCACCCGCCGGTCGGCGACGGCCTCCTGGAACAGGGACAACGCCTGCCTCGCGGCGACGTTGAACAGCCCCATGGTCGTGTCCCGCTCGCCGAGCACGACCAGCAGGATGCCTTCCTTCGTGGTGAACACGCCGACGTGGCCGTACGCGCCTTCGAAGATGGCCGCCCGCGGGGCACCGACGCCGGCCCGGCCGGTGAACTGGACGGCCAGGCCCACCGCGGAGGCCGCCATCGCGGCGACGCTGTCGTCCTCGATGTCACGGGTGTCGCTGCACAGCAGCAGCCCGTCCCGGCTGGCCGCCAGCAGTCCCTTGACGTTCTTCCAGTCGATCCGGCCGCGGATGTCCCGCAGCGCCGCGCTCGTCCTGGCCGCGTCCTCGGGAGAAACCGCCGACGCCACCCTCCGCGCGTCCGGCACCACCGGCGTGCTCCCGCGTTTGGGCAGCGCGGCGCGTTCCGCGTGAGCTTCGCTCATACGACCAGATCGGCTTCGATGCGCTTGAGCTGGAGCCGCGCCATGGCCAGGTTCGCCCGTTCGCGGTCCAGCACCAGGTACAGGAACAGCGTCGAAGTGTCCCGCTTGGACGGTTCCATCAGCCGGATCAGGTGGTACTGGCGGCGCAGGGTGATCAGGATGTCCTCGATGTCGTCGTTGAGCTGCAGCGCGGCCATCACGCGCAGCTTCGAGCGCACGACCTCCGTGTTGCCCGCCGCCGCGACGTCCAGGTCCAGCCACTCACCGCCGCCCAGCGACCCCAGCGACATCCCGCTGTCGTAGTCGACCACCGCGGCCCCGACGGCGCCGGTGATGGTCATCGCTTCTTTCAACGCCGTGTCGATGTTCATCCAGAGGGCTCCTCGTTGATCAGCGTTCGGCCACTCTAGGCCGCGATCAGGAGGAGAACAGGCCCCGTTCGGAGTAATAAGCGCTTTCAGCCGACCAGCGCGACACCGTCCGCATCGAACACCAGCCGGACCGCGTCCCCGGCCCGCAGGTCCGCCGTGGCCGGGGCCACCGCGTCCACAGTGGAGTTTTCCAGCCGGACCACGAGCCGCACGTGCGCCCGCCGGTGCACCGCCGCCACCACCTCGCCGGGAACGCCTTCGGCGGCCGCCCGGAGCGCGTGGGGCCGCAGCCCGAGCCGCACCGGGCCGTCGCCGGCGTCCGGCAGGGCGAGCTCGCCCAGCGCGGTGCGGACCCGCCCGCCCGCGGCCACGCCGTCGGCGAACGTCGTCACGCCGAGGAAGCGCGCCACGTCGTCGTCCGCCGGGTTGCGCCACACCCGCCGGACCGCACCCTCCTGGCGGACCTCGCCGGTGTCGAGCACCGCGACCCGGTCCGCGAGGGTGAACGCCTCCTCCTGGTCGTGGGTGACCAGCAGGGTGGTGATCTTGCTGCGGCGCAACAGGTCGGCCAGGTCGATGGCCAGCTGCTCGCGCAACCCGGCGTCCAACCCGGACAGTGGCTCGTCGAGCAGCAGCAACCGCGGCTCCGGCGCCAGCGCCCTGGCCAGCGCCACCCGCTGCGCCTGGCCGCCGGACAGCTCGGTGACCCGCCGCCGCTCGAAGCCGGACAGGCCGACCAGCGCCAGCAGCTCCGCGACCCGCGGCGCCCACTCGCTGCGCGGAACGCCGTGCATCCGCAGGCCGAACGCGATGTTCGCGGCGACGTCGCGGTGGGCGAACAACTGACCGTCCTGGAACACCAGCCCGAACCCACGCCGGTGCACCGGCACCGCGCCGAGGTCCTCGCCGTCCCAGCTCACCGAACCGCGCGCCGACGGCTCCAGCCCGGTGATCGCGCGCAGCAGCGTCGACTTGCCCGAGCCCGACGGGCCGAGCAGCGCCAGCACCTCGCCGTCGGCGATGTCCAGCCGGACGTCGCGCACCGCCGCGAACGATCCGTAGTGGACGGTCAGGTCCCGCACCGACAGCGCCATCAGAACTCCCCCACCCCGCCGCGGGCGGCCCCGAGCCGGTCGATCAGCGCGACGGCCAGCACCGTCACGAGCATCAGCAGCGCACAGGCCGCGTACGCCATCTGGTTGTTCAGTTCCCCGGGACGCGCCATCAGCGTCGCGACGGCGACCGGCAGCGTCGGCGCCGACGGCCGGGCGAGGAAACTGGTCGCACCGAACTCGCCGAGCGCCACGACGAACCCGAACCCGGCCGCGGCGACCAGCGGCCGCAGGGTGAGCGGGAGGTCGATCTCGCGCCAGACGCGCAGCGGGCTCGCGCCGAGCGTCGACGCGGCCTGCCGCAGCCGGACGTCGACCGAGCGCAGCACCGGCAGCACCATCCGGACGACCAGCGGGATGATCACCAGCGCCTGGGCCAGCGGCACCAGGTACGGCGACGTCCGGAGGTCGCCGGGCAGCGCGTCGAGCGTGACGAGGTAGCCGAACCCGACGGTGACCGCGGAGACTCCGAGCGGCAGCATCAGCACGGCGTCCATCGTCTCGCCCAGCCCGCGCGCGGCTCTGGCCGGCGAGCGCCGCAGGGCCACGAGGACGACGGACGCGAGCACGCCGACGACCATCGCGAGCAGCGTCGCGTCGATCGCCACCTTTAGCGAGTTCAGCGCGGCGTCCCAACCGGACACCTGCAGCGCGCCCTTCTCGCCGGTGCCGGTCAGGGCCCGGTACCCGGCGAAGCTCCATCCGTCCTCTGTGGACAGCGATTCGGCGAGCAGCGCGACGATCGGCGTCACGAGCAGAGCCAGCACGACACCCGCGACACCGACGACCCACCACTCGCCGCCCTGCGGCCGCCGGGCCCGGATCGAGCCGATGCGGGCCGCGCTTTCCTTGCGCCGCCGGGCAAGCCCGCCGAGCACCAGCGCGGCGACCACGGCCGCGAACTGGATCAGCGAAAGCGCGGCCGCCCCCGAGAGGTCGAGGAGGTCCACCGTCCGCAGGTAGATTTCGGTTTCCAGGGTCCGGTACCGGGCGCCGCCGAGGATCAGCACGACGCCGAAACTGGTGGCGCAGAACAGGAACACCACGGCCGCGGCGGACGCGATGGCGGGCGCCAGCGCGGGCAGCGTCACCGACCGGAAGGCCCGCCACGGCGAGGCACCGAGCGCACGGGCGGCGTCGGTCGTCCGCGCGTCCAGCCGAGCCCACAGCCCGGCCACGGTCCGCGCGACGACGGCGACGTTGAAGAAGGCGTTGGCGAGCACGATCGGCAGCACACCGCCGTCCGGCCACAGCGCGCGGAACGCCAAGCCGACCACCACCGTCGGCAGCACGAACGGCACGAGCACCAGCGTCCGCACCAGGCCGACGCCGGGCAGCCGGACGCGCGCCAGCAGGAACGCCACCGGCAGCCCGGCCACCACCGCGACGGCCGTCGACGCGGCCGCGCTGCCGACGGTGAACCCGGCCAGCTGCCAGGTCCGCGGATCGCCGAGGACTTCGCCGAGGCCGCCCGCGGCGAACCCGCGGCCGACGATCGCGACGACCGGCCAGGCGAAGAAGACCACCAGGAACCCGATCGGGGCCAGGCCGAGCAGCGCCAGGCCGAGTCCGCGGGCGGTCCGCGGTGGCGCAGTGGCTTTCGTCGTCACTGCAGGAGCGTGCGCCATTCGCCGATCCACTTCTCGCGGCCCGCCTGCACCTGGTCCGCGGGCAGCGTCTGCGGCTTCTGCGGCAGCGGCGCGGCCTGCGCCCAGCCCCCGGGCAGGTCGACGCCCTGGCGGGCCGGGTAGACGTACATGTTCGCGGCGACCGTCGCCTGGAACTGCTGGGAGAGCAGGAAGTCGACGACCTTGTGCGCGTTGTCGGACTGCTTGCCGTTCGCCAGCACACCGGCGTACTCGACCTGCCGGTAGCAGGTGTCGAGCAGCGCCTTGGTGCGCGGCTTCCCGTCGTCGCCGACCTCGGCGGCGGGCGACGACGCGTACGAGACGACGATCGGCCGCGGCCCCTTGCCGGTCGAGCCGGAGAACTGCTTGGTGTAGGCCTCTTCCCAGCCGCTGACCACCTTGACGCCGTTGGCCTTCAGCTTCGTCCAGTAGTCCTTCCAGCCGGCCTCGCCGTACTTGGCGATGGTGCCGAGGAGGAACGCCAGGCCGGGCGACGCCGTCGCGGGGTCCTCCGCGACCAGGAGGTCCTTGTACTTCGGGTCGGCCAGGTCGTCGTAGGTCGACGGCGCCGGGATCCCCTTGGCGGTGAAGTAGTTCACGTCGACGTTGACGCAGACGTCGCCGACGTCGACCGCGGACAGCCGGTGTTCCGGGTCGACGGCGTAGCGCTGCGGCCCGCGGTCGGCCTCCGGGCTGGTGTACGGCTCGAAAACGCCCTCGCTGAGCGCGCGCGAAGCGAAGGTGGAGTCGACGCCGTACGCGACGTCGCCGATCGGGTTGGCCTTCGTCAGCACGAGCTTGTTGGTCAGCGATCCGGCGTCACCCTGCTTGAGCACGGAGATCTTGATGCCCGACTGCTTCTGGAAGGCGTCGAGCACGTCCGGCGGCGCCGAGAAGGAGTCGTGCGTCACGAGGGTGACGGTGGGCGTCTGCTGCGTGCCACCGGATCCGTCCGACAGCGAGCACCCAGCGGCGACCACGCCGACGACGGCGATGGCCGTCGCAGCCCTGCGTTTCATCTACCCTCCTGCACTTCGCCGGACGAGGAGGGGGAAGCCCTCCCTTCGCCGGCATGATCCGGTCAGGTGCGAACGGTCGCGGATACCCGCCTCTCAGCCCGGCACCCGCCGGACTCCCGTGGCAACCGTGCAGCGTAGTCCAGGACGCAGGACGATGGAGACATGACGGAAATCTTGAGCGACTCCGAGGCCGACGGACGGTTGCGCACGGGCTGGACGCGGTCCGGCGCGGTGATCTCCCGCGAGGTGGAACTGGCGAGCTTCCCCGAGGCGATCGAGGCGGTGAACCGGGTGGCGGAGCTCGCGGAGGCCGCCGACCACCACCCGGACATCGACATCCGCTGGCGAACGCTGACGTTCCGGCTCTCGACGCACTCGGCGGGCGGGCTGACGGCGAAGGACTTCGACCTGGCGGCGCAGATCGATTCGGTGCTGTGATCTCGGCTACGCTGAGTGCACCATAGCGCCGTTTCGACGTCTCTCGGTTACCGGAACCTTCGGGAGGGAGACGAGATGACTCAGGCAATCGTGGTCGGCACGGCAGCATTCGCAACGATGGTGGCGGCGGCCGGCGGGGTGCTCTGGTTCACCGCCCGCAACCGCCGTCACCTGGACGGCTGAGAGTTCGATCACAGCGGCTAACGCGGGGCATGATCAGCGCGCTGATCCTGCGGAAGTATCGGTTCGCCCGTAGGGAAACGCCCATGAACACCGCCCCCACCACCGCCCAGCGCGCCTGGATCAACGCCCTCGCCCCCGCGGTGGTGCTGATCGCGATCGCCCTGCTGGGCCTGCTCGGCTAGGTCGCTACAAGACGATCTTCCCGGCCGGCGGGAACTCGGCCGGGGGTTCGTCGGCCGTGGTCCAGTACTCGAGACACGACAACCGGCCGTCGTCGACGAACACGATAAGACCGCCGCCGGGTGCGTCGGCTTCGATCGCCACCGAGTTCTTGAGCGGCGCTGACGGTGTTGTTTCGTCCACCTCGAGGTCGATCGTGGGGCAGCCGCAGCCACAGCGGCTGGTCACCCGGGCCGTCGGCGCCTGCGCCCGCAGCTCCGCGGCGCCGGGGAAGTCCGCCGCGAGCAGCGTGTCCAGGGTCGTCCGCTCGTTCGGCGTGAGCGGGCGGGTGCCGGCCACGATCAGTACCGGGGCATGTTCGGGATGGCCTTCTCGGCCACCTCGATGAGCGCGAGCACCTTCGGCACGTCGGCCGCCACGTCCTCGGCGGTCATCGCCGGCGTCTCCGAAGATCGGTACGCGATTTCGTTGCGCCGGGCCCGCATCCGGTTGAAGGGCCGCAGGAGCGAGCCCAGCGGGGGATCCAGCTGGGCGAGGACCGCCTCGTAGACGGTCACGTGCCCGCCCCGGCTCGTCACCCGCAGGCCCTGGTTCTGCAGGACCGCCGCCAACGCCCGGCGCGCGCTGTCGTAGGCCAGCGTGTACGCGCCTTCGGGGTCGGTGTCCTGCAGCTGCCGCGCGGAAGCGAGGTGGGTGCGGGCTCGGACCAGCTCGGCCTCGGCCGCCTCCCGCGACGCCGGGACGTGCTCGATGGCACCGCGGGCGATGAAGGCGTCGATCCGGTCCCGCCCTTGGTTCCACTGGGGCATCAGGCCTCCTGGTCGAGGTTCAGCGGGGCCAGCGGACGTTCACGCACGCTGGTGAGGAACGGGTCGGCCGTGTCCGCCGCCCACGACTCGGGCGAGACCCGGTGGACGTTGACCTCGCGGCCCAGCCGCCGCGACACGCCCTCGGCCAGGTCGAAAAGGGCATCCGGATCGGGCGAGCCGACCACGAGAACGTCGACGTCCCCGGGCGGCGGCCCTGGTTCACCGCGGTAGCGCGCGGCCCAGGAGCCGTAGATGTAGGCCTCGCGCACGCCCGGCAGGTTTGACAGGGCCTCGGAGAGCAGCGGCAACGGCCCGAAGGTGACCGCCATGAGCTCGCTCAGCGGCCGGTAGAGCGGGGTGTCGATCCGGGCCTTGACGAGCCGGCTCCGGCCGACCCGCCGGTCTGCCAGGATGCCGCCCCCGACGAGCCGTTCGACCTCACGCAGGATGGCCGTCGGCGAGACACCGCAGGCTTCGGCAAGCTCGGTGATGCTGTACTCGCGCTCCGGGTGCAGCAGGAGGAGCGCGAGCAGCTCACCCTGCATGCGCGAGCGCAGCAGCGGCAGGAGACTCGGCGAAGCTTTCATTGAACGCAGCATATCCTGCGCCCAATGAAAACAACAGTCAGTAGTTGACGCTCACGAAGAGTGCGCCACACGTTGAAGCGGAACACCCGCCGGGTTACCTTCGGTAGCGGTCTAGTTGCTGAAGTTCTGACCAACAGCCCACCTGCCACCCGAACGCTTGCCAGTCATTCTCACCAAGTTGAGACGTCAGCGGACACCCCGACCAACGAATCGACACCAAATTTTGCTCGAGACGCGGGCGCTGCTAATGGCGCACAGCCCAGCCGCAGAGCGACCCGACAAAGCGATCCGCCCACCGACGACGCCCTCCAAACTTGCCCATGGTCTCGCGTGATAAACCACAAAGAGCAGTAGGTCTCGTTGCCCACACCCCTTCAGGCCGCCAGCACCACAGCGGCCACCTGCCAATCCGCCCCGCCTGATGGCGGCCGCGCATTAAGTGACTACTCGCCACCTTCGCGTATAAGTGTCAAAAAACCATTCTTGGGATTTTCGCGAACAGTCATGCCGGCCGGCAGCCCGGTTGCGTAATCCGGCTGCAGAGACTTACTAAAGTAGTAAATTCGCTGGGTTTTTTTGTCACGCAATGTAACCACTTTTGAGTTCAGAAAGAAAACCTCGCCGCGACTATTTGTATGTTCATAAGCGTCGTGCAAAAGAACATTTCTAGGGCCACCATTAACCAACTTCTCGAGGTCAAGCACTGGCGCCAGGCGTAACCGATCACGGAACTGGGTACCACTTAAATGAATAGTTGTCTTTGCCTTCCCCGACTGCCGATGAGTCCAAGTACCACCCTCGATATCTAACACCTGCAACCCACGCTGCAATCTCACGTCTGTGTACTCACTAAGAGCGAGCACATAGGCCTCGTACTTTGTGCCCGGCGAGTGCTTATCCGACAACGCAGGCTGAATCAGATGCGCGAACCTCAGGTCTACAAGTCGACTGAGAACCTCGTAACCAGGAATCATCTTCTGAGCGAAGTCGACACGAAAATAGGTGTAACCGACACCCTTAATGCTTTCAGACATTCGCTCAAGCGAATCCAGAAGCGTTGGACTCTCCGCCGAGGAAACGTCGAGTTCTAGATCCCTCTTCTTACTCCGTGCAGACAGGCCAGCTGCCCCAGCAACGTCCTCACGTCCGATTTCTCGCGCTTTCACTCGCTCTCTGGCGACAACAATGGAGTTACTGAAGAGGTTCAGGTAGTCGCGCGGAACACCACCCGAGGCCAACACTAGCCGGCCAAGCGACTCACTATTCGCGATCGCGCCGACTCCGCCCATACCAGCCGATGCCATGTAGTGTGAGAGAACCCTTTCAAGGAAACTCTGAGCCGCCTTAGGGTCCTCCAACGTAACATCTAAGTCAATTTTTGTCGCATCGTGCGGAACTTCCAGACCTACACGAGTCGACGGTTCATAGGGTCGGGTTAGCCGCTCGATACTGGCAAGCTTGATCCATCCGTTACAGTCACGAAGTAGCGCGGCAACAAGGTCAAGGAATTCGGCCTGAAGATGAGCAGAATAGAGATAAAAATCGTCGATATAGACGACTAATTGATGGAGGTCGTGACGAAGAACTCGCCGAAGATCGCCGTTGATGTCGGCGACCAAACCACTGACAATCCGCGACGATACCTCCTCACCGGCCCGAAGCAGTCGAACTCCCTGCAGACGCTCACGCAACTCTCCTACAATAGGCGCAATAGACGAGCCGACATGGCGAACGATCGTCTCAAGGATGGTCTCTGCTAGAAATAGAAACGCTTCCGACGCCGAAAAGCCCTTGAGAACCTGAGCATTTATCCAGGCCGTGATGTGACCGTCGCGCTCAGCCAACCGCTTGGACTCCACAAGAAGCGCAGTCTTTCCAACACCTCGGCGACCATACACAATCTGATGACGAGTTGCCGTCGCGGCAGCAAGGCTGGCGCGCGGGTCTTCAACATAGCGCAGGCTCGGCAAAGCGTCTGATGTACGCGATCGGGCTTCGAGGAGCTTTACTAATTGATCAACCTGGTGGCCCATCAGGCGACTCTTGTTCGCCTCTTCATCCTTGGCGCTGGATACTTCTTCAGCACTAATGTGCGCCCGAAATGTAACGGCGAACTCCGCACCATCGCCATCGACCAAGGTGTTGAGCTGACGCTCAATGTCACCCGCGGACAACTGCGCAGCAGCAAGGCTCACTGGGTCGACAAATATAATCAACCAACGCTCCTCTGGAAAGAAGCGTTCCTCTGTCCGATAGGCTTTTATGTCAAGATCTCGAAGAGCAGATTCCAAGATCGGTGCATAATCGGTGCTCATACGAGTCCCTGCGCTAGTGCGAAATCTTCCAAGTCGGCCACAAATTCCGATGCAGTTACCATTAGAGTCTGGGCGTCAGACGCCCAAAATTGCTCTACGAGAGGGTAGCACTCATAGTCTGCCTCGTTGCGCAATAGACGCGCGTCCGTCAGTTGAGCTTCGCGAAGCGATCTATGCGGTAGCACAGCTGGCAGATGACGGGCAAGCACATTGTGCCGCTGATGATCATCCCCCTTCGCGTCGGCGAAAACTATGGCTCGAGCCGTGTGATACATAGCGTAGTAGTGACGGCTTATCGACGCGCGATATGCCGCTTCTTGACACATACGGTCGCCAGCTCGTAGGTGATCTCCAGCCATGGCGAGACGGTCAGAGGCCACCTGTCTGATGGCATCGGCCACCGGAAACGGGTTACGAGCAGCGGACGAGGCGAGGCCTGCAAGCGCAGCACTCGTAGAGGTCGACAGATGCCGGAGCATCCCCTCAGCAACTGTCAGTACCGGCACTGCATCACCTTGCGCCGACCTCCGATGATCCACGAATGAGCTGAACATCACAGAATGCCACAGCTGGGCCGGTCGCCGCAAACGGAGGTAGCTTGACTACTACCCAGGGATCGTTCGGAGGCCACAGCTCGCCGCGCGATGACGACGCAGGCGGCATTGGACTAGCAGAGATCCCTTGAACCACGCGGCGTTGGGCCAGATGTACTGCGGCTTCTGGCCGTTGACACCCTGGGATAGGGGCTGGGTCTTCTGCGGTAATCTCTCATATGAGGTCTGGCTGGCCAGGCCGCCGTGCAGGGGCGGTGGTGGTTTTTAATAGTCCTCCCACTCTTTGAGCTTCTCGGTGGGAGGGCGCCGATGTCGCCGAGGACGACACCGTCGAGCAGGCGGTAGAACTCCTCGGCGTCGATGCGGTGCGAACGCTCGACTTTCCCGTTGAGCCGCGGCGTGGCGGGCCTGATGTAGACCATGGCCGATGCCCTGGTCGAGCAGGTGCCAGTGGAATGCGGACCGGACTCGGCGCCGTTGTCGGTCTGAATCTTGTCGACCTGGAACGGCAGCCGGGACAGCACCTAGTCCAGGACTAGATCGCGGTCTTCTGATCGGATCGAGGATAGATCCGCAGGATCCGCAGCCGGGTGCAGTCGTCGATCGCGGTGTACTGGTTGTACCGCTTCTTCCGGCCGGTCTCGGCGGTGATCGGCTCGACGAACTTGACGTCGATCTGCAGGTGTGGCCGGCGCGCTGCTTCTCATACCGCTTCCCACCGCTGCTGGTGACGTTTGTAGCGCTGCGACACCGGCAGCCGGCTCATGCCCAGGCGCTTGAGGATGCGATAGGTCGTCGAGTGACCGATCTCCTGGTCGTGGTAGCGGCGCAGGTACATCTCGATCCTCAGCGGGCCGAAGTGGTAGTGCTGCCGCAGTTGGACGATCTTCTCGACCACCTCAGGAGTAGTGATGGTCGGGCAGTGCAGCGGGGCGCTCGAGCGGTCCTTCAGCCCGGCGAGGCCCTTGTCCTCGTAGCGGCGTTTCCATCGGTAGAGCACGGTGCGGCTAATGCCGTAGTACCGGCAGGTCGCCGCGACGTTGCCGCTGGCTTCCTCGACGTGACGCAGGGCGGCTAGGCGCCGGTTCGCGCGCGCCTGACCAGTTCCTTCTCACTCCACACTCGCTCAATCATGGGCTCACTCGATCAGGAACCCAGACTGTCAACAACCTGTCAGTTTTGAAGGAACGTCTTGTCACGGTTCAGCGCTTGCTCGGGCACTCCAGCGCGTGGTCAAGTTCAACACATGCGCACGATGGCTCCCAGAATCGACTCGACACGGAGCGCAGCCATTGCTGAACAATGTCTTGACACCAATTGACGAAGGGCGACGCTGGCTAGATGCCGGAAATGCCCTCGCTCACACGTTGAAGCGGAACTCGACCACGTCGCCGTCGGCCATGACGTAGTCCTTGCCCTCCATGCGGACCTTGCCCGCCGCCCTGGCGGCTGCCATCGTGCCCGCCTCCATCAGGTCGTCGTACGAGACGATTTCCGCCTTGATGAAGCCGCGCTCGAAGTCCGTGTGGATCACGCCCGCCGCCTGGGGGGCCGTTGCGCCCTGGGGGATCGTCCACGCGCGGGACTCCTTCGGGCCCGCCGTCAGGTACGTCTGCAGGCCCAGCGTGTGGAAGCCCGCTCGGGCCAGCGAATACAGGCCCGGCTCCGGCTGGCCCACCGACTCCAGCAGCTCGCGCACCGACTCCTCGTCGTCCAGCTCCAGCAGCTCCGCCTCGACCTTCGCGTCCAGGAACACCGCGTCGGCCGGCGCGACCAGCTTCGTCAGCTCCTCGCGGCGGGCCTCGTCGGTCAGCACCGACTCGTCCGCGTTGAAGACGTATAGGAACGGCTTCGTCGTGAGCAGGCTCAGCTCGCGCAGCGCGTCGAAGTCGACTTCCTTCTGCGCCTGGAACAGCGTGCGCCCGGCGTCGAGGATTTCCTTCGCCTTCTGGGCGTTGTCGAGCGCGGGCTTGTTCTCCTTCTTCGTCCGCGCCTCCTTCTCCAGCCGCGGCAGCGCCTTGTCCAGGGTCTGCAGATCGGCGAGGATCAGCTCGGTGTTGATCGTCTCGATGTCGCTCGACGGGTCGATCCGGCCGTCGACGTGCACCACGTCGGGGTCGTCGAACACGCGGATGACCTGGCAGATCGCGTTGGCCTCGCGGATGTTCGCCAGGAACTTGTTGCCCAGCCCGGCGCCCTCGGACGCGCCCTTCACGATGCCCGCGATGTCCACAAAGGACACCACGGCGGGGACCGTCTTCTCCGACTTGTACAGCTCGGCCAGCTTGTCCAGCCGGGGGTCCGGCAGCGGCACGACACCGACGTTCGGCTCGATCGTCGCGAACGGGTAGTTCGCGGCGAGCACGTCGTTGCGGGTCAGCGCGTTGAACAGGGTGGACTTGCCGACGTTGGGCAGGCCGACGATACCGAGGGTGAGGCTCACGACCCCGCAGTCTACGTGGCTGCCCCGGCCGCGGCCCACGCACCCAACGCCGTGGCGGATTTCCGCCAGCGACCGCGCTGACCTGCTGCCATGCTCGGGTGCATGGTCACCGAAACGCTCTCGCTCTGGCGCGACGCCGAACGCTGCTACCGCGTGGTCACCGCCCGCGACTCGCGCTTCGACGGCCAGTTCATCATGGCCGTCCGCACCACCGGGATCTACTGCCGCCCGTCGTGCCCGGCGTCGACGCCGAAGGCGCAGAACGTCCGTTTCTTCCCGACGTCGGCGGCCGCGCAGGCAAACGGCTTCCGCGCCTGCCGCCGCTGCCTGCCGGACGCCGTGCCCGGCTCGCCGGACTGGAACGTGCGCGCCGACCTGGCCGCGCGGGCGATGCGCCTGATCTCCGACGGGACCGTGGAGCGCGAAGGCGTCCCCGGCCTCGCGCGGCGGCTCGGCTACTCGGAACGCCAGCTCGGCCGGGTCCTCACCGCCGAGCTGGGCGCGGGCCCGCTGGCCCTGGCCCGGGCGCACCGCGCGCACTCGGCGCGGCTGCTCATCGAGATGTCCGAGCTGCCGCTGACGGACGTCGCCTTCGCGGCGGGCTTCTCCAGCGTGCGGCAGTTCAACGAAACGATCCGCGAAGTGTTCGCGACGACGCCTTCGCAGCTTCGCGCCTTCGCTGCTTCACGACGGGGACGGCAGAGCGACGTGACCGGCACCCGGCTCAGCCTGCGGTTGCCGTTCCGGCCGCCCTTCGACGCTTCGGGATTGCTTCGCTTCTTCGCGGACAACGCGATTCCGGACGTCGAGGAAGTCACTTCGGAGTCCTACGCGCGCACGCTGCGGCTCGCGCACGGCACCGGGGTCGTGCGCCTGACGCCGTCGCCGGACCACGTGCGGTGCGAGCTGATGCTCACCGACCTGCGCGACCTCGGCAGCGCGGTCAGCCGCGTGCGCCGGCTGCTCGACCTGGACGCCGACCCCGCTGCCGTCACCCGCGTTCTCGGCGCCGATCCGGCGCTGGCGCCGCTGGTCGCGGCCGTGCCGGGGATCCGGGTGCCGGGTGCGGTGGACGGCGAGGAGCTGCTGCTCCGCGCCCTGCTGCGCGAGCTGCCACCGGGCGAGGAGGTGCCCGGCGAGTGGGGCGTGACCAGGCTCTTCCCCACCGCGGCCCAGGTCGCGACGGCCGGGCTCGGCGAAACCGTCACCGCTGTCGCCGCTGCCCTGGCCGAAGGACGCCTGGACGTCCACGTCGGCCGGGAGGCGGCCGAACTGCGCGCCGAACTGCTGGCGTACGTCGACCCGTCGACGGCGGACTACGTGCTGATGCGCGTCCTCGGTGCCCCGGACGCCCTGCTCACCGGCGACCCCGAGGTCCGCCGCGGCGCCGAAGCGCTGGGGATCCCGGCGGAGTCGCTGAGCGAGCGGGCCCGGGCGTGGACGCCGTGGTGTTCCTACGCCGGGATGTACCTCCGGTCAGCCCTGTTCGCCCTGCCACAGCACGGCCTGGGCGACGATGACCTGGTCGCCGTCGAACGTCGCCGCCGGTGAGCCGTACAGGCGGTAGCCCATCTCCAGGGCCTCGCTGACCCGGTGGCAGAACTTGGCGTCGTCCGGGCCGGTCAGGATGCGGTAGCGGGGCAAGCCGTTCGGCGGCTGGTCGGTCATGCCGTCATCTTGTCGAAGTCGTCAGCCGGCGCGCACCTCCAGTGTCGAGCCCGTGCGGGACTTGCGGACCCGCAGCCGGGTCGGGATGCGCTGCCGCAGCTCCTCGACGTGCGACACCAGCCCGACCACCCGGCCGCCGGCCCGCAGCTCGTCGAGGATGTTCATCACGACGTCGAGCGTTTCGGCGTCCAGCGTGCCGAAGCCCTCGTCGACGAACAGGGTGTCCAGCAGCGCGCCGCCGGTCTCCCCCGCCACGACGTCGGCCAGCCCCAGCGCGAGGGCCAGCGACGCGAGGAACGACTCGCCGCCGGACAGCGTCTTCGCCGGGCGGATGGTGCCCGAGTAGTCGTCCAGGACGTCGATGCCGAGCCCGCCGCGGGTGCCGCGCGCCCCGGCCGCGTCCGAGTGCACGAAGGAGTAGCGGCCCTGGCTCATCGTGCGCAGCCGGTGTGTGGCGGCGACGGCGACTTCTTCCAGCCGGGCCGCCAGCACGTACGAGCGCAGTGACATCTTGCGGCTGTTCTGCCCGCGCCCGTTGACGACCTCCGCGAGCGCCCGCAGCTCGGCGTACTCCGCCTCGGCCGGCGCGAGCCCGGCGAGCGTCTCACGCAGGCGTGCTGCCAGCCGGGTCAGTTCCTCGTGCTGCGCGGTGGCCACCCGCAGCGCCGCGTACGCGGAATCGGCGCGCGCCCGGGCCAGCTGGGCCGCGTCGGCCGCGCGTCCGACGTCCGCGACGTCGTCCGGCGAGATCCCGAACAGGTCCGGCTCGGCGAGCAGGGCCCGCGCGCCGGCGGCGGCCGCCTCGGCCTCGGCGATGCCCTGTTCGAGCTTCTCGATCTGCTCGTCCGGCAGCATCGCGGCCCTGGCCTTCTTCAGCGACGTGAACCCCTTCGCCGCAACTGCCGCCTCGACCAGCGTTTTCTGCTGGGCGACCCGGTCACGGGCGCCCACGACCGCCGTCCGCGCCTCCGCGACGGCTTCCAGGGCCTCGGCCAGGCCGAGGAGGTGCGTCCGCCGCGCGCCGACGTCCGCGAACTCACCCCGGCCCGCCACCAGCCGTCGCTCGCGCTCGGCCAGCCGTTCTTCCAGCGCCCGGACGTCGGTCGCGGCTTCGGTCGCCGCCTGTTCGGCCCGGCGGAGACGTTCGGTTCGCGCTTCCAGGTCGCGCTCCAGCAGGACGACCTGTTGTCCCAGTTTGGCCTTCGCGGCGGCCTGCCTTGTCAGCACGGCCACCGTTGCGCGGGCTTCGGCCAGCTCCGCGGTGATCGACTCGGCGGTGCGCCCGGCGAGCCGTTCGACCAGCCCGGCCAGCCGGGCCTTCGCCTCTTCCAGCGCGACGACGACCCGCTGGCGCACCGCGTCCGCCGCCTGTTCGGCCTCTTCGGCCGCGCGTTCCTCGGCCGGGTCGACCAGCTCGACGTCCCGGGTCGCCTTCGCCGGGTGCTCGGCCGACCCGCACACCGGGCACGGCGCGCCGTCGGGCAGCGCGGCGGCCAGCTCGGCCGCCATCCCGTCGAGCCGCCGCTCACGCAGGTCGAGCCGCCGCTGCCGGGCCGCCTGGTGCGCGTCGACGACCTCGCGCAGCTTCGCCTCGCCCCGCTGGACCTTCGCCTGGGCCTCGGGCAGCTCGGCCGCGTCCTTGGCGAAGGCCCGCACCTCGTCGACCTTCGCCTTGGCGCCGTCGAGCTTCGCTTCGGCTTCGGCCGCTTCGAGGGCGTCCGCGCGGAGTTTCGCCAGCTGGCCGGGGAACGCGGCCAGCTCGGCGGTCAGGGCTTCGGCCTGCTGTTGCGCTGTCACGGCGGCGAGCTTCCGGTCGTCCCGCCGCATGACGTCGAGCGCCTGCTGCTCGGCCTCGGCGACCAGCTCCGCGACCGCACCCGCCTCCTCGCGCGCGGCGGCCGCGCGCGCCTTGAGGTCGCCGGTCGCGCGCGTGCCGAACTCCCGCAGCCGGGCGCCGCGGGCCTTCTCCGCCTGCTCCGCCTCGGTCAGTTCGGCGGTCCGCCGGTCGAGCAGGTCCGCCTCGACGGCGACCCCGGCCGCCCGGCGGGCGGCCGCGACCTCCTGCGCCCACTCCGCGCGCTGCGGCGCCTGTTCGGTGATTTCGAGCAGGCGCAGGTGTGCGGTGCGGACGCGGCGGATCTTCTCGGCGCCCGCGCGTTCTTCCTGCAGGTACGCGTCCGCCCGCTGCGCGGCCGAGCGCGCCCGTTCCTCTTCCGCTGTCACCTGCGTGACGCGTTCCCGCGCCTCGGCGAGCACGGCGTCGACCCACTCGGGCACGTCCTGTTCGGGGACCTCCCGCTGCGCTTCCTGCGCGTACCGGGCCAGCAGCTCGCGCACGTCCCGCTGCCGCGTTTCCAGCTGACGGCCGCGCTCGGCACGCAGGTCGGCGAACCAGCGTTCGACGTCGGCGAAGCGCTCGGTGCCGAACAGCCGCTCCAGGAGCTTCTCGCGCTCGGCGGTGTCCGAGCGCAGGAAGCGGGCGAACTCGCCCTGCGGCAGCAGCACCACCTGGAAGAACTGGGCCGCGGTCATGCCGAGCAGCCGCTCGACCGTGCGCGCGACCTCCTCGATCCGGATCAGCCCTTCCGGCGCGAGCCCGGCGGGCGCGGCGCCGATCCAGCTCAGCGACACCCGGGCCTGCTGGGTGGTCGTGCCCTCGCCGCGCCGCTTCGGCCGCTGGTACTCCGGGTTGCGCACGATCTTCAGCCGGTGCCGCTGCACGGTGAGCTCCAGCGCGACCTCGGTGACCTGGTCGGGCTCGGCGAGGTCGCAGCGCAGCCGCTTGGCTTCGTTGCGGGCGCCCGGGACCACGCCGAACAACGCGAACGCGATCGCGTCGAGCAGCGTCGTCTTGCCCGCGCCGGTTTCGCCGTGCAGGAGGAAGAGACCGTCGGCGCCGAGCACGTCGAAGTCGACCACTTCGCGTGCGCAGTACGGCCCGAAGGCTTCGACCTCCAGCCTGTGCAGCCTCATTTCGCGAGGGCCCCCCGGTCGGCCGCTTCCAGGGCCTGGAACAGGAGCAGCTCTTCGCGCTCGGTCGGCGGGGCGCCTCGGCAGTCGTCGAGGAAGCTGCGCGAGACCTCGATGTCGGACCGGCCGCGGACGGCCTCGGCGTAGCGCAGCGGGGCGCCGGCGTGGCCGCCCGCGGGCTCCCACTCCAGGTGCACCGCGTACGGGAACCGCTCGCGCAGCCGCCGCATCGCGTCCACCGGGCGCACCCGGTCGGTGACCGTGACCGAGAGGAAGTGGCCGAGGTGGACGTCGTGTTCCGGATTGGCGAGGAGGTCCTCGATCTCGCCTTCCAGGGTGGCGAGGGCTCGCGGAACGGGCAGCTCGTGCCGCCGGACCTCGCGCAGGCCGTGCTCGTCGAAGTCGACCAGCCAGACGGATTTGCGTTGCCGCGCCTCGGAAAACGAGTACGCCAGCGGGCTGCCGGAGTAGCGCAGGTGCTCGGCGAGCGTCTGCGGGCCGTGGAGGTGGCCGAGTGCGACGTAGTCGACGCCGTCGAAGACCGAGCCCGGGACCTGCTCGACCCCGCCGACCGCGATGGTCCGTTCGCTGTCGGCCGGTTCGCCGCCGGTGACGAACGCGTGCGCGAGCACCAGGGACCGCGCGCCCGGCCGGGTTTCGAGGTCCGCGCGGATCCGGCGCATGGCCTCGGTGAGCACGCCGGTGTGGCCGCGCGCCTCCGGCACGCCGAGGGCGTGCCGCGCGGGTTCCGGTTCCAGGTAAGGGATTCCGTAGACGGCGACCGAGCCGCCGGCGTCCTCGAACAGCACCGGTTCGGCCAGGCCGGCGACGGTGGTGCGCAGGTGCAGGCCGCCCGCCGCGGCGAACTCCGCGAAGGCGCCGAGGCGGGGCGCCGAGTCGTGGTTTCCCGGCGTGACGACCAGTTGCGCGCCCGCCGCGCGGATCCGGGCGACGGCTTTCGTGGCCACCCGCACGGCTTCGGCGGAGGGCACCGCGCGGTCGTAGATGTCCCCTGCCACCAGGACGGCGTCGATCGCCTCGCCGGCCACCAGGTCGGCGAGGTGCCCGAGCACCGCTTCTTGTTCCGCGAGCAGGTCGGCGCCGTGGAAGGTGCGGCCGACGTGCCAGTCGGAGGTGTGCAGGAATCTCACGCAGGCCAAGGTACGACCCGGCTCCGACGAAATCGCGCAGGCACGCCGCCGTCTCACTCGAACGTGTGTACTAACCCGAGCGTGCCGGATCGGACACGCCCTGCCGCGAATCGATGTGTTCGCAGGTCAGCTACCCAGAGCGACGGTTCGGGTGCGGTTTTTGTCGGTGGTGTCCGCCATGATGTCTGCGAGCCGGAGTTCGGATGGAGGAGGCGAAATGGCGACAGTGCTGACGACGGCGGCGATCGTGCTGGCGGTCCTGCTGCTGTTCGCCGTCGCGCTGTTGTGGCGGCTGTACCAGGACGGGATGCGCCGGGCGGACGCGGCGGCCCGGCTGGTGGCGGCCGAGCGGGCCAAGGCGGACCAGCAGCAGCTGGCCCTGCGGCGCTACGAGGTCGCGTTCGCCTCGATCAGCGGGCGCGGCGAGCTGGGCGAGCAGGTGCTGGTCGAGACGGCGCGCGCACTCGGGCTGCGCGAGGACCTGCACTTCACGCTGCAGACGGACCTGGGTGGCGGCGGCTCGGCGAAACCGGACATGGTGCTGCGCGTGGGCGGCGACCGCACGGTCCCGGTGGACGCGAAGGCGAGCATGGCGACGTGGTCCGAGGCGGTGGAGACGGACGACCCGGACGAGCGCCTGGACGCGTTGCGCGCGCACGTGCGGCAGATCCGCTCACGCGCGGCGGAGCTGGCGGGCAAGGGCTACCAGCGCTGGGCGGACGCGATCTACGGAACGATCATGTTCGTCCCCTCGGACGCGGCGGTGGTCGCGGCGCTGGACACGGACCCGGAGCTGCTGCGCTGGCTGATCGACCGCCGGGTGTTCCTGTGCGGCCCGACGGGCTTCGGGGTACTGGCCTCGGCGGCGCTGTTCGCGGCGAGCGACCGCACGCTGGAGGCGGACGTGGAGCAGGTGCGAGCGGGAGCAGCGGCGGCCCACCGGGCGGCGGGTGGCGCGGTGGAGGCGTTGAACCTGACCAGCACGCATTTGCAGCGGTTCCTGTCGGCGCGGCGGCGGGAGCTGGAGGCGCTGGAGACGTTCCGGGCGACGGTGGCGCCGCTGACCGAGGCGTCGGGGAGCCCGGCGGCTCTGCCTGCGGTGCGGAAGGGGGACGAACTGGCGGCGAGTTGAGGACGGGCCGGGCTGGTCCGAGGCCGGGCTGGTCCGAGGCCAGGTTGGGCCGGGGCCAGGTTGGGCCGGGGCCAGGTTGGGCCGGGGCCAGGTTGGGCCGGGGCCAGGTTGGGCCGGGGCCAGGTTGGGCC
>NZ_JNYY01000005.1 GCF_000716785.1 Amycolatopsis vancoresmycina
CCTTCATCAACCTCTCCATGATCACTATCATGACCAGGCGCCTGACCCGCCAGAAACAGCGGGCCAGGACCACCTAACCAAGATCCAAGACAGGCTCTTGGAGAACCGGCGCAGCGGCCAGATCTTGCACGCGGACGAGGACGTAGCGGCCTACCGCGACGCGGTCGAGTCGCTGCTACGGCTGGCGATGACCTCCGCCGCCACAGAGGAGGCCATCGCCGGTGCCATCACGGCGCTCAAGGCAGCGCCCCAGCAATAAGGGTGGAACTGGATGATCGTACCTATTAGGACCGACAGAAACTGGAGGATTTCGAGCCATTCCGCACAGGACAACCAATGTGTCGAGGTGGCCCTCGACACGCCCGCCGTCGGTCTGCGCGACAGCAAGGCCCGGGCGGCCGGCGAACTGGACGTCCCCGCGGCCTCGTGGGCGGCGTTGCTCGAGCAGATCCGGTAGAGACCTGGCGCCCCGGCACACGTGATCTGTGCCGGGGCGTCGGCGTGTTCAGGATGCCAACCATTCGACGGTTTCGGCATCCGTGAGCGTGCGCAGGTCGGTCGGTGGCCCGTCGGCGGCGGTGGCGAATTTCCACGTGAGCGGTGTGGGTGTCCGGTTTTTGTCCGGTCGGTCGAGGTTGCTCTTGCTGTTGATCCAGACCCAGCCGTGCTGCAGGCGGGCGAGGTATCGGGTCTGGCCGGGCTGCTCGTTGAGCAGGACGTCGACGCCGTCGCCCGGTTCGGGGTCGCCGGTGCGGTAGTGGGTCATGGGGATCCTGTCCAGGTGGTGGTGCGCCAGAGCGCGACGCAGGCGAGGTAGCAGGCAGCGGGCAGGCCGACGACGATCCCGATGAGCACCAGGCGCTGCGCGAGGTCGAGGACGGAGGTCCGCAGTTCGGAGCCGGCGGCGGTGCCGGCGATCAGGACGAGCAGCGCGGTGAGCACGACGGCGGCGCGCAGCAGCTGCCGCTTCATCGGGATGCCGCCAGCTCGCCGAGGACGCCGACGAGGAGCGCGGCCGCGGTGGCGAGCAGTACGCCGCCCATGAGGCGGGCGCGCCACCAGTGTCCGTCGGTGGGCTTGAGGTGCCGCGGGCGTCGGCGCGGGAGCGGGGGCGCCCGGTGCGCGCCGGCGGTCACCGGAGCACCTCGAGCAGTTCGCCGTCGGCGGTGATCGGGTCGTTGTCGGTTGCGGCGAAGACGGGGTCGCTGCCGTCGGGCTCGGCGTGTCCGTCGGTTGTGGTGGCCGGGGTGCACCAGCAGCCGGTGGACAGGATGTGGAGTCGGCGGCCGCCGGCGAGGGTGGCGGCCTGGTCGGCGGTCAGGTCGAGCTCGGCGGCCCAGGCGGTGACGGCGGCCCAGATGCGGTTGTCGGGCGCGGGGCGGCTGGCGATGACTTCGGCGATGGTCATGGCGGTGGCGGCTTCGGTGCGGGTGAGGAGGCGGTGGGGGAGCCAGGAGACGCGCCATTGGCCGGTGGGGTGGGTGCGGCGGGCGGTGTGGTCGGTGCTGGTGCTGGACATCGCGGTGTCGGTGATGCGGGTGCTCACGGGGTGCTCCGGTTGCTGGTGAGGTCTTAGGGTGGGTAGGCGGCCGGGCGCGGTAACAGCGCGCCCGGCCGTCCTGCGTGGTGCGGGGCTGGCGTCGTTCGCTCGGCCCGGGTGGTGGGTCGCGGCCTCCCCGCCGCGCGCTGGTCATGCCGATCGCCGTCGGCCGGGCTGTGGCAGCGTCTTACCGAGCTTGTCCATCGATCGCGCGGCGCGGTCCTGGGACAGCTGGACGTACATCGCGGTGGTGGCCGGTGAGCTGTGGCCCATGAGTTCCTGTGTCGCCCGGATGTCCTTGACCAGCTTGTAGTGCTGGGTGCCGAAGCGGTGCCGGAGCCAGTGCAGGGTGTAGGGCATTCCCAGGGCGGCGAAGAACTGCGACACGGTGCGGCTGACGTAGTCGGGGTTGACCGGCAGTCCGGTGCTGGTGTGGAACAGGGGGCCGCGCTTGACCCAGGAACGCAGCATCTCGTGCATCACTTTCGGCACGGGCACGATGCGTTCCTTGCCGCCCTTGCCGTCGATGCGCAGCAAGATGACGTCGCCTTCGTCGATCACCGACTCGCCGGTGAGCCTGCTGATTTCGCCGCCGCGGAGGCCGCACCAGCCAGCGAGGCAGAGCCAGATGAGGATCAGGGCGGTGGCGCACCGGAGTGCGAGCTTGAGGTCGTTTTCGGGGATCGGGTGGGGTACGCGGGTGGGGATCTTGGGGATGTCCAGGTCGAGCGCGGGATTCGCCTCAAGTCTGCCGACGTGGTGGGCCCACTTGTAGAAGGCTCGCGTGTGGCTGGTGTAGGTGGCGACCGCGGACTTCGTCAGGGGCTTCGGCCGGCGGCTGGCGTCGGCGATCTTGTCCTGCCAGCGGTCGAGGT
This sequence comes from Amycolatopsis vancoresmycina, assembly GCF_000716785.1. Lineage (GTDB taxonomy): Bacteria > Actinomycetota > Actinomycetes > Mycobacteriales > Pseudonocardiaceae > Amycolatopsis > Amycolatopsis vancoresmycina. Next base: position 2,416 of record NZ_JNYY01000005.1, read on the forward strand.
CGTGAGCAGTCGCTTCGAGCAGGGGGACACCGAGGTTGCGGGCCAGGCGGCGGAGGCAGTCGCGTCGGTGGCGGATGGTGTCGTTGCGTGCGCCGAGTCTTCGCAGGTAGCGGAGATGTTCCTCAATTACGGAATCGTCCATCGGCCGAATGTCGCACTGCCGATTCGCCTGTTCAGCCGACATGACGGACGATAAATCCGTTGGGCGCGTCCGACAGGGCGACGCCCTGTCGACGCAGGCGGAACGGCAGGACCTGGGCCTCCCGGACTACCGGGTGCGGTTCAGCGGGCGAATACCGGCTCGTAACATGACGGGGTGACCAGTACGCAGCAGCTCCCCAGCGTCGACGATGTCCGCAGCGCGCTGAAGAGCGTGCAAGATCCCGAGATCCGGAAACCCATCACGGACCTGGGGATGGTCAAGGATGTTTCGGTGGGTTCGGACGGTGTTGTCACCGTCGGGATCTACCTGACCGTGGCCGGCTGTCCCCTGAAGGCGACGCTGACCAACGACACTCGTGAGGCGGTTTCGAAGCTCCCCGGCGTGGTCGACGTTCGCGTCGAGCTCGACGTGATGAGCGATGAGCAGCGGTCCGAGCTGCGGAAGTCGCTGCGCGGGGATGCCGCCGAGCCGGTGATTCCGTTCGCTCAGCCTGGGTCGATGACGCGGGTCTACTGCGTGGCCTCGGGTAAGGGTGGGGTCGGCAAGTCGTCCGTGACGGTGAACCTGGCTGCTGCGATGGCGGCTCGGGGGTTGTCGGTGGGTGTCGTGGATGCGGACATCTACGGGCACTCGATCCCTCGCATGCTGGGGGCGCGGGAGAAGCCGACCAAGGTCGACACGATGATCATGCCGCCGCAGTCTCACGGCGTGAAGGTCATCTCGATCGGGATGTTCACCCCGGGTAACACGCCGGTGGTGTGGCGTGGGCCGATGTTGCACCGGGCGTTGCAGCAGTTCCTCGCTGATGTGTTCTGGGGTGATCTGGACATCCTGCTGCTGGACCTGCCGCCGGGTACCGGGGATATTGCCATCTCGGTGGCTCAGTTGATTCCGAATGCGGAGATTCTTGTGGTTACCACGCCTCAGCAGGCGGCGGCGGAGGTCGCTGAGCGGGCTGGGGCGATTGCGTTGCAGACTCGGCAGCGGGTGGCCGGGGTTATCGAGAACATGTCTTGGCTGGAGACGCCGTCCGGGGAGCGGATGGAGATCTTCGGTTCGGGCGGTGGGGCGACGGTGGCGGAGTCGCTGACGAAGTCGATCGGGTCCGAGGTGCCGCTGCTGGGGCAGATTCCGATGGATCCGCGGATGGTGTCCCAGGGGGATGCTGGTGAGCCGTTGGTGCTTTCCGATCCTGAAGCTCCGGCTGCGCTGGTGCTGAAGGATGCGGCGAAGAAGCTGACCGTTAAGGCTCGTGGGTTGGCTGGGATGATGCTGAACGTTACTCCTGCTGGGCGCTGAGCCTTGTTCGGTTTCCGCCACCCCGAAGCCCGATTGTGACTACGGCCGGTAGCACCGCGTCAAGGCGGGAAAGCGTGCCTTGACCCGGTACTACCGGCCGTGTTCTGGCTTCGGATCGGGGTTGCGGGGGGCGCTCGCCTGGCTTTAGGGGCTCTGGGGCTGCCTGCGGTTGGGTTACCGGGTGGCCGTTTGAACCGTTGGTCCCGTTGGTGCCGCTCAGGTTCGGGCTTCCGTTGGTGATGCCCTTGAGGCCCAGCGGGTCCGCGTCGCCGTCGAACAGGTGCTGCGTCACCACTCGCTTCGGGTCGAAGTTTCGGAGGCCTCGCAGGTCCTCCAGGGGCTTGCGCAGCTGGTCGAACTCCGGGCCCATCTCCTCGCGGAGCTGCTCCTTTGCGCCCGTTGCGAACTCGCGGACCTTGCGCACGCTCTTCGCCAGCCAGGATGCCGCCTCCGGGAGGCGTTCCGGGCCGAGGATGAAGAGGCCGGCGATGATGAGGACGAGGATTTCCCCCCATCCGACACTGTCGAACACCGTCTACCTCCGCTCGGAAACTACCCGCCCAGGGTACCCGTCCCGGCCTGTGCGGTGGCAGGCCGAACGCGGGAACTCAGTCGGAAGCCAGGGTTACGTCCACGACGAAGCTTGCGCCGTCGCGTGCCAGGGATACCGGGACCACTTCGCCGACGTCGTGCGCTCGGACCGCGACCGTCAGCTCCGCCGAGTCGCGGACCAGGCGGTTGCCGATCTTCGTGATCACGTCGCCCTCCTTGATGCCCGCGTTCGCCGCTGGGCCGCCGGGGGCGACGTTCTTCACCTGGGCGCCCATCGTCGATGAGCCCGCGACCGTCGAAGACGCGTTGATGCCGATGTCGGCGTGCTGGACCTTGCCGTCCTTGATCAGCGATTTCGCGATCTTGATCGCGTAGTCGCTCGGGATGGCGAAGCCGATGCCGATGCTGCCGCCGTCCGCGCCCGCCGAACGGATCGAGGAGTTGATGCCGACCAGTGCGCCCGTGGAGTCGACCAGTGCGCCGCCCGAGTTGCCGTGGTTGATCGCCGCGTCGGTCTGGATGGCTTCGTACGTGACCGGTGGGGCGCCGTTGTCGCCGCCCGCCGTGATCGGGCGGTTCAGGGCGCTGACGATGCCCGCCGTCACCGAGTTCTGCAGGGCCAGGGGCGAGCCGATCGCCATCACCGTGTCGCCGACCTGCAGGTCCGCGGACTTGCCGACCTGCAGCACGGTCGGGTTGGTGACGTTCACCTTCACCACCGCGAGGTCGGTTTTCTGGTCGGCGCCGACCAGCTTGGCTTCGGTGCGGGTGCCGTCGATGAAGACGGCGGTGACCTTGACGCCCGGGTCCGCCGCGGCGGAGGCGATCACGTGCTCGTTGGTGAGGACGTACCCCTGCGGGTCGATCATCACGCCGGAACCCTGCTCGCCGGATTCGGCGCCGGGCTTGAACACCTCGAGCGAGACGACGGCGGGCGCGACGCGCTTGGCGATGTCGGCGACCGAACCGGCCGGCCGTTCCTTGCCCGCTTCGGCTTCGGAGATGGTGGCCGAGCCGGTGAGCTCGGTGCCGGTGTCACCGACCCACCAGCCGACGAAGCCGCCGGCCGCCCCGACGAGCAGTGCGACGACGCCGAGCAGGACGAGCGCCTTCGGCTGCACGCGCCGCCCGAAGAGCACCTCGGGCAGGCTGAGCAGCGCCCCAGGCGGCCGCTTGACCGGCTTCTCGTCGTCTTCGGCGGGCATGGCCGGCCCGGAGAGCACCGCGGCGGCTCCGGGGTCGCGCCACGGGTCGCGGGTGCCCGTCCACAGCGGCGGTTCGGCGTCCGGCGCGTCACCGGTGGCTTCCCGCGGCCGTTCGAGCAGGACGCCTTCGGCGCCGGGCGGCCGCCGGAACGCTTCGGCGAGGGATTCGGGCGCGGGCGGGGCGAGGTTGACGCCGTTGGCCTGCTGGGGGGTGTAGAGCTTGTCGAACGCCCCGTCGACGCCCTGCGGCCTGCCGAACACCGCGGCCTGCGCCGGATCGACGGCCGGCCGCGCGAGCGGCCGCGGGCCCAGCCGGTCGGCTTCGCGCGCGCCGGGCTGCTCGGGATTCACGTTCGGCTCGGTCATCATTCCCCGGTGCAGAAGATCAGGTGGCTGGGCGTGACGATACCCAAGCCCAGTGCTCCGAGTCTGCCGGTCGGTGGGTGAAGTGGCTGTTTCTTGCCCCCTCCCCCAAAGGGTGCCGACCCGCCGCCGGTGTCGCGAATGACTCATTCGGGACGTCCGAAGCCCCGAATGAGTCATTCGCGGCGTTCGGAACTCGCTGCCGAGGCGGGCTCGGCGGGCAAGTGCTCCGGAAATACCGAAGGCCGCCACGAAGAGGATTCGCGGCGGCCTTCGGGGAGCTGCTCAGCGGATGCCGGCCGGCACCGCCACCGGCGTCGTGCTCGGCGGCGTCGAAACGGCGGCCGGTTGCTGGGGTACGGCCATCTGGGCCGGCAGCAGGTTCGCCGGCTGCGGCGCACCGCCGCCCGTCTCCGGCGACCCGTCGCCGTCGGCCGACGTCCCCACGAGGGCCAGGGCGCTCAGCACCAGACCGGACACCACCACACCAGCGCCCTGCGCCGCGCGGCGCTTGAAGCGGCCGCCGCCGAGGACGTTCGGGGACTGGCCCAGCGGGGCCGACGAGCCCAGCGGCGCGACGCCGCCCAGGACGCCCGCGTCGCGCAGGCCGGCGACCCGGTCGGGGCGCTGGACCGCGACCAGCTGGCCGTCCGCGGTGATCGCCAGGTTGTCCGGGCTGCTCGGCAGCTCGGTGTGCTGCGGGATGGACTGCAGGCTCGCCAGGAACCCGGCCGACATCGACGGCGCCCCGGCGCGGCGGATGGTCTCGCCGGTCTGCCGCTGCGCGCGCACCTCGGCGGCGCACGCCGGGCAGCGGGTGATGTGCGACGCCGCGCGGTCGCGGGCGCCGTGGGTCAGTTCGCCGTCGACGAACGCCACCACGACGTCCGGCAGCAGGTGCGACTCGGGGAGTCCCCAGCCTCGCGGTGCGGTCATACCGTCACCTTCGCAGACTGCGGTGCGTAAGCGCGACGGCGCTCCAGCGAAGCGCGCAGCGCCTGACGGCCGCGGTGGATGCGGCTGCGGACGGTGCCCAGCTTGACACCGAGGGTGGCGCCGATCTCCTCGTAGGACAGCCCCTCGACGTCACAGAGGACGACGGCGGCGCGGAACTCCGGGGGCAGCTCGTCGAGCGCCGCCTGCAGGTCCGGGTCCAGGTGGGTGTCCGAGTAGACCTGCTCGGGGCTGGGGTCGTCGCCCACGATCCGGTCGGTGTCTTCGGGCAGGCCTTCCATCCGCACCCGCGAGCGGCGGCGGGCCATGTCCAGGAACAGGTTGGTGGTGATCCGGTGCAGCCAGCCTTCGAACGTGCCGGGCTTGTAGGACGCCAGCGAGCGGAACACCCGGATGAAGGTCTCCTGCGTCAGGTCCTCGGCGTCGTGGGTGTTGCCGGTGAGGCGGTAGGCGAGCCGGTAGACACGGTCACCGTGTTCGCGCACGACCTCGTCCCACGACGGCGGCGTCCAGGTCGCCTCGTCCAGGGTCACCGGCTGGGCCCCGGCGTCGGCAACGGCGTTCTGCATAGCGGGAGCAGGCACCTCCATCTGTGTTTCTCCTGTCTGCTCCACCCAACGCGGGTCGTCGGCACGGTGTTCCCGTGTGGTCGGATTTCAGTCTCTCCGGGTTCCTTATGGTTCTAGTGAGACTGGACTGAGAGCAGGCTGAGAACTTCTTCCCGGGTGCTTACCAGGGAGCCTGCGCGGATTTATCGACAACCAACGCTAACCTCCGTGCGTGAACACGCCCACCCCTGCGGCCGCACCGGCCGATTCCGGGTTCGTCGACGGGTACCTGCCCGACGACGAGGTGCTGTCCGCGGCCCGCGCCAGGGCCGAGGACCTGGGCTGCACCCCCCTGAGCGCGGGTGCGGGCGCGACGTTGCGCTTCCTGGCCGCAACGCTGTGCGCGAAAGCGGTGGTCGAGGTGGGCACGGGAGCAGGCGTGAGCGGCCTGAGCCTCCTGCGCGGAATGGCCCCGGACGGCGTCCTGACCAGCATCGACGTCGAGCCGGAGTACCAGCGCGCGGCGCGCACGACATTCCGCGAGGCGGGCTTCGCACCGGGCCGGACGCGGTTGATCATCGGACGCGCACTGGACGTACTGCAGCGCCTGACCCCGGGCGGCTACGACCTGGTGTTCGTGGATTCGGCCCACATCGAGTACCCGGGGTGCTACGAGCTGGGGGTATCGCTGCTGCGACGCGGCGGAATCATCGCGTTCCACAACGTCCTGGTGGGCGGCCGGGTGATCGACCCATCCCACCGGGACCCGGAGACGCTGGCGCTGCGCGAGGTGGCCCGGGCGTTCCGCGAGGACGAACGCCTGGTCCCGGCGTTGCTGCCGGTGGGCGGCGGACTACTGGTGGCGGCAGCCACCTGAGTCTCACCCAGCACCCACCAACTCGAGCCGCTCAGCACGCACCCGAGTCCCAGCCCCCACCGCAGCCACCGCCAGCAGCAGCCACACCGCCACCACGGCAACCAGCCAAGCCCACCCCGCGTGCCCGTAAACCCAAGCCCCAGCAGCCCCGCCGACGCTGCTGCCCAGGTAGTACGTAGCCGTGTACATCCCACCCACCTGACCGCGCGCCCCCTCCGGAGCATCAGCCGCCGCCCACCCGTTCGCAACGGCGTGAGCCGCGAAGAACGCGCACGTCAGCACCAAGAACCCGGCGATGACCAGCGGCAAGTGATCCGGCAGCGTCAAAGCCGCACCGACAGCGGTCAACAGCAACGCACCCACCAGCGCACGGCGGCGCCCCACCCGCGCCACCAGCCGCCCGGCCGCCGCCGAGGACACCGAGCCGGTCGCATAAGCCAAGAACACCAGCGACGCGATCGCCGGCGACAGGTCGAGAGGGTGGCCGGTAAGCCGGAACCCAGCCGCGTTGTACAGCGCAACGAAGGACCCCATCGCCAGCAACGCCACGGCGTACTGCGCCAGCAACACCGGCCTGCTCAACGCCGTCAAAAGCCCCCGCCCGACACCCCCGGAACGCCCCGCACGAGACCCCGGCGGCAACGCAACAACCGTAACGGCCGAGCACACCGCCCCCACCGCAGCGACGACGAACAACGCTCCACGCCACCCCAGCGGCCCCGCGGTGAACCCACTGGCCAACCGCCCGAGCATCCCCCCGACCGTGTTGCCGGCGATCATCGCGCCCACCGCAGCCGCAACGCCCGCGCGGCCCAGCCGTTCGGCCAGGTACGCGGCCGCAACCCCAGGGAACCCCGCGATGGCCACGCCCTGCAGCGCACGCAGCACCAGCAGCGCCGGATACGTCGGCATCAGCGGCAGCAGCAGCCCGATCACCACCGACGCGACAACCGACGTCAGGATCACCGGACGCCGTCCGACCACCTCGGACAGCGCCGCGATAGGCAGCACGGCGATGGCGAGCGCCCCGGTCGCGACACTGACCGCGAGCGCCGCCCCACCGGGATCCAGGTGGTACTGCGCGGCAAGCTGCGGCAGCACCGGTTGCGGCGCGTAGAGCAGGGCGAACGAGGAGATCCCGGCCGCGGCAACGGCGGTCTTGACTCGGCGGGTGGAAGTCACCATTCGAAAGTAAGCAGCGCTAATCAATACGTCTAATGCGTTCAAGTGGCAGAATCGATGCGGTGACGTATGACTCGCTGTCCGCGCAGGTCACGCCCCACCTGCCGTTGCTCGCCGCACTGCGGGAGACGAGGAACATCACACGCGCCGCCGAGCTGCTGGGCGTGCCGCAGCCGACGGTCAGCCGCCGGCTCGCCGCGCTGGCCGACGCGCTCGGAGCCCCGCTCACCGTCCCGGACGGCCGCGGCATCCGGCTGACGCGCGCGGCGGAACTGCTGGCCGAGGCGGCCGAGCGCGGCCTGGCGGCGGTCGAGACCGGCGTCCGGCTGGCGCGCGAGGAGGTGTCACCGGAGTCGGGGCACGTCGTGCTGGGGTTCCTGCACCTGCTCGGGCGGTCGCTGGTGCCCTCGCTGCTGCGCGGGTACCGCGCGCGGTACCCGGGCGTGCGGTTCACGCTGGTGCAGGGCTCGCGGCAGGACATGGTCGACCGGCTCGTGGCCGGCGAGCTGGACCTCGCCCTGGTGGCGCCGCTGCCGGCCGTCCCGGCGCTGGCCTGCGCGGGCCTGGTGGACGAGGAGATCCTGCTGTCGGTCCCGGCCGGTCACCGGCTGGCCGGGCGGGCGTCGGTGCGCGTGGCCGAGCTGGCGGACGAGGAGTTCGTCCTGCTGGAGCAGGGGTATGGCGTGCGAACGTTGACCGACGAGCTCTGCGCGGCGGCGGGCTTCACGCCGCGGATCGCGTTCGAGGGCCAGGAGTCGGACACCGTGCGCGGCTTGGTGGCGGCGGGGCTGGGGGTGGCGCTGCTGCCGAGGTTCGGGCCGGGCACCCCGGCGGGGGTGGCGGAGGTGCCGCTTTCACCGCCGCCGTACCGGACGATCGGGCTGGCGTGGCGGGCGGACGAGCCGATGACGAGCAGGGGCGCGGCGGCTTCGCGCAGCGTCCGGCCCATCGAGGTCAGCTCGTAGCTCACGTGCGGCGGCATGACTTCGCGGACTGTCCGGGTCAGGATCCCGTCCCGCTCGAGGTCGCGCAGGGTCACCGTGAGCATGCGCTGGCTGATCCCGTCGATGGCCCGCTTGAGCTCGGTGAAGCGCAGCGGCCCGTCCTTCAGCACGCGGACGACGAGCAGCGCCCACTTGTCGCCCACGATGTCGAGCACCGCCCGGGTCCGGCACGCGTCCTGCACGGTTACCTCCAGAGAACCGGGGCACGGAAAAGTGCCTTATTGCCCGCCGCGCGTCGAGTGGATCACGATGGTTCCGGTTACCGAATGGTACCGAGGCACTGACCGGAACCGAGGTGGAAATGTCAACGTTCGTCCTAGTGCACGGCGCCTGGCACAGCGGACGGTGCTGGGACCGGGTGGTCCCGCGGCTCGAATCGGCCGGGCACCGGGTGCTCGCGCCGTCGCTGACCGGCTACGGCGACAAGGCGCACCTGCTGAGCCCGGAGGTCGGGCTCGGCACCCACGTCGACGACATCGCCACGCTGGTCGAGGCGCTCGACGACGTCGTGCTGGTCGGGCACAGCTACGCGGGCCTGGTGATCTCCTCGGTCGCCAACCGCCACCCGGAGCGGATCGCGGACCTGGTGTACCTCGACGCGATGGTCCCGGAAGACGGCGAAACCGCGGTGGACGTCATGCCGATCACGGAACAGCTCATCGACGCCGCGGTCGACGGCTGGCGGGTCCCGCCGCTGCCGGAGCTGCCACCGCCGCTCGGCCTGTTCGGGGTGACCGACCCCGGAGACGCCGCCTGGCTGCGCTCGATGCTTTCCGACCAGCCGGTGCGGTGCCTCCAGGAACCGGTGCGGCTGGACAACCCGGCGGTGCACGCGATCCCCCGCACGCACATCCACTGCACCGGCGGGCGCCCGGACGGCATCACCCGGCGGCCCGTCCCACCGGGGTCACGCGTGCGGGAGCTGCCGACCGGCCACGACTGCATGATCACCATGCCCGCCGAGCTCGCCGCGCTGCTCGCCGAGGTGGCTCAGCTCAGCGACGCCGCCAGCTCCACCAGCGTCCGCGCCGCGAACCCAGTCGCACCCGGGACCACCTCGTCGTAGTTCTTCTCCGACCGCGCCGGGCCCGCGATGTCCAGGTGCGCCCACGGCAGTCCCGCCGTGAACTCGCGCAGGAACAACGCCGCCGTGATGCCGCCAGGGCCGCCCGGGGTCTGGCGGACGTCGCCGAACTCGCCGCGGACGTTCTCCGCGTAGTCCTCCACCAGCGGCATCCGCCACCAGGCCTCGCCCACCCGGGCGCCCGCTTCCGACACCGCGGCCGCCAGTGCGTCGTCCGAGGCGAACAGGCCGCCCGTGCGCAGGCCCAGCGAGACCTTCATCGCGCCGGTCAGCGTCGCCGCGTCGACCACGTAGTCCGGGGAGAACTTGCGGATGCCGTACGCCAGCGCGTCGGCCAGGACCATCCGGCCCTCCGCGTCCGTGTTGCCCACCTCGGTCGTCTTGCCGCCGTAGTGGCGGACGATGTCGCCCGGGCGGTACGACGAGCCCGAGACGTGGTTCTCCGCGCACGGGACCAGCGCCGTCACCCGGACCGGCAGCCCCAGTGCCGCGATCGCGCGGGTCGCCGCGATCACCGCCGCGCCGCCCGCCATGTCCGTGCGCATCAGGTGCATGCCGTCGGCCGGCTTGATCGACAGGCCGCCCGTGTCGAACGTGATGCCCTTGCCCACCAGCAGCAGGTGCCGGGTCGCGCCGGCCGGCTGGTACGTCATCTCGACCAGCCGCGGCGGCCGCGCCGAACCGCCGCCGACCGCCAGGACGCCGCCGAAGCCCTCCGCCGCCAGCCACTTCTCGTCCCGGACCGTCACCTCGACGCGCGAGCCGGCGACGCGGGCCGCGGTGTCGGCCAGCCAGGCCGGCGTCTTCACGTTGGACGGCGTGTTCGCGAGGTCGCGGGTCAGCGCCGTCGCCGCCGCGAGCGCCGCGGCCCGCTCGACCAGCTCCGGCACCGCCTCGTCGGCGGTGACCAGCCGGATCGTCCGCACCACCGGCTTCGGGTCCTCGGCGGTCACCTTGAACCGGTAGCCGCCGAGCAGCAGGCCCAGCACCAGCTCGGTCACGTGCTCGCCGGACGCCTCCTCGGGCAGTTCCAGCTGCACCGCGCGGAACGCCTTGCCGCCGTTTTCGACGTCCTCGGCCAGCGAAGCGTGCACAGCGCGAACCAGGGCCGCGCCGGTCTTGCGGTACTGCTTGGGTTCGCCGCCGCCCAGCCCCGCCACCCAGCGCGGGCCGGTGCCGGGGACCGTCTGGACGTCGCCCGCCTTGCCGCTGATCCGGACGCCCTCGATCTCCAAGGGCTCGACGTCATCGTTGTCGGGCGCGGCCACCAGCCGGGCCGTCGGGAGGCCGCGGCGGAGCTGTCCCGCGACCTCGATGTCGAGCAGGGTAGCCGGAACGGGCGGTAGCGGATTACGCACAGTGAGCAACCTTCGGGCGCAGAGGAACCGCGACCCCGGCCTCCGAAGGGAGACCGGGGTGCGACGGAAGGACGGATCGGGAAGGCAGGCTCAGCCGGTGACCTCCGCCAGTGCGGCGCCGAGGTCCTTCGCTTCTTCCGCGGAGAGTTCGACGACGAGTCGCCCACCACCCTCGAGCGGTACGCGCATCACGAGGCCCCGCCCCTCCTTAGTCACTTCGAGGGGACCATCTCCGGTCCGGGGCTTCATGGCCGCCATAGCGTGCTCCCTCCGTCTCAACCGGCGCGCCCGGGTCGCGCTCGCGTGAAAGCCAGCCGGGTCTGGTGTCCATTGTCCCTCATCAGCGGCCGGGCGCATCAGCGGAGGGGATCTTTTACCGCCGTATCGGTGCTGGTATGCGGCCCGCGCGAGGTGAAAGACTCTCGGCCGACCGAAGTTTTCCGCGCAAGGAGAAGACGTGACCACATCCGACGTCCTGTTGACCGCCGACGCCGACGGGGTGCGCACCCTCACCCTCAACCGGCCGCAGGCGTACAACTCGCTGACCGTGGAGCTGAAGGAAGCACTGCTCGCGGCACTGCGCGAGGCGGCGGACGACAAGGGAGTCCGCGCGGTCGTGCTGACCGGTTCCGGCAAGGCGTTCTGCGCCGGGCAGGACCTCAAGGAGCACGTGGGACTGCTGCAAGCGGGTGACCCCGCCCCGCTACAGACCGTGAAGGAGCACTACAACCCGATCGTCAAGGCGATCGTGGCGATGGAGAAGCCGGTGATCGCCGCCGTCAACGGCACCGCCGCCGGTGCCGGTGCCGCCTTCGCCTACGCCAGCGACCTGCGGATCGCCGCCGAGTCGTCGTCGTTCCTGATGGCGTTCGCCAACGTCGGGCTCGGCCCGGACTCGGGCGCGTCCTGGACGCTGCAGCGGCTGGTCGGCTACGGCCGCGCCGCCGAGCTGATGCTGCTGGCCCGGACCGTCGACGCGGCCGAGGCGCTGCGGCTCGGCCTGGTCGCCGAAGTCGTGCCGGACGCGGAGCTCGCGGCCCGCGCCCAGCAGGTGGCGGCGAAGCTCGCGGCCGGCCCGACCGTGGCCTACGCGAAGATCAAGAGCGTGCTAAACCTGGCCGCGCAGTCGACGTTCGACGAGGCCCTCGACGCCGAGGACGCCGCCCAGGCCGCGCTCGGCGGAACGGCCGACCACGCCGAAGCCGTCGAGGCCTTCGTCGCCAAGCGCAAGCCCACCTTCCAAGGCAAGTAAGCAGCCTGCCGCGACAGGTCGTGAGTGTTTAGGCGGGTTCTAACCCGCCTAAACACTCACGAGGCGCGGAAGCAGCCGGAGACGTGGTCGTCGACCATGCCGGTCGCCTGCATCAGCGCGTAGCACGTCGTCGGGCCGAGGAAGACGAAACCGCGCTTCTTCAGCTCCTTCGCCATCGCCTTGGACTCGTCGGTGATGGCCGGGACGTCGGCCATCGTCGCGGGCCGCTTGTGCGAAGCGGGCGCGAACGACCACAGGAGGTCGTCGAGCGGCTGGTCCAGCGAAGCGATCGCCTGCGCGTTCTTGATCGCGGCCAGGATCTTCGCCCGGTTCCGGACGATCGACGCGTCCTGCATCAGCCGCTCGACGTCGGCGTCGCCGAACTTCGCCACCTTCGCCGGCTTGAACTGCTTGAACGCCTTCCGGAAGCCCTCTCGCTTGCGCAGGATCGTGATCCACGACAGCCCCGACTGGAACGACTCGAGGCAGAGCCGCTCGTACAGCGCGTCCTGCCCGTGGAGCGGCACGCCCCACTCCGTGTCGTGGTACTCGATGTAGTCCGCGGCCGAATTGCCCCAGCTGCACCGCGCGACGCCGTCGGCGCCGACCAGCTCACTCATCCCCACCCACCGAATAGTCCTCCGCGAACCGCGCGAACCGCCGCAGCGACTGGCGCACCCCCAGCGCGAACGCCGGCCGCACCACCGGCCAGCCGAGCCGGCCCAGCGGCCCGAACGGCAGCCGCAGGTGCTCGGCCCAGACGAACGTCGAGCGCGCCGCCCCCTTCGCCACCACCTGGAACGTGCCCGTGCCCTGCACGACGCTGCCCAGGTGCCGGACCGCGCACCGCACCGGCGGCTCCCAGCTGGTGATCTCCATGGTGTCGGTGAAGCCGATGCCGGCCACGCCGGTGAACGCCGACAGCCGCGACCCGACGCTGCGGCCGTTGCCCTCGACCACCTCGACCTCGGTGCCGAGCATCCATTCGCCCTGGCGGGTCCAGTCGGTCAGCGCGAGCCAGGTCGTCCCGGCCGGAGCGCGGACGTCGACCGAGAGCACCAGGTCCGTCACGGGGCGCCCTCGGGCGCGTTCTCCCGCTCCTGCTCGCGCTGCTCCAGCTCGGCGACCCGGGCGCGCAGCTCGTCGAGCTCGACGCCGAGCCGCCGCACCACCCAGTCCACTTCGGACATCTTGTAGCCGCGGAACACCAGCTGGAACCGGACGTCGGCCAGGTCCTCGCCGGTGATGTCCTCGGCGGGCAGCCGCGTGGGCGAGCTGCCCGGCGGCAGCGGGGCGAGCTCCTCACCCCGGCCGAACACCACCGCGGCGAGCAGGAACACCACGGCCGCCACCAGCAGCATGACTACGAGGTAGATCAGCGCGGTCGTCACGCGACGATCGTGGCATACCCACCCCAGGATCGTCTCGCGAGCACGACGAGCCGGACCGAAAGCAGCACCCAGGCGACCATCAGCAGGACGCAGGGAACGCTCAGGAACAGCCGGGAGACGTCGACGAGGCCGGTCGAGCCGATCACCAGCCCGACCGAGGCCAGGTTGATGCCGACGGCCAGCGCGATCAGCGCGCCGCAGAACCGGGCGAGCCGGACGGCGTCGAGCCGGCGTGACAGCCACCGGATGCCGACCAGGGCGAGCACGCCGATCACCGGCACGACGAACACGGCGCCGTGCGTGGCGTGCGCGATCACGCGGTACCACTCCGGCGTCGGCGTCGAAAGTTTCGTCCACTCGCCGAAGGTCAGGATCCGGGCGTAGTCCCACGAAACCTGCATCAGCGGGACGCCGATGACGAGCTTCCACAGCGTCCGGACGCCGCTGAGCATGCCGAGCTCGGCCTGGTAGTCGCGGGCGACGACGGCCGCCGGGCCGAAGTCGGCGACCGCCCGGCGCTGTGCGTCCTCGTCGCTCCAGCCGCCCGCGCGGTAGGCGTCGGCGGCGTCGTGCAGCCCGTCGCGGGCTTCTTCGAGCAGGTCGGCCTTGAACTTGCCGCAGCCGTGCAGCCGCCGGTCGAGGTCCCCCAGGTACTCGTCGATCATGCGCCCAGCACTCCCCCGATGACCGTGGTGAACTCCCGCCACTCGGTGCGTTCGGCGGCCAGTGCCTGCTCGCCGGAGCGGGTGAGCCGGTACGTGCGGCGCTTGCGGCCGGACACGACGTCCCACTCGCTGGCCAGCCAGCCGGCCCGCTCGAGCCGGCGCAGCGCCGGGTACACGGTGCCGGTGGGCAGGTCGAGCGCGCCGTCGCTGCGCAGCTGGAGCGCCTCGATGATCGCGTAGCCGTGCAGTTTCCGGCCGTCGAGCACGGCCAGCAGCAACGCGTCGAGGTGCCCGCGCAGGGTGTCCGCCTTCATGAGTACGCAGTCTACAGGTCGCCTTGCTACATGTAGTCAGGCTATGTGTAGCCTGCCTACATGAACGCCCTCCCGATCGCGAGACTCCAGTTCGCGACGACGACTTCGTTCCACTTCCTGTTCGTGCTGCTCACCCTGGGGTTGGTCACGCTGGTGGCCGTGATGCAGACGCGCTGGACGTTCGGCGGCAAGCCCGAGCTCCTGCGGATGACGCGCTTCTGGGGCCGCCTGTACGTGATCAACTACGCGCTGGGGATCGTCACCGGCATCGTGATGGAGTTCCAGTTCGGGCTGACCTGGACGGGGCTGTCCGCCTTCGCCGGCGACGTCTTCGGCGCGCCGCTGGCCATCGAGACGCTGGTCGCGTTCTTCCTGGAGTCGACGTTCCTCGGCCTGTGGATCTTCGGTTTCGGGCGCCTGCCCAAGGGGTTGCACCTGGCGCTGATCTGGCTGGTCACGCTGACCGCGTACGCGTCGGCGCTGTTCATCATGCTGGCGAACTCGTTCCTGCAGAACCCGGTCGGCAGCCACGTCGAGGACGGCACGCTGCGCCTCGACGACTTCGGCGCGCTGTTCACCAACCCGGCGCTGGTGGCGTCGCTGCCGCACGTGCTCAGCGCGGCGCTGGTCACCGGCGGGTTCTTCGTCGTCGGCGTCAGCGCGTGGCACTTCCTCAAGCGCACCACCGAGGTGGAGTTCTTCCGCCGGTCGATGCGGATCGGCGTGGTGGCCTCGCTGGTCGGCTCGATCTTCGTGGTCAACCAGGGCTTCGCGCAGTTCGGCGAGCTGAAGACGTACCAGCCGGACAAGCTGAACGAGAGCGTCGTCGGGATGCCGCTGGGCGCCATGATCGGGCTCGGGTTCCTGATGTTCGCCTGCTCGCTGCTCGGCACGCTGCTGCTGGTCCGGAACTGGCTCACGAAGGCGCGGTTCCTGCACTACCTGATGGTCGCGGCGATCCCGCTGCCGTTCGCGGCGGCGATCATGGGCTGGCTGGTGCGCGAGCTCGGCCGTCAGCCGTGGCTGGTCTGGGGCAAGCTGCGGACGGCCGACGCCGTCGCGGGCGTCCCGGGCGGCCAGATCCTGTTCTCCTTCATCGCTTTCACACTGCTGTTCGCCGCGCTCGCGGTGGCCGACTGGGTGCTCATGGCGCGGGTCGCCAAGCGCGGCCCGGAGCCGGCCGCCGAGCCCGCCGAGCTGCCCGTCCTGAGCGGAGTCTGACCGGTGTTGACCTTCTGGTGGTGCGTGCTCGGCCTGCTGACCTGCGGCTACTTCGCGCTGGCGGGCTACGACTACGGCGTCGGGATGCTGCTGCCCGGCTTCGAGGCCGACGAGCGGCGGCGACGGCGGCTGCTCGGCGCGCTCGGGCCGTTCTTCCTGGCCAACGAGGTGTGGCTGGTGGCCGCGGTCGGCCTGCTGTTCGGTGCGTTCCCGCACCTGGAGGGCCGGGTGTTCGCCGGGGCGTACGTCCTGGTCGTGACGCTGCTGCTCGGCCTGGTGACGTTCACGGCGTCGATGCAGCTGCGCAGCCGCCGCCCGGACGCCCGGCGCGGCGCGTGGACGGCGGGCATCGTCGGCGGCGCGCTGGTGACGGCGTTGTCGTGGGGCCTGTTCCTCGGCAACGTCGTAGTCGGGCTGCCGCCGGTCGGCGACGTGCTCGCCCTCTTCGACCCGTACGCGGTGCTGTGGGGGCTCGGGTTCGTCGCGCTGTTCTGCTTGCAGGGCGCGGCGTTCCTGGCGGTGCGGGCGCCGGCCGAGCTGGCGGGCCGCGCGGTGCGGCTGGCTCGCGCCTTCTCGGCGCCGGTGTTCGCGTTCCTGGTGATCGCCTCGGTGTGGGGGGCCTTCGCGGTCGACGGCGTTTCAGTGCTCGGACTGGGCGCGGTCGTCCTGGCCTTCGCGGCCTTCGCCGTCACGCGGATCGGGCTGGCGGCGCGGCGGTACCGGGTCGCGCTCATCGGGTCGATGGTGCTCGCGGCCTGCCCGGCGCTGCTCGTGGGCACCCTGCGGTTCCCGGCCGTGCTGGTGTCGGCGCAGGACAAGCTGACGCTGGAGCAGGCGGCGACGGCACCGGAGACGTTCGCGGTGCTGGCCTGGTTCGCGCCGCCGTCGCTGGTGGTGCTGCTGGTGGTGCAGTGGCTGACCTGGCGTGCGCACCGCCGTCCCGTCGACCAGCACTCGCTGCTGCACTTCTAGGGGGACGCCGTGCCTGCGCTGCCCGGACTCCGGCGGTACCTGGTCGTGTTGAGCTTGCTGGGGGTGCTCACCGCGTCGGCGGTGCTCCTCCAGGCCGAGGGGCTCGCCACTCTGCTCACCGGCGGCGGGGTTTCGCTGTTGCTGGTCTTGGCCGTGCCGGCGCGAGCGGCGCTGTCGTGGGGCCACGGTTTCGCCGGCTCACGGTTTGCGGCGTCGGTCCGGAGTGGCCTGCGGCGACGGCTGCTTTCGTCCACTTCGGACCGGGCGGGGGTGGTCGCGACGCAGATCACCCGCGGTGTCGACGCCACGGACAGCTACCTCACCGGGTACCTGCCGTCGCTGGTCGTGTCGGTGGTCGTGCCGGTCGCGGTGGTCGTGCGGTTGTTCGCGGCGGACCTGACGTCCGCGCTGGTCGTGGTGGCCACGGTGCCGCTGATCCCGGTGTTCGCGATCCTGGTCGGGAAGCACACGCGGGCTTCGGTCCAGTGGCAGCTGCTGACCAGGCTGGGCGGGCACTTCCTGGACGCGGTCCGGGGCTTGGGGACGTCGAAGGTGTTCGGCCGGGCGGCGTCACAGGCTTCGACCGTGCGGGCGATGGCTGTCGCCCACGCCGACGCGACCATGAAGACGCTGCGGGTGGCGTTCTTGTCGGCGTTGGTGCTGGAGCTGGTGGCGACGTTGTCGGTGGCGTTGGTGGCGGTACCGATCGGCTTCCGGTTGCTTTCGGGCGGACTGGAGGCGCGCCCGGCGTTGGTGATCCTGCTGCTGACCCCGGAGGCGTACCTGCCGTTGCGGGCAGCGGGCGCGAAGTTCCACGCGGCGGCGGAGGGGCTGACGGCGTTGCGGGAGGCGCTGGCGGCACCGGTGGTGTCGTCCCGGACGGCGGTTTCCACCCGGCGGCGAGGTGCGCCTTCGGTGGTTTTCGAGCGGGTCTCGGTTTCCTACGACGGGGTGCCGGCGTTGTCCGATGTGGACTTGGTCGTGCCCGCCGGTTCGCGGATGGCGCTGGTGGGGCCGAGCGGGTCGGGGAAGAGCACGTTGCTTGCCGTGTTGCTGGGTTTCGTGCCGCCCACCGCGGGCCGGGTCCTGGTGGACGGGGTGGACCTGCGATCGCTGTCGTCGCCGGACTGGCTGGCCGACGTGGCGTGGGTCCCCCAGCGGCCGACCCTGTTCCGGGGAACGCTGGGGGCGAACATCGCCCTCGGCGACCCTTCGGCGGACATCGCCGCGGCGGCGCGGGCCGCGGCGCTCGATTCGGTGGCGGCGGGGTTGCCTTCGGGATACGCGACGCAGGTGGGCGAGTTGGGCGAGGTGCTGTCGGCGGGCCAGCGGCAGCGGGTGGGACTGGCCCGGGCGCTGGCGCGGACATCGGCGGGACTGGTGCTGCTGGACGAGCCGACGGCGCGGCTGGACTCCCGGACGGAGTCGGCGGTGCTGTCGGCAACCCGCCGGTTGCTGCCGGGGCGGACGGCGGTCCTGGTGGCCCACCGGCCGGCGATGGTCGCACTAGCGGAGCGAGTGGTGGAGCTGCGCGGCGGCCGGGTCCTTACGGGGGTGGGGGTGTGATGTCAAGTTCGCTGTCCACAGGGAGGCAGTTGTCCACAGATCGCCGAGCGGCCCTTGTTTGCCGGCAGCCGCCGGTAGGATGGAACTGGGGACGCCCCCCGGGACGGGCGGGGGCTGCTCTTGGGGTCTGGGGTGTGTCCACAAAGGACGTCTTCCGCCTGGTCCGTGCCGCCCTGCTCGGCGCCGGCGCCGAACTCGCCGCCCTGGCGCTCATGGCCACCGCCGCCTGGCTGCTCCTCCGCGCCGCCGAACGGCCTCCGCTCAGCTCCCTCACCCTCGCCATCGTCGCCGTCCGGACCCTCGCCCTCCTCCGCGGTGGCCTGCGGTACGCCGAACGGCTCGCCGGGCACGAGGTCGTCCTGCGGTGGCTCGGTGACCTCCGCTCCCGCGTCTACCAAGCCCTCGTGCCCGGAACCCGCTTCTCCGGCGGTGACCTCGTCACCCGGCTCGTGTCCGATGTGGACGCTCTGCAGGACGCCGTCCTCCGATGGCTGCTGCCCGCCGGGGTGGCCGCCGTCGTGGGCGTCGCCGCGGTCTGCGTCACCGCCGCCGCCTCCGGCGCAGCCGCCGGGGCACTCGCCGCCGGGCTGCTCGTCGCCGGTGTGCTCCTCCCGTGGCTGGTCATCCGCCGCACCGCCGAAGCGTCGCGGGAAACCGCCCCGAAGAAAGCCGAACTCGCCGAACGGGCCGTCGAACTCGTCACCGGGCACCGGGAGCTCGTCGCCGCCGGGGCGCTCGGTGAACACCGGCAGCGGGCCACGCGGGTCGTCGACGAGATCACCGAGCACGAACGGGCGTCCGCCTTGCCCGCCGCCGCCGGGGTGCTCGTCCAGCTCGGCACCACCGTTGCCGTCGCGCTGCTCTGCCACGCCTCCGTCCCGGCGACCGCCGCCCTCGCCCTGGCCGGCATGGCGGCCTTCGAGGTCGTCCTTCCCCTGATCAGCGCCGCCCGGCGGGTGCCGGAGATCCGCGCCTCCGCCGGGCGGGTGCGGGCCGTGCTGAGCGAACCCGTCCCCAGCACCGGGACACGCGTTGCCGGAAAAGGGCACTTCCGGCTCGAAAACGCCGGCGTCCGGCACCCCGGCAGGCCGCCGGCGCTGCAGAACCTCGACCTCGACCTGCCGCCCGGCAAGCGCGTCGGCATCCTCGGCCCCAGCGGTGCCGGGAAGACGACCCTCCTGCGGCTCCTGCTCGGCAGCGAAACCGCCACCGAAGGCCGCGTCACCCTCGACGGCCACCCGCTCACCGAGTACGCCGACCTGTCACAAGTCATCTCCGGCGCCGAAGCCGACGCCCACGTCTTCCACACGACCGTCCGCGAAAACCTGCTGCTCGCGAAGGCCCACGCGACCGACGAAGAACTCGAAGCCGCCTGCGAAACGGCCGGCTTCGACCTGGGCCTCGACCGCGACACCGGACCGGACGGCGAAGCGCTGTCCGGCGGTCAGCGGCAGCGGCTGGTCCTCGCCCGGGCCGTCCTGGCCGCGCCGCCGGTCCTCGTCCTCGACGAGCCCGTCGAAGGTCTCGACCCGGCCCACGGTGACGCCGTCCTGAAGCGGATCCTCGCGACGGCGAAGGGCAGCGTGGTCCTCGTCACCCACCACCCCCAGCACGTCGACGGCTTCGACGAGGTGCTCACCCTCGAGGACGGGCGAGCACGTCCCGCATCGGCGGCCGGTCCGCGACGCGGACGTCCGTGATGTCCGGCAGCCACTCCTCGTCGACCTGCACGAACTGCGTGAACGGGGCGTCCGCCGCCGCGACACCGCAGCGGTCCAGCGCCGTGCCGAGGATCTGGCGGGACATCACGCCCAGCTGGCGCAGCGACCGGTTCCGGTGCTTGCGGACCCCGAGGTTGACCTGCGCGAGCCCGTCGAGGCCGTACCGCGCCTCGGCGTCGAGCAGCAGCCCGATCTCGACGCCGTAGCCGGCCGCGAACGGCACCGACTCGAGGAACTCGCGCGTGCCCGCGTACTCGCCGCCGAGGGGCTGGACCAGCCCGCCGAGCGCGGGGCGCAGCGCCGAGAGCACCGGCCGCGCCAGCAGCTCGGTGACGCGCCCGCCGCCGGTGCTCTCCAGCCGCAGCGGACGCCGGTAGAAGCCCTTGACCAGGTGGACGCCCGGTTCCGAGACAAGCGGCCCGAGCAGGGACGGCACGAACGCCGGATCCGGGTCGACCAGATCGGAGTCGAGGAACACGACGAAGTCGCCGCTGGTCGCGGCCAGCGAACGCCACAGCACCTCGCCCTTGCCGGGCACCGGCGGCAGGTCCGGCAGGACGTCCTCGCGGCGCACGACCCGCGCGCCCGCGGCTTCGGCGGTGGGCACCGTGGCGTCCGTGGAACCCGAATCCATGACCACGAGCTCGTCGACGACGCTGCCGAGGAGGGGCCGGACCGAGGCGACGACGTCACCCACGGTCCGCTCTTCGTCCAGGGCCGGTAGCACGACCGAAACCGTCCGGTCACCCTTCGCGGTCAGGATGTCCTCGGGCGTCCACCCGGGCTCCTGCCACGTACGCCGCTCGAACCAACTCACGAGTAGCGATCGTGCCATGCTGGTGGCACCGCCACCGAGGAGGAGGACCACTTGATCGCGCTGCTCGTCCGGTTCGTGCTGGGCCCGCTGGCCAGGGCGCTGTACCGGCCCGAAGTGCACGGCGTGGAGAACGTGCCGCTCAGCGGCCCGGTGCTCCTGGCGGCCAACCACCGGGCGGCGCTCGACACCGGCGTCATCACCTTCGCGACGCCGCGGCAGGTCAAGTTCCTCGGCAAGGCGGAGTACTTCGCCGGCAAGGGGCTCAAGGGCCGGGCGCTGGCCGGCTTCCTCGGCGGCCTCGGGTACGTCCCGGTCGAGCGCGGCAACGCCCAGGCCGGGCTGGCCGCCCTGGAGGCGGCGCGCAAGGTCCTCGACGCGGGCGGCGTGTTCGCGATCTACCCGGAGGGCACCCGTTCCCTCGACGGCCGCCTCCACCGCGGCCACACCGGCGTCGCGGCGCTGGCCCTGGCGACCGGCGCGAAGGTGGTCCCGGTCGCGCTGACCGGCACCGAGAAGCTCCAGCCCGGCGGCGCGAAGATCCCGCGGCTCGCCAAGATCGGCATCACCTTCGGCAAGCCGCTGGACTTCTCGCGCTACGAAGGCCAGGACTACGCACCGGCGATCCGCCGGTCGGTCACCGACGAGGTGATGTACGCGATCCTGGAGATCTCGGGCCAGGAGTACGTCGACACCTACCACAAGCGCCCGAGCGAAGGCGTGGCCTAGATCCCCGGCGGTTCCTTCGCCCACTTCGGCGGGGCAGGCGGTTCGTACGTCTCGAACCGGTCCAGCAGCGCCGCCGGGTCGGCGTCGGTGAGCAACAGTTGCCGGTAGCCGTCCTTGACGAAGCCTTCCGACACCATGTGGTCGGCGAACTCCATCAGCGGCGCGTAGTACCCGTCGACGTCGACCAGGCCGATCGGCTTGCCGTGCAGGCCGAGCTGGGCCCACGTCCAGACCTCGAACAGCTCCTCCAGGGTGCCCGCGCCGCCCGGCAGGGCCAGGAAGCCGTCGGACAGGGCCGCCATCTTGGCCTTGCGCTCGTGCATGTCCGCCACCACGTGCAGCTCGGACAGGCCGGCGTGGGCGATCTCGACCGAGGACAGGGCCTCCGGGATCACGCCGATCACCTCGCCGCCCGCGGCCAGCGCGGCGTCGGCGACCACGCCCATCGTGCCGACGCTCGCACCGCCGTAGACCAGGCCGATGCCGCGCTGGGCCAGCAGCTTGCCGAGCGCGGCCGCCTGCTCCGCGTACCGGGGCGAAAAGCCCATGGACGAGCCGCAGAAGACGCAGATCCGCCGCATCAGTGCGTGTCCTCCCACGCCTGGTAGGACTCCTGCACCACGCGGACGGCGTCGTCGATGTCGTCGGTGACGTGCAGCAGGTCCAGGTCGTGCGGGCTGATCTTGCCCTCGGCCAGCACCGAGTTCTTGATCCACTCGTAGAGGCCGCCCCAGTAGTCGCTGCCGAACAGCACCACCGGGAACTTCGTGACCTTCTTCGTCTGCACCAGGGTCAGCGCCTCGAACAGCTCGTCGAGCGTGCCGAAGCCGCCGGGCAGGCAGATGAAGGCCTGCGAATACTTGATGAACATCGTCTTGCGGGCGAAGAAGTAGCGGAAGTTGACGCCGAGGTCGACCCACGGGTTCAGGCCCTGCTCGAACGGCAGCTCGATGCCGAGCCCGACGGAGAAGCCGCCGGCCTCGGCCGCGCCGCGGTTGACCGCCTCCATCGCGCCCGGCCCGCCGCCGGTCATCACCGCGAACCCGGCGTTGGCCAGCGCGCCACCGATCTTGCGGCCGAGCTCGTACTCCGGGTTGTCGCGCTTGGTGCGGGCCGAGCCGAACACGGTGACCGCGCGCGGGACCTCGGCGAGCGCGCCGAAGCCCTCGACGAACTCGGCCTGGATCCGCAGCACGCGCCACGGGTCGGTGTGCACCCAGTCGCTCGGGCCGCGCGAGTCCAGGAGCCGCTGGTCGGTGGTGCTGCCCTGGTCGCGGCGGTCGCGGCGCAGCACGACCGGGCCCTTGTGCCGCTCCACCGGGCGTTCGGGGTACTGGCCGTCCGGCCATTCAGACTGTTCGCTCACTTCCCCATGCTACGGCCTCGCCGCCAGTGAAAATGCGAGCAGCGCCGTGGCGGTGAAGTCGATGGCGGGCTCGTTGCTGGGCCATGAACTCAAGTCGTCCGCGTAGCGACTTCCCTGGCCGTCGAAGGATTCATACGGACGGGTGCATTCCTTCGCGCCCGCCGGGAACGGCAGATCGGCGAAGTTGCCGGCGCCGTTCGGGCCGTTCACGACCGCGCCATACAGCACTTTCGAAGGCCCAGCGAGGTTCGCGGCCTGGTGGTGCGGGCACTGCGGGAAGGTCGTGCCCACGCCGACCACGAGCGACACGCCCCAGGCGTTGGCCCCGAGGGTGAAGTCCCGTTGCCGCGCGCCGAACGCGGCGTACCGGGTGTCGCCGGTGACGCGCTGGTAGAGCCGCGCGGTCGCGGCGAAGCCGAAGCTCCTGCTGGCGGCATCGAAGCCGGTGACGTCCACCGCCGTCCCGAATGGACTCCGCTTCGCCGCCTCGACGCCGGAGTCGAGCTGACGGCGCAGGTCGGCGGCCAGCTCGCGGACGCCGAGCGCCGCGCCGGGGACACCGGTGCGCAGCAGGCCCGCCAGGTCGGCGTGGGCGAGCGCGCTCGTGTCGTAGAGGTTCAACGTGCTGGTGTCGCCGCTGCCGATGTAGGCCTTCGCCCACTTCGCCGCGTCACGGGCCCAGCCGTCGGCGCGCGGGTCGTGGAGCGCCCGCGCGGCCAGGGCGAGCTGGGTCGCGCCCAGCTCCAGGTCGTCCTCCCAGCTGGACTCCGGGTAGTAGGCGTGCGGGAACGCGGTGACGAGCTCGCCGGCGCCGGTCGTCCTGGCCTGCGCGAACACGGCCGCCGCCTCGGCGAGGTAGTGGCGGGCGAGCCGCGGGTCGCGGTGGGCCTGCACCTGCGCGCCGAGCGCGAACGCGGCCGCGACCCGGCCGGCGAGGTTCGGGGACAGCGGCGCGCCCGCCGGGGCCGCGGGGAACACCGGGCGGTGCTTGACGAAGTAGGCCGGGTCACCGGGTTCGACGTCGAGCGCGTCGTCGTCCTGCGGGTTGCGCCAGACGTCGTGGTCGCCGAGGAAGCCGAACTCCTCGCTGCCCGTGCCGATGCCGACCTGGGCGTAGAGGGTCTTCGTCCGGCCGTCCCACACCTTGTCGAGCCAGTCGAGGCCGAACCGGACCTCCTTCGCCAGCACCGGATCCGGGTCCTCGCGCAGCACGAAACCCAGCTCGGCGAGCGAATACGCGGTGTTGGAGGTGAACTTGACGAAGTCGCCGGCGTCGACCCAGCCGCCTTCGACGTCGACCGGGCCGCCCTGCGGCTTCAGCGGTTCGACGATCTCGTCGCCGCTTTCACCCTCGAACTTCGGCTCCGCGTAAACCGTCGCCGTCCGGTCGGCCAGGTGCGACGGCTTGCGATCGAGCCGGCCGGGGACGACGTCGTGGCCGTCGCGCTGGGCCTGGAAGAACTCGGTGGTGACCCGCACGAGCGGGCGGAACAGGCGGCGGGCGGTGTCGACGCGGAACGGCGGCGACGTCGCCCCCGCCGCCCGGATCCGGTAGGTGCCCGGTCTGTCCAAAGCGGACAGATCGAGGTCGAACACCGCCGGGTAGCGCGCGTTCCAGGCACCGAGGCTCGCGCCGGTGCGGCCCTCCCGGACGGCGCGGCCGCGCTCGTCGACGACGGTGAACTTCCCGGGGGCGCCGCCGAGCAGGAACGCGTGCTTCGCCTCGCCCAGCGCGTAGCCGACCTGGTCGACGCGCACTTCGGCCGGGGTGGCGGCCTCGGCGGGGGTCGCCGCGAGGGGCACGGCGAGCGCGGCCGCCGTCGCGAGGGGAAGCAGGCGCATGATCGGCCTCCACTTTGTTAGGAAAGTTTCCTATTTAGCGGAGAACGCTATCCCGGGCGGCCGGAGGCGTCAATATGTCCGTTTCCGCGATCGCCGCGCTGATGACTTACCGTGGGGAGATGACCAGTGCCCCCGCCGAACCGCTCGGCGCGCGGATCCGGCGGCTGCGCACCGGCCGCGGCTGGACCCAGCGCGAGCTGGCCGAGCCGGGCTACGACCGGGGCTTCCTGGCGAAGGTCGAGACCGGCAGCCGGCCGCCGTCGGAGGAGATGCTGGCCTACCTGGCGCAGCGGCTCGGCCTCACCGTGGACGAACTGCGGTTCGGCCGTCCGCCGGGCGTCGCCGCCGAGCTGCGGGCGTCGCTGGACGAGGGCTACCGCGACCTGGAGCAGGGCCGCGTCGCCGACGCGGAGGCGCGGTTCGCCGACGTGGCGAAACAGGCCGCGGGCTACCACCTCGACGACGTCGAGTGCTACGCGCGGTTCTGCCAGGCCGAGGTGAAGTGGCAGCTGTTCGACGTGGCGGAGGCCCAGCGCGCGCTCGAGCACGCGGAGGAGCTGGCGGCCGCGGCGCCGCCGTGGCTGCGGGCGATGATCGTGCACCGCTGGTCCGGCTGCCGCTACCTCAGCGGCGACGCGGGCACGGCGATCGCGCGCGTCGAAGACGAGCTGGCCGCCCGGCCGGCCGACCCGGACGCGGAACTGTGCCTGCTCACGGCGTTGATCCACCCCCTGATGGAGATGGGCGGCCTGCACCGCGCCCGCCAGGCGGCCGAGGACGGACGGCGGCTGGCGCGGGCGGCGGCGCGGCCGGACTTCGTCGCGCGGTTCCACCGGCAGGCGTCACAGGTGTGGCAGGCGATCGGCCGCGCGGACCGGGCGGCCGAGGACCTGACCGAGGCGGTCCGGCTGTTCGCGTCGGTGGGGTTCGACCGCGACGCGGCCCGCTGCCGCTGGGCCCGCGGGTACTTCCTGCGGCGGCTGGGCCGCCTGGACGAGGCCCGCGCGGAGCTGACGGCGGCCCGCGACCAGCTGGCGGCGATCGGCGCGGACGAAGGCGTCGCCGGGGCGACCCTGGAACTGGCCCAGGTCCGCGTGCGCGAGGGGGCGACGGAGGACGCGGCGGCGCTCGTATCGGAGGTCTGGCCGCTGCTGGCCCGCGACGTCGAGGCGCGCGGCGAGGCGACGGCCCTGCGCGGCCACATCGCCCAGGCCCGCGGCGACCTGGAGACGGCAACCCGCCTCCTGCGCGAGGCGGCGGAGATCCAGACAGGGGCATCCCTGCACGGCGCAGCGGTTTCGACGGCCCTGCGGCTCGGCGACGTCTTACGACAACGTGGTCATCTTGACGAAGCCATCGACGCCTACCGCCACGGCCTGGACTCGGCAGCCACCGACTCGTAGCCGCGATGCCCCTCCAATCACGCGTGATGCCCCTCTGATCACGCATGATGCCCCTCCCGCCACCGGAACTCGCGTGATCGAAGGCGGCACTGGCGTGATCGAGCGCGGAACTCGCGTGATCGGGCGGGCATCTCGCGTGACTGGAGCGGCATCACGGCGGACCAGTGGGCCTGGTGGTCCGGACCAGGGGAACTTTCCTACTAAAGTCTGTGAATTGGTTCAGACCAGTCCGCGCCGATGCGGTGACCTGCGAATTTGGTTGCGCGAAGGGGATCAAAGGGACCGGGCGCTGCTCCGTTCGGCCCATTGACCAGCCCGCGGACCGCTCCTTTACTCGGACGCGTCCGGCGCAATAACAGCAGTTATTCCTCCGGGCACACTCCTCACGGTCCCCGGAAAGGTTCCCCATGAGATCCCCACGAGGGCTGGCGGCGATCGCCGGCCTGGCCCTGACCTTCGCGGTGCCGGCGATCCCGGCCGCCGCCGCTCCCCCCGCACCTCCCGCCGCCACCCCGCCCGAGGCGCTCGCCGCCCGCGCCGCCGACCAGGCCGCCCTCAACGGCGCCGACCGGCTCGCGAAGGGCGCCGGGGAGGCCTTCGTCCGCACCGGAGTCACCCCGGGTGGCGGCGGGCTCTACTTCGCCTCCTACCAGCGCACCTACCACGGCCTGCCGGTCGTCGGCGGGGACGCGGTCGTCGTCGCCGACGGCACCGGGCGCGTCCGCGGCTCCGAAGCCGCGCCCACCGCCCCGATCACCGTCGGCACGCAGGCCACCGTCGACGCCGAGCAGGCGGCGAAGACCGCGAAGAGCCAGGTGTCCACAGTAGACAAGGCCGACGCGCCGAAGCTGGTCGTCCTGGCCGGCAACGCCCCGAAGCTCGCCTACGAGGTGGTCGTCAGCGGCCGCAACCACGGCAAACCCACCCACCTGCACGTCTTCGTCGACAGCGCCACCGGCCAGGTCCTCGACACCCGGGACGACGTCCGCGAAGCCGGCACCGGCAACTCCTACTACGCCGGCACCGTCTCGATCGACACGTCCGGCTCCGGCAGCTCCTACTCGATGACCGACCCGGGCCGCCGGGGCATCGCGTGCGGCCGCGAGGGTGGCTCGATCTTCACCAAGAGCGCCAACACCTGGGGCAACGGCTCCGGCACCGACCTCGAGACCGGCTGCGTCGACGCGCTCTACAGCGTCCAGACGGAGTGGAAGATGCTCGCCGACTGGCTCGGCCGCAACGGCATCGACGGCGCCGGCGGCGGCTTCCGCGCCAGCGTCGGCCTCAACGACGTCAACGCCTACTGGGACGGCTCGTCGACGCACTTCGGGCACTCCCAGGACAACCGCCGCCAGGCGACGCCGATGGACGTCGTCGGCCACGAGTTCGGCCACGCCATCTTCCAGACCACGCCGGGCGGCGCGGGGTCGGGCAACGAGAACGGCGGGCTCAACGAGTCCACCGGCGACATCTTCGGCGCGCTCACCGAGTTCTACGCCAACAACCCGGTCGACCGGCCGGACTTCACCGTCGGCGAGGGCGTCAACCTGGTCGGCAACGGCCCGATCCGCTACATGTACAACCCGAGCCAGGTCGGCGACCCGAACTGCTACTCGTCGTCGATCCCGAGCACCGAGGTGCACGCCGCCGCGGGCCCGCAGAACCACTGGTTCTACCTGCTCTCCCAGGGCAGCAACGCCTCGCCGGCCAGCCCGACGTGCAACGGCTCGACCGTGACCGGCATCGGCATCCAGAAGGCCGGCAAGATCTTCTACAACGGCCTGCTGAAGAAGACGTCGGCGTGGAACCACAAGGCCGCCCGCAAGGCCACCCTGGAAGCCGCGATCGCGCTCTTCCCGGGCAGCTGCACGGAGTTCAACGCCACCAAGGCCGCGTGGGACGCGGTGAGCGTCACGGCCGTCAGCGGTGAGCCGACCTGCAGCGGCCAGCCGCCCGCCGGCAACGACTACTCGCTGACGCTGTCGCCGACGTCGGCGTCCGTCCAACCCGGACAGACGGCGACCACCACGGTGACCACCCGGATCACCTCGGGCAACGCCCAGACCGTGCAGCTGGTGGCGTCCGGCCTGCCCGAGGGCGCGAAGGCCACCATCAGCCCGTCGAGCATCTCCTCCGGCGGCACCGCGACGCTGACGATCACCACCGCGGCGACCACGCCGCAGGGCACCAGCCAGGTGACGGTCAGCGGCGACGGCACCGACGCCGACCACTCCGCGCAGTTCACGCTCACCGTCGGCAGCGGCGGCCCGCCGCCGACCGGCTGCGACGGGCTCGCCGAGTGGGATTCCGCCAAGGCGTACGTGCCCAACGACGTCGTCGGCCACAACGGTCACAAGTGGACGTCGCTGTGGTACTCGACCGGGGCCGAACCCGGCGCACCCGGCTCCTGGGCCGTCTGGAGCGACAGCGGCGCCTGCTGATCCGAGCCGCGCGGTGGCGGACCCCGCCACCGCGCGGCCTACCCTGAACCGGTGGAAAGGCGGCCTGGGTGAGCGAGAGCGTCGGCGAACGCCTGCGTGAGCTGCGCACCGAACGCGGTCTCACGCAGCGCGAACTCGCCGGGCCGCAGTACTCGGCGGCGTACGTGTCGTCGGTCGAGACCGGCGCCCGGACGCCGTCGGGTGACGCGCTGCGGTTCTTCGCGCAGCAGCTGGGCATCGACCCCGGCGAGCTGCTCGGCGGCCGGTCGCCGCGCGAGCTGGTCGAGCTGGACCTCGAGCTGATCGAAACGGCGGAACGGTTCCTGGCCGGCGACGCCCGCCGTGCGACCCCGGGGATGCAGCGGATCCGGCGCCGCGCCGAACGCCTGGACCGGCCGCGGCAGGCCGGGATCGCGCTGCTGTGGCTGGCCGGGTACTCGACCGGCGACGTCCGCACCAAGTACGTCGCGGACGCCGAAACGGCCCTGTCGGGCGAGCCGCCGCCGGTGCGGGCGATGGTCGTCCCGCTGCGCGCGGCCGTGCTGTCCGCGTGGGGCGAGGTGCAGTATTCGGTGCACCTGCTGGAAACCTGCCACGCCGAGCTGCTGCGCGACGGCTACCCGCAGCCGTCGATCCTGCTGACGCTGCGGGCCTGCCTGGCCGAGCGGCACCTGCGCCAGGGCGACCTGGAGCGGGCGGCCGAGTACGCCGGCTCGGCGCTGCGGCTGACCCGGGGCGGCCCGGCCGTGCTCGCGGAGCTGACCCGCAGCCACGTCGAGGTGTGCCGCAGCCACCTGGCCGCGGACCGGTTCGCCGACGCGGCCGCGTCGGTCGCGGCGGCCTACGACCTGATGCAGGAACGCGCGCTGCACCCGGCGATGGCGTACTGCCTGCTGGCCAGGGCCCGGGTCCGCGGCCGCTCGGGTGACGTCGAGGGCGCGCTGGCCGACCTCGGCGCGGCCCGGGAGACGGCGTGGCCGGACGACGTCCCGGCGATCACCGTCGAGCTCGCCGGGGAGTACCTGGCGGCGGGCCGGCTGGAGACGGCGGCCGCGTTGCTCGACCAGGTCCGCCCGTCGGTCGTCTCCGGCACGCCGCTGGCCGCGGAGCTGCGGCTGCAGCTGGGGTCGCTGGCCAGGGCCCGCGGCGACGCCCGGCGCGCGGCCGAGGACCTGCGGGCCGCCGTCGAGCTCGCCACCGGGCTGGGCGCGCGCGGGGTGCTGGTGCGCGCGCTGCGGCCGTTGAGCGAGCTGCTCGGCGAGACGGGAAAGCAGACGGAGGCGGCGGACGTGCTGCGGAACGGGCTGATCGCGCTCGGCGCGGAAGCGGACTGAAGCGATTCCGAGCCGTACTAACGAATCCCGGTGATCGAGATCGTCCGGCGTTCGGATGGTGTCGCGGACAATCCCTACGAAAGTCGTTCCGGGACGGAACGCGGGACGAATCCCCTGCTGCGGCGGGGTTTGTACGAATTGATTCGATAATCCGGAACGCACTGTTGGTCCGTTCGGCGCATTGACGCCCGGATGTGCTGATCCTTTACTCGGATGCGTCCGGACGCATACCTGCTGTTAGCACGCCGGACACGTCTCCCGTTTCCCTTACCGGACCTCGATTCTGCCTTCATGGAAGGAAGACCTCGATGACCCATCGTGGGTTCAGCACGGGCTTGGCGGCCGCCGCCGGGCTCGCCATGACGCTCGCGTTACCGGTGACCCCGGCGAGCGCAGCATCCCCAGCCCAGCCCGCCGCTCCCGAAGCGGCCGCCGCCCGCGCCGCCGACCAGGCGGCCGCCAGCGGTCTCGACGCCCTGCGCCGCGGACCGGCCGAATCGTTCCAGCGCGTCGGCCTCACCGCCGGCGGCGGTGGCCTCTTCTACGGCGCCTACCAGCGAACCTACCAGGGCCTGCGGGTCGTGGGCGGGGACGCGGTGGTCGTCGCCGACGGCGCCGGGCGCGTCCGCGGCACCGAAGCCGCGTCCACCGCCCCGATAACGGTCGGCACCCAGGCGCTGGTCGACGCGGCGAAGGCCGCCGCCACCGCGCGCGCTCAACTGCCCACTGTGGACAGTGTGAGCGCGCCGGAGAAGGTGGTGCTGGCCGGGGCGAGCCCGAAGCTGGCCTACGAGGTCGTCGTCGCCGGGCGCACCGCCACGGCGCCGAGCAACCTGCACGTGTTCGTCGACGCGGCGACCGGTGCGGTGCTCGACAAGCGGGACGACGTGAAGACGTTCGCCTCGGGCGCTCGCACCCAGGCCCAGCCCGCCACGGTGAACGTGGCCGGCACCGGCAACAGCTATTACGTCGGCAACGTCTCCATCGACACCACGCAGTCCGGCAGCACGTACACGCTGCGCGACCCGGGCCGCACCGGCATCAGCTGCGGCCGGGAAGGCGGTTCTGTCTACAGTGGACCGGACAACAACTGGGGCAACGGCTCCGGCACGGACCTCGAGACCGGCTGCGTCGACGTCCTCTACAGCGTCCAGACCGAGTGGAAGATGCTCGCCGACTGGCTCGGCCGCAACGGCATCAACGGCAGCGGCACCGGCTACCCGGCGTCCGTCGGCCTGAACGACGTCAACGCCTACTGGAACGGCTCGTCGACGCACTTCGGCCACTCGCAGGACAACCAGCGCCAGGCCACGTCGATGGACGTCGTCGGCCACGAGTTCGGCCACGGCGTCTTCCAGTTCACCCCGGGCGGTGCCGGTTCCGGCAACGAGAACGGCGGCATGAACGAGTCGACCGGTGACATCTTCGGCGCGCTGACCGAGGCGTACGCGAACAACGCCAAGGACACCCCGGACTACGAGGTCGGCGAGGGCGTCAACCTGGTCGGCCAGGGCCCGATCCGCTACATGTACCAGCCGTCCAAGGTCGGCGACCCGAACTGCTACTCCTCGTCGATCCCGAGCACCGAGGTGCACGCGGCGGCCGGCCCGCAGAACCACTGGTTCTACCTGCTGGCCGAGGGCTCGAACCCGGGTGGCGGCAAGCCGTCCAGCCCGACCTGCAACAACTCGTCGGTCACCGGTCTCGGCATCCAGAAGGCCGGCAAGATCTTCTACAACGGCCTGCTGAAGAAGACCTCGTCGTGGAACCACAAGGCCGCCCGCAAGGCGACCCTCGAAGCCGCGATCGCGCTCTTCCCGGGCAGCTGCGTCGAGTACAACACCACCAAGGCCGCGTGGGACGCCGTCTCCGTGACCGCCGCCACCGGTGAGCCGACCTCGTGCAGCGGCGGCGGGCCGGACTTCTCGGTCGCGCTGAACCCGGCCTCGGGTTCCGTGCAGCCGGGCGCCTCGGCGACCACCACGATCAGCACCGCGATCACCTCCGGCGCGGCGCAGTCGATCACGCTGTCCGCCTCGGGCCTGCCCGCCGGGGCGACCGCGACGTTCAACCCGGCGACCATCCAGTCCGGTGCGTCCTCGACGCTGACCATCGCGACGACTTCGTCGACCCCGACCGGCAGCTTCCCCATCACCATCACCGCCGACGGGGCCAGCACCGACCACACGGCGACGTACACGCTGTCCGTCGGCACCACCGGGTCGTGCGCGCCGGTGACCAACTCGGCCCGCCTCGACATCCCGGACTACCCGGCGAGCGCGGTCAGCAGCACCAGCACGGTCAGCGGCTGCGCCCGCAACGCGTCCGGCACCACCAAGGTCGAGGTGCACATCACCCACACCTACCGCGGTGACCTGGTCATCGACCTCGTCGCCCCGGACGGCACCGCCTACCGGCTGAAGAACTCCAGCAGCGACTCCACCCCGAACATCGACACCACCTACACCGTGAACGCTTCTTCGGAAGCCGCGAACGGCGCGTGGCAGCTCCGCATCCGAGACGTCGGCCCCGCCGACACCGGTTACCTGTCCTCCTGGACGTTGACCGTGTAGCACTCCCCACCCCGTGAAGGCCGCACCAGCCAGGTGCGGCCTTCACGGTCGTCATCCCCCACCCCCACCGAAGGAATTCACCGCCATGAAGTGGAAGACACGACTCGGCGCCGGGGTCACCGCCCTCGCCGCCGTGCTGGGCGTCGTCAGCGCGCCAGCGGCCACCGCCGCGCCCGCCGCGGCGCTCGCCGCGCCGGACATCTCGCTGGCCAACATCAAGGCCCACCTCAACCAGCTGCAGACCATCGCCAACAACAACGGCGGCACCCGCTCACCGCGCGGCGGCGGGTACGCGGCCTCGGTGTCCTATGTGGAGAACCTGCTGAAGAACGCGGGCTACACCACGAGCAGGCAGACCTGCACCAGCTGCATCGGCCAGTCCCAGAACCTGATCGCCGAGTGGCCGCAGGGCGACGCCAGCCAGGTCATCATGCTCGGCGCGCACCTCGACAGCGTGAGCGCCGGCCCCGGCATCAACGACAACGGCTCCGGCAGCGCGTCGATCCTCGAGGTCGCGCTGACGCTGGCCCGGACGAACCCGGCGACGGCCAAGCGCGTCCGGTTCGCCTGGTGGGCCGACGAGGAGTCCGGCCTGGTCGGCTCCAAGTACTACGTCAACAACCTGCCCAGCAGCGAGCGCACGAAGATCAAGACCTACCTCAACTTCGACATGATCGGCTCGAAGAACTGGGGCTACTTCGTCTACGACGACGTGGCTTCGGTCAAGGCGATCTTCGACGAGTACTTCGCCTCGATCGGCATCCAGACCGAGGGCGACAGCGAAGGCGACGGCCGGTCCGACCACGCGTCCTTCAAGAGCGCGGGCATCCCGGTCGGCGGCCTGGCCACCGGCGCCGGCGACATCAAGAGCTCGGCGCAGGCGCAGAAGTGGGGCGGCACCGCGGGTTCGCCGTTCGACAACTGCTACCACCGCGCCTGCGACACGACGGCGAACATCCCGGACACGCCGCTGGAGAAGAACTCCGACGCCATCGGGTACGCGCTGTGGAAGCTGGCCGTCGCCCCGACGCAGGGCAACGACTTCTCCGTCTCGCTGAACCCGGCGTCCGGAACCGTCCAACCGGGACAGTCGCTGCAGGTGGCGGTGAGCACCGCGACGACGTCCGGCAGCGCCCAGTCGATCTCGCTGTCGGCGTCCGGCCTGCCCGCGGGCGCGACGGCGTCCTTCAGCCCGGTCACGATCTCCTCCGGCGGCAGCTCGACGCTGACCATCACGACGTCGGCTTCGACCCCGACCGGGACGTTCCCGCTCACCGTGACCGCGGACGGCGCGAGCGTCGACCACACGGCGTCGTTCTCCCTCGGCGTCGGCAGCTCGTCGTGCGCGCCGGTGACCAACTCGACGCGGCTGGACATCCCCGACTACCCGGGTGCCGCGGTGAACAGCCCCGCGAACGTGGCGGGCTGCGCGCGCAACGCGTCCGGCACCACCAAGGTCGAGGTGCACATCACCCACACCTACCGCGGTGACCTGGTCATCGACCTCGTCGCCCCGGACGGCACGGCGTACCGCGTGAAGAACTCCAGCAGCGATTCGACGCCGAACCTGGACACGACCTACACCGTGAACGCCTCCTCGGAGGCCGCGGACGGCGCCTGGCAGCTCCGGATCCGGGACGTCGGCCCGGCCGACACCGGTTACCTGTCCTCCTGGACGCTGACCGTCTGACGGCGGCTCGGGGGCGGCCCGCGGGCCGCCCCCGAGTTGTCTAGACCACCCGTTCGTAGGTAGTCAGCGGTTTCCCACGGCGCTTATGTTGGGCGGACACGCCGCGTTCGCCCCCTCAACGACGATGGGAGCCGGTATGTCCGGTCGCTTGTTCGGAACCCTGCTGGCGGCGGTGCTCGCCGTCCCGCTGTTCGTGTCGGCCCCCGCGCAGGGGGCGGTGCAGGCCGACACGTGCGCGGTGAAGTCGCGTCCCGCGGGCAAGGTCCTCCAGGGGTACTGGGAAAACTGGGACGGCGCCGCGAACGGCGTCCACCCCGGGCTGGGCTGGATCCCGATCACCGACAGCCGGATGGCCCAGCACGGGTACAACGTCATCAACGCGGCCTTCCCGGTCATCCGGTCCGACGGCACGGTGCTGTGGGAGAACGGGATGGACGCCGGGGTCAAGGTGTCGACCCCCGCCGAGATGTGCGCGGCGAAGGCCGCGGGCGCGACGATCCTGATGTCGATCGGCGGCGCGGCCGCCGGGATCGACCTCTCGTCGTCCGCGGTCGCCGACCGGTTCGTCGCCACCGTCGTGCCGATCCTCAAGCAGTACAACTTCGACGGGATCGACATCGACATCGAGACCGGGCTGACGAACAGCGGGAGCATCAAGACGCTCTCGGCGTCGCAGAGCAACCTGATCCGGATCATCGACGGCGTGCTCGCGCAGATGCCGTCGAACTTCGGGCTCACGATGGCACCGGAGACCGCCTACGTGACCGGCGGCAGCGTCGCCTACGGCTCGATCTGGGGCGCGTACCTGCCGATCATCAAGAAGTACGCGGACAACGGCCGCCTCTGGTGGCTGAACATGCAGTACTACAACGGGTCCATGTACGGCTGCTCCGGCGATTCGTACCAGGCCGGGACCGTGCAGGGCTTCACCGTCCAGACGCAGTGCCTGAACAACGGCCTGGTCGTGCAGGGCACGACGATCCGGGTGCCCTACGACAAGCAGGTCCCCGGCCTGCCCGCCCAGCCGGGCGCGGGTGGCGGGTACATGTCGCCGAGCCTGGTTTCCCAGGCGTGGCGGTCGGTTCCGGGGCTCAAGGGCCTGATGGACTGGTCGATCAACTGGGACGGCTCGAAGGCCTGGACGTTCGGCGACAACGTCAAATCCCTCCAGGGCCGCTGACCCGGTCGTGAGTGGTAAGGCGAGTTCTAACTCGCCTTACCACTCACGAGCCGCGGGCAGCTCGGAACGGGTGAGTTCCAGGAGGCGGCCCAGCCAGTTGGCGCCGCTCGAGTTCCAGTACTTCGACGTCCAGTCGCTGTAGAGCAGGCGGGCGTCACCCGTGCCGAGCAACGTCGCCGCCATCGCCGGGTGGCGCTCGAACTTGTCCCGCAGCAGCGCGGCCATCACGCCCAGGCGGGCCGACGGCCAGTCCGCTCGCCGGGGCGCGTCCTCGCCGAGGGTCCGTGCGTCGAGACCACGGGCGGCGGCGGCGATCCGATCGTGCCAGCCGGCGTCGTCGGTGGACAGCGCCCAGTAGGCGTGCATGACGCTCGCGTACTCCCGGCCGCCGTGGACCACCGCCGCCGGGTAGTCGGCCTGCAGGACCTCCAGGCCCGGCGGATCGGGCCAGCCGCTCGGGTAGACGTGCCCGCCCACGGTCAGGGGGACGGTCGTCTCCGGGCCGTCCGCCACCCGCTTCGCCTGGGTTCTGGCGACACCGGCCTCGCTCTTGCGGAAGTATTCGAGCGCGTGCTCCCGGATTTCCGGGGTCACGGTGAGCGTGTGGCCCGGGCGCCGGGCCGGGATCGTCTCGCCCACCTCGGCGAGCAGGATCCGCACCGGGACGTCGTTCTGGTCCATGTCGCCGAGCACGTGGATCCGGCGGTGTTCGGGCACCGCGTGGTACGACTCGCGGACGATCTCGAGGTTGGCGCCGGTCGGCTCCGCGGCGTACGCCAGCAGCGCGTCCCAGCAGCGCCGGGAGGAGTCCGGCCGGTCGTTGAGCTCGTCCACGTCGTCGGCGAGCTCACCGATCACCAGCTCCGGCGTCAGCCAGGACTCCAACGCCGGCACGGTTCCGTTGGCCGTGCCGGAGATGATCAGTGGTGCACCCTCGGGCGGGGTCAATGACAGCGTGCCGTCGTCGAACGCGGCGCGGAGGCCGTCGAGATCCGTCGATCCGTACCGCCACAGGACGACGCCGTCCGCGAAGACGGCGAGCGGGCCGAGCGTGTAGTAATCACCGTGGTTGACGAAAACGAGGCGTTGCCGCCCCTCGACGACATCGCCGCCGACCACCCGCGACGTCGAAGTGCTGTCCGGCATGTCGACGAGCCTAGTCAGGAGTCGCCCGCCGGGATCGGGTCGTCGTACTCGCCCGAAGGGCCCGCGTATTCGCGGCCGCCGTCGGGGAACGGCCACGGGTTCGGGACGCAGCCGTGCAGCCCCAATGTCTGCTGCTCCATCACCGGCGCCCGCTGGCCCGGCCCCGGGCACAGCTCGTGGCCCTGGCCGAGCCGGTGCCCGGTTTCGTGGGTGACCATGTACTGCCGGTAGACGTCGAGCGGGGCGCCGTAGTTCGGGACGGCGTTGGCCCAGCGGGCGACGTTGAGCACGACGTTGCTGCCGTTGCGGCAGGAGGTGTAGCTGTCCGGCGTGCCGCCGCACAGCTTGTCGCGGCTGGCCGGGGTGGCGAGGTAGATGGTGAAGTCGGCGCTGTCGGACGGGCCCACCTGCTGCAGCCGCCACTGCCCGCCGGCGGTCCAGCCGCGCGGGTCGCCGAGGATGGTGCGGATGGCCTTGGCGAACTCGCCGGGCCCGACGCCGTCGATGTCGGTCTCGATGGCGATCCGGTAGCGCATCAGCCGGCCCGCCGGCCCGGCCACCTCGTCGCTGCCGGGGGTGAACATCCACTGGCCGGACCCGGTCCGCGGGAAGCTGATGGCGGCCTCGGCGGGCGCGGCCTGCGTCACGGGGGCCCGCTCGTCCGGCGGCGGCGGGACCGAGGTGGCGTCCCCGATGGCGGTGAGGATCGGCCCGGCCGCGGGCGCGGCCACCGGCTGCCCCTCCCCGCAGGCAGCCACGCCGCCGCCCACCGCCAGGGCGAGCACGGCGGCGGCCGCGGCCCGTCTCGCGGTTTTCGGCATGGGTCCTCCCGGGGTGCGCGGTTTCAGAAGGACATACGGGCCGCGGCCGGGAAAAGTTGCGGTGACCTGCGGTGGCGGAGCGTCACCGCAGTTCAGGGACCTGGGTGTGACGACGGCCACAGCCTCAGCCGAGGAACTTGCGGAGGACCTCGGTGACCTGGCGGATCTCCGCCGTCCGGACGTTCTCCTGCTTCGTGTGCGCCAGGGTCGGGTTGCCGGGGCCGAAGTTCACCGCCGGCATGCCGCGCGCCGCGAAGCGCGCCACGTCCGTCCAGCCCAGCTTGGCCGCCGCGCGGCCGCCCGCCGCCGCCACCAGTTCCGCCGCCGCCGGAGCCGACAGGCCCGGCAGCGCGCCCGGCGACAAGTCCACAACGGACAGTTCGAAGCCGCTGAACACCTCGCGCAGGTGCCGCTCGGCCGCCGCCGGGTCGCGGTCCGGGGCGAAGCGGTGGTTGACCGTCAGCACCGCCGCGTCCGGGACCACGTTGCCCGCCACGCCGCCGCCGATCGACGTCGCCTGGAGGCCCTCGCGGTAGGTCAGGCCGTCGATGTCGACGATCCGCGGCGTGTACTCCGCCAGCCGCCGCAGCGGCTCGGCGAGCGCGTGGATCGCGTTCTCGCCCATCCACGCCCGCGCGGTGTGCGCGCGCTTGCCCGACAGCCGCAGCTCGACGCGCATGGTGCCCTGGCAGCCGGCCTCGATCACGCCGTTCGACGGCTCGCCGACGATCGCCAGGTCGCCCGCCAGCCACTCCGGCAGCTCGCGCTCGATCCGGCCGAGGCCGTTCTTGACCGCCTCGACCTCTTCGTTGTCGTAGAAGATGAAGGTGACGTCGTGCTTGGGCTCCGGCAGCGTCGTCGCCAGGTGCAGGAAGACCGCGTCGCCGCCCTTCATGTCGACCGTGCCGAGGCCGTGCAGGATCTCCTCGTCGCCGGTGCCTTCGCGCCGCGACGGCAGGTTGCCGTTTTCGGGCACGGTGTCCAGGTGCCCGGCGAGCACGACCCGCGACCCGCGCCCGAGGTTCGTCCGCGCGAGGACGGCGTCACCGTTGCGGACGACCTCGAGGTGCGGCGCCTGCGCCTGCAGCGCTTCCTGCACCGCCGTCGCGATCTCGGCCTCGGCGCCGGAGACGCTGAAGACGTCCACCAGCGCTGCGGTCAGGTCCACGGGGTCGGCGTGCAGGTCGAGGCTCATGACCCGCACGCTACCGTGGGGGTGTGTCCAAGTTCCCGGTCGCCGTGGGCGGCGCGTTGCTGGTCCTGGTCCTGGTCCTGGCGGGCTGCGGGAACGAGGCCGGTCCGGCCCCGAAGCCGCAGGCGGGCGCACCCGGCCCGGACGCGCTTCCGACGAAGCTGGACGCGCTGTCCGCGGACCAGTGCTACGCCAGCCCGCGCACCCAGCTGCCGAAGGGCTGTGAGAAGTACGTCACGGAGGTCGCCAACGTGCCGGGCGCGGCCCGCAAGCGCGCCGACGACCGCGACCCGCAGCTGGTCGCCGAGGCCGCCAAGCTGGAGCAGGCCGTCGGGTCGTTCCGGGCCACGGGCTGCACGACCGTGCCGGCCGCGGGCGGTCCCTGCTCGCAGGCGCTCGTCGACATCGCCGGCGCTCTCACCGGCCTGAAGAAGCAGGTAGACGCGCGGCCCACGAGTGGTTGATCCGCGTCACTCCACTACGGTGAGGGCCGTGAGCGAGCAGAGCCCGAACCCCGAAACGACCGGCGCCAGCGGCGTCGGGCTGGCCACCGTCACCACCGACGGGACGGTCCTCGACACCTGGTACCCGCACCCGAAGCTCGTCGACGGCGGCACCGCCGGCACCGAACGGCTCGGCGCGCAGGAGGCCAAGGAGCTGCTCGGCGACGCCGCCGCGGCGCTGCTCGGCCCGGACACCGACCGCGGGGTCGAGGTCGTCGCGGTGCGCACCACGATCGCCAAGCTGGCCGACGCGCCCGCCGACACCCACGACATGTACCTGCGGCTGCACCTGCTTTCGCACCGGCTGGTCCGCCCGCACGGGCAGAACCTCGACGGCATGTTCGGCCTGCTGGCCAACGTCGTGTGGACCAACCACGGCCCGTGCCCGGTCGAAGGCTTCGAGACGACCCGGCTGCGGCTGCGGGCGCGCGGCCCGGTGACCGTCTACAGCGTCGACAAGTTCCCGCGGATGGTCGACTACGTCCTGCCGTCCGGCGTCCGGATCGGCGACGCCGACCGCGTCCGGCTCGGCGCGCACCTGGCGTCCGGCACGACCGTGATGCACGAGGGCTTCGTCAACTTCAACGCCGGCACGCTCGGCGCGTCGATGGTCGAGGGCCGGATCTCGGCCGGCGTGGTCGTCGGCGACGGCTCGGACGTCGGCGGCGGCGCGTCGATCATGGGCACGCTGTCCGGCGGCGGCAAGGAGACGATCTCGCTGGGCGAGCGCTGCCTGATCGGCGCGAACGGCGGCGTGGGCATCTCGCTCGGGGACGACTCGGTCGTCGAGGCGGGGCTGTACGTCACGGCGGGCACGAAGGTCGTCGTCGAGGGCAAGGTCGTCAAGGCCCGCGAGCTCAACGGCATCTCGGGCGCGGTCTTCCGGCGGAACTCGGGGACGGGCGCGGTCGAGGTCGTGCCGCGGACCGGTGCCGGCGTCGAGCTGAACGCGGCTCTTCACGCGAACGACTGAAGTCGATCGTTCACTTACAATTCATCGTGTGACCACCGAATCGTTGCCTCGTACCCCGGCCGAGCTGGGCCTGCCG
Source organism: Amycolatopsis vancoresmycina (assembly GCF_000716785.1). Lineage (GTDB taxonomy): Bacteria > Actinomycetota > Actinomycetes > Mycobacteriales > Pseudonocardiaceae > Amycolatopsis > Amycolatopsis vancoresmycina. The sequence goes on from NZ_JNYY01000005.1 coordinate 42,190, forward strand.
GAACTCCCGGTCGAGACGAATCCGGCCGATCCGGCGGTCCACCACGTTCGCGCCAAGCTCGACCGGGAGATCCGCGCCCTGCTCGCGCACGAACCCGGCACGCGCTCGGGAGCGGACCCGGAGGACCTGCACCAGATGCGCGTGGCGCTGCGGCGGATGCGCAGCGTGCTGAAGCTGTCCGGCAAGCTGGTCGGTGACGGCGCCGAGCCGGTGCGCGCGGAGCTGGGCTGGCTCGGCCAGTCGCTCGGCGAGGTGCGGGACCACGACGTGCTGATCGGGCACCTGCGCGAGGTCATCGCCGACTTCGAGGTCCGGGACCAGGCGGCGGGCCGCCGCCTGGTCTCGAAGTTCGTCAGCGAACGGGCCGCGGCGAAGCGGCGGCTGACCCGGGCGCTGTCCAGCGCCCGGTACTCGACGCTGCTGCGCGAGGTGAGCCTGCTGACGCGGGCGGAGTCCGCCGCCGCGGAAGCCCCGCACGACCTGGTGACCGGCCTCGCGAAGCCGCACCGCAAGCTGGCGAAGGCGGTGGCGGCGCTCCCGGCCGACCCGCCGGACGACGACCTGCACGCGCTGCGCATCCACGGCAAGAAGCTGCGCTACGCGGCCGAGCTGGCCCAGACGTCGGCGAAGAAGAAGCAGGCCGCGCGGATCAAGGTGCTGCTGAAGGCGACGAAGGACTTCCAGACGGTGCTGGGTGATCACCAGGACGCGGTGATCGCGGCTGAGCGCATGCGGTCGGTCCTGGACTCGGTCGACGGCCCGGTCGGGTTCGTCGCGGGCCGCATCGCCGAGCGCGAACTCGCCCGCCGCGCCGAGGCCCGCGCGGCTTGGCACGCCTCCTGGGAAACGGTCGACGCGGCCGCCAACGCCCTCCACGCCTGACCCCGTCCCTCCTCCCGAGGTCGCGAATGACTCATTCGGGACCTCCCACGTCCCGAATGAGTCATTCGCGACACCGGCTGCCCCGGCGCGTCAGGAGATGGACCAGACGTAGCCGTCCGGGCGGATCAGCACCCGGCGGCCGCCCGCTGCCTCGTAGGCCGCGTACGCGTGGCCGCCCTCGTCGACCAGGTCCGTTCCGGTCGGTGTGCTTCCCGCCGGCAGGATTCGGTAGCCCGGAGCCGGACCGTCGCCGAAGACCAGCTCGGTCGCGTGCGGGCCGCGGAACAGCTCGAACAGCCGCACCCGCTTCCCGTTCGCGTCCACCAGCGGCGCGTCCGGCGCGCGGTCGCCCGGCCGCAGCTCCCCGGTGCCCGCCGGCGACAGCGGGCCGCCCCGGTACGTGATGTCCAGCTGCTGCGTGTCCTCCCCGCGGCGGTGGGCGTCCTCGTCGCCGTCGACGTACTTCTGCAGCAGGCCCGTCGTCACCCCCAGCACCCGGGCCGCGACCGTCCGCCGCTCGGCCTCGTAGCTGTCCAGCAGCTCCAGTGAGCCGTCCGCGAGCTTCCAGCCCAGGTTGTAGCCGTCCTGGATGCCGGTGTTCAGGCCCTGCCCGCCGGTCGGCGGGTGGACGTGCGCCGCGTCCCCGGCGAGGAAGACCCGGCCGTCGCGGAAGCGGGCCGCCAGGCGGACGTTCGGTCGCCACACCGTCGACCAGGCCAGGTCGGCCAGCTTGACCGTGCCCCCGCTCAGCGCGTCGAGCCGGGCCTGGACCGCGGGCAACGCCGTTTCGACGTCGGTCTCGCCGTCGCCGAGCGAAGCGCCGAACTGGAAGTACGGCGTCCCCGGCAGCGGGCTGAACATCATGCCGCGCATCGGCTCGTCCGGCGAAGCGAACCAGTGGCCGTAGTTCCGGTCGAGCCCCTCGGCCACGACGTCGCCGAGCAGCATCCGGATCGACTCGTCGGTCGTGCCCTCGAACGCGATCCCCAGCGTCTTGCGCACGAAGCTCTTGCCGCCGTCGGCGCCGACCAGGTACTCCGCGCGGACGCTCTCGCCCGTGCTCAGGGTCGCCGTGACGCCGTCGCCGTCCTGCTCGAAGCCGGTCAGCGCGGTGTTCAGCTCGACGCGCACGCCGAACTCGGCCAGCCGGTCGCGCAGGATGCCCTCGGTCTGCGACTGGCCGAGGAACCAGCCGGTCGGGTACGGCTTCGACGGCGTCGGCTCGACCGGGTCGAACATCGTCCGCTCGCCGACCACCTCGCCGCCGAGGTGGATCTTCATCGGCACCGGGGCCATGCCCGCGGCCAGCACCGCGTCGAGCACGCCCAGGTCCTCGAACACCTCCAGCGTGCGCGGCTGCATCCCGTCGCCGCGCGAGCCGACGAAGTACGTCTCGGCCTTGTCGATGATCCGCACCGGGACATCCCGCCGCGCCAGCTCGATGGCCAGCGTCAGCCCGGTCGGTCCCGCTCCCGCGATCAGCACCCTGGTGTCCATGTCACCCTCCCAGTGAATTGTGATTCAGTGAATGTAGATTCAGGATGGCGCTGCTAGCGTCCCGTGTCAAGGGAGGTGGCGATGACGGCGACGAGCCGCAAGGAAAAGGCCGCGGAGACCGAGAGCGCGCTCAAGGCCGCGGCCAAGCGCGTCTTCGCCCGGAAGGGCTACCTGAACACGAAGATCACGGACATCACCGCCGAGGCGGGCCGGGCCGCGGGGTCGTTCTACAACCACTTCGCGGGCAAGGAGGAGCTCCTGGAGGCGCTCCTGGCCGACATCGCGGCGTCCGGCGACGAGAGCGCCGACAGCGAGGACCACCTGGCCGACTTCAGCAACCCCGCGGCCGTGCGCTGGCACGTCAAGCAGTACTGGGACTTCTACCGGGACAACGCCGCGACCATGCTGGCCCTGCGCCAGGCGGCGATGGTCAGCGAGTCGTTCGCGCGCACGCTGGCGCAGTTCGGCGCATCCCAGGCCGCCGACCTCGACGACCACCTCGCGCACGTCACCCGAGCCGGGCTGCAGCTGCCCACGACGCCGGACCGCTGCGGGATGCTGATGTACAACCTCGTCGACGCCTTCGCGGCGACGTGGCTGCACGGCTCACCGCCGGGCTGGACCCCGCCGACCGACGAAGAAGCGATCGAGCTGCTGACCCGGTTCGTCTACCGGGGACTGACCGGCAAGGACTACTGAGTCAGGCGCTCCACGGCGGCGTCGACGCGCTCGTCCGTCGCGGTCAGCGCGACGCGGACGTGCTTGCCGCCCTTCGGGCCGTAGAACGTCCCGGGCGCGACCAGGATCCCGCGCTCGGCGAGCCAGCCGACGGTCGCGGCGGCGTCCTCGTCCCGGGTCGCCCAGAGGTAGAGCCCGGCTTCGGAGTGGTCGATGCGGAAGCCGTTGTCCTGCAGCGCCTTCCGCAGCACGAGCCGGCGGCGGGCGTAGCGCTCGCGCTGGACGTGCAGGGCCTCGTCGTCGGCCAGCGCGGCGACCATCGCCTCCTGGACCGGGCGCGGCACGATCATGCCCGCGTGCTTGCGGACGTCGAGCAGCTGCTTGATCAGCCGGGGGTCGCCGGTCAGGAACCCGGCGCGGTAGCTGGCCAGGTTCGCCGACTTCGACAGCGAGTGCACCGCGATCAGCCCGTCCGCCCGGCCGTCGCAGACGTCCGGGTGCAGCACCGACAGCGGGTCGGTCTCCCAGCCGAGCGCCAGGTAGCACTCGTCGGAGACCACGACGACGTCCCGCTCGCGGGCCCACTCGACGACCTTGCGCAGGTGTTCCACCGGGAGCACGCGACCGGTCGGGTTGGACGGCGAGTTCAGCCAGATCATCGCCGGTTTCTGCGGGCCGAGCGCGGTCAGGCCGTCGGTCCGCAGGATCGACGCGCCCGCCAGCAGGGCCCCGACCTCGTACGTCGGGTAGGACAGCTCCGGGATGACGACGACGTCACCGGGCCCGAAGCCGAGCAGCCGCGGCAGCCAGGCCACGGCCTCCTTGGACCCGATCGTCGGCAGCACCGCGTCCGGCTCGATGCCGTCGACGCCGTGCCGCCGCGAAAGCGCCCCGCGCGCGGCTTCCCGGAGGGCCGGGATGCCGTGCGTGGTCGGGTAGCCCGGGATCTCCGAGACCGACGCGAGCGCGTCGCGGATCCCGGCGGGCACCGGGTCGACCGGCGTGCCGATGGAGAGGTCGACGACCCCACCGGGATGCGCCTGCGCCGTGGCCTTGACCTCGGCGAGCGAATCCCAGGGGAAGTCGGGCAGCGCGACCGGGCTCATTCGCCCTGCGGGGGCAGCGCCTTGATGAAGGCCGGGTCGTGCGCGGTCTTGCCCACCTTGGACGCGCCGCCGGGCGAGCCCAGCTCGTCGAAGAAGTCGACGTTGGCCTTGGTGTAGTCCGACCAGTTGTCCGGGACGTCGTCCTCGTAGTAGATCGCCTCGACCGGGCAGACCGGCTCGCAGGCGCCGCAGTCGACGCACTCGTCCGGGTGGATGTACAGCATCCGCTCGCCCTCGTAGATGCAGTCCACGGGGCACTCGTCGATACACGCCTTGTCGAGCACGTCGACGCAGGGCTCGGCGATCACGTAGGTCACTGCGCACTCCCGCATATCTCTGCAAAGACAGTCTCTGCAAACAGCCAGTCGGGGCCGACACTACGCGGTTCGGGCACCCGTTCGGACGGTGAGGCAAGCCTTAGCCATACCCCGGGTATGGGACTCACCTCTCGCGGCGGCGCGGGGGCGGGGTCGCCCGCGCGTCACCGGTGATGACGAAGCGCGGCTTGGGGGCCTCGTCCTCGGTCTTCTGCTCCCCCACAGCCCGGTTGAACCCCTCGGAGATCTCGTCGACGAGCTTCTCGTTGTGCCGCTCGTCCTTGCGCTGGATGCCCACCGCCACCTCCTGGAGAAATCCGTTCCCGCGACTTTCACCGCCTCCGTCACAATCTAGCGGTGAACGCCCCCGAAAGGCTCGAAACCACCTGCAGCAGAGCATGGCCGCCGCTGGTCGAGGAACCCCTAGGTGAGTGGTCCCTGCGCTGGGCGGACGGCTTCACCGGCCGCGCGAACAGCGCACTTGCGGTCGGCGACCCCGGTCGCGCGACCGGCGGCGCACTGACCGCGGTGTGTGACTTCGCCCACGATAGGGGGATCGCCCCTATGGTCCAGGTCGTCCGCGACAGCCCGAACGAGCGCGCGATCGCGGCCGCGGGCTGGGTCCCGGCGGCGCACCACGGCGCCGGCCACGAGGTCGCCGTCCTGACCGCTCCGCTGGCACCCGCGCCCGCGGTGCCGGGCGTCACGGTGCGCGACGAGCCCCCGCCCGGCTGGTGGGAGCTCACGCTGAACCCCGGCGAGGACTCGCCGGCCGCGCGGCAGGTCCTGACCGGCGGGAAGGTCGGCTACGGCGTCGCGACGGCCGGCGGCCGCACCGCCGCCGTCGTCCGCGGGGCCCTGGTCGACGACTGGCTGCACGTCGGGCGGCTGGCGGTCGACCCGGCCTTCCACCGCCGCGGGCTGGCGTCGGCCCTGATGAGCGCCGTGCAGACCTGGGGCGCGGAACACCGGGCGGGGCACGTGGTGTTGCAGGTCGCGGAGGGGAATTCGGGCGCGCTCGCGCTCTACGCGGGGCTCGGCTACGCCCCGCACCACAGATACCGGTACTGGGTGCCCGCACCCGGCTCGTGCGAGGATTCGACGTCGTGAAGATCGTGGTAGTGGTCGGCGGAGTGGGCGGGGCCCGCTTCCTGCTGGGTGTCAAGGCAGCGCTGGGCATGGCACCCGAGGGTGCCTCCGAGTCGGAGCACGAGGTGACGGCGCTGGTCAACACCGGCGACGACGTCTGGATGCACGGGCTGCGGATCTGTCCCGACCTGGACACCTGCATGTACACCCTCGGTGGCGGGATCGACGCCGAACGCGGCTGGGGGCACTCGGGCGAGACCTGGGTGGTCAAGGAGGAGCTGGCGGCCTACGGCGCCGACCCGGACTGGTTCGGGCTCGGCGACAAGGACATCGCCACCCACCTGATCCGGTCGCGGATGCTGCGCGCGGGCTACCCGCTCTCGGCGGTGACCGAGGCCCTGTGCGACCGCTGGCAGCCCGGCGTCCGGCTGCTGCCGATGTCGGACGACCGCGTCGAGACGCACGTCGTGATCGACGACCCGGAGCAGGACGGGCAGCAGAAGGCGATCCACTTCCAGGAGTGGTGGGTGCGCTACCGCGCCGAGCCGAAGGCGCACTCGATCGTCGCGGTCGGGGCCGAGGAGGCCAAGCCCGCGCCGGGCGTGCTGGAGGCCATCGCCGGGGCGGACGCGGTGCTCTTCGCGCCGTCGAACCCGGTGGTCTCGGTCGGGACCGTGCTGGGCGTGCCGGGCGTGCGCGACGCGCTGCGCAAAACGTCCGCCGGCGTGGTCGGGGTGTCGCCGATCATCGGCGGCAAGGCGCTGCGCGGGATGGCCGACGCGTGCCTGACCGCGATCGGCGTCGAGACGTCCGCGGAGGCCGTCGGGCGCCACTACGGCTCGCGCAAGGACGGCGGCGTGCTGGACGGCTGGCTGATCGCCGAGGGCGAGACCGCCGACGTGCCGGGCGTGGCCGTCCGCGACGTCCCGCTGCTGATGTCCGATGTGGACGCGACCGCGGCGATGGCCCGCGCCGCCCTCGACCTGGCTGGAGCCCCCGTTGTCTGATCACGCTTCCCCCAAGCTGGAGATCCTGCCCGTCACCGGGCTGCCGGAGTTCCGCCCCGGCGACGACCTGACCGGCGCGATCGTGGCCGCCGCGCCCTGGCTGCGCTCCGGCGACGTGCTGGTCGTGACCAGCAAGATCGTCTCGAAGGCCGAAGGCAGGCTCGTGCGCGTGCCGTCGGACCCCGAAGCCCGCGACGCCGAACGCCGGAAGCTCGTCGAGCAGGAGGCCGTGCGGATCGTCGCGCGGATCGCACGCACGGTGATCACCCAGAACCACCTCGGGATCGTGCAGGCCGCGTCCGGCATCGACGCGTCCAATGTGGCCGGTGACGAGGTCGCGCTGCTGCCCGCCGACCCGGACGCGTCGGCGCTGGCGCTGCGCAACGGGCTGCGGGAGCGGCTCGGCGTCGAGGTCGCCGTCGTCGTCACCGACACCATGGGCCGGGCGTGGCGGGTCGGGCAGACGGACGCCGCCATCGGCTCGTCCGGGCTGCGCGTGCTGCACGCCTACCGCGGCGAGGTCGACGGGCAGGGCAACGAGCTCGCCGTCACCGAGGTCGCCGTCGCCGACGAGCTCGCCGCGGCCGCCGACCTGGTCAAGGGCAAGCTGGGCGGGACGCCGGTGGCGGTCGTGCGCGGCTTGCAGCTCGAAGACGACGGCTCGACCGCGCGGGACCTGATCCGCCCGCTGGAGGAGGACCTGTTCCGGCTGGGGGCCAACGAAGCCGTCGCGCAGGGACGGCGCGAGGCCGTTCCGGCCCGGCGTTCGGTGCGGCAGTTCGCGGACGAGCCGGTCTCCCCCACCTCGATCCGCCGGGCGGTGGGGTCCGCGCTGACCGCCCCCGCGCCGCACCACACGCACCCGGTGCGGTTCGTCTGGCTGCGCGACGCCGGCGTCCGGAAGAAGCTGCTCGACGCGATGCGCGAGTCGTGGCAGGCCGACCTGAGCGGGGACGAGTTCACGCCGGAGCAGATCGCGAAGCGGCTCAGCCGCGGCGACATCCTGTACCGGGCCCCGGAAATCGTGCTCCCGTTCCTGGTGCCGGACGGCGCGCACACCTACCGCGACGACCGCCGCAACGACTGCGAGAAGACCATGTTCACCGTGGCCGGCGGGGCGGCGGTGCAGGGCCTGCTGGTCGCGCTGGCGGCCGAGGGCCTCGGCTCGTGCTGGATCGGCTCGACGATCTTCGCCGCCGACGTCGTGCGGGACGTCCTGGGCCTGGACGAGCGCTGGCAGCCGCTGGGCTCGGTGGCCGTCGGGATCCCGCTCACCGAGCCGGAGCCGCGCGGACCGGCACTGGCCGGGGAAGGACTCCTGGAGCTGTGAGCCTGCACGCGGACGCCGTCACGACGCTCTCTTCGTGGCGGCCCGATTCGGCGGCCCAGGAGTCGCTGCGCCAGGCGTTCCTCGGGTTCTTGGCCGCGCGTGAGGATTCGTGCCTGCGGTCCTGCGCGGCCGGGCACCTGACGGCGTCGGCCGTGGTCCTGGACCACACGGGCACGCAGGTGCTGCTGACGCTGCACCCGCGGGTCGGCCGCTGGCTGCAGCTCGGCGGCCACTGCGAGCCGTCGGACGCGTCCCTGGCCGGGGCGGCGCTGCGGGAGGCGACCGAGGAGTCCGGGATGACCGGGCTGCGGCTCGCCCCGGAACCGGTGCACCTGGACGTCCACCCGATCACGTGCTCGCTCGGGGTGCCGACGCGGCACTTCGACGTCCGGTTCGCGGTCCACGCCCCGGCGGGCGCGTCGCCGGTGCGCAGCGACGAGTCCGACGACCTGCGGTGGTGGCCGGTGGATGCGCTGCCCGCGGGGTCGGAAGATCTCGCCGATCTGGTGAAAGCCGCCGTTCCTGTCGGTGCCGGGCGATAACCTGGTCCGCGGACAGGGAGGGACCACATGGCTACACAGTTCCCGGAGCGGGTGCACTTCCACTCCGGCGGTGGCGGCGACACCGGGGTGTTCGGGTACATCGTGCTCGGGCTGATCGTCCTGGGCATCATCGTGTTCGTCATCGCGGTGATCGTGCGGGTGTCGAAGATGCGCCGCGAAGAGGCGATGAAGCGGGGTGGGCAGTTCCCGAACTTCCCGCCGCAGCAAGGATTTGCGCCGCCACCGCAGGGTTTCGCGCCACCGCCGGGTGCGGCGCCGACGCAGGGTTTCGCGCCGCCGCCCGGGTTCGCGCCGCCGTCGCAGGGCTTCCCGCAGCAGCCGGGCTACCCGCCGGCGCCCCAGCAGTACGCGCCTCAGGGGCCATCGTTCCCGCAACAGCAGTTGCCGGGGCCGGGAGCGGGTCCGCAGAGCTGGTGATCGTCTCCTTCGACAGCGGCTCGCCGGTCCCGCCGTACGAGCAGGTCCGGTCGGGGCTCGCGACGCGGATCAACGACCGGAGCCTGGCCGTGGGCACGAAGCTGCCGACGGTCCGGCAGCTCGCGGCCGACCTCGGCATCGCACCGAACACGGTGGCGAGGGCGTACCGCGAGCTGGAGGAGGCGGGCCTGATCGAGACCCGCGGCCGCGCCGGCAGCTTCGTGGCGGCAGCGGGCGACCAGAGCCGCCGCCGAGCCCAGCAGGCAGCGGCGGAGTACGCGAAGACGACCCGTAGGCTCGGCCTCGACGACGCGGAGGCGCTGTCGATCGTCCGCGCGGCACTCGACGAGGGGAACGGCTGATGCTGAGCGTCCTGACGCTGCTGATCCTGCTGGTGGTGGTCGCCGGGATCGTGGTGGGCGTGCTGGCGCTGGTGAACGCGAACAAGCCGAAGCAGCCGCCCTACCCGCCGCAGTACCCGGGGTACCAGCAGTACCCGCCGCAGCAAGAGTATCCGGGCCAGCAGCCGCCGGGTTACCCGCCGCAGCAGGGGTATCCGGGGCAGCAGCCGGGCTACCCGCCGCAGCAGGGGTTCCCGGGCCAGCAGCCGCCGTACCCGCCCCCGCCGGGCGGCTACCCCCCGCAATAGCCACCGCCCACAAACGTCGCGAATGACTCATTCGCGACACCGGATGTCCCCAATGACTCATTCGCGACACCCGACGTCCCGAATGAGTCATTCGCGACGTTCCGCGCCCCGGCCTCACATCGCGCGGTAGTCCCTCAGCTCGATCCGCGGTCCGAACCGGGGCCGCCGGTGCCCGGCCGCCTCCAGGTACCGCACCGCCCGCTGCCGCTGCGGTGCGTACGGCGCGAGCAGCTCCGCCATCCCGGCGTCGTCGGTCTTCCGGCCCAGCAACGCGTTCCCCACCATCGAGGGAATGTTGTAGTCGCCGAAGCTCACCGCGTCCGGGTCGCCCCACGCGCGCTGCGCGATCTCCGCCGCCGTCCACACCCCGATCCCCGGGACCTGGCGCAGCCAGTGCCGGCCCGCGAGCCCGCCGAGCGAGACCGCGTGCTCCAGGTGGTGGGCCATGCCCGCGGCGTTGAACAGGGCCGTCCGGCGCTTGATGTCGACGCCCGCCCGGTGCCAGTGCCAGTCCGGCAGCGCCCGGATCTGCATCGGCGTCGGCGGCACGCGCAGCCGCTCGGGGGCCGGCCCCGGCGCGGGGGAACCGAACCGGCGGCACAGCTCGGCCCACGAGCGGATCGCCTCCTTGCCCGCCACCTTCTGCTCGAGCACCGCCAGCACCAGCCAGTCCCACACCGTCCCGGTCGCGCCGAGCCGCAGGCCGGGGACCGCCCGCCGGGCCCGCGCCACGACGTCGTGGTGCGCGACGAACCCCGAGTCGTCGTCGTCCGCGCCGAGCAGCGCCGGGACGCCGCTGAGCAGGCGGTCCTTCGCCTCGCCCCAGGCCGCCGCCTCGATGCGGCCGTCCGGGTGCCGTCGCAGGGCCAGCGTTCCCTGGCCGTCCACGGTGTTCGTCGCCAGCCACGTGATCCCGCGCTCGTCGGTGAAGACGTTGAGCGACCCGCGCCCGCGCTTCAGCGGACGCAGGACCCGGTCCAGGTCGACTTCGAACGCGGGACGCCAGAACATCGGCTAAGCGTCGCTCGAGAAGCGGACGGAACCGTCGGGCAGCACGACGTCCGGCCAGACCCGGGCGCCTTCCAGCAGCTCGCAGCCTGCCCCGACGGACACGCCATCGCCCAGCACCACCCCGCGCAGCACCGCGCCGGCGCCGACGCGGGCGCCGTGGCCCAGCACCGAGCGCTCGACGACCGCGCCCTCGGAGACGGCCGCGCCGTCGAACAGGACCGAGCCGTCGATCTTCGCGCCCGAGCCGACCACGGCCGCGACGCCGATCGTCGAACCGCCGCTGAGCTGGGCGTCTTCCGCCACCGAGGCGCCGTCGAGGACCAGGAAGTCACCGGGGCGGCCGGGCAGCGCCGACGTCGGCGCCACGCCGCGGACGAGGTCGGCCGAGCCGCGCACGAACGCTTCCGGCGTGCCGACGTCCAGCCAGTAGGAGGCGTCGACGAACCCCTGGATGTGCGCGCCCTGCTCCAGCAGCTGCGGGAACGTCTCGCGCTCCACCGACACGCGGCGCCCGGTCGGGATGGCCTCGATCACCGGGCGGCGGAAGACGTAGCAGCCGGCGTTGATCTGGTCGGTCGGCGGGTTCGGCGTCTTCTCGAGGAACGCCTGGACGCGGCCGGTCTCGTCGGTCGGCACCGACCCGAAGCGGCTCGGGTCCGGCACGCGCTGCAGGTGCAGCGTGACGTCGGCCCCGCTCTCGCGGTGCACCCGCAGCTGCTCGCCGAGGTCGGCGCCCGAGAGGATGTCGCCGTTGAAGACGATCACCTGCTCGGCGCGCAGCTTGTCGTAGACGTTCCGGATCGCGCCAGCGGTGTCGAGCGGCTCCTCCTCGACCACGTACTCGAGCTCGAGGCCGATCGACTTGCCGTCGCCGAAGTACTCCTCGAACACCTCCGCACGGTAGCTCGTGCCCAGCACCACGTGCCGGATCCCGGCCTCGCGGATGCGGGATAACAGGTGGCTCAGGTAGGGCGTCCCGGCTGTGGGGAGCATCGGCTTCGGCGCCGACAGGGTGAGCGGGCGCAGCCGGGTGCCCTTGCCGCCGACCAGCACGACGGCGTCGACAGCGTCGGTTTGGACCTCGGACGTCACGGAAATCTCCTCTTTTATCACGCACCGCTGAGCGACAAGCCGCGGGAAACCCTGACGGAGGTCGCCCGGAGGGCCTACCCTAGACAGGAAACAGGCGGGCCTTTCCCCAGAGGGCCCCTGGTCAGTCGGGAGGCCGAGGGGATGGACCCCCGCGATCGGGCGGACGCCCTGCTCGCACGAGCCCAGGCGCGCGGTGTGTTCGTCGTGACACCCGACAGCGCGACGTCACCGATGGACTCGTCGAACACCCAGCAGATCCCGCGCGCGCAGATCGACGGGCTCGACCGCAGCCGCGACCCCGACACGACCACGCAGCTGCCGGCGTCGCTGATCGAGGAGAACGACCACCCGCTGGCCGGCGCGTCACCGACCCGGCGGATGGAGGTCCAGGGCGGCCGCCGCCCGCAGCAGACGACGCCGCTGAGCACGCCGTCGCCGACGACACCGCTGCCGGCCCCGCTGTCCCGCCGGCCACAGGCCGAGCAGATCACGAGCCCGCTGCGGGAGCCCGACCCGGAGGACACCGGCCTGGTGCCGACGGTGACGCAGAACATCGGCAAGTCCGACCTTTCACGCCGGCTCGACGGGATTTAGCGGGTTTCCAGCTTCAGCCGCAGCGCGAGGCCGAGCTTCACGGCGGCCAGCACCGGCTTCCAGGCGAGCCCCTGGTGCCGGTCAGCGAGGTAGCGGTAGGCGCTGGCGTGGTGCGCGGCGAGCATCTTCTTCGACGCCTGCGACGTCGAGTGCCCGCCTTCGTGCGTGACGCGCGAGGAGGGCGCGTAGACGTTCAGCCAGCCCGCCTTGGCCAGCCGGTCGCCGAGGTCGACGTCCTCGAAGTACATGAAGTAGCGCGTGTCGAAGCCGCCGACGGAGTCGAACGCTTCCCGCCGGAACAGCTGGCACGAGCCGGACAGCCACCCCGAGACGCGCTCGGCCGGGGCGCCGGTCTCCTGCCGGTACTGCTTCGTCCAGGGGTTGCCGGGCCAGACCTTCCCGAAGAGGGCGTGCCCGATCCCCCGCCCGAAGGACGGCAGCAGCCGCGCGGAGGGGTAGACGGTGCCGCCGAGATCGTGGATGAGCGGCCCGAAGGCACCCCCGCGCGGCCACCGCTCGGTGACCTCCAGCAGCGCGTCGAGCGACCCGGGCTCCCATTCGAGGTCCGGGTTGACGACGACGACCCACCCGTAGGAGTCATCGAGCTCGGCGACGCCCCGGTTGGCGGCGGTCCCGTAGCCGACGTTCTCCCCGATGCTGAGCAGCTGCACGTTCTTCCGGCCGGCGGTGACCCGCTCGAGCGCACCTTCGACGGACGCGTTGTCCGCGACGACCACCTTCACGTCGCGCTCGGTGGCCTTCTCGAGGGTGTCGAGGAACCGCTCGATGGTGTCCTCGGAGAAGTAGGTCACGGTCACGACGCCGACATCGTCGCCATAGCGGGAATGCTCAGTCACCCGGCCATTGTCCACTCGTTACGCAGGGCAACCCCGCCACCCCGCAGCCCGTACACAGACGCCGGCCGAGCGGTTCGGCGCCTGTCACGAGATGTGCAGGCCCGACTGCGGAGCGTGCAACTAGCCACGCGATGATGACGCGATGACGGTGCACGCCTTCGTCGACGAATCAGCCCGCGGTGGCTCCTACCTGCTATGCGCGACGATCGTGGCACCCGCGCAGTTGACCACCACCCGGCGCACGTTGACATCGCTGCTGCTGCGCGGAGCCCGCGAACTCCACTTCAAGAAGGAGAAAGAGCCTCGTCGCAGAATGCTCATCGACCGGATGGCCGAAATGCCGATCACTACGCGGCTTTATCGCGGTGCGTGCCTGCCCAAGACCGAAGAGGCCACCCGCCAACGCTGCCTCATGCTGCTCGCGGAACACCTGCTGGGGCTACAGGCCCACCGGCTGGTGCTCGACTCACGTGATCACCGCGACGGGCACGATCGCCAGACGCTGCAGCGCGCCCTGGGGTTTCGGCCGTCGAAACCGAGCTCACCTACGAGCACGTCGACTCGACCGCAGAACCCCTTCTGTGGATTTCCGACGCGGTGGCATGGTGTTTCGGAGCAGGTGGCGACTGGCGACGACGTGCCGATCCCCTGATCGGGGAGCGCTTCGAAGTCTGAGGACAGCGAAAAGCCCGTGAGACGACCGTCCGGACGCGTCACGGGCTTCCATACTCAGCCCCACCGGGACCTCGCACCGCCATGTTACCACCGTCGACCACGGGTCAGCGCGTGCGGAGGTGCCGTGACCAGGCCTTGGCGTACGCCTCCCGGTGCCGTTCCGCGGTCGTAGCCCACGAGAACTCCTTCGCGCGCTGCTGCGCCGCCGTCGCCAGCTCCGCCCGGCGTCCCGGGTCGTCCAGCAGCTCCCCCAACGCCGCCGCGACGTCGCCCGCGCCCACGCCGCAGTACGCCACCGCGTCGCCGCCCACCTCCGGCAGGGACAGGCGGCGCGTTGTCAGCACGCACGCGCCGCACGCCATCGCCTCCAGGACCGGGAGCCCGAACCCCTCGCCCAGCGATGGGTACGCCACCAGCTCCGCCCCGCCCAGGAATCCCGCCAGCGTGCCGAACGGCAGGTACCCGGCCCGGATGACGCGCAGCCGGTGCGGGACCGCGTCCAGGGCCCGCTCCACCTGCGTGTCCCAGCCCGGCTGGCCCGCCAGGACCAGCGCCGGGGCGTCACGGCGGCCGACCACCGCCCGCGCGAAGCCGCGGATCAGCGCCGGTACGTTCTTCCGCGGCTCCAGCGCGCCCAGGAACGCCACGTACGGGGTCCGGCCGAGGCCGACCGCCGCCCGGGCCGCCGCGACCTCGGCCGGTGACGGCGGGTGGAAGCGCTCGCTGTCGACGCCGTGGTGGATCACTTCCAGTGACGCGTGCCGCACCGGGCCGACGCGGGCCAGCTCCGTGGCCGTCGCCGCCGAGGGCACCACGCACAGCGTCGCGCGCCGCAACGCCGTTGCCGTCCACGCGCGGAAGAAGCGGGCCTTCACCGACGAGTGCAGGACCGCGTCGGTGAAGAACGTCGCGTCGTGCAGCGTCACCACCGAGGCCGCCGACGTCGCGAGCGGCATCGTGTAGTGCGGTGAGTGGACGACGTCCGCGCCGAGGCGGCGGGCCAGGCGCGGCAGCGTCGCCTGTTCCCAGGTCAGCCGGGCCGTGCGGGTGGTCGTCGCCGGCGAGGCGGGCACGACCCGCGATCGCGGCGCCAGCCGGTCGTAAAGCTGCAGGTCGCGGGGCTGGCAGACGACGGTGATCCGCGCCCCGTCCGCGTCGAGGGCGGCGACGAGCGAATCCACGTACCGGCCGACCCCGCCGCGGTCCGCGGGAACCGCGGTCGCGTCGATCAGGACCCGGGGATCATCGCTCACCAGAGCAGGGTACGGCGGCGCCCCCGCGCCTTGGTGAGGAACTGGCAAACCGGGCAGGTCACTCGTGCGCGCGGCGGTGGATCGCCCAGACGGCTTCGGCCGCGCGCCGCCAGGTGAACGCCCGCGCCCGCTCCCGGCCCGACCGGACCAGGTCCGCCGCCAGCGACGGCGACCCCAGCACCTCGCGCAGCGCCTTCGCCAGCGCCGCCGCGTCCCCGCGGGGCACCACCACCCCGGCCCCGCCCGCCACCTCGGCCAGCGCCGGGACGTCGGTGTGCACCACCGGGACCCCGGCGGCCATCGCCTCGAGCAGGCCGAGACCGAACCCCTCGGCGAGGCTCGGCACGGCCAGCACGCCGGCCCGGCGCAGCACGGTCGCCAGCTCGGCGTCCGTCACCTTCCCCAGCACCCGCAGCCGCTCCGCGGGCAGGCCGCGTTCGAGCGCCAGCGCCACCGGGTCGACACCGCCCCAGCCCGGCTGGCCGGCCAGCACGAGCGCCGTGCCGTCCAGCGCCGTGACCGCGTCGATCAGCACGTCGATGCCCTTGCGCGGCTCGATCGTGCCGAGGGCCAGCACGTACTGCTCCGGCAGGTCCAGCTCGGCCGGCTCGGGCCACACCCGCACGCCGTGCGGCACCACCCGCACCGGCACGTCGACGTCGATCAGCACGGCCAGCTCGTCGGCGACCGCCCGCGTCGGCACGACCAGCCCCGACGCCCGGCGCGCGGCCCGCGCGATCATCGACCGGTGCCAGCTCACACCGCGCGCGGTGAGCGTCTCGGGGTGCGTCCACGGCACGGTGTCGTGCACGGTCACGCTCAGCGTCTTCCCGGCCGGCGCGCGCGGCGGCGCGAACGGCGTCGGCGCGTGCACCGCGTCGCCGCCCGGCCACCAGAGCAGGCCCAGCTGCCACGCGGCGACCAGCGCGCGCGGCGGGATCCGCAGCACCCGTGGTCCTTCGACGCCGTCCAGCCGGGCCGCGCCCACGTCGGCGTGCCGCGCGACGACGCTGGACACCGTCCAGCCCGGCGGCGCGGTCTTCGCGAGCGCGGGGAGCAGCTCGGCCGTGTAGCGCCCGGTGCCACCGGGCACCGGCGCGAGGAGCTGCTCGGCGAGCACGACCAGTTCGGGCACGCGGCTATTGTGCGGGACGTGACCGACAATCCCGCCACCACGGTGGTAGTCGTGACCTGGCGGGGTGCGCCGCACGTCACGGCCTGCCTCGACGCGCTCGCCGCGCAGACGCGTCCACATCGGACGCTCGTGGTGGACAACGCCTCCGACGACGGCACCGCCGCCCTGCTCGCGGCCCATCCGTCACGCCCGGACGTGCTCCGCCTCCCGCGCAACACGGGGTACGCGGGAGCCCTCGCCGTCGCCGCCGGGAAGGTCGGGACGCCGTTCATGGCGTGGCTGAACGACGACGCCGAACCGGCGCCGGACTGGCTGGCCACGCTGGAGGACACCCTCGAAAAGGCGCCGCTGGCGGCTGCGGCGACGTCGCTGCTCGTGCGGCCCGACGGCGGCACGCAGTCCGCCGGCGTCCGGCTGACCGCCGACGGCCACGGCGCCGACGTCACCGAGCCCGCCGCCGAGGTGTTCGGCTTCTGCGGCGGCGCGGCCCTGCTGCGCACCGACGCGCTGAAGAGCGTGCACGGCGTCCCGGCCGGATTCTTCTGTTATTACGAGGACACCGACACCGCGTGGCGGCTGCGGCTGGCCGGGTGGGACGTCGTCGCGGCGCCGGACGCCCGCGTCCGGCACGCCCACGGCGTCAGCAGCGAACTGGGCTCGCCGCTGTTCCACCGCTGGAACGAACGCAACCGGTTGCTCATGCTGCTGCGCTGCGCGCCCCGCGACGTCGCCGTGAAACAGCTGATCAGGTTCGCGGCGCTCACCGCCGTGCTGCCGCTGCGGCCGGGGCGGCCGTCCGCGGCGAACTTCCGGTTCGGCCTGCGGTGCCGGGTGCTGGCCGAGGTGGCCCTGCGGTCACCTGCGGCGTTGCGGATGCGCCGCAAGATCACCCGCCGCGCGGCGCTCGGCCGAGGCGCGGTCTGGGAGGCATGGGCGGGCCTTTAAGCTTGCGCCAGGATCGACGACGAGGAGCTGGCTTTGGCGCAGGGGGATCCGCAACCGCTCGTCTCGGTGATCGTGGTCAACTACCACGGCGCCGACGACACGATCACCTGCCTGCGCGCGCTCGCCGAGCACGACTACCCCGAGCTCGAGCTGCTCTGCGTCGACAACTCGGACGAGGCCGCGCGCATCCGCGAAGCCGTCCCCCGGGCCCAGGTCATCGAGGCCGGTCGCAACACCGGCTTCGCCGGGGGCTGCAACCTCGGCGCGAAGCACGCGAAGGGCACCGTCCTCGCCTTCCTCAACAACGACGCCCGCCCGGCGCCCGGCTGGGTCTCCGCCGCGGTCGCCGAACTGCGCGCCCAGCCCGGCGTCGCCGCCGTGGCCAGCAAGGTCCTCGACTGGGACGGCACCGGCACCGACTTCGTCGACGGCGGCCTGACCTGGTTCGGCATGGGCTACAAGCGCCACGCCGGTTCGCCGCTGGCCGACGTCCCGGCCGCCGAGCACGAGGTCGCCAAGGACGTCCTGTTCGGCACCGGCTCGGCGCTGTTCGTCCGGGCCGGCGTGTTCGCCGAGCTGGGCGGCTTCGACGAGCGGTTCTTCATGTTCTACGAGGACGTCGACCTCGGCTGGCGGCTGAACCTGCGCGGCTGGCGCGTCCGGTACGTCCCGGAGTCGCTGACCTACCACCGCCACCACGCCACGATGGCCTCGGTCGACGCCCCCGAGACCGGGCGCGAGACGTTCCTCCTCGAGCGCAACGCCCTGGCCGCGCTCTACAAGAACCTCTCCGACGAGACCCTGGCCCGCGCGCTGCCCGCGGCCCTCGCGCTGGCCGTGCGCCGCGCCACCGCCCGCGGCGAGCTCGACCCGACGCAGCTGGACCTCGAACACGGCGTCGGCCCGATCGAGTCCGGTGCCGTCGCCATCCCCCGCACCACGCTCGCCGGGCTGCTGGCCATCGACCAGTTCGTCGAGCTGCTGCCGTCGCTGGGCGAGTCGCGCGCGGTCGAGCAGGCCGCCCGCGTCCGCACCGACGCCGACCTGCTTCCGTTGCTGCGCAAGGCGTTGGAGCCCGCCTACCCGCTGCCGCGCTACCTGGCCGCGCACGACATCCTCGTCGAGGCGTTCGGCATCGGCAAGGCGTTCGGGCAGCGCCGGAAGATCCTCGTGCTGACCGGCGACGCGCTCACCGAGCGGATGGCGGGCCCGGCGATCCGCGCCTGGAACATCGCGCTGGCGCTGGCCGCCGAGCACGACGTCCACCTCGTCACCACCAACCCGCTGGCCACGCCGCCGCCCGCGCCGTTCCGGGTCAGCGCGGGCAAGTTCCGCGAGCTCGACGCGCCGATCGCCTGGGCCGACGTCGTCGTCCTGCAGGGCCACGTGCTCGAACTGGCGCCGTCGCTGAAGAAGCAGCACAGCGGCAAGATCGTCGTCGCCGACCTGTACGACCCGATGCACCTCGAACTGCTGGAGCAGGGCAAGGGCGTCGCGGACGACAAGCGCGCGGCCGATCTCGCGGGGGTCACGCGCGTCCTGGACGCCCAGCTCGAACGCGGCGACTTCTTCCTCTGCGCGTCCGAGCGGCAGCGGCACTTCTGGCTCGGCCACCTCGCGGCGATGGGCCGGCTTTCGCCGCGCCTCTACGACGCCGACCCGACGACGCAGTCCCTGCTCGCGGTCGTCCCCTTCGGCCTGCCGGCGGAGCCGCCGGTGCGCACCGGGCCGGGGCTGCGCTCGTCGCTGGGCATCGGCGGCACCGACCACGTCGTGCTCTGGGCGGGCGGGGTGTACAGCTGGTTCGACCCGTTGACGCTGGTCCGCGCGATCGACCGGCTGCGCCGCAACCGCGGCGACGTCCGGCTCGTGTTCCTCGGTATGAAACACCCGAACCCCGAGGTCGCCGAGATGGACATCGGCACGCGGACGATCCGGCTCGCGGACTCGCTGGGGCTGACCGGCAAGCACGTCTACTTCAACGAGCAGTGGGTGCCCTACCACGAGCGCCAGAACTGGCTGCTCGACGCGAACTGCGGCGTCACCACGCACTACGAGCACGTCGAGACGACGTTCGCGTTCCGCACCCGGGTCCTGGACTACCTGTGGGCGGGGCTGCCGATCGTCACCACCGACGGCGACGCCTTCGCCGACCTGGTCCGGGCCGAGCGGCTCGGCGTCGTCGTCCCGGCCGAAGACGACGCCGCGCTGGCCAAGGCGCTCGAAAAGGCGTTGTACGACGAGGAGTTCGCCGCGGGCTGTGTCGAACGGCTCGCCGTCGTCGCGCAGCGGTTCGCGTGGCCCGAAGCGCTGAAGCCGCTGGTGGAGTTCTGCCGCGACCCGCGCCCGGCGGCCGACCGGCTGCCCGGGTCGGCGGACCTGGTGAAGACGCCGTCGGTGCGCGGCCGGGCGATGCTGCGGCGGGACGTCGACCTGGTGCGCGAGTACCTCGCCGCCGGCGGCGCGTCCGAGCTGGCGCGGCGCGTCGGTGGCCGCGCGTTGAAGGTCGCGAAGCAACGGCTCCGCCGTGGCTAGGTCCCTGAGCGTCCTCCTCGACGGCACTCCCCTGCTCGGTGCGCGCACCGGGATCGGCCGGTACACGGCCGCGCTGAGCGAAGAACTCGTGTCGATCCCGGAGGTCGACACGCGGGCGGTGGCGTTCACGCTGCGCGGCTGGCGGCGGCTGCGGCACGTGCTCCCGTACGGGGCCCGGGCCCGCGGGATGCCGGTGGCGGCGCGGCTGCTGCGGATGGCGTGGCTGCGGTCGGACTTCCCGCCGGTGGAGCTGTTCGCCGGCCCGACCGACGTCGTGCACGGCACGAACTTCGTGCTGCCGGGCCGGTTCCGCGCGGCGGGCGTGGTGACGATCCACGACCTGGCCTTCCTGGACAACCCCGCGGAGCTCGCCCCGAGCGACCGCGGCCTGCCGGAGCTGGTCCGCCGCGGCGCGCGCCGGGCGAACGTCATCTGCACGCCGACGGCGGCGGTGGCGGACGCGGTGGCGGAGCGGCTGGACGTCTCGCGCGACAAGATCGTGGTGACCCCGCTGGGCGTGAACCCGGCGTGGTTCACCGCCCGCCCCCCGGACGACGAGCGCCGCGCGCGCCTCGGCCTGCCGTCGCGCTACCTGCTGTTCGCCGGGGCGGCGGGCCCGCGCAAGGGCCTGGACTGGCTGACCCGCGCCCACGACGCGGCCCCGGACCTGCCGGACCTGGTGTTCGCGGGCCCGGGCCCGTTCCCCCGCGGCCCCCGCCGGTCCCAGACCGGCTATCTGTCCGATGTGGACCTGCGCACGGTGGTCGCGGGCGCGTCGGCGCTGGTGCTGCCCTCCCGCGACGAGGGCTTCGGCCTGCCGGTGCTGGAGGCGATGGCCTCGGACGTCCCGGTGGTCTGCACGGACATCCCGGCCCTGCGCGAGGTGGCGGGCGAGTGCGCCAGCCTGGTCCCGTACGGCGACGTGGACGGCCTGGCGGAGGCGTTGCGCACGGCGGTGACGGACCCGCACGCGGTGGCGACGTCGGCGTCCCGGCGCGCGCACGCGGCGAACTTCACGTGGCGCACGTGCGCGGAGCTGACGGTGGGCGCGTACCGGCTGGCCTCAGGGCGGCACTGAACCCTTGTAGGCGGCCAGGATCTCCTCAAGCGCACGGCCCCGCGGATCCGGCCTTCGGCCATCCGCCCAGAGAAATCGTGATGTCCCGCAGGGCCTCGATGACCTTGCCGAGCACCCGTTTCTTCAGCGACCGCGTCTTGGCGTCGAAGATCGGGAAGTTCGACGGAGGCCGCTTGGAGACGCGCGTCGCCGAAGCGCTCCGCGAACCGGCGCCCGGGGTGCGCGAGGTCGTCGGCGCTTCACCCGCGCGCTGGCGGACACCTTCGCCGCGCACGACCGCGTCTTCCCCGAGCTGCTCGACGGCCAGCGCGCCGACGGCCGCGATCGCGGCCTGCGCGCGCTCGCCACGATCCAGCAGGCGTTCGTCGAAGCCGCGGCGACACCCCGGCCGTCCGGATGGCCGCCCGGACCGTCATCGGCGCCTGCATCCACCGCGCTGCCACGTGCCGGTCCTGGCCCGACGGCTTGGACTGGACCACCTGGGCCGCCGAAACGACCGAGCTCGCGCTCGCCTACCTGTCCGCCGCGAAGTAGGCGGCCAGCGCCTCTTCCCACGGCCGCATCGGGGTCAGCCACGCCTCGCGCCACGAAGCCGGGGACAGCACCGAGTACGCCGGACGGGCCGCCGGGCGGGGGAACTCCGCCGTCGTGCACGGCTTCACCCGGGCCGGGTCCGCGCCCAGGTGGCCGAAGATCGCCTTCGCGAACCCGCACCAGCTGACCGCGCCCGCGTTGGTGCAGTGCAGGATCCGGCGCTCCGGCCCGTCGCCCGCCGCCGCGCGGGACGCCAGTTCCAGCAACCCGGCCGCCAGGTCGGCCGTCCACGTGGGACCGCCCACCTGATCGTCCACAACGGACAGGACGTCGTGCGTGGACTCCAGGCGCGCCATCGTCTTCACGAAGTTCGTCCCGGTCTTCCCGTACAGCCACCCGGTCCGCACCACCCACGACGACGCGCCCGAGCCGAGGACCGCGTCCTCGCCGGCCGCCTTCGTGCGGCCGTACGCCGAACGCGGGCCCAGCTCGTCGGACGGCTCGTACGGCGCCGACCCGTCACCCGGGAAGACGTAGTCCGTCGACACGTGGATCAGCGGCACCCGGCGGGACGCGCAGGCCGCCGCGAGCACGCGGGGCCCGTCGGCGTTCACCGCGAACGCGCGCTCCTCGTCCGTCTCCGCCGCGTCGACCGCCGTGTACGCCGCCGCGTTGACGACGACCGGTACCGAACCCGATTCCCGCGCCCGCTCGGCCAGCGCGCCGACCGACGCCAGCACCTGGCCCGTCTGTGTCAGGTCCAGCTCGGCCGACCCCGGGGCCACGACCTCCACCGAAGGAGACGCCAGCGCGGCGAGATCCCGGCCGAGCTGCCCGGAACCCCCGGGCACGAGCACCGTCAGCCGCACAGGCACTTCCTCTACTTCCGGAGGGCGGTCCGCTCGGCCAGCGGTTCCCACCACGCGCGATTTTCCGTGTACCAGGCCACTGTCGCGGCCAGACCGTCCTCGAAGGACACGCGCGGAGCGTACCCCAGCTCCTTGTTGATCTTCGTGATGTCCACCGAGTACCGGCGGTCGTGGCCCTTGCGGTCCTCGACCGGCTCGACGCTGTCCCAGCCCGCGCCGACCGCCTGGAGCAGCTTCTCGGTCAGCTCGCGGTTGGTGAGCTCGGTGCCGCCGCCGATGTTGTAGATCTCGCCCGGCCGGCCCGCCTCGGCGACCAGCTGGATGCCGAAGCAGTGGTCGTCCACGTGCAGCCAGTCACGGACGTTGAGCCCGTCGCCGTAGAGCGGCACCTTCCGCCCGTCCAGCAGGTGGGTGACGAACAGCGGGATGACCTTTTCCGGGAACTGGTACGGACCGTAGTTGTTGGAGCACCGGGTGATGCACACCGGCAGCCCGTGGGTGCGGAAGAACGACCGCGCCACCAGGTCCGACGACGCCTTCGACGCCGAGTACGGCGAGTTCGGCTCCAGCACGTTGTCTTCGGTCCACGAGCCGTGCTCGATCGAGCCGTACACCTCGTCGGTGGATACGTGCACGAACTTGCCGACCCGCGCTTCCAGCGCCGCCTGCAGCAGGTTCTGCGTGCCGAGCACGTTCGTCAGCACGAAGTCGGCGGCGCCGAGGATCGAGCGGTCCACATGGGACTCGGCGGCGAAGTGCACGACCAGGTCCACCCCGGTCATCACGTCGGCGACCAGCGCGGTGTCGCAGATGTCGCCGCGCACGAAGCGCAGCCGCGGGTCCGCGGCGACCGGCGCCAGGTTCGCCTCGTTGCCCGCGTAGGTGAGCTTGTCCAGCACGACCACCTCGGCGTCGCGCAGCGCCGGGTAGGCGCCGGTCAGCACCTGCCGGACGTAGTGCGACCCGATGAAGCCGGCACCACCGGTGACCAGGACCCGCATCTTCCCGCCTTTCCTTCGTGCCCCGGGCGGGGCATACCGCCCCCAGCCTACGGAGGTCCCACAACACCCTCAGTAGAGTCTCCGTCGGAGACACACGGGTGTCCTGGGGGAAGCACGGGGTCACAGGGGAGGAAGCGCGTGACCGAACAGGCTGCGCCGACCATCCCGGCGCGCCGTGGCTACGGCGCCGCGGTTTTCGCCCGCCGCGGCGGCAAGGTCGTCGTTTCGTTGCTGTCCGTCGCGATCCTGGCCCTGACCTGGTACGGCTGGCACTACATCGGCGACCCGAACACCGGCCTGACGACCACGAACGTCTTCGCCGACACCGAGGCGCACGCCAAGCCGCTCGACGGCGCGATCGACATCCTGCTGGTCGGCCAGGACAGCCGCACGGACGCGCAGGGCAACCCGCTGCCCCGCGAAGTGCTGGACATGCTGCACGCCGGCGTCTCCGACGGCGAGCTGAACACCGACACGATGATCCTCGTGCACATCCCCCAGAACGGGAAGCACGCGATCGCGGTCTCCTTCCCGCGCGACTCGTGGGTGGAGCTGACCGGCGGCTACGGCAAGCACAAGCTCAACAGCGCGTTCGTCTACGCGTACACGGACACTTACAAGACGTTGCAGCGCCAGGGCGTGACCGACCTCAAGCAGGCCGACGCGCAGGCGAAGGTGGCCGGGCGGAAGAACCTCATCGCCACGCTCGAGAAGTTCATCGGCAAGCCGGGGATGATCGACCGCTACGCCGAGGTGAACCTGGCGAGCTTCTACGAGATCACCAAGTCGATCGGCGGCGTCGAGGTCTGCCTCAAGGGGCCGGTCAAGGAGGTCAAGTCCGGCGTGGACCTGCCGGGCGGCCGCCAGACGATCGAGGGCGTGCAGGCGCTCGCGTTCGTCCGCCAGCGCTACGGGCTGCCCAACTACGACCTCGACCGGATCGCGCGCCAGCAGGCGTTCCTGTCCGGGCTGGCCCGCAAGGTGATTTCGACCGACGTGCTCACCAGCCCGGCGAAGATCGCCGACCTGGTCACCGCGGTGAAGAAGTCGGTCGTGGTGTCGCAGGGCTGGGACCTGACCGAGTTCGCCGAGCAGATGCGCGGCCTGACCGGCGGCAACATCGAGTTCCACACCATCCCGACGCTGGGCAACGCGACCATCGGCGGCGCGGACGTGCTGCGCGTCGACCCGGCCGCGGTGGCGGCCGAGGTGACGCGGCTGACGTCGGACGGCACCACCCCGGCGGCCCCGACGTCGGCGCAGGTGCCCGGCGCGAACGCCGTCACGGTCGAGCTGTTCGACGGCTCGGGCTCGCCGACGGTCGCCGGCCAGACGCACTCGATGCTGCAGGGGAAGGGCTTCACGCTCGGCGCCGACCAGCGGCTGAGCACCCGCAACACGACGGTGGTCCGGTACAACCCGGCCGACGACACCGCATTGGGCCTGGTCAAGCAGGCCCTCGGGACGACGGTCCAGGCCGAACCGGACCGGGACGTCCCGGCCGGGCACGTGCGCGTGCTGCTGGGCAAGGACTTCCGGAACTCGGCCGCCGCCCCGGGCGGCGCACCGACGTCGTCGGTGCCTTCGCGGCCGACGGTCCCGACGGCGGCTTCCACCCCCGCCGCGCCGCCGATCACGGCGGGCGACGTCCCCTGCGTCAACTAGACTGCACACGCAGGGTGTTCGGGGGAGGTAGGCCAGCGTGGCGGAAGACCAGGAAGAACCGGAGACGATCGCCGATCCGGTGACGCCGAGTGACGACGTACCGCGGTCGCCGTCGCGGGTGCGCCGGGCCGGGCGGGTGACGCGCCGGGTGGCGCTGGGCCTGGCGTCGCTGCTCGCGCTCGGCGCCAGCGGCTACGCCTACGTCACCAAGGACCAGCTGCAGAGCACGATCCCGACCACGGACGCGTTGACCCCGCGGGCCGGCGAGCCGGCACCGCCCCCGGCGGACGACGGCGCGGAGGACATCCTGCTCGTCGGCAGCGACGCCCGCACGGACGCGCAGGGCAACGCGCTGCCGGCACGGGTGCTGCGCCAGCTGCGCACGGAGGCCAACAACGGCGCGGTGAACACCGACACGGTGATCCTGCTGCGGGTGCCGAAGAACGGCGGCAAGCCGTCGGCGGTCTCGATCCCGCGCGACACGTGGACGGCCATCCCGGGCCGCGGCGAGGCCAAGATCAATTCGGCGTACGGCGTCGCGAAGGCGCACGCCGCCCAGGAGCTGCGCGGCCAGGGCGAGCGCGACCAGGCGAAGATCGAGCGCGACTCCGACACCGAGGGCCGCCGGGTCCTGGTCCAGGCGGTGCAGGACCTGACACAGGTGCGGATCGACCACTACGCGGAGATCAACCTGCTGGGCTTCTACCTGCTGACCGAGGCGCTGGGCGGGGTCAAGGTGTGCCTGAACCACGCGACGGAGGACAAGGACTCGGGCGCGAACTTCCGCCGCGGCGAGCAGACGGTCTCGGGCGGCGAGGCGCTGTCGTTCGTCCGCCAGCGCAAGAACCTCCCGCGCGGCGACCTGGACCGGATCGTCCGGCAGCAGGCGTTCCTGTCGTCGGCGCTGCACCAGCTGCTCTCGGCGGGCACGCTGACCAGCCCCGGGACGCTGAACGACCTGATGGACGCGGTGCACCGGTCGCTGACCCTGGACCCGGGTCTCGACCTGCTGCAGTTCGCGCAGCAGGCGAAGGGCATCGCGTCGGGCGACCTGACGTTCGCGACGATCCCGGTGGTGACGGCGAACGGCCGCAGCGCGGACGGCCAGAGCATCGTGCAGATAGACGTGAAGGCGGTCCGCGACTTCGTGGCGGGCCTGGCGGGCCGGGCGGCGCCCCGGACCCCGGCGGGCGGCGGCTCGGGCAGCGGCGCCGCCCCCGGCGCGGCGCCGCTGCTCCGAGACTCCCCCGGGGTCCCCTGCGTCAACTGAAGTCGGCGCGGTGCTCCTCGGCCCACTGCCGGAACGTCCGCGGTGCGTTCCCCGTCACCTCGCGCACCACATCCGTCACCGTCGACGGCTCCCGGGTCGTCCGCTCCATCGCGCGCAGCACCTCCGGCGGCACCTCGGGCGGCCAGCCCAGCGCCACCATCCGCTCGGCCGCCTGCTCCGGCGTCAGTTCCACCACCCGCAGCGGCCGCCCCAGGACGTCCGCCAGCACCGCCGCCTGCTCCCGGAACGTGATCGGTTCCGGCCCGCTCAGCTGCAGCGCCTCCCCTGCGTGCGAGCCGTCCGCCAGGATCTTCGCCGCGACGTCGCCGATGTCGCGCTCGTGGATCGCGCCGATCCGCGCGTCCGCGTACGGCGTGCGGACCACGCCCTCGGCGATGTCCGCGCGCCAGCCCAGTGCGTTCGTCGCGAACGAGCCCGGGTTCAGCAGCGTCTCCGCGAACGGCGCCGCGATCAGCGCCTCCTCCACCGCCCGGTGGAAGTGCGCGATCCGGCTCTGCACCGACCGCGGCTCGAGCGTCGCCCCCGACGACAGCAGCACGACGTGCCGCACACCGGCCCCTTCGGCCGCCTTCACGAACCCGTCGATGCCCTGCGGCCGCGTGTACAGGAAGACCGCGGAGACCCCGTCGAGCGCGGGCTCCAGCGTCGAGGCGTCTTCGAGGTTCGCGCTCACCTTCGCGACGCCGTCCGGGACGTCGAGCGTCGAGGCGTCGCGGCTCGACGCGCGCACGGTCTGACCTGCGGCGACGAGCGATTCGAGCACCGCGCGCCCGACGTGTCCGCGAGCCCCGGTGACGAGAATGGTCATGCTGTCCCCCAGCCCTCCAGATAAATTTGCTTTCAAAGCAAACGTACTGAGTCCGGAGATCCGGTGTCAACCGGCGGCCCGCCTGGTCCGCGCTTTAGCCTTGTCCGCATGAGCCTGACCGACGAGCTGCTGCGCCCGCTGCTGGCCTCGCCCGCCAAACCGTTGATCACCCACTACGACGACCAGCTGGGCAGCCGCGTCGAGCTGTCCGTGGCGACCACGGCCAATTGGGCGGCGAAGACCGCCAACTGGCTGACCGAGGAGTTCGACGTCGAACCGGGCGACGCCGTGGCGGTGCAGCTCCCGGCGCACTGGCAGACGGTCGGCGTGCTGCTCGGGGCGTGGTGGTGCGGGGCGCGGGTAGTGACCGAAGGCGCCGGCGCGCGGGTGGCGTTCGTCGGCCCGGACGACCCGGAACCGACCGGCGCGGCGGCCACCGCCGTCGTGACGCTCGACCCGATGGGCCGCGGCCTCGCCGAACCGCCGGGCGGCGGCGCGTTCGACTACCTGACCGAGGCGCGGACGGCGGGCGACCAGTACAGCCCGCTCTTCCCGGTGCCCGGCGACACGACGGCGCTCTTCGAGTCCACTGTGGACGAAGTACTGGCCGAAGCCAGGGCCCGGGCCGCGAAACTCGGCCTCACCGCGGACGACCGGGTGCTGTCCACACGGGACTGGGACGGGCCGGAAGGCATCCTCGACGGCCTGCTCGTCCCCCTGGCCGCGGGCGCCCACCTGGTCCACGTGAGCAACGCGGACGAGGCAAAGCTGGACGCCCGCCGCGACGCCGAACGCACCACAGCCGACCTCCCCAGCTGACACCCCTGCCGCAGCCTCGTGAGTGGTAAGGCGAGTTCTAACTCGCCTTACCACTCACGACAGCCGCGGCAGCGTGGGGACTCAGGCGTTGGCCAGCTCGCCCGTTTCGATGTCGCGGCGGGCGCGCTTGCGACCCCACAGCAGGTGGTCGAGCGAGAGCCGGCCGCCGTTGAAGCCCAGGGCGAGCCCGGCCAGCGCGAGCACCAGGACCAGTTCGTAGCCGCCCTGGCCGGTCAGTCCGTTGTCGATGTGCACCGAGAGCAGCGCGCCGACCGAGATCACGACGTAGCCGATGCCGACGAGCGGCAGCAGGAAGCCGACGATGAACGCGATCGAACCGAGGATCTCCACGGTCATCGCGAAGACCGCGGCGGCGGTGGGCAGCGGGATACCCGTCATCTCGAAGAACTTCGCGGTGCCGTCGATGCCGTTGTTCCACTTCTGCAGCCCGTGCGCGAGGAAGACGACCGCGACGCCGATCCTCCCCAGCAACAGGGCCACGTCCTTGAATCGTCCGAACATCCGGTTTCAGCTCCCGAGTAGGTGAAAGTTCAACTGACCCGACCCAAAGTAGGGCACCGGGCACCGCCACCGGAGCATCGGAGCGTGATCGACAGGAAACCGACAGGGACCGTTCAGCGCTTGTGCGCCCGGGCCGCACCGAAGCAGTACACGCCGAACGCGGCGAGGCCGAGCGCCACGACGATCAGCAGCACGGTGCCGAAGGGCTGGGCGGAGAGCGTCTTCAGGGCGGCGTCCAGGCCGCCGGCCTTGTTCGGATCGGCCGTGAACCCGGCGATGGCCAGCAGGATCGCGACGATGGCCAGGACGACACCCTTGGCGAGGTAGCCCGTGGTCCCGATCCAGCCGATCCAGCGCTTGGTCTTGCCCGGCAGCTCCGTCGTGTTCAGGTCCTCGAGGAACTTCTTCTTCGCGCCCTTGACACCCGCGGCGATGGCGACGCCGAGCACGCACGCGGCGGCGATGACGACCAGCGCGGGCCCGGCGGGCAGCTGGAGCAGTTTGGCGGTGAACTCCTGCTGTTTCTCGTTGCTCGACCCACCGCCGCCGCTACCGGTGGCGATGCGGATGGCGGTGACGCCGAGCGCGATCACGATGACGCCGCGCGCGGCCGCGCCGATCCGCTTGCGCGTCCGCTTGCCGCCGCTGACCCACTCGTAGCCGGTGGCGGCCATCAGGAACTGCCAGAGGCCGAACAGGACCAATCCCACGGCGACGACCCAGAGCAGGATCTGCCCGAAGGCCGTGGAGCCGATCTGCTGGAGGGCGCCCTTCTGATCGGCCTGTTCGCTGTCCCCGAAGGCGACCTGCAGGGCGAGGTAGGCGATGACCAGGTGCACGACCCCGTAACACGCCATGCCGGCACGGCCGAGCACTTGCGCGGTGTTGCTCTTCTCGCCTCTTTCGGCGGTGGCCTCTGTCCGGTTCATGCCTGCTGTAGTACCCACGCCCGACCCCGATCCGCTGGGCCAAGCGGACTAATCACTTGCTGTGCCTGAGCCGAGCACCCGCGTGGCCGGCCCCGGCTCAGGCGGGGCGGCGCCGCACCTCGTCGAGGCCCGCCCAGCCGCCGTTGACCGCGAGCAGCGTCAGCACCTGTTCCGCTTGCTCGGCGAACCGGGTGAGGTCCTCGTGCAGCAGGGCCGCGCGCTCGCCGTCGAGCTGGTCGAAGTCGTCGAACCACAGCGAGATGGCGGAGCCCGCGGTGACGGCGAGCCCCTGCGTCAGGCTCAGAAAACCGGGAGACGGCTCATCGGCGGCCGCCCGGTAAGCGGTTTCGATCTCGTCGCAGGCGGCAAGCAGGTCACGCAGCTGGCGGACGGCACCGGCCGGAGTGCCATCCCAGGCGGCGGTCGGCCAGGCGCGATCGGAGAGTTCGAGCCACAGCCGCCAGCCGGCGACCAGCTCGGCTTCGTCGTGGGGCGTCCAGGACGCCGGAACCGGCCAGTACATGAATCCGAGAGTGACACCGCCGGAGCCGGAAGGGGCCCCGGCGGTGGGTTATGTCTCATGTGGCGAAGCTCAGCTGATGACGGGCGCCACGGGCACACAGGGCGGCGTCTTGGCGTGCGCGGGATCAAGGGCGTTGAGCACGAGCCCGGCGGCGACGGGGTCGTAGGTGATCCCGAGGTGATCGGTGAAGTCCAGCACGCAGACGTTCTGCAGCAGGATGTTCTTGACGTTCGGCCCGGGCGCGAGGAAGGCGCTGGTGTAGGGAGTGACGACGTCGTCGTACCGGGTCTGGATGACGGTGTACTGAATCCCGGGCACGGTCTCCCCACCGGCGTTGAGATCGGCGAGGAAGTCCGACCCGACGGCCTGGTCGTTGCAGGCCTGGCAGACGGTCCCGAGCGCGGCGGGCACCCCGGGGATCATTTCGAGGGTGCTGAGCAGCCCGAAGAGATCGGTCCCGTGGTTGGAGGGAGAAAGCCCGACAACCCGGCTGATCTTGCCGGAGCCCCCGAGGTACTTGATCCAGTACCGGACGTTCATCCCACCCTGCGAGTGCCCGACGACGTCCAGTTTCGAAGCCCCGGTAGCGGCAAGGATCCGGTCCCCGAAGGCGGCAAGCGCTTTCGCGGTATCGGCAACGGGTCCCACGGTCTGCAGGAAGGCCCCCGGAGCCCCACCGAAGTTCCCGGCGAAGACGCAGTAACCGGCGGAGGCGAGCTTCTGGGACAGGTTGGCCCAGTTCTCATAGGCGTTGGCGGTGGTCCCGTTGGAGAGAAGGACGGGGTTGGGATGCGCCACGGAAGGCTTGCACCCCCAGTCATTGGCCCCAGGAGGAGCAAGGGTGGGATCCCCGAGAGAGTAGACGGCAGCGGCAAGGATGTTGGGCTGAACAGGCCCAGAGGGCTCCCGTTCAGCGGCGTGGCCGGCCCCGGCCCCCAGAGCAAGCAGCCCCACCGCAGCCGAAAGAGCCACGACAAACCTGCGCGACAGTGCACCCATCCGTTTCACCTCTCTGTGAACCGACGGTGACCAGCATCACCAAGAGGCTTAACGCACAAGTAACTTAGAAGAAGCTCACCCTAGTGAGTGATTCCCCACCCCCAAACCCAGACGTACGCACCCAACCCGACCGAAGCGGCACCCAGACCCCCCGCAACCCCGATCCGAAGCCAAAACACGGCCGGCCGCAGGTTGTCAAGGCATCTTTCCCGCCTTGACATACCCAGCCCCACCAAAGAGCTGAACAGCATCGGTAGTAACTTCCATGGCAATATCGGACGCGTAAGCCTTAGCCGCCGAAGCCATGAACCCAGCCCGCTTGTCTCCCCGCTCGGAAGCAGCAGCAGAGGCATAGACCAAATGCCGAGCAGCCTCGATCTTCGTCCCCATATCGGCAAGCATGAACTGAACACCCTGAAACTCGGAAATCGACTTGCCGAACTGCTTGCGATCCTTGACGTAAGCCACCGCCGCGTCGAGAGCACCCTGAGCAATACCAAGAGCCTGAGCCCCAATGGTCGGCCGAGTGTGATCCAAGGTCCGAAGAGCAGTCTTCAACCCAGTACCAGGCTCACCGATGATCCGATCCTCGGGAATGGTGCAGTTCTCGAAGTAGACCTCCCGAGTAGGAGACCCCTTGATCCCGAGCTTCTTCTCCTTCGGCCCCACCGAAAAGCCCGGGTCATCCTTGTGCACGACAAAAGCCGAAATCCCGTTGGCCTTCTTCTCGGCATCAGGGTCGGTAACAGCCATAACGGTGTACCAAGAGGACTCACCGGCATTGGTGATCCAAGCCTTGGTCCCGTTGAGCACCCAGTGATCCCCATCAAGCCGAGCCCGAGTACGCATGGAAGCGGTGTCCGACCCGGCCTCACGCTCCGAAAGAGCATACGAAGCCGAAGCCTCACCAGAAGCGATAGAAGGCAGCACAAGCTTCTTCAACGACTCCGAAGCCGAAAGAATAATCGGCTGAGTACCGAGCTTGTTCACCGCCGGGATCAGCGAAGCCGAAGCGTCGACCCGAGCCACCTCTTCGATCACGATGCAGGCACCGACCGCGTCCGCACCCTGCCCGTCGTACTCCTCACCGATGTGGACGGCGTTGAACCCCGACCTGACGAGCGCGTTGTACGCCTCGATCGGATAACGCTCGTTCTCGTCGACCTCCGCCGCGTACGGCGCGATCTCCTTCTCGGCCAGGGCCCGGACCGCGGCCCGCAGCTCCTCGTGCTCCTCGGCAAGCTGGTACAGGCCGTCGGTCACTTCCGGTCACCTTCTCTGCAACGTCGGGAGGGGATCAGTCGATGTTAGCGCTCGTTCACCTGCGTCGTCCTTGTGGCGTTGACCGCAGAATTCGTATGGTCGAGTGATGCCGATCACCGCGCCGACGACGCCGCCCGGTCTGCCCGCCTCCCTCGACTACCCCGACGTCCCGGTCGGTTCGATCCTGGCGGCGGGTGCCGCGCGCTGGGGCGACCGGACCGCCTTCGCCCACGACGGCCGGAGCCTCACCTTCACCGAGACCTACCGCGCCGCCTGCCGGTTCGCCAACGCGCTGCGTGACCGCGGCATCGGCCGCGGCGACGTCGTCGCCCTGCACCTGCCGAACTGCCTGGCGTTCCCGGTCGCCTACTACGGCACGCTGCTGGCCGGCGCGACCTTCAGCCCGGCGAACCCGCTGCTCCCGCCGGACGACCTCGCCTTCCAGCTCACCGACTGCGAGGCCGCGGCGGTGGTGACGTTCGGCCCGGCCGCGGGCGCGCTGGCGAGCGTCGCCGACCGCATCCCGGCCCGGTTCACCGTCGTCGTGGCCCCGGCCGGCGACCGGCCCGAGGGCGCCACCGAGTTCGAGGCGTTCGCCGCGGACCAGCCCGAGACACGCCCCTCGGTCGAGGTGGCGACGGCGGAGGACCTCGCCCACCTCGCCTACACGGGCGGCACCACCGGCCGGTCGAAGGGCGTGCGGCTGTCGCACCGCAACGTCGTGGTCAACACCCTCCAGCACGCCTGCTGGAGTTCGGGCTCGGTCCCGGCGCTCGACGCGCACGGCGACGTCACGCTCGACCAGATCGGCAGCGAGGACGAGTGGCCGGCCCGCCTGGGCACCGGGGTCGCGATCAACCTGACGCCGTGGTTCCACGCGATGGGCATCATCGGCGGCCTGAACGCGGCGGTGATCGCGGGCACGACGATCGTCCTCCATTCGAGGTTCGACCCGGCGGCCTACATCGCCGACGCCGAGCGGCTGCGGATCACCGGCATCGGCGGTGCCCCGGCGTTGTTCGCGGCCCTCCTCGCGACCCCGTCGTTCCACACGGCCGACCTGTCGTCGGTCCGCGCGATCGGTTCGGGCGCGGCACCGATGAACCACGCGATGATCAACGCGCTGCGCTCCCGCTTCCCCGACGCGACGATCACCGAGGGCTACGGCCTCACCGAGGCGACGATGGGTGCGGTGATCTCACCGACGTACCGCTCGGGCACCCGCAAGGTGGGTTCGGTGGGCGTCCCCATCTTCGACACGCAGGTCAAGCTCGTCCCGGCCGAGGGCGGCGAGGACCCGCTGCCCCCGGGCGAGAAGGGCGAGGTCTGCCTGCGCGGCCCCCAGATCATGCTCGGCTACCGCAACCGACCGGAGGAAACGGCGGCGGCCCTGGTCGACGGCTGGCTCCACACGGGCGACATCGGCATCCTCGACCAGGACGGCTACCTGTCCATAGTGGACCGCAAGAAGGACATGCTCCTGTACAAGGGGTACAACGTGTTCCCCCGCGAGCTGGAGGAGCTCCTGATCACGATGCCGGGCGTCGCGGCGGCCGCGGTGGTCGGCCGCCCCGACCCGGAGGTCGGCGAGCTCCCGGTGGCGTTCGTGGTCCCGCGGGGCGCGCTGGACGCGGACGAGCTGATGACCGCGGTGAACGAGAAGGTGCTGCCGTACAAGCGGTTGCGCGAGGTCCACGTGGTCGAGCAGATCCCGGTCTCCGCGGCGGGGAAGGTGCTCAAGCGCGAGCTGCGGCAGCAGCTGATCGGCAAGCTCGACAGCTGACCGGCGCGGCGCGCGCGGACGAGACTTCCCCGGCCACCCGTGCGCCACGAGGCATCACGTGTGCGCCGAGGGGCATCACGCGTGATCCGAAGGGCATCGCGCGTGATCCGGGAGGCATCACCCGTGATCCGAAGGGCATCGCGCTGATGCCCTCCGGCTCGCGCGGGCGGCTAGTGGCCTGTTTTCTCGCGGAGGGATGCGTCCTTGTCCAGGACCAGCTTCTCCAGGTCCGCTTGGAAGCTTGCCATTTTTGCGCGCAGGCCCTCGTCCGATGCCGCCAGGATGCGGACCGCCAGGAGGCCCGCGTTGCGCGCGCCGCCCACCGAGACCGTGGCCACCGGGACGCCCGCCGGCATCTGGACGATCGACAGCAGTGAATCCATGCCGTCCAGGTACTTCAGCGGGACCGGGACGCCGATCACCGGGAGCACCGTCGCCGACGCCACCATGCCCGGCAGGTGGGCCGCGCCGCCCGCGCCCGCGATGATCACCTTGAGGCCGCGAGACGCCGCCGAGGTCGCGTAGTCCAGCATGCGCTGCGGGGTCCGATGCGCCGAGTAGACGCCGACCTCGTACTCGACGCCGAACTCGTCCAGCGCCGCGCCGGCCGCCTCCAGCACCGGCCAGTCCGAGTCGCTGCCCATGATCACGCCCACCTGCGGCGCCATACCCGTCACTCCCGTCAGTGGATCTCGTAGCCGTCGAGCCAGACGGCGTGGGACAGCCAGTGCGCCGACAGCAGCGCGCGGTTGCGCAGGTCCTCCATGCGCTCGCCGGTGAAGTTGACGTGGCCGAGCTTGCGGCCCGGCCGCTCCTGCTTGCCGTAGAGGTGCACCCGGGCCTCCGGGTACCGCGCGAACAGGTGGTGCAGCCGCTCGTCCGGGCTCATCTCGGGCAGCTCCGACGCACCCAGGACGTTCGCCATCACGCACGCCGGCGCGATCAGGTCCGTCCGGCCCAGCGGGTAGTCGAGCACCGCACGCAGGTGCTGCTCGAACTGCGACGTGCGCGAGCCGTCCATCGTCCAGTGCCCGGAGTTGTGCGGGCGCATCGCCAGCTCGTTCACCAGCAGCCCGGTGTCCGTCTCGAACAGCTCCACCGCCAGCAGCCCGGTGACGTCCAGCGTCGACGCCACGCGCAACGCCAGGTCCTGGGCCTCGTGCACGCGCGAGTCGTCCAGCCCCGGCGCCGGCGCCAGGACCTCGGTGTTGATGCCGCCGGTCTGCACCGTCTCGACCACGGGGTACGCCGCGCCCTGGCCGAAGGGCGAGCGGGCGACGAGCGCGGACAGCTCCCGCCGCATCGCCACCTTCTCCTCGACCAGCAGCGCCGTGCCCGCCTCGAGCAGCTCCGGCACGGTCTCGCGGGCGTGCTGCGCGGTGTCCAGCATCCAGACGCCGCGGCCGTCGTACCCGCCGGTCGACGCCTTGAGCACCACCGGCCAGCCGTGCTCGCCGCCGAAGGCCAGCACGTCGTCCACAGTGGACACCTCGGCGAACGCCGGGCCCGGCACGCCGAGGCCGGCCATCATCTCGCGCATCACCAGCTTGTTCTGCGCGAAGCCCAGCGCCGACGGCGCCGGCCGGATGACGAAGCCCTCCATCGCCAGCGTCAGCAGGTGCTCGCCGGGCACGTGCTCGTGGTCGAACGTGAGCACGTCCACCGAGGCCGCGAACTTCCGCAGCGCGTCCAGGTCGGTGTGGTGCCCGAGCGTGACGTCGCCGGCGACGAGCCCGGCGGCTTCGTTCTCCCCCGCGGCGAGCACGCGCAGGGACTGGCCGAGGGAAATCGCCGCCTGGTGGGTCATCCGGGCCAGCTGGCCGCCGCCCACCATGCCCACGACGGGCAGACCGGTGTGTTTGTCCATAGCGCCGATCAGCCTAAACGGTCACGAGGCCGGTCGAGCGCCGGACCAGGCGAAGCTCACGCGCCGCCAGCCCGAGGATCCCGCCCGCCGCCGCGAGCACGTAGACGTTGCCCAAAACCGACCACCCCAGACCCCAGCCGAACTCCGTGTTCCCGCCGTTGGGCACCAGCATCACGACCTGCGAGGCGAACAGCAGCGCGACCGCCGCCGCGGCCCACCACCGCGCCTTGACCACCAGCAGCGTGATCAGGGGCACGCACCAGACCCAGTGGTGCGACCACGACACCGGCGACAGCAGCAGCCCGTAGAACGCCGTCACGAGCAGCGCGCCCGCGTCCTCACCACGCCGGTGCAGCCGCACGACGAGCCACACCGCTGGCACGGCCAGCACCGCCGCCACCCCGACCGCCACCGCCAGCGACCAGGACGCCAGCGAGGAAGCCCGGTTGACCAGCCCGTTCAGCGACTGGTTGAAGATCCAGTGCACCGACCCGACCCGGCTCGGGTCGGTCGCCGAATCCCGCCAGAACCGCGCCGCGTCGACCGGGATGACCGCGAACATCACCGCTTCGAGCGCCACGAACGTGCCCAGGGCCCGCAGCCCGTCCTTCCACCGGCCCGTGAAGAACAGGTGCGGCACGAAGATCAGCGGGGTGAGCTTGATCGCCGCCGCCACGCCGATCAGCACGCCCGCCCAGCGCGACCCGCGCGCAGAGAGCACCAGGACGTCCAGCACCACGAACGCCATCAGTATCAAGTTGATCTGGCCCAGGAACAGCGTCTTCCACACCGGTTCCAGAACCAGAGCGGCGGCCGTTCCCGCCGGCAACGCCCACCACCTTCTTCCCAGAAGGGGTGTGCGCCCCGGCGGCGACGAAACCACCGTGATGACGACGATAAGACCCACCACCGACAAAACCGCGATCACGCCCCAGACCAGGCCCGATGGCACCAGGGCGAGCGGCAGGAACAGCGGCGCGGCGGCCGGGGTGTAGGTGAACGGCAGCCGCACCCAGTCCGGCAGCGCGGTCAGCACGTCCCGCGTGTAGAGCGGGTCGCCGTGCACCAGCGTCAACGCCCCCGCGCGGTAGACGGCGCTGTCCGCGCCCAGGTGCCAGCCCGCGAGCCACACGACCACCCCGAAGCCGAGGACGAGAAGCACGAGAACCCCGGCGAGAACGCGGCCGGTACGCGCCTCAGACGCCGGCGGGGACGTCGACATCCGCGGCCGCCTTCTTCCGCGCCCGCCGCTGCAGGCCCCAGCGCAGGGCCAGCGCCGCGGCCAGCACGACCGGCATCAGGATGTAGGCGTCCCCCAGCACGTTCTGCCACACCTTCCAGTGCAGCTCGACGTTGCGGCCGTTCGGCAGGATCAGCAGCACGCAGCTGACGAACACGAACGCCACCAGGCCGGTCCCCACCCAGCGCTTCCACGCCGTCTTCGGGGTGGTCTTCGGCAGCCGGGAGACCAGCAGCACGATCAGCGGGATCACCCACACCCAGTGGTGGGTCCACGAGATCGGCGAGATCAGCAGCGTCCAGAACGCGGTGACGAGCAGCGCGGCCAGCGCTTGGCCCTTGCGGTGGAACCGCATGAGCAGCCACAGCGCCGGGATCGCCAGCAGGAAGCCGATGCCCATGGCCGCCTTCGACGCCCACGGCGCGAGGTCGGTGGCCCGGTTCATCAGCGCGTTCAGGGACTGGTTGCCCGCCCAGTGCACCGGCCCGATCCGGCCGGTGTCGGGCAGCGTCACGGTCCAGTACTTGGCCGCGTCGTGCGCGTTGATCAGGAACATCAGGCCCTGGAGCAGCACGAACGTGGCGAGCCCGCGCAGCGCGTCCTTGCGGCGGCCGGTGATGAACAGGTGCCCGAGGAACACCAGCGGCGTCAGCTTGATCGCCGCCGCGACGCCGACCAGCACGCCGCCCCACCGGCTCCCGCGGGCACCGATGACCAGCATGTCCAGCAGGATCATGGCCATCAGGATCAGGTTGATCTGGCCGAGGAAGATCGTCCGCCACACCGGCTCGAGGCCGAGGAAGACCAGGAAGAACACGATGGTCGAGCGGGCGGGCGAGGCCCACCAGCGCGGCCCGTCGGCGGCCGGGCGGGGCAGCGCGCCGATCGCGATCCGGATCGACAGCGCCATCGCCCCCAGCGAGACGGCCGTGATCAGGCCCCAGGAAATCTGCGTCGGGAACGCCGCGAGCGGGACGAAGATCAGCGCGGCCGTCGGCGGGTAGGTGAACGGCAGCAGCGCCCACCACGGCTCGTTGGGCAGGGTGTTGGCGTCGTAGAGCGAGTCGCCGTGCAGCAGGGTCAGCGCGCCCGCGCGGTAGACCGCGCTGTCCACGCCCAGCACCCAGTCGTGCTGCCAGCCGTAGATGCCGTACCCGATCGCGACCAGCGGGATCACCGAAAGGATCAGGATCGACCGCGGGCGGACGGAGAGGCGGGCGAGTGACTTCCGCAGGGCCAGCCGGTGCAGGGGTCTGGCCGCGACTTCGCCGTCGACGTCGGTGGGTACGGTCCGGGTCACCCCATCAGGAAATCATGACCGGCCCCGTCCAGGTCAGAAGGGTCCGGGCGAAACCGGACTTTTCCGGTGTTCTACGCGCGTGCCAGGTGGGCCAGCAGGTCACAGGCCAGCTCGTGGGTGGCCGGCAGGCGCACCGCCGACACGCGAGGCCTGCCGACGTCCGCCAGTTGCGAGTCGACCGACAGCCGCTCGTGCAGCGCCCGGCGCAGCGCGACGCCGTGCGAAGCGACCCGCTCGTCCTTCGGGACCAAGGCCGCGACGACGGACGGCCCCAGCGAAGCGACGCTCTGGCCGCTGTCGAACACCGTCCGCAGCGCGTCCGCGACCATGATCATCCCGGTCAGCCGCGGGAACCCGGCGACCGCGGTGAGGTCGAGCGAGACGACCAGCAGCACGTGGTCGTCGGCCGCCGGCCGCTCGCGGGCGGCCGCGGCGCGGTAGACCTCCGCGAGCCGGGTGCGCAGGTAGGCGGCCGTCGGCAGGCCGGTCAGCGGGTCGGTGACCTCGGTGTGCACGAGCTGGTCGGTGGCGACGTCCGCCCAGGCCAGCGCGGTGGTCCGGAGCAGCCGGGCCGGTGCGGCGTCGACGTCGGGCGCGACGAACCCGTCGCCGTCGTGGCCGAGGACGGCGTGCAGCGCGGCCAGGTCGGCGAGGGTCTCCGCGAGCCCCGCCCCGGCCGCCGCGCGGGCCCTGGCCAGGCCGGCCAGCGCGGTCTCGGCGGCTTCGACCCGGCCCTTGGCCATCACGGCCGCGCAGACGGCGTCGACCTCGGGCAGCGCCCAGTCGCTGGGGAACCGCCAGCCGGCGGCCAGGCTGGCCGTGCGCCAGCGCGCCCGCAACGCTCGCAGGGACGCATCGCGGTCGGCCTTGGCGGGCGGCGTGTCTCCCGAGCCGGGGCGCGTCGCCGGAACATCCACAGGCCACCCGCCCCTTTCGTCCGGTTCGCAACGATCTTGCTCGGTGCTTCACGGTGAGGACGTCGGCTGACGGACACCGTGACGCGTACTGACCAGTTTTTGTCTCGGAGCTTTTCCGCGACGCAACCCGGGGGTGGGTGATTTCGCTCCGCCGTCGGAGTCATCACCCCGACCACGACGTGACCGGCCGGGGTGGGTCAGTCACACTTGTCTCGCGTCCCGGATCCGCCTGTAATGGCAGGTCCTGGCTCTAGCCGACCGAGGAGTGCCGTGTCCACCGTTCCCGCCGATCTCAGCGGAAAGAGTGACGCCGAGCTGATCGCGGACGTCCGGTCCGGGCGGCTCGCGTCGTACGGGACGCTCTACGAACGGCACACTGGTGCAGCGCACAATCTGGCCCGCCAGCTGGCCCGCTCGAGCTCCGAAGCCGACGACCTCGTGTCCGAGGCGTTCGCCAAGGTGCTCGACACGCTCCGTGGTGGCAAGGGCCCGGACACCGCCTTCCGGGCGTACCTGCTGACCGCGCTGCGTCACACCGCGTACGACCGCACCCGCAAGGAACGGCGAGTCGACCTCAACGAGGACATGACCGAGGTCGGCGGCGCCGCGGCCGAAGCGCTGACCGTGCCGTTCTCGGACACCGCGGTCGCCGGGCTGGAGCGGACGATGGCCGCGCAGGCGTTCGCGCGGCTGCCGGAACGCTGGCAGGCGGTGCTCTGGCACACCGAGATCGAGCAGCAGAGCCCGGCCGAGGTCGCGCCGCTGCTGGGCCTGACCGCGAACGGCGTCTCCGCGCTGGCTTACCGCGCCCGCGAGGGGCTCCGCCAGGCGTACCTGCAGGTCCACCTGCAGGAGAACGCCGAGGAGCGCTGCCGCGCCTGCGCCGAACGGCTCGGCGCGTGGACCCGCGACGGCCTGTCGAAGCGGGAACGCGCCCAGGTCGAGAGCCACCTCGACGAGTGCGAGAACTGCCGGGCGCTGGCCGCGGAGCTCGCCGACGTCAACGGCGGCCTGCGCGCGATCATCGCCCCGATCGTCCTGGGCGGCGCGGCCCTCGGTTACCTCGCCACCATCGGCGCCGCGAAGGCGAGCGCGGCCACGGCGGCGGCCGCGGGTGCGGCGGCCGCCGGAGCCGCGGCGGCCGGCGGCAAGGCCGGTGGGGCCGCGGGCGCCGCCGCCGCCGGGCCCCGCCAGTTCGCCGGCGTCGCCGCCTCGGGCGCGGCGGTCGTCGCGGCCGTCGTCCTCGCGCTCACCCTGGGCGGCGGGACGCAGAACATCCCGGTCGCCGCCCAGGTGCCGCCGCCGTCGGCCCAGCCCGCCGAACCGCCGGCCCCGAAACCGCAGCCACCCGTCCCGCCGGCGCCACCGGAACCGCCGGCCCCGCCGTCGGTCGAGCCCGCCGCACCGCCGGTCGAGCCCCCGGCCCCGCCGCCACCCGCGCCGCCGTCGGCCGCACCGCCGTCCCCGGCGCCGGCCCCGCCCGCCCCGGCGCCGCCGTCGATGTCCGCGACGACCCCGCCGGACGGCGTCCTGCTCAGCCCGGGCACGGCGGCGAACCTGCCGATCACCGTCCGCAACGACGGCGGCAGCCCGTCCGAGCCGGTGGCCGTCGCGCTGAACCTGCCGCGGGGCGTGCACGCCGTCGACACCGGCGGCGGCGGCGCGCCGATGGCACTCGCGCAGGCCGGCGGCCCGATCTCGGTGAACTGCCCCGGCGGCGAGGGCACGGTCACCTGCAAGACCGGGTCCGGCCTGCAACCCGGCCAGAGCGCGACGCTCAACTTCCGCTTGCAGGCCGACGAGGACGCCGAAGGCGGCACGGTCACCGGCTCGGTCACCGCCGGCGTGCAGATTTCCGTCAGCGTGAGCGTCAAGGTCACCGTGAAGCAGCCGCCGGACGGCGTGGTCCTGGAAGCGCAGGGCGACGGCCTTTCGGCGTTCCCGTGGACCCGCAACCCGCTGGTCTACGTGCGGGTCCGCAACACCGGCGAGACGACGAAGCCGGTCACGGTCACCTTCGACCACCCGCTCTGGCAGTGGTGGAGCCTGCGCGCCTTCCCGTGCACCCCGGACGGCAACGGTGCGAGCTGCACGACGAAGAGCGCGCTGGCGCCGGGCCAGCACGTCAACCTGTGGGTGCGGCTCAAGGGCCGTCCCGAGGACGGCCGGGTGACGATCACCGCCCAGCTCGGCAAGGCGTCGGCGAAGCCGGTCACGGTGGACTTCGGCTGCTTCCTCCGCTGGTGCGACCACCACCCGGTACCGACGACGACGCCGTCGACCACACCGGCCAAGCCCACGAAACCGACGTCGCCGAAACCGACGCCCACTCCGCCGGTGACCACCAAGTCCGAGCCGACGACCGAACCGCCGACGTCGAGGACCACGACGAGCGCGCCCCCGCGGCCGAGCGGCAAACCGGGCGACCGGCCACCGACCGTCAGCCCCGAAAAAGCGTTCGGCTGGCTGACCGGTTAGCGGCGGAAATTACGCCGCCGATCCGGACATTCACGGCAGCCGGACCGCCTGGACCACTGGCCACCGCGGAGTTCTCCTAGACTGCGTGGTGTGACCGTTGTGGAAACCGTGCTCAAGCGCACGCCGGAGCCACTGCGTTCGGTGCTGATCAAGCACCGGGAGCTGCTGAAGTTCGCGATCGTGGGCGGCACGACGTTCCTGGTCGACAACGGGGTCTGGTACGCCCTGAAGCTGACGGTGCTGGAGCCGAAACCGACGACGGCGAAGGCGATCGCGATCATCGTCGCGACCATCGTGTCCTACATCCTCAACCGCGAGTGGTCCTTCCGGACTCGCGGCGGGCGCGAGCGGCACCACGAAGCGGCGTTGTTCTTCGTCATCAGCGGCATCGCGGTGGGGGTCAACCTGATCCCCCTGATCGTCTCGCGGTACGTGCTCGACCTCGAGGTCCCGCACGTGACGTTCCTGGTCCAGGAGGTCGCGGACTTCCTCAGCGGCTCGATCATCGGCATGCTGCTGGCGATGTTCTTCCGCTTCTGGGGCTTCAAGAAGTGGGTGTTCCCGGACGAGCTGGGCGAGCGGCGGCGGGACACCGACCAGGTCAGCCGCCTGCCCTGAAATGTACTTGTCTTCTGACATGTAGTTGTCTAGAGTCATCCTCGTCAGTGTTCCTCCGTGAAGACGCCGTCCGGGTTCGGCCGGGCGAGCGGGACGAATCCGAGGTGGTTTCCGAGCGCGAAGAGGTCGCATCCGTTCGCGGATGACGATGGAGCCTTTTCCCGACTCGACGGGACGTGCCTGACGCACGTCCGCCTCATTCGTCCCTTCTCCACGAGGACTTTTCTTGACCACTCTTGCGCCTCCGCGCGCTCAAAAAACGGCTCTCACGGGCCTGTTCCTGTCCGTTTTCCTCGGCATGCTCGACGCCCAGGTCGTCGCCACCGCACTCCCCCGGATCGCCGGTGAGTTCGGCGGGACCGGGGCGTACGCCTGGGTCACCACCGCCTACCTGCTCGCCGGCAGCGCCACCGCGCCGCTGTCCGGCAAGCTCGGTGACGTCTTCGGGCGCAAACGCGTGCTCCTGGGGGCCCTCGCCCTCTTCCTGCTCGGTTCGCTCGCCTGCGGCCTGGCGCCGTCGGCCGCGTTCCTGGTCGCCGGCCGGGTCCTGCAGGGCGCCGGCTCCGGCGGCCTCTTCGTCTCCGTCGGCGCTTCGCTCGGCGAGATGTTCACGCCTCGCGAAGGCGCGAAGTACTTCGGGTGGTTCTCGATCTGCTTCGCCGTCTCTTCGCT
The DNA here is from genome assembly GCF_000716785.1 of Amycolatopsis vancoresmycina. Taxonomy (GTDB): domain Bacteria; phylum Actinomycetota; class Actinomycetes; order Mycobacteriales; family Pseudonocardiaceae; genus Amycolatopsis; species Amycolatopsis vancoresmycina. The sequence goes on from NZ_JNYY01000005.1 coordinate 84,998, forward strand.
CGCCGGCCCGGTCGTGGGCGGCCTCCTGACCGGCGTGGCCGGCTGGCGGTCGATCTTCCTGGTGAACCTCCCGCTCGGGCTCGTCGCCCTGGCCTGCCTCATACGCCTCGACCTGCCCAGACGGCGCCGTGCAGCGCCGTTCGACTTCGCCGGGGTGGTCCTGCTCGGCGTCGCGATCACCGGGTTCACCCTGCTGACGCCGTGGTCGGCCGCCCTCGGCGCGGCTTCGGCCGTCGCGTTCGTCTTCGTCGAACGCCGAGCCGAAGCACCGGTGCTGCCGCTGCGGCTCTTCCGCGACCGGACGTTCAGCGTGTCGATCGTGCTCAGCGTGCTCGCCGGGTTCGCGTTCCTCGGCTCGGTGAACTACATCGCGGTGCTCCTGCAGGCCGACGCCGGCCCGGCGGAAGGCGGGCTGCGGCTGGTGCCCATGACGCTCGCCGTGGCGGCCGCCTCCCTCGTCACGAGCAAGGTCATCGCCCGCACCGGCCACTACCGGTGGGCGCCGCGGCTGAGCATGGCCCTCGGCCTGCTCGCGGTGCTCGGCCTGCTCACCCTGCACGGCCTGCCGGCCACCCTCGGCTGCCTGGTCGTCTTCGGGGTCGCGGCCGGGCTGAACATGCAGGTCCTGGCCATGGCCACGCAGAACACCGCACCCCCGGCCGACCGCGGCGCGGTCGCCGCCGGCGTCAACCTCGCCCGCGCGCTCGGCTCGGCCCTCGGCCCGGTCGCGCTCGGTGTCGCCTACATCGCCGGCACCCACGGCGTGTTCCTCGCCCTGCTGCCCGTGCTCGCCCTCGGGCTCGTGACAGCGCTCGCCCTTCCCCACGTTCCGCTCAACCGCCAGGAGAACTCCCGATGATCTTCGTACTCGGTGCCACCGGCAAGGTCGGCCGCGCCCTCGTCCCCGCCCTGCTCGACGCCGGTGCCGGCGTCCGCGCCCTGACCCGCGACCCGGCGAAGGCCCGCATCGACCCGCGCGCCGAAGTCGTCCAGGGCGACCTCGACACCGCGGACCTGCCCGCCCTGCTGGCCGGCGCGGACCGCGTGTTCGTGCTGACCCAGGGCCACAGCGCCGACCGCGAAGCCGCGGTCGCGCAGGCCGCCGCCCAGGCCGGTGTCACCCACCTCGTCAAGCTGTCCACCACGGGTGTCCACTTCGGACAGACAGACCCGATCACCCGCGCCCACGCCGAAGCCGAGCAGGCGATCCGCGAAGCGGGTCCCGAGTGGACGATCCTGCGGCCCGGCGCCTTCATGGACAACCGGTTCGCCTGGCTGGGTTCGATCCGCGAGGAGAACGCGGTGTACGTGCCCGAAGGCGACCCGGCGTCCGCGCTGGTGCACGTCCGGGACATCGCCGCGGTCGCCACGCTCGCCCTCACCACGTCCGGCCACGAAGGCGCGACCTACGAGCTCACCGGCGGCGAAGCCCTGACCACCGAAGCGCAGGTCGCCATCCTCTCGGAGGCGATCGGCCGTCCCGTGCGGTACGTCGAAGAGCCGGAAAGCGCGGCCCGCGAGCGCATGATGCGCAAGTACGGCTGGCCCGCCGAAGCCGTCGACGGCTTCTTCGCGCTCAAACGCGAGTCCGCCGCGCACGAGGACGTCGTCTTCGACACCGTCGAACGGGTGCTCGGCCGCCCGCCGCGCACGTTCGTGGCCTGGGCACGGGAGAACGCGTCCGCGTACCATCACCAGGAGTGACGGGGCGGAGGTGAGGGGCGGATGAGCGACCTGCGCGTCCTCGTCGTGGACGACCATCCCCTGTTCCGGATCGGCGTGGGCACGCTGCTCGCCGCCGAACCCGGGATCGAGGTGGTCGGCGAGGCCGCCGGCGGCACCGACGCGGTCGCCTCCGCCGCCGCCCTCCGCCCGGACGTCGTGGTGATGGACCTGCACCTGCCCGACCTGTCCGGGATCCAGGCGACGCGGCTCATCGTGGCCGCGAACCCGGGCACCGGCGTGCTGATGCTGACGATGGCCGACGAAAGCGAGTCGGTCTTCGCGGCGATGCGCGCCGGTGCCCGGGGCTACCTGCTCAAGGACGCCGAGCCGGACGAGATCATCCGCGCCGTGCAGGCGGTCGCCCGGCGGGAAGCGATCTTCGGTGCCGACATCGCGAACCGCGTGCTCGCCTTCTTCAACCAGCCGCCGGCCACCGAGCCGGTGTTCCCCGAGCTGACCGGGCGCGAGCGCGAAGTGCTCGCGCTGATCGCGGCCGGGCACAGCAACGCCGTCATCGCCCGCACGCTGTGCCTGAGCCCCAAGACCGTGCGGAACCACATCTCGAACGTCTTCGCCAAGCTGCACGTCGCCGACCGGGCCGAGGCGATCGTCCGCGCCCGGGACGCGGGCCTCGGCCGGTCCTGAGGGGCGGCCGCCCGGGCAACTTCGGGACCCCGGTCCCATGCGCCCGGGACAGCGGAGCGGGCAGGCTGGACAGCCTGCACCGTTTCGAGGGGAAATGGGGAACGATGTTCGAAACCGACCGGACCCCGGTGGTCGTCCGCGCCACCGATCCGATCCTGCACAACGGCGTCTGCCTGACCCTGCGTTCGCGCGACGACGTCCGGGTGGTGGACGGGGACCCGCCCGACCCGGCCCTGGTCGCGCTGCTGGTCGCCGACCGGCTCGACGAACCGATGACCAAGCTGCTGTCCGCACTGCACCACCAGGGCTTCACCAAGATCGTCCTGGTCGCCGGCGAGGTCGACGACAACGAGATCCTCAACGCCGTCGAGCACGGGGTCTGCGCGGTCGCCCGCCGCGCCGACGCCGGGCCCGAGGTGCTCGTCCGGCTGATCAAGGCGGCCGCGGCCGGGGAGGGCGCGCTGCCGCCCGACCTGCTCGGCCGGCTGCTCAACCGGGTTTCACGGCTGCAGCGCCAGGTGCTGCAGCCGCGCGGCCTGCGCCTGGGCGGCATGAGCGACCGGGAGACCGAGGTGCTGCGGCTGGTCGCGGCGGGGTACTCGACGCAGGAGATCGCCGACGAGCTGTGCTACTCGCAGCGCACGGTGAAGAGCATCCTGCACGACGTGACCAACCGGTTCCAGCTGCGCAACCGGTCGCACGCGGTCGCGTACGCCCTGCGGGAGGGGTTGATCTAACGCGGGACGCGCTCGGCGGGCCAGCGGACCTCGGGGACGTCGCTGGGCCGGGGCACCTTGAGGAAGAGGCTGAACACCGCCGGACGGCGGTTCGACAGTTCGAGGCGGCCGCCGTCCGCCTCGACCAAAGCCCGGGCAAGTGCCAGCCCGACGCCCGTCGAACCGCCGCCGGAGAACCCGCGTTCGAAGATGTGCGGGGCGAGCTCGTCGGGCACGCCGGAGCCGGTGTCGCTGACCTCGATCACCACCGTGCCTTCGGCGTCGCCGCGGCGGGCGATGAGGGTGACCGTGCCCGAGCCGTGCCGCAGCGCGTTGTCCAGCAGCACGCCGATGACCTCGCGCAGCCGGCCGGGCGTGGCCCGCGCCATCAGCCCGTCGGCCACCCGCGTGCGCAGGTTGCGGCCCTCCGAGCGGAGCAGCTCGCGCCACTCCTGCGCCATTTCGGGCAGCTGCGTGGGCAGGTCGACCGGTTCCGCGCCGACCTCGCGCGCCGCGCGGGCCGCCGCCAGCAGCTCGTCGAGGGCCTCGGCGAGCCGGTCGGCCTGCTCCTGGGCGGCTTTCGACTCGTCGGCGACCTCGTCGTCCGGGTGCACGGTGAGCGGCTCCAGCCGCAGCTGCAACGCCGTCAGCCGGCTGCGCAGCTGGTGCGAGACGTCCCCGACGAGCTGGCGTTCCCGCTGCACGAGCTGGGCGAGCGCGGTGCCGGAGGCGTCCAGGGCTTCGGCGACCATGTCGAGCTCGCCGACGCCGTAGCGGCTCGGGTCGGGCCGGAAGTCGCCGCCGCCGAGCCGGGCCGCGCGCTCGGCGACGTGCCGCAGCGGCTTCGCCAGGCGCCTGGCCGTCGCGATCGCCACCACCGCGCCGGTGCCCACCGACAACAGCACCAGGAGCACGACGACCAGCGTCACGGTGGTCTGCCGTTCGTGCATCGGACCGGCCGGGACGGCGATCTCCACCTTGCCGTCGCGGGCCAGGTCGGCCGTCTCGGTGACGGTGTCCGCGCCCGGGCTGCTGCCGTAGCGCTTCTCGGTCTGGCCGCTGGCGCGGACGGTGAGCAAGCCGTTCGCCGGAACCGCCGCGCGCACCTGGTCGAGGTCGATCTCCTGGCCGTTGGCGATTTCGGTGTCGAGGATCGCCGCCGCCGCGCGGGCGTTCTCCGCGAGCGTCTCGCGGTAGCTCGACTCGATCTGCCAGCTCGCCACGATGCCGAGCGGGATGCCCAGCACCGCCGCGGTGACCGCGACGGCCAGCAGGATGGCCAGCAGGATGCGGCGGCGCACGGCTTATTCGGCGTTGAAGCGGAAGCCGACGCCGCGGACGGTGGCGATCCGCCGCTCGCCGTCGTGGGTCTTGCTGGTCCGGCCCGCGGCTTCGTCGGCGGCGATGGCGAGCTTCCGGCGCAGCCAGGACATGTGCATGTCGAGCGTCTTGGACGTCTTCGACTCGAGGTCGTTCCAGACCTCGGCGAGGATCTCGTCGCGGCTGACGACCTGCCCGGCGCGGCTCATCAGCACGCGCAGCAGCTCGAACTCCTTGTTCGCCAGCTGGACCTCGTGGTTGTCCACGGTGACGAGCCGGGCGCCCAGGTCCATCCGCACGCCGCCGGCTTCGAGCACCTCGGGCACCCGGCGGCGCAGCAGCGCGCGGATCCGGGCCAGCAGCTCGGCGAGCCGGAACGGCTTGGCGACGTAGTCGTCGGCGCCCGCGTCGAGGCCGACGACGAAGTCGACCTCGTCGGTGCGGGCGGTGAGCATCAGGACGGGCAGCTCGGTCCCGCCGGCGCGGAGGCGGCGGCAGACCTCGAGGCCGTCCATCCCGGGCAGGCCGAGGTCCAGCACGAGCAGGTCGACGCGCTGGGCGGCGGTGGCGTCGAGCACCGAAGGGCCGTCGGTGACGACGTGGATCTCGTATCCCTCGCGTTCGAGGGCGCGGGAGAGCGGTTCGGCGATGGCCGGATCGTCTTCGGCAAGTAGGACCATGCTCACCTGGCCAACTCTACGGCGGAGAGGCGTGAAACCATCGTGACCGTGCCTGGCTACGGAGATGATCTGGCTCTCGCCACCCGGCTGGCTGACGCCGCCGACGCAATCACGACGGCGCGGTTCCGCGCCCTGGACCTGGCGGTGGAGCGCAAGCCCGACCGCACCCCGGTGACCGACGCCGACACCGCGGTCGAGGACGCGATCCGCGCCCTGCTGGCGGCGGAGCGCCCGGAAGACGCAGTGCTGGGCGAGGAGCGCGGCGGGTCGGCGGCGACCGGCCGCGCGTGGGTGCTCGACCCGATCGACGGGACCAAGAACTTCCTCCGCGGGGTACCCGTTTGGGCGACCCTGATCGCCCTGGTGGTGGACGGCGACCCGGTCGTCGGCCTGATCAGCGCACCGCTTCTGGGCCGTCGCTGGTGGGCCGCCACCGGATCCGGGGCTTTTTCGAGTGATTCCGCGGGTACCCGGCAGCTGTCGGTTTCGAAGGTTTCGTCCCTTTCGGACGCTTATCTGTCCACAACGGACTTGAACTCGTGGACCGAGTACCACTCCCGCGAGAAGTACCTCGGCCTCGTCGACGCCTGCTGGGAGACCCGCGCGTTCGGCGACTTCTGGCACCACGTGCTGGTGGCCGAGGGCGCCCTCGACGTCGCCGCGGAGTGCATCGTCAACCCGTGGGACGTCGCCGCGGCGCAGGTGATCGTCACCGAGGCCGGCGGCCGGTTCAGCGACCTGGACGGCGTCGCGCGCTACGACAACGGGAGCGCGTTGTCGACCAACGGCCGGGTGCACGAGGAGGCGCTCGCGATCCTCAAGCGGTAACCGGATGGGCCGCTCGGCGGGAACTTCTTGACCGGTCTGAACCACCGGTGGTTCACTCCCAGTGCTCGCCGGGTCACCCGGTCCGTTGACAACGTTGTCAGCCCGGGTCGCCCGCTCACTCCGGGAGGAAGAGCATGCGCAGAGTCGTCACCGCGGCTTTGATCGTCCCCCTCGTCAGCGCGGTCGCTCCAGCGGCCGCCGACACCACTCAGCACCGCGACCTCGCCGCCTACGTCAACCCGTTCGCCGGCGCCAAGGCCGGCGACACCCCCGAGACCAACACCTACGCCGGCGACACGTTCCCCGGCGCCGACGTCCCGTTCGGCATGGTGCAGTGGAGCCCCGACACGCCCCTGCAGCCCAAGCCACCCGCCGGCCAGGGCCGCTACTACGCCCGCGACCGCGACGGCGGCTACGCCTGGGAGGAGAACAAGCTCCGCGGCTTCAGCCTCACCCACTTCAACGGCGCCGGCTGCGGCGGCGCGGCCGGCGACGTGCCGTTCCTGCCCTTCGCGGGACAGATCTCGACGTCCCCCGCCGTCGACGCGACGAAGTACTTCCCCACCTTCAGCCACGCGAACGAGTCCGCGTCCCCCGGCTACTACAAGGTGACGACGGATTCCGGCATCACCACCGAGCTGACCGCGACCCAGCGCTCCGGCCTGGGCCGCTTCACCTTCCCGAAGAGCTCCCCCGCCACGCTGCTGATCGACGTCGCGCAGTCCGCGATGGGCAGCGACGACGCCTCGGTCACCGTCGACCCCGCGCGGCGGACCGTCGAAGGCTGGGTGTCCAGCGGGCACTTCTGCCGCGGCCCCAACACGTACAAGGTGTACTTCACCGCGTCCTTCGACCAGCCGTTCCGGACGTCCGGAACCTGGCAGAACGCCACCGTGACCCCCGGCGGCACCACCGCCCGCGGCGGCGACCTGAGCAAGACGACGTGGGACAAGCAGGTCGTCACCGCCGACGGCGGCTCCGGCGCCTACCTGACCTTCGACCCGGCGACGCCGGTGCAGGTGCGCGTCGGCCTGTCCTATGTGGACGCAGCCGGGGCCCGGCTGAACCTCGCCGCCGAGCAGCACGGCGCGCCCTTCGACGCCGTCAGGGCCGACGCGCGCCGGACCTGGAACGACCGGCTGCGGCAGATCGCCGTCGAGGGCGGCACGGACGCGGCGACCAGGACGTTCTACACCGCGCTCTACCACACGCTGCTGCAGCCGAACGTCTTTTCCGATGTGGACGGTCGCTACGCCGGTTTCGACAAGGCGATCCACCGGGCCAAGCCGGGTCACGCGCAGTACGCCAACTTCTCCGGCTGGGACACCTACCGCGACGAGGTCCAGCTGCTGTCGCTGCTCGCCCCGCACGAAGCCGCCGACATGGCGCAGTCGATGCTCAACCAGGCCGACCAGGCGGGCGGGATCTGGGACCGCTGGTCGCAGAACAACGACTTCATGGGCGTGATGGGCGGCGACCCGTACCACTCGATCATCGCCAGCACGTACGCCTTCGGGGCCACGGACTTCGACGCGTCGCACGCCTTGACGTCCATGGTCAACGGCGCCACCCGCGTCCAGCAGGCGGGCGAGCGCGCGCTCGAACGGCCGGGCCTGTCGGACTACCTGACGCTGGGCTACCACCCCAACAACGTCTCCGACATGCTCGAAGAGACGACCGCGGACTTCGGGATCGCCCAGCTCGCCCAGCGGCTCGGGGACGCCGGGACCTACCACCAGTTCATGAGCCGCGCCCAGTACTGGGAGAACGTCTACCACCCGGCCACGGGTTACCTGCAGACCCGGATGCGCGACGGCCAGTTCCTCTCGCCGTTCGATCCCGCGCAGTACCAGGAAATGCGCTACCAGGAGGGCAACGCGGCGCAGTACACGTGGATGGTGCCGTACAACGTCCGCGGCCTCTTCGACGCGATGGGCGGCGACGACGCCGTGAAGAAGCGCCTTGACTTCTTCTTCACGAAGCTCAACAGCGACGCCAGCTCGCCGTACGCGTTCATGTCGAACGAGCCGTCGTTCGAGGTGCCGTGGGAGTACGCCTACGCGGGTGCGCCGTCGAAGACGCAGGACATCGTGCGCCGCTCGGCGGAGCTGCTGTTCAAGCCCACCGAAGACGGCCTGCCCGGCAACGACGACCTCGGTGCGACGTCGGCCTGGTACGTCTTCGCGGCCCTCGGGATGTACCCGGAGGCGCCCGGACGTGCGGAGCTGGTGCTGGCCAGCCCGATGTTCCCGAAGATCACGGTGACGCGGGCGACCGGGCAGCGGATCACGATCACCGCCCCCGGCGCGTCCAGCTCGGTGAAGTACGTGCGGAGCCTGCGGGTGAACGGCAAGCCGAGCACGAAGCCGTGGCTGCCGGAGTCGTTCGCGGTGAACGGCGGCCGGCTCGACTTCACGCTCGGCGCGTCGCCGACGTCGTGGGGTTCGGGTGCCTCCGACGCCCCGCCGTCGTTCCGCGACGGCGAGGTTCCGGTACGCGGCCGCGTCGGCCCGGGGCGCGTGGTCGTCGCGCCCGGCTCCACGACCACGGCCACGGTCATCGCGGAAGGCATCACCGGGGCCGGCACGGTGTCGTGGGAGGCGAAGCCACCGCTCGGGGTCACCGTGACGCCGTCGAGCGGCACGCTCACCGTCGGCGCGCACGGGACCGCCACGCAGCAGGTGACGGTGACCGCGACCCGGTCGGCCGACGCGTACCTGAGCGTGCCGGTGACGTTCAGCGGGCAGCCGGTGCCCGCCTACCTGCCGGTGACGATCGGGCGGCCGGGGACGCTGCACGCGGCGAACACCAACGTCGGCGTCACCGACGACAAGCTGGTCCAGTACGGCGACTTCGGCGAAACCGACCTCTACCCCGGCGGGTTCGCGTTCTCGTACTCGGCGCAGGGGTTCGCCGCGAACGGCATCACGCCGGGCGGGACGGTGACCGTGAACGGGCAGCAGTTCCGCTGGCCGTCGAGCCCGACGGGGTCACCGGACAACGTGATCGCGGCGGGGCAAACGCTTGCGGTGAACGCCCCGCCGCCGGGCGCGACGAAGCTGTCGTTCCTCGGCGCGGCGACCGGCGCGGACGCCCAGGGGACGGTGACGGTCACCTACACCGACGGCTCGACGCAGCAGGGTCAACTCGGGTTGTCGGAGTGGCTCCTCAAGGGCGGTGACGAGACGCCGCAGTTCGGGAACACCGTGGTCGCGAAGGTGCCGTACGTGAACTCGGCGTTCCCGCGGTACATGTTCCGGCTGCAGCGGCCGTACACGTCGTACCTGTTCGCGACGGCCCCGATCGCCCTCGACCCGGCCAAGCAGGTCCGCTCCATAACCTTGCCCACCTCGACCGGCACGGGCCAGGCGCACATCTTCACCTACGCCCTGGGCTGAGTGGTCGTGAGTGGTAAGGCGAGTTCTAACTCGCCTTACCACTCACGAGCCGGGGAGCAGGCCGACGGCGCCGCGGGCGACCTGCGCCCAGGCCAGCCGGCCGAAGAGGTAGTGGCACGCCACCTGTTCGCTGGTGAACCGCGCCCAGTCGTAGCGGTTGCCCTGCTCGCGCCAGAACACCTCCCACGCCTCGTCTTCGCCCTGCATCAGGCACCAGGCGTTGTCGACCTCGGCGCCGAGCGAGACGACCTCCGGCGGCACGCCCAGCACGCCGAGCCACCGCTGGATCGACTGGGTGTTCATCAGTCCTCTTCCCCCTTGGCCTCGGCGAGGTAGCCGAGGGTCACGAGTTCGTCGGCCGCCAGCAGGGCACGGTACCGGGTGCCGCCGCCGACCTGGCCGAACCAGTTCGCCGTCTCCGACCGCCACATCGGCACCGCCCGCACCACGACGTACCGGCGGTACTCGGCGTCCAGGAATGCGGGCGGCAGCGAGCGTTCGGCGAACGGGGTGCCGTCCTCGAAGAGCACCCGCCCGTACGCCGGGCCGAAGCGGTCGAGGACGGTGTTGGCCGGAACCATCACCGGCTCGGGGTGGTCCACGCTGCCTTCGGGGAACTGCTCGCCGGGCGGCCACGCGTATTCGGGACCGAGTTCGCTGTGCCCGACGACGAACCGGCGGATCCACACCGCCTGCGTCGCGCGGGCGTACGGCACGTACCCCTCGGTCAGGTGCCGCGGCACCGGCCGCGACGGCGCGGTCGGCGACCGGCGGAAGCCCGCGGTGACGTTGGTGAGAGCCTGGTCGTCGAAGATCAGCCGGGCGTCCGGGTGGTCGTTCGGCGCGAAGCCGTCCGGGTCCTCGGGCAGCGGCAGCTGGCGCGCCGGCTTGTCCATCGCCACCGGCAGGTGCCCGATCGGGAACATGTGCACCAGGAACAGCGCGACGATGCTTTCCCGTTCCGTGCGCGGCGAACCGAGCGGCGGCAGCGGCACGGGCGACCCCGGGTTCGGTGGCGGGCCCGCCACCGGCGGGGGCGGCCCGGCCGGCGAAGGCGGCGGCGGGACCGGGGGCGCCGGGGGCAGCGGGAACGGCGGCAGCAGCGGCGACACCGCGTGCGGCCACGCCGCGGAGCTGCCCGAGGGCGGGGTCGGCGCCTCTTCGAAGGCGCCCGAATCCGCCAGGCCGTACCCGGGCAGCTGCACCGGCCCGGTGTCGAGGTCGGCCTCGACCGGTTCGGAGCCCGCCTCGGAAGGCTCGGTCACACCCATCCTCCGGCTCGGTCGGTGCCCGGCGGGCACACGATGTTCGACGCGGCCGCGGCGCTGCCGGTCCCCCTTGATACCGCACCCCTTCCCTGGGAGCGCGACGAGGTCAACGTCAACCCAGTGCGGCGACCACGCGGGACGGGCTCGGGCGGCCGAGCTGTCCCGCCATCCACACGCTGGCCCCGACCAGCGCGTCCAAGTCGACACCGGTGGCCACCCCGAGGCCCTCCAGCATCCACACCAGGTCCTCGGTCGCCAGGTTCCCGGTGGCCGATTCGGCGTACGGGCAGCCGCCGAGCCCGCCCGCCGAGGAGTCCACAGTCGACACTCCACATCGGAGCGCCGCCAGCGTGTTGGCGAGAGCCTGACCGTAGGTGTCGTGGAAGTGCACGGCCAAAGTACCGACGTCGCCGAACAACCCGATCAGGTTCTCGACCTGGCCGGCGGTCGCGACGCCGATGGTGTCGCCGAGGGAAAGCTGCGAGCACCCCATGTCCAGCAGGCGACGGCCGGCGTCGGCGACCTGCTTGGCCGGCACGGCCCCTTCCCACGGGTCGCCGAAGCACATCGAGAGGTACCCGCGCACGTCGAGACCCGCCTCGCGGGCCCGCGTGACCACCGGTTCGAACATCGCGAACTGCTCGTCCAGCGCCGAGTTGAGGTTCTTGCGCGCGAACGTCTCCGTCGCGCTGGCGAAGATCGCGATGTGCTCGACCCCGGCTTCGAGCGCGCGGTTCAGACCCTTTTCGTTCGGCACCAGCACCGGGTACCGGACGCCTTCGCGGCGGTCGAGCCGCGCGAGCAGCTGCTCGGCGTCGGCCAGCTGCGGCACCCACTTCGGGTGGACGAAGCTGGTCGCTTCCAGCGTCGTGAGGCCGGCGCCCGCGAGCCGGTCGAGGAACTCCAGCTTGACCTCGACCGGGACGATCGCCTTTTCGTTCTGCAGGCCGTCGCGCGGCCCGACCTCCCAGATCGTGACCCGCTCCGGCAGGTCGCCCGCCGAGGGAACGCGCTCGGGCAGACCCAGTTCACGCGTGCCCATCAGCGCCGTCTCTCGCCGCGCGGCGGGTGCCCGCCGCCCTGGGGCGGCAGCGGCGTGGTCTGCTGGGTGCCCGGCCGGTAGTCGTCGTACGGGTTGTCGTTGACCTCGCGGTAGATGACCGTGTGCACCTTCTCGACGTGCGGGATGTCCTCGAACCGCAGCGGCTCGTCCGACGCCGACTCGATGATCAGCGTGCCGCAGCCGAAGACCCGGTCCAGCAGGCCGTGCTCGAACTGGACGCTGTTGATCCGGCCCATCGGGATGTCGATGCCGGTGCGCTTGAGCACGCCCTCGCGGGCGATCAGCCGGTCGGTCGTGACGATGAAGTGGGTGGTCCGCCAGCGCACGAGCGGTGTCAGGAACAGCCACACGACCAGCACGAGCGCCACGACCCCGATGGCGATCAGCCCGACCGAGTTCCACGGCGAGGACGCGTCCTTCGCCAGGATCGCCAGCCAGGTGCCCGCACCCACGGTGACCAGCAGCGCGAGCGTCGGGAAGATCAGCATCTTGAAGTGCGGGTGACTGTGCACCACGACGTGCTCTTGCTCGCTGAGCAAATCGTCCGGATAGGCCACGGCGGACGCTCCCAAGGTCGGTGCGGCGGTGTCGCCCCACCGTACCGGCGAGACGCCCGGCCGGTGAGTGCAACGCCCGGGAAATCAGGCCGGGCGGACGTGGACCACGTCACCCGCGAAGATCGTGTGCCGCTGCCCGCCCGCCACGTCGACCTGCAGCTGCCCGGCGGCGTCGATGTCGGCCGCGCGGCCGGTCAGCGAACTGCCGTCCGGCAGCTGCACCTCGACGTCCTGGCCGAGGGTGGCGCAGTGCGCGCGGTAGTCGCCGAGCAGCCCGGCCTCGGTGAGGTCGCCGCCGGCCAGGCGCCAGCGCCGCTCGAGGTCGTCGAACCCGGTGAGCAGGGCGACGGCGACGTCGGTGCGGTCGGTGTTCGTGGCGCCCCGTTCGGCCAGCGACGTCGCGGGCAGCCCGCCGGGGCCCGGCTGGACGTCGCCGAGGGGCAGCACGTTGAGGCCGATCCCGAGCACGATCGACGGGTCGTCCCCGGCGACGGCCTCGGCGAGGATGCCGGCGCACTTGGCGCCGCCGGCGAGGACGTCGTTGGGCCACTTGAGCACGGCGTCCACCCCGATGGACGCGGCGGCCGCCCGGACGGCGAGCCCGGCGACGACGGACAGTGACCCCAGCGCCGCGAAGGGGACACCCGGCCGGAGCGCGACGCTCAGGTACAGGCCGCCTTTGGGGGAACTCCACGATCGGGCCCGCCTGCCGACACCGGCGGTCTGCTCCTCGGCCAGCAGGACAGTCCGGTCCGCCGCCCCTTCCTCGAGGGCTTTCCGCAGGTCGGCGTTGGTGGAGCCGGTGCGCTCGACGACGTCGACCCGCGCATAACGATCTTGAAGCGCCGCAGTGAGCCGGGCAGCGTCGATCTCAGGCATGTGCCCACAATATGGGAGTCCCCCTAACGTGCAAGCTACTCGCTCGTTCACTAAGAGGTGCGCTCTTCTAAGTTGGAACCTGTGACGACGAAGCAGACTTCGTGGGCCCGCGGCGCTGCGCTGCGCGGCCTGGTCGCGCTGCCGCTCGTCGCCGGTCTCGTCACGGCGGGCTGGCTGCTGGCCGACCGGTCGCCGGAGCCCGCGCCGGCTCCGCCGCCGGTGGTGCGCGAGGCGGTCTCGGGCCCGTCGGTCCTCGAAGTCAGCGCACCGGTGAAGGCGCAGGAACCGGGCCAGGGCGCGTCCGGTCAGGGCGGCAAGAGCCCGTTGCAGCAGTGGGCCGACCAGCTCGCCGGGCCCCTGGACATCCCCGCGGACGCGCTGATCGGCTACGCGAACGGCGAGCTGGCGCTGCGCGGCGAAGACCCGTCGTGCCACCTCTCGTGGGTCACCCTCGCCGGGGTCGGCTCGGCGGCGTCGAACCACGGCCGTGACGGCGCGAACCCCCTGGGCCTGACGGCGGCCCAGGCCAAGAAGTACGGCGCCAACGCGCCGGTCGCGGCCGGGCGCGCCCTCTGCGCGGGCGGCACGGACCTCGGCGCCGGCCCCGGCTGGTGGAAGGCGATCGCGGCCTACCACCCCGGCAGCGACTCCGAGCTGTTCCGCCAGCGCGTCCTCGGCATGGCCCAGCTGTACGCGACGCTGTCGCTCGACCCGGCGTCGGCCGGTTCGGCCCGCGTCCGCGCGACCCGGTTCGCGCTCGGCCAGCTCGGCCTCCCGTACGTCTGGGGCGGCAACGGCCCGGACTCGGGCGCGGCGGGCTTCGACTGCTCCGGCCTGACGAAGGCGTCGTACGACAGCGCGGGCGTCGCCCTGCCGCGGACCGCGGACAGCCAGTTCCGCGCGCTCCCGCCGGTCCCGGCTTCCGACGAGCCCCGCCTGGGCGACCTCGTCTTCTACGGCAGCCCGGCAACGCGGATCCACCACGTCGGGCTGTACCTCGGCAACGGCCTGATGATCAACGCGCCGACCGAGGGCCAGGCGATCCAGATCCACACGTACCACTCGAAGGGTGACGACTACGCGGGCGCGGGCCGGCCCGCCTGAGCGGGTGTCCGGGCGGTGTCAGGCGCGTGTCAGGTCGTCCGGTGATCGTGGTTCCACCGACCACGAGAGGAACCCCCGATGACCACCTTCGCCACGCCGCAGCCCATCACCGCCACGCTGACCACCGCCGGCGCCCGCATCCGGGTCACCGCGACCGACCGGCCGGACACCGTGGTGCGGGTCGCGCCCGTCGACCCGGCGAACAAGGCGGACGCGAAGGTGGCCGAGCGCACCGAGGTCGCCTTCGCCGACGGCGAACTGTCGGTCAAGACGACCAAGTCGGGTGAGAAGCGCGGTTCGGTCGCCATCACGGTCGAGCTTCCCGCCGGCTCCCGGCTGGTGCTGAACACGGCGTGGACGGACGTCCGCACCGAAGGCCCGCTCGGCGACTGCCTGCTGAACGTCGCCTCGGGTGACGTCCACCTCGGTCACGTCACCGGCCACGCCACCATCGAAGGCGGCTCGGCCGCGGTCCGGCTCGGCCACGCGCAGGCGACGGTCGAGTTCAACAGCGCGGGCGGCAGCTTCGACGTCGACCGGGCCGACGGCGACGTCGTCGCGCGGGCGGGCGCGTGTCCGATCCGGATCGGCAGGCTCACCCGCGGTGAGGCGCGGCTGGCCAACGCCTCCGGCGGCATCGACGTCGGCGTCGCCGAGGGCAGCGCCGCCCGGGTGGACGCCGGCAGCACGAAGGGTCAGGTGCGCAACTCGCTGCCGGAGGAACCGGCGGCCGAGGTCCGCATCCACGCCCGCACCCGGCGCGACGACATCGTCATCCACCGCGCGGCCGCGTAAGTCCCGATTCGTAGGCGAGCACGACGAGCTGCGCGCGGTCCCGCGCGTGCAGCTTCACCATGGCCCGGTTGACGTGCGTCTTCGCGGTGAGCGGGCTGATCACCATCCGCGCGGCGATTTCGTCGTTGGACAGGCCGCGGGCGACGAGCGCGACGGCTTCGCGTTCGCGGTTGGTCAGTTCCGCCAGGCCCGCGCCGGGGACGGGCGGCTGGGTGACGTACCGGTCGATCAGCTTGCGCGTGATCGACGGCGCCAGCAGGGCGTCGCCCCGGGCGGCGACGCGCACGGCGTGCAGGAAGTCCCCGGGCTGGATGTCCTTGACGAGGAAGCCGGCGGCGCCCGCGCGCAGCGCGTCGAAGACGTATTCGTCCAGGCCGTAGTTGGTCAGGATGACGACGTGCACGGCGGCCAGCGCGGGGTCCGCGGCGATGCGCCGGGTCGCCTCGATGCCGTCCACACCGGGCATCTGGATGTCGACGAGCGCGATGTCCGGCCGGTGGTCCAGGGCCAGGCGCACCGCTTCGGCGCCATCAGCGGCCTCGGCGACCACCTCGATGTCGTCCTCGACGTCGAGGAGCGCGCGGAACCCGCTGCGGATCAGCGGCTGGTCGTCGGCCAGCAGGACGCGGATCACGCCGGGTCCACCGGCAGCTCGGCCCGGACGCGGAAGCCGCCTTCGTGGCGGGGCGCGGCTTCGAGCCGGCCACCCAGCGCCGTGACGCGCTCGCGCATCCCGGTCAGCCCGACGCCCGGCACACTGTCCACAGTGGCCTGTCCGTCGTCGTCGACCTGGACGACGAGCGCGCCGGGCCGGTGGTCGATCCGGACCGACGCGGTGGCCGCGGCGGCGTGCCGGGCGGTGTTGGTCAGCGACTCCTGGACGATCCGGTAGGCGGTCCGGCCGACCGCGGCCGGCACGTCGTCGCGGCGGCCTTCGATCGTCAGCTGCGCGTCGAGGCCCGCGGTGCGGACGCGGCGCACGAGGTCGGGGACGTCGTCGAGCCCGCGCGGCGGGTCCCGGTCGTCGTCGCGCAAGGCCTCCAGGGTCGCGCGCAGTTCGCGGGCCGCCTCCCGGCCGGCGTCCCGGATGGCCAGCAGGGCTTCCGGCACGTCCTCGCCCCGCTTCCGCGCCAGGTGGACGGCGACTTCGGCCTGCACCTTGATGACGGAGATCTGGTGGGTGAGCGAGTCGTGCAGCTCCCGCGCGATGTGCAGCCGTTCCTCGTCGGCGCGCCGGCGCGCGGTTTCCTCGCGGGTGCGCTCGGCTTCGTCGGCCCGGCGTTCGGCCTGGCGCAGCGCCTCACCCGCCGCCCCGGCGGCGATCAGCCACGCCAGCTGGAGGACGTCCCGCGACTGCGTGAACGCCTCGCCGGTGTGCAGGCCGGAAGCCAGCAGCGCGAGCGGCACCCCGGCCAGCATGAGCACCGAGCCCACGACGGCAGCGACCCGGTGTCCCGCCCGGACGGCGGCGTACACGGCGAACAGGTAGGCCACGACGGGCACCTCGAACCCGGCGGCCTGGTAGCCCAGCGCGCACACCGCGGTCACGGCCAGCACGACGACGGGCGCCCGGCGACGCGCGGCGAGCGCCAGCCCGCCGGCCACCAGTGCGGCGTACCCCAGCACGTCGAGGTCCCCCGGCGGGTGTGTCGCGGACAGCCCGGCGGCCAGCAGGGCCGCGGCGACCCCGACGGCGACCACGGCGTCCACGATCCGTGCGCGGCTCACCCTCGCACCCTAACCGCCGGGAACTGCTGCGTGCGGCGCATTTCCGGGCTACTGCGCCCGCGGTAGTCCCCCGGTTCCTGCGACGCGCGCAGCAGCGCGAAGTGTCTGCTCCGGCACAACGACGGCGAGGACTCCGGCGGACATGCTCTCCGGCATCCGAAACCCCAAGGAGCGCCTCATGAACGTCCACCTCGCCGCCGTCAGCACGTACGCCCTGACCCCCGGGCGGCTCTGGTCCCTCGTCGCCGCGGTCCTCGGGATAGCGGGCGTGGTGGCCGGCGGGCTGGCGCTGGCCCGCGGCCGCGGCGTGGTCGTGGCGCTGGCCGGTGGCGTGGCCGCCGCGGTCATCGGCGGGTGGGTGGTGGCCGCCGCCAAGGGCGGTCCCGGCACCGGCTACGGGATCGTCGGCGGCTACGCGGCGCTGGTGATCGGGCTGGTCGCGCTGGTGCTGGGCGGGCTGGCCGTCGCCCGCTCGCGCGGTTTTGTCGGTGGTCGCCGCTAGCGTCACGGGCATGTACGAAATCGACTTCGCCGAGTTCCCGTCCACGTCGGCCGCGGCGTCCGGCCGGTTCTTCGAGCGCGCGTTCGGCTGGGCGGCGACACCGTACGGCCCGGACTACACCGACGTCCGGGCCGCCGGCCTCACCTTCGGGTTCCAGTCGGACCCGGCCGAGCAGCCACGCGCACCCCTGCTCACCATCCGCACGGACGACCTGCCGTCGGCCCGCGAGGCGGTGGAAGCAGCGGGCGGCGTGGTGACGAAGGAGCCGTTCGCCTTTCCGGGCGGGCAGCGGTTCCACTTCCGCGAGCCCGGCGGGAGCGAGCTGGCGGTGTGGTGCCCGGACGCCTGACGCGACGGCCGGTGCGCCGCTTCTACTGGGACACCGCCGCCTGCTCGACGTAACCCGCGGCCCCGCCGCCGTAGTACGTCGCCGGATCGGCGGCCGCCAGAGGCTGCCCGAGCGCGAACCGCGTCACCAGGTCCGGGTTCGCGACGAAGTGCCGCGCGTAGGACACCGCGTCGGCGATACCCGCGTCGATCACGGCGTCGCCCAGCTCTCGGTCGAAGCCGTTGTTGACGATCAGCGGGCCGTCGAACAGCTCCCGGTAGCGGGCGAAGGCCGCGAAGTCCGGCCCGGCGTCCGGGCCGCGCAGGTGCAGGTAGTCCACGGCGAGGCCGGCGACCAGTTCGTCGTACTCGGCGCGCAGCTCGTCGTCCACAGTGAACAGTCCGCCGGTCCACCACGGCGACAGCCGGACGCCGACACGGCCGTGCGCCGCGGCCGCCTCGACGACCTCGGCCAGCAGCCGGCGTCGGCCGGCGGGCGAGCCGCCGTAGGCGTCGGTGCGCCGGTTGAGCCGCGGGTGCAGGAACTGGGCGAGCAGGTACACGCCGTTGGCGGCCAGCTCGACGCCGTCGAACCCGGCTCGGCGCGCGTTCCGCGCCGCCGTGCCGTAGTCCGCGACCGTCGCCCGGATCTCGGCCACGCTCAGCTCGCGCGGGACGCCGGTCGGGCGTCGCCCGGCCGCGGTGTGCACCGGCTCGTCCGGGTCCACCGACGACGGCCCCGCCGGCCGCCGCCCGCCGAGGAAGTCCGGGTGCGAGACCGCCCCGGTGTGCCACAGCTGCAGCACGATCCGGCCGCCGAGCGCGTGCACGACGTCGGTGACCCGCCGCCACCCGGCGACCTGGGCTTCGGTGTGGATGCCCGGCACGTCCGGGAAACCCACGGCCCGTTCGCTCACCCAGGTGCCTTCGGTGACGACGAGCCCGGCACTCGCCCGCTGCGCGTAGTAGGCGGCCTGGAGCGCGCCGGGCACCCCGCCGGGGACGCGCGCCCGGGTCGTCGGCGCCAGTACGACGCGGTTCGGCAGGCACCAGCCGTCCAGGTGGGCAGGGGTCAGCAGGCTCATCCGGTCACCTCCGGTCGCGGGAACACGTCGAGGAGGCGACGGTGGACGCGAGCGAAAGGTGACCGATGGACGACCTGGCGGCGGAGTTCGAAGCCGAACGCGGCAGGCTGCGCGGCCTGGCCTACCGGATGCTCGGTTCGGCGGCCGAAGCGGACGACGCCGTGCAGGAAGCGTGGTTGCGGCTGAGCCGGGCCGATCCGGTGGACAACCTGGCGGCCTGGCTGACCACGGTCGTCTCGCGCGTCTGCCTCGACGTCCTGCGGTCGCGGAAGGCGCGCCGCGAGGAGGCTTTCGAGGTGTTCCCGGAGCCGGTGGCCGACGCCGATCCGGCGGGCGAAGCCGAACTCGCCGATGCGGTGGGCCGGGCGCTGCTCGTCGTGCTGGACGCGCTCGGCCCGGCGGAGCGGATCGCGTTCGTGCTGCACGACCTGTTCGCGGTGCCGTTCGACCGGATCGCACCGGTGCTGGACCGCACGCCGGTGGCCGCGAAGAAGCTGGCGAGCCGCGCGCGGCAGCGGATCCGGGGCGGTTCCCCGCTGCCCGCGGCCGACCTGGCCCGGCACCGCCGGGTGGTGGAGGCGTTCCTGGCCGCGGCCCGCGGTGGCGACCTCGCGTCACTGCTCGACGTGCTGGCGCCGGACGTCGTCCGCCGCGCGGACGCGGCCGCGCTGCCGGCGGGCGCGGCGCTGGAGGTGCGGGGCGCGCGTGCGGTGGCCGAAGAGACTCAGGTGTTCGGGAAGCGGGCCCGGTTCGCCGCGACCGCACTGGTCGACGGCGCGGTCGGCGTCGTCGTGGCGCCGCGGGGCCGGCTGGTGCTCGCGCTGGCGGTGACCGTCGAAGGCGAGCGGGTGGCGGCGTACGAGGTGATCGCCGACCCCGCCCGCCTCGCCGCGCTGCACGTCACGCTCGCTTGACGCGGTAGAACAGGTGCGTCACCCGGGTGCCCTCGGTGACCTCGGGCTCGGTCAGCTCGGTGACGGCGTCGAGGTGGTCGAACAGGCGGACGCCGGAGCCGAGCAGCACCGGAACCAGGTCGACCTGGACGCCGTCGAGCAGGCCGAGGTTCAGGCACTGCTGGGCGATCGTGGTGCTGGCGACGGCGACGTGCTTGTCGCCGGCGACCTTCTTGGCCTGTTCGACCGCGCTGGCGATGCCGTCGGTGACGAAGGTGAACGGCGCGTCCGGGTGCGGCCAGTGCGCGGGCTCTTCGTGGGTGACGACGAAGACGGGCACGGCCATCGGGTGCATGCCGCCCCAGCCGTCGGTCAGGTCGAACAGGCGGCGCCCGGTGATTAGCGCGCCGAGGTTCTCCATCACGGCGCGCAGCATCTTCGCGCTGGGTTCGGAGGTGGTGAAAACGGCCCCGGCGGCGGTGGACACCTCGACGTCCCCGTTGCCGTACCACTCGAACAGGCGATCCACGCGGTCTTCCGGATCGGCCACGAAGCCGTCGAGGGACATGGACATGTTGGCGATGACGTCGGCCATGACGACTCCTTTTTCGCTGGTCGGAGGCGGTTTGCCCCACCGGGGGCCAGTCTTGCGCGCCGGCGCGGCCGGAAGATCTGCCACCTGGCCGACATCCGGCAGCGGATGACCGGTGCCTTGACAGGTTCCCGGCGCGGGGCCACGATGAACAAGTGTTCATGAACGCAGGTTCATAACGGAGGGGCGGCAATGACCGGGATCGTCAACACGGCACAGGCGGAGGCATGGAACGGCTATGAGGGGGAACACTGGGCGGCACACGCCGACCGCTACGACGCGGTGAACGGCGGCCTCAACGATTGCCTGCTCGACCGGGTGGGCCCGGACGACCGCGTACTCGACATCGGCTGCGGCAACGGCCAGCTGACCCGGCTCGCGGCGGCCCGAGCCCGGTCCGCGGCCGGGATCGACCTGTCCGGGCCGATGCTCGCAACCGCGCGGGCCCGGGCGGCCGACGTCCCGAACGTGACGTTCGAGCAGGGTGACGTCCAGGTCCACCCGTTCGCCGAGGGCGGGTTCGACCTGGCGATCAGCCGGTTCGGGGTGATGTTCTTCGCCGACCCGGTGGCGGCGTTCGCCAACGTCCGGCGAGCGCTGAGCCCGGGCGGTCGCCTCGCGTTCCTCTGCATGACCGCGCTCGCCGGCACCGACCTCGGCCGGGTGTTCGGCGCACTGGCGGCGTATTTTCCCCAGCCGACCGGCCCGGACGGCAGCGGCCCGACGTCGTTCGCGGACCCGGACCGGACCCGGGCGGTGCTGACCGAGGCCGGCTTCGAGGACGTGGTGTGCACCCGCGTCGAGGCGGACCAGGTGTGGGGCCGCGACGTCCCGGACGCGGCGCGCTTCATCGCGGGCTGGGGCCCGGTCCGCCACCACCTGGCCATGGTCGACAGCGCGACGGCGGCCCGGGCGACCGAGGCCCTCGCGGCGGCGCTCGAGCCGTTCGCGGGCCCGGACGGGGTCCGCCTGCGCGGCACGGCGTGGCTGGTCACGGGAAGGAGGTCGTGACGACGACGGCCGTACGATGGCGGTGATGTCACCGAGGAAAGCCGCCGCCCAGCGGGACGGGCAGTCACTGCACGACCTGCTGGTCGAGACCGCGCAGAAGATGATCGCCACCCACGGCACGACCGGGATGACCGTGCGCGAGATCGCCCGCCTGGCCGGCGTCGCCGACGGCGTGCTCTACAACCACTTCTCCGACAAGGAGGAGCTGGTGGCCCGAGCCCTGCTGGAGCACGTGCGCACGACGGAGGCGGAGCTGGGCGAGCTGCCGGTGGCCGGCGAAGGCACCCTGACGGGCAACCTCCGCCGGCACGTGGAGTTCGGGCTGGCGCTGCACAAGGCGCTGGTCCCGGCGTTCAGCGGCCTGGTCGGCCAGCCGAAGGTGCTGGAGCGGTTCGCGGAGATCAGCGAGCGCTCCGGCTACTGGCGAGACCGGCTGGTGGCCTACCTCGAAGCGGAACGCACCCTGGGGCGCCTGCGAGTGGAGTCCGAAGTGGACGCAACAGCGGCCATGCTGGTCGGCTACTGCCACGCCTCGGTCCTGACAACGCTCTTCCCGCACACGGCCCCCCTCGACCCACCCCCGGTGAACGCGGTGGTAGCGGCGGCCCTCCACGGCATCGCACCCCCGGATGCCGAGGGGGACACCGAGGCTTGAGGGTTGGAGTGGACCGGCACCGCTGAGCGGCGGCGGCCGAGGCGCGCACTCGGGTGCGGCTCCGCGGCTGAGCTCTGACGTAGCCGAGGGACCGCGGAGTCGAGGCGGCACTCCGGAGCAGCCCCAGCGGCTGAGCTTCTGCCACTCCGGCGTAGCCGAAGCGGCCACAGCCGCCGAGGCGCGAACCCGGGCAGGCCCGAGCCGCGTCCCTCGGCCCTGCAGCGCCTGGCCACCCGACCGGCCCCCACCTAAACCATCGGGTTACCGCTCACCGTGACCTCCGGAACCTCCTGCACCACATCCCAGTGCTCGACGATCCGCCCGTCCCGCACCCGCATCACGTCCGCGATCGCACTGCCCCGCGAATCCGGCGTCAGGCGGAGCACGCTGTGCGTACAGACCAGGTCGTCCTCGGCGAGCACCCGGTGCACGTCCAAGGTCAGGCCCGGGTGGCCCGCCACGAACCCCGCCAGGTAGCGGGCCGAGGCCGCCGCGCCCGCCGGGGCGTGGGGGTTGTGCTGGATGTAGTCCTCGCCGACGTACTCGGCGAACGCCTCTGCCGGGCGCTTCTCCGTGAACGCCAGGCGGAGGAAAGCCAGGACCACTTCCTTGTTGTGCTGTTGCGATTGCGTCATCGATGTCCGTCCTTTGTGGAGTTATCGACACCAAGCCCACCATGCGCGAATCAGAAAGGGAAAGACCTGTGGACTCTGCCGCGATACTCTCCCGGTATGGACGATGTCGAGGTCCGTGAGCTGCGGTACTTCCGCGCGGTCGCCGAAGAGCTGAACTTCTCGCGCGCCGCCGAGCGGCTCGGGATGGCTCAGCCGCCCCTCTCACGCGCCATCCGGCTGCTGGAACGGCGGCTCGGCGTCCAGCTCTTCGAACGCACCAGCCGGCACGTCTCGCTGACGCCGGCCGGGAACGTCCTCTTCACCGAGTCGGCGAAGGCGCTGGATGCCGTCACCGCGGCGGTGCGGCGTACGCGGCGGGCCGCGCAGCGGACGCCGGCGCTCGTCGTCACCGCGAAACCGGGCGTGGCGACCGATCTGCTGCGGCGGATCGCCGACGCGCACCCCGATCCGGTCGAGGTGCGGGTCAGCGGGTTCGGCGAGCAGACCGGCATGCTGCGTGACGGCCGCGCCGATGTGGCGGTCCTCGGCTGCCAGGGCCAGCCCCAGCACGGCCTCGACGTCGAGGTGCTGTTCAGCGAGCCGCGGGTGGCCGCGCTGCCGTCGGGGCACGAACTCGCCGGGCGGGCCGCGCTGGCCTGCGCGGACTTCGCCGGGCAGCCCACTCCGTGCTGGCCGCTGTCCTCGGCCGCGGACCGGGCTTACTGGTCCGGGCAGGACGTGACCGGCGGGCCGGTGACGCCGGGGCCGGTGGTGCACGACAGCGCCCAGCTGCTGGAGACCGTCGCGCTCGGGCAGGCGATCGCGCTGCTGCCGGCATCGGTTGCCGAGCTGCGTTCGCGGGACGACGTCGTCTACCGGCCGGTCATCGACGCGACGCCCTACACGCTGGCCCTCGCCTGGCCGGCCGGGGCGCGGGATCCGCGGATCGCGAGATTCGTGCGGACCGCCGTCGAGGTCAGCGAAGCACTACCTCGGCCAGGTGCTGTTCCGGCGGGGTGACAGTGCGGATCACCGGCGGCACCCGGACGTCGCCGGCTTCGAACGCGGCCCGCAGCTGCCCGACGTCGGCGGTGGCCATCAGCCCGGCCAGCTCGTCGGCGCGGGCGAGGGTGGCCGGGGGCAGTGAGACGGAGTCGTCGAGCGCGCCCCAGATGTCCCACTGGAGCATCTCGTGCTTGTTGAGCGCGGCGAGGTCGAGCACGAGGTTGTGCCACGCGTACGGGATACCGCGCAGGAACGGCACGTCCAGGTCCGGTGCCACGACCAGCAGGGCCGGGTCGAGGTCGCCCGCGCGGGCCGCGGTCCACGCGTCGGGGCCGGTCAGAAACCGGTCGCGGGGGACGTCGAAGAGATCGAACTCGGCCTCGTCCACCGGGTCGCGGAAGCCCGCCGGCAGCTGGGGCTCGACCAGGTGCCAGCCGTCGTCGTCGCGGACTTCGGCGACGACGTGGTCGAGGTACCAGCCCGGCATCAGGTAACTCGCGAAACCGACCCGGGCGCGAGCCGGGATGCCGTGGTGGCGCGCCATCGAGACGAACAGGAGGGTGAAGTCGCGGCAGCAGCCGACGATCCGGTTCAGCGGCGGCCGCGGCCGGCCCGGTGGGGCCGGGTCGAGCTCGCGCAGGCGAGCCCACATGTCCGTGGCGTACCGCAGCGTGATCTCGGCGCGGCGGGCCGCCGGGAAGCCGTGCTCGGTGATGTCGCCGGCCGCCCAGTAGTGGAACACGAGCTCGGACGCCGCTTCGCGCAGGGCCGCGATCGTGCGCGGGGTTCCGTCGAGCCAGCCCGCGTGCGGGCCCGGGTCGGAGAAGCGGCTTTGGCTGACGTAGAAGTCGTCCATACCTCCGACGCTAGCCGGATTTCAGCCCGCTTGGGCCGCCAGTTCCCCGCGGAACGTCGAGCGGTACGCGCTCGGCGACACCGCGAGGGCCGCCTGGAAGTGCTGGCGCAGCGACGCCGCCGTGCCGAACCCGGCTTCGGTGGCCACGCGGTCGACCGGCAGGTCGGTCTCCTCCAGCAGCTGGCGGGCGCGCTCGACCCGTTGCTGCGTCAGCCATTGCAGGGCCGAGACGCCGACCTCGTCGCGGAAGCGGCGGGTGAACGTGCGCGTGCTCATCGCCTCGCGGGCGGCGAGCTCGCGCAGGGTCAGCGGCCGGTGCAGGTTCTCCAGCGCCCACGCCCGCGCCGCCTTCGTCGACGACGTGCGGGGCTCGGGCACCGGGCGGCGGACGAACTGGGCCTGCCCGCCTTCGCGGTGCGGGGACACCACCGTGCCGCGGGCGACCTCGTTGGCCACGGCGGCGCCGTGGTCGCGGCGGATCATGTGCAGCACCAGGTCGATGCCGGCGGCGACACCCGCGGACGTCAGCACGTCGCCGTCGTCGGTGTAGAGGACGCACGGGTCGACGTCGACCTCGGGGAACCGGTCCTGCAGCTCTTCGGCGGAACGCCAGTGGGTGGTCGCGCGGCGGCCGTCGAGCAGGCCGGCCGCGGCCAGCACGAACGCGCCGGTGCAGATCGACGCGATGCGGGTGCCGTCGGGGATGCGGTCGAGCGCGGCTTTGAGCGACGGGGTCAGCACACGCGCCCTCGGCTCGTACTCGACCAGGGACGCCGGGACGATCACCGTGTCGGCCTCGGCGAGCACCTCGGGGCCGTGGTCGACCGGGATGGTGACGTCGGAGTCGGTGCGCACCGGGCCGGGCTCCACCGTGCAGGTCACGACCTCGTACAGCGGCTCGCCCGCCGCCGAACGCGCCTGGCCGAACAGGCGGTGGACGATGCCGAGCTCCATCACGAGCATGCCGTGGCGGACCAGGACGGCGACGTGATGACGGTTCGGGTGCACGAAGACCATGGCCCGATTCTTGCACAGGTTGGCCATCGGGCCACTCGATCGAGCCACGCCCCGGCGTGATCATCGAGGTCATGAACGTCTTGTGGGTTTTCGCGCATCCCGAACCGCGCTCGCTGAGCGGGGCCCTCCGCGACGACGGGCTCCGGACGCTGCGCGAGCTCGGCCACGACGTCCGGGAGTCGGACCTGTACGCGATGAAGTGGAACCCGGTGGTCGACGCCGCCGACTTCGGAGCCGAAGCCGGGGACGGGCGGCTGGTCGTCGGGGCGGCCTCGGCCCGGGCGCACGCCCGCGGCGAACTGAGCGCGGACATCGTCGCCGAGCAGGAGAAACTCGACTGGGCCGACGCGGTCGTCGTGCAGTTCCCGCTGTGGTGGTACGGCCTGCCTGCCATCCTCAAGGGCTGGTTCGACCGCGTCTTCGTCAAGGGTTTCGGCTACGGCGTCCGCGCCGAGGACGGCCGGACCCTGCGCTACGGCGAGGGCCGGCTCGCGGGCAAGCGCGCGATGGTGGTGCTCACCGCGGGTGCCCGCGAGCCGGCCATGGGGCCGCGCGGGGTGAACGGGTCACTCGACGAGGTCTTGTTCCCGCTGCAGCACGGGACGCTCTTCTACGCCGGGATGTCGGTGCTGCCGCCGGTCGCCGTCCACGGCGCCGACCGCGTGCCGGACGAGCAGTTCGCCGAAGCGCGGGCCCACCTTCGTGAACGGCTGCGCACGCTCGGAACCACCGGCCCGATCCCGTTCCGCACGCAGAACGGCGGCGACTACGACGACGAGCTGGTCCTGCGCCCCGACCGCGCGCCCGGCGCCACCGGCCTGGGCGTGCACCTCACGCGGGCAGGGTGAGGCGCTGGCCGAGCCCGCCGTCCACGGGGAGGTCGGCGCCGGTGGTGAACGTCGCCTCGAAGGCCAGGAACAGCACCGCCGCCGCGACCTCCTCCGGCGTTGCGTGGCGCTTCAACGGCGTGATCTCGTCGCCGATCGCCTTGAACTCCGCCAGCACGGCCTCCGGTACGCCGGTCACGCCCATCGTCGGCGTGTCCGTGTAGCCGGGGCTGACCACGTTGACCCGGATCCCGCGCGGCGCCAGCTCGGCCGCGTACGTGCGGGCGAACGACCGCACCGCCGCCTTCGCCGCCGAATACAGGCCCATTCCGGCGATCCCGGCCCCGGCCGCGACCGAGGTGGTGAACACGAACGAACCACCGGACCGGACCAGCGGGGCCAGCCGCCGCGCCGTGAAGTACGCGCCCTTGGTGTTGACGTCGAACGTGCGGTCGTAGAGCTCGGGTGTCGCGTCCTCGTACGGCGTCAGCGTCGAGAAGCCGACGTTGGCGAACACCAGGTCCAGCTCACCGAGCGTCTCCGCGGCCACCTGGCCCAGCTCCTCGACGTCGGCCAGGCGGGCCGCGTCCGACGACAGCAGGTGCGCCTTGCCCGGCAGCGTCCCGTCCAGCGGCGAAACGTCCCGGCCGGTCAGCAGCACCTCCGCGCCGCCGTCGAGCAGGGCGCGCACCACCGCCAGCCCCATGCCGTGCGTGCCGCCCGTCACGACGGCCTTCTTCCCCAGGTACTTCACCGGATCTCCTCGATGACGCTGGCGATCGCGTGCGAGCCGTGGCCCGACGCGACCGCGCGGTCGAACAATTCCTTCAGCGCGGCGGGCACCGCCGTGCCGATCCCCTGCGCGCGGCTCGTTTCCACCAGCAGGGCGAGGCCCGCGGCGTTGATGTCCAAGGCGGACACGTCGGTTTCGTAGTCGCCACTGGCGACCTGGGTGCCGATCCCGGTCAGGAACCCGCCGACGGCCGCGTGCCAGCCCAGCGCCATCGGCGTGAACCGCTCGGGTGTGATGCCCTCGGTGCCGACCAGCGCGAGGGCGTGCAGGTAGCCACCCATCGACGACCACATCATGCCGAGCAGCGCCAGGTCGTACAGCGCCGCCAGGCCGGCGTCCTCGCCGAGGAACACCGGCTCGCCCAGGACTTCCAGCACGCCGCGCTGCGCCTCGAACACCGGTTCCGAACCGCTGTAGAGGATCCGCGCCTCCGGTGTCCCGATCCCCTGCGGGACGGCCATGATCACGCCGTCCACGTACTCGATGCCCTCGGATGCGGCCCACTTCGCGACGCCGCGGGCCTGCTCCGGCGTCCCGGACGTGAGGTTGACGAGCACCTTCGGCGACGCCGCGGCCAGCACCGGCTGCTGACTGTCGTATGTGGACAGACAGCTGACGACGACGTCCGCCGTGGCCGCCTCCTCGGGCGTCGCCGCGAGCCGCGCGCCGCGGTCGAGCAGCGGCCCGGCCTTCAGCGGCGACCGGTTCCACACCGAGACGTCGTGTCCCGCCCCCAGGAGCGCCCCGGCGAGGGCGGTGCCCATCCGCCCCAGGCCGAGCACGCTCACGTGTTTCCTGCTTTCTCCCATGGATTCCATGCTGCGGGCGCGCTTTACACTGGACAAGTACCGACTAATAAGTCAGGTACCCACCAAAACGTAAGGATCCTGGATGCAGCCTCGAACGTACCGCTGCGGATTGGACGCGGCCGTCGACGTCATCGGCGGCCGGTGGAAGGCCCTGATCCTCTGGACGCTGCACGCCGAGCCGCTGCGGTTCGGCGAGCTGAAGCGGAAGGTGGCGGGCATCAGCGAGAAGATGCTGATCCAGGCCCTGCGCGAATTGGAGGCGGACGAGATCGTGCACCGCGAGGTGTTCCACGAGATCCCACCGAAGGTCGAATACTCGCTGACGGACCTGGGTCAGCGGCTGAACACGGCGTTGCTGCCGCTGGGCGACTGGGGCGAGGAGAACATGGCCGGGATCGCGAGGCGCCGGGGCGTCACGCCGGCACCCCCGCATACGGCTTCAGCGTGATCGCGTTGCCCGCCTTCAGCGGCAGTTCCTCGATCAGCTTGCGCCACGGCAGGTACGGCAGCAGCCGGTAGGTGAGGTTGCGGAACTTCAGCCACGCGCGCGTCGGCGGGACGAACCACTTCCCGTTGCCCACGGCCAGTTTCTGGCAGGCGTCGACGAAGCCGCGCAGCTCGTCGCGGTAGGCGCCGAACGCCGTCGTGTGGTCGCCGTCGGCGGCCGCGAGCTCGCCCGCCAGCACGTAGGCGCCGACGATCGCCAGGCTGGTGCCCATCCCCGAGAGGGGCGCGGCGCAGTACGCGGCGTCGCCGACCAGCGCGACGCGCCCGCGCGAGTACGAGTCGAGCTTGATCTGGCTCGCCGAGTCGAAGTAGAAGTCCGGCGCTTCCCGCATGGCTTCGAGCAGGGCCGACGTCTCCCAGCCGGTGCCGCGGAACGCCTCTTCGACGATCCGGCGCTGCTGCTCCACGTCGCGATGGTCGTAGTCCAGCCGGTCGGCGCCGAACCAGAACAGCGCCTTGGCCTCGGTGTTGTCCTTCGCGCTGTAGACGCCGACGGTCCGGTTCGGCTCGTTGTAGAACCGGCCGGTGCGGTCGAGGCCGAGGTGGTTCGGCACGGTGCCGATCGAGACGTAGTAGCCGAGGTCGTGGCGGAACCGGGACTCGTCGCCGAAGACCAGGGACCGCACGTTCGAGTGCAGCCCGTCGGCCCCGATGACCAGGTCGAACTCGCGCGGCTCGGCGTGGGCGAAGGTGACGCTGACGCCCTCGCCGTGTTCGCTGATGCCGGTGATCGAGTCGCCGAAGACGTACTCGACGTCGTCCTTCGTCGCGTCGTACAGGATCCGCGCGAGGTCGCCGCGGAGGACCTCCAGCTCGCCGCTCTGGTAGGTCGGCGGCGTGACCACGAGCGGCCGGTCGTCACTGTCCACATAGGTCACTTCGCCCATCCGGGTCGCGGCCGCCTCGACCGCGCCCAGCAGCCCCATCCGGTCGAGGACCTGCAGCGACGCGCCACGGAAGTCGACCGCGTAGCCGCCGTCGCGCAGCTCGGGAGCGCGTTCGACGACCGTCGGCGAGAAGCCGTGGCGGCGGAGCCAGAAGGCGAGGGCGGGGCCGGCGACGCTCGCGCCGGAGATGAGGACTCGGTTGTTTCGCATGCCGAGAACGGTAACCCCGATTTGGGCGATCGCGCAAGACGTTAGCCTAAGACGTCCGTGCTAGGCTCCGGCCATGGGCAACAAGGAAGCACTGCTGGCCGCCGCGAAGCACTGTCTGCACGAGAAGGGCTACGCCCGCACGACGGTGCGTGACCTGGCCTCGGCAGCGGACGTCAGCATGGCCGCCATCGGCTACCACTACGGCTCGCGCGAAGCGCTGCTCAACGCCGCCCTGATCGAGGCGAACGAGGAGTGGGGCGTCGCGCTGGCGAAGACGCTGCAGGCCGCAACACCGCCGGACACGGCCCCAGCCGAGCGGTTCGAGCTGATCTGGCAGCGGGTGATCGAATCGTTCGACGAGCACCGGCGCATGTGGGCGAT
Source organism: Amycolatopsis vancoresmycina (assembly GCF_000716785.1). Classification (GTDB taxonomy): domain Bacteria; phylum Actinomycetota; class Actinomycetes; order Mycobacteriales; family Pseudonocardiaceae; genus Amycolatopsis; species Amycolatopsis vancoresmycina. The sequence goes on from NZ_JNYY01000005.1 coordinate 114,675, forward strand.
GACGTTCGAGGCGTACGCGCAGCCGGACCTCGACGAGAAGGTCCGAGCCCAGCTGGCCGGCGCGCTCGAACTGGCTCGCCACGGCCTGGCGAACCTCTTCCAGGGCCTCGACGAAGGCAGCGACGCGGCCCGGGCCGCCGGCACGGTGCACCAGGCCCTGCTTTCGGGGGTGATGCTCCAGTGGCTGGTCGACCCGGACCACGCGCCATCGGGCGCCGACCTGGTCCGCGGCCTGCGCCTGATCGCCGAGGACGTCCTCGCTTGATCCCGACTAACACCGTCGCGGGCCGGCATTACCACATTTGCGAGGCGCCGATCGAGTCGTCGTAGTCGCCTGCCGTCCGGATGGCCCTTTACCTCCGTACCGCCCGTTGAGATCCTTGGCAGGTTTCGCCTGATTGGCAGCCAGGGAGGGAGCCGAGATGGTGGGCGGCCGTAATTTGCGGCACCACTTGATCGTGGTGGCAGATGTCGAAGGATTCGGCGACCCGCGACGAACGGGTCTCCATCTGCAGGCCGTGCGCGATGGCCTTCATTCGATCATGCGGGCAACCTTCGCCGCTACCGAAACGCCGTGGGAGGAAAGTTACCGCGAGGCGAGCGGAGACGCGGTGTTCGCGCTCGTACCAGCCGAAGCTGACAAGGCGGCGTTTTTGGAGGCCGCACTACCCGCACTCGTCACACAGCTGCGAGTACACAACGAAACGCACCCCGAGGCGCAGCGGATCCGGCTACGAGTGGCGCTGAACGCGGGCGAGGTCGGCTACGACATGCACGGTGTCACGTCGTCCTCTTTGATCATGACGTTCCGCTTATGCGACTCACCTCCATTGAAAGCCGCATTGGCCGCATCACCCGGCGTTCTGGCGGTGATTGCATCGGAGCGGCTGTTCGATGACGTAGTCCGCCATGTTCCCGCGGCAGCACCCACCACCTGGCACCCGGTCACGGTCGTGATGAAGGAGGTCGACACGCGCGGCTGGATCACGCTTCCCGACCACCCTTACCTGACTGATACCGCCGTGCTCGCCCCTCAGGGTGCCTCGACAACGGGACCGGCGCGCACCAACCCATCCGAGGTCGTGCCGCGCCAGCTGCCCGCGGCCGTCCGAGACTTCACCGGCCGGGCCGAGCACCTGACGGCTCTCGACGCTTTGCTCCCACCCGGCCCCGCTCGGCTCGGCGGCGCGTCCGGGCAAGCGACCCCGTCGGTGGTGATCACTGCGGTCGATGGGGCGGGCGGAATCGGCAAAACCACCCTCGCCTTGCACTGGGCCTATCGCGTCCAAGACCGTTTTCCCGATGGGACGCTACACATCAACCTGCGCGGGTACGGACCAGGCACTCCCGCCACCACGGCCGAAGCCTTGAGCGGCTTTTTGCGCGCCCTGGGTGTCGCCTCCAGCGCAATTCCCACCGATGTCGACGCCCAAGCGGCACTGCTGCGCTCATTGACAGCAAGCAAACGTCTTTTGTTTGTTCTGGACAACGCTCACAGCGCTGAGCAAGTCCGTCCGCTACTGCCCAGCGCCCCCGGTTGCATGGTGGTGGTGACCAGCCGCGACAGCCTTACCGGACTCGTCGTCACCGACGCCGCCCACCGGCTCACCCTCGATCTGCTCACTCCCTCCGAGGCTCACGAACTGGTCACCGGGATCATCGGCGCCGACCGCGTCGCCGCCGAATCCGAGTCCACGAGCGAACTGGTCCGGCTTTGCGCGCGGCTGCCGCTGGCTCTGAGAATTGCCGCGAGCCGCATCGCCGCCCATTCGCATCTGTCCGTCACCGACGTCGTCACAGAACTCACCGATGATCAAACCCGACTGGACATCCTCAGCGAAGCTTCGGATGAGCGTTCCGCGATCCGGGCCGTGTTCGACTGGTCGTACCGGCGTCTGCCCGCCCAGCAAGCTCGTCTGTTCCGGAGACTCGGTCTGCACCCCGGGCCGGACATGTCCTTGGCTGCCGCTGCCGCGCTTGCCGAGCTACCGCCCGCCGATGTCCGTCGGATGCTCGCCGCGCTGACAAGCGCGCACCTGATCGAACCAGCACCTGGAGGCCGCTACCGGTTTCACGACCTGCTTCGCACCTACTCGGTCGACCAAGCCCACCGCCACGACCCTGTCGAGAGCCGCAACCAGGCACTCGAATCAATGCTGACATGGTACACCTACACCGCTTATACCCTGGACATCCAGGTCCACCCGTACTATTCGCGAATGCCCGCTGTCTTGGCCGAACCAGCTCACCCGCGGCCCCTCACCGGTTTCGACGCCGCCTGGTCATGGTTCGTCTCCGAACGCATCAACATCCTGGCCGCCCTGCAGTACTCCGCGGATCATCAGCTCGACCACCACACCGTCCCGCTCGCCCACGCCACTCGCTTCCTCACTTCCGTGGGAAGCCCGCGCGACAGGCTTGACGCCACTCTGATCGGCGTTGTCGCCGCACGCCGGACCGGCAACCCCAGCCAGGAGGCTTTCCTCCTGTTGAGCCATTCGGACGTTGCCACCCGGCTGGGCCGCACGGTCGAGGCCGGCGCCGACCTCGACCGTGCGGCTGTCTTGATCAAGCAACTGAACAAGGTGGAGCTGGAGATATCCCTGCTCAACGACCGCGGCCTGCTTCACCGTCTGCAGGGGCGATTCGAGGAGGCAGCTCGGTGGTTTGCTTTGGCGCTTCCCCTGACCAAGGGCACTGGACGTTGGGAGGCGGTGGTGGAGGGCAACCTCGGCTCGGCCTACGCCGGCCTTGGTGACTACCGGCGCGCCCTCGAGCACGGCGAGCGCGATCTGCGCATACGCCGACGCATCGGCGATCTCGAAGGCGAATCCGGGGCGCTGACGCACCTGGCGCGCGCCTGGTGCGGCTTGGGCGACTTCGACAAAGCAAATTCCTTGTGCCTGTCGGCGATCTCTCTGGGCCGTGGCAGTCCGTACCACCGCGACATGACCGTCGCCGAGCCACTGAAGGTCCTCGCGAGCGGCCTGCACGAACTCGGCCGGACTGACGAGGCCATCGAACACTGGGAGCAGGCCGCCGCCATTTACGACGAGACCGGCTACCCTCACAATGCCGCCGACGTCCGCAAGCTCCTCCGCACGCTTGCTTAGGCGTTGACCAGGTCCGCGCCGGCGAAGAACGTCTGCGCGGCCGTCATCGCGTCGGCGTCCAGCAGCACGTCACCGGGGCGGCTGCCGTTGCCGAGGAGCACGCCGCCCCAGTGCATGCCCAGGTATTCGGCGCACAGCTCCAGCGTGCCGATCAGCGGCTGAGCCTCGCGCGCGGTCTCGCTCAGCACGCTCACGCCCCACAGCGCCTTGCCGCGCATCCGCGGCTTGAACTCCACTGGCAGGCGCATCCAGCCCGACCAGTAGTCCAGGTACAGCTTCACGCTCGCCGACACCGAGTACCAGTACACCGGCGACACGATCACGATGTCGGTCGCGGCGAACGTCGCGTCCATCAGCAGCTGCTCGTGCTCGCCGGGCTCCGGGTGCGAACCCGCGCCGTGGCGGCGGTCCTCGAACGGCGGCAGTGGCAGCTCCGGCAGCCGGATCCACCGCTGGTCCACGTCCTGGGGCAGTTCCTTCGCCGCCCGCCGGGCCAGCATCTCGGTGTTGCCGCCGGCCCGCGCGGCGCCGACCAGGAACAGGAAGCTGCGGTCGCTCATGTCCGAACCCCTCCAGTTATTTGCATGTACATATAAATACTGTCCCTGGACTATCCTGGCGTCAAGAGGAGGCCGGAAGATGACCGTCGACGCCCAGGCCTGGGGCCGCGTGCTCGTGCTGCACGCCCGGATCGAGCAGGAACTCGCCAAAGCGCTGCAGCGGCGCCACGGGCTCGGGCTGTCCGAGTACCGCGCGCTCGGGAAGCTCGCCGCGGGCCCGCGGGGCGGCCTGCGGATGCAGGAGCTCGCCGAGGCGCTCGGCCTCAACCAGAGCTCGGTCAGCCGGATGTGCGCCCGCCTCGAAGACGCCGGCCTGACCGTCCGCGACCTGTGCGAGGACGACCGCCGCGGCGTCTACTCGGTGATCACCGACGCCGGCCGCAAGCGTTACGCCGAAACGGAACCGACGTACACCACGGTCCTGCGGACCGCGCTCGACAAGGCCGCCGGCGACCCCGAGCTCGCCACCGCGGTCATCGCCGTCCGCGGCGCTTGACCTGAATATTCCCCGGTGGTTATATACCGGCACAGGCAACCGCAAGGGAGGACGCCGTGGCCGAGCTGGTGACCGCCGACGAACGCCCCGCACTCCGGCTGGAACGCCGGCTGAAGCACGCACCGGAGAAGGTGTGGCGGGCGATCACGGACCCGGCCGAGCTCGCGCACTGGTTCCCCGCCCGGGTCGACGTCGAGCTGCGGGACGGCGGCACGATCCGGTTCACCTTCCCCGGCGAGGACGGCACGACGACCGGGCGGGTCGTCACCGCCGACCCGCCGCGCGAGTTCACCTTCGTCTGGAACGACGACACCCTGCGCTGGCTGATCTCCCCCGACGGCGACGGCAGCCTCCTCGAGTTCACCCACACCTTCGGCCGCGGCGACCCGGCGATCGCGAAGCTGGCCGCGGGCCGGACCGCCGCCGGCTGGGACGTCTGCCTGGCCGCCCTCGACGCGTGGCTCGACGGCAGCGTCGCCGAACCGCCGCCGGAGTGGCACGACCGGATGGCGTCCTACGTGGCCGAATTCGGTCTCGACGTCGGCGAGGTCCTCGCCGACGGCACGATCCGCTTCCGCCGCGACCTCGGCTGGAAGCCCGTGGACGAGCTGCGCCCGCTGCTGCCGGACGAACCCGGCTGGCACCTGGTGCACGACCCGGGCGAAGGCACCCGCGTCGAGTTCACCGAGGCGGCCGGGGACGACGTCCCGGCGCAGCTGGCCAGGCGGCACGAGCAGGCCGACCGGCTGTTCGCCGCCACCCACGGCGTCGACCTGCCTGGCTGGCCGCCCGAGCGCGTCGAAGCCGTGAAGAAGCATTACGCGGAGCATCCGACCCAAGGTTGACGCGCCCGGCCGGGGCCGGCATTACGTTCGGGGCATGCGCTTTCGCGTGGTCCTGGACGTGCTGGCCGTCCTGGTGCTGACCCTCGGCGCCGGCGGCAACCTCGCCGCCGGTGCGTGGGCCTTGCCGCTGTGGCTGCCCGCTTGGCTCGGCTGGACGGTCCTCGCGGTGAGCGTCGTCCCGATCGTGCTCCGCCGCTGGTCACCACGCCCGGCGTACCTCCTGTCCCTGGTGACGGCGGCGGCGGCGGTCCCGATCGGCGGCCCGGTGCTGGCCATCGCGGTCGTGTCCGCAGGCTGCGCGCTGTACACGTTCGTCGTCCAGCGCGGCAGCCGCGCTTCGCGGGTCGGATTCGCGGCCGGCCTGCTCGGGGTCGGGCTGGTCGGGGTCGCGGTGCCGAACCCGAGCACGGCGACGACGGTGAACTTCGGGGCGTCGGCCCTGATCGTCGGGTTCGCCCTCGGCGTCGCCGTCCACGGCCGCCGCGAGCACGCCGCGATCGAGCGCGAAAACCATGCCCAGCAAGCGGTTTCGGCGGAGCGGCTGCGAATCGCCCGCGAGATGCACGACGTCGTCGCGCACAGCATGAGCCTGATCGCGGTGAAGGCCGCGGTCGGCAACCACGTGGCGCTCGAGCAGCCGGACCAGGCCCGCGACGCGCTGCGCGTCATCGAAGACACGAGCCGCGAGACGCTGGCGGAGCTGCGCCGCATGCTCGGGGTGCTGCGCGACGGAACGGGCGTCCCGGCCCTGGCCCCCGCCCCGACCCTGGACGACCTGCGGGCCCTCGCCGAGCGCGCACAACTGGCGGGCCCGGAAGTGGACCTGGTCATCGACGACCTGACCGAGCTCCCGGGCGGCGTAGGACAGTCGGTGTACCGCATCGCCCAGGAGGCCCTGACCAACGTGGTGAAGCACGCGAACGCAACGGAATGCCGAATCCACATCAAGGGCACAGAGGGCGAAGTGAGCATCGAGGTGAGCGACAACGGCCGCGGCGGAGCGGCCCAACCGGGCCACGGCCTGATCGGAATGCGCGAGCGCGTAGCGGTCTACGACGGCGAGTTCTCGGCTGAACCGGCCGAAACCGGCTTCCGCGTGTACGCGCGCCTGCCGTACGAACCGGTGGCCCGCCGATGACCCGCGTCCTGATCGCCGACGACCAGGCCCTGCTGCGCGGGAGCTTCCGGGTCCTGGTGGACAGCGCCCCGGGCCTGGAGGTGGTGGGCGAGGCATCGGACGGCGTCGAGGCGGTGGCCCTGACCCGCAGGGAGCACCCGGACGTGGTCCTGATGGACGTCCGGATGCCGGAGATGGACGGCATCGAGGCAACACGCAGGATCTGCGCGGAGACGCCGGTCAAGGTCCTGATGCTGACCACGTTCGACCTGGACGAGTACGTGTATGCGGCATTGAGAGCCGGAGCGAGCGGCTTCCTCCTGAAGGACACGAGACCACCGGACCTCCTGGCGGCGATAGAGGTGGTGGCCCAAGGTGACGCGCTACTGGCTCCCTCGGTGACGAGACGCCTGGTGGCCGAGTTCGCCAGGCTCCCGCCGGGCCCGGTGACCAGGTTGGCCGGAGTGACGGCGAGAGAGCAGGAGGTCCTGACGTTGATCGCCAGAGGCCTGTCGAACGACGAGATAGCGACGCGGCTCCACGTGGGAATAGCCACGGTGAAGACCCACATCGGAAGGCTGTTGCACAAGCTGGCGGCCAGAGACCGGGCCCAGCTGGTGATAGCGGCGTACGAGTCGGGCCTGATCCGGCCCGCCCCAACGTTGCCTACGCCACACGCGAAGTGACCGACAAGTAGTTAAGCTCCCGGGAATGAGCAGTGCGACGGAGCCGCTCGGGACGCCGCCCGAGGACGAACCGGACATTCACACCACGGCCGGCAAGCTGGCCGACCTGTACCGCCGTTACGACGAGGCGGTCCACGCGGGCTCGGCCCGTGCGGTGGAGAAGCAGCACGCCAAGGGCAAGAAAACCGCCCGCGAACGGATCGAGCTGCTCCTCGACGAGAACTCCTTCGTCGAACTCGACGAGCTGGCCCGGCACCGCTCGACCAACTTCGGCCAGGAGAAGAACCGCCCGTACGGCGACGGTGTCGTCACCGGGTACGGCACCGTCGACGGCCGCCCGGTGTGCGTGTTCAGCCAGGACGTGACGGTCTTCGGCGGCAGCCTCGGCGAGGTCTACGGCGAGAAGATCGTCAAGGTGATGGACCTGGCGATCAAGACCGGCCGGCCGATCGTCGGCATCAACGAGGGCGGCGGCGCGCGCATCCAGGAGGGTGTCGTCTCGCTCGGCCTCTACGGCGAGATCTTCAACCGGAACGTCAAGGCCTCCGGCGTCATCCCGCAGATCTCGCTGATCATGGGCGCGAACGCCGGCGGGCACGTCTACTCCCCCGCGCTGACCGACTTCGTCGTGATGGTCGACGAGACCTCGCAGATGTTCATCACCGGCCCGGACGTCGTGAAGACGGTCACCGGCGAGGACGTCACCTTCGAGGAGCTCGGCGGCGGCCGCACCCACAACACGAAGTCCGGTGTCGCGCACTACCTCGGTTCCGACGACGAGGACGCCATCGCCTACGTCAAGGAACTGCTCTCCTACCTGCCGCAGAACAACCTGTCGGACGCGCCGGTGTTCGAGCCGCCCGCCGACCGGCCCGGGTTCTTCGACGACGTCACCGACGCCGACCGCGAGCTCGACACGATCATCCCGGACTCGCCGAACACCCCGTACGACATGCACGAGGTGATCACCCGCGTCGTCGACGACGGTGACTTCCTCGAGGTCCACGAGCTGTTCGCGCCGAACATCATCGTCGGCTTCGGCCGCGTCGACGGCCACAGCGTCGGCGTGGTGGCCAACCAGCCGACGCAGTTCGCCGGCTGCCTCGACATCGACGCGTCCGAGAAGGCCGCGCGGTTCGTCCGCACCTGCGACGCGTTCAACATCCCGGTGCTGACCTTCGTCGACGTCCCGGGCTTCCTCCCGGGCACCGACCAGGAGTGGAACGGCATCATCCGCCGCGGCGCGAAGCTGATCTACGCCTACGCGGAGGCGACCGTCCCGCTGGTGACGGTGATCACGCGCAAGGCGTACGGCGGCGCGTACGACGTCATGGGCTCGAAGCACCTCGGCGCCGACCTCAACCTGGCGTGGCCCACCGCGCAGGTCGCGGTGATGGGCGCGCAGGGCGCGGCGAACATCGTCCACCGCAAGACGCTGGCGAAGGCGGCGGCCGAGGGTCAGGACGTCGACGCGCTGCGGGCCGACCTGATCCAGGAGTACGAGGACACGCTCCTGAACCCGTACGCGGCCGCCGAGCGCGGGTACGTCGACTCGGTGATCGTGCCGGCGCACACCCGCGGGCACGTCGCGCGGGCGCTGTCGCTGCTGCGGAACAAGCGGGAATCGCTGCCGCCCAAGAAGCACGGGAACATCCCGCTGTGAGCGAGCAGCGTCCCCTGCTGAGGGTGGTCCGAGGAAACCCGAGCGACGCCGAGCTGGCGGCGCTGACGGCGGTCGTCGCCGCCGCTTCGGCCGCGAAGGCGCCGGAGCAGCCGAAGGCGCGTACGTCGTGGTGGGGCGATCACGCCACTGCGCTGCACAAGCCGCTTCACCCCGGCGAAGACGCTTGGCGCGCTTCGGGTTTGCCTCAGGCCTGAAGGGTGTCGAGGAAGACCGTCGGGGCTTCGTTCTCGCGCACGATGGTGCCGAGCAGGGCCCCGAGCCGGTCGCGCTCGGGCGGGCTCAGCCGGGCGGCCAGGTCGTCGACCCGGCGGCACGTCGCCGCGTAGAAGTCCTCCGCGAGTTCGCGGCCTTCCGGGGTCAGGAGGACGTGCACGGCCCGGCGGTCGTCCGGGTCCGGCGCGCGGCGGACGAGCCCGCGCCGGACCGCGCGGTCGACCAGGCCGGTGAGGCTCGACTTCTCGAGGCCGAGCGTCGCGCCCAGGTCGCCCATGCCGTACGGCCGGCCCATCAGCACGCACAGCAGCTGGCCCTGCTGCACGGTGAGCCCGTACTCGCGGGCGGACTCGGTGTAGACGGCGTTCACCAGGAACGACGCCCGCACGAGCCCGGCCACCACACCGAGGTCCGCCCCGCTCTTCCCCATCCCGTCAGCCTACGGCTTCCCTGATGGCGGGCACGATTTCCGCGGCCCACCGCGCGGCCGCGGTCCGGTCGGGCGTGCTGCCGCCGGGTCCGAACAGCACGAACCCGGCGGCGTCGTGCTCCAGCACGGCACCGGTGAGTTCCTCGATCCACTGGGCGGGCGACCCGCCGATCCAGCGGCCGTCGTCGGCGCGGGTCCTGGCGAGCGGTTCCGCGGTGATGCGCCCGGGGAAGTTGTAGACGGTGGCGATGTCGGCCGGGTCGCGCCCGGCTTCGGCGGCGGCCTTGTCGATCACCGGCCGTGAGGTGCGGTAGCGCTCGCTGAGCCAGTCGGCGGCGTGCCCGGGCATCCACCCGTCGGCGACCCGCCCGGTGACGGCGAGGGACTTCGGCCCGACGGACCCGGTCCACACGGGCGGCATCTGCTCTTCGGCGGGTGCCAGGTCGGTGACCTGGTAGAACTCGCCGTCGAAGGTGACCGGTTCGCCGCCCCCGCCGAGCAGCTTGACGAGGCGGATGCCCTCTTCGAAGGCCCGGACGGCCTGTCCCGGCGTCAGCTTGGCGAAGCCGAGCCGCGCGATGTCGTCCCAGAGCCCGCCGACGCCCATGCCGAGCACGATCCGGCCGCCGGTCAGCGCGGACAGCGAGGTGACGGTCCTGGCCAGCATCGACGCGGGCCGCGTGGCCAGGTTCGTGACGCTGACCAGGCCGGAGATCCGTTCGGTCCGGCCCAGCAGAACGCCGAGTTCGGCGTACGCGTCGAGCCGGTCGGCGTGGTACGGGTGATCGGAGACGGTGATCAGGTCCAGACCACTCCGGTCGGCCTGGACGGCGAGTTCGAGGGTGCCGGGGACGGCGGCGACCGCTGTGGACACGCCGATACCGAAGTGCACCATGATTCCTCCCAGTTAGTTCGTACTACGAACATAGCACAGGTAATTCTTGGTACGAACTTCTTTTGGGGGGTAGGGCCAGCCCTACCCCGGAAATCATCGCCTGCCCGGTAGGACCGAACGCCCAGGTCCAGCAGGATTTCTCCCATGGTTCTCCTCCAGGATTCGAAGCAGGCTCCGCCGCGGGACGTGGTCGAGCTGACCGGGGTCACCAAGGTGCACCCGGGTGGCGTCCGGGCCCTCGACGGCGTGAGCGCCGGGTTCGGGCCGGGCACGTTCACCGCCGTCATGGGCCCGTCGGGGTCCGGGAAGTCGACGCTGCTGCACTGCGCGGCGGGCCTCGACCGGCCCACCTCGGGCCGGGTCGTCCTGGCCGGCCAGGACATCGCCACCCTCCGCGAGCCCAAGCTGACCGCCGTGCGGCGCGCGCACGTCGGGTTCGTGTTCCAGTCGTTCAACCTCGTCGACGCGCTTTCGGTGTGGGACAACATCCTGCTGCCGCAGCAGCTGGCCGGGCAGCGGCCGGACAAGAAGTGGGCGCGCGAGCTGGTCGAGCGCGTCGGCCTGGCCGGGCGCGAAAAGGCTCGCCCCGGCCAGCTTTCCGGCGGCCAGCAGCAGCGCGTCGCGCTGGCCCGTGCACTGGCCGGCCGGCCCGCGGTGATCTTCGGCGACGAGCCGACCGGCGCGCTGGACCTCGGCACCGGGCGCGAGGTGCTCGCGCTGCTGCGCCGGTTCGTCGACGAGGTCGGCGCGACCTTCGTGATGGTGACGCACGACCCGGCGGCGGCCGCGTGGGCCGACCGCGTCGTGTTTCTGGCCGACGGGCGGCTCGCGGGCGAGCTGTTCGCGCCGTCGGCCCAGCAGGTGTCCGCCCGGATGGTGGAGCTCACGCGATGATGACGAAACTGGCCGCCGCGAGCGTGCGGCACCGCCTCGGCTCGTTCACCGGCACGTTCCTCACGGCGTTCCTCGCGATCGCCCTGATCGCGGGCAGCGGCCTGCTGCTCTGGTCGGTGCTGACCGCCGGGCCGGGCGCGGACCGGTTCGGCACCGTGGACGCGATGGTCGCCGGCGAGCGGTCGATCACGCTGACCACGGCGACGGACAAGGGCGACAAGGTCAAGGTCAAGACGAAGGACGAGCGGCTCTCCGGCGCGCAGCCGCTCTCGCCCGAGGTGGTCTCCGCGGTCGCCGGAACGCCCGGCGTCACCGAAGCCGTCGCCGACTACGCGTTCCCCGTTTCGCTGGACGTCAACGGGAAGCCGATGCGCGCTCCCGACGCCGCGACCGTCGCCCACGGCTGGGCGTCCGCCGCACTGACGCCGTACCCGCTGCAGGACGGCGCCGCGCCGAAGCCCGGCGAAGTCGTGCTGCAGCAGGAGTTCGGCGCCCACGCCGGCGACACCGTGCGGCTGACCAGCCGGACCGGGACGCGGGAGCTGCGGGTGGCCGGGGTCGTCAGCGGGAACGTCCCGGGCCAGGCCGCGGTGTTCGTCGCGGACGCGCAGGTCGCCGAGCTGTCCGGGCTGACCGGCCCGACCGCCGTCGCGGTCCGGGCGTCTGCGGCCGGGATCGCCGCGCTGGGCAATCGGCTGGGAACCACCGCGACCGTCCACACGGGAGCGGACAAGGTGCGCGCCGACCTGCCCGGCGCGGTCCCCGACTACATCGGCGCGATCTCGATCTTCGGGTTCGTCCTCGGCATCACCGGGTTCGCCGCGGTGTTCGTGCTCACCGGCACGGTGTCGCTCGCCGTCCGGCAGCGGCTGCGGGAACTGGCGCTGCTGCGCACGGCCGGCGCGACCCCGCGGCAGCTGCGCCGCATGCTGCGGCTGGAGATCACGCTCGTCACGCTGGTCGCGGCGCTGCCCGCGGTGCCGTCCGGGATCGTCGTCGCCGAACTGGTCGCCCGCCGGTTCCGGGAACTGGGCGCGGTGCCGCCGCAGTTCACCGTGTCCTACAACGCTTTCGTGCTCGTCGCCGCGGTCGCGCTCGGCCTGCTGGTGACGGTGTTCGCCACCGCGCTCGCCGCCCGCCGGGCCGTCCGGATCGCGCCGACGCAGGCGCTTCGCGAGACCGTCACCGCCGGCCGCGTCGGCTGGGTGCCCCGGATCGTCGTGGCCGCCGTGCTGGTCCTGGGTGCGGTCGCGGTGCTGAGCCTGGTGCCGCTGGGCGGCCCGTTCGGCATGGGCATGGGGTTCGTCTCCTGTTCGTTGCTGCTGTGCGCGGCCGCCGCGCTCGGCCCGATCGTCGTCGGCGCGCTGACCGGCGTGCTGTCCCGCCTCGCCGCGCTGACCGGCGTGCTCGGCCGGGTGGCCGGCGCGATGACCCGCGCCGAGTCCCGGCGCGTCGTCGGCGTCGCGATCCCGCTGACGCTGATGTTCGCGATCAACGCCACGATGCTGCTGAACGGCGACATCCTCACCGAGGTGACGGCGGACCAGCAGGCCGCCCGGACGTCGGCGGCGACCGTCCGCGTCGCCGCGACCAACGGCCCGGGCCTGCCGCTGGCGACAGCGGCGCAGGTCGCCGCCCAGCCCGGGGTGACCGGCTCGGCGGCCACGCTCGGCACCCGCGTCGTCGTCGACCAGGACGGCAAGCCGGAGGACTACGCGGCCCAGGGGCTGCGGACGGCCGGCGAGCAGGCGCTCGACCTCGGTGTCACCGACGGCAAGCTCGACCCGCGTGACGGCACGGTCGCCGTCAGCGGCCCGCTGGCCGAAGCGCGCGGCTGGCACGTCGGCGACAAGCCGGTGTTCTGGCTGTCCGACGGCACGAAGGCCGAGCTGACCGTGACCGCGGTCTACGCGAACTGGCGCGGCTTCGGCGACCTCGTCCTGAACGCCGGCACCGTCGCCGCGCACGACCCCCGCGGGCTCGTCGGCGCGCTCTACCTCCGCGGCACGCCGGATCTCGCGCAGTGGCCGACGCTCGCCGCCACCAGCACCGCCGAGCCCCGCGAGGGCACCGCGGACGTGCAGAACCAGCAGGCCGCCTGGGAGCTGATGGTCGTCATCTCGCTCGGGTTCACCGCGATCGCCGTGGTCAACACCTTCGCCATCGCGACCGGCGCCCGCCGCCGCGAGTTCGCCGACCTGCGCCTGGCCGGCGCGACCGCCCGGCAGCTGCACCGGATGCTCGGCCGCGAAACGCTGATCACGGTGGCCGTCGCCCTCGTTCTCGGCTGCGTGATCACCGGGGCCGTGGTCGGCACGTTCAGCGTCGCGCAGGACGGGCAGTGGCGGCTGTTCGCCGAACCCCTGCGGTACCTGACGCTGCTGGGCGGGGTGGGCCTGCTCGGGATCGCCGCCGGGGCCGTTCGGGCTCGTTTCGTGATCAAGCGCCGCGCACTCCCGCTAGGTTGATCGCGTGCTCCGCCGCGCGGGCCTCGCGCTCGCCCACCTGCTGACCAGCCTGGTGCTGGGACCCGTCACCTTCGTGTGGGCCCTGGTCACCACGCTGGTCAGCGGGCTGCTGTCGTTCACCTGGCTGGCGCCGCCGGCGTTCCTCGCCGCGACCTGGGTGACCCGCCGGATCACCCGCCTGGAGCGGTGGCGGGCGGCGCTGGTGCTGCGACGCCCGGTCGAAACGCCGTACGAGCCGGCCTCCGGCCGGAACCCGTGGACCCGCGGCCGCCTGCTCGTCCGCGACCCGGCGACCTGGCGCGACCTCGCCTGGCTGCTGCTGCTGGTCCCGGTGGCGGTCGCCGGGTTCGCCGGCGTGGTCGCGGGGGTCGTGGACGTCGCCGCGATCGTCGCGCCGCTGTGGCTGTGGGCGGTGCCGAACCCGTACTTGCCGCCGCTGGTGGACTGGCTGTTCAACACGGCCGGCGGCCGGTTCACCCTCACCGCACTGGGCCTGGCGCTGGCGCCGGTCGCCTGGTGGGTGGTCACCACGGCGGCCCGGCTGCAGGCCCGGGCGGCGGCAGCGCTGCTGGAACCCGGGCCCCGGCAACGGCTGGCCCGGCGCGCCCGCGAACTCGCCGTGACGCGCCGCCGGGTCGTCGACGCCCAGGCGGCGGAGCTGCAGCGGATCGAACGCGACCTGCACGACGGTGCCCAGGCGAGGATCGTCGCGGCCGGCATGACGCTCGCGCTGGCGGACCGCAAGATGCGCACGTCAGGACAGCCTGCGCGCGACGACGTCCAGACGGCCCGGCGCCAGCTCGACGACGCGCTGGCCGAGCTGCGGCGGCTCGTGCGTGGCATCCACCCGCCGATCCTGACCGACCGCGGTCTCGTCGAGGCACTGGCCGCACTGGCCGGCGACGCTCCCCTGCCGGTCGAGGTGCGAGCCGCCGACCTGGGCGAGCTTCCGGCGGCGGTCGAATCCGCGGCGTACTTCGTCACGGCGGAGGCGCTGGCGAACGTCGTCAAGCACGCGGAGGCAAGCTCGTGCGCGATCACCCTCACGCGCACGCCCGACCTGCTGTCGCTCGAAGTCCGTGACGACGGCCGCGGCGGCGCCGACGGCTCGGGGTCCGGATTGGACGGTCTGCGCCGCCGCGTCGAAGCCCTGGACGGCACGCTGTCCGTCACCAGCCCCGCCGGGGGCCCGACCACCATCCTCGCGGAGCTGCCATGCGCATCGTGATCGCCGAAGACCTCATGCTGCTGCGGGACGGACTGGTCCGCATGCTCACCGACACCGGCCACACGGTGGTCGCGGCGGTGTCCACCGCCCCGGAACTGGAGGCGGCGGTGGCCGAGCACCGGCCGGACTTGTCCATTGTGGACGTGCGCATGCCGCCGGGCTTCCGCGACGAGGGCCTGCGCGCGGCACTGGCGATCCGCGCCCGCGAGCCGAAGACACCGATTTTGATCCTGTCGCAGTACGTGGAGCGGGCGTACGCGGCCGAGCTGATCGCGGACGGCAACGGCGCGGTGGGCTACCTGCTCAAGGACCGCGTCACGGCGCTGGACGAATTCCTGGACGCCATCGAGCGCGTGGCGGCGGGCGGCACGGCGATGGACCCGGAGGTGGTCCGGCAGCTGTTCGCCCGCAACAACACCGACCGCGGAATCAACGCGTTGACGGCCCGCGAGCGCGAGGTGCTGGGGCTGGTGGCCCAGGGGTTTTCGAACTCGGCGATCTGCGCGGAGCTGGTGCTGGCGCCGCCCTCGGTGGAGAAGCACATCGGCAACATCCTGACCAAGCTGGACCTGCCCCCGTCGGACGACACCCACCGGCGGGTGCGGGCGGTGCTGGCCTACCTCAACGGTTAATTCGGTCGAGCCACGGTCGATCCCTTGCTACCTTGGGATCACCGCACTCCCGGTGCGAAGCCCGCGGTTACTTCTTGCTGTAACCGAGAACCCGCGGGCAACGAAGATCTCGGGAGCCACGGCCACACCGGTGCCCGGTGCGCAGGCGAGGGTTACTTCCACTCCTAATGGGCAGGTCGGGGGTTCGAATCCCTCCCGGATCACTCGCGGTCCGGTAGCTCAGTGGCCTAGAGCAGCTATGTACCTTCACCGACTTCGATCTCGGGCATCGCTGTGGCCGTGGCTCCCTCCGCAAGAGGGGGAAGAATGAGCAAGTTCAACACCGCACGAGCACCGGCCGCGACCTCTCCGGTCCGCAGCGAGGCCATGCCGTCCACCGTCACCCACCAGGGCGGCGCCGGTTACGCGCGCGACACGAAGTCCGAGCTGTTCCTGCTCGCCGTGACGAACCTGGTCGGCGAGCACACCTTCTACGAGTCCGACGAGACGCGCGACACGCGCTACGCCGAGCTCGTCCGCCAGTCCACACTGGACGATCCCGAGTGGACCGCCCGGTTCCTGCGCTGGCTGCGCACGGACGCGAACCTGCGCACGGCGTCGCTCGTCGGCGCGGCCGAGTTCGCCAAGGCGCGCCGGGACGCCGGGCTCGACGGGCTGAGCCGTCAGGTCGTCGACGGCGTGCTGCAGCGGGCCGACGAGCCCGGCGAGCTGCTCGCGTACTGGACTTCCGTGCACGGCCGGGCCGTGCCGAAGCCGGTCAAGCGCGGCGTCGCCGACGCGGCCGCCCGGCTCTACGACGAGCGGTCCTTCGTCAAGTGGGACTCCGCCGCACGCGCGTTCCGGTTCGCCGACGTCCTCGAGCTGACCCATCCGGCCGGCGGGGGCGAGCTGTTCCGGCACATCCTCGACGAGCGGCACGACCGCGGCAACGCGATCCCGGCCGCGCTCGAGACCCTGCGCGCCCGCGCGGAGCTGATGAGCTGGGACGTCACCGACCGCCGGAAGCTGTTCGACCGCCCGGACGCCGCCGCCGTGCTGCGCGCGGCGGGCATGACGTGGGAGTCGGTCGCCGGCTGGCTGCAGGGCCCCCTGGACGCCCGCGTCTGGGAGGCGCTGATCCCCTCGATGGGTTACATGGCGCAGTTGCGGAACCTCCGCAACTTCGACGAGGCCGGCGTCTCGGACGCGGTCGCGCGGCAGGTCGCCGCGCGGCTTGCCGATCCGGCGCAGGTCGCGAAGTCGCGGCAGCTGCCGATGCGGTTCCTCTCGGCCTACCGCGCCGCGCCGTCGCTGCGGTGGGCGTGGGCGCTGGAGCAGGCGATCGCGCACGCGCTGGCGAACGTGCCGGTGCTGACCGGGCGGACGCTGGTCCTCGTCGACACGTCGGCGTCGATGAACGACCGCTTCAGCCGGGACGGCAGCCTGATGCGCTGGGACGCGGCCGCGGTGTTCGGCCTGGCGCTCGGCCGGCGCTGCGCGAAGGCCGACGTCGTGTCGTTCTCGGACAGCTACTGGGGTGGCGGCCGGGGCACCAAGGTGTTCAAGCTGCGGCCGGGTGGTTCGCTGCTGAGCGACGTCGAGCGCTGGAAGTCCGGCGGGTTCTTCATCGGCGGTGGCACCGACACCGCCGGCGCGGTGAAGAAGCACTTCGCGAAGCACGACCGCGTCGTGATCCTCACCGACGAGCAGGCCGCGTACGGCGACGTCGGGCAGGCGCTGCCCGCGCACGTGCCGCTGTACACCTGGAACCTGGCGGGGTACCGGGCCGGCCACGCGCCGTCCGGTGGTGCGCACCGGCACGCGTTCGGCGGGCTGAGCGACCAGGCCTTCCGGATGATCCCGCTGCTCGAGCGGGGTCACAGCGCCGACTGGCCCTTCTGAGAGACGCCGTGCAGGCCCCCGTGACGCGATCATGGGGGCCTGCACGCTGTGTACGGACCGTCACCGGAATGACCGTGGACCCATCGCTACCCCGGGCCGTATAGTCCACGTGGAATAACCGACCTGGAGGGATCACGTCATGGCCTCGGCCAAGCTGACGCCACTCGGCATCGCCGTGCTGGAGCTGCTCCACGAGAAGCCCATGCACCCGTACGAGATGGCCACGCTCATGCGCGAGCGGTACGTCGACACCCGGGTCAACGTGAAGGCGGGCTCGCTGTACCACACCGTGGAACGGCTGCACCGCGACGGTTTCATCGAGGTCGTCGACACCCAGCGCGACGGCAGGCGGCCCGAACGGACCGTCTACGGCATGACGCAGACCGGGCTCGACGAGTTCAACCGGCGCGGCCGCGAACTGCTGGGGGACGTCGCCACGGAGTTCCCCGCCTACCTGACCGGCCTCGCCGTGATCGACGAACTGGGGCGCGAAACGACGTTGAACGAGCTCGAAACCCGGCTCATGCGGCTGCGCGCCGCGGTGGCCTCCGACCGGACCGTGCTGCAGCGCCTCACCGAGGACAAGACGCCGGAGATCTACTGGCTCGACTGGCGCTACAGCTGCGACCACCGGCAGTTCGAACTCGAGTGGACCGAACGGCTCGCCGAGGACCTGCGGTCCGGGCGAATCCCGTTCCAGGAGCACCAACCACCCAAGCTCACGCTCATCACCAAGGAAGACCACGATGAACGCAAGACAAGCTAATCCCTGGGCAGCGCTGGGCGCGCTGTGCCTCGGCTTCTTCATGATCCTGCTCGACACGACGATCGTGTCGATCGCGATCCCGACCATGCTGAACAAGCTGAACGCCGGGCTGAACTCGGTCGTCTGGGTGATCAGCGTCTACCTGCTCACCTACGCCGTGCCGATGCTGTTCACCAGCCGGCTCGGTGACCGCTTCGGCCCGAAGCGGGTGTTCCTCGCCGGGCTCGTCGTGTTCACCGGCGCGTCGCTGTGGTGCGGTCTGTCCGGCAACGTCGAGATGCTGATCGCCGCGCGGGCCGTGCAGGGGCTCGGCGCCGCCCTGATGACGCCGCAGACGCTGGCGTTCATCACGCACCTGTTCCCGCCGGCCAAGCGCGGCCCGGCGATGGGCATGTGGGGCGGGGTCGCCGGGCTGGCGACGATCGCCGGCCCGCTGCTCGGCGGCGTGCTGGTCGACCACCTCGGCTGGGAGTGGATCTTCTTCGTCAACGTCCCGATCGGCGTGATCGCCATCGTGCTGACGATGATGCTGGTGCCGGACTGGCAGCCGAAGCACGCGCACGCGTTCGACCTGCTGGGGATCTTCCTCTCGAGTGCGGCCCTGCTGTGCATCGTGTTCGGCGTCCAGAACGGCCAGCAGTACGACTGGGGCACGGTCTTCGGCGGCATCACGGTGTTCGAGATCATCGGCGCCGGCGTGGTGCTGATGATCGCCTTCCTGGTGTGGCAGCGGTTCAACAAGCGGGAGCCGCTGCTGCCGCTGCAGGTGTTCTCGAACCGGAACTTCTCCGCCGGGACGCTCACCGCGACCACCGTCGGGTTCGCGATGACCGGCATGTTCCTGCCGCTGGTCATCTACATCCAGTCGGTGCTCGGGCTGAGCCCGACCATGGGCGGCCTGCTCACCGCGCCGATGTCGCTGCTGTCCGGGATCATCGCGCCGTTCGTCGGGCGCGCGTCGGACAAGGTCAACGGCAAGTACCTGGTGATGTTCGGCCTGGCGGCGCTCGCGGCCGGACTGGGGATCATCGCGCTGCAGGCGACGCCGGACAGCAACGCGTGGACGTTCGTCCCGGCGCTGCTGGTGTGCGGGCTCGGCATCGGCTGCATCTTCTCGCCGATGAGCAACCTGACGATGGGTTCGGTCGAGCCGCGGCTGGCCGGGACCGCGTCCGGCATCTTCAACACCGCCCGCCAGGTCGGCGGCGTGCTCGGCAGCGCGGCGATCGGCGTGCTGCTGCAGGCGCGGATCAGCGCGTCCATCGCGGACGAGGCGACGAAGGCGGCCGCCCAGCTGCCGGCCCAGTACCGGGCGCCGTTCGCCGAGGGGATCGCACACGCGGCGGCGAACACCGGCGAGTTCGGCTCGGCGGGCGGCCCGGCGCCGATGCCGGGACTGCCCGCGGAGATCGCCGCGCAGGCGGGGAAGCTGGCCACCCAGGCAGTCCACAGTGGACTGACCGACGCGGCCCGCGTGACGATGCTGCTGCCGATGGGCGTGCTGCTGCTCGGCGTCCTGTCCGCCGCGGTGCTGCAGCGGGTCAAGCCGCGCTGGGAGACGCCGGCGCCCGCCGCCGAAGCCGCCGCGGCCTGAAACCGCGCAGACCCCCGTTCCGGTGTCGGGTACCGGAACGGGGGCCTGCACGGACCGCGGGAGCGGTGGTCTGCCGCGGCGGCTCGTGAGTGGTAAGGAGGGTTCTAACCCTGTCTCTTATACACATCTCCGAGCCCACGAGACGGACTCCTATCTCGTATAGTGGCACCCCCGAGGCCTTCAGCTTGGCGATGAGGGCGAGGTCTTCGGCGTCGAGGCCGAGCCCGTTCGGCCGGTCTCCCTGCCCTTCGGCGTACGGCGTTTCGCCCACCACGGCGACCGCGACCTTGTAACCGGAGTTGATTCCGCTACCCGCACGGTCATAGGTCACCACCGTGCCTTTCCCGGCACCGGCCTTGATGCCGTCGAGGATCGTCGTGCCGGGGATGACCCGCGCGCCGCTCTGGCCCTGCCAGGTGAGCGTCCAGCCACCCGCCTGGTTGCCCATGTCGTCGGCGTTCTTCCCGGCCACGAAGATCTTGTTGTCCTGCTTGGCCAGCGGCAGCACGCCGTCGTTCTTCAGCAGCACCTGCGACTCGCGCGCCGCCTGCCGGGCCACCGCGTGGTGCGCCGCGCTGCCGAAGTCCTGCTGCAGCGAGCGGTCGGTGAGCGGGTGGTCGAACAGGCCCAGCTCGAACTTCTTCGTGAGGATCCGCCGGTTGGCGTCGTCGATGCGGGACACCGGGACGTGCCCGTTGCCGACCTCCGCCTTCAGCGTGCTGATGAACTTCAGGTAGTCGTTCGGGACCATGACCATGTCGATGCCGGCGTTGACGGCCTGGCTGACTTCGGCCGCGGTGAACCCGGCCTGGCCGTCGATCTGGTCGATGCCGTTCCAGTCGGAGACCACGTAGCCGGAGAAGCCGAGCTCCGTCTTGAGCAGGTCGGTGATCAGGAACTTGTTGCCGTGGTCCTTGACGCCGTTCCAGCTGTTGAAGCTGATCATCACCGAGCCGACGCCGTGGGCGACCGCGGCCTGGAACGGCGGCAGGTGGATGCGCCGCAGCTCGTCCAGGCTGATCTGGGTGTTGCCCTGGTCGACGCCGCCGGTGGTGCCGCCGTCGCCGATGAAGTGCTTGGCCGTGGCCATGATCGACGTCGTGGTGCCGAGCGAGGAGCCTTGCAAGCCCTCGATGACCACGGAGTTCGCGACGGCGTTGGCGGGGACCTCGCCGAAGGACTCGTACGTGCGGCCCCAGCGGTCGTCGCGGGCGACGCAGAGGCAGGGCGCGAAACCCCACTTGACGCCGGTGGCGGCGGCTTCCCGGGCGGTGATCGCGCCGATCTGCCGAACCAGCGCCGGGTCGCCCGCGGCCCCCAGGCCGATGTTGTGCGGGAAGATCGTGGCGCCCGGCACGTTGTTGTGGCCGTGCACGGTGTCCGAGCCGTAGACGATCGGGATGCCGAGCCCGGTCGACGTCGCCGCCCGCTGGTAGGCGTCGACCATGTCCGCCCACCCGGCCGGGGTGTTCGGCGACGGCGCCGAGCCGCCGCCGGAGAGGATGGACCCGAGCCGGGCGGCGGCGGACTGGGCGGGCGTCGCGGCGCCCCGCTCGCCCTCGGTCATCTGCCCGACCTTGTCGTCGAGCGTCATCCGCGCCATCAGGTCCGAGACGCGGTCGGCCACCGAGGCGCGCGGGTTCTTGTACAGCGGCGTCGCGGCGGCGGACGCCATCGGGACGAGGGCCGTGCCCGCGAGGAGGAGGCCGGCCAACGCAGTCGTTCGCAATGATCTCGTGGTGCGGAGGAGCGGCATTGGTCTCTCCGTGACGTTCCGTCGATCCATAAGTTGCGAGCCAAAACAAATTAGCTCTCCCCTGGCGTGACGCCGGTCACAATTCGGTCACGACCGCCTGGTCAAGTAAGTTTCAGTCGTGCAGTTCGTCCTCGCCTCCCAGTCCCCCGCCCGCCTCGCCCTCCTGCGCTCCGCGGGCCTCGATCCGGCCGTTTTCGTCTCCGGCGTCGACGAAGACGCCGTCGCCGCCGCCCTGCCCGATCCGTCGCCGTCCGAGCTGGTCATGGCGCTCGCCGCGGCCAAGGCCGAAGCGGTCGTCGACCAGGTCGCCGCCGCGCACCCGGACGCCGTCGTCGTCGCCTGCGACTCGATGCTGTCGATCCACGGGCAGATGGTCGGGAAGCCCGGTTCGCCGGAGGTCGCCCGGTCCCGCTGGGCCGCGATGGCGGGGGCAACCGGTGAACTCCTCACCGGCCACGCGGTCGTCCGGCTCGACGGCGGGACGCGCGCGAAGGAGACCAGCGGCTGGGAGTCGACCACCGTCCGCTTCGGCACGCCGAGCGCGCACGAGATCGACACCTACGTCGCCAGCGGCGAGCCGCTGCAGGTGGCCGGCGGCTTCACGATCGACGGCCGGGGCGGCTGGTTCGTCGACGGTCTCGACGGCGGCCACACGAGCGTCATCGGCATCAGCCTGCCGCTCACGCGCCGCCTGCTGGCCGAGGTCGGCGTGAGTGTCGTGGATCTCTGGCAGCCTCCCGCATCCTGAGAACGGCACCACACCTTCGGGTGATCCGGAAGAGTCCTCCCTTGCCTGACGTTCCCGTTACCCGGCAAGACTGGAAATTTTCGAGCACCGGAGTCGCCCCGTGTCTTTCGTACGGACATACACCAAGCCGCGGGTGTTCGCGGCCGCGGTTCTCGGCTCGCTCGTCGTCGGCGCCCTGCTGGGCGTCGTCGCACGGCAGACCGAGGCCGGCTGGCTGACCGATCTCCTCGACCAGATCGGCACCATCTTCACCACGCTGCTGCAGATCGCGGTGATCCCGCTGGTCTTCACGGCGATCGTGGTCGGCATCAACAGCCTCCGGAAGCTCGGCGGCGGCCGCACCGCCGCCCGCCTCGGCGGCAAGACGGTGCTGTGGTTCGCGATCACGTCGTTCATCGCGTCGCTGATCGGCATCGCGGTCGGCCGGATCTTCAACCCGGGCGCCGGCGGCCTCGGCGGTGTCGAAGCCACGGCCAAGAACGCCGACAAGGCAGCGAAGAGCGTCGACCACTGGGGTTCGTGGGACGCCTTCGTCAACGGGCTGCTGCCGGAGAACTTCGTGAAAGCGTTCTCCGACGGCGAGACGCTGCAAGTGCTGTTCCTCGCGCTGGTCATCGGCGCGGCCGCGTACAGCCTGGGCGACAAGGCGAAGCCGTTCGTGGACTTCACGACCAGCGTGTTCGAAATCATCCAGCGCTACCTCGGCTGGATCGTCCGGCTGGCCCCGATCGGCATCATCGGCCTGATCGGCGCGGCGGTCGCCAACTACGGCGACGCGCTGTTCCGCCCGCTGTTCTCGACGACGCTCGCGGTGTACGTCGGCTGCCTGCTCGTGCTGTTCGTCGTCTACCCGATCCTGCTGCAGTTCGTGGCGAAGGTCAGCCCGCTGAAGTTCTTCGCGAAGGCGGGCACGGCGATCCAGTTCGCGTTCGCCTCGCAGTCCTCGGCCGCGACCCTGCCGCTGACCCGCCAGTCCGCGGTCAACCTCGGCGTCCAGCCGGCGTACGCGGCCTTCGCGACCCCGCTCGGCAGCGCGACCAAGATGGACGGCTGCGCGGCGGTCTTCCCGGCGATCGCGGCGATCTTCGTCGCCAACCTGGCCGGGGTGTCGCTGAACTTCTGGCAGTACGTGGGCATCGTCGTGGTCGCCGTGGTCGGCGCACTGGCGACGGCCGGGACCACCGGCTGGCTGACGGCGTTCACGCTGACGACGTCGTTCATCGGCCTCGACGCCAAGCAGGTGGCGCTCGGCCTGGCGCTCATCTACTCGGTCAACCCGATCATGGACATGATGCGGACGGCGACGAACGTGGCCGGCCAGATCGTGGTCCCGACGATCGTGGCCCGCAGCGAAGGCCTCCTCGACGACGAGGTCCTCGACGCCCCGACCGACCGCCCGCTCACGACGGACGACGGCTCGGCGGCCCGGCACACGGAACCCGCGCCCGCCTGATCCACCCGACGTCGAAGGCCGCCTCGAACCTTCGAGGCGGCCTTCACGCGTCTCAGGACGGGCAGCTGCGCAGGTCGGCGCGGGTCAGGCGGATGTCCGGCCAGCCGCGCAGGTCCGACGGCGACGTCACCCGCCGTGTGCAGCCCACCGACCGGCCCGACAGGTCGTACACCTCGCCGAGCACGGGGGCCGTCGTGCACTTCGGCGTGCCGGAGGCGGAGTCCGGGCAGTCGTGGCGGACCACGATCACGTCGGGGCTGGCGTCGGCCGTGACGTCGTAGAGCGACAGCGTCCCGGCGTCCGCGTAGAACGGCTTGCCCGGGTCGCGCCACACTCCCCCGCTGCCGACCAGCAGCTCGCCGTACGCGGCCGTGCCGTCGTCGCCGACGTCCCCGCGGACCAGGCACGCCGGGGCCGGGCCGTCGATGCAGCGCAGGGAGTTCTGGTCCAGCCGCACGCCCAGCTGGGCGATCGACAGCTCGAACACCGTGCCCGGCTCGGGCCCGACGCGCAGCCGCGCCGAACCGCCCGCGGTGTCGGTCAGCAGCACCACCGGCGTGCCCCCGACGGTCACCGCCGCGAGCTGGCGGCAGGGGCCGCCACCGCAGGTCACGGCGGGTGTCACCGGCGCGGCGGCGGGCTCGGCCGCCCCCGGCGCCACCTCGGGCCGCGGCCGCAGCAGGAACACCGCACCGATCGCGCCGACGGTCACCACCGCGGCCAGCACCGCGGTGAGCAGCGCCGACCGGGGCGTCCGCGCTGCCGTAGTCCGCATAAGACAGAGCGTAAGCCGCTTCGCGGCCGTCCGTC
The DNA here is from genome assembly GCF_000716785.1 of Amycolatopsis vancoresmycina. GTDB lineage: Bacteria > Actinomycetota > Actinomycetes > Mycobacteriales > Pseudonocardiaceae > Amycolatopsis > Amycolatopsis vancoresmycina. The sequence continues at coordinate 138,944 of NZ_JNYY01000005.1, forward strand.
GGAAGCGCCCCGTCGCGGTGTGGCCGGTTCAACCCGACGGGGTCACGCGTAGCGGTACGTATCCATCTATGTTGTCAGGGTGACGAACCCGAACCTGCCGCCCGCCCTGTACCTCCCGACCGGCCCGGTCGACGTCGAAGCCGAAGGCGCGTCGATCGAACTGCGCCGCACGCCGGACGGCCGCACCGCGCTGGTCGCGTTCACCGCGCTGGACCGGCTGATCGACTGCTGCGGCGAGCACCAGCCGTGGGCGCTGGTGAACACCGAGCACCTGGCCAAGGTCCACGCGGCGAACCCGTACGACGTGATCGTGCTCGACTCGCCCCTGCCCGAGGAGCTGCGCCACCACGTCTGAGCGTGGTTCACCTCTCACTCAAGAGACTCCCGACGTCATATCCGTAGACTTCCCTGATGCCGCGTGGGCGGTCAGCAATGCAGCTGTCGGACGCAGGAGGTGCGGGGTGGCCGAGCAGGTCGGCGAATCCACGGGTGGTCCGGTGACCAGGATCCTGGTCGCCAACCGTGGCGAAATCGCGGTACGCGTGATCAGAGCCGCCAAGGACGCCGGGTTGGCCAGCGTCGCGGTGTACGCCGATCCGGACCGCGATGCGCCCCACGTGCGCCTGGCCGACGAAGCCTTCGCGCTGGGCGGCACCACGGCGGCCGAGAGCTACCTGAACTTCGACAAGCTCCTGGACGCCGCCAAGCGCTCGGGCGCCGACTCGGTGCACCCGGGCTACGGCTTCCTCTCCGAGAACGCGGACTTCGCCCAGGCCGTCCTCGACGCCGGGCTGACCTGGATCGGGCCGAGCCCACAGGCCATCCGCGACCTCGGCGACAAGGTCACCGCCCGCCACATCGCGATGCGCGCGGGCGCGCCGCTGGTGCCGGGCACGAAGGAGCCGGTCAAGGACGCGTCCGAGATCGTCGCGTTCGCCGACGAGCACGGCCTGCCGGTGGCCATCAAGGCCGCGTTCGGCGGCGGCGGGCGCGGCCTGAAGGTGGCGCGCACCCGCGAAGAGATCCCCGAGCTGTTCGAGTCGGCCACCCGCGAGGCGGTCGCCGCGTTCGGCCGCGGCGAGTGCTTCGTCGAGCGGTACTTGGACAAGCCGCGGCACGTCGAAGCCCAGGTGCTGGCCGACATGCACGGCAACGCGATCGTCGTCGGCACCCGCGACTGCTCGCTGCAACGCCGTCACCAGAAGCTCGTCGAGGAGGCGCCGGCGCCGTTCCTGAGCGACGAGCAGCGCAAGCGCATCCACGAGTCCGCGAAGGCGATCTGCAAGGAAGCCGGCTACTACGGCGCCGGCACGGTCGAGTACCTCGTCGCGACCGACGGCACGATCTCCTTCCTCGAGGTCAACACGCGGCTGCAGGTCGAGCACCCGGTTTCGGAGGAAACCACCGGTCTGGACCTGGTGCGCGAGATGTTCCGCATCGCCCGCGGCGAGCCGCTGCGGATCACCGAAGACCCCGAGCCCCGCGGCCACTCGATCGAGTTCCGCATCAACGGCGAGGACGCCGGCCGCGGCTTCCTGCCCGCGCCGGGCACGGTGACGAAGTTCGTCGCGCCGAGCGGTCCCGGCGTGCGCGTCGACTCCGGTGTCGAATCCGGCAGCGTCATCGGCGGGCAGTTCGACTCGATGCTGGCCAAGCTGATCGTCACCGGATCGGACCGCAACAACGCCCTCGAGCGCAGCCGCCGCGCGCTGGCCGAGATGGTCGTCGAAGGCATGGCGACGGTGCTGCCGTTCGACCGCGTGATCGTCGACGACCCGGCGTTCATCGGCGACGAGAACGGCTTCAGCGTGCACACGCGCTGGATCGAGACGGAGTTCGACAACAAGATCGAGCCCTTCGTGGCGCCGGACGTCGAAGCCGCCGAAGAGGAACCGCGGCAGAACGTCGTCGTCGAGGTCGGCGGGCGGCGCCTGGAAGTGTCGCTGCCGGGCGGGTTCGCGTTCGAAGGCGGCGGTGGCGGCGGCGGCACGGCCGTCAAGGCGAAGCCGCGCAAGCGCGCCGGCGGCACCAAGGCCGCGGTGAGCGGCGACGCCGTCACGGCGCCGATGCAGGGCACGATCGTCAAGGTGGCCGTCGAAGAGGGCCAGTCGGTCGAAGCCGGTGAGCTGATCGTCGTCCTCGAGGCGATGAAGATGGAGAACCCGGTCACCGCACACAAAGCGGGCACCGTCACCGGCCTTTCGGTCGAGGTCGGCGCCGCCGTGACGCAGGGCACACAGCTGCTCGAGATCAAGTAGCGCGGTTCGTTACGGATGTCGTGGTGGGCCGCCCCCGAGGCGGCCTACCATCGACTACGTGACCGAAGTCCCGTCTCCGCAGCTGCGGATCAGCGACCAGAACCGCGAGACCGCGTTGTCCGCGCTCGGTGAGCACATGAGCGCGGGGCGGCTCGACATCGACGAGTACGGCGAGCGCTCGGCCCGGATCACCGCGGCCAAGACCCGCGGCGAGCTGGGTGAGATCTTCGCGGACCTGCCGGCGCCGCACCCGCGGTACGAGGACGTGCCGCAGGCCGCCGTCGTCCCGCCACCGGAGCCGGCGGCCGCGCCCGCACCGAAGCCCTCGGGGGCACCGGACAACTGGTCGCCGCCGCAGCGGTTCCTGGCCGCGATCGTGCCGCTGGCGTTCATCGCCGCGATCGCGCTGATCGCCACGCACACGCTGGCCTGGCCGATCATCTTCGTCCCGATCGGGCTGGCCGTGTTCGGCAAGTCGATGTGGGGCCACGACTGGAACCACGACCAGCACCACCGCGACCGCCGCGAGCGGCACCTGCGCGACCGGGAGCGCCGCCGCGAACTGCGTGACTCTTACCGGCGCGAGATGGGCCGCTGATCCCGCCGTGGGCGACATGCGGTTGAGCGACGCCGAACGCCAGGACGCCCTGGACGTCCTCGAAGAGCACGTCCGCACCGGGCGGCTCGACATCGACGAATACGGCGCCCGGTCCGCGAAGGTCACCGCGGCCAAGCGGGTGAGCGAGCTCGTCCCGCTGTTCGACGACCTCCCCTCGCCCCGCCCGAGCGCGCTGCTCGCCGGCGCTTCGGCGCCTCAGGTGCCGGTGTTTCAGGGCGACAACGCCCTGGTGCGCTTCCTGACCGCGGGCGCGGTCCCGATCGCGATCATCCTCGCGATCGCGGTGCTGATCCTGTCCCGCGGCCGGCTGCTGATCATCTCGGTGGCGCTGCCGCTGGTCGTCGCGATGATCGCGGGCGCCCGCCGCCGCCGGTCCTGATTGCTCCCTTTGCCGGGCAACCTGCGCCCCCGTTCCGACGTGGTGATCACGCAGGTCGGGGGAAAGGGAGGAAGGCATGAACAGGATGTGGGCGCGATCGGGGGCGCTGGCCGCGGTGGCGATCGCCGCCGCGGCACTGGCGACGGGTCCGGCGCAGGCCGCGACGGGCCGGCTGGGCTGGCAGGCGACGCTGCTGCCGTTGCCGGCCGGAGCCGACCCGGCGGGACACGGGTATCTGGACGCGTCGGACGGCCACGGCGAGTACACCGGGTCGTTCATCGTGGACGGCAAGCTGCAGGTGATCAGCTGGCGTGGGGGTCAGCCGACGCTGCGGGGCGTGCCGGCGGGCTACGAGTGGGCGCGGGTCGTCGGTGAGGACACCGCGGGACGGATCTACGGAGAGGCACTCGACTACGACACCGGCGCCGACCGGACGTTCACGTTGGACGCCACCGGCTTCCACCTCTGGGCGCCACCGCCGGGCTACGGCGACTTCGGGATCCGCGCGGTGAACCGGCACGGCGACGCACTGGGCACGCTGCCCACCGGCAACCCGGTGACGTACGTGCCGGCCGTCTGGCCCGCCGGGGCAGCGGCCCCCACGGTGCTGGCCTATCCGGCCGGCGCGGACTACTTGACGGACATCGACGACGACGGAACCGTCCTGTTCAACGGCTTCCAGCGCGACATCGTCTGGAAGAACGGGGTGAGCAGGCCGCTGGCCGACATCCCGGGCTTCTCGAACCCGCACGGTTCGGCGATCCGCAACGGCGTCGTGGTCGGGTTCGCGTCGAACGCCAACGCGGAGCAGGCGATCCGCTGGACGACGCCGGAGACACCGGCCGCGCTACCGGGCGGCGGCTACGCGATCGACCTGAACGTGGGCGGCCTGACGGCCGGCCAGACGAGCGGACCCGGGTACAAGCCGATCGTGTGGCGCGGAACCACCCCGGGCGGCGAGCTGAAGCAGCCAGGTACGTACACGGGCTACCTGGCAAGCCACGTCACGGACGACGGGGTGTTCACGGGCTGGGCCTCGAACGGCCCGATCGACGAGGGCGGGGTGCCGGTGATCTGGCGGTTCAACCCGTGAGCCTGCCTTGACGGCCGGGCCGGGAGCGGCGTGCTCCCGGCCTGGCTAGGCTGGGCGGAGTGGAACCGGTGGAGATCAACGCGGGCACGTACTACCTGCGCCAGCTGCGCGCCGACCGGCACATCGACGACCGCAGAGTGCTGATGGAGGCGTTCGCGGACCCGACGCACCGCAAGTACGTGCTGAACTACCGGCTGCGGACGCTGGACGAGGCCACGGAGTACGTGGCACTGCGAGCGGCCCAGTGGGCGGGCGACGAGCGCTGTTCCTGGGCGATCGCCGAGCCGACATCGGGCCGCCTGCTGGGCGAGGTGGGCCTGCGCGAGCTGAACCTGGACGCGGCGTACGCGGAGGCGACGATCTGGGTCCACCCGGCGGAGCGGGGAAAGGGCATCGCGACCACGGCGTTGAACGCGGCTTTGCGGTTCGGCTTCGGCGGTCTGGGGCTGGCCGAGGTGAGCTACCGGTACGAGGAGAGCAACACGGCCTCGGCGGTGGTGGCGGAGCGGTGCGGGTTCACGCTGATCGGCCCGGAGGCGGAGCGAGCGGCGACGGGGGAACGGCTGATCCGCTGGCACCGCACGTCCTGAGCCCCCGCCACCGCTCCAAGCCGCCTCAGCTCACCGGCTCCACGATGCCCGCCCGGGCTTCCGGGGCCGCCGAGCGCAGGGCGTCCGCCGCTTCGTCGCTCGGCTGGGACTGGGACTTGCGCTCCGCCTCCACCCTCGCCCGGTACACCTCGATCTCGCGTTTCACCGTTTCGGGTGACCAGCCGAGGACCTCGCCCACCAGCGTGGCGACCTGCGTGGCGCATTCGACTCCGCGGTGGGCGTACTCGATCGAGATGCGCGTCCGGCGGGCCAGGACGTCCTCCAGGTGCAGCGCCCCCTCGTGCGAAGCCGCGTACACCACTTCGACGCCCAGGTAGTCCGGCGCGTGCTCGATCGGCTTCAGGAGCTCCGGGCGGCCCTCCGCCGACGCCAGGACTTCGTGGACCAGGGAGCCGTAGCGGTCCAGGAGGTGCCGCACCCGGTAGGGGTGCAGCCCGTGCTCCGCCGCCAGGTGGTCGGCCTGGTTGACCAGTGCGTGGTAGCCGTCCGCGCCCAGCAGGGGGACCTTGTCCGTGATCGAGGGCTGGGAGCGGCCCGGCAGGTCCACCGCCGCCGCGTCGACCGCGTCCGCCGCCATCACCCGGTACGTCGTGTACTTGCCGCCCGCGATCGCCACCAGGCCCGGGGCCACGCGGGCCACCGCGTGCTCGCGCGAGAGCTTCGACGTCTCTTCGCTCTCCCCCGCCAGCAAGGGGCGAAGGCCCGCGTACACGCCTTCGATGTCGTCATGCGTCAGCGGCGTCGCCAGGACCGTGTTGACGTGCTCGAGGAGGTAGTCGATGTCGTGCTTCGTCGCCGCCGGGTGGGCGAGGTCGAGGTTCCAGTCCGTGTCCGTCGTGCCGACGATCCAGTGGTTGCGCCAGGGGATCACGAACAGCACCGACTTCTCGGTGCGCAGGATCATCCCCGACTCCGAGACGATCCGGTCGCGTGGGACGACGATGTGCACGCCCTTGCTCGCCCGCACCCGGAACCGGCCGCGGCCGCCCGACAGCCGCTGCAGCTCGTCGGTCCAGACGCCGGTGCAGTTGATCACCGCGGCCGCCGAGATCTCCGTTTCGCGGCCGTCCTCGACGTCCCGCACGCGCACACCCGACACCCGGTCGGCCTCGCGGAGGAACCCGACCACCTGGGTCGACGTCCGCACGACCGCGCCGTAGTGCGCCGCCGTGCGCGCCACCGTCATCGTGTGGCGGGCGTCGTCGGACTGCGCGTCGTAGTAGCGGATGCCGCCGATCAGCGCCGAGCGCTTCAGCGCCGGCACCATCCGCAGCGCGCCCGCCCTGGTCAGGTGCTTCTGCCCGGGGACGCTGCGGGCGCCGCCCATCGTGTCGTACATCAGCAGGCCCGCCGCGGTGTACGGCCGCTCCCACACGCGGTGCGTCAGCGGGTACAGGAAGCTGACCGGCTTCACCAGGTGCGGCGCGATCGTCGTCAGCATCAGCTCGCGCTCGCGCAGTGCCTCCCGCACCAGGCCGAATTCGAGCTGTTCCAGGTACCGCAGGCCGCCGTGGAACAGCTTGCTCGACCGGCTCGACGTCCCCGAAGCGAGGTCGCGGGCTTCGACGAGCGCGACCCGCAGCCCGCGCGTCGCCGCGTCCAGCGCCGTGCCCGCGCCGACGACACCGCCGCCGATGACGACGAGGTCGAACGTCTCCTTGCCGAGCCGCTGCCACGTCTCTTCCCGCTTGACCGGGCCCAGGCGAGCCGGGTTCTCCGCTGCGTGCTGCGCCACGTGACATTCCTCCTCGTGCCGGCGAGGCTTCCAGCATCGCACGACCCGGTGATCATCCGCCCGTCCACGGATGACACTTGTGGCGTAACCCTCCGCGATCTTGAAAAGATTCGGCTGCCCGGTGCTTGGAAGTAGCTTCTACGCCCCGGTAACGTCGCCCGGACGTGGGTCGGCAACGGAGCCGTGGCACGCCGTGATCGACCCTGCGCAGATTGTCCAGTGTGGAGGTGCAGCGGTGAGTGCTGGAGCAATAATCGTCTGGGAACTACTGGGAACGGCCGCGCTGATCCTGCTCGGCAACGGCGTCGTCGCCAACCACGTGCTCCGCAAGAACAACGGTCACAACGCAGGCTTCCTGTTCATCAACTTCGGCTGGGCGTTCGCCGTCTTCACCGGCGCCAGCATCGCCGCCCCGAGCGGGGCCCACCTCAACCCGGCCGTGACCCTCGGCCTCGCCATCGCCGACAAGACCAAGTGGGCGGACGTCCCGCTCTACTTCATCGGCCAGTTCGCCGGCGCCATCCTCGGTGCGGTCCTCTGCTGGGCCGCGTACAAACTGCAGTTCGACGACCACCCCGAGCCCGAGAACACCCTCGGTATCTTCTCCACCGCACCGCAGATCGCCAACACCGCCTGGAACCTCGTCACCGAAATCATCGGCACCTTCGTGCTGGTCGCGTGGATCCTGCTCAGCCCGGTCGCGGCGAAGGCCTCGGCGGACGGCGTGCCGACCTTCGGCAACTCCGCGCTGGGCTACGCGGGCGTCTCGTTCGTGGTGCTCGTGATCGGTACCTCCCTCGGCGGGCCGACGGGCTACGCCATCAACCCGGCCCGCGACCTCGGCCCGCGGATCGCGTACGCGTTCCTGCTGCCGATCAAGAACAAGGCCAACGCCAACTGGGGCTACTCGTGGATCCCGGTCGTCGGCCCGCTCGTCGGTGGTGCCCTCGCCGCCCTCGTGTACCTCGCCGTCCACAACCTGACCTGATCGCCCGTCCGTCGGATTTCCGGGAGCACACATGACTTCGTACGTAGCCGCGATCGACCAGGGCACCACGTCCACCCGGTGCATGATCTTCAACCACGAAGGGCGCGTGGTCTCCTCCGACCAGCGCGAGCACGAGCAGATCTTCCCCCGCGCCGGCTGGGTCGAGCACAACGCCGAAGAGATCTGGGAGAACACGCGCCGGGTCGCCGCCGGCGCGCTCGCCAAGGCCGACCTGACCGCGAAGGACATCGCCGCGGTCGGCATCACCAACCAGCGCGAGACCGCGCTCGTCTGGGACAAGACGACCGGCAAGCCGGTGTACAACGCCATCGTCTGGCAGGACACCCGCACCGACAAGATCGTCACCGAGCTCGGCAACCTCGGCGGCGGTCAGGAGCGCTACCGCGACAAGGTCGGCCTCCCGCTCGCGACCTACTTCTCCGGGCCCAAGATCAAGTGGATCCTGGACAACGTCGAAGGCGCGCGCGAGAAGGCCGAAGCCGGTGACTTGATCTTCGGCAACATGGACACCTGGGTGCTGTGGAACATGACCGGCGGGGCCGACGGCGGCGTGCACGCCACCGACCCGACCAACGCCTCGCGCACCATGCTGATGGACCTCGACACCCTGCAGTGGGACGCCGAGATCGCCGGCGAGATGGGCATCCCCCTTTCGATGCTGCCGGAGATCCGCTCCTCGTCCGAGGAGTACGGCAAGGTCCGCGAGAAGGGCGCGCTGGCCGGTGTCCCGATCGCCGGCATCCTGGGCGACCAGCAGGCCGCGACGTTCGGCCAGGCCTGCCTTTCGCCCGGCGAAGCCAAGAACACCTACGGCACCGGCAACTTCATGCTGCTCAACACCGGCACCGAGAAGGTGATGTCGCAGAACGGGCTGCTCACCACGGTCTGCTACAAGATCGGCTCGAACGACACGGTCTACGCGCTGGAAGGCTCCATCGCCGTCACCGGTTCGCTGGTGCAGTGGCTGCGCGACAACCTCGGCATGATCACGACCGCGGCCGAGATCGAGGAGCACGCGCGCAGCGTCGAGGACAACGGCGGCGCGTACTTCGTCCCGGCGTTCTCGGGTCTGTTCGCTCCTTACTGGCGATCCGACGCTCGCGGCGCGATCGTCGGGCTCACCCGGTTCGTCAACAAGGGCCACCTCGCCCGCGCGGTGCTGGAGGCGACCGCCTTCCAGTCCCGCGAGGTCATCGACGCGATGAACGCCGACTCCGGCGTCGCCCTCACCTCCCTCAAGGTCGACGGCGGCATGGTCGTCAACGAGCTGCTGATGCAGTTCCAGGCCGACATCCTCGGCGTGCCGGTGATCCGCCCGGTGGTCAACGAGACCACCGCGCTGGGTGCCGCGTACGCCGCCGGCCTGGCCGTCGGGTTCTGGAAGTCCGAGGACGACATCCGCACCAACTGGGCCCAGGACAAGCAGTGGGACCCGTCGATGGACGACGCCCGTCGCGAGCGCGAGTACCGCAACTGGAAGAAGGCCGTCACCAAGACCTTCGACTGGGTCTCCGAAGAGGACTGACCGGCGAGGGCCGGGGGTGCCCCACGGCGCTCCCGGCCCGCCCGCTCACACTTCCCAGCCCTCCGGCTCGCCGGACTGCTCGTTGGGCGCGATGACCACGAACGGCACGCCCTGGTCGTCCGCGACCCGCAGCTGCCGCCCGTACGGCGAGTCGAACGCCTTGCCCTGCACCGTGCCGCCCAGCTCGGTGACCTTGGCCGCGGCCGCGTCGGCGTCCGGTACCCAGAAGTAGGCCAGCCAGTGCGACGGCACCTCGGCCGGCACCGAATCGGGCAGGCCGCCGAGTCCGCCGACCGGCCGCCCGTCGATGAGCAGCACCGCGTACGTGAATTCGTCGCTCGAGATGTCCTGGAAGCCGTACCCGAAGACCTCCTCGTAGAACGGCTTCGCCGCCGGGAAGTCGCGGCTCATGCACTCGTTCCAGGCCGGCGTGCCCGGGGCCGCGGTGACCTGTGTGCCGATGTGGTGGCCGGCCTCCCAGAGGCCGAAGACCGCGCCCGCCGGGTCTTCCACGACGGCCATCCGGCCCTCCTTCATCACCTCCATCACCGGCATGACGACCTGCCCGCCGGCTTCGGTGATCGCGGTGACCGTCCGGTCCACATCGGATACCGCCAGGTAGGTCGTCCAGACCGGCGGGATGTCCTGGCCCGGTGGCGTCTGGCCGATCCCGGCGACCGGGCGCCCCCGCAGCTCCGCCATGCCGTAGAAGCCGGTCTCCTCACCACCCTGCTGCACGTCCCAGCCGAACAGGCCGCTGTAGAAGGCGATCGCCTTCGCCTGGTCGGGCACCATCAGGTCCACCCAGCTGGGTGTGCCGTCGGGCCATCTTTCTTCCCGGAACACCATGTCGACTCCCAACCCTCGTCCGCGCCACCGATCGGTGACGACCGCCACAGTCTGGCACCGGGCACCGACAAAAACCGAAAATCAGGCCTGGACCAGGCGGGCGTAGACGACGATGTTGTCGACGTAGTTGTGCGCGCTCCGGTCGAAGACGCCGCCGCAGGTGATCAGCCGCAACTCGGGGCCGGCCGTGTCGTCGTACACGCCCTCGGCCTCGAAGTCCTTCTTCGGGACCTGGTGCACCTTCGTCACCTCGAACACCGCCGTGGTGCCGTCCTTGCGGGCGACCGAGACGCGGTCGCCGGCGGCGAGTTCCTTGAGGCGGAAGAAGATGCCCTTCTGGTGGTTGCCGTCGACGTGACCGAGGACGACGGCCGGCCCGACCTCGCCCGGCGTGGGCGCGTAGGTGTACCAGCCGGCCTGCAGCGGCGTGGTCACCGGCGGCACCTGGACGGTGTTGTCCGGGTTGAGCCCGAGCGGGACCAGCGACGAGCGGGCACCGATCTTCGGGATGTCGATCGAAACGGGCTCGGACCTGGGCAACGCCGCGACGGCGTCCCGGCCTTCGCTCCGCGGCTGCGGCACCGCGGCGACCGGCTGGGCGGCCGGCGGCTGCGCGGAGGACGGCTCCGGGCCGCCGCCGAGCGTCAACGCCAGAACCGCCAGGACCGCCAGCAGTGCGATGACGAGGGTGATCAGCACACCCCGCCTGTTCGTGATCCTCGTCGTCATGTTCTCCCCCGTGACCGGCGTTGGGAAGTTCACCCGTCCGGGTGGACCGAAGCGGTGGGGCCCCGACGGTACCTCCGCGGGCGGCCCGCTCCGGCGCCCCTGCCCCGGAGCGGGCCTCTCCCCCGTCAGCGCCGCCGGACCCGGCGGGCGAGCACGAGGCCGCCGGCGCCGACGGCGAGGACACCCATGGCGGCCGCGGCCGCGGCCGGACCGCCGTCGGCGGGGCCGTCGGTCCCGCCGGTCTGCGGCGCACCGGACGGCACCTTGGCGACCTGCTTCTTGGCCGGCAGGACCTCGAACGGCACCGTGGAGGTCTCCGGGCCGCAGTGCAGCGTGACGCGGTACTTGCCGGGCTTGACGTCCTGGACTTCGGCGGCGGCGTAGTTGCCGGGCTTGGGGAAGACGAGCGCCGCCGACTGCACGACGACCTCCTCCTCGGGACCGCGGGTCCGGCAGGCGAAGTCGAGCTTCACGTGCGCGCCCGGCAGCGCCTTCGCCGGGGCCACGGTCAGCAGCCGGGTGATCCGGGTCAGCGGGCCTTCCGGGTACTCCGGCTGGGTGGTGGGCGTGGCCGACGGCGTCGTCGGTGTCGTCGTGGGCGTGGCTGCGAGCGCCGCGCCCGGCGCGAGAATTGCGAAAGCGGCGACGGCGCCCGCGACGACAACGGTGTTCTTCATTCTTTCTCCCCGGTGGATTGCGCACTCGGAAACGGACGCCGTTCGCAGTTCCCCCTGCACCGGCCTGGCCCGTTCACCTACGCTTCCCAAGACGTCTCCACCTGCGAAGGGTTGCGCCCGGAGGTCACGAAACCGTCGCGAAAAACGTCGTGGGGAACGCATGAAAAAACCACCCCGGAGCGCGGCTCCAGGGTGGTTGTTCCGGTTCTGGAATTCAGCCGGCCATGCTGCCGTCGCCCGCTTTCGCGGCGCCGGAAGGCACCTTCGCGACCTGGGCGGCGGGCACCGTGAACTGCGTGCTGTACGTCTGGCCGCCGCACGTCACCGTCAGCGGGTACACCCCCGCCGCGGTGCCGGGCTTCAGTTCGACGTCGGCGCTGATGTTGGCGTCCGTGCCCATGAACGGGCCGGGGGTGTAGTTGCTGAAGGTCAGCACCGGCGAGGCGAACTTCGGCGAGGCGCCGTCGCACTTGGCCAGGGCGACGTTCGGCGCGTCGCGGACGTACTTGTCCACCAGCGTCTGGTTGATCGCGGTGTTGACGTTGAGCTGGACTTTGCCGGTGGCGGGGCTCGGGGCGGCCGCGGTGCTGGTGTTCTGCGCCATCGCCGGTCCCGCCAGCGCCGTCGCCCCGAACACCGCTGCCGCAACGAAAAACACCGTCTTGCGCACCTTCACACCCTTCGCGTCCTTCAGCCTTACACCCGACAAGACGCGACGGGGCGCAACGGGTTGCGTACGGAATCAGTCGAGATCGTCGTGGCGCATGAGCTGGCGGCCGGCCTCGGTGATCGAGCCCGAGAGCGACGGGTACACCGAAAATGTCAGTGCCAGGTGGTCCACTGTGAGCTGGTTCTGGACGGCGAGCGCGATGGGAAGGATGAGTTCGCTCGCCGTCGGCGCCACGACGACACCACCGACGACCACGCCGGTGGCGGGGCGGCAGAACAGCTTCACGAAGCCTCGGCGGAGGCCCTCCATCTTCGCGCGCGCGTTGGTGGCCAGGGGCAGCATGATGGTGCGCGCGGGCACCTCGCCGGAGTCGATCGCCTGCTGGCTGATGCCGACGGTGGCGATCTCCGGGTGGGTGAACACGTTGGCGGCGACGGTCTTGAGCTTGATCGGCGCGACGCCCTCGCCCAGCGCGTGCCACATCGCGATGCGGCCCTGCATGCTCGCCACCGAGGCCAGCATGAGCACGCCGGTGCAGTCGCCGGCGGCGTAGATCCCGGGAACGGAGGTGCGCGAAACGCGGTCGACGGTGATGAACCCGCCGGGGCCGGGCTCGATGCCGACCTTGTCGAGGCCGATGTCCTGGGTGTTGGGGACCGACCCGACGGTCATCAGCGCGTGGCTGGCTTCGATCACGCGGCCGTCGGCGAGGTGGATCTCGACGCCCTTTTCGGTGCGCACGACGCGGTCGGCGCGCGCCTGCTTCGCGACGGTCGTGCCGCGCTGCGAGAAGACCTCTTCGAGCACCGCGGCGGCGTCGGCGTCTTCGTGCGGGAGGACGCGATCGCGGCTGGAGACGACGGTGACCTTGACGCCCATCTCGGTGTAGGCGGACGCGAACTCGGCGCCGGTGACGCCCGAGCCGATCACGGCGAGGTGCTCGGGGAGCTCCTGGAGCTCGTAGAGCTGGCGCCAGTCGAGGATGCGCTCGCCGTCGGGCACCGCGCCGGGCAACACGCGCGGGGTGGCGCCGGTGGCGATGAGGACGACGTCGGCGGGCAGCTTCTCGGTGCCGTCCTTCGTCGTGACGGCGACCTTGTGCGTCGCGAGGCCGGGCTCTTCGTCGCAGAAGCGGGCTTCTCCGGCGATCACGCGGACGCCTTCGCGCTGGACGCGGGCGCGGATGTCGGCGGACTGGGCGAGGGCGAGGCCCTTCACCCGGCCGTGGACGGTCGGGAGGTCGATGCTGGTGTCGGCGAGGTCGGTGTTGATGCCGAGCTCGCCGAGGTCGTGCATCTTGGCCAGGGCGCCCGAGCTGGCGATGAACGTCTTCGAGGGGACGCAGTCGTAGAGGACGCAGGCGCCGCCGAGGCCGTCCCGTTCGACGATCGTGACGTCGGCTCCGTGCTGAGCCGCGACCAGCGCGGCCTCGTAGCCGGCCGGGCCACCGCCCATGATCACGATCCTGGTCACCTGGGTCCTCCTCATGGCTGTCCGTGCGGTGCTCTCACCGTACGCGGCGAAGGTGTCCGGACACTGAAGTGGGCGAACACGGCGAGTGCGGCCACTCGGGTGAGCGAGGTGTCGCTACGCTGTCGGCGTGCCGTTGTATGCCGCGTACGGATCGAACATGGAGCCCGCCCAGATGCTGGAGCGCGCGCCGCACTCTCCGATGGCCGGCACCGGCTGGCTGGAGGGCTGGCGCCTGACCTTCGGCGGCGAGGACCTGGGCTGGGAAGGTGCCCTGGCCACGATCGTCGAGGACCCGGGTTCCCGGGTGTTCGTCGTCCTCTACGACGTGACCCCGCTGGACGAGGACGGCCTGGACCGCTGGGAAGGCGGCGAGCTGGGCATCCACTCGAAGATCCGCCTCCGCGTCCAGACGATGGACGGCTCGGTCCTCGCCTGGCTCTACGTCCTGGACGCCTACGAAGGCGGCCTCCCGTCCGCCCGCTACCTGGGCGTCCTGGCCGACGCCGCCGAGACAGCCGGCGCCCCCGCCGACTACGTCGACGACCTCCGAACCCGCCCCTGCTCCGGCATAACCGGCTAACCCGTGTCGTCGCTCTAATCACGCGTGTCGACCCTTCAATCACGCGCGTCGACCCCCTGATCACGCAGCACGGCCGCATCTCCGGTCGAAGGCAGCGCGCAGCTCCGTCAGGAGGCGGCTCGATTCCCGCAGATCGGCCGCGACGGCTCGGATGGTGATCCACCCGCGGGCCGCCATTCGCTCGTCGCGTTCGAGGTCGTACTCGCGCCGCTCCTCGTGAGCCGCGAACCCGTCGTACTCAAGCGCGATCTGCCTGCTCGGCCACGCCATGTCGAACACGTACAGTTTGCGGCCATCGATGGTGGCGATCTGGTACTGGGGTTCAGGCACCGGAAAGCCGGCTTCGACGACGATCAGCCGAAGCACGCTTTCAGGCGGGGATTCCGCCTTGCCGGTGGCGAGGTCGAGGAGCATCAGAGCCCTGTGGATACCTCGCCGGTCGCGGCGTTCGGAAAGCCGGTCACGCACGTTCTCACGGAGCTTCGCAGCGTGGTCCGGCGGTAGCCCTCGCATGGCTTCGTCGACCGCCGGAAAGGCTGCTCGCTTGTCCCCGTCGCACAGGAAGTCGGCCAGGGCCCGATCGAGCAGGAACGTCGTGAGCCCCTCGATTTCGATGACGTCCTGATCGCGGAAGCCGCCCTGGTGCACCACCAGACCGGCACGAGACCGGATGCGTCGCGAGTAGGGCACCATCACGTGGATCTGCCGTTCGTCGGCCGCCGAAATGCCGTGCAGCGCAAGGGAAGTGACACCGGCCAGCGCAACGGGAGGACCAACCGCGAGCAGCGCAGCCGCCGCTCGAGTCGGGAGCTTCAGCAAGTCCGTGGAGTGCACGACGACACCTCGCCACGGTTGTGAGAGCACCCCTCGGTCAAGTCCCTCGAGGACCTTGCGTCGTCCCAAAAGCCTGTCGGCCTCGGAGCGCGAAAGCACTCCATGTCGCCTTGCCCACTCGTTCACAAGATCGAGGATGAGGCCCTGACGGGCGATACTGAAAGGGCCTCATCCACAATCTGTGGATAACTCACTACCTGTGGATAACTTGTGTACAACCGGCCGTGCGGGAACGGTCGACACACGTGATCAGAAGGTCGACACGCGTGATTGGAGGGACGACACGGGTCAGGCCAGGGTGGTTAGGGCTGTGTGGACCAGGGTTCGGACTCCGCAGAGGAGGGAACGCTCGTCGAGGATGAATGTGGGGCGGTGGATGTCGGATTGGGGGGCCGGGGGGCCGGACCAGACGCCGAGGCGGGCGAATGCTCCCTGGACGTGCTCCAGGTACCAGCCGAAGTCCTCGCCGCCGGATGACTGCTCCGTGGGAGCCACGGCGCCCTCGCCCAACGCGGCTTCGACGCCGGCGCGCATCAGGGCCGTCGAGTCCGGGTCGGAGACCACCGGGGGGACGCCGCGGCGGTAGTCCAGGTGGAAGCCGACGCCGGTGGGCGCCAGGAGCGACTCCACGGAGGAGGCGACCAGCGGCTCCAGGGCCGTCCAGACTTCGTGGTCCGCCGTCCGCAGGGTGCCGCGCAGGACGCCGTCCTGGGGGACCGCGTTGGCCGCCTGGCCCGCGTGGACCGCTCCCCACACCAGGACCGTCCCGGAGCGAGGGTCGACGCGCCGCGAGAGCAGCGCCGGCAGGGATGTGATCACCGTGCCCAGCGCGTGAACCAGGTCCGCCGTCAGGTGCGGGCGGGACGTGTGGCCGCCCGGGGACGTCAGGCGCAGCTCGATCAGGTCCGCCGCCGACGTCAGCGCGCCGACGCGCATCCCGACCAACCCCACCTCGAGCCGCGGGTCGACGTGCAGGCCGTAGATCCGCTCGACGCCCTCCAGCGCGCCCGCCGCGATCATGTCCAGCGCGCCGCCGGGCATGACCTCCTCGGCCGCCTGGAAGATCAGGCGGACCCGGCCCGGCAGCTCCGGTGCGCCGGCCAGCGCGCGGGCCGCGCCCAGCAGGATCGCCGTGTGGGCGTCGTGGCCGCACATGTGGGCCGCGCCCTCGGTCGTCGACGCGTACGGCAGGCCGGTCGACTCCGTCAGCGGCAGCGCGTCCATGTCCGCGCGCAGCGCCACGCACCGCTCACCACTGCCGATGTCGCAGACCACGCCCGTGCCGCCCGGCAGCACCCACGGCTTGAGCCCGACCGAACGCAGCAGCGTGACGACCAGTTCCGTGGTCGCGAACTCGTGCCGCGACAGCTCCGGGTGCGCGTGGATGTGCCGGCGCCAGGCCAGCACGTCGGTCGCGTTGGCGCGCAGCCAGTCGTCCAGCCAGAACGGGCCGCGGCCCGCACCAAGGTCCTCCACGGGAGCCATGCTTACGCCGGCTTCGGAAATCAGCGCCTCGGACCCCTCCATGGGGTTGATGATGCGCCCTCTGGGGTCGCCTGGAACGTCCGGTCGTGAGTCCAACACCGTCACGCCGCACCTCCTCCCGCAACACGGGTAACCCGCGCAGCGGCTGGGGTCACGCGTCGTGCCGATCGATCTGTCGTACGCATTTGCAGACGATCGTGCACCATGCAGGCGGCAAGCCGCGCCTCGAAAACGGCCGTCCTAGACGGCCGGTACCGGATCTGCGTTGAACGGTGTGCACCACTTCGGCAAAGCCGAAAACCTCAGGACCCCTTGGCCCGCTTCGAACGGATCTTGCGCCCCCAGATCACGATGCCGAGCAGGACGACCGCGATCAGGCCCGCGATCAGCTTGTTCCTGGTCTTTTCGGTGTTCGCCTTGTCCGTCTGGGCCGGGTCCAGCACCGGGCCCGGATTGACCGTGGTCTGCGCCGGGACCAGCACCGGAGCGGCGTGCGCCGCCGACATCGTCACGGCCACCGGGCGCACCGGCGCGGCATAGGCGGGCGACGCGGCGAACAGCACCGCCCCGAGCAGCCCGACCAGGACCAGACCCCGCAGTTTCGCCATGTCATCCTTTCGCCACGACCAGGCATTCTGCCCGCGGATCCCGGCGGCCGTCAGCCACCGAACGCGTCGAGGATCCGCTGTGCACCGAGGGTAGCCGTCAGTTCACCGTCGCGCACCGCCCGTTCGACGTCGGGAACGACCGTTCGCACGTCCGGATGCACCGCCAGGCGACCGAGCAGTTGCTCGCGCACCATCGCCCACGTCCAGTCGACCTGCTGCTGCCGCCGCCGCGCGTCGAGCTCGCCGGACGCCGTCAGCGTGTCGCGGTGCTGCTCGATCGCGCCCCAGACCTCGTCCAGGCGCAGGTTGTGCAGTCCGCTGCAGGTCAGCACCGGCGGCGTCCACGACGCTTCGGGCCCGTAGATCATCCGCAGCGCGCCGGCCAGCTCCCGCGCCGCCCGCTTCGCGTCCCGCTCGTGGTCGCCGTCGGCCTTGTTGACGGCGATGACGTCGGCGAGCTCCAGCACGCCCTTCTTGATGCCCTGGAGCTGGTCGCCGGTGCGGGCCAGGGTCAGGAACAGGAAGCAGTCGACCATGTTCGCGACGGTCACTTCGGACTGTCCGACGCCGACCGTCTCGACCAGCACGACGTCGTAGCCCGCCGCCTCCATCAGCACGATCGTCTCGCGGGTGGCCCGCGCGACCCCGCCCAGCGTCCCGGACGTCGGCGACGGCCGGATGAACGCCCGTTCGTCGACCGCCAGCCGCGCCATCCGGGTCTTGTCGCCGAGGATCGACCCGCCCGTGCGCGTCGACGACGGGTCGACCGCCAGCACGGCGACGCGGTGCCCGGCCGCGGTCAGGTCGGTGCCCAGCTGGTCGATGAATGTCGACTTGCCGACACCGGGGACGCCGGTGATGCCGACGCGCTGGGCGCCGCCGGCGCGCGGCAGCAGCTCGACGAGCAGTTCCTGGGCCAGCGCCCGGTGGTCCGCCCGCTGCGACTCGACCAGGGTGATCGCCTTCGACAGCGTCCCGCGGTCACCGTCCAGGACGCCCTTGGCGTAGGCGGTGACGTCGATCTTGCGCGGCAACGGTCAGGACTCCTGCGACGTCAGCTGGCCGAGCAGGTCGATGGCCGCGTCGGCGAGCACCGTGCCGGGCCCGAAGATCGCCGCCGCCCCGGCCTCGCGCAGCGCCGGGTAGTCCTGCGGCGGGATGACGCCGCCGACGACCACCATGATGTCCTCGCGGCCCAGCTCGGCGAGCTCGTGGCGCAGCGCGGGCACCAGCGACAGGTGCCCGGCGGCCAGCGAGGAGACGCCGACGACGTGCACGTCCGCCTCGATCGCCTGCCGCGCGACCTCGGCCGGGGTGGAGAACAGCGGGCCGACGTCGACGTCGAAGCCGAGGTCGGCGAAGCCGGTGGCGATCACCTTCTGGCCGCGGTCGTGGCCGTCCTGGCCCATCTTCGCGACGAGGATCCGGGGACGGCGGCCCTCTTCCGCGGCGAACTCCTCGACCAGCTGACGGGCCTTCTCGACGTTCTGCGTCTTCCCCACCTCCTCGCGGTACACCCCCGAGATGGTCCGGATCTGGCCGGAGTGCCGTCCCCAGATCTTCTCGAGCGCGTCGGAGATCTCGCCGACCGTGGCCTTCGCGCGGGCCGCGTCGATGGCCAGCTCCAGGAGGTTGCCCCCGTTGCCGGCGCCCTCGGTGAGCCGCCGCAACGCGTCTTCGGTCGCCGAAGCGTCCCGTTCGGACCGCAGCCGCCGCAGCTTCTCCAACTGCTGGGCGCGGACGCCGGCGTTGTCGACCTTGAGGACTTCGATGTCTTCGTCGCCGGTGACCTGGTACTTGTTGACGCCGATCACCGGCTGCCGCCCGGAGTCGATGCGCGCCTGGGTGCGCGCGGCGGCCTCTTCGATGCGCAGCTTGGGAATACCGGCGTCGATCGCGCGAGCCATCCCGCCGGCCTGCTCGACCTCGCTGATGTGGCTCCACGCCTTGCGCGCGAGGTCGAAGGTCAGCTTCTCGACGAAAGCAGACCCGCCCCAGGGGTCGATCACGCGGGTGGTGCCGGACTCCTGCTGCAGCAGCAGCTGCGTGTTGCGGGCGATCCGCGCGGAGAAGTCGGTCGGCAGCGCGAGGGCCTCGTCGAGGGCGTTCGTGTGCAGCGACTGCGTGTGGCCCTGGGTCGCGGCCATCGCCTCGACGCAGGTGCGGACGACGTTGTTGTAGACGTCCTGCGCGGTCAGCGACCAGCCCGACGTCTGGGAGTGCGTACGCAGCGAAAGCGACTTCGACGACGAAGGGTTGAAGCCCTTCACGAGCTTCGCCCACAGGAGACGCGCCGCGCGCAGCTTCGCGACCTCCATGAAGAAGTTCATCCCGATGGCCCAGAAGAACGACAGCCGCGGCGCGAACTTGTCGACGCTCAGCCCGGCGTCGACACCCGATCGGATGTACTCGACGCCGTCCGCGAGCGTGTACGCCAGCTCGAGGTCGGCCGTCGCCCCGGCTTCCTGCATGTGGTAGCCGGAGATGGAGATCGAGTTGTACTTCGGCATGTGCTGCGAAGTGAACGAGAAGATGTCGGAGATGATCCGCATCGACGGCTGCGGCGGGTAGATGTAGGTGTTGCGGACCATGAACTCCTTGAGGATGTCGTTCTGGATGGTCCCCGCGAGCTGCTCCGGCTTCACCCCCTGCTCCTCCGCCGCGACGACGTACAGCGCGAGCACCGGCAGCACCGCGCCGTTCATCGTCATCGACACCGACATCTTGTCCAGCGGGATGCCGTCGAACAGCTGCCGCATGTCGTAGATCGAGTCGATCGCCACGCCCGCCATGCCGACGTCGCCGGACACGCGCGGGTGGTCGGAGTCGTAGCCGCGGTGGGTGGCCAGGTCGAAGGCGACCGAAAGCCCTTTCTGGCCGGCGGCGAGGTTGCGCCGGTAGAAGGCGTTGGACTCTTCGGCGGTGGAGAACCCGGCGTACTGGCGGATGGTCCACGGCTGGTTGACGTACATCGTCGGGTACGGCCCGCGCAGGAAGGGCGCGATGCCGGGGTACGTGCCGAGGAAGTCCACATCGGACAGATCGGCGGCGGTGTAGACCGGCTTGACGCCGATGCCCTCGGGCGTCTCCCAGGCCAGGGCGTCCGGGCCCTTGCCGGTGGCGTCCTCCACCGCGCGCGCCCACGCGTCGCGGTCACCCGGCGACGGCGTGCCGAGGTCGAGACCGGCGAAGTTCGGGATGCTCATCGCGTGACTCCCAGCTTGGCGTGCAGGCCGTTGAGGACTTCGAGGGCGTCGCACCCGGCGAAGACGTTGCCGTCCACGCCGTCGTAGGTTCCCTTGCCCGCCAGCAGGACGTACTCGGCGCCGAGGGACGCAGCGACGTCGGCCGCGTGAGTGGAATATGCCTCGTCGGTGCCGCAGAGGCAGGCGATGCGGGCGCCGGACGCGCGGAACGCGCCGGGCAGGTCGTCGGTCGCGCCCGGGTTGACGGCTTCGATCCCGCCCGCCTGGAACAGGTTGGCGGCGAACCCGGCTCGCGCGGTGTGCGCGGCGACCGGGCCGAGGGTCGCGAGGAAGATCTTCGGCCGCGAGCCGTGCGAAGCGAGGTACGCGTCCGAAGCATCACGGAGGGCTTCGAAGCCTTCGGCGTACCGGTGCCGCGGCAATCCCCCCTCCGCAAACACCGGCGCAGGCGCCCGGACCACGGGTTTCTCCGCCAGGTTCGGGAACTCGCTGACGCCGGTGAGCGGGTCACGCCGGGTGGCGATCCGCGAAGAACGCTTTTCCCAGGTCGCGGCCAGCCGCCCGGCCAGGGCGCCGGAGTCCAGCGACGCCACCACGCCACCCTCACCCTCGATGGCGGTGAACTCGGCCCAGGCGGCGTGCGCGAGGTCGTCCGTGAGCTTCTCGACGTACCAGGAGCCGCCCGCCGGGTCGGCCACGCCGGCCAGCTTGGACTCCTCCAGCAGCACGGCGTGGGTGTTGCGGGCGATCCGCGCGGCGAAGGCGTCGGGCTTGCCGATCGCCGCGTCGAACGGCAGCACGGTGACCGCGTCCGCGCCGCCGACGCCCGCGCCGAAGCAGGCCACGGTCGTGCGCAGCATGTTCACCCAGGGATCGCGCCGGGTCAGCATGGCCGGCGACGTCACGGCGTGCTGGCGCATGGGCGAGGTGAAGCCGCAGACCTCGGCGACGCGCGCCCACAGGCGGCGGGCCGCGCGCAGCTTCGCGATGGTGGAGAACTGGTCGGCGGTCGCGGCGAGCCGGAACTCCAGCTGCCCCGCCGCGGCCTCGACGTCGAGGCCCGCGTCCGTCAAGGCACGCAGGTAGGCGACACCGGCGGCGACCAGCGCGCCCAGCTCCTGCGCGTCCGACCCGCCGGCTTCGTGGAACGGGAGTCCGTCGGCGACGATCGTCCGCACGTTCGGGTACTTCCCCGCGACACGCGCGGCGAGCGCGGCCGCCGGTTCCAGCGCCACGGCGGAGCCGGCGCGGGCCGCCAGCCCGATCGGGTCGGCGCCCAGCACGGCGGTGGCTTCGCTCGCCGGGATCTCGCGCTCGTCGAACAGCGCCAGCAACTCGGAAGCCGCCCCTTCGTACGCGGGACCGGCGTCCAGCACCACGGGCGCCAGGTCGAGGTAGACCTCGTTCAGCGCGTCGGCCAGCGACCCCGGCGGCACCGAAAGCCAGATCGACGTCACGCCGCCTTCGAGGTCGGCGAGGATCGCCTTGTTGACCTCGCGCGGGTCGTCGCCGGTGAACCGCGCCCGGACGTCCCAGCCGGTGCTCACCCGGCCGTCCGGCCGCGCGCCGCGCACGTACGGCGGCAGGCCGGGGTAGCCGATGTCGCCGGGGACGTCCTCGGCCGTGTACAGCGGCTGGATCTCGATCCCGTCGTAGGTCCGCGTGACGAGCTTGCTCTCCGGGGCGCCCGCGAAGTCCTCAGGCAGCTTCCCGCTCTTGCGCAGCACGCCCGCGACCAGCTCCTGCCACTGCTCGCGCGTCGCTTCGGGGAACTCGGCCGCGAGGTCGAGCTCGGAGATCGGCACTGACTCCGGACCGGCCACATCAGTCATAACCTGTGATGGTAGAGGCACCCGGCGGCTCCGACCTGTGAGTCTGGTCGCGCTAGGGGGCACGCCCGGGCCAGGTTAGGGGCCAGCTTGCAGGGACTGCCGGTCCCGTACGCCACAATTGGCGGGTGCCCCCCTCCAGCGAAGAGACACGAGTGGTCGCCGGTCGCTACCGGCTGCGTTCGGTGCTCGGCTCCGGGTCGATGGGCACCGTCTGGTCGGCCTACGACGAGTTCCTGCACCGGCAGGTGGCCGTCAAGGAGATGAAGGTCCCGCCGGGCATCCCGGCGTCGCAGGCGGACGAGCTGCGGGAGCGCACGCTGCGCGAGGCCCGCGCCATCGCCGTGCTCTCCCACCCCAACGTGATCATCCTGCACGACGTCGCCCGCGAGGACGACCAGCCGTTCGTGGTGATGGAGCTGCTGCCTTCGCGCAGCCTGGCGCACATCCTGCGCGACCACGGGCCGCTGACCGTCGGGCAGGCCGCCGCGGTCGGCATCGCGGTGGCGTCCGCGCTGGAGGCCGCGCACGCCGCCGGCATCACCCACCGCGACGTCAAGCCGGGCAACGTCCTGGTGGCCAGCGACGGCCGGATCAAGCTGACCGACTTCGGCATCGCCCGCAACGTCTCCGAGGCGACCATGACCCGCACCGGGATCATGCTCGGCTCCCCCGCCTACATCGCGCCGGAGGTGGCTTCCGGCGGCGCCGTGACGCCGGCCGCGGACCTCTGGGGCCTCGGCGCGACGCTGTTCGCCGCGGTCGAGGGCGCGCCGCCGTACGACGCCGACGGCGATCCGCTGGAGACGGTCGGCAAGGTGGTCAACGGGAAGGTGCCGAAGCCGAAGGCCGGCCCGCTGGCCGACGTCATCAGCGCGCTGATGACGAAGGAGCCGGGCCGCCGGATCACGCTGCGGGACGTCCGGCACCGGCTGTACCCGCTGCAGACGAAGACCCCGCTCGACCTGTTCGGCCCTGAGCTGTTCCACACCCCGGACGGCAAGAAGACGTCCGCGCAGCCGGACGCGACCGACACGCAGGTGATCAAGACCGTCCTGCCCGACAAGGCCACGGACAAGGCGGAGAAGCAGGCCGAGGGGTCGAGCAGCGAGCTCGCCGCCGATCCCGGGCCGCTGCCGTTCCTGCGCCCGCCGGCCCCGGCCCCGGCACCGGCCACGGACCCGCCGACGGTGTTCGTCCCGCCGCCGCGGGTGAGCCGCCGCAGCGCCACGGCCACCGCGGTGCTCGTCGCGATCGCGATCCTGCTCTTCCTGCTCGCCGCCGGCGGCGGGTTCGCGCTGGCCAGGACGGTCGGCGGCCAGTCGCTGTTCCCGCCGGCCGCCGTCCCGCGGAGCACGTCGAACGGCCCCACCGACGTGCCGCCGCCGTCGCTGGTGCAGCAGTCCGGCGACGCGAGCTACGCGACCGGCAACGGCGGGCAGTTCGGGCTCGCCGTGCCGCAGGGGTGGCAGAAGTTCGTCGCCCCGCACACCACCACGAAGTTCGGGGCGAGCACCGCCGTCCAGTACGTGTCCCCCGACGGCCGCCGGTCGCTGCGGGTGGAACGGCTGGCGAAGTACTTCGCCGAGTTCCCCGACGACGGCGAGTACATCACCTGGCTGAAGGGGTCCTACCCGGCCAACGCCTTCGCTCTCTTCGGGCCGTCGCCGCTACCGGACGGCAAGGGCACGACGCTGACCTACCGCCTCGCCGAGGGCGGCGCGCTGCCCGAAAGCGGTGGCGGCGGCACCCGCGTGACGTTCATGAACCTGATCCAGGCGGGCACGAGCCTGTGGCTGCTGTCCGTCACCGTGCCGGCCGAGCAGGAGAGCTCGGGCCAGGACGTCTTCGACCGCGTCGCGAAGACGCTCAGCGTTTCGGACTAGCGCCGCCGCCGAGCACCTCGCGGGACACCTGCTCCTGCGCGAGGTGGCGCAGGCCGGCGAAGATCCGGTCGCCGAGCACGGTGGCGACCACGCCCGCCTCGATGATCTTGTCCACCGAGGTCAGCCCGGCCACCACGCCGATGTCGACTTCCGCGACGCGCACCGCCAGCCGCGCGTACTCGCCGAGCCGCTCGGTCAGCTTGTCCTGCCCGAGCTCCTTCGCCGTGGCCAGCGCGGCGACGAGGTTGTCCATCGCCGCGCCGCCCGGCTCGTGCCACTTCCAGCCGTTCTCCCGGACGACGGCTTCGAGCAGCCCGGTCGCCCATTCCGCGGCCTCCTCGGACACCTTCGGCGCGGGCCCGGCCAGCTCCTCCTGGACGACGCCCATCGTCCGGTGCGGGGTCTCGTCGCCGTCGATCGCGGTCAGCACGGCGCCGACCGACGCCAGTGGCAGCCCGCCGACGTCGGTGAGCGCCTTGATCAGCCGCAGCCGCTGGACGTGCGCCGCGGAGTACCGCGCCTGGTTCGGGCTGGTGCGCTCGCCGGGCGGGAGCAGGCCCTCGCGCAGGTAGTACTTGACGGTCGCGACCGGCACCCCCGACTGGGCGCTCAGTTCGGCCATCCGCATGCGCATCCGCTCCAATGTCCGGGGTCGGTCTCCGGGACAACCCTGAAGACTTCTCAGAATGGATAGCTTAACTTCCCATAACGGAGAGCTTGACTATCCATTCTGGGAGGGAACCATGACCATCCTCGCCGATCTCCGGAGCAGAACGAACTCCTGGCACCGGCCGTCCGCGATCGCGGCCGTCG
This sequence comes from Amycolatopsis vancoresmycina, assembly GCF_000716785.1. Taxonomy (GTDB): domain Bacteria; phylum Actinomycetota; class Actinomycetes; order Mycobacteriales; family Pseudonocardiaceae; genus Amycolatopsis; species Amycolatopsis vancoresmycina. The sequence continues at coordinate 163,812 of NZ_JNYY01000005.1, forward strand.
TCCTGGGGGTGGTGGCGTTGCTGGGGCTCGCCGCCCTCGTCGTCGACCAGCGGACCCTGGCCGGTGCGCCGATCTGGGCCAAGCCGGTCAAGTTCGCCGTGTCCGGCGCGCTCTACTTCGCCACCTGGAGCTGGCTCGTCTCGCTGCTGCCGCGGTTCCGGCGGGCGGCGGGCCTGCTGACGGACTTCCTCGTCCTGATCTTCGCGGCCGAGTACGTTCTCCTCGTGTTCCAGGCCGCACGTGGCCACGCCAGCCACTTCAACAACGCGACGCCGCAGGACGCCCTGATCTACAACGTCATGGGCAAGATGATCATGGCTCTCTGGGTGGCCACGCTGGTCCTGACCGTGCTGGTGATGTTCACGAAGGTGCCCGACCGGGCGAGCTTCTGGGCGGTGCGCGCGGGTGCCGTCCTGTCGCTGGCGGGGATCTCGCTGGGCATCCTGATGACGTCGCCGACCGCGCAGCAGCTCGCGCAGTGGAAGACCGGCTCGGCGCCGTCGATGGTCGGCGCGCACACCGTCGGGATCGAGGACGGCGGCCCCGGCCTGCCCCTGCTCGGCTGGAGCACGGTGGCCGGCGACCTGCGGATCCCGCACTTCGTCGGGATGCACGCGCTGCAGGCCCTGCCGCTGCTCGCCATCGCGCTGGCGGCGCTGGCCCGGCGCTTCCCGCGGCTGCGTGCCGACGGCGTCCGCGCGCGGCTCGTCCTGGTCGGCGCGGCCGGGTACGCGGGGCTGACCGCGCTGGTCACCTGGCAGGCGCTGCGGGCGCAGTCGATCGTGCACCCGGACGCGGTGACGCTGTGGGCGTTCGCGCTGCTGGTCGCGGCCGTCGGGCTGGGCGCGCTGGCCGTCGTCCGCGCGCCGGAGCGGACGGCGGTCCGATGACGCTGTTCACCTTGGCGTTCCCGCTGGCCGCGCCGTTCTGGGCGCTGATGATCCTCGCGCCGAAGTGGCGGTGGACCGAGCGGATCATGGCCTCGCCGTGGGTGCCGCTGCTGCCGCTGGTCTGCTACTTCGCGCTGGAGCTGCCGCACTTCGGCGAGTGGGGGCGGGCGATGCTGCGGCCCGACCTCGGCGTCCTGCAGACGCTGCTCGCGACGCCGTGGGGCGCCGGGCTGGTTTGGGCGCACCTCATCGCGTTCGACCTGTTCATCGCCCGCTGGATGTACTTCGAGGGGCGGGCGCGCGGGATTTCGCCGTGGATCGTCAGCCCGATCCTGCTGCTGACGATCTTCCTCTCGCCGTTCGGCCTGGTGGTGTTCCTGGTGGTGCGGGCCGTCCGGTTACGCTCCCTCGCATGAGTGAACAAGAGGCCGCGAGCGCCATCGCCAAGCGCACCGGTGTTGACGCGCACGACATCGCGGTGGTCCTGGGCTCGGGCTGGCGCCCGGCGGCGGACGTCATCGGGGAGTGCGAGACGGAAATCCCGTTCGCCGAGCTCCCCGGCTTCACCACGCCCGGCGCGGTGGGCCACGGCGGCACCATCCGGTCGCTGAAGATCGGGGACAAGCACGTCCTGGTCATGCTCGGCCGGACGCACTTCTACGAGGGCAAGGGCATCGACCCGGTGGTGCACAACGTGCGCACCGCGGCGGCGGCCGGCGTCCGGACGGTGCTGCTGACGAACGCCGCGGGCGGCCTGCGCGAGGGCTTCCGCGTCGGTCAGCCGGTGCTGATCTCCGACCACCTCAACCTGACCGCGCGCTCCCCGATCGTCGGCGCGAACTTCGTCGACCTGACGGACCTGTACTCGGCCCGGCTGCGGAAGATCGCCCAGGAGATCGACAGCTCGCTCGAAGAAGGCGTCTACGCGGGCCTGACCGGGCCGCACTTCGAGACGCCGGCGGAAATCCGGATGCTGCGCACGCTGGGCGCGGACCTGGTCGGCATGTCGACGGTCCTGGAGGCGATCGCCGCCCGCGCGGCCGGCGTCGAGGTCTTCGGCCTGTCCCTGGTGACGAACCTGGCCGCGGGCATGACCGGCGAACCGCTGAACCACCAGGAAGTCCTCGAAGCCGGCCGCGCCGCAGCCACCCAGATGGGCTCCCTGCTGCGGGAACTCGTCACCCGCGCCTGACCCCGAGTTCCGGCTTGAATCACGTGAGTGCGTGATTCAAGCCGGAACTCGCGTGATCGGAGCCGGAACTCAGGCCAGGGTGGGGAGTTGCGCGGCCACCTCGGCCGGGGACGGCATCGCCGCGACCTCGGTGGCCAGGGCGTCGGCCGCGTCGCGGACCGACGTGTCCGTGAGGAGGCGGCGGGCCTTCGTGGCGACGGCTTCGGCCGTGACCTCAGCGCCGAGCAGGCGGTCGCCGACGCCGGCCGCGACCACCGCGTCCGCGTTGGTGAACTGGTCCGCGCCCTGCGGCATCAGCAGCTGGGGCAGGCCCGCGCCGAACGCGCCGAGCGTCGTGCCGCTGCCACCGTGGTGGACCACCAGGTCGACGTGCGGGAGCAGCGCCGCCTGCGGGACCCACGCCTCCAGCCGGACGTTCTCCGGGACCTCGCCCAGCGCGTCTTCAGGCAGCGACGGGCCGGTGGCGACCAGGACGTCGACGTCCAAACCGGACAGACCGGTGATCGCCTCGGTGAGCACGCCCGCGTGCCCCATCGCCGTGCCCAGCGTCAGGTAGACCAGCGGACGCCGCTTGTCCAGCACGCCCGGCGGCAGCTCGCCCGGCTCGCTCCAGCCGACCGGGCGCAGCGGCACCCGGTGGGTGCGCGCCAGGAACCCCGGGTCCTGCACCGATTCCGGGCAGATGTCGACGAACGGGCCGCCGAACGCCAGGTCCTCGCCGATCTCGATGCCCAGCTCGGCGCCGTGCTCGCGGATCGCGTCCCGGATCTTCGTGGTCATCGGGTCGCCGGTCGACACGCGGCCGAAACCGTGCGCCACCACCGGGATCCCTGCCCGCATCGCGGCGAACGCCCCGCCCGAATTGGCCGCCTCGCTCACCACGAGGTCGGGCCGGACGTGCTCGAACAGCGGCAGCAGGTCGGCGAGGAACCGCTTCGGCATCAGCTCGCCGAAGACCTTGGCGACGATCGGGAACAGTTCTTCGCGGGGGATCTCGCCGGGCGGGCGCCGCGGGCCGGGCGGACCCGACTCGCCGAACGCCTGCCCGAACGCGTCCTTGATGGCGAGCCCGGCCGCCGCCGTTTCGAGCCCGGCCTTCGTCAGTTGCGGCAGGAAGTCTTCCGAGGTGGCGAAGGTGACGTCGTGGCCCGCCTCGCGCGCGGCGACCGCCAGCGGGACGAGCGGGAAGGTGTGGCCGAAGGACCCCAGAGAGGTGAAGAGTAAGCGCACTTACCCGACCTTAGCCCGTAGGCTGGCCCGGTGACGACCGATTTCACCCAGCGCGACGCAGCTTTCCGCTGGATCGCCGACGACCCGGACGAACGCACCCGCGCCGAACTGCAGGCCGTGCTGGCGAAGGCGGAGGACGGCGAACCCGGCGCCGCCGAAGACCTCGCCGACCGGATGGCCGGGCCGCTGGAGTTCGGCACCGCCGGGCTGCGCGGCCCGGTGCGCGCCGGGCCGAACGGGATGAACGTGGCCGTCGTCACGCGCACCACCGCCGGGGTGGCCGACTGGCTGACGGCGCACGGGCACGCGGGCGCGCTGGTCGTCGTCGGCCGCGACGCGCGGCACGGCTCGGAAGCCTTCGCGACCGCGGCCGCCGAGGTGCTGACCGCGGCCGGGTTCGACGTCAAGGTGTTCCCCCGGCCGCTGCCGACGCCGGTGCTCGCCTTCGCCGTCGGACGGCTCGGCGCGGTGGCCGGCATCCAGATCACCGCGTCGCACAACCCGCCGGCCGACAACGGCTACAAGCTCTACGACGCCACCGGCGGGCAGATCGTGCCGCCGTCCGACGGCGAGATCGAGCGGGCCATCCAGGCCGCGCCGGCCGCGGTGAGCGTGCCGCGGGCGCCCGGGGCCGAGGTCGTCGACCTGCTGGACCGCTACCTCGACGAGGTCGCGGCGCTGCCGATGGGGTCCGAGCGCGCGGTGCGCGTGGCCGCGACGGCGCTGCACGGCGTCGGCGCCGACACGCTGCGCGCGGCGTTCGAGCGGGCCGGGTTCACCGACCTGCACCTGGTGGGCGCGCAGGCGTCGCCGGACCCCGACTTTCCGACGGTGTCGTTCCCGAACCCGGAGGAGCCGGGCGCGACGGACCTGCTGCTCGAGCTGGCGTCCGAAGTGGACGCCGACCTGGCGATCGCGCTCGACCCGGACGCCGACCGGTGCGCGCTGGGCGTGCGCGAGCGGGACGGCCGCTGGCGCATGCTGCGCGGCGACGAGACCGGCGTGCTGCTCGGCTCGCACGTGTTGTCCACAGTGGACCGCACGGTGCTGCCGGACCCGCTGGTGGCCACCACGATCGTGTCGTCGTCGATGCTCGGCGAAATCGCGAAGGCCGAGGGCGCCCGCTACGCCGAGACGCTGACCGGCTTCAAGTGGCTGGTGCGAGCGGGCGAAGGACTGGTGTTCGCCTACGAAGAAGCGCTCGGTCTGTGCGTGAACCCGGGTTTCGTGCGCGACAAGGACGGCATCGCCGCCGCGACGCTGGCCGCGGGGCTGGCGGCGCAGCTGAAGGCGCAGGGCCGCACGCCGCTGGACGTGCTCGACGAGCTGGCGCAGCGCCACGGCGTCCACCTGACCGACCAGGTTTCGCTGCGGGTCACGGACCTGGCGGTCCGCGGGCAGCTGATGGCGAAGGTGCGGAAAACCCCGCCGTCTCGCCTCGGCGGCGTCGAAGTCACCCTCGAAGACCTGCTGCCCGACGCCGACGTCGTGCGCCTGACCGGCGAAGGGGTGCGGGTGGTCGTCCGGCCGTCGGGGACCGAGCCGAAGCTGAAGGCGTACCTGCAGGTGGTGGGCAGCGCGCGCGACGTGGCGCAGGAACGGTTGACGGCGTTGCGGGCGGACGTCGAAGAACTGCTCGCCTGATGGCGCGGCTGCTGATCGTCCACCACACGCCGTCGCCGTCGACGCAGGCGTTGTTCGAAGCGGTGGTGGCGGGCGCGACGCACCCGGACATCGAAGGGGTGGAGGTGGTCCGCCGCGCGGCCTTGGGGGCAGGAGTCCCCGACGTCCTGGAAGCGGACGGCTACCTGCTGGGCACGCCGGCGAACCTCGGCAGCATGAGCGGCGCGCTGAAGCACTTCTTCGACACGATCTACTACCCGTGCCTGGACGCGACGCGTGGTCGCTCGTTCGGGTACTGGATTCACGGCAACAGCGACACTTCGGGCACGGAACGCCAGCTGCTGGCCATCACGACCGGGTTGTCGTGGGCCAAAGCGGCCGAACCCGTCATCACAACAGGTGAACCGGACAAAGCGACGCTGGAAGCGTGCAGCGAACTGGGTTCAACGCTGGCCGCGACCCTGATGCCCGGAAATTAAAGGGGCCTGTCACCGGAAGCCCTGGGGGTCGACCTCCGGCAACAGGCCGTGGCCAAGGGTTCGCCACTAGGGCGATCAACCTTGGCCCCCAAAGCGTACTACAGACGGCCGATCATGACGAGTCGAAGGCGCGACAACCTCTCGCCTTGACCGTTCCGTGCACCCCCAGGGCACGGACAGCCAGGGCGAGAGGCGAGCCAACTGTAAACCACTGCATACGACGGCTGTCAACAAGTGCGTACAGTGGTTTGCGGTTAGAATTTCCGCGGCTGAATTCCCAGGGGGTGGAGATGGCACGGGAACGCACCTTCGCGGAGCGCCTGAGCGCCCTGATCGAGGCCGCGCGCGTGGACGGCCGGGCACCGCACAGCTACCGGGAGATCTCCGCCGCCGTCGAGCGCGCGGGCGGCCCGGCGATGTCGCCCGCGTACCTGCAGCAGCTCGCCACCGGCAAGCGGGTCAACCCGAAGATCCACTACGTCGAAGCGCTGGCGAAGCTGTTCGGGGTGCCGGTGACGTACTTCTTCGACGAAGAGGTGGCCGCGGTCCCCGCCGGCGAGGCCCAGCTGATGGCGATGCGGGCGCAGGAGCTGTCGCCGCAGGGCCGCCGGCAGGTGATGGACCTGCTGGAGCTCGTCGAACGCTACGAGCGGGCCGAGCGCGAGGGCCGGCACCCGGAAGAACCGGCGCGATGAAGGAGCGCGAACTGCGCCGCCGCTGCCGGAAACTCCTCAAGGACCTCGACATCGGGCCGCCGCTGGACGTCGAGGTGCTGTGCGCGCGGCTCGGCGAGCGGCGCGGGCGACCGATCCGGCTGCTGGCGTACCCGCTGGAGGTGCCCGGGCCGTTCGGCTGCTGGATCGCGACGTCGTCCGCGGACTACATCTTCTACCAGGCCGAAACGACGAAATCCCACCAGGACCACATCATCCTGCACGAACTCGGCCACATGCTGGCCGATCACCACCCGCACGGCGACGCCGAGCCGGCGGACTTCCTGCGCGGCCCGGCCACGGATCTCGACCCGGATGCCGTACACCGCGCCCTGCGCCGTTCGTCCTACGATGACGCGCACGAGTGGGAAGCCGAAACGGTCGCGACGATCATCCTCGAATGGGCGTCCGTCCTGAACTACACGATCCCCCGGCGCGCCGCTGACCGGGATCTCCGCCGGATCCAGGGAGCGCTCGGCGATCACCAAGGGTGGTTGTGAGCACGCTTTTCAGTCCCGTCAACCTGATCGCTCTGGTGCTGTTCGCCGCCGCGCTCGCGTGGCGGATCTACCAGGTGACGCGCGCGCCGACGGTGCCCAACTGGGCCGTCACCGCGTGCGTGGCCGGCTTCGCGGCGGCGTTCCTGCTGCAGCAGACCGTGATTTCCGACGAGGTGGACGCGCTGTTCGGCCGCGGCGCGGCGCGGGTGGCGAACAACGCCCTGCTGGCGTGCGGCATCTGCGCGCTGCTGATCTTCTTCCTCGGCTCGGCACTGGGCCCGCGGCGCTACCGCCGGGTGACGCTGGAGCTGGTGCCGCTGGCCGCGGCGATCGCGCTGATGGTCGTCACGATGAGCCTGACCCCGCCGGAGCTGCGGGGCCTGCCGCTGGGGCCGTCGACGATCCACGACAGCTGGGTCGCGGCGTTCTACCTCGGCGCCGGGCTCTACCTGATCTACGGTCTCATCGCCTGCACGGCCTGGATCGTGCGGTATCAGCGGGTGGCCGACCGGAACCTGCGGATCGGCCTGCGGCTGAGCGCGATCGGGATGGCCAGCGCGGCGGCCGGCAGCATCTTCCGCGCGCTGTACATCGTGGTCGCGTGGGCGTTCGGCCCGGTCGTCAAGGTCCTGCTCCTGCTGGGCGTGCCGTTCGTCATCGTCGGCGGGATGCTGTTCCTCACCGGTGTCACCTACCCCGGGCTGCGGGCGCGGGTGTCGGCGCTGCGGCGCCGCCGCCAGCACCGGCGCGAACACCGGTCGCTGGCTCCCTTGTGGACGGTCCTGGTCCGCGCGTTCCCCAGCATCGTGCTGCGGACGCCGCCGCGGCGCGGCGACCGGCTGTCCCCGCGCGGCGTGCACCGCGTGCACTACCGCCGGGTGATCGAGATCCGGGACGGCCTGGTGCAGCTGTCGCCGTACCTGGACGCGGACTTCGGCGAGGTCGTCGCCACCGATCCCGGTGCCGCGGCGGCCGCGTTGAAGGCGGCGCTGGCCCGGCACGCGGCGGGCGAAGCGAGCGACGGCCGCGCGAAACAGGTCCTCCCCGCCGGGGCGGACGACCTCGAATCCGACGTCCGGCCGCTGCTCGCGCTGTCGGCCGCGCTGGCGAACGGGACGTGACGTGGACACCTTGATCACCGCCGGCCGGGTGCTGCCGCGACCGGCCACCCCGGTCGACGACGGCGCCGTGCTGGTGCGCGACGGCGTGATCGTCGCGGCGGGGCCGCGGGCCGGCGTCGTCGCGCAGGCCGCGCCGGACGCGTCGCGGCACGACTTCCCCACCGGGACCGCGCTCGCCGGGCTCTTCAACGTCCACGTGCACCTGGCGTTCGACGCCTCGCGGGAGATGCTGGCCCACTTCTCCGCAAGCGACGACCTCCTGGAGGGTGCGCGCTCGCGGCTCACGGCGATGCTGCGCAGCGGCGTCACGACCGTGCGGGACCTCGGCGACCGCGGGCACCTCGGCGCGGCCGTCCGGCGTTCGTTCGAGGGCTCGGTGGCGCCGCGGCTGCTGGTGTCCGGCCCGCCGATCACCGTGCCGGGCGGGCATTGCCACTTTTTTGGCGGTGAAACGGCTTCGGACGACGAAATCCGCGCCCTGATCGACGCCAACGCGGCCGCGGGCGCGGACGTGATCAAGGTGATGGCCAGCGGCGGCCAGATCACCCAAGGCGGCGCCGACATGTGGGAGTCGCAGTTCGACGCCCGGCAGCTGTCGGTGGTCGTCGCGCACGCGGCGGCGCACGGGCTGCCGGTGGCCGCGCACGCCCACGGCGCCGACGCGATCGAGGCCGCCGTCGACGCCGGGGTGTCGACGGTCGAGCACTGCAGCTTCATGACCGGGCCGCGTTCGTTCGACCGCCGGGAGCCGGTGGCGAAGCGGATGGCCGCCGAGGGGATTTCGGCGTGCTCGACGAGCAGCCGCAACTGGCGGACGATCGTCGAGCGGCTCGGCGAGGAGCTCGGGCAGGCGATGTACGGGCGGCTGCCGTGGCTCGAGGAGCAGGGCGTCCGGCTGCTCGCCGGGACGGACGCGGGACTGGCCGGTTCGGTGTTCGACGACCCCGCGGGCGCGCTGGAGCTGTACGAATGGCTCGGCTTCCCGCGGCGCCGGATCCTGGAGATCGCGACCGAAGACAGCGCGGCCGGGCTCGGCCTCGCTTCGGTGACCGGCCGCCTGGCGCCCGGGCTCGCGGCGGACGTCCTGGTCGTCGAAGGCGACCCGCTCGCGTCGCTCGCCGCGCTGCGCAACCCCTTGCTGGTGCTCGCCCAGGGGCGTCCCGCCTAGTTCCCCGACCGGGGAATGCCTAGTTTGGTGACAGGGTTTTAAAACAGTGTTACTGTTGCGCTACCCCGCCTCGAAGGAGCCCCCGATGCACGGACCCACCCAGCTGTTCACGGTGATCGCCCTGGTCTCGCTGCCGACCGTGATGTACGGCGGCTACGCGCTGATGGGCGTCCTGCGGGACCGGAAGCTGACCGAACACCAGCGCGCGATGTTCCGCGCCGGCCACGCGCACGCCGGAGTCCTGCTGGTCCTCGCCCTGGTCGCGCTGCAGATCCTGAGCCGCACGACGCTGTCCGGCCCGGCGTTGTGGATCGCCTGCTTCCTGCTGCTGTTCGGCATCCTCGCCCAATCGGGTGGCTTCTTCCTCCACCTGCTCCCGAACCAGGGCAAGCTCGGCGGCCGCGTGACATCGGTGGGCGCGGTGCTGCTGGCCGCGGCGGTGCTGCTCACCGCGTACGGGGTCGCCTTCCCCTGAAAAGCCGGTCGCGGCCGGTCGTTAAGCTGGTGACGTGCCTGAATACCTGCCGACCGCGCCCTACAAGGGGACCCGGGACTTCCTGCCCGCCGAAATGTCCGTGCGTACCCAGGTGTTCGGTCATCTCTACGACGTCCTCGAGCGCCGCGGCTTCCTCCGCTACGACGGCCCGATCCTCGAGTCGGCCGAGATCTACGAGCGCAAGTCCGGCCAGGAGATCGCGGACAAGCAGCTGTACACGCTCACCGACAAGGGCGGGCGGCGGCTGGCGCTGCGGCCCGAGATGACGCCGTCGGTGGCGCGGATGATCGCCGGGAGCGCGAAGTCGCTGTCGTTCCCGGTCCGCTGGTACAGCCACCCGAACTGCCACCGGTACGAGGCGCCGCAGCGCGGCCGGGTGCGTGAGCACTGGCAGATCAACGCGGACATCTTCGGCTCCGACAGCGCCAACTGCGAGATCGAGATCTTCGAGCTGGTGCACGACCTGATGGCCGCGCTCGGCGCGACGCCGGACATGTTCGTGCTGCGCGTCAACGACCGGAACCTGCTGACGTCGGCGCTCACCGACGTCGCCGGGGTGTCGCAGGACCACCTGAGCCAGGTGTTCGCGCTGGTCGACCGCTGGGAGAAGTACCCGCGCGAGAAGCTGGCCGAGAACGCCGCCGAGATCGGGCTTTCGGACAAGCAGTTCGAGAAGCTCGCGGAGACGCTCGGCGCGGGCGAGGCGCTGCTCGACGAGCTGCCGTCCGAGGTGCGGGAGCAGTCGAACCTGGTCCGCGTCCTGAACAGCAGCGCGGGTTCCCTGGTCAAGTACGAGCCGATGATCGTGCGCGGGCTGGCGTACTACACGTCGACGGTGTTCGAGGTCTTCGACACCTCGCCGGAGAACCGCCGCGCCCTGTTCGGCGGCGGCCGGTACGCCGACCTGGCGTCGATGTTCACGCCGCAGCAGATCCCGGGCATCGGGTTCGGCATGGGTGACGTGACGCTGATGGACTTCCTCGACACGCATGGCCTGACCCCGGCCCCGCGCAACGAGGTCGACGTCATGGTGATCCCGGTGACCGAGGACCTCTTCGACGCGGCCCGTTCGGTGGCGGCGTCGCTGCGCACCGCGGGGCTGCGGACGTCGACCCCGATCGAGCACCGCAAGCTGGGCAAGGAACTGACCCGCGCGGACAAGGCGGGCGCGGTCGCGGTGGTGATCGTCGGCCAGGAGGACTGGGCGGCGGGCACCGTGACGGTCCGCAGCCTGGCGACGCGCGAGCAGAGCTCGGTCGCGGTCGCGGACGCGCCCGCGGCGGTGCAGGCCCTGCTGGCGTAAACCGGTTCGCCCTGGCCCCCAGAGGCATCACCCGTGATTGGGAGGGCATCACGCGTGATCAGAGGGGCATCACCCGTGATTGGGGAGGCATCGCGCTGATGCCCCTTCAATCACGCGTGATGCCCGTGGGATCACGCGTGATTCCCCGTGGGGTCGGCGCGGAGGAGGCGGAGGGTGAATGTTGCTCCGGTTCCGGGGCGGGCGGCGGCCGCTATGGTGCCGCCGTGGCCCGTCACCACCTCGCGGACCAGGGCGAGGCCGAGGCCGAAGCGGCGGCCGTCGCCGTCGGAGCCGCGGGCGAAGCGCTCGAAGATGCGGTCCGCGTCGGCCTGGGGGAAGCCCACGCCCGTGTCGCGGACGCGCAGTTCCACGTGGTGTTCGTCCGGGACGCCGAGCCACACCTCGATCGAGCCGCCCGGCGGGGTGTGGCCGAGTGCGTTGTCCAGCAACGCCGACAGCACGCGGCGCAACGCCGTCGGCACGCCCTGGACGAGGTACGGCCGCCGCTCGCGGGTCACCGCCAGCCGGACCCGGCCCTCGCCCGCGCGCACCGCCTCCGCCGCGACCGCCTCCTCCGCGAGCACCCCCAGCTCCACCGGTACCAGCGACGGCCGTTCGCCGCACGCCTGCGCCGACAACAGCAGGTCCTCGACGACTTCGCCGAGCTCGCGCGTGCCGCGCACCAGCTGGTCGAGCTCGGCCGCGTCGCGGCCGGACGCCCGCCGGGCCAGCAGCTGCGCCCGCGTGTGCAGCCGGGTCAGCGGGGCGCGCAGCTCGTGGGACGCGTCCGCGACGAACGTCCGCTGCCGCCGCAGCGCGTCCTCCAGGGGCCGGATCGCCCGGCGCGCCAGCACCCGCCCGCTCACCAGGGCCGCCAGCAGCGCCAGCGCCTCGGCGACGCCGAGCCCGAACAGCAGCGACGCGCGGTCCTGGATCTGGTAGCGCTCCTCGAAGAACGCCTGCGAGACGACGCCACCGTGGTTCTCCACCCGGATCGTGTGGCTCATCCCGTCGATCAGCCGCCGTTCGGTGTGGACGTCGCCGGACGCCGGCACCAGCGCGTCCAGCTCGGGCAGCGGCATCCCCGGCGGCGGTGGCCCAGCGGGCGCGTGCGCGGACGGCGTGAACAGCCAGACGCAGCCGGGCGGGGTCGTGCCGGGGCCGAGCTGGATCGTCCTGGCCAGCGTCCGGTCGGCGTCGGCGTGCTGGCCGGACAGCAGCATCCCGTACGCGATCGCGCCCGCGACGGCCACCAGCAGCGACACCACGACGGCGATCTGCGCGGTGATCGCCCACCGCGCCCGCCGCAGGGCCCGCGCCTCGGGGTCGGTGCTCATACCGCGCCGATCTGGTACCCGAGGCCGTGCACGGTCCGGACGACGTCGCGGCCGAGCTTGCGCCGCAGGTAGTACACATAGGTGTCCACAATGGACTCCCCGGTCGAGTCGGCGAACACGCGCGTGCGCAGCGCCGACCGCGGGTGGATCGCCTTCGGCCGCTGCGCCAGCGTCCGGAGCAGCTCGAACTCCCGCCCGGACAGCGTGATCCGCTCGCCGCGCGGCAGCACGACCTCGTGCCGCAGCAGGTCGAGCGCCGCCGTGCCGAGCGGGAGGCTCTCGGCGCCTTCGAGGTCACGGCGGCCCAGCGCGCGCAGCCGGGCCAGCAGCTCCTCGGCCTCGAACGGCTTGACGAGGTAGTCGTCCGCCCCCGCGTCGAGCCCGGCGACGCGGTCGGCCACCTCGCCCAGCGCCGAGAGCACCAGCACCCGCGTGGTCACCGCCCGGGCCCGCAGCTGCCGGAGCAGCTCCAGGCCGTCGAGCACCGGCAGCCGCCGGTCGATGACCATCACGTCGTAGTGCCCGGTGAGCCCGAGGTGCAGGCCCCGCTGGCCGTCGTGCGCCGCGTCGGCTTCGTAGCCTTCGTCCACGAGCAGCTCCGCGAGCATGCCCGCCAGTTCGCGGTCGTCCTCGACCAGCAGCACTCGCGGTTTCGCCACCCCATCGCGCACAGATCCATACTGGCAGTGATTTTCCGAGTTTGAACACTCAACTTTTCCCGGTCAGCGGAACCGGTTCGGCCGTCAGGACTACCTCGGTGCTCCCCTTGCGGGCATCCCGGCGGTCGAGCCAGCCCAGCACCGGGGCGGTCATGATCGTGGTGACCAGCGCGACGAGCACCAGCACCGTGAACAACGCCGGCGAGACGATCCCCGCGGCGAGCCCGACGTTGAGCGCGATCAGCTGCATCAGCCCGCGCGCGTTGACGAGCACGCCGACGCGGGTCGCGATCGCCGGCGGCTCCCCCGCCAGCCGGGCCGCGCCCCAGGACGCCCCCAGCTTCCCGATGATGGCGACCACCACGCACAGCACGGCGAACGCCAGCAGCTTCGGGTCGGCCAGCAACGCGAACCGCGTGTTCAGGCCGGAGTAGGTGAAGAACAGCGGGAGGAACACGATCCGCCCGATCGGCATGATCTTCGCGAGCACGGCATCGGCGGCGGGGGTCCGGGGGAACGCGATCCCGACGCAGAACGCGCCGAACACCGCGTACAGGCCGATCTTGTCGGTGAACCAGGCGGCGGCGAACAACGTCATCGCGGTGACGAGCACCCGCTGGTCGACCCCCATGCGCTCGCTGGCCATCGCCTTCGCCAGCAGCCGCCGCCCGATGACGAACACCAGCCCGGCGAAGAGCACCCCGCCGCCCAGCGCGAGCGCCACCGGCCCGGCCGACCCGGCGTGCATGCCCAGCACGACGGCCAGCAGCAGCCACGCCAGCACGTCGTCCAGCGCACCGCAGGCCAGCGCCAGCGAGCCGAACTTCGTCGAGGCGATCCCGCGTTCGGTGATGATCCGGGCCAGCATCGGGAACGCCGTGATCGCCAGCGCCACCCCGACGAAGGCCGCCGACGTCGCCGGCGAAACGCCCTCCTTGCCGATGCCGACCCACGACGTGCCGACCACCGCGACGCCGACCCCGAGCACCAGCGGCACCAGCGTCCCGGCCGACGAGATCGCCGCGACCGACTTCCGCGACTCCCGGACGCTGCCGATGTTGAACTCGTACCCGGCGCCGAACATGTAGATGACCAGGCCGATCTGGCCGCCGACGTAGAGCAGCGAGCGGATGCCGTCCGGGAACAGCGCCGCCTGCACGCCCGGCAGCAGCAGCCCGAGCAGCGACGGGCCCAGCAGCACCCCGGAGATCATCTCGCCGACCACCGGCGGCTGGCCGAGCTTGACCGCGGCCAGGCAGACCAGCCGGACCACCACGAGGATCACCACGACGGCGAGGAAGAAGACCGGTGCCGCTTCGGACGGGCTCATCGGTTACCTCCGGCGAAGTAGGTCGAGCAGAGGGCTTTCTTGCGGGCGTCGAGCACCATGTACGTGCCGAAGACGAGCTGGGCGAGGCTGCGCCAGACGTCTTCCCAGCGGTCGCGGACCGAGATCCACACCAGCGGCACTCGCCGCCGGCGAGCTCCGCGGGGTGTCAGCAGCGCCGGGCCGCGGTTGGGGATCGAGCGCGTGTGCCCGGCCGTCGAGGCGAGGTCGAAGCGGCGCAGCACCTCCTGCGCCACGATCCGCATGGTCGGCGGCGCGAGCCCGCGGGCCGGGCAGGCCCGGTTCTGCGCGACGCCGAACGGGATGAAGTCGTCCCGTCCGGTCTGGGCGGCGAAGTCCGGGTAGCTGAAGCACAGGACCGTCCCCGCCGGGATGGTCAGGTGCGCCAGCTCGATGTCGGCGGTGGCGATCCGGTGCGCGATGCCGAACAGCGGGAACGCGCGCAGCCCGTCGTCGATGACGCCGTCGAGGTCCTCCGGGTGGGCGGCGAGCCGCCGCTGGAGGCCGTCGTCCTGCGCGATGATCATCAGCAGGTGCGCCATCGCCTCCGACATCTGCACGACGGCGGTGGTGAAGAACGTCCCCTGCAGGTAGTACGCCTGCTCCTCCGGGGTCAGGGACTCCGGCAGCGGGTGCGGGACGTCGGCGAGGCGCCGCCTGAGGTACCGCGTCAGCCGCGCCCGGCGCCGCATGTTCCGCGGCCGCACGCACTTCAGGGCCGAGACGACGTCGTCCGCGTGCGCCACGATGAGCTCCCGCGCCTCCGGCGGGCACGGTTCGTCGAAGACCAGCTCGTAGTACAGCTCGGCCCAGATCGGCATCATCTCGTCGCGCAGCCGGACGAGCCCCGGGCGGACCCCGGCCAGGACCCGGCGGGCGACGCGCCGGGTCAGGTCCTCGGAGTCCTTTTTGGACCGGACCAGGATGTGCCGGGTGCACTTGGCGACCTCGTCGTAGCGCGGTCCGGGTTCCAGGTGTTCCTGGTGCACCTCGGCACCCGGCGAGAGCCAGTACCAGAACAGGTCGGACAGCGCGGCGCCGCGGCTGCGGCCGTTCGCCGCCGGGTCGGCGTAGACGCGCCGGAAGTCGGCGACCCCGACCTGCGGACCCGGGATCGTCACCGCGTCCTGGCCGTTGACCAGCGAAAAGATCTTCATCCGCAGCGCGACGACGCGGGCGGGCAGCCAGGCGAGCGCGGTGCCGGTCATCGCCGCACCTGGTCCGGCGTCAGGTCCGCCGGCCGCCGCCCGCCGCACAGCGCGAGGGCCTGGTCGAAGTCCTCCCGCAGCAGCTCCAGGACCTGGGTGACGCCTTCGCGGCCGCCCGCGGCCAGGCCCCAGACCACCGGGCGGCCGACGCCGACCGCGTCCGCACCGAGGGCGAGCGCCTTGACGACGTCGGTGCCGCGGCGGATCCCGCCGTCCAGCAGGACCGGGACCGCCCCGCCGACCGCCGCCGCGATCTCCGGCAGCACGTCGATGGTCGCCGCCACCGTGTCGAGCTGGCGGCCGCCGTGGTTGGAGACCACGATCCCGGCGACGCCGTGGTGCACGGCCAGCCGCGCGTCTTCGGCGTGGAGCACGCCCTTGATCAGCACCGGGAGCTTGGTCTTCGACCGCAGCCAGGCGATGTGGTCCCAGTTCAGGGCCGACATGACGATGTCGCGGACGTGGCTGGCGGTGCCGCCGCTGCGGTTCTCGCCGATGTCTCGCAGGTTCTCCACGGCCAGTCCGGGCGGCAGGTCGTGGAAGGCGTTGCGGTCGTCGCGCTCGCGGCGGCCGAGCACGGGCGAGTCGACGGTGACGACGAACGCCCGCACACCGGCGTTCTCGGCCCGGCGGACGATCGCCTCGGTGAACTCGAGGTCCGGCTGCAGGTAGAGCTGGAACCACAGGCCGAGGTCCGGGGCGGCCGCGGCGATGTCCTCGATCGCCGTGGTGGCGGCCATGCTGACGATCATGATCGTGCCCGCTCGCGCCGCGGCCCGGGCGGTGGCGAGTTCGCCGTCGGGGTGCGCGAGCCGGTGGAACGCCGTGGGCGCGACCAGGATCGGCATCGACGACGGCGCCCCGAGCAGCGTCAGGCTCAGGTCGCGCTTGTCGCCGCCGCGCAGCACCCGGGGCAGCAGCCGCAGCCGCTGGAACGCGGTTTCGTTCTCCCGCAGGGTGATTTCGTCCTGCGCGCCGCCCGCGAAGTAGTCGTAGTGGGCGGGATCGAGGCGCTCGCGGGCCGCCGCCTCGAACTCCGCGATCGTCCGCATCAGAGTTCCCGGGTGAAGAAGGCGGTCAGCGGTCCGATGTGGACTTCCTGGTCCCACTCGTTCTCGAGGTTCTCGGTGACGTGGTGGGTGGCGGCGAGCTCGCCGCGGCGGTAGTGCCGGACGATCGGGTGCAGGTAGTGGCCCTCGCCGCGGTCGTTGGCCCGGTCCTGGGCGGCGCGGGCGACGAAGTCGAACGGGTCGACCTTGTCGTGGTCGGGGCCGTAGTCGAGGGTGACGACGTAGGCGTCCTCCGGCGGGTCTTCGAGGACCCGGTCGACCGGCACCTCTTCGAGGTAGCGAGCGGTGTCGCCGTCCACGACCAGGACGTCACCGAGGAAGCCGAACTGCTGGTACAGCCCGGAAGTCCGGTTGATCCGGGTGATCACCGCTTCGGTCAGCGCGTCCGGTTTGGCGGGCAGCTCGGTGTGCGGCCACGGGACGTCGTGGTGACGCTCGTTCAGCACCTTGGCCAGGGCGCGGGCGCCGTAGCGGAAGCCGTGGATGAACGCGCTGGTGGCCTTCTTGAAGTCGCGGACCTGCGTGATCGTGCCGGCGAAGTACAGGCCCGGCACGTTGACCGACTCCCAGCTCGGCGTCTGCGCCGGGAACCGGTCGTCGATGGTGAGTTCGGGGCGGCAGTCCTCGTCGAACAGCGAGGCGTCGAAGCGGAAGCCGGTGCAGCCGATCACCCGGTCGTAGCGGATTTCCTTGACGACCTCGTCGGCGCGGGCGAAGGCGAACTTGACGTGGTAGCCGTCGGCGTCCTTGCGGACTTCGCGCACCTCGCCGTCGAGGATCGCGTGCTGCAGCTTGAGCTGGTACATGTCGAGGATGCCCGCGTTGTAGGCGCGGAGGTGGCCGACGAAGTGCGTGCGCCAGGCCAGCTTCACCGGCCGCGGGCCGCCGACGTGCACGACCGCGGCCCGCTCGATCAGGTTGTCCGCGGTCTCGAAGGCGGAGTTGCCCTTGCCGAGCACCAGGACGCGCTGATCGGTGAAGCTCGCCGGGTCGACGTCGACGTCCACGTACTGGTCGATGAGCTCGACGCCGGGGAACTGCGGGATGTACGGCTTCGTCACGCCGGTGGCCATGATCAGCCGGTGCGCGCGGAATTCGGTGTCGCCCGCGGTGAGAACGAAAGTTTCGCCCTCGCGCCGGATGCGCGTCACCCGGGTGTCGTAGCGGATGGCGAGCCGGTACTTCGCCGCGTAGTCGGCGAGGTACCGGAGGAGGTTCTCGGCCTTGGGGAAGAGCTTGTCGC
This sequence comes from Amycolatopsis vancoresmycina, assembly GCF_000716785.1. Taxonomy (GTDB): domain Bacteria; phylum Actinomycetota; class Actinomycetes; order Mycobacteriales; family Pseudonocardiaceae; genus Amycolatopsis; species Amycolatopsis vancoresmycina. The sequence continues at coordinate 181,392 of NZ_JNYY01000005.1, forward strand.
TGTAGTCGGTGAAGAGGACGGGATCGTCGTCGCCGTCGGCGAGGATCGAGTTCCAGTCCATCCGCATCCGCAGTTCCGGGTCGGTGTACCCGGTGTGCTTCTTGTTGATGGAGATGAGGGTCCGGTGCCGCGGGAAGGTTTCGAAGAAGTGGCCGGGCGCGGAACCGGCCTCCAGCACCAGGTACCGGTGACCGGCGCGGCCGAGGGACTGCGCCAGCTGCAGTCCCGCGGGCCCGGCCCCGACGACCAGATAATCGAGCACTTCCTCCGCCACGACGACCTCCTGGGGCTCGGCACCGACCGCATGATCGGCGCCGAGCCTGCTCCGGAGATCTCAGAAAAGGCTCAGAGAAAGTAACTTACGCACGCACGCCCCCGGTCGTGAGTGGTAAGGAGGGTTCTAACCCTCCTAAACACTCACGACAAGCCGCGGCAGACTGCTTACCGGCCGGCGGCGCGGGCGAGGCGTTCCGGGTAGCGCTCTCCCGCGACCGCGTCCGCGGGGGCCGCCGCCTCGATGGCCGCCAGATCCGAAGGCGTCAGCTCCAGCGAAGCCGCGGCCACGTTCTCCTCGAGGTACTTGCGGCGTTTCGTCCCCGGGATCGGCACCACGTCGTCACCTTGGGACTGCACCCACGCCAGCGCCAGCTGCCCCGCGGTGACGCCCTTGTCGGAGGCCAGCTTGCGCAGCGCCTCGACGATCGCGAGGTTCCGCTCGAGGTTGCCCTCGGCGAACCGCGGCAGGCCGCGGCGCATGTCGTCCGCCGGCAGGTCGGCGACCGACGTCACCGCGCCCGTCAGGAACCCGCGGCCCAGCGGCGAGAACGGGACGATCCCGATGCCCAGCTCGCGGCACGTGGAGAGGACCTCGCCTTCGATGCCGCGGGTCCACAGGGACCATTCGCTCTGCAACGCCGTCACCGGGTGCACCGCGTGCGCGGCCCGGATCGTCGCCGCGCTCGCCTCCGAAATCCCGGCGTACCGGATCTTCCCGGCCTCCACCAGCGAAGCCAGCGCGCCCCAGGTCTCCTCGATCGGCGTATCCGGGTCGACGCGGTGCTGGTAGTAGAGGTCGATGTGGTCGACACCCAGCCGCCGCAGCGACTCGTCGCACGACTGCTTCACGTACGCGGCGTCGCCGCGGGCGCCCATCGCGCCGTCGTTCCACACGATGCCGAACTTCGTCGCGAGCACGACCCCGTCGCGGCGGCCGGCGATCGCGCGGCCGACCAGTTCCTCGTTGACGCCGTTCGCGTAGACGTTCGCCGTGTCCAGCAGCGTCACGCCGAGTTCCAGCGCCCGGTGGATCGTCGCGATCGACTCGTCGTCGTTGTCGCGGACGCCGTAGGCCTGGCTCATCCCCATGCAGCCGAGCCCCTGGGCACCGACTTCCAGGCTGCCCAGCTTCCTGTTCTTCACGCGGAAATCTCCTCCATACCGGGCTCCACCCCGAGCACGTTGCGCTCGACCTGGGCGTAGTTTTCGATCTTGTAGTCGAGGATGTCGAGGCACCCCTGCAGTTCGGCGATCCGCTCGGCGACCGACCGGCGCTGTTCCACCAGCAGGGCCTTGCGGCGGCCCGCGCTCGCGACGCCGCGGCGGCGCAGCGACGCGTACTCGCGCATGCTCTTGATGGGCATGCCGGTGGTGCGCAGCTTGGTCAGGAAACCCAGCCAGTTGAGGTCGTCGTCGGAGTACGCCCGGCGGCCCGCGGTGTCACGGGCGGGCGGGTCGAGCAGTTTGATGCGCTCGTAGTACCGGAGGGTGTCGATGGACAGTCCGCTACGTCGAGCGGCTTCCGCTATCGAGTAGCTCATGCGCCGACACTACGACCTGGAGTGCACTCCAGGTCAAATCCTCACCCTCGCCTTTCGTAACACCGTTCCGATACGCTGCGTGCATGGCGCGACCACGCACGCACGACGAAGCGCTCCGGCTCAAGCTCCTCGACCGGGCCGGCGAGCTCATCGCGGCCGACGGCCCGAAGGCGCTGTCCCTGCGCAAGCTGGCCGCCGACGCCGGGACGTCGACCACCGCCGTGTACTCGCTCTTCGGCAGCAAACCCGATCTGGTCAACGCCCTCTACACCGAGGGCTTCCGCCGCTTCGGCGCCCGGATGGCCGGAACCCCGTTGACCGGCGACGCGGTCGAGGACCTCGTCACGCTCGGCCGTGCCTACCGCACGAGCGCGCTGGCCGATCCGAACCTGTACGGGATCATGTTCACCAGGTCGGTGCCCGGGTTCGAGCCGAACGAAGACGCCGAGGAGCTCGCCCGCGAGACGCTCAAGCCCCTGGAGCAGATCATCCGCCGCGCGATCGCCGACGGCGTCTTCCTCGACGTCCCCCCGGAGACGGTCGCGGTCGGCTGCTGGGCCATCGTGCACGGCCTGGTGTCCCTGGAACTGACCGGCAACCTGCCGGAGGAGTTCGACGTCACGGCGTCGTACGAGGCCGCCCTGCGCGCGAACGCCACCGGCTGGCTGCGGCCTCAGAACAGCGGCAGCATCCCGTCGTAGACGACGTTGCCCTGCGCGTCCCACGCCTTGACGTGCCCCTTCGCGTCCGGCTTGAGCCTGCTCACCGGAAGCCAGACGGCGAACATCCCGTCGGTGACCAGCGTGTCGGCGCCGTTCCCGCCGCCGTAGTCGACGATCACGCTGACCGCGCTGGACGGCACCACCGCCGCGAACGGCGTCCGCGGCCGGCTCTGGCCGCCGCCTTCGGTCGCGCCCAGGGTGTCGACGACGAGGGCGCGGGCGGGCACCGCCGGACCCGCGTAGAAGTCGGGGTACGCGCGGGATCGCGGTCCGCCGGGCCCCGGCTCGGTCGTGCACGCGATCACCCGGTCGCCGAGGCGCCCGAGCACGATCCGGTAGCCCTGTTCCTCCAGCAACGGGCCGGCCCGGTAGGCCGCGGCGTCCGCGATCACCTCGTCGGCCCCGGCCAGGCAGTCGCCCAGCGCCCGGCCCGCGGCCGACGTCCGGTCGGCGTCCGCCGGGCGGTCGGTGACCGAGAGCAGGGGCGGCGGCGCCTTCGGCAGGACGGGCATCGGCCGGGTGCCCGACCCGTCCCCGATGGCCAGTACCGCCTTCGCCGGGGCCGTGCCGGTGAACGCCACGAACTGACGGCTGGCCGGCGAGAAGTCCAGGCCCGACGCACCCATCTTCTTGGAGAAGCTCGCCTGCGGCCAGGCCGGGTCGACGACCCCGGCGGCCAGCCCGGTTGCGCTCTGCAGCAGCAGCCCGGACCGGCTTCCCGGCGCGTACGCGGGCGCGGCCGCCGGGTCCGACACCGTCACCGTCGTCTCGGTGACCTCGCAGAACATCGGCTTCCCGGCGGCGGTGGCCGCGACGACCGAGTCGGTGCCGAGCGTGTCCGTGAACAGGGGCACCCAGTCGGCGCGGTCCGGCACGCGGCCGGTTTTTCCCGCCGTCCGCACGGCCGCCCAGCAGCGGTCGAGGGCCGCGGTCGCCAGTTTCGCGTCGAGCGTCAGCCCGGTGCTCGTCGCGGGCGGGGCCTCGGCAGGCTGCCGGAACTGCCGCGTCACGACGACCGCGCCCGCGGCCAGGACCAGCACGGCGGCCGCGGCGGCGTACCACACGTGCCCGGTCCGCCGGGGTTTCCCGAGGCCGGCGCGGACCTCGGCGCGCAGCCGGTCGCGGACGTCGTCCGGCAGGGCGCGCCGGGGCGGGAGATCTCGCAGGCTCATTTTTCCTCCAGCAGCGTGCGCAGCCGGGCGCGGGCCCGGGACAGGTGGGCGCGGACAGTGACCTCGGCGACCGACAGCAGCGCCGCGGCATCGGCGGCACTCAGGTCGCCGAGCAGGCACAGCTCGACGACCTCCCGCTGCGCCTTCGGCAGCGTCCGGACGGCGGCGACGACCTCGCGCAGCCGCCGCTCGCCGTCGAGCCGCTCGGCGACGGCGTCGGCGTGGTCGGACACCACCGGCGCGTCCGGGATCTTCCGGAGCAGGCGCAGCCGCCGTTTCGCGCCGCGGTGTTCGTCTCGGGCCGCGTTGCCGGCGACGGTGTAGAGCCACGGCAGCGCACTGTCGCGCACCAGCGCCACGTCGGCGCGGCGGCGCCAGGCGATGAGGAAGGTGTGCGAGGTGAGGTCCTCGGCCGCGGCCCACGAGCCGGTCAGCCGGTAGGCGTGGTTCCAGACGGCCTCGGCGTGCCGTTCGAAGAGCTCACCGAAGGCGGCTTCGTCGCCTCCGGACGCCCGGTCCCACAGTGCTCGATCGCCGAGTGCCCGGTCGCCCACCGGCGTCCCCGTCGCTTGGTTGGTCACACCCCTTCGTGGCCGCCATCGGCCGGTTTGTTGCGTTGCACGTCCGCCAGGTCGAGCTCTTCGTGTTCGCCGTCCTCGAAGGCGGCGCCCTCGTCGAAGGTGGTGTGGGAGAACTGGAAACGGCCGCCCGAGCGGATCCGCGTGAAGCGGGCGTCCTCGGCGAAGTGCGCGTAGGAGAAGAACGCCCCCTCGTCGAAGATCGACCGGTCGAAGTTCGCGGTGCTGGTGAACTCCGCGCCGTAGAACCCGGCCCGGCGGGTGAAGCGCGAACCGCGGATGTGGACCGCGCCGACGAATCGCGCGCGGCTGAAGTCCGCGGCGGCCAGGGTGCAGCCGCTCAGCCGGAAGTCGACGAGCACGGCCCGCTGCAGGTCGACCGACATCCCCGGCCAGTAGCCGGGTTCGTCGTGGCTCAGGTGCGTTTTGAGCAGTTCCTGCGCGGCCAGGCGGACCAGCAGCTCGGGATCGGTGTCCTCACCGAGTTCGGCGCCGGTGCGGCCGCGGAGGCCGGTGTCCGGGGCCTTGAACGGCATCCGCAGGTACGCGCACAGCACGTTGACGATCGACTGCCGGTGCTTCGGGTTGTCCTGCCCGAGCCGTTCTAGGGCGTACAGCCCGCCGAGCCGGACGGGCGCCTTGTCGCTGCCGAGCTGCTCGACGGACTTCGTGTACAGCTCGGTGACCCGGCGCTCCTCCAGGTCCAGCGTCGTCTCGGCCAGCTGGAGTTCGAGGGTGCGCTGGCGGCGGGTCGCCAGCCAGAGCGCGAACGCCCCGCCGGCGCCCGCGCCGACCCCGAACGCCGTCTTGACCGCGTCGATCCGGACCGGCGCGTCGGGCCGTCCGGACCAGGCCAGGAACAGCCAGAGCAGGGTCGCGGTGACGGCCGCGACCGCGACGGCGGTCACGGCGATCCACCGCCACTTGAGGACGGGCAAGGCTAGACGGCGCCGTACTGGCGGTCGCCGGCGTCGCCGAGGCCCGGGACGATGAAGCCCGAGTCGTTGAGGCGCTCGTCGACGCTCGCCGTGACGACGCGCACCGGCAGGCCGGTCTTCTCCAGGTGCGCCAGGCCCTCCGGGGCGGCCAGCGCGCAGATCGCGGTGACGTCGTCGGCACCGCGGTCGGTCAGCAGCCGGATCGTGTACTCCATCGAGCCGCCGGTGGCGAGCATCGGGTCGAGCACCAGGACGGGCCGGTCGGCGAGCGATTCCGGCAGTGATTCGAGGTACGGAGTCGGCTTGAGCGTCTCCTCGTCGCGCGCGAGGCCGACGAAGCCCATCTGCGCGTCCGGGATCAGCTTGTGCGCCTGGTCGGCCATGCCCAGCCCGGCCCGCAGCACGGGAACCAGCAGCGGCGGCTTGGCCAGGCGGTAGCCGTCGGTGCGGGCGACGGGCGTGTGGATCTTCTCGACCTTGACGGGCACGTCCCGCGTGGCTTCGTAGACCAGCATGACGGTCAGCTCGTGCAGCGCGGCCCGGAACGCGGCGCTGTCGGTGCGCGCGTCGCGCATCGTGGAGAGCCGGGCCTTCGCGAGGGGGTGGTCGACGACGTGCACATCCATGCGGGTCAATCTAGCCGGTGGGTCAGGTCGGCGTCCCTTCTCAGTTCGTAGAGGTTGACGGCCTCGAAGAAGTGCCCGACGACCGGCGCGAGCCGCTCGCTCGGCCACTCGGGCAGGTCGTCGGTGTACTCGCCCGGTTCGATCGCGACGGTCAGCTTCCAGTTCGCGTAGATCCCGTTGAGCGTCCAGGTCTTGCTTTTCTTGAGCATGCCCAACCCTGGTTTCTTGCCACGGACGCACGCAACTGATCGACCGGGTGAGCGATCTTCCTTGCCGCACTGGCAAGCGGCGAAGGTGTGCGCATGGCCAAGAACAAGCGGGTGTCGGTGCGGCAGCGGAGGGTCTCGGCGGAGCTGAGGACGTTGCGGGTGGCGGCGGGCCTGACCTGCCTGGACGTGGCGACGGCGCTGGACTGTTCGGAGAGCAAGATCAGCCGGATGGAGACGGGGGATCGCGGGCTGTACGCGGATGACGTGTCGGCGATCCTGGGGCTGCTGCGCGTGCCGGCGGCGAAGCGGACGGAGCTGTTGGCGCTGGTCAGGGAGGGTGAGGAGCGGAACTGGCACGAGATCCATGGCAAGTTGCCGCCGAACTGGAAGGAGCTCATGCGCTTCGAGAGCGAGGCCACCTCCATCCAGAACTACGAACCGCTTCTCATCCCCGGCCTGGCGCAGGTCCCCGATTACTCCCGCACGATCATCCAGGGTGCGAGCCCCAAGCTTTCCGAAGCCGAAGTCGATACCTTGGTCGCCACCCGGATGACTCGCCAGATCATCTTCAGCCGCCGCCCCGCGCCACGAATCCACCTAATCCTGGACGAGACGGTGCTCACCCGGCCCGTATGCAAGGCGGAGGTCATGCGAGCTCAGCTGCGCCATCTGCTCGGATTGGCCGAGCGCACCAATGTTGCGATTCAGATCGTGCCGTTCCGTGCCGGGCCGCACCCTGGCCTGGATGGACCATTCGTGATTCTCGACTTCGACGAAAACCCACCCGTCAGCTACATGGCAAGCTGCGGAACCAGCAGTTTCCTGGAGGAACCTCAGCATCTCGAGCGTGTTAGGCTTGCCTGGCAAGGCATCCGCGCCGTCGCGCTGTCACCCGAAGAGTCGTTAAGGCTCGTTGCCAGTGCGCTTGGCGAGCTGACCGGCCAGGAGGAAGTTCCATGATCGACCAGGGCTCCTGGCGCAAGAGCAGCTACAGCGGCAGCGATGCCAACTGTGTCGAGGTGTCCTCCACTTCCACCACCGTCGGCGTGCGGGACACCAAGGACCGCGAGGGCGGCCACCTCACCATCCCCGCCTCCGCGTGGACCGCCTTCATCCACTCTGCCGGGCGAACCAGCTGACCCAGCGTCGCTGCCAGGGCGTCTCGACCGCCCGTTCGTGGTAGTGCTCGCGCACCCACGCGACCGCCTCCCCCACCGGCACCCCCGAGAGGGTCGCCAGGCAGGCCATGACCGTCCCGGTCCGCCCGGCACCGCCGTAGCAGGCGACCTCGACCGTCTCCGTCTTCGCCCGTTCGTGGAGGGCGATGATCTGCCCGCGCGCTTCCGCGGGCCTGACCGGCAGCAGGAAGTCCGGCCACGTCACCCACTCGTGCGGCCACGAAATACCCCCGCCGTGCTTGCGCCGCAACCGGCTCGTCCCCAGGTAGAGCCCGAAATCGGGCGCGGGACCATCGGGGCGTGGGCGGGCCAGCCCCCGCCCCTCGACGCGGGTGCCGTCCGGGAACTCGACCATCCGCCCAGTGTCCTCCGGAAGATGGACACGCACAGTGGTTTTCGCCGATAAGCTACGCCGGGTGAGCGAACTGACGCCCGACCAGATGCGGGCTTCCGACGCGGACCGTGAACGCGTCGCCCAGGTGCTGCACAACGCCCTCGCGGAGGGGCGCATCACGGTCAACGAGCTGGAAGAGCGGCTCACCACGGTCTACGCGGCGAAAACCCTCGGCGAGCTGAAGCCGGTGACGGCCGACCTCCCCACTTCTTCCGCGGCGATCGAACCGGCCACCACCCGCGCCCTGGGCTTCCCGGACCAGCGCATCGGCGGCCACCCGGGCTCCCCCGTGTCGATCGGCGTGCTCTCCGGCGCGGTCCGCAAGGGCAGCTGGGTCCTCCCGCCCCAGCACAACAGCCTCGCGTTCTGGGGCGGCGCGGAGATCGACCTCCGCCAGGCCCGGTTCGCGGACAAGCACAGCACGATCACCGCGGTCGCGATCATGGGCGGCATCCAGATCACGGTCCCGGACGACATCAACGTGGACGTCACGGGCATCGGCCTGATGGGCGGGTTCGTCCTGGAGGACAAGTCGGGCGCACCCCCGGCCCCGCCGACGGCACCCACGGTGAAGATCAACGGCCTGGCGTTCTGGGGCGGGGTCGTCGTGTACCGGAAACCCGCGAAACGACCCGAGCCGCCGCAGATCGAGGGGTCCTGACCACGGTTTTGTGACGCGTCCCGCACTCAGCGTCACACCCAACGGGGGCTCGCACTGTCGGACCCGCCGCCTAGACTCAGGCCCATGACAGCCACGACCAGCACGTCAGCGGCGCCGGCCACCCCGGCACCGCTGGTGGACGCGACTCGCGACGACGCGAGCCTGCGCCGCTTCCTGCTCGGGCTGCCCGGTGTCGACCAGGTCGGCGTCGAGCAGCGCGCGGCGGGCCTCGGCACGCGCAGCATCAAGAAGGACGCCAAGCGGTGGGCCATCGACACCGCCATCTCCATGGTCGACCTGACCACCCTGGAGGGCGCCGACACCCGGGGCAAGGTCCGGGCGCTGGCCGCGAAGGCCGTCCGGCCCGATCCCGAGCGGCAGGACACCCCGCGCGTCGCCGCCGTCTGCGTGTACCCGGACATGGTCGCCACCGCCGTCGAAGCGCTCAAAGGCAGCGGGGTCCACGTCGCGAGCGTCGCCACCGGCTTCCCCGCCGGGCGCACCAGCCTCGAGATCAAGCTGGCCGACACCAAGATCGCCGTCGACGCGGGCGCGCACGAGGTTGACATGGTGATCGACCGCGGTGCCTTCCTCGAAGGCCGGTACATGGCCGTCTTCGAGGAGATCCAGGCCGTCAAGGCCGCCTGCGGCGACGCCCACCTGAAGGTCATCCTCGAAACCGGCGAGCTGGCGACCTACGACAACGTACGGCGCGCGTCGTGGCTGGCGCTGCTGGCCGGTGGCGACTTCATCAAGACGTCCACCGGCAAGGTGTCCCCCGCCGCGACGCTGCCGGTCACGCACATCATGCTGCAGGCCGTCCACGACTGGCATGGGCAGACCGGCGAGCTGCGCGGGGTCAAGCCCGCCGGCGGCATCCGGACGACCAAGGACGCGATCAAGTACCTGGTCGCGGTGCACGAGGTCGCCGGCGAGCAGTGGCTGACCCCGGACCTGTTCCGCTTCGGCGCGTCCAGCCTGCTCAACGACCTGCTGCTGCAGCGCCGCACCCAGGTGGACGGCCACTACAGCGGCCCCGACTACGTGACGGTGGACTGATGCCCGTTTTCGAATACGCGCCCGCTCCGGAATCCCGGGCCATCGCGAACCTGAAGGACTCCTACAAGCCGTTCGTCAACGGCGAATTCGTCGACGGCTCGGGTGAGCCGCTGAAGACGATCAACCCGGCCACCGAAGAGGTCCTGGCCGAGGTCGGCACGGCGTCGAAGTCCGATGTGGACACCGCGGTCAAGGCCGCGCGCAAGGCGTACACGAGCGTCTGGTCGAAGATGCCGGGCACCGAGCGCGCGAAGTACCTCTTCCGCCTCGCGCGGCTGATCCAGGAGCGCTCGCGCGAGCTCGCCGTGCTGGAGAGCCTCGACAACGGCAAGCCGATCAAGGAGTCGCGCGACTCCGACGTCCCGACCGCGGCCGCGCACTTCTTCTACCACGCGGGCTGGGCCGACAAGCTGGAGTACGCGGGCTACGGGCCGGACCCGCGTCCGCTGGGCGTGGCCGGCCAGATCATCCCGTGGAACTTCCCGCTGCTGATGCTGGCCTGGAAGATCGCCCCGGCGCTGGCCACCGGCAACACCGTGGTCCTCAAGCCGGCCGAGACGACGCCGCTGACCGCGCTGGTCTTCGCCGAGATCTGCCAGCAGGCCGAGCTGCCGCCGGGCGTGGTGAACATCCTGCCGGGCGCGGGCGACATCGGTGCGTCCATCGTGGAGCACGCCGGCATCGACAAGATCGCGTTCACCGGCTCGACCGAGGTCGGCAAGGCGATCCAGCGCCAGGTCGCGGGCACGCCGAAGAAGCTGACCCTCGAACTGGGCGGCAAGGCGGCGAACATCGTGTTCGAGGACGCGCCGCTCGACCAGGCCGTCGAAGGAATCGTCAACGGCATCTTCTTCAACCAGGGCCACGTCTGCTGCGCGGGCTCGCGTCTGCTGGTCCAGGAGTCCGTCGCCGAAGAGGTCCTCGAAAAGCTGCGCTACCGCGTCTCGACGCTGCGCATCGGCGACCCGCTGGACAAGAACACCGACATCGGCGCGATCAACTCGGCCGAGCAGCTGGCGAAGATCCGCGGGCTCGTCGAATCGGGCGACGCCGAAGGCGCGGAGCGCTGGACCAGCCCGTGCCCGGTGCCGGACCGCGGGTTCTTCTTCGCCCCGACGGTGTTCGCGAACGTCCACCAGTCGATGCGGATCGCGCGCGAGGAGATCTTCGGCCCGGTGCTGTCGGTGCTGACGTTCCGCACGCCGGACGAGGCCGTGGCGAAGGCGAACAACACGCCGTACGGGCTTTCGGCGGGCATCTGGACCGAAAAGGGCTCCCGGATCCTGTGGATGGCGAACCAGCTGCGCGCCGGCGTGGTCTGGGCCAACACCTTCAACCGCTTCGACCCCGCCGCCCCGTTCGGCGGCTACCAGGAATCCGGCTTCGGGCGCGAAGGCGGCCGCACCGGGCTGGAGGCGTACCTGAATGTCTGACCGCATCTCCGTCGCCAAGACGTACAAGCTGTACCTCGGCGGCAAGTTCCCGCGCTCGGAGTCCGGCCGGGTGTACCCGGTGACCGACAGCAAGGGCAAGTTCCTGGCGAACGCGGCGCACGCGTCCCGCAAGGACGTCCGCGACGCGGTGGTCGCCGCGCGCAAGGCGTTCCCGGGCTGGTCCGCCGCCACGGCCTACAACCGCGGCCAGGTCCTCTACCGCGTGGCCGAGGTCCTCGAAGGCCGCCGCGACCAGTTCATCGCCGAGGTGTCGGCGTCGGAGGGCCTGGCGGCGAAGAAGGCCGAGTCCATTGTGGACGCGGCGATCGACCGCTGGGTGTGGTACGCGGGCTGGACGGACAAGATCGCCACGGTCCTCGGCGCGGCCAACCCGGTGGCGGGCCCGTACTTCTCGTTCACGGTCCCGGAGCCGACCGGCGTGGTGGGCGTCCTGGCGCCGCAGTCGTCGTCGCTGCTGGGCCTGGTCGAGGTGCTGGCCCCGGTCCTGGCCACCGGCTCGACGGCAGTGGTGGTCTCCAGCGCGGAGCGCCCGCTGCCGGCGATCACGCTGTCGGAGGTCCTGGCCACGTCCGACGTCCCGGGCGGGGTGGCGAACATCCTCACCGGCCGGGCTGCGGAACTCGGCCCCTGGCTGGCGTCCCACGGAGACGTCAACGCGCTGGACCCGACGGGAGCGGCCCCGGCGGACCGCGTCGAGCTGGCCCGCGAAGCGGCGAACACGGTGAAGCGGGTCCTGACGGTCCCGGAAGCCGAGCCGGACTGGACGACGGCCCCGGACCTCACGCGCCTGCGGCGCTACCTGGAGGCCAAGACGGTCTGGCACCCCCTGGGCGTCTGAGCCGACGAGCTGGCGGCCGTCACCCGGCCGTCAGCTCTTCTTCAGCTCCTGGGCGAGCATCACGATGATGCCGCTGGGGCCGCGGACGTAGGTGAGCTTGTAGACGTCCTCGTACGTCGCCACACCGCGTAGCGGGTGGCAGCCGTGCCTCGCGGCGATCTCGAGGGCGGCGTCGATGTCGTCGACGGAGAAGGCGACGCGGTGCATGCCGATCTCGTGGGGGCGCGTGGGCGTCGTCTCGATCGCCTCGGGGTGGATGTACTCGAAGAGCTCGAGGCGACCTTGCCCGTCCGGCGTCTGCAGCATGGCGATCTTGGCGTGGTTGCCGTCCAGGCCGACGGCCGTGTCAGTCCACTCGCCGCTGACCGTGTCCCGGCCGAGGACCGTGAGCCCCAGGTCGGTGAAGAAGGCGATCGTCGCTTCGAGGTCGCGGACGGCGATGCCGACGTTCTCCAGTTTGATGGCCATGCGCGGCATGCTACCGAGCGGGAGCTAGCTCATCGTCACCGAGAAGTCCGACAGCGTGAACCGCGCCTTGCCGCCGCCGGTCGAGCAGAACTCGATCCCGTAGCCGATCTGGTTGATCGTCGGGTTCGCCGGGATCAGCCCCTTGGCGATCGCCCAGCCGATCATCGCCTTGAGGTCCACGCTGCCCGAATACTGCGCCGACCGGGACACGAACGCCACGTACCCCTCGTCGTCCGCCCAGACGTCGTAGGTCGCGCCGCCGGCCGTGTACGTCGACAGCTTGTCGCCCGAGGGGACCTGCTTGTTGTTCTCCGTCCACACCATGAGCTCGCTGACGCCCTTGCCGTCGCCGACGCCGTTCAGCCAGAGGTCGTATGCCACGTCGTAGACACCGGTGCCCGGGCCGCGGCCGGCGAAGGTCGATTTGATCACCGAATAGTCGTTGACCGGCTTGCCGTTCTGGTTGTTGATGTCCTTGTGCACGTTCGGATAGGTTTTCACCGACGTCGAATCGGGTTGGGTGGACTCGACGTACCAGTTGTCGTACGCGCACGCCCGCAACGTTTCCGGGCCCGCCTCCCCGGCGTTCCACATGTTGTTGTGGACGTAGTAGCCGCCGTCGGACCAGCCGCCGTCGGGGTCGCTCGTGGTGAACTCCGGGGTGCGGCAGCTCCGCACCGGCGTGGCCGACGGCGGCGCCGGAGCGGCCGAAGGTGCAGGTCGCGACGATGACGAAGGCGCGGGCGAGGAAGCGGACGAGGAAGGCGGCGACGCAGGCGCCGCCGAAGAAGCCGAGGGCGGCAGCGGCACCGGCGCGACCGCCGCCACGCCGTCGACCGGCTTGCCGCCACACCCGGCGACCACCGGAAAGGAAATCGCCAACAACACGGTCAGCATTCTTCGTCGCATTTTCCCGCCCGCAGCTGCAATTCCGGCAGAACGAGGCGGAACCCTAACACGAAAAGCCGCGGATTCAGTCCGGGTCGAGGTCACCGGACGTGATCGGCCGCCCGGGCAGCGCCGAACCCGGCCGCGCGCTGAGGCCATCGATCATGATGCCGACGCACCGGCGCGCCGCCATCTCGGCGACCTCCGGCGACTTCGCGCGCATCTGGCGCAGCAGCGTCGCGAACAGGATCGCGATGTCGCCCGCACCGACGTCGTCGCGGAGCTTGCCTTCGGCCTTGGCGCCGTCGACGAAGCCGTCGAGCACCGACAGGATCTCGTCGCGCAGCCGCCGGACCTCCGGGTCGCTCTTGAGGATCACCAGCGCCCGGTGCGACACCATCGCCAGCTGCACGCTCAGCTGCAGCTCCACCGACTGCCGCAGCAGCCGCTCGAGCGCGCGCCACGACGACGTCTCCTCCTCGGCGATCACGCGCGCGTCGATCAGCACCCGCTCGAAGTTGTCCATCGCGACGGCCCGGACCAGCGCGTCGCGGTCCGGGAACCGGCGGTAGAGCGTGCCGACGCCGACGCCGGCCGCGCGGGCGATCTCCTCCATCGGCACCTCGGGACCGGACATGGCGAAGATGTTCTTCGCCGCGGCGAGGATCTGGTCGCGGTTGCGCCGCGCGTCCGCCCGCAGGGTGGTCTCGGGGTCTGCCGTCATGCCGTTCGCCTTCCGCTGAATCGCGCGGGGTGATTCTCGCATGGCCACGAGGCCACGCACTGCCTCCTCAACCGGGTAGCGAGCACCTAGTGGACGACTTCCTTCCGCTTCGGTACCTTGGACCAGAGAACCGGAATGTAATCCTCCGCATACTTTCCGTCCGATTTAGGGGGTCCGAAATGACTGAATTGGCCGAGCCCGCCACGCGGGACGAGACCTTCCCGCTGACCCGCACCTGCCCGTTCGCCCCGCCGCCGGCCTACGAGGAACTGCGCGACGCCGGACCGGTCCAGCGCGTCCGGCTGCAGTCGGGCCAGGAGGCGTGGGCGGTGACGCGGCTCGAGGACGTCCGGCAGATGCTGACCGACCCGCGGTTCAGCTCCGACCGCTTCAACCCCGGTTTCCCGGTCCTCTTCAGGTCGGGGCGGCCGCAGCGGCGCAGCAACTTCACGCCGTCGCTGATCAACATGGACCCCCCGGAGCACGGCGCGGCCCGGCGCGAGGTCGTCGGCGAGTTCACCGTCAAGCGGATGAAGGCCCTGCAGCCGCGGATCCAGCAGATCGTCGACGAGCACATCGACGCGATCCTGGCCGGCCCGAAGCCCGCCGACCTGGTGTCGGCGCTGTCGCTGCCGGTGCCGTCGCTGGTGATCTGCGAGCTGCTCGGCGTCCCCTACGCCGACCACGACTTCTTCCAGGTGCGCAGCTCGACGCTGCTCAACCGGGAGGCCGACCCGGAGACCCGGACGCAGGCCGTCGACGAGCTGCAGGAGTACCTCGATCGGCTGGTGAGCACCAAGGAAGCCGACCCGACCGACGACCTGCTCGGCCGCCAGATCCTCAAGCAGCGCGAAGAGCACGGCGAGGTCGCGCACGACGAGCTCGTCTCGATGGCGTTCCTGCTGCTCATCGCCGGGCACGAGACGACGGCGAACATGATCTCGCTCGGCACCGTCGCGCTGCTGGAGAACCCGGACCAGCTCGCGATCATCAAGAACGACCCCGGCAAGACCCTCGACGCCGTCGAGGAGCTGCTGCGGTACTTCACCATTGCCGAGTTCGCGACCTCGCGCGTCGCCACCGAGGACGTCGAGATCGGCGGCCAGCTGATCCGCGAAGGCGAGGGCGTGCTGGGGCTGAGCTACTCCGGCAACCGCGACGAAGCCGCGTTCGAGAACGCCGACGAGCTCGACCTCGAGCGCGGCGCGCGCCACCACGTCGCCTTCGGCTTCGGCCCGCACCAGTGCCTCGGCCAGAACCTGGCCCGGATGGAGCTGCAGATCGTCTTCGACACGCTGTTCCGCCGCATCCCGGAGCTCAAGCTGGCCGCGCCGGTGGACCAGCTGCCGTTCAAGCACGATTCGTCGATCTTCGGCCTCTACTGCCTGCCCGTGACCTGGTGAAGGGGGACGCCATGACCGCCGTGCACGAGTTCCCGATGACGCGGACCTGCCCGTTCGCGCCGCCGCCGGCGTACGAGGAGATCCGCGAGGGCGAGCCCGTCTCGCGGATCCGGCTGCCCGACGGTGGCCACGCCTGGGTGGTCACCCGGCACGAGGACGTCCGGACCGTGCTGAACGACCGGCGGTTCAGCGCCGACCGGCAGCACCCGGACTTCCCGCAGCTGGTCAAGGGCGGGTTCCGGCGCCAAGGCGACGAGCGCACGATGATCACCATGGACGCGCCCGAGCACGGCCCGGCCCGCAAGGCCGTGCTCGGCGAGTTCACCGTGCGCCGGATGGAGGCGCTGCGGCCGCGGATCCAGGAGATCGTCGACGCGCGGATCGACGCGCTGCTGGCCGGCCCGAAGCCCGGTGACCTGGTCGAAGCGCTGTCGCTGCCGGTGCCGTCGCTGGTCATCTGCGAGATGCTGGGCGTCCCGTACGCCGATCACGACTTCTTCCAGACCCACACGGCGAAGCTGATCAAGCGCTCGACGTCGGCGGAAGACCGGCGGACGGCGTTCGACACCATCCGCGGGTACATGGCGGACCTCATCGCGACGAAGGAGGACAACCCGCCGGACGACCTGCTCGGCCGGCAGATCGTCAAGCTCCGTGAAGCGGGCACCTACCGGCGGGAGCAGCTGGCCGCGACCGGGTTCCTGCTGCTGGTCGCGGGGCACGAGACGACGGCGAACATGATCTCGCTGTCCACCGTGGCCTTCTTGCGCAACCCGGAGCAGCTCGCGGTGATCAAGGCCGATCCGGGCAAGACGCTCGACGCCGTCGAGGAGATGCTGCGCTACTGGACGATCGTCGACGCGGCCACGGCACGCCTGTGCGTCGAGGACATCGAGGTCGGCGGGCAGCTGATCCGCGCCGGCGACGGTGTCCTGGCGCTGGGGTACTCGGCGAACCGCGACCCGCGCGCGTTCGACGACCCGGACACCCTCGACATCGAGCGCGGCGCACGCCACCACGTGGCGTTCGGCTTCGGGCCCCACCAGTGCCTCGGCCAGAACCTGGCCCGGATGGAACTGCAGATCGTCTTCGACACGCTGTTCCGCCGCGTGCCCTCGCTGGCACTGGGCGCTCCGGTGGACGAACTGCCGTTCAAGGACGACGCGAACATCTACGGCCTGTACCGGCTGCCGGTGACCTGGTAGAGACGAACTGCCACCCCACCACAGGGAGAGAAGGACCATGAAGATCATCGCGGACACCGGCAAGTGCGTCGGCGCCGGTCAGTGCGTGCTCACCGAGCCCATCCTGTTCGACCAGAGCGAGGACGACGGCACGGTCATCGTGCTCGACGACCAGCCGGAAGGCGACCTGGTCGAAAAGGCCCGCGAAGCGGTGCACGTGTGCCCCAGCCAGGCCCTTTCCCTCCAGGAGTAGCCCTACCGCAGCCGTCGTGAGTGGTAAGGCGAGTTCTAACTCGCCTTACCACTCACGACACTTATCCACATCGGTCCTGGTTGTCCACAGATTTGCGGTGCGCTCTCCGTTGGGTGTCTGAAGGCGCCATCGTCGGGTCATGCCTCTGCACACACGCTGGTCGGCCGACCGGTTACCGGACAGCGCCCGCCCCAGCTGGGAACCGCTGCTCGACGCCCAGCACGGCGTCATCAGCGGCGAACAGCTCCGCTCGTACGGCCACACCAAAGGGGACATCGCGGCCAACATCGGGGCCGGCCGTTGGCAACGCGTGCTCCCGAGGGTCTACGCGACATTCACCGGCGAGTTGCCTCGCCCGGCCCGCCTGCTCGCGGCCTTGCTCTACGGCGGCGCGAACGCCGTCCTCAGTCACCACACCGCGGCGGAGGAATGGGGACTGATACCCGAGGCGGATCGGCCGGTGGAGATCACCGTGCCGTACACCAGCTCTGCGATCTCGCAGCGCCCCTTCGTTATCGTCCATCGCTCTCGCGCTCTGCGGTACACGACGCTGGCGACCAGCCCGGCACGTACCCGCGGACCCGACACGATTCTCGATCTGGCGGTTTCGCAGCCGACCGCTCGGGAGGCGACGTTGCTCGTCGTCGACCTGGTGAGCCGGAGCCCGATCCCCGTCAGCGATGTTCAGGATTGCCTGCTGCTGCGGCCGTCGTATCGCTATCGCGCTGCCATCCGCCGTGGGCTGGCTCTCGTCGCTGACGGGCTGATGTCCGCGCTCGAAGTCGAATATCTCGAGAACGTCGAAGACCGGCACGGGTTACCTCGCGGAGATCGGCAGACGCCGTTCATCGTCGACGGGAAAACCCTGTGGGAAGACGTCACCTATGACGTCCACCGTGCCGCGGTCACGATCCGGCTCGATGGTCGAGCCACGCACACCACCGGCGGCGTCGCGTTCCGAGACCGTCGCAGGGACAACGCCGCCGAGCTCGCCGGCCGAGCGCGGCTCGTCTATGGCTGGCGAGACGTTCACACAGCCCCGTGCGCAGTGGCGGAAGAGGTGCGCACGGTCCTTCTGCGCGAAGGCTGGTCCCCCGAGGGCAGCCGCACATCGACATGCCGACATTGCCAGCCATCGCGGTCGTGAGTGGTAAGGCGAGTTCTAACTCGCCTTACCACTCACGACAACCCAGCCACCTACCCAAGCCGGAGGTGCTTACTTGACCGCGCCCATGGAGAGGCCGCGGACCAGGTGGTTCTGCGCGATCCAGCCCACGATCATCACCGGCAGCGACGCCAGCAGCGCGGCCGCCGACAGCTGGGCCCAGTACAACCCCTCACTGGTGATGAACCCGACCAGGAACACCGGCACCGTCCCGGCCCGCGCCGCGGTCAGGTTGACCGCGTAGAAGAACTCCGTCCACGAGAAGATCACGCAGATCAGCGCCGTCGCCGCGATCCCCGGCGCGACCACCGGCATGATGATCTTCCGCAGCAGCGTCGGCAGGTTCGCCCCGTCGATCCGGCCCGCCTCGATCATCTCGTGCGGCACCTCGAGGAAGAACGACCGCATCATCCAGATGGCCAGCGGCAGGTTCATCGACGTGTACAGGATGACCAGCGCCCACACCGTGTCGAGCAGCTCGGTGTTCTGCGAGATCACGTACAGCGGGATGATCGCCGCCACGATCGGCAGCATCTTCGTCGACAGGAAGAACCCGAGCGCGTTCGACGTGCCCTTCACCGGCGCCAGCGACAGCGCGTACGCCGCCGGGACGCCGAAGAGCAGCACCAAGGCCGTCGACAGGATGGTCACGAACGCCGAGTTCGACAGGTACGGCAGGAAGCCGCCGCTCAGGACGTTGCCGAGCTGCTCGAACGTCGGGGTGAAGAACAGCTTCGGCGGGTCCGTGTAGGCGTCCGCCTCCTGCTTGAACGCCGTGAGGATCATCCACAGCAGCGGAAAGACGAACAGGATCGCGATCACCCAGGTCGCGACGGTCAGCGAACCCTTGCCGTAAGCCCGCTTGCGCGGGGCCACCGTGGTCACTTGATCCCTCCGCTCACCGAGAAGGTCCGGAACATCAGGCGCAGCGCGAAGGTCGCGACGATCATCGTCAGGATCACCACGATCACACCCATCGCCGACGACTGGCCGACGTCGAAGCCCTCGAACGCGCGCTGGTAGATGTAGTACGGCAGGTTCGTGCTGGCCGTGCCCGGCCCGCCCTGGGTCATCAGGAAGATCGCGTCGAAGCTGTTCACGATGTAGATCGCGCCCAGCAGCGTCGCCAGCTGCAGGAACCGGGACAGGTGCGGCAGCGTGATGGAGACGAACGTCCGCCAGCGGCTCGCACCGTCCACATTGGCCGCTTCGAGCACGTCCTTGGCCTGGCTCTGCAGGCCCGCGAGGATCAGCAGCATCATGAACGGCGTCCACTGCCACACGATCTGGGCCATCACCGACGCCAGCGGGAACTCCGAAAGCCAGTCGACGTCGGTGCCGAAGACGAAGTGCAGCAGCCCGTAGGTCGGGTCGAACATCGTCGTCTTCCACAGCAGCGCGCCGGCCGCCGGCAGGATCAGGAACGGCGTGATCAGCAGCGTCCGGACGATGCCGCGGCCGAGGAACTTGCGGTCCAGCAGGATCGCCAGGCCGAGTCCGAGCAGCAGCGCGACGAACACGCACACCACGGTCAGCACCACGGTGTTGAGCAGCGCGACCAGGAACGTCGTGTCGCTGAAGACGTCGATGTAGTTGTCCAGGCCGACGAAGTGCCGCGAGCCGGGCCGGACCAGGTTCCACGACTGGAACGAGTAGAACACGGTGAGCAGGAACGGCAGCTGCGTCACCGCGATGACGAAGATCAGCGCGGGCAGCAGCGGCAGCCGGCGCCGGGCCGCGGTGCTCAGGCCGCGTTTCGCTTCGACCTGCGCCTTCGTCTGAGAAGTGGGGGTGGATACGGAAAGCGTGGACATCACTGCACCGCCTTGTACGAGTCACCCACGGTTTGCGCGTAGTCCTGGGACTGCTTCAGCGCGTCTTCGACCGATTCGCGGCCGGCGATCGCGGCCGACAGCTGCTGGCTCACCCGGGTGCCCAGGTCCTGGAACTCGGGGATGCCGACGAACTGGATGCCGGGGTAGGGCACCGGGTTCGCCATCACCTTCTGCTGGTTGGCGTCCGCGATGCCGTCGAGCGTCGGCTTCGCGTAGGCCTTCGCCGCGTCGGCGTACTCCGGGATCGCGTACGTCGACTGGCGGACGCCCGGCGGAACGCGGTTCCAGCCGTAGGTGTGGCCGACCTTCTGCACGTACGCCTTGTCGGTCATCCAGGCCATGAACTTCCAGGCCGCGTCCTTGTCCTTGGCGACCTTCGGGATGCCGAGCGCCCAGGTGTAGAGCCAGCCGCTGGCCTGCGTCTTGACGACCGGCGCGGGCGCGTACCCGGACTTGCCGACGATCTTGCTGCTCGACGGGTCCTCGTTGGTGCCCGCCATGACCGTCGCGTCGTACCACATCGCCGCGTTGCCCTGCGTGTACCGCGTGCCGCACTCGGAGAACCCGGCGCTGGAGGCGCCGACTTCGCCGTGCTCGCGGATGAGGTTGACGTAGAAGTTCGCGGCCTGCGTGAACTCTGGCGAGGTCAGCTTGGCGTTCCAGTCCTTGTCGAACCACTGGGCGCCGAAGGTGTTCGCCACGGTGGTGAACGGCGCGAGGCTCTCGCCCCAGCCGGGCTTGCCGCGCAGGCAGATGCCGCTGACGCCGGCGGCCTTGTCATCGAGCTTCGCGGCGAAGTCGGCGATCTGCTGCCAGGTCGGCTTGGCCGGCATGGTGATCCCGGCCTTCCCGAAGAGGTCCTTGCGGTAGGCCAGGAACGACGACTCGCCGTAGAACGGCACCGCGTACATCTGGTTCTGGTACGACAGCGACGTCTTGATGCTGGGGATGAAGTCGGCTTCGTCGTAGCCCGGGGTGGCGGTCATGTGCGGTTCGAGGTTCTCGAGCCAGCCGTTGGCCGCCCACTGCGGGGCCTCGTAGTTGCTGATCATGACGACGTCGAACTCGCCGCCTTCGGTGGCGGTGGACGCGGTGATCTTCGCGCGGGCCTGGTTTTCCGGCAGGGACACGAACTTGAGGTTGATGCCGGTGGCCTTCTCGAACTCCGGCGCGAGCGAAATCGCGTCCTTCATCTGCGGGTTGGACACGATCGCGATGACGAGCGTGCTGCCGCCGGTGCCGATCGAACCGGCGCCCGCGCAGCCCGTGACCAGCAGCGACGTCGCCGCGAGGAGGGTGAAGAGCTTACGCACGGCCACCTCCGGGGAGGACCTGCACCTTGAGGCCCGCGCCGCTGCGCATCTTGGCCAGCGCCTCGGGGTACTGCTCCAGCGGCAGGGTGTCGGTGAGCAGCGCGCCGGTGTCGATCGCGCCGTTCGCGACGAGGTCGAGGGCGGCGCCGAAGCTGTGCAGCACGGCCATCGAGCCGACGACGGTGATCTCGTCGTTGTAGATGCGGAACGGCGAAAGCGCGACGCGGGCTTCGGCCGGTGCGACGCCGAAGACGAGCAGCCGTCCGCCGCGCCGGATCGCGTCGAAGGCGGCTTCGATGGCGGGCGCGGCGCCGGTGCAGTCGACGGCGACGTCGAACTTCTCGCCGTTCAGGTCGCTCACGTCTTTTGCCGTGCCGACGGCACCGAGGCTCTTCGCTCGGGGCAGCCGGGCTTCGTTGCGGTCGACCACCGTGACCTGCGCGCCCGAGCGCTGCAACAGCTGCTGCATGATCAGGCCCATGGTCCCGGCGCCGACGACGAGGAAGCGCTCTCCGGCTTCGACGCCGACGCGGCGAACCCCGTGCACCGCACAGGAAACCGGCTCGACCAGCGCACCCTGCTCCCAGGTCATCGCGTCGGGCATGCGGTAGCAGGTGGACGACGGGACGGCGACGTATTCGGCGAAGGCGCCGTTGACGGTGTCGCCGGTGGCACCCCAGTTCGCGCAGAGGTTGCCGTGGCCGGCGCGGCACGGGCCGCAGTAGCCGCAGAACAGGGACGGGTCGACGGCCACCCGGTCGCCGACCTTCCACTCGCCCGGCACGTCCGCGCCGAGCTCGACGATCTCCCCGGCGAACTCGTGACCGGGGACGATGGGGTACGGGGTGGGCGGGAAGTGCCCGTCCGCGATGTGCAGGTCGGTGCCGCAGATGCCGCACGCTCCGACCTTGACGACGACCTGACGTTCCCCGGGTTTCGGATCGGGCACCTCGCCGACCCTGATCTCACCGGGCCGGTCGACGATGGCGGCACGCATGCCTTGCCCCTTCCTCGCGCTCATATGAGCAACGTTGACCTATCGCGTCGAGAACATGTGAAGGCATTACAGGTCTGACGTCGGTATTACGTCAACCTTTCGGCTGGATTTCGCGCTATTATGCTCAAATGAGCGCTTCTCGTAAGGGCACCTCGCTCACCGAAGCGGTGCTCCTCGCCACCGTCGCCCGGCGCTTCTACGTGCAGGGACGCTCCAAGCTGGAGATCGCCGACGAGTTCGGCGTCAGCCGGTTCAAGGTGGCGCGGATGCTCGACACGGCCATGGAGTCCGGCCTGGTCAGGGTGGAGTTCTCGCTGCCGGCGCCGGTGGACCTCGTGCTGTCGGACGAGGTGCGCTCGGCGTACGGCCTGAAGCGGGCCTTGGTGCTCGAACGCTCAACCGAGCGCGAACCGAAGGAAGTTGTCCGGGCGAAGATCGGCTCCCTGGCGGCGCGGTTGCTGGAGGAGATCGCGGTCCCGTCCGACGTGATCGGGCTGTCGTGGGCGCGGTCGGTGAACGCGATGACGGAAGCGGTCCGATCGCTGCCGCGGTGCCCGATCGTCCAGTTGTGCGGGGTGCAGGCGGGGATGGACATGCGCGGCCGCTCGGTGGAGACGGTCAGCCGCGTGACATCGGTGTCGGGCGGCGACGCGTACCCGATCTTCGGGCCGCTGGTGCTACCGGACCGCCGCACAACGGAGACGTTGCGGCGGCAGCCGGGGATCGCGGAGACGTTCGGCCAGTTCCGCCACCTGACGAAGGCGGTGGTCAGCATCGGCGCGTGGCAGCCGGGCGAGTCGACGGTGTACGACGCACTGGACGAGGCCGAGCGAGCGGCGATCGCGGCCCGCGGAGCAACGGCGGAGGTCGCGGCGCGCCTGTTCGACGCCTCGGGAAACGCTCTCTCCACCGGCCTGGCGCACCACGTGCTGGCGATCAGCCACGAGGAGCTGATGGCGGTCCCGGAGGTGATCGCCCTGGGCTACAGCCGCCCGAAAGCCGCAGCGGTGGACGCGGTGTTGCGCTCCGGCATGGTCTCGACCCTGATCACCGACGCCGCGGCAGCAGTCCCCCTCCTGACTCTGGCGGCGAAGAACCCCGTCGTGAGTGGTAAGTAGCGTTCTAACTCGCCTTGCCACTCACGACAACCCGGGGAGTACGGCGGTTGCTGCCGCGTACCCCGGCGGGCGTAGGCGGCGCCTCGCCGGGTCGGGGACGAAACCCGGGTCGCGCCCGATGTGCCCGTCCCGCCGCCCGGCGAGCCTGGAGCCGTGAAAACTTCTCCCCGCTGGCGGCAGGCCGTCGTCTGGCTGCACGTCGTGTCGTCGGTCGCCTGGATGAGCCAGGCCCTCGCCCTCGTCGTCCTGATGGCGTCGGGCGCACCCGCGATGGCCGACCGCCTCGACTCCGTCCTGCTCGCCCCGATGGCCAACGTCTCCGCCTTCACCGGCCTGCTGCTAGCAGGCGCGACCGCGTGGGGCTACTTCCGGCACTGGTGGGTGCTGATCAAGTTCGCCCTGACGTTCGTCCAGCTCTACGCCGGGATCTTCCTGCTCTCCCCTGCACTGCGCGAATCCGTCGACACGGCCGCCGTCAGCTGGCTGCAGGTCGCCGGAGCGTCGTCGATGGCGAGCGCCCTGGCCTTCCAGGCGTGGCTTTCGGTCGCGAAGCCGGGGAAGAAGACGCCGTGGTCCCCGGCCGCGAAGCCGCCGACGGCGCCGACCTGGGTGTTCGTGGCCGGGATCGCCGCACCGGCGGTCGACGTCACCGCGGGACTCCTGCTCGGCTACCCGCTCCCCGCGTTGTCGCTGGTCACGCTGATCGTGCTCGGCTTTGAGCGGCGACGACGTCGTCGCCGTGCTCGGCAGCCCAGCGCCCGAAGCCCTCGATCGGCTCGAGCAGGGTCTCACCCAACGGCGTAAGCGCGTACGCGCCTTCGCGCCGCTCGACGAGACCGTCGTGTTCCAGGCGCCGCACGGTTTCCGTGAGCACCTTGGCGCTGATCCCCCCGATCGTGCGACGCAGGTCGACGTGCCGCCGCGGGCCGTGCCGCAACGCCCAGACCACGACCGGGTTCCACGTGTTGGCGACCAGGTCAAACGCGAGCCGCGTCCGGCAGTCGGCGAGGAAGTCCATGGTTACCGTTCGGTTCCTTCCCGGGTTCCTACCGTCGTGCTGGTACCAGCCAAGCACAAGGAGGACGCATGCGGATCGGGATCTTCGGCACGGGCGGCATGGCGGACGCACTCGGCACGCACTGGGCGCGCGCGGGTCACGAGATCAGGGTGGCCGGCCGCAAGACCGGCACGTGGCGCGAGGTGGCCGCGTTCGCCGACGTGGTCCTCCTCGCCATCCCGTCGTCGGCCATCGGCGAGGTCCTCGCGCAGGCCGGCCCGCTGACCGGGAAGGTGCTGGTGGACTGCACCAACGACCCCGCGCTGACCGGCACGCCGGTGGCTTCGCGGATCGTCACGGAGGCCCACGTCGTGAAGGCGTTCAACTTGGCGCACGTGGACATCTGGCGGATGAACCCGCCAGTGTTCGACGGCCGCCCGCTGTCAGTGCCGTTGTGCGGCGACGACCCGGCGGCGCTGGAAACGGTGAGCACACTGGTCCGTGACATCGGCGCGCGGCCGGTGCGTGCCGGAGGGCTTTCCCGCGCGGCACTGCTGGAGGCGACGGCGGCGTTCGCCATCGGGCTGTGGTTCGCCGGGGAGGACGCCCAGGCGATCCTCGCGCCGCTGGGATGAAACCAGGCGACTCAACTCGTCCGTGCGATCAAGAAACATTTTCTCGCCGGAAGGCGACCTAGGAGGCAGCAACCGAGCACGAAGACGCAACTGCTCCGAGGGGCCATCTCGAACAATGATCATTCAATGGTGCGTCAAAGGCATCCACCTGCCGAATGACGCCGCAGCGAAGGAGCTGATCGGCAGCGGTGGTGGATTGTTGTGCAACTGGTGGCGAAACGTCCGCCTGATCAGCCCCCCGGAGGTGAGGGACAAGCTCACCCCGGCGAACATCAACCGTCACGTCAACCACTTCACGGCCAACGATCCCGCGACCGGCAGTCCGTTCTGCGAAAACAGCCCATTCATCTCACTCTCGGCCGGAACGGTGGAGCGGGACGCCTTGTCGGCAACGAATTTCGTGCACCGAGCCCGTAAAACGGCGCTGTGGTTCGGCACCCAGTTCGGCAGGCAGGACTACGCCTACCTCTACACCTGCTGGGTCCTGCTCGCGCCCCGCACGGCGGTCGGCATCGAAGGAGTTGCCGAAGAGGTGCGGGACCTCAACGTCTACCGGCGCTATTCGGCGTACCAGACCGAGGGCGAGGTCGCGGCGAAGGTCATCGTGCCGGACAACCAGATCAGCCACTGCGAAAAGTGGGTGCTCGACGGGGGCACGCGGAAGTGGTTCGACCTGGCTTGGACGCAGTCCAACCCGAGGTTCACACCGCCGGAGATCTTGACGAACGTCCGAGAGCTGATCTGAATGGCCCGCGAACACCTCGACACCCTGGGGCTCGATCGCGAGCAGGTCCGGCGCACACTGCGGTTCCACGAAGCTTACGCGGCAACGGCCTTGCGAGAGCTGGAGTCGGTGGGTCCCGTCGACGAGAACACGGCTTTCACCTTGCGAGCCGACGCTGCGAGTGCGCTGCGAGAGGCCGGCCAGTGGGCCTTGCTGTTGAATCCGATGGCGGCCCGCCGGCTCCTTCGGCGTTCAGGTGACCTCTTCCTCCAGCTCGGCCAGGCGTTCGGCATGTACCTGGAGCTCGTGGCCGACCGATCACGGTTCGACGTGGAGCCCGCGATGGTCGCCCGAGCGCTGCGAGACGCATCCGGCTCACGTGAGGAGCCCGCACCGACTGCCGATGCCCCGAACCCCATGCCCGACATCCGGCTACAGCAGCAACAGCAGGCATACCTGGTCCTGGCCGCCAGCGGGATCGCGAACAGCGAAGGCACCGTCGCGCCTCGATTGCGGCCTGTCGCCAAATCTGAAGATTACCGATTCGATCCTCTGAGCAGTTCGCTGGGCGAAATCTTGGAGTCCTCTCCGCACCGCACCGGTGTGCTGCCCGTCGGCAGCCTCGGCACCCCGATCCACCGGTTCTGGGCGGTGGCCGAGCACCTCTTCCGCCGCCGTTCCGAGGATGTCCGGGGAATCGCCCGGCACGTCGTCGCGATGTGCCGCACCTACGAGGAGACCATCAGCCTCGCCCGGACGAACACCCATCTGTGGCGCAACGGGGCCGCCCCGGTGGACATAGCCGATCTCGACATCGCCGGAATCGCCACGCTGACCGCCAGGAGTTTCGGTGAAGGCGCGCTGCTCGAGGCCTTGGCGGAGGTACCCGGTGGCGATCTGAGCCCGATCAGCCGGATCCCCGTCGAACTGGGCACAGCTCTGGCGACCGGTCCCGACGACTATTCCTCCGGGAGGTAGCGGTGAGCTCGAATCTCGTCGTGCTGGTAATCGCCCTCGTGCTGGTGTCCGGCCTGATCGCGCTCCTGTGGCGGGGGCAGGGAGGTCCCACCGCCAGCACGGTGAAGCTCTCCTTGTCGAACATCTTCACCATGGACCTGAGTCTTTCCCCTGCGAACACGGCCAAAGCCGAAGAGGCCGCCCTCGAAGCGACGAAGGTCAAAGGCCAGGGAGCAGTCCGGCCCGACTTGACTTCCATCGGGTCGACCACCGCACTCGCGCGGGTTCTCTGGGTGGATGACATCCCGGAGAACAACATCTTCGAAACCCTCGCGCTGGAACGCCTGGGCAAGCTCGTCACGGTGGCGACATCGACCGAGATGGCACGTATCTATCTCAGCCGACTGGAGTTCGCCGTCGTCATCACCGACCTGCACCGCGACGGGGATCCACGGGCCGGAGCCGATTTCATCCATGAGACGAGGGCAGCCGGCAACGACATTCCTCTGCTGGTCTACACCTCGAACGCGGAGACGGCGCAGGCGGACGAACAGCTCGTGGCGGAAGCGGACGCCGTGGTGGACGCTCCGGAGGACCTGCTCAAGGCGGTCGAGGCCCACGTCGTCAAGCGGCACATCGAGTGATTGCCTCCGCCATCCCGATGAATTGACCCCATGACGTCCGAGTGTTCAGCGCACCGCGTCGACATTCCCCGACGCCAGATCGGCCGCCAGGGCGCACAGCGGCTCGCCGCCCCGCGGCACCAGCGTCACCATCCCCGACGCCAGGTCCGTCACCAGCGTGCTCAACGTCATCAGGTCGTCCCCACCGGTGGCGTTGCGGTGGACCGCTCCGGTCAGCGCCGATACCAGCCACTTCGCGTCCGGGGCGACCGGTGCCAGGTGCGCGCACACCTCGGCGCGGGCCAGGCTCTCCTCGGAAGCCGCGTCCAGTGAGGGAGACAACCGTCGGAAGTGGTTCGTGTGCCAGGCAAATCCGCTGTCCACAGTGGTCACCGCCGTCTCGTGGCCCGCCTTCTCGACCGCCGTCACCCCCGGTGATCCGACCTGGCCCATCGTGTACGCGAACCCGCCCGCCGAAGGACACCCACGCAACACCGACACCGCCGCCGTCAGCGAATCAGCCCGTTGGGCCGTCCGGGCCACGAAATGCCGCCCCGCGCACGGCGAAGGCGCCACCACGTTGACGCTGTCGATGCCCCACACCAGGCCGTTCGTCGTCAGCGTGAACGTGTTGGCCGGCACGAACCCCGGGTACCACCACACGCACACGCCCGGCTCGCCGTCGATCAGCAGCGTCAGCAGGCGGCCGATTCCGTCGAACACCGGGGCGCCGTCCTCGTTGTGGCCGAGCAGCGAAGGCGCCCACGCCAGGTCCGTGCAGCCCGTTCCGTCGCCCGCGCCCAGGTCGCCGCGCAGGTTGGCCAGCAGGAGGTCGTCGAACGGCACGCCCGCGCCCGCGGCCAGCGCCGTCAGCTCGGCGTACGCGTCCGGGTGCTCCACCTGTGACGCCGATTCGATCGCCCGGAACAGCACCGGCGACCGCCGGGCCCGTTCGGTGACCGGCCACGACGGCAGTCCCGCCAGGACGGTCCGGATGTCGGCCGCCGCGTGCGCCCCCAGCGCGTGGAAAGCGGCTTCCCGGGGACCGCTGACGACCGTCCAGCGCACGTCGCCGATCCGGTGCTCCCGCACTGTCGCCACCATGCGCTCACGATGACTGACGCGTCAGGAATTCGCAACAATCAGTGCGCGCCCACGTCGATCACGCGCACGACCGCCATCCCGGCCTCGTCCGACGCGGCCAGGTCGACCTCGGCGCTGATGCCCCAGTCGTGGTCGCCCGCCGGGTCGTCGAAGATCTGCCGCACCTTCCAGACGTCCGGCTGCTGCTCGATCAGCAGCAGCGCCGGCCCGCGCGCGTCCGGGCCGGTGCCGAGCTCGTCGTACTCCTCGAAGTAGTCCGCGATGGCGTCTTCCCACGCCTCGGCGTCCCACCCGGACGCCGCGTCGAGCTCGCCGAGCACCGCCCACGCGCGCCGCGCGAACAGCTCGACCCGGCGGAACAGCTCGTTGCGCACCAGGACGCGGAACGCGCGCTCGTTGCGCGTGACGGCGGGCGGCAGCTCCGGCGGCCGGTGCGACGGCGGCCCCTCTTCGGTGGGGTGCCGCAGGGCCTCCCACTCGTCCAGCAGGCTCGAGTCGACCTGCCGGACGAGCTCGCCGAGCCACTCGATGAGGTCCTGCAGCGCCTCGGTCTTCGCCTCGTCGGGCACCGTGTGGCGCAGGGCGTCGTAGACGTCGGCGAGGTAGCGCAGCACCAGCCCTTCCGACCGCGCCAGCTGGTAGAAGCCGACGTACTCGACGAAGTTCATCGCGCGCTCGTACATGTCGCGCACCACGGACTTCGGCGAGAGCTCGTAGTCGGCAACCCACGGGTGGCCCTGCCGGTAGCTGTGGAACGCGCCCTGCAGCAGCTCTTCGAGGGGCTTCGGGTACGTGACGTTCTCGAGCAGCTCCATCCGCTCGTCGTACTCGATGCCCTCGGCCTTCATCGCGTTGACGGCCTCGCCGCGCGCCTTGAACTGCTGCTGCGACAGCACCGGCCGTGGGTCGTCCACAGTGGATTCCACAGTGGACACGACGTCGAGCGCGTAGCTCGGCGACTCGAGGTCGAACAGCTCGATGGCGGCCAGCGCGAACGGCGAAAGGGGCTGGTTGAGCGCGAAATCGAACTGCAGGTCGACGGTGAGCCGGATGATCCGGCCCTGTTCGTCCGGTTCGGACAGTCGTTCGACGACGCCGGCGGCGAGCAGCGCGCGGTAGATCGCGATGGCGCGCAGGATCAGCTTGCGCTGCGACGCGCGGTCCTCGTGGTTGTCCTCCAGGAGGTGGCGCATCGAGTCGAAGGCGTTGCCCGGCCGCGAAATCACGTTCAGCAGCATCGAGTGCGTCACCTTGAAGCTGGACGTCAGCGGCTCGGGGTCGGCCGCGATGAGCCGCTCGAAGGTGCTCTCGGTCCAGTTGACGAACCCCTCGGGCGCCTTCTTCCGGACGATCTTCTTTTTCTTCTTCGGGTCGTCGCCCGCCTTCTCCAGCGCCTTGGCGTTCTCGACGACGTGGTCGGGCGCCTGCACGACGACGTAGCCGTCGGTGTCGTAGCCCGCGCGCCCGGCCCGGCCGGCGATCTGGTGGAACTCACGCGCCTTGAGGTGGCGCTGGCGGACGCCGTCGTACTTCGTGAGCGCGGAGAAGACGACCGTCCGGATCGGCACGTTGATGCCGACGCCGAGGGTGTCGGTCCCGCAGATCACCTTGAGCAGCCCGGACTGGGCCAGGGTCTCGACCAATCGGCGGTACTTCGGCAGCATGCCGGCGTGGTGGACGCCGATGCCGTGGCGGACCAGCCGCGACAGCGTCTTGCCGAAGCCGGCGGAGAACCGGAAGTCGCCGATCAGCTCGGCGATGGCGTCCTTCTCGGCCTTCGTCGTGACGTTGATGCTCATCAGCGTCTGCGCCCGCTCGATGGCCGCGGCCTGCGAGAAGTGGACGACGTAGACCGGCGCCTGGCCGCCGTTGAGCAGCTCGGACATGGTTTCGTGCAGCGGCGTCAGCGCGTACCGGAAGGTCAGCGGGACCGGGCGCTGCGCCGACGTGACGACCGCCGTCGGCCGTCCGGTGCGGCGGGTGAGGTCCTTTTCGAAGAAGGACACGTCGCCGAGGGTCGCCGACATCAGGACGAACTGGGCGTTCGGCAGCTCCAGCAGCGGCACCTGCCACGCCCAGCCGCGGTCGGGCTCGGAGTAGAAGTGGAACTCGTCGGCCACGACCTGCCCGACCGGGGCGTCCGCCCCGAACCGCAACGCGATGTTCGCCAGGATTTCAGCCGTGCAGCAGATGATCGGGGCGTCCGGGTTGACGCTGGAGTCGCCGGTCATCATCCCGACGTTGTCGGCGCCGAAGATGTCGATGAGCTGGAAGAACTTCTCCGAAACGAGGGCCTTGATGGGCGCGGTGTAGTAGCTGCGGCGGCCCTGGGCGAGCGCGGTGAAGTGCGCGCCGACGGCCACGAGGCTCTTCCCGGACCCGGTCGGCGTCGACAGGATGACGTTCGCCCCGGAGACGACCTCGATCACCGCCTCCTCCTGCGCCGGGTACAGCTCGAGGCCCCGTTCGGCCGTCCAGGTCGAGAAGGCTTCGAAGAGCGCGTCGGGGTCGGAATCCGCAGGCAGGAGGTCGGTGAGAGTCATCAGGCCCCCATCGTCTCATCCGCTCAGCGCAAAGTCGGCAGGGGCGATCGCATCGCGGGTGGGAAACCCGTAGGCTTCGCGGTACCGCGCACGGCCTGGAGCATACTTCCGGTCTCGCGCGCACACGGGCGGTAATCCGGAGGGCTTAGGAATGGCACAGGACATCATCCCGATCGAACTCGGCCTGCCGCAGGGCGACGTCGTCACCCTGTGGGCGCCGCGCTGGCGGGAAGACGGCGAGGAGTGGGAAGCGTTCCTCGGCGACGAGGACGACCTGTACGCCTTCCCCGACGCCGCTCACCTGGCCGCTTTCGTCCGCACGTCCGAGCGGCACGACCTGCTCGACCACCCGGCGTGGGACGCGGTGCCGTCGCTGAACGTGCCCGAGCTGATCCCGGACGAGGACCACACGTACGACCTCGTCGGCGTCCCGGAGCTCGTCGCCGAGGAGCCGGACGTCTGGCACATCGCGGAGCTGGCGGAGATCGTCGGGATCGTGCGGTCGCTCGCCGACGTCTGCGACCTCGAGGAGGTCCACGAGATCCTGGACTCGACCGAGGGCTTCTCGCTGCTCGACCAGGGCACGCTGCCGTTCACCGGGAGCGTCGGGGTGCAGGTGTGGAACGACCTGTCCGAGACGGTGTCGCAGAAGTGGGACACCGTGCTCGACGCGATCGACGGCCTGGTGACCCAGCCGGAGGTCGACGAGAAGGTGCTGGAGCAGACGGCCGAGGAGCTGGCGGCGTTCCACGAGGAGTCGGCCGAGGCCGAGGCCGGCGCGGAGGGCGAAGAGGACCTCGAAGCCATCTCGTCGGACGACGACGCCGACGAGACCGAGGACGAGGACGAGGGTCCGGTCGGCTTCTGGGCCGAGGTCGGCATCGACCCGATCAAGATCATCACGTCCGGCGCGGAGTACTACACGCTGCGCTGCTACCTCGACGACGCCCCGGTGTTCCTGGGCAGCGAAGGCGAGATCGACGTGTTCACGTCGTCGGGCGCGCTCGCCCGGGCCCTGGCGGACGGCAAGGACCTGGCCGACACGGACCTGGCCGACGTGTCCACGTGGGACGAGGTACTGGCGAAGGCGACGGCGGGCGAGCTCGAGATCGAGGTCGACCCCGAGAACACGTACGTCCTGACGGGCCTGGACGCGGACATCGCGGAGGGCCCGGAGGCGCTCGACCCGACCCAGCTGGAGCTGGCGGTCGAGCTGATCCAGGACGCGGCGGACTGGGCGGGCGACGACTCGGTGGAGACGGCACTGGCGTCGAACGAGAGCCTGGGCTGGCTGGTGTCGTTCGTGCTGCGCCCGGACCCGACGCGCCTGGAGCCGTCGGCGCCGTTCGACGCGGAGCAGAGCGCGTGGCGGAAGCTGGTCGAAACTTTCGAGAACCGGCTCACGGTGGCTTGATCTTTGGGTTTGCGAAGGCCGCCTCCCCGGGTTGGGGGGGCGGCCTTCGCCGTGTCGTCCGTCTGGGTACGCGAGTCGTCCATCCAGGTACGCGAGTCGTCCGTCCGGGTACGCGAGTCGTCCGTCTGGGCATGCGAGCCGACTGGTCCACAGGCCAGGCGAGTTGTGGACAACCCTGCCGACCGCACCCCTCGTTGCCGGTTTTTCGTCGTGGGCGGCCGATACGCTGGAGACGGGGGGCGCCCCCGCGGGCTGGGCGAGTTTTCGGCGCGGCTACGCGTGCAAGCGGACCGTCACACCCGCCCGTCGGCCGGCGGGCACGGGCCCGGTCGAGGCGCGCCCGAGCGGTCGGCCCGCTTATCCGGGCGGTTGGCTCGCGTCCCCCGGAGGGCTACACAAGTGCTCAGCCGGGCATCTCACGTGATTGGGCGGGCATCTCGCGTGACTGGAGGGGCATCTCGCGTGATCCGAGGGGCATCGCGTGCCTGGGCGGACGACACGCGTGCCCCGATGGACGACACGCGTGCGCTGATGGACGACACGGGTCAGGGGTGTTCGGCGCGGGTGGGGATCACCAGCACCGCCAAGGCCGGGAACACCGCGGCCACGCAGAAGGCCAGGGCGTAGCGCGTGTCGCCGATCACCAGGCCCAGGAGGGGCGGGGTCAGCGAAGCCGCCACGTTCTGAGCCGTGTTCTGCGTTCCCATCGCGCGGCCCGACCACGCCAGGCCGGCCAGCTCCGCCGAGGCCGTGAAGCCGAGGCCGTTGTCCGCCACCGTGATGATCCCCGCCAGCGCCAGGGCCAGCAGCACCAGCCACGGCCAAGAAGCGTCCCCGAGAGCCACCAGCAGCATCACCAAGCAGCTCAGCACCGCCAAAACCCGCATCGGGCGCAGGCGGCTGCCCACCCGGTCCGACCACCAGCCCGACCCCAGCCGCCCCAGTGCGCCCAGCACCTGGACCACCGCCAGGTACCAGCCCGCCGACAACGGGCTCCAGTGCTGCACCGCCACCAGGTACACCGGCGCGAACGCCGACACCGCGAACTGCGGCACCACCAGCAGCGCGCTCGCCCCGTGCACCCGCCACAGCGTCGCGTGCCGGTACGGCGAAGGCGGCCGCTCCCCGGAAACCAGAGGCGGCCGCGGTGGGTCCGTCACCAGCCACGCCACCAGCAGCGCCACCGCGATCGCCAGCCCCGCCGGCAGCAGGAGCGCCGCCCGGAAGCCGAAGTGCGCGGCCAGCGGTGGCAGCCCCAGCGCCGCGACGCCCACCCCCAGCGGCTGGGCCGTCTGGCGGATCCCCATCGCCACGCCCCGCTCGGACTTCGCGAACCAGCCCATCACTACGCGACCGCTCGCCGCGTTCACCGAGGCTGTACAGGCGCCGGCCGCCAAAAACACCCCAAAGAGGAGCCCGACCGGGTGAGTTCCCACCCCGGCGTACACCAGGAGTAACCCCGAGGCGCCCAGACCGAGGGCCATGATCAGGCGCTCTCCGTAACGGTCCGCAGCCGCGCCCCACACGATCAGGGTGAACAGCAGGCCGATGCTCGGCGCCGCCACGACCGTGCCCGCCTCGGCCAGCGTCAGCCCCTCCGCGTCCCGCATGACCGGGACCAGGAACGGGATGCCGTAGAGGAACGAGCAGCTCGCGGTCTGCGCCGCGAGGCCGAGCGCGAGGATGAGCCACCGCCGTGGATTCGCGTGAAGCCGACCGCCCGTGACCTGCGCCATCTTCGTCACCGTCTCACATAATGAGAATTATGTCCTACATGGTGAAAAATAGTTGGCATGGCTAAGGGCCGCAAGCGAGTTGCGGTCCGAAGCGGGAGAGGTCAGGCCAGCGCGGCGTACCCGGGCTTGATGACGTCGTCGATGAGCGAGATCCGGGCGTCGAAATCGATGAAGGCGGATTTCATCGCGTTGATCGTGAACCAGCGGAAGTCGTCGATACCATAGCCGAACGTCTCGTGCAGCGCGGCGAATTCGCTGGTCATCGTGCATCCGCTCATCAGCCGGTTGTCCGTGTTCACGGTCACCCGGAACCGCAGCTTGGCGAGCAGGCCGATCGGGTGCTCGGCGATCGAGCGGACCGTGCCTGTTTGGACGTTCGACGTCGGGCAGATCTCCAGCGGGATGCGGCGGTCGCGGACGTACGCGGCCAACCGTCCAAGGTGGACCGTGCCGTCCGCGTCGGCCTTGATGTCCTCGGCGATGCGCACGCCGTGGCCGAGCCGCTCGGCGCCGCAGTGCTGAATCGCCTCCCAAATGGACGGCAATCCGAATGCTTCGCCGGCGTGAATGGTGAAATGCGCATTGTTCTGGCGCAAATACTCGAACGCGTCGAGATTGCGGGTCGGCGGGAATCCGTCCTCGGGGCCGGCGATGTCGAAGCCGGCCACGCCGACGTCGCGGTAGCGGACGGCGAGGCTCGCGATCTCGAGCGCGCGGGCGTGCTGGCGCATCGCGCAGAGCAACGTCCCGACGCGGATGCTGCCGCCGTTCGCGGCGACCCGGCGGGTGCCCTCCGTGAACCCCGCCTGGACGGCCTCGACCACCGCATCGAGTGACAGTCCGCGTTCGACGAACAACTCCGGTGCGTAGCGCACCTCGGCGTAGACGACGCCGTCGGCGGCCAGGTCCTCCACCGCCTCCGCGGCCACCCTGACCAGCGCTTCCTCCGTCTGCATCACGCCGCAGGTGTGCGCGAAGGTCTCGAGGTAGGAAACGAGTGAGCCGGAATCGGCCGCTCGGCGGAACCAGCTGCCCAGCTCGGCCGGGTCGGTGGTGGGCAGACCGGCATAACCGGTCGCGTCGGCGAGCTCGGCGACGGTGGCCGGCCGGAGGCCGCCGTCGAGGTGGTCGTGCAGCAGCACCTTGGGTGCGCGGCGGAGTGTCTCGGTGGGCAGAACAGGGCTTTCGTCAGGCATCCCCCAACGGTAACCTCGTTGTCATTCCCCTACATGGCCGTAAGTCTCAGGCTCGGGCTAACCCTCAGCGTCGAGGATCATGTCCCGAATCGGCCATCCGGGGGCAGCCTCCGCAATAGCCTCTTCACGGGGGCCATACAGACAGCAATTTTTGCAATCGATAAGCTTCGTGGCACGTCCCTCCATTTCCCCGCCGACGAAGGACACACAGCAGTGACCACTGACAACCACATTGCCGCCCCGTCCTTCGACCGGATGCGCAACATGCTGGTGCGCGCGGCCGAAGTGCGTGAGAGCGAGCAGCAGCAGATCTTCGACGCGCTCGACGACATCTACGCCCGCCTCGCGCCGGTGGACTCGCTGGGCGCGGTCCGCAAGCGGCTGTCCGAGATGCCCGACCGCACCGAGACCAGCGTCCTCGCCGAGCGCCTCGACGAGACGATGTCCCGCCTCGAGGCCCAGGACGCGGCGATCGCCGCGCTGACCCGCGCCGTCGAGAGCATCGTCGACAAGCTCGCCAAGCCCTTCGCGCAGCTCGACGGCCGCCTCGACGGCGTCGCCGCGCGCTTCGAGGGGGTCGCCGGCCGGATGGACGGGCTCGAGGACAAGCTCCAGAACATCCACCGCCGGCTCGACGAGCTGGGCGGCCACCTCGACAAGCAGGACGCGAAGCTCGAGTCGCTGCCGCAGTCGGTGCACGGCCCGGTCCGCGAGCGGATCGAGCAGGCCGAGTCGACGCTGCGCGAGCGCGTCGACGCGACGGACCACGAGCTGCGCGGCAAGGTCGACGAGCTGAGCCGGGTCACGCAGGAGCGGGTCGGCGAGCTGGGCCGCACGACGCACGAGCGGATCGACGCCAACACCGAGGCGCTCAAGGTCGCGCTGACCGAGACCGGCGAGATGATCGACGCGTCCGACCGGCTGGAGAACCTGGGCAACCGGCTCGAAACGGTCACCACCCGCCTCGACGACCTGGCCTCCCGCCTCGACAAGGTGGAGGACGGCTTCCTCTCCGGCATCGGCGACCTCGACGGCGCGCTCAAGGCCGGGCTGTCGAAGGTCGAGGGCACGCTGTCCAAGCAGCCGGACACCGACTCGGTCGACACGCTGGTCCGCAAGAGCAACGACGAGAGCGTCCGCCGCATCGGCGGCCAGCTCGACGAGGCGATGGCGACGTTCGCGGAGCTGATGCTCGGCGGCGGCCCGGCGGTCCAGCAGATCGCCCCGCCCCCGCCGGCCCCGCGCCAGCCGCGCCGCAGCTCGCGCAACGGCCGCGCGCCGAAGCCGGCCGACGCGAAGGCCAAGGCCGAGGGCGCGGAAGAAGCCGCGGAGTAAGGCTCACGCATGAGGAAGGCCCCCGCCGGGATCCGGTGGGGGCCTTCCTCATGCTCGGGTGGAGGGCGGAGCGTGGGCCCCGGCCCCCCGTTCTCCAGCCTACCGAGCACCACCGACAATTTCGGGCGCTGCGACGGCCCGAGTGACGCCATGGCGTCACTCGGACGGGTGATCATCTTCGCGATGATCGTCACACCTCGGCGCGGATGGTCTCCACGACGATCGGACCCGGCTCGGGTGCCGAGTCAGCGATCGTGAAGCCGCCTTCCAGGGCCGCCAGCGCTGCGGGGACCGCGTCGGGGGTGTCCGTGTGCAACTCCAGGAGGGGGTCACCGGCCGTGACGGTGTCGCCCGGCTTGGCCAGGCACAGGATGCCCGCCGCCGCCTGGACCGGGTCCTCCTTGCGGGCCCGGCCCGCGCCCAGGCGCCACGCCGCGACGCCCACCGCGTACGCGTCCAGCGACGCCAGCACACCCGACGAAGGCGCGACGACCGTGTGGACGTGCGCCGGCGTCGGCAGCGGCGCCGAAGGGTCGCCGCCCTGGGCCGAGATCATCCGGCACCAGACCTCGTACGCCTCGCCCGAAGCCAGCACCGCCGCCGGGTCCACGTCCAGACCGGCGAGAGCCAGCATCTCGCGTGCCAGAGCGAGCGTCAGCGCGACCACGTCCGCGGGCCCGCCGCCCTGGAGCACCTCGACCGACTCCGCGACCTCCACCGCGTTGCCGACCGCCCGCCCGAGCGGGACGTTCATGTCGGTCAGCAGCGCCGTCGTCGGGACGCCGTGGTCGGCGCCGATCGACGTCAACGCCGAAGCCAGCGAACGCGCCTGGTCGAGAGTCTTCATGAACGCGCCCGACCCGAACTTCACGTCCAGGACCAGCCCGGACGCGCCTTCCGCGATCTTCTTGCTCATGATCGAGCTGGCGATCAGCGGGATCGATTCCACTGTGGACGTCACGTCCCGCAGCGCGTACAGCTTCTTGTCCGCCGGGGCCAGCCCGGACGTCGCCGCGCAGACCACCGCGCCGACGTCCTCCAACTGAGACTGGATGTCCGAAGTGGACAGGGAAGCCCGCCAGCCCGGGATCGACTCCAGCTTGTCGAGCGTCCCGCCGGTGTGGCCGAGCCCGCGCCCGGACAGCTGCGGCACCGCCGCGCCGCACGCCGCCACCAGGGGCGCCAGCGGCAGCGTGATCTTGTCGCCCACCCCGCCCGTCGAGTGCTTGTCC
Organism: Amycolatopsis vancoresmycina; assembly: GCF_000716785.1. GTDB lineage: Bacteria > Actinomycetota > Actinomycetes > Mycobacteriales > Pseudonocardiaceae > Amycolatopsis > Amycolatopsis vancoresmycina. The sequence goes on from NZ_JNYY01000005.1 coordinate 218,882, forward strand.
ACCGTCGGCCGGGAGACGGCCAACGACAGCCGCTCACCGGAGGCGATCATCGCGTGCGTCCACCGCGAGATCTCCGCCGAGGTCATCCCCCGCAGGAAGATCGCCATGGCCAGCGCCGACATCTGCTCTTCGGCCACGTCACCGCGGGTGTAGGCGTCGATGACCCAGTCGATCTGCTCGTCGGAAAGCGTGCCGCCGTCCCGTTTCACCCGGATGACATCGACCGCCGCGAACGCGCTCACGGCAGGTCGTCCGGGCCGAAGGCGTCCGGCAGGACGTCGGACATCGGCAGGATCCCGCTCGGCGTGTCGACCAGGCACGAAGACCCGCCGAGCTCGAACAGGATCTGCCGGCAGCGCCCGCACGGCATCAGCAGGTCACCGGCACCGGACCGGCAAGCGACCGCGACCAGCCGTCCGCCGCCGGACAGCCGCAGCTGCCCGGCCATCGTGCACTCCGCGCACAGCCCGAGCCCGTAGGACGCGTTTTCGACGTTGCACCCGGTCACGACCCGGCCGTCGTCGACGATCCCGGCGACCCCCACGTGCAGCCCCGAATAGGGCGCGTACGCGTGGGAAGCCGCTTCGATCGCCTGGGAACGCAGCGCGTCCCAATCCACAGTAGACACTCAGTCCTCACCCCGTCGGTACGGCTGGCCGTCGGCCTTCGGCGGCCGCAGCCGCTGCGAAGCCACCGCCAGCACGATCAGCGTCACGAAGTGCGCGGTGTACGGGATCAGGTCCGACGGCAGCGTGTCGTTGGCCCAGTAGATCGCGTACAGCACGCCCGCGCCGACGACGCCGAGCCCGGCCGCGATCCACTGCCGCCGGAACAGCTGCACGACGACGATCACGGCGACCAGGATCACCGCGCCGTACAGCAGCGCGAGCACCGCTTCGCCGCCGCCGGCGAGCTGCAGGCCGTCCGCGTAACCGAACAGCGCCGCGCCGCCGAGCAGGCCGCCCGGCCGCCAGTTGCCGAAGATCATCGCCGCGAGGCCGATGTACCCGCGGCCGTTCGTCTGGTTCTCCAGGTAGTCCGCGCCACCGCGCAGCAGCACCAGCGACGCGCCACCCATCCCGGCGAACGCGCCCGAGATGATCACGGCGACGTACTTGTGCAGGTAGACGTTCACGCCGAGGGACTCGGCCGCGACCGGGTTCTCGCCGCACGACCGCAGCCGCAGGCCGAACCGCGTCCGCCAGAGGATCCAGAAGCTCAGCGGCACCAGCAGGATCGCGATCATCGTCAGCGGCGCCACCTCGGTGACCAGGCCGCGCAGGATGCCGGCGACGTCGGAGATGCCGACCCGCTGCTCCTTCTCCAGGTCACCGAGCCAGTCCGAGAGACCGCTCGCCGAGTAGGTGTCGAACTTCGGCACCACCGGCGACTGCCGCGGGTTGCCGGAGATCGGCGCGAAGATCAGGTTCGCCAGGTACTTCGTGACACCGAGGCCGAGCAGGTTGATCGCGACACCGGAGACGATGTGGTTGACGTTGAACGTCACCGTCGCCACCGCGTGCAGCAGCCCGCCCAGCGCGCCGAAGACGATCGCGGAGATCAGCCCGGCCCACACGCCGCCGTTGTACGAACCCCAGGCGGCGCCCCAGGTCCCGAGGATCATCATGCCCTCGAGACCGATGTTGACCACGCCCGCGCGTTCGGCCCAGAGGCCGCCCAGCGCACAGAGCAGGATCGGCAGCGCCAGGCGCAACGCCGTCTGCGCGGTGTTCGACGACGTCAGCGCGGCGACGCCGGTGGAGTACGACGCCGTCGAGATGACGGCGATGGCGACCACGGCCCAGATCACGCCACGCAGCCAGCCGGGGATCCGGCCCCGGCGCCGGCGCTGGACCGGCATCGTCGAGCCGGATTCGGGAGCGACGTCGGTGATCACACCGCACCCCCTTCGGCGACCGAGGAACCCTTGCGGCCGGCGAGCGCGCGGCCCACCCTCCGTTGTTCGGCCGCGAGGTCGGCCCGGCGCACGATCTCGTACGCCACGACGACCGACAGCACGATGATGCCCTGCATGATCGTCGCGATCTCCTTGGACACGTTGATCTGCTCCAGCGACACCGCGGAGGTGTCGAGGAACGCCCACAGCAGCGCGCCGAGCGCGATGCCGCCGGGGTGGTTGCGGCCGAGCAGCGCGACCGCGATGCCGGTGAAGCCGTACATCTGCGTCGCGGTGATGCCGTAGCTGTAGTCGCGGCCGAGCAGCTCCGGCATCGCGACCAGGCCGGCCACGCCACCGGAGAGCAGCATCGCGATCAGCGTCATCTTCTTGGCGTTGACGCCACCGGCGGCGGCCGCGGTGGTCGACTCGCCGGACGCCTTCAGCTCGAAGCCGAACCGCGTGCGGTTGAGCATGAACCAGTAGGCGCCGCCGACGATCGCGGCGATGACCACGAACCCGAACAGCGTGCCGGAGCCGAGCGGGATGCCGGGGATCCGGCCCGAGGGCTCGATCACGCGGGTGCCGATGTTGTTGCCCCGCTGCACGCCGAACTGGTCGGCGTTGATCAGGAACGCGATGATCCCGGCGACGATCGCGTTGAGCATGATCGTCGAAATGACCTCGCTGACCCCGCGAGTGACCTTGAGGATCGCCGGGACCGCCGCGTAGGCCATGCCCGCCACGACCGCGACCACCAGGATCGCGAGCACGTGGATGACCGGCGGCAGTTTCATCGCGCCGCCCGCGATGGCGGCGACGACGGCGGCGAAGCGGTACTGACCCTCGACCCCGATGTTGAAGAGGTTCATCTGGAAGCCGATGGCCACCGCGAGCCCGGACAGGTAGTACACGGTCGCGAGGTTCACGGTGTCGACCGCGGTCGAGCCCTTGAACATCTGGCCGATCATCGTGCCGTACGCCTGCAGCGGGTCGGCGCCGGAGATGATCAGCGCGATCGCCGACAGCAGCACGGCGAAGACGATCGCCAGCAGCGGTGGCAGCAGTTTGGTGCGCCAGGACGTCATTCTTCTTCACCTTCTCCGGCGCCGGTCATCGCCGAACCCAGTTCCTGCGGCGTCACGGTGGCGGGGTCCGCCTCGGTGACGAGCCGCCCGCGCAGCATGACGCGGATCGTGTCCGACAGGCCGATCAGCTCGTCGAGGTCGGCGGAGATGAGCAGCACCGCGAGGCCGTCGGCCCGGGCCTGGCGGATGTTCTCCCAGATCAGCGCCTGCGCGCCGACGTCGACCCCGCGCGTGGGGTGCGAGGCGATGAGCAGCACCGGGTTGCCCGACAGCTCGCGCCCGACGATCAGCTTCTGCTGGTTGCCGCCCGAAAGCGCGGCAGCCGGGACGTCGATGCCGGGCGTGCGGACGTCGTAGTCGCGCACGATCCGCTCGGTGTCCGCGCGGGCGCCCGCGATGTCGAGCAACTGTCCCTTGGAGACCGGTTCGCGGGTCTGGTAACCGAGGATCCGGTTGACCCACAACGGTTGCGTGAGCAGCAGGCTGTGCCGCGTGCGGTCTTCCGCGATGTAGCCGATGCCGGCTTCGCGCCGCGCCAACGTGCCTGTCTTCGTCAGGTCACGCGCCTTGCCGTCGGCGTCGACCAGCTCGATCGTGCCGCCGGACGGCTTGCGCATGCCCATGATCGTCTCGACGAGCTCGGTCTGGCCGTTGCCCTCGACGCCGGCGATGCCGAGCACCTCCCCCGCGTGCACGGTGAAGGTGACGTCGTCGAGCGCGTTGCGGTCCGAGCCCTCGGCGCCGAGCGTCAACCCGGTCAGCCGCAGCACGTCCCGGTCGGTGACGGTGGACTCGCGGGTCTCCGGGCTGGGCAGCTCCGAACCGACCATCATCTCCGCGAGCTGGCGCGAGGTGATGGTCTTCGGGTCGGCGGTGCCGACGGTGGTGCCGCGGCGGATCACCGTGACGGTGTCGGCGATCGCGCGCACCTCGTCGAGCTTGTGCGAGATGAAGAGGAACGTGTAGCCGTCGTCCTTCATCTCCCGGACGGTCGCGAAGAGCGCGTCGACCTCCTGCGGCACGAGGACCGCGGTCGGCTCGTCCAGGATGATGATCTTCGCCCCGCGGTAGAGCACCTTGACGATCTCGACGCGCTGGCGATCGGCGACACCGAGCTCCTCCAGCAGCGTCTCCGGCTTGGCGTGCAGGCCGGTGCGCTCGGCGAGCTCGGCCAGCCGCGCGCGGGCGGCGCGGCCGATGCCGTGCAGGGCCTCGGCGCCGAGGAACACGTTCTCGCCGACCGTGAGGTTGTCGGCCAGCATGAAGTGCTGGTGCACCATGCCGATCCCGGCGCGGATGGCGTCCTGCGGGTTGCGCAGCTTCACCTCTTCGCCGTTGATCGCGATCGTGCCCTCGTCCGGCGGCTGCATGCCGTAGAGGATCTTCATCAGGGTGGACTTGCCGGCGCCGTTCTCACCACAGATGGCGTGCACCTCGCCGGCGGCGACGGTGAGGTTGACGTCGGAGTTGGCCACCACACCCGGGAACCGTTTGGTGATCCCGGTCAGCTGGACGGCGGGCGCGCCCCGGTCGGGGACGGCCTCGGCCGGGGCCTCGGCAGTGCTCATGGGCGGGAGGATTCCATATCTCTGGAACGCGTGAGGGGCCCGGAGGAGAAATTCCTCCGAGCCCCGGACACGTTGTGAGCTACTTCTGCGGCTTGTCCGAAACGGTGATCGCGCCCGAGATGATCTGGGCCTTGTACCCGTCGAGGACGTCCTTGATGTCGTCGACCTTGCCGCCGGAGGTGGCGTAGCCGACGCCGTCGACCTTGAGGTCGAACCGCTTCGGCAGGCCGGTCAGGTCACCCTTGGCGACGGCCTGGATGTAGTCGAACACCGCGACGTCGACGCGCTTGAGCATGGACGTGATGATGACGTCCTTGTCGGCCGCGACGGTCTTCTGGTTGTACTGGTCGGAGTCGACGCCGATGGCCAGCGCGTTGCCCGCCTTCGCCGCGTCGAACACGCCCTTACCCGAGGCGCCCGCGGCGTGGTAGATGACGTCCGCGCCCTTGGCGATCTCGGCCGCGGCCTTCGCGTTGCCCTTCGGCGGGTCCTGGAACCCGGAGAAGTCGCCGGCCGGGGTCAGGTACTCGTCCTCGATCTTGATCTTGGACGAAACCGTCTTCGCGCCCTGCAGGAAGCCGGCCTCGAACTTCTGGATCAGCGGGGTGTTGACACCGCCGACGAAGCCGATGTGGCAGCTCTTGCTCTTGTACGCGGCGGCGACGCCGGCCAGGAACGAGCCCTGCTCCTCGGCGAACACCAGCGGCGTCACGTTCGGCAGCGTGATCGAGTCGTCGTCGACGATCGCGAACTTGGTGTTCGGGTACTTGGCGGCGACGGCCTTGACCGAGTCGGCGTAGGCGAACCCGACCGCGACGATCGGGTTCAGGCCCGAGGAGGCCATCTGGTCGAGGCGCTGCTGCTTGGCCGACTCGGCTTCGCTGGCGCTGGCGGTGCTCTCGTTGACCGTCGTGACGCCGAGCTCGCTCTTCGCCTTGTCGGTACCCGCGGCGGCGGCGTCGTTGAACGACGCGTCACCCCGGCCGCCGACGTCGAAGGCCAGGCCGATCTTCAGCTTGCTGCCGTCGACCTTCGCCCCGGCGGCGGTCGAGCTGCTCGCGGCGGCGGGCGCGGCCGGCGGCTTCTGCGCGGTGACGCAGTCGGAACCGCCCGACGAAGGCGCGGCGCTGTTGTTGCTGCTACCACCGCTCGAGTCCTTGGCGCACCCGGCCAGGGCGAGTACCCCGGCCATGGCCGCGGCGGCCAGCGCGGTTCCACGCATGCGACGCAACGTGTGTCTCCCTCCCCGCTGATCCAGCGGATGGTCAAGGGCACGGCCCGGCCCTACTGCCGGGTCGACCGCCAGACCGTACCCGGCGGACAGGAATGCGCCATAGGAAAGGCACGCTACGTAACACAAACGTTTACTCACGAGCCGCGCCCGCGACGAACCGGATACCGCCCGTGATCATCCGAACGGCCCAGCCGCGGTGTGACCGAAGGCCACCACCAGGGCGTTCAAGGCCCTGACGGTGGCCTTCAGCGGCCATTCGGGGTACTCAGGGGCAGGCCGACGCGCCCGTGGGGACGAGACAGAGGCGGGCGGTGAATCCGCCGTTCGCGGCCACCGGGACGGTGAGGGTGTTCCCGGATGTCACGCGCTGTGTCGTGACCTGGAGCTTCCCGTCGGCGCCGTCGCCGTAGACCTCGGCCAGCCAATCACCCGGTGGGAGGAACCCCAGCGGCGCGTCGAGCCGCGTCGCCGGCCCCGCCGCCAGCGCCCCGACGTACCACTGCGCACCACTGCGGCGGGCGAGCACCGCGAGCTTCCCGGGGTCGCCGGCCAGCAGCTGCGTGTCGTCCCACGCCGTCGGGATGCCCTTGAGCAGCCGCTCGGCGGCCGGGTGGGCGTCGTAGCTCGCGACGCTGTCCGCGAAGTGCTGGACGCCGGATTCGAACAGCACGCTCAGCGCGAGCTCGCCGCCGTCGCTGGTCGGCCGGACGCCGGTGAACGTGACCGGCGTGAAGTCCATCGAGCCGGACAGGTTCCGCGTGAACGGCAGCGTCAGGTAGTGGTCGATCGGGAACGGCTCGCGCCCAGGCTTCGGCTTCGTGCCTTCGGCGCCCCGCACCGCTTCGACGCTCATCACGTTCGGCCAGGTCCGCTGGATGCCGCGCGGGATCGGCGCGCCGTGGAAGTTCACCATCAGGTGGTACTTCGCGGCCGCCGCGAGCACGGCGTCGTACCAGCGGGTGCGGTCCTGCCGCTCGGACTCCACGAAGTCGATCTTGAGCCCAGCCACGCCCCAGTCGGCGTACTGCTTGAAGTTCTTCTCGCGCTCGCTGTCGGTGTCGGTGATCTTCGCGTCGGCCCAGAGCCAGATGCCGATGTTCCTCGCCTTCGCGTAGGCGACCAGGTCGGGCACCCAGGCGGCGTTCCAGCTCGCGTCGACGAGGTTGTACGCCCACCCCTCCTTCGCCGCGAGGTCGACGTACTTCTCCTGCAGCGCGAGGTCGCCGGTGCCTTCCGACCACCACGACCACGCGCCCGCGCCGGGCTTGATCCACGACGTGTCGGCGATCTTCGACGGGCTCGCGAGGTCGGTGCTGAGGTCGGACTGCGTGACGGTGGCCAGGTCGCCGACGATCATCGCGCGCCACGGCGTCGACAGCGGTCCTTTCGCGACTTCCGCCGGGTCGCCGAGGGTGAGCTGGAAGCGGTGCTGCGGGGTGAGTGTCAGCCGGGAGCCCGCGTAGCTGCCGTTCAGGTCGGATTCGAGGACCGACAGCCAGGTGTCACCGACGTGGAACAGCGCCGGGTAGCCGTACTCGACCGGGTCCTGCTGCGCGACCGGCTTGTGGACGTGGATGCTCTCGTAGTCGCTGCGGCCGTTGTCGAACGGCAGCAGGAAGGAGTCGGCGGCCGGCGGGACGGCGTACTCCGACGCCTCCCGGATGACCGTCACCCACTTCGGGGTGTCGAAGACGTACCGGTAGGCGACGCCGTCGCGGGAGACCCGGAAGACGACGTCGAAGGTACCGCCGGGGCCCTTGACGTTCAGTGTGGTTTCGGCGGCGTCGTAGGTGTGCCGCAAGCGTTTGCCGGTGATGGTCGGGTACTCGTCGTGGACCGGGCGCTGGCTGAACCCGGTGACCTTGAGCCCGCGGGTCAGGTCCCCGTTCTCCGTCTCGACGCCGAGCGCGGACGGCTCCAGCACCGTCGTCGCGCCGCGCGTGACCGACAACGTGAGTTTTCCCTGCTCAAGCGCGATGTGCGCCTCGGGCGTGGGCGCCAGGGACGTCCCGGGCGCGGTGAGCGTCCAGGACGTCACCGGCGCGGGCTGCCCGACGGCGGGCAACCCGACCAGCGCCACCCCGACGGCCAGCGCGGCCGCCGTTCCCACTCGCTTCCTCATGCAGGCTCCCTTCCCGTACGTGGGGTCGTGAGTGGAAAGGAGGGTTAGAACCCTCCTTTCCACTCACGAGGCGGTCAGGCGCAGGTGAGGTGGGCCGCGGCCCAGTCGCTGCGGTCGTAGGAGTTGCCGTCGCCGCCGTCGGTGATGACCAGCCGGAGGTACTGCGCGCCGGACAGGTCCGCCGCCAGCGGCAGGGCCGGGTCCTGCCACGTGCGCACGCCGGTGGCCGTCGCACGAACGCCGTCCGCGTAGACCTCGAACGTCGCCGACCCCTGCTTGTTCGTCGCCTCGCGCTCGTCGTCGACGCCGACGTCCGCGGTGAACGCCGTGCAGCGGCCGCCCAGGTAGAAGACGACTTCGCTCGGCGCGTGCGCCCCGAGGCCCTTCGGGTAGACGACGCCGTTGATGGTCAGCGGCTTCCCGTCGCCGGCCGGGATGCCGCCGTTGGACATGTCCCGCTCGACCGGGCCGTAGCCGTTCTTCTCCGCCGCCCAGCGCAGGTCGCTGGCCCACGCGGACGCCGTCGGCGGGGCCGCCGGCACGGTCAGCTGCTGTTCACCGGACCAGGTGACCGGCCCGAACCCGAGTGCGCGGTAGGTGACGCCGCCGTGCAGCACCGCCGTCGTGCCCTCGGTCCCGGCCGGCGGGGTCACCCGCCAGCGTCCGGCGGCGGTCTCGCCGGTCCCGAGCACGACCTTCCGCGGCCGCGCCACCTGCTCCACCCGCCAGCCCGCGGGCGCGGTCAGGGTGACGCGCGGGTCGAACACCGGGACGCGGGCCTCGTCGGTCGCGGACACCGTGACCTCGAACGGCTTCCCGGCGGGCGTGATCTCGCCCGGGACGCCGGGCACCGGCGAGGCGACCTCGAGGCCGGTGCTCACCAGCGGCGCGTCCCGCCACCACGAGCCGCCCGCGCGGACGCGGTAGACGACCGTCGCGTGCGGCGGGACGACCGCGGAGAGCCGGCCCGCCGTCTGGAGGTCCTGGTGCGCCCAGAGGTCGCGGGCGGCGTAGCCCACGGCCTGCGGCAGCCCGGTGGCGGCCGCGGTGGTGCCGATCGTGGCGCTCGACGTCGTCTCGTTGAACAGCGCGACCGCCACGTCGCCGTTCGACAGCGGCTTGGCGAACACCCAGTGTCCGTCCTGGTTGGACACCACCCGCGCCTGGACACCGCGGCGGTCCTGGTCGAGCGCGATGACCTCGGCGTTGCGCAGGACGTCGAAGTTCGACGGCGACACCTTGCGCAGGTCGGCGCCGATGAGCAGCGGCGCGGCCATCATCGCCCACAGCGAGAAGTGCGAGCGGTACTCCTCGGTCGTCATCCCGCCGTTGCCGACCTCGAGCATGTCGGGATCGTTCCAGTGCCCCGGCCCCGCGTACGGCGCCAGCGGCGCGTTCGCCTTGAGGATCTGCAGCATCTTGGCCCAGTTGTCCTTGATGTCGCCGGTGGTCCGCCACAGGTGGCCGACGTCGGCACCCCACGTCCACGGCTTGTTCTCGCCCCACTCGCACAGCGAGTACACGATCGGGCGACCTGTCTTCTGCAGCGCGTCGCGCATCTTCGTGTAGCGCTCGAGCGCGGGACGGCCCTGGTTGTTGCAGTTGTCGTACTTGAGGTAGTCGACGCCCCAGTCCGCGAACGTCTGCGCGTCGACGTCCTCGTGGTCGAGCGCGCCCGGCTGGGTCTTGGCGCAGGTCAGCGTGCCCGCGCTGGTGTAGATGCCGAACTTCAGGCCCTTCGCGTGGACGTAGTCGGCCAGCGCCTTGATGCCGCCCGGGAACCGGGCCTTGTTCGCCTGCATCCGCCCGTCGGCGTCCCGCTGCGGCTCCGCCCAGCAGTCGTCGACGTTGACGTACTGGTAGCCGGCGGCCTTGAGTCCTTTGTCGACGAAGATGTCGGCGGTGTCGCGGATGATCTGCTCGTCCACGGCGCAGCCCGTGGTGTTCCAGTTGTTGAAGCCCATCGGCGGCGTCAGCGCCAGCCCGTCGGGCAGCGCCTGCGCGGGCGTGACCGACACCACGGGCAGCAGGGCCGCGACGGCGATCACCAAGCCGAGTCGTCGCACCAGAACGTCACCCCATCGTGAGAGATCCGATGTTTGCCCGAGCGACGCTAAAGATTACGTCTCAGTTGGTCAATGACACACGGGAACCACCAGCCGTTCGGCCTAGCGCATGAGATATCAGATCCCACAGAGGTCCGATGACCGGTGAACGGGACGGCGGGCGTGACCGCACCGCCGAGTGCGCTGCACCACACCGCCGGGTGGCGGCGCGGGAGTACCGGTGTCTGGTCCATCACAGAGGGGAACCCGGAGGTGAGCCGCCTTCCGGGTGCGGGTCTAGCATCCGATTCATCCAGGCTCGATGACGTTGATCTCGGCACAGCCGCCGTTCCCGCGGCGACAGCGGACCTCACGGCCACCGGGCGCACAGTCAGACGTTGGAGGCCGTTCACCGATGTCCACCACGGCGAGCCATGCCCCCGAGGCAGGGGCGAGCGATCGGGCGGGTGCCTCACGCCGGCAGGGCACTTTCTACCGGGGTGACCCCGGCATGTGGTCCTGGGTCCTGCACCGCATCACCGGCGTGCTCACCTTCTTCTTCCTGTTCGTGCACGTGCTCGACACCGCGCTGGTGCGCGTGTCGCCGAACACCTACGACCAGGTCATCGAGACGTACAAGACGCCGATCGTCAACCTCCTGGAGGTCGGCCTGGTCGGCGCGGTGCTGTTCCACGCGCTCAACGGCATCCGCGTCATGCTGGTCGACTTCTGGTCGAAGGGCCCGAAGCTGCAGAAGGCGATGCTGTGGGTCATCGGCGTCGTCTGGGTCGTCGTGATGGTCCCCGGTGCGTTCTTCATGCTGAAGCGCACCGTCGAAACGCTCTTCGGGGGTAACTGACATGGCCGACCTCGCGCTCGCCAACCCGCGCACCCCGAAGCGCCCCGCCGCCCGCCGCAGCAACTTCGAGCTCTACAGCTGGCTGTTCATGCGGATCTCCGGCCTGGCGCTGGTCATCCTGGTGCTCGGCCACCTGCTGATCATGAACATCCTCGACGGCGGTGTGCACCGGATCAACTGGGGCTTCGTCGCCGGCCGCTGGGCCTCGCCGTTCTGGCAGTTCTGGGACCTCGCCATGCTCTGGCTGGCCGAGATCCACGGCGGCAACGGGCTGCGCACGATCATCGACGACTACGCCCGCAAGGACAGCACGCGGTTCTGGCTGAAGATCCTGCTCTACGTCTCGATGGTGCTGATCCTGGCCGTCGGCACGATGGTGATCTTCACGTTCGACCCGAACATGCCCGCGAACTGACAGCCACGGAGACTTTTCAATGCAGTTCCACAAGTACGACGTGGTGATCGTCGGCGCCGGCGGCGCCGGCATGCGCGCGGCCATCGAGTCCGGCCAGCGCGCCCGCACCGCGGTCCTCACCAAGCTCTACCCGACCCGGTCCCACACCGGCGCGGCCCAGGGCGGCATGTGCGCCGCGCTGGCGAACGTCGAAGAGGACAACTGGGAGTGGCACACCTTCGACACGGTCAAGGGCGGCGACTACCTCGTCGACCAGGACGCCGCGGAGATCATGGCCAAGGAGGCCATCGACGCGGTGCTCGACCTGGAGAAGATGGGCCTGCCGTTCAACCGCACGCCCGAGGGCAAGATCGACCAGCGCCGCTTCGGCGGGCACACGCGTGACCACGGCAAGGCCGCCGTCCGCCGCGCCTGCTACGCCGCGGACCGCACCGGTCACATGATCCTGCAGACGCTGTACCAGAACTGCGTCAAGTACGGCACGGAGTTCTTCAACGAGTTCTACGTGCTCGACCTGATCCTGTCGGAGGACGACAACGGGAACCCGGTCGCCTCGGGTGTCGTCGCCTACGAGCTGGCCACCGGCGAGCTGCACGTGTTCCAGGCGAAGTCGATCGTGTTCGCCACCGGCGGCGCGGGCAAGATCTTCAAGACGACGTCGAACGCGCACACCCTCACCGGCGACGGCCTCGGCATCATCTTCCGCAAGGGCCTCCCACTGGAGGACATGGAGTTCTTCCAGTTCCACCCGACCGGTCTGGCCGGGCTCGGCATCCTGATCTCGGAAGCCGTCCGCGGCGAGGGCGGGATCCTGCGCAACGCCTCCGGCGAGCGGTTCATGGAGCGCTACGCCCCCACCATCAAGGACCTCGCGCCCCGCGACATCGTGGCGCGTTCGATGGTGCAGGAAGTGCTGCAGGGCCGCGGGTGCGGCCCGAACAAGGACTACGTCGTCCTCGACGTCACGCACCTGCCGGTCGAGGTCCTCGAGACGAAGCTGCCGGACATCACCGAGTTCTCCCGGACTTACCTGGGCGTCGACCCGGTGAAGGAGCCGGTGCCGGTGTTCCCGACGTGCCACTACGTGATGGGCGGAATCCCGACCAACGTGCACGGCGAAGCGTTGCGGGACAACGAGAACGTCATCCCGGGCCTCTACGCGGCGGGCGAAGTCGCGTGCGTGTCCGTGCACGGTTCGAACCGCCTGGGCACGAACTCGCTGCTGGACATCAACGTGTTCGGCCGCCGCGCCGGCATCGCCGCGGCGGAGTACGCGCTGGCCCACGAGCACGTCGAACTCCCGGAAAACCCGACCAAGCTGGTGGAGGAGCAGCTGTCGGGCCTGCTGTCGGAGCACGGCGACGAGCGCGTCGCCGACATCCGCAAGGAAATGCAGCAGACGATGGACTCGCACGCATCGGTGTACCGGACCGAGGACACGCTGAAGCAGGCGCTGACCGACGTCCAGGCGCTGAAGGAGCGCTACCAGCGGATCACCGTGTCGGACAAGGGCAAGCGGTACAACACCGACCTGCTGGAAGCCGTCGAACTGGGCTTCCTGCTGGAGCTGGCCGAGGTACTGGTGGTCGGCGCACTGGCCCGCAAGGAGTCCCGCGGCGGCCACGCCCGCGAGGACTACCCGACCCGCGACGACACGAACTTCATGCGCCACACCATGGCCTACAAGCAGGGCACCGGGCTGTCGTCGGACATCCGGCTGGACTACAAGCCCGTGACCTTCACCCGCTACGAACCGATGGAGCGGAAGTACTGATGACTAGCGTTGCTGAAGCTCCTTCGTCGTCCGCGTCCGACGAGCACGCGCCGATCACGGTCACGCTGAAGATCCTCCGGTTCAACCCGGAGGTGGATTCGGAGCCGCACTGGGAGTCCTACGACGTCCCGGCCCAGCGCACCGACCGGCTGCTGAACCTGCTGTTCTACGTGAAGGACTACATCGACGGAACGTTCTCGTTCCGCCGCTCGTGCGCCCACGGCGTGTGCGGGTCCGACGCGATGCAGATCAACGGAATCAACCGGCTCGCCTGCAAGGTCCTGATGAAGGACCTGCTGTCGAAGGACGGCAAGCAGACGACGATCACGATCGCCCCGATCAAGGGCCTGACGACGTTGAAGGACCTCTACGTCGACATGGACCCGTTCTTCGAGGCGTACCGGGCGATCAAGCCGTACCTGATCACGTACGGGAACGAGCCGACGCGCGAGCGGATCCAGTCCCAGGCGGACCGGGATCGGTTCGACGACACGACGAAGTGCATCCTGTGCGCGTGCTGCACGTCTTCGTGCCCGGTGTATTGGAACGACGGGTCTTATTTCGGGCCCGCGGCGATCGTGAACGCGCACCGGTTCATCTTCGACTCCCGGGATGAGGGGGCCGAGGAGCGCCTGGACATCCTGAACGATGGCGAGGGTGTTTGGCGCTGCCGGACGACGTTCAACTGCACGGACGCTTGCCCGCGTGGGATCCAGGTGACCAAGGCGATCCAGGAAGTCAAGCGCGCGCTGTTGTTCAAGCGCGTTTGAGGTTTTAGGTCAGGGCCCTCCGGTGGATGCTGCCGGAGGGCCCTTTCTTTTGTCCTGCGGCCTTTGTGGCCGGCGGTCGGGAGCGAGAGTGGAGCACTCACCAGACCTCCCCACTGCGGCAGGGGATTCTGCCGTGGCAAAAGACAAAAGCATGTCCTCGCCGGACGGGCAGGCTCTGGGATGACCACTCTTACCGCTGCCATCTCCCGTTATCGATGTGGGCCGCTGGGTGGTCATCCCGTCGCCTGATTGAGGCCTATCACTTTGAGCCGGGCCCGCAATCGTGCGCTGTCACCCGCGGGTCGCGCTCTGTGTTGCGGGCCCGGCTCAAAGTGATTTGACGGCCTCAGGCGACGGGATGACCACCCAGCTCCTCTATTGGGGGTGCGTCAGCGGACCGCGTCCAGTGCGTTGACCAATCCGTGGCCGTAGTACGAATTGTTCTTCGCCGGGCCCGTGCACTCCGTCTCCGTCGTCGCGCACTTCACCGCGTCCGCTTCGCCCTCCAGTAGGCGTGTCAGCAACCACGGGGGTGCTCCGCGGAACTTCGATGCCAACAGCGCCGCCACTCCGGCCACATGCGGAGATGCCATCGATGTCCCGCACTTCGAGCCATACGACCCGCCCACCACCGATGACAGCGGGCATGCGGGGCCTTCGCCCTGCGGGGGCGTCTGGCCGAAGTCGCCTCCCGGGGCCGTTACGTCGATCTCGCCGTAGTTGCTGAATGACGACTTCGTGCCGGCGTAGCCCACCGATGACACGTTCACCACTCCGTCTACTGCCTTCGGGAGGATGCCGCACGATGGGTCCAGCGGGTGCGGGCGGTTGGGGTCCGTTGTCTGCGCTGTTGTGTCGAAGCCCGAGTTGCCCGCCGCTGCCACGTTCAGGACTCCGTGGTGCGTTGAGTACTCCACCGCGCGGCGGACCGCTTCGAACGCTGCCGCGTCGCCCGGCTGCTTCGGGCAATAGAACATTCCCGGGTCGATGTAGTAGCTGTTGTTCGTCACCTCGAAGCCGTGCTCGGCCGCCCAGACGAAGCCGCAGACCGCTGCCTCCGGGAAGATGTAGCCCTCGTCGTTCACCACCTTCACCGATGCCAGGCGCACGCCCGGGGCGATGCCCGTGAAGCCCGCCGCCGGGTCCTTGCCCGCGATGGTGCCCGCCACGTGTGTTCCGTGGTCCGATGTCGTCGGGGCCCAGGCCGCCGGGGACCGGTCCGGTGCGCCCGTCACGCAGCCTGCCGACTCCGCAGGCGAGACCGCCGCGCGAAGGGCCGGGTGCGTTGCCTCGATTCCCGAGTCCAGGACGCCGACCGTCACCGCGCGGCTGCCCTGGTAGACCTTGTTCGCCTCCGGTGCGTGGATCGCCTTCATGTCCCACTGCTGGGCCGACAGGTCACCCGCGGCCGCCGTCGAACGCGTGTCCTCCAGCGTCTTCACCGCGCCCAGGGAACGAGCGGCGGCACCAGCAGAAGCCACGTCCTTGCCGCCCGAGTACGCCCGGTAGACGCCGATCTTCTGCTGGAAGTCCGCGTTGCGCGAGCTGGCGATCGCGACGCCGATCCCGTCGTAGTACGCGATCTTCGTGCCGCACTTGGCCGCCAGTTCCTTGTCGACGGCCGATGCGCGGGTGCCCGGCTGGTACGTCACGACGTACGTGTACGGCGTGCTCGTCGTGTCGCAGGCGGCGGCCGGTGCTGCTTCGGCCGCCGGTGCCGCCACGAACAGGCCGCCGCCCACGGCCAGTGCCAGTGGGGCCGCCATTCGGCGTATACGGGACATTCCACCTCCAGGGTCAGTGGCGCCAACCTAAACCGGGCCTCCAGGCCGCGCCACCGACCAAAGTCAGGAGGAAACCCGCGCTGTTGCCCGCACCCCTCGCCAGCCCAGCACGCCGATGGCCGTGCCGAGCAGGAACGACACCACGGTCAGCACCGCGTGCACCACGAAGTACGCCGTCGGGGAGCCGTCGGGGGTCCAGGACCGGTCGCTGTCCCACAGGTTCTTGGCGAACGTGATCCAGATGATCCACGACCACACGCCGAAGGCCAGCAGGAACAGCGAGGTGCCTCGCGAAATGCGCATGCCCCTGAGTATGCGACCCGGGCCGCGGCGCTAGATTGCGTGGGTGCACTCCGTTGTCTCCCGGTCGCTCCAGGTCTTCACGACGACGCTCGCCGCCGCCCTCCTGGCCATGAGCACCCCGGCCCTCGCGGCCGCGGCGCCGCCGGCGGGCCAGTGCGCGAACCACCAGGCCCCGCCGCCGCCGGTCGACACGTCGGAGAAGCCGGCGCCGGGCAAGCAGGCACCGCCGCCGCTGGCCGTGCCCGCCGTCCCGGTCGGCGGCCCGCGGATGGCCGAATGCGGCCTGATCACCCCGGACGGCGCCCTCAACCCGCCGGACGGCAACACCGCGGCGTCCTGGGTGGTGCAGGACCTCGACAGCGGCGCGATCGTCGCGGCCAAGGACCCGCACGCCCGGCAGCGGCCCGCGTCGCTGATCAAGACGCTGCTCGCGCTGCTGGTCGTCACCCAGCTGCAGCCGCAGCAGACGATCGTCGCGACGAAGGAGGACGCCGAGCAGGAGTGCACCTGCGTCGGCCTCGTCGCCGGCGGCCAGTACACCGTCGACCAGCTGCTGCACGGCCTGCTGATGCACTCGGGCAACGACGTCGCCCACGCGTTCGCCACGGCGCTCGGCGGGGTGGACGCCACGGTGGCGAAGATGAACGCGCTGGCCGCGAAGATCGGCGCGCTCGACACGCGGGCCGCGACGCCGTCGGGCCTGGACGGGCCGGGCATGTCGACCTCGGCCTACGACCTCAGCCTGATCTTCCACTACGCGATGAAGCAGCCGGAGTTCGCGAGCGTCGTCGCGACGAAGAACTTCGAGATCCCGGCGGCCGGCGGCAAGCCCGCCGTCCCGATCTTCAACGACAACAAGCTCCTCGGCGTGTACCCCGGCTTCCTCGGCGGCAAGACCGGCTTCACCGACGACGCCCGCCACACCTACGTCGGCGCGGCGCAGCGGCAGGGGAAGCGGCTCGCGGTCGTCATGCTGCGCGCCGAGCAGAAGCCGACCAAGGTGGTCGACCAGGCGGCGAAGCTGCTCGACTACGGCTTCGCGCTGGAGGAGGACCGCGCGGTACCGGTCGGCCAGATCACCTACCAGGCCCCGGCGGCGACGTCGGAGAACGGCGACCCGTCCGTGCTGGCGGACGGTGGCACGGGCAACGGCGGGACGTCCGCGACGGCCTCGTCCGCGAAGGAAGACCCGTTCGGCGTCACCGGCTGGATCATCACGCTGGTGGTGTTCCTGGTCATCGTCGGCGGGTTCGTGGTCGGGCACCAGCGCAAGCGCGCCACGCGCTAGCGGAAGCCGGGTCCCGGTTCCGGCGTCACCCGGCCGGTGGTGATCTCGCCACCGCAGTGCCGGCAGGCCACGACGACGTCGGCGAGCTCGCCGCAGTCGTGGTGCCGCAGCCGGATCGGCGGCCCCTCGGGCCCGGCGAGGTGCCGGTCGCCCCACTGCATGAGCGTGACGACGGCGCCGAAGAGGTCGCGCCCGGCCGGGGTCAGCACGTATTCGGGCACGGGATCGACGCGTTCGAGCACACCGGCGTCGACGAGGGTCTTGAGCCGGGCGGACAACGTCGGGCGCGGGATCGACAGGTTGCGCGCGAACTCGCCGTAGCGGCGGACGCCGAAGAACGACTCCCGCAGGATGAGCAGGCTCCACCGCTCGCCGACCAGGTCGAGCGCGCGGCCGACCGAATCCGCGGTGAACCGGTGCGCCAGGTCGGTCACAGCTGCTCCGTGCGCGCGGGCACGCCCAGCAGCAGCTTGCCGGACAGCTCGTAGCTGGCCGGGTTCACCTGGAAGTGGGCGGTCGCGGTGTGCGCGTCGCGGAACCGGCGCTGCAGCGGCGAAGTCTCGTAGATCGCCGCGCCGCCGCCCAGGTCGTACATGCTTTCGGCGACCTTCGCGGCCGTGCGCGTGACGTGCGTGGCGGCCAGCCGGAGGCCGAGCTTGAGCGCGTCCGGCACCGGATCGGTGCCCTGCGCGGCCTGCCAGGCGTCGTCGATGCTCGTGTAGAAGAGCAGCCGCGCCGCGCGCAGGGCGGCTTCGGCCGCCGCGACGGCGGCCTGGGTCTGGCTTCGTTCGGCGAGCGACCGGCTGGAGCCGAGCGGCTTGCGCGTCGAGGCGAGTTCGACGAGGTCGTCGAGCGCGCCGCGGGCGTTGCCCAGCGCGGCCGCCGCAACCGACAGCGCGAAGAAGCCGAAGAGCGGAAACCGGTGCAGGGCAACGGCTTCCGGCGGCGGCCCGCCCATTACCGAGAAGACGCGGTGTTCGGGGACGAACAGCTCGTCGGCGACGCAGTCGTGGCTGCCGGTGCCGCGCAGGCCGTTGGTGTGCCAGGTGTCGAGCACCTCGATCTCGGCCTTCGGCAGCGCGGCGACGTACAGGGCGCCTTCGTGCACGAACCCGGCGAAGAGCCAGTCCGCGTGCGGGATGCCGCTGCAGAAGGCCCAGCGGCCGGTCACGACGTACCCGCCGTCGACCCGGCGGCCGGTGCCGCGCGGCGCCCAGACGCCGGCGGCGACCGTGCGCGGGTCGCCGAACACCTCGTCGGCGCACTTCCGCGGGGCGTACGCGGACAGCAGGCTGCTCGTCACGGCGATCGAGACGCACCAGCCGGCCGAGGCGTCCCCGCGCGCGATCGTCTCGGCGGTCTCGAGGCTGACGGCGGGCGGCGCTTCGGGGCCGCCGAGGTAGCCGGGGACGCCGGTGCGGAACAGCTGCGCGTCGGTGAGCTTCGTGACGAGCTCCGCGGGCAACGCGCGGTCCCGCTCGGTGACCGGGGCGAGGGTCCTGGCGAGGTCGGCACACTCGCGGGCGGCGTCCAGCAGCACGAAACCCCTCCGGTTCAGATTTCTTACCGGTTCAGTTTCTTTACCGCGGCCGCGGCTGTCAAGACCGGCGGCGGCCACCCAGCCACGCCAGCAGCGCACCCGCGCTGAAGGCACCGGCGACGGCGCCGAAGCCGGGTCCACGCTGCACGGTGACGCTCTGCTCGAGCCGTACCGGCGGCGGAGGCGCGACGACCGTGCGCTGGTTCTCCTTCGCCGTCGCGGTCCACGCCGTGACGAGCAGGAGGAAGCGCGACACGAGGTTGGCGAACACCAGCAGGCCGATGACCGGCCCGAAGAGGGCGAACGCGGGCGAGTTCGTCACGCTGGCGAGGTAGAAGGTGGCCGCCTGCTGCAGGATGACGAACCCGACGGAGGCGAACACGGCGCCCTTCACGGCACTGCGCAGCGCCACGCGCTCCCGGGGCAGGCGGGCGATCACCCAGAGGAAGACGAGGGTGTTGGCGAGCAGGCCGAGCACGATCGTCGCCACCCGGAGCAGGAAGTTCGCCCAGGCGGCCTGGTCGAGGTCGACCAGCTTGAGCAGGAAGCGCCCGACCCCGCCGCCGACCGCGGTCAGCGCGAACGACACGACGAGTGCGATCCCGAGCCCGACCAGCGCGACGAGGTCCTTGGCCGTCTGCTTGACGAACGGCTGCGACTGCTTCTCCTGCCCCCACTGCGCGGTGAGCGCGTCGCGGAGGTTGGCCATCCAGCCGATGCCGGAGTAGAGGGCGATGAGCAGACCGAAGATCCCGACCCCGCTGCCGGACTTGAGCGCGGCGTCGACGATGCCGGTCACCAGGGGCTGCAGGCCGGTCGGCACCGACTGCTTGATGCTGTCGGAGATCTGCCGGATGATCCCCGGGTCGTTGCCGACGGCCAGCCCGACGACGGCGAAGGCGACCATCAGGATCGGGATGACCGACAGCACGCTGAAGTAGGTGATGGCGGCGGCGTAGTGGTTGCCGTACCGCTCGGTGAAGGCGTCGTTGGCCCGGATCAGGTGGTCGAGCCACGGGTACTTCCGCTTCAACCGCGGAAGCAGCTTTTCCTTCTCTTCTTTCGCCACCGTGAAACGCTAACCACGGGGTGTGCCCCCCGCAACGCGAGCGGCCGGCGCGGGGGAAGGTTCACGTGATGGAGGCGAGCAGCGCGGGGTAGGCGTCCACCGCGGTCAGCACCGGCGTCCCGCGGCTCGCACTGAACGCGGCGACCGCCTCGCAAGCCCCGTCCCACTCCCGCTCGGTCAACGGCGAGGCCGACTCGATCTCCGACGGACCGCGGGCCGCGAAGCGGCGACGGACCACCTCGCGTCCCGGCAGCAACACCACCTCGTGGAACGTCGCCCCGCACTCGGCCGCCAGCGCTTCGAGGCGTTCCGGGAACCCTGGCCGGGCCACCAGTTGCGGCACCACCACGTCGTGGCCCGCGCCGAGGTGCGTCCGGGCAGCCGCCAGGGCGATTTCCGGGGCCAGCAGGCCGGCTTCGCCCGGAGAAGTGCGCCAGCCACCGAGCATCGCGCGGATCCGGTCCACGTCCAACGCCAGCGCAGGGGGATGGTCGTCGGCGTAGCGCCGGGCGAGCGTCGACTTGCCGCTGCCCGGCGGGCCGTTGACCAGGATCAGCTTCACCGCACCGGCGGCAGGAACCCGATCCGCTGGTAGGTCCGGGCCAGCGTCTTCGACGCCACTTCGCGCGCGCGTTCGGCACCCGCGGCGAGGACCTTGTCCAGCTCCGCCGTATCGTCCAAATAGGACTTGGCGCGTTCCTGGATCGGCGTCACCCACTCGACGAACACCTCGCCGAGGTCCTTCTTCAGGTCGCCGTAGCCCTTGCCCTCGTACGCCGCTTCGAGGTCCGCGATCGTGCGGTCGGTCAGCGCCGAGTAGATGGTCAGCAGGTTCGACACGCCGGCCTTGTTCTCGGTGTCGAACTTGACCTCGCGGCCGGTGTCGGTGACCGCCGAGCGGATCTTCTTCGCCGAGCGCTTCGGGTCCTCGAGCAGCTCGATGATGCCGTTGACGTTCGACGCCGACTTGCTCATCTTGGCCGTCGGTTCCTGCAGGTCGTAGATCTTCGCCGTGTCCTTGATGATGTACGGCTCGGGCACCACGAACGTCTTGCCCAGCCGGTTGTTGAAGCGCTGCGCGAGGTCGCGCGTCAGCTCGAGGTGCTGGCGCTGGTCCTCGCCGACCGGGACGGCGTCGGCCTGGTAGAGCAGGATGTCCGCGGCCTGCAGGACCGGGTAGGTGAACAGGCCGACGCTGGAGCGGTCGGACCCCTGCTTCGCGGACTTGTCCTTGAACTGCGTCATCCGGCCGGCCTCGCCGAAGCCGGTCTGGCATTCGAGGACCCAGCTCAGCTGGGCGTGCTCCGGGACGTGGCTCTGCACGAACAGGGCGCTGCGCTGCGGGTCGATGCCGATGGCGAGCAGCTGCGCCGCGGACACGCGGGTGCGCTGGCGCAGCACCTTCGGGTCCTGCTCGACGGTGATCGCGTGCAGGTCGACCACGCTGTAGAACGTCTCGTGCGTGTCCTGCAGCTTCACCCACTGGCGCAGGGCGCCGAGGTAGTTGCCGAGGTGGAACGAGTCGGCGGTCGGCTGGATCCCGGACAGGACCCGCGGACGGCGCTCTGCTGCGACGGTCTGCTCTTCGGCCACGCCGGGATTCTTCCAGGCCGGGCCGGCCGGCGGGCGGCGAGGGCCCTCAGGCGTGCGGACGCTGCGCCAGGAACGGGCGCGTCGGCGTGACGTCGGGGTCGGCGAGGACGGCTTCGGCCATCGCGGTGACCGGGCCCGGGAGGTCCGGCAGGACGGGCGCGATCGGCCCGGCTTCGGGCAGCACCGCGGCGGCCCGGGTCTTGCGGCGCTGCCGCAGCACACCGAGCGTCATGCCGACGATGCCGAGCGCGACGGCGACCAGCCCGACCGGGCCGAGCACCCCGAAGGTCTCGGCGTTGGTGTCGGCCTGCGCGATCGTCGTGACCGCGGCGAACGCGCTGCCGCCGCCGGCCAGGAGCAGGCCGGCCGGGACGAGCGCGACGACCGCGGCCGCGCGGAAACCGCGCAGCGTGGACCGCAACAGGGTTCGACCTGGGTTGCGCACCGGAGTGCCTCCCGCGAGTGACGAGCGAAACGCTCACCCATCCGAGTGAGACGCTGCATGCTACTGGTCAGAAAACTACCGAGCGTGTCAAGACCTGCCGGTACTGATCAACTCGGAAGCGAGGGTAGCGCTCATCCGGTAATACGCTCCGGGCGCCCCCACGGTTCACTCCGATCACCTGACCGGGTGGCGCTGCTACTACCCGCAGTAGAGCGTGACCGGAGAGTGTCCGATTGGGTGTCACCCGTCTTTCGCAGCGATCGCTCACGCTGCGACATTCGCCGCAACCCGGGCTACTCCGATCGCGTCCTCCTGTTCGGAAAACTTTTCACCGGATAGTGATTGGTCTATACCTCTTGGAGTAACCCTTCGGCCCGGCCGGACCGCGCACGGCCGGCGTGCACCAGAGGAGTTCCCGATGTCGATCCCCCGTTTCCTGAAGCGCGCCGGCGTGGCGATGAGCGCGCTCGCCGCAGCTATCGCGCTGGTCGCGCCGACCGCGTCGGCCGCGTCCTTCGTGGTCGGCGAAGCCCAGTTCGAGCAGATGTTCCCGGGCCGCAACGCCTTCTACACCTACGGCGGCCTCACCGCGGCCCTCTCGGCGTACCCGGGCTTCGCCACCACCGGCGACGACACGGTGCAGAAGCAGGAAGCCGCCGCGTTCCTGGCCAACGTCAGCCACGAAACCGGCGGCCTGGTGTACGTCGTCGAGCAGAACACGGCGAACTACCCGCACTACTGCGACACGAGCCAGCCCTACGGCTGCCCGGCGGGCACGGCCGCCTACTACGGCCGCGGCCCGATCCAGCTGAGCTGGAACTTCAACTACAAGGCGGCGGGCGACGCGCTCGGCATCGACCTGCTGGGCAACCCGTACCTGGTCGAGCAGGACACGGCGGTCGCGTGGAAGACCGGGCTCTGGTACTGGAACACCCAGAGCGGCCCGGGCACGATGACGCCGCACGACGCGATGGTGAACGGCCGCGGGTTCGGCGAGACGATCCGCAGCATCAACGGTTCCCTGGAGTGCAACGGCGGCAACCCGGCCCAGGTCCAGAGCCGGATCGACCTGTACACGCGCTTCGCGGGGATCCTCGGGGTCCCGACGGGCGGCAGCCTGTCCTGCTGAGCGCGGCCCTACCGGGGGAAGTCGATGTCGTAGGTGGCGGTGACGGGAGCGTGGTCGGACCACCGCTGGTCGTAGGCCGCGGCCCGTTCGACCACGACGTCGACGACCTTCTCGGCGAGGCCGGGCGTCGCGAGCTGGCAGTCGATGCGCCAGCCGGAGTCGTTGTCGAAGGCTTGGCCGCGGTAGGACCACCAGGTGTAGGGCCCGGGGCCGTCGGGGTCGAGGCGGCGCTGGACGTCGGTGAAGCCGGCCTCGGCGTAGACGCGGCCGAGCCAGGCGCGTTCCTCGGGGAGGAAGCCGGAGTTCTTCCGGTTGCCGCGCCAGTTCTTCAGGTCGACGGTGTCGTAGGCGATGTTCCAGTCCCCGACGACAAGCGCCTCCCGCCCGCCCGCGGCGGCTTTCGCCCGCAGTTCGCCGAGGTAGGGCAGGAAGGCGGCCATGAAGCGTTCTTTTTCGTCCTGCCGATCGGTACCGACGTCCCCGCTGGGCAGGTAGAGACTGGCGACGACGACGTTCGGCAGGTGGACTTCGAGGTACCGTCCGGAGTCTTCGAACTCGGGTTTCCCGAAGCCGACCCGGACTTCCTCGGGCTCGACGCGGCTGTAGACGGCAACACCGTTGCGCCCCTTGAGAGAGGAGGGGGCGTGCACGGCGAACCACCCATCGGGTTCGACGACGGAGGCGGGAAGCTGACTGGCTTCGGCGCGCACCTCTTGGCAGGCAACAACATCGGCTTCGGTGGCGGCGAGCCACTCGACAAAGCCCTTTTTGGCGGCGGCGCGGAGCCCGTTGACGTTCACGGTGGACACGGTCAGCACGCAGTCCACGCTACCGGCCGGGGTGGTGGCGCCCGGCCATCGGGGCTGGTGCCGCGGTTGCGCAGTCCGAGGCAGGCGCGGTTTCTGCCAGACTTCGGCGCATGGGTGACGAGGTGAGCCGGCTGACCGTGCTCGGCAGTTGCGGCGCCTGGCCGGAGCCCGGCCGGGCGTGCGCCGGTTTCCTGTTGGCGCACAAGGGCTTCCGCGTCGTGCTCGACCTCGGTTACGGGGCGGCCTCGCGGTTGTTCACGCACTGCCGGGACCGGCTGCCGGACGCGGTGGTCGTGACGCACGAGCACCCCGACCACTGCGCCGACGTCAGCGCACTCGGACGCGCCTGGCACTACACGGTCCAGGTCGCCACCCCCTCGTCGAGGCTGCCGCTGCACTGCACACCCGGCACCACCCGGCGGCTCGAGGCGATGGAGCCGCGCCCGCACCCGGCGACCCTGTTCGACGTGCGCGACCTCGCCGAGCCGGCCGAGATCGGGCCGTTCCGCATGACGCCGTACGCGTTGCCGCACCACCAGCCGAACTTCGGCGTGCGCCTGACCGCGCCCGGGCTGACGGTCGCCTACACGGGCGACACGGGACCGTCCCCGCGGCTGGCCGAGCTGGGCCGCGACGCGGACCTGTTCATCTGCGACGCAACCCTCCGAACGCCACCTCCGCGGGGCGAGCCCCGCTACCTGATGACGGCCGCCGAGGCAGGCCACTGGGCGGCTGAGGCCGGAGCACGGAGACTCCTCCTCACCCACTTCTGGCCGGGCACGGACCGAACGGCCGCGGCCGACGAGGCCCGCGCCGAGTTCGGCGGCGAGGTGCTGGTCGCGGAAGAGGATCTCGTCCTGGAGCTCTGAGCTCGGCCGCGGGCTCCCCCAGCCCGGCCGCTCAGGCGACCTCGCTCCGGCAGCTCCCCGCCTCACCAATCCGGTCGGCCAGGCATCCCGGCCCCGGCAGTCCCCAGGCACCCAAGCGCCCAGGACCAAGCCGCCAGGGTCCCCCAGCCCGGCGGCTCAGGCTCCCCAGCCCGAACACCACCCAGCCAACCCCGCAGCCACCGCCGGATCTCCGCCCCGCGCTCCGACCCCCGTCCAAGCGCGATCCCCAGCCTCGACCCAACCGGCCCCGGACCCGGCCCCAAGCCCGCGAGACTCCCCCTGGAGACCCCGCGGACCCACCGCATCCAGCCCTGCCGCATTCAGTTGTCGCCCACCCCCGGGCGTCTCCTCCTCCCCGGCGACCCACGCCGCCACCTGCGGTTTCTCGACCTGATCAGTTCTAGCACCCACCACCGACAAAAACCGGCCCTTGACCCCGAAAGCTACGAACATTAGCTTTAAAGCTATGAAGAGTAGCCACCATGTCCCCTAGAGCCGGCCTGACCACCGACGCCGTGGTCGAGCTCGCCGTCAAGATCCTCGACGAAGGCGGGCCCGGTGAGCTCACCCTCGCCAAGGTCGCCGAACACGCCGGTGTTGCCGCGCCCTCGCTCTACAAGCACGTCAAGAACCTCGCCGACCTGCGGCGGCTGATCGATCTGCGGGTCGTCCGGGAAATGGCCGACGCCCTCCGGACCGCCGCCACCGGGCGGGAACGCGGGGCCGCCGTCGGCGCCCTCGCCGACGCCTACCGCGACTACCTGCAGAACCACCCGCACCGCACCGGGGCCCTCACCGCCGCTCCGGACCGCGCCGACGACGAACTCAGCCGAGCCACCCACGCCGTCGCCGAGGTCGTCTTCGCCGTGCTGAGGCCCTTCGGCTTCGACCACGCCCAGGCCGTGCACGCGACCCGCTGCCTCCGCGCCGCTGTGCACGGCTTCGCCGGGCTCGAAGCGTCCGGTGGCTTCGGGCGCCCCGAAGACGTCGACGAAAGCTTCGAAGTCCTCAAAACCATGCTCGTACAGGGCCTCACGAACTACTCGGAGCAGAAATGAGCTTCCTTCTCGCCGTACTCCTCTTCACCGTCGGGCTCGGCGTGCTCGACGCCCGCTTCCCCTGGACGGAGGCCCGCCGATGATCGCCGGGCACTTCGGGCTGGCCGCCGCCGTCAAGGCGGGCCGCCCGGCCATTCCCGTCTGGACGCTCATGCTCGCCACGGCCTGGCTCGACGTCGTCTTCGTGCCGCTCTACCTCAGCGGCATCGAGACGGTCGACGGCGAGGGCTACGGCGGTGGCGTCATCCACGCCGACTACACGCACTCCCTCGTCGGTGCGCTCGTGCTCGCCGCGCTCTTCGGCGTCGTCGCGAGCAGGTGGCTCGGCCGCGAGGCCGGCCTGGTCCTCGGCGGCGTGGTGTTCTCGCACTGGCTGCTCGACCTCGTCGTGCACCGCGCCGACCTGCCGATCCTGCCCGGCAACGCCGGCGACCTGCCGACGTTCGGCTTCGGGCTCTGGCGGCTGCCCGCCGTCTCGGCCGTCGTCGAACTGCTGATGCTGGCCGTCGGCATCGGCCTCTACTGGCGCGCCGCCGCGAAACGCGACCCGAAACGCGCCCGGACGCTGGGCCTGTCGGCCGCGGCCTTCGGCGTCGTCACCCTCGCGGCCGATCTACTGGGCGTCTAGCAAGCGGAGCCGGCGACGGGCTGGGTGAAGGCCGCGGCCACCCACTTGTCGTCGGCCACCTTGCGGAAGCCGTTCTGGACGCCCGGCATCGCGTCGAACTGGGCGTCACGCAGGTACTTGCCGACGATCTTGGCGTTGCCGTCCGCCGATTCGCGGGCGTTCAGGACGTCCGCCGTCACCGTCACCTTGCAGCCGGTGGCCGAGGCGCCCGAAGCCTGCTTGCCGGTGTTCATGGCGTACACGATGACGACCAGGACGAGCGCGCCCAAGATGAGCAGAGTCTTCTTCGACATGCCTTCCTCCAACCGCCGGCCCCATCCCCCGCCAAGGGTAGGCAATCCTTTACCCGGACGGACAGCGCCGGACGCAGCAACCACCCGGAGGCGCCAGCGGCGCCCGCCGGAGGTGACACGGCGTGATCAAGCGAACGCCCCCTCCCCGGCGAACCGGGAAGGGGGCGTTCACCGAAGGGAACTCAGCCCTGGGCGATCTTCTTCGCCAGGTTGTCGTCCAGCGTCGCGAGGAACTCCTCGGTCGTCTGCCACGGCTGGTCCTTGCTGATCAGCAGCGCGAGGTCCTTCGTCATCTGGCCGCTCTCGACGGTCTCGACGACGACCTGCTCCAGCTTGTTCGCGAAGCCGATCAGCTCCTGGTTGCCGTCCAGCTTGCCGCGGTGCTCGAGGCCGCGCGTCCAGGCGTAGATCGACGCGATCGGGTTGGTCGAGGTCGGCTTGCCCTGCTGGTGCTGGCGGTAGTGCCGGGTGACCGTGCCGTGCGCGGCCTCGGCCTCGACGGTCCGGCCGTCCGGCGTGCGCAGCACCGACGTCATCAGGCCCAGCGAGCCGAAGCCCTGCGCGACCGTGTCGGACTGGACGTCACCGTCGTAGTTCTTGCACGCCCAGACGTAGCCGCCCTCCCACTTCATCGCCGCGGCGACCATGTCGTCGATCAGGCGGTGCTCGTAGGAGATGCCCTTGGCGTCGAAGTCGGCCTTGAACTCGTTCTGGAAGATCTCCTCGAACACGTCCTTGAACTGGCCGTCGTAGGCCTTGAGGATGGTGTTCTTGGTGGAGAGGTACACCGGCAGGCCGCGGTCCAGGCCGTACTGCAGCGAGGCGCGCGCGAAGTCCTCGATGGACTTCTTGAAGTTGTACATCCCCATCGCGACGCCGCCGCCCTCGGGGAACTGCGCGACCTGGAACTCCATCGGCTCGGAGCCGTCGTCCGGGGTGTAGCTGACGGTCAGCTTGCCCGGGCCGGGGACCTTGAAGTTGGTCGCCTTGTACTGGTCGCCGTGGGCGTGACGGCCGATGATGATCGGCTTCGTCCAGGTCGGCACCAGCCGCGGGATGTTCTGGATGACGATCGGCTCGCGGAAGATCACGCCGCCGAGGATGTTGCGGATCGTCCCGTTCGGGGACAGCCACATCTTCTTGAGGCCGAACTCCTCGACGCGCGCCTCGTCGGGGGTGATCGTGGCGCACTTGACGCCGACGCCGTGCTTCTTGATCGCGTTCGCGGAGTCGACCGTGACCTGGTCGTCGGTGCGGTCCCGCTCCTCGATACCCAGGTCGTAGTAGTCCAGGTTCACGTCCAGGTACGGGTGGATCAGCTTGTCCTTGATGAACTGCCAGATGATGCGGGTCATCTCATCGCCGTCGAGTTCGACGACGGTGCCCTGGACCTTGATCTTGGCCATGAGCAGCGGTGCTCCTTCCGCGGATCTTCGCGTTCTTCGATACGTCTCGCCGGTAGCGGTACAAGCGTACTGCTTGACGCACCTGGATGGTTCAAGTAGTGGTCGGCATCAAGTCTCCACCCGCGCTTTGTGGCCGGGATCACCGGGCGACGAACCCGCCGGTCAGCCGATCCGACCGCTCGCCGAGCGACCGTAGGTGTTCGGCGGTGAACCGGGGCACGATGCCACCCGTGAACCCATCATGCGGGAGGTGAGGCTGTGTCGACCCATCGGTACGCCGGCTACGAAGACGACTACGAGAACGACTAC
Organism: Amycolatopsis vancoresmycina; assembly: GCF_000716785.1. Classification (GTDB taxonomy): domain Bacteria; phylum Actinomycetota; class Actinomycetes; order Mycobacteriales; family Pseudonocardiaceae; genus Amycolatopsis; species Amycolatopsis vancoresmycina. The sequence continues at coordinate 247,198 of NZ_JNYY01000005.1, forward strand.
CAGGACTCCGACGACAACACCGAGACGCTCGGCGAACGGCCGCGCCGCGGCGCCGCGCACGTGGTCAGCGCGCTCGGCGGGCTCGTGCTCACGCCGGTCGCCCTCGGCCTCCTGAGCTGGGGCGGGCTGCGCCAGCAGCAGCTGATCCAGGCCACCCTGAGCACCAACCGCGACCCGCTGGGCATCGCGCTGCTGGCCGGCGGGGCGATCCTGCTGCTGGTCGTCGCCGCGCTCGGCGCGCTGTCGGCGGCCGGGCCGATCCTCGGCGGGCTGATCTACGGCGTGCTGCCCGGCGTCGCCGCGATGGCCGTGCCGGAGTGGGGGTTCAAGCTGGTCAACCTGATGCCGAAGAGCGACATCGCGTACGGCGTCATGGACTTCCTGTTCATCGGCGGCCTGCTCGGCGTGGGCTTCCTCCTGGTCGGCAGCGGACTGGCCGCGGCGCTGGTCCGGCGGCGGCGCGAGGCGTGACGAACGCCGGTGGCATCATCGGCGGATGGGACTGTTCACCGTCTCGGAGGCCCGCGCCGAGCTGACGCGCCTGCGGCCGGTCCTCGACGAACTGGTCCGCGTCCGCGCCGACGCGGCCGAGCTCGCGGCGTCGCTGCGCCCGGGCGGCCGGGCCACCGAGCTGGGCGGGCTGCCCGAGTGGAAGGCCGCCCAGGCCCGCCTCGACGACCTGATGACGACGGTCCAGCGCACCGGCGCCGAGCTCAAGGGGTTCGCGCCGCTGCTGGTCGACTTCCCGGCCGAGCTCGACGGCACCGACGTGCTCCTGTGCTGGCTCGAAGGCGACCAGGAGCTGGGCTGGTACCACCGCACCGACCTCGGTTTCGCGGGTCGCCGTCCGCTGAAAACCACTGGCCGGCCCGGTTAGGTTGGGTTGGTGAGCGACGAATCCCGGGCCGCGTTCTTCGACACCACGGCGGAGCACTACGACGACGACACGTTCCACGCCTCGGTGGCCTCCGCGCTGGTCGAACCCCTGCCGCCCGGCCCCGGCCTCGTGCTGGACGTCGCCACGGGGACCGGCTTCGCGGCGTACGCGGCGTTGCGGCTGAAGCCGACGCGCGTCCTGGCTGTCGATTTGTCGCCGGCGATGGTCGCGCGGGCGGAGGCCAAGGCGGACCTCGATCCCGAGCGGCGAATCGAGTGGCGCGTCGGGCCGGCGGTGCCGATGCCGGCCGAGGACCACTCGGCCGACGTCGTGTTGTGCGCGTCTTCGCTGCATTTCCTGGGCGCTGTCGCGTTCGAGGACTGGCTGCGCGTGCTGAAGCCCGGCGGGCGGCTGGCGTTCTCGGTGGTGTCCGGAGCGCGGTTCAAGCCGTCGGGCGCGTTCGCCGAGTACGTGCCGAAGGACCTCACGTTCCCGACCGACGAAGCCGAGGCGGCGGCGCTGGCGAAGGACTTCACCGACGTGTCGGCCCGGACCTTCACCCTCGACGACGGCGAACGCGTCCGGAGCGTCTTCGTGGTGCACGCGAGCTCACCGGTGCAGTGACGCCCCCTTGAGGATCTTGTCGACGGCGTTCTTCGGCCCGTGCACCGCGAGCCCGGCCAACGCCAGCTTCTCCCCCGGAACCGCGCGCACCGCCGCCCGGTTGTCGGCGTCGTTGCCGGTGTGGAACAGCTCGTCGGTGAAGATCGAGAACCGCAGCCCGCGGCCGAGGGCGCGCGTGTGCGCCGCGGTCAGGACGTCGGCGGTGCCGGAAAAGACCAGCACCGGCTGGCCGAACATCGGCAGGTACCCGGTGCCGTCGGCGTCGGCGTAGGGCTCGCCCATCAGCTCGGGCGTCACGTGGGCGATCCCGCTCACCAGGAACGCGGTGACGTTCAGCCGCTGCCAGGACGCCAGGTCGTCGCGGAGCAGGACGGCGATCTTCGTGTCGAAGGAACTCATGCCGGTCACGATCGCGCGGCCACGACGTCGCCGTCTTGTACGTTCTTGACATGGCGGACGTCGAAGCCTGGCGACCGGCGGTCCCGGGGATCGCCGAGGTCTTCCACGCGCGCTTCACCACGCACGCCTACCCGCTCCACACGCACGACACGTGGACGCTGCTGATCGTCGACGACGGCGTCATCCGCTACGACCTCGACCGCCACCACCACGGCGCGCTCGGCCCGGCGGTGACGCTGCTGCCCCCGAACGTCGCCCACGACGGGCGCGCCGCGACCAGCCACGGCTTCCGCAAGCGCGTGCTCTACCTGGACACATCGGTGCTGGGCGAGGACCTCATCGGCGCGGCGGTCGACCGGCCCAGCGTCGCCGACGGCCTCCTGCGCACCCGGATCCACCAGCTCCACGAGTCCCTCACCGAGCCGGGTGACGCGCTCGAAGCCGAGAGCCGGCTGGTGCTGGTCGCCGACCGCCTGCGCACCCACCTCGGCCACCCGGCGGCGCACCCGCCGAAGCGCGGCCTCGCCGACGACCTCCGCGACCTCCTCGACGCGCGCCTGCCGGAAGCGGTGACGCTGGCCGAAGCGGGCGAGACACTCGGCGCGCACCCGGCTTACCTCGTGCGCTGCTTCGGGGCACGGTTCGGCCTGCCGCCGCACCGCTACCTGACGGGCCGCCGGGTGGACCGCGCCCGCCGCCTCCTGCTCGACGGCGCCCCGGCCGCCGAGGTAGCGGCGGCCACCGGGTTCACCGACCAGGCCCACCTGACCAGGCACTTCAAGCGCTACCTCGGCACGACGCCGTCGCGCTACCCGAAAACCCGGTGACGACGTCGTTACGATCCGGGCATGGGGTTCCTCGCCAGGATCGGCGGCCTGCGGTTCGCGGTCACCGTCCTCACCGGCATGACCGCGCTCCAGATGGCGCTGATCGCGTTCGGCAACATCACCGACTTCGGCACGAACCAGGCGTTCGTGCAGCACGTGCTCGCGATGGACACGACGTTCAAGTCACCGGACATGATGTGGCGCGCGATCACCAGCCCAGCCCTGCAGAACGCGGCGTACGTGGTGATCATCGCGTGGGAGACGCTGACGGCGCTGGTGCTGATCGCGGCGTTCGTGGCGTGGCTCCGCGGCAGCCCTTCGGGCCGGCGGCTTTCGACACTCGGCTGGGTGATGTGGGTACTGCTGTTCGGCGCCGGGTTCATCGCCATCGGCGGCGAGTGGTTCCAGATGTGGCAGTCGGACAAGTGGAACGGGCTGCAGCCGGCGTTGCAGAACTTTCTGATCGCGACGGTCGCGCTGGTCATCGCCCACCTGCCGGCGGTTCAAGGAGCTTCCGGCGCTACTAGCAGGGCCCACTCGCCGGGCGCGGAGCGCGGAGCCGGTGAAAGCGAGTAGCCGTCGGGCCATTCGTGGTCGCCCTCAGTTTCGCGGAGGTCGAGGCGCGCCCACGCACCATCTACTTCGGGTAGATCGTCGCGGAACTTGGCTCCGGGGAACTTCACGGCACCGCCGAACTCAGCGCCCAGGAACATGGTCGATCCAGCGAATTTTGCGGCGTGGAAGTAGGACGACCCGCCCAGCCTGGCATCCATCATCTCGACGCCGTTCGCGAAAACCGTGCCCATGAACGACACGGTGCTGCCGACTTGCATGGCGTTGAAGATCCCGTCGGAGCTGAATACAGCTCCCGAGAAATGCGCGTCTTCCTCGCAGTGCGCCCCCGTGAAGTCAGCAGAGCCGTCGAAGTGGGTGCCGATGAAGATCGCCCGCTCGAACTTCGCTCGTTCGAAGGAAGCATGTCCGTGGAAAACTGCCTCGGCAAATTCGGAATAGCCGACCATCCGCGCCTCGTCGAAAAACGCGTCGCCGAGAAATGTCGTCCCCCGGCAGCTGGGCCCACCCAGGAAAGTCACCCGCTCGAACCGGGCCCGATCGACCCGGCACGAGCGCAGATCGAAGTCGATCAGGGTCGCCTCGCGGAGATCAAGGGCGATGCCTGGCCAATAGGTGGCGACCGGCTCGTCGGGGTCAGGACCCGGATGGAGGTGCCTGGACAGCACGGCCTGAACCGTCAGCCGGACCTCACGCTCGCGGAGCAGTTCGTGGGCATCGACGGAAACCGTGCGTCCCGGCGGGCGGATCCCGGTTCGCGCCAGGGGTCGGTGCACGCCCGGTCGGGGTGATGGCGGCTGCGGTGGTGTGTAGGGCGTTCGCAGATACGCGCAGAGGACGTCGACCACGGCCTGCCGGTGCTCTGGGTTGTTTTGCGCCACCCGTTCCAGGCCGTAGACACCGCCGTGACGCACTGGCGGCTTGTCCGAACCGAGTTGCTCGATCGCCTTCAGGTACAGCTCGGTCAGCCGCCGTTCCGCGGCGTCGTGCCGCTGGTCGGCCGCCGCGCGCTCGGTCGACCACTGACGGCGGGCGGTGAGGACGAGGGCTGCCACCCCGCCGGTGCCTGCCCCGATGGTGAAGCCCGTCTTCACGAGGTCGAGTCTGTCGCCCGGGTCGTGCACATCCACCAACACCGCGAGCAGCACCAGCGCCAGGGCGGTCAGCAGGCCGATCGGCACCACGACGGCGACCGCTGTCCACCACCAGGTACCGCCACGCGAGCGTATCCGCTCGATCGCGCGGCGCCGCGCTTTCTTCATCAAAACCGTTCTACTGCGCTTTCGCCGCGGCCTTCGTGGCCTTCTTGAACGCCCGGACCTCCTGCAGCGTTTTAGGGCTCACGACGTCCGCGATTGAGCGGCGTGATCCGCGGTCCCCGTACGCGCCTGCTGCTTCGCGCCAGCCCTTGGGGTGGACGCCGTACTGCTTGCCCAGGAGCGCTAGGAAGATCTTTGCCTTCTGCTCGCCATAGCCCGGCAGGGCCTTCAGGCGTTTCAGCACCTCCGGGCCATCTGGCTTGGGGCGGCCAGATGTCCAGATGGCCGTTGCGTCGCCATCGTAGTTCTCCACAATGTGCTGGCAGAGGCCGTACACACGGCGGGCCATCGAACCGCCGTAACGGTGGATCGCCGGCGGTGTCACACACAGCTGAACGAACTCCTCGATGTCCGCCTCGGCGATCTTGCGGACGTCGAAGCCGTCCATTCGGTCGGCGATCTTCCGCGGCCCGATGAAGGCGACCTCCATCGGAATCTGCTGGTCGAGCAGCATGCCGACGAGCAGCGCAACCGGGTCCTCGCTGAGCAGCCGGTCGGCCGCTTCTTCGCCGGTCAGGTGCAGTTCACGCGTCATGCGCGCCATCTTCGCAGGCCGCGCCGCCGCCGGGGACCTCCGGGAGTGCTCAGCGCACCCAGACGCGCAGCGGGCCGAGCGCCGAGGCGCCGTGGTCCAAGGCGATCCGCAGTGCGTCGCCGTGCTCGTAGCCGGCCACCGGCAGGCCCGGGAACGCCGCCGCCACCGCCGCCACCGCGCCCGGCCAGGCGCGGGCCGGTCCCGAGAAGTTGGACAGCCCCACCACGTCGTCGCCGCGGTGGGCGACGACCTGCGCCGGGCCGCTGGACAGCACCGCCACCGAGTCGTCCCGCGGGAAGGCATGGCCGGTCACCCGCCGCCAGCCCGGCTCCGGGACGCCCGGGCCGCACGCGATCCACGTCGCTTCGAAGAGCACCGAGAAGCCCGGCAGGTCCAACGTCGCGAAGCTGTCCTTCACCGAGCACCCCGCCGACCCGTCGACGAACGGCAGGACGTCGGCCGCCGTCGCGGCCGGGGTCAGGGTCACCGCGTCCGGGTAGTACTCGGGCGTCCGGGACGGCGATGTCCACGCCCGGGAGCCGAACACCCCGCCGCACACCAGATCGCACCACGCCGCGTTCTCCGCGACCGTCCACTCGAGACGCGTCACAGCAGGCCCGCCAGCTTGTACAGCACGAGACTGCCCGCCACCGCGACGTTCAGGCTCGCCCCGGTGCCGACCATCGGGATTTCGACCACGCTGTCGAGCAGGTCGAGGGCCTCCGGCGGGATCCCGGTCTGCTCGTGGCCGAGCACGGCGATCGTGCGGCCCCGGGCGGCGGGCAGGTCGGCCAGCCGGACGGCTTCCTCGGCCAGCTCGACGCCGACCACCTTCGTGCCCGCCGCGCGCTCGCGCGCCAGCCAGCCCGGTGGGTCGTGCACCCAGTGGACGCAGGCCGGACGCCGCAACGTGTTTCCCCTCCGCAACGCTTCGGGCACCCACGGGAACCGCGGCACGGCGAGACACGCACCGACCGCGTCGCACGTGCGCAGGAGGGTGCCGAGGTTCGCGCCGTGCATCGGCCACAGCGGGGCGGCCACCAGGTGGCCCCAACAGGGATGTGCCTTGCTGCGCCGGGACTTCCGCAACTCGCCTGGCGTGCGGACCCGGACCGAAGGGCTCACCGGCGCCGAGGCGCGGCGCCTCCGATTTCGTTGATCACGTCCCGATTCTAACCCGTTCGCGGGGTCCACGGGCGGAGTTTCCGCTCCTACCCTGGACACGGAGGTGAAGCCCATGCACGCAGGAGTAGGAGACGAAATCCAGGTGCACGGCCGGACGGTGGGGTCGGCCGAGCAGCGCGGCGAGATCCTCGAAGTCCGCGGGCCCGACGGTGCCCCGCCCTACCTGGTGCGGTTCGCCGACGGGCACGAGGGGCTCGTCTACCCCGGGCCCGACTGCGAAGTCCAGACCCACGCCGACTAGACGGCGACCGGTTCCCGAGACTCGCGGACGCGCCCCCACGCCGAGCCCACCAGCAGCAGCGCGACGAGGGTGAGCGCGGCCGCGACCTCGGGCAGCAGCAGCGGCCCGCCCGAAGCGAGCACCGCGCCGCCGACCACGCCGGACAGGCCGACGCCGAGGTAGATCGCGGACGCGTTGAGCGAGAGCACCAGGCCGGCGTGGCCCGGCGACAGCTCGATCAGGCGGTGCTGCACCGGCGGGTTGAACGACCACGTCGCCAGGCCCCACACGAACAGCGAGATCCCGGCCGCGACCGGTGTCACGGTCGTCAGCGGCAGCAACGCCATCACGGCGGTGATCGCCACGGTGACCACCAGCAGCGGGGCCCGCGAGCCCCAGCGGTCGGTCGCGCGGCCGCCCGCGAAGTTGCCGATCGCGCCGCCGACGCCGTAGCAGAAGAGCAGCACCGTGACCGTCGTGCCGTGCACGCCGGCCGTCGCGGCCAGCAGCGGTGACACGAACGTGTACACCATGAACGCGGCGAGGCAGGCGAGCACCGTCGTGGCCAGCATGACGAGCACCCGCGGGTCGCGGCCCGCGGCGAACCGCTCGGCCAGCCCCACCCGCGGGGGCGCCGCGACCGTCGGCAGCGCGAGCCGCACGGCCACCGCGCTCGCCAGCGAGAACGCGGCGACCAGCGCGAACGCCGTCCGGTAGCCGAGGTGCTGGGAAATGAGGCTGCCCAGCGGGACGCCGAAGATGAGCGCGACCGTCAGCCCGCCGAACACCATCGCGACCGCGCGGCCCCGGCGTTCGGGCGCGGTGAGCTCGGCCGCCACGGCGCTGGCCGCCGGCGTGAACACCGCGGCGCCGACCGCGGTCACCACCCGGGCCACCAGGAGGGAGCCGTAGCCGGGCGCGAGCGCGGCGAACAGGTTGCCGGCGCCGGTGACGGCGAGCGCCGCGACCAGCAGCGTCCGGCGTTCCCAGGTGCCGGTGGCGGCGGCGAACAGCGGCGAGCCGACCGCGTAGGCGATGGCGAACGCGGTGACGAGCTGCGCGGCGGCCGTCGCCGAGACGTGCAGCTCACCGGTCAGCGCGGGCAGCAGCCCGGCGACGATGTAGCCGCTGGTCCCGACGCCGAAGGCGCCGAACGCGAGGACCGAGATCCTCGAAGGAGCAGGTGCGGACATGGGCTGGGCCCCCAAGCGAAGCAGGGATAAGTTCGACGAACGTCGTAGTTCGACAGTCACCGTACTACGACTCGGCCCGCAATTTCGACCGGCGTCGTACAATGGGCCCATGGCCAAGACCGACACGCTGCCCCCGATCGCCCACCCGGCCCGGGAGGAGATCACCGTCGAAGGCGTGCTCCGCGCCCTCGCCGACCCCGTGCGGCTGGCCATCGTCCGGCAGCTCGCGGGCACCGAGCAGGAAATCGCGTGCGGCGGCCTCACCGTGCCGGTGACCAAGTCCACACTCACCCACCACCTGAGCATCCTGCGCCAGGCCGGCGTCGTCGCCGGCCGCCAGGAGGGCACCACCCGGTTCAACTCGTTGCGCCGCAACGATCTCGACGCCCTGTTCCCGGGCCTGCTGAACGGCGTACTGGCCGCTCAGCGCTGATCACCGCGTTACGGTGTGGATCGTCACCCGATATCGGGATGACAACCGGCCCCCTCGCTTGTTGGACTGGGCGTAGGCAGCTCACGGCGCTGGGGCCGATCGGCTGTCTTTATTTATGCCCACCTACTGAACCGATCCAGAGATCTAGGCTCAGTAATCGTTTACCCACCCTGGAAGGAGTGCCGTGCCCGTCGCGCTGCTCGCGCTCGCCATCGGAGCTTTCGGCATCGGGACCACCGAGTTCGTCATGATGGGCGTGCTGCCCCAGGCGGCCGCCGACTTCGGCGTCGACATCCCGGCTGCCGGCCACCTCATCTCCGCCTACGCCCTCGGCGTCGTCGTCGGCGCCCCGCTGCTCACCGCGGTCGCCGTCCGGCTGCCGCGCAAGACCATGCTGCTGGCCATGATGGGCCTGTTCACGCTGGGCAACGCCCTCTTCGCGCTGTCACCCAACCAGGAGTTCGGCATCGCGTTCCGGTTCCTGGCCGGCCTGCCGCACGGCGCGTTCTTCGGCGCCGGCGCCGTCGTCGCCTCCAGCCTCGTCGCCCAGGGCGACCGGGCCAAGGCCGTGTCGCTGATGTTCCTCGGCCTGACCCTGGCGAACGTCATCGGCGTGCCGCTGGGCACGCTGCTCGGCCAGCAGGTCGGCTGGCGCGCCACCTTCGGCGTCGTCGCCGTGATCGGCCTGGTCGCCATCGCGGCCATCGCGAAGCTCGTCCCCCACCAGGGCAAGCCCGCCGCCGAGGCGTCGCTGCGCAACGAGCTCGGCGCGTTCAAGCGGCCGCAGGTGCACCTCGCGCTGGCGATCGTCACGTTCGGGCTGGGCGGCGTGTTCGCCTGCCTGTCGTACATCACGCCGATGCTGACCGACGTCGCCGGCTACTCGCCGTCGAACGTCACCCTACTGCTGTCCCTGGCCGGCGTCGGCATGACGATCGGCAACCTGCTCGGCGGCCGGCTGGCCGACCGCGCGCTGATGCCGAGCCTGTACATCGCGCTGCTGGCGCTGGCGTCGGTGCTGGGCATCTTCACCATCACCGCCCAGGGGAAGATCGGCGCGGCGATCACGATCTTCTTCGTCGGCGTCGCCGGGTTCATGATCGGCCCGATGATGCAGGCGCGGATCATGGAGAAGGCGGGCGGCACCCCGTCCCTGGTGTCGGCCGCCGTCCAGTCCGCGTTCAACATCGCCAACTCGATCGGGGCCTACCTCGGCGGGCTGGTGATCGCAGGCGGGCTCGGCCTGGTCGCCCCGAACTGGGTCGGCGCCCTGCTCGCCGTCTTCGGCCTGACGCTCGCGGTCGTCTCGGGCACGCTCGACCGCCACGAAGCAAAAGCCGAACGGCGTGAGCTCGCCCTCGCGTCCTGACCCTGCCGCGGCTGCTCGTGAGTGGTAAGGCGAGTTCTAACTCGCCTTACCACTCACGAGGCGCTGAACGGGCCGCCGATGATCGTCAGTGCGACGTACAGCACCGCCGCCGCCAGCGCGGTGAACGTCACCACGTCGACGATCTTGCCGCGGATCGCCAGCAGGCCGGCCCGGGCCGTCGGCAGCACCGCCCGCAGGGCCGCGGCGAGGAGGAGCGCGACGCCGATCAGCGCCGCGCCCTCCCGCCAGTGGTACTGGAAGATCCGCAGCGCCGCGACCGCCACCACCAGCAGGACCGCCGCGAACGGGAGCTGGGTGAACCGGGACGGCCGGTGACCGGACACCTCCCGGCGCTCCTCGGTCATCGTCATCGGCCCGCGACCGAGCGCTCCGCCGCTTCGACGACGTTGCTGACGAGCATCGCCCTGGTCATCGGGCCGACCCCGCCCGGGTTCGGTGAGATCCAGCCGGCGACCTCGGCGACTCCCGGGTGGACGTCGCCGGTGAGCTTGCCGTCCACATGGGACACGCCGACGTCGAGCACCGCGGCGCCGGGGGCCACCATGTCCGGCGTGATGATCCCCGGCACCCCGGCCGCGGCGATCACCACGTCGGCGCGGCGGACCTCGGCGGCGAGGTCGCGGGTGCCGGTGTGGCACAGGGTCACGGTGGCGTTCTCGCTGCGGCGGGTCAGCAGCAGGCCCAGCGTCCGGCCGACGGTGATGCCGCGGCCGACCACGGTGACCTGCGCGCCGTTCAGCGCGACGCCGTGCCGCTTGAGCAGCTCGATGATCCCGTACGGCGTGCACGGCAGCGCGCCCTGCTGGCCCAGCACGAGCCGGCCGAGGCTGACCGGCGCGAGGCCGTCGGCGTCCTTCTCCGGGTCGATCCGCTCCAGGACGCGGTTCGCGTCGAGGTGCTTCGGCAGCGGCAGCTGGACGATGTAGCCGTGGCACGCCGGGTCGGCGTTCAGCTCGTCGATGACGGCCTCGAGCTTCTCCTGGGTGATGTCGGCCGGCAGGTCGCGGCGGATCGAGTTGATCCCGATCTTGCCGCTGTCGGCGTGCTTCATCCGCACGTACGAGTGCGACCCCGGGTCGTCGCCGACCAGGACGGTGCCCAGCCCCGGCGTCACCCCCTTCGCGGCCAGGGCCGCGACGCGGGGCTCGAGCTCCGCGAAAATGGCGTTCTTGGTGGCCTTGCCGTCGAGAATCTTCGCCGTCACGGGCCCCATTCTGGCAAAGCGACCCCCGCGCGTCGCTTCCAGGCGCGGGTGGTCGCAGCCCGTAGACTCGCCGCTACCCCACACGGTCCAATCGCGACGGTGAGCGCGATCAAGCTGTGACCTACCGCACGTCGCATCACCCGAGGTCAGGCGCGGTGCCGCCGGGTGGCCGGGCGGCAAAACCCACATGCGGGGTGCACTCGCGCGCGCGAGCAGTCAAAATGTCCCCGTGGCACAACCGACGACGCAGCTGAACGCGACCGAGCAGGACACCCTGGTCAAGCAGATCGGACTTGCCCTGCTCCGTGCCGCCCCGCGCGACTGGCGCAAGGTCACCGCGGAGTACCGAGCCGTCGGGAGGTACCACGAGCTGACCGGCGAGATCGTCACCGAGGACGGCACGGTCCACGAGTGGCTCGCGACGCACGACATCGCGACCCTCTTCGGCCGCCTCCGCGGCGGCATGTACCGCGACGGCCGCGGAACGTGGTTCAACGCGCGCTACCAGCTCGACCACCCGTCCAGCTACAACCTCGAGTACAACCGCGACGAACCGGTGTGGAACCTCGCGCCGCCGCCGCAGGCCTACTCCGACGAGCTGCGGATGTTCCCGCGCACCGAGGAGAACGTGCCCGAATGGCTGATCCGGCGGATGTCCGGGCTCGGCCCGGAGCAGCCGGGGCCGCACTTCCGGATCGCCCGGATCTTCGACACCGTCGGCCCGGCCGGCCGCCCGGTGATCAACCGCCCCGACCTCGAGGTCGAAGAGCAGGACCGGCTGCTGGAGTACCTGGAGCACGCGCCGCTGGTGGTGCCCGAGCGCGGCTACGACATCGACCGGCTGGCCGCGGCGCCCGAAGCGACCGTCCCGGTCGCCTTCCACAGCGACGGGCAGTGGATCTGGCCCGCCGCCGTCAACTTCTACCTGCACAAGTACGGCGTTTCGCCCGAACCCGACCTGGTCGAGCACGTCCGCGCGGTCGGCTTCACGATGCCGCCGGTGGATGAGGGGACACTGCAGGCCGCCGCCGGGTACCTGACCCGGGGCAACCAGCCCCCGCCGCAGCAGCGCCCGGCCGGGCCGCCGCCGCAGGGCCCGCCGCTCCAGCAGGGTCCGCCGCCGCAAGGCCCGCCGCCGCAGGGTCCGCCGCCGATGCCGCCGCAGCAGCAGGCGCCGGTGGGGCCGCCGCCCGGCGCCGCGCCGGTCGCGCCGCCGATGCCGCCGCAGCACCAGGAGCCGCCCGCCCCGGTGGAGGCGGCGCACGCCCCCGCCGAGCCGGAGGCGCCCGCCGAAGAGCACGAGTACGCCGAGGACGGCTACGACCAGGAGTTCGACGACCGCTTCGCCGAGGAAGACGAGCAGTACGGCGAAGAGGACTACGACCGCCAGGCCGAGCACGCCCCGGGGTCGAACGGCACGTCACCGGAGCCGGGCCGGGTGCCCGACCTCGACGAGACCGCGGAATACGTCCCCGACCAGCCGATCGGGCACGAGCCGGAGGCCCCGCGGGAGGACGAGCACGCCGCCTTCCAGCCGCCGCACGAAGACGACCACGCCTTCCAGCCGGAGCAGCACGAAGAGGAACCGCACGACGACGAGCCGGGGCACGCCGCGTTCGACGCGGGCCCGGTCCGCCAGGACGACGAGCCGTCCCACGCCTTCCAGGCCGACCAGCCGCACGACGACGAGCACGCCTTCCAGCCGCAGCACGACGAGGAACCGGCGCACGCGTTCCAGTCACCGGGGCCGGACGAGGCCCCGCACGCGTTCCAGCCCCCCGGCCAGCCGCCGCGGCCGGACGAGGCCCCGCACGCCTTCCAGCCGCCCGGCCAGCCGCAGCATCACGACGACGAGCCGGCACACGCGTACCAGCCGCCGCAGCGCGAGGACGCGCCTCCGCAGCCCTTCCAGCCGCAGCGGCACGATGACGAGCCGTCGCACGGCTTCCAGCCCCAGCGGCACGACGACGAGCCGTCGCACGGCTTCCAGCCGCCGCGGCGGGGTGAGCAGCCCGCGTTCGACCCCGGGCCGCCGACCATGATCACCCAGCCCGAGGTTCCCGGTGTGCTGCCCGTGCCGGAGCCGCCGGCGCCCCAGCCCGCCGCCCAGACCGAGCCGCCCGCGGCCCCGCGGCCGGGCCGCCGGGCGCTGCGCCGCGAGACCCCGGACCACCCGGTGCTCGCCGGGCTGCAGGCCAAGCTGGACGAGCTCGACGTGCCCGAAAGCGGCTACAAGCTGGGCGAACCCGCCGAACACGGGTGGAGCGTCGAGGAGGTCGAGGACGGCTGGCGCGTCGGCTGGTACGACGGCAAGCTCAGCAACCCCGCGGTCTTCGGCGACGCCGAGGACGCGGCCGCGTTCATGCTCGGCAAGCTGCTGCTCAACCCGGAGGGCCACGTGCCCGCCGAGGAGCCGCCCGCGCCGGAGCCCGAACCGGAACCCGAGCCGGAGCCGGAACCGGCGCCGCAGCGGGTCGTCGCGACGCTGTCGCCGGAGGTCGCGACCGGTTCGTACCCCGTCCGCAAGCCCGAGCCGCCGGTGCCGCCGCAGGAGCAGACGGCGTTCACCAGCGCCGAGGAGCTGTTCGGCGACATCGAGGACGACGAGCCGCCGACACCCCCGCGCCCGCCCGTGCCACCCGCCCCGGTCCCCGCCGGGCCGCCGCCGGTGGACCGGCAGCAGGCCGGTCCGCCGCCCGCCGCCCCGGCACCGCCACGGCGTGAGCCGCCGCAGCAGGCGCCGACCGTCCTGGCCCCCGTGCCGCCCGCACCGCCGGTGCCCCAGGGCGGGCCGGCCCGGCCGGCCGTCAACGGCGGTGGTGGCGGTGGCCAGCAGCAGTGGCCGATCTCGCCGATGGCGGGCGAACCGCCGCTGACGCTGTTCCGCGGCAAGGAACTGCGCGAGCTGCCCGCGGGCAGCGAGCTGGACCGCTTCGGCGGCCCGAACGGCAACCTGACGTACGCGGCGGGCACGCCGTTCGCCGAGCGGTCGCTGGTACCGGAGTGGGTGAACCGCCCGTACCACGTCTACCGGGTGCAGCGGCCGCTGGAGACGCTGGCCGGCGTCGCGATCCCGTGGTTCAACCAGCCGGGCGGCGGGTCGGCGTACCTGCTCCCGGCGTCGATCGAAGAGCTGCTGGCCGAGGGCGACCTGATCGAACTCGACCCGGGCGAACCCCCGATCGACTGAACGCCCGCGAAGGCCCCGGTTCGCCGGGGCCTTCGTCGTTTTCAGCGGATGATCAGGCCGTGCGCGGCGGCGAAGGCGATCGCCGTCTCGACGTCGACCTCGGCGCCCCGCAGGTCGGCCTGCACCAGGGCGTTCGCGTCGAGGCGCGCGCCGCGCAGGTCGGCGCCCTCGAGCTTCGCGCCCTGCAGCCGGGCGCCGGTCAGGTCGCTGCCGCGCAGGTCGGCGCCGGTGAGGTCGGCTTCGGTCAGGTTGGCCTCGCGCAGCCGCAGCCCGGAGAGCCCGAGCCGGCGCAGCCGCGCCTTCGAGAACGACGCCAGTGACAGGTCGCACTCGGTCAGCGCGATCCCGCCGAAGCCGCTGTCGGTGAACGACGTGCCCAGCAGCGAACACGCGGTCCACCGGCTCTCGGCCAGCACGGTCCGGTCGAAGGTGCACGAGCGGAACGCCGAGGCGTCGTGCCGCGAACGCGACAGGTCGGCCCGGGTGAACACGCAGTCGTCGAAGGTGCAGCCCCGGGTCCGCAGCCCGCTCAGGTCCGCCCCGGTGAAGTCGCAGCCGGTGAACCGCCGCTTTTCCCACCACTGCCCGGACAGCACCGCTTCGCGGTAGTCCTCCCCCGTCTCCAGCACGGCCCCAGGGTGCCACACCCGCTACCGGCCCAACTCACCCTGGACGTACTTCATCGCCTCGACGTACTCGGGCAGCTGCGCGCGGCGCGCCATCTCGGCTTCGTCCAGCTCCTCGAGCCGCGTCTGGATCCACCAGAGGTTGCCGAAGGGGTCGCGCACGCGCCCGACTCGGTCGCCGAAGAACAGCACCGTCTGCCGGGTGACCTCGGTGGCGCCCGCTTCGATCGCGCGCCGCTGGGTCTCTTCGCTGTCCGGCACGTAGAGCCGCAGGAACGCCGGGGTGGCGGCCCAGCCGTCCGGCGAGTCGAACGCCATCACGACCGCGTCGCCGATGCGCACCTCCGCGTGGCCGATCTTCCCGTTCTCGCCGACGACCCGGCCGAGCTCCTCGGCGTCGAAGGCGGCCTTCAGGAAGTCGAGCAGGCCGGCGGTGTCGTGGCCGATGATCCACGGGGTGACCGTCGTGTAGCCGTCGGGAACCATGATCTCCTCCTCGGTTCGAGGAACCGAGGCTATGAGCGATATAGGTCAGATCCTGGCCGCTGCATACTAATTTCATGGGAGTTCCGCTGCGGCCGGTGGCGGCGCGTTCGGTGTACCGCGAGTACGCGCCACCCGCCGCGCTGGCCGACGTGGTGGCCTGTGGCTGGCATGGGAGCACCGGCTGGGCGCGGCCACTGCGCGTCCTCCCCGACGGCTGCGCGGACCTCGTCTGGGACGGCGACGTGCTCACGGTCGTCGTCACCGTCGGCGCGCCCCTGCGGCTGTGGGTCCCGGCGTCGGCGACCCGGATCGGGGTTCGCCTGCGCTGCGGGGCCGCGGCTGCCGTGCTGGGGACAGCCATGCCGGAGCTGCCCGCCGTGACCAGGCTGAGCGACCTCTGGGGCGCCGACGCCCGCCGCGCCGAAGAAATGCTCGCTCTCACCACGGATCCCTTGGCGCAGCGCGGAATCCTCGAAACGCTCGTCGCCTGCCGGGACGGGGTGCCCGACCGGCGGGTGCTGGCCGCCGTCCAGGCCCTCGGCACGCACACGCGGACGTCCGACATCGCCGTGGGGCTCAGCGAACGCTCGTTGCGGCGGCACTTCGTCCACGCCGTCGGGGCCGGGCCGAAGCAGCTGCACCGCGTCCGGCGGTTCCAGCGGTTCCTCCGGCTCCTCGGGCCCCTGTCCGCCGGGCGGGCGTCGCTGGCCGGTGTCGCCGCCGGGCTCGGGTACGCCGACCAGTCCCACCTCGGCCGCGAATGCCGCCGCCTGTCCGGTTCCTCCCCCGCCGCGCTCGTGCGGGTGGCCGAAAAGTTCCAGACGGCCGGCCCGCCCGCGCGCCACGATCGGGCGCATGTTCCGAGTCACCATCGCGGTGCGCGCTGACGACCTCGACCCGAACGGCCACGTGCGCGGCCCGGCCTACCTCGCCTACGCCGACCACGCGCGCTGGGTGTGCGTCCGGGCCGCCGGGATCGACCCGGCCGACCTGGCCGCCCGCCGGATCGGGCCGGTGAACCTGGAGACGACCGTCCGGTTCCACCGGGAGCTCGTGCCCGGCAGCGAGGTTTCGGTCAGCTGCGAATTCCGTTACAGCGAAGGCAAAACCTCGCGCGTCGAGCAGGAGTTCCGCACGCCGGACGGCACGCTCGTCGCCTCGGTGTCGTCGGTGTCGGGCCTGCTGGACCTCGACCGGCGCCGGTTGCTGCCCGGCCCCGGCGCGTACTGGCAGGAGCTGGCCGCCCGGCCCGAACTGCTCGGCCTGGCGCCGAAAACGACGTGATCTTTCCCGGCAGGCTCACTACTGTGGCGCCGTGCCCGACCACGACTACGTCGACCCCTACCTCGCCTCCCTCTACGACGCGCTGAACCCGCGCGAGAGCAGCGGCGACTTCGCCTTCTACCTGCCGATGATCATGGCCGCGGAGTCGGTGCTGGACGTCGGGTGCGGCACCGGTTCCCTGCTGCACTGGGCGCGCGAATCCGGCCACGAAGGACGGCTCGTGGGGCTCGATCCCGCCGAGGGCATGCTCATCCAGGCGCGCCGCCGGGACGACATCGAATGGGTGCACGGCGATTTGTCGACCGCTTCCTGGGACGCCGAGTTCAGCTTCGCCGTGATGACCGGGCACGCGTTCCAGGTGCTGCTGACCGACGACGAGCTGCGGACGGCGTTCTCGGCGGTCCGGCGGGCGTTGCGGCCCGGCGGCCGGTTCGGCTTCGAGACGCGCAACCCGGCGGCCCGCGCTTGGGAGCGCTGGACCCCTTCGCACGTCTGGGAAGCCGGCGAGGTCCGCTCGTGGAACGACGCCGGGCCGTACGAAAACGGATACGTCAGCTTCAAGACGACGTACGAAAGCCCGACCTGGGACGCGCCGCGATACAGCGAAAGTACGCTGCGTTTCCTCGACGTGCCTTCGCTCAACAGCTTCATCGAGGAAGCCGGGCTGGTCGTCGACGAGCAGTACGGCTACTGGGACCGCACGCCGGTGACCGACGCGAGCCCGGAGATCGTCACGATCGTGCGGCGTCCCCTCACCTGAAGTCCCGCGACTTCGCCTTGATCCGCATCGGCAGTGCTTCGACGCGGTCGGCGAGGACGCTGACCACGCCGTCGGCCTTCTCCACCACCCCGCGGACCAGCAGCGCCGAGCTGGCGCGCGCGACGCGGTGGTAGCGCTGCCACAGGCCGAGCGTGCAGATCACGTTGACCATCCCCGTTTCGTCCTCGATGTTGAGGAAGGTGACCCCGCCGGCCGTGGCGGGGCGCTGCCGGTGCGTGACCGCGCCGCCGACCAGCACCCGGACGCCGTCGTCGAGGTCGGCCAGACCGCTCGCCGGGACGACGCCGAGCTCGTCGAGCCGGTCGCGGATGAACTCGGTCGGGTAGCTGCCGGGTGAGACGCCGGTGGCCCAGACGTCCGCCGCCGCGACGTCGAGGCCGTCCATCCCGGGCAGCACCGGCGCCTCCGCGCCCAGCAGGCCGGGCAGCTTCTCCGGGCGTTCCCCGGCGACCGCGCCCGCCATCCACAGCGCCTGCCGCCGGTCGCCGCCGAAGCCGGCGAAGGCACCGGCGGTGGCGAGGGCCTCGATCTGCGGCGTGGTCAGCCGCACCCGGCGGGCGACGTCGGCCATGTCCGCGTACCCGCCGTTCTGCTGCCGCTCGGCCACGATCCGCTTCGCCAGGTCCTCGCCGATCTTGCGCACGGTGCCCAGCCCGGTGCGCACGTCGTGGAACTCGCCGGTGCCCGCCTCCAGGGTGGCGTGCGGCAGGCTGCGGTTGACGTCCGGGCCGTGCACGGTGACGCCGTGCCGCCGCGCGTCGGCGACCAGGGACTGCGGCGAGTAGAACCCCATCGGCTGCGCCCGCAGCAAGCCCGCCAGGAACGCGTCCGGGTGGTAGAGCTTGAAGTAGGCACTCGAAAAGACCAGGTGCGCGAAGCTCAGCGCGTGGCTTTCCGGGAAGCCGAAGTTCGCGAACGCCTTGAGCTTCAGGAAGATCTTCTGCGCGAGTTCGGCTTCGACACCGTTCGCGGCGGCGCCGTCGAGGAACCGCTGCCGCAGCCGGTCCATCTTCCGGTCCGACCGCTTCGACCCCATCGCGTGCCGCAGCTGGTCGGCCTCCGCGGCGGTGAAGTTCGCGACGTCCAGCGCGATCTGCATCATCTGTTCCTGGAACAGCGGCACGCCATTGGTCTTGTGCAGCGCCTTCTCCAGCAGCGGGTGGTCGTAGGTCCACTTCTCGCGGCCCTGCTTGCGGCGGATGTAGGGGTGCACCGAGCCGCCCTGGATCGGGCCGGGCCGGATCAGCGCGACCTCCACGGCGAGGTCGTAGAACTCGCGGGGCTGCAGCCGCGGCAGCGTCGCCAGCTGGGCGCGGCTCTCCACCTGGAAGACGCCGATCGCGTCGGCTCGGCAGAGCATGTCGTAGACCTTGCCGTCGGCCAGGTCGAGCTCGGCGAGGTCGACCTTTTCGCCCTTGTGCTCCTCGACCAGGTCGATCATGTAGTGCAGCGCGGACAGCATGCCGAGGCCGAGCAGGTCGAACTTGACCAGCCCGGCGGCGGCGCAGTCCTCCTTCTCCCACTGGATCACGCTGCGGTCGGCCATCCGCGCCCATTCGACCGGCACGACCTGGCTGACCGGCTCCGCGCACATGACCATCCCGCCGGAGTGGATGCCGAGGTGCCGCGGGAAGTCCTCGAGTGCGAAGGCGAGCTGCACGACGTCGTCCGGGATGTCGTGGTCGTGGTCCTTTTCGGTGCTGTGCAGCGGGCCCCAGCGGTCGATCTGCTTGCTCCAGGCGTCCTGCTGGCCCGGCGAGTAGCCGAGGGCACGGGCGGCGTCGCGGACGGCGGAGCGGGCGCGGTAGGTGATCACGTTCGCGACCTGCGCGGTTCTCAAGCGGCCGTGCTTGCCGAAGACGTACTGGATGGCCTCTTCGCGGCGATCGGACTCGATGTCGAGGTCGATGTCGGGGTAGCCGTCGCGGTCCGGGGCGAGGAAGCGTTCGAAGAGCAGTTCGTAGGCGACGGAGTCGACCTTCGTGATGCCGAGCGCGTAGCAGACGGCGGAGTTCGCGGCCGAACCGCGGCCCTGGCAGAGGATGTCGTGCTCGCGGCAGAACCGGACGATGTCCCACACGATCAGGAAGTAGCCGGGGAAGCCGAGTTCTTCGATGATGGCGAGCTCGTGCTCGATCTGGGCGTTGGCTTTCTCTTCGTGCGCCTTGCCCTTGAAGCGTTCCTTCGCGCCTTCCTTCGTCAGGTGACGCAGGTAGGTCTTCTCGGTGTAGCCGTCGGGGACGTCGAAGGGCGGCAGCTCGGGGGCGATCAGCTTCAGCGGGAACGCGCATTCCATGCCGAGCAGGGCGCTGCGGCGGACGGCACCGGGGTACCGCCGGAACAGGACGTCCATTTCGGCACCGCTGCGCAGGAACGCCGTCCCGGCGGCGGGCAGCCACCCTTCGAGTTCGTCGATCCCCCGCCGAGCCCGGATGGCGGCGAGGGCATCGGCCAGCGGCGCGCGTTCGGGCCGGGCGTAGTGCGCGGCGGTGGTGGCGACGGTCGGGAGTCCCAGGTCGCCGGCGAGCTGCGTGAGGAGGTCGTTGTGGGTGCTGTCCAGCGGCTGGCGGTGGTCGGTGAGCTCGACGTAGACGTTGTCCCGCCCGAAGCGGTCCACGAGTTCGCCGAGTTTCTCGGCGGCGGCCGCCGGGCCGTGCGTGACGAGCGCCGAGCGCACCGCGCCTTTGCGGCACCCCGTCAGCACCACGCACTGCCCGGCGACCTCCTCGGCGACCGCACCGAGGTCGTAGATCGGCCGTCCCTTTTCGGCGTGGTGGTGGATCTGGCCGGCGGTGACGGCCCGGCAGAGGGCCCGGTAGCCCTGGTCGCCGCGGGCGAGCAGGAGGAGGTGCTCGCCTTCGGGGTCGGGAACGCCGTTCTGCGGGTTTCGAAGCCCGAAGCTGAGTTCGGTCCCGAAGACGGTGTTGACCCCGAGTTCCCGCGCAGCCTCGGCGAACCGCACAACGCCGTACATACCGTCGTGATCGGTGAGCGCAATGGCGTCCAGCTGGAGGCGCGCGGCCTCTTCGACGAGCTCTTCGGGATGGCTGGCACCGTCGAGGAAGCTGAAGTTGGAGTGGCAGTGAAGTTCGGCGTAGGGGACGCGGACGGCCTCGCCACCGTCATCGGTGCCGCGCGCGGGGAGGTCACCGGGGCGGCGGTAGTTCTCGCGGTGACGGCCCCAGGCGGGACTGTCACCGTGATCGCCGGGCGGGACGCCGCCAGCGAGGGTGCGGGCGAGGTCCTTCCAGCGGACGGGCGGGTTGTTCCAGCCCATTCAGTGGCCCCTGGGCTCTTCGGGGAGATGTTGCTCGGCTTCGCGGCGTCGGCGGTGCCAGTTGGTGGGGTGGTTCCAGCGGGACCGAGCTTCGCCATCGCTCATGCGGCTCGCTTCCGGCGCCGGGGTGCGGCGGTCGGTGCCGGCCGCGCTCCGACGCGCCTCGACACCGCTCATGCGGCAGCCGTTTTCGCGGGACGGGCGCGGGACCGGCAGCGTGATCACCGGGCAGACCCAGTCGTCGTCGCCGGGTGCTTCCGGCAGGTAGCCACGGACCGTCCAGCTTTCGCTCGGGTTCGGCTCGTCGGCCAGGGGCGCTGGGGTTTCGGCTGCCGGGAGCCGGTTCTGGGCCGCCCGCGCGCCGGGCTCGGGGGTTTCGGCCGACGGAAGCGGGTCGTGCGCCGCCCGCGCGCCGGGCTCCGGAACTTCAGCCGCCGGGAGCCGGTCGTGCGTTGCCCGCGCGCCGGACTCGGGCGTTTCGGCCGACGGAAGCCGGTCGTGGGCCGCCCGCGCGCCGGGCTCCGGAACTTCGGCCGCCGGGAGCCGGTCGTGGGCCGACCGCGCGCCGGGTTCCGGGACCTCCCGCAGCCAGTCGCGTTGTTCCGCTGCTCGGCGTGGGGTTGGTTCCGGCTCGGCGCGCAGCCAGTTTCGCAGCCTTTGTGCGTAGTCCTCGTCCATGCTCAGTCGTACACTCCCTCGACCGTCCACAGTGGATTTTCCGTGCCCGCGCAGTGCACCAGCACCGCCTCGGGTGGCTCATCTTCCTCGCCGGCCAGCACCAGCTGCAGCCGCGCGCGTGGCGGGCCCGGGCGCCGCCGGTCGCCCGCCAGGGGCCAGGGGCCCGCCCAGCCCACCACCTCGCGGCCCGCGGCGCCCGCGATGCTGAGCCGCCGCGGGGGCGATGTCACCTGGTCGCGGGCCGTGATGCCGACGGCCCGGCCGCCGTCGTCGAAGACCTGCGCCGGCACCGGCCGGTCGAGGACGGTCGCCGGGGACGGGGACGGCAGCCGTCCCGGCCACTTCGCGTCCGGCGGCGTCGTCCGCTCGCGCGGGTCGCCCCACGGCACCAGCCGGACCCGGCCCGCGGGATCGCGGCCGCCGTCCAGCACCGGTGTCACCACGCCTTCGGGGCCGAGCAGGCCCTGGACCCGCACGAACGCCCGGGCGGCGCGCTCGTCGGCCTCGTCGGAACCGCCGTTGCGCCACAGGTCGAGCTGCAGCGAACGCCCTTCGACGAGCTCCTCCGGCTCCAGCCGCAGCCGCACGACCCCGGACGTGGGACGTTGCCCCGGCCCGGCGCGCAACCAGCCTTCGAACTGCCAGCGCACACGATCGGCGACGCCGGACGGTGTCAGCGGTTCGGCGCACCGCCACGTGCGGCCGAGGTGTTCGCCGTCCTCGGTGACGGCGTGGATGCCGAGCCGGGTGCAGGCGAGACCGTGCCCGGCGAGGCCGGCGCAGAACCGCGCCGCGAGGCCCTTGGCGAGGAACGCGGCGACGTCGACCCGCTCGACGACCGGGTCGAACTCCTCGGTCAGCGTCAGTTCCGGCGGCGGCCGTCGACGCAGCGGCGGCCGTTCGGAGCGTCCGCGCGCCAGCCGGTGCGCGAGGACGCCGACGGTCCCGAAGCGGTTGACGACATCGCGTTCCGGCAAGGCGGCAAAGGCGCCGAGCGTCTTCAACCCGAGGCGTCGCAACAGGTCGACGAGGTCTGCCCGCTCGGCACCGGGTTGGTCGAGTTCGGTGACGGGCAGCGGCGCGAGGAATTCGGCAACGCACCCGGGTTCGACCAAGGCGCCGACCCGAGCGGCGAGCGTCGCGGCGAAGAGCCCCTCGGCCACGCCGACCTGACACTCGACCCCGGCGGCGGCCGACACCTCGTCGAGGAGCCGTTCGACGAGCGCGTGTTCCCCATCGAAGTACCCGGCAGCCCCGGCCACGGGCACGGCAACCAGCCCCGGCCGAACGACCTCGACCCCGACGACGAGCCCTTCGACCGCCCGCGCGACGGCCTCGAAGAGCCGAGCATCCCGCCCGTCGTCCGCGGCGAAGACGGCCAGCTCAGGACAGTTCGACTGCGCTTCCCGCCGCCGCATCCCCCGCCGGACACCGCCTCGCCGAGCGGCGGCGTTGCAGGCAACGACCCGGTTGGCAGCGAAGACGGCAACGGGCCGGCTGACGGCAACACCGCCGACGGCCGCCGCGGAGACGGCTGGCCAGTCCGGACACCACAGGACAAGCATCCGGGTGGGGGTGTCGGGCGCACCGCGCTGAGCTGGGACGGTCACGCGACCTCCCGCGGCAGGGGTTGAAACGGTCGCCTCGCGTACCGGAAGGGTCGGCTTGTGTACCCGGCCGGACGACTCGCGTACCTGGAGGGTCGGCTTGCGTATCGGGACGGACGACACGCGTACCCAGACGGACGACTCGCGTATCCGGACGGACGACACGCGCGCCCAGACGGACGGCTCACGTGACTGGACGGGCCACACACGTGACTGGAGGGGCATCTCGCGTGACTGGACGGGCCACACACGTGACTGGAGGGGCATCTCATCGCGCGTGGGTGGAGGGGTGGCTCGCGTGGGTGGAGGGGTGGCTTGTTTGGTGCTGGGGGTGGGTTGGGGGTGTCATGCGGTGGCCTCGCGGAGCGAGGGGGTGGGGACCAGGCTGGTCAGTTCGCCGTCGAGGGAGGGCATGGCGAGCTCGGCCGTGAGGGGGCGGGCCGCCGCGCCGCGGCCGTGGGCGCGGACCAGCACCCGGCGTGACCGCAGGTGTCCGTAGCCCTCCGCCGTGCCCGACCACGGCTCGCGGCGGCACGACAGCTCCACGTCCGCGCCCGGCCAAGCCCCCACCGACAGCAGGACCGCGCCTCGATGGCGGGCGCGGGCCGACAGCCGCCGCGCCACCGATGGCTGCAGCGTGTCCGCTTGGACCGCCACCAGGTCCACCCCGTCCAGCAACGCCACCACCACCGCCGGGAGCTCCGCCCCCGGCCGCGGGACCAGCGCCACCCGGGCGAGGTCCACGCCGTACTCGGCCGCCGCCGCCAGCCCCAGCGACGGCAGACCGACCACGGCCGCCCACGAACCCGAATCCGTGGGCGAGGCGAGCAGCGCGAGCAGCAGCGACGTCCCCCCGTGGACCGCCACCGTGCTCCCGCGCCGGAGCCCCGCGCCGGGCAGCAGCCCGGCCAGCGCCGGGACGACCGGGAGCACCCTTCCCGTCGCCCTGGCCCGCTCGGCCTGGGCCGCCACACGGCTCGCCGTGCTGACCCCGGGCAGGGCCGCCAGCCGGGCCACCGGCGGCTCCACCACAGCGGTCACCGCACGCACCTCCCCACCACGGACTAAGCCGGCGGCCGGGCCTCTCCCAAAACACGACCGACGACTCTGGTTCGCCGCGGGGAAGGCGGCGGTGTTCATGTCGAACACGTGTTCGACATGAACCAGTCAACCGCGATCCGCCCGAGGTGTCAAGTCACCCACTAGTGGGGTACGCGGCCTGGAAAGCCAGGCGTTCGTCGGCGCCGGAAGCGAGCCGCTCGAGCTCGTCGTCGAGGGCCAGGAACGTCTCCCAAACCGGCCCGCCGAGCCCCTCGGCGACCCGTTGTTCCAGGTCCGGCAGCCGCTTCCCCTTCCAGACCTTGTCCGCCAGGGTGACGAGCAGGTCGTCCAAGGTGACGTCGGCGGACTCCCAGGAACCGTGCGTACGCGCGAAGCGCGCCAGGCCCTCCTCGACCCCTTGCGCGAGCAGCAGCCGGTACCCCGCCTCCTCGTGCAACGACCCCGGCCCGGACAGCTCGGCGGGGTGCCGGACCTTCCCGATGTCGTGCGTGGCCGCACCGAACAGCACCGCCGGGACGTCCACCCGCGGTCCCACCCAGCCGGTCAGGGTGACGGCGACGTCGTGCACCACCCGCAGGTGCGCGCCCAGCCGCGGCGGCGCGCCCAGCGTTTCCAGCAACGCACGGGCGCGCGGCGGCAGCGGGGCGAATCCGGGGGCGTCGAGCGCGCGGCTGAGCAAGGTCACCCCCGCCACCGTAATGAAGTTGCCCCGGCCCGCGCCGGTCACTAGACAGGCGGCGTGGAGCTCACCGACGCCGGCCCCGAAGACGCCCCGGAACTGCTGGTCCTGCAACGCTGCTGCTGGGTCCAGGAGGCCCTCCTCAACGACACCCTCGACATCCCCGCGCTGCACGAATCCCTCGAAGACGTGCGCGACTGGACGAAGACGTGGTCGGTGTGGCTGCTGCGGGCCGGCCACCGGCTGATCGGGGCCGTGCGCGCCCGCCTCGACGGGGACTGCTGGGAGGTCGGCAGGCTGATGGTCGCGCCGGACTTCGCCGGCCGCGGGCTGGGACGGCAGCTGCTCGCCCACGCCGAAGCGCAGGCACCCGCCGGGGCCCGCCGGTTCGCGCTGTTCACCGGGGCGCGCAGCACTCGCAACATCACGATGTACCAGCGGGCCGGCTACCGGCTCACCGAGCCGCCCGCGGCCGGTGGCCACATCCGGGGCGCGGTGTACCTGGAGAAAGACGTCACGCTGCGCGAAAAATCCGGTCCGGCCGCCTGACGCTGCGGCGTCGGCTAGATTGCCCCGTGGACTTGGGGGTGACGATGACCGGACCGCGGAGACGGCCGATCCTGTGGGCCGCCGGCGCGCTCGCCGCGGCGGCCGCGGTGCTCGCCGTCGTGCTGACCGCCGGCGGCGGGGTGCCCGGCGCCACGGCCGCGGCCCCGGGGCCGACCACCATCGGCGCCGAGTGGCGCTCGTTCCGCGCCGACGTCACCGGGATCCGCCCCGGCCCCGACGAGCGCAGCCTGTTCGTGCAGGTCGCGCTGCCCGGCAAGGACCCCGGCTGCGTCCGCGAGCCGCGGATCGAGCAGCTCGTGGAGGCGAAGACCGACATCCGCGCCGACGTCGTCTACTCGACCCGGCCCGCGGCGGGCGGCTGCCAGGACAAGGTCCCCGCGGAGCTGCGGTTGACGACGTCGGCCCCGGTCGCGGACCGGACGGTGATCCTCAACTCCGACACCGGCAACGCCTGGCACAAGCTCGGCGCCGGCTGGGGCCACTGCGACCGCCAGGGCACCTGCGCCCCGCCCGCCGACCACTGCGACCCGGCGTGGATCGGCGCGGCGGTGTCGGCCGCGGGCGCCGAAAGCGCGGGCACCACCCGCGCCTGCGACCCGGCCTGGCTGCTCGTCGACCTGCTGGTGCGCCAGACCGAGCCGCCGTCGCGCACCGCGTTCCGCTGGAGCGATTCGGGGTGGACGTCGTTCGCGCAGACCCGGGCCGCCGGCTGCACGGACATCCTGGCGGCCGACCGGAAGTTCCCGGTCGCGCTCTGCAAGACGCTGCCCGCGCCCGCCTAGCGCAGCTTCTTGACGATCTCCGCGCCGACGGCCCGCACGGCGGCGTCGGTTTCCTCCTGCGGCATCGGCGAGTTCGAGAAGAACCCCTTGTCCCAGCCGGACACTTCGAGGACGACGACCGTCGTGCCCTTCAGGACGTGCAGTTCGGATCCGCTGAACGCGCTGTCGTTGGCCAGCCGGACCAGGACCGCCTTGTCGCCGATGCCGCGCACGTCCGTCGGCGGGATCACCGGCGCCTTCGGCGTGAACAGGTCGTTCGCCTGCTCGCGCGCGCTGTCGCCGGAGTACCGGGTGATCTGGACGTGCATGGTGGCGTCGCGGACGTTCTCGTCCGGCCCCGGCTTCCAGCTGCAGCCCTGCTGCTTGACGCCCGGCAGGTCCTGGGCGCCCTGGCCGGCCAGGACGAAGCTCGGGAAGCCCGCCTTCTCCAGCACCGGCGCCGGGACCTGGCACTCGGCGGGCACCGGCGACGACGACGGCGCCGCGCCGGTGCTCGCGAAGTAGTCGCTCGCGAAGATGCCGAGCGGGATGCCCGCGCCGAGCAGCACGACGACGCCGCCGATGATGCCGAGGACCAGTCCGGTCCGCTTCTTCTTCGGCGGCGGCACCGGCGCGCCGTACCCGGCCGGCGGGTAGCCCGGCTGGGGCGGGTACCCGGGCGGCTGCTGCGGATAGCCCGGGTACCCCTGCTGACCACGGCCGTACGGCGGTTGCTGCATCGAGCCCTCCCTCTCGAAGCGAAGCGCGGGTCAGTGCGCGAAGTGGCGCGTCCCCGTCAGGTACATCGTGACGCCCGCCTTCTCCGCGGCCGCGATGACCTCGGCGTCGCGGACCGAGCCGCCCGGCTGCACGATCGCGCGAACACCCGCCTCGACCAGCACCTCCAGGCCGTCCGGGAAGGGGAAGAACGCGTCCGACGCGCCGACCGAGCCCTTCGCCCGGTCACCCGCCCGCGCGACCGCGAGCCGCGACGAGTCGACCCGGTTGACCTGGCCCATGCCGACACCGACGGTTGCGCCGTCCGCGGCCAGCAGGATCGCGTTGGACTTGACCGCGCGCAGCGAGCGCCACGCGAACTCGAGGTCGCGCAGGGTCTGCTCGTCCGCCGGGGTGCCGGTGGCCAGCGTCCACGCCGCCGGGTCGTCGCCGGGTGCGTCGATCGCGTCGGCGGTCTGCAGCAGGACGCCGCCGGAGATCGGGCGCAACTCGACCGGGAACGCCGGGGCCGCGGGCAGCTTCAGCAGCCGGATGTTCTTTTTGCGCTGCAGGATTTCCAGGGCTTCGGCGTCGAAGTCCGGGGCCAGCACGACCTCGGTGAAGACCTCGGCGATCTGCTCGGCGGCCTCGCGGCTGACCGGCCGGTTCGTCGCGATGACGCCGCCGTAGGCCGAAACCGGGTCGCACGCGTGGGCCTTGCGGTGGGCCTCCGCGATGTCGGTGCCGACCGCGATGCCGCACGGGTTGGCGTGCTTGATGATCGCGACGGCGGGCGCGTCGAAGTCGAACGCGGCCCGGCGGGCGGCGTCGGTGTCGACGTAGTTGTTGTAGGACATGGCCTTGCCGTGCAGCTGCTCGGCGTGCGCCAGGCCCGGGTTCTGGCTCTTGTAGAGCGCGGCCTTCTGGTGCGGGTTCTCGCCGTAGCGCAGGACGTCGGCGCGTTCCCAGGTGGCGCCGAGGAAGTCCGGGAAGCCGGCGTCGTCCGCGGGCGCATACGCGCTGGCGAACCACGACGCGACGGCCGTGTCGTACGCCGCCGTGTGCGCGTACGCCCGGGCCGCGAGGCGCTTGCGGTCCTCGAACTCGAACCCGCCGTCGGCGACGCGCTCGAGCACCCAGCCGTAGCTCGCCGGGTCGACGACGACCGCGACGCTGCCGTGGTTCTTCGCCGCCGCGCGGACCATGGCCGGGCCGCCGATGTCGATGTTCTCGACGCAGTCCTCCGGGCTCGCGCCGGACGCGACGGTCTGCGCGAACGGGTACAGGTTCACCACCAGCAGGTCGAACGCCGCGATGTCCAGCTGGCGCAGCTGCTCGACGTGGTCGGGGTTGCCCTGGTCGGCCAGCAGGCCGGCGTGCACGTTCGGGTGCAGCGTCTTCACGCGGCCGTCCAGCGACTCCGGGAAGCCGGTGACCTGCTCGACCGGCGTGACCGGGACGCCGGCGTCGGCGATCGCCTTCGCCGTCCCGCCGGTGGAGACGATCTCGACGCCGGCCGCGTGCAGGCCGGTCGCGAGGTCCAGGAGGCCCGCCTTGTCCGAGACGCCGATCAGCGCCCGGCGGACCGGGCGCCGTCCCAGGTCAGTGCTCACGAAATGTCACCTTTCGTCCGTCCACGGTGCAGCCACCGCGGCCGAGTCGCTCGATCGTTTCCACCAGCAGCCTGCGCTCGACGGCCTTGATCCGTTCGTGCAGGACGTTTTCGTCGTCGTCGCTCTCCACGACGACCGCCTCCTGGGCGATGATCGGCCCGGTGTCCACGCCGGCGTCGGCGAAGTGCACGGTCGAGCCGGTCACCTTGACGCCGGCGTCCAGCGCGTCGCGGACCGCGTGCATCCCGGGGAAGGACGGCAGCAGCGCCGGGTGCGTGTTGATCACCGTGAAGCGGCCGAGGAACTCACTCCCGAGGATCTTCATGAACCCGGCCGAGACGACCAGGTCGGGCCGGTAGGCCGCGACGGCCTCGGTCAGCGCCTTGTCCCACGCCGCGCGGTCGGGGTGGTCGGCGACGCGGACGGTGAACGCCGGGATGCTCAGCCGCTCGGCGCGGGTGAGGGCCTCGATACCGGTGCGGTCGGCGCCGACGGCGACGACCTTGGCCGGGAAGCCGGACCGCCCGGTGGCGTCCAGCACCGCCTGCAGGAGGGTGCCGGAGCCCGACGCGAGCACGACGAGCTTCACCGGGGTGGGCAGCTCCAACCGTTGAGACAGAGCGGGCTCCTTGCCGCGGGCGGTGCGCAGCCGGGCGCACGGCGCTTCACCAGGACACGTAAACCCTAACGGTCGCCCTCGTCCGGCTCGACGTCGCCGCAGGTCTCGGTGCCTCCGGTCACAGCGTCACCGGGTTCGGCCGGTTCCTCGAGGCCCAGCTCGGCGTCGGCTTCGGCGTCGAATTCGGCGTCCTCGGCCGAAATCTCCTCGTCCTCTTCGGACGCTTCGAGTCCTTCAGCCGCTTCGAGTTCCTCGACGGCTTCGGACGCTTCTTCGGCGTCGACCTCGTCGGCGTCCTGGAACGCTTCGTTGTCTTCGAGCGCTTCGGGCGGCGGCGCGGGCGGCTCGTGCTCACCCGCGAAGAACGCGACGAACGAACCCGGGACGACGATCCAGCAGAACGCGACCACCGAAGCCACGCCGACCGGGACGCTCACCGGGTCGAACGGGCCGTCGCCGAGCCGTCCGCCGGACAGCGTGCCCAGCACGACGCAGCCGAGCGCGACGACGGCACCGGCGATCGCGACCGCGCGGATGCGCTGCGCGGGATCGGCGTCGGCCTTGCGCAGCGTCCAGCCGGCCAGCGCACCGGCCGCCGCGGGCAGCACCAGCAGCGCCGGCCACCAGCCGGCGTGGTGCTCGGGCAGGCCGCCGAGCAGCGGGACGCCGGGCACGGCGCCCCCGCGGTAGGCGAACACGCCGACGTCCAGGCCGCCGATCGAGAACCCGGGCCCGGTGACGAACGACAGCGCGGCGGCGACGGCGTTCGGCAGGTAAAGCACCGAAAGCAGGAAGAGCCCGAAGCTGGTGCCGAAACCGGGCTCGTAGACGTCGGACACCGTCTTCCACGACACCGCGGTCGCGACGGTGAACACGGCCGCACCGCAGGCCACCAGCACGGCCAGGCCCAGCGCGCCGGTCCGCAGACCCCGCAGCGCCAGTGGGTCGAGGCGCTCCTCCACGACGTCCGGCAGCCCGCACGCCCGGGTGATCCCGGCGCATGACGCCGCCGCGGCCAGCAGGCCGGGCACGACGAAGGCGGTCACCGGGTTCGCCGTCACCGGCGAGCCCTGGGCGCAGAGGGCGACGACCAGCCCGAACACCGCGTGCGCGCCGGTGATCGTGACCAGGACCGGCAGCGCTTCGCGGAAGGACCGGCAGCCGAGGCGGCGGGCGGCGCCGGACGCCGTCCGCGCGGCCAGCGCGACCACGCCCAGCGTCGGCAGCAGCGGCAGCATCCCGAGTGGGTGACCCCCGATGGCGAGGCGCACCTGGTGCGCGGCGAGCCAGCCGGGCGCGGCGGCCAGCAGCACACCGGTGTCGGAGAAGACGGCGCGGCCGGCGGTGAGCGCGATCAGGGCGAGCCCGGCCGCGACCGCGGTGTAGCCGGTGACCAGCGGACCGAGGGCGGCGGCGAGCAACACCCGCACCCGCGCGGGCCGGGTGGGTGCGGGGTCGCTCACCGGCTCCTCGGGCGAGTCGGTGAGCAGGTCCATGCTGCGCACCCTGACATCCGGGCTGCTCCGTACGGGTGAGGCACGCCGCTGGCGGGGTGGGTGACGAACCCAACCCCACCCGTACGGGTAACCCCCGGACGCAGAACACCCGCTTTGACACGGAGGGTCACAGCGGGTGTCGGCGACGGAACGTCAGCTGGACTTGCCGAAGCCACCGGGCGGAGTGCCCGGGTTGTCCGGCGGCGGCTGCTGGAAGAACTGGCCCTGCTGCGGCGCGTACGTCGTGGCCTGCTGGCCCGGCGGCGGCGTGGTCGACGGCGGGTTCGGCGAACCGTACTGGCCCGGCTGCGAGAAGGGCGCCGACGGCTCACCGGTGGCGGCGACCGGCCCCGGCCCGTGGCCCGGCTGCCCGAACTGCTGGCCGGGCTGGCCGTACTGCTGCTGGCCGGACTGGCCCGGCTGGCCGTACTGGCCGCCGTAGGACGGCGCGGCCGGCTTCGGCGACGGCGGCTTGATCACGTCGTGCTCGATCAGCAGCGCGCCGACCGCGACGATCATCTGCAGGATGCCGAGGATCAGGATGACGGTGACGATGCCCGGGGTGGTGGGCAGCGCGACCAGCGCGTCGAGGGCACCGAGCGCGCCGAGGACGCTGAACAGCGCCGCGAACGGCAGCGTCTTCGGGCCCTTCGGCAGCACGTGCAGCCCGGCGAGCAGACCGGCGCCCAGCAGGAACGTCGTCGCGAGGCCGACGTCGGCGTTGTCCGAGAAGCCGAGGAAGTACTGCACGAGGCCGAAGACGGCGACGACCAGGGCGAGCAGCACCGGCAGGTTCTGCGGCAGGCCCGCGGCGCCGGCCGGTGCCTGGTGCGAGTGCGGCTGCTGCGCGGGGAAGCCGCTGGACGGCGGTCCGGGGGGCTGCTGGCCGCCACCCTGCTGGGGGTAGCCAGGCCCACCGCTGGGGAAGGTCATCGGATGCACTCCTGTCGGTTCACCGGCCCTGGCGGGCGCGCGGGCGCCCGGGGAAAGACGAGGCGGCTTGTGTGCGCAGAACGCTAGCGCACTCGAAGGCCGTCAGCCCACCAGACGCATGAATCCCTCGCGCGGTTTCATCCGGGAACGAGGAAAGGCCGGGCACTCGTCGAGTGCC
This sequence comes from Amycolatopsis vancoresmycina, assembly GCF_000716785.1. Taxonomy (GTDB): domain Bacteria; phylum Actinomycetota; class Actinomycetes; order Mycobacteriales; family Pseudonocardiaceae; genus Amycolatopsis; species Amycolatopsis vancoresmycina. The sequence continues at coordinate 278,534 of NZ_JNYY01000005.1, forward strand.
CGGCCTCACCAGGAGTTACTTCTCGGAATCAGCCGAGGTTGTTGTACAGCTCACGCGCCAGGACGGCGGTCTCGCTCGGGGTCTTGCCGACCTTGACGCCGGCGGCCTCGAGGGCCTCCTTCTTGGCGGCGGCCGTGCCGGAGGAGCCCGACACGATGGCGCCCGCGTGGCCCATGGTCTTGCCCTCGGGCGCGGTGAAGCCCGCGACGTAACCGACGACCGGCTTCGTCACGTTCTCCTTGATGTAGGCCGCGGCGCGCTCTTCGGCGTCGCCGCCGATCTCGCCGATCATCACGATGACCTTGGTCTCGGGGTCGGCCTCGAACGCCTCGAGGGCGTCGATGTGCGTGGTGCCGATGATCGGGTCACCGCCGATGCCGACCGCGGTCGAGAAGCCGATGTCCCGCAGCTCGTACATCATCTGGTAGGTCAGCGTGCCCGACTTCGACACGAGGCCGATCTCGCCGGCCTTGGTGATGTCGGCCGGGATGATGCCGGCGTTCGACTTGCCCGGGCTGATCACGCCGGGGCAGTTCGGGCCGATGATCCGGGTCTTGTTGCCCTTCGCGACCGCGTGCGCCCAGAAGTAGGCCGAGTCGTGCACCGGGATGCCCTCGGTGATGACCACGGCGAGCGGGATCTCGGCGTCGATGGCCTCGACGACCGCGTCCTTGGCGAACTTCGGCGGCACGAAGATGACCGAGACGTCGGCGCCGGTCTCCTTGATGGCCTCCTCGACCGTGCCGAACACGGTGAGGTCCTTGCCCTCGATGGTGACGGTCTGGCCGGCCTTGCGGGCGTTGACGCCGCCCACGATGTTCGTGCCCGACTTCAGCATCTTGGTCGCGTGCTTCATGCCCTCGGAGCCGGTGAGCCCCTGGACGATGACCTTGCTGTTCTCGTTGAGGAAGATCGACATCTCACGCACCTGCCGCGGCGAGCTCGGCAGCCTTGTCGGCCGCGTTGTCCATTGTGTCCACCACGGTGACCAGCGGGTGGTTCGCGTCGGCCAGGATCTTGCGACCCTCCACGACGTTGTTGCCGTCCAGGCGGACGACCAGCGGCTTGGTGGCCTCGTCGCCCAGGATCTTCAGGGCCTCGACGATGCCGTTCGCCACCGCGTCGCAGGCGGTGATGCCGCCGAAGACGTTGACGAAGACGCTCTTCACGTCGGTGTCGTTGAGGATGACGTCCAGGCCGGCCGCCATGACCTCGGCCGACGCGCCGCCGCCGATGTCGAGGAAGTTGGCCGGCTTCACGCCGCCGTGCTTCTCGCCCGCGTAGGCCACGACGTCCAAAGTGGACATGACCAGGCCGGCGCCGTTGCCGATGATGCCGACCTCGCCGTCGAGCTTGACATAGTTGAGGTCCTTGGCCTTGGCCTTGGCTTCGAGGGGGTTCTCGGCGTCCTTGTCCACCAGGGCTTCGTGGCCCGGCTGGCGGAAGGAGGCGTTCTCGTCGAGGGTGACCTTGCCGTCGAGGGCGATGATCTTGTCCTGCGGGTCGCGGACCAGCGGGTTGACCTCGACCAGGGTGGCGTCCTCGGAGACGAAGGTCTCCCAGAGCTTCACGACGACGTCGGCGGCCTCGTCGATGATCTCGGCCGGGAAGTTGCCGGCCTTCAGGATCTCGAGCGCCTTCGCCTTGTCCACGCCGGCGATCGCGTCGACGGGGATCTTGGCGAGCGCTTCGGGGCGCTCGACCGCGAGCTGCTCGATCTCCATGCCGCCTTCGGACGAGGCCATCGCCAGGAAGGTGCGGTTCGCCCGGTCCAGCAGGAAGGAGAAGTAGTACTCGGACGCGATGTCCGAGGCTTCCGCCACGAGCACGCGGCGCGTGATGTGGCCCTTGATGTCGAGGCCGAGGATGGCTTCCGCCTTCTCCTTCGCCTCGTCCGGCGTCTGGGCCAGCTTGACGCCGCCCGCCTTGCCACGCCCGCCGACCTTCACCTGCGCCTTGACGACGACCTGGGTGCCGATCTGCTCCGCGGCGGTCTTGGCTTCTTCGGGGTTGCTAGCCACGGCCCCCGGCAGAACCGGTACTCCGTGGGCGGCGAAGAGATCCCTCGCCTGGTACTCGTAGAGGTCCACTACTCCAGTCTCCTGACGACACGCCACTGTGGTGGTCCGTTGCCGGACCGCGCTGTCGGACCTGTCGAGGTTAGCGACCTGCGCAGACGCAGGGGACTCCGCACCTGGTGAAGTCGGTCACCGTGCGCGGTCAGACGGTGCTCCAGTGGTGTGAGACCGCCCACCGGAGAGGGATTCCAGCGTTTTCGCGGCGGTCTCGGCGGTGAAGAGGACGACGTCCCCGAGCGCGGCTTCGAGGCCCTCGGGCGGCGCGGCGCCGAGCACGCCGACCGCGTCCGGGTCCTCCTGTTCGGCGGTGCGGAGGATCTGCTCGGCGGTGTCCAGTGGGCCGGCGTGGACGACCTCGGCGCCGTCGTCGCGCAGCCGCCGCGCCCAGGCGACGGCGGCCGGGTCGGGCCGCGCGAACTCGACGAGCAGCACCCGGGGCCGGTCACGCCCCACGACGTCCCCCGGCGGCTGCCAGGACGGCGGCGGCGAGCAACGCGGCCGTGGCGGCGAGGGCGAGCCAGAATCCGGTGGCCGGGCTCGCGCCGCCGAGCGCACCGCCGACGAGCGGCAGCTCCGCGGCGTGCAGCGCGGTGAGCAGGGCAGCACCGGCGAGCAGGGCGGCGGCCGGCTTGGGCCGCGACCGCGTCGCGAGCGCGGCGGCCCCGACGACGACCACGGCGGCGGTCAGCAGTCCCCACGACGGGGTGTCGAAGCGGGACCAGAGGCCGGGGGCGACGTAACCGGGAAGGCCGAAGACGGGCAGCCCGAAGGCGGCGACGGCCAGCACCGCGCCGGCCGTGACGAGGGTGAGGTTCTTGCTCGGGGGTGTTCCGTCTCCCGCGTCTTCGCGTTCGACGACCCCGGTCCCGGCGGCGGCGAGCGCGGCCAGGACGGCGAGCACGAGCGCGGCGAAGGTCCAGGCGGCGCCGGCCCCGAGGTCGTAGGTGAAGACGGGGGCGGCCGCGCCGCCGAAGCCGGCGAGGTTGCCGGCCTGGGTGGCGGTGAGCGCGGTGTTGAGGACGGCGGTGCCGGCGAGCACGATCCCGGCCCAGGCAACCCCGAGCACGGGCCGCGCGACGGCGGCGGCCTTCGGCACGAGCACCCCGCCGGCGAGCACGGCGAGCACGAGCGCGGCGGCGAGCAGGAACCACCGGGCGGGACTGTCGGCGGCGGCGCTGACGGGCGCGGCGGCGCCCGGGTTCAGCGCGGTGACGGCGACCTGCGGCGCGAAGGCGCCGATGAGCGCGGCGAGCGCGGTGGCCAGGCCGAGGAGGCCGGTGGTGAGCCGCCACCAGAAGAGGCCGGGCAGTGTTGCGTGGCCCGCCAGGTCCGGTTCGGCTTTTTCGGTGAGTTTCGTGGTCGCGAGCCCGGCGACGACCGCCGTGGCGGCGAGGGCGAGCACGGGTCCCCAGGTGACGTCCAGGTCGTCCCGGAAGAGCCCGGCGAGCACGGGCGGCAGGGCAACGCCGAAGGCCCCGGCGGCCAGCCCGCCGAGCGCACCGCGGGCAACGTCCTCGGAGGGAGCGGCCAGTGCGAGAACGGCGGCGAGCGACAGGGCGGCGGCGAGCAGCAGGTAGCCGCCGAGGGCGGGCCACGGCCCTTCGAAGGCGGCGCGGGCGAGGAGGAAGCCGTTTTCGGAGTGCACGGGAGCGGTGAGCAGCCCGACGGCGGCGACGACGGCGAGCAGCGGGACGAGCAGCCGCCAGCGCCGGCGTTCGGGTTCGTCGTGGCTGCGGAGGGCCCGCCAGGCGAGAACGCCGGCACCGAGGGTGAGGACGTGCCCGGCGACGAGCAGCCAGAACCCGGCACCGACGGCGGAGCTGCCGAGGAACCGGTCGGGGAGGTAGAGCTCAGGCCGGATGGTGAGCGGCCCGTTGACGGCGAACTGCAGGTCGAGCACGAGCCGCCCGGGAGCGAGGGCGGCGAGGCCGAGGATCAGGCCACCGGCGAGGGCGGGTTTCCGGGAGGCGAGCCAGCCGGCGACGGCGACGGGGCCGAGGGCGAGGAGGGCTAGCCAGGGCCAGGCGGTGAAGCCGGGGCCGGCGGCTGGGGAGACCGGGACGATGGCACCGGCGGTGAGGGCTAGGGCGCCGAGGATGGCCAGGGCGAGCGCGGGGCGGGTTTCGGTGTCGTCGGCCCAGGGTGCGGGGTCGGTGGGAGGGGCGGACTGCGGCGGGTTGGCGGTGCGGACCTTGCCGGGGGGATTCGAGGTGGCCCTGCACGAGGCCACCTTTGCGGCGGCAGGCTCGGGCTGGGCTGGGTCGGCGGAGCCACGCATGCTCGCAGCGGAAGGCTCGCTCGGAGGTGGCTCGGCGGCAGCAGGCGCGGAGCGAGGCGCGCCGGCAGGGTCGGATCGCAGCGGCTCGCCGGAGCTAGCCGCGCTGGCCGGCTCTCGTGGCGGGGGCTCGGCGGGGCTCTGCGCGGCCCGGCCGATGCCGGACTTCGGGGTCGGCTCGCCGGAATCACCCGCGCCGACCGGCTCCCGGTGCGGCGGCTCAGCAGAGCTCTGCGCGGCCTCGCCGATGCCGGACTTCGGGGTCGGCTCGCCGGAGCCACCCGCGCCAGCCGGCTCCCGGTGCGGCGGCTCAGCAGAGCTCTGCGCGGCCCGGCCGATGCCGAACTGCGGCGTGGGCTCGCCGGAGGGGGCCGCGGCGGGGAATTGCTCGGTGGGCTCCTGCGCAGCTTGGCCGATCCCGGACTTCGGCGTGGGCTTGCCGGGGGCCGGGTCTTCCGGGGGGCCGGGGGTGCTTCCGGTGGGGGGCTCTGAGCGTGGGGGCATATTGCCCGCGACGCTAGCAAGTTCGGGCCCTTCCGGACCCGCCGACGGGCGCGAGTCGTCGAAAGCGCCTCAACCTCCTGTCGCAATCTCTTATTCCCGGCCGTGACCCCTCCCGAGACCGTTTCCGGGCTCTCGATAGGCCTTCACGGACCCTGAACCCTGTAAGGGAAGTCACACCGAACGCCGTAAACCCCCTCTAACTTTGGGTGATTTCCACAGGTGAGCGGCTTGCCGACTCCACCCGATCGGCCGACAGCGGGGGCACATCTTGCCGACAGCGGTACCCCTTCGTTACTGTCCCGGGGTCCCCATTACAGTCAGGTCACGAAGTAGGACGCCGAGCAAACCACCCCCGAGGTTGGCTCACCGGGTTCCCCCGCCCGCAGTCCTCGACCCGGCTCCCCGACGATGGAAGGCCCTGTCTTGGCTTCACACCGCTCCCCCGGCGGCCAAGCTCCTTCCCCGGCATTGAAGGACGCACTGGAAGGTGCGGTCGTTCGTGTCCGGGGTGCGCACCGCATCGCCCCGCCCTCTTCGGCCCTTCGCGGCCGTGTCGTGGTTGCCGCTGTTGCGGCTGGTGCGTTCGCTGCCGCTGCTGCGGGTTCGACCCTCAAGACGGTCACCGATTCCGACGCCGCCTTCACCCCCCTGGCCAACAGCCAGGACGCCAGCGCTTCGCTGACCGCGGGAGGTGCGGGCTCCGGGGGCGCCCCGGAACTCCTGCCGACCGGCCACGCCGTCGACGCCTCCGCCGAAGCCGCGAAGCTCGCTGACAGCGCCTCTGTCACGCAGGCCCGTGAGCAGCGCGAAGCCGACGCCGCCAAGAAGGCCGCCGAAGAAGCCGCTCGGCCCAAGACCTGCCTGCCCGCGCACGGCACCTTCACCTCGGGCTTCGGTGCCCGGTGGGGCACGAGCCACCTCGGCATCGACATCGCCAACGCCATCGGCACCCCGATCTACGCCGCCTCCGACGGCACCGTGATCGAGGCCGGCCCCGCCAGCGGTTTCGGCCTCTGGGTGCGAGTGCAGCTCGACGACGGCACGATCCAGGTCTACGGCCACATGAACAGCTTCTCCGTCAAGGAGGGCCAGAAGGTCAAGTGCGGCCAGCAGATCGCCGAGATCGGCAACCGCGGCCAGAGCACCGGCCCGCACCTGCACTTCGAGGTGTGGCAGAACGGCACCAAGAAGATCGACCCCCGGCCCTGGCTGGCCGCGCGCGGCATCGTCATCTGATCCACCCCGAGTACGCCCCCGAGCCGGCACGCCCGGCAGCGGAAACCCGGCCGTAGAGCGGATCCCCGCTCCGGCCGGGACGCGGCGGGCAGTCACCACCCGGGCAGCCACCACCGGCGAAGAACGCCGAAGGCGCACGCTCCGCCGAGCCGCTCGCGAGCTGGTACCGGTCACAAGATCAGGGTTCACCGCTGAGGGCCGGACGCAAACACCCACATCGGGTGACCCTTCGCGCCCCGGCGAACACCACGGGACGCCACCGAGCCGCTCCGAGGCGACCACTTCTCCGCGGGAACTCGCCGCCGACAACGCCCTGCGCCGCAGCAGAACCCGCCGGACACCCAGAACCGCACAGAGGCCGTGAAGAGCCGCCCACAGGCCGCTCAGCGCCCGAAACCGGCTACCGCTGTCCGCCCGGTAACCGGCGGATGAAGTAAGCCACCGCAACCTGCCACACCGTGCACAGCTCCGCCGGCCGCCGGACCGGCAGCCAGCCCCAGTGCACCGCGCCCCCCGCGGAGCGGACACGCGCGGCGCTCCGGGCCCTGGTCGTCCAGCGGCGTCCCCGGCCGCAGGTGACACAACGCCCGTCCGCGCCGAGCTCGTGCTGCCTGAGCAGCGCTCGCCAGGCGGCGGCCAGCCGGCACGCCTCCGCTCCCGCGAGCGGAGGGGTTCCCGAAGCCCCCGACGGCTCCCGACCCCGATCCGGAACCATCGTCTCCAGGACTCCCCGCAGGTAATTTCGTACCCCTTCGGCGAGAAGCCCAAACAGCACCGCGTCCACACCACACTACCCCCTCCGTCGAACCTTTGTTCGATCGCAGGGTCAGTTGTACCGGGTGGGTCCGACGATTCCGGTGGCGATCGGTGGGATCGGCGCCGGATTCACTCGACCGGGTGGGCCTAGAGCTTCACCATCGGCACGCTGCCGATCAGCATCAGGCGGACCTTGCCCGCCGCGCCGAAGTCGATCGTGGCCGTGGCGCGCGGGCCGACGCCGTCGCAGGAGATCACCGTGCCGAGGCCGTACTTGTCGTGGCTGACGCGGTCGCCGACGTCCAGCTTCAGCGCCACCGTGTCCTTCCAGCCCTTGCCGAACGACGGCGTGCCCGACGACGACGGCGAAGACGACCGCCGGCCGCCCCAGGTGGTCGCCGCCCGCGGCGTGCCGCGCGAGCCGGAGCCGAACGAGCCGAAGCCGCTGCTGGACGGCTCCAGCCGCCGCCAGTCGACCAGGTCCGGCGGGAGCTCGTCGAGGAACCGCGAAGCCGGGTTCATCGACGGCTGGCCCCACGCCGAGCGCGTGATCGCGCGCGAAACGTACAGCCGCTTCCGGGCCCGCGTGATCGCGACGTACGCGAGCCGCCGCTCCTCCGCCAGTTCCGTCGGGTCGCCCAGCGCCCGCATGTGCGGGAAGACGCCGTCCTCCCAGCCGGTGCAGAACACCACCGGGTACTCCAGGCCCTTCGCGGTGTGGACGGTCATCAGCGTGACCACGCCCGCGCCGCCATCGCCTTCTTCGCCGCCGTCGGGCGAGGGCACCGAGTCGGCGTCCGCGACCAGCGACACGCGCTCGAGGAACGCCGGCAGCGAGCCCGGCGCCGGGACGCCGTCCTCCACGACCAGTTCGGCGTTCTCGTCCGCGACGACCTCGGCGGTGATCTCGGTGAACTCCCGCGCCACCGTGACGAGCTCGTCCAGGTTCTCCACGCGCGTGTGGTCCTGCGGGTCGTCCGACTCCTCGAGCTCGACGCGGTAGCCGGTCTTCTCCAGCACCGCTTCCAGCACGTCGTGGACCTCGGCGCCCTCCGAGATCAGCACGCCCAGCTCGTCGAGCAGGGCCACGAACCCGCCGATCGCCTTGACCGAGCGCGGGTTCAGCAGCGGCACCTTGCCTTCGACGGCGTCCCGCAGCGCCTGCGCGAAGGAGATCCGCTCGCGCTCGGCGTGCGTCGCCACGACGGCTTCGGCGCGGTCGCCGATGCCGCGCTTGGGCACGTTCAGCACGCGCCGCAGGCTGACCGTGTCCTCCGGGTTCGCCAGCACGCGCAGGTACGCGATCATGTCGCGGACTTCGCGCCGCTCGTAGAACCGCACGCCGCCGACGACCTTGTACGGCAGGCCGAGCCGGATGAAGATCTCTTCGAAGACGCGGGACTGGTTGTTGGTGCGGTAGAAGACGGCGACGTCGGAGTAGTCGGCTTCGCCCTTCTCCGCCAGCGCGTCGATCTCGCCCGCGACGAACGCGGCTTCGTCGTGGTCGTTGTCGGCGACGTAGCCGACGATCTTCTCGCCGTCGCCCGAATCCGTCCACAGCCGCTTGGCGCGGCGGTTCGGGTTCCGCTCGATGACGGCGTTGGCCGCGGACAGGATCGTCTGCGTGGAGCGGTAGTTCTGCTCCAGCAGGATGGTGTGCGCGTTCGGGAAGTCCCGCTCGAACTCCTCGATGTTGCGGATCGTCGCGCCGCGGAAGGCGTAGATCGACTGGTCCGCGTCACCGACCACGACCAGCTCGGCCGGCTCGACACCGGCTTCGTTCGGCGCCGTCCCGGCCAGCTCGCGGACCAGCGTGTACTGCGCGTGGTTCGTGTCCTGGTACTCGTCGACCAGCACGTGCCGGAACCGCCGCCGGTAGTACTCGGCCACGTCCGGGAACGCCTGCAGCAGCGAGACCGTGCGCATGATGAGGTCGTCGAAGTCGAAGGCGTTGGCCTGGTTGAGCCGCCGCTGGTACTCGCCGTAGACCTCGGCGACGCGGCGCTCGAGGTCGTTGCCCGCGTTCGCCGCCGCCGTCTCCGGGTCGGTGAGCTCGTTCTTCAGGTTCGAAATGTGCACGGCGAGGGTGCGGGCGGCGTACCGCTTCGGGTCGATGTCGAGGTCCCGGGCCACCAGGGTGATCAGCCGCTTGGTGTCGTCGGAGTCGTAGATGGAGAAGCTCGACGACATGTCCAGCGTTTTGGCTTCACGGCGCAGGATCCGCACGCACATCGAGTGGAACGTCGACACCCACATCGCGTTCGCCCGGCGCCCGACGAGCGCGGCGACGCGCTCGCGCATTTCCGCGGCGGCCTTGTTGGTGAACGTGATCGCCATGATTTCGCCGGGGTGCACGCGGCGCTGCCCGAGCAGGTACGCGATCCGGCGGGTCAGCACCCGCGTCTTGCCCGAGCCCGCGCCCGCCACCACCAGCAGCGGGCCACCGGCGTGGGTGACGGCTTCGCGCTGGGCGGGGTTGAGGTCGTCGAGCAGCTCGGCCTGCCCGCCGGCGGCGGGCTTGCGCACAGGGGTCGCGGCGGGGAGATCGAAGAGGGTGTCCATCGTGCGTCCACGCTACCCCGGGTGGGCGGGGATCCGGCAGAAGCGTGCCGACGCGGCCGGATCCGAGGTCTCCCGCAGCCAGTCGTGAGTGAGAAACAGGGTTAGAACACTGTTTCTCACTCACGAGGCCGGGGCGGGCGTGGCTACTGCGGCGGGCGTAGTGGCAGGTGTCGCCTGCCGTCCGACGCGCCACCGGCCCGGCGCGCGGAGCATCGGCGGACATGGAAGACACCCACCCCGCCCGCATCCGGGCCGCCGACGCCGATCGCGAACGCGTCGCCACCGCCGTCCAGCACGCCGGTTCCGAAGGCCGGCTCACCCTCGACGAGGTCGAAGAGCGCCTCACCCACGTCTACGCCGCGCGGTTCACCGACGAACTCACCGCGCTCACCGCCGACCTGCCGCGGCCGGCGCCGCCGCGGCCCGGCTTCCCGCTCACCCGAGACGCGCTGCGGCGGCACCCCGCGCTGCGGCTGCACCTCGCCGTCGCGGTGACCATCGCGGCCGTGATGATCGTCCGGTGGGTCGTGCTGGGCGCCGGGTTCTTCTGGCCGGGCTTCCCGATGTTCTGGCTCGCGGTGAGCCTCTTGGTTCATGCTCGGGTGCGCGCGTTCCGGGAGCGGCCCGGTGCCGCTGTGCCATACTGACCGGGTGCGGCACCACGCTGAGCGATTTTTTTACGGGACCCGGACTCCGGCTCCCGTGATCGCGTAGTGCCCGAACCGCCATCACGCCAGCCCCGGAGTCCGCGGACCCGGGGCTGTCGCCGTCCCTGGGACCGGGTCCGGGCTTCGAGAAAGAGGTCCCGATGAACGCACACGCCACGAACGCCGACGGCCAGCCCGCCGAGCACACCCCCGCGGGCGACGACATCGCGTCGCTGCGCGAGGAGATCGACTGGCTGGACAAGGAGATCCTGCGGCTGGTGAAACGCCGGGTCGAGGTGTCCAAGACGATCGGCGCCGCGCGGATGGCCGCCGGCGGCACGCGCATCGTCTACAACCGCGAGATGGACGTGCTGGCGCGCTACCGCGAACTCGGCCCGGACGGCAGGCAGCTGGCCATGGCGCTGCTGAACCTGGGGCGCGGGCGGCTCGGCCGGTAACGGTTGCCCGAATTCCGGGTCTTCCCCGAGGCACCCGCGGCCCCGGTGCAGGCAGACTGGGGACATGGACTGGCTCGTGAACCTCATCGCCGTCATCGTCGCGCTCGCGAGCGTGCTGGCCGCGCTGGGCCATGTGGGGTATCTGGCGTTGCTCAACAACGCGGCGGGTAAGCGCGCCGGGGGCGCTCCGGTCGCGCAGTACGTCCGCAGCCGGTGGGCCGTTGCCGGGGGTACGACCGCGGCTTCGCTGTTCGCCTGGTTGCTCACGGCCGGGGGACCGACGCTGGACATCTTCGCGATCATCGTCGCCGCGGGTAGCGGCGTCGTGGCGACGAAGGCGCTGCAGTCCACGCGGGAGCGTTACCGTTCGGGAGGCTGAACGGCCTGATCAGGGCCGATTTCCCTGCGTGAAACTTCGCAGCGTGACCATCGCCCGTTCGGTCGCGCCCGACCGAGTGAAACCTCTGCAACTTGCAGGTTTGGGGGCGACTTTCTCCGCCGGATGCTCCTAGGGTTGACGGCGTGAGGACCCTTGCGTCTGGGTCGGGCAACGCCCGTAGGACGCGCGGGGGCACTGGCCCCGCGCGCCCACTGTTGCGTGCGCGTGCATTTGCGCAGGATTCCGAACGAGATTCCGCGCGTGAGGGTGCTCCGATCGGGTCTTCCGGCCGCCGGATGGCGTCAGGAGTGCTCCGCCGGGTGGTCGAGCCCACATGAGCCAAGGAACGGAGTTCCCCGGACGCGCGACAGCGCCCGCGCACCCCGGACGGCACCGGCGCGGCGGCGCGGAGAGCTGGACGCCGCCGCTCCCGCAGCACCGCCCGGTGCGGCACCACGCGGCGGGCCGGGTGACCGAGCCGCCGGTGGGCGGGGTCCCGCCGCAGGCCGAACACCGCGGTGGTGCGGCCGCAGGCTCGTGCCCTCAGGACTATTCCGTGCCGTACACCGGCGACGCGGCGGTGGCCGATCCGGTGCTGACGGGGTCGCTCGCGCCGCAGTACGCGGCCCGGCCGGCGGCCGACCCGGTGCCGCAGACCATGCGGCACACCGGTGATCTGGCGGCCGATCCCGCGCTGTCCGGGTCGGCCGGCCCGATCACGCAGTCCCACTCCATCCGGCCCACCGACCGTGGCGCGGCTGATCCGGCGCTGTCCGGGTCGCTCCCGCTCAGCCGGCGCCACACCGACGGTCCCGCCGCCGCCGAACCGGTGCTGTCCGGCTGCCTCCCGCTGCCGTCCCTGCCGCAGCCGCGGGACGGGCGGCCCGCTCCGCTCTTCCCGGCCGTGCGCGGGAGCCTTCCCCTCGATGCCTTCGAGGACCTGGACGAAGACTTCGAAGACGACCCGGCCGAGGCGCCCGTCGAATCCCCCTCCGACCAGGCCGCCCGGCGGACCCGGGTCTCGCTCGCCTCCCCCGCGCCGCGCGGGGTGGACGTCGACGAAGACGACGCCCGCATCTACTCCGCTCCGCCGATCGACGGGCTCGGCGGCTTCACCATCGGGTCCGTGCCCGCCTCCGTCACGCCGCCCAAGACCTGGCGGAAGGCCGCCTGGTTCGCCACCGGCGCCTCCGGGGCCGTCGTCGTCGGGCTGCTGTGCGCCGGGTCCTTCCTCGTCGGGAAACCTCCCGTCGACCAGGCCGTGCAGGGCGCGTGGCCCGGCTACCAGGGCGCGCCGGCCGTTGCCGATCCCACCTCCGGGCACCGGGCGCCCACCGAGGGCGGTTCCGCCGCCGGGCCGGAAACCGCCGCCTCCTCCTCCGCGAGCGCTCCCGGGAAGACCAGCGGTGGCGGCGGGGCCGGGCCGGTCGACGGCGTCGCTCCCCCGCCCGCCGGGAGCACCGAGGCGCCGTCCACCGCGACGACCGGGCCCGCCACCGCCGACCGGACGCCGCGGAAGCCGCCCGTCACGCCCGCCCAGCGGGAGACCCCGGTCAAGCCGCCGTGGTGGTACTCCTTCCCGCCGGACGCCCAGACCATGGGGGACAACTCGGAAAAGTTCTTCAACACCGTCACCACCGACCCCGCCGCGGCGTCTTCGGTGACCACCGGCGAGCTGCACGACCAGGGCCCGCAGGCCCTCGCCCGCCGCTACGAGGGCATCGCGTACTTCGAAGTCAAGAAGGTCAGCATCGACCAGCAGCGCGGCGTCACCGTCAACACCGTCGAGGTCACCCACACCGACGGGACCAAGACGGTCGAGCAGCGCACCCTGACCTTCGGCGACGGCGACAAGATCACCGCTGACGGTCAGTAGCCACGCCTGCACGTGCCGTTCGCCCGTTCTGATGCACGTGCGGTGCGCCGAGCGGTTATGCCTGGTCCGGGTGGGTGACATAAGCTGCCGCTCGTCGTATCGCGACGGCATTCCGGCGACAGAGCCTGGTGGTCGCCGTCCGCACAGGGTTACCTGACGACTAGCGGATCCGGAGCCGGCCACGAACCGGCCAACCGGACCAACGGGCACCGGCCGAACGGCGGACGCCCGTCCCCGGAACCCCAGAGCGAGGACTTTCGTGCTTGATCGGCAGCGCACACGGCGTGAGTCACCGCACGCCGTCCGCGTCGAGGACATCATCCCGGCCGAGATCCTGGACGGCGTCGCCGACGCCGACCGCGACCACCTCGAGCAGGTCGTCCGCGACCCGCAGCGGTTCCTGCCGCGGCGGACCGAGCCGGCCCGCGAGCCGGAGCAGGCCGACGACGCCGGGGAACCGGAAAGCCGGCTCGCCCGCCGCGCGAAGCTGGCCGGGCTCGTCGGCGCGGGTGCGCTCGTCGCCGGTGCGGTGATCGCCGCGCCGATGCTGACCAGCTCGCACCGCGCCGTCTCCGCGGGCGGCCAGTCCACGCCCGCCGGGTTCACCGGCGCCGCCGAGCTCGGCGGCCTCGCCGTGCCGCAGCACCAGGCCGGTGGCGGCGCGCCGGAGCAGCGCGGGACGACAGCGCCCGGCACGCACGCCGACGACCAGCCCGCGGACGACCGGACGGCGAGCGGCACCCCGCGAGCCCAGGCGGCGCCCGCCCCGGCCACCTCGATCCCGGACACGGCGGCCGACGCGCGCAGCGCGAGCCGCAAGATCCAGGCCGTCAAGGACTTCTACGCCGCCATCGCGCGGAACTCGGCGGGCGCGCTGGCACTGCTGAGCCCTTCGCTGGCCGGCGGCTCGGCGGGTGAGCTGGTCCGCACGTGGAGCGCGATGGACGCCATCGACGTCCAGGAGGCCGACACGCAGATCAAGCCGGACGGCTCGATCCTCGCGGTCGCCACGCTGCACCGGCCGGACGGCGCACTGGTGCGGGTCACCCAGCTGTTCCGGGTCGCCGACACCGGTGGGCTGATCACCGAAGCCGAGCTCGTCTCGGCCCAGTACATGTAGCCCTCGGCGATCACCCCTTCACCCGTGGTTCAAGTGCCCGTACCGGATTCGTGTGCGCAGAGTGAGCGCCTAGCCTTGTCACGGGCCGGTCTCCGTGAAGCCGGCACGCAGCCCACGACATGTGCATACGCTCCAGCGAAGCGGCGTACACGTGGCCGCGTCACCAGGCACCGATCCTCACGCCCTGGTGAAGTCGGAGCCCAAAGGGAGGTCGCGTGAGCGACGAGGGTCGTCTGGTCGCCGATCGGTACCGCATCGTCGGCCGGATCGGCACGGGCGCGATGGGGGCCGTCTGGCAGGCGCACGACGAGGTCCTGGGCCGCACCGTGGCCATCAAGCAGCTCCTGCTCCAGCCCCACCTGGACGAGCACGACGCCGAGGACGCCCGGCAGCGGACGATGCGCGAGGGCCGGATCGCGGCCCGCCTGCACCACCCCAACGCGATCTCGGTGTTCGACGTCGTCACCGACGACAACGGGCAGCCGTGCCTGATCATGGAGTACCTCAACTCCACCAGCCTGGCCGCCGTGCTGCAGGAACGCCGCACGCTGCCGCCGACCGAGGTGGCGCGCATCGGCGCCCAGGTCGCCGCGGCGCTGCGCGAGGCGCACGCGGTCGGCATCGTGCACCGCGACATCAAGCCGGGCAACATCCTGCTCGGCGGTAACGGCGTCGTGAAGATCACCGACTTCGGCATCTCCCGGGCCAAGGACGACGTCACGGTCACCAAGACCGGGATGATCGCCGGCACGCCCGCCTACCTGGCCCCCGAGGTGGCCATCGGCGGCGAGCCCGGTCCGGAGTCCGACGTCTTCTCGCTCGGCTCCACGCTGTACGCGGCGTGCGAGGGCCAGCCGCCGTTCGGGCTGTCCGAGAACACGCTGAGCCTGCTGCACGCGGTCGCGGCCGGGCAGATCAACCCGCCGCGCCAGTCCGGGCCGCTGGCCAGCGTGCTGGCCGTGCTGCTGCACCCGGACGTCGAGCACCGGCCGACCGCCGAAGAGTGCGAGGAGCTGCTCGCGGCCGTCGCGCGCGGCGAGACCCCGCTCGGCGGCCCGGCGGACGAGACCATGCTGGCGCCGTCCGCCGGCGTCCTCGGCGCGGCCGCCGTCGCGGACCCGAACGCCACCCAGATGTTCGACGAGATCCCGGCCGGCCACTCGGGCACGCTGCTCGGCGGCGGCGGCGCAGCTCCGACGCAGGCCGTGCCGTACTACGACGAGGACGACTACCCGGAGGCCACCGGCTACCCGGAGGACGACTACGACGGGTACGGCCACTACCGCGAGGACGACCACCACGCCGCCGGAGGCGTGCCGCCCGGCCTGGCCGCGACCCGCGCCGTGCCGGTGCCGCCGCACGAGCAGGGCGGCTACGAGGACGACTACGACGATTACGACGACGAGCCCGCCCCGCCGCCCCCGGCGCGGTCGCGCCCGCAGATGAGCCCGGTCGACGAGGACGAGGGCAAGCCCGGCGCGTGGAAGCGCCCGGCGATCATCGGCGGGGTCGTGGTGGTGGGCCTGGTCGCGCTCGTCGTGTGGCTGCTGAGCCCGAACAACCCGGAGGCCCCGGCCACGCAGATCTCCAGCACCAAGCCGTCGCCCGCCGCGACGTCGGAGTCGGTGCCGTCCACGACGGACACGCCGTTCAGCACGGCGGACGTGCCGCCTCCGGCGACGGAGTCGAGCTCGTCGTCGAAGAAGGCGACGACCTCGCGGAGCTCCGAACCGCCGACGTCCACTACGCCGAAGACCACCCCGAAGACGACCCCGCCGGAAACCAGTAGTGAAGCTCCGCCGACGACCACGCCGGTGACGCCAACCACTCCTTCGACGCCGTGACCCGAGGTCAGTTTTGAGTTCTGAAGGAACCATCGTCGGCGGCCGGTTCCGGCTGGACCAGCCGATCGGCCGCGGCCGCGCCGGCATCGTCTGGCTGGCGTTCGACACGCGGCTGTTCCGGACCGTCGCGATGAAGCGGATGTACCTGCCGGTCGGCGCGGGCGACCGCGCCGAGCAGGCGCGCGCGGCCGCCATGCAGGAGGGCAAGGACGCGGCGCGCATCGAGCACCCGTGCGCGATCAAGGTGTTCGACGTGCTGCCCGACGGCCAGGACGTCTGGCTGGTGATGGAGTACATCCCGTCGCGCAGCATGGCGACGTTCCTCGCCGAGCACGGCAGGCTGACCCCCGACCAGGCGGCGCAGCTCGGCATCCAGCTCGGCAACGCGCTGGCGGCCATCCACGCGGCCGGGTTCGTGCACCGCACCCTGGAACCGGGCACGGTGCTCCTGGCCGACGACGGCGGCGTGAAGCTCACCGACATCGGCATCAGCGGTGGCGGGCCGCACGCGGCGTACGTCGCGCCCGAGGTCGCGCGGGGGCTGCCGCCCACACCGGCCGCCGACGTCTTCTCCCTCGGCGCGACGCTCTACACGTCGGTGGAGGGCGTGCCACCGTTCGGGGACGACGGCCAGTCGTCCGAGCGCCCGCCGCAGAACTCCGGCGTCCTCACCGAGGCGCTGCGCAAGATGCTGCGCCCGGACCCGACGACCCGGCCGACGATGGCGGACACCGTCAACTCGATGAAGGCCATCACCGAAGGCCGCGAAACGGCGTTCATCCCGCCGACCGCGCCCGGGATGCCGCCACCGCCGCCCCCGCCCTTCAACCCGGGGCTGGCGCCCGCGGGGCCGCCGATGCCGCCGTCGGGACCGCAGTTCCAGCAGCAGCTCCCGGTCTCCGCGCCCGGCTTCTCCGCGGCGGAGCAGACGCAGCGGATGCAGCCGGTTCCGCCGCCGACGCAGTACGCGCCGCCGCTCGCGCCGGGCGCCCAGCCCGCGGTTCAGGGCCAGGACCAGGCGTGGAACCTGCCGGTGTCGAAGAAGGCGCTGATCACCGTGGCCGCGATCCTCGCGGCCGTGCTGGTCGGCATCCTGGTGTCGGAGCTGTTCTTCGTCTAAGCCACTTTGGCGGTCGCCGCGCGCATGGCTTCCAGCAGCGTGCGGACCGCCGGGTGACCCCACGCCCGCGACGCCACCGCGGCGTGGATCGCGCGCACCGGCTCCGGGTGCCGGATCCGGCGGACCACCACCCCGGGGTGCTGGGCGCCGAGCCCCAGCTCGGGGATCAGGCCGACGCCGATGCCGGCCGCGACGAAACCCTGGGCCGTCTGGTAGTCCTCGGACTCGACCACGATGTTCGGGGCGAAGCCGGCGGACGCGCAGGCGCCCTGCAGGATGTCGCGGCAGACGCCGGGCAGGCCGTCGACGCCGACCCAGGGCTCCTCGGCGAACTCCGTCAGGTCCAGCACGCGCTTGCGGGCCAGCGGGTGGGCCTTCGGCAGCACCGCCCGGTACGGGTCGTCGAGCAGGTGCACCAGCTCGACCCCCTTGCCCGGCGGGGTCTTGCGCGGGAAGACCGTGATGGCGACGTCCGCGTCGCCCGATTCGACGTCCAGGATCGGGTCGTCGAGCTCGACCAGCTTGAGGTCCAGGTGCACGCCGGGGTGCTCACGCCGGACGGCGGCGATGGCGGGCGGGACGAGCGACGCGCCCGCCGTCGCGAAGTAGCGGATCGCGACGCGGCCGGTGCGGCCCTCCTTGAGCTCGGTCAACGCCGCTTCGGCCTTGGCGAGCTCGGCGCTGAGCGTCTCGGCGTGTTCGGACAGCAGCGCGCCCGCTGGTGTCGGCCGGACGCCGCGGCCGACGCGTTCGAGCAGCTCGGTGCCGGCTTCGCGCTCCAGCGCGGACAGCTGCTGGCTGATCGCGGACGGCGTGTACCCGAGGTTGCGGGCCGCGGCGGTGATCGACCCGCTGGTGATCACGGCGCGGAGGACCTGCATGCGGCGGACGTCGAGCATGCCGCTGATCGTACAGCTCAGCTTAAGTGTCCCTGCAGTTATTTTCGCTTGTCCTTACGTCTGCCGCGGGTGAAGCTGGCGCTGGTATCGAAGGAGGACTGGGGTGGGCGAAACGAAGACCCTGCTCAGGATCGCCGCGCTGGCGCTCATGTGGGGCTCGAGTTTCTTCTGGATCAAGCTGGGGCTGGGGATGTTCTCGCCGGTCCAGCTCGTGCTGGCGCGGCTGGTGCTCGGCGCGGCCATGCTGCTGGTGCTGTGCCGGCTGCATCGGGCGCGGCTGCCGCGCGGCCGCCGGATGTGGGGCCACCTGGCCGTCGCGGCGTTCTTCCACAACGCGCTGCCGTTCCTGCTGTTCGCGATCGGCGAGACGACGGTCGATTCGGGGATCACCGGCGTGCTGAACTCGACGACGCCGTTGTGGGTGCTGCTCGCCGCGCCGCTGATGGGGACGTCGTCGCGGATGACCGGGGCGCGGCTGGCCGGGCTGGTCGTCGGCCTCGGCGGTATCCTGCTGATCTTCGCGCCGTGGCAGGCATCGGGCCTGCTGAGCTGGGGCGCGCTGGCGTGCCTCGCGGCCGCGGCCAGCTACGGCTTCGCGTTCGTCTACGAAGGCAAGTACCTGTCGGACCCCTCGCTGTCGCCGTACGCGACTTCGGCGGGCCAGATGCTGCTGGCCAGCGGGATGCTGGTGCTGGCCCTGCCGGCGGGCGGGTTCACGCCGGTCCACGTGTCCGCGGGGCCGCTGCTCTCGGTCCTGGTCCTCGGCATCGGGTCGACGGGCATCGCGTTCGCGCTGAACTACCAGCTGCTGGCGAGCGAAGGCGCGGTGGCGGCGTCCGTGGTCGGCTACCTGCTGCCGGTGGTGTCCGTGCTGCTCGGCGCGGTGTTCCTGGGCGAGCAGCTGCACCTGCGGGTGATCGCGGGCATGGTGGTCGTACTCGGCGGCGTGGCGCTGACGCGGATCCCGAAGCGCGTGCCGGCCGTGGAGCCGGCGCTGGAACGGGTTTAGACGAGGCGGCGGTCGGAGGCCCAGCGGGAGAGCTCGTAGCGGTTCGACAGCTGGGTCTTCCGCAGCACGCTCGACACGTGCGTCTCGACCGTCTTCACCGAGATGAACAGCTCGGACGCGATCTCCTTGTAGGCGTACCCGCGGGCCAGCAGCCGCAGGACGTCGCGCTCGCGTGGGGTCAGCAGGTCCAGCTCGGGGTCGTTGATCGGCGCCGAACCCGGGCGGTCGGCGAACGCGTCCAGCACGAACCCGGCCAGCCGCGGGGAGAACACCGCGTCGCCGTCCGCGACGCGGACCACCGCGCGGACCAGCTCCTTCGACGAGATCGTCTTCGTGACGTACCCGCGCGCGCCGGCGCGGATGACCGCGATCACGTCCTCGGCCGCATCGGAAACCGAGAGGGCCAGGAACACGACGTCCGGCAGCTCGGGGCGGACGCGGCGCAGCACCTCGGCGCCGCCGCCGTCGGGCATGTGCACGTCGAGCAGTACCACCTGCGGCTTCGTCCGGGCGATCCCGGCGACCGCCTCGGCGACCGAGCCGGCCTCGCCGACGACGCGGACCTCGTCGGTGATCGAGTCGAGCTCGGTGCGCACGCCCGCGCGGAACAGCGCGTGGTCGTCGACGAGGAACACCTTGACCGGTTCGCGCTGGCTGTCCGTCACGTCGTCGAGCATAGCCGCCTCACGCCGCTCCCTTGCCCGCTTTCACCGGCATGGCGAGCTGCACCTCGGTGCCTTCCCCCGGCGCGGTCCGGACCTTGCACGTGCCGCCGTGCCGGGTCATCCGGCCGCGGATCGAGTCGGCGAGCCCGTGGCGGTCGTCCGGGACGAGGTCGGGGTCGAAGCCCTTCCCGCGGTCGCGGACGAACACGGTGACCGACGTCGGCTCGACCTCGGCGTAGACGCTGACCTCGTCGACCCCGGCGTGCTTGGCGGCGTTGACGATGGCCTCGCGGGCGGCCTGGACGAGCGCGGCCAGCGATTCGTCCAGCTCGGCGTCGCCGACGACGACCTGCCCGACCGAGATGGCGAAGGTGTCCTCGACCTCGCCGCACGCCGTGGCGAGGGCTTCGGAGAGCTGGCCCGTCGATTCTTCGGGCTTCTCCGAGGGCTTGCCGTAGCCGCCTGCGCCGTAGAGCCAGCCGCGCAACTCACGCTCCTGGCTGCGGGCCAGCCGCGCGACCTCGCGGGGCTGCTCGCTCTGCTTCTGGATCAGCGCGAGGGTTTGCAGGACCGAGTCGTGCAGGTGGGCGGCGATCTCGGCGCGTTCGTCGGTGCGGATGCGGGCCTTGCGCTCGTCGGAAAGGTCCCGGACCAGCCGCAGCCAGAACGGCACGGTCAGCACGGCGACGCCGATCAGCGTCGCGAGGACCGCGATGAGCGCGAACTGGACCTGGTCGAGGGTGCCGCTGCGCAGCACGACGACGGTGATGCCGGTGATCACCAGCGCGACACCGGCGACGACCCGGATGGCGGCCGACCAGCCACCCCCGCCGAGGAAGGCGCCCGCGAAGCCGTCCTTCGCCCCGACGCGCCAGCGACGGCGCTGCGACTCGTCGGCCTCCCGCCAGACGACCGCGAGACCGATCATGGCGACGGCCAGCGGCACGGCGACCCAGCCGCTGATGAACCCGGTGAGCGTCCCGCTGGCGACCGCGAGCCCGACGCCCAGCGCGATCAGGCCGAACGCCTGTTGGCGTTCCTTCGGCTTCGGCGCTTCCGCGGCTTCTTCGGACTGCTGCTGGACGAACACCCAGAGGAGGCCGTAGGCGAGCAGCCCGGCGCCGTTGAGCGCGGCGAGCAGCGCGAACACCGTCCGCACCCAGAGGACCGGCACGCCGAGGTGATCGGCGAGCCCCCCGGCGACCCCGGCGATGGCCCGCCCGGACCGGCGCCGGAACATCTTGGGCCTGCTCGGGTCCGCGGGCGTGATCGCCTGCTCGGCGGTGACGTGGTCGAGGGACTCCTGCACGCCGTCCATGGTCACACGCACGCGGATGCGGTTCCATCCGGGAAACCCCTGATCCGGAGAGCCAGGGGAAACCTCAGGGACCATCCCGGATGTCCGGCCGGCCTCGGTGCCGCATGCTTCTCGGTATGAGTGGTGCGAGCGAGAAGCCGGGGGTCCTGAACGGCTTCGAGGAGACCGTGAAGGACTTCTGGGCCAGCCGGCCGCGGCGGCCGCACGCCGGGCGCAAGCTCGCGGGCGTGGCCGCCGCCATCGGGTACCGGTACGGGGTCGATCCCGTCGTCGTGCGGATCGCCCTCGTCGTGACGACGATCTTCGGCGGCTTCGGGGTGCCCTTCTACCTGCTGGGGTGGCTGTTCTTCCCCGGGGAGAGCGACGAGGTCTCCGGCTTCGAGGGGCTGATCGGGCGCGGCCGGTCGTCGGTGTCGCCCGCCTTCGCCGTCGTGCTGCTCGTGCTCACCGTCGTCAGCACCGGGGGGTCGATCACCGGCTCGTGGTTCGACGGCGGCGGCCTCATCAGCTGCGCGCTCATCGCCGCCGCGCTCTACCTGCTGCACCGCAGCCGCGGCCACCTGAACCGGCCCGCGCCCGTCGCCGTGCGGACGTCCCACCCGGCCTTCACCGGAAACGGAGCCTTCACCATGACCGACACCGCCGAGGCGCCGACGCCGGCCCGCGGCTGGGACCCGCTGGCCGCCGACCCGGCCGGCTGGGACCTGCCCGACGCGACGCCCGCCCCGGAGCCCCCGCCCGCAGCGCCGCCGCGGCCGCGGCACCACGGTTCGCAGCGTGGCCCGCGGTCGAAGGTCGGCTCGGCCACGTTCGCCCTCGCCGTGGTGACCGCCGGTGGCGCGGTGCTGGCCGGGCTCAACGGTGCCACCTGGTTCGACGCGCAGCACATCATCGGCCTGGTGCTCGGCGTGGTCGGCATCGGCCTGGTCGCCGGCGCGTTCGCCGGGGGCGGGCGCGGCCTGATCGGGCTCGCGGTGCCGCTGGCGATCGTCGGCATGGTCCTCACGACGGCGCCGTTCAAGAACTTCGAGGTCCGCGGCGGCGTCGGCGACATCCGGGAGACGCCGCAGACGTCGACCGAGCTGAAGCCGCTCTACCAGCACGCGGCCGGCGACATCCGGCTCGACCTGACCGAGCTGCCCGAAGGAGCGCCGTACTCGACGAACGTGTCCAACGGCGCCGGCGACACCACGGTCACCGTGCCGGCGAACGCGGACGTCACCTTCGACTGCCGCACCGGGGCGGGCGAGGCGTCGTGCTTCGGCCGCTCGACCGACGGCATCAGCCAGCCCGCGCTGACCGGTACGGACAACGGCCCCGACGGCGTCGGCGGCCAGAAGATCACCCTGCACGTGTCGAACAGTGTGGGCAACGTGGAGGTGCGGCGTGGCTGACCAGAACCCTTACGCCTACGACAACCCGGCCGACACCCAGCCCGCCCGGCGCGGCGGCGTGGACGCCTTCACCCTGATCGTCGGCGTCGCGACGCTGCTGGTGTCGGCGTACGTCCTCTCGGACGGCGCGAGCTGGCTGCCCTCGTTCGACTTCCGCTGGGTGATCGCCGGCGGTGCGGTGTTCGTCGGCGTGCTGCTGCTCGCCGCGTCGTTCGGCAAGCGGCGGCGCTGACCGCCCGAAATCCCTCGAGGCCCCGGATCCCACGCCGGGGCCTCGAGCCTTGTCTACGGGAGGCTCACTCCCACTCGATGGTGCCCGGCGGCTTGGACGTCACGTCCAGCACCACCCGGTTGACCTCCGCGACCTCGTTGGTGATCCGCGTGGAGATCCGCTCCAGGACGTCGTAGGGCAGGCGCGTCCAGTCCGCGGTCATCGCGTCCTCCGACGACACCGGCCGCAGCACCACCGGGTGCCCGTACGTCCGGCCGTCGCCCTGGACGCCGACGCTGCGGACGTCGGCGAGCAGCACCACCGGGCATTGCCAGATGCTGCGGTCCAGCCCGGCTGCCGTCAGCTCCTCGCGGGCGATCAGGTCCGCGGCCCGCAGCGTGTCCAGACGCTCCTGGTCGACCGCGCCGATGATGCGGATGCCCAGGCCGGGACCGGGGAACGGCTGGCGCTGCACGATCGTCTCGGGCAGGCCCAGCTCCAGGCCGACCCGGCGGACCTCGTCCTTGAACAGCAGCCGCAGCGGCTCGACCAGCTCGAACTCGAGGTCCTCCGGCAGGCCGCCGACGTTGTGGTGGCTCTTGATGTTCGCCGTGCCCTCGCCGCCGCCGGACTCGACGACGTCCGGGTACAGCGTCCCCTGGACCAGGAACTTGTAGTCGCCCTCGGCCTTGAGGTCGCGCTCGGCCTGCTCGAACACGCGGATGAACTCGCGGCCGATGATCTTGCGCTTCTGCTCCGGGTCGGTGACGCCGGCCAGCGCGTCGAGGAACCGCTCGCGCGCGTCGATGGTGACCAGGTTGACGCCGGTGGCGGCGACGAAGTCGCGCTCGACCTGCGTCCGCTCCCCCGCGCGCAGCAGGCCGTGGTCGACGAACACGCAGGTCAGCCGGTCCCCGATGGCCCGCTGGACCAGCGCGGCCGCCACGGCGGAGTCGACGCCGCCGGACAGGCCGCAGATCGCCCGGCCGTCGCCGATCTGGTCGCCGATCCGCTTGACCTGGTCTTCGACGATCGACGACGTCGTCCACTGCGGCTTGATGCCCGCGATGTCGTGCAGGAACCGGCGCAGCACCTCCTGGCCGTGCGGCGAGTGCGCGACCTCCGGGTGGTACTGGACGCCGGCGAAGCGCCGCTCGACGTCTTCGAAGCCGGCGACCGCGGCGCCGTCCGAAGAAGCGGTGACGACCGCGCCCTCGGGGGCCTTGGTGACGCTGTCGTTGTGGCTCATCCACGCGGGCTGGTGCGCGGGCAGGCCGGCGTGCAGGACACCGCCGTCGCCGGTGACGCGGACCTCGGTGCGCCCGAACTCGCGGACCCCGGTCGGCTCGACGACCCCGCCGAGCGCGCTGGCCAGCAGCTGGTGGCCGTAGCAGATGCCGAACATCGGCACGCCGGCTTCGGTGAGCTTCGGGTCCATGCCCGGCGCGCCTTCGGCGTACACGCTCGAAGGACCACCGGAAAGGATGATGGCCGCGGGGTTCTTCGCGAGGATCTCCTCGGTGGACGCGCTGTGCGGCACGACCTCCGAGTAGATCTGTGCCTCGCGGACGCGCCGGGCGATCAGCTGCGCGTACTGCGCCCCGAAGTCCACGACGAGAACCGGACCGGTGGGGTTGGGCACCTGGCGACCTCCTGGCGAGAAGCGGGATTCCCCACCATCGTCCCAGGTGGGCCGGGTCACCCGGGATTCAGGGCCGTCCCTGTCCGCGATCGGCCCTACGGTGCCCGGTATGGCTGTGAACTGGACCAAGGAACTGACCGACCAGCTCGCCTTCCACTGGGAGGTGCACACGCGCCCGAAGCTCGACGGCCTCACCGACGACGAGTACTTCTGGGAGCCGGTCCCCGGCTGCTGGACGGTCCGGCCGCGGAAGTCGGCCGACGAGCCCGGCTCGGGGCCGTTCACGATCGACTGGGCCTACCCCGAACCGACGCCACCGCCGGTCACGACGATCGCCTGGCGGCTCGGCCACGTCCTGGTCGGCGTGCTGGGCGCGCGGATCGGGTCCCACTTCGGCGGCGCGCCGGTCGGCTACGACAGCTACCCCTATCCGGGCACGGCGGCCGAAGCGCTGTCGGAGCTCGAGAAGTTCTACGGGCAGTGGATCGCCGGGGTGCAGTCGCTGGACGAGGAGGGTTTGGCGCGGCCGTGCGGACCGGCGGAGGGCCCGTACGCGGAGTACCCGATGGCGACACTCGTGCTGCACATCCACCGCGAGCTGATCCACCACTGCGCCGAAGTCCTCCTGCTGCGCGACCTCTACCGCAGCCGGTCGTGAGTGGTAAGGCGAGTTAGAACCCGCCTTACCACTCACGACCCGCGGGAGGAGGTGCGGCGGGCGGCGGCATGACCGAGAATCCGGGGGCGCCCCGCCGTTTGTCCCGTTCAGCCCAGGGAAGGCCCCAGTATGCGAGCGACAGTCATCTACGGTGCCGGCGACGTGCGGGTCGAGACCGTTCCCGACCCGAAACTGGCCGAGCCGACCGATGTCGTCCTGCGGGTCGTGCGGTCCTGCATCTGCGGCAGCGACCTCTGGCCGTACGCCGGCATGGAGCCGAGCGAGCACGGCCGCCGGATCGGGCACGAGTTCCTCGGGATCGTCGAGGAAGCCGGTGCCGAGGTCACCACCCTCGCGAAGGGTGATCTCGCCGTGGCGCCGTTCGTCTGGTCGGACAACACCTGCGAGTTCTGCCGCGAAGGGCTCCAGACCTCCTGCCTGCACGGCGGCGGCTGGGGCGCCCCGGGGGTCGACGGCGGCCAAGGCGAAGCGGTCCGCGTGCCGCAGGCCGACGGCACGCTGGTCAAGCTGCCGCACACGGAGGACGAAGACCTGCTCGCGTCGATGCTGACGCTGTCGGACGTCTTCTCCACCGGGCACCACGCCGCGGTGAAGGCGCAAGTGCGCGAAGGCCAGAACGTCACGGTCATCGGCGACGGCGCTGTCGGGCTGTCCGCCGTGCTGGCGGCGAAGCGCCTGGGCGCCGAGCGGATCGTCCTCATGGGACGCCACCGGGCGCGGACCGACCTCGGCCGCGAGTTCGGCGCGACCGACGTCGTCGCCGAACGCGGCGAGGAAGGCATCGAGAAGGTGCGCGAGCTGACGGGCGGCCGGGGCACGCACGCCGTGCTCGAGTGCGTCGGCACCCGGGGCGCGTTCGAGATGGGCATCGGCGTCGTCCGCGCGGGCGGCGCGGTGAGCCGGGTCGGCCTGCCGCAGTACGAAGAGGGGCCGATCGGGGTGGGCGTGTTCCGGCGCAACGTCACCGTCACCGGCGGGGTCGCCCCGGCGCGGCACTACATCCCCGAGCTGCTGCCGGACGTCCTGGACGGCAAGGTCCAGCCGGGCAAGGTCTTCGACCGCACCATCGACGTCGAAGGCGTGCCGGACGGCTACCGCGCGATGGCGGACCGCGAAGCGCTGAAGGTGCTCATCAAGCCGTGACCCGTCCGGGTGGGGGTCACCCGTTCGCGCCCCCGCCCGCATTACGTTGGTACGCATGGACATGATCACCCCCGAGCCGCGCCCCGCCTGGATCGCCGGCCGCCCCGAGGCGGGCGCCACCACCCTCGTCGTGCACCACCCGTACGACGGCAGCGAGGTCGCCACGGTCGCCGTGCCGGGGCCGGACCAGGTCGAACGCGCGGTCTCGGCCGCCGCGTCGGTCGCCAAGGAGTTCCGGCGCACCCCCGCGCACCTGCGGGCGGGCGCGCTCGACCACGTTTCGCGCGTGCTCGCCGCGCGGGCCGAGGAGATCGCCGAGGTGATCACCGCCGAAAACGGCAAACCGCTCAAGTGGGCCGAGGCGGAGGTCAAGCGCGCGGTGTCGGTGTTCCGGATCGCCGCCGAGGAGGCCCGCCGCTTCACCGGCGAGGTCCAGCGCCTCGACACCGACCCCGCGGGCGAGGCGCGGCTGGCGCTGACCCGCCGCGTCCCGCGCGGACCGGTGCTCGGCATCGCGCCGTTCAACTTCCCGCTCAACCTGGTGGCGCACAAGGTGGCGCCGTCGCTGGCGATCGGCGCGCCGATCATCGTCAAGCCGGCGCCGCGGACGCCGCTGTCGGCGCTGATCCTCGGCGAGATCCTGGCCGAGACGGACCTGCCGGAGGGCGCGTTTTCCGTGCTGCCGCTGGGAAACGAGGAGACGCAGGCCCTGGTCGCCGACCCGCGGCTGCCGGTCGTGTCGTTCACCGGCTCCGGCCCGGTCGGCTGGTCGCTCAAGGACGCCGCGCCGCGCAAGCACGTCGTGCTCGAACTCGGCGGCAACGCGGCGGCCGTCGTGCTGCGCGACTGGCCCGACCCCGAAGGCGCGGCGCACCGGATCGCCACCTTCGGCAACTACCAGGCCGGCCAGTCCTGCATCGCGGTGCAGCGGGTGATCGTGGACGCCGCCGTGGCCGAGGAGTTCGTGCCCGCGCTGGTGGAAGCCGTCGAGGCGCAGCGGACCGGCGACCCGTACGACCGCAACACCGACGTCGGCCCGGTGGTCGACGAGGCCGCCGCCGAGCGGATCGTCGCGTGGATCGACGAAGCCGTCGCGGCGGGCGCGAAGGTGCTCACCGGCGGCACGCGCGAGGGCGCGACCGTCGCCCCGACGCTGCTTTCCGACGTCCCGCCGGACACCAGGGCGTGGAACGAGGAGATCTTCGGCCCGGTGCTCGCGGTGTCCATTGTGGACGGTGTGGACGACGCCTTCCGCGCGGTCAACGAATCCGCGTACGGCCTGCAGGCCGGGGTGTTCACCACCGACGTCCAGCTGGCCTTCCACGCGGCGGCCGAACTCGAGGTCGGCGGCGTGATCATCGGCGACGTCCCGTCCTACCGCGCCGACCAGATGCCCTACGGCGGCGTCAAGGGCTCCGGCGTCGGCCGCGAAGGCGTGCTCGCCGCGATGCACGACCTGACCGAAGAGCGCGTCACGGTCTTCACCGGCATCGACCTCTAACTGACGACGCCCTGCCCGAACCGGAAGACGTTCTGCGGGTCGTACTTCCGCGAGACGTCCACGAGGCGTTTCGCGTTGTCGCCGTAGTAGGCGGCCTTCCAGTCGGGCAGGGCCGGGTCGATGTAGTTGACGTACCCGCCGCCCGCGCCCGCCGCGGCGAGCCCGGCGACGGCTTCGCCGACCGACTGCGCGACCTTCGTCCGGGTCTTCGCCGTCGCCGGCGCGTAGACCTGCACGCTGGCCAGCGCGTCGCGGTGCCAGAACGCGGTGGCGTCCTTGGCCGGGCCGGCGACCGCGCCGCCGAGGCCGTCGATGAGCAGGTCCATGCCCGACCGGCCGTCGGCGACCGCGACGACCTTCGCGGCGTCGACCGGCGTGGTGATGATCCGCGACGACGCGACGAACGACTGGCGGGCCGAACTGCCCGCGAAGAACTTCATGGCGGCCAGGTAGTCCAGGCTCTTCACCACCCGCTGCGTGGGGCGCACGCCGGCGTTGGTGGTCAGGTTGTTCAGCAGCGTGGTCAACCCCGCGGCGCCGCCGACGTAGCAGCCGGCGACGCGGCACTGGACCGGTGACCCGCCCGAGAGCACGAGGTTCGCCCACAGCTCCGGCGGCATCGCGGCGATCCACTGCTGCCACGCGGCGAACACGCCGGTGGCGGAGCCGGCCGGGAAGCGCAGGGTGAACACCGTGAGGTCCGGCGCCGGGTCGGTGTCGAAGGTGAACTCGGTGACGATGCCGAAGTTGCCGCCGCCCCCGCCGCGCAGGGCCCAGAACAGGTCCGGTTCGGAGTCCGCGGACGCGGTGAGCGCCCGGCCGTCGGCCGTGACGACCCGCGCGGAGCTCAGGTGGTCGCAGGTCAGGCCGTACTTGCGGGCGAGCACGCCGATGCCGCCGCCGAGGGTGAGCCCGGCGATCCCGACCGTCGGGCAGGACCCGGCGGGCAGCGCGCGCCCGGCCTGCGCCAATGCGGCGTAGACGTCCCCCAGCTTGGCGCCGGCGCCGATCACGGCCTTGCTGCCCTGGACGTCGACCTTGTTCAGGGCGGCCACGTCGACGACCAGCCCGCCCTCGGGCACCGAGTAGCCGGCGTAGCTGTGGCCGCCGCTGCGCGCGGCGATGGTCACCCGCCCGGCGGCGGCCTTCAGGCAGGCTTGGACGTCCTCGACGGTCGCCGCGGTCGCCACGGCGACCGGGTTGTTGCCGTCGAAGAGCTGGTTGAACCCGTGCTTGGCGGCCGGGTACCCCGCGGCGCCCGGCCGCACCAGGCTGCCGGTCAGCTGGCTGCGCAGGTCGTCCCAGTTCGGCGGACCGGTCGGCAGCCTGCTGGCGGGCGGCACGGACGACGTGACGGCCGGATCGGTCGAGGCAACCGGCACCGACGGCGTCTCCGGCCCGCACGCGGCGGCGACGGCGCCGGCCGCGGAGACCCCCGCGATCCGCAGGAACGCCCTCCGGGGGACGCCGGGCCGCCCCTGGTCGTGCTCACTGTCCACAGCGGACTCCTCGGTGCCGGGAACGCCCAGTGTAGAGCGGGCGCAAGGCGTTCACCGGGCGGAGCGGACCGGTCACGCCCAGGCCGGCAGCCGGGGCACGGCACCGTCGAGGGCGGCCCCGTCGGAGCGCCCGCTGAGCCACGCCAGCAGCGCCCCGGCCGACCCGCGCACGGTGGTCTTCGGCGCGGTGCCCATCGTCCATTCGAAGCCGTCGGCGACCAGCCGCAGGGCGGGCAGGTGCGCCCCGCGCGAGATGACGGCGTGCTGGACGACGTCCTCGGCGAGCGGCCCGAGCAGCCCGAGCACGCGGTCGAGGTCGTAGCCGCGGCCGAGATCGGCGAGGTGGATGGTCAGTTCGGACAACCGCATCCGCGCGACGACAACCCCGGTGACGGGCTGCCCCTGCCGGTTGCGGGCTTCGCGCGCCCAGGCGTCCTCGGGCATCCCGGCGGCGTACTGCTCGAACCGCCCGGCCGAAGCGACGAAGTCGGCGAGGAGGTCGGCGGCCGCGTGCCGGGCGCCGGTTTCGATGTCCCGTTCCCGCGCCTCGGCGCTCGGGTACATCGGGGTCTCGACGCCGGTGTTCGCCCAGGTCAGCAGGTTGCGCAGGCCATCGGCGTTGCGGGCGACGTGCGCGAGCACGTGGGCCCGCGACCAGTCGGGCAGGGCGCTGGGGGCGCGCAGCTCGGGTTCACCGAGGCTGCCGATGGCCCGCGCCCATTCGTCGTCGAGCTTCCTGACCCCGTCGAGCAGGGCGTGTGCCTTCTCGGATGCCGTCACGGCCCCGAGTCTAGGACCGCCGCAGGGCTGCCGGGGCGTCCGCCGGGACCGCCGGGTTCTTCGGCGCGATCGCCTCCAACCGCACGTACCCCGCGTCCTGCGGGGGCCGCTGGTCCTCCTCGCCCTTGTTCGGCCAAAACGAGAACGCGCGCTCGGCCTGGGCCGTGATCGTCAGGGACGGGTTCACGCCAAGGTTGGCCGTGATCGCCGCGCCGTCCACCACCGACAGGCCCGGGTAGCCGAACACGCGGTGGTACGGGTCGATCACG
The DNA here is from genome assembly GCF_000716785.1 of Amycolatopsis vancoresmycina. Classification (GTDB taxonomy): domain Bacteria; phylum Actinomycetota; class Actinomycetes; order Mycobacteriales; family Pseudonocardiaceae; genus Amycolatopsis; species Amycolatopsis vancoresmycina. The sequence continues at coordinate 308,398 of NZ_JNYY01000005.1, forward strand.
CCTTCCTCGGCCGTGGCACCGATCGGGACGCCGCCGATGAAGTGGGCCGTCAGGGGGATGTCGAAGATCTCGCCCCACGTGCCGCCCGCGATGCCGCCGATGCGGTCCGCCGTGCGCTCGTTCGCCTCGTGGCCCGCCGGGATGAAGCTCGGGTTGGGCTCGCCGTGGCCCTGCTTGGACGTGTACTTGCGGCGCCCGAACAACCCGCGGCGGGTGTACGTCGTGATCGAGTTGTCCAGGCTCTGCATCACCAGCAGGATCACCGTGCGCTCGGACCAGCGGTAGCCGTTGAGCAGCTTCGCCGCCTGGACCGGGTGCTTCACCATGAACGTGACGGCCTGCCGCCAGCGCGGCACCGGCGAGGCGCCGTCCGTCGCGATCGTCTGCAGCAGGCTCATCGCGTTGCTGCCCTTGCCGTACCGGACCGGCTCGATGTGGGTGTTCTCGTCCGGGTGGATCGACGACGTGATCGCGACCCCGCGGCTGAAGTTCCGGCTCTCGTCGACGTCGGTGCGGGCCGCGCCGATGATCGCCTCGGAGTTCGTCCGGGTCAGCTCGCCGAGCCGGCGGGACAGGCGCGGCAGCGTGCCGGTGTCCTTCAGCTTGTGCAGCAGGTTCTGGGTGCCCCACGTGCCCGCGGCGAAGACGACCTTCCCGGCCGTGATCGTCGTCCGGAACCGCTTCGAGGTGGTCCCGGTCTTCTTCAGCGAAACCTCGTAACCGCCGTCGATCGGCCGCACCGACGTCACCGTCGTCAGCGGGATGACCTTCGCGCCGTCCTGCTCCGCGAGGTACAGGTAGTTCTTGACCAGCGTGTTCTTCGCGCCGACCCGGCAGCCGGTCATGCACGAGCCGCACTCGGTGCAGCCGGTGCGCTCGGGGCCCGCCCCGCCGAAGTACGGGTCCGCCGCCCTCTCCCCCGGCTTGCCGAAGTAGACGCCGACGGGCGTCGGGTGGAACGAATCGGCGACGCCCATGTCCTTCGCGACGTCGCGCATCACGACGTCCGACGGCGTCATGGTCGGGTTCGTGACGACGCCCAGCATCCGGCTCGCCTGGTCGTAGTGCGGCGCGAGCTCGGCCTCCCAGTCGGTGATGTGCGCCCACTGCCGGTCGCGGTAGAACGGCTTCAGCGGCCGGTACAGCGTGTTCGCGTAGACCAGCGAACCGCCGCCGACCCCGGCGCCGGCCAGCACCATGACGTCGTTGAGCATGTGGATGCGCTGGATGCCGTAGCAGCCGACTTGCGGCGCCCACAGGTAGCGCTTGAGGTCCCACGACGTCTTCGCGAACTCGTCGTCGGCGAACCGGCGGCCCGCTTCGACGACGGCGACCCGGTAGCCCTTCTCGGTGAGCCGCAGCGCCGCGACGCTGCCGCCGAACCCCGACCCCACCACGACGACGTCGTAGTCGGGGTCACCCGCGCTGGTGGTGGTGTTACTGGCAGTCACACCTTGAGCGTAACCCGGGGTCCAGGTTCTGACCAGAGGTAAGTTACCGGCCAGTCACGCTTGTCCGATGACAACGGTGGGTACCTACCAAGGTGCCCGATGTCCACGTCGGCGATTCACCGCTGGGCGGGACACCACTTCCAGGAGGCACCACGATGAGCCCACGAACGCTCACCGGGTGGCGCAAGTCGAGCCACAGCCACTTCGAGGAGAACGCGTGCGTCGAGGTCGGCACCGCACCCGGTCTCGTCGGGGTGCGGGACACCAAGCAGGCGGCCCCCCGCTCGGTGCTCGTCTACTCCCCGCACGCCTTCGCGGCGTTCCTCGCGCAGCTCACCGGCGAACGGTGAGCCCCACCCGCTGGAACTCCTTGAGGTCCGAATAGCCCGTCTTCGCCATCGCCCGGCGAAGCGCCCCGAAGAGGTTCACCACGCCTTCCGCGTCGGACGACGGCCCGAACAGCAGGGTCTTGAGGTCCACGGCGTAGTCCGGCCCGGCCGCCACGCGCGAGCGCGGCAGCGACGGGTGCGCGGCCGCCGCCGTCCAGTACAGGCCCTGCCCGGGCGCGTCCGACGCGGCGGCCAGCGGGGAGCCGAGCATGACGGCGTCCGCGCCGCAGGCGATGGCCTTGGCGATGTCACCCGACACCGTCATGCCGCCGTCGGCGAGCACGTGGACGTACCGGCCGCCGGTCTCGTCGAGGTAGTCGCGGCGGGCGGCCGCGGCGTCGATGATCGCGGTGGCCATCGGGACGCCGATGCCGAGCACGCGGTCGGTGCTGGTCACGCCCGGGGTGTAGCCGTGGCCGACGATGACGCCGGCGGCGCCGGTGCGCATCAGGTGCATCGCCGTGCGGTAGTCGCTGACGCCGCCGGCGATCACCGGCACGTCCAGGCGGCCGATGAACTCCTTGAGGTTCAGCGGCTCGGCGTCGCGCTGCACGTGCTCGGCGGAGATGATCGTGCCCTGCACGACGAGGATCTCGACGCCGGCCGCGATCAGGTCGGGCGTCAGCTCGGCGGCGTGCTGCGGGCTGACGCGCGCGGCCACCGTGACACCCGATTCGCGGACCGTCTTGATCGCCTCGGTGAGCAGGTCGAGCCGGATCGGCGCGGCGTGCAGCTCCTGCAGCACGCGGCCGACCGCGGTCGGGTCCTCGAGGTCCTCGGCCGCGCGGACCAGCTGGAAGATGGCGTCTTCGACGTTCGCGTGCCGCGCCCAGAGCCCTTCGGCGTTGAGGACGCCCAGCCCGCCGAGCTCGCCGACGGCGACCGCGGTGCCGGGCGAGACGATCGCGTCGGTCGGGTGCGTGACGAGCGGCAGGTCGAACCGGTACGCGTCGATCTGCCAAGCGGTGGACACCACCGAGGACGACCGAGTCCGCCGCGACGGCACGATCTCGACGTCGTCGAGGTCATACGCCCGCCGCGCGGTGCGGCCCATCCCGATCTCGACCAGGTCCCGCACGTGAAGCCTCCTCCGCCGACGACAATCTGCCGTGCCCCATTGTCGCTAGGCCGCGTGGGTGACCCGCGCACGGGGGTCTACACCCGCACAAACACGGCGACGGGCGCCAGCATTGCCCCCAGCGTGAGGGCCAGCCAGGTCGCCACCGGCGGGTAGACGTTCAGCCGGACCGCGCCGAAGTACACCGCGCCCAAGGCCAGCAGGCTGGCGATGATCAGCAGCACCGGCCGCACCACGCCGGAGCGCAGGTCGACCACGCCGCCGCCGGCGTGCAGGTAGGCGATGCCGCCGTCCGCCGTCGACACGTCGAGCGTCACCGGCTGGCCGGGCGGCAGGTCGAGGCCGGAGTCCACCGCGGTGACGCGGTACTGCCTGCCGCCGGCGTCGACCGCGATGGAGTGGCTCACCGCGTCCTCGTTCCCGCCGACCGGGAGCGCGCCGCGCTCGTGGGCCGTCACGTGCCCCTCGACGCGGTACGTCGGTGCGTCGCGGCCGGCCAGGACCTGGCACATCAGGCAGACCACGCCGCCGAGGAACAGCGACACGAGCGCGACGGCCGTGAAGAACACCTTGCGCAGCACGCGGGTGGCGCGGTCGACCGTCATGTGTCCTAGTGCACACCACGACAGCCACGCAAGGCGATAGGCCGATCACCGTAAGCACGCTAGGTCACCGTAACTCAGAATGACACGCGCTCCACGGAGTCCGAACGCAGGACCGACTCCTGCTGGAACTGCTTCTTGTAGTCGGCGCGGAGTTCCTCGATCTGCCGTTCGGCGTCGCGGTTGCCGAACGGGTACAGCAGCACGATCACGTGGGTGTGCTCCCGGACGATCGCGCCGGACCCGCCGCGCCACTGGCCGCTGCCGTCGAGGCGGGTGAAGCCGTCCGGGAACGCCGGCGTGATCTCCCGGTCGGAGAACGCAGCGAACTCCCGGTCGGTCACCTCGGTGCCGTCCGGCTTGCCGGTGCCGAAGAACAGCTCGGTGCGCTTCCAGACGTCCCCGGGCGACTGCGCCTGTGCCTGTGCCTGTGCCGTACCGGCCGGGGCGTCGGCGGCGGCCGCGGTGAGGCCGCCGCCGAGACCGAGTACTGCCGCCGCGGCCACCGCAGCGACCGTTCGCCGAGAAATCGACATTCGTCCCTCCCTGGTCACGGGCCGATTCTGGCGGCCCGTGACCGAGGGCGGAACGAACGAAGGGGCGGACTAGCGGGTGGTGTAGTTCGGGGCCTCGACGGTCATCGTGATGTCGTGCGGGTGGCTCTCCTTGAGCCCGGCCGCGGTGATCCGGACCAGCTGCGCCTCCTGCAGCTGGGCGATCGTCTCGGCACCGGCGTAGCCCATGCCGGCGCGCAGGCCGCCGACCAGCTGGTGCACGACGTTGGCCAGCGGCCCGCGGAACGGGATGCGGCCCTCGATGCCCTCCGGGACCAGCTTGTCCTCGTTGAGCACGTCGTCCTGGGCGTAGCGGTCCTTCGAGTACGACTTGCCCTGGCCGCGGGACTGCATCGCGCCCAGCGAGCCCATGCCGCGGTAGACCTTGAACTGCTTGCCGTTGACCAGGATCAGGTCGCCCGGCGACTCGGCGGTGCCGGCGAGCAGGCTGCCCAGCATCACCGTGGACGCGCCGGCCGCGATGGCCTTCGCGATGTCGCCGGAGTACTGGATGCCGCCGTCGCCGATCACCGGGATGCCCGCCGGGCGCGCCGCCTGGTCGGCCTCGTAGATCGCCGAGATCTGCGGCACGCCGACACCCGCCACGATCCGCGTGGTGCAGATGGAGCCGGGGCCGACGCCGACCTTGATGCCGTCCGCGCCCGCGTCGACCAGCGCCTGGGCGCCGGCCCGGGTCGCGACGTTGCCGCCGACGATGTCGACCGAGTCGCCCAGCTCCTTCTTCAGCAGCGCGACCGTCTCGACGACCGCGCGGGAGTGCCCGTGGGCGGTGTCGACCATCAGCACGTCGACGCCCGCGTCGGCCAGCGCCATCGCGCGCTGGTGGCCGTCCGGCCCGACGCCGACCGCGGCGCCGACGATGAGGCGGCCGTCCGGGTCCTTCGTCGCCTTCGGGTACTGCTCGGTCTTGACGAAGTCCTTGACCGTGATCAGGCCGCGGAGCTTGCCCGCGCCGTCGACGATCGGCAGCTTCTCGATCTTGTGCCGGCGCAGCAGGCCGAGCGCGGCGTCCGCCGAGACGCCGACCTGCGCGGTGACCAGCGGCGGCTTCGTCATCACCTCGGACACCGGGCGGCTGTGGTCCACCTCGAACCGCATGTCGCGATTGGTGATGATGCCGACCAGCGTCCCGGCGGCGTCGGTGACCGGCACGCCGGAGATGCGGAACTTGGCGCACAGGGCGTCGACCTCGGCCAGCGTCGCGTCCGGCGCGCACGTGACCGGGTCGGTGACCATGCCGGCCTCGGACCGCTTGACGACCTCGACCGCGGCGGCCTGCTCGTCGATCGGCAGGTTGCGCTGGAGGACGCCGATGCCGCCCTGGCGGGCCATGGCGATGGCCATCCGGGCTTCGGTGACGGTGTCCATGGCCGCGGACACCAGCGGGACGCCGAGGGTGATGTTCCGGGTCAGCCGGGAGCTCGTGTCGACGGCGCTGGGGACGACGTCCGATTCGGCCGGCAGCAGCAGCACGTCGTCGAAGGTCAGGCCGAGCATGGCGAACTTGGCCGGAACGGGGGCGGTGGTGCCGTCGCTGGTCATAGCGGGTGAAGGGCCTTCCTGGCGCGGGATGAGCGTGTCGCTGTGGCGACTCGGAGCCTTCCCCTCATGATATCCACCGCGCGCCGCCCGCCCCGGGCGGTGGGCGAGCCGGCGGGGCCGCCCGGTACCGTGCAGGCCGTGGCGCACGATGTCCTGCCCCCAGACCCGTTCGCGGACGACCCGGACGACCCGGCCCGCGCCTTCGGCGACCCGGAGGACCGGCTGGACGAGCCGATCAGCGACTCCGAACGCACCGAACTGCTGGCCGACCTTTCGGATCTGGCCGTCTACCAGGCCCTGCTCGAGCCCCGCGGGGTCCGCGGGATCGTCGTCGACTGCGGCGAATGCGACGAACCGCACTACCACGACTGGCACCTGCTGCGCGCCAGCCTGGAGCAGCTCCTGGCCGACGGCCGGATGCGCCCGCACGAGCCGGCCTACGACCCGAACCCCGGCGACTACGTCAGCTGGGACTACTGCCGAGGCTTCGCCGACGGCGTGACGGCGAACGAAAGCGCCTACTGAGCGCCCACGAGACCACGAAAAAGCCCTGGTGAGTTTGCTCACCAGGGCTTTTTCACGTGATCAGGCGGGCATCTCGCGTGATTGAGCGGGCATCTCGCGTGATCAGGCGGGCATCACACGACATGCCCCTCCAGACACGGGTGATGCCCCTCCGGTCACGTGAGATGCCTGTTGGCGCACCGTCAGTTCCCGGAGCCGTACTCGCGGCGGCCGTGCTACGTCGTCTCGCCGACACCCTGCGGTGCGCCGCCCGCGGACTCACTGCGGGGCGTGCCCGGCTCGTTCCCGGTTGCGCCGGTCGTGGTCGGCGGCGGCGGGGTGGTGGTCGGTGGCGGGGTCGTGGTCGGCGGCGGGGGCGTCGGGGTCGGGGTCGCACTGCCCGGCAGGCTCGTCGTGCCGCTGCCGCTGCCCGGGAGGGACGACGCCGACCCGGCCGGCGCGGCCTGGCTCGTCGGCGCGCCCGGCGAAGCCGGCGGGACCGAGGTCTGGATCGGGCCCTGCACCGGCGCCTCGGGGTTCTGGAGCTGGGCGGCGAGCTGCCGGTGCTGCTCCATCAGCTGGTCGCGGTTCTCCTCGTCGGTGACCTGCGACAGCGCGGCCTGGGCGTCCTGGAGGGCCTGGCGGGCGGCGTCGAGGTTGCCGCCGGCGATGGCGAGGTTGGCCTTCTCGAGGTCGAGCTTGGCCGTCGCGGCCGCCTCGACCGAGCGGGTGTGGTCGGAGTACAGGACCTTGGCGAGGCCCCACAGCGTGTCGCCGGGTTGCGCGGAGCGCGCGGCCAGCCCGGTGCCGGTGAACGCGATCGCCAGCACGGCGGCGGCGACGGCGACCGGGACGAGCAGCCTGCGGCGGCGTCCGCCCGCGGCGTGCCGCTTCGCCAGCGCGGCGGTGCTGACGGTGCGCACGGCGGTGTCGACGTCGACGAGCTCGGCCAGGGGCTCGCTGTCGATGTCTCTTCGCCAAGCCACCAGCAACGCATTGAGCTCCTGGTCGCCGAGACCGTCGGCCAGCGCCGGGTCGGACCCGCCGAGCGCATCGAGCAGCGCGTCGTCGGCCTGCACGGCCGACAGGTCGGCGGCGAACTCCGCCTCCGACGCCGTCAGGCCACTGCCGAAGACGTCGTCCGGCTCGAATCTCTTCTCGTGACCGGTCACTCAGATCACCTCCTCCGCGGCCAGGACCTTTCTCAGCCGCGCGAGGGCGCGGTGCTGGGCGACGCGGACGGCGCCGGGGGTGGAGCCCACCGCATCCGCGGTCTCCTCCGCCGACAGGCCGACGACCACGCGCAGCACCACGATCTCCCGCTGCTTGTCCGGCAGCACCTGCAACAACTGGGACATCCGCTCGTTCAGCTCACCTTGCAGCGCCCGCTGCTCGGGACCGACCCCGCCCTCGACCTCGTCGGGGATCTCGGCCACCGGTTCGGCTCGGTTGCGTGCCGCCGCGCGGTGCGCGTCGGCCACCTTGTGCTGGGCGATCCCGTAGACGAAAGCCAGAAACGGGCGGCCTTGGTCGCGGTACGAGGGCAATGCCGTTAGCACCGCGAGACACACCTCCTGCGCAACGTCGTCCGCCGAAGCGAAGGATCGCTCCTGCCTGCCAACCCGGGCGCGGCAATACCGCACTACCAGTGGACGGATAGCAGCCAGCAGCCGCTCCACTGCCTGGGGATCTCCCTCGACAGCAGCGGCGACCGGCTCATCCAGTCCATCCCCCACATTGGCCATCGCAGACAACAGTCCCAGTGTTACGTGTAGGTGGGCAAAGAACCCGGCCCGTGGTCGCCTCCACCGCGCGCCGGAGACCGCTACCGTACCTGCGGCCCGGTCCGGTGCGGCGCGCGCGGTACTCCCCGGCGCGCCGCGGCGTGCGTAGCCGCGTGAATACGGATTGTCGTGCAGACCCGTGGCCGGCATCGTCGGTTTCAACGACGGGACGGCGGTGCGGGTACGAGAACCGTCGGAGGGACGGGTGCCGGCGGTGATCAGCCGCCGGGCGGCCCTGACGGGCGCCGGAATGTGATGGGGACCACACAGGTACGGGCCAGGGCGGGTGCGCCCTGGCCCGTCGTCACCTGTGAACCGGCCGTGTCAGGAACGGGGAGAGCAGCAGGTCAGCTGACCAGGCCGCGGCGGAAGCCGTGGGCGACGGCCTGCGCGCGGTCGCGCACGCCGAGCTTGCGGAACAGCCGCCGGGCGTGGGTCTTGACCGTGTCCTCGGACAGGTAGAGCTCGCGGCCGATCTGGCCGTTGCTCTTGCCCTGGCTCATCCCGCGGAGCACCTGAAGCTCGCGCTCGGTCAGCTGGACGCCCGGGTCGGACGGCTGACGGGGCGCGGGCACCGAGGTGCTCGCCAGGGTGTGGGCCAGCGCGGCGACCAGCTCCGGCCGGGACGCGTCCCAGCGGAGGTAGCCGCGGGCACCGCCGGCGATCGCGGCGGCGATGCTGCCCGCGTCGTCCGGGGCGCCGAAGACGATGACGTTCGCCTGGGGGTTGGCCGAGACGAGCCGCCGGGTGGCTTCGACACCCGTCGGAACCGCGCGTTGCGTTCCGACCAGCACGACGTCGACGGGCTGACGGGAGTACCGGGCCAGCAGCTCGTCACCGTGCGCTACGCAGTCGATGCGACTGACCCCAGGGACCGCGGACATCACTCGGGTGAGCCCTTCACGGACACTGCGTCGGTCGTCGCAGATCAAGACCGTCGTCACGGGGTTTCCTTCCTGCAGCCGGGTGACATTCCTCTTCCCCTATCGGACGCTTTAGCCCGAACCTTGACACGATCCGGTGGCTTTTTTTGAAACTTCTTAGCCCGGATGCCGGAACACCCCATTCCGACGGCTCAACCACCCGGGACGGGGACCCATGGTGATTCCCCCGCAACCCTCCTCCCGCAAGGATCTGCGCTTCGTAACACTGCGTGCAACACCTGCGCCACTCTGAATCGATACTCCTCGGCGTGTCCTGGGCGCAGGTCGGCCGCGACGAGCGCCGCCGGCCACGAAAGTGAAAGCAGTTCGCATTCCTCCGCGGCGGCCATTGCATTTCCGACAAGGTCGTCCGAAATCTCCCGGTGATCGGGAGCCCCGGCCGCCAGCAGGGCCACGGCCAGCACAATCCGGGATTTCACGACGTGCCGCCGAGCACCCCGCGCGAGCGCGGTTTCCAAAGCGCGCTCGGCGTGCGGCACGGCGGCGGCGCCGTGACCTGCGGCGAGAGCGATTTCGGCGCCGACCCAGCCACCCCGGACCCGCGCCCGCCACCGGCTGTCGGCGGCGGCGGCCTGCTCGGCGAGCCGCCTGGCGGCGGCGAGGCGGCCGAGGGCGAGGTTGTCGGCGGCCAGGCCGAGCAGGGCGTCGGCTCGGGCGCCGGCGGCGTCGAGGCCGTCGGGATCGGTTTCGGGGCCGAGCGGGTCTGACGCGGCACGCGGAGCGGCCTCGGTGAAGGCCTCGCCGATGGGGGCGCGACTGGTTCCGAGACCGGCAGGGGCAGACGCGGTGCCCAGCGGAGCGACCTTGACGAACGCCTCGCCGGTGGCGGCGCGACCGGCTCCGGGACCGGTGGGGTCGGGCCCGGCGCCCAGCAGAGCGACCTTGGCGAAGGCCTCGCCGTCGAGCGCGCGGGCCAAGGCGTGCCCGCCCAGCTGCCGCCGGTGGGACGCGAGGGTGCTGGCGGCGAGCGAGGCCGTCACCGGGTCGCGCTCGAGCCGAAGGGCGTCGAGGAGGGTGGCCGCGGCGGCGTAGCGGCCCTGAGCGCCGAGGACGATGGCGGCGAGCAGCCGTTCCCGCGGGCGGGCGGCCCCGCGCACGACGGCCGGCGCGGGCAGCGGGTCGCTCCCGAACGCGGCGGCCCTCAGGGCGGGTTCGTGCACCCGTCCTTTCTAGCGGGTGGGTCCGACAAAAACTGATCGAACTACCGTCACCCCGCCCGCGCCGGAGGTCGCGAATGACTCATTGCGGACCTCGGACGTCCCGAATGAGTCATTCGCGACGTTCGGGGAGCTGGTGGCGGGTGCCGACCAGGACGTGCTCGATGCGGTCCGCCGCGGACGGGAGGTCCGTCAGCAGCTCCACCTTGTCCGGGAGCCCCGCCGGGTCCCAGCCCGGGCCGCAGGCGAACAGGCGGCTGCGCTGGCGGCCGCGGGAGACCCTCGCGAACAGCCGGGTGTCGGCGACCCCTCGGCCGTGCGCCCACAGCACCACCGCCGCCGGTGCGCTGCGGCGGACCGCCACCGCCAGCACCTCGGCCGGCAGCGGCACGCCGAACAGCTGCGCGCCGATCCGCCGTCCGGCCAGGGACGCCGCCAGCGCGTACATCGGCATCGAGTCGCGCTCGTCCGGCACGCAGCCGAGCAGCACCGGGCGGGTGTTGCGCGGCTCGTCGAGCACCGGCGTCGCCCGCACGAGCGCGGCGAACACGCACTCCGCAAGCAGGTACTCGACCTCCGCCCCCGCGCTCGCGCCGCGCCACCGGGCCCCGAGGGCCGACAGCACCGGCTCGACCACGCCGGTCCACGCCGGGAGCACGCCGAGCTCGGCGATGGTGTCCGCGAGCATCCGCTGGACCGCGCCGACGTCCATGGCCAGCGCCGCCGTGCTCAGGCGGCGGGCCAGGCGGGACCGGACCTCGTGGCCGTCGTCCCCGACCGCGGACTCGGACGGCGAGGCGGGCTCCTCCGGCTGCGGTGGCCCGGAACGCGGGATCTGCTCCAGGGCGTAGCGCGCCGCCTCGGCCGTCGACGCGCCGCTGAGGAGCGCGCGCTGCATCAGTTCGAGGCGGCCGATGTCGGAGGTGCCGTAGCGGCGGTGGCGGCCGTCGGTGTGCCTGCTGGGGCCCAGTCCGTAGCGGCGGTCCCAGGTTCGGAGGGTGGACGGCGCGACCCCGAGCCGGCGGGCGACCGAGGCCACCGGCAGGGTGGGTTCTTCGGTGCCCGACCCAGCTCCCACGAGCCTCAATATCCAGGCACCCAGCGCAGTCGGCAACCGGAGGCGAAAGCCCTGCTCACACATCCGGGGGATGCCTAACGGCTGAATCGAACCGAATCGCTTGAACAACTATTGGCGCGCTTCTAACGTTACCGCCGTTGCACCGAATGGAGTATCGACACCACAGCAGAGCAGCTAGCGGCATCGACCGAATGACGGAGGCGGTCAGGATGGCAGACACGCGCAGGCTCCCAGGACCCAACGCCGACATGTGGGACTGGCAGCTCGAAGGGTCGTGCCGGGGGATGGACAGCGCGTCCTTCTTTCACCCGGACGGCGAGCGCGGCCCGGCGCGGGCACGACGGGAAGCCAGAGCGAAGGCCGTCTGCCTGAGCTGCCCGGTCTTGGAGATGTGCCGCAGCCACGCGCTGGCGGTGCACGAGCCGTACGGCATCTGGGGCGGGCTCTCGGAGTCCGAGCGGGAGCACATCATCAAGTCGGACAAACGCGCGCTCAGCATGTCCGGCGGCTGAGCGCGCCACAGGCTGGACACAACCACAGACATCGGAGGGCGGCACCGGGTGGGGTGCCGCCCTCCGTGCCGTTCGAAGGCAGGAAAAACGGGGCGGCACCTCGCGAGAGGTACCGCCCCGTCTTCGTGGAACTGCGTCAGTGCGAGTGGCCGTGGCCCGCCGCGGCGGGCTCTTCCTCGGCCGGCTTCTCGACGACCGACGACTCCGTCGTCAGCACGAGGCGCGCGATCGAGGCGGCGTTCGCCACCGCGGACCGGGTCACCTTGACCGGGTCGACGATGCCGGCGGCCAGCAGGTCGGTGAGCTCGCCGGTGGCGGCGTTGAAGCCCTGGCCCCAGCCCTGCTCCTGGACCTTGTTGACGATGACCGCGCCCTCGTGGCCCGCGTTGGTCGCGATCCAGAACAGCGGGGCCACCAGCGCGTCCTTGACGATCCGGACGCCGGTGGCTTCGTCACCGGTCAGGCCGAGGCCGCCCTCGAGCTCCTTGACCGCGTGCACCAGCGCCGAACCGCCGCCGGGCAGGATGCCCTCCTCGACGGCCGCCTTGGTCGAAGCCACGGCGTCCTCGATGCGGTGCTTGCGCTCGTTCAGCTCGGTCTCGGTGGCCGCGCCGACCTTGATGACCGCCACGCCGCCGCCGAGCTTCGCGAGCCGCTCCTGCAGCTTCTCGCGGTCCCAGTCGGAGTCCGTGGTCTCGATCTCCTTGCGGATCTGCGCGACCCGGCCGGCGATCGCGTCCTTGGCGCCGTCGCCGTCGACGATCGTGGTGTCGTCCTTGGTGACGACGATGCGGCGGGCCTTGCCCAGCGCGCCGAGGTCGACGTCGGACAGCTTGCGGCCGATCTCCGCGGAGATGACCTCGCCGCCGGTGACGACCGCGAGGTCGTCCAGGAACGCCTTGCGGCGGTCGCCGAAGAACGGCGCCTTGACCGCGACGGCGGTGATCGTCTTGCGCAGCGAGTTCACCACGAGGGTGGACAGCGCCTCGCCGTCGACGTCCTCGGCGATGATCAGCAGCGGCTTCTTGGCCTCGACGACCTTCTCCAGCACCGGGAGCAGGTCGGCCAGCGCCGAGATCTTCTCGCGGTGCAGCAGCACGTAGGCGTCCTCGAGGATCGCCTTCTGCTCCTCCGGGTTGGTCGCGAAGTGCGCCGAGAGGAAGCCCTTGTCGAACTGGACGCCCTCGGTGATCACCAGCTCGGTCGCCAGGGTCGACGACTCCTCGATGGTGATGACGCCGTCCTCGCCGACCTTCTCGACGGCTTCGCCGAGCAGGGCGCCGATGTTGGCGTCACGGGAGGTCACGGTGCCGACCTGGGCGATGTTCTCGCGGCCCTTGACCGGGGTGGCCTTGGCCTTGAGGACCTCGATGACCTTCTCCGCGGCGGCCTCGATGCCGCGGCCGATCGAGGTCGGGTTCGCGCCGGCCGCGACGTTGCGCAGGCCGACCTTCACCAGCGACTGCGCGAGCACGGTCGCGGTGGTGGTGCCGTCGCCGGCGACGTCGTTGGTCTTGGTGGCGACGCTCTTGGCGAGCTGCGCGCCGAGGTTCTCGAACGGGTCGTCGAGCTCGACCTCACGGGCGACGGTGACACCGTCGAGGGTGATGGTCGGGCCGCCGAACTTCTTGTCGAGCACGACGTGGCGACCGCGCGGGCCGAGGGTGACCTTGACGGCGTCGGCGAGCTTGTTCACCCCGCGCTCCAGCGCGCGACGAGCGTCCTCGTCGAAACTGATCTGCTTGGGCATAGCGTGTTCCGCTTACCTTTCTCTGGACGCAAGAACGCCCCGCTCCCCGGCGTTCTGCAGGGGCCCGGGGCGTCATGCGCTGCGAGCGGACGTCAGTTGATGACGGCCAGCACGTCGCGGGCGGACAGGATGAGGTAGTCCTCGCCGTTGTACTTGACCTCGGTGCCGCCGTACTTGGAGTAGATGACGACGTCGCCGACGTTCACGTCCAGCGGGACGCGGTTGCCCTTGTCGTCGATCCGGCCCGGGCCCACGGCCAGAACCTTGCCCTCCTGGGGCTTCTCCTTGGCGGTGTCGGGGATGACGAGGCCGGAAGCGGTCGTCTCCTCGGCCTCACTCGTCTGGACAACGATCTTGTCCTCGAGCGGCTTGATGTTCACGCTCACCGGGTTGACCTCCACGGTCGTCGAAAGCGTTGGCAGGATGTGGTTACGGCTCTACCACCCCCGCCGTCGCGGGTGCCGGGGCTGTCGGGCCGTGCGATTAGCACTCTATCCACGTGAGTGCCAGTCTCGCAAGGAGGGTCCACCCGGCGTGCCGAAAAGCCACCCGACCTCGCCTGACCGGCCGTTATGCGCCCGCGGTCAGGAGCAGCAGCCCTCGGGCCGGGCGCCCGCCGCGCCGAACGTCGGCGAGTCGGCCTTCACCGTGTAGACCTCCCACGGTTCCCCGCCGGGGCCGTGCACCCACACCTTGTCCTGGACGGCGTAGCAGCAGGTGGTGTCGTCCTCGGTCAGCGTCTCCAGGCCCTCGCCGGTGAGCCGCCTGCTCGCCTCGCCGACCTGGGCGGCCGACTCGACCTCGACGCCGAGGTGGTCCAGCACCGTCGCCTGGCCCGGCTCCCCCGCGAGCAGCACGAGCTTGAGCGCGGGCTCGGCGATGGCGAAGTTGGCGTAGCCCGGACGGCGCTTGGCCGGTTCCGCGCCGAGCAGCTTCGAGTAGAACTCGACCGAGCCTTCGAGGTCGCCCACCCGCAGCGCGAGCTGTACCCGTGACATCGTGGCCTCCTTGAATAGACGTTTGTCTAAGCAGGTTTGCCCACTGGATAGATGGATGTCAAGATAGAGGGGTGTCGAAACAGCTGCCGATCGCCAAGTGCTGCTCCCCGCTGGCCCGCGACCCCCTGACCGAGGTGCAGGCCACCGAGCTGGCGAAGCGGTTCAAGGCGATGGCCGACCCGGTCCGCCTGCGGCTGCTGTCGCTGATCGCCTCCCACACCGGCGGCGAGGCGTGCGTGTGCGACCTGACCGACGCCTTCGACCTGACCGGCCCGACGATCTCCCACCACCTGAAGGTGCTGCGCGAGTCCGGCCTGATCACCGGCGAGCGGCGCGGGACCTGGGTCTACTACCGCGTCCACCCCGAAGCCCTGGCCCACCTTTCGGCCGTGCTGGCCCCCGGCGACGCGGTCGTCGCGTGAACGCCCCGGAGGTGCTGTTCGTCTGCGTCCACAACGCCGGCCGGTCCCAGATGGCCGCGGCCCTGCTGCACCACCACGCCGCCGGCCGCGTCACCGTCCGCTCGGCCGGGTCGGCGCCGTCGAGCGAGGTCAACCCGGCGGTGGTCGCGGTCATGGCCGAGCTGGGGATCGACGTCTCCCGCGAGTTCCCCAAGCGCCTGACGACCGGCGCGGTCGAGGCGGCCGACGTGGTGATCACGATGGGCTGCGGCGACGCCTGCCCGGTCTTCCCCGGCAAGCGGTACCTCGACTGGCAGCTCGACGACCCCGCGGGGCTTGCGGCCGAGCGGATCCGGCCGATCCGTGACGAGATCGACCGCCGGGTCCGGGCCCTCCTCGCCGAACTCACCAGCGCCAGGCCCGCCCCAGCAGCGCCGAGGAGCAGCGGGGAGCACTGAAAGGGATCCACCGAACCGGCCTTACCCCCGGCGTGAGTTTCTGGTTAGGTTCTCACCTCTGGCACCTGCACCCTGGGGGTTCATGCCCATGTCCCGCCCCATCCCGAGAACGGCGGCCGCAGCCGCCGCCGTCGCCCTCCTGACCGGCCTCGCCACTCCGGCGCACGCCGACACCACCTCCCAGCGCCAACGCGACTTCACCGCCGCGGCGAGCGAGTTCGGTGTCCCGGAGAACATCCTCCTCGGCGTCTCCTACCTCGAATCGCGCTGGGACGCCAACGCCGGCACCCCCAGCACCTCGGCCGGGTACGGCCCCATGCACCTCACCGACCTCCGCGCGGCCGGGGTGGCCACCAGCCACCACGACGAAGGCACCGAAGACCCCCGCGGCGACGACGCCCGGCCGGCCCGGCTCCCGCAGGCCGGGCCCGCTGCCCCGCCGCCCGCGTTGCAGACCGTCGACGAGGCCGCGCAGCTGCTCCACACCGATGCGGAAACGCTGCGCACCGATCCGGCGCAGAACATCCGCGGCGGCGCCGCCCTGCTCGCGAAGTACCACACCGACGGCGACTGGTACCACGCCGTCGCGCGCTACAGCGGCTCGGCCGACCAGGCTGCCGCGCAGACCTTCGCCGACGAGGTCTTCGAGACCGTCAAGGCCGGCACCGCCCGGACCACCGACGACGGCCAGCAGGTCACCCTCGCCGCCACGCCGGACCTCGTCATTCCGCAGCACGCCGACGCGAACCCCGCGAACGTCGAGTGCCCGCGGCGGGTCACCTGCGAGTCCGTCCCGGCGCCCTACCAGGAACTGCCGGGCAACGACTACGGCAACCACGACCTCGCGAACCGGCCCGAGAGCCAGAAGATCGACCACATCGTCATCCACGACACCGAGGGCTACTGGGCCAGCGTCCTGCAGCTCGCCCAGGACCCGACGTACGTCAGCTGGCACTACACGATCCGCTCCAACGACGGCCTGATCGCGCAGCACGTGCCGACAAAGGACGTCGCGTGGCACGCCGGGAACTGGTACGTCAACGCGAAGTCGATCGGCATCGAGCACGAGGGCTTCGCCGCGAAGGGCACCTGGTACACCGAGGCCATGTACCGCTCGAGCGCGAAGCTCGTCGGCTACCTCGCGCGCAAGTACGGCATCCCGCTCGACCGGGCGCACATCATCGGGCACGACAACGTCCCCGGCACGGTCCCGTCGACGATCGCCGGCATGCACTGGGACCCGGGCCCCTACTGGGACTGGTCGCACTACTTCGACCTGCTGGGCGCGCCGCTCGGCGGGTTCGGGCTGCCCGGCTCGTCGCTGGTCACCATCGACCCGGACTTCGCGAAGAACCAGCCCGCGTTCACCGGCTGCGACAGCCCCGGAACGCCGTGCACGCCGCGGGGCTCGGAAGCCGTCGTGCTGCACTCGGAGCCCAGTGAGACGTCGCCGCTGCTGGTCGACATCGGGCTGCACCCGAAGGGCACGGCGTCCACAATGGACGTTGCCGACGTCGGCAGCCGCGTCGCGACCGGGCAGCAGTACGCCGTCGCCGAAGTGCGGGGCGACTGGACGGCGATCTGGTACCTCGGGCAGAAGGGCTGGTTCCACAACCCGCGCAACGCCCGGGTCGCGAAGCCCGCGTTCGGCTGGGTCGTGACGCCGAAGGCCGGCCTCGCGTCCGTGCCGGTGTACGGCCGCGCCTACCCCGAGCCGGAGGCCTACCCGGCCGGCGTGACCGTGCAGGCCATCACCCCGCTGCCCTACCCGCTTTCCGCCGGCCAGAAGTACTCGTCGGGCGGTGTGGTCGGGTCGGAGTACTACTGGGCGACCACCTTCGACGTCGCCGACCACGTGGTGGTGAAGGGCAAGCTGAAGTACGTCCAGATCCAGTTCGGGCACCGGATCGCCTTCGTCAAGGCGGACGACGTCCGGTTCCTCCCCGCGTTCTGACCGGCCGGGGTGGCGGTCGCGCTCACGCGTCGAGCGCGACCTCCACCCCGTTCGCCCGTTCGGTGTTGCGGCGCGTCTTCGCCCAGCCGTTGCGCCCGCGGACCAGCCGGAACAGCGCGCGCCACGACGTCACGTAGAACGTGTAGATGTAGGCCGCGTAGGCGAGGCCCATCCCCAGCCCGCGCAGGACGTTCCGGCTGCGCAGGCACTTCAGCTGGTAGATCGGGCCCCAGACGAGGAACGGCAGCAGCCCGAACGACCCGTAGATGGCGAACAGGATCCAGGCGCCGCCGGTGAACCACGTCCACACCTGCGCCGGGTCGCCCGCCGTGCCGAGCACCAGCAGCACGAACGGGATCGGGTACAGCAGCGAACCCAGCAGCTGCAGCCACGGCTGGGCCAGGTAGTACGTCATCTCCGCCGCGCCGAGCGTGCTGACGTGCGGCGAATCCCAGATCCGCCGCAGGTACCGGGCGCACTGCATGGTGCCCTGGCCCCACCGCGTGCGCTGCACGAGGAACCGCCGCAGGCTGTACAGCCCTTCCTGCGCCACGTGGGAATCCGGGGTGAACCCGGTGCGCCAGCCCGCCGTGAGCAGGTGGACGCCGAGTTCGAAGTCCTCCAGCAGCGAGCCGCGCCACGGCTGCCCGGCCTCGCCCGCGATCGAATCGAGCGCGGTGAGGCGGGTGAACTGGCCGTTGCCGCCCATCGAGATCGTGCCGGTGAGGCCGCGGGAGGTCTGGATCGCCGCGATCGCCGTCCGGAACTCCAGGTCCTGCAGCTGCGCGAGCTTCAGCCCGAACCAACGGCCGGCCGGGTTGCGCGACGGCGGCGGGGTCCCGGCGTTGCTCATCCGGACGTCCAGCTGGACCGCGCCGACCTCCGGGTCGCCGAAGAGGTGGTCCGCCGCGCAGACCGCCAGGCAGTTCGGCGCCGGGCGGCCGTCGGCGTCGACGACCACCACGACGACGTCGTCGCGGCTCGCGTCCGGGCCCATCCAGTCGGTCAGGGCGCGGTAGGCCGCGTTGAGCGCGTCGCCCTTGCCGGTCCGGGCTTCGGGGCGTGTACGCGGCACCAGGTGCAGGTACGGGTCGTAGCCGCCGTGCCGCCGCCACAGCATCCGGACGACCCGTGCCGTGCGGTCCTCGGAGTCGTCGTCGACGACCCAGACGTGCGCCCGGCGGAACGTGGTGCGCAGGTAGCGGATCGTCTCGCGGATGACCGTCTGCTCGTCGCGGCACGGCACGAAGAAGTGCCAGGTGAACTCGGCCGGGTCGCCGGCCGGGCCGGGCCGGCGGCGCAGGTACGGCACCACGATCACGACGACGTACACGAGGAACGCCACGCTCATGGTGAGCGCGAACGCCTGCGTGATCGCCAGCAGGACCTTGACGTTCACGGCTTCTTCTTCCGGGTGGCGAGCCGGACGAACAGGACGATCGAGACCGCGCCGCCGAACACGCTGACCATCGAGCCGAGCAGCGTGTGGCCCCAGTAGTAGCCCTCGTCGGTGCCGAGGCCGTGCACGAGCCCGACGATCGTGAAAATGCGCAGCTGATTCACCAGCACGACGACGAGTGCCGAAATGCCGAGCGAAAAGAAGAGCCGCCGCGCATTCGACGGGCGGAAGTACAGCATGACCATCGTCACAACGAGCAGCGGGAGCAAAAGGAACGCCGAAGAGCATTCCGGCGTCATTCTCAACCCGAACGGAGTAGCACTTGTCAACCCAAAGTAAACGGACTCCCGATCGGGTGACACATAAACACCCGATGTAGTGATCACGTCGAGTATTGCGCCGGCGAGCCGCACTTCCAGCTCGCGGTAGAGCCGCTCGGCCAGCACCACCACGACCCCCGCGGCGGCCAGCGCACTCAACGCCACCACCAGCGGAAACCTTGTCATTCCTGAGTTCGGAGCGCTCGCTACCGCCACGACGTTCCTCTCGGTGCCGATTTTCCGACGCAAGTTGCGGGGCACGGGCGAGCGTAGAACACCTGCGCCGGACGTTTCCACTCGGAGGGGTGGAAACGCCGTCCCATTCGGCTGACACACTCGCGAACTTGTTACGCCATCCAGGTGACGTCGGAACGACCTGCGGAAACCGCGTCCAGCTTTACCCGATCCGGTGATTCGGGAAATATTGTGTGCTATTCGGCGCGGTCTTCGCGATAGTCGATCCGCGTGGCGAGTCGAGGCAAGCGAGTTCGATCCGCGCCGCCGTCACGCACCCCCCGATGAATCCAGCGAATTTCGGAGGACCCCTTGAAGAAGAGCTCCCTCGTGCGCCGTGGCGGGCTGCTCGCCGCGGTCGTGGCGAGCGTCGTGCTCGCCGGCGCGGCCCCCGCTTCGGCGGCCCCCGGCGACGGATCCGCCTACGGCGTCAAGGTCGACGTCAAGCTGCTCGGCCAGGACGCGGTGAAGGCGGGCCCGTTCGCGGCCGCGAACACCGCCGGCCCGACGAGCAGCAGCCTGGCGAAGGTCGACCTCACCGGCATCCTCAAGGCCGGCGCGATCAACGCCGAGGCCAAGCGCGACGACAATTCCGGTGCGGTGACGGCGAAGGCGAGCACCGCCGACGTCACCCTGCCCCTGCTGAAGGCGGCGCTCGGCAACGTCGGCATCAAGCTCGTCGAGGCCGTCTGCACCGCGACGCAGAAGGGCGTCGAAGGCAGCACGAAACTGGTCGGCGCCGACCTCGGCAGCGTCGGCGCGGTCGACGCGGCCCCGGCGGCGAACACGCAGATCAAGGTCGGCCTCGGCACGCTGAACGTCGCCACGATCATCCTGAACGAGCAGGTCAAGAACCCCGACGGCAGCCTCACGGTCAACGCCGTCCACGTGAAGCTGCTCGGCGAGGGCCTGAACGCGCTCGGCTCGGGCGACGTCGTCGTGTCGTCGGCGACCTGCGGCCCGGCCGCGCCGCCGATGCCGCTGGCGTCGGGTGCGGGCCTGTGGATCGGGCTCGGGCTGCTCGGCGCCATCGCGGTGCCGGTCGGCACCCGCGTCCTCCGCCGCCGTTCGGCGCAGGCCTGAGCGAGGTCGGGATGTACCGGATGCCGGGCGCCGGAATCGGGGTGGCCGGTGGCGGGGTGGGCACCCTCGCCGCCACCGGTGCCGATGTCGGGTGGTGGCTGGCCGTCGGCGTGCTCCTGGTCCTGCTCGGGACCGTCGCGCTGATCGCCGTCCACCGCCGCAACCGCCGTCTCTCCCGGGCGCGGGAGTGAGAAACCGGGCCGCCGGCGTGTGCCCCTCGCACGCCGGCGGCCCCCGTCGGCGGAAATTTGCCGGATACTGGGTGATGCGGAGAAGGGGCGGCCCGGGGTGGAAGTGATGTTGCTGGCCGGAACGCGGCCCGAAGCCGTCAAGCTCGCGCCGTTGGCGCTGGCGCTGGCGGCGCACCCGGTGCTGCGCCCGGTCCTGGTCCACAGCGGCCAGCACGCGGGGATGGTCGAGCAGGCGCTGGAACCGTTCGGCCTGACGGCGGACGTGTGGCTGGACGTGCCCCCGCGCATCACCGGCGGCCAGGCCGAACTGGTGGCGAGCCTGCTGCCCGCGCTCGACGAAACGCTGCGCCGCCACGCCCCGGCCGCACTGGTCGTCCAGGGCGACACGACGACGACGCTCGCGGGCGCGCTGGCGGCGTTCTGGCTGGGCATCCCGGTGGTCCACCTGGAGGCCGGCCTGCGCACGAACGACCTCACGGCCCCGTTCCCGGAGGAGGGCGCCCGCCAGATGGTGTCGCGCCTGGCAGCCCTGCACCTGACCCCGACGCTCGGCGCGGCGGCGGCGTTGCGCTCAGAAGGCGTGGCGCGCCGGCAGATCGCGGTCACGGGCAACACGGTGGTCGACGCGGCGCTGGCCATCGCGGCCCGCGACCTCCCGGCCCGCGACACGGCGCTGGCGTTGCTGGAGATGGAGATCGCGGAGGCCGGCGAACGGCTGGTGCTGGTGACGTCCCACCGCCGCGAGTCCTGGGGTGAGCCACTGGAGCGGAC
Source organism: Amycolatopsis vancoresmycina (assembly GCF_000716785.1). Taxonomy (GTDB): domain Bacteria; phylum Actinomycetota; class Actinomycetes; order Mycobacteriales; family Pseudonocardiaceae; genus Amycolatopsis; species Amycolatopsis vancoresmycina. Next base: position 329,573 of record NZ_JNYY01000005.1, read on the forward strand.
CCTGGCGGCGGTACAGCTGATCGTGGCCGAGCACCCGGACATCCAGGTGCTGTTCCCGGCCCACCCGAACCCCCAGGTCCGCACCCAGGTGGAGGCGGCACTGGGCGGCCTGCCCCGGGTGACGGTGACGGACCCGCTGGAGTACCCGGACCTGATCCGGGCGCTGCGCCTGGCATCCCTGGTGCTGACGGACTCGGGCGGGATCCAGGAGGAGGCCCCGACGTTCGGCACCCCGGTGGTGGTCCTGCGCGACGTGACCGAGCGCCAGGAGGCGGTCGAGGCGGGCTCGGCATGGCTGGCAGGCACGAACACCGAGCGAATAGCAGACCTGGCAGCCCGCCTCCTGAGCGGCGAGCTGCACCCGGCGCAGGCCGGAAACCCATACGGAGAAGGGAACGCGGCGGTACTGGCGGTCGCGGCGATCGAGGAACTGCTGGGCGTCCGGGCAGTGGCCCCAGCAGCGGCTTCGTAGGCCCAGACTTGTCGTGAGTGGTAAGGAGGGTTCTAACCCTCTGTCATGTCTCAGGACCTCACGGACAGATCTGTCTCAGGAGTTCGCGGACAGTGTGTGGTTGGTGAGGCGTTGGTAGCGTACCGATCGGTCTAGTGTGAGCTGGCGGGCGACCGTGTCGCCGATCATGACGGTGACGCGGTCGCCTTGCCAGTAGACGGTGGCGGTGTGCCCGGCCCATCGGCGGCCGAGGACGATGGAGCAGCCGGAGAAGGCGAGCACGCCGGTGGCCGAGACCGGCCGGGTGGTGACACCGCTGGGCCGGCGCGGGCTGGTGGCGGGGATGGCTTTCGGCCGGGCGTGGTAACGCTGCCAAGGCGTGTCACCACCGAGGCTTTGATGGCGGCGATGGTTGTAGATCTGCCGGTACTCCTCGAGCAGTTGCTGCAGCTGGGCGAGGGTGTCGGCGGGCGGCCGCGCGGCGAGCCATTTCTGCAGGGTCCGGTGGACGCGTTCGTTCTTCCCGCAGGTCTGCGGGTGGTGCGGAGTGGCGGCGATGCTGGTGATCCCGAGGGCGGCGAGGCGGCGTTCCAGCTCCACCATCCGGCCGCGGTGTCGGCCGGTGAAGGCCAGCCCGTTGTCCGAGAGCAGCCTGACGGGCAGGCCGTGCCCGGCGAAGGCCTGTTGCAGGGCGGCCCAGGTGGCGGTGGTGGTTTCCCCGTCCGCGGCGTAGGTGCCGACGTCGAGGCGGGAGTGGTCGTCGAGGATCTGGATGATGCAGACCTTGGTGCCGTCGGCGAGGTAGTGCTCCATGCCGTCGATCTGCCAGCAGCCGTTGGGGTCGGCGTATTCGAACCGCCGCCGCGTTTTCGGTTTCTTGCGGGGCTGGGGGGTGATCTGGCCGTGGGCGCGCAGGATCCGGTGGATCGAGGCGCGGGAGGGCACGGGGGTGATGCCGGTGTCTTCCAGGCGCCAGCGGATGGAGATTGGGCCGTTGTCGAGGCCGGCCTCGGCGAGTTCTTTGCGGGCTCGCAGCACCGCCTCGGCCACCTCCGGGCCCAGTGCGCTCGGGTGGTGGTGCGGGGCGGTGCTGCGGCGGGTGAACCCGTCGGTGCCCTCGGCCCGGAACCGGTTGAGGTATTTGTAGAAGGTGTCGCGGGATAGGCCGTGTTCGTGGCAGAACCATGCCACGTTGATCTTCTCGCCGTGAGCGGTCCGGGCGACCGCGGCGACGAACTCAGGATCCATCGAAAACCCTGCTCTGCCCATCGCTGCATGATCACCACAAAACTGCTGGTCATCACACTGACAGGCCGGTCAGTGTCCGCGATGTCCTGAGACATCAACTGTCGGCGATGTCCTGAGACTCAACAGAGGGTTCTAACCCTCCTTACCACTCACGACCCGGCAGCTAGAGGGACACCACGTTCACCGGCAGGGCCGGGTTCGCGCTGAAGTCCAGTGGTGCGGTCGGGCGCTTCGCCGCCACCACGTGCGCGCCCAGCGCCGCGATCATCGCGCCGTTGTCCGTGCACAGGCGGGGTTTCGGGACGCGCAGCTCGATGCCCGCCGCCGCACAACGCTCCCCCGCCAGCTCCTTGAGCCGCGAATTAGCCGCCACCCCACCGGAAATCACCATGGTGGTGATGCCCTGCTCCTTCGCCGCGCGGATCGCCTTCGCCGTCAGCACGTCCACGACCGCCTCCTGGAACGACGCCGCGACGTCGTCCACCGGGATCCCCTCGCCGCGCCGGGCCGCCCCTTCGACCCACCGGGCGACCGCGGTCTTCAAGCCCGAGAAGGAAAAATCGAACGCGGCGTCGCGCGGGCCGGTCATGCCGCGGGGGAACGCGATCGCGGCCGAGTCGCCGTTCTGCGCCGCCTTGTCGATCGGCGGCCCACCCGGATAAGGCAGCCCGAGCACCCGCGCGACCTTGTCGTACGCCTCCCCGGCCGCATCGTCCACAGTGGACCCAAGCTCGACGATCGACGACGCGATGTCGTCGACGCGCAGCAGCTGCGTGTGTCCACCCGAAACCAGCAGCGCCAGGCACGGCGTAGGCAACGGCCCGTGCTGCAGGGTGTCGACCGCGATGTGCCCGGCCAGGTGGTTGACGCCGTACAGCGGCACGTCCAGCGCCGTCGCGTACGCCTTCGCCGCCGAGACACCAACGAGCAGCGCACCAGCCAGACCCGGCCCCGCCGTCACGGCGATGGCGTCCACATCGGACATCGACAACCCGGCCGTGGCGAACGCACGCTGAGTGGTCGGGACCATCGCCTCCAGGTGCGCCCGGCTGGCGACCTCGGGCACCACGCCACCGAACCGAGCGTGCTGCTCGACGCTGGACGCGACCTCGTCCGCCAGCAGCTCGACCGTGCCGTCGTCGTGCAGGCGGACCAAGCCGACGCCGGTCTCGTCGCACGAGCTCTCGATACCCATGATGATGCGTGCCATCAGCCCGCCACCCCGTCCCGCGTCCGCGCCGGGCGGACCATCGTGTACGCGTCGGCGCCGGAAGGCTGGTAGTAGCGCTTCCGGATGCCGAGCCGTTCGAAGCCGTGGCGCTCGTACAGGGCGAGCGCCGTCGTGTTGTCCGTGCGGACCTCGAGGAAGACCGGCGCCTCGAACTCGTCGGCCCGCACCAAAAGCGCCTGCAGCAGCGCCTTGCCGATGCCCTGGCCCTGGTGTTCCGGCGCGACGCCGATGGTGTGCACGGTCGCCTCGTACTCGCCGCGGCGGCGCCCGACGACGGCCAGCCCGGCGTACCCGAGCAGTTCGTCGCCTTCGTCCGGGCGCGCGGCGAGGTAGAAGTTGCCCGCGTCCAGTTCGGAGTGGAAGGCGCGGGCGCTCCACGGGTCGTCGCCCGGGAAGAGGATCTGCTCGATTTCCACGCACCGGGCGATGTCCATGCGGCGCAGCGGCCCGAGTCTCACGGGGTGGTCACCCGTTTCGGCGCGGCGGGCTCGACGGCGTCGGGACGCCGCAGGTACAACGGCGTCAGCGGGGCCGGCGGCTCCGAAGCGAGCAGGGCACGCCGAGCCGCCTTGACCAGCCCGGCCGGCGACGGGAACCGCGGTTCGATCGGCTGGACGTCGAGCGCGGCGGCGTAGAGGAGCGCGCCGTCCCCGGCCGCCGCCTTGACGTCGGTCTCGACGTCGGCGGGCCGCTGGACCTGCGGGCCGTCGGTGCGCCGCCCCTCGGCGTCGTAGGCCGCCCAGTAGACCTCGCGGCGACGGGCGTCGGTCATCACGAGGAACGGGCTGCCACCGCTGGTGACGTCGGCGGCCAGCGCGTCGAGGCTGCAGACCGGGTGCACCGGGAGGCCGAGGGCGTGGCCGAGCGCGGCCGCGGTGGCCATTCCGGCGCGCAGGCCGGTGAACGGCCCGGGGCCGACGCCGGCGACGATCGCGTCGAGGTCCTTCAGCGTCACGCCGGCGGCTTCGGCGGCGGCCAAGGCGTGCGGCATGATCAGCTCGCCGTGGGCGCGGGGGTCCACCGTGACGCGGTCACCGCGGGTCACGACCGCATCGCCGTCGAGCGCGACGACGCCGGCGGTCACCGCCGGGGTCGAGGTATCGATCGCCAGTACCAACACGGTGTCCCAGCCTACGACCAGCGTCTTCGCCTGCTTGCTGCAGGGGACCGATCAGCACGGTAACGTGCGTTTCGAGTCCGACACTGGGAGGTCCCCGCGGTGCCCGACCCGTTGTTCCCCACGATCGTCGCCGGTGCCGCGAAGGAAGCCTTGCGCTTCGGCGACCACGCCCTGTCCTACGACGCCCTCGCCGCCGTCGCCGGCGGCCTCGCCCGCGAGCTGCCGCCCGGCCGGGTGGCGGTGTGGGCGACGCCGACCGTGCACACGAGCGTCGCGGTCGTCGCCGCGCTGCTCGCCGGGGTGCCGGCGGTGCCGCTCAACCCGAAGATCGGCGAACGCGAGCTGGCGCACATCCTCGCCGACAGCGAACCGGCCCTCGTCCTGGCCGAGCCGGGCGCGGAGCTGCCCGCCGGGCTCGCCGCCCTGCCGCGCCGCGACATCCCGCTCACCGGCGAGGGCGCGCCGATCCCGCCGGAGGCCGACCCCGAAAGCCCGGCGCTGATCGTCTACACCTCGGGCACCACCGGCCCGCCGAAGGGCGTCGTGCTCCCCCGCCGCGCCCTCGCGACCACGTTGGACGCCCTGGAGGACGCCTGGGCGTGGACCGCCGCCGACGTGCTGGTGCACGCGCTGCCGTTGTTCCACGTGCACGGCCTGATCCTCGGCATCCTCGGCCCGCTGCGCCGCGGCGGCTCGGTCCGCCACCTCGGCCGGTTCTCGACCGAGGGCGTCGCCCGGGAACTCGACGCCGGCGCGACCATGCTGTTCGGCGTGCCGACGATGTACCACCGCATCGCCGGCGAGGTCGGCTCCGATCCGGCGCTGGCCGACGCGCTCAAGCGGGCCCGGCTGCTCGTCTCCGGGTCGGCGGCGCTGCCGGTGCACGACCACCAGCGGATCACCGCGGCGACCGGCCAGCAGGTCGTGGAGCGCTACGGCATGACCGAGACGCTGATGAACACGAGCGTCCGCGCGGACGGCGAGCGCAAACCCGGCACGGTCGGCGTCCCGTTGCGCGGGGTGGACCTCAGGCTGGTGGGCGACGCCGGCGAAGTGATCGACGACGTCGAAACCGTCGGCGAGATCCAGGTCCGCGGCCCGAACATGTTCACCGGGTACCTGAACCGGCCGGACGCGACCGCGGCGGCGTTCGACGACGGCTGGTTCCGCACCGGCGACATGGCCACCCGCGACGCCGACGGGTACGTCCAGATCGTCGGGCGCAAGGCGACCGACCTGATCAAGAGCGGCGGGTACAAGATCGGCGCGGGCGAGATCGAGAACGCGCTGCTCGAACACCCGCGCGTCGCCGAAGCGGCCGTCACCGGTGAGCCGGACGACGACCTCGGCGAGCGGATCGTGGCGTGGATCGTGCCTGCCGGGCCGCCACCTTCGGAGACCGAACTGGCCGACCACGTGGCCAGGCTGCTGGCGCCGCACAAGCGCCCGCGGGTCGTCCGGTTCCTGGATGCGTTGCCGCGCAACGACATGGGCAAGGTCATGAAGCGGGCGCTCGGTGCCTAGGCTGCCGGCGCGCGAGGTCGTCGGCGCGATCGCGAACGGCTTCACGGAGTTCGCCACGCCGCTGCGTGAGGAGCCCGCCGACGGCCCGATCGGCTGGCCGGGCTACCGGGAAGCGCGGTCCGCCGCGGAAGCACGCACCGGCGAGCAAGAGTCGGTCGTCTGCGGCACGGCCAAGATCGGCGACGTCGAAGCCGTGCTGATCGCGTTCGAGTTCGGCTTCCTCGGCGGGTCGCTCGGGCAGCGGACCGGCGACCGGATCGAAGCGGCGTTCGCGCACGCCCGCGACGCGCGGCTGCCGGTGGTGTCGCTGGTCGCGACCGGCGGCAGCCGCATGCAGCAGGGCATGCGGGCGCTGATGCAGCTGCAGCGGGTGGCGCGGGCGTCGGCGCTGACGCGGTCGGTGGGCATCCCGCAGCTCGCGGTGCTGCGCGACCCGACGACCGGCGGCGGCTGGGCGACGCTCGGCGCGGGCGCCGACGTCGTCCTCGCGCTGCCGGAGGCGCAGGTCGGCTTCGCGGGCTCGCGGGTGCGGCCGCCGGGCTCGCCGGAGGCGTACACCGCGGAGGCGCATTTCGCCTGGGGTCAGGTCGACGCCGTGGTCGAGCCGGACGCACTCGGCGTGACGCTGGAGCGGTGGCTGCGGCTGCTGACCGCGCGTTCGTCGGCGGCGGCTCCCCCGCCTTCGGCGTTGCGGGCCGCTTCGCTGCCTTCGACCGGCTGGGAGGCGGTCCAGGCGGCGCGCTCGCCGGAGCGGGCCCGGGCCGCGGAGTACCTCGACGCGTACTTCGACTGGCGGGAAGACATCAGCGGCGACCGCGTGGGCGGCGCGGACCCCGGCGTCGCGTGCGGCTTCGGCTGGCGCGACGGCCGGACGATCGCGTACGCGGCCCAGTGCGGCACGCCGACGTTGCCCTCGGGCTTCCGGACGGCGGCCCGCCTGGTCCGGCTGGCGTCCCGGCTCGGCATCCCGGTGCTGACGCTGGTCGACACCCCGGGCGCGGCGAACGACGCGGCGGCCGAGCAGGCGGGCGCGGGCGGCGCGATCGCGGAGCTGTTCGAGGCGGTGGCGACGGCGTCGGTCCCGGTGACAACACTGGTGATCGGCGAAGGCGGCTCGGGCGGCGCACTGGCGTTCGCCGCGGCGGGATCGACGTGGGTGACACCGGACGCGTACTTCTCGGTGACGTCCCCGGAAGCCGCGGCGGCGATCCTCAAGCGCCCGGCGTCGGAGGTGCCGGACATCGCCAACCAGCTGCACCTGCGTCCCCAGGACCTGGTGGATCTGGGCGTCGCCCGCGCGGTCGTGAGTGAGAAACAGCGTTAGAACACTGTTTCTCACTCACGAGGTCCGTGGTTGGATCTTGCGATGGGGTATCGACTCAACAGGCGAGCGGCGTTCGGTTTGGGGACCGCCATCGCCGCCGGAAGCGTTCTGGCCGGCTCTCCCGCGTACGCGCAGGAAGCAGACATCGAGGCCAGCCCGGCCACACCGGACCGGGCCAGGCAGAAAGTGCAGCGCGTCTACGACACCGCGGCCGCCGAGGCGGGCGGCGTCTGGAACTCCTACATCAGCGTGGCCGACGGGGTGGCCGTCGACGTGGCGTCCGACGAGGTCGTCGAGGCGTACAGCGTCAACAAGGTGGCCGTCGCGGTCACCCTGATGGACAAGATCGACCGCGGCCTGCTCACGCTGGACCAGCAGGTCCAGGTACCGGAGAGCATCGTCGTACCGGGTGGCGACGGCATCATCATCCTGGACAAGGCGTACCCGAGCGCGTTCACACTGGGCCACGTCCTGTCGCTGTTCCTCACGGTTTCGGACGACACGTGCGTCCGCCTGGCGGGGCTCGTGGTCCCGGCGGCCGAGATCAACCAGATCCTGGTGGCCAAGGGCTTCCCCAAGACCCAGGTGACGCCGGTGGCGAACCCGAACCGCTACTTCCTCGGCCAGACCACCCCGCGCGAGACCCACGACCTGCTGAAGGCCCTGGTCGCAGGCACCCTGCTGAGCCCGGCGTCGACGGACTACCTGCTGTCGATCCTGCGGTCGCAGGTGGCGTTCACCGACGGCATCCGGCGCGAGATGTCATCGATCGACCGGGCAAGGATCGCAACGAAGGCGGGCTGGCTGAACGACGGCCGCAACGAAGCGGGCATCATGTTCGACGCAGCGGGCAAGCCGGTGTTGATCTACTCGATGTTCGCGCACGGCCAGCCGAACCCGGAGGACTTCGGAGCAACGCACCCGGTCCGGCAGGCCGCGGCGAAGATGGGGCCGAAATTCCTGCGAGCGGTGGACAAGATCGCAGGCGCGGGCACCAGGACATTCCGAGCACCGACCTACCAGCAGTACAACGGCGGCTGAGCAGCTACCGAGGTCGTGAGTGGTAAGGCGGGTTCTAACGCGCCTTACCACTCACGACGCTTGGGCGAGGTCCGGAGTGCGGTCGGCCCACGTGCCGTGCGGTTCCAGCGTGATCTCGCGGACGTCGTCCTCACGGCGGTCCAGGCGCACCACCAGGTAGTCCGAAGACAGCCGTTCCGCCGAACCCTCGCCCCACTCGACCACGATCGCCGAGCGCTCGAGGTCCGTGTCCAGGTCGAGGTCATCCAGCTGCGAGAGATCGCCGCCCAGCCGGTACGCGTCGACGTGCACCAACGGCACGCCCGAAGTACCAGCCGGATGCACCCGAGCCAGCACGAACGTCGGCGAACTCACCCGGCCGCCGACACCGAGGCCGTCCGCGATGCCGCGGGTCAGCGTCGTCTTGCCCGCGCCGAGCGGCCCGGCCAGCAAGACCAGGTCACCCGCGCGCAACGCGCGGCCGAGGGCGCGCCCGAAGTCCATGGTCTCTTCGGGGGTCGGGAACACGAAACTCAACGCTGCCACCACCAGGTTCGCCGGGACGAGGATTCGCCGTCCACACCGGAACAGCGTTGCAGAAGATCGATCAGATGGCTGTTCACCAGCTCGGGCTGCTCGAGCTGGACCATGTGGCCGGCGCCGCGGACGCGCACCAGCTCCGCGTCGGGCAGCTCGGCCGCGATCCGCTCGGCGTGCGCGAACGGCGTGAACCGGTCCGAATCGCCGCCGATGACCAGCACTTCGGCGTGCTTCAACCCGGCCAGCGCCGCGTAGCGGTTGTGACTGCCGAGCGTGTCGACGAAGTTGACGAGCCCGCGCACCGGCGTCACTTCGAGCATCTCGAGCATGAAGTCGACGAGCCGGGGTGCGACGTCACGACTGCCGAACGCCAGCCGGCGCACGGCCTGCCGCGTCAGCTGCCCGCCGGCCGCGCGGACGAACTCCACCAACCCCGGCTGCCACCCCGCGAGGCCGCCCGCCGCGCGCGTCAGCGGGTTGTACTTCGAGAGCAGCGAACGCGGCAACCCGCGTGCCCCGACTTCGCCCGCCGCGGTCGCGATGAAGGCAACCCCGCACACGCGGTCTTCGAAGAGCGAAGGGAACTCGGCGGCCAGCTCCATGATGACCATGCCGCCCATGGAGTGCCCCATCAGCACGATGGGGCCGTCCGGCACCACGGACCGCAGCACGCAGTCCAGGTCGCGGGCCAGCTGCTCGATCGTCGACGTCTCGGCCGAAGCCGCGCCTGAGAGGCCGTGGCTGCGGTGGTCGTAGTACACCTGACGCACGCGCGGCAGCCGCAGCGACGCGAGGTCGCGGCGCTGGAAGTGCCAGCAGCGCCGCGAAAGCGCGAAGCCGTGCACCCCCACGACGGTCAGTTCCGGTTCGCCGCCGTCTTCCGGGTCGATTTCCTCGACCGAAAGCGGCGTGCCGTCCTCGGCCGCGACCGTCGACGTACGGTCGGGCTTCAGCTCCCCCAGCGGCTCGTCCACGTACGGATCCTCACTGTGCCGCCGCTGTTGCGCGGCGACGGCGATGGCGGCGGCGGTCCCGGTGGCCACGGCCCCGACCCCGCCGGCGATGGCCAGCAGTCGTCGTGAAGGTGTCACGAGCGTTCCCCCAGATACCGGCGCCGGACCCGCGGCCGGTACATCGACGTCACGATCTCGTAGTCGATGGTCCCCAGCTTGCCGGCCCATTCCCGGGCGGTCGGCTCGCCGTGCGTGCCGGCGCCGAACAGGACGACCTCGTCGCCGACGGCCGGGGTGTAGTCACCGCAGTCGACCACGAGCTGGTCCATGCAGACCCGCCCGGCGACCGGCCGCCGCCGCCCGCCGAGCCAGACGTCCATCCGGCCGGACAGCGACCGCGGGACGCCGTCGGCGTACCCGGCCGGGACCAGCGCCAGGTTCGTGTCCCGCGACGCGGTCCAGGTGTGCCCGTAGGACACCGATTCCCCGGCCTCGATCCGCTTGACCAGCGCGACCGCCGACCGGAACGTCATGGCCGGCCGCAGGTCTTCGGCCTGCGGGACCGGGTTGAGCCCGTACATCGCGATGCCGGGCCGGACGACGTCGAAGTGCAGGTCCGGGCGGGTGAGCAGGGCCGCGGAGTTCGCCAGGTGCCGCATCGGGTCGAGCCCGGCGGAACGGGCGGTGTCGTACGCCTCGGCGAAGCGCTTGGCCTGCTCGTCGGTGGCCGGGTGGTCCGGTTCGTCGGCGCACGCGAGGTGGGACCAGATCGCGACGACCTCGACCCGCGGTTCGGCGGCCGCCGCGTCGACCAGCTCGGCCCAGGCGGACGGCGGGCAGCCGTTGCGGGAGAGCCCGGTGTCGATTTTGAGGTGCACACGCGCCCGGGTACCCGGTTTCGCGGCCGCGGCGATGCGGCGAAGCTCACCCAGCGAGCTGGCCGCGAGGTCGACGCCGGCCTCGATCCCGGCGGCGAAGTCGACGTCCGGGGTGTCCAGCCAGCTGAACAGCCGGGTCTCGATGCCGGCTTCGCGGAGAGCGAGGGCCTCGCCGAGCGAACACGTGCCCAGCCAGGACGCCCCGGCCTCGACCGCGGCGCGCGCCACCGGCAGCGCGCCGTGGCCGTAGGCGTCGGCTTTGACCACGGCCATCACCTGGGAACCGGGCGCGCGGGCGCCCAGCAGGGTGAGGTTGTGGCGGATCGCGTCGAGGTCGATGTCGACCTGGGCGCGGGGGAAACTGGAGGTCATGGCGCCCTCCAGTTTCCCATGACCCGAGGTCAGGGCAGGCGCAGCCCGGACGTGGCGGAGAACACGTGCAGCTCGTCGGGGCGGATCCGCAGGTTGAGCGTGTCGCCCATGGCCGGCGGCGTGCGCGGGTCGACCCGGGCGACGACGTTCGACTTGTTGTCGGCCGCGTCGGTCTCGGCGAGCTTGCCGTAGACGTAGGCGTCCGAGCCGAGCTCCTCGACCAGCTCCACCTTGATCGGCAGGGTGCCTTCACCGGTGGCGACCTCGAGGGCCTCCGGCCGGAAGCCGAGGGTCACGGTGTCGCCGTCGGCCGCCGCGATGGTCTCGCGGGTCAGCGGCACGCGCGCGCCACCGACCTCGGCGCCGTCCGCCGTCAGCTTCGCGGTGACGAGGTTCATCGCCGGCGAGCCGATGAACCCGGCGACGAAAGCGTTTGCGGGCTTGTCGTACAACGCGCGCGGGGTGTCGCACTGCATGAGCAGGCCGTCCGAGAGCACCGCGACGCGGTCACCCATCGTCATGGCCTCGACCTGGTCGTGCGTGACGTACACCGTCGTGACGCCGAGGCGGCGCTGCAGCGCGGCGATCTGCGTACGGGTCGAGACACGCAGCTTCGCGTCGAGGTTCGACAGCGGCTCGTCCATCAGGAAGACCTGCGGCTCGCGGACGATCGCGCGGCCCATCGCGACACGCTGGCGCTGACCACCGGAGAGCGCCTTCGGCTTGCGGTCGAGGTACTGCTCGATGTCCAGCAGCTTCGCCGCCTCGAGGACCTTCTGCTTGATCTCCGACGCGGGGCGGCCGGCGATCTTCAGCGCGAAGCCCATGTTCTGCGCGACCGTCATGTGCGGGTACAGCGCGTAGTTCTGGAACACCATCGCGATGTCGCGCGAGCGCGGCGGCAGCTGGGTGACGTCGCGGTCGCCGATCCAGACGGCGCCGTCGTCGATGTCCTCCAGGCCGGCGAGCATGCGCAGGCTGGTCGACTTGCCGCAGCCGGACGGGCCGACCAGCACGAGGAACTCGCCGTCCTCGATCTGCAGGTCCAGCGCGTCGACCGCGGGCCGCTCGGCACCCGGGTAGCGGCGGGTCGCCTTGTCGTAGGTGATGGAAGCCATCGGTCAGTCCTCTCCGAGATTCCGCCGGACCCCGTACGCCGCTTCGCGGGCTTCGAGGTGGCGTTGCTGGATCCGGTGGCCCTCGGCGCGCTGCGCCTCGGTCGGCTCGTCCAGCTCGAGCCGGAGCTTCTGGTTCTCCTGCCAGGACGGGGGTTCCGCACTGGAAGCCAGGGCCCACGCCGCCTGCCGCGCCGCGCCGAGCGCGACGTACTCGGCGACTTCGGGCAGCTGCACGGGCACGCCGAAGACCAGCGGCGCGACCGCGCGGACGGCCCGCGACTGCGCGCCACCGCCGATCAGCAGCACGCGCTGCACGTCGAGGCCGTGCGCGCGGACCGCGTCGAGGCCGGCGGCCAGGCCGCAGAGCATGCCTTCGACCGCACTGCGGGCGAGGTTCTCCGGGGTCATGTTGTCCCTGGTCAGCCCGGACAACGAGCCGGTGGCGCCGGGCAGGTTCGGGGTGCGCTCGCCGTCCAGGTAGGGCAGGAAGGTCAGCCCGCCGGCGCCGGGTTCGGCGGTCAGGGCGAGGCGGTCGAACTCGCTGAGCGTCGCGCCGAGCATCGCGGCCGTCGCGGTGAGGACGCGGGCGGCGTTGAGGGTGCAGGCGAGCGGGAGGAAGCGGCCGGTGGCGTCGGCGAACCCGGCGACCTCGCCGCTGACGTCGGCCGCGCCGGTCTCGGCGACGCCGAACACGGTGCCGCTGGTGCCGAGCGAGACGACGGCGTCACCGGGCTTGAGCTCCAGCCCGAGCGCGGCGGCCATGTTGTCGCCGGTGCCGGCCGAGACGAGCACGCCGTCGGGGGTGTGGCCGGCGGCGTCGGCCGGGCCGAGCACGGTCGGCAGCTCCGGCGTCCGGCCGCCGAAGGCGTGGCTGAGGACGTCGAGACGGTAGGCGTTGTCGGACGGCGAGAAGTAGCCGGTGCCGGACGCGTCGCCGCGGTCGGTGACCGGGTCGCCGCCGGTGAGCTTCCAGGTCAGCCAGTCGTGCGGGAGCAGCACGCGCGCCACGCGGTCGGCGAGCTTCGGCTCGTTTTCGGCCAGCCAGCGCAGCTTCGTCACGGTGAAGCTTGCGACCGGTACCGAGCCGACGGCCTTCGCCCAGGCCGACGGCCCGCCGAGCTCGTCGATGAGGTCGAGCGCCGCCTGCGCGGACCGGGTGTCGTTCCAGAGCAGCGCGGGCCGGACGACCTCGCCGGCTTCGTCGAGGGTGACCATGCCGTGCTGCTGCCCGCCGACGCCGATCGCCCGGACGCCGTCGAGCAGGCCGTTCGCCGCCTCCCGGAAGGCGTCCCACCAGGCGGCGGGAGCGACCTCGGTGCCCTCGGGGTGCGGCGCGCGGCCGGTGCGGACGATTTCGCCGGTTTCGGCGTCGCACACGACGACCTTGGTCGACTGCGTGGACGAGTCGATGCCGGCGACCAGCTCAGCTGTCATAGGGCTGCCCCTCTGCGACGTGTTCGACGATCTCGATCGCGGTGCCCGCGTTGAGCGCGGCCTCGATCTCCTCGGTGGGTGTGGCCTGGCCGGTGATCAGCAGGTCGTAGTCGCCGACGTCGCCGTGGGCGTAGGTGGCGGTGCGGCCGAACTTCGAGTGGTCGACGACCAGGACGTTGTGGTTCGCGACCTTGAGGGCGGCCTTCTTGAGCTCGGCGTAGTCGCGGTCCGGGTGGAAGAGCCGCCCGACGGCGACCGCGGTGACCGAGACGAACGAGACGTCGGCGCGGATGCTGTCGAGCAGGTTGATGACCTCGGGGCCGGCACAGGAGTCGTACTCGTGGCTGTAGCGGCCGCCGGCGAGCACGACGTCGACCTTCGGCCCGAGCAGCCGGGCGGCGTGCAGCGAGTTGGTGACGACGGTGAGGGCGTCGATCTCGGCCAGCCGCCGGACCAGCGGGAGGAGGGTGGTCGAGTCGTCGACGAAGACGGTCTGGCCGGGCTGGACGTGGTTCGCGGCGGCGTCGCCGAGCGCTTCCTTCTCGCCGTGGTGGAGCGTGTCGCGGAAGCGGGCGGCCGTCTCGATGGTGAGCGCGGGGTAGGCCTCGACCTTGCCGCGCAGCTTGCGGAGGAGCCGGCGTTCGGCCAGGTCGTCGAGGTCGCGGTGCATGGTCATCAGGCTGACCTTGAACCTCGTCGTCAGGTCGTCGATCCGGGCTTCACCCTGCTCGATGACGTGGTCGAGGATGTCCTGCCGCCGCTGCTCGACGGCAGCGTCGGAGGGCCGGGTCTTCCGGTCTCCGGGTGCTGTGCCGCCGCTCACACGGCATTCTTACCAGATTTGGTGCGCGAAGTTAACAGAGAACTCGATAAGTCTTCTCAGGACGTGAGCGAGCGGATCGACCGGATGGCTTCGGGGATGGCGTGGACCAGCCCGGAGGCCGAGGTCGGAGCGTTCTGGGCGGCGATCGCCCCCGCCAGCGAGTGCACGTTCGCGGCGGCGGCCGCGGCCAGCCAGGGGTCCAACCCGGCCGCCAGCAGGGCGCCGACCAGGCCGGACAGGACGTCACCCGAGCCCGCCGTCGCCAGCCAGGCTCCCCGGGGCGTGTTGATCGCGACGCGGCCGTCCGGGGCCGCGATCACCGTGCAGTGACCTTTCAGCAGGACCACCGCGTCGTACTTCTTCGCCGCTTCACGTGCGGCCGTCACGCGGTCCGGACCCGGCTTGTGGCCCATCAGGCGCTCGTACTCGCCCGCGTGCGGGGTCAGGACGAGCGGCGTGTCCGGGTCGCGGGCGTCGAGGACGTCCGGGTTCTTCGCGATGATCGTCGTCGCGTCGGCGTCCGCGCACACCGGGACGCCCTGGCCGAGGACGTACCGCAGCACGTCACGGCCCTCGGAGCCGGTGCCGATGCCGGGGCCGACCGACCACGCCTGCACCCGGCCGGCGTCCGCGACCGTGCCGGTCGCGATGATCTCCGGCCACTGCCCGCGGACGACGTCGGCCGCGTGGCCCGCGTAGCGCACCAGGCCCGAGGTCGCGCGGACCGCCGAGCCCGCGGCGAGCACCGCCGCACCCGGGTAGGTTGCCGAGCCCGCCGCGATGCCGACCACGCCCTGGCTGTACTTGTCGTCGTCCGGGCCGGGCACCGGCCAGGCCGCGGCAACGTCCACGATGTCGAGGCGCCGGAGGTCGGGGTCCGACAACTCGAGGCCGATGTCGACGAGGACGACCTCGCCGCAGTGGACGGGCGCGAGCGCGTGCACCGGCTTGAGCGCGCCGAACGTGACGGTTTTGGCGGCCTGCACGGCCGGGCCGTCGACCGCGCCGGTGTCCGGGTCGACGCCGCTGGGCAGGTCGACCGCGACGATCGGGGCCTCGACCAGCTCGACGAGCCGGGCGGCGTCGGGCCGCAGCGAGCCGCTCGCGGAGATGCCGACGATCCCGTCGACCACGACGTCGGCCTTCGCGATCCACTGTGGACCGTCCGCGGCGGGCACCGCGCGGCCGCCTGCCCGCTTGAGCGCCTGCAGACCCTTCGCGTGTGCCTTCGCGGGGTTGAGCAGGATCGCCGTGACGGCCACTCCGCGGCGGCGCAGGAACGCTCCGGCCCAGAGCGCGTCACCGCCGTTGTCGCCGGAGCCGACGAGCAGCACCACCCGGCGGCCGGAAACGCTGCCGGTGTGATCCTCGAGGAAGTCCGCGATCTGCACCGAGAGCCCGAAGGACGCCCGCCGCATCAGCTCGCCTTCCGGCGTGACGGCGAACGCCCGCCCCTCCGCCTCGCGAATCCGTTCCGTGGTCCAGATTCCCTGCACGGCGGGGCCTCCCGCGATTACTCGACTGTGACGGACTTCGCCAGGTTACGCGGCTTGTCGACGTCGTACCCGCGGGTGCGGGCGATCTCCGCGGCCAGCACCTGCAGCGGCACGGTGGAGACCAGCGGCTGCAGCAGCGTCGGCACCGCGGGGACCTCGATGAGCTCGTCGGCGAACGGCCGGACGGTCTCGTCACCCTCTTCGGCGATCACGATCGTGCGGGCGCCGCGGGCCTGGATCTCGCTGATGTTCGACACGAGCTTCGAGTGCAGCACCGCGCGGCCCTTGGGCGACGGCATCACGACGACGACCGGCAGGCCGTCCTCGATCAGCGCGATCGGGCCGTGCTTGAGCTCGCCGGCGGCGAAGCCCTCGGCGTGCATGTACGCGAGTTCCTTGAGCTTCAACGCGCCTTCGAGGGCGACCGGGAAGCCGACGTGGCGGCCGAGGAAGAGGACGGCCTTGGAGTCGGCGATCCGGCGGCCGAGGTCCCGCACCTGGTCCACAGTGGACAGTACCTTCTGGACGGCCGCGGGCATGGCCTCCAGCTCGGCGAACTCGCGGGCGACCTCGTCCGGGTACTTCGTGCCGCGGGCCTGCGCCAGCGCCAGGCCGACCAGGTAGTTGGCCGCGATCTGGGCGAGGAACGCCTTGGTCGAGGCGACGCCGATCTCGGGCCCGGCGTGGGTGTAGAGGACGGCGTCGGACTCGCGCGGGATCTGCGCGCCGTTGGTGTTGCAGACGGCGAGGACGCGGGCCTTCTGCTCCCGCGCGTGCCGGACGGCTTCGAGCGTGTCCGCCGTCTCGCCGGACTGGGACACGGCGACGACCAGCGTGTCGCGGTCGAGGACCGGGTCGCGGTAGCGGAACTCGGACGCCAGCTCGACCTCGACCGGCAGGCGCGTCCAGTGCTCGATGGCGTACTTCGCGACCAGGCCGGAGTGGTAGGCCGAACCGCAGGCGACGACGAAGACCTTGTCGACGTCGCGGAGGTCCTGGTCGGAGATGCGCTGCTCGTCGAGGATGATCCGGCCGGACTCGAAGTGCCCGCGCAGCGTGTTCGCCAGCGCTTCGGGCTGCTCCTCGATCTCCTTGAGCATGAAGTACTCGTGGCCGCCCTTCTCGGCGGCGGAGAGGTCCCAGTCCACGGTGAACGGCTTGGCCTGGGCGGCGTCGCCGTGGAAGTCCAGGACGTCGTAGCCCTCGCGGGTGATGACGACGAGCTGGTCCTGGCCGAGTTCGACGGCCTCGCGGGTGTGCTCGATGAAGGCGGCGACATCGGAGGCGACGAAGTGCTCGCCTTCGCCGACCCCGACGACCAGCGGCGACGACCGGCGCGCGGCCACGATCGTGTCCGGGTGGTCGGCGTGCGTCACGACCAGGGTGAACGCACCTTCGAGCCGGCGGCAGACGGCGGCGACGCTGGCGGTGAAGTCGCCCTTGGTGTCGCCTTCGGTGTACGCGCGGGCCACCAGGTGGGCGGCGGTCTCGGTGTCGGTGTCGCTGGCCATCTCGACCCCGTCGGCCTCGAGCTCGGCGCGGAGGGTGGCGAAGTTTTCGATGATGCCGTTGTGCACGACGGCGACGCGCTGGGAGGCGTCGCGGTGCGGGTGCGAGTTCCGGTCGATGGGGGCACCGTGAGTGGCCCAGCGGGTGTGCCCCATGCCGGCGGTGCCGCCGAAGCGCTCCCGGCCGACCTCGTCGAGCCGGCCTTCCAGGTTGGCCAGCCGGCCCGCCTTGCGCTCGACGGTCAGCGCACCGGCACCGTCGAGGACCGCGACACCGGCCGAGTCGTAACCGCGGTACTCCATGCGCCGGAGCCCGCCGAGGACGACGTCCAGAGCCGGGCGGTGCCCGACATATCCCACGATTCCACACACGCACACCAGCCTAACGAGGGACATTCGGCGGGTTGACGGGGTCCGTGAACCGCCTCCAACCAGGGCGAACACCCGACTGGGTGGTTCAAACCAATGCGGTGCACTCGGACGGTCGGCTCGCGCACCTGGAAGGTCGGCTCGCGTACCCGGCCGGTCGGCCCGCGTGCCTGGACGGTCGGACGGCTTGGGCAGCCGAAACTGTCGGTGCCTGCCGGTAACGTGGAAAACGGGGGGCGCCCCCGCGGGCGGCTGGATGCCGCGGGCGGCGCGCCGGGGCGCGGGCGAGCCGGGGGCGGGCGCGCACAGTAGGGTTCCGGCCATGGCCAGCAAGCCCAAGCAGCTGCTCGCGGAGTTGACGCACCCCGGTCCGCACGAGGTCCTGCGGGGCGATCTCGCCCTGGTCGGGCTGCCGGGCGTCGTCTACACGCCCCGGGCCGGGCTCGGGCTGCCGGCCGTCGCCTTCGGGCACGGGTGGTTGCAGCCGCCCGATCGGTACCGGCAGCTGCTGCGGCACCTCGCCAGCTGGGGCATCGTCGCCGCCGCGCCGGCCACGCAGCGGGGGCCGCTGCCGTCGCACCGGCTGCTCGCCGCCGACCTCCTGACCACCCTCGACGTCGTCACCACCGTGCGGCTCGGGCCGGACGGCATCAGCGTCGACCCCGCCAAGCTGGGCCTCGCCGGGCACTCGGCCGGCGGTGGCTCCGCCGTCCTCGCCGCCGCTCAGGACGCGCAGAGCGAGAAGCCGCGGATCAAGGCCGTCGCCACCATCACCGCCGCGCAGACCCTTCCGCCGGCGTCCGAGGCCGCGAAGACCATCACCGTGCCCGGCCTGCACCTGGCCGCGGAGGAGGACCTGGTCGCGCCGTCCGTCGCGCACGCCGAGGCCATCGCCGGGGCCTGGGGCGGCGACGACGTCCAGCTGCGCTTCCTCGGCAAGGCGTCCCACCTGGGCGTCACCGAGGGCAGGCACTGGTCGCAGCTGATCATGCACGGCAAGCCGCACCGCAAGACTCAGCAGCTCACGCGCGCCCTGTTCACCGCGTTCTTCCTCACCCACCTGACCGGCACCGACAAGTACCGGCCCCTGCTCGAGGCGGACGTCAAGCGCGCCCCGATCGAGCGTGAGGAAGAGCCCGCCCGCTGAGCCGGCCTCAGACCAGCCAGCTCGTGCTGGAGAAGTCGTCCTCGTCGTCGGGCTGACGCGCGTGCCGCCCGCGCCGCGGCGGCTCGGGGGCCGCCGCCGGCGGTTCCGGGGCCGGCTCCGGGTGGGGTGAAACCGCCGGGGTGCCGTAGCTCGGCGTCGGGTAGTTCGTGTAGCCGGTGTCCGCTTCCTCGTCGTGGACGCCGAACTCCATCAGCGACTCGCGGGACTTGTCGGCCAGCGTCTTCTCCGTCGCCCAGCCGCCCGCGCTCTGCTTGCGCTTGTTGAGCTCGTCCATGTGCTCGGCGTACTTCTGCGCCGCGGCCAGCTCCTGCCGCATGCCCTCGCGGGCCTGCTGCTGGGCCTCGGCGAGCCGGCGTTCGCGCAGCCCGCGCTGCTCGTCCTGCTCGCGGGCGGCGGCTTCCATCGTCGAGATCGCCGCGCGATACCGGTCTTCGGCGCTGCTCATCGGCCCTCCTCGGCCCTCGTCACCGGTCGTACCGGATCGAACGGTCACCCTCGTCGTCCAGCGAGCCGCTGATCCGGCCCTTCGCGCCGGACGTCTCGAACACGCCACCCTCGATGCGGTACTGGCTGGGCCCGCGCTGCTGGTCGCCGCCACCGCCGCCCGGGGCGCCGCCCATGCCGCCCATCATGCCCATGCCGCCCATGCCCGACATCGCGCTCGCGCTCGACGAGCTCGCGGCCGCCTGGTGCAGGCCGGGGTCGACCGGCGTGGCGCCGAGCCCGCCGCCGCCGTCGGACATCGGCAGCGAGGCGTCGCTGCCGGTCTGGACGCCCGGGTCGAGCGACACAGCGCCCGCGAAGTCCGGCGACCCGCCGCCGGTGACGGCGGAGCCGAAGTCGCTCGCGCCGGCCGTCGTGGTCGCGTCCCCGGAACCGGCGCCGCCGCCAGCGCCCACGCCCACGTCGGCCGTGGCCACCGCGGGCTCGGCTCCGGCGCTGCCGCCGAGGTCGCCCTCGAAGCCACCGGGTGCGGTGAAGCCCGACACGCCTTCGCTGCGCGTGAAGCCCGGGTCGGGGGTGGCCGGCGCCGGGTCCTTCGTCAGCGGGGACTCGGCGTTCGGGTCGTGCCGGACGTCCGAACCGGCCGGGCCGTCGGGCACCGGCTTGCCGTCCGCCTTGAGGCCGTCGCCCTTGAGGTCGGCGGCCTTCGGGTCGTCCTTCTCGTCCAGCGTGTACGTGGTCGGCTCGCCCTTGCCGTCGTCGACGGTCACGATCGTCGGCCCGTCCGGGCCCTCCGGCCGCTCGGCGGTGATCTTGAGGTTGCCGTCCTGGATGTGGATCTTGCCGTCCGGGCCCGGCTTGTAGCTGCCGTCCGCGCCGGGCTGGCCCTCCTTGACCGCCTGGCTGCCCTGCGGGCCGAAGGACGCCTTGTCGCCGTCCTTGCCCGCGCCGTCCTTGCCCGCCTCGGCCTTGTCGTCGTCACCCCAGTCGAGGTGGTAGTCCTTCTTGTGGCCGTGGCCGTCGTCCACGGAGATGTCCTGCTTGCCCTCCTTGTCGGGCTCGGACATCGAGATCGTGTTGTCGCCCTTCTTGACCGACACCGTGTCGGTGTCGTCGAGGTCCTTGATGGCCTCGCCGGTCTTCGGGTCGATCGGGTACGGCTGCCCGGTCGCCGGGTCGACCTCCAGCGGCTTCCCGGTGATCGGGTTCTTGCCTTCGTCCGGCTTCGGCGGCTCCTCGGCCTTGGGCGGCTCGGCCGCCGACGGCGTCGTCGTGCCGCCGCCCCCGGTCCCGGTGCTGCCCGTCCCGGTGCTCCCCGTGCTGCCGGTCCCGGTGCTGCCGGTATTCCCGGTGTTGCCCGTGTTCCCGGTGTTGCCGGTGTTGCCGGTGTTCCCGGTATTGCCCGTGTTCCCGGTGTTCTTGGCTTCGGTCAGCTGGTTGCGGTAGCCGTCCATGTACCGCGCCAGCGCGCCGAACTGCTGGTCGATGGTCTGCTTGGCCGCCTTGCACGACCCGTCGAACGCGGTGATCAGGCTCTTGTACTCGGTCGAGAAAGCGCCGTCCCGCCAGTAGCGGCAGACGTTCCGGCCGTATTCCTTGTTTTCGTCGTTGAAGCCGCAGTCGTCGTTCTGCAGGCGCTCGGCGAGGTTCGACGGATTGCCGTTCTTCGCGTTGACGGCGTCGATCCAGCCGGCGACCTTCATGAAGTCGTCGAACTCCCCGGTGTCGCCGTTGGCGATCTTGAGGACGTCCTTGGCCATCGGGATGTCCGCCTCGGCGATCACCGGGCGGTGCAGCTGCAGGACCTCGTCGACCTTCTTCTTCACCGCGGTGTAGACCTGCGAGACGGTCTCCGGGATCAGCTTCGCCGCCCCGTCGATCTGCTGCGACAGCTCCTTGGCGTGCGGCTTGAGCGTCTCGTCGTACTTGATCTCCGCCGCGTTGGCGCCCTTGCCCTTCCACTCGCCGAAGAGGGTCTGCAGCTCGGTGTCGCTCTTGGTGAGGGTGTCCTCGACGACCTTGTGCGCCTTGCCGAGGTCGTCGGCGTCGCTCAGGAACTTCTGGTACTGGATCCCGCGGTTCTCGTGGAACTTGTCCTTGAGGTCGGTCTGCGAGTTCTTCTTTTCGCCCTCGCCGCCCTTGATCTGGTTCCAGACCTCGTCGGTCCACTTCGCGAGCAGGTCGACCGCCACATTGCCCTGGTCGAGCTGTTCGTCGGAACTCTTCGCGCCGGCCCCCAGCGTCGGCGCGGCGATTCCGTCGAGGTTCTTCTTCGCCTGGTCGCGTTCGGCGGTCTGGCGCTGGTGTTCCTGGTTCTTGGCCGCCGACTCCTGCTTCGCCTCCGAGACGATCTCGTCGGTGTCGTCCGAGTCGAAGACGTCGTACCCGCCACCGCCGTCGGAATAGTTCTCGATGTACTTCTTCGCGTACTCTTCTTCTTCGTCGTTGAAGTTGAAGGTGTTGCGGTCGTACTCCTCCATGAGCTTCGTCTTCGTGTCCATGGACACGTTCGGGTCATCGAGGACCTTCTTGATTTCGGCCCAGTCAGCCATCAGCGGTTACCCCCGGCCTGGTTCGCGGTCGCCCCGGCGTTCGCTTCCTGGGCCGTGTACTTGCCGCCGGCGGTCCCGATTCCGCTGCCCAGGTTCAGCAGGGCGTTCGACAGCCCGGTCAGTCCCGCGCCGATCTCGTCCATCCCGGCCTTGTACTTGCCGAAGCTTTCCTGGTGCACGCGGCCGAAGTCCGCGGCGACGATCTCGGTCGGCGCGACCTTCTTGGCTTCGGCCGCCGGGTCGTCGGCGACGTCCGCCAGGCGGATCTGCGCCCGCGTCATCGCCTCCGAACTCGCTGCATACCCGTCCGGCATGGTCGCTGCCCCCTTCGATCCCACAGTCCCTGGCTCACGTTCCGGGACTGTGACGCGCCCGGACCCCGTTCGGTGCCGTCGCAGATGCACACAGAGTCTAGCGTCCGGCCGGGCGGCGGACCTGGGCTTCCGCGAAGTGCACCCGCCCGGGAGCTACGCCCGGGGGCGCTGCGCCGCGACCGCCTCGGCGATCACCTCGGCGACGCCGCGGATGTCGACCAGCCGGTCGAGCTCGTCGATGTCGACCGAGACGCCGTAGGTGACCTCGGCCCGGGCCAGCAGCTGGATTCGCTGCCGGGACGTCATGCCGAGGTCGTCGAACGGCGTGGTGTCGGCGAGCCGCTCCGGCGGGATCTCCAGCGCGAAGGCGATGATCCGCCGGATCTCCTCGACGTAGGCCCCCGGGTCAGTCATGGCGCCCATTCTCGCCCCACCAGCGTTCCCGGGCCGCGGCGCGGGCCACCTTGCCGCTGGACGTCCGCGGCACCTCGCCCGGCCGCACCAGCCACAGGGCGCGCAGCGGCAGGTCGTGTCCCGCCGAGACGGCCCGCCGCACCGCCGTCTCGACTTCCTCGCCGGGAGCGGAGCAGCCGGCCACGACCGCGACGCCTTCGCCGCGGCCGTCCCGCACGCCGAACGCGGCGGCACGCCGGACGCTCGGGTGCGCGGCCTCCACGGTGGCTTCGATGTCCTGCGGGTGGTGGTTGCGGCCGTCGACGATGATCAGGTCCTTGAGGCGGCCGGTGACGTAGAGCTGTCCTTCGTGGACGAACCCGAGATCGCCGGTGCGCAGCCAGCCATCCGGGGCCAGCACGTCGTCGCGGCCCCAGTAGCCGTCGGCGAGGTTCGGGCCCGACACCTGGATCTCCTTGTCGACAATGCGGATCCGCTGGCCGTACGGCTTGCCCACCGACACGTGCGGCTTGCCGTCGAACGTGGTGATCGTCGCGCCTTCGTCGCCGGCGCTGGTGACGAATACCGTCGCCTCGGCGAGCCCGTAGCACGGCTTGTGGGCGGCCCGCGGCAGCCCGAAGGGCGCGAAGGCGCGCGCGAAGTTCTCGACGGTGTCCGCGCGGACCGGCTCGCTGCCGTTGAGCAGCGAGTTGACGTGCGAGAGGTCGACGTCGGCCAGCTCCCCCGCCGCCTCGGCGGCCAGGTCGAAGGCGAAGTTCGGCGCGGCCGTGACCGCGCCCGGGTGCTCCGCCAGCAGCCGGATCCAGCGCAGCGGGTCGCGCACGAACTCCATCGGCGTGCAGAAGACCGACCGCGAGCCGAGGAAGACGGGGGTGGCGAGGAGCAGGACCAGGCCCATGTCGTGGAAGAACGGCACCCAGCCCACCAGCGGCGTCGACGCGTCGGCGCGATAGCACTGCGTGGTCTGCCAGCAGCTGGCGACCAGCGCGCGGTGCGAGATCACCGCGCCGGCCGGGCGGCGCGTCGAGCCGGACGTGTACTGCAGGTACGCCGGATCGCTCATCGCCACGGTGGCGGGCGGCTCGGCGTCATCGGGCTCGATGTCCTCGAGGGCTCGCGCGGCCACCGGAACCCGGTCCGCGAAGTCTTCGGAGGTGAGGCACACCGCCGGGGTGGCGTCCGCGAAGGCCGCCTCGAGCCGGGCGCGGTTCGTGCGGCCGGTCGGGACGGACAGCGGCACCGCGATGCGGCCCGCGTAGAGCGTCCCGAGGAAGGCGGTGACGTAGCCGAGGTCCTGCCGGGCGGCGATCGCCACCCGGTCGCCCGGCCGGGTGACCCGCCGCAGCTCGCGGGCGACCCCGCGGACGCGGGCGAGCAGCTGCGGCCAGGTCAGCGTGTGGTCGGCCGGGCCGGGGAAGGTGCGGCAGGTGAACGCGGGCCGGTCTTCGCGCGCGTTGCGGAGCAGGTAGTCCGTGAACGGCGTGGTCAGGACGTCATCCGGGACGGCTGCGGGCGGCACGGCCCCATCCTGCCCTACCGTGTCGAAGCGATGGACGAGTTCGAACGGCACGGCATCGCGGTGGTCTCCGGCCGGGACGCGTGTGCGCGGGCCCTGCGGTCGGCCGGGCTGACGTCGGATCCCGGCGGCGGCTCCCCCAGCGTCCTGCTGCGGGACGGCGACGACCACACCCGCGTGCGGGCGGTGCTGCGGGAGATCATCGCCGGGCTGGAGCCGTTCCCGGCTGCCCTGCAGGCGGCGATCGAGGCAACGGTGGCCGGGCTGGGGATGTCCTTCGACCTGGTGCGCGACTTCGCACGGCCGGTGGCGGGCGCGGTGACGTCGGCGGTGCTCGGCGTGCCCCTCGACGACGTCTTCCTGGACCACCTCGAAGCGACGACGGCGAACCTCGACGTCTTCGGCGGCGCGGACCGGGCCGGGCAGGCGTCGGCGTTCCGGCTGGCGGTGCAGCTGAGCCGGACCCCGGCCGGGCCGGGCGGGCTGACGGCGTTGCGGAAGGCCCACGCGGCGGGCCGGCTCGACGAGGACGAGCTGGTGATCAACGCCGTGGTGCTGGCGCACGCGGTCTACGAGAACTCGCTGAACTTCCTGGCCTGCGCGGGCCTGGAACTCGCGACCTCGGGCCCGCGGACCGTGCGCGAGCTGGTGGCGGCGGTCTGCCCGGCCCGGTACGTGCTGCGGTTCGGCCCGGACGGCCCGGTGGCGATCTCCCTGGCCGACGGCCTGCCCTTCGGCCTCGGCCGCCACGCGTGCCCGGGCTCCGGGGTCGCGCTGGCCGAAGCCGAGATCGCGCTCACCGCGCTGGCGAAGCACCTCGGCGGCGGGTGCGAAGTGCGGGACGTGCGTTGGAAGACCCACGCGGTCTTCCACGGCCTGGACTCGGCGCAAGTTGTCGTGAGTGGTAAGGCGGGTTAGAACCCGCCTTACCACTCACGACCGAGTCAGGAGACGGCGGAGACGACGCCGGCCAGGCGGTCGGCCGCGGCCTGGGCCGTTGCCTGCGCCGGGGCCTCGACCATCACGCGGACCAGCTGCTCGGTGCCGGACGGGCGCAGCAGCACCCGGCCCTCCTCGCCCAGTTCGGCCTCGACCGCGCCGACCGCGTCACGGACCTCCGCGGAGTGGGCGACCGCCGTCTTGTCCGCGACCGGGACGTTCACCAGGACCTGCGGCAGCCGGTTCATCACGGCCGCCAGGTCGGCCAGCGACTTGCCCGTCGCGGCCATGCGGCTCATCAGGCGGAGCGCGGTCAGCAGGCCGTCGCCGGTCGTGGCGTGGGCCGGGAGCACGACGTGGCCGGACTGCTCGCCGCCGAGGGCGAACCCGCTCGCGCGCAGCTCCTCGAGGACGTACCGGTCGCCGACCGCGGTCGTCACGACGTTGATGCCGTGGGCCTTCATGGCCAGGTGCAGGCCCAGGTTGCTCATCACGGTGGCGACCAGCGTGTCCTTGGCCAGCTCGCCCGCCTCGGCCAGGGCCAGCGCCAGGACCGCCATGATCTGGTCGCCGTCCACCAGCTCGCCGGCGGAGTCGACGGCCACGCAGCGGTCGGCGTCGCCGTCGTGGGCGATGCCGAGGTCCGCGCCGTGCTCGACGACGGCCTTGCGCAGCTTCTCCGGGTGGTTCGAGCCGCAGTGCTCGTTGATGTTGACGCCGTCCGGGTCGGCGAACAGCGCGACGACCTCGGCGCCCGCCCGGCGGTAGATCTCGGGCGCGGCGGCCGACGACGCCCCGTTCGCGCAGTCGACGACGACCTTCAGCCCGGCGAGCGGGTGCGGCGTCGCTTCGACCAGGTGGCCGGCGTAACGATCGAGGGCGTCCTCGACGTCGGTGACGCGGCCCACACCGGCGCCGGTCGGGCGGACCTTGCCGTCCGCGAGCCCGGCTTCGATCTCGTCCTCGATGCCGTCGGGGAGCTTGTGGCCGCCCGCGGCGAAGAGCTTGATGCCGTTGTCGGGCATCGGGTTGTGCGACGCGGAGATCATCACGCCGAGGTCGGCCTCGAGCGAGCCGACCAGGTAGGCGACGGCCGGCGTCGGCAGCACGCCGACGCGCAGGACGTCGGCCCCCGCGGACGTGAGGCCCGCGACGACCGCGGCTTCGAGCATCTCGCCGCTGGCCCGCGGGTCGCGGCCGACGACGGCGACCGGCCGGTGCGAACGGTCGTGCGCGGCGAGCACGCGGGCGGCGCTGGCCGCCAGCGCCAGCGCGAGCTCCGGCGTCAGCTCGGCGTTGGCCAGGCCACGGACCCCGTCGGTCCCGAACAGGCGTGCCATCGATCGACCTCCTCTGCGCGGTCACGACCGCGTGACCACCACGACAACCTAGCGACCCTTCCGGGTCGCTTTCCCCCACCCCTGAATGTCGCTCCGACCGGCGGAAACAACACATCATCCCGTGAAAAACGCCGGAGCGCCCATCCGAGGACGGATGGGCGCTCCGGTGGGTTGCGCCAAGGGCGCGATCAGCGCTTGCTGTACTGCGGGGCCTTGCGGGCCTTCTTGAGGCCGTACTTCTTCCGCTCCGTGGCGCGCGCGTCACGGGTCAGGAAGCCGGCCTTCTTGAGGGCCGGGCGGTCGTCGGCGTCGACCTCGACGAGCGCGCGGGCGATCGCCAGGCGCAGCGCACCGGCCTGGCCGGAGACGCCGCCGCCCTTGAGGTTGGCGAAGATGTCGAACGAGTCCGGCTTCTCGACCGTGACCAGCGGCTCGCGGATGAGCTGCTGGTGCACCTTGTTCGGGAAGTACTCCTCGAGGGTGCGGCCGTTGAGCTTGAACTCACCGGTGCCCGGGACGACCCGCACGCGGACGACGGCCTCCTTGCGGCGGCCGACGGTCTGGGCGTTGCCACCGGCGGCACGCGACGGACGCGGCGCGGCGGGGGTCTCGCTGGTCGCGACGGCGCCGGTCTCGGTCGCCTCGGTGGCCTCGACGACCTCGGGGGTCTCGGTCTCGGTGCTGGTCACAGACTGTTCCTCACTCACTGCGCGACCTGCGCGATCTTGGTGATCTCGCGCGCCTGCGGCTGCTGCGCGGCGTGCGGGTGCTGCGGGCCGGCGTACACCTTCAGCTTCTTCGCCTGGGCGCGGCCGAGCTTGTTCTTCGGCAGCATGCCCTTGACGACCTTCTCGACAAGGTGCTCGGGCTTGGTGTCCAGCAGCTCGCCGAACGAGCGCTTCCGCAGACCGCCCGGGTAACCGCTGTGCCGGTACGCGAACTTCTGCTCGCGCTTGTTTCCGGTGAGCGCGACCTTCTCGGCGTTGACGATGATGACGAAGTCACCGGTGTCCACGTGCGGGGCGTAGGTCGGCTTGTGCTTGCCGCGCAGCAGCGTGGCGACCTCGGTCGCCAGCCGTCCGAGCACGACATCCTCGGCGTCGATCACGTGCCAGGCACGAGTGACGTCGCCGGGCTTGGGGCTGTACGTGGGCAAGGGTCTACCTCGTCGTCAACATTGCGTGTGGGTTCTGTGCGGGCCTAGCGCTTACGCGCCGCAGCGCACAACGACATATGAAGATACCCCCACGGTCACCGCACCCGCGCATCGGGGGTGGTGGAAGCGCCCATATTAGGCTCCGAGCGGCCCGGGCGCAGCGGGGACTCTACCGGAATTTTCCCGCCGAAGCGCCTGCACGCGCCGCCGCGGCAGGCGAGGATGGGGCCATCCACGACCAGGCGAGCAGGGGACGGCATGAGCAGACGACCGACGGCGATCTTCGTCCTGGGCGCCGTGCTGGCCCTGGTCAGCGCCTGCGGCACGGCGAAGGCGGGCACCGCCCTGCCGAAGGGCGACGACGCGGCGGACTACGTCGGGGCCAAGTTCGAGCAGGTCATCGGCAAGCTGTCGGACGCCATCACCGGCTCGCGCGACGTGACCAACTCGCTGGACGCCTACTTCAAGTTCGACGACAAGTGGATCCACAGCACCGTGACGTCGGCGCGCACCGGCAGCCCGGAGAGCCGCGCGGTGCGGCACCGGTCGCAGAAGAACCCGGACGAGATCATCGACACGTACACGCCGGCGGACGGCGCGGTCGAGTACACCTACCTCGGCCCGATGTACGTGCAGAAGGGCGTCTCGCCGACGGCGTGGGTGTCGATGCCGAAGCCGGAGGGCGGCTTGGTCTTGCCGTGCGCCTGGGGCGGGGTGCTGACGCCGTGCCGGATGGCGGACTCGACGGTGGAGGCGTACGAGGCCGACAAGCGGGCGGTCCGCGGGGCGAAGAGCCTCGGCGACGGCAAGACCGCGCTGACCGTGAACGTGCCGTTCGGGATCTTCGTCAAGGACAAGGTCGAGATCCTGCCGCCGAGCATCACCGGCCAGGTCGGGCCGGAGCTGAAGAAGGCGGCGGTCCCCGCGACGATCACGCTGAACCCGGACGGCAGCCTCGCCTCCTTCGTGATGGAGGCCAAGTTCGCCGGCGACGGGCACCAGATCGAGCTCAAGTACGAGTTCCGGTTCACCGGCAAGGCGAGCCTGCAGGACATGCCCAAGCTGCCGGACGCGAGCCAGATCACGGTGCTGCCGGACCGGGCGGCGATGGACGACTTCTACCGCAGGCTCGGCGAAGCGCAGGGCAGCTGAGTGACCACGACCCGAGGTGATCTCCGATGACCCAGCAGCCCGACCCGCAGCAGTGGTGGCAGCCGCCGTCGAACCCACCGGGCAGCGCCGGGCAGGCGCCGCAGCCTGGCGCGTGGCAGCCGGAGCAGCAGGCGACCGGCCCGCACCCCGGGCAGTGGCAGCAGACCGCGGACCCGGCGGCCGGGCCGGCGGCGGGGCCAGCGGCGGCCGGGTCGGCCACCGGCCCGTGGCCCCCGGGGCCGTCGGGCTCGTTCTCCGGGCCGTGGCAGCCGGGGCAGGGCAGCGGCCCGTGGCAACCGGGGCAGGGCGGCGGGCCGTGGCAGCCACCGTCCCAGCCGTCGCCGCAGCAGGCGCCGCCTACGCCCGGCCACGGCCAGCCGCAGTACGGCGGCGGGTTCCAGGGGTTCCAGCAAGCGCAGTACGGCGGCCTGGGCGCGTTCACGCCGGAGAAGAAGCCGCGGTCGAAGAAGCCGGCGCTGATCGCGGTGGCGGCGCTCCTGGTCCTCGGGCTCGGCGGCGGTGCGGCGTGGATGGCGGGGGTGTTCCGCGGGGATGTGCTGGACCAGCAGTCCCTTGAGGACGGTGTGGTGAAGGTCCTGAACGAGAACTACGGCGAGCCGGACGTGAAGAACGCCCAGTGCCCGTCGAACGAAGCGGCGCAGAACGGGACGACGTTCGACTGCACGGTGACGATCGGCGGGCAGCAGAAGAAGGTGACCGTGCGGGTGCTCAACGACCGGCCGGAGTACGAGGTCGGCGCGCCGCACTGAGGTTCGCGATCCCTTGCCCCGCAACAGAAAACGGCGGGCCCCGCACCGGAGTGCGGGCCCGCCGTGGTTTCCGGGGCTAGCGGCTCAGAACAGGCCTTCGACGGCGTTGTCCGTGGCCTGGTAGCCGTCGGCGATCTGCGGCAGGGCGGCGGCGATCTGCGCCAGAACCTGCTTCAGGTCCTCGAACTTCTGGTCCCAGGTGCGCTGCGCCGCGTCGTACTGCTCCTTCGCGGAACCGGTCCACGTGGTGACCAGCGGCTTGAGGTCGTCCTTCAGGCGGTCGAAGGCGGTCTGCAGCTCGCCGCCGGTCTGGGTGCAGTCGTCGGCGGCCGCGCGGATGGTGGCGTAATTGACGAGAATGCCGGGGGCATCGGGCATGATGAGCTCCTTTTGTGCGGAGGAAGTTCAGGGGTGTTCGGGAAAGATCGGGGTGGCACTCAGCCGAGCTGGTCGAAGCCCGCGTTGACGGCGCTGAGGATCTCCTGCTGCTGCTGCTCGGAACGCTCGTACTTCGAACCGGCCTCGCGGAGCAGCTCACCGATGCGCTGCAGCGCCTGCGCCATGCCGCGGGCGTCGTCGTCGAACCGCATCATCACGTGGTCGAACGCCTTCTTCGCCTCACCCTGCCAGCCGGCGCGGGTAGCCTCGATGCGGTCGCGCAGGGTCGCGAGGTTCTGGTCCATCTGCGCCCGGACCTCGGTCACCTTGCCTTCGGCGTCGGTGAACTGGGCAACTGTCCCTTGAAAACCAGGCCCACCGCTCATGTCGGGACCCCCTTCTGTGATGTGGAGTTTGGCCGCAACCAAGCTTGTTCGTTCGTACGGCCCTACGACGCAGACACTGCCATGTCCGGTTCCCCCTTGTCGTGGTTTGCCCGGAAGTAGTTGCTTGCGTTAACGCCCGCGCCGGGAACCGATCGCCGCGGGTATCCGGAGGTGTCCCCGAACCGGTGGGGCGTCACCCGGAAATGCGTTCGCTACCAGCGGGATTAGCACGCGCACAGCGACCGCGGCGCGGTTTCACTGATCGCGCTGCAGAATTCGCATCTGGGAAAAGTCTTCGTCGTCGTCACCCGATCGAGGGGCTCGCGCGGGAGATTGCGAACGCGAAGGAACCGGATCGGGAACCGCCAGCCCGCGCGCGCGGCGGAACCGTTCGGCGGCCGCGCGCAGCGTGCCCGGTGTCGGGTCGCCAGACTTCGCGCCGCGGCCGCTCTGCTTCAGGAGGTCGGCGTTTTCGCTGTGGTGACGCTGGTTCCGCGCCTTCGCGGTCCCGGCGACCCGCCGCGCGTGCGTCACCGCGTCCTGGCCGGCCCGCCGGAAGGACGCCGCGGCGCTTTCGAACTCTCCGGACGGCACCGCGTGCCCGCCTCTCAGTTGAGGATTTCGACGGTGCGCACGGCCTGCGCGCACGCGGTACCGACCCGGCTCCGCAGCCCGGCCGTGGCGTACTGGCAGCCGACGTGCACCCGGATCCGGCCCTTCGCCACGACGTACCAGTCGACCTGGAGGTCGGGCCGGTCCGGCTTGCTCTCGTGGTAGCCGATCACCGTCTTGCCGGCGTAGGCCAGGTTCGGGTCGAACGCGCTCCAGCGGGTGGGGTCGCCGTCCGCGCTGCGCTTGAGCTCGTCGACGAGCTTCTGCGGGTCCGCGGTCGCGTCGTAGTCCATCACGTACTCCTGCGCGACCAGGAGGTCGTTGCCGCCCGGGGACTCCTGCGGGTGGATGACGACCTGCCGCTCGGCGACCCGGTCGTCGGTCTGCACCCAGTCCAGTGGCGCGACGAACTTGAAGTTGTACTGCGAGAGCGTCCGGCCGGTCTCGCCCTGGTCCCCCGAGCCGCGGAACACGAAGATCCCGGCGACGACGAGCGCGGCCACGACGACCACCGCGACCGCGGCGGCGCCCCACAGCTTCCGGCGGCTCTTCCCGGCCGGTTCGGGTGCCGGCCGGACCCCGGACTTCGGGCCCGGCTGGGCGGGCTGGCCGGCGGGCGGCGTCCACGGGCGGGCCGCCGGACGGCCGGGCGGCGGTGCCGGGCGGTTCGCGTTCGGCGGGAACCCGCCCGGTGCGGGCGGCGTGCGCGGCGGGGCCGGGCGCGGGGCGACGTCGCCGGGCCGGACGACCTCCGTGCGCTGGGCCGCCGGGCCGGCCGCCGCCGCGCCCAGCCGCGCCATCGCTTCGCCGGGCAGCGCGCCGGTGCGGTCCGGGTCCACCAGCACCGCCCGCAGCGCGCCGCGCGCGACCACCGTCTCGGGCTGGTCGAGGCTCGTCGGCACGACGCCGGTGCGTTCGTGCACCAGCCGCGAGATCATCGGGATCCGGCTGGACCCGCCGACCAGGAAGATCGCCGTGAGCTGCTTCGGCCGCAGGCCGGCGTCGCCGATCGCGGCGACCGTCAGCTCGACGGCCCGGCCCAGCGGCGCCGCGATCAGCCGTTCGAGGTCCTCCCGGGTCACGTGCGCGTCGGCGAACGGCGGCGGCATCGGCACGTCGGTGTAGGCGTGCCGCGACAGCGTCTCCTTCGCGCCCCGCACGTCCTGGCGCAGCACGCGGCGGCGGCGCCGGTCCACCAGCTCGCGCCCTTCGACGAGCTGGCGCCACGCGTCCGGGTCCGCCGCGGCCACCAGGGAACCGATGTGCTCCAGCAGCGCCTGGTCGATGTCCGCGCCACCGAAACCGGGGTCGCCGCGGGTGGCGAGCACCTGGAAGCCGCCGCGCTGCGGACGGCCGGCGCGGTCCCGCCCGGTGTCCGGCGGCAGCCGCCGCACCACGCTGACGTCGACCGTGCCGCCGCCGAGGTCGAGCACGGCAAGCGCGTCGCCGGGGCGGCCGCTGAACTCCACGGTGCGGTCGTTCGTCACTTCCTGCGGCGCGAACGTCGCCGCGTGGTACACCGCCGCCGCGACCGGCTCCGGCACCAGCGCGACCTCGCGCGCCAGCCCGCCCGCGGCCTGCCGCAGCAGCCGGGTGCGGATCGCGCCCCAGTCCGCCGGGTGGGTCAGCACCAGCAGGTCGACCTCGGCCTCACCGGCCAGCCGGCGCGCCTCGGCCACCGCGCGGCCCAGCACCGCGTGCACGACGTCGGTGACCCGCAGGACGGACTCGCCGAGCAGCAGCTCGCCCTCGTCGATCCGGCGCTTCGGGTTCGGCTCGTACCGCGACGGGTCGACGGCCGCCTGCCGCTCGGCCTCCTGGCCGACGAACAGCGTGCCGTCCGCCGCCGCGTACACCGCCGAGGACATCAGCGGCTGGCCGTCGATCACCACGACCTGCGGCTCGCGCCCGTTCACCGAGGCGACGACGCAGGTGCTCGAGGTCCCGAAGTCCACCGCAACCCGGACCGTCACCAGCAGCTCCCGCACATTTCGTCGCGCTCCCCCGCGCCCCGCCCGCGGAACGCCTCGATGGGGAGGAACCTACCTCCCGCACCGGGGCGCCCCGTCGTCGTGTTCAGTCGGGCTGGATCCACGAGACCTGGATGAGCTGCTTGCCGAACTTGCGGGTGAGCATGTTGCCCCGGCCCGGCGGCATCGCGGACGGCTTGATGTTGCCGACCAGCGCGCCCTCGTCCCGCGAGCCGTTCATCACCATGCCCGGCGCCGCGATCTCCTTGAGCTTGCCGATGATCGGGTCGTACATCGCCTTGCTCGCGCCACCGGTGCGCCGCACGACCACCAAGTGCAGGCCGACGTCCTTGGCCTGCGGCAGGAAGTCGGAGATCTTCCGCAGCGGGTTGGTGCTCGACGTCGCCACCAGGTCGTAGTCGTCGACCAGGATGAACAGCTCCGGGCCCTTCCACCACGACCGCGTCTTCAGCTGCTCCTGCGTGACGTCCGGGCCCGGCAGGCGCCGGGTCATCGAGTTGAAGACGTCGTTGATCATGCTTTCCAGCTGTGCCGCCGAAACCGCGTACCCGAGCAGCGAGTCGCCCTGGACGAACCCGAGCATCGTGCGCCGGTAGTCGACCAGCAGGATGAGCCCTTCCTTGGCGGTGTACCGCTCGGAGATGCCCCGGGCGATCTGCCGCAGCAGGTTCGTCTTGCCCGACTCGCCGTCCGCGAACGCGTAGAAGTGCGGCTCGGCGTTGAAGTCGAGGTAGATCGGCTGCAGGTCCTCTTCGTTGACGCCGATCGGGATCAGCTTGGAGTCCCGCGCGGAGTCGAGCTTGAGCACCTCTTCGTAGGTGATCAGCTCCGGCAGCAGGCGGACCTGCGGCGCGACCCGGCCGCGCCAGGCGCCCTTGATCTTCGCCACCGCGTCGGCCACGCCGGCCGCGATCGTCTCCGGGTCGCTGGAACCGTCGATCCGCGGCAGGCCGCCCAGCATGTGCAGCTTTTCGCGGGTCATGCCGCGGCCCGGCCGCCCGGCCGGCACGTTCACCGCGATGCGGCGGTCGATGTCCGACTCGGTCGGGTCACCGAGGCGCAGCTCGAACCGGGTGCCGATCATGTCCTTGATCGCCGGGCGGATGTCGGCCCACCGGTTGGCCGCGATGACCACGTGCACGCCGTAGGACAGACCCTGCGTGGCGAGCCGGGTGATCGTGGCCTCGAGCTCTTCGAAGTCGTCGCGCAGGGCCCGCCAGTTGTCCACGATCAGGAACGCGTCGCCGAACGGGTCCTGCTCCGGCCGGATCTCGCCGCGGCGCTTGCGGTTGCGGAACTCGGTCATCGAGTCGATGCCCATCGCCCCGAACCGGCCTTCGCGCTCGGTGAGCAGGGTGGTCAGCTCGGCCACGATCCGGCGGGCCTTGTCCGGCTCGCGCCGGGCCACCGCGACCCCGCCGACGTGCGGCAGGTCCGCGAGCCCGGCCAGGGTGCCACCACCGAGGTCGAGGCAGTAGAACTGCGCTTCCTCCGGCGTGTGCGTCAGCGCCATCGACATGATCAGCGTGCGCAGCATCGTCGACTTGCCGGTCTGCGGACCGCCGACGATCACGCCGTGCCCGGCCGCGCCGGAGAAGTCCGCCCACAGCGGGTCACGCCGCTGCTCGTACGGCCGGTCGATGATGCCGAGCGGCACCTGCAGCCGCCCGTTGCCGAAGAAGCCCACCGGGGACAGGCCGCGGTCGTCGGTCGGGTTCAGGTTGGGCAGCAGGGTGTCGAGCGAGTTCGGGTCCTTCAGCGGCGGCAGCCACACCTCGTGCGCCGGCGGGCCCTGGCCCACCAGCCGCGACACGATGACGTCCAGCTCGCTGGGTTCGACCGCCTCCTCCGACTGCGGCGCCGCGGCCACCGGGGCGGCCTCGACCTGCTGCGGCTCCGGCTCCTTGGGCAGCTCGACGAAGTCCGGGACGAACAGCTGCGGCCGCTTGTCCGCGCGGACCACGGTCGCCGCCGGACCGGCCGCCTTCAACCCGGCCGGCCGGTACGGGCCCGAGACGTAGGACGCCTTGAACCGCACCAGCGTCGACGTGTCGTACTTGAGGTACCCGCCACCGGGGACCGACGGCAGCTCGAACGCGTCCGGCACGCCGATCGCGGCGCGGGATTCCGCGGCCGAGAACGTCTTGAGGCCGATCCGGTACGACAGGTGCGAGTCCAGGCCGCGCAGCTTGCCTTCTTCGAGGCGCTGCGAGGCGAGCAGCATGTGCATCTGCAGCGACCGGCCCAGCCGGCCGATGGCGACGAACAGGTCGATGAAGTCCGGCTTCGCGCTCAGCAGCTCGGAGAACTCGTCACAGACGATGAACAGCGCGGGCAGCGGGTCGAGGTCGGCGCCGTTCTCGCGCGCTTTCTCGTATTCCCAGACGTTCTTGAAGTTGCCGCCGTTCTTCAGCGCTTCCTGGCGGCGGTTCATCTCGCCGGCCAGCGCGTCCTTCATCCGGTCGACCAGCGTGACCTCGTCCGCGAGGTTGGTGATGACCGCGGAGACGTGCGGGGCCTTGTCCAGGCCCAGGAACGTCGCGCCACCCTTGAAGTCCACCAGGACGAAGTTGAGCGTGGACGACGAGTGCGTGGCCAGCAGGCCCAGCACCAGGGTGCGGAGGAACTCGGACTTGCCGGAACCGGTCGCGCCGATGCACAGGCCGTGCGGGCCCATGCCTTCGGCGGCGGCTTCCTTGATGTCCAGCTCGACCGGCTGGCCGTACTCGCCGACGCCGAACGGCACGCGGTAGCGGTCCCGGATCGGCCGCGGCCGCCACGCCTGCTGGACGTCGAACGTCATCGGGTCGCCCGGGATGCCGAGCAGCTCCAGCAGCGACGGGTTGGACAGCAGCGGCTCTTCGTCACCGACGTCCTGGCCGGCGGCACCGCCGACGCGGTAGGGCGAAATGAGCCGGGCCAGCGACTCGGTCTCGACCAGGCTGAGGGTGTCCGGGCGGCCGAACCACTCGACACCGCCGGCGCTGCGCGCGCCCAGCCTGTCGGGCTCCACGACCAGCCGGAGGCCGCGGCGGGCGGCGAGGTTGCCGAGGGAGTCGGACAGGTCGATCAGCGTGACGCCGACCAGCCCCTCCTCCAGGACGATCTGTTCTTCGCGGGTGACCTCGGCGTCGTCGATGATGATGACGACGTGCGGCTGGTCCGGCGCCGGCGTGGCGTTGCGGGAGAAACGCTGGCGGTCACGCAGTTCTTCGTCGAGCCAGTCTTCGATCTGGGCCAGCGAACCGGCCATCATGCGGAGCTGGCCGATGCCGTCCGACAGCGTGGGGTGCTGGACGTGCGGCAGCCACTTCGCCCACTCCCACTCCTCCTTCGCGCGGCCCGCGGTGGCGACCGCGATCAGCACGTCGTCGGGGCTGTGGAAGGAAACCAGCTGCGCGAGCATCGCGCGGGTGAGGCCGCGGGTCAGCGCGCGCTCGCCCTGCATGCTGACCGCGGCGAACCCGCGGAGGGTGATCTGGGTCGGCAGGTCCGGCACGATCGAGTGCGCGCGCACGAACCGGCGCAGCGCGAGGGTGGCGATCGGCTCCAGCTCGTCGACCGGCCCGGTCTGCGGCGGGACCAGCCGCGTGGCGAGGCGGTGCGAGCTGCGCCCGACGCGCAGGTGCAGGAAGTCCTGGTCGTTCTGGCGGCGCTCCCACATGCGGCGGCTGGCGGCCAGCGACCAGAGGGACTGCGGGTCGGGGTGGACCCATTCCAGTGCGGCGCGCTGGTCGACCATCGCCTCGCGGGCGCGGTCGCGCATCTGGCCCAGGTAACGCAGGTAGTCCTTGCGGTCTTCGTCCATCTCGGCGCGCTTGGCGCCGCCGCCCTTGCCGCCACCGCCCGCCATCATCCCGAGCGTCCCGACGACCATCATGCCGCCCATGGCCATCATCATCGGGTTCCGCCCGCTGGCGGTGAACATGAAGACCATCATCCCGATCGACGCGAAGATCATCACGATCGGCAGCGCCTTCATCACGATGTTGCCGGGGATGACCCGGGGCACCTCGGGCGGCGGCTCGAGGTGCACCTCACCGCCCGGCGGCCGCGGTGCCGCCAGCCGCGGCGACTTCTTGAACTGCAGCGTGCTCATCGAAGGACCCCTCTTCAAACTCGACGATGGCGGCCACCGCGTTGGGTGCAAGGTGCGCGGAACAACCTATCGAACGCCGCGGGCGAATTCCGGCGGATGCCGGAACACCTCGTGAACCCGTGACGACCTCGCCTCGCGAGTGTACGACGGGCCACCGACAGTAACGGCGTCCTCGGGCCGGTGAGCTGCGGCCGACGGTGATTTTCGGACGTTCGGTGCTGCCCGCGGGGTGCTTCGGTATAAGTTCCCCCGGGAGACGTCTCATCAGAGCGGGGGCAGTGCAGTGGCTACGGGCACGACAGTTTTCAGCAGGGTGACGGTCGTCGCGCCCTCCACGCGGATCGACGTCGCGCTGCCCGCCGACGTCGCGGTGGCCGACCTCCTGCCGATGCTCCTGGACATGGCCAAGGAGACCTCGCCCGACGGCGGCGCCCGGCACGGCGGCTGGGCGCTGGCGAAGCTCGGCGACGCCCCGCTCGACCCCAGCCGGACGCTGGCTTCGCTCGGCGTGGTCGACGGCGAGCTCCTGCAGCTGCGCAAGCGCAACGAGAACCCGCCGCCGCCGTTGTACGACGACGTCGTCGACGCCATCGCGGAGTCCTCCCCCGACAGCTTCCGCCCGTGGACCAAGGAGACCGCGAACCGGTTCGGGCACATCGCCGGCGGGCTGGCGCTGTTCGCCGCCGCCGTCGCGCTGTTCATGAGCGGCTCGCTCTACGGCGGCAGCGCGCTGGGCGCGGCCATCGCCGGCGGCATCGGTGCCGTCGCGTGCGTCGCGGTCGGCGCGACGCTCGCCAAGGGCTACCAGGCGGAGCAGACCGGCGTGCTGATCGCCGCGGCGGGCGGCCTGCCGCTGGCCTTCGTCAGCGGCTTCTACATCGTGCCCGGCCTGTCGATGCGGGCGAACCTGCTGCTCGGCGCGGTGCTGGTGATCATCGTCGCCTCGGTCTGCATCATGGTGATCGGGGCCGGCATCACGACGTTCATCGCGGCGGCCACCGCGGGCACGTTCGGCGGCCTGGCCTTCCTGTTCGGCACGCTGGTCGCGCACCCCGCGGCCGGGATCGCGGCCGGCACGGTCGCGGTCGCCCTCGCCTGCATCTCGATCCTGCCGCGGGCCACGATCTGGCTCGCGAAGCTGCCGCTGCCGCACGTCCCGAGCAACGCCGAAGAGCTGAAGGAAGACTCCGGCTTCCCCGACTACCGGGCGATCGAGCGCCGCACGGCGGTGGCGCACAACTACATGACCGGCCTGATGGTCGGCTGCGGGGCCACCGTCGCGGTGGCCGCGATCATCGCCGCCACCGCGCCCGGCGCGTTCGGGATCATCCTCGGCGTCGTCGCGACGCTCGTCCTGCTGCTGCGCGCCCGCGCGTACGCCAACGGCAGCCAGGCGATCGCGCTGCTCACCACCGGCCTGGTCTCGGCCACCGGGATCGCCGTCGGCTGGCTCGTCTCGGCCGGCGCGCAGTACCGCCTGCTCTACGTCTTCGGTGTGCTGATCCTGCTGGCCGCCGGGGCGCTCGTGGTCGGCGTGATCTTCCCGAACCAGCGGTTCTCGCCGCCGCTGCGGCGCACCGTGGAAATCATCGAAGCGGTCTGCATCGCCTCGGTGCTGCCCCTCGCCCTGGGTGTGATGGACCTCTACACCACCCTGCGGCACCTGAACTTCAAGTGACCGGATCGGGTGAATCTCCGATGGCAGCAGCACGGCGTCCCGGCGCCACCCGGCGGACCACGACGGCCCTGCTGGCCGGCACGATCGGCCTCCTGTCGCCGCTGACGCTCGCGGTGCCGGCGTGGGCGCAGGCCGCGCCGGCGGACGGCTACTTCGCGACGCCCCCGCCGGTCGACATGGGCAAGCTGATCCCGGACTCGGGCCAGCCCGACAAGAAGTACAAGCAGACGAAGGGCTGCGTGCAGCGCAGCACCCTCGGCCAGAACATCGAGATCAAGAACCGCCCGTGGGGCCAGGAGTACCTGCAGATCTCCAAGGCGCAGGACATCGTCAAGGCGGCCACCGGCAGCGCCGGCGGCGGCGTCAAGGTCGCGGTGATCGACACCGGCGTGACGAAGCACCCGTGGTTCCAGGACCGGCTCAAGTCCGGCGGCGACTACGTGGCCACGCCGACGAAGGGCCAGCAGCCGGGGCTCGAGGACTGCGACGGCCACGGCACCGAGGTCGCCGGGATCATCGGGGCGAAGCCGGACAACCCCGAGGTCGGGTTCGTCGGCGTCGCGCCGGACGCCACGATCGTGTCCTACCGCCAGCTCAGCGAGAACTACGAGCCGGACACGTCGACCTCGACGCCGCCGGCGAGCAGCACCGGGGGCACGCCGTCGTCGAGCACCAGCCCGCCGCCGGGCGGTGGCGGCGGCAGCGGGGAAGGCGACCGGACCTCGCCCGGGCAGTCCAACGGCGGCCGCCAGCTGGAGAAGGCGGGCACCGCGGGCACGCTGAAGACGCTGGCCGAGATCATCCGCGGCATCGCCGACCGGCACGAGGCCGACGTGATCAACATGTCGGTCGACAACTGCCGCCCGGCCACCGGCTCGATCACCGAAGGCGAGCAGCAGGTCCAGGCGGCCGTGCACCTCGCGGCGCAGGCGGGCATCGTGGTCGTCGCGGCGGCCGGCAACGCGACGGACACCTGCCCGCAGAACGACCAGCCGGACGCGCGCAAGCCGAAGACGATCGTGACGCCGCCGTGGTTCGCGGACGACGTCCTGTCGGTCGGCGCGATCGACGAGACCGGCGGCGTGGCGCAGTTCAGCGTGCACGGCCCGTGGGTCGGCGTCGCGGCCCCCGGCACGAAGATCATCTCCCTCGACCCGGCCGAGGGCTCCGGCAGCCTGGCGAACCTGACGTTCGAAAACGGCGACAAGGCCAGCGAAATCCAGGGCACGAGCTTCGCGGCGCCGTACGTCGCGGGCTTGGCGGCGCTGGTGAAGGCGAAGTACCCGCAGCTCGACGCCAAGGGCATCATCAACCGGATCAAGGAGACGGCCCAGCACCCGGCGGCCCCGGGCGGCCGCGACAACTTCGTCGGCGCCGGCGTGGTCGACCCGGTGGCGGCCCTGACGCAGGTCCTGCCGTCGGAGGTGGGCAACCAGGCCCCGATCCCGGCCCCGCAGCTGGCCCAGCTCCCCCCGGCCAACGACCACAGTTCGACCCCGGTGATCGTGGCACTGGCCGGCACCGCGGGCGGCGTGCTGGCGTTGCTGATCACGCTGTTCGTGATGCACACGATCCGCCGCAACCGCCCGGCGGAGACGGACACCCGCCGCCGCTGACCCACCCGTGATCAGCCGGGCATCTCGCGTGATTGAGCGGGCATCACCCGTGATCGGAGGGGCATCACGCGTGATTGGGCGGGCATCACACGAGATGCCCCTCCAGACACGTGTAAAGCCCCTTCAGACACGCGCGATGCCTCTGCAAGCCCGCGTGATGCCCGTTGGGGGCCGGGTTACTTCGCGGGTGGGGCTGGGGGTTTCTTCGGCGGCGGGTTCTCGTCTTCGCCGATGACCGGGGGTGCGACCAGGCCGGGCTCGCCCAGCAGCTCCGACGGCTTCGTGACCGGGCGGGTTTTGGACGCGCGGCGGCCCTGGCCGCCGCCCATGCCGATGGCGCCGAAGCCCATCATCGGCATCATCGGCATTCCCGACGACGAGCTGGGGTGGTCGTCCGCCGCGGGCGGGGCAGGCGGTGCGTCGGCGGGCTGGGCGGGGTCGACGGTTCCCGCGCCCGTGTGGCGGCCTTCCGCCGGGCCGCTCGCCGAAGACGGCGTCATGACCTCGTCGGCCGGAGCATCGGCCGAGGCTGCGTCGTTCAGCGCGTCGTCGTGGAGCTTGAACTTCTCCTGCGGGTAGCGGTGGCGGATCTCGATGGTGCGGGACGCCGCGTCGGGATCGTCGACGCCGTCGCAGAGGCGGTCGAACGCCTCCAGCACGTCGCGGGCCGTCTCGAACAGCGCCTTCGCCGAGTCCTGCGTCTCCTGCAGCTGCGCCCGCGCCCGCTTGGTGCCGCCGCTCGGGAGGAGCATCGTCTCCGATGTCAGCTCCGCCGCGTCCACCAGCACTTCCACCAGGTCCACGACGATGTGGCGCAGCGTCGTCACCAGCTCGTCGAGCGCAGCCGCCAGGGTGGTGAGCGCCTCCTGGAGGTCGCCGCCCGCCGCGCCGATCTCGCGCATGTACGTCACGAACGCGTCCGCGTCGCGGCCTTCCCAGCCCGCGTCGAGGCGGCCGAGCTGGTCGTCGAGGCGGGTGGAGACGTCGGCTGCGGCCGAGGCCGCCTCGCGCAGCCGGTCCGCTTCGGCGCCGAGGTCGGCCCAGCGGCCGAGCAGCGGGCGGAAGTACGTCTCGACGGGGTCGATCAGGCCGAGCTGCTGCGCGAGGTCCGACAGGTACCCCAGGTAGGGCTCGGCGGCCGCGGTGAGGTCCTCGCCGCCGGGGGCCACGGCCGTCATCCGAGCCGCCCGGCGCGCTTGATCAGTTCGGCGGCTTCGGCGTCCTGGCCGCCGTGCCGGACCGTCACCTGCCGCAGCGCCTCCGCGGCCGACCGCAGCGCCTCCGCGCCGTCGGCCAGCTGCCGCCGCAACGCGCCCGCGGCCCGGCCGTAGGACGCGCCGAGGCCGATCTGCGCCCCCAGTGTCCCGTAGGACTCGTCGGTGACGTCGCCGCCGACCTCGGCCGCCGCCGCGTCCAGGTCGTCCGCGGCGGCCTCGGCCGTCACGGCGTACCCGGCGACCACGACGGCGTCCATCCTCAAACCGGCCACGGCACCTCCGCTCGCCAACCCCACTCTCGAGCGTGGGACGCCCGCCGGGGCCCGGCGGTTCCGCTCAGTTCCCCGGCTGCGCGGCCGCCGTCGGGTACGTGCCCGCGTTCGGGTCGATCGGCACCGAGTCGAACTGCCGCAGCACGTCCTGGGTGTTCAGCGACGCCCCGGTCGGCAGCAGCCCGATGATCGACTCGGGCGCGGGCTGCCGGTTGTTCAGGCCGATCGCGTCCGCGGTCTGGGCGTCCGGGACGCTGTAGCGGACGCCGCGGTCGGAGATCAGCTGGATCTGCCCCTTGCCGAAGCTGGCCTTGCCGGTGGCCGACTGGACCACCGCGGCGAAGCCGGGCTTCAGGTAGAAACCGTTGAGCGGCACCCGGTTCGGGCCCGGCGTGGTCACCGTCATCGGGGTGAACCGGTCGCCGGCGCTCTTCTGGCCGGGCAGCTGCGTGTCGACGTACACCGAGGTGTGCCCGTCCTGGTCCGGGCCGGACCCGACCAGCGACCAGCCCAGGCACGCGACCGACGAGTTCTTCGTCGCGTCGAGGACCGTCGGCACCGAGCGCGGGAAGTCGTCGACCGGGATGTAGTCGGGATCCGCGGGCTGCATGACGTGCACCCCGGCGAGCTTGTCGAGGCCGAGCGTCTGGATCTTGCCGGAGCTGCCGTTCTTCGCCACGCGGATGATGTCGGCCACCGCGTTCGACACGCGCTGGATGCCGCTGCGGGTGATCGCCCAGTAGTTCAGCGTCGTCTCGCCGGCCTGCTGCGTCGCGAAGACGTCGCCGACCGTCAGGCCGTCGAAGTCCGCCGGGGTCTGGCCGTTCGCGATCTTCGGCGGGCTCAGCTTCGCGACCTCGGGGATCGCGTTCAGCAGCCCCTGCGTGATCTTCCGCGGCGCCGGCGGCAGCTGCAGCGCCGTCCGGACGGCGTCGTTCGGGTTGTCGACGTCGATCTCGGCGCGCACGGTGTTGGCGTTCGGCCGGTTCCGCGAGCTGGGCAGCCGGTAGACGAGGTAGGTCTTGCCGTTGTCGGCCTTCGCCAGCAGCGCCTCGTTCTCGCCCAGCTCGGCGCCGAGGCCGCCGGGCGCGACGCCGCCGAAGACGTAGGTGTTGGTCCGGCCGGTGTCGGGGTTCGGCAGCGACGGATCGAGCTGCACCTGGTCGCAGACGGCCCAATTCGCGGAAATCCGCTGGGAATCCGTCGGGATCAGCTGCGGGCCGTCCGGAATACCGGTCAGTTTGTCGCGGGGAATGTCCTTCAGCTGCTCGTCGGAAACGACCGTGGGATTCTTCACACTCGCCGCGCCCGCCGCGGCGGGCTGGGCGGGCGCCGCGGTCGCGCCACCGGTGCCGCCGCCGGGCTGCTTCGACTGCGCCAGCAGGAGAAGCCGCGCCGAAGCGAGGTTGAAGGTCGGGATCAGCTTCTTCGGGTTGCCCGTGACGACGTACACCGTGCCGGACTGCTCGCCGATCACGATGTTCCCGGCCGCCGGCACCGAAGGCGCCGGGCTGAGCAGCCCCCAGACGACGAACACGATCATGCCCAGCGCCCCCAGCACGACACCGACGATCGTGGCCCGCGTGTGGGTGCGCATCGGGTCGTGCAGCATCACCGCGTCCCGCCGGACCAGCGCCGACTGCATCCGCCGCAGGACGAACTGGTACGCCTGGACCTGAGACTTAGTCGTGGGTGTTGATGGCATTCTCGACCTACAGCTCTCCCCGTCGCGGTACGGTTCCGCAGGATAGCCGTACGGGGACCGTCTGGTGTGGGGTTTCTACCAACTCAGGCTAGGGTCGGGCACCCCGGGACCCGGCTTCCGGGTATGCAGCAAGCACGAGGGGAAGAGAAAGCGGCGATGTCCGTCACCAACCCGCCACGCCCGCCCGGCCCGCCCGGGCCCCCGCCGCCCGGACGCCAGCCGGGCCCGCCGCCGCGGCCGGGCAGACCCGGTGGTCCGGGCGGGGTGCCGGGCGGACCCGGCGGCCCCGGTGGCGTTCCCGGTGGCCCGGCTGGAAGCCCGAGCGGACCACACGCCGTCCCCGGCGCACCCGGAATGCCCCCGCGCGGTCCCGGCGGCCCCGTACCCGGCCCGGGCGGACGTCCTAATGGGCCCGGCGGTCCCGTGCCCGGCGGTCCCGGCGGTCCCGGCGGCGGCGGTCCTGGTGGCCCCGGTGGGCCTGGTGGTCCTGGTGGGCCTGGCGGCCCGGGCGGACCCGGCGGCGGCTCCGGCGGCCCGCAGGGGCCCGACGACAGCAGCCCGGCCGCTCCCCCGGCCGGCGGCGCGACCCGGATGGCGCCGCCCGCGCGGCGCCGCTCCTCCGGTGTCACCCTCGGCCCGCTGCCCGTGGCCAACCTCGTCGTGCTCGAAGTCGGCCTCGCGATCGGCCTGGTGCTGCTCGCCATCGACATGAAGCTGAAGTGGATCGGCGTCGGCATCGTCGGCTTCGCCCTCATCGTCGCGCTGCTGCGCTGGCGCGGCCGCTGGTTCACCCAGTGGGTCGGCCTGACGCTGCGCTACTCCTTCCGCTCGCACGACCGGGTCGCGAACCCGCTGCCGCCGAGCACCGTCGAGGAGCTG
Source organism: Amycolatopsis vancoresmycina (assembly GCF_000716785.1). Lineage (GTDB taxonomy): Bacteria > Actinomycetota > Actinomycetes > Mycobacteriales > Pseudonocardiaceae > Amycolatopsis > Amycolatopsis vancoresmycina. Next base: position 373,580 of record NZ_JNYY01000005.1, read on the forward strand.
GCCGCCGAAGAGACCACGGTGACCGGCCCCGACGACGCCCGCGTGAACCTGCTGCGCCTCGCCGTGCCCGACCTCGTCGTCGCGCACGGCGTCGACCACGAACGCCAGCAGGTCGGGCTCGCCTGGAACGACGGCACGTGGACGGCGGTGCTGCTCGTCGAGCCGGCACCGGCGTTGATCACCCAGGCCGACGGGGCCCCGAGCCTGCCGCTGTCGGCGCTCGCCCCCTGCCTCGAGGACCGCGGCGTGGTCCTCGACTCCATCCAGATGATCTGGCACTGCTACCCGGGCAGCGCGGCGCTGCCGTCGGACTCGCCGGCGCTCAGCTCCTACATGGAGGTGCTGGGCCCGCTGCCCGCGGCGGCGCGGCGAACGACGTGGGTGGCGATCCGGCTCGACCCGCGGCGCTGCCCGGCGGCGATCCGGGAACGCGGCGGCGGCGTGGTCGGCGCCCACCGCGCGCTGATCGGCGCGCTGTCCCGCGTCCGGAACGCCTTGGAGTCCCAGGGCGTGCCCACGCGGCCGCTCGACCCCGACGAGCTGCTGCGGGCGAGCATCTCGGCCGCCGAGCTGACCGCCGTGGCCGGTTCGCCCGCCAAGGTGACGCTGCAGGAACGCTGGTCCGGCGTGACGGCGGCCGGGATCGGGCACGCGAGCTACGCCATCACCGGCTGGCCGAAGGGCAAGGTCAGCAGCAGCCTGAACGCGCTGACGAGCGTCCGCGCGCTGTCGGCGACGCTGGCGATGTCGATCTCGCCGGCGTCCGACGAAGGCAAGATCGGGCTGCGCGGCGTGGTCCGGCTGAGCGCCCGCAACCCGCGTGAGCTCGACGCCGCCGACCAGCGGCTGCACGGGCTGTCCGAGCGGCTGGGGGTGGACCTGACCCCGCTGCGCGGCCTGCAGGTCTCCGCGTTCGCCGCGACGTTGCCGATCGGAGGTACGGCATGAGCTCCCGCGTCCGCGACGCCGGGCAGAACAGCGGGGTGGCGCCGGAGTTCACGGTGGACCCCGCGATGCTCGACGCGATCAGCCCGTCGGGCGACCGCGGCGGCATCGTGCTCGGCTCGGGCCTGAAGGGCGAGCCGCTGACGATCTCGGCGCTGCGCTCGACGCCGACGCGCATCGTGCTGGTGGGCGGGCTGTACCTGGCCCGCCAGGTCGCCCTGCGCGCGATGGCCGTCGGCGCGTGGGTCGTGGTGGCCACCGGGCGCCCGACGGAGTGGCAGGTGCTGTCACGGGCGGCCGGCAGCCGCGACGGGCGGCCGTCGCCGCTGGTGCAGATCCGCCGGCTCTCGCCGGTCGAGCTGCCCCGGCCGTCGGAGGACGCGCCGCTGCTCGTGGTGACGGACGGCGGCCCGACGCCGCAGGACCTGTTCCCGCCCCGCTCGCCGTGGCAGACGACGGTGTACGTGCTGCCGTACCTGCACCCGCAGGCGGGCATGACGGCCAACGCGGCGGACCTGGTGCTGATGCAGCGCCTCCCGGCCGGCCAGGCCGAGCTGGCGGGCCGGATCTGGAACCTGCCGCCGCAGATGATGCGCCAGCTGACGATGCTGAAGGACGACCAGGTGGTGGCTCTGGGCCGCAACCTCTGGCGCCCCCTGCGCCTGGTCACGACGAGCAAGGAACAACAGCTCCTGGGCCCGGTCCGCCGCGGCGACTGACCCTCACCCCTCGTGAGTGAGAAACAGTGTTCTAACACTGTTTCTCACTCACGACGGGGTGGTGCGGATGTTGCGGGTTTGGGCGGCGCGGGCGGCGAGTTCGGTGTCCGGGGGGTAGTCGACCGCGGTGAGGGTGAGGCCGTGGGCCGGGGCCACCGCGCTGTCGCGGATGCCGCTCTCCAGGACCTTCGACGGCCAAGCGTCGGAGCGGCGGCCGTCGCCGACCAGGAGCAGGACCCCCACCAGGCTGCGGACCATCGAATGGCAGAACGCGTCCGCCGAGACGCGGACCTCCAGCAGGTGGTCGTCCACCCGCTCCCACTCCAGGCGCTGCAGCTCGCGGATCGTCGTGCCCGTCTCGCGCTGCTTGCAGTACGCCGCGAAGTCGTGCAAGCCCAGCAGTTCCGCCGCCGCCGCGTTCATCGCGTCCGTCGACAGTGGACGGTTCCAGGCGAGGGTGTCGTTGCGGCGCAACGGGTCCACCCCCCAGGGCGCGTCGGAGACCCGGTAGCGGTAGTGACGGCGGATCGCCGAGAACCGGGCGTCGAACCCCTCGGGGGCGATCCGGGCGCCCAACACCCGGACGTCACCCGGCAGGAGGCGGTTCCAGCGGCCCGCCATCCGCGTCAGGTCCGGGATGCCCTCCGCCGACACGGGAATCCGGCCGGAAGGCGCAGACAGGGGCACCACGTCGACGTGCACCACCTGGCCGGTCGCGTGGACGCCGGCGTCCGTGCGGCCCGCCACGACGACGGACTTCGGGACCGCGGCTCCCGGCGGCTGCTTCTGCAGCGCCTCCTCCAGCAGCCCCTGGACCGTCCGGCGGCCCGGCTGGCGGGCCCAGCCCGAGAAGTCCGTGCCGTCGTAGGAGACGTCCAGGCGCAGACGAACGAGCCCGCCCTCCCCGAGGGGAGTGGCGGGCTCGTCCGGTGTCGAATCGGCCGTCAGGACGTCAGTCCTTCTTGGCGTCCGCGTCCGCGTCGTCCGAAGCCGGGGCTTCGGTCTCGGCAGCAGCGGCGGTGTCCTCGGCCGGAGCCTCCTCGGCGGCGGGCGCCTCGGTGGTCTCCTCGGCCACCGGGGCGGCGGCCTTCTCGTCCTTCGCGAACTTCGTCTTGCGAGCACGCTCGGCTTCCGAAGTCACCGTCTTCTCGGCCACCAGCTCGATGACGGCCATGGCGGCGTTGTCGCCCTTGCGCGGCATCGTCTTGGTGATCCGGGTGTAGCCACCCGCGCGCTCCGCGAAGTGCGGACCGATCTCCGCGAACAGCTTGTGCACGACGTCCTTGTCACGGACGACCTTCTGCACCTGACGACGGTTGTGCAGGTCGCCCCGCTTCGCCTTCGTGATCAGCTTCTCGGCCAGCGGGCGGACCCGGCGGGCCTTCGCCTCGGTGGTCGTGATCTTGCCGTGCTCGAACAGCTGCGTGGCCAAGTTGGCCAGGATCAGCCGCTCGTGCGCGGACGACCCGCCGAGCCGGGCTCCCTTGGTAGGGGTGGGCATTGGTTCTCCTAGTTCAGCTCACAGCGTCCAGGCACACGGCCTCAGAGCTGCTCGGTCTCTGCGTAGTCCTGGCCATCGTCGTGGCCGTCCGAAATCCCGTCGGCGATGCCACCGACACCCTCCGACCAGCCTTCACCGTCGTAGCTGGCGGCCGCCGCGGTCGGGTCGAACCCGGGCGGGCTGTCCTTCAGCGCGAGGCCGAGGCCGACGAGCTTGAGCTTGACCTCGTCGATCGACTTGGCGCCGAAGTTGCGGATGTCGAGCAGGTCCGCCTCGCTGCGCGAGACGAGCTCGCCCACCGTGTGGATGCCCTCGCGCTTGAGGCAGTTGTACGACCGGACGGTGAGGTCCAGGTCCTCGATCGGCATCGCGTAGGCGGCGATGGTGTCCGCCTCCTGCGGCGACGGGCCGATCTCGATGCCCTCGGCGTCGACGTTCAGCTCGCGGGCGAGACCGAACAGCTCCACCAGCGTCTTGCCGGCCGACGCGACCGCGTCGCGCGGCGTGATCGACGGCTTGGTCTCGACGTCCAGGATCAGCTTGTCGAAGTCGGTGCGCTGCTCGACACGGGTGGCCTCGACCTTGTAGGTCACCTTGAGCACCGGCGAGTAGATCGAGTCGACCGGGATCCGGCCGATCTCCGCGCCCGCCTGCTTGTTCTGCAGGGCCGGAACGTAACCGCGGCCGCGCTCGACGACGAGCTCGATCTCGAGCTTGCCCTTGCCGTTCAGCGACGCGATGTGCAGATCCGGGTTGTGCACGGTGACACCCGCCGGCGGCACGATGTCGGCCGCCGTGACCTCACCCGGGCCCTGCTTGCGCAGGTACATGGTGACCGGCTCGTCCTCTTCCGAGGACACCACGAGCTCCTTGAGGTTCAGGATGATGTCGGTGACGTCTTCCTTCACCCCGGGAACGGTGGTGAACTCGTGCAGCACGCCGTCGATGCGGATGCTCGTCACGGCCGCGCCCGGGATGGACGACAGCAGCGTACGACGCAGCGAGTTGCCGAGCGTGTAGCCGAAGCCGGGCTCCAGCGGTTCGATGGTGAACCGGGAGCGGGTCTCGTTGACCGTCTCTTCGCCGAGAGCCGGCCGCTGGGAAATCAGCATTTCTTCCTAATTCCTTTCCAGACGACGCCCGCCATATGACGTCGAAGGGATGGCGCGGCGGCGGCGCACCTGTTGCGCCGCCGCCCGTACTCCAGCCAGGGCCGGACTACTCTGCTTTCTGGGGCAAGCCCCAGACCCCAAATCTAAAAACTACTTGGAGTAGAGCTCGACGATCAGCTGTTCCTGAACCGGAACGTCGATCTGCGCACGCTCCGGGAGCTGGTGGACCAGCACGCGGAGGTTGGACTGGACGACCTGCAGCCACGCCGGGATCGGGCGGTCGCCGAAGGACTCCTTGGCCACGACGAAGGGCAGCATCGCGAACGACTTCGGCCGCACGTCGATGATGTCCCACTTCGAGACCTGGAACGAGGGAACGTTGACCTTGACGCCGTTGACCAGGAAGTGGCCGTGGCTCACCAGCTGGCGCGCCTGGCGGCGCGTGCGGGCGATGCCGGCGCGGTAGATCACGTTGTCCAGGCGGGACTCGAGGATCTGCAGCAGGTTCTCACCGGTCTTGCCCGGACGCCGGACGGCTTCCTTGTAGTACCGGACGAACTGACGCTCGAGAACGCCGTAGGTGTAGCGAGCCTTCTGCTTCTCCTGCGACTGCAGGAGGTACTCGGACTCCTTGATGCGCCCGCGGCCGTGCTGGCCCGGCGGGTAGGGGCGACGCTCGAAAGCCTGGTCGCCGCCGATGAGGTCAACCTTGAGGCGACGCGAAATACGCGTCGCGGGGCCGGTGTAACGAGCCATTTCTTCTTACTCCTCCCCGTTCCTCAGACCCGGCGCCGCTTGGGCGGGCGGCAGCCGTTGTGAGGCTGCGGGGTCACGTCCTGGATGGTGCCGACCTCGAGGCCGGCCGCCTGCAGCGAGCGGATCGCCGTCTCGCGGCCCGAACCCGGGCCCTTCACGAAGACGTCGACCTTCTTCATGCCGTGCTCGGCGGCCTTGCGGGCAGCGTTCTCGGCGGCCATCTGCGCGGCGAACGGGGTGGACTTGCGCGAGCCCTTGAAGCCCACGTGCCCACTCGACGCCCACGCGATCACGGCACCGGTCGGGTCCGTGATCGAGACGATGGTGTTGTTGAAGGTGCTCTTGATGTGCGCGTGACCGTGCGCGACATTCTTCTTTTCCTTGCGGCGGACCTTCTTGGCCCCGGCCGCAGTACGAGACTTCGGTGGCATGTTCTGAGGGTTCTCCTGTTAGCGCGCGTTCTCTTGGTGAGCGGCGACCGCTTCGGCCTGGCCGCGCCGGATGATCGAACCGGCGTCGGTGTACAGGTTGCGGAGCGCCATCGGGCGGGCGTAGAGCGCCTTGGGCGAGACACAAGCCGAGCCGCGGCGGTGAACGCCACCCATCTGCACGACCTTCTTGCCCTGGACGCTCACTTCTTGCCAGCCTTCTTCTTGCCGGCGACCGTCTTCTTCGGACCCTTGCGGGTGCGGGCGTTCGTCTTGGTGCGCTGACCACGGACGGGAAGTCCGCGGCGCCAGCGAAGGCCCTCGTAGCACCCGATCTCGATCTTCCGACGGATGTCGGCGTTCACCTCACGGCGAAGGTCACCCTCGACCTTGAAGTTCTCTTCGATGTACGTACGCAGCTTCGCGAGGTCGTCATCGCTGAGGTCCTTGACGCGGGTGTCCGCGTTGAGCTCGGCAGCCTTGATGAGCTGCTTCGAGCGGGTACGGCCGATGCCGTAGATGTAGGTAAGCGCGATCTCCAACCGCTTTTCGCGGGGGAGGTCTACGCCAGCGAGTCGTGCCATTGGCGCTGATGCTCCTTCATTGAATTCATCTCCAGGTCTGCTCCCCGTCCGGTTCCGGGACCGACTCGCCTGTCGTGCCCTCGGCTTGCGCCTCGGGTGTCCCAGCCCCGGCCTGAAGTCCGGGGGTGAACCGGTTCACTCACGTGAACCGGCAGGTGCGGGGAGGTTGTGTAGCCGTCAATCCACTCTGGTCGAGTGCTGGATGATCAGCCCTGCCGCTGCTTGTGCCGCAGGTTCTCGCAGATCACCATGATCCGGCCGTGACGGCGGATCACCTTGCACTTGTCGCAGATCTTCTTGACGCTCGGCTGGACCTTCACGTCTTCTGCTCTCCTGTTAGCCGCTCTTCGTGATCACTTGTAGCGGTAGACGATGCGACCACGAGAGAGGTCGTAGGGCGAAAGCTCCACGACAACCCTGTCCTCGGGCAGGATGCGGATGTAGTGCTGCCGCATCTTGCCGCTGATGTGAGCCAGGACCTTGTGGCCGTTCTCCAACTCGACGCGGAACATCGCGTTGGGGAGCGGCTCGACTACGCGGCCTTCGACCTCGATGGCCCCGTCTTTCTTCGCCATGTCCTCCGCATTTCCTTTGTCGAACTCTGCCTTGTCAGCAGCGTCTGTCGCCACACCCGTGATCAACCTGAGCACTAGTGCCGGTTGGGGTGTTGCGTGGCACACTGGTGCCCGGCTCCCAAGACCGTGAATTCACGAGCGCGCAGGATCCGGGCGCGATAAGTGCGCCGACTTGACAGTGTACGCATGTCGTGTCGCGACCCCCAAACCGGGGGTGACCATGGTAAGCGAACGGGCGACACCGGTCGTGAGTGGTAAGGAGGGTTCTAACCCGCCTTACCACTCACGAGGGTGTTTGCGCAGGTCAGGAGTCTTCTGGGGCGGTGAGCACCCAGGGGCCGTCTTCGGTGATCGCCACCGTGTGCTCCCAGTGGGCCGCGCGGGAGCCGTCGGCCGTGACGACCGTCCAGCCGTCGTCCAGCTCGCGGGTCTCGCCGCCACCGCCGGTCAGCATCGGCTCGATCGCCAGGGCCATACCCGGCTTGAGCCGCGGGCCCTTGCCCGGCTTGCCGACGTTCGGCAGGAACGGGTCCATGTGCATCTGGCGGCCGATGCCGTGGCCGCCGTACTCGACGATCATCCCGTACTCGATGCCGTCGTCGCGGCCCGCGCGCTCAGCGGCGGACTGGACGGCGAAGGAGATGTCGGTCAGCCGGCCGCCGGGGGTGACCGCCTCGATGCCGGCCCACATCGCCGCCTCGGTCGCCGCGGACAGCGCGAGGTCGGCGTCGGCGACCCCGCCGATGGCCAGCGTGACGGCGGAGTCGCCGTGCCAGCCGTCGAGGATCGCGCCGCAGTCGACGGAGATGATGTCGCCGTCGGCCAGCACCTGGGTCTTCGCCGGGATGCCGTGGACGATCTGCTCGTTCACCGACGCGCAGATCGACGCCGGGAAGCCGTGGTAGCCCTTGAACGACGGCACCGCGCCGGCGTCCCGGATCGTCTGCTCGGCCAGCTCGTCGAGCTCGGCGGTGCTGACCCCCGGCTTCGCCGCGGCGCGGACCGCGGCGAGCGTGCGGGCGACGACCAGGCCGGCCGCCCGCATCGCCTGCAGCTCGTCCGGGGTCTTGACCTCGATCATGCGCCCGCGCCGGAGCACTTGCAGAACACGCAGCCCTCCGAGGTTCACGTGCGGTCGCGCAGGGCGGCCAGTACCCGCCCGGAGATCTCGTCGACGCTGCCGACGCCGTCGACGGTCCGCAGGATGTCGGCGTAGTACTCCAGCAGCGGCGCGGTGTCCGAGACGTAGATCTGCTGACGGCGGCGGATGACCTCTTCGGTGTCGTCCGCGCGGCCGCGCGACATGAGCCGGGCCACGACGACGTCCTCCGGGACCTGCAGCTGGATCACCGCGTCGAGCGAGACGTCCGAGTCGCCCAGGATCTCGCCGAGGACCTCGGCCTGCTTCGTGTTGCGGGGGAAGCCGTCGAGCAGGAAGCCGATCTTGGCGTCCGGCTCGGCGAGCCGCTCGCGGACCATTTCGTTGGTCACCGAGTCGGGCACGAGCTCACCCGAGTCCAGGTAGCGCTTCGCCTCCTGCCCCAGCGGGGTCTCCTGGCCGACGTGCGCGCGGAACAGGTCACCGGTGGAGATGTGCGGGATGCGCAGCTGCTCGGACAGGGCCACCGCCTGCGTGCCCTTGCCCGCACCGGGCGGGCCGACGAGAACCAGGCGCGTCACTTCAAGAACCCTTCGTAGTTGCGCTGCATCAGCTGGCTTTCGATCTGCTTCACGGTGTCGAGGCCGACACCGACCATGATCAGCACAGCCGTGCCACCGAACGGGAAGTTCTGGTTGTTCCCGCTCCCGGTCACCGACAGGAAGAAGTTCGGAAGGATCGCGATGATGCCCAGGTACAGCGAGCCCGGCAGGGTGATCCGGCCGAGGACGAAGCTGAGGTACTCGGCGGTCGGGCGGCCGGGGCGGATGCCCGGGATGAAGCCACCGAACTTCTTCATCTCTTCCGCACGCTCGTCCACGTTGAACGTGATCGTGATGTAGAAGTACGTGAAGAAGATGATCAGGCCGAAGTACAGCGCGATGTGCACCCAGCTGGACTGGTTCACGATGTAGTTCTTGATGAAGACCTGCCAGCCGGAGTTGCTGTTCTGGTCGCCGACGAGGCGGCTGATCAGGTCCGGCAGGTACAGCAGGGACGACGCGAAGATGACCGGGATGACACCGGCCTGGTTGACCTTGATCGGCAGGTACGTCGACGTGCCGCCGTACATCCGGCGGCCGATCATGCGCTTGGCGTACTGCACCGGGATCCGGCGCTGCCCCTGCTCGACGAAGATGACGCTGGCGATGATCACCAGGCCGAAGACGCAGACGATCGCCAGGCCGAGGCCACCAGCGTTGCTGAGGATGTTGCCGCCCTCGACCGGGATGCGGGCCGCGATGTTCAGGAAGATCAGGACCGACATGCCGTTGCCGACGCCGCGCTCGGTGATCAGCTCGCCCAGCCACATCATGACGGCGGTGCCCGCGGTCATCGTGATGACGATGATGGCCAGCGAGTAGACGCTGTTGTCCGGGATGATCGGCGACTGGCAGTCGGGGAAGAGCTGCTTGCGGTCCGCGAGCGCGACCACACCGGTGGCCTGCAGGATCGCCAGCGCGACCGTCAGGTACCGGGTGTACTGGGTCAGCTTGCCCTGGCCGGACTGCCCTTCCTTCTTCAGCTCCTCGAACCGCGGGATGACCACGGTGAGCAGCTGGATGATGATGCTCGCCGTGATGTACGGCATGATGCCGGTCGAGAAGAGCGACAGCTGCAGCAGCGCACCACCGCTGAACAGGTTCAGCAGCTGGTAGACGCCCTCCTGCTGCGCCTGGGAGCTACAAGCCTGTACGGCACCGTACGAGATGCCGGGCGCCGGAATGGTCGCACCGATTCGGTAAACCGCGACGATGGCTAGCGTGAACAGGATCTTCTTGCGTAGATCCGGCGTCGCGAGAGCCGAGCGGAAGGCGCTGAGCACGCGGGGGACCTCCTCGGCGTCGTCGGCTGTCCTAACCGACGATCGGCTTGGCCGGCACGGGGCCGGCAGGAACACAGCACTACTGGCACGCAAGCCAGGAACGCTTCGGGGCACACTCGTCCCGAAGCGTGTCGCCGACTCTAACAGCTTCACCGGGCGTGTCCGCAGTCCGTGTGGGTTTTCCGTACCAAGGTTGCTCCGGCGGGTTGATCCACATCGCCGTCTTGGCGGTATTGCTTGACAGATGTGGATCAAGTGCCGACCGTCAGGGACCCCGGTCGGCGGGCTCTTCCGGCTCGTCGGGCGGCAGGACGGTGATCGCGACGCCTGAGGGTGGCGTGGGGGTGTCGGCGTAGGCGACGGCCGGATCGGCCCAGCCGGGCCGCCGGCCGGGGAGGCAGGCCAGCACCGCGGCGGCCGCCGCGGCGACGACCCCGCCGATCAGCAGCCACATCCCGGGGGCGAGGGTGACGTCGAGGTTCTCGCCGCCGGTGGAGACGGACCACCCGATGCCGTCCATGCCGACGGTGACGACCACCCCGGCGGCGAAGACGGCCCCGCCGGCGACCACCCACCGCCCGCGGTCCGGCCGCAGGAAGGCGAGGAGAGCCCCGGCGACCAGCACCGCGACGGCGAGGAGCAGCGGGACGCCGACGGGCGAGCCGGTCTGCTCGGCGACCTCCTGGCCGGGCACGTCGAAGGAGCTGCCCCACGCGGTTTCGGTGACGGTCAGCTGGGCGTCGAGGAACCGCTGGACCGGGCCGAAGCTCTGCCGGATCCGGAAGAGGGGCAGGAAGGCCCCGAGGGCGGTCATGAGAGCGGCGACGAGGGCGAGGAGGGGCGGGAGGAGACGCGGGACGGGGTTGGGAGCCGGGGAGGCGGTTTGCGGCGGCTCAGGGGCCGGTGGAGGGGCGGCGGGGGTACCGGGGAGGTGCGCGACGGGGAACGGGAGCTGCGCGGCGGGCTGGAGGGGTGCGGGCGGCTCGGGCTGCGGTGGTGCGCCCGCTCCCGGCTCGGGACCTGCGGGACGTGGGGCCTCGACGGGGAAGCTCAGCGGCTCACCAGGCTGCGGCACGTCGACAGCGCCCGGCTCCGGACCCACAGCCCTCGGAACCTCCACGGGAAAGCTCAACGGCTCACCAGGCTGCGGCACATCGACAGAATCCCGCGCCCCGGCACCCGGCTCCGGACCCGCGGGCCGTGGGGCCTCCACGGGGAAGCTCAGCGGCGACTCCGCGGCGTCGGGCGGCGATCCCACCTGATCGGGTGGCTTCTGCGACGGTCTGTCCACCTCTTGATCCTGCGTCGGGCTCCCCCGCCGCGGCAAGGAATCCGGCCGGCCAACTGCACCCCGGACGCCGGAAGGCCCGCCTGGCGGACCAGGCGGGCCTTCCGGTTACTGCGAACTTCAGTTGGCGGTGGCGGAGCCACCGGCCGCTTCGAGCTTCTCCTTGGCCGAACCCGAGAACGCGTCCGCCGTGACGTCCAGCTTGACGCCGTTCACGTCGCCGTTGCCGAGGACCTTGACCAGCTTGCCCTTGCGGACCAGGCCGGCCTGGGCGAGCTCTTCGGCGCCGATCTTGCCGCCGTCCGGGAAGACGCGGGCGATGTCGCCCACGTTCACCGGCTGGTACTCGGTGCGGAAGCGGTTCTTGAAGCCGCGGAGCTTCGGGAGCCGCATCTGGATGGGCATCTGCCCACCCTCGAACCGGGCCGGCACGTTCTTCCGGGCCTTGGTGCCCTTCGTACCGCGGCCGGCCGTCTTGCCCTTCGAACCCTCACCACGGCCCACGCGGATCTTGTCGCGCTTGGCGCCCGGAGCCGGACGCAGGTGGTGGATCTTGATGGCCGTCATGCCTGAACCTCCTCGACCTCCACCAGGTGGCGGACGGTGTGGATCAGGCCGCGCACCTGGGGGGTGTCTTCACGCACGACGCTCTGGCGGATCTTGCGCAGCCCGAGGGTGCGCAGCGACTCGCGGTGAGCGTGCTTCGTGCCGATCTTGCTCTTGACCTGGGTGACCTTGAGCTGAGCCATGTCAGACCCCCTGGCCCGCGCGCTGGCGCAGCATCCGGGCCGGAGCGACGTCCTCGAGCGGGAGACCGCGGCGGGCCGCGACCTCTTCGGGACGCTGCAGGCCCTTCAGGGCCGCCACGGTCGCGTGCACGATGTTGATCGCGTTGTCGGAGCCGAGCGACTTCGACAGCACGTCGTGGACACCCGCGCACTCCAGCACCGCGCGCACCGGGCCACCGGCGATGACGCCGGTACCGGCGGACGCCGGACGGAGCAGCACGACACCGGCGGCCTCCTCACCCTGGATCGGGTGCGGGATGGTGCCGCCGACGCGGGGAACGCGGAAGAAGTTCTTCTTCGCTTCCTCGACGCCCTTGGCGATGGCCGCGGGAACTTCCTTGGCCTTGCCGTAGCCGACGCCGACCTGACCGTCGCCGTCGCCGACGACCACCAGGGCGGTGAAGCTGAAGCGACGACCACCCTTGACGACCTTGGCGACGCGGTTGATCGTCACGACCTTCTCGAGGTGCGGGGTCTTGTCCTGGGCCGCCCCGCCACGGCCGCTGTCGCGCCGGTCGCGGCGGTCGCGACGGTCACCGCGGTCGTTGCCGCCCTGCCCGCCGGGTCCACCCTGGCCGCCGCCGAATTGCCGTGTACGTCCCGGCATCAGGCTTTCCTTCCGTTAACAAGCTTCTGCATCGTCAGAACTCCAACCCCGCCTCACGGGCGGCGTCGGCGAGCGCGGCGATGCGGCCGTGGTAGGCGTTGCCCCCACGGTCGAACACCACAGCCGAGATCCCGGCGTTCTTGGCCCGCTCGGCGACGAGGGCCCCGACCTTGGCGGCCTTGGCCTTCTTGTCGCCGTCGACCGCCCGGACGTCCGCCTCGAGGGTGGACGCCGACACCAGCGTGTGGCCGGCCAGGTCGTCGATCACCTGCACGGCGATGTGCCGCGAGGACCGCTTGACGACCAGGCGCGGGCGCTGCTCGGTGCCCGAGACCTTCTTGCGGAGCCGGAAGTGCCGACGGGCCTTCGCGACGCGGCGGCGGGTCGAGATGTCCTTGCCCACCGGCTTGCGCTTCGTAGTCGTGTCGCTCATGATCACTTACCCGTCTTTCCGACCTTGCGGCGGATCTTCTCACCCTCGTAGCGCAGGCCCTTGCCCTTGTACGGGTCCGGGCGACGCAGCTTGCGGATGACGGCCGAGATCTGGCCGACCTTCTGCTTGTCGATGCCCGAGACCGAGAACCGGGTCGGGGTCTCCACCTTGAAGGTGATGCCCTCCGGGGCCTCGATCTTGACCGGGTGCGAGTAGCCCAGGGCGAACTCGAGGTCCGCGCCCTTGGCCTGCACGCGGTAACCCACGCCGTGAATTTCCATCTTCTTCTCGTAGCCGGCGGTGACGCCGACGACGAGGTTGTTCACCAGCGTGCGGGTGAGCCCGTGCAGCGCCTTGGAGGTGCGCTCGTCGTCCGGGCGCTTCACCAGCAGCGTGCCGTCCTCGTCGCGCTCGACGGTGATCGGCTCGGCGACGGTGTGCTCGAGGGTGCCCTTCGGCCCCTTGACCTTGATCAGCTGACCGTCGATGGTCACCTCGACCCCGGAAGGGACGGCGACCGGCAGCTTTCCGATGCGTGACATGCCTGTTCCCCTTCCCTTACCAGACGTAGGCGAGGACTTCGCCGCCCACGCTGTTGCGCTTGGCCTGCCGGTCCGTCTGCAGGCCGCCGGACGTCGAAATGATCGCGATGCCCAGACCGCCGAGGACCGACGGCAGTTCGGTGGACTTTGCGTAGACCCGCAGACCGGGCTTGGAGACGCGCCGCAGGCCGGCGATGCTCCGCTCACGGTTGGGGCCGTACTTGAGCTCGACGACGAGGTTCTTGTGCTTCTCGCCCGGCTCGTCGTGGTAACCCGCGATGTAGCCCTCGCGCTTGAGGATCTCGGCGATGTTCGCCTTGAGCTTCGAGTGCGGGAGCTTGACCTCGTCGTGGTACGCCGAGTTCGCGTTGCGCAGACGCGTCAAGAAGTCTGCGATGGGGTCGGTCATCGTCATGGTGACCTGTCAACCTTTCTCGCCTGGTTCCCCGCTCCCAGAAGGAGCGGGGCCTGTGGCGAATCTGGAGTTAAAAAGAAGCTCTTACCAGCTGGACTTGCGGACGCCGGGCAGCTCGCCCGCGTGCGCCATCTCGCGAAGGCAGATCCGGCAGAGCCCGAACTTGCGGAACACGGCGTGCGGGCGGCCGCACCGCTGGCAGCGGGTGTAGGCGCGCACGGCGAACTTCGGCTTCTTCGCGGCCTTGTGGACCAGTGCTTTCTTGGCCATCGGCTCAGTTCTCCTTGAACGGGAAGCCGAGCTTGCGCAGCAGCGCCCGGCCCTCGTCGTCGTTCGTGGCGGTCGTGACGACGGTGACGTCCATGCCGCGGGGGCGGTCGATGGAGTCGGGGTCGATCTCGTGGAACATCGACTGCTCGTTGAGACCGAACGTGTAGTTGCCGTGGCCGTCGAACTGCTTCGGCGAAAGCCCGCGGAAGTCGCGGATACGCGGCAGCGCGATGGTCAGCAGCCGGTCGAGGAACTCCCACATCCGGTCGCCGCGCAGCGTGACGCGCGCGCCGATCGGCTGGCCCTCGCGCAGCTTGAACTGCGCGATGGACTTGCGGGCCTTCCGGACCTCCGGCTTCTGGCCGGTGATCGCGGCGAGGTCGCGGACCGCGCCCTCGATCAGCTTGCTGTCGCGGGCGGCGTCGCCGACGCCCATGTTCACGACGACCTTCACGACGCCCGGGATCTGGTGGACGTTGGCGAAGGAGAACTCAGCCTGCAGCTGGCCCTTGATTTCCTCGCGGTAGCGCACCTTGAGGCGCGGCGAGGTCTTCTCTGCGGTGGTCATCAGATGTCCTTACCGTTCCGGCGCGAGATCCGGACCTTCTTGCCGTCCTCGCCGATGCGGTAACCCACCCGGGACGGCTTGCCGTCCGAGTCGACGACCATCACGTTCGAGACGTGGATGGGCGCCTCCTGCGTGACGATGCCGCCGGACTGCGCGCCGCGCTGGGTCTGGCTGATCCGCGTGTGCTTCTTGATCCGGTTCACGCCCTCGACCAGCACGCGCTCGCGCTCCGGGTAAGCCTGGATGACCTTGCCCTTGGCGCCCTTGTCCTTGCCGGCGATGACGACGACCGTGTCGCCCTTCTTCACCTTCATCACAGCACCTCCGGCGCGAGCGAAATGATCTTCATGAACTTTCGGTCGCGCAGCTCGCGGCCCACCGGGCCGAAGATGCGGGTGCCGCGGGGCTCGTTGTCGTTCTTGATGAGCACGGCGGCGTTCTCGTCGAACCGGATGTAGGAACCGTCCGGACGACGGCGCTCCTTGACCGTGCGGACGATGACGGCCTTGACGACGTCGCCCTTCTTCACCCCGGCGGCCGGGATGGCGTCCTTCACGGTGGCGACGATGATGTCGCCGATGCCGGCGTAGCGCCGCCCGGAGCCACCGAGAACCCGGATGCAGAGGATTTCCTTCGCACCCGTGTTGTCGGCTACCCGAAGCCGCGACTCCTGCTGGATCACGTCTACTCCTGTATGTCGCGCCGGTTCTCGCGGGGGACCCGCGAGCCTTGCGGAACTAAGAACTCCGAAGAGCCCTGCTTACTTGGCCTTCTCCACGATCTGCACCAGGCGCCACCGCTTCGATGCCGACAGCGGGCGGGTCTCCATCAGGGTGACCCGGTCGCCCACGCCCGCCTCGTTGTTCTCGTCGTGCACCTTCACCTTGGAGGTGGTGCGGACGACCTTCGAGTAACGGGGGTGCTTCTTGCGGTCCTCGAGCTCGACCACGATCGTCTTGTTCATCTTGTCCGAGACGACGTAGCCCTCGCGGACCTTGCGGTCGTTCCGGGCCGGCGTCTCGGTGGTGGGCTCGCTCATGCGGCACCTTCACTCTCGGCGTCGGGGGCAACGGACAGGCCGAGTTCGCGCTCGCGCATGACCGTGTAGATCCGCGCGATGTCCGTGCGGACGGTGCGCAGACGGCGGTTGTTGTCGAGCTGCCCGGTCGCCATCTGGAAGCGGAGGTTGAACAGCTCCTCCTTGTACTCCTTCAGACGCAGGACGAGCTCTTCCGCGGTGAGCTCACGCAGCTCCGATGCCTGGGCGGCACCTGCCTTCGCCATCAGAACTCACCACCTTCACGGGTCACGATGCGGCACTTCATGGGCAGCTTGTGGATCGCGCGGCGCAGCGCCTCGCGAGCCGTCTCCTCGTTCGGGAACGAGATCTCGAACATCACGCGGCCCGGCTTCACGTTGGCGATCCACCACTCGGGCGAACCCTTACCGGAACCCATCCGGGTTTCGGCCGGCTTCTTGGTCAGCGGGCGGTCCGGGTAGATGGTCGTCCACACCTTGCCACCACGCTTGATGTGACGGGTCATGGCGATACGAGCGGACTCGATCTGCCGGTTCGTCACGTAGCTGTGCTCAAGCGCCTGGATGCCGTACTCGCCGAAGCTGACCTTCGTGCCACCCTTGGCGGCGCCGTGGCGCTTCGGGGAGTGCTGCTTCCGGTGCTTGACCCTGCGCGGGATGAGCACGTCTCAGCCCTCCGTCTTTTCTGCGGTCTCGGTGGCCGGGGCCGCCGGGGCCTCGGTCGTGGCGGCGGCGGCCGCCCGACCGGCTTCGGTCGAGGTGGCGGTCGTGCCCGAGGCGCCGGAACGACGCGGGCGGGACGGCCGGTCGCTGCGGTCGCGGTCGCGGCCACCGCGCGGCGCGCGCTCGGCGGCGTCGCGGGCCTCGCGGGCCTTCAGGCCACCGACGAGCTCACCCTTGTAGATCCACACCTTGACGCCGATGCGACCGAACGTCGTCTTGGCCTCGAAGAAGCCGTAGTCGATGTCGGCGCGCAGCGTGTGCAGCGGGACGCGGCCATCGCGGTAGTGCTCTGAGCGGGACATCTCGGCACCGCCGAGACGACCGCCGCACTGCACGCGGATGCCCTTGACCTGCGGCGAGCGCATGGAGGTCTGGATCGCCTTCCGCATCGCGCGGCGGAACGCCACGCGGTTGGAGAGCTGCTCCGCGACCGCCTGGGCGACCAGCTGGGCGTCGGCCTCGGGGTTCTTGACCTCGAGGATGTTCAGCTGGACCTGCTTCTTGGTCAGCTTCTCCAGCGCGCCGCGGATCCGGTCGGCCTCCGCGCCGCGGCGGCCGATGACGATGCCCGGCCGGGCGGTGTGGATGTCCACGCGGACGCGGTCACGGGTGCGCTCGATCTCGACCTTGGAGATGCCCGCGCGCTCCATGCCGGTGGCGAGGAGCTTGCGGATCTTGACGTCCTCGGCCACGTACTCGGCGTACTGCTTGTCGGCGTACCAGCGCGACTTCCAGTCCGTGGTGATACCCAGGCGGAAACCGTGCGGGTTGATCTTCTGGCCCACTACCGGCCACCTGCCTTCTTCTTGCTCTGAGCCTTCTGCGCGACGGCCGGACGCGACTCCACCTCGACGGTGATGTGGCTGGTCCGCTTGCGGATCCGGTACGCGCGGCCCTGGGCCCGCGGGCGGATGCGCTTGAGGGTCGGGCCCTCGTCGGCGTACGCGTTCTTGACCCAGAGCGTCTCCGGGTCCAGCTGAAGGTTGTTCTCGGCGTTGGCCACAGCGCTGGCAAGCACCTTCGCGACCGGCTCGCTGGCCGCCTGGGGGGCGAACCGGAGCACGGCCAAGGCGTCGGCGGCGCTACGTCCCTTGATGAGCTCGATCACCCGGCGCACCTTGGTCGGCGAGTCCCGGACGAAGCGAGCCCGCGCGTACGCCGTAGGCAGGGCCTCGGTCGTCGCGTCGTTCTGGGCGTTCATCGCTACTTCCCTTGTCTCTTCTCGTGCCCGCTCAGCGGCGGCGCGACTTGCGGTCGTCCTTGATGTGGCCCTTGAAGGTCCGCGTCGGGGCGAACTCGCCCAGCTTGTGACCCACCATGGCCTCGGTGACGAACACCGGGACGTGCTTGCGCCCGTCGTGCACGGCGATCGTGTGACCCAGGAAGTCCGGGATGATCGTCGAGCGGCGCGACCAGGTCTTGATGACCGTCTTCTTGCCCGATTCGTTCAGCGCGTCCACCTTCTTGAGCAGGTGGTCGTCCACGAACGGGCCCTTCTTAAGGCTGCGTGGCATGTGCTTCTACCTCCCTGCTCAGCGCTTGTTCTTGCCGGTGCGACGGCGGCGGACGATGAGGGCGTCGGACGCCTTGCGGCGACGCGTGCGGCCCTCGGGCTTACCGTTCGGGTTGACCGGGTGGCGACCACCGGAGGTCTTGCCCTCACCACCACCGTGCGGGTGGTCGACCGGGTTCATGACGACACCGCGGACCGTGGGGCGCTTGCCGCGCCAGCGGTTGCGGCCGGCCTTGCCCCAGTTGATGTTGGCGTGCTCGGAGTTGCCGACCTCGCCGACCGTGGCGCGGTTGCGCACGTCCACGTTGCGGATCTCGCCCGAGGGGAGACGCAGCTGGGCGTACGGCCCGTCCTTGGCGACGAGCTGCACCTTCGCGCCCGCGGACCGCGCCATCTTCGCGCCGCCACCGGGGCGGAGCTCGATCGCGTGGATCACGGTGCCGACCGGGATGTTGCGCAGCGGCAGGTTGTTGCCCGGCTTGATGTCGGCCCGGGGGCCGTTCTCGACGGTGTCGCCCTGCTTCAGCTTCTCCGGCGCGATGATGTAGCGCTTCTCGCCGTCGGCGTAGTGCAGCAGCGCGATGCGAGCGGACCGGTTGGGGTCGTACTCGATGTGCGCGACCTTGGCGGGGATGCCGTCCTTGTCATTGCGACGGAAGTCGATGACGCGGTAGGCGCGCTTGTGGCCGCCACCCTTGTGCCGGGTGGTGATCTTGCCGGACGAGTTGCGACCGCCCGAACCGCTCAGCGGACGAAGCAGCGACTTCTCCGGGGTGGAGCGGGTGATCTCGGCGAAGTCCGAGACGCTCGAACCGCGACGACCCGGGGTCGTCGGCTTGTACTTGCGGATGCCCATTGTCAGCTCAGTCCTTTACGCGGTGGGTCCGCCGAAGATCTCGATCGCCTTGCTCTCGGGCGAAAGAGTCACGATGGCGCGCTTGGTGTCCTTGCGCTTGCCGAAGCCGGCGCGAGTCCGCTTCCGCTTGCCCTGGCGGTTGGCCGTGTTGACGCTGACCACCTTGACGCCGAACACCTTCTCGACCGCGATCTTGATCTGGGTCTTGTTGGCGTCCGGGCGGACGATGAACGTGTACTTGTGGTCCTCGAGCAGCCCGTAGGACTTCTCGGAGATGACCGGCGCGAGCAGGATGTCGCGGGGGTCCGGAATGGCGACCGAACTCACTTCTCGTCACTCCCTTCCGTGACCTCGCCCGACCGCGCGGAAGCCTTGACGGTCTTGCCGCGGGCGGGGCCGGCGACGAACGCGTCGTACGCGGCCTTGGTGAACACGACGTCGTCGTTGACCAGCACGTCGTAGGTGTTGAGCTGGTCCGCCCAGAGGATGTGCACCTCGGGCAGGTTCCGCAGCGAAACCCAGCTCAGCTCGTCGGCCCGGTCCAGCACCACGAGCACGCGCTTCGCGGCCGTCACGGCGGCGAGCACGGTCTTGGCGGCCTTGGTCGACGGCTTCTCGCCGGTCACCAGCTCGGTGACGACGTGCAGCTGGCCGGCGCGGGCCCGGTCGGAGAGGGCGCCACGCAGGGCGGCGGCCTTCATCTTCTTCGGGGTGCGCTGCGAGTAGTCACGCGGCGTGGGGCCGTGGACGACGCCACCGCCGGCGAACTGCGGCGCGCGGGTCGAACCCTGGCGGGCACGGCCGGTGCCCTTCTGGCGGTACGGCTTCTTGCCGCCACCGCGAACCTCACCACGGGTCTTCGTGTCGTGCGTGCCCTGGCGCGCGGCGGCCTGCTGGGCCACCACGACCTGGTGCATCAGCGCGACATTGGCCTGCACGTCGAAGATCTCCGCGGGGAGATCGACCGTGCCGTCGGCTTTACCGGCCGGGGTCTTCAGCTCGACGCTTGTCATTCGGAGTTACCACCCTTCGCGGCGCTGCGCACGAACAGCAGGCCGCCCTTGGGACCGGGCACAGCGCCCTTGATCAGCAGCAGGCCGTCCTCGGCACGCACGGCGTGCACGGTCAGGTTCTGCGTGGTGACCCGGTCGTTGCCCATCCGGCCCGCCATCCGCAGGCCCTTGAAGACGCGGCCGGGGGTGGCGCAGCCACCGATCGAACCCGGCTTGCGGTGCACGGCCTGGGCACCGTGGCTCGCGCCCTGGCCCTTGAAGCCGTGGCGCTTCATGACACCCGCGTAGCCCTTGCCCTTGCTGGTCCCGGTCACGTCGACCTCGACGCCGGCGGCGAACACCTCGGCGGTGATCTCCTGGCCGACCTCGTAGGTCTCGGCGTCGGTGGTGCGCAGCTCGGCGAGGAACCGGCGCGGGGTCACGCCCGCCTTGTCGAAGTGGCCGGTGCGCGGCTTGTTCACCTTGCGCGGGTCGACCGCGCCGAACGCCAGCTGCACGGCCGCGTAGCCGTCCTTGTCCTGGGTCCGAACCTGGGTGACCACGTTCGGACCGGCCTTCACGACGGTGACCGGGACAACCCGGTTCTGCTCGTCGAAGACCTGGGTCATGCCGAGCTTGGTGCCCAGGATGCCCTTCATCTGCCTGTCAGACATGTGAGTCTCTTATCTCCGCCGCTCGCCCAACGCTTACTGGATGTTGACGTCGACGCTCGCCGGCAGGTCGATGCGCATGAGCGCGTCGACCGTCTTCGGCGTCGGGTCGAGGATGTCGATCAGACGCTTGTGCGTGCGCATCTCGAAGTGCTCGCGCGAGTCCTTGTACTTGTGCGGCGAGCGGATGACGCAGTAAACGTTCTTCTCGGTGGGCAGCGGCACCGGCCCGACAACCCGGGCGCCGGTGCGCGTGACCGTCTCCACGATCTTGCGCGCCGAGGTGTCGATCGCCTCGTGGTCGTAGGCCTTGAGCCGGATGCGGATCTTCTGTCCCGCCATGGTGGCTGCTCGTTCCTTGTCGTCTCGTGCCGCTATCTCACAAACCCCGCCCGGATGTCGCCACCCTGGCTGGGTTTCCGCAGTTCAACGGCCCTGTCCCCGGTCCACGCGGTCGGGCGTGTCGCGCCCGACGCACAGACGGATCCCGCGGGATCGTCGTCTTGCCTGGTCTTCCTCAACGTGAGGAGGCTATGAGCCGGCTGACCGTCTCACTGCCTTTGCCCGCTCGCCTGCAACCCGAAGGAAGAGCTCGGCGGACCGTGGCCACTCGCACCGGAGCGGCCGGACCCTCGAAGGGATCGGCCGCCCCAGGACGAGCAACCTGAATAGTGTCGCACACGTGATTTGACGCCCCGAACCCGGGGGTGTATTGCCCCCGGGTGGGGCGTCGAAATCACTTGTTGATCTTGGTGACCTGGCCCGCGCCGACGGTCCGGCCACCCTCGCGGATGGCGAAGCGCAGACCCTCGTCCATCGCGACCGGCTGGATCAGCTGGACCGAGATGTCGGTGTTGTCGCCCGGCATGACCATCTCGGTGCCCTCGGGGAGGGTCACGACGCCGGTCACGTCGGTGGTGCGGAAGTAGAACTGCGGGCGGTAGTTGTTGAAGAACGGGGTGTGACGGCCACCCTCGTCCTTCGACAGGATGTAGACCCGGCCCTCGAAGTCGGTGTGCGGGGTGGTGGTGCCCGGCTTCACGACGACCTGGCCGCGCTCGACGTCCTCGCGCTTGATACCGCGGACCAGCAGGCCGACGTTGTCGCCCGCCTGGCCCGAGTCGAGCAGCTTGCGGAACATCTCGACACCGGTGACGGTGGTCTTGGTCGACTTCTCGCGGATACCCACGATCTCGACCTCTTCGTTGACGTTGATCTGGCCGCGCTCGACGCGACCGGTCACCACGGTGCCACGACCGGTGATGGTGAAGACGTCCTCGATCGGCATCAGGAACGGCTTGTCGAGCTCGCGCACCGGGTCCGGCACGTTGTCGTCGACGGCGGTCATCAGCTCGAGAACGGCCTCGGACCACTTCTCGTCGCCCTCGAGGGCCTTCAGGCCGGAGACGCGCACGACCGGCGCGTCGTCGCCCGGGAACTCCTGCGAGGACAGCAGCTCGCGGACCTCCAGCTCGACGAGCTCGAGGATCTCCTCGTCGTCGACCATGTCGGCCTTGTTCAGCGCGACCACGATGTAGGGCACGCCGACCTGGCGGGCGAGCAGCACGTGCTCACGGGTCTGCGGCATCGGGCCGTCGGTGGCGGCCACGACCAGGATCGCGCCGTCCATCTGGGCGGCACCGGTGATCATGTTCTTGATGTAGTCCGCGTGACCGGGGGCGTCCACGTGCGCGTAGTGACGCTTCTCGGTCTGGTACTCGACGTGCGAGATGTTGATCGTGATGCCGCGCTGCTTCTCTTCCGGCGCGTTGTCGATCTGGTCGAACGCCCGCGACTCGTTCAGCTCCGGGTACTTGTCGTGCAGCACCTTGGTGATGGCCGCGGTCAGAGTCGTCTTGCCGTGGTCAACGTGGCCGATGGTGCCGATGTTGACGTGCGGCTTGGTCCGCTCGAATTTCGCCTTCGCCACTGGAATGTCCTCCTGGACTGATTTCGCTTTGTGCTCGTGGGGCGGCGTGGCTGCCGCCCCACGATTGTTCCTTCGTCGGTGCTGCGGACGTTCAGGAGAGTCCCTTAATGCCCGCGAGCGCTGGGGGGAGTTATTCCCCCGTCGCCTTCGCGATGATTTCCTTCGCGACGTTCGCGGGAACCTCGGCGTAGGAGTCGAACACCATGGAGTAGTTCGCCCGGCCCTGGGTGCGGGACCGCAGGTCGCCGACGTAGCCGAACATCTCCGACAGCGGAACCAGCGCCTTCACGACGCGGGTACCGGACCGCTCCTCCATGGCCTGGATCTGACCACGGCGGGAGTTGAGGTCACCGATGACGTCGCCCATGTAGTCCTCGGGCGTGGTCACCTCGACCGCCATCATCGGCTCCAGGATCACCGGGCCGGCCTTCTTCGCGGCTTCCTTCATCGCCATGGAACCGGCGATCTTGAACGCCATCTCCGAAGAGTCGACCTCGTGGTAAGCACCGTCCAACAGGGTGAACTTCAACCCGACGAGCGGGTAGCCGGCCAGGACGCCGTACTGCATCGCGTCCTGCGCGCCCGCGTCCACCGACGGGATGTACTCCCGCGGCACGCGACCACCGGTCACCTTGTTGTCGAACTCGTAGAGCGCGCCGTCGGTGCGCTCGAGCGGCTCCAGCTTCACGATGACCTTCGCGAACTGGCCGGAACCACCGGTCTGCTTCTTGTGGACGTAGTCGAGCTTCTCGACCGTCTTCTTGATCGTCTCACGGTAGGCGACCTGCGGCTTGCCGATGTTCGCCTCGACCTTGTAGTCGGACTTCATCCGGTTCACCAGCACCTCGAGGTGCAGCTCGCCCATGCCCGCGATGATCGTCTGGCCGGTGTCCTCGTCCAGCTTGACCTGGAACGTCGGGTCCTCTTCGGCCAGCTTCTGGATCGCCAGGGACAGCTTCTCCTGGTCGGCCTTCGTCTTCGGTTCGATCGCGACCCGGATGACCGGCTCGGGGAACGTCATCGACTCCAGCACGATCGGGTTCTGCGGGTCCGCCAGGGTGTCACCCGTGGTGGTGTCCTTCAGCCCGATGACCGCGTAGATGTGGCCGACCTGGGCGTCGTCGACCGGGTTCTCCTTGTTGGAGTGCATCTGGAAGATCTTCCCGATGCGCTCCTTGCGCTCCTTGGTCGCGTTGATGACCTGCGCGCCGGAAGCGACCTTGCCCGAGTAGACCCGGATGTAGGTCAGCTTGCCGAAGAACGGGTGCGCGGCGATCTTGAACGCGAGCGCGGCGAACGGCTCGTCGACCGACGCCTTGCGGGTCGCCACGGTCTCGCCGTCGGGCAGCAGGCCCTCGACGGCCGGGACGTCCAGCGGCGACGGCAGGTAGTCGATGACCGCGTCGAGCATGGGCTGCACGCCCTTGTTCTTGAACGCGGAACCGGCCAGGACCGGGAACGCCGAGCGGGTGATCACGATCTTGCGGATGCCCGCCTTGATCTCCGCCTCGGACAGCTCTTCGCCCTCGAGGAACTTCTCCATCAGGGCGTCGTCGGTCTCGGCGACGGTCTCGATCAGCTTCTCGCGGTACTCCGCGGCCCGGTCGGCCAGGTCGGCCGGGATCTCCTCGACGGTGTAGTCCTCGCCCTTCTGCACCTCGCCGCGCCAGACCAGGGCCTTCATCCGGACCAGGTCGACGACGCCTTCGAAGTCGTTCTCGGCGCCGATGGGCAGCTGGATCGCCAGCGGCTTGACGCCGAGGCGCTCCTCGATGGTGCGCAGGGTGTAGTAGTAGTCCGCACCCAGCTTGTCCATCTTGTTGACGAAGCAGATGCGCGGGACGTCGTACTTGTCCGCCTGCCGCCAGACCTGCTCGGACTGCGGCTCGACACCTTCCTTGCCGTCGAAGACGGCGACCGCGCCGTCGAGCACCCGCAGGTTGCGCTCCACCTCGACGGTGAAGTCGACGTGCCCGGGGGTGTCGATCAGGTTGATCTGGTGGTCGTCCCAGAAGGTGGTGGTGGCAGCCGAGGTGATGGTGATACCCCGCTTCTGCTCCTCCTCCATCCAGTCCATGGTGGCGGCGCCGTCGTGGACTTCACCGATCTTGTAGTTGACCCCGGTGTAGAACAGGATCCGCTCGGTGGTCGTCGTCTTGCCGGCGTCGATGTGGGCCATGATGCCGATGTTGCGGACCTTGTTCAGGTCGGTCAGCACTTCACGTGCCACGAGAGTGTTCCCCTGTTCTCAAGCTTGGGGCCCGGCATGGCTTGGTCGACAGCCGGGCGGTCATCACCAGCGGTAGTGCGCGAAGGCCCGGTTGGACTCGGCCATCTTGTGCGTGTCTTCGCGACGCTTCACGGAGGCACCGAGGCCGTTGGAAGCGTCCAGCAGTTCGTTCTGCAGGCGCTCGATCATCGTCTTCTCGCGGCGGGCCTGCGAGAAGGAGACCAGCCAGCGCAGGGCCAGCGTGGTGGAGCGGCCCGGCTTGACCTCGATCGGCACCTGGTAGGTGGCACCACCGACGCGGCGGCTCTTCACCTCGATGGTGGGCTTCACGTTGTCGAGGGCGCGCTTCAGCGTGACGACCGGGTCGGTGCCGGTCTTCTCGCGAGCGCCTTCGAGCGCGCCGTACACGATGCGCTCGGCCAGGGACCGCTTCCCGTCCTTCAGCACCTTGTTCACCAGCTGGGTGACCAGCGGGGAGGCGTAGACGGGGTCGGAGATCAGCGGCCGCTTCGGGGCCGGACCCTTGCGGGGCATTAGCTCTTCTCCTTCTTCGCGCCGTACCGGCTGCGCGCCTGCTTGCGGTTCTTGACACCCTGGGTGTCGAGCGAACCGCGGATGATCTTGTAACGGACACCCGGAAGGTCCTTCACACGACCACCGCGCACGAGCACCATCGAGTGCTCCTGCAGGTTGTGGCCCTCACCGGGGATGTAGGCGGTGACCTCGATGCCGCTGGTCAGCTTCACACGCGCGACCTTGCGCAGCGCCGAGTTCGGCTTCTTGGGGGTCGTGGTGTACACGCGAGTGCACACGCCGCGCCGCTGCGGGCTCCCCTTGAGGGCCGCCGTCTTCTGCTTGGCAGCCTTGTCCTGGCGGCCCTTGCGGACCAGCTGCTGGATCGTGGGCAATGGACCAGCTTCCTGTCGTGATCTGCTTCTTCGTGTCTTCACCGGCCCCCGCGGTCGGGCGTGTCGGCCCGCGTCACGGTCTCGCGACCGGTAACTTCCCGGAGGGATTTCCGTCGGAACCCCGACCTGCCGAAGCCGGTGACCAGGTGCCTGAGCACCCCGCCCATGCGCACGGCACGCGGAGCGGCCCGACGCATGCCGGGCACGGTCTCCAAAGATACCCGCCCGGGTCCGGGAGGAGCGCGGCGGGGGGTCTGTAGGTCGACGAACCTCCAGCGTACCTCTCAACGCCCCCGGGCTGCGGGACATTCCCACGCCTCGGGTGGCGGGGCCGACCCCCGGCACGGGCGGCCGGCGGCGCAACGGCTTCACCGGCGCGGGACTCCTCGCGGCACTTCCAACGCCACGGGGGTACGGCGCATTCCCCAGCGGCTCGGGCCGGTCTCGGCCGCCGGCCAACCCTGGCGGGCATTCGGATGTCGCGAATGACTCATTCGCGACGTCGGAGGTCCCGAATGAGTCATTCGCGACGCGCTGCTCCGGACCAGCCCACCCGCGGCGCGCGGCTCCTGGCCAGCCACCCGCGGCGCGCGGCTCCGGACCGGCCACCCGCGGCGCCGAAGGGCTCCAGGCAAGCCGGCCGCGCCCCCGAAGGTCGCGAATGAGTCATTCGCGACGTCGGGCGTCCCGAATGAGTCATTCGCGACGCGCGCGGGGTCAGTCCTCGTCGGGCTTCGCGTGGTCCGGCTTGCCCGGGTTGGGGTCGCGGGACAGGTCGATCAGCGGGTGGACGCCCGCCCCCTCCGGGGCCGCGTGGCTGCCCGTCGACTTCGGTTCCTCGGCCGGGCCGCCGGCCCCTTCGGTGCTGGTCATCACACACTCCTCGCGCGTTGTCCCCTGCTTCCCTCTCCGGCCGAAACCTACCCATTACCCGGTCGGGTGATGCAGTGGGATCGGATCGGACGTTCCGTGCGTCACAGTGCGGTCGAGGCGTCACGATGGGTCGACAACGCAGCGGGAGGAACAGGGCATGACGGCCGAGTTCGAGCACCTGGTGGCCGAGTTCGAACGGTTTCAGGCGGGGGTGCGCAGCGCCGACGACCGGTTCGCCGGGCTCGGCGCCATGCAGCAGCAGCTGACCGGGCTGCGGGCGAGCGCGGCGTCGCCGGACGGGGGTGTCACCGTCGTCACCGGGCCCGGCGGGGCCGTCCTGGACGTCCGGTTCACCGAGGCCGCGCTCGCCAAGGGGCCCCAAGCGCTGTCGGCGACGCTGCTGGCCACGCTCCGGGAAGCCGTCGGCGAGGCCGCGCGGCGGCAGGCCGTGATCGTCGAGGAGAACATGGGCGACGACCTCGGCCTCGTCGACCAGGTCCTGGAGACGCAGGCCGTCGCGTTCGGGACCACCGTCGAAGAACTGCGGGCGAAGCTGCCGGACGAGCGGGCGCCCGAGGACTTCTCGGAGCAGCGGGTGCTGCGCCCGGCCGATCCGCCGCCGTCGCCGCCCGCCACGGGCCCGTCGGCGGGCGATCGATTCCTGCGGAACCTGTTCGACGAGGAGGACTGATGGGCGGCGGTTACCGCGTCCAGGTGGACGCGCTGCACAAGTACGTCGGTGACCTGGGCAAATACCGCGAGCAGGGCGCGAAGATCACCGAGCAGGTGAGCCGGTCCGACGTCGGCGGCAAGTCGTGGGGCGTGGTCGGCGTCTTCACCAAGGGCGGCTACGACGACACCCTGCGCGAGCTGCAGTCCCTGCTGGCGTCCATCGCGGACGGGCTGGCCTCAGCGCAGGCGAAGCTGACCGACGCGGCGAACGTCTACCAAGGCGTCGAAGACGACCACAAGACCTTCTTCGGCCAGGTCGAGGTGCTGCTCGACGGCCCGGAAAAGCACTGAGGGGGACCCATGACCGAGGTCGAGGACGTCGCGGGCGGGATCACCGTCAAGTCGGCTGACCCGAAGACCGTGCTCGGCGTCAACACCGGCAACGCGGTGAAGGCGACGCCGTTCGTCGGCGGCGCCGTCACCGTCGGCAAGGACGCGGTCTCGGTGACGAAGGCGGTCTTCGCGCCGCACCCCGACGGCGCCGACATCACGCTCGCGCTGGGCACGATCGCCACCGACACCGCCGGTTTCATCCAGTCGAGCTCCAGCACCATCACCGACATAGCCACCGACCCGCTCGGCTGGCTGGTCGGGCAGGGGCTGAACTTCCTGGTCAACGCCGTCCAGCCGATCCAGGACGCGATCCACTTCGTCAGCGGCGACGGGCCCGCGCTGGGCATCGCCGCGGAGAACTTCGGCGCCATCGCCACCGGGCTCGACCAGCTGGCCAAGAACTTCGCCGAGGTCGCCGACGAGTCGCTGAAGGACTGGGAGGGCGACGCGAGCAACGCGGCGAAGGCCGCGCTGGGCGAGTTCGCGCACGGCATCGAAGGCGTCGCGGGCAAGTCCGGCGACCTGGCCCGGATGCTGCAGCTGAACAGCATGCTGATGAGCTTCGCCGAGGACCTGATCAAGGCCATCCTCACGGAGTTCGTGACCTGGCTGATCCTGCTGTGGGTGCCCGCGCTGGCCGCCGCCGTGCCGACCTGCGGGGCTTCGCTGTCCGCCGCCGCCCCGGTGACCGAGGTCAAGGCGGCCCAGACGACCGCGAAGACCACCCAGAAGGTGAACAAGCTGCGCGAGCTGCTGCAGAAGGTGCTCGACTGGCTCCGGACGCTGCAGCAGAAGTTCGCCTCGACGACGCTGGGCAAGTCGCTGACGAAGATCGCCGAGGAGAACGAGGGCAAGGACCTGCTCCAGAAGGCCGCCGGCGACAAGGGCCTGATCGGCAAGCGCTGGGCGAAAGCCTTCGAGAACCCCGTCCTCGACGCCGCCGGCAAGGTCGACTACCGGAAAACGATGCTGAAGGCGGGCGCCACCGAAGCACTGAAGAAGGGTGGCGAGGCGGCGGTCAAGGGCGTGCTCGGATACCACCCGGCCGACCCCGGCGACAACCCGGCCAAGACGGTCAACGACCACCTCGGCAAGGTCACCAGCCACGTCAAGAACGCCAAGAAGACGAGCGACTACGACGGGACGGGCCGGGACCAGTCCGTCGGGGAAACCCGCGAGGACCTGGACTTCTGACGATGCAGACGCTCTTCACGATCGGCGTGCTCGTGGTGGTGGCCGCGGTCGCCGTCGCGATCTGGTGGCGGTCGCAGCGGCGGGCCACCGCGAACCGCGAGGGTCACTGGTTCAAGGCGTTCGCGGCCGAACGGGGCGGCACCTTCGGCAGCGGCTCCCCCACCTTCGGCGTGGTTCACCCGACCGGGCGGCCGCTGACGAGCGCTCCGAGCGATCCCTGGGTCGAGTTCCGCCTCGGCGACCGGCCGGTGCTCGCGATCGACACGCGCGAGTCGTACCGGCACTTCGACGACCACGTCTACTTCCGCGACCTCCACGTCACCCAGGTGCGCGTGCCGCCGGGCCCGGAGCTGCGGATCGTCCCGGGCCGGCCGGTGTCGATGCCGACGTTGCCACCGGACTCGCCGCTCGACGCCGAGCTGGCGCGGTGGCTCGCGGCGAACCCGCGGTTCGGGCAGCGGGAGGTCGTCGTCGAGAACGGCGCCGCGCGGATCTGGGGGCCGGGCTGCGCCACGCGGCAGAACGTCACCGCCGAGGCGCAGTACCTCGCGGACCTGGCCGACCACTTGCCGGCGACGCTGTGGAACGTCAGCGGCGGCGCGTCGTGAGGTGCGTGAGGACCGCCGAGATCGCGAACACCAGTCCGAGACCGACGACGTAGGGCCCGGCGAGGAGGGCGAACCCGGCGCCGATGTTGGCGTCGGGCTGGTCGGACGTGGCCCGGAAGCCGATCGCCCCCACCGACAGCAGGACGGCCCCCGCGGTGATCAGCACGACGGCGACCACCGTGAGGCGCTTCGTGACGGGCGTCATGCCTCCATGGTGCCCGGGGCGGCGCGGTTCCGCCGGACAGCGGAACCGCGCCGGGGGGTCAGAAGGAGGGCAGGAGCTTGCCCGGTACGCCGTTGACCGACTGGATCAGGCCGAGCACCGGGACGCCGAGCGGCGCGAACGTCCAGATGTTGGTCAGCCCGCTGGTGTCCGGCTCGTCGACCACGACGACACCGGGGGTGTCGGCGAGCGCCGGGGCCGTCGCGGCGAACAGGGCCGCTCCGGCGAGGACCGCGGCGCCGGCCGCGCGGGCGAGGTTCTTCTTCATGGTGCGCACCTTTCAGGAGACGGCGGTGATGAGGTCGAACACGGGCGCGAGCAGGCCGACCGGCTGACCGAGCGGGCCCAGCACCCCGCCGAGGTCGGCGCCGGGGACCAGCCAGACCGGACCCTGGACCGGGTCGGCACCGGCGACGCCGCCGGTCAGTCCGGTCAGCGCCGCGGCCGCGGCCAGCGGCAGCAGCACGCGGGCAGCGAGACGTTTCATGCTTCTTTCCTTTCGCAGCAGGGGTTTCAGCGGAGAACCGCCGTGATCGGCACGATGGTTCCGTCGGGGACCCACTGGCCCGCGTAGTCGCGGTCCAGCACCATTCCGGTGGCGTGGGGTTCGGTGGGGTACATCGGCATGGCGTTGACCTGGGCGGCGGCGTAGACCTGCACGTCGCCCGCCGGGCGGTCCGCGCCGAGCCAGTTCCGGAAGCCGCCGAGGGTCGGGCTTTCGCCGCCGAAGCGGTTGCCGACGGCCACGGCGTACCCGACCGCCGTCGCCTCCCGCGGGTCGAACCGCAGCGGCAGCGAGGCGCTGGCCACGGCGTTGACGATCGGCCCGTTCAGCAGCCACGGCGCCAGGTACAGCCCGTACTGGTGGGTGGGTTCCCGGCGCTGCCGCTCGGCCGCCCGCGTAATCACCGTGTAGCCGGGACCCCAGCCGGAGACGACGACGAGGGCGGTGTCGGGCCCGGCGTCCGGCCGCACCGCCAAGCCGGTGCGGGCCGCGGTTTCGCGGACCAGCTTCGCGGCCGCGACACCGCGCGGTGAGTCGTCCGAGACCAGCGTGACGGCCGAGGGTTTCCGGCCGGCCAGGAACTCGACCAGCTTGACCAGCGCTCCCCCGTCTTCCGGCGCCAGCGCGTCGGACGGGCACGCCGTCAGCACGTCGGCGCGGCCGGCGACCAGGCCGCCGAGTGCCGCCGACGCGCATTCCGGCGCGTCCGCGCCGGCGATCGCCGGGCCGGGTGCGGTGCCCGCATCGACCTCGACCACCGTCGTCGTGCCGCCGCGGCGGATCTCCAGGTCGCTGCGGCCGGGCGGCAGGTCGACGTCGGCCCAGGTGCCCTCGGCGCCGGGCCGGGCGACGGCCTTGGTGGTCGGCCCGCCGCGCACGCCGGCGGCGAGGTCGCCGCCCGCGCTCGCCGGGAAGTGGACGACGTTGTGCCCCGGCCGCTGCGGGCTGACCAGCACCGGGAACCCCGGCTCCTCGGCCAGGAGCGGCACGCCCGGTACGGGCAGCGGCGGGGGCGCCGGAAGCGCGCCGAGCGCGCTCCAGGCGACGAACGCGAGCGCCACCCCGGCCGCGCCGAAGCGGTAGGCGCGGGCCCGCAGCACCACCGCGAGCCCGCCCACCACCAGCGGCAACACCACCACGGCCACCACCACGACCCCGGAGACCGTCGTGCCCAGCCGCCGGTCGAACCCGAGGCCGGACAGCCCGAACCGCGTCGCGCCGGCGACGACGAACAGGCCGCCGAGGGTGATCGCGAGCGGCCCGGGCCGGACCGCCGCCGTCGCCACCGGGCCGAACAGCGCGAAGCCGAACCACACGGCCGCCCCGGCGGCGAACACCGAGTCGAGCGCGAAGCCGACGCCCGTGCCGCCGAGCGAGGTCTCGAGGACGACCAGCGCCAGCAACGCGACCGACGCCCAGCGCCCGCCCCGCGGCCACCGCAGCAGCAGCGGCACCGCGACCGCGAGCACGACGTGCCCGGCGAGCGCGACAGCGTTGAGGTCGACCGCGAACGCCGAAGCGACGGCGAGCAGCGCCGACAGCCCGCCGAGGCCGAACAGCGTGAGCTTCCGCTTCCGCGTCAGCTCGCCCAGCGGCCGCAGCAGCCCGCCGCCCGCGAGGAACGCCGTGACCAGCAGCAGGGCCAGCCGGAGCCCGAGCGCAAGGACGTCCACTGTGGACGCCCCGGTTGGCACGGAGTGGTCGTGTTCCATCAAGACTCCCAGCTCGGGGTCGTGAGTGGTAAGGCGGGTTAGAACCCGCCTTACCACTCACGAGGGGTTACCTGACGTCCGCGTCCGCGGCCACGAACAGCTCGGAGTGCGGCTTGGCGTTGCCGAAAGCTCCGTGCGGCCACGACTTGCGGTTGAAGTTGATGCCGACCTGGCCGGTGAACTCGTCCCGGAAGTTCTGGTCGACCGAGACCTTCCCGTCCGGGCCGAGGTTCAGCAGGTTGACCTTGTGGTCACCGTCCAAACCGGACCGCGCGACGAAGTAGTTCGACACGGCGAGGTGCTGCGGTGCCGTGGTTTCGTGGTAGAAGCCGTCGTCGCCCAGCACGAGGTTGTCGTAGGCGCCCCAGTGCGGGCCCGCGCCCGGCGTGCCGGGGTTGATCGGGGCCGCGCCGACGACGACCGGCAGGTCGCCGCCCCCGCCCTGCTGCGCCTTCGCCTTGGTGTCGACCCGGCCCTGGATGTCCTCGATCCGGTCGCCCGCGTTGACCAGCTTCTGGATGTCGAGCACGTAGACGCCACCGGTGGTGCCCGGGTCGTCGGCCGAGAGGGTGCCCTTCTGCCGCCCGACGATCGCGCGGTAGAGGTACTTGTCGTCCGGGCTGGTCTGGATCCAGCCGCCGTTGGAGCTGGCGCCGTTCGAGTCGTTGTTCGCGTAGATCGCCTTGTTGGCGGCGCCGTCGTCGAACACCTCGATCCAGTGCGGCTCGGCCGCGGTGATGTCCGGCGTGTAGAACACCGCGCCGCCCTGCATGGTCTGGGCGAAGGCGCCCTTGTGGCCCGGCAGGTTGGTCACGGTCGTTTCCATGACCGCGCGGCTCTCGGCGTGCAGCGGGTCGGCGGGGTCGGCACGCGGACCGTCCTGCAGGTAGGACACCGACTTCAGCTTCGGGTGGTTGCGGTCGGCGATGTCCCAGGTCCGCACGGTCGGCCGGCGCAGGTACGGCGACGGCTGCTTCACCGGGTCGAGGATGATGTTGCGCGGCTCGGCGTAGTCGCTGGTGACGAGCGTGTTCAGGTCCTCGCGGGCCTGGATGCCGTGCGGGTTGGCGCAGGTCGGCTTGCCCAGCTGCGGCAGGTTGTCGCACAGCTTCTGGTTGTCGCCCTGCGGGGTGGCCGCCGGGGACTCCGAAAGCACCTGCGCGTTCTGTCCGAAGTGGACGACCTCGCCGGGGCTGCCCGCGAAGCCGTTGCCGACCTGCGTGGAGCCGTCGGCATAGGCGTGCGGGCCGGGCACGACCGGGCCACCCATGTACGTGCCGTACGCGGTGCCGTCCTTCAGCACCCAGTAGGCGTCCGGGACGCTGCCGCCGAGGGTGTTCGTCGGCAGGCTGACACCCTTGAGCTTGAGCTGCGGCAGCGCACTGACGTCGAAGGCGTACGTCGCCGCGGCGAACAGCGCCCCGGCGTAGATGGTGTCGCCCTTGTGCCACACGTACTGCATGTGGTGCGGCTCGTTCTCGACGAGCGGGCCGACGGTGGCGGTGTTGACCACCTTGCCGTAGGTCGGCGACCCCTGAGTGGCGTCGATGACGGCGAGGAAGTCGGGCCCGGGAAGGGCGTTCTTGATCTTGTTGAGACCACCGCCGAGCGTGCCCGGCAGGTTCTTGACGTCCTTGACCAGCGTGTCGGCGATGTTCTCGTCACCGGCCCAGACGAGCAGCCACTTCTTCGGCGTGCCGCTCTCCGCACGCGCGAGGTCCTTCGTCACCAGGTGGTTCTGCACCCAGTACTGCTTGCCGTCGGACGCGGTCTTCGCGTCGGTGACGGTCTGGACGTCGGCGTAGGCGCCGGTGGCCGAACCGGTGTACGTGACCGCGCCGGCCGCGAGGGCGAGCGCGGCGGCGCCGGTCACCACCTTTCGCCACCGGCCCGGGCGCAACGGAGTGGGTCGCATGGTTCTCCCTGTTCTTTCGCACGGACGGAAACCGTTGGGACACAACGGAATGCTGACGTCAGCGAATCCGAACGGGATATTCGCGCCAAGCGGGCGAACAGACCAGCCGTGATCAAAGAATGAGATTCACCCCGAAAGGGTTAATCTCCCACGAAGTGAGCCGAGTTGACGGGCACCGCTGCACCGAACGAGTGAGCGGGCCACGCTGGACCAACCGGCGGTGTCACGGTTGGTCACAACGGCGCAGCCCCGGCGCCTGAACGCCGGGGCTGCGAGTTATGAATTCGTTATGTGGGCTCAGAGTTTGGCGCCGCAGTCCGAGCAGAACATCGCGCCCGGCTTGTTGCTCTCGCTGCCGCAGCCGCCGCAGGTGACCTTCAGCGCCAGCGACGTTCCGCAGGAAGAACAGAACTTGCCGCCGTCCGCCTTCAGGCCGCAGCCCGGGCAGGTGACCTTCGCGCGGGTGTCGATGTCCAGGTTCGACGTCCAGTCCTTCTCGCGGGCCTTCTCCCAGATCTGGTCGCGCTGGGCCGACGCCTGGGCGCGCGAGATCTCCTCCGCCACGCTCGGCGAGCAGCGCAGGCACTGGCCGATCTCCTCGTTCCAGCACTGGTCGTGGCACATCCAGTCGCCGCAGCCGCGGCACTGGCGGAAGCTCGGGGTGATCTCCTCGACCGCCGCCGCGAGCGCGCGGTCCTTGGCCGGGGAGTTCGTCGCGCGGTCGTAGCGCCACTGGTCGGCCGAATTGCTCAGGTCCCGCAGGGTTCCGCCGAAGAACGAGCCGACGGCGCGAAGCACGCTTCGGCCGGTCTCGACGTTGTCGCGCTGGAAGGCGGAGCGGAAGCCGTTGCCGCAGCGTTCGCAGCGGAACTCGAACTGGTACCCCTGCGTGTTCGAGAGGTCCGAGAAGTTGTCCGTGAAGGGCACAGAGTCAGCCACGGCCCATTCTGGCCGGTCGGCCGCGGTCGCCATGACGAGAGATTTGCCGACAACGACCCGGCTACCGGCCGTCACGGGCGACGGAGAAGCCCAGCGGGAGCAGGGCCAGCACGCCGCCGACCACCGCGACCAGCGCGTACCCGCCGCCGGCGAACAGCGCCCCGGAACCCAGCCCGGCCAGCGCGGAGGCCGCCCAGACGACCGCGTCGACGGTGCCCCGCACCCGGCTGCGCGTCTCCGGGGCAAGGTTGCGGCTGAGCTGCGCGCTACCGCCGACGAACACGAGGTTCCAGCCGTAGCCCAGGAGGAACAGCGCGATCGGCAGGCCGGACGTGTGGGCCGTCGGCGCCGCAAGCGCGGTCGCCGTCGCCAGGGCGAGGACGCCGAGGCCGGCGTTGATCGTGACGTGCGGACCCCAGCGGTCGGCGATCCGGCCGGACAGCGGGGCCAGCGCGAACATCCCGAACAGGTGCGCGCTCAGCACCCAGCCGACGACGCCGAGGCCGTGCCCGTGCTCCTGCAGCTGCACCGGCGTCATCGTCATCACCGCCCCCATCGTCAGCTGCGCGGCGACCATCGCGACCAGCGGCCGCGCGACACTGGCCGAGCGCACCGGGCCGCGAGCGGCCGGCTTCCGCGGCACGGGCACGTGCCGCGGGAGGAACACCGCCGCCAGCGCGGCGCCCGCCGTGGCCAGGACCGCCACCGCGGCCGGGCCGGACAGCGACGGCCAGCCGAAGCCGGCCGCGGCGCTCGCCGCCGGGGCCATCAGCGCCGGCCCGGCGAGCGCGCCGACGGTCCCGCCCCAGACGACCATCGACAGCGCACGGCCCCGGCGGTCCTCGGGGTACAGGTCAGCGGCCAGGTACCGCGAGAGCTGCGCGCCGCCGTTGCCCAGGCCGACCAGCAGGATGCCGAGCAGCAGCGGCACGACCGAGGTCGCCAGCGCACCGGCGAACGCCACCAGCGCACCGGCCGCGGCGACACCGTAGCCGCCGGTCAGCACGCGGCGGCTGCCGTGGACCGGCAGCAGCGTCCCGGCGCCGAGCGCGCCCGCCGCGGTGCCGAGCACGTTCGCCACGCTCGGCAGCCCGCTCCAGACCGCACCGCTGCCGGCCGCGACGATCAGCGTGGCCGCCGTGCCCAGGCCGACCGTGGCCGTGTTCAGCAACGCGACGCCGGCGAACAACACCCCCGTGGACCGGGCCCGGCCGGTCGCCGTCGAAATCCCCATGACCAGCAACGTTAGGGATTTCCAGCCGCCGTTCGAAGGGCCGAAGCACGGAATATCGGTCGCCATCCCCGCGCAACGGAAGGAAAATGCGGCCCATGACCTTCCGTTCGGAAAAGCCGCTGGACGACGTCGACTGGCGGCTGCTGGACCTCCTGCAGGCCGACGGGCGGCTTTCGTTCAAGGAACTCGGGCGCCGGATCAACCTGTCGGCCCCCGCGGTGGCCGAGCGGGTCCGGCGGCTGGAGGAGACCGGGGTGATCACCGGCTACCGCGCGCAGGTCGACGCGCGGCGCGCGGGCCAGCCGCTGCAGGCGTTCGTCGAGATGCGCTGCGCGCTGAGCAGCTGCCTGCTGAAGACATCGAAGTCCGAGGACTACCCGGAGGTCGTGGAGATCCACCGGCTGAGCGGCGACCACTGCACGATGCTGAAGATCCGGGCGGCGTCGCTCGAGCACTTCGAGGGGCTGCTGGAACGGCTGGGCAAGCACGGCGAGCTGCGGTCGTCGGTGGTGCTGTCGACGCAGTTCGAGGGACGGCCCGTGCAACCGCCGTCGGACGACTTCCTCCGCGCGACGACGTCCGAAGGGTGGTCCTGACCGAAGAGCCGCCCGGAAAGCGGCTGTTTGCCCGGGGCCGAGCTGATAGACGAGAGGGATGCCGATCTTCACTCGCCGGGTGCGCGCGCTCGCCGTCACCCTCGCCGCTTTGGGCGGCCTCGCCGTGCCCACGCCCGCGCAAGCGACCGCGTCCCGCGCGTTCGTCGCGCTGGCCGATGTCGCGCCGTCGATCCTGCAGGACATCCGCTACGACACGCGGCACAACTTCGTCGGCCGCCGCATCGACGGGTACCGGCAGCCGCTGTGCATCCTGACCTGGCAGGCCGCCGACGGGCTGCGGAAGGCGCAGGCGCAGCTGGTCCGGCTGGGCTACACGCTCAAGGTGTACGACTGCTACCGGCCGCAGCGGGCCGTCGACCACTTCGTGCGGTGGGCGAAGGACCTCGCCGACGAGAAGATGAAGGCGGAGTTCTACCCGGACGTCGAAAAGAACCGGCTCTTCGCCGACGGGTACATCGCCGAGAAGTCCGGGCACAGCCGTGGCAGCACGATGGACCTCACGCTGGTGCGGATCCCGCCGCGGTTCCAGCGGCCGTACGTCCCGGGTGAGCCGCTCGAGGCGTGCTTCGCGCCGCGGGAGCAACGGTTCCCGGACAACACCGTCGACATGGGCACCGGCTACGACTGCTTCGACCCGCTGGCCCACACCGACAACCCGGCGATCACCGGCGCGGCCCGGCAGCACCGCGACCTGCTGCGGTCCACGATGGCCGCGGCGGGCTTCCGGAACCTGCCGGAGGAGTGGTGGCACTACACGCTGAACGACGAACCGTTCCCGGACACCTACTTCGACTTCCCGGTGTCCCGCGGCAGCCTGCGCTGAAAGCGCCCCCGGTCCACTGTGGACCAGGGGCGCTCAGTGCCGATCGTCAGGCCGCGCGGCGGCGCCGGGCGCCGAACACCAGGCCACCGCCGAGTGCGAGGGCGAGCAGTGCGAGCGCGCCGAGGCCGATCGCGTCGACGCCGGTGCTGGCCAGGCCGGAGCCACCGCTCTGGCCGCCACCACCGGTTCCGCCGGCCGCACCGGTCGTCGACGTCGGGGCGCCGGCTGTGCAGTCCGCGGGGTTGACCGGCACCGACGGCAGCGGTGCGTCGCCCTGCTCCACGTCGATCCCGACGCGGGACTCGCCCGAGCCCCAGACGTCGATGGAGGTCGGGTTCTCGTACTTGACCTTCAGGCCCGCCGGCGGCAAGAGGTACAGCCGGTACTCGGGTCCGGGCACCACGTCGTGGAACTCGAAGTGCCCGTTCGCGTCGGTCGTCTGCTCACCGGTGACCGGGCAGTGCTGGTCGGACACCAGGACGACCTTGACCCCGGCGACGCCCTGCTGCCCCTGCTTCACGTCGCCCACGACGGTTCCCTTGGCCCCCGGCACCGCCGCCCGGTCCTCGGCCTGCGCGTGGTTTTCGATGTCGACCTCGGGATAGCCGAAGTCACACGCGGCGAGGACGTAGCCACGGTTGAAGGCGGCCTTCGGCACCGTTTCGGACACGTCGAACGTGCGGGTCTGCCCCGGCTCGATCGTCACGCCGCCCGCGGCGAGCTCGCCCCACCCCGGGCCGCGGCCGCTCAGGACGTGGTCGCTGCCGACGCGGTTGCATTCGGCCACGATGCCGGTGAGCGGGATCGGGCCGGAGTTGGCCAGCGTCACGGTGACGTGCGCGAGGTCTCCGACCGCGTAGGTGTCCTGGGTGAAGGCCATCGTCGCCTTCAGCGCGCCGTTCAACGGCGGCGCCCCGCGGAAGAGCAGGTCGGTGTCCGATCCGATCCGGACGGTCCGCCACGGGAACAGCCAGCCGTCGACCACGTCGCCGCCGACGTAGTACTCCGCGGCCGGGACGTCGAGCGCGAACTTGCCGTCGGCGCCGGTCGTCGCGGAGTAGGTACCCGTCCCGTGGGTGTACCGCAGCGTGACCTTGATGCCGGCCAGCTGCTCGCCGGCGTCGAGAACCCCGTTGCCGTTCTTGTCTCCGTACACCGTGCCGGTCGCGTGCCCGGCCGCTTTGGTCACCGGAACGCTGAACCCGAACTGCGGCCCGGCGCTGTTCCCGCTTCCGTCGAACACGATGCCGCGCACGGCCGCGGTGGTCGCCTCGAGGTCCCGGACCTGCGCCGAAACCGCCACCTCGAACGACTGCCCGGGTTCGAGGGTGACGCCCGGCTTGTTCTGGAGCTGACCCCAGCCGCCGTACAGCACCTGCACGTCGGTCGAGTCGATCACCATCTGGTACATCGTCAGGCCGGCCGCCGTCGTCTCGCCGGTGTTCGTCAGCTTGACGGTGAAGTGGATGTCCTCGTCGGTCCGGTAGGAGTCCTTGTCGAAGACGACCGAGACCGCGACCTGCGCCCGCTCGGCCCGCGGCTGCACCGCGGGCTTGCTCTCCGGCTGGGTGGAACTCGGCTCCGGTGCCGTCGAACTCGCCGGCGCCTCCGATGTGGACGGCGCCGCCGACGTGGCCGGTGCGCCGGACTCCGGCGCCGGCTCCGCGGCCGCCGGGCCGGCGAACCCGCCGGTCAGCACGGCTGCGGTCGCGAGCGTGGCGAACCAGCGCGCTCTTACGATTTTGTTCACGAACAGTCACCCCTGATTACCCGTTGATACGCGCAAAGCCCCCGAACCGCGTGAACCGGGTAACTGTAGCGAAGTACGGACGGGGTGAATAGCCGTTTGCGAAAACGGGAAAGGCCCCCGCCGGAAACCCGGCGGGGGCCTTTCTCGTCACAAACCTCGTCAGCGGAAGTCGCGGCCGAAGTCGTAGTCGTCCAGCGGGACCGCGGCACCGGTGCCCGTACCGAACACGTCCGGGGTGTAGTAGCCGTCGTCGTAGGACGGGATCGCGTACGCCGCGACCCGGGCCTCCTCGGTCGGCTGCACCTGGATGTTGCGGTACTTGTTGATGCCCGTACCGGCCGGGATCAGCTTACCGATGATCACGTTCTCCTTGAGGCCCACGAGCTTGTCCGAGCGGCCGTTGATGGCCGCGTCGGTCAGGACTCGCGTGGTCTCCTGGAACGACGCCGCCGACAGCCACGAGTCCGTGGTCAGCGACGCCTTCGTGATGCCCATCAGCACCGGACGGCCCGAAGCCGGCTCGCCGCCCTCGGCGACCGCGGCCCGGTTCGTCGCCTCGAACTTGGTCCGCTCGGGCAGCTCGCCCGGCAGGAAGTCCGTGGCCCCGGAGTCGATGATCGTCACCCGGCGCAGCATCTGCCGGACGATGACCTCGATGTGCTTGTCGTGGATCGACACACCCTGCGCCCGGTACACCTTCTGGACCTCGTCCACCAGGTGGATCTGCGCCTCACGCGGCCCCATGACCCGCAGCACCTCGTGCGGGTCCGGCGTGCCTTCGAGCAGCTGCTGGCCGACGTGCACGTGGTCGCCGTCGCCGAGCGGGCCGTTCGGGGTGTTCGCGAGCCGCTGACGCTTGGACAGCTTGTCGAAGACGATCTCTTCGCCGCCGTCGTCCGGGATCAGCGTGATCTTCCAGAACCGCTCGCTCTCCTCGATGCGCACGCGGCCATCGACGTCGGCGATCGGCGCCTTGCCCTTCGGCACCCGAGCCTCGAACAGCTCCTGGACACGGGGCAGACCGGTCGTGATGTCGTCACCGGCGACACCACCCTGGTGGAACGTACGCATCGTCAGCTGCGTACCCGGCTCACCGATCGACTGGGCGGCGACGATACCCACCGCCTCGCCGACGTCGACGAGCTGACCGGTCGCCATCGAGCGGCCGTAGCAGGTCGCGCAGATACCGACGGCCGACTCGCAGGTCAGCACCGAGCGGACCTTGACCTTCGAGATCCCGCTGCCGAGCAGCTTCTCGATGGCCGGGTCGCCCAGGTCGTCGCCGGCGTTGAGCACGACGTTGCCCTTGGCGTCCACCGCGTCCGTCGCGAGGTTCCGCGCGTACACGGAGGTCTCGA
This sequence comes from Amycolatopsis vancoresmycina, assembly GCF_000716785.1. Classification (GTDB taxonomy): domain Bacteria; phylum Actinomycetota; class Actinomycetes; order Mycobacteriales; family Pseudonocardiaceae; genus Amycolatopsis; species Amycolatopsis vancoresmycina. The sequence continues at coordinate 413,772 of NZ_JNYY01000005.1, forward strand.
CGTGCTGGTCGCGCAGGACCTTGCCCTCGCCGATGTCCTCGCCGATCGGCATCATGATGCCGCGGGTGGTGCCGCAGTCGATCTCGCGGACGATGACGTCCTGCGAGACGTCCACCAGACGCCGGGTCAGGTAACCCGAGTCGGCGGTCCGCAGCGCCGTGTCCGCCAGACCCTTCCGGGCACCGTGCGTCGCGATGAAGTACTCCGCCACCGACAGGCCCTCACGGAAGTTGGCCTTGATCGGACGCGGGATGTACTCACCCTTCGGGTTCGACACCAGGCCACGCATCCCGGCCAGCGACCGGACCTGCGTCATGTTACCGGCGGCGCCCGACTTCACGATCATGGCGATCGGGTTGTCGTCCGGCAGCGCCGTCTCCATGATCTTGTGGACCTCTTCGGTGGCCTGCGTCCACACCTTGACGAGCTCGTTGTTGCGCTCGGCGTGCGACAGCTGACCGCGCTGGTAGCGCTTCTCCACCTGGGAGGCCTTGCCCTCGTACTCGTCGAGGATGGCCTTCTTGCCCACCGGGGTGAGCACGTCCGAGATGGCGACGGTGACGCCCGAACGGGTCGCCCAGTAGAACCCGGCGTCCTTCAGGCGGTCCAGGGTCTGCGCGACCTGGGTCATCGAGTACCGCTCGGCGAGGTCGTTCACGATCGCGGCCTGCCGCTTCTTCGGCATCGGCTCGTTGATGAACGGGTAGTCCGCCGGCAGCAGCTCGTTGAACAGCACGCGGCCCAGGGTCGTCTCGGCCAGCCACGCCTTGCCCGGCTCCCAGCCCTTCTCCGCGAGCCGCGGCTCGTCGGCCTTGGCCGGCTGCCGGTCGGTGATGCGGATCTTGACCGGGGCGTGCAGGCTCAGCGCCTTGCGGTCGAAGGCCATGATGGCCTCGGCCGGCGACGAGTACGCGTTGCCCGCGCCCTCGGCCGTCTCGGTGAGGCGGGTCAGGTGGAACAGACCCGTCACCATGTCCAGCCGCGGCATGGCGAGCGGACGGCCCGACGCCGGCGACAGGATGTTGTTCGCCGACAGCATCAGGATCCGGGCCTCGGCCTGCGCCTCGGCCGACAGCGGCAGGTGCACCGCCATCTGGTCACCGTCGAAGTCCGCGTTGAACGCCTCGCAGACCAGCGGGTGCAGCTGGATGGCCTTGCCCTCGACCAGTTGCGGCTCGAAGGCCTGGATGCCGAGGCGGTGCAGGGTCGGCGCGCGGTTCAGCATCACCGGGTGGCCGGTGATGACCTCTTCCAGCACGTCCCACACCTGCGGCCGCGAGCGCTCCACCATCCGCTTGGCGGACTTGATGTTCTGCGCGTGGTTCAGGTCGACCAGCCGCTTCATGACGAACGGCTTGAACAGCTCGAGCGCCATGTCCTTCGGCAGGCCGCACTGGTGCAGCTTCAGCTGCGGGCCGACGATGATGACCGAACGGCCCGAGTAGTCGACGCGCTTGCCGAGCAGGTTCTGGCGGAACCGGCCCTGCTTGCCCTTGAGCAGGTCGGACAGCGACTTCAGCGGCCGGTTGCCCGGGCCGGTGACCGGACGCCCGCGGCGGCCGTTGTCGAACAGCGCGTCGACGGCCTCCTGCAGCATCCGCTTCTCGTTGTTGACGATGATCTCGGGCGCGCCGAGGTCGATCAGCCGCTTGAGGCGGTTGTTCCGGTTGATCACCCGGCGGTACAGGTCGTTCAGGTCGGAGGTCGCGAAGCGGCCGCCGTCCAGCTGCACCATCGGGCGCAGGTCCGGCGGGATCACCGGGACGGCGTCGAGCACCATGCCGCGCGGGTCGTTGCCGGTGGCCTGGAAGGCCGCGACGACCTTGAGCCGCTTCAGCGCGCGGAGCTTCTTCTGCCCCTTGCCGTTGCGGATGGTGTCGCGCAGGTTGTCGGCCTCGGCGCTGACGTCGAACTCGGTGGCCAGCTTCTGGATGGCCTCCGCGCCCATGCCGCCGGTGAAGTACTCGCCGTAGCGGTCGACGAGCTCGCGGTAGAGCAGCTCGTCGGCGATCAGCTGGCGGGTGTCGAGCTTCGTGAAGGTCGTCCAGACCTCCTCGAGGCGGTCCAGCTCGCGGCCGGCGCGGTCGCGCAGCTGGCGCATCTCGCGCTCGCCGCCCTCCTTGACCTTGCGGCGGACGTCGGACTTGGCGCCCTCCGCCTCCAGCGCGGCCAGGTCGGCTTCGAGCTTCTGCGCGCGCGCCTCGATGTCCGCGTCACGCTTGGTCTCGAGGTTCTTGCGCTCGACGCCGATCTCGTTCTCGAGGGTCGGCAGGTCGTTGTGCCGCAGCTCCGTGTTCACGCCGGTGATGACGTAAGCCGCGAAGTAGATGATCTTCTCGAGGTCCTTCGGCGCCAGGTCCAGCAGGTAGCCGAGGCGCGAGGGAACACCCTTGAAGTACCAGATGTGGGTGACCGGGGCGGCCAGCTCGATGTGGCCCATCCGCTCGCGGCGCACCTTGGCGCGGGTCACCTCGACGCCGCAGCGCTCACAGATGATGCCCTTGAAGCGGACGCGCTTGTACTTGCCGCAGTAGCACTCCCAGTCCCGGGTCGGGCCGAAGATCTTCTCGCAGAAGAGGCCGTCCTTCTCGGGCTTGAGCGTCCGGTAGTTGATGGTCTCCGGCTTCTTGACCTCGCCGTACGACCACTGACGGATGTCGTCGGCCGTGGCGAGACCAATGCGGAGCTCATCGAAGAAGTTGACGTCCAGCACGTCTAGATCCCCTTGGGGTTGTTTCGGCTAGAGGGGTTGGCGGGCGAGCGAGGGGGCCCTGCGGGAGGCCGGTCCCCCTCGCTCAGCTCGCGATCAGTGCACGACGTCGTCCACCGAGGGCGACTCGTTGCGGGACAGGTTGATGCCGAGGTTGGCCGCGGCGCGCTCGAGGTCCTCGTCGTCGGAGTCGCGCATCTCGATCGCCGCGCCGTCGCTGGAGAGCACCTCGACGTTGAGGCACAGCGACTGGAGCTCCTTGAGGAGCACCTTGAACGACTCCGGGATGCCCGGCTCGGGGATGTTCTCGCCCTTGACGATGGCCTCGTACACCTTGACGCGGCCGACCACGTCGTCCGACTTGATCGTCAGCAGCTCCTGCAGCGTGTAGGCGGCGCCGTACGCCTGCATCGCCCAGCACTCCATCTCACCGAAGCGCTGGCCACCGAACTGCGCCTTACCACCCAGCGGCTGCTGCGTGATCATCGAGTACGGACCGGTGGAGCGGGCGTGGATCTTGTCGTCGACCAGGTGGTGCAGCTTCAGGATGTACATGTAGCCGACCGACACCGGGTACGGGTACGGCTCGCCGGAGCGGCCGTCGAACAGGTTGGCCTTCCCGTTCTCCTTCACCATCCGCTCGCCGTCGCGGTTCGGCTTCGTGCTGCTGAGCAGCCCGGTGAGCTCCTCCTCCTTCGCGCCGTCGAACACCGGGGTGGCGGTGTTCGTGCCCGGCGCGACGTCGCGGAGCTCGGGCGAAAGGTTCTTCGCCCAGTCCGGGTCGCCCTCGATCGTCCAGCCCTGCGAGGCCAGCCAGCCGAGGTGCAGCTCGAGGATCTGGCCGATGTTCATCCGTCGCGGCACACCGTGGGTGTTCAGGATGATGTCGACCGGGGTGCCGTCCTCCATGAACGGCATGTCCTCGACCGGCAGGATCTTGCCGATGACACCCTTGTTGCCGTGCCGGCCGGCGAGCTTGTCGCCCGGCTGGATCTTGCGCTTCTGGGCCACGTAGACGCGGACCAGCTCGTTGACACCGGGCGGCAGCTCGTCGTCGTCCTCGCGGGAGAACACCCGGATGCCGATGACCTTGCCGGTCTCGCCGTGCGGCACCTTCAGCGAGGTGTCGCGGACTTCGCGGGCCTTCTCACCGAAGATCGCGCGGAGCAGGCGCTCTTCCGGCGTCAGCTCGGTCTCGCCCTTCGGCGTGACCTTGCCGACCAGGATGTCGCCGTCGCGGACCTCGGCACCGATCCGGATGATGCCGCGCTCGTCGAGGTCGGCCAGGACCTCTTCGGAGACGTTCGGGATGTCCCGGGTGATCTCCTCGGCGCCCAGCTTCGTGTCGCGGGCGTCGATCTCGTGCTCCTCGATGTGGATCGACGTCAGCACGTCGTCCTGCACCAGGCGCTCGGAGAGGATGATCGCGTCCTCGTAGTTGTGGCCCTCCCACGGCATGACCGCGACCAGCAGGTTCTTGCCGAGCGCGACCTCACCGTTTTCGGTGGACGGGCCGTCGGCGATGACCTGGCCTGCTTCGACCCGGTCGCCCTCGTTGACGATCGGGCGGTGGTTGAAGCAGGTGCCGTGGTTCGAGCGGCGGAACTTGTACAGGCTGTAGGCCTTCCGCGTCCCGTCGTCGTGCATGACCGTGATCAGGTCGGCCGAGAGCTCCTCGACCACGCCCGACTGCTCGGCGACCAGCATGTCGCCCGAGTCGATCGCGGCGCGCAGCTCCACGCCGGTGCCGACGTACGGCGCCTGGCTGCGGAGCAGCGGCACGGCCTGACGCTGCATGTTCGCGCCCATCAGCGCGCGGTTCGCGTCGTCGTGCTCGAGGAACGGGATCATCGCCGTCGCGATCGACACCATCTGCCGCGGCGACACGTCCATGTAGTCGATGTCGAGCGGGTCGATCAGCTCGACCTCGCCGCCCTTGCGCCGCGCCATGACCCGGTCTTCGACGAACGTGCCGTCGTCCTCGATCGGGGCGTTCGCCTGCGCCTTGACGTACCGGTCTTCCTCGTCCGCGGTCAGGTAGTCGATCTGGTCGGTGACCCGGCCCTCGACGACCTTGCGGTACGGCGTCTCGATGAAGCCGAACGGGTTGACCCGCGCGTAGGAGCAGAGCGAGCCGATCAGGCCGATGTTCGGGCCTTCCGGCGTCTCGATCGGGCACATCCGGCCGTAGTGCGACGGGTGGACGTCCCGGACCTCCATGCCGGCGCGCTCACGCGACAGACCACCCGGGCCCAGCGCGTTGAGGCGGCGCTTGTGGGTCAGGCCGTCGATCGGGTTCGTCTGCTGCATGAACTGCGACAGCTGCGAGGTGCCGAAGAACTCCTTGATCGCCGCGCCGATCGGGCGGATGTTGATCAGGGTCTGCGGGGTGATCGCCTCGACGTCCTGCGTGGTCATGCGCTCGCGGACGACGCGCTCGGTGCGCGACAGGCCGACCCGGATCTGGTTCTGGATCAGCTCGCCGACGGTGCGGATGCGGCGGTTGCCGAAGTGGTCGATGTCGTCGGTCTCGACCGGGATCTCGGTCCCGTTCGCCGCGTCCATCTTGTCCTCGCCGGCGTGCAGCCGGACCAGGTACTCGATGATCGTGACGATGTCCTCTTCGGTCAGCGTCCCGTTGTCGATCGGCGTCGACAGGCCCAGCTTCTTGTTGACCTTGTACCGGCCGACCTTGGCCAGGTCGTAGCGCTTCGCCTTGAAGAACAGGTTCTCCAGCAGGGTCTGCGCGCTCTCCTTCGTGGGCGGTTCGCCCGGGCGGAGCTTGCGGTAGATGTCGAGCAGCGCCTCGTCGGTGCCGGCGGTGTGGTCCTTCTCGAGGGTGGCGAGCAGGGTCTCCGAGAAGGAGAAGCGCTCGCGGATCGCCTCGGTGGTCCAGCCGAGCGCCTTCAGCAGCACGGTGACCGGCTGGCGGCGCTTGCGGTCGATGCGGACGCCGACGGTGTCGCGCTTGTCGACGTCGAACTCCAGCCAGGCACCCCGGCTCGGGATGACCCGGACGCTGAAGACGTCCTTGTCGGAGGTCTTGTCGATGTCCTTCGAGTAGTACACGCCCGGGGAGCGGACCAGCTGGGACACCACGACACGCTCGGTGCCGTTGATGACGAAGGTGCCCTTGTCGGTCATCACCGGGAAGTCGCCCAGGAAGACCGTCTGGCTCTTGATCTCGCCCGTGTTGTTGTTGACGAACTCCGCCGTGACGAACAGCGGGGCCGCGTACGTCATGTCCTTGTCCTTGCACTCCTCGATCGAGGCCTTGACCTCGTCGAAGCGCGGGGCGGAGAAGGACAGGGACATCGAGCCGGAGAAGTCTTCGATCGGCGAGATCTCGTTGAGGACCTCTTCGAGGCCGCCGACCGGGTTCTCCTCACCCTCCTCGACACGGCGCTGGAACCACGCTTCGTCCCCGGTGAACCACTGGAACGACTGGATCTGGACGTCGAGCAGGTTGGGGGTGTTCAGGGGTTCGCGAATCTTTGCGAAGGAAACCCGCTTGGGCGCGCCGGGGATTCCCGTGGCCTCCGAGCGAGATTCAGCCGAGTTGGTCGCAGCAGTGGCCTGGTTCGCGGGAGAGACTGCCAAGATGCGTCCTTCCGGGGACAATGAGCGGTGACGGCCGCCATAGCAACAGCTATCAGCGACTGTCAAGGGTGCCGTGTGCCCACTATCCTAACTACCGGCTCCGGGCAGCCTGAAAGAGGGCAGCGCAAAGAGGCAGTCTAGCCCGAACGTCGCGGCTTGTCCAGGGGGCGCTCCCGATGGGGCCCAGCCTGCTTCGCAACGTCTTCAGGTATGCCTCCGGGCGACCCGGTGGTCCCTCCCGCAAGGGCCCCGGTTTCGCCGTCGGGAGTAAGCGTGACCCCACCGGCGCTTCCAGTCAAGATGCCACACGGGGGTCCCGCCGGTTGGCGCAGCGTGGAAGAGGTTCAGCGGAGCGTGAGCGGCCGAATATCATTCCAGCTACTGGTCGGTAACGCCACCTCGAGGGTCTCTAGCAGGGGTTTTGCGGCGGAGCGGGGGTATGGCGCAGGCCACGGTGTGGAACCGGTGCCGCGCGGGGTGGACGGGTTTTCGGGTCGGGGACGGCCGGTGGATCGGTTGGTCCGGCGCCCGCGGCGGAGCACGCCGGAGGTGGACCGCGACGAGCGCGCAGTACACAAGGAGCGGCTTGCCGGAGCCGGACGGCACGACCTCGCACCCCGGCTCCCGGGGTGCGCCGGTGACCACCACTGCCACGGCACCGGGGCAGCGGCGCGCACCGAACGCGTCACCGGCGTCGCGGGCTGCGCTGCCCTGCACGACGCCGGTGCCTCAGTGTTCCCACCGGACACCACATCGAACCGTCACCAGGTGTGACCGCTCGGTCACCGCGTCAGGAAACCATCTTCCACGCGGCCGCCAGCTCGACTCGTGACGTGATGTTCATCTTCTGGAAGACCTTCTTCAGGTGGAACGCCACGGTGTGCCGGGAAATGAACAGCTGCCTGCCGACCTCGTTGTTGGTGTTGCCCTGGCTCACCAGTTCGGCCACCGCGAACTCCGTGCTCGTCAGTCCGTGCGGTACCACTCCTTCGCATTCGACGTTTCGCGCCGTACGCCGCCGTACGCCGTATTCGCGGAGTTTGTTCACCACCCGGGCCGCGTCGCGGGTGGCGCTCACCGCCGCATACGTGTCCAACACCGATTCGAGAATGCGAATCGTCCGGTCCCGTTCCGAAGAGCGGGCGGCCAGCAAGCTCGCCAGGTCTTCGCGCGCGGAGGCCGCACACCACCGGTCGGGGTGGATTTCGGCCGCTTCGCGCAATTTGACGGCGTCCTTTTCCAGCAAACCGGCCGCGTGCCGGGCCGATCCCCGGATGACGTCGAATTCCGGTTGCTCGGCGGCCACCGCGGTGGCCGCGTCCACCGCGATCTTCGCGAGGTCGTCCGCACCCAGTTTGCCGCAGACGCGAACCAGCCAGGACGCCGCCGCCGGCTCCGAGACCAGGAGCTGCCGGAGCACCACGGGGTTCGTGACGATGCCGGCGATGAGGCTCGCCGCGCTCTCCACCCCGCTGCGGGCCTCCACGGCCTGCGCGGCCACCCACGCGCCCGGTGCCTGCCCGAAGTACCCGAGCAGCGCCTCGTCCGCCAGTTTGTCCACGAAGTGACGGCACGCCCGCATGTCCGCCCGGCGCAGTGCGCCCAGCGCCAGCACGACGTAACTGGGTGGCCGCAGGGACCGGTCGCCGCACCCTTCGGCGATCCGCAGACCCGTGCTGATCTCGGCCATCGCCCCGTCGACGCTGCCCATGGCGAACAGCAGGCTGCCCCGGACGTTGTGCGAAACCGCGGTCATGCGCTCCGACGGCGCCCCGCTCCTGGTCGCCTCGACCGCGTCGAGCACCCGGCGGCCCGATTCGAGCTCCCGCGCCTTGATGAGCAGCCCGACATACCAGAACTGGGCCAGGTCGTAGAGCTCGGGCGCGTCCTGGCGGCGGCCCGCGGCCGCCGCTTTGGCGCACTCCAGGCCCCGGTCGAGCCGCCCGTCGAACCACGAAGAGGCGGACCTGCGAAGGAATCCCGCGGTGTCACAGGATCGCTGCATCAAATCGTCGCCGAATCCGGTGAATGGATTTCTCGGCACATGCAAGGTTGATACGTCCAACATCGGCCATCCCCAGAAAATAGACGAAGCAGAATCGATCTTGCGGCGCGCCGTGCTGCCGCGAATTTCATCCCACCGGCTGCGGACGGCATTGGCCGCAGAGAGCCGCCCAGTCGAGCCAGATTAATGCGCACCGCGTCAAATCGCTGTGCACGGCGCACCGGATGATCAACATTCAGGGGCGCGCAAGCAGGACGAAAATGAGCGCGCCACAGCCACCTCCCAGTTGGCTTGTGAACAATTAACCTGTTTGCTTCGCTCACGATAGCTTCGCCACGAGCCTTCCCTGGCACCACTGTGACTACAGTCACAGTCTTCCGGAATGCTCTCTACGTTCGGTTCCCCTTGCGCGACAACAAGATTCTCTTCCGTGGAGGTGTTCGAATCAGCCTACTGGCCTAGGGGCGTATTCGGTTAGTAGTCAACCAACCATCTTCAGGCGCTATGTCGTATTGGCCCGCCTCGCACTCTGAGCCAGCCGGGGGACGCGCTACCGCGAAAGACTCACCGAGCCGGATTGCCCGCGACCAGATGCAGCAGCGCCTGCGCCGCCAGGCGGTACCCGAAGGCCCCCAAACCGACCACCACGCCGCTGGCCAAGGGCGCGATGACCGATTCGTGCCGGAACTGCTCGCGTGCCCACACGTTGCTCAGGTGCACCTCGATCCACGGCGGCTCGTAGCTCGCCAGCGCGTCACGCAGGCTCCAGCCGGCGATCATCAGGGCACCCGGGTTCACGATGGCGCCCACCGTGGCGCCGTGGTGCTCGTGGATCGCGCTGACCAGCTCGCCCTCGCCCTCGCGCTGGATCGACACGACTTCCCACCCGCGGGCGCTCACCTCTTCGGCGACGGCCTTCTCGATGTCGGCGAGCGTGTCGGTGCCGTAGATCTCGGGCTCGCGCCGGCCCAGCACACCCAGATTCGGACCGTTCAGGAGAAGGACGACGCTCACGGGACACCTCGCTCAGCCATGGGCCAGTCGGACCACCCCATGCTGTCGGCGCCGGTCACCCCGGACCACCCTTACCTTGATAGTCGCGCCTCCCCCGCCACGCAGACCTATCAGACCGAGGGATGCCCGGCCCGCGTTCGCCGACCTAGGCTCCGACTTGACCAGGCCGGTCGCGGGATCGCCGCCTGCCCGGCGTCGCCCCCCGTCCGGCCCGCGCGAGACCGGGAATGGAGTTCCGCCGCAGTGACGACCAAGGTGACCGAGACCGGCAACGAATCGATGCGCTCGCCCCTTCCCGAGCAGTACGTCCGGCGCGAGGACCCGTTCACCGTGCCTGCCGCACTGGTGGCCGCGGCGGGGCAGGGCCCGATCGCCAAGGCGCAGCTGGCCGGCGGTGACCCGTTCTGGCTGGTGTCCGGGTTCGATGAGGCCCGCGCGGTGCTGTCGGACCCGCGCTTCTCCTCCGACCGGTTCAGCTACCACCCCCGGTTCAAGGAGCTGCCCGAAGAGGTCCGGGACCGGCTGCGCAACGACAAGGCGCGGGCCGGGTCGTTCATCAACATGGACCCGCCCGAGCACACCCGGTACCGCAAGCTGCTGACCGGGCAGTTCACCGTCCGCCGGATCCGCGAGCTCGGTGCCCGGATCGAGGAGATCGTCGCCGGGCAGCTGGACGCCATGCTGGCCAAGGGCACCACCGCCGACCTGATGGCCGACTTCGCCTTCCCGGTCCCCTCCCTGATGATCTGCGAGCTGCTCGGGGTGCCCTACGCCGACCGCGGGGAGTTCCAGGAGCGGGCCAAAATGCTGCTGCGGATGGACCTGCCGGTCAAGGAGGGGATGGAGAACTTCGAGGCGCTGCGCGCCTTCATCCAGCGGCTGATCGACGAGAAGCGCGCGAACCCCGCCGACGACCTGCTCTCCGGCCTGATCCACCACGCCGGGGCCGATCCCGCGCTCACCGACGACGAGCTCGTCAACATCGCCAACCTGCTGCTGCTGGCCGGCTACGACACCACGGCGAGCATGCTGGGGCTGGGCATCTTCGTGCTGCTGCAGCGCCCGGACCAGCTCGCCGCGCTGCGCGACGACCCGTCCCGCACCGAGGACGCCGTCGAAGAGATGCTGCGCTACCTGTCGGTGATCAACCCGGGGCTCTTCCGGTTCGCGACCGAGGACCTGGAGTTCTTCGGCGAGCAGATCCCGGCCGGCTCGACCGTGGTCGTCTCGGTGCTGGCCACCAACCGGAACGCGCAGCACCGGCCGGACGCGCAGGAGCTGGACGTGACCCGGGCCCGCGGGCCGCACCTGGCCTTCGGCCACGGCGTGCACCAGTGCCTCGGCCAGCAGCTGGCCCGGATGGAGCTGCAGATCGGCTACCCCGAGCTGCTGCGCCGGCTGCCCGGCCTCCGGCTCGCCGTGGCGCCGGAAGAGGTCACCTTGCGCAACGACATGCTGACCTTCGGCGTGCACACCCTGCCGGTCGTCTGGGACGCCCCCTGACCTATTAATAGTGTGTGCCGAAAAGGGCCGGTCCGGGAGTTCCCCGGACCGGCCCTTTCGGCGTGCGGTCAGCTGATGAAGTCGCCGATCGACGCGGCCAGGCTCTCGGCGTCCACGCCCAGCAGCCGGTCGTGCTCCTCGGCCGTGCCGTAGACGCGGGCCTCGCGGTCGCGCCAGGTGCCGAACGACCGCAGCCGGTGCGGGACGTCGGCGAGGGCCTCGCCCACCTCGAACGCCGAGGTGCCGCGCAGGTACGGCTCGACCAGCACCACGTCCGGCCGGGCCCCGGCCACGGCGTCGCGCAGGCCGGCGTGGTCGAACGGGCGGATCGTCGACGTGTACAGCACGGTGACGTCCAGCGTCTCGGTCGCCGCGAGCACCTGGTCCAGCACCGGGCCCACCGCCAGCACCACGCCGCGGCTGCCCCGCCGGAGCACGGTGAAGCCGTCGGACACCGGCACGGCCTCGCTGTTGGCGCGCTCGGACAGCCGGACGTAGACCCGCCCGTCGCCGGCGATGGCCTGGCGCAGCAGCGGGGCGACCTCGTCCTCGTGGCCCGGCACGTGCACGGTCCAGCCCGGCAGGGTGTCGAGCAGCGCCACGTCGCCGGGGGCCTGGTGGGTGCGACCCCACGACGGGTCGTCGTAGGAGGCGCCGACGCTGACCAGCACCGCGCCGACGTCCTGGTGGCCGAGGCCGATCTTGATCTGCTCGAACGGCCGCTCGATCAGGAACGGCCCGTAGGTGTGCACCATCGGCCGCATCCCGGCCAGCGCGAACCCGCCGGCGATGTCGATCATCGCCTGCTCCCGGATGCCGAGGTTGACCACCCGGTCCGGGTGCTCCTTCTTGGCTTCCCAGAAGAACCACGACGAGATGTCCGCGGTCAGCACGACCAGCCGGGGGTCCGCGTCGAGCGACTCGACCACGGTCTCGGCCCAGACGGTCCGCATCTGCTTCCTGGTCAGCTGGGCGGTCATGCCGCGCCCCCTTCCGCGAACGGGAGGATCTCCGCCACGACGACCTGCGGCCGCCCGTCGGGCTCCCTGGTGAGTGCCTCGTACAGGGCGTCGTGGTCACGGCCGTTCACCGTGGACGCCCGCCAGTCCTCGCCGGCGAAGCGGGCGGCGATCCCGCCCGGCCAGCCGAGGCTCGCCGTCTTGTTGTCGATGACGATCGCGGTGAGGCGGTCCAGCCCGAGGCGGCCGGCGATCGCCATCGTCTCGTGGTTGCTGCCTTCGTCGAACTCGCCGTCGCCCAGCAGCACGAACACGCGGGCGTCGTAGTGCCCCTGCGCGCGCAGCGCGAGGGCGGTGCCGACGCCGAGCGGGAGGCCGTGGCCGAGCGAACCGGCGCTGATCTCGACGCCGGGCGCCAGGTTGCGGTCCGGGTGCATGCCGAGCGGCGAGCCGAACGTCCGCCAGGTGTCCAGGGTTTCCGGTTCGATGAAGCCCTTCGCGGCGAGCATCGTGTAGTAGGCCATCGGCCCGTGGCCCTTGGACAGGTAGAACCGGTCCCGGCCGGGGTCGTCGATGTTCTCCGGCGACACGTTCAGCACGCGGTCGTAGAGCACCCAGAGGACGTCCAGCGTGGATGTCGCGGCCGCCAGGTGCTTGTCGTCCCCGGTCAACCTGGCGAACAGGCCTTTTATCGTCTCTTCTGTCGTCAGCATTCGCGCTTCCTCGGTCGCAGCGGGCACGAGTCTTCCGCAGGCTAGGTCGCACGCCGGGGCCCGGACATCCCCCGACCTGATAGCACCGGACCTCCAGAGTCCACAAAGGACACTATGAGCACTGTCAGGTTGGGGGATGTTCGACCGGCCGCCGCTTTCCTACGCTCCGAACGTCCGCCACCAGGAAAGGGGAGGTCCATGACCGCCACTGCCGGGCCGAAGGCCGAACCGGTCGACCTGTTGTCGCCGGAGGTCGTCGCCGACCCGTTCGGCTGGTACGCGCGGTTGCGCGAAGAACCCTTGGCCGGGCACGGGACGCTGAACCTCGGCACCATGATGGGCGGGCCGGACATGTGGCTGGCCACCCGCTACGACGACGTGCTGCAGGTGCTCACCGACCCGCGGTTCCTCACGAACCCGCCGGCGGACTCGCCGATGGCGGACATCCGCGACGGCATCTTCAAGCGGATGAACTTCCCCGAAGACCTCATCCCGTGGATGGCCAACAAGCTCAACTCCGCCGACGGCGAGGAGCACACGCGGCTGCGCAAGCTGGTCTCGTACCTGCTGACCGCGCGCCGCGTCAACGCGCTGCGGTCCCGCGTCGAGAAGATCACCGAGGACCTGATCGACAAGATGGTCGCGCAGAGCGCCGACGGGTCGCCGGTCGACCTGGTCGAGGAGTTCTGCTTCCCGCTGCCGGTCACGGTGATCTGCGAGCTCGTCGGCATCGACGAGGAGGACCGCGCCGCCTGGCACGCCTGGGGCAACGCGATGGCGACCATGGACGCCCCCAACATCCCGCCCGCGCTGCGCAAGTGCATCGCCCTCTCGCGGGAGCTGATGGCCCGCCGTCGCGTCGAACCGAAGGACGACCTGGTCACCGCGCTCGTGCAGGCGCAGGCCGAAGACCCCTCGCGCGTCTCCGACGACGAGATCGTCGGCATCCTGTTCAGCCTGGTCACCGCCGGGCACCAGACGACGACGTACCTGATCGGCAACTCCGTGCTCTTCCTGCTCGAACACCCCGAGCAGCTGGCGCGGCTGAAGGCCGACCCGTCGCTGTGGGCGCAGGCGGTGCGCGAGCTGCAGCGGCTGGGGCCGCTGCAGTTCACGCAGGTGCGGTTCCCGTCGGAGGACATCGAGCTGGGCGGCGTCACGATCCCGCGGGGCGCGCCGGTGGCGCCGCTGCTGCTGGCGGCCAACACCGACCCGCGCAAGTTCCCGGAGCCGGACAAGCTGATCGTCGACCGGCTGACCGTCGCCAACGAGATGCACCTGTCCTTCGGCAAGGGCATCCACCGCTGCCTGGGCCAGCACCTGGCCTACCAGGAAGCGGAGGTGGCGCTGCACGCGCTGTTCACCCGGTTCCCGAACCTGTCGCTGGCCGTGCCGCGGGACGAGCTCCCGTGGATCCTGCGGCCCGCGTTCACCCGGACCAAGACCCTCCCCCTGAACCTCGCCTGACCGCGAAAGGCCGCTCGTGCTCCGACCAGACGCCGAGAAGTGGTTGCGCCGTTTCGAGCGGGCCCCGGATGCCCGGGTCCGCCTGGTGTGCCTGCCGCACGCCGGCGGCTCGGCCAGCTTCTTCTTCCCGCTGGCCAAGGCCCTCGCGCCCGCGGTGGAGGTGCTGGCGGTCCAGTACCCGGGGCGCCAGGACCGGCGCCACGAACCGCCCGTCGACAGCATCGGCGGGCTGGCGGAGCGGATCCTCGCCGTGCTGCGCCCGTTCGACGACCGGCCGCTGGCGCTGTTCGGGCACAGCATGGGCGCGCTCATCGGCTACGAAATCGCCCTGCGGATGTCCGATGCCGGGCTGCCTGCGCCGGTGCACCTTTTCGCGTCCGGCCGCCGGGCCCCGTCGCGCTACCGCGACGACGACCTTCGCGGGGTGTCGGACGAGCGGCTCGTGGCCGAGCTGCGGAAGCTGGGCGGTTCCGACGCGGCCATGCTGGCCGACCCCGAGCTGCTGGCGATGATCCTGCCCGCCATCCGCAGCGACTACCGGGCGGTGGAGAAGTACCGGAACGAGCCGGGACGGCGGCTGGCCTGCCCGGTCACGGCGTTCACCGGCGACCGCGATCCGCGGGTGTCCGTCGACGAGGCCCGCGCCTGGGCGGAGCACACGACCGGGCCCGCCGACCTGCACGTCCTGCCGGGCGGCCACTTCTTCCTCGTCGACCAGGCCGCCCCGATGATCGCGACGATGACCGAAAAACTGGCCGGCGCCGCACTGAGCCGGCCGTGACCGCTCTGGAGGAACCCGTGACGCGAGCTGGTGTCCGGCGGGCGTTGGCGCCCAGCGAACGGATCCACGCCGTCAAGGAGGCGTACATCGGTTACACCGTGCGCGCGACCGGCCGGCTGGACCCCGAAGCGCTGACCACCGCGTTCGAAGCGGTGTACCGCGCCTACCCGCACCTCGCGGCCCGGGTGGAAGCCGGCGAAGACGGCGTCGTGCTCACCGAGTCGGACTCGCGGCCGGAGATCCGGTTCGCCGACGGCGATCCCGGCCGGCCGCTGGACGGGCTGGATCTCGACCAGAGCCGGGCGTTGAGCGCGCTCAACGTCGTCCGCGACGGCGACGAAGCCAGTGTCTGCCTGGCGCTTCAGCACAGCGTCGGGGACGCGCACCACGCCACCGCGATCCTCTCGACACTCTGGTCGTGCTACACCGACATCGTCGAAGGCGTGTCCTTCGACCTGCCCCGGCAGCCGTACCCGCGGTCGCTGGAGGACCTGCTGGCCGAGCGGGGCATCCACGCCGACGGTCCCCCGCCCGCCGGGCCGCCGCCGGCGGTGTCCCCCGCGGACCCGGTCGTCCGGCACGTCGTCCAGCACCGCCTGAGCGAGGCCGAAACGGCGGCGCTGGCCGACCTCGGCCACCGCGAAAAGGTGACGATCAACGGTCTGGTGTCCGGCGCGATCCTGCTCGCCGAGGCCGAACTCCGGGACATGCCGCTGACCGACCTGGTCTACCGGTACTCGGTGAACCTCCGCAGCCGGCTGACGCCCCCGGTCGGCGCGACCGAGGGCACGAACGTGCTCGGCGGGGTCGGGTTCAAGGTGTCCGACGGGATGGCGCCCGACGCCGTGGTGATCGGCCGCGCGATCGGCGACCAGCTGCGGGCCGGGCTGGCCGACGGGTCCGTGCAGCGCAGCATCCTGGACATGTTCTCGCGGCCGGCCGCCGCGAAGCCGTGGGACCCGAAGCTCGCGCTCGCCGTGGTCAGCATCATGAACTGGGGGGTGGCGCCGCCGATGCGCACCCCGGCCGGCCTGCGGCTGACCAACCTGCACTCCGCGTCCCGGATGCGCGAGACCCTCGCCCTCGGCGGCTACGTCATGAGCACGTTCGGCGGCCGGGTCGGGATCGACCTGGTGTGGCCCGAGGGCGATCCGTCGCTGCCGGACCGCGTCGCCTGCGTCCGCGAGCGGGTGAACCACGTGCTCCGGAACGAGCTCCCGTGACGGACGCGGACGTCGTCATCGTCGGCAACGGCCCGATCGGCGCGACCCTGTCGGTGCTGCTGGCGCAGCGCGGCCGCCGGGTGACGGTGCTCGAACGCCGTCCGCGGCCGTACAAGCTGCCCCGGGCGACCAGCTTCGACGGCGAAACCGCCCGGCTGCTGGCCGCCACCGGCATCGGCGGCGACCTCGGCGCGATCACCGCGCCGGCCAACGGCTACCAGTGGCAGACCGCCGACGGCCGGACGCTGCTGGACATCGCCTTCTCGACCACCGGCCGGTACGGCTGGCCGGACGCGAACACGATGCACCAGCCCGCCCTCGAGGAGCTGCTCGCGGCCCGGGCGAAGGCCCTCCCCGGGATCACGGTCCTGCGCGGGCACGAGGTGGTGGCCATCGCCGACGGCGAATCGCACGTCGAGGTGACCGCCGTCGACGAGGACGAGGTACCGCGGACGATCTCGGCCCGGTGGGTGGTGGGTTGCGACGGCGCCAACAGCTTCGTCCGCGAGCACCTCGACGTGCCGGTGACCGACCTGGGCTTCTCGTACGAATGGCTGCTTTGCGATGTCCGGCTGAACGAGCCGCGCGAGTTCGTGCCGACGAACGTCCAGATCTGCGACCCGGCCCGGCCGACGACGCTCGTCGGCAGCGGACCGGGCCGCCGTCGCTGGGAGTTCATGCGGCTGCCCGGAGAAAGCGCGGCGGAGCTGAACAAGGACGAGACGGCGTGGCGGCTGATGGCGCCGTTCGGCGTCACCCCGGAAACGGCGACGCTGCTGCGCAGCACGACGTACATCTTCCAGGCGCGGTGGGCCGACCGGTGGCGGGTGGGGCACGTCCTGCTCGCCGGCGACGCGGCGCACCTGATGCCGCCGTTCGCGGGCCAGGGCATGTGCTCCGGCATCCGCGACGTCACGAACCTGGCGTGGAAGCTGGACCTGGTGCTCGGCGGCCTGGCCGATGAGTCCATTGTGGACTCGTATGGCGAGGAACGCCGGGAGGCGGCGAAGGAAGCGATCCTGGCGTCGGTCCAGCTGGGCCGGGTGATCTGCGTGACGGACCCGGCGGCGGCCGCCGAGCGGGACGAAACGGTGCTGGCGAACCGCCGCGGGAAGCCGGCGGGCCGTCCCGAACCGGCTTCGCCGCTGACGGGCGGGCTGCTGCACGAAAGCCCGGGAGCGGGGGTGGTGGTGCCGCACGGGCCGGGCGTCGGACCGGGTTTCGTGCTGATCACCACCGAGGAGCACGACTCGTCGTTCCTCGCCTCGCTCGGTACCCAGGTAGTGCAGCCTGACGACGTGCTCCGGCCGTTCTTGGCGCGGTACGGGGCGACTTCGGTGCTGGTGCGGCCGGACTACCACGTTTTCGGGACCGCGAGCGGGCCGCAGGGGCTCGAGGACCTGGTGAACGAGCTTCGGAACCTGCTGCAGGCCCCGGTTCCCGCGCGTTAGGCGTATTCGCCGAGCCGGGGTGGCGGCCGGTGCTCCGGCTCGTACCCGGCGATCCGGACCGGGCTGCCGACCAGCCGGAAGTCCCCCGCGTGCACGATCGCCTCCGGGGTCGCGGCCAGCGCCTCGGGCAGCGTCCGCACCGCCGACGCCGGGACGCCGAGCGGACGCAGCCGGGCTTCCCACGATTTCGCCGTGTCGGTCGCGAGGACGCCGGACACCACTTCCAGGACCTCGTCCCGCCGGGCGACGCGCTCGGCCATCGTCTCGAAGCCGTCGATGCCCGCCTCCGCGGCGAACGACTTCCAGAACCCGTCGTGCGTGACGAACAGCGCCAGGTGGCCCTCGGCCGTGGCGAAGAGCTGGGCGGGCACGTAGAACGAGTGCGCGCCGGACGGCAGGCGGCGCGGCTCGGTGCCCTCGTTGAGGTAGGCCGAGGCGCGGTAGTTGAGCTGGGACAGCATGACGTCCCGCAGCGTCACCTCGACCTGGCCGCCGCGGCCGGACACGATCTGGGCGAGCAGGCCGAGCGCGGCGGCCAGCCCGGCGGAGTTGTCGGCCGCCGAATAGCCCGGCAGGGTCGGCGGCCCGGCGGGGTCGCCGGTGAGCGCGGCGACCCCGGTCGCCGCCTGGACCACGTAGTCGAAGGCGGGCTCGTCGCCGGCGTCCAGGCCGTAGCCGGTGATCGCGACGCAGACGATCCGCTCGTTCCACCGCCGCAGCGACTCGTAGGTGAGGCCGAGCCGGTGGATCACCGACGGCTTCAGGTTGACCAGCAGGGCGTGCGACCCGGCGACCAGCTCGCCGAGGCGACGGCGGCCGTCCGCGGTGGTGAGGTCGAGGCAGAGGCTGCGCTTGTTCCGGTTGATGCTGGCGAAGTAGGCGTCGCTCACCTGCCGCGACAGGTCCCCGGACGGCGGCTCGATCTTGATGACCTCGGCGCCCAGGTCGGCGAGGAGCATCGTGGCGTACGGGCCCGCGAGGATGTGCCCGGCTTCGAGCACGCGGATGCCCGCGAGCGGGCCGCCGGTCACCGCGGGCTCGCCGTCAGCTTGCCGATCTCGGCCACCAGCACGTCCAGCGCCGTCCCGGTCGGGAAGACCGCGGCCGCGCCCGCCGCCTCCAGTTTGGGCACGTCCGACGGCGGGATCGTGCCGCCGACGATCACCGCGATGTCCCCGGCGCCGGCGGCCCGCAGCGCGTCGACCGTGCGGGTGGTCAGGGACAGGTGCGCGCCGGAGAGGATGCTCAAGCCCACCACGGCGACGTCCTCCTGCAGCGCCATCGTCACGATCTCCTCGATCCGCTTGCGGATCCCGGTGAAGATCACCTCGAACCCGGCGTCCCGCAGCGTGCGGGCGACGATCTTCGCGCCGCGGTCGTGGCCGTCCAGGCCTGGCTTGGCGATCAGCACCCGGGCCGGCATCAGAACACCACCGGCTGCCGGAACTCGCCCCAGACCTTCTTGAGCTCGGCGACGATCTCGCCGACCGTGCAGTAGGCGTTGGCGCAGTCGATCAGCGGTCCCATCAGGTTCCCGTCGCCTTCCGCGGTCTTCGCCAGCGCGGCGAGGGTCGCGCGCACGGCCGTGCCGTCCCGCTCCGCCTTCACCCGCGCCAGGCGCTTCAGCTGCAGTTCCCGGCCTTCGGCGTCGAGTTCGTACATCGAGATCTCGGGCGGTTCTTCGGCCGACATGAACCGGTTGACCCCGACCACCGGGCGCTCGCCCGCCTCGACGTCCCGGTGCAGCCGGTAGGCCTCGTCGGCGATCAGGCCCTGGAGGTAGCCGTCCTCGATGGCCTGGACCATGCCGCCGTGCGCGTCGAGGTCCGCCATGATTTCGATGACGCGTTCCTCGGTGGCGTCGGTGAGCGCCTCGACGAAGTAGGAGCCGCCGAGCGGGTCCACGACCCGGGCCACGCCGGTCTCGTGCGCGAGGATCTGCTGCGTCCGCAGGGCGAGCGTCGCGGACTCCTCGCTGGGCAGCGCGAACGGCTCGTCCCAGGCGGCGGTGAACATCGACTGGACACCGCCGAGCACGGACGCCATGGCCTCGTAGGCGACGCGGACCGCGTTGTTGCGCGCTTGCGGCGCGTACAGCGAGGCGCCACCGGCGACGCAGCCGAACCGGAACATCGCGGCCTTGTCCGTCTTGGCGCCGTACCGCTCGCGGACGATCGTCGCCCAGCGCCGCCGTCCGGCCCGGTACTTGGCGATCTCCTCGAAGAAGTCGCCGTGGGTGTAGAAGAAGAAGGAGATCTGCGGGGCGAACTCGTCGATCGTCATCCGGCCGCGGGCCAGCACGGTGTCGCAGTAGGTGACACCGTCGGCGAGGGTGAAGGCCAGCTCCTGGACCGCGGTCGCCCCGGCGTCCCGGAAGTGCGCGCCGGCCACGGAAATGGCGTTGAACTTCGGCACCTCGGCCGCGCAGAACTCGATGGTGTCGGCGATCAGCCGCAGCGACGGCTCCGGCGGCCAGATCCAGGTGCCGCGGGAGGCGTACTCCTTGAGGATGTCGTTCTGGATGGTGCCGGTGAGCTTTTCCCGCGAGACCCCGGCCCGTTCGGCGGCGGCGACGTAGAAGGCCAGCAGGATGGCGGCGGTGCCGTTGATGGTGAAGCTGGTGCTGATCCGGTCCAAGGGGATGCCCGCGAACAGGATCTCGGCGTCGGCGAGCGTGTCGACGGCCACCCCGACCCGGCCGACCTCCTCGCTCACCTCCGGATCGTCGGAGTCGTACCCGCACTGCGTGGGCAGGTCGAGGGCGACGGACAGGCCGGTGCCGCCCTGGTCCAGCAGGTAGCGGTACCGGCGGTTCGACTCCTCGGCCGTGCCGAACCCGGAGTACTGCCGGAAGGTCCACAGCTTCTTGCGGTAGCCGGTGGCGAAGTTCCCGCGGGTGAACGGGAACGCGCCGGGATCGGGCGGATCGGCCTGCCGGTCCGCCGGCCCGTAGACCGCCCGCACCGGGATGCCGGACGGGGTGCGCATGCTGTCGCTCATCGATCACCACGCTAGGGAAAACGGACCGGCAGCCCCATACCAATCGTTGGTAGTTCCGGCTGAACGCCGTCAGGCTTCGGACGCCGCCGGGCTCGCCGTGAACTGCGCCGCGTGCAACCGCGCATACGCCCCGCCCGCCTCGATCAGCTCCGCGTGGCTGCCCTGCTCCACGATGCTGCCCGCCTCCATCACCAGGATGACGTCCGCGTCGCGGATCGTGGACAGGCGGTGGGCGATCACGAAGCTCGTCCGGCCCTCGCGCAACGCCGCCAGGCCCTGCTGGACCAGCATCTCCGTGCGGGTGTCCACCGCGCTCGTCGCCTCGTCGAGCACCAGGATCGCCGGCTCGACCAGGAACGCGCGGGCGATCGTGATCAGCTGGCGCTCCCCCGCCGACAGGCCGTCGGCCTCCGAGTCGAGGACCGTGTCGTAGCCCTCGGGCAACGTCCGGATCAGGTGGTCCGCGTGCACCGCCGTCGCCGCCGCCACGACTTCCTCGCGGGTGGCGGCCGGGCGGCCGTAGGCGATGTTGTCGGCGATCGTGCCGCCGTAGAGCCAGGTGTCCTGCAGCACCATGCCGATCCGGCGGCGGAGGTCGTCGCGGGTCATGTCGGTGATGTCCACTCCGTCGACCGCGATCGTGCCCGCGTCCGTGTCGTAGAACCGCAGCAGCAGGTTGACCAGCGTCGTCTTGCCCGCTCCGGTGGGCCCGACGATCGCCACCGTCTGTCCTGGTTGGACGGTCAGGGACAGGTCGTCGATCAGCGGGCGGTCCGGGACGTAGCGGAACGAGACGTCGGTGAACACGACCCGGCCGGTGATGGTGGCCGGCCGCTGGGGGTGCTCCGGGTCGGGCCGCTGGGGGTCGGCGTCGTGCAGCTCGAACACGCGCTCGGCCGAGGCGAGCGCCGACTGGATCGGGCCGATCAGCGACGCGATCAGCGAGATCGGCTGGTTGAACCGCAGGACGTACTGGATGAACGCCTGCAGCGAGCCGATCGTCAGCGCCCCGCCCGCGACGCGCACCCCGCCGACCACCGCGATCAGCACGAACCCGACGTTGCCGAGGAAGGTCAGTGCCGGCGCGACCAGCCCGGCGCGGAACTGCGCCCCGGCAGCCGCCGTGCGCACGTCGTCGTTGTACGCGGTGAACTTCTCCCGCGCCTGTCCCCAGCGCCCGAACGCGGTGACCAGGTCGTGCCCGGTGTAGACGTCCTCCAGGTGGCCGCCGAGGGCGCCGGTGGCCTTCCACTGCTGCGCGAACTGCGGTTTGGCGCGGCGGGCGAGCGCCTTGGCGGCCCACACCGTCACCGGGAGCACGACCAGCGCGACCACGGTCAGCAGCAGCGAGATGCGGAGCATCATCACCAGCGACCCGATGAACAGGAACACCGACGTCAGCAGCAGGCTGGCCGTCTGCTGCACCGACTGCGACACGTTGTCGATGTCGTTCGTGGTGCGGGACAGCAGGTCGCCGCGGGACTGCGTGTCGAAATAGGACAGCGGCAGCCGCGACAGCGTCACGTTGGTGCGTTCGCGCAGCCGGAACGCCATCCGCTGCACGACGGTCGCGGTCAGCCGGCCCTGGGCGACGGTGCTCGTCCCGGACAGCACGGCCAGCACGGCGGCCCACAGCAGGAACCGGTTGACCGCGGCGAAATCGACGCCGCCGCCACGGATGCCGTCCACGATGGCGTCGGTGGCGTCGCCGAGCAGGGACGGGATGATCACCAGGGTGGCGTTGCTGACGATGGCCAGCAGGGCCATGGCGCTGATCCGCGCCCAGTCCGGGCGCATCGTGCCGAGCAGCCGCAGTGCGGTGCCGCGGCCGGCCGCCGGTTTTGCGGTGGTCATCAGGCCGCCTCCCCGACGGTGAGCTGCGAGTCGACGATCTGCGCGTAGGTGGCGCTGGTGGCCAGCAGTTCCTCGTGGGTGCCGGTGGCCTCGACCCGGCCGGCTTCGAGCACCACGATCGTCTCCGCTGCGCGGATGGTGGACACGCGCTGGGCGACGATCACCTGGGTGGCGTCCCCGATCTCGCGGGCCAGCGCGCTGCGCACCGCCACCTCGGTCGCGTTGTCCAGTGCGGAAAACGCGTCGTCGAACAGGTAGACCCGCGGCCGGGCCAGCAGCACCCTGGCGATCGCCAGCCGCTGCCGCTGCCCGCCGGACACCGTGCTGCCGCCCTGCCCGATCACCGTGTCGAGCCCCTCGGGCATGGCCCGGACGAACTCGGCGGCCTGCGCGACCTCCAGCGCGTGCCACAGCTGCGCTTCGTCGGCGGCCGGGTTGCCGTAGCGCAGGTTGTCCGCGACCGTCCCGGCGAACAGGTAGGCCCGCTGCGGCACCAACCCGACCAATTCGGACAGATCGCGCCTGGCCACCTCGCGGACGTCGGCGCCGTCGATGCGCACCGCACCCTCGTCGACTTCGAGCAGCCGGGCCATCACGTTGATCAGGGTCGTCTTGCCGCTGCCGGTCGAGCCGATGATCGCGGTGGTCCGGCCGGGCCGGGCGGCCAGGCTCACCCCGCGCAGGACCGGCACCTCGGCGCCCGGGTAGCCGAACGTGACGCCGTCGAGTTCCAGGTCCCCGCGCCAGTGCTCGACGGTGACCGGCGTGGCCGGCTCGGCGATGCTCGGCTCGGTGACCAGCACCTCGGTGATCCGGCCGGCACTCACCTTCGCCCGCGGCGCCATCATGAAGACGCTCAGCCCCTGCGTCACCGCGCCCAGCGTCAGCGTCAGGTAGGTCAGGAACGCGATCAGCGAACCCAGCTGCAGGCCGCCTTCGACGACCCGGTGGCCGCCGATCGCCAGCACCGCGACCGCGGCCACGTTGGAGATGAACAGCGAAGTCGCACCGAAGAACGCCTGCACCCGGCCCAGCCGGATGCCCACGCCCATCAGGTCGGTGTTCGCCTCGGCGAACCGGAGCCGCTCGTTCTCGTCGCGGACGAACGCCCGGATCACCCGGATGCCGGTGATCTGCTCGCGCATCACGCGGTTGACCGCGTCCACGAACCGCTGCAGCAGCCGGGACGCCGGCACCATCTGCCGGATGAGCAGGCCGATCGTCAGCGCGCCGACCGGCACCGCCACCAGCAGGACCAGTGAGGACGGTGCGTCCTGCCGCACGGCCAGCACGATCCCGCCGATCCCGACGAACGGCGCGGTCAGCAGCATCGCCAGCGTGGTGTAGAGGATCAGCTGCACCTGCTGGACGTCGTTGGTGCTGCGGGTCAGCAGCGACGAGGGACCGAACCGGGCCATTTCCCGCGCGGAAAAGCCCGACACGCGGTCGAACAGCGCGGTCCGCAGGTCCGCCCCGAGTCCCATCGCGACCCGCGCGCCCAGGAACACCGCGCCGCCCGCGCAGGCGATCTGCGCCAGCGTGGCGGCCAGCATGATCCCGCCGTGCCCGAGGATGTAGCCGGTGTTGCCGGTCAGCACGCCGTAGTCCACGACGTCGGCGTTGAGCGTCGGCAAGTACAGCAACGCCACGGCCTGCGCGATCTGCAGCACGACGATGGTGGTCAGCTGGCGGCGGTAGCGGCCCAGCCGCGGTTTCAGGAGGGCCAGCAACGAAGACGGCGGCGACGCCGGTTCGGCGGGTGCGGTCATGGCGCCACCCTAGCCAGGTTCACGGCGGTGTATTCCGCCCCCGTGTACAGCAAGGCCGGGAACAGAGCCGTCGGCACGAAAAGCCCTCCAGTCAGCGTGCGATGCAACGCGCCCCGCCAGGATTTCGGACGCCGCGGCGCGGGGCCACTACCAACATGAGTAGTTCCGCGGCCCGGACCCCTATTACCCTGGCAAACCGGGCATCCGGTGGCTGATGATGCCCGCGTGAACGATGCTTATCCGTTGGATGATGTGGACGGTGAGCCCGACGAGTCCGTCGGCCGCCGCACGTTCCTCACCTCCGCCATGCTCGGTTCGGCGGGTCTGGTGGTGGGCGTGAACATGTTCGGCCCGAGCCTGTTCGGCTCGGGCGCACCCGAAGCGGCGGCGGCCCCTCCGGCCCAGCCGCTCGGGCCTGGGGCCCCGAATTTCGGCTTGACCAAGTTCCTCGACCCGCTGCGGATCCCGCCGGTGCTGCGGCCGCAGCAGGACCTGATCACCGTGCGGATGACGAACGCGCGGGTGAAACTGCATTCCCAGCTGCCCGAAACGGCACTGTGGACCTTCGAAGGGTCGTTTCCCGGCCCGACCATCGAGGTGCGAAGCGGCAAACGCACGCGCGTCGCGTGGAGCAACGAACTGACCGGCAAAATTCCCCTGGTGGCGGCGCGCGTGCCGTTCGCGAAACCGTCACCCGCCTACACACCCGGCTACCGCAATCCGGACGGCAGCCTGCCGTCGGGCGTTTCCCTCTACGACGGCGTCGCCGACATCCCGCCGTGGAACGTGGTCCACCTGCACGGCGCGGTGACGGCCGCCCACAACGACGGCTGGGCGCACAACGGCGTGCCGACCGGGGACGCGCAGCTGACCGAGTACCCGAACCGCCAGGCGGCGACTTCGCTCTGGTACCACGACCACGCGATGGCCGTCACGCGGTTCACCGTCTACTCCGGCCTGGCGGGCATGTACCTGATCCGCGACGCCGAAGAGGACGCGGCCGGGCTGCCGCGGGGCGAGCGGGAGATCCCGCTGATCATCAGCGACCGCAACCTCGACACCGACCCGGCCACCGGCGCGCTCACCGGCCAGCTGCTGTACAAGCTGCCGTACGTCCCGGCGTCCGGCACGACGGCTCCGGTCACCGGCCCCTTCCAGCTGGTGAACGGCGTCATCTGGCCGCACCTCGACGTGACCGGGGACCTGTACCGCTTCCGGGTGCTCAACGCGGCCAACTCGCGGTTCTTCCGCCTCGACCTGATCGACGAGGCGGGCGTCCTGCACAACGACGCGATCAAGATCGCGGGCACCGACGCGGGTCTGCTGCCCGCGCCGGTCGCGATGCCGGCGGGCGGCCTGACCATCAGCCCGGCCGAACGCGTCGACCTGCTCGTCGACTTCAGCAAGTTCCCGGGCCAGCGCCTGCGGCTGTCCAACACCGGCAGCGTCGGCGAACCGGACATCATGGAGTTCCGGGTCGCGTCCCGGGCCCGGGCGGTCGTGGTGCCCCCGAAGCTGTCGAAGTCCTACGTGCGGCTCGCGCCGGGCACCACGGTCCCGGCGGACCACGACGAGGTCTACGTGGCGCTGCTGCCGGGGACCGTGGCCGGGGAACCGGACCCGACGATGTGGGAGCTGCGGGAGATCACCGACCCGGCCGAGCTGCCGGCGGTGTTCCCGGCGACCGGGATCATCCAGCTCACCGACCCGGCCACCGGGAACGTGCGGTCGTTCAAGAAGGTCGCCGGCCTGTTCGACGACACGCGGACGATCTTCATCAACCGCGGCCGGTGGGCGGTGTGGCACTTCCTGCAGCTGGGCGGGTCGCCGCACCCGATGCACATCCACATGACGCGGCTGCAGCTGCTGTCGCGGACGACGTGGACCGACCTGACGGCGTTCAACGTCCCGGTGGGCGGCACCTCACGGCCGCTGCCGGCGCCGAACGCGGGGCCGGCGATCGAGAAGTGGGAAGAGGGCTGGAAGGACACCTTCCAGGCGCGGCAGGGCGAGTGGATCACCGTGGCCGGCCAGTTCGACGGCGCCAGCGGCGAGTTCATGTACCACTGCCACATCCTCGAGCACGAGGACATGGGCATGATGCGCCCGTTCGTCGTCCACCCGCCGGAGATCGCCCGGTTCCACATGCACCCGCACATCGATGTCCACAGTGGACAGCCGATGACGGGGCACAGCGGCCACTGACGGCCTGACCCTCGTGAGTGGTAAGGCGAGTTAGAACCCGCCTTACCACTCACGAGCCCCGGCCACATGTCAGAGGGGGATGTTGCCGTGCTTGCGCGGGAGCCGCAGCTCTCGCTTGCCCCGGAGGCTCTTCAGCGCGGTGGCGACGTACTCGCGGGTCTGCGACGGCTCGATGACGGCGTCGACGTACCCGTGCTCGGCCGCCAGGTACGGCGTCAGCAGGGTTTCCTCGTACTCCTTGGCCAGCTTGGCGCGCAGCGCCTCCACGTCGGCGGACTGGCGGGCCGCCTCGGCGATCGTCTTGCGGTACAGCACGTCGGTCGCGTTGCTCGCGCCCATGACCGCGATCTGCGCGGTGGGCCAGGCGAAGTTCAGGTCGGCCCCGAGGTGCTTGGACCCCATGACGTCGTACGCGCCGCCGTACGCCTTGCGGATCACCACGGTGACCAGTGGGATCGACGCTTCGGCGTAGGCGTAGATGAGCTTCGCGCCCCGCCGGATGATGCCGTTCCACTCCTGCTCGGTGCCGGGCAGGAAGCCGGGGACGTCGACGAAGGTGACCACCGGGACGTTGAACGCGTCGCAGGTGCGCACGAACCGGGCGGCCTTTTCGGACGCGTTGATGTCGAGGCAGCCGGCCAGCTGCAGCGGCTGGTTGGCCACGATCCCGACGCTCTGCCCCTCGATCCGGGCGAAGCCGACGATGACGTTCGGCGCGTACAGCTCCTGCACCTCGTCGAGCTCGCCCTCGTCGACCACCGCGCGCAGGACTTCCCGCATGTCGTAGGGCTGCGTCGCCAGGTTCGGGACCAGGGTGTCGAGGTCGGCGGCGCCGGCGGACACCCGGCCGGGCGCGAACGTGGGCGGGTCGGCGAGGTTGTTGGACGGCAGGTACGACAGCAGCTGCTGGACGTACCCGATCGCGTCCTCGTCGCTCGACCCGAGGTAGTGCGCGTTGCCCGACCGGGTGTTGTTGGTCAGGCCGCCGCTCAGCTCCTCCATGCCCACCTGCTCCCCGGTCGCGCCGCGGATGACGTCCGGACCGGTGAGGAACATGTGCGAGTTGCCGTCGACCATCACGACGAAGTCGGTCAGCGCGGGCGAGTAGCACGCACCGCCCGCGCAGGACCCGAGGATGAGCGAAATCTGCGGGACGATGCCCGACGTGCGGACGTTGCGGCGGAAGATCTCGCCGTAGATCGCCTGCGCGACCACGCCTTCCTGCAACCGGCCGCCTGCCCCGTCGTTGATGCCGACGATCGGCCGCCCGGTCTTCACCGCCAGGTCCATCACCTTGACGATCTTGCTGCCGTGCGCCTCGCCCAGCGAGCCGCCGAACACGCTGGCGTCCTGGCTGTACACGCAGACCGGCCGGCCGTCCACCTCGCCGTACCCGGTGACGACGCCGTCGCCGAGCGGGCGGTTGTGCTCCAGGCCGAAGTTGGTCGAGCGGTGCCGGACGAAACTGTCGAGCTCCACGAACGTACCGGGGTCGAGCAGCAGGTCGATGCGTTCCCGCGCGGTCAGCCGGCCGCGGGGGTGCTGGCGTTCGGCCGCGCGGACGGAGCCGTGCGCCACGACTTCTTCGGTGCGGCGGCGCAGTTCCTTGAGCCGGTCGGCGGTGGTGGTCGGCGCGGCGAAGCCGGCGCCCGGTCCGGATTCCATGGTGACTCCTCAGGTCGGTGCGCGTGCCGACGGGCCCCCCAAAGGTCGCGAATGACTCATTCGGGACGCCGGACGTCCCGAATGAGTCATTCGCGACACCGCGGGTTCAGGACGACGGCTTGCCCAGCAGCACCGGGAGGTCCTTGGTCCGGGTGAACCCGGGCCGCAGGATCCACGGGACCTCGTCGCGCGGCACCGCCAGCGACAGGTCGGGGAACCGGGTGAACAGGCCGCGCAGCGCCACCTCCGCCTCCAGGTAGGCGACGTGCTGGCCCAGGCACCGGTGGATGCCCTTGCCGAAGCCGAGGTGGCTCTCGCTGCCGACGCTCAGCCGGTCGACGATCAGCTTCTCCGGCTCGGGGAACTTCCGCGGGTCGCTGTTCGCGCCCATGATCATCGGCACGACCGGCATCCCGCGCGGGATCAGCACCCCGCCCAGCTCGATGTCTTCGGTGCCGAACCGCGGCTGCCCGAACTGGATCGGGCCGAGGCGCTGCAGCTCGCGCACGGCCTGCGCCCACATCGACGGGTCGGCCTTGAGCCGCGCGAGCTGGTCGGAGTGCTCCAGCAGGGCGAGCACCGAGTTGCCGATCAGGTACGTCGTCGTCTGGTGCCCGGCGGTGACCAGGCTGAACAGGATCCCGACCAGCTCGTCGTCGGTGACGATCTCCGGGTTGTTCGTCTGCGCCTGGACGAGCGCGGTGACCAGGTCGTCCTTCGGCTCGGCCCGGCGGCGCGCGATGAGCGAGCGGGCGCCGGCGAGGGCCGCGCGCACCGCGCCCGGGAGCGTCTTGCCGTCGAGCGTCGCCATCGCGTCGCTCCAGGTCTTCCAGATCGGCCGGTCCTCGACGTCGACGCCGACCAGCTCGCAGATCACCTGGATCGGCAGCGGGTAGCAGTACGCCTGGACGAGGTCGATCGGCGAACCGTCCTTGGTCGCCTCGACCAGGTCGTCGAGCAGCTTCGCGGCGATTTCCTCGACGCGGGGCCGGAACTTGCTCACCCGGTGGTTGGTGAGCGCGTAGGAGACCAGCTTGCGCAGCCGGGCGTGGTCGTCGCCGTCGGAGGCGTTGATGAGGTTCTTCAGCCAGGGGATGAGCTCCTCCGGCATTTCCAGGTGCTGGAACACGCCGTTGCGGATGTCCTCGATGTCCGCGTCCTCGGGCGGGTTGGTGAGGAACCGCGGATCGGTGAGGACGCTCTTCACGTGCTCGTAGCGGGCGGCCAGGAACATCGGCGGCCCGCCCATGAACCCGCCGATCTGCAGGGTCGGTGCCTCCCGCACCTTGGCGTGCGCACCCCACGGGTCGGCGATCACGTCGGGGGCGAACAGATCCACCTTTTCGGCCGAAGTCTCGGCGGTGCTGGTCATGAACCTCTCCTCGAGTCGGAATGCGGGCGATTCGCCGGCCCGGGGCCGGAACGCGCCGAGGCCCGTTTTCGAACATAGGGAGACGGCCCCCGGCGAACATCCCCCAACCTGATAGGCCCGGCGACGGCTTGCCCCGGCGGTCGTGAGTGAGAAACAGTGTTCTAACACTGTTTCTCACTCACGACCGGGGCTAGCGAAGGATGACCGGCAGCGACTGCAGGCCGGTGAAATCGGGCGACGGCTGGGAAACCGGCGGCCGTTCCGGGTCGGTGCGCAGTTCCGGGTAGCGGTCGAACAGGATGTTCTGCGCGATCCGGCCTTCCAGCCGGCTCAACGGCGTCCCCAGGCAGAAGTGCACGCCGTGGCCCCACGAAAGGTGCAGCTTGTAGTCGCGGGTCGGGTCGAAGCTGTGCGGGTCGGCGAAAATGCGTTCCTCGCGGTTGGCCGCACCGATCCACACCGAAACCAGCCGGTCCTTCGGGATCTTGTGCCCGCTGAGTTCCGTGTCCACCATGGTCGCGCGGATGATGCGCTGGAACGGCGGGTACATCCGCAGCGACTCCTCGATCGCGCCCGGCACCAGCTCGCGGTCCTCGCGGATCCGCTTGGCCTGCACCGGGTTGATGTCCAGCGCCAGCACGGTGTTGGCGAGCATCGACGCGGTCGTCACGTGCCCGGCGATCAGCAGCAGGTTGGCGAAGTTGACCACCTGGGCGTCGGTCAGCCGGTCGCCGTCCACCTCGGCCTGGACCAGCGCGGTGAGCAGGTCCTCGCGCGGGGTGCGACGGCGTTCGGCGGTGTGCTCGGCCAGGTACGCCCGCAGCTGCTGGATGTCGGCGACCCGCTGCTCCATCGCGGCCGCCACGTCCTCCAGCGCGTCCTTGTCGCTGTTGAGGTGCTTGGTCATCAGCTGCTTGAACCAGACCCGGTCCGACCCGGGCACGCCGAGCATCTCGGCGATCACGATCACCGGCAGCGGATACGCGAGCGCCTCCACCAGGTCCATCCGGTCGCCGTCTTCGGCTTCGTCGAGCAGCTCGTGGGTCAGCGACTCGATGCGCCCGTCCAGGTTGTCGATCATCCGCGGGGTGAAGCCGCGGTTGACGATGCTGCGGAGCTGGGTGTGCTCCGGCGGGTCGAGCCGGACCATGTTGCCGTCGGTCAGTTCCGTCGCGAACTTGAACTTGGTCGGCATCAGGCGCTGGGAATTGCTGGAGAACGTCGCCGGATCCATCATGACCGCCAGCGCGTCGTCGTACCCGTACACGTGGTGGATCCGCGTTTCCTCGTCGTACCGGACCTTCGCGGGCGGCACTTCCCCGCGCATCCAGACGTGCTGCTCGTGTGTCTCGAACACCGGTCTCCCTAGGTTTGCGCGGTTCTGCTCGGCCAGTCAGTTACTTACCGGGAGCACGGGTGACGGCGGAATCCCTCAGGCTGGTCGTTCGCTCTCCGCAACCGGGTTCCGCTATCAGAACGGGGGATGTCCGGCCGGCGGCCGCCGCCCTAGCCTACGGACGAATCCGGGACGACTCATGCGGCCGACAGCGGCTTGTTCCCACGGTCGAAGGAAAAGAGGGCGCGCGCCGATGTCCACTGCCGGGCTGCTGACCACGACCGACGACGACCTGCTGCGCCGGTTCACCGAGTCGGCCAACACGCACGACCGCGTGGTGGTGCCGACCCCGGCGTTCCACGAGTGGTTCGCCGAACGCCAGGCGGCCAACAGCTACCAGGTCACCCAGGTCCCGTTCGAGGAGCTGGCCGGCTGGCGGTTCCAGCCCGGCAGCGGCAACCTCGTCCACGACAGCGGCCGGTTCTTCGCGGTCGAAGGCCTCGCGGTGCACACCGACCACGGCGAGCACGCGCACTGGACCCAGCCGATCATCCGGCAGCCGGAGACCGGCATCCTCGGCATCCTCGTCAAGGAGTTCAACGGCGTCCTGCACTGCCTGATGCAGGCCAAGATGGAGCCGGGCAACGTCAACCTGACCCAGCTCTCCCCCACCCTGCAGGCGACCCGCAGCAACTACACCCGGGTGCACAAGGGCAAGCCCATCCCATACCTGGAGTACTTCACGGCGCCCTGGCGCGGCCGGGTGCTGGTCGACGTGCTGCAGTCCGAGCAGGGCGCGTGGTTCCTGCACAAGCGCAACCGCAACATGGTCATCGAGGTCACCGACGACATCCCGGTGCTCGAGGACTTCTGCTGGCTGACCCTGGCGCAGCTGCACGAGCTGCTGCACGTGGACAACCTGGTCAACATGGACTCGCGGACGGTGCTCTCGGGCATCCCGTTCGCCGCGCCGGTCGACCGGCCGTCGATCCTCGACGAGGACTCGTTCCGCGGCGCGCTCCTGCGGTCGCTAGCCGAGCGCAAGGGCGCGCTGCACGAACTGCCGTCGGTGCTGAGCTGGTTCACCGAGGCCAAGACCAAGCACACCCTCGACCAGCAGCGGATCCCGCTCAACCAGGTGGACGGCTGGTACTCCACGGACAAGCACATCAGCCACGACAAGGGCCGGTTCTTCTCGGTGATCGGCGTCGACGTCCAGGCGAGCAACCGCGAGGTGGCGCACTGGACGCAGCCGATGCTGGCGCCGGTCGGCCGCGGGCTGCTGGCCTTCCTGGCCAAGCGGATCGGGGGCGTGCTGCACGTCCTCGTCCAGGCCCGCACCCAGGCCGGCACGTTCGACGTCATCGAGATGGCCCCGACCGTGCACTGCACGCCGGAGAACTACGAGGGCGCGGAGCCGCCGCGGTACCTGCGGCAGGTGCTGGACGCCCCGCCCGAAGCGATCAAGCACGACGTCGTGCACTCGGAGGAGGGCGGGCGCTTCCACCACGCGGAGAACCGCTACGTGGTCGCCGAGGTGGGCGACGACTTCCCGGTCGAGGTGCCGCCGGACTTCATCTGGATGACCGCGCAGCAGGCCACGAACCTGGTGCGGTACAGCAACTACTTCAACGTCGAAGCGCGCAGCCTGCTGACGGGCCTGCACACGCTGTGGTGAACAGCCACCGTCCACTCAGGACGGATCGGAGCCAGGAGGACACTTGAAGGTCATCGTGCTCGCCGGGATCACCCCGTCGACGTTCTTCGCCCACGTTTCGCTCGCCACGGCCCTGCGCGACGCGGGGCACCAGGTGATGGTGACCGCGGCCGCCGACGACGTCGTCCCGGCGATCGCCGCGGCCGGGCTGCCCGCGGTGCCGGTCATGCAGCCGAACCTGACCCGGGAACAGATCCGCGCCGAACACGGGCTGGCGGAGGTGCCGGCCGACGCCGTCGAGCGCGAGCACTGGGCGGGCCGGCTGTTCGCGGTGATCGAAACCCTGCCGATGGACAGCCTGGTGGAATTCGGCGAGAGCTGGCGCCCGGATGTCGTCATCGGCGGCATGCTGGCCTACGGCGCGCCGCTGCTGGCCGCCCGGCTCGGCGTCCCGTACGTGCGGCAGGCGTGGGACATCCACGACCCGAAGCTGTTCGACGCCGGGGCGACCGCCCAGCTGCAGAAGGAACTGGCGGACCTGGGCCTGGCCGCGCTGCCCGAGCCCGACCTGCTGGTCGAGGTCATGCCGCCGAGCCTGCGGGAGCCGGGGTCGAAGCACGGGCAGATGATGCGGTGGATCGCGGGCAACTCGCAGTGCCGCCTGGAACCGTGGATGTACACCAAGGGCGCGGACACCCGGGTCGGCATCACGGTCGGGACCGGCGTCGCCGACTACCACCAGTACGACTTCGTCCAGGGCATCGTCAAGAACGTCACCACGCTCGACGTGGAGGCGGCGGTGGCGGTGCCCGAGGAGGCCGTCCCCACGCTGCGGGAGCGGCTGGACGACAAGAACGTCGAGGTGGGCTGGATCCCGCTCGACATCCTCGCCCCCACCTGTGACGTCCTGGTGCACCAGAGCGGCGGCAGCACGATGATGACGGCGCTGAGCTTCGGCGTGCCGCAGGTGCTGCTGCCCGACGCCGGGCAGTTCCGCCAGATGGACATGGCCCGCCGGCTCGTCGAAGCGGGCGCGGCGGTGATGCTCACGCACGAGCAGGCCACCACCGAGGCGATTGCCGAAAAGTGCCAGCAGATCATCTCGGATCCCCGCTACGCTGCGGCCGCGGCCGGGCTGGCCCGGGAAATCGCCGCGCTGCCCCTGCCGTCCGAAGTGGTCCGGCGCATCGAATGGCTCGTCCACGCACACAACTGAGCGGAAGAATCGGAAGAGGAGGACGATGCTGTCCAAAGTTCTGCGGGTCGCGATCGCCGCGGCGGTGGTGACGGCGGTCGCGGTGCCGGCCCAGGCCAGCGCGCGCGAAGACGGGGTTTCCCTGGCCGGCAAGAAGGTCGTGCTGGTCAACGACGACGGCGTGCAGGCCGCGAAGGCCAACGGATCCGACGGGCGCGGGATCTACGTGCTCCGCCAGGCCCTGTGCCAGGCCGGAGCCGACGTCGCCGTCGTCGGGCCGTGGGGGCAGCAGAGCGGGAAGAGCCGGGCGGTGTCGGGCGCGCCCTTCGTCGCCGTGGCCCCGCCACTGGCGGTGCCCGCCGAGTTCGCCGCCGACTGCGCGAACGCGCCCGGCCACGGGCTGGTGCTGGGCGCGTGCCAGGCGACGAGCCCGTGTGCGGCGGACAGCCCGTCGGTGACCCCGGCGGATTCGGTCGACATCGCCCTGACCGGCGTGCTTCCGCAGCGCCTCGGCTGGACGAACGGCCCGGACCTGGTCGTCTCGGGCATCAACTCGGGGCCCAACACGGACATCGCGGTCAACGGCTCCGGCACGATCGGCGCGGCCACGGTCGCGGTCGAGCGCGGGGTGCCCGCGGTGGCGGTCAGCGCCGGCACGCAGGTCTCGCCCCCGCCGTCGAACGACACGTACAAGGCCGCGGCGGACGTCGTGGTCCGGCTGCTCGCTTCGCCGCGGACGTGGACGTTCGTGAAGGACATGGCTTTGGTGAACGTGAACCAGCCGGACGTCCAGCCCGGCGCGGGTCCGTCGCCGGTGCGCTGGACTTCGGTGGGCCGCGTGGTGCAGGGGCGGATCGCGTACACGCCGACGGGCGACGGGACCTACCAGGTCGGGTACAACGCGGTGACGCCGCCGCCGGTGCTCGAGCCGGGTAGTGACACGAAGGCGTTGCTGGACGGGTATGTGAGTGTTTCGGCGGTGGATGTGAACCGGACGTTCACGGGATCGCTGACCCGGCACCGCTGAGGGTTTACGCCGAAAAGGGGCGCGCCGCGAGCGGCGCGCCCCTTTTCGTTGCTCGGTAGGCTATTCGCCCCACTTGGCGTAGATCACCGGCTGCTCGCGGTGCGGCAGCTGCCGCAGCTTCAGGTTCTCCAGCCCCAGCGTCTCCCGCAGCGCCTTGGTGACGCCCGGCCAGCGCGGGTGCCCCAGCTCGTCGAACGCCAGGATGCTGCCCTTCGTCAGGTGCGGGCGGATCGCCTCGAAGACGTCACGCGTCGGCTCGTACAGGTCGAGGTCGAAGAACGCCATGCCGATCACCGTCTCGGGGTTCTCCGCCAGGTACTGCGGCACCGTCTCCCGGACGTCACCCTGCACCACGAACGTGCGCTGGACGTGCGACACCGGGTCGCCCGCCTCGTGCGCCGCCAGGACCTCGCGCAGGTGGTCCACCTCGTCCTCGGGCACCGCGAACCGGCCGACCGCCGCGCTCGGGCTGACCTCGTCGATCTCGTTCAGGTCCGGGAAACCGGTGAACGTGTCGAACCCGATGATGCGGCGGAAGGAGTTGTACGGCTCGTGGATGCCGCGCAGGGCCGCCAGGGTGGCCAGGTGGCGGCCGTGCAGGACGCCGAACTCCATGATCACGCCGGGGAGGTCGACCAGCTCGCGGTAGAGCGCGTCCATCGTCAGCAGGTCCGCCAGCTGGTGGCGCCGCAGGTACACCGGGAGGTTGTCGATCAGGTACACCGGCGGCATCGGCGTCTCGGTCAGCAGCTTCGTGAGCCGCTCCCGGACCTCCTTCTCCACCGGCGACTCGTGCGGGAGGATTCCCGGGTTCTTGTGTTGCGACATCAGCTTTCCTCTCAGGTGTCAGGTCGACATCCAGGCTTGCGGCGCGGGCCCGCCCCGCCCGGCCGGGGGGAACAGGGCGTCGAGCCGGGCGGTCTCCGCCTCGGACAGGGGCGCGCCCAGTGCGCCGATCGCGCCGTCGATGTGGTCTTCCGTGCGGGGGCCGATGACCGCCCCGGTGACGCCGGGCCGGCCCAGCACCCACGCGAGCCCGACGTCGGCCGGTTCGCGGCCGATCTCGCGGCAGAACCGTTCGTATTCGGCGATGGTGTCGCGCCACTCCTCCAGCGCCGGCACCGCACGGCCCTGCGCGGACTTCACCGCGGTGCCCTCGGCCAGCTTCCGGAGGACGCCGCTGAGCAGGCCGCCGTGCAGCGGGGACCAGGCGAACACCGCGATCCCGTACGCCTGCGCCGCGGGCAGCACCTCCAGCTCCGGGAACCGGGTCACCAGGTTGTACCCGCACTGTTCGGCCACCACGCCGAGGAAGTGGCGGTGCCGGGCCGTTTCCTGGGCCGCCGCGAGGTTCCAGCCGGCGAAGTTGGACGAGCCGGCGTACCGGACCTTGCCCTGGCCGACGAGCTGCTCCATCGCCTGCCACACCTCGTCCCAGCTGCTCGTGTGGTCGGCGAGGTGCATCTGGTACAGGTCGATCCAGTCGGTGCCCAGCCGCCGCAGCGACGCCTCGCACGCGGCGACGATGTGCCGCGCGGACAGGCCGCGTTCGTTGGGGCCGGGGCCCATTTCGTTGCCGACCTTGGTGGCCAGGACGACGTCGTCGCGCCGCGACGGGCTCGCCGCCAGCCACCGCCCGATGACCTCTTCGGTGTATCCTTTGTAGACACGCCAGCCGTACATGTTCGCGGTGTCCACGAAGTTGATGCCCTGGGCCAGCGCGTGGTCCATCAGGCGGTGGGACTCCAGCTCCTCGACCCGGCCGCCGAAGTTCACCGTGCCCAGCGCGAGCCGGCTGACGCGCAGCCCGGTCCGGCCCAGCTGCGTGTAGAACCGGTCGGGCTCGGCCGGCGTGCCGAGCCGGTCCAGGAGGGTTTCACGAGGCTTGGCTTCGACGGCGAATGTCATGAAGGGTTCCCTCGGTGTCGGCGGTGCGGTCAGCCGGTCGCGGCCGGCGCGCGGCCGGCGTACTCCCGGAAGTACTTGCCCAGCACGCGGCGGCAGTAGCCGTCGCCGCCGAGCCGGGCGGACTCCGGCACGAGCCGGCGCAGCCGGGCGACCGACACCGGCTGGCTCGCCACCTCGCTGACGTACTCGCGCTCGGCCCGGATCCCGAGCCCGGCTTCGAGGTGGTCCACGATCCGTTCGATCGGCGTGGCCGTGCCGGTGGCGACGTTGACGACGGTCCGGCTCGCGCCGGTGGCGAGCAGCTTGTCCACGACGTCGACCAGGTCGTCGACGTCGATGAGGTCCCGCCGCGCACCGCGGTAGAGCCGGACCGCGCCCGACTCGATCTGCCGCACCAGGGCGGGCACCAGCATCCGCGCGTGCTGCGCCGGGCCGACGACGTGGGCCAGCCGGAGGGCCAGGTAGTCGGCGCGAGAGGCGGCGAGGACCGCTTCCAGCGCCAGGTTGTGCCGTCCGTAGGCGGTCGAGGGGAAGACCGGCCCGTCCTCCCGGCCCAGTTCCCCGGGCACCGCGTACATGGCCGCCGACGCGGTGGAGAAGAACACGAGTTTCTCCTGCCGCCGCTCGCAGCGGTCGATCAGCTCGTACAAGCGTATGGCTTCCCGGGCGAAATCCGCTTCGGGGATCCCGGAAGCGACCGACACGCCGAACGCGGCGAGCACGACTCCCGGGTGGGAGTCCGCGAGGGCCGCGAAGTTGCGGGCGAGGAAGCCGCTGCCGATGACCTCCATCAACGCTCCAGCCGGCCGCGGGTGGGCGGGCCGAGCTCCGGCGGCACCGGGTAGCCGGTGCGGTCCAGGGAGCCGAGGACGAGGTCGATCGCGGTGTCCAGCTGCGGATCGCGGTCGGCGGCCCAGTCCTGCGGCGTGATCTCCACCTCGACGTCGGGCGTGACGCCGTGGCCGTCCAGCCAGCCCGGCCCGTCCCACCACTTCGACACCGTCGGCTGGGAGACCCGCGAACCGTCGAGGAGGGCCTGGTCGGCCGGGATCGAGCCGGTCATCGAGCCGTGCGTGCGGGTGCCGACGAGCGTTGCCGCGCCCAGCAACTGCAGCGAGACGACGAGGTTTTCCGGGCCGCAGGTGGTGAACTCGTCGACGACCACCACCACCGGGCCGCGGACGGTGTCGTACGGCCAGGTGTAGGGCTGGGCGAACCGCGGCCGGTGCCAGCCGGTGACCCGCCGGGTCAGCAGGTCCAGCAGCGGGTGGAGGTCGCCGCCGTGGTTGCCGCGCAGGTCCAGGATCAGCCCGGTCCGCTCGAGTTCCTCGCCCAGGTCGCGGTTGAGGTCGGCCCACCCGGCCGCGACCATGTCGATGATCCGCAGGTAGCCGACGCGCCCGCCGGTCCGCTCGGCCACCCGGGCCCGGCGGCGGACGGTCAGGTCGTGGTGGCGCAGCCGGGATTCGTGCGGCGTCGGCACGACGGTGAGGCGGAACTCGGTGTCGTCCCGGCGCAGGCTCAGCTTGACCGGGCGGCCCGCCTTCCCGGCGAGCTGCGGCATCGGCCCGTACGCCGGGTCGACGGGCTCGCCGTCGACGGCGGTGATGACGTCCCCGGGCCGGGCCGTCACGCCGGGTCCGGTGAGCGGGGTGCGGTGCATGCTCGACGACGTGTCGCCGGTCAGCAGCCGCTCGATCCGCCAGCCGTCCCCGGCCGTCGGCGCCAGGTCCGCGCCGAGGTAGCCGGGCGGCGGCGCGGGCCGCCCCTGGCCGCCGATGAAGAACACGCCGACGTGGGAGACGCTGAGCTCGCCGTGCATCTCCATGATCACGTCGAACAGGTCGTGGCTGCAGCCGATCCGGTCCAGCACCTTCCGGTAGCGGGCGCCGATCGACGGCCAGTCGACGCCGTCGACGTCGGCGCGCCAGTACCGGTCGCGCACCAGCCGCCACGACTCGTCGAACATCTGGCCCCACTCGGCGGCCGGGTCGGTCTCGACCTGGATCGCGCCGAGGTCGGCGACCAGCTCGGTCCCGTCGTCGCCGAGGGGTTTGACGTGCACGGCACCACCGGCCCGATACGCGAGCCGGCCGCCGTTCGCGGCGACCGCGTACGGGCCCACGGCCTTCTCCAGCAGCGTCGGGCGGCTCCCGTCCGCGATCCGGTAGCCCACCAGCCGCGGCATCGGCGGCGGGCCGGGCGCGTGCCGGGTCGCTTCCCCGAGGACGCCGTGGGAGGGCCGGTCCAGCCAGGCCACGCCGCCTTCGATCGCCACCAGGGACTCGTAGGTGCCTGCTTCGACCGGGAACGGCACCACGCGCTCGGGCAGGTTCTCGAGGTCGGCCGTCACGGTCTCACTCGCGCTCGGCGCGTCCTCCAGCCAGCCGCCGTAGCTCGCGTCGAACGGCGACGGCGCCCGCCCGTCGAGCGGCACCAGGTGCGGGCGCACGCCCGGGACGAACCCGGCCTGCTGCAGCTGCCCGTTGAGGTTCGGGCCGGTCGGGTCGAGCGTGCTGCCCGACAGGAAGGCGAGGTACCGGCCGTCGGTGGTGAAGGCCGGGGAGGCGTCCTGGAACCGGCCGCGGGTGACGTCGGCGACCTGGCCGTCGGCCAGCCGGGCGAGCCGGATCCGGCTGCGGCCACCGCCCTTGGACACCGTCGGCTGCGCCCAGGCGAGCAGGTCGGAGCCGGGTGAAAAGGCCAGGCCGGAGCAGGGGCCGTGGGCCTGGTCGGTGCGGACCAGTTCGGTCAGCGCGCCGGAAGCCAGGTCCACGGTCAGCAGCCGGACGTCCGTGGCGACCGCGGCCGTCCGCCCGTCCGGCGCGACGACGAGTTCCCGGGCCCGGCCCAGCTCCCCGTGCGCCAGCCGGCGGGCCGGGGAGCCGTCCTGGGCGAGGACGTCGATGCCCTCCTCGCCACCCTGGTCGCTGACGCAGACGACGGTCGTGGCGTCCTCGGTGACGACGGGCAGCCGCGCCCGCGCGCCCGGGACGGCGAAGACCGGCCGCGGCTCGCCGCCCTCGGCCGGGAGCAGGTGCAGGGTGCCGCGCACCTCGGCGACCAGGTGCCGGCCCGCCGGGTCGAGCGCGAAGCCGGCCGCCGTCGACCCGGACCAGGTGCGCGGGAGCCGGTTGCGGCCCGCGTCCGCGAGCCGGATCCGCAGCCGCACCGGCTGGTCGCTGCCGGGCGCCAGCAGGAAGAGGCGGCCGGACTGCTCGTAGACGACGTGGTTGCCGTCCGAAGTCGCATTGCGCGCGTAGAACTCGCCGAGGTCGCCGTGGCGGCGCAGGCCCGAACCGTCGATCTCCGCGGAGTAGAGGGCGCCGACGCCTTCGTGGTCGGAGAGGAACGCCATCCGCGAACCGGCCCAGACCGGGTTGGTCAGGTTGCCGCCGAGTGACCGCAGCACCGGCTCGAACGTCTTGCCGTCCGGGGAGTACCAGATCTTGCCGGCGCAGCCGCCGCGGTAGCGCTTCCAGTAGACGGGTTCGAACACCGTCATCGTGCCGACCAGCTGGGCGCCGTCGGCGCGCACCGCGAGCTCCGCGGCGGGCCCGCAGGGCACCTCGCGCGGCGGCCCCGCGACGGGGACGGCGAACATCCAGGCGCGCCGGTCGGCGGCGCGGCCGTAGCCGGACCGGGCCAGCACCTCCGTGTCGGACAGCCAGCCGCAGGTCGCGGTGTTGCGGTCGGCCCAGTGCGTCAACTGCTGCGGCCGGCCGCCGTCGAGCTCGGTGACCCAGACCTCGCGCGAGCCGCCGCGCAACGCCACCGTGTTGCCACCCGTCACCGACGTCCACGCGAGCCGCGTCGCCGAGGGGTTCAGCCGCGGCAGCGACACGCGCGCGCCGCCCGGGCCGGCGTCCTCGACCACGCACCGCGCCGTCGCGGTGCCCGCGAGGGCGTCCGCGACCGACGTCAGCCACACCCGGTCCTCGGCCACGAACGTGAGCACGTCACCGGCGACGTGGGGGTGCCTCAGGTAAGTGTCAGCAGTCACCCCCGGGACGCTAGGGCACCGGTGATCGGGCGGGCATCCCCCGATCTGATAGCGCCCACGCCTACCAGCTTGCAGGATGCTCGGCGGCGCGGTCCTTCCCTAACGTGGGCGCGAAACGACGTCGTAGCAGGCTTTTTCCGCCCGGAAGGGACGGCCCATGACCGCCACCGAGGAACCCGTGACCGAGATCGCCGCCTTCCCCGAGGACCGGACGTGCCCGTACCAGCCGCCGTCCGGGTTCCGGGCCGCGGCCGGGCGCGGCCCGATCTCCCAGCTGGAGCTGTACGACGGCCGGGTGGTCTGGGGCGTCACCGGCCACACCGAGGCGCGGCGGCTGCTGGCCGACCCGCGGCTGTCCACCGACCGCCGGAACCCGGCCTTCCCCGCGACGACCGAGGTGGTCGGCCGCATCCGCAACCGCCTCACCCCGCCGCTGGTCGGTGTGGACGACCCGGTGCACAAGGTGCAGCGCGGGCGGCTGATCCCGAGCTTCACGCACCGGCGGATCAACGCCCTGCGGCCGCGCATCCACGAGATCGCCGGGCGGGTGCTCGACACGATGGTCGAGAAGGGCCCGCCCGCGGACCTCGTCACCGACTTCGCGCAGCCGCTGCCGTCGATGGTGATGTGCCACCTGCTGGGCGTGCCGTACGAGGACCACGACCACTTCGAGCAGCGGACGACCCGGATGCTGTCCGGCGAGAACCCGGCGATCGCCATGGGCGAGCTGCGGGAGTACCTGCTCGCCCTGGCCGGCGAGAACCGCCACAAGCTGAACGAGGGCCTGTTCGGCGACCTCGTCGAAGCACCCGAAGGCGAGGTGTCCCGCGCCGACCTGGTCGACCTGACGATCGTCATCCTCGGCGCCGGCTTCGAGACCACGGCCAGCATGCTTTCGCTCGGCATCTTCACGCTCCTGGACAACCCGGAGCGGCTCGCCGAGCTCCGCGCGGACCCGTCGTTGTGGGGCGCGGCCGGTGAGGAGCTGCTGCGCTACACGTCGATCACCGACGGCATCACGCGGGTGGCGACGGAGGACATCGAGATCGGCGGGGTGACCATCCGCAAGGACGACGGCATCATCTTCCTGACGTCGGTGCTCAACCGGAACGAAGACGTCCGCGAAGACCCGGACGTCCTGGACTGGCACCGCCCGACCCGCAACCACATCGCGTTCGGGTTCGGCGCCCACCAGTGCCTCGGCCAGAACCTGGCCCGGATCATCCAGGAGATCGCGCTGCAGCAGCTGTTCGAGCGGCTGCCGGACCTGCGCCTGGCGACCGCGGTCGCGGAGATCCCCTTCCGGCCGGGTCACGCCGTGCAGGGCATGATCAAGCTGCCGGTCACCTGGTAGCGATCAGGCGGGCCAGCGATACCGCGCCGCGCAGGGAAGACAGCCCTCCCAGCGCGGCCGGTGTCGCCGGCAGCGGCGGCTGACCGGGCCGGGCGAACTCGGTGAGGTGCTCGGAAACCCGGCCGACGAGCTCGGGAACGCCCGCCGCGAAGCCGCCGCCGAGCACCACGCGGTCCGGGTGCACCAGCTCCTGCACGCCGGTCACCGCGGCGGCCAGCGCGCGAGCCGTCCGGCGGAGCGCGTTCACGGCCCACGGCTGTTCGTCAGCGAGGGCTTGGCGGAGCTCGTCGAACGTCACCGGCGCTCCCCGCAGCTGGGCGGCACGGTCCAAAGTGGCCGGTCCGGAGGCGATGGCCTGCAGGCAGCCGCACCGGCCGCACACGCAGGGCGGGCCGTCCAGCTCGACCACGACGTGGCCGAGCTCGAACGAGCCGCGGGCCGTCCCGGGGCAGGGTTCGCCGTGCAGCACCAGGCCGCCGCCGATGCCGGTGCCCACGCCGACGTAGAGCAGGTTCTCGCAGTCCGCGGCCCGTGCCTCGGCGAGCGCGCCGAGGTCGCCGTCGTCCGCCCAGGCGACGATCGCCTCGGGAAACAGCTCTTGCAGCGAGGAATGCAGATCGAGTCCGGTCCATTCCGGACGGTTGGGCCACGCGGTGACCCGGCCGTCCGGCGAGACCGTGCCGGGCATGGCGACCCCGACCGCCCGCAGGGGCGCGCCGAGCCGCAGCCCGGCCACGTGCCCGGCGAGCTGGGCGAGGTCCGCCGCGGCGCCGTGCCGCGGCCCCCACGCGAACGCGGTCTCGCCGACGAGTCCGTCGTCGGTCTCGACACGGAAGGCGACCTTCGTGCCGCCGACGTCGATCCCGAGGTACACGGGCTTCAGCGGAGCGACAGCGCCGGGCAGATGGCGAGCAGGTCGGCCGGCCGCTGCAGCACCACGTCGGGACCGGCCGCGAGCAGCTCGCCGATGTCGTCCGGGGGCGCCCACAGCGCGGCGGCCGAAGCGACGCCCGCGTCCCGGGCGCTGGCCAGGTCGGTCGGCGCGTCGCCGACCATGATGGCCCGCTCGGCCGGGACGTCCAGCAGGTCGAGGGCCTTGAGCACCATGTCCGGCGCCGGCTTCGGCCGGGCGACCTCGTCCGAGCCGATGACGTGCGCGAAGAACGGGAGCAGACCGAGCTTGTCGAGCAGCGAACGCGCCCGCGGACCGCTCTTGCCGGTCGCGATGGCGAGCCGCAGCCCCCGCGTCCGGAGGGTCAGCAGCAGTTCGACGACACCGTCGAAAACCGTCACCTGGTCGGCGAGGCGGTAGCTCTCGCGGACGAACGGTTCCTCCATCGCCAGCGGCAGGTCCATGATCCGCATGATGTCGGGGAAGTACCGGCCGAGGTGGCGCCGGTACTCCTCGAACGGCGCCGGCCCGTCCCCGACGACTTCGGCGTAAGCGATGGCGAAGGCCTCACTCATCACCGCGAAGCTGTCGACGACGACCCCGTCGAGGTCGAAGATGACCGCGTGCCGGGCGGACACCGAGGGATCGGCCTCGGTGCCGGGCCGGTCGACGATCGGGAAAGCCATGGAGCACCCTCTCTACTGGTACGCCGGCACCGGGCGCGGATCGCGCGCCGAACGGGCCGAGGCGTAGAAGTTTTCGATCATCCGGACGATCGGCCGGGCCTCGGCGACCGCGACGCCGCGGTTGCCGGGGTCGGCCAGCCTCGCGGCGAGCCCGTCCAGCTGGCGCCGGTACTCGGTCCCGATCGGCTCGGCGGGCAGGGCGATCGGGGTGGTGGTCCCCTCGCTGGTCAGCGTCAGCACGGGTTCGGGCTGGCGGTTGGGGCTGAAGCCGAACGTGCACCGCAGCTCCGCGACGCCGGCGCTGCCTTCGACGCGGATCAGGGTGACGTCCCGTGCCTCGTGCGAGGCCCAGCTGGCCCGCAGCGAAACGGAGACGCCGTCGTCGCGGACGAGGAACCCGCGGGCGGTGTCCTCGACGTCGGCGGCGCCGGCGCCGGTGGAGTCCTTGCGCCAGGCCGCACTCCACGCACCGACGTTGACGAAGTCGTCCGAGGTCGCCCCCGTCACCTGCGTGAACCGGCCCGGGCCGAGCAGGTGCGCGAGCGTGTCGAGCAGGTGCCAGCCGAGGTCGAACAGCACCCCGCCGCCCGCCTTGTCGCGCTGGGTGAACCAGCCGGACCGCGGCACGCCGCGCGACCGGACCCAGGCCAGGTCGACGTGCCGGACGTCGCCGAGGTCGGGCACGACCTGCGCCAGCGTCCGGACGTCACCGCGGAACCGCGCGGCGCTGCCGGCCAGCAGCATCCCGCCGCTGCGCTCGGCCGCCGCCAGGACGTCGACCTCGGCCGAGGTCAGGCACACCGGCTTCTCCAGGAAGACCGGGATGCCGGTGGCCATCAGCGAACCGGCCACCTCGGCGTGCACGTGGTTGGGGACGGCGACGACGGCCAGGTCGACCGCCCGCGCGGAGAGCGCTTCCACACCCGCGTGGACGGCGATGCCCGCCGTCTTGGCGAAGGCCGCGCGCGACGCCGGATCGGCGTCGACGGCGGCGACCACGTCGAAGTCCGCGTGCTCGCGCAGCAGCGGCAGCCACAGTTCCCGGCCGGCCCAGCCGAGCCCGACCAGGGCGACCCGGACGCTCATGCGCCCGCCTCGCTGACGCTCGGCGCGGCCTGAGCGGCAAACGCAGTGTTGAATGATTCGCTCGCAGGCTCGCTCATGCAGCCGCCACCGCTTCGGCGATGATCTCGGCGGTCGCGTGCATTTCCGCCTCGCCGGCCAGCAGGGTGCGGTGGTGCAGCCACACGCAGTCCGCGCTGATGGCTTCGGTGTTGGGGCAGCGCTTCGCGACCGCGTCGAGGCTCTCGTCCGGCGCGCCGATCTCCCAGAACGCGTCGGTGCGGTAGATCGCGCGGAACCCGGCGAACGCGGGCAGGCCCGCCTCGACGAGCCGGCCGACCAGCGCGTTGCGCCGCTCCTCGGTGATCCCGGGGACGCGGAACATCGCCATGTAGTGCGAGTTCCGGTCGGCGCGCGGGTCGTCGCCCTGCGGGACGACGCCGTCGATCCCGGCGAGCAGCCGGGACAGCAGGGCCCAGCGCTCGTCGCGGAGGGCGATCTGGGCGTCGAGCCGGCTCAGCTGCGCGCGCAGCACGGACGCCGAGAACTCGTTGAGC
The DNA here is from genome assembly GCF_000716785.1 of Amycolatopsis vancoresmycina. Lineage (GTDB taxonomy): Bacteria > Actinomycetota > Actinomycetes > Mycobacteriales > Pseudonocardiaceae > Amycolatopsis > Amycolatopsis vancoresmycina. The sequence continues at coordinate 458,740 of NZ_JNYY01000005.1, forward strand.
CGCATGTTGGAGCCGGCGATCAGGTGCAGGTACCGGGTGTCGTTCTTCGGACGGCCGCAGCTGTGCCGCAGGAACGCGCGCTCGTGCATCTCCTTCTCCGGGAAGAGCACGGCGCCGCCTTCGCCCGCGGTCATCAGCTTGCCGTTCTGGAAGCTGAACGTCGCGACCGTGCCCAGCTCGCCGACCCGCTTGCCCTGCCACTGGGCGCCGTGCGCGTGCGCGGCGTCCTGCAGGATCTGCACGCCGGTGTCGGCGGAGAGCTTCGCCAGCCCGTCCATGTCGGCCATCAGCCCGGCCATGTGCACCGGCATGATCACCTTGGTGCGCGGGGTGATCGCGTCGGCGGCGGCCGCGACGTCGATGCAGTAGGTGTCCGGGTCGACGTCGACCGGGACCGCCACCGCGCCGAGCCGCTGGGCGGCCTGCGACGACGAGATGAAGGTGAAGGCCGGGACGATGACCTCGGTGCCCGGCCCGACGTCCATGCACTGCAGGGCGAGCTCGAGCGCGTGCGTGCCGTTGGTGACCGCGAGCGCGTGCTCGGCGCCGTGGTGCTCGGCGAACTCACGCTCGAAGGAGTTGACCTCGTCGCCGCCCATCCGCCACCACAGGCCCTGCTCCAGCGCCCGGATCAGGCCTTCCCGCTCGGCCTCGTCGTAGTGCGGCCACTGGGGGAACACCGGTGCCTGTCGCGCGTTCATGTCTCTCCGATTCTCCGCTGTGGGTCCAGTTGAGGCTGTTGTTCACCAAAGACCGAACAAAGCGCGGTAGGAATCCATCAGGCATTGCAGGATGCGATCCACCGTGTTCGTTTCGTTCGCCGACGGCGGTGTCGGGTCGGTGCCGCGACGGTCCGCGAACTCGTGCTCAAGGTGTTTCACCAGGTCATTCCACGCGGCTTCGACGTAGTCAGCCGGCCGCGGGAGTTCTGCAGGCTGTCGCGCGTCCATATTTCTCCGAATCTTCGCCCGGTTCCCAAAATATGGCGGCGCCCGGCCGGGCCGCATCCCCCGGCCTGGTAGTAGTCCGGCCGTTCACGGCCACCCGAAAAAGGCCCGGTAGGAGTCCAGTTGCCCGTCGAGCATGTGCATTCCGTAATGGACGGGATGACCGAGTTCCGCCGCTTCGCGCAGCAGCCGCGTTTCCGCGGGTTTCATGATGATGTCGGCCACCACGCAGCCCGGTGGCAGCAGGCGCGGCCGGAACGGCAGCGGATCGCCGGGGTCCAGGCCGAGCGGGGTGGCGTTCACGACGAGGCCGGCGCCGCCGGTGTCCGGCTCGGCCGAGGTGGCGGTCCGGCCCGGCCAGTGCGCGTCCAGGCGGTCGCGGAGGGCGTGCAGCTTCGCGGTGTCCGGGTCGCACACCGCCAGCCGGTCCGCCCCGGCGGCCAGCAGGGCGGCCGCGATCGCGCTGCCCGCCCCGCCGGCGCCGACGAGCGCCACCCGTTGCCCCTTGGGGTCGTGGCCCGCGGCGACGAGGCCGGCGACGAAGCCGAGGCCGTCGAAGTTCTCCGCGTACCAGCTGCCGTCCGCTTCCCGCCGGAGCGCGTTGGCGCTGCCGGTGATCTCGACCATCGGGCTGCGGCGGGCGGCGAGCCCGGCGGCGGCCGTCTTGTGCGGCACCGTGACGAAGATGCCGTCGAGGTTGCCGATGGCCTGCAGGCCGCCGACGACCCGGGCGAGGTCCGCGGGTTTCGCGTGCACCGGAACGAGCACGGCGTCGACGTCCAGCCGGGCGAACAGCGGGTTCAGCAACCCGGGCGACCGGACCTGGGTGACGGGATCGCCCAGGACGACGTACAGCCGGGTGGCCCCGCTGATCACCGGGCCTCCACCCGCCTGCCGCACAACAGTTCCGCGACCGAACGAGCGAGCTGCACCGACTGCCCGGCGTTGAGCCGCGGGTCGCAGGCGGTCAGGTAGCGGGCGGGCAGGTCGGCTTCGGCGACGCCCGGGGAACCGCCGAGGCATTCGGTCACGTCCTCGCCGGTCACCTCGACGTGGACGCCGCCGGGGTGGGTGCCGAGCACGCGGTGGACCTCGAAGAAGCCGGCGAGCTCGTCGAGCACGTGGTCGAGGTGGCGGGTCTTGAACCCGTTGCCCGACCGGCGGGTGTTGCCGTGCATCGGGTCGCACTGCCAGATCACCTCGTGCCCGGACGCGGCGACCTTCTCCACGATCGGCGGGAGCACGTCGCGGACCAGGTCGTGGCCCATCCGGCTGACCAGCGTCAGCCGGCCCGGCGTGCGGTGCGGGTCGAGCCGTTCCACGTACTCGACGGCCTGTTCCGGCGTCACGCTCGGCCCGAGCTTGAGGCCGATCGGGTTGGACAGCAGCTCCGCGAAGGCGATGTGGGCCCCGTCGAGCTGGCGGGTCCGCTCGCCGATCCACAGGAAGTGCGCCAGCCCGCTGGACAACCGGGGTTCCGGACCGCTCGCGTCCGCCCACAGCACGGCCCGTTCGTAGTCGAGCAGGAGCATTTCGTGACTGACGTGCACGTCGTCCGCGCAGAACTTGCGGACCAGGTCCATCGCCTCGAGCGCGTTGGCGTGGGCCCGCAGCATCCGGCGCGGGTCCGGGGTCCGGGCCTCGGCCGTGGGTTCCGGGGCGTTGATGATGTCGCCGCGGTAGACCGGCAGCCCCAGCGCGTCGACGGTGTTCGACCGCGGCTTGGCGTACTGCCCGGCCATCCGGGCGAGCTTGACGACCGGCAGGCCGGCCGCGGCCGCGAGCACGTCCGCCATCTCCTCCAGCAGCCGCAGGTTGCCCCGCAGGTGGCTCTCGGTGTTGCCGTCGAACGTTTCCGCGCAGTCGCCGCCCTGCAGCAGGAACGCCTCGCCGCGGGCGACCGACGCGAGCCGGGCCGCCAGCCGGGCCGTCTCGGCCGGTGCGACGACCGGTTCGGCGTCGTGCAGCTGCCCGGCCACCCGGGCCGCCCGCGCGGGGTCCGGCCAGTCCGGCTGTTGCGCGGCGGGCCGGGCCAGTGCCTCGTCCAGCCTGCGGCCCAGCGCCCGGTCCACCGCGCGGCGGTGGATCGGGCCGCCGGGCTCGGCAGGTCCGTGCAGCAGTCTTCTCATGCCGGCGCCGCATCGGTGGCCGCGACCAGGTCCGTCAGCCGCTCACGGGGCAGCTCGCCGAGGACGCGCGCCACCAGCTCCGGCGGCACGTCGCTCACCAGCTCCGCGCCGCGGGGCCCGTCCAGGACGAAGGCGAGCCCGGTGATCGCCTTCTTGTCCCGGTGCATCTGCCGGATCAGGACCGCCGGATCGACGCCGTCGGGCAACGCGGTGGGCAGGCCGTAGTACTCGACGACGGCCCGGTGTTCGTCCACCCGGGACTGATCGATGCGGCCCAGCGCCCCCGCCAGCCGCCCCGCGAACACCGTGCCGATGGCCACGGCCTCGCCGTGGCGCAGCGCGAAGTCCGTCGCGATCTCCAGCGCGTGCCCGAGGGTGTGCCCGTAGTTGAGCAGGTGCCGCAGCCCGGTGTCCCGCTCGTCCTGCGCCACGATCCCCGCCTTGAGCGTGACGCTGGCCGCGATCTGCTCCGGCAGCGACCGCCCGCGCAGGCCCGGCGCGCCGATGAAGTGGCAGCGAGCGATCTCGCCGAGGCCGTTCAGCACCTCCCGCCGCGGCAAGGTGGTCAGGTAGTCGGTGTCGCACAGGACCGCGCTGGGCTGCCAGTACGCGCCGACGAGGTTCTTGCCCGCCGTCAGGTTCACCGCGGTCTTCCCGCCGACGCTGGCGTCCACCTGGGCCAGCAGCGTCGTGGGCAGGTGGACCACGGCGACCCCGCGGTGGTACAGCGCGGCCGCGAGCCCGACGACGTCCGTGGTCGTGCCGCCGCCGCAGGAGACGACGACGTCGGACCGGGTCAGCCCGAACCTCGCGAACTCGCCGCACAGGTCCTCCACAGTGGACAGTCGCTTGTCCTGCTCGCCGTCGCGGGCCGGCAGCAGCAGCGTCTCGACGCCGGTGTCCGGCACCCAGTCGGGCGGGCGGGCCGAGACGACCGCGGCCCGCCGGGCGCCGAGCCGCCGGACGACCCCGGGCAGCGAGTGCCGCACCCCGGGGCCGACCAGCACGTCGTAGGACCGCTCGTTCAGGCGGACCGGGATCGTGGTGCTCACGGCGCCTTCTCCCGCGGCTCCGGCAGCGTCCGGTACGGCAGGTCGGCGATCCGGGCGACCGGCTCGCTGCCGTGGTGGAGGTATTCGCCGCCGTAGAAGAAATTGAGGTACGGGATGTAGTGGTGCGCGTAGGCGGACTTGCACAGGCCGGCGAACCGGGCCAGCAGGCCGTCGTTTTCCGTCATCGTCTTCCCTTCCCCGGTTCAGCCGAGCTCGCCGGACAGCACGCGGTCGATCAGCGCGCGGTGCTCGTCGTCGTCGGTGATCGTGCGCACCTGCTCGCGGCCGTCCCGGACCGTCAGGTACCGGCGCTGCCGCAGGAACACCTGGCCGTTTTCGAACGCCCGGCCGCACAGGACCTCCTGCAGGTCGGTGCGGGCGGTGTCCCCCACCAGGGCCCGGAAGTTGTCCTCCAGTTCCTTCCAGTCGCTCCACTGGCGGGGCTGCGTCGTGAAGGTGTAGACGACGCTCCAGCGGGTGACCGCGCCCCGGCGTTGCAGCGCGTACCCGGCTTCCTTCTCCACCAGCCGGAACTGGCTGCTGTACTGGGTCTGCACCCCGGGGCCGACCGGCAGCGGCTCGAGGTAGGTCGGGCCGGGGTAGCCGACGTCGACGAGCCATTCGCGGCCGTCCAGGGTGACCAGGTTGAACATGTGCTCGACATCGGTCCCGAAGGTCTCGCGGCCTTCGGTGGTGCTGCCCGCGAGCGGCGAGACGTCGTAGCCCAGTTCGGTCAGGAGCCGGTGGAACAGCCGGTTCAGGTGGTAGCAGGCCCCGCCCTTCCCCTGCGCGATGCTGGTTTCGAAGACGGCGTCCTCGTCGAGGTCGACGACGTCGGTCGCGTCCCGCAGCCCGTAGGCGACGCTGCTGTACGGGATCGTCATGAGGTGGCTCTTCTGCAACTGCCGCAGCGTTTCCAGGTCGTTGCCGGTGACTCCGGCACAGCCGATCCGCCGGAGGTAGGTACTCACGTCGAACACGGTTCACCACCTTTCTTTCAGACGAGTTCGTGCAGGTGCGCGGCGAGCAGCTTCGGCGTCGGGTGGTCGAAGACGACGCTGGGCGCGATCTTCCGTTCGGTCATGGCGCGCAGGCGGTTGCGGAGCTCGATGGCCGTGAGGGAGTCGAAGCCGATCTCGAACAGCCCCTGGTCCTCGTCGATCTGGTGGGCCGAGCTGAAGCCCAGCACCCCGGCCACCTGGGTCCGCACCGCGTCGAGCAGGACCGCGACCCGCTGGTCCGGGGTCAGCCCGGCCAGCCGGTCGGCCAGCCCCTTGTCCACAGTGGACGCAGCACGGGCCTGCTGGCGGACGGCCGGAACCAGGCCGCGCAGCAGGTGCGGCACCGGCGTACCGGCGGTCCGCAGCCCGCGAAGGTCGAGCCGGGCGGGCACGAGCTGCGCCGCTCCGGCGGCGAGGGCGGCGTCGAAGAGTTCCATGCCCTCTTCCGGCTGCATGGCCACCAGCCCGCCCCGGCGGTTCATCCGGGCGCGGGCGGCCTCGTCGGAACCGGCCGCCATGCCGCCGGAGGTCTGGTCCCACAGGCCCCACGCCAGCGACTGGCCCGGCAGGCCCGCCGCGCGCCGGGCGGCCATCAGGCCGTCCAGGTAGGCGTTCGCCGCCGCGTAGCCGCCACTGCCGGCGCCCATGAACACCGCCGAAACCGAGGAGTAGACGACGAACGCCCGCAGGTCCGTGCCGCGGGTGAGCTCGTCCAGGTGCCGGGCGGCGGTGACCTTGGCCGCGAACACCTCGGCCAGCTGCTCCGGGGTCACCGTGCCGATCACCCCGGCGGACGGCACGCCGGCCGTGTGCACCACGGCCGTCGGCCGGTGCTCGTCGAGCAGCGCCGCCACCTGGGCGCGGTCGGCGACGTCGCAAGCGACGACCGAAACGTCCGCGCCCAGCCCGGTGAGGTCGGTGACCAGGTCCTTCGCGCCTTCGGCGTCGAGGCCGCGGCGGCTCACCAGCAGCAGCTGCCGCACGCCGTGCCGCTCGACGAGGTGCCGGGCGGCCAGGCCGCCGAGCGACCCGGTACCGCCGGTGACCAGCACCGTCCCGTCGGCCGGGAACGCCGCGGGCGCACCCGGCGCGGCGACGCGGGCCAGCCGCGGGATCGACAGGGTCGTGCCGCGCACGGCGACCTGCGGTTCCCCGCTGTCCAGCACCGCGCTCAGGGCCGGGGTCACGTCGGCGTCGGTGTCGACGAGGACGATCCGGTCCGGGTTCTCCGCCTGGGCGGCCCGGACCAGGCCCCACACCGCGGACGCGGCCGGGTCGGTGACCACGCCGTCGCCGGCGGGCACCGCGCCCCGGGTCACGATCGCCAGCTTCGCGCCCTCCAGGCCGCCGCCGGCGAGCCAGCACTGCACGACGTCGAGCACCCGGACGGTGAGGTCCAGCGGCCCGTCGCCGCCGGCTTCCATGACGGCCACCTCGGGGGCGGCGATCACGCCGGACAGCACGTCGTCGGCCAGGGTCGCCACGTCTTCGGCGGTGGCCACCGGCACCCACGACGGCACCGGCCGCGCACTGTCCACTCGGGACAGCGGGGTCCAGCCGACGCGGAACAGGGAGCCGTTGCCCTCCGCCGTGGCCAGCTGGTCGTCGGTCACCGGACGGCCGATCAGCGCGTCCAGGGTGACGACCAGGCCGCCGGTCTCGTCGACGGCTTCGAGGGACAGGTCGTCCCCTTCGGCCTTGGCGACCCGCACCCGCAGCGCCGAAGCACCGGCCGCGTGCAGCCGCAGCCCGTTCCACGCGAACGGCAGCCGCACCTCGTCGCCGTAGGACCCGGCATCGCCGGAGGCGGCGGCCACCATCGTCGAGTGCAGGGCGGCGTCCAGCAACGCGGGGTGGATGCCGAACCGGGCGGCTTCCTCGCGGTGGTCTTCGGGCAGGGCGATCTCGGCGAAGGTCTCGTCTCCGCGCCGCCACACCGCCCGCACGGCCCGGAACACCGGGCCGTACCCGTAGCCGACGTCGGCGAGCACGTCGTAGGCCCCGCCGATGTCCACCGGCTGCGCGCCGGGCGGCGGCCAGGCCGTGAAGTCGAACGCGGCGGTCCGCCGGCCCGCCGGGACCAGCACGCCGGTCGCGTGCCGCGTCCAGGTGTCCGCGTCCTCGCGCAGGGAGTAGACGTCGACCGTGCGCGAACCGTCTTCGCCCGGCCCGCTCAGCGCGACCTGCACGCGCACCCCGCCCCGGCGGGGCACCACGAGCGGCGCCTCGATGACCAGCTCGTCGAGCACCGGGCAACCGGCTTCGTCACCGGCCCGCACGGCCAGCTCGACCAGGCCGGTGCCGGGCACGATCACGACGTCCCGGACCAGGTGGTCGGCCAGCCAGGGGTGCGTCCGCAGGGACAGCCGCGAGGTGCAGACGAGCCCGTCGGACTGCGGGAGCGGCACGACCGCGCCGAGCAGCGGGTGGTCGGCCCCGGCGAGGCCGAGCGAGACGGCGTCGGCGGCGGGCTCGGCCGGGCTGAGCCAGTAGTGCTGGTGGTCGAAGGCGTAGGCCGGCAGGTCCACCGGCTCGGCCGGGGCGGGCACGAACCCGCTCCAGTCGACCGCGACCCCGCGGACGAACAGCTCGGCCATCGAGGTGAGCAGCCGCCGCGGCCCGCCGTCGGCCCGCCGCACCGACCCGGCCACCACCGCGTCGTCGCTGATTTCGCTGAGCGGCTGGACCAGCACCGGGTGGGCGCTGACCTCGACGAACACGCCGTGGCCGGAGCCGAGCAGCTCGGTCACGGCCGGGCCGAAGCCGACCTGCTGCCGCAGGTTCCGGTACCAGTAGCCGCCGTCCAGGACCCCGGCTTCGGTGATCCACTCGCCGGTCACGGTCGAGCGGAACGGCACCAGCGGCGCCTGCGCTTCGATTCCGGCCAGCGTCTCGGCCAGGGTGTCGCGGATGTCTTCGACGTGCCAGGTGTGCGAGGCGTAGTCCACGGCCACCCGCCGGACGCGGACGCCCTGGCGCGCCAGGCATTCCAGTGCTTCGTCGAGGGCTTCGGCGTCCCCGGCGATCACCACCGACGAGGGTCCGTTGACGGCGGCCACCTCGACCCAGCCCGCCCAGGGCACCAGCCGCATGACGGCTTCGTCCTCGCTCAGGGCGACCGACGCCATGCCGCCGCGCCCGGACAGCTTCGCGGCGATCGCCTGGCTGCGCAGGGCGACCACCTTGGCGGCGTCCACAAGGGACAGTGCGCCGGACACGCAGGCCGCGGCGATCTCACCCTGGGAATGCCCGAGCACCGCGTCCGGCACCACGCCGGCCGCGGACCACACCGCCGCCAGGCCCACCATCATCGCGAAGCTCGCGGGCTGGAGGACGTCGACGCGGTCCAGGTCACCCTCGCCGCGCAGGACGTCGAGCAGGGACCAGTCGATCCACGGCTCCAGCGCGGCCGCGCACTCGGCGATCCGCTCGGCGAACACCGGCGACGAATCCAGCAGCTCCCGGCCCATCCCGGCCCACTGCGTCCCCTGCCCCGGGAACACCCACACGACCTTGCCCGGCCGCCCGGAAGCCGGGACGCGGCCGGTCACTAGACCGGGCGCGTCTTCGCCACGAGCGAGCGCCGACAAGCTGTCCCGCGCTTCCTCGGCGGACTCCGCCACGACGACCGCGCGCTCGCCGAACACGGCCCGCCCGTTCGCGAGCGCCCCGGCAACGGCGTCGAGCGGCTCGCCGACGAACTCCACCAGCCGGCCCGCCTGCCCCGCCAGCGACCCGCCACCGCGTGCAGTCACCACCAGCGGCACCACCGGTCGTGAGTGGAAAGGCGAGTTAGAACTCGCCTTTCCACTCACGACCAGCCGCGGCAGACCCGGGTCGGGGGCTTCCTCGATGATCAGGTGGGCGTTCGTCCCGCTGATGCCGAAGGAGGACACGCCGGCCCGGCGCGGACGGCCGTTCGACGGCCACTCGCGCGCTTCGGTGAGCAGTTCGACCGCACCGGCGGACCAGTCCACCTGCGTGGTCGGCCGGTCCACGTGCAGGGTGCGCGGCATCAGGCCGTGCCGCAGCGCCTGCACCATCTTGATCACGCTCGCCACACCCGCGGCCGACTGCGTGTGCCCGAAGTTCGACTTCAGCGACCCCAGCCACAGCGGCGTCTCGCGATCCTTGCCGTAGGTGGCGATCAGGGCCTGCGCCTCGATCGGATCACCGAGCGCCGTCCCGGTCCCGTGGCCCTCGACAACGTCCACATCGGACGGTGAGAGCCCGGCCCCCGAAAGAGCCCGCCGGATCACCCGCTGCTGCGAGGGCCCGTTCGGCGCGGTCAAGCCGTTCGAAGCGCCGTCCTGGTTCACCGCGGAACCCCGCAGCACAGCGAGGACGCGGTGGCCGCGCTCGCGCGCCACCGACAGCCGCTCCAGGACCACGATGCCGACGCCCTCGGCCCAGCCGGTGCCGTCGGCGCCGTCCGCGTACGCCTTGCACCGCCCGTCCCCGGCGAGCCCGCGCTGCCGCGAGAACTCGACGAAGGTGCCGGGCGTGCCCATCACCGTCACGCCGCCGGCCAGCGCCATCGAGCACTCGCCCTGCCGCAGCGACTGCCCGGCCAGGTGCATCGCCACCAGGGACGAGGAGCACGCCGTGTCGATGGTGACCGCCGGGCCTTCGAAGCCGAACACGTACGAAACCCGGCCCGACACGACGCTCGACGCGCCCGCCGTGCTCGCGTAACCCTCCATTTCGGACGCGTCCGCGCCCATCCCGTAGCCCTGGTTGGACACCCCGGCGAACACGCCGACGTCGGTGCCCTTCAAGGCGTGCGGGTCGATGCCCACGCTCTCCAGCGCCTCCCAGGACGTCTCCAGCAGCAGCCGCTGCTGCGGGTCCATGGCGACGGCCTCGCGGGGCGAGATCCCGAAGAAGGCCGCGTCGAACAGCCCGGCGCCTTCGAGGAAGCCGCCCTGGCTGGTGTACGTCGTGCCGGAGCTGTCCGGATCCGCGTCGAACAGGTTGTCCAGGTCCCAGCCCCGGTCTTCGGGGAACGGAGACAGTCCTTCGCGGCCGTCGACCAGCAGCCGCCACAGGTCTTCGGGGTCGGCGACCCCGCCGGGCAGCCGGCACGCCATGCCGACGATCGCGATCGGCTCGTTCGCCGCCGCGGCCACCACCGGCGCCGCGCGGTTCGGTTCGCTGCCGGTGAGGGTGTCGCCGAGTTCGTCACGCAGGTGGCGGGCGAGCGCCACCGGGGTCGGGTAGTCGAACACCAGCGTCGCCGGGAGTTTCAGCCCGGTCGTCTCCCGCAGCCGGTTGCGCAGTTCCACCGCCGTCAGCGAGTCGAACCCGGCGTCCGAGAAGACGGTGTGCTCCAGGACGCTCTCGGGTCCGGTGTGCCCGAGCACGAGCGCGACCTGCCCGCGGACCAGGTCGAGCAGCAGCGCCTCCTGCTCGGCCGGGGTGCGTCCGGCGAGGTCCTGCGTCAGGCCGCCGGTGCTCGTGGCGGCCGCGCGCGCCTGCTGCCGTCCCGCGCGGACCAGGCCGCGCAGCAGCGGCGGCACGTCCGCGCGGGCGGCCCGGGTGCTCTTGAGGTCGAGCTTGAGCGGCACCAGCAGGGCCTGCCCGGAGCCCACGGCGGCGTCGAACAGGTCCATGCCCTCGGTCGCCGTGATGGCCAGGACGCCGCTGCGGCTCGCGCGGGCCTGGTCGGACTGGCCGAGGTGCGCGGTCATCCCGTCGTCCTGCTGCCACATGCCCCAGGCGAGCGACGTCCCCGTGAGCCCGGCGGCCTGCCGGTTCGCCACCACGGCGTCGAGGTAGGCGTTGGCGGCGGCGTAGTTGCCCTGGCCCGCGGAGCCGAAGACCCCCGAGGCCGACGAGAAGATCGCGAAGGTGCCGACCTGGCCGTCGCGGGTCAGCTCGTCCAGGTGCCGGACCGCGGCGACCTTGGGCGCGAACACCTTCGCCAGCCGCTCCGGGGTCAGCGCCTCGATCACGCCGTCGTCCAGGACACCCGCGGTGTGCACGACCCCGGTGGGGCGGTGGGTTTCGAGCAGGGCCGCGACCTGGTCGCGGTCGGCCAGGTCGCACGCGACGACGGAGACCGCCGCGCCCGCGCCGGTGAGCTCGGCGACCAGGTCGGCCACGCCCTCGGCGTCCGGGCCGCGGCGGCTGGCGAGCACCAGCCGCCGGACGTCGTGCCGGGCGACCAGGTGCCGGGCCACCAGGGCCCCGAGGGAGCCCACGCCGGACACCAGGACCGTCGAATCCCGGTCGAACCGCGCGGCGGCCGCGGTGGCTTCGGCCCGGGCGAGGCGGGGTGCGGTGAACGTGGTGCCCCGGACGGCGACCTGCGGCTCGCCGGTGGCCAGCACCGCGCCGAGCACCGTCGTCACATCGGTGTCGGACTCGAGGTCCAGCAGCACGAACCGGTCCGGGTTCTCGGCCTGCGCGGAGCGGACCAGGCCCCACACGGCGGCCGCGGCCGGGTCGAGCACCTCGCCGCCACCGGCGGGCACCGCACCGCGGGTAACGACCACGAGCCGCGGGTCGCCGCCAGGCGTCGACGCGAGCCACTCCTGCACGACTTCCAGCACCCGGGACGTCACGTCGAGGGCGTCGGCACCGCTGGGTACTTCGAAGACCTCGACGGCCGGGGCTTCGGCGGCGGCCGGGGAAAGTTCGGTCCACACCACCCGGAACAACGCGTCACGCGTCACCGAAGGCGTGGCGTCCAGCTGCTCGACGGCGACCGGGCGGGACACCAGCGAGTCCGCCGTCACGACGAGACCGCCGGTCGCGTCCGCGGCCTCCAGCGACACGGTGTTCGGGCCGCCGAACGCCAGCCGCACCCGCAGCGCCGAAGCACCGGCAGCGTGCAGCACCAGGCCGTTCCACGCGAAGGGCAGCGCGGGCGGGCCGAGCTCGTCCTCCGGGGTGGCCGCGACCTTGAGCATGCCCGCGTGCAGCCCCGAGTCCAGCAGGCCGGGGTGGATGCCGAACCGGCTAGCTTCCTCGTGCCGGTCCTCGGGCAGCGCGACTTCGGCGAAGACCTCGTCGCCGCGCTGCCAGACCGTGTGCAGGCCCTGGAACACCGGCCCGTACGCGTACCCGCGGTCGGCCAGGTCGGCGTAGAAGTCCCCGACCTCGATCCGCTGCGCGCCGGGCGGCGGCCACGCGGTGAAGTCGTACCCCGGGCGCGGGGCCGGTGCGGTCGGCGTCAGGGTGCCGGTGGCGTGCCGCGTCCAGGTTTCGTCGCCCTCCTGGTCCTCGCGCAGGGAGTAGACGTCCACGGTGCGGACGCCGGTCTCCCCCGGCGCGCCCACCGCGACCTGCACCCGCACGCCGCCCTGCTCCAGGACCACCAGCGGGGCCTCGATCACCAGTTCCTCGAGCACCGGGCAGCCGGCCTCGTCACCGGCCCGCACGGCCAGCTCGACCAGGCCGGTCCCGGCGACGAGCACGGCCCCGCCGATGGCGTGGTCGGCGAGCCAGGGGTGCGTCCGCAGCGACAGCCGCGAGGTGAACACCAGGCCGTCGAAGCGCGGCAGCCGCACCACCGCGCCGAGCATCGGGTGCCCGGCCGTGGCCTGCCCGAGCGATGTCGCGTCGGTCGCCGTGCCGGTGCCGGAAAGCCAGTAGTTCCGCCGGTCGAAGGCGTAGGTCGGCAGGTCCACCCAGCCGGCCGCCGCCGGCAGCACGGCGTCCCAGTCGACGGCCACCCCGCGCACGAACAGCCCGGCGACCGACGCCAGCAGCGTCTGGTCTTCCGGGCGGTCGTCACGCAGCGCCGCGACGCACGGGGCGCCGGCGGATTCCTCGACCAGGGAGCTCAGGGCCGCGCCGGGGCCGAGTTCGACGAACAGCGTGCCGCCGTGCCCGGCCGCGGCCGCGATGCCGTCGGCGAACCGGACCGGCCGCCGCACGTGCTCGGCCCAGTACTGCGGGCCGGTCAGCTCACCGGGTCCGGCCAGCCGGCCGGTCACGTTGGAGACCACCGGGATTTCCGGCTCCTGCCAGTCGATTCCGGCGAGCTCGGCGGTGAAGGTGGCCAGCATCGGTTCCATCAGCGACGAGTGGAAGGCGTGGGACACCGTGAGCTGCTTGGTCTTGTGCCCGCGCTCGCGCATCCGGTCGGCCGCGACGAGGACGGCGTCGTGCTCGCCCGAGAGCACCACGGCGGCCGGGCCGTTGATCGCCGCGAGTTCGACGCCGTCGCCGAGCAGCTCGGCGACCTCGTCCTCGCTCGCCGCGACGGCGACCATCACCCCGCCCGGCGGCAGCGCCTGCATCAGCCGGCCCCGGGCCGCGACCAGGCGCGCCGCGTCCCGCAGCGACAGCACGCCCGCGGCGTGCGCGGCGGCGACCTCGCCGATCGAGTGCCCGGCCACCAGGTCCGGCCGCACGCCCCACGACTCGACCAGCCGGAACAGGGCCGTCTCGATCGCGAACAGCCCCGCCTGCGTGAACACCGTCAGGTCGAGCAGCTCGGCGCTGCCGGCGGCGGTGCCCAGCACCACTTCCCGGACCGGGTGGTCGACCCAGCCCGCCAGGTGCTCGTCCAGCTGCGCGCAGGCTTCGTCGAGCGCGGCCGCGAACACCGGGTACCGCTCGTACAGCCGGCGGCCCATTCCGGACCGGTGCGAGCCCTGGCCGGGGAAGACCCACACGACCTTGCCCGGCGCACCCGCGCTGCCGGTCACCACACCGGGCGCGCTCGCCCCCTCGGACAACGCGGTCAGCCCGGCGACGGCCTGCTCGTCCGAACCGGCCACCACGACCGCGCGCTCGCCGAAGGTGGCACGCTTCGAAACCAGCGCCCGGCCCACCCGCGCCAACGACACGTCGTCGCCCGAAAGCAGAACCGCCAGCCGCCCGGCCTGCGCCGCCACGGAACTCGGATTCTTCGCCGACACAACCAGCGGCACCACACCGTCGTCGAGGCTGCCGCGGCTTGGTCGTGAGTGGTAAGGCGCGTTAGAACCCTCCTTACCACTCACGACCTCTTGGGGCGGGGCTTCCTCGATGATGACGTGGGCGTTCGTGCCGCTGATTCCGAACGCCGACACCCCGGCCCGGCGCGGACGGCCGTCCGACGGCCACTCCCGCGCCGCGGTCAGCAGCTCGACCGCGCCGGCCGACCAGTCCACCTGCGGCGTCGGCTCTTCGACGTGCAGGGTGGGCGGCATGACGCCGTGTTCCAACGCCTTCACCATCTTGATCAGCCCGACCACCCCGGCCGCGGCCTGCGTGTGCCCGACGTTCGACTTCACCGAGCCCAGCCACAACGGCTTTTCGGGGTCCCGGTTCTTGCCGTAGGTGGCCAGCAGCGCCTGCGCCTCGATCGGGTCGCCCAGCGCGGTGCCCGTGCCGTGCGCCTCCACGATGTCCACATCGGACGGTGACAGCCCGGCCCCGGACAGCGCCTTGCGGATCACCCGCTGCTGCGACGGCCCGTTCGGCGCGGTCAGGCCGTTCGAAGCACCGTCCTGGTTCACCGCGGAACCCCGCAACACGGCCAGTACCCGGTGCCCGCGTTCCCGCGCCACCGACAACCGTTCCAGCAGCACCACGCCGACGCCCTCGGCCCAGCCGGTGCCGTCCGCCGTCGAGGAGAACGCCTTGCTGCGCCCGTCCACCGCCATCACCCGCTGCCGCGAGTACGCCACGAACGTGCCCGGCGTCGGCATCACCGTCGCCCCGCCGGCCAGCGCCATCGAGCACTCGCCGAGCCGCAGCGCCTGCGCGGCGAGGTGGATCGCGACCAGCGACGACGAGCACGCCGTGTCGATCGTGACCGCGGGCCCTTCGAAGCCGAAGGTGTAGGAGACGCGCCCGGACGCCACGCTCGACGCGCTGCCCGTGCCCGCGTAGCCCTCCAGTTCCGGCGGGATCGTCCCGGCGCCGGTCCCGTAGCCCTGGGTGAACAGGCCGGAGAAGACGCCGACGTCGGTGCCCTTCAACGTGGCCGGGTCGACGCCCGCGTCTTCGAACGCCTCCCACGACGCTTCCAGCAGCATCCGCTGCTGCGGATCCATCATCAGCGCCTCGCGCGGCGAGATGCCGAAGAAGCCGGCGTCGAACTGCCCGGCCCCGTCGAGGAAGCCGCCCTGGCTGGCGTAGGACGTGCCCGGGTGGTCGGGGTCCGGGTCGAAGAAGCCCTCCAGGTTCCAGCCCCGGTCGTCGGGGAAGTCCGACAGGGCGTCGACGCCGTTGACCACCAGTTGCCAGAATTCCTCGGGCGAGGCCACCCCACCCGGCAGCCGGCACGCCATCCCCACGATGGCGAGCGGCTCGTCAGCGTGCCGCGAGCCCTGCTTGCGCAGGTCGTGCAGTTCGGCCGTGACGCGCTTGAGGTATTTGAGGAGTTTCTCGTCCGTAGCCATTCTTCGATTCCTCACGGAGGGGTTGCCGGGACAGACGTCTCGAACCGGTGCGTCAGACGAGCCCGAGCTCGTCGTGGATGAATTCGAGGACCTCGTCGGCGGAGGCGGCTTCCAGGTGGTCGGCCGCCGTGGCGGTGCCGTCCTGGTCGAGCACGCCGTTGCACATCGCGACCAGGCCCTGCAGGCGGAGCGTGATGCCCGCCTTCGTGGAGTCGTCCAGGCTCAGGCCGCTGAGCAGCGACTCGACGTCCTCGATCTTCGCCTGCACCAGGGAAAGCGCGTCCTCGCTGACGCCGAGCTCGGCGCGCAGGTGCCGGGCGAGGACCAGCGGGGTCGGGTAGTCGAAGACCAGGGTGGCGGGCAGCTTCAGGCCGGTGCCTTCGCGCAGCCGGTTGCGCAGCTCCACCGACGTCAGCGAGTCGAACCCGGCGTCCTTGAACGCCATCTCGGCCGGCACGCCCTCGGACCCGCCGTGCCCGAGCACGGCCGCCGCCCGTTCGCGGACCAGGTCCACGAGCAGGGCCTCCTGCTCGGCGGCGGCCAGCCCGGCCAGCCGCTGGACCAGCTCGCCGTCACCGGCCGACGCCGCCTTCGCCTGCTGCCGGCCCGCCCGGACCAGTCCGCGCAGCAGCGGCGGGATCGCGCCACCGTGCTTCGCGCCGGCCCGGACCTCACGCAGGTCCAGCTTGACCGGCACGAGCTGCGGCTGTCCCGACGCCAGTGCTGCGTCGAACAGGTCCATGCCTTCGGTCGCGGTGATCGGCAGGACACCGCCGCGGCTCATCCGCGCCTTGTCGACCCCGCCGAGGTGGGCGATCATCTCGGTGGCCAGCTCCCACAGGCCCCAGGCCAGCGAGAGGCCGGGCAGGCCGGCCGCCCGCCGGTGGGCCATCAGGCCGTCCAGGAACGCGTTCGCCGCCGCGTAGTTGCCCTGCCCGGCGGCGCCGAGCACGCCCGAGGCGGACGAGTAGACGACGAACGCGCCGAGGTCCATGCCCCGGGTCAGCTCGTCGAGGTGCCGGACCGCGTCGACCTTGGGGGCGAACACCCGGGCCAGCTTGTCCTCGGTCAGGGTCCCGATCACGCCGTCGTCGAGGACGCCCGCCGTGTGCACCACGCCGGTCAGCGGGTGCTCGGCAGGCACCGCGGCGAGCAGCGCCGCCACCTGGTCCCGGTCGGACACGTCGCAGGCCGCCATCGAGACGTCGGCGCCCAGGGTGGTGAGGTCGGCGACGAGGTCCTTCGCGCCTTCGGCGTCCAGACCCCGCCGGCTGGCCAGCACCAGGTGGCGCACACCGTGCCGCTCGACGAGGTGCCGGGCCACCAGCCCGCCCAGCGCCCCGGCGCCGGAGACGAGGACTGTCCCTTCCGGACCGAACACCGCGGACGGCTCCGGCTGCTCGCCGGCGCGCGCCAGCCGCGGCACGGACAGGGTTCCCTCGCGCACCGCGATCTGCGGCTCCCCGGTCATCAGCACGCCACCCAGTACCGCCTCCAGTCCTTCGGCCACCGCGGAATCGAGGTCCAGCAGCACGATCCGGTCCGGGTTCTCGGACTGGGCGGCCCGCACCAGGCCCCAGGCCGCCGACGCCACCGGATCGGTGACCGGGCCGCCGCCCGCGGCGACCGCACCGCGGGTCACCACGATCAGCCGCGAGTCCGCGTCCGGAGCGGCCAGCCACGCCTGCACGACGGCCAGCACCCGGCTCGTCAGTTCCAGCACGGCGCCGTCGGAACCGACCGCCTCGAGGACCGCCACCGCACCCGGCGGCACGTCTTCGGCGAACGCCGTCACCTGCTCCGCGTCGGCCACCTCAACCCACAGCGGGGCGGGCAGTCCGGCGGGCGCGGACAGCGGGGTCCAGGCCACTTCGAACAGCGAGCCCGCACGGGCCGGGGCCGCCGGGAGGCGATCCACCGGCCGCAGCTCCAGCTCGTCGGCGGACAGCACCGGGGCCCCGGTGCCGTCCGCCGCTTCCAGCGAGACGCTGTCCGGCCCGGCGGGCGCCAGCCGCACGCGCAGCGCCGAAGCGCCCGCAGCGTGCAGCACCAGCCCACGCCACCCGGTCGCCTGCCGCAGGGCCTGCTCGTCCAGGTCACCGCCGTCGGTCAGCACGGCCGCGTGCAGGGCCGCGTCGAGCAGCGCCGGGTGGACGCCGAACGCGGCCGCGTCCTCGCGCAGGTCCTCGGGCAGCGCGAGCTCGGCGAAGACCTCGTCTTCTCGCCGCCAGACCGCCCGCAGGCCCTGGAACGCGGGGCCGTAGGCGTACCCGCGCTCGGCCAGGTCGTCGTAGAGCAGGCCGGGGTCCACCTCGACCGGCTGCGCCCCCGGCGGCGGCCACGCGGTGAAGTCGAAGTCCGCGGCCGCGACCGGCGTCGCGGACAGGGTGCCGGTGGCGTGCCGGGTCCACACGTCGGCGTCCTCGTCGCCGAGGGCGTAGACCTCCACGCTTCGGGCACCGCGCTCGTCCGGCGCGCCCAACACGACCTGGACCCGGACGCCACCGCTCTCGGGCACGCCCAGTGGCGTCTCGATCGTCAGGTCCTCGAGGACCGAGCACCCGGCTTCGTCACCGGCGCGCACGGCCAGCTCGACCAGGCCGCTGCCGGGCAGGACCACGGCACCGCCGATCGCGTGGCCGGCCAGCCACGGGTGCGTCCGCACCGACAGCCGCGAGGTGAACACGATCTCCTCGGACCGCGGCAGCGACACGACCGCGCCCAGCATCGGGTGCTCGGCCGCCGCCTGGCCCAGTGACACGGCGTCGGAGTCCGCGTCGGCGGCCTGCAGCCAGTAGTGCTCCTGGTCGAAGGCGTAGGTCGGCAGGGCGACGCGGCCGGGCGGGACGGCGGGCAGCAGGCCGCGCCAGTCCACCGCGACCCCGCGGACGAACAGCTCGGCCGTCGACGTCAGCAGCCGCCGCAGGCCTCCGTCGTTGCGCCGGACCGAGCCGCCCACCACGGCGTCCACACCGGCGTCGTCGACGATGCCGGTGATCGGCTGCACCATCACCGGGTGCGGGCTGACCTCGACGAAGAACCGGTGCCCGTCGTCCAGCAGCGCGTCGACCGCGCCGTGCAGGTCGACCATCTGGCGGCAGTTTTCGTACCAGTAGGTGGCGTCCAGGCGTTCGCCGTCGAGCACGCCGGGCTTGACGGTCGAGTAGAACGGCACGGTGCCCGGCTCGGGCCGCACGTCCTTCAGCAGGTCCAGCAGCTCGTCGCGCAGCGGCTCGACCTGCGCGGTGTGCGAGCCGACGGTGCTGGGCACGATCCGGGCCCGCACGTCGGCGGCGGCGCACTCGGCCAGGAACCGCTGCAGCGACTCGTCGTCGCCGGCCACGGTGCACGCGCCCGGCCCGTTGCGCCCGGCGATGCCCAGCCCGGGGTGCCCGGCGAGCCGGTCCCGGACGTCGTCGGCGGACAGCGCCACGGACGCGATCGCGCCGTGGCCGACCAGCCGCCGCGCGAACAGGTCGCTGCGCAGCACGACCACGCGCACGGCGTCGGCCAGGCTGAGCACGCCCGCGATGTGCGCGGCCGCGACCTCGCCCTGCGAGTGGCCCACGACGGCGTCCGGCCGGACCCCGGCCGCTTCCCACACCGCGGCCAGCGACACCATCACCGCGAACAGCACCGGCTGCAGGACCTCGATGCGTTCCAGGCCCTCGTCGGCGCGCAGGACGTCGAGCACGGACCAGCCGGTCAGCGCCGCGATCTCCGCGTCGCACTCGGCCATCCGGGCCGCGAACACCGGCGACTCCGCGAGGAGCTCCCGGCCCATGCCGACCCACTGGGTGCCCTGCCCGGGGAACACGAAGACGACTCCGCCGTCACGGGCGCCGTCGCCCACGACCCCGTGGCCCGCCGCGATTTCCCGCAGGCCCGCAATCGCCTCCTCGCGATCGCCCGCCACGACGACACCCCGCTTGTCCAGCACCGCCCGGCCCGCGGCCAGCGCCCCGGCCACGTCCTCGAGCGGCACCTCGGCCTGCTCCAGGAACCCGGCCAGCCGCTCCGCCTGCCCAGCCAGAGAACCCGAGGTGCGCGCGGAAACCACCAGCGGCACCAAAGCCGGTCGTGAGTGGAAAGGCGAGTTAGAACCCTCCTTTTCACTCACGACAAGCCGCGGCAGATCCGCCTCCGGGACTTCTTCCAGGATCAGGTGGGCGTTGGTCCCGCTGATCCCGAACGAGGAGATCGCGGCCCGGCGCGGGCGGCCGTCGGCCTGCCACTCCCTGGCCTCGGTCAGCAGCTCGACCGCGCCCGCGGACCAGTCCACTTCCTTGGTGGGCTCGTCCGCGTGCAGGGTCGGGGGCAGCACGCCGTGCCGCAGCGCCTGCACC
The DNA here is from genome assembly GCF_000716785.1 of Amycolatopsis vancoresmycina. Lineage (GTDB taxonomy): Bacteria > Actinomycetota > Actinomycetes > Mycobacteriales > Pseudonocardiaceae > Amycolatopsis > Amycolatopsis vancoresmycina. The sequence goes on from NZ_JNYY01000005.1 coordinate 478,558, forward strand.
ATCTTGATGACGCCGCCGACGCCCGCCGCGGCCTGCGTGTGGCCGATGTTCGACTTCAGCGACCCCAGCCACAGCGGCTTCGCCGGGTCGCGGTCCTTGCCGTACGTGGCCAGCAGCGCGTTCGCCTCGATCGGGTCGCCCAGCGCCGTGCCGGTGCCGTGACCCTCGACGACGTCCACATCGGACGGTGCCAGCCCGGCGTTCGCCAGCGCGCTGCGGATCACCCGCTGCTGCGCCGGGCCGCTCGGGGCGGTCAAGCCGTTCGACGCGCCGTCCTGGTTCACCGCGCTGCCGCGGATCACGGCCAGCACCCGGTGCCCGCGTTCCCGCGCCACCGACAGCCGCTCCAGCACGACCACGCCGACGCCTTCGGCCAGGCCGGTGCCGTCCGCGCCCTCGGCGTACGCCTTGCAGCGGCCGTCCGCGGCCAGCGCGCGCTGGCGCGAGAACGACCGGAACGAGCCGGGCGTCGCCATCACCATCGCGCCGCCGGCCAGCGCCATCGAGCAATCACCCTGCCGAAGTGCTTGCACGGCAAGGTGCATGGCGACCAGCGACGACGAGCACCCGGTGTCGATCGTGACGGCCGGGCCCTCGAACCCGAAGGTGTACGACACGCGGCCGGACGCGATGCAGGTCGCCGCACCCGTGCCCGCGAAGCCCTCCGCCTCCGGCGGGACCACGCCGCCGCCGGCACCGTAGCCCTGGGTCGACAGGCCGGAGAACACACCGACCGAGGAACCCTTCAGGGAAAACGGATCGGCGCCCGCGCGTTCGAGCGCCTCCCAGGACGTTTCCAGCAGCAGCCGCTGCTGCGGGTCCATCGTGACGGCCTCGCGCGGCGAGATGCCGAACAACCCCGCGTCGAACAGGCCCGCACCTTCGAGGAAGCCGCCCTGGCTGGTGTAGGACGTCCCGGCGCGGTCGGGGTCCGAGTCGAACAGGCTGTCCAGGTCCCAGCCGCGGTCGGCGGGGAAGTCGGCGACGGCGTCGACCCCGTCGGCCACCAGCTGCCACAGCTGTTCGGGCGAGGACACCCCGCCGGGGTACCGGCACGCCATGGAGACGATGGCGATCGGCTCGCGGGCGTCGTCCTCGACCTCGCGCAGCCGCTTGCGGGCGTCGCGGGCGTCCGCGATCGCCCGCTTCAGGTAATCGCGGAGTTGCGTCTCATCAGCCACTGGACTCTTCCTCCCTGGAAGCTTTCTGTCAGTTGAGCCCGTCGACGAGCGCGAACAGCTCCTCGTCGCTGGCGGTGTCGAGATCCTCGTCGGGCGTGCCGGGGTCGCGGCCCGCCGTCTCCGCCGCGGTCAGCAGCTCCTTGAGGCGCGCGGTGATCCGGTCCCGCGCCGCCGCGTCGGCGGCTCCGATGACCGCGTCCAGGCCGGCGAGCCCGGCCAGCACCGAGTCGGTGGCGGACACCTCGCCGACGGCGAGTTCGTCGCGCAGGTGCCGGGCGAGCGCCTGCGGGGTCGGGTGGTCGAACACCAGCGTCGCGGGCAGCTTGAGGCCGGTCGCGTCCCGCAGCCGGTTGCGCAGTTCCACCGACGTCAGCGAGTCGAACCCGGAGTCCTTGAACGCCGTGTCCGCCCGGACGGCACCCGCGCCGGAATGCCCGAGCACGACCGCGACCTGGGTGCGCACCACGTCCAGCAGCAGCGCTTCCTGCTGGACCGGGGCGAGCTTGGCCAGCCGTCCGACGAGCCCGTCTTCGCCGCCGGCCGCCGCCTTGGCCTGCTGCCTGCCGAGGCGGACCAGCCCGCGCAGCAGCGGCGGCACCGAGGTCCCGGTCGCCGCGTCGGCCCGGGCTTCGCGCAGGTCCAGTTCGACCGGCACCAGCAGCGCGCGCCCCGAACCGAGGGCGGCGTCGAACAGCTCCATGCCGTCCTCGGCGCCGAGCCCGCCGACACCGCCGCGGCCCTCGCGACGGCTCATCCGGCTCAGGGTGAGGTCGTCGATGGTGTCGGCCATGCCGGTGAGCTCCTGCCACGGGCCCCAGGCCAGCGACTGGCCCGGCAGGCCCGCCGCGTGCCGCCGGGCCATCAGCCCGTCGAGGAAACTGTTCGCGGCCGCGTAGCCGCCGCTGCCCGCGCCCATGAAGATCGACGACGCGGACGAGTACACGACGAACGCGTCGAGGTCGAGGTCCCGGGTCAGCTCGTCGAGGTTGGTCGCCGCGTCGACCTTCGGGGCGAACACCTTGGCCAGCTTCTCCGGGGTCAGCGCCCCGACGACACCGGCGTCGAACACGCCGGCCGTGTGCACGACCGCGGTCGGCCGGTGCTCCTTGAGCAGGGTCGCCGTCTGTTCGCGGTCGGAGACGTCGCAGGCGGCCACCGAGACGTCGGCGCCCAGCCCGGTGAGCTCGGTGACCAGCTCCGCCACCCCGCCGGCCTCCCGGCCCCGGCGGCTGGCGAGCACCAGGCGGCGCACGCCGTGCCGGGCGACCAGGTGCCGGGCCGCGAGCGCGCCGAGCGTCCCGGCGCCCGAGATCAGCACGGTCGAGTCCGGGCCGAACCCGGCCGGGGGGTCCGCCGCCGGGACGGTGACCCGGGCGAGGCGGGGCACGGAGAACGTCGTCCCGCGCACCGCGATCTGCGGCTCGCCGGTCGCCAGGACCGCGCCCAGCACGGTTTCCGGGCCGTCGCCGGCCGCGGGATCGAGGTCCAGCAGCACGATCCGGTCCGGGTTCTCGGTCTGCGCGGCCCGCACCAGGCCCCACACCGCCGACGCGGCCGGGTCGGTCACCACGCCGTCGCCGGCGGCCATCGCGCCCCGCGTGACGACGACCAGCCGGGACTCGTCCTGTTCGGCCGTCAGCCACGCCTGCACGACCGCCAGGACCCGCGAGGTCAACGTCAGCGCGTCGCCGTCTCCGGCCGCCGCCAGCACGACGGCCGCGGGAACGTCGGCCAGGGCCGTGACGTCGCCGGCGGTGGCCACCGCCGCCCACGACGGCGCCGGCCCGGCGGCGACGGGCGGCAGCTCGGTCCAGACCACCTCGTACAGCGATCCGGTCCGGGCCGCCGGCTGAGCGGTGGACACCTCCCGCAGCACCAGGGAATCCATCGACAGGACCGGGCCGCCGGTTTCGTCGGCGGCCTCGACGGTCATCGACTCCGGACCCGCCACGAGCCGGACCCGCAGCGCCGGCGCGCCCACGGCGTGCAGCGCGAGCCCGGTCCACGCGAACGGCATCACCGACCGGCCCGGTTCCCCGGCCGCCGCGGCCGCGATGGTGCCGGTCTGCAGGGCCGCGTCCAGCAGCGCGGGGTGGAGGCCGTACGCGGCGGCGTCTTCGCGCAGTTCCTCGGGCAGGGCGACCTCGGCGAAGACCTCCTCACCGCGCTGCCACACGTTTCGGACGCCCTGGAACGCGGGCCCGTACGCGTACCCGCGCTCGATCAGGCCGTCGTAGAAGTCCCCCACCTCGACCGGTTGCGCGTCCGGCGGCGGCCACGCGGTGAAGTCGAACCCCGCGGCCTTCACGGGGGTCGCGGCCAGGACGCCGGTGGCGTGCCGCGTCCACTCTTCGCCGCCGTCTTCGCGCTGGGAGTAGATCTCGACCGTGCGGGAGCCGTTCTCGCCGGACCCGCCCACCGCGACCTGGATCCGCACGCCGCCGTGCTCGGGCACGACGACCGGGGTCTGCGTCGCGAGCTCTTCGAGCACCGGGCAGCCGACCTCGTCGCCGGCCCGGACGGCCAGTTCCACCAGGCCGGTGCCCGGGAAGAGCACCACGCCGCCGATCGCGTGGTCGGCCAGCCACGGGTGCGTCCGCAGCGAAAGCAGCGACGTGAAGACGAGGCCGTCCGACTGCGGCAGCCGCACCGCCGCGCTCAGCAGCGGGTGGTCCGCCCGCGCCTGGCCCAGCGCCGTCGCGTCGGACGCGGACTCGGTGGAGGGCAGCCAGTAGTGCTGGTGGTCGAAGGCGTAGGTGGGCAGGTCGACCCGGGCGGCCGCCGCGCCGCCGGGCAGCACCGGGGTCCAGTCCACGGCCACGCCGCGGACGAACAGCCCGGCCATCGACGTGAGCAGCCGCCGCGGGCCGCCGTCGTCGCGGCGCAGGGTGCCGGTGACGACCGCGTCGGTGACCTCGCTGATCGGCTGCACCAGCACCGGGTGCGCGCTGACCTCGACGAACACCCCGTGGCCCTGCTCGAGGAGCGCGTCGATGGCCGGGCCGAACCGGACCTGGTTGCGCAGGTTCCGGTACCAGTAATCGCCGTCCAGTTCACCGGCTTCGGTGATCCGCTCGCCGGTGACGGTCGAGAGGAACGGCACCCGGGGCGCCTGCGCGTCGATCCCGGCCAGTGCCTCGGCGAGGGTGTCCTCGATGTCCTCGACGTGCCGGGTGTGCGAGGCGTAGTCCACCGCGACCTGGCGGACCCGGACGCCGTCGCCTGCCAGCACTTCCAGGCATTCGTTCAGGGCCTGGGCGTCCCCGGCGATCACGACCGAGGCGGGCCCGTTGACCGCGGCCACCTCGACCCGGCCGTCCCACAGCGAAAGCCGGGCAGCCGCCTCTTCTTCGCTCAGCGCGACCGACGCCATCCCGCCCCGGCCGGACAGCTGCGCCGCGATGGCCTGGCTGCGCAGGGCCACCACCTTGGCAGCGTCCACAAGAGACAGTGCGCCCGACACGCAGGCCGCGGCGATCTCGCCCTGCGAGTGCCCGACGACGGCGCTCGGGCGGACCCCGGCGGCTTCCCAGACCGCGGCCAGCCCGACCATCACCGCGAAACACGCGGGCTGCAGCACGTCCACCCGGTCCAGGTCGCCTTCGCCGCGCAGGACGTCGAGCAGCGACCAGTCGGTCCACGGGTCCAGTGCGGCCGCGCACTCCTCGATCCGCGCGGCGAACACCGGCGACGCTTCCAGCAGCTCACGGCCCATCCCGGCCCACTGCGTGCCCTGGCCCGGGAACACCCACACCACCTTGCGCGGCGCGCCCGCGCGGCCGGTGACCACCGCGGCCGTGTCTTCCCCGCGGGCCAGTGCCTGCAAGGCGGTCACGGCTTCTTCCCGCGACTCCGCCACCACGACGGCCCGCTCGTCCAGAACCGCCCGCCCGGTCACCAACGCCCCGGCCACCGCCGCGAGCGGCTCCCCGGACTCCTCGAGGAACCGGGCGAGCCGCTCGGCCTGCCCCGCCAGCGACCCCGCACTGCGCGCCGAAACCACCAGCGGCACCACCCCCGGTCGTGAGTGAAAAAGCGGGTTAGAACCCTCCTTTTCACTCACGAGGTCTTGGGGCGGGGCTTCCTCCAGGATCAGGTGGGCGTTCGTGCCGCTGACGCCGAACGAGGACACGCCGGCCCGGCGCGGCCGGTCCGTCCGTGGCCAGTCGCGGGCGCTGGTCAGCAGCTCGACCGCGCCCTCGGACCAGTCCACGGCCGACGAAGGCGCGTCGACGTGCAGGGTGGCGGGCAGGACGCCGTGCCGCAGCGCCTGCACCATCTTGATGACGCTCGCGACGCCCGCGGCCGCCTGCGCGTGGCCGATGTTCGACTTCAGCGAGCCCAGCCACAGCGGCGTTTCCCGCTCCTGGCCGTAGGTCGCCAGCAGGGCCTGTGCCTCGATCGGGTCGCCCAGCGCGGTCCCGGTGCCGTGGCCTTCGACGACGTCCACATCGGACGGTGCCAGCCCGGCGTTCGCCAGCGCGCTGTGGATCACCCGCTGCTGCGACGGCCCGTTCGGGGCGGTCAGGCCGTTGGACGCGCCGTCCTGGTTCACCGCGGAGCCCCGCAGGACCGCCAGCACGCGATGGCCACGCTCGCGGGCGACCGAAAGCCGTTCGAGGACCACCAGGCCGACGCCCTCGGCCATGCCCATCCCGTCGGCGGCGTCCGCGAACGCCTTGCAGCGGCCGTCCGCCGCGAGCCCGCGCTGCCGGGAGAACACGACGAAGGAGTTGGTGCTCGACATGACCATCGCGCCACCGGCGATGGCCATCGAGCAGTCGCCCTGCCGCAGCGCCTGCGCGGCGAGGTGCATGGTGACCAGCGACGACGAGCACGCCGTGTCGATCGTGACCGCGGGTCCTTCGAAGCCGAAGACGTAGGACAGCCGGCCCGAAGCGACGCTCGACGCCACACCGGTGCCCGCGAAGCTCTGCATCTCCGGCCCGATCGGCCCGGAGCCGTACCCCTGCGGGGCCGCGCCGACGAACACGCCGACGTCGGCGCCCTTCAGCGTCGTCGGGTCGACGGCGGCGTTCTCGAACGCCTCCCACGAGGTCTCCAGCAGCAGCCGCTGCTGCGGGTCCATGGCGAGGGCTTCCCGTGGCGAGATCCCGAAGAACCCTGCGTCGAACAGCCCCGCGTCGTGCACGAAGCCGCCCTGGCTGACGTACGACGTGCCCGGGTGGTCCGGGTCCGGGTCGAACAGGGTGTCCAGGTCCCAGCCGCGGTCGGTGGGGAACCCCGAAACCGCGTCGCCGCCTTCGGACACCAGCCGCCACAGGTCCGCGGGACCGGCGATGCCGCCGGGCAGCCGGCAGGCCATCCCGACGATGGCGATCGGCTCGCGGGACGCGCCCTCCAAGCGCCGGTTCCGCTTCTTCAGCGTGCCGACCTCTTCGAGGGACTTCCGCAGCGCCTCGACGACCTTTTCATACGACGCACTCACCACTTGCCCCAATCACTCGTCGCCGAAAGCCAGTTGCACGAGGTCGTCGACACCGAGTTCGGCGATCGACCGCTCCTCGCCCGCGTCCTCGGCCACGAGCGCCTGCCGCAGCCGGTCGTGCCCGTTCCCGTTGTGCCCGTTGCTTTCCGGGACCAGCCGCGCGCCCAGGTAGCGGGCCACCGCGAGGGGGTTCGGATAGTCGAAGACGAGCGTGGCCGGCAGTTTCAGGCCGGTCGCCTCGCGCAGCCGGTTGCGCAGTTCCACCGACGTCAGCGAGTCGAAGCCGGTGTCCTTGAACGCCGTGTCCGGGCGCACCGCCTCCGGCCCGTCGTAGCCGAGCACCACCGCGACCTGGCCGCGGACCAGGTCGACCAGGAGTTCCTCCCGGCCGTCCGGGTCGAGCCCGGTCAGCCGGGCGGCCAGCCCGGTGTCCACAGTGGACGCCTTGCGCGCCTGGGTGCGGCTCGGCCGGACCAGGCCGCGGAACAGGACCCCGACCGGGCCGGACCGCATCGCCGCCAGGTCGAGCTTGATCGGCACCAGCAGGGATTCTTCGGTCCGCAGCGCGAGGTCGAACAGGTCGAGGCCCTCGGCCCGGGTCAGTTCGAGCACGCCGTTGCGGCTCGCCCGTGCGTGGTCGATCTCGCTGAGGTGGGCGGCCATGCCGCTGCTGCGTTCCCAGAGACCCCAGGCCAGGGACAGGCCCGGCAGGCCGGCGGCCCGGCGGCCGGCCATGGCCGCGTCCAGGAAGGCGTTGGCCGCCGCGTACGGGCCCTGGCCGCCGCCGCCCATCACGCCGGCGACGGACGAGAACACGACGAACACGCCGAGGTCGCGGTCGCGGGTCAGCTCGTCGAGGTGGCGGACCGCGTCGACCTTCGCCGCGTACACGTTCGACAGCTGTTCCGGGGTCAGCGCGTCGATCACGCCGTCCTCGAAGACCCCGGCGGTGTGCACCACCCCGGTCAGGTCGGGCAGCGACTCCAGCAGCGCGGCCACCTGGTCGCGGTCGGAGACGTCGCAGGCCACCACGGACACGTCCGCATCGGCCAGCTCGGCGACCAGGTCGGCGGCGCCGTCGGCGTCCGGACCCCGGCGGCTGGCGAGCACGAGCTTCCGCACGCCGTGCTGCGTCACCAAGTGCCGGGCCACCAGCGTGCCCAGCGAACCGGCGCCGGAGACCAGGACCGTGCCGTCCGGGCCGAACACCGCGGGCGCGGCCGAAGTCCGGCCGGCGCGAGCCAGGCGGGGCACGTGGAAGGTGGTTCCGCGCACCGCGACCTGCGGCTCGCCGGTGGCCAGCACCGGCCCGAGGACCGGCGCGAGGTCGCCGTCGGTGTCGAGCAGGACGATCCGGTCCGGGTGCTCGGCCTGTGCGGAGCGCACCAGGCCCCACACCGCGGCCGCGGCCGGGCCGGTCACCGTGTGGTCGCCGCCGGCCGGGACCGCCCCGCGGGTCGCCACGACCAGCCGCGATTCCTCGAGCGCGGCGGCGGCGAGCCACGTCTGCACGATTTCCAGCACCCGGGAGCTCACGGCCAGCGCCGTGTCGCCGTCGGCCTCGGCGACCGCCACCGGCGGCCCATCCGTCTTCTCCGCGAGGGCCGCGACGTCGTCGGCGCTGCCCACCTGCGCCCACGCGGGCATCTCCGCGCGGGGCACCGAAGGCAGCTCGGTCCAGTCGACGCGGAACATCGCGTCGTGGCCCGCGTCGGCCGCGGCACCCAGCTGACCGGCCGAAACCGGCCGGGACACCAGCGATTCCATGGTCAGGACCAGCCCGCCGGTCTCGTCGGCGGCTTCGACGGACAGCGCGTCCGGGCCGCTCGGCGCGAGCCGGACCCGCAGCGCCGAAGCGCCCGCGGCGTGCAGGACCAGGCCGTTCCACGCGAACGCGAGCACCGGCTCGCCCGGCTCGTCCCCGCCGCCGACCGTGGCGGCCTGCAGGGCCGCGTCGAGCAGCGCCGGGTGGACGCCGAACCGGCCCGCGTCCTTGCCGAGGTCCTCGGGGAGGGCGGCCTCGGCGAAGATTTCGCCGTCCCGCCGCCACACCGCGCGCAGGCCCTGGAACGCCGGCCCGTAGCCGTACCCGCGTTCGGCCAGGCCGGTGTAGAACGTCTCGACGTCGACGCGCTCGGCGCCCGCGGGCGGCCAGGCGTGGAAGTCGAACCCGGTGTCCGGGGCCGGGGCCGAGGACAGCAGGCCGGTGGCGTGCCGGGTCCACGGTCCCGTGCCGCCGTCGCGCCGGGAGTAGACGTTCACCGTGCGCGAGCCGGTGTCGTCCGGGCCGCCCAGCGCGACCTGCACCCGCACGCCGCCCTGGGCGGGCACGACCAGCGGGGCCTCGATGACCAGCTCGTCGAGGGCGGTGCAGCCGGCTTCGTCGCCGGCCCGCACGGCCAGCTCGGCCAGCCCGGCGCCGGGGAGGATGACCACGCCGCCGACCGCGTGGTCGGCGAGCCACGGGTGCGTCCGCACCGACAGCCGCGAGGTGAAGACCAGGCCGTCGGACTGCGGCAGCTCGACGACCGCGCCCAGCAGCGGGTGGTCGGCCGCCGCCTGGCCCAGCGAGGCCGCGTCGGTCGCGGACTCGGCGGGCCGCAGCCAGTAGTGCCGGTGGTCGAAGGCGTACTTGGGCAGGTCCACCCGGGCGGCCGGCGGCAGGACCGCGGTCCAGTCGAGCGGGACGCCCCGCACGAACAGCTCGGCCATCGACGTCAGCAGGCGGCGCAGGCCACCGTCGTCGCGGCGCAGCGACCCGGTCACCACCGCGTCGTCGCTGATCTCGCTGAGCGGCTGGACCAGCACCGGGTGCGCGCTGACCTCGACGAACACGCCGTGGCCCTGGCGGACGAGCTTCGCAACGGCCGGGCCGAAGCCGACCCGGTTGCGCAGGTTCCGGTACCAGTAACCGCCGTCGACGACCCCGGCTTCGGTGATCCAGTCGCCGGTGAGGGTGGAGAAGAACGGCACCGCCGGCGCCTGCGCCTCGATTCCGGCGAGGGTCTCGGCCAGGAGGTCCTCGATGGCTTCGACCTGGTTGGTGTGGGACCCGTAGTCCACAGCCACCCGCCGGACGCGCACTTCCCGGCCGGACAACGCTTCGACGACCTCGTCGAGCGCGTTGGCCTCCCCGGCGACCACCACGGACGTGGGGCTGTTGACCGCGGCCACCTGGACCCGGTCGGCCCACGGCGCCAGCCACGCGGCCGCCTCTTCTTCGCTCAGCGCCACGGAAGCCATGCCGCCGCGCCCGGCCAGCCGGGTGGCGATGGCCTGGCTGCGCAGCGCGACCACCTTCGCCGCGTCCGGCAGCGACAACGCCCCCGACACGCAGGCCGCGGCGATCTCGCCCTGCGAGTGCCCCACCACGGCGTCCGGCCGGACGCCCGCCGACTGCCACACCGCGGCGAGGCCGACCATCACCGCGAAGCTCGCGGGCTGCACGACGTCGACGCGGTCCAGGAGATCGGATTCGCCACGCAGCACGTCGAGCAGCGACCAGTCGACCCACGGTTCGAGCGCGGCCGCGCATTCGGCGACCCGCTCGGCGAACACCGGGGACTCGTCGAGGAGCTGCCGTCCCATGCCCGCCCACTGCGAGCCCTGGCCGGGGAAGACCCAGACGAGCTTGCCCGGCGCACCCGCCCGGCCGGTGACCACCGCAGCCGTGTCTTCCCCGCGAGCCAACGCTTCCAGACCCGTCACGGCCTCTTCGCGAGAGCCCGCGACCACGACCGCGCGCTCGGTCAGCGCGGCCCGGTCCGTCACCAGCGCCCGGGCCACCCCGGCCAGCGGCGCGTCACCCGCGACCACGTCGGCGAGCCGACCGGCCTGCCCGGCCAGCGACGCCGTGCTCCGCGCGGACACCACCACCGGCACCACAGACTGTCGTGAGTGGTAAGGAGGGTTAGAACTCGCCTTTTCACTCACGAGGTCTTCCGGGGCCTCTTCCAGGATGAGGTGCGCGTTCGTGCCGGAGACGCCGAACGCGGACACGCCGGCCCGGCGCGGACGGCCGTTGCGCGGCCACTCGCGGGCCTCCGTCAGGAGCTCGACCGCGCCGGCGGACCAGTCCACTTCGGGGGTCGGCTCGTCGACGTGCAGCGTGGGCGGCAGGACTTCGTGCCGGAGCGCCTGGACCATCTTGATCACGCCCGCGACCCCCGCCGCGGCCTGCGCGTGGCCGATGTTCGACTTCAGCGACCCCAGCCACAACGGCGTCTCACGGCCCCTGCCGTAGGTGGCGAGCAGGGCCTGCGCCTCGATCGGGTCGCCGAGGGTGGTCCCGGTGCCGTGCGCCTCGACGGCGTCCACATCGGACGGTCCCAGCCCGGCGCTGCCCAGCGCCCGGCGGATCACCCGCTGCTGCGAAGGCCCGTTCGGGGCGGTGAGGCCGTTGGACGCGCCGTCCTGGTTGACCGCGCTGCCGCGCAGCACGGCCAGGATCCGGTGGCCGCGTTCGCGAGCCACCGACAGCCGCTCCAGCACGACCACGCCGACGCCTTCGGCCCAGCCGGTGCCGTCGGCCGCCGCGGCGAACGCCTTGCAGCGCCCGTCGACGGCGAGGCCGCGCTGCCGGGAGAACTCGACGAACGCGCCGGGGTTCGCCATCACGGTCGCGCCGCCGGCCAGCGCCATCGAGCATTCGCCCTGGCGCAGGGACTGGGCGGCGAGGTGCATCGCGACCAGCGAGGACGAGCACGCCGAGTCGATCGTCACCGCCGGGCCTTCGAACCCGAACACGTACGACACGCGGCCGGACGCCACGCTCGACGACCCGCCGGTGCCCGCGAAGCCCTCCAGCTCCGGCGTGACGACGCTGTCGCCCGGGGCGACGTAGCCCTGGCCGAACATGCCGGTGAACACCCCGACGTCGTTGCCCTTGAGCGAAAGCGGGTCGACGCCGGCGTCTTCCATCGCCTCCCAGGACGTCTCCAGCAGCAGGCGCTGCTGCGGGTCCATGGCGACGGCCTCACGCGGCGAGATGCCGAAGAAGCCCGCGTCGAACAGGCCCGCTTCGTGCAGGAAGCCGCCGTGCCGGGTGTAGGTCTTGCCCGGGCGGGCCGGGTCCGGGTCGTAGATGCCCTCCAGGTCCCAGCCGCGGTCGGTGGGGAAGCCCGAGACCGCGTCCCGGCCCTCGGACACCAGCCGCCACAGGTCTTCGGGGCCGGTGACCCCGCCGGGCAGGCGGCAGGCCATGCCGACGATGGCGATCGGTTCGTCGAGGTCGGCCTTCGCGGCCACCGCGGTCACGGGCGTCTCCGCCGCGCCACCGAGTTCCTCGCGCAGGTGCCGGGCCAGTGCCTGGGGGTTCGGGTAGTCGAAGACCAGCGTCGCGGGCAGCTTGAGCCCGGTGGCGGCCCGCATCCGGTTGCGCAGCTCGACCGCGGTCAGCGAGTCGAACCCGGCGTCCTTGAACGCCGTGTCGACGCGGACCGCGCTCGCGTCGGCGTGCCCGAGCACGGCCGCCACCTGCGCCCGGACGAGGTCCAGGAGCAGGGTGAGCTGGTCCGCCGGGGTCAGCCCGGCCAGCCGTCCCGCCAGCCCGCTGTCCGTTGTGGACGCGGTGCGGGCCTGGGCGCGCCTGGCCCGGACCAGGCCGCGCAGCATGTGCGGCACGGTCCCGTCGGCGCGGAGGTCCAGCTTCGCGGGCACCAGCAGCGACTCGCTCGAGCCGAGGGCCGCGTCGAACAGGTCCATGCCCTCGGCCTGCGTCATGATCTGCAGGCCGCCGCGGCGGCTCATCCGGGCGCGGGTGGCCTCGTCGGTGTTGGCGGCCATGCCGGTGCTTTGCTCCCACAGGCCCCACGCCAGCGACAGGCCCGGCAGGCCCGCCGCCCGGCGGTTCGCCATCAGGCCGTCCAGGTAGGCGTTCGCGGCGGCGTAGCTGCCGCTGCCCGCGCCCATGAACACCGCGGAAACCGAGGAGTAGACGACGAAGGCGTCGAGGTCCCGGTCGCGAGTCAGCTCATCGAGATGCCGGACGGCTTCGACCTTCGGGGCGAACACCCGGGCCAGCCGCTCCCGGTCCAGCGTCCCGATGACACCCGCGTCGAGGACACCGGCCGTGTGCACCACGGCGGTCGGCCGGTGCTCGTCGAGCAGCGCGGCCACCTGGGCGCGGTCGGAGACGTCGCAGGCGACGACGGAGACGTCCGCGGCCAGCTCGGCGACCAGCTCCGCCACGCCATCGGCCTCCTGGCCCCGGCGGCTCGCCAGGACGAGCTTCCGCACGCCGTGGCGCTCGACCAGGCGCCGGGCCACCAGGCCACCGAGCGCACCGGCGCCCGAGATCAGGACCGTCCCGTCCGGGCGGAACACGGCATCGCCGCTCTGCTCCGCGCGGGCGATGCGGGGCACGAAGTACTTGCCGCCACGGAGGGCGATCTGCGGCTCGTCGGCCGCCAGGACCGCGCCGAGCGGCACGTCGCCGTCGGTGTCGAGCAGCACGATCCGGTCGGGATTCTCCGCCTGCGCGGCCCGGACCAGGCCCCACACGGCGGCCCCGGCCGGGTCGGTCACGTCGCGGACGGCGCCGCGGGTCACCACGACCAGCCGGGCGTCCTCCGGCGCGTCGGCGAGGAACGTCTGCACGGCGGCCAGCACCCGCGCGGTCAGGTCCAGCGGCTCCTCGCCGGCGGCTTCGAGCACCTCGACCTGCTCCGGCACCGCACTGTCCGCAATGGACACTTCGGTCCAGTCGACGCGGTACAGCGAGCCGGCGCGGGTTCGCGCGGCCGAGAGTTCCCGTGCCGCCACCGGACCGGCCGTGAGGACCAGGCCGCCCGTTTCGTCGGCCGCTTCGAGGGAGACGCCGGGCACCAGCCGCACCCGCAGCGCCGAGGCACCCGCGGCGTGCAGGACCAGGCCGTGCCACTCCGCCGGCTGCTCGTCGTCCGCGAGGACCGGGCGCACCGCGGCGTCCAGCAGCACGGGGTGGATGCCGAACGCGCCGGCGTCCAGGTCCCCGGGCAGCGCGACCTCGGCGAAGACCTCCTCGCCACGCCGCCAGCCGCCGTCGGCCTCCTGCGCCCCGGCGGGCGGCCACGCGGTGAAGTCGAACGGCTCGTGCGCAGGAGCCGTGGCGGACAGGTGCCCGGTGGCGTTCCGGGTCCAGTCTTCGTCGCCTTCGCGCTGCGAATACACCTCGACCGCGCGCTCGCCGCTCACGACGACCTGCACCCGCAAGCCACCGGTCTCCGGCAGCACCAGCGGAGCTTCGACGACCAGGTCGTCGAGAACCGGGCAGCCGGCTTCGTCACCGGCCCGCACGGCCAGCTCCACCAAGGCCGTGCTCGGGACGCCGTCGGCCAGCCACGGGTGCGTCCGCACCGACAGCCGCGAGGTGAACACCAGGCCGCCGGACTGCGGCAGCGTCACCACGGCCCCCAGCAGCGGGTGATCGGCCCCGGCCAGCCCCAGTGAAGGCGCGTCGGCCGCGGCGGGCGGGCTCAGCCAGAAGTGCTGGTGGTCGAAGGCGTAGGTCGGCAGTTCGACGCGGGCGGGCGGTGCCGTCGTGGCCCAGTCGACCGGGACGCCCCGGACGAACAGTTCGGCCATCGAGGTCAGCAGCCGCCGCACCCCGCCGTCGCCGCGCCGCAGGGTGCCGGTGACGACCGCGTCGGAGAGTTCGCTGAGCGGCTGCACCAGCACCGGGTGGGCACTGACCTCGACGAACACCCCGTGACCCTGCTCGAGCAGCGCGTCGATGGCCGGGCCGAACCCGACCTGGTTGCGCAGGTTCCGGTACCAGTAGCCGCCGTCGACGACCCCGGCTTCGGTGATCCACTCGCCAGTGACGGTCGAGTAGAAGGGCACCACCGGGGCCTGCGCGGTGATCCCGGCCAGCGTCTCGGCGAGGATCTCGCCGATGTCCTCGACGTGCCGGGTGTGGGACGCGTAGTCCACCGCTACCCGGCGGCCGCCGAGGGCGTCGACGGCCTCGGTGAGCGCTTCGGCGTCGCCCGCGATGACCACCGACGACGGGCCGTTGACCGCGGCGATCTCGACCCGGCCGCTCCACGGCGCGAGCCGGGCGGCGACCTCGTCGTGGCTCAGCTGGACCGACGCCATGCCGCCGCGCCCGGACAGCTCGGCCGCGATCGCCTGGCTCCGCAACGCGACCACCTTCGCCGCGTCCTCGAGGGACAGGGCGCCCGACACGCAGGCCGCGGCGATCTCACCCTGGGAGTGCCCCAGGACGGCGTCCGGTACCACGCCCACCGAGGCCCATACGGCGGCGAGACCGACCATCACCGCGAAACACGCGGGCTGCAGCACGTCGACCCGCTCGATCAGCGAAAGGTCACCTTCGCCGCGCAGGACGTCCACCAGGGACCACTCGATCCACGGCCGCAGCGCGGCCGCGCACTCCTCGATCCGCTCGGCGAACACCGGCGACGCGTCCAGGAGCTCCCGGCCCATGCCCGCCCACTGCGTCCCCTGGCCGGGGAACACCCAGACGGCCTTGCCCGGCAGGCCCGCGGTGCCGGTCACCAGGCCGGGCGCGCTCTCGCCGCGGGCCAGCGCGGTCAGCGAGGTCCGTGCTTCCTCGGCCGAGCCCGCCACGACGACGGCTCGGTCGGCCAGCGTCGCGCGGGTCGACAGCAGGGCACCCGCCACGCGGGTCAGCGAGACGTCCCCGTCGAGGAACTCCGCCAGCCGCGCGGCCTGGCCCGCCAGGGATCCGGTGCTGCGCGCGGACACCACCACGGGCACCACGCCGTCGGGCACGTCCGCCTCGGGAGCGTCGCCGGCGGGGGCTTCTTCGAGGATGAGGTGCGCGTTGGTGCCGCTGATGCCGAACGACGAGACGCCGGCCCGGCGCGGGTGGCCGTTGCGCGCCCACTCGCGGCCCTCGGTCAGCAGCTCGACCGCGCCCGCGGACCAGTCCACCTGCTTGGTGGGTTCCTGCACGTGGAGGGTGGGCGGCAGGGCGTCGTGCCGCAGCGCCTGGACCATCTTGATGACGGCGGCGACCCCCGCGGCCGCCTGGGTGTGGCCGATGTTCGACTTCAGCGACCCGAGCCACAGCGGCGTCTGGCGGTTCTTGCCGTAGGTGGCGAGCAGGGCCTGTGCCTCGATCGGGTCGCCCAGCGCGGTCCCGGTGCCGTGCGCCTCGACAGCGTCCACATCGGACGGTTGCAGCCCGGCCGTGGCCAGCGCGCTGCGGATCACCCGCTGCTGCGAGGGCCCGTTGGGCGCGGTCAGGCCGTTCGACGCACCGTCCTGGTTCACCGCGCTGCCGCGGAGCACGGCGAGCACCTGGTGGCCGCGCTCGCGGGCCACGGAAAGCCGTTCGAGGACGACGATGCCGACGCCCTCGGACAGGACCGTGCCGTCGGCGCCGTCCGCGAACGCCTTGACCCGGCCGTCCTCGGCCATGCCGCGCTGCCGCGACATGCCGATCACGCCGATCGGCGAGCCCATCACGGCGACGCCGCCGGCGAGCGCCATCGTGCACTCGCCCTGCCGAAGTGCCTGTGCGGCAAGGTGAATCGCCACCAGCGACGACGAGCACGCGGTGTCCACGGTGACCGCCGGGCCCTCGAACCCGAAGGTGTAGGACACCCGGCCCGAGGCCACGCTGCCCGCGGTGGCCGTGGTGACGAACCCTTCGAGTTCCGCGGGCATGTTGCCGAGTGACTCGAGGTAGTCGTGGATCGAGACGCCGGAGAACACGCCGACGGCGTCGCCGCGGGTCTTCGTCGGGTCGATCCCCGCGCGTTCCAGTGCTTCCCAGGACGCTTCCAGCAGCAGGCGCTGCTGCGGGTCCATGGCCAGTGCCTCGCGCGGCGAGATCCCGAAGAAGCCGGGGTCGAACAGCGCGGCCTCGTGCAGGAACCCGCCCTGGCGGATGTAGGCGGTGCCCGGGCGTTCCGGGTCGGAGTCGAACAGGCCGTCCAGGTCCCAGCCGCGGTCCTCGGGGAACGCCGACATGCCGTCGCGGCCCTCGGCGACCATCCGCCACAGGTCCTCGGGGCTCATCACCCCGCCCGGCAGGCGGCAGGCCATGCCGACGATGGCGATCGGCTCACCCGCGTCCGCGGCGGCCGCGACCGGCGCGGCGGGCGTGCCCGCCACCGTCTCGCCCAGCTCCTCGCGCAGGTGCCGGGCGAGCGCGACCGGCGTCGGGTAGTCGAAGACGAGCGTGGCGGGCAGCTTGACCCCGGTCGCCGCGCTGAGCCGGTTGCGCAGCTCGACCGCGGTCAGCGAGTCGAAGCCGAGGTCGCTGAACCCCTTGGTGCCCTGGGCCAGCTCGGGGGCGTTGAAGCCGAGCACCGCGGCCGCCTCGGCCTGGATGATGCCGAGCAGGACGCCGTCCTGGTCCGCCGTGGACAGCCCGGCGAGCTTGTGGACCAGCCCGCCGCCGCTCGCGGCGGCCGTCCGCGCGACCCGGCGGCTCGCGCGGACCAGGCCGCGCAGCAGGTGCGGGACCTCCCCCGCGCCGCGCAGGGTCTTCAGGTCGAGCTTGATCGGCACGAGCAGGGCCTGCTCGGCGGCCAGGCCGATGTCGAAGCTGTCCAGCGCTTCGGCGGGTGTCATGGCCAGCACGCCGCCGCGGCTCATCCGGGCCTGGTCGGTGGCGGACAGGTGCGCGGTCAGGCCGTCGGCCTGTTCCCACAGGCCCCACGCCAGCGACACGCCCGGCAGGCCCGCCGCGCGGCGCCGGGCCATCAGGCCGTCGAGGTAGGCGTTCGCCGCCGCGTAGTTGCCCTGCCCGGCCGAGCCCATGAGCGCGGCCGCGGAGGAGAACACGACGAAGGCGTCGAGGTCGCCGGCGAGTTCGTCGAGGTGATTCGCGGCGGTGACTTTGGGGGCGAACACCCCGGCCAGCCGCTCCCGGTTCAGTGCCCCGATGACGCCGTCGTCGAGCAGGCCCGCCAGGTGCACGATGCCGGTCGGGCGGTGCTCGGCCAGCAGCGCGGCCACCTGGTCCCGGTCGGAGACGTCGCAGGCGACCACGGACACGCTCGCGCCCTGCTCGGCCAGCTCGGTCAGCAGGTCTTCGGCGGCCACCCCACGGCGGCTCGCGAGCACCAGACGCCGGACACCGTGCCGGGCGACCAGGTGCTTGGCCACGAGCGCGCCGAGCGAGCCGGTGCCGCCGGTGAGCAGGACCGTCCCGTCCGGACTGAACACCGCGGGCGCGTCCGGCACGCGGCCGGTGGCTCGGGACAGCCGCGGGACGGAGAACGTGCCGCCGCGCACGGCGATCTGCGGCTCGCCGGTGCCCAGCACGGCACCCAGCGGCAGCTCGCCATCGGTGTCGACGAGGACGATCCGGCCGGGGTTTTCCGCCTGGGCGGCCCGGACCAGGCCCCACACGGCGGCTCCGGCGGGGTCGGTCACCTCGCGGACAGCGCCGCGGGTCACCACGACCAGCCGGGCTTCCTCTGCCGCGCCTTCGAGCCACACCTGCACGGCTTCCAGCACCCGGGTGGTCAGGTCGATGGCCTCGCCGCCGACGGCTTCGAGCACCTCGGCGTGGTCCGTGGCCACGCTTTCGGCCGCGGGCAGGTCGATCCAGTCGACCTGGAACAGCGAGTCGCGCTCCTCGCCCGCCGCCGTTTCCAGCTGCTCGGCGGAGACCTCGCGGGACACCAGCGAATCCATGGTGACGACCAGGCCACCGGTCTCGTCGGCGGCCTGGAACGTCAGCGCGTCCGGGCCGCCCGGGGCGACCCGCACCCGCAGCGCCGACGCGCCGACGGCGTGCAGGACCAGGCCGTTCCACGCGAACGGCAGCACGCTGCGCTGGTCGCCGGGGTTGGCGAAGGCGTTCGTGTGCAGGGCCGCGTCCAGCAGCGCCGGGTGGAGACCGAACTTGCCGGCGTCCTCGCGGTGGTCGTCGGGCAGCGCGACCTCGGCGAAGACCTCCTCGCCGCGCCGCCACACCGCCCGCATGCCCTGGAACGCGCCGCTGTAGGCGTAGCCGCGCTCGGTGAGGTCGGAGTAGAAGTTCTCGACGTCGATCGGCTCCGCCCCGGCGGGCGGCCAGGCAGCGAAGTCGAAGCGGTCCGGCTCCCGCGAGGCCGACTCGCCGAGGAGACCGGTGGCGTGCCGGACCCATTCGTCGCCGTCTTCCCGCATGGAGAAGACGTCCACCGCGCGCGAGCCGGTTTCGTTCGGCCCGCTCACCGCGACCTGCACGCGGACGCCGCCGCGCTCGGCCAGCACCAGCGGTGCCTCGATGACGAGCTCTTCCAGGACGCCGAAGCCGAGCTCGTCCCCGGCGCGCAGCGCGAGGTCGACGTAGACCGTGCCCGGGATGAGCACCACCCCGCCGATCGCGTGCCCGGCCAGCCACGGGTGCGACTGCAGCGACAGCCGGGAGGTGAAGACCAGGCCGTCGGACTGCGGCAGCGGCACGACCGCGCCCAGCAGCGGGTGGTCGGCGCCGACGAGGCCGAGCGACACGGCGTCCTTCGCCGATTCGCCGAGCTGCAGCCAGTAGTGCTGGTGGTCGAAGGCGTACGTCGGCAGGTCGGCGCGCCGGAACGGCGGCAGCACGCCGGTCCAGTCCACGGTCACGCCGCGCACGAACAGCTCGGCCGCCGAGGCCAGCAGGCGCCGGAGGCCGCCGTCCTCGCGCCGCAGCGTCCCGGTGACGACGGCTTCGGTGCCGTCGACCAGCTCGTTGATCGGCTGGACCAGCACGGGGTGCGCGCTGACCTCGACGAACACCCGGTGGCCCTGCTCGATCAGCCCGGCCACCGCCGGGCCGAACCGGACCTGGCGGCGCAGGTTGCGGTACCAGTAGCCGCCGTCGAGGACCCCGGCGTCTTCGACCCACTCGCCGGTGACGGTCGAGTAGAACGGGATTTCCGGGGCCTGCGCGCGGATCCCGCCGAGCATCTCGGCCAGCGCGTCGCGCGCGGCTTCGACGTGCCGGGTGTGGGACGCGTAGTCCACTGCCACCCGCCGGATCCGGACACCCTGGTCGTCGAGCGCGTCGAGGGCTTCGTCCAGCGCTTCGGCGTCCCCGGCGATCACGACCGACCGGGGCCCGTTGACGGCCGCGACTTCCACCCGGCCCGCCCACGGCTCGATCCGCGCGGCCGCGTCTTCTTCGCTCAACGCCACGGAGGCCATGCCGCCGCGGCCGGCCAGCTGGGCGGCGATCGCCTGGCTGCGCAGGGCCACCACCTTCGCCGCGTCCTCAAGAGACAGTGCCCCCGACACGCACGCAGCCGCGATCTCGCCCTGCGAGTGCCCCACGACGGCCTCGGGCTCGACGCCGAGCGACGCCCACACCGCGGCGAGCCCGACCATCACGGCGAAGCTCGCGGGCTGCACGACGTCGACCCGGTCGAGCAGGTCGGCGTCGCCGCGCAGGACGTCGGTCAGCGACCAGTCGACCCACCGCCCGAGCGCGGTCTCGCACTCGGCGATCCGCGCGGCGAACACCTCCGACGAGTCCAGCAGTTCCCGGCCCATCCCGGCCCACTGCGTCCCCTGGCCGGGGAACACCCAGACGACCTTGCCCGGCGCACCCGAGCCGCGGCCGGTGAGCACGCCGGGCGCGCTTTCCCCACGGGCCAATGCCTGCAACCCGGCCACGGCTTCTTCCTGCGAGTCCGCCACGACGACCGCGCGCTCGCTGAGCGTCGCGCGGCCGGACACCAGAGTCCCGGCCATGTCCGCCAGGGAAACGTCCCCGACCTCCGCCAGCCGCCCCGCCTGAGCAGCCAGCGAACCCTCGGTAGCGGCCGTCACCACGAGCGGCACCACGGACTGTCGTGAGTGGTAAGGCGGGTTAGAACCCTCCTTACCACTCACGAGGTCTTCGGGGGCCTCCTCCAGGATCATGTGGGCGTTGGTGCCGCTGGCGCCGAACGAGGAGATGCCGCCGCGGCGGGGGTGGTCGCCGCGCGGCCACTCGCGGGTCTCGGTCAGCAGCTCGATCGAGCCCGCCGTCCAGTCGACCTGCGGGGTGGGCGCGTCCACGTGCAGCGTCGCCGGGAGCTTCCCGTGCCGGAGCGACTGGACCATCTTGATCACGCCGGCCACGCCGGACGCGCCCTGGGTGTGCCCGACGATCGACTTCACCGAGCCGAGCAGGAGCGGCTGCTGCGGGTCGCGGCCCTGGCCGTAGGTGGCCAGCAGCGCCTGCACCTCGATCGGGTCGCCGAGGACGGTGCCGGTGCCGTGGCCCTCCACGGTGTCCACATCGGACGGTGACAGCCCGGCGGCGGCCAGTGCCTTGCGGATGACGCGCTGCTGGGCGGGGCCGTTCGGCGCGGTGAGGCCGTTCGAGGCGCCGTCCTGGTTGACCGCGCTGCCGCGGATGACGGCGAGGACCTGGTGCCCGCGCTCGCGCGCCACCGACAGCCGCTCCAGCAGCACCACGCCGACGCCCTCGGCCCAGCCGGAGCCGTCGGCGGCCGCGGCGTAGGACTTGCAGCGCCCGTCGAAGGCCAGCGCCCGCTGCCGCGCGAAGCCGACGAACCCGCCGGGCGTGGCCATCACGGTCGAGCCACCGGCCAGGGCCATCGAGCACTCACCGCGGCGAAGGGCCTGCGACGCAAGGTGAATCGCCACCAGCGAGGACGAGCACATGGTGTCGACGGTGACGGCGGGACCTTCGAGCCCGAGCGTGTAGGCGACCCGGCCGGAGGCGACCCCGCCCGCGGTGCCCAGCGCCCGCTCCAGGCTCATGAAGCCTTCGAAGCCGCTGAGGTCCGGGGCGTAGTCCTGGTGCACGACCCCGGCGAACACGCCGATGTCGCTGCCCCGCACCGAATGCGGGTCGATCCCGGCGCGCTCGAGGGTCTCCCAGGACACCTCCAGGAGCTGCCGCTGCTGCGGGTCCATGGCGAGGGCCTCGCGCGGCGAGATGCCGAAGAAGCCCGCGTCGAACTGGGCCGCGTCGTGCAGGAAGGCGCCCTCGCGCACGTACGTCGTCCCGGGGTTGTCGGGGTCCGGGTGGTAGAGGCCCTCGACGTCCCAGCCGCGGTCGCCGGGGAACTCCGTGTAGACGTCGGCGCCTTCCGACACGACCCGCCAGAAGTCCTCCGGGCCGCGGATCCCGCCGGCGTAGCGGCAGGCCATGGAGACGATCGCGATGGGCTCCGCCGCGGCCGCGGCGAGCGCGGCGTTCTCCTGCTGGAGGCGGACGTTCTCCTTCAGCGAGGCGCGCAGTGCGTCAACGATCTGCTCGTTCGGCGCGGACATGTTCTTCCTCCACGATTCGTTCGCCATCGGCGGTCAGCTCGTCTGCCCGAGGGCCCGTTGCACGAGACCGGAGATGTCCAGTGCGTCGATCAGTTCTGCGTCGCCGGTGGCCGGTGCGGGGACTTCCGGCTCCGGACCGGCTTCCGCGTCGGCCAGGCCGAGGAGGGCCTCCAGCACGCCCGCTTCCTTGAACCGGGCGAACGGCACGGCCGCGAGGACCCGCCGGAGGTCGTCTTCCCGCCCCTCCAGGCCGTCGTCGGCTTCCCGGAGCAGCTCGACGCGCAGGTAGCCGACCAGCGCCTCCGGGGTTGGGTAGTCGAAGATCAGCGTCGCGGGCAGCTTGAGCCCGGTGGCCGCGTGCAGGCTGTTGCGGAGGTTGACCGCGGCCAGTGAGTCGAAGCCGACCTCCTGGAACGCCTGCCGCGGGCCGATGCCTTCGGCGCCGCTGTGGCCGAGCACCGTCGAGGCGTGCCCGCGGACCAGCTTCAGCAGGATGCGGTTCTGCTCGGCGTCCGGGACCGCCCGCAGCGAATCCGCGAGCGACGACGCCGTGTCGCCGTCTTCACCGTCGTCCTGGGTGGCCTGCAGGATCGCCTTCGCCTCGGGCAGGTCGGCGAACAGCGGGCTGGGCCGGACCGACGTGAACGCGGGGATGAAGGCACCCCAGTCCATGTCGGCCACCGCCACGGCCTTCTCGTTGCCGGCGACGGCCTGCACCATCGCGGTGACCGCCAGCGGCGGCGCCATCGGGAGCACACCGCGGCGGCGCAGCTGGGCGAGGGCGGCCTCGTCCATGCCGATGCCGATCTCGTCGAGAGCGCCCCAGGCGATCGACGTCGCCTTGAGGCCGCGGGCCCGGCGCCACTCGACCAGGGCGTCGAGGACGGCGTTCGCCGCACCCGCCGGGCCCTGCCCGCCGCCGCCCCAGATGCCGGCGATCGAGGAGAACACGACGAAGGCGTCGAGCGGGGTGTCCTCGAACAGCTGGTCCAGCCACACCGCGGTGGTCACCTTGGCGGTGAACACCTCGTCGAGGTCGGCCACACCGGTGTCGTCGACGGAGCTGGTCTGCGCGATGTCCGCGGCGTGCACGACGGCGGTGACCTCGGCGTCCGCCACCAGCCGCGCGATCGCGTCCCGGTCGGTGTCGGCGCAGGACAGGACCGTGGTGCCGAACCCGGCCAGCTCGGCCTTCAGTTCGTCGATGCCGTCGGTGCCGGTGACGATGAGCCGTTCGGCGCCGGACTGCGCGAGCCAGACCGAGGCGTGCCTGCCGAGCCCTTCGGCCCCGCCGGTGACCAGGACCGTGCCCCGCGGTTCCCACTTGCCCGTCGCGGACTCCGGCACCGGCTTGCGGACCAGCCGCCTGCTGTACACGCCCGACCGCCGGACCGCGAGCTGGTCTTCCCCGCCGGCGCCGTTCAGGACACCGAGCAGGGCCTGAGCCGTGCGCGCGTCGATCGCCGCGGGCAGGTCGACCAGGCCGCCCCACCGGTCGAGGCGCTCCAGCGCGACGGCGCGGCCGAGGCCCCACACGGCCGCCTGGGCCGGTGCGGTGACGGCGTCCTGGATGCCGATGTTCACCGCGCCGGAGGTGAGGCACCACAGGGGCGCGGCGGCGTTCGTGTCGCCGAGGGCCTGGACCAGCGCGAGCGTCGAGGCGGTGATCTCGGTCGCGTCCGCGGGGCCGCCGTCGAGCGCGAGCAGCGACAGCACGCCGGTGAGGTCGTGCTCCCCGAGGACCTCCCGCAACCGCCCGGCCAGCTGCTCCCGCGAAGGTTCCTCGATCGCCAGCCGGACGATGTCGAGGCCCTGGCCGGTCAGTTCGTCCAGGAGCGCGTCGGTGGTGCCGGCCGGGACGACGGCCAGCCAGCGGCCGCCGGGCACCCCGGTGGCTTCGCGCTCCAGGGGCTGCCAGGTGACCTGGTACCGCAGCTTTTCGGCGGTCGAGCGTTCGCGGCGCCGGTCGCGCCACCCGGCCAGCACGGGCACGACGGTGCTGAGCGCCCCGCGCTGCTCCGGCACCAGGTCGAGCAGCTCGGCCAGGCTGTCCACATCGGACTGTTCGACCGCGGTCCAGAACTCGCCGTCCGCACCTTCGGCGGCTTCCGTGGTTTCGGCTTCGTGCAGCCAGAAGTGCCGCCGGTCGAAGGCGTACGTCGGCAGGTCGACCGGACCGGCCGCGGGCAGCGTCGCGGCCCAGTCCACCGCCACGCCGCGGACGTACAGCTCGGCCGCCGAGGTCAGCAGGCGCCGGAGACCACCGTCGTCGCGCCGCAGCGACCCGGTCACCACGGCGTCGTCGCTGATCTCGTTCAGCGGCTGGGCCAGCACCGGGTGGGCGCTGATCTCGACGAACACCGTGTGCCCCAGCCCGGCCAGGTCGGCCACCGACGGGCCGAACCGCACCTGCTGCCGCAGGTTCCGGTACCAGTAGCCGCCGTCGACGACGCCGTCCTCGATCCACGCGCCGAGGACGGTGGAGTAGAACGGGATCGCCGGTGCCTGCGCGGTGATGCCGTCCAGGGCCTTGTCCAGGGTTTCGGCGATGGCCTCGACGTGCCGCGTGTGCGAGGCGTAGTCCACCGCGACCCGCCGCACCCGGACGCCGTCGGCTTCCAGGGCGGCGAGGGCCTGGTCGAGGGCCTCGGCGTCCCCGGCGATCACCACCGAAGACGGGCTGTTGATCGCGGCCACCTCGACCCGGTCCCCCCACGGCGTCAGCCGGGCGGCCGCATCTGCCTCGCTCAGCGCGACCGACGCCATGCCGCCGCGGCCGGCCAATTCGGCGGCGATGGCCTGGCTGCGCAACGCGACCACCTTCGCCGCGTCGTCCAGCGACAACGCACCGGACACGCAGGCGGCGGCGATCTCGCCCTGGGAGTGGCCCAAGACCGCGTCCGGCACCACACCCAGGGAGGTCCACACCGCGGCGAGGCCGACCATCATCGCGAAGCTCGCGGGCTGCACGACGTCGACCCGGTCGAGAAGGTCGGACTCGCCGCGCAGCACGTCGAGCAGCGACCAGCCGGTCCACTGCTCCAGCGCGGCGGCGCAGTCCTTGATCCGCTCGGCGAACACCGGCGACGAATCCAGGAGCTCCCGGCCCATGCCCGCCCACTGCGAGCCCTGGCCGGGGAACACCCACACGACCTTGCCGGGCTTGCCCGCGGTCCCGGTCACGAGGCTGGGCGCATTCTCACCACGGGCCAGCGCCTGCAACCCGGCCTGCGCCTCACCGGCCGAGCCCGCGATGACGACCGCGCGTTCGTTCAGCGTCGCGCGCCCCGTCACCAGCGAGCGGGCCACCCCCGCCAACGACTCATCCTCAAGAACCGCGCCCAGCCGCCCGGCCTGCCCGGCCAGCGACCCGGCACTGCGAGCGGACACCACGAGCGGCACCACACCCGGTCGTGAGTGGTAAGGCGAGTTAGAACTCGCCTTACCACTCACGACAAGCCGCGGCAGACCCGGATCAGGGGCTTCCTCGAGAATCAGGTGCGCGTTGGTGCCGCTGGCCCCGAAGGAGGACACGCCCGCCCGGCGCGGACGGCCGGTCCGCGGCCACTCCCGTGCCTCGGTGAGCACCTCGATCGCGCCCGCCGACCAGTCGACCTGGCTGGTGCGCTCGTCGGCGTGCAGGGTGGCCGGCATGACGCCGTGGCGCATGGCCATGACCATCTTGATCACGCCCACCACGCCCGCGGCGGCCTGCGTGTGCCCGATGTTCGACTTCAGCGAGCCGAGCCACAACGGCTGGTCCCGCTCCTGCCCGTAGGTGGCCAGCAGCGCCTGGACCTCGATCGGGTCCCCCAGCGCCGTGCCGGTCCCGTGCCCTTCGACGACGTCCACATCGGACGGTGCCAGCCCGGCCGAAGCCAGCGCGCCGCGGATCACCCGCTGCTGCGACGGCCCGTTCGGCGCCGTCAGGCCGTTGGACGCGCCGTCCTGGTTGACCGCGCTGCCGCGCAGCACCGCGAGGACCCGGTGGCCGCGTTCGCGGGCCACCGAAAGCCGTTCGAGGACGACCACGCCGACGCCCTCGGCCCAGCCCGTGCCGTCCGCGCCTTCCGCGTACGCCTTGCACCGGCCGTCGGCGGAAAGCCCGCGCTGGCGGGAGAACTCCAGGAAGGCGTCCGGGCTGGCCATCACGGTCGCGCCGCCGGCCAGTGCCATCGAGCACTCGCCCTGCCGCAGCGCCTGCGCCGCCAGGTGGATGGCCACCAGCGACGACGAGCACGCCGTATCGACGGTGACCGCCGGGCCCTCGAAGCCGAACACGTAGGCCACCCGGCCGGACGCGACGCTCGAAGCCGTGCCGGTCATCGTGTAGCCCTGGACGTCTTCGGGCACTTCGCGCAGCCGCGTCACGTAGTCGTGGTGGACGATCCCGGTGAAGACGCCGACGTCGCTGCCGCGCGCGGACAGCGGGTCGACGCCTGCGCGTTCGAGGGCCTCCCACGACGTCTCCAGCAGCAGCCGCTGCTGCGGGTCCATGGCCAGGGCTTCGCGGGGCGAGATGCCGAAGAGCCCGGCGTCGAACTGGGCCGCGTCGTGCAGGAAGCCGCCCGAACGCGTGTAGCTCGTCCCGGCGTGGGCCGGGTCCGGGTGGTAGAGGCCGTCCAGGTCCCAGCCGCGGTCGACGGGGAAGCCGGACACCGCGTCCCGGCCTTCCGCGACCAGGTTCCACAGCTCTTCGGGGCTGTCCGCGCCACCCGGCAGCCGGGTGCTCATGCCGACGATCGCGATCGGCTCGTCGGAGACGTCCCGCGTCACCGTGACCGGCGCGGCCGGGCGCTCGCCGGCGAGCTCGGCCCGCAGGTGATCGGCGAGGACGGCCGGGTTCGGGTAGTCGAAGATCAGCGTGCTGGGCAGGTCGACGCCGGTGAAGTCGCGCAGGCGGTTGCGGAGCTTGATCGCGCTGAGGGAGTCGAACCCGTGGTCCTTGAAGGACCGGTCGAGGTCGAACGCGCCGGTGTCCCGGTGCCCGAGCACCACCGCGGCGCTCTCCCGGACCAGCTCGAGGACGTCCGCCACCGGCTGGGCCAGGATCGGCGCGGCGGGCGGGGTGACCTCCGGCGTTCCGTCGGTGTCGACCCAGTACCGCTCGTGCTGGAACGCGTAGGTGGGCAGGACGGTCCCGACCGCCGCACCCGGCTCGCCGAGCACCGCCGTCCAGTCCACGGCCACGCCGCGGACGTGCAGCTCGGCGAGCGCGGTGAGGACGTCGGGGACCTCCACGCCGTTCTTGCGCAGCGTGGCGACGCAGCTCTGCTCCGGCCCGCCGAGCGTGCCGAGGGCCATCGCGGCCAGGGCGCCGCCCGGGCCGAGTTCGAGGTAGGTCGTCGCGCCCTGGGCGGCCAGCTCGGTGACGGCGTCGCCGAACCGCACCGCGTTGCGCACCTGATCGACCCAGTAGTCCGGGCTGTCGAGCGGCGCGAGTTCGCCGGTGAGCGTCGAGACCACGGGCACGGAACCGGGCCGGTACGTCAGGCTTTCCGCGACCGCGCGGAAGTCGTCGAGCATCGGTTCCATGAGCGGGGAGTGGAAGGCGTGGCTGACGGTCAGCCGCTTCGTTTTGCGGCCGCGGCCCGCCAGCTCGGCCGCCGCGGCCAGCACGGCGTCCTCGGCGCCGGACAGCACGACCGAGTCCGGGCCGTTGATCGCGGCCACGCAGACGGTGTCGCCGAGCAGGGGCGCGACCTCGTCCTCGGTCGCCTGGACGGCCACCATCGCCCCGCCCGCGGGCAGGGCCTGCATCAGCCGGCCGCGCGCGGCGACCAGTTCGCCCGCTTCGGCCAGGTCCAGCACGCCGGACACGTGCGCGGCGGCGAGTTCGCCGATCGAGTGGCCCGCCAGCAGATCCGGCCGCACGCCCCAGGACTCGAAGAGCCGGAACAGCGCGGTCTCCACGGCGAACAGCGCGCCCTGGGTGTACATCGTCTGGTCGAGCAGCTCGCGATCGGTGAAGACGACCTCGCGCAGCGGACGGCCGCCCAGGTGCGCGTCCACGGCGTCGCACGCGGCCTCGAAGGCGTCGCGGAACACCGGGAACGTCTCGGCGAGTTCGCGGCCCATCCCGGCCCACTGGCTGCCCTGGCCGGTGAAGAGGACGGCCAGCTTGCCGTCGACCGGCGTCCCGGTCACGACCCCGGGGCCGAACGCGGCGAGGTCCGCGCGGAGCTGGTCCCGGTCGGCGGCCAGGACGACGGCCCGGTGGTCGAGCTGCGCCCGGGTCGTGGCCAGTGCGTGGGCGACATCGGGGACACGGACGTCGGCGTCGAGGAAGCCGGCGAGCCGCGCGGCCTGCCCGCGCAGTCCGGCCGCCGAACGCGCGGAGAGGAGCACCGGCACCAGGAACTCGGCGGGCTCCGGCTGCGGCGCCGCGACCGGCTGGGGAACCTCTTCGAGGACGACGTGCGCATTGGTGCCGCCGATGCCGAAGGACGACACGCCCGCCCGCCGCGGGTGGCCGTTGACCGGCCATTCGCGGGCCTCGGTCAGCAGCTCGACCGCACCGGAAGCCCAGTCCACGTGGGACGACGGCCGGTCGACGTGCAGCGTCTTGGGCAGCACGCCGTGGCGCATGGCCATGACCATCTTGATCACGCCCGCGACCCCCGCCGCGGCCTGCGTGTGCCCGAGGTTCGACTTCACCGACCCGAGCAGGAGCGGCCGCTCGCGGTCCTGGCCGTAGGTGGCCAGCAGGGCCTCGGCTTCGATCGGGTCGCCGAGGGTCGTGCCGGTGCCGTGCGCCTCCACCGCGTCGACGTCCGATGTGGACAGTCCGGCGGCGGCCAGCGCCTTGCGGATCACGCGCTGCTGGGACGGGCCGTTCGGCGCGGTCAGGCCGTTGGACGCGCCGTCGGAGTTGACCGCCGACCCGCGGACCACGGCCAGCACCTGGTGCCCCCGCCGCCGCGCCTCGGACAGCCGCTCCACCAGGAGCAGCCCGACGCCCTCGGACCAGCCGGTGCCGTCCGCGGCGTCGGCGAACGCCTTGCACCGGCCGTCGGGGGCCAGCCCGCGCTGCCGGGAGAACTCGACGAACGTCTCGACCGTGCCCATCACCATCACGCCGCCGGCCAGGGCCATCGAGCACTCGCCGCGCTGCAGGGCCTGGACCGCCATGTGCAGCGCCACCAGCGAAGACGAGCACGCGGTGTCGACCGTGACGGCCGGGCCTTCGACGCCGTAGTGGTAGGCGATGCGGCCGGAGAGCACGCTCGCGGAACCGCCGGTGAGCCGGAAGCCCTCGACCCCGGTGGCCCGGTGCAGCCGCACGCTGTAGTCGTGGCTGTTGACGCCGGCGAAGACGCCGATGTCCTGCCCGGCCAGGGTGGTCGGGTCGATCGCGGCCCGTTCGAACAGCTCCCAGGACGTCTCCAGCAGGAGCCGCTGCTGCGGGTCCATGGCCAGTGCCTCGTTGGGCGAGATGCCGAAGAAGGCGGCGTCGAACCCGGCGGCGTCGTCGAGGAAAGCGCCGTGCCGGACGTACGTGGTGCCTTCGTGGTCGGGGTCTTCGTGGTAGACGCGGTCGGTGTCCCAGCCGCGGTCGGCGGGGAACTCGGTGACGGCGTCGACGCCGTCGGCGACCAGCCGCCACAGGTCCTCGGGGCTGTGCACGCCGCCGGGGAAGCGGCAGGCCATCGCCACGATGGCGATCGGCTCGTCGGCCGCGGCGGTGCCGATCTCGGCCTTCCGCGGTGTCCGGTCGCCGACGAGCTTGGCGCGCAGGTGTTCCGCGAGCGCCGGGGGCTTCGGGTAGTCGAAGATCATCGCCGGGGACAGGGTGAGCCCGGTCGCGGCGGCCAGGCGGTTGCGCAGCTCGACCGCGGTCAGCGAGTCGAACCCGGCGTCCTTGAACGTCCGTCCGATGTGGATGGACGCGGTGCCGTCGTGGCCGAGCACCTCGGCGGCGTGCCGCCGCACCAGGTCCAGCAGCGCGTCGGTCTGCCCGGTCTCGTCCAGCCCGGCCAGCCGCTCGGTCAGGGACGCGGTCTTGGCCGCGGTCCGGCGCGGCAGCGGGGCCAGGCCGCGCAGCAGCGGCGGAACCGGGCCACCGGCCTTCGCCGCCGCCCGCAGCGCGGCGACGTCGAACTTGGCCGCGACCAGGGCGCCGCCGGTGCCGATGGCGGCGTCCAGCAGGGCCATGCCCTCGCCGGCCTCGATGCCGGACATCCCGATCCGCTGGTTGCGCCGCAGGTCGGCGGCGCCGAGGTGTTCGGTCATCCCGCTGACCGCCGACCAGTAGCCCCAGGCGATGGACACCGCGGGCCGTCCTTCGCTGTTCCTGCGGCGGGCCAGCGCGTCCAGCCCGGCATTGGCGGCCGCGTACCCGGCCTGGCCGGGATTGCCCAGTACGCCCGCCGCCGAGGAGAACAGCACGAACGCGGCGAGGTCGGCGTCCCGCGTGAGCTCGTCCAGCAGGAGGGCCGCGTCCACCTTCGGCCGCCGCGCGGTGCCGATCCGGTCCGGGGTCAGCTCGGTGACGACGCCGTCGGCCAGGACACCGGCGGTGTGCACGACGGCGGTGAGCGGGTGCTCGGCCGGGATGGCCCGCAGGACGGCTTCGAGCTGGGCCCGGTCCGCCGCGTCGCAGGCGGCGATGGTGACGGACGCCCCCAGCGCGGTGAGCTCTTCCTGCAGCTCGGGAGCCTCGCCGCGGCGGCTGACCAGCACCAGGTGCCGGACGCCGTGGGCCGTGACGAGGTGCCGGGCGGTCAGCGCGCCGAGCGTGCCGGTGCCGCCGGTGATCAGGACGGTGCCCTCGGGGTCGAGCGGCCGCGCGTCCCGCTGCGGCGCCACCCGGGCCAGCCGGGGCACCGACGCGACGCCGTTGCGCAGCCGCACCTGCGGTTCGCCGGTCGCCACGACGGCGGGCAGCGCGGCGCGGTCGTCGAGATCGGCCAGGACGATCCGGCCCGGGTGCTCCGACTGCGCCGAGCGCACCAAGCCCCAGATCTCGGCCACGCCGGGCTTCTCGCAGTCCCCGGTGAGCACGGCCAGCCGGGTCTCCGCGGGCTCGGCCAGCCAGTCCTGGAGCTTGGCCAGGGTCGCCTCGACCGAGGTGGCTTCGTACGGCTCGAAGTCCGCGGTTTCGGCGGCGGGCAGCGGGATTTCCGTCCAGCCGACGTGGAAGAGGGCGTCGGTGGCCGCCGGTTGCGGGGCGGACGACGTGCCCCGCACGGATTCGACGGTCAGGACGGGCTGCCCCGCCGGGTCGGTCAGCCGCAGGCCGGTCGCCGTCGGCGTGCACGTGACGGCCGTGGCCCCGGAAGCCAGCAGGGACACCCCGGTCCAGCCGGACGGCAGCAGGTCGCCGACGATCGTGCGGACGGCGGCGTCCAGCAGCGCGGGGTGGATCCCGTACCGGTCCGCGTCCCGCAGCCCGTCGACGGTGACGTCGATGGCGTCTCCCGCCGCCGCCGGGTCCGGTACCGCGGCGGCGGCGGGAGCAAGCGTGCCGTGGGCGTGCCGCGTCCACGGTTCGTCGGCCTCGCGGGAAAAGACCTCGATCGAACGTCCCCGCTCGCCGGGTTCGCCGACGATCAGCTGGACGTCCCGGCCGCGCGGCGGCAGCAGCACGGGCGTGTCGATGGTCAGTTCGGCGAGGAACGGCGTGGCGGCGAGGTCGCCGAGCCGGATGGCCGCCTCGACCAGCGCCGCGTTCGGCACCAGGCCGTCCACGGCCCAGGGGTGCGTCCGGCGCGTCCACCGGGCCACGGCGGTGAGCCGGTCCGAGCCGGGCGTGCTGACGATCGTGCCCAGGAGCGGGTCGCCGGCCGACGCGGGTTCGGCCGGTTCGAGCCAGTAGTGCCGGTGGTCGAAGGCGTAGGTCGGCAGGTCCACCCAGCCGCCCGCCGGCACGACCGCGGTCCAGTCCACGTCGACGCCGCCGGCGAACACCTCGCCCATCGAGGTCAGCAGGCGACGCAGGCCGCCGTCGTCGCGCCGCAGCGTCCCGGTGACAACCGCGTCGGTGAGCTCGCTGAGCGGCTGGACCGTCACCGGGTGCGCGCTGACCTCGACGAAAACCGTGTGCCCCTGCTCGAGCAGGGCCGACGCGGCCGCGCCGAACCGGACCTGGTTGCGCAGGTTGCGGTACCAGTACCCGCCGTCCAGCACACCGGCGTCCCGCACCCACCCGCTCGTGACGGTCGAGTAGAACGGCACGGCCGGTGCCTGCGCGCGGATCCCGGCCAGGGTCTCGGCGAGGGTCGCCTCGATGTCTTCGACGTGCCGGGTGTGTGAGGCGTAGTCCACGGCGACCCGCCGCACGCGGATCCCGTCGGCGGACAGCGCTTCCAGCGTTTCGTCGAGGGCCTGGGCGTCCCCGGCGATGACGACGGACGCCGGCCCGTTGACGGCGGCCACCTCGACCCCGCCGGCCAGCCGCGGCACCACGTCGTCCTCGCCCAGGGCGACCGACGCCATCCCGCCGCGGCCCGACAGCTCCGCCGCGATGGCCTGGCTGCGCCGGGCCACCACCTTCGCCGCGTCTTCCAGCGACAGCGCACCCGACACGCACGCGGCCGCGATCTCACCCTGCGAGTGCCCCACCACGGCGTCCGGGCGCACGCCGACGGACTCCCACACCGCGGCCAGCCCGACCATCACCGCGAAACACGCGGGCTGCAGCACGTCCACCCGGTCCAGCTCGCCTTCACCGCGCAGGACGTCGAGCAGCGACCAGTCGATCCACGGCTCCAGCGCGGCCGCGCACTCCTCGATCCGCTCGGCGAACACCGGCGACGCTTCGAGCAGCTCCCGGCCCATCCCGGCCCATTGCGTCCCCTGCCCCGGGAACACCCACACCACCTTGCCCGGCGTCCCCGAACCGGCCGGGCTCAGCGCCCGCAGCCCGGCGACGGCTTCCTCACGCGAACCGGCCACGACGACCGCGCGTTCGTCCAGCACCGCCCGGCGCGACACCAGCGCGGCGGCCACCTCGGTCAGCGAGACGTCCCCTTCGAGGAACTCCGCCAGCCGCTCGGCCTGCCCGGCCAGCGCCGCCCCACTCCGCGCCGACACCACCAGCGGCACCACACCCGGTCGTGAGTGGTAAGGCGAGTTAGAACTCGCCTTACCACTCACGACAAGCCGCGGCAGACCCTCATCCGGGGCTTCCTCGAGAATCAGGTGCGCGTTGGTGCCGCTGACGCCGAACGAGGACACCCCGGCCCGGCGCGGACGGCCGGTCCGCGGCCACTCGCGGGCCTCGGTCAGCAGCGAAACCGCACCGGCCGACCAGTCCACTTCAGCTGTCGGTTTGTCGACATGCAGCGTCGCGGGCAGGACTTCGTGCCGCAGCGCCTGCACCATCTTGATGACACCGGCGACCCCGGCCGCCGCCTGCGCGTGGCCGATGTTCGACTTGAGCGAGCCCAGCCACAACGGCGTCTCCCGCTCCTGGCCGTAGGTCGCGAGCAGGGCCTGCGCCTCGATCGGGTCGCCGAGGGTCGTCCCGGTCCCGTGCGCCTCGACGACGTCCACATCGGACGGTGCCAGCCCGGCCGCGGCCAGCGCGCGGCGGATGACCCGCTGCTGCGACCGGCCGTTCGGCGCGGTGAGCCCGTTGGACGCGCCGTCCTGGTTGACCGCGCTGCCGCGCAGCACGGCGAGCACCCGGTGCCCGCGTTCCCGCGCCACCGACAGCCGCTCGAGCACGACCACGCCGACGCCTTCGGCCCAGCCGGTCCCGTCGGCCGCCGACGCGAACGCCTTGCACCGGCCGTCGGGCGCCAGGGCCCGCTGCCGGGAGAACTCGACGAACGAACCCGGTGTCGCCATCACCGTGACGCCGCCGGCCAGTGCCATCGAGCACTCGCCCTGCCGCAGCGCCTGCGCGGCCAGGTGCATCGCGACCAGCGACGACGAACACGCCGTGTCGACGGTGACGGCCGGGCCTTCCAGCCCGAGCACGTAGGAAACGCGGCCGGACGCCACGCTCGACGCGACCCCGGTGGTGACGAACCCCTCCAGCTCCGGGGTGACCGCGCCGGAGCCGTAGCCCTGGTTCATCAGCCCGGAGAACACCCCGGTGTCGGTGCCCTTCAGCGCGACCGGGTCGACACCGGCGTTTTCGAGGGCCTCCCACGACGTCTCGAGCAGCAGCCGCTGCTGCGGGTCCATGGCGACGGCCTCCCGCGGCGAGATGCCGAAGAAGCCCGCGTCGAAGAGCCCGGCGTCGTGCAGGAACCCGCCGTGGCCGACGTACGACGTCCCGGGGCGCGCCCGGTCCGGGTCGACCAGGTCGTCCAGGTCCCACCCGCGGTCGCCGGGGAACTCGGAAACGGCGTCGCCGCCCTCGGCCACCAGCCGCCACAGGTCCTCGGGGGAGGCGATCCCGCCGGGCAGGCGGCACGCCATCCCGACGATCGCGATCGGCTCGCCGGGGTCGGCCGCCACCACCGGCTCGGTGACGTCCTGGCTCGTGCCGAGCAGCTCGGCCCGTACGCGGGCGGCCAGCGCCGACGGTGTCGGGTGGTCGAAGACGGCGCCGGCGGGCAGCCACCGGCCGGTGCGGCCGGTCAGCCGGTTCCGCAGTTCGACGATGGCGAGCGACGTGAAGCCCAGGTCGCGGAAGGCGCGATCGGCCGGGACCGGCTCGCCGAGGACGTCGGCGGCCTCGGCACGGACGAGGTCCTCCAGGAGTTCCCGCTGCGCCCGCTCGTCCAAAGTGGACAGCCGGGCGCGCAGGGCGGCGGCCACGGCCTCGTCGGCCTGCCGGGATTCTTCCTCGTGTTCGGCCGCGGTGTACCGCACCTCGCCCGGCTCGTCGGCCAGCAGGCCGCGCCGGATCTTGCCGGAGGCGGTCCGCGGGATGTGGGCGACCTCGACGATCCGCTCCGGCACCTTGTACGCCGAAAGCCGCTCGCGGCACTGCTCGACGAGGGCGGCGGGATCGAACCCGGACGGCCCGGGGATCACGTAGGCGACCGGGACCTCGCCCAGGGAGTCGTGCGGGGCTCCGGCGACGGCCACGTCGGCGACGCCGTCGGCGGTGCGCAGGACCGCCTCGATCTCGCCGGGGTGGATGTTCGCCCCGCCCCGGATGACGAGCTCCTTGATCCGGCCGCAGATGGTGAAGTAGCCGGCGTCGTCGCGGCGGGCCAGGTCGCCGGTGCGGAACCAGCCGTCGCGCATCGCGGCGGCGGTCGCCTCCGGGCTGTTGTGGTAGCCGAGCATGACGTTCGACCCCTTGACCCAGACCTCGCCCTCCTGGCCGGCGGGCACGTCGAGCCCGGTGTCGGGATCGACCACCCGCACCCCGACGCCCGGCACGGGCAAGCCGCAGGACCCGTCGACGCGGGCGCCGTCCGGCGGGTTCATCGTGATGGCGCCGCAGGTCTCGGTGCTGCCGTAGGCGTCGATCAGCGGGACGCCGAAGGTCTCCTCGAACTCGCTGCGCAGCCCGGCGCCGAGGACCGCTCCCCCGGCCAGGCCGATGCGCAGGCTCGGTGCGGAGAACCCGCTCTGCCGCGCGGCCCGCACCAGGTGGTGGTACGTCGTGGGCACCCCGGCCAGGAACGTCGTGCCCTCCGCGCGCAGCAACCGGATGACGTCGTCGGCGGAGCTGCCGTCCGCGATCCGGACGGTGGCGCCGACGACGGTGGCCGACAGCACGCAGGCGATGTGCGAAAGGCTGTGGAACAGCGGCAGCGGCCACAGCACCCGGTCCGCATCGGACAGGCCGGGGAACGGCACGTAGCAGGAGGCGACGGACCAGAGGCAGTTGCGCTGCGTCGACAGGACACCCTTGGGCCGCCCGGTCGTCCCCGACGTGTAGAACATCCACGCCGGTTCGTCGAGCCCGAGGTCGTCCGGCGCGGGGGTGGCCGGTTCAGTGACCGCCAGTTCGTCGTACGCGTGCGCCCCCGCCGGGACGTCGTCGCCCGTCACCAGCAGCCGGACGTGCGGCGCGAACGCCAGCCGCGCCGCCTGCGCGGCGTCGGTGATGACGGCCACCGCGCCGCTGTCTTCCAGGGGGTGCTCGAGTTCGGCCGTCGCCGCGCCCGGGTTGAGCGGCACGCCGACGGCTCCTGCGCGCAGCACCGCGAAGTAACTCTCCACAGTGGACACGCGGTTGCCGAGGCAGATCGCCACCCGGTCGCCGTGGGCCACGCCCAGCGCGGCCAGGTGCCCGGCGAGCCGGCGCGTCCGTGCCGCCAGCTCGCCGTAGGTGACCGCCCGGTGGTCGTCGGCGAAGGCGACCTTGTCGGGGAAACGGGTCGCGTTCTCCAGGAGTGCGACGTGAAGTGGCTTGATGAGATCGGTGCGCACCGTGCCGCAGATCCTTTCGGACATTTCGGAGGGAAGAACGCTCACCAGGCGAGGGGGAGCTTCTCCACCGAGAAGACGGAACCCTTCAGCCGCAGCGGAACCTCGTCGGCCGGGACGGCCAGGCGGAGGCCGGGGAACTCCCGCAGGAGCGCGGTGAACCCGGCCCGCAGTTCGATGCGCGCGAGGTTCTGGCCGAGGCACTGGTGGATGCCGAACCCGAAGGCGACGTGCCCGGAGGTGTCACGCTCGATGTCCAGCTCCGCGGGGCAGCCGAACTTGGCCGGGTCGCGGTTGGCGGCGGGCAGCGACACCGTCACCGTGTCGCCCTTCTTGATCAGCTCGCCGTCGAGCTTCAGGTCCTCCAGCGCGGTCCGGTAGGTGTGGTACTGGTTGACGGTGATGTAGCGGAGGAGTTCCTCGATCGCGGCGTCGAGCTTCGCGGGCTCCGCGCGCAGCTTCGCCAGCTGGTCCTGGTGGTGCAGCAACGCGAACGTGCCGACGGACAGCGCGCCCTCGGTGGTCTCGTACCCCGCGAACAGCAGCAGGGTGACGATGTTGCGCAGCTCCTCCAGCGTCAGGTCCTCATTGACGAGCGAGCTGATGAGGTCGTCCTGGGGCTCCTCGCGGCGCCGCTCGATGACCTCGTCGAAGAAGGCCTGCGCCTGCCCGTAGGCCTCCGCCGCCTCCGCCGGGTCCGCTTCCGCGTCGTGCAGCAGGGTCACCGCGGGCACGTACCGGTCGCGCTCGTCGTAGGGCAGGCCGACCAGCTCGCCCAGCATCCGCAGGACCAGCGGCTTGGCGAAGTCGTGCACCAGGTCCGCCGGTGCGCCCTTCGCGCGCATGACCTCGATCTGCTCGGCGGCCACGGCCTCGACGCGCGGGATCAGCCGGCTCGTGCGGCGGACGGTGAACTCACCGGTCAGCAGCTTGCGGTAGCGGGTGTGCTCCGGCGGGTCCATGTGGATGAACATGCCGGGGATCAGCGGGTGGGTCGGGATCACCTGACCCTGGTGCGTCACCGGGAAGTGGCCGACCTCGCAGCTGTGGCTGAACCGCGGGTCGCTGAGCACCTCGCGCACCAGCTCGTAGCTGGAAACGATCCAGCCGACGTGCCCGTCCGGATAAACCATCTTCGCGAGCGGCCGTTCTTCGCGGAGGGTGTCGAATATCGCGGGCGGGTCGAACTTGTCAATCCGCGCCCACGGCTCCTCGAAGGAAATTGCCTCGGTCATGGAAACCTTTCGAAAGGAGAGATCGGTGCTTTTTTATTCGGCGATCTTCGTCCGGTGCGACCACCGGAAGACCGCGATCTCGCAGCCGTCGGCGGCCTGGAATTCCCCGCCGTGCACGAAATGCTCGTAGCCGGCGCCGTGGCGGATCTTGAGCGTGCGGTCCAGCGCGGAGGCCAGGACACTGCGTTCCGTCGCCGCCAGTTCGGACGGCCCACCGCTCAACGCGATTTTCACCTGCGTAACACTCATCGCGGCCTCCACCTGTTTCGCCGGTTCTCCCAGCACAGACCGGTCTCTTCATTCTCGATTCAGGCTAGGCGAGCCACCACCAGGCGGCATCCCTCACTCTGGTAGAGCGGTCCGGGGCACTACGCGGGCGCACGAAAACGGGGACTTCCTTCCCCGGAAAGGAAAGAAGCCCCCGTGGAGCCGTCGTCAGGCCAGGTCGACGGGCTGCCCGGTCTGCGCCGATTCGTAGGCCGCCTGGACGATCCGGAACGTCCGCAGCGCAGCCTCGCCGTCCGGCCCGGGTGTGTCCCCGTCGTTCAGGAAGTCCTTCAGCAGCAGGGAAAGCAGGTCCTCCCCACCGAGGGTGCCGACGCCGTCGAGCAGCTTCGGGCCGGCGTCGTACTGCACGCTCGCCTTGTCCCCGATGAAGGTGACGGCAGGCCGATCCGTCCCAGCCGGGTCCCGGCGGAGGTCGAACGAAGCCACCTTCCCGCTCCGGTACCGGACGGTGAGCACCGCCGCGCTTTCCGCACCGTGTCCATTGAGGACGGTGTTGGTCTGGGCGTACACCTGCTGCGCGGGCTCGCCGAGGACGGCGTCCGCCAGGTCGAGCAGGTACGGCGCGGCCGCAGCCAGCACCCCACCCTCCGCGCTGGTGGCCAAGGAGCCGAGAACCGTCGTCAGTTCGCCGATACCGCCGTCCGCGATTCCCTTGCGCACCACGGCGAACGCCTCGCCATGGCAGGCCGGGGACGCGAAGGTGAGCCGGTCACCACCGGCGTCGACCACGGCTTTCAGGTCGGCTTCCTTGGCCGCCGACGGGTATTCGCAGAGCACGCGGGCGCCCGCCTCGGCCGCCCGCAGAACCGGCTCGAACGCGTCCCAGCCCGCCGTGGCAACGACTTCGACGTCCGGCAGGTCACGCAGGCCCTCGGCGTAGACCTCGGGCGCGGACGACAGGATGGCGACCTTCACGCTGCTCCCTCCACCGGAAGTTCGACGGCCCGTCCGGTCCACGCGGACTCGGCGGCGGCCTGGGTGATCCGGACGGCGGCCAGCGCGTCCCGGGCGCCGATCCGCGGCTCGGGGCCGCCCGCGAAGGCGGTCGCGAACTCCCGCATCTCGGTGGCGAACACCGACGGCCCGTAGTAGCCGAAGTTCGTGGTTTCGCCGTCGACGACCCGGACTTCCTGCGGCCACTCGGAGTCGTAGGCGACGCTCCCACCGGTCCCGGTGACGTGGTAGGTGACGCGCACGGGTGGCTTCGGCGTGGCGGTCCACCGGCTGACGACCTGGCTGACGGCCCCGCTGGCGTGGGTGAGCACGACGGTGCCGGCGGCGACGGCGCCTTCCGGCGCGGGCGTGGCGATCTCACCCTGGTAGCAGGCGTGCACCCGGACGACGTCCCCGAGCACCCAGTGGGCCAGGTCGGCGCCGTGCAGGAACTGGTCGGTGAGGATGCCGCCCGAACGAGCGGAGGCGCGCCCGGTCCACGGCCGCGGGTGGTAGGCGGAGAAGGAGAACCGCCCGACGGCGACGTCCCCGAGCCGCCCGCTCGCGACGAGATCGTGCAGCCGCGCGTAGGGCTCGGCGAACCGCACGTCGTGCGCGGGGTAGAGCCGGACCCCGGCCCGCTCGGCCGCGGCGACGATCTCGGCGGCCTCGTCGGCGTCCGCGGTCAGCGGCTTCTCGCACACGACGCCGACTCCGGCGGCGATGGCGGTCATGGCGATCTCGTGGTGCGTGCCGGTCGGGGTGCAGATGTCGACGGCGTCGGCGCCGTCGAGGGCCTCGGCCAGCGACCCGGCCGCGGTGGCCCCGAACTCCTTCGCGAGCTCGGCGCTGCGGCCGTCGTCGGCGTAGACGCGCACGGCGGCTCCGGCGCCGAGCCACGCCTCCAGGTGCAGCCGGGCGATGAGCCCGGCCCCGATCAGAGCCACCTCGAGCTGCCGCAACGTCGTCACGTACCGAGACTCGCCCACACCGCGGGCCGGAGCCATAACCAACGTGGGTAGTTCGGGAACCCCTACTTGGACGGCGACGGGGAAGCGGGCGCCTGCGACGCCGCCGGCACCTTCGGCGCGTTGTAGGTGTCCATGTCGGTGATCTTCCACTTGTCGCCCTGCAGCTGGGCGTTCAGGTGGAGCTGCGCGGTCCCCGCGGTGGTCTTCTTCGTGTCCGTGCGGGTGGACGTCTGGTCGACGAAGACCATCACCTTCGCCAGGTCGCCGTTCAGCATGATCACCGCCGCGCGCGTCACCTTGCACGTCACGATCATCTTCTGCTGCGGGGCCAGCCGCTTCACCTCGCCCATCAGCGAGTTGTACTTGTTCTTGACGTCGTCGTTGGCGAGCAGGTCGTTCGCCGCGTCCTCGGTCTTCTTGATGTTGCTGAAGTCGTAGGAGAACAGCGACTCGGCCGCCTTCGACACCGCGTCCTTGACCTGTGCCGTCTTCGCCACGTCCAGCAGCGCCGTGTTGCTCGTCGCCGACGAGATCTCGGATTCCTTGCTGTGGAACCAGTACGCCAGGCCGCCCAGGATCAGCGCCACGAGCACCAGCGCGCCCGCGACCACGTAGGTCCGGTCCCCCTTCGGCTTCGCGGGCTCTTCCGACTCCGACGCCGAGTCCGTGACCGGGACCTCGGACTCCTCCGTCGGCTTCGCGATCCCGGTGTCCCGCTGCTTCCGCCGCGGCGCCGGCCGCGCGGGAGCCTCCTCCTCGTCCGCCGACGGCTCGCCGGTGAGCGCGTCGACCTGCGGCTCCTCGGTCTCGACCGCCGCGAACACCTGCGTGTCCTCGGCCGGCGAGGTGTCGAGCTGCCCCGAAGCGGGCTCGTCGACCGGCCGCGGCTCCGGGCGCGGCACCGGCCGGGGACGCGGCCGCGGCTTGGCCGGGACGGCGGGCAGCTGCCCGGTCCGCTCGGCGGCGGTCTCGTCCGTCGAGGGCTTGCGCAGCCCGGCCACGCGGGGACGCCGCGACGGCGTCGGAGTGCTGCGAGGCGGCTGGCGGCGGGAGGGGGGCACTACAGCTCCTTAAGGTGACGCTAGTGAGGCTTATTCAGCCGTCGCCCGGCGCTAGGTAACTGCTGGTCAGGCGGCTGCGGGCGGGTTGCGCCGGGCTAGCCAGAATAAGCCTCACTGGCCGGCCGCGACGAGCGGGACGCTGTCGATGCCGGACAGCTTCCAATCGTCGCCCACCCGGGTCATCGACACCTCGAGGCGCAGCGGCTTCGCGCTGCTCTTGTCGCCCTGGGTGACGGTCGTGGCGATGGCGGCGAGGAAGCTGGCCTTGCCTTCGTGGTCGTCCAGTTCCTCGACGGCGATGTCCTGGACGTCCGTGGTGACCTTCGTCTTGGCGTCGGTGAGCGCCTTGCGGAACGTCGGCGCGGACTGGTCGATCTGCTGCGCCATCTTGTCGTCCGACACGGCCTTCTGCCGGGCGAAGAAGCCGTCGAGGTCGTTGTAGTCGACCTCGGTGTACGCCTTCAGCGCGTTGGTGCCCGCCTTCACGACGGCCTCGCGGGAGGCCGCCAGGCCGGCGTTGTCGTCGGCCGCCGCCGCCCACCACTGGATGCCGAAGAACGCCGCGGCGATCAGGGCGGCCAGCGCCAGGGCCCCGGCGCCGAGCACCAGGGTCCGCGAGGGGTCCTTCGGCGGCGCCGCGGAGGCCTCCGTGGCCGGCTCGTCCGTGCTCATGACACTCCAGAGTAGGTAACGGTCATCAAATCCACGTCAGGACAGGCCGAGCAGCGAGCCCAGGCTGGTCAGGCTGACGCCGGGGCTGCCGACGATGCCCGGCACGCCCCGGGTGTCCCGCTCGTCGGCCAGCTCCTGGGCCGGCCGGTTCGCGTTGGCCGAGACGTCGCTGTCCGACGGCGCGACCGGCACCCCGCCGTACGGCGCGTTCTGCGCCCCGCGGACGTTGATCGGGCTGCCCTTCGGTTCGGCACAGTACGCGTCTTCCTTCGCCGGCTTCGCCGAGAGGTCGTTCCCGGTGCGGTACTGCGAGTACGGCAGGTACCCCTTCGTGCAGGAGGGCGGGTTGAACAGGTTCAGCACCAGGCCGAGGTGCGCGGTGCCGTCGCCGGGCGCCACGCTGCTCGCCGCGCCGGCCAGCGCCGGGTACGTCACCAGGCCCTGCTCGATGCCGTCGAGCCGGGTCACGGTCAGGTTCGCCGTGGTGAGCAGGTTCGCCGTCAGCGCGCCCAGGCCCGGCCCCGACTCCTGCAGCACCTGGCTGACCTGCGCGGCCACCTGCGGCGTGATGCCGATCAGCTTGCGCAGGTCGCCGTCGGAGTTCTTCAGCGTGCCGGTGAGCTCGTTGAGGCTCTTGCTGAACGACGCGAAGTTCTTCGCCTCGGCGTTCTGCGTGTCGAGCACCTGGCCGCCGGCGTCCAGCAGCTGGATCGTCTGCGGCAGGTACTGCTGCGCGGTGGTGGTGAAGCTGCGCGCGGTGTCCAGCAGCTTCTGCAGGTCGCCGCCGGTGCCGCGGAAGGCGTCGTAGGACTCGTCGACGACCGTGCGCAGCGAGTCGACCGGGACCGACGCGGCGAGCGAGTCGAGGTCGCCGATGAGCCGGTCGGTGCTGACCGGGGTGGTCGTCTTCGACGCCGGGATGACCGAACCCGCCGCCAGGTACGGGCCCTGGTCGGCCTTCGGCTTGAGGTCGACGTACTGCTCGCCGACCGCGGACCGGTTGGCGACGACGGCGTCGAGGTCCGCGGGCACCTTCGGCGCCGACGGGTCGATGTTCAGGTCGGCCTCGAGCCCGGTCGGGGTGAGCCGCATTTCGCCGACCCGGCCGATGTTGTAGCCGCGGTAGGTGACTTCGGCGTTGGTGAAGATGCCACCCGACTCGTTGAGCTGCAGTTTCACCGTGTAGCCGTCGTTGCCGAACACGCTGCCGAGCCCGGCGAACCGGATCAGCGCGTACACGATCGCGACGACGGAGATGACCGCGAAGGCCACCAGCTGGATCTTCGTCCGGCGGATCAGCATCAGCCCGCACCTCCCGAGAGGAGCCCGAAGAGGTTGCCCAGGCCCGGCTTCGACGACTGCTGCCCGGCGCCCGGGATGGGCAGCGGCGGCGGCTGGTTGGCCGGCGTGCCCGTGACACCGCCGGTCAGCCCGGCCAGCGGCAGCTGCCCGGCCAGGGCGTTCTGCCGGCTGTTGCCCAGGTTCTCGACGATCGTCTTCAGGTTGAGGTCCACCTTCGCGTACAGGTTGAAGTAGTCGCCCTTGACGCCGTTGACGGCCTGGTCGCTGAACGGGAACGTCAGCAGGATCTGCAGCGCCTTCGGCAGGTCGTTGCCCGCCTCGCCCAGCTTCTGCAGCGTCGGCGTGAGCGCCTTCAGGTCGGCGACGAGGTCCTTCTGCGACTTGTTGACCGTGTCGGTGGCGACGCCGGAGAGGTTGTCCAGCGCCTGCAGCATCGTGACCAGCTGGCCCCGCTGCTGCTCCAGCACGCCGAGCCCGGGCCCGAGGTTGTCGACCGCGCCGACCAGCTTGTCCTTCTGGTCGTTCAGGGTCGAGGACAGCCGGTTCAGCCCGTCGATGGCCCGGGTGATGTTCTGCGACTGCCGGTCCAGGTTCGTCACCAGCTGGTTCGCGTTGTCCAGCAGCGCCTTGATGTCCGGCTCGCGGCCGGACGTGGCCTTGTTGAGTTCCTTGGTGATCGTGTTGAGCTGGTCGATCCCACCGCCGTTGAGCAGCAGCGACAGCGCGCCGAGCAGCTCTTCGACCTCGACGCTGCGGTTGGTGCGGGCCAGCGGGATGGTCGCGTTGTCGGCGAGCTTGCCCTGGGCCTGGTCGGTGCCGGGCGAGGCCAGCTCGATGTACTTCTCGCCGAGGAGGCTGGACTGCTTGACGTTGGCGATCGCGTTGGCCGGCAGCTTGATGCCGCCGTTGACCTTCAACGTCACCAGCGCGTGCCAGCCGTCCTTCGTGAGGCCCACGTTCTCGACCCGGCCGACCGGCACCTCGTCGACCTTCACCCCGGCCTGCGGGGTCAGGTCGGTCACGTCCCGGAACTCGACGTTCACCGTGTACGGGTGGTCGCCGAGGTCGGCGCCGCCGGGCAGCGGCAGGTCGTAGATGCCGTTGAACGCGCAGCCGGAGAGCGTCAGCGCGGACACGGTGGCGAGGGCCCCGACGGTCAGGAGCTTCTTCACTGGCCACCTCCGTAGAGCTGCCCGGCGATGGGCAGCGGCAGCGGCGGCAGCTGACCGGACTGCAGGGCCTGCACGGTCTGCGCCACGGACGGCAGCGGGATCACCTTGTCGACCACGCCGGCGATGCTCTCGCAGGCGTTGCCGAGCACGTCGGGGATGCTGTTGGTGCCGACCTGCTTGAGCAGCCGGCAGATCATCACCAGCGGCGGCTGGGTCAGCTCGTTGAGGTTCGGCCGGGCGTCGAGCGTGCCCGAAGCGCCGTTGTAGGTGTTGACCAGGTTGCTCAGGCCGACCGGGGCGACGTCCAGGATCTCGGCCAGCGAGCTGCGCTGGTCGACGAGCACCTTGGTGATCCCGGCCAGCTTGTCCACATTGGACTTGAGCCGGTCGTGGTTGGCGTCGATGAACGTCTGCACCGAGGTGAGCGTGGTCCCCAGCT
The DNA here is from genome assembly GCF_000716785.1 of Amycolatopsis vancoresmycina. Classification (GTDB taxonomy): domain Bacteria; phylum Actinomycetota; class Actinomycetes; order Mycobacteriales; family Pseudonocardiaceae; genus Amycolatopsis; species Amycolatopsis vancoresmycina. The sequence continues at coordinate 522,724 of NZ_JNYY01000005.1, forward strand.
GTTGCACGGTCGCGGCCAGATTGTCCTTTTCGGACGCCAGGTAGCCGCTGACGTCGGCGAGCTGGCTCTCGAAGCTGCGGACCGACTTGTCGGAGTCGGCCAGCGTCTGCGAGAACTTGCCGAGGTTCTGGACGGTGTTGAACAGGTCGTCCTTGTTGCCGGCCAGCGTCCCGGCCGCCTGGCCGAGCTTGGTGATCGTGTCGTGCAGGGCCTGGCCGTTGCCGTCGACGTTGGCTGCCGCGGTGTTCAGCAGGTTCGACAGCGACCCGGACTTGTTGGCGCCGTTCGGGCCGAGGGTCTCGCTGACCCTGGCCAGGCTGGAAGCCAGCTGGTCGACCTCGAGGGGAACCTCGGTGCGGTCGAGGCCGATGACCGCGCCGTCGGAGATCCGCGGGCCGCCGGTATAGGCCGGGGCCAGCTGGATGTAGCGGTCGGACACCAGCGACGGCGCCACGATGAGCGCCTTCGCGTCCGCCGGGACGGGCACCGAGCGGTCGTACTCGAAGTCGACCTTCACCTGGTTGCCCATGGGCTGGATCTTGGTGACCGTGCCCATGTCGACGCCGAGCATCCGCACGCTGTTGCCCTCGTACAAGCCGACAGCGCCGGCGAAGTACGCGGTCAGGTGGTTGCGGCCGGCGTCCTTGAGGGTCCACCAGATCCCGCCGGCGACGACGAGCGCGAGCACGATCGCGATGGTGAAGCCCCTGGTCAAGGCCGCTCCGAAGCGGGTGTCACTCATTTCGTGTAGCACCCCTCTTCGTTGATCGGGCCCATCGACGGCAGCAGCAGGCCGCAGATGTAGTTGTCGAACCAGCGGCCGTTGCCGATGGTGTTGGTGAAGACGCGGATGAAGGGCGCGAACTTCTTGAGCCCCTCGGCCAGCGAGTCCTGGTTGCGCTGCAGCATCGACGTGAGCTGGTCGAGCTGGGTCAGCACCGGGTCGAGCTGCTTGCCGTTGTCGTCGATCAGGCCCTGCAGCTGGGTCGCGAGCTCGCGGGAGCCGTTCAGCAGCGCGGTGATCGCGTCCTCGCGCTTCGACAGCTCGTCGAGCAGCTTGTTGCCGTCGGTGAGCAGCTTCTGGACCTCGGCGTCGCGGTCGACCAGCGTCTGCGACACCTCGCGGGTGTTGGCCAGCAGGTTCGACAGCTGCTGGTCGCGCGAGGCGATCGTGTCCGACAGCTTCGACAACCCCGAAAGCGCGCCCTTCACGTCCTGCGGCGTGTTCGCGAACGTCTGCGAGATCGTGTCGAAGCTCTGCGCCAGCTGCTTCGTGTCGATGTTGTCGACGGTCTGGGACAGCCCGCGGAAGGCGTCGAGCACGTCGTAGGGCGCCATCGTGCGGTCCCGCGGGATGCCGGTGCCCGGGTTCAGCGCGGCTTCGCCCTGCGGGTCCAGCGACAGGTACTTCTGCCCGAGCAGCGTCTTGATCTTGATCGCGGCGCTGGTCCGGTCGCCCAGCCAGGCGTCCTTGACCTTGAACGACACCTTCACCGACGCACCGTCGAGCTCGATGTCGCTGACCTTGCCGACCTTGACCCCGGCGATCCGGACGTCGTTGTCCTTCTGCAGCCCGGACGCCTCGCTGAACTCGGCGCTGTAGGTGGTGCCGCCGCCGATCACCGGCAGGTCGTCGGAGTTGAGCGCGGCGATGAAGCCGAGCGCCAGCACGACGATCCCGACCAGCGCGATCGGCACGGGGTTGCGCTTCTGGAAGGACTTCATCCCTGGCACCTCGCCCGGTTCGCCGGCAGCAGGGGCAGGGCGACGTCGTTGATCAGTGGCGGCAAGCTCACGCTCCCGGAGAACTCACAGGCGTAGAAGTTGAACCAGGAGCCGTAGTCCGCGGTGCGGGTCAGCGTGCTCACCTTGGTCGGCAGGAACTGGATGAAGTGCTCCAGCTCCGGCTCGTTCTTGTTGAGCTGCTGGGTGAGGTTGCCGAGCGCGCTGATGTCGTTCTTCAGCGGCTCGCGAACCTGGCCGAGCAGCCCGGACGTCGTCTCGGCCAGGTTGCCGAGGCTCTCGATCGCGTCGCCGATCGGCTTGCGGTCGGCGGCCAGCCCGGACACCAGCTGCTGCAGCTTCACGATCAGGTCGTTGAGCTGCGGGGTGTGCGCGTTGACCGTGTCGAGCACCGAGTTGAGGTTGTCGATGACCTCGCCGATCACCTGGTCCTTGTCGGCGATCGTGGTGGCCAGCGACGCCGTGTGCGACAGCAGGCTCTCCACGGTGCCGCCTTCGCCCTGCAGGACCTGGATGACCTCGTAGGACAGCTTGTTGACGTCCTCGGGGTTGAGCGCGGTGAACAGCGGCTTGAAGCCGTTGAACAGCTCGGTCAGGTCCAGCGCCGGTGTGGTCCGCTCCAGCGGGATGGTGCCGCCGGGCTGCAGCGTCTTGCCCGAGGTGTCGTCGCCCTCGCCGAGCGAGACGTACCGCTGGCCGACCAGGTTGCGGAACTTGATCTGCGCGGTCACCCCGGCCGGCAGCGTCCGCCCGGCGTCCACTTCGAACTCGACCTCGGCCTGGCGCTTGTCGACGATCTTGACGTCCTTGACCTGCCCGACCCGGACGCCGGCGATCCGGACGTCGTCGTTGGGCAGCAGCAGCGTGGCGTCGGTGAACCGCGCGTTGTAGGCGTTGGTGCTGGTGGTGTTGATGTTGGCGATGCTGATCCCGAGGATGGTCGTGAACAGCACGGTGACCACCACGAAGACGCCGAGCTTGATCAGCGGCGCGAGCAGGCCCCTCACTTGACCGTCACCTCCGCACCCCGGTACAGCGGGCCGACGAGCAGCGAGCTCCAGCCCGGGACGTCGGCCGCGGTCATGCCCAGCTGCGGGCCGAGCAGGTCGGCCAGGAAGCCCTGTTCCGCCGTCGAGTACGCCAGGTCACCGCCGGACCCGCCGTTGCCGGCCGCGTCGGCCTTGAACTTGGCCGGGTTGAGGCCCTCGCCGACGCTCTTCGGCGCGGCCTGGTGCAGCGTGCCGTCCTTGAACGCGCCGTCCGGCGGCTCGGACGGGAACGGCTTCGGGATGTCCTTGATGTCGTAGCAGCGCGGGCCGCGCTTGTCCTCGAACCGCGGCTCTTCCTTGCCGGCCTGGTAGGGCGCGCGCGGCACGATGATCTCGATCGTGGCGTGCAGGCCGGGCTGGTTGGTGCCCGCGCCCAGCGCCTGGTCGATCAGCGGCACGTTCTTCGCCATCTGGGAGATCACGCAGGGGTACTCCGGCGCGTACTTCGCCAGCAGCTCGGCCGTCGGCCGGGCGGTGTCGACGAGGGAGATGATGTTGTCCTTGTTGTTCTGCAGGAACGTCTGCAGGTCCACCGACGCCTGCGTGAGGCTGCCGTAGAGGTCGGCCAGGTTCTGCCGCTCGTCGACCACGGTCCGGGTCGTCGTGCTCAGGTTGTCCAGGCTCTGCACCAGGTCCGGGGCGGCGTCCTTGAGGTGGTCGGAGAACTCGGCGAGCGCCTTGAGGTTGTGCTGCAGCTCCGGCTCGTGCGGGTTCAGCTCGCCGATGTAGGTGCCCAGCTGCGACAGCGTGTCGCCGAGCTGGTCGCCGCGGCCGGACAGCGCCGTCGAGATCGCGGTGAGCGTCGCCGACAGCTTCTGCGGCTGGACCGCCTGCAGCACCGGCATCAGGTGGGAGAACGCCTGCTCCAGCTCGACCGCGCTGGACGTGCGGTCCTGCGGGATGACGTCGCCGGTGGCCAGGGTCTTCGCCGAAGGGTCCTTCGGGATTTCCAGCGAGACGAACCGCTCGCCGAAGAGCGTCTTCGGCAGGAACCGCGCCGAGACGTTCTCCGGGATCAGCTTCGCCGACTCGGGCTTGAGGGCGAGCGTGAGCTCGGCGCCGTGGTCGGTGGCGACGATGTCCTGCACCGAGCCGACGATCAGCCCGCGCACCTTGACGTCGGACTGCTTGATCAGCTGGTTGCCGATCTTGTCGGCCTGCAGCTTGACCGTGACGACGGGCGTGAACGCCTTGTCGTAGAGCGCGATGGACAGCGCCACCCCGCCGACCATCACGGCGATGAGCAGCAGGCCGAGCAGCCTGCGCCGGAGCACCCTCATCCCGCGATCCTTACCGTGACGTCGGTTCCCCAGATGGCGAACCCGATGAAGAAGTTCATGATCGACACCGTGACGATCGACAGCCGCACGGCCTTGCCGACCGCGACGCCGACACCGGCCGGGCCGCCGGTCGCCCGGTACCCGAAGTAGCAGTGCGACAGGATGATCAGGACGCTGAACAGCAGCACCTTGATGAACGAATACAGCACGTCCTGCGGTGGTAAGAACAGGTCGAAGTAGTGGTCGTAGGTGCCCGCGGACTGGTTGTAGATGTAGATGACGACCAGTCGTGACGCGAGGTACGAGCTCAGCAGGCCGATGATGTAGAGCGGGATGACCGCGACGAACCCGGCGATGATCCGCGTCGTCACCAGGTACGGCAGGCTCGGCACGCCCATGACTTCCAGCGCGTCGATCTCCTCGGAGATCCGCATCGCGCCCAGCTGGGCGGTGAACCCGGCGCCGACGGTGGCGCTCAGCGCGAGGCCGGCGACCAGCGGCGCGATCTCGCGGGTGTTGAAGAACGCGGTCAGGAAGCCGGTGAAGGCCGACGTCCCGATCGAGTTCAGCGCCGAGTAGCCCTGGAGGCCGACGAGGACACCGGTGAACAGCGTCAGGCCGACCATCACGCCGACCGTGCCGCCGATGACCGCCAGCGAGCCGGAGCCGAAGCTCACCTCCGCCAGCAGCCGGAGCACCTCTTTGGTGTAGCGGCGCAGCGTCCGCGGCGTCCACAGGAGAGCGCGGCCGTAGAACGACATCTGGTCACCGAGGGTGTCCAGCGTCTGCAACGGACGGTTGGCGACGCGTTTCGCGCCCTGGAGGAACGTCATGGCGCTAGTCCAGCTTTCCGGGCACGATCTGCAGGTAGATCAGGGTGATCACGAAGTTCACGACGAACAGCAGCAGGAACGTGATGACCACCGACTGGTTCACCGCGTCCCCGACGCCCTTCGGGCCGCCGGAGGGGTTCAGGCCCCGGTAGGACGCGACGACGGCGGCGATGAACCCGAAGATCAGCGCCTTGATCTCACCGACCCAGAGGTCGGGCAGCTGCGCGAGGGCCGAGAAGCTGGCCAGGTACGCACCCGGCGTCCCGCCCTGCAGCACGACGTTGAAGAAGTAGCCGCCGAGCACGCCGATGACGCTGACCATGCCGTTGAGCAGGAGCGCGACCAGCATCATCGCGAGGGTGCGCGGCACGATCAGCCGCTGGACCGCGGAGACGCCGAGCACCTCCATCGCGGCGATCTCTTCGCGGATGGTCCGGGCGCCGATGTCGGCGCAGACGGCCGAGCCGCCCGCGCCCGCCACCAGCAGCGCGGTGACCAGCGGACTGGCCTGCTGCACGGTGGCGAGCACGGAGCCCGCGCCGGTGTAGGACTGCGCGCCCAGCTGGCGGGCGAGCGAGCCGAACTGCAGCGAGATGACCGCGCCGAACGGGATGGCCACCAGGGCCGTCGGCAGGATGGTCACGCTCGCGATGAACCAGGACTGCTGGATGAACTCCCGCAGCTGGAAGGGCCGCTGGAACAGGCCGCGGACGATGTCCAGGCCGAGAGCGAACAGGTTCCCGGTCTCGCGGAGCATGCCGATCCCGGGGATCTTCGCCTGTGTTGCGGGAGAGCTCACCGGCCACCTGGCCCGTTGTTCGGTGGCATCCGGTGCGTGCCGGATCTGGGCGGCTGGCCGCCGGGGATGCGGGCGACCTGGTCGGCGGGCAGCTGGCCGTGGTGCTGGTTCGGGACGCCGTCACCCGGCGGCCGCATCCCGGCCGGGACCTGCTGCTGCACCTGCTGCTGGGCCTGCGCGACCCGCCGCGGGTGCACGCCGTAGTGGTGCTGCTCCTCGGGGCTCAGCGAGGCGATGATGCTCTCCTGCGCGGCCGGCGGCAGCCGGTGCATGATCTCCATGACGCGGTCCTTCCGGCGGACGGCCCCCATCCGGGTGGGCACGCCGGGCGTCGGCTGCATCTGCGGCGGCACGCCGGAGACGTCCTCGACCCCGCCCGCGTGGTGGCCGGCGTCGAACATCGCCTGCTCGGCGGCGATCTGGGCGCTGTCCTTCTCCTCGGACATGCCGATCGGGCCCTGCATCTTGCCGTTGAGGAACTGCTTGACGACCGGCTCCTCGCTGGTCAGCAGCACCTCGCGCGGGCCGAACATGACCAGTTCCTTGCGGAAGAGCATGCCCAGGTTGTCCGGGACCGTGCGGGCCAGGTTGATGTTGTGCGTGACGATCAGGAAGGTGGCGTCGATCTGCGCGTTGACGTCGAGGAACAGCTGTGAGATGTAGGTGGTGCGGACCGGGTCGAGGCCGGAGTCCGGCTCGTCGACCAGGATGATCTCGGGGTCGAGCACCAGGGCGCGGGCCAGGCCGGCGCGCTTGCGCATACCGCCGGAGATCTCGCCCGGGAGCTTCTTGTCGGCGCCGTTCAGACCGGTCATGTCGAGCTTTTCGAGGACGATCCGGCGGATTTCCGTCTCGGACTTCTTCGTGTGCTCGCGCAGCGGGAAGGCGACGTTGTCGTAGAGGTTCATCGAGCCGAACAGCGCGCCGTCCTGGAAGAGGACGCCGAAGAGCTTCCGGATCTCGTAGAGCTTGTGCTCGGAGCAGGTGACGATGTCGACACCGTTGATCACGCAGCGGCCGCGGTCGGGCTTGAGCAGCCCGATCATCGACTTGAGGAACACCGACTTGCCGGTTCCCGACGGTCCGAGCATCGCCGACACTTCGCCCGGGGGCAGCGTCAACGTGACGTCCCGCCAGATGGCCTGCTTACCGAAGGACTTGGTCAGACCTTCGATGACCACCTCGGCACCCATCGCACCTCCAGGAGCTGTTCCGCGTCATTGCGCCCGCTGCCACACCCTGCCACCCACGCCGGCGGCGGATGTGGGCCGGTGGCGCCCACGAACCCGCGTCAACCAGGTGCAACGAGCTGAGTGCGAACAGGTTACTCACCAGTTTTCTTTTCTGGCCAGCCCCGGGCCCATCGTCATCCCGCCGTGATCGCCAATGGGCAGCACGGTAGCCCAAACGGGGCAACAGCGCAGTTCTTGCGGCCCCGGATCCCGCTGTTTAGGGGACCGGGGCTATTCGGACACCGGCCCTAGGGGATCACCGCGAAGGCGGCGACGACCAGGAGGAACAGCACGGGCGCGACCACGGCCGCCACGGACAGGGCGAGCCGCGGCTCGCGGTCGGTCAGCCGGCGGGCGAGGAGCTCGAGGTGTTCGGGGTCGGTCATGGTCATCGAGTCGCTGCCGGGTGCGCTGCCGCAACATCCGGGCACTTCCGGCAAAACGGAACGGGCGGGCACCCTGGTGGGTACCCGCCCGTTCGCGGTGGGCGCTTGCGCGCCGGAAATCACTTGATGGAGATCTTGGCGCCCGCGGCCTCGAGCTTCTCCTTGGCGGCCTCGGCGGCCTCCTTGTCGACCTTCTCCAGGAGGGCCTTGGGAGCGGCCTCGACCAGCTCCTTGGCCTCCTTCAGGCCCAGGCCCGAGACGACCTCGCGGACGACCTTGATGACCTGGATCTTCTTGTCGCCGGCGCCCTCGAGGACGACGTCGAACTCGTCCTGCTCCTCGACGGCGGCCGGGGCGGCACCGGCGGGGCCGGCGGCGGCGACGGCGACCGGCGCGGCGGCGGTGACGTCGAAGGTCTCCTCGAACTCCTTCACGAACTCGGACAGCTCGAGGAGGGTCAGCTCCTTGAAGGCGTCGATCAGCTCGGCGGTGCTCAGCTTCGCCATGATGGCTTCCTCTCAGAAAAACGAACTAGACGTTCGGGGTGGGGGTGGTTCAGCTCTCGGCGGGTGCTTCGGCTGCTTCGGTACCGGCGGCTTCGCGCTGCTTTTCTTCCAGCGCGGCAGCCAGGCGGGCGACCTGGGACGCCGGCGCCTGGAACAGCGCGGCGGCCTGGGAAAGCTTCGCCTTGAACGCGCCCGCCGCCTTGGCGAGCAGGACCTCACGGCTGTCGAGATCGGCGATCCGGTTGATCTCGTCCACGGACAGCGGCTTGCCGTCCATGTAGCCGCCCTTGATGACAAGCGCGTTGTTGTCCTTCGCGAAGTCGCGAAGCGCCTTGGCGGCGTCGACCGCTTCACCCTCGACGAAGGCGATGGCGGTGGCACCGACGAACAGGTCCTCGAGACCCTGCACACCGGCGTCCTCGGCCGCCCGCTTGACGAGGGTGTTCTTCGCGACCCGGTACTTGGCACTGGTGCCGAGAGCGCGGCGCAGCTGGGACAGCTGGGACACGGAGAGGCCGGTGTACTGGGTAACGACGGTGGCCGAGCTGGTGCGGAAGCTCTCCGCGATCTCGGCGACGGCCGCCACCTTGTCGGGCTTCGCCATGGTCGCCTCCTCTCTTGGCTAGTGTGTCCACTGGCTTTTCGAGGAGCCCCCCAAACGACGAAACGCCCTCGCGCAAGCAGGCGCGGGGCGTCATCGGGCACCTGGGTGCCCGGCCTCGTTCCTCCTGCGCGGGCCGCCCGGCGTGCTGCGGGACCTTCGTTCCCCGTTGGAGCGGGGAAAACCAGCGGTCTTCGGTAGAACGTCGTCAAGAATACCTTGTCAAGTCGGCAAGCCTTCTCCACCCCCCACCTACGCGGCGGAGTGGGGCATCATAGTCACGTGGCGGAGCAGCGCGATGACGGAAAGCCGGGCTCGGAAATCGAACCGGCGGGCCCGAACACGCCCACGGGCGGCCCCCCGGCGCTGCCCCAGCCATCCGCCCCCGCCCTCCCGCAGCCCTCCGGCGCGGCCGCGCAGCCGCCGGTGGACCCGGCGGAGCTGGAGCAGTTCCGCCAGTTCCAGCAGTTCCAGGACTACCTGCGGTTCACCCAGGCCCAGCAGGGCAACCAGCCGGCGCCCGTCGCGGACGCAGGGGTGGTCCAAGCCCCGCCGTCGCAGCCAGTCCCCCAACAGGGCGGCCAGCCGCCGATGATCCCGCCGGGCTACCAGCTGGTCCCCACCGAACGCCGTCGCGCGCCGAAGTGGGCCACCTGGCTCGGCAAGAAGGTCCTCGCCTGGGTGCTGGCGATCGTCATCCTGGGCATCGCCGCCACGTTGCTGTACAACCACTTCTTCCCGAGCGACTCGGGCAAGTCCTCGGCCCAGCTGGCCCAGGAGGGCGGCGGGAAGTACCACACGAACCACGTGTTCTCGAAGAACCCGTACGAGGCCGTTCGCTTCGTGTACCAGGACATCGCCCAGGGCAGCGTCGATGACGCCTGCGGCCGGTTCGCCTACGACGCGACGAAGGGCGTCGACATCCAGAGCAAGTTCGCCCAGGACCTCGGGCAGAACGACTGCCGGCAGGCGGTCCAGGCGATCCACGCGCAGGTGCAGCCGAAGAACCGCAACGACTACGCCGAATCGGTGCCGTCGTACGTCTCCGAACCCCTGCCCGGCGACGTGGTGACGATCGACTCCTGCTCGTTCCCGATCACCGGCGGCCCCGCACTGGGGGTCTTCACGGTGTCCAAGGTGGAACTGGGCCAGTGGCTCATCACCGGCCACGCGCCCGGCCCGGCGAAGTGCAGCGGGACACCCACCACCGCCCCGACCGGCTGACTCAGCGCGGGTGCGGCGCCGAGAGGAACGAAACCAGCGCCTCCGCGAACGCCGGTGACATCACCGCCGTCATGTGGTCGCCCGGGATCCGGACCAGCCGCGCCCCCGCGATCGCCGCCGCCAGCCTCTCCGGCTCCGCCGCCAGCTGGTCCTGCTCGCCCGCCAGCACCAGCGTCGGCACCCCGATCGACGACAGGTCCAAGCGCCCCTCCCGCGAAGCCAGCGCGACCGCCGCCAGCGCCTGACGATCCCCACCTGTCGCGTCGGCCAGCAACCGGAACGGCACGCCCGAAGGAGGCACCGTGGAAGGGTCCTCAGCCAGCAGCGCCGATGCGATGTCCGCCGGCTTCACCACGCGCAGGTCCACCCCGCCGAAGTCGACGATCCCCGAGCCCACACCGCCCGTGGCCAGGCAGCGGATCCGCTTGTCCGCCGCCGTCACCGTCAACGCGATGATCGCGCCCATCGAGTAGCCCACCATCGACACCTCGTCGAGGCGCAGCTCGTCCAGCAAGGCCGAGACGTCCCGGGCCATGCTGTCCGACGTGTAGCGGGACTCGTCGTGCGGCTTCTCGGACCGGCCGTGGCCGCGCGCGTCCAGCGAAATCACCGTGAAGCCCGCCGACCGCAGGGCCGCGACGACCCCGGTCGAGATCCAGTTCGCGTTCGTGTCCGCGGCGAACCCGTGCTGCAGCAGCACCGGGCGGTGGGCGCCGTCGCCCTCCCACACCGTGTAGTTCAACCGGAGGCCGTCGAACGACGCGAAAGTCGGCATGCTGTCAATAAGACACGAAGAAAGGGCGCCCCCGCAGCACGCGGGGACGCCCTTTCTGGTGATCTCAGCCTCAGACTGCCGCTTCCTCGGAAAGGAGGTTGCGGGTCCGCAGCGGGTCGACCGGGATGCCCGGGCCCATCGTCGTGGTGAAGGTGACCTTCTTCAGGTAGCGGCCCTTCGCCGACGACGGCTTGGCACGCAGGATCTCGTCCAGCGCCGCCGCGTAGTTCTCGACCAGCTTCTCCGTGTCGAAGGAAGCCTTGCCGATCACCAGGTGCAGGTTGGCCTGCTTGTCGACGCGGAAGTTGATCTTACCGCCCTTGATGTCCTGCACGGCCTTCGCGACCGCGGGGGTCACCGTGCCGGTCTTCGGGTTCGGCATCAGGCCGCGCGGGCCGAGGATGCGGGCGATGCGGCCCACCTTGGCCATCTGGTCCGGCGTCGCGATCGCGGCGTCGAAGTCGAGCCAGCCACCCTGGATGCGCTCGATCAGTTCGTCGGTGCCGACCGCGTCCGCGCCGGCGGCTTCGGCCTCGGCGGCCTTGTCGCCGACGGCGAAGACGATGACGCGGGCGGTCTTACCGGTGCCGTGCGGCAGGTTCACGGTGCCGCGGACCATCTGGTCGGCCTTGCGGGGGTCCACACCGAGACGCATCGCGACCTCGACGGTCGCGTCCATCTTGGTCTTGGAGGTCTCCTTCGCCAGCTTCGCGGCCTCGAGCGGCGCGTACAGACGCGCCTTGTCGACGAGCTCCGCAGCCTGGCGGTAAGCCTTGCTGTGCTTGGGCATTGCTTCTGTCCTTAACTTCGAAAACGGATCAGTGTGGTGCGAGCCAGCACTGGCTCTCCCACGGGTACTTCAGAGACTCAGGCGTCGACGACCGTGATGCCCATCGAACGAGCAGTGCCGGCGATGATCTTCGCGGCCTGGTCGATGTCGTGCGCGTTGAGGTCGGTCTCCTTGGTCTTGGCGATCTCGCGGACCTGGTCCCAGGTGACCTTGGCGACCTTGGTCTTGTGCGGCTCGCCGGAGCCCTTCTCGACACCAGCGGCCTTGAGCAGCAGTCGCGCGGCCGGCGGCGTCTTCAGCTTGAAGTCGAACGACCGGTCCTCGTACACGGAGATCTCGACCGGGACGACGTCCCCGCGCTGCGACTCGGTCGCGGCGTTGTAGGCCTTGCAGAACTCCATGATGTTGACGCCGTGCTGACCCAGCGCGGGGCCGACCGGCGGCGCGGGGTTGGCCGCACCCGCCTTGATCTGCAGCTTGATGATCGCCGCAAGCTTCTTCTTCTTGGGTGGCATTTCTTTTCCTGTCCTGTACTACGTTCCCCGCGTACCTGCCGTGGACGCGGGGACTGCGGCCGGAACGGCCGGCCGTCAGATCTTGGAGACCTGGTTGAACGACAGCTCGACCGGGGTCTCCCGGCCGAAGATCGACACCAGGACCTTCAGCTTCTGCCCGTCGACGTTGACCTCGGAGATCGTCGCCGGCAGCGTCGCGAACGGGCCGTCCATGACCGTGACCGACTCGCCGACCTCGAAGTCGACCTCGACGGCCGGGCCGCCGAGCGGCGCCGTGGCGGCCGCTTCGCCCTTGCTGGCCTTGGCCGGGGCTTCCTTCTCGACCTGCGGCGCGAGGAACTTCAGCACCTCGTCCACGGTCAGCGGCGACGGCCGCGAGGTGGCGCCGACGAACCCGGTGACACCCGGCGTGTTGCGCACCGCGCTCCACGAGGCGTCGTTCAGGTCCATCCGGACCAGGATGTAGCCGGGCAGCACCTTGCGCTGCACCTGCTTGCGCTGGCCGTTCTTGATCTCGGTGACCTCTTCGGTCGGGACCTCGATCTGGAAGATGTAGTCCTCGACGTCCAGGGTCTGCGTCCGGGTCTCGAGGTTGGTCTTCACCTTGTTCTCGTAACCCGCGTACGAGTGCACGACGTACCACTCGCCGGGCGCGGCGAGCAGCTCGGAACGCAGCTTGGCGACCGGGTCCTCGTCGTCCGCGGCGGGCTCGGCCTCGGTCTCGTCCACGTCGACGGAAGCGTCGCCGTCATCGGAAGCGTCGTCGTCGACCTCGGAGTCCGACACGTCGACGGGCTCGAGGTGTTCCGACTCCTCGTCACCGAGTGCCGTGTGCACCTGCTCGTCGGAAAGCTCGGTCAGGTCGTGACCGGCTGCTGTGCCGTTGTCGGAGGTCACGTTCCGTCCTCTCAGTTGATCATTGCCGGGTCGGCCGGGCCGGCCCGCGCGGCTCGGCGGCGGGTCAGCCGAAGATCGCGCCGATGCCCTTCTTGAACGCGAAGTCCAAGACGCTCACCAGGGCCACCATGAACACCACGAAGATCAGCACGACGGCGGTGTAGGTGACCATCTGCTTGCGGTTCGGCCAGATGACCTTGCGCAGCTCCGCCCAGACCTCGCGGATGAAGCGCACCAGCCGCGCGAACACGGAGGCCTTCTTCGGCTTCTGGTCCCGCTTCGGAGTCGGCGCGCCCTTGGCGTCGGGGGCGGTCTTCTCCCCCGACTTCCCGGCCGGGCGGGTCTTGTCGTCCGCACGTGCCGCGGACTTCCCCGCCGGACGAGCGGTCGCACGGCGCTCACGCCGGGCGGCAGCTGTGACGGGACGGGACGGGCTCTCGGGCTTCTGCCCGGCGCCGTCCTGCTCCTGCTCGCCGCCGCTGGCGTCGCTGTCGCTCACGACCACTCCTCCGCTCCACCAGTTCCGTTACGCAGGGGTGACAGGACTTGAACCTGCAACCTGCGGTTTTGGAGACCGCTGCTCTGCCAATTGAGCTACACCCCTGTGGAGCCCCGATCGCTCGGAGCCCCGGAGGACGCATTCGACCGTCCCCACCATCCAGGCGGGGATGACCGTAGTGCGTTCCAAGTCCCGAAGTCTACGGCAAGCCTCGCGGGGGCCCGCAACCGCGCCCCCCGATCGACCACCGCACCCCGGCCGGCCTGCGGAAAACTCCCCGCCGACCTCCTGATCATGCCAGGATGTCCGCCATGACGACCACCCCCCGTCCGGCGGGGGCTCCGACGCGGCTCGGGCTCGCGCTCCCGCAGTACGGCCCGCTCGCCGACCCGGCCGCCGTGCCGCGCTTCGCGGCCGCCGCCGAGGGCCTCGGCTACGCGTCGCTCTGGGTGGGCGACCGCATCCTGACGCCCCTGGAGCCGTCGGACCTGTACCCGGGCGGCGGGACGCCGGAGCAGCCGTACCCCAAGGAGTTCGAGAGCTTCGCCGACCCGTTCACGACGCTGGCGGCCGCGGCCGCCGTCACGAGCACGACCCGCCTCGGGATGAGCGCCCTGACCGGCCCGGTCTATTCCCCGGTGCTCCTGGCCAGGGCCCTGACCTCGCTCGACCTGGCCAGCGCGGGACGCCTCGACGTCGGCTTCGGGCTCGGCTGGCTGCGCGAGGAGTACTTCGCCACCGGCGTGCCGTGGGCCGGCCGGGGCAAGCGGCTCGAAGACCTGCTCGACGCGCTGGACGCGCTGTGGACCGGCGACCCGGTGGAGCACGCGGGCCCGCAGTGGCGGATCGCGCCGTCGACGGTCGGCCTGCGCCCGGCGCAGGAGCCCCGCCCGCCGGTGCTGCTCGGCGGGTTTTCGCCGGCGGCGCTGGCCAGGGTGGGGCGCCGCGCGGACGGCTGGCTGGCCGGCTGGATGCCGAAGCAGTACCTCGACGGCCTCTGGTCCGTTGCGCTCGAAGCGGCGGAGAAGGCCGGCCGCGACCCGGGCGCCCTGCGCCGCGTGCTGCGGATCAACCCGCGGCCGGGCACCGGCGTCGACACGGTCGCCGACGTCCCGCCGTGCCTCGACGTGGCGCGCGAAGCGGGCATCACGGAGGTGCTCCTCGACCTGCACTACGTCGCGAAGGATGTCGACCACGCCCTGGAGCTCGCGGCGGAGCTCATCGCGAGCTGACCCCGCGTCACCCGGATTGGCTAGCTCGCCGCGGGACCGGTTTCGGTAGAAACGAAGAAGTGGCGAAGAAGAGCGGTGGCGGCGGCTGCCTGGTGGTCGTGCTCGTGGTCGGGTTGCTGGTCTACGGGTACTACAAGTGGCAGCACGGCTCGTCGTCGGCGCCCCCGGACGGCGCGGACACCGGCGGCGGCTCCGGCCGCTACGTCGCCCTCGGCGATTCGTACACGTCCTCGCCACGGACCGGGCGCCAGGCGGGCACGCCGGCGGGCTGCGAGCGGTCGGACGACAACTACCCGCACCTGGTCTCGGCGAAGCTGAAGCCGGCCGCGTTCGCCGACGTCAGCTGCGGCGGCGCGACGACAGCGCACCTGACGGCGGCCCAGAAGACGGACAACGGCACGAACCCGCCCCAGCTGGACGCGGTGACCGCGGACACGACCCTGGTTACGCTCGGGATCGGCGGCAACGACGTGGGGTTCTTCTCGTACGCGTCGGGTTGCGCGACCACGCACCCGAACGGCTCGCCGTGCAAGGACCGCCTGACCGCGGGCGGCCACGACCAGCTGGCCGAGCGCATCGACGCGACGGCCCCGAAGGTCGGCGCGATCCTCGACCGCATCCACACGAAGGCCCCGAAGGCGAAGGTCGTGGTGGTCGGCTACCCGACGGTCCTCCCGGACGGCGACGGCTGCTGGCCCGCCCTCCCGTTCGGCGCGGGCGACATCGCGTACTTCCGCGGCGAGCTGGAGAAGCTGAACAAGATGCTCGAGGACCAGGCGGACGCCCACCGCGCGGGCTACGCGGACACGGCAACGCCGGGGAAGGGCCACGACGTGTGTGCGGCCTCGGACAAGCGCTGGGTGGAAGGGCTGCTGCCGGCGTCACCGGCCGCCCCGCTGCACCCGAACGCGCGGGGCGAACAAGGCATGGCCGACGCGGTGGTGTCCCTGCTGAAGCTCCCGTAGCGAGCCTGCCGCGGCTGGTCGTGAGTGGTAAGGCGAGTTAGAACTCGCCTTACCACTCACGACCCGGCGGGCGGGAGGTCAAGTGCGGACCAGGGCCTGTGGCTTGCCCAGCACGGTCTTCCCGTCGAACTTCACCACCAGGTCGATCCGCGCGATGCCGTCGTCCTTGACGTCCGCGACCTTCCCGGTCACCTCCACCACGGCACCCTCGGGCGTGTTCGGCACCACGACCGGCCGGGTGAACCGGGCGCTGAAGTCGACGAGCCGGCCCGGGTCGCCGAGCCAGTCCGTCACCACGCGGCCCGCCACCGCCATCGTCAGCATCCCGTGCGCGATCACGTCCGGGAGGCCGACCTCCTTGGCGAACGCCTCGTTCCAGTGGATCGGGTTGAAGTCCAGCGCCGCCCCGGCGTAGCGGACCAGCTGCTCGCGGGTGATCCGGACCTCGAGGGCGGGCAGCTCGTCACCAGTGTTCACGCGGTCTCCCCTCGGACCACCAGCTGCGCGCGGGTGGTGCAGACCTTCTGGCCCGCGGCGTCGGTGATGTCGGCGCGCAGGTTGATGAAGTCGTTGCCGGCGCGGGCCATGATCCCGTCGATGTGGGTCGTCACCTCGAGCACGTCGCCGGCGAACACCGGGCGCGTGTGGGTGAAGCCCTGGTCGCCGTGGACCATCCGCGAGTAGTCGAGCCCCAGTTCGGGGTCGGCGACGATCGCGTTGATCGAGGCGAGGTTGATGATCGTGAGGAACGTCGGCGGGGCGATCACGTCCGGGTGGCCCGCCGCGCGGGCCGCCTCCGGGTCGTGGTAGACCGGGTTGGGGTCGCCGATCGCGTCGGCGAACTCCCGGATCTTCTCCCGGCTCACTTCGTAACTGGTCTCCGGCGGATAGCTCCGCCCGGTGAACGACTGGTCCAAGGGCACCCGGAGAGGCTACCAACAGCGAAGGGCCGCCCCGGGAGATCCGGGGCGGCCCTTCGAAGCTGGTGAGAACGCGCTACTCAGCGGGTCTCTTTGTGAGTCCGGTGCGTACCGCAGTTCGGGCAGAACTTCTTCATCTCCAGGCGATCCGGGTTGTTGCGCCGGTTCTTCTTGGTGATGTAGTTGCGGTGCTTGCACTCTTCGCACGCCAGCGTGATCTTGGGTCGCACGTCGGTGGCAGCCACAGCGTTTCCTTCTCTCTCAGGTCCGGGGGCCAGCCCCGTCGTTACCGCGTAGCGGTGGCCGGACTTGAACCGGCGACACAGCGATTATGAGCCGCTTGCTCTGCCAACTGAGCTACACCGCCCTTACATGACCCAAGCCGCGACACGCAGGCGTGACGCGGCTGAGGTCGAGAGCCCCTTTACGGAATCGAACCGTAGACCTTCTCCTTACCATGGAGACGCTCTGCCGACTGAGCTAAAGGGGCCTGGCCTCTCGCGAGGACTTGGAAAGATTAGCAAGGGGCTTCACCCGGCCGTGCAACCGGGGTCCCCAAACCACGAAACCTCAGGTCAGGAGGGTCAACACCGTCTCCGAGTGCCGCCCCGGCGAGCGCGCCGTCCGGGCCTGCAGCCACGCCTCCAGGCGGTCCTCCGGCAGCGGCCGCGAGATCAGGTAGCCCTGGGCGACGTCACACCCCATCGCCTCGAGCTGATCACGCGCCACGTCCTCCTCGACGCCCTCGGCCACCACCGTCAGCCCGAGCGAGTGGCCCAGCTCGACGATCGACCGCACGACCGCCAGGTCGCCGAGGTCCGTGCCCATCCCGAGGACGAAGCTCTTGTCGATCTTGACCTGGTCGACCGGCAGCTGCCGCAGGTAGGCCAGCGACGAGTACCCGGTCCCGAAGTCGTCCACGGCGAGCGTGATGCCGAGCGAGTGCAGCTCGCGCAGGATCGGCAGCGCCTTCTGCGGGTCGGACATCACGCCGGACTCGGTCAGCTCGAACGTCAGCAGCTCCGGCGGGATGCCGTGGTGCTCCAGCTCGCGGGCGACCTTGTTCGGGAAGTCCTCGTCGGCCAGGTTGCGCACCGACAGGTTGACCGCCACCGAGATCCGCAGGCCCTCGTCGAGCCACTTCCGGCAGCGCTTGAGCGCCTCGCCGAGCACGAATCCCGTCAGGACGCCGATCAGGCCGGCCGCCTCGATGGCCGGGACGAACTCGTCCGGGCCGAGCCTGCCGAACTCCGGGTGCACCCAGCGCACCAGCGCCTCGACGCCCTGCACCTGCCGGTTCGGCAGCGTGATCTTCGGCTGGTAGTGCACGCTGACCTGGCCGTCCTCGAGGGACTGCCGGAACTGCGTCACCATCTGGAACCGGCGCAGGAAGATCTGGCCCATGCTCGGCACGTAGCCGCGCACCTCTTCGCCGCCCTTCGTGGCCCGCACCGCCACATCAGCACGCTGCAAGAGGCCTTCGATGTCGACGACGTCGCCGGGTTCTTCCGCGGACGTCGTCGCGTAGCCGATCATCGCGTTCGCCTCGACCGACAGCCGGTCGACCGGATACGGCGCCGACAGCTCTTCGCGCAGCCGCTCGGCCGCGCGGTGGGCGTCCTCCGGCGGGCAGCCGACGAGCAGCGCCGCGAAGGACGCGCCTTCCAGCCGGGCCAGCGGGACGTCCGGGCCGAGCGCGTCGCGGATGCGGCGGCCGGCCGCGACGACCATCCGGTCGGCCCAGGCGTAGCCGAGCGCGTCGCTGACCGTCGAGAAGACGTCGAGGTCGATCCGCAGCACCACGGCGTTGGCGAAGTCCCGCAGCGGCTCCTTCGCCACCTGCCGGAAGCCCGGCCGGTTGAGGTGCCCGGTGAGCGGGTCGTGGTAGGCGTCGTGGCGCAGCGTCGCCAGCAGGCGCCGGTTGTCCAGCGACGTCGCGAGGTGGCTGGCCATCGTGCCGAGCAGCTGGACGTCGTACTTGCCGAAGCCGCGCCAGCGGGACAGCCGGTCGTGCGCCTCGACCACGCCGAGCAGCCGGTTCGCGCTGCGCAGCGGCACGACGAGCGCCTCCTGCGCGCCGCGGTCGAGCAGCGCCGCGCGGACGTCGGGGTTGGCCTCGGTGATCCGGAAGTGCCGGACGTGCGCGCCGGGCAGGCGCAGCAGCGGGTCGTCGGCGGCCGGGTCGGCGGGCGGCAGGTCGTCGCCGGCGACCACGACCCGCATGGTGTCCTTCGGCTCCAGCCGGAGTCTCAGCACGACCCGGCCGGCGGCGAGCTGGTCCTTGATCCGCTCGGCGATCGTCGCCCATTCGCGGACGTCGACGCCGCCGACGAGCTCGTCCGCGCGGCTGGCCGGGCGGGCCGCGGCCTGCTGGCCGGAGCGGGCCACCATCAGGCTGACGTCGGAGAGCGCCTCCATGTCCCGCTGCTCGCGCAGCAGGTCGGAGTACGCCCAGTACAGCGCGGTGAGGCCGAGGAAGACGGCGAGCACCAGCGGCCACGCCTTGGGCGTGCTGGAGATGACGAGGTAGCCGGAGAGGCCGACAGACGCGTTGACGAAGCCGACGACCAGGATCCGCGCGGTGAGCCGGACCGCGGTGCTGACCCGCATCCGGCGGCGCAGCACGCGGACCGCGGCCAGTGCGAGCAGCGTGCTCACGAGCGGCGCGGTCAGGGTGCCGGCCAGCGCGGCGACCCACGGGATCTTGTCGCCGGTCCCGACGGCGTGCTTGACCAGCCCGGCGACCGCGAAGGCGCCGGTGATCTCGAGCAGGAACGCGCCCGCGTTGTAGAGGACGCGGCCGGCGACCTTCCTGGCCAGCAGCGTGCCGATCCCGGCGATCAGGTGCGCGGCCAGCACGACCTCGAACGGCGCAATGAAGAAGCCGATGACGAGCGGGATCTCGGTGAAGGAGATGGTCCAGGAGATGCCGCTGCGGACGTCGACGTTGATGCCGAGCTGTTCGGCGAGCAGGAAGGCGACCGCGAGCACCGGCCCGATCCACAGCAGCCGGTCGTTCCACTCGAACGGCAGCCACGAGCCGACGGCGAACGCGGCGACGAGCCCGAGGCTCAGGACGGCGAAGGTGTACACGCGGAAGCGGCGCTCGTCGGTGCGGGCTTCGGCGGAGACGGGTGGTGTCCCGGAAGCGGCTCCCGGCCCGGGCTGCGCCTGCGCGACGGCGTCGCCGTGGGCGTTGGTGTCCGGCATCCGACCTTCCCTCCCGGCTTGTCCACCGGTGCTGATCCGTGACTTCGGGTGTGGACAAGGGCCATACCGTACCCCGTAGGGCGTACCCGTGTCCCTTTCGAGACAGTAAGAGATCACCCCAGGGTTAACAATGCCTCGAACGCGCTGACCTGCGTGGACCAAGGGGTGAAACGGCAGGTGTCGTAACTCCGGGAGTTCCCCTGCACACGGCGGCGCGGGTAGCGCTTCAATGGGCCCATGCACAGCGACGTGATTGCCACCGAACACGCGGCGCGGCTCGCGGCGGTGGACTCCCTGCTCCCCGGTTCGACTCCCTTCGAGGCGGCGGAAAACGCCGTGGTCCTGGAGGTGGCGACGGGCGACTCCGCCGCGTCCGGGCTGGCGTCCCGCGTCCAGGTCGACCGCGACGCCCCCAACGCCCCGTGGCGCGCGCTGACCGAGCACCGCCTCGACCTCCAGCTGGCCGGCCCGCAGCCGGCGGCCGTCCTCGACGCCCTCCTCACCCGTTGGGATGAACATCTGCGCGCGGTCGCCGAGCCGGGTGACACGGAGACGGCGGCGATCGTGCCGCGCGCGAGCCGGGACGCCGCCGGCGCGCGCGAGATGCTGCACCACGGGTTCGCGCCGCTGCGGGTGGTCGCGGTCCGGCCGGCCCAGCGGCTCGTCCCGGCGACCCCGCTCGGGACGCCGGGCGTCAAGATCCGCCGCGCCGAGCCCGATGACCTCGAAACCGCCGTGGCGCTCGGCATGGAACTGCACTCCTACGACGCCCAGTACGGCACGGTGAACTGGCGCACCGGCGTCGAGGACATCCTGGCCAAGGACCTCGCCGAGCAGCTGAAGCGGCCGGAGCCGCCGCTGTGGATCGCCGAGCTGTACGGCCGCCCGCTCGGCATGGTGAGCGTCCAGCACCCGGGCGAGACGGGCTGGATCAGCGGCCGCGTCGCCGCTTCGCGCGTCGGCTACCTGTCGTCGCTGGCCGTGGCGGAGGCGGCGCGGTCCTCCGGCGTCGGCACCGCGCTGGCCACCCACGCCCACCACGTCCTCGACGAGGAGGGCGCGGACGTCGTCCTGCTGCACCACGCGGCGGCGAACCCGCTGTCGACGCCGTTCTGGTACGCCCAGGGCTACCGCCCCCTGTGGACGTACTGGCAGCGTCGACCGGCTGTTCGGTGAACTACTGGAGGATTACCGGCGCTGCCCAGGGCTTATAGGCTGGCCCCGCCGCCAGTGAGGGGAGCCGAGAAGTGACCGACCAGCGGGATTCCGCGCCGAGAGCGCCCGAGGGTGTCGACACCGAGAAGCCGTCCGCGGCCCGGATCTACGACTGGTACCTGGGCGGTACCCAGAACTGGGCCGTGGACCGCGAGTTCGGCAGGCGCATGGAGCAGCAGTGGCCGCTGGTGCGCCCGGGGTCCAAGCAGAACCGCGAGTTCATGAACCGCGCGGTGCGCGCGGCGCTGCGGGCCGGGATCCGGCAGTTCATCGACCTCGGCTCGGGCGTGCCGACGGCCGGCAACGTGCACGAGGTCGTCGAGGCCGAGCTGCCCGAGGACCACGACGCGAAGGTCGTATACGTCGACTACGAGCCGGTCGCCGTCGCCCACGCGACGCTCATCCTCGAAGAGGGCATGGCGACCGACTGGGCCGGCATCGTGCAGGCCGACATGCGGGACGCGAAGTCCGTGCTGCGCGCCGAGGAGACCCGGCGGCTCATCGACTTCTCCCAGCCGGTCTGCCTGATCATGGCGGCGGTGCTGCACTTCGTCGGCCCTGACGACGACCCGGACGGCCTGCTGGCGGCGTACCGGGACGCGCTCGCGCCGGGCAGCTGGCTGGCGATTTCGCAGATGAGCGAGGGCGACGGCAGCGGCCAGTACCTGGAGGGGCTGCGCTGGTTCGTCGAGCAGTACCGCAAGACGAGCAACCCGGTCTGGTTGCGCAACCGCGAAGAAATCGAGCCGTTGTTCGGCGACTGGCGGCTCCTGGAGCCGGGCATCGTGCACCTGCCGGACTGGCGGCCGGACCGGAAGATCAACGCACTGGAGGCGGAGGCGCGGCCGTTCGCCTGGTGCGCCGTCGCCGCGAAACCAGGGCTCTGACCTGCGGTTTCCCTGATCGCTGTGGGCGAACGCACCATCGGAAACAAACACACCCATCGGAGAGTTGAGCTAGGCAGACTCAACTAACCGAGGAGTGCACATGTCCGACACCCGCCTCCTGCCCGTGCTCCCGCTCGATGACGACGTCGTGCTGCCGGGCATGGTCGTCCCGCTCGACCTGAGCGACACCGAGACGCGGGCCGCGGTGGAGTCCGCCCAGGCCAAGACGCCGAGCCAGGCGTCCTTCCCCGGCATCCGCTCTTCCGCGGCCACCAAGAAGGCCGAGGTCCTCATCGTCCCCCGCGCCCACGGCGAATACGCCGGCTTCGGCACCGTCGCCACGGTCGAGCGCATCGGCCGCGTGCCCGGCGGGAAGGCCGCCGTCCTGCTGCGCGGCACCGGCCGCGCGCTCGTCGGCCGGATCGCCGACGGCCCCGGCGCCGCCCGCTGGGTGCACGCCGAGGACGCCACCGAGACCACGGACGACCGCACCGCGCAGCTCGCGGCCGAGTACAAGGCCGTCGTCATCTCGATCCTGCAGCAGCGCGGCGGCTGGCAGCTGATCGACGCCGTCCAGCAGGTCGAGGACGCCTCCGCGGTCGCCGACCTGTCCGGCAACGCGCCGTACCTGTCCACCGAGCAGAAGCTCGAGCTGCTGTCCACTTTGGACGTCAGTGCCCGCCTGGAGAAGGCCCTCGAGTGGAGCAAGGAGCACCTGGCCGAGCTCGAGGTGACCGACACGATCCGCAAGGACGTCGCCGAGGGCATGGAGAAGCAGCAGAAGGAGTTCCTGCTGCGCCGCCAGCTCGAAGCGATCCGCAAGGAGCTCGGCGAGCTCGACGGCACCGCCGACGAGACGGACTACCGCGCCCGCGTCGAGGCGGCCGAGCTGCCCGACGCCGTCAAGAAGGCCGCACTGGCCGAAGTGGACAAGCTGGACCGCACGTCCGAGCAGTCGCCGGAGGGCGGCTGGATCCGCACCTGGCTGGACACCGTCCTGGAGCTGCCCTGGAACGAGCGCACCGAGGACGTCTACGACATCGCGGCCGCGCGGGCGGTGCTCGACGCCGACCACGCGGGCCTGGACGACGTCAAGGAACGCATCATCGAGTACTTGGCCGTCCGGAAGCGCCGTGCGGAATCGGGTCTCGGCCCGGTCGGCGGCCGTCGTTCCGGTGCCGTGCTCGCCCTCGCGGGCCCTCCCGGGGTCGGCAAGACGTCGCTGGGAGAGTCCGTCGCCAAGGCCATGGGCCGCAAGTTCGTCCGCGTGGCGCTGGGCGGCATCCGTGACGAGGCGGAGATCCGTGGTCACCGCCGCACCTACGTCGGCGCGCTGCCGGGCCGGGTCGTCCGCGCCATCAAGGAAGCCGGCTCGATGAACCCGGTCGTGCTGCTCGACGAGATCGACAAGGTCGGCGCCGACTACCGCGGCGACCCGACCGCGGCGCTGCTCGAAGTGCTGGACCCGGAGCAGAACCACACGTTCCGCGACCACTACCTCGAGGTCGAGCTCGACCTGTCCGACGTCGTGTTCCTGGCCACGGCCAACGCGCTGGAGACCATCCCCGGCCCGCTGCTGGACCGCATGGAGCTCGTCACGCTGGACGGCTACACCGAGCACGAGAAGGTCACCATCGCCCGCGACCACCTGCTCCCCCGCGAGCTGGAGCGCGCCGGCCTGGGCACTTCGGACGTGGTTTTGACCGACGCGGCGTTCAGCCGGATCGCCGCCGAGTACACCCGCGAGGCGGGCGTGCGCGACGCGAACCGGACGATCGCCAAGGTCCTGCGGAAGGTCGCGACCAAGGTGGCGCTGGACGAGGTTTCGCTGCCGCTGTCGATCGACGCCGGAGACCTGGAGACCTACCTGGGCCGTCCGCGGCACCTGCCGGAGTCGTCGCTGCCCGCGTCGACCCAGCGGACCGCGACCCCGGGCGTGGCGACCGGCCTGGCGGTGACCGGCGCCGGCGGTGACGTCCTCTACATCGAGGCGTCGCTGGCCGACGAGGAGTCCGGCGCGTCCGGGCTGCAGCTGACCGGCCAGCTCGGCGACGTGATGAAGGAGTCGGTGCAGATCGCGCTGTCCTACCTGCGGTCGCACGGCGCGGAGCTGGAGCTGCCGGTGGGCGACCTGCGCAAGCGCGGCATCCACGTCCACGTGCCGGCGGGCGCGGTCCCGAAGGACGGGCCGTCGGCGGGCATCACGATGACGACGGCGCTGGCGTCCCTGCTGTCGGGCCGCGTGGTCCGCGCCGACGTCGCGATGACCGGCGAGGTGTCACTGACCGGGCGCGTCCTCCCGATCGGCGGCGTGAAGCAGAAGCTGCTGGCGGCGCACCGGGCGGGGATGAAGACGGTGATCATCCCGCAGCGCAACGAGCCGGACCTCGACGACGTCCCGGCCGAGGTGCTGGCCCAGCTGGACGTGCACGCGGTGGCCAACGTCCGCGAGGTCCTCGACCTCGCTCTGACCCCGGCTTCGACGCCGGTTTCCCAGGCTGCGTAACCCCGGACGCAGCCACCCCAGGACGGCCGGTTTCCCTCTCCCGCAAGGGAAACCGGCCGTTCCCCCTTATCCGTGGAGCTTCCGGGCGGAGACCAGGTAGCCGGTGCCCAGCCAGCGCTTGGCGCCGCGCGCGATCGTCGTCTCCGGGTGCGCCCGCCACGAGCGGTCGCGGCGGCGGGCCAGCCGGTCGAACGGCGGCACCGACGCGGTGACGTCGTAGGCGATGACCTCCTCCGGTTGCAGGCCGGCGCGCCACAGGAGTTCCCGCAGGCGCCGCGGGGTGAGCGCGACGATCCCGGTGCGCCGGGCCCCGTGCCGTCTCGAGGGCGGGACGCCGACGAGCCGTTCCAGGGCGCCGAGGGTGCGGCGGGCGGGCCAGAAGACGCCCCATTCGAAGAGCCGGTAGGGGCTTCTCGGGTTGAGCATCGTCGTGACGACGAGCCCGCCGGGCCGCGTGACACGGGCGATCTCGTGCAGCGCCAGGACGGCGTCGGTGTATTCGAGGACGCCCATCGCGAGGACGACGTCGAACTGCCGGTCGCCGAACGGCATCTCCTGGATGTCACCGACGGAGACCTTCACGTTGGCGCCGGCCCGCGCCGCGACGGCTTCGATCATGGCGGGCGACTGGTCGCACGCGGTGATGCGGAAGTCGCCGGGCCGGGTGTCGAGCAGGTGGCGCACCATCATCCCGGGCCCGCAGCCGACGTCGAGCAGGTCGCCGCCGGGGCAGCCGGCCAGCACCTGGTCGATGGCGTAGCGCCGCGAATGGTGGTAACGCGCGGTGGGTCCCCATCCGGCGTGGTCGTTCGCGTACCCGGCGACGAGTTCGGGTTCGGCGTACTGCACCCGGACCAGCTCCTCACGGGCCGGTCGCAACGTCACGGGAATGGACATGTGCTCCTCCAACGGCTCGGTGAAATTTCCCCGGAAGCCTGTGCCCCAGACTGGGGTCGAGTCGCTCAAGAAATGCGTTACCCCCGGCAAGGTGAATTTCAGGAGTCACATCGAAAGGCGCAGTGGACATTCCCCCGAATCGTCCAGCCGAGTCCCCCAAGGCGCGGATTCACCAGGACAGCACACCGATCACCGGACGATATCTCCCAAATAACACATAGCCGACGAACAGGGAAGACACCAGGTTCACATATCCGAATGCAGCACTTCCGGGCAGTCGAAAATGGACACGGTCACGGTCCGAAACCAATCTTGGAATTGACCGCACCAGAACGGGTAAACCGACTGGGCCGTTCGGGCGGCGGGTGACCACACCCGGGGGTCCAGGGGGCGGAGCCCCCTGGCGGGGGTTTGGGGGTTCGACCCCCAAAAGACACAACGGAAGAGAGCCCCGTCTGCGCATTCCGCAGACAGGGCTCTCCTACGAACGAACGTGGCGGGTGAGGGATTCGAACCCCCGTAGGCGTAAGCCAACTGGTTTACAGCCAGTCCCCTTTGGCCACTCGGGTAACCCGCCCAGGCCGGTCTCACCGGCCGTGGAGAAGCTTACCCAACGGAGTAGAGCGGGGGTCAACCGGGTTACCCGTCGGGTGGCAGGGGCTAGGCTGGGTGGCCTCTGACGAGCGAGTACGAGGTGTGAGGACACGTGGCGGATCCCTCTTTCGATGTCGTGAGCAAGGTCGACCGCCAGGAGGTGGACAACGCGCTCAACCAGGCGAGCAAGGAGCTGGGCACCCGGTTCGACTTCCGCGGCACCGGCACGACGATCAACTGGGCCGGTGAGGAGGCGCTCACGATCGAGTCCGAGACCGAGGAGCGCGCCCTGGCCGCGGTCGAGGTGTTCAAGGAGAAGCTGATCAAGCGGAACATCTCGCTGAAGGCGTTCGAGGCGGGTGAGCCGGCGCTGTCGGGCAAGATCTACAAGATCGGCGGGAAGATCCTGCAGGGGATCGCGTCGGACAAGGCGAAGCAGATCGCCAAGTTCATCCGGGACGAGGGCCCGAAGGGGGTCCAGGCGCAGATCCAGGGCGATCAGCTGCGGGTGTCCGGGAAGAAGAAGGACCAGCTGCAGGACGTCATCGCGCTGCTGAAGGGCAAGGACTTCGAGATCGCCCTGCAGTTCACGAACTACCGGTGATCGATGGGCGGGCATCTTCGGGTGCCCGCTCTCCCTTCTCAACCGGGCGTCAACGTCCAGGTTGCTTCGTAGCCCTCCACCATCACGTACGCCGGGCCCGTCACGTCGCGCTCCACCTGGACGTCGCCGATCTGGTTGAGGATCAGGTCGCGGTCGTCCGGTGACATCCACCAGATCGCGATGTTGCCCTTCGTTCTGGCCGTGAACTGGATGCGCGTCACCCCCGCCGGGAGCTTCAGGACCGCGTCGCCCTTGCCCGAGGACGGTTTGCCGGTTTCCGCGGTCGCGATGCTCCGGTAGTCCGCGATCGTGGCCGTCCAGGCCGCGTCCGCGTGGACCGTCACCCTCTTCGTCGGGCGGTCCGGGTCCGTGTTCATCCACGTCGTGCCCTGGTACGCGCCGATGGCGTTGACCAGGCCGTGCTCGCCGCCGTCTGTGTCGATGATCACGTTGTCGCGGCACTTCGGGCAGTCGAACGTGAAGAAACCCAGCTGGTCCGGGGGCCAGCTCGTCTGGAACTCGCCGCTGCCCTTGCCCGTGTGCGTCTCCGTCGGCACGTCCCGTGGGGCCGGGGGTGCCGTTGTCGTCGGTGTCGGAATCGCGTGCGTCGGGTCCGCGACGATCGTTCCGTAGCCCGTCGTCGTTGGCGTGCACGCCGAGGTCAGCGCCAAGAGCAGCAGGCAGCCCAGCCGGATTTTCATTCTTCCCCCTCGTGGGCCGCGAGCAGGCCCCAGTGATCTTTCGACACCCGTGGCCGCCGCGTTACGTCACCCGGACGCGCCCGGAAGGGGCCCCGTCCGCCCGGTGCGTGCGTGTTGTAATCGCGCAGTCACCGAGGAGGGTCGAGATGCGCCGCCTGCTCTCTGTCGTGCTTTCGCTCACGGCGGTCGCCTCCCTGCTCACCCCCGCCCGTGCGGCCGAGCGGCAGCTGCTCGTCCCCGGCTTCGGTGCCTACCCGCGCCTGATCCGGCTCGAACACTCCGGCCGCATCATCGCCACGCTGACCAGCGAAGACGCCGGCGGCAAGTTCGCGCCGGTGCTCGAAAGCACCGACGAAGGCGAATCCTTTCACCGGATCGGGGAGATCCGGGACCCCGACGGGCGGTCCGGGATGTGCTGCGGGACCGTCTTCGAGCTGCCCGAACGCGTGGGCGAGCTGCGGGCCGGCACGCTGCTGTGGGCCGCGTCCTACCGGCAGGACGCCGGTCCGCAGCGCCGCGTCGGGATCCGCGTCTGGGCCAGCGAGGACGGCGGGCACTCCTGGACCTTCCTGTCCGAAGCCGCCCGCTCGCACAACATCGACGGCATCTGGGAACCCGAGTTCACCGTCGACGCCGGCGGCACCCTCTGGCTTCACTTCGCCGACGAGACGCAGGCGCCGAAGTACGCGCAGGTCCTCAACCGGGTCGCCTCCACCGACGGGGTGACCTGGGGCACCAAGCAGCTCACCGTGGCGATCCCGCCGGACCGCGTCCGGCCCGGCATGCCGATCGTCCGGCGGCTGCCCGACGGGCGCTACTACTTCGCCTACGAGATCTGCAACTACCGCGACCGCTACTGCGACCCGTACTTCCGGATCTCCGCCGACGGCGCCAACTGGGGCGACCCCGCCGACCCGGGCACCCGCGTCGAGACGGCCTCCGGCAACTACTTCCAGCATGCGCAAACCATCACGCTCTTCCCCGGCGGCCCGAACGGTGTGCGGATCGTCATGGTCGGGCAGATCTACACCGACGCGCGGGGCCGGCCGCAGCCGCAGAACGGGCAGGTGCTGCTGGCCAACGACGATTTCGGCAGCGGTGACTGGTACGAACTGCCCGCTCCGGTGCACATCACCGGCATCTACAACAACTTCTGCCCCAACTACTCCTCGACGCTGCTGCCCGTCGACGACGGCCGGAACGTGCTCGAAATCGCCACGGAGGACAATTCCGGGTGCAAGGCCTACTTCGGTAAGGGATCCGGCTTCTAGCGGCGGCCCGTAGGGTGGGGCCCGAGTTCGCCGAGGAGAGGGAGGCCGTCCATGAAGGGCATCGTGCTGGCCGGAGGCAGCGGGACACGCCTGCACCCGATCACCCAGGCGGTGTCGAAGCAGCTGCTGCCGGTCTACGACAAGCCGATGGTCTACTACCCGGTCTCGGTGCTGATGCTGGCCGGGATCCGCGAGATCCTCGTCATCTCCACCCCCACCGACCTGCCGATGTTCCGCCGGCTGCTGGGCAACGGCAGCCAGTTCGGCGTCTCGTTCTCCTACGCCGAGCAGGCCAGCCCCAACGGCCTGGCCGAGGCGTTCGTGATCGGCGCGGACTTCATCGGCGACGACGACGTGGCGCTCGTCCTCGGCGACAACATCTTCTACGGCCAGGGCTTCTCCGGCCGCCTGCAGCAGGCCGTGCGCGAGCTCGACGGCTGCGTCCTGTTCGGCTACCCGGTCAAGGACCCCGAGCGCTACGGCGTCGGCGAGGTCGACGAGTCGGGCAAGCTGCTCACCATCGAGGAGAAGCCCGCGAAACCGCGCTCCAACAAGGCGATCACCGGGCTGTACTTCTACGACAACGAGGTCGTCGACATCTCCCGCGCGCTGAAGCCGTCGGCGCGCGGCGAGCTGGAGATCACCGACGTCAACCTCACCTACCTGCGCCAGGACCGGGCGACGCTGGTCGAGCTCAGCCGCGGGTTCGCGTGGCTCGACACCGGCACGCACGACTCGCTGCTCGAAGCCGGCCAGTTCGTGCAGGTGCTGGAGCACCGCACCGGCGTGCGCATCGCGTGCCTCGAGGAAATCGCGCTGCGCATGGGGTTCATCAGCGCCGACGAGTGCTACGCGCTGGGCGAGAAGCTGGCGAAGTCCGGCTACGGCGACTACGTCAAGGCAGTCGCCGTAGCGGCGGGAGCTTCGGCCTAGCGTTACGGGTAGACCCGCAGCGCCGAGGTCTTGTCGTTCATGCTGCCGAGCCCGTAGCACGTGTAGCAGGTGATGCTGGCGCCACCGGGGCCGGGCAGGTCGTAGAGGATGCCGTGGCTGCAGGTCCCGACCGCCTCCCAGGACGACAGGACGTTGTTCTGGACGATGCTGCTCCACGTCCAGACCCGGCCGCCCGAGCAGCCGGGGCTCGCCACGTCGAACCACCAGCAGGTGCCTTCGAAGTTGCTGTCCCGGCACCCGTAGCCGACGTGCACGTTCGCGGCCACCGAATCGGGGGCCGCCTGGGCGGTGCGGCAGGTGGTGCGCGCCGCCGTGACGACGTTCGTGTTCCCCTGCTGGACGTAGGCGGTGGCTTCGATCGTGCAGGCCTGGCTCCGGAGGGTCGCCGCGGAAGCGGGCGCCACCAGCCCTGCCGCCAGCAGCAGACCGGCGGCCAGGCTGAGCAGCACGGCGATCGGCCGATGTTTCACCATGGACTTCTCCCCATCGTCGAGGTGTCGTAACCGGACAGCTCGATCCTCACCACGCACCCGGTCGGCACCAGACATTTCGACCAGGTTCGTAGTCCGTCACCAGTGCCGGACCGGGGCCGGCAGGCCGTTCAGCAGCGCGAGGCCCATGGGCGTGAGGTGGTGTACGACCGAAGCGCCTTCGCGGTGGCTGGCGATCAGCCCCGCGTCACGCAGGATCCGCGTGTGGTAACTGATGGTCTGCGCCGAAATCCGCAGCCGCCCGGCGATGGCCCCGGTGGCGAGCGCGTCGGTCCCGGCGAGGCCGAGGATGCGCGCCCGGGTGTCCCCCAGCAGCTCGCCGAGCGTGCCGGCACCCGCCGCGCACGGGCCACCGGAGACCCACCGAGGGTCGTGCGGGACCGGCAGGACCAGCACCGGCGGCAGCTCGCGGTCGACGAGCGTGACGGGCGTGCGGACGCAGAAGAAGGACGGGATGAGCAGCAGCCCCCGGCCGTCGAGGTGCAGGTCGGCGTCGTGCGGGTAGCGGGCCAGCAGCACCGGCGGCCGCCAGTCGCAGCCGGGTCCGAGTGAGCGCAGCAACGCCTCGCTGCCGCCGGTGGCCATGGTCCGGGCGTACCCGGCGCGGACCTCCGCCAGCCGCTGGTCGATCCGCGGCCGGAACGGGGCGATCGCGGCGTCGTAATAGCTGCGCAACGCCCGGCAAACGTGCGCGACCGCGTCCTTGTCGCCGGTGGAAAGCAGCTGCACACTCGACGGCAGCACCCGCGTCCTCGCCAATTCTGTCAATTGAGCGGAAAACTGCGTCCGTGGCGTGCACCGCACCGCGTCGATCCCGGCGGCGATATCCCCCGTACGGGTCATCGGCGTGAGGAAGTCCGGGAAGTAGCGGGCGCAGGGATTGACCGCGTTGAGAAAGCCGGTGAGGTCCGGCGAAACCGTCGAAGCCGAGTGCTGCCGCCAGCGGCCGAACACCAGGTCCGACTGCCGGTTCTGCAGCACGTGCAGGCTCAGCACCACTTCCCACAACCAGTCCGTGGCCCCCGCGAGCCGCAGCCGGCCCAGGTCTTCGGACGTGAAATGGATGCGCAGCAACCCTTCGACGTTCATCGGCTCTCCCCCTGAGCGATCCCACCGTCGGTGGGGGAATCGCCGCCGAGCGCCGAATTGCTACGCGGCCGGGGTCAGAACTGACGGCGCGCCATCTCTTCGAGGCGCGCGATGCGGTCGGCGATCGGCGGGTGGGTCGAGAACAGCTTGCTCAGGCCCTCGCCGGGGCGGAACGGGTTCGCGATCATCAGGTGCGACTGCGACACCAGCTGCGGCTCGGCGACCAGCGGACGCGCCCGCGTGCCGGCCTCCAGCTTCCGCAACGCCGACGCCAGGCCCAGCGGGTCGCCGGTCAGCTCGGCGCCGGACGCGTCGGCCTGGTACTCCCGCGACCGGCTCACGCCCATCCGGATGACCGCCGCCGCGATCGGGCCGACGAAGATCAGCAGCAGGCTGAGCAGCGGGTTCCCGTCGCGGTTGTTGCCGCCGAAGAACAGGCCGATGTTCGCGAGCACGCTGATCACGCTGGCCAGCGCGCCCGCGACGCACGAGATCAGGATGTCGCGGTTGTAGACGTGGGACAGCTCGTGGCCGAGGACGGCCCGCAGCTCGCGCTCGTCCAGCAGCTCGAGGATGCCGGTGGTGCAGCACACGGCGGCGTGGCGCGGGCTGCGGCCGGTGGCGAACGCGTTGGGCGCGACCGTCGGGCTGAGGTAGAGCTGCGGCATCGGCTGGCGGGCGACCTGCGCGAGCTCGCGGACGATCCGGTACATCACGGGCTGCTCGACCTCGGACACCGGCCGCGCCCGCATCGCGCGCAGCGCCAGCTTGTCCGAATTGAAGTACGCGAACGCGTTCATCCCGAGCGCGATGACCAGGCCGATGACCAGGGCACCGCGGCCGAAGAGCCCGCTGATCGCGATGATGATCGCCGACAGCAGGCCGAGCAGCATCGCCGTCTTGAGTCCGTTCTGGTGCCCGTGCACGCGCGCTCGCCTCCGTCCGCCTTCGCAGTGGTTTACCCAGTGGAAACAACGCGATCGGGCGACGCGAAGTTCCTTCACGCGGGGATGGCGCGGGTTACCCTCGGAAGAGCAGTTGATCAGGAGCGGAGGCGCCGATGCCAGGTCGCCGGCTACCCCGGAGGACGCTGTTCGCGCTGGTCACCGCGGGTGCCGGGGTCCTGGTGCGGCCCGGGACGGCGCACGCGTCGGACGTCCGGTCCATCGACGTCGGCGGAGCGCCGGCCGCCGTCGCGGTGAACCCGGTCACCGGGCTCGGGTACGTCACCGATCCCCAGGCCGGGACGCTCGCCGTGCTCGATCCGCGCAGCGCATCGGTCGTCGACGTCGTCCACGTCGGCGGCGAGCCCGGCGACGTCGCCGTCGACGCGACCGCCGGCCGGATCTACGTCGCGAACCCGCCCGGGGGCACCGTGGTGGTGCTGGACGGGCGCACCCACGACCTGGTGAGCGTGGTCGGCGCGGGTGCCGGCGCGTCGGCGCTGGCCGTCGACGAGGAGGCCGACCGCGTCTACGCCGTCAGCGGCGGCACCGGAACGCTCGCCGTCCTCGACGGCGTCAGCTGCACCCTGACGGCGCTCGTGCCGGGCCCGAAGCCGAGCCTCGCCGGGATCGGCGTCGACCCCGGCCGCAAGCTCGCCTACTGCGCGAGCACCAGCACCGACTCGGTCGAGGTGTTCTCGATCGACTCCGGCAAGTTCGTGGCGTCGGCCAAGGTCGGGCGCAACCCGACCGCCGTCGCGGTGCACCACGAGAGCGGCACGGTCTACGTCGCGAACTCCGGCATCCACCACATGTCCATTGTGGACTCGGTGACGCACGCCGAGCGCAAGACCGTGTTGCTGCGCAGTGAATCCTCCGCCCTCGCCGTGCACCAGGGCACGAACACGGTGTACACCAACGGCGGCCAGAACGGGCTCACCCGCGTCGACGGCGCCGCGGGCGCGCTGAGCGGCGAGCTGTCGCTGGGCGTCAACCCCGGCGACGTCGCCGTCGACCAGCGCACGCGCGCGGTGTGGGTCACCGACCCCCTGCACGGCCGGGTCTTCGTGGTCCGCGACTTCTGACCCCGCAGCTGGGGCGACTCCAGGTATACGGTCGGGAAGCATGGAACTCGGACTGCAGATCCCCGACTTCACCTGGCCGAACGGCGCCTCCGCGCTGGGCGCCGACCTGGCCGCCGTCGTCCGCGCGGGCGACCAGGCCGGCTTCGACTCCATCGCCGTGATGGACCACTTCTTCCAGATCGGCGGCGTCGGGCCGGTCGAGAACGACATGCTCGAGGCGTACACCACCCTCGGCTTCATCGCGGCGCACACCGAGCGCGCCAAGCTGCTCACCGTCGTCACCGGCGTCCTCTACCGGCACCCCGGCCTGCTGGCCAAGGCGATCACGACGCTCGACGTGCTCTCCGGCGGCCGGGCCATCCTCGGCATCGGCGCGGGCTGGAACGAAGAGGAGTCCCGCGGGCTCGGCTTCCCCTTCCCCTCCGTGAGCGAGCGGTTCGAGCTGCTGGAGGAGAACCTCCAGTACGTGCTGCAGATGTGGGCCGACGGCGACGCGCCGTTCAAGAGCAAGCACTTCGACGCTTCCCGGCTGCTGAACGTGCCGCAGGCGCTGTCGAAGCCGCGGCCGCCGATCATGATCGGGGGCGGCGGCGAGAAGAAGACGCTGCGGCTGGTCGCCAAGTACGCCGACCAGTGCAACCTGTTCAACGGCCCGGAGCTGGAACGCAAGCTGGACGTGCTGCGGCAGCACTGCGAGAACGAGGGCCGCGACTACGACTCGATCACCAAGACCGTCTACCACATCCTCGACATCGGCGAGCGCGGCGAGAAAGCCGGCGAGCTCGTGACCGAGCTGGAGCGGCTGAACGGCCTGGGCATCCACGTGGCGCTGGGCATGGTGCCGCACGTCCACAACCCGGCGATCCTGGAGAAGTTCGCCACCGACGTGATCCCGGCGGCCGAGAAGATCGCCTGACCGCCCGTTCGCCGGAGCCCTTCCTGCCGCCTGGTGGGGAGGGCTCCGGTGCGGTCAGCCGTCCTTCGCGACCACCCGGGTCAGCGCCGCTACGCCGATTCCCACGACGGCCACCGCGATGCCCGCAACCAACCAGCCCACCAGCGCGAGCACCACGCCGGTCACCGCGAAGAGCGCGAACTCCAGCAGGAAGCGGGCCGGTTCCGGGAGCCGGCGGCGGGCCCGCGGCGCGATGAACAGGCCCCAGAGCGCGGCGGCGGCCACCGGCAGCAGGACGGCGTCGACGACCGCCAGCGCCACGCCGCTGCCGAGCTGGGTGCCCGCCAGGGCCAATCCGCCCAGGAGCGCCAGCTCGGTGAGGAAGCGGACGGTCAGCACCACGCCCGCGACCCCGCTCAGGCGGGGAGTCGGCTCCGAAGTCATCCCGCCAGCCTAGGGCCGCGTCCACAGTGGACGTTACGGGTACGACCGGGCACAGATGGTGATCCCTACCACACTTAGGCCATTCAGGTTGCGGTTCCGAATCGGTCCACCAGCGGCTCCCGCGTCGCTGTAACGACCTTCCGGCGCCGGTCGACGTGTCAGGTGCATATCGCGACCGCGAGCCAAGGAGCCTGGTAGATGACCACATGTCGACTCTGCGGTTCGACAAACACGGCCGGCGTCGTCGACCTCGGCGCGACTCCCCCATGTGAGCGATTTCTGACGGCCGAGCAGCTCGACGAGCCGGAAGCCACCTTCCCGCTCCACCTGAGGGTGTGCACCGACTGCTGGCTGGCCCAGATCCCGCCGCTGATCGACCCCGACGACACCTTCACCGAGTACGCGTACTTCTCGTCCTTCTCGACGTCGTGGGTCGAGCACGCGAAGCGCTTCGTCGACGGCGCGGTCGAGCGGCTCGGGCTCGGCGAGAAGTCGTTCGTCGTCGAGGTGGCCAGCAACGACGGGTACCTGCTCAAGCACGTCGTCGGGCACGGTATCCGGTGTCTGGGCGTGGAACCTTCGGTGAACGTCGGGCAGGCCGCGCGCGACGCCGGCGTGCCCACCCTGACGGCCTTCCTCTCCGAGGAAACCGGCCTGAAGGTGCGCGAAGAGC
Organism: Amycolatopsis vancoresmycina; assembly: GCF_000716785.1. Classification (GTDB taxonomy): domain Bacteria; phylum Actinomycetota; class Actinomycetes; order Mycobacteriales; family Pseudonocardiaceae; genus Amycolatopsis; species Amycolatopsis vancoresmycina. Next base: position 557,430 of record NZ_JNYY01000005.1, read on the forward strand.
ACGGGCCGGCCGACCTCGTCGCCGCCAACAACGTCTACGCGCACATCCCCGACGTCCTCGGCTTCACCAAGGGCCTGCGCGCCTTGGTCGCGGACGACGGCTGGGTCTCCATCGAGGTCCAGCACCTGCTCACGCTGATCGAGAAGAACCAGTACGACACGATCTACCACGAGCACTTCCAGTACTACACCGTCGAATCCGCGCGCCGGGCCCTCGCGACCGGCGGCCTGACCGTGGTCGACGTCGAACTCGTGCCGACGCACGGCGGTTCGATCCGGCTCTGGGCGCGTCCGGCCGAGGTGGCGGGCGAGCCCAGCGAGCGGATGACCGACGTGCTGGAGCGCGAAAAGTCCGCCGGGCTGCACGAGCTGTCCGGGTACACCGAGTTCGCCGAGCGCGTCACCCGCGTGCGGCTGGACCTGCTGAAGTTCCTCATCGAGGCGCGCAACGACGGGAAGACCGTCGTCGGCTACGGCGCCCCGGGCAAGGGCAACACCCTGCTGAACCACTGCGGCATCCGGACGGACCTGCTGCAGTACACGGTCGACCGCAATCCGTACAAGCACGGCCGGTTCACCCCGGGGACGCGCATCCCCGTGCTGCCACCGGAACGGATCGAAGCCGACCGGCCCGACTACGTGCTCGTCCTCCCGTGGAACCTCCGGGAGGAACTGACCGGACAGCTCTCCTACATCGGGGCGTGGGGCGGCAAGCTCGTGTTCCCGATCCCCCACCTGGAAATCGTCGAGGTGCAGTGAAGTGAAGGTCGTTCTGTTCTGCGGTGGCTACGGGATGCGGATGCGCAACGGCGCGGCCGACGACGTCCCGAAGCCGATGGCGATGGTCGGTCCGAGACCGCTCATCTGGCACGTGATGCGCTACTACGCGCACTTCGGCCACACCGAATTCATCCTGTGCCTCGGCTACGGCGCGGCGCACATCAAGAACTTCTTCCTGAACTACCAGGAAACCATTTCCAACGACTTCATCCTGCGCAACGGGCAGGCGGAACTGCTGTCGACCGACATCGCCGACTGGACGATCACCTTCGTGCAGACCGGCATCGAGTCGCCGATCGGCGAGCGCCTGCGCCGCGTCCGCGACTACCTCGACGGCGACGAGATGTTCCTCGCGAACTACGCCGACGTGCTGTCCGACGTCCCGCTGCCGGACATGATCGAGCGCTTCCGCAACACCGACGCGGGCGCGTCGATGATGGTCGTGCCGCCGCAGTCGTCGTTCCACTGCGTCGAAATGGACGAGGGCGGCATGGTCGGCTCGATCACCGCGGTCAGCGAAATGCCGCTGTGGGAGAACGGCGGGTACTTCGTGCTGCGGCAGGAAGTGTTCGACCACATCCCGGAGAACGGCGACCTGGTCGCCGACGGCTGCGGCGAGCTGGCCAAGCGCGGGCGGCTGCTGGCCTACCCGTACCGCGGCTTCTGGAAGCCGACGGACACGGTCAAGGAGCGCGCGGCTCTCGACAACGCGTACACGCACGGCGAGAAGCCTTGGGCGCTCTGGGAGCGGCCCGTCGCGAGCACCGCGTGATCGGCCTGCGGCCGGGACGGCTCGGCGGCGTCGTCGCGCTCGGTGCCCACTGCGACGACATCGCGATCGGCGCCGGCGGCACGCTGCTGACGCTCTGTTCCGGGCGCCCCGGCCTGCGGGTCGACGCGCTGGTCCTGTCCGGCGGCGGCACGCCCCGCGAGGACGAGGAGCGGGCGGCGCTGGCGGCGTTCTGCCCGGGCGCGCAGGTCGACGTCACGGTGCTCAAGCTTCCGGACGGGCGCTTCCCGGCGCACTGGGAAGAGGCCAAGAACGCGCTGGAGGAGCTGCGGCGGCGGACCGACCCGGACGTCATCCTGGCGCCCCGGACCGACGACGCCCACCAGGACCACCGCGGCCTGGCCAAGCTGGTGCCGACGGCCTTCCGCGACCACCTCGCGCTGGGCTACGAGATCGTCAAGTGGGACGGCGACCTCGGCAGCCCGTCGGTGTACCAGCCGCTCGACGACGACGTCGCGGAAGAGAAGGTCCGGCTGCTGCAGGAGCACTACGCCTCGCAGCGGCACCGGCCCTGGTACGACCGCGAGGCGTTCCTCGGGCTGGCCCGGATCCGCGGGATCGAAGCCGCCGCGAAGTACGCCGAAGCGTTTTTCGTCAAAAAACTCACTCTAGATCTGAAGGGCTGATCCGATGCGGGTGTTGCTGACGGGGCACAAGGGCTACCTGGGGACGGTGATGGCCCCGGTGCTCGCCGCCGCCGGCCACGAAGTCGTCGGCCTCGACTCCGGGCTGTTCGAGGACTGCCTGCTCGGGCCCGCCCCCGCCGACCCGGCCGGGCACGTCGTCGACCTGCGGGACGTGGACGCTTCCCACGTTCAGGGCTTCGACGCGGTCATCCACCTGGCCGCGCTGTCGAACGACCCGCTGGGCTCGCTCGCACCGGAGCTGACCTACGACATCAACCACCACGCGTCGGTGAAGCTCGCGAAGCTGGCGAAGGACGCCGGCGTGCAGCGGTACATCTACGCGTCGACCTGCTCGGTGTACGGCGCGGGCGGCGACAACCTGGTCGACGAGGACGCCCCGCTGCGGCCGGTGACGCCGTACGCGGAGTCGAAGGTGCGCGTCGAGGCCGACGTCCACGAGCTGGCCGACGACGACTTCACGCCGGTGTACATGCGCAACGCGACGGCGTTCGGCTACTCGCCGCGGCTGCGCGGCGACATCGTGCTGAACAACCTGACCGCGCACGCCCACCTGTCCGGCGAGGTGCTGGTCCTGTCCGACGGCACGCCGTGGCGGCCGCTGGTGCACGCCCAGGACATCGCGCGCGCGTTCACGGCGGCCCTGACGGCGCCCAAGGAGGCCGTGCACAACAAGGCGTTCAACATCGGCACCGAGGACAACAACGTCACCGTCGCCGAGATCGCCCAGGAGGTCGTCGAGGCCGTGCCGGGCTCGACGCTGAACATCACCGGCGAGGCGGGCGCCGACCCGCGCTCCTACCGCGTCGACTTCTCGCGCTTCCGTGAAGCCATCCCGGGCTTCGCCTGCGAGTGGTCGGTCAAGGACGGCGCCGTGGAGCTCATCGAGGCCTACCGCAAGTTCGGGCTCACCCGCGAGTCGTTCCAGCAGCTGTTCACCCGGCTCGCCTGGCTGAAGAGCGAGGGCGAAGCCGGCCGCGTCGACGACACCCTCCGGCGGCGGTAGTGGCGGCCCCGCAGCTGCGGACCGGGGCGGAACTGCACGCCCTGGTCGAGCGGCTGTACCCGATCTGCCGCAGCATCACCGGCGACGGCGTGCGGCAGACCCTGGACATCATCGGCGAGCACATCCCGCTGGAGCGGCACGAAGTCCCGACCGGCACGGCGGTGCTCGACTGGACGATCCCGCAGGAGTGGAACATCCGGGACGCGTACGTCGCTACGCCGTCCGGTGAGCGCGTGATCGACTTCCAGGAGCTGAACCTGCACGTCGTCGGGTACAGCGTCCCGGTGCGGCAGCGGATGTCACTGAGCGAGCTGCGGGAGCACCTGCACACGCTGCCGGACCAGCCGTCCTGGGTGCCCTACCGGACCAGCTACTACGCCCCGGCCTGGGGATTCTGCCTCGCGCAGGAGAAGCTCGACACCCTCCCGGACGGCGACTACGACGTCGTCATCGACTCGACGCTGGCCGACGGCTCGCTGACCTACGGCGAGCACGTCGTCCCCGGGCGCGTCACCGACGAGGTCATCGTGTCCTGCCACGTGTGCCACCCGTCGCTGGCGAACGACAACCTGGCCGGCATCGCGGTGGCGATTTCGCTGGCCCAGCAGCTCGTCGACCCGTATTACACCTACCGCTTCCTGTTCATGCCGGGGACGATCGGCTCGATCACCTGGCTGGCCCGCAACGCGTCCCGGATCGAGAAGGTGCGGCACGGGCTGGTGCTGGCGTGCGCGGGCGACCCGGGACCGTTGACGTACAAGAAATCCCGCCGCGACGACGCCGAGATCGACCGGGTCATGCAGCACGTGCTCCGGTCGCGCGAACACCGCGTCGTCGACTTCTCGCCGTACGGCTACGACGAGCGCCAGTTCTGCTCGCCGGGCTTCAACCTGGGCGTCGGCTCGCTGACGCGCACGCCGTACGCGGGCTACCCCGAGTACCACACCTCGGCCGACAACCCGGGTTTCGTCTCGCCCGCGGCCATGGAGGACACGCTCGGCGCTCTCCGGGACGCGTTCGGCGTCCTGGACCGCAACCGCCGGTACGTCAACCTCAGCCCGTACGGCGAGCCGCAGCTCGGCAAGCGCGGGCTGTACGACTCCCTCGGCGGCCGCAGCGACGCCAAGCAGGCCCAGATGGCGATGCTGTGGGTGCTCAACCTCTCCGACGGTTCGCACTCGCTCCTGGACATCGCCGAGCGCGCCGGCCTGCCGTTCGACATCGTCGACGTCGCGGCGCGTGCGCTCCACGACGCCGGCTTGGTCAAGGAGTGAACGACGTGGCCAACCACCGCCGTGCACCGCGCTCGATCTTCCGGTCGGGCGCGGTTCGCGCGATGGCCGGGCGCCTCAGCTGGGGCCTCGGCGACCAGGCGGTGTCCAGCCTGACCAACTTCGCCGTCGGCCTGTACGTGGCCCGCTCACTCGGCACGTTCGCCTTCGGCATCTTCAGCCTCGCCTGGGTCACCTACGGCGTGGTGCTCAACGTCTCGCGCGGCCTGGCCACGGACCCGCTGATGGTGCGGTTCAGCGCCGTGCCGGAGGACCGGTGGCGCACGGGCGTGGCGAGCGCGTCCGGCACCGCGATCGGCGTCGGCTTCGCCACCGGGCTGGTCAGCCTGGTCGGCGGGCTGGCCACGGGCGGCCCGCTCGGCAGCGCGTTCGTCGCGCTCGCCGTCGTCCTGCCGGGCCTGCTGCTCCAGGACGCCTGGCGGTTCGCGTTCTTCGCCCGCGGCCAGGGCAAGCGGGCCTTCGTCAACGACTGCGTCTGGGGGGTGGCCCTGCTCCCGGCGCTGTACATCGCCGCGCAGATCCACACCGTGGTCGCGTTCGTGCTGGCCTGGGGTCTCTCCGGCGCGGTCGCGGCCCTGTACGGCTGGTTCCAGACCGGGATCCTCCCGCACCCGCGGGAGATGGTCGGCTGGCTCCGGACGCAGCGCGACCTGAGCGTCCGCTACCTCGTCGAGAACGTCAGCAACAGCGGCGCCTCGCAGCTGCGGGCGTACGGCCTCGGCGCCATCGCCGGGATCACCGCCGTCGGCGCGGTCCGCGGGGCCGAGCAGCTCCTCGGGCCGTTCCTGGCCCTGCTCATGGGGCTGTCCCTGGTCACCGTCGCCGAGGGCGCGCGGGTGCTCCAGCGGGCGCCGCACCGGCTGAAGCACTTCTGCATGATCCTCGGCGGCGGCCAGGCGGGCGCCGCCCTGTGCTGGGGCCTCGGCCTGCTGTTCCTGGTGCCCGACCGCGCCGGCCGCTGGGTGATGGGCTCGGTGTGGGACTCGTCGTCCCCGCTGATCCTCCCGGTCACCCTGGCCGTGGTCGGCGCGAGCTTCGCCACGGGCGCAGCCGCCGGCCTGCGCGCGCTCGGCGCGGCCAAGCGGAGCCTGCGCTCCCAGCTGGTCGCCTCCCTGTTCTACGTCACCTTCGGCATCGCCGGCGCGTTCCTCGGCGGCGCCGCCGGATCCGCGTGGGGCGTCGCGACGGCGACCCTCAGCGGCTCCGTCGTCTGGTGGTTCCAGCTGCGCCTCGGCCTGCGCGACTACGTGCCGCCGGGCGCCGACGAGCCCACCGTCGTGTTCGAGCCGATCAAAGAGCCGATCAAGGAATGAGGACTCCATGACCACCGTCCCGCGGCTGAGCCTCGGCCTCCCGGTGTACAACGGCGAGGAGTACCTCGCCGAGTCGCTGGACGCCCTGCTCGGCCAGACCTTCGAGGACTTCGAGCTGATCATCTCGGACAACGCCTCCACGGACGGCACCGACGAGATCTGCCGCCGCTACGCCGAGAAGGACTCGCGGATCACCTACGTCCGCCAGCCGAAGAACATCGGCGCGACGCCGAACCACAACTTCGTGTTCGACGTGTCCCGCACCGAGCTCTTCAAGTGGGTCTCCCACGACGACCTCTACGCCCGCGACCTGCTCAAGCGGTGCGTCGAGGCCCTCGACGAGCGCCCGGACGTCATCCTGGCCCACTGCGACCAGGCGATCATCGACGGCGACGGCCGCATCGTCCAGCCCCTCCAGTACACGCTGGACACCGCGTCCCGGCACGCGCCGGACCGCTTCCGCAGCATCCTGTTCGAGCCCGGCGGCGACGACTTCTACGGTGTCATCCGCGCCGACGTCCTCCGCCGCGTCAAGCCGCTCGACAGCTACCACCACGCCGACCGCACGTACTCGGCGGAGATGGCCCTGCACGGCCCGTTCCACCAGGTGCCCGAGCTGCTCTACTTCCGCCGCGACCACCCCGGCCGCGCGGAACGGGCCAACCCGACCATCCGGAGCCGGTGCGCGAATCTGGACCCGCGGCGCGCGAACCGGCTCCGGAATCCCACCGTCCGCCTGCTCGGCGAGTACGTCTACGGGTTCGCGGACCTGATCCGGCGCGCACCGATCTCGGCCGCCGACAAGCGCGAGTGCTTCGGTCACCTGGGCGCCTGGCTGACGAACCGGGCCCGCTCCGGCCACGGCGAGCGCGTCGAGGACCGCGCACCGACCGCCTCCGACGTCGCCACGGTCAACGAGATCGTGGCCGGCCGGGAAGGCAGGCTCGCGTGAAGCGTGCGCCACGCGTCGGCGTGTTCGGGCTGCTCGGCTCGGGGAACCTCGGCAACGACGGTTCCCTCGAAGCCGTGCTCGGCTACCTGCGCGCCGAGTACCCGGACGCGGTGCTGGGCGCCCTGGTCGGCGGCCCGGAGCTCGTCCGCGAGCGGTACGGCCTCGACGCGACGCCGCTGCACTGGAACCAGTCCGAGTACGAGACGGCGTCCGGCCTGCGCTCGATCGCCCTGAAGGGCTTCGGCAAGCTGGTCGACATCGCGCGCACCGCGGCCTGGGTCCGCAAGCAGGACGTCGTCATCGTGCCCGGCATGGGCGTGCTCGAAGCGACGCTTCCGTTGCGTCCCTGGGGTTTCCCGTATTCGCTCCTCCTCCTTTCCGCCACCGGGCGCCTGTTCGGCACCAAGGTGGCGCTCGTCTGCGTCGGCGCGAACCACATCAGCGCCCGGGCGACGCGGACCCTGGTCCGCTGGTCCGGCCGGCTCGCCGCCTACCGCTCCTACCGCGACGACATCTCGCGCGACGCCATGCGCGCCATGGGCGTCGACACGAGTGCCGACCAGGTCTACCCCGACCTCGCGTTCTCCCTCCCCACTCCGGCCGCCGACGGCAAGCCGGGCACCGTCGGCGTCGGCGTGATGGCCTACTACGGCGGCAACGACGACCGGGCCGAGGCCGACCGCATCTACCGCCACTACGCGGACACGATGAACCGTTTCGTCGCGTGGCTCGTTGACCAGGGCAGACCCGTCCGGCTGTTCATCGGCGACCAGATCGACCGGCAGGTCGTGGACGAGATCATCGAGAAGACCGACTCCCCGCTGGTGACGGCGGCTTCGGCGGAGACCCTGGACGAGCTGATGCAGGAGATGGCCGCGGTGGACAGCGTGGTGGCCACGCGCTACCACAACGTGCTCTGCGCCCTGAAGGTCGCGAAACCGACCGTGGCGATCGGGTACGCACCGAAGAACGACGTGCTCATGGCGGAGATGGGCCTCGACGGCTTCACCCAGCGGGCGAAGACGGTCGCCTTCGACCGGCTCGTCGAACAATTCACGGAACTCGAGAGCCGTTCGGCAGAACTTCGCCAGACGCTCCTGGAACGGAACCAGATGAACGCACAGCGGCTCAAGGACCAGTTCGCCGCCCTTTCGGCGGCCCTCTTCGGGGGTGCGCGATGAAGGCGATTCCGGTGCCCGAGATCGACGGTGCGTACCTGTTCGAACCCACCCCGCACGCGGACCAGCGCGGCTTCTTCAGCCGGACGTTCGACCGCGACGTCGTCGCGTCGGTGGGCATCGACCCGGACGGCTTCGTCCAGGACAGCGTTTCCCGGTCCCGCAAGGGTGTCGTCCGCGGGATGCACCTGCGCGGCGGGGCCGGCGAAGCGAAGCTGGTGCGGTGTTCACACGGCGCGATCTTCGACGTCGTGGTGGATCTCCGACCGGATTCGCCGACATTCCGGAACATCAAAACATTCGAACTTTCGGGGGACACTCAGGTGTCCGTGTACATCCCCGCGGGGTGTGCCCACGGATTCCAGTCACTCACGGATCCCTCTGATGTTTCGTACCGTATCGATCGAGCGCACGATCCTGAAGAAGACATTACGATTTCGTACAAAGACCCTGAATTGGACATTTCGTGGCCACTGTCGGTCACAATGGTCAGCGACCGGGACGAACGGGCGCCGACTCTCGGAGAGGCGTTGAAACCAACGAGGTGAGCCAAGACATGGGAACGAACCTGCCCCGCTCCACAGAGGCGAACGAGCGGCTGCACCGGGTCATCCCCGGGGGTGCGCACACCTACGCAAAGGGCTCGGATCAGTATCCCGAAGGGATGGCCCCGGTCATCTCGCACGGCCGCGGCGGCCACGTCTGGGACGTCGACGGCAACGAGTACGTGGAGTACGGCGCGGGCCTGAGAGCCGTGAGCCTCGGCCACGCGCACCCGCGGGTCGTCGAAGCGGTGCGCGGCGAGCTGGAGAAGGGCAGCAACTTCATCCGGCCGTCGATCATCGAGGCCGAGGCCGCCGAGCGGTTCCTCGAGAACGTGCCGACGGCCGACATGGTCAAGTTCACCAAGAACGGCTCCGACGCCACGACCGCCGCGGTCCGGCTCGCCCGCGCCGCCACCGGCCGCAACCTCGTCGCCAAGTGCGCCGACCACGCGTTCTTCTCGACCGACGACTGGTTCATCGGCACCACGCCGATGAACGCGGGCATCCCGGACGAGACGACGGAAGCGGTGGTGTCCTTCCCGTACGGCGACCTGAAGGCCGCGGAGGAGCTGCTGCAACGCCACGACGGCGAGATCGCGTGCATGATCCTGGAGGCGGCCGCGGCGGTGGAACCGCCGCCGGGGTACCTGCAGGGCCTGCGCGAGCTCACCACCCGCCACGGTGTCGTCCTGATATTCGACGAGATGATCACCGGCTTCCGCTGGTCCGCCCACGGCGCGCAGGGCCTCTACGGCGTCACGCCCGACCTCTCGACGTTCGGCAAGGCGCTCGGCAACGGCTTCGCCGTCTCCGCGCTGGCCGGCAAGCGGGAGCTGATGGAGCTCGGCGGCCTGCGCACCGACCGCGAGCGGGTCTTCCTGCTCTCGACCACGCACGGCGCGGAAACCCACTCGCTGGCCGCCGCGATGGCGGTCATGGACGTGTACCGCGAAGAGGACGTGATCGGCCGCCTGCACGCCCTCGGCGACCGGCTCGCCACCGGTGTCCGCGAGGTGGCGGCCGGGATCGGCGTCGGGGACCACGTGGTCGTCCGCGGCCGGGCCAGCAACCTCGTCTTCGGCACGCTCGACGAACAGGGCAGGCCGTCGCAGCCGTACCGGACGCTGTTCCTGCGCGAGCTGATCGGCGGCGGGGTGCTCGGACCGTCCTTCGTGGTCAGTGCCGCCCTCACCGAAGCGGACATCGACAAGACCATCGACGTCGTCGCGCAGGCCTGCACGGTCTACCGGAAGGCCCTGGACGCCAACGACCCGGTGCCGTGGATGGGCGGGCGCCCGGTGCAGCCCGTGTTCCGCAAACACGCCTGAACCCCGCACGGACGGGCCGGAATCACCCGTTGGGTCCGATGAGGACACTTGAGGGTGACTGTTTTCCGGCCCGTTCGTGCGTAACTTCCTGCCATGGGCAGATCTCGTGTGGTAATGGTCGCTGCTTGCTCGCTCCTGATCGCCGTCGTGAGCCCCGGGCTCGCGCGCGGCGCGGACGGCCCGGGCCCGGTGTGCGGCCACCAGCCCACGGAGTACGAGGCACCGCCCCCCGGAGCCGTCATCGTCGACCCGGGCGTCGACAGCGACCTCTCGGCCAAGACGGCCGCCAACCCGGCAGGCACGACGTTCTGGCTCAAGCCCGGCACCCACACGCTCGGCGGCGACGAGTACGGCCAGGTCGCCCCCAAGGACGGCGACGTCTACCTCGGCGCACCGGGCGCGGTCGTCGACGGCCGCGGCGTCAACCGCGCGGCCTTCACCCAGCAGGCGAGCAAGGTGGAGCTCCACGGCCTCACCATCCGCGGGTTCGCCGCGCTGCAGGACCAGGGCGTGGTCAACCACGACTCCGGCAACGGCTGGCTGATCGAGAACACCACGATCGAGGACAACGCCGGCGCGGGGCTGATGGCCGGCGCCGGCCAGGTCGTGCGGCACAGCTGCCTGCGCGACAACGGCCAGTACGGGCTCAACGCGTACCAGGCGGGCGACGGCATCACCGGGCTCGTGCTGGAGGGCAACGAGATCACCGGCAACAACACCGGCGACTGGGAGACCAAGGTGCCGGGGTGCGGGTGCAGCGGCGGCGCCAAGTTCTGGGCGGTCAACGGCGCCGACATCCGCGGCAACTGGGTCCACGGCAACCACGGCGCCGGCCTGTGGGCCGACACGAACAACAACGACTTCCTGGTCGAGGACAACCTGTTCGAGGCCAACGACGCCGAGGCGCTGTTCTACGAGATCAGCTACAACCTGGTGCTGCGCGGCAACACGTTCCGCGGCAACACCCTGGTCCAGGGCCGCGCGTTCGCGGCGCGCGGCGACAACTTCCCGGTGGCGACGGTGTACCTGTCGGAATCGGGCGGCGAGCCGCGCGTGCCGGCCAGGACGTCGGCCGTCGACATCACCGGGAACACCTTCGAGGACAACTGGGCCGGGATCACGTTGTGGGAGAACGCCGACCGGTTCTGCAACAGCCCGGCGAACACGTCTTCGGGCTACTGCACCAAGACGGCGCCGAAGTCTTCGTGCGCCGCGGGCAAGATCGAGAAGAGCCCGGTGTACGACGACTGCCGCTGGAAGACGCAGCGGGTGGAGATCCACGGGAACACCTTCCGGTTCGACGCGGGCCGGATCGGCTGCACGAGCCTGTGCGGCCGGATGGCGCTGCTGTCCAACTACGGGACGTTCCCGGACTGGTCGCCCTACAAGGGAACCGTGGTCGAGGACGCCATCACCTTCCACCAGGGCAACCGCTGGCACGACAACTCGTACGCGGGGCCGTGGGCGTTCGTCGTGCATGACACCTCCAAGACGGTCGACGCTGCGGGCTGGCAGGCAAAGCCCTACTCGCAGGACGAGTGCTCTTCGTTCACCGGCGGAACTGCCGGCTGCTGATTCGAGCTTGCCCGCGGGGTCCGACAGTTTCCACTGCGATTCGCCCTCTTGGGCGCCGCTTCCATTGGCAGCAAAGGAAAAAGTCGCGAACGGAGAATTTCGGACAGCGAACACATCACCCTTTTCAGCGATGGCGTTCGCACGGGTGTTCGGTACCGTCGGAGACATGACAGCACCGAATCCCCCGCGATCCCTTCAGGCCGCGGTGAAGCGAGCACTCGGCTCGCCACGAAGACGCCCGGCGGGCAACCGCCGGTTCGAAAGGACAAGCAGAAGATCCTGCGCTGCACCGGTAAGCGGTGTGCCGCTGCCGTACGACCAGTCGAGATCGTCGGCCCGCAAGGTGATCCCGTTGAGGTCGGCACCGAAGTACTTGACCTGCTTCGGTTTCATCGCGGCGAAGATGGCTTGCAGACGCTCCGGCGGAACCCGCCGATCGAGCCGCAGGGCGGTCGTGATGTCCAGGCCGTGGATCACGTCGTGGCTCAGCGCCCCCACGGCCCCACCGCCCGGCGGCCGCCAGGGGTGGTCGGCGTTGTCCCGCAACGAGGAGACGAGCGCATCGCGCGAGAGTTCGGCGGCCTCACGCCGGGCCACCCGGTCGGCCATGACGTTGAAGCGGCCACCGGACTTGAGCAATTCCCGCAGGAACCGCCCGGAGGAGAACCGGAAGGGCATGGTCATGTGGGCGACGACCTCGGCCACCCGCCACCCGGCGCAGAGGGTGAGCGAGTCCCAAGCGGACAGAGGCAAGGCACCGAGGAGAGCGGCCAGCTCCCGCCGCTCGGCAGCGATCATGTCCTGGATCATGCGGGTCTCCTTCGAAGGTAGGTCACCCCACCGACGAACGGCCCGCGCAGCAACCGACACCCGCCAGGCAAGGATTCCCCGGCCGCGCGACCGGGCCCACGCTCGCCCCGAGGGACATCGCGAACCGCTCCCCCGGCCGGCGCGGCTGCAGGTACCGACCACCCCTGCACACCGGCCATCAGCTCCCGCGCGGCCACCCCGCCCCACCGAGCCGGCCAGCCCTGCCTATCCATCGTCAGAGGCGGTCGGCGACCCGATCCAGCAGCCAGGCGGTCGCCGGCACCGTCGCCAACGCAGCGCAGAACCCGCCGAGCGCATCCGTCGGGTAGTGCGCACCCAACGCCACCTCAGCCCACCCCATCGCCACCCCGGCGACCACCGCCAACCCCAGGACGAGCACCACCGCGGCCCCACGCCCGAGACTCAGCCGGTCGGTCAGCAGCAGCCCGACGACCAGCGCGAGCGCCGTGGCCAGGGCCGTGTGCCCGCTCGGGTACGACAGGAACTCGCCGTGGATGTTGCGGCCGACGATCGGCTTCAGCACCGTTGTCACCGCCACCGTGACCACCACGCCGAGCACCGTCAGCACCGCCGTCCGGAGCCGTCTGGCCAGGACGCACACCCCCGCGAGGAGGGCCACCAGGATCACCGACCCCACCGGCTCGCCGCCGAAGTCGAAGACCAAGGCGACATAACGCCACGGCGGCTGGACCCCGTCGATCGACGGCAGGATCGCCGCGTCGAGCCCGGTCAGGCCCGAGTCGTGGAAGTGGAGGATGCCCAGCGCCAGGACGACCGCGGTCGCCAGGGCCGCCGACATCGCCAGCGGAGTTCGCAGCACCGGCGGCAGGGCCGCGGGTGCCGTCCGGACCAGCTGCCTCACCCGGCGATCGCCGCCTCGTACCCGGCGATCAGCCGGTCCAGCCCCACCGCCGGCGTGAAGTCCTTCTCGTACCGGACCCGGGCCGCGTCGCCCATCTCCCGGTTGCGGTCGCCGACGACCGCACGCAGGCGTTCCGCCAGCGAAGCCGGGTCGTTCGGTGCGTGCAGGAGTCCGGTGACACCGTCGTCGACGAGCTCGGGGAACGCGCCGTGCGCCGCCGCCACCGTCGGTACTCCGGCGGCCATCGCCTCGACCACCACCAGGCCGAACGCCTCCAGCCACGTCGACGGCGCGACCACCGCGACCGCGTCGGCGGTCAGAGCCCGGCATTCCGCCTTGTTCTGGAGGCCGACGTACGACACGTCCGAACGCCCGGCGGCCCAGGTCGCGACCTCGTCCTGCATCGGACCGGTGCCGGCGATGACCAGCGGTACGCCGAGAGCGCCGCCGAGGCGGTCCCAGGCCTGCATCAGCAGCCCGACGCCCTTCTCCTCGGTGACGCGGCCGAGGAACAGCACGTGCTTGCCGTCGCCGGTGCGGCGGACGCCGGGATCGGTGACGAAGTTGTGCTTCACCGCCATCCGCTCGCCGGGCATCCCGGCCGACACCAGGAGGTCACGTTGCGCCGCCGAAATGCAGAAGAACCGGGACACGCCCGTCCACCACCGGCGTCGGTTCGCCACCATGCTCGCCGCCATCGGGACCGTGGCCGCGGCCGAACCGCGGTAGCAGCCGTGCTTCACCGCCGGCAGCGGTGAGCCGCCGACGCACTCGGTGCAGATGTGGCCGTCGCGGTGGAGCGTGCCGGGTGGGCAGACCATCGTGTAGTTGTGCAGCGTCGCCACCGCGGGCACCCCCGCGTCCGCGCACGCGGCGACCACCGATGGCGACAGCAGCGGGAACGTGTTGTGGATGTGCACGACGTCCGGGCGCGACGCCCGCAGCCGGGCGGCGAGCTCCTTCCGCACCGCCGGGTTCCACGGCACCATCAGCGGCACCGCCGCCTTGCGGGGCAGCGGCATCGCCGCGATGTCGTCGCTGCGGCGTTCGAACAACGACACCTGGTGACCGCCCTCGGCGAGCAGCGTCACCTCGGCGTCGACGACGTTGTTCTCCCCGCTCGGCTGCTCGGACCGGTAGCGGTTGTGCACCACGAGCACCTTCACGTGCCTGCCCCCTTCGCCGGGATGAATGCCTGTTCGTCGGACTGCGGCACCCCGCGGACCAGCAGCGACGCGGCGACCGCCAGGTGCAGCAGGTACGGCGACGCGTCACCGAGACCCGCTTCGGTGTAGGAGGCCGAAATACAGTAGGTGATCAGGAAGATCGCGCACGCGCGAGCCAGCGACGGCGGCCGCAGCACGGCCACCACGACCAGCGTGAGGAGGAACCCCGCGACCAGCGCGATGCCGACGAACCCCTGCTCGTGGTAGATCGCGAGCCAGCTGTTGTCGATCGGGAGGCCGTCGTACGACTTGTCCGTCAGCCCGACGCCGAAGATGTACTCCAACGGCGTTCGCGGTGCGTCCAGCAGCGCGTCCCACACCTTCGCGCGGCCGGTCAGGCTGGAAAAGTTGTCCGCGCTCTGCCCGCGGAGAAACCACGTCTGCAGCGCACCCGCGAGCACGACGCCGGCGACTCCGCCGACACCGACCGTCCACGCGAACACCTTCCGCGCGCGGGCGCTGGTCAGCACCATCGACAGGAAGGCCACCGCGAGGCCGGCGATCAGGCCGAGCGTTGCCGTGCGCGTGTGCGTGAGCATCAGCAGGCCCACCACCGGTACCACGATGGCCAGCGCGCTGCGCCACGTCGTGCGGCGACCGAACCAGAGGAGGAGCGTGAGCCCGGAAATGACGGCCGCGTACTGGCCGATCTGCGGCGGCGTGAGCGGCCAGATCGCGCCCGACAGCCGCCCGCCGTAGATGTCCGGCATGGCGTTGCCCGGGGAGATCACCAGGCCGATCGCCACCGAGGCGAGCACGACCGCGTAGGTGCGGATGTGGTAGCGGACGAAGGCGAACCCACCGTCCCACCAGCGGGTCAGCAACCAGAGCGTCGAGACGAACACCGTCAGGCGGAAGCACCGGAACAACGCGCCGGCGCCCTCCTGGAGGTCGGCGCTGGAGAGGATGCTCGACACCAGCAGCGCCGTCAGGAGCAGCAGGTACGCGCTCGGCCGGATCCGCAGGTGCTTGTTCAGCACCAGCGCGATCACGAACGCGGTCATCAGCGAGCCCATGGTGACCAGCTGGCTGACCGACCGCGGCAGCGGGATGACCGTCTTGGCGCCGGTCGACCCGAGGGTGTTGAGGATCAGCAGCGCCCACGCCAGGCCCGCCCACTTCGGCGTCGAGGACGCGGGTTCGGGCGTCGCTTCGCCGCGGATGCCGGCCGTTCCGGTGTGCGCTGCCATGTCAGCCCCCGGCCTGCGCGGTGTACGTGCTGCCGGTGTCCTGGGAGTACGGCGCGCCTTCCCATTCGCCGATCTCGAGGACGCGGTCGGCCGAGTAGGCGATGAACGTCCACGGGCCGGCGTAGCTGTTGTCGTGCCAGTGGTTGTCCTGCTTGAAGGTGATCGCTTCCTGGACGTTGTCGCCCCGGTACGGCGACCACTCCGGGTAGGTGCCGAAGTTCGACAGCAGGCCCATCCGGCCGCAGGACGCCTGGCAGCCCACGACGGCCTGGTCGAGGACGAACTTGTTGTCGTGGATGTCGACGTGCTGGGTCCGCCAGCGGCAGTCGGCCAGGAGCGCGCCGCTGGTGATCGCCGGGGCCGCGCACTGCTTGACGGACGGCACCAGCCGGGTGCAGTCGCCCGAGGACGTGTTGGCCGGGCTGTTGCAGAACCGGTCGGCGTTCTCCCACAGCGTGATCCCGGACCAGTTGTTCTCCAGGTAGTTCCGGGAGATCTCGATCTTCGCCGTGCGGGCCTTGATCCGCGGCTCACCGCCGGATTCGGAGATGTAGATCGCCGGCGTCGGGAAGTTGTCGCTCTTGTCGGCTTTCCGGCGGCCGTCGACCCAGTTGTTCTTGCGGATCGTGTTGTCGCGGATGATCGCGTTGTAGCTGATCTCGTAGATGAGCGCGGCGCTGTCGTTGTTCTCGATGAGGTTGCCCTCGATGAGGAAGTCGTTGTTGTTGGTGTCGGCCCACAGGCCGGTGCCGTGGTTGTCGTGCACCCAGTTGCCGCGCACGTCGGCGCCGTTCACCGCCCAGAACTTGACCCCGCCGCTGCAGCCGCAGCCGTCGACCTTGGCTTCCCAGTCGCCGGTGTTGTTGCCGGCGATTTCGTTGCCCTCGACGACCAGCGCGGTGAGCGGCGAACCGCCGGAGTAGGCGTTCATCCCGTACTGGCCGTTGCGGCGCAGGCAGTTCCCGCGCACCTGCTGGCGCGCGCCGGCCATCAGCCCGGCGCCGTCGTTGTCCTGGATGGTCGAATGCTCGATCACCCAGCCGTCGCCGGAGTCGTGGTTGACGACGCCTTCGTCGCGCGGGGCGGCGAAGCCCTGCACGGTCACGTAGCTGATCTTGACGTTGACCGCGTGGCCGGTGAAGGCGTACTGGTTGATCTTCCGGCCGTCGAGGACCGCGCCGGGTGCGCCGAGGTAGACGTCACCGTCCTTCGGGGACACCTGGTCGTACCGGTCGTCGCCGAGGATGTGCTTGCCCGGCTTGAGCCAGAAGGTCGTGCCGGCGCCGGCCGAGCGCGTCTTCGCCGCCAGGTCGCCGGGCACGGCCGGATCGACCACGACCGCCCCCGCCGGGGCGGTGGCGGGCCCGGCCGGTTCCTTGTCACACACCGCGGCCACCGACCCGCTGGGCGCGGCCGTGGCCTGGGCGGGGCCGGTCTCGGAGTCCGGCCCGCCCGAGCACGCCACAGCCGTGAGCAGGACGCCGAGCAGCGGAACTGCACGGCGGAGTCGGAAGCGGCGGGCTGTCACGGGCGGGTCCTAACTGAAGCGGAGCAGGGTGGTGAGGGGTCCGGGAGCCCCGGAGCCGACAAGCGTGGTGGACGGTTCCTTGCGGCCGAAGCCCGCGGAGTACCAGCCGAGCGGCGGCTCGGTGTCGCCGCGGTGCACGGTCCACGAGAGTCCGGCCGGCAACTCCATGACGGCGGTGCGCAGGGCGCCTGCGGTTGCGCTGAGCGACCCGGAAACCCGCCCGACCAGCGGATCGTCCGCTCCGGCGGCCGAGCGTCCGCGGCCGACGACCTCGAGCGTGCGCTGCGGGGCCGAGGCGCCGGGCCGGCTGTGGGGGGACCCGCTGCCGCCGCCGGCGGCGGGATCGGGCTCGGCGACCCAGCGGAGCCGGGCCGTGGTGCCGTCGAGCATCACCGTCACGGCCGGGCCGAAGTGGAACGCCAGCCGCGCGCCACCCGGGTCGCCCTGTCCCAGGACCTCGTCCACGATCCTCAGCACGTCGCCGTCGAGCTCGACCGTGCGGCGGTGGAGGGCCGGTGCGTACCCGTCGTGGGCCGCCGACCAGCGGGACGGTCCGGTGTCCGGCGTGTGCACGTCGAGCACCCGCGTCTCCGCGTGGCGGGTCCACAGGAACGGGCCGC
Organism: Amycolatopsis vancoresmycina; assembly: GCF_000716785.1. Lineage (GTDB taxonomy): Bacteria > Actinomycetota > Actinomycetes > Mycobacteriales > Pseudonocardiaceae > Amycolatopsis > Amycolatopsis vancoresmycina. Next base: position 575,089 of record NZ_JNYY01000005.1, read on the forward strand.
CCGAGACCGACTGGTCGCGTCCGCCCAGTTCCAGCGTGTTGTGGCCCAGCGTCGACCGGAAGTACGAGCGCCACTGCGGCTCGCCGTGGTAGCAGAACGTGCCCGGGTCGGCCAGGATGTCGACCCCGTCGTGGCGGACCTCCAGCGACAGCGCGTCGGCGTGGGCGTGCGCCGCGATCGACAGGAAGCCGTGGGGGCCGCCGTCGCAGCGGACCCACAGCCGGTCCGAACGCAGGATCGTCATCCCCGCGTCCCGCAGGTGCGCCGGCCGGCGGCCGGGGCGGGCGCCGGAGATCCGCGGGGTGCGCGAAGCCAGGGACGCCAGCAGCGCCGTGCGGACGTCGTCGCCCGGCACCGGAGGCCACCAGTTCAACCGTCCGAACAGGACTTCGCCCGACGCCAGCAGCGACGCCCAGCGGTCGGTCGAGGTGCCGTCGACGATCAGGCCGAAGCCGTCGTCGGCGTCGCCCTGGCGGGGCGGGCGCAGCCGGTTGTCCACAATGGACGCCAGGGCGTCCGTCATCCGGAGCAGGACGTCCCACGTCGACTCCGGCACCGGCGTGCCCGCCGCGTCGGCCTCGACGGCCGCCGCCAGGCCGAGCTCCAGCACCAGGCCGTGGTACTCGGACGCCAGTTCGGCGTTGAGGCCCGAGGCGAAGGTGTTGCGCGCCAGCTGGGCGTCCAGCGAGTGCATCGCCGCCGAGCGCCAGCCCGCCGACTCCGGGAACCAGCCGAACGCGCACGCCGCCGCGAGCAGTCCGGCGTCCTCCGCGATCACGTGGTTGTTCGCCGACGATCCGTGGCTGCGCAGGGTCGCGAGCCAGTTCTGGTGGTGCCAGAGCTGGAGCTGGAAGTCGGGGTTCTCCTCGAACAGCTCCGTGACGCCGGGCCAGCCGTCGAGCAGCCGGCGCGTCCAGACCCACGACAGCAGCCGGATGCCCAGCTCGATGCCGCTCACCCAATGCGGGCCCTGCAACGGCGGGTTCGCCGCCCACCACGACCGCAGGTGCTCGGCGACGCGCGTGGCGTACGCCGGAGTTCCGGTCAGGGCGTAGGCCGCCGCCAGCACGGTGAGGTGCTGGTGGCGCGACGGCTCCCAGATCTGCTTGATGTCCCCGACCGTGTCCTCCGACCGGTACGGCACGTCGAACGCGTAGACGGCCGAAGGCGCGCTGCGGCCGGTCTTCGGGTCGAGGAACCAGTCCGGCGCCTCGAAGTCGGACCGGACCACACCGAAGAACTCGGCGCGGCCGGCCATCAGCTCGTCGGCGGTGGCCAGCAGGCGCGAAACGGCCTCGCCGGACACCTTGCCCAGCACCCCGGCGGGCAGCGCCGCGGTGAAGCGCGGGTGCGAAGGCCAGTCGGGCGGAGTGGGCAGGGAGGTCCGCCACTGCCGCTGGACAACGGCATGCCGCGCACGCCCGACGACCTCCGCCGGCCCCATCCGGGACAGCCGCCGCAGGTACCAGCCGGGCCCCATCATGCCGCGCTCCCCAGCACCGGCCGGACCGGCAAGACAACCGGCCCGACCGACCCGGCACCAGCCATCGGCCACGACCGGACCGGCGCGATGCCCCGCCAGGCGCCCGGCCCGGCGCCCGCCTTCCTCGACGGCTCCGGCCAGGTCGGCGTCACGACCGGCCCGGCACCTGCCTTCCGCACCAGCCCTGCTCGGCTCGTCATGCCGGGGCGCCCGTCTTCCGCGGCAGCTCGATCCGCACCGGGGCCGCGTTCGCGACGCTCGTCTGCGCGGCCAGCGTCGCCAACGTCGTGGCGGCCAGGGACGCCACCGGGATCGGCATCGGGCCGCCCGTTCGGACCGCCTCCAGGAACGCGTTGACCTCGGCCGCCTGGCCCTTGTCGCGGCCCTTCGGGATGCGGGAGCTCGCCCACTTCTTGCGCGAGTACACCGATGCGCGGACGAAGTCGTCGAACTTCAGGACCTTGCCGTCCGCCGTCAGGTCCAGGGTCTCCTTCGGGAAGCCCGACGAGCCCGTCTCGGCGTACGTGATCACCGCCGTCGAACCGTCCGGGTAGCCCAGGGTCACCTGGACGTCTCCGGTGGCGTACACCGACACCGGGTCGGCGTCGAGGAGCCAGCTCACCGTGTCGATGAAGTGGCCGCCCTCGCCCGCGAAGCGGCTGCCCTCCGTGGCGGTCTGGTTGTACCAGCTGCCGTGGTCGAGGCGGCCCGCGTTGACCAGGTAGCGCACCGTGGCCGGGCCGACGCGCGGGCCGAACTGTTCGCGGGCTTCGTGCAGCAGCGGGGCGAAGCGGCGGTTGAAGCCGACCTGCAGGCGGTCGTTGCCGGACTCCTCGATCGCGTCCAACACCTTCTGCAGCTCCGAAGGCGACAACGCCAGCGGCTTCTCGACGAACACCGTCTTGCCCGCCAGCAGCGCCTGCCGGGTCAGCTCCGCGTGCGAGCTGTGGCGCGTCACGACGAACACCGCGTCGATCGAGGAGTCGCCGAGGACGTTGTCGATGTCCGTCGACGCCGCGGCGAAGCCGAACTTGCGGCGCGCGTTGGCGCCGGACAGCGCCGACGTCGTCGCGACGTGCTTCAGCTGCACGTCGTCGCGCTCGACCAGGTGCGGCAGCAACATCGACGACGCGTAGTTGCCCGCCCCGATGAAGCCCAGGCGCACCGGCTGGCCGGCCGGGAGCGCGGCGGCCGGAGACGACGCGACCCCCACCCGCGCCGAGGTGACCACCGGTTCCGTCCGGGCGACCGCGTCCGGGTAGCGGAACAGGACCGCGACGGCCTTCAGCACACCTTCGTTCAGCGACTGGTACGTCGAAACGGCGTCCGAGAAGTCCGAGACGTGCGTGATCAGCGGCTCGACGTCCAGCCGGTCGCGCGCGATCAGGTCCAGCACGCACTCGAGGTTGCGGCGCTCGGTCCAGCGGACCTGGCCGATCGGGTAGTCACGCCCCTCCAGCTCGTACGACGGGTCGTAGCGGCCCGGGCCGTACGAGCGCGAGAACCGGACGTCCAGTTCCTTCTCGTAGTAGGCGTTCCACGGCAGGTCGAGCTTGCACTTGCCGATGTCGATCACCCGGCCGCGGTCGCGCGACAGCTTCGCAGCCAGCTCCACCGGGTCGTTCGTGTTGCCGCCGGCCGCCAGGTACGTCTGGTCGACGCCCGCACCGTGGGTCAGCTCGTCCACCGCCGTGTCGACGATGCCGGACGCCGGGTGCGCGCAGGTCAGCGCGCCGAGGCTCTCGGCGAGCTTGCAGCGATCCGGGTCCGGGTCGACGCCGACCACGCGCACGCCGGACGCGGTCAGCAGCTGCACGACCAGCTGGCCGATCAGGCCGAGCCCGATGACCAGGGCGACGTCGCCGATCTGCGGTTCGCCGCGGCGGACGCCCTGCATCGCGATCGACCCGACCGTGCCGAACGCCGCGTGCCGCGGGTCGACGCCGGCCGGGACGCGCGAGTAGAGGTTCTTGGGCACCCAGTTGAGCTCCGAGTGCAGCGCGTGCTCGTTGCCCGCGCACGCGACGAGGTCGCCCACGGCCACGTCGGTGATGCCGTCGCCGACCTGCTCCACGATGCCGCACAGCGAGTAGCCGAGCGGGGTGTAGGAGTCCAGTTTGGACGTCACCTTGCGGTAGGTCGCCGACAGCCCGTTCGTGGCGACGCTCTGCATCACCTTCGCCACCTGGTCGGGCCGGGCCTTCGCCTTGCCCACCAGTGACATGCTGGCCTCGGACACCTTCATCATCTCGGTGCCGGTCGAGATCAGCGAGTACACCGTCCGCACCAGCACGCCACCCGGCTTGCAGGCCGGTTCCGGCACGTCGAGGAGCGCCAGCTCACCGCTCTTGTAGTTCTGGACTACCTGCTTCACTTCGCTCCCGCTCCAGACATCGCGTTCCGGTACCAATACTCGAGGGTCAAGACGTGCCAGAGGTGCTTGCCGCGGTCTTCCTGACCGGCGGCGTCCTCGGCGACCATGCGCTGCAACGCCTCCCGTTGCAGGAAGCCGGACGAAACGAGCACCCCTTCGTTGACGACTTCGCGCACCAGGGGCGCCAGGTCGCGGCTCATCCACGCCCGCAGCGGCGCGCTGAACAGGCCCTTCGGCCGGTGCACGATCTCGCTGGGCAGGATGTTGAGCGCCGCGTTCTTCAGCGCCACCTTCCCGGCGCGGCCGACGATCTTCTTGTTCCCGGGGATCTTGAACGCCGCCCGCACGACCTCGACGTCGACGAACGGCGTCCGCACCTCGGTGGACGCCGCCATCGTCGAGCGGTCGGTGTAGGTCAGGTTCAGCCCCGGCAGGAACATCCGCGAGTCGGCCAGGCACATCCGGTTGACGAAGTCGTCCAGCGCCTGGTCGTGGTAGGTGTCCGCGTGCTCGGTCAGCACGTCGTCCACCGAGGACGCCAGGTCCGGGTTGACCAGCGCCAGCAGCTCCGCGCGGTCGTACATCGTGTAGCTGCGCCGGAACGCCGTCTCCTCGGGCAGGCCCGCGAAGGACAGGAACCGCTTGGCGAACCGCACCGACCGGTACCCGCGCGTTGCCGACGCCACCGGCAGGCGGTCCACAATGGACTCGACCGGCCGCCGGACCGCGCCGGGCACCTTGTGGTAGCGCAGCGCGATCAGGTTCGCGAGGTGCTTGCGGTACCCGGCGAACAGCTCGTCGGCGCCCATTCCGGACAGCATCACCTTGACGCCGGCCTCGCGCGCGGCCGAACAGATCAGGAACGAGTTGATCGCCGCCGGGTCGCCGATCGGCTCGTCGAGGTGGTAGGTCATCTTCGGCAGCAGGTCGAGCACCTGCGGCGCGATCTCGATCTCGTGCAGGTCGACGCCGAACTGCTGCGCCACGATCCGCGCGTACTTCAGGTCGTCCGGCATCGCCTCGAACTTCGCGTCCTCGGCCCGGAACCCGATGGTGTAGGCCGAAATCCCCGGCTGCGACCGCGCGGCCAGCGCCGTCAGGTAGCTCGAATCCAGGCCACCGGAAAGGAACGTCGCCACCGGGACGTCCGAAAGCAGGTGCTTGGCCGTCGACTCCGCGATGACGGAGTGCAGGTCGACCTCGCCGTCGAAGGCCGCGCCCTCTTCGGCGACCTCCCGCAACGACCAGAACCGGCCGCGGTCGACCTGGCCGTCCGGACGGCACCGCAGCCAGGTGCCCGGCGGCAGCTTCTCCGCGCCCTGGTAGGCGCAGCGGCTGTCCGGCACCCAGTAGTAGAGCAGCGACGCGATCAGCGCACCGCTGTCGATCTGCAGGGACCCGCCGAGCTCACCGGCGATCGCCTTCAGCTCGGAGGCGAACACGACGCCGCCGTTCCGCTGCACGAAGAACAGCGGCTTGATGCCCAGCTGGTCGCGGACCAGGAACAGCTCGCCGGTGCCCTCCTCGAACAGCGCGAAGGCGAACATCCCGCGCAGCTTCGGCAGGCAGTCCGTGCCCCAGCGCCGCCACGCCTGCAGCAGCACCTCGGTGTCCGACGTGCCCCGGAAGCGGACGCCCGCGGACTCGAGTTCCGCGCGCAGCTCGGGCGCGTTGTACAGCTCGCCGTTGTAACTCAGCGCGAGCCCGTCGAGGACCATCGGCTGGGCGCCGGTCTCCGACAGGTCGATGATCGACAGCCGCCGGTGGCCGAGGTGCACGGAACCGGCGCCGACCGTGTGCTCGTAGCGGCCGGAGCCGTCCGGGCCGCGGTGGGCCAGTGTCTTGGTCAGCCGGTCGGTGAGCGGCCCGCCGTCCGGCCAGAGGTAGGTGCCTGCGATGCCGCACATGGAGTGCGTTCCCCTTCGGTCAATGCGCGGGTCAGGAGACCTCCGCGCTCTTTTCGGGTTCGAGGTCGGCGTCGAGATCGCCCTTGTGGCTCGGTTCGCCGTGGTCGCGCTTGAACGGCGTCGGCCGCTTCGGGGGCTTGACCGGGGCGAACTTCTTCGTCGGTGCGTTCAGGTGGTCCGGGACGCTCACGGTGCCGGGGGCCGGCAGCGGGGACGACGGCGGCTTCGGGGTGGCGAGCGCCGGCGGGAGCACCGGCCGGACCGGCGCGAACCGGCGCGTCGGCTGTTCGGTCTTGGCGACGCGCTCGGCGACGCGGGCGACCAGCTCGTCCAGCCGGTCTTCGCGCTCGACCGGAGCCGGGGCGGGCGTTTCGCCGCCGCGGCCGCGCAGGGCCGTGTGCAGGCCGTCCCACAGCGTGCCGTCGGACTTGTCACGCGGATCGGGGTCGACCACCACCACGCCGATGACCGGGATCCCCTGGTCGGCGAGCTGCCGGGCGACCGTGTGCAGCCACAGCGTGTTCGCGTGCCCGGCCTTGACGACCAGCACGGTCTCCTTGCCGAGGTGCTCCAGGTCGGTCCACGCCGTGCCCGGCGACACCGTGCCGACGCCGATCCTCAGCTCGCCGGCCTCGTCCCCGGCGCCCACCACGGTGACTTCGCTCTTGGTCTCCTGCGCCAGCTTGCGGACGTCCTCCCCCGGCAGGTCGTCGATGACACTCACAGCGCCGTCGGCGGCGAGCTCCCCGGCCATGTCGAGGGCGAGCGCGGCGACGACCTTGGGCGCGCCGAGTTCGAGCAGCGACACCGGCCGCGGGTCCTTCTTGACCAGGCGGACCAGCGTCGTGGCGACGCGCTTGCGTTCGGACACCGCGCGCGAGCGCCGCCACAGCCGGGCCGGCCCGCGCAGCTTCGACGGCAGCTGCGCGATCACGGACGCGCCGAGGTTCGTCGAGATTTCGCGGCGCAGCACCGGCCGGTCGCGCGACACCGCGCTGACCGCGACGAGCGCGAGCCCGAGGAACAGGCCGAGCGCGAAGCCGACACCGGCGTCGGTCGCGGTGGTCTTGAGGAACGCCTTGGGCAGCGCGCGGGGCGCGTCGACGATCTGGGTGCCCGCGGCGACCTGCGGGCTGCCGATGCCGGCCTGCTGGGCGCGCGAGGTGAAGTCGGAGATCTGCGCGGTGAGGGCGGCGCGGCGGCTGTAGAGGTTCTCGAGGGTGGGCTGGCTGGCCTGGCGGCCCTTGCCCTCCTCCTCGACGATCTGCTGCTCGACCTTGCCGAGTTCGTCCTGGGCGTTCTTGCGCTGGTCGAGGATGGCCTGCGACTGGGCGGCCGCGGCCGCCTGGCTGCGCTTGACGTGGTCGGCGATGAACGTGTCGGCGAGCGCCTGCGCCTGCGCGACGGCCTCTTCGTTGCTCTTCGCCTTGACGGTGATCTGCAGGACGTTGTTGGTCAGGCCCAGTCCCGCGTAGTTCTTCATGAAGTTTTCGGGCGTGTCGGTGCTGCGCAGCTTCTTCAGCGCGCCTTCGGCGATCGCGGTCGTCTGCAGCACGGCGACGTCGGTGCGCATCAGCGTGCCGCTGTCGGTCGGCGAGTCGTCCTGGTGGACGACGATCACCTTGGCCACCGCGGTCGGCGGCGCCGGCAGCGCGACCGCGACCGCCGCACCGGCGATGAGACCGAGCAGCGCGGTGGCGAGCCAGGTGCGCTTGCGGCGGCGGATGGCGATGAACAGCCGCGAGAGGTCGAACAGCGGCGCCGCCGGAGTTTCGGGGGTAGTCGTCACGCCGAACCTGCCAGGGCTTTCTCGGGGGCTTCCGCCGCAGGTTCGGGTTTCTCTGGCTCAGCCGGCCGGACGGCGTGGGTGAGGACCGCGCCGACGATCTCCTGGCCGCCGTCGGTGCAGGCTTCGGCGAGCCGGACGAGCTGCCAGGCCGTGCGCGTCCCGGACGCGAGCACGACCAGCACCCCGGAGCCGGCGGTCGCGTCCGGCACCGTCGGCCGCTCGGGCGAGTACTCGAAGATCCGCAGCGGCACGGACAGCCGGTCGGCCAGCTCGGTGAGCTGCCCGGCGGCCAGCCGGCCGGTCTCGTCGTCGTCGGCCACCAGCAGCAGGACGTCGGCGGGGCCGGTGGCCAGCCGGGCCAGCACCCGGCGGTAGCGGATGTCGCGGTTGACCTCGTCGGCCGAGGTCGCGACCGGCGGCAGCACCCACGGCCGGTCGCCGCCGAGCAGCCGCCGCACCTTGCCGAACAGGCCGGTCGCCGGGAGGCGGTCGCCCTGGGGCGTCTCGACGTCGACCCCGGCGAGGATCGGCGCGCCGAGCGCCGACGCGATCTCCGGCTCGCCCCGCAGGCGCCGGTCGGCGCGGGCGGTGAACAGGTGGCCGAAGACGCCGACGAGGAAGAACAGCACCGCGCCACCGGCGACGAACTGCGTCATCGTCGGGGCCGCCGGCGACGTCGGGCGCTGGGACGGCCCCAGCACCACGGTGTTGCCGATGCCGGTGGCCAGGTCGGCCTGGTTGAGGTCGTTGATGGCCTGCTCCAGCGACGTCTTCAGGCCTTCGAGCTGGGTGCGGACCTGCACGCTCTCGACGGTCAGGTTCCCGCCGACGTTCTTGGCGAGGTCGCTGATCTTCTCCGTGGTCAGCTTGACCTGCTGGCGCAGCGACTCCCGCTGTTCCTGGGCGAGCTGCACCGAGGCGTCGGCGGAGTTGCTGGCCAGCTGCGTGGAGTACTTGACGTACTGCTGCGCGACCTGGTCGGCGAGCTGCTGGGCGTGCTCGGCGGTGTCGGCGGAGGCGGTGATCGTCACGACGTTGCTCTGCGCCACCGCCGCGCTGACCTGCTTCTTCAGGTCGGCGCCGCTGGGGTGCCACGGCAGCACCGCGGCGGCGCGGTCGAGGACGACCGAGGCGGTCGCGATCTCGGCCTGGGTCAGCAGCTCGTCGGCCTGGCGCGGACCCTGGAGCAGCACACCCGAGGTGGTCTTGTAGCCGGGCGAGAACAGGATCGACGCTCCGGCGCCGACCAGCGCGCCCAGGACGGCGAGGGCGGCCAGCAGCCGCCATCGCCGTCGCAGGACCTGCCCGACCAGGGCCAGGCGCACCGTGTCGTCAGTCAACGGCGGGATCTCCATTCCTGAGACGGGTACGCCGAACGGGTTCAGTTGATCGGCCGGTTACCCGATCCGTCGTAAGACCGAGAGCATTGGTTACACGTTCGGTGGGTTCTTGACCGAACGGCGATCAAGACTTCACAGCGTGCTCATACGCAGCGAGGAGCGCCTTCGCCGAGTTCTCCCACGAGAGCGGACCCGCCACTCTGGCCTGGCCGAGTTTACCCATCCGGGCCCGCTCTTCGGGGTCGTCGAGCAGCTGGGCGACGAGCTTCGCGAACGCCGATTCGTCGTTCGCCGGCGCGTAGACCGCCGCCTCGCCGGCCGAAACGCGCGCTTCGCGCAGTTCGAACGAAACGATCGGCTTGCTCATCGCCATGTACTCCATGACCTTGTTCATCGTGGAGACGTCGTTGAGCGGGTTGAGCGGGTCCGGCGACAGGCAGACGTCGGCCGTCGACAGGTAGCGGACCAGGTCCTCGTCGGAGATCCGGCCGGTGAACTCGACCTGGTTGGCCAGCCCCAGCTTCGCCGAGAGCGCCACCATGTCGTCGAACGCGTCGCCGGAGCCGACGAACACCGCGTGCCAGTCGGTGCGCCCGACCTCGTCACGCAGCTTCGCGAGCGCGCGCAGGGCGTAGTCGACGCCGTCCTGCGGGCCCATCACGCCGAGGTAGGCGAGCATGAAGGGCTTGCCCTTCTTGAGCTCGGGCTCGGCCGGCACCTCGTGGAACCGCTCGACGACCGGCGCGCTGCGCACCACGAAGACGTCTTCGGGCTTCTTGCCGCCGCGGATCCGGGCGACCTCCTTGTAGCTCTCGTTCGTCGAGATGACGACGTCGGCCGCGCGGTAGGTGGCGCGTTCGAGGGCGCAGACCCCGCGGTAGAGCAGGTCCTGCCCGCGGTCGAACCGCGAGAGGTACAGCTCGGGGCACAGGTCGTGCTGGTCGAAGATGAACCGGGCGCCCTGTCGCTTCAGGTACTTCGCGACCAGGTAGAGCAGGTCCGGCGGGTTGCAGGCGTGGACGACGTCGACCGGGCCGACCTTGCGGGCCAGCCGCAGCGTGTGCCACAGCGCGCTGCCGTACTCCTGCAGGTAGCCGGCGGGCCCGCCGGTCGCCGCCGTGAGCGGGTAGCGGTGGATGTGGACGCCGTCGACGACGGCTTCGGCCTCGGTGTCGCGTTTCGTGCCCTGCGGGCAGATCACGTGGACTTCCCACCCGGCGTCGCGCAGGGTCGTGGACTCCTGCCACACCCGCCGGTCGAAGGGGACGGAGAGGTTTTCGACGAGGATGAGCGCTTTACCAGGCAAGGCCGGCATATCCCTCTTCAAGGCGACGCTCGGCGGCGTCGGGCAGGCGGACGAGGTCGACGATCGCCCGGCCGTGCGGCAGGGCCGCCAGCACGTCCGGGTCCTTGGTGCCCACGAGCAGGACGTCGGCGTGGTCCACGACCTCTTCGACGGTCCCGGCGAGCAGCTGGCCGAGGTGCGGGAGCCGGCTCTCGATGTACTCGCGGTTGGCGCCCATCAGCCGGGAGAGGCTGACGTTGGCGTCGTAGATCTTCAGGTCGTAGCCCTTGCCGAGCAGCCGTTCGGCCAGCTCGACCAGCGGCGACTCGCGCAGGTCGTCGGTGCCGGGCTTGAACGACAGCCCGAACAGCCCGACCTTGCGCTTGCCGGTGCGCGCGACCAGGTCGAACGCCCGCTGCAGGTGTTCGGAGTTCGACGCCAGCACGTGCGACAGGATCGGCACGCTGACGTCGGCGCGGTGCGCGGCGTAGACGAGCCCGCGCAGGTCCTTCGGCAGGCACGAGCCGCCGAAGGCGAAGCCCGGCTTCAGGTAGGCGGGGCTGATGTTGAGCTTGGTGTCGGCGAGGAAGACGTCGATCACCTGGTGCGAGTCGAGGCCCAGCGCGCGGCAGACGGCGCCGAGCTCGTTCGCGAAGCCGATCTTCAAGCCGTGGAAGGAGTTGTCGGCGTACTTCGTCATTTCCGCGACCGGGATCGGCACGCGGAAGACCGGGCCGGGCAGGCCCTCGTAGAGCGCCGCGACGGCGTCGCCGCTGGCTTCGTCGATCTCACCGATCACCGTCTTCGGCGGGTCGAAGAAGTCGCGGACGCTGGTGCCCTCGCGCAGGAACTCGGGGTTCACCGCGACGCCGAAATCGACGCCGGCCGTGCGGCCCGAGGCCTTTTCGAGGATCGGGACCAGCAGGTCGAGACAGGTGCCGGGCAGCATGGTGCTGCGGAAGACGACGGTGTGCCGTTCGCTCTTCTTCGCGAGCGCCTCGCCGATTTCCTCGGCGACCCGCTCGAGGTAGACCGTGGACAGGCTGCCGTTCGGCGCCGACGGCGTCCCGACGCAGACCAGCGAGATCTCGCTGTCCGCGACCGCCTCCGCGACGTCGGTCGTGGCTCTCAGCGCCCCGCTCGCGACGACCTCGGCGGTGAGCTCGCCGATCCGCTCTTCGACCACCGGGGCGTTGCCCTGGGTGATGAGGTCGATCTTCACCGGGTTGACGTCCACGCCGACCACCCGGTGCCCTTGCCCCGCCAGGCACGCGGCGGAGACACAACCGACGTAACCGAGCCCGAAGACACTGATCTTCACGCCAAACCTCCGCTATTCCGCGCGACCCTCAAGTTGGTCGGCGGGCACCCCTGGATCGTTACCGCGGGCGCGGCGAACGGGGGACGGCGTGAAACGGCCGTGAGGCGCAAGGGATTCAGGTGAAATTACCGTCTCGATCCGGCGCCGGACCGTGGACGGAAACCACGATCCGGCGCCGGACGGTGAATCGGTGTCAGTTGTTGTTCACGAAGGTGGTGGCGAGGCTCTGGCCCTTGCTCACCGCGTTGGAGTGGTTCTCGATCGGCGAAACGGTCGAGTTCTTGAAGCAGATGTACGTGACACCGGAGTCGGTGCCGCCGTTGGACGGGTCGGGGTTGATGCCGAGGTCCTTCGCGGTCGCGTAGGAGGCTTCGCCGATGATCTGCGTCGGGCCGGTGTCCCCGATGACGGCGTACTCGACCTTGCCGTTGTAGATCACCGCGCAGGAGCCGCCGCCCTTGAGGCCGGAGGAGGAGTACTTCCAGATGCTGCTGGAGCTCGGCACGACGATGTAGGGCAGCTTCGCGGCGTTGAGGGGCTTGCCGTCGGACTGGTGGAACGCAGTGTCGTCCTGGTAGCAGCAGTCGGTGTTTTCGTTGCACTGCGAGGTGCGCTGGCCGTCGCAGTCGATGTCCATGTCGGCCTTCCAGAAGACCGCGCCGTTGGCGTCGCAGATGGCGACCGTCTTGCTCGAGACGTCCTCGTCGGTCTTGTACTTGCCGTTCGAGATCTGCTTGCAGCCGGTGGTCTTGGCGAGCAGCTGGGCCGCGGTGGGGGCGGCATCCACGGTGGCCGGCGCAGCGGCCGGGGCCGGCGACGCCGACGCGAGGGCCGACGGCATCACGGCCGCGGCCAGCGCGAGAGTCGCGAGCAGGATCAGTTTCCGCATTCCTGGTGCTCCCTTTAGTTAGGAAACTTTCCTTACGGCGGCGGGGCACCAGGATGCACCCCGGCGAGAGCGCGTTCAAGCCCTCGGGGTGCGGGAATTTCCCATCAGGTGGCCGGATTTGACGAAAAGGCTGCTCATCGGGGCGGGGTCGGCGGAACGGGTTTCGCGGGTGTCCCGTTCGCCGGGACGGGGCCGGCGCGGACGGATCCGGCGAACGGCATCCAACGGACAGGCGATGGGGCAGGTCCGCGGCCGCCGTCCCGGCCGGATCCGCCGAGCAGCCACGGACGGCCCTTTGGGCGGCGGCCCGCCAGCGCTTCCGGCCACCCGGCTCGGCCACGCCGCCGGGGCAACCCGGTCACCCAGTCCGATGCCGGGCGACCCGATCCCTACCGCGCAGGCCGCCGCAGCAACCGGTTCACCCAGTGCCCCCGCCGGGCCCCGGCCGAAAGCACCCCGTCAAGCCGTTCGCCGTCGAGGTCGTGGCGGAGTTCCGTCCTCGCCTGCAGCCAGCCGTCACGGCGGGCCGCTCCACCGTCGCTCGAGTACACCCTCGTCGCGCCCGCCTGCCGCAGGCGGGCCAGCACCCTCCGGTCGTACGCGCCGAACGGCAGCGAGTACCGCCGGACCGGGCGGCCGCACAGGTCGCCGAGCAGCTTCGGCGCGTCGGTCAGCTCGCGGCGGGCGTGGCGGTCGTCGAGCCGGCGCCAGTCACGCGGTTCCCAGCCGTGCGAGCCGATCTCCATCCCCGCGCGGGTGAGCTCGCACAGGCCGTCGCGGTCGAGGTACCCGCGCTGCCCGAGCCGGCCGGCCAGGGGGAAGAACTCCGCCGTCAGCCCGCGCTCGACCAGCCGCGGCAGCACCACCTCGACGTCGGAGTCGTTGCCGTCGTCGAACGTGAGGTGGACGTCTTCGCGGTCCGCCGCGCGGTCGAGCACCTCCTCGAGCTGGTCGACCGTCAGCCAGCGCTCGTCCTCGCCCGGGTCGAGCTGGCGAGCCGGGCGCCCGGCTCCGTGCATGGCGAGGATCACTGTCACCACTCCCACCGCCTGCCACTGCGAGTAGTCGATTTGTTACTTCGATTAATCGCACTGGCAAACGGGTGAGTTACAGTTTTTTGCCGTTATTTAGCCTTTGCGGATCTCCAGCGTGCAGCACTTGGGTCCGCCGCCGGCTTTCCGCAGCTCAGAGATGTCGACGTAGACCGGCTCGTAACCGCGCTCGGCCAGAAGTTCACCCAATCGGGTGGCCTCCGCCGGCAGCACGACGTTGCGTCCGTCGGACACGCCGTTGAGGCCGAAACACTCCGCGTCTTCGCGGGTGGCGAGCACGGCGTCCGGGAACAGCCGCTCCAGCACGCGGCGCGAACCCGCGGAGAACGCCTCCGGGTAGTAGACGATCTGCGCGCGGGTCGTGTCGGTCGCCTCGGCGAGCACGAACAGCGCCGTGTCGAGGTGGTAGTAGTGCGGGTCGACCAGCTGCAGCGAGACGACCGGGACGCCGAGGACCTCCTGCGCCTCGGCGTGCGCGGCCGGGTCGGTGCGGAAGCCGGTGCCGGCGAGCAGCAGCGCGCCGGTCCAGGCGAAGTCGCCTTCGGCCTCGTTGACCTTCTCCGGCATGGTGATGTCGCGGTAGCCGTGCTCGACGAACCAGCGGCGGAAGTGCTCGGCTTCGGCGGCGCGCTGTGGGGCGCGGAACCGGGAGCCGAGCACGCGCCCGTCGACGACGGTGCCGGAGTTGGCGGCGAAGACCATGTCGGGCAGGCCGGGCTGGGGCTCGATCTCCTCGACGGTGTGGCCGAGGCGGCGGTAGGTGTCGCGCAGCTCGGTCCACTGCGCGACGGCGACGTCGGCGCTGACCGGCTGGGTCGGGTCCATCCAGGGGTTGATCACGTAGTCCACCGCGAAGTGGCGCGGGGAGCACATGAGGTATCGACGGGTGGTCGGTACGCGCATCGCCTGCATGACTGCAGGGTAAGGGGCGCCTAATATCGCAATCAATCGCTGTTCGCTGCGCGTATCTGTGCTAAATGTTGCGTGTGAACACCATCGACCAGCGAATCGTTTCGTGTCTCGTGGCGAACGCGCGCTCCAGCTACGCGGAGATCGGCAAGGTGGTCGGCCTGTCGGCCCCGGCGGTGAAGCGGCGGGTCGACCGGCTGCTCGAAACGGGCATCCTGCGGGGCTTCACGGCGGTCGTCGACCCGGAGGCACTGGGCTGGGGAACGGAGGCGTTCGTCGAGGTCACGTGCCAGGGCAACATCACGCCGGCCCGGATCCGCGCGCGGCTGGAGCCGCTCCCGGAGGTGGTGGCGGCGTACACGGTGTCGGGCGCCGCGGACGCGATCGTCCACCTGCGCGCGGCCGACATCCACCACCTGGAGACGGCGCTGGAGCGGCTGCGCGGGCTGGAGATCGTGGACCGGACGGTGTCGACCGTGGTGCTCTCGCGGCTGCTGGAACGGCCGCCGACGCCGGAGCAGTGAGGGCGGCGTGCCACCCTGAGCCGATGACCGACAGCATCGTCAGCGAGCACGCCGGCGGCGTCGCCCTCCTCACCGTCGACGCGCCCGGCAGCCGCAACGCGCTGACCCTCGACCTTTCCGCCCAGCTGGCCGAAGCCGTCGCGGCCGCGGAACGGGACGAGTCCGTGCACGCCGTCGTCGTCACCGGAACCCCGCCCGCCTTCTGCGCCGGGGCCGACCTGTCCGCGCTGGCCGAGGCCGACGAAGCCGGCTTGCGCGCCATCTACGAAGGCTTCCTCGCCGTGGCCCGCTGCGCGCTGCCGACCATCGCCGCCGTCGGGGGCGCGGCCGTCGGGGCCGGGCTGAACCTCGCCCTCGCCGCCGACGTGCGGCTGGCCGGGCCGCGGGCGAAGTTCGTCGCCCGGTTCCTCGAGCTCGGCCTGCACCCCGGCGGCGGGATGACCTGGATGACGCAGCGGCTCGCCGGCCCGCAGCAGGCCGCCGCCATGACGTTGTTCGGGCAACCCCTCGACGCGGAGGCGGCGGTGCGGGCCGGGCTGGCGCTGCGCGTGGTCGACGGCGGACATGACGAACTGCTGACCGCCGCACGTGACCTCGCGCACAGTGCCGTCGCCGCGCCGCGCGAAGCGTTGATCGCCACCAAGCGCAGTCTGCGCACCACCGCGAGCCTCGCCGAGCACGCGGACGCCGTCGACGTCGAGATCCGGCCGCAGCTGGCGTCGCTCGCCTCGCCGGAGTTCGCCGAACGGCTTTCCCTGATCCGGGCCCGGATCCGTTCTCGGCCGTGATTCGATCCGCGCCTCTTACCGTCACGGGAGACACGCGTCACAACGCACCACGGCGGCTACCCGTTACCATCGGTTACAGGTATTCGGTGGACCAGCGAAGAGACATGAGACAGCACCGATGAGGTCGCCCAACACCCGGGACACTACCAACATCGGTGTTGGGGGCGAGCTAACCTCGGGAGTAGACCTGGTGAGCGCAGCCGCGGCACCGGCAGGCGAACGGAAGCCGTACCGCCGGGAGAGAGGGAATCCCTGACCCATGAGCACGAGTGCGAACGGCAACGGCGCTGGTCACGGCTCGCTCGCCGCAACCAGGCCGACCGAGGTCAGCAAGCTGGACCGGGTGGTCATCCGGTTCGCGGGCGACTCCGGTGACGGCATGCAGCTGACCGGCGACCGGTTCACGTCCGAGGCCGCCGCGTTCGGCAACGACCTGTCGACGATGCCGAACTTCCCCGCCGAGATCCGCGCGCCGCAGGGCACGATCCCCGGCGTCTCGAGCTTCCAGGTGCACTTCGCCGACTACGACATCCTCACCCCCGGCGACCGGCCGGACGTGCTGGTGGCGATGAACCCGGCCGCGCTCAAGGCGAACCTCGGCGACGTCCCGCACGGCGGCACGATCATCCTGAACACCGACGAGTTCATCAAGCGGAACCTGACCAAGGTCGGCTACGCGACGGACCCGCTGGACGACGACACGCTCGCGCCCTACCAGGTGCACCGCGTCGCCATGTCGACGCTCACGCAGGGCGCGCTCGCCGACACCGGCCTCGGCAAGAAGGACGCCGAGCGCTGCAAGAACATGTTCGCGCTCGGCCTGCTGTCGTGGATGTACCACCGGCCGACCGAGGGCACCGAGCGGTTCCTGCGCGAGAAGTTCGCCAAGAAGCCGGACATCGCCGAGGCGAACATCCTGGCCTTCCGCGCGGGCTGGAACTACGGCGAGACCACCGAGTCGTTCGCGACGACGTTCCAGGTCGCCCCGGCGAAGCTGACCCAGGGCACCTACCGGCAGATCACCGGCAACACCGCGCTGGCGTACGGGATCGTGGCCGCCGGGCAGCGCTCCGGCCTGCAGATCCTGCTCGGCACGTACCCGATCACCCCGGCGTCGGACATCCTCCACGAGCTGTCCAAGCACAAGAACTTCGGCATCATCACCTTCCAGGCCGAGGACGAGATCGCCGGCATCGGCGCCGCGCTCGGCGCGTCCTACGGCGGCGCCCTCGGCGTCACCTCGACGTCCGGGCCCGGTGTCGCGCTGAAGTCCGAAGCCGTCGGCCTCGGCGTGATGGTGGAGCTGCCGCTGGTCGTCATCGACGTCCAGCGCGGCGGCCCGTCCACCGGCCTGCCGACCAAGACCGAGCAGGCGGACCTGCTGCAGGCGATGTTCGGCCGCAACGGCGAATCGCCGGTCCCGATCGTCGCGCCGCTGTCCCCCGCCGACTGCTTCGACGCGGCCGTCGAGGCGACCCGGATCGCGCTGAAGTACCGCACGCCGGTGCTGCTGCTCTCGGACGGCGCCATCGCGAACGGCTCCGAGCCGTGGCTGATCCCGGACGTCGACGAGCTGCCCGACCTGCGCGTCGAGTTCGCCACCGAACCCAACGCGGACAACGACTCCGGCGAGTTCTGGCCGTACGTCCGCGACCCCGAGACGCTCGCCCGCGCCTGGGCCATCCCGGGCACGCCCGGGCTGCAGCACCGCATCGGCGGGCTGGAGAAGGCCGACAAGACCGGCCACATCTCCTACGACCCGGCCAACCACGAGAAGATGGTCCGGCTGCGGCAGGCGAAGGTCGACGGCATCGACGTCCCCGACCTCGTCGTCGACGACCCGTCCGGCGGCAAGGCCCGGGTGCTGGCGCTGGGCTGGGGCTCGTCCTACGGTCCGATCGGCGCGGCCTGCCGGCGCGTGCGCAAGCTCGGCCTGCCGATCGCGCAGGCGCACCTGCGGCACCTCAACCCGCTGCCGGCCAACCTCGGCGACATCCTGCGCAGCTACGACAAGGTCGTGGTGCCGGAGATGAACCTCGGCCAGCTCGCCCTGCTGCTGCGGGCGAAGTACCTGGTCGACGTCCACTCGCACACCAAGGTCGCCGGGATGGCGTTCATGGCCGAAGAACTGCAGAACGTCTTCTCGGAGATCATCACCAGCGTTGCTACGGAGGCGGCACGATGACCACCGCCGACGCACTCTTCACCGCGGAGGCGGCATGACTACAGTCGATATCGGGCTCCCGACCGTCGGTGGCCTGGACCTTGTGCCCACCACCGACGAGCCGCAGAAGGCCAAGGACTACAAGTCCGACCAGGAAGTCCGCTGGTGCCCCGGCTGCGGCGACTACGTCGTGCTGAACGCGGTCCAGTCGTTCCTCCCGACGCTCGGCCTCAAGCGCGAGAACATCGTCTTCATCTCGGGCATCGGCTGCTCGTCGCGCTTCCCGTACTACCTCAACACCTACGGCATGCACTCGATCCACGGCCGCGCGCCGTCGATCGCGACCGGCCTCGCGACGACGCGCCCGGACCTGTCGGTGTGGGTCGTCACCGGTGACGGCGACGCGCTGTCCATCGGCGGCAACCACCTGATCCACGCGCTGCGCCGCAACGTGAACATCAAGATCCTGCTGTTCAACAACCGGATCTACGGGCTGACCAAGGGCCAGTACTCCCCGACGTCCGGCCAGGGCATGGTCACCAAGTCGACGCCGATGGGTTCGGTGGACACGCCGTTCAACCCGCTGTCGCTGGCGATCGGCGCGGAGGCGTCGTTCGTGGGCCGGGCGCTGGACTCCGACCGCAAGGGCCTGACCGAGGTCCTGCAGGCGGCGGCGCAGCACCGCGGCTCGGCGCTGGTCGAGATCTACCAGAACTGCCCGATCTTCAACGACGGCGCGTTCGACGTCCTCAAGGACGCCGACGAGGCCGCCACGCGGCTGATCCCGCTGCGCGCGGGCGAGCCGATCCGCTTCGGCCCGAACCAGGAGTTCGGCGTCAAGCGCGGCGACTGGGGCGGGCTGGACGTCGCCAAGGTCGCCGACATCGGCGAGGACGACATCGTGGTGCACGACCCGTCGATCGTGGACACGTCGTACGCGTTCGCGCTGTCCCGGCTGGGCGACCAGAACCTCAACCACGTCCCGACCGGCATCCTCCGCCAGGTCGAGCGCCCGACGTACGACGACGGCGCCCGCGCCCAGGTCGAGGAGGCCCGCGCGGCCCGCAAGCCGGACCTGCAGGGCCTGCTGCGCGGCAAGGACACCTGGACGGTCGCGTAACCGCTGCTTTTCGAAGGCCGCCATGCCCGGTGCATGGCGGCCTTCGGCGTTTCCGGGGTTGCGCGACTTGGGACACGTGTCCTAAGTTTCAGGTCATGCGACCTGACTTACCTTTCGTGTTCTTCGACGTCCGCACGGCCGACGCGGCGGGCAGCAAGCGGTTCTTCGCCGAATTGCTCGGCTGGGAGGCGGACGGCACCCTGCTGACGGCGGGCGGCGCGCCGTGGGGTGGCCTCACCGAACTGGCCCCTGGCGACGACCGGGCACCCCAGTGGCTGCCCTACGCGGCGGTGTCCGATGTGGACGCCACCGCGGCGAAGGCGGTGCGGCTGGGCGGCACCCTGGTGCGCGAGCGCACCGACCTGCCGTTCGGCTCCCTGGTGGTGGTCACCGATCCCGGCGGCGCCGCGCTCGTCCTGTTCCAGGAACTCAGCTGAGGGGGCGGAACCCGACGCGTTCGGCGTCCTCGGCGGTCCGGAACCACACCTCCGCGACCATCTTCGGGAACTGCGCGGAATCCTCGGTGCAGTAGCGCAACGCCGTGACGCTGGCCTTCACGGCGAAGCTGTCGCTCGGCGCCCCGCCGCCCGGGCGCGGCATCGCCGAACCGGGGCCGAACGGGCCGGGCGGCACCGAGTCGCCCGCCGCCTGCCGCGCGGGGGGCGGCTCGGGCGCGGCGACCGCGGCGGCCGCCTGGTTCGGCTGCACCGACGGCTCGAACAGGGAGCCGCTGTGCGCGCCGGACAGGTCGGGCTCGCGCCGCTCGACCGTGCGCATCGACGGCTGGATCGGCTGGGGCGCGTCGAACCCGCCGCGCACCGCCTCCCGCGGCTGCCGCTTCGGCAGCACCTGGGTCGCCTCGGCCGGGGTCTCGGCCGGCACGTCGAGCTCGTCGTCGGCGATGTCGCCGCCGAACGC
This sequence comes from Amycolatopsis vancoresmycina, assembly GCF_000716785.1. Taxonomy (GTDB): domain Bacteria; phylum Actinomycetota; class Actinomycetes; order Mycobacteriales; family Pseudonocardiaceae; genus Amycolatopsis; species Amycolatopsis vancoresmycina. Next base: position 594,952 of record NZ_JNYY01000005.1, read on the forward strand.
GTACTGCGGTGTCTCGTCCTCTTCTTCGGGCTCGTCCTTGCCCACCGAGCCGAGGTAGCGCGTGCGTTCGACCGGCTCCTCGAACGCCGACCGCTCGCTCCGCGGCTCGTGGTCGAACCAGTCCGGCGCGGGCGCTTCCGCACCCGGCGGCTGGAACAGCGAGCCCGCCGAGGACTCGGGGTCGAGCTGCGACAGGGCCGGGGAGACGGGCTCGGGCTCCTCGTCCGGAACCAGGTACTCGGTCGCCGGGGCGTGGTAGGGGTCCGCCGGCTCCGGCTCGGCCACCGGCGTCAGGAACTGGGTGGCCGCGGTCCGGTAGGGGTCGTCCTCGTCGAGCTGCGGCTCCGGCTCGGGTTCCGGCGGCACCCGCGTCGGCACCTGGGCGTCCAGCTCGGCGAAGTCCTCGTCGATGTCGTCGTGGACGTCGTCGCGGTGGATCGGCGGCGCGGCGACCAGCGTGCCGGGGTAGGAGGTCTCCTGGCGCGTCGGCTCCGGCTCGAAGCGCGACTCCGGCTCGAAGCGCGGCTCGGGCCGCGAGAACGCCTCGGTCCCCGCGTTGGCGGGGGTGCGCGCGGCGTCGGCGTGGGCCTGCGCCAGGGAGCTCTCCAGCTTGCGGACGCTCTTGCGGAGCGGCAGCACGAGCACCAGCCAGGTGAGGACTGCCCCGACGAAGAACGCCGCCAGGCTCCACAGCCAGACCTGTCCGAATATGGACATCTTTTCCTGCCCCTGTTTAGTGCATCAGCGCGTACGCGCGACCAGGTAGTCGGCCACCGACTCGCAGGCGTCCCGGGCGGGTGACGCGGGCAGCGCGGTGAGCTCGGCTCGCGCGCGCTGAGCGTAGTCGGAAAGGGTGACGCGTGCGCGTTCGAGTCCGCTACTGACCCGCAGCAGCTCCAGCGCCTCCCGCACGAGCGCGTCGTCGGCGATCGGGCCGGACAGCAGCTCGACCAGCCGCGGGTCGGTGCCCGGGTCGGCCAGCGCGTACAGCATCGGCAGCGTCCGGACGCCTTCGCGCAGGTCGGTGCCCTGCGCCTTGCCGAGCTCGTCGGACGGCGAGGCGATGTCGATGATGTCGTCGGAGATCTGGAAGGCGGTGCCGATGATGTCGCCGAACCGGCGCAGCGCCTCGATGTGCTCCTCGGCGGCGCCGGACATCATGCCGCCGAACCGCCCGGAGGTGGCGATCAGCGACCCGGTCTTCTGCGCGATGACGGTGAGGTAGTGCGCGACGGCGTCATCGCCGGGACCGGGGCCGACGGTCTCGCGCATCTGGCCGGTGACCAGCTCCCCGAAGGTCTCGGCGATGATCCGCGCGGCGTCGGTGCCGAGGTCGGCGACCAGGCGCGAGGCGTGCGCGAAGAGGAAGTCGCCGGTGAGGATGGCGATGGTGTTGTCCCAGCGCGCGTTGACGCTCTCGGCGCCGCGCCGCATGTCGGCCTCGTCCATGACGTCGTCGTGGTAGAGCGTGGCGAGGTGCACCAACTCGACCGCGGCGGCGGCGATCACGACGTGGTCGTCCTGCTTGGGCCCGAACTGCGCGGACAGCAGCGTGAAGAGGGGACGGAAGCGTTTGCCCCCGGCCTCGACCAGGTGCAGGGCGGCGTCGTTGACGGCCTGGACATCGCTGCGGACGACGTCCCGCAGGAGTTTTTCGACCTCGGCCAGCCCACCGGCGATGGAGCGCAGCAGGGCTTCGTCGCCGATCTGCAGGCCGACCGACGCCCGCAGGTCGTCGAGGGCGCCACCCGGCGCAGCGGGGAGGGATCCCGCCCCGGGGGCTGGGGAAGGCACAGACACGTCGGCTCCGCTCTACTCGTGCACCGGTCGGGTTGCCCCTTGAGCGTAGTGGCTCGCCCGCGCGGTCGTTTACCCGCTGTCCAGCGGAAACGGTGACGAACATGACACCGCCCCGGGTGGTTCCCGATCCTCGAAAGGGTGATCGGAGATTCCGGGCGCAACGGACGTCTCCGGCGGGCGGATATCCAGACGAGGAGGAGCAGCCGTCCGGCAGCGCTCCGCGGGCCGAGGAGGACACTGAATGCGCAGCGCGATCGTCATGGCGGTGGTGGTGACGGGCTTGGCCGCGTTCCCCGCGGCGGCGGACCCGAAGCCGGGCGTGGCGAACATCGGCTCGGCGTCGTTCACGAAGGTCGCGATCCCGCCACAAGCAGCGTGTTCGATCGACGGCCCGACGACGGCAACGGCCGAAGCGGTGTCCCGCCCGGGCATCACGTTCGGCGGCGGAACGTCGTCGTGCACGACAACGACGACCTCGGCTACCTCGACGGCTGCGGGGAAGAACTTCGAGCTGTCGGCCTTGGTACCGGCGGGCGGCCCGAGGGTGAAGCTGTCGACGTACACGGTGACGTGCACAGCAACGCAGACGCAGACGAACGCGAACTGGACGTACGGCGGCCTGTCGGGCATCCCGAACCCCCCGAGCCCGGTACCGCCGTCGTACGTGTCCCCGATCCGGAAAACGGACGGAACGACGTTGGCGAACGCGGTGTTCAACGTCCAGACCCTGCCGGGCGACGGAAGCATCGAATTGACGATGTTGCGCATCGATTTCCTGCCGGCATCGGGGTTGAGCGGATCGGTGCGCGTGGGCGAAACGAGCTGTTCGCCAACCCCGTAGACGTCACGAGGGCCGCGGCTTGGGAGAACACCGAGAGGACCGCCGCGGCCCTCGTGACCTTGGTTTTCCGGCGCGGGAACTTTGGTAGGGTTTGCCGCGTCGGATACGCAGAGTGCCCGGGGTGGAGCACACTGCAAGCTAGGGGAGAGCAGATGATAGAGGGGCCGGTTTACGAGCCTGGTGGGGATTGGGTGCTGCCGGGGCCGGATGGGGTGCGGGTTTCCGGGTCGTATGGGGGTGGTGACGGCGGTGCGGGCTTCGAGTACGACGAGGAGACGCTGCGTGAGCTGATGCACGAGTGGAACGACCTGGCGAACGAGTTCGAAGACGATCTCCAGCGAGCCGCCCTGCTGCAGCGCGCCCAGGGCCCCGGCGCGGAGTACGCCAGCAGCGGCAACGCTGAACAGGTGAGGGCATCTGGCGACGCCTTGTACGAAACGCTTGTTGCACGCGCACGGTATTGCCGCTCGATGGCGCAGCGCTTCAAGACAGCCTTGGGCAAGTACGCGACCGCCGAAGAGTCGAGCGCCACAGAAGTGAAGCGAACTGGAGGCAGTCTCTGATGCGTCGCGTTGTCGCTGCACTGAGCGCATTATTACTGCTTCTCGGCGCATGTACCACGTCCACCGTCGGAACGGCATCGCCCTCGAGTTCCAGCTCCAGTTCGGCGGTGACTTCGGCTCCCGACGAGGGCCTACCCGGCCCAGGTGTACCGAAGGTCGAGACACCAATCGACATCGGTCGGTTCAAACAGGCACCGTGCGACTCGTTGACTCCGAGTCAAGTGAGTGAACTCCTTGGGACAGGCGTAACGCCGAAGGCGGAGCTGAACGCTCCTGGTGGCCCCAGTTGCAGCTTCCACCCGCCTCAAGTTACCCAAGCCGCAGTACTCGTGATCTTCAACAACGTTGACGATCGCGGTTTGACCGGCGTTTACCAGGCTCAGTACTCGTTCTTTCTCCCTCTGAAACCTGTCGATGGTTACCCGGTGGCCGCCTATGGGCTCACTGACGAACGGACCAGTCGAGGCGGGTGCCAAATTGCAGTCGGAACAAGTGACAAGCAGACTGTGGACATCGGTGTCACCCAGTCCGAAGAGAATATCGGCCACAAGGATCCATGCGAAGCAGCCCGTGGCGTCGCTTCGTATGTCCTGAGCAACCTCCGCGGGGTGAAATGATGGCATCTGAGGGGCCGCTGACGGCAGCGCAGATCTATGAGCAGATCACCGGGGGTGAAGGCACCGGTTCGCTGGCCGATGCGCAGGATGGGGCCATGCAGCTGACCGACCGGATGGTTGAGCGGGCTCAGCGGATCAGTGCCCTTCGCGCCAAAACCATGTCCGGCTGGCGAGGACGTGCCGGAGATGCCGCCGCCGATTCCACTCTTCCCCTTGTTCAAGCCGCTGCTGACGACGCTGTTCACCTTCGGAATGCTCAGTCCGCCGTTGGCGCTCAAATGGATGCCTTCGGGACCGCCAAGCACTCCGTCAAGCCCGTGCCGCCTCAGCCTCCCGAACTGGGGATTGATGATGTCCGGAACGTCCTTGCCGGGCGCGGCTGGGATTCTTACTCCGCCAAGGTTGCCGGGTGGCAGGCCGATAGCCAAGGCAACATCGATGCCTTCAGCGCCTATCACGCCGCCAGTACCGACAACGGCGGACGGATGCCCGCGCAGTACGCCCAGCTCGCCGACTCCGGGGCCGCCGTCTCCATGACCGATCGGGCGACGCCCGGGCCCACCGATACCGGGGAATGGGCCCGGAACCCTCGCGACAACCAGGTCCCCGCCCAGGACCGGCAGACCGTGCGGCCCGGGCAGGACCGGATCACCGGGCAGGACCAGAAGCAGCTCACCACGCAGCAGCAGACGAACAACCCGGATCAGACGGCGTACCGGCCCCCGAGCTACCACCAGGTACAGAATCCGCCGAGCGACCCCGGGACCACCCACGCCAACAGCTACATCCCCAAGCCCGTCACGCCACCCGCCGCTCAGGGCGGATATGTGTTCGGGCCTACCGGTGGTAGCAACACGAACTGGCCCGGCAGCGGCAGCTTCTCCGGCGACTTCGGGCCCGGAACCGGAATCGGAACCGGCGGGTATTACCCCGGAACGGAGCCAGGGACCGGAACCGGGCCAGGGACCGGACCGAACCGCCCAGGCACCACCCCACCGGGAACACGCACCCCCGGCAACGCCTCCGGCACCCGCCTCCCCGAGGAACGCCTCCCCGGCGCCACCCCCGCCCGCGGCACCACCGGCTCCCGCGGCACCAACATCGCCCCCATGGGCACCCCCGCCGCCGGCCGTGGCAAGGACGAAGACCGCGAGAAGAAACGCGCCCCCTACCTGCAAAACCCCGATCCCGACGAAACCTTCGGCGGCTTCACCGAAAAGCCAATGCCACCCGTGATCGGCGAGAAGAAGTAATGGCCACCTTCTCCCTCACCACCCTCCTCACCGCCATGCGCAACGTCGGCAGCGGCGACCCACACCCCGTCCTCGCCAAAGGACTGCGCTACATCCCGCCGTCAGCCAAAAAACAAGTCGACCGGGAAGCCTTCGAAGAACTCAGCCAATACGGCTTCACCCAAGGCGACGGCTTCACCCCCGAATTCGAAGACGCACTCCACCTCATCGGCAACCCCGCCGAAGAATTCGTCGCCTACGCACGCGACACCAACGAACAAGTCGGCGTACTCGTAGCAAACCGAGACCGCTCGACAATCAGCGTCGTCTGCCGCGGCGAGCAAATAGAACTCGAGAGCGTCTCCCCCGACACCCACCCCGCCGACGCCCTGGTCTCGAAGCTCCCACCCTGCCGACCCGCCGACATCAAGCCCTTCTCAGTCCCCCAGCAGGACTTCCAAAAGGAAAGCGACATCTTCGACGAAACCGGCAGCCGCGAAGCGCAGGAGCTCGACGCCCTCTTCAAGCAGCCTCACTTCGGGCTCGGACAGCTCCAAACCGGAACCAACACCCTCAACTACCTCGACCTCCAGCACGGCCGGGTCGGGATCGCCCTCGCCGACGGATACATCAGCGTCCTCCCGGGGGACCCGGAACTCCTCGCCCGAAAACTGAAAGCCGCCACCCCTCGCTGAGCTGAAGGGGTGGCGGCCCGGAAACAAACCGAATCAGAACGCGAAGCCGCCGGCACCTGCCCATGACAGGGCGAACGCCGGGACCAGGCCCAGCACCAGCGTCACCGCCGTGCCCAGGAAGATCGCCGTTCCCGTGCCGAAGCCCGGGACCGATACCGATGGTCCGTCGGCCGCCGGCTCCGAGAAGTACATCAACACGATCACCCTGAGATAAAAGAACGCCGCCACCGCGCTGAACACCAGGGCCACCACCACCAGCGGGGCCATTCCGTCCGACAACGCCGCCGAGAACACCACGAACTTGCCCACGAAACCCGATGTCAACGGGATACCCGCCAAAGCCAGCAGCAGGAACGTGAACACCCCCGCCAACAACGGGGAACGCTTCGCCAGCCCCGCCCACGCCGACAGGTGCGTTGCCTCGCCCGAAGAATCACGGACCAGGCTGATCACGCCGAACGCCGCCAGCGTCGTGAAGCCGTACGCCAGAAGATAAAACAGCGTGCTGGACAGCCCGTCGCGGGTCATCGCGATCGCGCCCACCAGCAGGAAGCCCGCGTGGGCGATCGACGAATACGCCACCATGCGCTTGACGTCCGTCTGCGTCAGGCCCAGCACCGCGCCGATCACCATCGAGATGATCGCCACGGCCCACAGGACCCCACGCCACTCCCACGACGTCGATGAGAACGCCACCGACAGCACCCGCAGAATGCCGCCGAACGCCGCCACCTTCGTGCACGCCGCCATGAACGCCGTCACCGGGGTCGGGGCTCCCTGGTACACGTCCGGGGTCCACGTGTGGAACGGGCCCACCGAACCCTTGAACAGCAAGCCGACCACCAGGAGGCCCAGGCCGGCGAACAGCAGCGTGTCCGACCGGTCCGAACCGGCCGCCGCCGCGGCGATTTCGCCCAGCTTCACCGAGTTCGCGTAGCCGTACAGCAGCGCCAGGCCGTACAGGAAGAACGCCGACGAGAACGCGCCCAGCAGGAAGTACTTGACCGCCGCTTCCTGGGACAGCAGGCGACGACGCCGGGCCAGGCCGCACATCAGGTACAGCGGCAGCGACAGCACTTCCAGCGCGATGAACATCGTCAGCAGGTCGTTCGCCGCGGTGAACGCCATCATGCCGCCGAGCGCGAACAGCGTCAGCGGGAACACCTCGGTCTGCATCACCGTCGCCGTCTGGGCGCGGTCCTGGACCGTGCCCGGGCGGATGCCCGCCTGGGCGACCAGCGCGCCGCCCGGCTCGACCACGCGGTCGGAGATCAGCAGCACCGCGCCGACCGCCAGCGCCAGCAGCGTGCCCCAGAGGAACAGCGCCGGCCGGTCGATCGAGATCGCGCCGCTGAACGTCGTCACGCCGCCCGCGGGCGCGCTGCCCGTCGCGTAGATGATCAGGCTGACGCCCGCCGCGACGATCGACGCCAGGCTCAGGCCCACCTGGATGCCGAACCGCGAGCGCTTCGCCGCGAACGCCTCGACCAGCACGCTGACGCACGCCGCGCCGAACACGATCAGCACCGGCAGCACCGCCGGGTAGTCGACCGACGGCACCTGCACCGGCGGTTCCGGTGCCTGGGTCAGGAGGATGTCGAGCACTTCTACTTGCCTCCCTGGACCGCGGACAGCGTCTGCTGCACCGTCGGGGTGACTGTGTCGAGCACCGGCTTCGGGTAGAAGCCGAGAACGATGATCAGCACGACCAGCGGCGCGAGGATCGCGATCTCCTTACCGCCGAGGTCGCGGATGGCCTTCTTCGCGCCCAGCTCCGGCGCGATCGCCGTGCCCGGCCCCCCGCCGACGCCCACGAGCGCGTCACCGCGGACCGGGCCCTGGAAGACCCGCTGGTAGAGCCACAGGACGTACGCCGCGGCCAGCACCATGCCCACCGTGGCGAGGATCGTGTACACCGGCTGGTCCACAAAGGACCCGATGAGCACGAGGAACTCGGAAACGAACGAGTTGGTGCCCGGCAGGGACAAAGTGGACAGACCGGCGAGCAGGAACAGCCCGGCCAGCAACGGCGTCACCTTCGCCATGCCGCCGTAGTCGGAGATCCGCGTCGACCCGCCGCGCGCGACGACCAGGCCGATCACCACGATCAGCATGCCGGTCGCCAGGCTGTGGTTGAGCATGTACGTCGCCGAGCCGACCATCGCCTGCTCGTTGAACGAGAAGATGCCCAGCGAGATGAACCCGAAGTGGGCGATCGACACGTAGGCGATGAACCGCTTCATGTCGCGCTGCCCCGCCGCGAGGATCGATCCATAAAGGACACCGATCACCGAGAGCACCAGGACCAGCGGCGCCAGGGTCTTGCTCGCTTCCGGGAACATCGGCAGGCAGTAGCGCAGGAACCCGAACGTGCCGACCTTGTCCAGCACGCCGACCAGCAGGACGGCGACGCCGATCGGCGCCTCCCCCGCCGCGTCCGGCAGCCAGGTGTGGAACGGCACCAGCGGCGCCTTGATCGCGAAGGCCAGGAAGAACCCGAGGAACAGCCAGATCTGCGTGGACAGCGGCGCGTCGCGCACCACCGTCACCAGCGTGGCCCAGTCGAACGTGCCCTTGCCGAGCTTGTCCGACGCCAGCGAGTACGCCCCGATCGCCGACGCCAGCATGATCAGGCCGCCGAGGAACGAGTACAGGAAGAACTTCACCGCCGCGTACTGCCGGTTCGCGCCGCCGTAGCCGCCGATGAGGAAGTACATCGGGATCAGCATGATCTCGAACAGCACGTAGAACAGGAAGACGTCGGTCGCGGCGAACACGCCGATCGTCAGCGCCTCCTGCAGCAGGATCAGCGACAGGAACCCGCCCGCGCTGCGCCCCGCCGGGAGCTTGTCCATCGTGCCGAGCCCGCCGACGACGATCGGCACCAGCAGCGCGATCACCGCGATCATGATCAGCGCGATGCCGTCGGTGCCGAACGCGATGTGCACGCCGAAGCTGGGGATCCAGTCGAAGCTCGACGTCATCTGGAGCCGGGGCCCGGATGCGTTGTAACTGAGCCAGAACGGGATCACCAGCAGGAACTCGAGGACGGAGAACCCGAGCGCGGCCAGCACCGCGGCGCGGTCGTTCCCCTTGAGGAACGCCAGCACCAGGGAGCCGGCGAGCGGCACCAGGATGAGGATGAGCAACCAGGTCATCAGGAGAACCTCACCAGCAGGAGAGCCGCCAGAAGCAGGAACGTGCCGCCCAGCATCGACAGCGCGTACGACCGGACGAACCCGGTCTGCAGCCGCCGCAGCCGGCCGGACCCGCCGCCGAGGCCGGCGGCCAGGCCGTTGACCGCGCCGTCGACGCCGCGGTTGTCGACGAACACCAGCGCCCGCGCGAGCCAGGTGCCCGGGCGGGCGACCAGCGTCTCGTTGAGGGCGTTGCCGTACAGGTCCTTGCGAGCCGCGCGGGTGACGAACGAAACCCGCTCCGGCCGCTCGACCGGGACGTCCCGGCGGAAGATCAGGTACGCGATCGCCACGCCCAGCAGCGAGAACACGATCGCACCGATGGAGATCACCGAGGCGTCGAGCGGCGAGTTGTGCGCCTCCTCCAGCTCGCCGACCGACGGGGTCAGCCAGTGGGCGAAGCGGTCACCGAGGGCGAAGAACGCACCGGCGCCGACCGAGCCGACGGCCAGCACCGCCATCGGGACCCACATGACCGCCTTGGACTCGTGCGGGTGGAAGTCGTGGCCGTCGGTGCTCTTGAGGTCCTTCCAGCGTTCCTTGCCGAAGAACGTCATCACCATCAGGCGGGTCATGTAGAACGCGGTGAGCCCGGCGCCGAGCAGGGCCGCGCCGCCCATCACCCAGCCGCGCCAGCCGCCCTGGCCGAACGCCGCTTCGATGATCGCGTCCTTGGTGAAGAAGCCCGACAGCGGCGGGATGCCGATCAGGGCCAGGTAGCCGAGGCCGAAGGTGATGAAGGTGATCGGCATGTGCTTGCGCAGGCCGCCGAACTTCCGCATGTCGACCTCGTCGTTCATGCCGTGCATCACCGACCCGGCCCCGAGGAACAGCCCGGCCTTGAAGAAGCCGTGCGCGACCAGGTGCATGATGCCCAGCGCGTACGCGATCGGCCCGAGGCCGACGGCGAGCATCATGTAGCCGATCTGGCTGACCGTCGAGTACGCGAGGACCTTCTTGATGTCGTCGTACGCGCACCCGATGATGCACCCCAGCAACAGGGTCACCGTGCCGACCAGGGTGACGATCAGGCGGCCGTCTTCGGTGGCGTTGAAGATGTCCTTGGAGCGGGCCACCAGGTAGACACCGGCCGTGACCATCGTTGCCGCGTGGATCAGGGCCGACACCGGGGTCGGGCCCTCCATCGCGTCCGGGAGCCACGCCTGCAGCGGGAACTGGCCGGACTTACCGCAGGCGCCCAGCAGGAGCAGGATCGCCATCGCGGTGATCGCGCCGGTGGAGAACTTGCCGTCGCCGACCGCCTTGAAGACTTCGGCGTAGCCGGTCGAGCCCGCGTACTTGAACATGATGAAGATCGCCAGCGCGAGCCCGACGTCACCGACGCGGTTCATCAGGAACGCCTTCTTCGCCGCGGTGGCGGCGGACGGGCGGCCCTGGTACCAGCCGATGAGCAGGTAGGACGCGAGACCCACGCCCTCCCAGCCGAGGTACAGCGTCACGAAGCTGTTGCCCAGCACCAGGATCAGCATCGACGCGACGAAGAGGTTGAGGTACGCGAAGAAGCGGTACCGGCCCTCGTCGTCGGCCATGTAGCCGATCGAGTAGTAGTGGATCAGCATGCCGACGCCGGTGATGAGCAGCACGAACGTCAGCGACAGCGCGTCGATCCGCAGCCCGAAGTCGATCTGCAGCTGGCCGACCGGGATCCACGAGTAGACCTTCGTGTCGGTCGTGGTGCCGGTGTCGGCGCTGAAGAACAGGATCAGCCCGTAGATGAAAGCCAGGGTGACGGTGGCACAGCCGAGCAGATGCCCCCACGCCTTGGCGCGCTTCCCCGCCAGCAGCAGGATCAGGGCGCCGAGGCCAGGAAGGGCCACCAGCAGCCACGATGATGCGGTCACTCGGTGTCTCCTAGTACTTCAGCAGGTTGGTGTCGTCGACCGAGGCCGAGCGCCGGGTGCGGAAGATGGCCATGATGATCGCCAGGCCGACCACGACCTCGGCGGCCGCGACGACCATGACGAAGAACGCCATGATCTGGCCGTCGAGCCCGCCGTTGATCCGGGCGAAGGTGACCAGCGACAGGTTCACCGCGTTGAGCATCAGCTCGATGCACATGAACACGACGATCGCGTTGCGCCGCACCAGCACGCCGACCGCGCCGAGCGCGAACAGCAGCGCCGACAGCAGCAGGTAGTACGTCGGGGTCATTCCTTCTCCCCTTCCGAAGTGCCTTCGGAACCGACCAGCGCGTGCGCGTCCGGCTTCGGGCCCTCGTCGGCGACGAGCTTGCGTTCCTTCGCCAGCTCGATCGCCGAGGTGGACTCGATGATCGCCGACAGCGACTCCGGGGCGACCGAGCCGTCCGGCAGCAGCGCCGGGGTGGCCACCGAGTTGGCGGTGGCGAAGACACCCGGGCCGGGCAGCGGCGACGGCCGGTCGTGCTCGCCGCGGAAGCGCAGCAGCACGAGCTCCTTCTGCGTGAGCTTCCCGCCCTTGGCGTGGCGGTCGGTGAAGGCCAGCACCATCGCACCGATCGCGGCGGTGATGAGCAGCGCCGACGTCAGCTCGAACGGGAACAGGTAGTCGGTGAAGATCAGCTTGCCGAGGCCCTTGGGGCCGCCGCCGGCCGACGTCGTCGAGTCGAGCGGCGTGGCCGGGGTGACGTTCTCCAGCGCCCGGTAGATGCCGGTGGCCAGCAGCGCGGCCATCCCGATCCCGAGCACCGTCGCGGCGAGCCGCTGTCCACGCAGGACTTCGACGACGGAGTCGGAGCTTTCGCGGCCGACCAGCATCAGCACGAACAGGAACAGCATCATGATCGCGCCGGTGTAGACGATGATCTGCGTGAAGCCGAGGAACGGCGCCGACTGGATCATGTACAGCGCGCCCAGGCTCAACATCGTCAGGACCAGCCACAGCGCCGAGTGGACGGCGTTGCGGGAGAAGATCATGCCGAGCGCGCCGAGCAGGGACAGCGGCCCGAGCACCCAGAACGCGATGGCCTCCCCGGTGGAGACACCCGCCGACGCGTCGGGCGCGGCGGCCAGGACTGCGGCGATCACTTGACGCCCTCCCCGCGTGCCAGCTCGGGACCGTTCACGTAGTAGTCCTGCTCGTTCTCCCCCAGCCGCATCGGGTGCGGCGGCTGCTCCATGCCGGGCAGCAGCGGGGCGAGCAGGTCCTCCTTCGTGTAGATCAGCCGCTGGCGATCGTCGTCGGCCAGCTCGTAGAAGTTGATCATTGTCAGCGACCGGGTCGGGCACGCCTCAATGCAGAGGCCGCAGCCGATGCAGCGCAGGTAGTTGATCTGGTAGTCCGCGCCGTACCGCTCGCCCGGCGAGTACCGGGCTTCCTCGGTGTTGTCACCGCCCTCGACGAAGATCGCGTCCGCCGGGCACGCCCACGCGCACAGCTCGCAGCCGACGCACTTCTCGAGGCCGTCCGGGTGGCGGTTCAGCTGGTGCCGTCCGTGGTACCGCGGTGCGGCCGGCGCGCCGGCCTCCGGGTACTCCTCGGTGGCGACCTTCTTGAACATCATCCCGAAGGTGACGCCGAAGCCCTTGACGGGATCAAGAAACCCCATCTTGCGCTCCTTCCTTTGCGGTACCGACGGCCGCCGGCTTGCGGCGGGCCGCCTTCGCCTCGGCCTTGGCCAAAGCCTTCTGACGCGGGGTGGTCTGCGGAACCTTGAGGTCCAGCGGCGGAACCGGGAAGCCGCCGCCGGTCACCGGGATGGACTCGCTCTCCTCTTCCCGGCCCGACGCGCGGACGTAGAAGAACAGCGCGACGACGATGAAGATGGCGACCGCGGCGATGATGATGGTCGCGGTGTTCCAGGCGATGACCTTCGCGAAGGTCACCATGATGATCCACACGAGGTTCAGCGGGACCAGGACCTTCCAGCCCAGCCGCATGAACTGGTCGTAGCGCAGGCGGGGCAGCGTGCCGCGCAGCCAGATGAACCCGAAGAGCAGGATGAACATCTTCGCGAAGAACCACAGCACCGGCCACCAGCCGGTGTTCAGCACGTTGTTCCCGATCAGCGACAGCGGCCACGGGGCCATCCAGCCGCCGAGGAACAGCGTCGTCGCGAACGCCGAGACGATCACCATGTTGACGTACTCGGCGAGGAAGAACATCGCGAACTTCATCGAGCTGTACTCGGTGTGGAAGCCGCCGACCAGCTCCGATTCGGCCTCCGGAAGGTCGAACGGCGCCCGGTTGGTCTCGCCGACCATCGAGATCAGGTAGATCACGAAGCTGGGGACCAGGTAGAGGAACCACACCTTGTGCTGCGCGCCGACGATGTCGGCCAGGTTCAGCGAACCGGCCTGCAGGATCACCGCGACGATCGACAGGCCCATCGCGATCTCGTAGGAGATCACCTGCGCCGCGCTGCGCATGCCGCCGAGCAGCGGGTACGGCGAGCCGGACGACCAGCCGGCGAGCACGATGCCGTAGACGCCGATCGAGGAGCAGGCCAGGATCACCAGCGCGCTGACCGGGAGGTCCAGCAGCTGCAGCACGGTCCGCTCGCCGAAGATCGACACCACCGGGCCGAACGGGATGGCCGACAGCGCGATCAGCGACGGCACCACGCACATGACCGGGGCGAGGAAGTACACCTTGCGGTCTGCGGTGTCCGGGATGATCTGTTCCTTGAACGGCAGCTTGATCGCGTCCGCCAGGGACTGCAGGTAACCGCCCGGGCCGACCCGGTTGGGGCCGGGCCGGTTCTGCATCCGGCCGACCGCCTTGCGCTCCCAGACGATCAGGAAGATCGTCAGGATCGGCCCGATCAGCAGGATGACCACGCACTTGAGCAGGATCAGCCACAACGGGTCGTCGGCCAGCAGTGCCGCCCGCGTCGCCGCGTCGGGAACGCTCCCGACGGCAGCTTCGGTCAGCAGCGGGGTCATTGCCCACCTCCAGCGAGGTTCACGACGGCGCCGTGCCCGGCACCGAGCGTCTTGAACACAGCCGAGCCGTCCGAGTTGCCCGGCAGCCACACGACACCGTCGGGCAGGTCGGCGATCTCCACCGGCAGCGTGATCGCACCGCGTTCGGTGCTGACCCGCACGGTCGTGCCCAGCCCCTCGGCGGTCTTGGCGGAGAGCCGCGCGACCGGCGTGCGCTGCGTGCCCTTGAGGTGCGGCTCGCCGTCCTGCAGCGATCCGTTGTCGATCAGCTGGCGCCAGGTCGACAGGACCACCTGGCCGGCACCCGGCGTCGCGGGCGGCGCGACCTCGGCGGCGACGTGGCTCCAGCGCAGCGCCGAAGCCTGGCCCAGCTTCTCGAAGTCACCGCGGGCGGCGGCCGGCGTCTGCGTGAACAGGTCCGCGTCCATCTCGACGGCCAGGGTGTCGAGCACCCGGCAGTCCGGCAGGGCGCCGGTGCCTTCGATGGTCGTGTCGAACGGGCGGGTGCGGCCCTCCCAGTTGAGGTAGCTGCCGGACTTCTCGTCCGACGCCGCCACCGGGAGCACGACGTCCGCGCGCTCGGTCACCGCGCTGTGCCGCAGTTCGAGGCTGACGACGAACCCGGCGCTGTCCAGCGCGCGCAGCGCGAGGTCCGGGTCCGGCAGGTCGTACGGGTCGACGCCGCCGACGACCAGGCCGCCGAGCTCGCGGGCCGAAGTGGCCAGCAGGATGTCGGTCGTGTCGCGGCCCGGCGTGGCCGGGAGCGGGACGCCCCAGGCGTTTTCGACCGCGACGCGGGCGGCGTCGTCGCCGACCCGGCGGCCGCCGGGCAGGAGCGACGGCACGCAGCCGGTCTCCAGGGCACCCCGGTCGCCGGCGCGGCGCGGGATCCACGCGAGCCGGACGCCGGTGCGCTCGACCAGGTCGTGCAGCGCGGCGAACAGGCCGGGGATCGCGGCGGCGCGCTCGCCGACCAGGACCACGGCGCCTTCGCCGCGCAGGGCCTCGTCGAGGTCCGGCGCGTGCTTGGCGATGCCTTCGACGGCCGCGGCTTCCTGGCCGGGGACGCAGGCGAGGAGTTCGCCGAACGTCTTGCGGACCGACGACGTCGTCCACTGTCCCAAGTGGACGACCCGGGTGCGGTTCCGGCGGGCCGCCTTGCGCAGCCGCAGGAACACGATCGGCGCTTCGTCCTCGGGTTCGAAGGCGACGCACAGGACCGTGCGGGCCCGCTCGATCTCGCCGAAGGTGACACCGGACTCCGGCGTCACGCCCACGACGTGCGAGGTGATGAACGCGAGTTCCTCGGCCGAGTGCGGGCGGGCGCGGAAGTCGACGTCGTTGGTGCGCAGGGCGACCCGGGCGAACTTCGAGTACGCGTAGGCGTCCTCGACGGTCAGCCGGCCACCGGGCAGGACGCCGACGCCGCCTTCTGCGCGGGCTTCGAGCAGGCCCGCCGCCGCCGCACGCAGTGCGTCGGTCCAGGACGCCTCTTCCAGCTCACCGGTCGTCTTGTTCCGGACCAGCGGGCGGCGGATGCGGTCGTCGGCGCCGGTGTAGCGGAAGGCGAACCGGCCCTTGTCGCAGATCCACTCTTCGTTGACTTCCGGGTCGTCGCCGGCCAGCTTGCGCTGGACCTTGCCGCGGCGGAAGTCGGTGCGCTCGGCGCAGCCGGACGAGCAGTGCTCGCAGACGCTCGGCGAGGACACCAGGTCGAACGGCCGCGACCGGAAGCGGTAGGCCGCGCTGGTGAGCGCGCCGACCGGGCAGATCTGGATGACGTTGCCGGAGAAGTAGGACTGGAACGGCTGACCGGACGTCGTCCGCGAGGCCAGGTCCAGCACGTCCGCCGTCTCCGCGGTGCCGATCTGCTGGTGGGCGCCGCGTTCGAGGAGCTCGATGAACGGGTCGCCGGCGATCTCGCGGGAGAACCGGGTGCAGCGCTGGCAGAGCACGCAGCGTTCGCGGTCCAGCAGCACCTGCGTCGAGATCGGCAGCGGCTTCGGGAACGTCCGCTTGGTGTCGACGAACCGGGAGTCGGTGCGGCCGTGGGCCAGTGCCTGGTTCTGCAGCGGGCACTCGCCGCCCTTGTCGCAGATCGGGCAGTCCAGTGGGTGGTTGATGAGCAGCAGCTCCATCACACCCTGCTGGGCCTTGTCCGCGACCGCCGACGTCAGCTGGGTCTTGACGACCATGCCGTCGGCGACGGTCATCGTGCAGGACGCCTGCGGCTTCGGCATCGGGCGGCCGCCCATCTCGACCTCGACCAGGCACTGGCGGCAGGCGCCCGCCGGGTCGAGGAGCGGGTGGTCGCAGAACCGCGGGATGACCGTGCCGAGGCGTTCGGCCGTGCGGATGAGGAGCTCGCCCTTGGGGGCGATGACCTCTTCGCCGTCGATGACCAGCTTGACGTGGCCTTCGGGGACCGGCGTCTCGGTGGTCTCGGGCTTGTCGGGGGCGATCGTCATGCCTCTGCTCCCACCAGCTCACGCTTGTTCGACTCACACAGGGCGAGGAACTCGTCCCGGAAGTACTTGATGCCGCTCTGGATCGGCGACACCGCGCCGTCACCGAGGGCGCAGAACGACCGGCCGAGGATGTTGTCGCAGACGTCGAGGAGGGTGTCGATGTCCTCTTCGGTGCCGTGGCCCTCGACCATCCGCTCGAGGATCTGCGCCAGCCAGTACGTGCCTTCGCGGCACGGCGTGCACTTGCCGCAGGACTCGTGCTCGTAGAACTGGGTCCACTTCATCACGGCCCACGGCACCGACACGGTCTCGTTGAAGACCTGGACGGCGGTGGTGCCCAGCATCGACCCGGCTTCCGCCGCGCCTTCGAAGTCCAGGGGGACGTCGAGGTGCTCGGCGGTGAACATCGGGGTGGACGAGCCGCCCGGGGTCCAGAACTTGAGCGGGATGCCGTCCTTCATGCCGCCCGCCATGTCGAGCAGCTCGCGCAGCGTGGTGCCGAGCGGGCACTCGTACTGGCCGGGCTTCTCGACGTGGCCGGAGATCGAGTAGATCTTCGGGCCGGGCGACTTCTCGCGGCCCATCTCGCGGAACCAGCTCGACCCGCCGTTGACGATGAACGGCGCGCTCGCGATGGTCTCGACGTTGTTGACCGTGGTCGGCGCGGCGTAGAGACCGGCGGCCGCGGGGAACGGCGGCTTGAGCCGCGGCTGGCCGCGGCGGCCTTCGAGCGAGTCCAGCAGCGCGGTTTCCTCGCCGCAGATGTACGCGCCCGCGCCCGCGTGGACGGTGATCTTGAGGTCGAAGCCGGAGCCGAGGATGTTCTCGCCCAGGTAGCCCGCCGCTTCGGCTTCGCGCACGGCCGCGTTGAGCCGGCGGATGCAGTGGAGCGCTTCCCCGCGGACGTAGATGAAGCAGTGGTTGGACCGCATCGCGTAGGAGGCGATGATGCAGCCCTCGATGAGCGAGTGCGGGTCCGCCATCATCAGCGGGATGTCCTTGCAGGTACCCGGCTCGCCCTCGTCGGCGTTGATCACCAGGTAGTGCGGCTTGTCGAAGTTCGGCGGCATGAAGGACCACTTGATGCCGGCCGGGAAGCCCGCGCCGCCGCGGCCGCGCAGGCCGGAGTCCTTGACCAGCTGGACGAGCTGCTCCGGCGTCCCGGCCAGCGCCTTGCGGACGGCGGTGTAGCCCTCGAGGGCCTCGTACTGCCCGATCTGCCAGGAGTTCGGCGACAGCCAGCGCTTGGTGAGGACCGGAGTGATGGGGTCAGCCACTACTTCTTCTCCACTTCTGGCAGCGGGACATCGGACGCCACCGGGGCGACCCAGCCGCGGTCCTGCGCGAGCTTCGCGCCCCGCAGCGTCTCGACGGCCTGCGACGGGCCGTCGACGTCCCGGCGGTACGCGGCTTCGTCCTCCGGGAAGAACCCGGCGAGCTGCAGCTCGGCGCCCTTGAAGTTCGTCAGCGGGGCACCGCGCGTCGGGGCCGGCTTCTTGCCCGCCTGCAGCGCGTCGACCAGCGCGACGGCCTTGTCCTCGGTCTGGTTGTCGAAGTACTCGTAGTTGACCTGGATGACCGGCGCGAGGTCGCAGGCCGCGAGGCACTCGGCGTGCTCGAGGGTGATCGAGCCCGGCTCGTTCGGCGTGCCCGCGGTCTCGTTGTGCCCCAGCGGTTCCGACTCGGAACCGAGGTGCGTCTGGAGCCGCTTGTAGATCGCGTCGCCGCCCATGGCCGCGCACAGCGTGTTGGTGCAGACGCTCACGAGGTGCTCGCCGCACGGCTTGCGCTTGTACATCGTGTAGAACGTCGCGACCGCGCTGACCTCGGCGTCGGACAGGTCGAGCTGCTTCGCGCAGAACGCGATGCCTTCCTGGCTGACGTACCCCTGCACCGACTGCACGAGGTGCAGCATCGGCAGCAGCGCCGAGCGGGACTGCGGGTAGCGCTCGATCAGGTTCTGCGCCTTCGCGTGGATGTCCGCGTCGAAGATGTCTTCCAGCGGAGTCTCGGTGATGATCCCGGCAGCCACTGCCGGATCCGGCGCGATGGCGACGACGTCGGTGTCCGGGCCGGCCGCGGCGTGCGTCGTCGCGGAGTAGTTCGGGCCCGGCTCGGGAACTGCTGTGGTCATCGGTCCACTCCCCCCATGACGGGGTCGATCGAGGCGATGGCGGCGATCACGTCGGCGACCAGGCCGCCCTCGGCCATGGCGGGCATCGACTGCAGGTTCACGAAGCTCGGTTCGCGCACGTGGACCCGCAGCGGCCGGGTGCCGCCGTCGGAAACCAGGTGCGCGCCCAGTTCGCCGCGCGGCGACTCGACCGAGGTGTACACCTGCCCGGCCGGCACCTTGAAGCCCTCGGTGACCAGCTTGAAGTGGTGGATCAGGGACTCCATCGACTGGCCCATGATCTTCTTGACGTGCTCGAGGGAGTTGCCCATGCCGTCGCTGCCGATGGACAGCTGCGCGGGCCACGCCACCTTCTTGTCCTCGACCATGACCGGGCCCGGCTCGAGCTTCTCGAGGCACTGCTCGATGATCTTGAGGCTCTCGTGCATCTCGTGCACCCGGATCAGGTAGCGCGACCAGCAGTCGGCGCCGTTGTCCACCGGCACGTCGAAGTCGAACTCGTCGTAGCAGGAGTACGGCTCGGTCTTGCGCAGGTCCCACGGCAGGCCGGCGGACCGCAGCACCGGCCCGGTGACGCCGAGCGCGAGGCACGCGTCGACCGGCAGGTAGCCCACGCCCTTGAGCCTGTTCCGCCAGATCGGCTGGCCGGTGAACAGCTTGTCGTACAGCGGAAGGCGCTTCTTCATCGTCTTGATGAATTCGCTGACCTTCTCGTGGTAGTCGGCCGGCATGTCCTGCGCGAGGCCGCCGGGCCGGATGAACGCGTGGTTCATCCGCAGGCCGGTCAGGTGCTCCAGCAGGTGCAGCACCTCTTCGCGCTCGCGGAAGCCGAGCGTCATCGCGGTGGTGGCGCCGAGCTCCATGCCGCCGGTGGCGATGTAGACCAGGTGCGAGCCGATCCGGTTGATCTCCAGCAGCAGCACGCGCAGCAGCTGCGCGCGGCGCGGGGCCTCGATCTGCAGCAGCTTCTCGACGCCGAGGCAGTACGCCATCTCCGTCGAAAGCGGGGCCAGGTAGTCCATGCGCGTCACGAAGGTGACGCCCTGGGTCCAGGTCCGGTACTCGCAGTTCTTCTCGATGCCGGTGTGCAGGTAGCCGATGACCGACCGCAGCTGCGTGACGGTCTCGCCCTCCATCTCCAGCACGAGCCGGAGCACGCCGTGCGTCGACGGGTGCTGCGGGCCCATGTTGATGACCATGCGCTCGTCGTGCTGGGCGTCGGCGATGACGTCGTCCCAGTCGCCGCCGGAGACCGTGTAGACGCGGCCTTCGGTGGTGTCGCGGGAATCGGCGTAGTTCGCGTTGTCGGTGCTGTCGGACCCCGGCGCGCTCGTGTCCGTCCCGGTGGTGACGTCGGACAGGTTCTCGGTGCTCACGAGTACGACCTCCGCTGGTTATGACTTGGCCGGGATGTCCGCGACCGGCGGCCGTAGCTGCTCACGAGTACGACCTCCGCTGGTCCGGCGGCGGGATCTCCGCGCCCTTGTATTCGACCGGGATCCCGCCGAGCGGGTAGTCCTTGCGCTGGGGGTGGCCGTCCCAGTCGTCCGGCATCAGGATCCGGGTCAGCGCCGGGTGGCCGTCGAAGACGATCCCGAACATGTCCCAGGTCTCCCGCTCCTGCCAGTCGGCGGTCGGGTACGTCTCCACCAGCGACGGCACGTGCGCGTCCTCGACGTCGAGGGTGACCTCGAGGCGGATCCGGCGCCGGTAGGTCAGCGACGTGAAGTGGTAGACCGCGTGCAGCCGCTGCGGGACGTCGACGCCGTAGTCCACACCGGACACCGAGGACAGCAGCTCGAAGCGGAGGCCGCCGTCGTCGCGCAGCGTCTTCGCGATCGCCGGGAGGTGCTCGCGGGCGACGTAGAAGGTGATCTCGCCGCGGTCGACGGTGGTCTGCAGGATCGCCTCGGCGGGGATCTTGCGCTCGGCCAGCGCGGCGTAGAACTCGTCGGCGAACTGGTCGAACCAGCCGCCGTACGGGCGTTCGGCCGGCGCCGGGCTGTAGGCCGGGAGCCGGACGCCGCCGTAGCCGGAGGTGTCGCCGGTGCCGTGGACACCGAACATGCCCTGGCGTTCGCGGCCGGTGACGACCGGTTCGGCCGCGCCCGGTCCCGCGGCCGTGAGGCCGGTCTCGGCTCGCTCGGCGCTGGACTGCTCGTCGCCGGGTTGGGGGTTCTCAGTCATCGCTCTACTTCTTCGCGTACTTGATCGACGACGCGACGAGCTCGGTGCGCTCCCCGCTCGCGGCGCGGATGGCGGCGCGGCGGGCGTTGATCGGCTCGTCCTGGATCTTGGCGTGCAGCTTGAGGATCGCGTCCAGCAGCATCTCCGGCCGCGGCGGGCAGCCGGGCAGGTACATGTCGACCGGCACGATGTGGTCGACGCCCTGGACCACGGCGTAGTTGTTGAACATGCCGCCGGAGGAGGCGCAGACGCCCATCGCGAGCACCCAGCGCGGTTCGGCCATCTGGTCGTAGATCTGGCGCAGGACCGGCGCCATCTTCTGCGTGACCCGGCCGGCGACGATCATCAGGTCGGCCTGCCGCGGCGTCGCGCTGAAGCGCTCCATGCCGAAGCGGGCGATGTCGTAGCGGGAACCGCCGACCGTCATCATCTCGATCGCGCAGCAGGCGAGGCCGAAGGTGGCGGGCCACAGCGAGTTCTTGCGCGCCCAGTTGACGAGGCCTTCGAGGCTGGCCAGCAGGATGCCGTTGGGGAGTTTTTCTTCCAGGCCCATGGGTCTAGTTCCAATCCAGGCCGCCGCGCCGCCACACGTAGGCGTACGCGAAGCCGACCGTCGCGATGAACAGCAGGATCTCCACCAGGCCGAACGTGCCCAGCGCGTTCGCCTGCACGGCGAACGGGTAGAGGAAGACCATCTCGATGTCGAACAGGATGAACAGCATCGCGGTGATGTAGTACGCGACCGGCATCCGCCCGGCGCCGACGAGCGGCTGCGGTGACGGCTCGATGCCGCATTCGTAGGCGGAGAGCTTGGCCTTGTTGTACCGGCTGGGGCCGACGAGCGGTCCGAGCAGGACCGACAGCACGGCGAACCCGAGCGCCAGGACGAACAAGATCACGATGGGCAGGTAGGGCTTCAGGCTCGGGGCCTCTTGGGCCAGCTGCACCGTGTCGGTCCGGGTCAGCAACGTCAGCACGGGGTCTTCGCCATCCTTTCCGCGCCGCTGCGGTTGTGCTTGTGGTGGGGAACCGCTGGGCCTCGTCGGCACCCTAAGGGACCTGGGTCACACCGCCGAGGGTCAGGGTCTCCTTACGGCCCGTGGCTGGGCCGGGGGTAGCTTGTGAAATAGTTCACAAGCCACTCGTCGCGGATGTGAAGCGATTCACAAAGCATGGAGGGAGTCTAGGACGCGACTCACACTCTTGTCCCTAGTACCCCGTGTTATAAGGGTCGCCTAAGTTCTGCCGCCATCGTTGTCACGGGTCGGCAACACCGCGCGCGCGACCTGCGCGAAAGACCTTCAAGATCGCGATTCGGCCGGACAAAACGGGCGCTGACCTGTGATCTATCCCACTGACCGCACGGCCAACTTGTTAGGCCACTCGTGTGTCCGCGCGCGAAAGAGCCCGGCACGGAAGCCGTGCCGGGCTCTCGAAAATCCGCTCAGCGCGGGCTCGGCGTGACCTTCGCCAGTGCCGCGATCAGCCGGTCGACGCCGTCGCCGCCCTTGGCGTCGTAGCAGCCGGACAGGCCCTTGTAGACCAGCGGCAGGAGCTTGTTGATGCGCAGCCCGTACTTGGTGCACGCGTGCATGATCTTCGGCTTGCCGATGATCTTCGCGAAGACGTTGCCCAGCGCGTAGTACCCGCCCATGAGCTCGCCGACCGCGCGCGGGTACGCCTCCAGCGCCCGCTCCCGCGAAGGCCCTTCGCGGCGCGCAAGCGCTTGCACGACGACCTCCGCGGCGATCTGCGCGGACTCCATCGCGGCCGAGATGCCTTCGCCGTTGAACGGGCTCACCATGCCGCCCGCGTCGCCGAGCAGCAGGAGGCCGTCGCGGTAGTGCGGGGTGCGGTTGAAGCCCATCGGCAGCCCCGCGCCGCCCACCTTGCCGATCGCGTTCTCCTCGCGGTAGCCCCACTCCTCCGGCGTCCCGTCGAGCCACTGGCGCAGCAGCGCGCGGTAGTCGGTGTTCCGGAAGGAGGCCGACGTCGACAGCATGCCGAGGCCGACGTTGACCGTGCCGTCGCCGAGCGGGAACGCCCAGCCGTAGCCGGGCAGCAGCTTCGGGTTCCGCGGGTCGGACTTGTCCCACAGCTCCAGGTGGCCCTCGATGAACGGGTCGTCGTGGCGCGGGCTCTTGTAGTACTGCCGCACGGCCACGCCCATCGGGCGCTTCTCGTTCTTCTGGATGCCGGCGCTCAGCGCGAGCCGCGCGGACACGCCGTCGCAGGCCAGGACGAGCGGCGCGCGGTAGTGCACCGGCGTCTTCTCCGGGCCGACCTTCGCCTCGACGCCGACCACGCGCCCGCTGGGGTTGGTGATGGCGCTGGTGACGGTGGTGCGCTCGTACAGCCGCGCGCCCGCCTTGACCGCGAGTTTCGCGAGGAGGTCGTCGAAGTCGTGGCGGGTGCGGGAAACGCCGTAGGGCGGGTAGCTCGTCAGGTCCGGCCAGTCGAGCTCCAGCGTGAGGTCGCCGGTGAGGATCCGCAGGCCGCGGCTGTGCACCCAGCCCGCGTCCTCGCTGGTGTCGATGCCCAGGTCGATGAGCTGCTTGACGCCGCGCGGGGTCAGGCCGTCGCCGCAGACCTTCTCGCGGGGGAACTCGGTCTTCTCCAGCAGCAGCACGTCGACGCCCGCGCGGGCCAGGTAGGTGGCCACGGTGGACCCAGCGGGTCCGGCGCCGACGACGATGACTTCGGCGTCCTGGTCTGCGGTGCGTCGCGTCATAGTCGCGAGTTTAGGCAGGCTTTCGGGCGCGGTGGATGGCCACGACCCCGAATGTGAGGTTCAACCACTCGACGTCGGTCCACCCGGCGCTCGCGATGATCTCGCCGAGGGTGCGCTGGTCGGGCCAGGTGAGCATGGATTCGGCCAGGTACTTGTACGCCTCCGGGTTCGACGACGTCCGGCTGCCGACCCAGGTCAGCAGCTTGAGGACGAACCGCCGGTGGACGAACCGGATGGGCGCGAACGGCGGCGTCGAGACCTCGCAGATGACCAGGCGGCCGCCGGGTTTGACCACCCGGGCGATCTCGGTGAGCGCGGCCTTCGGGTCGACGAAGTTGCGCAGCGCGAGGGAGATCGTCACGGCGTCGAAGCTCTCGTCGGCGAACGGCAGGTTGAGCGCGTCGGCCGCAACCATCGGCACGTTCCGGTGCAGCCCGGCGTGCAGCATGCCGAACGAGAAGTCCGCGGCCAGGCACCAGGCGCCCCCGCGGGCGTACTCGACGGTGGACACGCCGGTGCCGGCGGCGAGGTCCAGGACCTTCTCGCCGCGGCGGGCGTCGAGCACGCGGGCGGTCGTCGTGCGCCAGCGGCGGTCGAAGCCGAAGGTCATGAACGAGTTCGCCCGGTCGTACCCGGACGCGACGCCGTCGAACATCGCGGCGACTTCGTGCGGGTCCTTGTCCAGGCTTGCGCGTGACATGACCTGAGATTAGTCCCGCGGGGTCAGTGGAAGGTCGCCAGCATGCCCGCCACCGCCGCGGGCCAGGTGAACTCCTCCGCCCGCGCTCGCGCCGCCGCCCGGCGGGCCTCCTCCGGACTGTCCAGGAGCCCGGTCACTGCTTTCGCGAAGGCGGGCGCGTAGTCGTCCACGGCCGCACCACACCCGGGCCGCACGATCTCCCGCAGCGCCGACGACGCCGACACCACCACCGGCGTCCCCGAGGCGAGGGCTTCCAGCGCGGCCAGCCCGAACGTCTCGTGCGGCCCCGGCGCCAGGGAGACGTCGGCGCTGGCCAGCAGTCTCGCGACGTCACCGCGGCCGGAGAGGAACCCCAGGAACGTCACCGGCAGCCCCCGCGCCCGGCGTTCCAGCGCCCGCCGCCGGGGCCCGTCGCCCGCCACGACCAGCCGGACCTTCACCCCGGCCTCGGTCAGCGAAGCGACGGTGTCCACGCTGCGCTCCACGTGCTTCTCCGGCGACAGCCGTCCACAGTGGACGAGCAGGGCGTCCGCGCCGGAGGCCAGGTCCGTGCGCCAGCCGTCGTCGCGCCGGGCGGGCCGGAAGGTCGCCAAGTCGACACCGAGCGGCACGCGGCGGACGTTCGGCGCGGCGATCCGGTCGAACTCCGCGCGCGCGAACGCCGTCGTGCAGACGACGGTGTCGTAGCTGGCGGCCATCCGCCGGTTGGCGGCGTCGGCGACGCGGCGCGCCACCGGTTCGGGCAGGAGGAACTGCTCCAGCAGCCGGTCGAGGCGCTCGTGGGAGATGACCGTGCTGGGGACGCCGTGGCGCCGCGCCCAGCCGCCCATGCCCCGCAGCGTCAGCCGGTCGGACACCTCCAGCCGGTCGGGCTCGAGTCTTCGCAGGACCGCGCGGACGCGGTGCGGGTCGACCGCGCGGTACCCGCCCGTGCCGGGGAGCTTCGGCGCGGGCAGCGAGAACCGGCGCACCCCGGTCGGCAGGACCTCGTCGGCGTAGCGGGTGCCGGGCACCACCAGCGTCACCTCGTGCCCGCTGGCGACGTACCCGGCGCCGAGGTGGTGCAGCGCGGTGCGCAGCCCGCCCGAGCGCGGCCCGTAGAAGTTGGCGAGCTGGACGATGTGCATGGTCAGGCCGCGCGGGCGGCCCGGCCCTGCACGGCTTCGTAGTGGCCCATCAGCTCGCGGCAGACGGCCGGCCAGGTCCGGCCGAGCACGACCTTGCGGGCCTTCTCGCCGAGCCTCGCCCGCAACGCCGCGTCGCGCAGCGCGTCGACCTTCGCGACCAGCGCCGGCCCGAACAGCTCGCGGTCCGCGGGCAGCAGGTAGCCGGTGCGGCCGGGCAGGACGAGGTCCTTGGGGCCGCCCGCGTCCGGCGCGAGCACCGGCAGGCCGGACGCCATCGCCTCCTGCACCGCCTGGCAGAACGTCTCGTGCGGGCCGGTGTGGACGAAGACGTCGAAGCTCGCGTACGCCTTCGAGAGCTCTTCGCCGTACTTCGCGCCGAGGAAGGCCGCGCCGGGCAGCTGCTCCTTCAGCGCGGGCAGCTCGGGCCCGTCGCCGACGACGACCACGCGGATCCCCGGCACCCCGGCCAGCGCGGCCAGCCGGTCGACCTCCTTTTCGGGCGCCAGCCTGCCGACGAACCCGACCAGCAGCTCGCCGTCCGGCGCCAGCTCGGCCCGCAGCGCCGCGTCCGCGTGCTCCGGGGAGAAGCGCTCGATGTCGACCCCGCGGGCCCACCGGTGCACGCGCGGGACGCCGTGCAGCTCGAGCTGCTCGACCGAGTCGCTCGACGGGGCGAGCGTCCGGTCGGCGCGCGAGTGCAGCCGCCGCACCCAGCGCCACGCGGCGCGGGCGGCGATGCCGAAGCCGTACGCGGCCGCGAACCCGGCGATGTCGGTCTGGTAGACGGCGATCGACGGGACGCGCAGCCGTCTCGCCGCGGCGAGCCCGCGCGCGCCGACCACGAACGGCGAGGCCAGGTGCACGACGTCCGGGCCGAACGCGGTGAGCGCGTTCAGCACGGTGCGCGTGGGCAGCCCGATCGGCAGGGAGTTCACCCCGGGCACGTCGAGCGCGGGGATCCGGACCACCGGGGCGCCCCGGTAGGAGTCCGGGCCGGCGCCGGGAGCGATGATCAGCACGTCGTGCGCGCGTTCGCGCAGGTGCTCGACGACCCGCAGGACGGAGTTGGTCACGCCGTTCACCTGGGGCAGGAAACTTTCGGTGACTATGGCGACTCGCACGTCCTGGACGATCGCACCCGATCCTGGCGACCGCGTGACACGGCGGCCAACGCTGCCGGAACAGATCGGCTACGACATGTCATCTCAAGGTCGTCCGCCGGAAACCAGGGTGGCCCAGACTAAGCAGGCATGACCCTCTTGTCCTCACGGCCGCCGCGGCCCGTCGAGCCCGGCCTGCTGTCGAGGGCGCTCGAAGTGGCCGGGCGGCTGGCCAACGACGCCACCGACGTGATCACCGCGACCGCCGGCCGCGGCGCCCACCCGTCGACCCTGGATTCGCCGTTCGACTGGGTCACCGACACGGATCGCATTTTGGAGCGCCACACCAGACGAGTGCTGACGGCGGAGTTCCCGGGCATCCCGGTGGTGGGCCACGAGTTCGGCGCCGACCACGGCGCGGACGTGGCCGAGTACCGCTGGGTGGTGGACTCGGTGGACGGCACGGCGAACTACGTGGCCGGAGTCCCGTGGTGCGCGTACAGCCTGGCGCTGGTGGACGCGGCGGGCCCGGTGGTGGGGGTGGTGGCGGACCCGTACCGAGCCCAGATCTACGCGGCGGCCCGAGGCCGGGGAGCCCGCGCGAACGGCAAACCGGTGAAGCTGCAGGACCGCTGCGTGACGGCGGGCGCATTGGTGTGCACGGAGTTCGCCCGGCGCGGTCCATGGCCGGGGATGGGCGGGTTCATCGAGCGAGCAGCGGCGGCGCATGCGGGGGTACGGGTGCTGGGCTCGGCGGCGTTGTCGATCGCGCAGGTGGCGTTGGGCCACGCGGCGGCGGCGGTGTTGCACAGCTACCACGAGTGGGACGTGGCCGGGTCGGTGGCGATGGCGATCGAGGCGGGGGCGGTGGTGCTGGACCGGCACGGCGAGGACACGGCGCTGCCGACGGACGGCCTGCTGGTGGCGGCGCCGGGGGTGGCGGACGAGGTACTGGGCTGGTGGCAGGAGACGGCGGGTTGATCGGGTTGCCCACAGCCTGACCGGCGGGTCGAAGACGAGGAGCGGGAACCCACAAAAGGCCCCTCAAACGGCAACAGCAGCCCGCCGATTCACCCGCCGGATCCACCACAGAACCGGCCCCGCCACCAGCCAGGTGAAAAACACAAAACTCCCCAACGGCAGCAAAGTCAGCGTCGCCGACCGCCCAGCGACCCGCGCCAGCTCCGGGTCCGAAGCGTCGTACTCGATCCGCACCAGCTGCCCGGCCGCCAGCCCATCCGGGTACAACACCCCGTTCGCCGGGCTGTGCACGATCCCGTCCGGCGTCTCGAAGTGGATGATCGTCCGGTCGAAGGCCACCGAATCCACGGTCGCCGTCGCCGTGCCCAGTTGCGAGGAGATCGCGCTGTCGTTGCGGATCGCCGCGAACAGCAGGCACACGCACATCACCGTGAGGAGTGAGGCGGCGCCGAGGGTGACCCACCACCCGACGCGCCTCACCCGCTCACTTCTCGTGCTCACGCCGCGAGCGTAGCGGTCCCGCTCAGCCCGCGTGCCCGGCGGCGAGGAACCGGTGGTTCGCCTGGATCTGGTCGAACGACCGGGGCTTGGCGACAGCCGGAGCCGCGACCCGCGAAACGGCAGCAGCGGCGCCGTTCGGGCCCACCGCCGGCTTGCCCGCCGTGTACAGCCACGTCTGGAACAGGTCGTGCAGCGGCTTGCCCGAGATCTTCTCCGCCAGCGCGATGAAGTCCAGGATCCGCCCGTTCGAGCCCGCCCGCTGGGCCTGCCACGTCTTCAGGATCGCGAAGAACGCCTGGTCACCGACCGCCGTCCGCAACGCCTGGAGCGTCAGCGCGCCCCGGTCGTACACCGCGTTGTCGAACTGGTTGTCCGCGCCGGGGTCGGCCGGGACCAGCTTCCACAGGTCGCCGTCGGCCGGGTTCGAGTCGTACGTGTACTGGGCCAGCTCCGCGACCGTGCCCTCGCCCTCGTGCTCCGACCACAGCCACTCCGCGTACGACGCGAAGCCCTCGTTCAGCCAGATGTCGCTCCACCGGCCCAGCGAGACGTTGTCGCCGAACCACTGGTGGGCGTTCTCGTGCGCGATCAGCGTCGTGTTGGAGCCCGCGCGGAAGTTGCGGACGCCGTACGTCGGGCGCGTCTGGTTCTCCAGGGAGAAGCCGATGCCGCTGGTCACGACGCCGCCCTCGGCCTCGAACGGGTACGGGCCGAACTGGGTCGCCAGGAACTCGTCGATCTCCGGCGTCCGCTCGACGCTGGCCTTCGCCGCGTACAGCGAGTCGCCCAGGTCGGCGCCGTAGGCCGTGATGAACGGCTTGCCGTCCGGCGTGGTCGACTCGACGACCTCGTACTTGCCGACGATGAACGACGTCAGGTACGTGGCCTGCGGGTGCGTGCTGCGCCACTGCCAGCGGGTCCAGCCCGCGCGGCTCTTCGTCTTGCGGACGAGGGTGCCGTTGGAGATGGCCGCGTTGTCGTCCGGCGCCTCGATCGAGACGTCGTAGGTCGCCTTGTCGGTCGGGTGGTCGTTGGCCGGGAACCACCACGCCGAGCTCTGCGGCTCGTCGATGCCGAGCGCGCCGAAAGCGCCCTTCTTCCACGCGTTGAGGCCGTCCACCGTCTCGGTCGACGGCGTGTCCGAGTACGCGACGACGACGGTCGCGGTCTGGCCCTTGAGCAGCGGCTGCGCCGGCGTGATGACGAGCTCGCCGTTGCCGGTCTGGTTCGTGAACTGGGCCGGCCGGTTGTTCACCCGGACGCTCGACGCCTTGAGCGCGAAGTCCAGGTCGAACCGCGAGAGGTCTTGCGTCGCGGTCAGCAGCAGGGTCGTCGTGCCCGCCAGGACGTCGGTCGCGGGCTGGTAGGTGAGCCGGATGTCGTAGTGCAGCACGTCCGTGCCGCCGTTGCCCGCGTTCGGGTAGTACGGGTCGCCGGCACCGGGGGCGCCGGGCGCGGGCGCCGCGCTCGCGGTGCCCGCCAGCAGCACCGAGACGACGCCGGCCGCGAGCGCACCGAGGCCGGTACGCGTTCTTGCACGCATTCGATTTCCTCCAGGAGGAGTGGGATCAGCGCGCTCGAACGTAGCCAGCCGACAACACCCCAGGAACAGCCGAAGGGAGGTTTCTTGCTTTCTGGGATTACGCCCGGAAAGCGGTTGACATCAGGCGGCCGACACGGCCGCGGACACCGCCGCCCGCAGGCGGGCGTGCAGGTCGCGGTGCCGCGACCGGTCCACCCGCACCTCGACCACCCGCAGCCCCGGCGCGGGCGCCAGCGCCGCCCGGAACTCCGTCAGCGTCTCCGCGACGACGTGCGGGACGCGGTAGCCCGCGCACAGCGCGCCCAGGTCGGCGCCGTGCGGGGTGCCGAACACCCGCTCGAAGCTCGCCGAGTGCTCCGGCGCCCCCTGCTCGAGCAGCGAAAAGATGCCGCCGCCGTCGTCGTTGAGCACCACGATCGTCAGGTCGGGCCGCTGCTCGGCGGGCCCGGTCAGCAGCCCCGACGCGTCGTGCAGGAACGTCAGGTCGCCCAGCAGCGCGTACGACGGACCGCGGTGCACGTACGCGGCCCCGATGGCTGTTGACACCGTTCCGTCGATGCCCGCGACGCCGCGGTTGCGGTGCACGAGGACGTCCGGGCGCAGCCGGCCGGCCAGCGCGACGTCCCGGGTCGGGTTGGACGAGCCGACGACCAGCAGCGAGTCCGGCGGCAGCGCGTCCACCAGCTCGGTCGCCACGCGCAGCCCCGATGGCCACGCTTCCGAAGCCAGCGTCGACGCCACCGCGGAGGCGGCCGCCTCGTCGGCCCGTCGCCAGCTCGCCAGCCACTCCGGGTCGGCGGGCTTGGTCGGCTCGTCGAACCACTGGCCGACCTGCCGGACGTTGTGCGCGGGCGCCGGCCAGTCCGAGTCCGGGCGCACCAGCAGCACCTCGACGTCGGCGTCCGAGATCACCTTTTGGATCTGCCGGAACACC
This sequence comes from Amycolatopsis vancoresmycina, assembly GCF_000716785.1. Classification (GTDB taxonomy): domain Bacteria; phylum Actinomycetota; class Actinomycetes; order Mycobacteriales; family Pseudonocardiaceae; genus Amycolatopsis; species Amycolatopsis vancoresmycina. The sequence goes on from NZ_JNYY01000005.1 coordinate 625,186, forward strand.
GTGGGACGGCCCAGGCAGAGCACCTGCTCCGGCTTGTGCTTCGAGATGAACTCCTCGACGCCCAGCAGCCACGCGCCGGACGAGATCGCCGTGCCGCCGGACAGCCCGATCCCGCCGGTCTCGGAGATCACCGGCCAGCCGTGCTGCTCGGCCCATTCGCTGGCCGCCTGCACACCGGTGTCACACGCGATGACCAGGCCGTGCCGCGCCGACGGCACCACGAACGACGGCAGCGCGCCGAAGTCCGGCAGCTCGGTCCAGCGGGACCCGTCGGGGCGGCCGTCGAGGGATTCGTACCACTCGCCGTCGTCGTCCAGGTCCGGCACGAGCGGCTCGCGGAACGGGATGTTCAGGTGCACCGGCCCGCAGCGCCACTCGCCGTAGGCGGCGTTCCAGGCCCGGCAGATCTGGCTGCGCCAGTACGAGTTCTGCCCGGCCCGCCGCTCAGCGACGGCCAGCTCGTCGAAGTAGCGGACGGCGTCGCCGTAGAGCTGGTGCTGGTCGATGACCTGCGACGCGCCGGCCGCGCGCAGCTCGGGCGGCCGGTCGGCGGTCAGCACGATCAGCGGGACGCCGGCCCGGTCGGCCTCCAGGACCGCCGGGTGGAAGTTCGCGGCCGCGGTGCCGGACGTGCACAGCACGGCCACCGGGCGGCCGGTGCGGGCGGCGATGCCCAGCGCCAGGAAGGCGGCGCCGCGCTCGTCGATGCGGACGTGGAGCTGCAGCTTCCCGGCCGCGGCCGCGTCGTACAGCGCGATCGACAGCGGCGCGTTGCGGGAGCCCGGGCAGAGGACGACGTGCGAAACGGTGTTGCGGACGAGTTCGTCGACGATGACCCTGGCCTGCGCGGTGGAAGGGTTCACCGGCAGGCTCCAGACTGATCGCAAATGTCCACAGGTCCTATTCTCCCAAACGTGGATGACGCCCGAGTTTCCGAGCTGTTCGACCCCGCCGCGTGGACCGAGGTCGAAGGTTTCGCCTTCACCGACATCACCTACCACCGCTCCGCCGAGAGCCGGGGTGGCAAACGCGTCGTGCGCATCGCGTTCGACCGCCCGGAGGTCCGCAACGCCTTCCGGCCGCACACCGTCGACGAGCTCTACCGGGCCCTCGACCACGCCAGGATGAGCGCCGACGTCGGCTGTGTCCTGCTCACCGGGAACGGCCCGTCGCCCAAGGACGGCGGGTGGGCGTTCTGCTCCGGTGGTGACCAGCGTATTCGCGGACGCTCCGGGTATCAGTACGCGAGCGGGGAGACCTCCGACACGGTGGACCCGGCGCGGGCCGGCCGGCTGCACATCCTCGAGGTCCAGCGGCTGATCCGGTTCCTGCCGAAACCGGTGATCGCGGTGGTGCCGGGCTGGGCCGCGGGCGGCGGGCACTCCCTGCACGTCGTGTGCGATCTCACCCTCGCCTCGGCCGAGCACGCGAAGTTCAAGCAGACCGACGCCGACGTCGGCTCGTTCGACGGCGGCTACGGCTCGGCGTACCTGGCGAAGATGGTCGGGCAGAAGTTCGCCCGCGAGATCTTCTTCCTCGGTCGCGAGTACTCCGCCGAGCAGATGCACCACATGGGCGCGGTGAACGCCGTCGTCCCGCACGCCGACCTGGAAAAAGAGGCGCTGACCTGGGCGTGGGAGATCACCCGCAAGTCCCCGACGGCCCAGCGGATGCTCAAGTACGCGTTCAACCTCACCGACGACGGCCTGGTCGGCCAGCAGCTGTTCGCCGGCGAGACCACCCGCCTGGCGTACATGCAGGACGAAGCCGTCGAAGGCCGTGACGCGTTCCTCGAGAAGCGCGACCCCGATTTCAAGGACGTCCCCTATTACTACTGAGCTGCTCCCGGTCCACCTCGACGGCTCGCCCGAGGCGCTCGAGACCCTGCAGAACGCCGTCGCCGACGCGCTGGGCGGCGGCCCGGCGGTGCTGCCGTTCACCGACCCCGCGCTGCGCGACGCCATGGCGCCGGACGAGCCCGCCGAGCCGGGTACCGCCGTGGTCATCGCCACGTCGGGTTCGACCGGCGCGCCCAAGGGCGTGCTGCTGTCGGCCCGCGCGCTGACCGCGTCCGCCGAGGCCACGCACGCGCGGCTCGGCGGCCCGGGCCACTGGCTGCTGGCCACCCCGGCGCACTACATCGGCGGCCTGCAGGTGCTGGTCCGGTCGCTGCTGGCCGGGACGGCACCGGCGCTGCTGACCGGCACCGGCTTCCGCCCGGACGACTTCGCCGCCGCGGCGGCCCGGCTGACCGGCAGTCCGCGGTACACGGCGCTGGTGCCGACCCAGCTGGTCCGCCTGCTCGACGACGGCGGCGCGGGCCTGGCCGCGGCGAAGACGTTCGACGCCATCGTGGTCGGCGCCGCGGCGACCTCCGCGGGCCTGCGGGACCGCGCCGCCGACGCCGGTGTCCGGATCGTGCCCGCGTACGGCATGAGCGAGACGGCCAGCGGCTGCGTCTACGACGGCGTCCCCCTCGACGGCGTCCGCGTCGACGTCTCGGGCGACCGGATCCGGATCGCCGGGGACGTCCTCGCGCACGGCTACCGGCGGCAGCCGGACCTGACCGCGGAGGCGTTCCGGGACGGCTGGTTCACCACGTCCGACCGCGGGGTCCGGCACGCCGACGGCCGGATCGAGGTGCTCGGCCGGGCCGACGACATGATCAACACGGGCGGCGTGAAGGTGTCGGCGAACGCGATCGAACGCTGCCTGTGCGCCCAGCCGGGCGTGCGGGACGCGTGCGTCGTCGGCCTGCCGGACCCGGAGTGGGGCGAGGCCGTGGTCGCGCTGGTCGTCCCGGACGGCGGGCACGGCGACCTGCGAGCGGCGGTCCGGGCGGAGCTGGGCGCGGCGGCGGCCCCCAAGCGCATCGAATTCGCGACGGAGCTGCCGCTGCGCGGACCGGGAAAGATCGACCGGGCGGCGGTGAAAATCCGTCTTCAGTAGCGTTTGCGCGGCTGAATGGCGGTACTTCGTTGACACGCACAGGGTGCGCCCGCTTGGCTACTCACCATGACGCGCTGGATCAGAATCGCCTTCGCCGCCACCGCCGTCACGCTGGGCGTCCTCCTGCCCGCCAGCGCGGCTCTCGCCGACAGCGTGGACCCCAACAGCGGTTCGCTCGTCTGGCAGCTGCCGACCTCGGATTGAGTTCCCGGGTTCCCGCTCGCCGCTGATCACCATGGCGTTGAATGGCGCCATGGCGAGCTTGAGCGAGTGGATCGAAGGGGCCCGGCCGCGGACGCTGCCCAACGCGGTGGCGCCGGTGGTGGCGGGGGTCGGCGCGGCGATCGCGCTGGACGCGTTCTCGTGGTGGCGTTCGGTGCTGGCGCTGCTGGTCTCCCTCTCGCTGATCGTCGGCGTCAACTACGCCAACGACTACTCCGACGGCATCCGCGGCACGGACGAGAACCGCGTCGGCCCGCTGCGGCTGGTCGGTTCGAAGGTCGCCGCCCCCCAGGCCGTGCTGGCCGCGGCGCTGGTCGCGTTGGGCCTGGCCGGGGTGCTGGGGCTGGTCCTGGTGGCCGTCAGCGGCCATTGGTGGCTGCTCGGCATGGGCGCGCTGTGCATCCTCGGCGCGTGGTTCTACACCGGCGGCAAGAAGCCCTACGGCTACTACGGCTTCGGCGAGATCGCCGTGTTCGTGTTCTTCGGCCTGGCCGGCGTGCTCGGCACGGTGTACGTCCAGGCGGGCCGGGTCAGCTGGCCGGCGCTGGCGTGCGCGATCGCGGTCGGCTGCTTCTCGACGGCGGTCCTGACGGCCAACAACCTGCGTGACATCCCGACCGACATCGAGTCCGGCAAGCGCACCCTGGCCACCCGCCTCGGCGACCAGGGCACCCGGCGGCTGTACCTGGCGCTGATCGCGGTGCCGTACGTGCTCAGCGGCGTGCTGCAGTTCACCACGCACTCGCTCGCCGCGCTCACGGTGCTGAGCGCGGCCCTGCTGCCGCAGTCCGTCAAGGCGATCCTGGGGAACGCGACCGGCCGCGCCCTCATCCCGGCCCTGCGCGACACCGGGCTCGCGATGCTCGCCTGGGCCGTGCTGGCCGCGGTCGGCCTGAACCTCTAGACCTCCGGGAACTTCCCGGTGGCCAGGAACTCCTCGAACAACGCCGTGTGCGGCGCCAGGTCCAGGCCCTGCTGCGCCAGCCACTCGTCGTTGTAGTACGTGTGCGCGTACCGCTCGCCGCCGTCGCAGAGGAGCGTCACGACGCTGCCCGCTTGGCCGTCCTCGACCATGCGGGAAATCAGCCGGAACGCGCCGTAGAGGTTGGTGCCGGTCGAGCCGCCCGCCCAGTGGCCGGTCCGCTCGCGCAGCAGCCGGATCGCCGCCAGGGAGCCGGCGTCGGGGATCCGGAACATCTCGTCGATGACACCGGGGACGAACGACGGCTCGCAGCGCGGCCGCCCGATGCCCTCGATCCGCGACGGCATGCCGGTCGCGTAGTCCATCGCCCCGGTCTCCCAGGCGCCGTAGAACGACGAGTTCTCCGGGTCGACCACGCAGATCTTCGTCGTGTGCCGCTTGTAGCGCACGTACCGGCCGAAGGTCGCGCTCGTGCCGCCGGTGCCCGCGCCGACGACGATCCACCGCGGGATCGGGTGGCGCTCCGAGCGCATCTGCGCGAACACCGACTCGGCGATGTTGTTGTTGCCGCGCCAGTCCGTCGCGCGCTCGGCGTAGGTGAACTGGTCGAGGTAGTGGCCGCCGCACTCGGCCGCGAGCCGCTCGGCCTCGGGGTACATCGCCGGGGCCTCGTCGACGAAGTGGCACTCGCCGCCGTAGAACTCGATGAGCGCGACCTTCTCCTTCGACGTGCGCCGCGGCACGACGGTGATGAAGCGCAGGCCGAGCATGCGGGCGAAGTAGGCCTCGGACACCGCCGTCGACCCGCTGGAGGCCTCGACGAGCACGGTGTCCGGCCCGATCTGGCCGTTGACCAGGCCGTACAGGAACAGCGACCGGGCCAGCCGGTGCTTGAGCGAGCCGGTCGGGTGCACCGACTCGTCCTTGAGGTAGAGGTCGATGCCCCACTCCGGGGGCAGCGGGAAGACGTGCAGGTGGGTGTCCGCGCTGCGGTTGGCGTCGGCCTCGATGATCCGGACGGCCTCGCGGACCCAGCTGCGGCTGTGCGGCCGGCTCACTCGGACTGCCCGGTGGCGTCGCCCCGCAGCTGCGCGCGCAGCTCGGCACGGGCGCGGGCCCGCTTCTCGTTGCGCTTCGCCAGCCCGGCGGTCACGCGGGCGTTGAGCGGGCGGAACAGCAGCAGGCCGAGCGGCAGCCCGACGACCAGGCCGATGACCAGGGCGACCAGCAGCGGCACCCCGGCCAGGGTCAGCGCCCACGCGATCACCCCGACCAGCACGAACCGTGCCAGCAGGTACAGCGTCAGGTCACGGGGCAGGTGGCCGGCTTTCACGTCGCTCACATCAACGCAGGCTACGCCCCGCCCGGGCGGTCCTTCTGCAGGCCCGCGTTGTTCGGGCGGCCCTCGAAGCGCGTCGAGAGCACCACGGTGGTGTTCGTGCGCCCGACGCCGGGGATGCGGCGGAGCCGGCCGAGCGTCCGCTCCAGCTCGTCGACGGTCGGCACGCGCACCTTGACGACGAACGCCTCGTCGCCGGCCACCGCGTAGCAGCTCTCGACCTCGTCGAGCTCGGCGAGGGCGGCGGCGACGTCGTCCTCGGTCGCGGTGTCGGTCGGGTGGATGCTGACGAGAGCGGTGACGCCGAGGCCGACCGAGCTCGGGTCGACGACCGCGTGGTAGCCGGTGATCACGCCGGCGGCTTCCAGCTTGCCCACCCGTTCGTGCACCGACGACGCGGACAGCCCGACGGCTCGCCCGAGGTCGGCGTAAGTGGCCCGTCCGTTGATGCGCAACGCTGCGATGATCTTCCGGTCCAACTGATCCACGAGGATCACTCTATGCGGTTGGACAATCCCCCATTGGCACCACGCCTCGCGGCCGCTGACCGGCCGCGGCGGTGTCTCCGCACGTCAGGTCACCGCAGGGTAGTTGCCGAGGGTAAACAATCTGTCCGTTTTGACCTTTAAGGGCTCTTTACTCGTGGACAACCGTTCGAGTACCCGACGGGTGAAGTGCAACGATTGCCTTGTTGGCTACCCCGGCGCGACGGGCAGAAGGGCCCGGACGCCTCCGGTATAGCAGTGAGTTCGTTAAGGAGGCGGAAAATGACCGCGACGATGGGCGGACGCCTGCTCACCCCTGGCGAGGTGGCAGCGCTCTTCCGGGTGGACCCGAAGACGGTGACGCGGTGGGCGACCGCGGGCCGGATCGGCTCGATCCGCACCCCGGGCGGGCACCGGCGGTTCCGGGAGTCCGAGGTGAACGAGCTCCTCGCCGAACTGACCACCGACGCCAGCGAACCGGCGCGCAACGCCTGAACCATCCGCACACGGGGGCCGTGTGGGTACGGGAACCAACCCCGTCCCGCGCGGCCCCCGGGCATTTTCCCGGCCCGGCTTCAGACCCACCACACGGCCGCACGGGTTAACCTCGGTGGACAGGCAGCCATACGGAAGGATCCGGCATGCTCGCTCTGCTCGCGGCGGTCGGCGCGCTGGTCGTCGCCCTGCTCCTGTGGCGGTCGTTCGCCGGCCAGCGGATCGGGGTGACGTCGGCTCCACGCCGGGCCCCCCTCGCCCCGGACGACGACCCCGACTTCCTGCGCCAGCTGGCCGAACAGCAGCGCAAACGCCGGGACGAAGACGGCTGACCCCACCTTTACCTTCACCACAGCCTCGTGAGTGAGAAACAGTGTTCTAACACTGTTTCTCACTCACGAGGCCGGGTCAGCGGTAGCCCTGGGAGAGCGGGGTGGCGAAGCCGTCGGCGACCGTGGCCGCCAGTTCCAGGAGGGCGAGGCGGGTGTCGCCGGACAGGCGGTCCAGCTCGATCTCCGCGCCTTCCTCCAGGTGCGGGTCGAACGGCACCTTGCAGACCGCCCGGACCTTAGCGCCGAAGTGCGCCGACAGCTTGTCGAGGTCGACCGAGCCGCCCTTGGGCCGGACCGAGTTGATCACCGCCACCGAGCGTTTGACCAGCTCGCCGTAGCCGTGGGCCTCAAGCCAGTCCAGCGTCGCCGAGGCGCTGCGGGCGCCGTCGACCGAGCCGGACGAGACCACGACCAGCGCGTCCGCGCCGTCCAGGACGCCCTTCATCGCCGAGTGCATCAGGCCGGTCCCGCAGTCGGTGAGCACGATGTTGTAGAAGTGCTCCAGCAGGTTGACCGTGCGCCGGTAGTCGTCCTCGGAGAACGCCTCCGACACGGCTGGATCCTGCTCGCTGGCCAGGATCTCCAGCCGGCTCGAACCCTGTGACGTGTAGGACCGGACGTCGCTGTAGCGCGTGATGCGGGCCGCATCACGCAGCAGGTGCCGCACGGTCGCGGTCGTCTCCAGCGGGATCTTCTGCGACAGCGTGCCGCGGTCCGGGTTGGCGTCGACGGCGACCACGCGGTCACCGCGCAGGGACGCGAACGTCGAGCCCAGCGTCGTGGTCACCGTGGTCTTGCCGACACCGCCCTTGAGCGACAGCATCGCGATCTTGTAGCACCCGCGCAGCGGCTGGTTGACGCGGGCGATGAGCTCCCGGCGCCGGGTGTCCGCCGGGCTTTCCCCCGGGTTGAGCAGCTTCCCGGTGCCGACGTACAGGGCCTTGCGCCAGCCGGACTGCGGGGGCCGCTTGGTCTGCTTGACCAGGTGCGCGGTCGACAGGTCGTGCCCGTGCCCCGGCTGCGGCGGCGCCGCGTGCCGGCCGCCCTGGGGCTGCGGCAGGCCGGACGACGGCGGCTGCTGCGGGTACTGGGCGTGGGCCTGGTACTGCTGGGCCGGGTCGTACTGCGGCTGCAGCGGCGGCAGGTTCTGGTCGTAGCCGTATTGCGGCACCTGGTGCGGCCCCGACACGGCGGGGTTGGGCACCTGGTGCGGGCCCGAAACCGCCGGGTTGGGCGGCGGCGCCACCGCCTGCGTCGGCTGCACGTCGAACGCCCCCGACGTGTCGGGGTGCGGGTGTGAGTCCGTCCGGTCGTCGGCGAACAGGCCCGGCTGCGCTGGCGCAGCGGCCTGTTCGGGGTGGCCAGGAGCCGATTCTTCGCTGGGTCCGGTCACCGGTGAAAACCTCCGCGCGCTCCGCCTGTCACATCAGTCCCCCGATGTCGACGGTAGTCGGCGGATGCGCGGGCTGCTCAGCCCACCCCGGCGTAGGAGTGCAGGCCGACGGAGACGAGGTTCACGAAGAACAGGTTGAAGATCATCGCGGCGAACCCGACGATGTTGATGACCGCGGCCCGGGCGCCGCGCCAGCCGGCCGTCGCCCGCGAGTGCAGGTAGGCCGCGTAGACGACCCAGGCGATGAACGCGCAGGTCTCCTTGGGGTCCCAGCCCCAGAACCGGCCCCACGCCGACTCGGCCCAGACGGCGCCGCAGAGCACGCCGAAGGTGAAGATCGGGAACGCGAAGATCGTCGTCCGGTAGGCGATCCGGTCGAGGACGTCGGCCGCGGGCAGCTTCGAGGCGAACCGCGCGAACTTCGTGGGGTCCTTCTCGTGGGCCGAGCGGAACAGGAAGAGCACGCTGGCGACGCCGGGGACCAGGAAGACGCCGGAGCCGATGATGGCCGCCGAGACGTGGATGACCAGCCAGTACGACTGCAGCGCGGGCTGCACCGGCGCCGCCGTCGTGTACAGCAGCGTGCCGTTGATGAACATCAGGATCACGACGGGCAGCAGCAGGAAGCCGGTGAGGTGCCGGACCGGGAACTTCCACATCACGATCAGCCAGGTCAGCACCGTGATGAAGGTGACGGCCATGCCGTACTCGTACATGTTGCCCCACGGCGCGCGGTGCACGGCGAGCCCGCGCAGCACGATCGCCGTCAGCTGCAGCAGCGCGCCGAGCACGAGCAGCGACGCGCCCATCCGGCCGATCCGCTCCGGGCGGCCGACCTCGCGCTGCGCGGCTGGGACGTCCTCGACCGGCGGCCCGCCGGCGCCGACCAGCTCACGGGCCCGCAGCTTGGCGCGCTCGGTGGCGAGCCGCCCCTTGGCGCCGAACCCCTGCTCGATCAGGGTGAACATCAGCGCGACGACGTAGATCGCCGCGGCGGTGGTGTACAGCCAGTCGCTGTAGGTCGACAGCGTCTCGTCGATCGGCATGCCTCAGCCCTTCTGCCCACTGATCAGGCGTTCACTGACCCGGTGGAACTCTTCGCCGTACCCGGCCTGGTCGGTGCGCGCCAGCCCGGCGACCTCGATCACGGTACCCGGCTGGTCCGGCGTCCCCGGTTTCACCCGCACCCACAGCCGGCGGCGCTTGACCAGCAGGGACGCGCCGAGCCCGACGAACATCGCGATGGCGAACCCGAGCACGAACCCCTGCGTCGGGTCGTGCGAGATCTGGATCGAGACCCACTGGCCGACGCCGTCGAAGCGGACCTTCGTGCCGTCGTCGAGCTTGAGCTCCTGGCCGACCTTCAGGTTCTGCCGGGCGACCTTCTTCAGCCGGCCGTCGGCGACGAGCGACTGGTCGACCTCGAAGACGGACTGGCCGCGCCCGGCGTCGAGGCCGAGGTCACCGCGCAGGACGTCGACGGCGACGGCGGGGTCGTTCGCCTCGGGCGCCGACGACGTCAGGACGCTGCCGTGCAGGAACGCGGTCGGGGCGAACAGGCCGGTGATGGCCAGCTGCCGGGTCCGCCGCTGGACCTCGTCGGTGATGCCGGGCTGGTCGAACTTCGTCGCGCCCTCGGCGAGCATGGTGCTCGGGTCGACGGTGCGCCACTGGGTGTTCTGGGTGCGCTGCGTGCCGTCCGGGAAGGTGACGGTGAACTTCGGCGAGTAGCCGTGCCCGAGCAGGTAGACGCGGTCGCCGGCGGTGCGCAGCGGCGAGTTGACCTCGAGGCCGTACGGGCGCCAGGTGTTCGTGGCCAGGTCCTCGCCCGACTGGTACTGGATGTTCGAGTGGTAGTAGTCGGGCTGGCCGGAGGCGGTGTAGCGCGCGGTGAAGTCGTTCACCTTCACGCAGAACGGGTTGAGGTCGGTGCCGTCGACCCGCAGGCCCGCGTTGAAGGAGTCGTAGTTGTAGATGCCGGCGTTGCAGAAGGTGCTGCCGTCGGCCTGGACGATGACCTGGCCTTCGTAGCCGTAGAGCTTGCCGAGGGCGAAGAAGACGATCAGGCCGAGCATGCTGAAGTGGAAAAGCAGGTTGCCGGTCTCGCGCAGGAAGCCCCGCTCGGCGGAGATCGTGCGGACGCCGTCGGCCTCTTCGCGCTCGACGCGCCGCCAGCCGGACAGCTGCTTGTGGACGGCGGCAATCTCGGCGGTGACGTCGGCCTTGCCGCGGCCGAGCCGGTAGTGCGGCATCCGGGCCAGGTTGCGCGGGGTCAGCACGGGCTTGGCGCGCATCGCCTTGACGTACTCGAAGCTGCGCGGCGTGAGGCAGCCGACGAGGGAGACCATCAGCAGCAGGTAGATGGCGGAGAACCAGATGCTGGAGTAGACGTCGTAGAACTCGAGCTTGTCGAGCAGCGTCCCCCACCAGCCGTGGGCGGTGATGTATTCGTCGACCTTGGGTGCGTTGAGCTTCCGCTGCGGCAGGAGCGCACCGGGCAGCGCGGCCAGGGCGAGGAGGAACAGCAGGACGAGCGCGGTCCGCATCGACGTCAGGCCGCGCCAGGTGTTGCGCAGGAAGGCGAGCGTGCGCTTGGCGGGCCGGTTGTGCGGCGGTTCCGGGGGCGCTTCCGTGATCGTCACAGCGGCAGCTCCAGGTTGCCGGTGAGCTCGTTGCGGAGCCAGCCCATCAGATCTCCCCAGACGCCGGTGACCAGCAGGATTCCGACGGCCAGCAGCAGCACGCCGCCGAAGACCTGCACCTGCCGGCCGTGCCGGCGAACCCAGTCGGTGGCGCGCACGGCCCAGCGGGCACCGAGCGCGATGAGCAGGAACGGCACCCCGAGCCCGAGGCAGTAGACGGCGATCAGCAGGTACCCGCGGGCCTCGGCACCCCCGGTGGCGCTGGCCAGCGTCATGACGGCGGACAGGGTCGGGCCGATGCACGGAGTCCACCCGAGCCCGAAGATCGCGCCGAGCAGCGGAGCGCTCCAGATCCCGCCCCGGGGGACGTGGTGCGAGCGGACCTCGCGCTGCAGGCCGGGGATCCAGCCGAGGAACACCAGGGCCATGGCGATGGTCAGCACGCCGCCGAGGCGCTGCAGGAGGTTCTGGTTGAGGACCAGCGTGTCGGCGAGCCAGACGAGCGTGCCGAGGGTGGCGACGAAGACGACGGTGAACCCGAGAACGAAGAGCAGGGCGGCCCCGACAACGGCCCACCGGCCCTGCTTGCGCCCCTCATCGGCCTTGACGGCGGGAGCATCGGCCCCGACGAGCGCGGCGAGGTAGGCGAGGTACCCGGGCACGAGCGGCACGACGCACGGCGAGGCGAAGGAGACGGCCCCGGCCAGCAGGGCGACCCCGGCCGCGAGCAGCAGCGGTCCGGAGATCGCCAGCTCGGTCACGGAGTTCACTCCGTTGAGGGTAGGCAGTGAGGTCCTGGTGAGAACGCCGGGGCTGGTTCACAGGACCTCGGTCACAGCAGTTCAGGACCTTGGTCCCGGCCGTCGTGAGTGGTAAGGCGAGTTAGAACGCGCCTTACCACTCACGACCGGCCGCGGCAGAAAACCTCGGCGATCAGGCTTCCGCGGCCAATCGATGCGCCACCGGCAGCAGGTCCTGCGCCAGCACCTGCCGCAGGAACACCGCCGCCACCCGATGCTGCTTGTCCAGCACGATCGTCGACGGGATGATGTTCCGCGGGTACCCGCTCAGCTTCAGCAGCACCCGCCCGTCCGGGTCGTAGATCGACGGGTACGTCAGCTGCCTGTCCCGCACGAAGTCCTGGGCCACCTCGCGCGCCGGGTCGCGGACGTCGATGCCCACCACCTGGACTCCCTGGCGGGCCACCGTCTCCATCTCCGGGGCCTCCGTGCGGCACGGGCCGCACCACTGGCCCCACAGGTTGAGCACCACGACCTTGCCCGGGTAGTCCGCCAGCGAGAGCTGCTTGCCCTCGTTCATCAGGTCGTCGCCCGCCAGGACCGGGGCCGTCTGGCGGTCCGCGGCCTCGTACGTGATGTCGATCTTGCCGCCCGGGGACACGAAGTTGAAGCTGCTCCCCTGCACCACCGCGTCCTTGCCCGCGCTGCACCCGGCCAGCGCCAGCACGGCGAGCACCGCGCACAGGAACCTCATGCCCCGGTCACCTTCGGGTCGGTCGCCCCCGCGGGCTCGCTGTAGACGATCTCGCGCAGCTCGTCGCCGTCGAACACCAGGGACGTCAGCGACGCCAGCGAGCATTGGCGACGCCGGGGGTCGTGCCACAGGCGCTTGCCCTCCAGGAACCGCCGCAACGTCCAGATCGGCAGCTGGTGGGACACGCAGAGCGCCTCATGACCCTCCGCGGCGGAGCGCGCCCGGTGGACCGCGCCCAGCATCCGGTGGGCGATCTCGATGTACGGCTCGCCCCACGACGGCTTGAACGGGTTCACCAGCTTCGGCCAGTGCCGCGGCTCCCGCAGCGCGCCGTCGCCGACTGCCACCTGCAGGCCCTCGAACTGGTTGCCCGCCTCGATCAGGCCCTCGTCGGTCGCGATGTCGAGGCGGTGCGCGGCCGCGATCGGGGCCGCCGTCTCCTGCGCCCGCTGCAGCGGCGACGCGACGACGTGCACCAGGTCGTGCCCGGCGACGGCCTCCGCGACCGTCAGCGCCTGCCGCTGCCCGCGCTCCGAGAGCCGGTAGCCGGGCAGGCGGCCGTACAGGATCTTCGCGGGGTTGTGCACTTCGCCGTGACGCAGCATGTGGACGACGGTGGTCACTGGACGGCCCCAGCCGCCGCGCGCGCCGCAGCGGGCAGAGCCGCTTCGATCACAGCGAACGCTTCGTCGTCCATGGCCGCGTTGACGAACCACGCCTCGTACGCGCTCGGAGGCGCGTACACGCCTCCGTCCAGCAACGCGTGGAAGAACGGCGGGAAGCGCCACGTCTCCGACGCCTGCGCGCCCGCGTAGTCGCGAACCGGCGTCTCACCGAAGAACACGCTTACCAGGTTGCCCGCGTACTGGACGTTGTGCGCAACCCCCGCTTCGCTCAGCGCGGCGTGGAAGAGATTGCCGAGGCGCTTCGCGTTGGCGTCGAGAGCCGCGTACACGGCGTGGTCGGCCGCGCGCAGCGTTGCGAGGCCCGTGGCCACCGCCACCGGGTTCCCGGAGAGCGTCCCGGCCTGGTAGACCGGCCCGCCCGGGGCGAGCTTGGCCATCACGTCGGCGCGGCCGCCGAAGGCCGCCGCCGGCAGGCCGCCGGACATCACCTTGCCGAACGTGTAGAGGTCGCCGGCCACACCTTCGAGGCCGAACCAGCCCGCGCTCGACACGCGGAACCCGGTCATCACCTCGTCCATGATCAGCAGTGCGCCGTGCTCGTGGGCGAGCTCGCGCAGGCCCGCGTTGAAGCCCTCGTCCGGCGCGACCGCGCCCATGTTCCCGGCCGCCGCCTCGGTGATCACCGCGGCGATCTCGCCCGGGTTGTCCACAAAGGACTTCCGGACGGCGTCGAGGTCGTTGTAGGGCAGCACCAGCGTGTCCGCGGCCTGGGCGCCGGTGACGCCCGGCGACGTCGGCAGCCCGAGCGTCGCGACGCCGGAGCCGGCCTGCGCGAGCAGCGCGTCGACGTGACCGTGGTAACACCCGGCGAACTTGACGATCTTCGTCCGGCCGGTGAACCCCCTGGCCAGCCGGATCGCGCTCATCGTGGCCTCGGTGCCCGAGTTGACCAGCCGGACCTGCTCGACCGGCCCGACCCGGCCGATGATCTCCTCGGCCAGCTCGACCTCGCCGATCGTCGGCGTGCCGAAGGAGAGCCCGGACGTCGCCGCCGCGCGCGCCGCCTCGACGACGTGCGGGTGCGCGTGGCCCAGGATCATCGGGCCCCAGGACGACACCAGGTCGACGTAGCGGTTGCCGTCGGCGTCCCACAGGTGCGGGCCCTCGCCGCGGACCATGAACCGCGGGGTGCCGCCGACCGAGTTGAACGCCCGGACCGGCGAGTTCACCCCGCCCGGGATGGCTGTCTTCGCGCGGTCGAACCACGCCTTGGACTGCTCGGTTCCAGTGCTCACCCGTCCAGTCTCGCAAACCCCCGCTAGCTGACCGGACGCCGCCCGGGAGGGAACCGCCTAGTGCGGTGACCGGATACGTTCGCCGGAACCCTGGTGGTCTGCCGCGGCTGGTCGTGAGTGGTAAGGCGGGTTAGAACCCGCCTTACCACTCACGACCCCGACCCGGTGAACCTTCGTGGTCATCGCGCTAGCGCGCGGCCTGCTGGGTGATGGCCTGGGCGGACACCGTGCCGTCGTCGCCCGCCTGCCCCTGGACGACCACGGTGGCCCCCGGCTTGAGGTCGGCCAGTTTGCCCGGCTGGGTGACCCCGACCGTGGTGTCGTCCGATGTGGACACCTTGACGTCGGTGCCCTGCGCGGTCTTCACGTACACCGTGGTGCCGTCGACGCGGTCGACCGTGCCCGTGGTGCCGCGGCCGCCGCGGAACCCGCCGCCCTGCTGGCCGGTGCCCGCCTGCTGGCCGCCCTGGGTGCCACCCGCCGGGCGGGTGGGGGTCGACGCTGTCGACGAGCCGAACGCCGCGTGCGTCCAAGCGCCGCCGCCGAACGCGATCGCCAGCACGACCAGCCCGGCCAGCACCAGCGTCGTGCGGGAAAACGGTTTCGCCGCGTGCCGCATTTCGGCGTTCAGGTCACCGTCGACCGCCGGGCTGGCGATGATGTCCTCCGCGTTCGGCGGGGTCGTGGTGGACGAAGACATGCGAAGACTCCTTATTCGTGACGCAGCGCGTCGATGGGCCGGAGCTTGGCGGCCCGGTTCGCCGGGAAGCTGCCGAAGAACAGCCCGATCAGGGCGGACACCGCGAAGGCGAGCAGGATCGAGGACGGCACCACGACGGGTTTGATCCCGGAAATCGTGAACCGGCTGCCGATCACCCCGATGGCGACGCCGAGCAGCCCGCCGAACAGGCTGAGCATGGTGGCTTCGGCGAGGAACTGGCCGAGGATGGCCGAGCGCGGGGCGCCGATCGCCTTGCGGATGCCGATTTCGCGGATCCGCTCGGTGACCGTGACGAGCATGATGTTGGTGACGCCGATCCCGCCGACCAGCAGCGAGATCGCCGCGACGGCGGCCAGCAGCACGGTGAACGTCTCGGTCGCCGACGTCCGGGTCGCGAGCAGCTGTTCGGAGTTCTGGATCTGGTAGTCTGGGGTGCCGCCGAGCCGGATGCCGTGGCGGGCGTTGAGGATCGCGGTGATCTCGGACTGGGCCAGCGAGACGGAGTCGGCGCTGGTGGCCTGGACGGCGATCTGGCTGAGGTTGCCGTACCCGGCGAGGGAGTTCTGCACGGCCGAGATCGGCGCGATGGCGACGTCGTCGGCGTTCTGCAGCCCGGTGCTGCCCTTGGCCTGCAGCACCCCGATCACGGTGAACTGGATGCTGTTGAGCAGCAGGTTCTTGCCGACCGGATCGGCGGTGCCGAAGATCGACTCCGCGGTCGTCGGGCCGAGCACGACGACCTTCCGCGCGGCCGTGACGTCTTCGGCGGTGAACAGCTGGCCCTGGGCGAGCTCGCGGTTGGTCGTGGTGAAGTACGCCGGTTCGGTGCCGGCGACGCTGGAGATGTCGTACGACGTCTGCCCGTAGGTCGCGGTCGCCGTCGTGTTCACCACCGGCGACGCGGCCTTGACGTCCGGGGCGCCGACGGGGTCGACGAGGGCGTGCGCGTCCTGGACGGTCAGCGGCCGGGCGGTCGCGCCCTGCCCGCCGCCGCGCGCCGGGGAGACGTTGACGACGTTGGTGCCGAGGCCCTGGATGCTGGCCGCGATGGCCGCCGACGCGCCGTTGCCCACTGCGACCAGGAGGATCACCGCGGCGACGCCGATGGTGATGCCGAGGGTGGTCAGGGCCGAGCGCAGCTTGTTCGCCGTCAGGCCGCGGACGGCGAAGCGCAGGATTTCCAGGAGGTTCACGAGACCGCCCCCACCGCGCGCGTGACCTCGTCCGAAACGATCAGGCCGTCGTCGACGCGGACCACGCGGTGCGCGTGCTCGGCGACCTCGTCTTCGTGCGTGATGACGACGATGGTGCGGCCGAGGGAGTTGAGCCGGTCGAACACGCCGAGGACGTCCTCGGTGCTGCGCCGGTCGAGGTTGCCGGTCGGCTCGTCGGCCAGCAGCATCGCCGGGCCGGTGACCAGCGCCCGCGCCACCGCGACGCGCTGGATCTGACCACCGGACAGCTCGCTGGGCAGGTGCTTGGCCCGGTCGGACAGGCCCACCATCTCCAGCGCCGCCAAGGCCCGGCGCCGCCGTTCGGACCGCCGTAGTCCACTGTAGACCAAGGGAAGCTCCACATTGGACAAAGCGGAGGTGCGGGGCACCAGGTTGAACGACTGGAAGATGAAACCGATCTTCCGGTTGCGCAGCAACGCCAATTGCCGTTCGTTCAGCTTTCCGACACCGAACCCGTCGAGCAGGTACCGGCCGGACGTCGGCACGTCCAGGCAGCCGAGCATGTTCAGCAGCGTCGACTTGCCCGAGCCCGAGGCGCCCATGATCGCGACGTACTCGCCGGGGTACACGGTGAGGTCGACGCCGCGCAGCGCGTGCACCGCCGTCTCGCCGGCCCCGTAGGTCTTGCGCAGCCCGGAGACCGCGATCACCGGGTTCATCCGCGCCCGCCGAAGCCGCCGCCGGCGCCGGTGCCCGTGCCGCGCTGGCCGCCGCCCGGGAACCCGCCGGTTCCCCCAGTACCAGGGAAGCCGCCCGTCCCGCCGGTGCGGCCGGTCCCGCCGGTGGTCCCGGTGGCCGTCCCGGTGAGCACGACGTTCTCGCCCTCGGTCAGCCCGGAGGTGATCTGGACCGTCGACTCGCCGCGCAGGCCGACCTGCACCGGGCGCGTGACGTTCTGGCCGTTCTCCTGCACGGTGACGAGGTTGGTGCCGCCCGCGGTCTGCACCGCCGCGGCCGGCACGCTCAGCGCGTTGTCCGCCTCGGCGACGGTGATCACGACGCTCGCCGACTGGCCGGGCCGCAGCCCGTCCGGCGGGCTCGTCAGCGCCAGCTGGGCGCCGTAGGAGACGACGCTGCCGCTCGTGGTCGGGGTCAGGTTGACGCTCGATACGGTGGCCTGGACCGGCTTGTCCGGCAGCGCGTTGAGCGTGACGGTGGCCTTCTGGCCCGCCTTGACCTTGCTGACGTCGATCTCGGCGACCGAGGTGTTGACGATCAGCCCGGTCATGTTGGTGATGGTGATGAACCCGCTGCCGGAGCTGCTGCTGCTCGACGCGGCAGCGCTCGAGTTCGCCGAACCTTGGCCGCCCTGGCTGCTCGACGTCTGGGAGCTGGCGGACGAGCCGCTCGAGGACTGCTGCCCGACCGCGCCGTTGATCGCGGTGACCGTGCCGGCGCCCGGCGCGTACAGGACGGTGTTGTCGAGGGCCTGCTGCGCGGTCTGGACGTCGAGCTGGGCCTGGTCGAGCTTCGCCTGCGCCGAGGTGACGCTGTTGGCGGCGCTGGTCTGGGCGTTCTGGGCGTTCGGCCCGGTGGCCGGGGTGTTCTCGGCCGTCTCGGCGGTGTCCAGGCTGTCCTGCGCGACCGCGAGGTTCGCCTTCGCGACTTGAAGCTGCTTCGCCGCCTGCGTGCCGTCGACGGTGGCGAGCTTCTGCCCGGCGCTGACGACGTCACCGACCTTCACGTCGATCGAGGTGACCTTGCCGGCCGTCGCGAAGTTCGCCGCGCCGGTGTAGCTGCTGGCGAGGGTGCCGGCGGCGGAGACCGTCTCGGTGACCGTCGCCCGGCGGACCGGGGTGCTGCGGCTCTGGGCCTGCGCCGAGCTCGGGGCCGGGCTGAATGCCTGGTATATCCCGAATCCCGCCCCGGCCAGCAGTACGACCAGAGCACCGTTGATCACCCATGCCTTCGAGGCACGCACGCGCGTCATGCGGCAACCTTGGTGCCGCTGCTTAGCAATTGACTGTTGGTTCCCTGTGCGTCAGCTGTGTATCAGCCCCGGGGCTTGGGGCCGCGCGCACGGATCGCGAGCGACAGCTGACGCACCGCGTCGACCAGCAGCAACGCGGTCACGGTGCCGAGCCCGATGGCGGCGGCGAGCAGTCCGCCGAAGTACCGGTGCGACTCGAGCACGGCGCCGTCATCGGTGCGCGTGACGACGGTGGCGACGCTGCTGTGCCAGCACGCGTAGGCGGCCCAGCCGGCGGCCACGGCGAGCAGCACCTCCACGACGGCGACGAGCGTCCGCCACGGCTTGTGCAGCCGGGCGCGCGGGCCGGGTTCTTCCGGCGGCCAGAGCTCGGCCCCGGTGGGCTGCGGAAGGTCGATCACGGCGCCGATTTTCTCATGCTTCGCGCGGCGTTGCCCGGACGAGCCGGTCCAGCGCGTCCCGCAGCGCCTCGACGTCCTTCGCCCAGGCGAGCACGACCGTGCCGTCGGCCAGCTGCACCGGCAGCGAGTCGTACTTCCGCGGCACCGACCAGCCGCCCCCGAGGACTCGGGCGCCCACCGGCGTCCCGACGTCCGTCACCGACGCGATGTCCGCGGCCGGCACCTTCTCGCGGCCCTGCCGCAGCTGCTCGGTCGTCACTTCCAGCGACAGGAACCGGCGCCGGGCGTACACCCACGGCATCGTGATGACGCACAGCCCGAGCCCGACCAGCAGCCAGCCGACGACGTGCACCGGCCCGCCCGTGACGAGCTCCGCGAGGGCGCCGACCAGCGCGAACACCGGGCCCCAGCCGATCGCCGCCCAGCTCACGCCGGACTCGGCGTAGAGCCTCACAGCTTCTTGCCGACCTTGGGGAAGTAACCGCTCACCGACGGCAGGTACAGCAGCACCAGCGCGATGACGAACAGCAGCACCGCGACCAGCGTGAGGTAGGTGAGCACCGGCGCGAACGTGAAGATCAGCAGCACCATCACGATCGGCAGGACGGTGAGCACCGTCCGCGCCGAGCGGGTGCCTTCACGCGCCTTGTACGCGAAGAGCAGGAACAGCAGCGTGAACACGGCCGACCCGACGAGCAGGAACCACAGCATCGCCGTGACGCCGTCCGCGATCATCTGCGGCGAGATCTTCGGGTCGGTGGTCCCCTTGACGTACCGGTCGATGACAGCCGACTTGCCCACCATCAGCTGCACGTACCCGAGCACCAGCAGCACCCCGCCGGCGAGCCACAGCCAGAACGACACCGCCACCGGACGCGGCGGCTTCGCCTTCGGGGCCTTCGCACCGGGCAGCACCGGATCGGGCGACCGGCCGAGCTTGCGCCGTTCGTCGTCGGTCAGACCGGTGAGGTCCTCTTTGTCTTCCACGCGCAGAGACTAACGGGTCAGTCCAGCCAGGCAGCGGCTTCGGCGGCCCAGTAGGTGAGGATCATGTCGGCGCCCGCGCGGCGGATGGACGTCAGCACCTCGAGGACGGTCCGCTCGCGGTCGAGCCAGCCGTTCGCGGCCGCGGCCTCGACCATCGCGTACTCGCCCGAGATGTTGTAGGCCGCCACCGGGACCGGGGAGATGTCCGCGGCCGCCTTGATGACGTCCAGGTACGACAGGGCGGGCTTGACCATCACCATGTCCGCGCCCTCGGCGAGGTCCAGCTCGATCTCGCGCAGCGCCTCGCGGGCGTTGCCCGGGTCCTGCTGGTAGGTCTTGCGGTCGCCCTTGAGCTGCGAATCGACGGCCTCGCGGAAGGGACCGTAGAAGGCGCTGGCGTACTTCGCGGCGTACGCGAGGATCGCCGCGTCCTTGTGCCCGACCTCGTCGAGCGCGCGGCGGATGACGCCGATCTGGCCGTCCATCATCCCGGACGGCCCGAGCACGTGCGCCCCGGCTTCGACCTGCGCGATCGCCATCTGCGCGTAGATCCGCAGGGTGGCGTCGTTGTCGACCCCGCCGTCGGCGTCGAGGACGCCGCAGTGGCCGTGGTCGGTGAACTCGTCGAGGCAGGTGTCGGCCATCAGCACGGTGGCGTCACCGAGTTCGTGCCGCAGGTCGCGCAGGGCGACGTTGAGGATGCCCTTTTCGTCGACCGCGCCGGAGCCCTCGGCGTCCCGGGTCTTGGGGATGCCGAACAGCATCAGCCCGCCGACACCGGCGTTGACCGCGTCGACGGCGGCCTTCCGCAGCGTGTCACGGGTGTGCTGGACGACGCCGGGCATGCTCGAGATCGGCCGCGGCGCGTCGATCCCTTCGGCGACGAACATCGGGAGGATCAGCTGGCGTGGCCGCAGCGTCGTTTCGCCCACCAGCCTGCGCATGGCCGGGGTGGTGCGAAGCCTGCGGGGACGATGCTCGGGGAACACCCTTACCAAGTTACTCCGGCGCTGATCGCCGGGATTCCGCAAGGGTGCCTCAGGTCAGGTCGTCGAACTCGCCCGCGCGGCAGCCCTGCACCCAGGCGGCCATTTCCTCGCGGGTGAAGAAGATCGTGCCCGCCTCCGGCGCCTTGCTGTTGCGCACGGCCACCGAACCGTCCCCCAGCGCCGCGACCTCGACACACTCGCCACCGGTATCCCCGCTGAAGCTCGACTTGCGCCACACGACATCGGCAAGACCCTCAAAGCTCATCGATACTCCTCTGCCAACCGCTCGATGAAGGTGACCGACTCGTCCGGCGCCAGAGCCAGTGCGCTGAGGTGGGCGAAGGCAACCTCGTGCGCTTCGATCTCATGGGGCTGCTCGAGATAGAACCCACCGGCGCGGTGCTCGACATACGCGACACCGGGATCACCCGACCAGGCGAAACCTATCACCGTGAAGGGGCCGATCACGCCGGGATGAGCACCGCGGTCGAAAGGCAGCACCTGGATGGTGATCTTCGGCTTGCCGGCCATCTTCACCAGATGCTCCAGCTGGCCGCGCATGACCTCCCGGCCACCGACCAGCCGACGCAGGACAGCCTCGTCCAGCACCGCCCACAACCGCAGGGGATCGGGCTCGCGCTCCAAGACGGCTCGCCGGGCGAGCCGCACGGTCGCCATCTGCTCGATCTCGTCGTCGGTGCGTTCGGTCGTGCCGCGCCGAAGCAGTGCATGCACGTAGTCGCTGGTCTGCAACAACCCCGGCACAGCCTGGGCCGCGTAGGTCTGCACCTGGTTCGCGCCCTGCTCCAAGCCGACGTAGAGCGAGAACCAGCTCGGCACGATCTCGGAGTAGCTCTCCCACCAGCCCTTGGTCCGCGAATGCTTCGCCGCGTCGATGTAGTCCGGCCACTGGCTCTTCGGCACCTTGAACAACGGCAGCAGGACCTCGTCGAGATCGCGCAGGACGACCGGCCGCTCCGCGGTCTCGTAGTAGGAGACCTTGGCGACCGTGCAGCGCAGCGCCTTCGCCACGTCCTTCTGCTCCAGCCCGGCCTCCTTGCGGAGCCGGACCAGTTCGAACGCCAGCCAGCGCCGCCACACGGTCGGGCTTGCCGTCTCGACCACGCTGCTCCCTCCGCGAACTCCCGAGTTCACCCGATCGGATGTCCGCCTGTTAATTCAAAATTTTCACTCAACACTCTAGCCTCGACGTCATGCCCCCGCTCACACAGTTCCACGACATCGACGATCCTTCGCAGCTCCCGCCGTTGTGCGGCGAACCGGAGTTTTCCACCCTGGTCACCGAGCTGGCCCTCGCCGAAGCGCCCCGCCTGTTCGCCGTCGTCCAGGAGTACGGCGTGCGGGTGGACGCCAGGATCGCGGGCTGGGGGCTGGCGTTCGAAGACCGCGCCGACGTCATCAGCGTCGGCGGCCGGCTCCGCATGAGCCTGACCGCGCCGGAGCACGCCCTGCGGGGATTCCGCGCCGGCCCGCACGTCCACCCCCGGCTGGTCTGGCTGCCCCGCGAAGCGTGAAGGCCGCCCCGGGCGAACCGGGGCGGCCTTCACGACCGATCAGGAGCGGCGGGCCCGCTTGGCCTTCCGCGGCGGCGGCAGGGCGCCTTCCGCACGCAGGCGCGCCGCGTGCTCGGCGAGCGCGTCCACCAGGTGCGGGACGTCCGCCTTCTCCGGCTGGACGTCGACCCGGAGGCCGAACTCCACCGCCGTTTCGGCCGTCTTCGGGCCGATGCACGCGACCAGCGTGCGGGTGTGCGGCTTGCCGGCGATGCCGACCAGGTTCCGCACGGTCGAGGACGAGGTGAAGCAGACCGCGTCGAAGCCGCCGGTCTTGATCATCTCGCGGGTCTCGGCGGGCGGCGGGGCGGCCCGGACGGTCCGGTAGGCCGTCACGTCGTCGATCTCCCAGCCGCGCTCACGCAGGCCCGCCGACAGCGTCTCGGTGGCGATGTCCGCCCGCGGCAGCAGCACGCGGTCGACCGGGTCCAGCACGTCGTCGTACGGCGGGAACTCGGCCAGCAGGCCCTCGGACGACTGCTCACCCGAGGGGATCAGCTCCGGGATGATGCCGAACGAACGCACCTTCGCCGCCGTCGACTCGCCGACGCAGGCGATCTTCACGCCGGAGAACGCGCGGGCGTCCAGGCCGAACTCCTCGAACTTCTCCCACACCGCGCGGACCGCGTTGGTGGAGGTGAAGACGATCCACTGGTAGCGGCCGTCGACCAGGCCCTTGACCGAGCGCTCCATCTGCGCCGGGCTGCGGGGCGGCTCGACCGAAATCGTCGGGACCTCGTGCGAGGTCGCGCCGTGGCCGCGCAGGCGCTCGGCCATCTCGCCGGCCTGCTCCTTGGTGCGCGGCACCAGGACCTTCCAGCCGTACAGCGCGCGCGACTCCCACCACGACAGCTTCGAGCGGTGCCCGGCGGCCTGGCCGATCGTGACGATCAGCGGCCCGACGAGCTCGCCGGCGTCGTTCGCGACCTTCTCGAGCGTGGTGTCGAGGGTGCGCTGGGTGTTGATGGTGCCGTTCGCGGTGACCGCGACCGGGGTCGACGCCGGGACGCCGTTGCCGGTCAGCGCCGACGCGGCTTCGGCCAGGTGCGCCGACGTCGCGTGCAGCACCAGCGGGCCGGGCGCGGCGGCCAGTGCCGCCCAGTCGACGTCGCCGCGGACGTCGACCTCGGTGTGCGTGCCGCCCAGCGCGACGCCCGCGTACGCCGGGACGGCCGCGGCCGGGGAGACACCCGGGATGACGTCGAACACGGCGCTCGTGCGCGCGACCGCCTGCACCTCGGCCACCACGGCCGGGGTGGTCAGCGGGTCGCCCGCGACCAGGCGCAGCACCAGCCGGCCGGCCTTGGCCTCGGTGGTCAGGTCCTTGGCGACCTCGGCGGCCTCGCCGACGGCGGGCCGGACCTCGGCGCCCTCGGCGGCCATGGCCAGCACGGCCTGGGGCACGTCGGGGTCGGTCACCACGACCTCGGCCTTGGTCAGCAGCTCCTGGGCACGGACCGTGAGCAGGCCGGCGTCGCCGGGCCCGGAGCCCACGAACGCTACGCGCCCGGTGGTCTTTCGCGCGGGGGTCATCTGTGCGTTTCTCCTCTTGCGGCGGCCACGCCGGATCGCGCGGCCACAGGTCTCCTACGTGCGGGTTGTGACGCCCAGGTCACTCGGTGGAGCCGGAAAGCGTCCCGGCTCCCAGGTCCAGCAGCTCGGCGGCCAGGTCCTTGCCCAGCTGGGCGGCCTGGTCCTTGTCGGCCAGCGCGGAGGCCCGGACCATGTCCACCGCGCCGTTCTCGCCTTCCGCGGCGGCGGTGCCGCGCAGCGAAATCCGTTCCACGACCTTGCCCTCGGCGTCGAGATCTTCGACGATCTCGGCGAGCGCGCCCACCGGCGCGCTGCACCCCGCCTCGAGCGCGGCCAGCAGGGCCCGCTCGGCCGTCACCGCGGCCCGCGTGCCCTCGTCGTCCAAAGTGGACCGGAGCAGCTGCTCGAGGTCCACGTCGGCGGTCCGGCACTCCACCGCCAGCGCGCCCTGAGCGGGCGCGGGCAGCATCTGGATCGGGTCGAGGGTCTCGGTGATCGCCTCGACCAGACCGACCCTGGCCAGTCCGGCACGCGCCAGCACCACGGCATCGAGCTCGCCGTCGGTCACCTTGCGCATGCGGGTGTCGATATTGCCGCGAATCGGCACGATTTCCAAACCGAGACCCAGCGCACGCAGCTGCGCGGTGCGCCGCGCGGCGCCCGTGCCCACCGTCGAACCCGGCGGCAGCTCGCCCAGCGTGAGCCCGTCGCGCGCGATCAGCGCGTCCCGCGGGTCTTCGCGCGGCGGCACGGCGGCCAGCGTGATGCCCGGCTCCGGCGCCGTCGGCAGGTCCTTGTACGAGTGGACGATGACGTCGACCTCGTTGCGCAGCAAGGCTTCCCGCAGCGCGGAGGTGAACACGCCGACGCCGATCGTGGCGATCGGCGCGAGCGACTTGTCGCCGGGCGTGGTCACCTTGACGATCTCGACCTCGACGCCGGTGGCGCGCAGGGCGTCGGCGACGGTCCCGGTCTGGGTGAGCGCGAGCTTCGATCCGCGCGTACCCATTCGAATGACTCTGGTCACTACTACTTCTTCTCTGAAGGGGGCTTCGGGCTCGCCACCGCGGCGGGCGCCTGCGGGTCGAGGCAGAACAGTTCGCGCAACGCGTTCGCGTAGTCGGTGTCGGCCGTCTCGGCGGCCAGCTGCTTGACGCGCACGGTCGGCGCGTGCAGCAGCTTGTCGACCACCCGGCGGACCGTGCGGCCGACCTCTTCGCGCACCGCGCTGTCCAGCTCCGGCAGCCGGTTGTCCAGCCGGAGCAGCTCGGCGTCGACGACCTCGGCCGCGCGGCGGCGCAACGCGGTCACCGTCGGCGTCACCTCGGCGCTGCGCTGCCCGGCGAGGTAGTCGCGCACCTCGTCGAGGACGATCCCGGTCGCTTTGGCGGTCTGGCGTTCGGTGGTCGGCGTGCCCGCCTCGCGCATCCGGCGCTGGATGGTGGCCAGGTCGACGACCCGGACGTCG
The DNA here is from genome assembly GCF_000716785.1 of Amycolatopsis vancoresmycina. Taxonomy (GTDB): domain Bacteria; phylum Actinomycetota; class Actinomycetes; order Mycobacteriales; family Pseudonocardiaceae; genus Amycolatopsis; species Amycolatopsis vancoresmycina. The sequence goes on from NZ_JNYY01000005.1 coordinate 650,218, forward strand.
GCCAGCTCGCCGACCGCCGGGTCGACGTCCCGCGGCAGGCCCAGGTCGCAGACGACCAGGGTGCGCCCGCCGCGCGGGAGCACGTGACCAGGTGCGAAGACGGCGTCCTGCGCGCCGGTGCAGCAGATCACGACGTCGGCGTCGCGCACGGCGTCGGCGACCCCGGACAGCGGGATCGCACGGGCCGGGACGCCCTGCTCGGTGACGTTCGCGGCCAGCCGGCGGGCGCGGGCGTCGGTGCGGTTGGCCACGGTGATCTCGCCGATCCCGGCCTTGCGCAGCTGCGACGCGCTCAGCGCGCCCATCGAGCCGGCGCCGACGATGACGGCGTGCTTGCCGGTGACGTCCCCGGCCGCGGCGAGCGCCTCGGACACGACCGAGGCACCGAGCTGGTCGAGCCCGGTCTCGGTGTGCACGCGCTTGCCGACGCGCAGGGTGGTCTGGATCAGCTCGTGCAGCGTGCGGCCGACCGTGCCGGCTTCGCGCGCGGTGGCGTAGGAGGAGCGGACCTGGCCGAGGATCTGCGTCTCGCCGACGACCATCGAGTCCAGGCCCGAGGCGACGGAGAACAGGTGCTCGACGGCGGCACCGGCGTAGTGCACGTACAGGCTGTCGTAGAGCTCCGCCGGCTCCATCCCGGCCTGGCGGGAGAGCACGCGGCTGACGTCGTCGAGGCCGCCGTGGAAGGTCTCGACGACCGCGTAGACCTCGATCCGGTTGCAGGTCGAGACGAGCATGACCTCACTGACGTGCTCGGCCTGCTGCAGCTCGTCGAGGACCTTGCCGACCTCGGGCGCGGGGACCGCGACCCGCTCGAGCGTGCTCAGCTCCGCGCTGCGATGCGAGAGACCGACCGCCAACACGCTCATGAGCGCACCACCATTCCCCGTCCGCCGTCCGGACCCGTACCGTTCCGCCTGCCGTTGCCGTTCTCGGCGGGCACCACCGCACCGGGTAACCCGGAATTGCCCTGATTCCCGGCGGCGTCGTCCGCGCGGCGGGCCACATGGAACGAGAGTATCTGCAGCTCCACGGCCAAATCCACTTTCCGGACCTCAATGTGAGCGGGAACCTGCAGCACGACGGGCGCGAAGTTGAGGATGCACTGGACACCGCCCGCGACCAGCCGGTCACACACCGATTGCGCGGCGGTCGGCGGGGTGGCGATCACGCCGATCGAAATGCCCCGCTCGGCGCAGATCCGCGGGATGTCGTCCATGTGCGACACCGGCAGCCCGCCGACCGGCACGCCGATCAGGTCCGCGTCCAGGTCGAACAGCGCCTCGACCGGGAAGCCGCGCCCCGGGAAGCCGCCGTAGTTGGCCAGCGCGTGGCCCAGGTTGCCGATCCCGACCACGGCCACCTTGTGCTGCCGGGTCAGGCCGAGGATGCGCTCGATCTGGCTGACCAGGACGCCGACCTCGTAGCCGACGCCGCGGGTGCCGTAGGAGCCCAGGTAGGAGAGGTCCTTGCGCAGTTTCGCGGAATTGACCCCGGCGGCCTGCGACAGCTCTTCACTCGAAACGGTCGTGGCGCCTTGTTCGGACATTCCGGACAAAACCCGGAGGTAGACGGCGAGCCGGGCGACCGCGGCTTCGGGAATGGACTTCGCCCGGACGGCCTCGGGAGCATCCCCGTTGCGGCCCGGCTCCCCGGCGGGTACCGCGGGCATTTCGGCGGTCGGGGCGTTGTCGGCGTCCGGCGTGGCCGGACGGCGGGGCCGTCGCGGTGCCCGGCCCGGGGAGTCCGCCGCGTCGCGCCTCCCCCGCTGTGTCACCACGCCGTCGTCTCCTGCCCGCTGTGCACCCGGCGGCCATCGCCACGGCCGTACCGAACTGTGTCTTGACCCCGGTCTCGGAGTCCGGTTCGATGCCGGGCCCCCGGGGGCGATGGCCCTACGGTAGACCACTTGTGAACGCACGCACAAAGTCACAGGTCGGAGGCGGTTCCGGCGGCCCCACGATCATGACGGGGCGTCAGAATCCTTGCCCGCCAACCGCTTCCGGCACGGGCCCGCGCCGGCTCCGGCGGACCGGTCACCACCCCTCCACCCCCGCCCGGATGTCGCGAATGACTCATTCGGGACGTCGGAGGTCCCGAATGAGTCATTCGCGACATCCGGGGCAGGGCGGCGGGGGGCGGGGGG
>NZ_JNYY01000006.1 GCF_000716785.1 Amycolatopsis vancoresmycina
TTCATCAACCTCTCCATGATCACTATCATGACCAGGCGCCTGACCCGCCAGAAACAGCGGGCCAGGACCACCTAACCAAGATCCAAGACAGGCTCTAACGAACAACCCCGTACGCGCGATCAAGCGCACCCACGATCTCCTTACGCAGCCCGGCGCCGACGGCGATCGTCGCCGCGGAACCGACCGTGTGCTCGCTGCCGTCGCGGTCGACGACGGCCCCGCCGGCCTCGCGCACGAGGAGCACGCCGGCCATGGTGTCCCAGGGGTTGTTGGACAGGATCAGTGCGGCGTCGAGCTTTCCGTCCGCCACCCAGGCGAGGTCGATGGCCGCCGTGCCGAGCATTCGGATCTTCTGCGCCCGCGCACCGAGGTCCGACAGCAGCGTCAGCCGGGCGCGGTTCTTCTCCTCGGCGAGTTCACCGATCGCGAAGTCGCCGACGGCGATCATCGCGTCGCGAAGCGCCGTCGCGGCCGACGCGCCAACGCGCTCTCCGTTCGCGAAAGCACCTTCGCCGCGCGCGGCGGTGTACGTGACGCCGAGGTACGGCAGCGCGATCGCGGCGACTGTGCTGTGTTCGCCGTCCACCAGAGCCAGGGAAATCCCGCAGAGCGGAATTCCGCGGGCGAAGTTGGCGGTCCCGTCGATCGGGTCGAGCGCCCACCACCGGCCGCCGCGCTCCCCGCTGCGGCCGCGCTCCTCGCCGAGGATGCCGATCTCCGGCGTCTCGGCGGCGAGGAACGCCCGCAGCGCGTCCTCGACCGCCGTGTCGACGTCGGTCACCAGGTCGCGATCGCCCTTCGCGGAAACGGAAAAACTCGGGCGCGACCGGACGATCTCCGTCGCCCTCGCCACGGCCTCGCGCGCGACGTCCAGTAGTGCGGCATGCTCGGTCATGCTCACCAACCTAGTGAAGGGCCGCGGTCATGACCGATCTGTTCCCGCTCGCCACCACCGCCGACGAGCAGCAGCGGCGGGCGTCGGTCGCGGTGCTGCCGGTCGGCAGCTTCGAGCAGCACGGCGCGCACCTGCCGCTGGCGACCGACACGATCATCGCGGCGACGCTGGCGAAAGCCGTCGCCGACGCCCACCCCGTGCTCCACCTGCCGCCGATCACGATCTCGTGCTCGCACGAGCACGCGGGGTGGGCCGGCACGGTGAGCATCTCGGCCCGGACGTTGCACGCGGTGGTCACCGACGTCGCCGCGTCGCTCCGCGCGTCGGGCGTGGAGCGGCTCGTGCTGGTCAACGGGCACGGCGGCAACTACGTACTGTCCAATGTGGTCCAGGAGGCGGCCGGCGCGATGGCGCTGTTCCCGGGGGTCGCGGACTGGCGGGCGGCGCACACCGCGGCCGGCCTGCGGACCTCGCTGGACGACGACATGCACGCGGGCGAGCTGGAGACGTCGATCCTGCTGCACGCCCACCCGCACCTGGTCGGCCCGGGACACGAAACGGCCGACCACGTCACCGACCGGGAACACCTGCTGACGCTGGGCCTGCGGGCGTACACGGAGTCGGGGGTGGTCGGCCGTCCTTCGCTGGCGAGCGCGGCGAAGGGGCACGTCGTGCTGGACACCCTGGTCCAGCGCTTCCCCGCGGTGCTCGAGGTGCTCACCTCGTCGTGAGTGGTAAGGCGGGTTCTAACCCGCCTTACCACTCACGAGCCGGCGAAGGCCTGGTCCAGGTGCGGGAGGAGGTGGGCCATCCGCTCGGCTTTCGTCCGGAGGTAGCGCAGGTTCTCCGGGTTCGGCGGAACGAGCAGCGGAACCTGCTCGCTGATCCGGATTCCGTAGCGGGTGAGCTGTTCGACCTTCTTCGGGTTGTTGGACAGCAGCCGCACCGAGCGGATGCCGAGGTCGGTCAGGATGCCCGCCGCCGCGTGGTAGTCGCGGGCGTCGACCGGGAGGCCCTGCGCCACGTTCGCGTCCACCGTGTCCAGGCCCTCGTCCTGCTGCAGCCGCATCGCCTCGAGCTTCGCGAGCAGGCCGATCCCGCGGCCCTCGTGGCCCTGGACGTACACCAGCACGCCCGAGCCCTCCTCGACGATGCGGTCCAGGGCCGCCGCCAGCTGGTCGCCGCACTCGCAGTGCGTCGAGCCGAAGACGTCGCCGGTCAGGCATTCGCTGTGCACCCTGGTCAGGGCGCCGAGCGGGGAGACGTCGCCGTACACCAGCGCGACCTGCTCGGTGCCGGTGCGGTCGAGGTAGCCGACCGCGCGGAACGTCCCGTGCCGGGTCGGGAGCCGGGTCTCGACCACCCGCTCGACCACGGCCCGGCGCGGCAGATCCCCGACGACCTCACTTGCGGTCATGACTTCAACCCCACTTCCGATTCCAATCCGGGGCCGGCCGCAACGCGCGGAGCGGGCACGGCACCGGTGTGCGGAGCGCGGGTCACGCGGAACCCGGCGACACTCCGGACGAGCAGGACACCGGCGCCGGGCAGGCTCGCGACCAGCGTGAGCACGCCGTAGACGACAGCGACGGTGACACCTTGGGCGGCCCCCAGACCGGCCGCGCCGAAGAGCAGGGCGCAGACGCCCTCGCGCGGGCCGAAGCCGCCGATGTTGAGCGGGAGGCCCATCGCGAGCAGCGCGAGGACCATCAGGGGCACGAGCTGCCACACCGGCGCGGCCACCCCGGCCACGCGGGCGGCGACGACGAACAGCGCCAGGTGCCCGGCCAGCGTCGCCACCGACAGGAAGCCCACGCTGGGCCAGGTCTCGCGGGTCAGCAGGCCGAGCCGGACGTCGGCGAGGGTGACGGCGAAGCCGCGCCGGAACTTCGACGGGCTGTGGATCCAGCGCCCGCCCAGCAGGCGGCCGACGACCAGCCCGGCGACGGCGGCCAGCACGACGACCACCCCGGCGACCACGACGACCTCGCGGAACGCACCGGGCACCACCGAAGGCGCCCCGAGCACGACGGTGACCGCGGACGCGATCAGCACGACCTGGCCCGCGGTGCGTTCCAGGACGACGGCCCGCACGCCGCGCGGCACGTCCCCGCTGTCCCGGCCGTGCTGGACCGCGCGGTGGACGTCGCCGAGGACGCCCGCGGGCAGCACGCCGTTGAGGAACAGCGCGCGGTAGTAGTCGCCGACCGCGGTGCGCAGCGAGAGCCGCAGGCCGAGCCGGGTGGCGACGATCTGCCAGCGGCCCGCGCTGAACAGCGTCGTCGCGAAGCCGATGACCAGGGCGGCGAGCACGCCGGGGACGCTGATCCGGCCGAGCCCGTCGAGGAAGGCGGCGCTGCCGAGCTGCCAGACGAGGACGGCGAGGATGCCCGCCGCGCCGAGGATCCGCAGCCAGGCGAGTGCGCGCTTCACGCCGCCACCTCCAGGCTCGGCGGCAGGACCAGCAGGTCGCCGTGGTGGATGACCGCGTGCAGCTCGCCGGCCGCCGCCATCTCGAGCCGCCGCTGCAGGTAGCCGTCGGCGACCGGGCGCAGCTGGGGCAGCTGCTCGACGGCGGCGCCGACCCAGCCCTCGAGCCACTGCCGCTGCAGTTCGGCCTGGTCCGGGCCGAGCCGCCACGCGCTGTCCGCGCGGACGACGGTGGCACCGAGCCTGCTGAACGCGGTCGCGGCGACGTCGACGGCGTTCGGGCCGAGGAGGCGGCGGCCGTCTTCGGTGACCCGGCGCTGGTGGGCGTTGAACGCGGCCGCGAGCGCGGGGTCGAGGGGGTCGGCGGGCGAGAGCGCCACCTTGCCGGTGACCGACAGCATCAGCAGCGCCGCGCAGCCGGCTTCGACGACCGCCGTGGCCAGTGCGGTGATCTCGGCCCTGGTCAGCAGGTCGAGCAGGGCGGACGCGGTGACCAGCGACGTCCCGGCGAGGTCGGCGGCCCGCAGCGCGGTGATGTCCCGCTGCTCGGCGACGACGTCGACCGGGCTGCCGTCGAGCGCGGTCTCCGGGAGGCTCGCCTGCGCGCGGCTGAGCAGGTCGCGGTCGTGGTCGTGCAGGATCCAGTGCTGGGTGCCGGGCAGCCGGGCGGCCAGCCAGCGGCCGAGCGAGCCGGTGCCGCAGCCGAGGTCGCGGACGACGAAACCACCCCGGGGGGTCCGGGGGGCGGAGCCCTCCCGGGCGGGGTGCGGGGGTTGCACCCCCGCAGTCTCAGCGAGGAAGTCGCGCAGCGGGTCGACGAGTTCGGTGGCGCGGGCCGCGGCGTCCGCGGGTTCGCGCAGGTAGAGCCAGTCCGGGGCGAACGCGGTCATGCCGCCGCCTCCTGCCGCAGGAGGATGTCGGCGATCCGGCGGGCGGTGTCGTCCCAGCCGGTCAGGGTCTCGCGGCGCAGCCTCGCCGACGCGCGCAGCCGCGTCCGCAGCGCGGGCTCGGTGAGCCAGCGGCGCAGGGCCGCGCCGAGCGCCTCGACGTCGTCGCCGGGCACGAGCATCCCGGGCACCGAGCCGTCCGGCGCGACACCCACCGTGTCCGGCAGCGCGTCGACGTCGGTGGTCAGCACCGGCACGCCACGGGCGAGGGCCTCGGTGACCACCATGCCGAAGGTCTCGGCGCGCGACGGCAGCACGAGCAGGTCGGCGGTGTGGTAGGTCGCCTCGAGCGCCGCGCCGGTGCGGGGGCCGGTGAGCGTGAAGCGGGCGCCGAGCCGGTGCTCGCGCAGCCGCTCGACGTACTTGGTCTCCCGGCGGATCCCGCCGACGCACTCGCAGGTCCAGCGCAGGTCGGCCACGGTCTCCAGGGCCTGTGCGAGCACGCCCTGGCCCTTGCGCGGGGTCACGTTGGCCACGCAGACCAGCCGGGACACGCCGTCGGTGCCGACGGCCGGCGGCGCCGGGTCGACGCCCGGCGTCACCGAGTGCACGCGGTGCGGGGCCAGGCCGTGGTGGTCGATCAGCCGGCGGGCGGCCCACTCGCTGGTCGCGACGACCGAGCCGGCGGCCCGCAGCGTCTCGCGCTCCAGCGCGTCGAGCTCGGCGGCGAGCGCGGGCGGCAGGCCGGTCTCGTCGGCCAGCGGCAGGTGCACCAGCACCGAGAGCGAAAGCCGCCGCGCCTGCGGGACGACGACCTCGGGGACACCGCACGCGACCAGGCCGTCGAGCAGCACGGCCGAGCCGGTGGGCAGCGCGGAGAGGAGGTGGCCGAGGACCGCGCGGGCCTCGGTGTCCGGCCGCGGCCAGCTGCCGGCGACGGCGATCTCGTGCACGTCGAGGCCGGCCGCGGCGAGCCGGTCGCACAGGCGGCGGTCGTAGGTGTTGCCGCCGCTGGGGACGGACGAGTCGTCGACGTCCCCCGGGAGGATCACGTAGAGGGAGTTCACAGGGCACGCTCGTAACTCGCCCAGGCGACGTGCGATTCCTTCAGCGAGACGGCGATGCCTTCGAGGCCGCGCGCGCCTTCGCCGAGGCGTCCGGCGTGGACGGCGTCGGCGAGGCGGTCGGCGACGACCTTCGCGAGGAACTCGGTGGAGGTGTTGACGCCCTTGAACTCCGGCTCGTCGTCGAGGTTGCGGTAGTTCAGGTCGCTCAGCACCGCCTTGAGCTCTTCCGTGGCCTTGCCGATGTCGACGACGATGTTGTCCTCGTCGAGCTCGGCCCGGCGGAAGGTCGCATCCACCACGAAGGTCGCGCCGTGCAGGCGTTGCGCGGGTCCGAAGACCTCCCCGCGGAAGCTGTGGGCGACCATCACGTGGTCACGGACGGTGATGCTGAACACCAAGACCTCCGATGCGTTCGGGTGGACGTGGTCACTGCGGCTGATACATGACACGGAGGCACAGGGCGGAAAGTTCATTCGCGGCCAGCCTGGGTAACACGGACGGAAGATCCTTAAACGCGCACTCGCCGCTGACCAGCGCTTCGAACGCCGGATCGGCCAGCAGTTCGAGGGCGACGGCGAGGCGCTCGGCGTAGTCGCGGTCCGGCCGGGCGACCGTGCCGACCTGGCTGCTGCGGATCACCAGCCGCCGCGAATGGAAGTTCTCGCCGAGCGGGACGCGCACCCGGCGGTCGCCGTACCAGGACAGCTCGACGACCTCCCCTTCCGGCGCGAGCAGTTCCAGCGCGCGGGCCAGCCCGGCTTCGCTGGCGCTCGCGTGCACGACGAGGTCGCAGTCGCCGAGCGCCTGCTCCGGCGTGGCGAAATCGACGCCGAGCGCGGCGGCGATGGCCGCCTTGGCCGGGTCGACGTCGACCAGCTGGACCCGCGTCGCCGGGAAGCCGGTGAGGAGCTTGGCGACGCTCGCCCCGACCATCCCGGCGCCGATGACGGCGATCCGGTCGCCGAGCCGCGGCCGCGCGTCCCAGACGGCGTTCACCGCGGTCTCGACCGTGCCGGCGAGGATCGCGCGCCCGGGCGGGACGGCGTCCGGCACCGGGGTCACGGCCGTCGCCGGGACGACGTACGCGGTCTGGTGCGGGTAGAGGCAGAAGACGGTCTTGCCTTCGAGGTGCGCCGGGCCACGTTCGACGACGCCGACGTTGAGGTAGCCGTACTTGACCGGGCCGGGGAACTCGCCCTCCTGGAAGGGCGCGCGCATGACGTCGTGCTGGCTCGCCGGGACGCCGCCGCGGAAGACGAGGGTTTCGGTGCCGCGGCTGACGCCGGAGCACAGCGTGCGGACGAGCACGTCGTCCGGCCCCGGCGTGGGCAGCCGCGCCTCGCGCAGCTGTCCCGAGCCGGGACGTTGAACCCAGAAAGCCTGTTCCACGTGTTTCTCCTCAGCGGGCGACCGGAGGCTGGTGTCGCCACCCTATGAGCAATTCGCGGAGTCGACGATGATCAAACACGACCTTCTCCTGCGTGCGGTGATCCCGGCGCCGGTGCTCGCCGCGGGGGCCTTCGCGGGCGGGTTCTCCCTGCTCGCGTGGGCGACCGGCGTGGTGTACGGCCTCGCGCTGGTGCTGCTCACCGAGTGGGGCCTGCGCCGCAGCGGGCGCGCTGCCTTCGGGCCGGCGGACTGGATCACGTTCGCCCGCGCGGTGCTCGTCGGCTGCGCCGCGGCGCTGATCGCCGAAGGCGGTTTTTCACTCGGCTGGCTGGTCGGGCTGGTCGGCGTGGCCCTGCTGCTGGACGGCCTCGACGGCCAGGTGGCCCGCCGCACCGGCACGGCGTCGGAGTTCGGGGCGCGCTTCGACATGGAAGTCGACGCGTTCCTGATCCTGCTGTTGTGCATCCAGGTGTCCCGCACGCTGGGGCTGTGGGTGCTGGCGATCGGCCTGATGCGGTACGTGTTCGTGGCGGCCTCGTGGACGATGCCGTGGCTGACCGCGCCGCTCTACCCGAGCATGGCCCGCAAGACGGTGGCGGCCGTGCAGGGGGTCGTGCTGGTGGTGGCGGTGTCCGGGCTGCTGCCGGTTTCACTGACCTTCGCGGCGGTCGCCCTCGCCCTGGCCTCGCTGACCTGGTCGTTCGGCCGGGACGTCGGCTGGCTGGCCCGGCACCGCGTGGCGCCGGCCCGGATCATCACGCTCACGTCCCTGCGCCGCCCGCTCGGCTACGGCCACAACCAGGCCGCCTAGCCCGATTCGCGGGCCGCGCGGGCCCGGCGTTTGCCCTCGTGCATCGCGGCCACCCGGGCGATCGGGATCGTGTGGCCCTCCTCGACCAGGTCCGCCGGGAGCACGAACGGCTCCGGCATCTCCGCCGTCCACGGGTCGCCGCTGTCCAGCAGGTCCGGGACCGTGTGGACGGTGAAGTCGCCCGGCTTGACGCCGTCGACGTCGGTCCAGCGGACCGGGAACGACACCGGTGCGCCCGGGCGGTGGCGCGGGCTGTAGACCGAAATCACCGTCGCGCCGCCGGCACGGGTCGAGTCCAGGAACACCTTGCCTTCGCGGCGCTCGACCACGAACTCCGTCGTGCCCAGGGCCGGGTCGATGCGCTCGGCCCGGACCGCGACCGCGCGGGTCGCCGCCGCGATGTCCTCCATCGACTGGCCCGGCGCGAGCGGCACGAAGACGTGGACGCCCTTGGAACCGCTGGTCTTGACCGCGCCGTCGAGGCCGTCGTTGCGCAACGCCTCCCGCACCAGCTTCGCGGCGCCCACGGCGAGCGAAAACGGGGCGTCCGCGGGCGGGTCCAGGTCGAGGATCAGGTGCGTCGGCCCGTTCGCGACGTCCCGGCGGAACAGCGACGTGTGGTACTCGATGGCGCGCTGGTTGCCGAACCACAGCAGCGTGCGCAGGTCGTTGCACAGCGCGTAGGAGACGTCCCGTTTGGACGTCTCGGCCCACATCGAGGCCCGCTCGACCCAGTCCGGGGTGTACTTCGGCAGGTTCTTCTGCATGAACGGTCCCTGCCCGCGCAGCACCCGCAGCACGGTCAGCAGCCGGTCGTGCAGCTCCGGCAGCATCCGCTCGGCCACCGCTTCGAGGTAGTCGAGCATCTCCCGCTTGGTGACGCCCGATTCCGGGAAGACCTCCTGGTCGAGACTGCTCAGCTTGACGCCGTGCCGGACTTCGTCGCTGCTCATCGGCCCACCCTTGCGCCCCCGCGCAGAGCGGTCAACTCTCAAACAGGCGGACGTCCGGTGCGCAGCCGCCACCGCAGATCGGCGAGGAAGACGTTGTACGGGAACCGCCGCAGCGGTCCCGGCAGCAGGCGGACGACCCGGCCGAGCCCGGCCAGCAGCGCGTCGAACCGGCGCTGGTCGGCGGCGGTCCAGGGCAGCCGCATCTCGTCGCGGAAGCGCTGCGGGAGGAACCCGGTGGTGACGAACCGGTGGAACCGCCGTCCGGGCACGGCCAAGACGCGGGGCAGGAACTCCAGGTCGACGATCCGGGTGAGGTAGCGGCGGACGGTGTCGTCGATGCCGACCGCGGCCAGCCCGCCGGTCCAGTACTCCTCGAAGGCCGCGCGGTCCGCGGGCCACATCTCCGGCCGCACCTGCAGCGTCGTGCCCAGTGGCGCGGCGGCGGCGTAGAACCGCCCCGGCTCGCCGCCGGCGATGGCGACGTGGACGTCCTCGAAGCCCTTGTACAGGCAGGCCGCGACCCACAGCTGCAGCTCGGTGTCGAAGGCGTTGTAGGCGACCGGGCTCGACGCCGTCGAGTGCACCTGTGCGTGGGCCCGGTTGACGCCCCGGCGGTAGGCCGCGCGCTCGGCGTCGGTGCCCATCGTCGCGACCGCGAGGTAGGTCAGCGTGGTGCGGGTCCGCTTGACCGGGTGGCGGAAGAGGTTGCCGCTGTCGACCCGGCTCTCCAGGACGCCGTAGCCGACCGGCGCGCGGGAGAGCTGCATGATCACGTTCGCGCTGCCGGCGAGCAGCCCGGCGCCGACGACGGCGTCGCGGAGGGCGGTGTCCGTCACCCACCCAGGGAACGCCGTTGTTGACGGCCAGTCAAGAGCGGTAGGCCGCCCGGGCGAACGCGATCAGGGCGCGGGCCGCCGGGCTCAGCGGCCCGTCCGTCCGCCACGCCAGCGCCAGCACGCCCCGCAGGGCCGGCCCGCGAATCCCGGCCACCTGCAGCTCCGCTTGGTGGTACCGGCCGAGGGACTCCGGCACGATCGCCACCCCGAGCCCGCGCGTCGCCAGCTGCACCAGGACGTTCGGGTCGGCCGCCTCGAACGCGATCCGCGGCGTCAGCCCCGCCCGCGCGAACGCCGCGTCCAGCGCCGTGCGCAGGCCGGTCCCCTTGGGCAGGGCCATCAGCGGGAGGCCGTCGAGGTCGGGGATCGCCACCTCGACCCGGCCGGCCAGCGGGCCGTCAAGCGCGGCGACCGCCAGGAACGGCTCGTCGAGCAGCACCTGCGTCGCGATGCCGGGCGGCGGCGGGGTCGAAAGGCCGACGACGGCGAGGTCGAGGCGGCCTTCGCGCAGGGCCACGAGCATGGTGTCGGAGTTGGCCTCCGACAGCGTGATCTCCACCGCCGGGTACCGCTCGTGGAAGCCCGCCAGGAGGTCCGGCAGCCGGACCGGGCCCGCCGACGTCACCGCGCCGATCGCGACCTGACCGCGAACCAGCCCGGCCAGCTCTTCGACGGCTTCGCGCACGCCCTGCACCGCCGCGAGCGCGGCGCGGGCGTGCGGCAGGGCGGCGGCGCCGACGTCGGTGAGCCGGACCGTCCGGCCCGAGCGGTCCAGCAGCTCCTGCCCCAGCTCCCGCTCCAGGCGTTTGACCTGCGCACTCACTCCGGGCTGGGCGACGTGCAGCCGCTCCGCCGCGCGCGTGAAGTTGCCCTCCTCGGCGACGGCGACGAAGTACGCGAGCTGGTGCAGTTCCATAAGCAGCAATTCTAACCAGCAGAAAAATCAGATCTTGGACTTCTGATCGGGCTCGCCCGAAGCTGGAGGCATGAACCTCCTCCACCCCGGCCAGGACGGGTACGCCGAAGAACTCGCCGGATTCCAGACGGCGGTGCCCACCGCACCCGCCGCCGTCGTCGCCGCCGAGAGCGCCGAAGACGTCGTCGCCGCGGTGCGCTACGCCGCCGAACACCGGCTGGCCGTCGCGGTCCAGGCCACCGGGCACGGCCTGACGGCGGGCACCGACGGCGTCCTGATCAGCACCCGCCGGATGACCGGTGTCGAGATCGACGTCGCCGCCCGCACCGCCCGCGTCGAGGCGGGTGCCCGGTGGGAAGCGGTGATCGCGGCCGCCGGCGAGCACGGCCTGGCGCCGCTCAGCGGCTCGTCCCCGGACGTCGGTGTCGTCGGCTACACGCTCAGCGGCGGCTTCGGGCTGATGGCCCGCCGGTACGGTCGCGCCGCCGACCACGTCCGCGCGCTCGACGTCGTGACCGCCGACGGCGAGCTCCGGCGCGCCGAGCCCGGCTCAGACCTGTTCTGGGCCCTGCGCGGCGGCCGCGCCGGCTTCGGCGTCGTGACGGCGATCGAGTTCGAGCTCCTGCCGGTGCGCGAGCTCTACGGCGGCAGCCTCACCTTCGACAGCGCCGACGTGCCTGCCGTGCTGCGGGCCTGGCGGACGTGGTCGGCGGCCGCGCCGGACACGCTGACGACGTCGGTGGCCATGATCCCGTACCCCGACCTGCCGATGGTGCCCGAGCCGCTGCGCGGGAAGCACGCAGCCCAGGTCCGGATCGCCTACCTCGGCGAGGACGGCGACTCCCTGGTTGCACCGCTGCGGGCTGTCGCGCCCGCCCTGGCGGACACGCTGCGGGTGCTGCCGTTCACCGAGTCCGGCTCGATCGCGGCCGAGCCGCGGCAGCCGCACGGCTACCACGGCACCAACGCGACGGTGTCCCAGCTGAACGACGCCATGCTCGACGCGGTCCTCGAACACGCCGGCCCGGGCGCGGCGACCCCGCCCGTGCTGATCGTCGACCGGCTGGGCGGCGCGCTCGCCCGGACGCCGGAGACCCCCGGCGTGGGCTGGGACCGCTCGGCCGAGTTCGTCGTCCGGGCGCTGTCGGTGGTCGGCGACGACGGTGTCGCGGCCGTCCGGCGCGCGCACGCGAAGCTGTTCGACGCACTGGCGCCGTGGACGACCGGCCGCCTGCTGCCGTTCGTGTACGGCGAGCACGCGCCGGAGGAGGTCGCGGAGGGCGTTTACCCGGCCGCGGACCTGCGGCGGCTCCGCGAGCTCAACCGGCGGTTCGACCCGGAGAACGCCTTCCGGGCCCGGTAATGCGGATCCGGCCGGGGAAATGGCCGGGAAATCGGGGCCATATACTCGGCCGGTCGATCACACCTATGGGGGACCGCCTTGCGCACGATGAGCCACGAGGACTACCTCGGCATGCGGCGGTTCCCCGGGCTCGACGGCCTGCGCGCGCTCGCCGCGACGATGGTCATCTTCTTCCACTTCGGCGGGCCGAACTGGACGTGGCTGTCGGGCTGGGTCGGCGTCTACCTGTTCTTCGTGCTGTCCGGTTTCCTGATCACCACGCTGCTGCTGCGCGAGCAGGACCGGACCGGCCGGATTTCGCTGTCGAACTTCTACCTCCGGCGCGTGTTCCGGATCCTGCCGCCGTACCTGGTGATCCTCGGCGGGATCATCGCGTTCGTCCTGCTGCGCGCGGAGTTCCTGGAACGCGGTTTCCCGCGGGCGCTGAAGTACTACCTGACGTTCATGAACGAGTTCTTCCCGTCGACGGCCGACCACGCCGCGGACAACTTCTTCAGCGGCTCGTGGACGCTCGGGATCGAGGAGAAGTTCTACCTCGTCTGGCCGTTCCTGCTGGTCGCGATCGGGATCGGCGCGGCGAAGCGCAAGTTCCTGCTGGTGGCCGCGGCGATGGTGGTGCTGCTGGCGCTGGTGCCGCTGACCAGCGGCTGGGCGCTGGCAGGCTCGAAGGTCGCGATCTACCACTCGACCATCCACTACTTCATCCTCGCCGGCGGCTGCCTGCTGGCGATCACGCTGCACTACCGCCGCGGCTACGCGCTGCTGAAGCCGTTGACGCACCCGCTGGCGGCGATCCCGATCGTCGCGGCGTTCGTGCTGCTGCACGTCAACCTGGACACCGTGTGGACGGCGTCGGGGCAGAACCTGTGGTGGCTGGTGGCGTACGCGGGGCTGACGATGCTGCTGCTGATCGTGCTGGTGAGCCCCGGCCCGCTGCGCTGGCTGCTCGGCACGGCCCCGATGCGGTTCGTCGGCGAGCGGTCGTACTCGCTGTACCTGCTGCAGGGGCCGGTGCACTTCGCCGTCGTGCAGGCGGTGCCCGGGCTCGCCCAGAGCCGGACGGTCTCGGCGCTGGTGGTGTTCCTGGTCGGCCTGGCGATCGCGGACCTGATCCACCGCTGGGTGGAGAAGCCGCTGATCGACGTGGGCAAGCGGGTGATCCAGCGCAAGGAGGAGCGGCGCGAGCGGCGCCTGGAAGCGGCCCGGCCGGCGACCACGCCCGCCGAGCCCGCCCCCATCGGTTCCTAGCGCTCCAGCACGACGATCGGGATGAGCCGGGAGGTGTTCTTCTCGTAGTCCGCGAAGCCCTCCGCGTGCGCGACCATGCCCGCGTACAGGCGGTCCCGCTCCGCGCGGTCGGCGATCACCGTGGCCGTGGCCTCGAACTTCTCCGTGCCCACCTCGAGCGTGACCTTCGGGTTCGCCACCAGGTTGTGGTACCAGGCCGGGTTCTTCGGTGCGCCGCCCATCGAGGCCGCGACCACGTAGCGGTCGCCGTCGCGGGTGTAGACCAGGGGCGACAGGCGCTCGGCGCCGCTCTTCGCTCCGATCGTCGTGAGCAAGAGCACGTTCTTGCCCTCGAACATGCCGCCGACCCGGCCCTCGTTGGCCCGGAACTCCTCGACGATCTGCTTGTTGAAGTCGTTCATCTCGGATGGCGTCGTCATGGGATCCCCTGTTTCTGGCCGGTACGCTCGACCGACGCGAGGTACGCTCGAGCCAAAGCGTTTGCTTTGCAAACAAAGTTACCGAGAGGAGGCAATCGGTGTCAACGGAGGCCGGACCGAGTGTCGAGGACGGCGTTCGGCAGCTGCTGCTGCTCATGCCCCGGCTGGTCGGCCGCGCGAAGCGGACACCGGTGCCGGCGGAGCTGAACGGCTGCGCGCTGGCGCCGCGGCACCTCTCGCTGCTGTCGTACCTGCTCTTCGACGGCCCGATGACGGTGACCGAACTGGCGGCCCGCCTCCAGGTGGCGCCGACGACGGCGAGCCTGATGGTCGGCGACCTCAGCCGTCAGGGTGTGCTGAACCGCGACGAAGACCCGGCGGACCGCCGCCGCACGATCGTGAGCATCACCCCGGACAAGCGCCCGGCGGTCGACGCCTGGCTCGCCCGCGGCGCCAAGGCGTGGAGCGACGCGCTGACGCCGTTGACCCCCGCCGAGCGCCGGCTGGTGATCACGACGCTCGAAGCCTACGAACGCGGCACCTGCGAAGGGCCGGGCTGCTAGTCCTCGCCGCGCTTTTCGCGGGCGAGCTTGCGCTGCGCCTCCGCGCGCTCCCGGCACTTGCGCAGGAATTCCTCGTCGTCGTCCGGGTTCGTGGCCGCGAACCGGCCCGGGCGGTCGTACTCGGGGAACGCCGTCGCCTCGCGCTCGTACCGGCCGCGCGCCCGCGTCACCTGCTGCGGACGGCCCGCCACCAGCCAGACGATCGAGCCGACCAGCGGCACCACCAGGACCAGCAGCAACCACAGCCCCTTGGGCAGGTTGCGGCAGGACGATTCGTCCGTCGTGATCACGTCGACCAGGCAGAAGATCCACAACCCGAACGTGACGATGCCGAGCAGACCATCGAAGTACAGCAATTCCCGACCTTCCCCCAGACGATGAACGCGGTAAGTCTTAGCAGAGCCCGCCGGCCGGCCGGCTGCGGGCCACCTGCAGCACCGCGGGCATCCGGAGATTCGGCGCCGCCACCCACGTCGTTTCCCGTTCTGTCAGGCGGAAACCGCGCAACGCCTCGAGAACGCCGGTCGCGAGGGCCTCGGCGTGCCGCGAGCCGGGGCAGGCGCGGGGCCCGGCGCCGAACGGCGTCCCGGTGAGCGGCACCGTGACGTCCTCGCCGCCGATCCGGCGGCGGGTGGCGAGCACCGGCTGCTCCGCGGGTTTTCCGGTCAGCGACGCGAAAAGCCGGTTGCCGATGAGGCCCGCCGTGGCATCGCAGGCTTGGACGAGCAGGCCGATCCGCGCCGCCGTGCGTTCGCCCGGCCCGCCGCAGGCCGCGATCAGGCGGCCCAGCGCCGCTTCGGCGGCGGCATCGGGGGTCACGTGCGGGTGGTACGCGGCCGCCACCGGCACCACGTCGGCCGAGACGTCCGGCAGGCCCAGCGCTTCGGCGAGCACCCCGACCGGCACCGGGCGCGCGATCGTGGCCATCACGTCGACGACGTCGAGACCGGCCGTGAGCCGGCAGGTGCGTTCGAAAGCTTTGTGCTGCAACGAGTCCGCGTCGACCGGCGCCAGCGCGTCCACCGCCAGCGCCCGGCGCCGGACGTGGTCGGGGCCGTTGCTGAAGCGGGCGACGGACGCGCGCAGCCAGGCGATGCTCCCCGGTGTCACTTCGTCGGGCACGGGCGGAACCGGAGCGGAAAGCGCAGTCATACCGCGAAGTTAGCCGCGGGAAACGTCGGCGGACGCCGAAGTGTCAGAGCACCGACGACACCGGGAACCACGTGGCCTGCGGACCGTTGCAGCGCGTCACGCGCGGGACGTCGTGCTGGAACCACCACGCCTCGGTGACCCGGCCGTCCGGCAGGCGGTACGTCGGCGGGCCGGCGACCCGCGCGAGCCCGGCGGCCCGCAGCGACCGCGCGCTCGCCACGTTCCCCACCTCCGCGCCCGCGCGCACCCGCGGCAGGCCCAGGTGGTCGTGCGCCAGCGTCAGGCCGGCCGCGAACAGCACCCGGCCGTGGCCGCGGCCGCGGTAGTCCGGAGCGAGGTAGCCGCCGGTCTCCGGGCCGCCGTCCTCGCCGGTGTGCACGCTGACCAGCCCGACGCAGCGGTTGGCCGCGACGTCGATCATCACCAGGTCGACCGACTGCGGGTCCGGCGCCGCCCAGTCCGGGCCGGTGCCGGGCACGACCCGCAGCGCGTCCGCCCGGGACGGCTCGGCGACGATCGAATCGCGCTGCCAGCCGAGCCAGCGCTGCGCGGCCGGATCGCTGCCGCAGGCGACCGCGGCGGCGTACTCCCACGCGGTCGGGGTGCGGAAGAGGAAGCGCCCGGCGCGCACCACATGGCCCTGCCGGTCGCAGGCCCGCTTGGTCATCAGGCGGCCGCGGCGGGTGAGCCGGTCGAAGATCCCCTTGGTGGCTGGCTGCATCGCGGCGAAATCGTAGCGGAGCGATCCGGGCCGGAGTTGCTATCGTGGCCCGATGACGGCCGTACCCGACGCAACCGAACTGGACGGCTCCGGCCGGGCGGCCCAGCCGCGTCAGCTCATCGTGACGGTGTACGGCCTCTATTCGCGCACCGAAGGCGGCTGGCTCTCGGTCGCGTCGCTGATCGACCTGCTCGCCGCCGTCGGCGTCGACGAGCCCGCCGTGCGCTCGTCCATCTCCCGGCTGAAGCGGCGCGGGATCCTCGAAGCGGTCCGCCGTGACGCGACGGCGGGCTACGAGCTGTCCGACGAAGCCCGCGAGATCCTGCGGGAAGGCGACGAGCGGATCTTCCGCCGCGGGCGCGCGACTCCAGCCGACGGCTGGCTGCTCGCGGTGTTCTCGGTGCCGGAGACCGAGCGCCACAAGCGCCACCTCCTGCGCGCCCAGCTGGCCCGGATGGGCTTCGGCACCGCGGCCTCCGGCGTCTGGATCGCGCCGGCCCACCTCCACGGCGCGACCGAGGAGGCCCTGACCCGGCTCGGCCTGGCCGGGTACGCCGACCTGTTCCACGCCGACCACCTGGCGTTCGGCGACGTCGCGGCGAAGGTCCGCGAGTGGTGGGACCTCGACCGCCTGGACGAGCTGTACACGACGTTCCTCGACGAGCACGGCCCGGCGCTGCGCCGCAAGCCGGTGACCGAGGAACAGGCGTTCGCCGACTACATCCGGGTGCTGACCGGCTGGCGGCGGATGCCGTACCTCGATCCCGGGCTGCCGGCGGAGTTCCTGCCGCGTGACTGGTCCGGGATCCGCGCGGCGGAGCTGTTCTTCGAGCTGCACGCCCAGCTGGAGACCCCGGCACGAGCGTACGTCGCGAAGGCCATCAAACTCACCTGAGCCCCGGCGCAAGTTGTCGTGAGTGGTAAGGCGAGTTCTAACCCGCCTTACCACTCACGACCGCGAAGCCTTGGACCTCGACCAGGGCTTCCTCGTCCCATAGTCGGGAGACGCCGATGCCGGCCATCGCCGGGTACTCCGTGCCCGCGAGCCGCTTCCAGACCCGGCCGATCTCGCGGGCGTTGGCGCGGTAGTCGGCCATGTCGACGATGTAGATCGTCACGCTGCAGAGGTCCTCCGGGGTGCCGCCGGCCGCGCGCAGGGCCGCCAGGAGGTTGCCGAGCGCGCGTTCGAACTGCTCCACGACGCCGTCGCCGACGATCCGGTTCGACGCGTCCAGCGCCGTCTGCCCGGCGAGGAAGACGACCCGGCCCTCCGCCACCACCGCGTGCGAGAACCCGGACGGCTTGCCCAGCTCCGGCGGGTTGATGCGTTCCATGCCGGACACCGTACGCCATCTTTCGCGTCATTGACGGTCGTACCGCTGACGACATACCCTGGACATGTGCGAATCGCGGTCATCGGTGGCGGCCCGGCGGGTCTGTACTTCGCCGCGCTCGCGAAGCAGCTCGGTCCCGGCCACGAAATCACCGTCTGGGAGCGCAACGCGCCGGACGACACCTTCGGCTTCGGCGTGGTGTTCTCCGACGAGACGCTCGGCGGCATCGAGCACGCCGACGCGGCGGTGCACGAGGCGATGAAGGCCGAATTCGCCCGGTGGGACGACATCGACGTGCACTACCGCGGCACGGTCACCACCTCGGGCGGCCACGGCTTCGCCGCGATGAGCCGCAAGCGCCTGCTCGGCATCCTCCAGAGCCGCTGCGGCGAGCTCGGCGTCGGCCTGCACTTCCGGGAGGAAGCACCGGCCGACCTCTCGGGGTACGACCTGGTCGTCGCCGCCGACGGCGTCAACTCGGCGATGCGCGCGCGGTACGCCGAGACGTTCCGGCCGAGCGTCGAGACGCGCCGGTGCCGGTACATCTGGCTGGGCACGGACCTGGTGTTCGACGCCTTCAAGTTCTACGTCCTCGAAACGCCGGCCGGGATCATGCAGATCCACGGCTACCCGTACGGCCGCGACGGCAGCACGTTCATCCTCGAGGTCCAGGAGGACGTCTGGCAGCGGACGTTCGGCCCGATCGCGGCGGCATCGCTGAAACCCGGCGAGAGCGACGAGAAGTCGATCGCGCTGATCCGCGAGCTGTGCGCCGACGTCCTCGACGGCCACCAAGTGATGGCGAACAACTCGAAGTGGGTCTCGTTCGGCACGGTCCGCTGCGAAACGTGGGTGCACGAGAACGTCGTCCTCCTCGGCGATGCCGCGCACACCGCGCACTTCTCGATCGGCTCCGGGACGAAGCTCGCGATGGAGGACGCGCTCGCGCTGGCCGCGTGCCTGCACGAGAACGACGGCGTGACGGAGGCGCTGAAAGCCTACGAGCTGGAACGGCGGCCGGTCGTCACGTCGACGCAGCGCGCCGCGCAGGCCAGCCTGGAGTGGTTCGAGAACATCGCGCAGTACGCCCACCAGGAGCCGCCGCAGTTCGCGTTCAACATCCTGACGCGCAGCCGCCGCGTCACCTACGACAACCTCCGCCTGCGCGACCCCGAGTTCGCGGCCGAGCTCGACCACTGGTTCGCCCGTTCGCTCGGGACCACTTCGCGGCCGCCGATGTTCCAGCCGTTCTCCCTCGGCGAGCTGGAGCTGCCCAACCGGATCGTCGTGTCGCCGATGGACATGTATTCCGCTGTGGACGGTGTGCCGGGCGACTTCCACCTGGTACACCTGGGAAGCAAGGCCCTGGGCGGCGCCGGGCTGGTGATGACGGAGATGGTCTGCGTCTCCCCCGAGGGCCGGATCACGCCGGGCTGCGGCGGCCTGTACACAGCGGAGCAGGAAGCCGCCTGGAAGCGGGTCGTCGACTTCGTGCACACGCAGACACCCGCGCGCATCGGTGTCCAGCTGGGACACTCCGGGCGCAAGGGCTCGACGAAACTCATGTGGGACGGCATCGACGAGCCGCTGCCTTCGGGCAACTGGGAGCTCTGCGCCCCCTCGCCGCTGCCGTACTCCTCGCGGAACCAGGTCCCGCGCGAACTGTCCACATCGGAGCTTTCGGAGATCCGTTCGCAGTTCGTGGCGTGCGCCGAAGCCGCCGCCCGGGCCGGGTTCGACGTCCTCGAGCTGCACTGCGCGCACGGCTACCTGCTGTCGTCGTTCCTCTCGCCGCTGACGAACCAGCGCACCGACGCTTACGGCGGCTCGCTGGAAAACCGGCTGCGCTTCCCGCTCGAAGTCTTCGACGCGGTCCGCGCGGTGTGGCCCGCAGGCCGGCCGATGACCGTCCGGATCTCGGCGACCGACTGGTGCGAGGGCGGCATCGACGCCGACGACGCCGTGGAGATCGCGCGGGCGTTCGCCGCCCACGGCGCCGCGGGTATCGACGTCTCGACCGGCCAGGTCGTCAGCGAGGAACGCCCGCAGTACGGCCGCAGCTACCAGACCCCGTACGCCGACCGGATCCGCAACGAGATCGGCGAGGAGTACGGGATCGCGGTGATCGCGGTCGGCGCGATTTCGTCCTACGACGACGTCAATTCGCTGATCCTGGCCGGGCGCGCGGACCTCTGCGCGCTGGGTCGCACGCACCTCTACGATCCACAGTGGACGCTGCACGCGGCGGCCGAGCAGGGGTACCCGATGCCGTGGCCGAAGCCGTTCGCCGCGGGCAGCCGCAAGCCGCAGACGGGCCGCTCCGACGGGCCGGAGCCGCGTCTCGACCTCGTCCGGTCCGGTCCCGCCGGTACTGCCCATGCCCGCTGGCGACCGGGAGCTTCGTCATGACCTTCGCGCTGAATCCTGCACAGCAGGCGTTCGCTCTTGAGGTGCGGCAGCTGGCAGCCGAGCAGCTGCTTCCGCTCGCGGAGTCCGGTGTGGAGGGTTCGGTCAACCGCCCGCTGCTCAAGGCGATGGGCGCACTCGGCCTGCTCGCTCGGCTCTTCCCCGGCGTCGCGTCGGGCACGCCGTCGAGGCAGGCGGCCGCGACGGACCTGTGCATCCTGCGCGAGAACCTCGCCATGGTCAGCACCGAAGCCGAGACTGCGCTGGCGTTGCAGGGCCTGGGAAGTTACCCGGTGCTGCAGTCCGGGCAGGACGATCAGGTGGCTCGCTGGCTGCCGGCGGTGGCGGCGGGCGACGCGGTGGCGGCGTTCGCGCTGACGGAACCGGACGCGGGCTCGGACGCGGCAGCCCTGTCGCTGGCGGCGGAGCCCGACGGCGACGGCTGGCGGCTCACCGGGACGAAGATGTGGATTTCCAACGCCCCGGAAGCGGACTTCTACACGGTGTTCGCCCGCACCACCCCGGGCGCGGGCTCCCGCGGGGTCAGCGCGTTCGTCGTCCCGGCCGACCGCCCCGGCCTCGGCGGCGAGCACCTCGACCTGGTCAGCCCGCACCCGATCGGCACGGTGACGTTCGACGGCGTCTCCGTGCTGCGTGAAGAACTGCTCGGCGAGGAGAACCGCGGTTTCGCCGTGGCCATGCGGACCCTCGACCTGTTCCGCCCGAGCGTGGGCGCGTTCGCGGTCGGCATGGCCCAGGCGGCACTGGACGCCACTGTGGACCACGCCGGCGAGCGCGAGGCGTTCGGCGGGCCCTTGATCAAGCAGCAGGCGGTGGCCCACACGCTGGCCGAGATGGCCACGCGCACGGAAGCGGCCCGCCTCCTGGTCTACGCGGCGGCGGGAGCGTACGACGCGGGCGAGCAGAACCTCGGCGGCCGCGCGGCAATGGCGAAACTGTTCGCGACGGAGGCGGCCCAGTTCGTCGTGGATTCGGCGGTCCAGCTGCACGGCGCCCGCGCGTTGCGCCGCGGGCACCTGTTGGAGCACCTGTACCGCGAGGTCCGCGCCCCGCGGATTTACGAGGGCGCATCGGAGATCCAGCGGACGATCATTGCGCGCTGGCTGGCTTCCGCTCGAGCCACCACTGACTGAGCAGCAGCAGGCTCAGCACGCTCAGCACGCCGGACACCGCGGCCGCGGTGAGGATCATCGTGGTCTTGTCCCCGCCCCGCGGCAGGACCAGCAGGAACCCGACCGGTGACAGAGCGCGGGTCATCAGGGTGTTCATGCACATGGCGAAGCTGCGGACCATCCACTTGCGATGGTCGCCGTACCGCCGCCGCCGGATCGCCCGCCACCCGGCGATCGTGAAGCCGAGCCAAAGCAGGGCGGCAACGACGTCGATCGCGCCGGCGAAAACGTAGACCCGCCCGATGCGCCGGTGCGCAACGGGGTGCGTCCGGCGCAGCCAGGGCCAGATCTGCAGGATGACACCGACGATGGCGACCGTGCCGAAGGCGATGTGGGCGACGAGGAACCACGGCTACCCCCAGGGTCGGCTGCCCACCGACGCTAGGGACGCCCGCCGGCGGCGGCCATGGGGCAGGCCGCCGCCCCGGCGGTAGGGAACGCCCTACCGCCGGAAAGGGTCAGCTGCCCCGGACCCGGCGGACCGTGTCCCGGTAGAAGTACCCGCTCTGCTTGATCGTCCGCTCCTGCGTCTCGTAATCCACCCGGATCAGGCCGAACCGCTTCGCGTACCCGTAAGCCCACTCGAAGTTGTCCAAAAGGGACCAGGCGAAGTAGCCGCGCACGTCCGCCCCCGCCTGACGAGCCGCCGCCACTGCCGCGATGTGCGAGGCCAGGTAAGCCGTACGCCCGTCGTCGCGGACGAAGCCGGACGAGTCCGGGTCGTCGTCGAAGGCCGAGCCGTTCTCCGTGATGTACATCGGCAAGCCCGGGTAGTCCTGGCCCAGCCGGGTCAGCAGCTCGGTGAACTTGCCCGGGAGGATCTCCCAGCCCATCGCCGTCGTCGGCTCGCCGAACGGGATCACCCGGGACGCCGGTGCGCCGTCGGCGTCCACTGTGGACCCCGACTCGTCCACGCCCGAGAACTGCTGGCCGAAGTAGTAGTTCACGCCCAGGAAGTCCAGCGGGGTGGAGATCACGTCGAGGTCGCCGTCCTGGACCGGGAGGCGGACTCCCCGCGCGGCCAGGTCGTCCACCACGTCCGCCGGGTAGCGGCCGTGGACCAGCGGGTCCAGGTAGATCCGGACGCCCAGGCCGTCCGCCTGACGCGCCGCGCGGACGTCCTCCGGCGAGTCCGTTGCCGGGTCGGCCGTGCACATGTTCAGCGTGATGCCGAACTGCGTGTCGGCCGGGGCCGCCTCGCGCATGCGCTGCACCGCCAGCCCGTGGCCCAGCAGCAGGTGGTGCACCGCGTGCAACCCCGCCGCGTAGTCACGGCGGCCCGGGGCCATCACGCCGTGGACGTACCCGTGCATCGCCGAGCACCACGGCTCGTTCAACGTCGTCCAGTGCCGCACCCGGTCGGAAAGCCGGTCGAAAACCAGCATCGCGTAGTCCGCGAACCGGTACGCCGTGTCGCGGGCCGGCCAGCCGCCCGCGTCCTCGAGCTCCTGCGGGAGGTCCCAGTGGTACAGCGTCAGCCACGGCGTGATGCCGCGGCTCAGCGTCTCGTCGACGAGCCGGTCGTAGAACCCGATGCCTGCCTCGTTGACGCCGCCGCGGCCGCGCGGCTGGACCCGGGGCCACGCCACCGAAAACCGGTAGGTGTCCGCCCCGAGTTCGGTGACGAGCCCGATGTCGGACGGCATCCGGTGGTAGTGGTCGCACGCCACGTCACCGTTGTCGTTGTTGTCGATCGCCCACGGCACCTGGCAGAAGGTGTCCCAGATGGACGGTGTGCGCCCGTCTTCCGCGACCGCGCCTTCGATCTGGTACGCGGCGGTCGCCACGCCCCAGCGGAAGTCCGGCGGCAGGGTGTCGATCAGCGCCTGCTGCTCGGCGGTCGCGGCGGTGGTCTCGGTCAAGGCGGCTCTCCTCCAGGGGTATCGGCGTTCAGGGAGCGACGGGGTGCAGCCAGCACGCCACTTCGCGCGCGGGATCGCCGGGCGTGCCCAGCAGGGGCACGCGGTCGGGGCACGGCTCGAAAGCCTTGGGGCACCGCGGGTGGAACGCGCAGCCGGACGGCATCCCGCGCGTGTCCGGCGGCGACCCGGGGATCCCGGCCAGCTCGCGCCGCGGCCCGCGCAGCGCGGGGAACGAGTTCAGCAGGCCGTGGCTGTACGGGTGCAGCGCGTCCCGGTAGAGGTCGGCCGCCGGGGCCTGCTCGACGATCCGGCCGCCGTACATGATCGCGATCCGGTCCGAGAACTCCACCAGCAGCGACAGGTCGTGCGTGATGAACAGGACCGAGAAGCCCAGCCGTTCGCGCAGTTCCACGAGCTGGCCGAGGATCTGCCGCTGCATCACGACGTCGAGCGCGGTCGTCGGCTCGTCCATGATGACGATCCGCGGTTCCAGCGCGAGCGCCATCGCGATCATCACGCGCTGCCGCATGCCGCCGGACAGCTGGTGCGGGTACGCCTCCAGCCGGTCGGCCGAGATGCCGACCAGCTTCAGCAGATCGCGCGCCCGCGCGACACGACCCGCACGCGTGGACCGCGGTTCGTGCGCCTTGATGACGTCGACCAGCTGCGTGACCACCTTGTGCACCGGGTTCAGCGAGTTCATCGCGCCCTGGAACACGATGGACGTCTCCGCCCACCGGAAGTCGCGCAGCTGCCTGTCCGTCAGCCGCAGGACGTCGTAGGGCTCGCCGTCGGCGGGGTGGTAGATCACCTCGCCGCCGCGGATGACGCCCGGCGGGGCCAGCAGCCGCGTCAGCCCGTAGGCCAAAGTGGACTTCCCGCTGCCGCTTTCCCCGGCCAGGCCGAGCACTTCGCCGCGGTGCAGCGTCAGGTGCACGTCCCGGACCGCGCGCACGGCCTCGTCGCCGACGCCGTAGTCGACGTCGAGTCCCTTGATTTCCAGCACCGGGTCCATCATGGCCGTTCCTCCCGCCCGAGCACGGGCGTGAAGCCCACCCGCATGCGATGCGTCTTCCCGTCGGCGCCCTTGACGCGCGCCTTGCCGCTGCCGCGCAGCCGCGGGCTGACGAACTCGTCGATGCCGAAGTTGAGCAGGGACAGCGCCGTGCCGAGGATGGCGATCGCCAGCCCGGCCGGCACGAACCACCACCACGCGCCCTGGGCGAGCGCCTGCTGGCTCTGCGCCCAGAACAGGATCGTGCCCCAGTTCCAGTTGGACAGTCCGGAGACGCCGACGAACGCGAGCGTGATCTCGGACATCACGGCGAAGATCACCGTGCCGACGAAGCTGGACGCGATCACCGCGGTCAGGTTCGGCAGGATTTCGAAGAAGATGATCCGCCACGTCGATTCGCCGGTCGCCCGGGCCGCTTCGACGTATTCCCGGCCTCTCAGCGACAACGTCTGCGCCCGGAGGACCCGCGCGCCCCACGCCCACGACGTGAAGCCGATGATCACCGCCACCAGGATGTCGCCGCCGGTGGGCACCGCGCTGCCGATGATGATGATCAGCGGCAGCGCCGGGATCACCAGGAACACATTGGACAGTGCGGACAGACCCTCGCCCGGGGTGCCGCCGAGGTACCCGGACGTCACGCCGACGATCACCGCGAGGATCGTCGCCACGATCCCGGCGGCCAGCCCGACCAGCATCACGCTGCGGGTGCCGACCACGACCTGGCTGAAGATGTCCTGGCCGAGGTGGGTGGTGCCGAACCAGTGCCGCGCCGACGGCGCCTCCAGCAGATCGCTGCTGCGCGCCGACGGGTCGTACGGCGCGATCCAGTCGCCGATGATCGCGATCACCAGGAAGAAGCCGATGACGGCGACCCCGGTGACGGTCTTGCCGCCGGTGAGGAACCGGAAACGGCGCCGGCGCGCGACCGCTTCGAGCGGGAGGGCCTGGGCGGCCTTGACGTCCGCCGCGGGGACAGCCATGTCAGCCCTCCTTCCGGGTGCGCGGGTCGAGCGCGAGGTAGGCGACGTCGGCGAGCAGGTTCGCCACCAGCACCGACAGCGTGATGATCAGGAAGATGCCCTGCATCAGCGGGTAGTCCTGCGAGCCGACGGCCTGGAACAGCTGGTAGCCGACGCCGGGGTAGGAGAAGACGATCTCCACCAGCAGCGTGCCGCCGACGATGAAGCCGAGCGCCAGCGCGAAGCCGGACACGCTGGGCAGCAGCGCGTTGCGCGCCGCGTAACCCACCATCACCCGGCGTTCCGGCAGGCCCTTGGCGTGCGCGACGGTGACGTAGTCCTCCGACGCGACCGTGACCATCATGTTCCGCATGCCCAGGATCCAGCTGCCCATCGAGCTGATCAGGATGGTCAGCGCGGGCAGCAGGCTGTGCTGGATCGCGCTGCCGATGAACGAGCCGTCCCAGCCGGGCACGGTGCCCGGGTCGTAGCCGCCGGACGACGGGAAGAAGCTGCCCGGGCCGGCCAGGATCGTCAGCGCGATCAGGCCGAGCCAGAAGTACGGGATCGACGACAGGAACGTCGTCACCGGCAGCAGGCCGTCGACCCACGAGCCGCGCTTCCAGCCGGCGACCACGCCGAGCCCGGTGCCGATGGCGAAGCCGACGACCGTGGTGATGCCGACCAGGATGATCGTCCACGGCAGACTGTCGGTGAGCAGGTCGGACACCGGCGTCGGGAAGAACGTGAACGAGATCCCGAGGTCGCCGCGGAAGAGCTGGCCCCAGTAGTCGAAGTACTGGGAGATCAGGCTTTCGTTCTTGTCGAGTCCGAACAGGACGTACAGCGACTCGATGGCGTCCGCGCTGATCATGCCCTGGTTCTTGGCGATCAGCGACTGCACCGGGTCGCCCGGGATCAGCCGCGGGATGAAGAAGTTGATGGTGACGGCGGCCCACGCGGTGAAGACGTAGAAGCCCAGCCGTTGCAGCAGGTACCTCATCGGGCGGCTCCGTCGTACAGCCAGCACGCGGCCCAGTGGCCGGGCGCGTCACCGACGTCGAACCGCGGCGGCAGCTCGGTTTCGCACCGGGCCATCGCGACCGGGCAGCGCGGGTGGAACCGGCAGCCGGACGGCGGGTCGATCAGGCTCGGCGGCTCGCCGGACCCGCGTTCGGCCGGTGTCTCCGCCGGGTCGCCGCCGCCCGCGATCCGGTCCGGGTCGGGGGCGGATTCGATGAGCAGCCGCGTGTACGGGTGTGCCGGCCGCTGCGTGATGGTTTCGCTGTCGCCGCCTTCGACCATCCGGCCCGCGTACATCACCATGGTGTCGTCGGCGAAGTAGCGCGCGGACGCGATGTCGTGCGTGATGTACAGGATCGCCAGGTGCAGGCGTTCCTTGAGGTCCCGCAGCAGGTTCAGCACGCCGAGCCGGATGGAGACGTCCAACATGGACACCGGCTCGTCGGCCAGCAGCGCCTCCGGGTCGGCGCCGAGCGCCCGCGCGATGGCGACGCGCTGGCGCTGCCCGCCGGACAGCTCGTGCGGGAACTTGTCGATGTACCGCTCGGGTGGGGTCAGCTGGACGCGCGAGAGCAGCTCGTGCAGCGACTTCTCGAGGTCGTCACCCGCGCGGCCGTGGATCTTCAGCGCCCGCGTCAGGTGATAGCGCACGGTGTGCACCGGGTTCAGCGACGCGAACGGGTCCTGGAAGATCATCTGGACCCGGCGGGCGTAGGCCCGGAACGCCTTGCCGTGCTTGACGTTCACCGTCTCGCCGTGCAGCCGGATGTCGCCGCCGGTGCGCGGGTAGAGGCCCGCGAGCAGGCGCGCGACCGTCGACTTGCCCGAACCGGACTCGCCGACCAGGGCGGTGACGCGGCCCCGCCGGAGCGTCAGGGTGACGTCGTCGACGGCCTGGATGCTGCGGCGAGGGCCGGTCAGCGCGGCCCGGCCCTTGCGGCGGACCGGGAAGTGCTTGGTGAGGCCCGCGGCTTCGAGGACCACGGGGAGGTCCCCCTCCGACCCGACGGCGACGGGGTCGGAGGGGGACTGCTCGGTCGTCACGGCTGAATCCGCCATCGTCAGGCCGCGGGCTTGAGGTGCAGGACGATGTCGAGCGCGTTGCGCAGCGTCGGCTGGGCCGGCGCGTACGGGTTGGCGTCGTCCGGCCAGCCGACCCAGTTCTTCGTGCTGTACTCGCCGCCGGAGTTGGCCGCCGACGTCGGGATCATCGGCTGCTGCTCGATCATGATCTTCTGCAGCGTCGCCATCGCCGCGGTGCGGGCGGCGTCGTCCTCGGCGTTCGCGTAGGTCTCCAGCGCCTTGGTCGCCTCGTCGTTCTTGTAGCGGCCGTAGTTGCCGTTGATGCCGCCCTGGCCGGTCGGCTTGTAGCGGTTGCCGTCCATGACGTCGCGGTACATGTCGTACGGCGTCGACCCGTCGTTGGTCCAGTGCATCAGGCCCTCGAAGTCACCGGTGTCGACCGACTTCATCCAGGCGTCCTGGTTCATCTTGTCGACCGTGGCGGTGATGCCGATCTGCGCCAGGTTGTCCTTGATGATCTCCAGGTCGGTGATGTAGTCCGACCAGCCGGACGGGACGGTGAGCTTGATGGTGACCGGCTTGCCGCTCGGGTCGGCCAGCTTGTCGCCGTTGAACTTGTAGCCGGCGCCGGTCAGCAGCGCCTTCGCGCCCGGGACGTCGACCTGGACCGACTGGCCCTTGTACTGCGGCGCGATGAACGGGTCGCCCGCGGGGGTCGGGATGCCGGTGACCTGATCGTTCTTCGGGTAGAAGTAGCCGGCCTCACCCTGGTTGAAGATGTCGTCGCGGTTGATCACCTTGTTGATCGCCTGGCGCAGCTTCGCGTCGTTCCAGGGCGCCTTCTCGGTGTTGAACCACAGGCCGTGGACGGCCAGCTGCGCGGGGAACCACAGCTTGTAGTGCTGCGGGTCCTTGTTGGTGTAGACAGCCTTGTAGTTCGGGATGAACACGAAGCTCCACTCGGCAGCCCCGTTGACCAGCGCGCTGACCTGCGCGTTGTTGTCGGTGTAGGAGGTGTAGCGGATCTCCTTGACCTTCGGCGCTTCCTGCCAGTACCCGCTGTCGCGCCGCACGACGATCATCGTCTGCGGGGTGGCCGACTTGAGCGTGTACGGCCCGGTGCCGATCGGGTTCTTCACGAGGTCGAGCGCCGGGTTCTTGACGTCCTTCCAGACGTGCTTCGGCACGACGAGCGTCTGGAGGATCTTGACCTGGTTGACGAACTGCGAGTTGTCGAAGGCCAGGGTGACCTGGTTGCCGGCCGCGGTGATGTCCTTGTACGGCACGGCGTCGACGTTCAGCGCCTTGTTGTCGCGCAGCAGCTGGAAGGTGTAGGCGACGTCCTCGGCGGTCATCGGCTGGCCGTCGGAGAACTTGACGCCGTCACGGACGGTCAGGACGAGCTTCTTGTAGTTGTCCGACCAGTCCCACTTGGTGGCCAGCCACGGCTTGCCCGGCTCCTGCGGCTTGACGCGGTTGAGCATGACGAGGGGCTCGTAGATCATCCACCGGTAGCCCATGTTCGACAGGGCGGAGGTCTCCAGGAACGGGTTGTTGTTCTCCGCCTGCGGGCCGTCCGGCTTGCCGACGTTGAGCACGGCGTCCGGGTTGCTCTGGGCGGCGTTGGAACTCCCGCCGGAGCACGCCGTGAGCCCGCTCAGCGCGGTGACGGCTATGAGCGCTGCAACGATGGAGCGCTTGACTCGCATCGGTTCCTCCTGGTCATCGACGACTTGCTTGCTGTCGACTGGTAGCGAGCCCCGACCGCCGGCGACCGAACGACGTCCCGAAGTCAACCCGGGTGACTCGGGTCACGTCAATAACACGGCGGTAACTTTTTGTGCCTAAGTTTAAGTACTGAAAGAACTGGCGGTCTGTACCTGTTGATCGAACTACTCCTTGCGACGCAAGGGTTTCAGCCGACGCGGCCACCGTTCGCCAGCAGCTGGGCGATCGGCAGGGTCGCGGCGCCGAGCGCGACCGCCTCGGGCCCGAGCCGGCCCAGGACGACCTCGGTGCGCTCCGCCAGGTAGTCCAGGGCGTGCCTGCCCACCGCGTCCCGGACCGCGGGGAGGATCGCCTGCCCCATGATCGCCCCGGCCGAGCCGGAAAGCACCACCCGATCGGGGCTGAGCAGGTTGATCAGGTTGGCGATGCCGATGCCCAGGTACTCGCCGGTCTCGGCGAGCACGTCGGCGGCGGGGCCGCCGCCCCGGGCTTCCTCGACGATCCGGGCCAGTTCGCCGTCGCTTTCGTCCCCGATGACCGGTTCCTTGCCGACGCGGGCGGCGTAGTGCCGAACGATCGCCTCGGTGCCGACGTAGGCCTCCAGGCAGCCGTGCGAGCCGCACCGGCACGCCGCCCCGGCCGCCTTGACGACGGTGTGGCCCCACTCGCTGGTCGTGATGCCCGGGTGCGAGCGCCCGGCCGTCGCGACGGCGGCCCCGACCCCGACGCCGAGCAGGGCGACGATGGCGCGTTCGGCCCCGCGGCCGGCCCCGCGCCAGGTCTCGGCCTGGCCGAGCGTCCGGGCGCGGTTGTCCAGGTGCAGCGGCGCCTGGATGTGCGGGTGGATCAGCTCGGCGAAGTCCACACCCCGCCAGCCGAGGGTCGGCGCGTGCACGATCCCGCCGTCGCGGACCGCGCCCGGCACGCCGATGCCGACGCCGAACACCGCGGCCGGATCGCCGCCCTCGAGCACCTCGGCGACGCCCGTGCGCACCAGGCCGGCCACTTCGTCCGGGTCGAGCCGGGTGCCGACGAGCGGGTGGCGCACGGTCCCGAGGGTGCCGAGCGCGCAGTCGAACAGGCCCACCTCGACGTGCGTCTCGCTGACGTCCACCCCCACGACGTGCCCGAAGTCCGGCCGGACGGCCAGCAGCGTCCGGGGGCGCCCGCCGTCCGATTCGACCGATCCGGCCTCGGCCACGACGCCGTCGGCGATGAGTTCGGAGACGACGTTGGTAACGGTGGCGGCCGAAAGTCCCGATTCAGCTACCAGTTCCAGTCTGCTGACGGGACCGCGGAGGTAGAGCGAGGAGAGCAGTGCCGCGCGGTTGTGCCGCCTGAGGTCACGGGTCGTCTGGCGCACCACCTGGGTCACCGGGAGGATTCTGCCAGACACACCCAGTTCGAGCCTTAGTTCAGTACTTAATACATAGCCACAACTTACGGTGATCAGGCATCCTGTCAGTGAGCCGGTAAGAAGTTAGATGGGTTGCCCATGGCGAGCAAGCGCACCACCGTCCGTGATCTGCGGCGGCACAACCGATCCCTGCTGCTGTCGAAACTGTACTTCGACGGCCCGCTGTCGAGGCACGAACTCAGCCAGCTCACCGGATTGAGTGCCGCCACGGTGAGCAACGTGACCGCCGAACTGGGCGAAGAACGCCTGATCACCGAAGCCGGCCAAGTCGAGTCGGACGGCGGCCGCCCGCGCGTGCTCCTGCGCGTCGACCCGGCGTACGGGCACGTCGCAGGCGTGGACATCGGCGAGACGGGGGTCAAGGTCGAGCTGTTCGACCTGGCGATGAACCGCCTGGCGACGGTCGAGCACCCCCTCCCGAAGGCCCCCGACCCGGCAACGGCGGTCGAGCAGGTGACATCGGGCCTGCGCGAGGTGTTCACCGGCGCGGGCATCGACGAACCGGCCGTGCTCGGCGTCGGCATCGGCGTGCCGGGCACGGTCGAGCAGGGGTCCAGGGTGCTGGTCCACGCACCGACGGTCGGCTGGGACGGGGTCCCGTTCGCGGCACTGCTGCGCGAGGCCGGCATCGGGTTGCCGCTGTTCATCGACAACGGCGCGAAGACGCAGGGCCAGGCGGAGATGTGGTTCGGCGCCGGCCGCGGAGCCCGCCACGCGGTGATAGCGCTGCTCGGCTCGGGCGTCGGAGCGGCGGTGGTGACGGACGGAACGACGTACCGAGGGTCGACGAGCAGCGCGGGCGAGTGGGGCCACACGACGATCGCGTACGGCGGCCAGGAGTGCCGCTGCGGCTCACGGGGGTGCCTGGAGGCGTACATCGGCGCGGGCGCGGTCCTGGCGCGGTACCGCCGAGCACGCGGCAAGGACATCCCGGGCGAGGACGAGCAGGCCCAGTTCGCGGCCCTGTTGTCATCGGCCCCGAAATCGAAGACGGCGGCCCGAGTCCTCGACGAAACGGCGGGCTACCTGGGCGCAGGCATCGCAAACTTGATCAATTTGTTCAACCCGGAGCGCATAGTGATCGGCGGCTGGGCAGGCCTGGCTTTGGGCGAGCAGCTCCTACCCCGAATCCGCGAGGCGGCGGGCAAGCACGCACTGCGGCACCCGTTCAGCCAGACATCGATCCAGCTGGGGTCCCTAGGGCTGGACGCGGTGGCAACCGGAGCGGCAACGCTGCCGGTGGCGGACCTGCTGGAGCAGGGAGCAACGTCGAGAATCGCAAAGCCGGGAGCCCCGGACTCCGACGCGGCGTAGACAGCGGCGCAAGCCGCGGCGCAGCCGCCCCACCACCGACCACCCAACGAGCAGCGGTCAAGCAAACAGGCCCCCGACGAGAACCCAGACCTCCCCGGGCACCCCGATCCGAAGCCAGAACACGGCCGGCGGTGCCGGGTCAAGGCACGCTTTCCCGCCTTGACGCGGCACCGCCGGCCGTAGTCACAATGCCGGCTTCGGGGTGCCGGAGGAACGCAAAGCCAGAGGTACCGGTCCAGGAGAGGACCGGAGTGCCCCACTGACCGGGAACCACCCACACCGTCATCACCAACCCTTAATTCGGGTTGAAAAAAATGACCCACCCGAGTGTTGCCCGGCTTGTCTGGACCATGCATACTTTGTTGCCAAGCACAACAAAGGCACCACGCCGCCACCCGCGCCCCGCCGCGCGGGCCCCGGCGAGCACACGCACGGTCACGCCTGCCGCCGCCCCGGCACGCGCGGCCACCTCCCCTCCCCCGCGTTCCGTGCTGCGCGCGGAACGCCGGTCCCCACGGTGAGAGAGGCGACAACGATGTCCACCTCCAGGAAATCCCGCTGGGCGGCACTCTTCGCCGCCTGCGCGCTGCTCGTCCTCGGGCAGCAGGTCCTCACGACGACGGAAGCCGCCGCCGCGGCCACCTTCACCGACGACTTCAACGGCCCCGCGGGCGCCGCCGTCGACGGGTCGAAGTGGCAGCTCGAAACCGGCGACAACGTCAACAACCACGAGCGGCAGTACTACACCTCCGGCACCAACAACGCCCAGCTCGACGGCCAGGGCCACCTCGTCATCACGGCCAAGAAGGAAAACCCCGGCAACTACAACTGCTGGTACGGCCGCTGCGAGTACACCTCGGCCCGGATGAACACCGCCGGCAAGTTCAGCCAGGCCTACGGCCACTTCGAGACGCGCATGAAACTCCCGCGCGGGCAGGGCATGTGGCCCGCGTTCTGGATGCTCGGCGGCGGGAACTGGCCGACCGACGGCGAAATCGACATCATGGAGAACGTCGGGTTCGAGCCGAACACCGTGCACGGCACCATCCACGGCCCCGGCTACTCCGGCTCCGGCGGTATCGGCGCGGCCTACAACGGCCCGAACTTCTCCGACGACTTCCACACCTACGCCATCGACTGGGCGCCCAACCAGATCAAGTGGTACGTCGACGGCAACCTGTACCAGACGCGCACGCCGGCGGACCTCAACGGCAACCGCTGGGTGTACGACCACAACTTCTTCGTCATCCTCAACCTCGCCGTCGGCGGGTACTGGCCCGGCGATCCCAACAGCAGCACGCAGTTCCCGCAGCAGCTGGTCGTCGACTACGTGCACGTGACGAACTCCTCGAGCCAGGGCGGCGGCCGGACCGGGACCATCACCGGCATCGGCGGCAAGTGCGTGGACGTCGCCGGCGCGAACAGCGCCAACGGCACGCCGATCCAGATCACCGACTGCAACGGCAACGCCGCGCAGAGCTGGACCGTCGGCACCGACGGCACGATCCGCGCCCTCGGCAAGTGCCTGGACGTGAACGCCGCGGGCACCGCGGACGGCACACCGGTGCAGCTCTACGACTGCAACGGAACCGGGGCACAGCAATGGGTGGTGACCGGCGCGAAGGACATCGTGAACCCCAACGCGAACAAGTGCCTCGACGCGACCGGCAACTCCAGCGCGAACGGCACCCGCCTGCAGATCTGGACCTGCACCGGCGGCGCGAACCAGAAGTGGACCACGCCCTGACCCACACCCTCGTGAGTGGTAAGGCGAGTTCTAACTCGCCTTACCACTCACGACCTCACAAGGAGATTCCCGTGCGGCGAATTGTCGTCGCGCTGATGGGGTGTGCCCTGTTAGCGCTGTCACTCACCACCGGCTCCGCCCAGGCGGCGGTCGAGGCGGGTCCGTCCGCGAGCCAGCTGCTCGCCAAAACCCAGTCCTGCCAACAGATCTCGAACGGAAGGTATTCCTTCGACGAAGGCGGCGCGGCAACTGTGCCCGTCTGCCAGGCGAACGGCGCGGTGTTCTTCACCGCCGACATGGACGTCGACTGCGACGGCGTCCGCACCACGCAGTGCAACGAGAACACCGACTGCTGCTTCTACCCCGACACCGCGTTCCACACTTCGACCGACCAGCCCCTCAACGCGGCGCAGCTGCCGTACATCGTCCTGCCGCAGCCGACGTCCACCTGGGACTACCGCAACTACGGCATCGACGGCGGCTCGGTCGTGGCGGTGATCTACAACAACCAGGTCACCTACGCCGTGGTCGGCGACACCGGGCCGACGAGCATCATCGGCGAGGCGTCCTACGCCACCGCCGCCAGTCTCGGCATCAACCCCGACCCGAAGAACGGTGGCACCGAGGGTCCGGTGACGTACATCGTGTTCCCGAACACGCACGTGAACCCGATCGAGAACCACGCCAACGCGGTCAGCTTCGGCGAGCAGGTCGCGACGCAGTTCGCGGGAGGCACGACACCGCCGCCGACGCAGAACGCGGGGTCGATCACCGGCATCGGCGGCAGGTGCGTCGACGTCGCCGGCGCCAACAACGCCAACGGCACCGCCGTGCAGCTCTACGACTGCAACGGCACCAACGCCCAGCAGTGGACGGCCGGCAGCGACGGATCCCTGAAGGCGCTGGGCAAGTGTCTCGACGTCACCAGCGCGGGCACCGCGAACGGCACGCCCATCCAGCTCTGGGACTGCAACGGCAGCAGCGCCCAGAAGTGGACGGCCAACGCGGCGAAGAGCCTCGTGAACGCCGGCTCGGGCAAGTGCCTCGACGCCACCGGCAACTCCAGCGCCAACGGCACCCGGCTCCAGATCTGGACCTGCGGGTCCGGCACGAACCAGAAGTGGACTCTGCCATGAGAAAGCGTTCTCTCCTCGCGGCGACAGCCGCCGCAGCGCTCACCGCGGCCACCTTCGCCGTACCCGCGCAGGCCGCGGGCGAGACGGTCAACGTCTGGCTCACCACCACCAGCGACGCCGGCGGCCGGACGGTCACCCGCGGTCTACAGCAGCAGACGCCGGTCACCTTCGCCTCGGGCACCGGCACCGGTGGCGTGACCATCAACGTCAACGAAAACACCACCTACCAGCAGTTCGAAGGCGGCGGCGCGTCCTTCACGGACACCGCGGCCTGGCTGATGAACTCCAGCGGCGCGCTGTCCCAGTCCACTCGCGACGACACCATGCGGAAGCTGTTCGACCCGACCAACGGCATCGGGCTGAGCTTCATCCGCAACCCGCTCGGCGCGTCCGACCTGGCCCGCTACAGCTACACCTTCGACGACATGCCCGCCGGCCAGACCGACCCGAACCTGACGCACTTCTCGATCGCCCACGACCAGGCCGACGTGCTGCCGCTGACCAAGCAGGCCAGGCAGCTCAACCCGCAGGTCAAGGTGATGGCGTCGCCGTGGAGCGCGCCGCCGTGGATGAAGGACAACGACAGCTACCTGCTCGGCTGGGTCGAGTCGCAGTACTACCCGGCTTACGCGCAGTACTTCGTCAAGTACCTCCAGGCCTACCGGGACGCGGGCGTGCCGGTCGACTACGTCTCGATGCAGAACGAGCCGACGTGCTGCTCGAGCTACCCGTCGACCAACTGGAACGGCGCCGGCTTGGCGTACTTCGCGAAGAACAACCTCCTGCCTGCGCTGCAGGGTGCCGGTCTGTCCACAAAGGTCCTCGCGCTCGACTGGAACTGGGACACCTACGCCTCCTACGGCGCCCCCACCATGGACGACGCCGCGATCCGCAACCACCCGAACTTCGGCGGCGTGGCGTGGCACGGCTACGGCGGTGACATCGCGCAGCAGACGACCGTCCACAACCAGTACCCGAACGTCAACGCTTACTCGACCGAACACTCCGGCGGCACCTGGATCTCGAACCAGCAGGCCGAGGACATGAACAACATCGTCGACTACACGCGCAACTGGTCGAAGAGCGTGACCAAGTGGAGCCTCGCCGTCGACCAGAACATGGGCCCGCACAACGGCGGCTGCGGCACCTGCACCGGCTTGATCACCGTCCACAACGGAGACTCGCGCAGCGGGCAGGTCGACTACACCGTCGAGTACTACACGATGGGCCACCTGACGAAGTTCGTGAAGCCGGGCGCCTACCGGATCGACTCGAACGACAGCTCGGCCGTGCGCAACGTCGCCTGGAAGAACCCGGACGGTTCGAAGGCGCTCATCGCGTACAACTCCGGCACGGGCAACCAGAGCGTGCGGGTGAACTGGGGCAACTCGTCGTTCACCTACACCCTGCCCGGCCGCACGTCGGCGACGTTCACCTGGAACGGCACCCAGGGCAACGGCGGTGGCACCGGCAAGACCGGGCCGATCACCGGCCTCGGCGGCAAGTGCATCGACGTCGCGGGCGCGAGCAACGCCAACGGCACCGCGGTCCAGCTCTACGACTGCAACGGCTCTGGCGCCCAGCAGTGGACGGTCGGCAGCGACGGAACGCTGAAGGCGCTCGGCAAGTGCCTCGACGTCACCGGACAGTCCACAGCGGACGGAGCCCAGCTCCAGCTCTGGGACTGCGGCGGCACGGCGAACCAGCGGTGGGCCGCCACCGCGGCCAAGGACATCGTCGGCGCGGGGTCGAACAAGTGCGTCGACGCGACAGGCAACTCCAGCGCCAACGGCACCCGGTTGCAGATCTGGACGTGCACCGGGGCCGCCAACCAGAAGTGGAACGTGCCCGCATGAAGATGACAGCAGCTCTGGGTGCGCTCGCAGCCGCCTCGGCGCTGGTGCTCGCCCCGGGTGTCGCACAGGCGGCGACGGGCCCGATCACCGGCATCGGCGGCAAGTGCGTCGACGTCGCCGCCGCGAGCACCGCCAACGGAACAGCCGTCCAGCTCTACGACTGCAACGGCACGAACGCTCAACAGTGGACAGTCGGCAGCGACGGTTCCCTGCAGGCACTGGGCAAGTGCCTCGACGTCACGAGTGCGGGCACCGCGAACGGCACCACCATCCAGCTCTGGGACTGCAACGGTTCCACCGCCCAGAAGTGGACGGCGAACGCCGCGAAGAACCTGGTCAACACCGGCTCGGGCAAGTGCCTCGACGCCACCGGCAACTCCAGCGCCAACGGGACGCGGCTGCAGATCTGGACGTGCGCGAGCACGGCCAACCAGCAGTGGACGCTGCCGAGCGGGAACACGACACCGCCCGGCCCCGGCGCAATGGCCGTGGCGCCCTACCTCTACAACGGCTGGGGCGACCCGCCGAACCCGGCGACGATCATGAGCGCCACCGGCGTCAAGTGGTTCACGCTGGCGTTCGTGCTGTCCAACGGCTACTGCAACCCGCAGTGGGACGGCGGCCGCGCGCTGACCGGCGGCGTCGACCAGGGCACGATCAACACCGTGCGGGCCAACGGCGGCGACGTCATCCCGTCCTTCGGCGGCTACTCCGGCAACAAGCTGGAGTCGTCGTGCGGCAGCGCGGGCGAGCTGGCGGCGGCCTACCAGAAGGTGATCAGTGCCTACGGCCTCAAGGCGATCGACATCGACATCGAGGCCGACGCCTACAGCAATCCCACGGTGCAACAGCGCACGGTCGACGCGCTGAAGACGGTCCGGGCGAACAACCCGGGCATCAAGCTGTACGTCACCTTCGGCACCGGCCAGTCCGGACCGGACAGCAGCCTGGTCAACCGGGCCGCCCAGGCCGGGCTCACGGTCGACGGCTGGGTCATCATGCCGTTCGACTTCGGCGGCGCCGGCCAGAACATGGGCACGCTGACACAGCGGGCGGCCGAGGGGCTCAAGAACGTCGTCAAGAGTGCATACGGCTATGACGACGACACGGCCTACCGGCACATGGGCATCTCGTCGATGAACGGCATCACCGACAACAGCGAGACGGTCACCCTCGCCGACTTCACCACGATCCTGGGCTACGCGAACGCGCACCACCTGGCCCGGCTGACGTTCTGGTCGGCGAACCGCGACCGCCCCTGCCCGGGCGGCTACCCGAACAACGACACCTGTTCGGGCGTTTCCCAGCAGGCGTGGGACTTCACGAGGATCTTCGCCCGCTACGCCGGCTGACCCGGCACCACGAAGGCCCGGCCGGAACCCCGGCCGGGCCTTCGCGCGTGCTGGGCTGCCGGGCCGCGGCGCTCTGGGGAAGCGGCGACCCGGCAGCGAGGGGCCCCGCCGGCCGCTGGGGGTCTCCGGCGGCGGAACCGCTCCCGAGGTTAACGACCGGATGTCGCGTCCGGCTCGTGCTCGGGCCGTCCGGCCGTCAAGCCTGCCCGAAACACCCCGTCACTCGGCCGCGACCGCCGCGCGGGCCGCTTCCGCACGGTCGGCGTACGCGCCGACCAGCTGCTCCTCCGCGTCTTCGAGGTACTTCATCAGCAGCTCCTCCGCACCCGGGCCGTCGCCGGCCTCGATGCGGTCGAGGATCTCGTGGTTGCGCGGCAGGTAGCGCTCGTGGAACCGCCGCGGCTCGGCCATGATGTGGAACACCAGCCGCAGCTCGGCGGTCAGCCGCCCGACCAGCTCGTTCACCCGTTCGCTGCCCGACAGCGCGGCCAGCTCCTGGTGGAACCAGACGTTCGCGGTGCCGAGGTCCTTCCAGTTGCCGGTGCGCGCGGCCTCGTCGCCGATGTCGACCTTCTCCTTGATCCGTGCGAAGGACGCCGGCTTCGCCGTCACCCCGCGGACCGCCGCGCACTCGATGATCTTGCGCACGCGGTAGATGTCGACGACGTCCTCGACGCTCGGGATCCGGACGAAGACCCCGCGGTTGAGCTCGTGGGCCAGCAGCCGCTCGTGCGTGAGCAGCCGGAACGCCTCGCGCAGGGTGTTGCGGGAGACGCCGAGCGCGTTGCCGATGTCCTGCTCCGACAGCCGGCCGCCGGGCAGGAAGAAGCCCTCCGCGATGCGCTTGCGGAGCACGCCGGCGACGCGCTCGGCCGTGCTCTTGCGCGTGACCAGGCCGCGATCGGCTTCGAGGCCGGCGGCGCCGCTGTCTTCGATGACCACGACGGCGATGGTACCCGTCACACTGAGGACGATGTAATTGCCGTCTTGTGGAATTGTTCAACAATCTCTACCGTGTGAGGCACGCCACGATGAGAGACACTGGCCAGGAGGTGCCCCATGACTGCCACTACCGCAACCGAGGCCCGGCCGTTCGACTGGTTCCGCACGCTGGGGAAACGGGGACGCCGCGCCTTCGCCGGCGCGTTCGGCGGGTACGGCCTGGACTCGTTCGACTACCAGACCCTGCCGCTCGGCCTGGCCGCGATCACCGCGTACTTCGGCATTTCGAGCGGTGAGGCCGGGCTGCTCGGCACGACGACGCTGGTCGTGTCGGCCGTCGGCGGGGTCGGGGCCGGCATGCTGGCCGACCGGATCGGCCGCGTCCGCACCCTCCAGATCACCATCGCGATGTACACGATCTTCACCGTGCTCTGCGGCTTCGCGCCCAACTTCGAGACGCTGCTGGTCTTCCGCGCGCTGCAGGGCCTCGGCTTCGGCGGCGAGTGGGCGGCCGGCGCCGCGCTGGTCGCCGAGTACTCGCAGGCCAAGTACCGCGGCCGGACGGTGGCGTTCGTGCAGAGCGCGTGGGCGGTCGGCTGGGGCCTGTCGGTGATCGTCTACACCGTCGTCTTCAGCGTGGCGAGCGACGACGTGGCCTGGCGGATCATGTTCTGGACCGGCATCATCCCGGCGCTGCTCGTGCTGTGGGTCCGCAAGAGCGTCCAGGACGCACCGCGCGCCGAAGAACGCCTGAAGGCCGAACGCCCGAAGGGCACGCTGGGCAAGATCTTCAAGGCCGACCTCCTGCGCACGACGTTCTTCGCCGCGCTGCTGGCCACCGGCGTCCAGGGCGGGTACTACACGATCTCGACGTGGCTGCCGTCGTACCTGAAGAAGACGCGCGAGCTGACCGTGATCGGAACCGGCGGCTACCTCGCGTTCCTCATCACCGGCGCCTTCGTCGGGTACGTCTGCGGCGGCTACCTGACCGACCTGCTGGGCCGCAAGAAGACGTTCCTGACGTTCGCGCTGCTCTCGGCCGCGCTGATCGTCGCGTACACCCAGATCCCCAAGGGCGCCAACGGGCTCGTGCTGGTGCTCGGCTTCCCGCTCGGCTTCTCGATGTCCGCGATCTTCAGCGGCTTCGGCGCCTTCCTCGCCGAGCTGTACCCGACCGCGCTGCGCGGCACCGGGCAGGGCTTCACGTACAACTTCGGCCGTGCGGTCGGCGCGATCTTCCCGACCGTCGTGGGCTTCCTCGGCGCGGGCGGCGCGATCGTGTTCGGCGCGATCGGGTACGGCATCGCGGTGCTGGCCCTGCTCGGCCTGCCGGAGACCCGCGGCATCGAACTCGTGGACTGAGGGGGCGCGATGACGACCTTCGACGAGCCGGCCACGTACACGCCCGCGCAGGCGCGAGCGGCGTTCCGCACCGGCACCGCCCACCCCACCACCGGCTGGGCCGGCGGCTTCACCCAGACCAACCTGATCGCCGTGCCCGAGGACTGGGCCTACGACGTCCTGCTGTTCTGCACCCGCAACCCGCAGCCGTGCCCGCTGCTCGACGTCACCGACCCCGGTGACCCGGCCACCCGGCTGGCCGAGGGCGCGGACCTGCGCACCGACCTGCCGCGCTACCGGATCTGGCAGAACGGCGTGCTGGCCGGCGAGGTGTCCGACGCGACCGGCCTGTGGCGCAGCGACATGGTCGCCTTCTCCATCGGCTGCAGCTTCACGTTCGAGACGGCTTTGGCCGCCGAGGGCATTCCGCTGCGGCACGTCGACCAGGGGCGCAACGTCGCGATGTACGTGACGAACCGGCAGTGCGAGCCCGCCGGGCGGCTCTTCGGGCCGATGGTCGTGTCGATGCGGCAGATCCCGGAGGACCGCGTCGACGACGCCGTCCGGATCACCCGGGCGATGCCCGCCGTGCACGGCGGCCCGGTGCACGTCGGCGACCCGCGCGCGCTGGGCATCGCCGACCTGGCCCGGCCGGACTTCGGCGATCCGGTGGACGCGGAGCCGGGCGACGTCCCGGTGTTCTGGGCCTGCGGGGTCACGCCGCAGGCGGCGCTGATGGCGTCGCGGCCTCCCTTTGCGATCACGCACGCGCCGGGGTACATGTTCATCACCGATCGGTACGACAGCGAATACCGGGTGGGCTGAAATGGATCTGAACAGCGACCTCGGCGAAGGCTTCGGCGCCTGGAAGATGGGCGACGACGAAGCCATGCTCGACATCGTGACCAGCGCGAACATCGCGTGCGGGTTCCACGCGGGCGACCCGTCGGTGATGCGGCGGGTGTGCGGACTGGCAGCCGAGCGCGGCGTCGCGATCGGGGCGCACGTCGGCTACCACGACCTGGCCGGGTTCGGCAGGCGCGCGCTCGACATCGCCCCGGACGACCTGGCGGACGAGGTGCTCTACCAGATCGGCGCGCTCGACGCGTTCGCCCGCGCGGCGGGCAGCCGCGTGACGTACGTGAAGCCGCACGGCGCGCTGTACAACACCGCCGCGGTGGACGCCGAGCAGGCCGCGGCGATCGTCGACGGCCTGCGCCGGTACGACCCGGCGCTGGCGCTGCTCTGCCTGCCGAACTCGGAGATGCAGCGGCAGGCCGAGGCGGCGGGCGTGGTGGCGTACGCGGAGGCGTTCGCGGACCGCGCCTACACCGCGGACGGCAAGCTCGTGTCGCGCAAGCAGCCGGGCGCGGTCATCCACGACGCCGACGTGGTCGCCGAGCGCGCGGTCGGCATGGCGACCGGCGGCGTCGTGACGGAGGACGGCACCAAGCTCGACGTCCGCCCGGACTCCCTGTGCGTGCACGGGGACACGCCGGGCGCGGTCGAGCTGGCCCGGCGGATCGAGGCGGCACTGACCGGGGCGGGCATCCAGCTCGGCGCGTTCACCGGATGACCGTCCGGCTGCTGCCGTGCGGGCGGCGCGCGGTGCTGGTGGAGACCGCCGACGTGCTGGGGTTCCAGGCGGCTTTGACGCAGTCGCTGCCGGACGGCGTCGAAGAGCTGGTCCCGGCGGCCCGGACGCTGCTGGTCCGCTTCGACCCGTCGGTGACCGACGCCGGCCGGCTGGGCGAGGTACTGCGCCGGGTGTCCCCTGTGGACAGTGCGGTGGCGGACGCGGGCGAGGTGGTGATCCCGGTGGTGTACGACGGCGAAGACCTGGCCGACGTCGCCGCGGAGACGGGGCTGAGCGTCGATTCGCTGGTCTCGCGGCACACCGCGGGTGCGTACGTCTCGGCGTTCTGCGGCTTCGCGCCGGGGTTCGCGTACCTGGCGGGGTCGGACCCGGTGCTGCACGTGGCGCGCCGGTCGTCGCCGCGGACCCGGATCCCGGCGGGCTCGGTGGCGATCGCGGGCGAGTACAGCGCGGTCTACCCGAGCGCGTCGCCGGGCGGCTGGCGGCTGCTGGGCCGGACGGACGCACCGGTGTGGGACGTCGAGCGCGACCCGCCGAACCTGCTGCCCCCGGGCACGCGCGTGCGGTTCGAGGCGGTGCGGTCGTGAAGCTCGAAGTCGTCCGGCCCGGGTTCGCGACGACGGTGCAGGACCTCGGCCGCCCGGGCCACGCGGCCCTCGGCGT
Source organism: Amycolatopsis vancoresmycina (assembly GCF_000716785.1). Taxonomy (GTDB): domain Bacteria; phylum Actinomycetota; class Actinomycetes; order Mycobacteriales; family Pseudonocardiaceae; genus Amycolatopsis; species Amycolatopsis vancoresmycina. Next base: position 41,562 of record NZ_JNYY01000006.1, read on the forward strand.
CGGCCGCTCCGGCGCCGCCGACCGCGGGTCGTTCCGGCTGGCCAACCGGCTGGTCGGCAACCCGGAAGGGGCGGCGGCGCTGGAGGTCACGCTCGGCGGGCTGGTGCTGCGCGCTTCGGCAGTGACGACGGTGGCGGTCACCGGCGCTTCGTGCCCACTCTCGAAAGGCGGCCCGAACGGGCCGATCACCTTGCGGCCCGGCGAGGAACTGGCGCTGGGCACGGCGGTTTCGGGACTGCGGTGCTACGTCGCGGTGCGCGGCGGGATCGACGTGCCGCCGGTGCTCGGTTCCCGGGCGACGGACACGCTCGGGAAGCTGGGCCCGCCGCCGCTGACGGCCGGGACGCTGCTGCCGATCGGGCCTTCCCCGCAGGCTTTTCCGGTGGTGGACCTCGCCCCGCGGGCAGCTTTGCCCGCGGAACCGGTGCTGCGGGTGACGCCGGGCCCGCGTCGCGACTGGTTCAGCGCGCCGGACGACCTGCTGTCCACTGTGTACACAGTCTCGCCGGATTCGGACCGCGTCGGCATCCGGTTCACCGGCGCGGCGCTGGCCCGGGCGCGGCACGGCGAACTGCCGTCGGAAGCGTGCGTGCCGGGGTCGCTGCAGGTCCCGCCGTCGGGCCTGCCGATCCTGTTCCACGCCGACCACCCGACGACCGGCGGTTACCCGGTGATCGCGGTCGTCGAGGAGGCCGACCTCGACCTCGCAGCCCAGCTGCGCCCCGGCCAGCCCGTGCGCTTCCGTCCCGCGTCGTGAGTGGTAAGGCGGGTTCTAACCCGCCTTACCACTCACGACCACCAGCCAGGCGGCGTTCGTGACCGCGATCGCGAGCCACGCCGCCCAGGCCGCGCCGGGGGCGAGCCAGGTGGTGGCGACCCCCAGTGCCACCGTCACCACCAGCGGCCACGCGCGCGGCGCCCGGCGCGGGCTTCGTTCGGCCAGGTAGGCGTCGAGCGCCTCGGCGACCTGGTCGTCGATCTCGTCGCGCAGGCGCGCGTCCAGGTCAGACATGGGCCGGCACCGGCCGGGGCACGGCGACCGACAGGCACGCCAGCGCCAGCGGCACCTCCAGACCGGCCATGAGCAGCGAAAACACCACGTCGTCGCCGGCCGTCACGACGTCGAACCACGCGTCGGCGAGCAGCAGCGTCGCCGTGGCGATCGCCGCGAACGGCGTCCGCGGGTCGCCGCGGCCGACCAGCCAGGCCGTGAGCAGCAGGCCGGTCGCTTCCGCCGCGTCGAAACCGGTCCAGGCCAGCCGCCAGTGCTGCGCCTGCACGACGTCCGGCAGCGTCAGCCCGAGTACCGCGATCCACGGCAGCAGGGCGAGTCCCGCCGTCCAGAAGAGCTTCTTCATGCGAACCCCCGAGTTCTCTCCCGGCCCACGGTAGCGACTGCAGAGGTTCTTTGCAAACAATCTCTGTAGTACCCTGCGGTCATGGTCCAACGCCCCGAAAAGCGCGTCCTGACCGGCGCGGATCTCAAGGCCTTCTACAAGGCCCTGGCCAACCCGGTGCGCCGCGACATCCTGTCCTACCTGGGCAAACACGGCGAAGCGAACTCGACGAGCGTCGCCAAGGCCCTCGGCGAGAGCACCGGGACGACCAGCTACCACCTCCGCCGGCTCGCCGACCTGGAGCTGATCGAGGAGATCGACGGCCGCGGGGACGGCCGCGAACGCTGGTGGAAGTCGCGGGCGAAGGACATCTACACCCCGCCCGGCCTCGAGCTGGCGCCGGACGAGCGCGAAGCGATGCTCAAGCTCGGCGCGCTCAAGATGAGCCACGACCTGAGCCTGGTCACGCGCGCCTACGCGGGGTACGAGAACTCCGAGGGCTGGAACCAGATCTACCGCTCCGGCCTGCACCTCACGCGGGAGCAGGTGACGTCCTTCGTCGAGGAGTACCAGAACCTGGTGTGGAAGTACGTCACCGAGCCGGGGCAGCACCCGGAGGGCTCGCGGGCGGTCGCCGTCCGGTTCATCGTGGTTCCGGAGGAAGAGTCCACAGAGGACTAGAGGCCGGACACCCGCAGCGTGATGTTCAGCCGCCCGTCGAGGCCGAGCGCCGGGTCCGCCGTGCCCGGCAGCGTCTTCGGCACGCCGTGGTAGGCCAACCGGGACGGGCCGCCGAACACGAAGACGTCACCCGAACGCAGCTCGACGTCGGTGTACGGCTTGCCGCGAGTTTCGGTGTTGCCGAAGCGGAAGACGCAGGCGTCGCCGAGGCTGACCGACACCACCGGCTCCAGGCTGCGCTCGTCCTTGTCCTGGTGCAGCCCCATCTTCGCGGCCGCGTCGTAGAAGTTGACCAGCGCGATGTCCGGCTCGTAGGGCCGGGCCTCGCCGTACGCGGCCGCCAGCGCGCGGCGGCCGAGGTCGCCGAGCCAGTCTGGGAACGGCAGCACCGGGGTGCCCTCGCCGGTCGTGCGCGAGTAGCCGTACGGGTACCAGTGCCAGCCGAGGCAGACCGACTTCACCGACATCACGCCGCCGTTCGGCAGCCGCGTGTGGCGGTAGCCGGACCAGCCGCGGCAGGCCGCGACGAGCTCGCGCTGTTCGTCGAAACCGAGCCAGTCGGGCAGGTGCACGGCGCCGGGCGCGATCTCGGCGCGCGGGCGCGGCAGGAGGGCGTCCATCACCTCGATTGTGCCGGAGATTCCCGCCGGACACGTTCGGTGATCGTCGAGGGGACAACGCGGTGACCGCGGAACGTGACACCGGCGCTGGTGAACAGCCGCAGGAGTCGCCCGAATGGTCCAACGGGCGGCTCCTGCGGCCGAATCCCCTCGCTTTGGGCCACCATGAAATGACGTTCCCACACCTGAATGTCACAAGCCAGCGTGGATCAGCTACAAACGGGTCACTTGACCACGGCGCCGCCGATCAGTCGCGGAACGTGACGACGGTGACGCCCGCCCGCGCCGGCACGGGGTCGTTCATCGCGGCCAGCGCGGCCGGTACGTCGTCGAGCCCGATGCGCCGCCCGATCAGCGCGGCCAGGTCGATCCCCGCGGTCTCGACGACGCGCAGCAGCTCCGGGTACTCGTGCGCCTGGAGCCCGTGGACCCCGACCAGTTCGAGCTCGCCGCCGACGACCCGGTGCATCGGGATCGGCGCGACGCCCTGCGCGGGCGGCATCAGCCCGGCCTGGACGTGCCGGCCGCGCTTGCGGAGGCTGCCGACCGACGCCGCGCAGGTCGACGGCGAGCCGAGGCAGTCGAGCGAGACGTGGGTGCCGCCACCGGTCAGCTCGCGGACGTGCGCGGCGACGGCTTCCGGGCCGTCGAACGCCGAGGAGTCGACGGTGACGGCGGCACCGGACTTCGCGGCGAGCTGCAGCGCCGCCGTCGAGACGTCGACCGCGACGACCTTGGCACCGGCCGCGACGGCCAGCAGCACCGCGGAGATCCCGACGCCGCCGCAGCCGTACACCGAGACCCACTGGCCCGCGGTGACGCGCCCCTGCCGCAGCACGGCGCGGAACGCCGTGCCGAACCGGCAGCCCAGCGCCGCGGCCTCGGCGGCGCCGAGCGAGTCCGGGAGGGCGACGAGGTTCGTCTCGGCGTGCTCGATGGCGACGCGCTCGGCGAAAGAACCCCAGTGCGTGGCGCCGGGCTGGAACTCGCGGTCGCAGATCTGCTGGTCACCGCGGGCGCACTGGGCGCAGGTGCCGCAGGCGCAGACGAACGGCACGGTGACGCGCGCGCCGAGCTCCCAGCCGCAGACGCCTTCGCCGAGCGCGACGATCCGGCCGGCGAGCTCATGCCCGGCGACGTGCGGCAGCGTCACCGCGGTGTCGTGCCCCTGCCAGGTGTGCCAGTCGCTGCGGCAGACGCCGGTGGCGTCGACCTCGATCACCGCACCGCCCGGCGCGGCCACCGGCTCGGGCACGTCCCGCACGACGGGCGGGACGCAGAACTCCTCCATGACGACAGCTCGCATGTCCGCGAGCCTAATCGTCGCTCAATTGAGCGCGTGGAACCGCGCTCTCGCCCGCGGGGGACCGAGGAGTTTGCTGAGCGAGCCGTCCGGCACGTTCAGGATGTCCTCGAGATTCCGCAGGGCCAACAACGATTCCGGCCGCTCGGGCCGGCACCGCCCCGACTGCCAGTGGCTGAGGGTGGCCAGGCTGACCGTGGTTCCCCTGCCGCGCAAGCGATAGCGGATCCGCTCGAGGCCGAGGCCGCGGGCCCGGATCGCCGCCCGCAGGGCCACGTCGAACGGTCCGGCTGCCAGCAGCCGGCTCAGCTCCGCCTGTTCCCCCCGGTCTATGGTGCGTGTTCGCTGACCGGTCATCACAACGCTCCGAAGCACTCCCGTTTACAGAACATTGGAGCGTAGGCGCAGCTTCCCAAGATCGGAAGGGCCCTCACCCACCTGCCTTGCGCGTCTCGTCCGCGATCGCGGCGAACGGTTCCGCGTAGCCGGAGTTGATCGTGACGTAGGAAATCCCCCACCGTTCCCGCCACCGGAGAAGGGTTTCCGCGGCCGCGGCGGGGTCGGCGGGCAGCACGGTGACGGCCCCGCCGGCGACGAGTTCGGGCACGTCGGCCCCGGCCCAGCGCGCGATCGACGGCGACGGTTCGGTTCCGACGGCCATCAGGTTCAGGCCCAGTTCGATGTCGGGCAGCCGTGCCCCGGCAAGCTCTCGGAATCGATCCACAATGGACTGCGCTTCGGTTTCGGTGGTCTTCGGCGCCCAGCTGAACGTGACGGTGTCGGCTTCTTGCGCGGCGAGCGCCAGCATTTTCGGCCCGCCGCCGGCGAGCATCAGCCGCGGCCGGTCGGCTGTTCGCTTGAGGTGTGCGATGGTGGCGGCCATCCGTGTGATGCGCTCACCCGGTGAGGGGAACTCCCGCCCGAGGCTCTTCGCGTGCTCGTCCGCCCCGGGCCGCCCGACCCCGAGCCCGAGCTCGAACCGGCCGCGGGTCTGCCGGTGCAGGGTCTGCGCCTGCCAGTCGAGCGCTTCGGGCGTGCGGAAGGGATCGGCGAGCACGAAGGTGCCGACGGTGAGATCGATGGTGACCGCGGCGGCGGCCCCGAGCAGCACGAAGGGATCGGCGGTCCCGACGGGGTCGGTGGCGAGCAGGGTGTCGAAGCCGAGCTTCTCGACCCGTTCGGCTTGAGCGGTCCACGAGGTGAGCCCGGGCGAGTAACCGGCGACGACACCGAAGCGGAAGGGTTTCATGCGAGCCATGGTCTTGCGGAGGGGGTTGTCACCACATCCGCTCCACGACGTCACCCGCGCGTACGCCGCTCAACGTCATAACGCCTTGATCACCGACGGTAACAGCTGCGAAGGCTCCGACGTCTGTACGCACAGTTCCGGCGACGAGAGTGAGAACGGACCGATGACCACTGAAGCCAACGCCGAGCAGGAACCGCAACCTCAGGCCCTGCCGATGTCCGAGTTCGCTCAGCAGCCGATCCGGCGAAAGCGCAAGCCGCTGCTGCTGTTCGCCGCCGCCTCCATCGTCGTCGTGCTCGTCACCGTTCTCACCGTCGTCCTCACGACCGCGGGCAGCACCGCCGTCAACGGCACATTGACCCTGCTGTGCGACATGCAATGCACCAAGTCCACCGCCGACGGATACGACGGCTACACGGACCTCAGCGACGGCTCTCAGGTCACCCTGGTGAACGAAAGCGGCCGCGTGGTGGCTACGACCGAGCTCCATCGGACACCCGGTGAACAGACGAAGATCGTCGCCGGGATGTGGGTGCGAACGTTCACCTTCACGTTCGCCGACGTGCCGAGCGCGGAACGCTACGGCGTCCACGTCGGGAACAACAATCGCGGCACGCTCTGGAAAGACGCCGACGAAGCCGAGCGAGCCGGATTCCAGCTTTCCCTCGGCAGCTAGCGCAGGGTGACCGACAACGCCTGCGCGATCTCCTTGCCGATGGCGTGCGTGGCGGCGTCCGGCGGCGAGCCCACCTTGACGACCATCGGCCCGCCGAACGGCTGCCGCTCCACCACCTCGATGCGTTCGCCCAGGTTGATCGCGTGTTCCGTCAGGTACCTGAGCAGCTCCGGGTCGGTGTCCCAGACCCGGACGATCTCGCCGACCGCGCCCGGCTGGAGGTCGTCCAGGATCCGGACCGGCAGCTCCTCCACGCTGCCGTCGGGCGCCGGGATCGGGTCGCCGTGGGGGTCGCGGACCGGGTTGCCCAGCTTCGCCGCGATGCGCTCGACCAGCCTGTCCGACACCGCGTGCTCCAGCGCGTCCGCCTCCGCGTGGACCTCGTCCCACGTGTAGCCGAGCTCCGACACCAGGTACGTCTCGATCAGCCGGTGCCGCCGGAGCACCGACCGCGCCAGCAGCCTGCCGTCGGCCGTCAGCTCGATGCCGCGGTACGGCACGTGGGTGACCAGGCCCAGCTGGGACAGCTTCGTGACCATCCCCGACGCCGAGGACGGGCTGACCTCCAGCCGGCCGGCGAGCGACGTGTTGGTGACCGCCTCACCCCGCTCGACCAGGCCGTAGATCACCCGGACGTAGTCCTCGACCGACGAGGACCTCCGGACCGAACCATCTCCCATGCCGCACACGATACGGGGCCGGGTACTTTCTCGTGAAAGTTCACGGCCGCCAGCGGTAGCGGATCCAGCCCGGGACCGGCTCGGCGCCGAGCTGGGCGTAGAACGCCTCGCCTTTCTCGTTGCCCGCCTGCATGTCCCACTCGACGCGGCCGCTCGTGCGGTTGCGCAGCTCGTCCAGCAGCTCGCTGCCGAGCCCGAAGCGCCGGTGCGCGGGCCGGACGAACAGGTCGTCCAGCCAGATCCCCGGCCGCGCCTCCCAGGTCGAGAAGTTCCAGCTGCAGAACGCGAAGCCGGCCACCGTGCCGGGCTCGCCGGGCGGGGTCGCGATGAGCACCCACGCCTTCGGGTCCGGCCCGAACAGGTGGCCGCTCATCTCGGCGCGGTCCAGCTTCAGGTCGTGGTTGTCCTCGTAGACGGCGTGCTCCTCGATGAGCGCGCAGATTTCCTCGCTGTCTTCGAAGACGGCGTCGCGGACGGGCATCTCGCCTCCCGGTTTTGTCGGTGGTGGTCGTTACTGTCGGGCTCGGAGGTGGTCGATGTCACCAGAGGAGAAGTTCGAGGACCTGGTCGACGAGTTCACCGGACGTCCGGGCATCACGCCACCCGGCACGACCGGCGGGTTCGGGCGCACCGCACTGCGCGCGCACGGCCGGATCTTCGCGATGTTCGTCCGCGGGCAGCTGGTGCTGAAGCTGCCCCGGGCCAGGGTCGACGAACTGGTCGAGGGCGGGCACGGGGTGCGTTTCGACGCCAACAAGGGCACCCCGATGAAGGAGTGGCTGGCCCTGGACGCCGGGTCGCCGCAACCGTGGTCCGCGCTCGCCGAAGAAGCACTCGAACACGTGGGAAGGAAGTGAGCCATCACGCTTGATAACGCAGTTCACCGCCGACGGCGGTCCCTTGCACGCTGACGTCGTCCAAAGCGGACTCGTCCAGGGGCGAACCGGACAACACGGCGAAGTCGGCGAGCTTCCCGGGTTCGAGCGTGCCCAGGTCACGCTCGGCGAAGGTGGCGTACGCCGAGCCGTACGTGTACGCGCGCAACGCCTGCTCCGGCGTCAGCGCCTCTTCGGGTGCGAAGGGCGCGCCTGACGCCGTGCGCCGATGCACCATGTCGGCCAGGGCGAGCAGCGGCGCGCCGTTCACGACCGGCCGGTCCGAGGACGCGGGCAGCACGCAACCCGCGTCGAGGAGGCTTCGCAGCCGGTAGCACCAGGGCATGCGTGAGTCACCGAGCGCGGCGCGCATGCCGTCGCCGAGCTCGTTGACGAACCGGCCCTGCGGCGACGGGATGATGCCGAGCGACGCGAGCCGGGTGAGCTCCGGGGGCTGGAGCACCGCGCAGTGTTCGATGCGGTGCCGGTGGTCCGTGCGCGGCGAAGCAGCCAACGCGGCTTCGTAGGCGTCGAGGACGACGGTGATCGCGCGGTCGCCGATCGCGTGCGTCGCGATCTGCCAGCCCGCTTCGTGGGCGCGGCGGATCGTGCGGGCCAGCTCGTCTTCGGGCACCTGGAAGTAGCCGCGGTTGCCCGGCTCGCCGTCGAACGGGTCGTGCATCGCGCAGGTGCGCCCGACCAGGGAACCGTCGGCGAACAACTTCATCGGGCCGACGCGCAGCCACTCGTCGCCGAGGCCGGTGCGCAGGCCGAGGTCGAGGCCGAAGCCGGCGTCGTCGGGCAGGTCGTGCAGCACGCTCGCGGCGACCATCACCGTGCTGCGCACGCGCAGCACGCCGGTGTCCCGCGCCTGCTGGTAGGCCGCCAGCTCGATGGGTGTCTCGCCGACCAGGCCACCGCCGATGCCGGCTTCCTGGACACTGGTGATGCCCTCGGCCAGGTACCGCTCGGACGCGCGCTCGAGCCCGCGCACGACCCGCTCGACGGGGGTCGGGTAGGTGAGCGGCCGCAGCAGCAGCTGCGCCTGCTCGCGGAGCAGGCCGGTCGGCGAGCCGTCCGCGTGGACGACGTCGCCGCCGACGGGCACGTTCGCCAGGTCGAGCCGGTCGAGCACGGCCGAGTTGACCACGGTCATGTGGCCGGACGTGTGCTTCAGCCGCACGAGCATCCCCGGCGCGGCGCGGTCGAGGCCGTGGCGGTCCGGGTGCCCGCCCACGAGCTTGTTCTGGTCGTACCCGCTGCCGACCACCCAGCTCCCGGCCGGGAGCGTCGCGGCGCGCGCGGCGACGGCGTCGTAGACCTCCTCGACGCTGCGGCAGTCGCTGAGCGGGACGTCGTCCAGGCCCATGCCGAACCACGCCATGTGGTTGTGGGCGTCGTGGAAGCCGGGCACGACGAAGCCCCCGGCCAGGTCGACCCGCGAACGCGCCGACAGCGAGCGGGCGTCGTCTCCCAGCGCGACGACTCGGCCGTGGAGGACGGCGAGGGCGCTGGTCACGCCGGTGCCCGTCCACACCGTGGCGTTCTCGTAAATCGTGTCGACGCGCATGAGTTCAGAGGCTATCGATCGATCGATCGAACGTCTAGCATCGCCCTCATGCCCACCGTGGAGTTCGCCGTCGAGGACGGCATCGCGCAGATCCGGCTGAACCGGCCCGAGCGGCTGAACGCGGTCGCCGCCGTGCTGGTCGACGACTTCCTCGCCGCCCTCGACGCGGCCGCTCGCAGCGACGCCCGCGTCGTCGTGCTGTCCGGGAACGGGCGCGCCTTCTGCGCCGGCCACGACCTCAAGGAACCCACCCCCGCGGGTGACTCGCGGGCGCGGCTGGACCGGCTCCAGGACGTCACGCGGCGGCTGCGCGGGCTGCGGCAGCCGGTGATCGCGGCGGTGCACGGCTACGCGATCGGCGCCGGCGCGGAGTTCGCGCTCGGCTGCGACCTGATCCTGGCCGCCGAGGACGCCGTGTTCGCGTTCCCCGAGGTGTCGCTGGGCCTGAGCGTCACCGGCGCGGCGTCACGGCTGCTCCCGCTGCTGGTCGGCCCGCTCAAGGCGAAGGAGCTCCTGCTGCTCGGCGAACGCTTCGACGGCCGGAAGGCCGCCGAGCTGGGCATGGTCAACGCCGCCGTCCCGGCCGAGCAGCTCCAGGCCGAGGCGCTGAGCTGGGCGAAGCGGATCGCCGAGCACCCGCCCGCGGCGGCGGCCATGGCCAAACGGGTTCTCGACACGCCGATCGACGTCGAACCCGCCCTCGAACTCGAGGTCAGCCACGCCCTGATCACCGAGCACTCGGCCGCCGTCGCCGCGTCCACCGAAGCCTTCCGGAGCCGGGCGTGACGCCGCTGGCCGAGATCGGCACGCTCGCCCAGCTCGTCACGCGGGCGGCGCAGCTGTGGCCGGAGCGGACGGCGTGGGTGTTCGACCACCTGGACCGGACGTTCACCTTCGCCGAGGTCGACCGCGAAAGCTCCCGCTTCGCCGCGGCGCTGGCGGAACGCGGGATCGGCCCGGGCGACCGGGTCGCGGTGATGCTGCGCAACCAGCCGGACTTCCCGCTGATCTGGCTCGCGCTGGCGAAGATCGGCGCGCAGCTGGTGCCGGTGAACACGAACTACCAGGAGTTCGACGGCGCCCACGTCCTGCGGCACTCCGGCGCGAAACTCGCCGTCGCCGCACCCGAGTTCACCGGCCTCCTCGAGCGGATCGGCCTCACCGAGGTGGTCACGCCGGACCGGCTCGACGCCGCCGGGGCCGCGCCGGAATTCACCCCGGTGCCCGAATCGCCGGTCAACATCCAGTACACCTCCGGCACCACCGGCGCGCCCAAGGGCTGCGTCCTGCCGAACCGCTACTGGACGACCCTCGTGATCGGCCTGGCCACCGACTTCCCCGCCGTCGGCGAGGACGACGTGATCCTGACCGCGCAGCCGTTCCACTACATCGATCCACAGTGGAATGTCGCGTTGGGACTCGCCGGCGGCGCCACCCTGGTCGTGCTGGACCGGTTCCACCCCAGCACGTTCTGGGCGAAGGTGCGCGAGCACGGCGTCACCTGGTTCTACTGCCTCGGGCTGATGCCGACGCTGCTGCTGCGGCAGGCACCGTCCGAAGCCGACCGGGACCACCGCGTCCGGGCGATCTGCGCGTCCGCGATCCCGCACGAGCTGCACGCCGAGCTGGAGCAGCGCTGGGGTGTGCCGTGGTACGAGGCCTTCGGGATGACCGAAACCGGCGGTGACATCCGGATGACCGCCGCCGACCACGACGAGACCGTCGGCACCGGCTGCATCGGGCGGCCCAGCCGGGACCGTGAGGTGCTCATCGCCGGCGACGACGGGAAGCCGCTGCCGCGCGGGGAAACCGGGCAGCTGCTGATCCGCGGGATCGGCCTGATGCACGGCTACCACGACGATCCCGAGGCCACCGCGAAGGCGTTCGCGAACGGCTGGTTCCACACCGGCGACCTCGCCCGGATGGACGCCGCCGGCCGCGTCTACTACGTCGGGCGCACGAAGGACATGATCCGCCGCAGCGGCGAGAACATCTCCGCCGACGAGGTCGAGCGCGCGCTGCTGCTGCACCCCTCGATCAAGCTGGCGGCCGTCGTCGCGGTGCCCGACGAGCTGCGCGGCGAGGAGGTCAAGGCGTACGTCGTGTGCGACGGCGACCGGCCGGAACCCGCCGAGCTCGCCGCGTTCTGCGCCGGGAAATTGGCCTACTTCAAGGTTCCGCGGTTCTGGGCGTTCGCCGGCGAGCTGCCGATGACGCCGTCGGAGCGGGTGGCGAAGGGCGAGCTGCGGAAGGTCGCCGACCCGCGCGCCGGGTCTTGGGACGCGAAGGCGGGCGCATGGCTGTGAGCAGCCGGGAGCGGGTGCGCGCCGCCGCGGTGAAGCTGTTCGCCACCAAGGGGTTCCACGGCACCGGCATCCGGGATCTGGCGCAGGAGGCGGAACTCTCCTCGGCCAGCCTGTACCACTACATGGGCACCAAGGAGGATCTGCTCGCGGAGATCATGCACACCGCGCTGAACCGCCTGCTCGACGCCGCCCGCGAAGCGACCGCGGGCGGCGGGGACCCGGTGCACCGGCTGCGGACGCTGGTCGTGCTGCACGTCCTCGCGCACGCCGTGGGCCCGGCGGAAACCCGGGTGGTGGACAACGAAGTCGACGTCCTGTCCCCGGCCGCGCGCGAGCCCGTCGTGGCCCTGCGGGACGCCTACGAGCGGCTGTGGGCGTCGGCGATCGACGAAGGCGTGGCCGCGGGGGTGTTCCGGGTCGCCCACCCGGCGGTGACCCGGCTGGCGCTGCTGGAGATGTGCAGCGGCGTCGCCAGGTGGTATTCCCCACGTGGCCCGCTGGCGCTGGACGAGCTGGCGGAGCACTACGCGGAGCTGGCGTCGAGGGCCTTGGGCTGCACGTCGGTGCCGGGTGTCACCGACTTGCGGCGGTGCCGGGAAATCGTCGCGAAAGAGTGGGGGGTGTCCGTTTAGCGGCGCTTTTACCTGTGTACGCCTTGCTCAGACGGCGCGGGTGGGGGACGCTCGAAGGGTGACTGAGGAAACGATCCAACTGGAACTGGACGACTCGGGTCTCGCGCCGGGCCTCCCGGCGCCGGCACACCCCCGCGATCAGGTGCAGGATGTCCCCTATCGCCCCGTCGAGTTCCGTGACGACGATCTCCCCGCGGCTCTGGAGCGCTGCGCCAAGTGGCTACGTCAGGCCCAGGAGTGGCTGGGCGAGCCGCTCGACGTCCTGGCCATCCACCTCGACTACGACGACCGCCAGGGTTCGCCGTACTACGACGTGAAGCTCCTGTGCAACGAAGAGGACCTCGCGGGCGTCCCGATCGCCATTCGCAACAAGAAGTAAGCAGGTTCTGGACAGCCGTCAAGACCGCCGGAGAGGGCGGTCTTGACGGCTCTGCCGTCCGGGGCTTCGCCCCGAGCCGGGGGCTCCGCCACCCGGAACCCCCGAAAAGCAGCGTCTCGCGTTCTCAGCCCAGCGTGCTGCCAACCTTGACGTGCCCCTTGAGCAGGTTGCGCGCGATGGTCCGCCGCTGGATCTCGTCGGTGCCCTCGTAGATGCGCAGCAGCCGCAGCTCGCGGTACCACCGCTCGACCGGCAGCTCGCGCGTGTAACCCATGCCGCCGTGGATCTGCAGGACGCGGTCGACGATTTCGTTGGCCTTCTGGCCGCCGTACAGCTTCGCCATCGACTGCGCGTGCCGCGAATCCAGGCCCTGGTCGACCTGCCAGGCGGCGTGCAGCACCAGCCAGCGCAGCGCTTCCAGCTCGACGCCGGAGTCGGCGATCATCCACTGGATGGCCTGCCGTTCGGCGATCTTCTGCCCGAACGTCTCGCGCGTGTTGGCGTGCTCGATGGCCATCGAGATCAGCCGTTCGCACGAGCCGATCGCGCGCGCGGGCAGCAGGTAGCGGCCCTGGCCGATCCACTGCATGGCGAGTTCGAAGCCGCGGCCCTCCTCGCCGAGGATCTGCGTCTCCGGCACGCGGACGTCCTGGAAGATCAGCGACGCCGGGCCCCACTCGCCCATCGTGTCGATGTACTCGGACTTCCAGCCGGCCTCGCGGTCGACGAGGAAGCAGGTGACGCCGCCGTTCGCGCCCTTTTCCGGGTCGGTGATGGCGAAGACCATGGTGAAGTCGGCCTCGTTGCCGCCGGTGATGAAGGTCTTCTCGCCGTTGATGATCCAGTCGCTGCCGTCCTTGCGGGCGGTGGTCCGGATGGCCTTGGCGTCCGACCCGGCGCCCGGCTCGGTGATCGCGAAGCACGACTTGCGCTCGCCGGAGATGGTCGGCAGCAGGTAGGTCTGCTTCTGCTCCTCGTTGGCGTGGAACAGGATGTTGTCGGCGGCCCCGCCGAAGCGGAACGGCACGAAGGTGCGGCCGAGTTCGGCCTCCAGCAGCGCGGCCATCACGGCGGACAGGCCCATGCCGCCGTACTCCTCGGGGGTCAGCACGCCCCAGAAGCCGGAGTCCTTCGCCTTGAGCTGGAGGTCCTTGAGCTCCTCGCCGGTCAGGCCGGGCTGGTGGGCGCGCTCGCGGCGGAGGACTTCCTGCTCGAGCGGGACCAGCTCCCGCTGGACGAACGTGCGGACCCAGTCGCGCACTTCCCGTTCTTCGGTGCTGAGTGAAAAGTCCATGGCTTGGCTGCTCCTCCGACACTGGCTAAGCGCTTGCTTAGCTCCAGGGTACCTCTTCGCCCCTGGGTAACCCCAGACCTCGGCCGGAATTCGTGACAACGGCTTCCGCGCCCGGGAAGATCGGGGGGTGATGGAGATCGAGGTCCGCTGGTCGTCGCCGTTGCCCACCGAAGATCGCTTCATGCGCCTGCTCGACGACGTCGAACAGGGCCGGTTCGAGGCGTACCGGCAGGAGGCGGACAAGCGCCGGTTCCTCACCGGCCGCGTCCTGGCGAAGACGGTCGCGGCCGAGCGGCTCGGCCTGCCGCTCGAGTCCGTGAAGTTCGACGCGACCTGCGAAGACTGCGGCAAGCCCCACGGGCGCCCGCGCATCCCGGGCGCGGACCTGACGCTGTCGATCTCGCACTCGGGCGACCTGATCGGCGTGGCGGCGACCCCGTCGGTCCCGGTCGGCCTGGACGTCGAAACGGCGAACCGCCGCGCGGACGACGGCCTGATCGAGTACGCGCTGAGCCCGGCCGAGGCCGGGCACCTCGCGGGCCTGGACCCGGCGGAGAAGGCGGCGGCGTTCTTCGTCTACTGGACCCGCAAGGAGGCGGTGATGAAGGCCACCGGCAAGGGCCTGCGCATCCCGCTGCAGAGCATCACGTTCTCCCGTTACGACGAACCGGCGAGCTTGGTGTCCTCGGGCGACCCGGCGCTGGACCCGGCGACAACCCGGTTGGCAGACCTGAAGGCCGCGGACGGGTATCGGGCGGCCATCGCGGTGCTGACCACCGAGGAGCTGTCGGTCACCGAGGAGCACTGGGTCCCGCAGCTATAGTTGCGGGCATGTCCACACCGGCGAGCACGGACGAGCCGAGGTACCCGTCGGGCACCTCACCCGCGGCCATCCGGGCCGCGCTCCTGCCCGAGGACGTACCCCGGTTCGACCGCGACTACCGGCACGCTCTCGACGTCGCCCGCGAAGCTCTGAGCCTGACGGACCTCGTGGAAACGCTGGAGTCCTGGCGGCGGATCGCCCGGAGCACGCAGGCGGACCCAGTGGCGCACCGGCGCATGGTGCAGTCGGCCGAGCACGCCCAGCGCACCGGAGAACCGCCCGCCGGCACCCGGCCGTGGAACTCGCTCAAGTCGGAGCTCGGCCTGTAGCTGTGGCTTACGACATCGAGGTGTACCCCGACGTCCAGGACCAGATCCGCGCGTTGCCACAGCAGGCGCTCCACGCCCTGGCTCGATGCGCAACCTGGCGTTCGGGCCGCACGGGGAGGGCCTCCTCACGTACCTGATCCTGGAGGAGCAGAACCGGGTCGACCTGCTTCGCGTCCTCTGGACCGGCTAAGCGACGTCCTCCAGGCCCATCGCGGTCAGCAGCGTGCGGAACTTCGCCGTCGTCTCGTCCAGCTCCGCCTGCGGGTCCGACGCCGCCACGATGCCGCCGCCCGCGTACAGCCGCATCGACGTCGAGGCGATCTCCGCGCAGCGGATCGCCACCGCCCACTCGCCGTCGCCTGCCGCGTCGACCCAGCCGACCGCTCCCGCGTAGTAGTCGCGGTCGAACGGCTCCAGCTCCTTCACCAGGTCACGCGCGCCCTCCGTCGGCGTGCCGCAGATCGCCGGGGTCGGGTGCAACGCCGCCGCCAGGTCCAGGGCCGTGATGTCCGGGTCGGCCAGCTCGCCCGTGATCGGCGTGCGCAGGTGCCAGATCGCCGGGGTGGTGACCAGCTCCGGGCCGGCCGGGACGTCCAGCGTCCGGCAGAACGGCCGCAGCGCCTCGACCAGGTAGTCGATCACCACCGCGTGCTCGAGCTGGTCCTTGCGGGACGTCCGCAGGGCCTCGCCGTTCGCGCGGTCGACGACCGGGTCCGCCGACCGCGGCATCGAGCCGGCGTGCGGGGAGGAGAACACCGTCCGGCCGGTGCGGCGCAGCAGCAGCTCGGGCGTCGCGCCGACGAGCGAGCGCCCGCCCGGCAGCTCGGCCGCGTACGTGAAGTGCCGGGGGTTCCCGACGGCCAGGTTCCGCACGATGCTCTCGGCGGGCACCGGCGCGTCGAACTCGAGGTCCAGCGCCCGCGCCAGGACGGCTTTGCGCAGGTCACGCGCGGCCAGAGCAGCCACCGCGGAACGCACCGCCGACATGTGCAGCGAAGGGGACGGCACCGCACGCACCCGCACGGGCGCCGGCAGCGTCTCGCGCGGCAAGGAAGGCGCCCCCGAAGAGCGGTGGACGGTCCGGGGCACGACGAGGTGGCCCGGCACCTTCGTGTCGGGCCCGGTGTCGAACGGGAGGACGCCGACGGCCAGCGGCGCGCCGGTCTCGGCCAGGACGCCGGGGATCGCCGAGGCGAGCCGTCGCGGGTCCGTCTCGGTGACAGTCCGGAGCGCGCCCTGCGCCAGCAGGGCACGGGACGTCGTCGTGAAGAGGAAGTCGCCTCGCTGGTAGCGGGCGGCGAGGTCAGCCGGGGTCGCCGGCCTGACCGCTCCTGGGGGGTCCAGGGGGGCTTGCCCCCCGGCTGGGGTCTGGGGCTCGGCCCCAGAGGACAGAGAACTCACCACACCAGCGTCCCAGGCGATGGGAGATCCGCGAGGGAAGTGTCGCTCACGACACTCCCCTCGCGGTCAGCTCCAGGTGACGAGCTACTTGAGCGCGTCGATGAGCGCCTCGCGCTGGCGCTCGCCCAGGCCGGCCGCACGCCGGTCCGGGTCGATGCCGGCCTGCTCGAGCAGGGCGGCGACCTTCACCGCGCCGAGGCCGGGGACGGCCTTCAGCAGCTGGGTGACCTTCGTCTTCCCGATGGTCTTGTTCTCCTTGGCCTGCTTGAGCACCTTCTCGATGCTCTCCTTGCCGGACTTGATCGACGCGAGCAGCTCCGAACGCGCCTTGCGAGCCTCGGCGGCCTTGGCCAGGGCCTCGGCGCGCTGCTCCGGAGTCAACGTAGGCAGAGCCAACGTAGTGTCCTTTCCTCTCAGGTCTCCGCTTTCGCGGCCGACAGCTTTTGTGAGTGCTTGCTCCTGCAAGCGCTGCTCAGCCGTCTCTTGCCACGGGCCCAGTAAACGCCACCGGCTTCGTGCCCGTGCAACCGACACGCACTTATTACCCCCGGAGGTGATGCCGGGCAACCCGCTCCGGCCTGCGGAAACGCTCCCGAGAAGGGTCCCGGGTGGCCCTTCTCACCCGGAAGTGGAGCCGCCGCCACGCGCTGTTCTCGCGCACATTTCCTTGCCCATAAGGAAAAGCCGAAAAATTGATGATCTTGATCATCGTCCGGTCGTCGCCCGATCGCGCGACGACCGTGACCGAACGGAGCCGTTGTCGACCATGCCCGCTTCACCCGATCCGCACTAGAGTCGGCCCAACCCCAGTTCACCGGCGAACGACCCCCCGGGAGCGACCATGTTGAGCACCATGCAGGACGGCCAGCTGTCGCTGGCGAACCTGCTTCGCCACGGCACGTCGGTGCACTCGGCGAGCGAAGTCATCACCTGGACCGGTTCAGAAGCCCGCCGGGAGACCTACGGCGACCTCGGCCGCCACGCCGCGCGGCTCGCGAACGCCCTCCGGAGCCTCGGCGTGACAGGCGACCAGCGCGTCGGCACGTTCATGTGGAACAACGCCGAGCACATGGCCGCCTACCTGGCCGTTCCGGCGATGGGCGCCGTGCTGCACACGCTGAACATCCGGCTGTTCCCGGAGCAGCTGGTGTTCGTCGCCAACCACGCCGAGGACCAGGTCGTCATCGTCGACGGCACCCTGGTCCCGCTGCTGGCGAAGCAGCTGCCCGAGTTCAAGACCGTCCGGCACGTCATCGTGGCCAACGGCGACGCCGCGTCGCTGCAGGCCCCCGACGGCGTCCAGGTCCACTCCTACGCCGAGCTGCTGGCCGGCCAGCCGGACACCTTCGACTGGCCCGACGTCGACGAGCGCTCGGCCGCCGCGATGTGTTACACCTCGGGCACGACCGGTGACCCGAAGGGCGTCGCCTACTCGCACCGGTCGATCTGGCTGCACTCGATGCAGGTCTGCATGAGCGACAGCATGAACCTGGCGCAGAGCGACACCGCGCTGGCCATCGTGCCGATGTTCCACGCGATGGCGTGGGGCCTGCCGTACGCGGCGCTGATGGTCGGTGCGTCGCTGCTGATGCCGGACCGCTTCCTCCAGCCCGCGCCGATCGCCGCGCTGCTGGCGGCCGAGAAGCCGACGTTCGCGGGCGCGGTCCCGACCGTCTGGCAGGGCCTGCTCGCCCACCTCGAAGCCCATCCGCAGGACATCTCCCACCTGCGCGAAGTCGTGGTCGGCGGGTCGGCGGTGCCGCCGTCGCTGATGCACGCGTTCCAGGAGAAGCACAACGTCTCGATCCTGCACGCCTGGGGCATGACCGAGACGTCGCCGCTGGGCAGCGTCGCCCGCCCGCCGGCGTCGGCGACCGGCGAAGAGGCCTGGCGCTACCGCTACACGCAGGGCCGCTTCCCGGCGTCGGTTCGGGCCCGGCTGATCGACGACGACGGCGCGGTGCTGCCGTGGGACAACGACGCCGTCGGCGAGCTCGAGGTCCAGGGCCCGTGGATCGCGGCGTCGTACTACGGCGGCAGTGACATCGACCCGGACAAGTTCCACGACGGCTGGCTGCGCACCGGTGACGTCGGCAAGATCAGCGCCGACGGCTACCTGACGCTCACCGACCGCGCCAAGGACGTCATCAAGTCCGGCGGCGAGTGGATCTCCTCGGTCGACCTGGAGAACCAGGTGATGGGCCACCCGGCGGTCGCCGAGGCCGCGGTCGTCGGCATCCCCGACGAGAAGTGGGACGAGCGGCCGCTGGTCGCCGTCGTGCTCAAGGAGGGCCAGCGCGTCACGCCGGAGGAGCTGCGCGACTACCTGGCCGACAAGGTCGCGAAGTGGCAGCTGCCGGAGAACTGGACGTTCGTGGACGAAGTCCCCAAGACGAGCGTCGGCAAGTTCGACAAGAAGCGGATCCGCGCGTCCTACTCCGAGGGAAAGCTCGACATCGCCCAGCTCTAACGGGTAAATCTCCGGCGAGTCTTCACGCTTGAGAAGGCCACCATGGGGGAACCTACCTCCCTCATGGTGGTCTTCGGGGCACGTCGGAGGGGTTCTGGGGATGCAGCGGAACAGGCGGAGCTTTCTCGCGCTCGCAGGCATGGGCGCGCTGGCGACGGCATGCGGGTCGAACACCGGGCGGCAGGGTGACCCGCCGCCCTCGACGGCCTACTCGGCTGGGCCGCCGCCGTCGGACGCGCCGAAGGTCGCGCTCCAGCAGTGGTACCACGCCTACGGCGAGGACGGTGTCCAGGACGCCGTCAAGCGGTACGCGGCGAGCTACCCGGGCGCGGCCGTGACCGTGCAGTGGAACCCGGGCGACTACGACTCGAAGATCGTCACCGCGCTGCAGAACAGCAAGGTGCCGGACGTCTTCGAGGCGCAGGTCAAGATCGACTGGGTGCGGCAGAACCAGGTCGTCTCGCTCGACGACGTCATCGCGCCGGTGAAGGGCGACTTCAGCCCGGCCGTGCTGGCCGCGCAGACCGTCGAGGGCAAGGTCTACGGCATCCCGCAGGCCACCGACACGCAGGTGCTCTTCTACCGCAAGAGCCTGCTGCAGGCGGCGGGCGTGCAGCCGCCGCAGACGGTCGACGAGCTGGTCGACGCGGCCGCGAAGCTGACCAAGGACGGCGTCAAGGGCTTCTTCGCGGGCAACGACGGCGGCGTCGGCGTGCTCACCGGCCCCCTGCTGTGGTCGGCGGGGCTCGACTACCTGAAGAACGACAACCGCGAGGTCGGCTTCGACGACCCGCGCGCGGCGACGGCGCTGGCCAAGCTGCACACGCTCAACGCCAACGGTTCCCTGCTGCTCGGTGCGCCGGCGGACTGGTCGGACCCGGGCGCGTTCATCGACGGGCTCACCGCGATGCAGTGGACCGGGCTGTGGAACGTGCCGAAGATCCGGCAGGCGTTCGACGACGACTTCGGCGTCCTGCCGTTCCCGAAGCTGGACGGCAGCGGCGCGCCGTCGGTGCCGGTCGGGGCGTACGGCGCGATGGTGAACGCCAAGAGCGCGCACGTCGCCGAGGCCAAGGCGTTCGTGAAGTGGCTGTGGATCGACCAGACGCAGGACCAGCTGGAGTTCGCGACGAAGTTCGGCTTCCACGTCCCGGCCCGGCAGAGCCTGGTCGGCCGCGCGGACAGCCTCAAGTCCGGCCCGGCCGCCGACGCGGCCCGGTTCGTCAAGGAGCACAGCCACCTCGTCGGCGGTCCGGTGTGGACACAGCAGGCGAACACGGCGTTGTCCGACGCGGTCGCGAAGATCGCGAAGGAGGGCGCGGATCCGGCAGCACAGGTGAAAACCGCCGTCGAGGTGGCTCGCGCCGAGCTGAAGCGCTTGTTCGGATGAAGCGGCGCGATGCGCGCGCGTTCTGGTTGTTCGTCGGGCCGTTCCTGATCGGGCTGGCGGTGTTCGCGTACCTGCCGATCGGCTGGAGCGCGTACCTGTCGTTCTTCGACGCGCGCAACACGGTGACGCCGACCGAGTTCGTCGGGCTGGACAACTACGCGCACATGCTCACCGACGAGCCGTTCCTGTCGAGCCTGGGGACGTTCAGCGTGTTCGCGCTGTTCATCGTGCCGCTGACGTTCGCGTTGTCGCTGGCGCTGGCCCTCGGCGTCAACCAGCTCCGGTTCGCGCGTGCGTTCTTCCGGTCGGTGTTCTTCCTGCCGTTCGCGTGCTCGTACGTGGTGGCGTCGCTGGTGTGGAAGACATCGCTGTTCTCCGGTGTCCGATATGGACTGGCCAACACGGTGCTTTCGGTGTTCGGGATCGACCCGGTGGCCTGGACCGGGACGGTGCACCCACCGCTGTACTGGGTAGTGCTGGTGACGGCGAGGCTGTGGCTGCAGCTGGGGTTCTACATGATCCTGTTCATCGCGGCCCTGCAGCGGATCCCGGCCCAGCTCTACGAAGCGGCGTGGCTCGACGGCGCGAAACCGGGCTGGCAGGTGTTCCGCCACATCACGCTGCCGCAGCTGCGCGCGACGGCGGTGGCGGTGCTGCTGCTGAACCTGATCAACGCCTACCAGGCGTTCGACGAGTTCTACAACATCATGGGCGACTCGCGCGGCTATCCGCCGTTCGCCCGGCCGCCGCTGGTGTACCTGTACTACACGTCACTGGGTTCGGGCGGCCAGGACCTCGGCCGCGGCAGCGCGGGGGCGGTGATCCTGGCGTTGCTCATCGCACTGGTGACGTTGCTGCAGGGCCGGGTGCTGCGGTTCGGGCGGGTGTCATGAGGGCGTTCCTGCGGTGGACGTCCCTTGTCGTGGCGGCAATCCTCTTCCTGCTGCCGTTCTACCTGCTGCTGCGCAACGGCCTGGCGTCGCGATCGGACATCACGTCTCCACAGTGGACGTTCTTCCCGTCCACAGTGCACTGGGAGAACTTTTCGCGGCTGTTCTCGCTTTCGGACGTCCCCTTCGCGCGCAGCCTGCTGAACTCGGCCGTGGTCGCCACCCTGCAGACGACCGGCCTGCTGGTGGTCTGCTCACTGGCGGGCTACGGCCTGGCACGGATCCCGTACCGGCATTCCAAGATCGTGTTCTACGCGGTGCTGGCGACCCTGATGATCCCGACGTCGGTGACGTTCGTGCCGAGTTTCGTGGTGGTCTCGTCGCTGGGCTGGCTGTCCGACTTCCGCGGGCTGGTCATCCCCGGGCTGTTCAGCGCGTTCAGCGTGTTCCTGTTCCGCCAGTACTTCCTCGACTTCCCGCGCGAGCTGGAGGAGGCGGGCCGGGTCGACGGCCTGAGCCGCTGGGGCGTGTTCCGGCGGATCGTGGTGCCGAACTCGAAGGGCTTTTTCGCCGCGGTCGCGGTCATCACCGTGATCGGCAGCTGGAACGCGTTCCTGTGGCCGCTGATCATCGCGCAGTCGCCGGATTCGTGGACGGTCCAGGTGGCGCTGTCGGGCCTGCTGACGGCCCAGAACCCGCAGCTTAACCTCCTGTTCCTGGCGGCGGCGGTGTCGATCCTGCCGATCGTGCTGTTGTTCGTGTTCCTGCAGCGGTACCTGGTGCGCGGGGTGACGGAGTCCGGTTTGGGCGGCTCGTAACACGCGGCGGCCCGGCTGCGACTTGGGAGCGTCTCTCAGGAAGCAGGTGCGTGATGACCAGTTCCACCCCCTACCCGCCCGTCAACCCGGACGACCCGCAGTACCCGGCCTCGGCGCCGGTGCCGGTGCCGGTGCCGTCCCAGTCCTACCCGGTGCAGTACGCGGCGGCCCCGAGCCCGTACCCGATGCTGCGCAACAGCGGGCTGGCCGTCGCCGGCATGGTGGTCGGCATCCTCGCGCTGATCGGTTTCTGGATCCCCATCGGCGACGTGGTCATGGGCCTGATCGCGATCGGGCTGTCCTGGGCCGGCCTGCAGCAGAGCTCCCGGCCCGGCTACACCGGCCGTGGCATGGCCATCGCCGGACTGGTCTGCGGTGGCATCGCGATGATCCCGGCGATCATCGTGGTGGTCCTCTTCTTCACCGCGGCGACCGCCGTGACCACGTGCGGCGCCTTCTGCTGAGCCGTCCGCGGCGGAAATGACCACAACCTTCGGCGGTACACCCCAGCTCGGCAACTGTGACAGGGTGAACTCAATTGTCACGGTGAATGTTTTTCACGTTCACCCCGTGTCCACCCACGCCCGGCAGCGTGCCGGTCAACCGAGAAGACTGGGGAGCGAACAACCATGGCCGAACTCACCCGGCGCACCTTCGCCACCGCGGGCGCCGCCGGTCTCGGGCTGCTGCTGTGCACGCCCACCGCGAACGCCCTCGACCGCGCCCTGCGGCTCACGAGCACCCGCTCGGTCAGCACGTCCGGCACGACCCTCGAGCAGGTCGCCGCGGGCGGGGGCACCAGCACCTACTCGCGCCTGTCCGCCGGCCCCGGGTGGCCGCTGGTCGTGCGCAGCGACCTCGCCACGCCGCAGAGCGGGCGCGACGACCGCCGCCGCGCCCTCAGCTCGTTCGTCCAGTTCACCGACCTGCACATCACCGACGCCGAGAGCCCCGCGCGGTTCGAGTACCTGCACCCCTTCATCGGCTCCGCGCACCGGCCGCAGGAAGTCCTCGGCACCGTCGCCACCAGCGCGCTCGTCGAACGCGTCAACAGCGTGCGGCAGGGCCCGTTCACCGGGCGGCCGTTCGACCTGATGGTCACCACCGGCGACAACACCGACAACCACGAGCTGATCGAGCTCGACTGGTTCCTCAAGGTCCTCAACGGCGGCAGCGTCACCCCGAACTCCGGCGACACAGGCGCCTACGAGGGCGTCCAGAACTCCGGCAACCACGAGTTCTGGAACCCGGGCAAGCCTGGCACCGACGACTACTCCGCCAAGGGCTTCCCGCAGATCCCCGGCCTGCTCGAAGCGGCCACGAAGACCTTCACCGCACCCGGGCTCGACGTTCCGTGGTTCTGCACGTTCGGCAACCACGACGACAGCATCGTCGGCTCGCTGCCGGCGAACATCCCGGGCATCGACGCCTGGTACACCGGCCGGTACAAGGTGATCGGCAAGGACGAGACCACGGCGAAGAAGCTCGCCGACGCCATCAAGAGCGGCTCCGGCGTCCCGGTCGCCGAGCTGTTCGGCGGCAGCGGCACGATCCGCGAGGTCACGCCGGACGCCCGGCGGCGCCCGTTCGGCACCGGCGAGTTCGTCCGCGCGCACCTCGACACCGCCAACACCGGCCCCGGCCCGGTCGGACACGGCTTCACCAGCGCCAACGCCGACGGCCAGAACGTCTACTACACGTTCCGCATCGCGCCCGGCGTCACCGGGATCAGCCTCGACACCACCACCGACGCCGGGTTCGCCGACGGCTCGATCGGCCTCGCGCAGTACTCGTGGGTCGAGTCGACGCTGAAGCGCAACAGCTCCACCTACTACGACTTCTTCGGCCGCAAGGTCACCCACGCGGTCACCGACGAGCTGTTCATCCTGTTCAGCCACCACACCAGCGGCACGATGACCAACCTGCTGCCGGACTCGCGCCACCTGCTCGACCCGCGGCTGAACGGCGACGCGTTCGTCGCGCTGCTGAAGCGGTTCCCGAACGTGCTGGCCTGGGTCAACGGCCACACGCACCTCAACAAGATCACCCCGCACGCGGGCAACACGCCGCAGCAGGGCTTCTGGGAGATCAACACCGCCTCGCACGTCGACTTCCCGCAGCACGCCCGGATCGTGGAGGTCGCCGACAACGCCGACGGCACGTTGTCGCTGTTCACGACGTTGATCGAGGCACAGGCGCCGTACGCGGTGGACTACGACGCCCGGACCCCGCAAGCGCTTGCGTCGCTGTACCGGGAGCTGTCCTACAACGACATCCACACCAACCTGGGCCGCGTCGGCGCGGCCGAGGACCACAACACGGAACTGCTGCTGGTCAACCCCCTGTCCTGAGCCTGCCGCGGCTGTCGTGAGTGGTAAGGCGTGTTCTAACCCGCCTTACCACTCACGACCGGCGGGAGGTGCGGCACAGTGGTCGCATGACTGATCTTGAAGGCACGCAGCTCTTCCACCGCTCCATGCCGTTCTCCGAACGCCTCGGTGTCGAGGTGCTGGAGCACGGGCGTGAGCTCGTCCGCAGCCGGCTGAAGTGGGACGAGAGCCTCTGCACGCTCGGGGGCGCGCTGCACGGGGGTGCGCTCATGGCGCTGGCCGACTCGACCGGTGCCGTGTGCGCGTTCCTCAACCTGCCCGAGGGCGGGCAGGGCACCACGACCGTCGAGTCGAAGACGAACTTCCTGCGCGCGGTGCGTTCGGGCTACGCCGTTG
This sequence comes from Amycolatopsis vancoresmycina, assembly GCF_000716785.1. Classification (GTDB taxonomy): domain Bacteria; phylum Actinomycetota; class Actinomycetes; order Mycobacteriales; family Pseudonocardiaceae; genus Amycolatopsis; species Amycolatopsis vancoresmycina. The sequence goes on from NZ_JNYY01000006.1 coordinate 66,011, forward strand.
CGTCGTCCAGACCACTGCACGCCGGCCGCAAGTTCGTCGTGGTGGAGACCGAAATCCACGACGACGAAGGCAAGTTGGTCGCGAAAGTGACACAGACGCAGGCCGTCCTCTAGGTACCTGTTTACATACCCGGCCGGACCGGCGAAAATCCCTGGCTACTGGGTGGGCCGATCAGGGAGCCGGGATGCGCGTACGCAAGTTGTTCACCTTATTGTCAGTGGTTGTGTTATCCGTTGTTACCGCGCAGGTCGCCGAGGCCGGGCCCGTCCGGCCCCGCGACGACGAGGCGATCGACTACCACGAGTGGACCGGTGGCCGCTTCCACGAAGGCGGCTTCGCCGGGGTGGCGCTGAACCGGGACGGGCTGCGCATCACGCACCCGATCGGCACGGTGCAGCACACCGAACCGGAGCTCGGCACGACCAGAACGTACGAATACGGCCAGTGGACGTCGCCGTCGTACCGGCTGGGGTTCGGCGCGACGCAGCTGGTGGCGTCGTGGAACGCCAAGACGCCGTCGAAGACCTGGCTGCAGGTGGAGGCGCAGGGCCGGACGTCCGCGGGCGCCGAAACCGCGTGGTACGTGATGGGCCGCTGGGCCAGCGGGGACGCCGACATCCTGCGCACCAGCGTCGACGGCCAGGACGACGCCAACGCCATGGTGGACGTCGACACGCTGGTCATGAAGACCGGCGTCACGCTGAAGTCGTACCACCTGCGGATCAGCCTGTACCGCGAAGCCGGGTCGGGCGCGACGCCGTCGGTGAGCCTGCTGGGCGCGATGACGTCGGCCGTGCCGGACCGCTTCGACGTCCAGACGACCAAGCCGGGCCGGGCTGCCGGGATCGAGCTGAAGGTGCCCGCGTACGCGCAGAACCTCCACAAGGGACAGTTCCCGCAGTACGGCGGGGGCGGCGAAGCCTGGTGCAGTCCGACGTCGACGGAGATGGTGGCCGAGTACTGGGGCAAGAAGCCGTCGGCCGAGGAGATGTCGTGGATCCCGGCGGACTACGTCGACCCGCAGGTGGCGTTCGCGGCGCGCTACACCTACGACCACGCCTACGACGGCACCGGCAACTGGCCGTTCAACACCGCGTACGCGGCGTCGCGCGGGCTGCGCGGCCACATCACGCGGCTGCACTCGCTGAACGAGCTCGAGGAGTACATCGCGCGCGGCATCCCGGTGATCACGTCGCAGTCGTTCCTGTCCTCGGAGCTCGACGGCGCCGGCTACGGGACCTCGGGGCACATCATGGTCGTCGTCGGCTTCACGAAGGACGGCGACGTGATCGCGAACGACCCGGCGTCGAGCAGCAACGACCGGGTCCGGAACGTGTACAAGCGCGACCAGTTCGAGAAGATCTGGCAGCGGACCAAGCGCTACCGCGCGGACGGCTCCGTGGCGGGCGGCCCCGGCGGCATCGCGTACCTCATCACCCCGGCCTGACCGGCGTCGGCGGGGCGCCGCGACCGGCGCCCCGCCGGGCTCACCAGGTCTTGCCGGCCTGCTCCCGGATCGCGCGGTTGATCCGGTTGAAGAAGCCGCTGAGCGCGATGTGCAGGACGATCGCGGACAGCTGCTTCTCGTCGAAGTGCGCGGCGGCGGCCGCCCAGATCTCGTCGGTGACGCCCGGCTGGCCGTCCTCGATCCGGGTGGCGGCTTCGGTCAGCGCCAGCGCGGCCCGTTCCGGCTCGGTGAAGAACGGCGTCTCGCGCCAGGCGACGACGCTGTGCAGCCGGTCGTCGGTCTCGCCCTGCTTCTTCGCCGACTGGACACCCGCGTAGGTGCACGGGGCGCAGCCGTTGATCTGGCTGGCCCGCAGGTGGACCAGCTCCAGCAGCAGCGGGTCGACGCCGGCGGCGTGCACCGCCTTGAACAGCTGCTGGACCGCGCCGGTCACCTCGGGACTGCTGGTGCTCTTCAGCCGTGGTTCCATCGTTCCTCCATCGGTTACCTGTGCCCCTCCGGGCTCGTCATGTCCACGACGGAGCAGGATCGAGGAAGGTAACGACATGTCCGACACGGTGGCCGCGGCGTTCGAAGCCCGGCGCGACCGGTTGCACGCGGTGGCGCACCGCCTGCTGGGCTCGCACGCCGACGCGGAGGACGCGGTCCAGGAGGCCTGGCTCCGGCTGGCCCGCCAGGACGCGACGGCGATCGAGAACCTCGACGGCTGGCTGACGACGGTGGTCGGCCGGATCAGCCTGGACGTGCTGCGGTCGCGCAAGGCCCGCCCCGAGTCGCCCTACGACGAGATCGTGGTGGCGGTCGAGGAGGGCCCGGAGGCGGACGCGGAGCTGGCCGACTCGGTGGGGCTGGCGCTGCTGGTGGTCCTGGAGTCGCTCGGCCCGGGCGAGCGGCTGGCGTTCGTGCTGCACGACCTGTTCGCGGTGCCGTTCGAGGAGATCGCCCGCATCCTGGGCAAGAGCCCGGCCGCGGCCAAGATGCTGGCCAGCCGCGCCCGCCGCAAGGTCCGGACGCCCTCGGTGCCGGCCGGGCCGTCCCAGCGCGAGGTGGTCCAGGCGTTCCTGACGGCGGCTCGTGATGGCGACTTCGAGCAGCTGCTGCGCATCCTCGACCCGGAGGTCCGCTTGACGGTCGACACCCCGGACGGCGTGGTGGTGGTCCTGGGCGCAACGAACGTGGCGGCGGGAGCCAGGATCGGCGCGGCGGCGGACGGCAGCGCGGTGTTCGTCGGCGGCCTGCCGGGCGTGGTGGCGTGGCGCGCGGACGGGACACCGATGTCGGTGGTGGCGTTCACGGTGGTGGACGGGCGGATCGTGAGCATCGCGTCGGTGGCGGACCCGGTGAAGCTGGCGTCGATGGCGCTGCCGGAGCCGCCCGGGACTGTCGGTGGTGCCCGGTAAGCTGGAAGACGGGGGCCGGAGGCCCGTGCAACTCGCCGAGCAAGCTGCAGGAGCACCCCGCCGGACCGCGGCGGGGGCCGCGCCGCCGAGCCGCAACTGTGACCGGGCGCCGGACCGCTGACGGCCCCGAGTCGCCGACCTCGCGCCGCCGAGCCACCTGCCCTTGCGCCGCCGCCTGCGCTCAAGTCGCCGACCACAGCGCCGCTCCACCGCAGCACAGCCATCCTCCGCAGGCCCGCCGCGCAAACCACCGGTCGAGTTGCGTAACACGCAACTCGTTGCGCAAACGTCACTCATGCGGATGTCGCCATGTCCGCGCGATCCGTGATTAGCTGCCGTCAGGACCAGCCAGAGCCGGAAGGTGGATTCGCATGCCGTACGAGGTGCAGGGGGTCGTTTCGCGGGGTAAGGGCGAGCCCGTCTCGCTGGAGACCGTCCTCGTGCCCGATCCCGGTCCCGGCGAAGCCGTCGTGAACGTCCAGGCCTGCGGGGTCTGCCACACCGATCTGCACTACCGCGAAGGCGGGATCAACGACGACTTCCCGTTCCTGCTCGGCCACGAGGCCGCCGGGGTCGTCGAGGCCGTCGGCGACGGCGTCACCGACCTCGAACCCGGTGACTACGTCATCCTCAACTGGCGGGCCGTCTGCGGTACCTGCCGGGCCTGCAAGCGCGGCAAACCGTGGTACTGCTTCGCCACCTTCAACGCCGCCCAGCCGATGACCCTGCAGGACGGCACCAAGCTGTCGCCCGCGCTCGGCATCGGTGCCTTCCTCGAGAAGACCCTTGTCCACAGCGGACAGTGCACAAAGGTCAACCGGGACGCCGAACCCGCCGTGGCCGGGCTGCTCGGCTGCGGGGTCATGGCCGGGCTCGGTGCGGCCATCAACACCGGTGCCGTCACCCGCGGTGACTCCGTCGCGGTGATCGGCTGCGGTGGGGTCGGGGACGCCGCCGTCGCCGGGGCGAAGCTCGCGGGCGCCACCACCATCGTCGCCATCGACATGGACGACCGGAAGCTCACCTGGGCGAAGGACTTCGGTGCCACGCACACCGTCAACAGCAAGGGCCTGTCCGAAGCGCAGGTCGTCGAGGCCATGCAAGAGGCCACCGGCGGCTTCGGCCCGGACGTCGTGATCGACGCCGTCGGCAGGCCCGAGACCTGGCGGCAGGCCTTCTACGGGCGCGACCTGGCCGGCACCGTCGTGCTGGTCGGCGTGCCGACGCCGGACATGCGGCTGGACGACCTGCCGCTGATCGACTTCTTCTCGCGCGGCGGCTCGCTCAAGTCGTCGTGGTACGGCGACTGCCTGCCGAGCCGGGACTTCCCGATGCTCGTCGACCTCTACCTGCAGGGCCGGCTGCCGCTGGACAAGTTCGTCACCGAGCGGATCGGCGTCGACGGTGTCGAGCAGGCCTTCGAGCGCATGCACCACGGGGACGTCCTGCGCAGCGTGGTGACGTTCTGACCCTCTTCACCGACGACGAGTACCCGGCCGAGCCCTACCCGGGCACCCGGCCGGGTTACTCGTTCGTGCACGTCGACGGCGTCGGGCACCCGCTCGACACCGCCCCTGCGGGCTGGCGCGAGCGGCTGGCCGTGCTGGCCTACGGCTCGAACGCGAACCCGTCGAAGATCACCTGGCTGCGCGCCCGGCTCGGCTTGGAGGGCCCGGTCGTGGTCGCGCACGCGCGCTGCGCCGGGCTCGCCGCGGTGTGGGCCGCCGGTTTCCGCGTGGTCGACGACCAGCGCCCCGCCACCCTCACCGCGCTGGACGGCGCCGAAGACCACGCCATCTGGTTCGTGACGCCGGACCAGCTCGCGGTCCTGGACCGCTGCGAGGGCCGCGGCACCCGCTACCACCTGGCCCGGCTCACCGAGCCCGACGTCACCCTCGAAGACGGCACGCGCCTGACCGAGGTGCACACCTACGTCGGCGCCGCGCCGATCCGCTACCCGCTGCTGGTCGGCGGCGTGCCGGTGCGCACCGCCGACGTCCCGCAGGCCGAAGCGGCGAAGCTCGACGGCGTCGCCGCCGACGGCCACGGCGTGCCGTGCGAAGTCGTCACACCAGCTTTCCCGGGTTGAGGATCCCGGTCGGGTCCACCGCGGACTTGGCCGCGCGCAGCACTTCGACGCCCAGCGAGCCGATTTCCGCGCCCAGGTAGGGCGCGTGGTCGACGCCGACGGCGTGGTGGTGCGAGATCGTGCCCAGCCCGGCGATCGCCTCGGACGCCGCCGCCTTCGCCCGCTGCCACTGGCCCACCGGATCGGCTTCGTCCCGAGCCGTCAACACCGTGAAGTAGAGCGACGCACCCGTCTCGTACGCATGGGAAATGTGGCACATGACGATCGCGCGGCCCAGCGCGGCGGTCAGGGCCGCCCGGACGTCGTCGCGCAACTCGTCCACATTGGACCAGTAGGCCGCCGTTTCGAGCGTCTCGACGCAGACCCCCATGTCCAGCAGGACATCCCGCTGCCGGGGGCCGGCGAACCGGCCGTGCCGCCACGATTCGCCGAGCGCCTTGCCGACACGGACGGCGCCCGCCGCCTTCAGCCGCCGGGTCGTCTCGCGACGGCGCAGCGCCACGTCGTGCGCGGTGCCTTCCCAGCCGACGATGAGGAAACACGGCCGTCGCACGCCCCGCGCGGCCAGGTAACGGCGCAGCGCCGCCGTCTTCAGGCCCGCGTTCAGCGCCAGCGAGACCTCGGTTTCGTCCACATCGGACAGCCGGGTGACGTCGGCGAGCGCGTGGTGCTGCGCGAGGTCCCGCACCGCCTCGGCGCCGGCCGTCCAGCCCGGCAGGGCGTACCCCTCGTACCGCCGGACCTGCGGCGCCGGCCGCACCCGCAGCGCGACTTCCGTGATGACGCCGAGCGTTCCTTCGCTGCCGACGGCGAGCTGCCGCAGGTCCGGACCGGCCGCCGACGCCGGCGCGACGCCGAGCTTCCACGGACCGCGCGGGGTGGCCAGCCGCACGCCGGTCACCATGTCCTCGAAGCGCCCGTAACCCGACGACGCCTGGCCCGCCGAGCGCGTCGCCGCGAACCCGCCGATCGTGGCGCGCTCGAACGACTGCGGCACGTGCCCGAGCGTCAGGCCGTGCTCGCCGAGCAGCCGTTCCGCCGCGGGCCCGCGGACCCCCGCCTGCAGGACGGCGATGCGCGACTCGGCGTCGACCGACACGAGCGCGTCGAGCCGGACGAGGTCCAGCGCGATCACCGACGCCTTCTCGCCGCGCAACGCCGCGACGCCGCCGACCACCGACGTGCCGCCGCCGAACGGCACCACGCCGACGTCGTGCCGGACGCAGACGTCGAGGACCGCCTGGACCTCGTCGGGATCGGCCGGGAGCACCACCGCGTCGGGCACCGGGAAGTCCGCCGAGGCCGCCCGGCGCCGCAGGAGGTCGAGGTAGGACAGCCCGGTCGCCCGCGCGAGCCGTGCCGCGGCGTCCACCAGCACGTTTTCCTCGCCGACCACCTTCGCCAGGTCGTCCTCAGCAGACTTCGCGAGTTTCGGTGACGGTATTTCCACCGGCATTTCCCGCGCTGGAGCGGCGGCGGGGGCGACCGGACCGATACGCTGGTCGAGCCACCTGGCCGCCCGCGCGGGCAACGGGACGGCGGCTGATGCGTCCTCGGTCCAGGACCGGCGGAGGCGGTGGTCAATGAGCGGGTTCACGACTACAGTGTGACATATGGACGTGAAACGTCACACCACCCAGACCGCGGGTTCCTCCGCGCTCGCGGACACCCGCAACCGCCAGACGGCGACGCGCGTGGCCGATGACGTGCTGCTCGACGCCGCGCGCTCGTGCGTGCTGGCCGTCGGTGTGCGCCGCACCACACTCGCCGAGATCGCCCGCACCGCGCGCGTCAGCCGGATGACCGTCTACCGCCGGTTCCCCGACGTCCGCAGCGTGCTCGCCGCGCTGATGACCCGCGAATTCAGCGGGCTGCTGCGCACGGCGAGCGAACGCGGCGCCGACGCCGCCCACAGCCGCGACCGGCTCGTGCTGATCGCGGCGGCCGGTGTGCGCGCGCTGTCGACCGATCCGCTGTTCCGCACCCTGCTCGACGTCGACCCCGAGCTCGTCCTCCCGTACATCGTGGAGCGGCTCGGCGCGACGCAGAAGTTCGCCGAACAGGCGTTGCACCAGCTGCTGGAGGCCGGCCACCAGGACGGTTCGATCCGCCGGGCGCCGGTCGCCGTCCAGTCCCGGTCGGTGCTGCTGGTGGTGCAGTCGTTCGCGTTCTCGCTGCGGCCGGCCACGGCGGACGTGCCCGAGGCGGCGCTGATGGCGGAGTTCACCCACGTGCTCGACGCGGCGCTGAAGCCGTGACGTCGGGCTCGCTCAACGCGCGGCGCCGCGAACGTGAGCTGGCGGAGCTGGCGGGGGGCGAGCGGGTCGACGTCGTCGTGGTCGGCGGCGGGGTCACCGGCACGGGCATCGCGCTGGACGCGGCTTCGCGGGGTCTGTCGGTGGCCCTGGTCGAGGCGCACGACCTCGCGTTCGGGACGTCCCGCTGGTCGTCGAAGCTGGTGCACGGCGGCCTGCGGTACCTGGCCCACGGCGAACTCGGGCTGGCGCACGAGAGCGCGGTGGAGCGCGGGATCCTGATGACGCGCACGGCACCGCACCTCACGCGCGCGATGCCGCAGCTGTTCCCGTTGTACCCCAGCACTTCCCGGCTCCAGCAGCGCGTCGTCGCGGCCGGTTTGCTGGCCGGCGACGCGCTGCGGCGGGCGGCGCGCACGCCGTCGTCCGTGCTGCCGCGGCCGCGCTCGGTCCCCGCCGCCGAAGCGTTGGCGTTGGCACCGGGCCTGTCCGCCGGTGGCCTGCGGGGAGGATTGCTGGCCTACGACGGCGCGTTGGTCGACGACGCCCGGCTGGTGGTGACCCTGGCCCGGACGGCGGCGTCGTTCGGCGCCCGGATCCTGACGCGGCTGTCGGCCACTTCGCTGTCCGCGGACCGCGTCCAGGTGCGTGACGGCATTTCGGGCTCCACCATGGACATCCACGCACGTCAGGTCATCAACGCGACGGGCGTGTGGGCGGGGACGCTGACGGGCGCGGTCCGGCTGCGGCCGTCGCTCGGATCGCACCTGGTGCTGGCACCCGGGACGGTTCCGATGGGGACGACGTCGGTGAACATCGGCGTGCCCGGGGAGACCAACCGGTTCGTGTTCCTGCTCCCCCAGCCGGACGGCCGGGTCTACCTGGGACTGACGGACGAGCCCGTTTCCGGTTCGATCCCTTCCGTGCCGGTGGTTCCGGAGTCCGATGTGGACTTCCTGCTGTCACTGGCGTCGTCGGTGCTCGCCCGGCCGCTGACCCGGGCGGACATCGCCGGGTCCTACGCGGGCCTGCGCCCCCTCGTGGAGGGCGGCGGCCGGTCGGCGGACCTGTCCCGCAAGCATGCGGTCCTGGCGGGCTCGGACGGGCTGCTGACCGTGGTGGGCGGCAAACTGACGACGTACCGCCGGATGGCCGAGGACGCGGTCGACGCGGCGGTCCGCCTGGCGGGACTGACGGCGGCACCCTGCCGCACCGCGCGGTTGCCGTTGCTGGGCGCGGCGCCGCGACCCGAACTGTCCTTTGTGGACGCATCGCCGCGGCTGGTGGCCCGGTACGGCACGGAGGCACCGCGCGTGGCAGCCCTGGGTGAGCTGGACACGGAGTTCTCGACCCCGGTGGGACCCGGGACGGAGATCACCGCGGCCGAGGTCGTGTGGGCCGTCCGGAACGAGGGGGCACTGGACGTCGAGGACGTCCTGGAGCGCCGGACGCGGCTGGCGCTGATCCCGGCGGACGCCGAGGCCGCTCGGGCGCGGGTGGCGGAACTTGTCGACAAGTCGCTGGCGGGTCTTCTCGACTAGCCGGACTTGATGTTCTCTTGATTTGACGTCTCATTGGGTTTTTGCAACAGTATGGTGCATGAGCCCGGTCAGACGCGGCAAAGAGCTGCCGATCTACAACCGGCTGCCCGTGCTTCGCGCCGAACGCGGGATGAGCAGGGCCGCGCTCGCGACCGCCGTCGAGGTCAATCCGCAGACCATCGGCGCGCTCGAGCGGGGCGACCACTATCCGAGCCTGGACCTGGCGTTCCGGATCTGCGCCGTCTTCGACCTGCCGGTCGAAGCCGTGTTCGGCCGTGAGCCGTTCACGCCGCTGTCCACCCAGGTCTACCGCGAGGGGGGAACGTGACCGAACCGACCGGCCGGCTCGCGGCCTACTGGGAACGCCGGCTCGACCGGCTGGACGAAAAGGAACGGCGGCGCGCCCGGCGGCTGCCGGGGTGGCGCAACCGGCGGCACCGGCGTCCCCTGGCCGCCGTGCTGGTGGTCGCCGATCTCGCGCTGATCGCCGGGGCGGCGAACTTCTCCGTCGGGAGCCCGTGGGTCTTCTCCGTCCTGTGGCTGGGCGGCGTCCTGGCCGGCGGGAGCGCGTTCGTGCTGCTGCGCACCCTGACCGGGCTGATGTGCGGCGGGTTCTCGCGCATGCTGGACGAACGCGAGCGCGAATGGCGTCACCGTGTCACCTACACCGGCTACCAGATCCTCAGCTACCTGATGCTCGTGGCGCTCATCTACGGCCTGGTGGTCGCCCACGCCGAGGACGGCGGGTCGCGCGGCGTGATGATGCTGTCCGCGCTGCTGGTCACCGGGACGACCGTCCCGTCGATCCTGCTCGGCTGGGCGCTGCCGGACGACGACCCCGAAGACTTCGAAGAGGGGATGGGGAATGCCTGAGGGGACACTGGAGATCGACCGGATCTCCAAGCGCTACGGCGCCAAGGTCGCGCTGGACGGCGTCTCGTTCGACGTCCGGGCCGGCGAGCTGTTCGGCTTCGTCGGCAGCAACGGCGCCGGCAAGACCACCACCATGCGGATCGCGCTGGGCGTGCTGGCCGCCGACGGCGGTGAAGTCCGGTTCGGCGGCGAGAAGATCACCCACGAGACCCGCACCCACATCGGCTACATGCCGGAGGAACGCGGGCTGTACCCGAAGATGAAGGTGCTCGACCAGCTCGTCTACCTGGCCGAGCTGCACGGGCTGAGCGCCGACGAAGCCCACCGCAACGCGGAGAACTGGATCACCCGGCTCGGCCTGGCCGAGCGCCGCAAGGACGAGGTGCAGAAGCTGTCCCTCGGCAACCAGCAGCGCGTCCAGCTGGCCGCGGCGCTGGTGCACGACCCCGCCGTGCTCGTGCTCGACGAACCGTTCTCCGGCCTCGACCCGCTCGCCGTCGACGTGATGAGCGGGGTGCTGCGGGAGAAGGCCGCGGCGGGCGTGCCGGTGGTGTTCTCCAGCCACCAGCTCGACCTCGTCGAGCGGCTGTGCGACCGGGTCGGGATCATCCGCGGCGGCCGGATGGTCGCCGTCGGCACGGTCGCCGAGCTCACCGCGGGCGCCCGCAGCAAGCTGGTCGTGACGGCGCCGGCCGCGCAGCCCGGCTGGGCCGCGGGCCTGCCCGGCGTGCGGGTGCTGGAGCAGCGGGGCACCACCACCGTGCTCGACCTCGAACCGAGCGCGGACGACCAGGCGGTGCTGGCCGCGGCGCTGGCGACCGGGCCGGTCACCGAGTTCAGCCGCCGTCGCCGCTCGCTGACCGAGCTCTTCCGCGACGCCGTCTCCGATGGCGCCGCGTCCACCGGGGAGGAACCGCGATGAGGACGCTGAGTGGCCGCCGGGCGGTCTGGCTGGTGCTGAAGCGCGAACTGAACACGCGGCTGCGCACGCGGTCGTTCGTGGTCGGCACCGCGGTGCTGCTGGTGCTGCTGCTGGGGTACGTGGTCTTCCAGACGGCGCTGGCCGGTTCGTCGGACCGGAGCACGGTCGGGCTGACCGGCCAGGCGATCGGCATCGCCCGCCAGCTGCAGACCGAGGCGGCGCTGGCGGGCCGCGAGATCACCACCGTCGTGGTCACGGACCCGGCGGAGGGCAGGCAGAAGGTCGAGAACGGCGACCTGGACGCGCTCGTCTCGGGCAGCGCGGCGCAGCTGACCGCCACCTACCAGTCCTCTTTGGACGACCAGCTGCGCCGCGTGCTCGACCAGGTCGCGCAGCAGCAGGTGCTCGACGGCGTGCTGTCGTCGGCGCAGCTCGAACCGGCCGAGGTGATGGCCAGGGTCAACGGCACCCACGTGCGCGACGACGCTCTTTCGCCGCAGCCGGCGGACCACACGCAGCGGCTCGTCGTCGGCCTGGTCGTGGCGTTCCTGCTGTACATGAGCATCATCACCTACGGGATGATGGTCGCCCAGGGCGTCGTCGAGGAGAAGGCGAGCCGGGTGGTGGAGATCCTGCTCGCCAGCGTGCGGCCGTGGCAGCTGCTGCTGGGCAAGGTGATCGGCCTCGGCCTGGTCGGCCTGACCCAGCTGGTGATCCTCGCGGCGGTCGGCCTGGGCGCGGCGACGGCGACCGGCGTGTTCACCCTGTCCGGCTTCGCGACGGGCGCGGTGCTGTGGGGCCTGCTCTGGTACCTGCTGGGATTCCTGTTGTACGCCACGATCTACGGCGCGCTCGGATCGCTGGTGTCGCGCCAGGAGGACACCCAGTCGGTGGTGGGGCCGCTCAACATCATCCTGGTGGTCGGGTTCATCGCGGGCTTCAACCTGCTGGTCCAGAACCCCGCGGGCGCGGCGACGAGGATCGTGTCGCTGATCCCGCTGCTGTCCCCGATCCTGATGCCGGCCCGCATTTCGACGGGCGCGGCGGCGGGCTGGGAGATCGGGCTGTCGCTGACGCTGACGGTCGCGTTCGTCGCGCTGCTGACGTGGGTGGGCGGGAAGATCTACGGCAACAGCGTGCTGCGGATCGGCAGCCGGATCAAGCTGTCGGAGGCCCTGCGTGGCTGAGGTGCGGGCGGCCGGACCGGACGACGTGGGCGCGCTGCGCCGGTTCGGGGAGGCGCACGTCCGGGCGCACTACGCCCCGCTGATCGGCGCGGCCGCGGCGGACTCGCAGGTCCGCGACTGGTGGAATGAGACCCACCTCGCCGCAGCCGTGGCTGGCGGCTTGGTGGTCGTCGCCGAGGACGGCGAACTCGTGGGCGTCGGGCAACGCGGCCGCAACGGCCCGGAGCACGTGGTCTACAAGCTTTACGTGCACCCCGGGCAGCGCGGCCGCGGGCTCGGCCCGCGGCTGCTCGACGCCCTGATCGCGCAGCTGCCAGCCGCCACCGGACGGCTGTACATCGAGCACTTCGCGGCCAACGAACGCGCCGGCGCCTTCTACGAGCGCGAAGGCTTCACCGTCGAGCGGATCGAGCCGAGCACCACCGGCGACCCCGCGCTCGCTGTCGTCTGGCGCGCCAAGACGCTCGTGAGTGGTAAGGCGAGTTAGAACTCGCCTTACCACTCACGACGTGATTTTCCCGTACCGCTCCAGGGAAACCTGCCGCTCGTGGGCGTGGTCGACCATCGGCTCCGGGTACTCCCCAGGCCGCTCCTTCAGCTTGTGGACCGCCTTCCCCGCCACCGACCGCAGCTCAGGCACGTACTTGCGCACGTAATCGCCGTTGGGGTCGAACTTCTCCCCCTGGGTCGTCGGGTTGAAGATGCGGAAGTACGGCGCCGCGTCGGTGCCGCAGCCCGCCACCCACTGCCAGTTCAGCTGGTTCGATGCCAGGTCGCCGTCCACCAGGTGCTTCATGAAGTGGCGGGCGCCCAGCCACCACGGCAGGTGCAGGTCCTTCACCAGGAAGCTCGCGACCACCATCCGCACCCGGTTGTGCATCCAGCCCTCGGCCAGCAGCTGCCGCATCCCGGCGTCCACCATCGGGTAGCCGGTCCGGCCCTCGCACCACCGCGAAAACGCCTCGCTGTCGTCGTCGTGCTTCATGCCGTCAAACCGCTTGTCGTAGTTCTTGCGCGCCGTTTCCGGGCGGTGCCACAGGACGTCCGCGTGGAACTCGCGCCAGCAGATCTCGCTGCGCAACGACTTCGCGCCCACCCGCTCGTCGCCGGAAAGATCCGCCAGGATCGTCCGGGGGTGGATGTTCCCCCAGCGCAGGTACGGCGAAAGGCGCGTGGTCCCTTCGCGGTCCGGCCGGTCGCGGTCGGCGTCGTACGTCTCGATCGGACCGTCCAGGAAGTCGTGCCAGACCGTCAAGGCCGCCTGCTCGCCCGGCTCGGGCAGGGTCGCGGACACCTTGGGCGGCTTCGGGATCTTCAGCGACTTCGGCGGCTCGACCCAGTCCACAAGGGACGGTCCGGTGTCCGCGGGCGAGTGCCAGCCGCGGGCGGTCCAGGCGCGGAAGAACGGCGTGAAGACGCGGTACGGCTCGCCGTCGGGTTTGGTGACGCTCCCCGGCGTCACCGCGTACGACGAGCCCGTCTCGACCCAGTCGATGTTGTGCTCCGCCAACGCCTTCGCCACCGACGCGTCCCGGCGGCGGCCGTAGGGTCCGGTGTCGGCGCTGACGTGCACCGCCGCGGCGCCGATCTTCTTCGCCGCCTTCACGACCTCGGCCGCCGGGTCGCCGCGGACCAGCATGAGACGGCCGCCGAGCTGCTCGTTCAGCTTCTCCAGGCAGCCGTACATGAACGCCTCGCGCGGAGCCCCGCCGGGCTTGAGCAGCGCTTCGTCGAGGACGTACAGCGCGAGAACGTGCTTGCTGTGCTTCGACGCCTCGAGCAGGGCGGCGTGGTCACCCAGCCGCAGGTCACGGCGGAACCACAGGACGACGGGTGCTTCACGAGTCACGACGCCAAACGATAAGCGCCCCGCCGTGCGGGTGCACGGCGGGGCGCTTGCCGGGGTGAGCGGTCAGCGCTCGGTGATCGGGGTGTAGTCCCGCGACGCGTGGCCGGTGTAGATCTGCCGCGGGCGGCCGATCTTGGTGGCCGGGTCGTTGATCATCTCGCGCCAGTGCGCGATCCAGCCCGGGAGGCGGCCCAGCGCGAACAGCACCGTGAAGAACTTCGTCGGGAAGCCCAGCGCCCGGTAGATCAGGCCGGTGTAGAAGTCCACGTTCGGGTACAGCTTCCGCTCGACGAAGTAATCGTCGGAAAGTGCGGTTTCCTCGAGCTTCTTCGCGATGTCGAGCAGCTGGTCGCCGCCCTTCAGCTTGCCGAGGATTTCGTCCGCCGTGCTCTTGATGATCTTCGCGCGCGGGTCGTAGTTCTTGTAGACCCGGTGCCCGAAGCCCATCAGCTTCACGCCCTTTTCCTTGTTCTTCACCCGCTCGACGAACTTGGCGACGTCGCCGCCGTCGGCCTGGATGCCCTCGAGCATGTCCAGCACCGCCGCGTTCGCGCCGCCGTGCAGCGGGCCGAACAGCGCGTTGATGCCCGCCGAAATCGAGGCGAACAGGTTCGCCTCGGACGAGCCGACCAGGCGCACGGTCGAGGTCGAGCAGTTCTGCTCGTGGTCGGCGTGCAGGATGAACAGCAGGTCGAGCGCCTTGACGACGTCCGGGTCGACGTCGTACGGCTCGGCCGGGAAGCCGAACGTCATCCGCAGGAAGTTCTCGACGAGCCCCAGCGAGTTGTCCGGGTACAGCAGCGGCTGGCCGACCGACTTCTTGTAGGCGTACGCGGCCAGGGTCGGCACCTTCGCGAGCAGCCGGATCGTCGACAGCTCCACGTTCGGCTCGTCGAACGGGTTGAGCGAGTCCTGGTAGAAGGTCGACAGCGCCGACACCGCGCTCGACAGGACCGGCATCGGGTGGGCGTCGCGCGGGAAGCCGCTGAAGAACGCCTTCAGGTCCTCGTGCAGCAGCGTGTGCCGCTGGATCTTCTCGGTGAAGTCGGCCAGCTGGGCCTGGGTCGGCAGCTCGCCGTAGATCAGCAGGTAGGAGACCTCGATGAAGGTCGACTTCTGGGCCAGCTGCTCGATCGGGTAGCCGCGGTAGCGGAGGATGCCGGCGTCACCGTCGATGTAGGCGATGGCGGACGACGCGGCGCCGGTGTTGACGAAACCGGGGTCGTAGGTGATGTACCCCGTCTGCGCCAGCAACTTCCCCAGTTCGATCCCCGGCGCGCCCTCGACCGGGTGCACGATCTTGAACTCGTGCTCGCCATTCGGCAGGGTCAGCTTCGCGGTTCCGCCGGACTGCCCCGCAGTCGTCGCGTCGGACATGCAAGTCCCTCTCACGTTCGGGCACGGGCCGGCGGCGCCTGTACGTTTCACAGGTAGCCACGTGTTCACGCGAGGAAACACTGGCGCCTCGCTGCACACCGCCCCGCTGGGGTATGAAGAATGCCCCACCACGCTAGTCGAGAAACCCGCCTTCGCGCAGCGGTGGCGTTGCTCCTGGGGCCCCCTTTGGGACCAGGTTCACACGGTGGACGCCAGATCGGCCGCGGTCGGCGGCTCGGCGCCGCTGCGGGACACCGTGATGGACGCCGCTTTTGCCGCGTACGCGAGGGCCTCGCGCCACGCGTCCGCGTCGAGGGAGGCCAGGTCGGCGGCCTCGTGGGTGTGCAGCCACGCCAGCAGCGCCCCCTGAACGGTGTCGCCCGCGCCGATCGTGTCCACGACGGTGACTTTTCGCGACGGCACGTGGGCCAGCTCACCTGCGGCGGTGATCACCGAGAGCCCGTCGGCGCCCCGGGTGAGCACCACGGCGTCCACACCGGACTCGACCCACGTCTTCGCCGCGGCGACCGGATCGGCGCCGCCGGTGAGCCACGCGGCGTCGTCGTCGGAGATCTTGAGCAGCCGGACGTCCGGCAGCCAGGACGCGAACCGCGCCCGGTAGGCGGCCGGGTCGGTGATGAGCGCCTCGCGGATGTTCGGGTCGAGCGCGGTCAGGACGCCGCGGGCCGCCTCGCGCCGCAGCATCGCCTCGTAGGCGGAGGCGCCGGGCTCGAGGACCATGCCGAGCGTGCCGAGTGAGAGCGCGGTCACATTTTCCGGCAGCGGGCCCGGGTCCGCGACGAGCCGGTCGGCGGTGCCCTCGACGTAGAACGTGTAGCGCGCGGCGCCCTTCGCGTCGAGCGCCACGACGGCGAGCGTCGTCGGTTCGTCGCCGCGCTGCAGCAGCGATGTGTCGACGGCGGACGCGTGCAGCCGCTCGACCATCGCGTCGCCGAAGCGGTCGGTGGACACCCGCGAAAGGAACGCGGCCGGCACGCCGAGGCGGCCGGCGGCCAGCGCCACGTTGTACGGGCCGCCGCCGAGGCGGGGCAGCAGCGCGCGCAGCCCGCCGTCCACAGTGGAATCCAGGGGGTCGCCGGGAACCAGGTCGACCAGAGCTTCTCCGCCTACGACGATCACGCCGGCAGTTTAATTGACTCCGGCATGACAATTCCTGTCCGCTATTTGTCGAGACCCCCGAGCAGCAGTTCCCCCAAAGCGGTGAACGCCTCGGCGTCGGAGACGTCGGTCCGCCGTCCGAGCACCCCGGTCTGGATGCCTTCGATGATCAGCCCGGTCATCTCGGCGACCAGCCGGGCGTGGACGTCCCGGAAGACCCCGTCGGCGACGCCCTTGTCGATGAACTGCCGGAGCCGTTTCGCGGCGAACCGGCTGTTGAGCTGGTAGGCGTCGCGCGTGGGCCCGAACCCGGCGAGGTCGCGCATGAAGGCGGCGGACGCCCGGTTGAGGTGCTCCGAGACGCCGGCCAGGTACTCGGCGATGAGCTTGCGGGCGTCGTCGATGCCGCCGACGCGCTCCTCGATCCGCTCGGCGGCACCCCGGAAGAACTGGGTGACGACCTTGACGGCGAGCTGCTCCTTGCTGGGCGCGAGCGCGTAGAGCGTCGACTTCGAGCAGCGGAGGCGGCCGGCGAGGTCGTCGAGGGTGAAGTCCGCGAAGCCTTCGGCCAGGAAGAGCGCCTCGAGGTCGGCGAGGAGGGCGCGCTGGCGAGCGGTCGGCCGGCGGCGGGGTTCGGGGCGCATCGGCTCACTATCTCCTACGTCTTCCGGCCACCCCAGTCCCGTCGTACTGTACTCTAGGCAAGCCCACAGTACTGTTTTCAGTACTGAAATACGCCGTGGCTTCGCCCCGGGCCGGGGGCTCTGCCACCCGGACCCCCGTAAGACACGGGTTTGGAGGACAAAGATGCCCGCCGAACGCCTGCTGCCCGATTCGGACGCCGAGGACCTGGTCGCCCTGGCCAGGGAAATCGCGCGCGACGAACTCGCGCCCCGCGCGACAGCGGCCGAGGAAGCCGAGCAGTTCCCCCGCGAGCAGTTCCGCCTGCTGGGCAAGTCCGGCCTGCTCGGCCTGCCGTACGCCGAGCGCTGGGGCGGAAGCGGGGTGCCGTACGAGGTCTACCTGCAGGTCCTGGAGGAGATCGCGGCGGCGTGGATGACGGTCGGCGTCGGGCTGTCCGTGCACACGATGTCCTGCTACGCGCTGTCGGAGTACGGCACCGACGAGCAGCGCGGCCAGTGGCTGCCGGACATGCTCGAAGGCTCGCTCCTGGGCGCATACGCGCTGTCGGAGACGCAGGCGGGCTCAGACGCGGCGGCGCTCTCGACGCGCGCGCGGCTCGACGGCGCGGACTACGTCGTCAACGGCACGAAGGCCTGGATCACGCACGCGGGCGTGGCGGACTTCTACACGACGATGGTCCGCACCGGCGACGCGGAGATCTCGACCCTGCTGGTGCCGGCCGCGACCGAGGGCCTCTCGGCGGCCCCGCGCGAACGGAAGATGGGGCTCACCGGCTCGCCGACCGCCCAGATGATCTTCGAGAACGCCCGCGTGCCCGCCGCCCGGCTGCTGGGTGCGCCCGGCGCGGGCCTGCGGATCGCGCTGGCGTCCCTGAGCTCGGGCCGGCTCGGGATCGCGGCGTGCGCGGTGGGCCTGGCGCAGGCGGCGCTGGACGAAGCGGTGGCGTACGCGAAGGGCCGGACGCAGTTCGGCCGCCCGGTCGCGGACTTCCAGGGGGTCGAGTTCCTGCTGGCCGACATGGCCGCGACGGTGGAGTCGTCCCGCGCGATGTACCTCGACGCCGCCCGTCGCCGGGACCGCGGCCTGCCGTTCCAGCGGCAGGCGTCGATCGCGAAGCTGGTGGCGACGGACGGCGCGATGAAGGTGACGACGGACGCGGTCCAGGTGCTCGGCGGGGCCGGGTACACGCGGGACTTCCCGGTCGAGCGGTACATGCGGGAGGCGAAGGTGCCGCAGATCTTCGAAGGCACCAACCAGATCCAGCGGGTCGTCATCGCACGGGAGCTGAAGAAGGCGTAAAGCTCGTTTCCCAGACGCGCATCGGTCACCCCCCTCCTGCCGCGCGGGTGCGGCCGGCGGCGAAGCCGGCCGCACCCGTGCACCCCTCGATCCGTTCGGTCAGCGGTTGTCGCCGTCCTGCGGGATGGACGCCGGCACGGACGGGCTCACCCGGGCGATGTCACCGCTCAGCACCCACGCGCGCTGGCTGGGCGCGAAGCGCGGCGAAAGCAGGCCGTCGTTGATCTCCCGGGTCACCGCGACGCGGTTGTACGCGGTCGCGGGCAGGAACAGCCGGTCGTTGGACTGGCCGCCGTCGGACGTGCCCTCCAGGTCCGCCTCGACGGCGTCGACGATGCCGTCGTGGTTGCCGTCGACCCGCGCGACCTCGGCCGCGTAGGCGTCGAAGATCCGCTGGTCCAGCCGGTGCTCGTACGGTTCGAAGGACGCGGTCCGCAGGTACACGTCCAGCATCACCTCGTTGCCCAGCCCGCTCGGGACGAACCGGAGCCGCTTCTCCTTGTGGTCGTCGTTGTTCGGCATCGGGCGGTCCGGGTCGTCCGGGCTCGTGTTGAGCAGCCGGTCCGGGTCACGCGGGATGTTCGGGTTGTCCCCGTCGACCTGCGGCTTGTTCTTCACGCCCGCGGGGCCCGAGCCCGGCACGATCGACGACAGCGCACCGATCCGGCCCTTCTCGAACGTGCCGGGGATCCCGCCGGTGAACGGCAGCTCGTAGGTGGGCGGCACCCAGTTCGTGTACTGGTTGAGCTCCCAGTACGAGTGGATGTCGCTCTGCTGCGTGGCGTTGTAGGCGCCCAGCGACAGCTGGATCGGCACGAGGTTCGACACCTTGTCCGGCCAGTGGTCGGTCGCGGACGGCTCGTGCGGCGCCTTGCCGTCGGTCGTGAAGACCGCGCCCGGCTTGTTGTGGTAGTCCCCCATCTTCGCCAGTGCCGCGGCGTCCGCGGCGGTAATCGTCCCGAAGGCGGCGTGCCCGTCGGCGCGCAGCGCGGCGACGTCCGGCACCGTCACGTCGTGGATCATCCAGCCCTCGTACCAGCCCGACTCGTTGTTGATGACGAACAGGCCCGAGATGTCGGTGAACATGTCGACGAACGAACCGGGGTCGTTCGGATCGGTCGGCAGGCCCGGCTTGGGCTCGACGACCACCCGCAGCCCGCCCAGCGTTGGCAGGTCGTGGTTCGGCCCGGTGGCCGTCGGCGCGACGCCGTCGTTGATCCCCGGAATGGTCGTCGTGAACACGTTCGGTTGGAAGTTCTTCGTGTCCAGCAGGTAGTACTGGAATAACTGACTCGGCGACGGCGCCTCGGAAAACGCGGTCATCGGCGGAAAGGTCACCGGACGGCCGGCCAGCAGGGCGAGCCGGTCCTTCAGCGGTTGTGGCAGGAACCGGATGTCGCCCCGGTCGGTGAAGCCTCCTGCCTGCTGTGCAACGGCTTGTGCCCCACCGGACAACGCGGCGGTCGCCCCCAGTGTCAGTGCCGCGGCCACCGCGGTCGCGGCTTTGCGTTTGCTCGTCATGATTGCTCCTCGCAGGAAACGGGCGGTCCCCGCGCTCGCCGGCCAGTGCGCGGAGGAGAAATCAAGGTGGCCCCTCGCGGAGAGATATGCACCCCGGTTACACCGCGGGGTATGGTCGGGAACATCGGAGCCACGGATATGGAGTCCCGATGGAGGGGAAGCCCGAACCGGACTGGGAAACCGTTTACCGGGAGAATGTCGTCTGGGTTTACCGGCTGATGTTGAAAAAGGTGGGAAATCCCGCGGACGCCGAGGATCTCACCGGCGAGGTGTTCCTCGCGGTGCTGAAACCGTTGCGCACGAGCGCGAACACCGCGGCGATCCGCGCCTACCTGCTCGCGACGGCACGCACGGTGCTCGCCGCGCATTGGCGGCGCCTGTTCGGCCGCGAGATCACCACGATCGGCCTCGACGAATCGACGGAAATACCCGACAGCGGCCCACGGACGGCGAACGGCTCGGCCGCTCCGGCGACGGACCGGCGGGTCGCCGCGATACTCGCCGAATTGCCCGAGCGCGCACGAAAAGTCCTGCAGTTACGATTCCTGGAGTCCTACTCGCTGCAGGACGCCGCCGACGAACTGGGGGTGAGCCTGGCCAACGTCAAGGTGATCCAGCACCGGGCCCTGCGGCTCGCCGCCCAGGCCGCGGCCCGGATCGAGGAGCAGGCATGAACGACGTCGACCGCTTCGCCGACAGCCTCCTCGGGCAGCGCACGCCGGAGCCGTTCCGGCCGGACGACGACCAGGTCGCCCAGATGCGCGCGGCCATCGAACTGCAGGCCGCCCGGCTCGGCGCGGACGACGCGGTGCCGGACGCGGACTTCGTCGCCCGGCTCGGCGGGGAGCTGGCGGCCGAGGTGGCCCCGCGGCCGAACCGGCGGCACGTGGTCCGGACGGCCGGCATCGCCGCGGCCTCCCTCGCGGCCGGCATCGGGATCGACCGCCTGGTCCGCAGCCCGGCCACGGCACCGCCCCCGGCGGAGGCGGGCGAGTGGCGGACGGTGGCGGCGAGCGAGGACGTGCCGGAGGGCGTCCTGCGCGAGTTCGAACTGGACACGGTCACCGGCTTCGTCCAGCGGACCCCCGACGGCCTGCAAGCGGTGTCCTCGACCTGCACCCACCTGGGGTGCCGCCTGCACCTGGCGGACCCCGGCCGGCAGCTGGTCTGCCCCTGCCACGGCGCGACCTTCACGCTGACCGGGGAGGTCCTGCACTACGACCTGCCGGTGGAGATCCCGCCGCTGCCGGTGTTCCGGACCCGCGAACAGGACGGCGACATCCAGATCCACACGCCCTTCAAGCAGGGATAGCCGATCGAGGGAGCGGTGTACCACGCTCGGTACAGATAGCGTCACCGATGGTTGCACCTGAGCCGTGAGACAATTCCGGGGACGTGAGGAGAGGCTGTGATTGCAGTTCCCCAGCCGAAGCCGGCGAGCCGGTGGGAAATCCCCGATCACCTGCTGACGATCGAGGAGTACGCGGCCCTCGGTGAAACCGACTCAGGTTTCACCGAGCTCGTGGAAGGCCGCGTCGTGATGTCACCCAGCCCCATCGCCGACCACAACATCGTGGTGTTCGAACTCGCCCGGGAACTGGCCGGTCAGGTGCCGCGCCACCTCCGCGTGCTGCCCGAAACCGACGTGAACCTCGGTCTGGCGCCGGCGGGCAGACCAGGTTTCTCCCGGCGGCCGGATCTGCTCATCGTCGAAAGATCGGCGATCGCCCGTGTGCGCCGGGATCACGGCATGCTTCGGGCCGAGGAGGTAGCCGTCGTCGTCGAAATCGTGTCGCCGGGCTCGAGACGCACCGACTACCACGTGAAGCACGACGAGTATGCCGACGCGGGAATCCCGCACTACTGGATCGTCGACATCACCGAGCCGGTCTCGCTGGTCGCCTGTCACCAAGCCGGTGAGTTCGGGTACCTGGACGCCGCCGCGGTCACCGGCACCTTCACCACCGACGTCCCGTTCCCGGTCAAGATCGACCTCGACGCGCTCCTCGACTGATCGGGCGGCACGCCGGAACCGCCCGGTCACCGGCGTGCCGCCCGAAACTCAGCGAGTCTCCCGGTACCGGCGGTCCTTCGACACGCCTTCGCCCAGTGACTCGTCGAAGTGGTACACCTCGTCGCCGCGGACGAACACGCGCAGCGCCCGGTTCATCACGTCCAGCGGGTCACCGCTCCACAGCACCACGTCGGCGTCCAGACCCGGCTTCAGCGAGCCGATCTGCCCGTCCAGGCCCAGCATCGACGCCGGGTTGATCGTCAGGGAACGCAGGGCCGTCGCCGGGTCGAGGCCGTCCTTCACCGCCAGGGCCGCCTGGTACACCAGGAAGTTGATCGGGATCACCGGGTGGTCCGTCGTGATCGCGATCTGCACGCCCGCCCGCGCCAGGATGCCGGCCGACCGCAGCGTGCGGTTGCGCAGCTCGACCTTCGACTTCGTCGTGAACAGCGGGCCGAGGATCACCGGCACCTGGCGCTCGGCCAGCAGGTCCGCGATCAGGTGGCCCTCGGTGCCGTGGTTGATCACCAGCTTGTAGCCGAACTCGTCGGCCAGCCGGATCGCCGTCACGATGTCGTCCGCGCGGTGGACGTGCTGGTCCCAGTACAGCTCGCCGTCGAGGACCTTCGACAACGTCTCCAGGGTCAGGTCCACCTCGTGCGGCTTGCCCTCGGACTCCGCGTGCGCGCGCTTCGCCTGGTAGTTGCGGGCCTTGGTGAACGCCTCGCGCAGGATCGCCGCGACCCCCAGCCGCGTCGACGGCGTCTGCTTCTTCTCGCCGTACACGCGCTTCGGGTTCTCGCCGAGCGCGCTCTTCACGCTGACGTGCTCCGCGAAGATCATGTCCAGGATGCTGCGGCCCCACGTCTTGACGCCGATCGTCTGGCCGCCGATCGGGTTGCCCGAGCCGGGCTTGATGACGACGCTCGTGACGCCGCCGGCCAGCGCGTCGTCGAAGCCGGGCTCGTACGGGTCGATGCCGTCGACGGCGCGGAACCGGGCGCCGTTCGGGTCGGTCATCTCGTTCGTGTCGTTGCCGGCCCAGCCTTCGCCGTCCTCGTGGACGCCGAGGTGGGCGTGGGCGTCGATGAAGCCGGGCAGCACCCAGGTGCCGGCCGCGTCGACCAGTTCCGCGTCCTCCGGGATGTCGACGTCGGCCTCGGTGCCGACCGCGACGATCCGGCCGCCGTCGATCAGGACCGTGCCGCCCTCGATGGGATCACCGTCGATGGGGACGACGTAGCCCCCGACAATTGCCTTCACCATAGTTCGCCACGCTAACGAACTCACCCGGGCGCGTGCACGCGGGTCTTCTCCAAGTGCACCAGCTCGTGGTCGTGCTCCGGGGTCCGGTGCGTCTCGCGGTAGCCGTGCTTGGCGTACAGGTGCAGCGGCCCGGTGCTCTTCGAGCCCGTGAACAGGCGGAACAGCGTCACCTCCGCCGGCGCGGCCGACTCCGCGAACCGCAGCAGCCCGCCGCCGAGCCCGGCTCCCTGCCGGTCCGGCGCCACGACCAGGCGGCCGATCACGCCGACGTGCCCCGACACCGTCAGCCGCACCGAGGCGACCAGGCGGCCCGTCTCGCGGATCCCCCAGGACAAACCGGACAACGCCGCGCGCGTCTCGTCCAGAGTCTCCAGCAGGGGCGGCAGGTCGAGGTCGCCGTGCGCGCGTGCCTCGGTGACGTACGCGGCGCGTTGCAGCGTCAGCACTTCGCCCGCGTCGGCGACGCTCAGGCGACGCGGCGTCACGGGACCCGGATGCCCCAGCTGCCCGACCACGACGCCGCCGGCTCCAGCTCGATCAGGTCGGTGCCCGTGTTGAGCGCGTCGGCCGGACAGGTCATCGGCTCGATCGCGACCGCGCGGCCGCGGCCGACCAGGTCGTCCGGGGTGAACACCTGGGCCCAGTGGAAGTCCGGGCCGGTCCAGACGAGCAGCTGCTGCTCGCCGTGGGCCAGGACGATGTGGTGCCGGCCGTCCTCGGCGGCGGCGAGCCCGCCGAACGCGGTGTCCAGGTTGACGCCGGCCAGCAGCCGTCCCCCGCGGAAGTCGTACTCCGTTCCCTCGACGTCCTGCTCCTCGGCGTACGGCATCTGCTCGTCGGGCAGCGACGGCCGGACGCGGCTCGCCGGCAGCGTGAGGGTCACCTCGTCGGTCGGGACGTCGCCGAGCCGGAAGTACGGGTGCGTGCCGACGCCGACGCCGATCGGCTGCTCGCCTTCGTTGCGGATCTGGTGGGTGACGGTCAGCTCGCGCGGGGAGACCTCGTAGGTGACGGTCGCGCGCAGCGGCACCGGCCAGCCCGGCTGCACCTCGACGTCGACGGCCAGGGTGATCGACGACTCGGCGTGCTCCAGCAGCTCCCACTCGAGGTGGCGGGTCAGGCCGTGGATGGCGTTGCCGCGCGCCTCTTCGGTGATCTCCAGTTGCTGGGTTTCCCCCTGAAACTTCCACCGGCCGCCCTTGGTCCGGTTCGGCCAGGGCAGCAGGAGCTGCCCGGCGCCCATCGGCGGCTTGGCGTCTTCGGGGAATTCCTCGACGTACGGCACGCCGCCGACTTCGAAAGCGCGCAGGCCGGCGCCGATTTCGGTGACGACGGCGCGTGCGTTGCCGCGGGTGATCTCGAACTGCTGACCGGTCGGGTTGCCCATGGCACGACCTTACCGAGCCACGAACTAACTAGACCGGTCGTCATAGTTTGCGCTACGGTGCTGCCATGGTTCGCCGCACCGACACGCGGCAGCGGATGCTCGACACCGCCGCCGACCTGTTCCACACGCAGGGCTACCACGCCACCGGCCTCACCCAGCTGACGACGGCCGGGGGCGCGCCGAAGGGCTCGCTCTACTTCCACTTCCCCGGCGGCAAGGAGCAGCTCGCCGCCGAGGCCGTCCGGCTGTCGAGCGAGCGCACCGGCGCCCTCCTCGAAGCCATCCTGGCCGACGCGCCCGACCCGGCGACGGCGATCGACCGGGCCGTCGACGCGCTGGCGAGCTTCCTGACCGGATCGGACTTCCAGCGCGGCTGTCCACTCGCGACGGTCGCGTTGGACGCCGCCGCGTCGAGCGAACCCATCCGGGAAGCCTGCGTCGACGGCTACGCGTCCTGGCACGGCGTTCTCTGCTCCTACTTCGCCGCACAGGACCTGCCCGCCGAGCGCGCCGACGAGCTCGCGACGATCGTGCTGGCCGCGATCGAAGGCGGGCTGCTGCTGGCCCGCACCCGCCGCGACCTCGCGCCGCTGCGCGCGGTCGCCACCCACCTGCACACGACCCTCGACCGGGAGTTCTCCTGATGCGCGTCCACCACCTGAACTGCGGCACCATGCGCCCACTCGGCGGCCGGCTGATCGACGGCCGGCCGGGGCTGTTCCGGCGCGCCACCATGGTCTGCCACTGCCTGCTGCTCGAAACCGACACGGGTCTCGTGCTCGTCGAGACCGGCATGGGCACACCGGCCGCGGTCGACCGGAACGCCTGGCTGGGCGCGGGGTTCGTCCGCCAGTCGAACCCGGTCGCCGACCCCGCGCAGACGGCGATCGCGCAGATCCGCGCGCTCGGGTTCGACCCGGCGGACGTCCGCGACATCGTGCTGACCCACCTCGACCTGGACCACGCCGGCGGGCTCATCGACTTCCCGTGGGCGCGGGTGCACGTCCACACCGAAGAGCTGCGGGCGTTCACCGAGCCGCGCGACGCCGCCGAACGCGGGCGGTACCGCCGGATCCAGTTCGCCCACGGTCCACAGTGGACGTCCTATGCGGACACCGGCGAGCCGTGGTTCGGCTTCGGCGCCGTCCGGCAGCTCGACGGCCTGCCGCCGGAGATCCTCCTGGTCCCGCTGGCCGGGCACACCCGCGGCCACACCGGGGTCGCCGTCGACACCGGCCACGGCTGGCTGCTCAACGCGGGCGACTCGTACTTCTTCCACGGCCAGGTCTCGGCCGACCCCCACTGCCCGCCGGGGCTGAAGTGGTTCGAGGGCCACATGGAGACGGTGAAGCGCGCCAGACTGGACAACCACCGCCGCCTGCGCCAGCTTGTTCAGGAGCACGGCGGCGAAGTGACCGTCTTCGCCGCGCACGACGAGACCCAGTTCCTCCGCCTGAGCAGCAGGAGCAGCGTATGAAGGTGCACCACCTGAACTGCGGGACGATGCGGCCGGCGGGCGGCAGGCTCCTGGACGGCCGGCCCGGCCTGCTGCGGCGGGCGGAGCTGGTCGCCCACTGCCTGCTGATCGAGACCGGCGACAGCCTGGTGCTGGTCGACACCGGATTCGGCACCCAGGG
This sequence comes from Amycolatopsis vancoresmycina, assembly GCF_000716785.1. GTDB lineage: Bacteria > Actinomycetota > Actinomycetes > Mycobacteriales > Pseudonocardiaceae > Amycolatopsis > Amycolatopsis vancoresmycina. The sequence continues at coordinate 91,860 of NZ_JNYY01000006.1, forward strand.
CGTGACGCGCCCCGCCGAGTGGCTGGGCCGTCCGTTCATGGCGATGGTCGGCGCCCGGGTCGAGGCCGCCGAGACGGCGGTGGCCCAGATCAAGGCGCTCGGCCTCGACCCGGCCGACGTCCGGCACGTCGTGGCGACGCACCTGGACGTCGACCACGCGGGCGGCCTGGCGGACTTCCCGAACGCCGTGGTGCACGTCCGGGCCGAGGAGCACCGGGCGGCGACGTCCCCGGCGAACGCGGCCGAGAAGAACCGCTACCGCGCGGCGCAGTTCGCGCACCGCCCGCTGTGGAGCACGTACGACGAGACCGGCGAGCCGTGGTTCGGCTTCGACGCGGTCCGGTCGCTGAAGGGCCTGCCGGAGGAAATCCTCCTGGTCCCGCTGACGGGCCACACCCGCGGCCACACGGGCGTGGCGATCGACAAGGGCGACGGCTGGCTCCTGCACGCGGGCGACGCGTACTTCTTCCACGGCCAGCTGGACCCGGTGGCCCCGAACTGCCCACCGGGGTTGACGGCGTTCCAGAACATCGTCCAGACCCTGCGCGGCCCGCGGCTGGAGAACCTGGCCCGGCTGCACGAGCTGGCGCGGGAGCACCAGGACGAGGTGACGGTGTTCTCGGCGCACAGCCCGGTCGAGTTCGCGGCCCTGCGCCGGTGACGGTCAGCTCGCGGCGAGGGCCTGCTTGACCAGCGGCGCGATCTGCTCCGCGGTCATCTTCGCCGGGCCGGTGTAGTTGACCAGCACCGGCGTGCCCGACACCAGCTCGGCCGAGGCGAGGGTCGCCGTCTTCTGGTCGTCGACGTAGTACACCGCGCCGTCCGGGAAGCCCGGGACGTCCTTCGCGCCCGGCTTCGCCTTCTTGATCGACGCCACCATCTCGGCCGGTTTGCCCTGCTTGCCTTCGTAGCGGGTCACCGCGAGCGCGCCGGCGGCCTTGCCGTCGTGCTGGTACTCGCAGCTGCGGGCCTTGCCGCCGTTGGCCGTGCTGTCCTGCGCCGGGCCCGGTACCGCCTTGAGGTTGTCGAGGAACAGCGCCTTCGACACGGCCTCGGCGGGCAGCAGCTTGCACGGGTCCAGGGCCGCGGCGGCGGCGTTCGTGCTGGGTGCGGGCTTGGGCGCGGGGGACGACGAGGGCGCCGGTTTCTCCGCCGACGAGCAGGCAGTCAACGCGGCGAAAGCGACAAAAGCGACAACCAAGGTACGCATGCCCGCACCCTAACCCGGGTCGGTCAGGCCGTGGGCGCCCGGTAGCGCCAGAACGCCGGGAGCAGGAGTATCGACGCGCACACCAGCACGATCACCAGCACGCCGCCGCCGCTCGCGGCCGCCGTGGTGCCGAACGCGGCCGCGCCCCAGCCGTGGGTCAGGTCGGCGATCCGCGGGCCGCCCGCGACCACCACGGTGAACACGCCCTGGAGCCGGCCGCGCATCTCGTCGGTCGTCGCGACCTGCAGGATCGCCATCCGGTAGACCGCGCTGACCATGTCCGCGGCGCCCGCCAGGGCCATGAAGACGACGGCGAGCCACAGCGAGTGCGCGAGCCCGAACGCGGCGACCGCCGCACCCCACGCGCAGATCGACACGACGACCGCGACACCCTGGCGGTGGATGCGCGTCAGCCAGCCGGAGAAGAGCCCGATCAGCATCGCGCCCAGCGGCAGGGCCGCGTAGAGCCAGCCGAGCGCGGGGGCGCCGCCGGGCGGGTCGCCGAACGTCCGCTCGGCCATTTCCGGGATCAGCGCCCGCGGCATGCCGAAGACCATCGCGATGATGTCGACGACGAACGAGGCCAGCAGCACCTTCTGCCCGGAGAGGTACCGGAACCCGTCGATGACGTCGCCGAGCCCGGCGCGGCGGGAGGGGCCGTTCAGCGGCGGGATCGGCGGCAGCCGCCAGACGGCGAACAGCGTGATCGTCAGCGCGACGACGTCGATCAGGTAGAGGGTGGAGAGCCCGAGGACGGGGATCAGCGCGCCGGCGAGCAGCGGCCCGAAGACGGCGCCGAAGGTCGACATGGTGGTGTTGAGCGCGTTCGCCGACGGCAGCAGTTCGTCGGGCACGAGCCGGGCGACGACGGCGCCGCGCGTCGGCATGTTGATCGCGAAGAACGCCTGGTTGACGGCGAGCAGGCCGAGGACGAGCCACACCGAGCCGAAGTTCGCGAACGCCTGCAACCAGAGCAGCGCGGAGGTGATGGCGACGCCGACGTTGGTGACGAACAGCAGCTTCCGCCGGTCGACGGCGTCGGCGACGGCGCCGCCCCAGAGCCCGAAGATCAGCAGCGGGACGAGCGCGACGAGCCCGGTCAGGCCGACGTAGGCGGACGACCCGGTGAGGTCGAAGACCTGCTTGGGCACGGCGACGGCGGTCAGCTGCGTCCCGACGGCGGTGACCACAGTGGACAGCCACAGCCGCCGGAACGCGGCGATCTTCAGTGGCCGCGTGTCGACGACGATGCGGCCGAGGAGCTTGCGGACGCCCGAGCGGGGCGGCATGGTCCCCGGTTCACCAGTCACGAAGAACCAGCTTAGCGGGGCTAACTATCACCGCGCAGGTGATTTACCTCGCCCTGGACTACGGCGCGACGCGCTCGATCTGCCACCCGTCGTCGTTGCGCACGTACCGCAGCCGGTCGTGCATGCGGTCCTCGCGGCCCTGCCAGAACTCGACCAGGTCCGGCCGGATCCGCCAGCCACCCCAGTGCGGCGGGGCGGGGATCCGCTCGACGTCGGCGAACCGGCGCTCGATCCCGTGCAGCGCGTTGTCCAGGGCCCGGCGGCCGTCCACCACGCGGGACTGCGGGGACGCCCACGCCCCCAGCTGCGAACCGCGCGGGCGCTGGGCCCAGTACTCCGCCGTCTCCTTGACGCCGACCTTCTCGACCTCGCCGCGGACGTGGACCTGGCGGTGGAGCGCGTACCAGGGGAACGTCACCGACGCGTAGCGGGTCGCCGTCAGGTCGTGGCTCTTGGAGGAGGTGTAGTTCGTGTAGAACACGACGCCGCGGTCGTCGAGGCCCTTGCACAGGACCGTGCGGGACGAGGGGCGGCCTTCGGCGTCGGCCGTCGCCAGCACCATCGCGTTCGGTTCCGCGATGCCCGCCGCGACCGCCTGGTTGAGCCAGCCCTGCAGCTGATCGGTCCAGGTGGCGGCGAGCGCGGATTCGTCGAACGCCGCGCCGTCGTAGGCCACGCGCATTCCGGGAAGGCGTACTACGGCGTCTTCCACCTGGTCCTCGATTTCCGGCATCATCGCCAAACCTCCACGCCCGGCCGGGGCATCAGTCGACTTCGGCTCTAGGCACGTTAGGGCTTCGGGACCGGCAGCGGAACCCACCTAACGGTGACACCCACCACCTCTTTCCGGCCACCCAGCCGTAACCGCAGGACAACAAGCCGTAACCCCCGCGTTACCCGCCGGACCAGGATCGATACAGGGCACACCTACCTTCGGCCCGTTCCCCACCACTCCCGGAGGCAGGCATGACCGAGACCCTGTCCAACGCCGAAAAGAGTGCTCCGCCGAAACGCCGGTACGCCCCGCTCGCGGCGAACGAAAACCGCGAGGACTACTCACTGCGCTTCGCCGCCCATTCGTTCCGGAAATGGTCCCCGTTCGTGGTCGCGACGACGGCACTGGGCGGCATCGCCTACCTCGCCGACTTCGCGATCGGCGCCAGCATCGTCCTCTCCTACGGCTTCACCTCCGGCGTGCTGGCGATCCTCGCCGCGGCCGTCGTCATCTTCGTGACCGGCGTGCCCATCGCGGCCGCCTGCGCGAAGTCCGGTGTGGACATGGACCTGCTCACCCGCGGAGCCGGCTTCGGCTACTTCGGGTCCACGCTGACGTCGCTGGTCTACGCGAGCTTCACCGTCATCTTCTTCTCGCTCGAAGGCTCGATCATGGGCCAGGCGTTCGAGCTCGCCCTCGGCATCCCGCTGCCCATCGGCTACCTGCTGGCGACGCTCATCGTGCTGCCCTTCGCGCTCTACGGCATGGGCGCGGTGGCGAAGATGCAGACCTGGACGCAGCCGCTGTGGATCGCCGGGCTGGTGCTGCCGTTCGTCGTCGTGCTGGTCCGGGAGCCCGGCAAGTTCGCGGAATTCACCCACTTCGGGGGTACCGAGGGCGCCGGGGCCGGGTTCTCCGCGATCGGGTTCGGATTCGGCATGGGTGTCGCGCTGTCCCTGATCGGGCAGATCGGCGAGCAGGCCGACTACCTGCGGTTCATGCCGGAGAAGACGGCGGAGAACAAGCGGTCGTGGTGGGCCGCGGTGCTCGCCGCCGGCCCCGGCTGGGTGATCCTCGGCGCCGCGAAGCAGATCGGCGGCGCGCTGCTGGCCTTCCTCGCGCTCGGTGTCGTCGGGAAGGCGCACGCGCTCGAGCCGATCGCGCCGTACCTCGAGGCGGTGAAGCCGGCGCTCGGGCCGGTGGCGCTGACGTTCGCCGCGCTGTTCGTCGTCGTCTCGCAGATCAAGATCAACACGACGAACGCCTACTCCGGCTCGCTGTCGTTCGCGAACTTCTTCTCCCGCGTGCTGCACCGGCACCCCGGCCGGGTCTGGTACGTGCTGGTCAACTGCGGGATCGCGCTCGCGCTGATGGAGTTCGGCGCGTTCGGCTTCCTGAACAAGATCCTCGGTTTCTACTCGAACGTCGCCATCGCGTGGATCGGCGCGGTCTGCGCCGACCTGGTGATCGCCAAGCCGCTGGGCCTCTCGCCGCGCTACATCGAGTTCAAGCGGGCCTACCTGCACAAGATCAACCCGGTCGGGTTCGGCTCGATGGTGGTCGCGTCGGCGGTGTCGATCGTGGCGTACTTCGGCGCGTTCGGGCCGTTCCTGGCCGCGTTCAGCCCGCTGCTCGCGCTGGTGATCGCCATCGTCCTGGTGCCGACGCTCGCGGTGGTCACCCGCGGGAAGTACTACCTGGCGCGGGAGAACACGGTCGCGGTCGAGGGTGCCGACCTGCGGGCGACGCACACCTGCTCGGTCTGCGGCGACCCGTACGAGCTGCCGGACGTCGCCGACTGCGCCAAGCAGGACGGCCCGATCTGCTCGCTGTGCTGCACGCTGGACGACACCTGCCACGACGTGTGCCGCACCACCGGCCCGGTCGACCTGGGCCTGCCGGCCGCGCGGACCCCGTAACGTCCGTGAGGACCCTTTCCCGGCGCGTCCGCGGCCGGGAAAGGGCCCTCACGCGAGCCGGCCTCCCCCCGGTTCCCCCTCCCGGCTCGACTCCTTCACGTCCGAGGGCGCGCCGGGGTTGCCCGGGATTTCCAAGATCTTTTCCGGCCGCATGATGGCCGCCAGCATCAGGGCGCGCAGCTCCGCGCCGACGTCTTCGACCGGCAGCGGCGGCTCGTGCGCCTGCCACTCGCGCAGCAGCCCGGTGGCCGCGCCGACCAGCGCGATCGCCGTCAGCCGGTAGTCGCGGTCGGGCGCGGCGCCGTGGGCGGCCGCGCGCCGCGCCTCCGTCTCGATGAAGGTCGCCCAGCGGTCGACCCACACCTGGTGCTGCTCTTCCAGCTCCGCGCTGACGCCGACGGCTTCGACGTAGTTGAGCCGCGGCAGCCGGGGGTCGACGGTGACCGTGTCGATGAAGACATCGAGCAGCGTGGCGATGCGGGTCATGGCGTCGGCTTCGGAGACCTTGCCGAGCGCGGCGGTGACGTGCTCGAGGGCGAGGCTGTTGATCCGGTCGTGGAGCGTGCGCAGCACGTCCTCCTTGCCGCTGAACTCCTCGTAGAAGTTCCGCGTCGACACGCCCGCGCGGGCGCACACCTCGGTGATCTTCGTGTGCCGGAAGCCGGCCGAGGTGAACAGCTCGAGCCCCGCCGTGAGCAGCCGCTCGCGGCGGTCGGCGCGGCGTTGCTCGGGTGCGACGCCGCCGTACGTGCGAGCCAACGGTTGCTCCTCCTTCTGAGGGATTGCCGGATCCTACCGGCCTGGCTAAATTGTGAAAACCTCGATTACCAAACAACCGGAGGCAACGATGCTTCGTCGGTTACTGGTCGCCGTCGCGCTCCTGTTCGTGACTGCCGCCCCCACGGCGCAGGCCGAACCGGGCGTCCTGCTGGAACAGCAGCCGGCGACGGTGTTCGTCGGCCCCTTCCCGGCCCCGGTCAGAGCCTGGCACCTGCTGTACCGCTCGACGTCGGCGACCGGCGCGCCGAACGCGGTCTCCGGCACGCTGCTGGTGCCCCCGACGCCGTGGCTGCGCGGCGGCCCGCGCCCGCTGATCACGTACGCGGTCGGCACGCACGGCCTCGGCGACCAGTGCGCCCCCTCGAACCTCCTCGCCCACGGCATCGAGAACGAAAGCGCCCTGCTGGCCCAGGCGCTGACGCAGGGCTGGGCGGTCGTCGTCACCGACTACGAAGGACTCGGCACACCGGGAACGCACACGTACGCGGTCGGCCAGTCCGAAGGCCGCGCGGTGCTCGACGCGGCGCGCGCCGCCGCCCGGGTGACCGGCGCGGGGCTGTCGCCGTCCGGCCCGGTGGGCGTGTTCGGCTACTCGCAGGGCGGCCAGGCCGCAGCGTGGGCGGCGGAGCTGCAGGAGGCGTACGCGCCTTCGCTGAACGTGGTCGGGGTGGCGGCGGGCGGCGTCCCGGCGGACTTGAACGCGGTGTTCGCGTCCAATGACGGCGGCGCGGCGTTCGGCCTGGTCCTCGGCGCGGCGACGGGCTTCGCGGCGGCGTACCCGGACGTCCCGTTCGCCTCGATCCTGAACGACCGCGGCCGCGAGGCGGTGGCCCGCGTGTCCCAGGCGTGCACGGTGGAGCTGGGCGCGGCGGCGCCGTTCGCGCACCTGCAGGACTTCGTGACGGTGCCGGACCCGATCCACGAGCCGCACTGGCAGGCCCGGCTGGCTTCGAACTACCTGGGGACGACGGCCCCGAAGGCACCGGTGTACCTGTACCACGGAACGCTGGACGAGCTGATCCCGTTCAGCGTGGGAACGGCGTTGCGCGACCGCTGGAAGGCACTCGGCGCGAAGCTGACGTGGCAGGAGTTCCCGCTGCTGGAGCACATCGCCGGGGTGTCGATCGGCGGCCCGGTGGCGATGACCTGGCTGGGCACGAAGTTCTGAGTGTTCCGCTCGCCGGGGACGGACGCAGGGGGTCCTCCCCGGCGAGCGGCGCGGGTCCACGGCGCACACGGGCGAACCGTAACGAGCAGGCGCGCGGCGGCGACCCTCACGATGTCGATCAACTGCCGAGAGGATCACCTGATGCGTCGCCCGGTCCTGCCCGCCCTCGCCGCCCTGGCGACCCTCGCCCTCGCCGGTTGCGGCAGCGACGCGCCACCCGACTCCAAGGCGGAGTGGACGGCAGCGGTGAAGGCTGCCGGGTTCACCCCGCACGCGCCGCACTCCTACGACGAGATGTTCGAGTCGGCCAAGAACTTCTGCGCCGCCGGCTCGGCGCTCGCGATCGCCGGGCTCGCCCGCACCGTCCTGGACCCGGCGCAAGCCACCGAGGTGGCGATGCCCGCCCCCGGCCAGGACCCCGACAAGGCCGCAACGGTGTACGGCGATGCCACGTGGAAGTGGGCGTGCAACCACTCCGGATGAGCCGAGCACCAGAAACCGTCGGTGCCTCCCGGTAGCGTGGAAAACGGGGGCTGCTCAGAACGCCTCGGCCAGCCCCTTCATCGCCGTGACCGCGTCCGGCGCCAGGGATGTGGTGAGGGTGCCGCCCGCGGCCAGCGGGCTGCGGGACCACCATTCACCCGAAGCCGCCGGCAGCTGCGGGCCGCCGACCACCAGGTCTGTCGCCAGCACCCGGCGCCCCGCCAGCACCGCCGGGCTCCCGTCCAACCCCGCGTCCCCCACCGAAAGCGTCTGACGCACCACCGGCACCGACCCCCGCGTGACGGACAGCGAAGTCGTCAACGAACCCGGCTTCTCCCCGGCCCGCCCCAGCACCAGCACCTCCCGCGTGTGCAGATACGCATCGGAAGCCACCGAAGCCCGGAACACCGCCGCATGCCGGGCCCGTGCGGTGACCACCGTCGGTTCCGGCAGGTACTCCAACGACCCACCCGGCTCCACCACGACGTCCACAGTAGACAGAGATGACTCACCGTGGAGGCCGGGCAGGGCCAGGGTCGCCGCCACGCCGGACACCCGGAGGGACGCCCCGGGGCCAACGTGGATCGACAGCGTCAGGTCGTCCCCGCCCAACGGCGAGGTCGCCGAATTGACCAGGTGCACCACCGCCGCCGCGCCCGGCCCCCGGCGCGGGAACAACGTCAGCGGTGCCATCGAGCGCAGCTCGCGCAGCACCGTGCGCGAGCCGTCGAAGCACGCGGTCAACCGGGCGTGGGCCTTCACAGCAGGGAACGGACCCAGCCGGCCACCTCGGGCGCGTCCGGAGTGTCCACAAGGGACTGCGTGATCACCGGGAGCTCCCCGCGCATCCGGTGCGCGTCCGACGTCATCACCGCCATGTCCGCGCCGACCAGGTGGGCGATGTCGGTCTTGTTGATCACCAGCAGATCCGCCGTCGTGACACCGGGGCCGCCCTTGCGCGGCACCTTGTCGCCGCCCGCCACGTCGACCACGAAGATCTGGCTGTCCGCCAGGCCGCGACTGAACACCGCCGTCAGGTTGTCGCCGCCGCTCTCGATGATCACCAGGTCCAGGCCGGGGAACTTCTCCTCCAGCCGCTCGACCGCGTCGAGGTTCGCGGTGATGTCGTCGCGGATCGCCGTGTGCGGGCACGCTCCCGTTTGGACGGCCTCGATCCGCTCGGGGTCCAGCACGCCCGCCCGGCGCAGGAAGTCCGCGTCCTCGGTCGTGTAGATGTCGTTCGTCACCACGGCGAGGTTGATCTCGTCACCCAGCGCGCGGCACAATGCCGCCGTCAGCGCGGTCTTGCCGGAGCCGACCGGGCCGCCGATGCCGATCCGGTACGCGCGCCCGGCCGATGGCGCCGCGTCGTAGTGGTCGGGTTCCGACGCCGTCGGGTCGAAGTTGACCTCGTGGAAGTGGCCGTGGCCGTGACCTTCAGCTGGCAAAGAGACGCACCTCTTCCTGGTGGTGCCGGGCGTGGGCCTCGGCGAACAAATCCAACGCGGGCGAGCCCGGAGACGGCAGCGCCGCCGGGTCGCCCCCCGCCACGGCGGCGGCTTCCGAACAGACCGCGGCGAGGTCCAGCCGCGCCACGACCGCGTTGACGACAAAGGGATCCAGCCCCAGCAGCCGCACGGCCGCGCTCGCCGGGCCGCTCACCGACAAATAAGCGGCGGCCATTGCGGCGTCGTACGGCGAGCCGCCCGCGACGCCGACCAGCGCACCCAGCACGATCGGGTGGTGGGGCCGCGGGGTCTCGGCCAGCAACGCGTCGAGCACCGGTGACGGCCACGCGATCCGCCCGGCCCGCGCGGTCCCGCGACCTTGCGCACGGGATGCCTCGCGCTGCGCGAACGACGGCGTCCGGGCGTCCAGTTCGGCGTCCAAAAGCGACCATTCTCCCCGATTGGCCGCCGCGTGCGCAGCGGCAGCGGCGAAAACGGCCGCCAGGTAACCCGCCGTGCGCAACCGTCCGGAAAGGAATCCCGGCAGCTCGCGCACGGATGTCAGCAGCCGGCGGGAAACGGCTTCCTCCATCCCGCCACTGTGGACGTGCCCGCCGCCGGGGAAGCGGGAGTCCGCGAGGATCAGCGCCGAAAGGTCCATCAGAACAGGAAGTACCTCTGCGCCATGGGCAGTTCCGTCACCGGCTGCGGTTCGACCAGCTCGCCGTCGACGTGCACCGCGAAGCTGTCCGGCTCGACGCGGACGTCCGGCGTCGCGTCGTTGAGCACCATGTCCGCTTTCGTCCGCGCCCGCATGTTCGACACCGCGACCAGCGGCCGGGTGATGCCGAACGTCTCGCGCAGCCCACTGTCCAAAGCGGACGGTGCGACGAAGTGCAGGCTCAGCGCCGCCCCGATCGACGCGCCGAACATCGGCCGGGCGAGCACCGGCTGCGGCGTCGGGATGGACGCGTTCGCGTCGCCCATCGCCGCCCACGCCGGGAAGCCGCCCTTCAGCACCACGTGCGGGCGGACGCCGAAGAACTTCGGCTCCCACAACACGAGATCCGCGAGCTTGCCGACCTCCACCGAGCCGATTTCGGTCTCCATGCCGTGCGCGATGGCCGGGTTGATCGTGTATTTGGCGACATAGCGACGCGCGCGCAGGTTGTCGGCCGCGCCGTCGCCGGGCAGAGCGCCGCGACGGCGTTTCATCACGTGCGCGGTCTGCCACGTCCGGATGATCACCTCGCCGATCCGGCCCATCGCCTGCGAGTCCGAGCTCATCATCGAGATCGCGCCCATGTCGTGCAGGACGTCCTCGGCGGCGATCGTGGTCGGCCGGATCCGGCTCTCGGCGAACGCGAGGTCCTCGGGCACCGACGGGTTGAGGTGGTGGCAGACCACCAGCATGTCGAGGTGCTCGTCGAGGGTGTTCGCGGTGTGCGGCCGGGTCGGGTTGGTCGACGACGGCAGCACGTTCGGCAGCGAGACGACCTGGATGATGTCGGGTGCGTGCCCGCCGCCGGCGCCCTCGGTGTGGTACGCGTTGATCGAGCGGCCGCCGATCGCGTCCACCGTGGACTCCAGGAACCCGGCCTCGTTCAGCGTGTCCGTGTGGATGGCCACCTGGACCCCGGCTTCGTCGGCCACCGTCAAGCACGCGTCGATCGCCGCGGGCGTGGTGCCCCAGTCCTCGTGGAGCTTGAACCCGCCCGCGCCGGCCGCCAGCTGTTCGCGCAAGGCGTCGTGACGAACCGTGTTTCCCTTGCCCAGCAACAGGACGTTGACCGGGTAACCGTCCATCGCGGACAGCATCCGGCCGAGGTTCCACGCGCCGGGCGTGACGGTCGTGGCCTTGGTGCCCTCGTTGGGCCCGGTGCCACCACCGACCAAAGTGGTCAGTCCCGCCGCCAGCGCCGTGTCGACGAGCTGCGGGCAGATGAAGTGGACGTGGCAGTCGATGCCGCCCGCGGTGAGGATCTTGCCGTTGCCGGACAGCACCTCGGTGGACGGCCCGATGACCAGGGCCGGGTCGACGCCGTCCATCGTGTCCGGGTTGCCCGCCTTGCCGATGCCGACGATCCGGCCGTCGCGGACGCCGACGTCGGCCTTGACCACACCCCAGTGGTCGAGGATCACCGCGCCGGTGATGACCAGGTCGGGCGCGCCCTCGGCGCGGGTGGCCATCCCCTGCCCCATGGACTCCCGGATGACCTTGCCGCCGCCGAAGAGCACCTCGTCGCCGGAGCCGCCGACCCCCATCGAGCGGTCCTCGGTGACCTCGATCAGCAGGTCGGTGTCGGCGAGCCGGATCCGGTCGCCGGTGGTCGGGCCGAACAGCTCGGCGTAGCGCTCGCGGTCGATCTGCGGCATCTCAGAACTCCCCCGAGAACTCGGACCGCAGCCCCGGCACCCGGCGCGCGCCGGCCAGCGGCACCAGGTCGACCTCGCGTTCGACACCGGGCTCGAACCGCACCGACGTCCCGGCCGGGACGTCGAGCCGGTGGCCGCGGGCGGCGTCCCGGTCGAACTCGAGGCCGGGGTTGACCGCGGCGAAGTGGTAGTGCGAGCCGACCTGCACCGGCCGGTCGCCGAGGTTGCGGACGAGCAGCCGGACGCGCGGACGGCCGGGGTTCAGCTCGACCGGCTCGTCGCCGGGAATGATCTCGCCAGGGCGCATGCGGCTCCCGTCCTCCGGGTGGGGTCGTGAGTGGTAAGACGGGTTAGAACCCGCCTTACCACTCACGACGGGTGGGTCACACGATCGGGTCGTGCACGGTGACGAGCTTGGTGCCGTCCGGGAACGTGGCCTCGACCTGCACGGAGTCGACCATTTCGGGCACGCCGTCGAGCACCTGCGCCCGGGCGAGCACGGTTCGGCCGCTGGCCACCAGCTCGCTGACCGTGCGGCCGTCGCGGGCGCCTTCGAGGACGTGGTCGGTGATCAGCGCGACCGCCTCGGGGTAGTTGAGCCGGACACCGCGGTCCAGCCGCTTCCGCGCGACGTCGGCAGCCACGTGGACGAGCAGCTTGTCGCGCTCCTGCGGGCTGAGGTGCATGCGCTAGGTCTATCACCCGAAACCGGGGAGCGCCTGGTTCGGAAACACAGGATTTACCTGGGCTTCGTCACACTGAGTGGTGAAAATTCTCCTGCCTGGCGGCCAGCGTGACTGAATCGTTCTCGTAATCGTGACCGAAACCACCGCTTCTTTCGATTGCCACCCGCCCGTCAAGAGAGCAAGGTCTATCCATCCGTGCGATGTGGCGCGCGTTCAGTGCGCTCTGTCCCAACCGCGCGACCAGCACCAACCAGCCGGGGAAAAGCGCACCGAAAGGTTCCGCGAAACAGTGACTACCTCCACGATCAGCAAGCCTCAGCCGTCCGGCCAACCCGACGACGGCTTCCGACCGGGTCTGGAAGGTGTCGTCGCCTTCCACACCGAAATCGCCGAACCCGACCGGGACGGCGGTGCCCTGCGCTACCGCGGCGTCGACATCGAGGACCTCGCCGGCAAGGTGACCTTCGGCGACGTCTGGGGCCTCCTCGTGGACGGCCGCTTCGGCCACGGCCTCCCGCCCGCCGAGCCCTTCCCGCTGCCGGTGCACACCGGTGACGTCCGGGTGGACGTCCAGGCCGCGCTGGCCATGCTCGCCCCGATCTGGGGGTACCGCCCGCTGCTCGACATCACCGACGAAGAGGCCCGCGAGCACCTGGCCCGCGCCTCGGTGATGGCGCTGTCCTACGTCGCCCAGTCGGCGCGCGGCATCGGCCAGCCCGCCGTCCCGCAGACCCGCGTCGACGAGGCCCACTCGATCACCGAGCGGTTCCTCGTCCGCTGGCGCGGCGAGCCGGACCCGGCGCACGTCAAGGCCCTCGACGCGTACTGGGTGTCGGCCGCCGAGCACGGCCTCAACGCGTCGACCTTCACCGCCCGCGTCATCGCCTCCACCGGCGCCGACGTGGCGGCGGCCATGTCCGGCGCCATCGGCGCGATGTCGGGCCCGCTGCACGGCGGCGCCCCGGCGCGCGTGCTGCCGATGATCGAAGAAGTCGAACGCACCGGGGACCCGGCGGGCCTGGTCAAGGGCATCCTCGACCGCAAGGAACGCCTGATGGGCTTCGGCCACCGCGTCTACCGCGCGGAGGACCCGCGGGCCCGCGTGCTGCGCCGGACCTGCCAGGAGCTCGGCGCGACCCGCTACGAGGCGGCCGCCGCGCTGGAGCAGGCCGCGCTGAAGGAGCTGCGCGAGCGGCGCCCGGATCACCCGATCGAGACCAACGTCGAGTTCTGGGCCGCGGTCATCCTCGACTTCGCGCAGGTCCCGCCGCACATGATGCCGGCGATGTTCAGCTCGGCCCGCACCGCCGGCTGGGCCGCGCACATCCTGGAGCAGAAGCGGACCGGACGCCTGGTCCGGCCGTCGGCCAAGTACGTCGGCCCGGCGCCGCGCAGCCCCGAGGACGTCGAGGGCTGGGAGCTCGTCACCAAGCACTGACGCTTTCTCACGAACCGGCCGGTACCCCCGTGGTGCCGGCCGGTTCGTGCTGGGCGGTGGCGCCGAGCATGGCCGTGAGCTGGTCGACCAGCCAGGTGTCCAGTGACTCGCGCGGGACCGTGCGCTCCTGGAGCCAGCTCAGCAGGGCGCCTTCGACCACCGCGGTCCAGCAGCGCAGGGTCAAGGAGAGCAGGGGCGAGGGATCGGTGACGCCGAGCGCGTCCAAGATCAGGGCCACCGCGCGGTTGCGGACCTCGTCGATCGCCGCGTCCGTTTCGGACGTGGAGATCACCGAACCGCTGCGCAGCAGGGCGATGTACCCGGCGCGGTAGTGGTCGGCGACGTCGATCAGGCCGCGGACGGCCGCGCGCAGCCGCACCTCCGGCGGGCCCTCCTCGAGCCCGGCCAGCCCGTCGATCAGCCCGTCGGTGACCGTGCGCAGGGCCTGCACCTGCAGTTCGCGCAGGCTGGAGAAGTACCGGTAGAACAGCGGCCGCGACACCTCGGCCCGCGCGACGATGTCGTCCACGGTGACCAGTTCCGGCGCCCGCGAGCCGAACAGGTCGAGCGCGGCGCGGATCAGGTCGTCACGGCGGGCCTGCGGCGACATCCGCCGGGGTTTGCTCACGGCGTCAGGTCCAGCTTCGCGGCTTGGCGCAGCAGGCCGGGCGTCAGTCGCGAAAGGACCAACGCGGCCTTCGCCTCCGGAGTGGACGGTGCGATCGCGATGTCCTTTTCCACGGCGCGCAGAATGTCCCGCGCGACCCCCTCGGGGCCGAACCCGCGCCGCGCGTAGAGCTTCGAACTCGACAGCTGCCGCCGCCGTTGCTCCTCTTCGGACACCCCGACGAACGTCGTCGTGTTCGTGATGTTGGTCTTCACGATCCCCGGGCACACCGCCGTCACGCCGATGTGGTGCGCGGCCAGCTCGGCCCGCAGGCAGACGCTCAGCGTGAGAACGGCCGACTTCGTCGTGGCGTAGGCGGAAAGGATCTTCGACGGCAGGTAGGCGGCCGCCGAAGCGAGGTTGACGATCTGGCCGCCTTCGGCCCGTTCGGCGAGCATCGGGGCGAACGCGCGGCAGCCGTGGATCACGCCCCAGAGGTTCACGTCGATGACGCGCTCCCAGTCCTCGACGGACGTGTCGAGGAAGGGACCGGACATCCCGATCCCCGCGTTGTTCACCACGATGTCCGGGACGCCGTGGTTGTCCCGCACATCACGAGCGAACCGATGCACGGCATCGCCGTCCGAAGAGTCCACTGTGTACTCGGCGACGCCGTGGTCACCCAAGAGCTTCAAGGTCTCGGTGGCCGCGGCGGCGTCGATGTCGGTGACGACGACGTCCGCACCCCGCTCGGCGAAGGCCAGCGCGGTGGCGCGGCCGATCCCGCTGCCCGCCCCGGTGACGACGACGAGCTTGTGCGCGAACGGCCCGGCGCCTACGCGGGCCCGGCGCAGCCCGCGGCTTTCGGTGCCGGTCTCGGCGTATTCGATCAGCTCGGCGGCCGCGGCGGCGACCACCTGCGGCCGGGCCCGGGTCACCCAGTGCGTCCCGACGATCCGGCGGATCCGCAGGTCCGGCACCCAGCGGGTGACCTCGGTCTGCAGCGGCGTCGTGACGTAGGCGTCGCCGGTCGGGGCCAGCACCTGCACCGGGACGTCGGCGGGCCGGGGCGCCGGCCGCGACAGCCGGGTGAACATGTTGGCCCGGTAGAGCTGGAGACCGTGCAGGCCGTCAGCCTTCTCCGGGGGCGCCGCGTCCGGTTCCATCCGCTGGATCTGCTTGCCCATCAAACCGGTGCGCCACAGCAGGTCCGGGACGAACGGGATCTGGAACGCCAGGATGTACCACGAGTGCAGGAACTGGCTCAGCGCGTTCTTGAGCCGCTTCGGCGTCGGGCGTCGCAGCTGCGCGCGGAACCACGCGCCCGCGTGGTCGAGGCTCGGGCCGGAGAGGGACGTGTAGGAGGCGACCCGGCCGCGCAGGCCGTCGCCGGTGACGGCGTGCCAGGTCTGGATCGAGCCCCAGTCGTGGGCGACCAGGTGCACCTTGCCGGTCGGCTGCACTGCCTCGACGACCGCGCGGAGGTCGTCGGCCAGCTGGTCCAGCCGGTAGGACGCGCGTCCCGACGGCTTGTCCGACTGTCCCGCGCCCCGGACGTCGTAGGTGACGACCCGGTGTGCCACCCCCAGCGACGCGGCGACCCCGCCCCACATCGAGCTGTTGTCCGGGTAGCCGTGCACGAGCACGACCGTGGGCCCGTCGCTCCGGCCGTCGATGGTGACGGAGAGGCGGACACCGTCGCTGGCGGTCACCCACTTGTGAGACATTCTGTCATGTTAGACAAGCTGTCAACAGCACGGTTCACCCGCGCGGCGGTGTCGCGGCTGCGAAGTTTCCGATTTTTCCTGATATGACAGCGTTTTCGTGGTTTCCCGTGGAACCAACCACCCGTGTCCACCGAACGGTGGACAGCCGGATTCAGCCGGGCGTTGGTCGGATTCGCCGTCGCCGGCCGCCACGCTTGAGCCATGACCACAGCAGTGAGCGTGCGCGGCCTGCGCAAGCAGTACCCCGGTCACCTCGCCGTGGCCGGGCTGGACCTGGACATCGCCCAGGGCGAGGTGTTCTCCCTGCTCGGCCCGAACGGCGCCGGTAAGACCACCACCGTCGAGATCCTCGAAGGCCACCGGCAGCGGACGTCCGGCGAGGTCACCGTGCTCGGCGAGGACCCCGGCAAGGCCGGCCGCGCGTGGCGGTCGCGGCTCGGCATCGTCCTGCAGACGGCGAACGACGCCGCCGAGCTGAGCGTCGCCGAGACCGTCCGGCACTTCGCGAAGTACTACCCCGACCCGCGCGACCCCGACGAGGTGATCGACAAGGTCGGGCTCACCGAGAAGGCCAAGGCGCGGGTCAAGTCGCTCTCCGGCGGGCAGCGCCGCCGCGTCGACGTCGCGCTCGGCATCATCGGCCGGCCCGAGCTGCTCTTCCTCGACGAGCCGACCACCGGCTTCGACCCCGAGGCGCGACGGCAGTTCTGGACGCTCATCAGCGACCTCGCCGCCGAAGGCACCACCATCCTGCTGACCACGCACTACCTCGACGAGGCCGAAGCGCTCGCCGACCGCGTCGCGGTGATCGCGCGGGGCGAGATCGTCGCCCAGGACACGCCGCAGAACCTGGGCGGCCGGGCCGCCGCCGAGGCGACCGTGCGCTGGACCGACGAACGCGGCGAGCACGTCGAGCACACCGCGTACCCGACCAAGCTCGTGAACGAACTCTCGGCTGGGGGTCGAGAGCTCGCGGGGCTGACGGTGACCAGGCCGAGCCTGGAGGACATCTACCTGGACCTGATCGGAGACAAGGCATGACCGTGACACCCGGGGCTTCGCCCCGAGCCGGGGGCTTCGCCACCCGGACCCCCCGAAAGGCAGCTGCAACGCTCCCCGGCCCGCTCTCGCTCGGGCTGGCGCGCGGCGGCACCGAGCTGCGGCAGTTCTTCCGCCACAAGGAACAGGTGGTCTTCACCTTCTCCCTGCCCGCGGTCCTGATGATCCTGCTCGGGTCCATCCTGGACGGTCCGACGGCCCTCGACGGCGTCACGTCCGGCCAGCTGCTGGCGGCCGGGATGATCGGCTCCGGCATCGTGTCGACGTCGTTCAACAGCATCGCGACCGGCGTCTCCGCCGACCGCGAGACCGGGGCGCTCAAGCGCCTGCGCGGCACGCCGATGCCGCCGGCGTCGTACTTCGTCGGCAAGATGGTGCTGGTCGCGGTGTCGAGCCTGGCCCAGACGGTGCTGATGGCCGCGGTCGCCGTCCTGCTGTTCGGGCTGCACCTCCCGACCGACCCGGCGAAGTGGCTGACGCTGCTGTGGGTGTTCGCGCTCGGCATCGTCTCGTGCACCCTGCTCGGGATCGCGGTCAGCTCGCTCGCGAAGTCCACCAACGGCGCGGTCGCCATCGTGCAGATGCTGTACCTGGTCCTGCAGTTCATCTCCGGCGTGTTCGTCTCGCCGATCACGAACCTGCCGAAAGTTATGGTGGACATCGCGTCGTTCTTCCCGCTGAAGTGGATCTGCCAGGGGTTCCGGTCGGTGTTCCTGCCGGACGGCGCGGTGAGGATGGAGATGGCCGGGACATGGGAACTTCCGCGGGTGGCGCTGGTGCTGGGGATCTGGTGCGTGGCGGGGGCGGTGCTGGCGCGGCTGACCTTCCGGTGGACCGACGCGAAGTGACCGACGCCTGGGACCGGTTCAACTGGCTCTGGGAGATCCTCTTCGCGGTGGCCTACCTGGCCACGACCACGCTGGTGGTGCTCGACCACGGCGACCCGGTGCGGACGGCGGTCGCGGCCGGGGCGCTGACCGCGCTCGCGCTGAGCTACCTGCTGTGGGGCCGGCGGCTGGTCCGCGACGACGATTCGTCGCGGACGCAGCGGTGGGTGTTCGCCGTGCTGGTCCTGGTGCTGGTCGGGGTGGCCATGGTCGCCGAGGGGACGTCCGGGTTCATCCTCTTCATGGCGTGCCCGCTGCTGTTCTCGACGCTCGAGTTCCGGCCGGCGGCCGTCCTCACCACCATCGCCATCCTGACCAACCCCGCGGCGGCCGTCGTCAACGACGGGCTCAGCGGCCCGACGCTGCACATCATGCTGCCGATGACGGCGATCCTGGTCGTGTTCGGCGTGCTGTGCGGCAAGTTCATCGGGCACGTCATCGAGGAGAGCCGGGGCCGCGCGGACCTGATCGCGAAGCTCGAAGCCAGCCAGGCCGAGGTCGCCCGCCTCTCCCGGGAGGCGGGCACCGCGGCCGAGCGCGAACGGCTCGCGCGGGAGATCCACGACACCCTGGCCCAGGGGTTCACCAGCATCGTCACCCTCGCCCAGGCCATCGAGTCCGAACTGGACACCGACCCGGCGGCGGCGCGGCGGCACGCGGAGCTGGCCGCCCGCACCGCCCGCGACAACCTCACCGAGGCCCGTGCGATGGTCGCCGCGCTGGCCCCGGCGGACCTCGCGGCCGGTTCGCTCGTCGACGCCGTCCGGCGGCAGGCCGACCGGCTCGCCGACGAGACGGGCGTGCCGGTCAAGTACGAAGTGGACAGTGCGCTGCCATCGATCGGCATGGCGGGCGAGGTGGTCCTGCTGCGGGGCGCCCAGGAAGCGCTGAACAACGTCCGGCGGCACGCGGCGGCGTCCGCGGTGTCGGTCCGGTTGTCCGTTGTGGACGGTTCGGTGCGGCTGTCGGTGCGCGACGACGGCACCGGCTTCGATCCCGAGCACGCCACCGGGTTCGGGCTGCGCGGGATGCGGTCACGGGCGGAGCAGGTCGGTGGCACACTGAGCGTCCGGAGTGGCCCGAGCGGCACCGAACTCACCCTGGAGGTGCCGGCTTGATCCGCGTCATGCTCGTCGACGACCACCCCGTCGTCCGCGAAGGGCTCCGCGGCATGCTCGAAGCCGAGGCGGACCTGACGGTCGTCGGCGAAGCGGGCTCCGGCGACGAAGCCGTCGCGCTCGACCGCGTCGCCGCGCCCGACGTCGTGCTGATGGACCTGCGGATGCCGGGGCTCGACGGCGTCGGCGCGACCAAGCGGATCCTGCGCGAGCAGCCCGGCCGCCGGATCGTCGTGCTCACGACGTACGAGACGGACGCCGACATCCTGCGCGCGGTGGAGGCCGGGGCGTCGGGCTACCTGCTGAAGGACGCGTCCCGCGCGGAGCTGGCGAACGCGATCCGCGCGGCGGCCCGCGGGGAGACGGTGCTGGCGCCGTCGGTGGCGGGCAAGCTGGTCAACCGGGTCCGCAACCCGGAGCCGCAACCGCTGTCGGCGCGCGAGGTGGAGGTGCTCCGGCTGGTGGCGAAGGGCGGCACCAACGCCGACATCGGCCGCGCCCTGCACATCAGCGAGGCCACGGTGAAGACCCACCTGCTGCGGGTCTTCGGCAAGCTCGGCGTCTCCGACCGCACGGCCGCGGTCACCACGGCCATGGCGAGGAACCTGCTCGGCTGAGGACCAGGACCTGCTTCGGTCGCCGTTGCGCGGCAGAATGCCTCCATGCTTGCCTCGACCGAACACGCCCTCCTCCGCCGGATCGCCCACGAGCAGGCCGTCTGCCGGGCTCCTTCGCTGGTCGCCGCCGTGGTGCGGGACGGCGGGATCGTCTGGTCCGGCGGCCGGGGGCGCGTCGGTGAGCAGCAGCCCGGCACCGACACCCAGTACCGGCTCGGCTCGATCACCAAGACGCTCGTCGCCACCGCCGTCATGCGGCTGCGCGACGAGGGCCTGCTCGACCTCAACGACCCCCTGGAAAAGCACGTCCCGGGCACGCCGTTCGGCAGCGCCACCGTCGCCCAGCTGCTCTCCCACACCTCCGGCCTGACGTCCGAATCGCCTGGCCTGTGGTGGGAACGCACCCCCGGCGCCGACTGGGACGCGCTGGTCGGCAGCCTCGCCGAGGGCGCGACCAAGCACCGGCCCGGCGCGCGGTTCCACTACTCGAACGTCGGCTACGGCGTCCTCGGCGAACTCCTCGCGCGCCACCGCGGCAAGGGCTGGCTCTCCGTGCTCGACGAGGAGGTCCTCGGCCCGCTCGGGATGATCCGCACCACCCCGCACCCGGTCGGCGCGCACGCCGACGGCTTCGCCGTGCACCCCTTCGCCGACGTCCTGCTGCCGGAACCGAGCCCGGACGCCGGCGCGATGGCGCCCGCCGGGCAGCTGTGGTCCACCGCGAACGACCTCGGCCGCTGGACGGCGTTCCTCGGCGGTGACACCGGCGGCGTGCTCGCGCCGGAAACCGTCGCCGAGATGCGGACCATGGTCACCGTCGACGACACCGACGTCTGGACGACCGGGTTCGGGCTCGGCTTGATGCTCGTGCGCTACCAGGGCCGCCGGTTCGCCGGGCACACCGGCTCGATGCCCGGGTTCCTCGCCGTGACGCTGGTCGACCCGGCCGCGCAGACCGGCGCGCTCGTGCTCGCCAACTCGACGTCCGGCGTCGGCATCACCCAGCTCTGCCTCGACCTCATCACGATGACCGACGAGCTGGAGCCGCGGCTGCCCGCCGAGTGGCTGCCGTCCGCCGCCGACCCGGAGCAGCTCGCGCTGACCGGCCTCTGGCACTGGGGCCCGACGCCGTACCACCTGCGGCTCCAGCCCGACGGCCTGCTGCTGCTCGCGCCGGTCGAGGGCGCCGGGCGCAGTTCGCGGTTCCGCCCGGCCGGCAAGGACACCTACGTCGGCCTCGACGCCTACTACGCCGGCGAGACGCTCGAAGTCGGCCGCAACGCCGAAGGCGTCGCCACGCACCTCGACCTGGCGACGTTCATCTTCACGCGCACGCCGTACGACCCGGGCGCGCCGGTCCCGGGCGGCGTCGAGAACTGGCGGTGAGAGGTTGACGGGCCCCGCTCACACCCCCAGGGTGGTGAGCGGGGCCTTCACAACGGCGTGAAGCTACCGGCGGGACGCCCGCGCGCAAACCGTGTTTTTACCCCCACGGCGACCCGCGCCGACGCCCCCGACCGGACCAACGTTCCACATCCCGGACGCGAAAGAACCACCTTCACCAGCCGTATCCCGACCTGAGAGACTGACCACATGACCGACGCTGAGTTGACCATCCCCGCAGACCTCAAGCCGGCCGACGGCCGCTTCGGCTGCGGACCGTCGAAGGTCCGCGCCGAGCAGCTGAGTGCGCTGGCGGAGTCCGGCTCCACCTACCTCGGCACGTCGCACCGGCAGAAGCCGGTCAAGTCCCTCGTCGGACGCGTGCGGGCGGGCCTGTCCGAGCTGTTCTCCCTGCCCGAGGGCTACGAGGTGATCCTCGGCAACGGCGGCACCACGGCGTTCTGGGACGCGGCCGCCTTCGGCCTGGTCCGCGAGCGCGCCCAGCACTTCACCTACGGCGAGTTCTCCTCGAAGTTCGCCACCGTGACCAAGGGTGCGCCGTTCCTGGCCGACCCGATCGTGGTCAAGGCCGAGCCGGGCAGCGCGCCGGACATCGCCTACGAAACCGGCGCGGACCTGGTCGGCTGGGCGCACAACGAGACGTCGACCGGTGTGGCCGTGCCGGTCCGCCGCCCCGAGGGCAGCGAAGGCGCCCTGGTCGCGATCGACGCCACCTCCGGCGCCGGCGGCCTCCCGGTCAAGGCCGAGGACTTCGACGTCTACTACTTCGCGCCGCAGAAGTCGTTCGCCGCCGACGGCGGGCTGTGGATCGCGCTGGCCTCCCCGGCCGCGGTCGAGCGGATCGGCGAGATCGGCGGCGGCGACCGCTGGATCCCGGAGTTCCTGTCGCTGCCCACCGCGCTGGACAACTCCCGCAAGGACCAGACGTACAACACCCCGGCCGTGGCCACGCTGTTCCTGCTCGCCGAGCAGATCGAGTGGATGAACGGCCAGGGCGGCCTCGAGTGGACGACCGCGCGCACGAAGGACTCGTCGTCGCGGCTGTACGAGTGGGCCGAGAAGACCAGCTACACGACGCCGTTCGTGAAGGACCCGGACCTGCGCTCGCAAGTCGTCGGCACGGTCGACTTCAGCGACGACGTCGACGCCGCCGCGGTGGCGAAGGTGCTGCGCGCCAACGGGATCGTCGACACCGAGCCGTACCGCAAGCTGGGCCGCAACCAGCTGCGCGTCGGCCTGTTCCCGGCGATCGACCCGGACGACGTCACCAAGCTGACGCATGCGATCGAGTACGTGGTCGAGCGGCTCAGCTGACCTGAGGCTCCTTGGAGGGGACTTCCGCCGACACGGCGGGAGTCCCCTTCTTCGTGCCCAGGCGGCGGGCACCGAACGCGGCCAGGACCAGCAGGACCAGGCCGAACAGCTCGTAGGACTCCGTCGCCAGCCACCAGCCGGGCGAGGGCGCCGGGCGCGGGGCGAACCACATCGGGCCGACGATGAACAGCGTCAGCCCGGCCACGACGACCGCGGCCGCCACCCACCGGACCACCCGGTCGAACCGCCACGCGTACCACCCGGCCAGCACCAGGACCGGCACGCACCACGTCCAGTGGTGGGTCCACGAGATCGGCGAGACCAGCAGCCCGCCGAGCGCGCAGGCGGTGAGCCCGAGCACCGGCTCGGCGGCGCGCACGATGATCACCGCGACCAGGGCCATCACGGCCAGCGCGGCCAGCACCCAGGCGAACTCCGGCAGCCCGGCGCGCACGGTCAGGCCGTGCAGCGACTGGTTGCCGACGTAGTCGACGCCGCCGATGCGGCCCGCGTCGAAGACGAGCTTCGTCCAGTACGTGACCGATGCCGACGGCCGGATCAGCCACAGCAGCGCCCCGGCCGCGACGAACCCGGCGACCACCCGCGCGGCCGATCGGAAGTCGCGGCGGACCAGGAAGTAGACGACGAAGACGGCCGGGGTCAGCTTGATCGCCGCGGCCACGCCGATCAGCAGGCCCTTCGTCCGCTTCCGCGCACCGGGCAGCAGGACGTCGAGCACCACCAGCACCATGAGCAGCGCGTTGATCTGCCCGAAGCCGAGCGTCGAGCGCACCGGCTCGAGCAGGGCGCCCGCGAGCTGGGCGCCGATGGCGACCAGCGCGGCCACCGTCCGGCCGCGGACCTTCGAGGCGTCGGTGAGCGAGCCGTTGAGCGTCGCGACGTAGAGGTAGGCGACCACGCCGGTCGCGAGGATCGACGCGATGCTGAGCAGCTTCATCGTCACCGCGAACGGCAGCAGCGTGCCGGGCAGGAACACCGCGGCGGCGAACGGCGTGTAGGTGAACGGCAGCAGGATCTGGTGCGTGGTCGGCACCCAGGCGTCGTACGGCGAGCCCTGCTCGGCCAGGGCTTTGGCGCCACCCAGGTAAACCTCCAGGTCGAGGCCGTCAAAGCGCTTCAGGAGCAGCACCAGGACAACGGCGGCGACCTCGAGCACCACCAGCGACCAAGCCAGCTTCCGCCCAGTCAATGTGCCCCCCTCGACCCCAGGTCTTCGACCGGCCGAGATTACCCGGGGCTCAGCAGCAGCCGTGCACCGGCAACCGCACTGACCTGGCGTTCGCCGCGGTGACCGGGCGGCTCGCCGCGGCTTCGGCGTCGGCCAGCAGCCGGTCGAGCGCGGCCCGGCCGAGCACGCGGCCGGCGGTGACGACCGTGTCGACCCGCCGGACCGCGCCGATGTCGGCGAGCGGGTCGGCGTCGAGCAGGACCAGGTCGGCGTCCTTGCCGGGGGCGATCGTCCCGGCGGTGTGCGCCCGGCCGAGGAACGCGGCCGCGTCGCGGGTCACCGACTGCAGCGCCCGCCGCGGGCTCAGCCCGGCTTCGACCAGCCAGCCGAGCTCGTCGTGCAGGCTGAACCCGGGGAAGACGTAAGGGTTCTGGCAGTCGGTCCCGCCGAGGATCCCGACGCCGGCGCGGTGCGCCTCCCCGACGAGCCGCAGCTGCGCCTCGAAGTACGCCTCCTGCTGGGCGGCCTGCGTGGCGGTGACCGGGGTGAACAGCGGCAGCCGGTCGGCCCAGAGATCGCGGATGTCCTGGGAGACGTACTTGAGCCGGGGGTCGTGGGCGTAGGCGTCGGCGGGCCGCGAGATCACCCGGTTGACCGTGAAGGTGGGGCTGAGCCGGCTGCCGTAGGCGTTGAGGCCCGCGAAGTGCTGCGCCGCGGCGGCCGGGTCGTACGCCTGCGCGGCCTGCCGGTCGAGTTCGCGGGCCAGGTTGAAGAAGTCGCGCGGGGCCTTCGGGTCGAACGGCGTCGCGTCGAGCCGGGCGAGGAACTCGTCCCGGCGGCTCGACGTCGCGATCGGCAGCCCGAAGAGGTGCTCGAAGCTGCGCTGGCCGGCCTTGGCGGCGTCGAGCACACGCAGCCGGTAGGGCCAGTGCCCGGCGAACGGCAGGCCGTGGCGACGGCATTCGTCGGCGATCGCGGCGAACGCGTCCTCCGGCAGGTAGAAGTACACCTTGACGAAGTCCGAGCGCTGCGCGACGGCGGTCCGGACCGCGGCCCGCGCCTGGGCGGCGTCCGCGACCTTGGTGACCGGCGGGCCGAGCAGCGACACCGGGCCGTCGAGGATCGCGCTGGCCAGCACGACCCGCGGGCCGAGCAGCTCGCCGCGGGCGATCTTGTCGCGGGTGACGCGGTTTTCGTCGTAGCCCTGCATTTCCCGGATGCCGGTGACGCCGTTGGCCAGGAACAGCGGCGGCCACAGGTCTTCGTAGTCGATGCCGTGGGCGTGCATGTCCCACAGGCCGGGCACGAGGTAGCGGCCGCGGCCGTCGATCACGCGGGCGCTCCCGCACGACGGCACGTCGGCCGCCGGGCCGACCCAGGCGATCCGGTCCCCGACCAGCACGACGGCGGAGTCCGGCCGGGACGGGCCGTCGGTGCCGTCGATCAGGGTCGCCCCGGTCACCACCACGACGCCCGTGCCGGCGGCCGCGGCCTCCTGCGCGAACACGGCGGGCGCGACTCCGGCGGCGGCCAGGCCCGCTCCCGCCGTCGCCAGCCACCGCAGGAAATCGCGCCGGTTCGCCTCGACTCGCAACACAGCCGTCCCGCCCTTCGGTCGACCCTCCCCCGCAGCCTCATCCAACACCCGGCCGATCGTGGCGGAAATCTTCCAACGTGCTGAATGCCGGGCGGCGCGTAACCCGCCACCCGGCATTCGTGCACCCTCAGGCCAGCGCGCGCGTGGGCGCCAGGCGCGCCGCCCGCACCGCCGGGTAGGCCCCCGCCACCGCCCCGACCAGCGCCGCCACGCCCACACCGCCGGCCAGCGCCGCCGACGGCAGCACCGCCGGCCAGCCCTGGCTCAGCGCGTACCCCGCTGTCACCAGCACCCCGGCGAGCACCCCCGCCAGCCCGCCGAGCCCGGACAGCAGCACCGATTCGGCCAGGAACTGCCCGCGGATCTGCCGTTTCGTCGCCCCGAGCGCGCGGCGCAGGCCGATCTCGCGCCGCCGTTCCAGCACCGAGATGACCATCGTGTTCGCCACCCCGACGCCGCCGACGAGCAGGGCGACACCGCCGAGCCCGAGGAACAGCGCGCTGTACGTCGTGTCGGTGAGCTTCTGCGCGGCGAGGGCGTCCGACGGGCGGCGCACCTGGACCTCGTTCGGCGCCTGCGGGTTCAGCGTCGCGGCCAGCACCGACCGCACGGCGTCCACAGAGGACTCTTCGGTGCGGACGTACACAGTGGACGGATGGCCGTCGAACTCCAGCAGCCGCTTCGCGACGTCCCAGCCGACCAGCACCGAGCGTTCGACCTCCGGGGCCAGCGGCATCGGCGCGAGGATCCCGACCACGGTGAACCACTGCGTCCCGATCAGCACCTGCGGCGGGCGCGCGGGGTCGATGTGGTCGATGCCGAGCCGGGCCGCGGCCTGGGAACCGAGCACCGTCACCGGGTAGTCCTGGTTGCCCGCGGCCAGGAACGCCCCCGCCCGCACCTTGCCGCCCAGCACGGCGAGCAGGTCCGGGCGGGCCGCGTACACGGCGAGCCCGGACGTGTCGTCCGGCGCGATCTTGTCGCTGCGCCGGACGCTCGCCGACGTCGTCCCGGTGCCGGCAGCCGCTCGGACCGGGCCCACCCGCTTGGCCATCGGGACGGCGTCGTCGGGCAGCACCGCGTTCTTCCCGAAGAGCGTCTGCCCCGGCCCGGCGGTGAGCAGGTTCGTGCCGAGCGCCGCCAGCCGGTCGTGCAGGGCCTGCGCGCCGGACGCCGGGATGGCCAGCACCGCCACCATCGCGGCGACGCCGATCGCGATGCCCAGCGCGGACAGCACCGCCCGCACGGGCCGCGTCCGCATGCCGTGCGCGCCGAGCGCGACGACGTCCGGTGGCTTCAGCCGGGCCGGTTCGGGCAGCTTCACCAGTGTCATCGCGCACCCGCCAGTCCGGTGTCGAGCCGCAGGTGCCCGTCGAGCAGCTCGATCCGGCGCGGCATGCCCGCGGCGATCTCGCGGTCGTGGGTGATCACGACGATCGTGGTGCCGCCGGTGGACAGCTCGCCCAGCAGCGAGAGCACCGATGCGCCGGTGCCGGTGTCGAGGTTGCCGGTCGGCTCGTCGGCCAGCAGGATCGCCGGGTCGTTGACCACCGCCCTGGCGATGGCGACGCGCTGGCGTTCGCCGCCGGACAGCTCGCCGGGCCGGTGCCACGCCCGGTGTCCCAGCTTGACGCGGTCGAGCGCGGCCAGCGCCCGCGCCCGCCGCCGTCGCCGCGGCACCCCGGCGTAGAGCAGGCCGGTGCACACGTTGTCCACCGCACTCATCCCTTCGTCGAGGAAGAACTGCTGGAACACGAACCCGATCCAGCGCGAGCGCAGCGCCGAGACCTTGCGGTCGGGCAGCGCGGCGACGTCGTGGCCGCGCAGCTCGACCCGCCCCGACGACGGCCGGTCCAGCGTGCCCATCAGGTGCAGCAGGGTGGACTTGCCGGAGCCGGACGGCCCGACGATCGCCACCATCTCGCCGTCCTCCAGGGCGAGCGAGACGCCGTCGAGGGCGGCGACCCCGCCGGGGTAGGTGCGCGTGACCTCGTGCACGCGCAGCACGGGCGTCACGACGTCGTCACCACCCGCATGCCGGCGGCCAGCCCGGCGCCGGTGACCTCGACCTTCCCGCCGCTGAACAGTCCCGTTCGGACACCGATCAGCCGTCGCTGCCCGTGCTCGTCGACCTCGACCGCGTACCCGCCTTCGGCGAGCGCCAGCAGCGCGCCGACCGGGACCGCGAGGACGCCTTGGTGGACGTCCTTGGTGAACCGGACGGTCGCCGGGGCCGAGTCGAGCGGGCCGGCGGCGGCCGGGTCATCGAGCCGGACGGTCACGGTGATCTTGGGCTTGCCGTCGTCCTGGCCCGCCTGGTCCTTGCCCTCGACGGCGGTCCGCCCGACGTCGGTGATCGTGCCCGTCGTCGTCTTCCCGTTGATCGTCACCGATGCCTTCGCGCCCTGCTGGGCGAGGCCCTGCTTCGCCGCGTCGAGCTTCACCTGCACCGAACGGACCGGGCCGGTCGTCTTGAGCACCTCGCCCTGGGCCGGCGAACCGAGCTTGGCCTGGACGGCCGAAACCCGCAGCTCGCCCGCCGCCAGCACGACGTCACCCTGGCCGAACGTGCCCGTCTGCGCCAGGCCGAGGGACTTCTGCCACTTCTTCAGCGCGGCCGCCGTCGCCGCGGTGAACTTCTTGTCCGGCGTGCCGAAGCCGCCGAACCCGCACGCCTTGAGGTTCTCCTCCAGCTGCTTGACGTCGGCGCCGTCGTCCGCGCCGAGCGCGAGGTCGCGGTAGAACGGCAAGGTGCCGTAGAACAGCGGCACCGGCTTGGCGTCCACTCCGTACACCGCCTGGCAGCGGGTCAGGGTGGCGCCCGCGGACGGCAGCGACGTGATCGTGCCGGGCTTGCGGCCGCCGACGACCGACTCGTCGCCGTAGCCGAGGGTGCCGTCGGCCTCTTCCTCTTCGCTGAGATCGGTCTTGACGACCTCGGCCGTCTCGACCGGCGGCGGCGCGGCCTCCTTGACCGGCGTCGCGCTCGACACCCGCGTCAGGATCACGACGGAGCTGGTGCCCAGCACCACGACCAGGACGGCGCCGGCGACGAACCAGCGCGTCCGGCCGCGGCGGCGCGGCTTGAGGTGGGTCACGTCGTTCACTGGCCCGCCCTGGAGCTGACGCTCATGCCGAGCCCGCACGCCTTGGCGGCCTCTTCGAACTTCTTCGGGTCGTCGCCCATCCCGCCGATCCGGGTGGCGCCCTTCCCGGCCGGATCCGGGTCCGGCATGTCGATGCCGTGGTCCCGCATGCACTTGGCGTCCTTGCGCATCTTGTCGAGTTCCTCGGCACTCGGCGGCTTCATCTCGCCGCCGTTGGGCATGAGGTGCTTGCACGCGTTCTGCGCGGCGTCGAGCTTCCCGGTGTCGCCGTCCTTGCTGCCCAGGGTGACCGCCATGCCCTTGCCGTCGCCGGCCGGCTTCGGGTCGGGCATGTCGACGCCGTGCTCGCGCATGCACTTGGCGAACTCGCGCATCTTGTCCTCGTCGCTCTTGCCGCTGTTGTCGGCGGCGGTGGGGCCGCCGCTCTTCGGCGGCGTCGAGATCGAGGCGACCTTCGACCCGTCGTCCGCCTTCGCGCCGCAACCCCCGAGCAGCAACGCCGCCCCGATCGCCGCGACGACGATCCGTGTCCGCATCGGCTCGCTCCTTTCGTCCGGATGAGGGCCAGGTCTACGGATCGGGGGATTCGGGCGCGCTAAGCGACGTCGCTTATGCGGTCCTTATGGCGTGCCTGCGCAGACTGGGTGGGTGCGGGTGCTGGTGGTGGAGGACGAGCGGTTGCTGGCCGACTCGGTCGCGGAGGGGCTGCGGCGGTTTTCGATGGCCGTCGACGTCTGCTACGACGGCGAGCAGGCGCTGGAGCGGGTCGGCGTGCACGGCTACGACGTCGTGGTGCTCGACCGCGACCTGCCGAAGGTGCACGGCGACGCCGTCTGCGCCGCCGTGGTGCGGGCGGGCGGCGAGGCGCGGGTGCTGATGCTGACCGCGGCCGCCGACGTCACCGACCGGGTGGCCGGCCTCGGCCTCGGCGCCGACGACTACCTGACGAAACCGTTCGCGTTCGCCGAGCTGGTCGCCCGGGTCCAGGCGCTGTCGCGGCGCGCGCGGCCGGCGTTGCCGCCGGTGCTGGAGCGCGACGGCGTCGTCCTCGACCTGCCGCGGCACCAGGCCGCCCGCGACGGCCGGTTCCTGCTGCTGTCCCCGAAGGAGTTCGCCGTGCTGGAGGTGCTGATGCGGGCCGAGGGCACGGTGGTGAGCGCGGAAGACCTGCTGGAAAAGGCGTGGGACGAGCACGCGGACCCGTTCACCAACGCGGTCCGCGTCGCGGTGATGACGTTGCGGCGCAAGCTCGGCGACCCGCCGGTGATCGAGACCGTGCCCGGGGCCGGCTACCGGTTCGGCACGCCGTGAACGGCCTGTCCGTCCGGACGAAGCTCACCGCCTGGTACGGCGCGCTGTTCCTGCTCGCCGGGGTGGTCCTGGTCGTCATCAACTACCTGCTGGTGCAGAGCACGCTGCCGGACCCGGTCCGCGTCGCCAACCGGACGATCGACACCGCCGACGTCACCTACGGCGTCTCGGCCCAGGCGGCCCTCCCGGCCCCGGGCGTCGCGATCCAGCTGCTCAGCGGCTCGCTCGACACCTACCGCTCCTCGACGTTGTCGACGCTGGTGGTCGGCTCGGCGATCGCGCTGGTGGTGACGGCGGCGCTGGCGGTGCTGTTCGGCTGGCTGATGGCGGGCCGCGCGCTGCGGCCGCTGCACGACATCACCTCGACCGCGCGGCGGCTCGAAGCGGGCAAGCTCGACCGGCGGATCAACCTCGAAGGCCCGCCGGACGAGCTGAAGGAGCTCGCGGACACGTTCGACGGCATGCTCGACCGGCTCGCGGAATCGTTCGACAGCCAGAAGCGGTTCGTCGCGAACGCGTCCCACGAGCTCCGGACGCCACTGGCGGTGCAGCGGACGCTGATCGAGGTGGCGATGGCCGACCCGGACGTCCCCCAGGAGCTGAAGAAGCTCGGCACGCACCTGCTCCACACGAACGAGCGCAGCGAGCGGATGATCGAGGGCCTGCTGGTGCTGGCCCGCACCGACCGCGGGCTGACCGCGCGCACGCCGGTGCGCCTCGACGAGATCGCGGCCTCGGTGGTCCGGGCCACGGCGGCGCAGGCTTCGGAGGCCGGGGTGACGGTGGAGACGCGCCTGCGGCCGCGGACGGTGGCGGGCGACCCGGTGCTGCTCGAACGGCTGGTGACGAACCTGGTGGTCAACGCGATCACGTACAACGCCACGGGCGGCTGGGTGTACGTGGAGGTCCGTGGCGACCCGGCGCTGGAGGTGCGGAATTCGGGGCCGGTGGTGCCGCCGGAAGCGGTGCCGACGCTGTTCGAGCCGTTCCGGCGGCTGGGCGGCGCCGAGCGGACGGGGGACACGCGCAACGCGGGCCTCGGCCTGTCGATCGTCCGCTCGGTGGCCCAGGCCCACGGCGGCTACGCGGAGGCCCAGCCCGGCCGGCGCGGCGGCCTCACCGTGACCGTCCGTCTCCCCCGGGCTTGACCGAACCCGCGCCCAAACGTCGCGAATGACTCATTGGGGACCTCCGGCGTCTCGAATGAGTCATTCGCGACATCGGGAGCCGGCCGGAGCCGCCTTCGTGATCCACTCGATCGTGACGTTGCGTATCCGGCGTGTCACCCCATCGCCGCTGACCAGGGTCGGCGAGGATGCGAGGACGCGAAGTGAACAGTGGGCAGTTCGGTGCGGACTCGGCGCGCCTCGCACGTCAAGCCGACGCGCCGTTCTAACGTGGGCACCCACAACGGTGAAGAAGATCGGGGAGGCGAGAACAATGCGGGCGCTGCGAGTGGTCGGACTGCACGAGGACGGGAAGTCCATCGTGCTCGAAGACCCGGCGAGCCGTACTCGTTTCCTGCTCCCGGCTGATGAGCGACTGCGCGCGGCGGCGCGGGGTGACATCACCCGCCTCGGCCAGATCGAAATCGAGTTGGAGAGCCAGATGCGGCCACGCGAGATCCAGCAGCGCATCCGGGCCGGCGAGTCCGTCGAGCAGGTCGCCGCGAGCGCCGGTGTCTCGACGCAGCGCGTCGAGCGCTACGCCTACCCGGTCCTGCTCGAGCGGTCCCGGACCGCCGAGCTGGCGCAGAGCGCCCACCCGGTCCGCGAAGACGGCCCCGACGTGCAGACGCTCGGCGAGGTCGTCGCGTACGGCTTCGGCGTCCGCGGCCACGACTACTCGCAGGCCACCTGGGACTCCTGGAAGGGCGACGACGGCCGCTGGGTCGTCGTGCTCCGGTGGAAGGCCGGGCGGTCGGACAACCGCGCGCACTGGGCGTTCTCGCCGGGGGCGCACGGCGGCACGGTGACGGCGCTGGACGAGAACGCCGAGGTCCTGCTGGACCCGAACGCGTACCGCCCGCCGCGCACGGTCCGCGCCCTCGCCCCGGCCCGCGAGACGGAGTTCCAGCCGACGCTGGACTCGGTGGAGCCGGAGCGCGCCCAGCTGCCGTCGGCCGAGCCGGACCCGGACGACGACACCCGCGAGATCCCGCGCGTCCCGACCGACCCGGACGAGGACACGGCTGTACCCGAGCCGCGGCCGAAGGCCAAGAAGAACCACCCGATCGTGCCGTCCTGGGAGGACGTGCTCCTCGGGGTCCGCTCGCAGCGCGGCTAATCGACCCGCGCCGCGAGCGTCTTCGGCGCCACCTGCCGGTAAGCCTCGCGCACGATCCGGTCGACCTCCGCCCAGTCGACGTCGACGTCCAGCCGCACCCCGAGCCACCCGCGGTGCCCGACGTACGCCGGCCGGAAGAACCGCCCGGGTTCGGTGCGCACCAGCTCCTCCTGCGCCCCCGGCGGCGCCGGGCACCAGAACGCGAGCCTGCCGTCGCCGTGGTGGTCGTCGGCGAACATGGCGAGCGTCTTCTTGCCGCGGACGAACCACGCCGGCGACCCGTGGCTGAGCCGCTCGGTCACCTCGGGCAGCGCCAGGCACACCTTCCGCAACGCGTCCAGCTGCTCCATCCCCACGCTCCCCTAGAAGGCGATCACCAGCACGCCGACCCACGCGACCACGACCCCGCCCGCCGCACCGTAGGCGGCCCAGCGCAGGATCGGGGTGCGGCGGATCAGCCACAGCGACGGCGCGATCCCGGCGGTCACGATGACCGAGGCCGCCAGCGCCAGCCAGCCGCTGGTCTCGCGGGCCAGCGTCGAGGCGAGCGCCAGCATGGCGACCACGACCACGGCCGCGATGAACGCCGACACCGTCAACCCGGTCAGCCACGGCGTCGGCTCCCCCGGCGGGCCCGGCGGCCCGAGCACCGCCCGGACGAACCGGTGGCCGGGCGCGGTCGCGGGCGGGGGCGGCTCGACAACGGTGTCGGCACCCGTCACCGGGTCCACGAACCGCACGGTCGTGCCCATCACCGAAGCCAGCCGTCCGGCGAGCTGGCGTCCGCGCTGCGAGACCACCGCGCCCGCCTCGACCCCGGAATCGGCGGAGACGGCGGACGCCACGCGCGCCCATTCGTGCAGGGCCTGCGCCAGGTCGGCGCCGATCGCGAGCTTGTGCGGGTCCACCTCGCGCGCGTGTTCCCCGCCCGGGCCGGCCAGCACGGCGCGCTCGCCGCGGATCCGCAGCTCCATGGTGCCCCTTCCCGCCTCGGAGATCAGAACTTTAGCCGCCCCGGGCCAGTTCGTAGAAGGCAACGGCGGCGGCGGTGGCGATGTTCAGTGAGTCGACTCCGGCCGGCATGGGTATCCGGACGGCGTGATCAGCCGCCGCGAGCGCCGTTTCGGTCAACCCGGGACCTTCGGCACCGAAGAGCAACGCCACCCGCCCCTGCGCGTGCGCCCGCAGTTCGCGCAGCGGGACCGAACCCGGCCGCGGGGTGAACGCCGCGACCGCGAACCCGCGCGCCCGCAGGTCGTCGAGCCCGCCCGGCCAGTCCGTCAGGTGCCCG
The DNA here is from genome assembly GCF_000716785.1 of Amycolatopsis vancoresmycina. Taxonomy (GTDB): domain Bacteria; phylum Actinomycetota; class Actinomycetes; order Mycobacteriales; family Pseudonocardiaceae; genus Amycolatopsis; species Amycolatopsis vancoresmycina. The sequence continues at coordinate 124,907 of NZ_JNYY01000006.1, forward strand.
AACGGCACGCGCAGGACGTGCCCCATCGACACGCGCACGCTGCGCCGGTACAGCGGGTCGGAACAGCCGGGCCCGAGCAGCACGCCGCCGACGCCGAGCGCGGCGGCGTTGCGGAAGAGCGCACCGAGGTTTTCGTGGTCTCCCACGCCTTCCAGCACCGCGACGGGGCCGTCGCCGTCGACGACTTCGGCGACCGAGAGCGGCGCCGGCCGGTCGGCGACGGCGAGGATCCCGCGGTTGAGGTGGAAGCCGACCACGTCGGCCATGGTGTCCGCGGACGCGACGTACTGCGGGACGTCCAGGCCCGCCAGGTCTTCGGCCAGCTCGGCGAACCGCCGCTGCACGCCCAGCAGCGCGCGTACCGGGTAGCGGGAGGACAGCAGCCGCGAGACGACGACGGTGCCTTCGGCGATGACCAGACCCCGTCCGCCGGGCCGGTCGGGACGACGGTCCGCAGTGGACAGGTCCCGGAAATCGTCGACGCGGGGATCGCCGGAGTGGTCGATGTGGATCACGCCCATCCGCCCAGTCTGTCACCCGCTTGCCGGGCGCCGCACTGGTCCGAACGTCCACCGCCCGGTGGTACGAACGGGGCCATTTTGCTTTCGGTTAACCGCTCGTGACGGAGAGCACCAGTTTGGCCGCTAGCCCGGCTGCATCGGCTGTGTAACGGTTGTCCGCCGGGGCCTGAAACACGTCCTAGTCCACGCCGACACGAAGCAGGGATGGTCATGGGGATGGACCTCGAGGCTCAGCCGTTCAACACGCTGGACCGAGGACGGTACCGCCGCAAGGTGCAGCGTTGCCTGGACACGCTGGCCCGGATGCTCACGGACGGCAGTTTTTCGTTCCCCCGCAAGAACATCGGCCTCGAAGTCGAGCTGAACCTCGTCGACCGCGAGCTGCGTCCGTCGATGACGAACACCGCGGTGCTGGAGGCGCTCGACGACCCGTCGTTCACCACCGAGCTGGGCCAGCACAACATCGAGCTGAACGTCCCGCCGCGGCCGCTGGCCGGCGATTCCGCCCTCCAGCTCGAAGACGACCTCCGCGCGTACCTCGACTCCGCGGCGGCGAAGGCCCGTGACACCGGGTCGTCGCTGGCCATGATCGGCATCCTGCCGACGTTGAAGCACGAGCACTTCGACCAGAAGTGGCTCACCAACAAGGCCCGCTACGCGACGCTGAACGACCAGATCTTCGCCGCCCGCGGCGAACGCACGGTGCTCGCCATGGAGGGCGCGCCCCTGCCGGGCCAGCAGCCCGAACGCCTGCGCAGCTACGCGGAGTCGATCCTGCCGGAGGCCGCCTGCACCAGCGTCCAGCTGCACCTGCAGGTCGCGCCGGAGGAGTTCGCCGCGCACTGGAACGCGGCGCAGTGCCTGGCCGGCCTGCAGATCGCGCTCGCGTCGAATTCGCCGTTCCTGCTCGGCAAGGCGCTGTGGCACGAAACCCGCATCCCGCTGTTCCTGCAGGCGACCGACACCCGGCCGGAAGAGCTGAAGAACCAGGGCGTGCGCCCGCGGGTGTGGTTCGGCGAGCGCTGGATCACGTCGATCTTCGACCTGTTCGAGGAGAACGTCCGCTACTTCCCGGGCCTGCTCCCGGAAACCGACGCCGAGGACCCGATCGAGGCGCTCGACGCGGGGCAGGCGCCGAAGCTCACCGAGCTGCGCATGCACAACGGGACGATCTGGCGCTGGAACCGCCCGGTGTACGACGTCGTCGACGGCCTGCCGCACCTGCGCGTGGAGAACCGCGTGCTGCCGGCCGGCCCGACCGTCGTCGACACGGTGGCGAACGCGGCCTTCTTCTACGGCGCCCAGCGCGCGCTGGCGGAGGCGGACCGCCCGGTGTGGACGCAGATGTCGTTCCAGGCCGCCGAGGAAAACCTTTACGCCGGCGCGCGGCGGGGTTTCGACGGCCAGCTGTATTGGCCGGGCATCGGCTGGATTCCGCCGGACGAGCTGGCGCTGCGCGTACTGCTCCCGCTCGCCCACGAGGGCCTGCGCCGCTCCGACGTCTCCGACGAGGCTCGCGAGCGCTACCTCGGGATCATCGAGCGCCGCTGCCTGGCGCGGCGGACCGGGGCGACCTGGCAGCGCGACTACGTGCTGCGGGCCCAGGAGCGCGGGCTGGACCGCGAGGCGGCGCTCAGCCTGATGCTGGGGCGCTACCTCGAGCTGTCCGAAGCGGGCGAACCGGTTCACACGTGGCCGGTGGCCGACTGACGCTAGCCTGGGTGGATGCCGAAGATTCTCGGTGAGTCGCTGGAGGCGCACCGGCGTGAAGTGCGGTCCCGGGTCTTCGACGTCCTGCGCGCCCAGCTGTACGAGCGCGGCTTCGACGCGATCACGCTCGCCGGCGTCGCGTCGGCGGCCGGCGTGGGCCGGACCGCGCTGTACAACCACTTCCCCGACAAGGAAAGCCTGCTCGTCGCGTTCGTCGAGGACGAGGCGGCGCAGTACGTCACGCGGCTGACTGACGCGGTGGAAGCGCAGGCCGACCCGGTCGACCAGCTGGCCACGTTCGTCCGGCTGCAGCTGCGCGTGCTGGCCGAGTACCACATGCCACCGGGCACGGCACTCGCGTCGGCGCTGGCCCCGGCGGCGTACCGGCGGATCAGCGCGCACGCCGACCCGATCACCGACCGCCTGCGCGCGATCCTCGCCGGCGGGGTCGACCTGGGCCGCTGGCCCGCCGAGGACCCGGACGTCCTGATCCCGATGATCACCGCGGCGCTGGGCAACCGCACCTTGGTCGACGGGCCCGCGGAGCAGCTGGAAGACGTCGTCGAAGCGGCCGTGCGGTTCGTGCTGCGAGCGGTCGGCGCCACGATTTAGGGTGGCGCGGCTGCCGGGCCGGGTTCGGACGGTCAGGTGAATTCCCGTCGTGCGCGTAGCCGGCCGGCCCCGTGCCGCGACGCTGTCGGTGCAGTCGCAGACAGACCGGGAGGTTCCCAGGTGGAAACATCCGAACCAGCTGGTCCCGCACCCGGCGTGCGCAACGTCGTTTCCGGAGCCACCGGCCCTGTGGTGCAAGCCCAGTCCGTGCACGGCGACCTGCACGTGTACGCGGCACAGCCGGGGCCGGTGCCGGCGGTACCGCGCCAGCTGCCCGCCTCGCCGGCGGTGTTCACCGGCCGGATGAGCGAGCTGGCGGCACTGGACCACGCGCTGATCGCCACCACACCCGGCGGCCGCGAGAGCGCAGCCGTGTTGATCTCCGCGATCGGCGGGGTAGGGGGGATCGGCAAGACCTGGCTCGCCTTGGCCTGGGCGCACCGCAACCTCCACCGGTTCCCCCACGGGCAGCTCTTCGTCGACCTGCAGGGTTTCAGCCCGTCCGGACGACCGGTCGAAGCGGCTGACGCGGTCCGCGGATTTCTTCACTCTCTCGGTGCCGATCCTGATGGCCTGCCTTCCGGCCTGGACGCCTTGTCCGCGCTGTACCGGAGCTCGGTGGCCGGGCGGCGGATGTTGATCGTGCTGGACAACGCCGCCACCGCCGAGCAAGTCGTGCCGCTGCTGCCCGGGAGTCCCACCTGCACGGTGTTGGTCACCGGGCGCACCACGCTGCCCACGCTGATCGACCGGTACGGTGCCCACCACCTGCAGCTGGACGTGCTCACCCACGACGAAGCACGGGAACTGCTGACAACCCGGCTCGACCAGCGTGCCGAGGCAGATCCCGAAGCAACCGGCGAACTGATCGGTTTGTGCGGACGCCATCCGCTGGCGCTGGCGATCATCGCTCGCCAGGCGATCACGCGCCCGCGGGTTCCGCTGGCGGAGCTCGCCGTCGAACTGGGTGACCTGGCTCTGGAGGTGCTCGACCACGACACCGACCCGGCGGGCAGCCTGCCCGCCGTGCTGTCATGGTCGCTGCGTCACTTCACGGGCCGGCAGCGTCGGGCGTTCGCCTTGCTGGGTATCGCGCCCGGCCCGGACATCGGCCTGCCGGCCGCGTACCGCCTTCTCGGCCTCTCTCCGGCCGATGCTCGCCGAGTCCTCCGCGTCTTGGAGGACAGTTCCTTGCTCGACCGGCGCCCGGACGGCCGCTACTCCATGCATGACCTGGTCCGTGCGTACGCCGCCAGTATCGCTCATCACAGCCTGCCGGAACCGGTACGGCGGGCTGCGTCGGACCGGATAGTGGACTTCTACCTGCACACCGCCCACACCGCCGAAAGACTGCTGAACCCCCACCGCGAGCCGATTCGGCCGGTCCCCGGCAGCCGCAGCCGGCCGCCGACCGGCCATGCGGACGCGCTGGACTGGCTGGAAGTTCACCACCCGCACCTGCTTGCCGCACAGCGCACGGCCGCAAGCCTCGGCCGTCACGAGGCCGTTTGGCGTCTGGCGTGGGCGCTGAGCACGTTCCACCAGCGACGCGAGCATCACCACGACGCGCTGGCCGTGTGGCAGGGGGCCGCCGAGGCAGCCTCCCACCTGCCCGATCCTGCGGCGGGCACCATCGCTCGCGAACGCCTCGGACGGGCGCACGCTGAGCTGGGACGGCACGAGGAGGCGGTCCGGCTTCTTCACCAGGCCCTCGATCTGGCCGGCCGGCACGATGACCGCACACAACAGGCCCACGCGCATCGTGTTCTCACCCGGGTGTGGGAAATTCGGAATGACCACCAGCGGGCGCTGGTGCACGCCCGGGAAGCCCTTCGCCTTTTCCGCGACCTCGCGGAACCGGCATGGGTGGCCAACGCGCTCAACTCGGTCGGCTGGTTCTCAGCCCACCTGGGCGACCACGGCACCGCTCGCGACCACTGCCGGCAAGCCTTGGAGGTGTACCGCCACCACAGCAGCGCCAGCGGTGTGGCGGACACCCTGCACAGCCTGGGATACATCGACTTCCTCAGTGGCAACCACCACGATGCCATCAGCCACTACCGGCAAGCCCTTGCCGTGTACCGCGACCTCGGCTACTCCATACCTGCCGCCGGCACCCTGCACGACCTCGGCCACTCGCACCTCGGTCTCGGTCAACGCGACGAAACCCGTGCGGTCTGGAACGAAGCCCTGGAGCTTTACCGGCAACAAGGCCACCGCACGGCCGCGGACCGAGTGCGCCGGCAGCTCGACAAGCTCCTTTCGGCAGGACACGACGCGACGATTTAGGGTGGCCTAAGTCCGATTCATGCCCTACGATCTTTCTGACAGCCTGTCAGATCGATCGCCGGGAGGCCTGCCATGACGGTGACCACGGACGCCCGCCCGTTCTCGGCGACCCTGCGCGCGTCGACGCTCGAGGTGCACGAAAAAGCGAACTACTCGACGTACATGCGCGCCCTCCTCGGCGGCGAGCTGACCCAGGAGGGCTACACCCAGCTGGCCATCCAGTACTACTTCGTCTACGGCGCAATCGAGGCGGCGAGCGACCGGATGGCCGGCGACAGCGTCGGCGGCGAGTTCGTCTTCGACGAGCTGCGCCGGCTGCCGAACCTGGAACGCGACCTCGCCCACCTGGTCGGCCCGGACTGGCGCGAGACGATCACGCCGCTCGCTTCCACGCGCGAGTACGTCTCGCGGATCCGCGAAGCGTCGTCGTGGGCCGGCGGGTACGTGGCGCACCACTACACGCGCTACCTGGGCGACATCGCGGGCGGCCAGGCGATCCGGCGGCTGCTGGAACGCCAGTACGACGTCGCCGAGGCGGGCGCGCTCTTCTACCACTTCGAGGGCATCGGCAGCGCGCCCCGCTTCCGCGACGCCTACCGCGCCAAGCTGGACAACGCGCCGTGGGACGAAGCCGAGCGCGCCCGCGTGATCGACGAGACGCTCGTGGCGTTCGAGTGCAACGTCGCCGTCTTCGACGAGCTGGCTTCGCGGCTCGACGAGTTCCGTGCCTGATCTCACACGTCGTTGACCTCCAGTTAAGTCCAGGTAGCAGGCTCGGTTTCGGGTGCCGGACCCTCGGGTACGCCACCCACGAGCCGGTCATCCCAGGCGGTGATCACGATGCGCCCCCGCTCGCCGCGGAGGGGCGTGTGCTACTAGGTTCGGTACCGGAAACTTGTGTCGAAGACAGAAGGAGGGCCAATGGCCCGCTACGAGCTGCCCGATCTCGACTACGACTACGGCGCCCTCGCGCCCCACATCTCCGGCGAGATCAACGAGCTGCACCACAGCAAGCACCACGCGACCTACGTCAAGGGCGCGAACGACACGCTCGACAAGCTCGAAGCCGCCCGCGAAGCGAACGACTTCGGCTCGATCGTCGGCCTGGAGACCACGCTGGCCTTCAACCTGGCCGGCCACGCCAACCACGTCGTGTGGTGGAAGATCCTGTCGCCGGAGGGTGGCGACAAGCCGACCGGCGAGCTGGCCGCGGCGATCGACGAGGCGTTCGGCTCCTTCGACAAGTTCAAGGCGCAGTTCACCGCCGTCTCGACCACGATCCAGGGCAACGGCTGGGGCGCGCTGTCCTGGGACCCGATCGGCAAGACGCTGATCACCCAGCAGCTGCGCGACCACCACAACAACCTGATCCTGCCGACCGTGCCGATCCTGCTGGTCGACGTCTGGGAGCACGCGTTCTACCTGGACTACAAGAACGTGAAGCCGGACTACGTCAAGGCCCTGTGGAACATCTTCAACTGGGCGGAGATCTCCAAGCGCTTCGACAACGCCGTCGCGGGCGGCAACGGCCTGCTGCTCGGCTGAGCCCGGCTCGCCGAACGGGGTCCTCCTTCCGGGAGGGCCCCGTTTTTCGTCGGCGGGTGAAAATCCCTTGATCTCGAGTGCGGTCGAGGTGTTTGGCTGAACGCATGGACATCGACGCGTACCTGGACCGCCTCGGCGTCGCCCGGCCGGCGGCACCCGACCTCGCGACGCTGCGTCTCCTGCAGGAACGCCACCTGGCCGCGGTGCCGTTCGAGAACCTGAGCAGCCACCTCGGCGAGCCGGTCGTCCTGGACGAGGACGCCCTGTTCGAGAAGGTCGTGCACCGCCGCCGGGGCGGGTTCTGCTACGAGCTGAACGGCCTGTTCGCCGCGTTGCTGCGCGCGCTGGGCTACGACGCTTCCCTGCACGCGGCCCAGGTGTTCCACGCCGACGGCACGCCCGGCCCGCCACTGGACCACGCGGCGATCGTCGTCGCCCTGGACTCCGGGGACTGGCTGGTGGACGTGGGTTTCGGCCGGTTCGCCCGGCACCCGCTGCCGTTGTTCTCCGTGGACCCCCAGCTGGACCCGGACGGCGAATTCCTGCTGCTGGACGCCCCGCACGGCGACATCGACGTCCTGCGGGACGGCGAGCCGCAGTACCGCCTGGAGCGGCGCCCGCGCCCGCTGGCCGACTTCGTCCCGATGGCGTGGTGGCAGACGACGTCGCCGGAGTCGCACTTCACGCAGTCGCTGACGTGCTCCCGCCCGACGTCCCAGGGCCGCGTGACACTGTCGGGCGACCGTCTGATCGAGACGGTCGACGGCGTCCGGAACGAGGTCCGGCTGCTTTCCCCGGACGCGATCCACCTGGCGTACCGCGTGTACTTCGGGATGACGTTGACGCGGCTGCCGGTACCGCCGGGTGAGAGTCCCTTGACGTCCGGCGCGCCCCAGCCGGACACTGCGCTGACGTGAACGAAGCCCCGGCCTGGGGTTCCCAGGGCCGGGGCTCCGTCCGTTCCCGAACTGACTGCCGCTCCCACCACGAAGCGGACATGTATGAGGTTAGCCTAACCTCATCTTCGACGGCAAGAGGTTCGGCTCGGAGACCCCGATCTCACTCTTTCGAGGGACACCGGGTGTTCGATCCCCGCGTTTTGTCGGTGGGCGCCGATACGGTCACGCCATGAACTCGACCCGACACGCCCCGTCAGACCTTCGCCCGCTTCAGCACACGCAACCCCAGCCCCCGCGTCACCGGCCACGACACGCCACCCCGCCGGATCAGCACCACCGCGCACACCACCGCGGCGACGGCCGAAACCGCCCCGCCGATGTAGAACGGAGACCGCCCGCCGAACTCCTGGGCCATCCACCCGACCATCGGGCCGCCGACCGGGTTGCCGCCGATCAGCACGAGCACGTACAGCCCCATCACACGGCCGCGCATCTCGGGGCTGACCGACGTCTGCACCAGCGCATTCGCCGTGTTGAGGAACGTCATCGTGGCGAAGCCGAGCGGGATCAGGCCGAGGCCGAACGTCAGGTACGTCGGCATGAACCCGGTGATCAGCTCGAACACGCCGAGGAAGAACGCCGACACGAGCATCAGCCGCACCCGCGGCCTGCCCTTCGTCCCCCGGCGGGCCGACATGATCGCGCCGGTGAACGTGCCCACCGCGACCAGCGTCGACAGCAGGCCGTAGCCGTCGGCCGCGGTGTGGAAGACGTTCGCCGCGACGATCGGGAGCGAGCTGAAGTACGTGATGCCGAACGTGCTGACGAACAGCACCAGCACCATTACCGTCATCAGGTCCGACCGGCGCCGGACGTACCGCAGGCCCTCGGCCAGCTGCCCCTTCTCGCGCGGCACCGCGGCGACGCGGAACAGCTTGTCGGGGTTCATCAGGACCAGTCCGATGATCACCGCGACCGTGCTGAGCGCGTTCGCGACGAACAGCCAGCCGGTGCCGATCCAGGTGATCGCGAACCCGGCGATCGCCGGCCCGACGATCCGCGCCATGTTGAAGATGGAGGAGTTCAGCGCGACGGCGTTGGCGATCTGGTCGCGGCCCACCATCTCGGCGACGAACGACTGCCGCGTGGGCACCTCGAGGGCGGCCGTCACGCCGAGGGTGAAGCACAGGACGTAGACCTGCCACAGCGCGACGATTCCGCTGATGTCGAGCACGCCCAGCACGGCGGCCTGCAGGCACGCCGCCGTCTGGATCCAGGTGAGCAGCCGCCGCTTGTCGACGCGGTCGGCGAGGACGCCGGCCCACAGCGAGAGGAGCAGCGTCGGGGTGAACTGCAGTGCGACCGCGATGCCGAGGGCGATCGGGTTGTTGCCGCTGAGGGTGAACACCAGCCAGTCCTGGGCGATGCGCTGCATCCAGGTGCCGATGTTCGAGATGACCTGGCCGGTGAAGAACAGCCGGTAGTTGCGGACCCGCAGGGAGGCGAACATGCCGCCGCGCTGACTTGGGGGTGAGGCGGACGGCGGTGGGGCCGTGTCCCGGGTAGCAGTGGTCTGGATCGAACGCTTGGTTTCGCTACCCGTGGCCGTCACCGTGGTTAGTTCCCCGCCATCCTGTCGATGATTTCGGCGGCTTTGGAGAGCACTTCGCGCTCTTCGTCGCCGAGTTCCGCCAATTTCCGGTCCAGCCACGCCTCCCGCACGGAGATGGCCTTCTGCACGTAGGCCAGCCCGCTCTCGGACAGCTCGACGATGGCCTGCCGGCCATCGGTCGGGTGCGGGCGCCGCTCGACGAACCCCAGCTCTTCGAGCGCGGCGATCACCCTCGTCATCGAAGGTGGCTGGACGCCTTCCTTGGCGGCGAGCTGACCCGGGGTCAGCGCACCGCACTTGTGGAGGGTGGACAGCGCGGCGACCTGCGTCAGCGTGAGGTCGTCCCCGACGCGCTGTGCCCGCAGCCGGCGGTTGAGCCGGACCACCGCGAGACGCAGACGGCTCGCCAAGGAGCGTTCGTGCGTGTCGCCGGACATATAGTTAGCATACCTTACGAATCTGCGGCCGCACGGGTGATCTCCGCCGCAACCCCCGGTGACGCCGTGCGTCCTCTCCAGGACGAGACCTGGGGGTCGGATGAACAAGAAGCTGGCGGGCACGGCCGTGGTGGGCGTGGCGGTCCTGGCGATCGTGGCGGCGCAGTTCCTGGGCGGCGGTGACCCGGCTCCCGCGGCCGCACCACCGCCGCCTTCGCCTTCGCCTTCGACGGCCGCGCCGTCCATCGAGGTCGAGCACCAGGAGGTCTACCGCTTCCCCGACGTGGCGAACGGCCGCGGCTGGAACTTCGCGATCCCGGTGCCGCCCTGGCCGTCCGACCACGTCGGTGACCACGCCACCTACCGCGCCCCCGCGAGCGGCGTGGTGCTCGAAACCGACCGCGTGCCGCTCACGCAGGAAGACCCGGTGAGCGGCCTGCGGGCGCTGGCCAAGGCGAACCAGCCCCCGGACTACCGGCTGACCTCGATCGCCGGCCGGGAAGCCGTCGGGTCGTGCGATGCCGGGCAGTGGGACTTCACGTACCGGAAGCAGGGCGTCACCCGGCAGGTCCGAGAGGTCGGGGTGGGGACCGGGGAGGTCCTGATCACCATCCGCTACGACGCCCCGCAGCCGGTCTTCGAGGCGAACCTGCCGGTCCTCACCAAGGCCCTCCAGGTCGCCGACGCGGGCTGACTACTTGAACGCCGCCTGGATCGGCCCCACCGCGAAGTACGCCACGAAGGCCAGCGCGATCACCCACATCAGCGGGTGCACCTGGCGCGCCTTGCCGGTGGCCGCGCGGATCACGACGTAGCTGACGAAGCCGGCACCGATGCCGTTGGCGATCGAGTACGTGAACGGCATGACGACGATGGTCAGGAACGCCGGCAGCGCGATCGAGTAGTCGGTGAAATCGATGTCGCGGACCTGCGACATCAGCATCGCGCCGACCACCACCAGCGCCGGCGCGGCCGCCTCGACCGGCACCACCTGGTAGAGCGGGGTCAGGAACATCGCGGCGATGAACAGCACGCCGGTGACGACGTTGGCCAGGCCGGTCCGCGCGCCCTCCGCGATGCCGGACGCCGATTCGACGAACACCGTGTTCGAGCTGGCCGAGCCGAAGCCGCCGGCCGCGCCCGCGAGGCCCTCGACGAACAGCGCCTTGCCGACGTTGGGCAGCTGGCCGTCCGCCGGCAGCAGGTCGGCCTCCTTGGCGAGGCCGGTCATGGTGCCCATGGCGTCGAAGAAGTCGGCCAGCACCAGCGTGAACACCAGCAGGCAGACGGTGATGATCGGCAGCCGCGTCCAGGCGCCGAACGAGACGTCACCCACCAGGGACAGGTTCGGCAGGCCGAGCACCTGGTCCGGCAGCGCCGGGTAGCCGAGGTTCCAGCCCTTCGGGTTGGTGCCCTGCGACGGCCCGGCCTTGACGATCGCCTCGACGACGATGGCCAGCACGGTCGACGCGAGCACGCCGATCAGGATCGCGCCCTTGACCTTCCGCACCACGAGGATGCCGGTGACCAGCAGGCCGACGACGAACACGGCGGTCGGCCAGGAGGCGATCGAGCCGTTGATGCCCAAGCCCACCGGGACGGTGGTGTGCGCCGCGTCCGGCAGCCGGCGCACGAACCCGGCGTCGACCAGGCCGATCAGGCAGATGAACACGCCGATGCCGACGGCGATCGCCGACTTCAGCGCGGCGGGCACGGCCCGGAACACCGCGGTGCGGAACCCGGTGAGCACGAGCAGCACGATGATCACGCCCTCGATGACGACCAGGCCCATCGCCTCGGGCCACGTCATCTGCGGGGCGATCGTGACCGCGACCAGGCTGTTGATGCCCAGGCCGGTGGCGATGGCGAACGGGTAGTTCGCGACCAGGCCCATCAGGATGGTCATCACCCCGGCGACGAGCGCGGTCACCGCGGCGACCTGCGGCACCGGGAGGATGCCGCCGAGGACGTCCTTGTGCGCGCCCGCGTCGTCGGCCGAGAAACTGCCGATGATCAGCGGGTTCAGCACCACGATGTAGGCCATCGTGACGAAGGTGACCAGCCCGCCGCGCAGTTCGCGCGGCACGGTCGAGCCCCGCTCGGTGATCTTGAAGAACCGGTCCAGTGTGGACGTCCCCGCGCGGGTCGTCTCCTGCTCCGCCATTCGCCTGCCCATTCTCTCGCTGCTGCGGAGTACCCTGCACCTCGTGAGTGAACCGATCAATCCACCGGAGGTTACGGGCTCGTTGCGGCACACGCCGGAGCTGCCCAAGAGGCTGACCGACCTGACGCCGGTGGTGATCGTAGGCACCTCGATCTGGGCTGTCGCGCTGGTGGTGCTCTTCTTCACGACTTCGGGGCTGTGGGTGCAGACGGCGCTGTCCGGCTTCGCGCTCGGCTTCGTCGGCATGGCGATCATCGCCTGGCAGCGCGCCGCCGCCCGCCGCGGCTCGAAGTCGGCCCAGCGCCTCTAGGGTTACGGCTACGCGAGGAGCGTCCGCGGCGAGGGGTCGTCGAGCAGCGCCGTGATCAGGTGCCGGTCGGGCCAGCGCCCGGCCGCCCAGGCGAACGCGCGCGCCAGCCCATCGGACGTGTCGGCCGCGTGCAGCCGGCCGTCGGACCACCACTGGACGTCGTGTTCGGTGTCCTGGATGCGCACGGTGAGCGGATCGTGCACCAGGACGCCGCCCTCGGGCAGCCGGAGGCCGAGCTGGTCCGCGACGAGCTTCAGCGCGGGCAGCTCGGCCCAGGGCGCGTACTCGCCTTCGCTGGTGACCCGGGCTTCCTCGGTACTCGCGAGCGGCAGGTCGAGCAGGTCCGCGAGCCGCTCCGGGTCCTCGGGAGCGACCACGTACCGCCCGGGTTCGAGCGCCCCGGCGACCCACGGCACGTCCAGGACCACCGCATCGTCCACAACGGACCCGTCGGCGGCCCGGACGCCCCGCGGGGCACCCGGCTCCGTTCCGGACTCGACGACGGCGTCGTAGGCACGCGTCGCCAGCCCCGGCGAAACCACGCGGGCCGGGTCGGCGAGCCGGTCGAGAAGGTCGGCCGCCTCGTCCACAGTGGATAGGCTGAGGTCCGCGCGCACGCCGGCGACCTTGAGCAGGTCTTCGCTCAGGCCGACATCGGGAACCTCGTCGAACAGGCCGGCCAGATCGGCGTCCGGCAGCCGCCACTCGTTCGGCGCGGCCCCTTCGAGCACGGCGTACTGGGCGATCCACCAGGCCGCGTGCCCCAGCGGCGCGCGCAGGGCGTGCCAGGTCCCGGGTCGTGACGCGAGCAGGCGCAGAGCCGCGGGCCAGGCGTCGTCGGCGACGAGATCGAGGTCCCGGATCGCGACCAGCGTCGTGGGTGGCTCGGGCAGCGAGTCCCACCAGGCTTCTTCGTCGGGCAGGTCGTGGTCGGGCTCGTGCGGTTCGTCATCGTCGACGACCGCGAACGAGTCGAGCACCCCGGCGGCTTCGAGCGTGCTTTGCGGCCAGTCCTCGGCGAAGTCCTCGTCGAGGACGTCGAGCGCACCGTCCTCCTCGAAGACCTCTTCGTCGAAGATGTCCAGCAGGGGCGACGCCGGCAGGACGAGCTCGTCGGCCCGGCGCCAGGAATCGGTGCCGGGCAGGGCAAGGGCACCGGCCCAGCGCGGCGCATCGTCCCCGCAGTCGGCGATCAACCGCAGCACGGCCCCGGCGAGCGTCGTACCGTCCAAACCGGACCGAACGTCCTCGACACTGCGTTCGACGGCGTCCCGCAGCTGATCGGCGTTGAGCAGCTCCCGGGCGTCGGCGTGCTTGGCCCCCAGCCGTTCCAGAAGCGGATGAGACGCGGCGGGGTGCACCAGCCGCAGCCCCGGAATGTCCACATCGGACAAAAGGTCGAGCAGCTCGGCGGAGCCTTCCACAAGCAGGCAGCCGCGAGCACCGGGCAGCGTCCGGCCATCCGAAAGCGGAACCGGCAGCCCATCAAGCCGTTCCCCGGTAAGTGCGTGCGACTCGACGGCGATCGCGAGGGCCGCGTAAACATCCCGCCACCAGCCAGGGTCCTTCGCGACCCCAGTCAGCGTTTCCAGCACTTCTTCGACGCCGATCACCTGCACCGAAACGGCTTTCAGCAGTTGCGCGGGCGCGGACCCCTTCAGCAACCCGGGCACGACGTCGGCGAGCAGCGCAGGCAGTCCGGGCACGTCGACGTCGAGCACCCGAGCCTGGCGACCGGAGACCTCAACGCCGTCCTGGGTGGACAGCCAGGGTTCGGCGCTGAGCGTGGCGAGAACCTCGTCGCGCAGCTTGGCGTCCACGGCAGACTTCGGGAACCCGGGCTCGGGAACGAGGGCGAACCGGTGTTCGGCAGGCAGGAGCCGGACCAGCCCGACGTACTCTTTCGCAGCCCGCTCAAGCGCTTCCGTCAGTTCAGCCCCGGGAAGCACCCGCCGACGCGAGGGTTCAACGGGAACGGAAGCGAGAAGCCGGGCGGGCAGCGAAAGCCCGTCATCGGTCGGAGTGGGCGCGCGCAGAACGTCTTCCTCAAGCGGCTCCGGCGTGCCGTCGTCGGCGACCGGAACGGCCCAGACGACGTCACCACGATGGATCAGCCAGCGCGTTTTCTTGACCGGACCCCGGATCTCGACAACATCACCATCGGCCGCACGTGTCCAAACGCGACCGTCCACTTCGAACTCGGCCAGCCACGGCAGCGCGAGCAGCAGATCACCGACATCCCCGGCAAGCTCATCGAGAAGCTGTCGCCCGTCAACGCCGTCGCGCAGCGGAAGCCGAACCTCGGTGTCGAAGCCGGCCGGAACGTCGGCGGGAACGGGCCAGGGCAGGCGCAGGACGGGAACGTCCCCGTCGACGCCCGCGGCTTCCCGGGTACGTTCGGCGGAGAAGGCAACACCGCCGGTGGCGGAGAGAACGCGAGGCTCATCGGAAACGGTCCGCACGGCGGCAAAGCCGACACCGAAGCGCCCTACGGTGCCACCGGTCTTACCGGAGGCCCGCAGCGAAGCGAGCGACGCAACACCCCGCGCATCGAGCGGCGCACCGGTGTTGGCGAATCGGAGTTCGGAGTCCACAAGGGACACCCGAACCCGACCGGCCACCCCACCGGCCATGGCAGCATCGGCGGCGTTTTGGGCGAGTTCGACGAAGAGCCGATCCCGATAGGCACCAACGCGAAGATCACGCTCGACGTTGGTGTCCTCGATGAGCCGAGTGGGCGACTCCCGCCACGAACGCAGGGTGGTGTCCCGAAGCGCCGCGGTCCCAAACGGATCAGCGGCGACGGTCGCGGGATCGGTCACCGGTCGGTGTCGAGCTGAGCTTGCGCTTCATCGGGCTGGGCGGGCTCGGTGACCGCGGAGGTCTCACCATCGAGCGCCCCTCGGTCGACAGCATCGGTAACCTCAGCCTGACTGGGCTCGGCTTCGGCAGGTTCCGGAACCTCACCAACCGCGGGGGCAGGCTCCGAAGCCTCCGGCGCGACAGGCTCGGCCACCGCCGGGGCGGTCGCCAGGTCACCCACATCGGTCACCTCAGCCTGAGTCGGCTCCGCTTCCGCGGGCTCCGGCACCTCAACCGCCACCGGCTCAGCCGCCTCCGGGGCAGCCGACAGGCCGGCCGCATCGGTCACCTCAGCCTGAGTCGGCTCGGCCTCTGCGGGCTCGGGAACCTCCGCCACCACGGGCTCCGGCGCGGTCAGCGCCTCAGCCGCATCGGTCACATCGGCCTGCACCGGCTCGGCAACCTCGTCGGCCGGGGTCGCCTGCTCGACCGGCTCAGCCACCGCACCAGCGGGCTCGGCTTCCGCCGCCCGCTCGGCCTCCAACCCTTCTGCCACCACTGGCTCCGGCGCTTCGCTCGGCTCCGGGGTCGCCCCCGCCTCGGCCGCATCCGTCGCCTCAGCCTGCACCGGCTCGGCAACCTCGTCGGCCGCCGCCGGGGTCGCCTGCGCGACCGGCTCAGCCACCGCCCCAACCGGCTCGGCCTCCGCCGCCACTGGCTCCGCAGCTGCCGGCGCGACCGGCGCTTCCACCGGCTCCGAGGCGGCAGCCACCTCGACCGGCGCCTCCGCAATTTCCGCCGCCACCGGCTCTGCTACCGCCGGCTCGGCCTCGACTGGTGTCGCCGCAAACTCCGCTGGCTCCGCAACCACCGGCTCTGCGGCCGGCAGCTCGGCCTCGGCCGGTGCCGCCGCAACCCCCGCCGGCTCAGCCGGTGCCTCCGCGACCGCCGCCGCGGGCGCAACCTCTGCCGCGACCTCCGGCTCCACCTCCGCCGGCGACACGTCCGACTCCGCGACCCCCGTCTCCCCCTCAGCCGCCGCTGCCTCGACCACCTCCGGCGCCGGCGCGAAGTCCAACAAGGAATCGTCGTACACCAGCTCCGCCACCGGGACCGACGACGTCACCTCGACTTCTACCTCCGAGTGCGCTCCGCACCCGTACTCCACGTCCACCACGTGGCCGTCCGCCGGGGCTATGTCGTTGCTGCACACTCCGAACACTCCGCGCAGCGAACCCGCCAGCGGCACGAAGAACCCGCACGTCCCGCACACGTCCGGGGCGCTCCTGGCCATATCCGAGCGCGGGCCGAACTCGCCTGCGTGCCAGCGGGCCGCCGCCTCCGTCCTTCCGAACCGGGACAGCGTGTGGACCCGGCCGAGGCCTGCCTCGCGGGCCGTCTCCTCCACCGCCGGGTCGTCCGACTGGAGGTATGCCGGGGCCAGGCGGGGGTCGTTCTCGTCCGTCGGGAAGATGTCGCCCACGCCCAGGTCGCCCGCGCGGACGCGGCGCTCCCACGGCACCCACGCCGGGGCCACCAGGGCCGATGGGCCCGGGACCAGCACGACCTCGCTGACCGTCACCGGCTCGTCGTCGCCCGCCAGGGCGACCGTCACCGACCAGCGCCAGCCTCCGTAGCCCGGGACCTGGGCCTCGAACAGGTGACTCGCCGTGACCGCGTCTTCGCGGGTGACCCCCACGTGCCCGCCGAGCTGCTCCTCGGGTGCGTCCTCCAGCACCGCAGCTCGCGCGAACTCCACCGCATCGGCGAGTTTGCGCTGCACGGAACCGTCGTCCAGGGTCAGCAGCAGAGTCATGCGGCCAATTGTGCCGCACGCATCCGCGGCGCCCGTGCCAGGCTGTTCATCGTGCGCACGCCGATCGTCACCTCCCTGCTGCTGGCCGCCGCGCTCGGCGGCTGTGCCAGTGCCCCCGCGCAGGAACCCGGGCCGGCACGGCTCACCGTGCAGGTCGTCGAGACCCTGCCGCACGACCCCGCCGCCTTCACCGAAGGACTCGAGTTCGCCGGTGACACGCTCTACGAGAGCACCGGGCTCGCCGGGCAGTCCACCCTCACCGCGGGCCCGGCCGGCGGGCCGCCCCGGACCACCGCCACCCTGCCGTCACCACTGTTCGGCGAGGGCGTCACCGTTCTCGGGCCCACGCTGTGGCAGCTCACCTGGCAGGACGGCTTCGCCATCGAACGCGACGCGCAGACCCTCGCCGAGCTGCGGCGCGTGCCCTTCCAAGGCGAAGGCTGGGGCCTCTGCCACCAGGCCGGCGGGCGCCTCGTGATGAGCAACGGCTCCTCGCGGCTCACCTTCCGCGATCCGAAGACCTTCGCCGTCACCGGGAGCGTCGACGTCGGCCGCGACCAGCTCAACGAACTGGAGTGCGTCGGCGGGGACGTCTACGCAAACGTTTGGCACACCGACACCGTGCTGCGGATCGACGCCGCCAGCGGGCGCATCACCGGGACGATCGACGCAGGTCAGCTGCGCGCGAAAGTGAACGCGACGGGCGCCGAAGCCGTGCTCAACGGTATCGCCGCCGTTCCGGGCAGCGGCGACTTCCTGCTCACCGGGAAGCAGTGGCCGGTCACGTTCCGGGTGAGGTTCGTCCCGGTTCCGGCGTGAAAGCACGGATGAGCAGGCGGAACCGGCCGCCGATGAGGCAGGATTGACACGTGGCACTCTTCGGCTCCCGCTCCGACGGCACCCCGCCGGGTCAGCCGCGCGGCCGGAAGTCCAAGCGGCGCTGGACGCCGGAGCCCGGCGCGGCGCAGGCCAGGGACTGGCGGGACGCGGCCGCGCCGCCACCCACCCGCGTCGAGCACCAGAGCGCGCCGCCGCCGACCCGCGTCGAACGGCCCGTCCAGCCGCCGCGCGGCGGGTTCCACGACGGCCGCGTGCCGAACGCGAACGAGGCGCCCACCGCCGCCACCCGCCGTCCGCCGCCCCCGCGCGGGGCGCGGCCCTACGACCCGCACCGCACCGAGCCGGTGCGCCGCGAGCCGCCGCCCGGTGGCTTCTACCAGGGCGAACGCCGTCCCGGTAGCGGTGAATACGAGCACTACGACACCGGTGGCTACGCGGGCGAGCCGCGGCCGCCGGAGCCGGAAGCGCCGCCGCGCGAAGAACCGCGGACGCCCGGCGGCACGCCGAAGCTGCCGAAGAAGATCACCGTCACGCGGGTGGCGGCGATGCGCAGCCGTCAGCTCACCGGCCAGGCCGTCGACGCCTTCCAGCGCGCGACGAAGGCCGATGGTGCCGAAAAGTCCGGCCTGACCTCGCTGACCTACGCCGTGATGCTGAACTACGCCAGCGACGCGGCGATGGCGATCGCGCTGGCCAACACGCTCTTCTTCGCCGCGACCAGCGGCGAGAGCAAGGGCAAGGTGGCGCTCTACCTGCTCATCACGATCGCGCCGTTCGCGCTGGTCGCGCCGGTGATCGGGCCGGCGCTCGACAAGGTGCAGCGCGGCAGGCGGCTGGCGATGTGCGCGTCTTCGGTCGGCCAGGGGCTGATGGCCGTCGTGATGGCGCTGCACTTCGACGACTGGCTGCTCTACCCGGCCGCGCTCGGGATGATGGTGCTCTCGAAGTCGTTCACCGTGCTCAAGGCGGCGGTGACGCCGCGGGTGCTGCCGTCGGAGATCACGCTTTCCAAGACCAACGCCCGGCTGACCACGTTCGGCCTGGTCGCCGCGGGCGTGTTCGGCGCGCTGGCCAGCGGCGTCAACGCGATCACCGGCTCGGCGGGCGCGCTGTGGTTCACCGCGCTGATCTGCGTCGCCGCCGCCGTGCAGTCGATGCGGATCCCGGCCTGGGTGGAGGCGACCGAGGGCGAGGTGCCGACGTCGCTTTCGGCCCACCCGAAGGAGAAGAAACGCCGTCAGCCGCTGGGGCGCCACATCGTCGTCGCGCTGTGGGGCAACGGCTCGGTGCGCGTGCTCACCGGCTTCCTGATGATGTTCGCCGCGTTCGCGGTCAAGGCGCAGACCGAAGGCAGCGGGCAGACGCCGTTCATGCAGCTGCTGCTGCTCGGCGTGATCGGCGCCGCCGCCGGGGCCGGCGGGTTCCTCGGCAACGCGCTGGGCTCGCGCCTGCACTTCGGCAGCCCCGACCAGGTGATCGTCGGCTGCGTCGCGGGCTGCGTGCTGGCCGCGCTGGTCGCGACGATCCTGCCCGGCCTGGCCACGGCCGCGATCGTCGGCCTGATCGGCGCCACCGCCAGCGCGCTGGCCAAGATCAGCCTCGACGCCGTCATCCAGGAGGACCTGCCCGAGGAGTCGCGCGCGTCGGCGTTCGGCCGCTCGGAGACCGTGCTGCAGCTGGCGTGGTGCCTCGGCGGGGCGGTCGGCCTGCTGCTGCCGCCGACGTACTGGATCGGCTTCCTGGTCATCACGGTCGTGCTGGCCGTCGGCCTGACCCAGACGTACCTGGTGCGCCGCGGCGGCTCGCTGGTGCCGGGCCTCGGCGGCGACCGGCCGCTGCGGCCGGAGCCGACCGGGAGCTTCCCGGCCCAGGGCCTGCCCAGGGACCCGGCGCCCCGCCGGTAGGCTCCGCGGCATGCGACGTTCCCGGGTGGTGGCCCTGCTTGCGGCCGGTGGGTTCGCGGTGGCCGGGTGCTCGGCCCCCGGCCCGGCCGAGGTGACCTTCTACGCCGACGGCCACACGATCAACACCACGCCGGTGCTCAGCTGCGACTACTCGCAGAAGCTCGCGCAGCCGTGCAGCGCCAAGGGCGACACGCAGACGCTGAAGGTCCGCCCGGGCAAGCCGGTGCAGATCTCGGTGCCCGGCGAGGTCGCCGACGCGCCGTGGCAGATCGTCTACGAGTACGTCACCCCGCAGGGCGAGTTCAAGCAGAGCGAACCGATCCCGTTCACGTCGCTGGACCGCTACGCCTACACGGTCACGCCGCCGACGCCCGCCGACCGCATTTCGGCGGTGGACGTGCAGAAGTACACGGCCGTGCTCAACGCGGAAACCGGCGAGTCGGGCCTGCTGCCCAGCGACGTCTGGGGACTCCGGCTGGAGGCTTAGGGGTCGAGGTCCCGGGCGACCGCGCGCAGGATCTCGCCGATCTGCTTGGTGTGCTTGCGGTCCGGGTAGCGGTTGCGCCGCAGGTCCGGCTGCACCTTGAGCTCCAGCAGCTTGATCATGTCCTCGATCAGGCCGTGCAGCTCCTCGGCGGGGCGGCGGCGCGCCTCGGCGACGGACGGCGGCGGGTCGAGCAGCCGGACGGAGAGCGCCTGCGGCCCGCGGCGGCCGTCGGCCACGCCGAATTCGAGCCGCTGCCCGGCCTTGAGCCCCTCGACGCCCTGCGGCAGCGCGGCCTTGCGGATGTAGACGTCGGCGCCACCGTCCTGCGTGACGAACCCGAACCCCTTCTCCGCGTCGTACCACTTGACCTTGCCGGTCGGCACTTCCCTCACCAGTCCTTCTGCTGTCCGCTCACGACTAACGCGCCCGGGGCGTACCCAGGGCGCGCTGGGTAAAGGGTATCTCGCCACACACCCTGGGGAGAAGTCGATACCGGCGGATACCCTCTTCCGTCATGAAGACCACGACGAAGGAGGCCGCCGTGGCCGCTCCCGGCAAACCGTTCCTGATGCGCGTCGGCATCGGGTTGTTCGGCCTCGGCATGCTCGCCGTGCTGGCGGTGTTCATCATGTTCGCCGCCGGTCTGGAGAACCTGCCGATCTGGCTGTCGGTCGCCGCCGGGGTCATCACGCCGCTGGGCCTGCTGCTCGGCCTGATCGCCCTGGTGATCGAGGCTCGCGCCAAGAACTAGCCGACCGCCGCGAACGTCTTCTCGAACCAGGCCGGGAACTCCGTCAGCGACTCGAACACCACCTCCGCTCCTTCGCTCAGGAGGAGCGCGCGATCGCACGGCCCCGTCGTGACACCGACCGCGATCGCGTTGGCGGCCAGCGCACCCCGGATGTCGCCCGCGTGATCTCCGACATACACGCGGGCGTCGTGCGCCCGGAGCGCCTCGGCCTTCTGCGTGGACCACAGCTCGCCGACGACCTCGTCGACGGCCAGGCCGAGCGCGTCCACGTGCAGCTGCGCGTTGGGCCCGTACTTCCCGGTGACGACCAGCGTGCGCCCGCCGGCCTCGTGCACCGCGCGCAGCGACTCGACCGCGCCCGGCAGCGCGACCGTGCTCGGGACGACCACCTCGGGGTAGATCGCGCGGAACCGGTCGACGAGCCCCGGGATGCGTTCCTCGGGCGCTTCGAAGCCGCGCAGGATGTCGTCGAGTGGCGGCCCGAGGTTGGCCGCGAACGCCTCGCCGTCCAGCGGCAGGCCGGATTCGGCGCCCAGCGCGTTCATCGCCGCGGCCATGCCCGGCCGGGCGTCGATCAGTGTCATGTCGAGGTCGAACCCCACGGTGATGCCCACAACCGACACGTTAGCCGCCACCACCGACATTTTTACACTTCGACCGATCATGTACAGCGCCTTGACACCGGAGTGATCTGTGTCAAGGTGAGGGTGTGACCAGCTTCACCGAGCGGACGAAGGCGTCCCTGCGCGAAGCGCTGCTCGACGCCGCCGCCGACCTGCTGCCCGACCGGGGCCACGCGGGCCTGCGGATGGCCGACGTCGCCGCGAAGGCCGGGGTGAGCAGGCAGACGGTCTACAACGAGTTCGGCAACAAGGCGGCGCTGACCCAGGCGGTGGCGCTGCGCACCGCGTCGGAGTTCCTCGACGGGATCCGGCAGCGGTTCGAAACGGCGGACGGGCTCCTGGCGGGCATCCACCACGCCGTCGTCTACACGATCGAGCACGCGCGGGAGAACCGCCTGGTCGCGGCGGCGCTCGGCACCGAGGCCGGCGAGGACCTGCTGCCCCTGCTCACGACGAAGGGCGAGCCGATCCTCACCGCGGCCGCCGACCTCGCCGCCGAGCAGTACCGGGAGTTCGAACCGGAGCTGTCCGCCGAAAGCGCGGCCCTGCTCGCCGAGACCGTCGTCCGGCTTTCCCTGTCGCACCTGGTGCTTTCCACGCACTCGGCGGCCGAGGCGGCCGACGCCGTCACCGCCGTCGTGGCACCCGCCATCCGCCAATTCGTCCACAATGGAGTGAAACGATGACCGACACGCTGCCGGAGCTGCGGACCGGCTTCTCCTCCCTGCGCCGGGGCGGGCTGAACTGGGACTCGTTCCCGCTGCGCCTGTTCGTCAAGGGCAACAAGAAGTTCTGGAACCCGGCGGACATCGACTTCAGCCGCGAACGCGAGGGCTGGGACACGCTCAACGACGAGCAGAAACGCAGCACGACGTACCTGGTCGCGCAGTTCATCGCCGGCGAAGAGGCCGTCACCGAGGACATCCAGCCGTTCATGCGCGCGATGTCGGCGACCGGCCGGTTCGGCGACGAGATGTACCTGACGCAGTTCTGCTTCGAAGAGGCCAAGCACACCGAGGTGTTCCGGCGCTGGATGGACGCGGTCGGGCTGACCGGCGACCTCCACCCGTTCGTCGCCGAAAACCCGCACTACCGCAAGCTGTTCTACGAAGAGCTGCCGCAGTCGCTGCGGGCGCTGGAGGACGACCCCAGCCCGCTGAACCAGATCCGCGCGAGCGTGACGTACAACCACGTGATCGAGGGCAGCCTGGCGCTGACCGGCTACTACTCGTGGCAGCTGATCTGCACCCAGCACGACATCCTGCCGGGCATGCAGGAACTGGTCCGCCGCATCGGCGACGACGAGCGCCGCCACATGGCCTGGGGCACGTTCACCTGCCGACGGCACGTCGCCGCGGACGACTCCCTGTGGGACGCCGTGCAGCAGCGCATGGGCGAGCTGCTGCCGCACGCGCTGAACATGATCCAGTGGGTGCAGGACCAGTTCGAAGAGCTCCCGTTCGACAACGACCCGCAGGAGATCATCCAGTACGCGGCGGACCGCGCCCAGCGCCGGCTCGGCGCGATCGAGTCGGCGCGCGGGATGCCGGTGGAGCAGATCGACCTCGACTACTCGCCCGAGCACCTCGAAGAGACCTTCGGCGAGGAAGACGCCAAGGCGATCGCGGAGGCGGCCGCCGCAGCAGTTTCCTGACGCCGGGTGTCGCGAATGACTCATTCGGGACGTCGGAGGTCCCGAATGAGTCATTCGCGACGTCTGCCGGTCGCGGTCAGGCGTGCCGGGTGGCGGCGGCCTGCTCCAGCCCCAGGAGGGTGATCGACTTCTCGCGCATCTCCACCTTGCGGACCTTCCCGGTCACCGTCATCGGGAACTCTTCGACGACGTGGACGTACCGCGGGATCTTGTAGTGCGCGAGTTTCCCGCTGCAGAACTCGCGCACCTTCTCCGCCGTCAGCGGCGAAGCGCCTTCGCGCATCCGGATCCACGCCATCAGCTCTTCGCCGTACTTCTCGTCCGGGACGCCGATCACCTGTGCGTCCAGGATGTCCGGGTGCGTGTAGAGGAACTCCTCGATTTCGCGCGGGTACAGGTTTTCGCCGCCGCGGATGACCATGTCCTTGATGCGGCCGGTGATGTTGAGGTAGCTGTCGGCGTCCATCACGGCCAGGTCGCCGGTGTGCATCCAGCGGGCCGCGTCGATCGCCTCGGCCGTCTTGTCCGGCTGCTCCCAGTACCCCAGCATCACCGAATACCCGCGCGTGCACAGCTCGCCCGGCTCGCCGCGCGGGACCGTCAGGCCGGTTTCCGGGTCGACGACCTTGACCTCCAGGTGCGGCCCGACGCGGCCGACCGTCGACACGCGGCGCTCGATCGAGTCGTCCGCGCGGGTCTGCGTCGACACCGGGGACGTCTCGGTCATGCCGTAGCAGATGGACACCTCGCTCATCCCCATCCGGTCGATGACCTGCTTCATCACCTCGACCGGGCACGGCGAGCCCGCCATGATCCCGGTGCGCAGCGACGACAGGTCGAACTCGCCGAAGTCCGGGTGGTTGAGCTCGGCGATGAACATCGTCGGCACGCCGTAGAGCGACGTGCACCGCTCGGCCGCGACGGCTTCGAGGGTCGCTTTCGGATCGAACGCGGGCGCCGGGATGACCATGCAGGCGCCGTGGCTGGTGCAGGCCAGGTTGCCCATCACCATGCCGAAGCAGTGGTAGAAGGGCACCGGGATGCACACCTTGTCCGCTTCGGTGTAATTGCAGAGCTCGCCGACGAAGTAGCCGTTGTTGAGGATGTTGTGGTGGGACAGCGTGGCGCCCTTGGGGAAGCCCGTGGTCCCGGACGTGTACTGGATGTTGATCGGGTCGTCGGCCGACAGCCCGGCCTGCAGGTGCGCCAGCTGCGCCCGGTCGCCGCCGCGGCCCGCGTCCAGCAGCTCCTGCCAGTCCTCGCCGCCGAGGATCACGACGTGCTCCAGCGCGGCGCACTTCTCGCGGACCTCGTCGACCATCGCCGGGTAGTCGGACGTCTTGAACGCGTCCGAGGCGACCAGCAGCCGGATCCCGGCCTGGTTCAGCACGTACTCCAGCTCGTGCGACCGGTACGCCGGGTTGATGTTGACCAGGATCGCGCCGATCTTGGCCGTCGCGTACTGCAGGAACGTCCACTCCGCCCGGTTCGGCGACCAGATCCCGACCCGGTCGCCCTTGCCGATGCCCCGCGCGACCAGGCCCAGCGCCAGCGCGTCGACCTCGGCGGCCAGCTCCCGGTAGGTCCACCGGCTGCCGGCGGCCCGGTCCACGAGCGCGTCGCGATCACCGAACGCGGCCACCGTCCGGTCGAAGTTGTCGCCGATGGTGTCCCCGAGCAGCGGGACCTCCGAGGTCCCCGAGGCGTAGCTCGGCAGGGCGGGCGCGTCAGGCATGGTGCCTCCTGAAGTCGGCGGTGACTGGGCCCGAGTCTAAGAACCCGGTACCGGGTCAGCCAGCTCGGTGGCAGGATCTCTCCGGGAAAAGGGGAGGAAAACCGATGCGAAAAGTCCTGGCTCTGACAGCCGCCGTCCTGCTGCTCGCGGTGGCCGCACCGGCGTCGGCGGCGACGCGGGTGATCGTGCTGCCCGGCGCCACGTCGGCCGAAGGCATCACCGCGGCCGGCGGCGGTGACTACTACACCGGCGACCTGATCGCCGGCACGATCTTCCGCGAAAACCTCGGGCGCGGCACGGCCGAGCGCTTCATCGAGGCGCCGCCCGGCCAGATGGCGGCCGGGGTGGACTTCGACCGGCGCCACGACCTGCTGTTCGTCGCCGGTGCGGCCGGCGGCAAGGCCTACGTCTACGACGTCCGCACCAAGGCGAAGGTCGCCGACTACACCTTCGGCGACCCGCAGACGTCCTACGTCAACGACGTGGTGGTGACCCCGCAGGGCGCGTGGTTCACCGACTCGTACCACCCGCAGCTGTTCTTCGTGCCGGTCGTGAGCGGCCGGCTCGGCACCCCGCGCACCCTGCCGCTGAGCGGGCCGGGCGCGGGCGGCGCGCCGGGCGACTTCTTCATGAACGACATCATCGCCACGCCGTCCGGCGGCACCCTGCTGGTGGCCGCGACGATCCCGGGCAAGGTGTTCACGATCGATCCGCACACCGGGGTCAGCGCGGAAATCGCCGGGGTGGCCGCGTCCAGCGTGGCCAGCCTCGTGCTCGAAGGCAACCGGCTCTGGGCGGTCCAGCTCGACGACAAGATCACCCGGTGGTGTCTCGACGGCGGCCTGAGCCACGGGACGGCCGCGGGCACGATCACCGACCCGCTGTTCGACCAGCCGGTCTCGGCGATCAAGGTGGGCAACCGGCTCGCGGTCGTCAACTCCCACATCTACAGCGGCTACCCGCCCACCAGCCCCACGTACGAGGTCCTCGTCGTCGACGCCTGAGTTGGTAGGGTCCGAACGGACTTCGAGGGGGCGACCGATGGCCGGGTTCCGCGACGAGCTGACCCAATTGCTGCAGGCGCGCTACCCGCTGCTCGTCATCGAAACGCACGAAGAGCAGCGGGTGCTGCGGGAGATCCGCGCGGTCGCCGAAGACGCCAACCGGCTGCGGACCCCGCGCCGCGTGTACGTCTGGTCGTCCACCACCGGGCTGGCTCCGGCGGGCGGGCCGCCGATCAACGAGACGCGTGCCGCGTCCGCCGCCCTCGAGCGGGTCTACGGCTGGGGCGAGCCCGCCGTCTTCGTGTTCGCCGATCTGCACCCGTCGCTGGTCTCCGAGGGCGGCCACCGGCCCGATCCCGACGTCGTCCGGCGGCTGCGCGAGCTCGCGGCCGCGTTCAAGACCCGGCCGGTGCCGCTGAGCGTGATCCTGGTTTCGCCGTCGCTGCCCGTGCCGCCGGAGCTGGAGCACGACGCGACCGTCGTCGACTTCCCGCTGCCCGACCAGCGCCAGATCGGCGAGCTGCTGGACAGCATGGTCGCCGCGCACCGGCAGCACGTCCGGATCGGGATCGACCGCGCCGACCGCGACCTGATCATCGGCGCCGCCCGCGGGCTGACCCTGCCGGAGGCCGAGAACGCGTTCGCCAGGGCGCTGGTCGAGGGCGGCGGGCTGGACCCGAGCGACCTGGAGCTGATCCTCGCCGAGAAGCGCCAGGCCGTGCGCCGGTCCGGGATGCTCGACATCGTGCCGGCGGAGACGAGCTTCGACGCGGTCGGCGGCCTCGACCGGCTCAAGCGCTGGCTCACCAAGCGCACCGGCACGTGGACGCCCGCCGCGTCGGCGTACAACCTGGCGGCGCCGAAGGGCCTGCTGCTCACCGGCGTGCCCGGCTGCGGCAAGAGCCTGTCCGCGGTGTGCGTCGCGAACATGTGGCGGCTGCCGCTGCTGCGGCTGGACCTGGGGCGCGTCTTCGCCGGGCTCGTGGGGTCGAGCGAGAAGAACATCCGCACGGTGATCCGCACCGCCGAGGGCATCGCGCCCTGTGTGCTGTGGGTCGACGAGATCGAGAAGGGCCTCGCGGGCGCGGGCGGTGGTGGCGACGGCGGCACCGCGCGGCGCGTGTTCGGCACGTTCCTGTCGTGGATGCAGGAGAAGTCGGCGCCGGTGTTCGTGATGGCCACCGCGAACCAGGTCGGCTCGCTGCCGCCGGAGTTCCTGCGCAAGGGCCGGTTCGACGAGATCTTCTTCGTCGACCTGCCCTCGGCGCCCGAGCGCGCCGCGATCTGGCGGATCCACCTGCGCAAGCGCGTCACCGACCCGTTCGTGGCCGGCGAGCTGGCCATGGACGACGCATTGTTCGCCGAGCTCGCCGACGTCAGCGCGGGCTACAGCGGCGCCGAAATCGAGCAGGCGGTGCTGTCCGGCCTGGTCGACGCGTTCGCCGAGAAGCGGCCGCTGCGCCGCGACGACCTCGTGCGGGCGGTGAAGTCGACCGTGCCGCTGTCGGTCACCCAGGCCGACGAGATCCTGGCCATCCGGAACTGGGCGGAGACCAGGGCCGTCGCCGCCACGGACACCACCGGCGAAGCGGTCGCCGAGCGGGTCGCGGCGCCGCCGCCGGCGTCACCGAGTGGGAGGACGATCGACGTATGACGCACCGCGTGACCGTGACGATCGGCAAGGACGGCTCGATCAGCGCCGAGACGCACGGCGTGACCGGCTCGAAGTGCCTCGACTACATCCCGCTGCTGGAGGACCTGCTCGGCGCGGAGACGGTGGCGTCGGAGTTCACCGAGGACTACCGGCGGGTTGCCGCGGAGAACACCGCTGTGCAGCAGCAGTCGCAATGGAACTCCTGAACCTGCACCGGATCGTCGACGTCACCCTCGCCGAAGGCCCGGGTGCGCGGTGTGCCGTGTGGACGCAGGGGTGTTCGGTGCGCTGCCCGGGGTGTTTCAACCCGCAGACGTGGACGACCCGCGGCGGGTTTTCGTCGTCGTGGCAGGACTTGGTGTCCCGGGTGGTGGCCATCGAGGGGATCGAAGGCGTCACGCTGCTCGGCGGCGAGCCGTTCGACCAGGCGGAACCGTTGGGGCACTTCGCTTCCGCGGTCCGGTCCGCAGGTCTTTCGGTGATGACGTTCACCGGGCACGTCCTGGAGGACCTGCCGCCGTCTTCGCTGCTGGACTCGACGGACCTGCTGGTGGACGGACCGTTTCTGGTCGACCGGCCGGAGAAGTCACGGCCGTGGGTGGGTTCGGCGAACCAGCGGTTCCACTTCCTGAGCGATCGTTACGACGAGTCGATCTTCACCACGCCGAACCGCCTGGAGCTGCGGATCGCCCCGGACGGCGGGATCGAGCTGAACGGGTTCGCCACCACCGAAGTACTCGAAGCGCTGCTCGAAGGGGATCACCGATGAGTGTCACGCTCAAGCTGCGCAGTGCGGCGCTGGCCCAGCTCGACGCGGCCACCATCGCCGCGCACACGCAGGCGCAGCAGGGTGTCGTCACCGTCCGGACGCGGATGCGGCACCGGGACCTGCTGGCCCGCGCGCTGACCGGGCTGCGCGCCCAGGTCACCGACGACGGCAACGCCGTCACGGCCGCGTGGGAAGGACGGCGGATCACGTTCACCTACGGCCCCGACGGCGTCCAGGTGGCGCACGTCGACGGCCCGGGCCTCGTGCCCGCCGAAGCTTCGCGGCTGGTCCTGTCGGTCGACGAGGCGTACGCGGCCGAAGTGCAGCGAGCGGTGCTGGCCCGGCTGAAGCAGCGCGCGGCCGCGAACGGGATGGTCGTCGAATCCGAGCGGGTCAACGCCGACCAGTCGATCAGCGTCACGCTGGCCGCGACGTCGTGACCGAGACGAGGGTCGGGCTGATCGAGTTCGGCAAGGCGATCCACGACTCGGTCACCGTCCCCGGCCTCGGCGAGCTGCCCGGCGGCCAGGTGAGCATCGGACGCGCGACCCGCGGCGCCCGCGCGCGGCTGCTGCGGGCCGACCGCGTCGTGGCGGACAACCTGCGGCTCGGGATCATGGTGCGGAAGAAGTTCTTCTCCAGCGACGTCGAACCGGTGACGGAAGCCGGGTTCCTGAAGGACGTGTTCGTCGCGACCGGCCGGCGGGACCTCGGCAAGGGCGACGCGCTGGAGCTGTACACCGACGACGCGGTGGGCCCGGACCTGAGCCGCCGGGAGGGCGTCGCTTCGGTGCTGGCGCCGTCGTTCGACGAGCTGACGGGCTTCCACGCGCAGGTGCAGGTCCGGGACGGCGTCCTGCGGTCGGGCGCGTTGTGTTCGGTGGCGCGAAGCGGCCAGCCGGTGCGCGTACTGGGGTTGTTCGGCCCGGCGGGGCCGCTCGAGTCATTGGCGGCGGGCCAGGTGGGAACGGTGTTGCTGGGCTTCCAATGCGACACACCACCGTTCCCGGGCGACGCGCTGACGGCGTTCGCGTTACCGGAGACGTCGGAGCGGCGCGACGGCACAGCGGCGGTGCACGGGGTGACCGACCTGGGCAACGGTTCGGTGGTGGCGGCGGTCGAGGTGCCGGAGGGGCGGCGGGGGACGTTCACGGTGGGGGTGAGCGTCCGGGTGCTGCGCCCGATCGGCACGACGTTCAACGAGCGGTACACGGTGCTAGCGGCGGGGCTGCCGGTGCTTTCGCTGGCGCGGGACGGGATCGCGGTGGGTGCTTCGGCGGGATCGCGGGTGTTCACGGTCGGGCTGGGGACGCGCGATTTGCGGCAGAACGACATGCTCGAGGCTTACGTCCCGGATGCGTTGGCTCCGCCGCCTTCGCCTCTGGTAGATGTCAACACGGCTTCGGGTCCTTCGTTGGCGACGTTGGGCCTTTCGCCGCCGCAGGTGGCGTCGGCGTTGGAGCTGCGCCGGCGTCAGGGCGGATTCCCGGACGTGGAGGCATTCGGGGTGGAGCTGGGAATGCAGCCGCACGAGATCGTCCGCCTACGCGGACGGGCGACGGCCAGCCGGGTGGACTCCCCCGAGACGGGCATCCGCCAGCTCGACATTTGACGGCGCGGGGTACCGGTTCCGCTACGCTCGGGGACGTGCCGGAGGAATTCTCGCTGGGCCTGACGGAGGTCACCGCCGCGGTGAGCCGCACGGGCCTCCCGGCGAACTGGCACCCGTTCGAGATCCGCAGCCCGGGCCACACGCTGGAGGAACACGACCGCGCCATGGCGGAGGCGTGGGAGTCACTGCGGGCGCGGGGGCTGGCGGGCCCGGAGAAGCTGGACATCGAGGTGGAGCAGACACTGAGGGCGTGGACGCAGCCGGAGGTGCTGATCATCGTCCGCGCGGCGGAGGTGACGGACGGCCGCCAGGTGTTCTACCGAGCAACAATCGGCCACGGCTTGGGCGTCTACTCGGAGCTGCTGCCGGACGCGATCAACTTCGTCCGGATCCGCCCGGACCACCTGGTCGACGCCCTGGTCGGCATCCTCCCCCGCTACGGACCGCTGCCGGTGGCCCCGGTGACGTCGACGCAGGGCCCGAGCCGGAAGCCGGACACGGAGGCGTTGAGGGCGTACGCCCAGTGGGCCACGCACCGCCACGGCACGTTCGAGCTGTCGACCCGACTGGGCCAGGGCAACCTGCGCCCGGCAGGAACGGTGACATTCGCGGACACCGACGGCGGACGGTATTTGACGTTCACAGAGCCACTGCCGGGCGGCGAGACCCGGATGAAGTTCGTCCCCTCGGACGGGGGACACCTGAGAGAGTGGCTGCACGAGCGCATCGAGGAGACAACCCACCGATGACCTGCATCCTCGCCCCGGCGTCCGGCCTACCCGTAGTGTTCAAGTCGTGACCCGAGTACGCCTTCGCGCCACCGTCCTCACCTTGGCGACGCTGACACTCGCGCTGAGCGCCTGCGACAGCAAGGTGGGAGGTACACCGCAAGCAGCGGGTACGCCGTCGAGCAGCGCCCCGACAACCGCACCGAGCGCCGCGACGGGCGACAACCCGTTCGCGGGCATGAACCCGTGCACCGTCATCGACCAGGTCATGGCGGGCGAAGGCTTCCCGGCGGCCACGCCGGGAACCGTGGACAGCGCGCGAAGCTGCGCCTCGAACAAGCCGGGCGACGCCAACGTCGGCGTAGCGCTCCAGGACAACGCCGGCTACGACCAGAACATCCCGGACCCGTCGAAGGCATCGACGGGCCACGTCGGAAAACGGAACGCGATCATCGAACGCGAGGGCATCGGCGCCGTGGGCCAGTGCACCATCTCCATCGAGGTCAAGCCGAACTCGCGGGCCCTCGTTTCCGTTTCGGGCAACGGCACGACGCAGGAGGCATGCGATCGGGTGACCGCGATCGCGATCAAGGTCGAGAAACTGCTGCCCGCCGGCTGAGCCAACGGAGGAGTGACATACGTCCGGCTGTCGCCTCTGCCACTGACCGCCAGTCACTACTACAGTAGGAGCCGGGCACCGAGAGTACTGCTCGACGGGAGGGGACCTGACGTGAGCTCGGACGCGAGTTTCAGTGACCAGCCGATCGCCGCACCCGCTTCGGGTGACGCAGGGTCGAACTTCCTCTCAGGACTCCTCAACACCCCCACCGATCCGGAGGGGGCGAAGCGCCTTAACGAAGGCGCCCAAGGGCTCAAGAACCTGGCCTTGAACGGCGGCTTCGCCATCAACCAGGCCGGGCTCGACAAGTACACGAAGGTCTGCGACGAATTCATCGACGGTTACCGCGGCATCGAATACGAGCTCGAGGTGCTGGCCTGGAAACCGCGGATGGGATCGAGCGACTACGCAGACC
This sequence comes from Amycolatopsis vancoresmycina, assembly GCF_000716785.1. Taxonomy (GTDB): domain Bacteria; phylum Actinomycetota; class Actinomycetes; order Mycobacteriales; family Pseudonocardiaceae; genus Amycolatopsis; species Amycolatopsis vancoresmycina. Next base: position 156,419 of record NZ_JNYY01000006.1, read on the forward strand.
AAGTAGCCCAGTTCAACGTGAAGGTCGCCGCGGGCGACGAGCAGTCCCTCGTCCCGAACCTGGAACTGCTCATCAAAGGTTTCCAGCAGGTCAAAGAGGCTTTGGCGATCGCTCGTAAGAACTACCGCGAGACCGAGGACGCCCACGCCCAGACGTTCGCCAAACTGCGCGGGAGCGAGTGACGATGGCCCAGGAGCACGCCGGACATCGGCAGTACGAAGGTGACTTCTACGCCGAGACGCAGCAGAAACTCCAGCAGAACGTCCACCGTTTCGGAGCCGAGGACCAGGGCGACGCGCGCGAAGGCGTGACGCCGCAAACCCAGAACCAGGCTGCGCAGTACTCGGTCGAGCAGGGCAAGGTTCTCCTGCACAACCAGGCCACCCGCGGCGACGCACCCGCCCCGGGGCAGAACTACCCCGCCAGCACCCACGAAGACCTGTACAACATGGTCCACCAGAACATGGACCCGAAGGACCTCGACGACCGGGGACGGCTGGCCAACCGGATCGGCAACTGGCTCGCCGACGTCTCCGACGCCGCGAACGATGCCGTCAACTCGAGCGAGATCCAGTGGCAGGGTTCCGGTGCCGCGCAGGCGCACGGGTTCTTCCAGAACACCGCCAGCTACACCGCCGAAACGGCGAACGCTGCCCAGCTCAGCTCCAACCGCTACTCGCAGCAAGCGGCCGCTGCTGACCACGCGCAGAAGAACATGCCCGAACCCACCGGGTTCAACCAGCAGGCCGAAATCAACAAGGCCACCCAGCAGTACCAGTCCGGTGACCTCATCGGCGCAACGCAGACGATGAACAACGTCGCCGCCAAGCAGCAGCAGGCCGATGCCGCTCATCAGCAGGCCGTCCAGGTGCTCCAGAACCTCGACTCCACCTACCACGAAACCGCCAGCACCCAGCCCACCTACACCCCGCCTCCCCAGCTCGGCCAGGGGGACTCCACCTCCGTCAGCGGCTTCCACGGCACCAGCAGCACCAGCTTCACCGGCACCCCCACCATCGGCGGCACCGGACCCGGCCCCGGCGGCACCACCGGCACCTTCGTCCCCGGCGGAACAGGCCCAGGAGGGACACCGGGAGGACCGGGGCCCCTGCCAGGAACCACCCCGCCACCCACCTACGTCCCCCCAGGCACCACCAGCGGCACCGGGACCTTCAGCGGCAACACCAACTTCCGCGCCACCCCCGCCGCGAGCACCTTCGGCCGCGTGACGCCCGACGGGCTCGCCCTGCCCGGGACCACGACCGGCGGCAGCAACACCGCCGGCGGTGACATCACCCGCGGGAAAGGCGTCGGCCGGGCCGGTACCGGGTTCGCCGGGTCGCGGGTCTCCGGTAGTGCCGGCACCGCACCCAAGGAAGCCGAGGGCGGGAAGACCGGCGGCAAGACCGGCGGCGAACGGCTCGAACGCGGGGCGACCGCCGCCGCGGCTGCCAAAGGCAAAGGCACCGCTCCCGGTGCCGCCACCGCCGCCGGGAAAAAGAAAGAAGACGACAAAGAACACAAGAACAAGTACGCCGTCGACGAAGGGGTCTTCGAGCTCAAGGCCGAACGTGGGCCTGATGGCGAAAAGGTCGTCAAGCCGACCATCGGGGAGACCACCTAAGGGACAGACCCGAGGAGAACCCGGAAAAGCCCGGCTACATTGGTGGCATGCGCTTCTTCATCGTCGACGCCTTCACCGATCGCGCCTTCGCCGGGAACTCCGCCGGGGTCGTCCTGCTGGACGAGCCCGCCGACGAGACCTGGATGCAGTCCGTCGCCGCCGAGATGAAGCACGCCGAGACCGCTTTCTTCGTCACCACGACGAAGTCGCTTCGGTGGTTCACCCCCGCCGTCGAGGTTGCCCTCTGTGGGCACGCCACCCTCGCCGTCACGCACGTCCTCGGTGGCGAACAGACCTACGCCACCAAGAGCGGGGAACTGCGGGCCAAAGCCGAAAACGGCTGGGTCGAGCTGGACTTCCCCTCCGACCCACCACAGCCGGCCGATGACGACCTGTCCGGGATCCTGCCCGGCGTCGAGATCGAGTACACCGGCCGTGGCGTCGAAAACCTCTTCGCGGTCCTGAAAGACGCCGAAACGGTCCGACACCTCGAACCCGACCTCGCCAAGCTCAAGCACACCTGGACCGGACGGCTGCTGGTCACCGCGCAAGGCGACAAAACAGACTACGTCAGCCGCTTCTTCGCCCCCGGCGTCGGCATCGACGAAGACCCCGTCACCGGCTCCGCGCACTGCATCCTGTCGCCCTACTGGTCCGAACGGCTCGATCGGAAAGAACTCACCGGTGAGCAGGCATCCAGCCGCGGCGGGATCGTCCGGACCCGGCAAGACGGCGACCGCGTGCACCTCGCCGGCCAGGCCGTCACCGTCCTGAGCGGGGAGCTGCACGTCTGATGCGCACCCTGCTGAACATCATCTGGCTCGTCCTGTGCGGCTTCTGGATGGCCGTCGGCTACCTCTTCGCCGGCGTCATCTGCTGCCTGCTGATCGTCACCATCCCGTTCGGGCTGGCGTCGTTCCGGATCGCGCAGTACGCGTTCTGGCCGTTCGGGCGCACCGTCGTCGACCGGCGGGACGCGGGCGTCGCCTCCTGCCTCGGCAACGTCGTCTGGTTCGTCTTCGCCGGGTGGTGGCTCGCCCTCGGGCACGTCGTCACCGGCGTCCTGCTGTGCCTGACCGTCGTCGGCATCCCGCTCGGCGTGGCCAACTTCAAGATGATCCCCGTGTCGCTGGTGCCGCTCGGCAAGGAGATCGTCGAGATCGCCTAGGACTCCGGCTCGTAGGGCAGCTCGACGACCAGGCACGGCCCGCCCACGAACAACCCGCCGTCGACACCCAGTGCCTTGCCGCCCGCGTAGAGGAACGGGCCCTCGATCTGCGTCGGGTGGATCCCCAGCTGGTCGGCGATGACGCTGTGCCCGTGCACGATCCGCGACCCGCCGAGCTCGTCCATCAGCTTCTGCGCGTTTTCCTCGCCGTCCGGGCCGCGGAAGGCGTACCGCGTCGTCATCCGGCGCCACACGTCCCACCACGCCTCGATGTCGCTGCCCTCGAGGATCTCGCGAGCCGCCTCGTTGATCTCGTCGACCGACGAGCCCCAGTCGAGGTACTCCAGCGTGTCCGAGTGCAGCAGCAGGTGGTCGGCGGCGACGGCGGCCAGCGGGCGCGCGGTCAGCCACTCGATGTGCTCCGGGGTCAGGCGGTCCTGGTCCGACAGCAGGCCGCCGTTGATCTCCCAGCTGCGGGCGAAGCTGCGCGGGCCGAAGTCGGACGGCACCGGCTCGTCGCCGAAGTGGTACATCCCCAGCGCGAGGATCTCGTGGTTGCCCAGCAGCGTCTGTACCTGGCCGCCGGCCTCGGCCGCCTGCCCTTCCAGGCGCATGACCAGGTCGATCGCGCCGACGCCGTCCGGGCCGCGGTCGACGAAGTCGCCCAGGAACCACAGCTGGTCCTCACCGCCGGACCAGTTGTCCTCCTCGTCGACCAGGCCTTCGGATCTCAGCGCGTCGGCGAGTTCGTCACGGTGCCCGTGGACGTCGCCGACCACGTACGTCGACTTGCTCATCCGGTGACGATAAGCCCTGCTTCCGCCCGGCCCGCGCTCAGCCTTCGCCGAACGGGTCCAGGGTCCGCCCGATCAGGTCAGCGATCGAGTCGATCACCAGTGTGGGCCGGTACGGATAGCGTTCGGCCGACTCCCGGGTGGAGATGCCGGTGAGCACCAGGATGGTCTGCAGCCCGGCCTCGATGCCCGAGTGCACGTCGGTGTCCATCCGGTCGCCGATCATCAGCGTCGACTCCGAGTGCGCGCCGATCCGGCGCAGCGCCGAGCGCATCATCAGCGGGTTCGGCTTGCCGACGTAGTACGGCGACCGGCCGGTGGCCCGCTCGATCAGGGCCGCGACGGACCCGGTGGCGGGCATCGAGCCCTCCAGGCTGGGGCCGGTCGCGTCGGGGTTCGTCGCGATGAACTTCGCGCCGCCCTCGATCAGCCGGATCGCGCGCGTGATCGCGCTGAAGCTGTACGTGCGCGTCTCGCCCAGCACGACGTAGTCGGGGTCGCGCTCGGTCAGCACGTAGCCGACCTCGTGCAGCGCCGTCGTCAGGCCCGCTTCGCCGATGACGTACGCCGAGCCGTTCGGCCGCTGCGACGAGAGGAACTTCGCGGTCGCCAGCGCCGAGGTCCAGATCGACTCCTCGGGGATGTCGAGGCCGGTGCGCTCCAGGCGGGCCCGCAGGTCGCGCGGGGTGTAGATCGAGTTGTTCGTCAGCACCAGGAAGTCGATGCCGTTCGCCTTCAGCTCGGCGAGGAACTCGTCGGCCCCCGGGACGAGGTGCTCCTCCTTCACCAGGACGCCGTCCATGTCGGAGAGGTACGTCCACCGGCGTTCGCTCATGGTGCGGAACCTATCACGCACGCGGGACACCTGCGGGCCACGCCGAAAACGGGTACCGTTGGAATTGCCGGTAGCGCGCGGGGAGTCGCGTTGCCGGTCACCGAGGGGGTTCGGGGGAATACTTTTCGACGTCGACGGCGTGCGCGCCGCCGCGCAATTCTTCCTGCCCCCGCACCGAAGGGGGAAACAAATGACCGAAATCATCGAGCGCCCGGCGGCCGCCGGGCCGATCACCGCGCCGAACTGGGGGCTCACCAAGTTCCTCGACCCGCTGCGCATTCCGCCGGTGCTCCGGCCCCGCGGCCGGGACACGATCACCATTCCGATGGTGGCGCAGCGGCAGAAGCTCCACTCGGAATTGCCCGAAAGTACGCTGTGGACGTACGCCGGGCATTTCCCGGGTCCGACGATCGAAGTGCGCAGCGGCAAGCAGCTGCGGATTTCGTGGTCGAACGAAATCGACGGCGAGTTCCCGCTGGTGGCCGTTCAGGGGCCGATCACCGACGGGCCCACGAGCCGGCCGGGCCGCGACCTGGACCGGCCGGGCTACTCGATCATCGAAGGCGTTGCCGACCTGCCGTCGTGGACGGTCGTCCACCTCCACGGCGCCCGCACCAACGCCGGCAACGACGGCTGGGCGCACAACGCGGGCCTGAAGGGGACGTCGCAGCTGGCCGAGTACCAGAACCAGCAGCAGGCGATGCCGCTCTGGTACCACGACCACGCCATGGCGATCACCCGCTTCAACGTCCACACGGGTCTGGCGGGCCTGTACCTGGTCCGCGACGACGAGGAGGACGCGCTCCGCCTGCCGCACGGCGACCACGAGATCCCGCTGATCATCACCGACCGGAACCTCGACACCGACCCGGCGACCCAGGAACTCACCGGGCAGCTGCTGTTCAAGGTCCCGGCCCTGCCGAACGGCACGCTGATCCCGTTCTCCGGACCGTTCAACCTGGTCAACGGCGTGATCTGGCCGCACCTCGACGTCGATGCCCGGTGGTACCGCTTCCGGCTGCTCAACGCGGCGAACTCACGGTTCTACACGCTCAACCTGGTCGACGAGAACAACGTGCCGGTCAACGACGCCGTCCGCCTGATCGGCACCGACGGCGGCCTGCTGCCCGCGCCCGCCGAGCTGCCGCAGGGCGGCCTGACCGTCGCCCCGGCCGAGCGGTTCGACGTGCTGATCGACTTCAGCCGCTTCAAGGGCCGGAAGCTGAAGCTGCGCAACGCCGACCCGCAGCTGGGCGCCGTCGAGCCGGACCTCATGGAGTTCCGGGTGGACGGCCGCGCGAAGCACGACCCGTTCACGCTCCCGGCGAAGCTGTCGACGTCGTACGTCCGCCTGCAGCACGGCACGACGCTGCCGGAGGACCACGACCACGTCTGGGTCGCGCTGCTGCTCAACGCCGAGGGCCACCCGGAGATGTGGGACCTCCAGGAGGTCGAGGCGGACCCGGGCGGCCCGGGGATCGTCCAGCTCCAGGACCCGAACGGCGGGCTGAAGACGTTCCGGCTGAACGGGCGGCTCTTCGACGACACCACCGGGATCTTCATCGACCACGACCGGTGGGCGGTGTGGAACCTGGTGCACGTGGCCAATGGCGGCCCCGCGCACCCGATCCACATCCACCTGACGGAGTTCCAGGCGCTGTTCCGGCGCAGCTTCACCACGACGTTCGACCAGGCCACCGAGCGGACGACGACGCCGATCGCCGGCTTCACCGACATCCCGCTGGAGAAGTACGAGGAGGGCTGGAAGGACACGATCATCGTGCGGCCCGGCCAGTGGGTGAGCGTCGCCGGCCAGTTCGGCGGTGGCACCGGCGAGTTCATGTTCCACTGCCACATCCTCGACCACGAGGACGAGGGCATGATGCGGCCGTTCGTCGTGCACCCGCCCGAGGTGGCGAAGTTCCACGTCCACCCGGGCGGCGGCCACCACCACGACGCCGCCCGATCCGCCGGTCGTGAGTGGTAAGGCGAGTTCTAACTCGCCTTACCACTCACGAGGCCGCGGCAGGGTGGATGGCCACGGTTGCGGCCTTCACCGACAGCGTTACCGCCGAGCCGGGCTCCAGCGCGAGCTCGGCGACGGCGGCCGGGGTGAGGTCGGCGGTCAGGCCGTGGGCCCAGCCGTCGCCCTCGGCCCGGACGCGGATCACCGGCCCGTGCGGTTCCAGGGCCGCGACGACGGCGTCGGCGGTGTTGCGCGGGCTGCCGCGGTGCTCGCCGTCGTGCGGGTAGACGGCGACGGCGTTCGGGGGGAACACCGCCACCGCGGGTTCGCCCGGAACGACGTCGTCCGCCGGGAGGCCGCTGACCACCTCGCCGGACGCCGTCCGCAGGCCTTCCGGGACCGCCGTGCCGGCGACGAGGTTGAGCCCGGCGATCCGCGCGGTGAACGCCGTCCGCGGTGCCGAAAGCACCTCACGGGTGGGGCCGCGTTCGACGATGCGGCCGTCGTTCATCACCGCGACGTGGTCAGCGAGTGCGAGCGCGTCCAGCGGGTCGTGCGTGACGAGCACGGTCGTCGGCCCGGTCTTCAGCACCCGCCGCAGCAGGCCGCGGATCGCCGGCGCCGCGTCGACGTCCAAGGCGGCGAACGGCTCGTCGAGCAGCAGCAGGTCCGGTTCGGCGGCCAGCGCCCTGGCGATCGCGACGCGCTGGGCCTGCCCACCCGACAGCTGGCCCGGCCGCCGTCCGGCCAGCGGGACGGCGTCCACCTCGGCCAGCCAGTAGAAGGCGCGCTCCCGGGCGGCGCGGCGGCCGGCGCCGGTCGAGCGCGGCGCGAAGGCGACGTTGTCCGCCGCCGAGAGGTGCGGGAAGAGCAGCGCGTCCTGGGAGAGCAGCCCGATCCCGCGGCGGTGCGGCGGCACGCCGGCCAGCGCGCGGCCGGACACCGTGATCTCCGCCGACGCCGGCGTGATCAGCCCGGCGAGGCAGCCGAGCACCGTCGACTTGCCCGAGCCGTTCGGGCCGAGCAGCGCGAGCACGTGCCCGGACGGCACGTCGAGGTCGACGTCCAGGTCGAACGAGCCGCGGACGGCGGTGATCCGGGCGGTCAGGCTCACCGAAGGCCGCCTTCCCACGAGCGCGGCCGCGCCACGGCGATCACGACGACCGCCACGACGATGAGCAGCAGGGACAGCGCGACGGCGCTGTCGATGTCCACCTCGGCCTGCGTGTAGACCTCGAGCGGCAGGGTGCGGGTGACGTCTTCGAGGCTGCCGGCGAAGGTGATCGTCGCGCCGAATTCGCCCAGCGCGCGGGCGAAGCTGAGCACGACACCGGAGCCCAGCGCGGGCAGCAGGAGCGGGAGCGTGACCCGGCGGAAGACGGTCCACGGGCGCGCGCCGAGCGTCGCGGCGACCTGTTCGTACCGGTCGCCGGACCCGCGCAGCGCGCCTTCGAGGCTGACGACGAGGAACGGCATCGCGACGAACGTCTGCGCGATGACGACGGCGGTCGTGGTGAACGGGACGGACTCCCCGGTCAGCGTGGTGATCAGCATGCCGAGGAAGCCCTTGCGGCCGAGCAGGTAGAGCAGCGCGAGCCCGCCGACGACCGGCGGGAGCACCAGCGGCAGCAGCACGACCGAGCGCAGCAGCCGGACGCCCCGGAACCGGGCCCTGGCGAGCACGACGGCCAGCGGCACGCCGAGCAGCACGCAGGCCAGGGTGGACAACGCGGCCGTGAGGAGCGACAGCCGCAGCGCGTGCCACGACGACGGCGTGACGATCAGCGACGGCAGCCGCGTCAGGTTCGAACGCACCAGCAGGCCGACGACCGGCAGCACGACGAGGGCCAGCGCAAGCGTGGCCGGGACGGCGAGCACCCACGGAACGCGCGAACGGCCGGCCGGGACGGATCCCGGCCGGCCGTCGGCGGACCGCTTACTGCGCAGGGCCGAACCCGACCTTGCTCAGCTCGGTCTTGCCCTCGGTGCCGAGGACGAATTCGTCGAACTGCTTGGCCAGGTCGCTCTGGCCGCCCTTGACCACGGCGATCGGGTAGCTGTTGATCGCCTGGGCCGCCTCCGGGAAGTCGACCTTGTCGACCTTGCCCGCGGCCGACGTCGTGTCGGTGACGTAGACCAGGCCCGCGTCGGCGTCGCCGGAAGCGACCTTGTTCAGGACCTGCTTGACGTCCTGCTCTTCGCTCTTCGGCTTGAGCGTGACGCCGGTGGCCGTCTCCACCTTCTTGGCCGCCGAGCCGCACGGCACCTGCGGCGCGCAGGTGATCACGGTCAGGCCCGCCTTGTTCAGGTCCGCGAAGGACTTGATGCCCTTGGGGTTGCCCGGCGCCACGGCGATGGCGAGCTTGTTGGTCGCGAAGACCGTCGGCTGGCCGTCGATCACGCCACCCTGGACGGCCTTGTCCATGTTGGCCTGGTCGGCGGAGGCGAAGACGTCCGCCTTCGCGCCGTTGGCCAGCTGCTGGACCAGGCCGGACGAGCCCGCGAAGCTGAACTTCACGGTGGTGCCGGGGTGCTTGGCTTCGAACTCCTTGCCGAGCGCGGTGAACGACTCGGTGAGCGACGCGGCGGCGAACACGGTCAGCGTGCCGCCGCTACCGGCGTTCCCGGTCCCCTTGGGCGCGGGCGCGGTGACGGACGAGCCGCCGGTCTGCGTGCTGGGCTCGTCCGAGCTGCTGCACGCGCCCGCGAACAGGGCGACGGCAGCCACGGCGAGAGCGAGCTTCTTCATCTACTTCCTTCCGGTGTCTCCACCACGACAGTGGTCGCTTTGACCACCGCAACCGCGAGCACGCCGGGACGCAGGCCCAGCTCGCGGACGGCTTCGGTACTCATCAGGGACACCACGCGGTGTGCCCCGCACTGCAGTTCCACCTGCGCCATCACCTTGTCGGCGACGACCTCGGTGACCAGCCCCACGAACCTGTTGCGGGCGGACCGGCCGACCGCCGACGGGTCGTCGGGCGCGGCGGCCTGCGCCCGGGCGAACCCGGCCAGCTGGGCACCGTCGACGACCTTGCGGCCGGCGGCGTCGTCGGTCGCGGTCAGCTGCCCCGCGCGCACCCACCTCCGGACGGTGTCGTCGCTGACCCCGAGCAGGCGCGCGGCCTCGGACAACCGAAATTGCGGCATGCCGCAGACATTATCTCCGCAGTTGAGGAAAAGCTACGCGGGGCGCGAATTGTCCATGACTTCGGCGCGCAGCTGTTCGAGGATGACATTCTGATAACGCTCGATCGCTTTTCGCTCGGCCGGCGAGAACTGCGCGAGCGTGTCGCGGAGGGTGTCGAAGGCCGACTCGAAGAGCGGCGCGAAGCGCTCGGCCGCCCCCGGCACCACCTCGACCAGGACCTTGCGGCGGTCGTGCGGGTCGCGCACCCGGCGGACCAGCCCGACCTTCTCCAGCCGGTCGACGACCCCGGTGACCGCGCCGGTCGACAGGCCCGTCAGCTCGGCGATCCGGCCGGCGGTGAGCGGGCCGCCGGCCTGGATGACCAGGTCGAACGTCTTGTGGTCGGTGCCCGACAGGCCCATCCGCTCGGCGATCCTGGCGTGCCGCAGGACGGTGAACGTGCTGCCCGCGCGACCCAGTTCCGCGAACCGGAAGAGCTCCTCTTCCGTGACCGGGTAAGTCTTTTCCGTCACAAGCCCTCGTTAGTTCGGCCGCTGAACCACTCACTGCGCAAAGTATCCTAGAGAAGAGGCCGGTTCGCCCCTTCCGGAGCTACCCTGTGCGTAATGACGGCAGTGGATCTCGGGTTTCCTCGCGTCCCCGGCACACGAGGGTCATCTCGCGTGCCCAGGCCCGCGAACCCGCACCTCATCGACACCTTCGGCCGGGTGGCCACCGATCTGCGGGTTTCCCTGACGGACCGGTGCAACCTGCGCTGCACCTACTGCATGCCCGCCGAGGGCCTCGACTGGATGCCCGGCGAGCAAGTGCTGACCGACGACGAGCTGGTCCGGCTGATGCGGATCGCCGTCGAGCAGCTCGGGATCACCGACATCCGGCTCACCGGCGGGGAACCGCTGCTGCGGCCGGGCCTCGAGGACCTCGTCGGGCGGATCACGGCGTTGTCGCCGCGGCCGCGGTTGTCCATGACCACCAACGGGATCGGGCTCGCCAAGCGCGCCGCGGGTCTCGCGGCGGCGGGGCTGGACCGGATCAACGTGTCGCTCGACACGATCGACCCCGAGCTGTTCAAGACGATCACCCGGCGCGACCGGCTGTCCCACGTGCTCGCGGGCCTCGCGGCGGCGCGGGACGCCGGGATGGCGCCGGTGAAGGTCAACGCCGTGCTGATCCGCGGGCTCAACGAGACCGAAGCCGTGCCGCTGCTGAAGTTCTGCCTCGCCGAGGGCTACCACCTGCGGTTCATCGAGCAGATGCCGCTGGACGCCCAGCACGGCTGGAACCGCGGCGAGATGATCACCGCGGCGGAGATCCTCTCGATGTTGCAGGGTTCGTTCGAGCTGACGCCGTTCCCGGTGGCGCGAGGCGGCGCGCCGGCCGAGCGCTGGCTGGTCGACGGCGGCCCCGGCGACGTCGGCGTGATCGCGTCCGTGACGAGGCCGTTCTGCGCGGCCTGCGAGCGCACGCGCCTGACGGCCGACGGCGCGGTGCGCTCCTGCCTGTTCAGCAACGACGAGACGGATCTGCGATCCCTCGTGCGCGCGGGCGCGCGCGATGAGGAGGTGGCGGACGCCTGGCGGGCGACGATGTGGGGCAAGCTCGCCGGCCACGAGATCAACGACGCCGGGTTCGCACAGCCGATCCGGCCGATGAGCGCGATCGGCGGTTGAGATGGGTCCCGTGACCATCGTGGTGCGGTACTTCGCGGCGGCTCGTGCCGCCGCGGGGTTGGAAGAGGAGAAGGTGCACCTGCCCGACGGGGCGACGGTGGCCGACGCGGTGGCCGAGCTGCGCCGCCGCCACCCGGAGGGCCTGCCGCGGATCCTGGACGCGGTCAGCTACCTGCTGGACGGCATCGCGGTCCGCGACCAGGGCAGGCTCCTGACGGACGGCGCGGAGCTGGACGTCCTCCCACCCTTCGCCGGCGGCTGACCCCTCCCGCCGCGGACGACTCGCGCACCCAGACGGCCAACACGCGTATCCGGATGGCCGACACACGTATCCAGATGGCCGACACACGTACCTGAGCGGACGACACGCTGCCGAGGTCGAGCCTTGCCGTGTCGTCCGCCCGAGTACGCGTGTCGTCCTCCTGGGTACGCGTGCCGTCCAAGCTGGGGCGGGTGCCGCTTGGCGCGAGGGGTGGGGGTTCGTTCTTGCTGTATCTCCGCGACCGCTCGGGTACGGGGGCCGACCGCTCGGCGACGCGGGTTTCGGGCCCTCGGCGTGGCGCGTCACCAGTTCCGGGTGTTCGCGAGAAGCTGATCCCGGGCGGCCACCACCCGTCCGGTGACCCGTTTCACCTGGTCCGGCGCTCTGCACCGGTGCCGGCGAGCGAGGTCGTCGGTCGGCGCGGCTCCGAGCGTGGCCGCAAACCCCTCGAACAGGTGGGACTGCTGTTACTCCCGGGGCATCTGAGGCAGGATTGTCAAGTCTGGCGCCGCCCCCGCGGTGGTCATAAGATGCGCGGTCCAATCGCGATCCGGACGTCACGAATGGTCCATTCGCTACGCGAAACACGTGATGCAAGCCTCACGATCCGTGTTTTATCTCGGCCAGGAAACGGGCAGATAACGGCCGTCTGACCTGCGCAAATACGTCTATCGGTCGGGGTTGCGTGTCGTTACTGTGACGTAGGTCACGCCCCGAATAATTTCCGATCACGGCCATCGTTACGTACCGTCGCTTTTCGGTTGGCCCCGACCGACCGCGCAAGACCGGGAATCCGTAGCGCCTAGCCCTGTCCGACGGATCCCCGGACCCATACCCCGAGCGAAAGCATTTCCGGACAGGGACGAGGGGACGACGATGACGCGGCGTGCGTCGGACTCGTCTGCCGGCCTGAGACGGCCGGCGCAGGACCCCGATCCTGACCCTCACCACCGAGTCGTAGGCGCTGGGAAACCGAGATGCATTCAAATGTCTTACCGAGGCAAGCACCGCAAGATGTCCGCTGCCACCCGCACCGTCGCTCGCGTCGCCATCGCGGGCATCGCGGTCGGCGCGCCCCTCGCCATCGCCGCGACCCCCGCGTCGGCGACCAACTGGGACGCCATCGCGCAGTGTGAGAGCAGCGGCAACTGGAACACCAACACCGGCAACGGCTACTACGGCGGCCTGCAGTTCACGCAGAGCACGTGGAAGGCCTACGGCGGTTCCGGCAGCGCGGCGAACGCTTCCCGCGAGGAGCAGATCGCCGTGGCCGAGCGCGTCCTGCAGGGTCAGGGCATCGGCGCGTGGCCGGTCTGTGGCAAGAAGGGCGGCAGTGGTTCGTCGGCCCCGAAGGCCACCCACAAGACCACCACGAAGCAGTCGACCCCGAAGAAGACCACCACCGCCCCGAAGAAGGCGGCGGCTCCGGTGGCCCCGGCGGCGACCGGCGTGAGCAGCTCCAACCCGGCCGGTGACTACACCGTCGTGGCGGGCGACACGCTGTCCAAGATCGCCAAGCAGTTCAACGTCCAGGGCGGCTACCAGAAGCTGCAGGAGCTGAACGCGAAGTACATCCCGAACGCGGACCTGATCCTCGTCGGCCAGAAGATCGCCACCAAGTGACGATCACGCAGTGATGCGCGAGTCCGGCCTCGAGCCGTGACCTGAAAGGGCTCCCACCGCCGATCCCCCGGGCGGTGGGAGCCCTTCACGCGTTCCACGGCGAGGTGCGGCAGGTCGCGGCGCCGGGCACCCGCGGGCCGAGCTGGTGGCGCTGCGGGCCCGCTGGGCCGCGTCCAGCGCCGCCGAGCCGCACCGCGCCCCGCCAGCTGCGCCTCAGAGCCGCGGGGCACCCTGCCCGATCTCCGTCAGGGCGAGTTGACCCACTCGTCCGTGCCGTCGGTGAAGTGCTGGTGCTTCCACACCGGCAGGCGCGCCTTGACCTCGTCCACCAGCTCCGAGCACGCCGAGAACGCCTGGCCGCGGTGCTCCGCCGCCACCGCGCACGCCAGGGCCACGTCGCCGATCGTCAGCGCGCCCAAGCGGTGGCTCACCGCCACCGCCCGGACGCCCGTCCAGCGGGCCGACAGGTCCGCCACCACCTCCGCGATCACCTGGCCCGCGCTCGGGTGGCCCTCGTAGGTCAGGTCACGGACGCCCTTGCCGCCGTCGTGGTCGCGGACCACGCCCGAGAACGTCACCACCGCGCCCGCCGCGTCGTCCTCGACCAGGCGGGCGTGCTCCTCCACCGACAGCGGCTCCTCGGTCACCGCCGCCCGCGCGACCCGGACCGCCGGGGCCGGGCTGGCCGCACGCGGGTGGTCGCCGCCCGCCAGCTGGTCCACCGCGTGCTCCAGGATGCCCTCCAGGACGCCCAGACCGTCCCTGACGCCGCCGCTGGAGCCCGGGAGGTTCACCACCAGGGTCCGCCCCGCCACGCCCGCCACACCGCGCGACAGCACCGCCGTCGGCACCTTCGGCAGCCCCGCCGCGCGGATCGCGTCCGCCACGCCCGGCAGCTCGTGGTCGAGCACCGCGCGGGTCACGTCCGGGGTGCGGTCGGTCGGCGAGATGCCGGTGCCGCCCGTCGTCAGCACCACCGCGACGCCGTCGGCCAGCGCGGCACGCAGCGCCACGCCCACCGGGTCGCCGTCCTCGACGACGACCGGGGACGGCACGTCGTAGCCGCGGTCCGCCAGCCAGGCCGTGATCACCGGGCCGGTCTTGTCCTCGTAAACGCCCTTCGCGGCGCGGTTGGACGCCACGATCACACGCGCGGTGCGCTTCACGGCCGCTCCCACGTTCCGGTCTTGCCGCCGTCCTTGCGGAGCAGGCGGACCTCGTCCAGGGTCGCCGCCGGGTCGACGGCCTTGATCATGTCGTGCAGCGTCAGCCCGGCGACCGCCACCGCGGTCAGCGCCTCCATCTCGACGCCGGTGACGTCGGTCGTCTTCGCCGTCGCGCGGATGCCGACCTCGGCCTCGCCGAGGGTGAACTCGACCTTGACGCCGGACAGCGCGATCTGGTGACACAGCGGGATCAGCTCGGGCACCCGCTTGGCGCCCATGATCCCGGCGATCCGCGCGGTGGCGAGGGCATCGCCCTTCGGGAGGCCGTCGGTGGCCAGCAGCCGCAGCACCTCGGCGGTGGTCCGCACGGTGCCGGCGGCGAGCGCGGTGCGCGCGGAGGCGGTCTTCCCGGAGACGTCGACCATCCGGGCGGCGCCGGTTTCGTCGACGTGGCTGAGTTCACTCACCAGCCGAGGCTACTTCCGGCGCCCGGCCGGGCCGAGGCGGGCCGGGCGCCGAACCGCGACGGCAGCCCCGCCGAGGGCTCTCCCAGCGCGCCACCGGCAGCAGGCGCCCCTGCGTTCGAGGTACATCTGCCGCGCGGCCTCCGCGAGAAGCTCCTGGCGTCGTTCAGGACGGGCCGCCGGCTCAGCGCTCGGCGAGCACGGCCTTCCGGACCGCCTCCGCGACCGCCGGTGCCACCGCGCTGTCGAACACGCTCGGCACGATGAACGACGCGTTCAGCTTCCCGTTGTCCACCACGTCCGCGATCGCGTCGGCCGCCGCCAGGAGCATCGAGTCGTCGATGTTGTGGGCGTGGGCGTCCAGCAGCCCGCGGAACACGCCCGGGAACGCCAGGACGTTGTTGATCTGGTTCGGGAAGTCGCTGCGGCCCGTCGCCACCACCGCGGCGTGCTTCTGGGCCTCCAGCGGGTCGATCTCCGGGTCCGGGTTCGCCAGCGCGAACACCACCGCGTCGGACTTCATCGTCGCCACCTGCTCCGCGCCGAACAGGTTGGGGGCCGACACGCCGATGAACACGTCCGCGCCCGCCAGCGCCTCGTGCAGGGTGCCGCTGACCTGCTCCTTGTTCGTGTGCGACGCGATCCACGTCAGGTTGTCGTCGAGGTTGCCTCGTGCCGAGTGGACGATGCCGTCGATGTCGGCCGCCACGATGTCGCCCGGGTTCTTCTGCAGCAGCAGGCGGATGATCGCCGACCCCGCCGCGCCGACGCCGCTGACCACGATCTTGCAGTCCTCGATGTTCTTGCCCACCACGCGCAGGGCGTTGCGCAGCGCCGCGACCACCACGATCGCCGTGCCGTGCTGGTCGTCGTGGAACACCGGGATGTCCAGCTGCTCGCGCAGGCGCTTCTCGATCTCGAAGCAGCGCGGGGCGGCGATGTCCTCGAGGTTGATGCCCGCGTACACCGGGGCCAGCGCCTTCGCGATCATGATGATCTCTTCGGTGTCCTGGGTGTCCAGGCAGACCGGCCACGCGTCGACGTCGGCGAACTTCTTGAACAGCGCCGCCTTGCCCTCCATCACCGGCAGCGCCGCGGCCGGGCCGATGTTGCCGAGGCCGAGCACCGCGGAACCGTCCGTCAGCACCGCGACGGTGTTGCGCTTGATGGTCAGCCGGCGCGCGTCCTCGGGGTTGGCGGCGATCGCCTGGCAGACCCGGGCGACGCCCGGGGTGTACGCGCGGGAGAGGTCGTCACGGTTGCGGAGCGCGACCTTCGGGGTGACCTCGATCTTGCCGCCGAGGTGGATCAGGAACGTCCGGTCGGACACCTTGCGGACCCGGACGCCGGGCAGCGAGTCGAGCGTCTGCGTGATGTCGTTCGCGTGGTTCTCCGACAGCGCGTTGGCGCTGATGTCGACCACGATCGAGTCGGAGTGGGACTCGACGACGTCGAACGCGGTCAGCACGCCGCCGACCCGCCCGACGGCGGTGGTCAGGTCACCGGCCGCGCTGGACGAGGCCGGGGCCTCGACCCGGACGGTGATCGAATATCCGGGACCGGGAACCGGCATGGCACTTACCCCCGCATGGGAAAGGTGGGCTGGGACGGGAGGGAACCTACTCCCGTGACCGCCCTCACGAGGGCCCGATACCGGTACTGACCAGTAACAACCTCAGCGGTTGATCTCGGTCTCCGGGTGCACGTAGGGCACCGTGTCGAGGGGGAAGGTGATGTCGCCGAACGGCGACAGCGCGCCCTGGCGGTCGGACGCGAGCTCGGTCACCGGGTGCTCGCCGTCCTCGCCCGGCCAGGTCGGGTCGACGCCCTTGTGCTTCTTTTCGCCCTTGGCCACAACGTCCTCCACAGCCGCGCTCGGTCGTACGCGAACAGTCTGCCTCAGCCCGCGCAGCCCGGCGCAACCGCCCGGTATCCTGGTCGTCTATGCCCGCGACCTCCTTGGCGGACTGGCTGCGTGCGGAGTCCGACGGCGCACTCGCAGAACTGCTCCGCACGCGGCGCGACCTGTCCACGCCCCCGCCGTCCGACAGCACGGTGCTGGCCACCCGGGCCGGCACGCCGG
This sequence comes from Amycolatopsis vancoresmycina, assembly GCF_000716785.1. Lineage (GTDB taxonomy): Bacteria > Actinomycetota > Actinomycetes > Mycobacteriales > Pseudonocardiaceae > Amycolatopsis > Amycolatopsis vancoresmycina. The sequence goes on from NZ_JNYY01000006.1 coordinate 173,225, forward strand.
GCTCGGTCGCGCGCGCCTGCGAGGACCTCGACACCGTCACCCTCGCCGTGCTCGAAGCCTGTTTGCTCGCCGGCGCCGACCGCGACCCGGTGCCGGTCGAAGACGTCGCGAAGCTCGTCGGGGCCGACATCGCCGGGCAGCTGGCCCGGCTGCGCGCGCGGGCGCTGGCCTGGGGCCCGGACGACGCCCTGCGCGTGCCGCCCGCCGCCCGGGAGGCGCTCGGGCCGTTCCCGGCCGGGCTGGGCGCGCCCGCGCCGTCGCTGGACGGCGAGGACCTCGAAGCCCGGCTCGCCGAGCTGCCCGACGACGAGCGCGGCGTGCTGAACGCCCTCGCCGCCGGGCCGCCGATCGGGCGCACCCGCGACGCCGGACGGGACTTCTCCCTCGAGAAGGCCGAGACGCCGGTGCAGAAGCTGCTCGCCCGCGGCCTGCTGCTGCGGCGCGACGACCAGACCGTCGAACTCCCCCGCGAGCTCGGCGTCGCGCTGCGCGGCGGGGTCTTCGCACCCGGCACGCTCACCGAGCCCGAGCTGCCGGTCCACCCGCACCAGCCGTCCACTTTGGACGAAGCGGCGGCCGGCGAGGCGATGGAGTTCCTGCGCCACACCGAAGCCCTGCTGCGCGCGTGGTCGGCCGCTCCGCCGCCGGTGCTCAAGTCGGGCGGGCTCGGCGTGCGTGAGCTCAAGAAGCTCGCCAAGGACCTGGAGATCGACGAAACCCAGGCGGTTCTGCTGGCCGAGCTGGCCGTGGGCGCCGGGCTGGTCGCGGACAGCGAGGCGACCGTGCCCGAGTGGGTGCCGACGACGCTGACCGACTCCTGGCTCGCCTCGCCGACCGCGCAGCGGTGGATGACGCTCGCCCAGGCGTGGCTGGAACTGCCGCGGCTGCCGGGGCTGGCCGGCGGCCGCGACGCCAAGGACAAGCCGATCGCGCCGCTGTCGGAGGAACTGCGCCGCCCGCTGGCGCCGGTTTCGCGGCGGCGGGTCCTCGCGGCGCTGGCCGACCTGCCCGCGGGCGCCGGGGTGAAGAGCGTCGACGAGCTGGTCGCAGTGCTCGCCTGGCGCGCCCCGCGCCGGGGCGGGCGGCTGCGGGACGAGACCGTCCGCTGGACGATGGCCGAGGCGAGCGCGCTCGGCATCGTCGGCCTCGGCGGCGTCACGACGGCGACCCGGGCGCTGCTCGCCGACGACCGGCCCGCCGCCGTCGAGGCGATCCTCGACGCCTTGCCCGCGCCGGTCGGCCACGTGCTGCTGCAGGCCGACCTGACCGTCGTCGCGCCGGGGCCGCTGGAGCCGGAGCTGGCGGCGGAAATCTCGGCCACCGCCGACGTCGAATCGTCGGGGCACGCGACGGTCTACCGGATCACCGAAGCGTCGGTGCGGCGCGCGCTCGACACCGGCCGGACGGCCGACGAGCTGCACGCGCTGTTCAAGGCGAAGTCGGCGACCCCGGTGCCGCAGGGCCTGAGCTACCTGGTCGACGACGTCGCCCGGCGGCACGGGCGGCTGCGCGGCGGCACCGCGGCGTCCTTCCTGCGGTGCGACGACGAGGCGCTGCTGGCCGAGGTGCTGGCCCACCCGGTCGCGGCCGAGCACGCACTGCGGCTGATCGCGCCGACGGTCGTGATCAGCCCGGACCCGCTGCACGAGGTGCTGGCGGGGCTGCGCGGCGCCGGTTTCGCGCCGGCCGCGGAGGGCCCGGACGGCCGGGTGGTCGACATCCGGCCCGGCGGCCGCCGGCTGCCGGCGAAGGCGCGGGCGGCCCGCCGCAGCCCGGGCGAGCAGGCGGTGCTGACCGAAGACCAGGCGGCCCGGATCGTCTCCAACCTGCGGGCGGGCGACGCGGCCACGGCCCGCCGCCGCGGTTCGGCGGTCCGCGCGCCGGTCGGCGGCGGCGCGGACACGTCGGCGACGCTGGAGCTGCTGTCCCGGGCGACGCTGGAACGCCGTGAGGTGTGGATCGGGTTCGTGGATTCGAAGGGGACGGCGAGCCAGCGTGTGGTCCGGCCGGTGCGCGTCGGCGGCGGGGTCCTCGAAGGCGAGAACAACGAGCGCTACTCCCTCCACCGCATTACCTCCGCCGCGCTGGTCGAGGACTGACCGCCGCCGGATCCGGTGAAACCCCGCCGAACCGGGCGGACAGGTGGTAAGCCTGATCCATGAAGTGGGGAACGCGGGTGACCGCACTCGCCGCGGCGATGGTGCTGGCCGGCGCCGGGACGGCGGAGGCGGCCGGGCCGCCGGTCTACTCCAAGTACACCGCCACCGGGTCCACGCACATCGCGAAACCGGGCGCCGACCTGCGCCTCGGACCCGGGCAGTTCGACATGTACACGCTGATCGGGCCCTACACCTTCACCGGGACGTTCACCCTGCCGCCGGCGCAGATCACGCGGTCGGTGCCAGGGGTCGGCCGGGTCAGCGGCACCGTCACGTTCGGCCCCGGCCGCGCCAAGGGCTCGGTCTTCGGCGGCTTCTCCGGCTCGGCGACCTGGCCGGTGGCGATCTCCGGCGTCCGCGTCAACGGCGTCCCGTACGACGTCGGCGACGGGTGCGGCACGGCCGAACCGGTGACGACCGAACTCACGTCGGACGACTTCGCCGAGGGCACCGGCGGCCGCCTCGAATCGACCTACGCGATCGGCGCCTTCGAGAACTGCGGTGCGGCGACGCCGCTGATCAACGCCTTCGTCACGGGCCCCGGCAACACCCTGGCCCTCGACCTCGCGGCGGCTTAGAGGGCGCGCAGGCCGGCCAGGACGCGTTCCATGAACTCGCGCGACGACCGGTCGCCGAGGATCAGCTCGGTCTGGTGGATCAGCACCAGACCGATGTCGGCCATGTCGCCGACCAGCACCTTCACCACGCCCAGCGGCAGCCGCAGGTGCGCGGCGATCTCCGCCACCGACCGGGTGTCCAGGCACAGGTCGCAGATCCGGCGGTGCTCGACCGAGCGGACCCCGCGGTAGCGGCGCCCGTCGTCGGACGTCGAAACCAGCGCCTCCAGCGCCAGGTTGTGGTCGGACCGGGTGCGGCCGCCCGTGCGGGTGTACGGGCGGACCCGCGAGTTCACGACGGGCACCGGGCTCGCGACCCGGGCGCGCTCGTTCCAGGGCGGCTCTTCCCACGGCTCCGGCTGCGGGACCCAGCGGGTCTCCGGGTCCGGCGGGGGCGTCCAGTCGGACGGCGGCGGGGCCCACGCGGGCGGCGGCGCGGCCTGCGACCGCGGGGCGGGCGGCCGGGGCGCCGGGGGCCGGGGTGCCAGTGGCCGGGGTGCGGGGGGCCGAGGCGGGGCGGGCGGGCGCGCACCCCGCGGCGGGGTCCACGCGGGCTCCAGCGGCGGGGGTTCCGGCCGGTAGGTCTCCTCGTCCTGCCACTCCGGCTCGACGGGGTCGTAGCCGTCGTCGGCGTACTCGCGCGAGGACGTGCCCGGGTAACCCGCGGGGCCGGGACCGTTGTCGGCGTACGCACCCGGGTAGCCCCCGGGCTCCGGGGCGTAACCGTTGTCGGCGTACCCCGCCGAACGCCGGCCCGGGTGAGCCGCGGGCTCCGGGCGGGCGTAGTCGTCGCCGGCGAACCCCGGCGAGTGCGGGTGCGGGTGGCCCGGGTCTTCGGGAGCGGCGTGGTCCTCGCCCTCGTCGGCGGACGAGCCCCACTCGCGGGTGTCCTCGTCGGTGTACCCCTGCGCGTCCGGCTTCGGCCGCGACGGCTTGCGCTTGGGCATGATCATCGACAGCGTCGACATGTCGAACTTGCTGGGCGAATCGAAACCCTCGCGCTCGGTGCCGCGGTGCAGTGCGTCCCAGCCGCTGGAGTCAGGATCGTCGAATCCCGAAATCCTCATCTCGTCCTACCCACGCACGCCGCCCTGGAGCTGCGCGCGCAACTCGGGGGTGATCTGCTGGCCGACCCGCTCGACGAGCAGGGTCATCTCGTAGGCGACCGTGCCGATGTCGCACGTTGGCGCGGCCAGCACCGCCAGCGACGAACCGTCCGAAACCGACATCAGGAACAGGTAGCCGCGCTCCATTTCGACCACCGTCTGGTTGACACCGCCCGCTTCGAAGCAGCGCGCGGCCCCCGCCGTCAGGCTGATCAGCCCGGAGGCGACCGCCGACAGCTGCTCGGCACGTTCCTGGGGCAGCCCTTCCGACGGCGCCAGGAGCAGCCCGTCCGCGGACACCAGAACGGCGTGCGCGGCACCGGGCACCCGGCGCACGAAGTCCGTGATGAGCCAGCCGAATGTGCCCTGGCCGGAAGCCGTCACTACTGCTCCTCCTTGCTCGTGCGGCGCCGCGCGCCGCACCCCGGAGCGCCCGGCACGGCCGGTCGGCGACGCCACGGTAAAGCGTATTCGCACCACCGGCGGTGTCGAGCCCGCCACCGGCAGGCCGCTGCGCACCCTACGTGTGCGGGCGGCCGGGTTCCGCGCCGACCCGGCCCGCGGCACGCGTCCGCACGTCACTCCACGGCGTCGCCCGTCATCCGGCCCGGCACACTGTCGGTGCAGGTCAGCACCTGTGAACCGGGCCCGGATGGGTGACACCGACCCGAACGGCAGCAGGCGATTCCGCCCGGATCTTCCATCGGACGGGGGTAGCACTCCCCGAAGTGGGTGAAGCACGCGGAGTTCACTCCAACGGCCGCATCCGGATCGGGGCGTCATGGGCTAACCCGCGCGCAACGCCGTATCGTGCGCGATCGCGTGCTGGACGACCGAGATCAGCACCTGCTTCGCCGACTCGCGCTCGCGCGCGTCGCACGCCATGATCGGGACCGACGGCGCGATGGTGAGCGCGTGCCGGACGTCCTCGATCTGGTGGTGCAGGAGCCGGTCGAAGCAGTTGATGGCCACGACGTAGGGCAGCTTCCGGTTCTCGAAGAAGTCGATCGAGGGGAACGCGTCGGCGAGCCGCCGCGTGTCCACCAGCACGACCGCCCCGATGGCGCCGACCGCGAGGTCGTCCCACATGAACCAGAACCGGTGCTGACCCGGCGTGCCGAAGACGTACAGCACCAGGTCCGAGTCCAGCGAGATGCGCCCGAAGTCCATCGCCACGGTCGTGGTGGTCTTGTTGGGCGTGGCCGAGGTGTCGTCGTGCCCGACGCTCGCCTCGGTCATCATGGCCTCGGTGGTCAGCGGGTCGATCTCGGAGATCGCCCCGACCAGCGTTGTCTTCCCCGAACCGAACCCGCCGGCGACCACGATCTTGGCCGACGAGGTCGGACCCGTCACCTGCGGCGCGTTCGCGTCGGAGTCAAATTCTCCGAAGCCCACTGAGCACCCTTTCCATGAACTCGATACTCGGGCGGTCGCCCACGGTCGGGCTGCTGGAGTGCACCAGCACCAGCCCGAGGCCCGCCACGTCACCAATCAACACCCGCACCACGCCGAGCGGCAGGCGCAGCAGCGCCGCCACCTCGGCTACCGACCTGGTGTCGAGGCACAGGTCGCAGATCGACCGGTGCTCGGGCACCCGGACCCGGTCGAGCATCCGGCCCTGTTCGCTCGTCGAAATCAGCGCCTCGATCGCCAGGTCGAGGGTCGCCTTCGTCCGGCCACGGGTCCGGAAGTACGGCCGGACCAGGCCGGACGTCTCCATCTCCGTCGGCGGCGGCTCGTCGACGTACTCCTGGCTGGCCTGCCGCGGCAGCGCCGCGGCGAACTCACCGGAGTCCGGGCCGGCGCCGAAGTCGCGCTCGGTCGTGTACGCCGCGAAGTCGCGTGCGTCGTACAGCGGCCCGCTCGACCCGCCGAACAGCTCCGCGCCCGGACCGCCGAGCAGGCGGTCGCGGTACTCGGTGCCGCCGGCGATCGGCCGCAGCGGCTCCTGCCCGGCATTGCTGTCGGTCAGCCAGTTCGGCGGCTCCCGCACCGGGTCGCTGTCGGAGGCCTGCACCCGCCGCGCCCGCCACTCCCGGTCGACGCGGTCCCGGAACGACTGCCAGTCCTCGCGGCCGTCGTCCGACTGCTCGGACCACCCACCGGAGAAGTCGTCACCGAGCCGGCCATCACCCCTCAAGCGCCCGTCGTCCACGGCTCTCTCCTCGGTTCCCAGGTCCTCAGCGGCGGACGGCCGCACCCTGCAGCTGCGCCCGCATCTCCGGAGTCAGCTGCTGGCCGACCCGCTCCACCAGCAGGGTCATCTCGTAGACGACCAGGCCGATGTCACTCTCCGGCGACCCCAGGACCGCCAGGCACGAACCGTCGGAAACCGACATGAGGAAGAGGAAACCGTTGGCCATCTCGACCACGGTCTGCGCCACCGTGCCGCCTTCGAACACCTTGGCCGCACCGCGCGCGAGGCTGGTCAGCCCCGACGCCACCGCCGCCAGCTGGTCGGCCCGGTCCTTCGGCAGGCCACGCGAAGCCGCCAGGAGCAGGCCGTCGGCCGACACCACGACCGCGTGGGCCGCGCCGGGCACCCGGTGCACGAAATCCGTGATCAGCCAAGCGAAGCTGCCGGCATTGTTCGCCTTGGCATGCGCCTGGCCGTTCGGCTGCGCGGAGCCACCCGGCTGCATTGCACCCGCCCGTGTCACTTTCACTCCTCACTGCTGTCTGTGGTGTTGCCACGCCCCGGAACCCTGCTGCTTTCCAGCTGTTCTTCGCCCGGGAGTTCCTTCAACGCATGCCGTCCCGAGGTGTAGCCCCGCTGGAAGCTTGCCATCCGGCTCCGCGCCGCGGACGCCGAGCGGGTGATCGCACCCGTTCCGGGCATGCCCGCGGTGTTGTCCGCGAAGCTGTTCTGCGGCGGAGCGTCGACCGAGGGACTGCTGATCGAGCCCGGCACCAGGTAGGCGTTCGGGACGCGCTTGGGCAACCCGGCCGGGGTGATCTCCTCGTTCTTGGACTCCAGCAGCGACTGCGCCGCCTGCCAGCCGTCGTCGGAGGCGCTGTGCCAGCCGTCGTCCGGCGGGAGGAGCGGGTGCCGGGTCGCGGCGGTCGGCTGGAGCTCGTCCCGGGGTGCGTCGGCGACCGGTGCGACCGACGCGGCCGGTACTCGCGGCTCGTCGGAGCCGGTGAGCGGCGGCAGGTTCGGGTCGTCGCCCTCGCCCTGCGGTGCCGCCGGGTCGGCCGCCGAGTCGTCGCCTTCACTGAACCAGCGTGACAGCACCGACTGGTAGATCGGCAACCGCCGGGTGGGTACGTCGTCTTCGAGGGCCGACGAACCGACCTCGGTGACGGGCGCCGGCGGTGGCGGTGGCGGCTCCTCCGGCGGGACGAACTTCGGCTCCCGCTTGGGCAGCACCAGCGGCGCGAACTGCGTGTCACCGGCCCGCGAGCTGGCCCCGTCGCCGTTCGACGACGGCGTCAGCGGCGCCAGGTCCTCGGCGGTCGGCCAGGCCGGCGTCTCCGGCTTCGGCAGCTCCGGCGACAGGAACGGGCCTGCCGCGCGGCCGCCGCTGACCAGGTCGTCCAGGCTGATCGGCTGGTCGAGCGGCACCAGGCCGCCCTGGTTCGGCACCGGCTCGTGCACCGGCGGGGCCGGCGGTGGCGGTGCCGAAGGCGGCGGCGGTGTCTGCGCGAACGTCTGCGTCTGGTCGAAGTCGGAGCGGGCGGCCGGGATCGGGATGCTCGGCAGCGACATCGACGTCTCGGAGCGGTTCGCCGGCGGTGGCGTCTGCCGCTGCATGCCCGGGCGGAGCTGGGTCAGCAGCTCGGCCGGGACGACGACCCTGGCGATCACGCCGCCTTCGATGTCCTCGTTCTCGCGCAGCCGGACCTCGATGCCGTGGCGCTTGGCCAGCCGCGAGACCACGTACAGACCCATTCGCCGGGTCACCGACACGTCCAGGTCCGGCGGGTCGGCCAGGCGGGCGTTGACCTCGGCCAGGCGTTCCTCGCTCATCCCGACACCGTGGTCGGTGACCTGGATGGCGAGCGCCTTGCGGCGGGTCACCACGGCACGGACGATGACCTTCGTCTCCGGCTCGGAGAAGTAGGTCGCGTTGTCGAGCAGCTCGGCGAGGACGTGCACGAGGTCGTGGATCGCCAGGCCCTGGACCGCGACGTCGGGCACGATGCCGACCTCGATCCGGGCGTACTGCTCGATCTCCGACACCGCGGCGCCGATGACGTCGGCGGCGGGCACCGGCTTGGGCACCGACTTGGCCAGGCCGGCGCCGGAGAGCACCAGCAGGGACTCACCGTTGCGCCGCAGCCGGGTCGCGAGGTGGTCCAGCTCGAACAGGCTGGCCAAGTGGTCCGGGTCCTGCTCGTCGGCTTCCAGGCGGTCGATGACGCCGAGCTGGCGTTCCACCAGCCGCTGCGACCGGCGGGACAGGTTCACGAAGATGCCGTTGACGTTCTCGCGCAGGAGGGCCTGCTCGGCGGCCATCTTGACGGCCTGTTCGTGGACGATGTCGAACGACCGCGCGACCTCGCCGATCTCGTCGCGGGAGGTGACGGGCACCGGCTGGACGGCCTTCTTGGAGGCGCCGACCGGGTCCGGGTCGTCGAGGATCGCCTGCACGGTTTCCGGCAGCCGGGTGTAGGCGACGTCCAGCGCGCTCTTCCGCAGCACCCGCAGCGGGCGCAGCATCAGGCGGGCGACCACGAGCATCAGCGCGATCGCGGCGGCCAGCGCGGCGAGCACGCCGGCACCGCCGAGCCAGGCCGAGTTGACCGCCGCCGTGGCGAGGTCGTCGGCGCGGGTCTTCAGCTGGGCCAGCAGGTTCGACTCGACCGCGTGCAGCTTGTCGGCCGACACGGTGCTGTCCTTGCCGAGCGCGGTGGTGTCGATGCTCGGCGGGTCGTTCTGCTGGGCCAGCGAGAACGCGTTGGTCTGGATCCGGCGGCGGTCGTCGACCTCCGGGCCGGAGTAGGTGTCGTTGTAGAGCTGCCGCTGGTCGTCGTCGGCGTTCGCGAGGAACGCGGCGACGGAGGCGTCCGCGCTGGACGCCGACGCGTGCGTCTGGTCCAGGAGGTCGCCGGGGAAGCTGCCGCGGAACGCCGCGATCTGCAGCTGGGCGTCGGCGCGGGTGGTGAACTCCTTGGCCTCGCTGATCGCCTGCGTGCTGGTGCCGAGGCGGAGCACGTCCCGGTCGGTGACCGCGGTGGTCACCTCGCGGCCGAGCTCGATGAGCGAGTCGAGGATGCCCGAGTAGGCCGTCAGCACCGTGATGTCGGGGAGGCCGTTCTGGGCGTTGAACGCGGCCCGCAGCGGGCGCAGGGCGTCGAGGCGCTGGAGACCGCGCGTGTAGCGGTCCTTGGTCGCCTGGTCGTCGTACTTGAGGCTGCCCGCCGCGTTGCGCAGGTCCGATACCTCGCGGTCGACCTTGGCGATCTGCGCGTCGAGGCCGGTCTGCAGCAGCTGGTTGCTCGACGCGATCCGGGCGACCGCGAGGGACCGCTCGTTCTGCAGCTCGTGCACCACCGTGGTGACCTTGACGGCGAACGCGACCTGGTCGGCGGTGCGCTGGAACTCGGCCGCCTGCCGGGCGTCGTCGACCACGCGCAGCGCCCCCAGCGCCAGCGCGGTCAGGGTCGGGATGATCAGGACGGCGGCCAGCTTGGAGCGCAGCCGCCAGTCGCGCATGCCGGAGAAGAACCCGGCCTTCTTGCCCGGACTCTCACCGGTTGACTGCGCAGGGGCCCCTCCCACCCCCGCGGTGTCTTCGTTCGGCACCGCCGCACCACCATCATCGTTCGTGCTCGTGAAGCCCTGGTCGGTCCAGCGCCCGCCAGGGCGCATCGCGTTCTCCTCAGTCACTCGTCTGCACGCTCCCGGCGCTCCGGGGCTGCGGCCGATCGGAAGGAGCCCAGCGCGAGACGCTACCCGTACGGGTGAAAAGATCGTCTTCGACGGGGGTTCCTGAACCCCGTCCGGCCGGACGGAATCGGTTCAGCTCGAGCATCACGGTCGGGTCCCTGGGCTGGTCTTGCATCGTCTGTTGGTCCGGCCTAGCCCACCGGCGCGGCGGCTGTGGCCGGCCGGGCAGTGGCCAGTGCGGGAAGGTTTCTCTCAGGAAAAGCACAGCCTGTGCTGGTACACCGAAGGTGGGTTGGCTCGGCCATCCAGGCACTCTCTCTCACTACATCGGAGGTTGTTACCTCCCCGCAGGTGCAGAGGGTAGCGAACGCCCGGGCAAGATGTAACCCTCCCGACTCGACCCGCTGGATGTTGCACAGCGTTCGCTCAGTCGACACACAGCTGGTCATCGCACATTCAGAACCTGCCCCCTACGCTGGGTGAACCGCTACGGCGAGTGGAGCAGTGGGTCTAGACCAGAGGCCACGAGAGTGACGTGCGCCACTCTATCCGGTAGTGATTCCACCCATTGTGAGCAAGCTGTCACGTTCTCTACAGTGGCCCGCGTGGTTCCGAGAATGAGTCACGCACTCCCACCGGAATCGGTTCCCCAACCGTCACTTTCTTCAAGGAGCAGGCCTTGCTTGGAAACGCCATGAGCAGTGGCCGGGTTCGCACTCGCCGCGCCGCGCTCGGGCTCGCCCTCACCGTCGCAGCCGCCACGGCCCTCACCGGCTGCAGTGCGCTCGGCTCGGACAGCTCGAACGCCTCGTCGAACGGGGGCGGCCTGGAGAAGTCGAAGATCAAGGTCTCCATCATGCCGACCACGGACCTGGCCCCCTTCTGGCTGGCCCAGGACGGCGGCTACTTCAAGGCCGAGGGCCTCGAGGTCGAGCAGATCGTCGCCAAGAGCGGCCAGGAGTCGATGCAGAAGGCGATGAACGGCGAGGCGGACATCGCCCTCTCGACGTACACGCCGTTCTTCGTCGCCAAGAGCAAGGACGCCGCCGACATCCAGCTCGTCGCCGACGGCACGTCGGTGAACGCGAAGAGCAACGCCATCGTCACGGTGCCGACCTCGAACGTGAAGACGGTCAACGACCTGGCCGGCAAGCGGATCGCGATCACCGCCAAGAACACCGCGTCCGACATCCTGACCAAGTCGGTCATGAAGGACCACGGCGTCGACTTCAGCACGGTCCAGTGGACGCTGGTCCCGCTGCCGAACATGGCGGCGGCGCTGAAGGACAACCAGGTCGACGCGGCCTACATGCCGGAGCCGATGCTCTCGCAGGCGGCGAAGACCGTCGGCGCGACGCCGGTCGTCGACATCAACACCGGTGCCAGCCAGGACTTCCCCCTGACCGGCTACGGCTCGACGACCAAGTGGGTGCAGGCGAACCCGAAGACCCTCGCGGCCTTCCAGCGCGCGATGAAGAAGGCGACCGCCGACGCGATCAACGACCGGTCGAAGGTCGAGCCGCTGCTGGTCAAGTACGCGAAGATCGACGAGGACACGGCGAAGCTGCTCACCCTGCCCGGGTACGGCTCCACCCTGGACGCCCGGCGTCTCCAGCGCGTGCCCGACCTGCTGCTGCAGATGGGCGTCATCACCAGCAAGGTCGACGCGGCGCCGATGATCGCCCCGCAGGCGACCAGCTGACGTGAAGAAACTGCTCCGCGGCCTGGCCGGTCTGGTCGGCTTCCTCCTGCTCTGGGAGGTCGTCGTCCAGATCGGCCTGGTCAGTAAGACGTTCACCCCGCCGCCGAGCGTGGTCCTGGTCACCGTCTGGGACCTGCTGGGCGACCCCGAGTTCCTCCGCGACGTCGTCGCCACCATGCTGGCCTGGCTGATCGCCATCGCGATCGCGATCGCCGTCGGTGTCCCCGCCGGGCTGCTGCTGGGCAGCGTCCCGGCGCTGCGCTCGGCCACCTCCGCGATCGTGGAGTTCCTCCGGCCGATCCCGGTCACCGCGTTGATCCCCCTCGTGCTGCTGGTGATCGGCTCCGGACCCGAGGCGAAGATCACTCTCGCCGTGTACGCCTCGCTGTGGCCGATCATGTTCAACACGATCTACGGCATGGGCGAGATCGACCCGGTGCTGATGGAGACCGCCCGCGCGTGCGGGACCAGCCGGTTCCGCATCCTGTCGTCGGTCGCGCTGCCGCAGACCGCGCCGTTCGTCTTCACCGGCGTTCGGCTGTCGGCGACCATCTCCCTGATCGCCGTCGTCAGCGTCGAGTTCCTGGCCGGTTCCGAGGTCGGGCTGGGCAACTTCGTCCTGGTCGCCAGCACCGGTTCGGTCCGGTTCGACCTGGTGCTCGCCGGTACGGTGGTCGCGGGCCTGCTGGGCTACCTGATCAACGAGGGACTCGACCAGCTCGGCAGGCGGTTGTTCCGCTGGAGCACGGTGGACCGGGAGGCGATCGGATGACCGCGGCGACCCTCACGGGCCGGGTCGGCAGGCGGGCCGCGCGCGGCGCCGCCACCGTCGTCCGCAACTGGCTGCTGTTCGCGATCCTGGTGGTCGGCTGGGAGTTCGCCGCCCGGGCCGGCGGCAGCAAGTACTTCCCGCCACCGACCGAGATCGCGCCGGCCGCGGCGAAGCTGTGGTTCAGCGGGCCCGCGTCGCACCTGTTCCTCACCGACGCGGTGTTCGACAACGTGTTCCCCAGCCTCGGCCGGACGCTCGGCGGGTGGGCGCTGGCCGCCGTCGTCGGCATCCTCCTCGGCGTGCTGCTCGGCCGGTCGGACACGGCGATGGACTACGTCGGCCCGCTGTTCGCGTTCTTCCGCTCGATCCCGCCGCCGACGCTGATCCCGGTGTTCGTGGTGCTGTTCGGGCTGAGCGCGGGGATGCAGACCGGGTCGATCATCTTCGGCGCGGTGTGGCCGGTGCTGCTCAACGCCGTCGACGGCGTCCGCTCGGTCGACCAGGTGAAGGTGGAGACGGCCCGCTCGTTCCGCACGCCCAAGCGGTACTGGGTCGGCATGGTGGTGCTGCCGGCGGCGGCGCCGAAGATCTTCGCCGGGATGCGGGTGAGCCTGTCGATCGCGCTGCTGCTGATGGTCGTGTCCGAACTGGTCGGCGCCAACTTCGGCATCGGCCGGTCGCTGCTGAACGCCCAGCAGGACTTCGACTTCCCGGTCATGTGGTCGTGGCTGGTGCTGCTCGGGATCCTCGGCTACGTCTTCAACACGATCTTCCTGGCGGCGGAACGGCGGGTACTGGCCTGGCAGCCCACCCGTCTCGGCCGTGACTGACGCTCCGAAAGGCCTCTCCCCCATGTCAACCATGCTCGAAGTCTCCGGCCTCAGCCACACGTACGGCCGCGGCGCGAAGGCGCACACCGCGGTGCAGGACCTGACGTTCACCGTCGAGGCCGGGCAGCTGGCCAGCATCGTCGGGCCGTCCGGGTGCGGGAAGTCGACGCTGCTGCGCTGCATCGCCGGGCTGACCCCGTCGACCGAGGGCACGGTGAGCCTGCACGGCGACCGCGTCAACGGCGTGCCGGACGACCTCGCCGTCGTGTTCCAGGACTACAGCCGTTCGCTGTTCCCGTGGCTTTCGGTGCAGAAGAACGTCGAGTTCCCGTTGCGGTGGCGGCCGGTTTCGCGTGCGGAACGGCGGTCGCGGGCCGCGGAAGCCCTCGAACAGGTCGGCCTGTCCGGCGTCGGCGGCAAGTACCCGTGGCAGCTGTCCGGCGGCATGCAGCAGCGGGTGTCGATCGCCCGCGCGCTGGCCAGCCGCCCGGCGCTGCTGCTGATGGACGAGCCGTTCGCCTCGGTCGACGCCCAGACGCGGTTCGAGCTGGAGGACCTCACCCGGCGCGTGCAGCGCGAGCAGGGCAGCACGATCCTGGTGGTCACGCACGACATCGACGAGAGCGTCTACCTGTCCGACCGGGTGCTGGTGCTGTCGAAGTCGCCGGCGTCGATCGTGGCGGACCTGCCGGTCGGGCTGCCCGCCGAGCGGGACCAGATCACCACGCGCGAGTCGGCGGAGTTCGTGACGCTGCGCGGCGAAGTGGCCCGGCTGCTGCACGGTGACAGCCCGGAGGAGGCCGCCACGGCCGCGTCCGACGCCGCCGAGTGGGACCTCGCCGAGCGGGCCTCGGACATCACCCCGGACACCGCCGAAACCCGCAGCTAGCCCCCTGCCGCAGCTTGTCGTGAGTGGTAAGGCGAGTTAGAACTCGCCTTACCACTCACGAGCCGTCAGTAGAGGGGACGTGTTGAGGCCACGACGCGGACGTGGACGAGCGTCGGCCGGGGGTCGGCCAGGGCCTTGGTGAGGCCGGGGGCCAGGTCGGCGGGCTCGGTGATCGTCACGCCGTGGCAGCCCATGCTCTCCGCCAGTGCGGCGAAGCCGATGCCGCCCAGTTCCGTGCCCGGCAGCTTTTCGCCGCCGATCGCGTCGCCGAGGATGCGGACCGCCGCGTACTCGGAGTTGTCCAGGATGACGAACGTGACCGGCAGCTCCTGGCGCGCCGCCGTCCAGAGCGCCTGAATGCCGTACATGCTCGAGCCGTCGCCGATGACGCCGACGACCTTGCGGTCCGGCCGGGCGAGCGCGGCGCCGACCACGCCGGGGATGCCGTAGCCGAGCGTGCCGCTGGCCATCGTCAGGAACCCGGTGTCGGTGGCGGTGATCGGCAGGTGGTCGTGCAGGACCCCGCGGTGGCTGGGCGCCTCCTCGACGACGACGGCGTTGTCCGGCAACAGGTCTGCGAGCGTCGAGTAGACGAGCTCGCCGGTCAGCTTGTCGACGCTGGGCTTCGCGGGACGCTTCCGCGGTTCCGGCGCGGGCCGGGTGCTGCGCTCGACGACGTTGAGCAGCGCGCGGACGCCCAGCTTCGGCGTGGCGCGGATGCCGGTGCCTTCGAAGGCGCGGGCGAGGACCTGCTCGTCGTCGCTGACGATGAACAGCGGCGGCAGCGGGGTTTCCCCGCGTCCGCGGTCGACGTGGTAGGTGAAGGCGGGCGCACCGAGCACGAGGACGAGGTCGTGCCGCGCGAGCGCGTCGGCGACGGCACCGCGTTCGGGGTCCAGGAACCCTTGGAACAGCGGGTGGTCTTCGGGGAACGAGCACCGGTAGGACATCGGCGCGACCCAGACGGCGGCGTTGAGCCGTTCGGCGAGCGCAACGGTTTCCACGACGGCCCCGTCCTGGTCGACGGCACCCCCGACGACGATCGCCGGCCGCTCGGCGGCTTCCAGGGCGGCGTTGAGCTCGTCGACGGCCTCGGGATCGGGCGCGAAGCCGCGGATCCGCGGCCGCGAGACGATGGGCCGTTCGGTGGTGGCGGACCAGTCATCGGCCGGCACGGAAACGAAAACCGGCCCGGGCGGCCCCTGCGTCGCCACGTGGTAAGCGCGGGCGAGCGCGGCCGGGACGTCCTCGGCGGACGCGGGCTCGACGGACCACTTCACGTACGGCTTGGGGAATTCGGGCGCCTCCATGGCCCCGAGGAAGGGCTCGTGCGGGATGAGCGACCGGATCTGCTGCCCGGCGACGACGATCATCGGCGTCCGGTTCCGGTAGGCGGTGAAGAGGCTCCCAAGCCCGTGTCCGACGCCGCCGGCGGAGTGCAGGTTGACCAGCACGGCCCGCCGCGTGGCCTGGGCGTAGGCGTCGGCCATCGCGACGACGGCGGATTCCTGCAGGCCCAGTACGTAGTCGAAGTCGTCGGGCCAGTCGGTGAGGAACGGCACCTCGGTGGTGCCGGGGTTGCCGAACACCGTGGTGAGGCCGAGTTCGCGGAGGAGTTCGCGGGTGGCGTCCAGCACCGTGCGTTTGATCATGCCGACAGGCTAACGCTTAGCCTCGCGAAGGAAAGCCCCCCAAGCGGCCGAACCGGACCGGGGCCGTCGCGAACTCGCGACGGCCCCGGTCCGCAGCACTCAGCCGATCAGGCCGGACAGCCCGCTTCCCTTGAACGAACCCCAGCCCGTGACCTGGTCATAGCCCGTCCCGGCGCTGAACCCGGTCGTCCCGTGCAGGGTGTTGTTGCCCGTCGTCACGTCGTGGAAGCCCGTTCCGTACGACGACCCGTTCCCGATCGAGTAGAACTTCGGGTTCAGGTTGCCCAGCGCGCCGCCGTGCACCTGGTTCTGCAGCGTCGCGAAGGCTGCCCACAGCGGGGCCGCGCCCGAGGTGCCGCCGACCGTTCCCCAGCTGCCCGCGCTGTAGATGTAGTAGCCCGACGTCGGCGACGCGTCCGCCGAGACGTCCGGCACCTTGCGGTACGTCGTGCTCTGCGACGACTGCCACGAAGGCGCCGTGAAGACCGTCGAGATCCCGCCGCCCGTCGAGCCGCCGCTGCTGCCGTCGTTCCACGTCGTCTCGCTGCTGTAGCCGTTGGCCGACGTCACCGTCAGCTTCGTGCCGCCCACGCCCGTCACGTTCGGGCTCGACGCCGGGAAGTCCACCCCGCGCGCCGCCGAACCCGTCTGGCGGTAGCAGTCGGTCGTGCCGTCGTCGCCCGCCGCCGCGAAGTAGGAAATGCCCTCCGCCGTGCCGGTCGCGATCGCGCTGCTGACGCTCTTCGCCGCGCTCGAACCTTCGGCCGCTTCGCAAGCGCCCCAAGAGATCGAGACGACGTCGACCGTCGCGTCCGACGCGATCTTCTGGTACATCGCCAGCTCGCCCGCGCTCGAGTTCGGGGCCTCGTAGACGTAGTCGTTGGCCGCCGCCGCCAAGGCGTGGACCACCTCGATGTCGAGCTCGACCTCGATCTGGCCGTCGCCCGGCGAGGAGTCGTAGTTCGCGCCGCTGACGCCGACCGTCGTCACCGAACCCGCCGACAGGCTGTACGTGCTGTCGTACTTGGTGATGTTGGACTTCTGGTAGCCGTCGAACTCCACGAAGCCGACGTTCACGCCGCGGCCGGTCGCCGACAGGCCGCTGGTGCCGTAGGCGGTCTTGAGCACCGGCGGCGTCACGGACTTGACGACGTTCGGCTGGGCGAGCGGCTTCGACGCGTGCGTGCGGACCGCGTGGTCGTCGAGGCCGACGACGTTGCCCACCACGTCCGACACGCTCGCGGGCAC
The DNA here is from genome assembly GCF_000716785.1 of Amycolatopsis vancoresmycina. Classification (GTDB taxonomy): domain Bacteria; phylum Actinomycetota; class Actinomycetes; order Mycobacteriales; family Pseudonocardiaceae; genus Amycolatopsis; species Amycolatopsis vancoresmycina. The sequence continues at coordinate 190,033 of NZ_JNYY01000006.1, forward strand.
GGCCGGCGCGGCGTCGTTGGCGAAGAAGTCCCGGCCGGAGACCTTGTCGTGGTAGGTCCCGATCCGGGTGCGGAACGCCGATTCGAGCCGCGCCGCCGAGCCGGTGAACGTGACCGACTGGCGGTTTCCGGAAACCTCGATCCCGGTGGCGCCCGCTTTCCCGAGGAATGAGACGGCCTTGTCGACATCGGCCTGCGTCGGGCCGAACTCGGCATTGAACTGCGCCGGGGTCAGGAAGTGGTGGTATTGCGGCGAAGCGGGGTTCTGCACGTCGGCGAGGAACTTTTCCAGCGCCTGCTGGTTGTGCAGTTTCAGCGACAGCGCCGCGGTGATCGGCCGGTCGGCCGCGACGTCGCCGGTGCGGTCGCTGTTGACCAGCGGCGCGACGTTGTCGGCCAGCGTGACCAGCGGTTCCGGCGCGGCGGCGGCCGGGACGGCCACGGCGAGGCCGAGCAACGCAGGCAGCGGCACGGCGGCCGCGACGAGCTTGCGCAAGCGCATGGGGGATTTCCTCTCGGCGGTGGGGACCGGCCCTGCGCGGAATGTTCGCCGCAGGGTGCCGAGAAGCATAAGAAGACGTGATCACGCCGAGGAACCTACTTTTGTCTGAGCTTCAGCGGATCCCATTTTCATTTTTCGAACCTTTTACCTTTGCATGATCATTCGATTATCCTCGGCGAATGCCGGAGATCGTCGATGCGGTCCACGATCTCCTGTGCGTCCGCATTGCCGGAAAACCGGCCGGCGGCCGCCGAAAGCGGGTGCAGCCGCTGCCGCACCCGCGGCGACCGCAGCGCGGCGGCCAGCTCGACCGCCTCCTCGCCGACGGTGGCGGCGACGTCGAGGTCACCGTCCAGCGCGTGCACGGTGGCCAGCCAGATCAGCGTCAGCGAGCGGCTGCGCGTCATGCCGCGCGGGTACCCCTCGATCGCCGCCATGAGGGCGGGGATGCCGTCACGGCCGTGGCGGATGTCGACCATCTGGGCCAGTTCCCCGTGCACCGTCCCGATCATCGCCGCCATGTCCGTCGGCCCGAAGAACGCGGCCCACGGCGACGGCTCGCGCCCCGCCGCCTCGGCGAACTCCTCGCGGGCGCGGCGCAGGTAGGTCAGCGCCCCGGTGACGTCGGCCTTCTTGGCGTGCGCCCACGCCTGGTTGGCCGACAGGATCGCCTGGGCGAGCTTGGAGTGCGCCAGCAACGCCGCCTCCCGGCCCCGCGCGAACTCCACCAGCGCCGCGTCGACGGCGCCGTAGTGCAGGTGCAGCCGTCCGACGCGGTACCGGATGTTGGCCTGCAGGTCGTCGTTCCCGGCCTCGACGGCCAGCTCGAGCGCCCGCGCGAACGCCTCCAGCGCGGCGGCCGGGCGGTCCTGGTCGAAGTTCGTCCAGCCGGCCAGGTTGTACAGGTCGGCGACGGCCGTGTAGAGCCGCGCCTGGACCACGGCCTTCGTCACGCCGTCCAGCAGGGCCACGGCGGCGGCCAGCCTCGACTCCACGGCCACCCGGCACGAGCCACCGCCGTAGCGGTAGTCCAGCGCCCGCAGCTCGGCGACGACGTCTTCGAGCCGGCGCACGTCGGCCAGGCCCACCCGCGTGCCCTGCCGTTCGTCCCGTCCTCCACTGCCCGTCATGGCAGCCCTCCGTCCGTAGAGAGCTGCCGATCGGGCAGCCCCGCTCATTCCCCGCCGGGCCAGGCCGGAGCCCGCTCCTTCGAGGGACTGGCACCGGGCAGTACCCCGGTGGCGGTCAGCACCACGCCCGTGGCGGTTTCCGCGATCTTGACGACGGCCAGCAGCCCGGTGAGGGCCAAGGAGCCGCCGAGCCCCAGTTTCGCGAATTCGTCTTCGGAGGTTTCGGTTCCGCGTTGACGCGGTATCGTGCCGGTCACGATTCCACCTTCCGGCTTGCCGCGGAGACGCTCGGACGGCACCCGCGAGGAATCAGCCGCTCCCAGGCGAGAGAAATCCGCCGGATGGCCGAGCTCCTGGCTTCCTGTTGTCCTCGCAACGAGTTCTCGAACTGAATACGCGCGCACACGGCGACACTCCTGCACTGCAGATCGATTGCTGTGGATCGCCCGGATCACGAAATGCGGGACCACCGTAGCCAGCCGGTCACCCCGAAATCAGCCACCAACCAGGTCATTCCCACGAACCGCCTGTGCAGCCGCACGCGCAGTTCCGGCCGTGACTCTGCACCGGACGGATGCAATTTCACCGCGCCGGATGCGCCGTGCCGCGAACGTGGAAAACATCGGCGGAAATCGTTTTACGCCGCCGATGCCACGTCAGATTTGCGAAGTTGTTCAGGATTTGACGAGCTCGACCCAGGTGCGCACGGTGGCGGCGTCGACCGGCGCCTGCCAGCCACCCGGCCGCACCGCGCTCCCCACATGGAACCCGCGCACCCCGCCCGCGCGCAAGAGGTGGACCTGCTGGGCCCGCAAGCCGCCGCCCACCAGCAGTTCCGGCCCGCTCTCGCGCTGCGCGAGCCGCTGCAGCACGGAAAGCCCGCTGGCCACGCCGTTGGGGTGGCCGGCGGCGAGCACGGTGTCGCACCCCAGCGACGCCAGCTGGTCGTACGCGCGGACCGGGTCGCGCGTGCGGTCGATGGCGCGGTGGAACGTCCAGGGCAGGTCGCCGACCTCCTTGATCAGCGCCTCGCAGGCGTCGAGGTCGATCTCGCTGTCGACGTTGAGGAAGCCGAAGACGAACTCCCGCGCACCGGCGTCGATCAGCCGGGCGGTGTCCGCGCGCAGCCCTTCGAGGTCGCCGACGGCGAAGGAACCGTTGTCCCGCAGCATGACCCGCACCGGGAGGTCGGTCGCCGACAGCACGTCACGCAGGGTCTCCACCGACGGCGTCAGTCCGTCCTGCGCCATGTCCGCAACCAGTTCGAGGCGGTCGGCCCCGCCCGCCTGCGCGCCTTCGGCGTCCGCCGCGTCCAGCGCGATCACTTCCAGCAGGGGCGTCTTCGAGCTCATGCCTCAATCCGTTTCACTGGTTCCGGGTGTCGTCTCCCCTCGCATGCCGCCCTCGCCGGAAGCCGCCTTGAAGGCTCGTCATCCGCTCGCGCACCGCTTCCGGGGAAAGAGAGAGTATCGGCCGCTGCGCCGGCACCGCTCCCGGGCTCGCCGCGGAATCCAGCGGCTGCAGGAACGGCCAGGTGTCCTCCGCGCCGTCCTCCTGCTCCAGCTCGGCCGGGGTGGGCCATTCGTACGAAGGCTCGACCGCGGGCGGCGGAGCGACCGGCGTCAGCCGCGGTTCGGTGTCTTCGTCGTCGAAATCGGGCGCGACAGGCGGCGCAGGCGGTGGGGGCGGCGGCCCGGGAGCCGGAACCGGCGGCAGCGGGGCGAGCGCGTGCCGCGGCTGGGGCTCCTCCGGGCGCGGCTGCTCGGCGACCGGGCGCGGCTCCGCCGGTTTCCGCGGTTGCTCGGGCGCGGCGGCGGCGTCGAACCAGCGGGACAGGACGTCGCGGTAGGCGGGCATCCGCTCGGTCGGGGCGTCGAGGTCCAGGTGGGCCTCGGCGTCGACGGTCGGCCACTCCGGCGCGTGGTCGCGAGCGACCACCGGCGCGCGGCGGAGCGGGCCGGCTTCGATCGACGGCGGCGTCAGCTCCTCCGGCTCCGGCTCGGGTTCGGGCTCCGGCGGCGTCAAGGGCGCGAGCGGCGCCAGCAGCTCGGGTTCCGGGGTCACGGGCGGCTCGGCGGGCGGGGGCGGCGCGGGCACCGGCGGCAGCTCGACGATCAGCCGGGCGGGCACCAGCACGGTCGCGACGAGCCCGGATTCCGCGCCCGCGCTGAGGCTGACGTCGATGCGGTGGCGCGTGGCCAGCGTCGCGACGACGAACAGGCCCATCCGGCGCGAGACCTCGACGTCGACATCCGGCGGGTGCGCCAGCCGCTCGTTGGTGCGGTCGATCTCGGCCTGGGGCATGCCGGCGCCGTGGTCGATGATCTCGATCTGCCAGTCGCCGTCGTGGGTTTCGGCGCTGGCCACGGTGACCGTCTCGTCGCCGGAGTAGCGCGTCGCGTTCTCCAGCAGCTCCGATACGACGTGCACGAGGTCGTTGACGGCCTCGCCGCGGACCGCGACCTGCGGCGCCGGGCCGAGTTCGATGCGCTGGTAGTGCTCGACCTCCGACAGCGCCGCGCCGATGATCTCGTCGGCGGCGACCGAGCCGGCGTCCTCTCGCGCCGAATCGTGGCCGGACAGGACCAGCAGGTTTTCGCTGTTGCGCCGCATCCGCGTCGCGAGGTGGTCGAGTTCGAACAACCCGGCGAGGGTGTCCGGGTCCTGCTCGTCGGCCTCCATCCGGTCGAGCACCGAAAGCTGGCGTTCGACCAGGTCCTGGCTGCGCTGCGAGAGGTTGACGAACATCGCGTTGACGTTCTCGCGCAGCATCGCCTGTTCGCCGGCGAGCCGGACGGCCTCGCCGTGCACGGCGTCGAACGCGCGCGCCACCTGGCCGACCTCTTCGCGGGTGAACACCGGCACGGGCGCGACGGCCAGCCGTTTCCGCAGGTTCTCCGGCGCGGGTTCGGGGTCGGTGAGCAGGTTCTGCACGGCCGCCGGCAGCCGGTGCTCGGCGACCTCCAGCGCCGTCCGGCGCAGGATCCGCAAGGGCCGCAACAGGGAGCGCGCGATCACCACCGACAGCACGCCCGCGACGAGCAGGACGCCGAGCACCACACCGCCGTCCCACAGCGCCGCCGTGCGAGCCTGCGCCGCCAGTGCGTCCGTGCGTTCCTGCAACTGGACCAGCAGCGCCTGCTGCACCTGGTGGGCGAGGTTCACCGTGTGGGTCGCCGAGGTGTCCCACTGGTTCGGGTCGAGGCCCGCGAGGTTCTGGCCGTTTTCGGTGCGGGTGAGCGCGGATTCGACCATGTCGTTGCCGATGTCGACGACCAGGCCGATCACCGTGTCGTCGAACATCCGCTGCTGGTCGGGCGTGGCGAAGGTGCGGTAGTCGCTGCGCGCGGCGGCCAGCTCGGCTTCGGCGCCGAGCAGCGCGCGCGTGCGGTCGCGGTTGAGCGTGCCCTCGGCGAGCGCTTCGGCCATCACCGCGCGCTTGACCGACATCTGGTCCTTGATCCGGGCCAGCGCGTTGCCCGCCAGCCGCATCCGCGCCAGCTCCGGGTCGGAGACGTCGGCGGCGGCGGAGTCGCTGATGTCGAGCAGGCCGGAGATCAGCTCGCTGTAGGAGCGCAGCACGGCGTCGGCCGGGAACGCCGAATGCTCCGCGGAAAACCGCAGGCCACCGAGCACGCGCAGCCGGTCGTCGGTCTGCTGCAGGCTTTCCGCGGCTTTCGCGTCGAGCCGCGGCCTGCTCTCGGCCAGCGTCCGCTCGAAGGCGCCGATGGCCTGGTCGACGCGGGTGCGCTGGGCGGTGAGGTCCGCGGTGTCGCCCTGCCGGTTCTGCGCGACGAACCGGACGGTGAGGTCGCGCTCGCGCTGCAGCTCGTGCAACGCTTCGGCAACCGTGCTGTCGACGCGGCCCCGCGTGGCGAACTCGGCGAGCTGCCGGGCGTCTCTCAGATCGGAACTGATCCGCAGGCCGACGAGCGCGATCACGGCCAGTGCCGGGATGAGGAGGACGGCGAAGAGCTTCGTGCCGAGACGCCAGTTCCGCAGCCGCCAGCGGCCACCCGCCGGACGCGGATCCGCCGCGTCGCCGCCCTTGCGGGGACGCTGGTCGCGACGGGTCACCTGGTTTCCTTTTCCGCCGCGAGCGGGAACCCGCGGATCGAACGACACTCGAACCTACTGAACGGTAGCCCGCCCCATGGAGATCCGAAAGCCGCGCTGGCACGATACGGCCCTGCCCGCGATCGTATGGGGCGCGGACCATACGATCCAGCACGAGAACCAGATTCTCGCGGTAGGTGAAGGGTCATGAACAGACGCGGACGGACGATTCCGCTGGTAGCGGCGCTGCTGGCGACCGCGGGCTGCAGCGTGTTCTCTTCCGGCGCCGCCACCGCCCCGGCACCGCCGGAACGGACCACCCTGCGCGTCGGTGTGGGCAACGCCATCGACACGGCCCCGCTGCGGATCGCCGTCGCGGCCGGGAAGTTCGGGTCCGCGGGGCTGACCGTGCGGCTCGTCGAGCTCGGCGCCGACGACGGCCTCGCGAAGCTGACCGCCGGCGACCTCGACGTCACCTTCGCCTCCGACATCGCGATGTTCCGCGCCGCGGCCGGCGGGGCGGCGTTGCAGCTGCAGGGCGAGGCCTACACCTCCGGCCCGAACACGATGGCCCTGGTCACGCTGCCCGACTCGGACTACACCGTGCCGACGGCGAAGCGGGCGCCCAAGATCGCGGTGAACATGCTCGACGACGTCGGCTCGCTCGTCGCGCGGTCGGTGCTGGGCACCGCGGGCGTCGACGAGAACAAGATCAAGTTCCAGGCGGTGCCGTTCGACCGGATGCCGCAGGCGCTGCAGGCCGGCGACGCCGACGCCGCGCTGATGATCGAGCCGTACATCACCCGCGCCGAGAAGGACCTCGGCGCGCACATCCTCGCCGACGGCGCCCGCGGCTCGACGCTCGACTTCCCGCTGTCCGGCTACGCGGCGGCCAAGCCGTTCGCGCAAGCCAACCCCCGGACGCTCGCGGCGTTCCGCACCGCACTCGGCGCGGCCCAGGAGAACGCGACGGACCCGGCGGTCGTGCGCGACGCACTGCCGAAGTTCTCCGACATCGACACGACGACGGCCGCGCTGATCTCGCTCGGCTCGTACCCGGCGTCGCTCAACGGCATCCGGCTGCAGCGCGTCGCCGACCTGATGCACAACTCCGGCCTGCTGGCCAACCGGCTCGACGTCCAGGGCCTGCTCCCCGGCAAAACGGGATATTAGCTACCGCCAAATCTACACCTGGTCTACTTTTGCACTCAGTCTACTTGAGGAGTGCACGATGACCGATGTTCTGATCGCCGGAGCCGGCCCCACGGGGCTGATGCTGGCCGCCGAACTCGCGCTGGCCGGGGTTTCCGTGACCGTGCTCGACCGCCGGACCGGGCCGGGGCTGCCGCGGCCGGTCGGGCTGCAGCCCCGGACCGCCGAACTGCTGGACCTGCGCGGCCTGGGCCCGGCCGAGCAGGTGATCGACGGGCCGAGCGGGCACTTCGCCGGGTTGCCCGTGCCGCTCGACCACGGCGTCTGGCGGACGCGCCACCCGCGCGTGCTCAACCGGACCCAGGACGACGTCGAGGCGGTGCTGGCCGCGCACGCGGTGGAGCAGGGGGCCGTGCTGCGGCGGGGGCACGAGGTGACGTCGGTCGACGTCGACGCGGACAGCGTCACGGTCGACGGGCTCCGGGCGCGCTGGCTGGTGGCCTGCGACGGCGCGCACAGCACCGTGCGGCGGCGGCTCGGCGTGCCGTTCCCCGGCCGCACCGAAACCTACGTCGCCACGCTCGCGCACATCCGGCTCGCCGCCGCGTCCGAGCTGGTCCCGGCCCGCGCCACGCACTTCAGCCAGGTCACCCGGCAGGTCGAGGGCTACTGGTCGATGCTCACGCCGCTCGACGACGGCGGCCACCGGTTCGTCTTCGGGACCACGGCGGACCAGCCGGGGCGCGACGCACCCGTGTCGGACACCGAAGTGACCGAAGCGCTGACGGCGCTGTACGGCGCCGAGACGCGCCTGGGCGAGGTGTACGGCGCTTCGCGGTTCAACGACGCAACGCGGCAGCTGGCGCAGTACCGGCACGGCCGGGTCCTGTTCGCCGGCGACGCCGCGCACATCCACCCGCCGCTCGGCGGGCAGGGGCTCAACCTCGGCGTCCAGGACGCGATGAACCTCGGCTGGAAGCTGGCCGCGACGGTCCGCGGCACCGCGCCGGCCGGGCTGCTGGACACCTACCACGCCGAACGCCACCCGGCTGCCGAACGCGTGCTGCGGCACACGGCGGCGCAGCGCGTGTTCACCGCGCCCGGGCGCAGCGAGAACGTCGAGGCGCTGCGCGAGATCGTCGTCGACCTCATGCGGCTGCCCGACGCGAACCGCTACTTCAGCGGCCTGCTGTCCGGCCTCGGCCTGGCCTACCCCGGCGCGCACCGCGTCCCCGACCTGGACCTGACGACGGCGGCCGGGCCCACGCGGCTCTCGGCGTTGCTGCACGGCGGCCGCGGGCTGCTGCTCGACCTCGGCGACCACGCTACGCCGCCCGGGTTCACCGGCCAGGTCGACGTCGTGCGCGCGGCCACCGCCGACGCCGAGTACCGCGGACGGCTCCTGCTCGTCCGGCCGGACGGGTACGCCGTCGACCCGGCCGAGCTGACCAGGTGGTTCGGCTAGATGTTCTCGCCCGCCTTGATCAGGCAGACCGTGCGCGACGGCGGCCCGGCGTAGCTGAACACCTTGTCGGCGCCCTCGCACTTGTCGTCGCGGCCGAAGCCGGAGAGGACTTCGACGCGCTCCTGCGCCGCCGGGTCGGCGCAGGAGACCTTGCCGATCGCGCTCTCGTCGTCGACGTCGCGCAGGCAGTCGCCGGCCTTGACGTTGAGGGCCAGGCAGAGCGTGTCGCGGGTGCCGGAACCGAGCCGGAACCGCACGTAGTCGCCGGAGGCGCAGGAGATGGCCCCGCGGTACTGGTTCTCGACCTTGTACGTCGCGTTGTTCGCGGTGCAGCCGACGCGGTGGTAGGCGAGCTTGCCGCCGCCTTCGCGGGTCAGGTACAGGCAGTCGCCGTCGGAGGGCGGCCCGCTGCGGACGGCCGTGTAGACACCCAGCGCGCCGAGCGACCCCAGGCCCAGCGCCGCGACGACGCACGCGACCAGCGTGATCCGCACCTTCACCGTGAACCAGTGCGGGATCGGCCGCTGCCCCGGCACCGGCGGCGGCGCCATCGCGTGGTCCGGCGACCGGAACGGGTTGTCGTCGAACGGTGGTGTGGTCAACGTGCCTCCCAGTGATCCCCTCGGCACCTCGGCCACCGGCGGACCCGCGACGGGAGCGGGCCGGAGCGAGGCACGTATAACAGTAGTTGTGACTGATGGCCCGCTGATCGTCCAGTCCGACAAGACCGTGCTCCTGGAGGTCGACCACCCCCAGGCCGATGACGCGCGCATCGCGATCGCGCCGTTCGCCGAGCTGGAACGGGCGCCGGAGCACGTGCACACCTACCGGATCACGCCCCTGGCCTTGTGGAACGCGCGCGCCGCGGGCCACGACGCCGAGCAGGTCGTCGACGCGCTGACGACGTACTCGCGCTTCCCGGTGCCGCAGCCGCTGCTGATCGACGTCGTCGACGTGATGGGCCGGTTCGGGCGGCTGCAGATCGCCAACCACCCGGCGCACGGGCTGGTGATGTCGACCACCGACCGCGCCGTGCTGACCGAGGTCGTCCGCAACAAGAAGATCAGCCCGATGCTCGGCGCCCGGATCGACGAGGACACGGTCATCGTGCACCCGTCGGAGCGCGGGCGGCTGAAGCAGGCGCTGCTGAAGGTCGGCTGGCCGGCCGAGGACCTCGCCGGGTACGTCGACGGCGAGGCGCACCCGATCGCGCTGGACGAGACGGACTGGCAGCTGCGCGACTACCAGCGCCAGGCCGCGGAGGCGTTCTGGGCGGGCGGCTCGGGCGTCGTCGTGCTGCCCTGCGGGGCGGGCAAGACGATGGTCGGCGCGGCGGCGATGGCCAAGGCGGAGGCCACGACGCTGATCCTGGTGACGAACACGGTCGCCGGGCGGCAGTGGAAGCGCGAGCTGATCGCGCGCACGTCGCTGACCGAGGAGGAGATCGGCGAGTACTCCGGGGAGAAGAAGGAGATCCGGCCGGTCACCATCGCCACCTACCAGGTGATCACGCGCAAGACCAAGGGCGAGTACAAGCACCTGGAGCTGTTCGACTCCCGCGACTGGGGCCTGGTCGTGTACGACGAGGTCCACCTGCTGCCGGCACCGGTGTTCCGGATGACGGCGGACCTGCAGTCCCGGCGGCGGCTCGGCCTGACCGCGACGCTGGTCCGCGAGGACGGCCGCGAAGGTGACGTCTTCTCGCTGATCGGGCCGAAGCGCTACGACGTCCCGTGGCGCGACATCGAGGCGCAGGGCTGGATCGCGCCGGCGGAGTGCACCGAGGTCCGCGTCACGCTGACCGACGCGGAGCGGCTCGAGTACGCGACGGCCGAGGCCGACGAGCGGTACAAGCTGGCCGCGACGGCGATGACGAAGACACCGGTGATCAAGTCGATCGTGGAGCGCCACGCGGGCGAGCCGACCCTGGTGATCGGCGCGTACCTCGACCAGCTGGAGATGCTGGGCGACGAGCTCGACGCCCCGGTGATCCAGGGCGCGACCCGCAACAAGGAGCGCGAGGAGCTGTTCGACAAGTTCCGCCGCGGCGAGATCCGGACGCTCGTGGTGTCGAAGGTGGCGAACTTCTCGATCGACCTGCCGGAGGCGTCGGTGGCGATCCAGATCTCGGGCACGTTCGGGTCGCGGCAGGAGGAGGCCCAGCGGCTGGGCAGGTTGCTGCGCCCGAAGGGCGACGGCCGGCAGGCGCACTTCTACTCGATCGTCTCGCGCGACACGGTCGACACGGAGTACGCGGCGCACCGGCAGCGGTTCCTCGCGGAGCAGGGGTACGCGTACCACATCGTCGACGCGGACGACCTGCTCCGCCCGCTCTGAGCCGCTTTCCGGGGGGCTATTCGCTTTCGATGCGGTCCAGCGCGGACTCCGCCCAGTCGTTCAGCGCCTGCATCGAGACGACACCGAACTCGGCGACCAGCCGGCCGAAGGACAGCGGTCCGGCGTCGTCGGCGCCCTCGGCGTCCAAAGTGGACAAGAGGAACAGGCGCAGCACCATCTCGTTCCGGACCACCACCACGTCGGGCGGGTGGAACAGCCAGTGCCGCAGCTCGGCACGGCCGCTGCCGATGATCAGGTAGGTGCGCTTGCCGCGGGCGCCCTCCCCGCTCGGTCAGGCCGTCGGCAGCCAGCCGGTTCAGCTCGGGGGCTGGCGACCCCCGGACCGCGTTGACGGGACCACCCCTTCGGCCCAGCGGATCGTCACAGGAGCAACTTCCGCCACTTTTCTTTCACGCAGCGCTCTGACCTGCGGTTTTATGGATTCACTCGAACGGATGAGCGGCTGGAACGCTGGAAATTGTCAGACCCTCGAACTACTGTTCGACATGCACCAGCCGAACACAAGTTCGAGGGGACGTCCATGACGATCGCACCGCTCCGCCCGGGCACGCCAGCACCGCCGGTCCAGACCCTGCCACCGGGCTCGTGGCACGGCCGGCTGTGGGTGTCCGACCTGCCGCTGACCAGGCCTGAGCGCTACCTGGGCTGCGTGGCCGAGTTCGAGCGATCGGGCCTGTGGCCGGTGCTGATCCCCCACGACCAGCGTTTCGCGGCGAACGGCGAGGACTGGATCGACGACCGGGGCCGCCTGGCCCCGGCGGGCCACCGAGTGCCGACGGCGGACCCGGCGGGAGCCCTGTCCCGCTGGTGGGACGGTTCCTGCTGCGACGGCGCCTGCCTGAGGCCGTTCGGCGCCAGGTTCCCGGGGCTGGCAAAGCGCAGCCCGCGCCGCTCGGACCCACTGGCGGAGGCGGGCAACACGGGTTCGATCCTGGCCAACCGCGCACCCCACCGCCTGGGCCTGGTCCAGACCGAGCGCCCGGCGGACATCCCGGCCCTGCTGGGCTGGACGGGGATGATCAAGTGCACGGACCAGGTGGCGGAGCTGTCAGCGGTGCTGAGGAGCTGGGAGGACCGTTTCGGGGCAACGCTGGTGGTGCTGGGGTTCGACGCGATCGAGCTGTCGGTGGCAGCACCACCGCGGAATCAGGCCCGGGCATTGACGGTGGCGGCGGAGCACCGGGCATTTTGCTTGCCGACGTTCGCGGGGCAGCCGGGGAACCTGCGGGAGTACGCATCGGGTCTGGTCCAGTCACGGCATTGGCGGTTTTCCTGGGCGTGAGGAGGGTGGGGCGCGGGCCGGGCAGGGCGGCCGGGCCCGGTCGCGCGGGTCGCGCCCGGGAGGCGAGGGCGACCGGACCGGCAGCCGCCTACCCACCCAGCACCAAGCGCCAGCCGGGCGAAACCCCAAAGAGCTGGGTGGTCATCCCGTCGCCTGAGGCCGTCAAATCACTTTGAGCCGGGCCCGCAACACACAGCCCAACGCAAGACAGCAACGCAACCTTGCGGGCCCGGCTCAAAGTGATAGGCCTCGATCAGGCGACGGGATGACCACCCAGCGACCCACAACGCAAGCCGAGCAGACACCAAAACCAAGGTCATCCCAGAGCCTGCCCGTCCGGCGAGGACAGCCTTGAAGCCACGGCAGAACCACGGACGACAAGATGAGCAAGCACCACAAAGGCCCCATGAGACGAGCGTCCACCAACCTGGGACCACCGTCCCAACACCCAGTCCACCAGACCCGCGTTTGCCACCGCCCCCGAACGGGAATCACCCCCCGCGGAAAGGCGGTGAGGGCGATCGCCGAGATCCGAATCGGAACTTCCGGATGGCGCTACGCACCCTGGCGCGGTGTCTTCTATCCCCCCAAGCTCGCCCAGCGACGCGAGCTCGAATACCTGTCACACCGGATGAACGCGGTGGAGATCAACGGCTCCTTCTACTCCCTCCAACGCCCCGAGCGGTTCCGCGCCTGGTTCGACGAAACCCCCGCCGACTTCCTCTTCGCCGTCAAAGGCGGCCGCTTCATCACGCACATGAAGCAGCTCCGAGACGTCGAGACCGCGCTCGCCAACTTCTACGCCTCCGGCGTCCTCGCACTCGGCGCAAAGCTCGGCCCCTTCCTCTGGCAACTCCCCCCGCGCCTCGCCTTCGACCCCGATCGGCTCGAGAACTTCTTCGCCCTCCTCCCGCGCACCACCGGCGATGCCGCGCAGCTGGCCACAAAGCACGACGACAAGCTGAAAGGCCCGGCGTACCTCGAAGCCGGCGCGAAACGGCCGCTGCGGCACGCCCTCGAAGTCCGGCACCCCAGCTTCGACCAGCCGGCCGCGAAGCAACTGCTCCGGGAACACGGCATCGCCCTCGTCGTCGCCGATACCGCCGGGAAGTGGCCGTTCGTCGAAGACCAGACAGCCGGCTTCACCTACGTCCGGCTGCACGGCGACGAAGAGCTCTACGTCAGCGGCTACTCCGACCAGGCCCTGCGGACCTGGGCCAGCAAGATCCGGGCGTGGCACGACGGCGGGCGGCGGGATGTGCACGTCTACTTCGACAACGACGTCAAGGTCGAGGCGCCGCGGAACGCCGAATGCCTCGCCGATCTGCTCGGGGTGGCGCCGCCAACCGGACAGTGAGTGGACAGTGAGCGCCGTCGGCTTGGATGAGACTCACGGGCCGGACCGGCTTGCGTGCTGTCGCTGGGGGTCGGCACGTAAGCCGTCCGGGACCCTCACGTGCCCAGGATGACCAGGGCCGCCAGCTTGGCCCGGACGTCGTCCGCGTCCGGGTGGCCCAGCTCCGTCAGCAGGCGCACCGAGCGCAGCCAGCACTCGCGGGCCAGCGCCGCGTCGCCGTGGCGGAGGTGGATCGTGCCCAGCTGGGCCAGCACGTCCGCCGCCTCGTACTGCTCGTCCATCGCGAAGAACATCTCCACCGACTCGCGGATGCACGCGATGCCCTCGTCGAGCCGGCCGAGGCCGACCAGGGCCAGGCCGCGCGTGTGCAGGGTGAACCGCGTGTCCGCCGGCCGCCCGTCCGCGTCCAGGATCGCCAGTGCCTCGTCGGCCAGGCGCAGCGCCTGCTCGTGGTCGCCCATCGACGTGCAGATGTCGCCCAGCGCCCGCAGCACGCTCGCCTCGAAGTGGCCCAGCCCGAGCTCGCGGACGATCGCCAGCGCCTGCATGCCGTGTTCGTACGCCCAGGCGCAGTCCTCGAGGTTGTGCGCCGCCATCGCCAGGTTGTACTGCGCCCGCGCCTCGCCTTCGCGCGCCCCGAGCTCGCGCTGGATCGCCAGCACCTGCTCCAGGTACCGCCGCGACTCGGCGTACTGCCGCGCGACGCCGTTGACGACGCCGAGCCCGCTCAGGATCCCCGCCTCCCCGGGCCGGTGGCCGCTCGCCCGCGCGGCTTCGAGCGCCACCGCGAACACCGACCGCCAGTCGTCGAGCCGCGAGCGCGTCACGAAGTAGCTCTGCAGCAGCCAGGCCAGCTTCCAGCACACGTCGTCGCGACCCCGGCGCCGCGCCAGGTGCACCGCCGCGATGAGGTTGCCGTACTCCTCGCCGAACCAGTCCAGCCCGTCGTGGTACGAATCGAACCCCAGGCCGCCGTCGAGGTCGTCGAGCTCCAGCAGCCGGTAGTAGCGCTCCGGCCGCATCCGCCGTGACGCGTTCAGCGCCGACGCGAGGTACCAGCCGAGCAACCGGTCCAAAGCGGACTCGCGCTCGGCCTCCGGGTCCAGCTGCGAAGCGGCTTCGCCGGCGTACGCGCGGATGAGGTCGTGGAACTGGTAGCGGCCCGGCCGCGGCTGGGCGAGCAGGTGCGCCGCCGCCAGGGTTTCGAGCATCGGGCGGGCCGCCGCGACGTCCAGCCCGGCGACCGCGGCCGCCGCCGGCGCGGTGAAATCGACGCCGGTGGGCAGCCCGAGCAGCCGCAGCAGCCGGGCCGTCGACGGCTGCAGCGCCTGGTAGGAGTAGGAAAACACCGACCGGATGTTGGTGCCCTCGCCGTCGGCGAGGTCGAACGAGCCGAGCAGGTCGACGGCGAGGGAGCCGGCGAACTCGTCGAGCGGCAGGTCGGGGAACTGCGCCGCGCGCACGGCGAGGATCCGGATCGCCAGCGGCAGCCCGCCGCAGTGGCGCACGAACCGCCCGGCCGCCGCGGGGTCGCGCGCGACCCGGTCGAAGCCGATCGTGGACGCCAGCAGCGCAACGGCGTCCTCGTCGCCGAACTCCTCCAGCGCGATCCGGCGCGCGCCGTGCGTCGCGACCAGCGCGCGCAGCTGCCAGCGGCTGGTGACCAGGACCAGGCAGCCCGGCCCGGGCAGCAGCGGGCTCACCTGCTCGGTGCGGTTGGCGTTGTCGAGCAGGACCAGCAGCCGGCGTCCCGCCGTGTGCGTCCGCCAGCTCGCCGCGCGGCCGTCGAGGTCGGCCGGGATCGCCTCGCACGGCACGCCGAGCGCGGTGAGCATGGCCTCCAGCGCCGCCGACGGCTCGACCGGCTCACCGGGCCCGTAGCCGCGCAGGTTGAGGTAGACCTGCCCGCCGGGGAACCGGTCGGCGACCTCGTGCGCGAAGTGCACGGCCAGCGTCGTCTTCCCGATGCCGCCCATGCCTTCCACGGACGCGATCGGCGTCGACGCGTCGGCGTCGACCGCCTCCGGCAGCAGCGCGTGCAACGCCTTGAGATCGCACTCGCGCCCGGAGAAGGCCCGCAGGTCGGCGGGCAGCTGGTGCGGCACCTGCGGGTCGACGCCGAGCCGGTAGCGCCCGGCCGGATCGCCGGCGCCGGTGAGGATCGCCTGGCGGGTGCGCTGCAGCGACGGCCCGGGATCGAGCCCGAGCTCGTCGGCCAGGACGCGCCTGATCCGGCGGTGCACGTCGAGCGCCTCGGCCTGGCGGCCCGACCGGTACAGCGCGATCATCAGCTGCTCGTGCAGCCGCTCCCGCAGCGGGTTCTCCCTGGCCAGCCGGGTGAGCTCGGGGACGACGGTGCCGTACTCGCCGGCTTCGAGCAGCGCGTCCGCCCATTGCTCGCGCACGCGCAGCCGCTCCTCGGTCAGCTGCCCGGCTTCGTCGCGGTGCAGCGCGTCGGACTCGACGTTCAGCAGCGCCGGCCCGCGCCACTGCGCGAGGGCCTCGGCGAAGAGCGCGGCCGCCCGGCGGCTCTCGCCGCGGTCCATCGCCGCCTTGCCGCGGACGGCGAGCGCGCGGAACCGGGTCAGGTCGAGCAGGTCGTCGTCGAGTTCGATCAGGTAGCCGCCGCTCTCGGTGCGGATCGCGACCTGGTCGCCCAGCGCCCGGCGCAGGCGCAGCACGTACGTCTGGAGTGCGCCCTTGGAGCGGCGGCGGTCGTCGTTCCACAGCCAGCGGCCCAGTTCGTCGACCGGCACGACCCGGTTCGCGCGCAGCAGGAGGCCGGCCAGGACGATCAGCGGCCGGCTGCCCCCGAGCGGTACCGGGCGGCCGTCGGCCGTGACCTCGGCCGGACCCAGCACGCGGAAATCGAGGACCACGGAGTCATTCTGGCCGGAAACACGCAGTTCGGCACCCGGTTGCGAAACCCGGGACGGTGGCATGATCGGCCTTGATGAAGGTCTACGCGATCCCCCTGCGCACCCGGTTCCGCGGCATCACCGTCCGTGAGGGCGTGCTGCTGCACGGCCCGGCGGGCTGGGGCGAGTTCTGCCCGTTCGCCGACTACTCCGACGCCGAGAGCGTGCCCTGGCTGCGGGCGGCGGTGGAGGCCACCGAAGCCGGCTGGCCCGCACCGGTTCGCGACCGGGTCGAGGTCAACACGACGGTCCCGGTGGTCGGGGCGGAGCAGGCGTACGAGCTGATCCGCGCGTCCGGCTGCCGGACGGCCAAGGTGAAGGTCGCCGACCCGCGCGTCTCACTGGCCGACGACTGCGCGCGGGTGGAGGCGGTCCGCGCCGCGCTCGGCCCGGACGGCGCCGTCCGCGTCGACGCCAACATGGCCTGGGACGTCGACACGGCGGTGCGGGCGATCACCGACCTCGACAAGGCGGCGGGCGGCTTGGAGTACGCGGAACAGCCGTGCCCGTCGATCGACGAGCTGGCCGCGGTGCGGCGCCGGGTGGGCGTCCGGATCGCCGCCGACGAGTCGATCCGCCGGGCGGAGGACCCGCTGAAGGTGGCGGTCGCCGGCGCGGCGGACATCGCGGTCCTGAAGGTCGCCCCCCTCGGCGGCGTGCGGCGCGCGCTGGAGGTCGCCGAGGCGTGCGGGCTGCCGTGCGTGGTGTCGTCGGCGGTGGAGACGAGCGTGGGCCTGGCGGCCGGGCTGGCGTTGGCCGGGGCGCTGCCGTCGCTGGAATTCGCTTGTGGACTAGGCACGATTTCGTTGCTGCAGGGCGATGTCGCCGCGAACCCGCTGTCCCCTGTGGACGGATACCTGCCGGTGCCGAGGGAGGCCCCGGAACCCACGGACGCGTATCCGGCACCGCCCGAGGTCGCGGCAGCCTGGGAAGCGCGGCTGGCGAGGGTGCGCGGGTTGTCGTGAGTGGTAAGGAGGGTTCTAACCCGCCTAAACACTCACGACCCCGAGGGCGGAATTCAGGGTCGGGGTCGGGGCCGTTCCGGATGTGGTCAGGGTGCCGCCGGCGCCAGTATTGAGCCATGACGAACAGCGTGTACACCCCGGAAACCACCACCAAGAAGCTCCGCCGCAGCAAGACCGACAAGATGCTCACCGGCGTCTGCGGCGGCTGGGCCACCTACCTCGGCATCGACGCCAACGTCCTGCGCATCGGCCTGGTCGCCGCCGTGTTCCTGTCGGTCGGCATCGCCATCCCGATCTACGTCGCCGCCGCCATCCTGACGCCGGAAGAGGACTCCTGAACCGGGGCGGGCGCCGGTTCGCAGGGGGAACCGGGGCCCGCCCGCTGACCGCAGGGCCCGGCAACGGCCGGCTGGCGCGGGTGCCGACGCTCTCGAAGGTCGCGAATGACTCATTCGCGACCTCGGGCGTCCCGAATGAGTCATTCGCGGCACCGGCCCGCGGGCTCCGCGCACGACGGGGGTGCACGAAGAGGGGAACGGCCCGGGCGCCAGGGGACGCCCGGGCCGTTCGGCCGATGCGGCTGGGCCGAACGGCAGAAATGCGCGGCGCGGATCCCGTTCGAGGGGTTAGGGTTCGCGCTCGTGGATCAAGGGAGCAGAACGGCCGCGAAGGTCGTCGTCGGGATCCTCGGCGGGCTGTACCTGATCGCCGGCCTGGGGTTGACCGCCTTCGCCGCGTTCCTCGCGCTCGACGACCCCGGCAGCCGGTCCGCGACCAAGGTCGTGCTCTACGCCGCCGCCGCGTTCGCGATCTGGGTGATGCTGACCGGGATCGGCGCGATCGTCCTGGCGATGGAGGCGGAAGAAGCGAGCACGGCCTGGCTCGGGGGCCTCTTCGTGCTCGCACTCGGCGTTGTCACCGTCGGCGCCTTCGCTGTCTGGTTCTTTACCAAGCCATAGAAAAAGCCCGGCCCGCCGAAGCGGACCGGGCTTCCCCGAAAAGCGCGTGGATCAGAAGTCCATGCCACCCATGCCACCGGACGGGTCGGCGGGAGCGGCCGAAGCCTTCTCCGGCTTGTCCGCCACGACGGCCTCGGTGGTCAGGAACAGCGCCGCGATGGACGCGGCGTTCTGCAGCGCGGAGCGGGTGACCTTCGTCGGGTCCGGCACGCCGGCGGCGAGCAGGTCCTCGTAGACACCCGTGGCGGCGTTGAGGCCGTGACCCTGCGGCAGGCCCTTGACCTTCTCCACCACGACGCCGCCCTCGAGGCCGGCGTTGATCGCGATCTGCTTGAGCGGGGCCTCGACGGCCACCTTGACGATGTTGGCGCCAGTGGCCTCGTCGCCCTCGAGCTTCAGGCCCGCGAACGCGGCCTCGGCGGCCTGGATCAGGGCCACGCCACCACCGGCGACGATGCCCTCTTCCACGGCGGCCTTCGCGTTGCGCACCGCGTCCTCGATGCGGTGCTTGCGCTCCTTGAGCTCGACCTCGGTCGCGGCGCCGGCCTTGATGACGGCCACGCCGCCGGCCAGCTTCGCGAGCCGCTCCTGCAGCTTCTCGCGGTCGTAGTCCGAGTCCGAGTTGTCGATCTCGGCGCGGATCTGGTTGACGCGACCCTGGATCTGGTCGGCGTCGCCCGCACCCTCGACGATGGTCGTCTCGTCCTTGGTGATGACGGCCTTGCGGGCCTTGCCCAGCAGGGACAGGTCCGCGTTCTCCAGCTTGAGGCCGACGTCCTCGGAGATGACCTGGCCACCGGTCAGGATCGCGATGTCCTGCAGGATCGCCTTGCGGCGGTCACCGAAGCCCGGGGCCTTGACGGCGACGGACTTGAAGGTGCCGCGCATCTTGTTGACGATGAGGGTGGCCAGGGCCTCGCCCTCGACGTCCTCGGCGATGATCAGCAGCGGCTTGCCGGACTGGATGACCTTCTCCAGCAGCGGCAGGACGTCCTTGACGGTGGAGATCTTGGAGCCGAAGAGGAGGATGTACGGGTCCTCGAGCTCGGCTTCCTGACGCTCCGGGTCGGTCACGAAGTAACCGGAGATGTAGCCCTTGTCGAAGCGCATGCCCTCGGTGAGCTCGAGCTCGAGACCGAAGGTGTTGCTCTCCTCGACGGTGACGACGCCTTCCTTGCCGACCTTGTCCAGCGCCTCGGCGATCAGTTCGCCGATGGTGCGGTCGGCGGCCGAGATCGAGGCGGTAGCAGCGATCTGCTCCTTGGTCTCGATCTGGACGGCGGCCTTGTGCAGCTGCTCGGTGACGGCCTCGACGGCCGCCTCGATGCCACGCTTGAGGGAGATGGGGTCGGCGCCGGCGGCGACGTTGCGCAGCCCCTCGCGGACGAGGGCCTGGGCGAGCACGGTGGCGGTGGTGGTGCCGTCACCCGCGACGTCGTCGGTCTTCTTGGCGACCTCCTTGACGAGCTCGGCCCCGATCTTCTCCCACGGGTCCTCGAGCTCGATCTCCTTGGCGATGGAGACACCGTCGTTGGTGATGGTCGGCGCGCCCCACTTCTTTTCGAGCACGACGTTCCGGCCCCGCGGGCCGAGGGTCACCTTGACGGCTTCGGCGAGGGTGTTCAAGCCGCGCTCGAGACCGCGGCGGGCGTCCTCGTCGAACGCGATCAGTTTGGCCATTGCGGTGTGGTCCTCCGGTATTGGGCGCCACCGCCGCGCTGCGCTGTTCGATGTCACAGCCTTGCAGCGGCGGCAGCAGGACTCTTCCTCGGCCAGGCTCGGTGCCCGCGACGGACGACTGGACCCGGGTGGGGGTTCAGCCTCACCGTCCCGACCTTTGGCACTCGACGGCGTCGAGTGCCAAGTTCGTGTTTAGCACTCTCGGCGGGAGAGTGCAAGAAGACCTGCTCAGGGCCGCCCGGATTCAGTTACCCGGCTTGATGCTGATCGACGTCGGCGGGGCGTTCAGCGACGACGAAGGCGCGTTGGTCCCCGAGCCGCCCGGGCCGACCGGGATCTCCGGAGCCGTCGACTGCGTTCCGCCGCCACCACCGCTGCCGCCGTCACCGAAGAGGAAGATCGCGCCGACGACCAGGCCGGCCACGACCATCAGGCCGAGCACGATGAAGAGCCACTTCTTGCCACCGCCGCTCTTCGGCTGGTGGAACGCACCGGCACCGCCCGCGGGCATCGGCGGGCGCAGGCGCATCGGGTCCTGGCCGTAGCCCGGCGGGGGCATGCCCGGCTGCTGCGGGTAGCCGTACCCGGGTGGCGGGCCCTGCGGTGGCATTCCCTGCGGCATCCCGGGCGGCGGCCCCTGCTGGGGGTAGCCGTAACCCGGAGGCGGGCCCTGCGGCGGCGGGCCTTGCGGGCCGGGGCCTCCGGGGCCCGGGCCGTAGCCGGGCTGCTGCTGTCCTCCGTACGGGTGCACGGGGGCCCCCTCTCCCTGCGGTGCGCTGTTCTGGTGCGGTCCCTGTTGTACCTGACCAGGACGCTGCGGCGCGGGGATTCCGCCCGAATGGGACCCGGGCGGGCCCGGCGGGGTGTCGGACGTGGCGAGGGGGCCGAGCGCGCGGCGGGCGGCCGCGACCATCTCGACGCAGCTGGGGTAGCGGTCGGCCGGGTTCTTGGCCATGCCGCGGCGGATCACCTCGTCGATCGACGGCGGCAGCGCGACGGCGCGCGAGATCGACGGCGGCTCGCCGTTGAGGTGCCCCTTGATCACCGTCGGGACGTCGCCCTTGAACGGCGGGCTGCCGGTGAGGCAGGCGTAGAGGACGCACGTCAGCGCGTACTGGTCGGTGCGCCCGTCCAGCGGCTCCCCGCGCAGGTGCTCGGGGGCCGCGTACGTGGGCGAGCCGAGGAAGTCGCCGCCGCGCGTCCGGTGCCCGGTCGCGCCGCGGCGCGTCAGGCCGAAGTCGGCGACGTACACGTGTTCGCGCGAAGTCTCCTTCTTCGTCACGAGCACGTTCGCCGGCTTGACGTCCAGGTGGACCAGACCACGGTTGTGCAGCGTGTCGAGCGCGTCCGCGACCTGGTCCAGCATCGTCAACGCGCGCGCGGGCGCGATCGGGCCCGCCGAGATCAGCCCGGCGAGATCGCCGCCGTCGACCATCCGCATGGCGATGTAGAGCATGCCGTCGAGCTCGCCGAAGTCGTACAGCGGCACGACGTTGGCGTGGTCGATCGCGGAGGTGTTGCGCGCCTCGTCGACGAACCGTTCGCGGAACTCGGCGTCGGCCCCGAGGTGGTCACCGATGACCTTCAGGGCCACCTTGCGGCCGAGCCGCACGTCGGTGGCCTTGTAGGTCACGCTCATGCCGCCCTTGCCGAGCACCCCGTCGATGCGGTAGTTGCCCAGCCGGCGACCGGTGAGGTCCCCCGACACGTCGCCTGTCACGCCCGCAGCCTAACGCCCCTGGTTCGGCGCCTGCCGGGGGTTCACCGATCAGCAGCGGAGCTGGTTACGAAACCTTGCGCACATCGGCTGCCTGGCTACGACCATCGCGGCCGGACTGGACTTCGAACTCGACGCGGTCGCCTTCGTCCAGAGTGCGGAATCCTTCGGACTGGATGGCCGAATAGTGGACGAACACGTCCGGGCCCTCCGTGGATTCGATGAACCCGTAGCCCTTTTCCGAGTTGAACCATTTGACGGTGCCGACAGCCACGGCGCCCTCCCTCAGCACAAAGGATCCGCTGGCCCGAGCGGATGCCAGCGGCGGAGTGCCAATCACGCTACCGGAATTATTTCCCGCGGCAATGGGCAATTCGTCCGAAGATCACGAACCCGAAAGGCGTCGGTTCCGCGCGTGCACGAGCACCGTCCCGGGACCCGCGAAGTCGACCGCGAGCCCTTCGCCGGTGCGCAGTGACTGCGGCCCGCCGGGGTCGAGGGCCCGCAGCCGGCACTGCACGGTGTCCGGGTAGGCCAGCAGGTAGTCCGGCCGGACGGTGACCAGCTCGCCCTTGCCGAGCTCGAACGCGTCCACCGGGCCGGGCGCGGCCAGCACGAGCGGCCCGGTTCCGCTGTAGTGCTCCAGGAACCCCGAATCGGCGCCGAAGAGCTGTTGCAGCGGCACCCACCCGGTGTCGTGCCGGACCGACGAAGGCCGCACCAGCACGGCGTCCCGGTGCACCGACCAGCCCGTGGCGCCGCCGAGTTCCAGCGGGTAGACGTCGCCGGGGCGCAACGGCGCGAAGTCGATCCAGCCGCCGTCGGACGGCGCGGTGTAGACGGCCGTCGTGCTCTTGCCCGCGCGGACCCCACCGCGGCCCGCCGGCGTCTCGGTGACGCCGAACCGGCTGGCGAGCAGGGTTTCCGGCGCGGCCCGCACGGACTCGCCCGGGTCCAGCAGGACGCGGGCGACGCCGAAGACCGGGGTGTGCCGGGTCTGGACGCGCATCAGCGTGACGGGACGTGGGAGACGATCCAGTTCACCAGCGCGGACGGGTTGCGCGTCTGCGTCATGATCTGGCCGGGGCCGACGAAGTCGAACACGAGACCTTCGCCGCTCTTCATGGACTGGATGATGCCCTGCGCGACCTTCCGGATCTGGTACTGCACGGTGTCGGCGTATGCGACGACGTGCCCGGTGTCGATGGTCACCATTTCGCCCTGCTGCAGCGTGATGGTCTCGACCGCGCCGTAGCAGGAGACGAGCAGCTGGCCCTGCCCGGTGGCATGCGTCAGGAACCCGCCCTCGCCGCCCATCAGGTTCTTCATGCCACCCCACTTGGTCTCGGTCTGCACGCCGTGCGACGACGCGAGCCAGCAGCCGCGGGTGACGGCCCAGCCGGTGCGGCCGTCGAGGGTGATCACCTGGATGTCGCCGGGCAGGTTGGCGGCGACGTCGACCCAGCCGCCGTTCTGCGGCGCGGTGAAGGTGGAGATGAAGAAGGACTCGCCGGAGAGGAACGCGCGGCCGAGGCCCTTCATGATCCCGCCCTGCGCCTGCGACTGCACCTGCACGCCGTAGCTGGTGGCCATCATGGCGCCGGACTCGACCTGGCACGGCTCGCCGGGCGCCAGCATCAGCCGGGCGACGGCGAACGAGGGCTGTTGACGGATTCCGACCTGCATGCGTGCTCCCCTGTGGCGTGCGCTTGTCGGGGCAGAGTCTTGCACGCCGGGAAAAGCCGGGGAGGATGGTCCGGTGATCTCCGTCGACGACTACCGCGACCGCGTTGCCGCGCTCCTCGGCACCGCCCCCGCGACCGCCATGCCCCTCGCCGCCGCGGCCGGTCTCGTCCTGGCCGAGGACGTGACGGCGACCGTGTCCCTGCCGCCCTTCGACAACTCCGCGATGGACGGTTACGCGGTCCGCGCGACGGACGTCTCGGGGCCCGTGACGCTGCCGGTCGCCGACGACATCCCGGCCGGCCGGGTCGACGTCCGGCCGCTGGAGCCGGGCACCGCGCACCGGATCATGACCGGCGCGCCGCTGCCGCCGGGCGCGGACGCCGTCGTGATGGTCGAGGACACCGACGGCGGCACGTCGCAGGTGACCATCTCGGTGCCCGCCCGCGAAGGCGCGCACATCCGCCGGACCGGCGAGGACGTCGTCGAAGGCAGCGTCGCGCTGCACGCCGGAACCGTGCTGGGCCATTCCCAGCTGGGCCTGGCGGCCGCGGTCGGGCTCGCGGAGGTGCGGGTGCACCGGCCGCTGCGGGTGCTGGTGGCCTCGACCGGCACCGAGCTGATCGACGCACCGGCCCCGCTGCGCCACGGCCAGATCTACGAGTCCAACAGCGTGATGCTGGCGGCGGCGATCCGCGGCCTCGGCTGCGAGGTCGACGTGGTTCGCAGCGTCGTCGACGACGTCGAGGAGTTCCGCAAGGTCATCGAGCCCAAGCTGGCCGGGGCCGACCTGCTGGTGACGTCCGGCGGCGTCAGCGCGGGCGCGTACGAAGTGGTGAAGGACGCGCTGACCGGCCAGGGGGTCGAGTTCGCGAAGATCGCGATGCAGCCGGGCGGCCCGCAGGGCTGCGGGCGCTGGCAGGGCGTGCCGGTGGTGACGCTGCCCGGCAACCCGGTCAGCGTGCTGGTGTCGTTCGAGGCGTTCCTGCGCCCGGCGATCCTGACGGCGCTGGGCCACACCGACGTCTCCCGCAGGCGGGTGCGGGCCCGGCTGAACGAGGAGATGTCCTCGCCGGCCGGGCGCCGCCAGTACCGCCGCGGGGTGTTCACCCCGTCCGACCGCGAGGTGACCGGGCTCGTCGGGCCGCGCGGCGGACCGGGCTCGCACCTGCTCGGCGCGTTCACCCAGGCGAACTGCCTGATCGTGCTGCCGGAGGACGTCACGTCGGTTGCGGTTGGCGACGAGGTGGAAGTCCTGCTGCTCTGACCGGGAAGTCCCGCAGCTTCCGCAGCGGGGCGAGCATCGCCAGCGCGGCGATCAGCACGCCGGCCATCACCCAGAGCGTCTCGCGGACGCCGATCGCCTCGCCCAGCGCGCCACCGAGGACACCGGCCAGCGGGATCGTGCCGTAGTTGACGATCGCCGCGCTGGAGTTGATCCGGCTGAACAGCTCGGGCGGGCAGTACTGCTGCCGGAACGTCGTGGTCAGGATGTTCGAGGCGATCAGCCCGGCGCAGACGCCGAACAGCGCGAGCACGTAGAGCACCAGGCCCCAGCCCGGCCCGCTCAGCGGCCCGAGCAGCCCCATCGGCGCGGCGAACGCCTCGCACACCAGGAACGCGCGAGCGGTGCCGAGGCGGCTGCCGAGCCGTCCGACCAGGGCCGCGCCGAGCACGCCGCCGGTGGCGGCCACCGCCAGGACCAGGCCCACCAGGCCCGGCGGGGCGCCGAGGGTGCGGGAGAGGAAGACGATCTGGATGGCGCCGTACCCGGTCAGCGCGATGTTCGAGACGGCGCCGAACACCATCAGCGTCCGCAGGTAGCGGTCGTGCACCACGAACCGCAGGCCTTCGGCGATCTGGCTGCGCAAGGGCGTGCGCTCGGCCGGGACCACGGTCTCGCGCCGCCGGATCGCCCGCACGCAGCCGACGGAGACGCCGAAGCTGACCGCGTCGGCCAGGATGCCGCTGACCGGCCCGAACGCCTGGGCCAGCAGGCCGGCCAGGCCCGGTCCGGCGACTTCCGCCACGGACTCGCTGCCCTGCAGCTTGGCGTTGGCTTCGAGGAGTTCACCGGCCCCGACCAGGGCCGGCAGGTACGCGCGGTAGGCGAGGGTGAAGAACACCTTCGCGATGCCGCCGAGCAGCGCGGCCGCCAGCAGCAACGGCATGGACAGCGCGCCGAAGGCCGCCGCGAGCGGGACGCCGCCGAACACCAGCATCGACACCGTGTTGCAGGTCAGCATGACCGGCCGCTTCGCGAGCCGGTCCACCCAGGCGCCGGCGGGCAACCCGATCACCAGCCACGGCAGCCAGGCCGCGGCCGTCAGCAGCGCGACTTCGAAGGTGCTCGCCTGCAGCGTGACCACCGCGACCAGCGGCAACGCCGTGCTCGCGACCATGCTGCCGAGCATGCTGGTGGTCTCGCCGGTCCAAAGCAGCCGGAAGTCCCTGTTCCCCCAGAGCCCCTTCACGGCTGGCCCAGCGAAGCCCGCGCGGCGACGAAGACCGGACGGCGCTCGGCGCCGTCGTCGGGCTGGGACCGGTCGCGGTACTCGGCGAGCATCGCGACGATCCGGTCGTTCAGCTCGTCCAGCTCGGCGATGGACAGCCGCGCCCACCCGTCGATGCTGAACAGCGCGCCCCGCCACTCCGGTGGGTAGGTGTCGCGGCTGGCCAGCCACTTGCGCGCCACGGCGTGCTGGTGGTCGAGGGTCAGCACCTCGGCCGCCTCGGCGATCGGGTCGTCGGGGAAGTCCTGCGCGCCCCACTTGATCGCGCTGGACGTGCGCCGCCACCACCGTTCACGGCGGTCGCGCGCGAGTTCGGGCGCCTCTTCGATGAGCTCGCTGGCTGCCAGCACCTTGAGGTGGTGGCTGATGTTGCCGACCGCCTGCCCCGTCTTCTCGGCCAGCAGTGATGCCGTCGCCGGGCCGTCGAGGTGCAGCAGGTCCAGCAGCCGGTGGCGCAGCGGGTGCGCGATGGCCGCGAGGGCCTTCGAGTCGCGGATCTCCCGGACGTTCTTCTCTTCCATGACGCACAAGAGTAGTTGTACAAGAACTCTTGTGCAATAGCTCTTGTACGTCCGCTCGCGTAAGCTTCGGCCATGGGTTTCGTCGCATGGGTGATCTTCGGCGCGATCGTCGGCTGGGCCGCGAACCTGGTCGTCGGCGGGCGGGCGCGGCAGCGGCAGGGTTGCCTGGTCAGCGTGCTCGTCGGCGTCGTCGGCGCGGCCTTGGGCGGCCTGATCTACCGGCTCGCGACCGGCCAGGCGAAGACGTTCGACTTCGACTTCCCCAGCTTCGGCGTGGCCATCCTCGGTGCCGTCGTGCTGCTGGCGATCCTGCGGCTGATCAGCGGGCGCACCCGGCGTCCGAGTGACCGTTGGTAACTTTTGCCGAGGCGAACAGTGATCAAGCGGCCGCCGGCCGCTAGACTGCTCCCTCACGCGCATCTCCCGGTGGCCGGGTGCGTGCGCCGTCGGGGGGCGGATGCACCCGGCCCCGTTTTCCGGCTTCGATGACGACGTCGACCGCGCGCACCGGGTCGACGAGCGGCGGCGCGGGTACCTCGTCGATCTCCTGACGCCATGCGCCCAAGAGCTCGCGAAGCCGGGCTTCGGCAAGATCGTGGCGATGGGTCATCGATCCTCACAAGGTCAGGCGGGCAGCGTCCCGAACGGCGGCAACTACTCAGTGTTATCGCCGAAATCGACTTTGTGTTACGACCGGGCGATCATTCCCACCCGCCGCGGTGACCCCCGCCCGGAGGAGTCCGGCAGGGGCGCTCGGACACGCTCACCTGGGGCAGCGGTAGCGTGGGGGCGCCCGTACGCGGCCGCCGGACCCCGGCGCCCATCCACTCTTCCGACACGAAACCAGGGGACCCGACCATGAGCGGCACCCGGCCGGAGCCCGCCGGCAACCCAGTCGCGCACGCCCTCCAGCTCGCTCGCGAGACGCTGCCGCCGATGCACCCCGCGGGTCGTCCGTTCGTGGCGGGCGGCGTCGCCGCGACGCTGCTGGCCCGCCGGTTCTCCAAGCGCCTCGGCCTCGTCGGGGCACTGGCGACCGTGGCGACGGCCGCGTTCTTCCGCGAGCCGAAGCGCGTCCCGCCGGCGCGTGACGGCGTCGCGCTCGCCTCGGCCGACGGTCTCGTCTCCCTGATCGAGGAAGCCGTGCCGCCCGCCGAGCTCGGCCTGCCGGCCGAGCCGCGGATGCGCGTTTCGGTGTTCCTCTCGGTGTTCGACGTGCACGTCCAGCGCGTGCCGGCGAACGGCGTGATCGAGCGCGTCGCCTACCGGCCGGGCAAGTTCCTCTCCGCCGACCTGGACAAGGCCAGCGACGACAACGAACGCAACTCCGTGCTGATGCGCACCGAAGACGGCCACGAGCTCGTCGTCGTGCAGATCGCCGGGCTGGTCGCGCGCCGCATCCTCTGCGAGATCCGCGAGGGCGACAAGGTCGGCGCCGCCGCGACCTACGGCATCATCCGCTTCGGCTCGCGGGTCGACCTCTACCTCCCGCCGGGCTCGACGGTGCTGGTCAGCAAGGGCCAGCGCACGATCGGCGGCGAGACCGTGATCGCCGAACTCCCTGCCGCGCCTGCGAAAGGCTGATCGATGGTCCGCGTGACCACCCCGGGCGTCCGGCTGCTCCCGAACGCCATCACCGTGCTGGCGCTGTGCGCGGGCCTGTCAGCCGTGCAGTTCGCGCTGACCAGGAACTACGGGATGGCGATCGCCTCGATCGGCATCGCGGCGGTGCTCGACAGCCTGGACGGCCGGATCGCGCGTCTCCTGGACGCGACGTCGAAGATGGGCGCCGAGCTGGACTCGCTGTCCGACGGCATTTCGTTCGGCGTCGCGCCGGCGCTGGTGATCTACGTGTGGCAGACCGGCGCGGACCGGATCGGC
The DNA here is from genome assembly GCF_000716785.1 of Amycolatopsis vancoresmycina. Taxonomy (GTDB): domain Bacteria; phylum Actinomycetota; class Actinomycetes; order Mycobacteriales; family Pseudonocardiaceae; genus Amycolatopsis; species Amycolatopsis vancoresmycina. The sequence goes on from NZ_JNYY01000006.1 coordinate 218,171, forward strand.
TGGGTGGCGTCGCTGATCTTCGCCGTCTGCATGATCCTGCGGCTGGCCCGGTTCAACACGCTGCTCGACGACACCGAACAGCCGCCGTACGCGAGCGAGTTCTTCGTCGGCGTCCCGGCGCCGGCGGGCGGCCTGCTGGCGATGCTGCCGCTGGTGGCCTACCTGCAGTGGGGCGAGGGGTGGTGGTCGTCGCAGTACGTCGTGTGGGCGTGGACGGTCGCCATCGCCGCGCTGCTGATCAGCCGCATCCCGACGCTGTCGCTGAAGACGGTCAAGGCACCGGCCAGGGCGATCGCGCCGCTGCTGATCGGCGTCGCCCTGCTGGCCGCGGCGATCATCCAGTTCCCGCTGGTCGCGCTGGTCGTGGCGATGATCCTGTACCTGGCGCACATCCCGTACTCGATCCACCGGCACCGCTGGCTGGCGGCGCACCCGGAAGCCTGGACGGTCCCGCCGCGCGAGCGGCGAGCGATCCGCCGGGCCCGTTCCCCGCGCCGCCTCGGCCTGCGTCCCCCGCTGCGCCGCCGGGTCGCGGGCGCGGCGATGCGCGCGGTCCGCCTCCCCCGCGAGACGGCCCGCACCCCCCGCGTCACCTCGGAAAACGGCCAGCGCCGCCGCTCCTGGCGCCAGATCGGCCTCCGCCGCAAGTAGTGATGCCCCTCCAATCACGCGAGATGCCCCTCCAATCACGCGAGTTACGCCTCCAGTCACGCGAGTTACGCCTCCAGTCACGCGAGTTACGCCTCTGATCACGCGGTACGGCGATCGCCCGTGACCAGAGGGGCAACACGCGTGATCGGGGAGGCAACACGCGTGATTGGCGGGGCATCAGCCGGGGTCGGCGGGCGGGCCGAGGACGAACTTCGCCTCGCGGAGGCGGGATCGCAGCTCGGTGACGTCGATGTCCTTGCTCTTGCCGCGCATGGCGTCGCCGATGTGGGCGGCGAAGCGGTCTTCCAGGTCCTGGACGAGCTGTCCCGCCTCCAGCGCGCCCATGAGCTCGCCGACGCGGCCGAGCCTGGCCGTCGTGATCATCGCCGCGCGGGCCGCCTTGTTGCGTGACCGCTCGACCCGGATGCGGAACGCGCAGATGCCCTCCAGGTACAGCAGCGCGAGGTCCTTCTCCGGCTCGGTCAGGAAGGGGGCGCGGCGGATCAGGAAGAAGTTGAGCGCCTGGAGGTGCCCGTAGAACTCCTCGGGCCCCAGCTCGGCGATCCGGGCCGCGGTCGCGTGCTCGTTCAGCACCGACCACAGCTCCTTCAACGCCTCGGCACGCTCGAGGCGGTACTGCTCGGCCGCCGTCGCGGCCCGCTGCCGCCGCCACTGCCAGTGCCCCAGCGCCGCCACGAGCAGGGCGACGACCGCCGCGACGATCGCTGACACGACACTGGCCATCGCGCACCCCCACACCCCCGGCGGAACGACCAGTCTATCCGCGCCGCGACCCGGCTAGGGTGAACGTCGTGAGCCACCCGCAGATCACGCTGACCGTCCGGCACACGCCGTCCGCGCTGGACACGCGCCGGGGCGTCGTCCGGCTGCATCCCGAAGTCCTCGACGCGCTCGGCCTGCGGGCCTGGGACGCCGTGCACCTCACCGGGGCCCGGGTCAGCGCCGCGCTCGCCGCGCCCGCCGACGACACCGGGGTGCCCGGGGTGCTGCTCACCGACGACGTCACGATGTCGAACCTGGGCGTCACCGAGGGCTCGGAGGTCGTGGTCGCGCCGGCCGCGGTCGCGGCCGCGAAGACGGTGACCGTCGCCGGGTCGCGGCTGGCCAGCGTCTCGGTCAGCCCGCACATGCTGCGGCTCGCGCTGATCGGCAAGGTGCTCACCGTCGGGGACGCCGTTTCGCTGCTGCCGCAGGACCTCGCGCCGTCGCCGGGATCGGACCCGGCCGGCCTGCGCGGCCAGCTGTCCCGCGCGATCGGCGCCACCTGGACGAACGAGCTGCTGACCGTCACCGCCACCGAGCCCGCCGGCACCGTCGCGGTTGGACCGTCCACAGTGGTCACCTGGCGGGACGGCGCCCGGCCGGGCCCCGCCGAACCCGCCGCGCCCCGGACGGCGACCGCGCTGGTCCGCACCTCCGCCGTCACCGCGGCCGAGGAGTGGATCGACGCCGAGATCGTCGAAGACGAGGTCATCGCCGAAGAGGAACCGGCCGTCCCCCTGGCCGACCTGATCGGCGCCGAGGCCGCCGCGCGCAAGCTCGGCGAGTGGTTCGACCTCGCCTTCCACCGGCCCGAGCTGCTGGCGCGGCTGGGCGCGCCCGCCCACCTCGGCGTCCTGCTGTCCGGCCCCGAGGGCGTCGGCAAGGCGACGCTCGTGCGGTCGGTGGCCCACGACGCCGGCATCAGGGTCGTCCCGCTGGCCGCGCCGAACCTCGCGGTGCTGGACCCGAACGTCGCGGTCGCGCGCCTGCGCGAGGCCATCCGCGCCGCCGAAGGGCCCACGGTCCTGCTCCTCACCGACGTCGACGCGCTGCTGCCCGCGACGAGCCCGCCGCCGGTCGCCACGGTCGTGCTGGAGGAACTGAGGACGGCCCTCAAGCGCGAGCGCTTCGCCGTCGTCGCGACGACGGCCCGCGCGGAGTCCGCCGACCCGCGGCTGCGCGCCGCCGACCTGCTGGACCGCGAGCTCGGCCTGGCCCTCCCGGACGCGAAAACCCGCCGTGAGCTGCTGAACGTCCTGCTCCGCGACGTCCCGCTCGACGCCGGCATCGACTGCGGCGTGCTCGCCGAGCGGACGCCGGGCTTCGTCGCCGCGGACCTGATCGCGCTGCGCCGGGACGCCGCGCTGCGGGCGGCGCTGCGCCAGCGCGACACCGACGAGCCGCGCATCTCGCAGCAGGACCTGCTGGACGCGCTGGCCACCGTCCGGCCGGTCTCTATGTCCACTTCGGACAACCTGGCCACCGGCGGGCTGACCCTGGACGATGTCGGGAACATGGTCGACGTCAAGCAGTCCCTGACCGAAGCCGTGCTGTGGCCGCTGCGGTACCCGGACTCGTTCGCCCGGCTCGGCGTCGAGCCGCCGCGCGGGGTGCTGCTGTACGGGCCGCCCGGCGGCGGCAAGACGTTCCTGGTGCGGGCGCTGGCCGGCACCGGCGCGCTGAACGTCTTCGCGGTCAAGGGTGCCGAGCTGATGGACAAGTGGGTCGGCGAGTCCGAACGCGCGGTGCGCGAGCTGTTCCGCCGGGCCGCGGAGGCCGCGCCCGCGCTGATCTTCCTGGACGAGATCGACGCGCTGGCCCCGCGCCGCGGCCAGTCGTCCGACTCGGGGGTGGCCGATCGGGTGGTCGCGGCGCTGCTCACCGAGCTGGACGGCGTCGAGCCGATGCGCGAGGTCGTCGTGCTGGGTGCGACGAACCGGCCGGAACTGGTCGACCCGGCGCTGCTGCGGCCCGGACGGCTCGAGCGGCGCGTCTACGTGCCGCCGCCGGACGCCGAGGCCCGCGCGGCGATCCTCGCGGCGAGCTCGAAGAACACGCCGCTGGCGTCCGATGTGGATATCGCCGCGGTGGCGTCCACTCTGGACGGTTACTCGGCGGCCGACTGCGCGGCCCTGATCCGCGAAGCGGCGTTGACGGCGATGCGCGAGTCCCTCGAAGCCCGCGAGGTCACCGCGGCGCACCTGGAGACGGCCCGGAAGACGGTCCGGCCGAGCCTCGACCCGGCCCAGCTGGCCGCGCTGGAGGCGTACGCGAAGACCCAGACCGGTGAATGAAAGAGGCGGCCGTCACCCGACGGCCGCCTCTTCCGACGTTCAGCTGCCCTTGTGGCCGCTCTGGTATTCCTTCGTCACGATCACTATCACGCCGGGGCTCGCGCTCTGGATGCCTTCGAAGCGGGGCTCGGCCTTGATGCCGAACTCCTGCGCGAGCTGCTTGGCCGCGGCTTCCTCGTCGGTGCCCGGGCGGTAGAACGCGGTCGTCGTCGGGATGATGCCCTGGGAGTAGTTGCTGACCTCGTTGACGTTCCAGCCGCCACCGCGGAAGTCCTCCGCCGCCCGGTCCGCGAGGCCCTTGATCGTCGAGTTGTTGAACACCCGGACGGTCACCCACTTGTTGGACGCCTGCTGGTCGCCACCCGGCTGACCGGGCTGACCGGGGCCGGCCGACGTCGGCTGTCCCGCCCCCGGTGAGGTCGGCGACGGCGGTGCCGGGCTGGTCGAAGCCGGAGACGACGTCGACGGCGGTGTCGCCGAAGAAGACGTCGACGACGGCGGCGCCGAGGACGAGCCCGGCGGCGTCGTGGTCCCGCTCGGCCCGGCTTCGTTGGAGCCGTCACCCCCGCCCAGCGCGGTGATGCCGCCGATCACGGCGGCGATGACGGCCACCCCGACCAACGCGACGCCCGCGGCCTTCATCGGCCGCGACATGCCCGAAAACACACTCATTTCAGTTCGATCCCCAGTCGCCGGGCGCCTCGCTTGCGCTGGCGGGCGGCACGCGTCTTGCGCAGCCGCTTCACCAGCATCGGGTCGGCTTCGATCGCCTCCGGCTTCTCCAGCAGCTTGTTGAGCAGCTGGTAGTAGCGCGTGGCAGACAGGTCGAAGCGTTCGCGGATGGCGTTCTCCTTCGCCCCGGCGTGCCGCCACCACTGACGCTCGAAGGCGAGGATCTCGACCTCGCGTTCGGTCAGGCCGGGCACGGGCTTCGGCGGCGACGGCTGCGGCTCAGCCATCGACTCCGCGGCGTCCATCCGAGTCCCTCTCAATCGAGCGTCCTGGCGATTCAGACCTAGCTCTTCCGCGGGCGCCATTCAACCACGGAAGCACGCACCGACGTGGGCATCGACGTCGGCGCGTCACGGTCTGATGCAGGTCTACCAGAGGGGTCCGACTAAACTGGCTCGCCGTGACCATCCACCCCATCGTGATCGCCGGCGAACCCGTGCTGCACCAGCCGACTCGGGAGATCACCGAGTTCGACGAGAAGCTGCGCACGCTCGTGGACGACATGTTCGAGACGATGTACGCCGCCGAGGGCGTCGGCCTCGCGGCCAACCAGATCGGCCTCGACCTGCGGGTGTTCGTCTACGACTGCCCGGACGACGAGGGCGTGCGCCACAAGGGCGTCGTCGTCAACCCGAAGCTCGAGACGTCGGAGATCCCGGAGACCATGCCGGACCCGGACGACGACTGGGAGGGCTGCCTCTCGGCGCCCGGTGAGTCGTACCCGACGGGCCGCGCGAAGTGGGCGAAGGTGACCGGCGCCGACCTCGACGGCAACCCGATCGAGGTCGAGGGCACCGGCTACTTCGCGCGCTGCCTGCAGCACGAGACCGACCACCTGGACGGGTACATCTACCTGGACCGCCTGGTCGGCCGCCACGCGCGCGCGGCCAAGAAGATGCTGAAGCACAACAAATGGGGCGTCCCGGGCAACTCGTGGCTCCCGCCACGCACCCCCGAGGACGACGGCGCCGTCATCTGACCCGCGCCCCCGGTCGTGAGTGAGAAACAGTGTTAGAACACTGTTTCTCACTCACGAGGGGTTTAGCAGCCGAGGAAGTGGCAGCGGACGACGCGAGGCGTCTCCAGCACCGAGCCCGCGTTGACGTCCCAGGCGAGCCGGACGTACTGCGCGTGCGTCCAGGCCAGCGGCGTCGCCGACGTGTTCGGCGTGCCGGTCGGGAAGCCGGTCTGACCCGACGGCGGGTTCTCGTCCCACACCTGCTCCGGCATGGTCTCCGCCGAGCTGCTCACCCGGCCGAGGTCACGCAGCCGCCGCGCGGCCGACGCCGGATCGCCGAGCGTCAGCTCGTACTCGCCGCGCTCGCCGGCGAGCAGCGGCCACAACCGGCCGAACGTCGTACGGCTTTCCGCCGGGAACGTGTAGTCCCACGGCGAGCCGTCGGCCTGCTCGCCGTAGCCGTCCTTCGTGTAGCGGTGCCAGAACTGGCCGGTCGGCGTGGTGAACGCGATGTCGGAGTCCGTCACCCGGATGCTGTTGCGGATCACCGGGTCGTCGGCGCGGTAGACGCCGAGCCGGACCAGGTCGAGGAAGCCCGCGTCGGTGACCGCGCGCTGGTCCATCGTCACGCTCGAGTTGCCGAGGTTGTACGTCGTCCCGTTGTTCGCGTTGGCGTCCTTGGTGAGCCGGACGAAGTACGGGTCCTTCGACAGCGGCCCGTTCGTGGTGACCGTCTGCTTCGGCAGGTCGGCCTTCATCTTGTCGGCCGCGGCGAGGTAGCGGGCGGCGTCGGCCGCGGCACCGTTGTGCGAAGCCAGGTCGGCGGCGCAGACGAGCCCGGCGATCACCGAGGCGATGGTCGACGGGGACCAGCCGTCCTGCTCCTCCCAGCGTTCCTGCTGGGTGTACGGCGACGCCTGCCCGTTGGGACCGCGGTAACCCAGGATGAAGTCGGCGGCCTTGCGGACGCCGGGCCACAGGTCGTTCCGGCCGAGCTGCTGGGCGAGCACGATCGGGAACGCGGTCTCGTCGAGCTGGACCGACGTCCAGTACGGCACGCCGTCGACCCGGCTGTTCTGCGGCAGGTGCCCGTCGGGCTGCTGCTGCGTGCCGAACATGTAGCTCACGGCCCGGTTGGCGGCCGCCCGGTCGCCGCCGGCGGCCAGCCCGGTCGCGATCTGGTAGAGGTCACGCGGCCAGACGAGGTGGTAGGTGCCCGACGGCGACCACTCGGGGTCGTTGTTCCCGAACCGCCACGGCATGCTCGGCGACGCGATGAAGGCGCCCGGGTGGTGCTTGTCCTCGCTGGCGGCGAGGGTCAGCATCGACGCCTTGTAGAGGTCACGCTCGGCGTCGGTCTTCAGCGACGACGGCGGCTTGCTGATCCCGCGCAGGTACTGCTGCCAGCCGCGGTTGTACGCGCGCGTGACGTCACGGACACCGCGCCGCTGCGACGCCTGCGCGCTGCCGAGCGCGTCGGCCGCCTTCGCGCCCATGCCGAGGGCGATGGTGACGTGCCGGTTCCGGACGCCGTCGGCGTTCGTCTGCCCGGTCAGCACGACGTTGCCCTTCTCGGCGGTGTCGTACTGCGCCAGCTTGAAGGTCTTCGCGAGCTGCGTGTTGCCGTCGGACGCGCCCGCGTAGCCGACGCTCGTCTTCGTGAACGCGGGGTTCGCGGTGAGGGCGGCGGCGTTGGCCGCGTCCTGCGCGGTGACGGCGTCACCGCGGCGCGCGGCCGAGTCGTCGGAGCCGTCGTTGGTCAGGTCCGGGTCGGCGACCGCGTAGAGCTGGTAGGGCCGCCCGGTCAGGGACTGGAAGTCGACGTCCACCAGCACCGTCGTGGCGGCCGGGTCGGTGACGTAGGTCTTGCGCAGCCGCCAGCGGTGCTGGTCGTCGGTGATCGTCTGTTCGTAGGTCAGGCTGTCGTCGTCGGTGCGCCGCACCTGCTGCGACTTCGCCGAGTAGTCGGTGACGGCGAAGCTGCGGCCGTCCGTGACGACGAAGTCCATCGATCGGACACTGGGCGTGGACAGGTCCGGGTAGTAGACCTCGGACAGCTGCCCGCCCTGGAGGGTGAACCAGACGTTGCTCGACCGGTCGTGGGCCGTGCCGAACCCGGTCTTGTTCGCGGGCAGCCAGCTCGGGTGGGCTCCCGGCGCGCCGGGAGCCTGCCCCGCGGCCAGTGCGGTCGCCGGGATCAGGCCGGTGACCAGCAGTCCGGCGAAGGCGCCGGAAATGAGTTTGCGCATATCAACCCCACAGAAGATCGCTTCTGCACCGTTACAGAAGCGACTTGGGAGTCTGCCGCCGATCCTTCACCGGCGCATGGTCCGATCCGGTGAACCACTGACCGTCACTGGTCCGGTGAACCGGTTCACGGACAGCGAACGTCCCGGGCCGACTTTCCGGCGCAAAATTGTAGTACCTGCAACGCTGTAATCGAGGTACGAATGGACGAGGCGATGGACGCCTACTCGCGCGCGGTCAGCACCGTCGCGAAGACCGTCACCCCGCACGTCGCCGGGGTTCAGCTCGCGCGTGGCAGCGGCTCGGCGGTCGTCTTCGCCGACGACGGGCTCCTGCTCACCAACGCCCACGTCGTCGCCGACCACCGGCGCGGCGTCGCCACCTTCGCCGACGGCAGCGAGGTGTCCTTCGACGTCGTCGGGGCCGACCCGCTGTCCGATCTCGCCGTGCTGCGGGCGCGCGGCGAGACGCCGTCGGCCGCCACGCTCGGGGACGCCGACCGGCTCGTCGTCGGGCAGCTCGTCGTGGCCATCGGGAGCCCGCTCGGCTTCTCCGGCACCGTCACCGCCGGGGTCGTCAGCGCGCTCGGCCGGGCGCTACCGGTGCGCCACGGCCGTGCCGGGCGAGTCATCGAGGACGTCATCCAGACCGACGCCGCGCTCAACCCCGGCAACTCCGGCGGCGCGCTCGCCGACTCCGCCGGGCGGGTCGTCGGCGTCAACACCGCCGTCGCCGGGGTCGGGCTCGGCCTCGCCGTGCCGATCAACGCGACCACGCGGCGGATCATCGACACGCTCGTCGTCGAGGGCCGGGTGCGGCGCGCGTACCTCGGCGTCGTCGGCGTGCCCGCGCCGCTGCCGGACGACGTCGCCGAGCGCACCGGGCAGGCCGCCGGGCTGCGGGTGCACGAAGTCGTGTCCGGCGGCCCGGCCGACCGGGCGGGCCTGCGCGCCGGCGACCTCGTGCTGACCGTCGGGCGCACCCGCGTCTCGGACGCACAGGGCATCCAGCGGCAGCTGTTCGCGGAAGTGATCGGCACCGCACTGCCGATCACCGTGCTGCGCAACGGGGCCATGGTCGACGTCTACGCCACTCCGGCGGAGTTGGTCGGGTGACTTGAGTATCGCGCGCCGGCGTGGCATGGTCGGTGGCACAACACCAACGCGGGAGCTCGCGCCATGGCGGGCTGAGAGGGTGACTTGCGTTTCGCAGGCGTCACCGACCGCATGAACCTGACCGGGTAATGCCGGCGTAGGGAGTGAAAGTCGTTGACGGCTTTGGAAGAGAATGCTGCCCTGAACGTCACGACCGGGCCGATCACCGGCTCGCGCAAGGTGTACCACCAGACCGAATCCGGGCTGCGGGTGCCCGCCCGCCGGATCGATCTGTCCAACGGTGAACACTTCGACGTCTACGACACTTCCGGTCCGTACACGGATCCCGAAGCGACCATCGACGTCCACAATGGACTGCACCGGCTGCGTGCGGGCTGGGCCGACGGGCGCGCGCACAACACGCAGCTCGGCTGGGCCAAGCAGGGCGTCATCACCCGCGAAATGGAGTACATCGCGGCCCGCGAACGGGTCACGTCGGAGTTCGTGCGCGACGAGGTCGCCCGCGGCCGCGCGGTGATCCCGGTCAACCGCAAGCACCCCGAGTCCGAGCCGATGATCATCGGCAAGAACTTCCTGGTGAAGATCAACGCCAACATGGGCAACTCCGCCGTCTGGTCGTCGGTCGAGGAAGAGGTCGACAAGATGGTGTGGGCGACCCGCTGGGGCGCCGACACGATCATGGACCTGTCCACCGGCAAGCGGATCCACGAAACGCGGGAGTGGATCATCCGCAACTCGCCGGTCCCGGTCGGCACCGTGCCGATCTACCAGGCGCTGGAGAAGGTCGACGGGGAGCCGGAAAAGCTGTCGTGGGAGGTGTACCGCGACACGATCGTCGAGCAGTGCGAGCAGGGTGTCGACTACGTCACCGTGCACGCCGGTGTGCTGCTGCGCTACATCCCGCTGACCGCGCGGCGCGTCACCGGCATCGTCAGCCGCGGCGGCTCGATCATGGCCGCGTGGTGCCTGGCGCACCACCAAGAGTCCTTTTTGTACACGCACTTCGAGGAGCTCTGCGAGCTGCTCCGGCAGTACGACGTCACGTTCTCCCTCGGCGACGGCCTGCGCCCCGGGTCCATCGCCGACGCCAACGACCGGGCCCAGTTCGCCGAGCTGGAAACCCTCGGCGAGCTGACGCACATCGCGCGTTCGCACGACGTCCAGGTGATGATCGAGGGCCCCGGGCACGTGCCGATGCACAAGATCAAGGAAAACGTGGAGCTCGAGGAAAAGCTCTGCGGCGAAGCGCCGTTCTACACCCTCGGTCCACTCGCGACGGACATCGCGCCGGCGTACGACCACATCACGTCGGCGATCGGCGCGGCCCAGATCGGCTGGTACGGCACGGCGATGCTGTGTTACGTCACGCCGAAGGAGCACCTCGGCCTGCCCAACCGCGACGACGTCAAGACGGGTGTGATCACGTACAAGATCGCGGCGCACGCGGCGGACCTGGCCAAGGGGCACAAGTACGCGCAGGAATGGGACGACGAGCTGTCCAAGGCGCGCTTCGAGTTCCGCTGGAACGACCAGTTCAACCTCTCGCTGGACCCCGACACCGCGCGGTCGTTCCACGACGAGACGCTGCCCGCCGAGCCGGCCAAGACCGCGCACTTCTGCTCGATGTGCGGCCCGAAGTTCTGCTCGATGCGGATCACGCAGGACGTCCGCAAGTACGCGGAGGAGCACGGGCTGTCCACTGTGGAGGCCATCGAGGCCGGCATGGCGGAGAAGTCGGCCGAGTTCTCCGAGTCCGGCAGCAAGGTCTACCTGCCGGTGGTCCAGCCGTGACACCGAGGACCGCCCTCACCATCGCCGGATCGGACTCCGGCGGTGGTGCGGGCATCCAGGCGGACCTCCGGACGTTCTTCGCGCACGGCGTGCACGGCCTGGTCGCGTTGACGGCGGTCACCGTACAGAACTCCCTCGGTGTGCAGGGCTTCACGGAGATCCCGGCCGACGTCGTCACCGCGCAGATCAAGGCGGTGGCGTCGGACATGGGCGTCGACGCGGCGAAGACCGGGATGCTGGCGACGGCGGAGATCATCCGGGCGGTGGCGAAGACCCTGGACGAGCTCGGGTTCGGGTTCCCGCTGGTGGTCGACCCGGTGGCGGCGTCGATGACGGGACACGCGCTGCTGCGCGAGGACGCCCTGGAGGCGATCCGGACAGAGCTGTTCCCCCGGGCGACGCTGATCACGCCGAACCTGGACGAAGTCCGCCTGCTGACGGGTGTTTCCGTCGTCGACGCGGCTTCCCAACGGGCCGCCGCCGACGCACTCCTGGAGTTCGGCTCGCGCTGGGTGCTCGTCAAGGGCGGACACATGCAGGCCACGGAAGACTGCGTGGACCTGCTGTCGGACGGCCGCGAGTACATCTCCCTCACCGGCCCCCGGTACCTCACGGAGAACACCCACGGCGGCGGCGACACCTTGGCGTCGGCGATCACGGCATCGCTGGCGAAGGGCGCATCGGTACCGGACGCCGTGGCGGCCGGGAAGAAGTTCATCGAGCGCTGCGTGGCCGAGGCTTACCCGCTGGGCGCGGGAGTGGGCCCGGTCTCACCGTTCTGGGTGCTCGGGTCCTCGTGAGTGGTAAGGAGGGTTAGAACCCGCCTTACCACTCACGACCAGCCGCGGCAGACCGGCTAGCGGACTGGTTGGAGTTCGCGGCCGTCGTACTCCTCGCGGGCCGTGCGGATGCGGCCGAAGTTCGCCTGGCTCCACGCGCTCAGCGCGATCAGGTGCGCGCCCACCTCCGCGCCCATCTCCGTCAGCGCGTACTCCACCGTCGGCGGCGTTGTCGGGTACACCGTGCGCGTCACGAAACCGTCGCGCTCCAGCTGGCGGAGGTTCTGGGTCAGCATCTTCTGGCTGATCCCGTCGACCGCGCGGCGCAGCTCGCCGAAGCGGTGCGGGCCGCGGGCCAGCGCGCCCAGCACCAGGGCCGTCCACTTGTTGGCCAGCAGGTCGAGCACGTCCCGGCACGGGCAGCTGCGCAGGTACACGTCCCAGGGTCCGCCCTGGTCACAGGTGGTATCCATCAGGTACCTACTTTACCAACTAGTGCCTTCTGGCGAAAAGTGACGAAGGACCCGAGGATGGAGGCCGCCCCGAACAGAAGGAGAGAAACCGATGCGCATCGTGACCCAGCAGGACCTCGGCGGGCCGGAGGTGCTCCGCGTCACCGAGGCCCCTCGTCCCGAACCCGGGCCGACGGAGGTCCTGGTGCGGGTGAAGGCCGCCGGGATCAACCCGGTCGACTGGAAGGTGCGGCGCGGCGGCGGGTTCCTCGGGAAGCCGCCGTTCACCGTCGGCTGGGACGTCGCCGGCGTCGTCGAACAGGCCGGGTTCGGCGCGACCGGCGTCGAGGAGGGCGACGAAGTCCTCGGCATGCCGTGGTTCCCGCGGCCGGCCAACGCCTACGCCGAGTACGTCACCGCGCCCTCGCGCCACTTCGTGCGCAAGCCCGCCGGACTGTCGTTCGCCGAGGCCGCCGCGCTTCCGCTCGCCGGGCTCACCGCGTGGCAGGGCCTGGTCGACGTCGCGAACGTCCGAAGTGGCCAGCGGGTGTTCGTCGACGCCGCCGCGGGCGGGGTCGGCCACCTCGCCGTGCAGATCGCCAAGGCGCGTGGCGCGCACGTGATCGGCACGGCCAGCGCCGGGAAGCACGAGTTCCTGCGCGAGCTCGGCGTCGACGAGCCGATCGACTACCACGACGAGACCGCCACGGCGTCCGATGTGGACGTCTACTTCGGACTCGTCGGCGAGGACAGCGACCTGCGCTGGCTGCCCGCGATCAAGGAGGGCGGCCTGCTGATCGGCGTGCCCAGCGGCGTCGGCGACCGCGTCGAAAAGGCCGCCGCCGAACGGGAAGTGCGGACCCGGCGGATCCTCGTGGAGCCCGACCACGGTGGGCTGACCGGCCTCGTCGAACTGATCGAAGCCGGTCAGCTGAAGGTCCGCGTCGAGCAGACCTTCCCGCTCGAAGACGTCGCCAAGGCGCACGAGCTCGGCGAATCGGGCCGCGTCTCCGGCAAGCTCGTGCTGACCGTCTAACCGCGGGCGAGCACCTGAGGCAGCACCGTCGTGAGCCCGGTCCAGTCCGAAGTGACCACCGACGCGTGCTGCTTCGCCAGGTCGGCGACGCGCTGGTTGGCCTGGTCGACCGTCGGGTTGTGGGCGTCGATGGCCGGTGCGACGTTCTGCCCGTCGGTCATCACGACGTAGTAGTGGTTGGCGTCGTACCACCACGGCCCGGTCTGGGTCACCCACGCGTTCGCGTCGCCGTCGAAGACGACGAACCACGGCTTGAGGTCGGCGGTGTACTTGTCCCGCGGGTCACCGCCGGCCGCGCCGTGCACGGTCGGGAAGATGTTCGCGTCGCCCAGCTTGCCCGCGTTCTTGAGACCGACCAGGTAGCGCGCGTACTCAACGTCGGTGTGCAGCGTGTCGGTCGGGTTCTGCTCCTCGACCGTGCCCGGGATGATCTCGGTGATCACCCGGCCCCGCAGCGCGTCCACGGACGGCCAGTTGTCCGCCTTGGCCGCGTCGTCGAGCGTGCCGTAGCTCCCCAGCAGCTCGGCCGGGCGGAAGGCGACACTGCCGAGGTGCGAGCGGAACGTCGCGTCCAGCTCGTCCGGGCCCATCCCGGTGTTGTCCGAGAAGCCGGTCTTCATCTCGATCTTGAGCGTGAGCGGCGTGTGCCCCGGGTGGGCGGCCAGCCAGATCCGGATGTCGTCGAGGCAGTACTCCAGGTTCTTGTTCTTGCCGCCGGAATACAGCTGCGACGCCGAAGTCGCGGCCACGCAGTTGTTGTTGTTCCCCAGCGGGTTCGAGTGGCTGACCTTCCACTCGTGGGTGAAGAAGTCCGGCCAGACGTCCAGCTCGATCAGCGACGACCCGGCGTCGAGCGCCTGGGCCAGATAGCCGTAGGCCGCCGGGTCGTAGGTGTTGTGCACGCCGACGGTCGTGACGTGGGACAGCTTGGGACTGTCGGCGTTGGCGGCGGTCGCCCCGGAGAGCGTGAGCGCGGCCGTGAGGAGTGCCACCGAGAAGAGCTTCATCCAGGCTCCTTCGAACGTGAGTAACGTTCACAATGTCTCACCGTGGTTGACTGTTGATGAAGCAAAAGAGGCTGATTGGCCTAGACCAGAAGTCGGGAAACCACCATGACGACGAGCCTTCCGACCGCGTTGACCATCGCCGGGTCGGACTCCGGCGGCGCCGCCGGGCTCCAGGCGGACCTGCGCACGTTCCTGACCTGCGGCGTGCACGGCCTGGTCGCGGTCACCGCCGTCACCGTCCAGAACACCCTCGGCGTGCACGACCGCGCCGACATGCCGCCGCACATCGTGGCCGGGCAGATCGAAGCCGTGGCGGCGGACATGGGCGTCGGCGCGGCGAAGACCGGCATGCTGGCGTCGGCGGAGATCATCCACGCCGTCGCGGCCGCGTGCGACAAGGCGGGAATCGGGCGCGACGAGCAGATCCCCTTCGTCGTCGACCCGGTCGCGGCGTCGATGCACGGCCACCCGCTGTTCGACGAGGCCGGCCTGCACGCCCTGCGCGACGAGCTGCTCCCGCGCGCGACGGTGCTGACGCCGAACCTCGACGAGGTCCGGCTGCTCACCGGGATGACCGTGACCGACCGCGAAGGCATGCACACCGCGGCCGTGGTGCTGCACCGGATGGGCCCGCGGTACGTCCTGGTCAAGAGCGGCCACCTGCAGGCCGACCCGGAGTGCGTGGACCTGCTCTTCGACGGCTCGACGTTCGTGGAGCTCCCCGGCAAGCGCTACTCGACCCCGCACACGCACGGCGCGGGCGACACGATGGCGTCGGCGCTCACCGCGGGCCTGGCCAAGGGCATGTCCGTGGTCGAGGCGGCCCGCTACGGCAAGTGGTTCGTCTCCCACGCGGTCGAGCACGCGTACCCGATGGGCGCGAAGGTCGGCCCGGTGTCGGCGTTCTGGCGGCTGGCTCCCGAGGAGCGCTGAGCACGCGTCCGGCTACCATCCCTGCGTTTACTGATCCTTGACCAACGCAGGGGGCGGCCTTGACCGGACGCGAGCGCGTGGCGAAGGTCCTCGAAGACCGCCGCTTCCAGAACTTCATCATCGCCGTGATCGTCTTCAACGCCGTCACCCTCGGCATGGAGACGTCCACGTCCCTCATGGACGGCTACGGCGGCCTGCTGCACGCGCTGGACCACATCGCGCTGGGCATCTTCGTCGCCGAGCTGCTGGCGAAGTTCTACGCCTACCGCGGCAGCTTCTTCCGCGACCACTGGAACATCTTCGACCTGCTGGTCGTCGGCATCGCGGTGATCCCGGCGACCGGGCCGTTCGCGGTGCTGCGGTCGCTGCGCGTGCTGCGGGTCCTGCGGCTGATCTCGGTTGTGCCGTCGATGCGGAAGGTCGTCTCCGGGCTGCTCGCCGCGATCCCCGGCATGGCGTCGATCGCCGCGCTGCTCGGGCTGATCATCTTCGTGGCCGGCGTGATGGCGACGAAGCTCTTCGGCACCATCGACCCCGGCGACTTCGGCGACCTCGGCACGTCGCTGTTCACGCTGTTCCAGGTGATGACCGGCGAGGCGTGGCCGGACATCGCGAAGACGATCATGGAACAGGCGCCGATGGCCTGGATCTTCTTCGTCGTCTACATCCTGGTGTCGAGCTTCGCGGTGCTGAACCTGTTCATCGCCGTCGTGGTCAGCGGCATGGAGGACGAGCTGCGCCAGGACATCCGCGAGGAGGAGGCGAAGCAGGCCGAAGCGCAGGCCGCGGCCAACCAGGAGATCCTCGACGAGCTCCGCGCGCTGCGAGCGGAGCTGGCCGAACTACGGCAGCGGGCGGCTTAATCGTCCGCGATCAGGGCTTCGAGGGCCGGGATCGCGGCTGTCAGAGCTTCGCGGTGCTCGGGCGAAAGCCGGTCGAGGCGGCGGTTCAGCTCCTGGACCCGCGTCGAGCGGACGCCGGAGACCAGCCGCTCGCCCTCTTCGGTCGCCTTCGCCAGCCACGCCCGGCGGTCGACCGGGTCGGACTCGCGGCTCACGTACCCGGCCTCGACCAGGGAAGCGATGATCCGCGACATGGTCGCCGCGGCCACGCCCTCCTTGGCCGCGAGGTCACCGAGCCGGAGCTGGCCCGCGTGCACCAGCGTCGCCAGCGCCGAGATGGCGCCGTGGCCCGGCCCCGGCACGCCGGCCTGCCGCAGTGACCGGGACAGCCTGCCCACGGCGAGGTACAACCTGCCCGAGACGTCCTGGACCGATGTGCTCGTCACGGCTGGCTCCTTCTGCCCTGTGCCCCGGAAATGCCGTCCACCTTACGGGCTCCCGGTGCACACTCGGCGTTAAGGCGCCCTGGTTCACCGGGGTGGACTCGACGCCTGAGCCCAGAAGCGCTGCGGCACCCGCCCGGCCTCCCGGGCCAGCCGTCCCGCGACGACTCCGGCCCGCATCGCCGCGGCCATCCGCTCCGGATCGGCCGCCCGCGTGACGGCCGTGGAGAGCAGGACGGCGGCGCAGCCGAGCTCCATCGCCAGTGTCGCGTCCGACGCCGTGCCGATTCCGGCGTCCAGGATCACCGGGACACCCGCCCGCGACACGATCAGCTCGATGTTGTGCGGATTCCGGATGCCGAGGCCGGTGCCAATCGGCGCGCCCAGCGGCATCACCGCGGCGCAGCCGGCCTCCTCCAGGCGCAGCGCGAGCACCGGGTCGTCGTTCGTGTAGGCGAACACGGTGAACCCGTCGGCGGCCAGCCGTTCGGCGGCGTCGAGGGTCTCGAACGGGTCCGGCAGCAGCGTCCGGTCGTCGGCGTGCACCTCGAGCTTGACCAGGTCGGTTTCGAGGGCCTCGCGGGCGAGCTGCGCGGTCAGCACGGCTTCGGCGGCCGTGCGGCAGCCCGCGGTGTTCGGCAGCAGCTCGATGCCGAGCCGTTTGAGCAGTTCGAGGACGCCGGAGCCGCCTTCGGCGTCGGCGCGGCGCATGGCGACGGTGGTCAGCTCGGTGCCGGAGGCCACCAGGGCGCGTTCCAGCACGGCGAGGTTGGCCGCGCCGCCGGTGCCGATGATCAGCCGGGACGTCAGCTTGGTCGTGCCGATGACCAGTGGTTCTGCGTCCATTTCAGCCTCCCTGGACCGCGGTGAGCACGTCGAGGACCGCCCCCTTGGGCACGGCGGTGGCCGCCCAGTCGGCGCGGCGGACGACGACGCCGTCGACCGCGACCGCGATCCCGGGTCGCTGCCCGCCGGTGGCGTCGAGGACGTCGGCGACGGTCGCGCCGTCCGGGAACGCCGTCCACTCGCCGTTGAGCTTGATCTCCATCACACGTGCTCCTTCTGGTGCAGGCGGGCGGGGGACGCGGCCGCGGTGCCCTCCGGCGGCTCGTCGCCGTCGAGCCAGGCGACCACGGCGTCCGCGGTCACCGGGGCCAGCAGCAGGCCGTTGCGGTGGTGCCCGGTCGCGGCGAAGACACCGCCGTCCAGGACGCCGAGGTACGGCAGCGCGTCCCGGCTGCCGGCCCGCAGACCCGCGGCGGTCTCGGTGAGCTCGTACTCGGTGATCGCCGGGAAGACGCGCTCGGCGCCTTCGAGCAGCTCGCGCACGCCTCGGGCGGTGACCGCCCGGTCGAACCCGGCCTCGTACTGGGTGGCGCCGAGAACGAGTTCGGAGTCGCCACGCGGCACGAGGTAGATCGGGCGGCCTTCGACGACGGCCCGCACGGTGTGCGCGGGCGGCGGCAGGCAGCCGCGGCGGGGCTTGAGCCGGAGGATCTCGCCCTTGAGCGGGCGGACGGCGTCGGCGAGCAGCGGGTGCAGCCGCCCGGTCCAGGCGCCCGCGGCGAGCACGACGGCTTCGGCGTCCGGCAGTTCTTCGACGTGCTCGCGGACGAACCGGACTCGGTGGCCGACGCAGGCGGCGTACAGCGCGTCGAGCAGTTTCCGGTTGTCCACGGCCAGGTCACCGGGCACGTGAAGTCCACTTCGGACAGAGCCGAGGCCGGGCTCGAGCCGCTTGGCCTCCCGGCCGGTGAGCCGCTCGGCCGCGCGGCCGAGGCCGTGCAGGTGCCCGACCAGGATGTCCAGGTGGCCGGCGTCGGCGCTGTCGAAGGCGACGACGAGCGTGCCGTGCGTGGCCAAGCCGGGGTCGAAGCCCGCTTCCGCGAGGTCACGGGCGAAGCCGGGCCAGCGCTTCAGCGACTCTTCACCGAGGCGGAGGACGTCCTCCTCGCCCGGCCACGCCTCCGTGACGGGCGCGAGCATGCCGCCGGCCAGCCAAGACGCCCCGCCGCGGGCGGGTTCGGGGTCGAAGAGGGTGACCGCGTGCCCTTTCGCGGCGGCACGCCACGCGGTGGACAGGCCGATCACGCCGCCGCCCACCACTGCCAGGTTCGTCATGGAATCACGCTCCCTGCGCCGGCATGACCCGGATCAGGTTCCACGGTCGGAGCGGCAGCTCCCTCTCAGCCCGTGCCTCGGGCTCCCGTGCGGACACAACCACCCTAACGCGTGAGCTACGGTCGCCGCTATGCCCGCCCTCTCCGGTGACAAGATCCGCGCCCGCCTCGACGCGGCGCGCCTGTACCTGTGCACGGACGCCCGCACGACCCGCGGCGACCTGGCCGCCTTCGCCGACGCGGCCCTCGCGGGCGGCGTCGACATCATCCAGCTGCGCGACAAGACCGGCGCCCTGGAGGCGGCCGGCGAGATCGCGGCGCTGGAGGTGCTGGCGGAGGCGTGCGCCCGCCACGGGGCGCTGCTGTCGGTGAACGACCGCGCCGACGTGGCGCTGGCGGTCGGGGCCGACGTGCTCCACCTGGGCCAGGACGACATCCCGGTGCCGCTGGCCCGCCGCATCCTGGGCGACGACGTGGTGATCGGCCGCTCGACGCACTCGCTGGACCAGGCGCTCGCCGCGGCCGCGGAGCCCGGCGTGGACTACTTCTGCACCGGCCCGTGCTGGCCGACGCCGACCAAGCCGGGCCGTCCCGCGCCGGGCCTGGACCTGGTGCGCGCGACGGCCGCCTGGGCGCCGGACAGGCCTTGGTTCGCGATCGGCGGCATCGACGGCGAGCGGCTGCCCTCGGTGCTGGAGGCGGGGGCGTCGCGGATCGTGGTGGTCCGGGCGATCACCGAGGCCGAGGACCCCGAGGCGGCCGCCCGCGAACTGCGGTCGCACCTGGCCTGAGTCACGGGCTCGCCGATGCCGCGAATGACTCATTCGGGACCTCGGACGTCCCGAATGAGTCATTCGCGACGTTGCTAGGGGGTCGGCGTCGGCGCGGCGCCCTTGCTGGTCGGCGGGGTCGCCGTCGTCGCCGGAGCCGAGGTCGACGGCTGCTCGGTGGTCGTGCTCGGGGTGGTCGTCGGGGTCTCGGACGACGTTGTCGGCGCGGTCGAGGTCGGCGTCGCGGTTGTCGGCGTCGGGGACACCTGCGTGTCGTTCGTGCTGGTCGGCGGGGTCGTCGACGGGGTCCTGTCCTCGTGGCCGGAGCCGCCGCCGAAGATCTTGCCCACGCTCGCGCCGGTGCCGCCCGCCACCTTGCCGCCGGTGGCCGCGTCCACCCCCACCATCGACAGGATCGCCACCGCGAACGCCACCACGCTCGTGCCGATGATCAACGGCCAGCGCAGCTTGCGCAGCCGGGATTCCGTCGCGGGTTTCGCCAGCTGGACCGTCGGCTGGTCCGTGATCGGCACCTCGGCCGGCACCGGCGACGGCTCCGCGTGCCCGCGCCGCCGGATGCCCGACGTCGCCAGCTGCCGCGCGCGTAGCGCCGCCGCGCGGGTGCGCTCCAGCGAGCGCAGGTACAGCTCGCTGCCGACCGTCGACACCACGCTCGCCACGCCGGCCCCGATCACCGTGCCCGCCACGCCCAGCGTCGAGCCGAGCAGCGCCGCGGTCACCGCCGCCAGCGCCGCCGCCAAGACCTGCGCGATCCGCAGGCCCGCCTTCTCTTCCTTCTTCTCGGAAGCCGCTGCGTTCTCCTTGCTCATGATCCCGATCTAGGTAGTCCGTGTTCTCCCCTGTCCAACGCGTAAGGCGCGTGAGGAACTCCCCACGTTGCCACGGCGTGAGGAGGACCACTTTGTCTGTCCATAATAGACACTCCGGACCGAACGTTTTCTTGACATACTCGGCACATGGAACTGGTGACGATCTCTGACATCGAGGCCGCCGCGAAGCGCGTCGCCGATGTCGCCGTGCGCACACCCCTGCTGCTCCAGACCTGGGATCCCCGCGGAACCCTGTGGCTCAAACCCGAAAACCTGCAACCGGTCGGGGCGTTCAAGGTGCGTGGCGCGTTCAACGCCATCGCCGCCCTCGACGACGCGGCTCGCGACCGCGGCGTCATCGCGTACTCCAGCGGCAACCACGCGCAGGCAGTCGCGTACGCCGCGCAGCGGTACGGCGTGCCCGCGGTGATCGTCGTGCCGGACGTGGCACCGCGGATCAAGGTCGAGGCCACCCGCTCCTACGGTGCGGAGGTCGTCGAGGTGCCGATCGGCGAGCACGAGGCCAAAGCGCACGAACTGGCCGCCGAACGCGGGCTGACCCTCGTCCCGCCGTTCGACCACGCGGCCATCATCGCCGGGCAGGGCACGGCGGGCTTGGAGATCGCCGAGGACCTGCCGGACGTCGACGTCGTGCTGGTCCCGATCAGCGGCGGCGGGCTGGCGGCCGGCGTCGGCACCGCGATCCGGGCCCGCTGCCCGCGGGCGCGGGTGATCGGCGTCGAACCCGCGGTCGCCGCGGACGTCGCCGACAGCCTCCGGCGCGGCGAGCTGGTCCGGTGGCCGCAGGCCGATCGGGCCCGCACGATCGCCGACGGCCTGCGCTCCCAGCCGTCCGAGCTGACCTTCGCCCACCTGCAAGAAGTCGTGGACCAGATGGTCACGGTCGCCGAGGACGAAATCCGCGAGGCGATGCGGGTGCTCGCCCGCAAGGCCCGGCTGGTCGCCGAGCCCAGCGGCGCGGTGACGACGGCGGCGTACCTCTTCCACGCCGAGGAGCTGCCGGCCGGGAAGACCGTCGCGCTCGTCTCGGGCGGCAACGCCGACCCGGCGCTGTTCGCCGAGATCCTCGCGGGCTGAGCAACCGCGGCCCGCGGTGTCGCGAATGACTCATTGGGGACCTCTGGCGTCCCGAATGAGTCATTCGCGGCATCGGTGCCGGGCCGGAGCGGAGGCGCTGGGGCTAGGAGCCGGCGACGGAGGAGCCTCGGCGGATGTGCGTCGGCGGGCCCTCGACGCCGCAGTGGTAGCACTCGCCCAGGTGGGGGCACTCGTCGTCGGGCTTGGCCTCGGCCGGCGGCGCCAGGACGCCGTTGTGGATGCCCAGCGCGATCAGCCCGCCCGCGATGGCCAGTGCCGCGCAGATGACCAGCGCCGTCCGCCAGCCCGCCGTCAGCGCCACCGGGTCGGCGTACGCCTCGCCGGTCAGCCCGGCCGCGGCGGGCAGCACCGCCACCGCCAGCAGGCCGCCCGATCGGGCGATGGCGTTGTTGACGCCGGACGCGACACCGGCGTAGCGGTCCGGGGCGGCGGCGAGCACCGTCGCGGTCACCGGCGCGACGACGGTCGCCAGGCCGAGCCCGAACACGACCACCGCGGGCAGCACCGTGCCGAGGTAGGACGCGCCGGGCGCGATGCGCAGCATCAGCAGCATCCCGACACCGACCACGATCGGCCCGGCCACCAGCTGCGTGCGCGGGCCGATGCGCTGCGCGAGCGCGCCGGAGCGGCCCGAGAGCAGCAGCATGATCACCGTCAGCGGCAGCCCGGCCAGCCCGGACGCGGTCGGCGAGTAGCCGAGCGACACCTGCAGCTGCATGACCAGCAGCATCATCACACCGCCGAGGGCCGCGTAGACCACGAACGTCAGCGCGTTCGAGAGGGTGAACGTGCGGTCGCGGAACAGCGACGGCGGCACGAGCGGCTCGCGCGAGCGGTGCTGGACGACGACGAACGCGGCCAGCCCCGCGATCCCCAGCAGGCCCGCGACCAGCACGATCGGGTCACCGGCGCCGCGGGCGGGCGCCTCCACCAGCGCGCCGGTGATCCCGGCGAGGCCCAGTGCGCCGAGGGCGGCGGCCCCGAAGTCCGGGTGCCCGGTGGCGTCCGGGTCGCGGGATTCGGGGACGAACTTCCGCGCCATCAGCACCACGGCCACCGCGATCGGCACGTTGATCAGGAACGCCAGCCGCCACGACCACACCTGCACGAGGAAGCCGCCGAGCAGCGGCCCGGCGGCGGCCGCGATGCCACCGAGGCCCGACCAGGCGCCGATCGCGCGGGCGCGCGCGTCGTGCGCGAAGGACGCCTGGAGGATCGCGAGCGACCCGGGCGTCAGGAGCGCGCCGCCGATGCCCTGCAGGATCCGCGTCGCGACGAGCATCTCGGTGGACTGCGCCGCGGCGCACAGCCCGGACGCGACGCCGAACCAGACGACGCCGATCAGGTACATCCGGCGACGGCCGTACCGGTCGCCGAGCGAGCCCGCGACCAGGATCAGCGCGGCGAGGGCCAGCAGGTAGCCGTCCAGGATCCACTGGAGCCCCGCGACGGAGGCGTTGAGCTCGGCGCCGATGCGGGGCAGGGCGACGTTGACGATGGTGCCGTCGAGCATCGCCATGCCGGACCCGAGGATCGTGGTGGCGAGCACGCCGCGGGCGGCGCCGGTGCCCCAGCGGATCCCGGTGTCTTCGGTGGCAGTCACCCGGCCACTTCACCTTGACCGCAGCACCCCGTCAACCCCGGCCGGTCGTGAGTGAGAAACAGTGTTCTAACACTGTTTCTCACTCACGAGGGCTTACGGGAGGAGCGTCGTCACGAACTTGTAGCGGTCGCCGCGGTAGACCGAGCGGGCGAACTCGACCGGCTTGCCGTCGGTGGCGAACGAGTGCCGGGTCAGCATCAGCACCGGCATGCCGACGTCCGCGCCGAGCATCTCCGCTTCCTGCGGCCCCGCCAGCGACGTCTCGATCGTCTCCTCCGCGCGCTCGAGTTCGACGCCGTAGTGCTCGCGTAGAACGGCGTACAACGAACCGCCGGCCGAGACGTGCTTGCGCAGCCCGCGGAACCGGCCGAGCGGGAGGTGCGTCGTCTCGAGCGCCATCGGCTGCGAGTCCGCCAGTCGAAGGCGTCGAAGGCGAAGGATTTTCGCGCCGGTCCGGATTCCGAGCAGCTTCGCGAGGTCGCCCTCGACCGGCATTTCCTCGACTTCCAACAGTTTCGACGACGGCTTCAGGCCCTGCTTGCGCATGTCCTCGGTGTAGGAGGACAGCTGGAGCCGCTGCGCGAGCTTCGGCTCGGCCGCGAAGGTGCCTTTGCCCTGCACGCGGTGCAGGCGGCCCTCGGCGGTCAGGTCGGCCAGCGCCTGGCGCACGGTGGTGCGGGAGACCGTGAACTCCCCGGCGAGCGCGCGTTCGGTCGGGATCGGCGACCCCGGCGGCAGCACGTCCAGGAGATCGAGGAGGTGCTGTTTCAACGCCCAGTACTTGGGCTCGCGCTGCCCGCGCATCCCGGCGACGGCGGCTGCCTCGCCCGTGGTGGTGGTCTCCAACATGCCCGGCTCCCTATGCCTTCCCTCATCGCACGCCACGTCCCCGTAAGAAACGTACCCTTTTCCCCAAACGCGCCGCCCCTATAACATTGGTCTAGACCTGACCGACGCCGCCTGAGTCCGGTACATAATGCCGGAGGTGGAGAGGAAAATGATGACCGAACAACGGCCCGGCGAGCACATGGCCGCGGAGATCGCCCAGCAGCCGGACGTCCTGGCCGGACTGGTGGCGCGTCAGGCGGAAATCGCCGAAGTGGCGGAAAAGATCTCACAACGCCCGCCGCGGTTCGCGTTGCTCGCGGCGCGTGGATCGAGCGACCACGCAGCGTTGTACGCGAAGTACCTGATCGAGGTACTCCTCGGCCTTCCGGCCGGTTTGGTATCCCCGTCCACGGCCACGCTGTACGGCGCTCGGCCGGATCTGCGGGACGTGCTGTTCGTCACGGTGAGCCAGAGCGGCGGCTCCCCTGACCTGATCGAGGTCACCGAGACGGCGCGCCGCCAGGGCGCGCTGACGGTGTCGGTCACCAACACGCCGGACTCGCCGCTGCGGGCGGCGTCCGAGCTGGGTGTGGACATCGGCGCGGGTGTCGAGAAGGCCGTCGCGGCCACCAAGACGTACTCCGCGACGCTGATGGCGCTGTACCTGCTGATCGACGCGGTGCGCGGCGGCAAGGCGGCCGACGCCGAGAAGATCGGCGAGCTGGCGCAGCAGACCCTGGACGGCGCCGCCGAGGGCGTGCAGCGCGCGGTCGACCGGTACCGGTTCGTGAACCGGGTGCTCACCGCCGCCCGGGGCTACTCGTACGCGACCGCGCTGGAGGCGTCGCTCAAGCTCGCCGAGACGAGCTACCTCGCGGCCCGCGCGTACAGCGGCGCCGACCTCCTCCACGGCCCGGTCGCGGCGGTCGACGACCAGACCGCGGTCCTCGCGGTGACCAGTGCCGGGCACGGCGCCGAGGCGATGCGCGAGGTGATCGACGCCGTCGGCAAGCGCGGCGCGGACGTCGTCGCGGTCGGTTCGGCGTCGGCGGAGACCCCGGCGGCGCTGCGCATCGACGTGCCGCAGACCGTCGAGGAGCTGGCGCCGATCCTGGAGATCCTGCCGATCCAGCGGATCGCGCTCGGCCTGTCGCTGGCCCGCGGCGGCGACCCGGACAGCCCGCGCGGCCTGCTGAAGGTGACCAAGACCCGGTGAGCTTCGCGGTGGGCGTCGACGCCGGCGGCACGTCGACCAGGGCCGCCCTGGTCGACGCCGCCGGCGCGGTGCTGGGCGTCGGGCGCGGCGAAGGCGCCAACCCGAACGCGCACGCACCGGAGGTCGCCGCGGGCCGGATCGCCGGCGCGATCTCCGCGGCGCTCGGCGCCTGCGACCCGGGTGCCGTGCGGGCGTGCGTCGTCGGCATGGCCGGGGTCAGCAAGCTGAGCGATCCGGACGTGGCCGCGGTCTTCGACGCGGCGTGGACGCGAATCGGTCTCACGTGTGCCGTCCGGACGGTCGCCGACGCCGAAGTGGCGTACGCGTCGGCGACCTCGGCGCCGGACGGGACGGTCCTCGTCGCCGGCACCGGTTCGATCGCGGGCCGGATCCGGAAACGGCGGCTCGCGGGAACCACCGGCGGCTACGGCTGGCTGCTCGGCGACGAGGGATCCGCGTTCTGGCTCGGCCGCGAGGCCGTTCGTTCCACTTTGGAGGCACTCGGCCGCGGGCGGCCGCTCGACGGACTCCCGTCGGCGGTGCTCGCCGCCGCGCTCGGACCGTCCGGTTTGGACGTCCGGACCGACACCGGCAGGCTCGCCGCATCGCGGGCGTTGATCACGGCCGCCAACGCCGAGGCGCCGGTGCGGCTCGCCCGGTTCGCCCCGTTGGTGAGCGCGGCGCACGACGCGGGGGAGCCCGCGGCCCGGGAGATCGTCACCCGTGCGGCCGATCTCCTGGTGGCGAACGCGCTCGCGGCGCGCGAGCCCGGCGAGTCGACCCCGGTCGTGCTCGTCGGCTCGGTGCTCACCGGAGCGAGCCCGGTCGGCGCACTCGTCCGCCGCCGTCTGGCCGAGCTCGAGGTGCTGACCAGCTCCGATGGTGTGCTCGGGGCGGCCTGGCTGGCCGCCGTCGACGCCTTCGGCGAGGGGACTCCGCGCCCACCGGCGTAAGGATCTCGAGCAAAAAGCGGCGCAAAGCCGCGAAAACGTCGACTGAACCCGGGTAGTCCGGGTACCGTAGGCAGTGGCCCCCGGACCCTCCCCCCTCGCCGGGGGCCGCCTTATGCCCCGGGTACGTCGTCCGAGCGGGTTTCGGGGGCCAGGCGCAGCCCGGGGTGCTCCGGCGGCAACGCCCGGTAGAGCACCCAGCCACTCACCGCGACGGTCAGCGCGACCAGCGGCCACGAGAGCACCGTGCGGGCGACGCCGAGCGCGATCACCTGGCCGGACCACCACAGCAGGCCGTAGACGACCACGCGCAGCGTGTACTGGCCGAAGACCCAGACCCAGCTGGCCCGCGAGTACGCCTTCAGCAGCGCGGGGTCGCGGCGCCAGCGCGTCTTCTGGCCCAGCACGAGCCCGACGACGACGCCGAGCAGCGGCCAGCGCACGACGATGCTGGCCGCCCACAGCAGCGCGCTGGCCACATTGGACATCAGCTGCAGCAGGAAGAAGTCCTGCGCGCGCCCGGTGTGCAGCGCGATCAGCGCGGCCGCGACGACGGCGGCCAGGCTGACGACCAGCGCGCGCACCTTGCCGCCCCGGACGATCCGGTAGATCCCGAGCGCGACGGCGACCGCGATGGCGGCACCGGCACCCCAGGCGACGGACTGCCCGGCCGCGAGCCAGCCGGCGACGAAGCCGACGGGCGGGATGCTGGCGTCGAGGGCGCCCCGGCGGCCACCGAGGATCTGCGCGAGCGACTCACGGGGTTCTCCGGACACGTGTCCAGCCTGCCGGATGCCGTGCGGGACGCCCCGGCCAGGGAGATTTTCGCCACATCGGGGCCCCTGTTTGTGTCCGAGTGTGCTGTTTCACGGCATGCCGAAGGTGAAGACTACGTAATAGAGAGGCGGAGAAGGCCGACAAGATAAGACACTGTTACCGCTGGCTGAACACCCGCGGTGGCGGCGGGGGTGGCACCCCGATGCTTAGTTGAGGTGTACAACTACATGTCGGGGTGTGTCGGTCGCAGGATCTCGCAGGATGGGAAGGGGACCCAACGTGTACGGATTCGACAGCTATGTAGCCCTCGGTGACAGCTTCACCGAGGGGCTCAACGACGCCCTGCCGGACGGGTCCTTCCGCGGCTGGGCCGACCGGCTCGCGGAGCTGCTGGCGGGCGGCGAGCCGGACTTCCGGTACGCGAACCTGTCCCTGCGCGGCAAGATGCTCGACGAGATCATGGACGAGCAGCTCCCGATCGCGTTGGAGCTGAAGCCGGACCTGGTGACGCTGTGCGCGGGCGGCAACGACATCATCGTCCCGGGCGCGGACGTCGACGCGGTCGCGCAGCGCCTGGAGGAGGGCGTGGCGAAGCTGCGCGAGGCGGGCATCCCGGTCCTGATGTTCAACGGCCCGGACACGAAGGCGCTTTCGGTGATGTCGGTGCTGCGCGGCAAGGTGGCGATCTACAACACGCACCTGTGGGCGATCGCGGAGCGCTACGGAGCGCGGATGGTCGATCTGTGGACGATGGGTCCGCTGCACGACCGCCGGGCGTGGAGCGACGACCGGCTGCACTTCTCACCGGATGCTCACCGACGGATCGCGTTGAAGTCGGCGGAGGTGCTGGGGATCCCGGTGGAGGGGGATTGGCGCGAGCCGTGGCCGTCGGAGGCGGTGCCTTCGCGGTGGCTCGAGTCGCGGCGGTCCGATCTGACGTGGACGAAAGTGCACCTGTTGCCTTGGATCCGGCGGCAGATTCGCGGGGAGTCCATGGGGGACGGGTTGTCGCCGAAGCGGCCGAAGCTGGCGCCGTTGGTGCCGTTGGATGTGCTTGAGGTTCCGGATAAGGCTCAGCAGCAGGCCAGCTGAGGGGTTTGGTCGCGGTTTCGGCTTGGGGCTTTGGGTCGGGGCTTTGGCTCGGCGGGATCGCGGCTTTGCGGGCCCCTTCGCTTGGCGCGGTCCTTGCTTGGGTGGGCTTGGACCCGGGAGCTTCCGCGCAGCGGCATCCGCGCAGCGGCATCCGCGCAGCGGCATCCGCGCAGCGGCATCCGCGCAGCGGCATCCGCGCAGCGGGCTCGCCCGATGGAGGCAGTCGACCTGAGAACACCTGCGCGCCACCACCCGGCCGCGCCGACCACCTCGCCCAAGCGGTGGAGCTTCAGAGCCGCTCAGGTGAAGCCGGGATCCGCCCCGGCCGCCGACCACCCCGATCCCCAGCGAGCTGAGCGCAGCTTCGAAGCAGCCAGACAAACCCGCAACCGGCCAAGGCCCGCCACCCGCGAACCCCGCAACCCCCGCCCCACCGCCCGATGCCGCGCGAAGGCTCGGGCTGCGCCCCCGGTATCCACCCTACCCACCACCCCCGACACAAAGTGCCCACCCGATCACAACCCCACGAGTTGTCCACATGTCGACTTACCTGGGGACAACTTGTGGATCGCCACCCGGATTCAGGTCGCCAACCCGTCCGGCCCGGCTTACAGTCCCCTTATGTCCGGTGGTCGGCGGTGGATCCTCGGGGTCCTCATCGCGGTGCTGGTCACCGCGCTGCTCGGGGGCGTCGCCACCTGGACTCAGGCCGGGAGCATGGAACGCGATCTCACCGCGCGGGCGCAGACCGCGCTCTTCGAAGCCGGGTTGCCCACCGGGGATGTGCGGTTCGACGGGCGTGATGCCACCCTCAGCGGGTTTCCGCCCGACCAAGCCCTGCGCGCGCTCGAAGTCGTGCAGGGTGTCGATGGGGTGCGGGCCGCCAAGGTCAACGGGGATGTGACCCCTCTTGCGCCGAGCACCAGTGCGAGCCCGCCGCCACCGCCCAGCACCACGACCAGCTCGCCGCCTCCGACCACCACCACTACCGCGCCGCCGCCCACCGACAAGGCCGGGGTTCAAGCCGAAATCGATCGGATGCTCACCGAGGCTCCCATCAGCTTCGAACCGGACTCCGCCCAGCTCACCGCCGATGGGAGCCAGGCCGCGCGCAGCATCGCGATCGCCCTCGCGAAGGCGCCCGCCGGGTTCCGGTACCGCGTCACCGGGCACGTTGCGCGGGGGCCCGGTGGGGAAAGCGCCGCCCTCAAGCTCTCGCGGGACCGCGCCCGGGCCGTTGCGCGGATCCTCACCGGCAACGGGCTGGCCGTCAGCCGGGTCACCTACCGGGGGCTGGGCGACACCCGGCCGGCCACCGGCGGGGAAGAAGACCGGCGCGTCGAAATCACAGTCGTCTAAGGGGTGATGGCAGATGGTGTGGCTGTTCGGGCAGATCTGGCTGTGGCTGGTCGTCGCCTTCGCCCTCGGTGCGCTCACCTCGTGGCTGCTCCAGCGCGCCGCCCAGCGGCCGCGGCCGGTACCCCGGGTCGAACCCGAACCCGAACCCGAGCCGCCGTACGAACCGCCGCCGCCCCTGTCGGCCGAGCAAACCCAGTTCATCCCCGCCGCCTGGGCGCAGCACCCGCCGGAGCAGCGGCCGCCCGCCGCCGACGAGCCCGAGCCCGTCGGGCACCGCGAGGGGCACCTTCCGCTGCCTCCGCAGCGCGGGGCCGACGCCGAAGACTGGCCCACCGAGGACGAACCGGCCTGGCCCGAGTCCGAAGAGGCCACCCCGCGGTGGCCGCACCAGCCTGGGCGCGGTGGCTGACACCCATCCTGGTAAGTTCGGCTACGCACTGTGAGCGCGAAGGCTGAGAAGGGGGTGGCGTGGCGCTCCCCCATTGGACGGCGCAGCAGGTCCTGCCGCCGGGCCGGCACGCGTGCGACCTCGCCGACGTCTACGAACGCCTGGTCTTCGACGCCCCGCACCAGAACGAGCGCGAGATCCTGTTCAGCGCGCTCAACAGCTACCTCGGCGTCGCCCGGCGGATCATCCCGTCCGGCCGCGCCTGGATCGGCGGCGAGCTCGTCACGCGCACCGCGCACCCGCCGCAAGGTCTCGACGTCGTCCTCATCCCGGACGAGTGGGGCGCGCTCAAGCGGCTCGACGACGCCGGCCGGTCCGCGCTCTACGGCCTGCTCACCCTCCGCGGCGTGATCGTCGGGCAGCCGGCGATGTACCTCGACCAGGTGCAGCCGGTCGGGGGCATGCTGGACGGCTTCCTGTGCCGCCCCGGCGACGAGGACGTGTGGGCCGAGGTCTGGGCCGAAGGCGGCAGGGGCTACCCGGAGATGATCTGGTGAGGAACGAGTTCCGGCGCATCGCCGACGAGATCCCGGGCGGCACGTGGCTCGACGACCTGGCCCGCGCCTCGGCGATGGCGGCCAACGCGAAGTTCGAGCGGACGTCCCGGTCGCCGCTGCTGCACGTCTCGGTGATCGGCGAGCAGACCATCGACGCCTACACCTTCTCCGACATCAGCCGCGCGCTGCAGGACGCGACCGCGAAGATCGGTCATATCATCCGGAACCCCTCCGGCGAGGTCACCCAGGTCCAGCAGACCGACCGGGACAAGGCGCCGCTGATCCAGCGCGGCCAGGCCGGCAACGCCATCTTCTTCGGCTTCCCCGAGCCGGTGGCCGACGACGCCCTGATCGTCGACGGCATCGAGACGCTGTCCGAGCGCGCGGTCAAGGAGCTGTGCGACTTCCTGCCGGCGAACGGCTCGGACGACGGCGCACTCGACGCCGTGCTGCTGCAGCGCGACACCGTCCGCAACGCGGTGAGCGACATCGTCAACGCCGTCGCCAAGAACGCGGGCATCGGGATGGCGCTGACCCCGACCGCCGGCGAGCAGGTCACCCGCAGCATGACCACCGAGCAGGCCCGGATCCTGCAGGGCAGCCTCCGCGAGTCCCGCGAAGAGGTCGGCTACGAGACCGTCCGCGGGCGGCTCGACGGCGTCCGCACCCGGCGGCGGATCTTCTACCTCGACCGCGAGTCGGGCGGCACGATCCAGGGCGCGGTGGCCCCGGACCTGCTCGACCAGATCAAGGAGAACCTCGACCGCCCGGTGACCGCCCGGTTGCGCGTCGTGCGCACGACGACGATCGACGGCCGCCGCGGCCGGCCCGTCTTCGAGCTGCTCGAAATCACCCCGGAAGTCAGCCTTTTCGACTGAGAAGTCCGGTCTGCGACTTTCGTCTTGAACGCTGTGACCTACGGACGTCGTAGGCCTCACAGTGGTGCCGGGAGGTCTGTCCGGTATTTACGATACCCGCTGCGAGGTCGCAAAAGGCCGTGCCGAACAGTGGGACCTCCGATATTCGTCCCATTGATCATCGGGTCACACCCTGCCCACGATGTCAGGAAATATCGATACCTGGCCCGAAATGGTGGGACAATGACTTTTTCCAGAATGTAACAATTTCGTTCGGGGCCACACTTATGGGTTAACGTCGTCGCACTCCCACCCGAAGGGGTCCGCATGATGACCGACCCGCAGTACCCCCAGGCCGCCGCGCGCCACGGAAGACCCGCGCCGCCGGTGACGGCCACGGAGCGTCGTCGCGCCAATGCGAAGCCCGGGCGGAACATCCTGGCGATCGTCGGCCTGCTGCTCGCCGTGGCTGCGCTGGTCGTCACGTTCGTCCCGGATGTCGAGTTCG
This sequence comes from Amycolatopsis vancoresmycina, assembly GCF_000716785.1. Classification (GTDB taxonomy): domain Bacteria; phylum Actinomycetota; class Actinomycetes; order Mycobacteriales; family Pseudonocardiaceae; genus Amycolatopsis; species Amycolatopsis vancoresmycina. The sequence goes on from NZ_JNYY01000006.1 coordinate 249,208, forward strand.
TGGCGTGGCCGCTGGGCGGGCTCGGGCTGGTGCTCGCGGTCGCCGGGCTGGTCCAGGCCAAGAAGGGCGCCATGGGCGACCGCGGGCTGGCGCTCACCGCCACCGCCGTCTCGGTCGCGGCCCTGCTCACGACGGCCGGGATGCTGCTGTACTCGACCTTCTTCAGCGGCGGCGAGTCCGGGCTGCACCTGCCCGCGGTGGCCGGCGACAAGCACGCCGTCACCTTCCAGGTCACCTCGGCCGGTGGCGCGACGGTCCGCTACGGCAGCCTCAACGACCAGCGCACCGAAAACGCGCCGGCGAGCACCGACGCCTGGCAGGGCCAGGCTTCGTACAACAATGGCTCGTACCTGTTGACGCTGACCGCGGACACGCGAAATGCGGATGTCACGAACGAAATCAAGTGCGCCATTCTGGTCGACGGCAAGAAGGTCGCGGAAAACACCGGGACGACGATCGCGCTCTGCACGGCGAACGTGGGCTGAGCGCCTGGCGACCGGCCGGCCTACCCCCATCTCGGCCGGCCGGGCCGCCACGAGCCGCTCCTGGCGGCTCCCGGCCCCGCCGCGGTTTCCCGCGCGGGGCCCGGCACCGGCGTCTCAGCCTGCCCCTCCCCTAGGGCTCAGCCGGCACCGCCGAACCTACGCGGACGCCGCCCGCGCCCACTAAGAATCCACTAAGGATTCAGCGCGCGGACAGCTGCCGTGACCCATTCGCAACCGAGCCGGAAAAACCTCACTGGAGGTCGGCGAGTTCGGCACGGACTTCACCGACGAGCTTCGGGTGCACCCGCTCGTAAATGCGCACGCACAACGCCAGTTGTTCCCGCGCGCCGTCGATGTCGCCGCGGGCGCGCAGCACCCGGCCCAGCGTCAGCCGCAGCCCGCCCTCGCGCGCGACGAACCCGCGGCTGATCGCGAGGTCGATCGCCTCCCAGACGTCCCGCTCGGCCGTCTCCAGGTCACCGGCGCGGAGGCTGAGCTCGGCCAGCCGGTCCAGCGCGACGACGACCCGGTCGTCGTCGCCGAGTTCGCGGTCGATCCGCAGGCCGGCGCGCTGGTGGGCGATCGCGTCGGTGAGCCGGCCCGCCCGCTTCTCCGCCTGCGCGCAGCTGCTGAGCGCCTGGCCCCGCAGGGTGACGTCGGGGGCCTCCGCCACGGCCTTCGTGAGCCGCTCGACGGCCTTTCCGTGCTCGCCGAGCCGGCTCAGCGCCCGCCCGAGGTGCAGGTCCACCGCCGTGTCCAGCCGCCGGTCGGCCAGCGGCCCGGCGAGCTCCGCGGCCCGTTCGGCGTCCGCGAGCCCGTACCCCGGCAGCTCGAAGGTCAGCGCGATCTCGCACCGGGCGAGCCGCAGCCAGCACTGCCCGGCGACGTCGCCCGCGGCTTCGGCGGCGGCGACCCCGAGGTCGGCCGTGCGCGTCCACTCGTCGAGCAGCGGGCAGGCGACCCGGTAGGTGTGCCCGAGCCGGGCCAGCCGCCAGACGTCGTCGTGGCGGCCCGCGGCGTACGCGGCGTCGAGCACCGCGAGCAGGTTCGGCCACTCGGCCGCGAACCAGTCGTGCGCCTCGTCGAAGCCGCGCAGCGGCGGCATCGCGTCCTCGGCGAGCACGTTCGAGAAGTCGAGCGGGTCGGCGACCCGGCCCAGCAGGCGCCGCGCCCGGTCGGCCGCCGCCTGGTAGTAGCGGATCGTCCAGCCCAGCGCCTCGTCGCGGTCCTTCTCCCCGAGCTCCTGCTCCACGAGCTCGCGCAGGTACAGGCAGACGAGGTCGTGCGGCACGAAGACGTCCCGCTCGGTCTCGGTGATGAGGTTGTGCGCGGCCAGCGCGCGCAGCCGCCGCCGGGCCTCGGCCACCGGGAGCTGCGCGACCGCGGCCATCAGGTGCGGCCCGACCAGCACCCCGGGGATCGCGCCCAGCTGCAGGAACGTCTCGGCGATCTCGCCGGGCAGCCCGCGGAAGGAGACGTCGAAGGCCGCGCGCACGCTGTCGTCGGCGCCGTCGACCTGCAGTCCCGCCAGCCGGGTGCGTTCGTTGCCGAGCTCGTCGACGAGCTCCTCGGCGGTCCGCTGCGTGCTCGCCGAGAGCCGGGCGCCCGCGATCCGCAGCGCCAGCGGGAGGTAGCCGCACAGCCGCGCGAGGGCGTGGTTGAGGCTGGCCGGGCCGGCGAGCTCCTCGATGAGCTGCACGGCGTCGTCGGGTGCGAGGGTGCCGAGGACGCGCTGCTTGGCCGCGTTCGACACGGCGAGCCCGTCGAGGCGCGAGCGGCTGGTCACCACGGTCATCGTCCGCGCGCTCGGCGGCAGCAGCGGGCGCACCTGCTCGGCGGTGCGGGCGTCGTCGAGCAGCACCAGCATCCGCCGTCCGGCGATCAGCGACCGGTACAGCGCGACGCGTTCGTGCAGCAGCTCCGGGATCTTCGCGGTGTCGACGCCGAGGCCGAGCAGGAACTGCGTGAGCAGCTCGGCCGGCTCCAGCGGCGGGTGGTGCGGGTCGAAGCCGCGCAGGCACGCGAACAGCACGCCGTCCGGGAACCGGGCCGCGATCCGGTGCGCCCACCACACGACCAGCGTGCTCTTGCCGACCCCGGCGGTGCCGGTGACCACCGCGATCGTCGTCTCCCCGGCTTCGACCCGGGTGACCAGGCCGTCGAGCCAGGCCAGCTCCTCGGTGCGCCCGGCCAGGCTGGGCACCGCGGCGGGCAGCTGCGAAATCGCTCTCGCCGGCTCGCCGCCGGTGGCCGGGGCGACGACGTCGCGGGCCGGGAGGTCGTCGTTGAGCACCCGTTCGTGCAGCCAGCGCAGCTCGGCGCCGGGTTCGACGCCGAGGGTGCGCAGCGTCGCGCGGGAGACGGTCCGGTACAGCTCGAGCGCGTCCCCGCGGCGGCCGGCGTGGTACAGCGCCCGCATCAGCTGGCCCGCCGTCCGCTCGGACAGCGGGTCGGCCCGGACGATCGGGCTGAGCTCGACGATCAGCTCCGCGTGCCGGCCGAGTTCGAGGTCGGCGTCGACGCGGGCGCCGTGCACGGCGAGGCGGAGGTCCTCCAGCTCGGGCGCCCGCAGGGAGTCCGGCACCCCGCCCAGCGCGGGGCCCTGCCACAGCGCGAGCGCTTCGGCGAGCAGCGCGGCCGCCACCTCCGGGGTGGCCAGCGACGCGCGGTCCAGCAGCGTGCGCGCCCGGTGGACGTCGATCCGGTCGGGTTCGACGTCCAGCCGGTAGCCCGGCGGGGTGGTGAGGATGCTCGGCCCGTCGAGCTCGCGCAGGATCCGGCGCAGGTGCGAGACGTTGCCGTGGACGATGGTCCGGGCGGTCGCGGGCGGGTCGTGGCCCCACAGCGCGTCGATGATCTCGTCGAGCCCGACGACCTTGCCGGGCTTGAGCGCCAGCAGCGCGAGCAGGCCGCGGACGCCGGGGCCGCCGATCGGGACGGGGTCGTCGCCGTGGAACAGCTGGACGGGCCCGAGCAGCTGGAGTCGGGTCCGGGCCATGCGCGCGCCCACCTCCCCGGTTCCACGGTGTGCCGGCGTCGCCCCCGCCGGAAAAGTCAACCTACCGTGCCCGGGGGACGGCGAATACCACCCGGCCGGGCCGGGACCAGGACGTTTCGTAGCGCTGCGGATTCCGCGGCCCCGGCGTCCGGGCCGTGCGGCTTCCTCCGCATTACCCGACCGGACGACACGCGTACCCCGGCGGACGACACGGTGCACCCGGCCGGGCCCCGCGTGTCGTCCATCCGGGTACGCGTGTCGGCCACGTGGGTACGCGTGCCGTCCGCCGGGGTACCGACATGACAAGACCCCGTACCACCGGTCCCGATCCGGTGGTACGGGGTCGTGCTGAAACTTCCGGCCGGGCCGCCAGGGGGCCGGTCCGCCCGTCCGTCGCCGTGGACAGCCGGGCGGGTGTGCTCACCCCGAGCGAAGCACCCGCCGCCGGTCGTCCGCGAAGACGTGTTGCGCGGACCACACGCCCGCACGGTGGTCGACACGGTAACAAAGCGCACCGGGTCAGTCACCGGGGGGTCAGTGAATCTTTCAGCGCGTGATCGGCGCCGGGTTGCGGCCCGCGATGAACGCCGGCCGCCGGGAACTCGCCGCGAACGGCTCCTGCAGGGCGTTCTCCACGCTGTTGAACACCAGGAAGATGTTCGAGCGCGGGTACGGGGTGATGTTGTTGCCGGAGCCGTGCATGATGTTCGAGTCGAACCACAGCGCCGAGCCCGCCTGGCCGGTGAACTGGTCGATGCCGTGCTCGGCCGCCATCTTCGTGATGTCGTCCTCGCTCGGCACGCCCACCCGCTGGTCCTTGAGCGAGCTCTTGTAGTTGTCGTCCGGCGTCTCACCGGCGCACTGGACGAACGTCCGGTGCGAACCCGGCATGATCATCAGGCCGCCGTTGAACGGGTAGTTGTCGGTCAGCGCGATGGAGCAGCTGACCGCCCGCGGCGACGGCATGCCGTCCTCCGCGTGCCAGGTTTCGAAGTCCGAGTGCCAGTAGAACCCGGTGCCCTTGAAGCCGGGCATGTAGTTGACGCGGCTCTGGTGGATGTACACCTCGGAGCCGAGCAGCTGCCGGGCCCGGTCCAGCACGCGCGGGTCGCGCACCAGCTCGGCGATCAGGTCCGAAATCTCGTGGACGTCGAAGATCGACCGGACCTCACCGGTCTTCGCCTCGGTGATCACCCGCTCGTCCTCGGCGAGCTCCCGGTCGGAGGACAGCCGCACCAGCTCCTGCCAGTACGCCTGGACTTCGCCGACCGAGAGCATGTCCTCGACCACGGTGTACCCGTTGGTCTCGTGGTTCGCCAGCGTGGCGGCGTCGATCGGGCCGTCGGCTTCGGTACCCCACACGGTGGGGTGCACGCGCGGCAGGTGGACCGGCGTACCGGTGATCCGGGTCGGGTAACCGTCGTCGACCCGGGTGTCCGTCAGCGTCACGGGCTTCGCCTCCTGTTCCTCTCCGGTTTTACGCGTCCTCGGTGATCAGCGGGTACACGCCGTTTTCGTCGTGCACCTCGCGGCCGGTCACCGGCGGGTTGAACACGCACACGCACTTGATCTCGGTCTTCGGCCGGACCTGGTGCTTGTCGTGGTCGTTGAGCAGGTAGAGCGTGCCGGGCTTGAGCTCGTACACCTTGCCGGTGGCGAGGTCCTCGATCTCGCCCTCGCCGGAGGTGATGAACACCGCCTCGATGTGGTTGGCGTACCAGAAGTCGTTGACCGTCCCCGCGTAGAGCGTGGTCTCGTGCACCGAGAAGCCGACGCCCTCCTTGGCGAGGATGATCCGCTTGCTGCGCCAGTTCTCGGTCTTGATGTCGGCGTCGGTGTCGGTGATCTCGTCGAGTGTGCGGACGAGCACAGGCAAACTCCCTTACTTCTTGAGGACGGCCTTCACGGACTCGTCGATGATCGACAGGCCCTGCGTCAGCTCGTCGTCGGTCAACGTCAACGGCGGCAGCAGCTTCATGACTTCGCCGTCCGGGCCGGAGGTTTCCATCAGCAGGCCGCGCGCAAACGCTTCCGCGCAGACCCGGCCGGCGAGGTCGCCGCTCCGGAACTCGATCCCGCGGGCGAGACCGCGGCCCTTGGCGAGCAGTTCCGCCTCGGGGTATGCCTCGACGATGCCGGAGAACGCGGCGGCGATGCGCTCGCCCTTCGCCTTGGTCGACTTCTCGAGCGCGTCGTCGCTCCAGTAGACGTCGATCGCTTCCTTGGCGGTGACGAACGCCGGGCTGATCCCGCGGAAGGTACCGTTGTGCTCGCCCGGCTCCCAGACGTCGAGCTCCGGCTTGATCAGCGTCAGCGCCATCGGGATGCCGTAGCCGCTGATGGACTTCGACAGGCAGACGATGTCCGGCGTGATCCCGGCGTCCTCGAAGGAGAAGAACGGCCCGGTGCGGCCGCAGCCCATCTGGACGTCGTCGAGGATCAGCAGGATGTTGTGGCGCTTGCAGAGATCGTCGAGGCCCTTCAGCCATTCCAGGCGCGCGGCGTTGATGCCGCCTTCGCCCTGCACGCCTTCGACGATCACCGCGGCCGGCTCGTTGAGCCCGCTGCCGGAGTCCTCGAGGAGCTTTTCGAAGTACAGGAAGTCCGGCATCGCGCCGTCGAAGTACTTGTCGTACGGCATCGGGGTCGCGTGCACCAGCGGAACGCCGGCGCCGCCACGCTTCATCGAGTTGCCGGTGACCGACAACGCGCCCAGCGTCATGCCGTGGAAGGCGTTGGTGAAGTTGATGACCGACTCGCGGCCGGTCACCTTGCGCGCCAGCTTCAGCGCGGCCTCGACGGCGTTCGCGCCGCCCGGCCCGGGGAACACGACCTTGTAGCCGAGCCCGCGCGGGTCGAGGATCTTGTCGCGGAAGGTCTGCAGGAAGTCGCGCTTGGCCACGGTGAACATGTCCAGGGCGTGGGTGACGCCGTCGCGCTGGATGTAGTCGACCAGCGCCTGCTTCAGCTGCGGGTTGTTGTGCCCGTAGTTGAGCGCGCCGGCCCCGGCGAAGAAGTCCAGATAGGGCTTCCCGCTCTCGTCGTAGAGGTGGCTGCCCTGCGCGCGGTCGAACACGACCGGCCAGCCGCGGCTGTAGCTGCGTACTTCGGATTCGAGCTCTTCGAAGATGCTCATGTGTTTCTTTCTCTCCTAATCGCCCGGATTCGTCGGCGCCGTCAGCGGACCGATGCGGTAAAGCTCTTCCGGCAGGTGCCCGGCTTCGGGGAAATCCGCTCCCTCGAACAGCACACTGGTTTCCACGGCGGCGTTCCACCGCTTCGCGAACGACGTGAACAGCCGGATGGACGCCTCGTTGTCCGGGGTGATCGTGGTCTCGAGGTAACGCACGCCCTCGCTGACCAGGCGCGTGTACAGCGCGTCCAGCAGGGCCCCGGCCAGGCCCTTTCCCCGCTGGGAGCTGTCGACCGCGACCTGCCAGACGAGCGCGGCCGCCGGCTCGTCCGGTCTGCGGTAGGCGATGACGAAACCGACCGCCCTGCCATCCTCACGCGCGACCACCGAAGACCCGGCGAAATCGCGGCACCACAGCATGTATGCGTACGGCGAGTTGAGATCGAGCTTGGCGGAATCACGCGCGATTCGCCACAGCTCCGCGCCGTCCGCCTTGGTCGGGGATTCGATCAAGTGCGTTACGGACATACTCAGGAAACGTAACAGAGAATTTTCCGCCTGCCAGCGACGCAGCTCACGACCCCCGCGGTGACCTGCAACGACGCGTTGTACCCGGTGAGCAGTCACACAAACATGTTTGAAGTGGACGGTGCATGGGCACACGCGCGCCTGGGGCGCGGGCAGGTCGCCCGTGACCTCTTCGCACCATGACCCCAAACCGGGGTGATCGCAAGGCGACGGGCCGAAAACGACGCCGGCGAGTCGCTCAGCGTGAGCGTTCGGCGACGGGGGCGGGCAGCTCCGGCGGCTTCGTCGCACCCCGGCGAGGCGAACTCCCGCTGCCGGTGCCGGCGACGTTGAGCGCGACGGCCTTCGCCTTCCGTGACTGCAGGCGGCGGTGGCCGAGCCGGCGCGCGATCGCGCTCACCGGCATCACGACCGCGGGCAGGATCAGCAGCCCGGACACGACCAGCCACCACACCGCGCCGTCGCCCCGGCGCCAGCCGGCCACGACCTCACCCAGCCAGCCGAAGAACGGGCGGGCGAGCGGTGGCAGGAACGCGGCCAGCAGCAGCGCCGCCACGACCAGTGCACCCAGCGCCGCGAACAGCCACCGCACCTTGTGGCCCGTCGTGAGCAGCGCCGTCGCCAGGTAGACGGCCGCGCCCGCGAGGACCGGGAGGCCGATCCACTGCAGGACCGCGCCGCCGTTGCTGCCGATCACCAGCCCGGCCAGCAGTGTCAGCACGCCCGCCGCGAGCGAGCCGCCGGTGCCGAGCCGCGACGCGCCCTGCGAGACCCTCGCCGTGCTCCTGGCGACCGTCCGCAGGATGCCGGCGACGGTCCGCGGCCAGCCGCCGGGCAGCCGGAACGCGACCGTCCCGGCGTTGACCGTGGCGGCGCCGAGCGCGACCAGGGTCCTGGTGAGCCGCGCGGTGCCCTGCTCCCCGGCGAGCTTCTCGGCGGAGACGCGGCAGGCCTGGAACTGGGCCTGCGCGGCGGCCGCGTCGACCCGGGGCTGCTCCTCGGCCAGCGCCTTCTCGATGCCCGGGCGATCATCGGCGTCGAAGCGCGCCGCGAGCGTGACGACCGGGAGTTCCTCCGCGGCGATCGCCTCCTGCCGCCCACGGGCCAGCACCATCGCCGTCACCGGCATGCTGAGCGGGCGTTCCGCGTCCGGCTTGTCCACCGGGTCGAGATTGGCGTCGAGGCCGAGGAAGGCGAGTTCGGCCGTGAGCTGGTCGCCCAGCTGCGCCGCCTCGGCCGGCGTGCAGCGGTCGCGTTCGCCGGGCTTGCGCCAGCCCGGCTTCAGCACCGCGAGGAGCTCTTCGCGGAACTGGTCCCGGCCGACGACGTCACGCAGGGTTTCGAGGCGGACCGGGTCGAGCAGGCACTGGACCAGCCAGCCCGCGCCGTCGATGCGGCCCCACATCCAGTCGCTGGCCCGCCACGACGCCTTGTAGAAGGCGCCGAAGTAGCTCGCCTGCATGCCGGTCAGCTTGTCCCACGACCGGCGCCGCGTCATGTCCAGCAGCGTCCGCGAATCGGCGCTGACCTGCACGAGGTCGACCCGCTGGTCGACCGACGGCGCCTGCGCGAGCAGCCCGCGCGTCGCCACGTGCAGGGTGAGCAGCCGGGACTGGACGACGTCGTCCGGGACGTCGGGGGTGAGCGCGAGCCAGTCCAGCAGGGTGGTGACCGCCCCGGCGTCGTCCCCGGCGGCCAGCGCGCGCAACGTCGGCGCCGTGGCCCGCAGGCCCGCGACCACCTTCGGCCACGCCTCGGCGACGGCGGCCGAGCGGCCGAGCCCGGCCCACTCCCCGGCGAGCTCGCCGATCCAGTCCTCCAGGGTGCTGTTCGCGCCGGGCGCGGGGTGCGCGGCGACCCACTGCGCGAGCCGCACCCCGCGGCCGGCGGTCCGGCGCGCCTCGTGCAGCTCGGCGCGCGCCTCGTTGAGCGCCTGCGCCTGCGTGCCGTCCGGGCGGAGCTGGAAGCCGGCGTTGACCAGCTGCAGGCCGGTCGCCACGGCGTCGTCGAGCGCGGTCGTCCGGTAGCCGACCAGGTCGGACACCGGCAGGCTGGCGGCGGGCGGCCCGGTGGGGACACCGGTGCTCAGCCCGGTCACCGCGATCGCGCGCAGCTGCTGCGACATCCCGGACGCCCACTCGCGTTCCGGGGTGTCCGCATCGGACAGCGCGTACCGGCGGGCGGCGGCCCGCACGAGCTCGGCGGCGTCCTCCGCGGTCCGCCGCTCGAGGTGGGCGGCGGCGATCCGCGCGTCGACCAGGCACTCCGGCCCGCCGCGCAGGCCCAGCGCGGCCAGCGAAACCCGGGTGTCGCGCGCGCGGAGCACGGCGTCGTTGTGCCGGGTCAGGTCGTCGAGCTCGGCGCTGATCGACTGGCTCATCACGGTGTTGACGACCTTGGCCATCGCCCCCGACAGCAGCGGCGGGTTCACCGGATCGCACTCGACGGCGTCGGTTTCGCCCTCGCCGGTCGGGACGACGTAGAGCAGCAGCCGCCGGACGTCCACGTTCGACGTGCGTTCGAAGATCTCGCGCAGCGCCGGGCGCAGCGGCTTGTTGAGCAGCACCCCGCCGTCGGTGAGCCAGTGCGACCGGGTCAGTTCCGTGTACGGCGTCATGTCGGGGTGCAGGCGGTCGGTGCTCCCGGTGCCGATCGGCATCCGGGACAGCTCGAACGCGCCGGGGAAGGACGCGGTGGAGCGGGCCGCCAGCGCGAGCGGCCCCTCCACCCCGATCGTCCACAGTGGACCACAGAACCGGAAGAGCATCCGGTGTTCGGTGTCCCGCACCAGGTTCCCCAGCGCGTCGTCGAACCGGGTGGTCTCGCCGTCGATCATCGTGCCGGTGAGCAGCACGGTGATGTCGGGTTCATCGGAGGGCGGCGTGCCCTCCGCGGTGATCTGCCGCAGCGCCCGTTCGACGTCGCCGAGCAGCACGCGGTCGCCGTCGAGCACCGACCGCGGCTGCGGCTCCCGCGCGTCCCGGACCAGGTTCTCCAGCGAGCCGGTGGTGATCCAGGTGTCGCGCAGGACCTGCGGCGTGGAGCCGAAGGCTTCGGCGAGCCCCAGGCAGGCGGCGTTGATCCCGCCGGCGCTGGTGCCGGTCAGGACGTCGATGGAGACGCTCGCCCGCAGCACGTCGAGCAGACCCCGGTAGAGACCGGGCTCGGTACGGGGATCGCGCCGCGACTCCCGCAGCAGCTGCGACGTCTCGGTGGCGACCCCGCCCATCCAGATGGCCAGGCTGGCCCCGCCCACCATGGTCATCGCGAGGCGGATCTCCTGCTGCCACGGTTCCGCGGTCCCGGCCATGGGCGTCTCCCGTCTTCCTGACGCAGAGTAGAGGCACCGGGTGCCGGCGGGGATACCTGCGGACGGGCGGCCGTTCGGGTGGACTTGTTCACCCGCTCAGCCCGCCCACGGTGACGACCACCTTGCCGAACTGGCCGTTCGCCTCGAGGTAGCGGTGCGCCCCGGCGAGGTCGGCGAGGTCGAACGTGCGGTCCACGCGCGGCCGGAACGTCCCCGCCCGGACCCCGGCCCGGACGAAGTGCCCGGCGCGGGCCCGGAGGTTCCACCGCGGGTGGAGTCCACGATGACGGCACACGCGGCGGAGCTGGACGAGCCGCTGCACGCATGGTCGGCGTGGGCGGCGAAGCACCGGTCGAAGGTCGCCGAGGCGCGGCGGGCGTACGACTTCGCCTAAGCCGCCAGGTGTTCGAGGATCAGCACCTGCGCTTCACCGACCGCGAAGCCCAGCACCGCGCCCGTCGCGATCAGAATCCATTCGTCCTGCTCGAAAGCCGGCCGCAGCAACCGCTCGAACTCCCGCGGTGACAGCTCCTTCATCTTCGACACCAGCACGTTGCGGATGTCCATCGCGTCCGTCGCGTAGTCCTCGATGTACCGCATCGTCTCCGGCAGCCGGGACATGATCTGCGAAGCGATCGACAGCTTCATGTCCTGGTACTTGCGGCTGCCCACCGCGAACACCAGCAGCGGCTTCGCCACACTCCCCAGCTCGCGGTCGAGCTGACGCTGGATCAGCGCCAGCACCCGGTCCGACAGCGGCCCGTGCAGGATCGCCTCGATCACGTTGTGCGGGGTGATGATCTCCTTCGCGATCAACGACCCGTACGCCTCCGCGACCTCCGCGCGGCGCTTCAGGAACAGCCCCTGCCACTGGACGCCGAAGTACCGGCGCGGCTCGATCGGGTAGAAGATCATCCGCAGCGCCAGCCAGTCCGTGAACCAGCCGGTGAACAGGCCGAAGACCGGCATGATCGGCGGGAACTTGAACAGCACCCAGGCCACCATCTGGACCACGCCGATCGCGCCGCCGAACACCAGGCCGGAGCGGGCGATGAACTTGAACTCCCGGTCGCCCGCCTCCTGGAAGATCCGGTTGAGCAGGCGCTTGTCCTTGACCAGACTGGTGACCACCATGCCCTTGAGGTCGAACACGCTGTCCACATCGGACTTGATCAGGTCGAGCACGGCGGCGACCATCCGCGGCGCCTCGTGCTGGACGCGCTGGATCACCAGCCGCTGCACGCGCTCCGGCAGCGATTCCCACAGGCCCGGCTGGTAGTGGGCCGCCACCTCGCGGATGATGTCCTCGACCCCGGCGAGCAGCGGTTTTTCGATCTCCTTGGCGATCCGGGACGCGTCGAGCCGCTCGACCACCTCGGCCGGCTTGATCAGCTGCTCGGTCATCGTGTCGCAGGCGATGCTCGCCATCCGCGCCGCGCGCTTCGGCACGATGCCCTGCCAGCCGAGGAACGGCTTGACGCCGATGAACTCCACCGGCTGGAACATCATCCGGATCGCCACCAGCTTGGTGCCGTAGCCGATCAGCGCCGCGACGACCGGGATCGAGACGTAGAGGGGCCAGTGCTGCGCGAAGTCGGCGAGGACGCCGCCGAAGAAGGCCCCCATCCCGCTAGCCGAGGCTCGGGTCGCAGGCCTGCCAGAACTGCGCGCCGAGGCGCGAGACGTGGATCGTCCGGCGGACGAACTTCGCGCGCCGGACGTGCTTCTCCGCCTCGCGCACGGTTTCGTCGGTCAGCAGGATCTCGTACTGCGTCTCCAGGGACGGCACCTCTTCGTCGAGGTCGACCAGGCCGAGCCCGATCAGCCGGGTGACGTAGCCGGGCACCTGGTCCGGCAGCGACACCCCGGCCGCCTTGCCGACCGTCGAGGCGTTGCGCAGCACGACCCGGCCGTTGCCGCCGAGGCCGGTCCGCTCGACGACGTCGACGGCGGGGAACGGCGAGCCGTCGGACAGCGCGGACAGGATGCGGGCTTCGTCCGGCGTCAGCTGGCGCAGGATGATCGCGTAGAAGTATTCGCGGGCGCGCTCGCGGCCGAAGCCGATGGAGTGGTTGAGCAGCTCGGCCATCGCCGCCCGCAGCGGCTCGGCGTGGTTGTCGCGCACCGGCACCAGCGTCACCGTGGCTTCGACGGCCGCGGAGCGGTTCATCGCCGACGCCGCGGTCAGCGCCGCGTGGTACGGGTCGTCGACCTCGTCGAGGCGGCGGCGCAGCTCGGTCAGCAGCTGCCGCTCGACCTGCCGCACGCTGCGTTCGGCGGTCTCGACGCCGGGGAGCTTGCGGCCGAGCGCGAAGCCGGTCCGCGCGGCCCAGCCCGCCAGCTGACCGGCGCGGCGGGCCAGGTCGGCCACCTCGTCGGTGGTGCCCCGGCCGTTCGGTCGCTCTGCGTTCACCCGTGGACTCCCCTCTGCTGACGGGGCTGATGCTACCTGTGAGTAGGCCGTTTGCACCCATCCCTCGGGGGTCCGGGTGGCGGAGCCCCCGGCCCGGGGCGAAGCCCCGGAGCAATACGGGTGTTTGGATGGCCACATGAGTCCGACGCGCTGGGGCCCGCCGATCGACGTCCTCCCGTACTTCTCGAAAGAGGAACAGGCGCTGATGACGCTGCTCGGCGCGCTGACCGCGGAGGACTGGACGCGGCCGACCATGTGCGCCGGCTGGACGGTCAAGGACGTCGCCGCCCACCTGCTGGGGGACAAGGTCGGCCGGCTGTCCCGCGGCCGCGACGGGCACGCGGCGGATTCCCCCCGGCCGGGTGAGGCGTTCCCGCGGTTCATCGACCGGATCAACGAGGAATGGGTGCTCGCCTGCCGCCGACTCTCGACGGATGTCCTGCTGACGATGCTGTACGAGTTCATGGGCCAGACGACCGAGTACTGGGCGCAGCTGGACCTCGACGTCCCCGGCATCCCGGTGAGCTGGGCTGGCGACGAGCCCGCGCCGCGCTGGCTGGACGCGGCCCGTGACTACTCCGAGTTCTGGGTGCACCACGTGCAGATCCGCGAGGCGCTGGAGCACACGCCGCTGGAGGCGGAATACGCCGAGCCGATCGCCGACACGTTCGTCCGCGCGCTGCCGTACACCCTGCGTGACGTCGACGCGCGCGTCGGCAAGCAGGTCGGCTACACCGTGACCGGCCAGGGCAAGTGGTACGCGCGCCGCGAGCGCGACGGCTGGACGCTGGACCGCGGCGCGCCGCCGTCGCGCACCCCGCTGGCCACCGTGACGACGGACCTGGACACGTTCTGGCGGCTCTGCACCCGCAACGCCGCCGACGTCGGCCGCGTCCGCACGACCGGGGACGAAAAAGTTTGCGCGCAGGTGCTGACGATGACGTCGATCATCGTCTGACGCTCAGCGCCGCCGGGCCTGCTTCCGCAGCTGCAGGATCCGGGCGCCGCCGATGAGGGCGACCAGCGCCGCCCCGCCGATGGCCGAGAACAGCATGGCGATGGCCAGCGGCAGGCTGCCCTCGCCGCCGAAGAAGTGCACCGTCACCGAGTCCAGGTTCTGCAGGATGAAGATCAGCAGCAGGACCAGCACGACCAAGCCGGCGATCACCGCGACCCAGGTGCCGCTGATCCGGGTCCGCTTGATCTTCGCGGACGCGGGCCGGGACGGCGTGGGCCGCGACGGCGCCGGCCGCACCGGTGTCACCTCCTCGGCGCCCGGCCGGACGTCGCCAGCCCGCAGCTCGGCAGGTTCCAGCGCGCCTTCCGGCACGTCGGTGCCGGGCAGATCGTGGTTGGTCGGACCGGTGGGGCGGTCGGCCGCGCCCCCGCGCGCGTGCGTCATGTGCCCAGTGTCCGTCCGGCGTGCGGGGAGCGCTGCCTCAAACCCCCTAACGGGCGAAGCCGTCGACCTCCCGCAGGACGCGGAGGGTGTTCTTCCCGGCCAGCTTCGCGCAGTCGTCCTCACTCCACCCGCGCTCGAGCAGCGCCGCGAACAACACCGGGTACTTGGACGTGTCCTCCAGCCCCTCCGGCAGCGACGCGACGCCGTCGTAGTCGCCGCCGAGGCCGATGTGGTCGACGCCGGCCACCTCGCGGGCGTGTTCGACGTGCGCGACGACGTCCTCCACGGTCGCCGCCGGCTTCGCCGGGCCGTCCCACTCCTTCACGAACGCCCCGCGCTGGGCCAGGTTCCGGTACTCCTGCCCGGCCTCGGCCATCGCGGCCTCCAGGCGGTCGTTCCAAGCGGCGACCTTCGGCGAGACGAACGCGGGCACGAAGGTGATCATCGCGACGCCGCCGTTGCCGGGCAGCTTCGCCAGCACGTCGTCGGGGACGTTGCGGGGGTGGTCGTTGACGGCGGTGCAGGACGAGTGGCTGAAGATCACCGGCACCGAGCTGATCTCGATCGCCGCCCGCATCGTGGACGGTGCGACGTGCGACAGGTCGACCATCATCCCGATCTTGTTCATCTCGCGGACGACGTCGCGGCCGAACTCGGTGAGCCCGCCGTGCGCGGGTTCGTCGGTGCCGGAGTCGGCCCACGTGGTGTTGAAGTTGTGCGTCAGCGTCATGTAGCGGACGCCGAGGCGGCGCAGGATCCGCAGCACCCCGAGCGACTCGGCGATGCTGTGCCCGCCCTCGGCCCCGAGCAGCGACGCGATCCGGCCGTCGGCGAAGGCCGCCTCGGCCTCGTCGGCGGTGGTGACCAGGCGCAACCGGTCGGGGTAGCGCTCGGCGAGCTGGTGGACGACCTCGATCTGCTCCAGGACGGCGGTCACGGCGCTGTGGCCCTCGAACTCGCAGGGCACGTACACCGACCAGAACTGCATGCCGAGCTTCCCGTCGGCGAGCTTCGGGAAGTCGGTGTGCAGGGCGGGCTGCCGGACGGTCAGGTCCAGCGACGCGGCCGCCTCGACCGGGTTCGGGCCACCGTGCTGCCGCAGCTCCCACGGCAGGTCGTTGTGCCCGTCGGCGAGGATGACCCCGTCCAGCAGTTTGGTAGCACGCTGTAGTGCCTCGTTAGTCATCGCCCGATCGTAGGGACGGGCGGTATACGGTTCGTACAAACAGCCTGACATCTTCCCTGGAAGAAATAATCCGGCGAACAGTTGCGGTAAAGTACGGTCCGTGGACACCGACGACGACGAGATCGTCACCTGGTGGGGGCTGGTCATCGAGGGCTACCTGGCCACCCAGGACAAGCTGATGGGCGAGATCGCCGACCGCTTCGGACTGGCGCCGGCGTCGTTCGACATCCTGCTGCGGCTGGTCCGCTCGCCCGAGCACCGGATGCCGATGACCCGCCTGGCCACCGAGGCCGCGCTGTCCAGCGGCGGCTTCACGAAGGTGGCGGACCGCCTGGTGGCCGCCGACCTGATCTGCCGGATCCCCAGCCCCGACGACCGCCGCGTCACGTTCGCGTCGCTGACCGAGCACGGCCTCGACGTGGCGAACCAGGCCCGCGCGGCCGCCGCGGACATCCTGCGCCGCATCGTGCTGACCCCGCTGGGTGACGACGCGCCCGCACTCGCCGAAGCCATGCGGACACTCCGGGCGTTCAACGCGGTCCGTTGAAAAAGTCGAGGTCACGGCGGTGCGCGTGACGGCGCACCATGAGAACCATGCTGACCGAATCCACCATCACGACCATGCTTCCGGTGACCGACAGTGAACGCGCCGGCCACTTCTACGCGGACTCTCTCGGCCTGAAGCAGGTCGGGCAGGGCGAAGACGGCACGCTCTACTTCGCGGCGGGCGCGGGCGCGATCGGCCTCCGCCCGATGCCGGACGGCGCGCAGAGCGAGAACACGGCGTTGAGCTTCGAGGTCAGCGACCTCGAAGCCGAGGTCACGACCCTGGAGAACCGCGGCGTGCGGTTCCAGGACTTCGAAATGGAGGGCCTGAAGACGGTCGCCCACATCGCCGAGCTGGGCAACGAGCGGGCGGCGTGGTTCAACGACTCAGAGGGCAACGTCCTCTGCCTGCACCAACTGCTGACCTGACCCGCCAGTAAGGGGTCTGCCGCGGCTTGTCGTGAGTGGTAAGGCGGGTTAGAACCCTCCTTACCACTCACGACCCTAGGCGAGGGACGGCATCAGCTTGATCGCATTTCCCGACAGGACGCCGCTCAGGACGTCCGCCGGGAGCCCGAGTCCGGTGAGCGTGCGGACGTTCGCGGCCACCGAGGGCACGCCGGGCCAGTCGGTGCCGAACACGAACTTCCCGGCCAGCCGGGTCAGGTCGAACCGCCGGTAGTACTCCGGCAGCTTCTTCGGCGGCAGCCCGGCGAGGTCGAGCCAGACGTTGTCGCGGGCCAGCGCGAGGAACGCCGCCACGTCGTACCACCACCCGCGGCCGCCGTGGGCGAACACGAACTGCAGCGCCGGGAAGTCCTCGACCACGTCGGACAGCAGCTCCGGGTTGCCGAAACTGGTGCGGGAGCCGGGAAAGCTCGACGTTCCCGAGTGGAGGATCACCGGCACCCCGCGCTCGAGGCACAGCTGGTAGACCGGGTACAGCTCCTTGTCCGCCGGCGAGAACGCGCCGTGCACCGGGTGGATCTTCAGCGCCACCGCGCCCAGGTCCAGCTGCCGCGCAACCTCCGCCGCCGCCGGGTGGTGCAGGTACGGGTTGACGTTCGCCACCAGCCGGAACCGCTCCGGGTTGTGCGCCACCAGCGGCAGGTTGTCCTCGATCGGCTGGATCCCGGTCGCCCGCGGGCTGTACTCGCAGAACAACAGGACCCGGTCGACGCCTTCGGACGCCATCAGCTCGTCCATCGCCGCCGGGACCACCTCCCCCGAAGCGGAGTACACCGAACGCCACGGGTACGAGCCCGCGAAGTCGTGGGCCCACTGCAGCCACGCGGGTTTGAGCGTCGGCAGCCGCGGCGCGTGGACGTGCGCGTCGACCACGAAGTGCCCGTCGATCATGAGTGCGGCGCCACCGCCCGCAACACGTCGCGGACCTGCTCGCGGATCACGTTGCGGCGGATCTTGCCGGTCGCCGTCTTCGGCAGCTCGGCCAGCTCGACCACCCCGCGCGGACGCTTGAACGCCGCCAGTCCTTCGCGGCAGAACTCGATCAGCTCGTCCGGGTCGACGGCGAACCCGGGGGCCGGCACCACGCACGCGACCGGCTTGTCGAGCCCGTCGGCGTCCGGCGCGGCGACGACCGCGACCTCCGCCACCGCCGGGTGCTGCCGCAGCCGTTCCTCCACTTCGGACGGTGACACCCAGATCCCGCCCGCCTTCAGCATGTCCCCGAACCGGCCGAGGCAGCTGTACGTCCCGTCCTCGTTCCGCACGTAACTGTCGCCGGTCCGCAGCCATTCGCCCTGGAACACGAGCTTCGTCGCGTCGTAGCGGGCCCAGTACCCGGTCGCCGTCGACGGCCCGGACACGAACAGCTCGCCCGGCCGGCCGGGCGTGTCGATCACCGCGCCGGCTTCGTCGCGGATCTGCAGGGCGTACCCGGGGACGGCGACACCGGTGGTGCCCGGCCGCACCGTGCCGGGCTGGTTGGACAGGAAGATGTGCAGCGCCTCGGTCGACCCGATGCCGTCGAGGATCTCCAGCCCGAAGCGCGCGCGGAACCGTTCGAACAGCGACGCGGGCAGCGGCTCCCCGGCCGAAACCGCGTACCGCACCGAAGCGAACGAGTCGTCCGGGACGTCGCTGGCGAGCAGCGCCGCGTAGAACGTGGGGACCGCGAAGAACAGGGACGGCTGCTCCTCGCGAGCGCGTCTGGCGAACAACGCGGGCGTCGGCCGCGAAGGTTCGAGCAGCGTCGTGCCGCCCGCGCCGAGCGGGAAGAAGCACGAATTCCCCAGCCCGTAGGCGAAGAACAGCTTGGGCACCGACAGGAACCGGTCCGCCGCGGACGTCGCCAGCACGCCGCGGGCGTAGGTCTCGCAGACCGCGCGGACGCTCGCGTGCCGGTGCATCGCGCCCTTCGGCTGCCCGGTCGTGCCCGAGGTGTACAGCCACAGCGCGGGCGAGTCCTCCCACGTCCCGCCGTCGCGGAACTCGCCGTCCAGTTCGGACCACCGGTGCGTCCGGACGCCGTCCGGGACGCCCGCCGCGTCGGACCGGTCGAGCAGCACGTCGGTGACCTCGGGGGCGAGGCCGAGCGCGGTCACCGCCTGCTCGGCGAACTCGCCGGACACGCACAGCACCCGCGCCCGCGAGTCGGCCAGCACCTTGCCCAGCTCCAGCCCGGTGACCATGGTCGACACCGGCACGGCGACCGCGCCGGCCAGCATCGCGCCGAGGATGCCGGTGAGCAGCTCGACGTCGTCGACCATGCAGAACATGACCCGTTCTTCGGGCCGCACCCCGAGTGCGACGAGGCCGCCCGCAACGCGCCGGGATTCCGCGGCGAGCTCGGCGTAGGTGAGGGTGCGGCGGGGCGACACGACCGCGGTCGCGTCCGGGTGCCCGGCCTGCAGCAGGTACTCCGCGGCATTGAACCCTGTCGCCACCAGGCCTCCTACGTGAGGTACACGTACTCGTAGTCGATGGGCTTGCCGTTGATGCCCTGCCGCGGCGGCGCCACCCAGCTCGCGATCTTCCCCCGCTCGTACACCGGGTGCATCAGCGAGCGGACGAACGTGAGGTCCTCGGTCGTGGGCAGCCACTTGCGTTTGCCCGCCTCCCAGGTCGCCTCGTCGACGATGGTGCCGTCGGGAGTGACGTGGTGGCCGGAGTTTATGCCCACTTCGCGGTTGAAGCCAGGGTGCGGCAGGCGGAACGCGAAGTCGATGCCGGCGTCCGCGAGGATCTTGTTCCAGCGCTTCACGCCGGTCTGGCAGTCGGCCACGTACTCGTTGCGCAGGTCGAGGTTGAGCAGCAGGATCGCCTGCTGCTCCTCGGTGGTCCAGGTGCCGTCGCCGTTCGGCCGGTCCAGCGTGCGGGCGTCCCCGGTGAGCTTGTGGTCGTCCTTGCGGCGGGTTTCCTGCCAGCGGCCCTTGAGCCCGGCGGTGTAGTAGTTCGCCGCGTTCGTGGACGTCTCGCTGCCGAACAGGTCCAGGGAAACGGTGTAGTGGAAGTTGATGTACCGCTGGACGACGTCCAGCGGGATGCCGCCGTGCGGGCCGATGTCGAGCGTGTCGTGCTCGCGGATCAGCTCGGCGCTGCGGATCACCACGCGGTCGACGCCGGTGGTGCCGACCATCATGTGGTGCGCTTCCTCCTTGAGCATGAACTCGCAGGTGCGCGAGAGCGGGTCGAAGGAGGATTCCTTGAGCGTGCCGAGCTGGTACTTCCCGTCGCGGTCGGTGAAGTAGGTGAACATGTAGAACGCCAGCCAGTCGGCGGTTTCCTCGTTGAACGCGCCCAGGATCCGCGGTGCGTCGGGACTACCCGAGTTGCGCAGCAGCAGCCCTTCGGCCTCGTCACGCCCTTCGCGGCCGAAGTAGGCGTGCAGCAGGTACACCATCGCCCACAGGTGACGGCCTTCTTCGACGTTGACCTGGAACAGGTTCCGCAGGTCGTACAGGCTCGGCGCGGTGAGGCCGAGGAGTTTCTGCTGCTCGACCGACGCCGGCTCGGTGTCGCCCTGGACGACGATCAGCCGCTGCAGGTCGGCGCGGTATTCGCCGGGCACCTGCTGCCACACCGGCTCGCCCTGGTGCTCGCCGAAGGCGATCCGGCGGTCGGGGTCGCGCTCGGCGAGGAAGATGCCCCAGCGGTAGTCCGGGACGTTGACGTGGTCGAAGTGCGCCCAGCCTTCGCGGCCCACGCTGACGGCGGTGCGCAGGTAGACCCCGTGCGTCTCCAGCGTCGGGCCCATTTCGCCCCACCAGTGCAGGAACTTCGGCTGCCAGCCTTCGAGCGCGCGCTGCAGCCTGCGGTCTTCGGAAAGGTTGACGTTGTTGGGGATCTTGGCGTCGTAGTCGATCTTCTCGGGCATCTGCGCTAGACCCGCTTCCTGTCGAAGACGGCCTTCTGCCCCGTACCGTATCGGCGCAGTGCGCCTTCCGGCCCGGACGCGTTCGGGCGGGTGAAAATCCAGTTCTGCCAAGCCGCCAGCCGGCCGAAGATCTTGGTCTCGATGGTCTCGGGACCCACGAACCGGTGGTTGGCCTCCATCCCGGTGAGCGCGTCCGGGGACAGCGACGCGCGGCCTTCGAGGGCGAGCCGGATCTCGTCCTCCCAGTCGAGGTCGTCCGGGGCGTCGGTGACCAGGCCGAGCTCGACGGCCTCGGCGGCGCTCAGCTCGCGGTTCTTCTCGCGCGCCAGCCAGGTGAGGTGGTCGTCGTCGCCGTAGAACCGCGTCTGCAGGCGGGTCAGGCCGTTGCCCATCGGGAACGCGCCGAAGTTCGCGTCGGTGAGCCGGATGGACGCGCGTAGCTGACTGAGCTCATTGTCGACCGGCGGGCCGTCCAGGATGTACTGGCGGTCCGCGGCCAGCGCGATCTCCAGCAGCGCGCCGGCGAAGCAGCTGCCGGGTTCGATGAGCGCGATCAGGCTGCGGCTGGTGACGTCGAGGCGCTTGAGCGTGCGCTTGAAGTAGTGCGTGATTTCGTTGGCCAGCCAGTCCTTCCGGCCGAGCACGGCCTGCTCGTGCGCGATGACCTTTTCCGGGTCGCCCTGGGTCCTGAGGATCCACGTCCCGGCTTCCACCTCGTTGGTGCGCAGCCGCAGGATCGCGTCGTCCAGCTCGCGGGTCATGGCGAGGAACCAGCCGCCCGCGCCTTCCTCGTGCAGGTCGCCCGGGTCGTTCTCGGGGCCCTTGACGGTGATGGTGGCCTGGTCCTTGCCGACCTGGATGTCGACAAAGCGATGTTCGAGCGGCGTCAGCTCGATGCCGTGCTCCGCCTGCTTGTCCGACCGGCGGGCGATTTCCCGGGCCTTCTCCAGGACCTTCGCGCGGAAGTCCTGACGCGGCACCAGTTCGTCGACCAGCCGCCAGTCGACCGCCGTCTTGCCCTTGACGCCGTCCGGACGGGTGGCGAAGACGTCGGCCAGGTCCCGGCGCACCCGCCGCTTGTCGACGACCCGGGTGAGGCCGCCGGTGCCGGGCAGCACGCCGAGCAGGGGAACCTCCGGCAGCGCGACCGTCGAGGAGTTGTCGTCGATCAGGAAGATCTTTTCGCAGGCCAGCGCGATCTCGTAGCCACCACCGGCGCACGTGCCGTTGACCGCGGCCACGTAGGTCTGGCCGGAGTGCTCGGTGGCGTCCTCCATGCCGTTGCGGGTCTCGTTGGTGAACTTGCAGAAGTTGACCTTCCAGTGGTGCTCCGACGCGGCGAGCATCCGGATGTTCGCGCCGGCGCAGAACACCTTGTCCTTCGCGCTGGTCACGATGACCACGCGCACCTCGGGGTGCTCGAACCGCAGCCGCTGGGTGGCGTCGTAGAGCTCGATGTCGACACCGAGGTCGTAGGAGTTGAGCTTGAGCTCGTACCCCGGGACCAGACCACCCTGCTCGTCGACGTCCAGCTCCAGCCAGGCCACCTCCCCGTCGAGCCGGAGGTGCCAGTGGCGGTACTCGTCGGGACAGCGGTCGAAGGCAACCGGTGTGGTGGTGGTCACTCACTCGATTGTCTACACGAGTCAGACGGAGGTCAATGTTGTGTAGAAACTTGATCTCGCGCGGTCACCCGGTTGAGCGTGGCCCAGGCCCAGGTGAGGAACGCCCACAGGGCCAGCCCGGCGGCGGCGTCGGTGAAGATCGTCGCGAACCAGAACGCCGGGATCTGCGGGACGCCGGTCAGGAAATGCCCCAGCGTGACGATTCCGGTCAGGGAGTAGACCAGCAGGAAGGCGAGCGCCCTGGGATACCGGCCTTGCGTGTACGCGCGGTAGCCGAGCCAGCCGAACGCCGTGAGCAGCACCCACGCGACAGCGACCGCGATGCCCGCCGCGGCCGCCGGAACGCCCGGCAGTTGGGGGTAGTCCGCGACGCGGATGGCGTTGTGGGCGTAGTGCAGCGTCGTGCTGAGCAGCGAGAAGCCGAGGATCACCCGCAGTACCGGCAGTCCCTTGTCCATCATCGCCCCCGATTTGATAGATCGCTCTAGCGACGGTATCGCCCCGGGTCGTGAGTGGCAAGGCGCGTTAGAACTCGCCTTGCCACTCACGAGGAGGGTCAGACGAAATCGATGCGGTGCTGTGTCACCGGGTAGCCCGCCTTGGCGAACGCCTTGGCCATCGGGATGTTGCCGACGTCGGTGCCCGCGACGATCCGGTCCGCGCCCTGGGCGACGAGGTCGTGCGTGGCCTCGACCAGCAGGTCGTAGGCGTAGCCGTGGCCCCGGTGCTCCGGCACCACGGCGACGTACCCGATCACCGGGTCGTAGACGTTGCGGCTCGGCAGGGTCAGGCCGACCAGTTCGCCTTCGCGCGTGTACGCCAGCCGCCACCACTCCCGCGGCCCCGGCATCCACTTCATGATGTCGAGGTCCTCCTGCGCGGCCGCGTCGATGCCGTGCTCCTCGACGGTCTTGCGGACGTGCGCGTCGAGGCTGCCGACGTGCACACGCTTGAAGACGTCGAGGATGACGTCGTCGTCCGGCTCCGGCCGGAACTCGAGCCGGCCGGGCTTCGCCGGCAGGCCGTTTTCCGGCGTCCAGCGGAAGCGGTAGCGCTCGACGAGCTTGCGGTAGCCCGCCTTTTCGGCCGCCTCGACCCGGCCGTTGACTTCGGCCGCGACCTGCGGATCGGCCGCCCACGCCGGTGGCGTGTGCAGGGCGTATTCCCCGTGCAGCGGCGCCGTCTTCAACAGGGCGACCGCGGCGTCGAAGTCGGTGAAGTCGAACCAGTCCAGCGCGATCGGTGCTTCGTCGCCGGGCTTGGCCCACCAGGCCGCGCGGGCCACGACGACGTCGTCGCGCAGGGCGACCCACGTCCACTCGGGCCGGTATTCGCCCTTCGCCGCCATCTCGGCGAAGTCGTCGCCGAGCAGCGTGCGGCCGACGAGGCCGCGGTCGGGCAGGGAGGTGAACAGTGCTTCTTCGCCCGCTTCGAGCGAGCGGATAACCAGTTCGGTCACGGGAATCCTTCCGGGAGCGCGCTCCCGGGGTCAGATACCCGGCACCCTCTTACCGGGGTGGGAGCGCATGATCGGTTGCGTGATCATCGGTCCCACCTCCTTTCGCCTGGTCGAGGGTGCGGGGACGACCTTAGGGGCCCGGTCCGCGGCGATCAACGGATTTTCTGCAGCACCACCCGCGTGCTCAGCCGCGGTTCGGCGTAGGAGTGCGACGCCTCCAGGACGTACTCGCCGGCGATGTGCCGCCAGCCGTCGCGCCAGACCTCGGCCGACCTCGGCGTGATGGCGATGTCGGTCTCGACGGCCTGGCCGGGCCCGGCTTCGACGCTCGCGAAGCCGGCCAGCCACCGGTGCGGCCGGTCGCCGCGTTCGGTCGGGGCCAGGTAGAGCTGGACGACTTCGCGGCCCTTGCGCGTTCCGGTGTTGCGTACGCGGACCCGCACGCGCGCGCCGCCTTCGTCGTCCGGGTAGGCGTCGAGTTCTTCGTACACCCAGGTCGTGTAGCCCTGGCCGTGGCCGAACCAGTAGGCGGGTTGCTGCTCACCACGGGCCCAGGCGCTGTAGCCGATGTACACGCCTTCGCCGTACTCGAGCACGCCGTCCTGAGGGGTCACGTCGGTGACCGGAGCGTCTTCGAGCTTCGCCGGCCAGGTCGTCGGGAGGCGGCCGCCGGGTTCTTCGCGGCCGAAGAGGACGTCGGCGAGTGCGTCACCGCCTGCCTGGCCGGGGAACCACGTGAGCAGCACCGCGGCGACCTCGGCACGCCACGGCAGCTCCACCGGGGAACCGGCGTTGACGACCACGACGGTGTTCGGGTTGGCCCGCGCGACCCGCGTGACGAGCTCGTCCTGGCGTCCGGGCAGCGCGAGCGACGTCCGGTCGAAGCCTTCGCTCTCGACCTCGGCGGTGGTGCCGACCACGACCACGGCGACCTCGGATTTCGCCGCCAGGGCCACGGCTTCCTCGAGGGCGGCGTCCGGGTCGAGCACCGGGCCGCGGTGGCCGAGGGCGAAGGTGACCCAGGCGAAGGTGCCGCGGGCGAACTCGGCCATCTCGGACGGGATCCAGTACGTCAGGCTGACGTCGACCGGCTCGCCCGCGGTCAGTTCGATCTCCCGCCGCTGCTCGTGGACCTGCATGATCGACGTGAAGATGTCCCCGCCCTCCGGCAGGTTCACGCCGTCGAAGAGGGTCTGGCCGTCGACGGTCAGGCGGAGGTCGCCGGGCCCGGTGACGCCGAAGGTGTGCGTCCCGCCGCGGTCCGGGAGGAACGTGCCGGCGATCTCGACCGAGGCGAGGGTGGCGATGTCGAGCCCGGCTGGCAGTTCGCCGATCCAGTCGATCCTGGCCTGGCGCAGGGGAAACTCGGCGAGTTCGGTGCCGTCGGCGGCCCGGGCCGTCGCGCGGAGCCGGAAACTGTCGGTGGCGGCCGGTAACGTCGTTCGCGGATCGGCACCGGGCGCGTAACCGAGCTCGGTGCCCGGGGGAACGGCCGCTTTCAGGCCGTCGAGAGGGGAGACGACGTGGTCGGGGAACACGGTGGCACTGCCACCGCCGAGGATCTTCGGGTCGGCGGCGAGCGCGCCGATGAGCGCGATGCTTTCCGGCTCTCGCAGCGGAAGCACGCCGGTTTCGTTGCTGAGCAGCACGAACGACCGGTGCGCGACCTCGCGCGCGACCGCGTCACCGTCCACATCGGACTGCTCGGGCGCGGGGGTGTCGCCGAGCGCGCCGGCCCGGTGGGCCAGCAGGAGCACGCGGCGGACCATGGTGTCGACGACGGCTTCGTCGACTTCGCCGCCGCGAACGGCTTCGGCGAGCTGTTCCCCGAACACCGTGCGGGGGCCGGGCATGGCGACGTCGAGGCCGCCGTTGGCGGAGGCGACGGTGTCGCGCGCGGCCAGCCAGTCGGAGACGACGAACCCGTCGAAGCCCCATTCGTCGCGCAGCACGCCGTTGAGCAGCTCGGCGTGCTGGGTCATCGTGACGCCGTTGACGCTGTTGTAGGCGGCCATGATCCCCCACGGCTTCGCCCGCCGGACGATGAGTTCGAAGGGCGCGAGGTAGAGCTCGCGCAGCGCGCGCTCGCCGACGTGCACGTCGGCGGTGAAGCGTTCGGTCTCGAAGTCGTTGGCGACGAAGTGCTTGACCGTGACGGCGACCCCGCCGTCCTGCACGCCGGTGACGTAGCCGGCGCCGATCATCCCGGTGAGGAGCGGATCTTCGGAGTAGCACTCGAAGTGCCGGCCGCCCAGCGGCGACCGGTGGAGGTTGACGGTGGGCGCGAGCAGCACGTGCACGCCCTTGCGCCGGGCCTCCTGCGCGAGCAGGCGGCCGGCCTCGACCGCCAGCCGCGGGTCCCAGCTCGCGGCGAGCGCGGTCGGGCTGGGCAGGGTCACCGAGGGGTCGTCCGGGCTCCACCGCGTCCCGCGGACGCCGACCGGGCCATCGGAGAGGACCAGGGACGCGAGCCCGATCCGGGGCAGCGCGGGCAGGGACCAGACGTCCTGGCCGGCGAGCAGGCTCGCCTTCGTGTCCAGGTCGAGCTCGGCCAGCAGCGCGTCGACGTCGAAGCTCATGCGCACCCTCCGCGGTCCGTCCTGTCGCCACCCTACCTGGCGGTGGGTAGTGAACGTTATGGTTCCGTGACGGCTTGTCCCGTAGGCTCGGGATCATGACCCGGGCCAGGGGCGCCGACCGCCGAGCGAGCATCGTCCGAGCGGCGTTCGAGGTGATCGCCGAGCGCGGCTATCGCGGCACTTCGCTGGCCGCGGTCGCCGAGCGCGTGGGGCTGACCCAGCAGGGGCTGATGCACTACTTCCCCACCAAGGAGGACCTGCTGACGGCGGTGCTGGAGACCCGGGACGAGTGGGACCTGCTGCACTTCGGCCACGCGCCGCCGGGCGACCCGTCGGCGATGACGGTGAACCAGCTGGCGGACCTGGTCGACTACAACGCGACGCGGCCGGGCATCGTCCAGACGTACACGGTGCTGTCGGCGGACAGCGTCACGGAGGACCACCCGGCACGGGAGTACTTCCGCGACCGCTACGCCCGGGTCCGCACGGGCATGGCCCAGATGCTGGAGCGCCACCGCGACGAGCTGCCGCCGGGCACGACCCCGGAACAGCTGGCCCCCATCGCGGTCGCCGTCCTGGACGGCCTGCAGCTGCAGTGGCTCCTCGACCCGGCGGCGGTCGACATGCCCGCCGGGTTCCGCACGTTCCTGACGCTGCTCGGGATCAAGCCGGACTGACGTCAGCCCATCCCCACGCTCTGGCGCTCGACCTCGATCAGGGCGACCACCCGCTGCTGCTCCCGCGGGTACGGGCCCCCGACGTACTTCGTCGAGATCCGGTCGACGATCGCCCAGGCGGCGTCCCCCTCGAGCCACTCGGCCACCCGGCCGCGGATGATCACCGGCTCGAACGGGTTGTCCAACGGGGTCAGGGAAAGCGCGACGCGCGGGTCGCGCCGCAGGTTGCGGGCCTTGCGGGAGTCCGGGCCGGTCATGACGGCGATCCGGTCGCCCTCCGGGTCGACCCAGACCGGGACCGCGTGGGGCCCGCCGTCGGGCAGGACGGTGGCCAGGTGGCCGAGCGCGGCGGTGGCGAGGACGCGGCGGACGTCGGCTTCGAGCATGGTGGTCTTCTCCTTCGACGAGGTGTGTTCAGGCGACTGCGTAGTGGAGGTGGGTGACGCCGGGCGCGGGCACGGCCTCGACGAGCCGGAGCCGCACGTGCGACGGTAGCTCCCGGAAGAACGGCCGGCCGCCGCCGAGCAGCACGGGCACCTGATGGAGCACGATTTCGTCGATGAGCCCCGCCTCGAGGGCCGAGGTCAGGACGCCGCCGCCCATGAGCCCGACGTCCTTGCCGCCGGCCGCCTCGCGGGCCGCCGCGATCGCGTCCTCGATGGTGCCCACGAGGGTCTGCCGCTCGGTCAGCTCGGGCGCCGGCCGGGTGCTGAGCAGGAACAGCGGGGCGTCCGGGTGCGGGCTGCCGCCGCCGAAGCGCTCCGAATCTTCGTAGGTGTTGCGGCCGGCCACTATCGCGCCGACCCGGCCGGCGAAGGCGTCGAAGACGCGGGCGCTCGGCTCGCTGAGCTCGAAGAAGTCGAAGACCCGGCTCCGGGTGTCCCCGCCGGTGTACCAGTCGAAGAGCGTCCCGCCGTCGCCGAGCCCGCGCCCCGGACCGGCGTCGCGGCCGGTGATGTACCCGTCGACCGACACGGCGTGGGCGCTGAAGACCTTGCTCATCGCGACCTTCCCTTCTGGGTTCCTTCAGGAGACTCCAGAACCGTAGCAGCTCAAGTTCCTTAAGGGAACCCTGAGTGCTAACCTGGCCGTCATGCAGCGCACGAACTTCAGCGAACTGGCCCCGTGCTCGATCGCGCGCACGCTCGACGTCATCGGCGAACCGTGGTCGCCGCTGATCCTCCGTGACGTGTGGGCCGGGTTCAGCCGGTTCGAGCAGCTCCAGGCCGACCTCGGCATCTCGCGCAAGGTGCTCACCGAGCGGCTCAACCACCTGGTCGACGAAGGCGTTTTGGAACGCCGCCCGTACGACCGGCGGCCGCGCCACGAGTACGTCCTGACGGAAAAGGGCACCGAACTGGTCGACATGCTGATGGTGATGACCCGCTGGGGCGACAAGTGGCTGGCGGGCGAGGCGGGGCCGCCGGTGCTCTACCGCCACCACGCGTGCGGCGAAATCAGCAGCGCCGACCTCCGCTGCGCCCATTGTGGCGAAACAATGCACGCCAACGACGTCGACCTGCTCCCCGGTCCCGGTTCGGCCCGCTGACCGCCGAATCGGCCGATTGTCCTCCGGTGTCCCAGCGGGAACGATGGCGCGGTGGAACTCACCATCGAAACCACCGAATCCGAGCTTCGCTCGCTGCGTGATTGGCTGGCGGCGGAAGACGAACTGCGGTCGACGCGGGTGAATTGGAAACCGGCCGAGCAGCGGCCGGGTGAAATGGGCGCGGTGGCCGACGTGCTCGTGGTGGCACTGGGCGCGGGCGGGGCGGGCACCGTCGTGGCGAATTCGATCGCCACGTGGATCAAGCACCGCTCGCGCGATCTCAAGCTGAAGATCACCACGAAGGATCGGATTGTCGAAATCGAGGCCGGAAACGTGCAAGATCCCGCGGAGATAGTCACGGCGATCACCCGGCTGCTGCCACCGGAATGAGCGACTCACTGCCCGACCCGAAGCGGTCGCGGGCGATTCTGATCGGCGTCGACAGCACCCCGAGGCACCCGGGGCTCACGCCGCTCCCCACCGTCCGCAACAACGTCGCCGACCTGGCCGCCGTCCTCACCGATCCGGACGTCTGGGGCCTCGACGCCGCCAACTGCGTGGTGCCGTCGAACGTGGCGGACGCCCGCAAGCTCGCTTCGACGCTCGAACGGGTCGCCGGGGAGGCGACGGACACCCTGGTCGTCTACTTCGCCGGGCACGGCTTGCCGGACACCGACGACGGGGAACTGATCCTCGCCGTCGGAGACATGACCGACGAATCACCGAAGTTCACCGGCCTGCGGTACGCGTGGGTGCGCGAGGCCGTCCGCCGCGCCCCCGCCCGGCGGCTGATCGTCGTGCTCGACTGCTGTTTCAGCGGCCGGGCCCTGCACACGATGTCCGATCCGGCCTCGGTGGTCGCCGGCCAGCTGGAGATCGACGGCACCTACGTCCTGACGTCTTCGCCGCGGAACAGCCCGTCGATGGCCCCGCCGGGAGCGCGCCACACGGCGTTCACCGGCTCGCTCGTCGAAGTGCTCGGCCAGGGGATCGCGGACGGCCCGGAACGGCTGCGGATGACCGACATCTACGACCGGGTCCTCCGCGACATGGTGATCGGCGGTTTTCCCCGGCCGCAGCAGCTGGGGACCAACCGGGTCGGGCACCTCGAGCTGGTCCGGAACCGCGCGTGGCAGTCGCCGCCGCCACCCCCGCCTCCGGTCCGCCGGCCGGCACCGTCGAAGCCCGCCCGGCCCGCGGTCTTCGACGAGATCGCGGAAACGACGGCGGCGATCCGCCGGAGCATCGGCACCGCGCACGGCGACGACGTCCTGCGGATCACCGGCGGCGGGCCGCTCCAGGACCTGGCCGAGGCCATGCGGCGGCAGTTCGGCGACGGCGCGAAGACGGCCGCGCTGCTGACCGGCGAAATCCTCTCGGAAGCGGTGCGTGAGGTCGAGTCCGGCGCCGAGCCCGCGGCGTTGCTGCGTGACCTCGAACGGTGCGTGGCCGGCCTGCGCCGTCCCCTGTCGGCCATGGCCACGCCGGTGCACACGGCAGCCGGCCTCGAAACCGTGCTCCGCACCGCGCTCGGGCACGACGAGGTCGCCGCGACGACGGCGGCCGCGATCCACCGGGCGGGTCCCGGCAACGTCGAGGTCGGCCTCGCCACCGGCGGCACGCCGAGGATGGAACTGACGAGCAGGCTCACCTTCACGTCCAAGCTGATCGCCCCCAACGCCGCCGCCACCCCGGTGATCCTGGACGATCCCGTGGTTCTCCTGTCAGAGACCAAGGACGTCGACACGCGGTCGATCGGCCGCGCCGCGACCCCGCGGGAACGCCGTCCACTGCTGGTCGTCGCGCCGTGGATCGCCCCCTACCTGGTGAAACGGCTGATGTTCCTGGCGGCCCAGGTCGTGGTGATCTTCCCGGCGCAGGCGCCCGTCGCGGCGGCGACCCTGGCCGGGCTGGCGAAGCTGACCGGGACCGGCGTCGGCGACGCCCGTCCCGGGCGCGCGCACCGCGTGCTGGTGACGGCGTCGACGACGACCGTGATGGCGGGGAACGCGCCCGAACTCGCCGACACCGGACGAGCCGTCGTGCGGGTGGAACCGGCGGTGGTACCGATCGCCGTGCGAGCGCTGGCGATCGCGAGCGCCGTCTCGAACGGCGGTGTCGTGCCGGGCGCGGGCACCGCACTGTCGGCCGTGCGCACCCATCTGGCCGGCGACGGACCGGCGGGACGGATCCTGCACCGGTCCCTCGGCAGCCCCTGCCTCGAGATCATGCGGAACACGCACACCCGCGCGGACGCGGTGCCGCCGGCGATCGGCGACCCGCTGGCGACCGTCGAAGGCGGGCTCAGGCACGCGATCGCCACCGTGGCGCGGTTCTTGACGCGCCACGGGTGAGCCGTCACTCCCGTTTGGTGCCGCACGACGGGCAGAACCGGGCCTCCGCGCTGACCTGCGCCCCGCAGTGGGAACAGTAGATCTTGACCACGGGCGGGCCGGCCGGGACCGGCTGCGGCGGCCCGGCGGGCACGCCCGCCGCGAACGGCGGGGCGAAGACCGGCTGGCCGTACGGTGGCTGCCCGGGCGGCAGCAGCTGCGGCGGGGCCGGCGCGGGCCCACCGCGTTCCGCGAGCTGGTGCGCGGCCTCGGTGAGGAACTCCTCGGACTGGAGCAGCGCGTCGTCGTGCAGCCCGGTCTGCCGGATGTCCCGCCACAGCTGGCCGAGTTTGACCTTCCAGGTCAGCTGCTCGGTGCCGACCGGGATGCCGAAGACGCCCGCCGACAGCCGGACCATCGTGGTGCCCGCCTGCGGCACCAGCTCGATCTTCAGCGCGCCCCGGTGCTGCCCGATCGGCCGGAACGACCGCTCGTGGATGCTGATTTCCCAGCTGGGCGGCAGGTAGTAGCCGTAGTTCATCATCATGCGCGGCTGCCCGGCGACTTCGCGTTCGGGGCCGGCGAAGTGGTTCATGATCCGGTGCGCGACCGGGGTGAGATCGGGGAGCGCCACCGACACGATGCGCTCGGTCTTGAGCAGGTTCATTCGGCTCGGCCTTCCAGCGCGGCAGGGGTGGACCGCGCTTCCAGCACGGGTGTGACGGGGGTGCCGCAGGCCTGGCAGAACCGCCAGTCCGGCCGGATCTGCACGTGGCAGTGCGCGCACCTCGCGCCGGCCAGCTGCCGCCGTTCGTCCATCGCGCCGGTGAGAATGCGGAACGAGTCCGACTTCGTCCAGTCCTGCAGGTATTTGACCCTGGCGATCGGCACCGGGTGGGTGCTCATCGACCGGGTCTCGTAGTTGATGAGTTTGTTCCACACCGAGTTGGATTTGAAGGCGTCGAACTCGTGCGTCTGCGCCTCGAACTCCTCGATGTCGACGTCACCCGGCAGCCATTTCGGGATCCCGACCATGTGAAAGATCGCGCGCCGCATCGCGTCCGGTCCGCCGGTGCACATCGCGGCGGCGCGATCCGCGGACAACTCGCTCTTCCGCTGCCAATTCAGCAGGGTTTCCTGCAATGCGAGCATGGCCACGCCGCTCACCTGCTTGACCCCCGGGATCATCGACACGAGCGTCACGCCGCCCAGTCCCGCGAGCTGGGCCATCTGCCGGTAGAGCACGTGGTCGAACGCGATGTGGCCGCACTCGTGCGCGATCACCGCCCGGACCTCCTGCTCGTCGAGGCACTCGAGGAGTTCGCTGTACAGCACGATCATCGGCTGTTCCCGGCCGATCGTCATGGCGTTCGGCTGGCCGGCCATCAGGTACATCTCGGGCACGGCGATGCCCAGCGCGTCGCAGATCGGCGGCAGCATCCGGTAGTACTCGGGCAGCTGCCGCGGGCCGAGCCGGACGGCGTTCGACAACAGGAAATGCCGCCACACCTTGTCCGAATACACCTTGCTGTAGGCGGCAACGGCGGTCTGGAGCAGCGGCACGGCTTCCAGTGCGGAACGGGCCGTGCGGTCCATCGGGTGCATGAGATCGCGGAGCTGGAAGTTGACCGCCATGCGCTCTCCATATCCGACCGACGTGCGCCGGACGCTGCCACCGACACTTACGCAGAACACGCAAGACGGTACCGCAGCTTCGCCGGATCGGAACAGGGAACCGACATCCGAAAAACGACAGCTGCGCGACAAAGAAATGTCGAACGTTCTCTGGTCGTGAGTTTTTCCTGCCAGGAGATCCCGTTCAGGCGGGTATTGTCACGCCTGGGACAACCGCGACCGGTCCACCACCGCGCGCAATTGCTGCAGCGTGCGGAGTGTCGTCTCCAAATCCTCCTGGGACACCTCCGCCGCCACGTCCTCCGCCCACGCGACCTGCGTCTCCCCCAGGTCCCGCATCGCCGCGCGCGCCCGGCGCGTCAACGACAACACCGGCGCCCGCGCGTCGGCCGGGTTCGGCAGCCGGTCGAGCATTCCGTTGCGCAGCAGGCGGTTCACCGTCTCCTGGACGCTCTGCCGGCGCAGCCCGCGGCGGCGGGCCACCTCGGCCGCGGTCGCCGGGCCGTCCTCGAGGAAGCCGAGCACCTGCCACTGCGCCGCGGTGAGCCCGACCGGCGCGGTCAGGGCGTCGCCCGCCGCGAGGAACCCGCCGTTGCAGGCGAAGACCGCGTCGATCACGCGGGTGAACGTTTCGGCTCGGTGCGACCGCATGCGTGCTAGCCTCGCATATCGACAGGCACCTGTCGAAATGGAGACACCATGGACATGCCCCGCCTCGGTCCCGCGCACGAAGCGCTGAAGGCGTTCGTCGGCGACTGGACCGGCACCGAGGAGCTCGCCGCCTCGCCGTGGGCGCCGGCCTCGACCGCGCACGCGGACTGCGAGTACCGGCTGGCGCTCAACGGTTTCGCGGTGGTCCAGCACTACCGGCAACGCCGGGAAGACGGCTCGGAGTTCCTCGGCCACAACGTCTTCACCGCCGATCCGGACACCGGCGAGACGCTCTGGTACGGCTTCGACAGCTACGGTTTCCCACCCGAGTCACCCGCCCGCGGCGGCTGGACCGGTGGCACGCTGACCCTCGAAAAGAAGACCGCGCGCGGGATCGCCCGGCACCGGCTCACGCCGGACGGCGGGACGCTGACGCACGAAATCGCCATCCGGATGGGTGAAAACCCGACGTACAGCCCGTTTTTGCGCGCGCGGTACACCCGGAAGGAGCAGTAGCGGGCCCGGAACTGTCGGACCCCCGGAGTACAGATGGGGGCGTGACCGATACCACCACCACGGACCCGCCCCCGCTGATCGGGGTCGAGAACGTGAAGATGCCCGAGTGGGCGCGCGTCGACGAACGCGTGGCCGCCGCGGGCTTCGGCCAGGCCGTGCGGGCGCTGCCCACCGCGGTCTCGGTCGTGCTGCGCCTGGCGTGGCGGACATCGCCACGGCTGACGCTGCTGGCCGCCGTCGTGCACGTCGTTTCGGGCTGTGTCACGGCGTTCGGGCTGCTCGCCACCGCGAACGTCTTCACCGCGCTGCTCGAACAAGGCCCGACCCCGGAACGCGTGCTGCAGTCGCTGCCGGCGATCGCGGTCGTCACCGGGTCGTACGCGGCGCGCGCGCTGCTGGACGCGGCCGTCGCCGCCGTCGAGGGAGCGCTGCGGCCGCGGGTGACAGCGGCGGCGGACGACGCGGTGACGGCCGCGGTCGTGCGCGTCGGGCTGATCGCGTTCGAGGACGCGGACTTCCGGGAGCTGGCGCGGCAAGGCGCGCGGTACGGTGTCCACGCCATCGAGACGAGCCTGCGCCGGCTGGCCGACCTGACGTCGTCGACGATTTCGCTCGTGGCGGCGATGATCACGGCGGGGCTGCTCGACCCGTGGCTCGCGCCGGTGCTGCTGCTCGCCGCCGCGGCCGACGGCTGGGCCGCCGCGCGGGTGGCGAAGCTGAACTACCGGCACTACGTCGACACCGTCGGGCGCAACATCCGCAAGTCGGTCGTGGAAGAGGTCGCCACCTGGCGCTCGATGGCCCTCGAACGGCACGCACTGACGTTGCAGGAGCCGCTGCTCGGCGAGTACCGGCGCATCTCGCGCAGCCTCACGCGCGAGGAGATCCGGCTGGCGCACCGGAGCAACCTGGTGCGCACCACCGGGCGGGCGGCCGCCGGCCTGGGCACGGCCGTCGCGTACCTGGTGCTCGGCTGGCTGCTCTACACCGGCGGCATGGAGCTGGCGCTGGCCGGCACGGCGGTGCTGGCGATGCGCACGGCGTCGACGGCGCTGTCGAGCACCATGCGCGCGGTCAACTCGCTGTACGAGGACTCCTTCTACATCGGGTTCTACAACCAGCTGCTCGTGGAGTCGGAGAAACGGCAGCACCCGCCGACGTCGGTCACCGCGCCCGCCGACCCCGGCGAGATCCGGCTGGACGGCGTCACGTTCACCTACCCCGGCGGGAAGACCCCGGCCCTGCGGGACGTCTCGGTGACGATCCGGCGCGGCGAGGTCGTCGCGCTGGTCGGCGAGAACGGCTCGGGCAAGACCACCCTCGGCAAGCTCCTCACCGGGCTCTACCCGCCGGACGAGGGCACGGTCCGCTGGGACGACGTCGACCTGGCGCGCGCGGACCCGGCGTCGGTGCACGCGAACATCGCGGTGATCGCGCAGGAACCGGCGGAGTGGCCGATGACCGCGGCGAACAACATCACGGTCGGGCGGCTCGGCCGGGCCGACCCGGACGGGCTGGCGTGGCAGGAGGCCGTCGGCCACTCGGGCGCGGACGAGGTGATCTCGGGCCTGCCCGGCAAGGAGCACACGGTCCTGTCGAAGAAGTTCGACGAGGGCCACGACCTGTCCGGCGGCCAGTGGCAGCGCATGGGCATCGCCCGCGGCATCTACCGCGACGCCGCGGTCCTGGTGGCCGACGAGCCGACGGCGGCGCTCGACGCCCGCGCCGAAGCCCGGGTGTTCGCCGGGCTGCAGCACGCGAGCCGCTCGGGCCGCGGCCGCCGCACGACGGTGCTGGTGACGCACCGGCTGGCCAACATCCGGTCGGCCGACCGGATCCTGGTGCTGGAAAAAGGAAGGCTGATCGAAGAAGGTACCCACGACGAGCTGATCCGCGCCGGCGGGATCTACCACGAGCTGTACGAGATCCAGGCCCGCGCCTACCGGAACGAGCCACCATGACCGAGCACCTGACGCGCGTCAACGGCGTCGAGCTGTGCCACGAGGCGTTCGGCGCCCCCGGCGCGCGGCCGCTCCTGCTCATCATGGGCCTCGGCGCCCCGATGATCTGGTGGGACGAGGAGTTCTGCACGGACCTGGCCGAGCGCGGATTCCGGGTGATCCGGTTCGACAACCGGGACGCCGGGCGGTCGAGCCGGATGCGCGGACGGGCGAACCTCGCGCAGGCGTACGTGCTGCGCAGCGCGCCCTACTCCCTGGCGGACATGGCCGACGACGCCGCCGGGCTGCTGGACGCGCTGGGCGTCCCCGCCGCGCACGTGGCCGGAGCGTCGATGGGCGGGATGATCGCGCAGACCCTGGCCATCCGGCACCCGGCGCGGGTGCGGTCCCTGACGTCGATCATGTCGAGCACCGGCGGCCGCCTGGTCGGCCGCCCGAGCCCGCGGACGATGCCGATGCTGCTCACGGCGCCCCCGCGGACCCGCGCGGACTACGTCGAGCTGCTGGTGCGCACGTTCCGGCTGATCGGTTCGCCGGGCTACCCGTTCGACGAGGACCGGATGCGACGGCGGGCCGAGCGCACGTACGACCGAGGCGTACCCCCGGGCGGCTCGTTGCGCCAGCTCGCCGCGATCATGGCCGACCGCGACCGCACCCCGCTGCTGCGAAGGGTCCGCGTACCGGCTCTGGTGGTGCACGGCGCCCGCGACCCGTTGGTGCACCCCTCGGGCGGCCGCGCCACGGCCCGGGCAATCCCAGGGGCAGACCTCGACATCATCCCCGGCATGGGCCACGACCTGCCCCGCGCA
This sequence comes from Amycolatopsis vancoresmycina, assembly GCF_000716785.1. Lineage (GTDB taxonomy): Bacteria > Actinomycetota > Actinomycetes > Mycobacteriales > Pseudonocardiaceae > Amycolatopsis > Amycolatopsis vancoresmycina. Next base: position 285,342 of record NZ_JNYY01000006.1, read on the forward strand.
GTCTGGCCGCGGGTGATAACGGGCATCAGCCGCATCGCCGACCGCGCCGACACCGCAGGCTGATGCACCCACACCCCAGTCCAGTACGCGTCACTCGCGTGATCAGACACGGATCTCGCGTGATTGGGCGCGGATCTCGCGTGATTGGCGGGGCATCTCGCGTGATTGGTGGGGCATCAGGCGTCAGGTGGTGAGGGTCAGGGAGCCCAGGTGGGAGAAGTGGGCCGCGATGCGGGAGGCGCGGTGGAGCGGGACCGCGTCCGTCATGCCGCCGGTCAGGACCAGCCAGCCCGGCTCCAAAGCCAAGCCGCGCGCTGCCAGGGTGTTCGCCGCCAGGGCCAGCGCTTCCGCCGGGTGGCCCTGGACCGCCGCTCCCGTTGCCGTGTCGACGATCTGGCCGTCGACCTCCAGCAGGGTCGCCTCGAGCGAAAGGTCCAGCGAAGCGGGCGGCAGGCCCACCGGGCCGACGCTGAAGTACGCCGACGAGCCGTTGTCCGCCACCGCGTCCGGGAGGGTGAAGCGGTAGTCCTCGTACCGGCTGTCGATCACCTCGATGCCGCCGTACACGCGGTCGACCGCGGCCAGGGCCGTCGCCGCCGTGACGCCGGGTCCGGCCAGGCGGCGGCCCAGCACGAACACCAGCTCCGGCTCCGCACGCGGATGAATGAGTGGCGGCACCGGCACGCCCGCCGGCAGCACCATCGCGTCCGTCAGCCAGGCCAGCAGCGGTGAATCGATCCCCATCCGCTGTTGCTTGGCCCGCGAGGTCAGCCCCAGCTTCACCCCGACGAGCGTCTCGCCGCGCGCCCGCCGCTGCCGCAGCGCCTCGTCCTGGATCGCGTACGCCGTGTCGACGTCCAGGTCCGGCCACTCGGCGGAGAGCGGCGCGCGCTCCGAAACCGTCCCCAACAGCGCAGCCGCCGCCTCGCGCACGTTCACGATTCCTCCGAAGCAGGAGCAGGAGCGAAGACCGCCGTGACGCTGCCGATCCCGGCGATCGTGGTGACGATCGTGTCGCCCGGGGACACCGGGATCGCCCGGGTCATCGAGCCCGGCAGCACGACGTGACCCGGCTCGAGGGTGACGCCCAACGGCCCCACCGTGTTCGCCAGCCACACCAGCGAGTTCACCGGCGACCCGAGCACCGCGCCGCCCGCGCCGGTCGCCGCCACCGTTCCGTTCTGGTACAGCACGCAGCCCGCCAGCCGCAGATCCACCGACCCCAACGAGGTCGGGCTGCTGCCCAGCACCACCCCGCCGGACGACGCGTTGTCGGAGATCGTGTCGAACAGCGAGATCTTCCAGTCCTGGATGCGGGAGTCGACGATCTCCAGCGACGGCAGCACGAAGTCGACCGCCCGCACCGCGTCGGCGACCGTCACGCCCGGGCCGCGCAGGGCCGAGCCGAGCACGAACGCGATCTCCGGCTCGATCCGCGGCTGCAGGAACGCCGACGTCGGGATCGGCTGGTGCTCCAGGTGGAACATGCTGCCGGTGAGGTGCCCGTAGTCGGGCTGGTCGACGCCCATCTGCCGCTGCATCGCCGCCGACGCGAGGCCGACCTTGTGCCCGCGGACGGCGTCGCCGCCCTCGCCCCAGCGGCGCACCTGCTCCTGCTGGATCCGGTAGGCGTCCTCGACGCCCGCGTCGGGGTACGTCTTGATCAGCGGCTCGATCGGCTCGCGCGTGGCATAGGCCCCCGCCAGCGCCGACGCGGCCTCCTGCACCTTGCTGACATCCACCACCGGGACTCTGCCGTGCGCGCCTCCCGCACACAAGCGGCGATGTTCCGTCCAGCGGAACTCTCGCCAGACAACCTCTTGCGCGCGAGATAAATCAGGCGTAGCGTCGGGGACACACCAGGAAGGGACGTGAGGGACATGGCACCGACCCCGGCCGAGGTCACCAAGCTCGCCGAAGCCCGCGACGCGCTGCGCGAGCGCCACCTGCGCCCGGCCGCCGAACGCCCGGCGACGAACGGGCGCGGCATCCACCACACCGCGCTGATCTCCAGCGACGTCGAGCGGACCATCGAGTTCTACCAGGACGTCCTCGGCTTCCCGCTCACCGAACTCATCGAGAACCGCGACTACCCCGGCTCCAGCCACTTCTTCTTCGACGTCGGCAACGGCAACGCGGTCGCCTTCTTCGACCTGCCCGGGCTGGACCTCGGCCCGTACGCGGAGGTCCTCGGTGGACTGCACCACCTGGCCCTGTCCGTCACGCCCGAACGGTGGAGCGCGATCAAGGACAAGCTCGACGAGGCCGGCGTGCAGTACCTGCTGGAGAGCAAGACCTCCATCTACCTGTCCGATCCGGACGGTGCCCGCGTCGAGCTGATCTCCGACCCGCTCGGCGAGATGTACGGCGAGAAGATCGGCTGAAAGCGTGGTCCCGGCGTCGCGCGCCAATTAGCCTGTGCGCGACGTCTGGAGGTTCGATGTCCGATTGGTCGCTCTCGCGCGCGAAGGCGCGGCTCGATCGCCGCGAGGTGCTCGACGAACTCACCGCACGTACCCGGTTCGAGGTGCGGCTGCACCTGAACGAACCGGCGACGAACGGCGCCTACGACGAGCTGACGAGCATCTTCGCGATCGGGCACGGCGAGTGCGCGGCCCTCCTCAAGCACCACCGGCTGCTGCCGTGGTGGGAGCGCGCGCTGCTGTTCCGCTACGCGCGGCGCATGCACGGCAAGGCGATCATGCGCAGTGTCGGCGTCGTCCCCGCCGAGGTGGCCCCGCAGGCGGCCCGCGCGTTCGGCGCCGAGATCGCGGAGCTGGCCCCCGGCTCCGGGGACACCGGCGCCAAGTACGACCTGCAGGGCCGTGGCCTGCTGACCGTGTTCCGGATCGCGGTCGGCGCCAAGGGCGAAATCTGGCCCGACCGCCACGAGGTGGCGACGACGTCCGCCCGCAACATCCTGACCTGCGCCGCGACCTTCGCCCACCGGAAGCCGTGGCACGTCGTGTGGCCGGTCTACCGCGTGCGCGGCCTGCGGCTCTGGAAGCTTTGACGCCGGCGAAGCGTTCCACCGGTATGAACGCAGAGGAGATCCTCGCCGGCGCGAAGACCATCGCCGTCGTCGGCCTGAGCCGCGATCCGGCCAAGGCCGCGCACGGCGTCCCGGCGGTCCTGCAGGCGCACGGCTTCCGGATCATCCCGGTGCACCCGACCGCGACCGAGCTGCTCGGCGAAAAGGCGTACCGGTCGCTGAAGGACATCCCCGAGCCGGTGGACCTCGTCGACGTCTTCCGGCCGTCGCCCGAAGCGCCGGGCATCGCCCGCGAAGCCGTCGAAATCGGCGCCAAAGCGCTGTGGCTGCAGCAGGGCATCGTCTCCGCCGAAGCGCGCCGCATCGCCGAAGAGGGCGGGCTCGCCTACGTCGAAAACCGGTGCACCGCCGTGGTCCGCGCGACCGCCTCGATCTCGAAGCGCTAGCCGGACGCTCCGAAGTGGACGATTCGGTGGTTGCCCGGCTCGGCGACCCAGACACCGCCCGCGCCGTCGTCGGCCATGTCCCGAGGTGAGCTGATCGGCTCGGTCGTGTCGGACAGCGCGGCGCCCGTGCGGGTGTCGAACCGGGCCACCCGCCCGGTGTCGTCGACCAGCAGCCGCCCGGCGCGGTCGAGCGCGACGCCGCGGGGCCGGACCAGGCCGACGAATTCGCGCGTGAAGCCGCCCCACCACGAGAACTGCACCACGCGGCGGTTTCCGGTGTCGGCGACGTAGACGTTGCCCGCCGCGTCGACGGCGACCGCTTCCGGCGCCTTGAGCCGCCCGGCCAGGACGCGCACGAGCGCGCCGTCGCGGGTGAATGCCTGCACGCGGTCGTTGCCCGTGTCGGCCACCCACACGCGGCCGCGCGCGTCGACGGCGATCCCGGACGGCGCGCGGAACTGCCCGGGCCCGGCGCCGGGCCCGCCGAAGGCCCGCGGGAGCGCCGCGACTTCACTGCTGGTCACGGCACCAGGATCACCGGCGGCGAGCCACCGCAGCCAGGGCCGTGACCAGTGTTCAGCGACTGTTCCGCCCCCGCTCACCAGCTCCAGCGGGAGCACGTCCGCCGGTCGAGGAAGCTGTACGCGGGCAGCGGCCCGAGCCAGTCCGCCTGGACGCCGTCGTCGCGAGCCAGCCCGGCGACCGCGTCGCGGACGACGAGCAGGTCACCCAGCCCGACCAGGAACGCCCACCGCTCGTCGGCGCTCTCGCCGGCGGGCAGCGCCACGGAGTCGCGGGCGCGTTCGGCGACCCGCGAGAGCAGGACGTCCGAGCGGGCCGCCCGCCACGCCGACCCGGGTTCGGTGAACCGCAGGCAGACGTGCACCTCGGCCAGCCCGTCGAGCCGGTCGAGGTCGGCGCGGTAGGCGCCGGCGGCCGGGGCGAGCACCTCGGTGCGGACGGTCTCCTCGTCTTCGGCCACGGTGCCGAACCGGACCGGCAGCACCGGGCCGCCCTCGACGAGCGCGGACACCACCGCCAGGTGCGCCGCCGGGTCGGGCTCGGGATCGCCGACGACCATCGCGAGGTCCTCCCAGCACACCGTCCGCGGCGCACGCGGGTGCCCGGCCCGCACGACGCCGTAGAGCTGCAGCGTCACGGCTGTTCGACGGGGATGGCGGGCTCGACCGGCACCGCGACGGCCGGTGTCGGTGGCGGCGGCGGGATCAGCCCGACGGTCTGCCCGAGCCCGATGGAGACCTGCCCGGGGTTGGGCTGCTGCCCCTGCGCGTTCACCCGCTGCATCGCCTCGAGGTAGCGGATGTAGGTGTCGACGCTGGCGATCACGACCCTGGCCTCGATCGACAGCAGCTCGATCCCGATCAGGGACACCTTCACCGTGGCGTCGATGACGAGTCCCTTGTCCAGCAGGACGTTGAGGGTGTCGGTGAGGGTGCCACCGGTCTGGCCCGGTCTGGTCACTTCGCTCCTTCGGTCGCAGGGATTTCGTCGAGGGCGGCGCGGATCTCGGCGAACCGGAGCTCCAGCGCGATCAGGGCCTGGCCGAGCGCTTCGACCTGGTCCGGGGTGAGGGTGCCGGCGTCGAGCCGGCGCAGCGCCTGCCGCTCCAGCACCTCCTTGAGGATGTCGAGCACGGTGACGACCAGGTGCCCGAGCCCACGGCCGGCGTCGGCGGCGATGCGCTGGGTCATCCGGGTGTCCCTTCGATGCCGAGCAGCAGCAACCGCAGGTCGAGCCGCACGAGATCGATGCCGGCCAGCGAGATGATCACGTCCCCGGTGACGACGGCCCCGCGGTGCACGACCCGGTCGAGCAGGTCGACGACGGCCTCGGCGGCGTTGGTGCCGCTCGGCGTGAAGACCTCGGCGAGCAGGTCGTCCCCCACCGCCGCGGGCAGCCCCGGCACCCCGGTGTCAGGCATCGGCGGCCACGCCGAGCTTGACGTCCGTGAACGAGTACGGCGGCCACGGGCCCGACGTCTCCACCGTGGCGCCCGCCGCGCGCAGCTCGCGGGCGAACCACTCCACCTCCGCGTGGAACTCCGCCTCGCGGCTCGTCTCCACCAGGTACGCCGTGTTCACCAGCACGCCGTGGGGCCGCGCGCGCCCCACGCTGTCCGCCGCCTGCCTGCGCAGGGCCTCCTCGAGCCGGTCCGCCGCGCCGACCACGTCTTCGCGGGCTCGCTGGATCGCCTTCAGCCGCTCGCGGCGCCTGACCAGGTACTGCGTGCCCGTCAGGCCCGCCGCGTCCGGGCGGGTGGTCGCGGCCGGTTCCGTGTGCCGGATCCGGATGCCCCACTCGCGGTGGCCGGCCACCTCGTCGAGGCAGTCGCGGGCCTGGTCGTACCCCGCCGCCAGCAGCCGGCGGGCCGCGTCCTCACCGTCGAGGACCGTGCCGAACCGCAGCGGCAGCACCGGCTCGCTGCGGAACACCGCGCGCACCACCGCGTCGTGCTCGCGGGCGAGCTCGGCGAGCGTGCCGTCGACCGGGTCGAGCGTGTCGATGCGGTCGAAGCGGGCCGGCGCCACCTCGGAGACCACCACGCCGAGGTCGCGGTAGCCGATGAGCCGCGGCGCCGGGTCCACGTCCCAGGTGGACGGCCGGTTGCGGGTGATCGCGTACGCGCAGAGCCAGTTTCCGGTGCTCACCGGGGTTCTTCCTTCCCGCCCGGCACGGGCAGCCGGGCCTCCAGATCGGCGACGCGGGCCGCCAGTTCACGGCGTTCGGCATTCGGCGCGAAGAACGGGTCGTTCGTCCACCAGTCCATGCCCATTTCACGGGCGGTCTGCGCGGACGCGATGAAGAGGCGGATCCGCAGGGTCAGCAATTCGACGTCGACCACGCTGACGCCGATGTCACCGGCTATCACGACACCCTTGTCGAGCACGCGTTCCAGAATGTCCGCCAACGAATCGGACGAAGCGGCCAATCTGTCGACCTTCCTTTCAGGAATCGGTGGTGCCCCGCGTGAACCGCCGCAGCCGCTCGCACGCGGCGAGTTCGCCGTCCGCGTCGACGTCCACCCGGTAGGTGGCCATCACGCTGGTGGAGTCCGGGATCCGGGCCAGCTCGACGACGTCGAGGAGCACGGACCAGGCCCCGTTGCCACGGCTGCGGATCCCGGTCACCGCGTGCGGGGTCTGGCCCGTCACCACGCCGAACTGGGCCGTCGCCGCCTGGATGGCGTCGGCGGCGCGGAGCCGGGAAACGGATTTCCCGGCGGGTTCCGGCGTATTGTTGTCGAGGGCAGGGAAAGGTGGTGGCGATTCCGTCATCGCTTTCCTCGTCGCGGGTGGGTGGCCCACGGTAGCAACCGGGAGGATCACGTGCACGGCGGTCGCGGCACGGTATTTTTCACCGGTTCGCGCGCACGATTGGGCAATACGCGGCAACCCGGGGAGACAAACGGCGCAACGCCGGAACCGCCACCGGAACCAATTTCCGGTAAACGGTCTTCACGTCACGATCGGGTAACGTCCACCAGCCGGTAGCCCACCCCGCGCACCGTCTCGATGGTGTGCGTGCCGAACGGCGCGTCGATCTTGCGCCGCAGGTACCCGATGTACACCTCGACGACGTTCTCGTCGCCGTCGTAGTGCGCGTCCCAGACGTGGCCGAGGATCTCGTTCTTCGACAACGCCGTTCCCGCGCGCCGCAGCAGGAACTCCAGCAACCCGAACTCCCGCGCGGTCAGCTCGATCCGCTTCTGTCCCCTGTGGACGGTCCGGGCGGAGGGGTCGAGCCGCAGGTCGCCCGCCTCCAGCACGGCCGGGCGGGCCGGCGCGCCGCGGCGCAGCAGCGCCCGCAGCCGCGCGATGAGCACGACGAACGAGAACGGCTTGGAGAGGTAGTCGTCGGCGCCGAGGTCGAAGGCGTCGGCTTCGTCGTACTCGCCGTCCTTCGCCGTCAGCATCAGCACCGGCGTCCAGTTCTCCGCCGCCCGCAGGCGTTTGAGCACCTCGTAACCGGACAGCTCGGGCAGCATGATGTCGAGCACCACGACGTCGTACTCGTGCTCGGTCGCCCGCCAGAGGCCCTCGCGACCGGTGTGCGCGACGTCGGCGGTGAAGCCCTCGGCGACCAGGCCCCGCCGCAGCGTCTCCGCGAACTCGCGCTCGTCCTCCACGATCAGCAGGCGCACTACTCCTCCTTCGGCAGTTCGATCACCGGCAGCTCGATCACGAACCGCGCACCGGGCTCCTCCGACGCGGCGTAGCACGCCCGGCCGCCGTGGCGCGCCGCGATGCCGGCCACGATCGGCAGGCCCAGCCCGGTGCCGCCGTGCCCGCGCTGCCGCGACGCGTCGAGCCGGACGAACCGCTCGAAGATCCGCTCCCGGTCGGCGGGCCCGACGCCGGGGCCGTCGTCGCTCACCTCGACGACGGCGAGGTCGCCGCGCACCGCGCTGCTGACGCGGATGCGCGTGCGCGCGTGCCCGCGGGCGTTGTCGACCAGGTTGCGCACCGCCCGCCGCAGCTGGGCCTCGCTGCCGTGCACCTTCGCCGGCCCAGCCCGGACCTCGACGTCCAGTGTGCTCTCGCCGCGCAGCCGCTCGGCCTCGGCGCGGACGATGTCGTCGAGGTCGACCTCGGTGCGCTGCGGCCGGTCGGTCGTGTCGTCGGTGCGGGCGAGCATGAGCAGGTCGTCGACGAGCTCGCGCAGCCGCGCGGTTTCGCGGCCGATCACCGGCACCAGGTCGCCGGTGCTTTCCGGGTGCCGCCCGGAGACGTCGAGCGCGGTGCTGATCGTCGACAGCGGCGAGCGCAGCTCGTGGCTGGCGTCGGCGACGAACCGGCGTTGCGCGGCCTGCGCCGACGCCAGCCGCCCGAGCATCTCGTTGAGCGTCACGGCCAGCCGGTGCACCTCGTCGCCGCCCGGCGGCAGCGGCACGCGCGCGGTGAGGTCGCGTGTGGAGATCTCCGCGACGGTCCGGCGCATCCGCTCGACCGGCCGCAGCGCCGAGCCGACCGCGCGGTACACCGCGAACCCGGCGATCGCCAGCAGCGGCACGGCGATCAGCCCGAGCAGCAGCGTCAGCCGCGTCGACGCCTCCGTCACCGGTTCCAGGGAGCGCGCGGAGATCACGGTGAACGGCCCGCCCGGCCCGTTCACCTCCTGCGACACCACGCGGTAGTCGTCGCTGTCGCCGTTCAGCCCCAGCGGGAGGGTCTCGATGACCTCGTGGCCGACGGCCGGGCGAGCCGTGGTCAGCGGCGGGTGCCCGACGATCGCCGGGTCGCTGGCGATCGGCTTGCCCCGCGCGTCCAGCACCTGCGTGACGGCCTCGGTGTCGCCGGTGCTGGCGACGTCGCTGGCGCTCAGGTCACGCGCGCCTTCGCGGACGAGCTGGATGGCGACCTGGCGCCCGGTGCTGCGGGCACTCTCGGTGACGCTGCGGTCGAGCGACTCCTCGAGCAGGATCACCACGACCACGCCCGCGGCGGCGACAGCCAGCGCGAGCGCGAACACCGCCACCGCGGTGGTGCGCATCCGGACGCCGGTCGCGGCGATGACCCTGCCGAGTTTCACCAACGCAGCGTAGCCACGAACGAGCGTCTCGCCCCGCCCGACCAGCCGCGGCACGCTCGTCGCCACCGGGTCACGCGCCTCGGCGGCGCCGGGCCACGGTCAGCCGTTCGCCGCGCAGGCGTTCGACCTCGGGCAGGCTCAACGGGCCGAGCGGGTGGCCGATCGTCCAGGCCAGCAGCAGGTCGGCCAGCGCGGGGTTGCGGGCGAGCGCCGGGCCGTGCAGGTAGGTGCCGACGACCCGGTCGGTCACCGCGCCCTCGGTGCCGTCGCCGTTTCCGGTGCCGCGCACCACCCGCCCGAGTGGTTCGCTGCCGGTGCCGAGCTTGCTGACGCCGAGGTGGTTCTCGAACCCGGTCAGCGCCTGCCCGTCCAGCAGCCGCGACGGCGTCGCGACCAGCTCGGCGACCGCGCGCTGCGGGCCGGGTTCGGTGGTGACGTCGAGCAGGCCGAGGCCGTCGTGGTCGACGCCGTCGAGGCCGCGGAAGCGGGTGCCGAGCACCTGCAGGCCGGCGCACACGCCGAAGACGACCGCGCCGCCCGCGACGGCCCGCCGCAGGCCGGGGTACTTGCGCAGGTGCGCGGCGGCCAGCGCCTGTGCGCCGTCCTCGCCGCCGCCGAGCAGGTACAGGTCCAAAGTGGACGGCACCGGGTCGCCGAGCCCGACCGGCACCACCTCGGCGTCGAGCCCGCGCCACTGCAGCCGCTTGCCGAGCACCTGCGCGTTGCCGGTGTCGCCGTAGGTGCCGAGCACCTCCGGCAACAGCAGTCCGATGTGGACGGTCGAGTCAGCCACCGGGCAGCCTGCCCACCAGGTCGCGGAACGCCGTGTAGTTGGCGACGAGCTCGACGGCGCCGGGCGGCAGCGTGTCGATCGCGGCGACCGCGTCCGGCTCGGCCCAGTGCGCGACCTCGGCGTAGCAGAGCCGGACGGACAGGTCGGCGCCGCGCTCGCCCGTCACGACCACCTGGCGCCCGCGGAGCCGTTCGAAGTGGACGTCCCACAGCCAGGACAGGTCGCGGCCGTCGGCCTCCTGCGCGTTGACCGCGACCACGACCGGGGTGTCCTCGTCCAGCACGCGCAGCGTCTCGACCCAGCCGGCCGGGTTCTTCGCCAGCATCAGCCGCACGGAGTGCCGCGACCGGCGGATCGTGCGGTAGCGCCCGCCGATGTCGGTGATGGTCCGCAGCCGCGCCGCGGCGGTGTGCGGCGGCACGCCGAGCCGGTGCGCGGCGGCGAGCGCGAGCGCGGCGTTCGCGCGGTTCACCTCGCCGGGCAGCCGCAGGTCGAGGTCGACGTGGCGGCCGCCGGGGGTGACGACGAGGTCGCCGTCGAGCGTCCAGCCGGGCTCCGGCCGGGCGAGCCCGCACGCGCAGCCCCAGTGCCGCTCGTGGGTCTCGACGCGGCCTTCGCAACGCGGGCACGCGGTCGAGTCGCCGGTCCAGCGGCGGCCCGTGCTGACCCACACGAGCTTCGCGGCGGCGCTCGCCGCGGACGTCACCAGGACGTCGTCGCAGTTCGCGACGACGACAGTGCCGGGCAAGCCCGCGATGGCGGCCCGCAGGTCGCGTTCCATGGCGCGGACCTCGCCGACCCGGTCCAGCTGGTCGCGGCTCAGGTTGAGCAGGACGAGGACCGCGGGCCGGACCTGGTCGGCCACCCAGGGCAGGTAGGTCTCGTCGACCTCGAGCACGGCGTACGGGGCGTCGGGCCGGGCGGTCAGCGCGGCGAGGATGCCGTCGGGCATGTTCGCGCCGTCGCTGTTGGCGGCCACTTCGGCCAGGGTTTCCAACGCGCGGGTGATCATCAGGGAGGTCGTGGTCTTGCCGTTGGTGCCGGTGACGAGCACGACGGTGCGTTCCCGGCCGAGGCGCCGCAGAGCCTGCGGATCGAGGGCCAGCGTGACGCGGCCGCCGATCATGCCACCGCGGCCGAGCCCCGAACTGCGCGACAGCCAGGCGGTCAGCCGCCCGGCGGCCACGGACGCGCGGGTGCGGAGGGGACTTCGGAGGGACATCGGCTGGATGGTGCCTGCCGGGCCCTGTGATTTCCCTGAGTCCGTGACCCCGCTCTCTAGAGCGTGACGACGACCTTGCCGTGCACGTGCCGCCCGGCCTGCAGGGCGACGGCGTCCCGGATCCGCTCGACCGGGAAGACGGCGGCGACGGGCACGGTGAGCGCACCGGCGGCGATCGCGTCGGCGATCTTCGCCAGTGCCCCCGGCTCGGCCTCGGCGCCCCCGGTGGCCCGCACCCCGCCGGGCGGAGTGGGCCCGGCGGCGATCGTGGCGATCCGCTCGGGTGCGACGCCGAGCTCCAGCGCGGCCTCCGCCGTCTCGGTGCCGAAGAGGTCGACGGCCGCGGTGACGCCCCGGTCCCGGACGCGGTCCGCCAGGCCGGGCCCGTAGGTGACGGGCTCGGCGCCGAGCTCGCGCAGGAACGGGAAGGTGCCTTCGCCCGCGGTGCCGATGACGGTGGCGCCGGCGAGCTTCGCGAGCTGGACGGCGAAGATGCCGACGCCGCCGGCCGCGCCCCCGACCAGGACGGTGTCACCGGCCCGCAGGCCGGCCACGGCCAGCGCGGCGGCCGCGGAGGAGCCGGCCACCGGCAGCGTGCTCGCGACTTCGTCACTGACACCGTCCGGCGTGCGGAACAGCGGTTCGCCCGCTTTGACGACCACGAAGTCGGCAACGGCCCGTCCGAGCGCGCCACCGTAGACGCGATCGCCCGCGCCCGGCCCTTCGTCGATCACGCCGGCGAAGTCGTACCCGAAGCCGGACGGAAGGGTGACGCCGAACCGCGCGGCGGCCTCGGGCACGGCGGCAAGGCCCCAGTCCATCGGGTTCAGCCCGGCGGCGGTCACGCGCACGCGCACCTCGCCGGGGCCGGCGTGCGGCTCCGGGACGTCTCGCAGTTCGAGCACCTCGGGACCACCGAACTTCTGGTAGACGACGGCTCGGCTCACGGGGACCTCCTCGGTCATGGGACTTGGTCCCATCACCGTACACGGTTTGACGGGACCAAGTACCGTAAGCTGGCGGCCATGGGCCGCTGGGAACCGAACGCACCGGAGAGGCTGACCAGGGCCGCCCTCGACCTGTTCGCCGAGCGCGGCTACGAGAACACGACGGTGATCGACATCGCCCGGCGCGCGGGGCTGACGAAGAGCACGTTCTTCCGGCATTTCCAGGACAAGCGCGAGGTCCTCTTCGGCGGCGGGACGATGGCGGAGCTGCTGAGCTCGGCGCTTGCGGCGGCGCCGGAGGCGGCCGGGCCGCTCGAGGCGCTGGGTTTCGCCATGGACGCGGTCGGGCGGGAGGCGTTCACGGCGGAGCGGAGGGAGTTCAGCGCGCTACGGCGGTCGGTGATCGCGGCGCACCCGGAGTTGCGGGAGCGGGAGGCGTTGAAGGGGCTGGCGCTGACGGGGGCGATGAGTGCGGCCTTGCGGGGGCGTGGGGTGCCGGAGCTGACTGCTTGCGTGGCCGCGGAGTTGGGGGCGTTGGCGATGGGGATTGCTTACGAGCGGTGGAGTTGCGGGAGTGCGGAGGAGTTCGGCGAGGCTGCGCGGCAGGCTCTCGACGAGGTTCGAGCGGCGGCGGCTGCGTTCTGAGTTGCCCCTTGGATTTGCCTGATCGGTGCCAAGGTGCCCGGCGCGCGAACACGGCCGCGTCGATCGGGTGCGTGCCGGATGTGATGGCCAGCGCGGGGATCGGATCGGGCCGCGCTAGCGGGCGAGCCGCGCCAGCGGGCGAGCCGCGCCAGCGGGCGAGCCGCGCCAGCGGGCGAGCCCGGCTTGCGACGTCAAGCCAGCGGGTCGCATAGGCGACTTGGGCGGGTCGCGGCAGTACCCCACCGGCCCGAAACCGCCCACCCGGTGCCCCCGTTGCTTTTGCAGTTCCCGCTCAAGGAGCTGTGGTCGCCAGGCCCGGCATGACTCGCGCCGCCGCGGGGGCGCCCCCCGGGTCCAGCGTATCGGCGCAAGCCGACAAGAACTCCGAAAAAAACGCGCCGCACAGCCGGTTTGTCCACATTGCCGACACCCTGTGCACAACCCTCCGCCCATTCACGCATATGAACAAACCCACCCTCGAACCCGTCGAACGCAGCCGTCCACAACTCCGCAACCGCCATAGGTAGGAAACTTAACCATCGGATGTTGAACCAATTAGCATCCACAACTACCCGCATTGTTGCGAAAAAATACAAGATCTTCCCCAGATACATCGGAGGTGTTACCGTCCAACCCCAGCCAGCGGAAAGGCGTACCGCTGAGCGGGAACTGTCCAACGGAGGGCAACGTGGGACCGGAGCGCGGGCTGGAACAAAGCGGGACGCTCGAACGCGGACTCGCCGTGCTGGAGCACGTCGGCAGGCACCAGGAGATTTCCACCAATGCGATCGCGCGGCAACTGGGGCTTTCCCGCAGTGCCGCCTACCGCATCGTCGGCACCCTGAAGAACCTCGAGTACCTCGAAGCCGACCAGGTCACCGGACGCGTGCGGCTCGGTACGCGGCTCGTCGAACTCGGGGCCCGCGCGATGGCCGCCACCGATCTGCACCGGTGTGCTCCGCGGTACCTCGCCTCGCTCGCCGAACGGTCCGGGGAGACCACCTACCTCGCCGTTCCCGACAACGACACCATGGTCTACGTCGCCACCGAACGCAGTGCCAGTGCCGTCACCCTCGCCTGCCGGCTCGGTACCCGGCGGCCGCAGCACGCCACGTCGCTCGGGAAGGCCTGGCTCGCCGCGCTGCCCGAGGCCGACCGGCTCGAACGGGTGCGGCGGATGAAGCTGGATCCGCTGACCCTCAAGACCATCAGCGATCCGCACCGGCTGCTCGACGAGCTCGCGAAGACCAGCCGCCGCGGGTGGGCGATCGACGAGGTCGAGAACGAGCCCGACGTCGGGTGCGTCGCCGCCGCCGTGCGGGACCACTCGGGGCGGCCGATCGCCGCCATCAGCATCGCCGGGCCCGCTCCGCGCGTGCTGCGGCGCCTCGACGAACTCGGCGCCTCCGTGGCCGGGACCGCCGCCGCCCTTTCCCTCCGGCTCGGGTACGTCCGGGGCCGGCCTGCCTGAGCACCCGGCAAAGGAGCCGATCGTGACGTGGATCCAGGACTACCAGCCGGCGGGCGGACTGTGGGTCTCCGCGCTGCTCGCCGCGCTGCCGATCATCGTGCTGCTGGTTTCGCTCGGCGTGATCCGCTTTTCCGCGCACCTCTCCGCGGCCCTCGCGCTGGTCACCGCGCTCGGTGTCGCCCTGCTGCTGTACCGGATGCCGGCCGCGCTGGCGTTCGACTCCGCGGCGATGGGGCTCGTGTTCGGCGTGTGGTCGGTGGCGTGGATCGCCTTCCACGCCGTGTACTTCCACAACGTCACCGTCGCCACCGGCCGGTTCGACGCGATCAAGCGCGTCCTCGCCGGGTTCAGCGAAGACCGGCGGCTGCAGGCGCTGCTCATCGCGTTCGGCTTCGGCGCGCTGCTGGAAGGCGTCGCGGGCGGCGGGTCGCCGATCGCGATCACCGCGGCGATGATGGCCGCGCTCGGGTTCCCGCCGGTCAAGGCCGTCGTGCTGGCGCTGCTGGCGAACACCGCGCCGGTCGCGTTCGGCGGCCTCGGCAACCCGCTGATCGTGCTCGGCAGGCTGACCGCGCCGATCATGCACCTCAAGCAGGACCAGGCGACCGAGCTGTTCTCGGCGGCCGTCGGGCGCCAGGTTCCGGTGCTGGCGCTGATCATCCCGGCGTTCCTGGTCGTGGTGCTGGCCGGCTGGAAGCGCATGCTCGAGGTGTGGCCCGCCGTGCTGACCGCCGGGCTCGCCTTCGCGGTCATGCAGTTCGTCGCGTCCAACTACATCAGCGCCAGCCTGGTCGACGTCCTCGCCGCGCTCACCGCGATGGCCGCGCTGTGGACACTGACCCGGTTCTGGCAGCCCGCCGCGGTGTGGCGCTTCGAGGGCGAAGAAGCGCCCGCGGTCAAGAGCCTCGGCGCCGCGCAGGCCGAGCGCGGGGCGCTCTACGCGTGGATGCCCTACATCATCCTGATCCTGGCGATCTTCCTGTCGCGGATCGGCACGATCTTCAAGAACCTGCCCGCCTGGCTCGACCTGACCAAGCTGCTGCACAAGGCCGACTGGGTCTTCGCGTGGCCGGGCCTGCACAACCACGTCGTGCAGCACCCGCCCATCACGGCGAAGAACACGCCGTACGCGGCGACGCTGACCGTCGACTTCCTGTTCTCGCCCGGCACGGTCGCGCTGGTCGCGGCGGTGATCGCCGGGTTCGCGATGGGCGCGCGGCCGGGCCTGCTGCTCAGGACGTACCGCAGCACGCTGTTCCAGATGCGCTGGGCGCTCGCGACGATCTTCATGATCCTGGCCATCGCGTTCGTGATGAACTACTCGGGCGCGACGCAGACGCTGGGCCTGGCCCTGGCGACGACCGGCGCGGTGTTCCCGCTGTTCTCGGCCTACATCGGCTGGCTCGGCGTGTTCCTGACCGGTTCGGACGCGTCGACGAACAGCCTCTTCGGCCCGATGCAGGTGATCTCGGCGCAGCAGCTGAACCTCAACCCGGTCCTCGCGGGCGCGACGAACACCTCGGGCGGCGTGATGGGCAAGATGATCTCGCCGCAGAACCTGTCGATCGGCGCGACGGCGATCGGGCAGAGCGGCAAGGAGGGCTCGCTGCTGCGGCAGACGTTCCTGTGGTCGCTGCTGCTCACCGCGGTGGTCGGGGTGATTTCGCTCCTCCAGGCGACGATCCTGACGGCGATGGTCCCGTCGCCATAGGCTGGGCGGCATGAGTGAGCCGCTGGCGTCCTTCGGTTACGAGCTCGGGCTCCTGAAACGCGTCAGGAGGTCCGGCTGGTGGCACGCGGGCGTCCGCGACCCGGAGTCGGTCGGCGAGCACAGCCTGCGTGCGGCCCAGCTGGCGGCGCTGATCGCGGTGGAGGAGGGCGCCGCCCCGGAGCGGGCAGCGTTCCTCGCGCTGTGGCACGACACGCAGGAGACGCGCACCGGCGACCTGCCGCTGACGGCCGGGGACTACCTGCGCAAGCCGGAGCCGCGCGAGATCACCGCCGACCAGACGGCCGCGCTGCCACCGCGGTCGCGTGACCTCGTGCGCGAGGCCGTCGACGAGTACGAGACGCGGGAGTCGGCGGAAGCGTGGTGCGCCAAGGACGCGGACAAGCTGGAGATGCTGCTGCAGGCCCTCGAATACCGGGACATCGGCGTGCGGCCGGTCGGCGAGTGGATCGAATCCGCGCAGAAGGGCCTGAAGACGGAGACCGCGCGGAAGATCGCCGAAGCGGCGTTGACGCTGTCGCCGCTCGCCTGGCGGGGCCGCTAGCGGCTCGCCGCCGTCGCGCGGTCCAGCAGCAGCGCGCGCTCGCGGGTGTTCTCCGTCAGCTCCGCCGCCCGCCGGAACTCCCGCTCGGCCTCCTCGAGCCTGCCCAGTTTCTGCAGGAGGTCGCCGCGGACGCTGGGCAGCAGGTGGTAGTCCTTCAGCGCGGGTTCGTCGGCGACCGCGTCGACCACCGCCAGGCCCGCCGACGGCCCGTACGCCATCGCCACCGCGACCCCCCGGTTCAGCTCGATCACCGGCGACGGCTGCAGCTTGCCGAGCCCTTCGTAGAGCGCCGCGATCCGCACCCAGTCCGTCTCCTCGGCCGTGCGGGCCCGCGCGTGGCAGGCCGCGATCGCCGCCTGGGCGGAGTACGGGCCGTACGCGCCCTCGGCGATTTCCTCCGACAGCGTCAGCGCCGCGAGGCCGTGCTGGATCAGGAACCGGTCCCAGCGGGAGCGGTCCTGGTCCAGCAGCAGCACCGGTTCGCCGTTCGGGGCGGTGCGGGCCTTCGCGCGGGACGCCTGCAGTTCCATCAGCGCGACCAGGCCGTGGACCTCCGACTCGCCCGGCATCAGCCCGGCGAGCACGCGGCCGAGCCGCATCGCCTCCTCGCACAGCGCCGGCCGCATCCAGTCGTCGCCGCGGGTGGCCGAATACCCCTCGTTGAACACCAGGTAGATGACCTCGAGCACGGACGACAGCCGGGCGACGCGCTCGTCGCCCTCCGGCACCTCGAACGGCACTTTCGCCGCCGAAAGCGCCTTCTTCGCCCGGACGATCCGCTGGGCGATCGTCGATTCGCGGACCAGGAACGCGCGCGCGATCTCGTCCGTGGTCAGGCCGCCGAGCATGCGCAGCGTCAGCGCCACCCGGGCCTGCGTGTTCAGCACCGGGTGGCAGGCGACGAACAGCAGGCGGAGGACGTCGTCCTCGATGTGGTCGTCGAGCGCGGCGTCGAAGTCGGGCAGGACGCCGTCGCCCAGCCGCTGGTCGCGCCCCACTTCCTCGAGCTTCTCCGCGTAGCGCTCGTTGCGGCGGAACTGGTCGACCGCGCGGCGCTTGGCGATGGTCATCAGCCACGCGCCGGGGTTGCGGGGCACGCCGGACTCCGGCCACTGCTCCAGCGCCGCGACCAGCGCGTCCTGGGCCAGTTCCTCGGCGAGGCCGACGTCACCGCGAGCCATCCGGGCCAGGCCCGCGATGAGCCGCGGCGACTCGATCCGCCAGACCGTTTCGACCGTTCTCCGGGTGTCCGCAACCGTCACCCGGCCATCAGACAGGCTGATTACGCGCGGTGCAACCCACTACTCGCTGATCGGGCGAATCTCCAGCACGCCGCTCTTCGCCCCGGGGTTGGGCGCCTGTTTCATCAGCGCGACGACGTCCTCCAGTGACTCGCCGTTCAGCACCCAGAAGCCGGCCACCAATTCCTTCGTCTCCGCGAAGGGGCCGTCGATGACCTTCGGCTCGACTTCGCCGTCGAAGACGACCCGCGCGCCTTCCGCGCTCGGCGTCAACCCGTCCACGAGCACGATCCGGCCTTCGCTGAACAGCCGGTCGTTGAACTTCGTCATCGCGGCCAGGTCCTCGGCGTCGGGCTTGAGGCCGGCCGCGTCGGCCTCGGCGTCGGCCTTCACCATCACCAGGAAGCGCATCACGCCTGCCCGGCGCTCTGCGCGCGGAGCCGGCCCTCCAGCGCTTCGAGCTCGGGCGTCATGTTCTCGTAGTCGGCCGCCTCGGCGACGCGCCGGATCTCGATCTCGCCGGGCCGGCCGCCGGGGTTGGGCATCCGCTTGATCCACTCGATGCACTCTTCGCGGTCGCGGCACTGGAGGATCCAGAAGCCGCCGACGAGTTCCTTCGTCTCGGCGAACGGGCCGTCGACGACCTTGGGCTCCTCGGTGCCGGAGAAGACGACCCGCGCGCCCTCCGAGCTCGGGGTGAGGCCTTCGCCGGCGAGCAGGATGCCGGCCTTGACCATCTCTTCGTTGAACTTCGCCATCTCCTCCAGCATCTCCGCGCTGGGGCCCTTGCCCGCCTCGGAGTCCTCGTTCGTCTTGACGATCACCATGAACCGCATGGCGGTCTCCCTTCGTTGCCGTTGCCTACGCGTCGAACGGCCGGCCGCTGGATCGACAGCCGGCGCCGAAAAACTTCCCGGGCGGAAAACTAGCAGCTCAGGCCCGTTCCGGGCGGACAATCCGGACAGGGGAGAATCGACACCCGTGGCCGTTCTCCCCGACGATCTTTCCGCCGCCCTCGACGACGAGCTGGGCCGGCACCCGGTGGCCCGGCTGACGCAGTCCGTCGACCGGCTCAGCGCGCGTTACCGCCAAGGCGACGCCGCGACTTCGCCGATCCTGAGCTCCGAAGCCGACGTCGCCGCGTACGCGGGCTACCGGATGCCGGCGACCTACGCCGCCGTACACGCTGTGCTCGCCGAAGCCGCTTCGCGCGCTCCGGGCTTCGAGCCGCGTACGCAGATCGACGTCGGCGGGGGCACCGGTGCGGCGGTGTGGGCGGCCGCGCAGGTGTGGCCGTCGCTGGCGAAGTGCACGGTGCTGGAGCAGGTCGCCGGCGCGATCGGCCTCGGCAAGCGGCTCGCCGCCGGGGCCGGGCTGCCGGCGGTCCGGAACGCGGAGTGGCGGCGCGGGTTCGCCGACCCGGCCACGCCGGCCCCGGAGGCCGACCTCGTCACGCTGTCGTACGTGCTCGGCGAGCTGCCGGAGGCGGGCCGCGCCGACGTCGTGCGCTGGCTGGCGGCGAAGGCCGGCGCGGTCGCGCTGATCGAGCCGGGCACCCCGGCGGGCTACGAGCGGATCCGGGCCGCGCGGGCCGGGCTGATCGACCTCGGCCTGCACGTGATCGCGCCCTGCCCGCACGACGCGGCGTGCCCGATCGTGCCGGGTGAGGACTGGTGCCACTTCGCCGCCCGGCTCCCCCGGTCGGGCCTGCACCGGAGGCTGAAGGCGGGCACGCTCGGGTTCGAGGACGAGAAGTTCGCGTACGTCGTCGCGGCGCGCGTCCCGCCGGAGCGGCCGGACGCGCGGATCATCCGGCACCCGAAGAAGCACAAGGGGTGGGTGGCGCTCGACTTGTGCACGGCTTCGGAAGGGCTGAAGCCGGGGATGGCAGTTTCGAAGAAGCAGGGCCCGCGGTACCGCGCCGCCCGGGACGCCGAGTGGGGCGACGGCTGGTCATCCGCCTGATCCGGTGGCAGGGTGGCGGCCCATGGGGAGAGTCATCGCGGAGATCAGCATGTCGGCCGACGGAATCGTGGCCGGGCCGGACACCAGCACCGAGCACCGCCTCGGCAAGGACGGCGACCTGCTGCACGAGTGGATGTTCGAAGGCACGGACACCGAGGCCGGGTTCGCGGCGCAACTGTTCGAGGGCACGGGCGCATTCGTGGTCGGCCGGTCGATGTTCGACATGGGCGTCGACCCGTGGGGCGACGACGGGACGTTCAAGAAGCCGGTGTTCGTGGTGACGAACCGGCCGCACGAACCGGTGGTGAAGGGCCCGACGACGTTCACGTTCGTCACCGACGGCGTGGCCGGCGCGCTGCGGCAGGCGAAAGCCGCGGCGGGCGACGAGAACGTGGTCCTGATGGGCGGCGGCACGACGCTGCGGCAGTACTTGCTGGCCGGCCTGGTCGACGAGCTGCGCCTGCACGTGGTGCCGTTGCTGTTCGGCGCCGGCGTCCGGCTGTTCGACGCGGAGGTGGGCGCGCACGTGAAGCTGGAGCGCACGGCCGTGCACGAGACGCCGAACGCGACCCACCTGACGTTCCGCGTGGTGAACTAGGGCATCCGGACGGTCCGCAGGAACTCGGGCAGCAGCCACGGCCGCGGCCCGCTGACCCACACCCCGCCGAGCAACGCCGCACGCAGCCGGGAGATCCGGCCGAACATCATCGGGACCAGCACCGCCGGATCGAACTTCAAGCGCAAGTCGGCCGTTCCGTCCGGCGCCTCCAGCCGCAGCCGGCCGTGCTGCAGCGCCAGCACGGCCGGTGCCGTGTACGACGACCGGAACTCCACCGCGATGCGGCGGGCGGCCGGCTTGGCGTCGTCCAGCAGGCGGCCCATGTCGTTGCGCACCATGCCGAACAGGAACAGCTCGAGGAACAGCGCCTCCAGCCGCGCCGGGATCCGCCACGGCCGCCCGGCCGCGCGGGCGATGTCGAGGCCGTGGATCAGCAGCTCGTTCACCAGGTGGGCCAGGACGCCCGCCACCGGGACCCGGGATCCGCCCAGCCACCACACCGGCTTCTCCGGGTCGAGGTCCGCGCTGACGAGCAGGAGCTGGGCGATGTCCGTGCGCAGCCGCTCGGCCAGGCGGAGCGGATCGCGTTCCGGGTACAGCCGCAGCGCCAGGGCGTTCATCTCGGCGATCGCGTCCACGCTGACCGAGTCGATCGGCGCCGCCAGGCCCGGCAGCGGGAGCGGGCCGCCGTCACCGCGGATCATCCCGGTGTACATCAG
Organism: Amycolatopsis vancoresmycina; assembly: GCF_000716785.1. Lineage (GTDB taxonomy): Bacteria > Actinomycetota > Actinomycetes > Mycobacteriales > Pseudonocardiaceae > Amycolatopsis > Amycolatopsis vancoresmycina. The sequence continues at coordinate 306,165 of NZ_JNYY01000006.1, forward strand.
GGCGATCATGCCCACGTGCGCGGCCGTTTCCGCGATCGACCACTCGCCGAGCGATCTCGCGTCCGGATTCCGGATTCCGGTGAGCAGGTCCGCGAACCGGCCGCCGACCTCCGGCAGGGCTGCGCGCACTGCGTGCCACTGTTGGACCGTCACAGCCTTCGACGCTAACGCGCGGGCGCACCGGCCCGGATCTTCGAAGGTGCGGACATCTTCGGGCCGGGCCGCTCCACCGTGAGTAGTGGAGCTCGCAGCGGTAACCGGCCAGTCGGGGGGCGTGCCGGCCGGTTACCGCCGCACCGAGGAAGAGGGGGCCTCGCGCCAGGAATGACGCGCGGCTTCGTGCTTCACTCGATCGAGTGATGGGTTAGGCCGGATCGGCCAGGATGCCGTTCACGTACGAGCCCGGGTGGGTTGCCGCGTCCTGGCGGAGAACCGGCAGGTCAGCGGGCCATTCGACGGTCAGCGGCCGGGTCTGGCCCGGTGGGATCGTGACCAGCTTTGCCGGTGTCCAGGTCGCCCCGCCCTCCGCCGGGGTCAGGACCGTGATCGTCGCCGACGCCGTCGTCCCGGGGGTCACCTCGTTGTACTTCACGCCGTTGTCGACGCGCGGCAGGTGGTACACCGGGCCGAACGCCGGATCGTCCGGGCCCACCAGGTCGACGCCCGGCACACCGTGCAGGCCACACGTGTGGTCCGAGGTGTTCCGGTAGGTCAGCGGCACGTCGAACTGGCCGGGTGCGCCGGCCTTCTCGGCGGGCTTGCCCAGCGAGACCGCCAGGTCGGCCGTGGTGCACCGCGGGGTGGCGGCCGAAGCCGGAGCCACGCCACCCCCGGCGGGAGCGGCGGCGGCCGGAGCGGCGGCGGCGCCACCCGCAGCCGGCGTCGCCGCCGTGGACGTGCCGCACGCCGCCAGCGCGAACGCCCCCGCCACCGTGCCGAGCCCGATCAAGATGCGCTTCATGCGAGTTCCCCTCTGAAATTTCAGTTGCTGACCGGCGTGACGACGACCGTGTCGCCCTTCAGCGGCGCCCCGGCGGGCCACGCGACGCTCACCGGCTGGCCGTACGGGCCGGTCGGCAGGTCGAACGTGACGAAGTCCGGCGTCGCAGGCGCGGCGGCCGCGCGCTGCACGATCCGGGACACCGCGGGGTGGCCCGCACGCAGGTTCACCGGCAGCGCTTCGCTGCCGTCCGGCGTCGCGGTCACCGGCAGGCGCTGCCCGCCGGACAGGAAGGACACCGCCGTCGGCGCGCCCGCCAGCTTGCAGTTCGTGGTCGGCGAAGCCGCCGTGTAGGTGAGCACGTAAGCCTCGTGCCCGGCGGCGTTCGACGGGTCCGGCGCCACGGTCACCCGCACGTCCGAAGCCCCGCACGGGTGATCGCTGGGCATGGCGTTCGCCGTCCCGCCCGCCAGGACCAGCCCACCGGCCAGCAGACCCCCGGCGATCAGCGCGGTTCCAGCTCGCTTCATGGTCGTCCTCCCTGTTCCGTGATCGACTGGACTCACCGGGAAAGATGCCCACCTGCCCCGCGGGGATGCGCCGGGATGCGATCGATCACCGCAAAGCAACCCGCAAGATCGCCGGACGTCGGAAAGAGTGTCAGCTGCGGCCGAAGCACACGAACGGCATCAGCGGTTCCGCCTGCGCCGCGTCCGCCAGTGCCCGCGCCGGCGGCGTGCCCACCGACAGCGCCTTGTGGAACGCCAGCATCACGCCGCCCGCGGTGCGGTCGTCGACCCGGGCCACGCTCGACACCACCGTGCGGCTGCCGCCGTAGAGCAGCGCCGCCGTGAAGCCGAGGACCTCGTCGCCCGCGCGGACCACCGCCTGCCCGACGTCGCACGAGGACAGCACCACCTGCTCCGGCGCCGTCGCCAGCTGCTGGACGTCGTAGGCCATCAGCGGCCCGTCGGCCAGGTTGAGCCGCGAAAACAGCACGTTCTCCTGCTCGTGGTGGCCGTGCGCGGCGAAGTGGGCCAGCCGGCAGCCGTCGAACGCCTTGAGCGTGGCCGCGACCGTGGCGTCCGGGCCGGTCAGCACCTCCGCGTCCGGGTACAGCGACGCCAGCCGGGCCACCTCCGCCTCCGCGTGGGTCAGGTCGGAGCCCGCGACGAGCAGCGGCGCCCCGGTCGCCCGGCCGGCCCGGCGGCCCGCGTCGAGCCAGGCCGACGACGACGGCGTGACCGTCACCGGGCGGCCACGCAACGTCGGCAGCAGCCCCCACGGGATCGCCGAAAGCGCGCCGGTCGGCACCACGACGACGTCGAGGTCGCCGAGCCGGGACGCCAGCGGCGCCAGCAGGATCGCGTCCAGCGCCGTCACCTGCGTCCGCACCGACCGGCGGATCACCTGGTCCAGCTGCGGCGGCAGCTGGCGCCCGCACAACGCGTCGAGGTCGCTGTGCAGCCGCGCGACCGGTTCCGCGACCGCCGACGCCGGGCCGAGCTCGACCAGCGCCACCCGGTGGTTCGCGATCACCTGCGCGCACAGCGCGCCGTGGTCGGCGAGGAAGCACACCATCGCGCTGCCGGTCGCCGCGAGCTCGTCGCCGACCTCGCGCAGCTTCGCCTCCGAATGCTCGGCGTCCACGCCTTCGGCCTGCCAGCCCTTGGCGCGGATCTCCCGTTCCAGCGCGGCACACCGCTTCACGGCCTGGCTGTCCGGCTTCCCGGACAGCTCGCCCGCGCGGATCTGCATCGACAGGAACCGCAGCTCGGCGACGGCGTCCACGGTCTCCGGGTGCGCGGGCGGGCGCACCGGCCGGAACCGGAACGCCTGGGCGCGCGACCGGTCGAGCCAGCGGAACACCACACCGGGCGACCGCTGGGCGAGGGCGGCGGCGAGGCCCGCGTCGGCGAGTTCCTTACCCAGCGACGTCGTCCCGGTCTGCAGGTCGACGCTGCCGAACCGGCTTCGGTGCCGCTGCAGCTGCGTCAGCCCGGCCCGCGCGTTCGCGAACGTGACGCGCCGGTGGCCGCTCGCGGCGCCGAGTTCGGCCAGCGCGAGCCGCCGCACCAGACGGTTCTCCAGCGGCGCGGTCCGGCGGTCGCGCGGGGCGATGCCGGCGCGGGCGCCGTCCAGGTCACCGAGCGCGATCCGGGCCCGCGCGGCCAGCAGCGCCGCGATTTCGGCGTCGTTGCGCAGGCCGAGGCCGGTGAGGCGGTCCGCGAGCGCGGTCGCCTCCGCCGAGACGCGCGAAATCCGCCGCCCGGCCGCGAAGTCCGCGCGCAGCACGGTCAGCTGCGCCACCGCCGCCCAGGTTTCGTTGCCACGACGGCGAAAGCGTCGTTCCGCGCGGCCGGCCCAGCTGCGCGCGGCGGCCGGGTCGCCGCTCGCCAGCGCGGCCAGCGCCCGCGTCAGCTCGGCTTCGGCGTGTTCCTGGTTCATCCGCAGCCGCGGGAACTGCTCCAGCGCCGCGTCCAGTTCGGCGGCGGCTTCGTGCGGCAGCCCGGCGGCCAGCAGCGCCCGCGCCTTGTCGACGGCCAGCACCGGCAGCATCCCGACGCTCTGCTCGGCGTAGAACCCGCTCGCCGCGTCGAAGTCGCGCAGGGCGCCCGGGATGTCGCCGGTGAGCACGCGGGCCTGGCCGCGGCCGTGCGCGGCCTTGGCGAAGATCCGGGCCAGGCCCTCTTCTTCGGGGTGGCCGGCGCCGATCTGCTCGCACTGGTCGAGGTCGGCGAGCGCGAGCCGGACGCGCCCGGCGTACTGGTGCAGCATCGCGCGGTTGAGCAGCGTCCGGGCGAGCACGACGAACTCGCCGTGCTGCCGCAGCAGCGGGATCGCCTCGTCGAAGCACGTCAGGGCCGCGTCCATCCGGCCGATCAGGATGAGCACCAGACCACGTTGCTGCCGCAGGATCCCGCGCCCGGCGTCGGACACGAGCGCGTCGGCCTCGTCGAGCAGCGCGAGCCCGCGGGCGCTGTTGCCCAGCGCGGTTTCGACGGCCGCGTACGTGCCGAGGACGCGCGTCGCGAGGTCCGGCCAGGACGGCCAATCCGGCGGCGGTTCCGCGGCGGGCAGGCCGAGCAGCCGCGCGGCGGAGCGGATCAGCCGGCCGCCGACCACCGGCTGGCCGTCGTTGGTCGCCGCGACCGCACGCCGGTGCAGCTCGCGGACCCGGTCTTCGACCTTCGGGGACGCGACCACGTGCTGCCCTTTCGGCCGGGGAAGGACGCCCCGGATCGTACCTCCGGGTCAGAGGTACCAGGCAGCTCTCGCGAACCCCCGCGAGTTCCCCCGCCGGCGATGTCGCGAATGACTCATTCGGGACGTCCGAGGTCGCGAATGAGTCATTCGCGACCTTGCCCGGGCCCGGGAACCCGCGCGTCAGAGCTCGATCGCGGGTGTGCTCACCGTCCTCGACCGGCCGAGCGTCCGCACCAGGACCTGGACCATCCCGTGCGGCACGCCGCTCACCGCGAAGCGGCCCTCCGCGTCCGACGTCGTCGTCAGGGGGCCGGTCGCGGTGCGGACCTCGATCGGGTGCTCGGCGGGCGGGGTCAGCCAGCCGTCCAGGCGGATCGTCCCGCCGGGTTCCGGGCTCACGTTCACCATGATCGTCAGGCTTTCGCTGTCGAACGTGATGAGCCGTCCCTGTTCGGCGGCGCTGCGCGTGATCGCGAGCGCCTCCTGCTCGCGGATGCGCATCACCTCCAGGTCGACGTCCTCCAGCTGGATCGCGAACCGGATCTGGTCCACCAGCGTGGCGGGCATCGGGTCGGCGTCTTCCCACAGCTCGCGCACGCCGGCCAGCAGCCGGAAGTCGAGCTCGTCCAAGGGCTCGTCGGCGCCTGGTGGTTCGACGGTGGTCACAGCCAATCTCCTTCGCCGTTGGCGAGTAGCTGCTCGCGCAGGCGCGCGAGACAGCGTCCCCTGGTCGGGCCGATACTCCCCCTCGGCATACCCAGCCGGGCGCCCACTTCGGCGTAGTCCGGCCGGTGCACGAACGCCACGATCCGCAGCAGGCTGCGGCAGCGTTCGGGCAGGTTGTCCACCGCGCGCCACAACCGCGCGCGCTGGTCGTCGCGCAGCACCCCCTCCTCGGGTGCCGGTGCCACTTCGGTCAGCCGCTCCGGGAGCTCCGGCAGCGGCCGTTCGACCTGACGCCGTTCCCCCGTGCGCCAGGCCTCCCGTTTGGTGACGGTGATCAGCCAGCCGGTCAGCGCGACCGGCGAGCGGATCTCCGCGAACGAGCCGAGCAGCCGCAGCCACGCCGTCTGCACGACGTCACCCGCCTGGTCGGCGTCGAGCCCCTGGTCACGCGCGACCTGCCAGAGCAGCGGCGTGAGCAGGGAGACCAGCTCGTCCAGCGCCGCGCGGTCGCCCTCCCGCGCGGCGCCGAACAGGGCCGCGACGCGGCCGTGGTCGGTCTTGGCCACGTTCACAACGAGCCCAGCGCGGTCCAGGCGCGCTTGACGACGGTTTCGCGGTCGGCCGTGGCGAGGTCACCGGAGTGCAGCAGGGCCTTGCCGAGCTCGGCGGCGGCCAGCGGCGCGGCGAACGACGTCCCGTCCCAGACCGCGAAGCCGGCGCTGTAGTCGTCCGGGTCGAAGGAGGCGCGCCCGAAGCCGGGCACCTCGTGGTCGGCGGCCGCGGTGCCGCGGACGTCCGTCGGGAACGTGCTGACGACGCCGGCGCCGGTCGCCCAGCAGCGCACCCACGGGCCTTCGTTGGAGAACAACGCCTTGCTGGCGGCGACATCGGGGTTGAGCGCGCCGACGCTGATCACCTGCGGGCCGCAGCCGCTGCCGAGCGGCTGGTCGGCGAAGGCCGCCGGGTAGAACCGGCGCGTGGTGGCGTCGTTGCCCGCGGCGGCGACGACCAGCACGCCGAGCCCGAGCAGCTCCGCGATCGCCGAACCGAACCGGCCGGTGAAGGCGACGTCCGCCGGGTCCTCGACGTAGTAGCCCATCGAGATCGAGACGATGTCCACCAGGTCCTGCGGCCGGTTGCCCGCCTGCGCGTTCCGGACGCGGTCGGCGAGCAGGTGCAGCGCGAACAGCACGTCGGCTTCGTAGGCGACACCGTCGCTGTGCACCACGCGGATGGCCAGGGTGTCGGCCTCCGGGCAGGCCTGCCGGATGATGCCGGCGATGAACAGGCCGTGCCCGGTGTCGGTGTCGACGTCGCCGATCAGCGGCTGGCCGGTCGAGGGCGCGTCCCAGTAGTCGTGCAGCAGCTGGGTCGGCACGGTCGTGCCGGACGCGAGCTCGCCCTGCAGGATCGCGTTTTGGATGTCCGGCGCGACGGCGAGGCCCGAGCCGGCGGCCGGCGGGGCGGAGCGGTCGGCCAGCCCGAACCACGGGTGCGGGCCGATCCCGGTGTCGAGCACCGCGATCACCGGCCGCCGGTGGGCGGGCTTCGCGCTGCGGTACGGCGGGGCCGCGGACAGCGTCACCGGGATCCGGTTGGCGCCGCGGGTGCGCCCGTAGGAGCTGCCCGCGCCGAACCCGCTGGTCTCCCACGGCGTGCCGCCGAGGCCGCTGGTCTCCCACGGCACCCCGCCGAACACCGGCGTCGTGAACAGCAGGTGCTCGACGGACATCTCCCGGACGATGTCCGGGTCCAGTTCCGGCTGCTCGCCCGAGGTCGCGGCCCGCAGCAGCTGCAGCGCCCGCCAGCAGTCGACGACGACCGGGTCGGTGTCGTCGCGCACCTGCAGCAGGGCGCGGACGGGCAGGTCGTCGAGCTGCCGGGCGCGGGCCAGGTCCTTGCTGTCCCCGCCCTGGCCGGCCGGGGTGGCGTAGACGCCGATGCGGGCCAGGACGCGGTTGATCGCCGCCAGCGTCTCCGGGTCGCGCAGGTACCGCTGCGGCACGAGGAACACGCCCGGCCGGTACACGGTCGTGCGCGGGGCCGGCTGCCCGGCCGCGACGACGGCCGTCGCCGGGTCGAGCACGCGGGCGCCGTGCCGGTCGAGCAACTGCCTCGGCGGGGCGGGCAGCTCGTTGAGCGTGCTCGCGTCCTCCGCCGCTGCTTCCGCGGTTTCGTCCCGCACGAACCTGACGACCATCGGGTCCACCCTCCTGCACGCCATTGATCACCACCGGCACCCGGGAAAGACCCGTGGGCCGCCTCTGGGATACGACCCCGACATCACGAATGCATAACGCCGACGGCAAACGGGTGAACACGTATCTGGGGCCCCCGGCTCACCCACTTGGCCCTCCGGACGTCACGAATCCACGCGGGGAGATCACATGCTTGTGCTCCGGTCGAGCACGCAGGACGCCGCCTTCACGCCGGACCCGGCGACCGGCGGCGGCCGCTTCACGGTCCCACTCGACCTGCCGCCCGGGCCCGGCGGCAGCGCGCCGTCGCTCGCCCTGCGCTACACGACCGGCGCGCCGAACGGCCCGTTCGGCGGCGGGTTCGCCGTCCCGCTGCCCCACGTCGGGGTCGCGGGCGAGCAGGCGCGGTCCCGCACGGCGGGCCGGCTCGTCCGCCGGGGCGACGGGTTCGTGCTGACCACCCGGTCGGGGCTGCGGCACTTCCTCGGCGCCGCCGACGGCTCCGCCTGGTACCTCGACCGGACCGAGGACCCGTTCGGCACGGCCGCCACGTTCGGCTGGGCGCACCACAGCGGCCAGGCGTACCTGACCCGCGTCTCCTACGGCCCCTACGAAGTGGAGTTCACCTACGAGCCGCGGCCGGACGTGCTGCGCTGGGGCCGCGGCGGCACCCTCGTCACGACGGCGCTGCGGTGCGCGCGCATCGACCTGCGGGTGCCCGGCGGCACGCGGCCGCTCGTGCGGCGGTGGTCCCTCGGCTACGAGGCCGACGACGTCACCGGCGCGTCCCTGCTGACCTCGGTGGCGCTCAGCGGGTTCGACACCCAGGGCGCCGAAACCGCAGCGCCGGTGCTGCGCCTGGCCTACGCGACCGTCGAGCCGCCGCCGTCGCGGCGGGTCCAGCTGGCCGCGCGGGCGCGGTCCGGTGGCAGGGTGTCGGTGGTCGACGCCGTGCCGTACCACGCGTTCGAAGACACACCCCGCACCGGACGGCTGTGCGAGATCGACAACGGGATCGGGCTGCGCACGGCCATCGAGTACGCGGCCGTCGCCGCGGTGCCGGTGGTCCGGCGGATCTCCCGGCGCGAAACGGGCACCGGCCAGGAGGGCGTGACCGAGTTCGAGTACCACGACAGCCGGTTCCCCGTGTTCGGCCGGGTCGTGCAGGACGAGCTCGGCGACGAGTACGCGCCGACGCTGCGGACCGTGCGCTGGTTCGGCGACGACGGGCTGCCGGCCAGGGAGGAGACCTACGGCCTCGACGGCTCCCCCGCCGCGGGCCGTCCGTACCGGCGGGTGGAGCACCACCGGCGTCCACAGTGGACTCGATCGGTGACGACCGAGTTCGAACGCCGGACCTCGCCGGTCTCGGTCACCACCACGGAGACGGCCTTCGACACGACCGGGAACCCGACGCGCGAGGTGGAGACGACCGAGCGGCCCGGCCGCCCGCCGGTCGTGCGGGACACGCGCACGACGTACGCGAGCGACCCCGACCACCGGTTCGCCGCCCTGCCCGCCCGGGTCCGCGAACTCGACGGGAGCGGCAAAGTCCGGTCCGACACGCTGTTCCGGTACGACGAAGAGCCCGACGGCCTCGCCGGTTCGCACGGCTTCCTGACCGCACGGGAGGACCTGGTGCTCACCGACGCGCTGGTCACCGAGGTCTACGGCCGGGTCCCGCCGGACTTCCGGCGCCACGGCTACCACCGCCGTCCCGGCGAAGAGGGCTGGTGGGCGACGACGTTCCACGGGCGGTTCGCCACCGTCACCGGCCTGCGCACCACCACGACCGATCCGCTCGGCCACACCTCGGAGGTCCGCCACTCGGCCGACCAGTGCTTCCCGGAGGTGGCCACGGACCCGCTCGGCAACACGACGGTCACGCGCCACGACGTCCGCACGGCCCGGGTGTGCGAGGTGACCGATCCGGCGGGCGCGGTGACCACGATGACCCACGACCCGCTGGGCCGTCCCGAAACGGTCGTGCGGCCGGGCGACTCGGCGGACCTGCCGACCGTCCGGTACCGCTACGGGCCGGGCCGGGTCACCACCGAGCAGCGCGCGGTGTCCGGCGAGGCGGAGGTGCTGGTGCGCGCCGAGCTGCGCGACGGCGCCGGCCGGCTGCTGGAACGGCGGCACGCCGAACTCCTCGGCGACGTCGTCGACGAGCGCCACGAGTACTGCGCGCGGGGCCTGGTGTGCCGGACCAGCCGGGGGTTCCGCGACGGCTCGGCACCGGACGCCGCGGAGGAGTTCCGCTACGACGCGCTGGGCCGGCCGCTCACCGGGCCCGGCCACGAGGAGCGCGGTGCGGGCGTCCACGACCTGCTGGGGCGGGAGCTGCGCGGCGCGGACGGCGTCGTGCACGTGCGGGACGCCGCCGGCAACGAGGTCGAGACGCGGACCGCGGGCGGGCACAAGGTGTACCGCGTGCACGACGCCGCCGACCGGGTGGTCGCGGTGCTGGTCGACGACCCGGGCGGCACCCCGGTCACGACGTTCACCCACCACGACGGCGCGCTGCCGGTGCCGCTGGAAGCGGGCCCGCACAGCTGCGGGCGGCTGGTGCGCGTCGCCGACGAAGCCGGCGTCACGCTGTTCGGCTACGACGCGCTCGGCCAGGTGACCGAGAAGCGCTGGCGGCCGGCGCACGTGGCCGTCGAGTACCGGCTGGACGTCGTGCGCCGCGCGGACGGCCGGGTGTCCGAAGTGGTCTACCCCGACGCCGGCGACGGGCGGCCGGCCGTCCACCACCAGTACGACGAGGTCGGCAGGCTGGTGAGCGTGCCGGGCTTCGTCGACGCCGTCCAGTACGACCTGCACGGCAACCGGACCGCGGTGCACTACGCGAACGGCGTCACCGAGCACTTCACCCCGGACCACGTCGTCACCGGCCCGGGCGGCCTGCGGCACGACGTCACGCCCGCCGGCCCGGAGCAATCCGTTCCGGGCAGCGAGATCCGCGACGCGTTCGGCCGCCTGCGCGGGGTGCAGGGCGACGGCGTCAACGCGCTGTACGGCTACGACCACACCGGCCGCCGGGTCCGCACGCTCGTCACCAACGGCACGCAGGTCCACGAAGTCCTGACCCCGGACGACCGCTACGCGATCGAGGACGGCGAGCTGGTGATCGTGGTGGCGGACGCGGTGTGGCAGTACGCGGACGGCCGCCGCCGCTACCGGCACTTCGACGACACGGGCGAGATCGCACTGACGACCGACGAACACGGCGCGGTCGTGAGTGGTAAGGAGGGTTAGAACCCTCCTTACCACTCACGACGGGTCAGTCGAGGACGGCCAGGTCCAGGCGGCTGAGGCGGTCGGGGTCCGCCAGGATGTCGATCTCGACGATCCGGCCGCCCGCCACCGTGAAGCCCAGCACCGAGAACGGACGGCCCTCGCGCGTCGCGACCACGCCCGCCGCGCCGTTGACCAGGGCGCGGTGGACCACGCCGCCGCCCGCGCCGAGCCGGGAGAACGTCAGGGCCTGGTTCGCCACCGCCGCCGCGCCGCGGACCTCGTCCGAGCCGCCGAGTGCCGGGCCGCGGTCGGCGCGCAGCACGACCTCGGGGTCGAGGACCGAGACCAGCGCGTCGAAGTCGCCGCCGCGCGCCGCCGCCAGGAAAGCGTCGACGACTTCGCGCTGCCGGTGCAGGTCGGGGTCCGGGGCGACCGGCGCGCCCTGCACCCGCCGCCGGGCCCGGCTGGCCAGCTGCCGGGTCGCCGCCTCGGACCGGCCGACGATCGGCGCGATCTCCCCGAACGGCATCGCGAACATGTCCCGCAGCACGAACGCCAGCCGCTCGGCCGGGGTGAGCGTGTCGAGCACGACGAGCAGCGCGAGGCCGACCGAGTCCGCCAGCACCGCTTCGTGCTCGGGTCCGGCGTCGTCGCGGCTGATGATCGGGTCGGGCACCAGGGTGTCCCACGGCTCCTCGCGCCGGGCCTTGCGCGAACGCAGCAGGTCGAGGCAGACGCGGCCGACGACGGTGGTCAGCCAGCCGCCGAGGTTCTCCACGGCGGCGCTGTCACTCCGGCTCAGCCTGAGCCACGCCTCCTGGACGGCGTCCTCGGCCTCGGTCAGCGAGCCCAGCATCCGGTAGGCGACGGCCCGGAGGTGGTCGCGGTGGGTCTCGAAGCTGCGGGCCAGCAGGTCGTCGTGCACGGGTGCGTCCTTTCGCGGGCGATCACCACCTTGACGGGCGGGGCCGCAGGTTTGTGACAGATCGGACGACTGTGTGCCGGTGAGCGGCATCTGCCCTTGACGTACGATATACGACCATCTAATCATCGGATCTCTCCGGACGAGGAGGTCCTTTGAGAATCCGACTGCTTGCCTGCCTGGCCGCCGCCATCGCGCTGGTGGCGAGCCTGGTCACCCCCGCGAACGCCGAGCTCTACCACCCACGCCAGGACTGGCTGCGGGCCTCGACCGCCGGGCTGTTCCTGCACTGGGGCATGTTCACCGCGCCGCGGCACACCGACTGCGCCGCCTGGAAGCGCGACGTCACCGACGGTGGCTGGACGCCGGACTACTGGATCGACGAGGCGAAGAAGCTGGGCGCGTCCTACGTCGTCCTCACCACCTTCCACAGCCGGCTGGGCTACGCGCGGCCGTGGCCGTCGAAGATCCCGGGCAGCTGCTCGACCCAGCGCGACTTCCTCGGCGAGCTGATCGCCGCCGGCAAGGCCAAGGGCGTCCGCGTCATGCTCTACATGACCGACGATCCCCAGTGGCACAACGAAACCGGCCACGAGTCGCTCGACTCGGCCGCCTACTCCGCGTACAAGGGCAAGCCGGTCGACCTGACCACCCGGCCCGGCTTCGGCGAGTTCAGCTACGACCTGTTCGACGAGGTCATGGACCGCTACGCCGACCTCGCCGGGTTCTGGATCGACAACGACAACGAGTACTGGGAGCAGCACGGGCTCTACGAGCACATCCGCGAGAAGCGGCCGTCGATGTTGCTGAGCAACAACAACGAGGACACGCCGATCATGGACACGGTCAGCAACGAGCAGAAGACCGGCATGACCCCGTCCTACGACTACCCGCAGGCGGTCTGGACGCCGATGCCGCGGCTCACCGAAGCCGACTACAAGCTGCCGACCAACGGCGACTGGTGGTACAGCGGCGGCGACCAGGCCGTCGACGTCCGGCTGTCCACCGGCCGGTACATCACGAACGCGGGCTCGTCGATCAAGTCGCTGATGGCCGAAACCGCCATGCTGAACGGGAAGTTCCCGCCGCAGCAGGAGGCGTTCAACAACTTCATGGCGTCGTGGACCCAGCCGATCAAGGAGTCGCTGACGGGCACCGAAGGCGGCGGGTACATGTACGGCGGCATGCAGCCGGGCTTCTGGAACGACGGCGCGCACGGCGTGATCACCGTCAAGCCCGGCGCGCGGACGCAGTACGTACACGTCGTCACGCGGCCGTCGACGAACCTGGTTCGGTTGCGGGACAACGGCTACCGCGTCACCGGCGTGTCCGACCTGCGCACCGGGAAACCGATGCGGTTCGCGCAGTCCGGCGGCTATCTGTCCATTCTGGACATCACCGGCTGGGACACCTACGACACCGTGTTCAAAGTGGACACCGCCGGGCAGCAGTACTTCTACGACAAGAGCACGATCAAGGCGACGGCGTCTTCCAACGCGGCGACGGCGGCGAACCTCGTCGACGGCAGTTACCTCAACTACTGGGACGCCGGCGGCCAGCTTCCGGTGTCGGTGACGCTGGACCTGGGCCGGAAGCGGTCGACGGCCTACCTCGCGGTGCACGAGCGCGAGTCTTCGCCGACCTACGCCCGGGAGTCCTTCGGCCGTGCCGAGGATTCCGCGCGGATCAAGGACTACCGCGTCCACGCCAGCGACGACGGGAAGACCTGGCGCACGGTCCGCACCGGCGCCCTGCCGAGCAACCGCGGCGTCCAGTTCATCGACGTCGGCGAGGTGCACGCGCGGTACCTGCAGCTCGAGGTGCTGAACACGTGGGCCGGGCCGCAGGCCAAGCCGTACTACCGGCAGCTCGCGCTCGACGAGATCGACGTCGCCTACGGCTACCCCGACCCCCGCGGCGAGGTGCCGCTGGAGGCGGAGTCGTGGCGAAACGGCTTCGACGGCAAGGCGACGCCGGTGTGGTGCGAGGCGTGTTCGGGCACGAACGCGGTGACCGGCCTCGACCACGGCGCGGTGGTCTTCCGTGACGTCCAGGCCACGGGGCCGGCCCGGCTGCAGCTGGACACGCCGAAGCCGGGCACGCTTTCGGTAAGCGTGAACGGCGCCGCGCCGATCACCGTCGACGCCCCCGCGGCGATCGCGGTGCCGACGGTCGCCGGCACCAACACGATCAAGGTCTCCGGGACGACGGACCTCGACCGGATCGCCGTGGCGCCCCTGCCACCGGAGTCGTACGCGCCGAGGACGACGTTGACCGTGCAACCGGCGGGCGTGCAGTGGGTTTCGCCCGGTCAGCAGGCCCTGCGGATCACCGCGTCGCTGCGGCTGGACGTCGACGACCCGATCGACCAGGTGTCCCTCGCCCCGGTGGTCCCGGCGGGCTGGACGGTCACGGGCGGCCCGGCGACGACGTCGGTGCTGGGCCTCGGCCAGGTGCTGAGCGGGTCCTGGACGGTGACCGCACCGGCCGCCCAGGACGTGACCATCCCGGTGACGGCGTCCTTCCGGACGCTCGGACGCGCGAAGTCGGTCAGCAAGCCGGTGCAGGTGAAGCAGCGGCCAGCGAACCGGGTGTTCATGCGGGAGGCGGAGGACTCGGCGAACGACATCGGCGACGCCGGCGTCACGAGCTGCTCGCCGTGTTCGGGCGGGCAGAAGGTCCGCAACATCGGCGGGAGCGCGGGCGCGGCGGTGACGTTCCCGGACGTCACGGTGCCCGCGGCAGGCCAGTACACGCTGTACCTGGACTTCACCGTCAACGGCGACCGGTCGTACTTCGTGTCGGTCAACGGCGGAACCCCGGCGGAGGTCAAGGTCAGCGGCGTCGGGAACAACAACCCGTACACCACGTCGGTCCCGGTGACGCTGACCGCGGGCGCCAATACGATCCGGATCGGCAATGACCGGTCGGGCGCCCCGGACCTGGACCGGATTTCACTGGGTTAGCTCTCGCAGCACCCGGGCCGCGTCGATGTCGACGGCGCGGCCCGGGTCCCCGCCCGCCGCGCACCAGGCGACCGACACCCACAGCTCGGCGTAGTCGCCGCGGTCGACCCGGGGCAGCCGCCAGGTGAGCCGGCCGCCGGTCCGTTCGACGGCGTCCCCGCCGAGCAGCCGCGACCAGTACGGCGGCACGTGCCGCCCTTCCCGGGAGCACCGGCGCAGCTCTTCCGCACGGGGACCGCCGACGCTCACCACGGCGTCGGCGGTCTCGGCGGTGAAGGCGCTTTCCCAGGTGCGGTCCTCGTGCGGCGCACCGGCCAGCTCGGCCTGGACGACGAACTCGCCGACGTCTTCCCGGGCGAGCACCCGCAGGACGGTGGTCTCGCGGGTCACCCCGGGCAGCCCGGCCGCGGTGGCCCCGGACACGACGTCGAGCCGCACCGAGCTGTGCCGCCACCGGCACAGCCACGCCCCGGACGCGAGCCCCCAGGTCAGCTCGGGTCTCGGGGGCACGTCCCAGCCCCCGGCGCGGACGGCGAACCGCACGTCCCCGAGCGGCGTGACGACGTCGAGGGCCCGCGGAGCCGTCCGCGACAGGACTTCGGTGTCCAGCATGAGGACATGCTTACCCCGCGCCGGGACCAGCGAAAACGCACGTCACCCGACCGGGGACGATCGACGGCGTGGAAGGGGTACCGAGACGTCCGCGGCCGCCTCGGTACCCCGCCGTGGTCAGAACCCCGACGTGCCGTTCGGCGTGCCCAGCCCGGTCGGCCCGTCGTAGCCCGCGCCCGCGGTGCAGAGGTACGACCCGCCGCAGCTGCCGTTCGACCCCGACGTCACGTCGTACAGCCCGCTGGTGTGCGCGTACGGGTACGAGCCCGACGTCACCGAGTTGCCCGCCAGTGCGTACACGCTCGCGATCACCGGCGACGACAGGCTCGTGCCGCCGACCTGGACCCAGCCGTCCGCACCCTGGGCCAGGCCCAGCGACAGCAGGAAGTCGCACCACGACGACGTTCCGCAGCTGTTGTACGTGTCGTACACCCCGAGGCCGGTGGCCGGGTCCGCGACCGCCGAGACGTCCGCGACCGTCCGCTTCGCGCACCCGGTGTCGTGCTGCCAGGACGGCTTCGCCTCCAAAGTGGAGCATCCGCTGCCGCTGCCGTTCCACGTCGTTTCGGTCCAGCCGCGGGTGGTGGTCGTGGACTTCTTCAGCGTCGTGCCGCCGACTGCCGTCACGTACGGCGAAGACGCCGGCCAGCTGACGCCGTAGCCCGAGTCGCCCGAGGACGCCGTGACCGCGATGCCCGGGTGGTTCAGGTGCGCGTCCGCGGCGAGGATCGTCGAGTCCTCGGCGCCGCCGTAGCTGTTGGAGATCGCCACCACGCCCGGCGTCGCCGCGGCCGTGTCGACCGCCGTCATCAGCGGGTCGGTGTCCGGGGAGTTGGCTTCCACCAACAGGATGTGGCAGTCCGGGCAGGTCGCCGACACCGCGTCGAGGTCGAGGCTGATCTCCTCGGCCCAGCCGTAGTCGGGCGCCGGGAGCGGGCTCGCCGCGCCGTTCTGGTTGACCTTCTTGAAGCAGCCGTTGGCCGTCGTGCACGGCGAAAGCCCGCGCGCGGACCGGAACTTGGCCAGGTCGGCCTCCGCGGTCGGCGCGTCCTGAGCGTCCACAATGGCCACCGTGCGGCCGTTCGCGTGCAACCCCGCGAGCTGGTAGGCGGCTTGGATCTCGGCCGGCCCGTAGCCGACCGGGGTCGAGACGACCAGCGGGCCGTTGCCCTTCGGCGACCGGACCGCCTTGCCGAGGCAGTGGAACTTGCCGGAGGTCGCACAGCCGAAGTTGACGACCCCGCCGCTCTGCAGCGGCGTGGCTTCGGCCGTCGAGGTGGCCACCGTCAGCGGGGCCGCGATCAGGGAGAGGACGACGAGGGACCGGAACAACCGTGGAGACGCCATGGCCTACTCCTCGGTAGGGGACGAGGTGGCAGCGGATCGTCGCATGTCACACGATCGAGGTCACCCGTCAGAAGAAGGTTTCTCGGTTCAGTCATTCGCCCACCGTGGCCAGAACCCGACGAAGAGTGACGAACCGACTCACCCATTTGCGTATTGGTCCAGACAAGTGTTATCCAACCGTGATCGAAGCGCCGCTGACCGGGAGCTACTTTGTTGCGACTGGCAACAAATACCTCGTGGATCCCCAACGGCGGAGGTGTCACGGCGTGAACCGGACCTTGGACAAGCTACGACGACGCGGCCCGGGGCTCGCGCTCGTCGCCTCGGCACTACTGGTGGCGGCCGGGCTCACCGCCCCGGCGGCGCTCGCCGCGGACGACTACACCCAGAGCGTCTCGCAGGTCAGCTCGACGCAGGTGCAGATCAGTTTCACCCCGACCACCCCGGCGCTGTACGTGGACGTCCACTACACCGGCGTCCCCGGCCTCGGCCAGCAGAACGTCCGGATGACCAACGGCTCGGGCACCTGGCGCACCACGGTCGGCGGCCTGAGCACCGGGAACGTCCTCGACTACTGGTTCACCTACGAGAAGAGCGGCCCGCAGTACGACACCCCGCACTTCAGCTACACCGTGGGCGGCGGTTCGACGACGGTGGCCGCGCCGACGTTCAGCCCGCCCGGCGGCACCTACACGAGCGCCCAGACGGTGACCATCAGCAGCGCCACCGCGGGTGCGACCATCCGGTACACAGTGGACGGATCGACGCCGACGGCGTCCTCGACGCTCTACAGTGGACCGATCAGCGTGCCGAACTCCCGCACGGTCAACGCGATCGCGCTCAAGTCCGGCTCGACGACGTCGGCGGTGTCGAGCGCGACCTACACGATCGGCACCCAGGCGGGCTGCCCGACGCAGTCCGACACCCCGAACTTCGGTTCGAACGTGCGGATCTTCGACCCGAGCATGTCCGCGGCGACGATCCAGGCGCAGCTGGACACGGACTTCACCAACCAGAAGGACACGCTCACCGCGCAGTTCGCCGAGCGCCGCGTCGCCCACCTCTTCAAGCCGGGCACCTACGGCGTGCACGACAACGTCGGCTTCTACACCTCGGTGGCGGGCCTCGGCCAGAACCCCGGTGACGTCGTGATCAACGGCGACATCACGGTGGACGCCTTCAACGCCTCCGACAACGGCGTCGCGCTGCAGAACTTCTGGCGCTCGGCGGAGAACATGGCGGTCAACCCCGCCAGCGGCAACGACCGGTGGGCGGTCGCGCAGGCCGCGCCGTTCCGCCGGATGGACATCCGCGGCGGGCTGCAGCTGTACCCGGCGAGCTACGGCTACGCCAGCGGCGGCTACATCGCCGACACGAAGGTGTCCGGCCAGGCCGCGTCGGTGTCGCAGCAGCAGTGGTACACCCGCGACTCCGCGCTCGGCAGCTGGAACGGCGGCGTCTGGAACATGGTCTTCTCCGGCACCAGCGGCGCACCGGCGACCACGTTCCCGAACCCGCCGGAAACCACCCTGGCCACGACGCCGGTCTCGCGGGACGTCCCGTACCTCTACGTCGACGGCACCGGCAAGTACCGCGTGTTCCTGCCGTCCCTGCGCACGAACGCGTCCGGGCCGAGCTGGGCGAACGGCAGCACGCCGGGGTCCTCGGTGCCGATGAGCCAGTTCTACGTCGTCAAGTCCGGTGACACGGCCGCGTCCATCAACAACGCGCTCGCCGCCGGCTGCAACCTGTTCTTCACGCCGGGCATCTACCACCTGAACCAGACGCTCAACGTGACTCGCGCGAACACGACCATCCTCGGCATCGGCTACCCGACGCTGGTGCCCGACAACGGCGTCAACGCCATGCAGGTGTCCGATGTGGACGGTGTCCGGCTCAAGGGCCTGCTCTTCGACGCCGGCACGACGAACTCGCAGGCGCTGCTGACCGTCGGCCAGTCCGGCTCGTCGGCCTCGCACGCCTCGAACCCGACGACGGTCCAGGACGTCTTCTTCCGGATCGGCGGCCAGATCGCGGGCAAGGCGACCAACAGCCTGGTCGTCAACAGCTCGGACACGATCATCGACCACATCTGGGCGTGGCGGGCCGACCACGGCAACAGCGGCACGGTCGGCTGGAACACCAACACCGCCGACACCGGGCTCGTGGTCAACGGCGCGAACGTGCTGGCCACCGGCCTGTTCGTCGAGCACTACCAGAAGTACCAGGTGATCTGGAACGGCCAGGGCGGGAAGACGATCTTCTTCCAGAACGAGATGCCCTACGACGTGCCGAACCAGGCGTCGTGGAACGCGCCGTCCGGTGTGGCGGGCTACGCGGCCTACAAGGTCGGGTCGAACGTGACGTCCCACGAAGCCTGGGGTCTCGGGAGCTACTGCTTCTTCGACACGAACCCGGCGGTGTCCAGCTACCACGCGTTCGAGGTGCCGAACACCAGCGGTGTCCGGTTCCACAGCCTGCTCACGGTGTCGCTCAACTACCGCGGCACGATCACGCACGTCATCAACGACACCGGCGGCGTCACGCCGTCGGGCACGGTGCCGGTCAACGTGGTCAGCTACCCGTAAGCGGTGAAGGACGCCTTCGGCGCATTGCCGAAGGCGTCCTTCGCCGGGGTCAGTTCACGACGATGTAGTACTCGCGGCCGAGGCCGGAGTACGTGCCGTCGGCGGTCCGGCTGTAGACCTGCATCGGGTAGTAACCCGACGCGGTGGGCGTGTAGGTGAAGCTCGCCCGGCCGTCGGGGCCGGCCGGGACCACGGTCGGGTTGTCCCAGTCCTCGTAGAAGTAGTAGACGTAATCGACGACCCCCGGCGTGCGCGGGGTCAAGGTGAAGGTGCCGGTGACGCCGGGACCGCCGCTGCCGACGAAGTCCGGGTAGTCGGTGCTCGATACGAGCGGAGCGTCACTCGCCGAGTAGCCGTTGCTCCCGATCCCGGAGGTCAACCCGGTGCTGGTCGTGCTCCACACGTTGAGCTTGTGGAAACCCCGGGTCGCCGTGACGACGTCCGCGGTCGCGGTTCCGCCGGCCGCGGCCGCCACGGTGGTCTCGGGCCCGCTGTCGACCCGGTAGGTGTAGGAGACGACATCGGCCATGCCGGGCGAGAAGCGGAACTCGGCCGGGATCCCGACCCCGGTTTCGCGGGGCCCGTTGATCAGCGGCTCCGTCGACTGCACGTAGAAGTGGTGGACGTGCTGCGGCGACCGGTTGCCCGCGCTGTCGACGCTCGTCACGTAGAGGTCGTTGGGGCCCGACGTCTGCGGCGTGTAGGAAACCGTCGCCGACCCGCCGGGGTGGTCCGCGGCCACGAAGGTGCCGGCCGGATCGGTGTTGCCCCAGTAGAAGCCGACGACCGAGTCGTCGCCGCCGGCGCTGAAGGTGAACGAGCCCGGCAGACCGGCACCGGGGTGCCAGGCGTTGTCGTCGGGGTACTCGGCCGACGTCACGGCCGGCTCGGCGACCGCGGTGGCGGCACTCGCCTGGGCCGGGACGGCGCCGAACGCCACCACGGCCAGCAGCGCGGTGACCCCATGGCGAACTCTCATCGGAAACCCCCCATGTGAATCCTGTGTCAACTACAGCTAAGCACAATCCCGCCTGGGCCAGGGCCGGGTTTTCCCGCGCTGTCAGGCGATGTGCCACACAGCGGCGGCGCCGTCGAGCACGTCGGCGTCGAGGCCGAAGTAGCCGCGTTCGGGCTTGGTGTCGGCGCGCTTGCGGCCGTCCGGGACTTCGGCCAGCCGCCAGGTCTTCGTGTCCCGCTGCAGCACGCCTTCGTAGGTGTCCGGCGCCGGTTCGCCGAGGCCGATGGCGTCGCTGTGGCCGAGGCTGCCGGCGACGAAGGCGTACCGGTCGCCCAGCAGGGACCCGGCGATCGCGCCCGCGCCGGACCCCGAGCGTTGCAGGTGACCGTTGTGCGCGAACACCAGCGTCCGGCCGCGGGGTGCTTCGAGGGCGTGGATGTCCAGCAGGTTCTCGGCCATCAGCACCGCACGCATCCCCGCGAGCCGCGCGATCCGCGTCTCCCGGTCGCCGGGCCGGGCCGACGCCGCGTGGTAGCGCAGCAGGCCGCGTCCGGCGGTGGCGTGCACCTTGGCCCGCCACCAGCCCGCGTCCGGTCGCGAGGCCCGGGCGTGGAGGGCGACGAGCAGGTCGTCGGCGATCACCCGTAGCTCGCGGGCCTCGGACGAGGCGCCCGGCGACTGAGCCGGGTCGAGGATGGCCTCGGACCGGCTCCACCGCTCGTCGTCGCCGGTCAGGGCCGCGATGTCGACGTCGAGACCCAGGTAGTCGCGAACGTGTTCGAGGTAGGCGCGCGGGCTGGGGGCGCTGAACATTTCGGT
This sequence comes from Amycolatopsis vancoresmycina, assembly GCF_000716785.1. Classification (GTDB taxonomy): domain Bacteria; phylum Actinomycetota; class Actinomycetes; order Mycobacteriales; family Pseudonocardiaceae; genus Amycolatopsis; species Amycolatopsis vancoresmycina. The sequence goes on from NZ_JNYY01000006.1 coordinate 326,631, forward strand.
CGGGGCGTCGAAGCCGTGGAACGCGAGTGGCTCGTCGGTGTTCTCGTTGTACTCGCGCAGCCAAGCGAGCAGCTGCCGGTTGGCGTCCACCTCGCCCAGGTTGTGCGAGAAGCCGCCGTCGAGCGCGGCGACGCGGTCGGTCTCCAGCGCGATCGACCGGAAGCCGTGCTCGGCGAGCTGCGCGAAGAGGTCGTTGCGCAGCCGCGCGAAGGCCGGTTCGAAGTGGGTCGGCTCGCCGAGGGCGAGCACGTCGGCGGTGAAGTCGGTGAGCTCCATGTGGTTGAATCGTATCCTTGAACACTCGGTTGAGACCTGCCGATCTCGCCCGCGAACACGGCCTCTCCACGCAGGCGGTCCGGAACTACGAGCGCGACGGCTTCCTCCCGCCGGCGGCGCGCACGCCGAGCGGCTACCGGGTCTACACCGAGGTGCACGCGGCGGCGCTGCGTGCGTTCCTCGCGCTGGTCGCGGCGTACGGGCACGCGACGGCGGGCGGGATCATGCACGCCGTGCACGCCGGAGACGCCGAGCGGGCGCTGACGCTCGTGGACCGCGGCCACGCCCAGCTGGCCCGCGACCGCGAAACCCTCAACACGGTCCGGAACGCGATCGGGCACCTGACGGCCGGGCCGGCCCCCGGGCCGGCCACGACGGCGTGGTCGGTCGGCGAGCTGGCGCACCACCTCGGCGTGACGGCGGCGACCGTGCGGGCGTGGGAACGCGCGGGCATCCTGGTGCCCGCGCGCGACCGGGCCACCGGGTACCGGATCTTCGACGCGGCCGACGTCCGCGACGCCGAGCTGACGCACCTGCTCCGCCGCGGCGGCCACCCGCTCGCCCGCATCGCCACCGTCGTGGACCAGGTCCGCACCGCGGGCGGCACCGAATCGCTCACCCAGGCCCTCGAAACCTGGCGGGGCAGGCTGACGGCCCGCGGGCTGGCCATGCTGGACGCCGCCGCGCTGCTCGGCACGTACCTGCGGTCACGGCCGTGACCCCGGGTGCAGCCGGTCGTACTCGTGCGCGGCCGCGCGCTGGGTCCGCACCCGAAGCACCTTCTCCTCGGCCTCGTCGTCGACCTCGTTGAGCCCGAGCTGCACGGCCAGCCGGATCTGCTCGCGGTTCTCCCGGACCACGGCGGAGAAGAAGTCGTCGATCCGCGGGTCGAGCAGGACCTCCAGGAGCACGCGGAACGACGTGTCGACGCAGGCGCGCACGATCTCGTCGTGGAACGGCAGCCGCTTGAGCTTCCCGAGCTGCGGGTCCGCGGCGATCTTCTCGGCGATGATCGTGCGCAGCTCTTCCCGGTGGGCACCGAGCGACTTGGCCAGGTTCTCCGGGTAGTTGCCCGTTTCCAGCACCTTGACGACCTCGTCGAGCACCGCGACGGTGATCGGCTTCTTGATCGCCTTCACGATCGGCTCGGAGAGCTTGTCGACGAGCCGGTAGGTGAACTGCTCGCCGACCGCCCGGTCCGCGGCCCGCCCGATCCGGACGAGCAGCAGCACGACGGTGACGAACCGGTGCGCGACCATCGCGGGGTGCGCGACCGGGATCATCGCGAACAGCTCGTACCAGTTGCGGACGAGGAACTTCTTCGCCCACCGCCGTTTCCGCCACCGCCACAGGAACTCGAGGAAGAAGACCGCGCAGATCCCCGCGTCGACGTAGAAGATCACCAGGCCCGTGTCGCGGGACGGCGGGCTGAGCACCATGAACCCCAGCAACCCGACCGACCCGGCGGCGAGCACCAGCATGATCCAGTCGTCGGCGCGCACGTTCCCGGGCAGGATCCCGCTGTTGAGCTCGGGTTCACTGGTGACCATGCCCGATGATGGCACGGACGGCCCTGATCAGCCGGACCGGCGGCGTGTCACGTTTCTGTCCGGTTTTCGTCGCGGTGCAAACCCGCCCGGATGCGGCATGGTGGAAGCAGGCGGGTCACGACGAGGAGGAGCATGGCGCGCACACCGCACGACCGGCGCGCGCCGGCCCTCGGCGAAGTGACGAGGGCTGGCAGCTCAGGGGGACGGCTGCCAGCCCACGCCGTACGACCGCGCCGGCCGCAGGTCGCGGAAGCCGGTGTGCACTTCGCCCGCGTTGTCGAGGAACAGCGGTTTGCGCGCCGGCATCGGGTCCTCGGCGTCCTTCGAGAAGTCGCCGTCGATGCGCCAGACGCGCTGCGGCGGGTCGCGCCGGTCGAACCGGACGTTGAGCTCGAAGCTCTCGCACGGGAATTCCGGCGTGCAGCAGTAGAACGGCGCCGGCAGCTCGGCCAGCCGGATGCGGAAGAAGAACGCGTGCTGGTCACCGGCGTCCAGCGGCTGCGGCGGCCGCAGGGTGAACGCGACGCGAGTGGAGCTGACCAGCCGCACGGAGTGCACCTCGCCGCCGGCGACGACGTCGATGCCGAGCCCGGAGAGGTCCGGCGGGCTCGTGGTGCTGGCCGGCCGGGCCAGGGAGATCGCGTGTTCGACGTCGGCGAGCCCGGCGACGTGGCTGACCACCGTGCGGGTCTCGAACACCTCGGCGGCGCCCCCGGTCAGGGTCAGGTTGACCGCGAGGTCCGAGGTGTGCCACGGGCCGTCCTGGCTGATCGCCGAGACCCCGCCGAACGGCGACGGCGCGCTGTACGCGGCTTCGGCGATCAGGTAGATCACGTCGTCGGCGCGACGCTGCATGGTGCGCACGTTGCGGTCGGCGCCCGACCCCAGCAGTTCCAGCCGCTGGGTGTAGCGCTCGTTCGCGCCGGTGCCGAATCCGAGCACGATCCGCGCCGTTTCCCGCTGCGCTCCCGGCAGTTTTTCGATCAACCGGCGAAGCGTGTCGACGACCTTGCCGCGAACCGTTCCGGCGTTGTCCTCGTCGTGAACGCCACACACTTCGCGCAGCCGTTCACCGGCGATTGCGGGCAGGTTCTTCGCTTGGATGCCCAGCCCCTTGCGAAGCAGTTTCAGCTCCGCTGAGAGAGCGTTGATCTTCGCGTCGGCCGCCTCCTGAGCCAAGCCGCCCACCTCCGTCTTGGTCGTTGCCAGGGGAGTCTACTCAGCTTCGCCCGCCGTCCACGACAGCTGTCGGCCGTTTCCGCCGGTTTCCAGTTCCGGGAAACAAGGCAGGACACGGCGGGCGTGCGCGTTTTCTATTGGGAGGCAACGGGAAACGTCTGTCATCGTGAAATTCGCCGGGTCACGCTTGCGTCGTCGGAATCCTCCGGCAACCAAGGAACCCGCCGCACGGAAACGGCGGCGGGGTGATCGGGAAAGGACGGAAGCGATGCACACGCACCTCGTCATCGTGCTCGGCCAGCTCGTGTCCCTGCTGGGCTGACCGGGAGCAGGCCGGCGGGCCCGGGCCGCCGGCCTTCCCACCGTCCACCGAATACAGGATGATCGGGCCATGCCGGACTTTGGAGCGGAATTGAAGCGTCGCCGAGCAGCGGCCGGCATGTCTCTGACGGGCCTCGCCGCGTCCGTCCATTTCACCAAGGGTTACCTGAGCAAGGTCGAGAACGGCAAGGTCCGGGTGAACCGGGAGCTCGCCAAGGCCTGCGACCAGGCGTTGAACGCGGGCGGAGAACTGCTCGCACTGGTGGCGGAATCCGCATTCCCCGCCCGCCGGAACGCCGGCGGCATCGCCGGCCTGCCGGACAGCGGCCGGTACTTCGTCGGCCGCGAAACCGAACTCGCCGCGCTTTCCGCGCTGCTCCTCGGCCCGGACGACGCCCGCGTCGGGGTGGTGCACGGGATGGCGGGGGCGGGCAAGACGGCGCTGGCCGTCGCCGCCGCCCGGCGGGTCGCGGACTCCTTCCCCGACGGCTGCCTGTTCTTCGACCTCCGCGGCCACACCCCCGGCGCCGCCGAGCTCTCGCCCTGCGAGGCCCTGCAGCGGCTGCTGCGGCTGCTGGACGTGCCCGCCGGGCAGCTCCCCACCGACGACGACAGCCTGGCCAACCTGGCCAGGGACCAGCTGCGCGGCCGCCGGATGATCCTCGTGCTCGACAACGTCCGGTCCGCCGAGCAGATCCGGGCCATCACCGGCGGCGAGACGCCGTCCCGGATCCTGGTGACCAGCCGGGGCCGGCTGCCCGCCCTCGACGACGCCTGGCACTTCCCGGTCGGGGTGCTGCCGCTCGACGACGCCGTGCACCTGCTCCGGTCCGTCGCCGGGAGCCACGCGCCGGCCGACGAAGCCGTGACGACCGAGATCGTCCGGTACTGCGGGCAGCTGCCCCTCGCCGTGCGCATCGTGGCCGCCCGGTTCGTCGCGGGCGGCTGGACCGCGGCGAGGCTGCGCGACCGGCTGGCCGACGAAACCACCCGCCTCGGTGCCCTGGAGGACGGCGAGCGGAGCGTGGAGACCGCGTTCGCCGTCTCGTACGAAGCGCTGCCGCCCGACCGGCAACGGCTGCTGGGCCTGCTCGCCCTCCACCCCGCGGCCGCCGCGGAAACCGGTGCGGTCGAGGCACTGGCCGGCCTCGCCCCCGGCGAAGCGGACCGGCTGGTGGACCGGCTGCACGACGCGCACCTGGTCGTCCGCGACCAACGCGGCTACGTCGAGCTCCACGACCTGATGCGCACCTTCGCGGCGAAGCACGCCCTCCCGCGGATCGAACCGGCCGACCAGGAAGCCGCCGTGCGCCGGCTCGTCGACCACTTCGTCGCGATGACGCTGGCGGCCGACGAACTCGCCGAACCCGGCCGGTTCCGCCCGCCCGCCGGCCTGCCGGTCCCGGCCCACCTGCCCTTCTTGGACGCGGCCGGCGCGCTCGCCTGGCTGGGCGCCCAGTGGCCGGCCCTCGCCGACGTCGTCGACACCGCGGCCGGGCACCGGCTGCACGACCGCTGCTGGCAGCTGGCGTTCGTGCTCCGCGCGTTCTTCTTCCGCGAGAAGCTGTTCGAGCCGTGGATCCGCACGCACGAGCGCGCGCTCGACGCGGCGCGCGCGGCCGGCGACCCGAGCGCGACCGGCATGATCCTCAACAACCTCGGCATGGCCTACCTGGAGTCGGGCCGCGTCGCCGAAGCCGTCGCCATGCACCAGCAGGCCCAGGAGCAGTTCGCGCTGGCCGGCGACGACCGCGGCGCCACCGACGCGCTGTCGAGCCTGGCGTGGGCACGCCTGTACCGCGACGAAGCCGAGGCGGCCCTGACCGACCTCACAACGGTGCTGGCCGTCTACCGCCGGACCGGGCGCACCCGGAACGCGATGATCGCGCTGCGCGGGATCGCCCTCGCGGCGGCGGCCCTCGGCCGGTTCCCCGAAGCCCGGTCCGCCGCCCTCGAGGCGGCCGGGCTCGCCCAGCTGCCGGTCGACCGGGCGATGTCGGCCAACTGCGAAGCCTGGGTGCACTTCCGCGCGGGCGAGCTGGCCGACGCCGAGCGCTGCTACCACGACGCGGCCGAGGTGGCCGACGACGCGGGCAGCGAGTACGAGCGGGCGCGGGCGCTGACGGGCCTGGGCAACACGGCGGCCGAGCGCGGCGACCGGGCGACGGCGGAGCGCTGGTGGGCGGAGGCGGCGGCCTACCGGGTCCCGCTCAACCCCGCCGTCCTCGGCGAGGCCGAGTACCGGAACCGGCCGGCGTTCACGGAGTGATCCGCGCCGGGAAACCGGCCAAAAACCGGACAGATCCCGGCCACGCCGCCCCGGGCGGTAGCGAAGGCCGCCGTCGCGGCGATCAACGGCGGAGAAAGCCGAATCCGTGGTGAGGTCGCCGTCATGACAACGCACTGAGTTCCGAGGACCAGGAATCCCGGCTGCCGCCGGTGTCCCGGGGTTTCCTGGTCGGAAGCCGTTTCCGGAAACGGGAAACGCCTTGTCGCCCGCTGTCTCCTGGCACATGATTGAACCAGTCCGCAATTCCGCGGAACACCGCGGAATCACTCTCCCGCAGCAACGGGAAAATCGCCAGGAGCCTGCCATGATGGTCGTCTGTTCCGTTTCCGCCCTCGTCCGCACGGCCCTGTTCATCGTCGCGCTCGCGCTGGTCGCCGGGCTGGCCATGGCCGGGCCGTCCGAGTCCGCCACCACGCCCGGCACCGGCGCCGGCCCGGCGGTGTCCACGTCCGAACCCGTCACGCACTGAGCGCGCACCCGGCCGTCAGTGCTCTTCCGGCCCCAGGTGCTCGACCAGCCTGGCCAGCTGGTCGGCGTACCGCCGGACGAACCCGGCCTACGCCTCGCCCCCGGCGCTCGCGCGGGTGTTCACCGCCGGCGTCGGCGGAGAGGGCTCGGTTCAGCCTTCGAGGACCTCCCGCAGCTTCCGGGCGAACGCTTCGGGCTGGCCGGCGTAGCCGAACTCGCCGCCGAGGAAGCCGCCGTGGTGGCTCGGGAAGACAGTCGCCTCCTGCCCGAGCAGCGCGGCTGTCCCGATCGCGGCCCGGCCGGTGAAGACGTCACGGGACTCCACGCCCACCGCGACGACGATGCGCGTCGGCGCCGCGGCCAGTGCCTCGACGTCGGGCTCGTACGCGGTGACGGCCACGGAGCGTTCGGACAACAGCGGGTCGTCGCGACGGCCGTCGTCCTCGGTGGGCAGGCCGGCCTGGGCCGGATCGGCCGGTGGGAGCGCGAAGAAGTCCTCGGTGAACTCGCCGCACCACGACCCCAGCGCCATGAACGCCGCCATCCCGGCGCCGAACCCCTTGGCCTGGTAGGCGTCCCGCATGGCCTGGGAGGCGCGCTCGGCCGCGGCGGCATCGGGCAGCGACCGGATGAGCGGCGGCTCGTGGGCGACGAGGGTCCGGACGTCCCCGGGGTGGGCCGCGACCAGGGCGAGCGCGGTGACCGCGCCGCCGCTGCTGCCGAACACGTCGACCGGGCCGGCGCCGAGCGCCTGGATCACGGCGTGCAGGTCGTCAGCCTGGAGGGCGGGCACGTGGTCTTCGCGCCCGTCCTTGCGGACGCTGCGCCCGAGCCCGCGCGGGTCGTAGGTGACCACCGTGCGGTCGGGGAAGTGCGACGCCAGGGTGCCGAAGCCCTCGGCGGTCATCGGCTGCCCCACCATGAGCAGTGGTGGCCGCGGGCTTTCGGCGGGCGACGGGCCGTGGACGTCGTAGACGATGCCGGCCTCGGGTCTTTCGAGCGTGTGCGTGGTGGTCATGGTTTCCTCCCCGGTTCGGACCTGGTGCAAGCAGGCTAAACCGGGGCACCGACAGTTTCCGCCGTTCGGAGACCCGCCCGGGAGTCGAACCCGGTACCGGCGGCTTTGCAGGCCGCCTCATGACCGTCATGACACGGGTCAGGTGGTGCCGTCGCGCGCCGTGGTGTCGATCCACGTCGGCGGGGCTTATGAGGCCCCGCTGGTTGCCGAACCGCGCGCGTGAGTGGCCGACCGGACTCGCACCGGCTTCGCCCGGGGCCACAGCCCGGGGCCTCGTCTCCTTCGGCATCGGCCACGGTGGAAGACGTGGGTGTCGAACCCACCGAGGCGATCGTGCAAGGATCGCCCGCGCTCCGGCGCGTCTCCCCGGTAGCGCGTCCGGGAGTCGAACCCGGGTCTCCCGGGTGAGAACCGGGGATCCGTACCGCTGGACCAACGCGCCGCCGGGCCGGCACGCCCCCTCGGCGCGCCGGCTGGTGCCCCCGGCCGGAGTCGAACCGGCGACCTGCGGCTTCGGAAGCCGCTGCTCTGTCCACTGAGCTACGGGGACGCACCCGCGTCGCCCGCACTGTTGCGGCCGAGACGAGCGCAGGGAAAAAGGCACCGGCGGAAGGAGTCGAACCCTCAGGCCGCGGTTTTGGAGACCACGCCGCTTCCGAAGCACGCCGATATAAGAATTGCGAGCACACAAAAGAGAAAGCCGCCCGGATCGGTTTCCCGAAGGGCGGCTCCCGTGCCATGACACGCACTCAGGTCATGGTGGAGAGCCGGGAAGGTGGTGCCACCGCAGGCAGCAGGCCATCGACGCACACACGACGGCTTCGGCGGTGTGCCGCGCCTCCGCGTTCGACGTGTGCATCATGATCACTCCCGTTGTTTTGTGTGCGACCATCATTGCGCAGCCGGCCGGGCCGGGTCAACGCATTTATCGAAACAATTCGGACTGGTAGAGTGGGCGCCATGACGGGCCCAGTCCGGCGGGATCGGCGCGCGCAACCGGTCCACGCACCGCGGGGCGACCGGGCGGGCAGGCATGAAGGCACCCCGGCCGTCCGGCGCATCCAGGCCCTGCAGCGGCACGCCGGCAACCAGGCGGTCGCCGGGCTGCTGGCGGTCCAGCGTGCGGGCAAGGAGGACGAGGCCCAGTTCAAGCAGTACGCGAAGGACGGCGACTGGGCGCGGGCGGCCTGGCAGCTGGCGAACTCCGACGCGAAGGACAACCTGGCGGCGCTGGTGCGGACGTTGGACCCGGCCCAGCTGGCGAACCTGACCGAGGGCGCCCGCCACCACGGCGCGACAGCGGTGGTCGACGCGGTGGTCGCCGTCAACCGGCGCGCGGCGATCATCGGCACGGTCCGGTTCCACGTGTGGCGGCACGACTGGGCGGAGGCCGCCCGCTACCTGAACGGCATGGAGCACACCGACGGCCGCAGGCTGGAGGACTCGCTGCTCGCCTCGGGGCTGCTCGACCACGCGGGCCTGATCGAGATCATCAAGCTGAACAAGAACCTCAAGCTCCGCGCGGGCGACGCGATCACCCTCGCGGGCAAGCAGTTCATCGTGTACGAGTCGACGGTGCGCTTCGACGGAACACTGGCCTGGCGCACGAACAACCCGGGCGCCCTGCGGCGCGACGAGCCGCTGTCGGGCTCGATCGGCCACGACGAGCGCCTGTTCCTGATCTTCCCGGACGCCGAAACGGGCCGGAAGGCGGCGCGCGAGAACCTGCGGTTCCAGCTGTTCCACAACCCGAACCTGGGCGAGGACCCGACGCTCCTCGAGGTGATGGAGGCATACGCCCCGGCAGCGGACGGCAACCAGCCGGACGTGTACGCGCAGAAGATCGCCGACGCGTTGCACGTGACACCGCAGGCGAAGGCCCGCAGGTTCAGCACGCCTCAAATGGAGACGATGCTGAACACGATCATCGGAACGGAGACAACGACCGAGGGCACCGAGCGCCCCCACGACTCCCCGGACCTGCCCCGGGACCTCCTCGGCCTCCTCGGCCACGGCGGTTGAACCGCGGAAAGTCCTCCGATCGAGATCGCGCACGGCGGCCCGGACGCTGGCCCGACCTCACCGCCACAGCCGTCCTGCTCGGCGGCCGTCCCGCGGTCGCGGTCACGCTGCTGGCTTTCCCGCCACGGCTCACCGAGTCCGTCTACCTGGGGAAGATCGGGGTGCCGCCCGCCGCCGTCAAAGCGGCCACCACGGCGTTGTGGCGGCAAGGCACGACGTGGGTGTTCTCCGTGTCGGCCTTCGCGTTGTGCGCGACATTCGTGCTCAACCGGGTGCAGAACGTGCTGCAGATCTCCACCAGCCCGCTCGACCCGGTCGACTACTTCGTCCTGACCTTCACGTACTTCGGGCTCCTCGCCGCCGCGTACGGAGTTCGTTCGCTGTCGATCCGATCTCGCCTGCTCGCGTCTTCCGTCCGCTGCGCCCGGCTGGTCCGCGCGATGTGTCCGGACCCGTCGCCGGACGCCACGCAACTTGCGATCGAGTCGTTCACCCACCTGGACCTGCGAGGCAGTCGCGGGCGTGATCCGCTTTTCCAGCTTCTGCTGCGCAACCCCCGCCATCGGCACCGGACGACGGCCGGGGTCGCCTGGGCGCTGACCCGGGACACCGCTCACCTGAGCGGTCGATCCGTCGGCACGGCGACGACCCTCGGCGAGGTGCTGCTCTGGTTCGCGCAGAGCCCCCGCGACCCGCGGCGCCGCCCGATCGTCGCCGCCTACCTGGCCGAGCTGATCACCGACGTCGCCAACCACGCCCCGATCCGCGACGCCGACTTCACCCCGGCGGCCAGGTACCGCACCCGATCTCCCCGGGAACGGGCCGTCCGGCGGCTGCGCTCCCTGGCCACCGGCGCGCTGACCACCGGCATCCTGGTGGCGCTCGTCGCCGCTGTGCTGCGGATCTGGGTCAAGTGACCGCCGCTGCCTCGAGAGATCGGATCGTTACACAACGCCGGGCTCCGTCGCACGTCTGATGGATCGTGAGAGTGATCCGCATCGCCGGGCTGGGCTTGGCCGCGTTGTTGCTGGCCGCCTGCAGTGGACAGACCGAAACCGTGGGGACCGCGCAGGCGGCCGGGATGGCCGGCCCGACCGGGACCGGGACCTCGTCCGTGCCCGGGGTGCCGGCCGCAACCGTCGCCTTCGAGGGCGGGGACCAGCTGAGTCCCAAGGACCCGATCGTCGTCAAGGCGGCGGGCGGGACCCTGCAGGCGGTCACCGTCACGAACCCGCAGACCGGCAACGCCGTCAAGGGCGAGCTCTCGCCGGACAAGACGACCTGGACCAGCCAGGACCGCCTCCGGTACGCGGCCACCTACCAGGTGGTCGCCACCGCCGTGAACCCGGCGGGCGCCGCGAGCGAGCAGCGCGGGGAGGTGCACACCATCAAGCCGTCCGCGGTCGCCACGCCCGCGCTCTTCCAGGGGGCCTCGGGCGACTTCGGCGTCGGCCTGGTCATCGGGCTGAAGTTCGACCACGACATCGCCGACAAGGCCACCGTCGAGAAGTCCTTCAAGGTGACGTCCTCGCCCGCACAGGACGGCGGCTGGTACTGGGTCGGCAAGCGCGAGGTGCACTACCGGCCCAAGGACTACTGGAAGGCCGGCTCGACCGTGAAGCTCGAGACCACGACCTTCGGCATGCCGATCGGGGGCGGCGCGTACGGCGGCCAGGACGTCTCGGCCACCTACAAGGTGCACGACTCCTGGGTCGCCAAGGCGGACGGCAAGACCCACCAGATCAAGGCGTTCCACAACGGCGAGCTGGTCAAGACCGCGCCGATCAGCATGGGCAAGACCGCCGACACCCCGCCGCGGGGTGCGACGCCGACCTTCAACGGCACGCACACCGTGCTGGGGAAGGAAGAGCACAAGATCATGGACTCCTGCACCTACGGCGTCTGCGAGGGCGACCCCGGCTACTACAGCGCGCCGGAAAACTGGAACGTCCGCATCTCCGGCGACGGCGAGTACCTGCACGAGAACCTGAAGACGGTCGGCGTGCAGGGCCGGGACAACGTCTCCAACGGCTGCCTCAACATGAACACCGAGAACGCCAAGTGGTTCTTCGACACCTTCAACGTCGGTGACGTCGTCGAGGTCACCAACTCGGGCGGCCCCCAGCTGGCCATCAACAACGGCCACGGCGACTGGGCCATCAGCTGGACCGCCTGGCAGGCCGGCAGCGCCCTGCACGGCTGAAGCGCGAGACGGACGACTGCGGCGGGTGTCCACTCCGGGCACCCGCCGCAGTCGCGATCAGCCGGTCAGAAGCACGTGTCGGTCGGCACCCACTTGTGGGAGCGGATCACCACGCCCGGGAAGCCCGGGGCCGACTGGCCCTGGTAGAGGAAGTAGCCGACGTTGCCCCCGTAGTTCGCCTGCGTGTACATGCAGACCCCGGCGTAGCTGCTGCTGGTCCCGTGGTTGTAGGAGGCGTTCACCGGACTGGCCGACCAGGAACAGGTCACCGATCCACTCCGCCAGTCGTTGTCCGCGTTGCTCCAGCTGCAGCGGTTGCGGCTGCCGTCGCTGACCGGCCACACGCAGAGGTTCCCGGACGAGCACGACAGGGCCAGGACCGAGTCGCCGGACGACACCCCCACCGGGGCGTAGACGGTGACGGGGTGGGCAGGCGCCGCGGACGCGACACCCACCGAGGCCAGCAAACCCGCGAAGACGACGAACAGGATCGACAGCGTTCGTTTCATGATCCCCCCATGGGGTCGGCGATCAGGACCCGCGGAGTATTTCGAGGTGATCATGTCTCCGGCGGACCGTTCGAACCTGGTCGAAACGCCCAGCTCACGCCGTCACGGCCGAGGGCCCCGCTCCGCCGCGATTGACACACAAGCCCCCTGATCGTGTCACGTGAACCATTCGAAGCTCAGGGGCATTGTAGCCATATCGGATGAATTGACGGCGCACGCTCAGCGTGCACCCATTCGACTTCAACCGAGTTCATTTCCACTGGTCGGCCCGGTGGGCATGAGTTTCGCAACGGTCGAAACCGGATCAATACGGTCCCGGAAACGGGGGTAAGCGGGACCGATGCACGACGTGTGATTATGGTGAACGGGCGAATCGGCGTGATGTGCGACGAACCGGGGAGGCGACGCGGTGAATGCCAGTCGGATCCTCGGGCGCGCGTTGGTCGTGATCGGTGGCGCCGCTGCGGTCTCCGCGATCGCATGGCTGACGGGCACAGCATCAGCCAGTACCGTGACCCGGGTCATGGACGAGCCGATCGGGTCGAGTGTCCCGGCGGTCGTGCCGACCATCGACCCCGCCCGTACGCAGGCGAACGGCTCGGTTCCCGTGGTAGGGCACGCCACCGACGCTGCGCCGGCCACCGTTGCCCGGGTGCGCGACCTGTCCGGATCAGCCGCCCCCACGGCCGCGCTGGCCGACGCGCTCGAAACAAGCGCGTCCCACACGGTGGCTTCCGTGCCGGGCACCGTCCCCGCGATCGGACGCATCGCCGTGACGGCGACCGACCTGACGCGACTGATCACGGCGACCGACGACCCACACCACGACATCGGCTCCACGCCCGAAGTCCCTGCTCCCGCGGGGTCGAACGACCTCGCGCACGCACCGGCGAACAGCGGCGGGCGGGAACGTCCGACTGACCGTGCCCTGGTGACGATCCCGGTTCGCCCGGCCACGACAGCGATCACCGAGCAGCCACTCACTGAGCCCCGGTCCGATCACGGCACAGGTGGACTCGCAGGACGACCGTGGCTGCCGTCCTGCGTGGTGCCTGCCAGTGCCGGTCACGCCACCGGCCACGACCGCAGTGGCGGCGACGCGGTGCAGCCGGCCGGCGCGCAACACCCGCAGCCGTCGCACCACCGGAATGGCGTGCCGGGCCAGGCCGTGACGTCGGCCGAAATCCAGCCGGGCGTCACGCCGGACTGATACCGCCACGGGTCGATATCTGCAGTGAAGCCTGCCTGCATATGCGGGCCGACCCCTTCACCGGCAGAAACCTGGTCAGTCAAGCATTTCTCACCTCCATTGTTGATCGAAGGAGTATTTGTCATGCGCGTGCACACGAAGCGAACCCTGCAGATCGCGTTGGTCAGCGGCGCCCTGCTGACGGTCGGCGCCGGTAGCGCCTCCGCGGCCGAGACCGACAACCCCGGCGCGCCCGCCTCACCTCTGGACCAGCTGGCCGCGACCAGCGTGGATCTGCAGCACCCGGTTCAAGCCCTCGACCCGGTGCTGCACACGGTGCCGTTGCACCTGTTCCCGCTCGATCCGGCGCCGCGCCCCGAAGCCGACGGCGACCAGCCGGAACAAGATCTCAACGCCCCGCTGGGCAGTGAGCTGGCCGCGACCGAACTGCCCACCCTGCCCCTAACGGCGACGGCCGACCGACCCACGGGCACGCCCGTCGACGGCCACCTGCCGGCACTGCCGGTCCGCGGTGACCTCTCCACCCAGCCCCTCGATCCCGCGGCCGGCACCCGAGTCACCGGCCTCAGCACCGCCATCCCGACCGAGGCCGGTCAGCCGACCGACGGCCGGCGCACGCACCTGCCCGCAGCCGGCCTTCCCCTGCTGGGCGGCCTGCTGCCGAGCACCAACGGAGCACTCCCGACCCTGAACGGGCTGTCCGACCTGACCAAGTCGGCCTCGCTCACGGGGCTGACCGCGCTCCTGGGCAAATAGCAGCACCGCTCACCCACTTTCAGGGCCGGACGCACACCCGCGTCCGGCCCTGAACTCTGCTCACACCCTCAACGCGAGAAACGCGCTGGAAAACGAGCCCCGAGGCGTACTTCGATTGCGCGGGCGTCGTGCTCAATCGAGCACAGTCAGGTCACTCCGAATCGCCGGCCGCCACGGCACAACCCCCTGATAGGGCAGAACTTCCTGGCCTGGAGGCACCACGTCTGCCCAGTCGAACCGGCCGCCGTCGTAGACGGACACCGAGATCCGGCGGCCGATCAGCGACCGATCGCTGCCTGCCGTCACCGTTGCGGTGGCGATCGCCACCGGGCCGCTCGCGTCGAGTTCCGTGACCGTCGCGTCGAACGTGGTTGCCGCGCCGTCGCTGATGGTGATCGTGCCGGTCGCCGCCGACGGTGGTGCGCCCGCGGGTGCGTCCGCGTTCACCTTGATCTTGCGGCCCCCCTGGTCGAGAGTGCCCTTGATGTGCCGTTCGGGCAGGCCGTTCCGGCTGCCGGGAACGCCGCCGCGTGGCCCCGGCACCGGCGTGTGAACGGTGAGCGTGCTCTGGTCGAGCGCGAGGAACGGTACGTGCGCCTGCCCCGGGGCGACCGGCTCGCCGGCGAAGCCCCAGGCAAAGCCGACACGGTCGCCGTCGGGGCGGTCGGCCACGCTCAGCGCGACCGGGGTGCCGATCATCGGCAGATCCGGGTTGCCCGGATTGTTCTTCCAGGTGACGACGCCGTTGAGCACCGCGAGTGAGCCGGCCGCCGTCAGCGTGTCGATGGTGCCGCCGAACGCCGCGTAGAGGCTGCCGTCCGGCTCGGTGTGCACCGCCTGCCACTGGCCCGTGGCGTGCCACGGGTTTCCGGGCTGCGGGGTCGCGTGGGCGTCCAGGCCGAAGGTGACCGGTTCGCCGGCCCACATCGGGAACCGGTCGCCGGGCAGCAGCCCGTGCCCGGAACCGCTGACGCTGACCGTCGTGGCCGGATCGGCCACGGCCGCGGTGGTGCCGCCCACCAGCGGCAGGGTCGTGGCGAGCCCGATGGCGAGCGCGCGCAGGCGTGATCGAGTGGTCATCGTGAATCTCTCCCCAGAGCAGTCGACGGATCAGTAACACCGTTATAGGACGCCTGGCCTGAGAGCGCGGACCGGTTTTCTCAGCCGGTCGGCGAGACGTCTTGGCTGTTCAGCTGACAGGGGCAGGAGTCACCGGCCACAGCGGCCGAATCCGCCACCAGCGCAGCCGCGCTCATGCCGACGAGGCGATGAGACGGGAACCCCGACACCTCCCGTCGAGACGTGGGTTCCCCGGGCCCGGCCCGGCTCGAACGGGCTGCCACCCTCAGCCGCGATGAGGCACTGGTCAAGCGGAGAACCAGGGCCTCACCTAACCCTGATTAGCGCGACTTGCTCAGGGGGTCTCGGCTCGCGCCGGGCCGGAGGTCGTCTCCGGTCCGGTCGAGCCGCCGTACGTGGCGATCTTGTATTCGGTCGCGGCGAGGGACAGCGTCAGCTCGCGGATGCGCCGCCGGATCGTGTCGCGGTGCTCGACGAGCATGTCGAGCCGCTCGGGCACGGTGTCCGCCCCGGCGTCGACGAGCTCGATGTAGTGCTGCAGGTCGCGCATCGGCATCCCGGACAGCCGCATCCGGGTCAGGAACACCAGGCGCCGCACCGCTTCTTCGTCGTAGACGCGGTATCCGCTGCTGTCGCGGCCGACCTCGACGAGCCCGGCGCGTTCGTAGTAGCGGAGGGTGTGCGGCGAGATGTCGAGCATGTCGGCGACCTCGGCGATCGTCATCGGCTCGGTCATCCCGCCCACGTCGGTCAGCCGGTGGATCGCCTCGACCGACACGTCGTCTTCGCCCAGCATCGCCAGCGCCCTGGTCAGCAGCTCGTCCGTGGCCATGCCGTCCAGCCTAGATCGGCCGCGAAGAGGGCGGGACGTCGGCGAAATCGGCGCTGCGGGCGGTTTCGGCCCACCGCTCGACGCCTTCGAGGTCGCGCCGGTAGGCCCGGGTGAGCCGCTCGACGGCCTCGCTGCCCAGCGGCAGCCGCAGCGGCACGTCGTCGCCGTGCACGACGGACACGATGATGTCCGCGGCCCGGACCGGGTCGCCTTCCTGACGGCCGTCGGCACCGGCCATGTCCGCGCGCACCCGGGCGAGCAGGTCGCGGTAGGTTTCGGACGGCTCGGCGAACTCCAGTACTTCGGCCTCGTTGAACCCGGTGCGGAACCGGCTCGGCTCCACGAGCATCACCCGGATCCCGAACCCGGCGACCTCGCCCGCCAGGGACTCCGACCAGCCTTCGAGGGCGAACTTCGACGCCGAATACGCCGACACCCCGGGGAAGGACTGCCGCCCGCCCTGGCTGCTCATCTGCACGATCGTCCCGCTCCCGCGCTCGCGCATGGCGGGCAGCGCCGCGCGGACCAGCGCGGCCGGGCCGAACAGGTGCAGATCCATCAGCTCACGCAACTGCGCGTCACCGACCTCTTCGACAGCGCCGACCACCGCGCGGCCGGCGTTGTTGACCAGGACGTCGAGCTGGCCGAAGCGGTCGATCGCCGCCTGCACCAGGGCAGCGGCCCCGCCGGTGTCGCGAGCGTCGAACCTCACGGCTTGAAAAGTGTTGGGGTACTTGGTTTCCAGGTCGGCCACACGCTCCGGCCGGCGCACCGCGGCCACCACGTTGTCGCCAGTAGCGAGGGCCGATTCCGCCAGTGCGCGCCCGAGACCGCGGGTCGCGCCGGTGATGATCCAAGTCTGTGTCGTCATGGCAGCGACGCTAAAGCTTCGAGCGCGCTCGAACGCAAGCTCGGAGCCGGCCATCCGGAACAGGGGCGAGACCACGGCCGGGCGAGCGGCGCGAGTCACCCAACCGGTCAGGCACACCCTGCCCGATTTCCAGGAAAAGCACAGGTCAAACGCGCGTTTTGCAGGAGCCGGCAAGGGGGCTCGAACCCCTGACCTTCTGTTTACAAGACAGATGCTCTACCAGCTGAGCTATACCGGCCTGGCGCCCAGGACGCCGGGCACAGTGTACCGAGCCGCCGTCCTTGATCCGTTCGGGAGGCATCGTCCGCAGGTCCAGGCCACTATGGAGGGACGTGGTGAAGGCCACTCCATGATCCGTGCAACGGTCGGCGGGTGGCCGTCGATGGTCATCGGGGAACGAGCGAGGAGGTGGATGGATCATGAAGATCAACGAGCGCACCAACGGGGGCCGGGCGACCAGATGGCCCCTCCTCGAACCTCCCGCGCAACGGCCCCGGGCCCACCGTCCCAACCTCCTCAAGCGCCGGCCGTGGCACGTCCTCGAGGCGCCCACCGGTGAGTTTCCCGCCGTCGATGCCGCCGAGGCCATGGGGCCGCAGCTGCCCGACGAGGCCACCGTCAACTTCGTGCTCGACCTCTCCCTGCGCATCGGCGAGGTCCAGATGGCCAGCGGTGCTGGCGCGTCCGACGTGACCGCGACCATCATCGCCATCGCCGGCGCGCTCGGGCTGCCGCACTGCGAGGTCGACGTCATCTTCACGTCGATCACCGTCACCTGCCACCGCGGCACCGACCTGACACCCATCACCGCGCTGCGGGTCGTGCGGAGCCGGAGCCTCGACTACACGCGGCTGACCGAGACCGAGAAGCTCGTCCGCCGGATCGTGCGCGGGCACATGGGGGCCGAGCAGGCGCAGACCGAGCTCGAGCGGATCACCTCCGCGCCGCACCCGTACCCGCGCTGGGTCGCGACGCTGTCCTGGGGCGGGGTCGCCGCGTTCGTCACCATCCTGCTCGGCGGCGGCTTCGACATCGCGCTCGTCGCCTTCGTCATCAGCGGCGTCATCGACCGGGTCGGCCGGGTCGTGAACCGGTACGGCCTGCCGTTCTTCTTCCAGCAGGTCGTCGGCGGCCTGGTCGCCACGCTGTCGGCCATGGTCATCGTCAGCAGCAACGTCCTGACCACCGACAAGCCGACGCTGGTCGTCGCGGCCGCGGTCACCGTGCTGCTGTCCGGGCTGTCCACCGTCTCGGCCGTGCAGGACGCCATCACCGGCTACAACGTCACCGCCGCCGGCCGCACCATGGAGACCGCGCTGATGTCGGCCGGCCTGATCGCCGGGGTCGTGCTCGCGCTGCGGATCGCCGTCATGCTCGGCCTGCCGCGCACGCCGCTGCCCGAGGTGCCCGGCTCGACGCCGCAGCAGCTGCCGCTCGTGGTGCTCGGCGGGGCCGGCGCCGCCGCCTGCTTCGCGCTCGCGAGCTACTCGAAGATGCGCGCCATGCTGGTCGCGGCGGCCGCCGGGGGCATCGGCGCCGCCGTCTACGGCTCCCTCATGCTGGCCAAGCTGGACGGCGTCAGCTCGTCCGCGGTGGCCGCGACGCTGGTCGGGTTCTGCGGTGGCGTGCTCGCGCGGCGGCTCGGCGTTACTCCACTGGTCGTAGCCGTGTCCGGGATCACTCCCCTGCTTCCCGGCCTGTCGACCTACCGTGGTCTGTACCAGATCGGGGTCGAGCCCAGTGGCAACATCTCCACCCTCATGACGGCCGTCGCAATCGGGCTTGCCCTGGCAGCGGGCGTGGTACTCGGGGAATGGCTGGCCCAGCCGGTGCGTACCGGACTCGGCCGGCTCGAGCGGCGGTTCGCCGGACCACGGATGGCTGGTCCGCTCGAACCGACCGAACGGAGCTTGGAGTAACACCGCGGTCACCGGTTGTTCATCGCTCACGCGATAGGGTTTCACCCTGGGGCCGCGACCCGGACGCGAGGAGCAGGCGACGTGAGTGACCAGAAGGAGAACTCGAACCAGGCCGATTTCGTCGTGGTGGCGAACCGGCTACCGGTGGACCTCGAACGCACGGCGGACGGCGAGCGCCGCTGGACGGCCAGCCCGGGCGGGCTCGTCTCCGCGCTGGAGCCGTTCCTGCGGTCGCGCAAGGGGGCCTGGGTGGGCTGGCCGGGCATCCCGGACGTCGACGTGGAGGAGTTCGACGACGACGGCCTCGTGCTGCACCCGGTGTCGTTGAGCGCCGACGAAGTCCGCGACTACTACGAAGGTTTCTCCAACGCGACGCTCTGGCCGCTCTACCACGACGTCGTCGAGCGCCCGGTGTTCGACCGCGCGTGGTGGAACAGCTACGTCAAGGTGAACCGCCGGTTCGCGCAGGCCAGCGCCGACGTCGCCGCACAGGGCGCGACGGTGTGGATCCAGGACTACCAGCTCCAGCTCGTCCCGGCGATGCTCCGCGAACTCCGGCCCGACCTGCGCATCGGCTTCTTCCTGCACATCCCGTTCCCGCCGGTCGAGCTGTTCATGCAGATGCCGTGGCGCGCCGCGATCATCCGCGGCCTCACCGGCGCGGACCTCGTCGGCTTCCACCGCCCCGGCGGGGCGCAGAACTTCCTGTGGCTGTGCCGCCAGCTGATCGGCCTCGAGTCGACGCGCGGCGCGGTCGGCGTCCGGTCGCGGCCGGGCACCATGCAGGTCGGCGACCGGACCGTCCGGGTCGGCGCCTTCCCCATTTCGATCGACGCCGCCGGGCTGGACAACCTGGCCCGCACGAAGGGCGTCCAGGAGCGGGCCGCGCAGCTGCGGCGCGACCTGGGCAACCCCAAGACGGTGCTGCTCGGCGTCGACCGGCTCGACTACACCAAGGGCATCGACCTGCGGCTGCAGGCGCTGCACGAGCTGCTGCACGAGGGCAGGCTGCAGCCGGACGACGTCACGTTCGTCCAGCTCGCCACCCCGAGCCGCGAGCGCGTCGAGCACTACCAGCGGATGCGCGGCGAGATCGAGCAGATGGTCGGCCGGATCAACGGCGAGTTCGCCCGCGTCGGCCACCCGGTCGTGCACTACCTCCACCAGTCCGTGGACCGGACGGAGCTGGCCGGGTTCTTCTCCGCTGCCGATGTCATGGTCGTGACCCCGCTGCGCGACGGCATGAACCTGGTCTGCAAGGAGTACGTCGCCGCCCGGCACGACCTGGGCGGTGCGCTGGTGCTTTCCGAGTTCGCGGGCGCGGCCGCGGAGCTCTCTAGCGCATTCCTGGTGAACCCCCACGACCTGGACGGGGTGAAGGACGCACTAGTGGCTGCCATTACCCTCGACCCGGCAGAGGGCCGTCGCCGGATGCGCGCCATGCGTCGCCAGGTCCTCACGCACGATGTCGATCGTTGGGCTCGCTCATTCCTACAGGCTCTGGGTGCCGAAGCGGTCGACTGACCCGAACGACCATGCACGAGCTCCTGAGGAGGAGTGTTGACTGCCGAGGCCCTGCCCGCCGAGTTGCGGCGCGCGATCGTCCAGATCGCCCGTACTCCGCGTCTGCTGGTCGCCTGCGATTACGACGGCACGCTGGCACCCATCACGCTCAACCCGGACGAGGCACGCCCGCTGCCGGAGTCCGTCGGGGCCCTCAGATCGCTCGCCGGTCTGCACGAGACCACCACGGCGGTCATCTCCGGCCGGGCGCTGCGGGACCTGGCCACCCTCTCGCGGCTGCCGTCCGAGGTGAACCTCGTCGGCAGCCACGGCTCGGAGTTCGACATCGGCTTCATCCACGCCCTCGACGAGCGGGCGCGGGAGCTGCACCGGCGGCTGGAGTCGGAGCTCGAACAACTCGTGCTGGACGTCCCGGGCGTGTCGCTCGAGGTCAAGCCGGCGAGCATCGCGGTGCACGTGCGCCGCGCCGAGCACGAGGCAGGCCGCCGCGTGCTCGCCGCCGTCCACGCCGGACCGTCCACTTGGGAAGGCGTGTCGACCACCGACGGCAAGGAGGTGGTCGAGCTGGCGGTCGTCCAAACGGACAAAGGCCGCGCACTGGACATCCTCCGCCACCAGGTCGGCGCCACGGCCGCGATCTTCCTCGGCGACGACGTCACCGACGAGAAGGCCTTCGCCCGGCTGTCCGGCCCGGACCTGGGCATCAAGGTCGGCGACGGCGAGACGCTCGCGGGGTTCCGCGTGCCCGACACCGTGGACGTCGCGCTGGTGCTCGGCTTCCTCCTCGAAGAGCGGCGCAACTGGCTCTACGGCGAGTCGGCCCCGCCGATCGAGCGGCTGTCGATGCTGGCCAACGAGCGGTCGGTCGCGCTGGTCACCCCGGACGCCAAGCTGACCTGGCTCTGCCACCCCGGCCCGGACGCGCCGGCGGTGTTCGCCGACCTGCTCGGCGGCGAGGGCGCGGGGCACTTCTCCATCAAGCCGCACCGCAACGGCCTCCCGCTCGGCCAGCGCTACCTGCCCAACACGATGACGGTCGAGACGCGCTGGTCGCGCCTGCTCGTCACCGACTACCTCGAGCCGGAGAGCGCTCCACACCGGACGGATCTGGTGCGCGTGATCTCCGGCGAGGCGGCGGCGGACGTCAAGTTCGCGCCGCGGCCCGAGTTCGGCGGCGTGCCGGTGAAGCTGGAGATCACCGAAGGCGGCGTCCGGGTGCTCGGCACGTCGGAGCCGTTCGTGCTGTACTCGCCCGGCGTCGAGTGGACCATCACCTCCGACGGCCTGCACGACACCGCGACCGCGCTCGTGCAGCCGACGCCGACCCGGCCGGTCGTGCTCGAACTGCGCTGCGGCACCACCGACCTCGGCGCCCACGAACTGTCCGAAGTGGAACGCCGGGACCGCGCGGGCCGCTACTGGAGCGAGTGGACGTCGAAGCTGCAGCTGCCGGCGGTGCAGACCGACCTGGTGCTGCGCTCGGCGCTGACGCTGCGCGGGCTGGTCAACACCGACACCGGCGGCGTGCTCGCCGCGGCGACGTCGTCGCTGCCGGAGGAGATCGGCGGCGTCCGCAACTGGGACTACCGCTACTGCTGGATCCGCGACGCCGCGATGACCGTGCGGGAGCTCGTGCACCTGGGCTCGATCGAGGAGGCCGAGGGCTACCTGCGCTGGCTGCACGGCGTGCTCGCCACGCTGGCCGGCCCCGAGCGCCTGCACCCGCTGTACACCCTCGCGGGCAGCGTGATCGGTGCCGAAGCGGTCATCGAGTCGCTGCCCGGCTATGCCGGTTCGCGCCCGGTCCGCGTCGGCAACCTGGCGAACCACCAGGTGCAGCTGGACGTCTTCGGCCCGGTCGTCGAGCTCGTCCGGACGCTCGCGGAGGCGCGGCACGAACTGCGCGACGAGGACTGGCAGCTGGTGCGCGCGATGGCGGAAGCCGTGACGCGGCGCTGGAACGAGCCGGACCACGGGATCTGGGAAGAGCGGCACGTGCCGCGCCACCGGGTCTACTCCCGGGTCATGTGCTGGGTGACGATCGACCGCGCGATCACGCTGGGCGAGCAGTACGGCCGGGAGATCCCGGGCAACTGGCACGGCCTGCGCGAAGAGATCAAGGCCGACGTCCTCACCCACGGCTGGAACGACGAGGTCCAGGCGTTCACCACGGCCTACGACGGCACGGACCTGGACGCGGCGTCGCTGTTCGTCGGGCTCACCGGCCTGATCGACCCGGCCGACGACCGGTTCCAGCAGACGGTGACGGCGATCGAGGCGGAGCTGCGCAGCGGGTCCACTGTGTACCGTTACCGCCGCGACGACGGCCTGCCCGGCGGCGAAGGCGGCTTCCACATCTGCGCGGCCTGGCTGATCGAGGCGTACCTGCTCACCGGACGCCGCACCGAGGCGCAGGAGCTGTTCGACCAGATCGTCGCGGCGGCCGGCCCGACCGGGCTGCTGCCGGAGCAGTACGACCCGATCGCGGAACGGTCGCTGGGCAACCACCCGCAGGCGTATTCGCACATCGGGCTGATCCGGTGCGCCAACTTGCTGGCGGCCAGTTAGCCCTTTCGGTCCGAAAGTCCGTGAAGGCCACGTTGAGGGAGTCGGAGTCCCTTAATGTGGCCTTCACGCACTTTCGGAGGTGAGACGGGTGCAGGGGACTTTCGGACAGGTCGAGTTCGTGCCGCTGCCCCCGCGGTTCGCCGACCGCGTGCGCTGGGGCTCGGTCGTCGTCGGCTGCTCCATGATCGCCGGGATGGTCCTGCTGTTCGGGCTCACGACGTTCCTGCAAGGCATCGTGCACGGCCACGCCTTCCCGGACGCGCTGCTGGGCAAGGCCGCGGCGGTGCTGCCGCCGCTGGGCGTGCTGGCGATCGCGGTCCTGGTCCTGACGTGCCGCCGCTGCCTCCGCGGCGACTACCTGGTGGTGGCCAGTGCGGCGTCGGCGCGCAGCGCCCTGCTGTTCGCGTACCTGCTGACCCTGCTGCTGATCCTCGGCTCGTTCGCGGTGCCGATCGTGTTCCGGGTGTGGCACGACACCCCGCGCGTGCGGGCACCGGACCTGCTCACGACGTTCTCGACGCTGGCCTTCGCCACCACCGGCTTCCTGGCCGGGATGGTGTACGTGCGGCCGTCCGTGCAGACGCTCAGGAAGTACAGCGACCACCCGATCTGGTGAGTCCACTTCGGACACTCCTGCCGCGGCCCTCGTGAGTGTTTAGGCGGGTTAGAACCCGCCTAAACACTCACGACCGGTACGGGCACCGGTCTGCTCGAAGTTGCACAGATTTCTTTGCACAATCTTCTTTGCATGGCTACAGTGAACCCATGACCAGCGCTCCACCACCGGAAGAGCTCGACCCGGACGCCCTCAAGGCCGTCACGCACCCGCTGCGCCGCCGGATCCTCGGCGTCCTGTCGGCCGGGCCCGCCACGGCCACGAAGCTCGCCAAGGCTTTGGGCGAGAACACCGGCGCGACCAGTTACCACCTGCGGGAACTGGCGCGGTTCGGGTTCGTCGAGGACGCCCCGGAGCTCGCGCGGGGCAAGGAACGGTGGTGGCGGACGCGGCCGCGGGACATCCGGTGGCCGCGCCGCAGCGAGCAGAGCGCCGAATCCCGGGTGCTGTTCGACGACATGCAGCGCCAGGGGTTCGAGGACGACCTCGAAAAGCTCAACCGGTTCGCGGAACAGCGCGACGGGCTGCCCGGCGACTGGCCGGACGCCCTGCTCCACGCGCGCGGCGGCACCTGGCTCACCGCCGAGGAGCTCAAGCAGTTCTGGGACGACTACATGGAGCTGTTCCGCCGGTACTGGCGGGCCGAGGACGACCGGTCACCGGAAGCGCGGCGCGTGCTCGTGCGCTGGCTCGCCTTCCCGGATCCAGGGGAATGACATGACACCAGGGGGTTTCCATGCGAAGAGGGGTTCTGCTGGCCGGGGTGATCCTGGCTAGCGCGGCGTTGGCGCCACCGGCGTCGGCGGCGGACGGCGAAGTGACGTTCACGAACGGCGGCGTGACCTTGCACGGCACGGTCGTCGCACCACCCGGCGGCACGAAACTGCCCGGCCTGGTGATGGTCCACGGCTCGGGGGCGCACAGCCGGGAGGACTACCGCGACCAAGCGGAAGCCTTTGCACGGCAGGGCATCGCGACGCTCATCTACGACAAG
The DNA here is from genome assembly GCF_000716785.1 of Amycolatopsis vancoresmycina. GTDB lineage: Bacteria > Actinomycetota > Actinomycetes > Mycobacteriales > Pseudonocardiaceae > Amycolatopsis > Amycolatopsis vancoresmycina. The sequence continues at coordinate 350,837 of NZ_JNYY01000006.1, forward strand.
CGCACCGAAGGCTATTCGCAGTTCGAACGCTCGTATTCGACGCTCGCGGACGACGCGCTGGCCGCGGTCGAGGCGTTGCGGAAACGGCCGGACGTCGACCCGGCGCGGGTCGGCGTCTGGGGGCTGAGCGAAGGCGGCTGGGTGGCGCCGCTGGCGGCTTCCCGGTCCGCGGACGTCGCTTTCGTCGTGACGGTCGGGGCGAACGGCGTCAAACCGGCGCAGCAGCAGGCGTGGGCGGTCGAGAACCAGCTGCGGCGCCTCGGGATGGACGGCTCGGTCGTGCGGATGGCGTCGTCGACCATGATGCGCCAGCTGGTCGGCGGTGGCGTGTTCCCGGAGGCGTACTACGACCCCGTCCCGGTGCTGAAGAGCCTGCGCCGTCCGGTGCTCGGGCTGTGGGGCGCGAAGGACGTCCTGACACCGCCGGGCGAGGCGCTGCGGATCTTCGAGGAGTCCGTCGCGCAGCACACGCTGCGGGTCTTCCCCGACACCCAGCACCAGCTGCGGCGGACCACGGACGGCTTCGACAAGCTGCCCGGCTACGCACCCGGCTACCTCGAGCTGGTGGGCAGCTGGGTGCAGCACCCGCCGGCCGTGTCCAGCGCCGACGCGCCACCGGCCCAGGACCGGCCGAGCGTCGAGATCACGCCGTTGCGCTGGTACGAGACGACGTGGCTCCAGCTGGCCGTGGCAGCCCTGCTGCTGGTGGCGTTCGCCTGGTACCCGTTGTTCCGCCGGGGCCCGGCGGCCCGGCCGGCGCGCTGGCTCTCGGCGACCGGGCTGCTCGCCGTGCTCGGCTTCCTGGGTGTCGACGTGCTGATCCAGCTGACCATGGGCCGGTCGCTGGGCCCGGTGCTGCTGGGCCGACCGCTGCCGTGGCTGGTGCTGCAGCTGCTCTCGGTGGGTGTGGTGGCCGCGGCGATCGGCACGGCGGTGGCGTGGTGGCGCCGGCGTTCCCTCCGGCTCGGCGTGCTGCTCGCCGGCGGCGTCCTGTTCGTCCCGTGGGCGCTGTATTGGGGCCTGTTGAACGTCTGACGTAGGTTCGCCGTGAACGCTCGTGAAGGCTGCGGGCAACTGGGGGCATGCAGGTGATCCACGAAGGGTCGGAGCTCTGGGGCCACGACCGCCCGGACCTGGGCGGACCCGAGCCCGGGCCGGCGTTCGGCCGGCTCTTCGACGCCCACGCCGCCCAGTTGCGCCGTTACCTCGCCCGGCGGGTCGGCGTCGAACCGGCGAACGACCTCGTGGCCGAGACCTTCCTGGTCGCGTTGCGGCGCCGCGAGACCTACCGGCCGGAGCTGGGCACCGCGCGGTCGTGGCTCTACGGCATCGCCACCAACCTGCTGCGCCACCACGTGCGGTCGGAGTTGCGCGGGCTGCAGGCCACGGCCCGGCTCGCGCGAACCGGCGACACCAGCCACGCACCGCACGACGGCCGCGTCGCCGAGCAGGTCGACGCCCAGGTGCGCGCGGCCCGGCTGGCCGGCGCGCTGGCCCGGCTCAGCCCGGCCGACCGCGACACGCTGCTGCTCGTGTCGTGGGCCGGGCTGGAGCCGGCCGAGGTCGCCGAGGCACTCGGGATCCCGCCGGGTACGGTCCGGTCCCGGCTGCACCGGATCAGACGCTGGCTCAGGACGAACGCCCCGGCTCAAGAGGAGGTGCCGGACCTTGCGTGAAGACAACGTCCGGAAGATCTGGTCCGAAGCCGAACTCGACGCCGCCCTCCAGGACCTGCACGGCGACGTCGGCGACGACGAAGGCGGGCTCGCCTTCGCCCGCGCGTCCCTGCTTTCGGCCGCCGGCGTCGAGGAGGCCCCGCCCGCCGGGCCGCACCGGTCCGGGGCGTGGCGGTGGCTCGCCGTGGCCGCGGCCGTCGTGACGCTGGTCGGCGGGCTCGGCGTCGCCGCGGCCCTGTGGACGCCGGACGCGCCGGAGCCGGCCCGCCCCGCCGCCGTGCTCTCCGACCTCGACCGCCCGCTCGCGCCCGGCGAGTTCCACTACACGGAGATGCGCGACTGGTCGACGTACATGGTGCCGGGGTTCGCGGCCAAGGTGCAGCGGCGGATCGAACTCTGGATCCCGGCCGATCCCACCGGTGTGTGGCACCGGCGCACGACGCTGACCGGCGACGCGCACTGGTCCAGCGACCGGATCGGCGAACTCCCCAAGCCCGTCGACGAATACGGACCCGCGGGCGTGTTCCCCGTCCCCGAGATGAACTGGCTGACGCCCGACGCGGCCTTCATCGCCGCACTCGTCCCCGACCGGCAGAAGCTGGCCCAGCGGCTGGCCTCCGACCTGCTCGGCGCCGCCGTTCCGCAGAACGGCCGGCCGCATTCCGCCACGGAGATGCTCGGCATGGTCCGGAGCGTGCTGGAGACCGGCCTGCCGCGGCGTGACGTCCGGTTCGCCCTGCTCGACGCCCTGGCGAACGCCCCGGGCATCTACGTGGCACCCCACCAGACCACGCCGGACCAGCAGCCCGCCACCGTCTACGTGGCCAAGGACACCGGGCAGCGGCTGTTCCTCGACCCGGCGACGGCCCGGCTGCTGGCCGCGGACAGCGCACCGACCCCGGTCATCGTGCGCAACAAGGGGGTGCCGATGACCACGCCCATGCCGCCGCCGAGCTCGGTGGCCGTGCCGAACACCACGACGACGAGGTTCCCCGTCTCCCCGCAGCGGCCCGACGCCCCGGACACGCAGTACTCCTACGCCATCACGCGGACCTCGGGGTGATCAGCGGGCGTGACTGGCCGCGTTCAGCGCGTCCGCGACGTTCGCCACCTCCAGCACCCGGATCCCGGCGGGCGCCTTGCCCGAGTCCGGCGGGACCAGCGCGTGCGTGAAGCCGAGCCGGGCCGCCTCCGCGAGGCGGCGGCCCACGCTCGGCACGCGCCGGATCTCGCCCGCCAGCCCGACTTCGCCCACCGAAACCAGCCGCGGTGACAGGGCGACGTCTTCGAAGCTCGACGTCAGCGCCAGCACCAGGGCCAGGTCGATGCCCGGCTCGGTGATCTTCATGCCGCCGACCGTGGCCGCGTAGACGTCCTTGTCGCCGAGCTTCAGCCCGCCGCGCTTCTCCAGCACCGCCAGCACCATCGCCACCCGGGCGGAGTCGAGGCCGCTGACCGCCCGCCGCGGCTGGGGCGCCGACGTCGAGGACACCAGCGCCTGTACCTCGCCCAGCAGTGGCCGCTTGCCTTCGAGCGACACGGTGATCGCGGTGCCGGACACCGGCTCGGCCGTGCGGCTCATGAACAGCCCCGACGGGTCCGGCACCCCGACGATGCCTTCTTCCTGCAGCTCGAAGCAGCCGATCTCGTCGGCCGCGCCGAACCGGTTCTTGATGCCGCGGACCATCCGCAGCGTCGAGTGCTTGTCGCCCTCGAACTGCAGCACGACGTCCACGAGGTGCTCCAGCACCCGCGGGCCGGCCACCGAGCCGTCCTTCGTGACGTGCCCCACCAGCACCACCGGCAGCCCGCGTTCCTTGGCCAGCGCGACCAGCCCGGACGTCACCGCGCGGACCTGCGTCACACCGCCGGGCGAGCCGTCGACCTGCGGGGACGCCATGGTCTGCACCGAGTCGACGATCAGCACCCCCGGCTTGACGTCGTCGACGTGGCCGAGGATGGCGGAGAGGTCGCTTTCGGCGGCCAGGTACATCCGGTCGTGGACGTTGCCGGTCCGCTCGGCACGCAACCGGACCTGGCCCGCGGACTCCTCGCCGGTGACGTAGAGGGACCGGTCGACGGTCTTCGCCCACTGGTAGGCGACCTCGAGCAGCAGGGTCGACTTGCCGACACCCGGTTCACCGGCGAGCAGCACGACCGCGCCCGGGACCAGGCCGCCGCCCAGCACCCGGTCGAGCTCGGAGACGCCGGTGCGGCGGGCGCGCGCCGCCTCGACGTCGACCTCGCCGATCGGCCGCGCCGGCGCGCTCGGCGCCCCGGCCGCGACGCGCTGGATGGCCGGCTTGGCCGGCGCGCCGCGCTCCTCGAACGAGCCCCATTCCTGGCACTCCGGACACCGGCCGAGCCACTTGGCCGCTTCGTACCCGCAGCTGCCGCAGCGGTAGGTGGTCCCCTTCTTCACCCCGCGAGGCTATCGGCGACCACCGACAAAACCGGGCGTCGGGGTCGCCACCGGTGCCGCGAATGACTCATTCGGGACGTCCGAGGTCCCGAATGAGTCATTCGCGACGTTCGAACGGCGGCCACACTCGCAGGTGCCGACCGGGGACCTACTCCTTGACGTGCGCCGGCGCCGCCACCGGCAGGTCGACGGTCACCGGGCCGGCGTTCTGGAAGACGAACGTGACCTTGATGACCTGACCGGGCCAGAGCGGCTGCTTCAGCGCGGGCAGCGTGACGGTGGCCTGGCCGACCTTCTCGGGCGCGGTCGGCGTCGCGGCCGGGCCGGACGACGGGACCTCGGAGGTGGCCGTCGCGGTGAGGTTGTTGCCCGGGCTGTTCGTGGCCGAGCTGCTGCCGGTGGGGGTGCTCGAAGACGTCGGGGCGCTCGACGAAGAGGTGGGCGCGCCCGAGGACGTGGGCTGCACCTCGTTGGTGGACTCGACCGCGTCGTCCGGGCCGATGACCAGCGAGTGCGCGGCGACGATGGTCTTCGACCCGCTGATGGTGGCCTGGCCGCCGCCCTCGACCGTCACCGAAACGAGGGAGTCGTCCCGGGCGTCCCGGTTCACGATCGTCAGGGTCAGCGCGGGGGTCGCGCCGGCCGGGTAACCCGGGCCGGAGGTCGGGTACTGGACCGCGGCGTTGCGCAGGTCGATGTTCTTGACCTGGGCGTGCGTCCCGTTGACCGCGGCCTGCTGCGTCGAGGTCTGGGTGATCTGGCCTGCCCCGCACCCGGCGAGCGCGAGCGCGGCACCGAGCGCCAGCACGCCCGCACCGAGCACGCGACGATTCTGCAGCCTCACGTCGCAGTCCTTCCCTTTTCACGGCCTCGTCGCCCCGAAGACTAGCCGGGGTCGATCTCCGCCGCGGAACGGGTGTGCGTTGCCGGGGCCCGGCGACCAAGATCAACCGTCCACAAAGGAATTCCCGGCCTGTGACGAAACGCTTCCCCGCTACCTGCGTGAGCACGGGGGTCCGACGTTTGTCAACCCCCGGCCAGGCCGCTGACCTGCGAGGACGAGTCCGGCCCGCTAGGTGGGCACTGGCGGCCCGTGCTAGGATGGAGTCAGCGAAAGGGGCAGAGGACACATGGTTTTCAAGGTCGGAGAGACCGTCGTCTACCCGCACCACGGTGCCGCACTCATCGAAGCCATCGAGACCCGTGTGATCAAGGGCGAGGAAAAGAAGTACCTCGTCCTCAAGGTCGCGCAAGGGGATCTCACGGTTCGCGTGCCCGCAGACAACGCCGAGATCGTCGGCGTTCGCGATGTCGTCGGGCAAGAAGGACTGGACAAGGTCTTCGACGTTCTGCGTGCTCCGCACACCGAAGAGCCCACCAACTGGTCTCGTCGGTACAAGGCCAACCTCGAGAAGCTCGCCTCCGGCGATGTGAACAAGGTGGCCGAAGTGGTGCGCGACCTCTGGCGGCGAGAGAAGGACCGCGGACTTTCAGCCGGCGAGAAGCGCATGCTGGCGAAGGCGCGGCAAATTCTGGTCAGCGAGCTCGCGCTCGCGGAGGGCACCGACGAGGACAAGGCTGAGGTCCTCCTCGACGAAGTTCTGGAAACCGCGACGGTCTGAGCCCGGGCCATCCCACTCGACGGGCGGGTGGGTGCCTCTACGATCGCGTACCGATGAACGTCGTCGCGATCGTTACCGTCGCACATCATGCCTCCGACGGGGAGTCCGCTCTCACGCCGGTCCATGGTGAAGCGCTGCTCACGCACACCGTGCGGGGGCTGCTCGACGTACCGGAGATCGATCTGGTGCTCGTGGCGGCCCCCCAGCGGTGTGCGTCGTCGTTTTCCGAGGCGGTCGGTGACCTCGGCTGCCGGGTCGTCCCCGGCTCGCTCCGGCAGGCCTTCGCCGCCGTCGAGCCCGAACTTTCCCGTGACTCAGTTGTACTCCTCCACGACGCGCTGCGTGCCTTCATTCCTGCGCAAACGGTGCGTGACGTCATCAAAGCGGTCCGTGACGGCGCCCCGGTCGTCGTCCCGGTGCTGCCGATGGCCGACACGGTGAAGGTGACCGACGCGGCTTCGCTGATCGTCGGCACGGAGGACCGGTCCCGGTTGCGCACGCTCCAGACACCGGTGGGCTACGCGCTCGCGGCGTTCCGGCCGGACCTCGCGCCCGCCGGCGCGGCGACGGTCGACGGCCACCCGGACGCGATGCGCGTCACGAGCGATTTCGAACTGTCACTGGCCGAGGCGATCGCGGCGGCACCGAAGAACGAGGAGACGCTGTGAGGGTCGGCAACGGCGTGGACGTCCACCCGGTCGAAAAGGGCCGCGAGTGCTGGATGGCGGGCCTGCACTGGCCGGACGCGGACGGCTGCGCGGGCCATTCGGACGGCGACGTCGCAGCGCACGCCCTGTGCGACGCGCTGCTGTCGGCAGCGGGCCTCGGCGACCTGGGCGCGGTGTTCGGCACGGGCGACCCCCGGATGAACGGCGCCCACGGGACGGACATGCTGGCCGAGGTCCGCGGCCTGCTCGAAGCGGCCGGCTGGCGGGTGGGCAACGCCACGGTCCAGGTCGTGGGCAACGCACCACGCATCGGGAGCGGCCTGCTCGAAGCGGCCGGCTGGCGGGTGGGCAACGCCACGGTCCAGGTCGTGGGCAACGCACCACGCATCGGGACCCCCCGCTGGGGCGAGTTATCCACAGCCCGGCGGAGCTGTGGACGACCGGGCGCCGAATGTGAACTTTCCCGCTTTTCGTCGGACCGCCCCGATACGCTGGCAGCGGGGCCGACCCCCCGGAGAGGGTGGGGGCCGCGCTGCGGGCGCCCCGGCGGCCAATCGACCGACCGACCGACCGACCGCCTGCCCGCCCGCTGTCTGCGCTGCGACCACGCGCGAGCATTTCCATCGCCGATGCCCAAGTCCACGCCCGGCACACTCGGCTTCGCGGCTTGGCCACCGGCGCCACAGCCGACGAGACCCAGCCGCAAGCAGAACCCGCCGTCCGAGGGCGCCGACGTCCAGCGGGTGGTCGTCCGCCTGAAAACCGAGAAGATCGCCGGCAACGTGAAATAGGGTCCAGACCATGGGTGTGACTTTCAACGAGGCCACCAAGGCCCTCTTCGACGGCAAGAACTTCCCGGTGGTCGCCACCATCAACGCCGACGGCTCGGTCCAGACCTCCGTCGTCTGGGCCAAGCGGGACGGCGACGCCGTTCTCTTCGCCACCGTCCGCGGCCGGCTCAAGGAGCGGAACCTCGCGCGCGACCCGCGGGTCTCGCTGTCCGTCTTCGACCTCGAGGACCCGCTCAAGTACGTCGAGGTCCGCGGCCGCGCCGAGATCACCGAGGAAGGCGGCCGGGAGCTGATCAACGAGCTCTCGCACAAGTACGACGGCAAGGACTTCCGCACCGAGCCGCCGGAGGTCGTCCGGGTGGTCGTGCGCGTGGTCCCGGACAAGGTCACCGGCTACGCCGCGTGACGTGATGCGGGTCGCGGGCGCCGCTCCGGGGCCCGCGACCTCGCTAGGGTGGGTGCCATGACGATCAGGGCGGTGTTGTTCGACTTCTCCGGCACGCTCTTCCGGCTCGAGCAGGACGAGTCCTGGCTCACCGAACTGACCGACCACAACGGCGACCCGCTCGACATCGAGGCGCAGGCCGAGCTGATGCGCCGGATGACCGCCCCGGTCGGGCAGGTCGTCGAGCTCGACGCCGAGCACGTGCACGCCTGGCACCACCGGGACCGCGACCCGGAGCTGCACCGGAAGGTGTACCTGGAGGTGCTCAAGAAGTCCGGCGTCCCGCAGGCCGACCAGGCGAAGGCGCTCTACGACCGGCTCATCGATCCCAGCCAGTGGACGCCGTACCCGGACACCGAAGCCGCGCTCAAGGCCGCGGCCGAGCGCGGGCTGAAGGTCGGCGTGCTGAGCAACATCGCCTTCGACATCCGGCCCGCCTTCACCGCGCGCGGGTGGGACGCCTACGTCGACGAGTTCGTGCTGTCCTTCGAGGTCGGCGCGATCAAACCGGAGCTGGAGATCTTCCGGAAGGCCGTCCAGGCCCTCGGCGTCCCGGCGACCGAGACGCTGATGGTCGGCGACAGCGAAGAGGCCGACGGCGGCGCCCGCGCCCTGGGCTGCGAGTTCGCGCTGGTCGACCCGCTGCCGACGGCCGAACGGCCGGATGCCCTGCTCACGGCGTTGCGCACGCACGGCGTCGGCTGAGGGCCAGAGATATTCCGCTCGCCCGACCCCGTACCCTTTGAGGGTGGCCCTTCACCTTTTCGACACAGCGACCCGGAGCGTACGGGAGTTCCACCCCGTCCGTAGCGGAACGGCGTCGATCTACGTGTGTGGTGCCACCGTCCAGGGCGTGCCGCACATCGGGCACGTCCGCGGCGCGCTGAACTACGACGTCCTGCGCCGGTGGCTCGTCCACAATGGACTCGACGTGCTGCTGGTCCGCAACGTCACCGACATCGACGACAAGATCCTGACCAAGGCCGCCGCGGCCGACCGCCCCTGGTGGGAGTGGGCGGCGACGCACGAGCGCGCCTTCGAAGAGGCGTACGAGCAGCTCGGCTGCCTCCCGCCGTCGATCACCCCGCGCGCGACCGGCCACATCACCCAGATGGTCGAGCTGATGCAGCGGCTGATCGACCGGGGGCACGCGTACGCGGTGGACGGCGACGTCTACTTCTCGGTGAAGTCGTTCGACGAGTACGGCAAGCTCTCCGGCCAGGGCCTCGACGACGTCCAGCAGGGCGAGACGCCGACCCGTGGCAAGCAGGACCCGCGCGACTTCACCCTGTGGAAGAGCGCCAAGCCGGGCGAGCCGTCGTGGCCGACGCCGTGGGGCGACGGGCGGCCGGGCTGGCACCTGGAGTGCTCGGCGATGGCGACCACCTACCTCGGCCCCGAGTTCGACATCCACGGCGGCGGGATCGACCTGAGGTTCCCGCACCACGAGAACGAGCGCGCCCAGTCGAACGCTGCCGGCGACCCGTTCGCCCGGTACTGGCTGCACAACGCCTGGGTGACCATGTCCGGCGAGAAGATGTCGAAGTCGCTGGGCAACACCGTGACGATCCCCGCGATGCTCGAGCGCTACCGCGCGGCCGAGCTGCGGTACTACCTGGTCCAGCCGCACTACCGCTCCAACATCGAGTACTCCGACGCCGCGGTCTCCGAGGCCGCGCAGGGCTACCGGCGGATCGAGACGTTCCTGCGGCGCGCCGCGCAGTCCGGCGAGGTCACGCTGGGCACGATCCCGGCGGAGTTCGCCGCCGCGCTCGACGACGACCTGGCCACCCCGCAGGCGTTCGCCGTGGTGCACAACACCGTGCGCGACGGTAACGCCGCGTTCGACGCGGGCGACACCCCCAAGGCACTCGAACTCGCCGCGGCCGTCCGCGCGATGACCGACGTGCTCGGCCTCGACCCGCTGTCCGCGCGCTGGTCCGAGGCGGGCGGTTCCGACACGCCCACCCAGGAAGCGCTGGCCCGGATCGTCGAAGGACTGCTGGCCGAGCGTCAGCAAGCCAGGGCCGAGAAGGACTTCGCCCGCGCGGACGCCGCCCGTGACCGCCTCTCCCAGGCGGGCATCGTGGTGGAGGACACCCCCAACGGTCCTCAGTGGACTGTGAAGTCCGACTGAACCCGTACCGAAGCAAGGAACTTTCACCATGGCAGGCAATTCGCGGCGCCAGGGCGCGATCCGCAAGACGGGCACCAAGAAGGGTGCCGTCGTCGGCTCGGGCGGTCAGCGCCGCAAGGCCCTCGAAGGCAAGGGGCCGACCCCGAAGGCGGAGGACCGCCCCGGGCACAAGGCCTACCGGCAGGCGAACGCCCAGACCAAGCGCGACCAGGCGCGGCAGAAGAAGGCCGACAAGCCGGAGCTGATCGCCGGGCGCAACCCGGTGGTGGAGGCGCTGCGCGCGGGCGTCCCGGCGACCGCGCTGTACGTCGCGCTGAACATCGAGATCGACGACCGCGTGAACGACGCCGTCCGGCTGGCCGGCGACAAGGGCATCTCGATCCTGGAGATCCCGCGCGAGGAGCTGGACCGCAAGACGAACCGGGCCGTGCACCAGGGCCTGGGCCTGCAGGTCCCGCCGTTCGAGTACGCGCACCCGGACGACCTGATGGCCGCGGCCCGCAACTCGGGCGAGGTGCCGCTGTTCGTCGCGCTGGACGGCGTCACCGACCCGCGCAACCTGGGTGCGGTGATCCGTTCGGCGGCCGCGTTCGGTGCGCACGGCGTGCTGCTGCCGGAGCGGCGCAGCGCGGGCATGACGGCGGTGGCGTGGCGCACGAGCGCGGGCACCGCGGCGAAGCTGCCGATCGCGGTGGCGACGAACCTGACGCGCCAGCTCAAGGCGTGGGCGAACGACGGCCTGATGCTGGTCGGCCTGGACGCGGACGGCTCGGTCGACATCGACGAGCTGGAGCTGGCGGCGGACCCGCTGGTCATCGTGCTGGGCTCGGAGGGCCGCGGCCTGTCGCGCCTGGTCCGCGAGACGTGCGACGCGACGGTGTCGATCCCGATGGCGGCGGGCGTGGAGTCCCTGAACGCCTCGGTGGCGGCGGGCGTGCTGCTCGCGGAGGTGGCGCGGCGCCGCCGTGCTGCCGGGCGGGTCTGACACCGCCACCCAGTCGGGTTAAGGTCACCGTCGGATAAACCGAGGGGACCCGATGTCGTTCGTTTCGCCGCTCTTCCTGTGGTATTTCATGCCGGCGGTGCTCATCGCCGTGCTGGTGTGCCCGCGAACGTGGCGCAACGGCATCATCGCGGTGGGCAGCCTGCTGTTCTACACGATCGGCGCCGGCGGCTTCGTGTTCCTGCTGCTGGGCTGCATGGTGGTCAACTTCCTGGCCGGGCCGTTGCTGGCCCCGAGCCCCTGGGACGTCAACGGCGTCCGGCGGCGCCGGATCCTGATCGCGGTGGTGTCGCTGGACGTGGCGGTGCTGCTGATCTGGAAGTACGCGGGCTTCGCGACCCAGCAGATCGCGGCGGTGGCGCACTGGTTCGGCGGCAGCGTGCCGGTGGCGAGCCTGGTGGTCCCGATCGGCATCTCGTTCTACACGTTCCACCACATCTCGTACGTGGTGGACATCTACCGAGGCGAGCGCCAGGCACTGCGCAACCCGGTGTCGTTCGCGGCGTACATCGCGATGTTCCCCCAGCTGGTGGCGGGCCCGATCGTGCGGTACCGCGAGATCGCGGACCAGCTACCGCAGCTGCGTTCCCACCGCCTGGACGACATAGCGGCGGGCTTCCCGAGGTTCGCACTGGGCCTGTGCAAGAAAACGATCATCGCGGACTCCCTGAGCCCCCTGGTGGAGGCGTGTTTCAAGGTCCCCCCGGACCAGATGACGTTCGCGACGGCGTGGCTGGGAGCGGTGGGCTACACGCTCCAGCTGTTCTTCGACTTCTCGGGTTATTCGGACATGGCGATCGGCCTGGGCCGCATGCTGGGCTTCCGGCTCCCGGAGAACTTCGCCCGGCCGTATTCATCGGTGACGATCACGGAGTTCTGGCGCCGCTGGCACATGAGCTTGAGCCGCTGGTTCCGCGACTACGTGTACATCCCCCTGGGCGGCAACCGCCACGGAGCGGCGAAGACGTACCGAAACCTGTGCATAGTGTTCGTGTTGACGGGTTTCTGGCACGGAGCCCAGTGGACGTTCCTGGTGTGGGGCTGCTACCACGGAGCGCTCCTGGTGATCGAGCGCAGGTTCGCGCTGGACCTGAACCCGGCAATGCCCTGGAAGAGACACGCACGCAGGGCCTTGACGATGCTCCTGGTGGTGTTCGGCTGGGTGTTCTTCCGTTCCCAGGACCTGGGCCACGCACTGTCGATGATCGGCCACATGCTGATCCCGGACTTCGAGGGCCTGGGAGCAGGAGTGGACCAGGCACTGACGAACCAGAGGATGATCCTGCTGCTGGCGGCCCTGGCGGTGTTCCTGCTGCCGGCGCACCCGGTGACGGGCCCCCTGCTGGAGTCGTCACGAAGCCGCCCGGCAACAGCACTGCGCATCGGGGTGATGACGGTCGGCCTGCTGTACGCGGCAATCCTGATCGCAACGGGAACGTTCAGCCCATTCCTGTACTACCAATTCTGAACCCCCGCAGACCACTCTGTTCGCTCACCAGTTCAACGGACCACCCACTCGCCCCATCCACGCGCCGCCGCTTCTGGCTCACCCTGAACGTCGTCCACCGCCGCCCTGATCGGGCATCCGCGCTCCCGTACCCCCCTTTCACGTTCCGTAGCCGGAGAACGCGGAGCGTGTCCACCGCCGAAAACGACTCTGACCCGGATGGCCCAACCTGTCAGGATGCCCGGATGAGTCCCGTTCCCTCCCCCACCTCCGATCGGCCGAGCGACTACCTCGCCGCGGACGCTGTCGTCGATCACGACCACCCGGCGATCCACGCCCTCCTCGGCACCCTCCAACCGGCGAGCGACGACCCCGCCGCCCGCGCGGAGGCCGCATACCTCTTCGTCCGGGACGAAATCGAGCACGTGATCGACGCCGGTGACCCGCGGGTCACCTGGCGCGCGTCGGACGTCCTGCGCCAGCGCGTCGGGATCTGCCACGCGAAGGCGCACCTGCTCGCCGCTTTGCTGCGGGCGCAAGGGATTCCGGCCGGGTTCTGCTACCAGGAGCTGTCCGCGCTGCACGGGCTGAACGCCGTGCACCTGCACGGCAGGTGGTCCCGGCTCGACGCCCGTGGCAACCGGACGGGTGCTCGCGGGGAGTTTTCGCTCGACGAGGAAAAACTGGCCTGGCCGGTCGACAGCGCCCGCGGCGAGCGCGATCTCCCGGAGATCCACTTGGCGCCGTCCGCGGTCGTCGTGGATTTCCTGATGACCGCCGAACCCGGTCCCGGCTGGTACGAAAAGGGGCTGCCGCGCACTTTATGATCATGGTTTTCCGTGATTTTCGGAAAACTCGGCAACCCGGTGAATTATTGCCCAGAGTGACGTCTGTCCGTCATCCTTGTCCCCCGAACTTCTTATTTCGCCGACACCGTCAGGCGCGTAAAGTAACTCCCCGCACTCGAACAGACACTTTTTGCATTCGTCCGTTCGGGTGGTTCGAGGGAGGTGAAGCACGTGGCCGCGGCTGGCGGACGCCTCCGCCGTACCCCACTCCAGGAGATCTTCTGGACCAGGACGAGCCTGCTCCTCACGGTGCTCGTCGTGGTCGCCGGGCTGAGCCTGTGGATCGCCGGCCTGATGGACCCCGGCACCGGGAAGAACCTGGTGACTTCGCTGGGCACCGGCACCCTGATCTCCGCGATCGTCGGCTTCGGCCAGACGCTGATCACGGCCAGCGCCTCGCAGAAGGCGCTCGTGACGCCGGTGATCGAGGAGAGCAGGCGCGCGCTCGAGGACCTCAGCGCCGAATACCGGGCGCTGAACAAGGAGTTCTTCCCCACCGACGTGTTCGAGGCGACGACCGACCCCGATCCGGCGTTCAACCGCGCGCTGATGGCCGACCTCGACGCGACGCGGCAGTACTTCTTCCGCGGCTTCTCCGGGCGGCACGCGGCCGCCCGGCTCTTGCTTTCCCGCACCGAACGGGAACTGCGGGCCGTGATCGCCGATCCGCGCGACGCCAGCGCGATCAGCGGGCGCGCCCGTTACCTGCTCCGCCGCGAGGCGGGCGACGTCGATTCCGAACAGATCCAGAGCCGGCTCGACGAAGAGATCAAGATCGGGCTCGTCGGCCTCTTCCTGGCGCGCAGCCACTGCGCGCAGGTCGACATCACCGTGGTCGCCGACCCGCCGCTGGACCGGCTCGAAATGTTCGACGACAGCGTGTGGGTGTCGCTCTACAGCGACGTCCGCGGCGCCACCAAGCTGTACCCGCGGTCCCTGCGATTCACCGAAGGTTCCTTCCTCTACAACATGGAACGCGCCGAATTCGTGCGCGTCTCGCAGTCCCGGACCGGCCGCCACTTCCGCATCACGTCCGCGACGACGCGGACGGATTTCCTGGCGCTGTTCGAGAAGATCACCGGATCCCCGTTGTCCGAGGAGCAGTTCCGCGAGCTGGAGGGCAAGTTCCACGCCTTCCGCGCGGAGTTCTCCGCAGTCGCCGAGCTAGGGAGCTGACCTTGCTCACCCGCCTGTCCCCCCTTTCCGAACTGGCCACGCGCCTGCGCACGGCCGGGTTCCCGCTCGCCGCGGACTGGCGCGCGGTCGACGGCTGGTTCCGGCCGTGGGCCACCCAGACCGGGCTGCGCGAGGAGCTGCGCACGCAGCTGCGCGCGCTGTCCGCGGCGCAGGCCACCAAGGTCCTGCGCTCGTCACGGGAAACGACCACCCACTTCGCCTGGTGCCTGCTCGATTCGCCGTCCGACCCGTTTTCCTTTTGGCTGCACGAATACAAGGCGCAGCAGGACTGGCGGGAGGGGTACGCGGATTCCGTGCACAACCACAGATACCACTTCTGCACCACGATCCTCCGGGGCAACTACCTTCACGAACGGTACGAAACGACGGTCGACGCCGGCACCGGGCTGATCTCGTCCGCGCGGCTGCGGCGCCGGACGTCGTGCGAGGCCGGGGCCTGCGCCACGATGCTGGCCCACGAATTCCACCGCATCCCCGAAGCCGCCACCGGAACGATGACTTTTCTGGTGAAATCACGGCCGGTGAGCAGTTTCAGCCTCTCTTTCGACCCGGCCAGCGGAACAGGCCATCGTCACGTTCCGGTTGAGGTCCGATTGGGGGAATTGGCCGACCGCATCTAGCTACACACCGGCGTCAGCGGCGCTTACCATTACTCCACCCGTCTGAACACCACGGCCGGGATGGGAGAGGTGTATGCGCACGCAGGAAAGCACGATCGACCACGTGACCGTCGACGCCGTCGAAAACCGGGTCCACGGGCTCTGCCGGCAGTACGCCGAGCGGCTCCAGTTCCACGGCTGGCACCACGTCAGTTTCGTCCGCGCGAAGGCGGCCGGTTTCGCCCGGCACAACGGCGCGGACGCGGCGGTGGTGGAGGTCGCCGCGCTGGTGCACGACGTCAACTACCTGGTGCTCCGGAACTCGCCCGCCGCCGCGGGCCGGAGCCTGCGGCTGGAAATCCTCGCCGAATGCGGCGTCCCGCCGCGGATCGCGGGGTGGATCGACGAGATCGTCGACGAAGCGGAAATGGCCACCCGCGGCCGGGACATTTCGCTGGAGGCGCAGGCACTGAGCGACGCGGACACGTTGTTCAAGGCGCTGCCGGTGACGCCGGTGGTGCTGGCCCACCGGTACCTGCGCGAGAACGGGCTGAGCCTGCGCGAGCTGGCGCACAAGATCGTCGGCGAGCAGTGCGACGTCCACGACGAGGGGTTCTACTTCTACAACCCGGAGGCGGCCGCGACGTACTCGCGCTGGGCGACGGCGAACCTGCAGCTGTGGCAGTGCATCAAGGAGGCGGTCGACGACCCGACGGTGGCCGAGCTGCTGGACGCGGTGCACGCCGTCGACGCGCTGGCGTCCTGAGCGGTTCGCCGGACAGGGCGGGGCCGGGCTGGTATGCAGGGTGCAGTCCGCCGGTGAGGAGTCAGCATGACACCCCAGTCCCCGAACTTCGGCTACCCCGCGCCGTGGGACGCGCCCGCGGAACGCCCGAAGGGACCGTGGCTCGCCGTGGCCGCGGTGGTGCTGGGCGGCCTGGGGTGCGTGGTGCCGCTGCTCCCGATCGACCTGACCGGCGTGCGGGCGTTCGTCGCTTTCCCGTTCGCGCTGCCAGGGCTGGTTTCGGGGGTGCTCGGCTGCGTGGGACGCCGTCAGGCGAAGGCGCTGGCGGTGGTCGGCGTCGTGCTGTCGGGGCTGGCGCTGCTGCTGGGCGTGATCATGGTCGCCGGCTTCGTCCTGCGCTGATCAGCCCTGCCCGTACCCGCGCAGCCGTTCGACGACGTTGGCGACCTCGGGCGGCGGCAGCAGGCTGGGCTGCCCGGCGCCCTGCGCGAGCAGCCACACGCGGCACGCCCACTCGAGCTGCTGCGCCCGGTGGTAGGCGGCCTCGAGGCCGTCGCCGTAGGTGAGGGTGCCGTGGTTGGCCATCAGGCAGCCCCGGCGCCCTTCGAGCGCTTCGAGCACGGCGGCGGCGAGCTCGGGCGTGCCGTAGGTGGCGTAGCGCGCGACGCGCACGGAGGGCCCGATGGCGGCGATGATGTAGTGGATCGGCGGAACCTCACGCACGAGGGTGGAGACGGCGGTGGCGTGCGGCGAGTGCGTGTGCACGACGGCGGTGACGGGCTCACCGTCCGGGTCACGAACGTCCCAGTACACGGACAGGTGCGTGGGCAGTTCACTGGTCGGCTTGAGCGAGCCGTCGACAACCTGCCCCCCGAGATCGACGACGGCGATGTCGGCGGGGGTGAGGCTCGAGTAGGCAACTCCGGTGGGCGTGACGGCGACGAGGTCACCGGCCCGCACGGAGACGTTCCCGGAGGTCCCGACGACGAGGCCGTCCCCGACCATCCGCCGCGCGTAGGCGCACACGGCGGCCCGCTCGGTCTCGAGGATCATGCGCAGGTCCCGTCTCGTGGGTGATCAGGCAACTGCTGAGCAGATTGCCAGCCACCCACGAGCTTCGGCCACCTCCCCGGCCGGGGGACCCGGTCGAAGGTCATCCGAGGTCGCTGCCCGGGGGAAGCGTTGCCAGGGGGCGTGCGGGTGCATCTCGCTGCCTTGATCCCAGGCCGGCACCGCCCGGTCCGTCACTTCAGGTGGTCGGTCGCTGATCATCACCATCGGGGTGGACATCCGCGGCCGCCGCTGATCCGGGCGGATGTGCGGCCGGCGGGCAATGCGGCCGGTGCGCAGCCACCCGGCGACCTCGCGGCGCAGACCGCCGCGAGCCTGCCGATAGAGGGCTTGGTAGATGGTTTCACTCCAGCCGGTCAGGATGGTCACGGCGGAGCCGGCGAGTGAGCTGCTACGGACTCCACCGCGTATCGAGCCCATCCTGGACGATGGCCCGCAGCGCCGGGTCCGCAGCGAGCTTGCTGACCTTGGGCCGGGCTCGCCGGGCGGCAGCCTGCTCGTGCGCAGCGTGCGGCTGGTAGGCCCGTCGGGCTGCTGGTTGCGGCCGGCATGACGGGGTCGTCGCGGCCTGGGCCTGGGCCGCCTCAGCCCGCCACCACTTCGCGGTCCGGTAGTTGACCCCGACCCGCTTGCCTGCTGCCTGTCCGCTTCCACCAGGCCAAAGTAGGCTGCCCGCTCCACGGTCAGAGGTGTGCCAAGCCGACCAGGACCCGCGACAGGCAATCAGGGGCACGGTCACGATCCCGTCTGGACATGAAGCAACTCCTGAACACTCAGGTGTTGCAACAACCCCTAGAAACCGCCGTCCCGAGGGGGCTGCCCGATTCCAATCTACCGGCCCTGGCCTGCAAAAACGCCGCCTGCCGAAATCTGTGGACAACTCAACCCGATGTGGATAACTAGGCCTTCCCAGCCGGCGCGGCCGGGGCCTTCCCCGCCGGAGCCGGAGCCGAAGCCGGAACAGAAGCCGCGGCAACCGGGGCCGGGCTCGGAGCCGGCTTCCGCTCCCCAGCCGGCTCCTCCTCCGGCGCGAGCAGCTTCATGGCCTCCTTGACCGCCTCATCCGTCGCGGCGATCCGCTCCGCCACCTTCGCCCGCAGCTCGTACGCCAGCTTCCGCGCCTTGTCCGCGTCCGCCTGCTGCGACCTGGCCGACCCCAGCGCCGCCTCGGTCTCCGCCTGCTTCCGGGCGAACTCCGCCTCGAACTCCTTCTTCCGCCGGGCCAGCTCCTCCGCGGCCTTCCGGTCCGCTTCGTCCCGCAACGCAGCCGCCGCGGCCTCTGCCTTCTCGTCCGCTTCCTTGCGTGCTCGCTCAGCCGCCGCCGCCTGCTCGACCCGCTTTGCGCCCGCCGCCGCGTTCAGCTTCTCGATCTCGCCCTTCGCCTCCGACAGCAGCCGCGCGCGCTCCTCCTCCGCGTCCTTCGCCAGCTTGTCGGCCGTGCGGCGGGTCTCGTGCGCGTACTTGTCCGCCTGGTCGCGGGTCGAGGCCGCGTCGGCCTCCGCCGCCGACCTCAAATCCGCGATCTCCTCCTCGGCCAGCTGCATCATCATCCGGACGCGCTCGGCCATCGCGCCCGCGCCCGACGGGCTCGAGCTCATCCTCGCGAGGGCGGCCTTCGTCTCGGCCAGCTCCTTCTGCGCGTACGCGAGGGCCTTGGTGAGGTCCGCGGACGTCGCGACGGCTTCGTCGCGGCTGCGGGACGTCTCGCGCAGGTCCTTGTTCAGCTCGGCGAGGCGTTCGTCGACCTGACGCTGGTTGTAGCCGCGGACACCCACGGCGAACTGGGCGGTCTTCGGGGCGGACTGGGGCTTCTCAGGCGCGACCATCGGGCCACCTTAATGAGCAGGGGTCCGTGAAGACGTACCGCCAAACGGATGCATCACTATTTCGGTAACCCCCCGTGACGCATGGCATTCCGCGCTGGTCCGGCCCGAGCCGCTAACGTGCGCCGCGTGGACTTCGGCACGCACTGGCAGGTGTACGTCACCATGCCGTTCATCGCGGCCCTGATCGGCTACGTCACCAAGCGCGTCGCCATCGAGATGATGTTCCGGCCCCTGGAGTTCGTCGGCCGCAAACCGTTCGGCTGGCAGGGCGTGCTGCCGGCGAACGCCGAGCGGATGGCGGCCACCGCCACCGAAATGCTGACCACCAACCTCGTCGACCCGAAGGAGATCTTCGCCAGGCTCGACCCGGCGCAGGTGGCGAAGGAAATCGAAGAACCGCTGCTGCGGGTGGTCGAGGACGTCACCCGCGAGGTGATGGAGACCTACCAGCCGCGGCTGTGGGAGGTCTTGCCGAACAGCGCGCAGCAGCTGCTGCTCAAGCGCGTCCAGGCCGAGGCGCCGAAGGCGATCACCAAGATCATGCGGGAGATCGCCGACAACATCGAGGACGTCCTCGACCTCAAGCACATGGTCGTGACGAACCTGGTCCGCGACAAGGCGCTGCTCAACCGGCTGATCCGGGACATCTCGCGGCCCGAGATGCGGTTCATCGCCCGCTCGGGCATCGGCTTCGGGTTCGCGCTCGGCTGCGTGCAGCTCGTCGTCTGGGCGCTGACCAAGTCGCCCGTCGTGCTGCCGCTGTTCGGCCTCGGCATCGGCTGGCTCACCGACTGGCTGGCCCTCAAGATGATCTTCCTGCCGCGCGAGCCGCGCCGGTTCTTCGGCCTCTACACCTGGCAGGGCGTCTTCCAGAAGCGCCGCGACCAGGTCGCCGCCGACTACGGCGACATGATCGCGCGCGAGATCATCACCATCCCGAACCTCCTGGAAGCCGTGCTGCGCGGCCCGAAGTCCGACCGGCTGTTCGCGCTGATCACCCGCGAGGTGCAGAAGACGATCGACGCGCAGGCGAGCGTCGTCAAACCGTTCGTCGCGATGGCCGTCGGCACGAAGAAGTTCCAGGAGATGAAGCAAACGGCGGCCGCGAAGGCCGCGGAGCGCGTGCCGGAGACCATCCGGCACGCCGAGGACTACGCGGTCAACGCCCTCGACGTGCGCAACACCATCGTCGAGCGGATGCGGAAGCTGAGCGCGCTGGAGTTCGAGCAGCTGCTGCGGCCGGCCTTCCGGCAGGACGAGTGGAAGCTGATCGCCGTCGGCGCGGTGATCGGCGGTCTCGTCGGGGAACTGCAGGTGCTCGCCCTGCTCGGGTAGCCGGTACGGTTTCGATCTCGGCGTGAGGAGGGCGGATTGGACGCGGTCCTGCACGACCTCGCGCTGCACTGGCCGCTGTACGCGGCGATGCCGTTCATCGCGGCGCTGATCGGGTACGTCACCAAGCGCGTCGCCATCGAGATGATGTTCCGGCCGCTGGAGTTCGTCGGGATCCCGCCGCTGCTCGGCTGGCAGGGCGTCGTCCCGAAGCACGGCGGGCGGATGGCCGCGGTCGCCACCGAGCTGCTGACGGCCAACCTGCTCGACCTCCGCGAAGTCCTCGAGCGGATCGACCCCGTCATCATCACCAGCGAGCTGGAGCAGCCCCTGCTGCGCGCGGTCGACCACATCGCCCGCGAGGTCATCGCCGAGCACCACCCGCGGCTGTGGGAGGTCATGCCGACGCTGGCCCAGGAAATGCTGATCAAGCACGTCCAGGCGGGGGCGCCGCGGCTGGTCCGGGAGTTCGTCGACGACGTCCGGGCGAACCTCGACGAGGTCCTCGACGTCCAGCACATGACGGTCCAGCGGCTGACGCGGGACAAGAAGCTGCTGGTCCGGCTGATCCGCGAGACGTCCCGCCCCGAGATGGCGTTCATCGCCCGGATGGGCATCTACTTCGGCTTCGGCCTGGGGCTCGTCCAGACGATCGTCTGGGCGGTCACGCGCGAGCCGTGGGTGCTGCCGGTCTTCGGCGGCGTGATCGGGCTGTTCACCGACTGGCTGGCGATCAAGCTGATCTTCGTCCCGCGCGAGCCGGTCCGCGTCGGCCGGGTGATCTTCCAGGGCAAGTTCCAGCGGCGCCGGGCCGAGGTCGCCCGGCAGTACGGCGAGCTGATCGCGAACGAGGTCCTGACGGTCCAGAACCTGCTGGACGCCGTCCTGCGCGGCCCCCGCGCCGACCGGCTGGCGGCCCTGGTCGAGAGCGTCGTTTCGGAAGCGGTGGACGCGCAGATGCCGCTGGCGTGGACCGTCGGCGGCACCCGGCTGAAGGAGATGAAGCACGCGGCGGCCCGCAAGGCGCTGGAGCAGCTGCCGGACACCGCACGCCACGCCGAGGGCTACCTGACCGAGGCGATGGACGTGGCGAAGGTGATCGGGCAGCGGATGCTGGCCCTGACGCCGCTGGAGTTCGAGGGCCTGCTGCGGCCGGCGTTCCGCCAGGACGAGTGGAAGCTGATCGCCGTCGGCGCGGTGATCGGCGGATTCGTCGGCGAGCTTCAGGTCCTGCTGATGCTGGGTTAGGCCGCCGCGACGAGGGCCGGTTCCACCGCGCTCACCCGCGTCCGGCGGTCCCGCTGCCAGGCCAGCACCCGGCAGACCACGTAGATCAGGAACGAAATCGCCGTCACGAAGGCGCTCACCGGCAGCCCCGGCGCCAGCGACAGCAGGATGCCGCCGATCGCCGACACCTCGGCGAACACGATCGACAGCACCGTGGCCTTCCACGGCGACGCCGTCACGCGGGCCGCCGCGGCCGCCGGTGTCACCATCAGCGCCACCACCAGCAGCGAGCCGACCACCTTGACGCTCAGCGCCGTCGAGACGCCCACCAGCAGCGCGAACACCACCGTCAGCGTCTTCACCGGGACCCCGCGCGCCACGGCCACGTTCCGGTCCACCGACGCGAACAGCAGCGGCCGGTAGACCAGCGCCAGCACCGCCAGCACCACCGCCGACGACACCACGAACAACGTCAGGTTCGTCGAGTCGATCGTGATGATCTGGCCGGTCAGGATGCCGAACTTGTTCCCGGACCGTCCTTTGTAGAAGGACAGGAACAGCACGCCCATGCCGAGGCCGAACGACAGGATCACACCGATCACCGAGTCGCGGTCGGCGTCACGCGCGCCCAGGATGCCCAGCAGCAGCGCCGCCACGACCGCGCCGATCAGGGCGCCGTACTCGACGCCGATGCCGAGCAGCAGGGCCGCCGCGCCGCCGGTGAACGCCAGCTCGGACGTCCCGTGCACCGCGAACGACATCCGCCGCATCACGATCAGCGGGCCCATCACCCCGGCCACCAGGCCGAGGATCGCGGCCGCCAGCAACGCCGTCTGGACGCCTTCGAGCTGGGTGATCAGCTCCCACGTCTTGCCGAAGTCGAACAGATCCAAGACTCAGCCCACTTGCTCTTCGACGTCGTGTTCGTGGTGGTGCGGCTCCTCCTCGCACAACGCGCTCTGCGCGCCCGCGATGTGGATCTGGCCGCCGACCTTGAGCACCTCGACCCGGGTGCCGTACAGCTGCGACAGCGTCTCCGTCGTCATGACCTCGTCCGGCTTGCCGATCCGGAACTGGCCGTTGACCAGGTACAACACGCGGTCGACGAAGGGCAGCACGGGGTTGATCTCGTGCGTCACGAACAGCACGGCCGTCCCCGCCGACTGCCGTCGCGAATCGATCAGCTCGCTGATCGCGCGCTGGTGGGCGAGGTCGAGCGAGAGCAGCGGCTCGTCGCACAGCAGCACCTCGGGGTCGCCGACCAGGGCCTGCGCCACCCGCAGCCGCTGCTGCTCGCCGCCGGACAGCCGGCCGACGGGCTGCTTCGCGTACCGCGTGGCCCCGACGGCTTCGATCGCCGCGGCCACCTGACGACGACGGGCCGCCATGCCGAACAGGCCAGGGCCCCAGCGGTGGCCGTCGAGCCCCAGCCCGACCAGGTCGACCCCGCGCAGCGTCAGCGACTCGTCGATCGCGCGCTGCTGCGGGATGTAGCCGACCTTGCGGTTCGCGCCGCCCGGGCGGCCGCCGGCGATCTCCACCGAGCCCGCCGAGAGCTCCTGCATGCCGAGCAGGGCCTTCAGGAAACTGCTCTTGCCGGAGCCGTTCGGGCCGAGCACGGCGAGGAACTCCCCGGGCTCGACGACGAGGTCCAGCCCCGACCAGAGGGTCCGGGGGCCGAACGCCAGGCCCGCACCGCGGACCCGGACCGCGGGGCGTACGTCGTCGGATACGAGTGCCATGGCTACTTCAACGCCCCAGCCAGCTCGTCGACTTCCCCGGTCATCCAGCCAATGTAGTCCGTCACACCCGCGGGCAGCGTTTCGGTCACGTCCACGACCCCGATCCCGGCGGCCTTCGCCTGCGCGACGACGTCCTGGGTCAGCGGGGTCACCGTCTGGGCGTTGTTGATCAGCGCCTTGACCTGTTTCGTGGCGATGAGCTGCTTGTACTCGTTCACCGCGCCGGCCGGGACGTCGGTGTCGTTCTCGACGGCGTCGGAAAACGCCTTGGGCGTCGCGTCCGTCAGCTTCGCGCTCCGGAGCAGGTAGTGCGCGACCGGCTCGGTGACGACGACCTTCGCACCCGGATGGGTGGCGCCGAGCTCGCCGAGCCGCTTCTCGAGCGCGTCGACCTTGGCCTTGAACGCCTTCGCGTTGTCGGCGAAGAGCTGCTTCGACGCCGGCTGCAGCTCGCCGAGCTGCGTCGCGAGCTGGTCGGCGACCTTGTCGACGCCCGGCAGGTCGTACCAGACGTGCTCGTTCTCGTCGCCGGTCGCGGCGATGTCGTAGGCGACCAGCTTCTTCGCGTCCCCGGCCTGGTCGCTGAGCTTGCCGAAGAACTCGTCGTAGCCGCCGCCGTTGGACAGCAGCAGCTGCGCGCCCTTCGCGGCGAGCGCGTCGTCCGCCGTCGTCTCGTACGAGTGCGGGTCGGCCGACGGGTCGTGGATGACCGACTTGACCTCGACCTTGTCCCCGCCGACGGCGCCGGCCACGCTGCCCCAGACGTCGGTCGAGGCGACGACCTTGATCTTGCCGTCGCCGCCGGCCTGCGCGCCGCCGTCGGAGGTTCCACCGGAGCACGCGGCCAAGGCGAAGAGGGACAGGGCCGAAGCGGCGGCGAGCACGCTCGTGGTGCGGCGGGAACTCATCTGAGGGACTCCTGGAGACGCTAATGGAAACCGTTGTCAGATTCACCTTACCCCATCCGGATGACTTTCTGGCCATCCGATCGCGCTTTGGTGTATGCGTCTTCGTGCATGCGGATCGAGACATCGACCACGCGGGGTGTCTCTTCAAGAAAGTGATCTGAACCGTTACGGTTTGCTGATGGGACGTCCTATTCGCACCCGGAGGCAGGCGACACTGGCGTCGCTCGCGGCGGAGCTCGGTGTGTCCAGGACCACGGTGTCCAACGCCTACAACCGGCCGGACCAGCTGTCCCCGGAACTGCGCCGCCGGGTCCTCGAGACCGCGCGGCGCCTCGGCTACCCCGGTCCCGACCCGGTCGCCCGCTCCCTGCGCACCCGCAAGGCGGGCGCGGTCGGGCTGCTGCTCACCGAGAACCTCTCCTACGCCTTCCGCGACCCCGCGGCCGTCGGCGTCCTCGAAGGACTGGCGCTGGCCTGCGAAGACGCCGGCGTCGGCCTGCACCTGGTGCCGGCCAGCCCGGGCCGTGAAGACGTGGCCGCGGTGCACCGCGCGGGTGTCGACGGGTTCGTCGTCTACTCGGTGCCGGACGACGACCCGCACCTGGCCGCCGTGCTGGAGCGGCCGGTGCCGACGGTGATCATCGACCAGCCGAGCCTCGAAGGCATCGACCGCGTCGGCCCCGACGACGCCGCCGCGGTCGGCAAGATCGCCGAGCACCTGGTGTCACTCGGGCACCGGCAGGTCGGCGTGATCTGCATGCGGCTGGCCCGCGAGCGCAACGACGACTTCGTCTCGGCGACCCGCCAGAGCGGCGCGCACTTCCACGTCCAGCGCACCCGGCTGGAGGCCCTCGCGGTGGCGTTCTCGGCGGCGGGCGTCGACTGGGCGGGCGTCCCGGTGGTCGAGCGGTTCGACCACACGGTGGACGACGGCGCCTCCGCGGCCCGCCAGCTGCTGGACGCGTACCCGCAGATCACGGCGGTGATCTGCACCTCGGACATCCTCGCGCTCGGCGCCATGGCGGAGGCGGAGCGGCGCGGGCTGCGGGTGCCGCAGGACCTGACGGTGACCGGCTTCGACGGCATCGCCGAAGCCGAGCGGATCGGGCTCACCACGGTCCACCAGCCGGTGCTGGAGAAGGGCAAGACGGCCGGGCGGCTGCTGCTCAGCTCGGGCGAGCGGAGCGCGCCGAAGGTGATCACCCTGCCGACCGAGCTGCGTGTCGGGCGCACGTCGGCGCCGCCGCGGACCGTCGAAGAGCCTTGGTTCGGCGGCTGACCTCGTGACATTGCTCTTAACGCATTGCTCAGCGGGGTAGTCACCCGGTCAAATGGAGTGGTTAGCCCGCGCCGCGGGGCCACTGGCCGGAAGGTGACCGATGACCTCGATCGACGTACTGCTCAAGCGCAACCAGGAGCTCGGCGAGGTGACGCCGGGTGACCGGTCGTCGCCCAAGCCGTCGCTGCAGGTGGCCATCCTGACCTGCATGGACGCCCGGATCCGGGTGTTCGAGCTATTCGGCCTGCTGCAGGGCGAGTCGCACGTCCTCCGCAACGCGGGCGGTGTGGTGACCGACGACATGATCCGCTCGCTGGCGCTGTCGCAGCGCAAGCTCGGCACCCGCGAGGTGCTGATCGTGCAGCACACCGAGTGCGGCCTGTCGATGGTGACCGAGGACGACTTCAAGGACGAGCTGGAGAGCGACACGGGCCTGCGGCCGACGTGGTCGGTCGAGGCGTTCCGCAACGTCGAGAACAGCGTCCGGACGTCGGTCGAGCGGGTGCGGCGCAGCGCGTACCTGCCGCACACGGAGAACGTGCGCGGGTTCGTCTACGACGTGAAGACCGGGAAGCTCACCGAGGTCGAGTAGGCCTTGCGGGTCCTTTTCGCCGGGCTGGCCTCGGCCGGCCACACGTACCCGATGGTCCCGCTCGCGGTCGCGGCGCGGGACGTCGGGCACGAGGTGCACTTCGCCGCGGGTGAGCACGTGCACGCGGCGCTGCGAGGGCTGAACCCGTTCCGGCCGGCGGACTCGTTCTACGAGATCTACGCCGAAGACCTCGAACCGGACCTGAAGCGGCTGCGGCCGGACCTGGTCGTGCACGGGTGGGGCGTCCCCGAGGTGGCCGTGGCCGCCCGGCGCGCCGGGATCCCGGCCCTCTGGCACGGGTTCGGCCGGATGATCCCCGACGGCATCGGGTTCGACCGCCCCTCCGGCGGCGTGCACCTCGACATCTGCCCGCCGTCGCTGCAGGACGCGGACTTCCTCGCGACCGCCGAGCGGATCCCGTTGCGGCCCGTGCCGTTCGCCGAGCCGGGCGAGTTCCGGGGGCCGCTGATCTACCTGACGCTCGGCACCGCCTTCGGCACCCCGGAGGTGCTCAAGACGGCGATCGAGGGGCTGGCCACGCTCGGCACGCCCGTCGTGGTGGCTACCGGCGGCGTGCCCGTCGGGCCGCAGCCGGCCCACGTGACGGTCCAGGCCTGGGTACCGCAGGCGGCGGCGATCGCGCACGCCGACCTGGTCGTGCACCACGGCGGCAGCGGCACCACGCTGGCCGCGCTCGCCGCCGGCGTCCCGCAGCTGGTCCTGCCGCAGGGCGCCGACCAGTTCGCCAACGCCGAGGCGCTCCTCACCGCCGGCGCCGCGGTGCGGCTCCTGCCCGGCGAACTGAGCGCCGACGCCGTCGCTGAACAGGCGCGCAAGGCGTCCGCCTGCCGCGACGCGGCCCGCGCGATCGCCGGAGAGATCGCCGCCATGCCGTCGCCGGCAGAGGTCGCTCGCGAGCTGCCGAAGCACGCGAAGTAGCCTCCCGGCGTGGCTGTGGACGCTGACGTGCTGATCGACTGGTTCTCCGCGCACGGCCGGGAACTCCCGTGGCGCGAGCCCACCTGCTCGGCCTGGGGCGTCCTGGTCAGCGAAATCATGCTGCAGCAGACGCCGGTCGTCCGCGTGCAGCCGATCTGGCACGAGTGGATGGCGCGCTGGCCGGTGCCGTCGGCGCTGGCCGCGTCGTCGCAGGGCGAAGTCGTGCGGGCCTGGGGCAAGCTCGGCTACCCGCGCCGCGCGCTGCGGCTGCACGAGGCCGCCGGCGTCATCGCGAAGGAACACGGCGACGTAGTTCCGTCCGATGTGGACACCCTGCTCGCGCTGCCCGGGATCGGGGCCTACACCGCGCGGGCCGTCGCCGCGTTCGCCTACGGGCGGCGGGCGCCGGTGGTCGACACGAACGTGCGGCGGGTCGTCGCGCGGGCGGTGCACGGCGCCGGGGACGCCGGGCCCGCGTCGAACACCCGGGACATGAACGACGTCGAGGCGCTGCTGCCGGCCGAGGACGCGCCCGCGTCGAAGTTCTCCGCCGCGATCATGGAGCTGGGCGCGCTGGTCTGCACCGCGCGGACCCCGAAGTGCGCGGACTGCCCGATCTACGACGAATGCGCGTGGCAGCTGGCCGGGCGGCCGGAGTACACCGGCCCGGCCAAGCCGGTCCAGAAGTTCGCCGGCACCGACCGGCAGGTCCGCGGGCGGCTGCTGGACGTGCTGCGCGGCAGCGAAGGCCCGGTCGAGAAGGCTCGCCTCGACCTGGTGTGGCACGACGGCGGCCAGCGCGACCGCTGCCTGGACTCCCTGCTGGTCGACGGCCTGCTGGAGCAGACCAGCGACGGCCTGTTCGCACTGCCGGGCGAGCACTGACGCACTGCGACCAAAGTTGGTCAATAGTTGTCATCGGCGCGTTCCGGAGTTACCGTTTCACACATGGTCACTGTTGACCGCCGGACCCTGTTCAAGGCAGGGGTGACCGCGACCGCGGCCGGCGCACTGGGGATGACGACCACGGGGACGGCTTCGGCAGCCGTGCCGACACCGACGATCCACGGCTGCTCCGAGTGGGGCGCCCGGCCCGCCGCCGGGCCGATCGTGGTGGAGAACCACAAGCCGACGTACATCGTCGTGCACCACGCGGTCGACCCGCCGATGAACAACGACTTCTCGCTGGCCCGCGCGTTCTACGTCTCGCGGTTCATCCAGAACCTGCACATGGACAAGAACGGCTGGATCGACAGCGGCCAGCAGTTCACGAACAGCCGCGGCGGCTTCGTCACCGAGGGCAGGCACCGCAGCCTGGAGATCCTGCGCGGCGGCACGCAGCACGTCCAGGGCGCGAACGTCGGCAACCACAACAGCGAGGTCATCGGCATCGAGAACGAGGGCCTGTACAGCACGGTGGACGTGCCGGCGGCGCTGTGGAACTCGCTGGTCTCGCTGGTCGCCTACATCGCGCACCAGTACGGCATCGCGCCGGAGTTCATCAAGGGCCACCGCGACTTCAACTCGACCGAGTGCCCCGGCCAGGTGCTCTACAACCGGCTGCCGGAGCTGCGGACGGCCGTCGGCCGCATCCTGGGTGTCGCGGTGGCGCGGTCCGAGGCCGAGTGGCCGCTGCTCAAGCCGGGCGACACGGGCCGCAAGGTGCAGCTGGCGCAGGAGTTCCTGCGCAAGTCCGGCTTCGGCGTCCCCGCCGACGGCGTCTTCGGCCAGTCCACAAAGGACGCCGTGACCGCTTTGTCCGTTCAGGCCGGATTGCCGCGCGACACGTGCACCGCGGCGAAGGTGTCCGACGAGACGGGCTTTCTAGGAGCGGACATCTGGCCGCTGATCGTCCCGGCCGGCCGCTCGACGGCGGCCTGGCGAGCGGACCTGTCCCGCGCGTGACCAGGGGGTCGGTGCGCCGGGCTCAACGGCGCGCTCGGTGTGCCGTCCTTCTGGCCACGCGGGGTTTCAGCGACTGAGCACCTGGGAGAGGAAGGCTTCGACGGCGCCGCGGTAGATCTCCGGGGCCTCGTCGTGCGGCAGGTGAGCCGAGCCCGGCACCACCAGGTGCTTCGCGTCGGACACCCGCGAAGCGACTTCGGCCTGCTGGCCCGGCGGCATCGCCGTGTGCTCGCCCTCGACCAGCAGCAGCGGGCAGCGGATCGCCTCGACGACGTCCCAGTAGTCGCGGCGGCCCCATTCGGCGGCGATGACGTACAGGTCTTCGAGGTCCGCAGCCAGGTGGAAGCCGTCTTCGCGTTCTTCGACGCAGTCGGCGAAGTACTCGCCCACGTCGCCGAAGAACTCGCGGACGTGGCCGAGCGAGGAGAACGGCACCGGCCAGCTCTCGAAGTACCCGCGCCAGGTCTCGACGGTCCGGCCGCGCTGGTCCGGCGCGAAGTCCTCGGAGACGACCGCGCGCACCAGCTCCGGGTACCGCGCGGCGGTCGCCCACGCGTGCAGGCCGCCCATCGAGTGCCCGATGAGCACGGCCGGGCCCGCGTCGAGCGTCCGCAGGGCTCCGGCGACGTCGTCGGCGAACCGCTCGGTCGTCCACGGCCCGACCCGCGGCGCGCTGCCGTGGCCCCGCGCGTCCAAGCCGTACACCGCACCGTAGGGCCGGAGCCACTCCGCGACCCGCCACCACGTCCGCGCGCGGCCCATCAGGCCGTGGAGCAGAACGATCGGCACGCCGGTGCCGCCGAAACAGAGCACGCGGCCACCTAACCACAAAACCCCTGGTGCGGAACGTGACCAAGCGATCGCAATCCATCACCTATGGTGGTCGTATGCGCCGCCGACTCACCGCACTGGCTGTCTGCGCCGCCGTGGCCCTCGCCGCGGCGTGCGGCGGCGACGCCGTCACCGCGCCGGCCCCGCCGCCGCCCATGCACCCGGTTCCGGGCGCGTCCGGCGCGGGCGATCCCTACTACCCCGACGACGGCAACGGCGGCTACGACGCCCTCGGCTACCAGGTCGACGTGAAGTACGACCCGCCGAGCGGGCACCTCGACGGCGACACGACGGTGACCGCGAAGGCCACCGAAGACCTGAGCCGGTTCGACTTCGACCTGCGCGGCCTGGACGTGCACCGCGTCGAAGTCGACGGCAAGCCCGCGCGGTTCACCCGCGAGAAGGCGTTCGAGCTGGTCGTCACGCCGCCGGAACCGATCCGCGCCGGGACGACGTTCCGCACCCGGGTCACCTACGGCGGCGACCCGGCGAAGACCCCGCACGACGGCGGCAGCGAGAACGGCTGGCAGCACTCGGCCGACGGCGGCGCGTTCATGGTCGGCGAGCCGCACTCGGCGGCGTTCTGGTACCCGGTGAACGAAACCCCGCGCGACAAGGCCACCTTCACGCTCACCGCGCACGTCCCGCCGGGCTGGACGGTGATCTCGAACGGCCGCGAGGGCCCGCCGGGCACCTGGACCGAGCCGAACCCGGTGGCGAGTTACCTGACCACGATCGCGATCGGCAAGTTCGATGTCGACAGGTCGACTTTGCCGGACGGAACCCCGGTGGTCTCGGCGTACGCGCCGGGCGCGGACGCCCGCCGCGCGATCGGCGGCCGGCTGCCGGAGGTGCTCGGCTTCCTGAGCAGCAAGTTCGGCCCGTACCCGCAGTCGGCGGCCGGCGGGATCTACCTGAACGAGAACGTCCCCTTCTCGCTGGAGACGCAGACGCGGCCGACGTACGCGAAGTGGGCCGACCTGCCGACCCTCGTGCACGAGAACGCCCACCAGTGGTTCGGCGACTCGGTGTCCCTGCGGAACTGGTCCGACATCTGCCTGAACGAGTGCTTCGCGTCCTACTCGCAGTGGCTGTGGGCCGAGCGCGAGGGCCAGAACCTGGACGACCGCTACCGCGCGGCCATCGAGATCACCCGCGGCAGCACGGACTTCTGGGCGCAGAAACTGGTGGCGATGGGCCAGGGCCACGAGTTCGAAGGCGTCTACAACAAGGGCATCCTGGCGCTGCACGCACTGCGCCGCCAGATCGGCGACCCGGCGTTCGACCGCCTGCTGCACACGTGGCCGGCCCGCTTCCGCCACGGCAACGCGACCTGGGCCGACTTCGAGGCGACGGCGACCCAGGTCAGCGGCAAGAACCTGCGGGAGTTCTTCGACACGTGGTTCCGCGGCACGAAGCTCCCCGCGGACGCCGACCTCTACCCGGGCTCACTGCGCAGCTGACCCGAGCAGCGACCGCGTCAGCGCGCTGCGCGCGTCCTGCATCTCCCGCAGCGCCGTCGTCAGCTCCTCGTCGCCGACGACCACGTCCTCGTCCGGGCGTACGGCCAGCGCCCGCAGCGACGCGCGCCGCAGCAGTTCCTTCGCGAACGACGCCGTCACCCCCTCGGTCGCCTCGACGACCGGGCCGAGGTCCGCCGTCAGCTTCAGCCCGCGCGCGTACAGCCGCAGCAGCGCTTCGCGTCCCTCCGCGTCCGGGAGCGGGATCTCGACCGCGAGGTCGACGCGGCCCGGGCGGTCCGCGAGGGCCTTCTCCAGCTCGCTCGCCCGGTTGGTGGTGAGCAGGAACGTCACGTCGGCGTCGCCGCCCACGCCGTCCATCGCGTCGAGGAGGGTGAACAGCAGTGGCTGGACCATCGGGCCGTAGCTGCGGTCCTGGGCGATCAGGTCGACGTCCTCGAGCACGACCACGCTGGGCTGCAGCCGGCGCGCCAGCTCGGCCGCCTTGCCGACGAACTTCATCGCCGCGCCGGTCAGGATGAGCACCGTCGTCTCCGGCAGGCGCCCCATCAGGTAGCGGACCGTGTGCGTCTTGCCGGTGCCGGGCGCGCCGTGCAGCAGCAGCCCGCGCTTGAGGTGCTGGCCGGCCGCCAGCAGCCGCTCGCCGTGTTCGGCGATGCCGACCGTGTGCCGCTCGATCGCCTCGAGCACGCCGTCCGGCAGCACGACCTCGTCGTCGGTCAGCGCCGGCCGCGGGAGGAACGTGAGCAGCTCGTTGCCACGGTGCTCGCTGGTGCCGAAGGCCAGCACCTGGCCCCGCAGGAGGTCGTGCTCGGTCATCAGCCGCTCGACGCGGTCGCGCACGTGCGTGGCGGTCACCCGGGACGTCGCGAGGACCTCCAGCCGGCACTGCTCGAGCCCCCACTGCGGGTTCGGGCCGCGGATGGCGAGCACCACCGGCTCGCCGCCCGGAGCGTGCGTGCCGACGAGCCCGAGCTGGACCGCTTCGGTCGCGGTGTCCGGGCCGGTCGCCGTGGTCGTGTAGTCCACCGAGCCGAGCTCGTACATGCCCTGCCGCCGCGCGATCGCGAGCATCCCGACCAGGTCTTCGTGCGCGCGCTGGCCGCCCGCGACGCCGAACCAGTTCACCGCCGTGCCGTGCCGGGCCAGGTAGGCGTCGACCCCGCACTGGAGGGTGGCGTGCTCCCACATCGGCCAGTTGCGGGTCACCACCACCACTTCCGGCAGTGCCGCCCCCAGGTGACCGGTCACCCGCTCGATCAGTTCGCTGCTCTGGCCGCTCGCGACCTCGTCCGCGGTGGCGCGGACGATCCGGGCGAGGTCGGCGGCGAGCGCGCGCTCGGTACTCCCCATGCCCTCAACAGTGGCACGGGTCACACGCCTGAGCCAACTAGGCTGGGCGGCATGAGTGTCGTGAAGATCAACGCGATCGAGGTCCCCGAGGGCGCCGGCCCCGAGCTGGAGAAGCGGTTCGCCGCACGCATGCACTCGGTCGACGAGCAGCCGGGCTTCCTCGGCTTCGAACTGCTGCGGCCGGTTTCCGGCGAGACGCGCTACTTCGTGTACACGAAGTGGGAGACCGAAGAGCACTACCAGGCGTGGGCGAAGGGCGGCCCGGCCGCGGCGGCGCACTCGGGCGAGCGCGCCAAGCCCGTGTCCACCGGGGCGAACCTGCTCGAGTTCGAGGTCGTCCTCGGTTCCCAGCCGAGTGCTTGAGCACGCCGGGAAGCTCCTGGACGGCGCCGGCGCGCTCCTGATCTGCGCCGGCGCCGGCATGGGCGTCGATTCGGGCCTCCCCGACTTCCGCGGCGGCGAGGGGTTCTGGCGGGCGTACCCGCCGTACGCCCGGCTCGGCCTGCGGTTCGAGGAGCTCGCCGACCCGCGCCACTTCGCCGATGACCCCGAGCTGGCCTGGGGTTTCTACGGGCACCGGCTGGCGCTGTACCGCCAGACCGTGCCGCACGACGGCTTCCGGCTGCTGCGTGAGTTCGGCACCCGGCTGCCTCACGGTGTCCGAGTCTTCACGTCCAATGTAGACGGACAATTCCAGGCGGCGGGCTTCGAGCACGTCGCCGAGGCGCACGGCTCGATCCACCACTTGCAGTGCCTGGCCAGGTGCACCGACGACATCTGGCCCGCTTCCAGCGTGGACGTCCGGCTGGACGAGGACACCATGCGCGCGGTGCCGCCACTGCCGTCGTGCCCCCGCTGCGGCGGCCTCGCGCGGCCCAACATCCTGATGTTCGGCGACTTCTCGTGGGTCCCGGACCGCAGTGAGGCCCAGCTGGCCGAGCTGACGGCGTGGCGCCGGACAGCCGGTGACCTCGTGGTCGTGGAACTGGGCGCGGGCCAGGCGGTCCCGACGGTCCGCCGCTACGCCGAGCTGGCGAGCGCGGCAACGGGCGCCCTGATCCGCATCAACCCGCGCGAACCCGAGATCCGCCACAACCGCGGCGTCTCCATCGCCGCCGGCGCCCTGGAGACCATCCAGGCCCTCGTGAGTGAGAAACAGCGTTAGAACACTGTTTCTCACTCACGAGCGTCAGGGCAGGCGGACTTCGGCGAACACCGCCCGGTGGTCGCTGCCCGGCACGTCGAACACGCGGTAGTCCAGCACCGCCGCGCGGTTGTCCACCGCCACGTGGTCGATCGTCACCACCGGGAACGACGACGGCCACGTCGGCGTCAGGCCCTCGCCGCGCTCCTCCGCCGCGTCGCGGTAGCCGCGGGACAGGACCGTCCGGTACGCCACGTGGTCCAGCGTCGCGTTGAAGTCGCCCGCCAGGATCCGCAGGCCGTGCTCGCCCGCCGGCCGGGACAGGTCCTTGATCTCGCGCTCCCACTGCGGGGTGTCGACGTCCGGGGAGATCGGGTGGACCGCGACGATCTCCACCACCACGCCGTCGCCGAGGTCGGCCTCGGCGCCCGGCTGCTTGGCCGCCGAGTCGCCGGACAGGTTGACCTCCTTCAGCGGGAAGCGCGAGACGATCCCCGACCCGAACGCGCCCGGCGCCGGGTGCAGCACCCGGTACGGCAGCGTCTCGAACAGCCCGGCCGCGGTCAGCCCGTCGACCACGCGCGGGGTCATCTCGACCAGGTTCAGCACGTCGATCCGCTGCTCGCGCACCAGGTCGACGACGGCCTTCGGGTCCGCCTGGCCGTAGAGCAGGTTCGAGGAGAGGACGCGCAGGGTCTTTCCGTGCAGGTCACGCTGCTCGCTCGCCGACAGCCGCGGGAGCACCAGCACGGCCAGCGCGATCGCCAGCACCAGCGCGACCCCGCCGGTCCACCACCGCCGCAACGCCAGCGCGATGCCGCCGAGGAGCAGGCCGGCGGCCGCCGCGTACGGCGTCAACGACAGCGCGATCAGCGTGTACCAGTCGCCGTCGTAGCCGATCAGGCGCAGCGCCGCCAGCACGGCCAGCGGCACCACCGGTACCACCAGCAGGCCCGTGACCAGCGGATTCTTCCGCCGCGACCGCGTCTCTTCCGCAACCACCATGCTGCCGAGTATGCCGAGACCGGCGCGCCGCGGCCCGGACCCGGACAACACCTCCACAAGATCTCCACCAGCCACTGCCAGCGCCTGCCAGCGCGCTGTGCGCGAGCTACCAGCGCGGCCGTCCACAGTGAAGCCCGAACGCGACAGCGAAGGAGGACGCCCATGTCGCACGCAATCCAGGCCGAGGGCCTGGTCAAGACGTTCGGGGAGACGAAGGCGCTGGACGGGGTGGACCTCGAGGTCCCGTTCGGGCAGGTCGTGGGGGTGCTCGGCCCGAACGGCGCCGGCAAGACGACCGCCGTCCGGATCCTGGCGACCCTGATGAAACCGGACGCGGGCCGAGCGACGGTCGGGGGCTACGACGTGGTCACCGACCCGGTCCGGGTCCGCAGCCTGATCGGGCTGACCGGGCAGTACGCGTCGGTCGACGAGGACCTGAACGGGATCGAGAACCTCGTCCTCATCGGACGGCTGTACGGCTACTCCCGCGCCCAGGCGAAGACCCGGGCCACCGACCTGATCGAGCGGTTCGAGCTGACCGGCGCGGCCAAGCGGCCGATCCGGACGTACTCCGGCGGCATGCGGCGGCGGCTCGACCTGGCCGCCAGCCTCGTCGGCCGGCCCGAGGTGCTCTACCTCGACGAACCGACCACCGGGCTCGACCCGCACGCCCGCAACGAGGTGTGGGACGTCGTCCGCGGCCTCGTCGCCGAGGGCGCCACGGTGCTGCTGACCACGCAGTACCTGGAGGAGGCCGACCAGCTCGCCGACAAGATCACCGTGTTCGACCACGGCCGGGTCGTCGCCGACGGCCGGGCCGACGAGCTCAAGCGCCGCGTCGGCGGGCAGACGCTGCAGGTCCGGCCGACCCAGCTGTCCGACATGGACGCCGTCAACCGGATCCTCGGCGACCTCACCGGCGTCCGGCCGGTCCGCGACGACGCGACCGGGCTGCTCACCGCCCCGGTCAACGACCCGGTGCTGCTGTCCACTTTGGTCCGCAAGCTCGACGAAGCCGGGATCACCGCGGACGAACTGGCCCTGCGGCTGCCCAGCCTCGACGAGGTGTTCCTCGCCCTCACCGGGCACACCGCCGAACCGTCCATCGAGGACAAGACGCTCGAAGGGAGCCTGGCATGACGACGCTGGCCCTCGACCGCCCGGCCCCGCCTCGGCACATCAGCCCCGGAAAGGGCTTCCAGCACGCGCTTTCGCTGGCCTGGCGCGGCATCCTGAAGATCCGCAAAAACCCCGAACAGCTCGCCGACGTCACCCTGATGCCCATCATCTTCCTGGTGATGTTCGTCTACCTGTTCGGCGGCGCGCTGTCCGGCTCGACCGACGCCTACCTGCAGATGGTCGTGCCCGGCATCATCGTGATGAACATCCTGCAGGCGTGCCTGACCGTCGGGACGAACCTCAACACCGACGTCACCAAGGGCGTGTTCGACCGGTTCCGCAGCATGCCGATCGCCCGGTCGGCACCCCTGATCGGCGCGGTGCTCGCCGACGTCGTGCGGTACGTGGTGTGCCTGACGGTGCTGATGGTCGTCGCGACGATCATGGGCTACCGGATCGCGACCAGCCCCGGCGAGTTCGTGGTGGCGATCCTGCTCGCGCTGGCGTTCGGGCTCTGCTTCTGCTGGGGCTCGGTCTTCGTCGGCATGGTGATGAAGTCGCCGGGTGCGGCGCAGGCGCTGATGTTCGTCTTCATCATGCCGCTGACGTTCGGCAGCAACGTGTTCGTCCAGACGTCGACCATGCCGGGCTGGCTGCGGGCGTGGGCGGACATCAGCCCGGTCAGCCTGATGGCGAACGCGCTGCGCGGCCTGATGAACGGCGGACCGGTGGCCGGCCCGCTGGCCGGGGCGCTGGCCTGGATGGCCGGTGCGGTGATCGTGTTCTTCCCGTTGGCCACCTGGGCCTACCGCCGACGGGTCTGAGAAGGCGCACACACGGGGGTGAGTAGCGCCAGGGGAGGTCGTGAGTGGTAAGGCGAGTTAGAACTCGCCTTACCACTCACGACTTTCAGCCGAGCTCGGCCAGAAGCCAGGTGATTGTGTCCTTTTTGGACATCGCGCGGGCGGCTTCGTAGCGGGCCTCGTAGTCCGGGAGGGCCGCACGCAAATCCTCGATCAGCGCCCGGACCTCGGGGCTGCCGAGGTCGAGCCGGCCGCGGATGACGGCGGACGCGGCCAGCACCCGGGCCGCCGTCTCGGGACGGCCCTGACGGGCCCGGATCATTGCCAGCAGTTCCACCGAGCCCGCCATGTCCGGCATGTCGCCGCGCTGGTTGGTGGCCCGGATCGCGATCGCCGCGTGGGGTTCCGCCTCGTCGACGCGGCCGTTGGCCAGCATGAGACGCGCCTCGAACGCGTGGATCCACTCGTCGCCGATGCCGCCGGGGAACCACTCGTCACCGCCCATCGCGGCGACGCGGTCGAGCAGTTCGCGCGCCTCGGTCAGGCGGTTCGTGCGCAGCAGCAGCTCGAGCCGGCCGAACATCAGGATGGCGCGCTGCTGCGGGTTCGAGATCTCCCGGCCGTAGCGCTCCGCCGCCTCCTGGTCGCGCCAGGCCGCCTCGAAGTCGCCGGTTCGTGCGCGCTCGACGGCCAGCCGCCACCAGTGCTGCACGGCGTCCTCGTGCGACCGCAGCTCCATCGAAAGCGCCAGCCCGCGCTGGTAGGTCTCGATGGCCTTCGCGCTGTCGCCGTCCTGGGACAACGCGTACGCCTTGAAGCTCAACGTCATCGCGATGCCCCAGCGGTCGCCGACCGCCTCGAACCCGGCGTGGGCCAGGTCGCGCGCCCGGTCCGCGCCCTCGACGTCACCGGCGTCGTCGAGCAGGAAGCTGTGCACCCAGTACGCGCCGGACCTGGTCCACGGGTCCGGGTGCTCCTCGGCGCGGTGCACCTCGCGGACCGCGACCTCACGATCGCCGCCGAGGAACGCCAGCATCGGCAGCGCCACCGCGAGCCCGGGGTAGCGGTCCACCGCGCCGGTGCGCACGCAGTCGTCGACCAGCTGCAGGATTTCGGCCTGGTCCGACCGGACCGGGATCGAGTCCATCAGGTAGACCAGGGCCCGGTAGGCGGCGTTGACCTGGGCGGGCAGCCGGTCGCCGAACGCCAGCGTGTCGCGGATCAGGCTGCCCACCCGGCCGCCCTGGCCGAGGATCGTGAGGTACCAGAACATCCCGTCCAGCAACGCCACCGCATTGTCCACATCGGACATCTCGATGGCGCCGCGCAGGGCCGCGATCATGTTCGCGCTCTCGGCTTCGAACATGTCGATCGCCGCCAGCTGCGCGGCGGTGCGCAGCGTCGGCTCCAGCAGCTGGGCGAACTCGGCGTAGTAGGCCGCCATCACCCGGCGCGTCCGGTCGTGCTCGCCCGACTCCACCAGCCGCTCGGTGGCGTACGCGCGCAGCGTCTCGAGCATCCGGTACCGCGGCTCGCCGGTCCCGCCGTCGATCGTGTCCACTATGGACTTCTCGACCAGGCTGCCGAGCACGTAGGGCACGTCGGCAGCGGGCAGCAGCTCGTCCGCGCAGACGGCCTCGATCGCGGCCGCCTCGGCGCCGCCGGTGAACACCGCGAGCCGCCGGGCCAGCACCAGCTCGGCCTCGGCCAGCAGGTCCCAGCTCCACTCGACGACCGCGCGCAGCGTCCGCTGCCGCGGCAGGGCCGTGCGGCTGCCCGAGGTGAGCAGCCGGAAGCGGTCGCCGAGCCGTCCGGCGATCTGGGCCACCGTCATCGAGCGCAGCCGCGCCGCGGCCAGCTCGAGCGCCAGCGGCATCCCGTCGAGCCGGCGGCAGATCTCCCCGACGCTGTCCACAGTGGACTCGTCGAGCACGAAGTCGGGCCGGACGGCGGCCGCCCGGTCGAGGAACAGCCGGGTCGAGTCGAGCTCGGCGGCCTCCGCGGGCGCGGCGCGTTCCGCGGGCACCGGCAGCGGGCCGAGCGGGCACAACGCCTCCCCCGTGATGGCGAGCGGTTCCCGGCTGGTCGCCAGGATCCGCAGCTTCGGCGCCCGCTGCAGCAGTTCGTCTGCCAGCCGGGCGGCGGCGTCGACGACGTGCTCGCAGTTGTCCAGCACCAGCAGCGCTTCCGCGCCGCCGAGCACCTCGACGGCCTGTTCCACCGGCTCGGGCTGACGGCGGTTGATCTCGGTCTCGGCGCGGATCTCCCGGACTTCGAGCGCGCCCAGCAGTGCGGCGGGGACGTCGTCGGGGTCCCGGACACCGGCCAGCGCGGCGAACCAGACGCGGCCCTGCTGGTGCGCCGGGTGCCGCGACGCCGCTTCGGTGGCCAGGCGCGTCTTGCCCGCCCCGCCGGGGCCGGCCAGGGTGACCAGCCGGGCGGAACCGAGCAGCTCGGCCAGCAGCTTGAGCTCGTCGTCGCGGCCGACGAACGTGGTCAGCCGGGTCGGCAGCCGGTCGGCCACCGGCGACGGCGGCGCGAACTCGCCGCGCAGCGCGGCGACGTGGATCTCCTGCAGCTCGGCGGAAGGGTCGACGCCGAGCTGGTCGGCCAAGGTGCGGCGGATCGCGGCGTAGACGCCCAGGGCTTCCGACTGCCGTCCGGCGGCGCACAGCGCGCGGATCCGCAGGCCGGCGAGCCGTTCGCGCAACGGGTCGGCGTCGGCCGCGGCGGCCAGGTCGGCCAGGACGGCGGCGTGGTCGCCCAGCCGGATCAGGGCTTCGAACCGGTCCTCCGCCGCTTCGGCCCGCAATTCGGTGAGCCGCCGGGCCGGCGCCGGCGCGAAGGGCGCGTCGAGGACGTCGGCGAGCGCAGCCCCCTGCCACAGCGAAAGGGCTTCGGTGAGCAGGTCGGCCGCGTGCGCGTCGCGGCCCGCGGCCAGTTCGCGGCGGCCGTCGGCGGCCAGGCGTTCGAACCGCTCGGCGTCGACGTCGGCGGGCGCCACCGCGAGCCGGTAGCCGCCCGGCCCGGATTCGACCGCCACCGGCAGGGCTTTCCGCAGCCGGGAGACCAGTGACTGGAGGGCGTTGGCGGCGTCGGACGGTGGTTCGGCACCCCAGAGCCCGTCGACCAGCGCGTCGGACGGCACCGCACGCCCGGCGTCGAGGGCGAGCCTGGCCAGGAGCATGCGGAGGCGGGCGCCGCCGATGTCGATCGGCGTGCCGTCGTCTTCCGCCGCCCGCAGCGGGCCCAGCAGCGCAACGCGCATGTGTCCAGCTTTCCAGACGCGCGCCCGGCGCCGGGGCGGGCCGACGGAAGTGCTGATTATCCGGACAAATCCGACGCGATCGGCCGCTTCACCCGTTCGTGGCGATACGTTGCCGACGAAGTCCACTGACACGGACAGGAGCGTTCATGAGGGGACAGAAACCGGTCGTGGTGGCGGCCGCCGTGGTCGCCAGCCTCTGCCTCGGCACCGGCGTCGCCGCCGCGGCGGGCGACGGCTGGGGCGCGGCCAAGCCCGGCAGCGACGGCGCGGGCGACAGCTACTACCCGCAGGACGGCAACGGCGGCTACGACGTCGCCGACTACAACCTCAAGGTCGGTTACGACCCGGCGTCGCACCAGCTCACCGGCGTCCAGGACATCACCGCGCGGGCCACCCAGTCGCTCAGCGCGTTCGACCTGGACCTGCACGGCCTGACCGTCGACTCGGTGAAGGTCGACGGCCGGGACGCGAAGTTCGCCCGCACCGGCGACCACGAACTCGTCATCACGCCGTCGCGGCCGCTGTGGCGGGGCCAGGACTTCCGGGTCAAGATCGCCTACCACGGCGTGCCCGCGCCGATCAGCGACCCGTCGCTCGGCGACAACGGCTGGCAGTTCGCCAAGGCGGGCGGCGCGTTCGTCGCCGGCGAGCCGAGGTCGGCCACCACCTGGTACCCGGTCAACGACACCCCGCTCGACAAGGCCACCTTCCACCTGGCGATCACCGTGCCCGACGAGTGGGGCGTGATCGCCAACGGCCGCGAGCGCGGCTCGGTCAAGGCGCCCGGCGGCACCACGCACGTGTGGGCCGAGGAAACGCCGATCGTGCCGTACATGACGACGGTCGCGATCGACAAGTGGACCTTCGACCGGAAGCAGCGCAAGGACGGCACCCCGGTCGTCAGCGCGTTCGCCCCCGGCACCCCGGATTCGACCAAGCAGGCCGAGGGGCGGCTGCCGGAGATCCTCGACTTCCTCGAGTCGAAGTTCGGCCCGTACCCGATCGACGCGGCGGGCGGCATCTTCCTCAACGAGGAGATCGGCTTCTCGCTGGAGACGATGAGCCGGCCGATCTACTCCGCGGGCTGGGCCGGCACGGTCCCGACGATCGTCCACGAGAACGCCCACCAGTGGTACGGCGACTCGGTGGCGGTCTCGCACTGGCGTGACGTCTGCCTCAACGAGTGCTTCGCCTCCTACGCCGAGTGGCTGTGGGACGAGGCGAAGGAGGGCGTCGACCTGAACAAGCAGTACGCCGACGACGTCAAGAAGGCGTCCACGCGGTTCTGGGACGGCAAGCTCTACGACATGGGGCAGGGCAACGAGTTCACCTACGTGTACTCGAAGGGCCCGCTGATGCTGCACGCGCTGCGCAACTACCTCGGTGAGCAGGCGTTCTCCTGGGTCCTCAAGACCTGGCC
Source organism: Amycolatopsis vancoresmycina (assembly GCF_000716785.1). Taxonomy (GTDB): domain Bacteria; phylum Actinomycetota; class Actinomycetes; order Mycobacteriales; family Pseudonocardiaceae; genus Amycolatopsis; species Amycolatopsis vancoresmycina. Next base: position 391,682 of record NZ_JNYY01000006.1, read on the forward strand.
GTCGCTGCACCGCGGCGGGAACGCGAGCATGCAGGACTTCCAGCGGTACACCGAGTTCGTCGCGCACCGGAGCCTCAAGGGCTTCTTCGACGCGTGGGTGTACGGCACCGGCAAGCCCGCCGATCAGTACCTGTTCCCGGGTGGGCTCAAGCCCGCCGCCTGATCGCGTTCGCCGTCGAGGCCACCCCGCGGACGTAGGGTGGCCTCGACGCTTTCGCATCGGGAGGGTGCATGACCAGGGTGCTGATGACGGGCTTCGCGCCGTTCGGCGGGGAGGCGGTGAACCCGTCGTGGCAGGCGGTTTCGCTGGTGGCCGCGCGCCGGGACGACGTCGCGGCGGTGGAGCTGCCCTGCGAGTTCGTGGCGTCGCTGCCGGCGCTGCGGCGGGCGGTCGAGGCGTACCGGCCGTCGCTGGTGGTGTGCGCCGGCCAGGCGGGCGGCCGGTCCGAGGTGACGCCGGAGCGGGTCGCGATCAACCTGGTCGACGCCCGCATCCCGGACAACGCGGGCGCGCAGCCGCTCGACGCCCCGGTGGTCCCGGACGGCCCGGCGGCCTACTTCACGACGTTGCCGGTGAAGGCGTGCGTGGCGGCGATCCGCGCCGCGGGCGTGCCGGCGTCGGTGTCCCACACCGCCGGGACGTACGTCTGCAACCAGGTGTTCTACGGCCTGATGCACCTGCTGGCCACGGAGTTCCCGGGCGTGCGCGGCGGGTTCGTGCACGTCCCGTTCAGCCCGGAGCAGGTCGCGGCTTCGGGCAAGCCGGCGCCGTCACTGGGCGTGGACCGGATCGCCGACGCGCTGGAAGTCCTGGCGGACACGGCGTCGCGGGTGACCGAAGACCTGGCGGTCAGCGCGGGCGCGGAGCATTGACCACCCCGGCGACGTAATGCCCTCCCAATCACGCGAGATGCCCCTCCAATCACGCGAGTTGCCCCTCCAATCACGCGAGTTCCGCCCCTGATCACGCGAGACACGCCGCCCGCCACGTCGCAACGCCGTGAACGAGGCGCACTAACCGCCGCGGCCGGAGAGCTCGACGAACGCCGCCGGGCCCGGGACGTTGTGGTGGACCGTCAGGTCCGCGACGCGGTCGCCGCTCCCGGCCGGGGTGAAGGTGACCACCAGCGTGCACCGGCGGCCCGGCTCGACGTCGTGGCCGACGCAGCCGCTCGCGTCCACCGCGAAGTCCGGGCTGTCCACCTCGATGCCGCTCACCCGCAGCGCGCTCGCGCCGACGCTGCGGACCGCCACCACACAGGTTGCCGTCGTGTGCACCGGTGTCGTGCCGCAGGTGACCGACTCCGGGACGAGGACGCGGGCTTCCGCGGGCGCCGCCGGCACGCCGGGGAACGTCGCCGGGCGGCCGCGCACGAGGTCGAGCACCGTCACGCCGGTCACCGTCAGCACCAGCGCGCCCGTCGCCAGCAGCACGATGGCGATCGCCTTGATCCCGCGGGCGCTGCCGTCCTTTGCCGTGAACCCGCCAGCCGCCAGCACCGTGACCACGAGCGTGGAGATCAGCGTCGCGTCCGGGCCGGCCCCGATCGCCGCCGGGACGAGCGTGCCGAGCAGCGACGCCCCGACCGTGACCGCGAATCCCGTCCAGGAGAAGCGTTTCGCCTCGCGCAGCTGACGCCGGACCGTCGGCGCGCGCGGCTTGGTGACTGTGCTCATGCAGGTAGGAGCGCCGACCCCCGCCGCCAAGGACGACCTTCCCCCGTTCGGCGGTGCAGCGGGCCGGTCGTGATCTGAGGCACACCGCCGGCAAACGCCCCTGCCGGGTGATCGAACGGTGTTTACATGGCCGGAACGCGCAGCCGAAGAAGAGGTGAGTGATGATCGGATTCGAGACCGACCTGCAGGACCTGCGGGACTCGGCCGGAGCCCTCCAGGACGCGGCCGACGCCGCGGCCACCGCGTCGAACGGCCTGCGCGGCACCGATGTCCCCGTGTCCGGCGGCGGCAGCGGCCTCTTCGGCGGCATCGCCGGGATGCTGCCCGTGGACAACGCGTTCGGCCGCTCGCTGGGCATGCCGTCCGTCGCCGCGGCCTACGACGACCACCTGGCGAAGATCCAGAAGCTGGTCGCGCAGCTGCACCGGACCACCGCCGACACGAGCCACGCGCTGCTGCGGGTCGCTGACCTGTACGAACAGGCCGACGAGGACTCGAAGCAGCACGTCAACCGCGCGGCCGCGGGCCTGGAAGGGAACTGAGGACGTGGACGGCTACTTCGACACCGGCCTCGACGCCCAGCCGATGGCCGCCGGCGACGACCGCCGCGCCGAGCTGCTCGAAGGCGTCTCCGAGGACCTGAAGGACGGCGCGAACGACGCGCTGGACGCGATCGACGTGCTCCGGACGACCGACTTCCTGCTCTTCGGCTTCGACGGCTCCAACGAGAACGTCCGGAAGATGCAGGACGAGATCGCCGCGATCTACCGCGAGTTCTCCGACGCCGACATCGACCACGAGTCGGCGGGCGGCCTGCAGCACCTGATCATGCGGCACGACGCCACCTGGAAGGCGCTGCAGCGCGACTCGAAGCCGAAGCTCGACGACGCCCGGCAGTTCCTCACCGAGTGGCGTGGCTCGGCCGCGAACGCGGTCAAGGCCTACCTCAACGAGCTCGCGGACGCCTTCACCCAGGTCGAATCCAAGATCACCGTGCTGGAGAGCGACATCGTCGCCGCGCGGGAGGCCATCGCGTCGGCCCGGCAGGACCTGAGCAACCTCGGCACCACGTTCCTGCAGACGGCGCAGGACTACCAGAAGGACCAGTCCCGCAAGCGCGAGGCGGCGATGTCGAAGGTGCTCGCGGCGACGTTCGCGGGCGCGGTCGCCGGGCTGCTCACCGTGGCCAGCGCCGGCGTCGCCGCCCCGGCGGGCGCGGCGATCTTCACCGCGGCCAACGGCGCACTGGTGGCCGGCAACGCCGCCGGCGGCGCGATCGGCGCGGTGGTGGCCAACCAGGCGGAGATCACCGGCGACAACGGGTTGGACCTGTACCAGAGCTTCCTCGACAGCGCGGGCAAGATCCGTGACGGCGCCGCCGACGCGGCCCAGACGCTGGCGAACCGCATCGGCGACGAAGCCGTCGACCTGCCGAAGATCCCCGACCCGCCGGACGTCAGCCCGGGCGCGAGCTTCGACCCGTCGAACTTCGAGACCGGCCACACCTCGCGCCGGACGGAGCAGAACGTCCGCGACCGGCACGTCGACATCGCGCCCGACGGCCGGGTCTCGCAGGACAACGGTCACCTGGGGCGGCTGGATGGCTGACCGTCCGGCCAAACCGGACCGCGAAACCCTGCTGGCCGAACTCGATGCGCTCTCGGCGACGGCGACGTCCGCCGACGGCGCGGTTTCGCTGTCGGTCAACACCGACGGCGTGCTGACCCGGCTGCGGCTCACCGACGCCGTCTCGGGGATGTCGCCGACCGAGATCGCGGACGCCGTCTTGCGCACGTACGTCGAAGCGCAGCGCGAGTCGGCGAAGCGGACCGGGCAGCTGCTGGCGCCGCTGGGCAGCGGCGGCTACCTGATGGACCGGCTGCGCTGGCGGGTGCAGTTCGAGCCGGAACCGGTCCCGGTGGCCGCACCGGCGCCGGCCGCGCCGGTCGCCGAGCCGGACGGCAAGGTGCTGAAGGACCGGACTTCGGACACCCCGGCCGCCGAGCCGCCGTCCGGCCCGGTGGCGGACGACGACTGGTACGCCGGCGGGATGCGGTTCGACAAGGCCTGGTGAGTCAGGCGGGCTTGAGCTGCCCGGTGAAGAAGGCGAGGAGGTCTTCGACCCGGTCGGCGTCTTGCGAGACGTAGAGCCCGGCCGCCCGGCGGTCGTCCGCGCCGAACAGCACGATCCCCGCGACGCTGCCCATCCCGGCGAGGTACCGGCCGTGCAGCCCACCGCCGTCCCAGTCGCCGCGCGCGAGGCCCTTGGCATCCGCCTGCAGCTTCACCTTCGCCTCGATCTCGCCGGTGGTCACGCCCTGGTAGTACGTGACGGCACTGCCGTTGATCGAGCAGGTGACCGCCACCTGGGCGTGCAGCAGCTTGCCGATGGCGTCGGCGGCGTGGCAGGAGGCCCGGTCCGGAACGGTGCCGGCCAGTGAGCGCAGGCAGGGCGTGAACCCGGCCTGGTCGCGCTGCGCCGTCGTCCCACAGTCCACTGCGGACGGTGCGGAGTCGCCCCTGGTGGCCAGGACGACGATCGTCACCGCGACCGCGACGACCACGAGCACCGCCAGGCCGATGAGCCACGGCTTGCGCGTGGCGCGAACGGGCGGCGGGGGCGGCGGAGCCGGTTGCTGCCACGGTTGCGGCCGCGGCGGCGTCACCGGCGGGCGGACGGGCGCGAAGGCGGGCACGGTGAGGTCGGTGGGGCCGAGCGGCACGTGGTGGAGCCCGAACGCGACGGCCGTCTCGGGCTGGTCCTGCGTGGTGGGCGCGACGCCGAGCTGCCGCCCGAGCAGGGCGGCCAGCAGCGGCATCCGGCTCGGCCCGCCGACGAGGTAGACCCCGCCGAGCTGCGCGGGCGCGAGGCCGGCGCGGCGGATGGTCGCGGCGAGCAGTTCGGCGCTGCGCAGCAGGCTGGGCCGCACGAGCGCTTCGAGCTCGTCCCGGCTGACGAGGACGTCCCCGAACGGCTCGGGCATGGGCACGTGGGTCTGCGCGTGCCGGGACAGGCTTTCCTTGGCGTCGCGCACGTCCTGCAGCAGCGCCCGCCGAGTGCGCCGGTCGGCGGTGGTCTGCGGGCGCAGGAGACGTTGCCACTGCGCCGGATCGGCGTGCGACACCGACCGGCCGATGTGGACGAGCAGGGCCTGGTCGATGTCGAGGCTGCCGAGATCGGGCAGGCCATCCTCGGCGAGCACGGTGAAACCCTGCTGCGTGACACCGACGACGGCGCAGTCGAAGGTGCCGGCACCGAGGTCGTAGACGCCGATGGGGCCGAGGGTCCGGCTCCCCAGGCTGGCGTAGTGCGCGGCGGCGGCCACGGGTTCGGGGATCAGCCGGACGTCGGCGAGCTGCGCCATCGCGGCGGCTTCCCGGAGGACGTCCTGCAGGTCGCCGCCCCAGCCGGCGGGGTGCGAGATCCGCGTCTGCGCGGGAGGGCGGCCGAGCTGCCGCCCGGCTTCCTCACCGACCCGGCGCAGGACGGCGGCGAAGGCGTCGGTGACGGGGACTTTGGTGCCACCGAGGTCGAGGGTGCCTTCGTCGATGCGCCGCTTGGGGTGGGGTTCGAACCGGGCGGGATCGAGGCGGGCCCGGCGTTCGGCGTCCTGGCCGACGACGAGCGTGCCGTCGTCGTTGACGTAGACGGCGGAGGGCATGGTGACCGAGCCGTCGACCTCGACAACCCGCGCCCCGCGCCCGGCGGCGGAGAGGACGGCGACGGTGCTCGAGGTCCCGAAGTCGATCGCCAGCACGTCCACGCGGATTCCCCTCCCAAGGTCCGCGGGCATCGTCTCACGCGCGTGGGGCGCGGCTCCGGTCAGGCGGAGTCGCGCTGAGCGGCCGAAACAGTGACGTCGCGGTCCGCGAAGTCGGCGACCACCCGCATCCGCCCGCCGAGGGCCGTGATGTAGCGGCGAAGGGTGTCCAACGCCATCTGGCCCGGATCACCCTGTTCGAGCTGGCTGATCCGCGGCTGGCTGACTCCCATGCGCCGCGCGAGCTCGGTCTGGCTGACACCGGCGTCCTCGCGGAGCTGAGCAAGCCGGAACCCGAGCACATAAGCCTCGGTCGCCTCCCGCGCCGCGATCCGCGCGGCATCGACGTCACGACCGGCCTCACGGTCGATGGCGAGCTTCTCGGCTTTGACTTCCTTCCACGACCGGCTCGCGGGTGGTCCCTGCTCCGCTGCTCCGCGACGGGGATGTTCAGGTCGTACCAACGCCGGTCTCCGCTCCTCCAGGTTTGTGCAAGATCGAGCCCTTGATCCGATAGCCGGTGGGCACCCGGAACGCCGAAGGGCGGCTCCCACTGCGGGGAACCGCCCTCCTAGCGCACTACCTCAGCCGATCAGTCGTTCTCGGCTTCGCCCTGCTCCTCGTGGCCCGCGCCGATGCTGACCGGCGGGGCGTCCGGGATGGACGACGGACGGCGCTCGCCGCGGAACGTGAACCGCGCCTGGTCGTCCTTGTCCTCCGGGTTGCCGCTCCAGCCCTCGACGTCGACCAGGATGATCTGGCCCGGCTCGACCTCGCCGAACAGGATCTTCTCCGACAGCTGGTCCTCGATCTCGCGCTGGATCGTGCGGCGCAGCGGCCGCGCGCCCAGCACCGGGTCGAAGCCGCGCTTGGCCAGCAGCGACTTGGCCTTCGCCGTCAGCTCGAGCTCCATGTCCTTGGCCTTGAGCTGGGTCTCGACCCGGCCGATCATCAGGTCGACCATCTGGATGATCTGTTCCTGCGTCAGCTGGTGGAACACGATGATGTCATCGATCCGGTTCAGGAACTCCGGGCGGAAATGCTTCTTCATTTCCTCGTTGACCTTCTGCTTCATCTTCTCGTACCGGGTGCCGGTGTCGTTGGACCCGGCGAACCCGAGCGAGACGGACTTCGAGATGTCCGACGTGCCCAGGTTGGACGTGAAGATGAGGACCGTGTTCTTGAAGTCGACCGTGCGGCCCTGACCGTCGGTCAGGCGGCCGTCCTCCAGCACCTGCAGGAGCGTGTTGTAGATCTCCTGGTGCGCCTTCTCGATCTCGTCGAACAGCACCACCGAGAACGGCTTGCGCCGCACCTTCTCGGTCAGCTGGCCACCCTCTTCGTAGCCGACGTAGCCCGGAGGGGCACCGAAGAGCCGCGAAGCGGTGTAGCGGTCGTGGAACTCGCCCATGTCGATCTGGATGAGGGCGTCGTCCTCGCCGAACAGGAACGAGGCCAGCGCCTTCGACAGCTCGGTCTTACCGACACCGGACGGGCCGGCGAAGATGAACGAGCCCGACGGGCGCTTCGGGTCCTTCAGGCCGGCGCGCGTACGGCGGATCGCCTGCGAGACGGCCTTGACCGCGTCCTCCTGGCCGATGATGCGCTTGTGGAGCTCGTCCTCCATGCGCAGCAGCCGGGTGGTCTCCTCCTCGGTCAGCTTGAACACCGGGATGCCGGTCCAGTTGGCCAGCACCTCCGCGATCTGCTCGTCGTCGACCTCGGCGACGACGTCGAGGTCGCCGTCCTTCCACTGCTTCTCCCGCTCGCCCTTCTGGCCGAGGAGGGTCTTCTCCTCGTCACGCAGGCGGGCGGCCCGCTCGAAGTCCTGCGCGTCGATCGCGGACTCCTTGTCGCGGCGGACGTTCGCGATCTTCTCGTCGAACTCGCGCAGGTCCGGCGGCGCGGTCATCCGGCGGATGCGCATCCGGGCGCCGGCCTCGTCGATCAGGTCGATCGCCTTGTCCGGGAGGAACCGGTCGTTGATGTACCGGTCCGCCAGGGTCGCGGCGGCGACCAGCGCCGAGTCGGTGATCGAGACGCGGTGGTGCGCCTCGTACCGGTCGCGCAGGCCCTTGAGGATCTCGATCGTGTGCTCCAGCGACGGCTCGCCGACCTGGATCGGCTGGAACCGGCGTTCGAGGGCGGCGTCCTTCTCGATGTACTTGCGGTACTCCTCGAGGGTGGTCGCGCCGATCGTCTGCAGCTCACCGCGGGCGAGCATCGGCTTCAGGATCGAAGCCGCGTCGATCGCGCCCTCGGCGGCACCCGCCCCGACCAGCGTGTGCAGCTCGTCGATGAACAGGATGATGTCGCCGCGGGTCTTGATCTCCTTGAGCACCTTCTTCAGGCGCTCTTCGAAGTCACCGCGGTAGCGGGAGCCGGCGACCAGGGAGCCCAGGTCCAGCGTGTAGAGCTGCTTGTCCTTGAGCGTCTCGGGCACCTCGCCCTTGACGATGCTCTGCGCGAGGCCCTCGACGACGGCGGTCTTGCCGACGCCGGGCTCGCCGATGAGCACCGGGTTGTTCTTGGTCCGGCGGGACAGCACCTGCATGACCCGCTCGATCTCCTTGCCGCGCCCGATGACCGGGTCGAGCTTGCCCTCGCGGGCGAGCACGGTCATGTTGCGGCCGAACTGGTCGAGGACCAGCGAAGACGACGGGGTGCCCTCACCGCGGCCGGAACCGGTTTCGGTGGACTCCTTGCCGCCCTGGTAGCCCGAGAGCAGCTGCAGCACCTGCTGGCGGACCCGGTTGAGGTCCGCACCCAGCTTGACCAGTACCTGCGCGGCGACGCCCTCGCCCTCGCGGATCAGGCCGAGCAGGATGTGCTCGGTGCCGATGTAGTTGTGGCCGAGCTGCAGCGCTTCGCGCAGCGACAGCTCCAGCACCTTCTTGGCGCGCGGCGTGAACGGGATGTGCCCGCTCGGCGCCTGCTGGCCCTGGCCGATGATCTCCTCGACCTGCACCCGCCTCGCGCGGTCGGTGAACCTCTCAAACATGTGCACTCCCTCGACTGCTGCGCCGGCGGCCCGTTTCCATCGTGCTTTCACCGCGATGGATTCAGCACCGTGAGACCACTCTAGTAGCCAAGTCGTCGCGCTGGCGTACCACTACGGCTCTCGGCGGTCGTTCCCGCACCCGGACGTGGCATCTGCCGGGTGCTTCCATCATCAGGTTGCCCTGCACCTTTACGTCAAGCCCAACGTGCGGAGCGCCATCCGGATTCCGCCATCCGCGCGGTGTCCGCTCACCGCGAACAGTCCGCAAGCTGGGAGTACCCCACCCGATTGGCGGAGCCACCGAAAGTCTGTAAGGTTAGGCACGCCTAATCCCCTACGGCGCTTCGAGGAGGGCCGCGGTTGAACCAGCAGCGGTCCTTCCGTGACGCACGCGAGGTCGGCGACGGCCTCGCGTCGTCGTTGCGGCGGGTTTCGGGCCGGCAGGGCCGCAGTGAGCTGCGCCGCGACGTCCCGGCGGGCTGGATCCGCTGTTCGGAGCTGCTGGAGACACCGGCGTACTTCGACGAGTGGCGCGGCCTGCTGGGCGACTGGCTGCTGCGCGAGCACTCCTCGGCACCGGCCCGCACGACGGCCAGCTGGGTGATGACCTGGTACCTGCACGTACCGGCGTACGTCGGCGCGCTGCTGCTGCACCACGAGCGCCGGGTGCCGTCGCTGAAGCCGTCGGAGCTGGCATTCCGCCTGTCCGACGACCGCCCCCACCCGGACGGCATGGCGGTGCTGGGTGACGCGTTCCACTGCCTCCCGACGGACCCGGGCTCGGCCCGCCCGGAGGCCACGGTGGTCCGCGACGAGCGGGCGCTGGCGGCGGTGCTGAGAGCGCGTTACCTGGCGCACGCGGCCCAGTTCGTCCGGGCGTACGCGCCGCTGAGCAGACTCGGCCGCCGGACGCTCTGGGCGGCGGCGACGGACGCGCTGGAGAACTCGCTGTGGTGGGCGGGACGGCAGGGCGGCACCCCGGAGGCGGAGGGCGCGGGCGTGGCGGACGCCGCGCTGGTCCTCGACGAGCGGTACCCACCGCTGACGTCGGCGTCGACGCTGCGCCTGACGGCGGACCGCGAGTGGACGCGGCGCCGCGAGAGCTGCTGCTTTTCGTACCTGCTGCCGTCGGCCGACGAGTGCGACGGCTGCCCGCGCACCTGCCCGCGCTGACTCAGGGCGTCCAGCCCGGGTCCCGGCCCGCCGCGCCCAGCGCCCGCGCCAGCGGCGGCGCGTCCTCCGCCACCGCCACCGCCGGCCCGTAGACGCCCATCGACCGGGCCTGCTCGCCCATGGCCACCGCCGACTCGTACACCGCCGTCGCCGCCGCCGGGTCGCAGTCCAGTGCCTGGCCGCTCGCCCGGGCCAGGTCCCAGCCGTGCAGGACGAACTCGCCCAGCACCATGTCGCCCACCACCGCGGCCGGCAGCTCCGCCGTGCCCAGCGCCGTCGTGCCCGTCCAGGCCGACGGCGTCTCGAAGACGTCGACCAGCGTCTCCGTCTGCTTCTCCAGGGCCGCCCGCCAGTCGTCGGTCACCAGTGCCGCCTCCGCCTCGCCGCCGGACGGCGACGGCGGGGACTCGCGCCGTCCCGCCGCGACGAGCCACGGGCCCCAGTACAGGAGGTGGTTGAGCAGCCCGCGCACGTCGTAGCCCGCGCAGGGCGTGGGGGCGGTCAGGTCGGGGACCGCGCGGACGATCCGGAGGAATTCGGCCGCGGCGGGCCGCACCAGCTCGGCGTTCATGTCCGTGATCCAAACCCCCCGCCCGCCGGGCCGTATTGGACGAACGCGACAGCTACCGTGGGCGAGTGGGCGAACACCGGATCCCGCGCGGCATCGTGGCCGGGGCCACCGCGCGCACGATGTTCACGCTGACGCGGCACCCGCCGGCGCCCGAGCTGGCCGAGTTCGTCGACTACCACTGGATCCTGCGGTGGGACCGCACCGGCAAACCGCCGTACGAACAGCGCGTGCTGCCGAACCTCGCGGTCCACGTGACGTTCTTCCCCGGCGCTTCCGGCGTCCACGGCCCGGCCCGTGCCGTCTTTTCGCACCGGCTGACCGGCCGCGTCCAGGGCTTGGGCGTGCGATTCCGGCCCGGGTGCTTCCGCGCGTTCCTCGGCGGCCCGGTGCGTGACATCGCCGACCGCGCTGTCCCGCTCGCGGACGTTTTCGGCCCGGCGGCCGCGCGGGCCGCGGAATCGGTGCAGTCGGCGCGCGACGATGCGGAAATGGTCCGTGCGGTCGACAACTTGCTGATCGCAAATCCCGTGCGGCTCTCACCCGCGGCACGGGAGGCGGCGGAGGCGGTGGAATCAATCGCACGCGATCCGGGAATTACCCGGGTGGCGCAACTGTGCGCGGATACTGGACTAACCACCCGCTCTGTCCAGCGTATGTTCGCCGAACACGTCGGCTGCCCGCCCAAGTGGGCGATCCGGATATACCGCCTCAATGACGCAGCGCAGCGGCTCGTCACGGAAGGACAGCCCGATTACGCCGGTCTGGCGGTGCGACTGGGCTATAGCGACCAGTCGCACTTCATCCGCGATTTCCGGACCGTGACCGGGCTGTCGCCAGCCGAGTACGTCCGAACCGCCGGCGCGGACGGCGGGGAACCGGACAGCGACCGGACATGACAAAGCCGCCGGGTGCGAATTCACCCGGCGGCCACCACCTCTGGCAACCCCCGCGTCACCAGAATCGCCACCCCCGGCACGGGACAACGGCCTGCCGGTGACCGGCCGTCAACCCGTGCTGGGCGGCGCGAACAGTCTTCAGTTCTTCTTGTGGTAAGCCTCGACGACCTCGGAGGGGATGCGGCCGCGGTCGGAAACCGCGTATCCGTTCTTGCGCGCCCACGACCGGATGGCCTGGTTCTGCTCGCGGTCGACCGCCGCCGGCCGGGCCGAACCCTTGCCACCCGCGACCGGGCGCACCGAAGCGCGCTTGCGGCCACCCGCGCGACGCGCGTGCTCGACATACTGGGCGAGGGCGTCCCGCAGCTCCTCGGCGTTTTCCGAGGAGAGATCGATCTGGTAGCTGACGCCGTCCAAACCGAACTCGACGGTCTCTTCCGCCTCACTGCCGTCGAGGTCGTCGACCAGCGAGACGAGCACCTTCTGTGCCATCCGTTTCCTCCTGCGGGGGTTACTCAATGATCCGGGTTCGGGGCGAGCCCCGGAACAGAAGACTTTGTCCAGAACATTAGTACCCGCTTCCGGAGTGCAGCGCAAATCTCATATCCATAACCCGGCCGCTATGCACACGGCCGGGTTATTCGGGACGCACCAGCGGGAAGAGGATGGTCTCCCGGATACCGAGACCGGTCAGCGCCATGAGCAGCCGGTCGATCCCCATTCCGACACCACCGCTCGGCGGCATTCCGTACTCGAGGGCGCGGAGGAAATCCTCGTCCAGCCGCATGGCTTCGCTATCGCCCGCGGCGGCCAGCAGGGACTGTTCGGTGAGGCGTTCCCGTTCGACGACCGGATCGACCAGCTCGGAGTATCCGGTGGCGAGTTCGAAACCGCGCACGTAGAGGTCCCACTTCTCCGCCACACCGGCCCGGGAGCGGTGCTGCCGGGTCAATGGGGAGGTCTCCAGCGGAAAATCACGGACAAACGTCGGTGCGTGCAGGTGATCTCCGACGAGGTGTTCCCACAGTTCCTCGACCAGCTTGCCGTGCCCCAGCTTCGGATCCACTTCCAGGCCCCTGGCCTGCGCGAATCCGAGCAGTTTGGCGGCCGGCGTCTCCGGCGTCACCTCTTCGCCGAGTGAATCGGACAACGACTCGTACATTCCGAGTGTGGTCCATTCGCCGGAGAGGTCGTACTCCGAACCGTCGGGCAGGGTGACGACCTGCGTGTCCAGCACCGCCTGCGCGGCCTCCTGGATCAGCTCGCGGGTCATCACCGCGTTCGTGTCGTACGTGGCGTAGGCCTCGTAGTACTCGAGCATCGCGAATTCGGGCGAATGCGACGAGTCGCTGCCCTCGTTGCGGAAGTTGCGGTTGATCTCGAAGACCTTCTCGATGCCGCCGACGACGCAGCGCTTGAGGTAGAGCTCCGGCGCGATCCGCAGGAACAGCTCCATGTCGAACGCGTTGGAGTGCGTGACGAACGGGCGGGCCGTGGCGCCGCCGTGCAGCGTCTGCAGCATCGGCGTCTCGACCTCGGTGAACCCGCGGCGGTGGAACGACTCCCGCAGCGACCGGACCACGCCGGCGCGCGTGCGCACGACGTCCCGCGCGCGCGGGCGCATGATCAGGTCGACGTAGCGCTGGCGGACCCGCGTCTCCTCGGCCAGGTCCTTGAAGGCGTTGGGCAGCGGGCGCAGCGCCTTCGACGTGATGCGCCAGGAGTCGGCCATCACCGAAAGCTCGCCGCGCTTGGACGTGATGACCTCGCCCTGCACGAACACGTGGTCGCCGAGGTCGACGTCGGACTTCCACGCCGCCAGCGCGGCTTCGCCGACCTTCGCGAGGCTGATCATCGCCTGCAGCTCGGTGCCGTCGCCTTCGCGGAGGCTCGCGAAGCACAGCTTGCCCGTGTTGCGCAGGAACATGACCCGGCCGGTGACGCCGACGGTCTCGCCGGTGGCGGTGTCGACGGGCAGCCCGGAATGCGCCGCGCGCACCTCGGCGAGCGTGTGCGTGCGGGGTACCTCGACCGGGTAGGGATCGATGCCCTCGGCGAGGATCCGGTCGCGCTTCTCCCGGCGCACCCGCATCTGCTCGGGCAGTTCGTCTTCGGCGGGCTCGCTGGTGGAAGCGGGGTTTTCGGTCATGGCCCATAGGGTACGAACCCCGTCGCCCGCTACGCCAACCGGATTACCTTTGCTTTCGGTCGGTTAACCTGGGTTTCGTGAGTGACCCCACACCCGAGCACCGCGCCCGGCGGGCCGCTTCGTTCGGCGCCCGCGCAACCGAATACGCCCGGCACCGGCCCGACTACCCGCGAGAAGCCATCGAGTGGGGCCTTTCCGGGGCGACCGGCACCCCGAACCGGGTGCTCGACCTGGGCGCCGGAACCGGCAAACTCACCCTCGGCCTCACCGCACTGGGGCTCGACGTCACCGCCGTCGAACCGGACCCGGAAATGCGCGCGGAACTGGCGCGGGCCGTGCCGTCGGCGACGTCGCTGGCCGGCCGGGCGGAACAGATCCCGCTGCCGGACGGCGGCCTGGACGCGGTGTTCGTCGGCCAGGCGTTCCACTGGTTCGACGTGCCGGAGGCGATGACGGAGATCGCCCGCGTGCTGCGCCCGGGTGGCGTCTGCGTGCCGGTGTGGAACTACGAAGACGAATCGGTGCCGTGGGTCGCCGAGTTCACCGAACTGGGCCGCGACGGTGCCCGCCGCCCGGCGAGCGTCGAAGATTTGCGCCACGTCACCCACCCCGCGTTCGAGTCTTTCGAATGCGAACGGTTTCGCCATGTGCAACGGCGCACCGCGGAGAGCCTCCTGGAAACGATCGCGACGTATTCGATGGTGATCGTCTCGGCCCCGGACGAGTCGGCGGCCCTGCTGAACCGGCTCCGGCAGTTCCTGGCCACGAATCCGGCGACGGCGAACGGCGAGTTCGACCTGCCGCTGGTCACCACGGCGTTGCGCGCGCGGCGCCGCTGAACCGCGGCTTGACCTCGACCTCGGTGGAGGTTCGATACTGCGGGAATGCGCAGGAAATCACTGGGGCGGGCCTTGATCTCGCTGACCTCGCTGGTGACGGCCGTCGGCCCGTACAAGGCCGACTGGAACGAGACGCACGTGTTCAACCCGGCCTGGCCACCGCACGCGAAGTTCCACAACGGCCAGACGATGAGCCTCGGGCTCGCGCTGGGGGCGACGAGCCTGTGGCAGCTCTGGCGGCGGCCGACCCGGGCCGGTCTCGACGCGGGTGCCGTCCTGGCGTCGCTGTACTGGGTGACGCAGATTTCGGCGCTGGCCTACCCCGGGTCCCGCGCGGTGGACCCGCCGGGGGCCGACCGGTTCCCGCAGGCGAAGGTCGCCTTCCCGGCGCTGGCGGTGACCGCGCTGGGGTACGTGCTGGAGCGCCGCCGGCTGGCCCGGGGCTGAAGGGCGTCAGGCCCGGGTGTTGCGCTCGTACACCAGCCGCAGGCCGAGCAGGGTCAGCTCCGGCACGTGGTCGGTGATCGTCTCCGACTCGCCGATCACCAGCGGCGCCAGGCCACCCGTGGCCAGCACCGCCACCGGTTCCGTCCCGCCCGGTGCCAGCTCGCGGACGATCCGGCGGACCAGCCCGTCCACCTGGCCCGCGAACCCGTACAGGATCCCGGACTGCAGGCACTCCACGGTGTTCTTGCCGATCACCGACCGCGGCGGCACCAGTTCGACCTTCCGCAGCGCCGCCGCGCGCAACGCCAGCGCGTCCACCGAAATCTCGATGCCCGGGGCGAACGCGCCGCCGAGGAACTCGCCGCGGGCCGAGATCGCGTCCACGTTGGTCGACGTGCCGAAGTCGACCACCACGCACGCCGTGCTGTGGAGGTGGTGCGCGGCCAGCGTGTTCACCAGCCGGTCCGCGCCCACCTCCTTCGGGTTGTCCACCAGCAGCGCCACGCCCGTGCGCACGCCCGGCTCCACCACGATCTTCGGGATCCGGGCGTAGTAGCGGGCGAGCATCACCCGCAGCTCGCGCAGCACCGCCGGCACCGTCGACAACGCGCTGATCCCGGTCACCGCGTCCGCGTGCGGGCCGAGCAGGCCGCGGACCGTCAACGCCAGCTCGTCGGCCGTGATGCGCGCGTCCGTGCGCATCCGCCAGTCGCCGACCAGCGTGTCCCCGGACCACAGCCCCAGGACGATGTTCGTGTTGCCGACGTCGACGGTGAGCAGCAAGCGGGTCAGCTTTCCGCGTGCAGCAGCGCGTCGAGGCGGCGGGCGTCCGCCGTCTCGGCCACCGGGAAGACCGCCGTCTCCTCGTCCGCGGGCAGGGTCACCGTGCCGGACAGCAGCCCGGACCCCTCCGGTGCGTGCCCGGGATCGGTGTGCCGGTGGACGATCCGGTTGTCCGCGTCGACGAACACCACGCGCGGCTGGTACGCCGCCGCCTCGGCGTCGTCCATCTGGCCGTACGAGATGAGGATGACCAGGTCACCCGGGTGCACCAGGTGGGCCGCGGCGCCGTTGATGCCGAGCACCCCGCTGCCGCGTTCCCCCTTGATGACGTAGGTCTCCAGCCGCGCCCCGTTGGTGACGTCCACAATGGACACCTGTTCCCCCGGCAGCAGGTCCGCGGCCTCCATCAGGTCTTCGTCGACCGTCACCGAACCGACGTAGTGCAGGTCGGCCTGGGTCACGGTGACCCGGTGGATCTTCGACTTGAGCATCGTGCGGTACATCGTGGACTCCTATTCCCCTGCGTCCCGCTCCGGGTGCGCCGGGTGGTCCACCGACGCGCCGAGCAACACCGGAACGTTGTCGATCAGCCGGGTACTCCCCACCCGGGCCGCGATCAACAGCCGTGCTTCACCGTCGACGGGCGCGGGCCCGAGGTCGGTTCCCCTCAACTCCAGGTAATCCACCTCGACCGCGGGCCGCGCGGCGAGGGTCTTCCACGCGGTCTCGAGGACCGCTTCGGCCCCGTCCCGGCCGACGAACGCCCCCGCGGTGAGGGCGGCCGACAGGACGATGGCGTCTTCGCGCTGTTCCGGCGTCAGGTAGACGTTGCGCGACGACAACGCGAGCCCGTCGCGCTCCCGCACGGTCGGCACGCCGATCACGCGCGTGTCGATGTTCAGGTCGCGCACCATCCGCTTGATCAGCACCAGCTGCTGGTAGTCCTTTTCGCCGAAGAACGCGTAGTCCGGACGGAGCAGGTTGAACAGCTTCGCCACGACGGTGAGCACGCCGGCGAAGTGGCCGGGCCGGACGGCACCTTCGAGTTCTTCGCCGAGCGGTCCCGGGTGGACGGTCACCACGGCCCCTTCGGCGTACAGGGCGTCCGCGCTGGGCGTGAACGCGATTTCGACGCCGTCTTCGCTCAGGACGCCGAGATCGGCCTCCAGCGGCCGCGGGTACGCCTCGAAGTCTTCGCCCGCGCCGAACTGCAGCGGGTTGACGAAGATCGAGGTGGCCACGACGGTGTTCGGCAGCCGCTTCGCGCGGCGGATCAGCTCGCGGTGCCCGGCGTGCAGCGCGCCCATGGTCGGCACGAGCGCCAGCTTGCGGCCGACGCCGTGCAGCGCCCGGCCGACCTGGCTCGCGTGCTCGGGGGACGCGAACGTGTTCAGGGTGCCGCGGCTGAATTTCGGTGTGGTCACTGGTCTGGGTGCCCTTCGGCGGGATCGTCGAGGAGTTCGGTGAGGTCTTTGGCGGCCGCGGTGTCCAGCAGCCCGGCCGCCGTCGAACGCGCCACCGTGCGCTTGGCCAGCGCGCGGTAGGCCGGCGCCACGTCCGGCGCCCGGTCCGCCAGCACCGCGAGGTGCTTGCGGACGGTGCCGGCGTCGCCACGCGCGACCGGGCCGGTGAGGGCGCGGTCGCCGTGTCGCAGCACATTATCCAACGCGGCCGACAGCAGTGGTGCGACCAGGCGTTCGGAATGCCCGATTCCGGCCTGGCGCAACAGGTCCGCGCAGTCCGCGACCAACGTCATCAGGTGGTTCGCGCCGTGGGCCAGCGCAGCGTGGTAGAGCGCTCGCGCGGAGTCGGGGATCCGCACCGGTTCGGCGCCCATCTCGACGGCCAGCGCTTCGCCGACGTTCCACGCCGCTTCGTCGTCCTCGGCCGCCGTGACGCCGATGCTGCACGCCGCCAGCCGTTCGAGGTCCTCTTCGCGGCCGGTGAACGTCATCACCGGGTGCAGCGCGAGCGGCAGGGCCCCGGCCTCGGCCGCGGGGGCCAGCACGTCGATGCCGTGCGCCCCGGAGGTGTGCACGACGATCTGCCCCGGCCGCAGCGACTCGGTGGCGACCAGCCCGCGGACCATCCCGGCCAGCGCGTCGTCGGGGAGGGCGAGCAGCACCAGGTCCGCCCGGCGGACGGTCTCGTCGGGCGGCAGGAGCGGCACATCGGGGAGGAGGCGTTCGGCGCGGGCCAGCGACGAAGCGGACAAGCCGGACGCGGCGACCACGGTGTGCCCCGCCCGGGCCAGCGCGGCGCCGAGCACGCTGCCCACCCGGCCGGCGGAAACGACGCCGACCGCGAGGCGGGCGGGCCGCATCATGGCGTGCGCCTGTGGACGCTCATGGTTGGCAGACTCCCTCTGCTCTCGTTCCAGTCCCTTCGCGGGTACCGGACGACGGCGCGAGACTAACTCGGGTCAGCGGGCGTCGTTGAGCCCGGGTGACCAGCTTCACCCGGACCGGGTCACCCGCGGGCGGCCTCGTCGGCGAGGCGCGTCGCCTCCGCACGGGCGGCCTTCAGGGTGCGCAGCAGCTCCTGCTGGCGCTGCCGGTCGGCGTCGCTGGTGAGCTGGTGCCGGTCGAGGAACGCGAGCTCCGTCACGCTGGCCTGGTAGACGGCGACGGCTTTCGCAGCCTGCTTACCGGACTGCCGTTTCGCCTGCCGCCGCCAGGCCCGCCGCCCGGGCAGGCTGGCCAGCAGCTCGACCTCCGACGGCGCGATCCACCGAGCGGCGGCCATGTGCGGCAGCGCGGCGGCGATGATCCGCTGCTCCCGCCGTCGCTGCAGGACAACCAGGTAGACGACCCCGAGGAAGAGCGGAAGCATGATCAGGAAGTAGACGGTGAGGAACTTCGACCCGCCGAGCAGCGCGGCGCTGTTCCACAGCGCGTGCAGGCAGACGGCGGCGAGGTACCCGGCGACCGGCGCGATGATCTTGAGCGCCTTGGTGGTGGTCCGCGCGGCGATCCCGATCCCGATGCCGGTGAGCACGGCGAACAGCGGGTGCGTGAAGGGAGCGAGCACGCCCCGCAGGAAGAAGGCGGTGATGACGCCCTGGCTGTGCCCGTCACCGAAGCCGTAGTCGTAGAAGGCCCGGCCGAAGTAGTAGATGTTCTCGGTGAAGGCGAACCCGGCGGCGCTGAACCCGGCGTAGACGACACCGTCCACGACACCGTCGAACTCACTGGACCGCCGCCAGAGGATGAGCACGACGAAGAGGGCCTTCGCGGCCTCCTCGACAACGGGAGCGGAGACGAGCGCGGCCACGGTGTTGCCGCTGCCCTGCCCGAGCAGCTCGTCCCCGACGGCTTCGGCGGTGGTGTTGATGAGCAGCGCGGTGATGGTCGCGATGCAGGCGCCCCAGGCGAAGGCGAGCAGCAGGAACTTGGCGGGCTCGGGCTCCCACCGGTCGACCCAGAGGAACCCGGCGACCACCCCGGCCACGGGCACGAGCGCGGCGAGAACCCCGATGGTGACGGCGAGCGGCCCGACCCGCGCGGTGGCCAGCCCGAAGAGGAACAGGCCGCAGAGGGCCACGACGATCAGCCCGAGCACCGGCAGCAGCACGGTGATCCGGCGAGGCCGCCGTCCGCGGTCGAGTCCCGTCGCGGGCGAGAGGGTTCCGCTCACAGCCGGTCACCCTACGCAGAGCGGACACGAAGAGAAACGCCACCTCGGTCTTCCGAGCCTCCGGGACCGGCAGGTGCGCGCGGTTCGGCACACCCGGCAAGCACGAGGTGCGCTTGCCGGACCGCCTGAGGTGCGGTTCGCGGACCCAGGCCAGGCAGGTGCGCTCGCCAGGCCGCGTTCGCTCCCGCGCATCTGAGGCGCGCTCGGCTCACCCAACTCGAGCCGCCGAAGACCACGTCAGGTGGCTCGCCGGGCTCAGTCTTCCGCGCGGCGGCGGCGTCGCGGTGTCGAACCCGTGCCGCCGTTTGCGGCCAGTAGCTCGCTCACCGAACGGCCCGCCGCGTGGGAGCCGCTGCCCGGGGCCGGCTCGGGGGCCGACCGGCGGCCGTTGCGGGCTCCGTTGTGGCCGTTCTGCTCCACCTCGGCCGGGTCGACCGGGGCCATTCCGCGGCGGGACATCGAGGCCCGCTCGGCGACCATGCCTTCCCAGGCCGGTGGCTCGCCGTCCGGGCGACGGCGGCGGCCGCCGGCGGGTGGCTCCGGGGCCGCGGGGACCGCCGGCAGCTGCTGGGAGTCCTCCGGCTTGCGGCGACGGCCGCCCGAGCGGCCCTGGAAGTTGCGGACCGACTCCGGCAGCGTCGGGTTCGCCAGCGGTGCCGCGTCGGCCTGGGCCGCCGCCTCGCCCGGCGCGCGGTGGGACCCACCGTGCCGGGACGGCGGCTCCTCCAGGATCGGCGACATGTCCGCCCGCGAGAACTGCTCCAGCCGCGACGGGCGGCGGCCGTCGGCGGCCGGGACCGGCGTCGTCGGGGGCACCACCGGGGGCAGGTCCGTGCGCGACGGCTGCCGCGGCGCCGGGCTCTTGCTCGGCACCGGCGTCGTCGGCGGGACCACCGGCGGCAGGTCGGTGCGGGACGCCGCGGCGTCCCGCGGCATCGGCGGCTTCGGCTCGGGCGGCTTGGGCCGGTTCGGGCGCTGACGCTCGGCGAAGTCGTCGCGGTTCTGGAACGCCGCGCTCAGGTCCTTGACCGGCCGGATGTCCGACCGCGACATCTCGGACGGCTTCGGCGGCGGCACGTTCGCCCCCGGCCCCGGACGCCCCGGCGCCCGCGGCGGCTCGGGCGCCTTGCGCGGGTCGGGACGCACGCCGTTCGGCTGCCCACCGACACGCGGCAGATCCGGCCGCGACATCTCCACCCGCGGGATATCGGGCCGCGACATCTCAACGCGAGGAATGTCCGGACGCGACATCTCCACGCGCGGAATGTCCGAACGCGACACCTCACCACGCGGAACGTTCGGCCGCGGCGCCTCGACGCGCGGAATATCAGGCCGCGACATCTCGACCCGGGGGATGTCCGGACGCGACATCTCCACCCGAGGAATGTCCGGACGCGACATCTCCACCCGGGGAATGTCCGACCGCGACACCTCGGCGGGCCGGATGTCCGACCGCGACATCTCCGCCCGGCGCGCGGGCGGCGGCTCGGGACGGCGGATCTCGGTCTTCGGCTCCGACGGGCGCCGGATCTCCGTCTTCGGCTCCGACGGACGGCGGATCTCGGTCTTGGGCTCGGCCGGCCGTGGCACGTCCCGACGCGTCGGGTCGGCCGCGTCCGGGCGGCGCTCAGGCTGCTTCGCCACTTCGTCCGGCTTCGGCAGCCGCATCGGCTGCGACTCGGCCTGGCGGCGCGCCGCCTCGGCGCGCAGCTCCGCGGCCTTCAGCTCGCGCTGCGCGGCGTTCAGCGCCGGGTCGACCGGCGGGACCGGCGGACGGCGTTCGCTCAGCGGCTTCGGCCGGGCCAGCTGCTGGGTGCTCTGCACGGAGACGTTCGCCGGCGCCTTCGGGACCGGCTTGCCGCCGAAGCCCTTGCCCTTGCCGAGGCCGCCCTTGCCGTTCGCGGGCTTCGCGCCCGACGCCTTGCGGCGGCGCTCGTCGAGGACGCGGTCGATCAGCTCGGTCGGCCGCTCGCCGCCCTCGACCGGCTTCTTCCCGGCCATCAGCTGAGCGGGCTTCTTCTTCGGCGCGGCGTCCGGGATCAGGCGGTTCTCGTCGGACAGCTTGCGCATCCGGGTCGCCTGCGCGGTCAGCGCGACGCGTTCGAGCAGCACTTCGCCGCCGAACAGCGACTGGAGGCTGTCGCGCAGCGCGGACACCTCGGCGCGCAGCGCCTCCAGCTCCTCGCGGCCCTTGGAGTCGGCGACGGAACTCTTCTCCGCCTCCACCTCCAGCTCGAATTCGCGCCGGGCCGCGATCTCGCGTTCCAGCTCCAGTTCGTACACAGCCTGCGCCTCGGCGACCGCGTCCTCGCTCTGTGCCGCGTGCTTGCGGTACTTCACGGCGAGGAAGGCGCCGATCAGGGCGGCCCAGAGGGCCGCGACGATCCCCAGCCGGAGATAGCGGAGGTCGTCGCTGAGCACCAGTGCGAGGGTGGCTCCGATGGCGAGGACAAAGCCGACAACGAGCCACGGCCTGCCCAAGAGGCGGCCGCGCGAGTCGTCACCCACGCCGGTCATGTCTGACACCGTACCTGCTCGTAATCCGAACGAGACCTACTCGGTCCAGCGAGCGGTGCGATTCCAGCGCTAACCGGTCGTCCCGCGGGTGGGCTCACGATCGTGGTCACGCGGGGTCCGGCAGCAGTGTTCGAGCCACAAAGCCGCTGCTACCAGGGCTGCGGCGGACACCACGCCGACCACCGCGGCCCGGGTGTCGAGCACCGCGGCGACGAGTTCGTCACGTCGCGGAAAAAGATAGGCGAGCGCCGCCAGCCAGGCGCCCGCCATGAACGCTCCGGCGAGTGACGACGCCTTGGCGAGCGCCACTGATCGGGCGACCCCGATGGCGGCAACGACCCGGCCGCTCTTGATCCGCGACCGGATCGAAAACGCCAGCACGAGCTCGATCACGGCCAGCACGGCGAAGGTGATGCCGGCGAGCAGCGGCAGCTGCGGCAGCGAGCCGTACGCGACCTGGAAGAGCAGGTAGCCGAGGCCAAGGCCGAGCAGACCGGCCACCACCAGGTCACGGGGCCGGGTGAAGTGCATGCCCCAACCGTACCGTGGAAGAGTTGACTCTCCCCCGACTGGAGAGTTCACCATGCGTCTTGTGGGCACCACCGCAACCTTCACCATCGGCGAGCTGGCCCGCCGGACCGGCCTGCCGGTCAAGACCATCCGGTTCTACTCGGACGAGGGCCTGCTGCCCCCGACCGACCGGACGGACGCCGGCTACCGGCTCTACGACGCGGCGGCGATGGCCCGCCTGGAACTGGTCCGCACCCTGCGCGAGCTGGGCCTCGGCCTGGCCGACGTCTCCGCCGCACTGGCCCGGTCGGCGACGGTCGGCGAGCTGGCGACCCGGCACGTCGAGGCCCTCGACGAGCAGATCCGGCGGCTGCGGCTGCGCCGGGCGGTGCTGCGTGCGGTGGCCAAACGCAACTCGGAGCTGGAGGAAGTGAACCTGATGAACCGACTCGCGTCGATGTCCGACGAGGAGCGCAAGCGGCTGGTCGACGAGTTCTGGGACGAGATGGTCGCCGGGCTCGACATCGACCAGGACTTCTACCGCCGGATGCGCTCGGGGAAGCCGGAACTGCCGGACGACCCGTCTCCCGAGCAGCTCGAGGCCTGGATCGAGTTCGCCGAGCTGGTCCAGGACCCGGACTTCCGCGCCCTGATCCGCCGCATGAGCGAGACCCAGGCCCAGCAGATCCGGGACGGCGATTTCGAGCAGCCGGCGGAAGCCTGGCGAACGCACTGGAACGACTGGATGGCGCGCGCCCAGGAGGCCGTCGACGCGGGAGAAAGCCCGACGTCGGAACAGGGGCAAGCGCTTGCGGCCACGATCGCGGCCGCTTCCGCGCGCCCGGACCAGGACGCGGACTCGGCGGAGTTCCGCCGCGAGCTGGCGGACCGGTTCGCGGCCAGCGGCGACGACCGCGCCGAGCGCTACTGGCAGCTGCTGGCGATCATCAACGACTGGCCGCCGGTCCCGACCACCCGGCCCGCGGTCGGTTTCATGATCGCGGCGCTGCGCGGCTGACCGCACGGTGACTACCGTTCGACGACGGCCCGGGAACGGACCGTAACGAACACGCACGATCCACCGATGTGAATCCGTTTCAGCGCAACTCGAGGTCCGTCCGGCGGACCGTGGCCACCTCGGCCGCCGGCCGGGCCCCCAGCAGCTCCGCGATCGGGCCGTGGCCCGGCAGGACCGCGTCCGGGGCGATCTCCACCCAGGGCACCAGCACGCTCGCGCGGTCCGGGGTGCCCGGGTGGGGCAGCAGCAGCTCGGGGTCGTCGGAGGTCACGCCGTCCACCGTCACCACGTCGACGTCCAGCGTGCGCGGGCCCCACCTCAGCTCGCGGACGCGGCCCGCCGCCTTTTCCGCCGCCTGGCCCGTGCGCAGCCACGCCCAGTGGTCGCGTGCCGGGTCGTCGACGAGGCACACGGCGTTGAGGAAGTCCGGCTGGTCCTCGACACCCCACGCCTTCGTCTCGTAGACGCTCGACACCGCGACCAGCGCCGGGCGCACCGCGTCCAGGGCCAGCTCCAGGAAGGCCAGCCGGTCGCCCAGGTTGGACCCGAGGGAAAGGACCGCCCGGCTCACCGGTCGCGCCGGACCGTGACGGCCACGTCGTCGAACGTGAGCGGGATCGGCGCCGACGGCTTGTGCACCGTCACCTCCACCCCGCCCAGGCGCTCGTCGCGCATGACCTCGTCGGCGATCCGGCCCGCGACGCTCTCGATGAGGTCGTACGGCTCGCCCGCGACGATCCCCGCCGCCACCTCGGCCAGCTCGCCGTAGTGGAGCGTCTTCGTCAGGTCGTCCGACGCCGCGGCCGGCCCGAGGTCGAGCCACACCGTGATGTCGACGACGAACTCCTGGCCGTCGCGCTTCTCGTGCTCGAACACGCCGTGGCGCCCGAACACACGCAGGCCGGTCAGCGTGATCCGGTCAGACATCCGGCGAACCCTTCCACCAGGCGGCGGCCACCGCGACCGCGTCGAGCGAAGCCCCGACCTCGTGCACCCGGACACCCCAGGCGCCGGCCGCCGCGGCGAGCGCGGAGATCGCGGCCGTGGCGTCCTCGCGGCCGTCCGGCGGGCGGGGCGTACCGTCCTTTTCGGACAGCAGGCGGCCGAGGAACCGTTTCCGGGAGGCCCCGACGAGCACCGGGAAACCAAGCGACAGCAGCGAATCGAGGCCGCGCAGCAACGCCCAGTCGTGCTCGGCGTTCTTCGCGAAGCCGAGCCCGGGGTCGAGCACGATCGCGCTTTCGGCGACGCCCGCCGCCAGTGCTTCGTCCACTCTGGACAGCAGCTCGGCGCGGACGTCCGCCACCACGTCGTCGTACTTCGCGAGCGCCTGCATGTCCTTGCTGTGCCCGCGCCAGTGCATCAGCACCCACGGCACACCGCTCTCGGCCGCGACGCGCGCCATGTCGCGATCGGCCAGGCCGCCGGAGACGTCGTTGATCACCTTCGCCCCGGCGTCGAGCGCCGCGGCGGCGACGGTCGCCCGGGTGGTGTCGACCGACAGGTGGATGCCTTCGCCGGCGAGCGTCCGGATGACGGGCAGGACGCGCCGCAGTTCCGTTTCGGCGTCCACCCTGGCCGCCCCCGGCCGGGTCGACTCGCCGCCGACGTCGATCAGGTCGGCCCCGCGCGCCCACATTTCCCGGGCGTGCTCCAGCGCCTGGTCGAGCCCGAGGTACCGGCCACCGTCCGAAAAGGAATCCGGCGTCACGTTCAGCACGCCCATCACGACGCACCGGCCGGGAGCGGGAAGCCCCTCGCTCACCGGCGCGCCTTGATGAGGTCGAGCGCCTCCGCCCGCGAAGTGGCGGAGTTCTTGAACTGCCCCCGCACGGCGGAGGTGGTGGTGCGCGCGCCCGGCTTGCGGATGCCGCGCATGGCCATGCAGAGGTGCTCGGCCTCGATCACCACGATCACCCCGCGCGGCTCCAGCTTCCGCACGATCGCGTCGGCCACCTGCGACGTCAGGCGCTCTTGGACCTGCGGGCGCTTGGCGTAGAGGTCGACGACCCGGGCGAGCTTCGAGAGCCCGGTGACCTTCCCGGCGGCGTTCGGGATGTACCCGACGTGCGCGACGCCGTGGAACGGCACCAGGTGGTGCTCGCAGCTGCTGTACATCGGGATGTCCGTGACCAGCACGAGTTCCTCGTGGGACTCGTCGAACGTCTTGTCCAGCACCGAGTCCGGCTCGGTGTACAGGCCCGAGAACATCTCGCGGTACGCGCGGGCGACCCGGGCGGGGGTGTCCTTCAGACCGTCCCGCTCCGGGTCTTCACCGCACGCCAGAAGAAGCTCGCGGATCGCCTTCTCCGCCCGGTCGTGGTCGAAGACCGGGCGGTCGGCGTCACTGGGGCTTGTCTGGTCCATCCACGTCACGACGTTCTCCCTCGTTCTGCTGGTTGCCCGCCTGATCGGCGAACCAGCCGTGCTCACGAGGGCGTTCTTCACCACCGGGCCGCCACGACTGGCCCGGCTGACCGCCCGGCGAGGTCGCGGGCGTCCAGCCCGGAGGGGCACCGTAGTTCGGCGGGCCGCTCTGGCCGGCCGCGCTGCCCGGGTAGTTGCCGCCGGGCTGCTGGCCGCTGCCGTACGTCTGCGGCCAGTGCGCCGTTCCGTTGGGGCCGCCGTTCGGCGCGCCGTAGGGACGGCCGCCGTTCGGGTAGGCACCCGGCGGGGCGTACGGGTTCGCGTTCGGGTCGACCGGCGACGGGTACGGCGGGCCACCGGGCAGGTCGCCCGCGCCCTGGGCGGTGCCGACCGGGGTCGGCTCCGGCTTCAGGACCGGCTTCTCCTTCTCCGGCGGCGGCCACGGCTCACCGCGCTCCATCGCCAGCTCGCCCGGGGTCTTGATCGGCGGCTTGTCCGACGGCGTCCGCTCACCGAACTCGTTGAACACGGTGATGTGCGGCCGCTTCTCGACCGTCGCGAAGATCCGCTCCAGGTCCTTGCGGGTCAGCGTCTCCTTCTCCAGGAGCTCGATGACCAGCTCGTCGAGCACGTCGCGGTAGGTGTTGAGCACGTGCCACGCCTCGGTGTGCGCCGTCTCGATGAGCTTGCGCACCTCCTCGTCGATCTCGTGCGCCACTTCCAGCGAGTAGTCCGCCTGACGGCCGGCCGAGCGGCCCAGGAACGGGTCGCCCTGCTCCTGGCCGTACTTGACCGCGCCGAGCCGGGCGCTCATGCCGTACTCGGTGACCATCGCGCGGGCGATCTTCGTCGCCTGCTCGATGTCCGAGGACGCGCCGGTGGTGGGCTCGTGGAAGACGAGCTCCTCCGCCGTGCGGCCACCCATCGCGAAGACCAGCCGCCCGATCATCTCGGAGCGGGTCATCAGGTCCTTGTCGTCCTCCGGGACGAGCAGCGCGTGCCCGCCCGTCCGGCCGCGCGGCAGGATGGTCAGCTTGTAGACCGGTTCGATGTCCGGCATCGCCCACGCGGCGAGCGCGTGCCCGCCCTCGTGGTAGGCCGTGATCTTCTTCTCCTTCTCGGAGATGATCCGGCTCTTGCGCGCCGGGCCGCCGACGACGCGGTCTACCGACTCCTCCAGCGCCGCGTCGGTGATCACGTGCCCGTTCTGGCGGGCGGTGAGCAGCGCGGCCTCGTTGAGCACGTTCGCCAGGTCCGCGCCGGACATGCCGACCGTGCGCTTGGCCAGGCTGGACAGGTCCGTGCCCTGGGCGATCGGCTTGCCCTTGGCGTGCACCTCGAGGATCGCCTTGCGGCCGCGCAGGTCGGGCGCGGACACCGGGATCTGCCGGTCGAACCGGCCGGGACGCAGCAGCGCCGGGTCGAGGATGTCGGGCCGGTTGGTGGCCGCGATCAGGATGATGCCGCCGCGGGCGTCGAAGCCGTCCATCTCGACGAGCAGCTGGTTCAGGGTCTGCTCGCGCTCGTCGTGCCCGCCGCCGAGGCCGGCGCCGCGCTGGCGGCCGACCGCGTCGATCTCGTCGACGAAGATGATGCACGGCGCGTTCTGCTTGGCCTGTTCGAACAGGTCACGCACGCGGGAGGCACCGACACCGACGAACATCTCGACGAAGTCCGAGCCGGAGATCGTGTAGAACGGCACGCCCGCCTCGCCGGCGACGGCTCGCGCGAGCAGCGTCTTACCGGTACCCGGCGGCCCGTAGAGCAGCACGCCCTTCGGGATCTTCGCGCCGAGCGCCTGGTAGCGCGCCGGGTTCTGCAGGAAGTCCTTGATCTCGTACAGCTCTTCGACGGCCTCGTCGGCGCCCGCGACGTCCCCGAAGGTCGTCTTGGGCATGTCCTTGTTCAGCTGCTTGGCCTTGGACTTGCCGAAGTTGAGGACGCGGTTGCCGCCGCCCTGCGCGTTGTTCATCATCCACATCAGCAGGCCCAGCACGAGGGCGAGCGGGATGGCGAAGATGAGGATCTGCGTCAGCACGCCCTGCTGGGTCACCTTGGTGGTGAACTTGATCGGCTGGCCGCCCGCCTTCGCCGCGATCAACGAGTCGTAGATCGGGCGGGTGGCGTCCGCCGGGTACTGCGAAATGATCTGGGTGACCTGCTGGCCCTCGACGTCGATCGGCTTGGCCAGCAGCAGCTTGAGCTGCTGTTCCTTGTCCTCGAGGCTGGCTTCCTTGACGTTGTTCGAGGTGATCTGGGAGTTCGCCACCGAGATGGGTGCCTGGGTGTACCCACGATCACTGTCGAAGATCGTGTTGTACGCGAACAACGCCAGCAACCCCGCGACGATCCACAGCAGTGGGTTCCTGAGCACGCTCTTCCGGTTCATACGACTCGGCCCTGGTGGCCTCGACCCTCCCTGGTTGGGCGGCTCCTGTGATACCCGCCATCACGATCTTGACAACCCGTGGTGCCTGGACACCTGCCCATCAGGGTACCGCCCGCTGCCGCGTTCATCCCCTGTGAGCCTCTCGCAGGTCAACGGGCGATACCGCGCCCGGGTTCCCGGGCCACGCTAGCGCGTGCCGTCGGACACACTGCCCACCATCTCGCCGAGGCGGGTGCGCAGCGTCTTCGGGTCCGCCGGCGCCACGGTCACCCACTCGCGCCCGTCCGTCCCGGCCCGGGAAAGGCTCAGGTAACGCCCGGTTGCGGTGTCGAACCAGCCCAGCACGCGGGACCGCTGCCTGGCCCCGACCGGCGAACGGCTGTTCGCTGCCAGCTGACCGCCGCGCTGCCGGGGCTGCCCGGCGATGCGGCCGTATGCCTCCCGCGGATCGACGGCGAGGCGTTCGCTCAACGGCGTCCGCCGCGCCCGCCCCCGCCGCTTGTCGTCCTCTTCGCCCGGCCCGGACGGCGAGGAGACCGGCACCCGGATCGGTGCGGTGCGCAGGGCCTCGTCCAGCGGGAGGGTGACCGACGCCTCGCTGCCGCGCGGCGCGGCCGGCAGCACCCCGACGACCGCCGAGACCAGCCCGTCCGGCGGGACGTCACGCAGCCAGATGCCGTCCGCGTCCTGGACCGCGAGCACGCCCTTGGTTTCGTCGGCCGCCGCGAGCACGCCGACGGTCGGCGCTTCGAACTGGGGGATGTGCAGCGCGTCGATGGTCAGCGGCGCGAAGGCCAGCAGGTGCAGGGCGTCCTCGATCGGCGGCGCCGGCCTGCCCCGCGGGTCGCGGATGCCGCGCGCCTTCAGCTCGACGTCGGCGCGGTGGCGCAGCGAGACGCGCTCGTCCTCGGTGGCGCCGTGCGACCGGATGAGGAGCGGGTACGGCAGCTCGCCGACCTGCGCCGACTCCCACAGGAAGTCGAACGCCAGCGGCGAGAAGAACTCTTGCATCATCACTCTCCCGGATCGGACTCTTGCCCAGCGTAGCCCGCACCCCCGACAAAACCGGACCGCTCCGGGCCGGGCTGGGCACGTCCGAAGAGCCGGGACTCAGACCGCGGTGGTCGTCGCGGCGCCCGCGAGCATCTCGCCGAGGCGGTGGCGCAGCGTGGCGGCGTCGGCGGGGGCGATCGTGATCCAGTCCCGCCCGTCGCGGCCGCGGCTGGACTGGGCGAGGTAGCGGCCGGACTCGGTGTCGAACCAGCTCAGGACCGGCGTGCGGGTGCGCCCGCCCAGCCGGGTGCGGGCGTTGGCGCCGATCTGGCCGCCGCGGAGCCGGGGCTGGGCGAACAGCCGGGCCAGCGCCTTGCGGTCGTCGTCGGCCGACGCACGGCCGTCCGGGACACCGGGACCGCCGGGCAGCTGGTCCTGCGGCACGGTGACCGACTTCTCGGTGCCGCGCGGACCGCCGGGGAGCAGCGAGACGATCGCGCTCGCGAGCCCGTCGGCCGGGCACGGCTGCAGGTGCAGGCCGCGGGTGTCCTGCACGGCCAGCAGGCCCTGGCCGCCCAGCACGCCGGCGACCGAGAGCAGGGGCTCGGCGTCCGGGGCGATCAGCTGGACGGCGTCCAGGCTGAGCTCCGGGGCCGCCAGCACACCGAACCAGTCCTCGATGTGCGGCTCCGGCCGGCCGCGGCCGTCGGCGAGGCCGCGCGCGGCGAGCCCCTCCAGCGTGCGGCGGCGCAGCAGCGCCCGCTCGTCGACGGTCGCGCCGTGCGAACGGATCTTGAACGGGTACGGCAGCTCGCCCAGCCCGGCGGACTCCCACAGGAAGTCCACCTCGGCCGGGGTGAGCAGCTCAGCGTTCGGCATCGAGCCACCCCCAGGAGGAACCGGGCCGGGCACGCGCGCGGCGTGCCCGGCCCGAACGGATCAGCGGTCTTCGTCGTCCCCGGACCACGCGCCGATGACCGGCGGCGGGGTCGCCTGGTTCGCGCCGAAGGCCTCGTCCGGGTCCGCCTCGATGAGGAAGGACGCGTGCGTGTGCTCCTCGTCCTGCTCGCCCTGCGCACCGTGCGGGGCCATGCCGCCCATGCCCGGGTTCATCGGCGGCGGCGTCTGGCCGCCGATGGTGCCCGCCGGCGAGACGACACCCGGCTGCGGCCCCTGCGCCGAAGCGGCGCTCTGGCCCTTGCCCTCGGCCGAGGCCAGGGTGGTGTCGTCCTTCGCCTTCGCGCCGGACTTGCTGCCCGCGCCCAGCGCCCGCGACGCCAGCGCGCCGAGGCCGCCGACCGCGCCGCCGAGCCCGAGGCCCATGCCGATCTTGCCGAGCGGGTTGCTGCCGCTGTGCTGGCCGCTGCCCGCGCCGACGGTGCCCGCGCCGGTGGCCGTCCCGGCCCCGGTGACCGAGCCGCCTGCCGCGTCGCTGCCGAGCACCGCCGCGTCCTGGCCGAAGCCGGCCGCAGCCGGGACGCCGCCGTGGGCGCCGTTCGGGCCGACGACACCGGCGTGCTGCGCGCCGAACGCGCCGCCGTGGCCGCCGAAGCCCGCGCCGCCGGAGGCGAAGATCGCGTCGCCCGCGCCGGGCAGCGCGTCGACCGGGCCGGTGCTGCCGACGGTGTTCACCGCGTTGAACGAGATGGAGTTGTGCGACGCCGTCGGCTTCATGCCCAGCGACTCCGGGCCGAAGCTCGGGGTCGAGTTGTCGACCTCCTTCATCGCCTGCGTGTAGGCGTTGAAGAAGGCGACCTGCTGCGCCTTGACGTCGTTGGCCGCGTCCGCCTGCGCCTTCTGGTCGGCGACCAGCGCCGCCGGACCGCCGGCCAGCGCGGCCGCCATGGCCTGCTTGGGGTCGTAGTCCTTCGGGGCCGGCATCTTCTTGACCTCGGCGGCCGCCGCGGCCTGCCGGGCGAGCCGGTCGGACATCGTGTGCGCGGCGTCGGACGCCTGCGAACCGGAGTTCGCGATCGCCACCAGCGCACCCTGCGCACCCGCGGCGCCGCGGCCGACCCAGGCGTTGCCCAGCTCGGCGATCGCGTTGTACAGGTGGTCGGACGCCTGCTTCAGCTCGCTGCCGTGGTGCGCCCAGGCGTGCCCGGTCGCCTCGGCGGTGCCGGGGTCGTTGTTGTTGACCGCGCCGGCGTAGAGCTGCTGGCTCTCCTGCGCGTTCCAGTTCGGCGGGTTGGCGATCGCGCGGTCGCTGCCCATGTCGAAGCCGCCGGCGCTGCCGCGGGCGTTGTCGACGATGTTCTGCGAAGCCGCGTTGTCGCCGAGCGGGACCAGCGAACCCGGGTCGGTCGTGCCCGGCTGGTCGGTGTTCTTCGGAGCCATGACTACGAGTTCCCCTCTGGACTCAGGCGTTGCGGAACGGGTCGGCCGCGGCCTGGTCGATCTCGTGGTACCGGGACATCGCCGTGACGATGCCCTCTTCGGCGGCGGAGTACTGGTCGAGCAGGTTCTGCAGGGCGGCGGCGTAGGAGTCGCCGCCGCCGTCCGCGCGCTGGACGAACTTCGCGGCCATCGCGTTGCCGACCGGGTTGTCCCCGAGCTTCGGCGGCTGCGCGAGCGTGCCCGCGCCGCTGAGCAGGGCCTCGACCGCGTCCTTGCCGGTGCGGATCTTGTTCAGCACGGTCTGCGCGGCGTCGGGGTCGATCCCGACCTGACCCGCCGCGGCCGCGGCCTTGAAGGCGTTCGCGTCGGCAGCGCTGCTGTTCCCCATCTGAGCTCTCTCCCGTTCCCCCGACCCGGTCACCGCGGGCACGAATGGTCTTCGCATAGGTTAACGCACGTGATCAGAGCCTATGACGCAAACTTCGTGCCCGGGGTTCCGCGAATCCGGTGGTTGCGGTGAACGGTCGGTGAACTACGCCGTGTAGACCTTCGGGTCCAGCGTCCCGATGTAGGGCAGGTCCCGGTACCGCTCGGCGTAGTCGAGGCCGTAGCCGACGACGAACTCGTTCGGGATGTCGAAGCCGATGTACTTCACCGGCACGTCCACCTTCACCGCTTCCGGCTTGCGCAGCAGCGAAACCACCTCGAGCGACGCGGGGTTGCGGCTCGCGAGGTTCTTCAGCAGCCACGACAGCGTCAGGCCGGAGTCGACGATGTCCTCGACGATCAGCACGTCCCGGCCCGCGATGTCGCGGTCGAGGTCCTTCAGGATCCGCACGACACCCGACGACGAAGTCGCCGAGCCGTACGAGGACACGGCCATGAATTCCAGCTGCGTCGGCAGCGGCAGCGCGCGGGCGAAGTCGGTCATGAACATGACCGCGCCCTTCAGGACGCCCACCAGCAGGAGTTCGCCCTGCCCGTTGGCCGGATAGTCGGCGGCGATCTGCTCCGACAGTTCCGCGATCTTGTCCTTGATCTGCTGCTCGGTGACGAGCACGGAGGCGATTTCGCCCTCGTACACGGGTCATTCTCCTCGTGTGGTGGGTTGGGAGGTGAGGCAGAGCCTGCCACGGCACCGGCTCGCCTCCAAGTTGCCGGGCAACCACACGCCGCCCTGACCACGCCACCGGGCGACGAGGTCGTCGACCGCCCGCAGGTGCGCGTCGGTGAGCTCGCGCACACCCGATTGCAGCAACCACCTGCGGAGAACCCGCCGGCGCAGTGCCGCGGGCTCCGCTTCGAGCACCGCGACTTCCAGCCCTTCGGGGCCGCCCGCGCGGGTGAAGATCAGGTCCGCGACTGTGTCCAGCGCCTCATTGTCTTCACGCAGCTGCGCCGCCGTCCGGGCGAGCGCGGCGGCGACTCCGCCGTTGAGGACATCTTCCAGCAACGGCAGGACTTCGGTGCGCAACCGGACGCGCGTGAACCGCGGTTCGGCGTTGTGCGGGTCGTCCCACGGCTCGACGCCGAGCTCGGCGCACGCGGCCCGGGTCGTCGCGCGCGGGACGGCGAGCAGCGGCCGTCCCCACGGCGGGTCGTGCGGCCGCATCCCCGCCACGCTGCGCGGGCCGGAGCCGCGGCCGAGCCCGAGCAGGACCGTTTCGGCCTGGTCGTCGAGGGTGTGGCCGAGCAGGACGAGCTCGTGCCCGGCCAGCGTCCGGTAGCGGGCGTTGCGCGCGGCGGCTTCCGGGCCGCCCCGGCCGGTGACGTCGGCCCGGCGCACCTCGGCTTCGTCGGCACCGAGGGCCTTCGCGGCGGCGGCCGCGTCGAGCGCGATCTTCGCCGAGCCCTCCTGCAGGCCGTGGTCGACGACCAGCGCGCGGACGACGTGCCCGCGGTGGTGCCCGACGTACGCGGCGGCCTCGGCCAGCGCCAGCGAGTCGGCGCCGCCGGAGACCGCGACGCACAGCTCGGGCGGGGCTTCGACGGCGTCCAGGAACCCGCGCACGGCCCGCCGGACGGCCGCGACCGCCGGCCCGGTCATCCGTGCAGGCGCCGGACCCACGCCGCCGGATCGGCGATCTCGGCGCGCGACGGCAGGGTGTTCGGCGACCGCCAGACGGCGTTGAAGCCGTCCATGCCGACGGCGTCCACGACGTGCTTCGTGAACTTCGCGCCTTCTTCGTACTGACGGATCTTCGCGTCGACGCCGAGCAGCGCGCGCAGCAGCCGGTCGAAGACGCCGCCGCCCTTGCGCCGGGCGGTGAACCGGGCACGGATCTTGTCGACGCTCGGCACCACCTGCGGCCCGACGGCGTCCATCACGTAGTCGGCGTGGCCTTCCAGCAGCGTCGAAAGCGCCAGCAGCCGGTCGAACACCGCCCGCTCCTTCGGCGACTGGAACAGCTCGGCCAGGTTCAGCTTCGGGCCCTGCTTGATCGCGTCGGGCAGCCGGCCGACCAGGTCGGCCAGGCTGTCGGTGCCGCCGCCGGCGAGCCCGGAGACGAGCCGCTCGACCTCGTCGGCGAAGTAGTCGCGCAACCACCGGACCGCGGTGAACTGGAGCCGGTGGGTGCATTCGTGCAGGCAGACCCAGAGCCGGAAGTCGTGGCCGGACACGTCCATCGCCCGCTCGGCGGCGACGACGTTCGGCGCCACCAGCAGCAGCCTGCCTTCCTTGTCCGGCCCGCCGAAGGGGTCGTACTGGCCGAGCACGCGGCTGGCGAGGAAGGCCAGCACCAGCCCGGTCTGCACGCCGGCGCCGCCGGCCAGGATCGGCCCGAGCGGGCCGCCCTGCTGCGGCAGCGCCCGCCCGGTCAGCGCGTCCAGCCCGGCCGCGGCCGACCGGACCCAGCCGGGCCGGTCGACGACCTCGCCGGGCAGCAGCGGCAGGTCGAGCCCCAGGTTCGTCAGCCCGCGCACGTGCCCCTCGGCCTCGACGGTCAGCTCGCGCAGGTCGGCGACGGCTTCGTCGGCCTGTTCGCGCGGGACCTGCGGGCCGCCGCGCACGAGCAGCGCGCCGGTCTGCGCGGCGATCGCCCAGTCGACCATGGGCCGGGTCTGCGTTTCCTGACTCACCCTTCCGACGCTACCTGCCCCGGCGCGGGTTTCCGGCCACGATCTTCGTACGGTTCGGCGTCCGCTAAGCGCAGCCGCACTTGCGGAGGCTCGTCGCGAGGGCGTCGAGGGCGTCGCGGCCGGAGTCGGTGTCGGAGCCGTTGGACATGAACGCGAACACCAGCACCCGGCCGTCCTGGTCGAGGACCAGCCCGGCCAGGGTGTTGACGCCGGTGAGCGTGCCCGTCTTGGCCCGCACCCAGCCGCGGCCCGCCTGCGACGCCGGCGTGTCGAACCGCTTGTCGGCGAGGGTGCCCGAGCCGCCGGCCACCGGGAGACCGGCCAGCACCGGGCGCAGCTTCGCGGTGCCCGGGTTCTTGCCCTCCGGCGCCGCCGCGGCCGCCAGCAGCTGGGTCAGCAGCCGCGCCGGGATGCGGTTCTGCGACGAGATGCCGCTGCCGTCGGACAGCACGACGCCGGTGACGTCGAAGCCGTGGTCCTTCAGCACCTTGATGGTCGCCTTCGAGCCACCGGCGTAGCTCGCCTCCTCGCCGTTGGCGAGCGCGACCTGCCGGGCGACTGCCTCGGCGAGGACGTCGTCGGACAGCTCCATCAGGTCGGACACCAGCTCGGTCAGCGGGGCCGACTTGACCTCGGCGACCACCTTCGCGGACTTGGGCGCGGTCGCCTGGCCGCCCGCCGAAGCCCCCAGCTTCGAGGCGATCGTCCCGGCGAGCGCGCTGCCCGCGTTCGCCGTGCGCTGCGAGTTGTTGTCCTTGGGGTTGATCCGGCCGCCGTCGGCCATCACGGGCGCCAGCTGCGTCGCGTAGGTCGACGGCGCGTCACCCGCTTCCCAGCCCGGCGCGGTCGTCGCCCCCTTGAACAGGGTCAGGTCGACCTGCACCTTCTTGACGCCCGGGACCGCCTTCTTGACCTGCGCGACGAGGTCGTCGACGTGCGCGGCCCCCGGGTACAGCGGGGAGTCGGTGCCCAGCGGCAGGTTCGTGAGGGTCGTGTCGCCGCCGCCGACCAGGATCACCGTGCCCGGGTCCGCGCCCTGCACGATCTTGGTGGACAGCCGCAGGTTGTGGTCCAGCGAGAGCAGCGCGGCCGCGGACGTGAGCACCTTCGTCGTCGACGCGGGCGTCACCGGCGTCCCCGAGCTGTGGTCCCACAGCGTGGTCCCGCTCACCGGGTCGACCACGCTGCCGGTGAGCTGGCCGAGCGCGCCGCTGCCGGCCGCACCGGCCAGCGTGGACTTGACGCCGTTGGCGCTCGGCGCGGTGCCGGCCGTGGCCGGTCCCTGCAGCTGGCGCGTCGCCGAGGACGGCGACGGCGAGTCGCCCTTGGGCGCGTTCGGCGCCCACGGCAGGGCCAGCCGGTTCGCCACCTTCGGCATCGCGGCGGCGACCCCGCCACCGGCCAGCACCAGGAGGACGACCACGACCAGCGCGATCACCTTGCCCTTGCGCCGCTTCTTCGGCGGCTCTTCGCCGGAGGGCGCCTCGGCCGCGGGCGGGACCGGCGGTTCGGCGGGCGGCTCGGCCCGCGGCGGCTCGCCGCGGAGCTGGGGCTGCTGCTGGAAGACCCCGGGGAACTGGGTGGGCCGCTCGATCCCGACGGTCGCCTCGGCGTCGAACCGCTGGCCGTCCGGTTCGATCCGCTGCGGGCGGGCCAGCGTGCCGGCGGACGCCGAAGGCACGACTCCCCGCGGCGGCTCGGGCGGCAGCGCGGGACGGCGGTCGCCCGGCTCGGCCGGCCGGTCGGCGGCCCGGTCCTCCCGCAGCTCGATGCGCTGGGCCCAGGGTGCGTCGGACCGCTGCTGCTGAGCCTCGGCTCGTTGCTGCTGCCCCTCGGCACGCTGCTGCTGAGCCTCGGTGCGCTGGGATTCTTCGCGGCGGCTCAGCTGCTCTTCGCGGCGTTGCTGCTCCTCGCGCCACAGCTGCAGCTCTTCGCGCCACTGCTGCTGCGGCTCCTCCGGGCGTTCCTGCTGCTCACGAGCCCAGACATCGCGCTCGACCGGCACCACCGGCGTCGGCTGCGCCACCTCGATGAACTGGGTGCTCTCGGCGGCCGGCTTCGGCTGCTCGACCTTGATGTACTCGGTGCCGTCCTCGGCCGGCTTCGGCGGCTGCTTCGGCTCCCGGCTGCCGAGCCGGTCGGCCAGGTCCTGCTTGGCCGGGGCCGCCGGGGGCGCGGGTTCCTCCGCGGGCGCGTTGAGGCCCGGGATCGGCTCAGGCGGCACGTTCGGCGCGAACCACGACCCCTTGGGCGCGTCGCTGCCTGTGACCTTGGGCACGGCGGGGCGGTCGCCACCGCTCGCCGGCGTCTCGGGCAACGGCATCGGAGTGGTCTCCCGCGCGCCGGACGACGAGCGGTCTTCGTCCGACGAAGGCCACATCGGCTGGTCGTTTTCCGGCACCCACCACTCCTTCTCACCTGCCCCGGAAGGGGCCAAGCTCACATGCCGCGAGGCCGACATCGATGCGGCTCCCCGGCAGGGCGTAGTCCACACTAGGAGACGTCAAGACAGTCATGAAGGTTGCCGCCCACGACTGTGGTGCCCGGATCCGACGAAGAAGTAGCGAGGACGGCGTGGAGTTCGACGTCACGATCGAAATCCCCAAAGGGGAGCGCAACAAGTACGAGGTCGACCACAAGACCGGCCGCATCAAACTGGACCGGACGCTGTTCACGGCCACGCAGTACCCGGCCGACTACGGCTTCATCGACGACACCCTCGGCCAGGACGGCGACCCGCTGGACGTGCTCGTCCTCGTGCAGGAGCCGACGTTCCCGGGCTGCCTGATCCGCTGCCGCGCGATCGGCATGTTCCGGATGACCGACGAGAAGGGCCCGGACGACAAGGTCCTCGCGGTCCCGACGAACGACCCGCGCCTCGAGCACCTGCGCGACATCCATCACCTGAACGAGTTCCACAAGCTGGAGATCCAGCACTTCTTCGAGGTCTACAAGGACCTCGAGCCCGGCAAGAGCGTCGAGGGCTCGTCCTGGGTCGGCCGCGCCGAGGCCGAGAACGAGATCGCCCGCTCCTACGAGCGCGAGACCGACCGCCTGGCGAAGGAAGAAGCCAACGGCGGCCACTGAGCCAACGGAAAAGGCCCCCTCGGGATCACCCGAGGGGGCCTTTTCACGCGGTCAGTGCGCCAAGGCGAGGACCGGAGCGGCCTCTTCGGCCTCCGCGCGCTGCTCCATCGCCGACTTGTCCGACAGCGGCTTCTCCTTGAGGAACCACACCAGCGCGAAGCCGACGGTCAGCACGATCCCGCCGACCAGGAACACGGTGCTCATCGACTCGGCGAAGCCCTGCAGGATCGGCCGGGCCAGCGCCGGGTCGAGCGTGGACAGGAACGACGTGTCGTTGACGTCCAGCGCGCCGCTCTTCATCTGCTGCGCGAAGGCCGGGTTCTGGGCCAGCGCCGACACGTAGGCCGGGCTGGTCATCGCCGAGCGGATCGCGTTCGCGATCCGGTCGCCGACCGTGCCGAACAGGATCGAGAGGAACACCGCGGTGCCCGCCGTGCCGCCGATCTGCCGGAAGAAGGTCGCCGCCGAGGTGGCGACGCCGATGTCCTGCGGGCGGACGTCGTTGGTCGCGGCCAGCACCAGCGTCTGCATCGAGGAGCCGAGGCCGAGGCCGATCACGAAGGCGATCACCATGACCAGCGCCAGCGAGGTGTCGACGGTGATCGTCGACAGCGCGAACAGCGCCGCCGCCATCAGGCCGATCCCGGCCACCGCGAACATCTTGTACCGGCCGGTGGCCGCGATGATCCGGCCGCTGGTCAGGCTGGCGACCATGATGCCGAGCGTCAGCGGCAGCATCTGCAGGCCGGCCTGGGTCGGCGTCGCGCCCTTGACGATCTGCAGGTACAGCGGCAGCGACATCATCGCGCCGAACATCCCGGCGCCCTGCACGACGGTGACGATGGTCGACATCCGGAACACCGAGCGGTTGAACAGGCGCAGCGGCAGCAGGGCGGCGTCGCCCATGCGGCGTTCGATCCAGACGAAGGCGGTCACGCCCAGCGCACCGACGACGTACATGGCGATCGAAGCGGCGGAACCCCAGCCCCACTCGCGGCCCTGCTCGGCGACGATCAGCAGCGGCACCAGGCCGGTGGCCAGCGCCACGGCACCCCAGTAGTCGACCTTCTGGTCCACGCGGGTGTGCGGGAGGTTCAGCACCTTGCTGACGACGACCAGCGCGGCCAGCGCGATCGGGACGTTGACCAGGAAGACCCAGCGCCAGCCGGTGATGCCGGCGAAGGTGTCGATCCCGGCGAAGAACCCGCCGACGACCGGGCCGGCCACGCTCGAGATGCCGAAGACGGCCATGAAGTAGCCCTGGTACTTGCTGCGCTCACGCGGCGCGGTGATGTCGGTGATGATCGCCAGCGCGAGCGACATCAGGCCACCGGCACCGAGGCCCTGGAAGGCCCGGAAGGCGGCGAGCTCGTACATCGACGTCGCCATGCCGCTGGCCAGCGAGCCGACCAGGAAGAGCGAGATCGCCGTCAGGTACATGGGCTTGCGGCCGTAGAGGTCGGACAGCTTGCCGTACAGCGGCGTCGAGAGGGTGGCGGTGATGAGGTAGGCGGTGGTGGCCCAGGCCTGCAGGGACAGGCCGTGGAGCTCGTCGGCGATGGTGCGCATCGAGCTCGACACGATGGTCTGGTCGAGCGCGGCGAGGAACATGCCGAGCATCAGCCCGGACAGGACGGTCAGGATCTGGCGGTGGGACAGCTTGCCTTTCGTAGCGGCTGCTCCTTCCGCCGTGGTGGTGTCGCTCATGGTGGTCTCCCTCGGAAGCCTTCGGCGTAGTTGCTTGTACCTCTCAACTACTTGCTTGAGCCAAGTATTCCGCGAGACGGTTGTATCGTGCAATCAAATTTTCTGTGAGCCGGGTCTCCCGGCCCGCTTGACGGCCTTCGCGACCACGGTGACTTCGGCGGACGGCACGTCGAGGCTGGTCACGAAGCGGTAGAGGCCGCCGAGGTCGCGGCACCAGACGGCAGCCATCAGGTTGGTGACGCCGGTGGTGGCGAGCGTGCCGTGCACCATCGGGTGCTTCGCCAGCGCCCGGCCGACCTCGTCGAGCCGTCCGGGCGGCACGGTCATCCAGACGTTGGCGTCGACGTCGAGCCCGAGCGCCCGGACGTCGATGTTCGAGTAGCTGCGGATGCGACCGGCCCTGGCCAGCCGGTCGAGCCGACGGCGCACCGTGGACTCCGGCGCTTCGACGGCCAGCTCGGCCGGCCCGAGCCGCGCATCCGCGGCCAGTTGATCGAGGATGCGCCGGTCGAGGTCGTCGAGCGGCACGTCCGCGCCGGGTGGCGGCGGGGTCAGCGCGGCGAGCTCGGCGCCGGTCAGCAAGCCGGTTCGCCACTGCGTCGCGTCGGAGAAGACGCGCAGGATCGAGTGGGCTCGCAGCTCGGTGACCGCGGTCGTCGACGGCAGCGCGTCGTGGACCAGCCTGCCGTCGAGGCCGCCGAGCGCGACGGCGCTGATCTCTTCACCGCCCGCGAGGACGTCGACGAACAGCACGTCGTCCCGCCGGGCCAGGGCGTCGGCGATCGCCGATGTGCGGCCACGGAGGATCTTGACCCGCAGCAGCATCGCGCCGCGCAGACCGTGCGCGGGATCGGGGACGCACACGACTTTCAGCCGCCCGTCGGCGCGAAGCCGGGCGATGACCCGGGTGACCGTGCGCGGCGAGAGGTCGAGCACCTCGGCGATCCGACCGGACCCGGCGCGGCCGTCGACCTGCAGGGCCGAGACGACTCGCTGTTCGATTTCCGTCAGGATCTGCATGCTTGAGTCCGAATCCGCTCATCCGCCCACGCTGGAGTACCGCACAGAGCCACGCGAGCTTAATCCTGGCGTCATGCTGAAACCGTGCTCGACATCGTGGAAACCCTGGCCGCCGACGTCCGCGCCCCGGACCGGCCGCCCGCCTCCTTCGCGGAGCTGGGCGCGGTCTTCTCGGCCATCGACGACCCGCTGGCGGCCGAGCTCCGGTCCGCGCTGACCGAGGTGCGACCCGCCGCCTGGGCCGGCGAGTTCGACGACCTCCCCGCGGGCGAGGTCTGGGTCGTCGACGCCCTCGACGGCGCCGTCCAGCTCCTCCAGGGCCTGCCGCAGTACTGCCTCACCGTGACGCTGGTGCGCGACGGCGAACCCGAACTCGCGGTGCTGCACTCGCCGTGGCTGAAGGAAACCTACGCGGCGCAGAAGGGCGAAGGCGCGACCCGGAACGGGAAGGCGATCGAGCCGTCACGGAAGACGTCACTCGAAGCGGTCGTCGCCGCGACCAGCCAGCCGCCGTTCGTCACGAAGCAGCCGGGCGTCGCCGAAGCGGCCGGCGTCTCGCTGACCGCCGTGCTGAAGGAGGTCGCCGCCGTGCGGAACCTCGGGCCGACCTCCTGGCAGGTCGCCGACGTCGCCGCC
Source organism: Amycolatopsis vancoresmycina (assembly GCF_000716785.1). GTDB lineage: Bacteria > Actinomycetota > Actinomycetes > Mycobacteriales > Pseudonocardiaceae > Amycolatopsis > Amycolatopsis vancoresmycina. Next base: position 432,277 of record NZ_JNYY01000006.1, read on the forward strand.
GGGCGGCTCGACCTCTTCTGGCAGTACGGCACCGACGCCACCAACCTCGCCGGCGCCGCCCTGGTCGCGCGCGAAGCCGGCGCGGTGGTCACCACCGCCGACGGCGCCCCGTGGACGCCGTCGGCGAGCAGCTTCCTCGTCGCCGCGCCGGCCCTGCACGAAAAGGCCGTGCGAATCCTTCGTCAGGCGGAGTAACCCGGGATCGGGAACGGGGTCAGGAACTCGCGGATCTCCGCGGCGATCGTGTCCAGCGCGGCCTCCTCGGACGCGGCGGCCGCCGTCACCGTGCGGTCGATCCACTCGGCCACCTGCGGCTGGTGCTCCGGCTTGAGGCCGCGGGTGGTGATCGCGGACGTGCCGAGCCGGATGCCGGACGGGTCGAACGGCTTGCGCGGGTCGAACGGCACCGTGTTGTAGTTCAGCTCGATGCCCGCGCGGTCCAGCGCCTGCGCGGCCGGCTTGCCCGCGACCGCCTTGTTCGTCAGGTCGATCAGCAGCAGGTGGTTGTCCGTGCCGCCGGACACCAGGTCGTAGCCCTTCGCGAGGAGTGCGTCGGCGAGGGCCTTCGCGTTGGCGACGATCGTGTGCGCGTACTCGCTGAAGTCCGGGCGCTGCGCTTCGCCGAGCGCGACGGCGATCGCCGCGGTCGTGTGGTTGTGCGGGCCGCCCTGGAGCCCAGGGAACACGGCCTTGTCGACGGCCTTCGCGTGGTCGGCGTCGGACAGGATCATCGCGCCGCGCGGGCCGCGCAGGGTCTTGTGCGTGGTCGTGGTGATCACCTGCGCGTGCCCGACCGGCGACGGGTGCGCGCCGCCCGCGACCAGGCCGGCGATGTGCGCGATGTCGGCGACGAGCACCGCGTCCACCTCACGCGCGATCTCGGCGAACGCCGGGAAGTCGATGGTCCGCGGGATCGCCGTGCCGCCGGCGAAGATGAGCTTCGGCCGGTGCTGGCGGGCCAGGTCGCGCACCTGGTCGAGGTCGACGCGGCCGGTCTCCTTGGCGACGCCGTAGCGCACGGGGGTGAACCACTTGCCGGTCGCCGAGACGCTCCAGCCGTGCGTGAGGTGGCCGCCATCCGGCAGCGCCATGCCGAGCACGGTGTCACCGGGCTGGGCGAAGGCCAGGTACACGGCCAGGTTCGCCGGGGACCCGGAGTACGGCTGGACGTTCGCGTGCTCGGCGCCGAACACCGCCTTCGCCCGCTCGATGGCCAGCTGCTCGACCTGGTCGATGAACTGCTGGCCCTCGTAGTACCGCTTGCCCGCGTAGCCCTCGGAGTACTTGTTGGTCAGCACGCTCCCGGTCGCCTCGAGGACGGCCTGCGAGACGTAGTTCTCCGAGGCGATCAGGCGGATCTTGTCGTGCTGGCGCTGGGCTTCGTCCTCGACGAGCCCGGCGATGGCGGGGTCGGCGGTGGCGAGCGCGGTCAGTTTCGGCTGGTGTGTCATGGCGTACTCCGGCTCTGGAGTGGCCTTCACCCAGGCGCGCGGTGCCGGCCTCGTCGTCGCTTCCCGGTGGTGCTCCACCTCGATGGCGCCAGTCGCTGCTGCGCGTAAGAGCCTAGACCACCCCGCTCGAAGCGCGATGCACGTCAATCCACGACCACGACCCCCATCGAGCGGGCCGTGCCGGCGATCGTGCGCATCGCCGCCTCGACGTCGGACGTGTTGAGGTCCGGCAGCTTCCGTTCGGCGATCTCGCGGAGCTGCTGCGTCGTCAGCTTGCCCGCGACCTCGTGCCCGGGACGCGCGGAACCCTTGTCCCCCAGTGCTTTCTTGATGAGGAACGACGTCGGGGGCGTCTTGAGCCGGAGTGCGAACGAGCGGTCCTCGAACACCGAGACGACCACCGGCACGATGTCGCCGCGCTGGGCCGCCGTGGCGGCGTCGTAGGTCTTCTTGATCTCGACGAGGTTGACCCCGGTCTGCCCCAGCATCTTGCCGAGGTCGACGACCGGGGCGTTGCCCGCGGCGAGTTCCAGGGTGACTTGGTGGGTGAGTTTCTTCTTCGGAGCCATGCCCCGAAGCTAGAGTCTCCAGTTACTGGAGAGTCAAACCGGTTTCGTGCCCGCGCGGTGCCGCCGTGCCAGCTCCTGGTAGATCGCCGCGTTGTGCTCGACCCACATCCGCGCCGAGTCGGTCAGCGGGACGAACTTCTTCGCCGGGCTGCCCATCGCGATGACCTCCTCGGGCACCTCCGTCGCGGGCGTCACCGTGGCCCCGGCCGCGACCAAGGCCCGCGCGCCGATCTTCGCCTTGTCGAGCACGGTCGAGCCGTTGCCGATCAGCGCCTGCTCCCCGATCGTGCAGTCGTGCACCAGGCACTGGTGGCCCACGGTGACGTTCTTGCCGACTTCGCAGACGCCGTCGTTGACGTGGATCACCGAGTTGTCCTGGATGTTGGCGCCCTCCCGGATGACGATCCGGCCGAAGTCGGCCCGGATCACCGCGCCGAACCAGACCGAGGCGTCCTTCTCGACGACGACGTCGCCGATGAGGGTGGCGGTGGGGGCGATCCAGGCGTCCGGGTGGACCTGCGGGCTGAGCCCTTCGAACGAGAACAGAGGCATGCCCCGCACCCTAAACCGCGCAGGCCCCCTTCCCCGGCCGAGCGGGAAAGGGGGCCGTTCGCGAGCCGCGGCCGGTTGCTGGGGGTCAACCGGTGATCGCGGCGTTGATCAGGATGTCGACGGCCTGGTCGTTGCGGGTCGTCTGCGGCACGATCTGGGTGTCGCGCGGGTAGAAGCCGGGGCTGCTGCCCTTCGGGTACATCTCGAAGGTGAAGCTCCAGATCTTGTGCGTCGCCCACATCCAGTCGTTGACGCTGCCGTCGGTGATGTAGAGGTCGCTGGACTGCTCCGGCGTGTAGCCGTTGGTCGCGGCCATCTGCTTGCCGAGCGTCTGGAACTTCTGCGCCTCGGCCGCGGTCATGCCCGGCGCGGTGTCGGCGTAGGTGTAGCCGAACGGCCAGAGCACCAGCTCGGAGTAGGTGTGGAAGTCGATGTGCGTCTTGATCTGCTGGACGCCGCCGACCACCCGCGAGTTCACCCAGTTCGACACGGCCCGGGTCTCGGGTGCGGAGAACGCCGCCGTGCCGCGGTAGGTCTCGCTGGACGTCGAGCCCGACGAGCCGCCGCAGCAGCCCCACTTGTAGCCCCAGTTGCGGTTCGTGTCGGTGCCGGGGCCCTGGCGGTTCTTGCGCCAGCTGTGGAACGTGCCGCCGGAGATGTCGTACTCGGAGCCGTCCGGGTTGACGCTGGGGATCACCCAGATCTCGGTGCTGTCGACAAGTCGCTTGATCGCCGGATCGGTGGCGTACCCGCTGGTCAGGCGCTGCACGATGTGCAGGCACATCTCGGTGGTGAGGTGCTCGCGCGCGTGCTGGTTGCAGGTGAAGAGGACCTCGGGCTCGTTCTCGTCGGTGGCGACGTTGTCGCTGATCTTGATCAGCGACAACGCGCGGCCCTCGTACGAGGTGCCGGCGCTGCCGAGCTTCGCGAGCGCCGGGTAGTTCGCGACGGTCTTCTGCAGCTCGGTCTGCGTCTCGGCGTAGGTGTGGTAGCCGGTGTAGCCGGCCGGGAAGTCCTCGACGGTCGCCGTGCCCTGCGGCCGGTTCACCTTGCCGAGCGACTTGACGCCGTAGCCCAGCGCGCGCAGCTGGGCGGCTTCGCCGGGGTTGGCGATGACCGTGGTCGTCGCGCCTTCGGCGTCGAGGATGTCCGCGCCGGTGCGCGCGACCTCGGTGCGCTGCTGGGCGGTGGCGGCGCCGGTCACCTCGTAGACCTGCGGGCCGCCGGGCTGGGCGGCACCGGCCTGGCCGCCGAGGGTGAGCACCAAGAGGACGGCCGCGGCCGCGGCCATGCACGTTCGTGTGCGCATCACGTCTCCTGCTCTCGGGGGTTCCTCGACCTTGGCCGGAGCCGGACGGAGGACACAATCCGGAGCAGTACGGATCTATTGGCGGTTTCTACCCGTAGTTCGCGAAGCAGAGCGCCTCGATGTCGGCACGCAGCGTGGCGAACGGCCGCGGGCGCACGCGCTGCTGGACGACGGTGCCGAGCAGGTAGGACAGCAGCGCACGGGCCCTGGCCCGCGGGTCGTCGACGTCGAGCGGGGCGAGCAGCTCGGCGAGCAGTTCCGTGAGCGAGGTGAGCATGACGTCAATGGCCTGCGGGTGCTGCGCGCGCCCGGCGGCGATCCAGTACTCGAACCAGAGGAAGGCGGCGTTGGGGTTGCCGGCGAAGACGCTCAGGTACTCCTCGAGGACGGCGAAGAGCCGCTCACGGGGTTCGTCGTGCTTCGCGGCGACCTCACGCAGGCCCGCGGCGAAGGCGGTGATGTGCGCGGCCATGGCCCGGTCGATGAGGACGTCGATGTCGGCGAAGTAGTAGTGGATGGCGCTCTTGGTGAGCGGGCCGGCATCGGCGATGGCCCGCACGGTGCACCCGGCGAGGCCATCGCGGGCGAGGACGACGCGGGCGGCCTCGACGATCTGTTCCTGCTTGGCCAGCTGGTTGGGCGAGAGCCGCTCGCTGCGACCGGGGACTGCGCTCACGGTGATTCTCGTTACCTTCTTCCTGGACGTCAGCCTGGAAATCCTAGGGCAGACGTCCGGTGGGTGGCGTTCGGGTGAAAAACCGGATTGGCCACCCCGGTCCGCGCAGCGGACAATGCCCGGCATGGTGATCTCAGGGGACAAGGGGCTCAGCCCGGCTGCGCGCAGCCAGCTGGAGAAGGAAATCGCAAACTTGCGCGCGCAGCGGGAGGCCCTCGCGCCGCAACCGGGCGAGCAGGAGCGCACGGGCGACGCGGCAGACCAGGCGGACGTAATCGACCGCGCAGAGGCCGCGGCCCGCCTGGACCGCCAGATCGCCGACCTGGCGGCCAAGATGGAGCACGGAGGCTACGGCAACAGCCAGCTACCGGACGGAACGGTGGTCTCCTTGCGCTTCCCGGACGGCGACGAAGAGACGTTCCAGGTGGTGACGGTCCCCGGCGAGGACGCGGACGCGATCACTTCGGACAGCCCTTTGGGCCTGGCGCTGGTGGGCGCGAAGGCGGGCGACGAGATCACCTACCGCACCCCCCGAGGCGACGCGAAGGCCACGGTGGTGAAGCTGACCCCGCCGAAGTAAGACCCTGACGATCCCGAAGGCCCCCGCTCGGCGAGCGGGGGCCTTCTCTCGTCTTCGAGACGACCCATCCGGGTGGTTCTCGTTGTCCGTCACCCGTCGTTGTCGGCCAGCAGGGCGCGCACGGTGTTGCGCCGCTCGTCGTCAGCGGCCGTTGCCACCTCTGGAGGCACGAAGGTGTCTCGCCGCAGCTGGACACCCACCGCCTTTACCCTGCGGAGCACCAACCGCGGAAGGCGAATGAGGAAGATACGCCGGAAGACGCGACGCCAGGGCTCATCTCCCCAAGGCGGCTGGACGTTGGCCAAGATCGCATAGGAAAACCGCCGGGCACTTGGGTACTTCAGCGACGCAGCCACCAGCGCCAGCACTGCATAGAGCAGCACAGCGAATGCCCCGCCAATCGTCATACCCACCAGTTCGGACACTTTTCCCAGGGGTAAGACGACCGTTGCGTAAAGTGCGAGATACGCCGTCAAAAAAAGGAAGGCGAGCGAAACCGAGACCCATCGACGCCGAAGACGGCCAGGCGGGACCAGCGTGGCCAGGAGATCGATTCCGGTCGCTTCCGATTTGGTTCCGAACGGCGACGGCAGCCTCCGGGTGATCACCAACGTCAAGGCGTAGCTGTACATCGAAGGCCCCAGGATCCGCCGCGCACTCCACAGTGATCGGGTCTCGGCCGACGGTGGTTTGCCGTCGAAGTACCACCGGCTCGAGGCGTCCAGTGAACCGTTGACGCGCGCCTGCAGCGGCGTGGGATCTCGGTCCGCCAGCTCGTCCGCAACGAACTCGCTGGTCATCCCCGCGTGCGCGAGGACGATGCTCCACTGCTCCAGCTTCTTCGTGTTCTCGGTCGGGCGAAGGGCTTCGAACTTCTGGATCGCCAGCGAACGGAACGCCGGATCGTCGAAGCTGGCGATGATCAGCCCCGGCCGTTCCGCCACCAGGTCCATGCCGACCGCATCGGCGAGCCGGAACGCGGCGGGAGCGTCTGTCCTGGCGAACGTCACGAAGACCCGGCTCAGGCGGCTCTTGTCCGACCGGATGAGGGTTGCGAAGAACTCGTCCTTGTGGCCGTCGTCCTCGCGGTTGAACAGGACCCGCCACTCCGCCTCGTCAGACAGCACCACGCTGAACAGGTGCAATCGCCGGAGCCAGTCCTCGTCCCATTGGTCGGAGGGCGTCGACTCCAGTGCTTTCTCCTCGCTGGCACGGTAATCCGCCCAAAGGGCAAGGTCGTAGGCCTGCGTCTCCAGGAAGCAGCGCCCGAGTGTCTCGCTGTCGACGAAGGGGGCGAGCCCGATGAGGGCATCCGTCCGCTCGGACCGGTGCGTGGACGCCACGCAGAACGGAATGACCTCGACAAGACGGCTCCGCAACTGCGCTTGAGAAGACTTGGCGAAAGCCTTCTGGAGGTCACGCAGTGCCTGCCACCCGCCGGTGATTCCCTGCGCGAATTCGCGCGCGGCGAGGAACTCGCAGAAGGTGAGGTGGATGAACCGGAACGACTCGCGCGGCCGTTCTTCCGAGATGATGCCGGTTTCGTTCAGAATCCGCAGGAATTCGACCTCGGCGACCTCTGCGGACGCTTGGAGGACGTCCCGCACCACCTCGATCGCCGTCGACCAGCTCAGTGAATTGGCCGGCTGCGCCGGGTCGGCGATGTTGTCGCGGGCCAGCCGCCCGAGAATGGTTTCGCGCTGCTCGCGCAGCATCGACCGGGCTTGGCTGCCGAGCTGCCGGCTGCGTCGCCGGACCAGGAGTTCCTCTACGACGTTCGAGTAGAACGCGGTACGGGTGTCCGGGGCGCCGCCGTCGTGCCTGCCCTCCACGTCGCTGGCGACGTACATGGCGAGCACGAGCGGGTTCGAGCACATCTCCCGGAGTGTCGGCCGGTCGGCCAGCTCGCTGTAGAGCCGGGTGACTTGCGCCTCGGGGTCGTCGTCGAACGGCCAGTTGCCGAGGAACCGGTAGATACCGCTCGGCGTGAACGGCTGGATCTGGACCACCATCGGGAAGCCGTCGTCGAAGTGCTCGCCGATCTGCTGGTGGAACTGGCTGCGCATGGTGAGCACGACCGAGTTGCCGTCGCTCTTGTTCTCCAGCAGCCTGCTCAGCTCCAGGATCGCCGTCGCGACTCGGGGATAGACATCACCGGCGACCTCGTCGAGCCCGTCCAGCAGGACCACCACGCCACGGCCGAGCGCGTACACGTCGAACAGCTTCTCCATCTCGAAGCCCTCAACGGCGGCGACAGCGCGACGCAGCTCCCCATAGGCCCACTTGCCGAGCAAGTCCTCGGCCAGGTCCGGCGGCGAGAAGGTCTTCAGCTCCAGCATGATCGGCAGCTTGTGCTGGGGTAAGCCGTGCAGGCCCTGGCTCAGCATCTGCCGGAACATCTTCTTGACGAGAGAGCTCTTGCCGGATCCGGGATCGCCGATGATCCGCACCCGGAGGCCCTTGCCCAACACCTCGTTCATGAGGTTCTGGGAGCCCATCTTCTTGCTGAACCGCAGCGGCACGAAGACCGAGTCCGTCTCCAGGAGAACGGACGTCCTTCCGGGAACGGCGAGGTACCGGTTGCCGGACTTCCCCAGCAGGGTGCGGCAATACCGCCGAAGACTGACACGGCGCATCAACGCGGTCCGGAAGACCCGCCCGACCGCGAAGAAGACCGCGTCGAGAAGTTCTGAGGCGTGCTCCTTGAGGAACTTGACAAGCCGGCGGATCAGAAAGTAGCCGATCGGCAGTACAACGGCGGAGAGCGCCGCTGTCAGGGGATCGAACCAGTTGAGCACGCAGACCACCCCTCGCTCGACGTCCGCGCACCTTGGTCGCTGACTGCGCCGCGGCCGTTACGGCACGCGGTCTACCTCACCGGGTGGTCTTCCGGGAATTTTCGAGGGACCCAGGTCACCCACTTAGCCACCCGCTAGACGAGTCAGGCCCCACCCGAGGACTCTCGGATGGGGCCTGACCTGCGGAGCCGCCTAGGGGAATCGAACCCCTGACCTATTCATTACGAGTGAATCGCTCTGGCCGACTGAGCTAAGGCGGCGTTGTCTCCTGCTTGCGCTGGCGACGATAGCAAGTGTAGCGGAGGCTGTGCGCGTCACTTTTCGGGGGGACCGTCGTTAGGGCCCTATGACGTCGGTCTCACTCCCCGGTTGACCTGTCTGGAGGCTCTGGCACATGCGGCGAAGACTGCCCCGTTCGGTGGCGCTGACGGCGGCTGGCGCGCTTGTCCTGTTCAGCGCGGCGCCCGCCTACGCCGATCCGACCTATCCGACGACGCCGATTCCGCAGCCGGCGAATCCGGGGCAGGCGCCGATCTCGGCGCCCATCGGGCCGCAGCCGCTCGGGCAGGCCGTTGGGGATGCCGGGACTGCGCTCGGGATCATCCGGTTGCTGCCCAATGCCGTGCCGACCAGCACCATCCTGCCGGGGTTCGGGCAGACCTTGCCGAAGCAGTCGGCGCTCGAGGCCGGGATGGGGCTGTCGAGCGCATCGGCGAACTCCGACGCCTACCTGAACTACGAGAAGTCGATTGCGCAGGCGTCGCCGTTCGGGTTGTCCGTTGGCGGGAACGCGCCGCAGACGCCGGGCAGTGTTGTGCAGACCGCGTTGCCCGACAACCCGCAGCCGGTCAGCGGTGGCCTCAATGCGCCGTCGAATCCGCTGCTCAACGTCGGGCTGCTGAATGGGAGCGCGCACGCGCGGTGGAGCCAGACGCTCGGGCCGTGCGTCGACACCATCGCCGATGCCAGCACGTCCGTGGCCAGCCTGTCGCTGCTCAACGTCGTGCCGTCGATGCCGAACCTCGGGCTGGACGCGCTGAAGCCGAAGCTCGACCCCAGCTCGCTGGCCAGCGGGTTCGACCTGACGAAGGGCCTGCAGAGCCTCGGCGGCCTGCTGCAGGGCGGCGGACAGACCACCGCGGACGGCACCGGGTCGCTGCTGAGCCTGCCGAACACGCTGTCGTCGCGGTCGCAGGTGAAGCTGGTCGACATCCCGGGCTCGAAGAACAAGGCCGTGCAGTCGACGTCGACGCTGCAGGCCGCGGACATCGAGATCCTCAAGGGCACGCCGCTCGCGCTGAGCATCAAGGTGGCCAGCCAGCCGACGCTGAAGGTGACCTCCACCGGCGACGCGAAGACGTCCAAGGTCGAGTACACCGCGCCGGTGCTGACCATCGAAGCCGGCGGCAAGGTGCTGTACACGCTCGACGCGGCGCACCCGACCAAGGACATCCCGATCGGGCTGCCGCTTAAGCCGCTGAGCGACCAGTTCGGCGCCGTCAAGGACATCCCCGTGGTCGGCGGCCTGCTCGCCACCGCGGCCGGGCAGATCCAGCAGGTGGGGACCACCGCGGGCACCGTGCTCGACCTCGGCGTGCTGCGGCTGAGCATCGCCGGGCTCGACCAGAAGTCGGCCAACATGACGACGCCGTTCAAGGGGTTCCAGCTGGGCGCGTCGGCGCGGATGTTCGACCTGCAGCTGCTGCCGACGACCAAGCTCAAGAGCCTGCTGCCGGACGACCAGGCGAAGAACCTGCCCTCGTCGCTGGCCCAGCTGTCGCTCGGCGAGCAGATCGCCCGGGCGTACGCGCCGACCGGCGGCGTGGTCTGCGGGACGACGTCGACGCCGCCGCCCGCGGGCGGGGAGGCGCCGAAGGGCCCGGTGAAGAACCTCGCCTACACCGGTGGCGCGTACGACACCGTGCCGCTGTTCTGGACCGGCACCGCGATGCTGCTGCTCGGCGTGGTCATGGTGGCCGCGATGCCGGGTGGCCGCCGTCGCCCGCTGGCCGTGGCCGTCGAAGCGAAGCCGTTCAAGCCCTCGCCGCGTCCGCGCGAGTGATCCGAGGGGTATGAAGGAGCCCGTCAGGTGCGCCTGGCGGGCTCCTTTGTGCTCAGCCTTGGCGCAGCGTCGTGACCATCGCTTCGACGGCGATACGTGGCTTGACGTTCAGCTCGATCGCGTCCCGGCACTCCAGCACCGCTTCGAGCCGGCGGAGCGTCGACTCCGTCGTCCAGGACGAGGCCGCTTCGCGGATCTGGTCGGCGTGGTCCGGGTGGTTGAGCGTCGCTCCGGAGCGGGTCGTCGTCACCAGGACGTCGCGGTAGAAGCCCGCGAGGTCGACCAGGGCGAGGTCGAGCGTGTCGCGCTGGGTGCGTGTTGCGCGGGACTTCTGCTTCTTCTCGAGCTGCTTGACCGCGGCTTCGGCGGCGCGCTTGGCGCCGGCGACGCCCTTGCCGACGCCGTCGCCGCCCATCGCCGTGCGCAGCTCGTTGCGCTCGTCTTCGTCGCGGGCCTTGCTGGCCTCGCCCGCGTCCGCCTCGGCCGCGCTGATCAGCTGGTCGGCGCAGGTGAAGACGTCGCTCATCCGGCGGAGGCCGAGCGGGATCCGCAGCACGGTGGCGCGGCGCTGCCGCGCGGCCTCGTCGGTGGCGAGGCGGCGCGCGCGGCCGACATGGCCGCCGCACACCGAAGCCGCCCAGTGCGCGCGTTCGGCGTCGACGTTGTCCCGCCGCATCAGCACGTCGGCGATCGCCTCCGGCGGCGGCGTCCGGAGCGTCACCAGGCGGCAGCGCGAGCGGATCGTCACCGAGACGTCCTCGGGGTGGTCCGAGGGCGCGCAGAGCAGGAACACCGTGCGGTCCGGCGGCTCCTCGACGGCCTTCAGCAGGGCGTTCGACGCGCCTTCGGTGAGCCTGTCGGCGTCCTCGATGATCACGACCTGCCAGTTGCCGGTCGTCGGGCGGCGCGCGGCGGCCTGCACCAGCGCGCGCATCTCGGCGACCGAAATGGACAGTCCTTCCGGGACCACCAGCCGGACGTCGGCGTGCGTGCCCGCCATCGTCGTGTGGCAGCCGGGGCAGGCGTCGCAGCCCGTGCCGGTGCTGCACTGCAGGGCCGCGGCGAACGTCCGGGCGGCCACCGAGCGGCCGGAGCCGGGCGGCCCGGTGAGCAGCCAGGCGTGCGTCATCGCGCCCGGCGGGGCGGGCTCGCCCGCGATGATCTTGGCGGCGGCCGAAGCGGCCGCGCTCAGCGTTTCGACCGCAGGCTCCTGGCCGACCAGCTGGTTCCAGACGCCGATGCGTTCGGTCGTCGTCACTTCGCCTCCACGCGAGGCACTTCCGGGGTCTCGACGGGCAGGGTCTCCAGTGGCAGGGTGACCGGCTTCTCCGTCGTCGGCGCCAGCGCGGACAGGCGGCCGACGAACACGGCGCGCAACGCGGTGCGGATGCGCTCGGCGACCTCGGTGTCGGTGCCGTCGGCGTCGATCACGACGTACCTGTCCGGGTCGGCCGCGGCCATCTCGGTGAGCAGGTGCTGGACGCGCCACTGGTCGTTCAACGCGGCCGACTTGTCGCGCGGGGCGCCGTTCGGGGCGGCGTCCAGCAGGACGGTCAGGTCCGGGCGCAGCCGGCCGGTCGCCCAGTCGGCGAGGCCTTCGAGCTCGTCGCTGTCGAGCCCGGCGACGGCGGACAGGTGCGCCAGCGGCGAGTCGACGAACCGCTCCATGACGACCACCGAACCGGCGTCGAGCGCCGGCTGGACGTGCCGCTCGACGATGTCGGCCCGCACCGCGGCGGCGGCCAGCGCCTGTGCGCGCGCCCCGGTGAGCGAGGCACCGGAGACGAGCGCGGTGAGCCGCTGGTCGTCGAGCGCGGGGTCGGCGGCGACGACGACCGGCCGGGTGCCGCCGCGCAGCCAGTCGGCCAGGTTGACGGCCTGGATCGCGGTGTTGATCGCGGTGGTGCCCTCGACGGCGATGAGGAAGCCGTTGACGCGCCGCGGCGTGCGGCGCAGCGCGTTGCGCAGGTCGGCGAGGATCGGCTCGGTGCGCTTGTCGTCCATCTGCCGGTAGGCGAAGAGGCCGGCGACCAGCGCGATCACGGCGCCGCCGAGCATCACCGGCCGCGTGCCGTCGATGCTGAGCTCGCTGCCCCAGACGGTGACGTTGCGCTGGTGCACCAGGCCGACCAGCAGCGGCACGGTGACGGTGGTGCCGAACAGCACCAGCTTCATCATCAGCTGGTAGATCGCGTTGATCCGGCCGCGGATGGCGTCCTCGACGCGGGACCCGATGATCGTGACGCCGGTGAGGAACGCCGTCCCCGCCCAGATGCCGACGAAGAACACCGCGACCAGCGAGAAGGCCAGGTGCGGCGACAACGCCACCACCGTCAGCGAGACCGCGGCGGCGACGATCGAGATGCCGAACAGGCGGTCGTGCGCGAGCCGCCGGGCGAGCTTCGGCGCGGTGGCCATGCCGGTGGCCAGGCCGAGGAAGACGGCCAGGACCAGCAGGTTGAACGCCGAGTCACCGGCGAGCAGGCTCGAGGAGTACGGCTTGGCCGAGCCGATCACCGCGCCGCCGGCGGCGAACGCGCCGAACGCGCCGACGAGCAGGCCGCGCACGAGCGGCGTGCTGCGGATGAACCGGAAGCCGTCGGCGATCATCTGGCCGACGCCGAACTTCTCCTCGTCGGCCGCCTTGACCTTCTGTTCCGGCAGCGCGTGGACGTTGCGCAGGGAAAGTTCGGGGATCCGGGTCGCGAGGATGATCGCGCTGGCCAGGTAGAGCAGGCCGGTGATGATGACGACGAGCTTGGCGATGCTGAGGCTCGCGTTGTCGCCGAACAGGTGGAAGGTCGTGTTGACGCCGGTGATGATCGCGTTCGCACCGGCCGCGGTGATGACGGCGAGGCCGTAGGTCATCACCATGCCGAGCTGGTTGGCCGTCTCGACCTGGTCGGGCCGGCGGAGCAGGTTGGGGACCGCGGCCTCTTTCGAGGGGATCCACATGCTCGACGCGCAGCCGACGAGGAAGTTGCCGACGAGCAGCCACCACGGCGCGCCGACGATGGCGATGGACAGCAGGAAGCCGCACCGCAGCAGGTCGGCGACGACCATCACCTTGCGCCGGTCGAACCGGTCGGCGAGCAGCCCGCCGATCGGCGCGAACAGCAGCCCCGGCGCCAGGCCGGTCAGCACGACGCCGACGAAGGCGAAGTTCTGCGCGAAGTAGTTGTCCGTGAGCTTCGTGGCCAGGCCGGTGAGGGCCAGGATGTTCAGCCAGTCGGCCACGCTGCACAGGTACGTGACGCCCCAGAGGCGCCGGAACGGTTTGATCGCCAGTACCCGCCGGACCCGGTTGATCGTGGACGCCTCGGCGCCCGACGACGCACCCGGACCGGCCCCGGGTACCGATCGCACGCCCTCGCTGATACGCCCACCCCACTAGTCACCGCGGTGCCGGACGCCCTCGCGCGAGAGCCCGACCGTGAAGTCAGGGTAGCCCGATCGGCCCTCGGCGCGCGGCACGGCCCCGTGTGGTGACCAGCGAAGGAACGCTAGTCGAACAGCCCGGTCACGCTGCTGACCAGGCTGGACACCATTTCGATGGCGACGAAACCGAACACGATCAGCAACGCGACGGCGAGCATCACCCCGGCCGCACTCGACGACGGCCGGTTGAAGGCCGGCATCGTCACCGACGGCATCCGCGGCAGCCGCCGCCGCTTGACGGGCACGACATCGACGTCGTCGACATCGTCCTCGGCCAGCGGATCCTGCCGCACGGGCCGCATGATCTGCGGCGGACGGCTCGGCCAGGTGCTGCGCTGCCGGTTCCGCTGCCGCGGCAGCAACCCCATCGGCGGCTTGTCACCGAGCGTGCCGGCCGGCGGGATCGCCACCGGCGTCTTCACCTCGGCGTCCTTGTCGTCGCGAAGCGTTTCCTCGACCATCCGCCGCACGGCCTCTTCGTCGGGCTGCACCGGCCCGGCCACCGGGATGGCGGCGGGCTCGTGGCCATTCGCCACCGCGCCGCGTGGCTCCGGTGCCGCGGTGACCAGCCCGGATACCGGGTCGGCGAACATCTCGCCAGGTGCTTCGGACAGAGTGCCGTCGCGCTGAGTGAGCTCGGGGGCATTGAAGAAGGGAGCCTCACCGTTCGCGCTCATGGTGACCACCTCACTACTGAATGTCCTCGCCTTTCCAGGGTAGCGACGCTGGCGGATAACGCATCCGCCCAATGGCTCTGTCTCCAGTGGATGGTCCGTCACGCAGCGCAAGCCCGCGCCCGAACCCCCTGCAGTGTCCAGTCCGCCGGTGGTTCGGTCGACCGCCAATGGTGACAGATCGTAGTGAGACCGATCACAGTGGCGGTTGCGGGCGGTTGGCCAGTGACTGGCCGTGGGTGGCCAGTTTGCCGGGTGAGGGTCGGCCGGTGGATGGGGCGCGGTGGAGGGCCTCGAGCCGGACCGAGCCGAGCCGGGCCGGACCGAACCGGGCCAAGCCGCGCTGGGCCGGATCGGGCTCGCTGCGCCGCGTTGTGCGCCAGCCGCACCCACGCCGTCCGGTCAGCCGGCTCTTCCTTCCCTCCTCCCCCTCCCCCTCCCCCTCCCCGCCCCTTGTCTCATCGCTCGCTCAGGGCATCTCCTCCTGCCCGAGGTCGATCATCTTCCGGCACCAGTCGCGGAGCATTCCTCGGCTGAAGGGGCTCAGGACCAGCTGGCGGCGGCCCTCTCCTCGGTCCAGGGCGGCCAGTGCGAACCGTCCCAGGTCCGTGTCCACCAGGACGAATCCGTGGTCCGGGAACTCTGCGCACAGGCCGCCGAAGGCCAGCATGTCCAGGACCGCCGTTCCCGATCTCGGGCGGGCCAGTAGCTCGCGCATTGCGCCCACGTCGTCGTCCTGGCCGTCGTGGACCAGGCCGTCCGCGTCCACCGAGAGCCAGATCGCCCTGGGTGAGGCGCCGAACGGGACCTCCGGCAGCTCGGCCACCAGCATCTCCGGCAGCTCGTCGAAGTCGGCCAGGTGGATCGCCGTGCGGCCGGGGAGGGAGCCCATCATGAACGCCCTTTCCCCGTCGGCGTAGCACCGGATGTCCGCCATCTCCGGTCCTCCGTCGAACACGCCGCACAACGCCGCCCGGACCGAGCCGCGCAGCATCAGCGACACCACCTCGAAGCCGATCTCGTTGAGCTCGCCGTCCTCGCCGAACGGCGTGCCGTCGATCCACGCGGCCCACGCCATGTGCCGCTCGACCTCCGCCACCAGGTCCGCCGGGTCGTCCGATACCGGGCCGTGCACCAGGATGTCGTCGTCGCTGACGTCCGGGTTGTACAGCCGGTCGACCGGCTCGCGGTCCGGCATCGCCGCCAGCACCGGACCGGCCGCCAGCTCCAGCAGTTCACGCGCTGCTGTGCGCTCAGCCATGCCGTCGCCTCTCGTCCGGGGCGCGCTCGTCGGCCTCGGTGGCCTCGGCTGCCGGCTGCGCGGCCGCCTGTCGCTGGTGGGGGACGCCGCTGTTCTGCTCGGCGGCCGCCAGGATCGCCTCGCGCACGGTCAGGTCCCGCGGGGCCGCCGCGACCACCCTGTCCACGCCCTCCCCTTCCGTTGTCCGCACCGCTCCTTCCTCACGCATGGCTCTGCACCGCCTCGACGATCCACTGCTCGGCCGTGCTCCGGGACGCCGGACCCCACGTCACCGTCCAGCGCCCGTTCCGGGCCACCGCCGCGCTGAACTGGTAGCGGCCCAGGTCGTTGTCCACCAGGCCGAACGCGCCGTGCGGGTACTCGGCCAGGATCGCGTTGCGCACCGCGAGGTCGACCAGCACCGTGCCCAGCCGCGGCCGGGCCGCGCACTCCCGGATCAGCTCGACCGCCCGCTCGCACCGGTGCGGGATCAGCCCGCGCTCGTCCGTTTCGATGCGCAGGTGCTCGCCCGGCCCCGGTGGCCGGTCGGGCAGGCCGTCGAACACCCAGCCCGGCAGCTCGCTGAGGAAGCCCGACCGCAGCCGCGCGCGGTTGCCCAGCTTGTGCAGGACCGTCGTGTAGTCCTCGTCGCCGAAGAACCGCACCTCCCACGGCTTGGCCCTGGCCGGGAAGACGCCGGTGACGACGCCGCGGATGAAGCCACCGCGCAGCGCCCGGTACAGCCCGACGGCTTCCGCGGTGACCTCGCCGCCCGGTGCGAGGCCGATCGCCGCCATCCCGGCGACGAACCGCGTGTACTGCTCCACCTCGTCCGCGAGGCTCCGCGCGGACGGCGGCGAGGGGTGCCGGCCCGGCAGCGGTCCGGTGTCCGCCAGCACCGGCGGGATCTCGAACTCCGGGTCGTAGAACTCCATCACCGAGGGCCGCTCCGGCACCTCGGCCGAGAGCGGGGCGATGACCTCGTCGATGACGTCGAAGACGGCTACTGCGTTGCTCACCCCTTGATTGAACACCCTGGCACCGACAATTTCTCGCACATATGTTCGAGAGGGTGACATGGTTCGGTGAGCGGTCGGCGAGCGGCTCAGCCATGGTCCGGCACCCGCCCTTCGACGAACTCCGCGAGCCGGTCGACGCTTCCGGGCAGCCACCAGAACCGGCGGTGGCCGCCCCTCGGTCTGCTCAGCGCCGCCAGGTGACGGCCGCGGTCGTCGTCCACGAACGCCAGCACGTCCCACGGCCGCTGCTCGCCGTCGCGCGCGATGTCGAACTGGACGGTGCCGAGCCGGGGCCGCCGCAGGTCGTCCATCAGGTCGAGGACGAGACAATCCTGTCCGGGCCCGAGCACGCCGCGCTCGTCGGCGTCGAGGTACAGGCCCTCGCCTGGCCCCGGCGAGAGCGGCTCCAGGCGAGCCAGCGCCGCGTGCAGCACCTTCGCCACCGAGCCCGGCGAGGACCCGAACAAGCGCACGCCGTCGCCTGCGATGCCGAAGGTGGTCCGGTCGTCGTAGAACGCCGAGGTCCACGGCTCGCCGGACATCGCGACGGCGACGCCGCAGACGCCGCCGCTGCCGACGAAGCCGGGCAGCGACCCGATCAGCTCCAGGGCGGTGGAACTGCCGGCGGCCGCCGCCCGGACCGGCTTCAGGATCTTGGTGGTCACCGTGTGCACGGTGCGTGGTGTTTCGGTCACGCGTCCATGGAACCCGGCACCACCGACAATTTCCCGAACATGCGTTCGAGGTGTCACTCGAAGGTGTGACGTCGAGGGCCTCCCACCAGGGGAGACCCTCGAGCCGCGGTTACTTGGCCTTCGTCGCGGTCGAGCTCGACCGCTTGGCCGTGGTCGCCTTCTTGGTCGTGCCCGCCTTGACCGTCTTCGCCGTCGTCGAAGCCGGTTTACGCGCCGGCGCCTTCCGCTTCGGCGCCGGGCCCTTGGCCCGCTTCTCCGCCAGCAGCTCGGACGCCCGTTCCGCGGTCAGCGACTCGATGTCGTCGCCCTTCCGCAGCGTCGCGTTGTACTCGCCGTCGGTCACGTACGGGCCGAACCGGCCGTCCTTGACCACCATCGGCTTCTTCGACACCGGGTCCTCGCCGAGCTCCTTGAGCGGCGGCTTCGCGGTCGCGGACCGGCCACGCTGCTTCGGCTCCGAGTAGATCTTCAGCGCTTCTTCGAGGGTGATCGAGAAGAGCTGGTCCTCGGTCGAGAGCGAACGCGAGTCCGTGCCCTTCTTCAGGTACGGCCCGTAGCGCCCGTTCTGCGCCGTGATCTCGTCCCCGGACTCCGGGTCCTTGCCGACCACGCGCGGCAGCGACAGCAGCTTCAGCGCGTCGTCCAGCGTGATGGTCTCGATGTCCATCGACTTGAACAGCGAGCCCGTACGCGGCTTCGGCGCCTTCGCCTTCAACGCCTTCTTCTGCGCGGCCGTGGCGTCTTCGGGGATCTCGATCTCCGGCAGCACCTCGGTCACGTACGGCCCGAAGCGGCCTTCCTTGGCGACGATGTCGTGCCCGCTCACCGGGTCGGTGCCCAGCGTGCGGCCCTCCTGCGGGGTCG
Organism: Amycolatopsis vancoresmycina; assembly: GCF_000716785.1. Lineage (GTDB taxonomy): Bacteria > Actinomycetota > Actinomycetes > Mycobacteriales > Pseudonocardiaceae > Amycolatopsis > Amycolatopsis vancoresmycina. Next base: position 450,204 of record NZ_JNYY01000006.1, read on the forward strand.
CGAACAGCTTCTCCGCGATCTCCTGCGACAGCTCGTCCGGCGGCAGGTCCTCGGGCAGGTTCGCGCGCTGCGACTCGCCGTTGACCTCGCGCTCGAGGTACGGCCCGTAGCGGCCGACGCGGACCACGACCGTGTGCCCGTCCGCGTCGCTGAACAGCGGGATCGAGTTGATCTCGCGCGCGTCGATGTCCTCGACGCTGCCCTCGACCAGCTTCTTCAGCCCGCCCAGGCGGCCGATCGAGCCGTCCACGCCCATGTCGCCGCCGAAGTAGAACTTCGACAGCCACTGCGCGCGCTGCTCGTCACCGGCCGCGATGCGGTCGAGCTCGTCCTCCATGCCGGCGGTGAAGTCGTAGTCGACCAGCCGCTCGAAGTGGCGTTCCATCAGGCCGATCACGGCGAACGCGACCCACGACGGAACGAGCGCGGAGCCCTTCTTCCAGACGTACCCGCGGTCCTGGATGGTCTTGATGATCGACGCGTACGTCGACGGACGGCCGATGCCCAGCTCTTCCAGCTTGCTGACCAGGCTCGGCTCCGAGTACCGGGCCGGCGGCGACGTGGTGTGGCCGTCCGGGTTCAGGTCCGACGCGGTCAGCGCCTGGTCCTTCTCCAGCACCGGCAGGCGGCTCTGCTTGTCGTCGGCCTCGCCACCGGTCTCGGTGTCGACGGCTTCGACGTACGCCTTGAGGAAGCCCGCGAAGGTGATCGTGCGGCCCGAAGCGGCGAAGGTGCACTCCTCGCCCGAGGTCGCGTTGCCGACGATCCGCACGGACATCGTGGTGCCCTTGGCGTCCGCCATCTGCGACGCGATCGTGCGCTGCCAGATCATCTCGTAGAGCCGGAACTCGTCGGTGTCCAGCTCGCCCGCGACCTGGCCCGGCGTCCGGAAGACCTCGCCCGACGGCCGGATCGCCTCGTGGGCCTCCTGCGCGTTCTTCACCTTGCGCGTGTACTGGCGCGGCGACGGCGAGACGTACTCCTTGCCGTACAGCTGCGTGGCCTGGCTGCGCGCGGCCGAGATCGCCGACTCCGACAGGGTCGTGGAGTCGGTACGCATATAAGTGATGTAGCCGTTCTCGTACAGCTTCTGCGCGATCCGCATGGTGCGCTCCGAGGTGAACCGCATCTTGCGGCCCGCCTCCTGCTGCAGCGTCGACGTCATGAAGGGCGCGTACGGCTTGCGCGTGTACGGCTTCTCCTCGACGCTCGAGACCTTGAAGTCACGCTGCTTCAGCGCTTCGGCCAGGCGCCGCGCGTCGGCCTCCGCGAGCACGCGGACCTCGGTGTTCGACGCCTTCAGCTGCCCGTCCGAGCCGAAGTCGCGGCCGGTGGCCAGGCGCGCGCCGTCGACGGCGACGAGCCGCGCGGGAAAGTTTCGCGGCGAAGCGTCCTCGCCCGCGTCCATCGTGGCGGAAATGTCCCAGTACGACGCCGAGGTGAAGCGCATGCGCTCGCGCTCCCGCTCGACCACGATCCGGGTCGCCACGGACTGCACGCGGCCCGCCGAGAGCTTCGGCATGACCTTTTTCCACAGCACCGGCGAGACCTCGTAGCCGTAGAGGCGGTCGAGGATGCGGCGGGTCTCCTGGGCGTCGACCAGGTCGGCGTCCAGCTCACGGGTCGAGTCGGCGGCCGCGCGGATGGCCTGCTCGGTGACCTCGTGGAAGACCATCCGGCGGACCGGGACCTTCGGCTTCAGCGTCTCGAGCAGGTGCCACGCGATGGCCTCGCCCTCGCGGTCGGGGTCCGTGGCGAGGTAGAGCTCGTCGACGTCCTTCAGCAGGCCCTTCAGCTCGGTGACCTTGGACTTCTTGTCCGGGGTGACCACGTAGAGGGCCTTGAAGCCGTTGTCGACGTCGACGCCGAGCCGCGCCCACGCCTCGCCCTTGTACTGGGCGGGCACGTCGGCGGCACCGCGCGGCAGGTCGCGGATGTGCCCGACGGAGGACTCGACGACGTAACCGCCGCCGAGGTAGGGCGCGATCTTGCGGGCCTTCGTCGGCGACTCGACGATGACCAGCCGCCGGTGCCCGGCGCCGTTGCCCGCCGAGGCTCCGTTCTTCTTGGTCCGTGCTCCTGCCACGCTGTCCTGCTCTCCGCTCATCTCGTCCCGCCGCCGCGGGACTGCACCACGTCCCTGCCAGGGCCCGTGTCTCGACCTGCCAGTGTGCACGCTGTTCCGGCCCGGACGGCGCGGAGGTGGCCCAACACGCCGCCGGTCCTGTGCCCAGCGCATCGCCGCTGACCTCGACGATGTTTCCCCAACGTACCTGCCACGTGATTTCGGCCACGTCCCGCGCAGCCTAGCGCGTGACCGTCCGGATACCCTCCGTTCGACGGTGGTGGGCACGGGGACGTCACCGCTTCACTGGTTTCCCCGCCCAGCCGAAAGGATCCGCCATGACCCGACGCCTGCTCGGCGCCCTGTTCACCGCTGCGACCGCCACAGTATTGCTGGGTGTCACTCCGGCGAACGCGGCCGCGGCGAACTTCGCCGGCACCGTGGCCCTGTCCAACTGCTCGGGGTCGGTGGTCAAGCCGGCCGCTACACCCGACACCGCGCCCGCGCTCGTCATGTCCAACGGGCACTGCCTCGAAACCGGTTTCCCGGGGCCGGGCGAGGTGATCACCAACCGCGCGTCGAGCCGGACGTTCACGCTGCTCACCGCCAGCGGCAGCAACAAGGCGACGCTGCGGGCCAAGAAGATCGTCTACGGCACGATGACCGACACCGACGTGTCGCTCTACCAGCTCACCACCACCTACGCGCAGATCAAGGCCAGCTACGGCATCTCGCCGCTGGAACTGTCGAACGCGCACCCCTCGGCGGGCGCGGCGATCGACGTCGTCTCCGGCTACTGGAAGCGCATCTACTCCTGCAACATCGACGGGTTCGTCTACCGGCTGAAGGAGGGCAGCTGGACCTGGAAGGACTCGATCCGCTACACCTCCGCCTGCCAGACCATCGGCGGCACGTCCGGTTCGCCGATCGTCTCCGGCGGCAAGGTCGTCGGCGTGAACAACACCGGCAACGAGGACGGCGAACGCTGCACGGAGAACAACCCGTGCGAGGTCGACCAGGCCGGCAACGTCACCGTGCACTACAAGACGAACTACGGCCAGGAGACCTACGGCATTCCCGCCTGCCTCACCGCGGCCAACGAAATCGCCCTCACCCAGGCCGGCTGCACCCTGCCCCGGCCCTGACGCACCCGCCGCACCCGGTCAGGCCGTGCTCGTCGCGGCCTCCGGGTGCGGTTGTGGTTCCGCGCCCGGCCACGCCGCTTCGGCACCCGGCGGCGGCTCGCCGATCAGCTCCAGCAGCGCCTCCAGCCGGCGTTTCCCGGTGACCTTCACGGCCGGGACCTCGGCCTTCGGGCCGGTCAGCTTCGCCGCGACGCCCAACGGCGTCAGCGCCTCGACCAGCCGCTCGTGCATGCCGGGCGCGAGCGGATCGACGCCCAGCAGGTACCCCTGCGTGCCGGGACGGCCACCGGCCAGCGCCCACATCCGCAGCATCGCGCCGCTCAGCCGGAACCCCGCCGGCACCGCCTTGCCCGAGTCGTCCTCGGCCGGGCCCGCGCAGCCCTCACGCAGCCACCGCAGCGCCAGCGGCAGCAGGTCGACCCGGAACGACGTGCGCACCTGCGGGCGGCCGCAGTCGGCCTTCGACACCTGGGCGTCCGCGCCGCGGCAGCGGAACTCGCGCGCCAGGACGTGCGCCCGCCACGGCTCCTCGACGACCACCGACAGCCGGGCGGCGGTGCGCCCGAAGCCGGTGATCTGGCCGTGACAGCACAACAGGCCGGCCAGGTCGCCCAGGCCCGGCCCACTGGCCTCGGCGGAGAAGAGCGAGATCGTCCGATCCACCGCGCTATACTAGAACACAAGTTCGATTCGTGGCGAGCGTCACGGCGATCTTCAGCCGGCCGGTTGATCCAGCCGCCGGCATGCCGGAGCGCGCTGTTCCGCCCCCGCCAGCGCCGGGACGTCCCGGAGGCCCTTGAGGTAGTCGAGGGCGTCGATGCGGTCGAGAGCCGCCTTGGCGTCGCCGAGAGCGGCCTTCGTCGCCGGTGCGTTGCCGCGGACCGTTTCGATGCGCTGGCGCGCGCTCTCGGCCTCGGCGCGGATCTCGGCGAACTGCCGGATGACGTCCTTGCGGCCGGCGTCCGCCGACGGCACCGGCGGCGCACCGAGCGCGTTCAGCCCGGCCAGGCTCTGGTCGAGGCCGCCGACGACGGACGAAAGCAGGTCGCTGGACGTCCGGGACGCCTTCTGCGGCGTGCTCGGATCGACGGCAGGCAGATCCGCGAGGGTGCGGACCAGGTGTGTCACGGCGTCGCAGTAACCGGCGGCCCAGTCCGCCGCGGGATCAGCGTGGGGAACGACGGTCGTGACCGACAGATCCTGGTCGCGCGGCGGCTGCTCCGCGGACGGCTGCCCGCAGCCGACGAGACAGAAGGTGATCGTCGTGGTCAGGGCGGCGAAAACGGTCGGCCGCTGCCGCACTGGCGTACCTCCTGCCCGACGACGTCCCGGCAGGCCCGACGGTACCGACTCGGTGCTGCTTCGCAAGTCGCCGGGCCTTTCTGGGATGGCATGCCCCGGGCCCGGCACGCGTTGGCGCGCGCCGGGCCCGGGGTCACCTTGGAACTCAGGCCTTGATTTCGGCCGGGGTGTCGGAAATGACCGTCCCCCGCCGCTTCGAGACCACGATCGCCGCAACGATCACGGCGACCGCGACCAGCGAAATGATGATGCGGACCGCGGCGTTCTCGTCGGGGCCGATCGAGAACTGCACGACAGCGGGCGCGATCAGTACGGAGACCAGGTTCATCACCTTGATCAGCGGGTTGATCGCCGGGCCGGCGGTGTCCTTGAACGGGTCGCCGACGGTGTCACCGATGATGGTGGCCTCGTGCGAGGACGAGCCCTTGCCACCGTGGTTGCCGTCCTCGACCAGCTTCTTCGCGTTGTCCCACGCGCCACCGGAGTTGGCGAGGAAGATCGCCATCAGGGTGCCGCAGGCGATCGCGCCGGCCAGGTAACCGGCGAGCGCGCCGGTGCCCAGGCCGAAGCCGACCGCGATCGGGGCGAAGACCGCCAGCAGACCCGGGGTCGTCAGCTCGCGCAGCGAGTCGCGCGTGACGATGTCGACGACCTTGCCGTACTCGGGGCGGGTGGTGCCCTCCATGATCCCCGGGATGTCGCGGAACTGACGACGCACCTCGAAGACGACCGCGCCGGCGGCCCGCGAGACCGCGTTGACGGCGAGACCGGAGAAGAGGAACACCACGGCCGCACCGACGATCACACCGACCAGCGTGTTCGGGCTGACGATCTCGTTGACGAACGACTTCGCCGCGTCGAGACCGGTGACCACGCCGGTGCCCATGCCCGACAGCGTCTTCGTGATCGCGTCCGAGTAGGACCCGAACAGCGCCGTCGCCGCGAGGACCGCGGTGGCGATCGCGATGCCCTTGGTGATCGCCTTGGTGGTGTTGCCGACCGCGTCGAGCTCGGTGAGGATCTGCGCGGCCTTCTCGTCGACGTCACCGGACATCTCGGCGATGCCCTGCGCGTTGTCCGAAACCGGGCCGAAGGTGTCCATCGCGACGATGACGCCGACCGTGGTCAGCAGGCCGGTGCCGGCCAGCGCCACGGCGAACAGCGCGATGCCGCCACCCAGCAGGTAGGCGCCGAACACGGCGGCGCCGATCACGAGGGCGGTGTACACAGCGGACTCGAAACCGACCGAGATGCCGGACAGGATGACCGTCGCCGGGCCGGTTTCCGACGTCCGGCCGACGTCCTTGACCGGCTTGTACTCGGTGCCGGTGTAGTACCCGGTCAGCTTCAGGATGATCGCCGCGAGCACGATGCCGATGATCACCGCGACGGTCGCGATGACCGCCGGGTTGCCCGACGTCGAAGCGAATTCCGCGCCGAAGTCGCGGAAGCTGCTCGGCAGGTACACGAACGCCGCGATCGCCGACAGCACCGCGGAAATCACCGCGGAGATGTAGAAGGAGCGGTTGATCGTGACCAGGCCGCCTTCGCCCGCGCGCGCCTTGGTGATGTAGACACCGATGACGGCGGTGATGACACCGATCGCCGGGACGATCAGCGGGAAGATCAGGCCGTGCACGCCGAAGGCGGTGCTGCCCAGGATCAGCGCGGCGACCAGCATGACGGCGTAGGACTCGAAGAGGTCCGCGGCCATGCCGGCGCAGTCGCCGACGTTGTCACCCACGTTGTCCGCGATGGTGGCGGCGTTGCGCGGGTCGTCCTCCGGGATGCCCTGCTCGACCTTGCCGACCAGGTCCGCGCCGACGTCGGCGGCCTTGGTGAAGATGCCGCCGCCGACACGCATGAACATCGCGATCAGCGCCGCGCCGAACCCGAAGCCCTCGAGCACCTTCGGGGCCTGCCCGGTGTAGACCAGCACGACGACCGCGGCACCGAACAGGCCGAGGCCGACGGTGATCATGCCGACGACGCCACCGGTGCGGAACGCGACGCGCATTGCCTTCTCGCGCCCGCCTTCCTCACGCGACGCGGCGGCGACGCGCAGGTTCGCCTGCGTCGCCAGCCACATGCCGAGGTAGCCGATCGCGAACGAGAAACCCGCGCCGACCAGGAAGAAGATCGAACGGCCGATCTTCTCGTTCCAGTCGTCCGCGGGAAGGATGAAGAGCAGGAGGAACACGATCACGCCGAAAATGGCGAGGGTGTTCCGCTGCCGCTTGAGATACGCGGCCGCGCCTTCCTGCACCGCCTTGGCGATGTCCTGCATCTTGGCGGTGCCCTGGCCTGCGGCCAGCACCTCCTTGAGCAGGACGTAGCCGATGACGAGTGCGGCAAGCGCGACCACGGCGACTACACCGACAATCGTGTAGCCACCTCCGGAGAGCGTGATGGACCCGCCCTCCGCGAGGAACTGCCGTGACATTCGTCCTCCAGGAGACGTCGCCGTGCGCCAGCGTCGACGGCAAGCCGAGGGTTCGACACGGCCGGCGCTGGCATGGACCCTGTACCGAGCGACACGCTAGCCGGGCAGCAATGCACGTCTCACATGACGCTCACCACAGAGGGTGTGGATTGCGGGAGTGTATTGGTATCGCAACCAGCGTCTTCACGCCGTCCCGGGGACGGTACATTCCGTTACCTTGTGAGCCTCCTCACTTGAACGATCACTCTGATGCCGATCCGTTGGCGCAGCTGGGGATGGGCGGAACTGTCGTACCCCTGTGCCAAGCTCGGCGGGTGGACGAAACACGTGGGCAGCGGCTGCTGAGGCGGGTGACCGCCGGCACCCCGTCGCGCGAGCACCCGGTCACGCACGTCGCGGACCTGCCGGGTCGCGCCGCGCGCTACGCAGAGTGGCCGTCGTGGGCGGATCCGGCGGTTGTCGCTGCGCTGCGTGACTGCGGGGTTTCGGCTCCCTGGGCGCACCAGGCCGAGGCGGCTTCGCACGCGTACGAGGGCCGGCACGTCGTGGTCTCGACCGGCACGGCGTCGGGCAAGTCGCTGGCGTACCAGCTGCCGGTGCTCTCGCGGCTGGCCGCGGGCGAGAAGGCGAACGCGCTGTACCTGTCGCCGACCAAGGCGCTGGGGGCGGACCAGCTGCGGTCCGTGTCCTCTTTGGACGTACCCGGGGTGCGGGCGGCGTCGTTCGACGGGGACACGCCGATGGCGGAGCGCGACTGGGTGCGTGCGCACGCGAACTGGGTGTTCACCAACCCGGACATGCTGCACCGCGGGATCCTCTCGGCGCACGGCCGGTGGGCGACGTTCTTCCGGCGGCTCCGGTACGTGGTCGTGGACGAGTGCCACAGCTATCGCGGCGTCTTCGGCTCACACGTCGCGCTGCTGCTTCGCCGGCTTCGGCGGGTGGCGGAGCACTACGGCGCTTCGCCGGTGTTCGTGCTTGCTTCGGCGACGACGGCTTCGCCAGCTTCGTTCGCTTCGCGATTGACGGGCGTGCCATGTGTCGCCGTGACGGAGGACGCGTCGCCGCGCGGCGCCCGGACGGTGGCGCTGTGGGAGCCGCCGTTGTTGGAGGAGCTGACCGGGGAGAACGGCGCGCCGGTCCGGCGGCCGGCCGGCGCGGAGGCGTCGCGGATCCTCGCCGACCTGGTGGTGGAAGGTGCGCGGTCGCTGGCCTTCATCCGGTCGCGGCGGGGCGCGGAGCTGGCCGCGCTGGGTGCGCGTCGCATTCTGTCCGAAGTGGACCCCGCGCTGGTGGAAACCGTTGCGGCGTATCGGTCTGGTTATCTTCCGGAGGAGCGTCGCGCACTCGAAGCGGCGTTGTTGTCGGGGCGTCTCCTCGGGGTGGCGACGACGAACGCGCTGGAGCTCGGCGTCGACATCGCGGGGCTCGACGCGGTGGTGCTGGCCGGCTACCCGGGCACGCTCGCGTCGTTCTGGCAGCAGGCCGGGCGAGCGGGCCGGTCGGGCGACTCGGCGCTGGTGGTGTTCGTCGCACGGGACGACCCGCTCGACACGTACCTGGTGCACCACCCGGCGGCGCTGCTTTCGCGGCCGGTCGAGACGGCGGTGCTGGACCCCGCGAACCCGTACGTCCTGGCGCCGCAGCTGGCGTGCGCGGTGGCCGAGCTGCCGTTGACGGTGCCGGAGCTGGAGGTGTTCGGCGGCGCGGCGGCCCTGGAGGTGCTGGCCGAGCTGGCGGAGCAGAAGCTGCTGCGGCGCCGGTCGAGCGGCTGGTACTGGACGTCACGGGAGCGGCCGCACGCCGAAGTCGGCATCCGCGGAACGGGCGGCGAGCAGATCGCAGTGGTCGAATCGGACTCGGGCCGGATGCTGGGAACGGTCGACCCGGGCTCGGCGTGCTTCGCGGTCCACCCGGGCGCGGTGTACCTGCACCAGGGATCGTCGTACGTGGTCGACGAGCTGGACCTGGAGACGGGGCTGGCGCTGGTGCACGCGGAGAACCCGGACTGGACGACGACGCCACGCGAGGTCGTGGACATCTCGGTGCTGAGCACCCAGGAGAAGCAGGACTACGGCGGAGTGAGCATCTGCCTCGGCGAGGTGGCGGTGACATCCCAGGTGGTGGGCTACCTGCGGCGGCGACCGTCCGGGGAGGTGCTGGACCACACGCCGCTCGACCTGCCGGAGCAGAGCCTGCGCACGCGAGCGGTTTGGTACACGGTTTCGGCGGAGTTGCTCGGGCCGGCTGCTGGTGGGGGGAAGGGCTGGCGAGGGAGTTCGCGCGGTACCGGTGGTGGAGGTGCGGAGGGCCCGGCGGCGGCTGACACGGAGGTCGCACCGGATCCGGGCGGCTCGCCCGGCTCTTTGGCGGCGGACTCCGGCGCTGCGGGCGGTTCCGGCGGTGCGGCCGCTGCCTCGGCTGCGGGCGGTGCCACCGACGCGGAGGCTGCGAGCGGCTCCGTGACTGCGGCCGGCGACTCGACCGGGTCGGCGGCCGCGAGGCCCTTCACTACCGTGGCCGGCTCCGCGACTGCGGCCGGCGGTTCGGTCTCTACCGCTGCCGCGAGTGGTGCTCCGGGTGCGAGCAGTTCCGGCGTATCCGGTGATGGCGAGGCGGGGACCGGGGGCCATCGGGTGGGGACCGAATCTGCGGGGCCGGTGGGGACCGGGGAGGAACCCCTGGCGAGCGGTCGGGGGCCCGCTCACGAGGGTGGCAGGACACCGGGGGGTGCCGGACTGGTTCCGGCACGGGTCCCCGGTGCCCTGCATGCCGCCGAGCACGCGGCGATCGGCCTGCTACCGCTGTTCGCTACGTGCGACCGGTGGGACATCGGCGGGGTGAGTACCGCGTGGCACGAGGACACCGGGGAGGCGACGGTGTTCGTGCATGACGGGCATCCCGGGGGTGCGGGATTTGCCGAACGCGGTTATGCCGCGATTGTCCCGTGGCTGGCCGCAACGCGGGAGGCGATCGTCTCCTGCGAGTGCCCGACGGGTTGCCCGTCCTGCGTCCAGTCGCCGAAGTGCGGGAACGGCAACGAGCCGCTGGACAAGGCGGGGGCAGTGGCTGTTCTGGACACCGTGCTCGGGGCGTTGCGTCAACACGGCGCCTAGGACGGCCACATCTTGGCTCATGGAGTTGTGTCCTGCTCCGCCTCGGCCGGGCTGGGACCGGCCGGCGGCGGTGGTGCGGGTGGTTCAGGCCGCGCTGGACTGGACCAGCTGCGGGGCGTGCTCGCCGGCCAGGGCCCGCACGAGGACGTCGTGCACCTCGGCGGCGTCCGGCAGCTGCCAGCCGCACACCTCGGGCTTCACGCGCCAGTGCACGACACCGTGCTGGAACGGCGAAGGCGGCAGCGGGATGTAGCTGTCCTTGCCGTGCCACTGGATGGCGGCGCGCTCGGCCAGCTCGGCCGGAACGCTGTCGGCGACGGTGGTGAGGAACAGCCAGCGGCCGTTCGGCAGCGCGATGATCGGCGCCGGGTGGCCCAGGGCGCGGAGGAGGCGGCAGGCGCGCTTGCCCAGTTCGTCGTCGACCTCGATGGCGTCGAGCACGGTGCCGGTGGCGACGAGCAGGCTGTGCGTGCGGTTGGAGAACCAGGTGGCGACCTCGTGGGCGTGGGTGCCCAGCTGCTCACGCCAGGCGTCACTGGCCGGAACGGGACGGCGCCAGGTGAGGTCGTCGCCGTCGGTGAGCGGAGCGGGGTTGACGCCCGGGAGCACCGGCCAGCCGCGCCAGGCGAGACCGATCGCCTCCGCCCGTAGTTCGATGCGGAAGGCGCCGCGCCAGCTGTCCGGCCAATTCGCGTCCAACATTGTCTTTCCTGCCTTAAGGTTCCGGTTCGCCGCGACCCCGCTAGACCCTGTCGTGGTGTCGCACATCTCACTTAACGGCAAGTTGCACATTGCCCGGAACCCCCGCGCGACAACCGGTGGTTACGAGGCGATGAACGCCCAGTGATCTATACGGCCCGACCGAACGCCCAGGCGCGGATGGACGGTAAACGGCAACCACACACGGACCGTTCATCGTGCGAAAGCCCTGGATTCTTCGGTTTTCGGAGGAGCGGCCGGCGGCCCCGAAGCCGCCCTTCGGCCCAGGTGAGCAGCGGATTCGACCGCTCGCCGTACACCAACGACCGCTGCCCGTGACATTGAGCCGCTCATCGGCCGGCCGGGCGGATCAGCCGGTCATCGCCGCATACCGACCGGTCGGCGTCCGGCGAACGGTGCCGCGGGCGCGAGGCCCGCCGAACGGCGACGGTGGTCGGCCCGCGGGCCGCCGCTGGGCATCGGACGGCCACGATGGGCCAGGCCGCGGGGCCGGTTAGATGCCTCGGATGGCCACGTCCGTCAGCCTGCGGGGCCGGCGCGGGCGCGAGCCGACGAGCGGGGCAGGCCGGCGAGACCGGGGCTGGGTGCCTCCACCTCGACCAGGGCGTCCAGTTGCTGCCATCGGCAGGTCAGGAGCGTGACTCCCATCCGGGTCGTCACCCACCTCGCGCGCTCGCATGCTCCGGTCGGGCCCTCCGCGGCGTGGGAGGCCGCCGCGAGGGCTGCCAGGTCGGCCGCCGACTCGGCTCGGTGGCGGGCGATGACCGTCGCCGCCAGCCAGAACGCCAGTGCCGCTACTCCGGCCAGTGCTGTTACTGACATGGCTGTCCAGATCGTGGCGGCTCCGCTGTCCCGGCCGGGTGCTGGTGGTTGCCGGTCAGCCGGGGGCATTCGCCGCCTCCGTGCCTGGCTCGGCCACCGCGTAGGCCGTGGCGTTCAGGTGCACCGCCGGGAGAAGACCGCCTGCGGGGAGGGCTGTCACCTTGACCGTGATCGTGTCGCCGACGTGCTCGAACGTCAGGTTCGCGCCCGGTGGGGCGATCTGGTGGACCGCTGCCGCGGCCTCGTGCGGTTGGCCTCTGGCCAGCAGCCGGGCGGCCTCGCGGGCCGCGTCCGTGCAGCGCAACTGGCTCGTCAGGGCCGTGAGGCCTGCGATGAGCAGCACGGTCACCACCGTCAGGCCGGCCAGGCCGAGGGCTGCCTCGACGGTCACCGAGCCTTCGTCCCGGCGGCTCATGACGGCACCGACAGCGCCTTCATGACCAGGTTCGTCAGCCACGAGACGACCGAGTCTCCGGTGAGCAGGGTGTAGAGGACTGCGGCGAAGGCCGCGACAGCGACGGTGACGATGGCGTACTCGACCGTCGTGGAGCCGTCGTCCGAGCGGGGTCGGCGGCGGAACGTGCGCATGGGGGTTCCCTTCATTCTTGTGGTCAGAGGAGCGGGCCGAGCCGTCCGGCCAGGCCGAGGACGACCGGCAGCACGCCCAGGCAGAAGAAGGCGGGCAGGAAACACAGGCCGACCGGCAGGGCCAGCGCCACACCGGCTCGTTCGGCTCGCTCCTCCGCCTCGGTGGCCAGCTCGTCGCGGATTCGCCCGGCGAGGTCACCGGCCGACGCGGCGAAGGCTGCGCCCGAACGGGACGTCCGGATCGCCGCGGCCGCCAGCTCGCCGAGGCCAGGGACCGTCCGCACCGGTGCCCATGCCTCGTCCGGCCGGGAGCCGAGGGCGAGCAGCCCGGCGGTCGAGCTCAGCGCCGCGTCGACGGGTGCGGGCGCTGTGCCGGCCACGGCGTCGAGGGCCGACGGCACTGGCAGCCCGGCGCGCAGGCAGGCGGCCAGGAGGTCGAGGGTTCCGGCCAACCGCAGCCTGGCGGCGATGTCCGCGGCCGGTGGACGCGGACGGCGGGTCCGGCGGATCGCCCACCAGCCGGTCGCGGTGAGGATCGCGCCCAGCACCACGCCGGTGATTCCGCCGATCAGGACCGCGGCCGAGGCGCCGCCGAGAGTGGCCGCGATGTGCGGGATGGCGCGAGGCCACTTGCGGGTGGTGTTCGGGGTGCCGGTCAGGCGGTCGAATCGCCGCGTGATGGTGCTGTCCGGCCAGGTGAGTAGTGCTCCGGCGAGCAGGAGGAGGGCGGCCGCGGTCATTGGGCGCGCGCCTTCGCCGTCAGGGCTCGGCACCAGGCTGTGCCTGCCCAGAGCAGGGTGCTGCCCGTGACCAGGAGGAGCTGGCCGGGTGTGCTGGCTGTCAGCACCGGGAGCGGAGCTGCACCCATGAGCTGTCCCAGCAGTACGCACAAGGCCGGGAGGGCCGTCAGTACCGCCGCGCTTGCCTGGGGGCCGGCCAGCTTTGCCCGGGCTCGGCGGGCGAATGTCAGGGCCGCTTCGGCGTCGCGGCGGGTTGCGTCCAGCACGTCGGCCATGGGGAGGCCGTGGCGCTTGGCCAGCTTCCAGGCCGCTGCCAGCTGGGGGAAGGCCGGCACGCTCGGCTCGGTGTCCAGGCGGGCCGCCGTTGCCAGGGCTTGGAGGTCGGCTGCCAGTGGGGGGACCGCGGCCGCTGCTGCTTCCGCTGCGGTTACCGGGTGGGCTCCCGTTCGGAGTTCCGCCACCATTGTCCGCAACGCCGTTGCCGTGTGTGCCGCTGTTGTCAGGTCCGCGGTGGCTCGGTGGTGGGCTCGCCACTCCTGGCTCCACGCCAGCGTCAGTACGCCGGCCGCGATTGCGCCGCCGGGGCCCGCGAGCAGTCCCGCGAGTGCGGCCGGGAGCAGCCAGCGGATGGTGCGCCAGACGTCGGGGATCCGGATCGGCGCTGGCTGCTCGAGCGCGGCCTGGAGGCGGGTCGGTGCGGCCGGCCAGCAGGCCAGGGCCGCTCCCGCGCACAGCGGGACCCATGGGGTGATCATCGCTGCCTCCCGATCAGAAAAAAGATGTCGTGGTGAAGAGATGGCGGTCGACTGTCCAGCGGCCCGTGCGCCACACCGGCACGACCCGTGCCCGGCCGCGCTCGGTGCGGAGTACGCCGACCTCGGCCAGGCGTCGGCGGCCGTCTGGTTCGCGCCGCATGTGCAGCACCACGCGGATCGCCGCGACCAGCTGGCTGTGCACCGCGTCGCGGCCGAGGCCGCCGAGTGCGGCCAGTGCCTCGATGCGGGCCGGCACCTCGGCCGGGGAGTTGGCGTGGACCGTGCACGCGCCGCCGTCGTGGCCGGTGTTGAGGGCCGTGAGCAGGGCGCCGACCTCGGCGCCGCGGACCTCGCCGACCACCAGCCGGTCGGGGCGCATGCGCAGCGCCTGGCGGACGAGCTCGGGCAGGCCGACCGCGCCCGCACCCTCCACATTGGCCGGACGGGCGACCAGGCTGACGAACTGCGGGTGCGCCGGCCGGAGCTCGCCGGCGTCCTCGACGCAGACGATCCGCTCCCGCGGGTCGACCGCGCCCAGCAGTGCGGCCAGGAGCGTGGTCTTGCCCGCGCCCGTGCCGCCGGTGACGAGGAACGCCATCCGCCGCGAAACGACGGTCCGGAGCAGGTTCGCGCCGTCGGCGTCGAACGCGCCCAGTTCGCCGAGGGTGGTGAGGTCGTGCGTCGCCGGGCGGAGGATGCGCAGGGACAGGCACGTGCCGCCGGCCGCGATCGGCGAGAGGACGGCGTGCAGGCGGATGCGGCCGTGGGGGCCGGACCCGGGCAGCCAGCCGTCGACGTACGGCTGGGCGTCGTCGAGGCGCCGGCCCGCCACGAGGGCGAGGCGCTGCGCCAGCCGGCGGACGGATTCTTCGTCGTCGAAGCGGATGCCGGTGCGCTCGAGGCCGGCCGGGCCGTCCGTCCAGACCTCGTCCGGGCCGGTGACGAGCACGTCCGTGGTCGCCGGGTCGGCGAGGAGCGGGGCCAGCGGGCCGGGGCCGACGAACTCGTCGCGGGCCTGGCGGGCTGCGTCGAGCGCGGCGTCGTGGCCGAGGACGCCGCCGGCTTCGGCGCGAACCGCCGTGGCGACGGCGACCGGGTCGGCCTGGCGGCGGTCGCCGGCGAGGCGGTTGCGGACGCGGTCGACGAAGTCGGTTGTCATGAGGTCACCGCCTTGGCTGGGATGCGGGTTGGGATGGCGCTGGCCGTGACGCGGCCGGCTCGCGACGCGGGCCGGGGTTCGGCGGGCGAGCTGCCGGAGCTGGAGGACGCCAGCAACGTCGAGAAGCTCGGCGCGCTCCTAGAGCCTCGGGTCGTCAGGTGCAGGACCGTCGGGAACAGGAGCTCGCCCACCGCGACCGAGTTGGCCTGGCGGCGGTCGCCGGCGAGGCGATTGCGGACGCGGTCCACGAAGTCGGTCGTCATGAGGTCACCGCCTTGGCCGGGATGCGGGTCGGGATGATGCAGGCCGTCACGCGGGTGCCAGCTCTCGGCACGGGGCCGGCCGGGGACAGGCGGGGACGCCAGCAACGTCGAAAAGCTCGCCGCAATCCGGGAGCCTTCGGTCGTCGGCTGCAGGACCGTCGGGAAAAGGAGCCCGCCCACCGCGACCGGATCGGCTTGGCGGCGATCGCCCGCGGGACGGTTGCGGACGCGGTCTACGAAGTCGGTCGTCATGAGGTCACCGCCTCGGCCGGGATGCGGGTCGGGATGACACAGGCCGTCACGCGGGTGCCGGCTCGCGACGCGGGACCAGCCGGCGAGCTGCCGGGGCCAGGCGAGGACGCCAGCAACGTCGAAAAGCTCGCCGCACTCCTCGAGCCTTCGGTCGTCGGCTGCAGGACCGTCGGGAGCAGGAGCTCGCCCACCGCGACCGAGTTGGCCTGGCGGTGGTCGCCGGCGAGGCGGTTGCGGACGCGGTCCACGAAGTCGGTCGTCATGAGCTCACCGCCTTGGCCGGGATGCGGATCGGGATGACACAGGCCGTCACGCGGGTGCCGGCTCGCGACGCGGGACCAGCCGGCGAGCTGCCGGGGCCAGGCGAGGACGCCAGCAACGTCGAGAAGCTCGCCGCGCTCCGGGAGCCTCTGGTCGTCAGGTGCAGGACCGTCGGGAGCAGGAGCTCGCCCACCGTGACCGGGCGGCTCGGCGGGCGGAGGCAGGCGGGCGCGGTCATCGGGACGCCGCCCGGGCTTCGCGGCGGGCCACCGTCAGGACTTCGGCCGCCGCCGTGGCCAGGGGGCCGGATGGCTTGGCCGGGAACTCGCCGCGCTCCACGTCGGCCGACAGGCCGCGCTCCAGGGGCATTGCGGCCAGCAGGGGCGGGCCGAGGAGGGCCGCCGTGCGGGCGGCGGACGCGGCCCTCGACCGTCCACACGCGACCACGCCGAGGCGGGCCGTCACGTCCGACAGGCGGCGCAGGACCTGCTTCGCCGCCATGCACGCCCGGACCTCCGTCGGGACCACCAGGACCACCATGTCGGCCACCGCAACCGCTTCCGTGGCCGCGCCGCCGAGGGCGCGGGGCAGGTCGCACACCACCGTGCGGCCCGAGCGGCGGCCCGCGGACACGACCGCCGACAGCGATTCGACCGCCGGCCCTTCGCCCTCCTTGCCGCACGCGAGCACCGGGAGGCTGCCGCCGCGATGCCTTCGGCGTGGCAGGACCGCCGCCAGTGACGACACCGAGATGCGGCCGCTCAACCGGACGTCCGGCCAGCGGGGTCCGGGTGTCTTTTCCAAGCCCAGCAACACATCCAGGCCGCCGCCGAGCGGGTCGCAGTCCACCAGCAGGGCGCCGCCCGGGTCACGGTCGGCCGCCAGCGCCAGTGCCGCGGCGAAGACGGACGCGCCCGCGCCACCGCGGCCGCCGACCACGCCGAGCACCAGGCCGGCTTCCTCCGCCGGTGTCTCGACGACGTCGGCGAACGCGCCGGCGAGCTCGGTCTCCTCGTCCGGCAACGAGATCACGCGCTCGATGCCGCAGCGGAACGCGTGCTCCCACGTCGCGGTGCCCGGGCTGCCCTTGCAGACCAGGACGACCCCGCCGCGCCGGGGCAACACGGGTGCCAGCCGCACGGTTTCTTCGTCGAGCACCACCAGCGGTGCCCGTGCCCAGTGCCCGCGGGCCGCGGTCAGGTCCGGTGCCCGGTCGAGTTCGCAGCCCGCGACCGCCGCCACGCGCAGTATCTCGTCGAGCACGGTCTCGTCCGCGGCGACCACCAGCGGTCGTTCCCCCGTCATGCGTTCCTCCCCCGTCGTCGGTGCGGGCCGTGGGTGGCCCGGCTTCCACCGTCGCGGGCGGGGGTGGGGCGGCACAACGGGGTGGGCGGCCGGCTGTGGACAAGCGGGGTGTTGTGGACAACTTCCGCCCGGGGAGCCGCTCGGGGACCGGTTCTGTCGGTGGGCCGTGGCAGGATCGCGCCCGCCCGCGACGCACCTGCGGCGGAAATGGGCCGGGATATCCGCATCCGGGTTCGACCACGATCGGCGTCCGGCCGGCGACGGAAATCGCCGAAGGTAAGAAGAAGGCAAGAAGATCAACGCAGCCGGAATCCGGCCGCGGAAAAGAAATCCGGCGAAGGCAAACGGAAGGTAAGAGGGCGGCCCCCGCCAGGGGGGAGGGACGGGGGCCGCCGTGGGTTCAGCCCCGGGGGGTCGGACTGAACCGGCCCGGTTGGACACCGGGCTCCCTCACTGTAACTCCGCCGAGCGCCGGTTCGCGCGCCGGGCGAGGCACACAGTTCGGTAACGGCACGGCGCGCCCGAAGTGCCTGCCTGTCATGGATTTTCCGCCGCGGCGACGCGCGCGTGGTGGATCAACGGGACGCGACGGCGATCAAGCTCCTATCCTGGGGAGGTGGCCGAACCGAGCAGCGCGCCGTCGCGCATCCGGAAGCCGGGCCCGGAGCACGCGGTGGCCGCGTTCTTCGACCTGGACAAGACGATCATTGCTTCGTCGAGCGCGTTGGCGTTCAGCAAACCGCTGCTGAAAGAAGGATTGATCAACCGGCGCGCCGCATTGCGCAGTGCGTACGCGCAACTGGTGTTCTCACTCGCCGGCGCCGACGAGAACAAGACCGAGCGCCTGCGCGCCGAAGTTTCCGCGCTGTGCGCCGGCTGGGACGTCGCCCAGGTTTCCGCGATCGTGCGCGAGACGCTGCACGACGTCGTCGACCCACTCGTGTACGCGGAGGCCGCGGAGCTGATCGCGCGCCACCGCGCGGACGGGCACGACGTGATCGTGCTGTCGGCCACCGGCGAGGAGGTCGTCGCGCCGGTGGCAGAGATGCTCGGGGCGAACCGGAGCGTCGCCACGCGGATGCAGATCGTCGACGGCCGCTACTCCGGCGAAGTCGACTTCTACTGCTACGGCGCCAACAAGGCCGTCGCCGCGAAGCAGCTCGCCGCCACACACGGCTACGACCTCGCCGAGTGCTTCGCGTACACGGATTCGAGCACCGACATCCCGCTGCTCGAGGTCGTCGGGCACCCGCACGCGGTCAACCCGGACAAGCTCCTGCGGCGCGAGGCCCTCGACCGCGGCTGGCCGATCCTGGCCTTCGAGCGGCCGATGTCGCTGCGCACCCGGATCCCCACCCGATCGGCGGGAATCGTGGCGCTCGGCGTGGGCGCGGTGGCCGCCGGCGCGACCTGGTACGGCCTCAGCCGTCGCCGACGGTCCCGGTAGCCGAGCAGCTGCCACCCACACGGCCGTACGGCTGTCACTTTGCTAGGCCCAGCCCCGAATTGTCCGTCGCGCAGGGTGCCGATGTCACCCGATCCAGCCTCTGTACCGGTGCACCCGTACGCGCACTTGAAGTGACCGGGCTCACGGCGTAGAAAGTAGGTGCGGACGTTCGGTCGGCCAGGGAGCAGGTAGAAGAGAAGCCTGTTCCACCCCGGCAAACCTCCGTGCGCGGACTCCGGGTACCCACGCGCAGCGCGCCGCGGGAGGCTCGTCGTCTAGGGACTGCGTAGTGGGACGCCACACGCCGAGTCCATGTAGGTACGACCAGAGTTGCACGCTTGGTCGCCCGAGAAGTTCGCGCTTTGCAGGCGGCGCCCGTGGCCATTGGCTACGGGCGCCGCCTCGTCTATTTGGGGGGTCGGCACCGCGAGGCCGCCACGTGCGAGACCGGGCATCACGCGTGATTGGCGGGGCATCTCGCGTGATTGGCGGGGCATCTCGCGTGAGCCGGGACGGAACTCGCGTGAGGCGGGGCGGGAGTCGCGTGACTGGGGGCGTCACTCACGTGATTGAAGGCGGAAGTCGGGCCTCACTCGTTCGGCCGCAGCGTGTGGCCGCTTTCCTACCGATCCGGGTACGACTGGGGCGTTCGTGCGGTCGGTCGATGGACAGCGCCGGATTCGGTGAGTAGCTTCCCGATACTGGCGCCTCCGAGTGGACTTCTGACGTCCCGACCGGCGCCCGCTACTTTCTGGGAGGCTGAGTCGTGACGTCCCGAAATCGGAGGTTCCATGCGTTCGCCCTGCCCGTTGCGGGGGTGCTCGCCCTCACCGGTGTGGGTGTTGCGACCGCGGCGAGCGCACCCGCGGTGAGCGCGGAAGCCGCCGCGACGCAGGCGCTGCACGGGCTGACGCTCGAACAAAAAGTCGGACAGCTGTTCGTCACCTGGGTGAACGGCAAGACCGCCGACGAGGTCAACCCGAAGAACCGGACCGACTTCGGCGTCGACACCCCCGCGCAGGTCATCCAGAAGTACCACCTCGGCGGCGTCATCTACTTCAACAACGACACGCGCGACAACTTCGACGACCCCGTGCAGGTCGCCAAGCTCTCGAACGGCCTGCAGCAGGCCGCCGTCAGCAGCGGGGCGCACATCCCGCTGCAGATCGGGGCCGACCAGGAGGGTGGCACGGTGACCCGGATGGGCGCGCCGGCCACCGAGTTCCCGAACTCGATGGCCATCTCGGCCGGGCGGGACGCGAACCGGGCCACCAAGGCCGCCACGATCATCGGGCGCGAACTGCGGGCCGTCGGCATCAACCAGGACTTCGCGCCTGACTCCGACGTCAACTCGAACCCGGCCAACCCCGTCATCGGGGTGCGCTCGTTCGCCGGGCAGCCCGGCCTCGCCAGCCAGTTCGTGGCCGCCGAGGTCAAGGGCTACCAGGACTCCGGCCTGCCGGCGAAGACCGTCGCCGCCACCGCCAAGCACTTCCCCGGCCACGGTGACGCCGCCACCGACAGCCACACCGGCCTGCCGCGGATCGACCGCACCGAGCAGGCGTGGCGCGACATCGACGTACCGCCGTTCAAGGCCGCCATCAAGGCCGGCATCGACTCGATCATGACCGCGCACATCCAGTTCCCCAGCCTCGACCCGTCGCTGGAGCCGGCGACGCTGTCGAAGCCGATCGTCACCGGCAAGCTGCGCAACGAGCTCCACTACAACGGCGTCGTCATCACCGACTCCCTCGAGATGCAGGGCGTGCGCGAGATGCACAGCGACGCCGAAATCCCCGTCCTCGCGCTCAAGGCCGGCGTCGACCAGCTGCTCATGCCGGTGCACCTGGACGTCGCGATCAACTCGGTGCTCGCCGCCGTCAAGTCCGGGGACATCCCGATGTGGCGGATCGACCAGAGCGTGCTGCGCGTGCTGAAGCTCAAGTTCGAACGCGGCATCCTGTTCTCGCCGTTCGTCGACCCGAACCGGGTGATGAAGACCGTCGGCACGCCGTCGAGCCTCCAGACCGCGCAGGACATCGCCGACCGCGGCATCACGGCCATCGCGAACGACGCCGGTGTCCTGCCGCTGACGCAGAAGCCCGCGACCGCTCTCGTCACCGGCTGGGGCGTCTCCACGACGGCGTCCCTCGCGCAGAAGCTGACCGCCCACGGCACCGCCGCGACGGCCTACCAGACCGGCCAGGCGCCGACCGACGCCCAGATCGCGCAGGCCGTCGCGAACGCCGGGTCCGCGGACCTGGTCGTCGTGCTGACCAACAACATCGGCGCCTTCCCCCGGCAGACCAAGCTGCTCGACGCCCTCCAGGCCACCGGCAAGCCGGTCGTCGCGGTCGCCGCGCAGATCCCCTACGACGCCGGCTACCCGACCACCGTGAAGACCTGGCTGGCCACCTACGGCTACATCACGCCGACCCTGGAGGCGCTGGCCAAGGTGATCCTCGGCGAGACGAAACCGGTCGGGAAGCTGCCGGTCGACATCCCGGCGGGCGCTGACCTGCAGACCGTGAAGTACCCGTTCGGCCACGGGCTGACCTGGTGAACCTCAACCGGCGCCACTTCCTCGGCGCGAGCGCGCTGGCCGTCCCGGCGCTGGCCGGCGGCTCGGCCGTCGCCGGGGCACAGCCCGAACAGCCGGAAGCGGCAGCCCACACCGGCCGCGTCCTCACCGGCGCGGAGCAGCTGGCCGCGCAGGGCTGGCGGGCCTTCAAGGGCCGCAAGCTGGGCGTCCTGTCCAACCCGACCGGCGTGCTGCTGAACGGCGACCACATCGTCGACTCGATGGTCGCGGCCGGTGTCAAGCCGGTCGCGGCCTTCGGGCCGGAGCACGGCTTCCGCGGCAGCGCGCAGGCCGGCGGCTCCGAAGGCGACTACACCGACCCGCGGACCGGCGTCCCGGTCTACGACGCGTACGGCGTCGACGCGACGAAGCTCGCTTCGCTGTTCACCAAGGCCGGCGTCGACACGGTCGTGTTCGACATCGCCGACGTCGGCGCGCGTTTCTACACCTACATCTGGTCGCTCTACACGGCGATGGACGCCGCCGCGAAGGCGAACGCCGCCCTCGTCGTGCTCGACCGGCCGAACCCGCTCGGCGGCCGCGCGGCCGGGCCGGTGCTCGACCCCAAGTTCGCCTCCGGGATCGGGCGGCAGCCGATCGCCCAGCAGCACGGCATGACCGTCGGCGAGCTCGCGCGTTTCTTCGCCGGGGAATTCCTGCCGGACGGAAAACCCCAGCTCGACGTCGTCCAGGTCCGCGGCTGGCAGCGTGACACGCTCTTCGCGCGCACCGGGCTGAACTGGGTGCTCCCGAGCCCGAACATGCCGACGCCGGACACCGCGCTCGTCTACCCGGGCACCGGCATGTTCGAAGGCACGGTCTTCTCCGAGGGCCGCGGCACGACCCGGCCGTTCGAGATCATCGGTGCCCCCGGGCTCGACTGGCGCTGGCGCGAGAAGCTCGAAGCCGAGCAGCTGCCCGGAGCGAAGTTCCGCGAGACCTACTTCGTCCCCACGTTCAGCAAGTTCGTCAACCAGACGTGCGGGGGCGTGCAGGTGAGCGTCGAGGACCCGCGGGCCTTCGACGCGATCCGGACCGCGGTCGCCATGCTCGTCACGGCGAAGGCACTGCACCCGGACGTCTTCGCCTGGCGCCCCGACAACTACATCGACAAGCTCTCCGGCTCCGGCAGGCTCCGGACCATGGTCGACGCCGGCGCGGGCGTCGACGAGGTCACCGGGGCCTGGCGGGCCGAGCTGGCCGAGTTCGACCGGAAACGTCGCCGCTACCTGCTCTACCGCTGAGGGGGAGACTCGTGCGTGCTAGGAAGGTCCTCGTCGCGGCCACCGGAGTGCTGGTCGCGCTGACCACGTTGACTTCGGGAGCCGGCGCCATCACCAGCCACGATCCGGCGGCCGGGCGCTTCGACCGGCCGCAGCACGGGTTCGCCCCGCCGTGGACGACCCTGCGCGACGGCCGCCCGCAGGAGGTCAACCTCGACCCGGCGCCGATCAAGGCGGCCGAGGACTTCCTGGCGAGCTGGACGAAACCGGACACCTCCGGGCACCCGCACTTCTCCGGCGCGGTCGGCCTGCTCGCGCACGACGGCGTGGTCGTCGACCGGTACGCCGTCGGCGGGGCGCTGCGGTACGCCGACGCCAAGGGCACCGAACTGCCCGCCGACCAGCAGGTTCCGATGCGGAACGACACGATCTTCGACATGGCGTCGATCTCCAAGCTGTTCACCTCGATCGCGGTGCTCCAGCTGGTCGAACGCGGGCAGCTCACCATCGACACGCCGGTGAGCCGCTTCTTCCCGGAGTTCGCCACCGGCGACAAGGCCGCCATCACGGTCAAGATGCTGCTCACGCACGTCTCCGGCTTCGACGCCGACCCGATCCCGTCGCTCTGGGCGGGCTACCCGGACATCCCGTCGCGGCGGCAGGCCGTGCTCGACAGCCCGCTGAAGAACAAGCCGGGGACGACGTACCTCTACTCGGACATCAACCTGCTGACGCTCGGGTTCATCGTCGAGAAGCTGACCGGGCAGTCCCTTGACAAGGTCGTCCACGACCGGATCACCGCGCCGCTGGGCATGGCCGACACCGGCTACAACCCGCCCGCGGCGAAGCTGGGCCGGATCGCCGCGACGGAGTTCGAGGCGAACCCGCCGCGCGGAATGGTGCGCGGCAGCGTGCACGACGAGAACGCCTGGTCGCTGGGCGGCGTCGCCGGGCACGCCGGCGTGTTCAGCACCGCAGGCGACATGGCCGTCCTCGCCCAGACCATGCTCAACGGCGGCAGCTACCGCGGGCACCGGATCCTCCGCGAGGACACCGTCCGGCAGATGATGCTGACGAACTACAACCAGCAGTTCCCCGATGACGCGCACGGCCTCGGCTTCGAGCTCGACCAGCCCTGGTACATGGGCGCGCTGGCGTCGCCGGTCACCGCCGGGCACACGGGTTTCACCGGGACGACGCTGGTCATCGACCCGGAGTCGCGGTCGTTCGCGATCCTGCTGACCAACCGGGTGCACCCGACCCGGAACTGGGGCTCGATCAACACCGCCCGCCAGGTCTGGGCGACGTCGCTGGCCAGGGCGATGGCGGTGCGGCCGGTCGTCGGCAAGGACGCCTGGACGAGCACCCTCGGTAACGCCGGTGTCGCTACGCTGAGCACTCGCGCGTTCACCACGCAAAGTGATCAGGCCCGCGTCTCGTTCGCTGCCTTCGTGGATACCGAGGGTCCGAGTGATCCACTTCAGCTGTTGGCCAGCACCGACGGCGTTAACTGGCAACCGATCGCAGTATCGGTATCGGGACCGGGGGCACCCTCCGGAGCTGTGACGTCGCTCTCCGGACACGGGCACCGCGCCTGGTGGCGGGTGGTGGGCGCGCTGCCGCAGGGCGCGTCGGTGAGCCTGCGCTGGCGTTACAGCACCGATCCGAGTTACACGGGCCGGGGAGTTTCGGTGGACGGTGTGAAAGTCACCGAGAGCGGCCGATCACTCCTCGACGGTGAACGAGACCCCGCCGCTTTCGTTGCAGACGGTTGGCAGTTGAGCTCACGGTGACCAGCCGGTCGCCGAACGTCGACCGGACGTCCGAATTTACCGTCCGCTTGCCGCTTGCACCGCGACACTAAGTTGCCAAGTCGTTAGCTTGACCTCGTTAACAAGGTTGACCCTGTTGGCGACTTTCTGGTCAGTGATTAATCGCAAATCCAGATCCGCAGACACGGACGGGTTGCGATCCGACCGAAGGGTGTGGGTAGCCTTGTCGCAGATGCCAACGGTTAGTAACTTTCCGACGGTGAGTGATACCGAATCCGTAGTCGGCACGGCACCGTCCGAGCCCGTATCGGTCCAGCCGGCCGTGCGTGACGCCGATTCCAGTCCGCTGGTCCGGATCCGGTCGCTCCTCCCCGGACTCGCCCGCGCCGAGCAGCGCGTGGCCAAGGTGGTGCTGGAAGACCCCGCGTCCGTCGCGAGGCGCAGCATCACCGAGGTGGCCCTGGCCGCCAACACGAGCGAGACGACGGTGACGCGGTTCTGCAAGGCCGTCGGCGTCGGCGGGTACCCGCAGCTGCGCATCGCGCTGGCCGCGGACACCGCGCGCACCGAGGCGCGCACCACGCGCAACCTCGGCGGCGAGATCGGCCCGGAGGACGACCTGGCCGCCGTCATCGGCAAGGTCAGCTTCGCCGACGCGCGGGCGGTCGAGGAGACGGCCGACCAGCTCGACGTCGCCACCCTGGAGCGGGTGATCGAGGTCGTGGCGAGCGCCGGCCGGGTGGACGTCTACGGCGTGGGCGCCAGCGCGTTCGTCGCCGCCGACCTGCAGCAGAAGCTGCACCGCATCGGCCGCGTGTGCTTCTCGTGGTCGGACACGCACATCATGCTCACCTCGGCCGCGGTGCTGAGCCCCGGTGACGTCGCGATCGGCGTCTCGCACACCGGCGCGACCACCGACACCGTCGAGGCGCTGCGCGTGGCGCGCGAGCACGGCGCGATCACCATCGCCGTGACGAACTTCCCGCGCTCCCCGATCACCGAGGTCGCCGACCACGTTTTGACGACCGCGGCCCGGGAAACCACGTTCCGTTCGGGGGCGACGGCGAGCCGCATCGCCCAGCTCACCGTCATCGACTGCCTGTTCATCGGCGTCGCGCAGCGGCACATGGACGCGTCGGTCAGCGCCCTGGACGCGACCAGGGACGCCGTCGGCTCGCACCGCTTGGGGGTCAGGCCGGACGGTCGTCGCCGTCCGCGGGAAACCGGCAAGTAATGCCCGGAGAAAAAGTGAGGCGCATGATGACCGTCCCCATGCAGGCGGTGCACGTCGATTCGCCGACCGAGACCCGCAATCCCCGCACCAAGGACATCGACCTGATGTCCACCGCGGGGATCCTGGGCGCGATCAACGCCGAGGACCGCACGGTCCCCGGTGCCGTCGCCGCGGTGCTGCCCCAGGTGGCGCACGCGGTGGACTACGCGGTCGACGCCCTGCGGGCGGGCGGCCGGGTGCACTACGTCGGCGCGGGCACGTCCGGGCGCCTGGCCACCCTGGACGCGGCCGAGCTGGTGCCGACGTTCAACGTGCCGGGCGACTGGTTCATCGCGCACCACGCCGGCGGCGAGCGCGCGCTGCGCCACGCCGTCGAAAACGCCGAGGACGACTCGGCGGCGGGCGCGGCCGAGATGGCCGCGATGGTCCAGCCCGGCGACTTCGTGCTGGGCCTGACGGCGTCGGGCAGGACGCCGTACGTGCTGGGCGCGCTGCTGGCCGCGTCGCGCCAGGGCGCCCGGACCGGGCTGGTCTCGGGCAACCCGAAGGCCGCGAAGCCGGCCGGGGTGGACGTGCTCATCGCCGTCGACACCGGCCCGGAGGCGATCGCCGGCTCGACCCGGATGAAGGCGGGCACGGCGCAGAAGATGATCCTGACGTCGTTCTCCACGGCGACGATGATCAAGCTGGGCCGGACCTACTCGAACCTGATGGTCAGCATGCGGGCCACCAACGCCAAGCTGCGCGGCCGGACCATCCGGATCCTGCAGGAAGCCACCGGCATGACGATGGCGGACTGCTCGGACGCGCTCACCGAGGCCGGGGGCGACCTCAAGGTGGCGTTGGTGCACCTGCTGTCCGGCGAGGACGTGAAGAGCGCGGCGAAGGCGCTGCACGCGTCCGGCGGGCACGTGCGTAAGGCCTTGGACACTCTCAGGGTGCGCGCGAGCTAGACCTTCATCTGTTCATCTGCCTAACCTCTCAGATGAGGAAGGGCGGGTGGCGATGGCGGGCACGACGGAGGACTCGCGGCGCAGGCTGTCGCGTCGCGAGTGGGTGTCGGTCGGCGGGATGGGCGGGTTCATCCTGCTGCTGAACGTCGTGGGCTGGGGCGTGCTCACGGCGTTCGTCGCACCGCACCACTACGCGCTGGGCACGTCCGGGGTGTTCGGGATCGGGCTCGGCGTCACCGCGTTCACGCTCGGGATGCGGCACGCCTTCGACGCGGACCACATCGCCGCGATCGACAACACCACGCGCAAGCTGATGGCCGACGGCAGGCGGCCGCTGTCGGTCGGGTTCTGGTTCTCGCTCGGGCACTCGACGATCGTCTTCGCGCTGTGCCTGCTGCTGTCCCTCGGCGTCCGCGCGCTGGCCGGCCAGGTCGAGGACGACTCCTCGGCGTTGCACCAGGCGACCGGGCTGATCGGGACGTCGGTGTCCGGGGTGTTCCTGTACGTGATCGCGATCCTGAACCTGGTGGTGCTGGTCGGGATCCTGCGGGTCTTCAAGCAGATGCGCCGCGGCGAGTTCGACGAGGCCGCGCTCGAACGCCAGCTGGACAACCGCGGCGTGCTGAACCGGCTGCTGCGCGGCGCGACGAAGGCCGTGCGCAAGCCGTGGCACATCTACCCGGTCGGGCTGCTGTTCGGGCTGGGGTTCGACACCGCGACCGAGATCGGGCTGCTCGTGCTGGCCGCGGGCGCGGCGACCTTCGCCCTCCCCTGGTACGCGATCCTCGTGCTGCCGGTCCTGTTCGCCGCCGGGATGACCCTGTTCGACACCGTGGACGGCTGCTTCATGAACTTCGCCTACGGCTGGGCGTTCGCGAAGCCGGTGCGCAAGATCTTCTACAACCTCACGGTGACCGCGCTGTCGGTCGCGGTGGCGCTGCTCATCGGGACGATCGAACTCGTGTCGATCCTGGCCGAGAAGCTGGACATCACGTCCGGGCCGCTGGCCGCGATCGCCTCGGTCGACCTGGACTACGTCGGCTTCGGGATCGTCGGGTTGTTCGTGCTGACGTGGGTCATCGCGCTGGCCGTGTGGCGGTTCGGGCGGATCGAGGAGAAGTGGTCGGCGAAGCTGTCCGGTTGACGCACAGGGCGAGCGCGGCGACGGCGGCGAGCGCGCCGGCCGGTCCGATCCACGACGCTCCCGCGGCGGCGAGGACGAGGCCGCCGAGCGCCGAACCGAGCGCCCCGCCGACGTAGATCGCCGAGCCGTTCACGCCGAGCGCCACCGTCGGGACGTCCGGCGCGATCGTGAAGAGCCGGTGCTGCTGCGGCACCATCAGCATCCCGCCGAACGCCCCGGCGAGGAGCGCGAACAGCAGGGCGCCGGGCAAGGACAGCACCGCGAGGTCCACGACGGCGAGCACGACCGCCATGCCGGCCAGGGAAAGCGCGCGGACGCGCCCCGGGCCGAGGCGGTCGGTGGCCCGGCCGGTCACCGTCGTCCCGGCGAGCTGGCCGAGGCCGAACCCGACCAGCACCCACGACAGCACGGCCCCGCTCGCCACCGGCGCGACCAGCACCGGCAGGTAGACGAAGACGGTGAACCCGGCGAGCGTGCCGAGGACCGTCACCAGCAGGACCCGGGCCACGGCCGGGCGCACGACGACGGCGAGCCGCTCCCGCAGCCCCGCCGCCGGCACGCGGACCTCGGGGATGACCGGGATCAGCACCGCGACGACGACCGCCACCACCCCGATGCCCCACATCACCGCCCGCCAGCCGAACCACGTCCCGGCCAGCACCCCGATCGGCACGCCGAGCACCGTCGACACGCTCATGCCGGCGGCGACCGTGGCCAGCGCCCGGCCCCGCCGCTCGGCGGAGGACAACGCACCGGCGAGGACGTAGGCGTTGGACTGGAACGCGGCCGCGCCGACCGCGGCGACCAGCCGGGCGAGGGCGACCACGGCGAACGTCGGGCCGAGCGCCTGACCCGCCATGCCGGCGGTGAACAGCACCATGCCGCCCGCCAGCACCCACCGGCGGTCCCAGGTGCCGGTGAACGCGGCGATGAGCGGCGACGCGACCGCGTACGTCAGGGCGAAGACCGTGGCGAGCTGGCCCGCGGCGGACTCCGTGACCCGCAGGTCGGCGGCGATGACCGGGAGCAGGCCGTTGAGCACGAACCCGTCGGTGCCGACGGTGAACGTGCCCACCGCGAGGACGAGCAGGACCCCCAGCCGATCATTAGATGATCGTCGAATCGTCATAGGGTCATCGTGGCGGTACACTTCGATGGTTGTCAAACGATCCAAGTGTTGGGAGGCCGTGGTGGCCAGGACGCTGCCCCAGCCGGCGCGCGACGCGATCGAGATCGTGACGGTGCTGCAGGCGCTCGCCGACCCCGTGCGCCTGGAGATCGTCCGCGAGCTGTCGCAGGAGACCGAGCCGCGCAGTTGCGCGCTCGAGGAGTACGACGTCGACATCAGCGCCGCGACGCTTTCGCACCACTGGCGCGTACTGCGCGAAGCCGGCTTGACGACGACGACCGTGGAAGGCCGGCGGCGGTGGATCGTGCTGCGGCGCGACGATCTGCAGGAGCGGTTTCCCGGCCTGCTGAACGCCGTGCTGGCTTAGGAAGCCGCGTCCGAAATGGACTTCGCTTCCCGCGCGCCCGCTTCGAACGCTTCGCAGCAGAAGAGCAGCCACTCGCGTACGCCGTCCGGCGTTCCGCTCGCGAAGCCCTCCGCCGCTTCGAGGTAGCGCGGCACCCGGCGGAAGAACGCCACTTCGGGAACGCTCAGCGACTTCGGGTCCAGGCCCATCGCGACCATCGTCAGCCGTGCCGCCGCGCGGGCGACGACGCCGTCCGCGCTGCCGAACGGCTTGAGCGCCAGCAGTTCCCCGTGCACCACCGCCGCCAGGACCGGGCCCGGCACCGACGTCGCTCCCGTCACCAGCTGGGCGAGCAGCTCGAGCCGTCCGCCGCCGGAATGCGGGCGGCCCAGTGCGTCCAGGTCGTCGACGAGGTCCGCCGCGGCGAGGACGTGCAGCCGCGCCAGCGCCTGCAGCGGCGCGCGGCGCCACGTCGGCAGCAGCGTTTCGAGCGTTTCCGCGACGCGCAGGGCGCCCGCCAGGACGGGGTCGGCCACCGCGCCGTCGAGCGGCAGTTCCGGGTTCGCGCCCTCGATGCCGGCGGACGCGCGGGCGGCCCGCACCGACGCCTCCGCCGCCGTCGCCGCGCCGCCGCGGAGGTTCGCCGGGAGGCGGTGGACCGCGAACACGGCGTCCTGGGCGGACTTCGCCGCCGCCGCGACGCCTTCGAGGTCGAGGAGGGGCTTCAGCGGATCAGGCATCGAGAACCTGGCCTTCGCGGGAGACCACGGGCGGCAGGACCGACCACGGGAAGTTGATCCAGCGGTCGGTGTGCCGCCAGACGTACTCGCACTTCACCGTCGAATGCGGCTTCTCGTAGACGACGGCCGAGCGGACCTCGGCGACGTGCTCGAGGCAGAAGTCGCGGACCAGCTTGAGCGTGGCGCCGGTGTCGGCGACATCGTCGGCGATCAGCACCTTCTTGCTCGTCAGGTCGACGACGTTGGGCACCGGCGGCAGCATCACCGGCAGGTCGAGCCGCTGGTCGACACCGGTGTAGAACTCCACGTTCATCACGTGCAGGTTCTTCACGTCGAGGGCGTAGCCGAGAGCGCCGGCGACGAAGAGGCCGCCGCGCGCGATGGACAGGATGAGGTCCGGCGCGAAGCCGTCGTCGGCGATGGTGTGAGCCAGTTCACGGCTCGCCGTGCCGAACAGCTCCCAGCTCAGCTCTTCCCGCTCCTCGGCCATCGAGCCTGCCCTTCCGTCGTGGTCAGCCGAGCATAGGCAACCCAGAAGTGGACTCTGAAGATGCTCGGAAATTGGCTATCCTGAGCAGCCAATACCCGTTCTACCGTGATCGGGTGAACGACTGGAACACACGCCCGACGCTGGCCGGCGAGCACGTCCGCCTGGAGCCGCTGACCCCCGAGCACGCCAAGGGCCTCCTCGAAGCGGGCGCCGACCCGGGCATCTGGGCGTGGCTGAGCATCCGGCAGCCGGGGGATCTTCCCGCGGCGGAGCGGATGGTCGAGCAGGCGCTCGCCGACCCCGCACGCCGGGCGTTCGTGCAGCTCGACGTCGCCTCCGGCCGGGTCGCCGGCACGACGTCGTACTACCAGGTCGTCGAGGCGCACCGGATCCTCTCGATCGGGCACACGTGGATCGGCGCGGACTGGCAGCGCACCGGGCTGAACACCGAGTCGAAGCTGCTGCTGCTCACCCACGCGTTCGAAACCCTTGGCGCGCAACGCGTTTCGTGGGAGACCGACATCCGCAACCTCCGGTCGCAGCGCGCCATCGAACGGCTTGGCGCGCTTCGCGAAGGCGTCCTGCGGGCGCACCGGATCCGGCCGGACGGCTCGTCGCGCGACACCGTCACCTATTCGATGCTGGCGCCGGAATGGCCCGCCGCGAAGGCACGGCTGAGCGAACGCTTAGTCACCGGGGCTCGCCTGGCGAGGTGAACCGGCCGGGCAACGTGGGTGCAACCTTTTACAAGGCGGGCTAACGTCGCTAGCGTGCCGCTAGCCGTCGTTTCGGCGCACTACAGGAGGCCTTGCAACCATGACCGAGCAGTCCCCAGCACTGGACAACCTGCTCACCGAGAGCCGCACCTTCCCGCCCGGCGATGATTTCGCCGCTCAGGCCAATGCGAAGGCCGATCTCTACGCCGAAGCGGATGCCGATCGCGAAGCGTTCTGGGCGAAGCAGGCCGAGCGGCTCACGTGGGACACGAAGTGGACCACGGTACTGGACTGGACCAATGCGCCGTTCGCGAAGTGGTTCGTCGGCGGCAAGCTGAACGTCGCCTACAACTGCGTCGACCGGCACGTCGAGTCCGGCCACGGCGAGCAGGTCGCGATCCACTGGGTCGGCGAACCGGGCGACACCCGGGACATCACCTACGCCGAGCTGAAGACCGAGGTTTCCAAGGCCGCCAACGCGCTCACGTCGCTGGGCGTGACCGCGGGCGACGTCGTGGCGATCCAGCTGCAGATGGTGCCCGAGGCCATCTTCGCGATGCTCGCGTGCGCCCGGATCGGCGCGCTGCACAACGTCGTCTTCGGCGGCTTCTCCCCGACGGCGCTGCGAGCCCGCGTCGACGACGCCGCCGCGAAGGTCGTGATCACCTCCGACGGCCAGTTCCGCCGCGGCAAGGCCGCGCCGATGAAGGCCAACGTCGACGAAGCGCTCGAAGGCGCCGAGACCGTCGAGAAGGTCATCGTCGTGAAGCGCACGGGCGACCAGCTCGAGGGCGAAGTGCCGTGGACGGACTCGCGGGACGTCTGGTGGCACGAGCTCGTCGACGGACAGTCCGAAGAGCACACTCCCGAAGCCTTCGACAGCGAGCACCCGCTGTTCATCCTGTACACGTCCGGCACGACCGGGAAGCCGAAGGGCATTCTCCACACTTCGGGCGGCTACCTGACGCAGACCGCGTACACGCACCACAACGTCTTCGACCACAAGGCCGGCGAAGACGTCTACTGGTGCACCGCGGACATCGGCTGGATCACCGGCCACAGCTACATCGTCTACGGGCCGCTCGCGAACCGCGTCACGCAGGTCGTCTACGAAGGCACGCCGAACACCCCGCACGAGGGGCGGCACTGGGAGATCGTCCAGAAGTACAAGGTCTCCCTCTACTACACGGCGCCGACGCTGATCCGCACCTTCATGAAGTGGGGCGCGGAAATCCCGGAGAAGTACGACCTGTCGTCGCTGCGTGTGCTGGGTTCGGTCGGCGAGCCGATCAACCCCGAGGCGTGGATCTGGTACCGCGAGAACATCGGCGCCGGCAAGGCCCCGATCGTCGACACGTGGTGGCAGACCGAAACCGGCGCGATCATGATCTCGCCGCTGCCGGGCGTCACCTCGACCAAGCCGGGCTCGGCGCAGAAGGCGCTGCCGGGCATCTCCGCGAAGGTCGTCGACGACCAGGGCACCGAGGTCGGGCACGGCGGCGGCGGGTACCTGGTCCTCGACAAGCCGTGGCCGTCGATGCTGCGGGGCGTCTGGGGCGACGAAGAGCGCTTCAAGGAGACGTACTGGTCGCGCTTCAAGGACCAGGGCTTCTACTTCGCCGGCGACGGCGCGAAGTACGACAACGACGGTGACGTCTGGCTGCTGGGCCGCGTCGACGACGTGATGAACGTGTCCGGCCACCGCATCTCGACGACGGAGGTCGAGTCGGCGCTGGTCTCGCACCCGACGGTGGCCGAGGCCGCGGTCGTCGGCGCGACCGACCCGACGACCGGCCAGGGCATCGTCGCGTTCGTGATCCTCCGCGGCAACGCCGTCGACGGTGGCGAAGAGGCCATCCAGGCGCTGCGCAACCACGTCGCCAAGGAGATCGGACCGATCGCGAAGCCGCGGCAGATCATGGTCGTGCCGGAGCTGCCGAAGACGCGCTCGGGCAAGATCATGCGACGGCTGCTGCGGGACGTCGCGGAGAACCGGCAGGTCGGGGACGTCACCACGCTGGCCGACTCGTCGGTGATGGACCTGATCTCGTCGGGCCTGCAGTCGGGCAAGTCCGAGGAGTGAGCTAGCGTTCTTCCGTCAGAGCCCTTCCGGCTTCGCGCCGGGAGGGCTCTGTCATGACACCCCGTGTGGCACGAGTCGAACGCATGTTCTACGCTGTGCCGCGAACCACACCCACTTCCCGGGCAAGGAGACGACACGACGATGACCGTGGATGTCCTGACGCACGACGAGGAAACGGCTGCCGAAGCCCCGGCTGTTGCTGTTGCCACTGACGAGGCGGCCGTCACCGAGTCCGCGTCCCCGGCTTCCGCTTCGGAGGAGCCGGCCACGCCGGCCACCGAGGAAGAGGAGGCCCCCAAGCCGAAGCGCGGCCGCCCGAAGGGTGCGACGGCGTCGACGGCGAAGAAGACCCGCACGGTCGAGCTGACCCTGACGGTCACCGGCACGGCCGACGGCGAGTGGCAGGCCGAGCTGAAGAACGGCTCGAAGTGGGTCGCGAAGGGCCTCGAGATCCCGGCGGCGGCCGTCTCGCGCGCGGCCAAGGAGCTGCACGCGGACCTGTCCGGCCCGATCGACGAGGTGATCAACCAGGCCCGCGAGGCGCAGGCCGCGAAGGTCGCCGCGCTGGAAGCCGAGCTCGAGAAGGCCAAGCAGGCCCTCGCCGAGCTGGACGCCTGAGCTTCACTCCAGGAAACGCCCGGTCCGCTTCGCGCGGGCCGGGCGTTTCCGCTTTTCCGGGCTCAGGCTTTCCCCTCCTGCACCGGGTAGTGGAGGACGACCGCACCTCCGGTGGCGTAGTTGGCGACGTCGGCGGAGACCCGACGGCCTTGCGGAGACTCCCTCGACGCGGTCATCGCCGCCTCGTCGGCGAACTCGGCTTCGAAGATCGCGAAGTACGGCGGCCCGCCCGGCGTCGCGGCCACGTCGAAGCTGTAGCGCCACGCGAGCAGGCCGGGCATCTGCGCGACCAGCGGGAGGTGGGTGGTCACGTAGTAGTCACGGAAGTGGGCGGGGTCGGCGGGCTCGGGGTACAGAACCACCAGCTTGTGCATGGAACCTCACCCTGCCAGCGCCGCGCGCGATCGCAACCGGGTTTCCCGGCCGCTCAGGCGATCGGCGGGCGGACCGGCAGCGGGGACTTGAACTCCACCCACATCGCGTCCGTCAGCGCCTCGACGTGGTGGGTGACTCCGCGCGGGTGCACGACCGAATCGCCCGGTTCGAGGACGGCCTCCACGCCGTCGACCGCTCCGCGCAGCCGGCCCGACAGCACGTAGACGATCGAGTCGTGGTCGTGCGCGTGCGGCGGCGAGGCCACTCCGGCCGGGTAGTGGATCAAGTACGCCAGGCCGCTCTCCGCCGTTTCCAGCAGCCGGAACCGGCCTTCGCCGCCCAGCAGCGGCAAGCCCTCGACCGTGGCCAGCGGCTGCCACACCTGCTCTTCCATGCCGTCCATCATGACGCGGAACGGCTGAGAGTCCACACAGGACCACTTAGGTAAGGCAGCCGTTATTTAGGCGCACCTGACAAAAAGACCGGCTCTCGCCACCATTCCGGGTTCGTGTTTCACTGGTCCGGTGACCGAAACGATCGACGGTGACGCCGTGGAGCACGCCCACGAACCGCACCAGGGCGTGGGCGGGAAACTGAACTGGCTGCGGGCCGGGGTGCTCGGGGCGAACGACGGGATCGTCTCCGTCGCCGGGATCGTCGTCGGCGTCGCGGGGGCGACCACGGAAAGCACGACGATCCTGACCGCCGGCATCGCCGGGCTCGTCGCCGGCGCCTTTTCCATGGCCGGTGGCGAATACGTTTCCGTCAGCACCCAGCGCGACACCGAACAGGCCTTGCTCCGGCTGGAAAAGCAGGAGCTCAAGACGATGCCCGAGGCCGAGGAACGCGAGCTCGCGCAGATCTACGAGGACAAGGGCCTGTCGCCGGAGCTGGCCGGCCGGGTCGCCCGCGAACTGACCGAAAAGGACGCGCTGCAGGCGCACGCCGAAGCCGAACTCGGCATCGACCCGGACAACCTCACCAGCCCGTGGCAGGCGGCGTGGGCGTCGCTGCTCGCGTTCTCGGTCGGCGCGCTGCTGCCGATCCTCTCGATCGCCTGGGCCGGCGTCTCCCTGCGGGTGTGGGCGTGCGCGGCCGCGGTCGTCGTCGGCCTCACGCTGACCGGGTGGGTCAGCGCGAGGCTCGGCGACGCGAACGTGGGGCGCGCGATCCTCCGCAACGTCGGCGTCGGCGCCCTCACGATGGTGGTGACCTACTTCGTCGGGGTGATCTTCGGAGTCACCGTCGGCTAGTGCACGCCCTTCATCAGCTTGCGGATGAACGGGATGCCCAGGAACAGCAGCACGCCCACGCCGACGGCGACCAGGCCGACCGTGCTGAAGTACGGCGCTTCGTCGTCGACGGAGTAGTACTCGGCGAGCTTGCCGGACATCGCCGTGCCGAACGAGATGGACAGGAAGTTCAGCGCCACCATCTGCGTCCGGAACGCCTCGGGCGCGAGCTTCGTCGACAGCGACAGCCCGACCGGTGAGAGGCACAGCTCGGCGATCGTGAACACGAAGAGGATGCCGACCATCGCCAGGATCGGGCTGGCGTTCTTGCCGCTGCCCACCATCGGCAGGAACAGCAGGAAGGCCGCGCCCATCAGCACCGTGCCGAGGACGAACTTCATCGGCGTCGACGGCTGGCGGTCGCCCAGCTTCGTCCACAGCGCCGCCAGCACCGGGGCGAAGACGATGATGAACACCGGGTTGATCGAGTTGACCCAGGACACCGGCATCTCCCAGCCGAACAGGCTCCGGTTCAGCCGCTGGTCCGTGTAGGCCGCGACGACCGTGAACTGCTGCTGGTACAGCGAGAAGAACACCGCGCTGGCGATGAACATCGGGATGAAGGAGAACACCCGGCTGCGCTCGACCGCGGTGATCTTGCCGCTGGTCAGGATGACGAGGAAGTAGACCACCGAGATCACGCCGACCACCCACACGACGACGTCGGCGAGGTTGCCCGGGTTGACGACGCCGGTGAGGACCAGGGTCACCACCGCGGCCACCAGCACGACGGCGGCACCGATCGCCAGCAAGCGCTGGGGCGCCGGCAGCGGGTTCGGCACCTCCTTCGCCTTGTCGCCGAGGTTCTTGCGGCCGATCGCGTACTGGGTCAGGCCGAGCGCCATGCCGATCGCGGCGAGGCCGAAGCCGAGGTGGAAGCCGACCTCGGTCTGCGCCAGCCCGGTCAGCAGCGGGCCGACGAAGCCGCCGAGGTTGATGCCCATGTAGAAGATCGTGAAGCCCGCGTCGCGCCGCTCGTCACCTTCGGCGTAGAGCGTGCCGACGATCGCCGTCGCGTTGGATTTCAGCCCGCCGCTGCCGACCGCGACGCACACGAGGCCGACGCCGATGCCGGCCAGGCCCGGCAGCAGCGCCAGGCTGAGGTGGCCGATCATGATCAGCACGGCGCTGTAGAACAGCGTCCGTTCGGAGCCGAGGAGGCGGTCGGCCACCCACGCGCCGATGACGGCCGAGAGGTACACCAGGCCGCCGTACGCGCCGACGATGCCGAGCGCGGACTCCTGCGCCAGGCCCAACCCGCCCTGTTCGACCTTGTAGTACAGGTAGATCGGCAGGATGCCGAGCATCCCGTAGTAGGAGAACCGCTCCCACATCTCGACGCCGAAGAGGTTCGCCAGCCCTCGTGGGTGCCCGAAGAACCTCGTGTCCTGCTGGACCTCGGTGGAGGTGCTCACAACTCGTCTTCCTTTGTCTAGGGACTTCGTTGTCGCTTGGCATGCTATGAGCACAGCCGGTTACCCACCACCGGCACCCCGTGTGGCGGCCGTCATGACAATGCGTGACAAAGCGGTGTTAAAATTTCCTCAAGGTGCGCCGGGAAGGCTGGTCGGCAACAGTGATCAGCGACCCCAGGAGCCGCCCCGATGTCCCGCCCGTTCAGCGAATTCGCCCGGTACCTGCGCACCGAGACGACCGGCGGGCTGATCCTGCTCGGCGCGACGGCGGTCGCGCTGCTCTGGGCCAACTCGCCGCTGCGGGACAGCTACCACGCGCTGCGCGACTTCCGGCTCGGCCCGGAGTTCCTCCACCTGAACCTGACGATCGGCGACTGGGCCAAGGACGGCCTGCTCGCCTTGTTCTTCTTCGTCGCCGGGCTGGAACTCAAGCGCGAACTCGTCATCGGCGAGCTGTCCCGGTTCAAGCAGGCGATCCTGCCGGTCGTGGCCGCGCTGGGCGGGATGGTCGTGCCCGCGCTCGTGGCCTTGGCCGTCGGGTGGGGGACGCCGGGCATGGAACGGGCCTGGGCGATCCCGGTCGCCACGGACATCGCGTTCGCCCTCGGCGTGCTGGCCCTGACGGCGTCGAACCTGCCGTCGAGCGCACGGGTCTTCCTGCTTTCCCTCGCCGTGGTGGACGACCTCGGCGCGATCATCGTCATCGCCGTGCTGTTCACGACCGGCTTCGACCTGGTCGCGGTGGCCGTCGCCGTCGTGGCGCTCGCCCTGTACGCGTTCCTGCAGCACCGCCGGGTCCGGATGCCGTGGGTGTACGTCCCGCTGGCACTGGTCACCTGGATCGCGGTGCACTCGGCGGGCATCCACGCGACGATCGCCGGTGTCGCGCTCGGCCTGCTCACCCGCGTCCGCGCCGACGACGGCGAAGCGGAGGCGCCCGCGTTGCGGCTGGAACACCGGCTCCAGCCGTGGTCGGCGGCCGTCGCGGTGCCGGTGTTCGCGCTGTTCGCGGCCGGGATCTCGGTCAACGCCGACACGCTCGGCGCGGTGTTCACGACGGCGTTGCCGCTCGCGGTGCTGGCCGGGCTGCTCGGCGGCAAGGTCGTCGGGATCCTCGGGGCCGGCCTGCTCGCCGTGAAGCTGCGGCTGGCGGAGAAGCCGCGCGGGATGGGCTGGCGCGATCTGGCCGCGTTGTCCGTGCTCGGCGGGGTCGGGTTCACGGTCAGCCTGCTGATCGCGGAGCTGGCGCTGCCGGGCGAGGCGAGCGAACTGGCGAAGGCGGCGGTGCTGATCGCTTCGGCGACGGCGTCCCTGCTGGCGGCGGCCTTGCTACTCCGCCGTAGCAAGGTTCACGCGCGAATCGACGACACACTGTGAGTCCGCCGCGCCCGGTTTCGGGACACATGGCACGATGACCCGGTGAGCAGCCCCAAACACGAGCGCACCGGTCCCGACGGCGTGGGGGCCGTGCCTTACCTCCCGCTGTCCTCCGCCGCCGACGTCCCCGGCGACCAGTCGATCGGCCGCCTGGTCGGCGACGCGACCCAGCACATCTCCACCCTGGTCAGGGCCGAGATGGAGCTGGCGAAGTCCGAGCTGGTCGGCGAGGTGAAGAAGGGCCTCAAGGGGGCCGTTTTCTTCCTGATCGCGCTGACGGTCTTCCTGTACAGCACGTTCTTCCTGTTCTTCTTCGCGGCCGAGGGGCTGGCCCAGTGGCTGCGCTACCGCTGGATCGCGTTCGGCATCGTGTTCTTCCTGATGCTGCTCGTCGCGGGCGTGGCCGGGTTCCTGGGCTACCGCAAGGTGAAGAAGTTCAAGGCACCGGAACGGACCATCGCCAGCGTCAAGGAGACCGCCGCCGCGCTCAAGCCGCAGCGCGCGCCCGAAGGCGACTTGACGACCACGCGCGACTGAGTTCGTTGCACGCGTCCCCCGACCCGTCGATCGTCCGGCTCGACGGCCCGTGGGTCCACCGCGACGTGTCCGCGAACGGCATCCGCCTGCACGTCGCCGAGCTCGGCGACGGGCCGGTCGTGGTGCTGCTGCACGGGTTCGCCGAGTTCTGGTGGGCCTGGCACCACCAGCTGCACGCACTGGCCGAGGCCGGGTTCCGCGCCGTCGCCGTCGACCTGCGCGGCTACGGCGACTCCGACAAACCGCCCCGCGGCTACGACGCCTGGACGCTCGCCGGTGACGTCGGCGGGCTGATCAAATCGCTCGGCGCGCGCCGGGCGCACCTCGCCGGGCACGCGTGGGGCGGCCTGCTCGCCTGGACGGTCGCGGCGCTGCACCCGCGGCTCGTGTCGTCGGTGACGGCGATCGGCGCCGCGCACCCGCTGGCGTTGCGCTCGTCGGTCCGCCCGTGGGGCGGCCAGGGCCGCGCGGCCGGGCACCTCTTCCGCTTCCAGGTGCCGATGGCGCCGGAGAAGTGGCTCGTGAAGGACGACGCCCGGGCCGTCGAGGACCTCTTCGGCGGCTGGGCCGGCCGCCGCTGGCGGGCCACCCCGGACTTCGACGCCAGCGTCGACGCGTTCCGGCAGGCGATGCTCGTGCCCGGGGTGGCCCACAGCGCGCTCGAGTACTACCGGTGGGCGTTCCGCGCCCAGTTCCGCGGCGAAGGCCGCCGCTTCACCGACGCCGTCGGCACCCGGATCGCGGCGCCGACGCTGCAGCTGCACGGCGCCGAGGACACCTGCATCCTGCCCGAAACGGCGATGTCGTCGGCGCGCTGGGCGGGCCCGCACGCCGAACCGGAGATCTGGTCCGGCGTCGGGCACTTCCCCCACCTCGAGGTTCCGGACCGCACGTCGGCGGCCCTGGTGGACTTCCTCAATCGAGGCTGATGGCGTTCTTCGCCCGCTCCACCGACTCTTCCGACGCCGGGCCTTCCGGGTTCTCCGTGGCCAGCGCCTGGTTGAGCGCGACGAACGGCCGCATTCGCGTTTCGTAAGCCGCGAAGGCGGCTTCGTGGCCCGCCCGGCCGAGCTCCTGCGCGAGGACGTACGCCCCGACGAGGGCGAGGCTCGTGCCCTGGCCGGACAGCGCCGACGCGCAGTAGCCGGCGTCGCCGACCAGCACGACCCGGCCGGCCGACCAGCGGTCGAGGCGGATCTGGGCCATGGCGTCGAAGTAGAAGACGTCCGCGGCGGCCATCGCTTCGAGCAGCTTCGGCACCTCCCAGCCGACGCCGGCGAGCCGCTCGGCGACCAGCCGCTTCTGCTCCGGGACGGTCAGCCGCGGCAGCGGTTCCGAGCCGAAGCCGAGGGTGACGCGCAGTTCCGTGTTGCCGCGGACCGGGTAGACCGCGCCGCCGGTGTGCTCGTGCCGGAACCAGACCTGCCAGTCCTCGAGGCCGAGGAAGTTGGCCGTCGGGAAGATCGCGAGGTACTGGCCGAGGTGGCGGGTGAAGTCCTTCTCCGGGCCGAAGGCGAGCCGCCGCACGGCCGAGTGCAGGCCGTCCGCCCCGACGACCAGGTCGAACGTCCGGAAGCCACCGTGCTCGAACTCGACGCGCACGCCGTGGGCTTCTTCGGTCAACGCCGTGATCGAGTCGCCGAAGACGTACTCGACGCCGGGTGCCTCGCCCAGGATCGCGACGACGTCGTCGCGCAGGAGCTCGAAGTCCGCGCTGTCGAGCCGTCCGCTGCTGAAGGTGTGCTCCTCGGACCGGAACAGCTCGTGCCCCTCGCCGTCCACCACGGACATCCCGCGCATCCGGGTGCGGACCGCCCGCATCCGCTCGCCGAGGCCCATCCGGTCGACGACGTCGAGTGCCACCCCGCGGACGTCGATCGCCTGGCCGCCGGTGCGCGGGCCGGGCGCCCGCTCCACCACGGTCACCGCCCAGCCCTCACGGGCCAGGAACCAGGCCAGGGTGCCGCCGGCGACACCGGCGCCGGAGATCAGGATGTTCCGCATTGTGCCTCCAGAGTCGTACGCTTGTCCGCACCACAGTGGAGTCAACACAGCTCAAGAGCCATTTCTGTACTAGTACAGATGGCTGTCTGTACTAGGTCAGGAGCCGATCGTGAAGTACGTGGCC
This sequence comes from Amycolatopsis vancoresmycina, assembly GCF_000716785.1. GTDB lineage: Bacteria > Actinomycetota > Actinomycetes > Mycobacteriales > Pseudonocardiaceae > Amycolatopsis > Amycolatopsis vancoresmycina. Next base: position 490,740 of record NZ_JNYY01000006.1, read on the forward strand.
ATCGCCGACGAACTGCGGGGCCGCATCACGCGCGGCGAGCTCCCGCCGGGCGCGCGGGTGCCCTCGACCCGCCGGCTCGCGGCCGACCACGGCGTGGCGATGGCGACCGCGGCGAAGGCGCTGGCCCAGCTGAGCCAGGAAGGACTCGTCCGCGCGGAGCCGCGGTCCGGCACGGTCGTCGCCGAGCCCGAGCGCCGCGGTGGCCAGCGCGGGCTGACCCGCGAACGGCTCGTGCGGACCGCCATCGCCATCGCCGACGCCGAGGGCCTCGCCGCGCTGTCGATGCGCGGGGTCGCGGCCCGCCTCGGCGTCGCGGCGATGGCGCCGTACCGGTACGTGCGGGGCAAGGACGAGCTGGTGCTGCTGATGGCCGACGCGGCGTTCGGCGAGCGCGGCTACCCGGCGAAGCCGTCCGGCGACTGGCGCGAACGCCTGACGCTCGGCGCCCGCACGCTCTGGTCGCTCTTCCGGCGGCACCCGTGGCTGGCCCAGCTGGGCCCGATCACGCGGCCGCTGCCGCTGCGCAACCTCGGCCTGCACGGCGAGTGGGCGCTCACGGCGCTGTCCGAACTCGGCGTCGACGCGGCCACGCTGTGCGACCTGCACGTCCTGTTCTTCAGCTACGTCCAGGGCATCGCGATCCACCTCGAACGCGAGCAGCACGCGCTGGCCGCGTCCGGGCTGTCCGAGGACGAGTGGATGGACCGCCAGCTCCCCTCGATGGGCCCGATGACCACCGGGCGCCCGGTGTTCGCCAAGATGCTCCGCGAACTCGAGGAGACCGGCTACGACCTCGTCCTGGACGACCTCTTCGAGTCGGGCCTGCGTGCCCTGCTGGACGGCGTCGCCCTGCGCTTCGGTCACCGGGATGTCGTGAGTGGTAAGGCGGGTTAGAACCCGCCTTACCACTCACGACAAGCCGCGGCAGACCACTCAGCCGGGCGTTAGGCCGCGCAGGAGCCGGTGGACACGTTCGTCGTCTGCGAGGGGGCCGCGTCGACCTCCGCGCGGACCTGCTCGGCCGTCAGCGTGAAGCCCGTCTCCGGGTCCTCCACCGCCGCGCCGAAGACCACGCCGATCACCTTGCCGTCCGGGGTCACCATCGGGCCGCCCGAGTTGCCGCTGCGGATCTCCGCGCGGACCGTGAAGACGTCGCGCTGCACCGTGTTGGCCTCGTAGATGTCCGGACCGCGGAGGTTGATCCGGCCGCGTACGCGGGCCGGTGTCGCGCGGTACGGGCCGTCGAGCGGGTAGCCGAGCACGATCGCGCTGTCGCCCGCCGTCGCCGTTTCCGGGGCGAACGGCAGGGCCGGGGCCCGCAGGCGCGGCACCGCGAGCACCGCGATGTCGACCTCGGGGTCGAAGTAGACGACGCGGGCCGGGAAGTCGCCCTGGGTCGTTTCGATGCCGACGGTGTCGGTGCCCGCCACGACGTGCGCGTTCGTCATCACCCGCTGCGGCGCGATCACGAACCCGCTGCCCTCCAGCGACCGCGAGCACGAGCTGGCGGTGCCGCGGATCTTGACCACGCTGCCGTGCAGGTCCTGGACGATCCCGCTGCGCTGCAGCGCGGGGTCCGGCGGCGAGGTGTCCGCCGTCGGCGCCTTCTGGAACGGGTCCACGATGGACGGGAAGCCGGACGCGTCGAGCAGCTTGCGCAGCTGGCTCGGGAAGCCCTGGGCGGCCGCCGGCATGGCGTCGTTGACCTTGCCGAGCACCACCGAGCCGTTGATCGCCTTGGCCAGCCCGGGCAGGCCGGACACGGTCGTCAGCGGCGTCGCGATCAGCCACGCCACCACGAACACGACCAGCGCCTGCACGATCGCGCCGAGCGTTTTGTCGATGCCGGAGAACCGGTCCGGGTTGATCTTCTGCCGCAGCCGGCGGCCGACGTAGACGCCGATCGCCTCGCCGAAGGCGACCAGGAACACCACCGTCGCCACGGCGAAGGCGACCTTCCAGACCGGGTCGTCGAAGAACGCGACCACGACCGGCGCCAGCTTGATGCCGGCGACTGCGCCGAGCACGACGCCCACCAGCGACGGCAGCGCGATGATCACCCCCTGGTATGCGCCGGACACGGCCGCCAGCAGCGCCAGCAGCAGCACCAGCACATCGACCCAGTTCACCGCGTCACCCCTTCACCCGCGCCTGGAACGCGGCCAGTGCCTCGTCGAGGTCCCGGACGTCATCCGGGTCCCAGTCACGCTCCCAGCCTCCCAGGCCGAGGAGGACCGACAGCAACCCGGCCGTGAACCCCCAGACGAACAGGCCGCCGACCTCGAAGGCCGGCCCCTTCCACGGCATGCCCTTCTTCTGCACCGTGAACCGGTTGGCCGGGTCGACCAGGTCGGCGATGGCCACGCGGGCGACGGACGCCGTCTCGGCCGGGTCGACCGCGTGCACCGGCGACGGCTCGGCCCAGTGCGCCAGCACCGGCGTCACGGCGAAGCCGGACACCGGGACGAACAGCTCCGGCAGCACCGCGACCGGCCGGACGCCGGACGGGACGACGCCGGTCTCCTCCTCGGCCTCGCGCAGCGCGGTGCCGATCGGGCCGCCGTCGCCGTCCTCGGCGCCGCCGCCCGGGAAGGCGACCTGACCGGCGTGCGAGCCCAGCGTGTCGGCGCGGCGCTGCAGGAGGACGTCCGGCTCGCCGTCGGCTTCGCGTTCACCGAAGAGGATGAGGACGGCGGCCGGCCGGGTGTAGGCGTCTTCGGGCGGGCTGAACCGGGTGAACGTCTTCGAATCGACCTCGCCGCTCACCTTGACCAGCGGCCGGAGCCACTCGGGCACCGACTCGGGTTCGACAAGTGGTCCGATCACGATGCCCCCTCGACTGCCGCGCGCACCTGGTCAGTGTTCACGAACGAGCGAGGATTGGCGATGAACCGCACTTCGCCGCCGGCGGTGACCAGGTAGGACGCCGGGAGCGACGAAGGCACCTTCAGCGCGGCCCGGACCGGGCCGGTCTGCCCGTCGCCGTCGAACACCGACGGCAGGTGCACCCCCAGCTTCGCCAGCAGGTCCAGGCCGTCCTTCGCCGGGCTCTGCACCTGGACGCCGAGGACGCGCACGGCACCCGGCTGCTTCGCGTACTCCTGGAGCACGGGCAGCTCGGTCCGGCACGGCTGGCACCACGACGCCCACACGTTGACCAGCGCCGGAGCCCCGGCGAGGGCCTTCCCGACGTCGACGCTCCCGCCGTCGCCGAGGCAGTCCGCCGTGACACCTTCGAGCTGTTTCACCGGCTGGGCCGCACCCGCGGCCGGGCACGGCTGGAGCGCCGCCGCGGACCGGGCGGGCGCGAGGTCCCCCGACGGCTTCGCGGCGGTGTCATCACCTCCACGCGGCAGCAGCGCGACGATCAGCGCCACCGCGAGCACGGCGGCGGCGAGTGCCCACTTGGTGACTCTCGTCACCGGGGCGCCGCCAGCGCCAGGATGTGGTCCTTTTCTTCGCCTTTGACCAGCTTCGCGGCTTCCTCGAACCCGGTCGGCCCGGTGCCGTAGGACGGGCAGTCCTTGGCCAGCGGGCAGGCACCGCAGGCCGGCTTCTTGGCGTGGCAGACGCGGCGGCCGTGGAAGATCACCCGGTGGGAGAGCATCGTCCACTCCTTGCGGGGGATCAGCTCACCGATCGCGTGCTCGACCTTGACCGGGTCCTCCTCCGCCGTCCAGCCCCAGCGCCGGACCAGCCGGCCGAAGTGGGTGTCGACGGTGATCCCCGGCACGTCGAAGGCGTTGCCGAGGACGACGTTGGCCGTCTTTCGGCCGACACCGGGCAGGGTGACCAGGTCCTCGAGCTTGGCCGGGACCTCGCCGCCGAAGCGCTCGACCAAGGCGGCGCCCAGGCCCATGACGGAGTTCGCCTTGGCCCGGTAGAAGCCGGTGCTCCGGAGGTACTCCTCCAGCTCGGTGCGGTCGGCGCCGGCGTAGTCGGCGGCGGTCCGGTAGCGCTTGAACAGCGCGGGCGTGACGAGGTTCACCCGGACGTCGGTGGTCTGCGCGGACAGTACGACCGCGACCAGCAGTTCCAGCGGGGTGGTGAAGTCGAGCTCGCAGTGGGCGTCGGGATACACGTCGTCCAGGCAACGCTTCATCCGCCTGGCGCGTCTCACCAGAGCTAACCGGCTTTCACCAGCGCCCTCACGGGGGGCGTTCGTGGTGGCAGGTGGCACCCCGATAGCCTACGGGCGCCGTCGGACGAGCCGGTGACTGCACCGGTGGACGACCGACACGCCAGAGCACCACCTCGGCGCGTTTTCCGGCCGCCATGAGCGAGGATCTGGAGTAGATGCTTTCCATCGAGTGTTTCGGGGTCCGGTCATGACCGTCTGGTTCGTCATCCTGGTCCCCTTGGTGATCATGTTCTTCGCGCTCGGCATGGAGCGCGTCGAGAGCAGGCTGAAGCACGTCGCGGTGCAGGAGAACGAGGTCGAAGAGTTCCTCGAGCAGGCGCAGCCCAACGAGGTCAGGGCGCTCTACGGGCACGGCATCGGCCGCGCGCTGGAGCTGTTCCGGCTCCGTAGGCTGGGCGGACGGGCAGCCAGGCTACGCGCGCGTCGCGTGCGGAGTTAGGCTCCACGTTCGAACGAGATCGTTTGGGCGGACCGCGCGTCCGGCGGGCGATCTCGGGAGTACGCCCTAGACTGACGCGCAAGTGATCGGCGTCACGCTCCTCCAGCCCCGGGGGAGCGCGCACGTTTCTCGACGAGGAGGCACCCGAGGTGGACGAAACCCTGGCCCGTGCGGGCATTTTCCAGGGTGTTGAGCCGGCAGCGGCGGAGGCGCTGGCCCAGACCTTGGAATCCGTGGAGTTCCCCCGCGGCCACGTCATCTTCAACGAGGGCGAACCCGGCGACAAGCTGTACATCATCCAGTCCGGCAAGGTGAAGATCGGCCGCAAGTCCCCGGACGGCCGCGAGAACCTGCTGGGCATCTTCGGCCCGTCGGACATGTTCGGCGAGCTGTCCATCTTCGACCCCGGCCCCCGGACGTCGAGCGCGACCACGGTCACCGAGGTCCGCGCGGTCACCATGGACCGCCCGGCCCTGCGCCAGTGGATCTCGACCCGCCCGGAGATCGCCGAGCAGCTGCTGCGCGTGGTCGCGCGCCGCCTGCGCCGGACGAACAACATGGTCGCGGAGCTGATCTTCACCGACGTCCCCGGCCGCGTGGCCCGGGCGCTGCTGCAGCTCGCGCAGCGCTTCGGCAGCCAGGAGGCGGGCCTGCTGCGGGTCACGCACGACCTGACGCAGGAAGAGATCGCCCAGTACGTCGGCGCCTCGCGCGAGACCGTCAACAAGGCCCTCGCCGACTTCGCCCACCGCGGCTGGCTGCGGCTCGAAGGCAAGAGCGTGCTGATCCTGGACCCGGAGCGGCTCGCCCGCCGCGCCCGCTGAGTCTTCTCGACACGAAGAAGGCCCCCTCGGTTCGCCGAGGGGGCCTTCTTCGTGTCCCATAACAAAGAGCCGGGCGCCACCCCCGACGTGGCGCACCGGCTCTTCGTTGTTTGCGCGGACCATCCCCCGACGATCCGCGCTCCCCGCCCTCCGGGCCAGGCCCCGACCCGTGTGCCGGAGGGAGCTGGGTTTTCTGTGCTGTTGTTCAACCATCACGGCCCATACCCACGAATTCAAGGCCATTCACTCTCAAGGACGCCGTCTGCGCCGTTTCGTTGCAGGAGTTCACGGAGAATATCGTGAGTGTTACCCGATCGAGACCTACCGTGCGCACATCAAGATCAACTCTCCCGCCGGCGGTGACGCACCTGACCGGTAAATAACTGGTACTGACGTACCACTCTGCGGCATACTTGTACTCGTGTCCCAGTCTGTCTCGAACCACGAAAGCCGCACGTCCCTCGCCGACTACCGGACCGCGCTGACGACCCGGGCGGCCCGTCGGCCCGCCGTCGCGTCCGTCCTCGCCCGCCTGCCGATCGCCATGATCGGCATCTCGGCCCTGCTCTACGTCCAGCGCGAGACCGGTTCCTTCGCCGTCGCCGGGCTGGTCTCGGCCGGTTCACTCGTCGGCGTCTCGGTGGGCGCGGTGGTGCAGGGCAGGCTGATCGACCGGTTCGGGCCGACGCGGCCGCTGCTGACCGTCTCGCTGCTGCTGGCGCTGTCGATGACCGCGCTGGTGACGGCCATCGAGTCGCACGCCGCGACCGCCGTGCTCGTCGCCTTGGGCGCGCTCACCGGGCTGTCGGAGCCGATGGTCGGGTCGGCGTCGCGGGCGCTGTGGACGCGCCTGCTGCCGCCGGGCGGGGCGCGCAACGCGGCGTTCTCGTACGAGGCGATCAGCATGGAGGTCTTCTTCATCCTGGGGCCCGGCCTGGCCGGGCTGCTGGTCATGGCGCCGTGGGCGGGCACCGGCCTGGTGCTGGGCGTCGCGCTGCAGTTCACCGGCGCGGTGCTGTTCGCGCTGAGCCCGGTCGTGCGGGCGTGGGGTCCGTCCGCCGAATCGCACGGGTCGCTGCTGGGCGCGCTGGCGAGCCCGGGCATGCGGACGCTGGCCGTCGCCGCGCTCGGCTTCGGCGTGGTGATCGGGTTCGTCGAGGTCGCCGTGCCGGCCGCGGCCACCGAAGCGGGCCAGGCGTCCGTCGGCGGCCTGCTGCTGTCGGCGTGGTCGCTGAGCTCGGTCGCGTTCGGCGTCGCCTACAGCCTGCGGCCGTGGCCGAGGCGGCTGGGCCTGCGGCTGCCGGTGCTGCTCGGCGGGTTCGGCGCGCTGGTCGCGCTGCTGGCGTGGCCGACGTCGCTGTGGGGCCTGGCGCTGATGATGCTGCTGGCCGGCGCGTTGATCACGCCGCAGTCGACGGCTCACTCGACGACGATCGAGGTGGTCGCCCCGGCCGGGACGGCGGCGGAGGCGTTCGGCTGGGTGCTCACGGCGGTGACGCTGGGGCTGGCCGCGGGCCAGTCGGTCAGCGGGTACGTCGTCGAGCACGCGGGCCCGGGTGCGGCGTTCCTGGCCGCGAGCGTGGCCGGGGTCGTGCTCGCCCTGGTCGTCTGGCTGCTGCGCGGCACGGTCCGCCCGGCCACGCCCGCTCCGGTTCCTTCGCTGGTCAACGCTTAGATCGGCGGTTTTTGTCGGTGTCTGCCGCTAGCTTGCGGGCATGGACGTCACCGCGCCTGCCCACCGCCTCTCGGCGGCCGTCTCCGCCGCGTCGCGCCTGCTGCCGGCCCGCACCGGGCTCCGCCTGCACGCCGACGCGGCGGGGCTGACGGTCGCCGGCGGCGCCGCGGACCTCGCCGTCCGGTTCGGCTGTCCGGCGACCACGCACACGGACGGCTCGGTCGCCGTCCCGGCGGCCCCGCTGGTGGAGACGCTGAAGGTGCTCGACGCCGAGCAGGTGCGCTTGGTCGTCGAGGGCACGCGCTTGGCGTTGCGGCTGGACAACGCCCGGTTCGCGCTGCCACTGCTGCCCGCTCCCGACGTTGCTCCGGACCCACCCGCGCAGGTGTCCGAAGTGGCCGGGGAGGCGTTCGCGGCGGCGGTGCGGATCGTCGCGGGAACGGCGGCCAAGGACGACCCGCTCCCCCTGTTCACCGGCGTCCGGCTGCAGGCGGCCGGGGACGTCCTGACGTTGACGGCGTCCGACCGCTACCGGATGGCGGTGGCCCGGCTGCCGCTGCGGTCACCGGGCTCGCTGGACGTCCTGGTACCGGCGGCCCTGCTGACGGAGGCGGCCCGGCAGGCGCGCGGCCGGGTGGGCCTGCACGCCGGCCCGGGCCGGTTCGGGGTGAGCTGGCCGGGCGGCCTGGTCGCCACGGCGGTCCTGGACGCGGGCTTCCTGTCGGAGGAGTCGATCGGGTCCGGAGCGGTGGACACGACGGTGACGCTGCCGGCGGACGCACTAGCCGCGGCGGTCCGCCGCGTAGGGGTGTACGCGGAGGACAGGCGGGTCCTGACGGTGGAGGTGGGGGACGCCCAGGTCCGGCTGGCGAGCGCCCGTCAGGACACGGGCGAGGCGGAGGAGGTCCTGAAGGCGGACGTCGAGGGCGGCCGGACGTCTCCGTCGTTCCAGGCCCGGTACCTGCTGGACGCGCTGGCCGCGTTCGCGGGTGAGCGGGTGGTGCTGTCGATCCAGCCCGGGATGCGGGCGTGCGTGCTGCGGGCGGCGGAGCCCGGGGAGGTGGCGCTGACGTACTACCTGATGCCGATGCTCAGCCGATGATCTGGGTCAGGTCCTGGAGCACGACCCCGGCCGCCGGCCCGGCGGTGAACTGGCCGACGGTCATGGCCCCGCTGCCGAAGCGCTGTTCGTAGGCGCGCCGCAGGTGCGGCGACGAGCGGCCGAGCGCCCACTCCATGGTCGAGTTGCTGGTCCGCAGGAAGTCGATCGGCAGGCGGCCGAGCACGTAGAGCTCCGCGCGGCGCTCGTCGCCTTCGAGGACCAGACCGGCCAGGTCCGCGACGAGCATGCGTTTGCGCATCGCGTCGCGGCCCTTCCACTCGGCGGCCTTGAACTCGGCCACGCGGCGGTCCGTCTCGAGGTCGAACTTCCGGCTGGGATCGTTCCCGGCCGCCAGCGAGGGACGCCGGACGATGCGCTCACCGGGCTCGAGGATCTTCGGCAGCGCCCGGACGATCACCGTCGCGTGGATGAGGTCGTTGACCCGCCCGGCGTGCTGCCGGACGAGCAGCGCGCCCGCGAGCAGGTCATCGGTCATGCCTTCGCGCGCCACTCGCGCACCGACGGTCTCGACGTCCGCTCCCTCCAGGAGACCTTCCAGCCGCACGACGCGACTGGACAGGTCTTCCCGGCCGAAGAACTGGATGAGGTCGATGAACGACTTGATCGCCGTCCCGAGGTCGGTCCCGCCTGCCGGCGGCTCGGCGGGCTCCTCGGGACCGGCCGGAACGCCGGGCTCGTGGGGCAGCGGGCTCGTCGTGAAACCGAGGCGCCGGAGCTGCCGGATCGCGTAGTGCGAGATGAAGTCGGTCCGCGGCACCCCGAGCGCACGTTCGAAGAGCTGCCTCGGCGGCCAGCGTTCCTCGCCGACCGACACCCAGTGCGTGCGGATCGGCTCGGGCCCGCCCACGGCGGCGGCGCGCAGCACCTGGTCCCGGCTCAGGTGGTGCTGCTCGCCGTTGAGTACGAAGTCGATCGCGCGCTCGTCGTCCACAGGCTGTGAGTCGCCCGCCTGCCCGCTCCCGCTACACCGGCTCCCAGGTGCCGAAGCGCTTCAACGTCCGGATCATCGGGGCCGTCTCCACCTGCCGCACCCCGGGCAGGCTCCCGAGATCCACCGCCAGGTACTCGTACAAGGCCGCGTCGTCGCGGCAGCCGACGTTGGCCACGAGGTTGGCCGGGCCCGTCGTCGCCGCCGCGAAAGCCACCTGCGGGTGCGTCGCCAGCGCCCGCCCCGCCGACTCCAGGGCCGACGGTGCCACCGTCAGCCAGAGGGTGGCCGTCAGCGGGTAGCCGAGCAGGGCCGCGTCCACTTCCACGTCGAAGTACAGCACCCCGGACGACCGCAGGACCTCCAGGCGACGGCGGACCGTCGACTCCGATCGGCCGCAGGCCGCCGCCAATGCCGGTATGTCGGCGCGGCCGTCGTGGGCCAGGGCCGCCAGCACCTCCGCGTCGCCCGGCTCGGGGCGGTACCCGGCGTCCGACGGCGGGCGGCGCAACGCCGCCACCTGCTCCGCCGTCAGTGCGCTCGCCCGGCCGGGCCACGCGGCCGGGCCGCCCGCGAAGCGGCGCAGCAACCGGTACGCCGTCATCGACACCACGCGGGGTGTCCGGGGCAGCTGCCCCAGCAGCAGGCCGTCCGCCTGCTCGCGCAGCGGAGCCCGGACGAAGCAGGCGATCTCCGTTCCGCCGGACATCAGGCTCACCCACTGCGTGTCGTCCCGGCGGGCCAGGCCGGCCGCGATCGCGGCCGCCGCGTCCGGGACGCAGCGCAGCCGGACCAGCCAGGTGACCTGGCCCAGCGGGGCCGCCTCGGTGAGGCCGACCACGCGCAGCACCCCGGCCGACCGCAGCCTGCGGTAGCGGCGGGCGACCGTCTGGTCCGAGACGCCCAGCACCGCCGCGATGGCGGCGAACGACGCCCGGCCGTCCAGCTGCAGCGCGTGCGCCAACCGGCGGTCCAGGCCGTCGAGCAGGCCGGATTCCACCAGCTCAGCCTAGGTGATGTCGGATTTCGCGCAGGATTTCGGCGTGAATGGAACACGGCGGTAACCGGGTCGATCCTGGTGGCATGACCGTTGTCGAAACCACCGCCGGCCGGGTCCGCGGAGCCCTGGGCGCGTTCAAGGGCATCCCGTACGCCACCGCGAAACGCTTCGAAGCACCCACGCTGCCGAAGCCGTGGACCGGCGTCCGCGACGCGCTCGAGCCCGGCCCCGCCGCTCCGCAGCCGCCGTCCCGGCTGGAACGCGCGCTCGGCCCGATGCCGTTGCCGCAGAGCGAGGACTGCCTGTCGCTCAACGTCTTCACGCCGTCGGCCGCCGGGAGCCGTCCGGTGCTGGTGTGGATCCATGGCGGCGGGTTTTCCAGCGGTTCGGGTGGCCAGGTCTGGTACACCGGCACGCGCCTGGCCCGCGAGGCCGACGCCGTCGTCGTGACGCTCAACTACCGGCTCGGCGCCCTCGGCTTCGCCGCGCTGGACGGGGTGCCGCCCAACCTCGGGATCGCCGACCAGCTCGCGGCGCTGCACTGGGTGCGGGACAACATCGCCGCGTTCGGCGGGAACCCGGCCGAAGTCACCCTCGCCGGGCAGTCGGCGGGCGCGCAGTCGACGCTCGCGCTGTGGTCGTCACCGCGGGCGGACGGCCTGGTCAAGCGCATCGCGTTGCAGAGCGCGCCACTCGGCATGCGACCGTCCACAGCGGACGAAGCCGCGGTGTCCGCCGGGCGGCTCGCCGAAGCGCTGGCCGGCGCGGACATCCGGACAGTGGAAGTCGAGCGGCTGATTGCCGCGCAACTCGCGGTCCCCGGCAAGCCGGGTTCGATCGAGCCGCCGTTCCAGCTGGTCGCCGACGACGACCTCGTCGCCGCGGACCTGATCGAGGCCGCCCCGAAGGGAACCGCGCTGATCAGCTGGACCCGCGAAGAACTCCGCGCCTTCGTCCCCGACGCGCCGCCGGAGGCCGTCGAGCAAGCGAACGGCATGTTCACGAGCGACCGGCTGGTGACCGAGCTCGACGCCTTCGCCTACCGCTTCGACTGGCAGGCGCCCGGCAACCCGTTCGGCGCCTGCCACTGCATCGACATCCCGTTCCTCTTCGGCACCCACGACCTTTGGGACGCGCCGATGCTGCGTGGCGCCCCGAAGGGCCTCGAAGAGGAGACCGGGCTGCGCGAGGTCTGGACCGCCTTCCTGCACGGTCAGCGACCGAGCGCGCGGTGGGCCGCGATCAGGCCGACGCGGCCTTGACCGCCGCCTCGACCTCGGCGAACGACGGGTTGACCATGGCCGTCGAGCCCACGATCACCGTCGGCACGGTCTCGTTGCCGTTCGCCACCTCGCGCACGCGGGCGGCCGCCGCCGGGTCTTCCCAGATGTTGATCGCGCGGACGTTGAAGCCGCTCTTCGACAACGGCCGCTCCAGCGCGGCGCAGAAGCCGCACCCCGGCCGCCAGTAGAACTCGACCTCGACGTTGCTCATCCGTTCTCCTCCGACCGCAAGTAGTCCAGCTGCGCCTGCACGCTCCACTCGGCGGGCGCCCACAGCGCCCGGTCGACGTCGGCGTACACGACTTCGACGACCTGGCGCGGGGTGGCGTCCGCCCCGAGCGTCTTCAGAGCCGAACGCACCTGGTCGAGCCGCTGTTCCCGGTGGGCAAGGTACTCGCGGGCGGTCGCGGGCAGATCGAGGAGCTCCGGACCGTGGCCGGGCAGCCCCAGCGTGCCCGGCGGCAGCTCGATCAGCTTCCGCAGCGAACGCAGGTAGTCGCCGAGGTCGTGCAGCACCGTGGTGCCGCGGCCGAGGATGGTGTCGCCGGTCAGCACCTGGCCGTCGAGCACGAGGGACACCGAGTCGTCGGTGTGCCCGGGAGTGTGCAGGATCCGAAGGGAAAGCCCGCCCGCCTCGATCACCTCTCCGTCCACAACGGACGAGGCGCCGACGCACAGCGCGGGGTCGAACGCCCGCACCGGCGCGCCGGTGCGCTCAGCGAACCACGGCGCGCCCTCGGCGTGGTCGGGGTGGTGGTGCGTGAGCAGGATCAGGTCCACCTCGCCGACCCCGGCCAGCAGCTCGAGGTGCTCGAGGTCGCGGTAGCCCGGGTCGACGACCACGGCCGGGCTCGACGGCGTCGCCCGCAGCACCCAGCTGTTGGTGCCTTCGAGCGTCATCGACGACGGGTTGTTCTCCAGCAGCACCGAAGCCGTCTCGGAGACCTGGCGCAGCACGCCGTACGCGGGGGCGGTCATCGCTTCTCCAGCACGACTCGGACCTGGTCGTTCTCGCGGACCAGCGTCGGCGCGATCCGGACGATCTCGCGCGGGGCGTTCAGCACGTCGTCGGCGGTGGCGAACGCCGCCAGCTCGCTCAGCGTCAGCCACGTCGGCGGCATCAGCATCCGGCGGCCTTCGCGCGCGTCAGCGATGGCGTCCGCCGGACGCTGCCAGCCGGAGCTCGACGCCTCCGACGTCACCCCGTCGGCCTCCTGGCCTTCCGGCAGCTTCGCGACGTAGAACCGGGTGTCGTAGCGGCGCGGCTCCTGCTCGGGCGTGATCCAGTGCGCCCACGGCCGCAGCAGGTCGGCCCGCACGGTCAGCCCCGCACCGGCGAGGAACCCGGCCAGCGACACCTCCCGCGTCTCCAGGGCCTGGCGCGCGGCCGCGTACGGCGAGACGTCGGTGAGGACCGTGTCCGCGTCACCCGCGAGCAGCACGCCGGACTCCTCGAACGTTTCGCGCACCGCGGCGCAGGTCAGCGCCCGCGCGAGGGCTTCGTCGCAGCCGAACCGCGACGCCCACCACGACGGCTCCGGGCCGGCCCAGGCCACCGACGTGTCGGCGTCGCGCCGATCGACCCCGCCGCCGGGGAACACGGTCATCCCGCCCGCGAACGGCATGCCCTTGACCCGGTGCTGGAGGAAGACCTCGACACCGTCGGCACCGTCCCGGACCAGGATCACCGTGGCCGCGTCCTTCGGCGTCGCCGGCGGGCCGTCGGCGTTGGCGCGGGTGGCCACCCCCGCGCCGACCGGGATGTCGAAGACGAACTCCGTTGGCTGCTCCACCCGGGCAACATACCTCCGGTACCCGACGTCCCGTCGCGCAGTTGTGGCACGCCGGACACGGAAAAGGCGGCACCTCCCGGAGGAAGTGCCGCCTTCTCGCGAAAAGAGTCCTACGGAGCGGTCCAGCCGCGCTGGTCGCCGCCGGAGCGGGACGCGCCGTTGAGCCGCATCTTCGCCGCCTCGGCCCGCTCGCGCTCGGCCAGCTCGGCGTGCAGCTCGCGCAGCAGCGCCCGGTCGCGCTCGCTCAGGCTGGGGTCGTCCAGGTCCAGCGCCGGCAGCTCGACGACCTCGTGCATCGACGGCTTGCCGATCGCGATCTCGCGGCCCTTCTCCGGGTCCTCGGCCAGCGCCTGCCGCAGCTGCGCCACCTCGGCCGGGGTCAGGTCGGCGGTGCGCTCCGCCCGCGTCTCCGACCGCGCCTTGCGGGGCGGCTCGGCGGCGGGCGGCGGCGACACGATCGGCACCACCGGGGCGACCGGCTCGGCCGGCGCCGTCGTGGTGCTGCTCGACCGCATGCTGTGCCTGCTGCCCGACTCCGCGACCGGCTCCGAGTTCACCGGGGCCGACGGCTTCGCGGGCTCCGGGCGGTACGTCGACGCGGGCGCCGACGTGCTCCCGGTCACCCACGCCGGCGACGAGGCCGCCGAAGCGGCCTGGTGGTACTCGGAGTGCGCGACGCCCGGACCGCTGACCTCGACGACCGAGTGGATGCCGGCCCGGCGCAGTGCCGTGTCGACGCGGAAGGCGACGGCGGGCGGGTTGCCCTCCGGCCCCAGCTCGACGAGCACCACGCGCTGCGGCAGCGCGCCCGGCACGCTGCCGGCCGGGGTGTTGCGCCACACCGCGTGCACCGACCGGACGTCCGGCAGCACCTGCAGCGTCCGGTCGAGCGCCTCGGCGATGCCGAACTCCGGGGAGTTCTCGCCGGTGAACCGGTGCGTGTTGACCGGCTCGGCCTCGTCGACCAGCAGGTCGTTCGCCAGCGTCGCGTCCGACCGGCTCATCTCGAGGACCAGCGCGAGCTCGCGCTGCTCGGCGGAGCTGACCGGGATCCGGCCCGCGATGAGCGTGCCGGTGGTCAGCTCGACCGCCTCGTCGATGTGGGCCCGGGCGATCAGCTCACGCGCTTCGGTGAGCGCGCTGTCGTCGATCCGGCCCGCCAGGGCCAGCAACAGGTTGTGCAGGCGCAGGGGCACCGAGAACCCGTCCATGGGCGGGCCGTCGTGGACCTCCACCATTGCCTTGCTCCCTCCCAGCTCGCTGGCGGGCGAGCGTTATGCGGCTACTAGCCGGTTCCCCGTCACCGCGCCCACGCAGACCAGCTCTGAGTCGGCCAGCGCGGCCCGGTGGTACCCCGGCAGGTCGAAGCGCGGCGGGATGACCTCGACGCTGGGCTCTTCGTCACCCAGGACCCGCAACACGCGCTGCAGTTCGCCCGTCAACCTCGGCAAGCCGGCCTGCGCGGTGATGAGCAGGACGCGCTTGGCGGTCCCCTGCCCGACCACACCGACGTGTCGCCAGCTCTGCCGCACTTCCCCCACGTCCGGGCGACCCCGCAACGTTGCGTGGATCAGAACGGACACGGAGTCGACCGAGTTAACCCATTCGGGCGCACTCGACGTGAATGTGTACCGGTTCTCGGAGACGTCGTCTACCCCCAGGGTCGAACTGACCTGGTGCCAGTCGGCGCCGTGCGGGATCAGCCCGGCCACGAGCAGGCGGTACTCCGTCTGGTCGAGGTCAATCCTGTGCTTAAGCAAAGACCTCGGCAGGGTCCGGGCGAGGGTGCCCATGGCGCCCTCGCCGAGCCAGTCGCGGAACCGCCACAGCAGCTGGTCGGGCAGCCGCCCGGCCAGCCGGAGCAGCAGCTCGTGCGTGGACTGCTCGATGTCCGGGTCCATCACTGCACCTCCACGATCAATTCGACCTCCACCGGCGAGCCGATGGGCAGCTCCGCGACGCCGACCGCCGAGCGGGCGTGGATGCCCGCGTCGCCGAAGACCTCGCCGAGCAGCTCGGACGCGCCGTTGACGACCGCGGGCTGGCCGGTGAAGCCCTCCGCGGAAGCCACGAAGCCGACAACCTTGACGATCCGCGTGACGTTGTCAATGCCCACCAGCGAGTGCACGGCCGCGAGCGCGTTGAGCGCCGACGTGCGGGCGTGGCCCTTCGCCTCTTCGGGGCTGATCTCCGCGCCGACCTTGCCGGTCGCGGCGAGCACGCCGTCGACGAAGGGCAGCTGGCCGGAGGTGTAGACGTGGTGGCCGCTCTGGACGGCGGGCACGTAGGCGGCCAGCGGAGCGGCCACGCCGGGCAGCTCGATGCCGAGTTCCTTCAGCCGTTCGCTCCAGCTCACCGGGTCAGCCCTTCGGACGCTTGAGGTAGGCGACGTGCTGCTCGCCGCTCGGGTTCGGCAGCACGGTGACCAGCTCCCAGCCGTCCTCGCCCCACTGGTCGAGGATCTGCTTCGTCGCGTGGATCAGGAGGGGGACGGTCGCGTACTCCCACTTGGTGGCGCTCATGAACCGGGAGCGTAACCAAGCGGGCAAGGGCGGCGGGGGCCACCGCCGGGAAACGGGCCACGACGCGCCGGGGTGTGGTCCATCTCACGCCGGCCCGGTGCGCTTCGCGGCGGCACGGCGGGTGGTGCCCGGCTTGGGAAGCCGCGAATGACTCATTCGCGGCGCCGGAGGTCCCGAATGAGTCATTCGCGACACCGGAGGTCCCGAATGAGTCATTCGCGACACCGGAGGTCCCGAATGAGTCATTCGCGACACCGGCCGGGCGCTAGCGTGGGTGCCGTGGAGACGTGGCGCGTGATCGCGACGGCGCTGCTCGCGGCGGCCGGGCTGCCCCTGGTGCTCGTCGTGATGGCGAAGGTGCGGGACCGGACGCAGAGTTCCGGCCAGGTCGCCCTGGGCGGCGTGATCACCTTCACGCTGCTGGTCGTGCTCGGTGTGCTCACCCTCACGGTGCTGCCCGGGCTGGTCGCCTGGGTGCTGGTCGCGGCGGTCGCCGCTGCGGTCAGCGTCATGCTGCTGGCCAGCTGAGCGCTGATTTAGGGTGAAGAAGTGACCATTCCCCATGCCGGCTGGACCGACGAGCTTGCCCGCGCCCGGCTGCACTTCGTCACCGGCAAGGGCGGCACCGGCAAGACGACGCTCGCCGCCGCGCTCGGCCTCGCGCTCGCCCGCGAAGGCCGTCGCGTGCTGCTCATCGAGGTCGAGGGCCGCCAGGGCATCGCCCAGCTCTTCGACACCGAGCCGCTGCCGTACGCCGAGCAGCGCATCGCGTCCGTCCCCGGCGGGGGCGAGCTGCGCGCGCTGCACATCGACGTCGAAGCCGCGCTGCTCGAGTACTTCGAGATGTTCTACAACCTCGGCTTCGCCGGCCGGACGCTGCGGCGGATGGGCGCGATCGAGTTCGCCACCACGCTCGCGCCGGGCCTGCGGGACGTCCTGCTCACCGGGAAGATCAAGGAGTGCGTCGGCCGCACCGAGTCCGACGGGCGGCACACCTACGACGCCGTCGTCGTCGACTCGCCGCCGACCGGCCGGGTCGTCAAGTTCCTCGACGTCACCAAGGCGCTGACCGACCTGGCGAAGACCGGCCCGATCCGCGGCCAGGCCGAAGGCGTCGTGCGGCTGCTGCACTCCGGCGAGACCGCCGTGCACCTGGCGACGCTGCTGGAGGAGATGCCGGTCCGCGAGACCGTCGAGGCCGTGGCCGAGCTCGACGGCGCCGACCTGCGCCCGGGCGCGGTGCTGGTCAACCGGGTCCGGCCGCCGCGGCTGCCGGCCCGCTCGGTGACCGCCGCCGCGGACGGGCGCGTCGACGCCTCCCGCGTCCGCGACGGGCTGGCGTCGGCCGGGCTGAAGCTGCCGGAGGACACCCTGGAAGCGCTGGTCGAGGAGACCGTCGAGCACGCCGTGCGGGTCGCCGCCGAGCAGCGGGCGCGGGAACAGCTCGCCGAGGCCGACCTGCCGACCCTGGAGCTGCCGGACCTGACCGAGGGCGTCGACGTCGCGGCCCTCTACGACCTGGCGGAAGCCCTGACCGACCAGGGGGTGCGGTTGTGACCACCATCGACATCGACGCGCTGCTCGACGACCCGGAAAGCCGGGTGATCGTCTGCTGCGGCTCCGGCGGCGTCGGCAAGACGACGACGGCCGCGGCACTGGCCCTGCGCGCGGCCGAGCGCGGGCGGCAGACCGTGGTGCTGACGATCGACCCCGCCCGGCGGCTGGCGCAGGCGCTCGGCCTGCGCGAACTCGGCAACCACCCGCGGCAGGTGCAGGTCGACGGCTTCGAGCCCAAGGGCGAGCTGTGGGCGATGATGCTGGACATGCGCCGCACGTTCGACGACATGGTGCGCGTGCACGCCGGGCCCGAACGCGCCGAGCAGCTGCTGCAGAACCCTTTCTACCAAACGATTTCCACGTCGTTCTCCGGCACGCAGGAGTACATGGCGATGGAGAAGCTCGGCCAGCTCGCGGCCACCGGCGAGTGGGACCTGATCATCGTCGACACCCCGCCGAGCCGGTCCGCATTGGACTTCCTGGACGCGCCGACGCGGCTGTCGTCCGCTTTGGACGGCCGGATGATCCGGCTGCTGACGGCACCGGCGAAGGCCGGCGGCTGGGGCCTGCGCAAGGTGGTCAACGCCGGGTTCTCGATGTTCGCCAAGGCGGTGTCGACGATCATCGGCGGCCAGTTGCTGACCGACGCGTCGGCGTTCATGCAGGCGTTCGACAGCATGTTCGGCGGCTTCCGCGAGCGCGCCCGCAAGACGGCGGAGCTGCTGCGCTCGTCGGGGACGTCGTTCCTGGTGGTGGCGGCCCCGGAGCCGGACGCGCTGCGGGAGGCGTCCTACTTCGTCGAGCGCCTGTCGGCCGAGTCGATGCCGCTGGCCGGGCTGATCGCGAACCGGACGCACCCGGTGCTGGCCTCGCTGTCGGGCGCCGAAGCGCTGGCCGCCGCCGAGGCGCTGCAGAACGCGCCGCTGGCCGAGGCGGTGCTGCGGCTGCACGCGGACCGCGTCGAGCTGGCGGCCCGCGAGGAGCGGCTGCTGGCGCGGTTCACGCGGGCCCACCCGGAGGTGGCGCTGGCGAAGGTGCCCGCGCTGGCCGGCGACGTCCACGACCTCGACGGCCTGCGCAGCATCGGCGTGAAGCTCGCCGGCTGAGCGCCGCAGCCCGATGTCGCGAATGACTCATTCGGGACGTCGGAGGCCGCGAATGAGTCATTCGCGGCCTCGGGGGCCTGCGGCCGTGGGCTGAGGGGCGCGGGCGGCGCGGCAGCAGGTCCGCGCCGCCCGCGGCCGCTCAGCCCACCTTGACCCGCTCCAGCGCGTTGCGCTTGGCCGCTTCCAGCAGGTCGGCCCAGCTCTCCACGTCGGGGCGGCGGCGCAGCAGGGCCCGCCGCTCACGTTCGGTCATGCCACCCCAGACGCCGAAGTTGATCCGGCCGTCGAGCGCTTCGGCGAGGCATTCGGTGCGGACCGGGCAGCCCATGCAGACCGCTTTGGCCCGGTTCTGCTCCGCACCCCGGACGAACAGGCCGTCCGGATCGGCGTCCCGGCAGGACGCGTTGATTCGCCAGCTCGACTGGTTGGTTTCCATACCCCCAGCTCCCTACCCTGGTGATCGACGCACCAGCGGGGGAAAGGCACTGCGCGCCCTGCCCCCGCGAGCGTGTCTCCCTCAGCTCACGTCGGTTACCCGGGCACCTCCCCGGTGCCGGTGCCGCCGTTCGGACCAGGCGAGCTCCCACCCGCGTTGATCCATCCGTCGGCTTTTCTTCGTGAGACGTTGACGGACTGTAGGGGCCTTCGGTTCCCCCCGCCAAGACCCAGAATGCCTTCCGTTACCAGTTGTCACCGAAGGGGGGCTGTTTTGTCACGGATTTCACCCCCTCGGAGACACGGCGTCACCGGCGCCCGACTCACTCCGGGTAGCCTGGCCCTCGTGCGAAAAGCGGATGGTTTGTTCAAGCTCATCGGCCTCTGTCTGCTCGCGGGGGTGCTCGTCGCCGGCATGCTCTTCCCCGTCGTGGGGGCCGCCGGTGTCATGTCCAACCAGGCCAGCGAGACGGTGGAGAAGACCTCCTCCGACCTCGCCGACATCCCGCCCCCGCTGGTGACGACGGTCACCGACAGCACCGGGAAGCCGATCGCGACCCTCTACAGCCAGTACCGGCTGCCGATCACCGAGAACCAGATCAACGAGGCCATGAAGTGGGCCCTCGTCTCGGTCGAGGACAAGCGGTTCTACGAGCACCACGGCGTCGACTGGCAGGGCACGCTGCGCGCGGCCGTCAGCAACAGCACCGGCGCCGACACCCAGGGCGCCTCGACGCTGACCCAGCAGCTCACCAAGAACTACCTGATCAACGTCGTCTACCGGAACGACCCGATCGGCCAGAAGAAGGCCCAGGAGCAGTCGATCTCGCGCAAGCTGAAGGAAGCGCGGATCGCGATCAACCTCGAGACGAAGCTGAGCAAGCAGCAGATCCTGGCCAACTACCTCAACATCGTCGAGTTCTCCCGGCAGATCTTCGGCATCGGCGCGGCCGCACACGCGTACTTCGACACGACGCCGGAGAAGCTCACGGTCCCGCAGGCCGCGCTGCTGGCCGGGCTGGTGAACAACCCGATCAACAACGACCCGTGGAACCACCCGGACAAGGCCACCGCCCGCCGCAACCTGGTGCTCGACCGGATGGTGGACAACAAGAAGCTGGCGAAGGCCGACGCGGACCGCTTCAAGGCCGAGCCGCTCGGCGTGGTCGCCGACGGCCCGGCCAAGCCGCCCGCCAACTGCATCGGCGCGGGCCCGGAGGCCGGGTTCTTCTGCCAGTACGTCGAGGACTACCTGCTCAAGAGCAGCGGGATGACCAAGGACCAGCTCTACTCCGGCGGCTACACGATCAAGAGCACGCTGGACGAGCGGGCCAACCACGAGGCGAAGGTCTCGGCGGAGAACCAGGTCAAGAAGACCCAGCCGTACATCGCGAACACGTTGTCCCTGATCAAGCCGGGCAAGGACCGCCACGAGGTGGTCGCCTTGGCCGCGAACCGGGACTACGGGCAGAACCAGGACGCGGGCCAGACGACGTACACGCTGCCCGCAGGCGTTTACAACACCGGTGGCGCGGGGTCGACGTTCAAGATCTTCACCACCGCGGCGGCGATGGACAAGGGGATTGCCGGGATCTACTCGCCGATCGACATCCCGGACAAGTACACCTCGCACGTCTTCACCACCGGGCCCGGCGGGTGCGGTGGCCCGACCGGAAAACCGAGAACGTTCTGGTACTGCGTCGGCAACGCCGGTGACTACAGCAGGCTCGCCAGTGGTGCGAACATCCAGACGGCGCTGGCGACTTCGCCGAACACCGCGTTCGTCGAACTCGAAGACCGGATCGGCAGCACCGGCCCCGCCGTGGACATGGCGCACCGCCTCGGCCTGCGCGACACGATGGCCAGCAGCGCGGCGGGGCGCACGCCTGACCCGAACGCGAACCGGGCCGAGCTGCGGGATCCCCAGTCCAAGTACTACGGGCCCCAGGGCAACAGCCCCGGCCTCGGCTCGTTCACCCTCGGCGTGAGCCCGGTCAGCGGCCTCGAAATGGGCAATGTGGCCGCCACCATCCTGTCCGGCGGCGTCTGGTGCCCGCCGACGCCGATCGCCGGGGTGACCGACCGCAACGGGAAGCCGGTCCCGATCAAGGAAGCCCCGTGTGAGCAGGCGGTGCCGGAAGGGCTCGCGAACACGCTCGCGGTCGGCATGAGCAAGGACGACCAGCCGGGCGGCGGGACGTCGTTCCAGGCGGCGTCCGCGGCGGGCTGGACGCGTCCGCTGATCGGCAAGACCGGAACCACGCAGTCGAACGTCTCGGCGGCGTTCGTGGGCGGCACCCCCCAGATCGCCGGCGCGGCCATGACGTTCAAGTTCGGCGGCGGCCAAGGCGGTATCTGCGACGCCGGACCGGGCCGGGTCAGCCTGTGCCCCGGCGGCCGCGACGGCAACATCTTCGGTGGGCACGCCCCGGCGAGGACGTGGTTCGGGGCGGTGTCGAACATCCTGGCCGGCCAGCCGGAAGCGCCGCTACCGCAGCCGGACCCGCAGTACATGGGCGGCCCCGGCCGGTAGTCCCGGGAGCCGAGCGGGCCACGGCGTGAATCGCCGTGGCCCGCTTTTTCGTTCCTGCTCAGCAGTGCCGGATCCCCGCTGCAGGGTCGTGGCCGGTCGACAGTTCCGGCTCAGTGCCAGCCGGTGAGAACCTGCTGGCCGTTGTGGTAGCCGCCAGCTCGGAACACCCAGCTGGTGGTCAGGTTCGTCAGCTGGGCCGCCGAGGTGATGCTGGTCTTGTTCTCGGGGTTGCCGAAGGGGCCGCGCTGGAGCCAGGTCCGGCCGCCGTCGCGTGACCAGATGTCGACGAAACCGGTGGCGCCGACGCCTTTCCGGAAATTATGCGCATCAAGACCCTCTATTCACCTCGATCACCGTGAACGAGAGTCGAGAATGAGCCGACGGCTCGATATCCGGCACCCAGCACAGGGTCACCAGCCCCTCCTCCCCGAACGGAGCATAGCTGCGCGCGGCGGCTTCCCCTCAAGCCACCGTTCGAGTGACGTCAGTAGATCACCAAGACAGCATCGAGCCGGTCGGGCCGTCACCCGGTCAGCCCTTGATCACCAGCACCCGCTCGGTGTTTACTGCGATGACCTGCAGCAACGTTCTGCGGGTTCGAGCGTGGCCGCCAACCCTGGGGAGGGGGTGAGCATGCGGCGCCGCCGTGCGCCGATTCGGCCGTCGAACGTCGAACACCGGAGCGATCGCTCCTTTCCGTCGTCGCGCCGCACCGCAATTCGGTTGTCAGCCGTCGCCCTTTGCCGATGTTTCGGGCCACGCTGCGGTTTTCTCCGGAAACGGCTCGCCCGTCCCCTTTTCCCTCGTTCCGAGGTAGGTATCCCCATGCTTTCTGCCCACAGACCTGCGCACCGAAGACTGCGCCGGCTACCCGTGGCCGCGGCCGCGGCCGTGGCCTGCGCGATGATCACCGCTCCGGCCGCCAAGGCCGCAGCACCACCACCGACCGGGCCGGTGACCGGCGGCGAAGCACCGGCGGCTTCGTCCGTTCCGGTGGCGCAACGGTCCGAAGTGCTCGGAACCGGCTGGGCCGGCTCCCTCGACCGGGCCGTGACCAGCAACGGCGACGCCTCGGGCTTCCACGTCCTGGTCGCCGACGCCAAGGACGGCTACGCCTGGCGCACCGCCGCCACCCTGACCGAAACGGGCACGGAAACCGACCGGTGGATCGGCCGGACCTGCGTCACCTCGTCGGGGAAGCGAGCCGTGGTCGTCTACGCGCCGCGTCAGCTCGTGAACGACGAGGACCGCTACCACCGCGGTGCGCTGGCCGCGGTCGTCGACCTGGACACCGGTGCGGTCACCAAACTGCCGGAACCCGTGTCCATCGCGTACTACAACCCGGGCTGCGGCTCCGGCGAGCAGGCGGTGCTCACGCAGAACTTCTTCCGCAAGGGCCAGTACATCTCCCGGCTGTTCAACGTGGACACTGCGGCCGGCCGCATCACGTCGACTGTGGACACCGTCGGCCAGGTGACCTCCGCTGTCCCCACCGGCAAGGGCGTCATCGCGGCCAAGGGCGACAACCTCGTGTCCGTCGGTGCCGACGGCGCGGTCAAGCCGGTGGCCTACGCATCCGGTGGCGCCTTCCGGCTGACCGTGGACGCTTCGGGCGGCGTCGGCTACCAGACCCAGACGGCCGCCGAGACGGCTGTTCACCGGTACGCCGACGGGGTCGACAAGGTCGTCGCCAAGGCACCGCAGGGCTCGGTCCAGTTGCACGGCTCCGCCGGCCGGGTGTTCCTGCAGGGGCCGGACGCCGTGCTGCCGTCCGCGCCCGCGGGCTGGCAGGCCGCGAAGGTGCCCGCCGACTCGGAACTCTCGACCACCGGCGCGTTCAGCGTCGAGTCCGCGCTGTCCGGCAACCCCGCCGCGCCGGGATCCGCACCGCAGCCCGCCGGCGTCACGCCGGTGCGGATCACGGCACGGGTCCTGTCGACCGGCGCCGAGCCGGAGTTCGAGGTCGAGCCCGGCGCGCTGCAACCGGACCAGGGCCGGGCCGACTCGCCCGCCGTGGCCAAGACCGCGGGTACCGGTGGCGCCCAGCCGTCCGGCACGGGCGACGACACCACGGACCCGAACCGCAAGTGCGCGATCCCGCGCAACGACCCGCGCATCCAGTCACTGCAGGAAACGCCGCAGATGGCCGAGTGGGCCGCGGACCTCGCCGTCAAGGGCGCGCTCACGGTGTCCCGCCCGGCCGGGTACAACGGTTCCGCGCTCCCCGCCTACACGCCGCAGGGGCTCTTCCCGATGCACGCACTTCGCGGCGGCGGCCTGGTGCCGGCGCAGGTGCTGCTCGGCATCATGGCGCAGGAATCCAACATGTGGCAGGCGAGCCCGCACGCCGTGGACGGCGAGAGCGGGAACTTCGAGCAGGGCGGCTTCTACGGCCGCAACGTCGGCGTCGACTCGGTGAACTTCGCCAAGGCCGACTGCGGCTACGGCGCCACCCAGGTCACCACCGGCATGACCGTCGGCGACGGAAGC
Organism: Amycolatopsis vancoresmycina; assembly: GCF_000716785.1. Classification (GTDB taxonomy): domain Bacteria; phylum Actinomycetota; class Actinomycetes; order Mycobacteriales; family Pseudonocardiaceae; genus Amycolatopsis; species Amycolatopsis vancoresmycina. The sequence continues at coordinate 514,589 of NZ_JNYY01000006.1, forward strand.
ACGGTGTACAGCCACGACCAGCAGGTGGCGCTCACCGTCGACTACGCCGCCAACATCGCCGCGGGGCTGAACATCCTCATCGACAAGTGGAACCAGATGAAGGACCTCGGGGTGGTCGCGAACAACGCCGACCCGCGGTACGTCGAGAACTGGTGGTTCGCGCTCTGGGCGTACAACAGCGGCTGGCACAAGCTGAACGACCCGACCGACCCCAACAGCCATCCGGACGTGTACGGGCTCGGCTGGTCCAACAACATGGCCAACCAGGACCTGATCCAGGACCGCAAGGGCTTCCTGGACAACCTGACCAGCTGCAAGAAGGAACAGCAGGACAGCAACGGCAACTGCAACGACGCCAAGCACCCCGGGGACTGGACCTATCCGGAACGCGTCATCGGCTTCGCGAAGAACTCGCTGGTCCGCTACAACTGGTCGACGGGCCAGTACGGCGCCACCTTCGTGAAGGCGGCTTTCCCCGGCGGGAAACCGAGTCTGCCGGCCCTGCTGACGTTCTGCGCACCCGCGCAGAACGGCTGCGACCCGGCCCAGACCCACGTGCCGGGGAACTTCCCGGGCACCGTCGCCAGCCACTGCCTCCGCGACGACCTCGCGTGCTTCTGGCACACGTCGTCGACGTGGCAGCCCAGTGCGGCCCTGCTCGGCACGGAAGCCGTGATCCACGCGCCGGGCGAAGCCGAACCGCAGCCGGGGCAGTTCTACCGAGCGGACTGCTCGACCCCGCCGGGTTCGAGCGGCTTCCTGATCGTCGACGACGTCGCCCCGGGCACGCGCACCCGGAACGGCTGCGGCGCGGGTGCGGTCAGCCACGGGTCGCTGACGTTCAGCTTCACCCCCGACAACGCGGGCAACTACCCGTCGAAGATCGACTTCCACCAGCTCGACACCGGCTACCGCGGGCACTTCTGGTTCGCCCACACCTGGAAGGACAGCCTGGTCAACGCCAAGCACAAGGTCACCGGGACCTGGACGCTCGACCAGGCGATCAACGGCTGGGCCCGGGTACTGGTGTACGTCCCCGACCACGGCGCGACCACGCCACAGGCCTGGTACCGCGTCAACGGCTCGGACAGCACCTCACCCCTGCGCTCGGTGGCGGAAGGGGGTTACCTCGACGAGAACCGGCAGCCGCAGGCGGGCAGCTGGCGTTCGCTCGGGGCGTTCAAATTTTCCGGCGTGCCCAGCGTTTCCCTGGACAACATGACGCACGCGAACTACATCGGCGACCTGCCCGACGGCGTCGACGACGTCTCCTGGGACGCCGTCGCCTTCCAGCCGCTGCCCGGCAAGCCCGCGAACCAGATCGTCGCGATGGGCGACTCGTACTCGTCCGGCGAAGGGGTCACGCCCGACGATTCCTGGGCCTACTACCGGGAAACCGACCACGACGGCAACAACAAGGCCCTGCGCAACGCGTGCCACCGATCCAGGGACGCGTGGTCACGCATCGGCAAGTTGAGCGACAACCCGGGGCAGAGCATCGGCAGCCGGTCGGACACGTTCGACCCGTCACTCGACTACCACATGACCGCCTGCCAAGGCGCGCGCGCCCACAACCTCTGGCGGGGCGACCCCGGCGAATACGGTGAACCCGCACAGCTCGACCAGGGTTATCTCGACCAGTACACGAACCTGGTCACGCTGTCGATCGGCGGAAACGACGCGCGGTTCACGGACATCCTCAACAACTGCGTGCTCTACTTCCCGGGGCACGTGGGCGGTTCGTGCGCCGACATGTCACTCGACAACGACGGCAAACCGGTTTCCCAGACCATTCCCGCGTTGCTGACCAGCAACGTGATCCCGGACATGGAAAGAACCATCAGAGACGTGATGGGCGCCGCGCCGAACGCCGCCCTGCTGTTCATGGGTTATCCGCAACCGGTCGAAAACGCCGCGCCGTGCACCACGCTCTTCGGCAGCAATTCGATCACGTGGTTCCGCGGCATCGCAGGCCAGCTCCACGACCTCCAGTCCCAGTCGGTGACGAGAATGCGGGACGGCGGACGCAACATCAGATTCGCCGATCCCGTCCCCGCCTTCGACGGCAAGGGCGCCTGCGGTACCGGCGAAGCCATTCACGCCGCCGTCACCCGGTTCTCGCAGGGAGATGCCAAACAGGCGGTGAGCCAGCAGTCGTTCCACCCCAACGAATACGGTTCCACCCTTTATGCCCAGGTTCTTGAACGAACATTGCACGACTGGTAATCTCGGAATGTGAAATGGCGCCTGGCCGCGGGAGCGGGCACAGCGGCGATCGTCCTGTTCGCCGTTCCCGCGGCCTGCCAGGCGTGGCAGAGTCACGTCCGGAGCGATGCCCGCGAGCACGCCATCGGCAACGTCCGCGGCCAGGCGGCCAAGGACCTGGCCGACATCGTGGCGGATCCGGCGACCCGGGGTGCCGACCCGCGTCAGGCCGCACAGCGGGTCGCGGCCTACCTCAGCCCGCCGAACCCCGCCGAAACGACGTTGCAGGGCAAGGGGTTCGAGGTGCGCACCCGCTTCGACGAGCCGTGGTCCGACCAAGGTCAGGAACACCGGGTCCGGCTGTGCGTCGCTTATGTCACCCGTGACGCCGGAACCGACCCGGTAACGCTGGCCGACCGGCCGTGCCCGGAGGATCCGACCTTCATCCCCGGTCTAGACGAGGTCGTCAAGACCGCCTGATTCAGGGGCAGCTCCGCAGTCGTTCGTACCGCACCGGTGTCCCCGGCGGCAGGACCGTGAACGCGTAACAGACGTGGTCCGGATCCGGCGACAGCAGCTCGGCGACCACCGTCATCCGCGAGACGTCCCGCGTGATCTCGTTCGCCACCGCGCCTTCGACCGCCGCCGCGCGGCGGACCGAGGTGTCGTCCGCTCGCTCCGCCGGGGTCAGCTTCTCCAGCCTGGCCGCGATCTCCGGGGCCTCCGAGCCGACCACGTGCGGCTCCGTGACCTTGTCCTGCACGCGGGCCGGGACGACGGTGAAGACCCACACCACTCCCGCCGCCGCGGCCAGGAACACGCCGAAGAGCAGCCAGAGGAGCAGGGGCCTGCCCCGCCGTCCCGGTTCCGTCATCAGGTCATCAGCTCGGGTAGTGGAGCTGGGTCAGGCGCGCTTCCATCACCTGAGCGTAGCCCGTCGTCCCCGCCGCGTTGGGGTGGAACATCTCGCGGCTCAAGCACGCTCCGCCCAGCACGTCCCAGAAGCAGAACTGGGTCGGGTTGTCCCCCTTGTGGAAGTCCCCCTCGCCGTTGGGGCCGAGGACGATCTTGTTGATCCACTCCGGGTCGTCGCAGCCGCCGTGGCCGACGAACGCGCCGATCGGGTCGGCCGCGTCCACCTTGATGCCTTCGCTGCGCAGCTGCGTGACGGCTTCGGCCTCCTTGTCGCGGACGTAGCCGGTCAGCTCGGCGATCGCGTGCACCTCGCTCAGGTCGAAGTACCAGGAGCCACCGCACTTCACCGTGCGGCTGAGCGGTTCCGGGTACGCCGTCAGCACGATCTGCGCGTTCGGCGCTTCGCCGCGGATGGCGCGGACGGTGTCGATGATCCGCGTCTTCGTGCGGTCGAAGACGGCCTTGTACTTCGGCAGGTACTCGTCGTCGGCGCAGTTGGTGATCGACGCGCAGTCCATCAGGGCGTTGACGAACGCGCCCTCGTCGTTGCCGCCGATCGTCAGGGTCACCAGCGTGGTTTCCGGCGTCAGCACCCCGGAGGCCACCTGGTTGATCTCGTGGAACTGACCCTCGCCCTTTTCGTACTGCTCCGGGTGGATCCACGACGTCGGGATCGAGCCCGCGCCGTTCCACCGCCCGGACACGTTCCACGTCATCGCGCCCGAACAGGCGACGAACCCGAGTTCGTTGTTCGTGTTCCACTGGTCGGACAGCGTACCCAGCGAGCCGCCCGACCCCGGGATCACCATCTTGCGCGGCCAGGCGTTGGCGCTGCGGCGGCAGGCGTTCCACTCGGCGGTGCCGTGGTTGAGGTCGGATTCGGTCGCGTAGTTCCCGGCGCCCTCACCCGAGGAGTAGGAGTCGCCCAGCGCCGCCACGATGTTCGTCGGTTTGGCCGGCAGCGGCTGGAACGCGATCGCGTCCCAGGCGACGTCGAGGTCGCCGGTGCCCTCCTCGGTCAGCGTGCTCATCGAGACGCTCGGCCGCCCGGCGAACGGGTACACCCCGATCGACACCCAGCCGTTGCGCTGGATCTGCTGGTTGAGGTACCGGTGCCGGCGCTGCCCGTCGCCCAGGTTGATGTCGTAGCGCGCCTGCTGCGTCTGGGCGCCGATGTCCGGCAGGTGCACCAGCACCCGCGCCCAGGCGTTGAGCGAGTTGTCCAGTGTCCACGTTCCGGTCGCCTTCAGCCGGCCGCCCTCGACCGACGACGTGCGCGTGTGGCCGAAGTAGAAGTGGCCGCCGAACCCGCCGCCGAGCTGGTGCGTGTCGACCTTGCCCGGGTAGTGCCCGGTGCCGTCGTCGTCGTAGCTGAGCTGGAAGCTGCCCGCGTTGGCCCACGTCTGCCCGCAGTTGTTGCGGACGGGCGGGGCGCCGTTCGCGTCGTCGACGATCAGCGCGTTCGACGGCAGGCCCCGGGTTTCGCAGTTCGGCGGGTAGCTGTTGGCGTCCTCCTGGTAGGCGTACCCCGGGTCGAACCGGAGCAGCTCGTAGCCGCACGAGGAGTCGCAGTCCGGCTTCCACGTGTTCGACTGGTGGTACCAGCACTTGAGGTCGAACTTCCCGCCCGTCTTGTGCGCGCACGGGCCGGCCGGTTCGCCGACGACGTTGGCGGGGTCGTCCGGGCCGGTGCCCGCGTAGTCCGGCACGTTCTTCTCACCGGGGTGGCATTCGTTGCTGTCGTCGCAGAACTGGTTCACCGGCGGCTTGACCGCGATCCGGTTGTCGACGGTGTTCCACCACGACGGCCGGAAGCCGGCGACCATGGTGCCCGGCGTCTCGATCAGGTTGACCGGGTGCCCGGCCCAGCCGAGCACCTTCTCCGGGTACGGCCAGTACTGCGGGTGCGCCGCGTCGGCGTAGGAGTACTCGAGGAACGGGAGCCGGCTGTCGAGGAAGCGCGGGTTCGCCGGGTTGTTGCCCCAGCCGAGCCCCCACGGCGCCGACCCCGAAGCGGGGTGGAACCCGGAGTTGTAGGCCCAGATCGCGAAGAACCAGTTCTCGATCCGGGAGACGTCACCGTTGTTGACGACCAGGCCCGCGGCCCGGACCTCGTTCCACTTGTTCGAGATGATCTGCAGACCCGCGGCCACGTTCGCGGCGAAGTCCAGCGCCACCGCGCGCTGTGTCTGCAGCGGCCACGCCTCGTCGCCAGGGCCCTTTTCCTTGCCCGCCAGCCGCATGTGGTCGGTGACCTGCGTGACGCCGTACCCGCAGTCGGCCTTCGCCCAGTCGATCGTCCAGTCGTCGGCCGCGTTGCCGTTGTAGTAGTTGATGCCGTAGTAGTTGCCGATCAGCGGGTTGCCGGTGGTGCCGGGCACCGAGGACCGCGCGGCCTGCCACATGTTCGACTCCTGCGCCGTGATGCCGAGCATCACCTGCGCGGGCACGAACCCGCCGCCGGCCAGGTCCACCTTGGGGAACAGGCCCTGCGGCGTGTACGCCGGCATGCCGAGGTTCTTCCAGTTCGACGGCCGCTGCACCGTCAGCGCGCCGCGGACGGCCTGGTCGACCGCCCATTCGACCTGCCGGGGCTTCGGCTGCATCGCCTGGTTGCGCGGGTCGGTGCGGGGCACGCTGCAGTAGCGGTCGGCCGAGTCGGACGGGTCGGTGGGGCTGCCGTTGGTGGTCGCGCCGGCCGAGGTGCCGGCCGGGGCCGGGCTCGTCACGCGCCCGGCCGCGGGTGCGGTGTCCGTTTCGGCGACGAGCGTGACCTGCTTGTGGTTGGGCAGGACCGTCGCGGTGATGTTGACGGCCTGGGCGCCCGCGGGCGCCTGCCGCGGGTCGGGTGCGCCCGGCTTGACCACCTCGGTGACGGCGAGCCGTCCCTCGGTGGACACCGTCGCGTCCTTCGGCACGTCGAGCAGGGAAACGGCGGCGGGCAGCGCCACGCCCGTGGCCTTCTTGACGCCGGTGACGGCGACCCGGCCACCGCGGCCCGAGGTCACGCCCAGCGCGGTCCGCGCGCCGGTGGCGAGGGTCTTGGTGGTGACCGACCCGGTGCCGTCGATCATCGCCCGGCGAACCTTGGCGTTCTGCGTCCCGTCGTGGTCGAGGTAGACGACGCCGCCGTCGGCGTCGGCGGCCAGCGCGTAGGGCACCCCGGACGCCGGGGCGACCCGCTGCAGGGCGCCGGTGTCGGTGACCCGGACGAGCGCGTCCTTCGTCGCGCCGATCAGGCCGTGCGCCGTCGGCACCGCCGACGTCAGCTGCCCGGCGACGTCGACGGGCGCGGCGAGCTTGCCGGAAGCCGCGTCGAGGCGCAGCAGCCTGGTCTTCCCGAGGTCTTCGTCGCCGGCTTGGGTGAGGACGGCGGAATCGCCGGTGCCACACGAGGGGTTGAAGTAGGCGAGGCTGGTCCGGACCGGCAGCTTCCGCACCGCGCCGGTGTCGAGGTCGACGACGGCGGTGAACGCGCCGCGGTCGAAGAGCTCGGTCTTGTTGGTGAAGGTGCGCGGGGCGTACGCGACGACCGCGCGGTGGGCCGACCCGGTCACGCAGACGTTGCCGATCCACGAGTCGGCGTCGAGCCCCGGCTCGGCCAGCGTGGCGATCGTGCGCCATTCGTAGGCTTTCGCCTCGTCGGCGACCAGGAGGTGGAAGCCGTCCGCGTCACCGCTGGTGGTCCAGGCCCGGTCGGCCGAGCGGTCCCAGCCGGGCGCGCGCTCCCCCGCGCCGACGCTGCGGGCGGTGGCCCGCGGCGGGGCGGCGGCTCTGGTGTCGGTCTCCGGGTTCGGGTTCTTGGGCGCGGCGGACGCCGGCGCGGAAACGGCGGCGCCGACCGAAAGCGCGACCGCGAACGCGGCCGCCAAGCGGAGCCGCGGACGACTGGATTTCACTGATCCCCCTCGATGCAGTGGGCGCGAAACCGCTCACACCGAAGCACCGCGCCGGCAACGGACGCGGTGCGAACCCCCGTGGATGCGGACCGGCGCGGATTGCCGGTTTTGCCCCCTCTCCAGAGGTATTCAGCCAGGTCAGGGCCCGTCGATCAATACGCTGCCCGGGTGATCAACCCTGCGCGGTCCGGGACAGGACCTGCTCGTTCCACCAGTAGTAGAGCTTGTCCAGCTCGTCGTTGCCGGTGACCCTCGTGGACAGCAGGACGCCGGCCAGCAGGCGCTGCCCGTCCGTCCACACGAGCTGGGCCGGGTCGCCGAGGAAGCACGTCAGGTAGTCGCCGGGCAGCGGGTTCGGCGTCTCCGCTCGGTAGTACGTGCCCCAGATCTTCGGCACCTTCTTCGGGCGGCACGCGCCTTGGGCGTCGTTGCGGGTCAGGCCCTGGGTCTTCACGACGTCCTGGAAGAACGCGTTCATCGCACCGGCGTCGGCGAAACGCAGGAACCGGGCGCCGGTCGGCTGCGGAAGGATGACGTTGCCGGAGTGGACGTCGCCGACCGTCGAGTCGGTGCACTCGACCGCGGCCACCGCGCCCGCGGACGGCGCCGCGTCGGTGCACGTCTCTCCCTTGTAGACGGCGGGAAGAGCGTCGCGCAGCTTGGTGTCGTGCGGCGGCTTCGATTCCGAAGTGGACGGTGGGTCCGACGTGGTTTCCGTGGGCGGCGGGGAACTCCCGGCTTCGGATGTGGTGGCCGGGTCCGGGGTCGACGGTCCCGGCCCGGCGGTCTGGGTCGTCCTGTCCCGCGTCACGACGTAGGTGATCACCAAGGCCACCACGACGATCCCCGCCAAGGCGGCGCACAGCGCGATCCACCGGTTCCGCCGCGGCTTCGCGGCCGGCGGGACGGCCGGCGGCGGCCCGGTGAACGGGCCCGGGCGCGGAGCGGTCGGGAGCGGCATCGGCCGGGGCGGGGTCATCGGCGCCGGAGCGGTGTGCGGCACCGGCCCGGGCAGAGTCTTCTGCCACGTCGGGAAGGGCGGCGCGGGCGCGGTCAGTGCCGCGCGGACGGCGTCGGCGAACGCGCTCGCCGTCGGGTACCGGTCGGCGGGGCGTTTCGCCATGCCGCGCGCCACCACGGCGTCCAGGCCCGGCGGCAGGCCCGGCCGCGCCTGGGAGAGCACCGGCGGCGGCGCGGTCAGGTGCGCGCCCATCTGCGCGGCCGCGCCCTCGGCCGGGAACGGGCGGCGCCCGGTGAGGCATTCGAAGAACACGCACGCGAGCGCGTAGACGTCGACGAGCCCGGTGACCGGGGCCTCGCCGAAGCGTTCCGGTGCCATGTAGTCGAGGGTGCCGATCACGTTGCCGGTGCCGGTGATCGACGTCCCTTCGGCGGTCATCGACCGCGCGATCCCGAAGTCCACGAGGTACACGAAGCCGGCGTCCGTGACGAGCACGTTCGACGGCTTGACGTCGCGGTGCACCAGGCCGTCGGCGTGGGCGGCGTCGAGCGCACCGGCGACCTGCGCCACGATCTCGGCAGCCCGCCCGGGCTCGAGCGGCCCGGCTTCGAGGAGTTCCTTGAGGTCGCGGCCTTCGACGAGCCGCATGTCGAGGTAGAGGCGGCCGTCGATCTCGCCGTAGGCGTGGATCGGGATCACGTGCGGTTCCCGCAGCCGCGCGACGATCTGCGACTCGCGGCGGAACCGCGCGCGGAAGGCTTCGTCGGCGACGAACGGATCGGACAGCAGCTTGAGCGCGACGACGCGGTCGTGCGCGGTGTCGTAGGCGCGGTGGACCTCGCCCATGCCACCGCGGCCGAGCAGGCCCTCGATCCGGTACGGCCCGAACTGCTCCATCGTTCTCCCCAAGCCCCCCGGCTTGAACACCCTGCTGCAACAACCGGGGCTTCGCCCCGGGCCGGGGGCTCCGCCACCCGGAACCCCCGAAAGATGGCCTGCTGGCCGACGCAAATGCTAAGCGGCAGGTTCCCCGGAACGGCGGCGAAGTCACCCAACCGTTGAGCACGTATCCTGGAGTTCGTGAGCACGCTCAGTAACACACGCACGTCGGGGGCGACGGCCGCGCGCCTCGCCGCGGGGACGGTGGCGCTCGGCGTCGCGACCCTCGGTTACGCCGTCGGCATCGAACGGCGCCGCTGGACCCTCCGCACCGCCGAACTGCCGGTGCTGGCGCCGGGGTCGCGGCCGTTCACCATCCTGCACGTCTCGGACCTGCACATGCTGCCCGGACACCACAGCAAGCAGCGCTGGGTCGCCGCGCTCGACGAACTGGACCCGGACCTCGTGGTCAACACCGGCGACAACCTGTCGCACCGGACGGCCGTGCCGGCGGTGCTGCGGGCGCTGGGCCCGCTGCTCGACCGGCCCGGGGTGTTCGTCTTCGGCAGCAACGACTACTACGCGCCCAAGCCGAAGAACCCGGCCCGCTACCTGATGCCGCAGGGCAAGAAGAAGCGCATCCACGGCATCCAGCTGCCGTGGCGCGACCTGCGCGCGGCGTTCGTCGAGCACGGCTGGACGGACCTGACGCACGTCCGCCGCACGATCGACGTCGGCGGGCAGCGGGTGTTCGCGGCCGGCGTCGACGACCCGCACCTGCGCCGCGACCGCTACGCCGACATCGCGGGCCCGGCCGACAGCGGCGCGGCCGTCCGCCTCGGCGTGACGCACTCGCCGGAGCCCCGGGTGCTGGACACGTTCGCCACGGACGGTTACGACCTGGTCCTGGCGGGCCACACCCACGGCGGCCAGCTCCGGCTCCCGGGCTACGGCGCGATCGTCACCAACTGTGACCTGGATCGCAGCCGGGCGCGGGGCGCGTCGAGGTGGGGGGCGCACATGTGGCTGCACGTCTCGGCGGGGTTGGGGACGTCACCGTGGGCGCCGGCCCGGTTCGCTTGCCCGCCCGAGGCGAGCCTGTTGACGCTGGTCCCGCGGGGGTCGGGGTCGAACGAGCCGCGAAAGGCAGCCCCCCGTAAAGCCCGCGACAGCATCCGCTAGACTTCTCGACGACCCGATAGCAAGACCTCGGGGTGTGGCGCAGCTTGGTAGCGTGCCTCGTTCGGGTCGAGGAGGTCGTGGGTTCGAATCCCGCCACCCCGACGAGTAAGAGCCGGTGTCTTCGGACACCGGCTCTTCTGGTTTCAGGGCCGGGTCGCCGTCACCTCCACCCAGCACTGACTGAAATCCCCGTCACCACCGCGGGTCCACATCCAGGCCGACCGGGCCGCACTCGCCAGCTGGTCGCGGTCGCGGGCGTACGCCGGGTCCGCGATCGCCGCGTCGAGGCGGGACTCCACGTACTTCGCCAGGTCGCGGTAACTCATGTCCTCGCGGTACTTCGCGCGCGAGGCCACCTCCGTGAACCCCGCCCGGACGCACTCCTCCGCGATGTTCCGCCCGGCGAACGGGTTGCCGCCCGCGCGGCGGCGCAGGAGGTAGTGCCCCCTCAGTGCCGCGTCGACGTTCGCCGTCTTCGGGCGCAGCCTGGCCTTGCTCCAGTCCGATGTGGACAACGCCAGCTTCCCGCCGGGGCGGAGCACCCGGCGCAACTCCGCCAGCGCGTCCGCCGGTGCCGAAAGGTGCTCGAACAACGCGTGCGAGAACGCCACGTCCACGCTGCCGTCCGCGAACGGCAGGTCGTACGCCGAGCCGACCACGAAGTCCACTGTGGACCTTCCGGCGCGGCGGGCCGCCTCGCGGGCGAGCACCACCTGGCCCGCGTCGCGGTCGACGCCCGTCACCCGGGATTCCGCGGCCAGGCCCAGCGTGATCGAGCCCGGGCCGCAGCCGAGGTCGACCACCCACGTGCCCGGCCGGAACAGGGGCTGGGCGAACGTCGCGCGCTCGGCAGCCGTGCGCGCGGACATCATCGTGACCGCGTCTGCACCGTAGCCCGGCGCGTAACCCTCCAGCACCCCGCACACAGTACGGCCAGAAGGTGGCAGGATCGAGGGGTGAGCACGCAGTCAGCCAACCAATATCCGCCCGCGGTGGTCCCGGACCGGCTGTTCGACGACGCCGAAGCCGAAGCCCGCTGGCGCGCCCGCTTCCACGCCCCGCGCATCACCGTGCCCGAGTGGGCCCGCGACGCCCCGGAAGCCAACGTCTACGCCTCCAACGCCAGCGGTGTCTGGGAGGTCTACGCCTGGAACCGCGCGACGGACGAGCACCGCCGCGTCACCGACCGGCCCAACGGCACCCTCCACGCCACGCCGTCACCCGACGGCGAGTGGATCTGGTGGTTCGACGACACCGACGGCGACGAGTTCGGCTCCTGGGTCCGCGAGCCGTTCGCCGCGACCGAGGGCAGCAAGCCGGAGAAGGCCGTCCCCGACGTCCACGACGGCTACCAGGCCGGGCTCGAGATCGGCGCGAAGATCGTCGCGGTCGGCGTCTCGACCGACGACGGCAGCGAGCTCTTCGCCCGGATCGGTGGCGAGACGCGCCGCTTCTACAGCCACCCGGACGACGCCGGCATCGCGGCCCTGTCCCGCGACGAAAGCCTGATCGCGATCTCGCACTCCGAGCACGGCGACTCGCGCCACCCCGCGCTGCGGGTGCTCACGGCCGACGGGTTCGAAGCCGTCGCCGAGAAGTGGGACGGCGAGGGCAAGGGCCTGTCCGCGCTCGAGTTCTCGCCGCTGCCCGGCGACCAGCGCCTGCTGGTGCTGCACGAACGGCGGGGCCGCGAGGAGCTGCTCGTCTGGGACGTCCGGGCGGACAGCGAGACCGAAATCGAACTGGACCTGCCCGGCGAGGTCGTCGCCGGCTGGTACCCGGACGCGCGCGCCCTGCTCGTCGTCCACTTCCACGAGGGCCGCAGTTCGTTGCACCGCTACGACATCGACTCGGCCGAATTGTCCCCATTGGACACTCCGGCCGGCCGGATCGGCGGCGCGGGCGTCCGCCCGGACGGCACGGTCGAGTACTCGTGGTCCAGCGCCGCCGAGCCGGCCGCGGTCCGGGCGCGGACCACCGACGGCACCGACGCGATCCTGCTCGAGCCGCCGGGCGAGCGGGCACCGGGCTCGGAGCCGGTGACCGACGCGTTCGTCGAAGGCGTCGGCGGGCGGATCCACGCGCTGGTCTCGCGGCCTTCGGGCGCGCCGGAGGGTCCGCTCCCGACGGTGTTCTCCCTGCACGGCGGCCCGCACGCGGCGGACGAGGACCGCTTCTCGGCTTATCGGGCGACCTGGCTCGACGCCGGGTTCGCGGTGGTCGAGGTCAACTACCGCGGTTCGACCGGCTACGGCTCGGCCTGGCGCGACGCCATCGAGGGCCGGCCCGGCCTGACCGAGCTGGAGGACGTCGCCGCGGTCCACGACTGGGCCGTCCAAACCGGACTCAGCGACCCGGCGAAGTGCGTCGTGAACGGCGCGTCGTGGGGCGGCTACCTGTCCCTGCTCGCGCTCGGCACCCAGCCGGCGCGGTGGGCGGCGGGGGTCGCCGGGGTGCCGGTGGCGGACTACGTCGCCGCGTACGAGGACGAAATGGAGCAGCTGCGCTCGTTCGACCGCGGGATCTTCGGCGGCTCGCCGGAGGACGTGCCCGCGGTGTACCGGGAGTGCTCGCCGATCACGTACGTCGACGCCGTGACGGCGCCGGTGCTCGTGCTGGCCGGCGACAACGACCCGCGCTGCCCGATCCGCCAGATCGAGAACTACCTCGACCGGCTCGGCGGCCGCGACCTGCACCACGAGTTCTACCGCTACGACGCGGGCCACGGTTCGCTGGTGATCGCCGAGACGATCAAGCAGACCGCGATCGAGGTCCACTTCGCGCTGCGGGCCCTCGGCCTGCGCTGACGCTGCGCCGGGAGGCCGGTCCGGCCTCCCGGCGGGTCAGCGTTCGGAGTACAGGACGCCGCCGCTGGCCCAGTGGTCGGCGCCGACCTCGACCAGCGTCACCTGGACGCCCTCGGGCTTCCCGCCGCAGGTGCGGACGAACGCGTCGGTCAGCTCGCGGACCAAGGCGCTCTTCTGGGCCGGGGTACGGCCGGGGAACATGGCAACGCTGATCATCGGCATGGGCGCAGCCTAGAGCCCCCGGTTCACCGCCTGCAGCCGCCCGACGGCGGCCGCGTCCCCCTCGAAGTCCAGGTGAACGGCGTCCCGGCCGAAGACGAACAGCAGCAGGTCCACCGGCTCCCCGACGATCGTCACCGGATCGGGCCCGGTCTTGACGGCGGCCTCCCGGCCGTCCTTGGTGCGCAGCGTCACGCCGACGGGCGACTTGCGGAGGTTCAGCTTCGCCGCCTGCGTCGCCGACCGCCAGGCGGCGGCGTCCCGGGTGGGGTCCGCGGGCCGCGGCGCCCACCCGTCCTGCGCGCGCCGCACGTCCTCGTGGTGGACGAGGAACTCGGCGGTGTTGGTGAGTTCGTCGAGCGGGCCGATGGCGGTGGGCCAGAACTTCGACGGCCCCCGCCGCACCTGCGCGACCAGCTCCGCCCAGGGTTTCGCGGCGTAGCGGTCCTGGACTTTCTGCGTGTACCCGGCGAGCGCGGGCACGACGATCCCCGGAGCGGCGTCCGCCCGGTGCTCCCGCACGACGAGGTGGGCGGCGAGATCCCGCGTGGTCCAGCCCTCGCACAACGTCGGCGCATCGGGCCCGAGTTCTTCGAAGAGCGCACTCAGCGCCCGGCGTTCGTCAGCAGCGACACCCATGTGAGCGAGGTTACCCGCCGGTAGACGCCCTTGGCGACGGGAAGAGACGCCCGGCACGTCTCGCCTTCCTGCCGCCGGACGCGGCCCGGGCGTGGCACGTTACGCCACTCAGGTGATCACAAGACCACCTTTGCAGCAGATCAGCCTGCCGGGTACCTGTGGTCCGCCAGAGGCGTCACAATACGGCGATGCGCACCTGGTGGGTGAAACTGCGAGCCGCCCGGCAGACGCCTTGGTGGATCTGGTTATTCATTGCCGTCCTACTTCTGGTTTCCGGTGAGATATTTCGCCGACAGGACCTGAACGACCAACAGGTCGCCAGACTGATACAGCTAGCCGGCCTGCTGGTTGCCTCAGGTACCGCGCTCACCAAGATCGTCGCCTGGACCAAGGCCCGCTTACGGGGTACGCCAACACCGAAAAGCGCTCTCGAATCACTTGCCGCCGAGATATTCCGCAGAGAAGAACTGAGCCGCTACGCTTTGCTGGCCGACACCACATCCGCCAACCTAACCTATTCCGACGGCACGCCGACCACCGTCAGCCGTCCGTCGCTCGTTCGCCGACTGATGAGCGGAATTGTTCGCTACCAGGACACCGGAGGTGGAACACGAGGAGACCTGGCCGATATCGGGGAATTCTTCACGAGCCTCCCGGCCGGACGACTGATAGTGTTGGGTGACCCCGGCTCCGGAAAAACGATGATGAGTATCGAGCTCACCTTGCAGTTGCTGAAGTCGAGCGATCCGAGTGCGCCCGTACCGATCCGACTGAGCCTGGCCGGCTGGGATATCCAGCAAAGTCTTGAAGAATGGCTAGCCGACAGACTAGTCGTCGACTACGACATCAGAAGCGCGAGCGCAAAAGAATTGGCGAATGCGCGCCCCCGAAGGCTACTACCGATACTTGACGGCCTCGACGAGATGGACCGGGCTGACGCCGACGAACCCCGCCGAGCCTTGCAAGCCATTCGAATCCTGAACGAGTACATTGACGGACCAGCCCGAGGAAGAGTGGTGCTGACCTGCCGGTCGGAGCGTTATACACAAATGGAAGCCGGCGGCGCAGCCCTGCGCGACTCAACCAAGGTGCAGATCTTGCCGTTGCAGCATGCCCAAATCGTGAACTACATCGAGAACAGGTTCGAAGCGGCACCACACCATCGTCAACGATGGATCAGGACACTCAACGACCACGCGGGAGTGCTGGATGAGGTGTTGTCGACACCCTGGCGCCTTCACCTTGCCACCACGTTGTTCGATTCAACACGCGATCCCGAAGAAATGTTTTCTCTCCGCGATAACTCATCAATAAACCAGTCGGCCAGAATTGAAGAATTTCTGCTAGATTCTTACGTTTTCGCAGCCACACGGAAGGAAAACCAACGCAGATCACCGAAGTACACTCCAGAGAAAGTAGAGACCTGGCTCGAAAGCCTCGCAGCACACCTGGCATGGCAGGGAACGATCGGCTCGCGAGACCCCCGCGCACCAGCAGGACTTTCCGGAATCGATCTCACGCCACATCTACTCTGGCCCATTGCCGGCCAGCAGGCTGTGCGATACACCCATATGGCCGTCAGCGTATTGATGTACTATTCGTTCTTTTTGGTAGTGTTCGGTACTCAAATGAAGGACAAATTACAGTTATTCGTCAATGGACTCGATCTTGAGGTCCCGTGGGTGAAGGTTCTGATCACCATCGTCCTGTTCACGGTGGTTCTCGTAATTCTTCCCGGCGTAGCTTTGAATGGAGCACGCCAGCCATGGCCAACACCCTGGGTCCGCAACCGAGTCAGGATACCACCCAGAGATCGACTTCGCACCGGTACAAAGATAGGCGGCAGAACGGCGGTGCGCGCCACTGGGTTCGGCGTGATCACCGGCGCGACAATGCTGGCAGTAGCCGGCGGTAGCAGACAGGTAATTTGGTCAGAAAACCTGCCCGAGAACATTGTAACTGCGGTTCTATTCGTCCTTTTTATTGCATTGGCCGTCGGAATAGTATTTGGGATTCTTTCCCTTATTTTCAACACGCTGTCGGCGCGCATCACCGAGTGGGATCACAGAATCGAAGTCAACACACCTCAGTCAACCTTGAGATTTGAACCTTTTTTCTTCGCCGTACTCGCCCCCCTGATCGGCGCACTGACGATCGCCACACTCGACTGGATAGCCGACGGGCGCACACCCATCAGAATCAGCGTCGTTTTCGACTTTCTCGCAATATCTTTTCTACTGACCTGCGCAGTGATTCCAGCTTGGACCAGGTACGTCGTGGGAATAGCCTACGCGGCGGCGAAGGGAGTTCTACCACTGCGACTTTCCAGATTCCTGATGTGGGCGTGCGAGGCGGGATTGCTCAGGAGGTCCGGGGTGAGCTACCAATTCCGACACCTCGAGCTTCAGCATCACTTGATCAGGACTCGGGCAGCCCGAAACCGACCTCGGCTGCCCGAGCCCTCGCCGACCTAGTGGTGGAACGCGGTCGCCTTCGCCGGGTCCTTCGGGTGGCCGCCCTCCTTTGCCAGGTCCGGCAGGATCCGGGCCAGGTCGGCCAGCAGCAGGTCCGCCAGGTCGTGCGTGAAGCCGTTGCGGACCACGATCCGCAGGACCGCCAGGTCCGTCCGGTTCTCCGGGAACGTGTACGCCGGCACCAGCCAGCCGCGCTCGCGCAGCCGGCGTGAGACGTCGAACACGTCGAAGCCCGCGTCCGGGCGGGTCGTGAACGCGAACACCGGCAGCTGGTCGCCGCGGGTCAGGAGCGAGAACGGGCCCAGCGACTCGATGCCGGATGACAGGTGCATCGCCACGTCCCGGGAAGCCTGCTGCACCGCCTGGAACCCGGAGCGCCCCAGCCGGACGAACGTGTAGTACTGGGCCGCGACCTCCGCTCCCGGGCGGGAGAAGTTCAACGCGAACGTCGGCATGTCGCCGCCCAGGTAGTTCACGTTGAACACCAGCTCGGACGGCAGTGCCGCCTTGTCTCGCCAGACAACCCAGCCCACGCCGGGGTACACCAGGCCGTACTTGTGGCCCGACGTGTTGATCGACGCCACGCGCGGCAGGCGGAAGTCCCACTCCAGGTCCGGGTCCAGGAACGGGGCGATCATCGCGCCCGAAGCGCCGTCGACGTGCACCGGGATGTCCCAGCCCGTGCGCTCGGCGAGCTCGTCCAGCGCGGCCGTGATCTCCGCGACCGGCTCGTAGCTGCCGTCGAACGTCGAACCCAGGATCGCCACCACGCCGATCGTGTTCTCGTCGCAGCGGGCCACGGCTTCGGCCGCCGTCAGGTGGAACCGGTCGCCGTCCATCGGGACCAGGCGGGGCTCGACCTCCCAGTACTCGCAGAACTTCTCCCAGCACACCTGGACGTTCGCGCCCATCACCAGGTTCGGCCTGCCGCCGCGGCCAAGGCGGGTCCAGCGCCGCTTCAGCGCCATCCCGGCGAGCATGCACGCTTCCGACGACCCCGTCGTCGAGCAGCCCATGATGCTCGCGGGGTCGGGTGCGTGCCACAGGTCGGCGAGGATGTTCACGCAGCGCCGCTCGAGCTCGGCCGTCTGCGGGTACTCGTCCTTGTCGATCATGTTCTTGTCGACGCACTCGGCCATCAGCTCCCGCGCCTGCGGCTCCATCCACGTCGTGACGAAAGTGGCGAGGTTGAGCCGCGCGTTGCCGTCGAGCATCAGCTCGTCGCGCACCAGCTGCAGCGCAGTGTCCGGCGGCAGCGAGTCCTCCCGCAGCTTGTCGTGCGGCATGACGAAGTGCGCCGCGAGCGCCGGGTTCGCGCCGGCGTAGAGCGGGTTCGTCCCGGCCGTGCGGTCCGGGCGGTCGGCTTTCCCCTGATGCAACACCATGCCACCGAACGTACTGAGCCCGGCAACGCGAAAGGGGCCGTCCCGTCCGGAACGACCCCTTTCGCGCGAAAAATCAAGCCTGCTGGGCCTGCCACATCCAGTGCGCCTCTTCCAGCGCGCGGGTGATCTCGATCAGCAGGTCCTGCGTGACGAGGTCGCTCTTGTCGGTCTCATCGATGCGGGCCCGCAGCCGCTCGATCAGCTTCGCGAGGATGTCGACGATCGCCGCGACCGTGGACTCCACCGACTGCCAGTTGTCGGGGTACTCGGGCGCGCCCGAGCTCTCGACGACGGTCTTGGCCTTGCCGTTCGGCGAGATGCCGATGGCGTTGGCGCGCTCGGCCACCTCGTCGACGTACTGGCGCGCGGTGTCCACGAGCTCGTCGAGCTGCAGGTGCGCGCTGCGGAAGTTCGAACCGACGACGTTCCAGTGCGCCTGCTTCGCGATGAGGGACAGGTCGACCAGGTCGACCAGCGTCGCCTGCAGGGCGTTGCCGGTGATCTCCTTGTCGGCCTCGGAAAGCGGGCTCTTGATCGGAGACTTGCTCATCTCTGGTGATCCTTTCCTCGGACTCGTGCGGACCTGGTTGGGGGTCAGACGGTGGCGGAGAGCGCGACCTCGATGTTGCCGCGGGTCGCGTTGGAGTAGGGGCACACCTGGTGGGCCTGCTCGACCAGCTGGTCGGCCTGGGCCTGGTCGAGGCCCGGCAGCGAGACGTTCAGCGCGACGCCGAGGCCGAACCCGACCTCCTGCTTGAGCACGCTGACCTCCGCGGTCACCGTCGAGCCGTCGAGCGGCACCTTCGCCTGGCGCGCGACCAGCTGCAGCGCGCTGTGGAAGCAGGCCGAGTAACCGGCGGCGAACAGCTGCTCGGGGTTGGTCTTGTCCCCACCGGGGCCACCCATCTCCTTCGGGATGGCCAGCGACTCGTCGATGACGCCGTCGGACGACGTCACCTCGCCGTTGCGCCCGTCGCCGCGCGCCGTCGCCACCGCCGTGTAGATCGCCTGACCCATGCTCAGCCTGCCTTCTGTCGCGGACGCTCCACAGCGAGCGTCTTCACTGGGCACAACATCCCGCACCCGCGGAACAGTGCCCCCACATGGCAGGCGTCACGTGAACTGTTCTACCCGGCAGCCGCCGGGCAAAACGTCATGCGGCGCGCGTCACGGCGAATTCGGCGACCTGCCGCCCGATCAGGCGAAGCGTGCGGACGCTCTTCTCGTCGGAGGCGCCGCCGCCTTCGTCGAACTTGGTCTCGGCCGAGTTGATCGAGCCGCCCAGCGGGGTGGCCCAGCCGCGCAGGGCGTGCGTGATCGTGCGGAGCTGCTCGAGCGTGGTCACCGCGGCCTGCCAGCCGTACGCGACGGCGGCGAGGCCGACCGCGCGGCCGTCGAGGTAGGGACGGCGGTCTTCGCGCAGGTCCTCGACGTAGTCCAGGGCGTTCTTGACGAGGCCGGACAAGGCGCCGTGGTAGCCGGGTGAGACGACGATCAGCCCGTCGGCTTCCCGGATGGCCTCGATCAGCCGGGTGGCGCGCTCGTCGCGCTCGGGGACGCCGGCGTCGTAGAAGGGCAGCACGAGTTCCGGGCCGGTGATCAGCCTGGTCCGGACGCCCGCTTCCGCGGCGCCGTCGAGCGCGATCTGCAGGGCGCGTTCGGACTGGGAGCCCTCACGCAGAGAGCCGCCGATCCCGAGCACGTTGACCGTCCTGGCTGAAGTCACGTTTTCCAGGCTAACCCCTCCACTTAACTGGAGGACCAGACTCTGGGACCGAGGTCCTGGTCACAGCTGGACCTGCTACCTACTGACAAGTAACCTCGCCTGCAGCCCCGACGCTGATGGAGGAACCATGGCGATCCCGCTCCCGGTCCGTGCCCAGGCGGCCGCGTCACAGCTCGCGTTCTGGCTGCCGACGCCGGTGCGGCGGGCGGTCGCCGGCCGCCCGGTGCGCATCGACGGCCAGGACCTCGCCCTCGACGCCCAGCTGCTGCTCCGGCTGCAGAAGATCGCCCGCGCCGAGCTGGTGCGCGGCTCGGTGGAGCAGTCGCGCGCGCTGCTCGACGCCGGACGGCACCTGGTCAGCGGCCGTCCGATCGAGCCGGTCTCGGTGCGGGAAATCGCCGTGCCCACCCCGGACGGCGACCTGCCGGCCACGCTCTACACGCCGGTCGGGCTGCCCGAGAAGTCGCCGCTGCTGGTGTTCTTCCACGGGGGCGGCTGGGTGATCGGGACGCGTTCGAGCCACGACAACGCCGTCCGGTTCCTGGCCAAGCACGCCGGGGTGCGGGTGCTGTCGATCGAGTACCGGCTGGCCCCGGAGTTCCCGTTCCCGGCGGCGACGGAGGACGCGCTGGCGGCGTTCGAATACGCGGTGGCGAAGGCGGGCGACCTGGGCGCGGACCCGGCGCGCATCGCGGTCGGCGGCGACAGCGCGGGCGGCAACCTCGCCGCCGTGACGGCCCAGCAGGCCGTGCGCCGCGGCGGCCCGGCCCCGGCCTTCCAGCTGCTGATCTACCCGGCGACGGACTTCGCGCAGCGTTACCGGTCGCAGGACCTGTTCGCCGAGGACCTGTTCCTGACCGACGTGCACATGAAGTGGTTCGAAGGCCACTACGTGCCCGAGGGCACCGACCTGACCGATCCGCGGCTCTCGCCGCTGCGGGCGGACGACCTGAGCGGCCTGCCGCCGGCCCTGGTCGTCACGGCGGGCTTCGACCCGTTGCGCGACGAAGGCGAGGCGTACGCGGAGAAGCTGCGCGAAGCCGGGGTCGACGTGGCTTTGCGGCGTCACGACGACCTGATCCACGGGTTCATCAACTTCACCGGCGTCGGCACGCGGTTCCGCGAGGCACTGGCGGAGACGGCGGGCGCGCTGCGCCAGGGACTGTCCAAAGTGCACTGAAGCCGCGGAGCCCGGCGCGGAGGAATGTCCGCGGCCGGGCTCCGGGCCCCCTGTTTTCCTGCGGTGGCTACGAGCCGGGCACCGGCAGCGGCGGCAGCGGCAGTGGCGGCACGGGCAGGCCGCCGAGCAGGCCGCCCAGGATGCCGGTCACCGCCGCCAGCAGCGCCTTGACCAGGTCGCTGACGATCTTCAGCGGCCCCGGCAGGTCGGGCAGCGAGGGGATCGGCAGCGGCAGCGGCGGCAGCTGGCGCGCCTTCGCCGTGGGGTCGTTCAGCAGCCGGACGGTTTCGTCGGCCCGGCCCTTGGCGAGGCCGGCCAGCTGCTGCGTGTCGGTCTGGACGGTGTAGCGCTTTCCGGCCGCGATTTCCGCGAGCACCGGGCTCAGCTGACCGAGATCCGCCCGCGTGGCGCCGACGTTGGCCGCGTACGCCGCCTTGGTGAGGTCGTCACGCGTCTGGAGCACCTGCGCGGCGAGGGCCTGGGTGCTGGAGGAACCCTTGCCCCCGGCTGGGCCGGCCGACGCGATGCCCGCCGTCGCCACCGCGAGCAGACTGCCGGCGGCCACCAGCGCGATGGAACGCCCGAACTTGCCTTTCATCCTTACCTCCTGCCTCGGGAGACCTGACGGGATAAATCGATACCCCCCGTGTCGGAGATAAGCCACCCGATCACCGGTTCGGGATGTTTAACACCCTTACGTGCCGGATCGGATGAAGGAGAACTGGACCGCATTTGATTAACGTCGAAACCTTGTCCGTCCCCCTGAAGATCATCATGACCGATTCCGAGCATCACCCCTGGTAGCGTGTGTCCACCATGGAACGGTTTGGTCACTCACACGAGTGTAAACGGTGATCGTTTAGCCTGATCACTCCGTCGGACCGCGTGTCGCGACTGCTCCAGATGGGGCGTCCCCCACGCTCACCCCGCCACCCACACGATTTCCCCCGAGGTGGGCGGGAAATGCGAAATCGGTTCCGGAATTCGCGCTCGATCACAGCGGGAGGCCCGCCTCCAGGTGGGCGACAGCCTGGTCGACGACCACCAGCGGGTCGGCCTCGGGATCCGCCGCCGCGCCCACGAACGCGGCCATCACCACGCCGACCACCGCGCCGGCCCAGTTGCGGGCCGCGAAGTCGTCCGCGGGCCGGCCGGTGCGCTGGGCGGCGTACCCGGCCAGCAGGTCGATGCCCTCGGCGAACTTGTCCAGCACCGCGCTGCGCAGCTCCGGCTCGCGGAACACCAGCAGCTGCCGCTGCCGCTCGCCCTCCCACTCCTCGGCGGGGATCTGCTCGCGGATGAAGTCCATGGTCGCCCGCAGCGCGTCGATCGGGCTCAGCTCGGGCGGCTGGGCGAGCGCCGCCTCGATGAGCACCGGGTCGAACGGGTCGTAGAGCACCGTGGCTTCCTTCGTCGGGAAGTACCGGAAGAAGGTGCTGGGCGAGATCTCCGCCGCGGCCGCGATCTGGTCCACCGTCGTGGCGCTGTAGCCCTGCTCGTGGAACAGCCGCAACGCGTGCCGCTGGATCGCGGCGCGCGTCCTGGCCTTCTTGCGTTCCCGCAACCCCGTGGGCTCACCCGGCGACGACGTCATGCTCCGATTCTCGCGGCAGCGCCCCCGCGCCCGCCCGGCCGGGCAGGAACACCAGCGCGAGCAGCGCCCCCACGGCACCCAGGCCGGCGCACACCCACAGCGTCGCCGCCATGCCGGCGGTGAACGCGGCCCGCGCGGAGGCGGCCAGCGCGGGCAGGTGGAGCTGCCCGGCCACGGCGACGGCGCCGGAGGCACTGCCGCGCGCCGCGTCGGCGACCGGGGCGGGCAGGCCGCGGACGTCGACGCCGTCGCGGTAACCGCTGTTCAGCACCGTGCCCAGCACCGCGACGCCGATCGTGCCGCCGACCTGCCGCAACGCCTGGATCAGCGCCGACCCGGCACCCGAGCGGCCCTCGGTGAGCGCGCCCATCGCCATCGTCATCAGCGGCGGCAGGGTCGAGCCGGTGCCGAGCCCGATCACGACCTCCCAGCCCACCGTGGCGCCGTAGCCGTCCGCCGGTGACGTCGTCGAGCCCCACGCCAGGCCCGCCGCGAGCAGCGCGAACCCGGCCGCGACGACCACGCGCACGCCCGTGACGGCGGCCAGCCGCTCGGCGAGCTTCGCCGCGACGAGCATCCCGCCGATCAGCGGCAGCAGCCGCACGCCGGTCTGCAGCGCGTCGGCCCCCTGCACCGCCTGGAACAGCTGCGGCAGCACGAACAGCAGGCCCATCAGCGCGAACGACGCCACCGTGGCCAGCACCGCACCCCAGACGAACCGCGGCTCCCGGAACAGCGCGAGGTCGGTGAGCGGCGCGGCGACCCGCGGCTGCGTCCAGCAGAACACCGCCACGAGCGCGGCGCCGAGCGCGATCAGGCCGAACGTCACCGGGTCGGCCCAGCCGTGTTCGCCGGCGTGGACGAAGCCGTAGGTGAGCGCGACCAGGCCGGCCGTCGAGAGCGCGATGCCGGCGAAGTCGATCCCGCCACTCCCAGCACCCCGCGTGAGCGGCAGCAGGAACAGCACCGCGACCACGCCGACCGCGGTCAGCGGGACGTTGATGAGGAACACCGAGCCCCACGCGAAGTGGTCGAGCAGCCAGCCGCCGAGCAGCGGCCCGAGCGGGATGCCCACGAACATCGCCATCACCCACGTCGTCAGCGCCTTCGCCCGCTCCTCCGGCGGGAACAGGATGTTCAGCAGCGAGAGCGAGAGCGGGATGAGGAACGCGGCGCCGACGCCGAGCAGGACCCGGGCGGCGATCAGCTCGCCCGGCGAACCGGCGTAGGCGCACCACAGCGAGGCCAGCCCGAACACCACGAGCGCGCCGAGCAGCAGTTTCTTCGGGCCGAAGCGGTCGCCGAACAGGCCGGCCGGCAGCAGCAACGCGGCCAGCGCGAGCGTGTAGGCGTTGCCGAACCACTGCAGCTGCGTGGTCGTGGCGCCGAGGTCGACGGCCAGTGTCGGCATGGCCACGTTGAGCACGGTCAGGTCGAGCCCGATGGTCAGCAGGCTCACCGCGAGCGCGCCGAGCGCCCACCACCTGCGCGGATAGGGCTGTGTCATAGCGACCCCCAATTGATAGTGACTACCAAGTGAGAGTAACTCTCATAATTCTCCAACGCCAGGGCGCGGCCGCGGAAATATGTTGCACGCGCGTACCACCCTGGGTTCTCATCGAAGACGTGCCACTGCAGCCCTATCGCCGGGTGCTCTCCGTTCCCCGCGTCCCCTCGACGATGGCCCTGATGTTCCTGGCGCGGCTCCCGATGACCATGAACGGCGTGCTCATGACGCTGTACATCGTCACCGGGCTCGGCCGCGGCTACGGGGCCGCCGGCCTGGTCGGCGGCGGCGTCACGCTCGGGATGGCGCTCGGCGCGCCGCTGCTGGGCCGCTGCTTCGACCGGTACGGGCTGCGCCCGGTCGTCGCGGTCTGCGGGATCGGCACGACGGTGTTCTGGATCGCCGCGCCGCACCTGCCGTTCGTGGCGCTCGCCGTCGTCGCGCTCCCGGCCGGGATGCTTTCGGTGCCGGCGGGCTCACTGGCCCGGCAGGTCCTGGCCACGCTCGTGCCGCCCGAGGAGCGCCGCGCGGCCTACTCGCTGGACACGATCTCGATCGAAGCGACCTTCATGATCGGCCCGGCGGCGGGCATCGCGGCCATCACGGCCTTCCCCCCGGTGTGGACGCTCACCGCGCTCGGCCTGCTGTTCGGCGGCACGGCGTTCCTGATCTGGCTGGTCGACCCGCCGATCCGCGAGGGGGGCGCCGAGCGGGCGGCGCCGGTCGCGCGGCCGCCGCTGCGGAGCTGGCTGACCGGCAGGCTCGTGGCGACGCTGCTGATCGCGGGCGGCACGCTGTTCGTGCTCGTCGGCACCGAGCTGGCGACGCTGGCGGCCCTGCGCGCGCACGGCGACCTCGGCGTGACGGGCCTGGTCATCGCGGTGATGTGCGCGGCGTCGATCCTGGGCGGCGTCGTGCACGGCGCAGTGAAGCGCTCGCTGCCGCAGGGCGTGCTGATGCTGCTGCTCGCGCTGCTGGTGATCCCGGTCGGCCTGGCGGACCACCCGTGGTGGCTGCTGATGCTGGCGCTGATCCCGACGAACCTGCTCTGCGCGCCGACGCTGGCGGCGACGACCGAGACGGTCAGCCGGATCGCCCCACCACGGGTCCGCGGCGAGGCGATGGGCCTGCAGGACGCGTTCACCCGCCTCGGCCTGGCGGCGGGCAGCCCGGTGGTCGGCTTCGCGATCGACCACTCGACCCCGGCGTGGGGCTTCGCGGCGGCAGGCCTCGGCGGCCTGCTGATCGCCTCGTCCGGCCTCCTCCTCCGCCGCTCCCCCGCGCCCACCCCGGAACCAGCAATGGCGGAAAGCCGCAGCTAGCGCCCCTACCGCACCGGTCGTGAGTGGTAAGGCGCGTTCTAACGCGCCTTACCACTCACGACCGGCTGCGGCAGGGCGATCAGGCGCAGGCGGCGCGGAGGGCGTCGAGCTTCTTGATGTTGCGCTGCACCCAGCCGGCCACCACGCCGGCGTCCTCGATGCGTTCCTTCTGCACCTCGACGTACGAGCCCGCCATGCCGAGCAGCGCGTTCTTGACGTCCTGGTCCTGGACGTTCCCGGCCAGCTCGCGCAGCCGCCGCTCCTTGTCGGCGGCTCGCTCCTTGAGCTTCGCCGGGTCGACCAGCGGGTTCAGGTCCGCGAGCCCGAGCGCCTCGGTGCACGCGCTCACCTTGTCCGCCGTCCGGCTCCCCTGGTCGACCGCGTTGCCGACCTCCGCGCACCCGCTCAGCAGCAGTGCGGCCGAGGCCAGCAGCGCAGCCGTCATTCCACCCCTCGTCATGGCGCCAAAGGTACCGTCAGCCCTTGACGCAGACCACCTGCTTGAGGTGCGCCACCACCTCGACCAGGTCCGTCTGCGCGCGGATCACCGTTTCGATGTCCTTGTACGCCGCCGGGATCTCGTCGACCACGCCGGAGTCCTTGCGGCATTCGACGCCGGCCGTCTGGGCCGCGAGGTCGTCGGCGGTGAACAGCTTCTTCGCCTTGTTGCGCGACATCCGGCGGCCCGCGCCGTGCGAAGCCGACTGGAACGACGAGTCGTTGCCCAGCCCGCGGACGATGTACGAACCGGTCCCCATGCTGCCCGGGATGATCCCGAGGTCACCCGATCCGGCGCGGATCGCGCCCTTCCGGGTGACGAGCAGCTCGACGCCGTCGTAGGTCTCCTCGGCGACGTAGTTGTGGTGGCAGGAGATCGCGTCGTCGAAGCTCACCTGCGGCAGCTCGTCGCGGACCGCCTGCTTCACCAGCGCGACCATCGTGGCGCGGTTGCGCGCCGCGTAGTCCTGCGCCCAGAACAGGTCGCGCCGGTACGCCTGCATCTCCGGCGTCCCGGCGACGAACACCGCGAGGTCGGGGTCGGGCAGGTCGGCGTTGTGCGGGAGCTTGCGCGCGACGGCCATGTGCCGCTCGGCCAGCTCCTTGCCGATGTTGCGGGAACCCGAGTGCAGCATCAGCCAGACGCGGCCGCCGTCGTCGAGGCAGACCTCGATGAAGTGGTTGCCGCCGCCGAGGCTGCCGATCTGCCGCGCGGCCCGGTCGTGCAGCTCCTGGACGCCGGTGTGCAGCTCGGCGAACTGCTTCCAGAACGCGTCCCAGCCGCCGACGCCGTGCACCTTGGCCGGGTTCACCGGCGTCTTGTGCAGCCCGAAGCCGACCGGCACGGCGCTCTCGATGCGCCGGCGCAGCTTCCCGAGGTCGTCGGGCAGGTCGGCGGCGGTGAGCGACGTCCGGACCGCGCTCATCCCGCAGCCGATGTCCACGCCGACCGCGGCCGGCGAGACGGCGTCGCGCATCGCGATGACGCTGCCCACGGTCGCGCCCTTGCCGTAGTGCACGTCGGGCATCACGGCGACGCCGTGCACCCACGGCAGGTTCGCGACGTTGTGCAGCTGCCGCATGGCCTGGTCTTCGACCGACGCGGGATCCGCCCACATCCGGATCGGGACGCGGGCGCCGTCGACAGCGGTGTACATGGTTCCTCCCCTTGACTCGCTTGCGGTGCACAGGTTCCCCCAGCCGCGACCGGAACACCAACGCCATTTCTTCGTGAGCAAAAAGAAATCCGCCGCGGCGATCTTCCGGGGCAGAATGGGCCGACCGTCCGGGGAGGGACGGCACGGGGAGGATCGATCCATTGTGAAGACATCGTGGCGCGCGCTCGTCGCGGTCGCCCTGCTGGCCGGGTTCCCGGCCCTGGTGTTCCTGGTCGTCGGTGGCCTGGCCGTGACCGAGTACTTCTTCTTCCGGCACCACTCCGGCATCCTGGCGATCAAGCTCGCCGTCGTCGCGCTGCCGGTGTCGTACGCCCTGCTCAGGGCCTTGTTCGCGATCGAGCGGACCCGCGGGGACGCGCTGCCCGGCGTGCCGGTGACGCGGGCGGCAGAGCCGGCGCTGTGGGCCCTGGTCGAGGAGCTGGCCGTCGCGGTCGGCACCCGGCCGCCGGACACGATCACGCTGGTCAGCGAGGTCAACGCCGGGGTGCTCGAACGCACCGGCTGGCTCGGCCTGCGGGTGCGGCGGCGCGAGATGTTCATCGGCGCGCAGCTGCTCGCCGGGCTGCGGCACGACCAGCTGTGCGCCCTGCTCGGCCACGAGCTCGGGCACTACAGCAACCGCGACACCCGGCTGGCCGGGCTGACCTACCGCGGCCGCCGGTCGATCGAGCGCGCCCTGGCCGGCCTGAGCGGCGACGGCTGGTTCGAAGGCCTGGTCCGCAAGCTGTTCGTCCTCTACGCGAAGCTCTACTTCGCCGTGTCCGCCGCGGTCTGCCGCCGTCAGGAGCTCGCCGCCGACGCCGCCGCGGCCCGGGTGGCCGGCACCGCGGCGATGACCGGCGTGCTGCGCGAGGTCGAAGTCCTCGACGTCGCCTGGGACTTCTACGCCGACCGCTACCTCTCGATCGGCTGGGACGCCGGCTACCTGCCCGACCGGCTGGCCGGCGGCTTCGCGGCGCTGCTCGCCGACGAAACCCGCGCCGAGGGGTTCGACCAGGTCCGGCGGAACCCGCCGGTCAAGGAGGAGTCCCGCTACGCCACCCACCCGCCGACACCGGAGCGGATCGCGGCGCTCGAAGCGCTGCCGGAGGTCCCGGGCCGGTCCGGCGGCGACCACCCGGCGAGCGAAATCCTCCGCGACCCCGGCCCGACGCTGGAGGCGGCGCTGGCCGCCGACCTGTCCGACAAGGCGAAGCGCAAGCAGCGCACGGACTGGAACCGGCTGGTCGACGTGGGTGTCCGGCACACCGTCACACGCGAAGCCGCCAGGATCCTGGGCCCGGACGGGACGATCGCGCAAGCCCTCGACCGCATCGACGCCGGCCGCGCCGCCGAGCTCGCCGACCCGGAGCGCAAGCCGCCGTCGTCCGCCGGGCCGCGGGCCCAGCGGGAGTTCGCCGCCCCCTCCGTCCGGGAGCGACTGTCCATTGTGGTCCAGGCGTACCTCGCGGAAGCCGAGGTGGCGCACTGGAAGCTGTCGTGGTCCGGGCCGCCCGAATTCGTCGTCGACGAGCCGCACGGCGGCGAGCTGACCGCCGCCCTCGACGCCGCGGCGGCGGCCGACCACGACACCGCGCCGCTGCGCCGCCTGCTGGCCGCCACCGGCGTGCTGCCCATCCGTTCCTGAGGAGGAACCGTGCTGTCGTTGTTCAATTCGAAGCGCCGCAAGGCCGCCGTCGCCCTCGTCAAGGCGGCCAGGGCCCGCGGGATGACCGTCGAGGAGTACGCGAAGACGCTCTCCCCGGCCGAGCTCGCGCGGTTCGTGCCCCAGGACGAAAAGCCGAAGTCCGAACTGCTGGACGTGACCCGGTGGGGGTTGCCGGCGGGCAAGGAGGTGTCGGCGGCGCCGTTCATCGCCGACGCCCGCGTCGCCGAAGCCGTCGCGGCCTACCGCGACGGCGACTGGCAGCCGGGCGCTACGCTCCTGGCCGGCCTGGGCACCGACTGGGACCGCCGGGCCTTCGCCGTGCAGCAGCTCGGTGACGCCGCCGCGGACGACGACGCTCCGCTGAAGGAGTGGCTGGCGTCCGGGAGCGCGGACGCCGCCGTCGTCAACGCACAGGGTTTGGTCGCGCTGGCCTGGCAGATCCGCACGAAGCAAACCCCCGAACACGTCTCGCAGGAGCAGTGGGCGGGGTTCTTCCGGGTGCTCGAAGACGCCGAAGCAGCGACCCGCGCCGCGACCGAAGCCGTGCCGGAGGACCCCACGCCGTGGTGCACCATGCTCATGGTCGCCCGCGGACGGCAGTACGACAACGAAGACTTCCGCACGGTCTGGGCGGAACTCGTGGCGCGCGACCCGCTCCACCGGTTCGCCCACGACCAGGCGCTGCAGTACTGGTGCGCCAAGTGGTTCGGCTCGCACGAGCAGATGTTCGCGTTCGCCGACGAGGCCGCGGCGAAGGCACCGAAGCTCGCGGGCCTGACCGTGCAGGCCGCGCACGAAGCCGAGGTCAAGGGCGTCGAGGCGTGGAAGAGCGAACGGACGCAGCGCGCGCTGGACGTCGTCGTGCCCTGGCTGGCCGGCGAGGGCCGGGACCACCCGGCGAGCCACCGCGACCGCGCGTACGCCGCCAAGGCCCTGGTGGAGAACGGGCGGTGCGACGAAGCCGTCGAGCAGTTCAAGGCGCTCGGCACGCACGCGGACGCGCTCCTCTGGGCCTACAGCGCCAGCCCGGAACGCGAGTTCGTGAAGACGCGCTACCTCGCCTGCCACGGCGCGACCCGGCCGTGAGACGCGCGAAGGCCCCGCACCACAAGCGGTGCGGGGCCTTTGGCGTGGTCGTCAGAGCTGCTGGGCCACCAGCTCGGCGATCTGCACGGCGTTGAGCGCCGCGCCCTTGCGCAGGTTGTCGTTCGAGATGAACAGCGCCAGCCCGCGGCCGCCCTCGACGCCCTGGTCGACGCGGATGCGGCCGACGTAGCTCGGGTCGTTGCCCGCCGCCTGCAGCGGGGTCGGGACCTCCGACAGTTCGACGCCCGGCGCGTGCGTCAGCAGCTCCGTGGCGCGCCCGACGTCCAGCGGCCGCTCGAACTCCGCGTTCACCGAGATCGAGTGCCCCGAGAACACCGGCACGCGCACGCAGGTGCACGAGACGCCGAGGCCCGGGATGCTCAGGATCTTGCGGCTCTCGTTGCGGAACTTCTTCTCCTCGTCCGTCTCGAACTCGCCGTCGTCCACAATGGACCCAGCCATCGGGAGGACGTTGAACGCGATCGGCCGGACGTACTTCTCCGGCTTCGGGAACTCGATCGCCGCGCCGTCGTGGGTGAGCAGCGACGCGTGCTCGGCGGCCGCCTTCACCTGGCCGGCCAGCTCGTCGACGCCGGCCAGCCCGCTGCCGGACACCGCCTGGTAGGTCGACGCGACCAGCCGGACCAACCCGGCTTCGTCGTGCAGCGGCTTCAGCACCGGCATCGCGGCCATCGTGGTGCAGTTGGGGTTCGCGATGATCCCCTTCCGCGCCTCCTTGATGGCTTCGGGGTTGACCTCGCTGACGACCAGCGGCACGTCCGGGTCCATCCGGAACGCCGAGGAGTTGTCGATCACCGTGACACCCGCGGCGGCGAACCGCGGCGCCTGCGCCTTCGACGTCGAGCCGCCCGCGGAGAACAGCGCGATGTCCAACCCGGACGGGTCCGCTGTGGACGCGTCTTCGATGGTGATTTCGGTGTCACGCCAGGGAAGCTTCGACCCCGCCGAGCGTGCCGACGCGAAGTACCGGAGCTCGGCGATCGGGAACTCCCGTTCCGCCAGCAGCTTGCGCATCACCGCGCCGACCTGGCCGGTCGCGCCGACCACCCCGACCCGCAGCCCGTCCGCCATCAGCGACCACTCCCCGCGTAGACGACGGCTTCTTCGTCGCCGCCGAGTTCGAACGCCTCGTGGATCGCGCGCACGGCCTCGTCGAGCTGCGCGTCCCGGATCAGCACCGAGATGCGGATCTCCGAGGTGTTGATGATTTCGATGTTGACGCCGGCCTGGGCCAGCGCTTCGCAGAACGTCGCCGTGACACCCGGGTGCGAGCGCATCCCGGCGCCGACCAGCGACACCTTGCCGACGTGGTCGTCGTAGAGGACCGACTCGAAGCCGATCTCCGCCTTGACCTTCTCCAGCTCCTTGACGGCCTTGGCGCCGTTGGCCTTCGACAGCGTGAACGTGATGTCCGTGCGGCCGGAGACGGTGCTGGACACGTTCTGCAGCACCATGTCGATGTCGATCTCGGCGTCGGCGATCACCCGGAAGATCCGGGCCGCGGCACCGGTGTGGTCCGGTACCCCGGTCACCGTGATCTTGGCTTCGGAGCGGTCGTGCGCCACACCGGTGATCAGGGCTTGTTCCACGGGGATCTCCTCGATAGAACCGGTCACCGTGGTGCCCGGCTTGTCACTGTAGGAAGAACGGACTCGGATCGGGACGCCGTAGCGGCGGGCGTACTCGACCGAACGCAGGTGCAGGATCTTCGACCCGCTCGCGGCGAGCTCGAGCATTTCCTCGTACGTGACGGTGTCGAGCTTGCGCGCGTCCGGCACCACCCGCGGGTCGGCCGTGTACACACCGTCCACATCGGAGTAGATCTCGCAGACGTCGGCGTTCAGCGCGGCGGCGAGCGCGACGGCGGTGGTGTCCGAACCGCCGCGGCCCAGCGTGGTGATGTCCTTGGTGTCCTGCGCGACGCCCTGGAAGCCGGCGACGAGCGCGATGTACCCCTGGTCGAGGGCCTCGGTGACCCGGCTCGGGGTGACGTCGATGATCCGCGCGTTGCCGTGCACGGACGTCGTCACGACCCCCGCCTGCGAGCCGGTGAACGACCACGCCTCGGCGCCCAGCGCCGCGATGGCCATCGCGACCAGCGAGTTCGAGATCCGCTCACCCGCGGTGAGCAGCATGTCCATCTCCCGCTCCGGCGGCGCCGGGTTGACCTGCTGCGCCAGGTCGAGCAGCTCGTCGGTGGTGTCACCCATCGCCGAGCAGACGACGACGACGTCGTTGCCCGCCTTCTTCGTCGCGACGATCCGCTCCGCCACGCGCTTGATCCGGTCGGCACTTTCCAGCGACGATCCGCCGTACTTCTGGACCACGAGGGCCACGCCCGAACCTCCTCGCGGGCCGGGCGGCTCCCTGGTGGGCACCGGAGAGCCCCCGCGTCCCATGATTTGAACTGGAGCCTACCGGGGCCAGGGCGGCCCGCCACCCTCTTGACGTGGGGCGCACCCGCTCCGGGGGTGACTTCGTAGTAAATCTTCCGCAACACCAACGAAATGCGCGGAGCCCTTCCGCCCGAGTGATGCACAGCACTCGTGGCTATCCTCGTCGACGTGCGGAAACCAGCAGTGACGAGCGTCCCGATCGCAACCCTGATGGCGGAACGGTGGAGCCCCCGAGCGTACGACGCAGCCGCGTCGGTCACCCCGGAGCAGGTGCGGGCGCTGCTGGAGGCGGCCCGCTGGGCGCCGTCGTTCGGCAACACCCAGCCGGCCCGCTACCTGGTGGGCGTCCGCGGCACCCCGGCGTTCGACGCGATCCTTTCGACGCTCAATTCGGGCAACCAGGCCTGGGCGCACCGGGCGAGCCTGCTGCTGATCGGCGTGATGGTGACGACGAACGAGAAGGGTGCGGTGCCGTACGCCGAGTACGGGCTCGGGCTGGCGTCGGAGAACCTGGTGCTGCAGGCGGTGGAGCTGGGGTTGATCGCCCACCAGATGGCGGGCTTCTCGCCGGACGCGGTGCGCGAGGCGTTCGCGCTGCCGTCCGACGCGGTGCCGAAGGTGGCGATCGCGGTGGGGTCGCCGGCGCCGGCGGAGGTGCTGGAGGAGGACTGGCGGATCGAGCGCGAGAAGGCGGAGCGGGTGCGACTGCCGCTGGCGGAGTTCGCGTTCACCGACGAGTGGGGCAAGCCCGCCTTGGGGAGGTAGCGGCCGGGGTTTCAAAGGATCGACCCAATGCCTTGCATTCGAGACGGGGGACTGCAAGAACCCTTAGAACCCGAGGGGAGAGCTAACGCTTCTTGCGGTAACCTTTAAAAGTGCAGGTCGAAGCGTTCAACCAGTCACCAGTCGGCCGCCTGGTGCCGATCAGCGGCACCGACGGCCGCACCAAGCAGCCCTACAACCACTTCTCTTTCGTACCCGCTCCGCTCCCGAGCGTAGTCGAACTCACCTCCGGCACGTACAAGATCATCAGCGAAGCCGACCGCGCGCTTGGCTCACTGGACGCCCTCACCGACCGGCTCCCCAACCCCGACCTGCTGGTGCGACCGTCGTTGACCCAGGAGGCCGTCAGCACCTCGGCGCTCGAAGGGACGTACGCGCCCTACGCCGACGTGCTGGAGGCCCAGTACGTCGGCGGCCACCAGCCGACGGCGGAAGTGCAGGAGGTGCGCAACTACGTTCAGGCAGCTTTCGCCGGTCTCGACCTCATCAAGAAGCTGCCGATCTGCCTGCAGGTGGTGTCCGGACTCCAGCAGATCCTGGTGAGCGGAACACGCGGCGACGCATACGACGCAGGCAGGCTCCGTGAAAGACTCGTCTGCATCGGAGATCGCGGTAGGGGAATCGAACAGTCCAGGTTCGTCCCGCCACCCAACGGAGATCTGCTCCGCGAGGGCGTGAGCGACTGGGAAAAATGGATCAACGCCGATCAGGATATGCCGGTGCTCGTCAAAGTGGCCCTCGGCCACTACCAGTTCGAAACACTGCATCCGTTCAGCGACGGGAACGGCCGGATCGGCCGCCTGATCATCACCTTGCAGCTCATCGAAGAGCACGTGCTCAAGCACCCGGTGCTCAACCTGTCTCCCTGGCTGGAGCCCCGCCGCGAAGACTACATCGACCACCTGCTCACCGTGAGCAGAACGGGCGAATTCGACCCGTGGGTACGGTTTTTCGCCGAAGCGGTGAGAGCACGGGCGATGGCCGCTTCGGAAACGATCCGAAGCCTGATGGCGTTCTCCCAAGAAGTCATCGAGACGATGAAGAGCATGGGCGCCCGTGGCACCGTTCACGAACTGGCCGTGAAGATCATCGGCTACCCGATGATGACCATTCCCAAGGTGCAGGCGGACCTGGGCGTGTCATACCCGACCGCAGCAGGCGCGATCAAGAAGCTGGCGGACGCCGGGTTCCTCCGCGAGATCACCGGAGGAAGTTACGGACGCCGGTACATCTGCGATCGGGTGTACGACGAACTCGCCGTAAGCTGAGTCGGCGCTATGACGTCCCGCCCACGCGGCGGATGACCTTCGCCAGGATCCCCGACACCACAAGCCAGAAGATCGCCGCGATGCCGTAGTTCACCAGGACGCGCAGCTTCCCGTCACTCGGCGTGAACAGGTCGCTGAAGCCCAGCGCCAGGCTGTCCGCCCAGGACTTCACGAACGAGACGATGCCGTTGTCCGGGTTGGCCGAGCCGACCGTGAAGATCACGTGGATCACCAGGAACGCGGCGAAGACCAGACCCACCCAGCGGACGATCGACGCCACCAGCGAGGCCACGCGGCCCCCGGTCTGGCGCCAGTCGACGGCCGCGCGCCGGGAGACGCGCGTCTCCTCCGACGACGACTCTGCGTGCTCACCCATGCCCGCAGTTTCGCACGGCAACCAGCCGAATGCTACCCACAAGTAACCATCCGGGTAACGAATCCATCGCGGCCCGGCTTCCCTCCGCGCGCGTTCCCTGGTTATGGTGGGCCCGTGGCGCGTGCTCTCCTGCTTCGCTGCCGCGACGGGGCCTGACCGGACCGGCTCCCCGTCGCGGGGCTTCGTGGTGCCGGTCGCACCCGTCTAGCTGGAGACACCCCAAATCCCATGAGCAAGATCCGCAAGCCCTCCCGTCCCGCGCCCGCCGGCCAGCCCGCCTGGAACACCCAGCGCGGCACGTCCATGCCGGTGCACCGCTACCGCCCCTGGTACGACCTGGTCGAGAACATCGACCTGCCCGACCGCACCTGGCCCGAGAAGCGCATCGAGCGCGCGCCGCTGTGGTGCGCCGTCGACCTGCGTGACGGCAACCAGGCCCTGATCGACCCGATGTCGCCCGCGCGCAAGCGCAAGTTCTTCGACCTGCTGGTCCGCATGGGCTACAAGGAGATCGAGGTCGGCTTCCCGGCCGCGTCGCAGACCGACTTCGACTTCGTCCGCGAGATCATCGACGAAGGCGCCATCCCCGACGACGTCAGCATCCAGGTGCTGACGCAGTGCCGCCCGGAGCTGATCGAGCGGACCTTCGAGGCCCTGGACGGCGCGCCGCGCGCGATCGTCCACATCTACAACTCGACGTCGATCCTGCAGCGCCGCGTCGTCTTCCGCGAGGAGCGCGAAGGCATCAAGAAGATCGCGACGCAGGGCGCCGAAATGGTCGTCGACCTGGCGGCGAAGCACCCCGACACCGACTTCCGGTTCCAGTACTCGCCGGAGTCCTACACCGGCACCGAGCTGTCCTACGCGCTCGAGGTCTGCAACGCCGTCACCGAAATCTGGCAGCCAACGCCGGAGAAGCCGGTCATCCTGAACCTGCCGGCGACCGTCGAGATGGCGACGCCGAACGTCTACGCCGACTCGATCGAGTGGATGAGCCGGAACCTGGCCCGCCGCGACTCGGTGATCCTGTCGCTGCACCCGCACAACGACCGCGGCACCGGCATCGCCGCCGCCGAGCTGGGCTTCCAGGCCGGCGCCGACCGGATCGAAGGCTGCCTGTTCGGCAACGGCGAGCGCACCGGCAACGTCGACCTGGTCGCGCTGGGCATGAACCTCTACAGCCAGGGCATCGACCCGCAGATCGACTTCTCCGACATGGACGAGATCAAGCGGACCGTCGAGTACTGCAACCAGCTGCCGGTACCCGAGCGCTCGCCGTGGGGCGGCGACCTGGTGTTCACCGCGTTCTCCGGCAGCCACCAGGACGCGATCAACAAGGGCCTCGACGCGCTGAAGGACGCCGCCGACAAGGCCGGCGTCCCCGTCGACGAGCACCCGTGGGAGGTCCCGTACCTGCCGATCGACCCGAAGGACGTCGGCCGCACGTACGAGGCCGTGATCCGGGTCAACTCGCAGTCCGGCAAGGGCGGCGTCGCCTACATCATGAAGGCCGAGCACCAGCTCGACCTGCCGCGGCGGCTGCAGATCGAGTTCTCGAAGGTCATCCAGCGCTACACCGACTCCGAGGGCGGCGAGGTCGACCCGACCACGATGTACAACGCCTTCGCGGCCGAGTACCTGGAGCTGAAGACGCCGCTGGAGCTGGTCCGCCAGCACGTCCGCGACAACGGCGACGGCGAGTACGACATCACCGCGACGGTCCGCGTGGAGGGTGACGAGCACGAGGTCACCGGCCGCGGCAACGGCCCGATCGCGGCGTTCTTCGACGCGCTGTCGACGGTGGGCTTCGACCTGCGCCTGCTGGACTACAGCGAGCACACGCTCTCCCCGGGCGACGACTCGCGCGCGGCGTCCTACATCGAGTGCGCGATCTCGGACCGGGTGTTCTGGGGCATCGGCATCGACCCGTCGATCGTCACGGCGTCGCTGCGCGCGGTCGTCTCGGCGGTGAACCGCGCCAACCGGTGAAAGCGGAGCGGTTGGTCGCGCTGTTGTTCGCGCTGCAACGGCGCCGCAGCGCGACCGCCGCTGAGCTCGCGACCGAGCTCGGCGTCTCCGAACGCACGATGCACCGCGACCTGGCGGCGCTGCGCGACGCGGGCGTTCCCCTGTGGACGGAGCAGGGCCGCCACGGCGGCTTCCGCCTGGTCGACGGCTGGCGCGCCGGGCTCGACGGCCTCACCGCGCGGGAGGCCGTCGCGCTGTTCGCGCTCGGGGTGCCGTCCGCGCTCGCCGGGCTCGGCCTCGACACCGCGGGCAGCGCGGCGCGGGCGAAGGTGTCCGCCGGGATGCCCGCCGAGCTGCGGGAACACGCCGCTCTGGTGGCCGGGCGGTTCCACCTGGACGCCCCGGGCTGGTTCGGCTCGCCCGACGAACCGCCGTCGCTGGCGGCGGTGGCGCAGGCGGTGTGGTCGCAGCGGCGGGTCTCGGTGACGTACCGGCGCCGGGACAAGGTGGCGTCGCGGGAGCTGGAGCCGCTGGGGCTCGTGCTGAAAGCGGGCGTCTGGTACCTGGTGGCCCGGGTGGTGCCGGACGACGCGCTGCGGACCTACCGCGTCTCGCGGATCCTCTCGGTGGCCCAGCTCGACACCGCGTTCGAGCGGCCGTCGTCGTTCGGCCTCGCCGAGTGGTGGCACTCGTCGTCCGCGGCGTTCGAGCAGGTGGCGCGGCCGGTGCGGGTGCGCGCAAGGCTGCACCGGATCGCCGTGCGGGAGCTGCGGCGGGTGTTCGGCGGGGAGCACCTCGCGGACACCGTCGTGTCGCTCGGGCCGCCGGATGCCGACGGCTGGGCCGAGGCCGAACTCGCCCTGGAAGGCGACGAGATCGGCCTCGGCCAGCTGGTCGCGCTGAGCCCGGGGGTGGAGGTGCTGGAGCCGGCCGGGCTGCGGGCGGAACTGGCCGCGATCGGCGCGGAACTCGCCGCCCGCAACGCTCAGCGGTAGCCGGTGGTGTCCGCCGGCTTGCCCGCGTCCGCCACCTCCGTGATGTACCGCCAGGCGTCCGGCCTGCTCCCGTCGACGTCGTCCACGCCGTACTCCTTCGCCAGCTGCCCGCTGCTCACGGTCCGGCCGGACCACCGGTGCCGGTCGGGGTCGGCGGCCAGCGCGGCCACCGTCCGGCCGCAGAACGTCGGCGTCTCCGAGATTTCGAAGTGCGGCACGCGCTCGCAGGCGTCGCGCCAGTTCTCCTCGGTCACGCCGTAGATCTCCAGCATCATCTCCGACCGCAGGTAGCCCGGGGTGAACGCCACGGCCGTGCACGAATGCGCGGCCAGCTCCGCCGCCTCGCCGATCGCCAGCAGGTGCGCCGACGCCTTCGCCAGGTAGAAGGGCAGCGACGTGCCTTCGCGGTACTTCGCGTTGTACTCGGCTGTGCCGTCGGTCAGCTCGACGACCAGGCCACCCGGGCGGTCGATCAGCAGCGGGAGCAGGAAGTGGCTGGTGATCAGGTGCGCGTCGATGCCGAGGCGGATCATCCGCAGGCCCGCGTCCAGGTCGTGCTCCCACACCGGCTTGCCCCAGCCCAGGTGCTTGTCACCGCCCCAGAGGCCGTCGACCAGGATGTCGAGCGGGCCGACCTGCTTGGCCAGCGCCTCGACCTCGGCCGGCACCAGGTGGTCGACGCGGATCGCCGCCGCCCGGCCGCCCGCCCGCTCGACCAGCTCGGCCGTCTCCTCGATCGTCTCCGGACGGTCCACTTCGGACCGTCCGGCGCGGGTCGTCCGGCCGGTCACGTACACGAAGGCACCCGCCCGGCCCAGCTCGACGGCGATCGCCCGGCTCGCGCCTCGGGTGCCGCCCGCCACCAGTGCGGTTTTTCCGGAAAGTGTGTTCATGTGCCCAGCCTCACGGCGAACCATGACAACTCCTGGCATGGTTTCGCGAATCTGTGGACCAGCTGTCGGGTTGCTGTGAGTCCCCGGTGTTCGGGAGTGCTTCGCCGCGAGCGGGCGGTTAATGGAGGTGTGGACGGATCGACGGCGGGACTGCTGGTGCTGTTCGTCGTCTCGCTCGTGCCGCTGCTGCCCACCGAGGTGACCATCCTCGGCATGGGCATCGAAGCGGCGCAGGGCGGGACGTCGCTGGCGCTGGTGATCGCCGTGGCGAGTGCCGGGTGCCTGGCGTCCGACCAGGCGCTCTACGCCCTCGGCCGGTTCGGCGGCCGGGCGGCGCTGGACCGGCTGGGCCGGCGGAAGAAGATCGCCGCCGGCCTCGGCTGGCTCGACGGGCGGCTGCAGCGCCACCCCCGGCCGGTGCTGGTGGTCGCCCGCTGGCTGCCGTCGGGCGGGACGATCGGCGCCCTCCTCGCCGGATCGCTCCGGTGGCCGATGGCAGAGTTCGTCACCGCATCGGCCGTCGGCGTCACACTCTGGACGTCGTACGTGGCCTTCCTCGGCTACGCCGGCGGCCGGATCGTCACCGAACCCGGGATCAGCCTGCTGCTCTCCCTGGCCGTGGCCCTGGTCCTGGGTTCGGTGCTCACCTACAGCGTGAAACGGTCCGCTAGAGCGCTTTGAGGATGTCCGCCGGCTCGGTGCGCGTGACGAAGTCCGGGTGGACGTCGATGTACCGGATCACTCGGTCCTGGCCGACCACCACCACGGCCGGGTGGACCAGCTCCCAGCTGCCGTTGACCTCCTCGAGGTCCGTACCCAGCGTCTTCATCGCCTCGCGCACGACGTCGGAAACCGGATAGCTCAACCCGAGGCTCCGCCCCACGGTGCTGCCGACGTCCGAAAGCACCGGGAACGCCAGGTCCGGCGCCGGGCCGTCCGGCTTCTGCGGGCTGATCGCCGCCAGGGTCGCGCCACGCTTCGCCAGCTCGGGCAGCAGTTCCTGCTGGTAGGTGCGCAGCGTCAGGTTGCAGTACGGGCACCACTGGCCGCGGTAGAACACGAGCACCGACGGCCCCTCGGCCACGAGCTCGGCCAAGGCGGTCGGCGTGCCGTCGGCGCCCGGCAGCGTGAAGTCCTCGATCTTGTCGCCCACCTCGGCGAAGCCCGCCGCGGCGCGGCGCC
Organism: Amycolatopsis vancoresmycina; assembly: GCF_000716785.1. Taxonomy (GTDB): domain Bacteria; phylum Actinomycetota; class Actinomycetes; order Mycobacteriales; family Pseudonocardiaceae; genus Amycolatopsis; species Amycolatopsis vancoresmycina. The sequence continues at coordinate 553,775 of NZ_JNYY01000006.1, forward strand.
GGTCCGCTTCGAGGACGGCGAAGATCTCCGGCGGCAAACCCGCCCGGGCCTGCGCGTTGACGTCGGACAGGGCGTTGTTGAGCGTCATGGATCCCCCTAGCAAGTTGTACTGATCGGTACAGTGAGCCGAACTGTACTATCCAGTACATGGAGACGCAAGCGGCTTCGACCCCGCGCGGCAAACGGACGCGTGACGCGATCGTCGACGCGGCGGCCGCGCTGATGTACGTCGACGGCGTCGCGGGCACGAGCGTCGACAAGGTGCTCGCCGCCAGCGGGGCCGGGAAATCGCAGATGTACCACTACTTCAAGAACAAGGAACAGCTGGTCGAAGCCGTGATCGACCGGTACCTCGAGCAAATCCTCGGCAACCAGCCGGCGATCTTCACGCTGGCTTCCTGGGCCGATCTCGAGACGTGGACCGAGCAGCTACTGGACGTCCACCGCCGCGCGGGCGGGCCGATCGCCTGCCCGCTGGGCAACCTCGCCGGCGAAGTGGGCGACAACCCGAAGCTCGCGCCGCTGGTCGACCAGGCGTACCGGAAGTGGGAGTCCCACCTGGAGCGCGGCCTGACCACGTTGCGCGACAAGGGAGAACTCGACCCGGCCGCCGACCCGGCGCGGCTGGCGCAGGCGGCGATGACGTCCGTCCAAGGTGGACTGCTGCTGGCGCACATCCGCCACGACCTCACGGCACTGGAAGACGCCCTCGGCATCGCGCTCACCTACCTGCGCTCCCACCGGCTCGTGAGTGGTAAGGCGAGTTAGAACTCGCCTTACCACTCACGAGGCGGTGAGCTGGGCGACCTCCGCGAGTAGTTCCTCGATCACCTGGGCCACCGCCGGGCGCTGGCGGGCGCCGGTCCGGCAGACCGCTTCCACCAGCCGCGCCGCGCGGATGCCGGCGAGAGGTCGTCCGACCAGGCCGCTGCCGCGGCGGATGTCCATCGTGTAGCGGGGCAGCAGCGCGATGCCGTGCCCGGCCGCGACCAGCCGCTCGGTGATCCGGAAGTCGTTGATCCGCTGCACCACCAGCGGGCGCACGCCGGTGCGGACGGTCAGCGAGCGCAGCACGTCGTCCACCGGGAAGCCGTGGTCGACGCTGATCCAGCGCTCGTCCGCCAGCTCGGACAGCTCGACGCGGCGCCGGTTCGCCAGCCGGTGCCCGACCGGCAGCGCGACGTCGAGCGGCTCCCGCAGCAGCGGCACGACGTCCAGGCGGCCGGTGTCGAACTCCGGCGCGTGCTCGTCGCGGTGCGCCACGACGACGTCGTAGTCCGCCACCAGGCCCGGCACCTCCGGCGGCGTCATGTCGACGTCCCGGACGTCGACCTCCAGGCCGTCGTACCCGGCGACGCGGGTCAGCAGCCCCGGCAGCAGCATCAGCCCGGCCGACTGGAAGATCGCGAGCCGCACCCGCCCGCGCGGCGCGCTGCGGTAGGTGTCCAGTTCGGACTCGGCCCGCTCCAGCGCGGCGAGCACCTCGTCGGCCCGGGCGACCAGCGCGCGGCCCGCGTCCGTCAGCCGCAAGCCCCGGCCGGCCGGCTCGGTGAGCGGCAGGCCGACCTCGCCCTGCAGCGCGCGCAGCTGCTGCGAGACCGCCGACGGCGTGCAGTGCAGCGCCCGCGCGGCCGCCGTCACGCTGCCGCGGTCGGCGAACTCGCGCAGGGTGCGCAACCGGCCAAGATCCACGCGGCCACTGTACTTGAAGCACAGCTACAAGGTTCCTGCAGATATTCTCGCTGGTCCTTCACGGTCGCCCTTGACACAGTGGAGGCATGCCCGCCCGTGATCGCCTGCTCGCCGTGCTCGTCGCCGTCCTCTGGGGCCTCAACTTCCTGGCCATCCACGCCACGCTCGGCCAGTTCCCGCCGGTGTTCGCGGGTGCGCTGCGGTTCGCCGTGATCGCCGTCCCGACGATCCTGTTCGTGCCGTGGCCGAAGGTGAAGGTGCGGTACCTGCTCGGCTACGGGCTTGGCTTCGGCACCGGCCAGTTCGCGTTCCTGTTCATCGCGATGGACACCGGGATGCCGACCGGGCTGGCGTCGCTGGTGCTGCAGGCGTCGGCGCCGTTCACGGTGCTGCTCGGCGCCGTCTTCCTCGGCGAACGCGTCACCCGCCACCAGTTGGGCGGGATCGCGCTGGCGGTGGCCGGGATGGCCGCGATCGCGTGGCAGCAGTCCGGGCACGCCGCCCTGCTGCCGATGCTCCTGACCCTGCTGGCCGCGCTGAGCTGGGCGTTCGGAAACCTGAGCACGCGCCGGGCCGAGCCGGACAACCCGCTGCACTTCACGCTGTGGATGTCGGTGGTGCCGCCGCTGCCGATGTTCGCGCTGTCGCTGGTCATGGAGGGCCCGGCCGCGCAGTGGCGGTCCCTGACGACGCTCGGCACCCCGGCCGGGCTGACCGCGCTCGCCGGCCTGGCGTACGTCGTGCTGATCGGCACGGTCGTCGGCTCGGGCCTGTGGACGACGCTGATGCGGCGCAACCCGGCCGGCGTCGTGTCGCCGTTTTCGCTGCTGGTGCCGGTGGTCGGGCTGACGGCGTCGTTCCTGCTGCTGGGCGAGCGGCCGACCTGGCTGGAGGTCGGCGCGGCCGTCGTCGTGATCGCCGGGGTGCTGATCGGGTCGCTGCGAACCGCGCCCAAGCGGGAGCTCGTCGCCGTTTAGGCGGCGGTCTCCTCCTTGGTTTCCACTTCCTCGGGGTGCTTGCGGCCGAGGCGCTTCTTCATGACGACGAAGACGATCGCCCCGATCACGACGGCGGCCACCAGGCCGTACTTGGAGAAGTCGCCGAGCCACTTCTCGGCGGCCTCGCCCACGTAGTAGATGAGGGCGGTCGTGCCGCCCGCCCAGGCGATGCCGCCGAGCGCGTTGGCGATCAGGAACTTCGGGTAGTGCATGCGCAGCGACCCGGCCAGCGGGCCGGCGAGGATCCGCAGGAACGCGATGAACCGGCCGAAGAACACGGCCCACATGCCGCGTTTGTTGAAGATCCGTTCGGCGTTGGCGATGTGCGTCGGCCCGAAATGCTTCGGGAATTTCCGCCCCGCCCAGGCGAACAGCCGTTGCCCGCCGGTTTTCCCGATCAGGTAGCCGATGCTGTCGCCGATGATGGCACCGGCGCTGGCCACGACACCGACCCACAACGGGCTCAGGTTGGGGTGCGTCAGGGTGAGCAAAGCGGCGCTGACCAGCACCACCTCGCCGGGCAGGGGGATACCGAGGCTTTCGATCATGATCACCGCACCGACGATCAGGTACACCGAGATCGGCGGGATCGACTCCAGCCACTGGTTGATGTGCACTGCCCGTACCCCCTGGTACTCATCGTCTCTGCTTTCCGAAGGGTACCGGGGGCGGTGCACCGGGGGCGGCATCCTCAGGTATTGCCCGGGGTACTACTTCGGTCGGGGGTCCACCGAGTTGTCCACAGGGTTCACCCCCATGTGGACAACTTCGGTGGACAGCTGTTCGATCAGGGCTTCAGGTCGACCGCCGCCCGCAGGGTCGCGTCCATGTAGAACGGCACCGAGTCGTGCACGTGGGTGATCCGCCACTCGCCGTCCTCCCGCCGGAAGCACACCGTCGACCGGAACCACAGCTCGAACCCCGCCGGTGCCCCCTTCGGCGTCGTCGCCATCCGGTTCAGCGCGTGGCTGTAGGCGATGTCTCCCCCGATCGTGATCTCCAGGTCCCGGATCTCGTACTCGATCGGCCCCTCGAACGTCTCGAACCACGCCTTCCGCGCCGCGACGTCGATGACCTCCGCGCCGCGGTGCACCAGCGGCGGGGCCAGCGTGAACGCCACCACGTCCGGCGCGTAGTGGGAGCCCAGTGTCGAAGCGTCGCGGGCCGTCATCGCGACCTCACGCGCCGCCATCAGTGCCCGGATCTGCTGCTCGCTCATGCCATTCTCCTCAGGGTCGGTGCTTGCACGGGAGACGTAGGCGCCGCCGGACGGATTTCGACAGGAGACCCCAGTGAAATACGTGGTCCTGATCTACGGCAACCCGGCGTCGCGCCGAGCGTGGGAAGGCATGAGCCCGGAACAGCAGGCCGCCGGGCTCGCCCACTACCAGCAGCTCAACGACGAGCTCGACGCTTCCGGCGAGCGGATCGTCTCCGAACGGCTCGCCTTCCCCGAGCTGACCAGGCAGGCCGGCATCACCACCGACGGGCCGTTCGCCGAGGCCAAGGAGTTCCTCGCCGGCTTCTACCTGCTCGACTGCGAGAGCGAAGACCGCGCCCTCGAGATCGCCGGGAAGGTGCCGGAAGCGTCCTTCGGCAAGGTCGAGGTGCGGCCGGTGATGGGGCTGCACGGGCCCGACCTGTGACCGAACGCCTGCTCCGGGAGCTCGCGCCGCAGGTCCTCGCCGCGCTCGTCCGGCGGTACGGCGACTTCGACGCCTGTGAGGACGCCGTCCAAGAGGCGCTGCTGGCCGCGTCGCAGCAGTGGCCGCGCGAGGGGATCCCGGATCACCCGAAGGGGTGGCTGATCACCACCGCGTCCCGGCGGCGGATCGAGCAGTGGCGCAGCGAGACCGCGCGACGGCGGCGCGAGGAGACCGTCGCGCACCACGAGCCGCCCGATCCGGAGCCGGTCAGCGGGGTCGACGACACGCTGACCCTGCTGCTGCTCTGCTGCCACCCCGCCCTGAAGCCGCCGTCGCAGGTCGCGCTCACCCTGCGGGCGGTCGGCGGGCTGACGACCGCCGAGATCGCCCGGGCCTCCCTCGTCCCCGAGGCCACCATCGGGCAGCGGATCAGCCGCGCGAAACAGAAGCTGAAGGGCGAACGGCTGACGAAGGACGACAGTCCCGGACGGCTGGCCGCCGTGCTGCAGGTGCTCTACCTGATCTTCACCGAGGGCCACACCGCCAGCTCGGGTGCCGCCCTCAGCCGCGTCGACCTGACGACCGAGGCCATCCGCCTGACCCGGCAGCTGCGCGCGGACCTGCCGGACGACGGCGAGGTCACCGGCCTGCTGGCCCTGATGCTCCTCACCGAGGCCCGGCGCCCGGCCCGCGCCGACGCGTCCGGGGCGCTCGTCCCGCTCGCCGAACAGGACCGGAGCCGCTGGAACCGGGCGTTCGTCGAGGAGGGCGTCTCGCTGATCACGAAGGCCCTCGCGACGGCGCCGGTGGGCCCGTACCAGCTGCAGGCGGCGATCGCCGCCGTCCACGACGAGGCCGCCGACGCCGAGGCGACCGATTGGGCCGAGATCCTCACGCTCTACGACCTGCTGCGGGTCGTCGCACCCGGTCCGATGGTGACGCTGAACCGGGTGGTGGCGTTCGCGCAGGTCAACGGCCCGGAAGCCGGGCTGGCGGAGCTGGCGGAAGCGGCGAAGGACGCCGCGCTGGCGACGCACCACCGGGTCGACGCCATCCGCGCGCACCTGCTCGAACGCATCGGGGACACGGCCGGTGCCCGGCAGGCGTACCTGGCCGCCGCCCGGCGGACACTGAGCCTGCCCGAGCAGGCGTACCTGCAGACGCGGGCCAAGCACCTCGAACCATGAGAACGGCCGGCCGGGACGAGGCCCGGCCGGCCGCTGCTCACAGGATTTCGGCTGCGGTGCCGACGTCCGGCGGGCCCAGGTCGGGGTTGAGCGCCCCGGTGAGCTCCACCAGCTCCGGCTTCACCTCGTGCGGCTGGATGCGCCCGTCGCGGATGTCCTCCGCGTAGTGGCACGCCACCCGGTGCCCGCCGCCGACTTCGCGCAGCTGCGGGCGGTCGGTGTCGCACAGGCTCGCCTGCCGCCACGGGCAGCGCGTGTGGAACCGGCAGCCCGACGGCGGGTTCGCCGGCGAGGGCAGGTCACCGGCGAGCAGGATCTGCTCGCGGGTGTCCTCGACCTGCGGGTCCGGCACCGGGATGGCCGACAGCAGCGCCCGCGTGTACGGGTGCAGCGGCTCCCGGTACAGCGAGTCCGCGTCGGTCTCCTCGACCAGCGCACCCAGGTACATCACGCCGATGCGGTCGGAGATGTGCCGCACCACCGCGAGGTCGTGGGCGATCACCACGTACGTCAGGCCGAGCTGGTCCTGCAGGTCCTCCAGCAGGTTCACCACCTGGGCCTGCACCGAAACGTCCAATGCGGACACCGGCTCGTCGGCGACGATCAGGTCCGGCTCCACCGCCAGCGCCCGCGCGATGCCGATGCGCTGGCGCTGCCCGCCCGAGAACTCGTGCGGGTACTTGCGCAGCGACGTCTCCGGCAGGCCGACCGCGGCCAGCAGCTGCCGCAGCCGCCGCTGGGTGGCTTCCTTGTCCTTGTCGAGGCCGTGCGCGTGCATGCCCTCGAGCAGGATGGACTCGACCGACTGGCGCGGGTCCAAACTGGACATCGGGTCCTGGAAGATCATCTGCATCCGGCGCCGGGCCTTCCGCAGCTCCTCGCCCTTGAGCTGGGCAACGTCGGTGCCGTCGAACTTCACGGAACCGGCGGTCGGTTCGTTGAGCCGCAGGATCGCCCGGCCCAAAGTGGACTTTCCGCAGCCGGATTCGCCCACCAGGCCGTAGGTTTCGCCACGGCGGATGGCCAGGTCGACACCGTCGACCGCGAAGACGTGACCGATCGTCCGGTCGATCACGACACCGCGCTTGATCGGGAAGTGCACCTTGAGGTCGGTGACCTCGAGCAGCACGTCACCAGCAGGACGCGTCATCGGGTTCCTCCTCCCGCGGCGACCGCGGGCCGCACGGGGTTGTGACAGCGCAGCAGCCCGCCCTGGTCGGGCACCAGCTTCGGCTGGACCTCGCGGCAGACCGGCAGCGCGTTGGGGCACCGCGGCGCGAACGCGCAGCCGTGGTCCCACGGGATGTTGTCGGCCACCGAACCGCGGATGGGGATCAGCTTTTCGCCGCGGCCCGCGTCCAGACGCGGGATCGAGGCGAGCAGGCCGTGCGTGTACGGGTGCCGCGGCTCGGCGAACAGCTGGTGCCGCTGCGCCCGCTCCACGATCTTGCCGCCGTAGAGCACGTTGACCTCGTCGCACAGCCCGGCGACGACGCCGAGGTCGTGCGTGATCATGATCAGCGCGGTGCCGGTGTCCTGCACCAGTTCCCGCAGCAGCGCGAGGATCTGCGCCTGGATGGTGACGTCGAGCGCGGTCGTCGGCTCGTCGGCGATGAGCAGCCGCGGACGGCACGCCAGCGCGATCGCGATCAGCGCACGCTGCCGCATCCCGCCGGAAAGCTGGTGCGGGTACTCGGAAAGCCGGCGCGACGGGTCGGGGATGCCGACCTTGTCCAGCAGGTCCACCGCTTCGACGGACGCCGCCTTGCGCGACATCCCGCGGTGGCGCTCCAGCACCTCGGTGATCTGCAGCCCGATCGGGATGACCGGGTTCAGCGAGGACAGCGGGTCCTGGAAGACCATGCCGAGGTCGCGGCCGCGGCGGTCGCTCATGTCCTTTGTGGACAACTTGAGCAGGTCGGTGCCTTCGAAGCGCACCGAACCGGTGACCTTGTTGCCGCGCTTGGCCAGCAGCCGCATGATCGCCAGCGACGTCACGGACTTGCCGCAGCCGGACTCGCCGACCAGGCCGACCGTCTGGCCCGGCTCGACGTCGAAGCTGACCCCGTCCACCGCGGTGAACGGCTGCTCGCCGCGCCGCTGGAACACGACCGAAAGGTCGCGGACTTCAAGGAGTGCCATGGGTTCTCACCGCCTGTTCTTCGGGTCGAGGGCTTCGCGGAGGGACTCGCCGAGCAGCGTGAACCCGAGCGCGACGATGATGATCGCGATCGCCGGGTAGTACGCGAGCTCGGGCCGGACGTCGAGGAACTGCCGGGCACCCTTGCTCAGCATGATGCCCCACTCCGCCCGGTTCGGGTCCGGGTCGCCCAGACCGAGGAACGACAGCGCCGCGGCCTCCAGGATGGCGGTCGCCAGGGTGAGCGTGGCCTGCACGATGACCGGGCCGAGCGAGTTCGGCAGCATGTGCCGGAACACGATCGTGCCACGCTTCACGCCCAGCGACGTCGCCGCGAGGACGTGGTCGCTGCCCCGCTGCACCAGCATCGAGCCGCGCAGCAGCCGCGCGAAGATCGGCACGCCGATCAGCGAGACGGCGAGGATCACCGTCCACTGGCTCGGCTTGGCGAACAGCGCCGCGACCGAGATCGCCAGCAGCAGCGACGGCACCGACAGCATGACGTCGACCAGTCGCATGAGGACGGTGTCGACCCAGCCGCCGAACGCACCGGCGAGCCCGCCGATGATGATGCCGAGCAGCACGCCGATCACCGTGGCCAGCACGCCGACGAGCAGGGTGTTCTGCGCGCCGACGATCAGCCGCGACAGTTCGTCGCGGCCGAAGTCGTCCACGCCGAGCGGAAACCCGGGCTGGCTGCCCGGGATGATCCCCTGGCCGAGGGCGACCTTGTCCTGCAGGTAGCGCTCGAACGGGTCCTTGGGCGCGATCAGCGGCGCGAACACCGCCAGCAGCACGAACAGGCCGGTGATCACGCCACCGGTGATGGCGACCGGGCTGCGCAGCATCCGCCGCAGTGCTTCGCGGCCGAGGCTGTTGCCGCTGGCCGCGGCCAGCTTGTCGATCGGCTCTTTCTTCTTGTTCAGCAGAGTGTTCATCGCACACGCACCCTCGGGTCGATGATCCCGTACGAGACGTCGACCAGCATGTTCACCAGCACGTACACCAGCGCGCCGAAGAGCAGCAGCGCCTGGAGCCGAGGGTAGTCACGCCGTTCGATGCCTTCGGCCAGCAGGAAGCCGAGGCCGCGGAAGTTGAACACGCGCTCGGTGAGCACCGCGCCGCCGAGCAGCGCGCCGGTCTGCAGGCCGATGGTGGTGACCACCGGCAGCAGGCCGTTGCGCAGCACGTGCCGGCGGCGGACCACCGGCTGCGTGAGGCCCTTCGAGTTGGCCGTGCGGATGAAGTCCTCGTTGAGCACTTCGAGCACCGACGCGCGGGTGATCCGGGTGATCACCGCGAGCGGGATGGTGGCGAGCGCGAACGCCGGGAGGATCAGGTGCTTGATCGCGTCCCAGACGGCGTCCCACTCGCTCGTCAGGATGCCGTCGAGGACGGCGAAGTTCGTGACGGCGGTGGCGTCGAGCCCGGCGGTCTGCCGGCCCTGCGACGGCAGGCCCAGCGGCCCGGCGAGCAGGTCCTGCATCATGTAGCCGAGGAAGAAGACCGGGACCGCGACACCGATCAGCGTCAGCACGATGATCACGTTGTCGGCGGCGCCACCACGGTAGCGGGCCGACAGGTAGCCCGCCGGGACGCCGATGAGCACCGCGATGATCATCGCGGAGATGCCCAGCTCGATGGTGGCGGGCAGGAACGTGCCGATCTCCGACATCACCGGCTGGGTGGACACCAGCGAGGCGCCGAAGTCACCGGTGATCGCGCGGCCGAGGAACTTGAAGTACTGGATGATGACCGGCTGGTCGAGCCCCAGCACGTGGTTGAGGTTGGCGATCTTCTCCGGCGTTGCCTTGTCGCCGAGGAGGGCGGCCGCGGGCCCTCCGGGCAGCGACCGCAGCCAGGCGAAGACCAGGATGGACAGGATGAGCAGCGTCGGGATCGCTTGTAGCAGCCGACGCACGAGAAAACGGAGCACTTGCAGTCCTTAGGGGGCAGCCCGCTGAGTACGGAACATGGGGTGGGCGCGGTAGCACCCACCCCATGCGCCTCGCGGCGTAAAACCGTCAGTTAACGGTCACGGTGTTGAACCGCTCATCGGTCAGCGGGCTGGCGACCAGACCCTTGACCTTCGGGCCGACCACGATCGCGGGCGGGCCGTAGGAGATCGGGATGGCCGGCAGGTAGTCCATGATCTGCTTGTTCACGTCCTGGTACGCCTTGGCGTGCGCGTCGCCGGCGGGCGAAGCGTCCGCGGCGGCCAGCGCCTGGAACAGCTGCGGGTTGTCGAAGCCGAACTCCTTCTTCGTGCGGCCGAAGAAGGTGCCGACGAAGTTCCCGGCGTCGTTGTAGTCACCGGTCCAGCCGAGCAGGTGGAGGTCCTGCTTGCCGAACTTCTGGACGTCGTCCTTGTAGCCACCGTTCCACGGCTTGGCGACCGGCTCGATCTTGATGCCGATGGCCTTCAGGTCCTCCGAGATCGAGGTGAAGACGTCCGCCGGGTTCGGCATGTACGGCCGGGTGACCTCGGTCGGGTAGTAGAACTTCAGCGTCAGGTTCGTCGCGCCGGCTTCCTGCAGCAGCTGCCGCGCCTTCGCCTGGTCGAACGGGTACTTGGTGACGTCGTCGGTGTAGCCGGAGATCGTCTTGGGCACGAACTCGCTGGCCACCTCGGCACCCTCGGGCAGCTTGCTCTTGACGAACTGCTCGCGGTTGATGCCGTAGGCGAGCGCCTGGCGGACCTTGACGTCCTTCAGCTTGTCGCCGGCCGGGCCGGACTGGTTGATGCCCAGGTAGAGCACGTTGAACGGCGGGCGCACCAGCACCTGCTCGCCCTCGTTGCGCAGCAGGCCGTAGTCCGCGGGCGCCGGGTAGTCGTAGCCCTGGATGTCGCCGGCCTTGAGCGCCTGCTTGCGGGCGTTCTCGTCCGGGATCACCTTGAAGATGAGCTTGTCGAGCTTGGCCGTCTGGGTCGGGCTCTGGTCGTTCTTGGACAGGGTGATCTCACCCTTGCCCTGGTCCCAGCCGTCGAACTTGAACGGGCCGGTGCCGACCGGGTGCTTGTTCGCGTACTCGCTGTAGGTGAACGAGTCACCGGACTGGGTGACTTCGTCGGCCTTGTACTGCTTGAGCGCGGCCGGGCTCTGCATCGCGAACGACGGCAGCGTGAAGGCCGCCGGGAACGCGCCCTTCGCCTTGTTCAGGTTCACGACGGCGGTGGCCGGGTCCTTGGCTTCGCAGCTCTTGTAGACCGGGTCGCTGTAGTCGGTGCTCTCGTTCTTGGCGAACCCGCCGAAGACGTCGGCGTAGTAGATCATCTGGCTCTGGGCGGCGGCGCCCTTCATGTTGTACCAGCGGTCGAAGTTGAAGCAGACCGCGGTCGCGTCGAACGGGGTGCCGTCGGAGAACTTCACGCCCTGCTTGAGCGAGAAGGTCCAGGTCTTGCCGTCGTTGCTGGGCTCCCACTTCTCGGCGAGGGAGGGCTCCAGGTCCGCGGTGCCCGGCTTGTTCTGGATCAGCGTGTCGAAGATCTGGCGCGTGATCCGGAAGGTCTCGCCCTCGTCGTTGAAGATCGGGTCGAACAACTTCGGGTTACCGGCCGCGCCGAAGATCATCGTGCCCCCGGAACCACCCCCTGCGCCCTCGTCACGCTTGGATTCCGCACAGGCGGACAGCGAAACCGCGAGCGCGCCGCTCAGCCCGATCAGGGCCACGCGGCGTGTTCGGGTCAGCCGCAATTGCTGCATCTGGCACCCCTTGGGAGATGTTTCGGGTTCAAAGTCACCGTCCGGTCGGTCAGGAACTCGACGGACGATCGGTGTGCCCCGCGACACTAGCGGGAACTTGGCCCAGGCTTAAGTACGTGAGGTTACGATCGCGCTACGTGGGCACCGATTTGACCGCAATGTGTCCATAAAACGCGACAGAATGTGACCGTTTGTGCGCAACGGCTGCGCGCGGTGCCGGATCACTAACTCAGATGGCGGTACCGAGATTAGTCCGCTCGTGTTGCAGCCGCTCGTCGACTTGATCGATCCGGAACGGGTCGGGCACGCAGGGTGACCGCCTGGACCCCTACGAAAGTCGGGTTCCGGCCGCCCCGGGAGTGCCGTCGACGGCGAACCAGCCGCGCTCGAACCGTTGCCAGCGGCCCAGTTCGTTCCGTGCGGCCTCGCCGTCCCTGGCGACGGTCCTGGCCAGCCGACCGGCCGCCGAGCCGCCCTGGACCCAGCAGAGGTGCGAAAGCAGGGGTCTTGCCGAAGCGCGGCCGCTGGAAACGCCCTCCAGCACCAGGACGTCCGGCACGGCCACCCGGACGAGCTCTCCCGGCCGGGGCACCCCGGTGGTCCAGTCCATCTGCCGGTAGGCACCGGGCCGGCCGTCCGCCAGGGGCCGCAGGACGCCGTCGGCGAGCCGCGGCCACCACGCGACCGGGTCGTCCCAGGTGGCGAAGGCGTCGGTGCTCACCAGCTCGGTGCGGCGCCCGCGGGCCCGGAGCCCGGCGACGACCCGAGCGGCCAGGGTGGATTTCCCCGCGCCCGACGGACCGTCGATGGCCAGCACCCGCACCCCGCCCAGCCGCGCGGGGGCGGCGAGCAGGGCTTCGATCAGGGCGTCACTTGCTGACGCGCTCGACCTCGGGAAGTCCTTTGACGTCGTCGGGCGCCGCCGTCTTCGCCTCCAGTTCGGCGATCCGGCCGGTCAGCTCGCGGCGGGTGTCCTCGAGCTCGCAGCGCAGCAGCGCGATCTCCTCGATCGACGTGCGCACCTCTTCCTCGAGGTGCCCGACCTCGGTGGACAGGTGCAGCGACACGAGCGCCAGCACGACGCCGGCGAGGAGGAAGACGAAGTTCGACGGCGTCTGCACGCCGGTGTGCTTGGCGAGGAACTCGGCCGCCTGCGGCAGCACCGCGAGGACGACCACGCCGACCGCGACGACCAGCCACACGCCCGCGTACTTCTCGCGCAGCTTCCGCCGCCGCATCATCTCGATGACGACGAAGAGCACGACGCCGGCGACGACGATGCTGAGGATGCGCCAACCGTCCATGTTCTGCATTCCCCTTACGCCGAGTCGGACGAGTCGACCGCCGGGCGGCGGCGCACCAGCGCCAGCAGCAGCGCCAGCCCGGCCCGGCTCAGGTAGACGGCCGACTTCACGGGCGAGTGGCTGGGCGTGCCGCCCGCCCGCTCCCGCATGACGACCGGGATCTCCTTGATGGTCAGCTTGGCCCGGATGGCCATGACCAGCGACTCCACGGTGTCGCCGAGGTACTCTGCCGGGTAGTAGCCGGCGAAGAGCCGGATCGCGCGCGGCCCCATCGCCTTGAAGCCCGAAGTGACGTCGGTGAGCTTGGTCTTCGCCAGCCGCGAGAACACCAGCGAGAGCGCGACCATGGCGTACTTGCGCGGCCCGCTCGCCTTGTAGGAACCCTTGCCGGCGAACCGGGAGCCGATCACGATGTCCGCGTCGTCCAGGCCGCGCAGCAGGGCGTCGAGCTCGTCGGGGTCGTGCTGGCCGTCCGCGTCCACCTGCACGACGACGTCGTAGCCGCGGGCGGCGGCGTACCGGAAGCCGGTGCGCATCGCCCCGCCGACGCCGAGGTTCACGGCGAGCCGGGCCACCTCGGCCCCGGCCGCGCGGGCGAGCCGGGCGGTGTCGTCGACCGAGCCGTCGTCGACGACGAGCAGGTCGCCGTCCGGCAGGGCGCGTTTCACCTGCTCGATGACCGACGCGACACTCGCCGACTCGTTCAGCGCGGGCATCACGATCAGCACCCGGCGGCTGGTCACGGACGTCCTTGACACGCGATCACTCTAGCCCTTCACTTCCCGTGACCGGCCGCGGACCCTGGCGCCGCACCCGCCGTGACGACGCCCTGCTGGCCCTCGATCTCGTAGACCGACGCGCCGGGGTTGCGGAACACGAGCTTGAAGCCGGGGTCGGACTCCAGGTGGTCGAGGCCGACGCCGTTCTTCGTCGTCGCCGTGACGTGGCCGGAGCCGACGAACACGTACCGGACCTTGAGGTTCGTCAGTTCCTGGCGCACCCGCGGGTACTTGTTGATGTCGTTGAGGAACACGCCGAGGTACCCGGCCGGGGTGTTGGATTCGGCGCCGTAGAAGGTCCATTCGACCGGCTGGACGCCGTTGAGCGCGTACATCCACACCGAGCCGTCGGCCTTGCCGTTCATCACCCGCTCGCCCGGCGCGACGTGCGCGGCGAGCCAGCCGAACGCCTGGCGCTCGTCGTTGCTGACCGTCGGCCCGCCGCTGTAGTTGAGCTGCAGGCGGGCGGCGTTGCGGCCGATGTAGCCGCCGCGGCTCAGGCCGCCGACGACGACGGCGAGCAGCACGACGCCGACCGCGATGAGCGTGGCGGGGCGGACGTTCGGGAGCCGGGAGCCGGCCTTGCCCGCGAACCAGCGGGCCGCGGTGTCGGTGAACTCGCCGAACGCGACCGCGCCGGCCAGCGGGACGAGCGCGCCGATCCGCCAGTGGTCGTTGTAGAAGATGCCGGTCAGGGTGTGGATGAGCGGCGTCTCCAGCGACACGGTGGCCGCGAACAGCCCGCCGAACACGACGTACGCCGCGACCATCCACACCATCCGCCGGTGCTTGGCCAGCAGGAAGATGCCGATGATGGCCGGCACGCCGATCCACCACTGCGGGAACGCCGCCATCGGCGAGAACGTGATCGTCTCGCCGAGGCCGCCGCTGACCGTCGCGTCCGAGGCCCAGAACGCGCTCGTCACGCCGCCCGCGTTGTAGAGCGAAGGCAGCGCCAGCGGCAGCCCGCAGACCACGGCGAGCACCACGGTCGCGGCCAGCGAGGGCGCGGACCGGCGCCAGTCGATGCGCTCGAACTTCAGCAGCACGGCGAACAGGATCAGCAGGAAGTACACGACGACGACGAACGCGACGCTGGTGTGCAGCCCGATCAGGCCCGCGACGGCGACCCCGATCGCCACCGGCCCGGCGAGACCCCGCGGCTCCAGCAGCAGGCGGGCCAGCGCGAGCGCGGCCGGGATCAGCGCGACCCCGGCGACGTACGGCCACAGCGGCCCGCGCCACAGCGAGTCATACGGGAAGTTGGTGAAGGACGCCGAAACGGCCGCGGCGGCGGCGACCGCGAGCGGCGGCATCCGCCACACGTGGCACATCGCGGCGACGCCGATCGGCACGCACAGGATGACGGTGAGCGCCGCCATGTTCAGCGTCGGCATCATCGCCAGGCCGGCCTTGTCGAAGACCAGCGCGAGCAGGGCGTGGTAGGTGTCCGGGTAGAAGTAGTTCGTCTGGCCCGGCAGGTTCGCGATCGTGCCGACGGTCGACGGCCGGGCGTCGCCGTGCTCGGCGATCCAGCGCACCAGGTTGGCGTGGAACGGCGCGTCCCAGCCCTGCTGGACCTGGTTGAGGCCCCGCGCGCCACGCAGGAACGTGACGATGCCGATCAGGCTGCCGACCAGGACACCCGCGCCCATCAGCAGGTGGTCGCGCAGCGACCGGGCGGGCGAGGCCGCGGCGGCGTCCTTTTCGGCCCAGTCCGGGTGCCGTCGCGCGGTGAACCGCAGCACGAGGAACGACAGCCCGAAGCCGACGGCGGACAGGACGAGCGTCCACAGTGCGACGTCGAGGACGTTCCAGCGAATCCCGAGGCCGCCGAGCACCGGCACGGCGAGGCTCACGACGCCGAACGTCAGCAGCGGCGCGGCCGCGGCGAGCAGCCAGCCGCGCAGGCGGATCGCCGCCCCGAAGACGAGGCCAGGCAGCCAGAAGGCGAGCACGACCAGAAGTACGTTCATGGTTTTCCGCTAACCAACCTCACCGGCGTTTCACGCCGACCTGTCCGGGGTACGGCCGGGGTCACCCTACTGGGACGTCCGGAGCGGCCTGCACGTTGCCCGGCCGTCGCAGCACGAACACCAGCACGACCACCAGGCCCAGCGTGGGACCCCCGGCCAGGCCGGCGACGGCCTTGAGGATCGGGTCACCGGGCACGAGCAGCAGGGTCGCCGCGGTGGAGACCGCGACCACCGCCCACGTGACGAGCACCTTGTTCGCCTCTTTGCGGGCCACGAGCACGGCCGTCATCAGCTGCAACGCCGTGAGCAGCACCGCACCCCACACCATCCACGCCACCCACCAGCCCTGGGCGACGAAGTCCCGGCCGTAGAGCAGCGACACCAGCCACGGCCCGATCAGCCAGCCGACCAGGGCGCCGACCGCGCCGAGCACGACCGTGCCGAGCGCGCCGGCCGCGAGCAGCTTCCGCAGCCGGTGGCGGCCGTCCTCGGTGCCCGAAAGCCGGACGACCGTCGGCACGGCGAGCGCCTGCAGCGGAGACAGCAGGAGCAGCGGCACGCGGGACACGGTCAGCGTCGCGAACAGGACGCCGACGCTCGCTTCGGAGCCGCCGGGCGCGAGCAGGCTCACCATGGCCGGGTAGCCGGTGATGACGCTGGCGGTCAGGCCCGCGCCGGCCATCAGCACCAGGATCCGGGCGGTCACCGGACCCCAGCCCTCGCCGTCGGCGTGCGGGTCGACCAAGCCGGCGGCCGGGCGGACGAACAGCAGCCAGGCGAACGAGCCGGTCGCGGCGGCGATCGCGAACGACGTCAGTCCGGTGAGGCCGGCCGCGGCGATGCCGAACAGCACGAGCACGCGGACGGCGGCCTCGGCCACGACCAGGCCCGAGTACGGCTTGATCCGCTGCTGCCCGACGAGCAGGCCGCGGGTGGCGAACTGGCAGGCGAACGCGACCGCACCGCACAGCACGATGACGCCGAGCGCGGTGTGCCCGGCGTAGAGCCGGTCGGACAGCACGGGCACGACCAGCGTGAGCGCCGCGATCACGGCGACGGTCACCGCGCCGACGGTCAGGGACCGCAGCGCGGGCTTGCCCGCCTTGCCGCCGTCGAGCGCGGCCACCGCGGACTGGCGGGACAGCTCCTGCTCCAGCGGCGACAACGCGCTGCCGAGGCCCATCAGGATGCCCCAGAACGAGAGGTAGACCTTGCTGTTCTCCGGCCCGAGCCAGCGCGTGGCGACCAGCGTCAGCACGTACCCGAGGGCGATGGCGACCAGCAGCGAGATGCCGATCTTGCCGGCCGAGCGCCCGGTCTCCTTCGCCAGGCTGCGGCCGTCGGCCTCGTCGGTCATCGGCCCTGCACGCCCCGCCGCCGGCGGGCCCGCAGCGCCATCACCAGGCCGCGGACGGCACCCGCGCCGAAGCCGGCGCCGAACACCGGGGCCAGCTTCGCGACGGCCTTGGCCTCCGCGGTCGTCGCGCCGAAGCGGGTCACAGCCGCGCCGGCGGCGGCCGACCCGGCGACGGCGATCGCCACGGCCGTCCTCGGCCGCTTGGCCGCGACGGCGAGGCCGAGCACGCCGACGCCGAACGCGGCGAACAGGCCGTTGCGGGCCGGGCCCGGCGAGCCGAGGTAGGAGTCCACGAAGGTCGTCCCGCGGAAGTACGACTGGGCGACGAACTTCTTGAAGCTGTCGCGCCCGTTGTAGGTCGCGGAGAACTCCGGGGCCAGGTGGATGCGGTGCCGTTCGGCGATCCAGCGCAGGACGCCGGTGTCGTCGCTGGCGAAGCGGACGTCGTCGAACAGCGAGACGAAAGCGTCGGAGGCCGCTTCGAGCACGGCTCGCGGCGCGAAGAAGAAGCCGGTGCCCTTGGGGAAGAGGTCGAACTCCTCGATGCCGAAGGACATCAGGCGCGGGTTCGCGCAGTACCGGCGCCAGGGGATCTTCACCAGGCCGGCCATGAAGCCGGCGTACGGGTTGTGCTCGGAAGCGACGTTGACGTGGCCGTTCCAGACCGTCCGCTCCGGGTGCGCGACCAGCTGGTCGCGCAGGAAGGACAGCGACCCGGTGTCCATGACCACGCGGCTGTCGAGCAGCAGGATCTGCTCGCCCGCGGCCTTGGCGATGCCCGCCCGCCGGGCCTCGAACCGGCCGGAGTTGACCTGGCTGACGACCGTGATGCCGTGGCGTTCGCGCAGGTCGTCGAGCCGGGAAGGGGTCTCGTCGGTGCTGCCGTCGTCGACCACCACGACCTCGATCGGCCAGCTCGCGGCCGCGGCCGAGGCGAGCAGCGCGCCGACACTGCGTTCGATCCAGTCCTGCTCGTTGTAGACCGGGATCACGACGCTGAGCGAGGGGAGGAGCGGGTTCGCACTCACCGGGCCGAGGCTACCCGGCGGCCCCCGCGGCGGGTCGGCCAGTATCCTTACGCCACCGCACCCGACCAGAAATGGGCTTCACGGTGATTTCCTTCATTCTCGGCACCACCGCGGAACTGATCAAGATCGCGCCCGTCTACCACGGGATCCGCGAGCGCGGGATGCGGCCGAAGATCTGGTTCACCGCCCAGCACGTCGACGAGGTCGCCGACGTCCTCGCCGACCTGAACATGCCGGAGCCGGACGTCTGGCTGGTGCCGGAGGACAAGGCGCACAACCTCGAGTCGCCGGCGCAGGTGCCGGGCTGGGCCGCGCAGGTGCTGCGCACCGCGTGGGGCCGCCGCCACGAACTGCGCGCCGCGCTGACCGAGGACGGCCGTCCCCCGCTGGTGCTGGTGCACGGCGACACGTTCACCACGCCGTACGGCTCGCTGATCGGCAAGCGGATCCTCAAGGCCCGCGTCGGCCACGTCGAGGCGGGCGCGCGGTCCGGCAGCATCCTGTCGCCGCTGCCCGAGGAGCTGAACCGCAAGATCGCGGCGAAGATCGTCGACATCCACTTCGCGCCGAGCATCCGCGAGGTGAACAACCTGCGGCACGCCCGCGGCGTGGTCGTCGACACCGAGGCGAACACGGCCATCGACGCGATGCGGCTGGCCATCAACGGGCCGCTGGACGTGCCGGACCTGCCGGAGAAGTTCGGCCTGGCCACGCTGCACCGCTTCGAGCTGGTCTCGCGCCCGGACAAGTACCGCGAGGCCCTCGAAATCCTGCGCGAGCAGAGCCGCAAGATGCCGATCCTGTACATGGCCGGGGCGCCGGAGCGCGAGAAGATCCGCTCGCTGGGCATCGGGAACATCTTCGACGACCAGTTCATCGTCCAGCCGAAGATGCGGTACCTGAAGTTCCTGCCGCTGGTGGCGCGCGCCGAGTACGTCGTCACCGATTCGGGTGGTCTTTCCGCGGAGTGCTACTACCTCGGCCTGCCGTGCGCGGTGCACCGCGAGCGCACCGAGACGCCGCAGCACCTCGGCGAGACGGTGGTGCTGACCGAGATGCGCGGCGACAAGCTGCAGAACTTCCTCGACACGTACCAGAACCGGCGCGGCGAGTCCTGGATGGACAAGTACCACCCGTCCGAGATCGTCGTCGACACGCTGGCGCAGCTCGGCTACTGCTGAGGTCTCGTTGGGGTGACCCCCGGTTTTTCCGGGGGTGAGCCGGGCACAGTGTCGCCATGATCCACATCGGACTGGCGGCACTGCTGGTGGCGACTCCGCCCATCGATCAGGTGTCGGTTCGGCAGGCTGCGCTCGATTCGGGCTTCCAGGAGGCCTACGTCGGCGCGGCGGGCCCGATCGCGCGGACGATCCACGCGGAGTACGACATCCCGGCGTCGGTGACGGTCGCGCAGTCGATCCTGGAGTCGAACTGGGGCCGCAGCAAGCTGTCGACGGCCGAGCGGAACTACTTCGGCTTCAAGTGCGTGACGCCGACCAGCCCGGGGCCGCTTGCGCTGAAGTGCGCGCAGTACCCGACGACGGAGTGCGTTCCGGCGCCCTGCCACCCGGTGGACGCGTATTTCCGCTCGTACGCCTCGATCGACGACTCGTTCCGCGACTACGGCCGCCTGTTGACGACTTCGCCGAACTACGCGGCGGCGCTGCCGGTGCGCACGGACCCGGACGCGTTCGTCCGGGCGGTGGCGAAGAAGTACGCCACCGACCCGGAGTACGCGAACAAGGTCATCCGCCTGCTGAACCAGTACAACCTGCGCCGCTTCGACTCGTGAGTGTTTAGGCGAGTTAGAACTCGCCTAAACACTCACGACGCTTTAGAGCGCGCGGCGGCCGGAGAGCGCGCGGCCGAGCGTCAGCTCGTCGGCGAACTCCAGGTCGCCGCCCATCGGCAGGCCGGACGCCAGCCGGGTCACGCTCAGGCCCGGGAAGTCGCGCAGCATGCGGACCAGGTACGTCGCCGTCGCCTCGCCCTCCGTGTTGGGGTCGGTGGCGATGATGATCTCCGTGATGTCCGCCTCGCCGATCCGCTTGAGCAGCTCGCGCATCCGCAGCTGCTCCGGGCCGATGCCCGACAACGGGTCGAGGGCGCCGCCCAGCACGTGGTAGCGGCCCTTGAACTCGCGCGTGCGCTCGACCGCCAGTACGTCCTTCGGCTCCTCGACCACGCAGATGACCGTCAGGTCGCGGCGCTCGTCGCGGCAGATGCGGCAGGTCGGCTGCTCGGAGACGTTGCCGCAGATCTCGCAGAACTGCACGCCCTCCTTGACCTTGCCGAGCACGTCCTGCAGCCGCGCGATGTCGGCCGGGTCGGTGGCCAGCAGGTGGAACGCGATCCGCTGGGCGCTCTTCGGCCCGACCCCGGGCAGGCGCCCGAGCTCGTCGATCAGGTCCTGGACGACACCTTCGTACAAGTTCGTCAGCCGCCGAAGCCGAGGCTGCCGAGGTCCGGCATGCCGCCACCGCCGCCGAGCCCGCCGGCCAGCGGGCCGAGCTTCTGCTCGGTGAGCTTCTGCGCGCTCGCCGACGCGTCGCGGACCGCCGCGACGATCAGGTCGGACAGCGTCTCGACGTCGTCCGGGTCGACCACCTTCGGGTCGATGTGCAGGCTCTTCAGCTGGCTGTCACCGGAGACGGTCGCGGTGACCAGCCCGCCCCCTGCCGTGCCGGTGACCTCGGTGTTGGCCAGTTCTTCCTGGGCCTCGACGAGCTTCTGCTGCATCTGCTGCGCCTGCTGCATCAGCTGGGAAAGGTCGAAGCCGCCGCCGGGTTGGGCCATGATCGCACTCGGTCCTCTCTGCACGCCTGTGTCCCCACCAGGGTAGTCGCGCCACGCGCGGGGCCGGGCTGTGGCACCGTGGTCGCCGTGCGACGCGCGATTGCCCCCCTGCTGCTGGCCGGTGCCCTGCTGCTCACCGGCTGCTCCGACGACGCTCCGGCGGCGGTCCCCGTGACGACGCCTCCGCCCACGTCGGCTGCCGTGACGTCGCCGCCTTCTTCGCCGTCACCTTCGCCGTCGTCGGCTTCGCCTTCGTCGTCGGCGCCCGCGGCTCCGGCTGCGGGGAAGGTCGTCGTGCTGGATCCCGGGCACAACGGCGGCAACGCGGCCCACCCGGCGGAGATCAACCGGCCGGTGCCCGCCGGGCGCGGGCAGACCAAGCCGTGCAACACGACCGGCACCGCGACCAACGCGGGCTACCCCGAGCACGCCTTCACGTTCGACGTCGCCCAGCGGGTCGGGAAAGCGTTGGCGGACAAGGGGATCCGCGTTGTCTACACGCGACAGAACGACACCGGCGTCGGCCCCTGCGTCGACCGCCGCGCGGCGATCGGCAACGAGGCGGACGCCGACGCGGTCGTCTCCATCCACGCCGACGGCTCGGAAGCGGCCGGGGCGACCGGCTTCCACGTCGCGTACTCGTCACCGGCGCTGAACGCCGCGCAGGGAGCACCCTCGACGCGGCTGGCGCAGACGTTGCGCGACACACTGCGCACGAGCGGCTTCACGACGGCGAACTACATCGGCGGAAACGGGCTGTCGGCCCGCGCGGACCTGGCCGGCCTCAACCTGTCGACCCGCCCGGCGGCCCTGGTGGAGTGCGGCAACATGCGCAACGCGGCCGAGGCGGCCCGCATGACGAGCGCGGACGGCAGACAGCAGTACGCGGCGGCCATCGCGGCGGCGATCGAGGCGTACCTGGCTGGCTAATCTCGGCACCATGGAACTTCCCGAGAGTTGCCACCGCCTGTTCGAGCGGCCGTTCAACGCCGTGCTGACAACCGTCAACCCGGACGGCTCGCCGCAGACGTCGCTGGTCTGGGCCAGCCGCGAGGGCGACGAGATCGTGATGGGCATGGAGGGCCACCGCCCCAAGGTCCGCAACATCCGCAACGACCCGCGCGTGACGGTGCTGATCGAGGACCGCGACGGCCACAACGCCCTCGGCCTGCCCCAGTACCTGCTGGTCCGGGGCACCGCCCGGGTGATCGGGCCGGACATCGCGGACGAGTTCACGGCGTTGATGGACCGCCAGGCCCGCCGCTACCTGGGCGCCGAGCGGTACGAACTGGGCAACCAGGGCTCCCCGACGGCGGTGATCGTCCGCATCACGGCCGACCGCGTGACCGGCATCGGCCCCTGGGCCTCCTGACCCGCCCCCGAAGGGTCGGCTCGCGTACCTGAACGGTCGGCTCGCGTACCTGGAGCGTCGGCTCGTGAGCCGACCCTCGGGGTACGTGGGCCGACCGTCCGGGTCAGTCGAGGGGGCGGGCGCCCAGGTGCTCGGAGAGGAGTTTGCGGGCCACCTCGTCCGGGTCCTGGTCGGGCGGGGGTGGGGGTGGCGGCGGGGCCGGGCTGGCGTCCTCGTTGTAGAGGTCCTCGTCGTCCTCGTCGGAGGGTTCCGGGGGGAGCGGGATGTCCGGCTCGGTCGTCGTGACCTTGGGCCGCGCCGGGGGCGGCGGGGTCGCGGGGCGGGCCGCCGGCGCGGCGGCAGCCGGGGGCGCGGCCGCCGACTGGCGCGTGAACGACCGCTCCGGCGCCGGTGCCGCCGGCTGCGGGCGGGCGGCCGGTGCCGCCGGTGCGTTGCCGTGGACGCAGCGGACCTGCCAGTCGCCGCCGAGGACGTCGGTCAGGGCGCCGGCGATCTTGCGGGCGTTGTCCTGGTCGGACAGCCGGCGGGCCAGCGGCTCGGACTTGTGGGTCAGCGTCAGTGAGTTGCCCTCGACGCTCGCCACCGTGGCCTGGGTCAGCATCGCCTCGAGGCTGCGACCGCCCGTGAACTTGCGCAACGCGGTCATCAGCTGCGGCCACACGTTCCGGATCGCCGCGGCGTCCATCCCGCCCGGTGCCGCCCCAGCCGGGGCCTCCGGCTCGGCGGCTGCGGCTGCGGCTGCCGGAGCGGGCGTGCCGCCACCGGGCGTACGGACCGCGCCCCAGCCACCGTCACCAGCCTGGGCCGCAGCCGGTGCGCCGCCACCCGAACCAGCCGGAGCGGGCACGCCGCCACCCGGACCGGCCGGAGCACCCCCGCCACCAGCCGGAGCAGCCGCGCCGCTACCCGCGCCAGCCGGAGCACCCGAGCCGCCGACCGGCGTGCGCGGGGCGCCACCGTCGCCACCTTGAGCCGCACCCGTCGAAGCCGCAGCCGGGGCGCCACCAGGCGAAGCCGCGGCCAGCTCAGCCACCCGGGCGGGCGGCTTGACCGGCTCGGGCACCGGCGGCGGACCCGCCGACCCCGCGCGCTGCGACGGCCTCGAAAACTCACGCTCCGGCGCCGCGCGCACCGGCGGCTCGACGCCGCCCTCCGCGGGCGCGCCGCCTCCGCCGGCCAGCGTCGCGCGGCGCTCGAGCCGCTCGATCCGGGCCAGCAGCGCCTTCTCCGCCTCGGTCACCGACGGCAGCAGCATCCGCGCGCACAGCAGCTCGAGCACGAGCCGGGGCGAGGTCGCGCCGCGCATCTCCAGAAGTCCATTGTGGACGATGTCGGCGTAGCGGGACAGCGTGGCCAGGCCGATCCGCTCGGCCTGCGCGACCATCCGCGTCAGCTCCTCCTCCGGCGCGGACACCAGCCCGCCCGCGGACTCCGGCACCGCGCGCAGCAGCACCAGGTCGCGCAGCCGGTCGAGCAGGTCGGTCGCGAACCGGCGCGGGTCGTGGCCCGCCTCGGTGAGCTTCTCCACCGTGCCGAACACCGTCGCCGCGTCCTCGGTCGACAGCGCGTCGACCATGTCGTCGATCAGCGCGACGTCGGTGACGCCCAGCAGCGCGACCGCCCGCGAGTACGAAACGCCTTCCGGCCCGGCGCCGGCGAGCAGCTGGTCGAGCACCGACTGCGTGTCACGCGCCGACCCGCCACCCGCGCGGATGACCAGCGGGTACACCGCCGGCTCGACCTCGACGCCCTCGGCCGCGATGTTGCGCTCCAGCAGGCTGCGCATCGAGCTCGGCGGGATCAGCCGGAACGGGTAGTGGTGCGTGCGCGAGCGGATGGTGGTGAGCACCTTGTCCGGCTCGGTCGTCGCGAAGATGAAGATGACGTGCTCGGGCGGCTCTTCCACGATCTTCAGCAGGGCGTTGAAGCCCTGCGTGGTGACCATGTGCGCCTCGTCGATGATGAACACCCGGTAGCGCGACTCGGCCGGCGCGTAGAACGCCTTGTCCCGCAGCTCGCGGGCGTCGTCGACACCACCGTGGCTCGCCGCGTCGAGCTCCGTGACGTCGACGCTGCCGGGCCCCTCGGGCGCCAGCGCGCGACACGAGTTGCACTCGCCGCACGGGTCCGGCGTCGGGCCCTTGGCGCAGTTCAGCGAGCGCGCCATGATGCGCGCGCTGGACGTCTTGCCGCAGCCGCGCGGGCCCGAGAAGAGGTAGGCGTGGTTGATCCGCCCGGCGGACAGCGCCGTGCGGAGGGGGTCGGTCACATGCTCCTGACCGACGACCTCGGCGAAGGTCGCCGGACGGTACTTGCGGTACAAGGCGAGAGCCACCTCGCGAGGGTACCGGGCACCACCGACAACCTTCGCCGTGCGGTCAGGAGACCAGCGCCGCCGCTTCGGCGACCAGAGCGTTCACCTTGGTGACGTGCGCCGCCGTGAACGCGTCACGCGCCCGCGCCTTCGGCAGCTCGACGTCGAGGTACTGCTGCAGGCCCGAGTCCGGCCCGTCGAGGACGCCCTGCGCGACCGCGACGACCTCCGGGCCCTCACCCAGGGTCCGGGTGGCGTAGATGTCCAGGTCGATCAGGTGCGCGGTGTACCGGCCGTCGGCCAGGAACTCGCGGATGTCCGCGACGGTCCCGTCGAGCGCCTTCTGCGCCCACGACTTCGTCGCCGGGCCACCGGCCGACATGATCTGGCTGACCTCGACGCGGTCGTCGGTGTCCCGGCCCGGGTAGTCCCCGGTGCGCAGCAGCGCGGCAACCCCGGCGTACGGGCCCGCGAGCGCGTCACGGGCCGCCTGGCGCAGGCCCGGGCGGGCCTTCGGGTCCGCCGCGATCGCCGAGACGGCGGCGCGGTCGTCGGACTCCTGCGCGACGGCGAGGCCGCTGCGCACGAACGTGACGACGTCGTCGTCGGAACCGCTGAGCGCGGCGCGGGCGGCGATCTTGACCGCGGCACCGCCGTTGCGCAGCAGGTAGACGGACGCCTTGCGGCCGTTCGGCACGGTCAGCGCCGGATCGGCCGCGTCGGTGAGCAGCTTGCCGTTGTCCGCCTTGGCCTGTGCGGCGCGGGCCGCGGCCTCGCGGGCCTGCTGCTGCGCGGCCGCGTCGGCCGCCGCGGCGGCCCGGCCGTCCTGCTGGTTCTTGGCCTGCTGCGCGGCGAGCCGGTCGGCGTTCGCCTTCCGCGCGTCGGCAGCGAGCTTCGCGGCCTTTTCCGCGGCGAGCTTCACGACCAGGGGCCGGTGGCCGGCCGCGGCGGCCTTGGCGCCGTCGAGCTGCCCCTGGACCGCGGTGAGCTCGGTGTCGTAGTTCGCCGCGACCTGCCGCCAGAGGGACAGGAAGTACCGGACGTCGGCCGGCGTGCCGTCGAGCGCCGTCTGCGCGGCGGCCTGGACCTCCGGCCCGCCGGCGGCCATGGCCTGGTTGACGGTGATCCGGTCGTCGACGTCCTTGGCCTTCTGCAGGCCGGTCTCCAGGAAGGCGCGCACGTCGGCGGGGGTGCCGTCGAGCGCCTTCTGGGCCCGGGCGTTGACGGTCGGGCCGCCGGCGTTCATGGCCTGGCCGACGGCGATCCGGTCGTCGGCGATCCTGGCCAGAGCCAGGCCGTGCGCCAGGTACTCGCGGATGTCGTCCTGGGTGCCGTTGAGCGCTTCCTGGGCGGTGCGCTTGGTGACCGGGCCGCCGGTGGACAGGGCCTGGGTGACGAGGACCCGCTCGTCGTCGTTCTGCGCTTGCTGACGGCCGGTGGCCAGGAAGGCGGCGAGGTCGGCCGACGAGCCGAGCAACGCCGCTTCGGCGGCCCGCGCCACGCCGGGGCCGCCGGTCTCCAGCAGCGAGACGGCCTGCGCCCGGTCGGGCAGTTCCTCGGCGGCCGCGGGTGTCGCGAAGACCCCCGCGGCGAGCGCCGCCGCAACGATTACTGCGTTTGCACGCAAGGTGAAACCCCCTCGATCGATGATCGTCCGTTCCCTTATCGCCGGGACGGTCGGAATGTTTCCGATAACCTCGGATGTCGTGAGTCGTACGCGGAAGGCGGATCCGCAGCCCAGGCGGTACCCGGTGCGCTTCGGCACGGCGGAGCTGGTCCGCGACGCCGACCGCGGCAACGCGTGGCTGGTCTCGGTGGACGGCGTCGCGCAGTCGTACGTCGACCTCGACGACCCGGCCCACCTGGAGTTCGACTACGTCCGCCGGTTCGCCGACGTGGTGGACCGCCTGCCGCCGGGCCCGCTGGACGCGCTCCACATCGGCGGCGCGGCGTGCACGCTGCCGCGGTACGTCGGGGCGTCGCGGCCGGGCTCGCGCCAGCTGGTGTTCGACGCCGACGGCGAGCTGGTGGAGCTGGTCCGCGCGCAGCTGGGCCTGCGGGTCCCGGGCCTGCGCGTCCGGGTGACGGACGGCCGCGAAGGGCTGGCGACCCGCCGTCCCGGGTCGGCGGACCTGGTGGTGGTCGACGCGTTCGAGCGGGCCACGCTGGCCGGCGGCCTGGCGACGCTGGAGGCGACGCGCGCGATCGCGGAGATCCTCCGCACGCGGGGCCTGTACCTGGCGAACATCACGGACGGCTCGGGTCTCCCGTTCGCCCGCCGCTTCCTGGCGACGCTGCTGGCGGTGTTCCCGGAGGTCATGCTCCTGGCTGACCCGGGAGTGCTGCGCGGCCGCCGCTTCGGCAACCTGGTGCTGGCGGCCTCGGCGGCGGAGCTCCCGACGGCGGAGATAGCGCAGCGGACGGCCTCGGCGGCGTTCCCGGCGCGGTGCGTGTGGGGCGCGGAGCTGCGGAAACTGGCGGGCAAGGCGGCGCCGATCACGGACGGGGACGCACCACCGCCCCCGAGCCCGCCGGACGACGTCCTGGGCCTGTTCTGAGGGCCAAAAAAAGGGGACCCCGCGCACCCGTCAGAGCCTGCTTATCCTTGCTGCCTTCCGGCCCTGGGGAGGTTCACAGGGTGGACGCCGCGCGGGGTCCGTGGATCAGTGTAGCGGGCTCTCCTCAGGCCCCCGCACCAGCCTGGGCCCGAGCCCGCTTGAACGTGTTGTGCAGCACCGCCAGCAGCGCGTCCCGCACCGACAGCTTCTGCCGCGCGTCGAACGTGATCAGCGGGACGTCCTCGCTCACCGCGAGGGCCCACCGCACGTCCTCCAGGTTGTGGCCCAGCGAGCCGTCGAACATGTTCACCGCCACCACGAACGGCAGGCCCGCGTTCTCGAAGTAGTCGACCGCCGGGTAGCAGTCGTCCATGCGGCGGGTGTCCACGATCACCAGTGCGCCCAGTGCGCCGTGGACCAGGTCCTGCCACATGAAGCCGAAGCGGTCCTGGCCGGGCGTGCCGAACAGGTACAGCTTGACCTCTTCGTCGATCGTGATGCAGCCGAAGTCCAGTGCCACCGTCGTCGTGGTCTTGGACGGGACGTGGCCGGTGTTGTCCGCGGACATGGACGTGATCGCCGCTTCGGTCGTCAGTGGCTTGATCTCCGAGATGGACGACACCGCCGTCGTCTTGCCGACGCCGAAGCCGCCCGCGATGACGATCTTGACCGGGGCCGGCGGCCGGGCGCCCGGTTCAGTGAATGGCTTCGAGTCCACGAATGACCCTTTCGATCATGCCGAGGTCGTGCGAGTTGTGGTTGCCGGGGCGGCGGACGACGACGTAGCCCAGTTCGGCGAGGTCGGCCACCAGCACCCTGGCCACGCCGATGTGCAGGCCGAGCATCGCGGCCACCTCGGCGACGGACATCGTGTTCCGGCAGAGGGAAACGATTTCCTGACGTTCGAACGTGAGCTTCGGGTGCGACGCCGCCCCGAGGCGGGACGTCATGACCTGCGCCTCGATCTCGAGGCTCTGGTCGACCGGCTGCGCCCGTCCCGAGGTCATCAGGTACGGCCGCAGCAGCGAAGGCTCTTCGGACATCACGACCCCACGGTGTTCTTGAGCTCCTCGATCAGGCCCGGCGTGAGAACTTCCGTGGCGCGGTTGGCGAACATCGCCATTTCGTAGGCGATCGTGCCGAGGCTGGCCTGCTTGTTGGCCAGCACGCCCAGCGAACACCCGATGCTGATCGTGCAGACGAGCAGGTAGCCGTGCTCGAGCTCGATGATCACCTTGTCCGGTGAGCCGAGCGGGTGG
Source organism: Amycolatopsis vancoresmycina (assembly GCF_000716785.1). Lineage (GTDB taxonomy): Bacteria > Actinomycetota > Actinomycetes > Mycobacteriales > Pseudonocardiaceae > Amycolatopsis > Amycolatopsis vancoresmycina. The sequence continues at coordinate 581,885 of NZ_JNYY01000006.1, forward strand.
CTTTCGGAGACGCCGTGGGCGAGGCCGAGCATCGCGGAGGAGATCGCCGCGAGCCGGTCGGCGTTGGAGCGCTCGAGCTCCGTCGACATGGCGATCAGCAGGCCGTCGGCCGAGACCGCGATGGCGGCTATCGCGCCCGCGGTGTGCTGCGCGAAGCGGCTCACCAGCCAGTTGAAGTTCTGGGCTTCGACACTGACTCCAGGTGCGGGGATGCTCATTTCCTGCTCTCTTCTCCTCGTTCCATCACACGACCGGCGACCACGCCTTGGGGCGGGCTGTCTGCCGTCAGGTCCTCCGCCTTGGCCAGGCCGGCGGCGAACGCGTCGAACGCCGCTCGCTCGGCCGCCGGGTCCCGCCGGGTGCGGTGGGCGACGGCTCGGGCGATCGGCCGCCCCGCGGGCTGCTGCCGCAGGCCGGGGGCGAGCTGGGCGCCGGGGACGCGGCGGATCAGGCCGTCCCGCGACGGTGGCGGGGCCGCGGCGATCGGCGCGGTGGCGACCGGCACCGCGGACCACGTGCGGCCGGCGGGCATCGCCGACTCCCCCGGCACGCGCACCGGCAGCCCCGAGCCGTCGTCCGGCGACGGGACGGGCACCGGCGGCGGCACGGGTGCGGTGACGAGGGTGGGCGGCGCGGACGGCGGTTCGGCCGCCATCGCGCTGACCTCGGCGGCCTTGGCGAACGCGCTCTCGAAGCCGTCCATCGCGGCCTTGGTGGCTTCGGGGTCGTGGCGCGGCTTGTCCTCGGCCACCGGGGCCGACGTGCCCGGGCTGGGCAGCTGGGCGCCGCGGACCCGGCGGCGCAGGCCGCCGCGGGACTCGGAGGTGGCCGGTTCCGGTTCTTCGGCCGGCTTGACGTCGGGTTCGGCGTCCGGCCACACCGGTTCCAGCTCGCGGAACCAGCGGAAGCCGTTGCCGGGGCCGAGCAGCGCCGGGATGGCCGGCGCCGGCAGCTCGGCGGGTCGCGCGCGGACCGGTTCGGGCGCGGGCGGCCGGAAACTGTCCAAATCGGACAGTGTGGTGGGCGCCGCGTGCCGCGGCGCCGAGACCGCCGGCGCGGCCTGCGCCGGGATCACCGGCGTCGGCTCGGCCTTCGGGCGCAGCGCGGTGCGATGGGTGAACAGGGCGGGCGGGATGGTCAGCCGCGCGGTCACGCCGCCGGTGGTCGGCGTCGCGAGCAGCTCGACGCCCAGTTCGTGGCGCCGGGCCAGCCGGCCGACCACGAACAGGCCGAGCACACTGGTCGGTGCGAGCTCCAGGCGTTCGCGTTCGACGAGCCGCTGGTTCTCCTCGGCCAGCTTGTCCGCGGTCATGCCGATGCCGTGGTCGACGATGCTCACCAGGCAGGCGCCGTCGGCGAGCAGCATCGTGTCGACCTCGACCATCGAGCCCGGCGGCGAGAACGACGTCGCGTTCTCCAGCAGCTCGGCGAACACGAGCACCAGGTCGGCGCCGAGGGCCGACGACAGCAGGATTTCCGCGACGACGCCGAGCTTGACGCGCTGGTAGTCCTCGATCTCGGCGAGCGCGGACCGCAGGGCGGTGGACAGCTCGATCGGGCCGGCGATCCGGGTTTCGTCGCGGGTGCCGGACACGACCAGCAGGTTGTCGGCGTTCCGGCGCAGGCGGGTGGAGAGGTGGTCGAGCCGGTAGAGGCTGGCCAGCAGCCGGGTGTCCTGCTCGTTGCGCTCGACCTCGTCGATCAGGGCCAGCTGGCGGCCGACGAGGTTCTGCGTGCGCTTCGCGACGTTCGCGAACATCAGGCTGGTGTTGCGCCGGGTGAGGGCCTGGCGTTCGACCAGCTCGGCCGCGGTGGTCTGGACCCGGTTGAACGCGGCGGCCAGCTTGCCGAGCTCGTCGCCGGAGACGACGTCGATGGTGGCCAGCCGCGGGACCTGCGCCTCGGCTTCCTCGGTGTCGGTCACGCGGACGAGCTCGGTGCCGGCCAGGTCGGCGACCGACGTCGCCGCGGTGGTCAGCTGGCGCAGCGGCCCGGCGATCGAGCGGGACACCGCGACGGCGAGGAAGGCGACCAGCAGGAACAGCCCGCCGGCGCCGAGGCCGACGGTCCAGGCCAGCCGGGTCGCGTCGGCGGCACGGCCGTTCGCGGAGTCGGCGATCTCGCCGATCACCCGTTCCTGCACCAGTTTCCGCTGGCTCGCCTGGCTTTCCGACGACGCGAGGACGTCGGCGACGTACTGGGTGGTGCCCGCGGTGGTGCGCGGGTTGCCGATCTGGGCGGCGAGGTCCTCGATCCGGCGGCCTGCCTCGCTCGCCTCGACGTTGACCACCAGCGACGCCTGTTCGCTGTCGGTTTCGTCGTCGGCCTGCTGGACGAACCGGTCGGTGAAGATCGGCGCCTGCTGGGTGGCGTCGTCCAGGATCGGCCGGCCCGCCTCGGGCGACACCGCGGTCACGATCAACGCCATGCCCCGCAACGAGTTCTCCTCGTTCGCGCGCAGCAGCGCCTCCAGCGCGGACAGCTCCCGGGTGCCCTCCGCGTCGTCGGTCAGCTGCGGGACCAGCCGCAGCGAGTCGATCACCGCGCCGATCACCGCGTGGTAGGTGCGCGCGACGCTGTCGAGCGCGACGCCGCGGCGTTCGGCGTTCTGCCGCAGCTCGGCCAGCGAGCCGATCCGGGTCAGCGCCGCGGACAGCTCGTCGGGCGCGTCGGGCCCGAGCGAGGACCGCACCTGCTCGACCGCCGCGTCGACCGTCTTCCGCTGCTGGAGCATCTGGTCGGCGGGCATCGACGGCGTGGCGACGAACGCGCCGGTCTGCAGCCGTTCGCGCTGCAGCTGCCAGACCAGCCCGCCCAGCTGCTGCGTGTACCGCGCCACCGTCGCCGACTGGTCGGCCGCGCCGGCGCTGTTCGCCTGCGTCAGCACGAACGGCACCGACACCAGTACCACCGCGACCAGCGGCGGCAGGAGCAGCAGGTTCAGCTTGCCGCGAATGCCGAGCCGGGCGAGGAAACCCCCGCCGCCCGCCGGTTTCGCGGTCGACCTGCCGTGCCTCATCCCGCCACCTTCCCGTCTTGCGTTCTCACTCGACCGCGGCCACCCGGCTGACGTGCCCCCGGTGCTGCTCCCGGACCAGGTCCTCGATCCGGGCGCGCAGCGCGAGGAACCGCGGTTCGCGCTTCACCGCCAGGTCGCGTCCGGCGGGCAGCGCCACCTCGACGTCCGCGGCGATCCGGCCCGGGTCCGAGGCGAGCACCACCACCCGGCCGCCGAGGAAGACCGCTTCCTCGACGTCGTGGGTGACCATCAGCACCGTGGTGCCGGTGTCGGCCCACACCTGGCGGATCAGCACCTGCATGTCCTCTTTGGTCTGGACGTCCAGCGCGCCGAAGGGTTCGTCCAGCAGCAGAACTTCCGGTTCGCACGCCAGGGCCCGCGCGATCGCGACGCGCTGCTTCTGGCCGCCGGAGAGCTGCTTCGGCAGCGACTTGCGCACGCGGTCGAGCCCGGTTTCGGCGAGGTACCAGCTCACCCGCTCGGCACGCTCGGCCGGGTCGATCGAGAGCAGCTCGAGTCCGAACGCGACGTTCTTCTCGACGGTGCGCCACGGGTAGAGCGCGCCGGCCTGGAAGACGAGCCCGCGGTCCGGGCCGGGCCCGGTCACCGGGACGCCGTCGAGCACGATCTCGCCTTCGGTCGGCCGGGTGAGCCCGGCGACCAGCGACAGCAGCGTCGACTTGCCCGAGCCGCTCGCGCCGACGACGCAGACGAACTCGCCGCGCAGGACTTCGAGGTCGACGCCGTCGAGCGCGCGGGTGACCTTGCCGCGGACGGTGTAGTCCTTCGCGACGTTCCGCAGTTCCAGCGTCATGCCGCCCACTTCCCGACCCGCGTGCGCAGCAGGCGCAGCAGGACGTCGATCAGGAGCCCGGCGAGCCCGATGACCACGAGCACCGCGAAGATCTTGTCCGTCTGCAGGAACCGTTGCGCGCGGACGATCCGGTAGCCGAGGCCGGCCGAGGAGTTGATCAGCTCGGCGACGACCACGAAGTTCCACGCCGCGGCGGCGTTGACCCGGATCGCGTCGATCATGCCCGGCAGCGAGTGCGGCACGACGATCTTGCGCAGCACCTCGCCGCGGCGCGCGCCGAGCGTGTAGGAGACGTCGAGCAGCGCGCTGGGCACGCCGCGGACGACGTCGGCGGTCATCAGCGTGTTGAAGAAGACCGTCCCGATGAACAGGATGGCGATCTTCGACGGCTCGCCGAGGCCGAGCCAGATGATCAGCAGCGGGATGAACGCGCTCGCCGGCAGGTAGCGCAGCAGCCCGATCAGCGGCTCGAAGAACGCCTGCCCGGCGGTGAAGGTGCCCATCAGGATGCCGAGCGGCACCGAAACCAGCACCGCGAGGCCGAAGCCTTCGAGCACCCGCTGGGTCGTCGCCCAGAGGTCGTCGAAGAGCTCGCCGGTGCCCGCCATGTCGAGCCCGGCCCGCAGCACGGCGGCCGGGGACGGCAGGAACGTCGAGTCGACGGCGCCGCTGACGCTCAGCACGACCCACGCGAGGAACGGGATCGCGAACGACAGCGCCGCCAGCGTCCAGCGGGCCGGCGCGGAAATGGGCGCCCGCAAGGAGAACAGCGGCGACGCGGGCTTCGGCGCGGACCGCCGCGGCAGCGGTCCCCACGCCGGGCGGCCGCGGCCGGCCGCGTGCTCCTCGGCGAGCCGCTGCTCGGCTTCCAGTGCCTCGGCGGCTCGCTCGTCGGCCGCCGAGGCCGGGGTGGTGCGCTGGGTCGGACCGGTCACTGGGGCGCGGCCTTCACGAACTGGTCGTCGAACAGCCCGTCGAGCGACGGCCGCTGCTGGGCGAGCCCGGTGCCGACGATGAAGTCGACGATCTTGTTCGCCTGGAAGTCGAGGTGCTGCGGGGTGACGCCCGGGGTGAACGCGTCGAGGTTCTGCTGGCGCGTGAAGATCGTGGTGCCGGCGTCGTAGGACTTGTAGTCCGCGTCGGAGACGCCACCGCGCTTGGCCATGATCTTGACGGCCGCGTCCTTGTTGGCCTTGATCCAGGCCAGCGTCTCGAACCAGGTGTTGACGAGCGCCTGCACGTCCTTCGGGTGGTCCTTGACCAGCTTCTGCGACGTGACGAGGTGGTCGGGGATGGCGCCCGGGAACTCCGCCGACGACGAGATCGCGCGGCTGCCGGGGCGCTCGAGGGCCTTGGAGGTGAACGGCGCGAACGCGGCGACCGCGTCGACCTGGCTGCCGGCGAACGCGGCCGCCGCGGCGTCGGTCGGGAGGTTGACGAGCTGGATGTCCTTTTCGGTCAGTTTCGCCGACTGCAGCGCGAGCAGCAGCAGGTAGTGGTCGACCGCGCCCTGCTCGACGGCGACCTTCTTGCCCTTGAGGTCGGCGATGCTGGTGATCCCGTCCCGCGCGATGATCTTGTCGTTGCCGGTGGAGTTGTCGTTCACCAGCACGATCGACAGCTTGGCGCCGCCGGAGACCGACGACAGCGTGTCGTTGAGGGTCTGGCTGTTGGCGTCGATGGCGCCGCTGGAAAGGGCGTTGATGCTGTCGGTGTAGTTGTCGAAGTACTTGAGGTCGACGTTCACGCCGTTCTTGGCGAACAGGCCCTGTTCCTGCGCCACCTGCCAGGGGAACCAGCCCGGCCAGGCGCTGAACCCGAGGGTGATCTTGCTGCCGCTGCCCGAGGCGGAGCTGTCACTGCAGCCCGAAAGCGCGGTGACCCCGGCGAGGGTCAGCAAGGTCAGGAGCACCGTCAGCAGACGGGGGCGGGAACGGGAAATCACAACGAACTCCAGATGGCGGGGGAAGTGGAGTGGTGCCGTACCAAAGGGGGAATTGCGGTGCTCAGGGCCACGGGCGGTGACGACGGGAAGGGTCAACGGGTCGAGCTGCGCCACCGCGCACGGTCATCGCTGCTCTCTTCCGGCCGCACCTGATCGGGTCATTGCGGGAGAACGCGGACAGGAAGCACCTGACGCCCAGTGAAATCCAGCCCTCAACGCACCGGATCAGCCACCCCTGTCCCTCTCCCGGGCGAGAGCCTAGCGAGTGACACAAGATCCCCACAACGTCCGTCCATTGCAGCCGAACGAGTGACCACCAACCGGCGTAACCTGCATGATCACCGTTGTTCAAGATCAACTTGAGCCGAGTTTCTGTCGGCCGCCCGGCCAAGATTTCCGGTGCGCCGCAACCGGATGGTGTGCAGCGCCCAGGAAGATCGCCCCTGTTCGTTACCGCGGCAGCGGGGAGTACCGAGATCATCACCGACAGCGATCCGGCAGTGGCGAACGATCGTTCGGAATACGCCGGCCGCACCGGCCGAATTCGAACACGTGTCCGCATCCGCCGTTATCGCACCGACCCCCCGCACGCCGAATGATTCCCGGACTGTTTACACGCCCGAAACAATTCGGCCGGGCCACCTAATTTCTGTCAACCGATCGATTTTGTCAGGTCGTAAACCGTCGTGCCGCCGACGGTCACCGGCGCGAAGTTCTGCTCCACCCAGGACTCGATCTCCCCCGCGGTCCCGCGGCCGCCCCCGAAGCCGCCGCGGCCACCCGCGACGTAGTAGCGGATGTCGCCGTCGGCGACGTACTGCTGGAACCGTTCCAGCGTCGGCGCCGGGTCGCTGCCGCTGAAGCCGCCGATCGCGAGCACCGGGCGGCCGCTCGCCAGCGCCAGGCCCGCCGACTGCATCGCGCCGCTCTGCGCCGCCGCCCACTTCGTCGTGGTGCCCTTGAGGAGGTCGATCACCGCGCTGTCGGCCTGCCCCGCGCCGAAGCCGCGCGGGCCTCGTCCACCCGCGACCGCGGGACCGGACGACGGTGTCCCGCCGGAGTGCGCGGTCGCCGCCGTGGCGAGCGTGAAGGACGCCGTCCCGAGCAGGGCGCCGCAGAGGCCGAGCACGGCCACGGCCGGGCCGAGCCGCCGGAACCGGTCGGCCCCGAAGAGCAACCCCGCGACGGCGGCGGCGCCGACCACCAGGAGCGTGTACCGCAGCCACGGCTGCCAGTCCGGCGTGCGGGCGAGGAGGACGAACCCCCAGACGGCGGTCACCGCGAGCATGACGGCGAGCACCGCGCGCGCCGCGAAGTTCGCCCGGCCGCGCCAGAGCTCCCGCGCGGAAATCCCGAGCGTGGCCGCGGTTCCCGGGGCCAGGGCGACGGTGTAGTACGGGTGGATGATGCCGCTCATGTAGCTGAACACCAGCGCGGTGACGACCAGCCAGCCGCCCCACAGCAGCAGCGCCGCCCGCGTCCGGTCGGTGCGGGGCGCGCGCCGGGTGAACCACAGGCCGGCGGCCAAGCCGATGACCGCGGCCGGCAACAGCCACGACGCTTCCGCGCCGAACTCGCCGCTGAACAGCCGCGTCAGGCCGGTTTCGCCGCCGAACCCACCGAAGCCACGGCCGCCACCGGTCGGGGGCGTGAACGTCCCGCCGCCGCCACCCCGGCCCTCACCGAAGATCCGGCCGAGCCCGTTGTAGCCGAACGCCAGCTCCAGCACGGTGTTGTCGGTCGAGCCGCTGATGTACGGCCGGTCCGCGACGGGCCACAGCGCGACGGCGGCGATCCACCAGCCGGCGGAGACGACCACCGCACCGGCCGCGGCGACCAGCTGCCCGATCCGCCTGCCGAGCGAGGTCGGCGCCGCGACCGCGTACACCAGCACGAACGCGGGCAGCACGAGGAACGCCTGCAGCATCTTGTCGAGGAAGCCCAACCCGATCGCGACCCCGGCGAGCAGCAGCCACTTGGTGCTCCCGCGCTCGAGGGCGCGCACGACGCAGTACGCGCCGGCGACGAGCAGCAGCACGAGGAAGGCGTCGGGGTTGTCGTAGCGGAACATGAGCGCGGCGACCGGCGTCAGCGCGAGCCCGGCCCCGGCGAGCAGCCCGGCCCCCGGCCCGGACAGCCGCCGCACGGCGAGGTAGAGCAGCCCGACCGAGGCGACCCCGGCCAGCGCGTCGGGCACCAGCAGGCTCCAGCTGGAGAAGCCGAAGAGCCGGCCGGACAACCCCATCACCCACAGGGAAAAGGGCGGTTTGTCGACGGTGACGACGTTGCCCGGATCGAGCGAGCCGAAGAACAGCGCCTGCCAGCTCCACGTCCCGGCCTGCACGGCCATCGCGTAGAAGTCGTTGGCCCAGCCCGTCTTCGCCAGGTCCCACAGGTAGAGCAGCCCGGTGCCGAGCAGCAGCGCGGCCACGGAAGGGTTGACCCACCGGGGTTTCGGCGGCGCGGCGGGCGGCTGGGGCTGGGCGTGCTCGGGCGCCGACAGCGTGGTCGTCATGGCGTTCACCGTGTCGGCGCCGCATGTGGTGAACTTGTGCCGAAGCTGTGCGCCAGCTGTGCATCGCCCCCGGCCGGGTGGTCTGCCGCGGCTGGTCGTGAGTGGTAAGGCGAGTTAGAACTCGCCTTACCACTCACGACCGCGCGGCCGGGAAGGCGATCTCGAACTCCGTGCGGCCCGGCCGGCTCTGCACCCCGACCCGGCCGCCGTGCGCGCCCACCACCGCGGCCACGATCGCCAGGCCCAGCCCCGTGCTGCCGGCCGCGCGCGAACGCGAGTTGTCGCCGCGGGCGAAGCGCTCGAAGATGTCCGGGAGGATTTCCGGCGGGATGCCGGGGCCGTCGTCGGCCACCCGGAGCCGGACAATTCCGTCCGAAGTGGACAGTGTAGTCGTCACCGTGGTGCCCGGCGGGGTGTGCGTGCGCGCGTTGGCCAGCACGTTGATCACCACCTGGTGCAGCTGGCCCGCGTCACCGAGGACGCCGATCGGCTCGCCGGGGACGTCCATCAGCCACTTGTGGTCCGGGCCGGCCACGTGCGCGTCCGCGACCGCGTCGGCCACCAGCCGGCACAGGTCCACCCACTCGTGCACCACCGGCCGGCCCGAGTCGAGCCGCGCCAGCAGCAGGAGGTCCTCCACCAGCGTCGTCATCCGGCGGGACTCCGACTCGACGCGGCTCATCGCGAAGGCGACGTCCGGTGGCACCTGCTCGCCGCCGCGGCGGGTGAGCTCCGCGTACCCGCGGATCGCCGCCAGCGGCGTCCGGAGCTCGTGACTGGCGTCCGCGACGAACTGGCGGACGCGGTTTTCGCTCGCGTGCCGCGCGGACAGCGCGTTCGCGACGTGCTGCAGCATCCGGTTCAACGCCGAGCCGACCTTGCCGACCTCGGTGTTCGGGTCGGTGTCGGCCTCCGGGACCCGTTCGGACAGCGCGACTTCGCCGCGGTCCAGCGGCAGCTCGGAGACGCGGGTCGCGGTCGCGGCCAGCCGGTCGAGGGGCTGCATCGTGCGGCGGATCGTCGCCGCGCCGACCGCGCCCGCCACCAGGATCCCGGCGAGCGCGACGCCGCCGAGGATGAAGCCGAGCTGCCAGAGCGTCTCGTTGACGTCCTTCAGCGGCAGCCCGATGACCGTCTTTTCGCCGCGGGGCGACGTCGTCGAGACGACGCGGTACTCGCCCAGGCTGCCGCCGAGGTCGATGCTGCGCTGCTTGCCGTCCGACGGCAGCGCGAGCAGCGCCAGCACTTCGGCCTTCGGGATGTCCTTGAACGGCGCCTTGCGCCTCGACGGACCGGCCGCGCTCGAGTCGAGGACCCCGGCGGAGGCCTTCGACCCGATCTGGACGACGGCGAGGGTGCCTTCGCCCTGGCCGAGCACGCGCAGCGGGTCCGGGGGCGGCGCTTCGCCGTAGGTCCACGGCGGGGGCCGTTCCGAGCCGTGCGCGGCGCGGTCGCTGGCCGCGGCCAGCCGCTTGTCCTGCTGGCCGACGAGGAACTCGCTCAGCGCGAACTCCGTCACCACGCCGACGACCAGGCAGACGAGCGCGAGCAGCGCGGCGAGCTGCACGATCAGCCGCCGCCGCAGCGACCACGGCCGGCGCACGCGCTTCGGTTCAGCCTGCGGGCTTGAGGACATACCCGGCGCCCCGCATGGTGTGGATCATCGGCTCGCGGTCGGCGTCGATCTTCTTGCGCAGGTAGGAGATGTAGAGTTCGACGATGTTCGCCTGGCCGCCGAAGTCGTAGCTCCACACGCGGTCCAGGATCTGGGCCTTCGACAGCACCCGCTTCGGGTTGCGCATGAGGTAGCGCAGCAGCTCGAACTCGGTCGCGGTCAGCGGCACCAGGTCGCCGCCGCGGTGCACCTCGCGGCTGTCCTCGTCCAGGGTGAGGTCGCCGACGACGAGCGTCGACCCGCTCGCGCCGGTGACGCCGCCCGCCCGGCGCAGCAGCGCGCGCAGGCGCAGCGCGACCTCTTCGAGGCTGAACGGCTTGGTGACGTAGTCGTCACCGCCGGCGGTGAGCCCGGCGATGCGGTCCTCGACCGCGTCCTTCGCCGTCAGGAAGAGGACGGGCAGGTTCGGCGCTTCGGACCGCATCCGGCGCAGCACTTCCAGGCCGCTGAAGTCGGGGAGCATGACGTCGAGGACGACGGCGTCGGGGCGGAAGTCGCGCGCGATCCGGACGGCCTCCGTGCCGTCGCCCGCGCTGCGCACCTCCCAGCCCTCCATCCGCAGGGCCATCGACACGAGCTCGGCCAGCGTCGCCTCGTCGTCGACGACGAGGACCCGGACGGGGCTCCCGTCGGCGCGGCGCAGGTCGGCCTTTCCGGGGCCGGGTGACGTGGCGTTCATAGCGGTCATGGTGCCACCTTCCCGGCCGCGCGTCGGTGTTCGCTGTGTGATCGCTGTGCGTTTGCTGTGAGGTTCGCACGATCGAGGCACAGCGCCCGCTGACGCCCCGCACAGCTCAATCACAGCCGTGGCCGCGAGCCTGGTCGGGACCAGTGTGGGTACGACCGGAGGACACGATGACTACCGAGCCGACGCCGACCACCCCGCCGCAGGGCGCCAACTGGGGCGACCCGGCCCCGGCGAACTGGGGCGACCCGGCCACGGCCGCCCCGAAGAAGGGCTGGTCCGGCAAGAAGACGGCGATCGCGGCCGGTATCGCGGTGGTGATCGCGGCGGGCGGCGGAGCGGCGATCTGGGCGGGCACCAGCAGCGCCGGCAACACGGCACAGGGCCCCGGCGGCTTCGGCGGACCGGGTGGCGGGCCGGGCGGCGGCCAGTTCCGCGGCCAGGGAATGCCGGGCGGCGGCTTCGGCGGCGGGATGGCGGCGTTGCGCGAGGCCCTGCACGGCGACTTCGTGGTGGCGAACGGCAACGGCGGCTACACGACCGAGCGCCTCCAGACCGGCGACGTGACGGAGCTGAGCGCCACCTCGGTCACGCTGACCAGCAAGGACGGCTACAAGCAGACGTACACGCTGAACTCGTCGACCCAGAAGACCGGCGACGTGAAGCAGGGCGACGCGAACGTGACGGTGGTGGCGAAGGTCGACGGCCAGACGGCCACGGCGACGACGCTCGGCCAGGGCTTCGAGCCGGGCCAGCGCCAGCCGGGTCAGCGCCGGGGCGGCTATTCGGCCCGCCCGACGAGCTGAGCGCCTCCGCTCGGGCGGAGACCGCCCCGGGTGCCGCGTCCCCCTCCCGCCGCACCCGGGGCGGTCAGCCGTCCGGCACGAGTTTGTGGCGGTAGGCGTAGACGACGGCGTGCACGCGGTCGGGCAGGCCGAGCTTGCTCAGCACCCGCGACACGTGCGTCTTGACCGTCTCCTCGCCGACGTGCAGCTTCCGCGCGATCTCCGCGTTGCTGCACGCGCCGGCGAGCAGCAGCAGGACCTCGCGCTCGCGTGAGGTCAGCCTGGCCAGCTCGGGGGGTTCGGCCGCCGGTTCGAGGACCGTCGCGAACTTCGCCACCAGGCGCCGCGTCACCGAGGGGTCGATCAGGGCGTCGCCGCGGGCCGCCACGCGCATCGCCGCCACCAGTTCCTCCGGGGCCAGGCTCTTCAGCAGGAAGCCGCTCGCTCCCGCGCGCAGCGCGCGGTAGACGTACTCGTCGGCGTCGTACGTCGTGAGCACCAGGACGCGGGTGTCGTTGCCCGGTGCGGACAGGATCGCCTCGGTCGCGGCGAGGCCGTCGAGGCGGGGCATCCGGACGTCGAGGACCGCGACGTCCGGGCGCAGGCGCGCGGTTTCGGCGACGGCTTCGCGGCCGTCGGACGCCTCGCCGACGCAGGTGAAGTCGGGCTGGGTGTCGAGCAGCGCGCGCATCCCGGACCGGAACATCGCGTGGTCGTCGGCCAGCAGGACGCGGATCATGTGCTCTCCACCGGGAAGGTCGTGCGCAGCTGCCAGTGGCCGCCGGTCTCGCCGTAGGACACCTGGCCGCCGAACAGGCTGACGCGCCGCCGGATGCCGGCCAGCCCGCGGTGCGCGTGCCCGCCCTCGTCCCGTCGGTTCGCGCGCAGGCCGTTGGTCACCGTGAGCACGACCTCGGTGCGGCCGTGGTTCAGCTCGACCTCGACCGGGCCCCGGCCGTGGCGCAGGGCGTTGGTCAGGGCTTCCTGCGCGATCCGGTAGAGGGCGACGTCCAGCGAGCCCGGCAGCTCGCGGGGCTCGCCGAGCAGCGTCAGCCGGGTGGGCAGGCCGGCCGCGCGGACCGTCTCGGCCAGCTCGTCGAGGTTGTCGAGCCCGGGCTGTTCGGCGTCGGGTTCCGCGTGCAGGAGGTCGAGCAGCCGGCGCAGGTCGGCCATCGCCGAGCGGCTCGCGGACTCGACCGCGCCGAGCGACTTCCGCACCGGCCCGGCGCCGTCGGGCAGGCCGAGCCGGGCCGCGCCGGCGTGCACGCCGATGGCGCTGACGTGGTGGGAGATCACGTCGTGCAGGTCGCGCGCGATCGTCGTCCGCTCTTCGAGGACGGCCCGGCGCACGGCTTCTTCCTCGTGCTGGCGGCGTTCGTCGGCTTCGCGTTCGAGGTCGGCGATGTAGGCGCGCCGGGCGGTGGTGTACCGGCCGACCAGCCACGGCAGCAACGCGGAGACGCCGACGTTGATGCCGATCAACCGCCAGTCGCCCGCGACGCGCCCGCCGCCTTCGAGGCAGCCGGCGGTGACGCCGAGCAGGAGGGCACCGAGCGCGAGCACGGCGGGCCGCGGCCGCAGCCAGGCACCGGCGCGGTAGCCGGCGATGAGGATCCCGGCGTTGTTGCCGACGACGTACCACTGGCAGGTGCACAACAGCACCGGCGCCGCCGCGTAGAGCACGGCGTGCGCGAGCGCGACCCACCCGGAGTACCGCGCGGCCCCGGCCAGCGCGGCGTTGACGGCCACCCCGCCGAGCAGCACGACCCAGGCAGCCCACCCGCCGCCGGGGAAGGGGCCGCGAAGGAGGAAGAGGGCGGCGTCGCACACCACGCAGACGAGCGCGACCAGCAGTGACTGCCGCCTCAGTGACCCTCTGATGTCCGGCACCCCGCAACTGTGCCGCAACCGGCGGGGTGAACGCGACGTACCGGCCGGTCCGCGCGCCTAAGCTGGGCCGATGAAGCGGTGGATCACCCTCGCGGTCGGGGTCGTGCTCGTGCTCGTCGGCGCCGTCTGGGTGCTGCAGGGCATCGGTGTCCTCACCGGGAGCTTCATGACCGGGCAGAAGCTCTGGTTCCTCATCGGGCTCGCCGCGTTCCTGGTCGGCATCGTGCTGGTGGCGGCGAACCTGACCCGGCGGAAACCTACTTCGTGAAGATCTCGAAGATCGGGTAGCCCGGCGCGATCTCGCGCAGCTTCTCGTCCGAAGCCTTCGCGTCGACGCCGTCGAAGAACACGCCGACCTCGAACTTCCAGCGCTTGAGGTACGCGCGGAGGATGCCCGGCTTCTCGTCGTCGGCCAGCTCGCGGAAGGTGAACGCCTCGACGCGGCGCCCGACGCGCAGCGTGCCCTGCTCCGCGGCGCGCAGGTTGCGCACCCACTGCGTCTCGCCGCGCGGGGCGACCAGGTAGCGGACGCCGTCGACGGTCAGCAGGTTGACCGGCACCGAGCGCGGCTCGCCGCTCTTGCGGCCGACCACGGTCAGCACCCGGCTGCCCCAGACGCTCAGGCCCAGCTTGGTCAGCTTCGCGACGACCTCGTTGAAGAAGCTGGTGGACTTGGCGGGCTTGATGTAGCGGGTGTCGTTCACGGTGTCCTCCGAAGTTTGGGAGAGCAGTGCTCTCGGTTAAGAGCAGTGAACACGAGAGCGCCGCACTCTGTCAAGAGCACTGCTCTCTTTTGTGCGCACCGCTCTCGTCGTGGCACACTGATCCGCATGACCACCTCCCGCACCGCACGCGAACGTGCCCGCGCCGAACTGACCCAGGAGATCAAGGACGAGGCCCGCCGCCAGCTCGCCGAAGTGGGCGCGCACGGGCTGTCGCTGCGCGCGGTGGCCCGGGAACTGGGCATGGTGTCGTCCGCGATCTACCGGTACTTCCCGAGCCGCGACCGGCTGCTGACCGACCTGATCGTCGACGCCTACAACGCGATCGGCGAAGCGGCCGAGCGGGCGGACCCGGGCACCGGCGACCCCCGCGAGCGGTGGCTGGCGATCTGGCAGGGCACCCGCGACTGGGCCCGCTCGCACCCCCACGAGTACGCGCTGATCTACGGCTCGCCGATCCCCGGGTACGCGGCCCCGCAGGACACCGTCGTGCCCGCGTCCCGCGTCGCGCTCGCCCTGGTCAAGACGCTCACGAACACCAAGCTGCGGGCCGAGGGCGAAGTCCCGCCCGAACTGCGCGCCCAGGCCGAGACGCTCACGAAGGCCCTCGGGATCATCGCCGGCCCCGAAACCGTGTCCCGGCTGCTCATGGCGTGGACCCAGCTGTTCGGCGCGATCAGCTTCGACCTGTTCGGCCAGTACGTCGGCAGCGTCGACCCGGCCGACGCGTTCTTCGCCCACTCGGCGAGGCGGATGGCGGAGTTCGTCGGCCTCTAGGCTGAGGCGCTGAGGCGGGAAGTCCAACGGCGGAAGGCGGCGCGACGTGACGGGGTGGGCCGGGAAGGTCGGCAGGATCCGGGTGATCGGCACCGGGGTGATGGGCCGCGGGATCGTCCAGCTGGCCGCGACCGCGGGAGTGACCGTCGAGCTGGCCGACGTCCGGCGCGAGGCCGTCGCCGAAGCGATCGAGTACGTCGGCGGCATGATCGACAAGCTCGCCGCCAAGGGCAAGCTCACCGGCGAGCCGCAGGCGGTGAAGGACCGGCTGGTCCCGGTGGACGCGCCCGACGCCCCCGCCGACGGCGTCGACCTCGTGGTCGAAGCCGTCCGGGAAGACCTCGCGACGAAACGCGCCCTCTTCGCCGGCCTCGAGCGCGTCTGTCCACAGGAGACGATCTTCGCGACGAACACGAGTTCGCTGTCGGTCACCGAAATCGCCGCCGAGCTGGCCGACCCCGGCCGGCTGGTCGGCCTGCACTTCTTCAACCCGGTGCCGCTGATGCGGCTGGTCGAGGTCGTGCCGGGCGCGCGCACGCACGACTGGCTGCCCGGCCAGGCGCTCGAGCTGGTCCGGAGCTGGGGCCACGAGCCGGTGCTGGCGAAGGACGCGCCCGGCTTCCTGGTCAACCACGCCGGCCGCGGCCTGAACACCGAGGCGCTGCAGATCCTCGCCGAGGCGCTGGCCGGGCCGGCCGACGTCGACCGCATCGCCCGGGACGTGCTCGGCCTGAAGCTCGGCCCGTTCGAGCTGCTCGACCTCACCGGCCTCGACGTCTCGCACGCCGTCCTCGAAAGCATCTGGACCGGCTTCCACGGCGACCCGCGGCTGCGGCCGTCGTGGCTGACCCGGCCGCGCGTGGCCGCCGGGTTGTTCGGGCGCAAGAACGGCGAGGGCTTCTACTCCTACGCCGACGGCAAGCAGCAGGTCGCCGACGAACCGGCGGCCCCGCCGAAGCCGTCGAGCCCGGTGTTCGCCGCCGACGAGCACCTCGCCCGGGTGCTGTCCGCGGCCGGCGTGCAGGTGGTGCCGGACGCCTACCCCGACGCCGTCCTGCTCGTCCCGCTCTACGGCGAGTCCACAGTGGACGCCGCGGTCCGCGCCGGGCTGCCGCCCGCCCGCGTCGCCGGCGTCGACCCGCTCGGGGGTTACGAACGCCGCCTGACCATGTCCGTCCACCCCGGACTCGACCCGGCGGCGGGCCGCGCCGCCTGGGGCGCGCTGGCCGCCACCGGACGGCCCGTCACGGTCGTCCGCGACGGGCCGGCCCCGATCGCGCAGCGGCTGCTGGCGTCGATCGTCAACACGGCGTGCTTCATCGCGGGCCAGCACCTGGCCACGCCGCCGGACATCGACACGGCGGTCCGCCTCGGCCTCGGCTACCCGCGCGGCCCGCTGGCCTGGGGCGACCTCGTCGGCGGCGACGTCGTGCTGCGCATCCTGCGCGGCCTGACGGCGGCCACCGGCGACCCCCGCTACCGGCCGAGCCCGTGGCTCACCGAGCGCGTCGCCCTCGGCCTGCCGCTGACGGCGGCCGGGACCACACCCGCGGACCTCTGACACGAACGCGGGCCGGCTCCCGGAAGGAACCGGCCCGCGTCGGTGCTGCTCAGCCTCACCAGGGGCGGTCGACCGCCCCGGTGGCGAGGGTGAACGTGATGTAGCCGCCTTCGAAGTCGCTGCGGTACACCCCGTTCGTCACGTACTCGTCCGTCCGCGGGTAGTGCAGGTAGGAGTACTCCCACCCGAGGGCCGCCCACCGCTTCCGGATCTCGCCCTTCACCATGTGCGCGCCGGTCGCCACGGTGTAGTAGATCGAGCCGCCGAGGCTGAAGTGGTTGTACCGGCCGCGGCCGTCCGGCGTGCCGAGCTCGTCGGTGGCCGGGTAGCCCAGGCCACGCTCGTAGTCCAGCGCCGCCCACTTCTTCCGGATCTCACCGTAGATGGCGTGCGCGCCGGTCGCGGACGTGTAGTAGATCGAGCCGACGTTGCCACCCTTGATGAAGTGGTTGTAGCGGCCGACCCCGTCCGGCGTGCCGAGCTCGTCGGTCGTCGGGTAGCCGAGGCCACGCTCGTAGTCCAGCGCCGCCCACTTCTTCCGGATCTCACCGTAGATCGTGTGCGCGCCCGTCGCGGACGTGTAGTAGATCGAACCCACGTTGCCGTTGTTGTTGAAGTGGTTGTACTGCGCCACCCCGTCCGGCGTCGTGGCGGTGTCGGACGTCGGCGGGCCGAACGCGTTGGACCCGCCGACGGCGAGGTACTTGTCCAGCACCGGGCCGCTGACGTACACCGTGCCGCCGACGGGGCTCCAGTACAGCCGGCCGTTCATGTAGGCGCGGTAGTGGACCGGGCCGTCGGTGACCTCGAACGCCGTCGGCAGGCCGAGCTTCGCCCGCAACGCCGGGTCGCTGTCGTAGCGCTGGTCGATCGGGGTCGCGTAGTTCGCCGTCAGCGTCAGGTCGCTCGTGCCGACGGTGACGACCCACGTCGTGTCCGACGGGCCGCCCTGCCAGCCGGTGAACTTCGAGACACCGTCGATGCCCAGCGGCGCGGCTTCGACGTCGAAGGACGCGCCCTCGGTGACCATCGCCGAGCTGACCCCGCCCTCCACCGGGATGCTCAGCGCCGCGGGCTGCGTGCTGAGCAGGGTGATCCGGTGCTGGCGCGGCATCGCGGTGTACGTCCGGGACGTGGTGACGCCCGCGCTGTCGGTCACCGTCGCGGTGAACTCCATCCGGGAGTCCGGGTGCTCGGTGAACGGCTGCGAGAAGGTCGCCCCGGTGCCGCCGACGCCCGGGTGCGCGTGGCAGGTCGCCTCGCTCGGGCAGTGCCGCACCGCCGTGGTCCAGGTGACCGGCAGCGAACCGTCCTCGGCGTCGGTCGCGCTGGCGCTCAGCGCGACCTGCTGGTCCACCGCGAACGTGGCGTCGTTCCGGGGCGTGGTCAGCGTGAGCTCCGGGGTGTGGTTGCCGGGCGCGACCGCGATGGTCGCCGAACCGGTGGCGCCCAGTGGGTCCCGGACGGTCAGCGTCGCGGTGAACGCCTCGGTGCCCGCCGCGTACGGGTGGGTCACCTTCGGGCCGGCGTCGGTCACGACGTTGCCGTCGCCGAAGTCCCAGTCGTACTTCAGCGCGTCGTTGTCGTAGTCGACCGACGGGGAGCCGTCGAACGACACCGTGCGGGTGTCCGGGTCGGTCGTCGTCGTGGCCTTCGCGACCGGCGCGGTGTTGCCGCCCGGGTAGCTCAGCCGCCGCAGGCTGCCGGAGAGGATGTCGGCGTAGACGATGTCGCCGTTCGGCGCCGCGGCGAACTTGACCGGGCCGCCGATGCCGGTGAAGACCGGCGGGTTCTCCGGGGCCTGCGTGAGCTTGCCCTGGTCGTCGTAGCGCAGGGTCCAGATCTTGTTCGTCACGTAGTCGCCGAAGAAGAACGAACCGCGGTAGGACGCCGGGTAGCTGGATCCGTTGTAGACGATGCCGCCGGTGACGCTGTTGCCCTGCATGACGCCGCTGCCGTGCTGGTAGGCGTAGATCGGCGGCTGGTTCGCCACGCCGGTGCACTGCGCGAGCGTGCTGTAGCCGGACGTCGGGTTGTTCCCCTCCCAGCACGGCCAGCCCTGGTTGGAGCCGCGCTGCACGACGTTGACCTCTTCCCAGGTGTTCCAGCCGACGTCACCGGCGACCGGCAGGCCGAGGTTCGGGTCGATGCTGAACCGGAACGGGTTGCGGAAGCCGCGCGCGAACACCTTGCTCGCGGTCGAACCGGGGTTCGTGCCGTCGTAGTACGGGTTCCCCGGCACGCCGTTGCCGTCGGCGGTCAGGTGCAGGATCTTGCCGTTCGGGCTGGTGATGTCCTGGGCGCGGAGTGCGCCCGGGTCGACCTTCCGGAAGTCGCCGTTGTCACCGATCGACAGCCAGAGCGTGCCGTCCGCGGCCGCGACGACGCCGTCGATGCCGTGGACGTTGGAGATGCCCGGCACCTCGAACAGCGTCTTCTCGCCGCTCAGCCCGCTCGGCGCGCCCGCCGCGTCCACGGTCACCGTGAACCGCGCCAGCCGCATGACGAAGCCGCTGCCGACGTTGATCGAGCGCGTCAGGTAGATGTTGTGCGACGTCGCGTAGTCCGGCGCGACCGCGAGCCCGACCAGCCCGAGGTCCTCGTTGGTGCGGACCGGGAGCGTCGTGAGCGTCCGGCCGGCGCCGTCGACCGGCAGCCAGCGGACGGTGCCGTTCTTGCCGATGACGAACGTCGAGTTGTCCGGCAGGTACGCGAAGTCGGTCAGCGGGTCGTCCCCCAGACCCGTGGCGGTGTCCTGCAGGACGAACCCCTGCGGCAGGGTCGCCGCCGACGCCACCCCCGTGGACACGACCGGCAGCAGCGCCCCCGTCAGAACCGCCGCCACCAGTATGTGGCGTCGTGCGCGAAGTTTTCGCAAGGCCATCTGGCCCCCCTTCCCAAGCGATCATCTATCGCGGGGGAAGGGGGGCCAGTTGCAGTCGGCGGGTGGATTTTACCCGACCGTGACCTACGGTCCGTGATCGATCGGACGTCGTTACGGAACAACCTGCACGACGTCGCCGATGTGCAGCGTGTTGAAGAACTTCAGCGACGCGCCCGCCGAGAGGTGGATGCAGCCGTGCGAGTACACCGAAAGGCTGCCCTGGTGGAAGGCGTCGCCCGGGTAGAAGAAGACCGAGTTCGGCATCTCCGCGTTGTCGAATTCCTTCGACAGGTGCATCTTCTCCTTCGAGTACACGTGGAACGTGCCCGTCGGCGTCGGGTTGCTCTTGCGGCCCGGCAGCATCGGCACCGGACCGTAGACGACGTTGCCGCCCTGCAGGATCCACGCCTTGTGCGCCGAGAGGTCGACGCAGGCGGCGGTGCCCGAGGCCGCGGCGGCCGCCGCGCACGGGACACCCGGGTCCGGCTGCGGCTGCGGCTTGGGCGTCGGGGTCGGCTTGGGCTTCGGCTTGGCCGAGGTGCTGGTCGGCGTCGGCTTCGGCGTGGTGGAAGCCGGCGTGGTCGTCGTCGGCGCGGCCGTGGTCGTGGTCGGCGCCGCGGTGGTGCTGGAGGTGGTCGGCGCCCCGCCGCCGGTGCCCGCCGCGACGGCCCCGCCGCCCGCGTTCGCCCCGGGTGCCGTGCCCCCGCCGGAGCAGGCGGCCAGCACGAACGCGGTGGCCAGCGCGGCCGCTCCCGCCAGAAGCCTCTTCACGATCCGGTACCCCCAGCTGTCTCGATCATCGCCTTTGGACACCGGTAAAGACGGCGTTCACCCGGTCGAGGTTCGTCGGCGAAGGTCACGATTCGGTCAGCGGCGGTCAACCCGCGGGTGGAGCCGGGGATCCACCCGGGCCCGGTCCGCGGGCCGACGCGCCCGGGCCGGCGCCGGCCGAAGCTGGGTGGACCATCGAACCGGGGGGAGCCCGCCATGCCCAGCGCCGCCAACGTCCTGCTCTACGTCGCCATCGCCGGCCTCGTTCTCTACAAGGTCGTCTACCAGCAGATCCGCGGCACGCTGCTGAACCGCCGGACCCTGCTGACAATGCCGCTGCTGCTCGTCGCGGTGGGCGGATACCTGACGCTGAAAGCCCTGCCCGGTGCCTCCGCGGACGAACTGGGCCTGCTTGCCGCCGACCTGATGGTGCTCGCCGGGCTCGGCGTGCTGCGCAGCACCACGACCACCCTCACCGCGCGCGGTGGCACGACGTTCCAGAAGGGCTCGGCCGTCACGATCGGGCTGTGGGTGCTGACTGTTGCCGTCCGGATCGGGATGGTTGCGCTGGGTACCGCACTGGGCGTGGCGGGCCCGCTGACGTCGGCGTCGGTCGCGCTCAGCCTGGGCGTGAGCATCGCGGTGCAGAACGCGACGACCTACCGCCGCATCCAGCGTCGCGGCCTGCCGCTCGCCGAACGGCGTCCGGCGCTCAGCCGCTGACCCGGCCCAGCATCCGCGCGTACATCCGGCCGGGGCTGGGCACCGACGGCGGCACCAGGAACCCCGGCAGCGGCGGCAGCCCGCCGACGAACGCGCCGAGCCGCTCGTACAGCACGGCGGCCCCGGCGGGCCGGGCTTCGGGGTCCTTCGCCAGCATCTCGGCGAGCAGCCGGTTGAGCGGTTTCGGGATCCCGGCCACCGGCGGCGGCAGCTCCTTGACCTGCCGCTCGAAGACCGCGTACGCCGTGGGCCCGTCGAAGAGCCGCCGCCCGGTGAGCATCTCGTGCAGCACGCACCCGAGCGCGTAGAGGTCGCTGCGCGGTTCGGCGCCGCCGCGCTGGATCTGCTCCGGTGCCATGTACGACGGCGTTCCCAGCAGCTGGCCGGCGCGGGTGAACTGCGCCGCGTCGGCTTCGCGGAGGACGGCCAGCCCGAAGTCCATCACCTTCACGCCGCCGTCGGGCCCGAGCATCAGGTTGGACGGCTTGAGGTCGCGGTGGCAGACGGCGAGCGCGTGCGCGGCGGTCAGCACCGCGCACGCCTGCGCCGCGATCGCCGCGGCCCACGGCACCGGCAGCGGCCCGTGCTCGGCCAGCAGGTCGGCCACCGTCACGCCCTCGACGAACTGCATGACCTGGAACAACCGGTCGTCGTGGGTGCCGTAGTCGTACAGCGTCGGGACGCCGGGGTGGTCGAGCGTGGCGAGGATGCGAGCTTCGCGCGCGAAGCGGGCTTCGAGCTCTTCGTCGCGGCCCGGCAGCCTGAGCAGCTTGATCGCCACGCGGCGGCCCAGCCGTCGGTCGTACCCGCCGTGCACCGCACCCATCCCGCCGCGGCCGAGGGGCAGCTCGTCGAGCTCGTAGCGGTCGGCGATCAGCATCCGTTCCCCTAGTGGCCCGGCTCGAGCCGTCCTTCGACAAGTCCCGCGAAGCCTAGCCGGACCAGGTCACGGCCGATTTCCGCCGCCTCGCGCAGGACTTCGTCGAACTCGGCGAGCCGCCGGAAGACCCGGCCGTACTCGCGCTGGACAGCGAGCGGGACGCGCGGGATCCGCACGCGCCTGCCGTCGATCCGCGTGGACGCGGAGGTGGCGGGCAGGTCGGCCGCGCGCAGGCAGCCGGCCAGGAAGGCCGCGTCGAGGCGGGCGGGGTCGACGCGGTACACGGTGAGCCCGGCCCCCACCGGCCGCGTTGGTCCACTGTGGACGTACGCGATGCCGGTCACCGACGCGACGACGTCGCCTTCTTCGGCGAGCGGGTGGTCGGCGTCCGCGCGCACCCCCGCGTACCTGACCTCGACCACGCCGGCCTTCACCAGCTCGCCGATCGTCGTGAACGCCGGCTCGTCGTCCGCCGGTTCGAGCGGCGGCAGCTGCGGGATCAGCTCGGCGAACCGGGCCCGCACGGCCAAGAACGCCTGCCCGGGGTCCTCGTCCCTGGCGCGGCGGCGGGCCGGCGTCAGGTCGACGTCGTCGTCGAGCAGGTCGATGATCCGGACACCGGTTTCGGGGCGCGCGAGGAAGTCCCGCCAGTGGTCTTCCACTGTGGACAGATCGTCGCCCGCCTCGGCGAGCAGCACGGTGGACGGCGGGCGCTCGCCGGGGGCCAGCCGGTTCAGCAGCCACAGGTCGGGCCCCGCCGGCGCCAGCGTCACGACGGCGCGGATGGCGCCAGCGCGCAGCAGGTTGCCGCGGATGCGTTTCCCGCCGCGCCGCCCGGCCGCGGCGCCCGGCATCAGGATCGCCACCGTGCCGCCGGGTTCGACGTGGGCGAGGCAGTGCTGCACCCAGGCGAGCTCGGGCTCGCCGCGCGGGGGCAGGCCGTACTCCCAGCGCTCGTCGCCGACCAGCTCGTCGTGCCCCCAGGCGCGTTCGTTGAACGGCGGATCGCACAACACGGCTTCGGCGGTCCGGCCGGCGAAGGCGTCTTCACGCAGCGCGTCGACCGCGTAGACCTCGGCCTCGATGCCGCGCAGCTTCAGGCGCAGGGCGGCGATCGACGCCGTCATCGGGTCGCTGTCCTGCCCCAGCACGGTTTTCGCGCCGCTCGCCAGCGCGAGCGCGCCGAAGCCGCACGCGGGGTCGAGGATCGTCGACACCGGGCCGGCCAGCCGGGCCATCAGCTCGGCGACCGGCTCCGGCGTGGCCGACAGCCGCCGCGAGTGGGCCTCGAAGTACCTGCGGCACAACAGTTCGAACCCTTCGACCGGGCCCGCCTGGTGCGTCAGCTCGCTGAGCAGCGTGAGCAGCTCCGGGTCGTCGAGCGCGCGGTCGAAGGTGTCGGAGATGCCCGCCTGGAAGGCGAGGAAGACCCCGGCGCGGCTGACGCGCTCGGCGAGGTCGAGGTCGTCGCCGAGGGCGCGCAGGCGCTGCCACGCGCGTTCGCCGGCGCTCAGCTCGAACTTCTTGCCGCGGGCGCGGAACCAGCCGGCGACGGCGGACAGGCCGAACAACGGGCTCGACGCCGTCCCGCCGACCGGCTGCGGGAAGTCCGGGTAACGGCGGCGCCAGTTGCTGACCGCGGCCCGGCCGACCCCGGCGAGCCGCGCGATGTCGGCCGCGCTGACCGTGGCGTCGTCGTCCATGGCGAGGACTGTATCGGAGGATGGTCCATTCAGCCGAGTTGCTTGTGAACTCAGTCAACCAATGCTTTCATGGGGGCATGACAGAAGATCGGTACGTCCTGCGGTACGCCGCCGGGTCGGACGTCGGGCAGCGACGCCGGATCAACGAGGACTCGGTCTACGCGAGTTCCCGCCTGCTGGCCGTCGCCGACGGCATCGGCGGTCAGCCGCACGGCGAGGTCGCCAGCGCGACGGCGGTCGACGTGCTGCGCGAGCTCGAGGTCGACCTGCGCCGGATGGACCTGACCAGCGTCGACCTGGCGGCGACGCTGTCCGGCGTGGTCAAGTCGATCGCCGAGCGCCTGCTCGAGGTGGCGTCGCAGGAGCCGACGACCGAAGGCATGGGCACGACGCTGACGGCCCTGCTGTTCGACGGCATCGAGTTCGCGGCGGCCCACATCGGCGACTCCCGCGGCTACCTCCTGCGCGACGGCGGCCTGCGCCGCCTGACCCGCGACCACACGCTGGTTCAGGCCCTGGTCGAGGACGGCCGTGTCGCGGCGGAGGACGCCGAGAAGCACCCCCGCCGATCACTGCTGATGAAGGCGTTGCAGACGACGGGCTCGGGCGACCCGGACATCTGGACGTTCAAGGCCAAGCCGGGCGACCGCTACCTGCTCTGTTCGGACGGACTGAGCGGCCCGGTCTCCGAAGCAACCCTGCGAGACGTCCTGGCGGCCGGCGCGGAGCCGGCGGAGGTGATCCCGGAGCTGATCCGCCTGGCCAACGAAGGCGGCGGCCCGGACAACATCACCTGCGTGGTCGCCGACGTCACGAGCTGACCCACCTTCCGAAGCGGCCGGAGCCATCCGGTATCGTCTCCTGCGGAGGATTGGCCGAGCGGCCTAAGGCGCACGCTTGGAAAGCGTGTTGGGTTCACGCCCTCGCAGGTTCGAATCCTGTATCCTCCGCCGCAGTAACCAGGCAAACGCCGGGTGCCCCGCTTCGGGACACCCGGCGTTTCCGTCTTGGTCCCAGTTCTGGTCGTCCGGCGGCGCCCGGAGCAGCCCGCCGATCCGGCAGGGCCGTGGCCGTGCCATGCGAGCAACCGCGAATATCAGCGGAGAATAGTCGCTCCCGGTAAGCGGTCGCGAGAACACCATACACTTTCGAGTCGTAACGACCAGGCCGCGCCCGACGACTTCGATTGTATATCCCGGGACACGGTGGATCGAGGTCGACATGACAACTCGGGGCGGACCGGGTGTCCGCAGTCCCCTCTGGGTGATTTCTTTGTTCCTCGGTCTCTCCGAGACCGTCGTAACCGTCGTTCTTCTGCAAGCCTCAGGCTGGGTCCAAGGTCTGCTCACCGTATTCGCCACCGGGTTTCCGATTCTCACGGCAATCGGCTTCTTCGTCCTACTCTGGTGCAAGCCCGAGGTTCTCTACGCACCGGCGGACTTCGCCGCCGGAACAACAGTGGCCGAGTACACAGAGGCGATGACCCGACGCACCCGGAGAGAAGTCCAAGTCGCCGAGTCGATCATCCGATCGGCTGCCAATTCCCTGAAGGAGGATCTCTCGAAGCTAGGGGCGGACACGCCCGCACAGGATGTGATCATCGACAATGTCGCCAATGCCATCAGGAACAACGTCGTTCACATCGAGATCGACAACATCGTGCCAGGCAAAAACGTGGTCGCGGAGATGCTCGTCAACGAGACGACGACAGTTCAGGAACTTCTCGACTTCACCTACTACTCGCTGGAAGACTTCGTCGACGTCTACACCTACGGGATCAGCTGGCAGCTGATCAACTCACGCACCGAAGAAGTCATCGAGGTCGCAGAACGCGAACACCGGATCATTCATGGCGACCTGCGCCCCTTGAAGGATGCCGAAATCCTGCCGACCGACAGACTGGTCGCCGCTCGGATCCCGCACTCTGCTCGACGTGGTCGTACGTGACCAGGGCGCGCACAGCCGGCGCCTGACCTCCAGCCGAACCACGGCGGCGAGCGCATGGTGATCCTGGTCACCACGGCTGGCCCCCCTGCCGACATCATCCGCCTGCGTTCGAGCCGACTACCACAGGCCGCCTGGCGTTTTGTCGCTTTGCTCCCCTTCGTCCCCACCGCCCGGCCCGGTCCCCTCGACCCACCGTCGGTATGTCCGCGACACCTTCGCCCGGCGCTTTCGGCCGAATGGAACATGAAATGCCTTCGGTGCCGGGGAATTCTTTGCCTGTACGCGGAGTTACGAACAGGGCTGAACGCAGGCCGTTACTCCGGTCGCGCTAGTCTCAGCGTCGCCTCGCCCGCCCCTGTCGAGAAAGGCCAGTAGTGGCACGAAAACCGCTCTGACCTGGGGTAGCGCTGGCCAGCGACTTCAGTGTGCGGTACCGGTGGCGGGACACCCCCGCACGGACCGTGATCGGCCCGGCCCCGGACGTTCCCACGTCCGGGGCCTTGCTGATTCCGGGCCCGCGATCACTCGGCAAAGTCTGATGATCACGCTCAGTCGCTGGATCTGTTTCAATGGAATCCGTCCCCGTACGACCACCAGATTTCGAGGAGTAGAGGCCCGATGGCCGGAGTCGAAGAGATCCGCGCTGGCATCGCGCTCGCCAACGAGAAGGCGTCCGCGAGCATCGCCGCCCTGCAGCAGGCAGCGCAGTCTCTCGAAGAAGCCCAGCAGTCGCTCGCACAGGCGACCCAAGGGAGCAGCCAGCACGAAGTGAGCCAGGCGCACGGACTCCTGGCGGAAGCCCTGCAAGGCATCAACGGCTTGCAGAGCACCGTCCAGGCCAGCATTTCCTCCGCCGACTCCTACTCGGCGCGTCTGTAAGCCGGATGACGCTCGCCGAACTCCACCAGCTGCTCACCGCTGCCGTGACCGGGCTCGCTGACGCGCGCGCCCACTCCGAACGGGCCACAAGCCTGCTCGGGGAAGCCCGGCAAGCTCTCGTGGATGCCCAGGCCAAGGCCGATCCCTGGCTTCCTTCGCAGTACGCACAGGCCGGCGAGGGGCTGGACCAGCTCCTCGTCCGCCTGCACGCCGCCGAAGATCTGGTGAGCGGATACCGGTCGCGCCTGTAATCCTTGTAGGGGACACCTTTTCTTGGGGACGCCGATGGCCAACAAGTCAGCCGAGCAACGCAACCGCGTCGAAACCGCCCTCGACCGGGTCCGCCATCAGATCGGACTGGTGCTGGGCGCGGCGGCCGGGGCGCGCCAGGCCGCGGAGGCCGACCTCGCCAAACTCCGGCTGGAGCAGGACATCGTCCGCGTCGGCCTGAACCACGCCAGCACCGAGCAGCAGAACGAGTGGGCCCGCCACCCTGCCGCGCACGAGGTGTTCGGCGCGCTCGGCACCGTGCGAAGCGCTTTCTACACCGACTGGAGCCAGGGTCCCGCGTCGCTGCGGGAACTGGTCACGCAGAACGCACCCGGCCCGGCCGGGCTGCCGCCGGGTGACTGGCTCGGCACGGTCGGGCACAACCCCGGGCTGACGTCGCCCGGGCTGTGGCGCGTCGGCTCCGCCACGGCCGCCGGCAGCGACGCCACCCGCACCTTCGACGTCGCCGTCCCGCTGCTCGACGAGTCGCACCTGGCGATCACGTCCGCGCCCAAGACGCGGCCCGTCATCGACGGCATCGTGCAGAACCTGCTGCTCCGCGTGCTCTCGACGTTCGAGCCCGGCGCGGTGCGCGTGCACCTGTGGGACATCGGGCAGCTGACCGCGATCCTGCCCGACCTCTACCCGCTCAGCCAGACCAGCGCGCTCTCGCTGTACGACCCGGGCCGGCTGGAAGACCTCCTCGACGAGCTCGCCGGGCACATCCGCCGGATCCACGCCAGCTGCATGTCCGCCGGGTTCACGTCGCTGCGCGAGATGCGCGGGCAGACCGGGCAGCGGGGCGAGCCGTACCGCATCGTCGTGCTCTACGGCAACGGCGAGACGCTCGAACCCGAGCGCGCCCGCGACCTCAAGCGCGTCGCGAGCGGCGCGCTGGCCGCGGGCATCTGCCTGCTCATGGTCGACGTGCCGACCGCGGTGAGCGCGCCGGTCGAGACGCTGAGCCTGGTCGACGACCGGCACGCGATCAGCAGCATGACCGGCACCGACCTGGTCGTCGACCTCGATCCCGCGATGCCGTCCGCGCAGGTGATCCGGGCGGTCGACAAGATCGCCAAGGCGCTGATCGCCAAGCAGGGCGGGCCGCGGTCGTTCGACGACCTGCTGCCTGCCGAGCTGGGCCGGGAGAGCTCGGCGCGGGAACTGCGGGCCCCGGTCGGGTTCTTCGAAGGCGAGCCGGTCGAGGTCGTGATCGGCGACGCGAGCCCGCACGCGCTGATCGGCGGCCCGTCCGGCTCGGGCAAGACGAACTTCCTCTACGCGCTGCTCGGCAGCCTCGCGGCGCGGTACACACCGGAGGAGCTGGCGCTGTACCTGCTGGACTTCAAGGAAGGCGTCTCGTTCGCCGGCCTGGCGCCGGGCCGGAAGGACGCGAGCTGGCTGCCGCACGCGCGGCTGGTCGGCGTCAACGTCAACACCGACCGCGAGTTCGGCCTGGCGCTGCTGCGGTTCCTCGCCGACGAGCTGCGCCGCCGGTCCGCGGCCGCGAAGGAGCACGAGGTGACGAACCTCGCCGACCTGCGCGAGGCCGACCCGGGCGGGCACTGGCCGCGGATCGTCGCGGTGATCGACGAGTTCCAGTACCTGTTCGCCGGCCGCGACCAGGTGACGGCCACGGCCACCCAGCTGCTGGAGGACATCGCGCGGCGCGGCCGGTCGCAGGGCATCCACCTGGTGCTGGCCAGCCAGGACGTCGCCGGCATCGAGGCGTTCTGGGGCAAGCCGGCCGTGTTCGAGCAGTGCACGCTGCGGATCGCGATGCCGAAGGCGCGGCGCGTGCTGGCCGAGACGAACAACGCGGCGGTGTCGGCGCCGAAGTGGCACTCGGTGATCAACCACGATTCCGGCGTCGCGCACGGCAACCAGCTGGCCCACATCCCGGACGCGAGCAGCAAGAACGTGTTCGTCCGGCTGCAGCACCGGCTGTGGGAGGAGTATGCGGGCCACTTCCCGCGGCCGCGCCTGTTCGACGGCGCGCACCAGCCGATCCTGGAACAGTTCCCGGCGTACCTGGACCTGAAGCCGAACTCGAAGCCACGGGCCCTGCTCGGCCAGTCGATCGACGTGACGGAGACGGCGTGCGGCGTCGACCTGCCGCGCGCGCCGGGCCGCAACGTCGCGGTGCTCGGCTCGGCCACGGCCGAGGCACTATCCATCATGGACTCGGCGGCGCGGTCGCTGTCCCGGCAGTACGAATCCGGCGAGGTCGAGTTCATCCTGAGCTGCCCGATCGAGGCGTGCGCCGACGCGGCGATGGAGCTGGCCCTGCGACTGCGCGATGAGGGCCATGCAGCGTCCCTCGTGGACGACCTGACCGGTGTCCTGGAGTCGATCACCGGCTCGATGTCGGGCGGGGCGAAGGTGCTGCTGCTGTACGGCGTCGACGCGGCTTTGCCTTCGCTGGAGGCGAAAGCGGTCGGCCAGCTGAAGAGCGGCCTCGACCACCTGCGGGTGGTCCTGAAACAGGGGCCGGGCCACGGCATCCACACGATCGGCTGGTGGCGCAGCATCGCCCGGCTCAAGGACACCCTGGGGTTCGCGGGCACCGACGACATCGGCACGTGGGCGGCGCTCGACGTCCAGGGCAACGAGCTGTCCCCGTTCGCGGCGGGCCAGGTGGTGCACTGGTCGCCGCGCCCGGGCCGCGCGTTGTTCTTCGACCGCACCACCCACGGCGCGCCCGAAGTGATCATCCCGTTCCAGCGTCCGGAGAACGTGCAATGACCGACGACGGCGCGACCGCGGCCATGCGGTACAAGGAGATCATCGCCCTGTCCCGCGGCTCGGCGGACAACCTGCGCCAGTGGGAACTGGCCCGCGTGGAGGCCCTCGACGCGGAGATCGAGGCAGCGACGGCCGCGATCGAGGTGGCCACCGAGCGCGAGGCCCGCGCGGCCGAGCGGGCGACGCGCTGGTGGAAGATGGCGCTGCACAACATCCAGGGCCTGACGTGGCTCCCACCCGGCGACGACCCCCGCCCGGTGTCGACGGCCCGGGCGGCGTATCTGGAGCGGTACCTCGAGGAGGTCAAGCCGAGCTACCAGGAGCTGGTGCAGGCGGTCCTGGCGTTGGGGTGGCGCGCGAAGCGGGCGGCAGCCAAGCGGGGAGAGCAGCCGCCGCCGGTCTAGACGTCGAAGACGGTGTCGTAGGGATCTTCGTCGTCGGCCGGGGTCGGTCTGCTTCGCCGAGGCTGCGGCGCCGGTGGCCGGGGCGGCTGAGCCGCCTGCGGCGCCCCGATCGCCGGCCGTCCCCCGGCGGCCACGGCTTCCCGGACGGCGGCGGTGATGGTCCGGCTCAGCGTGCCGGCGTCGAGCCGCATGGCTTCGGGCGCGAGCCGGACTTCGCTGATCCCACCCGGTCCGGCCAGGACGGTGACCGACCGGTCCGGCGAGACGACGGTCGTGTGGTTACCGGCCGTGATTCCGTCGAGGAGGCGCCGGTTCTCGGCCTTGCGGTCCTCGATCTGCTTGAGCTGCCAGCGCATTTCCTCGATGAGCTGCGTGTTGTCGGTCATGCGAATCTCCCCGGCTGGTACGGCGTGTACACGAACTCGTAGTACTTCCCGACCCGGTGATCGATCAGCGAGTAGCCCCGGCTGTACGCGACCCGGAGCAGGTCTTCCTGGGACAACCTGATCTCCATCTTCCGGATGTACACCCTGTTCCGGCCGTCGAGCTGTGCGGCCAGACGCGCCATTTGCTCCTCGGGCGGCTTCGTCGAACGAAGGGCACGGACGATCGTCAACGTCAGGCCTGCGGCGACCACGACGCTCATCAAGACGAGGAAGGTCGTACGCATGGCCGGTGATTCGGCTGCCAGCGTGCTGATCACGGCGTTTCCCCAGCCCGGAGGCTCCAGGCGACCTTCGCCGTGGCCTCGGCCACCGCGGGCCATGCGTCGTCGGACTCCGCGACGACCGAGAGGATCACCACGGACCGGCCGTCCGGAAGGGGGATCTGGTACTCCGCCTTGATCTGGGTGCGGACGTCTCGTTCCGGCAGGTGGAACTCCCCACCGCTGATGGCCAAGACGGCCGGGCCGATGGGCAACCGCACCGGCTGCACCACCGCCCCCTTGTGGCGGCCCCGGTACTCCTCGGCCATGGCTGCGACCAGGGCGTCCCGGCTGCCGGGCGCTGGGTCCGGCCACTGCACCACGCCCAGCGTCAGAGTCGCGACGTCTCCCCTGCGCCGGCCGACCGCGAACTTGCCGAACACCCGGATGCCGTTCGCCTGCATGGTCGGAACCAGGGCCATCAGGTAGCTGCCGAACTCTTCGACGGACTTCCCGGCACCGCCCGCCAGGTTCCCGGCCATGGTCCAGGCGTGGCCGCGGTTCATCATGTCGTCGGTCCCGACGGGCATACCCGAGAACCCGGGAGGGAGATCGATCTGCAGCGGCATCAGTTCCACACCTCGTCTTCCGCACGCTCCCGCTGCCGCTCCGGCGCGTTGTCGGCCTGCACCCCTGCATCGGCCGCATTCCCCATCGCCACGACCGCCCACGGCGCGGGCCCGGCGACGAGCGTGCCGGCGACCACAGCCGCCTGCCCCCAGTCCTTGGGCACCCAGTAGTTCTTGAAGTCGTCCCAAGGGCTCTCGAAGTCCTTGCCGCCCACCCGCTCACCGAGTGCCTGGTCGGCGAGCATCCCGTAGGTGGCGACCTTGATCGCGGCATCCGGAACCCCGGGCACCAGCCCGGCCAGTGAGGTGCCCGCGCCCGCCACATCGAAGATCAACGTCTCCGGCGCCACGTCCGCTCCGGCCGACTTGGCGAGAGCATGACCGCCGAGCGCGCCGAGACCCAGACCAGTGGCCACGGCACTCGCGACTTCGTCGGCCGGGGGCGGCAGGAAATCGCTCATGACGCCGAGACCGTTGCCGATGTCACCCACGACGTCCGAAAGCTTCGCGATCAGCTCGGCGTGGTCCTGGACGAAGTTCCACGCTTCGTCCACCCCGTCCGCGAGGGTGTTCGTCAAGTCACCCAAGGCGCCGCCGATCGCGTCGCTCAGCTGGTCGAGGACGTCCGGCTCGTCCGGGGCCAGCTCCTTCGCCTTCCGCAGCAGCTCCGCCACCCGGGCCGCCGCTTCCGTGTGCTCCTGCTGAAGCTGCTTCGCCGCGTCCTGGACGTTCTGGCAGCCTTCGACAGCGGCCTGGAGCTGCTGACCGGCGTTGTCCAGGAGGCGCTGGGCGATCTGCAGGGACTGCTGGTCCGGGAACGTCCGGTTGGCCAGCGCGAGGTCCGGGTTCGCCCGCGCCTGCTCGGCCGCGCGAGCCGCCGCTTCCGCGCGGGCCTCCAGATCGGCCGCGCGTTTCTGCAGGTCACCGAGGCTGTGCGCCCAGCCTTCGAGCGCGTCGGCGGCTTGGCCCATCGACTTGGCCGCGTCGTCGAGGTAGCCCGGCAGCGGACCGATCCGCCGGGCGAATGCCTCGCTCGCCTCGCCCTGCCAGATGCCCTGCTTCCGGACGATCCGGCGCAACGAGTCATCGGCCTCGGTCAGGTCCGCACTCACCTCGCGGTACTTGCCGGCCAGGTCGGTGATGCCGTCGAGATCGCCCGGCGCGGGGTCGAAGCCCAGGGCCGGGAAGTCGCGGGCGCTCATCGGTCGAGGCCGTTCAGGAGGTCGGTGATGCCGCCGGTCGCGCCGCCACCCACCGGCCCCTCGCCCGGCTCTGGCTTCGAAGCCAGGCCGTCGATCCCCGGGACGCCGCCGGTGTAGCCACCGCCCACTGGGCCGCCAGCCGGCGGCCCGATCCGCGGGTGGTTGCCCTTCACCCCACCAGGGGGTTCACCACCGTCTCCCAGCACCGCCGACCCGAACCTGCCCAGCTGGTCGCCGAACTGAGCCTCGATCTGCTCGTACTTCTGCTTCGCCGCCTTCAGCCGCTCCGTCACGCCCGAAGCCGCGTCGCCCAAGCGGCCGATGCCGAAGCCCCACGCCTCTTCGAACTCGACGCCGGCCTGGCCCAGCTCCGCCGTCCCCAGCGACCCGAACGCCCCACCGCCGCCGAGCTTCTTGTTGGCGTCGGTCATCTTGCCCGCCGCCGTGTCGAGGTCGGCGATGAGCTTGCCCAGCTCGTCGACCTTCACCGCGTACCCGTCCACGCCACCTCCCCTGTGGTCCCTTCCACCGTAAGACGGCCGTCAACGCTCCGAGGTTCCCCGATCACCCAAAGGAGTGGGAACGCAAAAGGCCACTCCCGGGCGAAGTGCCCGGAAGTGGCCTCAGTGCAGGAAAACTACTTCCCGAAGACCTGCTCCAGCCAGTCGAGCAGGTCGTACAACCCGTCCAGCACCGCGTTCCCCGCGCCCGGCCGGAACCGGATCACCTGCGGGTCGTGGTCGCTGGCCTGGTCGGCGAACTCCGCGTTGATGTGGACCACGTCGTAATCCACGCCGCGGGGGGCCTTCGACGCCAGGATGTGGTCCAGGACCTGGGACTGACCCTCGAAAACGTAGCTGTACCGCTCGGCTTCGGGCACCGACGCGATCAGGTCCGTCAGCGCGCCACCGGCGGTGAGCGTCTGGACCGCCGGGGAGAACGGGTAGTCGTTCAGGTCACCCGCCACCACGATGTTCGCGCTGCGATCCGCCGCCAGCAGCGAATCGACGAACCCGCGCAGCACCGTCGCCTGCTTCGCCCGCTGCACCTCGGAACTGCGCACCGGCGGCTGGAACCGCCCGTGCGTCGGCTGGTCGCCGCCCTTGGAGTTGAAGTGGTTCGCGATCACGAACACCGTGCGGCCCTTGAACACGAACTCGCCGGCCAGCGGCTTGCGGCTCGTCGTCCACGCCTCGTTCGCCGGGTCGACGCGGCCCGGTGACGCCGTCAGGTGCGTCTTGCCGTGCTCGCGCACCACGCCGACCGCGGTCGTCGACGACCCGCCCGGACGGTCCACAAAGGACACGCGGGCCGGGTTGAACAGGAACGCCACGCGGATGTTCCCGCCCGGCTGACCACCGTCCTGGTCGTTGACCGGGTCGATAGACCGCCACTCGTAGCGCGGGCCGCCCTTGGCGACGATCGCGTCGGTGAACTTCTGCAGCGTCTGGTCCGCCGCCACCGTGCCGTCGTCGGTCGCGCCCGAGTTGTCCTGGATCTCTTCCAGGTTCACGATGTCCGGCGTCGCCAGGTGCGTGACGATCGCCTCGCCGAGCCGGTCGTACTTCGCCTGCGGGTCGCCCGGCGCCAGGTTTTCGACGTTGTACGTCGCGACCGCGAGCTCACCGGTCCGCTGCTTGCGCGTGGTCTCGGCCTGCAGCCCGTTGTCCTTTTCGGTCCCCAGCACGCTGGCGAACAGCGTGTAGCCGCCGAAGTTGCTGTATTCGACCGGGCCGGACGTGGTGCCGGTCAGCACGTCGCCGACGTTGAGCTTCGGGAACGGCCGCTGGTCGAACGGGATCAGCGACGACACCTTCATGACCCCGCTGTTGAGCTGGTCGTAGCCCAGGTAGACGCTGCCGCCGCGGACCGACTTGTGCTGGTCGGGCTTCGACGTCACGTACAGCTCGTTGAACGAGTTCGACGGGCCGACGACCCGCGCGTCGGTGACCGAAACGATCTCGCTCTCGTGGGACTCCCAGAAGTCCAGCGCGTACTTCGTGGGCTCCAGCGGGAGCGACTCGATGTTGCCGCCGGGCGACGGCGCGTACGTCGTCGGCACGGTGTCCGGGTTCAGCACGGTCGGTGCCGGCAGGGCGTTCCCGTGCGAGCCGACCGTCCACTGTGCACTGCTCAGCTCGGTGAGCGACTGGTAGTTCGACGTCGCCGGCGCGTCCGGGTAGAACTCGCGAACGGTGCCGGTCGCGGTCACCGCGTCGCCGACCGCGACGGCCGGGCTCGTCGAACCGGTGAAGACGAACAGGCCCTCGCTGGTGCGCGGGTCGCTGTCCGGGTTCGGGTCGGTGAGCCAGAAGCCGCGCGAGGAACCGAACGTCCTGGTCGCGGTGACGACACCGGTGACGTCGCCGACCTTCTTGTCCTTGAACGGCGAAATGCGCGTGGTGCCCTGGATGTCGTGGATCTTCGCCGGGGTCGGCGCCGGGCCCGTGTCGCCGCCGGTCGACTCGCCCGCGGTGTTGGTCGGGGTCGGCGCGCCGACGGTGAAGTCGGCGGCGTTGTCGTCGGTGTCGGCCAGCGCCGTGCCGCGCGCGACGGACGTCGTGTTCGACGGCGCCGCGGTCGGGCTGCCCTCGCGGACGGTCGCCGCGCCGAAGCCGACGAGGTCCTTGATCCGCGTGTCGGCCGCGCAGTCGGCGGCGGTCTTGCAGGTCAGCGCGGTGGTGCCGGAGACGAGGGCGATCGTGCCGGCGGTGGCCGACATCGCGATCGTGCCGGTCGCGTCCGGGGTGGGCAGCTCGACGGTGCCGCCGGAACCCTTGCTCTCGGCAACGAGGTAACGGCCGCCCGGCGCGACGCTGCCCGCCAGCGGCGTCACCTGCCAGGTGCTCGACGGGCTCGCCGAACCCGGCAGGTACTGGACGCTGAAGCCGGCCAGGCTCGCGGCCGCCGCCCCGCGGTTGGCGAGCTCGACGAAGTCGCTGGTGAGCGTGGCCCCGGAGTTGCCACCGCCGCCGTAGACCTCGGCGATGACCGCGTCCGCGCTGGGCGTGGCGAGCGCGGCGGGTGCGGCCACGCCGCCGAGCACCAGGCCCGACGTGACGGCCACCGTGAAGGCGGCCTTGGATCTGTGGGTCTTGGTCACCCTGAGTCCCCTTTGTGCTTGAACAGTCGTGGCATAGTCCCCCGAACAAGTGAGGAGGAGGAAGACAAAGATGCAACGATTCGTAACAACTACTTTCGTCGTCACTCACTCGGCAGAGCAGGTTTCGTGATCACGCTGGTACTGGGCGGAGACGTCAACCTCCACGGCCGCGCGAAGTCGGCCTTCGGGCAGCTGGAACCGCTGCTCAAGGGCGCCGACGTCCGGTTCGTGAACCTCGAAGGACCCTTGGAAGCGGCCACGGCCGAAGCGCTGACGTCGGCCGGCATCGACGTCGTTTCGTGCGCCAGCGACGCTTCCCACCCGGCGGCGACGCTCGGCGTCCTCGACCAGGCCGGGATCGCGCACTGCGGCGCGGGCGCGAACCTCGACGCCGCGCACGCGCCCGCGGTGGTCGAGCGATCCGGCAAAAAGGTCGCATTCCTCGCGTACACGTCACTCCGCCTGCCCGGCCAGGTCGCGCAACCGGCCGCCCCGGGCATCGCGCAAGCGTTTGCGACCACGGCGTACCAGCCCGATCCCCGGGTCGCGGAGATCCCGGGCCGCTCGCCGCTCGTCCGCACGGCACCGGTCCCCGAGCACCTCGACCGGCTCATCGCCGACGTGAAGCGCGCGAAGGCCGCCAACGACCACGTCGTCGTCTCGATGCACTGGGGCCTGCCGGGCGCGGAAATCGCCGAGTACCAGGTCACCTACGGGCGCGCGGCGATCGACGCCGGCGCCGACCTGGTCGCCGGGCACGGGCCGCAGACCATCCAGGCCGTCGAAGTGCACCGCGGCCGGCCGATCCTCTACAGCCTCGGCAACCTCCTCGCCGACCGGCCGGACGGGCTGCTCGCCGGGTGCATGCTCGGCGACGAACCGCGGCTCGAGCTCATCCCGGTGCGGCGGACCGCCGACGGCGAGAGCCAGGCGCTCGCCGGGGACGACGCGGACAAGGTGCTGCGGTACGTCGCGGACGTCTCGGCGCTGCGGGCCACCAAGGTGACCGTCCAGGCGGGAATCGCGTCCGTAGCCGTTGGCGCGTAACGGATTGCGGTTGATCTGTGACAGCCGGACACGGCCTTGTCACCCATCCGGCGCATCTGCCTTAAATGCAGCTCAAGGACCGGAACAACCCGTGTCAAGCGGCGGTACGGTCTGCGTGAGCCGCCGGAAAAGTGGCAAAGACCACTCCCCGACAGCTCTCGGTCGGCACGACACGGGGGGAGGGGGAACGATCATGTGGGGGCTGATTGTTCTCAGCTGCGTGTTCGTGCTGGTGCTGGGGATAGCCGCGGTCGTGGACCTTCGGGACCACGACCGCGGCGAACACCGGGTCTAGCGCACCGACTGCCGCGCCTTGTACCGGCCCAGCAGGGTCCGCGCGCCGGCCAGCGCGACGCGGCCCGCGCCCTTCGCGCTCGCGGCCAGCACCGTCGTCCAGTCGAAGTAGTCGCGCCAGAGCACGATCCGGCCGCCTTCGACCTCGAACGTGCCGCACACCCAGAACTCCGCTTCCCACGCGCCGCGGCGCAGCACGTCCGTGCGCTCGGTGAGCACGACGTTGCCGTCCGCGGCGATGTGGTGCGTCCGCGCCTCGAACCCGGAGCCGTACTTGGCCATCACGCGCAGCTGTTTCTCCACCGCCGCGACGCCACGGGCGGCCGGCAGCGGCACGTTCTGGTACACGATGTCGCTCGCCACGAACGTCAGCGCGCGGTCGACGTCGAGGTCCTCGAGGGCCTTCAGGAAACCGGTCACCACTGCTTGGGGTTCATCGGTCATGAGCACAGGCTACGGCTCAGTAGGGTCGATCGCCCGCGATCGCGACGCGCTCGGCGATCCGGACGTGCGGGTGGTAGTCGTTGACCGCGTAGTGCTGCGTCGCGCGGTTGTCCCAGAACGCCACCGAGCCGGGCCGCCAGCTGAACCGGACCTGGAACTCGGGCGTGTGAGCCTGCAGGAACAGGTACCGCAGCAGCCGGTCGCTCTCGTCGCGGTCCAGCCCGACGACGTGCGTGGTGAACGCCTGGTTGACGAACAGGGTGCGCCGCCCGGTCTCCGGGTGCGTCCGGACCACCGGGTGCTCGACCGGCGGGAAGCGGTCCTGCCACCGCGCCAGCAGCGCGGGGTCGGAGAACCGCTCGAAACCCGGGAGGTAGTCGTGGACGGCGGTGAGCCCGTCGATGCGGGCGCGGACGTCTTCGGGCAGGTTGTCGTAGGCCGCGGCCATGTCGGCCCACAGCGTGTCCCCGCCGACCGGCGGCACCTCGATCAGCCGCAGCACCGAGCCGAGCGCGGGGGCGGGCCGCCAGGTGACGTCGACGTGCCAGATGTTCTCGTAGCCGGGCATGGCCGCGGTGCGCTCGAAGCGCGTGACGGCGTCGTCGTCGCCCTTCGGGATGAACGGGTTGGTCTCCAGCTCGCCCCAGTTCGCGGCGAAGGCGCGCTGCTGCGCCGACGTGATGCGCTGGTCGCGGAAGAAGATCACCTTCCACTCGAGCAGGGCGCGGTTGAGCTCTTCGCGCAGGGCCGGGGTGAGCGGCTCGGCGAGGTCGACGCCGTCGATCTCGGCGCCGATCACCCGGCTCAGCGGGCGGAGGGTGAAGAGTTCGAAGTCGTTCTGCGGTTCCCGCAGGATTCGCGGGCCTTCGAGGAGGCCATCCGCGGGCGTGACGGCTTCGCGCAGCGGAATCCGGGCAGGCAGCTCAACGGACATGGTTGTGCTCCAAGGGGTTTCGGGGAATTCGGGCGCCGGGTTCGCCTCAGGCGGGCGGCGAACCCAAGCGGCCGCGGCGCAGCAGGAGCTCTGCGACGCCCTCCCCGATCGACCGCGCGAAGGCCCGGATCGGCGTGCTTTCCGAGGTGGCGGGCATGTGTTCATGGTCGCTTTCGTCGCGGTGCGCGGTCAAGCCGTCCACTTGGTGGAACGCTGTTCAACGCCGCAGGTCAACCGGGATGCCGGCGGCTCGGGAGCATGAGGCAAGATCTTCCCCGATCGGGTGAGCGCCCTTGATGACGGAGGTCTCCATGCCCGAAGGCAGAGGCTCGCGGATCGACAGTGTGAATCCGGGCGGCTTCGGCACTCACGGGAAGGTGCCGGATCGGCTGCGCGCCGGAGCCGACCTGCTCGACCAGGCGGCGGCCGCCGACGACAAGGCGGCGGGCCGGTTCGCCGAAGCCCGCGTCGAGTCGACGCCGTTCGGCATTTCGCCGCAGGCCCGCGAACTGGCTGCGCGCTGGGCCGCGGCGCTGGCAGCGCGCGAGGCGGACGCGCGCGTCCTCGGCGACGCGACGTCCGACCTGGCCGGCCGGCTGCGCATGGCGGCCGAGAGCACCCGGAGCACCGGCTTCCGGGGGCGGTTAGCGGTGGCGCCGTGACCATCGAGGTCTTCGAACACCCGGCTCTGTCGTCGGCGGCGGCGCAGCTGTCGGCGTTGCGCGCGGCGGCGGGCCGGCTCGGCGTCCCGGACCCGGTGGCGGCGCTGCGGCACCTCGACTGCTCACCGGCGTCGATCAGCGCATCGGCGTCGGCGGTCGACACCGGCGCACTGGGGATGACTGCGGCGCAGGAGGAGTTCCGCGCGGGCGTCGACCGCGCGGAAACCGGCGGCAGCAGCGAGGCGTTCGGCACCTGGGCGGACACAGTGGACGGTCAGTACGGCGCGGCGGCCCGCGCGGCCGCATCGACGGCGGCCCTCGGCGTCCGCATCGCCGCCGCACTGGACGAACTCGCGAAATCGGCGGCGGCCGAGGTGTGCTCGCTAGCCGAGGCGGCCTCGGCGGCGGTCGACGCGGTGCTGGCGGGCGACCGGTCCGCCGAGGTGGTGAGCGAGGTCAGCGCCGCGTGCACGGCCGTCCTGCGGACGGTGTCGGCGAAGGTCGCGGCACTGACCGGGCTGGCGGCGGAGCTGGAGCCGTTGACGACCCCGGCGGTCCAGCTCAGCTGAAGTGCTCCCGCGCCCACTCGTCGAAGGGCCGCGCGGGATGCCCGGTGACCCGGGCAACGTCCAGCGACACGGGTTCCGGGTCGTCGACGAGCGACGCCCAGTGATCCACAGCGGCCTTTGCGAATTCCGCACCGAGATAGGTGGCCAGCTGCTCAATCGCCTCTTCCGGCGGCTGT
Source organism: Amycolatopsis vancoresmycina (assembly GCF_000716785.1). GTDB lineage: Bacteria > Actinomycetota > Actinomycetes > Mycobacteriales > Pseudonocardiaceae > Amycolatopsis > Amycolatopsis vancoresmycina. The sequence continues at coordinate 621,185 of NZ_JNYY01000006.1, forward strand.
TCTTCCCACGCGACAGGCGTTCCGAGCGCGTCCCCGATGAGCCGCGCCTGTTCGGCGTGCGCGAGGGCTTCCGGGCCGGTGACGAGGTAGATCTGTCCTTTGTGGTCTTCGGTGAGCGCCTTGACGGCCATGTCGGCAACATCACGTTCGTGGACGACGGACCGTTTCGCCTGACCGTAGGCAGCGCGGACGACACCGGTTTTGGCTTGCGGCGCCCAGGCGAGCGCGTTGGTGGCGAGGCCCGTGACGCGGAGGAAGGTCCAGTCACCGGTGACCTTTCGGACGGCGGCCTCGACGTCTCCCCAGACCCCACCGTCCCCGGCTTCGGCTTCGGCTTCGGCGGACATGGCGGAGAGGTAGACGATCTTCTTACCTGCCAGTGGTTCCAGGGCTTCTTCGATGCCGTCAGCGGTGAAGAAGGGCCACAGGAGGTAGACGGCGTCGACCCCTTCGGCGGCTTCCGCCAGGTCCCGGATGTCGCCGCGCACAGCGTCCGGGTCTCCGGTTTCGCCGCGGACGAGAGCCCTGGTGTGGACACCCACGGCCTTGAGCCCGGCGACGACGTGGCGTCCGGTGTGGCCGGTGGCCCCAGTGACGAGAACGGTCATTGGCGTGCTCCTCGTGATCAGCTTGTGCCGCCCACGGTCACACTTCAAGAGCCCTTCAAGTCAAGCGCTCAGTTCGTCCCGCGCCGCATCGAGGAACGCGACCTTGGGGCCCCGGAGGTGGTCCCAGAGGGAGCCCTCGCCGGGTTCCTGCCACAGAACGTGGTCGAGGGCCTTGACGTAGGCACGGGCGAGGCTGTGCAGGGCCGGGGCGAACAGGACGTGGATCATCCGTTCGCCCACCCACAGCTCATCGAGGGCATCAAGGGCGGCCGCTTTCCAGGCTTGCGTGTCATCCCGGTCCTCGGCGGCCCGTTCGGCCTGCTGGGCGACGCGGATGAACTGACGCAGGAGGTCGAGCCGTTCCTCGCGCCGAGCGTCGGCCCGCTCGGCGGCGAGCCGCGAGCCACACCTGCGTCTGCATGCGGCGATTCCTACCGCAAAAACGCCCGGCAACCCTCTATGGGTCACCGGGCGTTCTGCTTGAGAGCGGTGGCGGTGGGATTTGAACCCACGGACGGGATTAACCGTCACACGATTTCGAGTCGTGCTCCTTCGGCCGCTCGGACACGCCACCGCGAAGAACAATACCGGAGCCCCCGCGCACCCCGAACAAGGGGTCCGCTGCCACGCCTGACCTGCGGCAGATGCCCTCAGCGGCACCGAGCGAAGTACGTCTCCAGGACAGCGGCGCACTCCTGCGAGAGCACGCCCCCGTGGACCTCCGGCCGGTGGTTCAACCGCCGGTCCCGGACCACGTCCCACAACGACCCCACCGCGCCCGTCTTCGGCTCCCACGCCCCGAACACCAGCCGTGAGATCCGCGCCAGCACCAGCGCGCCCGCGCACATCGTGCACGGCTCCAGCGTCACCGCCAGCGTGCAGCCCTCCAGGCGCCAGCCGTCGTCGACCACGCGGGCCGCCGCGCGCAACGCCAGGATCTCCGCGTGGGCCGTCGGGTCGCCCAGCTCGATGCGGGCGTTGCGGGCCGCCGCCAGCGGGGTTCCGTCCGGGGCGAACACCACCGCTCCGATCGGGACGTCCGTGCCCGGGGCGCGCGCTGCCTCCAGCGCCGCCTCCACGGCTTCGGTGTCGGACGGGCGTCTCAGAGCTCGTCCAGGAGCTTGGCGAACTCGCTGCCGAACCCGCAGCGCTGCGCCACCATCTGCAGCTGCTCGTCCGGGTACAGGTCGACCTCGCCGACGATGACCTCCAGCTCCGGGCCCGGCAGCCCGAGGTCCGCCAGGATTCCGAGGTCACCCTCGGGCCAGACGGAGTCGTCCTCCTCGTCCGGCGGGTCGACGCGCAGGACGTCGAGGACATCCGCCGCGATGTCGTAGTCCAGCGCCGCCGCCGCGTCCGAGAGCAGCAGCGACGGCCCCCGTGGGCTCGGGCGGACGATGACGAAGAACTCGTCGTCGACCGCCAGGAGCCCGAAGCTCGCGCCGGTGGAACGTAGTTTGCCCAGTTCCGTGATCGCCGCGTCCAGCTCGGTCAGCGCCCCCGGGTCGAGCGCACTGCACCGCCACCGACCGTCTTCTCGGACCACAGCCACCGCGAAGCCCGTGACCGGCTCTTCCACCGCCATGCGCACACCGTATTCCGCCGGGAGATCCGGCGCACGCACGGTGCGCCCGAACCGCCGCATGCGCCACTATCGGGAGCATGACCGGACCTGCTGACCTGCCCACCCTGCCCGGCACCCCGTTCGCCGGCCTTCTCGACGACGCGCGGGCGCTGCAAGGCCGCACGGTCGCGCTCCGGCGCGCGGTGCACCGCAGGCCGGAGCAGGGGCTCCACCTGCCGCAGACGCAGGCCGCCATCCGCGAAGCCCTCGACGGGCTGCCGCTGGAGATCACCGAGGGCAAGGCCACGACCTCGCTGACCGCCGTCCTGCGCGGCGGCCGGCCCGGTCCGGCCGTGCTGCTGCGCGGCGACATGGACGCGCTGCCGCTCACCGAGGAGACCGGTCTGGACTTCGCGTCCGAGGACCCCGAGTCGATGCACGCGTGCGGCCACGACACGCACGTGGCGATGCTGGCTTCGGCGGCGCGGCTGCTCGCGGACCGCCGGGACCGGCTCGCCGGGTCGGTCGTGTTCATGTTCCAGCCGGGTGAGGAGGGTCACCACGGCGCCCGGTTCATGATCCACGAGGGCGTGCTCGACGCCGCCGGCCCGCGGGTCGAGCGCGCGTTCGGCGTGCACATCCTCGCCAACGCGCGCAGCGGGCTGCTGCAGCTGCGGCCAGGCCCGCTGATGGCGTCGGCCGACTCGTTCACCGTGCGCGTCACCGGCAAGGGCGGCCACGGCTCCGCCCCGCAGCACACGATCGACCCGGTGCCCGCCGCCGCGGCGATGGTCGGGGCGCTGCACACGATGATCACGCGCCGGGTCAGCGTGTTCGACCCCGCGGTGCTCTCGGTGACCCGGATCCAGGCCGGCACGACGTCCAACATCATCCCGGAGACCGCCGAGCTCGAGGGCACCATCCGCACGCTGTCCGAGCAGACGCGCGCGCTGGTCCGCGCCGAGCTGCCCAAGGTGTGCGAGCAGGTCGGCGCGGCCTACGGCTGCCGCGTGGTCGCCGACGTCGAGCCCGGCTACCCGGTGACCGTCAACGACGACCGGGTCGCCGCCGAGGTGCTGCGGCTGGGCGCGGCCGTGCTCGGGCCGGGCAACGTCGAACTGCTCGCCGACCCGCTGATGGGCGCCGAGGATTTTTCCTACGTCCTGCAACGCGTTCCCGGCGCCTACGCGTTCCTCGGCGCGTGCCCGCCCGGCGTCGACCCGGCCGAGGCGGCGGCCAACCACTCCAACCGCGTGGTCTTCGACGAAGACGCGATGCCCAGCGGCGTCGCGATGCTCGCCGCCTTCGCGCTCGACGCCCTGGGTCATGGCCCGGTCCGCGACGGGTTGCCGTCCTCCAGGTGACCGGCGAAGCGGCGACGCCACCCCGGCGCCTCGAGCGTCACGTCGTACCAGCCGTTGCTCGCCGGGACCGGGAAGTCGTGCGCGCCCTCCGGGGCGATGGTGACGTCGCTCAGCGCGACCGGTGACGGCCCGCGGTTGGTCACCCTGACCGTCAGGGCGGGCGTGTCGGCGAAGGTGACCTCGGCGTCGAGGCCCACCCCGCCCGCCGCTTCGACCAGGAACCCGTTCGGGCCGTGGATGGCGACGTCGTAGGTCCCGCCGTGCGGGATTTCGCCGGTCATCGAGGCGCCGGGCCCGACGTCGAAGCGCTGCGACGTCCCGCCGGCGTGGTAGGCGTACGCGGCCAGCTGCAGCGCCTGCGTTCCGTGGTTGGCCAGGTGCAGCGTCAGTGCGCCCGGCTCGGCCGCGACCCACGCGACCGGCTGGTACGGCAGCGGGCGCGCCTTCGCCGTGCCGGCGTCCTGCACCAGCGCACCCGGCCCCAGCCCGGGCTTCGGGAGCCGCCGCTGCGTCCGGTCGGCTTCGGCGCGCAACGCATCGGCGTCCGGCAGCAGCGGGATGGTCGTGTCGGGGGCGCGGAAGTCGAAACAGCTGGTCAGGTCGCCGCAGATCGCACGGCGCCAGGCCGAAATGTTCGGCTCGCGCACGCCGGTCCACGTCTCCAGGAAACGCAGCACCGACGTGTGGTCGAAGACCTGCGAGTTGACCCAGCCGCCGCGGCTCCACGGCGAAACGACGGTCATCGGCACCCGCGGGCCCAGCCCGATCGGCACCGGCGGCCCGGACGGTGCACCCTTCTCCGGCCGGTTGCCCGGCAGGTACTCGCCCGGGGTGCCGGGCGGTGGGGTCGGCGGGAGGACATGGTCGAAGAAGCCGTCGTTTTCGTCGTAATTGATGAAGACGACGGTCGATTCCCATAGTTCCGGGTTGTCCCACAACGCTTTCAGCATGCGGTGGACGTAGGCGGCGCCGTCGACCGGCCGAGCCGCGGGGTGCTCGCAGTAGCCGTACGGGGCCACCACCCACGACACCGCGGGCAGGGTCCCGCCCTCGCAGTCGGCGATGAACTCGGCCAGCACGTGGTCGAGGTCCTTGCCCTGCCCCGAATCCGGCAGCAGCTTCTTGCGCAGGTTGGCGCGCTCGGCGAGCCGTCGCTTCACCGGGTCCAGCGAATGCAGGGCGTCGTGGAAGTTCTGGAACAGCCAGAGCGGGTTGTCGCCGTAGTCGCCGACGAAGTGCTCGGGGACGCCGCGCTCTTCGTCGTTCGCGTAGATCCGCCAGGAGATCCCCGCTGCCTCGAGCCGCTCCGGGTACGTCGTCCAGCGGAACGACGGTTCGTAGTCCGGCGCGTTGTGCGTCGCGGGCCCGCCGGCGAGGCCGTCCGGGTCGATCGTGCCGGTCCAGTGGTAGAGGCGGTTCGGGTGCGTCGGGCCCTGGATCGAGCAGAAGTAGTGGTCGCAAAGGGTGAACGCGCTCGCCAGCGCGTGCTGGAACGGGAGGTCGTCGCGGGTGAAGTAGCCCATCGTCATCGGGCTCTTCGCCGCGATCCAGCGGTCGTACGCGCCGCCGTTCCACGCGCGGTGGGTGCTGTTCCAGTCGTGCGGCAGCTCGCCGAGGTCCTGACCGTCCACAACGGACGTGTCGATCCGGAACGGCAGCACCGGGCCGCCCCGGTCGCCGCGCTGGCGGAAGACGTCGCGCAGGGCCGCGCGGTCGCCGAAGCCGCGCACGCCGGCCATCGTGCCGTAGTAGTGGTCGAACGACCGGTTCTCCTGCATCAGCACGACGACGTGGCGGACGTCCTCGACGGTGCCCTTCCGCGGCGCCGGGGCGCAGCCGGCGGACAGCGCGCCGGCGACCGTGGCCGCGGCCGCACCGCCGAGCACCGTGCGGCGCCGGATCCGGCCCATGCCCACCTCCTCGTCCCCCGGACGGCGGCCCGGCCGAGGGGTACGTTCGCCACCGAGAGAGGTGAAGCCATGCTCAACTCAGCGGAACTGGTCGCCTTCGCACCGTCGGCAGACCTCGAGCGCTCGCGCGCCTTCTACACGGATGTCGCCGGGCTCGAGTTCATCGAGCAGACCCCCTTCGCGTGCGTGTTCCGCAGTGGCGCCACCATGCTGCGCGTCACCGCCGTCGCCGAGTTCACGCCGCAGCCGTTCACGGTGCTCGGCTGGGCGGTCGCCGACATCCGGGCGGCGGTGGCCGAGCTGCGCGGCCGTGGCGTGGAGTTCCTCACCTACGACACGCTGCCACAGGACACCGACAAAATCTGGACCACGCCGGGCGGCCGGATCGCGTGGTTCGCCGATCCGGACGGCAACGTGCTGTCCTTGACCCAGTTCGCCGCTGGCAATTAAACAACAGTGTTGATTTAATAGGCCCATGACCGAAGCCGAACGCCTCGCCCAGCTCTTCGAGCAGGAGGAACGCCTCCAGTTCACGACGTTCGACAACGAAACCGCGCTCGCCCTCGGCCGGCAGATGCTGGACGCCGCGGCCGACCGCGGGCTGGCGGTGACGATCTCGATCCGGCGCAACGGCCAGCGGCTCTTCCACGCCGCGCTGCCCGGCACGTCGGCGGACAACGACGGCTGGATCGACCGCAAGAGCCGGGTCGTCGACCGCTACGGGCACAGCTCGTTCCTGATCGGGACGCAGTTCCGCGCGAACGGCGGCTCGTTCGAGCAGCACTCCCGCCTCGACCTCGGCGAGTTCGCGGCGCACGGCGGCGTGTTCCCGGTGCTGGTGCGCGGGGTCGGGCCGGTCGGCACGGTCGGCGTGTCCGGGCTGCCGCAGGCCGAGGACCACGCGTTCGTCGTCGAGCAGCTGGAGCGGTTCCTCGACTCCTGAAAAGGAGTGGCGGCCGCTGCTACCGTCAATTCCATGAAGCGCGCACAGACGACGACGCCGGAGAGTGTCCCGGCGCGCTGAACGACGTTTCGAGCCCGGGGCGGGTGCCCCGGGCTTCGTCTTGTGGTCTCCCGCCTCGCCGTCCACGAGGGAGTCCCCGATGCACGACCACCGCAAGCTCGGCCGCGAACTCGGCCTGTTCGGCACCGACCCGCTGATCGGCGCCGGCCTGCCCTACTGGCTGCCCGACGGCGCGCTCGTCCGCCACAGCCTGGAGGAGTACGTCCACGACCTCGAACGGCGGGCGGGGTACCGGCACGTCCATTCGCCGGTGCTGGGCAAACGCGAGCTGTACGAGATTTCCGGGCACTGGTCGCTCTACCGCGACGACATGTTCCCGCCGATGGACGTCGGCGGCGAGCAGCTGGTGCTGCGGCCGAGCCTGTGCCCGCACCACGCGCTGATCTACCGCTCGGCCGGCCGCAGCTACCGCGAGCTCCCGCTGCGGATCGCCGAGCTGGGCGGGATGTACCGGTCCGAGCTCTCCGGAGTGCTCGGCGGCCTGAACCGGGTGCGCGCGATCCAGCTCAACGACGCGCACGTCTTCTGCACCCTCGACGAGGTCGAAGCCGAGGCCGCAGCCGCGCTGGCCCTGATCCGGCGGGCGTACGACGCGCTCGGCATCAGCCCGGCACGCTTCCGCCTGTCGCTGCCCGATGACGGCGGGAAATACGTCCAGGGGGACTGGGACCGCGCGATCGGCATCCTGCGTTCGGTCCTCGACGGCCTCCCGTACGACGCCGTCGAGGGCGAAGCGGCGTTCTACGGACCGAAGATCGACATCCAGATCGCCGACGACGCGGGCCGCGAATCGACCCTGTCGACCATCCAGGTCGACTTCCACCAGCCCGCGCAGTTCGGTCTGGAGTACGTCGGCGCGGACGGCGCGAAGCACCGGCCGGTCATGCTGCACCGGAGCATCATCGGCAGCGTCGAACGCGCGGTGGCCCAGCTGATCGAGGTCCACGGCGGCGCGTTCCCGGGGTGGCTGGCGCCGGTGCAGCTCCGGTTGCTGCCGCTGTCGGCTGCGGAACTGCCGTACGCGCGTGAGGTCCTGGAGCGGTGCGGTGACCTGCGGGCCGAGATCGCGTCGGAGGGCAGTTTGGGTGCCCGGATCCGGGAGGGGCGGCTGGTGCCGTACCAGGCTGTGATCGGGCCGCGGGAGGCTGGTAACGGGCTGCTTTCGCTGCGACTGCGGGACGGAAGCCGACTTGATGCTGCTGGGGCGGCGGAGGTGCTGGCGCGGATCGGGGCGGAGGTCAAGCGGCCGTAACCGCGGCCAAGCGGCCGTGACGATCGGGCAGCCACAGCCGCGATCAGGCGGTCGCAGCTCCGGTCAGCCAGCAGCCGCCGGGGTCAAGCAGCCGCAGCGCAATCAGCCGACCGCAGCCCCCGGTCGCCCAGCCGCAGCCGCGGTCATGCGGCCGTAGCCGCGGTCAGCCAGTCGAGCGTCGGGGCCAGGCTTTCCGGCGCCGCCCAGCCGTTGACCACCGCGAGCAGCTCCAGGTACCGCTCGCGGCGGGGGTCGCGGACGAGCCCGAGCCAGGTCCGCAGCTCGCCGCGGTCGCGCCCGAGGCGCTCGACGATCGCCGCGGCTTCCGGCGACGCCGGGTCCACGCCCGCCGCCAGCGCCGGCGTGACGGCGTCGCGCACCTGCGCGGCCAAGTCGCGGCGCAGCCCGCCTTCGTGCTGCTCCACGAGGCGGCGGAGAACCGCGCGGAACTCGCCGTCCCGGGTCAGCCCGGCCAGCTCGATCCACGCGTCGAGCTGGCCGGGGCTCGGGTCCTCGGGCAGTTCCGGGGTCAGCGTGCGGGCGACCCCGGCGAGTTCGGGACGGTCGCCGAGGGCTTCGGCGAGGAAGTCGCCGACCAGGCGGCGGCGTTCGGCGGCGGACAGCCGGGCCAGCTCGTGCATGCGCGTGGTCTCCTCAGTGGTCGAGCCGCGGCCGGCGACGGCCGTCAGCACCGCGTGCCGCAGCCGCAGCACGCGAATTTCCGCTTCCAGCGCCTTCGCGTGCGTCGCCGCGACGTCGGCGACGGTCGCTTCGCCGTCGACGATCCGGCGGATCGCAGCCAGCCCGAACCCCAGCTCACGCAGGGTTCGCACCAGGCCGAGCCGGGCGAGCGCGGCGTCGTCGTACTGCCGGTGACCGGCGGCGTTGCGCCCGGACGGCGGCACGAGCCCGCGGTCGGAGTAGAACCGGACGGCCTTGATCGTGAGCCCGGTCCGGCGGGCCAGGTCGCCGATCGAATACCGCATGCCGCCAGCCTGGCACCTCCCCTTGCGGGAGGCGCAAGGACCAGATTCGCCCGATCGTGTCGATCATTTGTTCGAGTGTTCGCGGTAAAGTCGATCACATGAGCGAACGAATCAGGTTTCCTCCCGGATCCGGGTCACCAGCTGGGTCGGGTTCACGAACCGCAACGCGACGAGAAGGAGCACGAGCATGGACGCGGTGTAGATGGTCGCCATGGCATCGACCGACTGGTTCGCGCGGATGCCGGCCGCGAACACGGAGTTGTACAGGGCCACCACCAGGGTCGTCGAGTCCGGGCCGGCGGTGAGGAACGTCAGCTCGAACATGCCGACCGTGCGCACCAGCACCAGGATCGACGCCGCGAGGATGCCCGGCAGCAGGAGCGGGCCCAGGACGCGGGTGAACACCGAGACCGTCCGGGCGCCGGACATCCGGGCCGCGGCCTCGATCTTCGGGTCGATCTGCTCGATGAACGGCGTCATCGTCAGCACGACGAACGGCACCGACGGTACGAGGTTGGCCAGGATGACGCCGGTGATCGTGCCGGCCAGGTGGAACTTGTAGAGCACGGTGGCCAGCGGGATGCCGTAGGTGATGGGAGGGATCAGGATCGGCAGCACGAACAGGAGCATCACCAGGCGCTTGCCGGGGAACGAGCGGCGGGCCAGCGCGTAGGCGGCCGGGACACCGACCGCGACCGACACGGCGATCACCACCAGGGCGACGATCGCCGTGGTGAGGAGCACGTCGGAGAGGCCGAACTCGCGCCAGGCGTCGGCGTACCAGTGGGTGGTGAAGGCGTCCGGGAGCCAGCTGCCGAACCACTGCGTGCCGAACGAGTCGACGACCACCGACAGCACCACGCCGGCGAGGTTGACGAAGAAGAACGCGACGACGGCCCAGACGACCCAACGTCCGGGACGCGCGACCCAACCGGTCATCCCTTGCCTCCGGTCGCTCCGCGGTACAGCGTGCCGCGCCACGCCATGACCAGCCCGATCACGATCAGCATGATCACCGCCATGAGCATCGCGACGGCCGAGCCCATCGAGTAGTCGTACTCCTCGAACGCGGCGTGGTAGGCGGCGATCGAGATGACGCGCGTCTCGTTCGCCGGGTCGCCGACGAGTTGCGCGCTCGGGAAGACCGAGAACGCCATCACGAACGAAAGGCAGAAGGTGATCGCCAGGCCGGGAGCCAGCAGAGGCAGCGTGATCCGCCGGAAGCGCTGGACGCCGTTCGCGCCGAGCGTCGCGGCTGCCTTCTCCAGGGAGGGGTCGATGCCCGACAGGTAGGACAACGTGAGCAGGAAGGAGAACGGGAAGCCGGTGATCACCAGCGACAGGAGAACGCCGGTGTAGTTGTGGATCAGCGGCAGCGGCTGGTCGGTGACGCCGAGGACGGTGAGCACCTTGTTCAGCCAGCCGGCCGGTCCGCCGTACATGATCAGGCCCTGCGCGGTGAGCACCGTGCCGAGCGTGATCGGCACGACCAGGATCGTGGTCAGCAGGCGCTTGCCGCGGACCCGGCCGCGCATCACGTAGGCGATCGGGATGCTGGCGAGGACGTTGATGAACGTCGCGGGCAGCGCGATGCCGAGCGTCGTCCAGATCGTGTCGCGCAGGTACGGGTCGCCGAAGAACCGCGCGTAGTTCGCGAAGACGCCGCCCTTGCGCGGCGTGAACGACAACTGGAGGCCGTAGAGGAAGGGGTACAGGAACAGACAGGCGGTGACCAGCAGGCCGGGCACCAGGAGCAGCAGGGTGCGGTCGACACCGCGTTCGGCGAGCCGGTGCCGCAGCGCCGGACGAGCGCTCACGACGGACGTCATGGCGCAACCTCCACAAGCCCGGCGCCAGCCCACACGGCGACCGCCGCACCCCGGACGGCAGCAGCAAGCCGCCCGGCGACCACCACCGCACCAGGGAGGGCAGGAACCCACACCGCGACCACCCCCGCCACACCGCTCCTCGCGGCGGCCACCACACCACCCCGGGCGCCATCCACCCTCGGCGCACCCACCGCGCAACCACCGCGGTGCCCGGCTCCCGCCCTCGCGATCGCGGCCGTCACGGCGCGAACACCAGGACCCGCTCGGCCGGGACGCCGATCTTCGCGGTGTCGCCGGGGGCGAGGCGCTTGTCGGTCCGGAAGTAGACCGGCACGCCGGTCGCCAGCCGGGCCGAGATCGACAGCTCGCGGCCGTGGTACTCGACGATCTCGACCGTCACGTCGAGGGCGTTCTCCATGCCGTCGCCGACGACGAAGTCCTCCGGGCGGATTGCCACCTTTGCCGGGCCCTCGGTCTGCGAGCCGCGGCCGGTGAGGCGGACGCCTTCGCCCGACACGGTGACCGTTGAGCCCGCGGTGCCGGTGACCGTCACGTCCAACAAGTTGCGATACCCCATGAAGGAGGCCACATAACTGTTCACCGGCTGGGCGTACACCTCCTCCGGCGTGCCGATCTGCTGGACCGCGCCCTCGCGCAGCACCACCAGGCGGTCGGCCAGTGACAGCGCCTCCTCCTGGTCGTGGGTCACATACACCGTGGTCAGGCCGAGCGTCTGGTGGAGGCGGCGGATCTCCATCCGCATCTCCAGGCGGAGCTTGGCGTCCAAATTGGACAACGGCTCGTCCATCAGCACCACCGGCGGCTCCAGCACCACCGCGCGGGCGATGGCGACGCGCTGCTGCTGGCCGCCTGAGAGCTGGGCGGGGAACTTCGCCGCGTGCTCGGTGAGCTGGACGAGGCGGAGGGCCTCGTCCACCCGGCGCCGGGCCTCGGCGCGGCCGACCTTGCGCATCTTCAGGCCGAACCCGACGTTGGCGCGGACCGACATGTGCGGGAACAGCGCGTAGTTCTGGAACACCATCCCGAACCCGCGCTGCTCCGGCGGCTGCCCGTCGATCCGGGTGTCGTCGAGCCAGATGCTCCCCGCGGTCAGCGGCAGCAGGCCCGCCAGGCAGTTCAACGCGGTCGACTTGCCGCAGCCGGACGGGCCGAGCAGGGCCACGAACTCGCCGCGCGCGATGGCGAGGTCGAGGCCGCGCAGGGCGTTCGCGGTGCCGAAGCTGCGCGAGACGCCGTCCAGCCGCAGCTGCCCGAACGTCACTTCTTGCCGACCTTCGAGCCGCCGACCAGCTGGTTCCACTTGTCGAACGCCTTCACCTGCTGCTCGGCCGGCAGCGAGGTCTCCTTCGGGTACTGCGAGATCCACTGCTCGTACTCCGGGCGCCCGAACTGCCGAAGCGTGTCCTGGCTCTTCTGGGGCGCCATCTGCAGGGTGACGTCCTTGACCGCCGGACCGGGGTAGAAGTAGCCGTCGTCGTAGGCGATGGCCTGCTGGTCCGGCTTCAACATCCACGCCACCAGCTGCAGGATCGCCGACTCCTGATCCGGCGACAACCCCTTCGGGATGAGTGCGTACTGGGCGTCGGTGACCCAGTGCATCGGCTGCATGATCGCCGTCTTGACCGTGTTGGGCACGGTGCCGAGCTTGCGCGGGTTGATGTCCCATCCGGTGGTCGACATGATCATGTCCACCGACCCGGACGCGAGGTTCTTCATCGTCTCCGTGGTGCCCGACGGGTAGTACTTCACGTACTTGCCGAGCTCCTGCAGGAACGCCCAGGTCTTGTCCCAGCCCTTGTCCGGGTCCTTCGGGTCCTTGTCGCCGAGCAGGTACGGCAGGCCCATCAGGAACGTCCGGCCCGGGCCGGAGTTCGACGGCTGGGCGTACTGGAACTTCTCCGGGTGCGCCTTCGCCCAGTCGAGCAGGTCCTGCGGGGACGCCGGCGCGGCGGGCACCGCGCCGGGGTTGAACTCCAGGAGCGGGCCCGACGGGTAGTAGACGACCTCGATGCCATAACCGTTGGCCAGCTCCTGCATCTTGGCCGCGGGCTCGAGGTAGTTCTGCATCAGGTTCGGGAACCGGCTCGAGAAGTCCGGCAGCACCTTGACCAGCGTGCCGTTCGCGATGCCAGCCGAAAGGCCGTCGGTGCCGCTGAGGACCAGGTGCGTCTGGGCGACGCCGCCGTCCTGCTCGGCCTTCAGCTTGCCCGCCATGCTCGGCGCGGGCGCCGTCGAATAGGTGACCTTCGCGAGGACTTCGGGGTGCGCGGCCTTGAAGTTCTCGATCATCTGCTTGGTGAGCTGCAGGTTGCCCGCGACGTCGAGGATGTTCAGCTCGACGGGCTTGCTCGGTTTGTCCGGCACCGCCTTGGGGTCCGCCGCCTGGCCGCCGTCACCGCCGGGTGCGCCGCAGGCCGCCAGGCCGGCGGCGAGACCCACCGCCAGCAACACTCGTCGGAATCGGAAGCCGGTGCAACGCTGCATGGCTGCTCCCTAGGTCCGTGATAATGTTGTATGTCGCATCGTATATCAGATCGGACATGCCAGTGGCGAGCACTTCATCGGCCCGGAGGCCGCCGCCGCCCGTCTCGCGGACGGATTTCGTGCGTGACGCCATCAAGGAAGCGATCTTGAGCGGCGAGTTCGGGCCGGGCGAAACGCTCGTCGAAGCCGAGGTCGGCGCCCTGCTCGGGGTGTCGAAGACGCCGGTGCGCGAGGCCCTGCGGATCCTGGCCGGTTCCGGTTTGGTCACGATGAGCACGTACAAGGGGGCGGCGGTCCGGGTCATGGACGCCGAGAGCGCGTACGCGGTGTGCGACCTGCGCGCGCTGCTCGAGCCCGAAGCCGTCCGGCGCGCGGTCGAGCACGGCGCGGACTTCGGTCCCGCGCGGCAGGTGCTGGCCGGCGTCGAGACCGGCACGGCCGCGTCCGACCGCGCGAAAGCCAGCCTGGCCAACCGGCTGTTCCACCGCGCGCTCTACGCCGGGTGCGGGAACCCGCTGCTGGTCGAGGTCCTGGACGGGCTGCGCGACCAGGCCGCGCTGATCACCGTCACCGGCTGGGGCATCAGCCCGACGTGGCAGGGCGAAGCGGCCGAGCACCGGGCGATCCTGAACGCCGCCGAGAGCGGCAACGCCCGGCAGACCGAACACCTGCTGCGCAAGCACATCACCGATTTCATCGACCGGGTCGCCTTCGAGCTGCCCGGCGAGCGCACCACCGAGACCGGCGATCCGAAGGGGGCCCGATGACGTTCGAGGAGCAGAGGCGGCGGCTTTCCGGGGTGGTGGCCATCCCGGTCACGCCGTTCGACACCGAGGGCGCCGTCGACGACCAGACGTACGCGAAGCTGGTGGACCGGCTGATCACCGGCGGCATCGAGGTCGTGACGCCGAACGGGAACACCGGCGAGTTCTACGCGCTGGACGCGGACGAAGCGCGGCGGTGCCTGGAAGTCACCGTCGAAGCGGCGGCGGGCCGGGCGAGCGTGCTGGCGGGGATCGGGCACGACGTCGCTTCGGCGACGCGGGCCGCCGCGCACGCGCGGGACGCCAGCGCGGACCTGATCATGATCCACCAGCCGGTGCACCCGTACGTCTCGGGCGACGGCTGGGTCGATTACCACGCGGCGATCGCCGCCGCGGTCCCGGAACTCGGCGTCGTGCTGTACGTCCGCAACCCGGCGATCACCGGTGACCAGCTGCGCGCGCTCGGCGAGGCGGCCCCGAACGTGATCGGCGTCAAGTACGCGGTGCCGGACCCGGTGCGGTTCGGCGCGGTCGCGCGGGACGCGGGCTTCGGCCGGTTCGTGTGGATCGCGGGCCTGGCGGAGCTGTCGGCGCCGGGCTACTTCGCCGTCGGGGCCACGGGGTTCACGTCCGGTCTGGTGAACGTCGACCCCGCGATCTCGCTGGAGATGTTCCGCGCACTGTCCACAGGGGACTACCCGGCGGCGATGACGGTCTGGGAGCGGATCCGGCCGTTCGAGGAGCTCCGGGCGGCGAACGGCAACGCGAACAACGTCAGCGTGGTCAAGGACGCGCTGAGCCAGCTCGGCCTGTGCCGTCCGGACGTCCGGCCCCCGAGCCGGCTGCTGACCGGGCCCGAGCGGGAGCAGCTCTTCGGGCTGCTGTCGTCGTGGGGGCTGTCGTAGGTGACGCAAGTTACTGGCGCGTTAACAACGCGTCAGCGGGCGCCCGGAATCCGTCAGGACGGCATTGGCGGGTGATCTCCGGGCGCGCCGGCGGGGGTGTTCTGACGGGGTCCGATCCGCCGTGATGCCCGGAGGCACCCGTGACGCTCAGCGAGCTTCTTCCCAGCCTCGGCTGCGAAGCCGCCGATCACCTCGAGCCAGGAGTCTGGCCGCGTAGCACCCGACTCGGCGAAGACGGCGAACTGTTCTTCGCCGGTGCGCCCGTCAGCCACCTCGCCGCCCGCTTCGGGACGCCGTCGTACTTCATCGACGAACAGCAGGTCCGTGACACCGCGCGCGAGTACCGCGAAGCGCTGCCGGACGTCGAAGTCGCGTACGCGAGCAAGGCGCTGTGTACGCGGGCCGTGCTGCGTTGGGTCGCCGAAGCGGGACTGTCGCTCGACACCTGCTCCGCCGGTGAGATCGCCGTTGCGCGCTCGGTCGGCTTCCCCGCCGAACGCATGCTGCTGCACGGCAACGCGAAGACGCCCGAGGACCTGAAGGCCGCGCTCGGCTACGGCGTGCGGCGGATCGTCGTCGACTCGCTCGACGAGATCGGCCAGCTCGGCGTGCTCGCCCACGGCGCTCAGCAGGTCATGATCCGGGTGACGCCGGGCGTCGCGGCCGGGGCGCACGCCGCCATCAGCACCGGCGCCGAAGGCCAGAAGTTCGGCTTCTCGCTCCTCGACGGCGTTCCCGACAACGTCGACGCCGCCGTCGAAGCCGTGAAGCGACAACCCGGGTTGCGGCTGACAGGGCTGCACTGCCACATCGGCTCGCAGGTTTCCCGGGTCGACCGGTACGAGGCCGCCGCGCGGCGGATGGCCGAAGTCCTGTCGCGGATCCGCGACATCCACGGCGTCACGCTGCGGGAACTCGATCTCGGCGGCGGGCACGCGGTGCCGTACGTCGGCGGCGAGCCCGCGTTCGACCTCGGCGGCTACTCGCGGCGCCTGCGCGTCGCGCTCGCCTACGAATGCGCCGCGCGCGGCTTCCCCCTGCCCCGGCTGACGATCGAGCCCGGCCGGGCGATCGTCGGGCCGGCCGGGATCACGGTCTACCGCGTGTGCGCGGTCAAGCGCGGGAGCCGCACGTTCGTCGCGGTCGACGGCGGCATGAGCGACAACGCGCGGCCGTCCCTCTACGGCGCCCGGTACACCACGCGCCTGGTGGGACGGCATTCGAAGGCGCGGCGCGTCCCGATGACCGTGGTCGGCCGGCACTGCGAAGCCGGTGACATCCTCGCCGAGGGCATCAGCCTGCCCGCCGACCTGCACGCGGGCGACCTGCTGGCCGTGCCGTGCACCGGCGCGTACCACCACTCGCTGGCGTCGAACTACAACCAAGTCGGCCGCCCGCCGCTGGTCGGCGTCCGCGGCGGCGTCGCGACGCTGCTGGTGCGCCGCGAAACCGAGGAGGACCTCAGCCGACGCGACTTGGGCTGACGATCGAGTCGCCGCCGCGCGGCACGACCCCGCGCGGCAGGCGGCGGCCGGCGAAGAACTCCCGGCAGGCGCGGTGGACCGCGAACATCAGCGGCACCCCGAGCACGATCGACACCACGCCGATCACCGCGACGCCGCCGATGCCGAACACCGTCGTCTCGCCCGCGTCCGGCCGCGCGTACTCGATCAGCGCGAACACCAGCACCGCCAGGAAGAACACGCCACCGGTGAACGGCAGCAGCCCGCGCAACACGAAGTTGCGCACGCTCGCGAAGAGCGTCCGGCGGAACACCCAGACGCAGGCCAGCGCCGTCATCGTGTACTCGATGGCGATGGTCAGGCCGACCGCGTCCACCGAGTCGGCCAGGACGTTGTCGCTGATCAGCGCCAGGAGGACGTACACGGCCAGCGAAACGAGCCCGAACGCCCAGGTCGCCACGGTCGGCGTCCGGAACCGCGGGTGCACGCGGCCGAACACCCGCGGCAGGGCGCCGTGGCTGGCCATCGACAGCGTCGTGCGGGCCGCCGGCATGATCGTCGCCTGGCTGGTGGCCGCGCCGCTGGTCAGCACGGACACGATCAGCAGCACGCCCAGCACCTTCCCCGTCGTGCCGTCGCCGAACACCGCGCCGCCCAGGCCGGCCAGGACGTCCTCGGAATTCGCCGCGTTCGCCAAGCCGATCCCGTCCTCGCCGACCCCGGCGAAGGCGAGCGCGGCGACCGTCACGAGCAGGTAGTTCAGCACCAGCAGCACCGTCGAAAGCACCGCGGCCCGGCCCGGTGCGCGGCGCGGATCGGCCGACTCCTCGTTGACCGACAGCGAGCTTTCCCAGCCCCAGTAAATGAACACGGCCAGCAGGACCGCCGAAACCGCGGTGCCGGCCGATACCCCGCCCGGCCACAGCCAGTCGAGCTTCGGCAGCGACGCCTGCGGCCCGGCCGTGCCGTCGAAGACGCGGACCAGCGCGACGACCGAGAAGAGCACCAGGACGGCGAGCTCGACGCCGAGCAGGATCCACTGCGCCCGCGCGGAGACCTCGATCCCGCGGTAGCAGAGCCAGCACAGCGCGAGCAGCCACGCGGCGCCGATCGCCGTCGTCACCCACCGGTTGTCCGCCGCCCCGGACGCGCCGAACAGCAGCAGCGTGTACCGGCCGGTGAGCGCGGACTGGCTGCTCATCACCAGCAGCTGCGCGACCGTCACGACCCAGCCGGTGAACCACCCGGCGTGCGGGCCGAACGCGCGCGCCGCCCAGGTGAAGTTGGTGCCGCAGTCGGGTTCCGCGGTGTTCAGCTCGCGGAAGGCGAACGCCACGAACAGCACCGGCACGAAGGAGAGCAGCACGAACGCGGCCGCCTTGAACCCGGTGCCCGCCAGCACGATCAGCCCGAGCGTGGCCGCGATGGAATAGGCCGGCGCGGTCGACGACATCCCGATGACCATCGACGACACCATGCCCAGCGCACCACCGCGCAATCCCTTCGCGGGAACGGCGGGGGCGAACGCCACGGCCTCCGACATGCGTTGGTCCTCCTGGGTCACCGGTACGACAGAGCCGCCAGACGGTACCTGCCGCGGTGCGGTACGCGCGTCCCGCTGTGCGCGGGCGCACAAAACCGCCTCGGAAAACCTCGTGAGTTTCACCCGCAGCCACCGATTCCTCGGCTGATCGTGGCGTGTACGCCGAATCACGCGAAGCTGCCGCCGAGGGCTCGCTTTCTCGGCAGGTCTCGATACGCTGCGCACTTGACAAATCACATGCCGAAACACAGGGAGGGACGGCATGGGTGACGAAACACGTGCGCGCGCGCTGGACAATACGGACAGATCGTTGATCGCCCTGCTCCAACAGGATGGCCGCGCCTCGTTCACCGCGCTCGCCAAGGCGGTCGGGCTTTCGGAGGGAGCGGTCCGCCAGCGCGTGCAGCGGCTGCTCCGCGACGACCTGATGCAGATCGTCGCGGTGACCGACCCCGCCAACGTGGATCTGACGCGGCAGGCCATGGTCGGCATCAACGTCGACGGCGCTGATCCCCGCGACGTCGCGGACAAGCTGTCCGAGCTCGAAAACGTGCACTACGTCGTGTTGTGCGCCGGGCGCTACGACCTGCTGGCCGAACTCGTCTGCCGGGACGACGACCACATGCTCGAGGTGCTCGGCGACGAAGTGCGCAAGATCCCGGGCGTGTCCGGGACCGAGCTGTTCGTGTACCTGAAGCTGGCCAAGCAGGACTACTCCTGGGGCCGGCTCACGGCGTAACGGGACCGGGGATGACGGGCCTGCACCCGCCACCCCCTGGCCCGCTACAGGAACCGCCGGTGCCCCGCCCGCACCGGAACGCCGGCCTCGGCGAGGCCGGTCAGCGCCGCCGGGAGCGGATCCCGGTGCAGCACCCCGAGGCGCTGCGTGGCGCGCGTGAGCGCGACGTAGAGCTCGGCCGCGCCGCGCGGGCCCGCGGCCAGGATGCGCGCGGGCTCGACGACGAGGACGGCGTCGAACTCCAGCCCCTTCGCGGCCGACGGCGGGATCGTTCCCGGCACCCCCGGCGGGCCGATCACCACGCTGGTCCCTTCGCGGCCGGCTTCGTCACGGACGAAGTCCTCGATGGCGTCCGCGAGTTCGCCGTCCGCCACTCGTCTGGACCACGGCCGGACGCCGCACGCCCGCACCGATTCCGGCGGCCGCGCGGACGGCGCGAACCGGGCCAGCACCGCGCCCGCGACGGCCATGATCTCCGCCGGGGTCCGGTAGTTCACGGTCAGTTCGCGGTACAGCCAGCGGTCCCCGGCGTACGGCGCCAGCATCGTCGCCCAGTCCCGTGCCCCGGCCGCGGACCGGCGCTGCGCGAGGTCGCCGACGATCGTGAACGACCGGCTGGGGCACCGCCGCGCCAGCACCCGCCAGTCCATTTCGGACAGTTCCTGGGCCTCGTCGACGACGACGTGCCCGTAGGTCCAGTCCCGGTCGGCGGCCGCCCGCTCGGCGAGGTCGCGCGTGTCGCGTTCGACGAACCGCCCGGCCAGCTCCTCGGCGTCGAGGAGGTCTTCCGCGACCAGCTGGACGTCCTCGTCGAGTTCCTCCTGGTCGAGCTGCATCAGTTCCATGACGCCGGAGGCGTACTCGGCCTCCGCTTCCGCACGACGGCGCGCCGCGGCCCGTTCCTCGGTGTCGTCCCGGCCGAGGAGATCGACCAGCTCGTCGAGCAGCGGCACGTCCGGCACGGTCCAGACCGCGCCGTCCGCGCGGAACAGCGCCGGGTCAGCCCCGGCGGCCTCGAGGCGGCGCGGAGACTCGTACAGCGGCGCCAGCAGCGTTTCCGGTGTCAGGTACGGCCACAGCTCGTCGAGCGCGGCTTCGAGTGCTTCGTGCTCCGCGAGCTCGTCCAGGACGTCGGCGCGCAGGTCCGCCCACAGCAGGCGGTCGGCCGGGGTGAGCCAGCCTTCGCCGATCTTCGCCACGACCCGCTCGGCGACGAGCGCCACGACACGCTCGCGGAAGACCGCGCGGGCTTCGTTGTGCGGCAGCCCCGTCTCACGCGCTGCGAGCCGGGCCTGGCCCACGAGGTCGGCGTCGAGCGCCACGACGACGTCACCCAGGTCGATCGGCACCGGCTCCTCGGGCACCTCTTGGCGGTCGGCAACCGCGGCCGCCAGCACGTCGAGGATCGCCAACGAACCCTTGAGCCGCGCCACTTCCGGCTGGTCCTCGGCCGTGACGTGCAAGCCCGGAACCAGGTCGCCGGTGGTCTGGAAGACGACGTCCGACTCGCCGAGCGACGGCAGCACGCGGCCGATGTGGTCGAGGAACAGCGGACTCGGCCCGACCACGAGCACACCGCTGCGGGACATCCGCTCGCGCCGCGTGTACAGCAGGTACGCGACCCGGTGCAGGGCCACCGCGGTCTTGCCGGTACCGGGGCCGCCTTCGACGACGAGCATCCCCGCGTGGCCGAGGCGGATGATCTCGTCCTGCTCGGCCTGGATCGTCGCGACGATGTCCCGCATGCCTTCGCCGCGGGGTGCGTTGACCGCCGCGAGCAGGGCCGCGTCCCCGCGTTCGGTGTCACCGGGGCGGCCGAGGACTTCGTCGGTGAAATCGAGGACCCGGCGGCCCATCGTGTGGAACTGACGGCGGCGGCGCATGTTTTCCGGCCGCGCCGCCGTGGCGACGTAGAACGGCCGCGCCGCCGGCGCCCGCCAATCCAGCAGGAACGGTTCGTAGTCGTTTTCCGCGTCGAACAGCCCGAGCCTGCCGATGTAGCTGGTTTCGCCCGAAAGGGCGTCCAACCGGCCGAAGCACAGCCCGTTGTCGGCGACGTCCAGCCGGGCCGCCTCCCGCGACCGGCAGCGGACGTCGGTCTCCCGTTCCCCCGGCGTCACCCCGGTTTGCCCGAGTGCGCCGTGGTAGCGGGCCTGCGCCGCCGCGCGCTCGCGGTCGAGCCGCTCGTACAGCGCGGCGACGTAGGCCCGTTCTTCCCGCAATTCCTCGTCGTACCCCTGGTTTGACAAGTTCCCCTCACAGCGGTTAGACTCATATCAGGTTCGGCGATCGCTCCCGTTGTTTCCGGAGGGCACGCCGATTTTTTATTGTCCACCCGCTGTCAAGGGCCTCAGCCCAGCATGAATTCGCGCGGGTTCAGCGGCCGGTCGGCCACCCGCACGTCACCCAGCAGCCCCGCGAAACTGCGGTCCACCTTCCCGCCGTAGGACGACGCCCCGACCAGCCACGGACCGCCCGGATCGGCGAGCCCGACCGCCGGCGTGGCCGGGTTCCGCACCACCGGGCAGCCGTCGACGTAGACGACCGTGCGACGGCCGTCGTTGACCACGGCGACGTGCCACCACTTCTCCACCGGCAGCTCGTGGCCCCAGTTCGTCGACGTCCGGTCCTGGTTGAGCGGGTACACCGCCCACTGCAGCTCACCACCGTCCGAAAGGGACAGTGTGGCCGCGGACTCCTGCGGATCGTCGCCGGTCTTGCCGGCGGCCGCGCCGCTGCCCTGCCGGGCGAACAGGCCGCACCAGCCGTGGTGGCCGTCCTTGAAGTTCGCCGGCAGCCAGAAGAACGCCTCGACGGTGTAGCCGCGCTCGAACTTGAGCTTGTTGATCGGCGCGGTGTCGACCGTGCGCAGGTACGCGCCGCGGCTCGGGTCGCGGCCGCCGTCGAACCGCAGGCTCGCCCGCGACGGCTGCCGCGGCGAGAACTCGCTCGAGTACTTCAGCGCGTCCGGGCCGCTGCCGGGCGCGGTGACGCGGGTGAGGTCGTTGCCGCGGCCGGTCTGGTCGCGCACGACGACGTTGTCCGGCACTACTTTGCCGTCCTGGCCGCCTTCGAAGCGCCAGTAGGCGACGGTGCCGAGGATCAGCAACTGCTTCGCCGGCCGGGCGGGCGGGACCGGCACCGGCGCGAAGGCCTTGAACCGCTCGGCGAAGTCGATCTCCAGGCTGAAGTAGTCGGCCGCGCCGCTGCGCTCGACCTCCTGCTGCTGCAGCTCGCTCAGGTGGTCCTGCGCGGCCAGCCACGGCGAGATCGTCCGGACGTCGATCACGCCGCGCGCGAGGTCGAACTGGTAGAGCCGGACCATCGCGCTGCCGCCGTAGTAGCGGTCCTGGTAGTTGGCGAGGTGGACGTGCACGTCGTGCCCGGCGGCGTTCTTGCGGACGGTGCGCCCGGTCGGCCAGTAGTGGCCGTTCAGCGTCAGGAAGATCTGGTCGTTGCCCTGGACGAGCTCCTGCCAGACGTGCTCGCCGAACGTCGAGAACTGGGCCTGGTGGTCGTCGTCGGCCCAGACGAGCTCGTGGATGGTGAGGATCGCCGGCAGCGTCGGGTGCTGCGCGAGGACCTGCTTCGCCCAGTTCAGGCCACCCGCCGAGGGCCGCCAGTCCAGCGCCAGCAGCAGCCACTCGCGGCCGCCGCCGCGGAAGACGTGGAAGGTGTTGTAGCCGTCCTTGGACGCGCCGCGGAACGTCGGCGAGTTGCGCTGGCGCTGCGGGCCGAACGCGTCCAGGTACGGCGAGGGGCCGCGCTGGTCGTCCTTCGAGCCGTCGATGTCGTGGTTGCCCGCCAGCGTGCTGTACGGGAACCGGCGGCGGTCGAGCGCCTGGAACGACCGGCTGATCCTGGCGAACTCGTCCGCCCGGCCGTTCTGGGTGAGATCACCGAGGTGCGCGAGGAAGACAACGTTGTCGGCCGACTCGTCGAGGACGTACCGCAGCGAGGCGTCCAGCGGGGCCGCGTCACCGCGGTCCTCGTCGAACAGGTACTGCGTGTCCGGCATGACCACGAGCGTGAAACGCGGATCTTCGGCGTCCGGGCGGTGCCGTCCGGTGGCTTCGGCGGCGGGCGCGCCGAGGACGTTCGGCAGGGTCACCGCGGCGGCCACGGCGGGGGCGCCGAGGAGGAAGGTCCGGCGAGAAGTGTCAGTCACGGGCGGGAAGCTACGGGCGGCTTCCGACCGCACCGGCAACTGCTGCCGAACACGGGATGAACAGCGGTACTGTGCCCGCATGAGCGGCCCGCGGGTGTTCCGGTTGATCCAGCCCGTCGACGACGTCGAAGTCGCCGTCACGTTCTACGCCGCCGTCTTCGGCGACCCCGGCGAGCGCATCGCGGTCAACCGGCACTACTTCACCTGCGGCGGTGTGGTGCTGGCCTGCGTCGAGGCGCCGCCCGAGCACCGCGAGCCCCGGCCGCAGCGGGACCCGCGGATCGTCTACCTCGCGGTCGAAGACGTCGAGGAGACGTTCGAGCGGGTGCGCGCCGCCGGGCCGCGCTGGCTCGACGACGCGATCGAGACGCAGTTCTGGGGCGAGCGGTCGTTCTACGCGGACGACCCGTTCGGCAACCCGCTCTGCTTCGTCCAGGAGGACACGCTCTACTTGGGCGGGCCGCTCGGCTGAGGGTCCGGGTTCAGCCGGAACGGCATGACGAACCAGAGGATCCCGAACAGCAGCAGGCACAGCACGGCCATCACGGTCATCGCGCCCCAGCCGTAGACCACCTTGGCGATCAGCGCGACCGTCGAGGTGATCGCCAGTGCCAGGCAGACCAGCCCGGCCAGCACGAACCGGTTGCCGACGCGCAGGATCCGGTCCCGGCTGCCCGTGCGGAACAGCAGCCGGTGCCAGGCCGCGGGCGCGGTCAGCAGCGCCGTCGCCGCGACGGCGAGCGCGACCGCGGACAGGTGCAGCGCCTTCTCGAACCCGCTGGCGTCGTGGAACCGGTCGGTGAACACGACCGACAGCAGGAAGCCGAAGAGGATCTGCACCCCGGCCTGGGCGACCCGCAGCTCCTGCAGCAGCTCGCCGACGTTGCGGGTGAGCTGCTCGTTGCGGGTTTCGCCGGTGTGTTCGGCCACCCAGGCACCATAACCGGCCCGCGGACCGGCCACCGGCTGGGAAATCCGTCACTTTCTCACGAACTCAGGCTCGGTGGCGGTCCGAAGTGGACCGGTTCAGAACCCCCAGGTGCGCTCGGGCACCACGCGGATGCGGACGGAGTACTTGGCGTCGAACCCGTCCGCGGTCAAGCCGATCGCCGCGTAGTGCGGGCCGTACTTGTCGAGGTACCCGGGCGCCTCGGACGCCTTGCCCTCCTCGACGTGCGCCGTTCCGGTGACGACGAGGATCGAGCCGCCGCCGGGGTCGCTGTTGAGGTGGAAGCTCACCTCGGGGTTCGCTTCGATGTGCCGGAGCTTCGCGGTGCCGGGCTCGCTGAACAGCACGATGTCGTCGCCCTCGAGGACGAACCACACGGGCCGTGGCGCGGGCCGGCCCTTCGGCGTGACGGTGGTCAGCCAGGCGATCTTCTCGCCCGCCCGGTCGGTGAGCTGGGGTGTGGCCATGTCGGTGCCCCTCGGTAGCCGGTCTGGTGACCCAGGTAACCACGGGGCACCGACAATTTCTTCCCGCACTTAACGTGACGCGACCCGTCGCGCGTACCGCGTCCCGGCCGCCAGCAGCACCAGGCCGGCGCCGAGGAACGCGCCCACCCTGGCCAGCCCGTCCAGCGCCGACAGGTCGAACAGCACCAGCTTGAGCACCGCGGCCCCGACCAGGATCAGCCCGGTCACGCGGAGCGCGACGACGTCGATCCCGCGCAGCAGCAGCACGAGCGCCGCGACCGTCCACGACACCGTGATCAGCGCGTGGCCCAGCAGGAACCCGGTCCGGCCGGGAACCGCCAGCAGCGCGCCGCACAGCACGACCCCGGCGGCGCCGTAGAGCGCCGAAACCCCGGCGAGGAGCCAGATCGGCAGGTCGTCGGCCGGCCCGCGGAACACCGCCAGCCGGGCCGCGGCCCACGGCAGCGCGACCGACACGGCCAGGATCAGCGCGGCGACCGCGAGGGCCCCGGCCAGCTCGGCGGCCGAGCGGCTGCGCGGCACGATCAGCAGCGCGGGCGTGACGTCGAAGACCACCCCGATCAGGCCGCCGATCGCCGCGAAGCCGAGCGCGGCGGCGAGCGCACCCCGGTTGCGGCCGCCCACCGCGGCCACGACCAGCAGCAGCGCCTCCCCGAGCAGGACCCCGGCTCGCGCCGATCCGTCGAACTGCGTGACCGTCGCCTGCAGGACCGCCAGCAGGCCGGCCAGCCCGGCCACCTGCCCGGCGAACCCGGGCCACCAGCGGCGCGCCGCCCAGACGGCGAGCAGCACGACGCCCGCGCCGGCCGTGATCGGCACGGCCTGGGCCTTCGGCAGCAGCACGGCCGCGATGAACGTCGGCAGCACGGCGGTCGCCAGCACGGACAGCGCCCCGGGGTCGTTCTCGCGGCGGCGCAGCACGATCAGGGCGAGCGCCACGCCGGCGACCCCGGCCCCGGCGGCCGCGGCGGTGTTGGCCCAGCTGCCGCCCCCGCCCAGCACGGCGGTGCTGATCACGGAAGCGAGCAGCGGCGGGACGCCGGCCGCGAGCGTCAGCGACGACCAGTCGCGGCGCAGCTGCACCGGCGCCGTCGCGAGCTGCACCATCAGCAGGAAGGTGACCAGCTCGGGGGTGAACCCGCGAACGATCATCGGCGCGCACACGACACACCCGACGACGACGGCGGAAGCCAGCAGCGGCGACTCCCAGCGCACGGCGACGAGCAGGCCGCCGACGGCGACCACCAGCCCGGCGGCGAGCCCGGCGAGCACCGGCAGGAACCCGTACAGCGTGGTCGCGGCGACGGCGTCCAGGTAGAGCGTGGCGATGCCGGTGGCGGCGAGCGCGAAGGCACCGGTGCGGCCGGCGGGCTTGCGGTGCAGCCACACCCCGGTGCCGGTCAGCGCCAGCCCGAACGCGGCCCCGACGAGCACCCGCGGCAGCGGCCCGAGCCAGCCCCGCTGCACGGCGAGCACGAGCAGCAGGACGACACCGAGCAGGGTGACGGCCCCGCCGACCCAGGCGAGCACGCGGCTCCCGGCGCCTTCCCGGCCGAGCTTCTCGCCCAGCGTCGGGCGCGGAACGGGCTGGTGGGGCGGGTACGGCGGCGGCGGGAAGTACTGCGGCGGCGGAGGCGGCGGCGGTTGCCACTGGTACTGCGGCCACGGGACCGGCTCAGGCCGGACCGGCCCGGGAGGCGGTTGCGGGTGGGGCTGCGGCTCGGGCTGCGGTGCCTGCTCCGGCTCGGCGGCCTGCTCGGACCGGACGGTCCGCAGTTCGGAACCCACCAGGGCGAGACGACGCCCCAGGTCGTCGATCTCGACGGCGAGCCGGAGGAGCACAGCTGCTTCGGTGGTCATACCGGACAGCGTCACGCACCGCGCCGACCTGCGGATCCGTAGCACTACTCAATCCGCGGTCACGTCCTGGTCGCGGCCAGCACCTGGTCCATGGTGGTCATGATCGAGACGGTTTCGGCCAACGGCATGAGCGGGCTCTCGGTCTCCCCGGCGGCCAGCCGGAGCGCCACCTCGTCGGCCTGGTGCCGCAGGCCACGCCCCTCGTCGACGTACTCGAAGCGACGCCGTTCGCCTTCGCGCGGGATGAAGGTGAAGGAGGCCGGGGCGTAGAAGGGCCCGTCGATCTCGATGCGGCCGTCGGTGCCGACGATCGACGCGGTGGTCGGCGAAACGGCGCTCAACGTGCAGGTGAGCACGGCCTGCGCACCACTGGCGTAGCCGAAGAGCATCGACGTCTGCGCGTCGACACCGGTGAAGGCGGGGCTGGCCATGGCGGCAACGCGCTCGGGCGCCCCGAGCACCATCGAAGCGAAGGACACGGGATAGATCCCCAGGTCGAGCCGCGCGCCCCCACCGAGTTCCGGCGCGAACAACCGGAAGGCCGGGTCTTCGGCGAACCACTGCCCGTGGTCGGCGGCGACGGTGACGACGGCCCCGAGCTGCGGCAGGAGTTCGCGGACGTGCCGGATGTGCGGCAGGAAGCGCGTCCACATCGCTTCCATGAGGAAGAGGTTCCTGCTACGCGCGAGCTCGACGAGGTCCCGGGCTTCACCGGCGTCCATCGTGAACGGCTTCTCGACGAGCACGGGTTTACCGGCCTCGAGCGCGAGCCGCGCGTTCCCGTGGTGCATCGGATGCGGGGTGGCGACGTAGACGACGTCGACGCCGGGATCGTTCGCGAGGGCCTCGTAGCTGCTGTGCCGGACGGGGACGCCGTGCTCGTCGCCGAACCGCGCGGCGCTCCCGGCCGCCCGCGACCCGACCGCGGCGACGACACCGGAACCGGTGAGCTTCAGGTCCTGGGCGAAGGCCCCGGCGATCCCGCCGGTTCCCATGATCCCCCAGCGAAGGGGCGTGTCGGTCATGCGGCGAGCCTAGGCGTAACGACGCCGATCGGGCGGGCGACTCCCAGCGGTACCGCCGACCGCCGCAGGAGGGATCCGCCGGGATGGGTGCCGAAGTTCTCGGGGTGCACGGCGTCGGCAACTGGCGATCGGTGCTGCCCGCCGACCGGGCCGCGACGCTGAAACGTGACTGGTCGGACGCGCTGGGCGTCACGTCCCTCGAGGTGGCGTACTACGCCCACCACCTGTCCCTCGACCACCACGGCGACGACGATCTCGAGCTCCTCGACAAGGCGTTCGCCGGGGCGCCCGCGGAGCTGCTGGCGTGCTGGATGCAGGCGATCGCCCTCGCCGGTGAACCGGACCACGGCCGCGCGCTGGCGCCGATCCGGCAGCTGGCGGCCTGGTGGGTCCAGCGCTACGGGCTCGACCGGGACGTCGTCGACCGGTTTCTGGCGGCGTTCCTCGGCGAGGTGGTGTGCTACTTCGACCCGCTCGCCCCGGCTCGACGGCAGGCCGTGCGCACCGAGGTGGCGACGGCGATCAGCCTGCACCGGCCGCGGGTCGTCGTCGCCCATTCCCTGGGCTCGGTGGTGACGTACGAGACGCTGTGGAGTTATCCGGCGCTGCAGGTGGAACTGCTGGTGACGATCGGCTCGCCGCTCGGCCTGCCCGACCGCATCCACCCGCTGCTGCAGCCGGCCCCGGTCGACGGGAAGGGCGGCCGCCCGCCGGGCGTCGGGCGCTGGGTGAACGTCGCCGACCCGGCCGACCTGGTCGCGATCCCACCTGAGCTGCAGGGCTGCTTTTCGGACGTCGAAGACTTCTCCGCACCGGCCGGGATGGGCTTCACCCATGCCGCAACGAGGTACCTGGCGACGCGGGTGGTGCGTTCCGTCGTCGGCGAGCACCTGCGCCCGCGATGAGCGCGGCCGTCAGCCGGCGCCTTCGAAGCAGATCAGCTCGCCCATCGTCAGCACCAGGATCCGTTTTCCGTCCTCGTGCAGGAGGATCCGCCGGACCGGGGAGCCGACGAACGCCGTCTCCAGGAGGAGGCGGCTCGCCAAGTTCCAGAACCGCACCACGCCGTCCTGGCCCCCGCTGACCACCACGGCCGTACCCCAGCAGTAAACGCACCGCAGCGCGGTGAGCCCTTCGTGCCGCCCCAGGATCTCGGTCTGCGTATCGTCTTGGCCGAGGGTGAGCAGCTCGTTGGCGCGGCCGATCACCGTGACGAGCCTGCCGCCCACCAGGATCCGGTCTTCCTCCGCGTCCCGCGGCTGCCACCAATCGACGAAATCGAGCCGGGAGATCGGGACTGGATCGTGGCCGATGGCTAGAAAGTGCCCTTCGCGGCCGACTCGGGCCACCACCACGCCCTGGCCCGCGACTTCGGTGTACCTCAGCTCGTCGACCGGCGCCCGGAAGTACCGCAGTACGCTTTCCACGCCGTCCGCCATCAAGGATATATGACCGTCCGAATAGGAAACGAAAATATCGTCGTCGCGATCGACCTCCACACTGGTGACGGGCACCTCTCCCGGGGCATCGTCGATCGGCGGGGCGAGCGGCGACCTTTCGGAGAAGTGGTAGGCAACTCCGGTCTTGTCCAGTGCCACGCCTCGCATCCCGTCGCTCAGCGAAATCGCGACAATGGCTGCCTTCGACGGCGCACACCGGATAATCACCTTGCTGTCCCGCCACGCGATGATCCGGCCGTCGACCGTACCGGCGGCCCCGCCGGACGCATCCGGCAAAAAGGCCACCGCGGACAGCTTGGTGTCGACCGCCTTTACGGGGGCCCAGTCGTCGATGTTCTTCACCTCGTTGACCGCGACTTCACCGTTCGCAGTTCCGGTCATCAGGTAACGACCACAATCGGACAAAACGATACACGAAATCGAATCATCAATGGTGAATTCGTTGGTGGCGCTCCTCAAGACATCGATGACTCTGCCGACACCGGACCGGGTAGCGAGCGCAGTGATCGAATCTTCTGACGCACCCAGGCGAACCGAACCGCTTTCGGGAGCCAGTCGGCAAAGGACTTCAGTCCTACCGGAACGGTGGGCCCTGAAGATCGTGCTGGGACCAACGCACAAGTAGCTTCCCGACGGCTCACGGACCGCCTGGGAGATAACCCCGATGGCCAACAAGAACGTTCTCCCCGCACCCTCGTAAACCACGAGACCACGTTCGGATATGATCCCAACTTCCCCTTCGCCTGTAGGCCTGGCGACAACTCTTCCGGCTACCAGCTTTTCCCGCGAAACAAAATCCGGCGCGAACTCGGTCGCCCATTGCCATTCGTGCAATCCCTCCGCGCCGATACCGGCGATCCGGCGTCCGTCAGCCGAGATCGCGACGGACGTCAGTCCGGCCACCAGCGGCCCGGAAACGGTGGCCGGTTGCTGCATCGCACCGGTGACCCACCTCGGCCGCCACCGCAACCCCGCGAGCTTGGCCGCGCGCAACGCCAGCACCGGCATCCCGGCCCGAGCCGCGGCCATGGCCAGCTCGGCCGGCCCGCCGATGGCGCCGAACGGGCCGCCCCCGGTGAACCGCTCGCTGAGGAGGAGCCCCGGGTCGGACAGCAGTTCCGCGACCGCGGCACCGTCCCCGGCGTGCTCGAGCAGGTGCCTGAACAGGTACGGCTCGGCCGCGTCCCAGTCGCGCGCGTCGGCCGGGCCGAGGGAGGAGAGCAGGGCGTCGAGCGCGCGTTCGCCGAACGGCTCGGCCGCCCCGAGCGTGTCCGCCAGCCCCTGGTGGAACAGGCGGTAAAGGTTGCTGTGGTCCGAATCGACGGACTGCCGGATGTAGAAACTGCCTGCGTGCAACGCCTCCCGGATTTCCGCCGCTCCCGGCGCACCGGCCGGGCCGCCGAACACCGGGGCCAGCCGCCGCAGGACCGAAACGGGCACCCCGGCGCCCCTGGCGTGCGCGAGCACGGTCAGCACCGGACGCAGCCACGGGTTGTCGCGGTGGAGTGCGAGGTCGAGCTCGAGCACCCCGGCGAGGTCGCGGGGCACGTCGCCGCCGATTTCGGCCGCCGCGGCCGTGTCGTCGGTTTCGGCCCTGGTGACGAAGTAGCGGGTGTAGAGCCCGGCGACCAGGAACGGTCCCGACTGCCCGGGCACCGCCAGCGCGGCCGACACCGCGCCCGCGAACTCGGCGGAAACGCTGTGCCTGCCCCGATAGGTCGGGGTCGCGCGCAGCAACCCCTGCACGTAGTCGAAGAGGTCGTTCTCCAGCACCTGCGGCTCGACCCGGTCGAGGTCGACGGTGGTGGCACGCGCGAACAGCGGCTCGAAATCGGCGTAGTTGCGCACCCCGACCAGCAGCCGGACCGGGTTCCCCGGTTCCACGAGCGGCAGCAGCAGCTCGTTCATGATCCGGGCCGGGTCGTTCGCCTCGTCCAGCGCGTCGACGACCAGGACGGCGGACCGGGACCGCAGGGCCGTGACGAGGTCGGCGACCGGCAGGCTCTCCGGCAACCCCAGCTGGCGGATGACCGACGCGGCGATCCCCTCGACCCCGCGCTGCCGCGCGTGCACCGCCACGAGCCCGTCGATGGTCACCGGCGCCTGGGCGACCTGGTTCCAGATGTGCTGCGTCGCCGACCGCAGGGTGGTGCTCGCCGCGCAGACCAGGATGCCCAGCAGCGCCGACTTGCCGGAGCCGGGACTGCCGGTGACGACGTACAGCGGTGCCGCGTCGCCGTGCCCGCTGAGCCACGGCGAGATCCGGCGGAGCTCCCGCGCCCGGCCGGAGAAGCAGCCGATCGAAGCGCCCATTTCCAGCAGCCCGCCGAGGCCGCTGGCCCGCTCGACGAAGTGCCGGGCGTCCAGGCCTTCCTTGAGGTCGTCGAGGAAGGGCAGGACGCCTTCGTCGACCGAAGCCCGCAGCTGCACCCGCTGATCGGGCAGGTAGGCGGGATTGCGGAAGAACGGCGGTTCGGCCGCCGAGCTGAGGTCGACCAGGCTGGCGGTCACGGTCTGCGGAATGGCGTTCGCCGCCCGGGAAAGCCGGTTGACCTCCTGCCTGATCGCCCTGGCCACGGTCCGCAGCGGCACGTGTTCCACGCTGGGCCCGATGTCGAGCTCCCCGGTCCGCAGTGCCCGCAGCACGTTGACGACGGCTTGGCTGAAGCGCCCGCGGTACGCCCGTTCGTGCGGGCCGCAAGCGGCGATGACCCAGCTCCGCTGCGTGGCCGCGAGCCGGCCCTGCCAGGGCAGCCGGGCGGCGATCCCGGCGTCGCAGAGGTCGAGCAGGAACAGCGTGGTCGGGCCGTCGGCGGTTTCGCACATCGTCAGCCAGTGGGCGATGCTGCTGTCGGCGTGCGCCACCCCGTCGCTGCCGAGCGCGAAGACGGTGGCGTCGCCGTCCGTGCCGCGGCCGTGCGTGCTCAGGTGGATGACGGTCAGGTCCCCGGCGGCGCCGTCGGCGAGGGTCCGTTTGACGAGCGAGCCCACTTCTTCGCTGGTCAGGCGGGTCGCCTCCGGCACGGCCTGTGGAACGTAACCCAGCTGTTTCAGCTCGTCGGACAGGGTGAGCGCCAGGTCGGGGGCGTAGGCGAGCCGCGGGTGGGCGTCGAAGTCGGCCACGCCGATGGCCAGCACACGAAGCTGGTTCACTCAGCCTCCCGCCACGGCGGCGTTCCGGAACGCGATCAGCTCACCGCCGGCCGCGACGAGCAGGTGATCCGCCCGCGGGGTGACGAAGATCCGCCAGACCGGACCACCGGCGGAAAGCGCGTCCAGCAGGGTGGCCCGGGCGATGTCCCAGATCCGGACGACACCGTCCGCACCGCCGCTGACCGCCACCGCGCGGCCGGCCAGGCGAGCGCACCGGACGACGGCGAGCCCGTCGTGCACACCGACGACCCGTTCTTGCCGCCCGGCCTCGGACGCCACGACGTAGTCGCCCTTCCGCGCCACCGTGACGATGCTTTCGCCGATCTGCACGTCCCCGGAGGCCGTCCGGTCCCGGAGCCGGTCGAGCACCCAGCCCGGCGCCAGGATCCGGCTCAGCCCGGAGCCCGGGCGCCACACGAAGTCGCCGTCGCCGGTGCGGACCAGGAGGACCCGCTCTTGTTCCAGTTCGGTCAGCACCAGCTCGGTCGGCACCGCATCCACGGCAACCTCCGCCACCACATCGCCGGTCGGCAGGTCGACCTGGAGAACCCGGTTCTCCGTGGCGACGAAGGTGCCGTCCCGGCTGTCCCCGGCGACGGCCAGGACCGGCGGCCGCTGATCCGCCGTTCGCGGCGGCGCCGGCTCGCTGGGGATTTCCAGCGTGCCTGCGCCCTCGGGCCCCACGTAGTGCAGGTTCCCGCCCGCGTCGAGCGCCACGCACCG
Source organism: Amycolatopsis vancoresmycina (assembly GCF_000716785.1). Lineage (GTDB taxonomy): Bacteria > Actinomycetota > Actinomycetes > Mycobacteriales > Pseudonocardiaceae > Amycolatopsis > Amycolatopsis vancoresmycina. The sequence continues at coordinate 653,467 of NZ_JNYY01000006.1, forward strand.
CCCTTCGGGGCTCACCTTGACGTGCACGATGGCGACGTCGGCCGGTTTCGCCGCAGCCAGCTCCTGCCTGCTGCGGGCGAAGATCACGACGACGCGGCCGTCGGCCAGTCCCACGGCGAGCACCGCCGAATGGGCAGAGACCCCGACGGCCGTCACCGGCTGGGCGAAGTTGCGCTCGTAGTTCCAGCTCGCGAAGCGCCGCCGATCGACGAGCCCGGTCCACCCGCCGGCCGTCCCGGCCACGAGAACGTCACCGTCCTGGCTGATGTCGAAGCAACTCACCCGCCCGGCAATCGGGTAGAGGTTCGTCCAGCTCGCCCCGCGTTCGAAGAGCACCAGCTGATCCTCGGAATCCACCGAAACGGCGACCGGCTCCGCCGGTCTCGCCCCCAGCGCCCACGACGTGCTCCGGTGCCGGGTGTCCTGGTGACCGATCACGGTGCCGTCGTCGGCGATCTGCGTCACCAGCCCGCCTGCGGTCACGCACACGTATCCGGACGGGTTGCCCCGGCTGAGCGCGATCGCTGGGGACACCAGACGCGAAGTCCCGGTGACCCGGCTGCCGCCGACGAACGCGACTTCGTTCTTCCCGCCCACCGCCTTGGCGACCGCGAAGGTGCCGTCCGCCGCGGGGAGCGTCACCAGGTGTCCGGCAACGGCCGGGTTCGTTCTCGAAAACACGGGTTCACGGCCCGTCGGCCAATGCCATTCGTGCAGCCCGTCCGGTCCGGCCGCGAGCACGCGGTGACCGGAAATCGACACCGCCGCGGCCGCGGCCTTGCGAGGCCCGGCGGCACCTTCGCCGGACGACCCCATGGACCAGCACGGCCGCCAGGTGAGCGCGGCGATCTCGGCCGCGCGCGCCGCGAGCGAAGGCATGCCCCGCCGGGTGGCGGCCAGCGCCAGTTCGGCCGCGCTCGTCACGGGGCCGAAACCGTGCTCGCCGACGAACGCCGGGTGCAGGAACAGCCCGGGATCGGCGGTCAGCTCGTCGGCCAGCCCGACGTCGGCGGCGTGGTCCGCGGCGTGCCGGAACAGGTAGGGCTCGGCGGCGTTCCAGTCCCGGCTCTCCGCCGGGCCGAGCGAGGAAAGCAGCGCATCGAGGGCCGTCGCGGTGAACGGGCGATCCTTCACCAGGGCGTCGGCCAGGCCCTGGTGAAACAGCCGGTAGAGGTTGCTGTGGTCGGTGTCGAGCGACTGCCGCAGGTAGAAACTGGCGAGCCGGAGCGCGGCCCGGACCTGGGCGACGCTCGGCCGGGCCGCCGAATCCGCGAACGCGGGGGCCAGGCGGCGCAGGACGGAGATCGGCAGGCCGGCGCCCCGCGCGTGCGCGATCGCGGTGAGCACCGGCCGCAACCAGGGTTCGTCCTGGTGCAGCGCCAGGTCGAGGTCGAGCACGCCGGCCGGGTCGCGGGGCACCCGCCGTCCCAGCTGGGCCGCCTCGGCCGCGTTGCGGACGGCCTTGCCGGTCACGAAATGCCGCGTGTACAGCCCGGCGACGAGGAATGGGCCCGTCTGCCCCGGCTGGGCCAAGGTGGCCGAGACGGCCGAAGCGAACTCACCGGACACGCCGCCGTTGGCGCGGTAGTGGGGCGTGGCCCGGAGGAGGTTGATCACGTACGTGAACAGGTCGTTTTCGAGGACGTGCTGCTCGACCTGGTCGAGGTCGACCAGCGTGGCCTGCTCGAACAGCGGGCGGAAGTCCTCGTAGTTGCGCACCCCCACCAGCAACCGCGCGGGCTTGCCCGGCCGCACGAGGGGGAGGAGCAGCTCGTTCATGATGCGCACCGGGTCGTCGGCTTCGTCGAGGGCGTCGACCACCAGCACCGCCGACCGGTCGCGCAGCACCGTGATCAGCTCGCCGACCGGGAGGCTCTCCGGGAAGCCGAGCTGGCGGGCGATCGAACCGGCCACGCCGTCGAGACCACGCTGGCGGGCGTGCACGGCAGCGAGGCCGTCGATCGTCACCGGCGCCTGGGCCACCCGGTGCCAGATGTGCCGGGTGACGTCACGCAGCTGGCTGCTGGCCGCGCAGGTCAGCACGCCGAGCAGCGCCGACTTGCCCGATCCGGGGCTGCCGGTGACGACGCAGAGGGGCCGGTCGTCGCCGTGGCCGCTCAGCCACGGGGAGATCCGGCGGAGTTCCTCGTCACGACCGGAGAAACAGGCGATCGTCGCGCCGGTTTCGCGCAACCCGCCCAAACCGGTTGCGCGCTCGACGAAGTGGCGTGCGTCGAGTCCTTCGTCGAGGTCGTCGAAAAAGGGAATGACACCGGGGTCCACTTCCGCGCGGAAACTCCGCCGCGGATCCGGGTCGTATTCCGGGTTGCGGAAGAACCGCGGCTCTTCGTCGGAACTGAGGTCGACGAGGCTGGCGGTCACCTGCTGCGGAATCGCTTTCGCCGCGACGGCCAGCCGGTTCACCTCCTGCCGGATCGCCCGCGCGATGGTCGTCAACGGCACGAATTCGGTGCCGGGATCGATGTCGAGTTCCCCGCCGCGGAGCCCGCGCAGCACGTTGATGACGGCCTGGGTGAACCGGCCGCCGAAGGCCAGCTCCCGCGGCCCGCACGCCGCGATGACCCAGCCCCGCGGCGCGTCGGCGAGCCGGGTCTGCCACGGCAGCCGGGCGGCGGTGCCGGCCGCGCAAAGGTCGAGCAGGAACAGGGTGGTCGGCCCCGGCACGCTCTGCCGCATGGTCAGCCAGTGCGCGACGCTGGCTTCGCCGTGCCGGGCGCCGTCGCTGCCGATGGCGAACACCGTGGCGTCGCCCGCGACGCTTTCCCCGTGCGTGACCAGGTGCACGATCGACAGGTCGTCGTCGTCACCGTCGGCCAGCGCCCGCGCGACCATGGCGCCCAGGTCGTCGCCGTTCACCCGGGTCCGCGTCCGGTGCCCGTTCGTCGCGTAGCCGAGCTCGGCCAGTTCCCGCTCGAGCTGTTCGGAGAGTCCGGGCGCGTAGTCGAGCGGGTGGTGCCGGTCGAACGAGCCGACGCCAACCGAGAGCGCACGCCGCTGGACCACTCCCTGCCCCCTCATCGATAGAGACGGGGTGGATATCGCAGTCCGCTGCCGACTTGCTACACCGTTCGGCGGTGGTCGCGAGCCCCTGGATCGGCGTGACCGACACCACAGGCGACACGTCGCCTTCGGCAGCTGTGCGCCGAGTACGGCGCCGGCATCTAGGTGTGCGAGATGATCACCGCCCGCGCCGTCGTTGAATGGCACCCCCTCACCATGCAGATGATGACCTTCAGGGCGACCGAAAAGCCCAGGTCCGTGCAGCTCCACAGCGTCGACCCGAAGACCATGGCCGAAGCCGTCCGGATCATCGTCGGCGAAGGGCTCGCCGACCACGTCGACTCCAACTTCGGCTGCCGGATGTCAGCACATTGACAACTTTGTTGTCTTCCCCCTCCGTCCGACTTTCCAGTCCGTCGACCCTGGAGGCAAGCCCAGTGGTCGCCCGGTGAGCACCGCGAGCATGCTTCTAAGTCTGCAACTCGGTCTTCGAGCTGATCGGAACTTCCAGCCGCAGCCTCATCACCTGAGCTCTGACAGCAGAGCCGAAGGCTGGTCAACCGACACTGCGTCCACAATCTAAACTGGTGGGTTACGCCTGAGCTGACCGAAAGCCGAGGACCATGATCGAGTTGATCGAACTAGGCGGAGCCCTTACACCCTTCTTCGAACAAGGGTTAGATAGCCCATCCCATGACGAGCTGGACCGAGCATTCGAACGCGCCGGGCTCACAGAAGGCGACCCACGCAGAAGTTCGACCGACCCAATCGGCAAGGCCAAGCGCGTGCGAGCAGTATTCATCTACGCCGCCGACCATGTTCCACAGTCCGGTTTGGCGCTAGCGCAACACCTTGTAGCTCTCTGTCGCGTAAAGAACGAGTTTGACACCGATAGCGCCAGCTGTCCAGGCTTAGATAAAATTGAAGCGCTTCGTCGTTCCTTTGAAAGTCTCGGATACAGTCTCGACAACACTGGCGCTCTGCGGCCGCTTGTCATAGACAACCTTTCAGGAACCAAACTGACCGACGCATTGCAGTCTTACGTTCGCCGAGCCAACGCCAGCCCGGACGATGCGCCTCTTCAGATTGGCAACGGCAAAGACCTCGACGAGGCGACGGCGCGGCACGTTTTGGAACAGAAAATTGGCGCGTACTCCCAAAATGGGAACTTTCCGTTCACGCTGGCGCAGGCTTTCCTTCAACTCGGCCTAGAGCCGGCGCACCAGAATACGGCCAAGACGCTAGACGGCGACCCCCATAAGGCCGTCCAGCAATGCCTCTACCAGCTCGCATGCGCGGTGAACAAACTGAGGAACGAAGTCGGCACTGGACACGGCCGCCCGTCCGCACCCTCGCGAACAACACCTCTGACATCAGCCGAAGCCCGGCTCGTAGCCCGCGCAACCGCCCTGGTCTCCGGCATGCTCCTGGATAGTTTGTGACGACGACGACCGGTCGAAATCGTCGCTGACGACCCGGAACGTCGCCCTGGATCGGCGTGACCGACACCACAGGCGACAATGGAGGACGTGACCGCCACCCTGAGCAAGCCCGCCCTCAAGATCGGCCCCTACCGGGTCGATCCCCCGGTCGTGCTCGCCCCCATGGCCGGGATCACGAACGTCGCCTTCCGGCAGCTGTGCGCCGAGTACGGCGCCGGCATCTACGTGTGCGAGATGATCACCGCCCGCGCCGTCGTCGAACGGCACCCCGGCACCATGCACATGATGACCTTCGGGGCCACCGAAAAGCCCAGGTCCATGCAGCTCTACGGCGTCGACCCGAAGACCATGGCCGAAGCCGTCCGGATCATCGTCGGCGAGGGCCTCGCGGACCACGTCGACTCCAACTTCGGCTGTCCGGTCGCGAAGGTGACGCGCAAGGGCGGCGGAGCGGCGCTGCCGTTCAAGCGGAAGCTGTTCGAAGCCATCGTCCGCGAGTCGGTGAAGGCCGCCGGGGACACGCCGTTCACCGTGAAGTTCCGCATCGGCATCGACGACGACCACCACACCTACCTCGACGCCGGCCGCATCGCCGAAGCCGAGGGCGCCGCCGCCGTCAGCCTGCACGCCCGCACGGCCGCGCAGCGCTACTCCGGCCAGGCCGACTGGACCAGGATCACTGCCTTGAAAGAGGCCGTGACCAGCATTCCCGTGCTCGGCAACGGCGACATCTTCAGCGCCGCCGACGCCCTGCGCATGGTGTCCGAGACGGGCTGCGACGGCGTGGTCGTCGGCCGCGGCTGCCTCGGGAGGCCGTGGCTGTTCGGCGAGCTCGAGGCCGCCTTCGCGGGCCGCCCGCTGCCGACCCCGCCGAACCTGGGTGAGGTCGCGGCCGTACTCCGCCGCCACACCGAGCTGCTCATCGAGCACGACGGCCACGACAAGGCCATGCGCGACATCCGCAAGCACATGGCCTGGTACCTGATGGGCTTCCCGGTCGGTTCCGAGCTGCGCCGCGGCTTCGCGATGTTGTCGTCGATGGACCAGCTCGACGACCTGATCGCCCAGCTCGACCACGACGCACCCTTCCCCGAAGCCGCCACCGGCCCCCGCGGCCGCCAGGGCTCACCGGGCAAGGTCACGCTGCCACACGGCTGGCTCGACGACCCGGACGACGACTGCGTCCCCGAGGCGGAAGACATGCACTCGGGCGGCTGAGCTGCACCAGGCTCACCCCGAACAGCAACACACCGAGCGGCACGTGCAGGGCCTTGACGTGCGCGATCCCGAGAAAAACCTGCGCCGTCACCAGCACGAGGAACCCTGCAGCGAGCAGAACCGCCCGCGGCGAGCCCCCGCCGGGCCGCCAGACGAGCCCGGCCACGACCACGTGCCCGACGGCGACGACCCACACCGTGTAGGCCGACGCGCTGTGGAGAACGTGCCCGTGCGGAGTGGTCAGCAGCAGCCCGGCGGTGACCGCCGAGAGGAAGGCGGCGAGGGTCTGCAGCGCGATGGTGACGCGCAGGAACGTTGTCATGCCCACCCGACGACGCAGCGGCCCGGAATGTGAGGCCGTGACATCTGTCAGCCCCAAGTCGTGGCGGACGGCATCCTTCCCGAGACCCCCGCCGCGACAAGCTCAACGCATGACGACGAACCAGCCCGGAACCGCCCTCTTCAAGACCCTCGCGATCGAAATCGCCGTCCCGATGGCGGTCTACTACGGCCTTCACTCGCTCGGCGCGAGCGACTTCGCCGCGCTCGCCGCCTCCGGTGTCTTCCCGCTGGCCCGGACCCTCTTCCAGTTCGCCAAGGACCGCACGCTCAACGGCCTCGCGCTGGTCGTGCTGACCACGAACGTCGTCGGCATGCTGCTCACCTTCGTCACCGGTGACGCCCGGATGATGATCGCCAAGGACTCGCTCGGCAGCGGCATCACCGGCCTCGTCATCCTCGCCTCCGCGTTCACCGCGGCGCCGATCATGACCAAGACCATGCGCCCCTTCCTCACCCGCGGCAACGCGGAGCGCGAAGCCGCGTGGGAGCGGCTCAGCGGTACCGCGCGGTTCGACGCCATCCTGCGGCGCTGCAACGTGATCTGGGGCATCGGCTTCGCGCTGGAAAGCGCGGCCCGCGTCGTCGGCGCGTTCACGCTGCCGGTGTCGACCATGGTCTGGCTGAGCACCACCATCTTCGCCGTCGCCTTCGCGATCGTCATGGTCGTCTCCGGCAAGGTCGCCGAAAAGGCGGGCCGGCTGATCGCCGCGGACGCCCGGGTCCTGGTAGCCGCTTGACCTGCGACAACGCCGGGTGTACAGGTGTGTACATGTACAGCAAGCGGCAGCAGCTGGTCGGCGACCTCACCGACCTGATCCGCTCCGGGCGCCTCGCCCACGGCGACCGCCTCCCCGGCGAGCACCAGCTCGCCGTGCAGTACCAGGTCAGCCGCGGCACCGTCCGCAGCGCGCTGTCCGAGCTCCAGCAGCTCGAGCTCATCTCCACCCAGGCCGGCGTCGGCTCGTTCGTCACCTTCGACGGCGTCCAGCTCGACCAGCGGATCGGCTGGGCCCGCGCCCTCGCCGACGCGGGCGCGCCGGTCACCACCGAACTGCTCGGCATCGAGACCGTCGAAGACGTTGCCCTGGCCGAAGAGTTCGGCGAGACGGCCTACGTCGCCGTGCGGCGGCTGCGGCGGGAGCACGACCGCGGCATCTCGCTCGAAACCGCCACCGTGCCCGCCGTCGGGCCGCTCGCCGACCTCCCCGGCACCGGCCTGCGGGACGGCTCCCTCACCAAGACCCTCGAGGCCGCCGGGCGGATCTCCGCCGGGGGCGACCAGTGGATCAGCACCGAACGCCTCGACGCCTGCGCCGCCGGGCTGCTCGGCCGGAGCATCGGCGAGCTCTTCCTCCGCGCCGAGCGCACCTCGGTCGACGCCGAAGGCCGGCTCGTCGAGCGCGTCGTCAGCCTGCTGGACCCGGACCGGTTCCAGTTCCACCTCACCTTCGGGCACCCGTGAGCGCGCGGGACCGGGCGCTCGGCGCGTTCACCGGGCTGGCCGTCGGCGACGCGCTCGGGATGCCGACGCAGTCGATGTCCCGCGCCGCCATCGCCGCCACCTACGGGCCGGTCACCGGCCTGCTCACCGCCGTCGCCGAGCAGCCGGTCGCGCCGTCGATGCCCGCCGGCTCGGTCACCGACGACACCGAGCAGGCCCTCCTGCTGGCCCGGCTGCTCATCGACGGCCGCGGCACCGTCGAGCCGCACGTCTTCGCCGATGCCCTGCTCATCTGGGAGGCGGACATGGTCCGCCGCGGGTCCGCGGACCTGCTCGGGCCGTCCACCAAACGGGCGCTGTCCCGGCTCCAGGACGGCGTCCCGGCCGACGAAGCCGGCCGCACCGGAACGACCAACGGCGCCGCCATGCGGGTCGCGCCGGTCGGCATCGCCACGCCGTCGGAGGACCTGCACACGCTGGTCGACGCGGTCGTCGCGACCGCGAGGCTCACGCACAACACCAGCCTCGGCATCGCGTCGGCCGCCGCGGTGGCCGCCGTCGTCTCCGCCGGCGTCGACGGCGCGAGCCTGGCCGAAGCGCTCGACGCGGGCGAGCGCGCCGCCGTCGTGGGCGGGGAACGCGGGCACTGGGCGCCCGGCGGGGAGATCGCCGCGCGGATCCGCTGGGCGCGCGGCTGGGTGCGCGGCATGGCCCCGGCCGCCGTCGCCGACGCGGTCGCGCGGGTGATCGGCACGTCGGTCGCGTCGCAGGAGTCCGTCGTCGCCGCATTCGCGCTGGCCGAGGCCATGGGCGACGACCCGCCGGCGGCGCTGCGCCTGGCCGCCGGGCTCGGCGGCGACACCGACACGGTGGCCGCGATCTGCGGGGCGATGCTCGGTGCCGCGCACGGCATCGGCGCCTTCCGGCCCGACGTCGTCGAGACCGTGCTCGCCGTCAACCGGCTCGAATTCGGGCCGCTGGTCGACGAACTCCTGAAGCTGCGCCGGCGATGACCGGGCGGCTGGTGCACACCGGACAGGTCGTCGTCGACCTCGTCATGGCGGTGCCGGCCCTGCCCCCGCGCGGCGGCGACGTCCTGGCGTCTTCGACGAACCTGGTGCCCGGCGGCGGTTTCAACGTGATGGCCGCCGCCGCGCGGTCGGGGGGGCGCGTGCTCTACGCGGGCAGTCACGGTACCGGCGCCTTCGGTGATCTCGCCCGCGCGGCCCTTGCGGCGGAAGGGGTCGAACTGGCACACGCACCAGTGTCCGAAGTGGACACTGGGATCGTCGTCGTGCTCGTCGACACGACCGGCGAGCGCACCTTCGCGACCGGCACCGGCGCCGAAGGACGGCTGCGCGCCGAACTGCTCGACCGGATCACCCCAAAGACTGACGACGTCGTGTACCTGAGCGGATACAGTTGGTTGCACGAGTTCAATCGCGGGGCCCTCCTCGAGTGGCTGCCCCGTCTTCCCGGCTCGAGGATCCTGTTCGATCCTGGCCCGCTCATCGGTGACATCGACCCTGGAGACCTGCATGCCTTAATGTCCACAATAGACATCCTGAGCTGCAACGCCCGCGAAGCCGAGGTGCTGGGCGCGCTGCCGCCGGTCGCCGTCGTCCGCGAGGGCGCGAAGGGCTGCCGCGTGCACGAACACGGCCGGATCACCGACGTCCCCGGGTTCGCGGTCGACGCGGTGGACACCACCGGCGCGGGCGACACGCACTGCGGCGTGTTGGCCGCGGAGCTGCTTCGCGGCAGTACTCTCCTCGACGCTGCCGTGCGCGCCAACGCGGCGGCCGCCCTTTCGGTGACCCGTCCCGGCCCGGCGACCGCGCCGGTCCGGGAGGAGATCGACCAACTGGTGGAGGCCACGCGATGACCGGTTCCCGCAGGCTCGAGGTGGAAACCAACGGCCTCGACGTGATCGACGACGCCGAGCGGCGCGGAAGGCCGCGGCAGCTGTTCTGGCCGTGGTTCGGCGCGAACGTGTCGGTGCTGGGGCTGAGCTACGGCTCGTTCACCCTCGGCTTCGGGATCTCGTTCGGGCAGGCGCTGGTGGCCGGTGTCGTCGGCATCCTGTTCTCGTTCCTGCTGTGCGGGTTCATCGCCATCGCCGGCAAGCGCGGGTCGGCGCCGACGATGTTGCTGTCGCGGGCGGCGTTCGGCGTGCGCGGCAACCGGCTGCCGTCGGCGATCTCGTGGCTGCTGACGGTGGGCTGGGAGACCGTGCTCGCCGCGCTGGCGACGCTGGCCACGGCGACCGTGTTCGAGCGACTCGGCTGGGGCGGCGGGACACCGACGAAGGTGGTCGCGCTCGTCGTGGTGGCGGCGCTGACCGTCGCCGCCGGCGTGCTGGGCTTCGACGCGATCATGAAGCTGCAGACGTGGATCACCTGGATCACCGGGGTGCTCACCGTGGTGTACGTGATCCTGGTGGCCGGCGACGTGCACTGGGACGCGGTCAGCGCGCTGCCGTCCGGCTCGGCGCAGCAATGGGTCGGCGCGCTGGTGTTCCTGATGACCGGCTTCGGCCTCGGCTGGGTCAACGCGGCCGCGGACTACTCGCGCTACCTGCCGCGGTCGTCGTCGAGCCGCGGCGTGGTCGGCTGGACGACGTTCGGCGCGTCGGTGGCGCCGCTGGTGCTGCTGGTCTTCGGGCTGCTGCTGGCGGGGTCGTCGCCGGACCTGAACAAGGCGATCGCGGCGGACCCGATCGGCGCGCTGACGACGTTGCTGCCGCTGTGGTTCCTGGTGCCGTTCGCGATCGTCGCGGTGCTCGGCCTGGTGGGCGGCGCGGTGCTGGACATCTATTCGTCCGGGCTGGCGCTGCTCTCGGCGGGGCTGCGCATCCCACGCCCCGCGGCGGCGCTCGTCGACGGCGTGATCATGATCCTCGGCACGATCTACATCGTGTTCTTCGGCGGCGAGTTCCTCGGCCAGTTCCAGGGCTTCCTGGTGACACTGGGCGTCCCGGTCGCGGCCTGGTGCGGCGTGATGCTCGCGGACGTCCTGCTGCGACGCCGCGACTACGCCGAGCCGGACCTCTTCGACCCGGCCGGCCGCTACGGCGACGTCCGCGTCGGGCCGATCGCACTGGTGCTGGTGGCGACGGCGCTCGGCTGGGGCCTGGTGACGAACACGTCCGCGGACTGGCTGAAGTGGCAGGGCTACCTGCTGGAACCGTTCGGCCTCGGCGGCCGGGAAGGAGCGTGGGCCTACGCGAACCTCGGCGTCCTGCTGGCGCTGGCACTGGGCTTCCTGGCAACGCTGCTGACGCGCCGCTGGATCCGCGCACAGGAGGCGGCGTGAGGTCGGTCCTGGCGGTCATCGACCTGCAGAACGTGTTCGCCGACAGGACAAGCCCCTGGTTCACCCCGCGCTTCGCCGAGGTGGTCCCGCAGATCGCACGCCTGGTGACGGCCTTCGGCACCAACGTCGTGTTCACGCGGTTCGTCGCGCCTACGCAGCCGGAAGGAGCGTGGAAGCGGTACTACGCGCAGTGGCCGTTCGCCCTACAGCCCCCGAGTGCCCCGCTGTACCAGGTGATCGACAACTTCCAGCCGACGTCCACTGTGGACGCAACAACATTCGGCAAGTGGACCCCCCGAATGGCCACCCGAGTAGGAGGAGCCGGCCTGGTCCTGGCGGGCGTCTCAACGGACTGCTGCGTGTTGTCAACAGCCCTGGCGGCAGCAGACGCAGGCGTCTCGGTAACGGTGGTATCCGACGCCTGCGCAGGCGTCGACGACGAAAGCCACGCAAAAGCCCTGGACATCCTGCGCCTGTACGGCCCACTGGTGACGGTGGCCACAACGGAGGAGGTCCTCGGCTAGGCTCGGCTCGGTGAGCCTCGAAGCCTCAGCGATCGCGTTGACGACGGCGGTGGTGAAGGCGGCCGCGAAGATCTGGCTGGGCAACCGCCCGATCGCCGCCGACGCCTCGGCCAAGGCACTCGACCTGCTGGAGAAGCAGGTAACGGGCCTCAACGACCGCCGCAAGCTCCGGCTCCTGTTCACCAACCTCGAAGACCGCGTCGCCGACCGCCTGCTGCCGTTCCTCGACGTGGAGTTCCGCGCGGTCCCGGAGAACGAGCGAGCAGCCGCGGTGGAGGCGGTCCACGACACGTTCGAGCGCGCAGCATTGACCGACGACGACCTGTTCGCCACCGACCTCGACGCCGCATACCTCTACCGCTACCTGCTCCGAACGGTCCCCGACGTCACCCGGCTCCTCTCGGTCGACGCGACGGAGCTGTACCAGCGAGTCCTGCGGGAATGCTGCGCGTACCTGGTGCAGGTGACGAGCACCCTGCCCCGCTTCCAGCCGGGTGCCCTCGTCGAGATCCTCCAACGCGAGACGGAGATCCTCGAGACGGTCCGAACGGTGCTGGCAACACTGCCCGAACGCCGCCACCCGGAAGACTTCGCCGCGGACTTCCGCCGCCAGGTCGTGACGAAGCTCGACCGGATGGAGCTGTACGGCGCGGGCCTGACCGAGGCAACCCGGCTGTATCCGCTGTCGGTCGCCTACCTGAGCCTGAGCGTCACGTCCGACAAGGAGGTGCCTGGCGACCGGATCGAGCACGTACTGCCACGGACGTCGAAGATCCTGCTGCGCGGCGAAGCAGGCTCCGGCAAGACGACGTTGCTGCAGTGGCTGGCGGTCCAGTGCGCGAGCCGGCAGCTGCGGAACGTCGACGGCTGGGACGACATCGAGCCGTTCCTGATTCGGTTGCGCCGGTTCAGCCACGCGCCGCTGCCATCGCCGGAACGCTTCCTCGACGAGGTCGGCAGGCACATCGCCGACGAGATGCCACCGGGCTGGGTGCACCGGCAGCTGCGCCACGGCCGGGCCGTCGTGCTCGTCGACGGCCTCGACGAGGTCCCGGACGAGCGCCGCCGCGAGGTGCACGAGTGGCTGCGCGAGCTGGTCGGCACGTTCCCCCGCGCCCGGTTCGTCGTCACCACGCGCCCGGCCGCGGTGACCGCCGGCTGGCTCAGCGGCGAAGGGTTCACCGAGGTGGGCCTCCAGCCGATGACCCCGCGAGACGTCCGGACGTTCGTCACCCGCTGGCACCAAGCGCTGCCGGGCGAGCCACGCGACGAAGAACGCGACGCCCTGATCACGGCCATCGGCGCCCGCAGCCCTCTGCGGCGACTCGCTGAAAACCCGCTGCTGTGCGCGTTGCTCTGCGCGCTGCACCACCAGGGCAACGGACGCCTCCCGGAAAACCGCATGGAGCTGTACGACGTCGCGCTGCGCATGCTGCTCGACAGCCGCGACATCGAGCGCAAGATCGACGTACCGGTCCGGCTGTCGCTGACCGAGAAGCTGGTGTTGCTGCGAAGCCTGGCGTACTGGCTGGTCCGCAACGGCCACACGGACGTCCCGGCCGCCGACGCCGAAGCCCGCATCACGGCGAAGCTGCGTTCGATGGGCCAGATCGACGTGACACCGCGGACGGTGTTCCGCCACCTGCTGGACCGCGGAGGCGTGCTGCGAGAACCGGTCCCGGGCCGCATCGACTTCGTCCACCGCACGTTCCAGGAATACCTGGCCGCCCAGGCGGCGATCGAAGAGGACGACATCGGCATCCTGACGGCAAACGCCCGCCGGGACGAGTGGCGCGAAGTGGTGGTCCTGGCGGCGGGCCACGCCCATCCCGCACAGCGCGAGCGCCTCCTGGACGGCATCCTCCAGTGGGACACGGACGAGCAGGAGCGGCTGAAGCTCGACCTGGTGGCACTGGCCTGCCTGGAGACATCACCGACGTTGAGCGAGCGGCTGCGAAACGAGATCGAAGACCGGGCCAGCACCCTGATCCCGCCGCAAAGCTTGAGCGAAGCGCGGGCTCTGGCGTCGGCGGGCGAGTTCGTTCTCGACCTCCTGGCCGCCAGCGAACCCGAGGCTCCGGAATCAACCGCGGCGACCGTCCACGCGGTCGCGTTGATCGGCGGCCAAGGGGCGTTCGAACTGCTGACCCGCTATCGCAATACCCGGGACCAGGTTGTGATCGACGAGCTGGTCGAGGCTTGGCATATGTTCGATCCGGTCGAGTTCGCCGAACGCGTGCTGGCCGAGCTCCCGATCGAGGACATAATCGCGGAAGACCTGGCAGAACTGGCCAGCCTGAGGCACCTGCCACAGCTCAGGCACCTCGGCTTCGTTGTCAGTGGCTCGGACGAGTTCGACTTCGCCCTGCTGGCGGGCGTTCCCTTGGAGAGCATTCACCTGATGGGTGGCGGCTTCCGCGCACAACCGATGGACATCGGGACGCTGGCCCGGATTCCGACGCTGCGCACGATCATCGCTGACAAGCCGACTTGCGGGTGGGATCAGCTGGCCAACCTTCCGAACCTCAGAGAACTCACACTGAGCAACATCGAAGACATCGACCAGCTCTCCGAGCTGACCCCCTTGCGGTACCTGCGCGCGCTGACGCTGGAACAGGTTCCAGGCCTTGAGGACTTGCGAAGTTTGTCCTTTCTGGACCAGCCGCACAAGCTCACATTCGATCGCTGCACCAACCTCCGGGACGTCCGCGCGCTGGTTCGCTGGGCCAGCAGCTTGACCGAGCTCAGCTTCATCAGGTGCCCCGAGGTGGATCTGAGCTCGCTACCTTCCCTGACTGAACTCCGGGTGTTGGAGCTCGAGCACACCCCCGTTCCGGATCTTCGGCTCGTGGCCGGCCTCACCGGACTCCGGGAGCTGAGCCTGTACAGCTCCGACGACATCGACTTGACCCCGCTCGCCGACCGGCCCGACCTCGAGGTCAGGGCTGCTGTCCGACACGCGCTCTCCGACGAGCTATAGATTCAGGTTGTGATCGACCACATCAGCATCCCCACCGAAGCCGGTTCCTTCGACGCCATCGCCGCCGGCCCCGAAGACGGCCGGCCGGTGCTGCTCCTCCACGGCTTCCCCGAAGCCGCGGTCGAATGGGAGCACCAGGTCGCCACCCTCGGCGTTCTCGGGTTCCGGGCCGTCGCGCCGGACCAACGTGGCTACTCGCCCGATGTGCGGCCCGAGCAAGCGAGCGACTACTCCATCGATCACCTCGTCGGGGACGTCGTCACCATCACCGAAGCGCTGGGCTGGCCGAAGTTCGACCTCGTCGGACACGACTGGGGTGGCGCCGTCGCCTGGTGGACCGCCGACGCGCACCCCGAACGCCTTCGCAGCCTCGCCGTCGTCTCCACGCCGCATCCCGCCGCGCTCGCCGAGGCCATGAAGACCGATGAAGACCAGCACCTGCGCACGCGGTACCTGACCGAGTGGCGGCAGACCCGCGTCACCGAACGGCGGATGCTGGAGAACGACGGCCGCGCGCTGCGGGACATGTTCGAGCGGCGGGTGTCGCCGTCGAAGGTCGATGACTACGTCCAGCGCCTCTCCGAACCGGGCGCCCTCACCGCCGCCCTCAACTGGTACCGGGCCGGGCGGCCCGCCGGGAAGATCGGGAAGATCGCCGTTCCGACGCTGTACGTGTGGAGCACCGAGGACGTCTCCTTCGGCTCGACCGCCGCCCTCGACACCGCGAACTGGGTCACCGGGCCCTACCGCTTCGAAATGCTCGAAGACGTCACGCACTGGGCGCCCGAGGAGGCCCCGGAAGCCGTCACCTCGCTGCTCGTCGAGCACCTCCACGCGCGGTAACCGCCCGTCACCCCGGTGGGCGGACCGGCCGTAACCCACCCGCCTCGCGGTACGGGCCGCCGTTGGGCGTCGTGTTCACTGGGGACGTGGATACCGCGACCGAAACCGAGACCGAGCAGATCGTCTTCGTCACCGAGGACGGCGTGCCCACCGGCGAAACCGGCCCGAAGCTGGCCAGCCACCACGAGCACACCCGGTTGCACCTGGCCTTCTCGTGCTACGTCCTGCGGCGCAGCGACAACGCCCTGCTGATCACCCAGCGCGCCCTCCACAAGAAGGTCTGGCCGGGGGTCTGGACCAACAGCGTCTGCGGCCACCCGGCACCCGGCGAAACCCTCGAGGACGCCGTCCGCCGTCGCGCCGGCTACGAGCTCGGGATGCCGTCGCTGTCCGGGCTGCACTGCGTGCTGCCGAACTACCGCTACCGGACGCCGCCGTTCCAGGGGATCGTCGAGAACGAGTTCTGCCCGGTGTTCGCCGCGTGGGCCGACACCGCGCCGGCGCCGAACCCGGAGGAGGTCGGCGACTGGCGCTGGGTCGCCTGGCCCGACTACACAAAGCTACTGAACGACCCGTCGGCCAATGTGAGTTACTGGGCCAAGGACCAGTTCGAGCAGCTCAAGGCCCTTGAACCGTTCTCCGGACTCTGAGCCGGTGATTCCGCAGCGTAACCACCACAGTCCCGTTTGAGCGAAATTCACCTTCCTCCGCACCGGCACCTCAAGCGCGACCTCCACCGCGACGACAACCAAGGGGTGGTGGAGGTGGGCACAGCCGAGGGCGAAGGCGCGCTGAGCCGGGCGGCCGGCCCGCGGCCGCCGGACCTGCTCCGCGTGCACGAAGCCATCGCCGGCGTGCTGGCCACCCAGGGCGACTGGCGCCGCGCCTACCAGCACCTGCGGTCCGCGCTGGACATCGCCCGCGACGGCAGCCTCCGCGACGCGCTGACGTCGAGCTACAACCGCCGCTACCTCGACGAGCGGCTGTACGGACCGTTCACCGACCGTCCGCCGCTGGGGATCGCGCTGATCGATCTCGACCGGTTCAAGAGCGTCAACGACACGTACGGTCACCTCGTCGGCGACCGCGTTCTGCGCCGGGTCGCCGATCTGCTGCAGGAGGACCTGCCGCCGGACGGCTTCTGCGCCCGCTACGGCGGCGAGGAGTTCGTGCTGTGGCTGCCGGGCGTCGACGCCGGGGACGCGGTCCGGTTCGTCGAGGGTGCCCGGCTCCGCGTCGCGCGTCACCCCTGGTCAGAACTCCAGCCGGGGTTGCGGGTGACCATCAGCGCCGGCCTGGCGCACGCGGCACCGGGCGCCGGGACGGCGGAGCGCCAGCTGCGCAGCGCGGACACGCTGCTTTATGCGGCGAAACGCGCGGGCCGCAACAAAGTGGCCTATCACGACGCGCAAACGACACAGTTAATAACCCACTCTGAGTAACGCAAACAGGGCATTACTCCGGGCTGCCGACGCGGTGACTCACCCGTTTGTCGACGCGCACCGGCCGTTCGTCGACTCAAGGTGAAGAAAATTCCGGGAGGGTGTCGTCACGAACGGGGGGTATCCGTACGATAACGAAAACCGCCGGGGGAACGATCACCTCCTGCGGGGGAAGGCGGCCAAGTTCCAGCCCGCCCAGCGGACGCGCGAAAGGAGACCGAGTGCCGGACGAGCACGACAGCCCGGGAACCGGTCGCCGCACCGGCCGCCGCCGGTCGATGGAGGACCAGGGCGGGATCAGCGTCTCCGACGTCGTCGCCCGGACCACCGGCACCCGCCCGGTGCCGCCCCGCGAACAGCAGGACCGCCCCGACCAGCCCGGACGCCGGGTTCCGCCGGCTCACCCGCGCCCGGCGCAGGGCCCTGCCGAAGACCCAGTACCCACGGACGCGACGCGTCAATCACGCACCCCGCGCCCCCGCCAGCCGAGGCGCGCCACGACGGCGGCCCCCCAGCCGGAAGCGCCCCTCCAGCGCCGCCCCCCGGCGGCGAACCCGGGCCCCCAGCAGACGGCGGCGGCCCAGCAGCCCCCGCGCCGCCTCCGCCGCCCGGCCGGCGAGGCACCGGACGGACCCGCTCAGCGCCCGACGCCCGACAGCCCCCGCCCCAGGCGCGCAGCAGGCGAAGGGACGACGGCCCAGCGGCCGGCGGCCGACGGTCCCGCACCCCGCCGGACCGCACCTCGCCGTGCCGCGGGTGCCGCTGACGGGCCCGCCTCCGACGGCCCCGCACCTCGCCGCACCGCTGACGGGGCCGCCCCGCGTTCGGCTCCCGACGGCCCAGCCGTCCGCCGCACCGCGGCCGAGACGGCTGCCCAGCACCGCCCGGACGGCCCCGCGCCCCGCCGCGCAGCTGCGGAAACCCAGCGGCCCACCCCCGACAGCCCGGCACCTCGCCGAACGGCCGGCGCCGGCGCCGATGCGGCACCGCGCCGCACCGCCGAGCACCCCGCACCTCGCCGTCCCGCGGCCGCCGCCGAAGGGGCCGCCCCGCGTTCCGCCCCCGACGGCCCGCCCGCCCGCCGCGCTGCAAACGTGGTTGACCCGCAGCGCCCGGACGGCCCCGCGCCCCGCCGTGCCGCGGCAGCTGCGGAAGCTCAGCGGCCCAACCCCGACGGCCCGGCCGCCGTGCCGCCGCGGGCCGCGCTCGATCCGCTGACCATGACCGACGAGATGGAAGCGATCGACGAGGCGACCCAGTACCGCCGCAAGATCGACCACACCCTCGCCCGGTTCTCCGCCGCGCACGACGAGATGGAAGCCGAAGAAGCCAAGCGGCGGGAACGCCGGGAACGGCTCTCGCCCACCTCGCTCATCGAGAGCACCCGCACCGCCCTGCAGCGCGTCGTCGCGACCACCCCCTCGCCCGAAGAGGCGCAGGCCGAAGCCGAACAGACCCGGCTGCAGGAGAAGAAGCAGCTGAAGGTCGAACGCTCGGCGCGGTTCGGGCGGATCGCCGCCGCCGTGGTGGCCGGGCTCGTCTTCCTCGGTGTCGGTGGCGCCTGGGGCGCGCAGACCTACTTCGACGCGAAGTTCACCCAGGTCTCCGCGCTCGACGAGAACTCCGCCGACATCCAGGACGCCGACGCGCAGGCCAACGACGAGAACTTCCTGATGGTCGGCTCCGACACCCGCGACGGCGCGACAGACGAGGAAGGCGTCGGCACCGCCGACAGCAACCCCGGCGCGCGCAGCGACACCGTGATGGTGGCGCACATCCCGGCCGACCGGAAGCGGGTCGTCGTCACGTCGTTCCCGCGCGACCTCGAGATCGACCGGCCCGACTGCCAGCGCTGGGACCCGGCGCAGAACAAGACGACCGACCAGGTCTCGCCGCGGCAGAAGATCGCCAAGCTCAACACCGCGTACGCGGTGGGCGGGCCGGCGTGCGTGACCAAGGTGATCCAGCAGATCACCGGCCTGCGGATCAACCACTTCGTCGGCATCGACTTCAACGGCTTCAAGGAGATGGTCGACGCCGTGCACGGGGTCACCATCCACACCGACATCCCGATCGACGACGAGATCCTCGGCAAGGTCCTGATGCAGACCGGTGACGTGACGATCTCCGGCGACCAGGCGCTGAACTTCGTGCGCGCGCGGCACGTCAAGGCGGACGTGGCGAAGTCGGACTACGACCGGATCAAGCGGCAGCAGGAGTTCATCGGCGCGCTGCTGAAGAAGGTCATGTCGTCGGACGTCGTGCTCGACCCCGGCAAGCTCAGCGACTTCATCAGCGCCTTCGCGAAGGCCACCTTCGGCGACAACCTCGGCGTCAAGCAGATGATGACGCTGGCGCAGTCGATGAAGGGCCTGGACCCGTCGAAGATCACCTTCCTCACCGTCCCGACGGTCGGCATCGCCAACAGCCGCGGCAACGAGGTGCTCGTCGTCAGCAAGACGAAAGCCCTGTTCGAGGCGCTGCGCAACAACACCCCGCTGCCCGACCCGAACGCGCCGATCCCGCGCGCCGAGCAGGCCCCGCCGACCAGCACGTCGAAGCCGAAGAGCAGCGGCAGCTCCAAGCCGACCAGTACTCGCAAGAGCACCTCGACGGGCTGATCCGCGAGGATCGTTAGTCCGGGTTCACGTGCGGTTCACCCGGCGATGCGGTGTTTGGTCACGGTTGGCCGTAGGGTTGGGCCATGCGTGAGGCCTACCATGTCGAACTCGAACAGCTCGCCGACCACCTGGCCGGGATGTCGGTCCAGGTCGCCGACGCCATGGAGCGCGCCACGCGCGCCCTCCTGGAGGCCGACCTCAGTCTCGCCGAGCAGGTGATCAGCGACGACTCGAAGGTCGACGACGCCCGTGCCCAGTGCGAGGAGCAGGCGTACGCCCTGCTGGCCCTCCAGGCGCCGGTGGCGACCGATCTGCGCACGGTGCTCGCGGCGATCCACGCCGCCGAAAGCTTGGAGCGCATGGGCGACCTGGCGCTGCACGTCGCGAAGGCCGCGCGGCGCCGCCACCCGGAGCCGGTGCTGCCGGACGCGGTGCGGCCGTACTTCGCCGAGATGGGCGAGGTGGCGGTCAAGCTGGCCCGCCAGGTCGAGCAGGTCATCCACTCCAAGGACGTCGAAGCCGCGAAGACGATCGAGGCCGACGACGACCAGGTGGACGACATCCACCGGCACCTGTTCACGGTCCTGATGGACCGCGAGTGGCCGCACGGCGTGGCCGCGGCCGTCGACGTGACGCTGCTGGGCCGCTTCTACGAGCGCTACGCCGACCACGCGGTGTCGGTGGCGAAGCGGATGATCTTCGTGGTCACCGGCAAGATGCCGGGCTACGGCTCCGACGACGACATCTGAGCCCGACGACGAGAAAGCCCCCGGTCGCGGCCGGGGGCTTTCTCGTTACTCCACTTAGGACGAAACGAAAGGCCTTCCCCGCCGGCCCCGAGCGCCGGCGGGAAAGGCCTTTCGCGGCAACGGCAAATCAGCCGAAGCGACCGGAAATGTAGTCTTCCGTGGCCTTTTCGTCGGGGTTGGAGAAGATCTTCTCCGTGTCGTTCAGCTCCACCAGCCGGCCCGGCTGGCCGACGCCGGCGAGGTTGAAGAACGCCGTCTGGTCGGAAACCCGGGCCGCCTGCTGCATGTTGTGCGTGACGATGACGATCGTGTAGTCCTTCTTCAGCTCGCCGATCAGGTCCTCGATCGCCAGCGTGGAGATCGGGTCCAGGGCCGAGCACGGCTCGTCCATCAGCAGGACGTCCGGCTGGACCGCGATCGCCCGCGCGATGCACAGCCGCTGCTGCTGACCACCCGACAGCCCGCCGCCCGGCTTGTTGAGGCGGTCCTTGACCTCGTTCCACAGGTTCGCGCCGCGCAGGGCGCGCTCGGCGATCTCGTCGAGGGTCTTCTTGCCCTTGGTGCCACCCAGCTTCAGGCCCGCGACGACGTTGTCCTTGATGGACATCGTCGGGAACGGGTTGGGGCGCTGGAACACCATGCCGATCGTGCGGCGCACCTGGACCGGGTCGACCGCCGACGCGTAGATGTCCTCGCCGTCGAGCAGCACCTGGCCGTCCACGCGGGCGCCGGGGATCACTTCGTGCATGCGGTTGAGCGTGCGCAGCACCGTCGACTTGCCACAGCCCGAAGGGCCGATGAACGCGGTGACGTTGCGCGGCGGCACGGACAGGGTGACGCCGTCCACGGCGTGGAACTTGCCGTAGTAGATGTCGACGTCCTTGACATCGATTCGCTTGGCCATCAGGAACAGCTCACTTCTTCTTCGGGGCGACGAGGCGCGCGAACACGGTGGCGAGGAGGTTGACGATCGCGATGATGAGCACCAGGGTCAGTGCCGCGCCCCAGATCCGGTCGAAGCCGACCGAACCGGGCTCCATCGAGTTGGTGACGCGTTCGTTGTTCATCACCAGGGGCAGCGCGGCCTGCTCGCCGCTGAAGATGTCCCAGTTGACGTAGGCCGAGTAGCCGACGAGCACCAGCAGCGGCGCCGTCTCGCCCATCACGCGCGCGAGCGCCATCATGATGCCGCCGATGATGCCGGACAGCGCCGTCGGCAGCACGATCTTCATGATCGTCTTCCACTTCGGCACGCCCAGCGCGTAGGACGCCTCGCGCAGGTCGTCCGGGACGATCCGGAGCATCTCCTCCGACGACCGGACGACCACCGGGATCATCAGCAGCACCAGGGCCAGCGACACGGCGAAACCGCTGCGCGGCAGGCCGAGCGTGGTGATCCAGAGCGCGTAGATGAACAGCGCGGCGACGATGGACGGGACGCCGGAGAGGATGTCCACCATGAACGTGGTGACCTTGGCGAGCCGGCCACGGCCGTACTCCACCAGGTAGATCGCGACCAGCATGCCGATCGGGACCGCGATGATCGCGCAGACGAGCCCCTGCAGCAGGCTGCCGATGACCGCGTGCAGCACACCGCCGCCGACCTCGTCGGAGAGGACGTTGCCGAAGTCCTGGGTCCACCAGTTGCTGTACGGAAGCCGCTTGATGCCGTTCGCGATCACCGTGTAGAGCACCCACACCAGCGGGACGACGGCGACCAGGAACGACAGCCAGACCAGCGTGGTCGCGAGGCCGTTCTTGACCTTGCGACCGAGGCTGACCTGCTGGAACGCCGGGGTCGTGGCGGGGGCTTCGAGAGTCGGGGTGGACATGTTCAGTCCCCCTTCTTGGCGATGATGGACCGCGCGGCGAAGTTCACGACGAAGGTGAGCACGAACAGCACCAGGCCGGCCGCGATGTACGCACCGGCAGAGACCTCGTTGTTGAACTCGCTGTAGTTCGCGGCGATCTTCGAGGCGAACGTCGACCCGCCGTCGAAGAGGCTCCAGTCGAAGTTGCGGCCCTGCGGGATCAGCAGGATGACGGCCAAGGCGATCGTCTCGCCCAGCGCGCGGCCGAGGCCGAGCATGGACGCGCCGACGTACCCGGCCTTGCCGAACGGCAGGACCGTGGTGCGGATGACCTCCCACCGGGTGGCGCCGAGCGCCAGCGCGCCTTCGATGTGCGGGGTCGGCGTCCGCTCGAACACCTCGCGCGAGAGCGACGTGATGATCGGCAGGATCATCACGGCCAGCACGATGCCGGCGGTGAAGATCGTGCCGCGCACGCTCGGCGCGACGTTGCCGGGCGCCAGCAGCGGGAACCACGAGAACACGTCGTTGACCCACTTCGAGAACGGCTCGATCGCCGGGGCGAACACCAGGATGCCCCAGAGCCCGAAGATGATCGACGGCACCGCGGCGAGCAGGTCGACGACGTAGGCGAACGGCCGGGCCAGGCGCGGCGGCGCGTACTGCGTCAGGAACAGCGCGATGCCCAGCGAGACCGGCATCGCGATGATCAGCGCCACCAGCGACGTCGCCACCGTGACCTCGAGCAGGTCGAGGATGCCGAACGACATGTTCGCGGGGTCACTGGTCGACCAGCCGTGGTTGGTCAGGAAGTTGCCCTTGTTCGCCTTCAGCGCCGGGATCGCCTGGATGAGCAGGAAGAGCCCGATCAGGCCGATCAGGCCGACCACGAAGACGCCGGCCCCGGTGGTCAGGTTCTGGAAGATGCGGTCACCGGGCCGCACCTTCTTCGGTTTCTCTTTCGAGGGCGGCTCAGGCGTCGCCGTCGAGGCTGGTTGCTCCGAAATCGGATCCTCCGGGGGCGTGGTGGCGGACGACGAACGCCCACCGGGGTCGCCGGTGGGCGTTCGCGTCGAGCTTGACTCGCTCATCGACCTACTTCTAAGCCTGTATCAACTCGGGAGACGCTTCGCAAGACCCGGTCAGGAGATGGCCTTGATGGCGGCCAGCACCTTGGTCTGCAGCGACTGCGGGATCGGCACGTAGCCCTTCGCGGACAGCGGCTGCTGACCCTCGGTGGCCGACACGGTCAGGAACGCCTTGACGGCCTTCGCGACGTCCGGGTTCGAGTACTTCGAGCAGACGATCTCGTAGGTCGTCAGCAGCAGCGGGTACGCACCCGGGGTGTTGCTGCTGTAGATGCCGTTGAGGTCGAGCGCGAGGTCGTTCGTGCCCTCCTTGAGGAACTTGGCCGCGTCCAGGGACTTGGCCACGTTCGCCGCGTTGAGCTCGACACCGCCGGAGCCGCTGTCGATCAGGGCCGGGGTGATGCCGTCCTTGGCGAAGGCGCCCTCGACGTAGGTGATCGCGCCGTCGGCGGCCTTCACCGCGCTGGCGACACCGTTGGACTTCTCCGCGCCGTTGCCGACGCCGCCCTTGAACGCCTTGCCGTCACCCTGGGTCCAGGCGCCCTTGGAGGCGGCCTTCAGGTACTTCTGGAAGTTGTCCGTGGTGCCCGACTCGTCGGAGCGGGAGACGACCTGGATGGCCTTGTCCGGCAGGTTCAGGCTCTCGTTGCCCTTGACCGCCTTGATGGCCGGGTCGTTCCAGTTCTTGATGCCACCGTTGAAGATCTTGGCGATGACCTCGGGGGTGAGCACCAGCTTGTCCACGCCGGACAGCTTGTAGGCGACCGCGACCGGGCCGACCACGAGCGGGATGTTCCAGGCGTCGCTGCCGCAGCGGGTCTTGGCGGCGGCCGCGTCGGCGTCCTTGATCGGCGAGTCCGAGCCGCCGAAGTCGATCTGGTTGGCGTTGAACTGCTTGACGCCGGCACCCGAACCGCTCGGGTTGTAGTTGACCTTCTGGCCCGAGCACTTCTTGCCGTACTCCTGCGTGAAGATCTGGATGGCGTTGGCCTGCGCCGACGAGCCCTCCGCGGACAGCGGGCTCTTGCCGCCGCACTCCACGTCGGCGGTGCCGGTGGCAGCGGGCGCCGCGGCCGAGTTCGAGCTGCTGCTGTTGGTCGCCGCGGGGTCGGAACCACAGGCGGCGAGCACGAGGGCGGCGCTCGCGACGATGCCCACCGCGCTCAGGGGCCGCATGATCTTCACTGCTGTTTCCTCCATCAGGAGCTTGACCGGGTCGTCGCGGCGTGCTGCCGCGCCGGATCCGGACATTAGGCAGCCACGGTGGACGGGTGGCCCTCTCCAGATGAACGGAAAGTGAACAAGGCCGTCGGTGTGAGCAGTGCTACTAGTCCGAAAGAGTGCCGTGTCCGGCCCGTGACCTGGGCGTTCGCACACCGTGACGGACTGTTGGTGTGCCGTTTGTAACGGTCACCGTCCGTACTGGACGTCTGTCTCGTGGCGCGTGAAGCCGAGCTTGCCGTAGACCGCGAGCGCGGGGGCGTTGTCGCCCTCGACGTACAGGATGATCTGCCGCAGGCCGCGGCTCGCGAGGTACCGCAGCCCGGCGAGCGTGAGCGCCCGCCCGAGCCCCCCGCCCTGCGCGGCCGGGTCGACGCCGACGACGTAGACCTCGCCGACGCGCTCGCCGCCGAACCGGCCCGGCGTCGGCTCGTGCACCTTCGTCCAGTGGAAGCCGATGACCTCGCTGTTTTCCTCCGCGAGGAAGAAGCCGTCGGCGTCGAACCACGGCCGGGCTTCGTCGGCGCGGACGTCGTCGGCGGTCAGCGCGCCCTGCTCGGGGTGCCAGTCGAAGGCCCGCGCGTTGACCCGGACGACGGCGTCCTCGTCCTGGCCCGGGACGAACGTCCGCAGCGAGACGCCCTCGCGCAGGATCGGCTCCGGCCAGTCCGCGCCTTCGACGTCGACGTGCAGGATCAGCAGCTCGCGCTTGCGCTCGAGGCCGGTCTTCACCGCCAGCTTGCGCGCGGCCGGGTGGTCGCCGTGCGCCCAGACCCGGAAGCCGACCGCGGCTCGCTCGTCGAGCGCCTGAAGCAGCTTCGCGCCGTAGCCGCGGTCGCGGTGGGCGGGGTGCACGAACAGCTCGGCGACTTGGTGCCCGAAGGAGTCACCGGTCGTGTCGAGGTGGGCGTACCCGACGACTTCGTCCTCGACGCAGGCAACGAGGTGCTCACCGCCGTCGAACTCGCCGGGCAGCGGGCCCGCGGGCTCGACCTCGGGCCGCCCGTCGGCTTCCCGCACGGCCAGCAGCAGCCCGCGGACGTCCTCGAGCTGCTTCTCGTCCAGTTCCTGCCGCCACTCTCCGGTCACCCCTGCGACCGTACCCGCGCACGAGGCAACGCGATGCTTGTCGCCGCGTCCAGGTGAACGTGGGGACGACGTCAGTGCGCGAGTTCGGGGGTTTCGGCGGGTGCTTCGGCCGGGGCCGGCTGGCGGGGCACGCCGCCCTTGGCCGGCCGCTCGAACTTGTAGCCGACGTTGCGGACGGTCCCGATCATCTGCTCGTGCTCGGGGCCGAGCTTGGCGCGCAGCCGCCGCACGTGGACGTCTACCGTGCGCGTGCCGCCGAAGAAGTCGTAGCCCCAGACCTCCTGCAGCAGCTGGGCACGGGTGAACACCCGGCCGGCGTGCTGCGCGAGGTACTTGAGCAGCTCGAACTCCTTGTAGGTGAGTTCGAGGGTGCGCTTGCGCAGGCGCGCGGTGTAGGTCGCCTCGTCGATGACCAGCTCGCCGACCCGCAGCTCGGCGTCGACCTGCGCGGAACCGCCGTCGCGGGTGGTGACCAGCCGCAGCCGGGCGTCGACCTCGGCCGGGCCCGCGGTCGGCAGCAGGATGTCGTCGGTGCGCCACTCGGCGCTCACGGCGACGAGCCCGCCTTCGCCGACGACCGCGATGATCGGGGTGGCCGCCTCGTCCTCGCCGGTGCCCTTGAGCAGGCGGCAGAGGCTCTTCGCCGAGGCCAGGTCGCTGCGGGCGTCCAGGAGGATCACGTCCCGGTGACCCGCGTCGAGCAGGGCCGTCACCTCGGGAGCGCGGACGCGTACGGTGTGCGGCAGCAGGTCCAGCGCGGGCAGCACCGAGGTGGCGTCGGCCTCCGCAGTCAGTACCAGAAGGTCCAGGCTCATCAGCCGCACCGCCTTCTCGAGTCGTCGCCGCACAGCGGCGTTGGTCGGTGCTAAGTGAGAATAGCGGCTGAACGGCCGGGCACCTAACCCTTGCTGGATCGATCACACCTGGGGGAACCCGGGTGTCCCCGACGAACAGGAGTACGGACGCGATGGTGAGCAGGCCCGTGACCCGGGACGACCGACCCGCACCGAGGCCGGACGCACGACGCCGCGGCCGCCGCGCCCGGCGCTGGGTGATCGCCCTCGTCGTGCTGGTCCTGCTGCTGGTCGGCGCGGATTTCGGGGCCGCCGCCTACGCCGAGCACCTGATTTCGCAGAAGGCGCGCACCCAGCTGCAGCTGAGCGACGACCCGTCGGTCACGATCCACGGCTTCCCGTTTCTCACGCAGGCGCTCGGCGGTGACTACAATCACATCAGCGTGTCCGCCGCCGGCATCCCGGTCGCCGACAAGCTGCAGGACGTCGCGGTGAACGCCGAGCTCGAGGACGTCAAGGCGCCGCTGTCGGACATCACCAACGGCAACACGAAGGCGATCACCATCGGCAAGCTGACCGGCGCGGTCACGATCAAGGCCGCCGACCTGGCCCGCCTCTCCCCGCTGGACAAGATCAAGGACCTGCGGATCGAGCCGTCGACCACCGAGTACGTGCAGAACGGCGACAGCGGGCAGAGCGAGCCCACGCCGACCACGACGAAGACCACCGAGGGCCAGGCCGACCAGGACGAGTCCAGCACCGGTGTCCGCATTTCGGGACACCTTTCGTTCGCCGGCAAGGATCTGGAAATCTTCTGCTTCGCGATGATCGAGGCGGACGCGGCCAAGGGCACGATCAACTTCGTCCCCAAGCGCCTGCAGTTCGGGAACAACCAGGAGACCACCGTCGTCCCGCAGGCGGTGCAGAAGGTGCTGATGCCGAACTTCAACGCGTCGATCAGCACGAAGGACCTCCCGCTGTCGGTCACCCCGACCGGCGTGCGGGTGCAGAGCGGATCGGTGACGATCAAGGGCGAAGCCGCGAACGTGTCCTTCGCGGACCTGAGCAAGTAGGGAGCGGTGTGGTGACGGGGCTGTGGGTGCTCGTGGCGACGCTGGTGGCCGCGGTGGCCGCCGGCGCGCTGCTGCGCGTGCGCAACGGCCGCGTCCGGGCCGCCAAACCGGCGCGTGACCTGCCCGCCCCCGTCACCGACGTGCTCGACCCGGCGTCCGCCGTGACGCTGGTCCAGATCTCCACCACCTTCTGCGCGCCCTGCCGGCACGCGAAGGCCGTGCTCGCGCCGCTGGCCGAGCGGACCGACGGCCTGCACCACGTCGAACTCGACGTCACGAACTCCCCGGAGGTCGCGCAGTCGCTGTCCGTGCTGCGGACGCCGACCACGATCGCGCTGACCCCGGACGGCCGGGAGCTGCTGCGCGTCGGCGGCGTCCCCAAGGGCCCGGAACTCCTGGACGCCCTGCGGCCGCATCTCACGACTCGGACGTCTTGACCAGGATTTGTTCCGGATTCCGGGAATCGTCCCAAGGTATGAACGTGGTTCCCACCTTGAGAGAGCGCTGGGTACCCTCGCACCCGTGACCGGGCTGACCAGCTTCTTCTTGACGCAGCGGCGCGCAGTCGACCTCTGCCGCGTCCGCAGCAGCCTGTGTCGCGTTCAGTCCGACCGGCACTGAACTCCCGATCCGGTCCCCGCCAGCCCTGATGCCGCTGACGCGTGCCGTTCGCACGCACCCTTTGCTCCAGCTGGAGGCACCATGTCCGCCGGACCGGCCGTCGACCCGCGAGGCCCGCGGTTCGCCGCCATCCTGACCACGATCGTGCTCGCGGTCGTGCTGGTCACCGAGTGGTGGCCGCTGCTGGCGGCCCAGACCGTCGTCTTCGCGATCGGCGCGTTCGCCGGCTTGAAGCCGGCGCCGTACTCGATCGTCTACCGCGCGCTGGTGGCCCCGCGCCTCGGCCCGACCGACGAGCGGGAGGACGCGGCGCCGCTGCGGTTCGCCCAGGCCGTCGGGTTCGTGTTCGCCCTGGTCGGCACCATCGGCTTCGCCGCGGGGATCACCCCGCTCGGCATCGTCGCGACGGCGTTCGCGCTGTTCGCGGCCTTCCTCAACGCGGCCTTCGACTTCTGCCTTGGCTGCGAAATGTTCTTGCTCATCAAACGCTTCACCCCCGCCCGCGCGTCCTAGAAGTCCAACCCCAGAAAGAGAGTTCCGTTCCATGAGCCGTGAAGACGTCCTGGTCACCACCCAGTGGGCCGAGGAGAACCTGGACACCCCCGGCGTCGTGTTCGCCGAGGTCGACGAGGACACCACCGCCTACGACGCCGGCCACATCCGGGGCGCGGTGAAGTTCGACTGGCGGAAGGACCTGCAGGACGGGGTGCGCCGCGACTTCGTCTCCAAGGAGGGCTTCGAGAAGCTCCTCTCGGAGAAGGGCATCTCCAACGACGACCTGGTGATCCTCTACGGCGGCAACAACAACTGGTTCGCCGCGTACGCGTACTGGTACTTCAAGCTGTACGGCCACGACAAGGTCAAGCTGCTCGACGGCGGCCGCAAGAAGTGGGAGCTCGACGGCCGCGAGCTGAACTCCGACGAGGTCAAGCGCGACACCACCGACTACCAGGCGCAGGACCAGGACCTCTCGCTGCGTGCGTTCCGCGACGAGGTCGTCCAGTCGATCGGGTCGAAGAACTTCGTCGACGTGCGCTCGCCCGACGAGTTCTCCGGCAAGCTGCTCGCCCCGGCGCACCTGCCGCAGGAGCAGTCCCAGGTTCCCGGCCACATCCCCGGCGCGCTGAACGTGCCGTGGGCGAAGGTCGCCAACGAGGACGGCACCTTCAAGACCGAGGAAGAGATCAAGGAGCTGTACAAGGACGAGGGCATCGACGAGGGCAAGGGCACCATCGCCTACTGCCGCATCGGCGAGCGTTCCTCGATCGCGTGGTTCGCGCTCCACGAGCTGCTGGGCTACGAGGACGTGAAGAACTACGACGGTTCATGGACGGAATACGGCTCGCTCGTCGGCGTGCCGGTCGAGTTGGGAGCCAAGTGATGGCGGTTGACGACAGCTGCGGCGCACCGGTCCAGGAGGCCACGCCGGCGGACTACGACACGCGCGGGCAGGTCGTGCTCGCCGGCAAGGTGACCGGCGCGGACGGGCCGGTCGGCGGCGCGTTCGTCCGGCTGCTGGACGGCGGCGGCGACTTCACCGGCGAGGTCGTCTCGTCGGCCGACGGCGACTTCCGCTTCTACGCGGCGCCGGGCGAGTGGACGGTCCGCGCCCTGCACCGCACCGGCAACGGCGAGGCTTCGGTCACGGCCGAGGGCCCCGGCCTGCACCAGCTCGCCATCTCCGTCGGCTGAGTCCCGCTTCCCCGCGAGGGCCTTCCTGCTCCGGCAGGGAGGCCCTCGCGGCGTTTCCGGGCGGGTGACTGTGCTCACCGCGGCGACCCTGCGCGGGGCCTTCCCGGGACTGGCGGACTAAGCTGCCAGCCGTGGAAGCTCTGTTTACGACCTTGCTGGTCCTCGCGGGCGTGGCCATCACCTGGTTCGCCGTGTACGTCGTCTACCGGCTGTACGCGGACCAGCGCTGACCCATGACCGCCAGCGGCGACGAAGCCATCGCGGCAGCGGAGAAGCGCGCGGAGAGCACCCGCGCGCGCAACCTCCCGCTGTGGGACGACCTGCCCATCCCCAACGACACCGCGAACCTGCGTGAGGGGCCGAACCTCAACGACGCCTGCCTCGCGCTGCTGCCGCTCGTCGGCGTCTGGCGCGGTGAGGGCGAGGTCGATTACCCGACCATCGACGGCCCCCGCAAGTTCGCGCAGCAGCTGACCATCTCGCACGACGGCCGGCCGTTCCTGATCCACGAGTCGCGGTCCTGGCTGCTCGACGACGACGGCAACGTCATCCGGCCCGCCGCCCGCGAGTCCGGGTTCTGGCGGCCGCAGGAAGACGACACGATCGAGCTGCTGCTCACGCACAACACCGGCATCGTCGAGCTGTACTACGGCAAGCCGCGCAACCAGACGTCGTGGGAGCTCGGCACGGACGCGGTGATCCGCACGGCCACGGCCAAGGACGTCACCGCGGCCCAGCGCCTGTACGGCCTGGTCGAAGGCTCCCTCGGCTACGTCGAGGAGCGCGCGATGGTGGGCCAGGAGATGCAGCCGCACACCTCGGCCCTGCTGCAGCGCGTCGTCGGCTGACACCGTGCGCTGGCGGCGGTGCGGCGAGGACGCCGCCCTGCTCGACTGCGAGTCGCTCGATGAGATGCGAGCCGCCCACGCGACCGTGCTCGCCGCCCGTCCGGCCGGGGTCGTCGACCTCGTGCCGGGCGCGCGCAGCCTGCTCGTCGTCGGCGGCGTGGCGGCGGTGCGGGCCCTGCTCGAAGACGCCGACCTCGCGCATCCGCCCGCGGCCGAGCCGCGCGAAGTCACCCTCGACGTCCGCTACGACGGCGAAGACCTTTCCCTGATCGCCGCCGACGCCGGGATTTCGCCCGACGCCGTCGTCTCGCTGCACACCGAGGCCGTCTACACGGTCGCGTTCACCGGCTTCGCCCCCGGTTTCGGCTACCTGACCGGGCTTCCCGCTCCGCTCCGGCAGCCGCGCCTGGAGACCCCGCGGACCCGCGTCCCGGCCGGCTCGGTGGGCCTGGCCGGCGAGTTCACCGGCGTCTACCCGCGCGAGTCACCGGGCGGCTGGCGGCTGCTCGGGCACACGTCGGCGACGCTGTTCGACCCGCACGCGGACCCGCCCGCGCTGTTCGCGCCCGGCGACCGCGTCCGCTTCCGGAGCGTGCGGTGAGGAGCATGGAGGTCCTCGACCCCGGGCGGTACGCGCTGGTCCAGGACCTCGGCCGGCCCGGGTACGCCCACCTGGGCGTCGCGCCTTCGGGGGCGCTCGACACGGCGTCGCTGCGGCTGGCGAACCGGCTCACCGGCAACCCCGAGGCCGCCGCCGGGATCGAAGCCCTGCTCGGCGGGCTCGCCGTGCGGTTCACGTCCGCCGTGACGGCGGCGGTCACCGGCCCGGTGGTCGACGTCCGCGTCGACGGACGGCCCGCCGGCTCCCACGCGCCGCTGCCGGTCCGCGCGGGGCAGACGCTGACGCTGGGCACGCCGGCCACGGGCCTGCGCTGCTACCTGGCCGTCTCCGGCGGGATCGCGGTGGAACCGGTGCTGGGCAGCCGGTCACGGGACATCCTGTCGGGCATCGGGCCGCCGCCGTTGCGCGCCGGAGACGTCCTCCCGCTCGGCGACCCCGGGGTCCCCGCGGGCGCGGACGTCGTCGTGGGGGTCGCGGCGCCGGACGAGCTCGTGGTGCCCGTGACGCTCGGCCCGCGTGAGGACTGGTTCGACGACCCGGCCGGCGGGCTCGCGGCGGGCTGGACGGTCACGGCCGAGTCGAACCGCGTCGGCCTGCGCCTGGCCGGGACGCCGCTGCGGCGGGCCGTCGAAGGCGAGCTGCCCAGCGAAGGCGTCGTCACCGGCGCGATCCAGGTGCCTCCGAGCGGGCTGCCGGTGGTGTTCCTCGCCGACCACCCGACCACCGGCGGCTACCCGGTCGCCGCCGTCGTCAAGGCGGCCGCGCTGGGCGCCCTCGCGCAGGCGCGGCCGGGCACCCGAATCCGGTTCCGGCCTTCCTGAGCAAGCCGTACCGCCACGCGGGTGAGACCCGGATCACGCCGTGCACCCGTCCGGGTAGGGGTCGGAACCATGTCGCGCCGCCGCCCGTCCTGATAAGCGTGGAACAGGTGACGATCAGCGGTGGCACGGGTTTCCTCGACGTGAACGCGCGAGCGCGGGCGGAGCTGCCGCAGTCGCTGCGGATCGCGCTGGCCACCGGGCAGCTGCGCCGCCCCCTGGCGACCACCCTCGGCCCGGTCCTCGACCTGCTCGTCGACGGCGACTACCACGTGAGCGGCCCGGAACGGCTGCCGGACGGCCAGGAGCTCACGCCGACCGACGCCTGGCCGCCGTCGGACGAAGCCCGCGTCGGCTACTACCGGACGGCCATCCGCTCCGGGCACCGGCCGGTCGCGGTGGTGCTGGCCGACGGCGAACGCGAGCTGATCATCGACGGCCACCACAAGATCGCGGCCTACCGCGCCGAAGAGGTCGCCCCGGCCGTCGTCCGGATCACCCAGGGTCAGGCGTATTCGCCTTCGTAGGCCGCGACGAGCTCGGCGTACACCGCGGCCGAATCGGGCAGCCGCTCGCCGTCCAGCGTGTGCACCCGGGTCAGCTTGCGGACGCTGGAGGCCATGAACACGCCGTCGCCCTCGACGAGGTCGCGCACGGTCAGCGGCTCGACCTTGACCGCCCAGCCCGCCTTCTCGGCGCCGCGGAACAGCGCGGCCTGGGTGGTGCCCGGCAGGATCCCGATGCTCGACGGCGGCGTGTAGAGCGTCCGCCCCTTCGCGAGCACCACGGTCGACGTCGGGCCCTCGAAGATCGATCCGTCGGCCGCGGTGAAAATCACATCATCGGCTTGCTGACGCGCCGCTTCCCGCACCGCGGCCATGTTCATCGCGTAGGACAGCGGCTTCGCGCCGAGCAGCAGCCAAGGCGCGCGCTCGGCGAGGTCCGGCGGGAAACCACGTTCGAGGGTGATCGCGGCGACGCCCTCGGCGCGCGCCTTGAGGATCGACGGCGAGACCTCCGAACCGAGCGCGAAACCGGTCGGCACCGCGGCCGGGTCGCCGTCGGACCCCCTGGTGTACACCAGTTTCAGCACCATTTCCGGCCCGCCGGTCCACCGTTCGAGGACGACCGAAACGACCCGTTCCCAGGCGGCGAGGTCGGGCTCGGGCAGGTCGAGCATGGCGGCCGAGCGGGCCAGCCGCTCGAGGTGCGGCCGCAGTTCCCGGGGCCGGCCGCCGACGACGAGGATCGTCTCGAAGACGCCGTCGCCGCGCATCAGCCCGAGGTCGTCGACCTTGATCTGGGCCACATCGGGGTCGGCCGGGGTTCCGTCGAGGAAGACGAGCACGCGCATGGGCACACGGTACTCACCTAGGCTGGGCGGTATGCCGTACCGCTCGCCGCTGCTGGACGTGCCCGGATCGATCCCTCCTCCTGACGACCACCCCGAAGCCGGCGTCCCCTGGCACTGGGGAGACCCCTTCGCGGAGCAGCGCACGGCCTCGCGCAGCGTGGTCGTGATCGACCGCTCGCACCGCGAGTTCCTCGCCGTCAGCGGCGAAGAACGGCTGTCGTGGCTGCACCTGGTCATCTCGCAGCACGTGACCGGGCTCGCCGAGGGGTCCGGCACCGAAGCGCTGGTCCTGGACAGCCAGGGCCGCGTCGAGACGCACATGGTGGTGGCGCACCTCGACGGCACGGTCTACCTCGACACGGACCCGGCCCCCCGCGTCACCAGCGCGCTGCCCAAGGGCGGTCCCCAGACGCTGCACGAGTACCTCGAAGCGATGAAGTTCTGGTCCAAGGTGGACATCCGGGACGCGACCGGCGAGCTCGCGTTGCTGACGGTGCTGGGCCCGGACGCCGAGCGCGTCCTGAGCGCGGTCGGCGCCGAGGTCGGCCCGGAGCCGTACGCGGTCGCGGCGCTGCCCGGTGGCGGTTTCGTGCGGCGGATGCCCTGGCCGGGCCGGTTCAGCGTGGACCTGGCGGTGCCACGCGCCGCGCTGGCGGAGTGGTGGAAGCGGCTCACCGACGCGGGCGCGCGGGCGGCGGGCAGCTGGGTGTTCGACGCGCTGCGCGTCGAGTCGGTGCGGCCGCGGGTGGGGATCGACACCGACGAGCGCACGATCCCGCACGAAGCCGGCTGGGTCGGTTCGGCCGCGCACGTCGCGAAGGGCTGCTACCGCGGCCAGGAAACGGTGTCGAAGGTCCACAACGTGGGACGCCCGCCGCGGAACCTGCTCCTGCTGCACCTCGACGGCTCGCCGGAGATCACCCCGGAGACCGGCGACCCGGTCCTGCTCGACGGACGGCCGGTCGGCCGCATCGGCACGGTGATCCAGCACCACGAGCTCGGCCCGATCGCGTTGGCGCTGGTCAAGCGGTCGACACCGGTGGGCGCGGAGCTGCTGGCGGGCTCGGAGGACAACCTCGTCCAGGCGGCCATCGACCCCGATTCGGTGCCGTCCGAGCAGCCCGCACCCGGCCGTGCGGCAGCGGCGCAACTCCGTGGCTGAACGAAAGGCCCTGACAGCGAGATCACGCTCAACCGGGATAAACTGCGCTGTGATCGAAGTGCGGCCCGGCGGCAGGCGGCGGATCGACCGCGTGCTCGGCCCGGGGTACCTCAGCGGCCTGGGTGAACTGCCGCTGAAGGTGCTGCGCGAGCGGCGCGACGAAGCCGCGCAGGAAGAGACTGACCTGTCCTACCTGCGCCGTCTCCTGCACGCCCGGATCGACATCGTGCGCGCAGAGCAGGCCCGGCGCAGCTCGGGCGGCGAAGCGAGCATCGTCGACCAGCTGGCCACGATCCTGGCGGACAACGCACTGGGCCCGGCGGCGGGTTCGGGCCGTCACCAGCAGCTGGAGCCGTCCCGCGCGGGCGAGCACCGCAGGCACGCGGAGGCGCTGATCGGCGACACGGACCTGACCGACGTCGGGTCCCTGTCGGACGAGAAGCTGGCATCCGCATTGGACACGTACGCGAGCGAAGAGCTGTCGGTGTCGTCGTTCCGCCGCGAAGTCCAGGGCGTGATGGACACGTTGAACGCGGAGATCGCGAAGCGCTACCAGCAGGGTTCGGCCACAGTGGACGAGCTGCTGGAGAACGAAGGCCGCACGGAGTGACGAACCCGGTACTCGCCGAAGTGGTGCGATCGGGTTTCGTCGAGAGCGTCCACCGAGGCGCGCTGGTGGTGACCGGCCCGGAAGGCGCCGTCCGCCTGGCCCTGGGCGACGTGGTGTCCCCGGTGTACCCGCGGTCGTCGAACAAGCCGCTGCAGGCGGTCGGGATGTTGCGCGCGGGCCTGGACTTCACGGGCGAGGACCTGGCCCTGGCGTGCGCCTCCCATTCGGGCGAGCCGGGCCACGTCAAGCGGGTCCTGGAGCTCCTGTCGGCGGCCGGCCTGCGCGAGGAAGACCTGGCGTGCCCACCGGACTTCCCGCTGCACGTACCGAGCATGCGCGACGCGGCCGAGCCCCGCCGCGTGACGATGAACTGCTCGGGCAAGCACACGGCAATGCTGACGACGTGCATCCGGGCGGGCTGGCCGACATCGGGGTACGAGTCGCCGGACCACCCGCTGCAGCAGGCGCTGGCTTCGGCCGTGGCCTCGCTGACCGGCGAGCCGATCGCCCACACGGGTGTCGACGGATGCGGCGCACCGCTGTTCGCGTTTTCTTTGACGGGCCTGGCCCGCGCGTTCGGCCGGATCGCGAGTGCCACGGACGGCCCGGCGTTCGCGGTGGCCTCGGCGATGCGGGAGCACCCGTGGCTGGTGGCGGGAACCGGACGCGAGGACACGGCGCTGATGTCCGCTGTGGAGGGTCTGATCGCGAAGGCGGGCGCGGAGGGGGTCCAGGCGTTCGCGTTGCCGGACGGGTTCGCGGTGGCGATCAAGATGGACGACGGCGCGAAGCGGGCCTGCGCACCGCTGGCGGTGGAGGCGCTGCGGTACCTGGGTGCGGACGTGTCGGGGCTGGCAGAGCTGGCAGCACCGGAGGTACTCGGCGGCGGACGGGCGGTTGGCGAGATCCGGGTGCCGCAGCTGCGGTGATCACGGCGTGACTGAGCAGCCCCCGTTTTCCACGCTACCGGCAGGCACCGACAGTTCCGGGCCGGGAAGCAGCTGAGCCGGTTAGCTAGTTGGCGCGTTCGCGGGCGGCCACGTCGCCCCAGAACTCGCGCAGGTCCGAGAACAGCTCGGCCAGCTCCTCGACGTTGCCCGAGCGCAAGGCGTCCAGGATGTCGTGGACCTCGTCGGCCGTGTTGTCGGCCTCCAGGACGGGGTCGGCGAACAGCTGCACCAGGCCGCCGTAGTCGAGTTCGACCACCGAGTCCGCGTCGAAGTTGTCCAGCCAGCGGCGCGTCTCGAACAGCACGCGGCCCGGGCCGGAGTCGCCGAAGGTCTGCTCCAGGAGCTCGCCGGCTTCGCGGGCCCGGTGCTGCGCGTCGGCGAGGGTCGCGCGCCAGGACAGCTCGCGGCGGGGGTCGTCGCGGCCGTTGCCGAGGACCAGTTTGCGCTCGTCCGGCTCGACCAGCACGAACCACGGCAGCGGGACCGTCCACGTCGTCGACAACGTGTGCGCCGCCGACGTGCTGAGGTCCGCCATCGCCGACTTCGTGCGGCCGCGGATCGTCTCCTGGGTGAAGCCGCCCTCGTCGAGGACGACGTTCTTCAGCGCCGGGTGCGCGTCGCCGAGGAAGGTGACCAACGCCGCCGCCGAGCGGGCCCGCAGCTCCAGCGGGCAGACGAACGGGCCGTGCTCCGCTTTGCCGCCCGGCACGTCGGCGGCGTCGAGCACCAGGACGTCGGTCAGCAGGCTGGGCGCCGGACGGCCGTCCGCGAGCTCGGCGGGCAACAGCCGCCGCGGGGCGGCCACCTGTGACTTGAGCCACATGGCCTGCTCTCGTGCTCCCGCGTCCGTCCGGCTCAGCTTGGCCGCCGCCACGGCCGCACGCAGCCGCTCGTCCGGCGGATCGCCCAGGGCGAGCAGGGGTTCGTACACCCGCAGGTAAGCCACGAAGGGACGGAGCACGGGTAGATCGTGGCACGTCTACCTGCGCCGATCGTCACCGACCGGCCGGTAACCGGTGTCCGGCGAACACTGTCGCGACCGGCACACCGTGCCACGTCGCATCGAACCCCCCGGACACGGTACGGTGTGAGCAGGAAAGAATTGTCGAGACGATGCGGGGCCGCCGATTCCCCCGGCCGCCCCGCCCCTGTGCGAGGGGGTCGAGCCATGGGGCGCGGCCGGGCTAAGGCCAAGCAGACGAAGGTGGCGCGTGAGCTCAAGTACAGCTCGCACGAGACCGACTTCGATGCTTTGCAGCGCGAGCTGTCGAGTAACTCCTCCAGTGACAACCACCACGAGGACCCTGCCGACAGCCGGTATGAAGACCCGTACGACGACGGGTACGACGAGTACCGTCGTTGAGCACGCGTAAACGCGCGAGGGCGGCGCCGGGCGACATCCGGCTACCGCCCTCGCGCGTCGCGTGCTGCCCACATTCGTGTCAAACAGGCGCGCGGGGCTGCGAAGCGATGAAGGAGTGAGCCGATGGTGAGTCGGGTTGGAGTCGTCGGGGCGGGCCTCATGGGGTCCGGCATCGCCGAGGTGCACGCGCGGGCCGGGTTGGACGTCGTGGTCACCGAGGTGAACCAGCCGGCGCTCGACGCGGGCCGCGCCCGCATCGAGAAGTCGCTGCAACGCGGCGTCAAGAGCGGCAAGCTCTCCCCCGAGGAAGCCGAGAAGGCCCTCGGCGGCCTCCGGTTCACCACGGACATCGCCGAGTTCGCCGACCGCGAACTGGTCATCGAGGCGATCCTCGAGCAGGAGCAGGCGAAGGTCGACGTCTTCCGCCAGCTGGACAAGATCATCGAGAACGAGGACGCGCTGTTCGCGTCCAACACGTCGTCGATCCCGATCATGAAGCTGGGCATGGCGACGAGCCGGCCGCAGCAGGTGGTCGGCATCCACTTCTTCAACCCGGTGCCGGTGCTGCCGCTGGTGGAGCTGGTGCCCTCGCTGCTGACCAGCGAGGAGACGGCCCGCCGCGCGGAGGAGCACGCGACGACGGCCCTGGGCAAGACCGTGATCCGCTCGCAGGACCGCGCCGGGTTCATCGTGAACTCGCTCCTGGTGCCGTACCTGTTGTCGGCGATCCGGATGATCGAGTCGGGCTTCGCCTCGGCCGAGGACATCGACCGCGGCATGGAGCTGGGCACCGCCCACCCGATGGGCCCGCTGCGGCTGTCCGACCTGATCGGCCTGGACACCATCAAGGCCATCGCGGACTCGATGTACGCGGAGTTCAAGGAGCCGCTGTACTCGTCCCCGCCGTTGCTGCTGCGCATGGTCGACGCGGGCCTCCTGGGCAAGAAGACCGGCCGCGGCTTCTATTCGTACGGCTGACCGAAGCTGACGGGCGCGCCGAAGGCGGCGCGCCTGGCAGCCCGGCGCAGGACGGCGAGGATGGCCGGCCCCAGCAGGACGATGGCCACGGCGTTGGTGACGGCGCGCCCGGTGTCCCAGCCGAGGGTCGACGTCAGCACGGTGTAGAGGGCGAACCGGTGCAGGTTGTCGAGCAGCGGCGCCCCGGGCACGAAGCCGAGCTGGGTGGAGTCCCCGGCGAGGAACGGCCACGTCCACAGGCTCATGAGCAGCCCGAAGAAGTACGCGGCGAAGACGCCGTAGCCGACGAGCATGGCGACCTCCGCTCGGCCGCGCGGTGTGCGCGGAAGCAGCCCGGCCCCAAGCCCGATCAGCGACGACGCAAGCATCTGGAACGGCAGCCACGGTCCCACTCCGGCGGTGAGCAGCGCGCTGGTGAACAGCGACGTGGAGCCGAGCACGAACCCGAAGCCGGGCCCGAAGACCCGCCCGGCGAGCACGAGCAGGAAGAACACCAGCTCGATGCCCCCGGTGCCGGCACTGAGCGGCCGAAGCCCGGCATTGACGGCCGAGAGCACCCCGAGCAGCGCGAGCGCCTTGGCGTCGATGCCACCCCGGGAGAGTTCGGCGAGGACGACGAGGATCAGCACGGGCAGGGTCGCCATGAAGACGAACGGCGCATCGGCGGCATGCGCGACGGCGCCGGCGCGTGGGTGCGCGAAGAGCGGCCAGCAGAACATGGCGAGGCCGAGCAGGCTGGCGACGGCGAGCACCAGCGCGGGCCGCGGAGTCAGGCGGATGGCGCGGGGCGGTGGGCCGAGGAAGTCAGTCATGCCGAGGTTTCCGTGGAGGTGCGCCCGGGTGGGTACGCGGAGGCTTTGAGGCAGCGGCTGGCGAGTGCCCGGGTTCCTGGCGGGTAAAGCGGCACGTCGGGGCCTGCCGGTTTCCGGGCTTTCAGGCATTCGAGGCTGCTCAACCCCGCCTGCCAGCGCCGACTCGCCTGACCGCGCGGGCGTCGGCCGCCGGTGCCAGCCCACCAAGCACCCTTCCAGCGCCGAGCACCCGGACCACGCCGGCGCCCGCCAGTGCGGGGGTTGCCGAGGAGCCGCGGCCGCGCAGTAGCCCCAGCCGGGCTGGCCCTCCGCGCGCGACCGCACGCGAGCGCTGCCTGGGCCAGTCCGCCGGTCCCCGAAACCGCGCCGCCGCCTGCGGGGCTGGGTGGCTGCAGGACGGCGCCGGGCGAATCGGTGGCCGGGCGCATTCGGTTCCTTCGGCCCCCGCCCCCGCCCCCCACCCCCTCCCCTCCTC
>NZ_JNYY01000007.1 GCF_000716785.1 Amycolatopsis vancoresmycina
CTTGCATGTGTTAAGCACGCCGCCAGCGTTCGTCCTGAGCCAGGATCAAACTCTCCAACAATGAACAGTTTAATCGAGGCAAATGTATTGCTCTCAAAGGAAACCCCGACGAGGGGTTTCATATAAGCTCTACTGGCTTAGTTCACTAGCACACTGTTGAGTTCTCAAGCAACACACTTCGGACCGCCGCGCCGCGAAGCGCCTTGGTCTTCGGCTTTTGTTTCAAGCTTTGTTCCAGGGATACCACCCTGGTTCGGGACCACCCACTCTACCACGATCGTGGGAGCTTGGTTCGTGTTCCCGGCGGCCGCTCGGTTTCCCTGGCGACTTGGAGAACTTTACATGCCCCCGAAACCCCCTTGCACAGGGGGGTACCTTTTTTCGCGCCAGGCCCCTGACCTGCACCGATAGGCGCTCAGGCCGGGGAAGGCGAGCCGTGGGTCGCGACGACCGTCAGGACGACCAACGCGGCCGCGAGCCCCGCCGTCACGTGGATCGGCGCCGGCGTGAACGACGCCGCCAGGACGAGCACCGCCGTCACCGGGAACCCGATGGCGATCGGGCGGCACTCGTTCGTCGGGCCGATGTGCAGCAACCACACGCTCAGCAGGAACACCGCGACCGGCACCGTGGCCGGCAGTGCGGCGGCCACGCCGCTCAGGTGCAGCGTCCCCGTGTCGTAGGCGACCGCCACCTCGAGCCCCGCGCCGACGGCCGCCGCGGACGCGAAGATGAAGTAGTGGCCGTAGCCCCAGCTCATCGCCGTGAACATGCCGGGGCGGCGGACCAGCCGCGCGTGTCCCGGCCGGTCGAAGTACAGCCACCACATCGAGAACACCAGGACCAGCGCGGCCGCGGCCAGCGAGATCAGCGCGCCCAGGTGCCCGCTTTCGGACGTGCCTTCCTTGACCGCGTTCGTCGCGCTCAGGATCACCTCGCCGAGCACGATCAGCGTGAACAGCCCGTACCGCTCGGCGATGTGGTGCGGGTGCCACGCCGTCCGCGCGCTGCGCTCGGCGACGACCGGCACCGCGAGCTCGCACAGCACGACGGCCACGAACGTCACCGCCGCCGTCGACGGCGGCAGGAACAGCCGGAGGATCCAGAGCACCTGGCAGAGCGCGATCCCGGCGGCGAACCGGAGGGCGGCCGGCCGCGTCTCGGGCACGGACCGGGCCGCTCGCAGCCACTGCCCGACCAGCGACAAC
Organism: Amycolatopsis vancoresmycina; assembly: GCF_000716785.1. Taxonomy (GTDB): domain Bacteria; phylum Actinomycetota; class Actinomycetes; order Mycobacteriales; family Pseudonocardiaceae; genus Amycolatopsis; species Amycolatopsis vancoresmycina. The sequence goes on from NZ_JNYY01000007.1 coordinate 1,209, forward strand.
CGCATCAGGACGTACCCGGCGACGATCACCCGGAAGTCGCCCTCGAACGCGCGGGACACCCCGGCCGCGATGGTCAGCCCGCCGGCGATCTGCACGAGCGTGGCCAGCCGGTACGGGACGTCGTCGGTGTCGTACGCCGAGGCGAACCAGCTGAAGTTCAGCCAGCCCCACCAGATCGCGAAGAACACCATCGCGAACGACGTCACGCCGTGCGCGGCGTGGCCTTCGGCGAGTGCGTGGTGCAGCGCGGCCGCGGCCTGGCCGACGGCGACCACGAAACACAGGTCGAAGAGCAGTTCCAGCGGTGTCGCGACGCGGTGGTGCTCACCACGGTCGCGGGAGCGCATCGGCCGGTGCCAGACCCGGATCCGCGACGGCTGCTCGGTCATCGGGACTCCCCGCGTCGGCCTCGGACGGACGCGATCATCCCAGCACGATCAGCGCGGGCGGGGTGCGCGCGACACGGGTGAAGAAGGCGGGCGGGCCTGGTTCCCCCTCACCCGGGCCCACCCGCCACCGTCACGCGCCGGCGGACTCCCGATGGGCAGCCCTTCCGCGAGTGCCGGGCGGTCCCCCGCGGACGCCGACACCCACTGGACGGAAGGTGACCGAGTGTGTCCATTCCCTCGAACTCCGGACGCCTCGATCGCTCAAGCCGGTCACCCCATCCCCGGGTGGCCGACTGATTGCCACTGTCGGTAGCCGTAGCCGCGCAGTGAAGGCTCCATAAGATCTACCCGGTTGCTCTCCGTAGCACCAGTGTCTTTCCGTGCTCGTCACTCGGATGGAGCATCGCAAATCTGCGGAAAGTAGTGTCTCAGCTCCGGTGGACGTCCGCCGCGGACGTCTCGGCCCGGCGCGCCTCACGCTCGTCTTCCGAAGCCCGCCGTCGCCGGGCCCGCAGTTCGGCGATCGCCAGCGTGAGCGCGCCACACGTCAGCAGCGCCGCGCAGCCGAGCGCGACGGTGAGGGCCAGAGGGTAGCCCCGGCCGAGGACCAGGCCGAAGACCGACGCGAGCACGGCGGTGCCGATCGCCGTGCCGATCCGCTGCCCGGTCTGCAGCGCGCCGCCCGCGACCCCGGCCATCCGGACCGGCACGCACTCCAGCGTCAACGTCGTGTTCGGCGAGATCACCATCCCGCCACCCACACCGGCGAACACCAGCGGCACCGCGAAGGCCCACCCGGACGCCGACGGCGGGACCACCTCGGCGAGCAGCGCGACGGCCAGCAGCCCGACGGCGACCATGGCCAGCCCGGTAACGGTCAGCCGGCGGCCGAAGCGCGGCACCAGGCGCCCGGCGACGGCCGCGGACACCGCCGAACCGAGCGCGAACGGTGTCACCGACAGGCCGGACTGCAGCGGCGAGTAGCCGAGGCCCTGCTGGAAGTAAATCGCGAAGACCAGCCAGATCCCGGCGAACCCGCAGAAGTAGAGCGCCCCGACCGCCGCGCCGGCCGCGTACCCCGGCGTTTCGGTGAACAGCCGGGTGTCCAGCAGCGGCGACCGCCCCCGCCGGACCACCGAACGCTCCCAGCGCACGAACGCGAACCCGAACACCGCCGCGACGAGGAAGAGCCACCACAGCTGCTTGAACCCACCGCTGTCGGAGTCGATGACGGGCAGCAGCACGCCGAGCACGGCGACGGCCAGCAGCGCGATGCCGACGAAGTCGATCTCCGAGGAGATCCTGAGCTGCTTCTTCTCGCTGCGCGGCAGCATCCGCAGGGCGAGGGCGAACGCGAGGACGCCGATCGGGACGTTGACGTAGAACACCCAGCGCCAGCCGTCCTGGGCGCCGAAGACCGCGATGATGGCCCCGCCGAGGATCGGGCCGACCGCCGTCGAGATCCCGACGACGGCGCCGAACATCCCGAACGCGCGGCCGCGCTCGGCGCCGCGGAAGAGGTCCTGGATCAGGCCGGTGTTCTGCGGGGTGAGCATGCCGGCCGCGACGCCCTGGGCGAGCCGCGCGATCACCAGCGTCGTCTCGTTCGGGGCCGCACCGGCCAGCGCGCTCGTGATGACGAACGCGGCGAGGGCGCCGAGGAACATGTTGCGGCGGCCGAACGCGTCCCCGAGGCGCCCGCCGGTGACCAGCACAAGGCCGAACGCGAGCGCGTACCCCGAGACGACCCAGCGGATTCCGCCGCTGCTCGCGTGCAGGCCCGCCTGCATCGACGGGAGGGCGACGTTGACGATGCTGACGTCGAGCAGGCCCATGAACCCGGCCGTCAGCGAGACGGCGAGCGCTTTCCAGCGGCGGGGATCGGGTTCGTGAGTCATCCTGACCAGCAAACACGAAAGGCGGGCTCCGCGCGCGTTGTGCGCCCGGAACCCGCCTCGCGCACTGTCACGTCGAGGCCGTGATGCCCCGGATGCCCTTCAGCTCGCCGATCAGCATCGAGCTGACCTTGACCGGGTAGTCGTAGAGCGCGAAGACCGTCTGGTTCTTGCCCACCAGCTTGAGGTGCACCGGGGTCTCGCCCTTGTGCGCCAGCAGCGTCGACCGCAGCTCGCTGACCACCGACTGGTCGATCTTCTCCGCCGCCGCGAGCAGCACCAGCGGCGGCTCGTCGTCGCCGTTGCCCGTGCCGACCTCGGACAGGTCCAGGGTGGCCAGGCCGCCGCCGAAGACCGACATCTTGTCCTCGCGCCAGTTCACCCGGCCCTTGACCAGGACCGCGTTGTCCTCGATCAGCTCACCCGCGAAGAGCGCGTACGACTTCGGGAAGAACAGCACCTCGAGGGAGGCGTCCATGTCCTCGACCGTGCAGATCGCCCAGGGCTCGCCCTTCTTGTTGACGCGACGCTCGAGGGAGGTGATCAGCCCGGAGATCACGAGCTCCCCTTCCTTCGGCGGGTCGTTGAGGATGCTCGCGATCGGCTTGGGGGCGTGCTTGCGCAGGATCCGCTCGGCGCCGTCCAGCGGGTGCGCCGAGACGTACAGCCCGAGCATCTCGCGCTCGTAGGCCAGCAGCTGCTTGCGCGGGTACTCCTCCTCGCCGAACTTCAGGTGCGCCAGCGGGGACGACGACGGCGCCGCTTCCCCTTCGTCGCCGCCGAAGCCGAACAGGTCGAACTGGCCCATCGCCTCCTGGCGCTTGAGCGGGACGACGGCTTCGACCGCGTCTTCGTGGACCTGGATCATCGACAGCCGCGTGTGGCCGAGGGAGTCGAACCCACCCGCCTTGATCAGCGACTCGATCACCCGCTTGTTGCAGGCCACCAGCTCGGACTTGTCGAGGAAGTCGGTGAAGGACGCGTACTTGCCCTTCTCCTCACGGGTCTTGATGATCGACTCGACGACGTTCGCGCCGACGTTGCGGACGGCACCCAGCCCGAAGCGGATGTCGTCCCCGACGGCCGCGAACCGCAGGGCCGACTCGTTGACGTCCGGCGGCAGCACCTTGATGCCCAGGCGGCGGCACTCCGACAGGTAGACCGCCGACTTGTCCTTGTTGTCGCCGACCGAGGTCAGCAGCGCGGCCATGTACTCCGGCGTGAAGTTCGCCTTGAGGTACGCCGTCCAGTAGGAGACCAGGCCGTACGCGGCCGCGTGGCTCTTGTTGAACGCGTAGCCGGCGAACGGGAGGATCGTGTCCCAGAGCGCCTTGACGGCCTCCGCGGAGAAGCCGCCGGGGACCAGGTCGCTGGCCTTCATCCCGGCTTCGAAGCCCTCGTACTCGAGGTCGAGGACTTCCTTCTTCTTCTTGCCCATCGCGCGGCGGAGCACGTCCGCGCGCCCCATCGTGTACCCGGCCACCTTCTGGCCGATGTGCATGATCTGCTCTTGGTACACGATCAGGCCGTAGGTGTCGGCCAGGATCTCCCGCAGCGGCTCGTCGAGCTCCGGGTGGATCGGCTTGACCTTCTGCCGGTTGTTCTTCCGGTCGGCGTAGTCGTTGTGCGCGTTCATGCCCATCGGGCCGGGGCGGTACAGCGCGCCGACCGCGACGATGTCGTCGAACACCGTGGGCTCCATGCGCCGCAGCAGGTCGCGCATGGGGCCACCGTCCAGCTGGAACACGCCGAGCGTGTCGCCGCGGGCCAGCAGCTTGTACGTCTCCGGGTCGTCGACGCCCAGGGTGTCGAGGTCGATGTCGATCCCGCGGTTGGCCTTGATGTTGTCGATCGCGTCACCGATGACCGTGAGGTTCCGCAGGCCCAGGAAGTCCATCTTGAGCAGGCCGATGGCCTCGCACGACGGGTAGTCCCAGCCGGTGATGATCGAGCCGTCGTCGCGCTGCCAGAGCGGGATCGCGTCGGTCAGCGGGTCGCACGACATGATGACCGCGCAGGCGTGCACGCCCGCGTTGCGGATCAGGCCTTCGAGGCCGCGGGCGGTCTCGAAGATCGTCTTGCACTCTTCGTCGGTCTCGACCAGCGCGCGGACCTCGGCGGCCTCGCCGTAGCGCTCGTGCTTGCTGTCGACGATGCCCGAGAGCGGGATGTCCTTCGCCATGATCGGCGGCGGCAGCGCCTTGGAGATCTTGTCCGCGATCGCGTACCCCGGCTGGCCGAAGTGGACGCGGGCGGAGTCCTTGATCGCCGCCTTGGTCTTGATGGTGCCGAAGGTGATGACCTGGGCGACCTTGTCCGCGCCGTACTTCTCGGTGGCGTACCGGATCATCTCGCCGCGCCGGCGGTCGTCGAAGTCGATGTCGATATCGGGCATCGAGACGCGCTCGGGGTTGAGGAACCGCTCGAACAGCAGCTTCTGCGGGATCGGGTCCAGGTTGGTGATACCGAGGACGTACGCGACCAGCGAACCGGCCGCGGAACCACGGCCGGGGCCGACCCGGATGCCGACGCGGCGGGCGTAGCTGATGAGGTCGGCGACGATCAGGAAGTAGGCCGGGAAGCCCTTGCCGATGATGACGTCGAGCTCGATCTCGATGCGCTCGTTGTAGTACTCGTCCGGCACGCCGTCCGGGAAGCGCCACTTCAGGCCGCGCTGGACCTCTTCGCGCAGCCAGCTGCCCTGGTCGTAGCCCTCCGGGACCTCGAAGAACGGCAGCCGGTCCTTGTGCGCGTAGACGTCTTCGTAGGACTCGACGCGCTCGGCGATCAGCAGCGTGTTGTCGGCCGCGCCGGGGACCTCCTTGTCCCAGTACTCGCGCATGTCGGCGGCGGACTTGAGGTAGTAGCCGTTGCCGTCGAACTTGAACCGGGTCGGGTCGTTGAGCGTCTTGCCCGACTGGACGGCCAGCAGCGCGCTGTGCGTGTCGGCCTGCTCCTTGACGACGTAGTGCGAGTCGTTGGTCGCGATCGGCTTGAGGTCGAGCAGCCGGCCGACCTCCAGCAGGCCCTCGCGGACCGACCGCTCGATCGGCAGGCCGTGGTCCATCAGCTCGAGGAAGAAGTTGTCGGCGCCGAAGATGTCCTTGTAGTCGGACGCGGCCTGGATCGCCTCTTCGCGCTGACCCAGCCGCAGCCGGGTCTGCACCTCGCCGGACGGGCAGCCGGTGGTGGCGATGATGCCGGCGCTGTTCTCCGCGATGAGCTCGCGGTCCATCCGCGGCTTGCGGTAGTAGCCCTGCATGCTGGCCAGCGAGGACAGCTTGAAGAGGTTCCGCAGGCCGGTGGCGTTCGCCGCGAGCATGGTCATGTGCGTGTACGCACCGCCACCGGAGACGTCGCCGCCCTCACCGAACTCGTCCGAGCCGCGCTGGTTGGCCTGGCCCCAGAAGACCGGCTTCTTGTGGAACCGGCTCTCCGGCGCGATGTAGGCCTCGATGCCGATGATCGGCTTGAGACCGTGCTTCTTGGACTGCTGGTAGAACTCGTCGCCGCCGTACATGTTGCCGTGGTCGGTCATGCCGACCGCGGGCATGCCGAGGCGCGCCGCCTCGGCGAAGAGGGGGGCGATCTTCGCCGCACCGTCGAGCATCGAGTACTCGGTGTGGACGTGCAGGTGGACGAAGGAATCGTTCGACACCAGCGAAAACCTCCCCTAGGTGGATCGGACCGGCGCGCCCGGGTCCCCCAGCCTAGCCCGCGCTCGCCGAGCTCGATTGTGCGCCTCCGGAGCCCGCGCCGGGCGGTGCGACGCGCCCCTCTTCGGGCGGAAACGATCACGACACGCGCCGCTGCCGGGTGGTCACGCGGACGGCACCCAGCCGCGTGTCGCGAATGACTCATTCGGGACCTCGCACGTCCCGAATGAGTCATTCGCGACCTTCGGGCGGGGCGGGGACGGTGGGTGAGGTGGGCCACAGACGTCGACGCTCGCGTTGACAGGGGTGGCGGCGGCGCCGAGCATTCCCGCCATGAACCTGTCTGACAGCCAGACAGCCGGACAAAGTGGTCCTCGCCGGGTGAGTGCCATGGAAGCCGTGCTGGCCCACCTGCGTGCCGCCATCGAACGCGGCGAGCACGCCGTCGGCGCGAAGCTCCCCTCCGAAGCCGCCCTGAGCAGGGAGTTCGAGGTCAGCCGGTCGGTCATCCGGGAAGCCCTCCGCGGGCTACAGGCGCTCGGCATGACCGAGTCGAAGACCGGCAAGGGCACCTTCGTCACCGCGACCGGCCCGGCCGACAACCCCACCTTCGGGCCCTATTCGGCCCGCGACCTCATCGAGGTGCGGCGGCACGTCGAGATCCCGGTCGCCGGGTACGCGGCCGTGCGGCGCAGCCAGGACGACCTCGACCTGCTCGCCCACCTGCTCGACCGGATGGACGCCGAGACCGACAACACCGCGTGGGTCGCGCTCGACTCGCTCTTCCACATCACCATCGCCCAGGCCTCCGGCAACCCGGTCTTCGGGAAGGTGATCGAGGAGATCCGGGACGCGCTGGCCCGCCAGTCCGCCTTCCTCAACCAGCTCGGCGACCGGCGACGGCAGTCGAACATCGAGCACCGGGACATCGTCACCGCGATCGAAAGCGGTTCCGAAGAGCAGGCCGTCGCCGCCATGACGGCGCACCTGACGCACGTCGAAGCCACCTTGACCAGCATCGTGAACGGGGACCAGTGACCGAACAGACCATCCCGGCCACGACCGGCAGCACCGCGGACGCGGGCGACGCCGGCTACCGCAAGGCCCTCAAACCCCGGCACGTGAACATGATCGCGATCGGCGGGGCGATCGGCACCGGCCTGTTCCTCGGCGCCGGCGGCCGGCTCGCCCAGGCCGGGCCCGCGCTGGCCATCGTCTACGCCGTCTGCGGGCTCTTCGCGTTCTTCGTGGTCCGCGCGCTCGGCGAGCTGATCCTGTACCGGCCCTCCAGCGGCGCCTTCGTCTCCTACGCCCGCGAGTTCATGGGTGAAAAGGGCGCGTACCTCGCCGGCTGGATGCACTTCCTCAACTGGTCGACCACCGGCATCGCCGACATCACGGCGATCGCGCTGTACGCGCACTTCTGGTCGTTCTTCTCGCCGGTCCCGCAGTGGGTGCTCGCGCTGATCGCCCTCGCCGTGGTCCTGACGCTCAACCTCGTCTCGGTCAAGCTGTTCGGCGAGATGGAGTTCTGGTTCGCCATCGTCAAGGTCGCCGCGCTGGTGCTGTTCATGGTGATCGGCATCTTCCTGCTGGTGACGCAGACGCCGGTCGACGGCGTGGCGGGCGGCCCGCAGCTGATCGCCGACCACGGCGGGATCTTCCCGGCCGGGCTGCTGCCGATGGTGCTGATCGTGCAGGGCGTGGTGTTCGCCTACGCCTCGGTCGAGCTGGTCGGCGTGGCCGCGGGCGAGACCGAGCACCCGGAGAAGATCATGCCGAAGGCGATCAACTCCATCATGTGGCGCATCCTCGTCTTCTACGTCGGCTCGGTCGTGCTGCTGGCGATGCTGCTGCCGTGGAGCTCGTACACGAAGGACCAGAGCCCGTTCGTCACCGTGCTCTCGCACCTGGGCGTGCCGGCGGCGGACAGCGTGATGAACCTGGTCGTGCTCACCGCGGCGCTGTCCAGCCTGAATTCGGGCCTGTACTCGACCGGCCGCATCCTGCGGTCGATGGCGATGGCCGGCTCGGCGCCGAAGTTCACCGGCGTGATGAACCGCAACCACGTGCCCTACGGCGGGATCCTGCTCACCGCGGCCGTCTGCGTGCTCGGCGTCGGGCTCAACTACCTGGTGCCGAAGGAGGCCTTCGACATCGTGCTGAACTTCGCCGCGATCGGCATCCTCGCCACCTGGGCCATCATCGTGCTCTGCCACCTGCTGTTCGTGCGCAGGGCGAAGCGCGACGGCGTCGAGCGGCCGTCGTTCCGGCTGCCGTTCTCGCCCTGGACCGAAATCGCCACGCTGGTGTTCCTCGCCGCCGTCGTCGTGCTGATGGGCTTCGACGAGACCGGCCGGATCACCCTGCTCGCGCTGCCCGCCATCGCCGTCGCGCTGGTCGTGGGCTGGTTCGGCGTCCGCAAGCGGATCGACATGCGCGCGTTCGACAAGGAGGGCATGTGAGCCACGAACCCCTCGTCGAGCTGATCCGCGACGGCCTGGTCGAGGGCGTCCACCACGGCTCGGCGGTGGTGCTCGCCCCGGACGGCTCGACGCTGTTCGCCGCCGGGGACACCGACACGCCGATGTACCCGCGGTCGACGGCGAAGCCGCTGCAGGCCACGGCGATGGCGCGGCTCGGGCTGCGCCTGTCCCCCGCCGGGTTCGCGATCGCCGCGGCCAGCCACTCGGGCGAGCCCATGCACCTGGCCGCCGCACTCGACGTCCTCGACGGACGCTCCCCCGACCTGCTCGGCAACCCGGCGGACTTCCCGTTCGACCCGGTCGAGCGAGACCGCTGGCTCGCCGAGGGCCGGGCGCCGTCCCGGCTCGGGCACAACTGCTCCGGCAAGCACGCGGCGATGCTCGCGACCTGCGCGCTCAACGGCTGGTCCGCCGCGGGCTACCTCGACCCGGCCCACCCGCTGCAGCGCGCGATCGCGGCCACCGTCGAAGACCTGACCGGCCGGGACATCGCCCGGGTGGCCGTCGACGGCTGCGGCGCGCCGCTCTTCGCGACGACGTTGCGCGGGCTCGCGACGGCCGTGTCGAAGATCGCGCTCGCCGCGCCGGACACGCCCGAGGGCCTGGTCGCCGACGGTATCCGGCAGCACCCGGAGCTGGTCGGCGGCAGCAGGCGGGATGTCACCGCGATCATGCGCGCGATACCCGGGCTGATCGCCAAGGACGGGTTCGAGGCCGTCCAGGTCGCCGCGCTGCCGGACGGCACGGCGATCGCGTTCAAGATCGCCGACGGCGGGGACCGGGCGCGCTACCCGGTGCTGGCCGCGCTGCTCGGGCGGTGCGGGATCGACGTCCCGCCCGGGCCGGACAACCTGCGTTTCACCGGAAACATCTCTGTGGGGAGCCTGCGATGACCACCCGCCGCGAACACGACCTGCTGGGCGACAAGGACGTCCCCGCCGAGGCGTACTGGGGCGTGCACACCGCCCGCGCCCGCGAGAACTTCCCCATCACCGGCACCACGCTCGCCGCCTACCCGCACCTGATCGAGGCGCTCGCCGCGGTCAAGGAGGCCGCGGCTCGCGCCAACGCCGAGCTCGGCCTGCTCGCCCCCGAGATCGCCGAAGCGATCGCGGGCGCCTGCCGGGAGATCCGGGAAGGCGCGCTGCACGGCGAGTTCGCCGTCGACGTCATCCAGGGCGGCGCCGGGACGTCGACCAACATGAACGCCAACGAGGTCATCGCGAACCGCGCGCTCGAGCTGCTCGGGCACGCCAAGGGCGACTACCACGTCGTGCACCCGAACGAGCACGTCAACCTCGGGCAGTCGACGAACGACGCCTACCCGACCGCGGTCAACGTCGCGACGATCATCGCCGTGCGCCAGCTGTCCGAAGCGATGGTCGTGCTGGAGAAGGCGTTCGCGGCCAAGGCCGTCGAGTTCCACGACGTGCTCAAGATGGGCCGCACGCAGCTGCAGGACGCCGTGCCGATGACGCTCGGCCAGGAGTTCGGCACGTACGCGGTGATGCTCGGCGAGGACCGGCAGCGGCTGCACGAAGCCGTCGCGCTGCTGCACGAGATCAACCTCGGCGCGACCGCGATCGGCACCGGCCTCAACGCCGCGCCGGGCTACGCCGAAGCCGCGTGCCGGCACCTGCGCGAGATCACCGGGCTGCCGGTCGTCACCGCCGCGGACCTGGTGGAGGCGACGCAGGACTGCGGCGCGTTCGTGCACCTGTCCGGCGTGCTCAAGCGGATCGCGGTCAAGCTCTCGAAGAGCTGCAACGACCTGCGGCTGCTGTCGTCGGGCCCGCGCGCCGGGCTGAACGAGATCAACCTGCCGCCGGTGCAGGCCGGGTCGTCGATCATGCCGGGCAAGATCAACCCGGTGATCCCGGAGGTGGTCAACCAGGTCGCGTTCGAGGTGATCGGCAACGACGTCACCGTGACGATGGCCGCCGAAGCCGGGCAGCTGCAGCTCAACGCGTTCGAGCCGATCATCCTGCACTCGCTGTCGGAGAGCATCACGCACCTGGGCGCGGCCTGCCGGACGCTGGCTTCGAAGTGCGTTTCCGGGATCACGGCGAACGTGGCCGTCATGCGCGCCTACGTCGAGAACTCGATCGGCCTCGTCACCGCGCTCAACCCGAGCATCGGCTACGCGGCCGCGACGGAGATCGCGAAGGAGGCTCTCGCGACCGGGCGGGGTGTCGCCGAGCTCGTCGTCGAGAAGGGCCTGATCCCGGCCGAAGAGCTGGCGAAGCTGCTGCGTCCGGAAACCCTCGCGCGCGCGAACTGAGGTACGGTCGGATCCGGAAGGATCGACTCCACTTCGGAAGGCGGGCGCCCGTGCTGGACCGACTTGTCGACAAGCTGCTCGGACTCCCCCGCGCCGAAGGCCCCCAGCCGGTCGTGACGCGCGACCTCGCCGTCCCGATGCCCGACGGCGTCACGCTGCTCGCCGACCGGTACGCACCGGCCGGGACGACGCCGGCGCCGGTGGTGCTGATCCGCACGCCGTACGGGCGCAAGGGCATCCTCTCGAAGCTCTTCGGCGAGACGTTCGCCCGGCACGGGCTGCAGACGGTCATCCAGAGCACCCGCGGCTCGTTCGGCTCCGGCGGCGAGTTCCGGCCGTTCCACCTCGAACGCGAGGACGGCGTCGCGACCGCCGAGTGGCTGCGCGCCCAGCCGTGGTGCGACGGGACGATCGGGATGGCGGGCGCCAGCTACCTCGGGCACACGCAGTGGGCGGTCGGGCCGTACCTCGACCCGCCGCTCGCCGCGATGTGCCTCGGCGTGACGGCGTCGGAGTTCGTCTCGACGTTCTACCCGGGCGGCGTGCTCGCCGCGGACAACATGGTGTCGTGGTCGGCGATGATCGGACGGCAGGAAGAGCGGTTCGCCGCGCTGCCGAACCCGGTGCAGACCCGCCGGACCCGCCGCGCGATGGCCCACCTGCCGATCAGCGGCGCCGACGTGGCCGCGATCGGGAAGCCGGTGACGTTCCTCCAGGACGTCACCGCCCACTTCGTGCCCGGCGACGGCTACTGGTCGATGTCCGACCACAGCGCCGAAGTCGCGAAGCTCGACGTCCCGGTGTCGATGGTCACCGGCTGGTACGACCTGTTCGTCCGCGGGCAGCTGCGCGACTTCCGCATCCTGGCCGAGGCCGGGAAGGCGCCGCGGATCACGATCGGCCCGTGGGCGCACGGCGAGCCCGCGAGCATGGGCCCGATGATCCGCGACCAGCTCGGCTTCCTGCGCGCGCACCTGCTCGGCGACCGCACCCAGCTGCAGCGGGCCCCGGTCCGGCTGTTCCTGCAGGGCGCGAACTCCTGGCTGGACTTCGAGTCGTGGCCGCCGCCGTCGACGGCGACCGCCGCGCACCTGCGCCCGATCGGCGGGCTCGGCGAAGTCCCCGGCGACCGCGCCCTGCCGACGACGTTCACCTACGACCCGGCGGACCCCACCCCGGCGGTCGGCGGCCCGCTGCTGACGGGCGAGTGGAAGCAGCGCGACAACCAGGAGGTCGAGGCCCGCCCGGACGTGCTGGTGTTCACCGGCGAGCCGCTGCCCTCGGACGTCGACGTCATCGGCGAGGTGGCGGCGACCGTGCACGTCCGCACCGAGCTGGGCCACGCCGACGTCTACGTCCGGCTCTGCGACGTCGACACGAACGGGATCAGCCGCAACGTGACCGACGGGATCCTGCGGCTGCGCCCGGGTTTCCCCGCGGCGGACGCGGACGGCGTGGTGACGGCGGAGGTGACGCTCGACCCGACCGCGTACCGCTTCCGCCGCGGCCACCGGCTGCGCGTGCAGGTGGCGGGCGGGGCGTTCCCGCGGTTCGCCCGCAACCACGGCACGGGCGAGCCGGTCACGGAGGCGGTGGACGGCAAGGCGAACCGCTTCGAGATCTTCCACGACGCCGGACGGCCGTCGCGGATCACGCTGCCGGTGTTCGGCGGCTGACCGTCCGGTGCCCGGGGACGATCACCTTCGGTCGTTCCCCAGGTACGCCAAGGCTTTCACCCAGTTGGCGACGAGCACCGAGGACGCGGTGGCGAGGTCGCCGTCGCGCAGGGCGGCGGCGATGCGGCGGTGCTCGCCGATGCTCTCCCCCGCGTGGCCCTCGCGGGCGAAGTAGGCCGACTCGTACCGCTTGAGCAGCGGCTTCGTCTGCTCGATCAGCCGCAGCAGGTGCGGGTTCGGGCAGCGGGACAGCAGCAGGGCGTGCCACCGATCGTCCAAAGCGGACAGATCGCCGCCGTCGGCGAGCGCGCGGTCCATTTCGGCGGAGACGGTGTCGAGCGCGTCCGGCAGGCCGGCCAGCTCCACCGGGGACGTCCAGCGCAGCGCGAGGGCTTCGAGCTCGGCCACCAGCGGGTAGAGCCGGCGCGCCTCGCCCGGGTCGAACGGCGGCACCAGGAAGCCGCGGCCGGGCGCGGAAACCAGCAGGCCGCGGTCGGCGAGCCCGATCAGTGCCTCCCGCAGCGGCGTCCGGCTGACGCCGAGCTCCTTCGCCAGGTGCACCTCGTTGACCCGCGCGCCGGCCGCGAGCCGCCCGTCCAGGACGCGGCCGGTGATCTGCTCCAGGAGGTCGCTGCGCAACGGGGTCCGGGCCATGGGCGCAGTATTGCATACAATAGCTATCTACTGTATTCAGTTGGTATGAGCTTCGACGTCGAACGCGCGCGCCGCGAGACCCCGGGCTGCGCCGAGGTGGTCCACTTCAACAACGCGGGCGCGGCGCTGCCTCCGGCCGTCGTGACCGACACCGTCGTCGATTACCTGCGCCGCGAAGCGCTGATCGGCGGGTATGAAGCCGTCGCCGAGTCCTCGGAACGCTTCGACGCGGTGTACGCCTCCGTGGCGCGCCTGCTCGGCGCCGGAACCGACGACATCGCGCTCACCGACAACGCGACCCGCTCCTGGCAGGCGGTGTTCTACGCGCTGCCGTTCGGCCGCGGGGACCGGATCCTGACCTCCCGCGCGGAGTACGCCAGCAACGCCATCGCGTTCCTGCAGGTCGCGCGGCGCACCGGCGCGGTCGTCGAGGTGGTCGGCGACGACGAGTCGGGACAGCTGGACGTGGACGAGCTGCGGCGGCGCATCGACGACGACGTCAAGCTGATCGCGGTGAGCCACGTCCCCACCCAGGGCGGGCTGGTGAACCCGGCCGAGGAGATCGGCGCGGTCGCCGAAGCGGCCGGCATCCCGTTCCTGCTCGACGCGTGCCAGTCGGCGGGCCAGCTCGACCTCGACGTCACGCGCCTCAGGTGCGACGCGCTGTCGGGGACCGGCCGCAAGTACCTGCGCGGCCCGCGTGGCACCGGGTTCCTCTACGTGCACCCGCGGCTGCGCGAGCGGCTGGAACCGGCCATGCTCGACCTGCACTCGGCGAGCTGGGAAGCGCCGGCGGAGTACGTCGTCGACCCGACGGCCAAGCGCTTCGAGGTGTGGGAACGCGACTTCGCCGCGGTGCTCGGCCTCGGCGCGGCCATCGACTACGCACTCGGCTGGGGCCTGCCGGCCATCGAGTCGCGCGTCGCGTCGCTGGCGGCGACGCTGCGCAGCCGGCTCGTGGACGCCGGCGCCCGCGTCCACGACGCCGGGGCGCGCAAGTGCGGCCTCGTCACCTTCACCGTGGACGGCACGCCGGCCGCGGAGATCAAGGCCCGGCTCGCCGAGGCGAACATCAACACCTCACTGTCGACCCGCACCTCGGCGCAGTACGACTTCACCGCGCGCGGCCTGCCGGACCTGGTCCGGGCGTCGGTGCACTACTACAACACCGAGGACGAGATCGACCTGCTGGTGCGGCAGGTCGAGAAGCTCTAGAAGGCGTTCACGCCGGTCAGCTCGGCGGACACCGTCCAGAGCCGTCCGGCGAGCGCGGGGTCGACCGCGTAGTCCTGCACGCCCGTGCGGGTTCCGTCGGCCGGCGCGGGCTCGGCGATGTCACAGTCCTCGAGGTACACACCGCCGAGGCCGTCGAGCTGCGGCGACGTCGCCGCCCAGACCTGGGTGGCGGCGCCCTGCTCCGGCGTCTTCGCCCCGCCGGTGACCCGGCCGGACTCGTCGACCATGCCCGCGTCGACGAGCTCCCGGCGGTCCAGGTGGCGCACGAGGTCGGTGAGGATCCGGCCCGGGTGCAGGGCGAACGCGCGGACGCCCCGCTCGCGCGCGAGCCGGTCGAGCTCCACCGCGAAGAGCACGTTCGCCGTTTTGGCTTGTCCGTAGGCGAGCCACTTGTCGTAGCCCCGCTCGAAGTTCAGGTCGTCGAAGCGCACCGGGCCGTAGTGGTGGCCGCGCGAGGACACCGAAACCACGCGGGCGCCGGCGCCGAACGCCGGCCAGAGGCGGTTCACCAGCGCGAAGTGCCCGAGGTGGTTGGTCGCGAACTGCGCCTCCCAGCCCGGTCCGACGCGGGTTTCCGGCACCGCCATGATGCCCGCGCTGCCGATGAAGAGGTCGATGCCGCGGCCCGAGGCGGCGAACCGTTCGGCAAAGGCTCGGACGCTGCCGAGATCCGCCAGGTCGAGCTCGTCGACCTCGACGTTTCCCAGGCCCTGCAGGGCTTTCTCCGCCGTCGCGCGGCGGCGGGCCGGGACGACGACGTGCGCGCCCGCGTCCGTCAGCGCCCGCGTGGTCTCCAGGCCGAGGCCCGAGTAGCCGCCGGTGACGATCGCGAGCCTGCCGGTCAGGTCGATCCCGGCCAGGACCTCCGCGGCCGTGGTGGTCGCGCCGAAACCCGAGCCGATCTTGTGCTGTGCGGTGGTCATGCCCCCGACGCTAAGTGCTGGAGCGCGCTCCAGCGCAAGTTCAGTCCTTGAGCAGCTGCCGCGCGATGACGAGCTTCTGGATCTCGCTGGTGCCCTCGTAGATGCGGAACAGCCGCGCGTCGCGGTAGATGCGCTCGACCGTCACCCCGCGGACGTACCCCATCCCGCCGTGGACCTGGACCGCGCGGTCCGCGACCCGCCCGAGCATCTCGGTGCAGAACAGCTTCGCCGACGACGGCCCCAGTTTGCGGTCCTCGCCCGAGTCGTACTTCGCCGCGGCTTCGTGCACCATCGCCCGGCCGGCCGCGAGCTCGGCGTGCGACTCCGCCAGCAGCGCCTGCACCAGCTGGTACTCCCCGATCACGCGGCCACCCTGGCGGGCCGTCCGCGCGTACTCGACCGCCTCGGCGAGGGCCCGCTCCGCCATGCCGACGCACAGCGCGGCGATGTGCAGGCGGCCCCTGGCGAGCGACGCCATCGCGATGCCGAAGCCCTTGCCCTCCTCGCCGATCAGCGCGTCGGCCGGCAGCTCGACATCGTCGAAGACCACCTCCGACGTCCACGCGCCGGCCTGGCCCATCTTGGCGTCGTGCGGGCCGGCCGTGACCCCGGGCGCGCCCGCCGGGACGAGGAACGCGGAAATGCCGCGGCTACCGGTGCTGTCGAGGTCGGTGCGGGCGAACGCGACGAACACCTCCGCCAGCGGCGCGTTCGTGATGAACCGCTTGGTCCCCGACAGCCGGTAGCGGTCGCCGTCGCGGACCGCGCG
Source organism: Amycolatopsis vancoresmycina (assembly GCF_000716785.1). Taxonomy (GTDB): domain Bacteria; phylum Actinomycetota; class Actinomycetes; order Mycobacteriales; family Pseudonocardiaceae; genus Amycolatopsis; species Amycolatopsis vancoresmycina. Next base: position 17,174 of record NZ_JNYY01000007.1, read on the forward strand.
GCTGGTCAGGCCGCCCGGGTCCGAACCGGCCTCGGCTTCGGTGAGCGCGAACGACGCGATCGCCTGGCCGGCGGCCAGCCGCGGCAGCCAGCGGGTGCGCTGGTCCGGCGTCCCGTAGTGCACGATCGCCTGGCCGGCGATGCCGTTGTTGGTGCCGAACAGCGACCGGAAGGCGGGCGTCGTCCAGCCGAGCTCGATCGCCAGCCGGACGTCCTCGGCCATCGCCAGGCCCAGCCCGCCGTATTCCTCCGGCAACGCCCAGCCGAACAGGCCGAGCTCCGCGGCCTTCTCCCGGATCCCGGCGGGGATTTCGTCGCGCTCGTCGATCTCCGCCTCGCGCGGCACGACCTCCTTGCGCACGAACTCCCGCACCGCACCGAGGACCTGCCCGAAAACGTCCGCGTCCATGCGTCGCACCGTACCCGGTAGCGTGCGGTGCGTGAGCACCTTCTTCGACGTCGCCGAGCAGGACCCGGGCCGCCTCGCGGTGCTCGCGCCGGACGGCACGGCGGCGACCTTCGGCGAGCTGGCCGCGCGGGCGAACCGGCTGACGCACGCGCTGCACCGGCTGGGGCTCGGCCCGGGCGACGGCGTCGTCGCCGTCGTCCACAATGGACTCCCCTACTTCGAGCTGCTGTTCGCGACGCTGCAGGCCGGGATGTACTTCACGCCGGTCAACTACCGGTCGTCGCCCGCCGAAATCGCCTACGTGGTGGCCAACAGCGGCGCCCGGGTCGTCGTCGCGGACGCGGACATCGCGCGGGGGTGCGACCTCGACGTGCCCCGGTTCTCGATCGGCGCCGCCGACGGCTGGGGCGACTACGCGTCCTGGGGCGCGGACGAGCCGCCGGCCCCGCCCGAGCCGCGCACGGCGGGCCAGACGATGCTCTACACGTCGGGCACGACCGGGCGGCCCAAGGGCGTCCGGCGGGCGCTCAGCGGGAGGCCGCCGTCCCTGCACCCGATCCACCGCGACCTGCTGGCGATGTTCGGCGTCGCGCCGGGGCCGGGGGTCCACCTGGTGGCGTGCCCGCTCTACCACGCCGCACCCGGCTCGTTCGCCGTCAACGCGCTGCACCTCGGGCACAGCGCGGTGCTGATGGACCGCTTCGACGCCGAGGAGACGCTGCGGCTCGTCGAACGGCACCGCGTCACGAGCACCCACCTCGTGCCGACCATGTTCCACCGGATGCTCCGGCTGCCCGAAGCCGTCCGCTCGCGGTACGACACGGCGAGCCTCACCAGCGTCATCCACGGCGCGGCGCCCTGTCCGCCCGAGGTGAAGGAGCGGATGATCGGCTGGCTCGGCCCGGTCGTGCACGAGTACTACGGCGCCTCGGAGGGGCTGATCTGCGGCGTCACGGCCGAAGAGTGGCTGGCGGCGCCGGGCACCGTGGGCCGGCCGCTGCCCGGGGTGCGGCTGAAGCTCCTCGACGACGACGGCGTCGATGTGCCGGACGGCGAGCCGGGGACGATCTACTTCAGCTCCGCGCACACCGCGCTCGACTACCTCGGCGACCCGGAGAAGACCGCGGCCGCCCGGTCCGGGGAGTACCTCACCGTCGGCGACTTCGGGTACCGCGACGCCGAAGGCCGCGTCTTCCTGCTCGACCGCCGGACCGACCTGATCCTCTCCGGCGGCGTCAACGTCTACCCGGCCGAAATCGAGGCCCGGCTGCTCACCCACCCGGACGTCGCCGACGTGGCCGTGATCGGCGAGCCGGACGAGGAGTGGGGCCAGCGGGTCGTCGCCGTCGTCGAGCCGGTCGCCGGGGTTCCCGCGGACGACGCTCTGGCCGCGCGGCTGGCCGAGCACTGCCGGGCCGCGCTCGCCGGGTTCAAGACGCCGAAGCGGTTCGACTTCACCGATCGCCTGCCGCGCACGGAATCGGGCAAGATGATGCGGCGCACCCTGCGCCAGGAATGAGGAGGATTCCCTTGCGCAAGACGGTCTCCGTGCTCGCCGCCACCGTGCTCGCCGCGGTCCTGCTGCCCGCCACCGCGTCCGCGACGCCGGGCAGCGGCGTCACCGGCACGATCTTGGCCCGGAAGACGATCGGCCACACGGACTACACGCTGCGGGAGATCACCGTCCAGCCCGGCGGCTACACCGGCTGGCACTTCCACGACGGCACGCTGTACGCGTACGTGAAAGCCGGGACGCTGACGCACAACCTGGCCGACTGCAGCATCGACGGCGTCTTCGGCACCGGGCGCGCGTTCACCGAGAAGCCGGCCCAGGTGCACATCGGCCGCAACCTCGGCTCGACGCCGCTGGTGCTCGAGGTCCTGTACGTGCTCCCGGCGGGCAGCCCGCTGTCGGAGGACGCACCGGACCCGGGCTGCGGTTTCTAGCTCGAGAACCAGCCCGCCGCGTCGAGCCGGTAAGCGGCCGGGCCGACGACCGCGCGCAAGTCGTTCTCCAGCGCGGCGATCCTCTCCGCGCCGACCGTGCGCGCCCACTCCGCGCGCAGCTCGTCGAAGATCTCCGCCGACTTCGCGAGCGCGTCGATGCCGTGCGCGGTGAGCCGGACGATCTTGCGGCGTGCGTCGGCCGGGTCGTCGGCGCGCTCGGCGTACCCGAGGGCCTCCAGGCGTTCGACCGTCTTGCCCGCCGCCTGCTTGGAAACCCCGAGGCGGCGGCCGATCTCCGACGCCGTCGCGCCCTGGACACCCACGGCCTGCATGGCGAACCCGTACGACGGCCGCACGTCGGGGTGGCCCCGGCGCGCGAGCTCGGCGTGCAGGCGGTCGATGAGCGTGCGGAAGCCGCCGAAGAGCAGGAAGGGCAGCTCGTACCCGGGTGTGTCGCTCATGACCCCTTGCCATAATCGACAACCAGGTTTACGGTTTCGACAACCACGTTGTCGATCCTACGGCTGGAGACGTCTTGTTCCCCGATCACACCCCGGAGTCTGCACCCACCGCCGCCCGCCCCGCGATGGCGGCCACCGCGAAGAAGTTCGGCCGCGTCCCGGCCGCCGTCGCCCGGCTGGCGACGTCGCCGGAGCTGCTGAACGGGTTCCTGAGGCTCAACGCCACCTTCGAGGCCACGACGCTGCCGGCGCTGGACCGCGAGGTGCTGGTGATGACGGTGGCCGCGCGCAACCGGTGTCACCTCTGCGTGGCGATGCACACGGCCACGCTGCACGGCCTGTCCGCTTCGCCCGCGCTGATCGCGGCCCTGCGAGCGGAGTCGACGCTGCCGGAGCCGCGGCTGGAAGCGCTGCGCGGCTTCGTCCACGCCGTCATGGACACCACGGGCGACGTCCCGGCGGACGCGCTGGCGGCGTTCACCGACGCCGGCTACACGGCCCGGAACGCGCTGGAGGTGGTGCTCGGCATCGGGACGTACACGCTGTCGACGTACGCGAACCGGCTCACCGGCGCCCCGGTCGACGAAGCCTTCGCCGCGCACACCTGGCACGCGGCGTGAACGCCGTGGGGCCGCCCGTTCCGGCGGCCCCACGGCGCGTGGATCAGCCCTTCACCAAGGTGACGACGCTGGTGTCGTCGACCGAGACGTTGGTGTTGTAGTTCGGGTCCAGCGCGGTCGCCTGGGTGACGACCTCCGCCTTGCCCTTCTGGAACGGCGTGGTCCCGGCCGGCACCACGGTCGCCTTCCACGGCACCGGCGCACCCGGCGTGCAGGCGACCTGCGCCGAGTAGTTGCCGCGGATGATGACGTTGTGCTTGACCTGCGTCGTGGTCCCGCTCAGGGTGACCTGGGCGGCCGCGGTGCACTCGACGGTTCCGTGCAGGTAGGCGTTGCCGTTGAGCGTGCTCGCGGTGCCGTCGGTGGCCACCTTGAGCCCGATCCCCAGCTCGGCCGGCGCCGGCGGGTTCGCGATGTGCACCTCACCGCGGGCGGCCGTCGTGCCGCCTTCGCAGTGCTGCTCGAAAGTGGCGTCGAGCGTCTGGACGTAGCCGTGCGGCCCGAAGACGACGTTCTGCACGGCGAAGGTGCCGGTCAGGGTGTTGCAGCCCCGGCCGTTCCCGCCCAGGCTCAGCCCCGGCGCGTTGGCCCCCTGGAACGGCCACCGGGTCGCCCCGTCGTAGGTGCCGGCGGCCAGGCCCGTGCCGCTGGGTGCGGCCAGGTCGAGGTCCCACCAGTCGCTGTTGAAGCCGCTGACGCTCACGGAGATGTGGTTGTGGTCCTCCGTCGCGTTGACGGTGAGCCGGTCCTTCGCCGCCGTCGAGTAGGCGTAGGAGCCTCCCCCACTGATCCAGTCCCCCTCGTCACCGCTGAACGACAGCGACCCGTTGGCCACGGTCTGCGCCTGCGCCGGCACGGCCCCCACGAGCACGGCGAGCACGGGCACCGCGACCGCGGCGGCGGCTCTCTTCAAAAACCCCTTCACAGGATCCCCCTCAGGTGAGTTGGTCACTTGCCGTTCTCCCTGTCGGCCGGAATCGATCACCTGTTACGCCGGTGTGAAGTTTTTTGGTTATCGCACAAGAATTCGCGGCACCTCGTGCGGATCGTGCCAAAAGGTCCCGCTCACCGGGGCACAACGGTGGCGCCGTGCACGTCGCCTTCGACGAGCGAGCGGTAGACGTCGGCGACGACGGCCACCGGCGTCCCGCGGCTGCCGTCCTCCCCCATCGCTTCGAGCGTCTCGCTGATCCAGCCGGGGCTGACCAGGTTGATCCGCGGCCCGTGCGGCAGATCGGCGGCGGCCGACCGGACGAAGCCCGCCAGCCCGTCGTTGACGAGGGCACCGAGCGCGCTGCCCGGGATCGGCTCGGTGAACGTCCCGCCGGTCAGCGTGATCGAGCCCGCCGCGGGCAGGCGCCCGGCCGCCCGCCGGGCGAGCGCGACCTGGCCGAGCAGCTTGGCGCGCAGGTCGTCGAGCACCTGCGCGTCCGTCAGCCCGCCGAGCGGGCGCAGCGGGACGTTGGCGGCGCAGCACACGACGGCGTCCGCGCCGGTGTCGAAGAGGGCGTCGAGCGACGCGGGGTCTTCCAGGTCGGCGCCGATCGGCGAGCTGCGCGAGACGGGCACGACCTCGTGCCGTGGTTCGAGGGCGGCGGCGACGGCTCGCCCGACGAGCCCGGTGGCTCCCAGCAGGATGATCTTCACCCTTCGACGCTAGCCAGCCGGGCAACCGCGATTCCGCCGTCGCGGAAAAATCTCCGCGGCCGTGTCCGGTCCCCCGCGACGGCTCCGACCCCCTGGCAAACGGACCTCGGAGAAGGAGCGGACATGGAAAAGCCGGCCGGACGGCGGGAGTGGCTGGGACTGGCGGTGCTGGTGCTGCCCACCCTGCTCGTCGCGATGGACATGACCTCGTTGTTCCTCGCGCTGCCGCAGCTCAGCGCGGATCTCGGCGCGAGCGGCACCGAGCAGCTGTGGATCACCGACAGCTACGGCTTCGTCGTCGCCGGGTTCGTCATCACCATGGGCACGCTCGGCGACCGGATCGGACGGCGGCGGCTGCTGCTCGCCGGGGGCGGGGCCTTCGGGCTCCTGTCGATCGTCGCCGCGTTCTCGACGAGCCCGGAGATGCTCATCGTCGTCCGCGGGGCGCTCGGGGTCGCCGGGGCGACGCTGATGCCGTCGACGCTCGCCCTGATCACGAACATGTTCCCCGACGGCAGGCAGCGCGGGAAGGCTATCTCGATCTGGGCGACCTGCCAGTTCGCGGGCGGCGCGGCCGGCCCGGTGTTCGCCGGTTTCCTGCTCCAGCACTTCGCGTGGGGTTCGGTGTTCCTGGTCGCCGTCCCGGCGGTGGTCGTGCTGCTCGCGGCCGGCCCGTTCCTGCTGCCCGAGTTCCGCGCCCCGGCGTCCGGGCGGCTGGACCTCACCGGCGTCGCGCTCTCGCTGGCCGCGGTGCTGCTGGTCGTGTTCGGGCTGAAGCAGCTGGCCACCGGCGCAGTGGTCCTGCCGGCCGCGGCGATCGGCACCGGGACGCTGCTCGGCATCGTCTTCGCCCGCCGCCAGCTCACGACGGCGTCGCCGCTGCTGGACCTGCGGCTGTTCCGGAACCGGCCGTTCACCGCGGCGCTGGTCGCGCTGGTGTTCGCCGGCGTCGCGATGGCCGGCGTCGGCCTGCTGGTGACGCAGTACCTGCAGAGTGTCCTGGGCTACTCGCCGCTGGTTTCGGCGCTGCTGTTCGCCCCGATGGGCCTCGGCGTGGCGGCGGGCACGATGGCGGCGCCGTCCCTGACCCGGTGGCTCACCCCGGCGACGGCGATCGCGGGCGGGCTGGCGCTGTCCGCGGCGGGCAGCCTGCTGCTGGCGGTCACCGGCGGTCTCGTCCCGGTCGTGGTGGCCATCACGGTGCTGACGCTGGGCACGGGCCCGCTGTTCGCGCTGGGCATCGGCCTGGTGGTCGGCGCGGTCCCGCCGGAGCGCGCGGGCTCGGCGGCATCGATGGCGGACACGGGCAACTACCTGGGCGGCTCGCTGGGCATGGCCTTGATCGGCCTGACGGCGGCAACGGTGTACCACGGAGTGTTCCCGGCGGGCACGACACTGGCGGCCGACGTCACCCGGCCGGCGGTGGCGGAGCAGGCGAAGGCGGCGTTCACGGACGCGCTGCACGTGACGGGCGTGATCGCGGCGGTGCTGTTCGCGGGGCTGGCCCTGCTGGTGACGTCGATGCGCCGCACCGAGGCGGCGACAGAGCTGGAACCGGCCGCGGCGAATTGACGCAACCGGAACCCTCCCAGGTTCAAGTCAGGTGGTTCCGCCGCCTGGCCTGGGAGGCATCGTTCCCGAGACACCGCATGTCGGTGTCAGGACGTTCGACGGAACGCTGCAGTGATGTCGAGCGCAACATTGGCAGCGAGGCGCGCCGCCTTCTCTTGCTTCTCTGTTTTGTTTACACCCATATCCTCGTCACCGAGATCGCTTACGCATTTCAACATCGCGCCGTTGACGAAGTTCTCAGCCTTGAAGGTCTCCCAGATGGCGTGCATGAGCCCGTGCGCCTCGGTCTCCACCCCGTACAAGTCCACCGACAGGTCGAGAAGTTGCCGACGAAGATCGGCTTCGTGCCAGGCGACGACCTTCTCGCCGCTCGCAAAGTCCTTGATGAAGAGTTTCCCGCCATCGAGAGCAGGTTCGAGCAGCCTCTTGTTGTCCAGGTTTGCCGCGAGCCGCAAGAGATATTCGTCAGTCGGGTAGATCCGTGGACGACTACCGTTTTGGGTCGGCGTGATCCTCTCAGGGTCGTAGTTGAACACCTGTCGGGCCAGGATGACGTCGAACAACGACACCCCGCGCTCGCCGAAGCCCGCACACACACCGACGAGGAAGACCAGTTCCGGCTTGAATTCCTCGAGGATCGCATGGGTGACGGCGGACGACGATTGACCGCCCTTGTCGGTAGCCTGGGTAGTCACCACTCGGACCGGTTGTTGCTGGTCGAAAGTCGGAAGTTCGAACACGTCGTAGAAGCGTCCGGCTCGCTGCACTTCCTGGGTCGCGATCCCCCTACTTCGAAGGACGTCGTGAAGGGCCCTGGTCTCAGTGGGTACGGCCGTCACCAACGCCACGTTGACGCGCTTGGGAACTTGCGAAGGGGTTGCCACCTCGAACCTCGACCTTCGTGCGTCGCGGAAGCTTGACAAGGTTTTTTCGGGAGAATTGGCCAAGGAATCCAGATCGGCCGCTGCGAGCTGGCGGCGCTTGAGCAAAGCGACCTCGTTGCTGAAGGTCGACTCGAAGAATTTGTTTACACTCGGCCGGTCGCCGACGCGGGTCCGCATTCGCCCGATGACCTGCTCGGCTCTGTCCAGTGAGAGGTGCCGGATCTGAGACACGACGGACTGGATGGTCGATGACCGGGTGTCCGCGTCGACCACGAGGTCCGTGACATCGTCGAGAAGGGCGAGGGCGGTGTCCAGGTCGTAGCCGGCCATCCTGACGACGGCGGACGCGGTCACACCGAGCACGCCGTTGTCGGTGTCATGAGGTCTTCCGTCGCGGCGTGGAGTGGTCGGCGCGATGGTGAATCTGATCAGGTCGGGTGTGATCTGCTGATCTCGTGACAGGCCGACGATGGCCGTCGTCCTGTTGATGGGATCGGGGTCCCGTCGGGCGACCTCATCGAGCCACTGCCTCGTCTCTCCGGTGATCGGGCGCTGGGCCACGAAGTTGACGATCGCGCCTCGGAAAGCGCGTGCTTCTCGCGTGGCGGGCCTGAAGCGGTCGGCGATGGCGGGAAGCCACTCCGGAACGTGGATGTTGAGGCCGGCCAGGGCTCCCACCGCGCCTCGCCGCACGCTGTAACTTTCTTCGGGGTTTTCAATGATGGTTCGCAGATCGCCAAATGCTTTGGGCGAGCCAATGCGGCCGAGTGTGTTTGCCGAGACGCCGCGGACATTGTCTGCCGGATCGGTCCTCAGTGCTTTGATGAGTGACGGCACGGCCTCGGGTGAGCCGATGCGGCCGAGGGCGTTCGCCGAGGTTCCGCGAACGTTGTCCGCCGAGTCGGTGCTCAACGCTCTGACCAAGAACGGCACAGCGTCTGGCGAGCCGATGCGCCCGAGGGCACTTGCTGCGGAACCGCGAACTGCCGCCTCGATGTCGGAGCCCAACGCGACGGTGAGGGCCGGAAGAGCATCGGGTGAGCCGATGCGGCCGAGAGCTTCGGCCGCAGAACCACGGGCGTAAGGGTCGGCATTATTGGTCAGCGCCTCGACCAGCGAAGGCACCGCGTCGGGTAAACCGATGCGCCCAAGAGCGTTCGCCGCCGAACCCCGAACGTTGTCTCCCGGATCGGCGCTCAGCGCCTTGACCAGCGAAGGCCCCGCGTCAGGCGAACCAATACGCCCCAGAGCGTTCGCCGCCGAACCCCGAACTGCTGCCTCGATGTCGGAGCCCAATGCGACGGTGAGGGCCGGAAGAGCATCGGGTGAGCCGATGCGGCCGAGAGCGTTCGCCGAGGTTCCGCGCACGTTGTCCGCCGAGTCGATGCTCAACGCCTCGACCAGAGAAGGCACTGCATCAGGCGATCCAATACGCCCAAGGGCGTCTGCCGCAGAACCGCGAACAGCGACCTCGATGTCGGAGCCCAATGCGGCGGTGAGGGCCGGAAGAGCATCGGGTGAGCCGATGTGGCCGAGGGCTTCGGCCGCAGAACCACGGGCGTAAGGGTCGGTATCGTTGCTCAGCGCCTTGACCAGCGAAGGCACCGCGTCAGGCGAACCAATACGCCCCAGAGCGTTCGCCGCCGAACCCCGAACGTTGTCTCCCGGATCGGCGCTCAGCGCCTTGACCAGCGAAGGCACCGCATCAGGCGAACCAATACGCCCCAGAGCGTTCGCCGCCGAACCCCGAACGTTGTCTCCCGAATCGGCGCTCAGCGCCTTGACCAGCGAAGGCACCGCATCAGGCGAACCAATACGCCCCAGAGCGTTCGCCGCCGAACCCCGAACGTCGTCCCCTGCGTCGGAGTGCAGACACTCGACGAGGGCCGGTAGCGCTTCAGATGAACCGATGTTTCCGAGCGCGATCGCCGTGGCCCCGCGTACAGAGTCGTCCGGATCAGAGCGCATGACAGTGGTCAGCTGAGCAATGTGTTCCGGAGCGCCGTTGAACCCAAGCCAGTTGGCCGCATTACGACGGACATGCGGTGTCGCGCCCGACTGCAGTTCTTCGAATCGCTGAAGGAGAAGCGAATCGTCCGGGTCGGGTTGACGCTTATCGCGCGAAGGCAACTTTTTCTTTCGCAAGTCCGCGCGACGCATCTGCTGCAACGACTCTGCGTTCATTGATTCGCTGCGCAGAGCGAACAGAATTTTGTCCGCCAGTTCAGGATTGTCGTGACCAAGCGGTCGCAGAAGACCCTGCTGAACCCCTTCCGCGAGCAGTGACGCCGGCAGCTTGTTCAAGGCTACAGCGAGCGAATCACGTGTAGCTCTCGCGCCTTTGAAACAGCCCCCTAGAAATTGCCAGACCATGGCCCGTGTTTCATCGCACAAAACCCCGCGATTAGCCAGTAAGATGTCGACAATCAGCTCCGGACGGAGGTAAGTTCGGTCGAGTTCCAACAACTCGCGAACGGCGATGTCCGGATTGGATTGCAGGCCAACCCAGTCGCCAATGCACTGTTCAAGGAGATCCAGATCCCATGCCATTGTCGGTAGGTCGACCGAGCGCCAGCCGAGGGCAAGACCGAAGTCGATGAAAGCCGGATGAAAGAGAGTATGCAAGCCTTCCGCCTCTTGATCCGAGAGCACAGGAAGGACCATCTGGGTGTCAATGAACGCTCGCACAACGTGGGCAACTTCGTCGCCGTTCCACACGCGGCCCAGCAGGGCTTCAAGGTCGACGGTGGAGAAGTTCGCATCCTTCGTTGAGGAGGTGATCGCCGCGATGGCGGCAGCACACAAGGTCGACTCCATGCCGAGCCCATGGCGCTCAGCCGCCTTCTCAAGGGCGCCGAGGCGATTCTGCACCTTGGGCCGCACAACGGTTTCCAGCAGCAGTTCAGACCGCGACCTCGGGATCTGCCGCTGTTCGCTCGATTGGGTGCCGAGAAGCCAGTCCGTCAGCAGGGACAACATGAATGGGTTGGACGCGACGCCGATCATTCCTGATGCTTTGATTGCGGCGATCGTGTCGCTTTTGAGCCCCCCGCGAGCGCTGATATAGTTTTTGATCGCGTTTTCGTCGAGCGGGGAAAGCGTTAGGTTTACGATGTCGCGCAGGTTTGCCAGACCGAGGTCCTCCACGTCATAACGCGAAGTCGTCAGTACCGGAAAATCGTGCCCTCCGTCAATCAGCCTTCGCACGAACGTCCAAGTCGAAGTTCCGGAGAACTCGCGTTCCAGCTCGTTGAGCCCGTCGACAAGGAAGACGATCTTCCCATGCTTGACGCGAGACTTCCACAGAGGCAAATCAATCTCAGAATAGCGTTCCGACTTGGCAAATTCCTTGACGGTCACCCCGCCGACGTCTCTGTGGCGCAGCACTCTGTTGTCCAAAACAATGCACAGCACGTCGTTCTTCAGAAGCGATATTGCCACTTGTTCGATCGCAGTGGTTTTTCCAGCACCAGGACCACCGTTGATCGACCATGTACATGGACGCAACGTAGAAAGTTGTTCGATCAACTGCGGGAACATCAGCGGCCCGGCTTCTTCCTCACCGATCTGATGAGTTCGAAAGGAGGGCTCCAGGTAGAACCGCACCGACTTTTTGGCCAGTCGCTTCAGGACTGCATCGAACGGGGAACCGATCATGACTCGAGTCCTCCCGCAGGTAGGTGCCACTGTGATTACGTCGTTTACGCGGACCCCTGGCCATCATTCACACCCAGAAAATCTGGCGGCACCCTGGAGCCGCCGACCGGGTTCCACGTTGGCCTCTGCCTCAACCTACGACAGCAAGAGCCGCCAGCGGATTAGCGCCGTCTCCATAACCCAACCCCTCCGCGAGATGAACCGTCGCCGATAGCTATCGCGGAACAATCCCCCATCGTTACACCCTGCTGAACAAAAGTGGACGATTCACCCCAGAGCCGTCCTCGACGCCGAGATGGCCAGATCGGTCAGGCTGACGACGCTCCGATGACCGGTGGCGGTTCGCTGAATCAAGCGGCGATGGACGGAACTGTTGAGACGGTGGAAGCTGCGCTCGAAGATGTCGCGCAGTTAGCTGCCGGTTCCGCCGATACGGGCGGGCGTCCGCCGGTCCGTCCGCAGCGTCGTCGACCTGCCTGCTGGTCGCAGCACCTGAAATGTCGGCAGGCTCGGCGTTCGCTCGGGTAGGCGCGGATGACCGGCCTTCGCCACCACGTCACACCACGCCGGCGCGACCTCGACCAGCATTCCACTGATCACACGCCGGTTATCCATCGCCGCCACGCACCACAGCCCGAGGTCGCTGCAGGCAACGGCACGGCGGAAGCCGTCCCTCCCTAGGTCGCGAGTGGCTGTCGTGGCTCGACAGGCTCACAAGACCTGAGGTGGTGGCCTTCGCCGCGCTGCCGGGCGAGCGTCATGGGGGCGATCTGGGGGCAGTGTCGGAGGTGCTCCGCGACGGCGTAGGCGTCCACGGCCAGGGTGCATCTTGCGAGCGTCCGGACAGCTTCGCCTCAGCCCCGCCGCCGTGCGCAGCCTCCGAGTGCCGCTGCGCGGCTGGACCCAGGACAGAGGACGCGTTGGCGACTGCGACGAATGCAGGCCAGCGATGTGTTCGACGAGCGAGTCGCCCATGCCGGCAGGCACGCCAGGCAGGATGCGCGCTACAGCCCCTGCGGGCGCTCGGACCTACCGCTGACGCTCATTCGTGGCCACCTCGGCAGCGTGCACCCGAGCCCGCTCCATTCACCGTGAACGCGGAACCTGCGGTCAGTGAGGCTGATCCCAGCCCGGCGCAGCCGTCATCCCGAGCACCAACCCGACCACAGCCCGAACCCCGCAGCAGCGGTCACCGGCCAGCTGGACGCTTTGCAAGCTGCAACGCACACCTCGATCGAACACATGAGCGATACAAGGAGTGTGAACTGAACAAGTGATCCAGCGAACCTTGGGATCCCGCACTGGCCCCACGTCCTCGGGCCGGCGGACTGCGGCCGGAGAATGTCAACACGACGTTTCAGCAGGACAGCCTACTCCGGCACGGGAGGATGACTTACGTCACACTGCTGCCGCTCCGCCGGCGGACAGCGACTGATGTCAATCGGTGATGTCGGCGGGGTCCTCAATGATCTTGGGGCCCCGTTTCCGCTGGTGGGCGCAGCAGGGTTCGAACCTGCGACCGCTCGGGTGTAAGCCGAGTGCTCTTCCGCTGAGCTATGCGCCCGCACGGCGGCAGCCCCGTGAAGGAACCGCCGCCGTGGGAAAACTCAGGCCAGTTCGGCCACGGCCTTCTTCCAGCCCTGCTGGTCGCGGGCCTCGCCCGGCGCGTTGACCTCGGCGAACCGGACCACACCGGAGGTGTCGATCAGGAACGTGCCGCGGACCGCCAGGCCCGCGTCCTCGTTGAAGACGCCGTAGGAGCGCGCCACCTCGCCGTGCGGCCAGAAGTCCGACAGCAGGGGGAACTGGTAGCCCTCCTTGTCGGCCCACGCCTTCAGCGAGAACGGCGTGTCGACCGAGACGCCCAGTACCTGGACGCCCTTGTTGTCGTAGTCCGCGAACTCGTCGCGGAGCTGGCACAGCTCGCCCGTGCAGATGCCGCTGAACGCGAAGGGGTAGAAGACCAGCAGCACCGGCTTGTCACCCCGGAACGACGACAGCTGGACCGGCTGCTTGTTGTAGTCGTTGAGCGTGAAGTCAGGGGCCTCAGAACCGACCTCGACGGCCATACCGCGTTTCCTCTCCCGAACGGACACGTGCCTGCGACGACAACCCTATCGTGTCCGTCCGGCGGGACCGGCTCAGCGCTGCTTCGACTTCGACTTGGGCGACACCAGGCGGGTGCCGATCCAGTTCGGGCCGACACTGATGTTGGCGGTCTGGGCCAGGCCCACGGCAGGCACCGCTTCGGCGATTTCGCTCGGCTCGACGTGCCCTGGCTGTCCCGTCTTGGGGGTGAGCACCCAGATCACGCCGGTCTCCTCCAGGGGGCCCCTGGCGTCGATGAGCGCGTCGCCGAGATCGCCGTCGTCCTCGCGCCACCACAGCAGCACCACGTCGATGACCTCGTCGGCGTCCTCGTCGAGGATGTCCCCGCCGATCTGCTCCTCGATCGCCGCGCGGACGTCGTCGTCGACGTCCTCGTCCCAGCCGATCTCCTGGACCACCATCTCGGGCTTGATGCCGAGCCTCTCGGCGACGCTGCTCTGATCAGCGTCTCCCGCGGCGACCACTGCTTTCACTCCTCCAACTACGACGGAGTGTGGCATCCCCCACCCTCTTCGAGGGTACGGCGGCGCCACACTCGGCGACCCGGTTGCCGATAGCGAACACTGGTGAGGCTCCGCGCGCAACCGTCCACACCGGATCTTTGACAACTCGTGTCGCAGGATACGGCCCGCGACCGGCCCGCCGCGACGGCGTTTCGGGTACCTCGCGCCCCCGGTCTGCCACCCCTTCGGGTGCCGTCCCCTAGGGTGGGGGAGAAGTAAACGCGCGCGCGATACACCGCGCGCTGGGAGTGGCTCGACCGGGACGGCCGATGTTACCGCCAAGTAGCGGTGCGGAAGCCGGGACGGAAGACGACGATGGAGAGTCGTACACCCCCGCGCACGAGCACCACCGGCTACAACTTTTCGCAAGGAGACCCCTTGGCCCCGCAGAACGACGGCGCCTCCGGCAAGGAGACCCCGGCACGCGTACGCGTCATCCGTGACGGACTGGCGGCGCACCTGCCCGACATCGACCCGGAGGAGACCGCCGAGTGGCTGGACTCCTTCGACGAGGCCCTCGCACGGGGCGGGCAGCAGCGGGCCCGGTACCTGATGCTGCGCATCCTCGAGCGCGCCCGGGAGCGGAACGTCGGCGTCCCGGCGCTGACCTCGACGGACTACGTCAACACCATCCCCACCGAGAACGAGCCCTGGTTCCCCGGCGACGAGGACATCGAGCGCCGCTACCGCGCCTGGATCCGCTGGAACGCGGCGATCATGGTGCACCGGGCGCAGCGTCCCGGCGTCGGCGTCGGCGGCCACATCTCGACGTACGCCTCCTCCGCCGCGCTGTACGAGGTGGGCTTCAACCACTTCTTCCGCGGCAAGGACCACTCCGGCGGCGGCGACCAGATCTACATCCAGGGCCACGCCTCCCCCGGCATCTACGCCCGCGCGTTCCTCGAGGGCCGGCTGAGCGAGTCGCAGCTCGACGGCTTCCGCCAGGAGTTCAGCCACGCGGGTGAGGGCGGCGGCCTGCCGTCGTACCCGCACCCGCGGCTGATGCCGGACTTCTGGGAGAACCCGACGGTGTCGATGGGCCTCGGCCCGATGAACGCCATCTACCAGGCCCGGTTCAACCGCTACCTGCGCGACCGCGGCATCAAGGACACGAACGACCAGCACGTCTGGGCGTTCCTCGGCGACGGCGAGATGGACGAGGCCGAATCCCGCGGCCTGATCCACGTCGCGGCCGGTGAGGGCCTCGACAACCTGACCTTCGTGATCAACTGCAACCTGCAGCGGCTCGACGGCCCGGTGCGCGGCAACGGCAAGATCATCCAGGAGCTGGAGTCGTACTTCCGCGGCGCCGGCTGGAACGTCATCAAGGTGATCTGGGGCCGCGAGTGGGACTCGCTGCTGCACGCCGACCGCGACGGCGCGCTGGTCAACCTGATGAACGTCACCCCGGACGGTGACTACCAGACGTACAAGGCCAACGACGGCGCCTTCGTCCGCGAGCACTTCTTCGGCCGCGACCCGCGGACGAAGGACCTGGTCAAGGACCTCTCCGACGCCGACATCTGGAACCTCAAGCGCGGCGGCCACGACTACCGGAAGGTGTACGCGGCCTACAAGGCGTCGCTGGAGCACCACGGCCAGCCGACGGTGATCCTGGCCCACACGATCAAGGGCTACGGCCTCGGCCCGGCGTTCGAGGGCCGCAACGCCACGCACCAGATGAAGAAGCTCACCCTCGACGACCTCAAGCTGTTCCGCGACTCGCAGCGGATCCCGATCAGCGACGAGGAGCTCGAGCGCGACCCGAAGCTGCCGCCGTACTACCACCCGGGCGCGAACTCGCCCGAGATCGAGTACCTGATCGGCCGCCGCAAGGCGCTCGGCGGCTTCCTGCCGGAACGCCGTCCGAAGGCCGCGAAGGCCCTGGTGCTGCCCGGCGACAAGGTCTACGAGGGCATCCGGAAGGGCTCCGGCAAGCAGGAGGTCGCCACGACGATGGCGTTCGTCCGGCTGGTCCGCGAGCTGGCGAAGGACTCCGAGATCGGCAAGCGGGTCGTCCCGATCATCCCGGACGAGGCCCGCACCTTCGGCCTCGACTCGATGTTCCCGACGGCCAAGATCTACAACCCGCACGGCCAGACCTACACCTCGGTCGACGCGAGCCTGATGCTGGCCTACAAGGAGTCCGAGAAGGGCCAGCTGCTGCACGAGGGCATCAACGAGGCCGGCTCGACGGCGTCGTTCACCGCCGTCGGCACGTCGTACGCGACGCACGGCGAGCCGATGATCCCGATCTACATCTTCTACTCGATGTTCGGGTTCCAGCGGACGGGTGACGGCCTGTACGCGGCCGCCGACCAGATGGCCCGCGGGTTCGTCCTCGGCGCCACCGCCGGCCGGACCACCCTGACGGGTGAGGGCCTGCAGCACGCGGACGGGCACTCGCTGCTGCTGGCGGCGACCAACCCGGCCGCGGTGGCCTACGACCCGGCGTGGTCGTTCGAGATCGCGCACATCGTCAAGGACGGCCTGCGCCGGATGTACGGCGAGACCGGCCCGGACGGCAACGGCGAGAACGTCTTCTACTACATGACGATCTACAACGAGCCGTACCAGCAGCCCGCCGAGCCGGAGAACCTCGACGTCGACGGCCTGCTCAAGGGTCTGTACAAGTACGCCGACGCGCCCGCGGGCGACGGCCCGGAGGTGCAGATCCTCGTCTCCGGCGTCACGATGCCGGACGCGCTGAAGGCGCAGAAGATGCTGGCCGAGGAGTGGGGCGTGCGGGCCGCGGTGTGGTCGGCGACGTCGTGGACCGAGCTGCGGCGCGAGGCCGTCGAGATCGACCACGACAACCTGCTCTACCCGGGCAGCGAGCCGCGCGTGCCGTACGTCACCGAGAAGCTCTCGGGCACGAACGGGCCGGTCGTGGCGGTGTCGGACTGGATGCGCGCGGTGCCGGACCTGATCCGCCCGTACGTCCCGACCGACATGCTGACGCTGGGCACCGACGGGTTCGGCTTCTCCGACACCCGGCCGGCGGCGCGGCGGAAGTTCCTGGTCGACGCCGAGTCGATCACCGCCGGCGCGCTGTCGATCCTGGCCAAGCGCGGCGAAATCGACCACGCGAAGGTCCTGGAGGCGGCCACGAAGTACCGGCTCGACGACATCTCGGCCGCCGGGCCGCAGACGTCGGATTCCGGGAACGCGTGACCTGGTGCTAGGTTCGGGCCCGGCAGACATCGGATGTCTGCCGGGCCCGGGCACGTAGGGAGTGGGTCAAGGTGACGAAGCGACGACTGCCGAAGCCGAGCGAGCTGCAGCAGATCCTGCGGCCGAAGCCGATCGTGCTGAACCCGACGGACCGGCGGCTGGCGAACGCCCACACCATCGCCGACCTGCGGACGATCGCGCGCAAGCGCACCCCGCGGGCGGCGTTCGACTACACCGACGGCGCGGCCGAGCTCGAAGACAGCCTGCGCCGCGCCCGGCAGGCGTACCGCCGCGTCGAGTTTCACCCGAACGTGCTGCGCGGGGTGTCCGATGTGGACACCAGCCGCGAGATCCTCGGGAAGACGTCGGCGCTGCCGTTCGCCTTCGCGCCCACCGGGTTCACCCGGATGATGCAGCACGAGGGCGAGCGCGCGGTGGCCCGCGTCGCCGAGCGCAACGGCATCCCGGTCGGCCTTTCGACGATGGCGACGACGTCGATCGAAGACCTCGCCGAGGCCGCGCCGGGCGCGCGCAAGTGGTTCCAGCTCTACGTCTGGCGCGACCACGGCGCCGGCGAAGATCTGATGAATCGGGCGTGGGCCGCGGGCTACGACACGCTGATGCTGACCGTGGACACCCCGGTCGGCGGTGCCCGCCTGCGCGACGTCCGCAACGGCCTGACCATCCCGCCGGCGCTGACGCTCAAGACGTTCCTCGACGGCGCGACGCACCCGGCGTGGTGGTTCAACCTGCTCACCACCGAGCCGCTGGAGTTCGCTTCGCTCAACCACTTCGGCGGCACGGTCGCGGAGTTGCTGAACAAGCTCTTCGACCCGACGCTGAACTACGACGACCTCGACTGGGTCCGCCGGACCTGGCCGGGGAAGCTGGTGGTCAAGGGCGTCCAGAACGTCGACGACGCCCGCGACGTCGTGAAGCACGGCGCCGACGCGGTCCTGATCTCCAACCACGGCGGCCGCCAGCTCGACCGCGCCCCGACGCCGCTGGAGCTGCTCCCGGCGGTCCTGGACGAGGTCCAGGGCGGCGCGGAGGTCTGGATCGACACCGGCATCCTGTCCGGCGGCGACATCGTGGCGGCGATCGCCCGCGGCGCGGACGCGGTCCTGGTCGGCCGCGCCTTCCTGTACGGCCTGATGGCCGGCGGCGAGCGCGGCGTCCAGCGGTGCGTCGACATCCTGCGGACGGAAATGGTCCGCACGATGCAGCTGCTCGGCGTCCGGACCCTGAAGGACCTGACGCCGAGCCACGCCACCCTGCGTTAGACCTGCGCCTGGCCGCCGTCGACGAAGAACTCGACGCCGTTGACGAAGCTCGCCTCGTCGGTGGCCAGGAACAGCGCGGCGGCCGCGATCTCCGCCGGGTCGCCGAGCCGGCCCAGCGGGACCGCCTCCGCCATCCGCTCCACCATCGCCTGCTGCTCGCCGGGTTCGGCCAGGCCGAGCAGGCCGGGGGTGAGCGTCGGCCCCGGGCTCAGGACGTTCACGCGCACGCCGCGGCCCTGCAGGTCGAGCGCCCAGGTGCGGGCGAAGTTGCGGACGGCGGCCTTCGTCGAGGCGTAGACGCTCATCCCCGGTGCCACCCGGGTCGACGTCGTCGACCCGGTGATGATGACCGACGCCTTCTCGTTGAGCAGCGGCAGCGCCTTCTGCACGGTGAACAGCACGCCCTTGACGTTCGTGCCGAAGGTGACGTCGAACTGCTCTTCGGTGATCTCGCCGAGCGGGGCGGTGACGCCACCGCCGGAGTTGGCCACCACGACGTCCAGGCCGCGGCCGCGCTCGGCGATCGCGCGGTAGACCTCGTCCAGGTCGGCGAGGTTCGCGGAGTCGGCGCGGATCGCCTGCACCGAACCGCCGATCTCGGCGACGGCGTCGTCGAGGACCTCCTTGCGCCGTCCGGTGATGACGACGTGCGCACCCTCGGCCGCGAACCGCTTCGCGATCCCCAGCCCGATGCCGGTTCCCGCGCCGGTCACGAGCGCGGTCTTGTCCGCCAGCTTCATGCTGCCCTCCCGAATTCTTGACTGTCTCGTCCAGAACGTACGCCGTTCTGGACGAGACAGTCAAGAATGCCTATCCTGGAGCCGTGGCGAGACCCCGCAGCTTCGACGAAGGCACGGTCCTGCGCACGGCGCGGGACCGGTTCTGGTCGACCGGCTACGCGGGCACGAAGATCGACGACATCGCCGCCGCCACCGGCCTCGGCAAAGGCAGCCTCTACGGCGCCTTCGGCGACAAGCACGCCCTCTTCGTGCGCATCTTCGACGACCACTGCACCACCGCGGTCGAAGGCGCGCGCCGCAAGCTCGAAGGCCCTGACAGCGAGGCCTACCAGCGGCTCCGCGACTACGTCCTGGCCGACGCCGAGGCCGTCGTCGCGGACGACATCCACCGGGGCTGCCTCATCGCGAAAGCCGCGGCCGAGTGCGCGGAGCACGACACCGAGATCGCGAACCGCGCCCGCGCGGCGTTCCGCGAACTGAACGGCCTGCTGACCGCCTGCGTCGCGGGGGCCCAGCGCGCGGGGGACATCGCCGACGGCCACGACCCGGCCCGGCTGGCCGGGCTCCTGCTGGCGACCATGCGCGGCATCGAAGCCCTCGGCAAGGGCGGCTGCGACCGGGCCGACCTGCGCGGCATCGCCGAGACCGCCCTCGCGGTGCTGCCGGTCAAGCGTTGACGGATTGGGCCAACCGGTCTCAACTTCTTGACGGACCGACCGGTTTGTGACGAAGATCTCGGGCACCCGCCGAAAGGCCGTTTTCGCATCGTGGAAACGGAGGTCGCCCGTGTTCGTGCAGGATCTGACTCCCCTCGGTTCGCTGGGCCTGTCCGCGCTCGTCGCCGCGCTGCCGCTCGCCACCGTCCTCGTGCTGCTCGGCGCCGTGCGGATGCGGGCGCACCACGCCGCCCTCATCGGGCTGCTCGTCGCGCTCGTGGTCGGGGTGGCCGCGTACGGGATGCCGGTCGTGCAGGCCGTCTCCGGGGCGCTCGAAGGTGCCGCGTTCGGGCTGTGGCCGATCATGTGGATCGTCGTGAACGCGTTGTGGATCTACCGGCTCACCGTGCGGACCGGGCACTTCGACGTCCTGCGCCGCTCGTTCGGCCGGATCTCCGACGACCCGCGCATCCAGGCGCTCATCATCGCCTTCTGCTTCGGCGCGCTCATGGAAGCCCTCGCCGGCTTCGGCGCGCCGGTTGCGATCAGCGCGGTGATGCTGGTGGCCGTCGGGTTCCACCCGGTCAAGGCGGCCGTCGTCGCGCTGGTCGCCAACACCGCGCCGGTCGCCTTCGGCGCGATGGGCACCCCGGTCGTCACCCTCGCCCAGGTCACCGGGCTGCCGCTGCAGGAGGTCTCGTCGATCGTCGGGCGGCAGACGCCGCTGCTCGCGCTGGTCGTGCCGCTGCTGCTAGTGATCATCGTCGACGGGAAGCGCGGCCTGCGTGACACCTGGCTGCCCGCGCTCGTCTGCGGGGTCGCGTTCGGGGTCGTGCAGTTCCTCGCCTCGAACTACGTGTCGCCGCAGCTGGCGGACATCGGCGCGGCGCTCGCCGGCGCGGCCGCGCTGGTCGCGCTACCCCAGACCCGGCGTCCGGTCCCCGAAGCGGTCCGGATCGGCACCGGCGGCACGGCGACCGCCGAGGCGCCGCCGGAGGACTCGCGCGGCGACGTCGTCAAGGCGTACCTGCCGTACCTGCTCATCATCGTGATCTTCTCGATCGCCGTGCTGCCGCCGGTCAAGAAGCTGCTGGACAAGGCGACCTGGAAGTTCCGCTGGCCCGGGCTGAACGTCGCCGGGCCGAACGGGAAACCGGTCTCCGGCAACACCTTCTCGCTGCCGTTCCTCAACACCGGCGGGACGCTCGTGCTGCTGGCGGGCGTCATCACGGCGGCGTTGCTGGCCGTTTCGGCGAGCGACACCGCGCGGGAGTGGCTGGCGACGGTCAAGGAGCTGCGGTTCGCGATCCTCACCGTGACCGGCGTGCTCGCGCTGGCCTACGTGATGAACCTGTCCGGCCAGACGTCGACGATCGGCACGTTCATCGCCGCCGCGGGCGCCGGCCTGGCGTTCCTCTCGCCGGTGCTGGGCTGGTTCGGCGTCGCCGTCTCGGGGTCCGACACCTCGTCGAACGCGCTGTTCGGTGCCCTGCAGGTGACGGCGGCGCACCAGACGGGCCTGCCGGCGAACCTGCTGGCCGCGGCGAACAGCTCCGGCGGCGTCCTCGGCAAGATGGTCTCGCCGCAGAACCTCACCATCGCCTGCGTGGCGGCGAACCTGCCCGGCGAGGAGGGGAAGCTGCTGCGGCGGGTGCTGCCGTGGAGCGTCGGGCTGCTGCTGGTGATGTGCCTGATCGTGTGGGGTCAGAGCACGGCGGCGCTCAGCTGGATGCTGCCGTGACCTGCCGCCCCGCCACGCGTTCGGCCGAGCGGTTCCAGCTCCACCAGCCGTGCACGACGAGCCCGGCGAAGACGATGTAGATGGCGGCGGAGAAGTACAGCCCGGAGGAGATCTGCAGCGGGACGCCGATCGCGTCGACGGCCAGCCAGACGAGCCAGAACTCGACGAGCCCCAGCCCCTGCGCCCCGAAGGCGACCAGGGTGCCGACGAAGATGGCGGCGTCCGGCCACGGCGCCCAGGACGCGTGGAGTGCGTCGAGGACGAGAGCCATCACGGTGGTACCGACGGCGAAGGCGCCGAGCATGGCGAGCCGTTCGGCGAGCCGGCCCTTGCGGACGACGACGCCGAACACCGGGTCCTGCCGGCGCGTCCAGGCCCACCAGCCGTAGACGGAGATGGCGAGGATGGCGACCTGCCGCGCGGCGAGCCCGCCGAGGTGCGCGGAGACGTAGACGGCGAAGAGGAGCACGGTGGCCCCGACCTGCACGGGCCACGTCCACAGGGTGCGACGCTGCGCGAGGAACACGACGGCGAGCGCGAACACCTGCCCGGCGAGCTCCGCGATCGAGATCCACTGGCCGAGCACGGTGATCCCGTGGTGCAGCAGGAAGTCCACGTGACGCCCCTTTCGTCCTACCGCTCCCAACATGCTCCGGAGGAGGGGAATTCCCTAGGGAGTGTGAGGGGCGAGACATCCCGAGGCGTGGGACGGCGAGGGTCCGCCGCGGAGCGGTGGTCCGTTCACGCGGCGGACGCGGCCCGGGAGCCGGGGAAGGTGCGGCAGCTCGCCCGCGCGGCAGCTCGCCCGCGCGGCGCGGCACCCGCGCGGCGTGCCGAGCGCTGCGGGAGGTCGCGAATGACTCATTCGGGACCTCGGAAGCCGCGAATGAGTCATTCGCGACCCCGGGCGGCGACCCCGGGCGCGGTGCGGGCCCGGCGGCTTCCCCGACCGCCGGGCCCGCGCCACTCCCCTCCGCTCAGATCTGCGGGCGCGGGGTGCCGGCCGGCGGGGTCGGGGTGTTGTCCGCTCCCACCGTCGTGCGCGGCCGCGCGGCGGCCGGCATCTCGCTCGTGCGCTGCTGCGGCGTCTCCAGCTGGTGCTCCATGTTCGCCAGCCAGCCGCGCCAGCGGTCCTGGGCCGGCTTGATCAGGCCGCCGCCGAAGCCGACCACGATCACGCCGCCGATCGTCGCCAGCACCGCGATCAGGATCGGGCCGGTGATCGCCGTCGCGATGTTCACCTGGCCGAGCGCCGCGATGATGCCGAACGCCATGATCAGCCAATAAGCGCCCAGCGACAGCGGGCGTGCCGCGCCGCGGCCGGACAGCGCCGACGCGACCACGTCACGCACGACCTTCGCGATCGCCGCCGCGACCACCACGAGCACCAGCGCCACCACGATCCGCGGCAGGAACGCGATGATGTCGTTGAGCAGCTGGCTCACCGGGTTGGTCGGCCCGAACACGCCGAACGCCAGCTGCAGCGCGATCAGCAGAATGAAGTAGTAGACCAATTTGACGAGGATCGCGGTCGCGTCGATCTTCTGCTGGCCGATCTTCCCGCTCAGCCCCGTCTTGTCGACGAGTTTCCCGAAACCGGCTTTCCCGAGCACGAGCGCCAGCCCTTTCGAGACGGCTTTCGCGATCAACCAGCCTATCAGCAGGATGATCAGGAATCCCACGAGTTTCGGGACGAACGTGGCCACCAGGTTCCACGCCTGCCCGAGCCCGTCCTTCAGTTGCTGGCCCATACCGACTCCCTCCACGGATTTGCACCGGATCGTCGATCAAGTACCCAGGGGCGGCAACTCGTGCGCCCCACGATCGAGTGAGACGACTGGCGCGCGAAGATCACCCGTGGCCATACTGGTTCTACCGGTGGGGACCGGGGAGACGAGGCCGTCCGGCGCAGCGTAAACCGCAAGCGCCGGGCGGCCTCGAGCCTTTTACGGGCAAAGTGGCGGTGACCCGGCCGGCCACGCCTCACCCCGGATGTCGCGAATGACTCATTCGCGACCTCGGAGGTCCCGAATGAGTCATTCGCGGCAGCGCGCCGGGGGCCGGATGAACAGCGGGAGAACGTCAGGCGGCGCGCAGGGCGTCGCGGAGTTTCACCTTCGCCCCGGTGCGCATGACCGCATTCCGGTAGATCCGCGCGGCCAGCCAGATCAGCGCCGGAATCAGCAGCACCACCAGCCCCACCGACACCACCGCTTCCCAAACGGGCACCCCGCCCATCGCCAGCCGCATCGGCATCAGCGTCGGCGAGAACACCGGAATCACCGAAAGCACTTCGACGAACGTGTTGCCCGGATCCGACGGCAGCACCGAAATACCGATCACGTACCCGGCGATCACGAACATCAGGGCCGGCATCGTCGCGCCGCCGACGTCTTCCTGGCGCGAAACCAGCGCCCCGAGCGCGGCGAACACGATCGAGTACATGAAGAACCCGAGCAGGTACCACACGATCAGCCAGACGACCGTGCCCACGGCCGCCGAAACCGAAATCGTCAGCACGTCCGTCGCCAGCCCGGCGACCACCCCGCCGATCCCGATGACGAGCATCTGGATCAGCCCGACCACCCCGATCCCGAGCACCTTCCCGGCCATCAGCTGCCACGGCTTGATCGTCGACAGCAGCAGCTCGACCACCCGAGACGTCTTCTCCTCGACGACGCCCTGCGCCACGCTCTGACCGTTGATCATCAGCGACAGGTAGATCAGGATGCCGGCGACGATGCCCAGCACGAGCTGCTGGCCGTTGTAGTCGTACGGCTGCTCCAGCGGCGGGTCCTCGACGAACTTCGCCGCAGCGATCGCGGCCTGGAACTGCGCCGGGTTCCCGCCGAGGGCGGTCACCTGCTGGTTGACCGCGACCTGCTGGGACAGCAGCTGCAGGACGTTCGCGAGCTTGCCGTCGAGGTCTTTCTTCACCTGGACGTGCACGCTCTTGCCGTCGCCGGTGAGGAGCGCGTCGAGCGAGCCGTCGGCCAGCTTGGCGCGCCCGGCGGCCTCGTCGGCGACCTGGCTGGTCTCGACCTTTTCGTCGACGGCCTGCCCGGCCGCCTTCAGCGGCGCCGAGAAGGCGGCGGTCGCCGGGGTGAAGCCGACCTTCGCGTCGGGTCCGCCGCCGCCGGCGATCAGCTTGATCAGCACGATGCCGACCACGATCAGCAGCAGCATGATCACCGTGCTGACGCGGAAGGCCTTCGACTTCACCCGCGTGCTGATCTCGCGGGAGGCGACCAGGCCGACGGCCGCCGCCGGGCTCATCCGGACGTCCGGGACCGGGGTACTCATGCGGGAACCTCCTCGGTCGTGACGACGCTGCGGAACAGGTCGGTCAGGGACGGCTGTTCGCGGGCGAACTCGTGGACCGGCCCGGTGGCCAGGGCCGCCTTGAGCACGGCCTGGTCGTCGGCGTCCTCGCCGAGCTCGAGCTCGGTCACCGAGCCGGTGCGGCCGAGCACCTTGACGCCGGGCAGGCCGTCGGCCCACCCCTCGCGGGCGTCGGGGACGTCGACCCGCAGCCGCAGCGCGCCACCGGCCCGCAGCTCGTCGACCGTGCCGCGGGCGACCATCTGTCCACTGCGGACGATGCCGACGCGGTCGCAGAGCCGTTCCACCAGATCGAGCTGGTGGCTGGAGAACACGACCGGCACCCCCTCGGCCGCCTTCTCCTTCAGCACCTGGCTCATCACGTCGACCGCGACCGGGTCGAGGCCGGAGAACGGCTCGTCGAGCACCAGGATCCGCGGCTCGTGCACCAGCGCCGCGGCCAGCTGGACGCGCTGCTGGTTGCCGAGCGACAGCTTCTGGACCTCGTCGTCGCGGCGGCCGGCGACGCCCAGCCGTTCGGTCCACTTCTCCGCCGACGCCCGCGCGTCGGCCGCGGGCATGCCGTGCAGCCGCGCCAGGTACGTCAGCTGCTCGGCCACCTTCATCTTCGGGTAAAGCCCGCGCTCCTCGGGCATGTAGCCGATGTGACGGCGCGTTTCGTGCGTCACCGGCACGCCGTCGTAGCGGACTTCGCCGGCGTCGGCGGACAGCACGCCGAGCGCGATCCGCATGGTCGTGGTCTTGCCGGCGCCGTTGCTGCCGACGAAGCCGAACAGCTCCCCCGGCCGGACGTCGAACGTCATTTCCCGCAGGGCGACCACGTCGCCGTAGCGTTTGGACACCCCGTCTATTTCCAAACCGGTCATTCCGGTTCCCCCGTTCGGTCGTGGCCACGATCCTAGGCAGTTCGTACACGCCCCGCCTACCCTCGCGCGTTGCCGCCGGGGGCTACGAAAGTTGCGGGCACGTAGGATCGCGTCGCCATGGATGGAACCCCCGCCCCGCGCCCGGTGCCGAAGCACCACGGACTGTCCGCGAAGACGCTCCGGCGGCTGGAACGCGCGTCCGGCGACCTGGCGAGCGCGAGCATCGCGGTGATGGAGCGGCGGCTCCCGTGGTTCGCGCGGCTGCCCGCCGACCAGCGCGCGAGCGTCCTGCTGATCACCCAGGCGGGGGCCGCCGGCTTCGTCGGCTGGCTGCGGGACTCCAAGGAAGCGCTGAAGCTGACGACCGAGGCGTTCCGGGACGCGCCGGCCGAGCTGTCGCGGTGGATCAGCCTGCGCCAGGCGGTCGGCATGGTGCGGCTGGCCATCGAGGTCTTCGAGGAGCAGCTGCCGGAGTTCGCGGCGAACGAGGCCGAACGCGCCGCTCTGATCGAGGGAATCCTGCGCTACGGCCGGGAAATCGCGTTCGCGGCGGCCAACTCCTACGCCGCCGCGGCGGAGGCCCGCGGCGCCTGGGACGCCCGGCTGGAGGCGCTGGTCGTCGACGGCATCGTCCGCGGCGACGCCGAGGAGTCGGTGCTCTCGCGGGCCACGGCCCTGGGCTGGGACCCCACGGCGGCGGCGACCGTGCTCGTCGGCAACCCGCCGTCGGAGGACCCGCCGACGGTGGTGTTCGAGGTCCGCAGCCGCGCGGCCCGCGTCGGGCGGCCGGTGCTGCTGTCGGTGCAGGGCTCCCGGCTGGTGGTCGTGGTCGGCGGACCGACCGACGGCGGGGTGAAGGAGCGGGAGATCCTGACCCGGATGTCGGTCGCGTTCGCCGAGGGCCCGGTGGTGGCCGGCCCGACCGTGCCGACGCTGGCGGAGGCCCACCACAGCGCGACGGAGGCGTTGTCGGGGCTGCGGGCGGTGGTCGGCTGGCCGGGCGCGCCCCGCCCGGTGCGGTCGGCGGACCTGCTGCCCGAGCGCGCGCTGTCGGGGGACGCGGAGGCCGAGCGCCTGCTGGTGGACACCATCGCGCGGCCGCTGGAGGAGGCCGGCCCGACGCTGCAGCGCACGGTGGAGGCGTACCTGGAGAGCGGCGGCGTGCTGGAGACGTGCGCGAAGACGCTGTTCGTCCACCCGAACACGGTGCGCTACCGGCTGCGGAAGGCGGCGGACCTCACCGGCTGCCAGCCGACCGACCCGCGCGACGCCCTGGTGCTGCGGATCGCGCTGACCGTGGGCCGGCTGGCGCGGGCCCGCGGGCTTTGGTGACGCCGCGGATGTCGAAACCCGGGCCCCGGCTTCGTCTCGAAAACAGGAGCGGCACCGGGCCGGTCCACCCCCGGAAGGAGCTTCCATGGCCGTCGCCGACGACCTCGACCGCGCCACCGACTCCGCCGACCCGCAGTGGGACTGGGTCGGCGAACAGACGCGCACCTACCTGGAATCGGGTGGCACCGTGGGCCACGAGTCGAACGGGCTGCGCACGCTCATCCTCGCCACCACCGGCCGCCGGACCGGCGTGCCCCGCCGCGCCTGCCTGATCTACGGGACCTCGGGCGAGGACTTCGTCGTCGTCGCGTCCAAAGGGGGCGCCGACGAAGACCCGGCCTGGTTCAAGAACCTCGTGGCCGAGCCGAGCGTCGGGGTCCAGGTGGGCACCCGCCGGTTCACCGCCCGCGCCCGGGTCGCGTCCGCCGACGAGCGCGGGCACCTGTGGACGATGATGGCGGCCATCTTCCCGCTCTACGACGAGTACACGCGCAAGACCGAGCGCGAGATCCCCGTCGTCCTGCTCACGCCGCAGGAATTGACCCTTCCCGAGACGGCCGTCACGTGATGGACTTAACAGCGAAAGGTGATTGAACCCGACAAGGCTTCCGGGTTACGCGCGAGCTTCTGCGGCGCGTCTTTGGAGGGTTCCGACAAAGACGCCGCACAGACACTGTGAACGTCGGCATCCCGGGAAACACCGTTTGCCGTGTTTTCTTGAAGGGTGACAGCAGCAGTCCTCGCTCCCGGTCAGGGGTCCCAGGCCCCCGGTATGTTCACGCCCTGGCTCGACCTCGACGGCGCGCGCGAGCGCGTCGCGCAGTGGTCCGAGCGCGCGGGGCTCGACCTGCTCCGCCTCGGGACCGAGGCCGAAGCCGAGGAGATCCAGGACACCGCGATCGCGCAGCCGCTGATCGTCGCCCTGTCGCTGCTCACCTTCGAGCACCTCCAGGCCACCGCGCCGGTGCCCGCGGACGCGCCGGTCGCCGGCCACTCCGTCGGCGAGCTCGCGGCCGCCGCGATCGCCGGGGTGCTGAAGCCCGAAGACGCCGTCGCGCTCGCCGCCGTCCGCGGCGCCGAGATGGCGAAGGCATGCGCCCTGGAACCGACGTCGATGGCCGCGGTCATGCTCGGTGACCCCGAGCAGGTCGTCGCGTGGCTCGAAGAACAGGGCCTGACCGCGGCGAACCGCAACGGTGCCGGCCAGATCGTCGCCTCCGGCGCCGCCGACACGATCGCGAAGATCGTCGCCGAACCCCTCGAAGGCACGAAGATCCGCGCCCTCAAGGTCGCCGGCGCGTTCCACACGCGGTACATGGCGCCCGCCGAGGAGGCGATGCGCGCCCACGCCGCCGAGCTGACCCCGGCCGACCCCACCCGGCCGCTGCTGTCCAACGCGGACGGTGCCGTCGTCACCAGCGGGGCCGAGTACCTGGCGCGGCTGGTCTCCCAGGTCACCCGCCCGGTCCGCTGGGACCTGACGATGGACGGCCTGGTCTCCCTCGGCGTCACCCGCACGATCGAACTCGCGCCCGCGGGCACCCTGACCGGCCTGGTCAAGCGGCAGCTCAAGGGTGTCGTCACCACTATCACCGCGCTGAAGACGCCGGCCGAGCTGGCGGCGCTGCGCCAGGAGGACGCCTCGTGACCGACCGACCCGCCCTGAGCCTGACCACCGGCTCCCGCGGCAGCCGCGTGCTGGGTGTCGGCAGCTACCAGCCCGCGAAGATCGTCACCAACGACGACCTGTCGCAGACCATGGACACCAACGACGAGTGGATCCAGACCCGCGTCGGGATCGTCGAGCGCCGGTTCGCCGAAAAGGACGAACTGCTCACCGACATGGCCGTCGCCGCCGGCACCGCCGCGCTGGCCGACGCTCGCGTCGACCCGTCCGAAGTGGACACGGTGATCCTGCCGAACTGCACCATGCCGACGCTGATCCCGAACGCCGCCGCCCAGGTCGCCGCCCGGATCGGCATCCCCAGCCCCGGCGCGTTCGACCTCAACGCCGCGTGCGCCGGGTTCTGCTACGGCCTCGGCGTCGCCTCCGACCTCATCCGGGCCGGCTCGGCGAAGAAGGTCCTGGTCATCGGGGCGGAGAAGCTCACCGACTCGGTCGACCCGGTCGACCGGGCCAACGCGATCATCTTCGCCGACGGCGCGGGCGCCGCGGTCGTCGGCCCGTCCGACGAGCCGGGCATCGGCCCGGTGTCGTGGGGCAGCGCGGGCGACCTGGTCGACCTGATCTACATGCGCGACGAGAAGTACATCTACCAGGAGGGCCAGTCGGTCTTCCGGTGGGCGACCACGAAGATCGCGCCGATCGCCATGCAGGCGCTCGAGGCCGCCGGGCTGAAGCCGTCCGATGTGGACGTGCTGATCCCGCACCAGGCGAACCTGCGGATCGTCGAGGCGATCGCGAAGAAGCTGCGGGCCAACGGCGCCCGCGACGACATGGTCGTCGCCGACGACATCAAGTACTCCGGCAACACCTCGTCGGCGTCCATCCCCCTCGCGCTGGACCACATGCGCAAGGCCGGGACGGCCAAGTCCGGCGACGTGGTGCTGGCGGTCGGGTTCGGCGCGGGCCTGTCCTACGCCGGGCAGGCGTTCCTCTGCCCCTGATCACCGTTACGCTCCCCGCGGGCATTCGCCCGAGGGAAACAGACCCCCAGATGGACCGAGAAGGGAACTACCCCATGGCTGACAACGCTGAGATCCTCGCCGGCCTCGCCGAGATCGTCGAAGAGGTGGCCGGTGTGGCTCAGGACGACGTCACCGCCGAGAAGTCGTTCGTGGACGACCTGGACATCGACTCGCTGTCGATGGTCGAGATCGCCGTGCAGGCCGAGGACAAGTTCGGCGTCAAGATCCCGGACGACGAGCTCGCCAACCTCAAGACCGTGGGCGACGCCGTGAACTACGTGTCGGCCAACTCCAAGTAAGTCCTCTTCCCTCCTTGAGGAGACTCGAATGAGCAACTTCGACGTCGTGATCACCGGTCTCGGCGCCACCACACCGCTCGGCGGGGACGTCACGTCCACCTGGGACGGTCTGCTGGCCGGGGCGAGCGGGGTTCGCGCGATCGAGGCCGACTGGGTCGAGGAGCTGCAGCTGCCGGTCAAGATCGGCGGTCAGCTGGCCGTCGAGCCGACCGATGTCCTGCCGCGGGTCCAGGCCCGCCGGATGGACCGCTGCGAGCAGGTCGCGCTGATCGCGGCCCGGCAGGCGTGGGCCGACGCCGGGTACACCGAGCCGACCGACGAGCACACCGATGTGGACCCGGACCGCCTCGGCGTGTCGATCGGCACCGGCATCGGCGGGCCCGTCACCCTGCTCACCCAGAACGACCTGTTGCACCAGCAGGGTCTCCGCAAGGTGTCGCCGCTGACCGTGCCGATGCTGATGCCGAACGGCCCGGCCGCGCACGTGGGCATCGACCTCAAGGCGCGGGCCGGGGTGCACTCCCCGGCCTCGGCCTGCGCCTCGGGCGCCGAGGGCATCGCCAGCGGGGTGGAGATGATCCGCTCCGGGCGCGCCGACGTCGTGATCGCGGGGGGCGCCGAAGCGTGCATCCACCCGATCACGCTGGCCGGGTTCGCCCAGGCCCGCACGGTCTCCACGCGCAACGACGACCCGGCGAGCGCGTCGCGGCCGTTCGACTCCAGCCGCGACGGGTTCGTCCTCGGCGAGGGCGCCGGCGTGGTCATCCTGGAGCGCGCGGACCAGGCGAAGGCCCGTGGGGCGCGCGTCTACGCGACGATCGCCGGGCACGGCATCACCTCGGACGCCTACCACATCACGGGCAACCACCCGGAGGGCGTCGGCCAGATCGCGGCGATGCGCGCGGCGATGAAGATGGCCGGGGTGACCGCCGCGGACGTCGGGCACGTGAACGCGCACGCGACGTCCACTGTGGTCGGTGACATCGGCGAGGCGGCGGCGATCCGCAACGCGGTCGGGGAACACGTGGTCGTGACGGCGCCCAAGGGCTCGCTCGGCCACCTCGTCGGCGGTGCCGGCGCGGTCGAGGGGATCATCACGATCCTGTCGCTGTACCACGGCCTCGTGCCGGCCACCCGGAACCTGACCGACCTGGACCCGCGGGTGCAGCTGGACGTCGTCGCGGGCGAGCCGCGCAAGGTCGAGCTGACCGCGGCGATCAGCAACTCGTTCGGCTTCGGCGGCCACAACACCGCACTGCTGTTCACGGTCTGAGTTTTCGGAAAACGACAGAAGGGCCCGGCTTCGGCCGGGCCCTTCTGTCGCGTTCAGCACTTTTCGTGTTCGGGCGGCGGCCCGCCGTCCACGGCGGCGACCTTCAGGGCCTTGTCCTCGACCACCAGCGGCATGACGAGCCGCCACTTGATGCAGGGCTCGCGGAAGAACAGCGGGGCGTCCTCGATGGCCTGCTTGCTGGTGAACCCGACCAGGACGCGCAGCGAGTTCCCCGACGAGCGCTCGATCCGGTAGACGAGGGCGTCGCTGTCCTTTGTGGTGCGAACGCCCTTCTTCCAGTCGCTCTGCGACTGGGTGGCGGCCCGCTCGTCGGTGACCACGTCGGTCCACAGCGGGTACTGCTTGGTGTTGATGGCCTCGAAGTACTTCTGCAGCACCCGGCGGACGGCGTCGGCCTGCGGGTGCGCTCGCGCGTCGTCGGTCATCCCGACTTCCCCGGCCGCGCCCGGCGCGCCGCTGCTGGCCGAAGACGGCGGCGGCACCGCCACCGAGGTGTCGTCGGCGGGCTGGTCGGGCCGGCGGTAGAGCTCGCGCGCGAGCAGGCCGCCGCCGACGGTCACCGACAGCACGACGACCACGACGGGCACCAGCCAGCGCTGGCGGGAGCCGGGGGCGGGGGTGGTCACCCCGAAGAGCGTACCGGCCCCCGTCCCCGGGCTCAGCCGACCTGGTGCAGCCAGGTCACCGGCGCGCCGTCGCCGGCGTGGCGGTAGGGCTCGAGCGCCTCGTCCCAGCTCGCGGCGAGGAGTTCGTCGAGCTTGTGCGCCAGCGATTCGCCGCCGCGCGTCATGCCGACGAGGGCGCGCAGCTGGTCTTCGCCCACCACGATGTCGCCGTTGGCGCTGGTCCGGCCGTGCCACAGGCCCAGGCCGGGCGCGAAGCAGAACCGTTCGCCGTCGACGCCCGCGCTGGGCTCTTCGGTCACCTCGAACCGAATCATCGGCCACGCCTTGAGGGCGGACGCCAGTTTGGCGCCGGTGCCCGCGGGCGCGCGCCAACCGCATTCGGCGCGAAGCTGACCCGGACTGGCCGGCTGCGCCGTCCACTTCAGGTCAACGCGGGCACCCAGGGTGCCCGAAATGGCCCACTCGACGTGCGGACACACCGCAGACGGCGACGAGTGGACGTACACCACACCTCGGGTGCTGCCACGGGTGCTCACTGCTACCTCCGCTTGCTCGACGAGGGACGTCTTCCCCTACGCCCTGACTCGAGCTGCGGAACGGCTTCAGCGCGACTCCCGAATGCCGCCTCCGATGCGTTGTAGCACATTCTGCACCCCAACCGTGCCGTTTGGCCACATGAACACCACAAGTCACCCACCGCCCCACTTTCGGAGGGCACCGCGCCGTGCCGTCCCCGTGTCGCGCGGTTCGTTGCGCTGGGCGCGCTAGCGTGTTGACCCGGAACGACGAGCGGAAAGGGGCTTTCGGTGCGACTGGTGCGCCTGGAGCGGCAGCAGTCCCGGGTCGCCGACGACGTCCGGGCGGCACTGGCGTCCCTGGGCCGCGGCAGCACCGTGATCGGCGGCATCGCGTTGATCGGTGTCGGCTCGGTGACGGAGCGCCCGATCGAGGCGGTGGTCCTGCTGCCCCACGGGGTGATCATCGTCATCGGCGTGGACCTGCCGGACCCGGCCCTGCGGCTGGAGGCCCCGCTGGGAGCACCGTGGAAGGCCGACGGCTGGCCCCTGGTCACGGACGACGAAGCGGTCAACCCGGCCACGGAGGCCCTGGACCTGTCCCAGGCGTGCGAACGGCGAATCGCGTCCCTGGTCCCGGGAACGGCCCCGGTGGGCACGATCATCGCGGTGGGACCGTACGTGGAGACGGTCGACCAGCCGGCGGGCGACCTGGCGGGCCCGGTCCGCGTCCTGCACCCGACGCCGACGACGATGCTGGCGGCCACGGTGTCACTGGCCACGGCGCACCGGCCCCGGTCGGTGGACCAGGTCCGGGCGCTGATCAAGGGACTGGCCCCGTCGGCACCGGAGTTTTCGGACGAGGTGCTGCTGGGCGAAGGCTTCAGCCGGTTGACGGACGACTCGCCGCCGGAGTCCCTTTGGGACGATGAGCCGAGCGAGCCGGCTGGGGCTCCGGTCGCCGGTGGTGCGGTTGGTGCTGCTTCGGGCGGGTTGAGTGACTGGCGGACCGAGACACCGGCCGCTGCTGAGCCTGTCGTTGCCGAGGACCCCGCCCCTGCTGCCGAGGCTGAGCCTGAACGCACCGAAGTGCTGCCGCCGGAAGCCGAGCGCACCGGTGTTGTGACACCGGCCGCCGAGGATCAGCCGGATTCGGTAGCTGATTCGGCGCTGCCCGTGTTCCCCGGCATCGGAACACTGCCGCAGTCCACCCCGCCGGGTGACCCGGAGCCGGCCGAACCCGCGAGCGCGCCCGAAACCCCGTGCCTTACCGCAGCAGCAGAGCCATCCGCCACGGAATCCGGCCCGCCGTCCGAAGCCACACCCCTGAAAGCCCCGACCGCCGCGCCCCGGCCACCGCTGCCGTCGGCCGGCTCACCCAAGCCCTCCCCCTACCCCCGGCCGCGGCCCGAACCCGCGCCCGCCGCCGCGAGCTCGCGGACCGTCCGGTGGGTTCCCCTCGGTGCCATCGCCGTGCTCGTCCTGCTCGCCGTGGCCGCGATCGTCGTCGCCACCACTGGAAACGGCACCGCCGCTTCGCCCGCCCCCTCCCATACCCCCGCGCCGCCGCCCTCCACCGCGCGCAGTGCCGCTCCCAAGCCGAGCCTCCAGTTCGCGCTCCGCGCCGCCGGTGGGGACCAGGGCTGCGCGTCGCACGCCTTCGGGGACGCCCAGGCCAGCCTGCAGCAAACCAGCTGCTCAGGCGTGCAACGCGCCAGCTACGCCGCCACCATCGACGGCCGCGGCGGGGCGGTCACCGTCGGGATCGTCGCCTTTCCCGATGCCGCGCAGGCCGCCGCCTTCAAGGCCGTTGCCGACACCCCCGGCGGCGGGGGCATCCTCGATCTCGCCTCCGAGACCGGCCAGTGGGGCGCCACCCCCGCCCCGCGGTTCGAGAACGCCGCCTACGCCAGCAAGCTCGACGGCAGCTCCGTCCGGGTCGTGCAGGCCGTGTGGGCGCCGGGACCGTCCACTGCGGACGATCCCGGCCTGGTCAGGGCCGCGAAGGCCGCCCTCGACCTGCCCGCCCAGTGACCCTCAGAGCCCGTACGCCTCCAGCAGGCGCAACCACACCTCGCTGATCGTCGGGAACGACGGCACCGCGTGCCACAGCCGGTCCAGTGGCACCTCGCCGACGATGGCGATCGTCGCCGAATGCAGCAGCTCCGAGACGTCCTGGCCGACGAACGTCACACCCAGGAGCACGTTCCGCTTCGTGTCGACGACCATCCGGGCCTTGCCCGTGTAGCCGTCCGCGTGCAGGGACGAGCCGGCCACCGCGATGTCGATGTCGACGACGCGGTCCGCCGAGCCCGGGCGCGCGTCCGCCAGGCCGACCGCCGCCACCTCCGGGTCGGTGAACACCACCTGCGGCACCGCGTGGTGGTCGGCCGTCGCCGTGAACGGGCTCCACGCGTCCGTCGAGACCGGCTTACCCGCCGCCAGCGCCGCGACCGTGTCCCCCGCCGCGCGGGCACCGTACTTGCCCTGGTGGGTCAGCGGAGCCCGGCCGGTGACGTCACCCGCCGCGAACAGCCAGTCACCGTCCACTGCGGACACGCGGCCGGTGTCGTCGACCTCCAGGGGCTGCCCGGGCTCGATGCCGAAGCGCTCGAGCCCGCTGGTCGCCGGGCGGCGGCCGGTCGCCACCAGGAACTCGTCGACGACGAGCGCGGAGCCGTCCTTCAGCGTCAGCTCGGTCCCGAACTGCCCGGCGGCCACCTGCGAGACGCCCGACTCCGTGTGCACGTAGACGCCCGCTTCGCGCAGCCCGTGCAGGACGAGGTCGCCGGCGAACGCGGCGGTGCGCGGCAATGGCCGCTCGCCGGTGATCACCAGGTGCACCTCCGAGCCGAGCGACGCGAACGCCTGCGCCATCTCGACGCCGACCACGCCGCCGCCGAGGACGCCGAGCCGCGCCGGCACCGAGGACGCCGACGTCGCTTCCCGGGAACCCCACGGCCGGATCGAGTCGAGCCCCGGGATCGGCGGGGTGCTGGGCACGCTGCCGGTGCAGACGATCACCGCGTGCCGCGCGGTCAGCACGCGGTCGCCGCCGACGGTCACCTCCCGCTCGCCGGTGATCTCGCCGTGCCCGCGGACGGGCTCGATGCCCACGCCGCGCGCCCAGTCGACCTGCCCCGAGTCGTCACCCTTGCCGGTGAACCAGTCACGGCGCGCGAACACCGCCGCCGGGTCGATCCGGTCGCCGACCGGCACGCCGGGCATGCGCTTCGCCGCGGCGAGGAGATTTCCCGGCCGCAGCAACGCCTTGCTCGGGATGCAGGCCCAGTAGGAGCACTCGCCGCCGAAGCGTTCGTGCTCGACGAGGGCGACCTTGAGGCCTCCGCGAGCCGCTCGTTCGGCGGCCACCTCCCCCACCGGACCCGCGCCGATCACCACTACGTCAAAAGTCTCTCCAGCCATGGGGTTCAGCGCACACCACGACGCGGGATCACGCAAGCCAGCGGCTATCCTCCGTCAGGAAGCTGCAAGTTGTCGGCGGCACCGGTGCCGTCGCGGCCCGGTGCGCGCGAACACATCACACGTTCGAGCACGGGAGGTTTGTCGTGGCCAGGAACACGGCGGTACAGGTGCTGGATGATCTGACCGGCGATCCCGCGGCGGAGACCGTCGGGTTCGGGCTGGACGGCATCGACTACGACATCGACCTCTCGTTCGCCAACGCCGAAGCGCTGCGCGCGCTCCTGCAGCGCTACGCCGACGCCGGGCGCCGCACCGGCGGCCGCAAGAACCGCCCGCGAATCGTCCCCGGCGCGAAGAAGACCCCGCCGGCCGCGAAGCCCAAGGCCGCGCCCGCCAAGCCCGCACCGGCGAAGACCACGCGCACCAAGAAGGCCGCAGAGCCGAAGAGCACCACAAGGGCGGCCGCGCGCAAGGTGCCGACCGTCACCTTCTCGGCAGCCGAATAAGTCCACAGTAGACAGAGCGCGCCCCGGGTGTCGTGAGTGGTAAGGCGAGTTAGAACCCTCCTTACCACTCACGACCAGCCGCGGTAGAGGGCCCGGGCCGGATGGCTCAGGCCGCGCGCTGGGCGCCGTCGGCGTGCCAGGAGGGGTAGTGGTAGCGGGTGTGCAGCAACGCCCGCTGCCGCGCCAGCTCGGCCGCGGACGGCGGCCGGGGCACCAGCGTCCCGAGCCGCTGCGACGCCGCCGCCCGCACGGCCGCCTCGACCGCCGGGAACCCGGGCCGCAGGCCGTGCTCGGCCAGCGACGCCACCGGGCTGCGGTGCGAGTCCAGCGGCCGCGGGTCCGGCGGCGCGCTGGTCAGGTAGCGGCCGACGAGCCCGGCCGACGTCTCGACCAGCAGCGTCGAGTGGGCCAGCAGGCCGGTCTTGGTCCGGAACACGGCGAACCCGCACAGCTTCGCGTCGCCGACGAACAGCCCGCGGTCGCCGATCCGCGGCACCAGCCCGAGCTGGTCGACGGCGGCGCTCATCACCTGGCCCAGCGCTTCCAGCGGCCGGTCGGCCGGGCCGGGCAGGACCAGGGTGACGTTCAGGTTGCCCGGGTCGTGGAACACCGTGCCGCCGCCGCTGGCCCGCCGCAGCACCGGGACGCCGTCGCGGGCGCACTCCTCGACACGCACTTCGCGCGCGATCCGCTGACCGCGGCCCACCACGACGCAAACCGGGTTGCGCCAGAGCCACAGCACGGGTGACCCGGGCGCAACCCGGAGGAGCGCTTCGTCGAAAGCGAGATTCTCGGCCGGATCCGTGAACGCCGCACGAACATCCGACCCGGTCGTCATAGCGCCTTGAGTTCCTCCACGATCTCGCCCACCGACGACTTGGCGTCCCCGAAGAGCATGCTGGTCTTCGGATCGTAGAACAGGTCGTTGTCGATGCCGGCGAAGCCCGAGCTCATCCCGCGTTTCAAGACGATCACGGACCGGCTCTCGTTGACCTTCAGGATCGGCATCCCGTAGATCGGCGAGCTCGGGTCGGTCTGCGCGGCCGGGTTCGTGACGTCGTTCGCGCCGATCACCAGCGCGACGTCGGTCTGGGCGAACTCGGAGTTGATCTCGTCCATCTCCTTGAGCTGCTCGTACGGCACGTCGGCCTCGGCGAGCAGCACGTTCATGTGCCCGGGCATGCGGCCCGCGACCGGGTGGATCGCGTACGCGACCGTAATGCCCTTCTTCTCCAGCAGCTTCGCCATCTCGCGGACGGTGTGCTGCGCCTGCGCCACAGCCATGCCGTAGCCCGGCACGACGACGACCTTGCTGGCGTAGGCCATCTGGATCGCCGTGTCGGCCGCGCTGGTCGAACGCACCGGGCGGGCTTCCTTCGTCCCGGCGCCGGCCGCCACCGCCGGGCCGCCGCCGAAGCCGCCCGCGATGATCGCCGGGATGGACCGGTTCATCGCCTTGGCCATCAGGTTGGTCAGGATCGAACCGGACGCGCCGACGATCATGCCGGCCACGATCAGCGCCGTGTTGTCCAGCGCCAGGCCCATCGCCGCCGCCGACAGCCCGGTGAAGGCGTTGAGCAGGGAGATCACCACGGGCATGTCCGCGCCGCCGATCGGCAGCACCACGGTGAGGCCGAGGATGCCCGCCGCGACGAGCAGCCCGATGATCAGCAGCTCGCTGTCGCCGCCGGTGATGATGAGCACCGCGCACACGACCGCGATCGCCAGGAGCAGCAGGTTGACCGGCTGCTGCAGCTTGCCGAGGGTGATCGGGCGCCCGCTGATCAGCTCCTGGAGCTTGCCGAAGGCGACGTTCGAGCCCCAGAACGAGATCGAGCCGATGATCGCGGCGAACAGGGACGCGATCGAGATGTAGAGCGGCTCGTGCGCGTAGCCGTCGGTGTGGTTGAACTCGACCCACGCGATGAGCGCGACCGCGCCGCCGCCGACGCCGTTGAACAGCGCCACCATCTGCGGCATCGCGGTCATCTTGACCTTGCGCGCCGACGGGACGCCGACGACCACGCCGATCCCGACGCCGAGCGCGATCAGCACCCAGTTGCCCATCCCGGGGGTGAGCAGGGTGGCGATGACGGCGATGCCCATGCCCACCGCGGCGATCCAGTTGCCGCGGACGGCGGTGCGCGGGCCGGTGAGGCCCATCAGGCCGTAGATGAAGAGGGCGAACGCGATGATGTAGAGGATCGCGATGAAGTCGGTCACTTCGTCTCCTCCTCATCGGCCGGAGCGGGCTTCTTGGCCTTGAACATCGAGAGCATCCGGTCGGTGACCAGGAAGCCGCCGACGACGTTGATCGTGCCGAAGGCGATCGCGATCACCAGCAGGATCTTGTTGAACACGCCGTCGACGCCGAGGCCGAGCACGACCAGGCCGCCCAGCAGCACGATGCCGTGGATGGCGTTGGTGCCCGACATCAGCGGGGTGTGCAGCGTGTTGGGCACCTTCGAGATGACGGCGAAGCCGACGAACCCGGCGAGCACGAGCACCGCGAGGTTCTGCACCAGGGGACTCACGACGGGCTCCCTTCGCGCCCGGCCACGCAGGCACCGGCGACGATCTCGTCTTCGAAGTTCAGCTCCAGCGCGCCTTCCTTCGTCACGAGCAGCTCCAGCAGCTCGACGACGTTGCGGGCGTACAGCTCGCTGGCGTGCGAAGGCATTTCGGCGGGCAGGTTGAGCGGGGAGGAGATGGTGACGTCGTGCTCCACGACGTCCTCGCCCGGCCTGGTCAGCTCGCAGTTGCCGCCGGTCTCGCCCGCGAGGTCGACCACGACCGACCCGGCGGGCATGCCCTTGACGGCGTCCGCGGTGACCAGCGTCGGTGCCTTGCGGCCCGGCACGAGCGCGGTGGTGATCACGACGTCGAACTTCGTGATGGCTTCGGTGAGCCGCCGCTGCTGCTCCTCGCGCTCCTCCGGCGTCAGCTCGCGGGCGTACCCGCCTTCGCCGACCGCCTCGATGCCGAGGTCGAGGAACTGCGCGCCGAGCGACTTGACCTGCTCGGCGACCTCGGGCCGCACGTCGTAGCCGGTGGTCTGCGCGCCGAGCCGTTTCGCCGTGGCCAGCGCCTGCAGGCCGGCGACACCGGCGCCGAGCACCAGCACCTTCGCCGGCGGGACGGTGCCGGCCGCGGTGGTGAGCATCGGGAAGAACCGCGGGAGCTTCTGCGCCGCGAGCAGCACGGCGCGGTAGCCGCCGATGCTGGCCTGCGACGACAGCGCGTCCATCGCCTGGGCCCGCGAAATCCGCGGGATCGCCTCCATCGCGAACGCGCGCAGGCCCGCTTCTTCGAGCTTCGCGAGCCCGTCCGGGTTTCCGCGCGGATCGAGGAAGCCGACGAGCACGGCGCCCCGGCTCAGTTTCGCGACTTCCCCCGGCGAAGGCGGGTTGACCTTCACGACGATCGGCGCGCCCCAGGCGTCGCCGAGTTCGGCGCCCGCTTGGGTGTACGCGTCGTCACTCAGGTGCGCACCGGCCCCGGCGCCCGGCTCGACGACGACGCGCAGCCCGCGCTGCACGAGCCGCCCGACCAGTTTGGGCACCAGGGCCACCCGCCGCTCCCCGGGGCGTGACTCGGCCACCACACCCACGGTGAGCTGCTGACTCTGTTCGCTGTCCGTCACACGACCTCCTCATCGGCGAGGCACGATCCGAGGGTTGTACCACGCCGGACCGACAGTCCCCAGTGACGTGAGTCGCAAGTCTCCCGGTTGTGCCGGGAAATACGAACGTCGTGCGGGAAACGTTCAGGCCGATTTCCAGTGCGGCACGCCGAGCAGCACGAGACGCAGCCGTTTTTCCGCCGTTCCGGTGATTTTCGCGTCGTCACCAGGGCGGGCTTCCAGCAGTTCGACAATGGTCGTCAGCATCACGGAAACGATCAAGTCGGCCAGCATGTGCAGGTCTTCGGTGCTCCACGAGCGCAGCGGCGCGAACCGGGCGAGGTCGATCGCGAGGTCGCCGGAGAACAGCCGCAGCTCGACGCCGATCGCGCGGGCGAGCGGGCCGCCGCCGTAGCGCTCGCGGGTCAGGAACCGGAAGTGGTCCTCGTTCGCCCGGACGAACTGGTGCACCGTGGCCACCGAGGCGCTGATCATCCCCTGGTAGGTGTCGGGATCGGTGCGGGCGGAGCGCATCATGCCGCGCAGCGTGCGCGTGGTCTCTTCGACGAGCGCGACGCCGAGTTCCTCCATCGAGGCGAAGTGCCGGTAGAACGCCGTCGGGACGATGCCGGCACCCTTCGCGACCTCGCGCAGGGAGAGCGTGGCGAACGGGCGGTCGGCCAGCAGTTCGAGGGCGGTGTCCAGCAACGCCTGGCGGGTGCGCAGTTTGCGCTCCTGGCGGCTCACCGGCGTCAGTGGTTCGGACACGTCTTCCAGCGTACGGGTGTCCACCGCGTTGCTCACGTCACATCCTCGGGGTCTCGCGTTGACAGGCTGTCCACTCCTGCAGTGCACTGTTGAGTGTACAGTCGTTCACTGTAATCGAGGAGGTTCCCGATGACGGCGCTCATCCCCCGGCGGGTGCGCGGTCTCGCCTCGCTGGCCGAGGCGCTGCTGACGCCGCACGGGATGGACCGGTACCTGGAGCTCGTCGACCCGATGCTGGTCCGCCGCGAGATCCGCGGGCTGGTCACGGCGGTGCGCAAGCAGACGCCCGACAGCGTCACGCTCACCGTGCGGCCCAGCCGCGCGTGGCCGGGCTTCACCGCCGGCCAGTACGTCCGCCTGCAGGTGGAGATCGACGGCGTCCGGCGCACCCGCTGCTATTCGCCGTGCGGTTCGCAGTACGACGGCGAGCTGGAGTTCACAGTCAAGGAGCAGGGCCTGGTCTCCGGGCACCTGAACCGCACGATCGGCGTCGGCTCGGTCGTCAATCTGTCCACTCCGGACGGTGGCTTCACCCTGCCCGCCGAGCGCCCGGACCGCGTCCTGCTGATCGCGGGCGGCAGCGGGATCACGCCGGTGCTCGCGATGGCCCGCACCCTGGCCGACGAGCGGCACCCCGGCGAGATCGTGTTCGTGCAGTACTCGAACGGCCCGGCCGACGCGCTGTACCGCACGGAACTGGCCGAGCTCGCCGCCCGGCACCCGGGGCTGCGGGTCGTGCACGCCTACACCCACTCGAAGGGTGGCGACCTGAACGGGTTCTTCTCGCCGGAGCACCTTTCGCGGGTCGCGCCCTGGTTCCGCGACGCGGAGGCGTTCGTCTGCGGCCCCCAGCCGCTGATGGACGCGGTGCGCGAGCACTTGGGTGAACGCGTGCACACCGAGGAGTTCACGCCGCCGGCGTTGACCTTCGACACGGCGAACGCGGAGGGCCAGGTGCGCTTCAAGCGCAGCGGCCGCGAGTGCGCCAACTCGGGCAAGCCGTTGCTGGAGCAGGCCGAGGAGGCCGGGCTGTCGCCGGAGCACGGCTGCCGGATGGGCATCTGCTTCTCGTGCACCCAGCTGAAGACGGCCGGGCGCGTCCGCAACGCGCGCACCGGCGAGGTTTCCGGCGACGAAGACGAAGAAATCCAGCTCTGCATCTCCGTCCCGGTCGGGGACGTCGAGATCGACGCTTAGAGGAGAATGTCATGACCGGTCTGCAGGACCGCCTGACCCCGGAACAGGTCGAGGAGTTCGGCCGCGAGCTCGACGCGCTGCGGCAGCGGATCGTCGACGACCTGGGCCAGGAAGACGTCGATTACATCCACAACATCATCAAGACGCAGCGCGGCCTGGAGGTCGCCGGGCGGGCGCTGCTGTTCGCCGGGTTCTTCCCGCCTGCGTGGCTCGCCGGCGTCGGTGCGTTGTCGCTGGCCAAGATCCTGGACAACATGGAGATCGGCCACAACGTGATGCACGGCCAGTACGACTGGACGCGCGACCCGGCGCTGAGCTCCCAGCGGTTCGAGTGGGACACGGTGGCGCCGGCGGAGAACTGGCGGCACTCGCACAACTACATCCACCACACGTACACGAACATCGTCGACAAGGACCGCGACGTCGGCTACGGCATCCTGCGGATGGACAAGGCCCAGAACTGGCACCCGTACTACCTGGGCAACCCGGTGTACGCGACGCTGCTGGCGATCTTCTTCCAGTGGGGCGTCATGCTGCACGACCTCGAGGTCGAGAACGTCGTCAACGGCTCGCGCACCTGGGCCGACAACGTGCCGGTGCTGCGGAAGATCGTGCGGAAGGCGTCCCGGCAGGTCGGCAAGGACTACGTGCTGTTCCCGCTGCTGACGGGCCCGCTGGCGCCGCTGACGTTCCTGGGCAACGCGACGGCGAACCTGACCCGCAACCTGTGGGCGTTCGCGATCATCTTCTGCGGCCACTTCCCGGCGGACGTCGAGAGCTTCACCGAGGAGGAGACGGCGTCGGAGTCCCGCGGCCAGTGGTACCTGCGCCAGATCCTGGGTTCGGCGAACATCAGCGGCGGCCCCCTGTTCCACATCCTGAGCGGCAACCTGTCCCACCAGATCGAGCACCACCTGTTCCCGGACATCCCGGCGCGCCGCTACCCGCAGATCGCGGGCGAGGTGCGCGCGATCTGCGAGAAGTACGGCCTGCCGTACCACACAGGACCGCTGCGCAAGCAGCTCTGGTCGGTGGCGAAGAAGATCGTGAAGCTCGCCCTCCCTTCGACGCCGTCGCCGACTACCGTGGAACCCGACCGGCAGCTCCGAGCAGCGTGAGGGTGACATGGTGGGCCAGTTCGAACGAGAGAAGGACACCCTGCAGGTGATCACCGAATCAGCGGCGACGCACGTCGGCAACATCGTCTCGATCATCACGGGAGCGATCCGCGACGTCGCGAGGGAGACGGGCGACTGGCTCACCGACGTCATCGAGATGCGCGAAGCGGCGCAGCGGGCCCGGGAGGACGACCCGGACACGCCCTGACTCCGACGCGTGCCGCGAATGACTCATTCGGGACGTCCGAGGTCCCGAATGAGTCATTCGCGACGTCGTCCCCGCGCGGGTTCCCGGGCCCGGGTCCGGGGGAAAACCGGATGGGCCCACCGCCCCGGCCGGGCGAAACTGAACCGGTGACCAGCCCCCACCCCCTCCGCCGCATCCTCGGCCCCGTGGCCGCGCGCGACTTCTGGGCCGAATACCTCTGGCTGTGCCTCGCCGGCCCGCTCACCGTCTTCTCGCTGCTCAGCTTCCTCGCCATCCTGGCCGTCGGCCTCTGGCTGACCCCCGTCCTCCTCGGCTTCCTCGTCCTCGCCGGCGCCATCTTCTACGCCCGCGGGCTCGGCGCCGCCCACCGGACGCTCGCGAAAGCCCTCCTCGGCGTCAGCGTCCCGGCCCCCGGCCGCCCCGAACTCAAGCCCGGGCTCTGGAGCTGGGTGAAGGCGCGCGTCGGCGACGCCGCCGGCTGGCGCGCCGCCGGGTACCTCCTCCTGCGCCTCCCCATCACCTTCGCCGGGCTGTTCACCGTCATCTCCGCGACCCTCTACGGCCTCGCCGCCACCAGCTTCGCCTTCGTCTGGTTCCCCCTGGGCGAACGCGAGCTCCCGACCTTCGGCATCCGCGCCGACCACTGGCCGGGCGCCCTGGCCTGGTCCGCGTCCGGGCTGCTGGTCCTCATCGCCCTCCCGTGGGTGACGCACGCCTTCGTCGCGCTCGATCGGCTGCTGGTCGTCGGCCTGCTCGGGGAACGGGTGCTGTCCGAACGGGTGCGGGACCTCGAGGCGAGCCGGGCGACCGCCGTCGAGGACGCCGCTCTGCGGCTGCGGCGGATCGAACGGGACCTGCACGACGGGGCGCAGGCCCAGCTCGTCGCGCTGGCCATGAAGCTCGGGCTGGCCAAGGACGAGCTGGCCGACGTCGACCTCCCCGAGGTGAAAGCGCTGGTCACGGCGGCGCACGCGAACGCGAAGCAGGCGTTGACCGAGCTGCGGGACCTCGCCCGCGGCATCCACCCCGCCGCGCTGGACGCGGGTCTCGACGTCGCCCTCGCGACGCTGGTCGCCACCAGCGGGATCGACGCGCGGGTCGCGGTGGACCTGCCGCGGCGGCCGCCGCCGTCGCTCGAAACCATCGTCTACTTCAGCGCCGCCGAGCTGCTCGCGAACGCCGCCAAGCACGGTGGGACGACGCTCGTCCAGGTCACCGAGGAGCGGGACGTCCTGTGGCTGCGGGTGTCCGACGGCGGCCGTGGCGGCGCCCGGCTCGTCCCGGGCGGCGGGCTGGCCGGCGTCGCCGAACGGCTGCGGACGGTCGACGGCGAGCTGACCGTCGCCAGCCCGCCGGGCGGTCCGACCGAAGTGACCGCGCGGGTGCCGCTGTCCCGCTAGGGTCGCGGCATGCGGATCGTCATCGCGGAGGACTCCACCATCCTGCGCCAGGGGCTCGTCGAGCTGCTGACCTTCCGCGGCCACGAGGTCGTCGCCGCGGTGAAGGACGCCGAAGCGCTGCGGGCCGCGGTCGAAGGCCACACCCCCGATGTGTCCATTGTGGACATCCGGATGCCGCCGAC
This sequence comes from Amycolatopsis vancoresmycina, assembly GCF_000716785.1. Lineage (GTDB taxonomy): Bacteria > Actinomycetota > Actinomycetes > Mycobacteriales > Pseudonocardiaceae > Amycolatopsis > Amycolatopsis vancoresmycina. The sequence goes on from NZ_JNYY01000007.1 coordinate 61,926, forward strand.
GCACACCGACGAGGGCCTGCGGGCGGCGATCGCCCTGCGGCGCGAGCTGCCGGGCTGCGCGGTGCTGCTGTTCTCCCAGTACGTCGAGACGAAGTACGCGGCCCAGCTGCTGGCCGACCGCGCGGGCGGCGTCGGCTACCTGCTGAAGGACCGCGTCGCCGAGGTGTCGGACTTCCTCGACGCGCTCCGCCGGGTCTCGGACGGCGAAACCGTGCTCGACCCCGAAGTCGTCAGCCAGCTCTTCTCGGCGACGCGGCGGACCGACGCCCTCGGCGGCCTCACCCCGCGCGAACGCGAGGTGCTGGGCCTGATGGCGGAGGGCCGGTCGAACTCCGCGATCGCCGCGAAGCTGTTCCTGTCGGCCGGATCCGTGGAGAAGTACGTGACGTCGATCTTCGGCAAGCTGGGCCTGCCACCGTCCGAAGGGGACAATCGCCGGGTGCTCGCGGTGCTGCGCTACCTCGAAACCTGAGCCTAGGCTGGGACGCATGTACTCCACCGAGATCGAGGTCCGCACCGGCACCGGCGCCGTCGTCCACGACCTCACCCACGAGGCCGAAGCCTTCCTCCGCGACGCCGACGCGACCGACGGGCTGCTGCACGTCTGGGTCCCGCACGCCACCGCCGGGCTGGCCATCCTGGAGACCGGCGCCGGCAGCGACGAAGACCTGCTGGCCGCGCTCGACGAGCTCCTCCCCCGCGACGGCCGCTGGCGGCACCGGCACGGGAGCCCGGGTCACGGCCGCGACCACGTGCTCCCGGCGCTGGTGCCGCCCTACGCGACGATCCCGGTGCTCGGCGGCGTGCTGGCGCTGGGCACCTGGCAGTCGGTCTGCCTAGTGGACACCAACCTCGACAACCCCGTCCGCAAGGTGCGCTTCAGCCTCCTGGCGGGCTGACCGGCCCGGCCACAGCGTCACCAGCAGGCCGGCGGCGAGCAGGGCGCCGAGCACCCACAGGGCGGTCGTGACGTCGGGTGCGCCCGGCACGCCCTGCAGCAGGCTGCGCAGCCCCTCCGCCGAGAACCGGAACGGCGTCCACGACCACAGCAGCGCGCGGTAGGCCGGGTTCAGCAGCTCCGGCACCTGCCCGGCCACCGCGGGCGCGACCAGGTACAGCGGCGCCAGGACGGCCATCGCCCGCAGCCCGAGCAGCCGCAGCAGCCCCGCCTGCAGCGCCGCGAACGCCGTGGCGGCGAGGAAGACGAAGCCGAGGACGTCCGCGGTCAGCGGCAACGCCGAGTCCCAGAGCGCGAAGAACCCGGCCACCACCGCCGTGATCAGCACGCCGGCGCCGACGACCTGCAGGAACCGTGCACCGGCCCCGATCATGCGGCCGGTCCGCCGAGCGAGCTGGGTCAGTGCCAAGCCCGCGATGAGGGCGCCGATCCAGGCCAGCGCGCTCGCGGCCAGCGGAGCGACCCGGCCCGCGAGGCTCACCGGGTGCAGCACCTCCTGCTTCGGCGGGCCGGCCAGTGCGGTCGCGGCGCCGGTCAGCGCCTGCTGCGCGACCTGGGTGCCGGCCGGGTTGACCGCCCCCGACGTCACGACCGTGGCCGCCCCCGGGGCGAGTTCCAGCACGCCGTAGACCTTCTTGTCCTCCAGCAGCCGCCGCGCTTCGGCCGGGGTCGCGACGGTCCAGGCCAGCTGGCCGCCGCCGTGGGCGGCGACGCGCTGCGCGATCTCCGGCGGCGCGGCCACGGCGACCGGGACGCCGTCCGGCGCGACGGTGGCCTGCGCGCCGAAGGTGAGGAATCCGAGCACCACCGCCACCAGGGCGCCGGCCACGGCGGCGACCAGGGCGAGTGCCCCGACGGGACGGGTCATCACTGCCTCCATTTATTCTTCGCATGTTGAATTACGCCCCAAGGTACGACCCGGCCTCCCGGAAGTCAACACGTGTTGAATAGTGGCACCGGTAGCCTCGGACCCGTGACGAAGAAGCGCCTGGTGCTCTGGGACATCGACCACACGCTCGTGGACTTCACCGAACTGGGTTCGACCTGGTACGGGACCGCGTTCACCGCCGCGACCGGGGCGACCCTGCGGGTGCGCCCGGTGTTCGGCGGCCGGACCGAACGCGCCACGACGACCGACCTGCTCACCGCGAACGGCTTCGAAGCCGCGGAAGAGACCATCCAGGCCCTGTTCAAGGCTTTGGTGGCGGAGTCCGAACGCCACCAGCACACCTTCACGGAGACGGCCCGCGCGCTACCGGGCGCGGCCGAGGCGCTGACCGCGTTCGCCGCCGACGGTGCCGTCGTCCAGACGCTCGTCACCGGCAACCTGCCGGAGATCTCGCGGCACAAGCTCGCCGCGTTCGGCCTCGACGAGCACCTCGACCTGGAGATCGGCGGCTACGGCACGCTCTCGGTGCACCGCCCGGACCTGGTCCCGCACGCGATGGGCCTGGCCGCGGCCAAGCACGGCACCGAGTTCGGCGCCGACGCGGTGGTCGTCATCGGCGACACGCCGAACGACGTCCGGGCCGCGGTGGACAACGGCGCGGTGTCCGTCGCCGTGGCCACCGGCCACTACAGCGCCGAGGAACTGCTGGCGGAGGGCGCCCACACCGTGTTGCCGGACCTGACCGACACCGACGCCGTCCGGCGCGCCGTCCTCGGCTGAGATCGTCCTTCGGAGGGGGACATCCCTCAGCCGAAAGTACGACACCCCTAGGGGAAAACTCGTTCCCTTGCCTGATGTCCCGGGCGGCGCGGCCCGCGAGACTCTTCCGCATGACCGAAACAGAGGCGGCGGCCAAGCCCGCCGGAGGGGGACGGATCCGCGGCACGGTCGCGGTGCTGAGCCGGCGGCTGCCGTTCACCAGCAGCGTCACGCTGGCGATGCTGCTGCTGGCCGTCGCGACCGGGGCGCTCTGGAACGCCGCCGAAGACCGCGCGGCCTTCCCGTTCGTCGCCTACGGCCTGCCGTCGCTGGAGGCGGGCCGGTGGTGGACGATGCTCACCGGGCCGTTCTTCGCCGTCATCCCGTGGTACTACCTCCCGATGGTCGGCAGCTTCGTGCTCTTCGCCGGCTTCGCCGAGTGGCAGCTGGGGACGCGCCGCGCGATGGCCGTGACCATCGGCGGCCAGTTCGCCTCGGTGCTCGTCGCGACGCAGTTCCTGGCGCTGTCCCGCAACTCGGGCTGGCTGTGGGCCGAGCGGGTCGCGGGCAGCCTCGACGTCGGGTTCTCCGGCGGCGCGCTCGCCGCGGTGGCGGTCGCCAGCGCGACGCTGCGGCCGCCGTGGGCGCTGCGGCTGCGGGCCGGGCTCTGCGTGTACGCCGGGGTCGCGATCGTCTACGTCGGAACGCTGGCCGACCTCGTGCACTTCTTCGCGCTGCTGCTGGCGCTCCCGCTCGGCAAGCGCCTGGTGGGCGCGCGGCGGGCGGGTGACCCGGCGGGCCCCGACCTGCGGGAGTGGCGGGTGCTGGCGGTCGCCGGCCTGCTGCTGCTCACCATCGCCGAGATCGTGATGTTCCTGGTGCCCGGCGACGGCCCGTTCGGCTCCGCCGAAGGGGTCTCGCTGTCGGCGCCGGAGCTGGGCGTCCTGGTCCTGCTCGTGGTGCCGATGCTCAACGGGCTGCGCAAGGGCGGCCGCGTCGCCTGGCGCTGGGCCGTCGGCTTGTCGGCCTTCGTGACGCTGCAGGGGCTCGCCGTCGCCACGCTCGTCGGGCTGGCCGACGTCTTCGGCGGCGACTACGACACCTCCGGGCTGCCGCTGTTCTTCGTGGACAATCTGCTGTGGACGGTCGAGCTGGCCGTCCTGATCGCCGCGCGGCACGCCTTCCGCGTGCCGTCCCGGCGCCGGCTGCGGCGCCACGCCCAGGGTCCGGGGCCGGCGCTGGCCCGCACGCTGCTGGGGCACCACGGCGGCAGCACGCTGTCGTGGATGACGACCTGGCCGCGCAACACCTACTTCGTCCGCGAGGACGGCCGGTCCTACCTCGCCTACCGGCGGCACGCCGGGGTCGCGGTCGCGCTCGGCGACCCGATCGCGCCGGACGGCACCGCGGCGGCCACGGTCACCGAGTTCGCCACGATGTGCGAGAACTCCGGTCTGGTGCCGTGCGTGTTCTCGGCGACGGAAGCCACCGTCGCGGCGACGCGCGAGCTGGGCTGGCAGCACGTCCAGGTCGCCGAGGACAACGTGCTCGACCTCGACGGCCTCGAGTTCCGCGGTAAGGCGTGGCAGGACGTCCGCTCGGCGCTGAACAAGGCGGCCAAGCAGGACATCGAGTTCCGGCTGGTCCGCCTGGCCGACCAGCCCGAGCCGATCCTCGCCCAGGTCCGGGCGCTGTCGGAGGAGTGGATGTCCGGCAAGGCCATGCCGGAGATGGGGTTCACCCTCGGCGGCCTCGACGAGGCGATGGACCCGGCCACCCGGGTCGGCCTGGCGGTCGACGCGGAGGGCACGGTCCACGGCGTGACGTCGTGGCTGCCGGTCCACACCGGCGCCGGCACGATCGGCGGCTGGACGCTGGACGTCATGCGCCGCAGCGCCCACGGCTTCCGCCCGGTGATGGAGTTCCTCATCGCGTCGGCGTGCCTGGCCTTCCGCGAGGAAGGCGCCCGGTTCGTCTCGCTGTCGGGCGCGCCGCTGGCCCGCAGCACCGGCTTCCCGGCGCGGCCGGTGGACCGGGTGCTGGAGTCGCTGGGCCGCGTGATGGAGCCGTACTACGGATTCCGTTCCCTGCACGCGTTCAAGGCGAAGTTCCAGCCGCGGCACGTCCCGCTGTACCTGGCTTTCCGCGACGAAGCCGACCTTCCGCGGATCGGGCTGGCGCTGAGCCGGGCCTACCTGCCGGACGTCCGGCTGCGGCAGCTGGCGAAGCTGGTCAGTAGCTCTCGGGCACGCTGATCCGCTGCGGGAAGCGGATCTTCCGCCTGCTGACGACGTTCTGGTCCTTCGGGATCAGGCGGCCGTCGGTCAGGCGGAGCCAGTGGCCGTTGCGCGAGTCGGTGAAGGCGAGCATCACCCCGGGGGTCAGGTCCGGGCGCCGCCACTCCGCGCGGATCGGCATCCGCCACTTCCCGGGCGGCAGGATGGCGTAGAGGTATTCGTCGTCCTCGATGTCCGGCCCGCGGTGCAGGGTGGAGCCGGTCATCGGCAGGTGGTGCACGAGGTCGAACGAGACGACGACGTGGTTGATCGCCTCGGCGTTCGCGTTGGACACGACCATGCAGCCGTGGTCGCCGACGTACTCGACCCACGCCGTGACCTTCGCGGCCTGTTCCTGCCGTTCGCGCAGGTCGCGGTCCCGCCGGTCCGCGCGCGCGAGCCGGCCGTCGCGGATGGCGATCCACAACGCGACCACGACGGCCGCGATCGTGCCGATGCCGCCGGCCCACTGCCCGGAGGCACCCCACCAGTCCGGGTTCCGCGGCTTGACGAGCCAAATCCCGGCCTTCGCCAGCAACGGCCCGAAGAGCAGCACGAACCCCCCCACGCCCAGCACCCCGAACGCGACGGCCCGCACGCGGGCGAGCCGTTTCTCCTCATCCCCGCTCATGCACCGCAGCCTGCCGAATCCGGGCGTCCGGCGGAAGCGGCAAAACGCCCGGGCCCCCGGTGCTACATTCGTCGTCGTGTCCGATGAGCCCACCGGCGAGCTTGCTTTCCTGCGCTCCGAACTCGACCAGCAGCTGCACCGGTACACGAAGCGCCGCAAGCGCGACAAACGGAAAGCGTTCGCGCTGCGGTTGTCGACCGTCCTGTTGTCCGCGTCGATCAGCGTCCTGCTCGGCCTGCGGAACCTCGACGGCTACACGAATCTGTTCGCGAACATCGCCCTCGGGCTGGGTGCGCTGATCACCGTGCTCGCGGCGGCGGACGCGTTCTTCTCCCACCGTGAGCTGTGGATACTGCGGACGCAGACCGTCCGCGACCTGGAGAGCATTTCGCGGGAACTGCGCTACTGCACGAGCAAAAACCCGTCGCCGGAAGCGCTGAAGCAGGACGTCGAACGGATCTACGGCGAGCTGAACCGGGCCATCGAGCGCGACAGCAAGAACTGGGACCGCCTGCGCGCACCCTCCGGCGCGGATTCGAAGGAATGACCCGGACGGCGGTCGTCCTCACCGCCCTGCCGGTCGAGTTCACGGCGGTCGCCGAGCGGCTGGCCGGTGCGGTCTGGCAAACGCACGCCCAGGGCAGCCGGTACCTCGTCGGGACGTCGGGTGTCTGGCAGGTGGCCGTCGCGGAGATCGGCCGCGGCAACGAAGAGGCGAGCTATTCGACCGAGCGCGCGCTGCAGCACTTCTCCCCCGACGTCGCGCTCTTCGTCGGCGTGGCGGGCGGCGTCAAGGACGTCTCGCTCGGCGACGTCGTGTTCGCCACCGAGGTCCACGGCTACGAGTACGGCAAGGAGGGCGCCGACGTCTTCCTGCCCCGCGGCCAGGTCGGTTCCGCCTCCTACGACCTCGTGCAGGCCGCCCGGTACCTGCGCCACCAGCTGACCGGTTTCGCGGTCGTCGTCGAGCCGATCGCCGCGGGCGGCAAGGTCTTGGCGGACGCCGAGGCCCCCACCGCGGACGTCATCCGGCGCCACTACAGCCAGGTGGTGGCGGTGGAACAGGAAGGGCTGGGGTTCGTCAAGGCGGCTTCGGCCCGGTCGGGCGTCTCGATCGGCGTGATCCGCGGGATCAGCGACCTGCTGTCCGGCAAAGCGGAGGCCGATCGCGCGGGCGGGCAGGAGGTCGCCGCGCGCCACGCCGCCGAGTTCGCGTTCGCCCTGCTCGACGCGGTCGACCAGACGACGTATTCCCTGGAGGACGTCGCCGGCGCCCTGTTGTCGGCGTTGCTGCGGCTGCACCGGTGGCCGTCCCGCGACGAGATCCCGGCGCTGGGCCGCGACCGCAAGGAGAAGCGGAAGGCGGAGCGGCTGCTCGAAGACCTCGAGGAAGTGCTGCTGGAGCACCTCGAGCGAGCGGCCGGCGCCTACGGCATCGACGACACGGGGTTCTTCCGGCAGGTCGTGTCCGGCCTGGCGCCGGCCGGCCAGGCACACGCGGCCGAAGCGGCGACCCTCCGGCCGCTGCTCGGCGAGGCTAGGTCCCCGGCCGAGGGCTACTTCCTGTCCGACGTCACGGCGTTCCTGGTCGGGGCGTACCTGGGCGTCCCCGACCTGCGCCGCGACGCGCTGTCCGGCGCGCTCGAGCGGGAGGCGGACCTCCCGAAGGCCCTGGAAACGGCGCTGAACAGCGTCCCCCGCCGGCAGCGCGCCCGCGACGAGGCGGTCGACGACCAGCTCTCGGCGGCGGCGTACACGACGGACTACCTGCGCGCGATCAGCAACCGCCTGGACCACCTGGAGATCCTGGGCATCGACCTGGCCCGTTCGGTGGAGCGGTACGCCCTGACCCCGGCGTTCGTGGCCCTGTCGGCGGCCAGCGGCCAGTGGGACGACGACCACACGTGGTCGGGCGGCCGCCGCAACGACGTGGTGAACGTCCTGGCGGCGGCGAATCCCCTGGTGCTGATCGGGGAGGCGGGGTCGGGCAAGACGACGTTGCTGCAGTGGATCGCGGTCTCGGCGGCCCGGGCGCAGCTGCCGCCGCAGCTGGAGGCGTGGAAGGGCAAGGTTCCGTTGGCGGTGCGCCTCCGCCGGTATGTCGAGCGGCCGCTGCCGGAGGTGGAGGAGCTCACCGACGAGGTGGCGTCGAGCCTGAGCGCGCGCAAGCCGCCGCGCTGGTGCACGGACTTGCTCGTCGCGGGCCGGGCGATCCTCCTGATCGACGGCCTCGACGAGCTCCCGATCTCCCGCCGCCCGGCGGTCCAGACCTGGCTGGACGACCTCCTGGCGACGTTCCCGGACAACGTGTTCATCATCAGCGGCCGCCCGGCGGCGCTGAGCCACCCGGGCCTGAAGCTGACCCGGTTCGCGGCGGCGCAACTGGACCCGATGGGCCCGGACCAGATTTCAGCCCTGGTGCGGCAGTGGCACGTGTCGACAAGCGGTTCGTTGCCGAAGGAGCAGCAGGAAAGCCACCGGGCCAAGGGGAAGCTCGTGGCCGAGCACATCCTGAACAGCCCGGCGTTGCTGGATTTGGCCCGCACACCGTTGCTGTGCGCGGTGTTGTGCGCGCTGGCGTATGCGCGAAAAGGCTTCAGCAGCCTGCCGCGGCGACGGCTTGAGCTGTATGAGACGGCGCTGGTGATGCTGGCGGGCCGCCGGGATACCGAGCGGAATCTCGCGATTTCCCCGCTGGGGCCGCAGGAACGGCTTGCGTTGCTGGAAGACCTGGCGCAGTGGCTGATCCGGAACGACCATTCGGAGATCGCGAAGGAGAAGGCGCTCAGCCACGTCGGCCAGACGCTCCGGTTGTTACGCGAGGACGCGATCACGGCGGAAGAAGCGTTGCAGGATCTGGTCGAGCGGTCGATCCTGCGCGAACCGGCGCCGGGGGTGATCGATTTCGCGCACCGGACGTTCCTGGAGTTTTTGGCTGCGCGGTGGATGAGCAACCAGGGTGATTTCGGGGCGCTGCTGTACCGGTCGAGCGACCCGTCGTTTGCCGGGGTGATCGCGTTGGCGGTCGGCATGGCTCGCCCCGCCGAGGCCACCGGTTTGCTGGCGAACCTGTTGTCCAAGGCGGAAAAGGCGTCCCGGCATCAGGAGCATTTATACAGCCTGGTGATGAGCTGTGTGGACGCTTGCCTGCGGGTGGATTACAGCGTGACCCGCAGGCTGGAGTCGTACCTCGAGTCGCTGGTGCCGCCGCTGAACAGCGACGCGATGTTGAAGCTGGTCGCCGGTGGGGACACGAGTGTCGGCTTGATCGAGCAGTTCCTGACCAGCGCCGCCGATGACGATCGCACCTTGGACCGCTGCGTGGAGGCGCTGGGCCGGATCGCCAGCCCGAAGGCACTGAAGGTCCTGATCGACTTGCCGGTGGAGCTCCGCCGCTCACTCGCGCAGAGCCTGATCGAAGCCTGGTCGTTCTTTCCGCCGGCGGAGTACGCGGAACAGGTGCTGACCGGCCTCCATGCGCCGACCACGGTGGAACTGCGAGACGCTGCTCGGATCCCGTTCACCGGAAAACTCGGCCGCGACTACCTGGTTCAGGTTTTGACGGAAAGCGACGGATGGATTTCCCCGGACCTTGCGGCAACCACACGGGTCACCCAAGTGACCCTTCAGTCCGTGGTCAACTTCCGGACCTTCTGCCGCCTGATGGCCTTGCCCGCCTTGCGGACTCTCTGGGTGAGCACCGTTCTGTCCATCAACGCCACCGTTCTCCCCCCATTGCCACGCAACGAAACCATCACCGCGCTGGATTTGCAATTCGCGGCAACCGCGAACGGCGCCGCCCCGTTGGACTGCGCACAATTCCATGCCGCACCCAACTTGACCGACCTTCGCATCGGCGCTGCCGGGCCGATCGAACTTACCAACCTGGCCGCACTCAACGCCCTCGACAAACTCGAGATCCTCGAGCTGGAGGGGTTCAAGCTGTCGAGCGCGGAAACCGCGGAATTGTCGCTCCCCGCGCTGCGCTGGCTCCGCATCACCGATTGGCCGCTGAACGACCTCAGCACCTTCGCGGGCTGTACCAACCTCGAAGTCATCGACGCCCCGGACTCCGAAATCGAAAGCCTCCACGGCATCGGCGGCATGACCGGCCTCCGCAGCATCGCCCTCGGCAGCAGCACATCCCTCACCGACATCGGCGAGCTGACCCCGCTGACCGCCCTGGAACACGTCGACCTCACCAACTGCATCGCCCTCGACGACGAAGCCCTCGACATCGTCGAAAAGCTCCCTCCCGAGACCGAACTCGAGCTCGCCGGCTCCAGCGTCGACGCCGACCTGCGCAACGCGCCGATGCAGATCCTCACCGAGCACGTCCCCGATGCCTGGCCCGACTCCATCGCCATGCTCGACAACGACATCGACGTGACCCAGGAAGACTTCTTCGTCCGTTCGGTCGTCGGCGCGACGGCCGCCGAAGAGGAATTCACCCACGGGTGGATCGTCGGTGATCTCGAAGCCTACGAAAGCCGTCCGCTCTAGCGGTTCGCCACCGGCACGAACCGGTAGCTCCGCACGATCCGCTCCAGCTCGCCCTGCGCGGACGACCCCTCGCCCGCGTACGCCACCATCACACCGGACGTCCCCGAATTCCCCCCGAACGCCAGCACCGCCACCTGCGCGTGCCGGACCGCGCACTCCCCCGGCTGCGCCGGGGTCACCGAAGCGACCACTACCCGGGCCGGAACCGCCGTACCGTCGGCCCGGGAGACCTGCGCGTCCGACGCCGGGCCCAGTTCCGGCGCCGCGTCGTACGCGCCCTTCGCCAGGTCCGTCGCTGCCTTGCGGGCCGCCGCGTCGAGGTCTGCCAGCGGCTCCGTGGTGACGCCCGCGCCGCCGCATTTGCCCAGGAATGCGCTCGTGATCAGCCTGATGCCGGCCCAGCCGTGCTGCGTGCCGGGTGCCGGCTGCCAGTTCGGCGGGACGTCGTAGGCGTACGAACCGTCGCGACCCGCGACCGCCTGCCAGCCCGCGACCACCGCCGGGACCGCGGCCCGCGGTGACGGCGTCGCCACCAGGGGCGACGGCGGCGGCGAGGACGACGCCGGGTGCTGCTTGCCGACACCCAGCGCGTTCAGCACGCCCGCGACCAGGGCGATGAACACCAGGCCGAACCACGGCGCCCGCCGCCACTTCAGCGGCTTCGCCTTCGGCCGGATCCGCTTCGGCTTCGCTCGCGGGGCGTCCGCGGGTTCGTAACCGCCGAACCCGCGGAGCGCCGCGTTGTCCTCGTAGCCCGGCGTCGCGTCTTCGGAACGCCGGCTCATCTCAGCCCCGGACGAGCTTGACCAGGTGCTCGACGACGGCGTCGACCGCGATCTCCTCGCGGTCGCCCGAACGCCGGTCCTTCACCTCGACGACGCCGTTGGCCAGCCCGCGCCCGACCACCAGGATGGTCGGCACACCCACCAGCTCCGCGTCGGCGAACTTGACGCCCGGCGTCGCCTTGCGGTCGTCGAGGATGACCTCGACGCCGGCGGCGTCCAGCTCGGCGGCGATCTTCTCGGCACCCGCCGCGATCGCCTCGTCCTTGCCCGCGATGACGATGTGCACGTCGAACGGCGAGACCACGCGCGGCCAGATCAGGCCGAGGTCGTCGTGGTTCTGCTCGGCGAGCACGCCGACCAGCCGCGAGACGCCGACGCCGTACGAGCCCATCGTGATCCGGATCGGCTTCGAGTCGGGGCCGAGCGCGTCGACCTCGAAGGCGTCGGTGTACTTGCGGCCGAGCTGGAAGATGTGCCCGATCTCGATGCCGCGCGCGGCGACCAGGGTGCCGTGCCCGTCCGGCGACGCGTCGCCCTCGCGGACCTCGGCGGCCTCGATGGTGCCGTCCGGGGTGAAGTCGCGGCCGGCGAGGAGGTCGACGACGTGGTGGTCGACCTTGTCGGCCCCGGTGACCCAGGCGGTGCCGGGGACGATCCGCGGGTCGGCGAGGTAGCGCACGCCGTTGTCCTGCAGCGCCTTCGGGCCGATGTAGCCCTTGACCAGGAACGGGTTCTTCGCGAAGTCGGCCTCGTCGAGCAGCGCGACCTCGGCGGGCTCCAGCGACGCTTCGAGGCGCTTCATGTCCACTTCGCGGTCACCCGGGACCGCGACACAGACCAGCTCCCACTCGGCCGAGCCGGGCTGCCGCGTCTTGAGCATGACGTTCTTCAGCGTGTCCGCGGCGGTGAACGTGCGGCCCAGCCCGGCGTCGTTGAGGAAGTTGACCAGCGTCTCGATGGTCGGCGTGTTCGGCGTGTGGTGCACCTGCGCCTCGGGGCGGCCCTCGATGGGCTGCGCGGCCGGGGCGGGCGTGACGACGGCTTCGACGTTCGCGGCGTAACCGGACTCGGTGCTGCGGACGTAGGTGTCCTCACCCGTTTCGGCGACGGCGAGGAACTCCTCGGACGCCGAGCCGCCCATGGCACCCGACGTCGCCTTGACCACGACGTACTCGAGGCCGAGCCGGTCGAACAGCTTCACATACGCGTCGCGGTGGGCCTGGTAGGAGCGGGCGAGGCCGTCGTCGTCGAGGTCGAAGGAGTAGGAGTCCTTCATGACGAACTCGCGGCCGCGCAGGATGCCGGCGCGGGGGCGCGCTTCGTCGCGGTACTTGGTCTGGATCTGGTACAGCGTGACCGGGTAGTCGCGGTACGAGCTGTACTCGCCCTTCACGGTGAGCGCGAACAGCTCCTCGTGCGTCGGGCCGAGGAGGTAGTCGGCGCCCTTGCGGTCCTTGAGCCGGAAGAGGCCGTCGCCGTACTCGGTCCAGCGGCCGGTGGCCTCGTAGGGCTCCTTCGGCAGCAGTGCGGGGAACTGGATCTCCTGGGCGCCGATGGCGTTCATCTCTTCGCGCACGACGGCTTCGATGCGGCGCAGCACCCGCAGGCCCAGCGGCAGCCAGGAGTACCCGCCCGGGGCGACCCGGCGGACATAGCCGGCACGTACCAGGAGCCGGTGGCTCGGTACCTCGGCGTCCGCCGGATCCTCGCGCAACGTGCGAAGGAACAACGACGAAGTCCTGGTGATCACTGCGGGGCTCCCTGCGCCGGGCGGGTGTGAAAGTCCCGCTCAGGGTAGTCAATCCCCCGGCCGTGGCTCCAACGGGTTATCCGGCGGCCGGTTTTTGTCGGTGGTCACCGCTAGCTTCGGGACATGGCGATCCACATGGGCATGATCACGATCGACTGCGCGGACCCCCGGGCGCTGGCGCGGTTCTGGACGGCAGCGCTGGACACGACGGTGGCCCAGGACTACGGCGAGTTCGTGGTCCTGGCACCACCTCCGAACGGCGGGCTCCCGCTGGGGCTGCAGCGGGTCCCGGAGGCCCGCGCGGGCAAGAACCGGGTGCACGTGGATTTCGGCGGTGACGATCGGGCGGCCGAGGTGAAGCGGCTCGTGGAGCTGGGCGCGAAGGAGGTGGCGGAGCACGAGGTGCCGGGGCTGGCGTGGACGGTGCTGGTGGATCCGGAGGGGAACGAGTTCTGCGTCTCGGCGGGGGTGCACTGAGGGAGAGGGGGCGGACCCGTCGATGGCCGAGCCTCCGGTGGGTTCGGCGCGGCACCTGCGCGGCTGTCCGCCGCCGTAACGGGTAGAAAGGCGGCATGAGTGCTCGCGTGCTTCTGCCCTGGACCGACATCGAGGTGCCCGAGCGTGTCGAGGCCGCGTACTACGACGGGCTCGGTTCCCCGCCCGGTGACCTCGCGGATGTCGAGTTCTACGTGCTGCCCTACGACCGGGGGCCCGAGCCGCCGAAGCTGATCAAGGAACTGCCGTCCCTGCGGGTCGTGCAGTCCCTGTCCGCCGGGGTCGAAGCGCTGGTTCCGCTGCTCCCCGCGGGCGTGCGGCTGGCCAACGGGCGGGGGCTGCACGATCTGAGCGTCGCCGAGCACGCTCTGGCCCTCATCCACGCCGCTCAGCGGGACCTGCCCCGGTGGTTCGCCCAGCAGGCCCGGGGTTCGTGGGTGCGCGAACACACCCGGTCGCTGGCCGACAGCCGGGTGCTGCTCGTCGGGTACGGGTCCATCGGGCAGGCCATCGAACGGCAGCTCGTCGCCGCCGAGGCCGTGGTGACCCGGGTCGCCAGCCGGCCACGGCCGGACGAGGGGATTCACGGTGTCGGTGAGCTCGCCGCCCTGCTGCCCCAGGCCGACATCGTCGTGCTGGTCCTGCCCGACACCCCCGCCACGCGCGGGCTCATCGGCGCCGAACAGCTCGCCGCCCTGCCCGACGACGCCCTCCTCGTCAACGTCGGGCGCGGCACGGCCGTCGACACCGGCGCCCTCCTCGCCGAGACCAGGACCGGGCGGTTGCGGGCCGGGCTCGACGTCGTCGATCCGGAGCCACTGCCCGCCGATCATCCACTGTGGACGGTTCCGGGGGTGGTCATCACCCCGCACATCGCCGGTGGTTCGGCATCGTTCTACCCGCGGGCGAAGAAGCTCGCCGCCGAGCAGGTGCGGCGGTACGTGCGGGGTGAGGAGCTGCTCAACGTCGTGGCGCCCTGACGGCCGGCGCGCGTTCCGGCTTCAGGACAGCACGTACACGTGCCATTCGTCGTCGACGCGGTATCCGCAGCGCTCGTAGACGCCCAGGGCGCGGTGGGCGTTGTCGACGTCGACGTTCAGGGCCGACCGGTCGAACCCCGCGTCCTTCGCCGCCCGCAGCGTGTGCCCCAGCAACCCCGACGCGACTCCCCGGCCTCGCAGGATCCCCCGCGTTCCCACCCAGGTGGCGTAGTGCTCGCGGACGCCCGTCGCCGCGGTTTCGGACTCGTAGTGGTGGCTCAGGACGAACGCCAGCACCTTGTCGTCCTCCACGATCAGGAACGACAGGTCCGGGCGGAAGTCCTTCGACCCCGTGACCAGGTGGCGCCAGGCGTCCGGCTCGTACACCGTGCTGCCCCAGTGGCCGGCGAACGTGTCGTTGCGGGCGTCGAGCACCGCGAGGTCGTACTCGAAGGCGAACGGCACCGCCTCGTAGCCGTCGGGGAGCGGTGGCTGGGGCGGGAGGTCCGCCAGGCCGACGCGCATGTTCACCATCGTGCGGCCGTGCCGGTAGCCCGCGCGGGTGAGGACGCCGGCGATCCAGCGCTCGTTCTCGTGACTGCCGTGGTGGAGCTCGAGCGGCGCTCCCGGGAACGTGCGCTCGTGGACCTCGCGGCTCGTACGCGCGAACCACCCGGTCAGGTGAGCGCCGACCTCGTCGGTCCGGTACTCCGGGTGCACCACCGACTGGAGTCGGATCATGTGCACCGGGTCGGCGGCGTCGCGGCGGCGGGCCAGGCCGTAGCCGACCAGGCGGTCGCCGGCCCAGACGCCCACCGTGGCGCGGGGCAGGTCGATGTTGGGCCCGGCCAGCTCTTCGCGGAGGTCCTCCGCGCTGAAGTGCTCACCCGTCCGGTCGACCTCTTCGGCCGCCGCGTAGAGCCGGGCGAGGGCGGCGGCGTCGGCGAGGGTCAGCGGGCGCCAGGTCAGGTCCATGCCCGGAGGCTAGGCCGGGCGGCGGGGCCCGCGCACCCCGATTTACGCTCGGGCCGTGCTGGTGCTGCTCCCCCCTTCCGAAACCAAGGCCGACGGCGGCCGCGGTGGCGCGCTCGACCTCGGCGCGCTGTCCTTCCCCGAGCTGAACTCGACGCGCGCGAAGCTCGCCGACGCGCTGGTCGAGCTGGCCGCCGACGTCCCCGCCAGCATCGCCGCCCTCGGCCTCACCGAGCGCCAGGCCGGGGAGGTCACGCGCAACGCGCAGCTGTGGGCGTCGCCGACGATGCCGGCGCTGCGCCGCTACACCGGCGTCCTCTACGACGCGCTCGACGTCAAGAGCTTCACGCGGGCCGGGCTGGAGAAGGCGCACCGGCGGCTGGCGGTGACGTCTTCGCTGTTCGGCGTCGTTTCGGCGACCGACCCGATCCCGGCGTACCGGCTCTCGGGCGGCAACTCGCTGCCTTCGCTCGGCACCGTCCGCGGGCTGTGGAAACCGGTCCTCGAGCCGGTGCTGCAGGCGGTCGAGGGCCTGGTCGTCGACCTGCGCTCGGGCACCTATTCGGCGTTCGCGAAGCTGCGCCCGGACGCGGTGACGGTCCGGGTCGTCACCGAAAACGCCCGCGGCGAGCGGGTGACGGTCAGCCACTTCAACAAGGCGTACAAGGGCCGCCTGGCGCACGTGCTGGCGGCGACCAGGGCCGAACCGTCCACTGTGGACCAGCTGGTCAAGGTGATCACCAAGGCCGGCCTGGTGGTGGAGCGGGCCGGCGAGCACGCGCTGGAACTCGTCACCGAGGGCTGAGGCCGCCGAACCGGTCCGGGGCGAACGGACTCAGGTCGAACCCCGGGTCCTCCCCCAGCGCGATCGCCGCGACGAGCTTCCCCGCGAACGGCGCGTTCGTCAGCCCGCCCGCACCGAAGCCCGTCGACACGACCAGGCCCGGCCGCAGCAGGCCCAGCACCGGGAGGCCGTCCGGGGTGCCGGGACGGAAGCCGACGCGGGTCTCCGCGAGCGTCGCGTCCGCGAGGCCGGGCGCCACCGCCAGCGCGTTCTCCAGCACTTCGCGCTGGCCGGCCGCCGTGACGCGGTAGTCGAAGCCCGAGTCCGCCTCGCGTGTCGCGCCCGCGACGACGCGCCCGCCGCCGAACGCGAGCAGGTAATGGCTGGTTTGCGGCAGGACAACCGGCCACGCCGAGGTGTCCGTGCCCGGCAGGTCGAAGTGGCTGATCTGGCCGCGGTGCGGCGTCACCGGGAGGTCGATCCCCAGCGGCGCCAGCAGCTCGCGGCTCCACGCGCCGGCCGCGACGACGACGCTGTCCGCCTCGAGCGAGCCGTCCGGCGCCGCCACCGTGCCGTCGGCGCGGAAGGCGACCTCGCCTTCGACGAACCTCGCGCCCCGGCGCTCGGCAGCCGTCAGCAGAGCGCGGCGCAGCAGGTGCCCGTCGACGCGGCCGGCGCCGGCCAGGTGCACCGCACCCAGCCCCGGCGCCAGCGCCGGGAACAGCTCGCGGGCCTGCGCGGGGTCGAGCCGCCGCACCTCGCCGATCTCGGGGGCGGCCGCCGCCCGGGACGTCAGCCGCTCGTGCGCCTCGGCCAGCTCGGCGTCGTCGGCCGACACGACCAGGCCGCCGACGACCTCGAACGACGAGCCTTCGAGCTCCGCGGTGAACTCCCGGTAGTACCGGCCGGCGGCCGCCGCGAGCGGGTACAGCGCCTCGTTCCAGCGCGACGTCCACGGGCTGACGATCCCGGCGCCGGCCTCGGTCGCCGTGCCGGGGCGCGCCGCGTCCGCCACGATCACTTCCGCGCCGCGGCCGGCGAGGTGCCAGGCCGTCGCCGCGCCGCCGATTCCGCTGCCGATCACGAGCACTCGCATGCTCCCCACCCTGCCCGATCTTGCCGCGCCCGGGCCAGCGGCCTTGACCGCGCCCGGGCCCGGCCGGTCGTATGCTGCGCGCCATGCCCAGCCGTGCCGAGCGGTATGTCGCCCATCTCGACACCCTGACCGGGTCCTCCCAGCCCCGGCTGCAGCCCATCCCGTCGACCCAGGCGGGGCTCGACGACGTCATCGCGTTCGTCTACGCCGACGAACCCGAACCGCGGTACCTGACCGGCGCGACCTACGGCCTTTCCCTGGCCGACCACCCCGACTGGCACGGCGTGAAGCCGGAGCTGTGGATCAGCGTCCGGTCCGACGACCCGGTCTGGGCGCTGGCCATCGGCTACCTCGCCGAGCAGCTGCGCGGCACCTGCCCGTTCGTCTACGGCGACACCATCGACTTCGGCCAGCCGATCGCCCCGGAGTCGGCGATGACGGCGTTCGCGGTCTCGGCGCCCGCGGGCCTCGACGCGCACCAGTACACGCTGATCGACATCGGCGGCGCGCCGGTGAGCATCGCCGGCTGCTACCCGGTGCACGACACCGAGCGGAAGTACATCCGCGAGCACGGCATCGACGCCTTCTGGCAGCTGGACTGGGATCTCTACGACGTCCGCCGCCCGCCGGTGGTCTAGTCCGCCGCGGACGCCGGGCGCCGCACCAGCTCGCGTACCGCGGCGACGAACGCCTCGGCGTCCAGGTCGTCGTCCCACGACACCTGCAGCAGCAGGCCCTGGTAGATGGCCACGAGTACGCGGATCACGGCGTCCGGCGCGATGTCCTTGAACGCCTCCCGCTGGTCGTCGACACCCTGGCGGGCGAGGGCACGGATCCGGGGCTCGCGGACGGTTTCCGCCCACGCCTGCAGGCCGAGGTTGCGCCGCAGCGCCGCGTCCGGACCGGCGATCTCCTTCAGCAGGCCGAGATAGGCGGCGAACGGATCGTCGCCGGTGCGCAGGCCGGCCGCCCGGGACGTGTGCCACTCCCCGACGATCGCGAGGATCATGTCGTCCTTGCCGTCGAAGTACCGGTAGATCAGCCCGGCGGAAAGTCCGGACTCCTTGACGATGTCCTGCATGGATGTGCGGTGGAACCCGTTGCGGGCGAAGCAGCCGGCGGCGGCTTCGAGAATCTGGCGGCGACGGCCGGCCAGGTGTTCGTCGCTGACCTTGGGCATCTACCGGACCTCCGCCCACGCGATCCGGTAGAACCCGGCAGCGGGCTCGTGCCGGTGGTACCGGGCGGCGGCTTCCGCCGCGGACAGGTCGCCTTTCAGGTTCAGACCCCGTTCGACCAGGTAGCCAGGCACTTCGGCGGGCCGGAAGCCGAACGTCCACGGCTCGCCGACCTTCGCCACCACCCGGTGCCAGGGAGTGTCGGCGTCGAGCGCCGCGCGGTCGACGTAGGTGAAGATGACCGTGCTTCCCGGCGCGGTGATCGCGACCAGGTCGCGCAGGGTCGTGTCGACGGCCTCTTCGGTGAGGTAGTTGGTGACGCCCTCCCAGACGACAGCCGTGCGCTTCCGGGGGAAGCCGTCGAGGGCCGTGACGAGCCGGTCGGCGGCCAGGTCGACGGGCACGTAGCGGACGTGCGGCCGGTCGGCGACGCGCTGCCGTTTGGCCCGCTGGGTCAGGGGATGGTCCACCTCGTAGGTGAGCGGCATGCCGGGAAGGCGGTGGGCGCGGCTGTCGTAGCCGGCCCCGAGCAGCAGCGCCTGGTCCGGCTCGGCCGCGGCGAGCAGGTCGTCGATCAGCCGCGTGCGGGCGACAGCGGACGTGCGCGGGCCGCCCGGGTAGCGGCGGTCGATGATCCGCGCGATCCGGTGGCCGAGCGGCGGGAGGGCCGCGGACCGCACGAGCCAGCGGTAGCGGGCCGGCAGGAACCGGATGGCGAGGTCGTCGGCGAAGAGCCGGTCGCGGCGCCGGGTTTCGAGGGCCCGGAAGAGGGCGACGTGCTCGGCGGTCCGGCTGGCAGTACGCATGCGGCCACTATAGTGAATGAACGTTCGTTTTTCGACCCGCAGATGCTGCCCGACTGCCGGGGGCGCCGCTCAGGCGCGGTAGGCGGCCGTCGCGATCCGGGCGAACGAGCGGATCAGCGGGTTGGCGTCGGCGTCGCGCCACGCGACCACCACCGGGTTCGGGGCCATTCCGGACAGCGGCACCACGACCAGCTCACCCGGCGGGTGGTGTCCGAGCGGCATCAGCCCGACCGTCCCGTTCCACAGCACGGCCTGCAGGCACTCCTGGACCGCCCGCACCACCGGCCCTTCGCGGGGTTCACCGCCGTGCCAGTACGCCTGCCAGTGCGCGTCGGTCCCGTCCGGGAACCGGAACCAGCGCCGTCCGGCCAGGTCGGCCAGTGCCAGCCGGTCGCGGCCGGCCAGCGGGTCGTCGGCGCGCAGGACCGCGCCCACCGGGTCGGCCCGCAGCCGGTGCACCGTCAGGCCCGTCTCGTCGAACGGCCCGCGGGTCAGCGCGACGTCGACCAGCCCGGCGCGCAGGCCGCACGTCGGGTCGGTGAGGTCGGTGTCGCGCACGCGCACCTCGACCTCCGGGTGCGCCTGCCGGTACGCGTCGGCCAGCCGGGCCGCGCCCGGGTCGGCGCCGTCGCCGAGGAGGCCGACGGTGAGCGTGGGCACGCCCGCCGCCGTGGCCACGCGCACGCGGGCCCGGTCGGCCTGGTCCAGCAGCACCCGTGCCTCGGCCAGCAGCGCCACGCCCGCCGGGGTGAGCGTGACTCCGGCGGCGGAGCGCAGCAGCAGCACGGCCCCGACGTCGGACTCCAGCTGCTTGATCGCCCGGCTCAGCGGCGGCTGGCTCATGTGCAGCCGCGCCGCGGCCCGGCCGAAGTGGAGTTCCTCGGCGACCGCGACGAAGTATCGCAGCGTGCGCAGCTCCATGACCACCGACGATATTCGCCCGGTATCGGCAGCACCGAACCGGTCTTGGACGGCCGCGGCCGTCCGGCGGTGGAATCGGGGCATGACCGAACTGACCGACCCCGCCGTGCGCGTCGCCGGCGCCCGGGAAATCGCCCCCGATCTGCTGGTGATCCCGAACGACCGGGTCGACCTCGTGCCCAACATCGGCGTCGTGGGCGGCACCGAAGCCGTCCTCGTCGTCGACACCGGGATCGGCACCGCCAACGCGGAGCAGGTGCTGGCCTTCGCGCGTGAGGTCGCGAAAGGCCGCCGCCTGTACCTGACCACGACGCACTTCCACCCCGAGCACGCGTTCGGCGCGCAGGTGTTCGCCGGCGAAGCCACGTACCTGGTCAACCGCGGCCAGGCCGAGGACCTGGTCACCAAGGGCCCCGGTTACCTGGAGATGTTCCGGGGCCTCGGCGAGGTGATCGCGCGCCGCCTCGACGGCGTCCGGCTGCCGGCCCCGGACGTCGTCTACGACGGCGGGTACGACCTCGACCTCGGCGGCCGGACCGTCCGGCTGCGCCCCACCGGACAGGGCCACACGAAGGGCGACCAGGTCGTCGAGGTACCGGACGCCGGCGTCCTGTTCACCGGCGACCTGGCCGAGACCGGGCAGTTCGCGATCTTCCCGTGGTTCCCGCCGCACGACACCGATGTCTCGGGCGTCGGCTGGCTGGCGGTCCTCGACCGGCTGGCCGCCGCCGGGCACCGGGTGGTGGTTCCCGGGCACGGAGAGGTCGGTGGCGGGGCGGTGCTCACCGACGTCCGCGCCTACCTGCGGGAACTGCGCGACGAGACCTGGCAGCGGCGGGACTCGGCGATGGGCGTGGACGAAATCACCGCCGAGGTCCGTTCACTGCTCGTCGAGCGCCACCCGGAGTGGGCCGGCCGGGAGTGGATCGAGCCGGGCGTCGCGTGTCTGTGCACCGAACACGACGCCTGACCCGGATCACCCCGCGCCGAGCACCGCCATGGCCGCGTTGTGGCCGGGAATGCCGCTGACACCACCTCCTCTCGCCGCGCCCGCGCCACAGAGCAGGATGCGCTCGTGCGGTGTCTCCACGCCCCAGCGGCCGGCTTGCGCCGGGTCCTCCGCGAAGGGCCAGGAGAGGTCCCGGTGGAAGATGTGCCCCGCCGGCAGACCCAGCTCGGCTTCCAGGTCCAGCGGGGTTTTGGCTTCCACGCAGGGTTTTCCGTCCGGCCCGGACAGCAGGCAGTCCTCGATCGGCTCGGCCAGCACGCTGTTCAGCGAAGCCAGTGTCGCGCGCAACGCCGCTTCACGCGCCTCTTCGTTGCGCCCCTCGAAGAGCCGCGCCGGCATGTGCAGGCCGAACAGGGTGAGGGTGTGCGTGCCGGCCGCGCGTTCGGCCGGGCCGAGGATGGACGGGTCCGTCAACGAGTGGCAGTAGATTTCGCAGGGCGGCAGCGGGGGGATCCGGCCCGCCGCCGCCTCGCGGTACGCCGCCTCCAGCTGGGTGTAGCTCTCGTTGACGTGGAAGGTGCCCCCGAACGCCTCAGCCGGATCGACGTCCGGGTCACGCAGCCTCGGCAGCCGCGTCAGCACCATGTTCACCTTGAGCTGGGCACCCTCCGGCCGGATCGGAGGGGGTTCGCCCAGCAGCCTCGCCAGCGTCGCCGGCGCGACGTTGGCGAGGACGTGGCGGCCCCGGACGACGAACTCGGCGTCGTCTTTCCGGTAGCGCACCTCGCCGTCCGGGTCGACCGCGAGCACCTCCGCGCCGGTGATCAGGCGCGCGCCCGCCGCGGAGGCGACCGCCGCGAGCGACCCGGTGACCGCACCCATGCCGCCGACCGGGACGTCCCAGTCGCCGGTGCCGTTGCCGATCACGTGGTAGAGCAGGCACCGGTTCTGCCGCAGGTCCTCGCCGTCCGCCGGGGCGAACGTGCCGATCAGCGCGTCGGTGAGCACCACGCCGCGCACCGTGTCGTCGCCGAACCACGACGTGAGCGCTTCGCCGATCGGCCGTTCGAACAGCAGGGACCACGCTTCCGCGTCGCCGATGCGCGCGCGGAAGTCCACTTCGGACAGCAGTGGTTCGGTGAGCGTCCCGAACGCGCGCCCGGCGACGCGCCCGGTCAGCTCGTAGAACCGCTGCCACGCCGAGTAGTCCGATGTGGACCCGGTGACCGCGCGGAACGACGCCGCCGTCCGGACGGCGTCACCCGTGTCGACAAGAAGACCGGAGCCGCCCGACGGGGTGTAGGACGACATCCGGCGCCGTCGCAGCTCCACGTCGAGGCCGAGGTCGGCCACGATCTTCTTCGGCAGCAGGCTGACCAGGTACGAGTAGCGCGAAAGCCGGACGTCCACGCCCTCGAACGCACGGAACGAGACGGCGGCGCCACCGGTCTCACCCCGCCGTTCGAGCACGAGCACCGACCGGCCGGCCCGCGCCAGGTACGCGGCCGCGACCAGGCCGTTGTGCCCGCCTCCGACGATCACCACGTCGTAGGTGTTCATCCGCCCCTCCTCGATCTGCCTGCCCGTTCATCGTGACCACGCGGCCGGGCCGAATTCAAGGAAACGTCACAAATACTCCTTTCGCGGCCCGCCGCGAAATTCGGTTGCGCGGCGCCGGATCGGTCCGGCAACCTGGGCACGAGCCGGCGGGGAGCCGGTGCGTGAGAACGAGGAGGTGCCTGACGTGATGGCTGTCCGGGCCTTTTCGCGCCCTCACCCACCCGCCCCCCGAGGCTGACCACGCGCCCGGTGGGGCATCCCTGATCGAGGAGAAACCCACCAGTGCGCCAGCACGACTTCGAAGACTTTCACGACGACAACCCCTCCCGCCGCCGCGAAGCGCGTTCGCGGCGCCGCGGGCGGCTCGACGAACCCGAACCCACGCGCCGCGGACGGCTGACCGAAGGCGAACGCGTCCGGCTCGCGAAACTGCGCGACGACGCCTACACCGAACGGCAGCTGCCCGACGGCGCCGACCGCTGGTCCACCTGGGACGACGCCGAACACGGCCCGCTCCCCCGGCCGGACTGGGTCGTCACCGAGCTCGCCGCGGTCGACACCGACCTCGGCGTCCTCAAGACCGGCAAGGAGGCCGACGTCCACCTGCTGCGGCGGGGCCTGCCCGGCGGCACGGGCACGCTGGTCGCCGCGAAGCGGTACCGCAGCGACGAACACAAGCTGTTCCACCGCGACGCGGGTTACCTCGAAGGGCGGCGGATGCGCCGATCCCGCGAGAACCGGGCGATGGCGCAGCGCAGCGCGTTCGGCCGCAACCTCATCGCCGAGCAGTGGGCGGTCGCGGAGTTCGCCGCGCTGAGTCGCCTGTGGACGCTCGGCGCGCCGGTGCCGTACCCCGTTCAGCGCAACGGAACGGAACTGCTGCTCGAGTTCCTCGGCGAGGACGACGGCACCGCCGCACCCCGGTTGGCCCAGGTCCGCCCGGACCCGGAGCAACTGCGGGACCTGTGGTTCCAGGCGACCGCGGCGCTCGACCTGCTGGCCGCCGAGGGGCTCGCGCACGGCGACCTCTCGGCGTACAACCTGCTGGTGCACCGCGGCCGGCTGGTGGTGATCGACCTGCCCCAGGTGGTCGACGTCGTGGCCAACCCCGGCGGCGTCGAATTCCTGGCCAGGGACGTGCGCAACCTGGCGGGCTGGTTCCACGGCCGCGGCCTCGGCGAGGACGTCACGAACACCGGGGAACTGCTGGCCGAGCTCGTTTCCGCGGCCGGTCTCGAGTGATTCCGCGGTGGCGTCGCGGCTGTGGTGCGGAACACGGCTGCGACGCCGCCCACAACCGGTGACCTCGATGCGTAGTACCAGCTCCGGCTCGGGTACAGTGAACACAGACCGCAACCGGCGGCGTGGATGAGTTGGTGTCCGTCGCCTCCAAAGCCAACCGAATGGCTCGCGGTGATCCGTAACCCATAGCGGCGCGCAGTGTCGGCAAGCGATGACACGGTGTGCCGGGTCCGTCCCTGTGAACGCCCATCGCACACCATCTTGCCCTGCCTGCGCGCGGGCAGCCCGGGCCTCCCTTGCGACGAACCACGTCCGAGAGGCATTTGTGACAGTCACGTTCAACTCCGGCCACTCCTCGACGTCCGCCCGCGCGGGCCGTCCCGACCACAAGCCGCGCCAGCGGCCTGCGGGCGGCGACATGCTGCGCGACGACGCCGTCGAGACCGTGGTCACCAAGACGTTCGCCCAGCTGGGCCTGCCGGAGCCGCTGCTCCGCGCGCTGGCCGAGGCGGGCATCAACCAGCCGTTCCCGATCCAGTCCGCGACCATCCCGGACGCGCTGGCCGGCCGGGACGTGCTGGGCCGCGCCCAGACCGGTTCCGGCAAGACCCTCGCCTTCGGCCTGGCCATGCTGGCCCGGCTCGACGGCGGCAAGGCCCGCCCGAAGCGCCCCCGCGCGCTGATCCTCGTCCCGACCCGCGAGCTGGCCATGCAGGTCGCCGACTCGCTGACCCCGCTGGCCAAGTCGCTCGGCCTGTGGTGCCGCACGGCCGTCGGCGGCATGGCCTTCGCCCGCCAGGCGGACGCCCTGTCCCGCGGTGTCGACCTGCTGATCGCCACGCCGGGCCGGCTGTCGGACCACGTCCGCCAGGGCACCGCGCACCTGGGCGACTGCAACTTCATCGCCCTCGACGAGGCCGACCAGATGGCGGACATGGGCTTCATGCCGCAGGTCCGCGAGATCCTCGACCTGACCCCGCCGGGCGGCCAGCGGCTGCTGTTCTCCGCGACCCTCGACGGTGACGTCAACCGCCTGGTCAAGCAGTACCTGACCGACCCGGTCACGCACTCGGTCGCGCCGTCGACCGCGAGCGTGACGACCATGGACCACCACGTGCTCCAGGTCTCGCACCAGGACAAGCAGGACGTCATCACGCAGATCGGCGCCCGCGAGGGCCGCACGATCATGTTCGTGCGCACCAAGCACCACGTCGACCGGCTCACCGAGCGGCTGCGCGAGCAGGGCGTGCACGCGGCGGCGCTGCACGGCGGCAAGACGCAGGGGCAGCGCAACCGCGTCCTCGCCGACTTCAAGGACGGCCACACCCCGGTGCTGGTCGCCACGGACGTCGCCGCGCGCGGCATCCACGTCGACGACATCTCGCTGGTGCTGCACGTCGACCCGGCGGCCGACCACAAGGACTACCTGCACCGCGCCGGCCGCACCGCGCGCGCCGGGGCGTCCGGCGTGGTCGTCACGCTGGCCACGCACGACCAGCGCCGGATGGTCCGCCGGCTGACCGACCGCGCCGGCGTGCGCGCGGAGTCGACCACGGTCCGCCCGGGTGACGCCGAGCTGTCCCGCATCACCGGCGCCCGCGAGCCCAGCGGTGAGCCGGTCGTCGAGCGGCGGCGCGAGAACCCGCGTCGTGGCGGCGGCGGCTTCCGCGGCGACCGCGGCTTCGGCGGCGGCAGCCGGGGTGGCGAGCGCGGCGGCTTCCGCGGCGAGCGCAGCTACGGCGACCGTGACCGCGGTGGCGAGCGCGGCGGTGACCGTGGTGGTTACCGCGGCGGCGACCGCGAAGGCCGTCCCGGCGGCTTCGGCGGCCGCGGCCGTCAGCCCCGCTCGGGCAACGGCGGTGGCTACGGCCGCCCGAGCCGTGGCCCGCGTCGCGGCTACGACAGCTGAGTGATCCCTTTCGGAAGCCCCGGACCTCGCGGTCCGGGGCTTCCGGCGTTTCCAGGCCCGCTTGGCGGCACCGCGTAGCCCGGATGGGAGACTGCGGGACGTGACTACGCCGCCGACGCCCCCGCCCGACGAGGTTTTCGACTGGCTCGACGCCGAGGCGGAGAAGCGGGCGAACGCGGGACTCGTGCGGCAGCTGCGGCCGCGTCCCGCGCAGGCGGACGAGCTGGATCTGGCCGGCAACGACTACCTCGGGCTGGCCCGCGACAAGCGCGTCGCCGGGGCCGCCGCGGCCGCCGCGCTGCGCTGGGGCGCCGGGTCGACCGGGTCCCGGCTGGTCACCGGGTCGACCGAGCTGCACACCGAGCTGGAGCTGGAGCTCGCCCGGTTCTGCGGCGCGCAGGCGGCGCTGGTGTTCTCCTCCGGCTTCGCCGCGAACCTCGGCGCGGTGACGGCGCTGTCCGGCTCCGAGTCCGCGATCGTCACCGACAAGTACATCCACGCGTCGCTGATCGAGGGCTGCCGGCTGTCGCGGGCCGACGTGGCCGCGGTCGCGCACTCGACGCCGTCCGCGATCAAGCACGCGCTGGCGACCCGGCGCAAGCCGCGGGCGCTGGTGGTGACCGACTCGGTGTTCTCGGTCGACGGCGACCTCGCGCCGCTCGGCGAGCTGGCCGGGATCTGCCGTTCGCACGGCGCGGCGCTGCTCGTCGACGACGCGCACGGCTTCGGCGTCCTGGGCGAAGGCGGCCGCGGGGCGGTCCACGCGGCCGGGCTGTCGGGCGCGCCCGACGTCGTCACGACGCTGACGCTGTCGAAGTCCCTCGGCGCGCAGGGCGGCGCGGTGGTGGGGCCGCGTCGCGTGATCAAGCACCTGGTGGACACGGCTCGCAGCTTCATCTTCGACACCGCGTTGGCCCCGGCGAGCGCCGCGGCCGCGTTGGCGGCGTTGCACGCGCTGAAGGAGGAGCCGGGGCTGGCGGGGAAGGTCGTCGAGAACGCGGGCAACCTGGCGATGTCGCTGAAGGCCGCCGGGTTGAAGGCGAGCCTGCCGGACGCCGCCGTCATCTCGGTCCAGGCGCCGTCCGCGGAGACGGCCGTCGCGTGGGCCGCGGCGTGTGCGGAGCAGGGCATCCGGGTCGGGTGCTTCCGGCCGCCGTCGGTGCCGGACGGGATCTCGCGGCTGCGGCTGACGGCGCGAGCCGACCTCACGGAGTCCGATGTGGACCGTGCGGTGAAGGTGATCACCGCGACCGCGCCGCGGGGGGCGATCGGCTGAGCCGTCCCGGACGGTCAGGGGCGGCGGCGCATGCGGATGTGGGGGATCCCGTCGTCGTCGGTGTACTCGGCGCCTTCGGGGATGAAGCCGTAGCGCGCGTAAAAGCCCTGGACGTACGTCTGGGCGTCGAGGACGTACTCGCCCGGGACGGTCAGGGCCGCGTCCATCAGGCGGGCCGCCAGGCCCTGGCCGCGGGCGGACGCCGCCGTCACCACGCGGCCGATGCGGCGGACGCCGTCCGGATCGAGCAGGACCCGCAGGTAGGACGTGACGCCGCTGGTGTCCGCGAACCACAGGTGGCGGGTGTCCGGGAGCAGGTCACGGCCGTCGAGCTCGGGGTACGCGGCCTTCTGCTCCACGACGAACACGTCGACGCGCAGGCGGAGGATGTCGTGCAGCTGGGCGGCGGTCAGCTCCGGACCGGTCGCGTCGTGCAGGGTCGGCATACCCCTGCTTAGCACGCTCAGCCGAGGAGGCGCGGCCTGGACTGGGTTTCGACGTCGTCGGCGTAGGTCGAAACGCGCGTGTAGACGCCCGGCTTGCCCGCCTTCGCGCAGCCGTCGCCGAAGGAGACGATGCCGATCAGCGTGTCGCCCACCACCAGCGGGCCGCCGGAGTCGCCCTGGCAGGCGTCGATGCCGCCGTCGCGGTAGCCGGCGCACACCATGCTCTGCTGGTCGTAGACCGTGTAATCGGACCGGCATTCGCTGTCCGAGACCAGCGGGACCTGGGCGCTGCGCAGGTAGTCGGAGCGCGCGCCGCCGTCGGCGATGCGGCCCCAGCCGAGCACCGTCGCCTGGGTGCCCGTGGCGTACACCTGCGTGTCGTCCTTCGCGGGCAGATTCGCCGGCCGGTAGCCGAGCTGGCCGCGGACGGTGAGCACCGCGATGTCCGCACCCTGCGTCGGATCGGTGTAGCTCTGGCTGACCCAGATCTTCGAGACACCCAGCACCTGGCCGTCGCTGGTGCGCTTGTCCTCGCGGCCGGCCACCACGCGGATGTCCTGCTTCGCCACCGCCTTGGCGCAGTGCGCCGCCGTCGCGACCGCCGTGGAGCTCACGATCACCGCGCCGCAGAACTGGTTGCCGCCCGCGTCGGTCAGGTACACCGCGTACGGGTGGTCGGCGATCGAAGCCTGGTTGCCGCCGACGATCCGCGCCTGGTTGCCGGCACCGGCGGCCCCGGAATCCGCCGCCGCCGTGCCGGCCACGACCGGGACGGCGACCGCGGCGACCGCGAGCAGCGCGCCGCTCGCGAACAGCAGGGATCGGCGGGACTTCACGGCCATGGGACGTTCTCCTCTTCGGCACAGCACGGAGCAAAGCACTCGGCACCCGGATGACTCCGGTGCGTGAACGACGTGCGCTCAATACCCTAATCCGAGGGGGCCCAAAACGGTGTCACTGGAACGGGTGGACTCCGCGTCCCCCGCCCGTCTCTGCCAAGCTGGCCGGATGCGGCGGCGAGCGACGGCGGCGGGAGCGGTCCTGGCCTGCGCCGTGTCCGCGTGCGCACCGGACATCCCGCCGGCAGCACCGCCGGCACCAGCGCCGACGACGATCGGGCCGGGCACCTCGGCCGCGCCGCGGCCGGCGGCCGGCACCCCCGCCGTCACCTGGCAGGTGGGTGCCCGTCCGCTCCCCCGCCGCCCCGACGGCTTCGGCGAGGTCGAGCCGACGCCACCCGAACTGGTGAACCGGGCACTTCCGACAAAAGACGTGCTTCCGTCGCCGCCGGGCAACACGTACGCGTCGACGATCAGCGCCGTGCCCGCCGACGTTCTCGCGCGCAGCACCTGGCAGCCCGCCTGCCCGGTCAAGGCCGGCGACCTCCGCTACCTGACGATGTCCTTCTGGGGCTTCGACGGCCGCGCGCACACCGGCGAGATGCTGGTGAACGCCTCCGGCGCGGCAGGCATCACGAAGGTCTTCGGGCGGCTCTTCGCGGCGCACTTCCCGCTCGAAGAGATGCGGGTGACCAGCCCGGCCGAGCTCACCGCGCCGCCGACCGGGGACGGCAACTCCACCAGCGCGTTCGTCTGCCGCCCGGCGCGCGGGCAGACGACCTGGTCAGCGCATGCCTACGGGCTCGCCGTGGACGTCAACCCGTTCTGCAACCCGTACACCCAGGGCGATCTGGTGCTGCCCGAGCTGGCCTCGGCGTACGTCGACCGCTCGCGCGTGCGGCCCGGCATGGTCCTGGCCGGCGACGCGACCGTGCGCGCGTTCGCGGCGATCGGGTGGAGCTGGGGCGGCGCCTGGACCAGCCCGAAGGACCGGATGCACTTCACCGCGACCGGCCACTGACCACGTAATACGACGTTAAGCACAAGAGGGAACACCGGCTCCACCGAGACGGTTGGCTAGGGTGAATCGACCGGACACGAACCCGCGGAGGATGCAGTGCCCCACTACGACCTGGTGATCGTCGGGACGGGATCGGGGAACTCCATCCTCGGCCCCGGCTTCGCCGGCAAGAAGACGGCGATCGTGGAGAAGGGCACCTTCGGCGGCACCTGCCTCAACGTCGGCTGCATCCCGACGAAGATGTTCGTGTACGCCGCCGACGTCGCGTACACGCCTTCGCACAGCGCCAAGTACGGCGTCGACGAAGAGCTGAAGAACGTGCGCTGGCGCGACATCCGCGACCGGATCTTCGGCCGCATCGACCCGATCGCCGAGGGGGGCGCGGAGTACCGGCGCAGCCACGAGGACAACGCGAACGTCGACGTCTACGAGGGCACCGGCCGCTTCACCGGGCACAAGGAACTGCGCGTCAGCTTCACCGACGGACGCCCCGGCGAAGTGCTGACCGCCGACAAGTTCGTGCTGGCCGCGGGCGGGCGCCCGGTCATCCCCGAGATCCCCGGCCTGGACGACGTCGGCTACCACACCTCCGACACCGTGATGCGGCTCGACGAGCTGCCGGAGCGCATCGTCATCCTCGGCGGCGGGTACATCGCAGCCGAGTTCGCGCACGTCTTCGCCTCCTTCGGCGTGCACGTGACGCTGGTCAACCGCTCCGGACGGCTGCTGCGTTCGGAGGACGAGGACGTCAGCGCGCGCTTCACCGAGCTGGCCGCCGAACGGTTCGACGTCCGCCTGGACCGCAAGACCGTCCGGGCGCGCAAGACGGACAACGGCGTCGCGCTGGACCTGGAGGGGCCGCAGGGCGCGGAAACCGTCGAGGGCGACGTCCTGCTGATCGCCACCGGCCGCCGCCCGAACTCGGACCTGCTCGACGTCGCCGCCACCGGAGTGACCACAATGGACAGTGGGCACGTCGTGGTCGACGACTACCAGCAGACCGCGGTCGAGGGCATCTACGCGCTCGGCGACCTGTCGTCGCCGCACGAGCTGAAGCACGTCGCGAACCACGAAGCCCGCGTGGTGCAGCACAACCTGCTGCACCCGGACGAGCGGATCACCGCCGACCACCGGTTCGTGCCGCACGCGGTCTTCACCCACCCGCAGGTCGCTTCGGTCGGGCTGACCGAGCAGAAGGCCCGCGAACTCGGCGTGTCCTACGTCGTCTCGAAGCAGGACTACGCCGGGATCGCGTACGGCTGGGCGATGGAGGACACGACGGGCTTCGCGAAGCTCCTGGCCGACCCGGCGACCGGGCAGCTGCTCGGCGCGCACATCATCGGCCCGCAGGCGTCGTCGGTGATCCAGCCGCTCATCCAGGCGATGAGCTTCGGCCTCGACGCGCGGGCCATGGCGCGCGGCCAGTACTGGATCCACCCGGCGATGCCGGAGCTGGTCGAGAACGCGCTGCTCAACCTGCCCCTGGACTGAGCCCGGTTCAGACGAAGCGGTGGCGGCCGGCGAGGGCGCCGACCACCATCTGGACGCCGAGCAGGGCGAGCAGCATCCCGAGCGGGACCGTCCAGCCGCCGGCCACGTCGTGCAGCAGGCCGAACAGGAACGGCCCGAGCGCGGCGAACAGGTAGCCGAAGCCCTGCGCCATGCCGGACAGCCGGGCGGTGTCCGCGCCGGTCCGCGCGCGCAGCGCGATCACCGTCAGGCCGAGCGAGAACACGCTCATCCCGAGCCCGACGAGGATGCTCCACAGCAGCGGCGACCACGACGGCGCCAGCATCAGCCCGGCGGTCCCGGCGACGCCGAACACGCTCAGGCCCACGATCCACGGGCTCTGGCCGCGCCGCCGGGCCGCCATCGGCGCGACGACGAGGCTGATCGGCACCGCGATCAGCGAGACCAGGCCGAACAGCAGCCCGGCGTCGTCGCGCGGCACGCCCGCGTCCATCAGCACCTGCGGGAACCAGCCCATCGCCGCGTAGGCGTAGAACGCCTGCAGGCCGAAGAAGCCGGTGACGATCCAGGCGAGCCGGTTGCCCAGCAGCGACCGGCCGCCCTCGGCGCCGTCGGCGGGGCGCGGGACCCGGCCGGTGCCGCGGGCGGCGAGGAGCCACGCCACCAGCGCGACGACCGCCAGCACCGCCCAGGCGCCGAGCGCCGGGCGCCAGCCACCGAGCGCGTCACCGAGGCGCGGGGTCACGGCCGAGCCCAAAGCGCCGCCGCCCTGCAGCGCGGCGGTGTAGACACCGGTGAGCACGCCGATGCGCGCGGGGAAGGAGTCCTTGATGACGACCGGGATGAGCACGTTGATCAGGGCGATCCCGGCGGTGGCCACGAGCGTGGCGCCGAGGACCACGGCCGGGCCGTCGAGGACGCGCAGCACGAGCCCGGCAGCGAGGGTGGCCAGCGCGATCGCGATGGCGGCCCCGATCCCGGCCCGGCGCGCGAGCAGCGGCGCGGCCAGTCCGGCGCCGGCGAAGCAGAGCGTCGGCAACGTCGTGAGCACCCCGGCCCAGACCACCGAAGCGCCCAGGTCCGCGCGCATTTCGGCGAGCATCGGCCCGACGCCGGTGATGGCCGGGCGCAGGTTGAGGGCGGTGAGCACCACGGCGACCGCGAGCAGCGCCCCGGCGGCGACCACGCCCGGCGTCCGGATCTCCACGGCGCCGTCCAGTTCGGGTTCACGGTGTTCGACGCGCATGACCGCTACTATCGCATACGTAGGATGATTGGATGAAGGGATAATCCTGTGCCTCTGGCCACCACGCGCCGGGCCGGCCTCGTCGACCAGGTCATCGAGCAGCTGCGGACCGCGGTCACGCAGGGCGAATGGCCGATCGGCGACCGCATCCCCACCGAGGCCGAACTGGTCGAGCAGCTCGGCGTCGGGCGCAACACCGTCCGCGAAGCCGTGCGCGCGCTCGCGCACACCGGGCTCCTGGAGGTCCGGCAGGGCGACGGCACCTACGTCCGCGCCACCAGCGAGGTGTCCGGCGCGATCCGCCGGCTCTGCGGCTCGGAGCTGCGCGAAGTCCTCCAGGTCCGGCGGACGCTGGAGGTCGAAGGCGCCCGGCTCGCGGCCGTCGAGCGGACCGAGGACGAGGTCGCCGAGCTGCGTGCGCTGCTCGCCCGCCGCGAGACCGACCTGCGGGCCGGCCGCTGGGAGGACTTCGCCCGCACGGACGCCGAGTTCCACTGCGCCGTCGTCCGCGCCGGGCACAACACGCTGCTGACCGAGCTGTACCGCGGGCTGACCGAGGTCATCACGGCCAGCGTCGCGGCGACGTCGAGCATCACGCCGGGCGCGGACCACGTGCCAGAGATCGGCCACGAGGGTCTCGCCGAGGCCATCGCCGACTGCGACCCGGACCGCGCTGCGGCCGAAGCGTGTGGCTTCCTCGACGAGCTGCTGGCTCGCGTCGAACGCGCCTGACCTGCGGATTCAGCCCTCGATGACCCCTAAGGGTGCCATTTCAGGGTTGTCGTGGCACCACCGCGGTGCCATATTTGTGCCATGGACCTGACGCCCTTCGTGGACAGCCTCCGCCGCGAGTTCGCGGTAGCCGCCGAGGCGGCCGGCGAGGACGCTGTCACCCTGGCCGAGCGGCTGGCCTCCCCACTGGAGTCCGCCATCCGGCTCACCTTGCTCGACGCCCTTTCGGCCGCGGCCGACGAAATCACTCGCGACCTCGCTCCCGGTTCCGTCGAAGTACGCCTTCGCCGCCGTGAAGCGGAGTTCGCGGTTTCCGTGCCCACGGCACCTGAACCGGCTCCGGCGGAGGCCCCACCGCCGCCCGAGATCGACGACGGCGCCGTCTCGCGGATCAACCTGCGGCTCCCCGACCAGCTGAAGCAGCGGGTCGAGGAGGCCGCGAGCCGCGACCGGCTCTCCACCAACGCCTGGCTCGTCCGGGCCGCGAGCAACGCACTCGGCGCCGACGCGAGCCGGCCCACGCACCGCCGGTCCGGCTACGGCGAGCAGTACACCGGCTGGGTTCACTGACCCGCCCGTCCTGACCAGCCAAAACACTCTCAAAGCACCCCAGGAGGGCGCAGCCATGCCATTTTTCGCCACCCCCGAGCCGATCACGGCCACGCTCGACGTCAGCGTGGCCGACGTCCGGATCGTCGCCGGTGACCGCACCGACACCACCGTCGAGGTCAGCCCGGCCGACCCGGGCGACAACGAGGACGTCAAGGCCGCCGCCAAGACCCGCGTCGAGTTCGCCGACGGCGAGCTGCTGGTCAAGGGCCCGAAGTACACCACCAAGCTGTGGGGCAAGGGCGGCGCTCTGCACGTCACGGTCGAATTGCCGGCCGGCTCTCGCGTCAAGGCGACGTCCGCGATGGGCGACTTCCACGTCACCGGCCGCCTCGGCGACAGCCGGCTCAAGACCTCGGTCGGCAACATCCACCTCGACGAGACCTCGCGGATCGAGGCGAACACCGCGACCGGTGACGTCTTCGTCGACCGGGCCACCGGCCACGCCGAGATCGGCACCGGCTCCGGCGAGCTGCGGATCCGCGAGATCGACGGCACGGCCGTCCTGAAGAACTCCAACGGCGAGACCCGCGTCGGCGAAGTGACCGGCGACCTGCGGGTGAGCGTCGCCAACGGCGACATCCTCGTCGACCTCGCCCACGCCGGCGTGCACGCCAAGACGGCGTCCGGCGACATCCGGCTCGGCGAGGTCGTGCGCGACCGGGTCGTGCTCGAGACCGCCGTCGGCGAGATCGAGATCGGCATCCGCGAGGGCAGTGCCGCGTGGCTCGAGCTGAACTCGCTGGTCGGTTCCGTGCACAACACGCTCACGCCGTCCGAGGGGCCGGGCGGCAGCACCGAGACCGTCGAGGTCAAGGCCCACAGCTACACCGGCGACATCGTCGTCCGGCGTGCCTGAAGACACATACAGAACAGGGGAAATCGATGCCAGACGCCATCGTGGCCGAGGGATTGGTCAAGAAGTACGGGAAGGTCACCGCGCTCGACGGGATGACCTTGACGGTGCCGGAAGGCACGGTGCTGGGGGTGCTCGGGCCGAACGGCGCCGGCAAGACCACCACCGTCCAGATCCTCACGACGCTGCAGAAGCCGGACGCGGGCCGGGCGACGGTCGCCGGGTTCGACGTCGTGAAGGACGCCCACGTCCTGCGCTCGCACATCGGCGCTTCGGGGCAGTACGCCGCCGTCGACCAGGAGCTGACCGGGGCCGAGAACCTCGAGATGGTCGGCAGGCTGTACCACCTGGGGACCAAGCGGGCCAAAGCCCGCGGCCGGGAGCTGCTCGCCCGGTTCAGCCTGGCCGACGCCGCCGACCGCCCGGTGAAGGGCTACTCCGGCGGCATGCGGCGCCGCCTCGACCTGGCCGGCGCGCTCGTGGCCAACCCGCCGGTGCTGTTCCTCGACGAGCCGACCACCGGGCTCGACCCGCGGGCCCGCACCGAGCTGTGGGACGTCATCACCGAGCTGGTCGCGGGCGGCACGACCCTGCTGCTCACCACGCAGTACCTGGAAGAGGCCGACCGGCTGGCCGACAGCATCGCCGTCGTCGACCACGGGCGCGTGATCGCCCGCGGCACCGCCGACGAACTCAAGGACCTCGTCGGCGGCGAGCGGATCGAGCTGACCGTCGGCACGCACGACGACGTCGTCGTCGCGCAGCGGGCGCTGTCCCGGCTGGCCAGCGGCGAGCCGCAGGCCGAGGGCTTCCGGCTCACCGTGCCCGTGACCCACGGCGCGAAAGCGCTTACCGAAGCGCTGGCGCTGCTCTCCGCCGACGGCGTCGACGTCCGCGACGTCGGTGTCCGCCGTCCCACCCTCGACGACGTCTTCCTCACCCTCACCGGCCACGAGACGGCCGAACCCGCGAAGGAGGCCGTGTGATGAACGCGGTGCAGATGGCCGTCACCGACGGCGTGACCGTCGCCAAGCGCAACTCGATCAAGATCTTCCGGTCACTGGACCTGCTCGGGTCCCTCGTGTTCACGCCGGTGATGTTCGTGCTGCTGTTCGGGTACGTGTTCGGCAGCGTGATCGACGTCCCCGGCCTGTCCTACCGCGAGTTCATGCTGCCGGGGATCTTCACGCTGGCGGTGGCGATGGGCGGCATCGTCACCGGCTACGGGCTGACCGACGACCTGCAGAAGGGCATCATCGACCGGTTCCGCTCGCTGCCCATGTCGCCGGCCGCGGTGCTGATCGGCCGGACCACCGCCGACCTCATCCTCAGCACGGCGAGCCTGCTCATCATGGGCCTGGTCGGCCTGCTGGTCGGCTGGCGCATCCACACCGGCGTGCCGGAGGCGCTGGGCGGGATCGTCCTGCTGCTGGCGTTCTCCTACGCGCTGTCGTGGGTGATGGGCGCGCTCGGCCTGGCCGTGCGCAAGCCCGAGGTGTTCAACAACGTGTCGATGGTGGTCGTCTTCCCGCTGACGTTCCTGGCCAACACGTTCGTCGACAGCGGCCGGCTGCCCGGCCCGCTGCGGGCGATCGCGGACTGGAACCCGGTCTCGGCGGTCACGCAGGCGGCGCGGGAGCTGTTCGGCAACACGAGCGCGGCCATGCCGCCGCGCGACGTCTGGCCGATGCAGCACGCGCTCCTGGCCTCGGTGCTGTGGATCGCGCTGCTGCTGGTGGTCTTCGTGCCGCTTTCGGTGCGCTGCTACAAGAAGGCGACCAGCCACTGAAAGCTCGTGAGTGGTTAGGGCAGTTAGAACTGCCCTAACCACTCACGAGGGTCAGGGCAGGGTGAGGATCTCGCTGCCGTCGGCCGTCACCACGAGGGTGTGCTCGAACTGGGCCGTCCACTTCTTGTCCTTCGTGGTGACGGTCCAGTCGTCGGCCCAGATGTCGTAGTCGATGGTGCCCAGGGTGATCATCGGCTCGATCGTGAAGGTCATGCCCTCCTCGATGATCGTGTCGACGGAGGGCTCTTCGTAGTGCAGGATCGTCGGCGGCGTGTGGAACGCCGGGCCGACGCCGTGGCCGGTGAAGTCGCGGACCACGCCGTAGCCGAAGCGCTTGGCGTAGGACTCGATGACCCGGCCGATCACGTTGAGCTGCCGGCCCGGCCGGACCGCCTTGATCGCCCGCATCGTCGCCTCGCGGGTGCGCTCCACCAGCAGGCGGGCCTCCTCGGAGACGTCGCCGGCCAGGAACGTCGCGTTCGTGTCGCCGTGGACGCCGCCGATGTAGGCGGTGACGTCGATGTTGCAGATGTCGCCGTCCTCGATCACCGTCGAGTCCGGGATGCCGTGGCAGATCACCTCGTTGAGGGACGTGCAGCACGACTTGGGGAAGCGGCGATAGCCCAGCGTCGAGGGGTAGGCGTGGTTGTCGAGCAGGAACTCGTGCACGACCTGGTCGATGTCGTCGGTGGTGGCGCCCGGCTTGACCGCCTTGCCGCCCTCCTCCAGCGCCTGGGCCGCGATGCGGCTCGCCACCCGCATCGCCTCGATCACTTCGGGCGTGCGCACGCCGTTGCCGGTGTCCCGCTTCGGCGCCGGCTTGTCCACGTACTCGGGACGGGCGATGGAACTGGGGACGTCACGGCGCGGCGTCTGGACGCCGGGAACGAGCGGGGCACGAACGGACATGCCTCCACCTTACGACGGTCCGCTCAGCCGATCCCCGCCAGGAACCGGTGCGCGGCCTGTACCGCCGGTTTGGAGGACCCGGCGTCGGTGAGGAGCACGGCGAACGCCAGGTCGCCGCGGTAGCCGACGAACCAGCCGTGCGAGTGCGAGCCGTCACCGAACTGGGCGGTGCCGGTCTTGCCGGCGACGTCCGGGATGTCCCGCAGCCCGGTCGCGGTGCCCGCCGTGACGACCTCGCGCATCATCCCGCGCAGCGCGTCGAGCACCTCCCCCGGCGGCGCGTCGCCGGTGTTCTTCGTGCTCGCCGGCAGCCCCTTGACGATCGACGGCGTCGGCACCTTCCCGGCCTGCACGGTCGCCGCGACCAGCGCCATGCCGAACGGGCTGACCACCACCCGGCCCTGGCCGAAGCCGTTCTCCGCGCGCTGGACCGCCGAATCGCTGGCCGGGACGTCGCCGGTGACCGTGGTCAGGCCCGGGACCACGAAGTCGGCGCCGATGCCGAACGAGCGGGCGGCGTCGGTCAGTGCCGCCGCCGGGAGGCCGGCGGCGAGCCGGGCGAAGGTCGTGTTGCAGGACCGCGCGAACGCCGTCTTGAGGGGCACCCGGCCCAGGTCGAAGCGGCCTTCGTTCGGCACGACGCGGTTCTCGACCGTCGTGGTCCCCGGGCAGTCGACCGGGCTGCCGGCGTCGACGTCGCCGGTGGCCAGCGCGGCCGCCGCCGTGACGATCTTGAACGTCGACCCCGGCGGGTAGCGCCCGGACAGGGCCAGCGAGCCTTCTTCGTCGGCGGCGTCGTTCTGCGCCACGGCGAGGATGTCCCCGCTCGACGGCTGGATCGCCACCAGCGCGGCGGAGTACGGCTCGGTTTCCAGGGCCTTCTCGGCGGCGGCCTGGACCCTCGCGCTGAGCGTGCTCGTGACGGCGGGCGAGACCTTCGGCGGCTCGGCCTTGAGCTCGGAGACCTCGCCCCCGGTGACGTCACGGGTGACGATCCGCCAGCCCGCCGCACCGGCCAGCTGCTGCTCGACCAGCGCCCGGATGCCCGGCAGCACCTGCTGCCCGGACCCGCGGGCCACCGGCAGCAGCCGCTCCTGGCTGGCGAACCGGACACCGGGCAGGTCGTAGATCACCGGCTTGACGCGCTGGTAGTCCCCGGCGCGCAGGGTGATCACCGGGTAGGCGTCGCCGGGCTTGGTCTTGCTCATCCCGTCCAGCACCGACCGGCCGGTCACCGACGGCTCGTACCGGTGTAGCGCCTTGGCGAGCGAGCCGGCGACGGCGGTCGCGTTGCCGGTCTTCTGCGGGTCGACGACCACGCCGATCACGGTCTGCGGGCGCATCAGCGGCACGCCGTCGCGGTCGAGCACCGGCGCGGTCTCCGGCAGCTGCGGCAGCAGGCCCAGGGTCTGGCCGACGGCCAGCTGCGGGTGCACGACCGTCGGCTGCCAGTGCACCTGCCAGCCGCCCTCGGCCGCCCGCAGCTGGGCGTCGGCGCGGTAGGACCAGGTGCGGCCGTGCGGCAGGTGCCAGGTGAGCCGGTAGCCGGCGGTCACGACGTCGCCGTCCGGCTGCTTCACCTCTTCGTCGTCGACGTCGAGCGATTCCGGGTCGAGCACGCCGCGGACCTGGCTCAGGACGGTCTTCGCGGCGTCGGGCGAGTCGGTGTTCGCCGCGGCGGCGGCGACGTCCCCGGACGCGACGGCGTCCAGGAAGGCGGAGAGGGCGTCCCCGGGACCGTCGCCCGAGCACCCGGCCGTGGCCGCGGCGGCGAGCAGCACCACCGCGAGCGCACTGCGGCGCCGACGTGCACTCATGGCCGGATGATGCCTGGTCAGAGCGGTGCGGCGGCTGCGAAACTCCGCCACGGAAGAGTGGTTAGAACAGCACCGTCGCGTACTGGCCGACCTGCTTGAAGCCGATCTTGCGGTACGCCGCGAGGGCCGGGGTGTTGAAGGCGTTGACGTAGAGGCTGGCGGTGCGGCCCAGGCCGCGGACGAGCCGGTTGACCACCGCGGCGGTGCCGGCGGTGCCGAGCCCGTCGCCCCGGCGGTCCGGGTGCACCCAGACGCCCTGGATCTGCCCGACGGTCGCCGACATGGCCCCGATCTCGGCCTTGAAGACGACTTCGCCGTTCTCGAAGCGGGCGAACGCGCGCCCGGCGCCGATGAGCTCGGTGACGCGGGCGCGGTAGCTGGCCCCGCCGTCGCCGCTGCGCGGATCGACGCCGACCTCCTCGATGAACATCGCGACGGCCGCGGGCAGGTACCGCTCGAGTTCGTCCGGCCGGACGGGCCGGACCAGCGGGTCGGCGGCCACGAGCGGGGTGCTGTCCAGCGCCATCAGCGGCTGGTCGTCGCGGACTTCGCGGGCCGGGCCCCACTCGTCTTCGAGTTCGTCCCACAGGCCGAGGACCTGCTCGGCCGGGCCGACGAGCGAGGAGCAGGTGCGCTGCCGCCGGAGCGCGCGGTCGGCGAAGGAGCGCAGGGCGGGGGCGTTGCCTTTCAGCGGGATCAGGTTGGGCCCGGAAAAGCACAGGCCTTGGAGCCGTCCGGCGCGCACCGGACGGCTGTCGGCGGCCCAGAGCTCACCACCGAGCCGCCACGGGTCGAGACCGGCCGCCTCGACCCGGGCGCTGACCATGCAGCTGCCCACGGGATCCGCGGCCAGCGCGGCACGGACCGCCGGATAGTCCCGATCATCGAGCAGCCGCGCACCTGCAAGCCGCAACACGGGCTCCAGGGTGCCAGATCCGGGCGGTAAACGGAACGCGAGGCTGTCGACACGGTGAGATGAAGCGCCCAGGTCGGGGTGGGGGCCGGTGCCGGCAGGCCGGGCCCGTCCCGAGGACGCGTCCGGGCCCGTCCCGGACGCGTCACTCGCGGCGCTCCGGGACCGGGCGTGTCAGGCCGCGCCGCGGTAGGTGCCGATCGTCCACGCGTTGCCCTCCGGGTCGCGGAGGCTGAACGTGTGGGAGCCGTACTCCGTGTCCGTCAGCGCGGCCGTGATCTCCGCGCCCGCCGCCTGCACGCGCTCGTGCACCTCGTCCACGCGATCGGACACGACGTACACCGCCGCGGTGCCCGGCTTCATCGTGTCGTGGACGCCGTCCGGCGGGCGGACGCTGCCCAGCATCACCGCGCCGCCCTCCGGCCAGCGCAGCTCCGCGTGGGCCACCAGGTCGCCTTCGGGCACCACCAAGGCTTCGGTGAAGCCGAGGACGTCGACGAGGAAGCGGATCGCCGCCGGGGCGTCGTCGTAACGCAGGGCGGGCCACACGTTCGGTTCGGGTGTCATGCCGTCAGCTT
This sequence comes from Amycolatopsis vancoresmycina, assembly GCF_000716785.1. GTDB lineage: Bacteria > Actinomycetota > Actinomycetes > Mycobacteriales > Pseudonocardiaceae > Amycolatopsis > Amycolatopsis vancoresmycina. Next base: position 101,870 of record NZ_JNYY01000007.1, read on the forward strand.
CGCGCCACCTCCGCCTCCTGGTCTTGGAGGAACGGGAGCTCCTCGGCGATCCACGTGCCCGGCGTGCAGCCCGCCAGCGCCCGCCACTCGTTCGTCAGGTGCGCCTGGTCGTAGAAGCCGCACTCCACCGCCAGCGACGCCAGGTCCGCGTGGCCCCGGCGCAGCTGCCGCGTGGCCCGCTCGAACCGCAGCACCCGCGCCACCTGCTTCGGCGGCAGCCCGAGTTCCGTGCGGAACCGCTCGCCCAGGTGGCGACGGCTCCAGCCGACCTCGGCCGCGAGGTCCGCGACACGCACCTGGCCGTCGGCACCGCGCAGCCGGCGCCACGCCTCCCCCACCTCGGCCGGCGTGGCCACCGGGTCGGCCGCCCGGGCGGCCAGGACGTCGTCGAGCAGCGCGAACCGTTCGCGCCACGTCGGCAGCGAGCGCAGCCGGTCCGGCAGCGACCCCAGCCCGAAGTCGGCCAGGTCGCCGACCTCGCCGCTCAGCTCCGCCGCCGTGACGCCGAACAGCGTGCGCATGCCCAGCGGGTCGAGCTCCAGCTGCAGCCCCTCCTGCACGCGGTCCTGCCGGATCAGCACCGCGCGCGTGTGCAGGCCGCCGACCAGCCCCTGCAGGCTCCGCCCGGCCATCCGCACCGGCCCGGCGAGGCTGATGACGAGCGTCACGTGCCGGGACGGCAGACCGCGGTGGACGGCCAGCGTGACGTCGTCCTGCGCGTACCCGACATAGCGCGTGACCAGGGGCCGCACCACTGGGTGCGGCTCGTGAATGGCCCAGGTCACGCTCACGAAGATCAGGGTAGAGGGCACCACCGACAATTCCGGATCTGCTAACACGGAAGGTGCGCGTCCCCACCGCGGAAGGAACCACCCGAATGACGATCCAGGAGCAGGCGCAGCAGCTGGAGCTGCTCGCCGACCAGGTGCCGACCGGCATTGCGCTCGCCACGAAGAGCGACCTCGAAGACCTGCAGGCCCAGGTGCTCGGCCTGCTCGGGGAGACGTCCACCGCGACCGCGATCCAGGGCGCGATCCAGCTCGCTTCGCAGCAGATCGACGAGGTCGCGGCCGCCCTCGAGAACGTCCGCCTGCAGATCCGCGACGCCGCCCAGCACCACCTACAGGGCTGAGTAGTACGAATGGACCGCCGGCTGGCCCGTGTAGTTCGGGCCGGCCCGGTCGTCCGCGCCGAGGTACCGGAAGGGCAACGAGCCGTGGAACGGCCCGGCACGCCGGATCCGGTGGCTCCGCGAGTCGTACGCGAAGCCCGCTTCGCGCAACGCCCGCAGGACCCGGCGCGCCCCGCCGGGCGCCTGGATCCCGGCGACGTCGAAGCTGGCCACGAACACGCCACCGTCGTCCAGCCAGGACACCGCCCGCAGCAGCGCACCCAGCTTGTCGCCGACGTAGTGCAGCCCGTGCACGCAGGTCACGAGGTCGTACCGGCCGCCGGGCTGCCACGCCGTGATCGACGCCGTCACCAGCCGGACGGGCCCGGCCGCGGCGAAGTACCCGACGAGGTCGACACCCGTGATGTCCAGGTCGGGGCGGACCTCAGCCGCGTCGAGGAGCGCCCGCCCGCTGCCGCAGCAGAGGTCGAGCCAGCGGGCGCCCGGCGGCAGGCCGAGGATGTCGAACCCGAGCACGCGCGCGTAGCCGTCGCGACCGGCCAACCGGCGCTCGCGGTTCATCGCCCGGTTGGCCACCACGGACGACGCTTCGAGAGCGTCGTCCGGCAGCAGATCAGCTGTGACATCCGGGGCTCCGCCCCGGGCCGGGGGCTTCGCCACCCGGACCCCCCGAAGATCAGCTGGCGGTGACGACCGGGGCACCTTCGCCAAGGGACTCGCCCGCCTCTTCGGCGATGCGCATGGCCTCTTCGATGAGCGTCTCGACGATCGCGTGCTCGGGGACGGTCTTGATGACCTCGCCCTTGACGAAGATCTGGCCCTTGCCGTTGCCCGAAGCCACGCCGAGGTCGGCTTCGCGGGCCTCGCCCGGGCCGTTGACGACGCAGCCCATGACCGCCACGCGCAGCGGGATCTCCATGCCCTCGAGCCCGGCCGTGACCTGCTCGGCGAGCGTGTAGACGTCCACCTGCGCCCGGCCGCACGACGGGCACGACACGATCTCCAGCTTCCGCGGCCGCAGGTTCAGCGACTGCAGGATCTGGGCGCCGACCTTGACCTCTTCGACCGGCGGCGCGGACAGCGAAACGCGGATCGTGTCGCCGATGCCCTGGCGCAGCAGCGCGCCGAACGCGACGGCCGACTTGATCGTGCCCTGGAACGCCGGGCCGGCCTCGGTGACGCCGAGGTGCAGCGGGTAGTCGCACTGCTCGGCGAGGATCTCGTAGGCGCGCACCATGACCACCGGGTCGTTGTGCTTCACCGAGATCTTGATGTCGTGGAAGTCGTGCTCGGCGAACAGCGACGCCTCCCACAGCGCCGACTCGGCGAGCGCCTCCGGTGTCGCCTTGCCGTACTTGTCCATGATCCGCTTGTCGAGCGAGCCGGCGTTGACGCCGATCCGGATCGGCGTGCCGTGGTCCTTCGCCGCCTGGGCGATTTCCTTGACCTGGTCGTCGAACTTCCGGATGTTGCCGGGGTTGACGCGCACCGCGGCGCAGCCGGCCTCGATCGCGGCGAAGACGTACTTCGGCTGGAAGTGGATGTCGGCGATCACCGGGATCTGCGACTTCTTCGCGATCGCGGGCAGCGCCTCGGCGTCGTCGGCCGACGGGCACGCCACGCGGACGATGTCGCAGCCCGCGGCGGTCAGCTCGGCGATCTGCTGCAGGGTCGCGTTGACGTCGGAGGTGAGCGTCGTCGTCATCGACTGGACGGAGATCGGGAAGTCGCTGCCGACGCCGACCGAACCCACGTGGAGCTGGCGGGTCTTGCGGCGCTCGGAGAGGACGGGCGGGGGCAGGGCGGGCATACCGAGTGCGACGGTCACGGCTTCCAGCGTACCTACCCCTACTGGGCCAGCTTCACCATGTCAACCGTCACGGTGAGCAACGTTACGGCCAGGGTGAGCGGCCCGGGCCGGGCCGCCACCCCTCCGTGGGGCTACGGCGAGATCCGGATGGGGTTGACGATGTCCGCCGTCACCGTGAGTAGCGTCACGGCGCCGCCGACCAGCACCAGCGCCATCGTGATCCCGGACAGCCGCGTGTAGTCGACCGGACCGCCGGCCGCCTTGCCGCGCAGCCCGCGGATCCAGTCGCGGACGCGCTCGTACCAGACCACCGCGATGTGCCCGCCGTCGAGCGGCAGCAGCGGCAGCAGGTTGAACACGCCGATGAAGAAGTTCAGGCTGGCCAGCAGGAAGAAGAACAGCACCCAGATGCCCTGTTCGACCGCCTCGCCGCCGATCCGGCTCGCGCCGACGACGCTGACCGGGGTGTTCGGGTCGCGCTCGCCGCCGAAGATCGCGGTGACGACCGCGGGGATGCGCTCGGGGAACTGGACGAGCCGCTGGGCCGTCTGGGCGAACATCGTGCCGGTGAAGCTGAAGGTTTCGCCGATCGCGGCCACCGGGCCGTACTGGACGGTCGGCGACTCCACCTTCGGGGAAGCGCCGATCATGCCGACCTCCTTGACGCCGGAGGGGCTCCAGCGCTGCACCTTCGGCACGTCGACGACGAGCCACAGCTGCTGGTCGCCACGCTGCACCTGGAACACCGTCCGGCCGCTGGTGGCCTGCACGGCGGTCAGCATCTCGTCCCAGGTCGCGACCGGCTTGCCGCCGACGGCGAGCACCTTGTCGCCGGGCCGCAGCCCCGCCGCAGCCGCCGGGGCCAGTGCGCCCTGCGGGCAGGGGGCGTTGGCCTGGGCCTGGGCCTTGCTCCTTCGTCGTGGTCGAACGGGCGCAGGACGTCGAATCCAGCACCGGGACGGTCGGGCCGGCGTTCAGGTTCGGCAGGCCCATGGTCACGGCCATCAGGTAGAGGACCACGAAGCCGAGGATGAAGTGGGTGATCGACCCGGCCGACATCACGACGGTGCGCTTCCAGGTCTTGAACCGCCACATCGCGCGCGGCGCCTCGTCCGGCGTCACCTCGTCGAGCGCGGTCATGCCGGCGATGTCGCAGAACCCGCCGAGCGGGATCCACTTCAGGCCGTACTCGGTCTCGCCGCGGCGCCAGGAGAAGACCGTCGGCCCGAAGCCGACGAAGTACCGCCGGACCTTCATGCCAAAAGCCTTCGCCGTGACCATGTGGCCGGCCTCGTGCAGTGCGACGGAGACGCAGATCCCCAGCGCGAAGAGCACCACACCGATGATGTAGGCGAGCACCCGCTACTTCCCCTCGATGATCGAACCGGCCCGCGCACGAGCCCAGCGCTCGGCCGCGAGTACGTCCTCCACGTCGCGTGGTTCGCGACGCCATTCGTCGGCGGCTCCCACCACCTCGGACACAGTGTCCACTATCGACGTGAAGCTGGTGTTCTGCGCGAGGAAGGCGGACACGAGCTCCTCGTTCGCGGCGTTGTAGACGGCGGGCAGGCAGCCGCCCGCGGTGCCGCAGTGCCGGGCCAGCTCGACGGCCGGGAAAGCATCGTCGTCCAGCGGCTCGAACGTCCAGGTCGCGGCCTTGTCCCAGGTGCACGCGGGTGCGGCGCCGGGGACGCGGTCCGGCCAGTGCAGCGCGAGCGCGATCGGCAGCCGCATGTCGGGCGGGCTCGCCTGGGCGATCGTCGAGCCGTCGGTGAAGGTCACCATCGAGTGCACGATCGACTGCGGGTGCACGGTGACGTCGATCTTCTCCGGCGCGATGCCGAACAGCAGCGCCGCCTCGATCAGCTCGAGGCCCTTGTTGACCAGGGTGGCGGAGTTGATCGTGATGAGCGGGCCCATGGACCAGGTCGGGTGCGCCATCGCCTGCTCGACCGTGACACCGGCGAGTTCGGCGCGCTTGCGGCCGCGGAACGGGCCGCCGGAGGCGGTGAGGACGAGCCGGGCGACCTCGTTCTCGCTGCCGGCCCGCAGCGCCTGGGCGATGGCGGAGTGTTCGGAGTCGACGGGCACGAGCTGCCCGGGCTTGGCGGCGGCGAGCACCAGCGGCCCGCCGGCGATCAGGGACTCCTTGTTGGCCAGCGCGAGGGTGGCCCCGGTGGCGAGCGCTCTGAGCGTCGGCTCGAGGCCGCGGGAGCCCGGGAGCGCGTTGAGGACGGTGTCGACTTCGACGGCGTCGATCAGATCGGTGACGGCGTCGGAGCCCGCGAAGAGCCTCGGGAGCTTGAAGTCGCCCTGGGCGTACCCGCGCTTCTGCGCCTCGGCGTACAGCGCGAGCTGGACGTCTTCGGCGGCGGTGGCCCTGGTCACGGCGACGGCCTCGACCCCGTGGGCGATCGCCTGCGCGGCGAGCGCGGCGGGATCGGCGCCCCCCGCGGCGATCCCGGCGACCCGGAACAGGTGCGGGTTGCGCGCGGCGACGTCGAGGGCCTGCACGCCGATGGACCCGGTCGAGCCGAGCACGAGAACGCTTCGCGAGGTAGTCATCGCCGGTCATTGTCGCGCGGGGCGTCTCCGCGGCGCACCCGGAGGTGTGGGATCATCGGCGGGTCCGAGGTTCACGGGGTTTGAGGAGTTCATCGTGGCAGGCAAGGCGGTCGAGAAGAGGCGGCCCGAGGTCGACCCGCGCGACGAGCCGTCCGCGGCCTGGGGCTGGCACGGCTCGTTCCCGAAGGCCACCCGCATCGCCGGCTGGGTCAGCGCGATCATCCTGCTGGTGATGATCAAGGGCAACCACGAGAACAACACCGAGAACGTGTGGCTCGTCGGCCTGTCGCTGTTCCTCATCCTGCTGCTGGTGCTCGACATCCGGAAGCAGCGCACCGCCTGGCGCAAGTAGTCGGTTTTTCGCTACCGTCCCCCGGCATGAAGCTGCGCTGGGGCCTTGCTCTCGTCGGTGTCGTCCTGAGTGCCTTGGTGGCCCCTGCCACGCCGGCGTCGGCTTCGGTGCCACTGGTCCGGTGTGAGTTCACGCCGACGCCTTCGAACCCGGCCGCGCGGCCGGTGGTGCGTCCACTGCCTTTCGCGTCGACCCGCGGGACTGTCGATGTGACGTTCCGGTTCAACTACGGGCCGGTGACCGTGCGGCTGGACCGTGGTGGCGCGGCGCCTTGTGCGGTGCACAACATGGTCTCGCTGGTTTTGCAGCGGTTCTACGACCGGTCCCAGTGCTGGCGGCTTTCCGACTCCGCTCGGCTTGGTGTTCTTCAGTGTGGGGACATCTACGAGGTGGAGAAGGGTGGGCCGGGGTACAAGTTCCCGGACGAGGCCACGGGGGCCGAGACGTACCCGCGGGGGACGATCGCCATGGGGAACCAGGGGGCGGGGACGAACGGGTCGGAGTTCTTCATCGTGCACTCGTTCGCGCACATCCCGTCTCAGTATTCCGTGATGGGACGGGTGATTCGTGGGATGTCGGCGATCGACCGGATGGTCGCGGACGGGATCATCCCGAAGGATCCGAACGGGCCGCTCGACGGGGCACCGGCACACCCGGTGAAGATCCAGCGAGCCACGGTCGGCCACTGATCCCTGCCGGAGCCGGCAGGGATGAGGTCCATCAGCCCGGTCACCTGCTCCCCGAAGCCGGGCGCCCGAGCCGGACCGGACGGTGCCGGCTCCACCCCACCGGATCCTGGCGCAGGTAGACCCGCCGCGCACCATCCGTCACCCGCGCCCCAAAGGTCCCCCCACCGAGTGAATGCCGGGATCGCCCGATTACATTGGGCAGGTTCACAGCTGAGCTTCGTGGGGGGATCACGCGATGATGACGCACGACGAGTACCTGGCGACCCGAAGATTCCCGGCCCTCGACGGCGTCCGCGCCGTCGCCGCCGTGCTCGTGGTCGTCTTCCACTACGGCGGTCCCAACTGGGAACGGGCCAACGGCTGGATCGGGGTGCACCTCTTCTTCGTGCTCTCCGGGTACCTGATCACCACGCTGGCGCTGCGCGAGGAAGACCGCGCCGGCCGCGTCTCGCTGGCGGAGTTCTACATCCGCCGGGCCTTCCGGATCCTCCCCGTCTACTACGTCGTGATCGGCGTGGTCGTCGTCTTCGCCTACTTCCGCGGGCTGGGCCTGCGGCACAGCGGCATCGTGTCCGCGCTGCCGTGGAACGTCCTCTTCGTCGGCGAGTACCACCAGATGGCCCTGTTCGGCCAGGCCTGGACCCTCGGCGTCGAGCAGAAGTTCTACCTCGTGTGGCCGCTGCTCGCGTTCGGCCTCGGCGCGCTCGGCTTCGTGAAACGCCTGAGCCTCGCCGTCGGGCTCGTCGCGATCATGCTCGCCCTGATCCCCTTCATGCCCTACGCGGGCGCGTACTCGCCGATCCTCATCGGCTGCACGCTGGCGATCGTGCTGCACCACCGCAAGGGCTTCGCCGCGCTGCGGGTGTTCACCCACCCCGTCACCGGCCTCGTGGTCGCCGCCGCGCTGATCGCCGTGCAGACCCAGTTCGGCGAGATCGCCGGGTTCCTGCACGACGAAGGCGGTTCGATCACCGGCACCGGGTACATCCTGCTGGTGGCGCTGCTCGTGCCGTCCCTGGTTGCCGGCGGCGGGCCGCTGGCCTGGGTGCTCTCGCGGCGGCCGATGCGGTTCGTCGGCGAGCGGTCGTACTCGCTCTACCTCATGCAGGGCGTCGTCGCGCTGGCGCTCGCGGGGGCCATCCCGCAGTTCGCGCCGCACCGGACGCTGACCGCGGTCGCCGTGACGGTCGCCGGGCTGCTGGCGGCGGACCTGCTCTACCGCTGGGTCGAGGTCCCGATGATCGACGTCGGCCGCCGGATCATCGCGCGGCGCCGGGCGAAGAAGGTCGCGCCGGCCGCCGAGGTGACCGAGCCCGCGCTCGCCAGGGTCTAGCGCCTGTTTCAATGGCGTAGCCACTCGTTGATCGCCGCGATGTGCACGGTGGCCTCGTAGCGGACCGCGAGTTTGTCGAATCGTGTGGCCACGGCGCGGTTGCGTTTGAGCCGGTTGATGCCGCACTCGACCGCGTGCCGTTGCTTGTAGATCTGCGGGTCGAAGGCGGGTGGTCGGCCACCCGCCCGGCCGCGGTTGCGGCGATGCCGGATTTGGTCAGCGGGCTGGGGAATCGTGCAGGCGATCCCGCGCCGCCGCAGGTAGGCCCGGTTGGCGCGAGAACTGTATGCCTTGTCGGCCAGGACCCGATCGGGGCGGGTCCTGGCCCGTCCGCCGCCAGCGCGGGCGATCTTGATCCCGGCTAATACGGCCTCGAACTGCGGCGAGTCGCCTCGCTGCCCCGCGGTCACCAACAGCGAGAGTGGTTTCTGGCCTTGCTCGGTGGCCAGGTGCAGCTTGGTCGTCCACCCGCCCCGCGACCGGCCCAGCGCGTGGTCGGCCGGTTCTGGCTCGCCGACACCGCCCGGCGGTTCCTTCTGCAGGTCACTGTCGATGCGGGCGCCTGCGGCGTGCTGGTGCGCCCGATTGATCGTGGAATCGACGCTCACCTCCCACGTGATCAGCCCGGCGGCGTCAGCCCGGGTCTGCAACCCGGCCAGGATCAACGCCCACACACCAGTGCGCTGCCAGCGCCGGAACAAGCCATAGACGGTTTGCCAGCAGCCATACACCGGTGGGACGTCACGCCACGGCGAACCGACCCGAACCCGCCAACGGATGCCATCCAGAAGTTGACGTTTACTCCACAGTGGCGGGCGGCCGGGCTTCTTGCCGACGGGCAGCAGCGGTTCCAGGATCGCCCACTGCGCGTCGGTCAGATCGGCTCGCCCCGTCGCCGCTAGGCTGGGCACGAGGTCTCCGGTGTTCTTGATCAGCTTGGTCGTTGATCGGTCTACCGGAGACCTCGCCTATTTGCCCCGAGGACACGCCGCATCGACGATGCTGGCCAGAAGTTCCGCTGGTCAGCACATCAAAACAGGCTCTAGGGCCGCTCCCCGGAACGGGAAAGCCGGGTGCCAGAGCGGCACCCGGCTTCCGATCCGACCGTGTCAGCGTTCGCTCGACGGCGACACCAGTTCGCTCGGCCCGGTACCCGACTCCCCGGCCACGGCGGCCAGTTCCTCGCCCACCGACTCCCGGCTCGACGGACGCGCGTCCTTCGTCAGCAGCGACGCCACAGCGCCGATCAGGCACACCGCGATCGCGAAGCCGAACGCCACCGCCAGGCCGGACTGGAACGGGCCCGAAATCAGGTTCGGGAAGAAGCTGCGGCCGGTCAGGAACGACGCCTGGTCCGGCGGCAGAGCCGTCAGCTGGCCGCCCAGCAGCTGCTGGATCGGGTTGTAGCCCAGGAACGCCGCGAACAGCACCGCCACCGCCGGGAGGTTGGCTACCTGGGCCGCCGCCGCTTCGGGGACGCCGTGGGCGACCAGGCCGTCGTGCATCGTCGACGGGAGGCTGCTCGACAGGCCCGAGATGATCAGGCTGAAGAAGAAGCCGATCGACAGGACCATCGCCGCGTTCTGGAACGTCGTCATCATGCCCGCGCCGGAGCCGCGTGCGTCCGCCGGCAGGCTGTTCATCACCTCGGCGCGGTTGGGCGAGGAGAACATGCCCATGCCGATGCCGTTGATCAGCAGGATCGCGGCGAACGCCCAATAGTTGAAGTTCACCGGCAGGATGATCAGCAGCAGGAACGTGACGGCGGTGATGAACAGGCCGCCGGAGGCGAGCAGGCGGCTGCCGATCCGGTCGGCGAGGATGCCCGACGTCGGCGCGGCCAGCAGGAAGCCGACGGTCATCGGCAGCATGTAGATGCCGGCCCACAGCGGCGTCTGCTCGAACGTGTAGCCGTGCTGCGGCAGCCAGATGCCCTGCAGCCAGATGATCAGGATGAACTGCAGGCCGCCGCGGCCGAGCGAGGCCGTCAGGTTGGCGACGTTGCCCCAGGTGAACGACCGGATCTTGAACAGCGACAGCCGGAACAGCGGGTTGTCGACCTTCGATTCGATGATCACGAACGCGATCAGCACCGCGAGGCCGCCGATCAGGCACGAAAGCACCATCGGGCTGGTCCAGCCGGTCTGCGACGTGCCGTGCGGCTGGATGCCGTAGGTGATGCCGACCAGCACCGCGATCAGGCCGACGGCGAAGGTGATGTTGCCCCACCAGTCCATCCGCGCGTGCTTGCGGACGCCGGTGTCGTGCAGCTTGAGGTAGGCCCAGATGGTGCCGATCACGCCGAACGGCACAGACACCAGGAAGATCAGGTTCCAGTCGACCGGCGCGAGCACCCCGCCGACGACCAGGCCGAGGAACGAGCCGGCGATGGCCGCGACGCCGTTCATGCCGAGCGCGAGCCCGCGCTGGTTGGCCGGGAAGGCGTCGGTGAGGATCGCCGAGGAGTTCGCCATCAGGAAGGCGCCACCGACGCCCTGCACGATCCGCCAGCCGATCAGCCACAGCGCGGCGGCGTCGCCGTCGAACCAGGTGATGGCCAGCATGATGGAAGAAACGGTGAAGACGGCGAAGCCGAGGTTGTACATCCTCGCGCGGCCGTACATGTCGCCGAGCCTGCCGAAGCTCACCACCAGCACCGCGGTGACCACGAGGAAGCCCATGATCATCCACAGCAGGTAGCTCGTGTTGGCCGGTTCCAGGGGGTTGATGCCGATGCCCTTGAAGATGTCGGGCAGCGCGATCAGCACGATCGACGAGTTGATCGTGGCGATCAGCATGCCCAGCGTCGTGTTGGACAGCGCGATCCACTTGTACCGCGGCCCCAGTTCCGCGATCGAATAAGTCCGGCGTTGCGCCACTGTGCAACCTCTCTGCTCGCAAAGTCCCTTAGCTAGGCTAAGCAACTTGCTTGCGTATGGCAACCAAGTGGCACAAACCCGTGCGAGAGCATGATCACACTGGCTTGACTGTCCTTTGTGGATCCTTTAACGAATGGGCACATGGGGAGGACCTCGGCTTCGGCGTCCAGTGCCAACCGGTCTTGCATGGCGTCTTGGACGAGGGTGTTCAAGGCGAGGTGCCGAAGGCTCGGCACGACGACGTGATGAGCGCCGGCCCGGACGAGTTCGCCGATGAGCTCGTTGAAGGCCGCGCGGGAGCCACTCCGGAACTCGAAGAAGAAGCCGGCGAAGGACAGGCCCTTGGCCTCGGCGAACGCGACCAGAGCCTGCTCGAGGCGGAGCACCTCGTGGTCCGGCGCGTGGTCCGGCACCCGCAGGTAGCCGTAGGCCAACGGCGTGGCCGGTTCGTCGCAAGCCGGGGGTGGGGAAACCGGCAGCGTTGCCATGGTCATGCTGTCCTCGTTCTGGGCGTCGGTGCGGTGGACAGCACCCCGGGCAGCCAGCCGGATGACCACGGACAGCTACCAGCGCCGAGAATTCGTTCGCCTTGCGGTAGCCGCGGACCGGCCTGCCGGCCGCCGGGGTGCATGGTGTTCACCCTGCTCTCGGAGGTCAGTGAAGATCATGACGGTGCGGAGGTGGTGGGTATGCGCCGGACGCATGGAAACCAGGCTCGAGACCGCATAGAGTGACCGTCGTCGTACCGGATGTCAGACCACACCCCCGAGGCCGCACCCGATGAGCGTTTCCCGCGCCGCCCGCTACTGCCGTTGTGGTGCGCGGCTGGCGCGGGACAACTCCGGCGGCACGTGCGGTCCCTGTGAGCGCCGGACCAGGAACACGCTGCTCGGTGCCCCCGCCGACGGCGGAGCACGCCCAGGGCGTTGACGACGTGAACCGCCGTGAATTGTTGCGTCTCGTCTCCATGACCGGTGCGCTCTTGGCCAGCCCGGCACTCGAGGAACAGGTGGACCTCGAACGCCTCGAGCACGCCGTCACCACCGGCCGTCTCGACTTGACCGCAGCGGTGGAGTACGACCGGCTGAACGGACACTGGTGGCAGGTCTTTTCCCGGTCCAAGTCGAAGCAGCTGGCCCTCCCGGTGGTGCGGAAGCAACTCGGCGTGCTGACCACGGCGCTCCAGGAGCCACAGGCTACGGCGGTTCGGCGACAGCTGTGCGCCGCCGCGGCCGATCTGTTCCAGCTGTGCGGCGAGATCTTCTTCGACGGCGACCAGTACACCGAGGCCGCCCACTGCTACGCCCTCGCGGCCGGCGCCGGTAAGGAGGCCGCCGCCTTCGACCTGTGGGCCTGCGCCATGACACGGCATGCCTTCATCGGGGTCTACGAGCGGCGGTTCGACCAGGCAGTCCCCCTGCTCGAAGGGGCCGCCACCCTGGCCCGCCGCGGCGACCCGGACCTGTCCACCCGCCACTGGGTGGCGGCGGTCCAGGCCCAGACCCACGCCGGCCTCGGCGATCTGGCCGCCTGCGAGCAGGCGCTGGCCGCGGCCGAGGAGGTCGTGACCCTCGACGGCCCGGTACGCACCAGCGGCTGGCTTCGCTTCGAAGGTTCACGCCTGGCCGAAGAACGGGGGGCCTGCTACGTCGAGCTCGGCCGTCCGGACCGCGCCGAGGCGACCTTGTCGGATGCCCTCTACCAGGACATTTCCCCACGTCGCCGGGGTAGCGTGCTGACCGACCTCGCCACGATCGGCGTGCAGCGACGTGACACGCACCAGGTCGTCACCTACGGCAATGCCGCTCTCGACGTGGCGCGGCAGACCGGTTCCGCCGGGTACGTCGGCCGCAAACTGGCCGTACTCCGCCCCCAGCTGGCCCCGTTCCGGGCCGACTCCCACATTCGCCACCTTGAGCAGGAGATCGCCCGGCTCAAGACCGTTCCCGCCTGATGAAGGAGACCTCGTTGTCCGAAGAGCACGGCCGCATCTTCCGCGAAGCCTGGATCGCAGGCGTCACGAAGCACTACCCCGGCGAGCCGAAACCCGGCTACATCGCGCCCTGGGACGAGACGCCCGACTGGGAACGCCAGAGCGCCGCCGCGGTCTTCGAACAGGTGGCCGCCTTCCTCCACGCGACGGCCGGCGCAGCCACGAAGCTGACCCGCGAGCAGAAAGGCCGATTCGTTTCCCTGTGCTGGATCGGCCAGATCCACAAGCACATCCCGGAGCCGAAGCCCGCCTACGTGGCCGACTGGGACGCCCTGCCGGACTGGCAGCAGCAGACGGACATGGAGATCTTCGAACGAGTTGAGCGCGAGGTGGCGTAGGCCGCCCCGCCACGTCAAAGAGAGACCAGCCGTCCCAGCACGGCGACCCCTTCCGCGATCTCCGTCGCCGTCCGCGCCGCGTAGCCGAGCACCAGGCCCGGCCGCCCCGGTACCTGCCGATGCCACGACAACGGCTGCACCTTCACCCCCTCCGCCAGCGCGGCCGCCGCCACCGCCACGTCGTCCACCTCTCCGTCGAACGTCACCGTCAGGTGGAGCCCCGCCGCCGCGCCGTGGACCACCGCCGAGGGCAACGACTCCGACAAAGCCTGGATCATCGCGTCCCGGCGGCGGCGGTGCCGGGCCCGCACCACCCGCAGCTGCCGCTCCAGCTCGCCCGTCTCCATCAACCGGGCCAGCACCAGCTGCGCCAGCACCGCATTCCCCAGGTCCGCGAACCGCTTCGCCGCCACGAGGTCGGCGAAGAACCGCGGCGGCGCCAGCAGCCAGCCCACTCGCAGCGCCGGGGCCAGCAGTTTCGACACGCTGCCCAGATAACAGACCTCCGGCAGCATCGACCGGACCGCGGGCACCGGCGCGCGGTCGTAGCGGTGCTCGGCGTCGTAGTCGTCCTCCAGCACGATGCCGCCGTCGGCCGCCCACTGCATCAGCTCGCGGCGGCGCTCGCCGCCCAGGACCACGCCCGTCGGGAACTGGTGGGCCGGGGTCAGCAGCACCGCCGGGGCCTGCAGCGAAGCGACGCGCACGCCGTCGTCGTCCACCGGGACCGGCGGCGTTTCCAGGCCGCAGTGGTGCAGGTGCTGCCGGGCGCCCAGGGAACCCGGGTCCTCGACGGCCACCGCACCGACGCCGTGCTGCCGCAGCACCTCCCCCAGCAGCGTCAGCGCCTGCGCGACCCCCGCGACCACGATGATCTCGCCCGGGTCGACGCGGATCCCGCGGTTGCGCGCCAGCCAGCGCGACACCGCCAGCCGCATCGACGGCGCGCCGCGCGGGTCGCCGTAGCCGAAGTGGGACGGCTCCAGCTCGTCCAGCACCGCCCGCTCCGCCCGCAGCCACGCCGCCCGCGGGAACGCCGTCAGGTCCGGGACGCCCGGCGTGAGGTCGATGCGGGCCGGGGCCGCGCGGACCGCGTCGAACACCTCCGCGCCCGGCAACGCCGTGATCACCTTCGAAGCGGACCGGTCCGGCACGGGCTCCGGCGGCTGCACCGGCGCGGCGACCACCACCGTGCCCGCCCGGCCGCGGCCCGCCGCGTGGCCGTCGTCGATCAGCCGCTGGTACGCCTCGGTGACGACACCCCGCGACACGCGCAGCTCCGCGGCCAGCACCCGGGACGCGGGCAGCCGGCCCCCGACCGGCAGCCTGCCGTCGGCGATCGCGGCGCGCAGCTGGCCGGCGAGCCAGTCCGCGAGCCCGCCCGGCGGCGCCTCGCGGACGTCGAGCTGGAGGAAGTCCGATCCTATGGACCCCTCGGAGAGCGACGTTTTGGCTCTGTCCATCGGGCCATTGTCGCAGGACGCTGGTCCCATGGACACCGGTTACGTGCACGGCTACACCGAACCCGAGACCCGCCGCCTCGGCGACCAGGCCGACACCCTCGCCGAGCTCCTGCACGCCGGGACGGCCTACCCCGCCGGCAGCCGCGTGCTGGAGGCCGGCTGCGGCGTCGGCGCCCAGACCGCCCACCTCGTGACCCGCAGCCCGGGCGCGCACCTGACCGCGGTCGACGTCTCCGAAGCGTCGCTGCGGCAGGCGAGAGCCCGGGTCGGGGGCGTCGACTTCCGGCGGGCCGACCTGTTCGACCTGGACGGCGAATACGACCACGTCTTCGTCTGTTTCGTGCTGGAGCACCTGCTGGAGCCGGAGAAGGCCCTGGCGCACCTGAAGACGCTGCTGCGGCCGGGCGGCACGATCACGGTCGTCGAAGGCGACCACGGATCGGCGTTCTTCCACCCGCGCAGCGAGCACGCCCAGGCCGCGATCGACTGCCTGGTCCGGCTGCAGGCCGACGCCGGCGGCGACGCGCTCATCGGGCGGCGCCTGCACCCGCTGCTGACCGGCGCCGGGTTCGCCGGCGTCACCGTCGAACCGCGGACGGTCTACGCCGACCGGTCCCGGCCCGAACTGGTCGCCGGGTTCACCCGCGACACCTTCACCGCGATGGTCGAAGGCGTCGGCGAGACGGCCGTCGCCCGCGGCCTCGCCACCGCGGACGGCTGGGCCCGCGGGATCGCGGACCTGCGCCGCACCACCGGTCCGGACGGGACCTTCCACTACGCGTTCTTCAAAGCCACCGGGAGAAACCCATGATCACCTGGCCACGGCCCGCCGGCAGCACCAACTTCACCGACCGGGACCTCCAGCGCGTCCGCAGCGACCTCGCCGCCCTCGAACGCCGTCAGCCGGCGACGCGCTCCAAGGCCGCCAGGTGGTTCCGGACCCGGACGGCGCCGGGCACGCCTTCCTCGGCGTAGCAGGCGAGCGCCCGTTCCCAATGCTCGCGCGCGGCCTCCGGGTCACCGAGTCCACTGTGGACTTCGCCGAGCCCGCAGTGCGCCCGGCCCTGTTCGGGACGGCAGCCCGTTTTACCCGCCACAGCCAGGGCTTCGCGGTGGTACGCGAGCGCGTCCGCGGCAGCACCGCGCGCGGCGGCGAGGTGGCCGAGGCTGTTGAGCACCCGGGATTCGGCGCCCCGGTCACCGCATTCGCGGGCCAGGCTCAGCGCCTCGTCGAGGTGCCGGGCCGCTTCCGCGTGGCGGCCCTGCGCCAGCCGGACGTCGCCCAGGTGCTTCAACGCGACGCTGCGGTTGGTCGGGCTGCCGGTCTCCTGCGCGATTTCCAGGGCCCGCTCGAGGTGCTCCGCGGCTTCCGCGTACCGGCCGCGCGCGTGCTCGATGTCGCCGAGGATGCCGAGGGCGTACCCCTCGCTCACCCGGACGCCCATCGCGCGCAGGTGCGCCAGCCCCTCTTCCAGGACGCGCGCCGCCTCGTCGTGGCGGCCCAGCGCCGACATCGTGTCGGCCAGGTTGACCAGGGCGTACCCCTCGCCGGTGCGGTCGGCGATGTCGCGGGCCAGCGCGAGGGCCTCTTCGAGGTAGCCGATCGCTTCGCCGTACCAGCCGATGCCGCGGCAGGCGCAGCCGAGCACCACCAGGACCAGGCCTTCGCTCGTGCGGTCCCCCGACTCCCTGGCCAGCGCCAGTGCGCCGGTCGAGTACCCGATGCCCTCGGCGAACCGGCCCAGCGCGCGGCAGACCAGGCCGAGTGTGTTGACCGCGTGGATCTCGGTGCGCCGGTCGCCGGTCTCGCGGGCGAGGGCGAGCGCCTCCTCCAGGTACCGCAACGCCTCCCGCGAGCGGCCGACGCGCCAGTGGCCGAGCGCGATCAGGATGAGCGGCTCGGCTTCGGCGGCCCGGTCGCCGGCGTGGTGGGCCAGCGCCGACGCGTGCGTGTGCAGCACCAGGGCTTCCTCGTGGTAGCCGCCGACGTCGAGGTAGTGCCACAGGATCCCGGACAGCAGCCGCAGGTGGCCCGGCCACCCGTGCCGGGTCGCGTGCGCGGCGACCGCCAGGAGGTTGCGGCGTTCGGCCTCCAGCCACGCCTGCGCGTCGAGCACCTTGACGTCGGGCTCCGGCACCCGCGGCCGCAGGTGGCGTTCCTGCGGCAGGACGACGTCCATGGCCTGCCCGGCCGAGGAGACGTAGAAGTCGAACAGCCGCTCCTGCGCTTCGCGGCTCTCGGCGGGGTCCCCGGCCGCGAGCTCGGCGGCGTAGACGCGCAGCAGGTCGTGCAGCTGGACGCGGTCTTCGCCGGTCTGCTGCGCGAGGTGGGCCCGCACCAGGGTGCCGGTCAGCCGTTCGGCCTCCGGCAGCGGGACGCCGGCGAGCGCGGCGATCGCGGGCGGCGTCAGGTCGCGGCCCGGGTGCAGGCCGCAGAGCCGGAACACGCGGGCGGCGGCGAGCGTGAGGTGGCGGTACGACCACGAGAACACGGCACGGACCGCGGTCAGCGGGTCGCCGCCGCCGTCGAGCAGGTCGAGCCGCCGCCGTTCGTCGGCCAGCTCGTCCGCCAGGGCGGCGAGGCGCTCGCCCGGCCGGCTCAGTGCCAGCTCCGCGACGAGCCGCAGGGCCAGCGGCAGCCGGGCCGAATACCCGATCAGGGCCGCGGTGGCCTCGGGTTCATCGTCGACGCGCCTGCCGAGCAGCGCCCGCAGCAGGTCGCGGGCTTCGGCCTCGGTGAGCAGGTCGACGAGCACCCGCCGCGCGCCGTCGCGGGCGACCAGCCCGGGCAGCGCGTCCCGGCTGGTCACCAGCACCAGGCAGGTCGGCGAGCCGGGCAGCAGCGGGCGGACCTGGCCGACCGAACCGGCGTTGTCCAGCAGCACCAGCATCCGGCGGCCGGCGAGCGCGGTGCGGAACTTCGCGGCGCGCTCCTCCGGTTCGGCGGGGATGTCCGCGCCAGGGACGCCGAGGGCGCGCAGGAAGCCCGACAGCGCGTCGCCCGGGTCGACCGGCCGGACCGTGCCAAAGCCGTGCAGGTCGAGGTAGAGCTGCCCGTCCGGGAACTCCGCGGGCGAGCGCTGGGCCCAGTGCACCGCGAGCGCGGTCTTGCCGACGCCGCCGGTGCCCGAAAGGACGGCGATGCGCGCGCCGGTGTCGCCTTCGCCGCGACGCAGCAGCGCGTCCAGCTCGGCCAGCTGGGCGGCACGGCCGCGGAAACCGGGGACGTCCGCGGGCAGCTGCGCCGGCACCCGGGACGGCGGCTCCGGGGCAGCGAAGTCCTGCCGCAGCACCTGCCGGTGGGCCGCGCGCAGCTCGGGGCCGGGTTCGATGCCCAGCTCCCCGGCGAGCCGGCGGCGGACCTCGTCGAACACGCCGAGCGCGGCGGCCTGGCGCCCGGACGCGGCCAGCGCCACCATCAGCTTGGCGTGCGCCGACTCGTTCAACGGCTCTTCGGCGGTCAGCACCCGCAGCTGCACGGCCGCGTCCTCGGGGTCGGCGGTCTCGGCGTAGCCCATCACGGCCTTGGCGCGCTGCATGGCGATCGCGAGCCGGGCCGGGTGCTGGCGGAGCCGTCCGAGGTCGGCGAGGGCGGGGCCGCGCCAGAGCCCGAGGGCCTCGCGGTGGGCGTCGCGGGCGAGGAGCGCCTCGAACTCCAGCAGGTCGAGCTCCTGTTCCCCGGCGGCGAGCCGGTAGCCGCCCTTGTCCGTGGCGATGAGGTCGGCGGGCCGCAGCGCCCGCCGCAGCCGCGCGACGTAGGTGTGGAGCAGTTCCAGGCAGGACGACGGCGGCTCGTCCCAGACGACGTCGACGAGGTCCTCGCGCCGGACGGTCCGGTTCGGCTGCAGGGCCAGCATGGCCAGCAGCAGGCGCTGCTTTTCGGCGCCGATCGCCACCGGCTCGGTCCCCCGCGTCACCGTCAGCGGGCCCAGGACGCCGATCCGCACCGGCTCCGGCGGGGCCTCGGCGAGCGCTTCCCGCAACCGCCGCTCGGTCTCCGGCCGGGGCCGCCGGACGCTGCCGAGCTCGGCGTTGCGCACCGCGCGCAGGCTCAGCCCCGCGCGCTCGGCGAGCTGGGCCTGGGTGAGGCCGGCGAGCACACGCCGGTCGCGCAGCCACCCGGCGAACGACGGACCTTCGTCCACACGTGTCCTCTCCGGCGTCCCCCTGGCGGAACGTACCTCTCCAGCATCACGATCGTGCCGCCCGAGATGTACCACCGATCGGCGAAGATAACCGTTTCCGCAGGTACCGAGGGTGACCACGGCGCGGGCCCGCGGTACAGGCGCTCGTCCACCACGCCTTCCTAGGCTGTGCCGTGTCCGGTGGTGGCGAGGGGTTCGCGGAGCAGCCGTCGCTTGGGGTACGACGGCTGCACCCGGACCTTCAGACGCCGAAGCGCTTCAGCAGGGCACGCACGGCGGCCGGGTCTTCGACGTGGGCGTTGTGCCCGAGCCCGGCGAGCGTGACGGCGTCGGCGTCGAGCGCCCGCAGCTGCTCCGGACGACTCATCGGGTCGTTCTCCCCCGCGGCGAGCACGACCGGGCAGCGCGCCCCGGCCAGCAGGGCCGGCATGTCCGGTGCGCCGAGGCCGAACGCGGCCGGGTCCAACGCGAGGCGCCAACCTCCCTCGGTCTCGCGAAGCCCGGCCGGGTCGGTGGGCGCGATCCCCAGCAGCCCGGACACCTTCAGGTAGGCCTGTTCGGCGTCGGCCAGCGTCTCGAACACCCGCGGCGGCTTGGCCGCGAACGAGGCCGCGCGGTTCAGGTCGTCCTGGCTCCACTCGACCTTCACACCGAGGGCGAGCACGCCCGCGACCTCGACGTCGTAGCGGTCGGACGCCAGTTCCAGCGCGAGCACCCCGCCGAGCGAATGCCCGGCGACGACCAGCGGCCCGCCGTCCGGCAGCGCCCGCGCGACCGCCTCGGCGAGCGTGGCGAAGCTGTAGTGCGGCAGGGGTGCGGACGGGCCGTGGCCGGGCAGGTCGGGCACCAGGACGCGCCGGTCGAGCTGGACGGCGAAGTGGTCCCAGACAGCACCGGTCGCGCCGAGGCCGTGCAGGAGGAGGACGGCCGGTTCGCCCTTGCCCCCGATGCGCATGTTGAGCGTGTCCATCAGCGCAGCCTCCCAAATTGTCGGTGGGCGCGGCTAGGGTCTGGCCCGTGACGATCACCGATCCGGACACCTACGTGCAGGGTGTCCCGTACGACGAGCTGGCGCGGCTGCGGCGCGCCGGCCCGGTGGTGCGCGTCGACGACTTCTGGGCCGTGCTCGGGCACGCCGAGGTGCGGCGCGTGCTGCGCGACCCGGGAGTGTTCTCTTCGCAGCTCGGCGGCACGCAGATCCGCGACGCCGCGGACCTCGCGTACGTGCGCCGGATGATGCTGAACATGGACCCGCCGGAGCACGGCCGGCTGCGCGGGCTGCTCACGAAGGCGTTCACCCCGCGCGCGATCGCGAAGCTGACGTCGCAGATCGAGAGCTGGGCGCGGGAGCTCGTTCTCGCCGTCGCCGATCGCGGCGAGTGCGACTTCGCGCAGGTGGCCGCCGATCTGCCGCTGCGCACCCTGGCCGGCGTGTTCGGCGTGCCGGACGAGGACCGGCGGCTGATGTACGACTGGAGCAACCGCGTGATCGGGTACCAGGATCCCGAGTACGCGGTGAGCTCGACCGTTTCCGTTTCCGAGGTGAGCGAGCTGGCCAGGGTCGCGCTCGCCGTCCGCCCGTCGCCGGGGCCGGACGGGTCGATGCCGGATCCCCGGACGCGCGCGGGCATGCCGGATCTCTACGCGTACGCGAACGCGTTGGGCGAGTACAAACGGGAGCACCCCGGCGACGACGTCATGAGCAACCTGATGCAGCACGTCGGCGACGACGGCGGGCGCGTCTCGCTCGCCGAGTTCGAGAACCTGTTCTGGCTGTTTTCCGTGGCGGGCAACGAAACCCTGCGCAACGGCCTGCCCGGTGGGCTGCTCGCGCTGCTCTCGCACCCCGCGGAATACCGGCGGCTCCTCGACGACCGGTCCCTGCTGCCCTCGGCGGTGGAAGAGATGTTGCGGTGGTGGACGCCGGTGGTGCACTTCCGGCGCACGGCGGCATCCGGCGTCCGGCTGTCCGATGTGGACATTGCCGCCGGTGACAAGGTGGTGGTCTGGTTCTCGTCGGCCAACCGGGATCCTTCGGTGTTCCCCGATCCGGACACCTTCGACATCGGCCGGACCCCGAACGACCACCTCACCTTCGGCCACGGCCCGCACTTCTGCCTCGGCGCGCACCTCGCACGGGTCCAGCTGCGAGCGATGTTCGACGCGGTGCTCGACCTGCTGGGGTTCGTGGAACTCGCCGGGGAGCCCGTGCGGCTGCGGTCGAACTTCCAGAACGGCCTCAAGTCGCTGCCGATCAGGTGGAGCGGCTGATGGAGATCCGCGAGCTCCGGACGTTCGTCGCGGTCGTCGAGGCGGGCGCGATGTCGAAGGCGGCGCGGCAGCTGCACGTCAGCCAGCCTGCCCTGTCCCAGACGATCACCGCGCTGGAACGGCGGCTCGGCGTCCCGCTGCTGGTGCGCACGAGCACCGGTGTCCAGGTGACGGACGCCGGCACGACGCTGCTCGGCGAGGCCCGCGCCGTGCTGGCCCGCCACGACCA
Source organism: Amycolatopsis vancoresmycina (assembly GCF_000716785.1). Lineage (GTDB taxonomy): Bacteria > Actinomycetota > Actinomycetes > Mycobacteriales > Pseudonocardiaceae > Amycolatopsis > Amycolatopsis vancoresmycina. Next base: position 123,069 of record NZ_JNYY01000007.1, read on the forward strand.
GGCGGTCGCGGCGATGGCCCGGCACACGAGCGACGGCGGCGGCGTGCTGCGCGTCGGCGTCCCCCTGGAACTGCCGCCGGAGCTGCTGCCGTCGGCGCTCGCGCGGCTGCCGGGCACGCGGGTGCAGGCGCGGCACCTGTCGTCGGTGGCGCAGGTGGCCGCGCTGCGGGCGGGCGAGCTCGACGTCGGGCTGGTCCGCGAGCGCCCGGCCGGGCCCGACCTGGACGCGGTGCTGGTGGTGGCCGAGGACGTGGGTGTCCTGCTGGCCGCGAACGTGGCGGAGAAACTCGGCGCACCGGTCCGGCTGGAGGCGCTGGCCGGGCTGGAGTGGTTCGCGTTCCCGCGTGCGGGCAGCCCGGCGTGGTACGACGAGCTGGCGGCGATCCTGCGCAGCCACGGCCTCGACGTCGGCCCGGAGGTCCCGGAGGAGCAGCGGCTGATCGTCGAGCTCAAGATCCCGGCGGTCAGTGCGGGCGGGGCGTACGCGTTCGCGCCGCCCGAGTGGCCGTACCCGCTGCCGGACACGGTGCGGTGGGTGCCGCTGGCCGGGCGGCCGATCGTCCGGCGGACCTGGGCCGTGTGGCCGGCGGCGTCGCGGCGGCGGGACGTGGCGGAGTTCGTCGCGGCGCTGGAAGACCATCGGCAAACCGGATCGGGGGTATAAGGAGGGCCGAACCCGGATCCGGAAGCCCGTTCCCGGTGGGCGCGCTTGAACCCTTCGACCGAGGATTCGAAGGAGCAGAGCGATGAGTGCAGAACTGTCCGGGTCGACGGCGCTGGTGACCGGCGGGACGAGCGGCATCGGCCGCGCGACGGCGGTGGCGCTGGCGGGGCTCGGCGCCCACGTGGTGCTGTCCGGCCGCGACGCCGGCCGTGGCGCCGAGGTCGTCCAGACGATCCGCGCGGCCGGCGGCAAGGCCGACTTCGTGGCGGCGGAGCTGACGGACGCGGCGTCGGCGCGCGCCCTGGCGGACCGGGCACGCGAGGTCGGCGGGCCGATCGACGTGCTGGTCAACAACGCCGGGATCTTCCCGACCGGCCCGACGGCCGACTTCCCGGAGACGGACTTCGACGCGGTGTTCGCGACGAACGTGAAGGTGCCGTTCTACCTCGTCGCCGCGCTGGCGCCGGAAATGGCGGCACGCGGCCACGGCGCGATCGTCAACGTGTCCACGATGGTGGCGCTCCGCGGGATGGCGGGCATGGCGGTGTACGGCGCGTCGAAGGCGGCGGTGGAGCTGATGACGAAGGCGTGGGCGGCGGAGTACGGGCCATCGGGAGTCAGGGTCAACGCGGTCAGCCCAGGCCCGACCCGCACGGAGGGAACAGCTGCCTTCGGCGACGGCCTGGACGAGCTGGCTTCGGCAGGCCCGGCGGGCCGCGTGGCGGCCCCGGAGGAAATCGCGGCGGCGATCACGTTCCTGGTGACGCAAGGGTCGAGCTTCGTCCAGGGCGCAATCCTGCCGGTGGACGGCGGCCGCGCGGCGGTCTGAGCGCGCGCGGGACGGCGTCACCGCAGGAAGGTGACGCCGTCCCGCGGCCGTTCGTCCACCGTCAGCGCGAACACGTCCGGGCGCGCGTAGTGCCCCGACACGTCGAGGCTCTTGCGCGCCGCCACGAGCTCGTCGAGGTCGATTTCCGCCGTGATCAGGCCCTCGCCGTCCTGGAGCGGGCCCGCCAGCACGTCACCCGTCGGGCCCACGATCACGCTGCCGCCGCGGAACCGGTCGTCGCCCGCCGACTCGTACGGGCACGCCGAAACCACGAAACAGCGGCCCTCGTCCGCGATGTGGCGCATCGACGCCTGCCAGACTTCGCGGTCGTCCGCCGTCGGAGCGCACCAGATCTGCACGCCCTTCGCGTACATCGCCGCGCGCAGCAACGGCATGTGGTTCTCCCAGCAGATCGCCGCGCCCGCCAGGCCCGCCGCCGTCGGGATCACCGGGAGCGTCGAGCCGTCGCCGCGGCCCCAGAACACGCGTTCCCGCGCGGTGGGCACCAGCTTGCGGTGCTTGCCCACCAGCCCGAGGTCCGGGTCGAGGAACACCGCCGTGCTGTACAACGTCGAGCCGTCGCGCTCGATGACGCCTGCCACCAGGGACGCGCCGGTCCGGGACGCCAGACCGGCCAGCGCCGCCGTCTCCGGGCCCGGCACCGGCACCGCCGCGTGGAAGTACTCGACGAACGGCGTCCGGCCCGGATAGCCGCCGAGCACCGCCTCCGGCAGCACGACCAGGTCGACGCCACGGAGTTCGTCCTCGAACGCCAGGATCCGCGACAGGGGAACGCCCGCCGCGAGCTGCAGCGCGGCGACGACCGTCATCCGCGGGCCGGCCACGGGACCACCGCCGACGTCCGGCGCTGGTAGTCGGCGTACTCCGGGTACCGGGACTTCGTGATGCTCTCGGTGAACCGCGTCGAGCCGACGAACAGCAGCGTCAGCAGGACCGCGCCGATGACCGTCCACTGCAGACCGCCCGCGACGACGCCGAACACGGCGATCGCCCACCACTGCGCCTGCTCGAAGAAGAAGTTCGGGTGCCGCGAGTAGCGGAACAACCCCGTCTGCAGGAACCGCGAAGCCGCCCGGCCCGCGTGCTTCTCGCGGTGGAACTCCCACTGCTGCTGGTCGGCGGCCGTCTCCCCGACCAGGAACGCGGCGAAGATCAGCGCGACGACGACGTCCGCGGCGCCGAAGCCGCCGGGGTGCTCCAGCGCGGTCAGCGCCGGGAGCGTGATCAGCAGCAGGATCACGTTCTGGTACAGCGAGATGAAGCAGAAGTTGAAGACCTGGAACTGCCACGGCGCCATCCGCTCGCGCAGCACGGCCCACCGGTAGTCCTCGCCGCCCGGCGCGTAACCACCCTTCCGCGCGAAGTTGAACGTCAGCCGGATCCCCCACAACGCCACCAGCGCGAACATCACGTCCAGCCGCGCGTCGGCGAACCCGGCGGCGCCCGCGAAGATGCCGACGTAGGCCACCGGCACGATCGACCAGATCCGGTCGACCCAGGAGTACTCCCTGGTCAGGACGGACACCAACCAGGTGCCGAGCGTCACCCCGGCGAAGACGTACAGGCACACCCGCAGCGCGTCCATGCCCTCACTTTAGGACCTAGGATCGCTGTTGTGCCGTATTCCTTCCTCAGCCACCTGGAATGCTCGCGAACCGGTGACCGCCTGGACGCCGACACCGTCCAGGGGCTCTCCCCGGCCGGCGCGCCGCTGCTCGCGCGGTACGACCTGGACGGTGTCCGCGAAGCCGTGACGCCGAAGGAAATCGCCGGGCGCGAGCCGACGCTGTGGCGCTACCACGAGGTGCTGCCGGTGCGCTCGCCCGAGCACGTCGTCAGCCTCGGCGAAGGCATGACGCCATTGCTGCGGCTGCCGCGCTACGGCCGCGAGCTGGGCTTGTCCCGCCTGTGGATGAAGGACGAAGGGCTGGTCCCGACGGGCACGTTCAAGGCGCGCGGGGCCGCGGTCGGCGTCTCGCGGGCGGCCGAGCTCGGCGTCCGCGGGATCGCGATGCCGACGAACGGCAACGCGGGCGCGGCGTGGGCGCTGTACGCGGCGCGCGCGGGACTGTCGAGCCTGATCGCCATGCCGGACGACGCGCCGCCGATCACCATGCGCGAGTGCGTCGCCGCCGGCGCCGAGCTGTACCGGGTGGACGGTCTCATCGGTGACGCGGGCAAGCTCGTCGCTTCGGCGGTTCCGCGTCGCCCGGGGGTGCAGGACGTTTCGACGCTGAAGGAGCCGTACCGCATCGAGGGCAAGAAGACGATGGGGTACGAGATCGCCGAGCAGTTCGGCTGGCGGCTCCCGGACGTCATCCTGTATCCGACCGGCGGCGGCGTCGGCATCATCGGGATCTACAAGGCGCTGCTGGAACTGCGTGAACTGGGCTGGGTTTCCGGCCCGCTGCCGCGGCTCGTGGCGGTGCAGGCGACCGGGTGCGCGCCGATCGTCACGGCCTTTTCGCGCGGGGCAAGGGAAAGCGAACCCTTCCCGGACGCGCGGACGGTCGCCTTCGGCATCACCGTACCCAAGGCTTTGGGCGACTTCCTCGTGCTCGACGCCGTGTACGCGACGGGCGGCGCCGCGGTCGCCGTCACCGACGAGGAACTGCTTGCGGCACAACGGGAACTGACCGAGCGCGAAGGCACCTTCGTCTGCCCGGAGGGCGGCGCGTGCTTCGCGGCGCTGCGGCAGCTTCGCGAGTCGGGCTGGCTCGGGGGCGACGAAGACGTCGTCGTGCTCAACACCGGCGCCGGGATCAAGTACCCGGAGACGGTGCCGCTGGACGTCCCGCTGCTCGCGAAGACCGACGCAATTCCCTGATCAGGTGTCCGTTCCGGCTCCGGTCAATGCCTGGACGCCGACGACCTCCAGCAGCCGCAGCCGCTCGGCCGTCTCACTGCCCTCCGCCGCGGTGAAGGCCATGATCCGCAGGTCGGCCCCGAGTGCGGCGAGGATGTCGCAGTCGAGGGTGATCTCACCGACGCTCGCGTGCCGGACCGTTTTGGTCAGGGGCCCGTGGACGCCCACCACGCCGGAGTCCCACAGCGCCGCGAAGTCACCGCTGCGGGTCCGGAGCTCGTCGATCAGGGCGGCCAGGCCGGCGTCCCCCGGGTAGCGGGCCGACGCCGCTCGCAGGTCGGACACGAAGGCCGTGCGGTGTCCGGTCTCCCGGCTCACGGCCTGGGGGTATCCGGCGGGGGGTTCGACGAACGACCACCACACCGCGTTCCTCCTGAAATCGCGCGGTGCGGGCGGGTCGCCGAACAGCGCGGCCCACAGCGGGTTCCACGTGATGAGGTTCCACGCGGCGTCGTACACGCTCAGCGGCGTGCCCGTCAGCCGGTCCAGCAGGCGCTGGACGCCTGCGGGCACGTGGTCGGACACCTGCCCGGGGCCGGGCACCGCCTGACCGGCGAGCACGAACAGGTGCTCGCGCTCCGCCGCCGTCAGCCGCAACGCGCGGGCCAGCGTGGACAGCACCTGCGGGGACGGATTGGTCGACCTGCCCTGTTCGAGCCGCACGAGGTAGTCGACGGAGAGGCCGGCGAGCAGGGCGAGCTCCTCACGCCGCAGGCCCGGCGCGCGCCGGTGTTCGTCGCCCGGCAGGCCGACCTCCGCCGGTTTCGTGCGGTCCCGCCAAGCGTGCAGGGCCCGGCCGAGATCCGTGGTTCCGCTCATCCCTCCAGTATCGGCGGCCGGCCGCGTCCCGTCGTGGTACTCCCGATCCACCGGCTGCGGCGGGTACTGGCCGGTTCCGGGCGGCTCGCGGAAGGTGGCGGTACCGGCCGGCGGGATCCACCCTGCCGGCCTGCACCGGAGGAGCACGTCGATGAAGTACCGCAAGCTGGGGCGGACCGGGATCGAGGTCAGCCCGTACGCCCTCGGCACGTTGATGTTCGCGAGCCCGATGGGCAACGATCCGGACGAGTCCGTCCGGATCATCCACATGGCGATCGACGCCGGGATCAACCTCATCGACACCGCCGACCGCTACGCCGACTCCGAGGACATCGTCGGAAAGGCCTTGAAGGGCCGGCGCGACGACGTGGTACTGGCCACCAAGGTCGGCCTGCCCATGGGTGCGGGGCCCAACCGGCAGGGCGGCTCCCGCCGCTGGATCACCACCGCCGTCGAAAACTCCCTGCGCCGGCTCGGCACCGACTACCTCGACATCTACCAGCTCCAGCGGCCCGACCCGGACACCGACCCGGAGGAGACCCTGTCCGCCCTGACCGACCTCGTCCGGGCGGGCAAGGTGCGCGTGATCGGTTCCTCGACGACACCCGCCTCCATGATCGTCGAAGCCCAATGGGTGGCCGAACGCGCCGGGTTGCAGCGGATGCGCACCGAGCAGCCGCCGTACTCGATCCTGAACCGCGGCATCGAACGGGAGGTCCTGCCGATCGCGCAGGAGTACGGCTTGGGCGTCCTGGTGTGGGGTCCGTTCGCCCAGGGCCTGCTGACCGGCCGGGTGCGCAAGGGCGGTGGCAACGACCTCAAACGCGTCCGGTTCTCCCGCCACCTCTCCGACGAACGCCGCATCGACGTCGTCGAACGACTCGTGCCCCTCGCGCAGGAGGCCGGCCTGCCGATGACTCACCTGGCGATGGCGTTCGCCGTCGCCCACCCGGGCGTCACCGCCGCGCTCCTCGGCCCGCGCACCATGGCCCACCTCGACGACCTGCTGGCCGGGGCCGAGGTCGAACTGTCCGACGAGGTCATGGACCGGATCGACGAGATCGTCCCGCCTGGTACCGACGTCACCGCGCTCGACCAGGAATACCGGCCCCCGGCATTGACCGAGACTGCTCTCCGGCGTCGTCCCGCCGGGCTGCGGTCCGCGGCCTGATCCGGCCTTCCCCTCGGTTCAGAGGACCGACCGCACCGTTTCGGGGTCGCGGGCGACGACCGCCGTGCCGTCGTCGGCCGTGATGATCGGGCGCTGGATCAGCTTCGGGTGCTCGGCCAGCGCGTCGATCCAGCGGGACCGGTCGTCCGGTGTGCGGCCCCACGACTTGAGGCCGAGGTCCTTCGCGACCGGCTCGGCGGTGCGCGCGATGTCCCACGGTTCGAGGCCGAGGCGCTTCAGGACGGCTTCGAGCTCCACCGCCGTCGGCGGGTCCTCGAGGTAGCGGCGCACGGTGTACTCCGCGCCCGCTTCGTCCAGTATCGACACCGCCGACCGGCACTTCGAGCACGCCGGGTTGATCCAGATCTCCACGGGCGCAGCCTACCGCGCTGGTTTTGGAGCACGTGTTCTGTTACGGTCGCGGCATGCCCCGCCCCCGCGTTCACGACCTCGACGCGCTGCTCGACGTCGCCGAGCGGCTCGTCGCCTCGCCTTCGGAGGTGACGGTCCGTGGCCTGGCGGCGGCCGCGGGCGTCCCGAACGGGACGATCTATCACGCGTTCGGGTCGCTGAGCGCCCTGCTGGCCCGGGTCTGGTTGCGCGCGGCGACAGCTTTCCTCGACCTCCAGACGTCGCTCGTGGACCAGGCGGCTTCGCCGGTGGACGCGGTCGTCGCGGCGGCCGACGCGCCCGCCGCGTTCGCTCTGGTCCGGCCCGACGGGGCCCGGATGCTGCTGAAGGTGCGGGGCGACCGGCTGTTCGGCCCCGAACTGCCCGGCGACCTGGCGGACGAGCTGCACGCGGTGGACAAACGCCTGGTCGCGCTGCTGGTGCGGCTCGCCCGGCAGCTGTGGGACCGCGGTGACGGCCTGGCCGTCGACGTGATCACGACGTGCGTCGTCGACCTGCCGACCGCGTTCTTCCGCCGGGACATCACCGACCCACTGGTGCGGGAAAGGCTGGCCGCCGCCGTGCGGGCCGTGCTGACCGTGCCCCCTCGAGAAAAGGACCGACCGTGACCGTTTCCGTGCTCGACCTCGGCGACGACGAAAACCGGTTCTCCCCGGACTGGCTCCAGCGCGTCCATTCCTTTTTGGACGGTGTGGAAGGCGCCCTGGTGACCACCGGCGGCGGCAAGTTCTATTCGAACGGCCTGGACCTCGACTGGCTGACCGCCCACGGCGACCAGGCGTCGGCGTACGTCGCCGAGGTCCAGGAGCTGTTCGCGCGGGTGCTGACGCTGCCGGTCCCGACGGTGGCGGCGATCAACGGCCACGCGTTCGGCGCGGGCGCGATGCTGGCGATGGCGCACGACTTCCGCGTGATGCGCGCGGATCGCGGCTACTTCTGCTTCCCGGAGGCGGACATCAACATCCCGTTCACGCCGGGGATGGCGGCGTTGATCCAGGGGAAGCTGACGCCGTCGGCGGCGATGGCGTCGATGACGACCGGACGGCGGTTCGGCGGTTCGGAGGCGGCGGAGGTCGGGCTGGTGGACGAGGTCGCGGCCGAAGGTGACGTGGTGAAGGTGGCGAGCGAACGGGTGGCGGCGCTGGCGGGGAAGGACCGCGGGACGCTGGGGGCGATCAAGGCGACGATGTTCGCGCCCGCGGTGGCGGCGCTGCGGGCTGCGTAGGCCTCCGGCCCCCGGTTTCCAGCTTACCGGGGGCCACCGACAGTTCCAGGCCGCGACCGCCGGCCGTGGCGGGCTGCTTCATGGATTCTCGCCGTGCGTGCTCGTGAGTGAGAAACAGTGTTAGAACACTGTTTCTCACTCACGACCGGCTAGGGCCCCGCCAATCGGGCGCGCAGGTGGGCCCGCTCCGGTTCGGTTCCGGCCAGGGACAACGCCTCCCGGTACGCCTCGGCCGCCTCGGTGTGGCGGCCGAGGCGGGACAGGAGGTCGCCGCGGGCCGCCGAAAACGGGCCGTAGCCGCGCAGCCTCGGCTCCGCCGCCAGTTCGTCCAAAAGGGACAGTCCGGCCGCCGGGCCGTCGCGCATCGCCACCGCCACCGCACGGTTCAGCTCCACCACCGGGGACGGCGACAGGCCGCGCAGCACGTCGTACAACGCCACGATCTGGGGCCAGTCCGTGCCCGCCACGTCCGGGGCCTCGTCGTGCAGGGCCGCGATCGCCGCCTGGACGCCGTACCAGCCCGGTGGGCCGCCGGACAGCGCCGTCACCACCAGGGCCGCTCCCTCCTCGATCATCGCGCGGTCCCAGCGGGCGCGGTCCTGGTCGTCGAGCAGGACCAGCGCGCCGCCGGGGTCCGTGCGGGCCTCCCGGCGCGCGTGGACCAGCAGCAGCAGCGCCAGCAGGCCCGCCACCTCGCGCTCGCCCGGCAGCAGCCGGCGCAGGATCCGGGCCAGGCGGATCGCCTCCTCCGCCAGGTCGAGCCGCTGCAGGGACGGGCCCGAACTGGCCGCGTACCCCTCCGTGAAGATCGAGTAGACGACCTGGAGCACGCCCGGCAGCCGCGCGGGCAGCTCGCCGGTGTCCGGCACCCGGAACGGGATGCGCAGCGTGCGGATCCGGTTCTTCGCGCGCACGATCCGCTTCCCCATCGTCGCGCTCGGCACCAGGAACGCCCGCGCCACCTCCGGCGTGGTCAGCCCGGCGAGGCAGCGCAACGTCAGCGCCGTGCGGTCCTCGGCGGACAGGGCCGGGTGCGCGCAGGTGAAGAACAGCTGGAGCCGCTCGTCCGGGAGCTCGTCGCCGTCGGCGGCCGGGGCGGGGGCCGCGCGCTCGGCCTCGACCTGCAGCACCGCGAGCCGGGCCGCGTAGGCCTGGTCGCGGCGCAGCCGGTCGACCGCCTTGCGCCGGGCCGTCGTCATCAGCCACGCGCCCGGCTTCGGCGGCACCCCCTCGGCGGGCCAGCGCACCAGCGCGGCTTCGATCGCCTCCGACGTCACCTCTTCGGCCAGGTCGAGGTCGCCGAACCGCCGGACGAGCGCGGCGAGCAGCAGCCCGCGCTCCTCCCGGAACACCGCTTCGACCGAAGTGACCGCCCGCCCCGTCACCGCCGTCAGCCCACGTAGTCGGCGAGCGGCCGCACCACGATCGACCCGCCGTCCTGCGACCCCGGGCAGCGCGCCGCCCAGTCGAGGGCGACGTCCAGGTCCGGCACGTCGACGACGAAGTACCCGCCGAGCACCTCGCGGGTTTCGGCGAACGGGCCGTCGGTGACGACGCGCTCGCCGCGGTCGTCGACCCGGACCGTGGTGGCCGTGGTGAAGTCGGCGAGCGGGCTCCCGTAGCAGTAGACGCCCGCCTCCTGGATCTCCTTGTAGAACAGCTGCCAGCCCTCGGGCGTGCAGCCGCCGACGGCCTCGCCCTCGGCGTTCAGACTGGCGTTGATCAGCATCAGGTACTTCACGGGATCCTCCAGTGGCTCGGTTGCCGTACGCCACCACTACGAACGGCGGCCGGCCCCTTGGACACACCTTCGCAGAAATACTTCCTCAGGCCCGGAAACCGCGGTCCTGCAGCCGCTTGATCCGGTCGACGTGCGCCGGGTGCCCGGCCAGCAGCCGCGCCCACATCCGCCGCTCGTCGCCGCCGCCCGCCCGGATCCACTCCCGGAACAGCGTGATCAGCTCCGGTCCGTAGCCCAGCCGCGCCGCGACCAGGTCGGCGCGGTATTCGCCGAGCCGTTTCGACCAGGCGAGCACCGGGCCGAGCAGCGGCGCCAGCAGCAGCCACGGGTCGAGGAACGCGAGCGCGGTGAGGATGCCCAGCGTCAGCAGCACGGTGACGAGAACGGCCACCGACCGCCCGAAAGCCGCGAACGCGCGCCCGGCGTACGGCACGGCCAGTGCGAGCAGCCGGACCAGGCGCGTCAGGAGCCGGGCCGGCAGCTCCAGCCACCAGACGTACAGCGAGAGCCGGGAGTGCCCGGCCAGGTGGTGGCCGAGCTCGTGCGCGAGGATCGCCTCCAGGCTCGGCGGCGGCAGCTCCAGCGCGGTCCGCGTGACGGCGACGGTCCGGCCGCCGGCGGCGAAGGCGTTGAGCTCGCGCGACCGGTCGACCCACAGCCGGTAGCGGTCCCCGTCGACCCCGGCGGCGACGCAGACGGCCTGCCAGCCCGGGGTGAGCCGCGCGAGCTCCCGGGTCGTCGGGCGCCGCATGCCGAAGGTCAGCGGCAGCAGGAAGTGTTCGAAGGCGGGCACGAAGGTGATCCCGCCGGCGAGGGCCCAGCCGAGCGGCAGCACCCAGAAGTACCCGGGCCAGGCGAGGTTCCCGGCGAGCCCGAGCACGAGCAGGCTGCTGGCGGCGACGGGCACCGCGAGCAGGACGGCGAGCACGGCGGCCAGGTCGGGCCAGGACCGGTGTGCACCGCTCAACTCCGCACTCCCCCCGCGCCGGCCGCCGCAACCACCTTGGCCGCACCGCCCGGGAAGCACAACGGCCGTCCAGGGGACGGCGGCGGCTCAGCGGAAGGCGTCCGCGTGCGCCTCGGCCCACTCCGCGAACGTCCGCGCCGGCCGCCCGGTCACGTCGGGCACCGTCGGGAACACCGTCGCCTCGTCCAGCGTCCCGTCGACGTAGAAGCTCCAGAACGCCTCGACGTACTCCTGCGGCATGCTCGCCTCGAGCTCCGCGCGCGTCTCGGCGTCCGGCAGCTCCACGCAACGCAGGTCGCGGCCGAGCACCGAGGCCAGCACGGCGACCTGCTCCGCCGGCCGCAGCGCCACCGGCCCGGTCAGCTCGTGGACGAGCCCCTCGTGGCCGCCGGCCAGCGCGAGCGCCGCCACCGCCGCGATGTCCGCCGGGTCGATGCACGCCGCCGCGACCCGCGGGAACTGGACGCGGACGGTGTCACCCGCGCGCAGCTGCGGCAGCCAGCGCAGGGCGTTCGCCATGAAGGCACGCGGCCGCAGGAACGTCCAGTCCAGGCCCGATTCCCGCACCGCCCGCTCGGACAGCGTCATGTAGCGGGAGACGGCGTTGCCCATGTCCGCGAGCGCCGCCGAGCCGCCGGACAGCAGCACGATCCGCCGCACGCCGGCGTCCCGCAGCATGCCGGACATGTCCTCGTAGCCGGACAGCAGGAAGACGCCTTCGACGCCCTTCAGCGCGTCCGCCAGGCTGCCGGGCGAGTTGAGGTCGCCGACCGCGGCCTCCACCCCGTCCGGCAGCCGCACATCCGGCCGGCGCACCAGCGCCCGGACCGGGGCACCCGCCGCCGCGAGTGCCGAAACCACTTCCGCGCCGACATTGCCGGTGGCGCCGGTGACCAGGAACATCGTTCGACCCCCAGAACGGTTTCCGCCAGCCTAGCGCCACCGGACGTCGTCAGTCCTGCGTCGGCAGTTCGTCGAACTCGACGACCTGGCGGACCTCCACCTCGATGTCCTGGTCGAACAGCTCGGCGTACCGCTTGGCGAACTCGACGGCCTCCGCCCGGTCCGCCGCGTTGATCAGCGCGAACCCGCCGATGACCTCCTTGGCCTCGGCGAACGGCCCGTCGGTCACCCGGATCGCGGCGCCGCGCGGCTTGCGGACCAGCGCGCCCTTCTCCGTCGGGTGGACGCCCTCCGCGGTGATCAGGATGCCCTTCTCCACCGACTCCTGGATGAACCCGCCCATCGTCGCGATGAACTCCTGGCTGGGGTTCCACGACTTGGGGTCGTGCTCGTCGACCCGGTGCATCATGAGAAACCGCATGGTGTGCTCCTTGTGCGCTTCGGCCGGGGTCCGGTGCGTTCCCGGACGCGGTGACCGGCCTTCACCCCCGCGTCGAACGCGCCGGCCGGCCGTTCGACATTTCCCCGGGACGATTTTTGCGGCAGAGTACCTGTGACCTGCATCACCACGCCGGAGGTGTCCGATGTCCGTCCTGCTCGCGATCGGCACGCGCAAGGGTCTGTGGCTGGCGACCAGCACGGACGACCGGACGACGTGGGAGGTGACCGGCCCGCACCACCCCATGACGGAGGTGTACGCGGTCGGCATCGACACGCGCCGCGCCACCCCGCGGCTGCTGGCCGGGGTCACCAGCGAGCACTTCGGGCCGAGCGTCGCCACCAGCGACGACCTGGGCGCGACCTGGACCGAACCCGACCACGCGCCGATCGCCTTCCCGCCGGACACCGGCGAGTCGCTCGCGCGGGCGTGGCAGCTGGTGCCGGGCCCGGCGAGCGAGCCGGACGTCGTCTACGCCGGCACCGAGCCGTCCGCGCTGTTCCGCTCCACCGACGGCGGCCGCACCTACGAGCTGGTCCGCGGCCTGTGGGACCACCCGCACCGCGAACACTGGACGCCCGGGGGTGGCGGCAAGGCCATCCACACCGTGCTGCCGCACCCCACCGACCCCGCCCGCGTCACCGTGGCCATGTCCACCGGCGGCGTCTACCGCACCGGCGACGGCGGCGAGTCCTGGGAAGCGAGCAACACGGGCATCAAGGCGGTCCACGTGCCGGATCCCTACCCCGAATACGGCCAGTGCGTGCACAAGGTCGCGCGGCACCCGGCCGAGCCGGACCGCCTGTTCGCCCAGGTCCACCACGGCGTCTACCGCAGCGACGACGCCGGCGCGAGCTGGCAGTCCATCGCCGAGGGGCTGCCCAGCGACTTCGGCTTCCCGATGGTCGTGCACCCGCACCGGCCCGAGGTGATCTACACGTTCCCGCTGGTCGCCGACGCCCTGCGGTTCCCGCCGGACGGCCACTGCCGGGTCTACCGCAGCGAGGACGCCGGCAAGTCGTGGGAGGCGCTGGGGCCGGGCCTGCCGGACTCCTACTGGGCCGGCGTAATGCGGGACGCGATGTGCACCGACGACGCCGACCCGGCCGGGGTGTACTTCGGCTCGCGGACCGGCGACGTCTACGCCAGCCGCGACGACGGCGACAGCTGGCAGCTCGTCGCGGCGCACCTGCCCGACGTGCTCAGCGTCCGCGCGGCGAGGGTGTGACCCGTGCGGATCACCGTGCTGCTGCCCGGCACGCTGCGGGAGAAGGCCGGCGGCGAGTCGCGGCTGGCCGTCGAGGTCGCCGAACCGGCCACGCTGGGCGCTCTCCTCGACGTGCTCGCCGAGCGGTACCCGGCGCTGGAACGGCGGCTGCGCGACGAGCAGGCCGGGCTGCGCCGGTACGTCAACTTCTACGTCGACGGCGAGGAGTGCCGCCACCGCGGCGGCCCCGGGACGGCGTTGCGCGAGGACGCCGAGGTGCAGATCATCCCGTCGGTCGCGGGAGGCTGAGCTCGTCGAACAGCCCCGCCGCGTGCCGGGCCGTCGCGGCCGCCCGGCGCCCGGTGCCGAGCAGCGCCAGCGCGAGCAGGCCGGCGCCGAGCGCGGCGACCAGCCACCACACACCGTGCGCCGAGCCGGCCAGCGCAACGCCCAGGGTGGTGCCGGTCTGCCGCCCGGACGACGCGAGCGAGGCCGCGACCCCGGCCATCGACCCCGGCATCCCGGACACCGCGGTGTTCGTGATCGGCGGGTTGACCGTGCCGAGGAAGACGCCGAACAGCAGGAAGGTGGCGAGCACCACGGGCAGCGGCGTCGCCGGGCCGAGCCACGCCGCCGCGGCACCGCCCGCCGCCAGCGCTGCCCCGGCGACGACCAGCGGCCACCGCGGGCCCCGCGTGCCGACCAGCCGTCCGGTCCGCGGGGACAGGACCAGGACGAGCACCCCGACGGGCAGCAGGCACAGCCCCGCCTGCAGGGCGGTCAGGCCGCGCACCTCCTGCAGGTACTGGGTGGCGACGAACAGGAAGATCCCGAACCCGCACAGGGCCAGCACCGCCATCACGATCGCCGAACTGAACGCGATGCTGCGGAACAGCCGCAGTTCGAGCAGCGGGTCGGTGCGGCGCGGTTCGTAGCGCAGGAGGCCCAGCACGCCGACTGTGGCGAGGGCGAACAGGCCGAGGATCCACGGCGACGTCCAGCCCAGCGAGCGCGCTTCGATCAGCCCGAACACCAGGCTGCCGAGCACCAGCAGCACGAGGGCCTGCCCCACCGGGTCGAAGCGGCGGGCCCGCGGTGCCCGCGACTCGGGCACGAACACCGCGGTGGCGACGAGCGCGGCGGCGATGATCGGGACGTTGACCCAGAAGACGGCGCGCCACCCGAAGCCGTCGACGAGCGCACCGCCGAGGATCGGCCCGAGCGCGAGCGCCAGGCCGGACATCGAGCCGAACACGCCGATCGCGCGGGCCCGCTCGGCCGGAGCCGGGAAGGTGGTGGCGACGATGGCCATCGCGACGGGGTTGAGCATGATGCCGCCGGCGGCCTGCAGCGCGCGGGCCGCGATCAGCCAGCCGATGCCCGGCGCGAGGCTGCACAACAGCGACCCGGCGCCGAAGACGGCGAGCCCGCACTGGAAGACGCGCTTGCGGCCGAACCGGTCGGCGGCCGACCCGGCGAGCACGAGGAACGCGGCCAGCACGAGCGTGTAGGCGTCCACGGTCCACTGCAGGCCGGAGACGGAGGCGCCCAGGTCACGGCGGATCGCGGGCAGCGCGACGGTGACGATGGAGATGTCCATCACCACGACGACGATGCTGGCGCAGCAGATCGCGAGCACGAGACCCGGACGGGTTGCGGTCGGAACGTTCATGCCGTCGACGCTAGGATTTAGAGCGTGCTCGAAGTCAAGCCGATCCCGGCTGAGGGCCTGACCATCGCGGACGCGGCCCGCCGCACCGGCGTCAGCGCGCACACGCTGCGCTACTACGAACGCGCGGGCCTGGTGGTGACGCAGGTCGACCGCACGAGCGGCGGCCGCCGCCGCTACCGGAAGCTCGACCTGGACTGGATCAAGATCTGCACCAAGCTGCGGGCCACCGGCATGCCGATCAAGACGATCCGCCGGTACGCGGACCTGGTCGCCGCCGGCCGCGGCAACGAGCCGGAACGGCTGGCCCTGCTGGAGGAGCACCGCGCCGACGTGCTGGCCCGGCTGGCGGAGCTGCAGGAGAACCTGGCCCTGATCGACCGCAAGATCGGCGTGTACCGCGGCCGGCTCGCTGCGGGCGACGCGGACGGCCTGTGGGCGCCGACGCCGCGCTGAGGCCGGCACCGGCCGGGCAAACGCGCTGGTAACCGGCTTTCCCGGCGAGAAGCGGCCACCCGATACGATTCCGGGCGGTCCCGCCGTCGCCGGACCCACCGTTCCCGGCAGGAGACCCATGACTCAGCCAGCGCTCGCCGACGCCCCCGGGCCGGACGTCACCGCGCCCATCCCGCGGGTCGCCGCAAGCCGCCCGGCGGGACGGCGGCTCGTGGTGGCGTGGTGGCTCTTCGCGGCCCTGCCGGCCGGCCTCGCGCTGCTCGCGGCGGTGCGCGCGCCGCGGATGCACGTCCTGCTCGACTACTGGCACGTGTTCGCCAAGGTCACCGACGACGCCGGGAACCTGCAGCTAGGCCAGGTCTTCACCTACCACCTGGACCAGCCGTTCGTCGTGCCGTCGCTGCTGTTCTACGCCGACGCGGCGTGGTTCGGCGGCGACAACCGCGTGCTGACCGTGCTGACGGTGGTCCTGCTCGCGGTCGCCGTGCTGGCCCTGCGCACGATGCTGCCGAAGCACCTCTCGCCGTCGACGCGCGGCGCGCTTACCGCCGCGATGGCGTGGCTGCTGTTCACCTCCCACGCCACCGAACTGTGGGTCCAGGGCACCAACGGCATCAGCTGGGTGCCCGCGGTGACCGCGTGCACGGTCGCCGTCGCCTGCGCCCACCGCGGACGGCCGGTGGGTGCGGCCGCCGCCGCGGTCCTGGGCTGCCTCAGCTTCGGTGCCGCGCTGCCGATCTGGTTCGTGCTCGCCTTCGTCGCCTGGCTGCGCGGGGAATCCCGGCTCCGGGTCGCGCTCCCGGCCGCGGCCGGCGTCGTCGTCCTCGGCGCGTGGTGGCTCACCAAGCCCGCCGGGACACAGTCGGGCGCGACCGCGGCCTTCGACCCCGACGGGCGCCTGTCCGTCGTCGCCGCCGCCGTGGGCGGCCTGTGGTCAGTCGACGTCGCCGTCGTCGCGGTGATCGCCGGCGGCTGCACGATCGCCCTGCTCGGCCTGCTGCTGCGCCGGACGGTCACCGACCGGCGGGCGGCCGACGCGGGCTGGGCCGGGCTGGCGGTCTACGCGTTCGCGCTGGCGGTGATGCTGGCACTGGGCCGCACGACGGCGAACGTGCCCGGCGGCAACGTCGGGCTCATCAGCCGGTACGTCCTGGTCGCGGCCCTGGCCACGATCGCGCTGACCGTGCTGTCCACTGTGCACCGTCCACAGTGGCCACACCGGTACGTCGCCGCGGCGGTCGTCACCCTGGCGCTGGTGACGCACGCGATCGGCGGCGGCAAGGCCGACGAGGTCCGCCGCAGCTACGCGCCACTCGGCCTCGCGGCCGTCGCGCTCCGCGTCGACGCCCCCGCCGCGCTGGACGCGCTGCACATCCAGCGCGCGGCCGGCCCCGCGGCCCGTGCGCTGCAGGCCTACCCGTTCAGCGGCGCGTTCACCCTCGGCTGCCACGGCCCCGAGCTGGGCAGCCACCTCGACCCGGGCACCGCCGAGCCGGCCCGCGCAGCCCTCGACGCGCCGGCCACCGGCCCCGGCGCCGTCCTCACCGGCTGGGTCGCCGACCAGCCGGACTGCGTCGTCGTCACCGACGCGGCCGGCACGGTGACCGGCGGCGGCAGCGCGGGCCTGCCGCTCACGGCGGCCCAGGCCACCACCGCCCCGCCGGGCGCCACGGGCTGGCAGGCGACGTCGGGACCGGCGGACGGCCCGCTGACCGTGCTCGCCGTCCAGGGCGGCCGCCTGTACCGGATCGGCTAGCCCAAGCCGCCGTAGGCCGCGGCCACCATCGTCATGCCCCGGCCGTCGCCCACGATGGCGTCCAGCATCCGGTTCATCACGTAGGCGACGGTCAGGCCGGCGTCGAAGTCGTTGAACACCAGCGAACCGCCCATGCCGCCCCAGAAGCACGTCCGGCCGCTGACGCCGTAGCCGAGGCCGTACCGCATCTTGACGCCGAGGGCGTAGTCGAGCCCGTGGTACTGCTCTTCCAGGGCCCGCTCGCACCCCGCCCGCGACAGCAGCCCTCCCCCGCCGGAGGTGAGCACCGACTGGACGGTGGCGACCGACCGGGCGTTGCCGTAGCCGGCGCCCGAGGGGATTTCGGCCCGCCGCCAGGACTCGGCGTTCGTGTCCTCGGGCACGATCTCCGGGTTGGGCACGATCTCGAAGAGCTCGGTCGGCGGCGGCACGGTCAGCCCGCCGGGCGGGGCGATGGCGGGTGCGAACCGGTCGTCGTGCGCGGCGGGCAGCCCGATGTGGAAGTCGGCCCCCAGCGGCCCGGCCACCTCGGCGGCGAAGAACGCGCCGATGGTCTTCCCGGTGATCCGGCGGACGACCTCGCCGAGCAGGTACCCCTGCGTGAGCGCGTGGTAGCAGGCGACCTCGCCGGGCGCCCACCGCGGGGTCTGCGCGGCCAGCAGCGCGGTGACCTTGGGCGGGTCGCGCAGGTCGTCGGTGGTGATGGGCGTGTCCCAGGTCGGCAGGCCCGAGGTGTGCGAAAGCACGTGCCGGACCAGGACGTCCCCGGCGGAGAACTCCGGCCAGTACCGGGCCACGGGCGCATCGAGGTCGAGCTCACCGCGGTCGGCGAGCACGAGCGCGCACAGGGCGATCATCGTCTTGGTGGTGGAAAAGACGTTGGTGACGGTGTCCCGTTCCCACGGGACCGTCCGGGCGGCGTCGGCGTAGCCGCCCCAGAGATCGGCCACGGGCCGGCCGTGCAGGAACACGGCCACCGAAGCACCGACGTCGTCCTTGGTGAGGGACTCGGCCAGCGCGGTGCGCACCTCGGAGAACTGCTCGTCGCACGTTCCGTGCAGGGGAACCATGGGGACCGACTCAACCGCGTGTGCTTCATGAACGCCATCGAATATCGGCGGCGCCGGTGCGAGGATGGGACTTCGATGCGCCTGGGAGGTGCGCCGATGGCCAGCGAAGTCGCAACGTTCTGTCCGCTGTGCGTGTCCCGGTGCGGGGCCACCGCCACCGTCGAGAACGGACGGCTGCTGGCGCTGAAGCCCTTGCCCGGCCACCCGACCGGGCAGGCGATCGACGTCTTCGAAGCCCAGGCCCGGACCGAGGAAGCCGGGCGGGTCGGCCGTGAGCTCACCGCGCTCAAGGCGTCGCTCGGCCCCCGGTGCGCCCGCGGCGGATGAGGTCCTCCGGGATGTCGGCCAGCTCCGGCTCCACGACGTCCCGCAGCCGGCGCAGGTCCGGCTCCAGGGACGCGTCGCCGGGCCACGCCGGGTCCGGCTGCAGCGCTTCGGCGGCCTGCATCGCGACCCCGGCGTCGGCCGAGCGCAGCATGGCCGTCAGGATCGGCCAGCCCGCGGGCCCGCTCCCGGCCAGTGCGTCGGCCAGCTGCCGCTGGTGCCCGGGCGGCCAGGACGGCCACGTCTCGCCGAGCCACGTCCAGTCCGCGGGCTCCAGCTTCGCGACCAGCTCCGCCGCCCGCCCGGCGACGTCGTCCGCCCAGTAGTCGGGGTGGTAGTCGCGGCGGATCAGCCGCTCGAGGTCGTCCCGGATCACTTTCACAGCGTAAAGGCCTGTCCGCCGGTCGGGAACGACGAGGTGACCCGGCCGCTCGCGTCCTTGATGACGACCCAGTCGACGCCGTTGACCGTGCCGGTGTGCAGCGTGGCACCGTCCGTGGCTCGGGTCTGCCTCACGGGCGTGCGCGCCACCTGGTCCCCGGCGCTCAGGACGTCGGCGTCGGTCCAGCCGCGCGGGGCGAGGGTGCTCTTCTTCGGCGTCGAGAGCACCTCTGGCGGTCCGGGGTTGAGGACCTTCCGGAACTTGGCCACGACGGTCCCGTCCGCGTTCGTCGTGGGCGTGCCGACGATCCGGAAGTCGGGCGAGGTGAGGATCTCCGGCGAGTGGCCGCCGATGAGCTTGCCGCCCGAGTTGACCTCGCCGCGCAGGATCTTCGTGTCGATCTTCACCTGCGCGCGCACCTCGGCCTCGAACTGCGGCACCGAGTGGGGCCCCTCGCCGATCCGGTCGAGCACCCGCGCGATCCGGTCGGCTCCCGACCCGGCCGACGGCGCGGTGCCGGCCTCGCCGATGAGCCGCTCCAGGTCGGCCGGCTGGCCGGGCAGGGCCTTGAGGAACCGCTCGACCCGTGCGAAGTCCTTGTTGCACAGGTTCAGCACGCGCTGCAACGCGGCGCCGTCCTGGTTGGCCGGCGGCAGCAGCTTCTTCACGGCCGCGAGGTCGTCGGCGGTCAGCGCGTCGACGAACGCGCGGTCCATCCCGGCCCGCTCCAGCTCGACGGCGGCGTCGAGGGCGGCTTCGGCCTTGGCGACGTCGCCGCCCGCGTTGCGCAGGAACGCCAGCGTGCGGTCGGCGTCCCCGCCCGCCTTCCGGATCAGCTCGGCGGCCTTGGCGGCGTCGTCGTGGACCAGCGTGAGCAGCTCGTCGAGCTTGTGCCCGTCGTTGCCCACCGCCGGTAGGAGATCCTTGGCGGCGCGCAGCCGGCCGGCGGTCATCGCGTCGACCCGGGCCGGGGGCACGCCGGCGCGGCGCAGGTCGGCGGCCGCGTCGAGGGCCGCCTCGACCTTGGCGACGTCGCGCTCGGCCCACAGCAGCTCGATCACCCGCTCGGCGTTGCCCTCGGCCTTCCGGACGAGCCCGATCGCCCGGACGCCGTCCCCGCCGGCGAGGCCGGCCAGCTCCCGGAGCTTTCCCGTGTCGTTGCCGGTGAGGGCGAGGAGTTCTTCCAGCTTGGCGCCGTCGTTGCCGACGAGCCCGAGCAGCGCCTTGACCTCTTTCGCGTCGCCGTCGACCGCCTTGAGCAGGCGGCCGAGCAGTTCCTCGTCCGGCACGAGTTTCCGCAGCTCGGCCAGTTCGCCGCCGTCGCCCGCGAATTCGAGGCCCTTGAACCACTCGCCGAACCATTTCGCGATCTCCTCGCCGAAGACCACGGTGAGGATGTCGAACAGGGCCTCGCCGAACAGCTCGCCGCGTTCGAAGTCGGTGAGGCCGTCCTTGGTGAACGACTTGTACATCAGCCACAACGCGCGCAGCACGATCGCCGCGGCCGCCAGCAGGAGGAAGAAGGCGGCCACGCCGGCCAGCGCCTCCGCCACGGCGAGCACGAACCCGATCACGGCGAACACGGCGGCCAGCCCGCCGATGGCGTAGGCGATGCCGATGACGACCGCGGCCACCACGAGCACGACCAGGACCACGGCGACGATCACGACGACGGCGATGGCGAGGGCCTTCAGGAACCCGACGACGACCCCGCCCAGCCACTTCAGGCCCCGCGAAAGCCAGCTCTCCTCTTCGATTTCCTTGGCGCGCTCGTCGATCTTCGCCGGGAGCTCGGTCACCTGCTTCCGCTCTTCGGCCAGTCCCCGGTCGACCTTGGCGGTGATCTCGGTCTTGCCCCGGCCGAGCTGGCCGGCCCAGTCGTTCCGGCTGCTGTCGACGGTCTTCTGGAGCTCGTCGCCGACCTTCGTGACGACGTCGCCGATGTCGGTTCCCGCCCGCCCGGCGCGGTCGTCGATGGCCCGCTTGGTCTCGGTGGCCGAGTTCGCGGCGGTGTCCGCGAAGCGCGCCGCAGCGTCGTTGACCGGCGTCACGAGCTGGGTCGCCTGGGCCGAAACCTGGGCACCGACCTGCGCCGAGCCGCCTTCGAAGGCCGTCTTGGTGTCGGTCGCGAACTTGCCCATCGCGGTGTCGAAGGCGTCGACGGCGGCGGTGAGGTCCCCTTCGGCGCGGTGGACGACGCGTTCGGCGGCGCGGCGGCTCACGCCGTCGAGCCGGCCGGCGACCTGCGTCGCGGTGTCGTCGAGCTTGCGCCGGGCGCCGGCGGCTTCGTCGTCGACCTTCCGCGTCGCGGCCTGCGCGGCGGTGTCGATCCCGCGCACCCCGGCGCCGGCCCCGGCCCGCACCTGCGCGGCGGCATCCTGGCGTTGCGCCCGCAGGTCCCGCTGCAGGTCGTTCGCCCGGGTTTCCAGCTGGGCAAGGGGTTCCCGGGCCAGCTCGGTGAGGTCACGGACGGCGGCGTCGCGCGTCCCCTCGATCTTCCGCCGCGCGTCCACTTTGGACTCGCCGAACCTCGCGGCGCCGTCTTCGGCCTCCTTGCGGAACTTCGCGGCCAGCGCGCCGGCGTCCTGCCGCGCGGACGCGGCGAGGTCGGTCCCGTTCTTGGTGAGCTCGGAGGCCAGCTCGCCGGCCATTTCCCGCGCCTCGCGGCTGCTCAGGTCACCGCGTTTGCGCGGAGCGAGTTCGGCGGCCTTGCGTCCCCCGGCGGCGACCGCGTCGGCGGCCAGCACGCGCGAGGTGTTGACCGCGCGCTGGGCTTCTTCGGTCCCGAACCCGGTGGCGGCGGTCGCGTTCTCCCCGGCGGCGTCGCGCAGGGCACGCTGTTTCGCGGCGACGGTGTCGTCGAGGGCCCGGAGGCCGTTGTCGGCGGTCTCCCGCGCCGATTGGATCTTGGCGTCCCGCTGCCCGGTGATGGCGTCCCGGGCGTCGGTGAAGCTCCTGCCGACGGCGGCGATCGCGTCGGCGTAGGCGGTGTCGACCCCCCGGGCGTCCGCGTCGACGGCGTCGGTGAGCTTCAGTTTTTCGGCATCGGCGTACCGCCGGATTTCCCGTTTGCGCGCCTCGGCGCTCTCCCCGAGGCGGCCACGGAGAGCCACGACGCGTTGCTGGAACCCGGCGAGAACGACCGAGGCGGGACCAGGCCCCTGTTCGGCAACGGCCGGCGGCTCCGGTGCTGCCTGCGCCGGTCCGGCGGGTTCCTGCACGGGCGTCTCGGCCGGCGCCTGGTCCACCACGGGCGCCGGGGGCGGCGGAGCTGCGGGTGCCGGGGGTGCCGGTGCGGGGGTCGCCGGTGCGGGTTCGGCCAGAGCGGGCTCCCGTGACGGCGCCGGAGGGCTCAGCGTGCCGGCTTCCTGCCGCTGCACAACGGGCATGAGCAGCGAAGCCGAAGCACGGTTGCCGGCGAGCCGCTGCAGCCCGAGGACGTGGGCGGGACTCAGGCGTGCGGCATCGCCGGGCAGCGCTGCGGGGACGTCGTCGGCGTGCCGACGTTCCCGGCTGCCTCCGGACCGCAGCTCCTGACCGGCAGCCGAGCTCTCGCCCTCAGCGGTCTCTCGCCCACCCACGACTCCTCACGCTACGAGCGGCTCCGGAGCCACGGCACGCGGAAGAAGGCGCCGGCAGGGGCAGATTTCCCCGCCCGAACGGGCAGCCGGCCGGGGGCTGCGGGCGGCCGTCCTAAGTGGAGTGAACTGCCCCGCGAGCTTCCCGGAGTGGCCGGGCCGCCGATGGGGGATTCGCCCTTGTGGAGACCAGGTGTGTTGTGGGGACACTCTAGAGGTGACCCGAGGACGAAGCACAGCAGGCCGGTGGGCGGTGCTCACCGGGCTCGTGGTCGTCGGCGCCGCCCTGGCCTGGTGGGTCTGGCAGGTGAGCGTGCTCGAGCCCGGCGAGCGCAGCAACGCCAGCGGGTACGGGCAGTTCGTGCTCGCGGCCATCGGATTGCTCGTCGCCTGCGCCGGTCCGCTGAAGGGGGCGATCACCGCCGGGGTGAAGGTCCCGCAGGAAGCCGACCTGGATCAGCTCGCCTCGGTCCTCCAGGAGGAGTGGACGGCCGCGGCCGACGAACGCTGCTTGCTCATCCCGGCGCCGCTGCCGATCAGGTGGCGCCGCTCGACGCGCGCGGTCACCGGTCCGGTCGCCGCAGCCGTGGGGCGGCCGAAGTCTTCGGTGCGCTTCGAACCGCTGCCGGGGCTGCGCGCGGTCACCACGGCACGGCTGCGCGAAGGGACCGGGCACGCGCTGCACGCGGTGTACGGCGGCCTCGCCACCGGCCGGGTGCTGATCCTGGGCGAGCCGGGTTCCGGCAAGAGCGCGGCCGCGATCCTGCTGCTGCTGGAGGCGTTGCGCTTCCGCGAGCAGGCAAGCCCCGGCGACCGGGCCCGGATCCCGGTCCCCATGCTGTTCACCCTGCACGAATGGGACCCCTCGGCCGAGACCGTCGTCGATTGGCTGTCGGTCAAGATCGCCCGCGCCTATCCGCAGTTCCGGGGCCGCGGCGGCACCGACCGCGTCACCAAGCTGCTGAAGAGCGGCTGCGTTTCGGTGTTCCTCGACGGGCTGGACGAGATCGCCGACCGGCTGCGTCCCCTCGCCCTCACCGCCCTCAGGCACGCACCGTTCCGGCTCGTGCTCCTCACCCGCACCGAGGAAGCGGTCACCGCCGCCGGCGCGGCACACCTGGTCGGCGCCGCCGCGCTCGAACTGCTGCCCGTCACCCCGTCCGACGCCTCCGCATACCTGCTGCAGCCGGTGGTGCACCCCCCACCCGAGGACTGGCGGAAGCTCACCGAGCACCTGGTCCAGGCGCCGGACAGTCCCGTCGCGCAGGTGCTCGTCCTGCCGTTCATGCTGAGCCTGCTGCACGACGCCTATCCCGAGCACGGCGCCGACCGGGTCGACGAACTCCTCGACACGAGCCGGTTCCGCACGGTGGCCGATGTCGAGAACCGCATCCTCGACCGGGCGGTCATCGTGGCCTACACCCCGCAGCCCGGCCTTCCCCCACCTCGCTATTCACTGGACACCGCTTGCCGGACGCTCGGCTACATCGCCCGGCAGCTCGCCGAACAACGCACCCGGGACCTGCTGTGGTGGCAGATGGCCACCTGGACCACGTGGACCCGGCGGACCGGCATCGCCGCGCTGCTGGCCGGGGCCGTCGTCGCCGGCAGCCTGGGACTCGCCGGGTACCCGGTCGTCGGGGGCTTCGCCGGAATCGCCGTCGGAGCGGCCTTCTTCGCCATCGGCATGGTCGCACTGGGCGGCATCGGCGGTTTCATGTCCCACGGACCGGCCCGGCCGAGCTGGATCCAGCGCCCGTTCGGCCGCGAAGTGCTCAGGATCCGTACGCTCTCGCGAGGAATCTTCGGGGCGGTCAGCGGGGGAAGCGCCGCGATCGTCGCGGGCGGACTCCTCGGCCGGCTCACCATCGGACCGTCCGCCGGCCTGCGGTTCGGGCTGCTCATCGGCCTGATCGGCGGGCTCGCCGTCGGGCTGGCGTTCGGGCTCACCCAAGCTCCGAGCCTGGACAAAGGCTCTCAAAGCCCGCCTGCCACCTACCGCCTGGACCGCAACACCGCGCTCTTCTTCATCTTCGTGGTGTGGCCCGGAGCGGGGCTGGTCACCGGCCTCGTCGCGAGCCTCGAACTCGGGCTCGGGACGGGTCTCGTCATCGGCCCGGCGCTCGGGATCCTCCTCGCCGTCTCGGGCACGGTCACGGGCGCGATCGGCACCAACGCCTTCCTCTCGCTGAACTTCTCCGCCACGGAACTCGCCGCGACCCGCAACACACCGGTACGCATGATGGCCTTCCTCGAGGACGCCCGGAGCAGGCACATCCTGCGCACCGTGGGGCCGGCCTACCAGTTCCGGCATGCGAAGCTCCACGACCACCTCGCGCGTTCCCCGGCGGCCGGGTGAATTCCCGGCCGCCGGTTTCCGGTTCCCGGAAATCAGGGGTGGTAGATTTCCTTGACCGTGGTGATCCGGTCGTCGCCGTTCACGCTGACCTGCGCGAGCACCGAATTCTTTTCCTGCAGCTGCCGGAGCAATTGTTCCTGGGTGCACGGCCCGTTGCCGTAGCCCTCGCCGTCGATGGTGACCGATTCGGCCGGGCACAGGCTCGCCGCGCTGAACACCTTGCCGCCCGGCTGCAGCGGGAGGCGGTAGGTCTTGCCGTCCAGCGGCACGTACTGGCCGTTGTCCGGGCCGCCCGGCCGGCGGGTGACCAGCTGGAAGCGGACCATCCGCACCTCGGCGTCGTAGCCGGTGAACTGCACCGTCTGGGTGGTGTTCGGGAACTTGCGGACCGGCGCTGTGCCGGCCGCGGGCCTGGTCTCCAGCTGCAGGGAGCTGTTGGGCACGCCGCAGACGACGGCGCCCTGACTGCCGGCGGCTCCCGCCTGGCGGGCGCACGTCCATTTCCCCTGGACGTCGAGGACCCGCTCGCCGGGGCCTTCGGCCTGCGGCAGCTTCGCGTAGTACTCGGTGATGACGGTGAACGCCTCGGTGCAGCCGGGCGAGGTGCCGTCGGTGGCGGCCACCGCGATCAGGTCCATCTTCGGCCGCCCGGGTGCCCCGACCTGACCGCCGAGCCGGCTGCAGTCGACGTCACCGTCCGACGCGGCACCCGCCGTGCCGGAACCACCGGTGGCCGCCCCCGGGCCACCCCCGGCCGGCGCCTGCTCCGCGGCCACCTCGTCCTTCACCGGAGAACTGTTTCCGGCGACCGTGTTCCCACTGCACGCGGAAAGCAGAGTGGTTGCGGCCAACGCACCGGCAACGACGGCGAATTTGATTGTCTTCTTGGCGGCGAATTCCATCCCCGTACCCCTCTCGCAGCTTTTCGAAGCTTTGTCTCCGAAGACGCCGGAAAGGGAATCAGGTTGTGCCGGGGGGCCGCCGTACCGCAGTGGTGCCCGAAGATCCGCCCCGGGCCGGCCGCGCGGGCAGACCTGGGCCGGGCTTCGCAACCCCGGACTACGCGGGCGCCAGCCAGGGAGCCAGCAGCTCCTCCAGGTCGGCGTCCGACAGGGCACGCGGCCCGCCGTGGAACTCGTGCCAGCGTGCCGCGTCCCGCGCTGCCGTGTACTCGACCTCGAACGCCCGCATGAGCACGTACATGAACGTCACCGAGCTGAACCGCTCACCCAGCAGCGTCCGCGCCTCACGGGCCACCTCGGTCGCACCACTGCAGTCGACGAGCTTCAACGATTCCGCAGCCGGGTCCAACAGGCTGGGGGCATACATCACGACAGAATCTCCATAACCGAAACGAAAAATCAGCCTTCGGCAGCCAGCTGCCCACAGGCGGCGGCGATCTCCTGGCCGCGGGTGTCCCGCACGGTGCACGCTACTCCACCGGCGTTGACCAGCCGCACGAACTCCCGCTCCACCGGCTTCGGCGAAGCATCCCACTTGCTGCCCGGAGTCGGGTTCAGCGGGATCACGTTCACGTGCACCAACTGACCCAGGTGCTTCCGCAGCCGCTTCGCCAGCAGCTCAGCCCGCCACGGCTGGTCGTTGATGTCCCGGATCAGCGCGTACTCGATCGACACCCGCCGCCCCGACGTATCGGCGTAGTACCGAGCCGCCGAAAGCACCTCGTCCACCGACCACCGGTTGTTCACCGGCACCAGCGTGTCCCGCAGCTCGTCGTCCGGCGTGTGCAACGACACCGCCAGCCGGACCTGCATCTTCTCGTCCGCCAGCTTGCGAATCGCCGGCGCCAGGCCCACCGTCGACACCGTCACCGACCGCTGACCGATCCCCAGACCCCCCGGCGCGGGATCCGTGATCCGGCGAACCGCCGCCACGACCCGCTTGTAGTTGGCCAGGGGCTCGCCCATGCCCATGAAGACGATGTTCGACAGCCGCCCCGGGCCGCCCGGCATCGTGCCGTCGCGCATGACCGCCGCGGCCGAACGGACCTGGTCCACGATCTCCGCCGTCGACAGGTTGCGGTCCAGTCCGCCCTGGCCCGTCGCGCAGAACGGGCACGCCATGCCGCAGCCCGCCTGGCTCGAGATGCACAGCGTCGCACGGTCCGGGTAGCGCATCAGGACGCTCTCCAGGAGCGTGCCGTCGTGCGCTCGCCACAGCGTCTTGCGGGTCGCGCCGTCGTCGGCCGCCAGGGCTCGGACCTCGGTCAGGAGCGTCGGCATCAGGTCGGCGACCAGGCGATCGCGGGACGCCGCCGGGATGTCCGTCATCTCAGCCGGGTCCACCGTCAGGCGGGAGAAATAATGGTTCGACAGCTGCTTCGCGCGGAACGGCTTCTCCCCCAGCTCGGCGACCGCGGCCGCGCGCTCGGACACCGAGAGGTCGGCGAGGTGGCGCGGCGGGAGGCCGCGCTTGGGCGCGTCGAAGACGAGGGGAAGGGCAGTCATGGCCCGACCAGTGTCCCACGTCCCCGCCGGGACCGCCCGAACCACCCCGGCCGGGTATGCCCCAGGTCACCAGCCCCGGTCTCCGGGTCCGCAGCGCCCACCGGGATGATCGACGGCGAGCAACCGGACGGGGGTCCGGCGTCCGACGAAAGAGGTGAACGCGTGTCCTTCCGGCACCTCCTCCTGGCTGTGGCGGTCGCCCTGGGCGCCGCCGCCTGCAGCAGCGCCCCGGCCGGGGAGCCGCCCGCGCCGAGCCCGGCGAACGGGCCGCGCGCGAACGTGGGCGCCCTGCACCTGCCCCTGCCGGCCGGCGCGACCTACACCGAGCACAGCCCCGACGGCCTGCTGGACGGCTGTATCGCCGAAGGCACCGTGGCCTGCGAAGCGCGCGTCCTCGACCTGCGCAAGGCGGACCCCAAAGCGCCGATCAACCTCCCGAGCACGAAGCGGCCCTTCGGCTGGTACACCGGCACGGACCTGCCGACCTGCATCACGCCCGCTTCGCCGCCCGGGAAGGCCGCGGGCGCCACCGGCAGCACTCTGCTCGACTCCGGCTTCGCGAAGATCGGGCCGAAGACGGCCGAGTACGGCCGCTGGAAGGTCACCTGCGAGAACTCGGCGCAGAACAACCAGGTCCGGTCGTGGTGGCTGCCGACGAGCCGGATCCTGGTCGTCCAGTACGGTTCCTTCCCCGGCTGGGACGCCAAGATGGACACCCTGCTCGCCGGCGCCACCTTCAGCTGACGACGTCGAGCGCGGCCCGGATGACCGCGTCCGTGTCGATCCCGTGGTAGGAGTAGACGTCCTCCAGCGACCCCGACTGGCCGAAGCCCGTGACGCCCAGCGCGACCGACGGCACCCGGTTGATCCCGGCGAGGAACGCCAGCGTGTGCGGGTGGCCGTCGAGCACCGTCACCAGCGGGCGGGCCCGCGCGGCGGGGAAGACCTGGTCGAGGATCCACGACTCGGCGCCGCCCCGGCCGGACCGCGCCTGGAGGGCTTCGAACAGCAGGCCCGGGCTGGTCACGCACACGACGTCGGCCTCGACACCCACCTGGGCCAGCCGCTCGGCCGCCGCCAGGGTGTCCGGGACCAGCGCGCCCATCGCCGCCAGCGTGACCGCCGGCTCCGAAGCCCGCCGCAGCAGGTACGCGCCGGCCACGACCTGACGACGGCGGCGTTCCCGCGCGGCCGGGTCGGTGGGCACGACGGCGAGGGTCTGGTCGACCGGACGCGTCGAAAGCCGGAAGTACGACGACGTCCCGCCCGGCTTGCCGAGCCGGCCGAGCGCGGCCAGCAGCGTCCACTCGGTGTCGATCGCGAACGCCGGTTCGTAGCTGACGCAGCCGGGCTGCTCGATGCCGATCGACGGGGTGATGATCGACTGGTGCGCGCCGCCTTCCGGGGCGAGCGTGACGCCGGACGGCGTGCCGATCAGGATCGACTGCCCGCCCGCGTAGATGCCGAACGACCACGGCTCCAGCGCGCGCTCGACGAACGGGTCGTACATCACACCGATGGGCAGCAGCGGCTCGCCCCAGCGGCTCCAGGTCGCGCCCAGCTCGCCGAGCAGGCCGACCAGGTTCGTCTCGGCGATGCCCAGTTCGACGTGCTGGCCGGTCGGCTTCTCCCGCCAGTGCATGATCGTCTCGGGGTCGTCCTCGAACCAGTCGCGGCGCTCGGTGGCCGACCAGACGCCGACCTTGTTGACCCAGCCGCCGAGGTTGGTCGTCGAGCTGACGTCCGGGCTGACCGTCACCACGCGCTTCGCCGCTTCGGGCGCTTCGCGCGTCAGGTCGAGCAGGACGCGTCCGAGCGCCGCCTGCGTTGTAGCGGTCCCGGACGGCGTACGTCCGATGTCGACGGGCAGGTCCAGCGAAGGCGCCGAAGGAACGTCCGGACGGCGAAGGCGCGAAGCAACTTCAGCGCACAACGCGGCTTCGGGCGTCCCGGCGGCGAAGCCTTCGTACGGCGAAGCAAGGTCCGTACCCAGCGAAGCAGCCAGCTCTTCCATCTGTGCCACCGTCAGCAGCGAAGAGTGGTTCTGCGGGTGCCCCTGCGTGGGCAGGCCACGACCCTTGACGGTGTAGCAGAAGATCACCGTCGGCCGGTCGTCCGCAATGGACGCGAAGACCTCGTCGAGCGAGCCGAGGTCGTGGCCGCCCAGGTTCCGGATCGCCGCGAGCAGCGTCTCGTCGTCGAGAGACGCCACCAGCGAAGCGAGCGCCTCGTTGCCCGCGGGCAGCCGGTCGCGCACCTGGGCGGCGTCGCAGCGCAACAGCCGCTGGTACTCGGGGTTCGGCATGCCGTCGATGCGGGCGCGCAGCTCCTCGCCACCCGGCCGGGTGAACAGCTCCTCCAGGAGCCGCCCGTACTTGAGCGTCAGGACCTGCCAGCCGGCCGCGTCGAACATGCCCTGCAGCCGCCCGGCCGCGATGTTCGGGACCACCCGGTCGAGGGACTGGCGGTTGAGGTCGACGATCCAGACGATCTCGCCCAGCTCGGCGACGGCCGGGTCGAGGATGGCCTCCCAGATCGCGCCCTCGTCCAGCTCGGCGTCGCCGACCAGCGAGTACTGCCGCCCGGTGCCCGCCGAAGAGCCCCGCGTCGTCAAGTAGCGGCGGGCCAGCGCGCCCCAGATCGGGGCGGTGGCACCGATGCCGACCGAGCCGGTCGAGTAGTCGACGGGGTCGGGGTCCTTCGCGCGGCTCGGGTAGCTCTGCAGGCCACCGAACTCGCGCAGCGTCGGCAGGTAAGCCTCGTCGAGCTCGCCGAGCAGGTAGTTGATCGCGTGGAGCACCGGCGACGCGTGCGGCTTCACCGAGACGCGGTCCTCGGGGCGCAGGTGCCGGAACCACAGCGACGTCATGATCGAGACCAGCGACGCGCAGGACGCCTGGTGCCCGCCGACCTTCAGCCCGGACGGGTTGGGCCGGACCCGGTTCGCCTGGTGCACGATCGCGGTCGCGAGCCACAGCACCCGCTGCTCGATCGCGGTGAGCGCCGGGGCGGTCACGGGGGCATGCGTCATCGTCGACACCTTTCGTGCAGGAAGCGCCCACCAGGACAGCACTGGTGGACGCATCGCACAACCGATGCCACCGCAAGTGCGCAGAATGCACACTCGAATCGGACGGCTCAGGTATCCGGGTGCGCAGAATGCACGCGCTCGAGCAGGGGCGCCAGCCGGTACGGGACGAGCTCGCGCATGACGAGCGAGATGTTCGTCCGCTCGACGCCGGGCGAGGCCAGGATGTGCCCGGCGATCCGGTACAGGTCGTCGGCGTCGACGGCCACCACCTGCACCATCAGGTCGCTCGCCCCGGTCAGCCCGCACACCTCGGTGACCTCGGGGATCGTCGCGAGGGCCGCGGCGATTTCGGCCAGGCGCCGCTGGTCGACCATCGCGTTGACGAACGCCCGAAGCGGGTAGCCCAGCCGCGCCGGGTCGATGCGGCGCTCGAACGACCTCAGGACGCCGCGCTGCTCAAGGCGCGCGAGCCGGGCCTGCACCGTGTTGCGGGACAGGCCCAGCCGCTCGGCCAGCGCGACGGCAGTCGCGCGGGAGTCCTCCCCCAGCGCCTGGAGCAAGCGCGCGTCGATCTCGTCGATGGTTTCCGGCACGCGCCCGATCTTCTCAGCCGAGGTACTTCTTGAGGTCGTCGAGGACCTTCATCGCCCCGATCGGGCCGAGGCCGAGGAACCAGACCTCGTCGGCGACCGGGATCGCGTGCTGGGCCTTGACCGCGCCGAGCCCGGCCCACAGCCCGCTGCTCGTGACGGCCTTCTCGTCCGGGCTCGGCCCGGCGCCGTAGCTGGAGTAGAAGATCCAGTCGGCGTCGGCCTCGTCGATGCGCTCCTTCGAAATCTGCGCGGCCAGCTCGTTGATGTTCTGGTTCGCCGGACGCGCGAGGCCGACGTCCTTGAGGATCACGCCGATGAAGGACAGGTTGCCGTAGAGCCGGATGTTGCCGGAGAGGAACCGCAGCAGCGAGATCTTCGGCGCGCCCTTGACCGACGCCTTCACTTCGTTCGCGCGCTTCTGGTAGTCGTTCAGCAGCCCGACGGCCTTCGTTTCGTCGCCGAGCGAAGCCCCGATCAGCAGCAGGTTCTCCTTCCACGGGAACCCGGGCCGGATGCTGAACACCGTCGGCGCGATCTTCGACAGCTGCGGGTAGAGGTCCTTGGCCCGCAGCTTGCTGCCGACGATCAGGTCCGGCGTCAGCGCGGCGATCGCTTCGAGGTTGAGGTTGTTGATGTCCCCGACCGTCGCGATGCCCTTGACGCGGTCGGCGAGGTACGACGGCACGCCGCTCTGCCCGGCAGTCGTGGCCATGCCGACCGGGGTGACGCCGAGCGCGAGGACGTCGTCCAGCTCGCCGCTGTCGAGGACGACGACCCGCGTGGGCTTCTTGTCCAGCTTGGTCTTGCCGAGCGCGTGGGTCACCGTGCGCGGGAAGACGCCGGGACCGGCGTCCGCGCCGAGCTTGGCCGTCTCGGCGTCCGCCGTCGAGAACAGGCGGCCGCCGGTGGCGACGTCCTGGTCGCCGACGCCCGAGCTGCTCGGCTTCGACGGCTGGCCGCAGGCGGCGAGGAGCGTGACCGACGCCAGGACGGCGACCAGGGGTGTCCACTTAGGACGCATCGGGGGTTCCTTCTTCTCGGGGTGTGGCCCGCCGCCTGCCGATCGGGACGACCAGGGGCGTGGCGGAGACCGGGTCTTCGATGACCCGGCAGGGCATGCCGAAGACGTCGGCGACGAGCTCGGCGGTGAGGATGTCGGCGGGCGCGCCTTCGGCGGCGATCCGGCCGTCCTTCATCGCGATCAGGTGGTCGCCGTAGCGGGCGGCCAGGTTGAGGTCGTGCAGGACGATGACGATCGTCCGGCCGTCCTCGGCGTTCAGGTCCGACAGCAGGTCGAGGACTTCGACCTGGTGGGCGATGTCGAGGAACGTCGTGGGCTCGTCGAGCAGCAGCAACGGCGTCCGCTGGGCGAGGGCCATGGCGATCCAGACGCGCTGGCGCTGCCCGCCGGACAGCTCGTCGACCGGGCGGGCGGCCAGCTCCACGGTGTCCGTCGCGAGCATCGCCTTCGCGACGGCGTCGTCGTCCTCGGCGCTCCAGCGGCGGAACACGCCCTGGTGCGGGTAGCGGCCGCGGCCGACGAGGTCGGCGACGGTGATGCCCTCCGGCGCGGTCGGCGACTGCGGCAGCAGGCCGAGCACTCCTGCGACATCCTTGCTGCGCCACGTCGTGATGCCCTTGCCGTCGAGGTAGACCGCGCCTCGGGTGGGCGTCAGCAGCCGGGCGAGGCCGCGCAGGAGCGTCGACTTCCCGCACGCGTTGGTCCCGACGATCATGGTGACCTTGCCGGGCGGGATTTCCACGGAGAGGTCCTTGACCACGCGAAGCGGCCCATAGCCGAGTTCGAGGTCCTCGGTGTGCAGTGTCACGGCGTCCTCACATTCGCCCGGCGCGGTTGGCCGTGGCGAGCAGCCACAGCAGGTACGGGGCGCCGACGGCGCCGGTGACCACGCCGACCGGAAGCTGCGTGCCGAGCAGGTGCTGGGCCGCGAAGTCGCCCAGCAGGACGACGAGCGCGCCGGTCAGCGCGGCGGGAAGGAGCCCGGCGCGGGCGCCGCCGACGAGCCGGGTCGCGATCGGATTGGCCACGAAGGCGACGAACGCGACCGGCCCCGCGGCCGCCGTCGCGAAGGCGGCTAGGGCGACGGCGATCAGCAGCAAGCCCAGGCGGCTGCGCTCGACCCGGAGTCCGAGCCCGGCAGCGGTGTCGTCACCGAGCTGCAGCCCGGCGAGCGCGCGGCTCTGCAGCAGCGCCGCGGGCAGGAGAACGGCGAGCGCGATGGCCAGTGGCACGACGTGGTCCCAGCCGCGGCCGTTCAGGTTGCCGGTGAGCCAGACGAGGGCCTGCTGGGCGAGGGTGACGTCGGCCCAGGTCATCAGGTACGAGACGACACTGGTCAGCACCGCGCCGACCCCGACGCCGACCAGGACCAGCCGGTAGCCGTGGACGCCGCCGCGGCGGGCGAGCAGGTAGATGGTGGCGCCGGTGAGCAGCGCGCCGGCCAGCGCCGCGGCCGAAACCACCGCTCCCCCGGCGCCGAACAGCACGATCGCCACGACCGCCGCCGCGCTCGCGCCCTGCGTCACGCCGATGACGTCCGGGCTGGCCAGCGGATTGCGCAGGAGCCGCTGGAAGAGCGCGCCGGACGTCCCGAAGGCGACGCCGACGAGGACGCCGGTGATCGCTCTGGGCAGCCGGAGTTCCGTCACGACGTAGGCGGCGCGGCCTTGCCCGCCGAGGAGCAGGCCGGGGAGGTCGCCGAGCGGCACCGGGAAGTCGCCCACGGCCAGGGAAACCGCGAAGACGACGACGATCGCCAGCAGCAGCCCCAGCGTCACCGCACGGGCCCGGAGTGCGCCCTGCCGGCGCGCGGCCGCGACCACCTCGACGGCACTCACACCGCCACGACCTTCCGGCGCCGCACCAGGAACACGAACACGGGCGCACCGACGAGCGCGGTCACGATCCCGACCTGCACCTCGGCCGGGCGCGCGACCACGCGGCCGACGACGTCGGACACCAGCAGGAGCAGTGGCGCGAGCAACGCCGAGTACGGCAGCAGCCAGCGGTGGTCGGGCCCGGTGACCAGCCGCGCGGCGTGCGGGACGGTCAGCCCGACGAACGCGATCGGCCCGGCGATCGCCGTCGCCGACCCGCAGAGCACGACGACAGCGAGCGCGCACACCAGCCGCGCCACCGGGACGTTCTGGCCCAGCGAGCGGGCCACGTCTTCGCCGAGCGCGAGGGCGTTGAGCTGGCGGGCGGCCACCAGGGCGAGCAGCACGCCCGCGACCACGAACGGCACGGCCTGGGTGACCGTCGCGGCGTCCCGGCCGGTCAGCGAGCCGACCTGCCAGAACCGGTACTGGTCGAACGTCGTCTGGTCGGTGAGGAGCAGCGCGCTGGTCACCGAGGCCAGCGCCGCCGTCACCGCGGCGCCGGCGAGGGCGAGCTTCACCGGCGTCGCCCCGGCCCGGCCGAGCGCGCTGACGCCGTAGACGACGCCACCGGCGGCCGCGGCGCCCAGGAAGCCGAACCAGACGTACCCGCCGACGCTCGTGATGCCGAACGCGCCGATGCCGAGGACGACGAAGAGCGCCGCCCCCGCGTTGACGCCGAGCAGCCCCGGGTCGGCCAGGGGGTTGCGCGTCGCGCCCTGGATGACGGCGCCCGAGAGGCCCAGCGCGACGCCGGCGAGCACCCCGGCGAGGGTGCGCGGGAGCCGGAGTTCGCGGACGACCAGGTGGTCGGGGTCGGTCGCGTCGAAGTGGAAGAGCGCGTCGAGCACGGTGCCCGGGCTCAGGCCGCGGGTGCCGACGGCGATGCTGAGCAGCACGGCGGCGGCCACGGCCGCGGCGAGGACCAGCAACCCGGCCGTCAGCGGGAGCGAGCGGGTCCGCACAGGTCGTTACCTTTGCTAACAGGTGGTTAGGCTTGCCTAATCTAGGCCGCGGGATCTTGAAGTCTCAAGTTCCGTGAGCGAGCTCACCGGCCGCGGGTTGCCAGCCGACCGTTTCCGATATATCGTGAACGTGTCGCAACAGTTCGAGAAAGGAACACTGACATGCGTAGGCATCAACACCCCTTCGCCCACGAGCGTGGGCGCGCACCCTTCGGGCCCTTCGGTGGTTTCGGCGAGTTCCCCCCGGGCTTCGGCCCCGGTGGACGCGGCCGCGGCGGCCACGGCCCGCACCGGCGGGGTCACGGCGGACGGCGCAGCCGCCGCGGTGACGTCCGCGCCGCGATCCTGGCGCTGCTCGCCGAGCAGCCCCGGCACGGCTACGAGATCATCCGCGAGATCGGCGAGCGCTCCGGCGGCTTCTGGCGGCCCAGCCCCGGCTCGGTCTACCCGACGCTGCAGCTGCTGGCCGACGAAGGCCTGGTGATCAGCAAGGACGAGCACGGCAAGAAGCTGTTCGAGCTGACCGACGCCGGCCGCACCGCCGCGGAGGAGCAGGACAGCACCCCGCCGTGGGAGCAGATCGCGCAGGACGTCGACCCGGCCGAGGTCGGGCTCGCCAAGTCGGCCAAGAACCTGGCCGCCGCCGTCGTGCAGATCATGCGCGCGGGCTCCGAGAGCCAGCAGGCCCGCGCGGCCGAGGTCCTCAACGACGCCCGGCGCTCGCTCTACGGCATCCTCGGCGAGGACGAAGACGAGTCCTCGGCTCCGGAAGCAGCCGAGTGACCTGGCAGGACGAGGCCGGTGGGCTTCAGCCGCGTGTGGACGCGGTAGCCCACCGGCAGCGTCAGATCTTTGCCGCGATTCCCGTTACGCTGCAAGGACTCCGCGATCGCCTGTTCGGCGACGGGCTTGCTGAACTCGATCTTCAGCACCGCTTCGAGGTCCGCGGCGGTCGCGAAACGCCATTCGGTCGCGACGCGGCGGCAGCCGAAGCCGGCCCTGGCGAAGAACCGTTCCACGGCGGGCGGGTCGTAGTGCGGTAGGTCGGCGCGCATCCAGCCGCCGTAGGGCTCACTGGTGACGTCGAGGTCGACGATCAGGATCGCGCCGCCCGGCCGCAGCACCCGCTCCGCCTCCGCCAACCCGGGCTCGCAGCCGGGTCCGAAGAAGTACGCCGTGCGCGCGTGGACGACGTCGACACTCGCGCTGCGGACCGGCAGCCGCTGCGCGCGGCCCATCCGGACGTCCACGTTCGACAGTCCCTCCACGCGCTTGAGCGCGCTTCGCACCAACGGCTCGTGCGGCTCGACGCCGAGCACCGATCGCGCGTCACGGGCGAAGCGCGGCAAGTGAAACCCGTCACCGCAGCCGACGTCCAGCACGTCCCGGCCGGCCCAGTCGTGCTCCTCCCGCAGCACCCGCCAGATCTCCCCGCCGCTGTCCTGCGCGTGGTTCTCCAGCTCGTAATCGGCCTGGTAGTACCAGATGTTGGGGCTCGGCACGACCTCCGCGCGCCGCGACGACCACCGCACCCCCGCTGCTCCTTCCGGGTCCTCGTCGCCGGGCCGTGCCCGCACGGTGGCGAATTCTTGGCGGAAAACTCACGGATCGCGCCTAGAATCCGGTGGGTATCGGGAGGAGCACCCATGGCAATCGGCCCGTCCAGTACCCCGTCCCCGGTCCCGGCCGGAATCCCGTGCTGGATCGAGCTGGCCTGCCGTGAGCAGGCCGTGGCAGAGAGATTCTACGGTGCCCTCTTCGGCTGGGAGTTCACCACTCAACGGGATCCGGCGACCTCCGACGGCCGCTACGCCATCGGGGCGCTCAACGGCCTCCCCGTCGGCGGGCTGTACCGCGCCGCCCAGGGTGCGCCGCTGGGGTGGATGCCGCACATCTCCGTGCCCCACACCGCAAGCGCGGCCGAATGGGTGGAGCACCTCGGCGGCCGGATCACCCTCGGACCGGTGGCGATCCCCGACCGCGGCACGATCATGCACGCCCTCGACGCGTGCGGCGCGCCGGTGGTGTTCTGGGAGGTGCCGCCGAACTGGGAGTTCGTCACCGGCATCCCGAACACCTTCAGCGGCGCGGACCTCAACACCCACGACGGCGTCGCGGCGGATCACTTCTACACCAAGCTGTTCACCTACGGCAGCCACCAGATCGGCGACGGCGAGATGCTCGACTACGTCGAATGGCTCATCGAGCACGAGCCGGTGCTCTACCGGTACGTGATGGGTTCGGAGTACAGCCTCGACACCCCGCCGCACTGGCTCGTCTACTTCGACATCGACCCGGCCCGCGGCGTCGACGCGGTGGCGGGCGAAGCGCTCATGCACGGCGGCACGGTGGTGATCCAGCCCTACGACACCCCGTTCGGCCGGATGTCGATCCTCGCCGACCCCGAGGGCGCCGTGTTCGCGGTGATCGACCACTCGCGTGTGGCCGAAGGCTGGGGCCGCGCCGAGGTCGACGACCCCTACGACGACTGACGCGCGGCGAGCGCCAGCACCGCGACGAGCGCGTACCCCAGTGCCACCAGCCACATCCCGGCGGCCGGCAGCAGCGCGCCGACGAGCGCGACCCCGATCGCCCCGCCGGTCTGGCGGGCCGCGTTGAGCACGCCCGCGGCCAGCCCGGCCTGCCCCGGCAAGGCGTTCATCGCCAGCGACGTCATCGCGGGCATGGCGAGCGAGCAGCAGCCGAGGACGACCGAGGCCACGACGAACAGCACGAGCGCGCGGTCCGCGGGCAGCAACGCGAAGCCGATGGCGCCGGCGAACCCGGCGAGCGCACCCGCGACCATCGGGACGCGCGGGCCGAAGGTCCCGGTGAGACGTCCGCTGAGGAACGCGTTGAGCCCCACCGCCGTGGTCAGCGGCACGAGGGCGAGCCCCGCGGCGAGCGCCCCGAGCGACCAGGCGCGTTGCAGGTACAGGGCGAGGCAGAAGAGCGTGCCGTAGAGGCAGAAGTTGAACAGGCCGCCGATCCCGGTGGCGACCGCGAAGTTCCGGTTCTTCAGGATGCCGAGCGGGAGCACTGGTTCCGGGACGCGCTTCTCGGCCGCCACGAACACCGCACCGGCCACCACTCCCCCGACGAGCAGGGCGAGCGTCGCCGGCGCGGACCAGCCCGCGTGCCCGGCTTCGATGAACCCGGCGACGAAGGCGGCCAGCGACACGGTGCCGAAGAGCTGCCCCGCGAGATCGAGGTGGGTCGTTTCGCGCCGCGGCGGCTCGGCGACCGCCCGGCGCGTCAGCACGATCGCGACGATCCCGACCGGGACGTTGACCGCGAAGACCAGGCGCCAGTCGGCCAGGCCGACGGCGAGCCCGCCGAGCACCGGCCCGGCGGCCAGCCCGACGCCGCTCATGCCGCCCCAGACGCCGAGCGCGCGAGCCCGGTCCCGCGCGTCCGGGAACTGGTGGACGATCAGCGCGAGCGACGACGGCAGCAGCGCGGCGGCGCCCGCGCCCTGCACCGCCCGCGCCGCGATCAGCCAGGGGGCGTTCCCGGCGAGCGCGCAGGCGACACTGGCGACGACGAAGACGGCGACCCCCGCTTCGAAGACGCGTCGCGAACCCCAGCGGTCGCCGGCCGCACCCCAGGTGAGCAGGAACGCGGCGAGCGCGACGGTGTAGGCGTCGACGATCCACTGCAGCGCGGCGGTCGACGGCTCGCCGAAGTCCGCGCCGATCGCGGGCAGGGCGAGGTTCACGATGGTCGCGTCGAGCGTGATCATCAGGAAGCCCAGGCAGACGGCGGCCAACGCGAGCTTCGCCGGTGTTCGGGTTTCGGTGGGCATGCCCCGAGTGAAACCGCCGGACGCTTCGGCCGTCCACGAACCATCGCCTACCTCTGTTAGGCGGAACCTCCCACCGCAGGTCTACCGTGCTCGCATGGAACTGCGGCAGCTGCGGTACTTCCTCGCGGTGGCCGAGGAGCTGCACTTCGGGCGAGCCGCCGAACGGCTGCACATCGCGAGCCCGTCGCTGTCGCAGCAGATCAAGAAGCTGGAACGCGAGCTGGGCGCGGCGCTGTTCGTGCGGGACCGCCGCCACGTCGAGCTCACCCGCGCCGGGGCTGCGCTGGTCAGTGACGCGCGGCAGATTCTGGACCTGGCCGACGCGGCAGCGCGGCGGGTCCGCGGCACCGCGCGGACGAAACTGCGGCTGGGCCACGTGAGCTGGTTGCCGGCCGAGCTGACGCAGCTGCTCGGCGACGTCGTCCGGCTCGACGAGTGGGTGCTGCCGTCGCACACGCAGGCCGTCCGCGTCGCCGAAGGAACCCTGGACCTGGCCCTGGCGTGGATCGACGCGGGGCGGCTGGCGGACCTGGACCTCTCGGCGCACCTGGTGCGCGTCGAGGCGCTGCCCGCGGTCATGCCGGGCGACCACCGGCTGGCCCGGGCCGTCGAGGTGCCCGCGACGGCGGTGTCGGTGCTGGTGGACTCCGACCAGTCGTCGTGGCTGGCGTGGAACGAGTTCGCGCTGGCCTACGCGGCGGAGAGCGGTGCGCACATCGTCCGGATCGACGACGGCGGCGTCACGGGACAGGCGTTCTTCGACCACGTCACGCGGATGCGGGTGCCGGTGCTGCAGTCACCGAAGCGGCACACGGCCCCGTTCCCGCCGAGCCTGGTGCGGCGCCCGATCGGCGCCCCGGAGCCGGGCTGGGCGTGGTCGCTGCTGCACCGGCGCGACGACGACCGGCCGGAAGTCGCCCTGGTCGTCGAGCGGTTGCTCGGCCTGCGGGCGACGATGGGCTGGGACGCGGCCTCAGCCGAGCGGCACGAACGCTGAAAGCAGCAGCCAGGACACGACGGCTGAGGGCAGCAGCGAGTCGAGGCGGTCCATGATCCCGCCGTGCCCGGGCAGCAACGTGCCCATGTCCTTGACGCCGAGGTCGCGCTTGATCAGCGACTCGACGAGGTCGCCGAGGGTGGCGGTGAGGACGATGGCGACGCCGAAGATCACGCCCTGCCAGACGTGGCCGTCGAGCAGGAGGCTGAGCGTCAGCGCCCCGGCGACGACCCCGCCGACGAGCGACCCGCCGAAGCCTTCCCAGGTCTTCTTCGGGCTGATGCTGGGCGCCATCGGGTGCTTGCCACCGAGGACACCGGCGATGTAGCCACCGGTGTCCGAGGCGACGACCCCGATGAGGAAGGTCAGGACCCGCCCGACGCCGTCGTGGGGCGGCACGAGCATGGCGGCGAAGGCGCCGAAGAGCGGCAAGTAGGCGGCGGCGAAGACGGACGCGCTGATGTCGCGCAGGTAGCCCTTGGCCCCGCCGGGCAGCCGCCAGAGCAGGGAGGCGAGCACGGTGAGGACGAACGCGGTGAGCGCGCCCTCCCGCCCGAACGGCCAGGCGAGCCAGATCATCGCCTGCCCGCCGACGAGCACGGGGATCATCGCCACCCGCACGTCGGCGACCCGGCGCAGCACCCCGGCGAACTCGAAGGTCCCGACGGCGATCGCGATCGCGATGATCCCGATGAAGAGGTAGCGAACTGTGAGCAGCGAGACGATGATGGCGGCCCCGAGCAGCAGGGCGACCCCGATGGCGGCGGGCAGGTTCCGGCCGGCCTTGGAGGCTTTCTTGACGGCTTCGGGGGGCGCCGGCGTGTCCGACGCGCCGGTTCCCGAGGCTGCCGGCGGTTCGGTTGCGACGGCGTCGGCCGAGGCCGCCTGGGTCACCCGCGATTCCGCCGCCACGCCGTCCGCCGAGGCCGCCTCGGTCACCTGCGATTCCGCCGTTACGCCGTCCGCCGAGGCCGCCTCGGTCACCCGCGATTCCGCCGCCACGCCGTCCGCCGAGGCCGCCGCCTCGGTCGCCCGCGAGGCCACCGGCGGTTCCGCCGCCGCGGTTCCGGCGGCCGACAACCGGCTCGCTTCACCCGTTTCCGAGACCGATCCGGTGGCCGAGGCCGCAAGGCCGTTCGGCGCCCGGCGCGCCTCGCCGGGTCCCGAAGCCGCCGGTGCCCCGGTTTCCGGGGTCGCCGGCGTGGCCGGGGTGCCGGCCTGCGCCGGCCCCGGCGTCCCGGGAGCGGCCGCCGGTTGCTCTCCGGTGGCGTCCACCCGGTCCTCGCGTTCCTCGCTCACCTGTGCCATCAGACCTCGAGCAGCTCGGCTTCCTTGTGCTTGACCAGCTCGTCGACCTTGTGCACGTAGGTGTCGGTCAGGTTCTGCAGTTCCTTCTCCGCGCGCGCAACGTCGTCCTCACCGGCTTCGCCGTCCTTGGCGATGCGGTCGAGCTCGTCCTTGGCCTTGCGGCGGACGCTGCGGATCGAGACGCGGGCGTCCTCGCCCTTGCCTTTGGCGACCTTCACCATCTCCTTGCGCCGCTCCTCGGTGAGCTGCGGGATGACGATGCGGATGACCTGGCCGTCGTTGCTCGGGTTCACCCCGAGGTCGGACTCCCGGATCGCCTTCTCGATCGCGCCGAGCTGCGACTGGTCGTAGGGCTTGATGAGCGCCATGCGGGCTTCCGGCACGTTCACGCTGGCCAGCTGGTTCAGCGGGGTCGGCGAGCCGTAGTACTCGACGACGATCCGCGAGAACATCGCCGACGAAGCCCGGCCGGTGCGTACCGACTGCAGCTCGTCCTTGGCGACGGACACCGCTTTTTCCATCTTCTCCTCGGCATCGAGGAGGGTCTCGTCGATCACGGTCACTCCCGTTGTTGTGATGGGTGGCGCTTGCTGATCCCAGCAGGTCTAGGCCGGCACCCCGTCGGCGGGGGTGCTGACCAACGTGCCGATTCTTTCACCACTCACCGCGCGGGCGATGTTCCCCTCGGTGAGCAGGTTGAACACGATGATCGGCATGTTGTTGTCCATGCAGAGGCTGAACGCCGTCGCGTCGGCGACCTTGAGGTCCCGCTCCAGCACCTCGCGGTGGGTGATCTCGCGGAACATCTCGGCGGTGGGGTCGGCCTTCGGGTCCGCGGTGTAGACGCCGTCGACGGCCTTGGCCATCAGCACGGCTTCGCAGCCCAGTTCGAGCGCCCGCTGCGCGGCCGCGGTGTCGGTGGAGAAGTACGGCATGCCGACCCCGGCGCCGAAGATCACGACGCGGCCCTTCTCCAGGTGCCGCTCGGCGCGGCGCGGGATGTACGGCTCGGCGACCTGCCCCATCGTGATGGCGGTCTGCACGCGGGTCGGCAGGCCCTCCTTCTCGAGGAAGTCCTGCAGCGCCAGGCAGTTCATCACGGTGCCCAGCATCGCCATGTAGTCGGCGCGGTCGCGGTCCATGCCGCGCTGCGAAAGCTCCGCGCCGCGGAAGTAGTTGCCGCCGCCGATCACGACCGCGACCTGGACGCCGGTGCGGGCGACGTCGGCGATCTGCTGCGCGACCGAGTGGACGACATCCGGATCGACGCCGATCGAACCACCGCCGAACATTTCGCCGCCCAGTTTCAGCAGCACCCGCCGGTAGCCACCTTCGACCCGGTCACCCATCTATGTCGCCTCCTGTGTTTTCGCCGCCTCCGAGGGAGGGATTACGTCGGCGGGGCCCCTCGACCTGTTTTTGTCATATCCAGACCTGACAGTGCCCCGTCCCCGATGGACGGAGACGGGGCACTGGTGAAACCTACGCCCGGACCTGGCCTCAGGCCTGGCCGACCTCGAAGCGCGCGAACTTGGTCAGCGTCACGCCGGCCTCGTCGAGCAGGGCCTTGACGGTCTTCTTGTTGTCCTTGACCGACGGCTGCTCGAGCAGGACGTTGTCCTTATAGTAGGCGTTGACCTTGCCCTCGATGATCTTCGGCATGGCCTGCTCCGGCTTGCCTTCCTCGCGGGCGGTCTGCTCGGCGATGCGGCGCTCGTTCTCGACGATCTCGGCCGGCACCTCGTCGCGGGTCAGGTACTTCGCGCGCAGCGCGGCGACCTGCATGGCGGCACCGCGGGCGGCCTCGGCGTCGTCACCGGTGAACTCGACGAGCACGCCGACGGCCGGCGGCAGGTCGGAGCCGCGGCGGTGCAGGTAGGTCGCGGTCTGGCCCTCGAAGGCCACGACGCGGCGCAGCTCGAGCTTCTCGCCGATGCGGGCCGACAGCTCCTGGACGACCTCGTTGACGGTCTTGCCGTCGAGCTCGGCACCCTTGAGCGCCTCGACGTCGGAGGTCTTGAGGGTCTTCGCGACCTCGACGACCTTCGCGGCGAGCGCCTGGAAGTCGGCGTTCTTCGCGACGAAGTCGGTCTCGGAGTCGAGCTCGATGAGGACGCCGCCGTCGCCGGTGACCAGGCCCTCGGCGGTGGCGCGCTCGGCGCGCTTGCCGACGTCCTTGGCACCCTTGATGCGGAGGAACTCGACGGCCTTGTCGAAGTCGCCGCCGTTCTCCTCCAGGGCCTTCTTGCAGTCCATCATGCCGGCGCCGGTCATTTCGCGCAGGCGCTTCACGTCAGCGGCGGTGTAGTTCGCCATTCTGGTAAATCCGTCCTTTGCAGGAAATCTGTGGGTTGCAACGCCCGTGCGGCCGGCCCCGGGGGCGCGGCCGCACGGACGGTGGAGCGTCAGGAGGAGGCGGTCGCCTGCTCGGTGGCGGCCTCGGTCGCAGCAGCGGCCTCGGTCGCGTCGGCGGCGGCGGTCTCGGAGCCGGCGAGCAGCTCCTTCTCCCACTCGGCCAGCGGCTCGTCCGAAGCAACGCCCGGCTCCGGCTTGGTGTCGGCCGAAGCACCGTTGCGGCTGGAGCGGGCCATCAGACCGGCGGCCGCGGCCTCGGCGACGACCTTGGTCAGCAGCGCGGCGGAGCGGATCGCGTCGTCGTTGCCCGGAATCGGGTAGTCGACCTCGTCCGGGTCGCAGTTGGTGTCCAGGATCGCGACGACCGGGATGTTCAGCTTCCGAGCCTCGCCGACGGCGATGTGCTCCTTCTTCGTGTCGACGATCCACACCGCGCTCGGCACCTTGGCCATGTCGCGGATACCGCCGAGGGTCTTCTCCAGCTTTTCCTTCTCGCGGGTCAGCGTCAGGATCTCGCGCTTGGTGAGGCCGGCGAAGCCGCCGGTCTGCTCCTGGGCCTCGAGCTCCTTGAGGCGGAGGAGGCGCTTGTGCACGGTCTGGAAGTTGGTCAGCATGCCGCCGAGCCAGCGCTGGTTGACGTAGGGCATGCCCACGCGCGCGGCCTCGTTGGCGATGGCTTCCTGAGCCTGCTTCTTGGTGCCGACGAACATGATGGTGCCGCCGTGCGCGACGGTTTCCTTGATGAATTCGTACGCACGGTCGATGTAGGTCAGCGTCTGCTGCAGGTCGATGATGTAGATGCCGTTGCGCTCGGTGAAGATGTAGCGCTTCATCTTCGGGTTCCACCGGCGGGTCTGGTGCCCGAAGTGCACGCCGCTGTCGAGCAGCTGCTTCATGGTGACGACGGCCATTGCCGGAATCACACCTCTTCTGTGTCGTGCGCGCCGTGCGTGTGACGGCGCGCTGCTCGGTTTTGTCGCTCCCGGCCGGGTGGCCGTTCGCCCTGGTGCCCGT
This sequence comes from Amycolatopsis vancoresmycina, assembly GCF_000716785.1. Taxonomy (GTDB): domain Bacteria; phylum Actinomycetota; class Actinomycetes; order Mycobacteriales; family Pseudonocardiaceae; genus Amycolatopsis; species Amycolatopsis vancoresmycina. The sequence continues at coordinate 167,360 of NZ_JNYY01000007.1, forward strand.
GCCGGCATCCGGACCCCGGGGTGAGGACCCGGGGACCGCCGGACGCCGCGCGCCCACCCGGCTGCTTCCAGACCGGGGAACGCGCACGTGCACGCGAAGTCAGCCCGCTAACACGGACCGCGGGAAAGATTCTACCCCCTGCCACCACCCCCTCCCCCACCGGCGGCCGCTCACCGGCGCGGTTGTCCACATCGGCTCCGGTTATCCACAGATTCACGACCACGCCCCCACGGAGCGGCCGGGTACCGCAGGCTGGAGCCATGGAGACGATCACGCGTTGCCGACGGTGGGGTTTGGCTGTGGTTGCCCTGGTCACGGGGGTGTGCGGAAGTTTCGGAGGAGAGTTCGGGAGGGGCGGTGGGGAGGTCCGGGCGCCGGCATTCGGGGGTGAACTGCCGATGTTGGTGGCCCTGGGGACAGGTGGAGGTTGGACGGGTGGATCAGGGGCGCCGGGATGGGCGGGGGCTTGGGCGGGCGGTCCGGCACCGCCAACGACGGACTCCCGAGCCCCCGGCCCCGCGACGCAGCCATGGGCCGAAGCTCTGGCGGCAGAGCCGCGGCCGAGCGACCTGCCCCCGCACCTAGCGGACTCCCTTCTTCACGGCCGAGCGGGGCAGCCGTGGGCCGACCGCCCGGCTGCAGAGCTGTGGCCGAGCGGCCTGGCATCACCAACGGCGGACTCCCCGTTCCCTGCCTCGGCGGCGGAGCCGTGGGCAGGCGACCTGGCACCGCCCTCCCCGTTCTCCGTGCCGTCGGCGAACACGCCATGGGTCGCCGCGGTCCGGCTGTCGCCGATAGCCGACGAGCTGGGCTCGGGCAGTTCCCCCGTCGTGCGGCAGTCGCGGCTCTCCTGGCCCTTGTCACCCGTTCCGGTGGTCACCAAATATTTCGACGCCCCCGAAACACCCTTCGGCGCCGGACACCGCGGGGTCGATCTGGCCGCCGTGCCCGGGCAGGACGTGCTGGCCGCCGATGCGGGTGTCGTCGTCTTCGCCGGGATGGTGGGCGGGCGGCCCGTGCTGTCCGTCGACCACGACGGTGGGCTGCGGACCACCTACGAGCCCGTCGTGCCGAAGGTCGCCGTGGGTGAGCAGGTCTACCGGGGGCAAGTGCTCGGCACCGTCCTCGCCGGGCACCTGGGCTGTCCGACCGCGGCGTGCCTGCACTGGGGCGTGCGGCGGGGCGAGGAGTACGTCGATCCACTCGCGCTGACCGGCGAGACCGGCGAATACCGGCTCAAACCGTGGGGAGGTGGTGGGTGATCAGGCGCCGGTCTGCTCGACCAGCTTGGCGCGCAGCCGCATGACCGCCCGCGTGTGCAGCTGGCTCACCCGGGACTCCGTGACGCCGAGGACCTTGCCGATTTCGGCGAGGGTCAGGCTCTCGAAGTAGTAGAGGCTGACCACGATCTTGTCCCGCTCGGTGAGCTGCGCGATCGCCTGGGCCAGCTGGCGGCGGTTGTCCTGGTCGACGAGCACCGCGACCGGGTCGACGGCGTCGTCGTCGGGCAGCGTGTCGACCAGCGAGCCGCTGTCCTTGCCTGCGGCCACCAGGTCCTCCAGCGCGACGACGCTGGTGAGCTGCAGCTGGCCGTAGAAGTCGCGAAGCTCGTCGAGGCCGATGCCGAGCTCGGTGGCCAGTTCGGCGTCAGTCGGGGTGCGGTGCAGGCGGGCGCCGAGCCGCTCCATCGCGCGCTCGGCCTCCTTGGCCTTGCTGCGGACCGCGCGCGGGACCCAGTCCTGGGAACGGAGGTCGTCGAGGATCGCGCCACGGATGCGCTGCATCGCGTACGTCTCGAACCGCAGGCCGCGCTCGGGGTCGAACTTTTCGATCGCGTCGACGAGCCCGAAGATGCCCGACTGGACCAGGTCACCGACGTCGATGTGGGTCGGCAGCCCGGTGCCGACCCGGCCGGCGACGTACTTGACCAGCGGGGCGTAGTGCAGCACGAGCCGATCACGCGACGCCTGGTCGGGGCTGTCGGCGAACTGCTGCCACAGCGCCGCGATCCCGGCGTCGACGTCGTAGCCGGCCCGGGTGTCCGCGGGCACGGCGGTCTCACCGTGAGTGTTCACTCCGGCGGCTTCGGTCACGTGCGGGCCTGCGGTCATTGCACCGTCGTTCTCGGCATGCGGCTCAGTGTCGTCTCCGTGCTCGTGCGGATGCGCGTGCGCCGCCGGGCCTGCTGCTGGACGACCCCGGCGAGCCTCCCCCGGACCGCCTCAGGCCCTGGGGTGCGCTCGGTCATGGATCGCTTTCAACCGGTCGACGGTCACATGAGTGTAGAGCTGCGTCGTGGCAAGCGTAGCGTGACCAAGCAGTTCCTGAACGCTCCTGAGATCGGCACCCCCTTCGAGCAGATGCGTCGCGGCCGAATGCCGCAGGCCGTGGGGCCCCATGTCGAGGGCTCCGGGCACCGCGGTGACGGCGTCGTGCACCACGCGCCGCACCGCCCGCGGGTCGACGCGTTTCCCCCGCACACCGAGGAAAAGCGCGGCCTCGGCGCTCTCACCACCGGTTTCGGCGACGATCTTCGGCCGCCCCTCCTCGATCCAGTCGCCCAGCGCCTCGGCCGCCGGGACGCCGAACGGGACGACCCGTTCCTTGCCGCCCTTCCCCAGCACCGTCACGACACGGCGGGAGAAGTCCGCCCCGCCGACGTCCAGCCCGCACAACTCGGACACGCGGATACCGGTGGCGTAGAGCAGCTCGACGATCGCGCGATCACGCAGCGCGACCGGATCGCGTTGCGCGGCCCCGGCAGCCGACGCCTGCATCACCTCCCCCGCCTGCCCGGCACGCAGCACCCCGGGCAGGGTGCGGTGCGCCCGCGGGGCGGCGAGCCGGCCGCCCGGGTCGGTGGCCAGGACCCCGGTGCGGTCCGCCCAGGCGGTGAACGTCCGCACCGAGGCGGCCCGCCGGGCGAGCGTCGTCCGGCTCGCCCCGCCGGCCTGCTGGGCGGCGAGCCACGCCCGCAGCCGGGCGAGGTCGAGGTCCGCAACCTCGCCCCCGCCGTCCACGACGAAACCCAGCAGCGCCACCGCATCGCCGACGTACGCCCGCACGGTGTGCGCGGACAGGCCGCGTTCGAGCCCGAGGTGCCGTTCGTAGCCGGCGACGACGGCCCGCACGGGCTCGGGCAGCGCGGCCCGGAGCGCGCGCAGATCGGGGCGGCGGGCTCGTCCGGAGCGTGCTGACGGCATGGATGTCACGCTGCGCGAACAACCGCCTCGGGTCAAGGATCGCCACGCGTCCGCACCGGACCGGCCGAACACGGTCGACGATTTCGCCCGGATTCCGTGGTGATCACGCGCTTTCCTTCCGTCGTCGCCAGCCCGCTTCCCCGCGGACGGCGAATCCGTCGAGTTCCAGTTCCGGCAGCAACGCCCGCACCCGCCGCAGCGGCAGGCCCGATTCGGCCGCGATCTCGGAGTCTGACCGGTCGGTGCGCACAGCCAGTGCCTCGAAGGTGCGCAATGCCTCGGGCCCCAGCCGGTCGGTGCGCCGTTTCGGCCGCCTGGTGGTGTCTTCCGCGATGCCGAAGTGACCGACGGTCTCGAGGACTTCGTCGACGGTCGAGACCAGCGTCGCCCGGGCATCGCGGATCAGGTCGTGACAGCCGGCGGACATCCCCGACGACACCGGCCCCGGCAGCGCCATCACCACTTTGCCGAGCGCACCGGCGGTGCTCGCGGTGTTGCGGGCGCCGCTGCGCCGCCCGGCCTCGACGACCAGGGTGCCCTCGGTGAGGGCGGCGATCAGCCGGTTGCGGACGAGGAACCGGTGCCGGGCCGGCGGAGTACCGGGCGGGTACTCGCTGACGACCGCACCACCGGCCCCGACCATCCGCTTCAGCAGGGCGACGTGCCCCGCCGGATAGCCGGCGTCGACGGCGCACCCCAGCACGGCAACGGTGACACCGGACGCGGCGAGAGCGCCTCGGTGCGCAGCTCCATCGATGCCGTAGGCGGCGCCGGAGAAGACCGGGACACCCCGGACGCCAAGCCCATAGGCGAACTCGGCGGCGTGGTGTTCCCCGTATTCGGTGGCGGCACGGGCTCCGACCACGGCCACAGCCCGATCGGCGGCGGCGCCGAGGGAAACCTCCCCGGACACCCACAGAGCCAAGGGCGGAACGGCTTCGGCCACCCCACGCCGTGCGGCGAGATCCAGGGCGAGCAACGGCCAAGCAGGCCACTCATCGTCCTCGGGCACGACAAGGCGCGCACCTGCCTCGGCGGCCCGGGCGAAGTCCTGGGCGACAAGGTCGAAGCCCCGCCGCGCCTCGGTCACCTTCAGCACATCAGGCGGGCAATCGCCACGCCGAACCCGCCCGGCGGCGGCAACCGGCCCATGCTCGGCGACGAAGGCCACGAGGGCAGCCGCCGGCGGCTCGGCCACCCGCAGCAGGTAGGCGCGAGCCTGCCGCACGTCGTCGGCGTTCATGCCGCCACCCGTTCACGGAAGGCCAGCGCCGACCCGACTTGTTCGGCGCCTGGGCGGGACTCGCCGTCCAGGTCCGCCAGCGTCCAAGCGATGCGCAGGCAGCGATCGGCGCCGCGGCCGCTCAGGGCGCCGCGGTCCATGGCTCGGTCGAGCAGGACCGTTGCGGCGGCAGGAAGGGCGAACTGACGACGCAGGGCCGGGCCGGGCACCTCGGAGTTGGACGACCAGCCGTGTTCGCTCCACCGTCGCGCCGCGCGTTCACGGGCGACCAGGACCCGCTGGCGGACCGCTTCGGACGGCTCTGCCGAGCCGGCGTCGTGTGCGCTGATGGCGCTCAGCGGCCGCAATCGGACTCTCAGGTCGACGCGATCGAGCAGCGGTCCCGATAACTTGGCGAGGTAGCGACGGCGAGCGCTCGGCGAGCACACGCAGTCGGTGTCCTTCGGCGGTGCACACGCGCACGGGTTGGTGGCGAGGACCAGCTGGAACCGGGCGGGGTAGGTGATCGATCCCTTGACCCGGGCAATGCGTACCTCACCCTCTTCGAGAACGGTCCTGAGCGACTCGAGGCACTGCCCACCGAACTCGCAGACCTCGTCGAGGAACAGGACACCGCGGTGCGCCCGGCTGATCGCGCCCGGCGACGCGATTCCGCTCCCCCCGCCGATCAGGGCGGGAACCGAGATCGAATAGTGCGGAGCCACGAACGGCGGGACCGTCACCAGCGGGGAGGACTTCGACAGCGAGCCGTCGACCGAGTGCACCGCGGTGACCTCCAAGGACTCCTCCTGCGTCAGCTGCGGGAGCAGACCGGGAAGCCGCTTCGCCAGCATCGTCTTGCCCACTCCGGGCGGGCCGGTGAGGAGGAGGTGGTGCCCACCGGCTGCGGCGACCTCCAAGGCCCACCGTGCCTCCGGCTGGCCGACGACATCCGCGAGATCCGGCACGTCCGGCGGCGCTGCTGGAGCGGGCGGCTCCGGACCTGCCAGCTCGGCTTCACGCTTCAGCCAAGCCACGAAGTCCCGCAGATGCGGCGCGCCCGCGATCTCGATGCCGTCCACGAGTCCTGCCTCGACGAGGGAGTCCGTCGGCACGACGGCTCGTCCGTAGCCCGCCGCCCGGGCGGCCAGGAGGCCCGGGAGGATGCCGCGGACCGCGCGGATCCGGCCGTCCAAGGCCAGTTCGCCGAGCAACACGGTGCCGAGCAGCCGCGTTGCCGGCACCGCGCCGGATGCGGCGAGCACCGCCGCCGCGATGCCCAGGTCGAAGGCTGACCCCATCTTGGGCAGGTTCGCCGGGGACAGGCCGAGAGTGACTTTGCCGTCGGGCCACGGCTCCCCGGAATTGCGCACGGCCGATCGAACGCGGTCCTTCGCCTCGCGGAGTCCGGCGTCGGGCAGGCCCACGAGGGTGATCCGGCTCAGCCCACCGCCGAGGTCGGCTTCGATCTCGATCACCCGGCCGTTGATGCCGAGGAGGCCCGCTGACCAGGCTTTGGCGATGGGCATCAGAACGCCGCCTCGATGTGCTGGAGGCGGGCCTGGGTGCCTGGTTCCGCCAGGATCGTGACCACGTCGTAGCGGACCGGGCACCAGCCGATGCGGTACTCGCGTAGCCAGCGTTGGGCTGCGCGGCGGACGCGGCCGGCCTTTTCCTCCGTGACCGTTTCGGTCGGCAGGCCGAATTCGGTTCCGGTGCGGGTTTTCACCTCGCAGACGATGACGCGGGTCCGGTCGGTGAAGACCAGGTCCAGCTCGCCCTCGCGGCAGCGCCAGTTGCGGGCCAGCAGGACCAGGCCGCGGTCCTGGAGGTAGCGGAGGGCGAGGTCCTCGCCCCAGGCACCCAGGTCGCGGCGGTGTCTTGCGAGCTCGTCGGTGCCCGTCATCCGTTCGCCCCCTCGTCGGTTCGCCCTCGTCACCGGGGCGGTCCCGGCGATCACGGTGCGTGTGCCTTCGACGATGGCAGGGACCGGGCCGGGCGGACCAGAGCGGAATCGCGAACCTGTGGACAACCGGGGTGCTGGGGACAACTCGCCCACGGATCGCCTTGGGGGAGCCCGGATTGTCGGTGGGGTGTGCTAGGGGCGGCGAGCCCGTAGAAACGCACCGCGCCGGCTCCCCCACGGAGAGCCGGCGCGGTCGAGTCGGGAGGTCAGCCCGAGAACGGGCCGTCCTCGGGGAGGCGGAGGTCCGGCTTGTCCAGTTCCTCCACGTTGACGTCCTTGAACGTGATCACCCGGACGTGCTTGACGAACCGGGCCGGGCGGTACATGTCCCAGACCCACGCGTCCGACATGCGGACCTCGAAGTACACCTCGCCACCACCGTCGCGGACCTGCACGTCCACGGCGTTGGCCAGGTAGAACCGTCGCTCGGTTTCCACCACGTACGAAAACTGGCCGACTATGTCGCGGTACTCGCGGTACAGCGAGAGCTCCATTTCGGTCTCGTACTTCTCGAGATCCTCTGCGCTCATGAAATCCGCGCCCCTCCTCGGGATCGTGCTGGTGCTCCGCCGGCAGAGCGTTCATTGTGACCCACACCCGCGGCCGGGGCATGCAGCGGCAGGCTGAGTTGCGGCTCCAACGCCTCGTCGAGGACCGCGGCCAGGCTCGCCGCACCGGGGGTCTCGATGGCCTTTTCCAGCGCCGCATACGTGAGCAGGACCGGCCGCGCCGGGCGCAGGCCGCGCTTGATCGCCACCGTGGCCACGTTCGTGTAGGACCAGCGGTGGACGTCGCTCGGGCCGTGCTCGCGCAGCGCCGCCAGGTGGTCGGACGTGCTGTAACCCTTGTGCACGTCGAAACCGTAGTGCGGGAGGTCCTCGTGGTGGCCCGCCATGATGCGGTCTCGCGTCACCTTCGCCAGCACCGACGCGGCCGCGATGCAGGCCACCGAACGGTCGCCCTTGATGACCGCCGCGTTCGGGGCCGTCAGGCCCGGCACGCGGAACCCGTCGCTGAGGATGTACCCCGGCTGCACGCGTAGCGCCGCCGCCGCCCGGCGCATGGCCTCCAGGTTCATCACCCGGATGCCGTAGAGGTCGACCTCTGCCGTCGGGACGACGATCACCGAGTAGTCGACGGCGCGGGCGAGGACCAGGTCGTAGACCCGGTCGCGCGCCTTGGCCGTCATCAGCTTCGAGTCCGTGAGCTCGGTCAGCTTCGCCGCGTCGCCCTGCTTGAGCACGCAAGCCGCGACCACGAGCGGCCCGGCGCACGCCCCGGCGCCGGCTTCGTCCACGCCGGCGACCGGGCCGAGGCCACGGCGGTCGAGCGCGCCCTGCAGACCCCAGAAGAGGTCGCCGCGCACCACGGCTCGCGGTGGCCGGATCGGCTCGGCCGCCGTCAGGGGAACGGGAAGTGTCAAAGCAGGATCACCCGTCTGCTGGAAACAGGCTAGGGTTTCCGCCCGGCCGCCCGGCGCAGTCCGGACTTGAGCTTGCGCCCGAGGAACAACGCCGGCCACGCCGCCGCGATCCCGGCGCCCAGCGGGAGCCCGCTCTGCCAGGCCGGCGCGCCCAGCGCCACCGGCTGCGCCGACTCCTGCGGGTTGTGGTCGGTGATCCCGCCCCACCGGCTCGGCGGCAGGACGATGATCCGCGCCTTGCCGATGATGTTGTCGACCGGGACCGCGCCGTTCACGCCGCCGCCGCCCTGGAAACGGGAGTCGTCGGAGTTGTTGCGGTTGTCGCCCTGCACCCAGACCATCCCGGCCGGCACCTTGACCGGCTCGAAGGTCTTCTGCTCCTGGACCGACGGGTCTTCCCAGTGGATGTACGGCTCGTCGAGCGCCTTGCCGTCCACGATCATCCGGCCCTGCGGATCGCAGCACTGGACGGTCTGGCCGCCGACCGCGATCACGCGCTTGACGAAGTCGCGCTCGTCCGGCGGGGCGAACCCGACCAGCGAGCCGAGACCGCGCAGGCCCTGGACGATGATGTTGCTCGACTCCTGCGGCGCGATCTCGTTGTTGATCCACGCCGGCGGGCCCTTGAACACGATCACGTCGCCCGGGGCGGGCTCGGTGAAGTCGTAGGTGACCCGGTCGACGAGGATCCGGTCTCCGGTGCACCCGGGGCACCCGTGCAGGGTGGCCTCCATGGAGCCCGAAGGGATCATGAAGACCTTCGCGAGGAATGTCTGGATCAGGATCGTGAGCACCAGGGCGATCACGAGCAGGATCGGCAGTTCCTTCCAGAACGACCGTTTCTTGGCGGGCTTGGCTCGCCGCCGGCGGGATCCCCCGCGCTCCTCGGAGCGGGACAGCCTGGGCTTGTCCTCCTCGGAGCGGTCGGGGTCATCCTCGGGAGCGTTCTGGGACACGGGTTCGGCCACGTCGTCAGGCTACCGGTAACCGGGTGGTGACTCAGTTAGCCGAGGCCGTCTCGCGGTTCTCGCGGCGCTCCTTGATCTTGGCCTTCTTGCCGCGCAGGTCGCGCAGGTAGTACAGCTTCGCGCGCCGCACGTCACCGCGCTTGTGGACCTCGACCTCGGCGATGTTCGGCGAGTGCACCGGGAAGGTGCGCTCCACGCCGACGCCGAAGGAGATCTTGCGAACGGTGAAGGTCTCCCGGATGCCCCCGCCCTGGCGGCGGATGACCACGCCCTGGAAGACCTGGTTGCGCTCGCGGTTGCCCTCGATGACGCGGACACTCACCTTGAGCGTGTCGCCCGGGCGGAAGTCCGGGATGTCGGAACGCAGCGACTGCTTGTCCAGCGCGTCCAGGGTGTTCATCGGTGGTCCGTCCTCGTCTTCGGTATGGCTTGCGTACAGATCCCGGGCGCGCAACGGTGCCGCTGCGGGCGACCCGGGGGGCTGATGGCGGGCTCGTGGACGAGGAGGTCCACTCACGCCAACCTGTCAAGTATTACAGACCGGGATCGGGCCGGGCGAACCGGCCCTCGGCCTGCTCGGGGTCCAAGCCCTCCAGGACCCCGCGATCGTGCTTGTCGAGACTACCTTCCGGCAGCGCCGCCAGGAGATCGGGGCGGCGGCGGGCGGTGCGCTCGAGGGCCTGGTCACGCCGCCAGCGGTCGATCAGCGCGTGGTTGCCGGACCGCAGCACGTCCGGCACGGCGAGGTCCCGCCACACCTCCGGGCGCGTGTAGCTGGGCCCTTCGAGCAGGCCGTCGGAGAACGAGTCCTCGGCGGCCGAGCGCGCGTTGCCGAGCACGCCGGGCAGCAGCCGGACGACGGCCTCGACGATGACCAGCACCGCCGCTTCGCCGCCGACGAGCACGTAGTCGCCGATCGACACCTCGTCGACCGGCATCCGGCGGGCCGCGTCGTCGACGACCCGCTGGTCGATGCCCTCGTAGCGGCCGCAGGCGAAGACCAGGTGCTTCTCCGCCGCGTACTCGTGCGCCAGCTCCTGGGTGAACGGCCGTCCGGCCGGCGTCGGCACGACCAGGCGCGTCGCGTCTCCGCAGACGTCGTCCAGGGCCGGACCCCAGATCTGCGGTTTCATGACCATGCCGGGGCCGCCGCCGTACGGCGCGTCGTCGACCGCGCGGTGCACGTCGTGGGTCCAGTCGCGCAGGTCGTGCACGCCGACCTCGATCAGGCCGCGGTCGATCGCCCGGCCCAGCAGCGCGGCGCGCAGCGGGTCGAGGTATTCGGGGAAGATCGTGACGACGTCGATCCGCATGTCAGGCGTCCAGGAGCCCCTCTGGCGGGTCGAGCACGACCCGGCCGCCCGCGACGTCCACGGTGGGGACGATCGCGCGGACGAACGGCACCAGCACCTCGCGGCCCTCGACGTCGAGCTCCAGCAGCTCGCCCGCGGGCGAGTGGACGACCTCCACGACCTTGCCGACGACCGTGCCGTCGGCCAGCTCGGCGCGCAGGCCGGCCAGCTCGTGGTCGTAGAACTCGTCCGGGTCCGACGTGGGCGGCAGCGTGGCCGTGTCGGCCACCAGCAGCGCACCCCGCAGCGTCTCGGCGACGTCGCGGGTCAGGACCTCCTCGAAACGCACCAGCAGCCGCCCGCTGTGTTCGCGGGCGGCTGCGATGGTGAGTTCCCTCTTGCTGCCGTCACGCAGCTTCGTCGTGACGGCCGCACCGATCTTGAACCGCTCTTCCGGCGAGTCCGTGCGCACGTCCACCGCGAGTTCCCCGCGGATCCCGTGCGCCTTCGCGATGCGGCCTACTACGACGTCCATCCTGACCGTTCCGATGAGGCTCAGCGGTCGGTGTCGACGACGTCCACGCGGACGCCGCGGCCACCGATGCCACCCATGACGGTGCGCAGGGCGGTCGCCGTGCGACCACCCCGGCCGATCACCTTGCCGAGGTCGTCGGGGTGCACGTGCACCTCGAGCGTGCGGCCACGGCGCGTGGTCAGCAGCTCGACCCGGACCTCGTCCGGGTTGTCGACGATCCCGCGCACCAGGTGCTCGAGGGAGTCAGCCAGAAAGCTCACTCGGCCTTCTCACCCTCGGCTTCGGCCTTCTCCGCGTCGGCCTTCTTCGGGGCCGACTTCTTCTTCGGCGTGGTGGCCTCGGTGGAGGGCTCCTCGCCGGCCGCGGCCAGCGCCGCGTTGAACAGGTCCTGCTTCGACGGCTTCGGCTCGGCCACCTTCAGGGTGCCCTCGGCGCCCGGCAGGCCCTTGAACTTCTGCCAGTCACCGGTGATCTCCAGCAGGCGCTGGACCGGCTCGGTCGGCTGCGCGCCGACACCCAGCCAGTACTGGGCGCGCTCGGAGGCGACCTCGATCAGGCTCGGCTCTTCCTTCGGGTGGTACTTGCCGATCGTCTCGATGGCCTTGCCGTCCCGGCGGGTGCGCGCGTCGGCGACGATGATGCGGTAGTACGGCGCACGGATCTTGCCGAGGCGCTGCAGCTTGATCTTGACGGCCACGGGTGTGGGTTCTCCTCGAGTCTCTCTGGTGCTGGGCTGGGCGCACGCGGGCCGAGTGGGGACACGGTCGCGGGCACCCGGAGGTCAGGAGCTTTCGCACGGTGAGAGGGTCCGGCGGAAGCAGGCAGTGACCCATTCTGCCAGACGGCACCCGCGCCCCCCGAAAGAGGCTCAGAAAGACGCCACCCCGAGCGCCCCGAGCAGGATGGTCAGCGCGGGGAGGAAGTTGTTGACCTGGTGCGCGACGACGCTGCCCGGCAGCCGCCCGGTGACCAGCCGCACCAGGCCGATGGGCACCGCGATGACCAGCAGCAACGTCGTGCGCAGCGGCTCGAGGTGGCTGGCCGCGAACACCGCCGTGGACAGCAGGAACGCCGCGACGCGGCCCCAGCGCTCGCTGCGCCACTGCAGCTGCTCGGCCGCGCCCCAGAGCAGGCCGCGGTAGATGATCTCCTCGCAGATCGGGCCGAGCAGCCAGAGGTAGACGAACATCACGACGGCGGCGGAGATCGACATCCGGCGGTCCTCGACCAGCGCGCTGATCGCCGACGTCGCGTTGGCGTCGCCGACCAGGTGCGTCCACAGGTAGGCGGCGATGGTCGTGAAGACGAGCCCGACGCAGCCGTACCGGAACCCGGTCTTCACGTCGGCCCAGCGCCACTCGAGCCGCAGGTCGGCGACCGGCCCGTTGCCGCGGACGAAGGTGATCAGCACCGCCACGCCCGCCGCGATCATCGTCGGGAGCATGGTGCCGAGCAGCACGACGCGCATCGGCAGCGGACCGGGACCGGTGTCGCCGACCAGGGCGGACACGAAGGCCGCGGACGCCAGGAGCACCGCTTCGACGAGCAGGAAGGCGCCGAAGCCCCACCGGTGCCGCGGCGGAGACGGCAGGAAGGCGGTCGCGGCGGGCTCCTCGGGCTCGGGGAACGGCGTCGGGTCGGCAGCCGGGTCCCGGGGCTGGGAAGTGGTCACGCCTTGCCCTCCGCGTCGCTCGGCTCCTGCGTCGAGCCTAGCCGCCGGGATGTGATCGCACAGTATCCGTCCAACTACTGTCCATCGAACTTCGCAACGGCTAGTGCGCGACGAACAGCAGCACCGCCGGTGGCAGGTTGTTGGCGGCGTGGGCGATCACGCCCGCGCTGACCCGGCCGGACAGGTGGCGGGCCAGCCCGATCGCGAGGCCCTGGCCGAACAGGGCGATGGTGCGGGTCGGTTCGCCGTGCAGCTGCGCGAACACCAGGGAGGTGAGCACGAGCACCACCCACGGCGGGATCCGGTGGAACGACAGCGCGTTCCACAGCGTGCCGCGGACCAGCAGTTCCTCGGTGATCGGCGCGCCGGCGATGACGATCACCGCGGCGAGCACCAGCCACACCGTGTCGCCGTCGAAGGTGTCGGCGAGGTCGGTCAGCGGGCTGTCGGAGACGTCGTCGGCGCCGTAGACCGCGATCAGCATCAGGTTGAGCAGGTAGCCGACGACCAGCGCGAGCACGCCGCAGGCGAGGCCGATCCGGACGTCGCGCCAGGTCGGCTTGAGCCCGAAGTCCGCGCGCAGGCCGTCGCCCCAGAGCCACGACCCCGCCGCCGGGCCGAGGCCGAGCAGCAGGTTGGGCACGAACGCCAGGAGCAGCAGCGGGCCGATGTCGCGCAGCTCGAGGGGGTCGAACTCGCCGACGTTGCGGTTGACCGCCGCGGCGATGAGCAGGTTGGTCAGGTAGTAGCCGGCGATGCCCGCGAAGAACGCCACGAAACACCAGTGCGCCCTCAGCACGCTCCGTGCGCCGTCGTCGTCCGTCACGTCTCCCACGCTAAAGTGCCGAGCCCGCAAGGAAATCGGCGGGGTCTACGCGTAGACGGCCCCGCCGAGCACGATGTGCGAAGGATGCCGGAGGACGCCCAGGTCCTCGCGCGGATCGGCCGGGTAGACGAGCAGGTCGGCGGGCGCGCCGTCGGCGATGCCGGGGTGGCCGAGCCAGTCGCGGGCGGCCCAGGACGCGCTCGCGAGGGCCGCTTCGCGCGTCATGCCGGCGCGGTGGAGCGCCTCGATCTCGTCGACGAGCCTGCCGTGCTCGACCATGCCGCCGGCGTCGCTGCCCGCGAAGACGCGTACGCCCGCTTCGATGGCCGAAGCGACCATCTCGCCGACACCGGCGTGCAACGCGCGCATGTGCGCGGCGTACGCCGGGTACTTGCCCGCCTTGTCCGCGATGCCGGGGAAGTTCTCGATGTTGATCAGCGTCGGCACCAGGGCGACGTCGTGCCGGGCCAGCTCGGCCAGCTGGTCGGCGCTCAGGCCGGTGCCGTGCTCCAGGCAGTCGATCCCGGACGCGATCAGCCCCGGCAACGCCGCTTCGCCGAACACGTGCGCGGTGACGCGGGCGCCGTTCTCGTGCGCGACCTTGACGGCTTCGGCCAGGACGTCGTCCGGCCACAGCGGCGCGAGGTCGCCTGCGCCGCGGTCGATCCAGTCGCCCACGAGCTTGACCCAGCCGTCACCGTCACGCGCCTGCCCGGCGACCGCTTCCGGCAGCTGGGCCGGGTCGTCCAGCTCGATGCCCAGGCCCGGGATGTACCGCTTGGCCAGCGCGAGGTGCTGCCCGGCGCGGATGATCGCCGGCAGGTCGGCGCGTGCTTGCAGCGGCCGGACGTCGATCGGCAGGCCGCAGTCGCGGATGAGCAGCGTCCCGGCGTTGCGGTCGGTGATCGCCTGCTCGGCCGCCTCTTCTAGGGACACCGGGCCGCCGACGCCGATGCCGGGGTGGCAGTGCGCGTCGACCAGGCCGGGCACGAGGAAGACGTCCCGGCCGAGCGTCTCGGCGTCCGGGACCGGCTCGAAGGAGATCCGGCCGCCGGTGATCCACAGCTCCCCCGGCTCGCCGCCGGGCAGGATCACCCCGGCGGCGTGGAGCGCCGTGCTCAATTGTCCTTCGGGTTCTTCGGCAGCTTGAACTTCGTCGGGTCGAAGCCCGGGACGTCGTTCATGCCGCCCAGCTGCGAAAGGTCGGGCATCCCGCCCGGCATCTTGCCGCCAGGGGGCAGCATCGGCATGCCGCCGGGGAAACCGCCGCGGACCTTGGGGGGCGTGGGGCCGCGGCCCTTCTTCCCCTTCTTGCCCTTGCGGGACTTCGAGCCGCCGCCCCCGCCGCCGAAGCCGAACCGGCCGGCCATCTGGGCCATCATCTTGCGGGCCTCGAAGAACCGGTTGACCAGGTCGTTGACCTCGCGGACGGTGACGCCGGAGCCGTTGGCGATGCGGAGACGGCGCGACCCGTTGATCATCTTCGGGTCTTCACGCTCGGCCGGGGTCATGCCGCGGATGATCGCCTGCAGCTTGTCCAGGTGCTTGTCGTCGACCTGGGCCAGCTGGTCCTTCATCTGGCCGGCGCCCGGGAGCATGCCGAGCAGGTTGCCGATCGGGCCCATCTTGCGGACCGCCAGCATCTGCTCGAGGAAGTCCTCCAGGGTGAGCTGGCCGCTCGAGAGCTTCTCCGCGGCCTTCTCGGCCTGCTGCTGGTCGAAGGCCTGCTCGGCCTGCTCGATCAGGGTGAGCACGTCACCCATGCCGAGGATCCGCGACGCCATCCGGTCCGGGTGGAAGGTGTCGAAGTCCTCGAGCTTCTCGCCGTTGGAGGCGAACAGGATCGGCTGCCCGGTGACCTCGCGGACGGACAGCGCGGCACCACCGCGGGCGTCACCGTCGAGCTTGGTGAGCACGACGCCGGAGAAGCCGACGCCGTCGCGGAACGCCTCGGCCGTGGTCACGGCGTCCTGGCCGATCATCGCGTCGACGACGAACAGGACCTCGTCCGGCTCGACCGCGTCGCGGATGTCCGCGGCCTGCTTCATCAGCTCTTCGTCGACACCCAGGCGGCCCGCGGTGTCGACCACGACGACGTCGTGCTGCGCGTGCTTGGCCTCGGCGATGGCGCGGCGGGCGACGTCGACCGGGTCGCCGACGCCGTTGCCCGGCTCGGGCGCGAAGGTGACGACGCCGGCGCGCTCGCCGACGACCTGCAGCTGCGTGACGGCGTTCGGGCGCTGGAGGTCGCAGGCGACCAGCATCGGCGCGTGGCCCTGCTTCTTCAGCCACAGCGCGAGCTTGCCGGCGAGCGTCGTCTTACCGGCACCCTGCAGACCCGCCAGCATGATCACGGTCGGCGGCGTCTTGGCCAGGTTGAGCCGCCGCGTCTCGCCGCCGAGGATCCCGACGAGCTCCTCGTTGACGATCTTGATGACCTGCTGCGCGGGGTTGAGCGCCTGGGAGACCTCGGCGCCCTTCGCCCGCTCCTTGATCCTCGCGATGAAGGTCTTGACCACGCCGAGGGCGACGTCGGCCTCCAGCAGCGCGATGCGGATCTCGCGCGCGGTGGCGTCGATGTCGGCGTCGGACAGCTTGCCCTTGCGCGTGAGCGTCTGCAGGGCGGCGGTGAGCCGATCGGAGAGGGTGTCGAACACGGGTGTGCACGCTCCAGCTGGGTCGATGGTGGCGCGCCGGACACAGCCGGCTCTGTCGAGGGTAGTCGCTCCGGCTCCTTCCCTCCGCGGGTGTGCGCGCATTAGTACGCGTGCGTTAACTACCGTTCGACGCACTTCCGAGTGATCACGCGAAAACTGGTGGCGCCGTGGCCGGATTTTAGTAAACATAGGTGCATGACCACTGTCCCTGTCCTGAGCGAGCCGGCCACCGACGCCGACGAGCCGGTGCCGCTGCGGCGGATCGCCGGGCTGTTCCGCCCCCACCGCGGGCCGCTCGGTGCACTGTTCGCGCTGATCGTCGTGCAGGCCGGCCTCGGCGTGGTCTCGCCGTTCCTGCTGCGCGAGATCCTCGACGACGCCCTGCCGCACCGCGACACGCTGCTGATCAGCCTGCTGGCGGCCGGGATGATCGTCTGCTCGGTCGGCAGCGGCTCGCTCGGCGTGGCGACCACCGGGCTGTCCAACACCATCGGGCAACGGGTCATGAACGAGCTGCGCGTCTCGGTCTACGGCCACCTGCAGCGGATGTCGCTCGGCTTCTTCACGCGGACGAAGAGCGGCGAAGTGCTCTCGCGGGTGTTCAACGACATCGGCGGGGTCGACAACGTGATCACCACGACCGCCGGGGCGATGGTGCAGAACGCGACCACGACGATCGCCATCGCCACCGCGCTGATCCTGCTGGACTGGCAGCTCGCGGCCCTGTCCCTGATCGTCGTGCCGTTGTTCCTGCTGTTCACACTGCGGCTGGGCAAGAAGCGGCGGAACCTGGCCCGTGGCCGCACCCGCCGGATGGCCCGCCTGACGACGATGGTCGAGGAGTCCCTGTCGGTCACCGGGGTGCTGCTCGCCAAGACGATGGGCAACGAACGGGCCGTGCGCGAGCGCTTCGGGGCGGAGTCGCGGGAGATCGCGTCGCTGGAACGGGCCGCCGCACTGGCCGGCCGCTGGCAAACGGCGTCGCGGGCGATGAGCCTGACCGTGATCCCGGCGCTGGTCTACTGGATCGCCGGGCTGGCGCTGGCCGGTGGTGCGTCGCCGATCTCGCTCGGCACGGTGGTGGCGTTCACCAGCATGCTGAACCGGCTGGTCGCGCCGGCGAGCGCGATGCAGTCGATCGGGCAGAACGTGGCGACGTCGAAGGCGCTGTTCGGCCGCATCTTCGAGGTACTGGACCTGCCGGTGGAGATCGCGGACAAACCCGGGGCCCGGGAGCTGGCGGTGCGCCGCGGCGACGTCTCGATGCGCGGCGTCTCGTTCAGCTATGACGCGGGCGGCCCGCCGACCCTGCACGAGATCGATCTCGACGTGCCGGCCGGGACCACGACGGCGCTGGTCGGCTCGACCGGCTCGGGCAAGACGACGCTCGCCTACCTCGTCGCGCGGCTCTACGAGGTGAGCAGCGGCTCGGTGACGATCGACGGCACCGACGTCCGGGACGTCACCCTGGAATCGCTCGCGGCCGGCGTCGGGCTGGTGTCGCAGGAGACCTACCTCTTCCACGACACCGTGCGGGAGAACCTGCGCTTCGCCAAGCCGGACGCGACGGACGACGAGATCGAGCTGGCGGCGAAGGCCGCGCACATCCACGACACCCTGGCCGGCCTCCCCGAAGGGTACGACACGGTCGTCGGCCAGCGCGGCTACCGGTTCTCCGGCGGCGAGAAGCAGCGGATGGCGATCGCCCGGATCCTGCTGCGCAACCCGCCGGTGCTCATCCTGGACGAGGCGACCAGCGCGCTCGACACCCGCACCGAACGCTCGGTGCAGGCCGAGCTCGACCGGCTCGCCGCGGGCCGCACGACGCTGACGATCGCGCACCGTTTGTCCACTGTGGAACACGCGGACCAGATCGTGGTGCTGCACGAAGGGAGGATCGCCGAACGAGGAACACACGAGGAGCTGCTGACGCGCGGCGGGCGTTATGCCCGGCTCGTACGGGGAACCCTCTAACCTGGGGCCATGCAGCCCGACACGGTCCACGCGGACGCCGAACTCGCCGACCTGTCCCGGCGGGTGCGTGAAGGCGTGGGACGGTTGAACTGGCGGATGCGCTCCGAGGCGGACCACCGCATCCCCGGGCCGGCCGTGCTCGCGGTGCTGAGCCGGCTCTACCGCGCGGGCACGCAGACGCCGACGGAGCTCGCGGAGGCGGAACGGCTGCAGCCGCAGTCGCTCACCCGGATCCTGGCGTCGCTGACGCTGCGCGGGTGGGTCGACCGGGTGCCGGACCCGGACGACCGGCGCCGGTCACGGGTCAGCATCACCGCGGACGGGCTGACCGTGCTGCGCCGGTACAGCAGCCAGCGCGAACGGTGGCTGGCGGCCGCCCTCGAGTCGACGCTGTCGCCGACCGAGCGGCAGCTGCTCAGGCTGGCGGCCGACCTGCTGATCCGGGTGGCCGACTCCTGAGCGGTCCTGGCCCCCGAGACGTTGGTCGGCGCCAACGGCCAGGCTCGCAGCCGGCCGGGCTGCCCAGGGGCGCAGACGCCTGAAGACTGCCGTGGAGACCCCTCGATCCCTCCACGGCAGCCTTCGGACACCCCCATGCTCACACCGCCTCCCCGCGGTGCGAGGCGGGTTCCGGAACGGGCTGCTCCTCCTCCGGCCCGCCCCGGAACCCTGGTGCCCGGACGGCTCACCTCCCCAGGGGCCGTCCGGACTTCCTTCCTGGCCGGTGGTCCGGTACCCGCCGGCAGGACAAAGTCTGCCGCGCCGGGAGCGGTGAGTTGAGTGTGAGAACCCTCAATTACCCGTGGGTAGTAATACTCAGCCGGAGGTCTTCGTGCTCCTGCGCGTCGCAGCCCGCTTCGCCGTCGTACGCGCCTTCGCCGCCCTCGACGCCGCCGCCTTGGCCTTCGCGACGGCCGCGTTGCGCGCGCCCTCCGCTTCGGCGGCGCTTTCCTGCAATGCCGCCAGCAGACGCGTCACGCCCTCGGCCTGCTCCGCAGCCGTCGGCTGGACGACCTCGGCGCCGTCGATCTTCGCCTGGACCAACGCTTGGAACGCTTCGCGGTAACGGTCGGGGTAGCGGCCGGGGTCGAACTCGCCCGTCAGCTCCTCGACCAGGTTCACCGCGCGCCGCAGCTCGCCGGGGCGGATGTCGACGTCCGCGTGGCGGAAGGGGAAGTCGGGCTCGCGCACCTCGTCCGGCCAGCGCATCGTCTCGAGGACGATGACCTGGTCGCGCACACGCAGGGCGCCGAGCGTCTCGCGGCGGCGCAGCGCGACCGTGACCAGCGCGATCCGGCCCGACTGCTGCAGGGCTTCGCTGAACAGCACGTACGGCTTCGTGCCCGCCGGCTCGGGTTCGAGGTAGTAGCTCTTCGCGAACCAGATGGGGTCGACGTCGGCGAGCGGGGCGAACCCGCGGATGGCGATCGTGCGGCCCGGCATCGGGAGCGACGCCAGCTCGTGGTCGGACAGCAGGACGACGTCGCCGCCGGGGACCGGGTAGCCGCGGACCATCTCTTCCGGCGGTACCTCGGCGCCGTCGACCTCGCAGACCCGCTTGACCCGGACGCGGCCGCCGTCGGCTTCGTGCACCTGGTGCAGCGGGAGCTCGCGCTCTTCGGTGGCGCTGTACGCCTTCACCGGAACGGCGTAACTGCCGAACCCGATCGTGCCCGTCCACACCGCACGCATGCGCACCACCTCCGCAGCTCTCAGGCTAGACAGCCGCCCGCGCGGATCGACAGCTACAAACGGGTGTCAGGCGAAACGGATTCGCTCACACATTCGAAGGACGGCGTGACCTCGTCGAGCGCCTCCGCGGAACAGCGGGAGGCGATGGCCGCCGCGCGGAGCACCTCGGTGACCACTTCGACGTCCAGCGGCGGGGCCGCGGCGAGCGCGGCCGAACCGCCTTCGACGCGGGCGGCGAGGCCGGCGAGCGCGTGGGAAATGGCCTCCTGGCCGGCCACCAGCTGGGCGACGACGTCGGTGAGTTCACCGGTCGTGGCACCCGGGCCGCCGCAGCGCAGGCCGGCGGCGAGTTCTTCGGCACAGGTGCGCAGGTGGGTGGCGACAACCGTCGGCGGCAGCGTCAGCCGATCTTGCATCGATCACCCCTCGGGCCGGTCAGAGCAGCCATAGTGCCACCGCACGCGCCGTCACCGGATCCGACACACCGCCGCTCACATATTTGACCGACCGTTCTCAATGACGATAGGGTTTTGATCATGTCCCGGGTCAAGGAGTTCGACGTCGGCGAAGCCTGCGAAGGCGCCCTCACGCTCTTCCGGCGTCAGGGGTACGAGGCGACGTCGGTGAGCGACCTCGTGACACACCTCGGCGTCGCCAAGGCGAGCCTGTACGCCACCTTCGGCACGAAGCACGACCTCTACGTCACGGCATTGAAGCGCTACTCGGAACAGGCCGACGCGCGCGTGATGTCCCAGCTGTCGGAGCCGGGCTCCGGCGTGGCCGCGGTGCGCCGGCTCTTCGAGAGCTACGTGGCGGAAATCCTCGGTGACGAGGCGAGGATGGGCTGCTTCGTCGTCAACGCGGCGATCGAGCTGCTCCCCCACGACCCCGACGTCGCCAGGCTGGTGGAGCGCAGCTGGGACACCCTCGAGGTCGCCCTCACCATGGCGCTGGAACGCGCGCGAGCCCAGGGCGAACTCCCCGGCGGGAGCGACCCGGCGACGCTGGCGCGGTTCCTGCTCACCGTGTTGCAGGGACTGCGCGTGCTCGGCAAGGGCACCGACGCGGCGAGCCGGGTGCACGCGGCCGTCTCGCAGGCCATTCGGCTTATTCAAGAATGATCGGACCAGAAAGAGAGTACACAATGGGGGCACGTTTCGCGGGCAAGGTCGTCCTGGTGACGGGCGGCGGCTCGGGTATCGGACGGGCGACGGCCCGGGCGTTCGCGGCCGAAGGCGCGACCGTGGTCGTCGCGGGGCGCGACGAGCGGCGCCTCGCGTCGGCGGTCGAGGAAATCGGCGGCGACGCGAGCGCGGTGACCGTCGACGTGACCGACTCCGCCGACGTGGCGCGGATGGTCGAGACGATCGTCGCGCGGCACGGCGGGCTCGACGTCGCGTTCAACAACGCGGGCATCCTCGGGTCGCCGGCGCCCGTCGCGGATCTGGACGAGGACGGCTTCGGCGCGGTGCTGGACACGAACGTCACCGGGACGTGGCTGTGCCTGAAGCACGAGGTCGCGCACATGCGGGCGCACGGCGGCGGCGCGATCGTCAACATGGCGTCGAACATCGGCGCGCACGGCAGGCTGCCGAACATGGCGGCCTACGCGGCGTCGAAGGCCGCGGTGAGCGCGCTGACCCGGACGGCGGCGCGCGACCACATCGGCGACGGGGTCCGCATCAACGCGGTCAGCCCGGGCGCGACCGACACGGACATGTCCCGGCGCCCCGGCGAGACGGACGCGGACCGCGCCGCGCGGCTGAAGGACGCGATCCCGCTGGGCCGGGTGGGCGCCACGGCCGAAGTGGCCGCCGCGGTGCTGTGGCTGGCTTCGGACGAGGCGGCGTTCACCGTGGGGCACGACCTGGTGGTCGACGGCGGCGCGACCGCCTGAGCGGCCCACCCGGGCGCGGTGACCGTTCACGACTCACGGTTGCGCATGGCGGCATTCCTCTCTGGGGCTGGGACGGGCGGGGACGGCGGATGTTCAGGACTCGCGGTTACGCACGACAGCTCTCCTTCCGGGCGCGGTGACAGCGGGTTGCAGCAGCTCAGGACTCGCGGTTACGCACAGCAGCACTCCTTCCGGACGCAGGGACCGACGGCTCGGGCTCAGGACTCGCGATTGCGCACCACAGCACTCCTCTCGGACGCGGCGACAAGGGGCTCGCGAAGGCTCAGGACTCGCGGTTGCGCATGACGGCCTCCCTCCGGCGGGTTCGCGCGGACATCGGGATTCAGGGGGCCTCAGGACTCGCGGTTGCGCATGGCGGCGACCTCCCTTCACTGCTCCGAACGTGTGGCAATCGTCGATCGCGGCCGTCCGGTGTGGTGGGGTGGATGCGGATCGTCGGATCACCCCCAGGGGAGTTGCACCGCCTTGAGTATGGACGGCGCCCGTCCGGCCGAACGCCACCCGGCCCGGATCCGAGGGGCGCTGAACCCTGCTCTCTGGACGCTCTGGCGGCAGCGGCGGTCCCTGATCCTCTACTGCTTCCTCGTCGAGTCGGTCGCGCTCGCCGCCACCGTCTGGACCGCCGTCTCGGTGCCCGTGCGGTCCTGGGACCTCGTCGTCTTCGGGGTGCTCGCCGGGCTCGGTGTGCTGCAGGCCGAGCTGGGCCGGCAGGTCGAACGCGTCCGGCGGCTGGTTTCGGACACCCCGCACATCAACCTGACGTCGGTCTGGACGTTCGCCGGCGTGCTGCTCCTGCCGCCCGCGCTCGGGGCCGCTCTCGTTGTCGTCCTGTACGTGCACCTCGGGACGCGCAGCCTGGCGCGGATCAAGCGCGTCCCGCCGTTCCGGATCGCGCTGAACGCGACACTGGTCGTCGTCACCTGCTACTCCGCCGACCTGGTGCTCGCGCGGCTGGGGGTCGGGGACATGTCCGCGGCGCTGACGGCGGGCTGGCGGGGCGTCACCGCGATCACGCTAGCGGCGGTGACGTACTTCCTGGTCGCGGCGATCACGATCATCCCGGCGCTGACCATCACGACCCGCTCGGTGAAGGCGTTCTTCGGCGGTCTCGGCGACAACCTCCTCGAGGTCGCGACGCTCTGCCTGGGCATGCTCACGGCGTTGACGCTGGCGACGCTGCCCGCGCTGGCCGTCGCGATCGTGCCGCCGCTGCTGGTGCTGCACCGGGCGGTGCTGATCAAGCAGCTGGAGATCGCGGCGACGACCGACGAGAAGACGGGCCTGTTCAACACGACCGGCTGGCACCTGCTGGCCTCACGCGAGCTGGCCAGGGCGCAGCGCAGCACGCGGAGCACGTTCGGCGTGCTGATGATCGACCTGGACCACTTCAAGCTGATCAACGACCAGCACGGCCACCTGGCGGGCGACACGGTCCTGCGCGCGGTCGCGGCGACGATCAAGAGCGCGGTCCGCGACTACGACTCGGTCGGCCGCTTCGGCGGCGAGGAGTTCGTGGTCCTCCTCCCGGACATCGGCCCGGCCGCGGTCCTGGCGGTGGCCGAGCGCATCCGGTCGGCGATCGAGGCGCTGAAGGTCGAGTACGAGGACGGCACCGACAGCCGGGTCATCGCGGACCTGTCGGCCTCGATCGGAGTGGCGACGTACCCGGACGGCGGAACGGCCGTCGACCGCCTGCTGCAGGCCGCGGACAAGGCCCTGTACCGAGCCAAGGACGCGGGCCGCAACCAGGTGGTCGACGGCACGGCGACCGCCTAGGAAGCCGCGGCCAGGACGGCCTGTTCCACCTCGCGGCGCCAGCCCGGCTCGATGCGGCCGCTGCGGGGTGTCACCGCGAACGAGTCCACCACCGCTCCGCCCAGTGTCGACGCCTTGGCCCAGCGGACCTCCGCGTCGCACCTTCTCAACGCTCCCGCCACCCGGAACAGCAAGCCGATGCGGTCGGCTGCGCGTAGTTCCAGGACCACCGTGTCCGGGCCCGATGTCTCGTCGTCGAACCACAACACCTTCGGTGCCGCCGCAGCTGCCGGTGTTCCGTAGTCGCGCTCCTTTGCCGCCAGGCGCTGGGTCAGGGGCAGAGTTCCCGCCACCGCTCGGGCGAACTGCTCGCGCAACAGCGTTGCGTCCGGCAGTGAACCGAACTTGGGAGACGCCGTGAAAATGCCCGCCCGGCCGCCTTCGTGGCCGCGCAGGACCGCCGAGTGGACCTCCAATGAATTCAGCGCCAGCACGCCCGCCGCCGGGGCCAGGAGTTCCGCTCGGGCCGGGACCGCCAGGAGGACCGTCACCACCTTGCCGTGCGAGCTGATCCGGATCTCGCCCGTGCCCGAGGCCACCGCCGAAGCGACGAGCTCGCGTTGTTCTTCGTCCATCGGTGATGGGGCCGTGAAACCCTTGCCGCGCAACACTTCCTCGCAGCCCGACACCAGCTCGGCCAGCAGGCGGGCCTTCCAGTCCGTCCAGACGCCGGGGCCGGTGGCCAGGGAATCGGCCTGGGTCAGCGCGTGCAGCAGCTCCACCAGGACGATGTCGCTGTCCAGGGTCTTCACCACCCGCGCCACCGTGGCCGGCTCGCTGATGTCGCGCCGGGTTGCCGTGTGGGGCAGCAGGAGGTGGTGGCGGACCATCGCCGACACCGTGGCCGCGTCGGCCGGGGTGAGGCCCAGCCGGGTCGCCACCTGGGCGGAGATCTTGGCGCCCAGCTCCGAGTGGTCGGCGTCGCGGCCCTTGCCGATGTCGTGCAGCAGCGCGCCGATCAGGAGCAGGTCCGGCCGCGGCACCGTGGTGGTCAGCTTGGCCGCCTCGACGCACGTCCTGATCAGGTGCCGGTCGACCGTCCACTGGTGCACCGGCGAGCGCGGCGGCAGGTCGCGGACCGCCCCCCACTCCGGGAACAGCCGGGACCACAGGCCCGTCCGGTCGAGCGACTCGACCGCGTCGACCAGGCCCTCGCCCGCGCCCAGCAGATCCACCAGCGCGTTCAGCGCCTCGGCCGGCCACGGCGCGCGCAGCTCCGGCGCCGACTCGGCCAGTGCCTTCAGGGTGCCGAGCGCGATCGGCTTGCCCGTGCGCGCCGAGGCCGCGGCCACCCGCAGCAGCAGCGCCGGGTCCTTCGCCGGGACGGCGTCGCGGGCCAGCGCGACCTCGTTCCCGTGCAGCACCACGTTTTCCGCCAGCGGTGTCCGCGAGGGACGCCGCCCGAAGCGCGCCCGAGGTGGCTCCACAGTGGACCGCAGGGCGACGTCCACCGCGTACGCGATCGTGCGGCCCGCGCCGGAAAGCCTGCGGGCCAGCGTGAACCGGTCGCCGAAGCCGAGCTCGGCGGCGACCAGGTCGGCCTCCGGCGCGGACAGGACGTCCCGTTCACGCCGGATTTCGCGCCGCAGCTCGGTGCGGACGTCGAGCAGGAGCCCCTTGGCTTCCAGGAGTTCCTCGCCCGGCCGCGCGGTGAGCTGCGCCGCGGCGAGGGCTTCCAGGACGGCGAAGTCCCGCAGCCCGCCCCGGCCGTGCTTGAGGTCCGGTTCGGCGGACTGCGCGATTTCGCCGCTGCGGGCCCAGCGCTGCCGGACCGACGCCGTCATGTCCGGGATCTGCTTGCGCGCGGTGCGGCGCCACTGGTCCCGCGCCGCGGACGCCAGGCGGCCGGTCAGCTCGGCGTCCCCGGCGAGGTGCCGGGCGTCGAGCAGGCCCATGGCCACGCGCGGGTCTTCCGAAGCGACCTTCAGGGCCTCACCCGGCGTGCGCACCGAGTGGTCGAGCCCGACTTTCGCGTCCCACAGGGGATACCAGAGCGCGTCCGCGATCTCCCCGACGCCGCTGTTGCCGTTGTGCACCAGCAGCAGGTCGAGATCGGAGAACGGCACCAGCTCCCGCCGGCCGAGCCCGCCCACGGCGACCAGCGCGACACCCGGTTCCGCGGTGTCGACGCCGGCCGCCGAGGCTCCCCTGCTCAGCCAGAACTCGTAGAGGTCGACCAGGGCCGCCCGCAGTGCGGACGCCCCCAGCCTCCCGTGCCTGCCCTCGAGCAAACGCTCGGTGGCCTTGACCAGTTCGCCCCCGTCGGCCATCCCAGACGCCTTATAGGGCGTCCGTGCCGCGCTCGCCGGTCCGTACCCGGATGACCGTCTCCACCGGCGTCACCCACACCTTGCCGTCGCCGATCTTGCCGGTGTGCGCGGCCGTGGTGATGGCGTCGAGCACCTTCTCCACGTTGGTGTCGTCGGTGACGACCTCGATCTTCAGCTTGGCCACGAAGTCCACCGAGTACTCGGCACCGCGGTAGACCTCGGTGTGGCCCTTCTGGCGGCCGTAGCCCTGGACCTCGCTGACCGTCATGCCCAGCACGCCCAGCTGCTCCAGCGCGGAGCGGACGTCGTCGAGCGTGAACGGCTTGACAATCGCCGTGATGAGCTTCATGCCTTGCTCTCCTCGAGTTTCGCGGCCGGGGTGGACTTGACCGGGATGGTGTTCGGCGAGCCGAGGCCGCCGCCCGTTCCGGTGAAGTCGTAGGCGCTTTCCGCGTGCTGGGCTTCGTCGATGCCGCTGACCTCGTCCTCGGTGCTGACGCGGAAGCCGCCGGCCTTCTTGATCACGAAGCCGATGATGAAGGACAGCACGAAGGAGTACGCGAGCACCGCACCGGCGGCCGCGGCCTGACGCCCCAGCTGGGTGAACCCGCCGCCGTAGAACAGGCCGTCCGCACCGAGCGAGTTGACGCTCGTGGTGCCGAAGAAGCCGATCAGCAGCGTGCCGACGATGCCGCCGACCAGGTGGACGCCCACGACGTCGAGCGAGTCGTCGAAGCCGAACTTGAACTTGAGCGAGATGGCGAGCGCGCAGAGCGCACCGGCGATCAGGCCGATCGCGATGGCCCCGAGCGGGCTCACGAAACCACACGCCGGGGTGATGGCGACCAGGCCGGCAACTGCACCGGACGCCGCGCCGAGGGTGGTCGGCTTGCCGAACTTGATCTGCTCGATCAGCAGCCAGCCGAGGACGGCGGCGGCGGTGGCGACGGTGGTGTTGGTGAACGCGACGGCGGCGAGGTCGTTGGCGGCCAGCGCCGAACCGGCGTTGAAGCCGTACCAGCCGAACCACAGCAGCGAGGCGCCGAGCAGCACGAACGGCACGTTGTGCGGGCGGCCGGTGTCCTTCGGCCAGCCCTTGCGCTTGCCGAGCACGATCGCCAGCGCCAGACCCGCGGCACCGGCGTTGATGTGGACCGCGGTACCACCGGCGAAGTCGAGGGCCTTGAGGTTGTTGGCGATCCAGCCGCCGACCGCGTTCTCGCCGACGAAGCCGTTGAAGGAGAACACCCAGTGCGCGACCGGGAAGTACACGACCGTCACCCAGATGACGACGAACAGCGTCCAGCCCCAGAACTTCGCGCGGTCGGCGATGGCGCCGGAGATCAGCGCGGGCGTGATGATCGCGAACATCAGCTGGAACATCACGAAGGCGAGCACCGGCAGCGCGTCCGAGCCGGGCCAGGCGACCGCCGGCGAGGTGTCGGTGGCGGCGACCGCGAAGCCGGCGAGCTTGCCGAAGGTGTTTTCGAGCCCGGCGAAGTGGAAGTTACCGACGAAGCCGCCGAAGGCGTCGTCGCCGAAGGACATCGAGAAGCCGTACAGGGCCCACAGCACCCCCACGACGGCCAGCGCGATGAAGTTCATCATCAGCATGTTCAAGACGCTCTTCGCGCGGACCATGCCGCCATAGAAGAACGCCAGTCCTGGGGTCATGAGCATGACCAGCGCGGCGCTGGCCAATACCCACGCGGTGTCTCCTGCGTTCAGCACAATCGTCCTCCCGTGCCCTGGGTTCGTGCGTTGGCAGTTTTGGCGCGCGGTGTTTCACCGGGCGGCTCGCGAGGTTTCACCCGCGTGAACTGTCCGCGCCCGGTTGTTACGGCCAGGTTTCCCCAGCCCCCTCCTCCGGTGTCCGGTTGCGAAACGTCGTGGTCGAATATCCCCATGACACCGGCCGACCACGGGAATGACCCACTGCCACCCCCGGTCGTCGCGGCCCTGCGGTGTTCGGTGTGCGGTGCCCCGATCGGCGCAGCGGGACGCACGCTGCGTTGCGAAAACCGCCACTCTTTCGATCTAGCGCGGCAGGGTTACGTGAACCTGTTGCACGCGCGAATCCCGGCCGGGACGGCCGACACCGCGCCGATGGTCGCGGCCCGTGCGGACTTCCTCGCGTCGGGCGCGTACGAACCCCTCGCCGGCGAGCTGGCCCGCGTCTGCGCGGAGGCCGACGGTCTGGTCGTCGACGCCGGCGCGGGCACGGGGTACTACCTCGCGCGGGTGCTGGAGGCGTCGGAGGCGTTCGGCCTCGCGCTCGACGTCTCGGCGGTCGCGCTGCGGCGGGCGGCGCGGGCCCACCCGCGGCTGGGCGCGGCGGTGTGGAACCTCTGGGAGCCGTGGCCGGTCGGCGACGGGGTGGCGTCGGTCGTGCTGAACGTCTTCGCGCCGCGCAACGGGCCGGAGTTCCACCGCGTGCTGCGGCCCGGCGGCCTGCTGGTCGTCGCCGCACCGGCCCCGGACCACCTGCGCGAGCTGGGCGACCTCGTCCTGGCCGTCGACGAGCGCAAGGACGAGCGCCTGGACGCCACTCTCGGCGAGTACTTCACGCGCACCGGCCGCACGGAGGTCCGGCGCGCGGTGGAACTCACGCCGCGGCAGGTGCGACAGGTGGTCGAGATGGGCCCGGCCGGGTTCCACCTGGACCGCGACGGCCGCCGGGAACGCCTGGACGCGGTGCAGCAGCCGCAGGTCGTCACGATCTCGTTCACCGTCTCCACGTACCGGCGTCGCTGAGTCTGAGAGGGTAAAGGGGTGAAGCCCGACTGGACCGCGTCCGCGACCCGGCTCGCGGACGCGGAGTGGGTGCGGGCCCGCATCGGCGGCGCGGCCAAGCTGTACGGGTGTGCCCGGCCGGAGGTCCTCGGCACGATCTGGTGGTACTCGCTGTCGTCGGTGCTGGTGGCCCCGGCGGTCGAGGGCCTGGTGGCCGGGACGCCCGCCGATCCGTCGCTGGACGCCGTGGAGCTCGACCTCGTCGCCGACGGGCGGTTCCTCGGCGCGCGGTCCACCCGGCGGCTCGACGGCGGCCTCCCCGAGCTGGGCGCCGCCCTCACCGGCGCCCTCGGGACCGCGATCGCCACCATCGCGGCCGTCAGCGGGGCGCGGGAGCGGGCCCTCGGGGCGATCGCCACCGACTCGATCGGCAACCGGCTGCTGTGGACGCCCGATCCGGAGCGCGCGATGGCCCTCGCCGGGCCCCTGGTGGACGCCATCGACCTGGGCCTGCCGAAGCCGCGCTTCGTGCGCGTCGGACGTACGCCTGCCGTACGGCGTGCTTCGTGCTGCCTGATCTACGAAGTCGGCAACCCCAAGTGCGTGAGCTGCCCGCGTCAGACGCCCGAAGAGCGTGAAGCACGCCTTCGCGCCGCCCTGGGTTAGAGAACCGCCAGCTCCAGCCCGGCCAGCCGCTCCGGGTCGGCGATGACCTCGATGCCGGTGATGCGGTCGCCGTCGACGCGGAACGCCAGGACCACCGCCAACCGCCCCTCGCGCACCATGAGCAGGCCGGGGGCGCCGTCGACCAGGGCGAGTTCGCTGGCGCGGGCCCGCTCGGACGCCAGGATCGCGCCGCGGCGGACGCTCTCGACGCCGCGCAGTTCGATCGGTGCCGGGCTCGGGCCGACGAACCGGTCGGCGTGCAGCACGACGTCCGGGTCGAGCAGGGCCAGGAGCGCTTCGAAGTCGCCGCCGCGGGAGGCGGCCAGGAACGCTTCGACGACTTTGCGCCGCCGGGGCAGGTCCGCGTCCGCCGTGGTCCCGCCCCGCACCCGGCGGCGGGCACGGCTCGCCAGCTGCCGGGTGGCGGCCGGGGTCTTGCCGATCACCGTCGCGATCTCGTCGAACGGCACCGCGAACATGTCGTGCAGCACGAACGCGACCCGCTCGGCCGGGCCCAGTGCGTCGAGGACCACCAGCAGCGCCAGGCCGACGGTGTCGGCCAGCTCGGCCTCCTGCTCCGGGTCGCGGCGGTCGTCGTCCGGCTCGGGACGGGTGTCCAAGGGCTCTTCGCGGTGGTTGCGGCGGGTGCGCAGCAGGGACAGGCAGACGCGGGCGACCACGGTCGTCAGCCAGGCGGGGACGTTGTCGATCTCCTCGGCGCCGGTGCGGTGGAACCGCAGCCACGCCTCCTGGACGGCGTCGTCGGCTTCGGCCGCCGAGCCCAGCATGCGGTAGGCGACCGCCCGCAGCCGCGGCCGCTCCTGCTCGAACCGCTCGGTCAGCGCGTCCACCGTGGTCCTCTCGTTCGCCGGTCGTAGCAGTAGACCCCGCGGCGGACGCCGATGTGACCGGAACGGAGGTGATCTAGGTCATCCGCCGCAGGACGCCGGCGAGCAGAGCCGCGGGTTCGGACAGCGGACCCGGCAGCCGCGCCAGCACCACCCGCCGCCGTTCGGCCGGGCCGCCGCGCACGTCGAGCACCCGCACCCCCGGCGGGACGGCCTCGGCCAGCGACGCCGGCACCGTCGTCAGCCCGCACCCGGCGGCGACCAGGTTCAGCTTCGCCAGCCAGTCGCGGGCCGTGTGGGCGATCTCGGGCCGCTCGTCCAGCCCCGGCCAGACGCCCATCAGCGTGTCCTCCCCCGCCGACGGCCCGGCGATCCAGCGCTGCGCGCGCAGGTCGGCGACGTCGACCTCCCCTGCCCCGGCCAGCGGGTGGCCCGCGGGCACCGCGAGGCGGAGGCTGCGCTCGGCGAGCGTCTCCAGGCGCAGCGCCGGTGTCTCGGCGTCCGGCGGGCGGAACGGCGGGACCGAGCCGAGCACGGCCAGGTCGAGGGTGCCCGCGCGCAGCGCGCGGACGAGAACCGGCGTGGTGCCCTCCCGGGTGACGACGGTGACGCCCGGGTGCGTGCGCCGCAGCTCGGCGACCGCGCGGGGGACCAGGACCGCGCCCGCGCTGGGGAACCAGCCCAGGCGGACCGTCCCGGCTTCGGCGGGCAGACCGGCCAGCTCACGCCCGGCGGCGTCGATCTCGTCGAGCACCGCGATGGCCCGGCGCAGCACGACGCTCCCGGCGGCGGTGAGGCGGACGCCGTCGGGCCGTCGCTCCAGCACCGGCGTCCGGGCCACCCGTTCGAGGGATGCGATCTGCCGCGACACCGCGGACTGCGTGTAGCCGAGGGCCGCCGCGGCCGCGGTGAGGGTGCCGCGCTCGGCGACCTCGCGGAACACGCGCAGGGCGACCAGGGAGACGTCACCGAAGTCCATGACGTTCACGCATACCAGGGTTGCCTGATTCTCGCTTTTCGCATGACTCCAGCGGACCTAGCGTGGCCGGTATGACACGTACCGCCGTGGTGACCGGGGCCAACCAGGGCCTCGGCTTCGCCCTCGTCCGCGGGCTCGCCGCCCGGCTCGCCCCCGAAGACCTCGTCCTGCTCACCGGCCGCGACGCCGGGCGGGTGGCCGCGGCGGTTTCGGCTGTCGCCGCCGATCCGGCGACGCGCAGCCGGGTCGAGGGCCGCGTCCTCGACGTCTCCGACGCGGATGCGGTGAGCCGGTTCGCCGAGCCGGCCGACATCGTGCTCTCCAACGCCATCGGCCCGCTCGACCCGGGCCGTCCGCAGGCCGAGCAGGCCGACGTCTTCCTCGACGTCGCCAACGGCGGCACCCACGCGGTGCTGCGGTCGTTCGGGCCGGTCCTGCGCCCGGGCGGACGGCTGCTCGTCGTCGCGAGTTCGCTGGGCACGCTCGGGCACCTGCCCGAGCCGCTGCAGGCGCGCTTCGACGGCGTCTCGCTCGACGACGTCGAGAAGGCGGTCGAGGACTGGCGCTCGGCGATCCACGACGGCACGGCCGCCGCGCAGGGCTGGCCGGAGTGGATCAACGTGCCGTCCAAAGTGGCCCAGGTCGCGGCGGTGCGCGCGGTGGCGGCCGAACGCCGGGACGCCGACCTCGCGAACGGCACCCTGGTGGCGGCGGTCTGCCCGGGCCTGATCGACACCCGAGCATCCCGGCCGTGGT
This sequence comes from Amycolatopsis vancoresmycina, assembly GCF_000716785.1. Classification (GTDB taxonomy): domain Bacteria; phylum Actinomycetota; class Actinomycetes; order Mycobacteriales; family Pseudonocardiaceae; genus Amycolatopsis; species Amycolatopsis vancoresmycina. The sequence goes on from NZ_JNYY01000007.1 coordinate 198,775, forward strand.
TCAGCGACTTCAGCCAGGCGCAGACGCCCGACGAGGCCGCCCGCGCGGTGCTGGACCTGGTGTTCGCCGACGTCGATCCGGCGACCTACGGCGAGCTGGTCCGGTTCGGGCGGGTACTGCCCTGGCGGAGCTGACTGTCAGAGCACGCAGAACTCGTTGCCCTCGGGATCGGCCATCACGAAGTGGTCGGGGCGGCCGTCCAGCTCGTCCTGCCGCAGCACCGTCGCGCCCGCCGCCGTCAACCGCGCGACCGCCTCGACCACCCGCTCCCAGCGCGTCTCCCACGGCACCTCGCGGCCGCCGCCGGCCTGGACGTCCAGGTGGAGGCGGTTCTTGGCGACCTTCCCCTCGGGCACCTTGAGGAAGCTCAGGCCGGGCAGCACGCCCTCCGGGTCGGTCAGGTAGGCGCCGTCGTCCCACTCCGCCTCGGGCACGCCGTGCTGGGTGAACCACGCTTCCCAGGTCGCGAACCCCGGCGGGGGCGGGCGCTCGATGTAGCCGAGGGCCACCGCCCAGAACCTCGCCAGTGCGCGGGGTTCCGCGCAGTCGATCGTCACGCTCCAGCGCACTGTCACGGACTGGAGCGTAACCGCGCCCACGCCCTGAGAGGGCGTGTCATCCGGGGGATGATGCGGTTACCGTGGGCTGCGATGAGTGAACGCAGCTGGGGCTTCCGGACCCGCGCCCTGCACGCGGGCGGCACCCCCGATCCGGCCACCGGTGCGCGGGCCGTGCCGATCTACCAGACCACGAGCTTCGTCTTCGAGGACGCGGCCGACGCGGCGAACCTGTTCGCGCTGCAGAAGTACGGCAACATCTACAGCCGCATCGGGAACCCGACCGTGGCTGCCTTCGAAGAGCGGATCGCCAGCCTCGAAGGCGCCATCGGCGGCGTCGCCGCGGCCAGCGGGCAGGCCGCCGAGTTCCTCACCTTCAGCGCGCTCACCGAGGCCGGAGACCACATCGTCTCCGCGAGCGGGCTCTACGGCGGCACCGTCACCCAGCTCACCGGCACGCTCCGGCGCTTCGGCGTCGAGACGACCTTCGTCAGCGGCGGCCTCGACGACTACGCCGCCGCGATCACCGAGCGGACGCGGCTGCTCTACACCGAGGTCATCGGCAACCCCGGCGGCGGCATCGCCGACCTCGCCGCGCTGGCCGACCTCGCGCACGCCCACGACATCCCGCTGGTCGTCGACGCGACGCTGGCGACGCCGTACCTGTGCCGCCCGATCGAGCACGGCGCCGACATCGTGCTGCACTCGGCGACGAAGTTCCTCGGCGGGCACGGGACGACGCTCGGCGGGATCGTCGTCGAGTCCGGGAAGTTCGACTGGGGCAACGGGAAGTTCCCGCGGATGACCGAGACCGTCGACAGCTACGGCGGCCTGCGGTACTGGGAGAACTTCGGCGAGTACGCGTTCTGCACCCGGCTGCGCGCCGAGCAGCTGCGGGACATCGGCGCGGTCCTGTCGCCGCACTCGGCATTCCTGCTGCTGCAGGGTGTCGAGACGCTCCCCCAGCGGATGGACGCGCACGTCGCGAACGCCCGGGCGGTCGCCGAGCACCTCGAAGCGGACCCGCGCGTGGCCTGGGTGTCCTACGCCGGGCTGCCGTCGCACCCGCACCACGACCTGGCGCGGAAGTACCTGCCCGCCGGGCCGGGCGCGGTGTTCTCGTTCGGCATCGACGGCGGCCGCGCGGCGGGCGAGAAGTTCGTCGAATCGGTGGAGCTGCTGTCGCACCTGGCGAACGTCGGGGACGCGCGGACGCTCGTCATCCACCCGGCGTCGACCACGCACGCGCAGCTGTCGGAGGCGCAGCTCGCCGCGGCGGGGGTCGGGCCCGACCTGATCCGGCTGTCGGTCGGCCTGGAGGACGTCGAGGACATCCTCTGGGACCTCGACCAGGCGCTGGGCAAGGCGGTGGCCGGGTGACGCACGACGTGAGCGCCGTCGAGCGGCGCGCCATCCTGCACCGGACGAAGTCGGTGACGCTGGTCGGCGCGTCGGCCAACCCGGCGCGGCCCAGCTACTTCGTCGCGACCTACCTGCTCTCGTCGACGCGCTACGAGGTCAACTTCGTGAACCCGCGCCTGGACACGCTGTTCGGGAAGCCGGTGTACGCGTCTTTGAAGGACGTCCCGGGCGAGCCCGACCTGGTCAGCGTCTTCCGCAGGCACGACGACCTGCCGCAGGTGGCCGAAGAGGTGATCGACGCCGGCGCGCGGACGCTGTGGCTGCAACTCGGGTTGTGGCACGAGCCGGTGGCCGATCGGGCGCGGGAAGCCGGGCTGGACGTCGTGATGAACCGGTGCGTGAAGATCGAGCACGCGCGGTTCGCCGGCGGGCTGCACCTGGCCGGGTTCAACACGGGCGTGATCAGCTCGCGGCGGCCGTCGGCGCCGTAGGGAACGGATCCGCCGGTCCCGCTGTTGGCCCGGGTATGACGATGGGCATCACGTTTTCCGGCGGCCCGACCGCCCTCCTGGAACTGGGCGGCGTCCGCCTGCTCACCGACCCGACGTTCGACGCGCCCGGCGACCACCCGATCGGCGAGCGGGTGCTGGTCAAAACCGAGGAATCGGCGCTGACCGAGGAGTCGGCCGGTGTGGTGGACGTGGTGCTGCTGTCCCACGACCAGCACCCCGACAACCTCGACGACCGCGGCCGGGCTTACCTGGCGACGGTGCCGTTGACGCTGGTCACGCCGAGTGGGGCTTCGCGGCTCGGCGGGACCGCGCGCGGACTGGAGCCGTGGGAATCGACGGAGGTCGGGGCGCTGACCGTGACGGCGGTTCCGGCGCTGCACGGGCCCATCGGAGCGGCACAGGTCACCGGGGACGTGACGGGGTTCGTGCTGACCGGCGACGGGCTGCCGACGGTGTACGTGAGCGGGGACAACGCGTCGGTGGACCTGGTGCGGGAGATCGCGGCCCGGTTCCGGGTGGACATCGCGGTGCTGTTCGCCGGAGCGGCCCGGACGGCGTTGTTCGACGGCGCGCCCCTGACGCTGACCAGCGTGGACGCGGTCGAGGCGGCGAAGGTGCTGGGCGCGGCGAAGGTGGTGCCGCTGCACTTCCGGGGCTGGCAGCACTTCAGCGAGGGCCCGGACACCCTGCGGTCGGCGTTCGACGCGGCGGGTCTGGCGGACCGGCTCGTCCTCCTCGAGCCGGGCCAGCGCGCAGAGGTCTGACACGGTCGTGAGTGGTCTGCCGCGGCTGGTCGTGAGTGGTAAGGCGAGTTAGAACTCGCCTTACCACTCACGACCCCGGGAAGCGCTGGGGTGGCGCCGTGAGAGGGTGGCGGCATGGCCAAACCCACCCCGCTGCAGTTCCGGAACATCCTCGTCGCCCTTCTCGCGGCGGCGGGCTTCGTCTGGAGCGTTGTCGCCGGGCTGCCCTGGTGGGTCAGTGCCCTCGTCGGGTGTGCCTGCGTCCTGTCGCTGGCCTCGGCCTACCTCAACCGGCCCGGCGCCAACTAACGCGTCTTCGCGAACCGCGCCTTGAGGTTCGTCCGGCCCGCCTCCGTGAGCCGGCCGAACAGGCGCAGCCGCGCCAGGCCGCCGTCCGGGTAGATGTCGAGGCGGGCCTCGGTCACCTCGGGGCCGTCCGGGAGCGCGAAGCGGTGGCGGGTGTCCGGCTGCAACCGCGTCTTCGGGAGCAGCGGGACCCACTCGCCGTACGTCTCGCGGCCGCTCACCGACGCCCAGCCCGGCGCGTTGCCCTTCAGGTTGCTCGTGTCCAGCTCCACGAACCGGACGATCCCGGCGCCAGCGAGGCGCAGCGTCACCCAGTCATTGCCGTCGTCGCGGCGGCGGGCCGTTTCCCAGCCCTCCGCCTGGTGGGCCGCTAGGCCCGGCGACAGGATGTTGTTCGGTGACGAGTAGAACCGGTTGCTGCAGCCGGTGACGATCGCGCCGTTCTCCAGGGCCGCCAGGTCGAGGGCGTCCAGGTCGAGCAGCGCCGGATCCGGGATCGGTGCGCCGTGCACGCGCAGGCGGGCCACGCCGCCGTCCGGGTGCTGCGTCAGCCGGACGTGCGTGTAGCGCCGGGAGCCGTTGACCGCGTAGAAGTTCTCCGTGTGGCCCGCGGCCGGGGCGCGGTCGACCAGGACGTCCCAGTCCGCCGTCTGCAGCTCCGCCGCGCTCGGGTAGCCCGGGACCGACGTCGCCTCGACCGAGACGAACGGCGGGTAGTTGCCCTTGAAGAACGCCGTGTCGACGACGACACCGGTGACCGTGCCGGCCAGGCCGAGCCGGACGATGGCCTGGTCGTCGCCCGGTTCGCGGTGGCGGCGGGTCTCCCAGCCGTCGTAGACCTGGCCCTTCGGCCCGAACGTCTCCGCCCGGTGCGCCGGCACCCACGGGTTGACCAGGTTCTCCTTCTCGGCGAACAGCTCGTCGGTCGCCCACATCACCGTGCCGCCGAAGCGGCGGGACGCGAGGTCGGGCAATTCTGTCCACTCCGGACGGTCGGACACCTGGGCCTCCATTTCAGCAGTTCCCCCGGGTCAGCAGCTCGCCGTGCGGTGAGTCGCCGGTGATTTCGGTGCCCCGCAGCCAGGTCGAGCGCACGACGCCGGCCAGCGGCCGCCGGTCGTAGGCGCTGACCGGGTTGCGGTGCTTCAGTTTCGCGACGTCGACCACGAACGCCTCGTCCGGCGCGAACACGCAGAAGTCGGCGTCGTAACCCACCGCGAGGTGGCCCTTGCGGCGCATCCCGGCCTGCGCGGCCGGGCGCTCGGCCATCCACGCGACGACGTCGGTGAGCGCGAACCCGCGCTGCCGCGCCTGCGTCCAGATCGCCGGAAGGCCCAGCTGCAGGCTGGAAATCCCGCCCCACGCCTGGCCGAAATCGCCGCTGTCGAAGCGTTTCAGCTCCGGCGTGCACGGCGAGTGGTCGCTGACGATCGTGTCGATGACGCCGTCGGCGAGGCCCTGCCAGAGCAGCTCGCGGTTGGCCGCCTCGCGGATCGGCGGGCAGCACTTGAACTGCGTCGCACCGTCGCGGATCTCCTCGGCGACGAAACTGAGGTAGTGCGGGCAGGTCTCGGCCGACAGCCGGACGCCGTCACGCCGGGCCGAAGCGATGAGCGGCAGGGCGTCCGAAGAGGACAGGTGCAGGATGTGCGCCCGCGCCGAATGACGGCGGGCCGCGTCGATCACCTGCGAAATCGCGAGGTTCTCGGCTTGGCGCGGCCGCGACTGCAGAAAGTCGACATAGCGACCGCCGTGCGGCTCGGGGGCGTCGTCGATCTCGTGCGCGTCTTCGGCGTGGACGATCATGAGCGCGTCGAAGGAACTCAGCTCCCGCAACGCTTCGTCGAGCCCGGCCGGGTCGAGCGGCGGGAACTCGTCGACACCCGAGTGCAGCAGGAAGCACTTGAAGCCGAACACCCCGGCGTCGTGCAGACCGCGGAGATCCCCGGCGTTGCCCGGGATCGCGCCGCCCCAGAAGCCGACGTCGACGTGCACCCGGCCGGTTGCCGCCTTGCGCTTGACCTCCAGCGCGGCGACGTCGACGGTCGGCGGCAGGCTGTTCAGCGGCATGTCCACGATCGTGGTCACCCCGCCCGCCGCGGCCGCGCGGGTCGCCGTCTCGAAGCCCTCCCACTCGGCGCGGCCGGGGTCGTTGACGTGGACGTGCGTGTCGACCAGCCCCGGCAGCAGCACGACGTCGTCACCCAGGTCGAGGACGCGGTCGCCGCTCAGCGCCGCGCCGCCGGGTTCGACCGCGACGATCCGGCCGCCCTCGACGCCGACGGTCGCCGGGACCTCGCCCTCGGCTGTCACGGCCCGGGCGGCGCGCACCACAAGATCCATCCGAAAGCCCTTCTGCGGGAGGATGACCACCGCCGATTTCACAGAACGGAAAGACGGTTTCGCACAACGACAGTAACCACGGCGCGCGCCGCTCGTCAACGACGGACGCGGCGCGTTACGGTCGACCCGTGCGGCTTGAAGCGGAGTTCACCAGCGAACCGTTCCACGGCGAAGGTTCGCCACCCGAACACGCCGTCGCCGCCCGCGACGCCGCCGCGGATGCCGGGCTGGACACCGATTTCGGCCCGCTCGGCACGCTGGCCCGCGGCGAGGCGAAGGAGCTGCTCGAAGCCCTGCCGGCGATCGCGAAGGCGGCCCTGGACGGCGGCGCCACGCGGGTCACGCTGCAGCTGCGCCGGGCCGACGACCCGGGCGGCGCGCCCGTCGTCGAGCTCAACGACGCACTGGCCCGGCTGATCGCCGACGTCGAGCGGGAACTGGGCGCCAAGCTGGGCGAACTCGACCGCGCGGGCAAGCAGCGCGCGGTCCGGCTGCTGCGCGAACGCGGCGCCTTCGGGCTGCGGAAGTCCGTCTCGTCGGTCGCCGACGCACTGGGCGTCACCCGGTTCACCGTCTACAACTACCTCAACCGGGAAGCCGACTGACCAGCGCTTTCAACAAAATGTTGACGGAACTCCGGCGCCGACGTACGGTCAGCCCGTGCTGCTCACCGAGTTCAACACCACCGACGTCCGGCCGCTGCTGACGGAGTGCCTCGCCGTGCCCCGGTGGGCCGACGCCGTGCTCGCCGGGCGGCCGTACGCCGATCTCGACGCACTGAAAGCCGCCGCCGACCTGCCGTTGAGCAGCGACGAGATCCGGCAGGCGATGGCCGCGCACCCGCGGATCGGGGAGAAGCCGAAAGCGGGCTGGGCGCGGTCGGAACAGTCCGGTGTGGACAATCCCGGCGCGTTCGCCGCGGCGAACGCCGAGTACGAAGCCAAGTTCGGGCACGTCTACCTGGTCTGCGCGAGCGGCCGCAGCGGCGACGAGCTGCTGGAAATCCTGCGCGAGCGGCTGGCCAACGACCCGGCGACCGAGCTGGCCGTCGCGGGACGCGAACTGCTGAAGATCGCCGAACTCCGACTCGCGAAAGCGGTGACCGCGTGAGCCTCGTGACCACCCACGTCCTGGACACGGCCCAGGGACGCCCCGCCGAAGGGATCGCCGTCCGGTTCGAGACCGCCGGCGGCAAGCCGATCGCCGAAGGTCGCACCGACGACGACGGCCGCATCCGCGACCTCGGCCCCGAGACCCTCGAACCGGGTGTCTACCGCCTGATCTTCGACACCGGCGCCCACCTGGGCCCGGACACGTTCTTCCCGGAGGTCACGCTGACCTTCCGGATCTCCGACGGCACCGCGCACCACCACGTGCCGCTCCTGCTCAGCCCGTTCGCCTATTCGACCTACCGAGGGAGCTGACCGTGGCCGTCACCCTGGGCCCCAACCAGTACGGCAAGGCGGAGGTCCGCCTGGTCACCGTGCGCCGCGAAGGTTCCGTGCACCACCTGAAGGACCTCACGGTGTCGACGTCGCTGCGCGGCGAGCTGGCCGCGACGCACCTGACCGGCGACAACGCCGGCGTGCTGGCGACCGACACGCAGAAGAACACCGTGTACGCCTTCGCGAAGGAGGCGCCGGTCGGCGAGATCGAGGACTTCGGCCTGCGCCTGGCCCGCCACTTCGTCGGCACGCAGGAGAACATCACCGGCGCGCGGATCAAGATCGACGAACACGGCTGGGACCGCATCCCGGTCGGCGGCGCGCCGCACGACCACGCGTTCAGCCGGTCCGGCGACGAGCGCCGCACGACGGCGGTGACGGTCCGGGACGGCCGCGCGTGGGTCGTCTCCGGCATCGACGGGCTGACGCTGCTGAAGTCGACCGGTTCGGAGTTCCACGGCTTCCCGCGCGACCAGTACACGACGCTCGCCGAGACGAGCGACCGGATCCTGGCCACCGCCGTCACGGCGAAGTGGCGCTACCAGGGCGAGGGCATCGACTGGGCGGAGAGCCACCGCGAGATCCGGCGGGTGATGCTGGAGACGTTCGCGACGAAGCACAGCCTTTCGCTGCAGCAGACGCTGTACGCGATGGGCGAAGCGGTGCTCGAAACCCGCGAAGAGGTCGCCGAGGTGCGGCTGTCGCTGCCGAACAAGCACCACTTCCTGGTGGATCTGAGCCCGTTCGGGCTGAAGAACGACAACGAGGTGTTCTACGCGGCGGACCGGCCGTACGGGCTGATCGAGGGCACGATCCTGCGCGACGACGCCGCGGACCCCGGGCCGGCCTGGGACATCCACTGAGTTGATAGAACGCTCTATCATCGTGGGGTGGCAGGGACCAAGGACCGCATCATTGCCGCCGGCGCCGAGCTGTTCCGGCGCAACGGCTACGCCGGGACCGGGCTGAAGCAGATCGTCTCGGAGGCCGGCGCGCCCTTCGGGTCCCTGTACCACTTCTTCCCCGGCGGCAAGGAGCAGCTCGGCGCGGAGGTCGTCCGCACCTCGGGCCTCGCCTACATCCAGCTGTTCGACCTCTTCATCGCGCCCGCGCCGGACGTGGTCAGCGGGATCGAAGCCTTCTTCGCCGCCGGGATCGCCACCCTGGAAGCCACCGGCTACGTCGAAGGCTGTCCCATCGCGACCGTGGCCCTGGAGGTCGCCAGCACCAACGAACCCCTGCGGCAGGCCACCGCCGACGTCTTCACCGCCTGGATCGACGCCGGCACCGAGAAGTTCGCGCAGTTCGGGCTGTCCCGGGAAGCCGCGCGGACGCTCACCATCACCGCCGTCAACAACCTCGAAGGCGCCTTCGTGCTCTGCCGCTCGCTGCGCGACACCGAAGCCATGGCCGTCGCCGGGGCCGCGACCGTCGATGTCGCCCGGCGACTCCTCCAGGAGCGCACACAACTTTAGTCGGGAATCCAACACGAACCACCAAAGTGGCGCTTGACCGCGCAGCATCCGACACCGAAGCTGCACAGTGCTGGTCAACAAGTGGTCTAGTCCTCCTGCCTCACACCGCCGTCCGGTTGGAGCCGCCATGCGCCGAGTCCTCGCCGTCCTCGCCACCGCCGTCGCGACCGCCGCGATCTTCAGCCCACCCGCCCACGCCCTCGAAAACGGCCTCGCGCGCACCCCGCCGATGGGCTGGAACACGTGGAACACCTTCGAGTGCAACATCAACGAAACCCTGGTCAAGCAGACGACCGACCTGATGGTCAGCTCCGGGATGCGCGACCGCGGCTACACCTACGTCAACCTCGACGACTGCTGGATGACCCGCTCCCGCGACAGCGCCGGCAACCTCGTCGCCGACTCCGCGAAGTTCCCCAGCGGCCTCAGGGCCCTCGGCGACTACATCCACGCCCGCGGCATGAAGTTCGGCATCTACGAAAGCGCGGGCTCCGAGACCTGCCAGCACTACCCGGGCAGCCTCGGCCACGAACAGGCCGACGCGAACCTCTTCGCGAGCTGGGGCGTCGACTACCTCAAGTACGACAACTGCGGCAGCCCGGCCGGGGAAACCCAGCAGGACTACGTCCGCCGCTACTCGGCGATGCGCGACGCGCTCAAGGCCACCGGCCGCGCGATCGCCTACAGCATCTGCGAATGGGGCAACTTCAGCCCGTCGACCTGGGCCCCGGACGTCGGCAACTTGTGGCGCACCACCGGCGACATCACCAACAACTGGGGCAGCATCGACTCGATCTACCACCAGAACGTCGGGCTCGCGTCCGCCGCGAAGCCGGGCGCCTGGAACGACCCCGACATGCTGGAGGTCGGCGACGGCATGGACTTCCAGGAGGACCGCGCCCACTTCACGCTGTGGGCCGCGATGGCCGCGCCGCTGATCGCGGGGGCGGACCTGCGCAGCGCGAGTGTCGCCACCTTCTCGACCTACCTCAACGGCGACGTCATCGCCGTCGACCAGGACCCGCTCGGCAAGCAGGCCACGCGGATCTCGTCGTCCGGCGGCCTCGACGTCCTGGCGAAGCCGCTCCAGAACGGCGATGCGGCCGTGGTGCTGTTCAACGAGAACAGCACCACGAAGACCGTGTCGACGACGGCTGCCGCAGCGGGGCTGCCCGCCGCGTCGAGCTACCGGCTGACCAACCTGTGGTCGAAGGAGCTGACCACCAGCACCGGCACGATCAGCGCCGCGGTGCCGTCGCACAGCACGGTCGTCTACCGCGTGAAGGCGAACTCGTCCGGCACCAGCATCGGCACCGCGCACCCGATCCAGGGCGCGGCTTCGTCGCGCTGCATCGACATCAACGGCACCGCCCCCACGCCCGGCCCCCAGGTCGACATCTGGGACTGCGACGGCGGGGCCAACCAGTCCTGGACGTTCACCAGCGCCGGTGAGCTCCGGGCCAACGGCCTCTGCCTGGACGCCAGTGGCGGCACCAGCGCGTCCGGGACCAAGCTCATCGCCTGGACCTGCCACGGCGGCGCGAACCAGAAGTTCAAGCTCGAGGCCGACGGCTCGATCAGCCAGGCCGGCCTGTGCGTCGACGTCACCGGCGGCGACAAGCCCGCCGGCAACGTCAACGGCGTCCAGCTCGAACTCTGGACCTGCAACGACGACGCCAACCAGAACTGGCAGCTCCGGTAGTTCAGGTGGCGGTCAGGTGCTCCGGCCGGACCGGGACGCGGGTGAGGGCGAGCCCGGTCGCGGCCCGGATCGCAGCCACGATCGCCGGGGTCGACGAGATCGTCGGCGGCTCGCCGACCCCGCGCAGGCCGTAGGGCGCGTGCGGGTCCGGGCGCTCCAGGACGTCGATGCTCATCGGCGGCATGTCCAGGACGGTCGGGATCAGGTAGTCGGTGAAGGAGGGGTTCCGGATCTTCCCGCCGGAGGTCTGGATCTCCTCCATCACCGCGAGCCCGAGCCCCTGCGCCGAGCCGCCCTGGATCTGGCCCAGCACGGCCTGCGGGTTCAGCGCCTTGCCGACGTCCTGGGCGCAGTCCAGCGCGACCACCTTGACCAGGCCGAGCTCGGTGTCGACGTCGACGACCGCCCGGTGCGCGGCGAACGCGTACTGCACGTGCGCGGTCCCCTGCCCGGTCTCCGGGTCCAACGCCGACGTCGGCCGGTGCCGCCACTCGATCGTTTCGTCGTGGACGTCGTCGCCGAGGACGTCCACCAGGTCGGCGACCACCTGGCCGTCGGCCGCGACGAGCTTGCCGCCGACGACCCGCACCTTCGGGTCGAACCGGGACAGCAGCCGCGCCCGGACCGCCGCGCACGCGGCCTGCACCGCGCCGCCGGTGACGTAGGTCTGGCGGGACGCCGACGTCGAGCCGCCGTTGCCGATCGAGGTGTCCATCGGCAGGATCGTCACCTGGTCGACGCCCAGTTCGGTGCGCACGATCTGCTGCATGATCGTCACCAGGCCCTGGCCGACCTCGCAGGCCGCGGTGTGCACGGTCGCGGCCGGTTCCCCGCCGACCAGCTGCAGCCGCACGCGGGCCGTCGAGTAGTCGTCGAAGCCTTCGGAGAAGCAGACGTTCTTGATCCCGACGGCGTACCCGACCCCGCGGACGACGCCTTCGCCGTGCGTCGTGTTCGACACCCCGCCCGGCATGTGCCGCAGGTCGAACGGCCGCTCCGGCGGCAGCGGCATCTCCCGCACGCGGGTGAGCAACTCGGCGACCGGCGCTTCGGCGTCGACGACCTGGCCGGTCGGCATCAGGTCGCCCTCGCGCATCGCGTTGCGGACGCGGATCTCCACCGGGTCGAGGCCGCAGGCGTCCGCCAGCTTGTCCATCTGGGACTCGTAGCCGAACGCCGCCTGCACCGCGCCGAAGCCGCGCATGGCGCCGCACGGCGGGTTGTTGGTGTACGTGCCCCAGCAGTCCACCGAGACACTGTCCACTTTGTACGGCCCGACGCCGAGGGTCGCGGCGTTCGCGACCACCGCGCCGGTCGAGGACGCGTACGCACCACCGTCGAGGTACAGGCGCGTCTTCACGTACACGAGACGGCCGTCGGACGTGGCGCCGTGCTCGTAGTACATCTTCGCCGGGTGGCGGTGGACGTGCCCGTAGAAGGACTCTTCGCGGTTGTAGACCATCTTCACCGGCTTGCCGGTGTGCAGCGCCAGCAGGCAGGCGTGGACCTGCATCGACAGGTCTTCGCGGCCGCCGAACGCCCCGCCGACGCCGCCGAGCGTCAGCCGGACCTTCGCCACCGGCAGGCCAAGGGCGGCGACGATCTGCTGCTGGTCGACGTGCAGCCACTGCGTCGCGACGTACAGGTCGACGCCGCCTTCGGTGTCCGGCACGGCCAGCCCGGACTCCGGGCCGAGGAACGCCTGGTCCTGCATGCCGACTTCGTAGACGCCCGAGACGACGACGTCGGCCGGGACGTCCTGCGGGCCGCGGCGGATCTTCACGTGCCGGACGACGTTGCCACCTTCGTGCAGCGAAGGCCCTTCACCCGCGACGGCCGCTTCGGAGTCTGTCACCGGAGAGAGCTCTTCGTAGGTGACGTGAATCCGCTTCATCGCGCGGCGCGCGGTCTCCGGGTGGTCGGCGGCGACCAGCGCCACCGGCTCGCCCTGGTACCGCACGACGTCGGAGGCGAGCACCGGCTGGTCGGCGTGCTCGAGGCCGTAGCGGTTGACGCCGGGGACGTCCTCGTGCGTCAGCACCGCGTACACGCCGGGGACGGCGAGGGCTTCCGCGATGTCGATCGCGATGATCCGCGCGTACGGGTGCGGGCTGCGCAGGGTCACGCCCCACACCATGTCCTCGTGCCAGAGGTCCGAGGAGTAGGCGAATTCGCCGCGCACCTTCACCGTGCCGTCGGGGCGGCGCGGCGAAGCACCGACGCCGTTCGCGGTCGGTGTCGTGACGGACGTGGCGGTCATCGGTCCTCCCGCAGTCTCGCGCTCGCGGCCGCCAGCTCGCGGGCGATGACGGTCTCGTCGGCTTCGCGCAGGGTGCCGTCCTCGACGACGGCCTTGCCGCCGACGAGCAGCCGGCGCAGCGGCGGCGTGGTGCCGAGCACCAGGGCCGCGACCGGGTCGGTGATGCCGGCGTAGTTCAGCCCGGTCAGGTCCCAGACGGCGAGGTCGGCGAGCTTCCCGGGCTCGATCGAGCCGAGGTCGGCCGCCCGGCCCAGGCAACGGGCGCCGCCCATCGTGCCCATCCACAGGGCTTCGCGCGTGGTCAGCCCGCGCGGCCCGCCACGCTGGCGGGCCTGCAGCAGCGACTGGTGCAGTTCCTCGCCGAGGCCGCCGGACTCGTTGGACGCGGCCCCGTCGGCGCCCAGTCCGACCGGGACGCCCGCGTCGAGCAGGTCGCGGACGGGCGCGATGCCGGCGCCGATGCGGCCGTTGGACGTCGGGCAGTGCGCCGAGCCAGTGCCGGTGGCACCGAAGCGGCGGATCGCGTCGGGCGCGAGGTGGATGGTGTGCGCGAGCCAGACGTCGTCGGCGAGCCAGCCGAGCTTGTCGGCGTACTCGGCCGGCGTGCAGCCGACCTCGGCGAGGCACTGGCGTTCCTCGTCGAGGGTCTCCGCGAGGTGGGTGTGCAGCCGGACGCCCTTGCGGCGGGCCAGCTCCGCCGCGCCGGACATCAGCCGTTCGGTGACCGAGAACGGCGAGCAGGGCCCGGCGGCGATCTGCAGGTGGGCGCCCGCGGAGTCGTCGTGGAAACGGTCGATCGCCGCTTCGGTGCCGGTCAGGGCGTCGTCGGTCGTCTCGACGAGGTTGTCCGGCGGCAGGCCGCCGTCGGACTCGCCGCGGTCCATCGACCCGCGCACGACGTGCAGCCGGACGCCGATGCGCTGGCGGGCCGCGGCCAGCGCCGCGACCTGATCGCCGCCGTCGCGCGGGAACACGTAGTGGTGGTCGGCGACGGTGGTGCAGCCGGTCAGCGCCAGCCGGGCCATCCCGGCGGTGCCCGCGGCGTGCGTGATCCCGTCGTCGAGGCGGCCCCAGACCGGGTAGAGCGCGACCAGCCATTCGAAGAGGGTGTGGTCGGCGGCCAGGCCGCGGGTGGCCCACTGGTAGAGGTGGTGGTGGGTGTTGATCAGGCCGGGCGTGACCAGGCAGCCTTCGGCGTCGATGCGCTCGTCGAACTCGCCGGTGTAGACGCCTTCGCCGACCGCGGCGATCCGGTCGTTCTCGACGACGACGTGGCCGCTCGCGTACTCCTCGCCGGTGACGGTGGCGATGGCCGCGTTCGCGATGAGCGTCCTCACGCGACACCGCCCTTCGCCGCCGCGCGCACCGCGTCGAGGATCTTCTCGTAGCCGGTGCAGCGGCAGAGGTTGCCGGCCAGCGCTTCCCGGATCTCCTCGTCACTCGGATCGGGGACGCGGTTCAGCAGGTCGTGCGCGGCGACGACCAGGCCGGGGGTGCAGAACCCGCACTGCACCGCACCCGCGTCCACAAAGGACTGCTGGACCGGATCCAGGGTGTCGCCGTCGGCCAGACCCTCGACCGTGCGGACCACGCGCCCCTCCGCCTGCCCGGCCGCGACCAGGCAGGCGCACACCGGGAGGTCGTCGAGGTAGACCGTGCAGGAGCCGCATTCGCCCTGCTCACAGGCGTTCTTCGAGCCCGGCAGGCCGAGCCGCTCGCGCAGCACGTAGAGCAGGCTTTCGCCTTCCCAGACGTCGTCCGCCTGCCGCGGCTCGCCGTTGATCGTGACATTCAGGCGCATGCGCGCTCCCCCGTCCGGTGTTCGTCCCAGGCCCAGGTCAACGTACGCCGCGCGAGCACCCCAAGCGCGTGCTTGCGGTACGCGGCGCTGCCCCGGACGTCGTCGATCGGCTGCGCCGCCGCGCCGACCAGGTCGCCGAAGCGGCGTTTCAGGGAGTCCGGCAGCGGTTCGGGTGACGTCCAGGGCAGTTCGGCGGCCAGGAAGTCCTCGGCTTCCCGGGCGCGGCGCGGGGTCGGGGCGGCGGAGCCGATGGCGGCGCCGACCGTGCCGTCCCGGAGCGACAGCGCGAATGAGCAGACCGCGATCACCATGGCGTTGCGCGTGCCGACCTTGGCGAACTGCTGCGGCCCGGCGTGTTCGGGCAGGTGGACGGCGGTGATCAGCTCGTCCGGCTCGAGGGCGTGGCGTTTCACGCCGACGTAGAACTCCTCCGCGCGGAGGAGGCGGGTCCCCCGGACGGAGGCCACCTCGACCCGCGCGCCGAGGGCGAGCAGCACCGGGTGCGTGTCGCCCGCGGGCGAGGCGGCGCCGAGGTTGCCGCCGACCGTGCCGCGGTTGCGGATCTGCGGCGAGCCGACCGTGCGGGAGGCCATGGCCAGCGCCGGGACGGAATCACCCAGTTCGGCGATGACCCGGGAGTAGGGGACGCCGGCGCCGAGCCGGACCGTGCCGTCCGATGTGGACCACTCGGTCAGCTCGCCGACGGTGGTCAGGTCCAGCAGGGCTTCGGGACGCCGGTGGTCGAAGTTCAGCTCGACCATGACGTCGGTGCCGCCGGCGATCGGCACCGCGCCGGGCCGCGCGGCCTTCAGGGCGAGGGCCTCCTCGAGCGTCGCGGGACGCAGGAACTCCACGGGCGTTGCTCCTTCGTGAGGGCGATAGACCAGTAGACGACGGACCGGGCGCGGGCGGCAACGGCACCACGCATGAAACGCACAGGAGCGAAACCCGCCGCGGTTGTGCTTTCCTACAAGCCTCATGACGACGGTGAAAACTCTGCTGGGCCTCAGCGGCCTGCGGCTGCGCCCGCGGGCCGGGACCGACCTGCTCGACCGGCCGGTGACGCGCATCTACGTCACGGAGCTGTCCGACCCCGGCCGGTACCTGTCGGCGGGTGAGCTGGTGCTTTCCGGCCTGCTCTGGTGGCGCGCGCCGGGGGACGCCGAGCCGTTCGTGGCCGCGCTGGCGCGCTCGGGCGCGGCCGCGCTGGCCGCGTCCGGCGCCGACTCCGGCGGGATCCCGGACGACGTCGTCGACGCCTGCGTCCGGCACCGGATCCCGCTGCTGGAGGTGCCGGCGGACCTGTCGTTTTCGGTGATCACCGAGCAGGTGGTGCTGGCGCTGGCGGCGGCGTCCGACAGCGCCCGCAAACGTTTGCAGGCCGCGGCCGGGGCGCCGGTCGAGACGCTGCTGGAGCGCGCGTCGGCGGAACTCGGGCTGCCCTGCTGGGTGCTGTCGGGGCTGGGCCGGGTGGTCGCCGGGACGGCGCCGCTGCCGATGCCGGCCGAGGACGTCGTCCGCCGGTACGCGGCGCGCGAGCCCGGGCCGCTGACGGTGGTCCCGGTCGAGGGGCGGCACGCGGTGCCGTGGCTGATCGCCGCCGGCGGGCCGCTGAGCACCGCCCAGGCCGAGCTGGCCGAGGAACTCGCGGGCCTGGTCGGGGTCACCCGGGCCCGGGCGGCCCGGCCGGAGCCGTCGTTGCCGGACGAGGTGCACGTGGTCGCGTTGCGGACCTCGGGCAGCGACGAAAGCCGCGACCTCCTGAGCGAGTGGCTGCCGGACGCGGTCCTGCTCGAAGCCGCCGGGGAAACGGCGTTCGCGGCGACCGCGGTGCCGCCCGCCCCGGCCGCGCTGTCCACTGTGGAACCCCTGCTCCGGGCGACCCGGATCCTGTGCGGCGTCAGCGATCCCGGCCCGCGCGAGGAGGCGCTGGAGAGCGCGCGGTACGCGGTGGCGGTGGCGGCGCGGCGCCCGGGCCGGGTGGCGGTGGTCCGGGCGGGCGAGGTGGCCGTGCACGAGCTGCTGCTGGCCGGGGCCCCGGACGGCCTGCACGCGGCCCTGCGGCGGCGCGTCCTCGGGCCGCTGCAGGCCTACGACGCCGAGCAGCACACGGACCTGGTGCACACGGTCCGGGTGTTCCTCGAGTGCTCGGGCTCCCCGACCCGGGCGGCAAAGGCCCTGCACGTGCACGTCAACACGCTGCGCTACCGGATCGGCCGGGCGGGCGAGCTGCTGGGAGCGGACCTGACGGAGTTCACCGACCAGCTCGACGTCTACCTCGCGTTGCGCGCCGGCGGCGAGGCGGGAGGATGAGGGCGTGGACCCCGAAATCACTTCGGCCCGGCAGGCGGCGAGCGACGCCCGCGTGCAGGCCTTCGGGCGGCTGCAGGGCGCGGCGAACCGGCTGGAGTACCTGCTCGGCCGGGCGCTGGAGCGCGAGTGCGGGATCACACACCTGGTCTACGAGGTGCTGCTGATCGTGGGCCGCGCCGGCGAGGACGGCCTGACCATGCGCTCGATCGCCCAGGAACAGGTGCTCACCACCGGCGGCGCGACCCGGCTGGTCGACCGGATGGAAGCCCTCGGGCTGGTCACCCGCACCGCCGACCCGCGCGACCGGCGGGTGCAGCTGGTGCGCCTGACCGCGCTCGGCGAGGAGACCACCGTGCGAGCCACCCGCGTGCACGTGGAGAACATCGAGCAGCTCTTCTTCCGGCCCCTGCCCGAGGGGCACCGCGAGCGGTTCGCCGAAGACCTGCGGACGCTGAGCCACTTCGCCCGCGACGCCCTCCCCCGGCTGCGCTAGTGGGCAAGCGGAAACCCCCTGCTCGCGAGCTGCCGACCACGGCCGAGGGCTTCGCCGCGGCGCTGCTGGCCACCGCCCGGGCCGGGGACGACCCGCGGTGGCTCGCCCCGGGCTTCGAGCTGCCCACCGAGCTGGCAGGAGGCGCGCAGCTGGCTGTCCGGCCACTGCTCGACCGGGCCCGCCGGGGCGGCTGGCCGCCGGAGGACCTGCGTCAGGCCGCGAACCGCCGCCTCGGCGAATTCGCCTGCTCGTACCTGCTCGACGACGGACCGCACCTGGCGGAGTGGGCGGCGAAGCACATCCTCACCCCGGCCGAGGCGGTGACGGCCGTGGTCGACGCCTTGGGCCTGCTGCTGACCCTGCCGGTCCTGGCGGCCGCGCCGCAGCCGGCCGTCCGGCACGGCGTCGACGACAGGAAGCTGGGCCGGGTCCGCGCGCTGCTGGCCAAGGCCGAGTCGAGCTCGTTCCCGGAGGAGGCCGAGGCCCTGTCGGCGAAGGCCCAGGAGCTCATGACCCGGCACGCCTTGGACCGCGTGCTGGTGACGGCCGGGCCGGAGCTGCCGGCGTCCCGCCGGATCTGGCTCGACACGCCGTACACCGACGCGAAGTCGTTGCTGGTGCACGTGGTCGCGAAGGCCAACCGCTGCCGCGCGGTCTTCGACCCGCGCTGGGACTTCGTCACCGTGGTCGGCGACGACCTGGACGCCGTCGCGCTGCTGACGACGTCCCTGCTGGTCCAGGCGACCCGGGCGATGGTCGCCGACCCGGCGGGCCGGTCGCGGCCGTTCCGCAAGTCGTTCCTGGTCTCCTACGCCACCCGGATCGGCGAGCGCCTCGAACAGGCGGCCGCGGCCACCCTCACGGCCACGCCCGATGCGGACCGCCTGCGGCCGGCGCTGGCGTCGCACGACCTGCGGGTGAACACGGCGTTCACGGCCCTGTTCCCCCAGGTGGCGGGCAAGTCGGTGACCGTGCGCAGCGCCGAGGGCTGGCACGCCGGCCGCTCGGCCGCCGACCGCGCCCGGCTCGGTGAGTGACCCTCAGGCGAGCCGCTGGGCGTACTTCTCCAGCTCGGGACGCCCGAACGGCAGCTCGCCCTCGTCGAGCGCGCCGCAGTCCAGCCCTCGCAGCAGGTACACCGCGAGCGCCTGCGCGGTCGCCGGTTCGTCGAGCACTCCCCCGGCCTTCTTCTCCGCGTACGCGCTCAACCGCTCCGCCGCCTCCGCAAAACCCGCTCGGTAGAACGTGTACGTCGCCGCGAAGCGCGTCGGCAGCTGGTGGGGGTGCAGGTCCCAGCCCTGGTAGAAGCCGCGTTCCAGCGACCGGCGGACCAGCCTCAGGTGCTCGGCCCACGCCGCGGGCAGCGCGTCGCCGACCGGGAGCCGGTTGGTCGAGCCGTCCGAGAGGCGGACGCCGGTGCCGGCCGCCGCGACCTGCATCAGGCCCTTAGCGAGGTCCGCCGCCGGGTGCTCCATGCTCTGGTACGCCGCCGCGATGCCGAGGCCCGCGCTGTAGTCGTAGGTCCCGTAGTGCAGGCCCGAACAGCGGCCCGAAGCGGCCTGCACGATCCGCGCCACCGACAGCGTCCCGTCAGTGTCCACAATGGATTGGGACGTCTCGATCTGGACCTCGAACCGCAGGGCGCCGGCGGCGAGGTCGTACGCGGATTCCAGGCGCGCCAGCACTTCCGCGGCCACCGCCACCTGCTCGACCGCCGTCACCTTCGGCAGCGTGACGACGAAGCCGGGCGGCAGCGGGCCGTTGTCCAGCAGCGAACCCAGGAACAGGTCCAAGGTGCGGATGCCACGCCGGCGCGTCGCCGCCTCGAAACTCTTGAAGCGGATGCCGCAGAACGGCGTCCCGCCGGTCGTCGCCAAGGTCTGCCCGGCCGCGCGCGCCGCCGCGTCCTCGACGTCGCCGGGCACGCGGCCATAGCCGTCCTCGAAGTCGATCCGCAGGTCCTCGATCGGCTCGGTGAGCAGCTTCGCGCGCACGCGTTCGTAGACGTCCGCGTCGGCGCCGAGGAGGTCGCCGTGCTCGATGAACACGCGCATCGCCTGCTTGCCCCAGTCGGCCACCAGGCGCGTCTTGTACTGCGACGCCGGGACGTACACCGTGTGCACGGGCTGCCGCCCCGGCCGCTCCCCCGGGTACGACGCCGCGACGCGCGCGTCGGCCGCAGCCAGGCGCGCGTCGGCAGCGTCGTAGACGTCCTCGGTCAGCCGCACTACTTGATCTTCTCGTACGCGGGCAGCGTCAGGAAGTCGGGGAACTCCTCGGCCAGCGCGACCTGCTCGAACAGCTCCACGGCCGGCTCCAGCAGCTCCGGCTTGAGCTCGCCCGCCAGCTCGCCGCGGACGTCCGCCAGCACGCCCCGCACCAGCTCGGAGGTCACGACGTCGCCACTGTCCAAAGTGGTCCCGTTCTTGACCCACTGCCAGATCTGCGAGCGCGAGATCTCGGCGGTGGCGGCGTCCTCCATCAGGTTGTGGATGGCCGCCGCGCCGTTGCCGCCCAGCCAGGACGCGATGTAGCGGACGCCGACGTCGACCGCGGCACGCAGGCCGGCCGCCGTCGCGCCACCCGGCGTCGAAGCGACGTCGAGCAGCTGGTCGGCGGTGACGCTGACCTCGTCGCGGGTGCGGCCGAGCTGGTTCGGCTGCTCGCCGAGGACCTTGTCGAACTCCTCCTTGCACAGCTCGACCATGCCCGGGTGCGCGACCCAGGAGCCGTCGAAGCCGTCACCGGCCTCGCGCGACTTGTCCGCGTGGACCTTCTCGAAGGCCCCCTTGTTGGTCTCGGGGTCCTTGCTCGGGATGAACGCGGCCATGCCGCCGATCGCGAAGGCACCGCGCTTGTGGCAGGTGCGGACCAGCAGCTCGGTGTAGGCGCGCATGAAGGGCGCGGTCATGGTGACCGAGTTGCGGTCGGGCAGCACGAACTTCTCGCCCGCATCGCGGAAGTACTTGATGACGCTGAACAGGTAGTCCCAGCGGCCCGCGTTCAGGCCCGACGCGTGTTCGCGCAGCTCGTAGAGGATCTCCTCCATCTCGAACGCGGCCGGGATGGTCTCGATCAGCACGGTCGCGCGGACGGTGCCGTGCTCGATGCCGAGCGTCTTCTCGGCGTGGGTGAAGACGTCGTTCCAGAGCCGCGCTTCGAGGTGGCTCTCCATCTTCGGCAGGTAGTAGTACGGGCCCTTGCCGCGCTTGAGCAGCTCGGCCGCGTTGTGGAAGAAGTGCAGGCCGAAGTCGACGAGCGCGCCGACGCCTTCGCGGTCGCCGAACTTCAGGTGGCTTTCGGGCAGGTGCCAGCCGCGCGGGCGGACCACGATGGTGGCGTGCTCGACGTCGTCCTTCAGCGCGTAGCTCTTGCCGCCGCTTTCCAGGGTGATCGTCTCGCGGATGGCGTCGTGGAGGTTGACCTGGCCGGAGACGACGTTGTGCCAGTGCGGGGTGTTGGCGTCTTCGAGGTCGGCGAGCCACACCTTCGCGCCGGAGTTGAGCGCGTTGATGGTCATCTTGCGGTCGGTCGGCCCGGTGATCTCGACGCGGCGGTCGCGAAGCGCCTCCGGAGCCCCGGCAACCTGCCAGTCGCCGTCGCGGATCTCCTTGGTCTCCGGCAGGAAGTCGAGCTTGCCGGTGGCCCGGGCCTCTTCCCGGCGCTTGCTCCGCGCCTGGAGCAGCTCGTCGCGGCGGCCGGCGAAGGCGTCGTGGAGGCCGGCGAGGAAGGCGAGCGCTTCCGGCGTGAGGATTTCGTCGCCGCGCTCGACCGGGTCGCCCAGCACCTGGACTTCAGAAGACATGGGGAAACACCTCGAGGGTTCGGATCTTTGGATAACGGCCCTACGGTTTTCTACCAGCCGGACTATAGTTTCTGCATAGCGGAAGCTCAACGCCGACGTAAGGAGGGCCACCGTGCCGGCGGAGAAGAACGGTCGCGACGGCGGCGTCCAGTCCCTGCAGCGCGCCTTCGAGCTGCTGGAACACCTCGCGGACACCGGCGGCGAAGCCAGCCTGTCGGAACTGGCCACGCTGTCCGGGCTGCCGATGCCGACGATCCACCGGCTGATCCGCACCCTGGTCGACCTGGGGTACGTCCGCCAGAACACGAACCGCCGCTACGCACTGGGCGCGCGCCTGATCCGGCTGGGCGAGAACGCGAGCATGCAGTTCGGCGCGTGGGCCCGCCCGCTGCTGGCGGAGCTGGTCGAGGAGGTCGGCGAGACGGCGAACCTGGCGGTCCTGGAGCGCGACGAAGTCGTGTACGTGGCCCAGGTGCCTTCGAAGCACTCGATGCGGATGTTCACCGAGGTCGGCCGGCGGCTGCTCCCGCACGGGACGGGGGTCGGGAAGGCGATGCTGGCACACCTGCCCGCCGAGGAGGTCCGTTCGCTGCTCGACCGCACGGGGATGCCCGCGTACACCGAGCACACGTTCACCGACCCGGATGCGCTGGCGGTCGAGCTGTCGCGGATCGCTTCGCAGGGTTACGCCCTCGACGAAGCGGAGCAGGAGCTGGGGGTGCGGTGCGTCGCGGTCGCGGTGCCGGGCGCGCCGGTCCCGGCGGCGGTGTCGGTGTCGGGGCCGTCCGGGCGGCTGACCGCCGAGGCGGTGGCGCACATCGCCCCGGCGGTGCAGCGGGTCGCGGACGCCCTGGGCGCGAGCCTCTCGCGGGCGCCGCTATCAGTATGACGGAGAGTGATAAATTTATGACGGAAAGTGACCCCAGGGCGGAAGGTTCGAAGGCCGCCGGTAAAGTACGCGGCATGGCAAGCCTCGAAGACCTCGAAGCCCGCGTGACCGCGTTGGAGGAGCAGGGACGGCAGACCCGGCAGGACGCCGCGGCTGCTCGCATACTGGCCGGCGCGGCGGACCGTGATGTCTCCGACTTCAAGCAGACGCTGAACGGCAACACCCAGGTGCTGAACGCGCTGCGCGAGACGCAGATCGAGCAGGGCCAGGAGATCGTCGACCTCAGGGCCGAAATGCGCAGCGGGTTCACCAAGATCAACATCAATATGGAGCAGATCAGCAGGCTGCTTCAGCAGGTCGTCGAAAAGGGCTGACTCAGGTCAGCTCCCCGGCCAGCAGGTCCATCAGCAGTCCGTCGTGCCAGGTGCCGTCGCGGGCGCGTTCGTAGTCGCGCATCAGGCCCACCGGCCGGAATCCCACCTTCGTGTACACCCGGATCGCCGTCTCGTTGGACGCCGCCGGGTCGATCGTCAGCCGGTGGTGGCCCGCCGCGAACAGGTGGCGGGCCACCGCCCGGATCGCGTCCGTGCCGAGGCCGCGGCCGTGGAACGCCGGGTGCACCGAAATGTCGATACCCGCGTGGCGGTACTGCGGGTCCAGCTCTTCGCAGCTCTGGATCAGGCCGACGACTTCACCGTCGAATTCGATCACGTAGACGGTGTAGCCCGCTTCGACCTCGTACAGGCCTTCGGTCTCTCGGTCCGGGTCGCCCCACCACCGGGCGACCTCCGGGGTGGCCAGGATTTCGCGCACCCGGACGCGGTCCGCTGAGCCGATCGGGCGCAGCCGCACCCGATCTCCGTGAATGGCGGTCATGATTGGTCCTCTCTCGTAGCGAACGACGGCTTCGGAGCGTCTGTCACGAGGAGGGGCGCGCGTGCGTCAACCGGGCATGCCCGGATTCTGCGCTCGTACCGCCGCCGCCGTCATCCGAATATCGCCGGAGGACCGCATGGACTCCCACACCGGCGCACTGGCCTGGCTCGCCCAGGGCGCCGCTTCGAACCTCCTGAACCGCCTCGTCGACCGCGCGCTCGACGGGCCGGCGCCGCCACCCGCGTGGCCGCGGCCGGTGACCACGCCGGCGGGGACGGCCGAGATCACCGTCCGGCACCACCTCGCCGCGAAGGCCCGGACCCCGGTGATCATCACCCTGCAGGAGGACGGCAGCCGCACCGGCACGGCGTTCCCGGTGGTGCTGGGCCACACCGCCCGCATCGCCCTCCCGGGCGGCCGCTACTTCGGTGCGGCGATGGTGGTCGACCCGGCCCGCCGCACGCTGCAGGGCATCGGCTGGTCCCGGCTGACCGTCGCGGCCCGGCGGACGTCCCCCTGCCTGATCCCGGTCGCCCGCCCGTCGGCGCCGGTGATCCTGCAGCTGGGACTGCGGAAGGCGGACGGGACGCCGCTGTTCCGGATCTAGGTATCACCGGGGGGAACCCGGAGCGTCTTTCTTGGCAGCACGTGCTCGCGGAGGGAGACGAAGTGCCGGAACCGTTCACCATGTCGCTCATCTGGCTGGGGCAGACGGCAGGCGCCGCGATCGTCGGACGGCTCGCCGAACGCGGGATCGACCGGCTGCTCGACGGGCCCCGCCAGGTGGTCCTGCCCCCGGTGCCGCCCCGGGCCGAGCCGCGGCGGCACCGGCTCGGCGACGTCACCAGCGACGTCGACATCACCGTGCGGGCCGCGCTCGCCGGGCGGCGGCCGGTGCTGCTGGCGTTCCAGACCGCGCCGCGCGAAGGCGAGCGGACCGCGGGCGTGACCGTGCCGATGGTGCTCGGCGAGACCGCGCACCTCACCCTGCCCCGCGACGACTACCTGATCAGCGCCCTGGTCCTCGACCCGCCCGCGGAGCTCGGCGGCAAGCCGGTGCTGCACGGCGTCGGCTGGGTCCGCCACTGGGTCGCGAGCAGCGGGACCGACCGGCTCACCATCGCGAGCCAGGTCCCGACGCCCCAGCTCCTCGAGAAGCTGGGGCTGCGGTCGGCGGACGGGACCAGCCCGTTCGAAATCGCCCCGCGGACCACGCCCGCCCCGCGGCTGCTCCCGAGCGCCGGTGCCGCGGCGGCGAGCGCGGCGGCGGCGGCGGCCCGCCACGCGGCGGCCGCCGCGAGTGCCGACCGGTTCGGCCGGTCCGCGCAGCGCGCCGGCCGGCCGCGGTGCCGGGCAGCGACCAGCCGGTTCGGCTCGCGCTGCTTCCACCCGCCGTTCGGCATCGGCGGCACGGGGCTGTGCATGCTGCACCACAACGCCCTCAACCGCGGCGAAACCGTGTACGACTGGAGCAGCCGGCAGCCGATCACCTAGCCCAGGAGCGCGTCCACGAACGCACCCGGTTCGAAGGGCGCCAGGTCGTCCGGCCCCTCGCCGAGCCCGACCAGCTTCACCGGCACGCCGAGCTCCCTCTGGACCTGGAACACGATGCCGCCCTTGGCCGTGCCGTCCAGCTTCGTCAGCACGATCCCCGTCACGTCGATGACCTCGGCGAACACCCGGGCCTGCATGAGCCCGTTCTGGCCCGTGGTCGCGTCGAGGACCAGCAGCACCTCGTCGACCTTCGCCTGCTTCTCGACGACGCGCTTGACCTTGCCCAGCTCGTCCATCAGGCCCGTCTTCGTGTGCAGGCGGCCCGCGGTGTCGACCAGGACCGCGTCGACGCCGGTGTCCACGCCGCGCTTGACCGCGTCGAACGCCACCGCCGCCGGGTCCGCGCCCTCCTTGCCGCGGACGACCTCCGCGCCCACGCGCTCGGCCCACGTCTGCAGCTGGTCGGCCGCCGCCGCGCGGAACGTGTCCGCCGCGCCCAGCAGGACCGTGCCGCCCTGGGCCACCAGGACGCGGGCGAGCTTGCCCGTGGTCGTCGTCTTGCCCGTGCCGTTGACCCCCGCGACCAGCACCACCGCGGGCTGCTTGCGGCCGTCGACCGTGTGCGGCAGCGCGCGCACCGCGCGGTGGCCGTCGGTGGACAGCTGCGCCGTCAGCACCTCGTGCAGCACCTCGCGGGCCTCGGCCGACGACCGGACCGCGCGCCGGGACAGCTCGTCGCGCAGCCGCTCGACGATCTGGTTCGTGGTGGCCGCGCCCAGGTCGGCCATCAGCAGCGTGTCCTCGACGTCCTGCCAGGAGTCCTCGTCCAGGTCAC
Source organism: Amycolatopsis vancoresmycina (assembly GCF_000716785.1). Classification (GTDB taxonomy): domain Bacteria; phylum Actinomycetota; class Actinomycetes; order Mycobacteriales; family Pseudonocardiaceae; genus Amycolatopsis; species Amycolatopsis vancoresmycina. Next base: position 223,986 of record NZ_JNYY01000007.1, read on the forward strand.
CCGCGCCGAGCAGGCCCAGCAGGCTCGTGCCGAACATCGAACGCGACTTCGACAGCCGGCCGCGCAGCCGTTCCATGCGGCCCGTCGCCGGCTCGATCTCCTCGGCGGCCGCCGGGGCCGGTTCGGCGACTTCGGCGTCCGGCAGCTTGACGTCCCGGACCGTGCGCTGCGCCGAGTCGCGCGGCACCGCCGCGTCGTCGCCGACGGCCGGCTGGCCGTCGACCTCGGGCCGGTCCTCGACCGGGTGCTCGGGGGCCTCGGTGCCACCGGGGGCCAGCGCGATGCCCCCGCTGGCCGCGTACGAGCCGCCCTTGGGTTTCTCCTCGACCTCGCGCTGGGCGTCCAGGCTGATCCGGCGCTTGCGCGCGACCAGCAGGCCGGTCACCAGGAGGGCGACCAGCACGACGACGGCGACGACTACGAACAGGAACCAGGTGCTCGACACGCGCCCATCCTTTCATCCGCGCCGCGCCGCCGCGGACACCCCGTCCGCACAGGCAATTCGTAACGAGCTGGGTCCCGATTGAGCCAAGACTTCACCACACGGGTTGCGCCGCCCCGGGAGCTGCACTAAACCCCTCCGGATGGGGAAACGTGCGAGCCACGGCGTCCGGGTGATCGGGCTCATTTCGGGCACGTCGCTCGACGGCATCGACGTGGCCGCCGCCGACCTGCACGCCGAAGACGGCACGGTCGTGCTGACGCCGCTGGGCGAGCTCGAAATCCCCTACCCGGAACCCCTGCGCGAAGCCCTGCTCGCCGCGTTGCCGCCGAACCCGTGCACCGCCGGCGAGTTGACGCGGCTCGACACCGGCGTCGGCCAGGCGTTCGCCGAAGCGGCCGCACGCGGCGTCGACGAGCTGGGCGGCGCGGACCTCGTCGCGTCACTCGGCCAGACGGTCTTCCACTGGGTGGAGGACGGGCACGCCCGCGGCACCCTGCAGCTCGGCCAGCCCGCCTGGATCGCCGAACGCACCGGGCTGCCGGTGTGCGCCGACCTGCGGGCCCGCGACGTCGCCGCGGGCGGCCACGGGGCTCCCCTGGCCAGTACGCTCGACCAGCTGTGGCTGCGCGGCCTCGCCGAGGACACCGGCCGGCCGGTCGCCGCGCTGAACCTCGGCGGCATCGCGAACATCACCGTCGTCGCCGGCGGCGAACCCGCGATCGCCTACGACACCGGGCCGGCGAACGCCCTGCTCGACCTCGCGGCCCACCGCGTCACCGGGCGGCACCGCGACGTCGACGGCCGCCTCGCGCTCGGCGGCTCGGTGCGCTGGGACCTGCTCGGCCGGCTGCTCGCCGACCCGTACTTCGCCGCCCCGCCACCGAAGTCCACCGGCAAGGAGCACTTCACCGCGGACTACCTCGACGCGGCGCTGGCCGGACTGCCGCCGGTGGGCCCCCACGACTTGCTGGCGACGCTGACCGAGCTGACCGCGGCGACCGTCGCCGAGGAGTGCCTTGGCCACGACGTCGCCACCGTCGTCGCTTCCGGCGGCGGAGTCGCGAACCCGGCACTGATGACGGCACTGGCGAAGAAGCTGGCGCCGGCAGCGCTGCGGACCAGCGACAACCTCGGACTGCCAAGCGGCGGCAAGGAGGCCTACCTGACCGCGCTGCTCGGCTGGCTGACCTGGTGCGGCGTACCGGGTACGGTGCCGTCGGCGACCGGCGCACGCGGGCCGCGCGTGCTCGGCGCGCTGGTCCCCGGCGCCGGCCCCCTGATTCTTCCCGCCCCGCTGGGGGGCAGCGTGACACGGTTGCGAGTCGCGGAGAAGACCGGACGGTAGGAGAGCTCCATGCGCGGTGTCGACCTCGCCATCATCGTGGTCTACCTGGCGGCGATGCCGCTGATAGGCGTGCTCGTCGGCCGGAAGCAACGGTCGGCGGCCGACTACTTCGTCGGCGAGCGCAGCCTGCCGTGGGGTGCGGTGATGTTGTCCGTGGTGGCCACGGAGACCTCGACGCTGACCGTGATCAGCACACCAGGGCTGGTCTTCGGCAACGCGTTCCTGTTCCTGCAGCTGGCCTTCGGCTACATCATCGGCCGGACGATCGCCGCGTTCGTGCTGCTGCCGCGGTACTTCCGCGGCAACCTCGTCAGCGCGTACGCGTTCCTGGGCAAGCGGTTCGGCTCCGGGCTGCAGGGCACCGCGTCGGTGACCTTCGTGATCACGCGGCTGCTCGCCGAGGGCGTGCGCCTGTTCGCCGGTGCGATCCCGATCAAGGTCATCCTCGGGCACTACGACATCCACCTGGACTACTGGGTGATCGTCGTCATCCTGACCGCGCTGACCCTGATCTACGCCTACATCGGCGGCATCAAGGCGGTCGTCTGGGTCGACGTCATCCAGCTGTCGCTCTACCTCGGCGGCGCGGCGGTGGCGGCGATCGTGCTGCTGAACAAGCTGCCGGCCGACTGGGCCACGCAGGCGTCCGCGGACGGCAAGTTCATGCTCGTCGACTTCACGAAGAACCTGCTGACCAGCCCGTACGCCTTCGTGACGGCGGTGCTCGGCGGCGCGGCCCTGTCGATGGCCTCGCACGGCGCCGACCAGCTGATCGCGCAGCGGCTGATGGCCACCCGCAGCCTGCGCGACGGCCAGAAGGCGCTGATCGGCAGCGGCGTCATCGTCACCGTGCAGTTCGCGCTGTTCCTGCTGGTCGGGGCGATGCTGTGGGTGTTCAACGGGCGGAAGTCGGTGGCGCAGCTCGGGTTGCAGAGCCCGGACGACGTGTTCTCGCGGTTCATCATCGACGACCTGCCGGCCGGTGTCTCGGGCCTGCTCATCGCCGGGGTGCTGGCCTCGACCATGGGGGCGCTCGCCTCGGCGCTCAACGCGCTTTCGACGTCCACCGTGGCGGACCTCTACCAGCGATTCACCAAACGTTCACCCGAAGACTCGAAGCTGCTGCGCCACGGTCGCATGTGGACACTGATCTGGGCCGTGGTGTTCGCGGTCTTCGCGTCGCTGTTCTCCACCACGAAGAACTCGGTCATCGAGCTCGGCTTGGCGATCACCGGCTACACCTACGGCGCGCTGCTCGGTTCGTTCCTGCTCGGCCTGCTGATCAAGAAGGCGCGGCAGGTGGACGCGATCATCGCGTTCGTCGTCACGGTCGTGGTGATGGCGTTCGTCATCCTCGGGGTGAAGTTCAGCGCGAAGACCGGCGGCCTGATCGGCATCGACTTCAGCAAGGCGGCCGGGGATCGCGTGGCGCTGGCGTACCCGTGGTACACGCTGCTGGGCGTGGTGATCACGCTGGTCGTGGGCGGGTTGCTCGCCCTGCGGCACCGGACGCCGGACCCGAAGGCGGCCGAAGCCGAAGCCGCCGGTGAAACCGCGGAGGTCCCCGCCGCCTGATCCGTCTGAACCGTTTCCGGCGGGCTCCCGTGTCGGTTTGCGGGAGCCCGCCGAAAAGCGGCGGGAGGATTTCGAAGGTGGATTCCATGAAGCGGATGACGGTGGCGCTCGCGGCGGGTGCCCTCCTGGTCGGCGGCGCGGCGACGGCTTCGGCCACCCCGGCCGGCCCGACGGTGCCGGACGCGATCAAGGTGCCGGCGGGCAACCACCCGGTGGCCACCTACCCGGCCGAAGGCGTGCAGATCTACGGCTGCACGAACGGCGCGTGGGCGCTGATCCAGCCCGCGGCGGTCCTGTCGAGGCACGGAAAGCCGGTGGCCCTGCACAGCAAGGGTCCGGTCTGGACGTCGATCGTGGACGGGAGCACGGTCGGCGCGACGGCGGCGGCGACCTCGCCGCGGGCGAACGCGATCCCGGAGGTGCTGCTCAAGGCCACCCTCAACACCGGCGACGGGATCTTCGGCAAGGTGACGTACGTCCAGCGCCTCAACACCCGTGGCGGCGTCGCCCCGGCGGGCGCGTGCACGGACGGTGCGCAGACCGCGGTGCGCTACTCGGCCGACTACGCGTTCTGGGTCGCCGGCTGACAAGCGCCCCCATATCGCGTGAGTGGCCTGCCGCGGCTTGTCGTGAGTGGTAAGGAGGGTTAGAACCCGCCTTACCACTCACGACCGCCTGGCGGACGTGCGGAGGGCTGGTCAGCTGACCGGGACCGGCTCCTCCTCGGTCGTGCGAAGGCGCTGAGAGATCACCTTCGTGATGCCGTCGCCCTGCATGCTCACGCCGTAGAGCGCGTCGGCGATCTCCATGGTCGGCTTCTGGTGGGTGATGATGATCAGCTGCGACGAGTCGCGCAGCTGCTCCAGCAGCCCGATCAGCCGGCGCATGTTGGTGTCGTCGAGCGCCGCCTCGACCTCGTCCATCACGTAGAACGGTGACGGGCGGGCGCGGAAGATCGCGACCAGCATGCCCACCGCGACCAGCGACTTCTCGCCACCCGACAGCAGCGAGAGCCGCTTGACCTTCTTGCCCGGCGGGCGCGCCTCGACGTCGACACCGGTGGCCAGCAGGTCGTCCGGCTCGGTGAGCACCATCCGGCCCTCGCCGCCCGGGAAGAGCACGCCGAACACCGTCTCGAACTCGCGGGACACGTCCGCGTACGCCGAGGCGAAGACCTCGAGGATCTTCTCGTCGACCTGCTTGATGACGGCTTCGAGGTCCTTGCGGGTGTCCTTGAGGTCCTCCAGCTGGGTGGAGAGGAACTTGTACCGCTCCTCCAGCGCCGCGAACTCCTCCAGCGCCAGCGGGTTCACCTTGCCCAGCAGCGACAGGTCCTTCTCGGCGCGCTTGGCGCGGCGGGCCTGGGTGTCGCGGTCGTAGGGCATCGGCGGCGGCGGGGTGACGTCCTCGCCGCGCTCCTTGGCCGCCTCGTACTCGGCCATCTCGCCCGCGCTCGGCGGGACCGGGACGTCCGGGCCGTACTCCTGCACCAGGTCGGTGAGGCCGATGCCGAAGTCCTCGGCGATCTTGGCTTCCAGGGTTTCCAGGCGCAGCCGCTGCTCGGCGCGCAGGACCTCGTCGCGGTGCACGGCGTCGGTCAGCTTCTCCAGCTCGCCGGTGAGCTCGCGGACCTTGGCGCGGACGCTCGTCAGCGCCTGCTCGCGGGTCTGGCGGCGGGCCTGGACCTCGTCGCGTTCGGCGGCGGCGCGCTGCACCGAGAGTTCGATGCGCTCCAGGGCGAGCTCACCCGCGTTGACGACGGCGTTGGCGATCCCGGCGCCGCGCTTGCGGGCCGCGGCGGCGCGCTCGGCGCGTTCCCGGGCCTGCTGCTCGGCGTGCGCGGCCCGGCGGAGCCCCTCGGCCTTGCCCGCGATGCTGCGCGCCCGCTCTTCGGAGGTGCGCTGCGCGAGCCGCGCCTCCATCTCCTCCTGCCGGACGACGGCCAGCTCCTCGACGGCGGCGTCGCGCTCGGCGGTGTCCGGGTCGTCCTCGACGGGCTGCTCGGCGACGGCGGCGAGCCGTTCCTCCAGCTCGGCGAGCTGGGCCAGCGCCTGCACCCGGCTCTGGTCGACCTTCGCGCGCTGCCCGGTGAGCCGTTCGACCTCGGCCTGCGCCTGGCGGGCGGCCTGCTGCAGCCGGTTGAGCCGCTCCGAGGACCGGGCGCGTCGGACCTTCGCCTCGCCCAGGGAGTCCTTCGCCTGCGACACCTCTTCGCGGCGCGCCTGCTGCTCGGCGCGGGCGCCCTCCAGCTCGGCGGCGTACCGCTCCAGCGAACGCTCGGCCAGGCGGAGCCGCTCCCCGGCCTCGTCGACGGCGGCCTGGACCTCGATCACGCTCTCGCGCTTGCCGGACCCGCCGATCGCCCAGTCGGCACCGAAGACGTCGCCCTCGGCGGTGACCGCGCGGACGTCCGGGTGCACGGCCACCAGGTGCCGCGCCGATTCGAGGTCGCGGACCAGGGCGAGCTTGTCGAGCGCCCGCTCGACCGCCGGCCGCAGCTGCGCGGGCGCGGTGACGACCTCGCGGGCCCAGCGCGCGCCTTCCGGCAGCGACGGCCACGAATGCGTGTCCGCGGTGAATTCGGGGCCGCCGAGCAGGATGCCCGCGCGGCCGGAGTCGGTGTCCTTCAGGTATTTCAGCGCGCGCAGGGCGTCTTCGCCGCCGGCGACGGCGACCGCGTCGGCCACCGGGCCGAGCGCCGCGGCGAGCGCGACCTCGTGTCCCGGCTCGACGGTGAGCAGCGCGGCGACCGAGCCGAGCAGGCCCGGCAGCTCGTGGGACGCGCCGAGCAGCGCGCCCGCGCCGTCCTTGCGCCGCAGGCCCATGGACAGCGCCTCGACGCGCGCCTTTTCCGACGCGATCTCGCGCTCGGCCGCGCGTTCGGCCTTGACCAGCTCTTCGACACGCGCCTTGGCCGCGTTGTTGGCCTCGACCGCGCGGTCGTGCCGCTCCAGCAGCGACGCGTCGTCGGACTCCTCGGCGCCGCCCTCGGCCTGAGCCATCTCCAGCTCTTCGACGGCGATCTCGGCGCGCTCGGCGGCTTCGGAGATGGAGACGCTGAGGCGGTCGATCTCGTCGGAGGTGGCGCCGTTCTTGCTGCGCAGCGCCTCGACCTGGCCGGTCAGCTTCGCCATGCCCTCGCGGCGGTCGGCGATGGCGCGGACGGCGGCCCAGTGCGCGCGCTCGGCGGCCTGCACGCGCTGTTCGAGGTCCTCGCGGCGGAGCACGGTCTCGGCGAGCAGCTCGCGGGCCTCCATGACGGCCTCGTTGAGCTCCTCCTCCTGCTCGGCGACGCGTTCGGCCTCTTCCAGGAGCTCTTCCGGGTCGCGGCCGCCGGTCGAGGTCGAGACGTCGGCGGAGAGGTGCCGCTGGCGCTCGACGGCCAGGCGGACGGTGCCGCGCAGCCGTTCGGCCAGCGCGGACAGCTTGTACCAGGTCTCCTGGGCGGTCTGCAGGAGCGGCGCGTCCTCGGCGAGGGAGGCTTCCAGCTCGGCCTCCTCGGCGGAGACGAGCTCGAGGTGCTGCTCGACCTCGGCGCGACGCTGGCGGGCGGTGCGCTCGTCGGCTTCGTCGCGGGCGATGGTGTCCCGCTGCGTGACCAGGTCGTCGGCGAGCAGGCGGAGGCGGGAGTCACGCAGCTCGGACTGCACCGACTGGGCCTTGCGGGCGATCTCGGCCTGCTTGCCCAGCGGCTTGAGCTGGCGGCGCAGCTCGGTGGTCAGGTCACCGAGGCGGTCGAGGTTGCCCTGCATGTTGGCCAGCTTGCGCAGGGTCTGTTCCTTGCGCTTGCGGTGCTTGAGGACGCCGGCGGCCTCTTCGATGAAGGCGCGGCGCTCCTCGGGCTTGGACTCGAGGATCGCCGAGAGCTGGCCCTGCCCGACGATGACGTGCATTTCGCGGCCGATGCCGGAGTCCGAGAGCAGCTCCTGCACGTCCATCAGGCGGCAGCGGTCGCCGTTGATCTCGTACTCGCTCGCGCCGTCGCGGAACATCCGGCGGGTGATCGAGACCTCGGAGTACTCGATGGGGAGCGCACCGTCGGCGTTGTCGATGGTGAGGGTGACCTCGGCGCGGCCGAGCGGGGCGCGGCCCGCGGTGCCGGCGAAGATGACGTCCTCCATCTTGCCGCCGCGCAGGTCCTTGGCGCCCTGGGTGCCCATGACCCAGCGCAGCGCGTCCAGCACGTTCGACTTGCCCGAGCCGTTCGGCCCGACCACGCAGGTGATACCCGGCTCGAAGCGCAGCGTGGTGGCCGAGGCGAAGGACTTGAAGCCCTTGAGCGTCAGGCTTTTCAGGTGCACTGGGTGCTGACCCCTCTGGCTGCCGGTACTGGCGTTTCAATCGTCCCAGGCTACCTGGGGGCCCGCGGGTACCGCCGGACGCGCCCCCTCCTCGGCGCGTGCTACCGCTCGACGAACCCCGCGAGTCCCCCTTTCGGGTCGGACCAGCGCTCGGCCACGTGCTCCACACTTCCGGGTGATTCTCCCGACCGTAACGCGGACAACAGCCGCTGACAGTGGTCGCGGCTACCCTCCGCGATGACTTCGACACGGCCGTCGGCGAGGTTGCTCGCGCTCCCGACCAGGCCGAGCTCCAGCGCACGGCTGCGCGTCCACCAGCGAAAACCGACACCCTGCACCCGGCCGCGCACCCACGCCGTCAGCCGGGTGGGGGTTTCTTCCTCACTCACACCGTTCCTCCCGTCCGGGTCGACTGACCGCGCACAGTAACGGATCAAGGCCACTACCTGGGGGAATACCCGCACGCCGGTGATAACCTCGCCGCCGAGGTCGCTCCCCCGCCGTGGCTCTGCCCCGTTACGCGGCCTCGCCCGCGCCTCCCCGAATTCCCCAAGGAGCCCCGTATGCCCCGCCCCGCCGGGTCGGATTCGAGCTCTCGGATCACCAGGATCGACACCGCGCCGCCCAAGAGCAGCAAACCGAACCGCACCGGGTACGTCGTGCTCGGGGTCGCCGGGCTGGTCGTCGCGACCGCGTTCGCCGCGGTGGCCGAGCTGGCCGGGCCCGCACCGTCGACCACGGCGGGCGGCACGGGCGGCCCCGGCGGCCAGGCGGCCGTCCCGGCCGGCGTCCAGACGCTGTCGACCGCCCCGTCGTCGTCCAGCGGCCCGTCGACCGCCGGCGCCCCGACCACGTCGAGCCCGACGTCCTCGAGCGCGCCGACGACGGTGGTCTCGGTGAGCCCGGACGGCAAGACGACCACGACGGTCGTCACCCAGGCCCCGCCGCCTCCGCCGCCCCCGCGCAACGACCCGGGCGACAGCTCCCCGCCGCCGGTCCACACGTCGGCGTCGCCCCCGCCGAAGACGACGACCACCCCGCCGCCGACGACACCGACGACGCCCACCACGCCGACGACGACCGTCCCGACCTCGCCGTCCGGTGGCGGCTCGAGCTCGGCCGGCGCCCCCTCGTCGAGCACGACCGAGACCGGCACCACGGCCTAGTACCGCTCCCGAAGGCCACCGCCGCGGCGGTGGCCTTCGGCGTTCCTACGCGAGGACGGCCGCGACCATCGCGTCGCGCAGGAACTTCCCGTAGCGCTGCGGGGACCAGCCGCGTTCCAGGCAGAGCAGCTCGTACTGCTCCGGGCCGTGGTAGGTCCACAGGATGTCGCGGACGTCGTCGGCGGTCAGGCCGGGCTTGACCTGGCCGGTGGCCAGCAGATCGGCCGAGAAGTACGTCATCGCCAGCAGCATTTCCCGCCGCATCTGGGCCCACACCTCGGCGGCCGCGGGATCGGCGGCGGCCGCGTCGCGGGCCAGCAGCTGCACCGGGGACACCGCGGGGGCGATGCCCGCCAGGTGGTCGAGGTACAGCTCGATCTTCCGCACGGCGTCCGGCTCGGCCTGGATCTCGGCGATGAAGTCGCGGCCGGCGATGGGGACGTCCTCGTCGTCGCCGGCGACCGTCACGTCGAACACGGCCTTGAGCAGCGTCGCCTTGTTCGCGAACGCCTTGTAGACCGTCTGAACCGAGACGCCGGCCGCCTTCGCCACCTCGGGCATCGCGGTGCCCGCGTACCCCTTCTCCCGGAACAGCGCCGACGCCGCCGCCAGGATCCGGCGGCGGTTTTCGCGCGCCTGCTCCTGGCGTCGCGAAGTGTCGTACCGGCGCTTGACAGGGCCGTCCATTTAGGTAGAGACTCCTCTATCGAATAGATACCCATCTATCATGACACCCTGAGGGGGCGCTGACCATGATGGAACAAGCCACGACCGACGCCGTCACCGCCGCGCGGGACCTCGCGCCCGAGCTGAGCGCCCGTGCCGTCGAAGCCGAGCAGCTGCAGACCCTGCCCCGCGACCTGGTCGAGCGGGCCCGCGCGGCCGGGCTGTTCCGGCTGGCGACCCCGCGCGAGCTCGGCGGACTGGAGCTGCCGCCCGCCGCGATCGTCGAGGTGGTCGAGGAACTCGCCCGCGCGGACGGCTCCGCGGGCTGGACGATCACCATCGGCAACGGCTCGGCGTTCCTGGCCTGGCTGGACCCGGCCGTCGCCGCCGGGCTCGTGGCCGGCACCCCGGACCCGATCGGCGGCGGCGTCTTCGCGCCGATGGGGCGCCTCACCCCGGACGGCAGCGGGAAGTTCACGCTCACCGGCCGCTGGGGCTTCTGCAGCGGCAGCCCGCACACGGACCTGTTCTTCAACGGCGCCTTCGCCGGCGGCGACCCGCGGGACTGGCGGCTCGCCGCCGTGCCGGCCGCCGAGGTGCGGGTGGTGGAGAACTGGGACGTCACGGGCCTGCGCGGCACCGGCAGCCACGACGTCGAGATCGACGCGGTGGTGCGCGAGGAGCACACGATCGCACCGTTCACGAACCCGGCGCGCCACGACGGCCCGCTGTGGCGCTTCCCGTTCTTCACGTTCGTGGGTGCGCTGCTGGTGGGTGTCCCGCTCGGCATCGCGCGGCGCGCCCTCGACGAGTTCACGGCGTTCGCGCCGGCCAAGTTCCGCCCGCCGGGCCCGGGCCCGATCGCCGAGGACGGCGACGTCCAGCTCGCCCTGACCCGCGCGGAGGGCCGGCTGCGCTCGGCACGGGCGTTCGTCTTCGACGCGCTGGGGCAGCTGTGGGACACGGCGTGCGCGGGCGACGTCCCGGACGTCCGGCAGCGCGGCCAGTTCCTGCTCGCGACGCAGCAGGCGATGCGCGCTTCGCTGAGCGCGGTGAACTTCGCGTTCGGCTACGCGGGCGCGGGCGCACTGCACGCGGACCAGCCGATGCAGCGCTGCTTCCGCGACCTGCACGCGGCGGCCCAGCACATCTACTTCTCCACGGCGGCGTCCAAGCGGTACGCGAAGCTGCGGTTCGGGATCGAGCAGCCGACGTTCTGGTTCTAGCCGCCCCGGACGCGGCGGCTCCCGCTCCGGCGCGTCCGGAAGTACCGGACCCAGTAGAAGGCAGCCGCGAGTACCCCGAACACCGGCCACACGAACCGCAGCGCGTCCTGCCACCCGGTCGCTTCCCAGCCGAGGGAGAGCACGACGGCCGCGACCGTGAACACGCTCCACACGATCGCCAGCCAGAACGCGATCCTCGCCGGCATCCGCCTCTTGGTCCCCTCAGTCACCCCGAGGAAGTACCCACTGGTTCAGACCTCGAAGCGGTAACCCATCCCCGGTTCCGTCAGCAGGTGCCGGGGCCGGGAGGGCTCCACCTCGAGCTTGCGCCGCAGCTGGGCCAGGTACACCCGCAGGTAGTGCGACTCCGTCTCGTACGACGGGCCCCACACCTCGTGCAGGAGCTGCTTCTGCGCCACCAGCCGGCCGCGGTTGCGGACCAGCAGCTCCAGCACGCCCCACTCGGTCTTCGTCAGGTGGACCTCCACGCCGTCGTGGCGGCGGACCTTCTTCGCCGCCAGGTCCACGCTGAACGACGCCGTGTCCACCACCGCGTCCGCGCCGTCGCCGCCCGCCACCGCCGAGCGGCGGACCGCCGCCCGCAACCGGGCCAGCAGCTCGTCCATGCCGAACGGCTTCGTCACGTAGTCGTCCGCGCCCGCGTCGAGCGCCTCGACCTTGTCCGCCGAGTCGCCGCGGGCGGACAGCACGATGATCGGGACCGTCGTCCAGCCGCGCAGGCCCGCGATCACCTCCGTGCCGTCCAGGTCCGGCAGGCCGAGGTCCAGGACCACCACGTCCGGCTTGGTCTCGGCCACCGCCTTCAACGCGGCCGTGCCGTCGTGCGCGGTGATCACCTTGTAGCCGCGGGCGGACAGGTTGATCCGCAACGCCCGCACGATCTGCGGCTCGTCGTCCACCACCAGCACGGTGGCACCCGGGTCGCTCATCGCACCCCCTCCTCTTCGTACGCCACGCTGAACGCGGGCAGCGAAACCACGATGGTGAGCCCGCCGCCCGGGGTGTCCTCGGCGCGGATCGTGCCCCCCATCGCCTCGGTGAACCCCTTCGCCACCGACAGCCCGAGCCCGACGCCCGGGGTCGTGTCCCGGTCGCCGCCGAGCCGCTGGAACGGCGCGAACGCCGAGTCCGCCGCCCCCTTGCGCAGCCCCTTGCCGTGGTCGACGATCCGCAGCTCCACCCGGCCGGAGTGGGCGCTGGCCCTGGCCGACACCGGGCCGCCGCCGCTACCGTGGCGCAGGGCGTTGTCCAGCACGTTCGCCACCACCCGCTCCAGCAGCCCGGGGTCGGCCAGCACCGAAGGCAGCTGGTCGTCGACCGCCACCAGCACCGCGTCCGATCCGTCCACAGTGGACAGGGCGTGCGCGACGACCTCGTCGTAGCCCACCGGGCGCAGGTGGGGCTTGACCGCCCCGGTCGCCAGCCGCGATGAGTCGAGCAGGTTGTCGATCAGCCCGGCCAGCCGGTCGGCGGACAGCTCGATGGCCTCCATCAGTTCGGCGGTGTCCTCTTCGGACAGATCCAGGTCGGTGGCGCGCAGGCTGCCGATCGACGCCTTGATCGACGTCAGCGGCGTGCGCAGGTCGTGCCCGACGGCCGAGAGCAGCGTCGTGCGCAGCTCGGTCGCCTCCGCCTTGCGCTCGGCGCGGGCCGCGGCGGCGGCCGCGCGCTGCTGGCGCAGGGCGAGCAGCGCCTGCCCGGCAACGGCCTCCAGCACCTGCCGGTCGGCCGCCGGCAGCGCCCGCCCGCGCAGGGTCAGGTGCACGTCGGCGGTGACGGCGATGTCGACGTCGGCCTCGTCCGGGTCGGCGCACGGGTGCTCCCCCGCGCACGCCACCGCCCGCCACTCGCCTTCCTGCTTCTCCAGCAGCGTCACCGAGGTCAGCGCGAAGTTCTCCCGCACCTTTTCCAGCAGCCGCTCGATCGGGTTCGCGTGGGTCAGCACGGTCCGCGCGTAGGACGCCAGCAGCGCCGCCTCCGTCCGCGCCCGCGCCGCCTGCGCGGCCCGGCGCGCGGCCTGGTCGACGACCAGCGCGACGAGCACCGCGACCACGACCATCGCGATCAGCGTCACGAGGTTCTGCGGCGTGTGCACGTTGAGCGTGTACAGCGGTGGCGTGAAGAAGAAGTTGAGCAGGCCCGCGCCGAGCACGGCCGCGACCAGCGCCGGGCCCAGGCCGCCGACCAGCGCGACGATCACCGTGGCCAGCACGTAGGAGATGACGTCGGTGGCGAAGTCGAGCCCGCTCGGCACGACCACGCCGACCAGGGTGACCAGCACCGGCAGCACGACGCTCAGCACCCAGCCCGCGACCAGCCTCGACAGCCCCAGCGGGCTCGCCGCCGGCCGCGGCCGCAGGCGCCCACCCGCCTCGGAGTGGGTGACCGTGTGCACGTCGATCGGGCCCGACCGGTGGACCACCGAGGCGCCGATGCCCTCGTCGAACAGCCGGGCCACGCGCGAGCGCCGCGAGGTCCCGATGACCAGCTGGGTCGCGTTGACGCCGCGGGCGAAGTCCAGCAGCGCGGTCGGCACGTCGTCGCCGACGACCGTGTGGAACGTGGCGCCGACCTCTTCGGCGAGCGTGCGGCAGCGGGCCATCGCGGTCGGGCCGATCCCGGCGAGGCCGTCGCCGCGCAGGATGTGCACCACCTGCAGTTCGGCGCCGGCCCGGGTGGCGATCCGGCTGGCGCGGCGGATGAGCGTCTCGCTCTCCGGGCCGCCGGTGATGGAGACGACGACGCGTTCGCGCGTCTCCCAGGTGTCGGTGATCCGCTGTTCGGCGCGGTAGCGCTGCAGGGCGACGTCGACCTGGTCGGCCACCCAGAGCAGGGCGAGCTCGCGGAGCGCGGTGAGGTTGCCGGGGCGGAAGTAGTTGCCGAGCGCGGCGTCGATCCGCTCGGCCGGGTAGACGTTGCCGTGGGCCAGCCGCCGCCGCAGCGCCTCCGGGGTGATGTCGACCAGCTCCAGCTGCCCGGCTCGGCGGACGACCTCGTCCGGCACGGTCTCCTGCTGGGTGACGCCGGTGATCCGCTCGACGACGTCGTTGAGGCTCTGCAGGTGCTGCACGTTGACCGTGGACAGCACGTCGATCCCGGCTTCCAGCAGCGCGTCGACGTCCTGCCAGCGCTTGGCGTTGCGCGACCCCGGCACGTTGGTGTGCGCGAGCTCGTCGACCACGGCGACCTCCGGCGCGCGGGCGAGGATCGCGTCGACGTCCATCTCCTCGAACGCGCGGCCGCGATGGTCGGCGCGGCGGCGCGGGACGATCTCGAGACCGTCGAGCAGTTCCGCGGTCTTGGCCCGGCCGTGCGTCTCCACCAGCCCGACGACGACGTCGGTGCCGCGGCCGAGCCGGCGGCGTGCTTCGCCGAGCATGGCGAAGGTCTTGCCGACGCCCGGCGCCGCGCCGAGGTAGATCCTCAGCTCCCCGCGGCGCGGCTTCGGCGCGTTCTCGGTGGTCACGCTGTCAGTGTGCCTCTCCGGCCGCGGCGTGCACGGCCGAGCCGGGTGGGAGCGCGGGTCCGCCACGGGCACCTTTCGAAGTAGGTCACCGGATCGGGTGACCGGGTCGACGTCACTCTGCGGTTTCCTCCCGCCGTTCCGGCGGCCGGCTGACGACGTCTTGATGCGTTCTTGACGGGCATTTACGCCGCCTTGACGCCTCAGTGGCGGCGGTCACGCAAGCGGTTGCCCGCTTCTCACCACAAGTAGTTGGTCAGTGACTCACGCCACAACCGGTGACCGAACACGCACGGAACGTGCAATTCGGGCAGACAAGATCTTCGGGTCGTGTTACACCTGTGTTACTGATAGTTGTATTAGCTAAGCAAATCTTTGGGAGGGGTTTCGCTATGTGCGGTATCGCCGGCTGGGTCTCCTACGACACCGACCTCACCCGCCGCCGGGACGTCGTCGACGCGATGACGGGGACCATGGCCTGCCGCGGGCCCGACGACGCCGGCACCTGGGTGCGCACCCACGTCGCCCTCGGCCACCGGCGGCTGGCCATCATCGACCTGCCCGGCGGCCGTCAGCCGATGACGGTCTCGACGCCGAACGGCGACATCGCGATGGTGTACAGCGGTGAGGCCTACAACTTCACCGAGCTGAAGGAAGAACTGACGAAGCTCGGCCACAAGTGGGAGACCGACAGCGACACCGAAGTGGTGCTGCACGGCTACCTGCAGTGGGGCGACGAGGTCGTCGACCACCTCAACGGCATGTACGCCTTCGCGATCTGGGACGAGCGCGACGAGCGCCTGGTCATGATCCGCGACCGGATGGGCATCAAGCCGTTCTACTACTACCCGACGCGCGACGGCGTGCTGTTCGGCTCCGAGCCGAAGGCCATCCTGGCGAACCCGCTGGCCGAGAAGGTCGTCGACCTCGACGGCTTCCGCGAGCTGGCCGGCTTCACCAAGCGGCCGGGCTGGTCGCTGTGGAAGGACATGGAAGAGGTCCGGCCGGGCACGATCGTTTCGGTGTCCCGCGAGGGCATCAAGACCCGCACCTACTGGAAGCTGGACGCGAAGCAGCACACCGACGACCAGGAGACGACGGTCGCGCGCGTGCGCGAGCTGATGACCGACATCGTCAACCGGCAGCTGGTCGCCGACGTCCCGCGGTGCGTGCTGCTCTCGGGCGGCCTCGACTCCAGCGCCGTCACCGGGCTCGCCGCCGCGCGGCTGGCCGAGCAGGGCGAGCAGCTGCGGACGTTCTCGGTCGACTTCTTCGGCCAGGAGGAGAACTTCAAGCCGGACGAGATGCGCGACACCGCGGACTCGCCGTTCGTGCGCGATGTGGCTTCCCTGGTCAACTCCGCCCACGAAGACGTCATGCTCAACCCGGGCGACCTGACCGACCCCGAGGTCCGGCGCGCGGTGCTGCGGGCCCGTGACATCCCGGCCGGCCTCGGCGACATGGACACGTCGCTGTACCTGCTGTTCAAGGCGATCCGGGGCCAGTCGACGGTGGCGCTGTCGGGCGAGTCGGCCGACGAGGTGTTCGGTGGCTACCGCTGGTTCCACGACGAGAAGGCCGTCAACGCGGACACGTTCCCGTGGCTGGCGTTCCGGACGTCGATGATGGACGAGCGGTCGTCGCTGTACACGCCGGAGCTGGTGAAGAACCTCGACGTCGAGTCGTACATCGCCGACCAGTACGCCTCGGCCGTTTCCGCGGTCGAGCACCTGGACGGCGAGTCGGCGGTCGAGGCGCGGATGCGGACGATCTGCAACCTGCACCTGACCCGGTTCGTCCGGATGCTGCTCGACCGCAAGGACCGCGCGTCGATGGCGGTGGGCCTGGAGGTCCGCGTGCCGTTCTGCGACCACCGGCTGGTCGAGTACGTGTACAACACGCCGTGGTCGCTGAAGACGTTCGACGGCCGCGAAAAGAGCCTCCTGCGGCACGCCACTTCGCACGTGCTGCCGGAATCGGTGGCCCAGCGGGTGAAGAGCCCGTACCCGTCGACGCAGGACCCGGGTTACGCGGCGGCCCTGCAGCAGCAGGTCAAGGAGGTCTTGGCCGAGCCTCGCCACCAGGTGTTCGAACTGGTGGACCGGGCCTGGGCGCACCGAGCGTCCGAAGTGGACTCGGCGACCATGGACCCGGCGATGCGCATCGGCCTGGACCGGGTGCTCGACCTGTACCACTGGATCGAGATGTACGCCCCGACGCTGCAGCTCGGCTGAGGTCAGCGCGTGCGCGTGGCCGCCCGGACGAAGGCGGCCACGCGCGGCGAGCGGGACGTCGACGGCCAGGCCACCTGCAGCCGTGCTTCGCTGAGCCCGTCGAGCTCGCGGTAGGCGACGCCGTCGCGGGGGTAGCGCCGGGCGGCCGACTCCGGCAGGAACGTCACCGCCTGGCCGAGCTCGACCAGCCGCAACGCTTCGGCGAGGTCCTTCGCCGCAGGCCCGTGCGCGACGGGCGGTGGCTCGGCCAGCCGGGCGAGCGTCCCGGGGTCACGGGCCCGGTAGTAGGCGTCGAGGCGCTCGTCGACGCCGGGCCACGTGACCGCCGGGCGGGCGAGGGCTGCCGCCAGCGTCATCGCTTCGCGGCCCCGCGGCTGGGCGGCGACACGCGGCTCGGCCCGGACCTGTTCGACGTCCAGCCCGGTGCGGTCGAAGGGGGCGGCCACCAGCGCCACGTCGCCACGGCCGTCGCGGAGCATGCACGCGGCTTCGTCGCCGGTCGTCGCGAACAGCAGCTCCGCCGGCTCGGCCAGCGTCGCGAGGATGCCCGGCAGGAGCCCGCCGTCACCGTCCGGTTTGGACACCACGACCAGCGAACCCGCCCGCCGGGCCCGGCGTCGCGCGGCCCGGGTCGCCTCGACGGCGGTGCGGGCGTCCGGCAGCATCGCCTCGCCTTCCGGCGTCAGCGCGACACGGCGGGTGGTGCGGTCGAAGAGCGGCACGCCGAGCGCGCGTTCGAGCCCGCCGACCGCGCGCGAAAGCGTCGGCTGGCTGACGCCCAGCCGGTCGGCGGCCCGGCCGAAGTGCAGCTCCCGGCCACCGCGACGAACGCTTCGAACCCATTCATACGTGTTCAGCATAAATGGCGTATTTCTCCTCCGGCACCGGCGCTGGTTGCCTGTCGGCATGACCAACATCGACGTCATCCGCCGCTACCTCGACGCCTTCGGCCGCGGCGACCTCGAAGCGTTCGACGAGCTGATCGACCCCGCGTACGTCAACCACAGCCCCAGCCTGCCGGGCCTGCCACCGGGGCCCGAGGGCCTGAAGCCGATCGTCGAGGACCTGCGCCGGCAGGCGCCGGAGTTGCGGTTCGAGGAGGTGCACCTGCTGGCGGACGGGAACTTCGTGGCGGCACACGTGCTGGTCCACGGCTTCGGCCCGGAACCGGCCCGGCAGATGCAGATCGAGCGGCTCCGGGACGGCCGGATCGTGGAGCACTGGCGCGTCACCGGCTAGCGGCGGATCTCCGCCAGCTTCACCGGGCGCCGTTCCCGGCGGGACACCTCGCACGCCTCCGCGATGTAGAACGCCTCCAGCGCGTCCGCCGCTCCGCACGGGGACGGCGCCCGGCCCGCGACCACGTCCAGGAACGCCCGCAGCTCCGTCGTGTACGCCGGGCGGAAGCGCTCCATGAACCCCGGGTACGGCGGCCCCGGCAGCGGCTCCACACCCGGCTCCACCGACCGCAGCGGCGCCCGGTCGTCCAAGCCGACCACCACGCCGGACACCGAACCCAGCACGTCCAGGCGCACGTCGTAGCCCGCGCCGTTGTAGCGGGTCAGCGACACCGTGGCCAGAGTTCCGTCGTCCAGGGTCAGCGTCGCCGCCGCCGTGTCCACGTCGCCCGCGTCGTGGAAGAACCGCTCGCCGCGGTTCGCGCCGATCGCGTAGACCTCGCCGACCTCGCGGCCGCTCACCCAGCGGATGATGTCGAAGTCGTGGACGCCGCAGTCGCGGAACAGGCCGCCCGAGTGGGCCACGTACTCCGCCGGCGGGGGTGCCGGGTCGAACGTCGTCGCCCGCAGCGTGTGCAGCCAGCCCAGCTCGCCCGACGCGACCGCCGCGCGCGCCGCCGCGTAGCCCGCGTCGAAGCGGCGCTGGAAACCGATCTGGACCGCCACGTCCGAGGCGCCGATCCGGTCGATGACGGCCAGGGTGCCCGGGATGTCCGCGGCCACCGGCTTTTCGCAGAACACCGGGATGCCCGCGTCGACCGCCGCGATGATCAGGCCGGGGTGCGCGTCCGTGGCCGCCGTGACGACCAGGCCGTCCAGGCCCGCGGCGAACAGTTCGCCGAGGGGAACTGACTCGACGCCGAGTTTCGCGGCCGCGGAGGTGGCTCGCGCGGTGTCGACGTCGGCGACGACGACCGACTCGACCTCCTCGAAGCCCTTCAGCGTCTCCGCGTGCGCGGTGCCGATCCGGCCGGTGCCCGCCAGTCCCAACCTCATCGTGGTGCTCCTCCTGTGTCGGAAAACTCGGCGGTGGTCGCCCGGACCACCAGTGACGGGTGCAGCAGGTGCCGGACCGGCTCCGTGCGTTCCCCGCGGATGCGCTCGGCCAGCGCCTCGAAGGCCAACCGGCCCATCTCGGTGCGCGGCTGGTCCACCGTGGTGAGCGACAGGTGCCGCAGGGCCGCGAGCGACGTGTTGTCGTAGCCGACGACCGAGACGTCCTCCGGCACGCGCAGCCCGGCCTCCTCCAGCGCCGAAATGGCCCCCACGGCGTTGAAGTCGTTGCCCGCCACCAGCCCCGTCGGCAGCTGCGCGCGCGAGTAGGTCGCGAGCAGCTCCCGAACGGACTTCTCGCCGCCGGTGTCGGTGTGCTCGCTGCGCACGACGACCGGCTCCAGCCCGTGCCGCCGCATCGCCGCCTGGAACCCGCGGCGGCGCTGGGCCGCGCCCGCCGCTCCCCCGCCGTCGAGGTGCGCGATGCGCCGGTGCCCGAGCCCGACGAGGTGGTCGACGGCCAGCGCGGAACCCGCCTCGCCGTCGTCGTTCACCGTGTCCACTGTGGATGCACGGATCGTCCGCGAGACCAGCACGACCGGGCACTGCTTGGCCGCGACCTGGATCGACGCCGCCGGCACGACCGGCGAAAGCAGGATGATCCCCGCCGGCCGGAAGGAAAGCAGGTTGTGCAGGGCGTTCCACTCGCGCGCAGGACTGCGGCCGCCGGTGTTGAGGATGAGGTCGAAGCCTGCGGCCTGGGCGGCCGCGTCCAGCCCCTCGACGACGTCGGCGAAGAACGCGTTGCGCAGGTCGTTCACCATCACGCCGAGCACGGTGGAAGTCCGGCTGGCCAGCGAGCGCGCCATCACGTGCGGCTGGTAGCCGAGTTCTTCGGCCGCGCGCAGCACGGCCGCGCGCCGGGCGTCGGAGACCTTCGGTGAATTCCTCATCACCAGGGAGACCAGCGCGCGGGAAACTCCCGCCCGCGCGGCGACGTCCTCCATCGTCGGACGCACGACCCCACCTCCCCTGATCTCGGAAAACTCAGCCTTGACTTTGCTGTGACGGACGCTACAAGATTAGAGCGCTCTAATCAATAGAGCGCTCCAACGGACCAACGGAGGCCCCTTGTGACAGCGACGATCCGCGTGGCCGCCGCCCCGATCTCTTGGGGCGTCTGCGAAGTCCCGGGCTGGGGCCGGGTACTGGACGCGGCGACCGTCCTCGGCGAGATGGCGGAGCTCGGCGTCCAGGCGACCGAGCTGGGCCCGCCGGGGTACCTCCCGCGCGACCCGGCCGGGCTGCGGGCGCTGCTGGGCGGGTACGACCTGACGCTCGTCGGCGGCTTCCTCGCCGTCGTCCTCCACGAAAACCAGGAGCACGCCCTCGCGGAAGCCGAAGAATCCGCGGCGCTGTTCGCCGCGTGCGGAGGTGACGTCCTCGTCCTCGCGGCCGCGACCGGCCTCGACGGCTACGACGACCGGCCGAAGCTGAGCGATGCCGAATGGACGACGCTCATCGACACCGCGGGCAAGATCCGTGACATCGCGGCCGGCCACGGCCTGCGCACCGTGCTGCACCCGCACGTCGGGACGCACGTGGAGCAGCAGGCCGAGGTCGAGCGCTTCCTCGCCGATTCCGATCTCGGGTTGTGCCTCGACACCGGCCACCTGATGATCGGCGGGACGGATCCGGTCGAGCTGGCGCAGCGGTATCCCGAACGGGTGGGGCACGTGCATCTCAAGGACGTCCGAGAAGACCTGGCGGCCGAGGTCCGCGCGGGACGGCTCGGCTACACCGACGCGGTCGGGCGGGGCATCTACACCCCGCTCGGCGAGGGGGACGTGGACGTGGCGTCGATGGTGCGCTCCGTCCAGGCGGCCGGCTACGACGGCTGGTACGTCCTCGAACAGGACACCGCCCTCGGCGCGGAGAGCCCCGACGACCTACCCCGGCGGGACACCGAGCGCAGCCTGGCCCACCTCGCGAAGATCATCGGCTCCCTCTAACCCCTGGTCCCAAAGGAGTGACTATGTTGCCTCTGAAGAAGCTGGCCGGCGTGGCGGCGATCGCCGCCGCCGCGCTGGTCCTCGCCGCCTGCAGCGGCCCCACCGCCGACAACGCCAAGAGCAGCTCCAGCGCCCCGGCCGCCGCGGCGCCGAGCGCGGGCGGCCCGCTGAAGGTCGCCGTGGTGACGCACGGCAGTGCCGGCGACGCCTTCTGGAACGTCGTGAAGAACGGCGCCGAGCAGGCGGGCAAGGACCTGAACGTCGGCGTCGACTACTTCTCCGACGGCGACCCGGGCAACCAGGCTCGGCTGATCGACAACGCGGTCGCCCAGAAGGTCGGCGGCCTGGTCGTCTCGATGGCGAACCCGCAAGCCCTGCAGACGTCGATCCAGAACGCGGTGAAGGCCGGCATCCCGGTCATCACGATCAACTCCGGCGAGGACTTCAGCGCCCAGTTCGGCGCGATCGCCCACGTCGGGCAGAGCGAGGGCCTCGCGGGCCAGGGCGCCGGCCAGCGGCTCAAGGCGGCAGGCAAGACCAAGCTGCTGTGCGTCATCCACGAGGCCGGCAACATCGGCCAGAACCAGCGCTGTGACGGCGCGAAGCAGTCTTTCGGCAACGTCACGACGCTGCAGGTCGACATCTCCAACCCGACCGACGCGCAGGCCCGCATCCGCGGCGCGCTGCAGTCCGACCCGTCGATCGACGCGGTGCTGGCGCTGAACTCCCAGGTCGCCGCCCGCGCGGTCGCCGCCGCGAAGGAAGCCAGTTCCAAGGCGCAGGTCGCCACCTTCGACCTCAACGCCGACGTCGTCGCGGCCATCAAGGACGGCAGCATCCTCTTCGCCGTCGACCAGCAGCAGTACGAGCAGGGCTACCTGCCGATCGTGTTCCTCAAGCTGTACAAGGAGAACGGCAACACCATCGGCGGCGGCCACCCGGTGCAGACCGGCCCCGGCTTCGTCGACAAGACCAACATCGACACCATCGCCCCGTACGCGCAGCGCGGCACGCGATGACCGCAGCCATCCAAGCGCAGCCCGACGAGCGCGTCGCCAAGAAGGGACTGACCGACCGGCTGGTCGTCCGCCCCGAAATCGGCGCGCTCCTCGGCGCCGTGCTGGTCTTCGCCTTCTTCTCCGTGGTCACCGGCCAGTTCCTCAGCCCGCTGGGCGTGGCGACCTGGCTCGACGACTCCTCGACGCTGGGCATCATGGCCGTCGTGGTCGCGCTGCTCATGGTCGGCGGCGAGTTCGACCTCTCGGCCGGCGTCATGACGGCGTCGACGTCGCTGGTCACCGCGATCCTGGCGACGCAGGCGGGCTGGAACGTCTGGGTCGCGCTGCTGGCATCGCTGGTGTTCGCGCTCGGTGTCGGCGCGTTCAACGGCTGGCTGGTGATGAAGACCGGGCTGCCCAGCTTCATCGTCACGCTGGGGTCGTTCCTGGCCCTGCAGGGCCTCAACCTCGGCGTGACGCGGCTGGTCACCAACACCGTCCAGGTGTCGGGGATGCGCTCGACCAGCGGCTACGAGTCGGCCGGCGGGCTGTTCGCCTCGACGTTCGACATCGGCGGCACGGAGTTCCAGTCGTCGATCGTCTGGTGGATCGTGGTCACGGCGATCGCCGCGTGGCTGCTGGTGCGGACCCGGTTCGGCAACTGGATCTTCGCGGTCGGCGGGTCGCAGGTGTCGGCCCGCTCGGTCGGCGTGCCGGTGGTGCGCACGAAGATCCTGCTGTTCATGGGCACCGCGCTCGGCGCGTGGCTGGTCGGCTCGATCAACATCCTGCGCTTCGCCAGTGTGCAGGCGAACCAGGGCATCGGGCTGGAGTTCCAGTACATCATCGCGGCGGTGATCGGCGGCTGCCTGCTCACCGGCGGGTTCGGCTCGGCGGTGGGCGCGGCGATCGGCGCGCTGATCTTCGGCATGGCGCGGCAGGGCATCGTGTTCGCGCAGTGGAACAGCGACTGGTTCATGCTGTTCCTCGGCGTCATGCTGCTGGCCGCGGTCCTGGTCAACAACGCCTTCCGGCGCCGCGCGGAGAGGGTACGCCGATGAGCCTGCTCGAAGTTCGCGACATCGGGAAGACCTACGGCAGCGTGATCGCGCTGCGCGATGTGTCCGCTGTGGTCAATGCGGGCGAGGTGACCTGCGTGCTCGGCGACAACGGCGCCGGGAAGTCGACCCTGATCAAGATCCTCGCCGGGGTGCACCAGCACGACCGCGGCGAGTTCCTGGTCGAGGGCGAGCCGGTGCGGTTCTCCTCGCCGCGCGAGGCCCTCGACCGCGGGATCGCGACCGTGTACCAGGACCTCGCCGTGGTGCCGCTGATGAGCGTCTGGCGGAACTTCTTCCTCGGCTCCGAGCCGACGACCGGGTTCGGCCCGTTCCGAATGCTCGACCGCAGGAAGGGCCGCGAGACGACGAAGAAGGCGTTGTCCGACATGGGCATCGACCTGCGGGACGTCGAGCAGCCGGTCGGGACGCTCTCGGGCGGCGAACGCCAGTGCGTCGCGATCGCGCGCGCGGTGTACTTCGGTGCGAAGGTGCTGATCCTGGACGAGCCGACCGCCGCCCTCGGCGTCAAGCAGGCCGGCGTGGTGCTCAAGTACGTCGCCCAGGCCCGTGACCGCGGGCTCGGCGTCGTGCTGATCACGCACAACCCGCACCACGCCTACCCGGTCGCCGACCGGTTCCTGCTGCTCAAGCGGGGTGCCGCGCTCGGGCACTACGAGAAGTCCGAGATCGACATCAACGAGCTGACCCGGCAGATGGCGGGCGGTGCCGAACTGGAAGCCCTCGAACACGAGCTGCGGCAGGTGGAGAAGGCGTGACGCCCGCCGACGCACTCGTTCCCGCGGAGGCGGAATGACCATCGAAGCGCTGACGATCGGCCGGGTGGGTGTCGACCTCTACCCGGAACAGAGCGGCGTGCCCCTGGCCGGGGTCAGCACGTTCGCGAAGTCGCTCGGCGGGACCGCGACCAACGTCGCGGTCGCCGCCGCGCGGCTCGGCCGGCGCACGGCGGTGCTCACCAAGGTCGGCCCGGACGGCTTCGGCGACTACGTCCGGCAGGCCCTGGACGGCTTCGGCGTCTCCCCGGACTTCGTCGGCACCTCGCCGGATCTGCAGACGCCGGTGGTGTTCTGCGAGCTGAACCCGCCCGCGGACCCGCCGCTGCTGTTCTACCGCTCGCCGATCGCGCCCGACCTCACGCTCACCGACGACGACGTGCCGTGGGACGTCGTCGAGTCGGTGCCGCTGCTGTGGGTCACCGGCACCGGCGTGTCCGCGGAACCGGCGCGGACGACCCAGCGGAAGATCCTGGAAGCGCGGGGCCGCGGGGAGCACACCGTCCTCGACCTCGACTACCGGCCGATGTTCTGGCCGTCGGTGGCCGAGGCCCGCGAAGCGATCGGCGGGCTGCTCGACCACGTCACGGTCGCGGTCGGCAACCGCACCGAGGTCGAGGTCGCCGTCGGGACCGCCGACCCGGACGCCGCCGCGGACCGCCTGCTGGCGCGGGGCCTGCGGCTCGCCGTGATCAAGAAGGGGGCCGAAGGCGTGCTGGTGGCGACCCCGGACGGGCGGTCGACCGTGCCGCCGCAACGCGTCGAGGTCGTCTGCGGGCTGGGCGCCGGGGACGGCTTCGGCGGGGCGCTGATCCACGGGCTGCTGTCCGGCTGGGATCCGGTGCGCATCGCGGAGTACGCGAACGCGGCGGGTGCGCTGGTGGCGTCGCGGCTGGCCTGTGCCGACGCCATGCCGACCGCCGCCGAAATCGAGGAGCTGCTGTGATCCTCACCGACGACCGCTGGCGGGACCTCCTGCACGTCCGCGCCACCAACCCCGGGGCGATCCGGCAGGCGTACGCGACCCGGCGCCGGCGGTCGAAGCTGCTGTCCGACCAGGGCACGCTGTTCCTGGTCGCGGCCGACCACCCGGCCCGGGGCGCCCTGGGCGTCGGCGAGGACCCCCTCGCCATGGCCGACCGGCGGACCCTGCTCGAACGGCTGCTCGTCGCGCTGGCCAACCCCGCGGTCGACGGCTTCCTCGGCACCCCCGACGTCGTCGAGGAACTGCTGCTGCTCGGCGCGCTGCACGACAAGGTCGTCTTCGGCTCGATGAACCGCGGCGGCCTGGCCGGCGCCGACTGGGAGATCGACGACCGGTTCACCGGCTACGACGCCCGCACCCTCGTCGACTGCGGGCTCGACGGCGGCAAGATGCTGCTGCGCCTGGTCGACTCGGACCCGGGCACGGTCCCGACGCTGCAGGCCTGCGCCGACGCCGTCACCGAGCTGGCCGCGTACGGCCTGGTCGCCATGGTGGAACCGCTGCCCTACCGCCGTTCGGACGGGAAACTGGTGCTGCAGCAGGATCCCGTGTCGCTCGCGCGGGCGGTTACGGTGGCTTCGGGGCTCGGCGTGACGTCGGCGCACACGTGGCTGAAGCTGCCGCCCACCGACTCGGCGGCCGTGCTGGGCGCCACCACGCTGCCGGTGGTGGTGCTCGGCGGCGTGCCGTCGGGCGACCCGGCCGCCGACCTGGCCTCGTGGGGCCGGACGTTGCGCCACGACGTCGTCCGCGGCCTGGTCGTCGGCCGCACCCTGCTCTACCCGCCGGGCGGTGACGTCGGCGCCGCCGTGGAAGCCGCCGCGAAGGTCCTGGAGGCCGCGAAGTGAGCAAGCTGCACCGTCCGCTCGGCACCCTGTCCGACGACGCCGACCCGGTCCGGCTGACCCCGGACAGCGCGGGCTGGACGTACACCGGGCTCCGGGTGCTTTCCCTGGCCCCCGGCGAGGTCCGGGTGCTGCACACCGGCGAATTCGAGGCGTTCGTGCTGCCGCTGGCCGGTTCGGCGACCGTCCGCGTCGACGGCGAGACCTTCGAGCTGGCCGGCCGCTCGTCGGTCTTCGCCCGCGTGACGGACTTCGCGTACGTCCCCCGGGACGCCGAAGTCGAGTTGTCGACAACGGACGGTCTCGAGGTCGCGCTGCCGATGACGCGCTGCTCCCGGCGGCTGACCCCGCGGTACGGGCCTGCCGAGGACGTCCCGGTGGAGGTGCGGGGCGCCGGGCAGGCGACGCGGCAGGTGACCAATTTCGGCGTGCCCGGGGTGTGGGACCACGCGGACAAGCTGAACGCGTGCGAGCTGATCACGCCGGGCGGCAACTGGTCGTCGTACCCGCCGCACAAGCACGACGAGGCGACCGGGTGCGAGGTCGTCAACGAGGAGATCTACTACTTCCGCATCGCCGGCCGCGACGGCGTGACGCCGTCCCGCGAAGGCTTCGGCCTGCACCGGACGTACACCGGCGACGGCGACCTCGACGAGGACGTCGCCGTGCGCGACCACGACGTCTTCCTCATCCCGCGCGGCTACCACGGTCCGTGCGTGGCCGCGCCGGGCTACCCGATGTACTACCTGAACGTCCTGGCCGGGCCGGCCGGCGAGCGGTCCATGGCGTTCTGCGACGACCCCGCGCACGGCTGGGTCCGCGACACGTGGGCGTCGCAGGAACTCGACCCGCGGTGCCCCGTCACGAGTCACGAAGGGCGTGTGCAGTGAAGCTGACGACGGCTCAGGCGCTGGTCCGCTGGATCCTCGCCCAGCGCTCGGAAACCCTGGACGGGCGCGAAGTCCCGCTGTTCCCCGGCGTGTTCGCGATCTTCGGGCACGGCAACGTCCTCGGCCTCGGCACCGCGCTGGAAGAGCACCGCGGGGACATCCCGGTCTGGCGCGGGCACACCGAGCAGGGCATGGCGCTGGCCGCGGTCGGGTACGCGAAGGCCACCCACCGGCGGCAGGTCGGCGTGGTGACGTCGTCGATCGGGCCGGGCGCGCTGAACATGGTGACCGCGGCCGGCGTCGCGCACGCGAACCGGCTGCCGGTGCTGCTGCTGCCGGGCGACACGTTCACCAGCCGGGCGCCGGACCCGGTGCTGCAGCAGATCGAGCCGTTCGGCGACGCGACCGCGACGGTGAACGACGCCTTCCGCGCGGTCTCGCGCTACTTCGACCGGATCAGCAGGCCCGAGCAGCTGCTTTCGACGTTGCCGCAGGTCGCCCGGGTGCTCACGGACCCGGCCGACGCCGGGCCGGTGACCCTGGCCCTGCCGCAGGACGTCCAGGCCGAGGCGTACGACTTCCCGGAGGCGCTGTTCGAGCCGGTGACGCACCGCCCGCTGCGGCCGCGCCCGGACCGGCGTTCGGTCACCGAAGCGGCCGCGGTCCTGCGTGCTTCGCAGCGCCCTTTGCTGGTGCTCGGCGGGGGCGTCCGGTACTCCGGGGCCGGGCAGCGCGCCCTCGGCTTCGCGGAGCGGCACGGCCTTCCGATCGTCGAGACCACCGCGGGCCGGACGCTGGTGCCGCACGAGCACCCGCTGCACGCGGGCCCGCTGGGCATCACCGGCTCGACGTCGGCGAACGTCCTCGCGGCCGCCGCGGACGTGGTCCTCGCGGTCGGGACGCGGCTGCAGGACTTCACGACGGCGTCCTGGACGGTGTTCTCCCCCGACGTCCGGCTGGTGTCGCTCAACGCGGCCCGGTTCGACGCGGTCAAGCACGGCGCGCTCTCGGTGGTCGGGGACGCCGACGCGGGCCTGACGGACCTCGCCGCCCAGCTCGAAAGCTGGCGGGTGGCCGCGGAATGGACCTCGCGCGCCGCGGCCGAGCGGGCGTCGTGGGACGCGCACGTCGGCTCGCTGCGTTCCGCTTCGGCTGAGCTGCCGTCGTACGCGCAGGTCGTCGGCGTGGTCAACGACCTGTCGGCGGCGGACGACTACGTCATGACGGCGTCGGGTGGCCTGCCCGGCGAGCTGATCGGCGGCTGGCGCGGGTCCGGCGCGGTTTCCATGGACGTCGAGTACGGCTTCTCCTGCATGGGCTACGAGCTGTCCGGCGCGTGGGGCGCGGCGATCGCCCACCCGGGCCTGGTGACCACGCTGCTGGGTGACGGCTCGTACCTGATGCTGAACTCGGAGCTGTTCTCGGCCGCGTTCGCCGGTCACCCGTTCGTCGCCGTCGTCTGCGACAACGACGGGTACGCCGTGATCGCGCGGCTTCAGGAGGGCCAGGGCGGGAAGCCGTTCAACAACTTCTACGCCGACTGCACGACTTCGCACGCTTCACCACCCCGAGTCGACTTCGCGCGGCACGCGGAATCGCTGGGGTGTGTGGTGTTCACCGCGTCCACTGTGGACTCACTGCGGGACGCCTACGCTTCCGCACGCGAGGCCGCCGTCGCGGAGCAGCGCCCGGCCGTCGTCGTGGTGAAGACGCAGCCGTCGGCGTGGACCGAGGCCGGGGCGTGGTGGGAGGTCGGCGTGCCCGGGCACCTGGCCGGGCGGGACGGCTACGAACGCGGGAAGGGCGGCCAGGTGCGTTACCTCGGGTCCTGAGTGACGGCGGGCGACGCGGCACCGGCCACCAGTTGCCGCGGCGTGCCGGTGCCGTCCGCGGCGACGGCCCAGACGGCGTTGCCCAGGCCGTACAGGATCGTGTGGTCGTCCTGCCAGAGGGCTTGGTCGTCGACGCTGCGCGGCTCGGCGAGCTCGGTCTCCTTCAGGCTCGCGAGGTCCAGGACGGACAGGCGCCAGACGCCGTCGCCGACCTTCTTCTTGAAGGCGACCCGCTTGCCGTCCGGGGACAGGGACGGGCATTCGACGTTCTCGCGCAGCGTCTTCCCGCGGTAGCGCGCGTAGTCGGCTTCGACGAGGTACGTCGTGCCCTTGCTGCCCAGGGTGGCGTAGAAGCGGTTGCCGTCGGGCGCGAAGGTGATGCCCCAGTAGTTGACGTCCGCCGCGAAGTAGCGGTTGCCGTCCTTGAAGACCGGCAGCTCCTCGATCGTCTTGACGAGCCGTCCGGTGTCGACCTCGTAGAGCCCCGCGCGCGTCGAGAAGCCGGTCTGCGCGTAGGAATCGCCGGTGACGAACAGCGTCCAGTCGACGCGCCTGCCGTCCGGGGAGACGCGGGCGCGGCTCGGGGTCCCCGGCAGGGTCTCGGTGTGGCGGACCGCGAGGTGGTCGTCGAGGACGAGGACGTCGGTGATCGCCGGGAGCGTGCCGGGCCGGACCGCGAGGCACACCGCCGTCTGCTTCGCCGTGGCGAACCGGTCGCACTTCAGGCCGCTGAGCTGCGGTTTCGCCGTGGTGTCGCCGAGCGGGACGGCGCCGACGCGGCCGGTGGCCGTGTCGCGGAAGAGCAGCTGCCCGGGTGCCAGCGTCAGGGCGGCGGCCGGTTCGGCGGCCGCGGTGTCGTGGCGGGCGCTGACCGTGTAGGTGACGGCGGCGGCGACCAGGAGGGCCGTGCCGGTGAGGGCGAGGACGAGTTTCTTCACGGGCGCACCGGTTTCGCGAAGGCGGCGGCGAGGGCGACGGCGGCCAGGCAGGCCGCGGCGACGAGCACCGCGGGCCGCAGGTCCCACAGCGTCCACGCCAGTCCGAAGAGGACGGAAGAGAGCATCCGGGCCACGGCCTGGCCCGTCTGCACCACGGCCAGCCCGGTGGCGCGCAGGCCGGCCGGGATGAGCGGGCCGGCGGCGGCCATCAGGACGCCGTCGGTGGCCGCGTAGAACACGCCGTGCAGGCCGAGCGCGACCACGGCGAGCCACAGCCCGGCCTGCGGGCCGCACAACAGCACCAGGGCCAGGCACAGGGCCGCGTGCCCGCCGAGGAACACCGGCCACCGGCCGACGCGGTCGGCGAGCTTGCCCAGCGGCACGGCCAGCAGCAGGTAGATCCCGGCGGTGCCCAGCGGCAGCAGCGGGAAGTACGTCGCCGCGATCTCCCAGCGCCGCTGCAGGACGAGGTAGACGAACGAGTCGCCGACCGTCACCAGGCCCAGCAGCGCCGCCCAGAGCGTCACGCGCCGGAAGTCCTGCTGGCGCAGCAGGCCGAACGCGGCCCGGGCGGACACCGCCGCGCGGTCGACCGCGCCGGGCCGGTCGCGGACGAACAGGGCCAGCAGCAGCACGGCGATGGCCGCGACGCAGAAGCTGGTGAAGAACACGCTGGTGTAGCTGCCGAGGCTCAGCGCGAGCACCGCCATGGCGACCAGCGGGCCGAGGAACGCGCCGACAGTGTCCATCGCCCGGTGCACGCCGAACGACCGGCCGAGGGTGGCCGGCTCGCTGGACAGCGAGATGAGCGCGTCACGCGGGCCGGTGCGCAGGCCCTTGCCGGTGCGGTCGGCGGCGAGCACGACCCCGATGGCCGCGACCGACGATCCGGCCGCGACCAGGCCGAGCTTGCACACCGCGGACAAGCCGTACCCGAACCCGGCGACGGCCTTGAGCCGCCGCCACCGGTCGGCGAGGTGCCCGCCGAGCACCCGCACGACCGCGGTGGCGCCCGCGTAGAGCCCGTCGAGCAGGCCGAACTGCAGCGGGTTCAGGCCGAGGCCGAGCACCAGGTAGAGCGGGAGGACGGCGGTGACCATCTCCGACGAGACGTCGGTGACCAGGCTGACCATCCCCAGCGCCACCACGTTGGCGGACACCCGCTTGAGCGCCGGTTTGCGGTCGGTGCCGG
The DNA here is from genome assembly GCF_000716785.1 of Amycolatopsis vancoresmycina. GTDB lineage: Bacteria > Actinomycetota > Actinomycetes > Mycobacteriales > Pseudonocardiaceae > Amycolatopsis > Amycolatopsis vancoresmycina. The sequence continues at coordinate 254,206 of NZ_JNYY01000007.1, forward strand.
AGGCCAGGTCCGAGGTACGGCTTGCCGCGATGTACATGCCCGGGCCTCCTAGTGGCAGGTGTAGGTCGGGCTGGTGTCCAGGACCTTGCCGTCGACGCCGATGAGCTGCGTCTGGAAGCTCGTGTCCGTCATCGACAGCTTGAGGACGCCGAAGGTCTTCAGCAGCTTGGCGGTCGTCGCGTGGGCCGGGCTGAGGTCGTACAGGTTGGCGCCGCCGCTGCCGCCGACGATCTCGACCGGGCCGTTCGCGTCCGCCTTGCCGTCGGCGTTCTGCGGGACGAACCGCTCGTAGTCGTGGTCGTGACCGTTGAGGACGAGGTCGACCTTGCTGGACACCATCAGGTTCCACAGCTCGATGCTGTCCGGGTTGTCGCCGTGGTCACCGGAGCTCCACCGCGGGTGGTGGTAGTACGCGGCGACGCAGCCCTTGGTGTTGTTCGCCAGGTCCTGCTTCAGCCAGGCCAGCTGCTCGCTCGGGCCGAACTCGTGGGTCGCGAAGTCGTTGGAGTCCAGGGCGATGAAGTGCCAGTTGCCCAGTTCCCAGCTGTAGTAACGCTTTCCCTGCGGCTTCGCGATGGCGCCGAAGTAGTCGTCGTAGCCCTTGTACGGCGTGTCGTCGTAGGTCTCGTGGTTGCCGGGGATGGGCTTGGTCTTGCTCTTGAACTTGCCCCACGTCGTGTCGTAGTAGGACTTGAAGTCCGAGAGGTGGGCGTCGTCGTACTGGTTGTCGCCCATGGTGATCACGGCCGCGGGGTTCATGTTCTCGACGAGCTTCGCGGTCTTCGGGTGGACGCAGCCGGAGCTGCTCGCGGTGCAGCGCTCGGCGATGTCACCGGCCGCGGCGAGGACGAATCCCGCACTCCCGGCCGCGGTCTTGACCGTGATCGGCGTGCTCGCGGGCGAGGCGTTCCCCGCGGCGTCGCGGGCGCGGACCGCGTAGGTGTAGCTCGTGCTCGGCGTGAGCCCGGTGTCGGTGTAGGACGTCGTCGCGCTGGTGGCCACGACCGTGCCGTTGCGGAGGACGTCGTACCCGGTGACGCCGACGTTGTCCGTGGCGGCGGACCAGGTCAGGGGGACGCTGGTGGCGGTCGCCGTGCCCGCGGCGAGGCCGGCCGGGGTGGTCGGGGCCTGGGTGTCGCCGGAGGAGTCCGTGCTGCCGAAGACCTGCATCTCCCAGAAGGAGTAGCCGTAGCTCGTGGCGCGGGTCAGGCCGACGAAGCGTACGAAGCGGCCGCGGGCGGTGAGGCCGCCGAGGTCGTCGATCTTGCCGTCGCCGGTGTCGACGGTGGCGGCCGTGGTGAACGACGTGCCGTCGTCGGAGACTTCGATCCGGTACTTCTTCGCGTAGGCGGCTTCCCAGTTGAGCACGACTCGGTGGATGCTCGCGGTCTGGCCGAGGTCGATCCGCAGCCACTGCGGGTCGGCGCCTTCGGCGCTGGCCCAGCGGGTGGTGGTGCTGCCGTCGACGGCCTTGGCGCCGCTGTAGGACGAGCTTTCGACGGTCGAGGTGGCGACGGGTTTTCCCTGCGACAGCAGGACATCGGCGGCCTGGGTGCCGGCGGCCGCGGCGATCGCGGACGGCAGCAGCACCACGGCGGCGAGCACCGGGGTGAGTCGGGCTAAGGGACGTAGGCGGGTGGACGGCACGTCGCGCTCCTTACGGGCCTGGCGGTGGCTGGTGGGCTGCGGCGTCGGGTTAACGGGAGTGAAACTGTTAGGAAAGTTTCCTAACTAATGAGAGCGTATCGAGGCGGTGATCCGGCTGACAAGACTTGTCTTGCCGTTGAATCGGTCAAGAGGGTGATTTCTTCACGGTTTCCGCAGCTCAGCGCGTGTGCCGATGAGCGGGACCCTGCTCCGGGCCGCGGGACTTTCGTTGTTCCGCAACGAAAGTCACCGTCGGAAGACCACCCGATTCAGCGATGGCAGTCGCACAGATGTTCGGTAGTTTCGGATGCATGGCCCCTGCATCCCGAACCCCAGCCCTCCGGCGAAGACCCGGCTCAGCCGTCCGACCCCAGCAGTTTCCGGATTTCCGCCACCGCGGCGCGCCCCGCCCGGTTCGCCCCGACCGTGCTCGCCGACGGCCCGTACCCCACCAGGTGCAGCCGCGGTTCGAGCACCACCCGCGTGCCGTCCATGCGGATCCCGCCACCCGGTTCACGCACGTGCAGCGGGGCGAGGTGGTCGATCGCCGCGCGGAAGCCGGTGGCCCACAGGATCACGTCGGCGTCGAACCGCGAGCCGTCCGCCCAGACGACACCGCCGGGCGTGATGCGCTCGAACATCGGCCGCCGCTCGAGGATCCCGGCGGCCCGCGCGGCCCGCACCTCCGGCGTCACGGCGAGATCGGTGACGCTGACAACGCTTTCGGGCGGCAGCCCGGCTCGCACCCGGTCATCGACCTTGGCGACGGCGGTGCGTCCCCAGTTCTCGCTGAAGGGCTCGTCCCGCCACACGGGCGGCCGCCGGGTGACCCAGGCGGCGGCGCGGGCCAGCGGCGCGAACTCCATGAGCAGCTGAACGGCGGACGCCCCGCCCCCGACGACGACCACCCGCAGTCCCCGGAAGGCTTCGGGCCCACCGTAGTCGGCGGTGTGCAGCTGCCGCCCGGCGAAGGTTTCCTGGCCGGGATAGCGCGGCCAGAAGGGCCGGTCCCAGGTCCCGGTGGCACTGATGACGGCCCGCGCGGCCCAGGATTCCACCGGGCTCGAGACGACCAGCCGGTCCCCCGCGCGCGTCACGGACTGGACATCGACGGGCCGCAGCACCGGAAGGTCGTAGACGCTCTCGAAGCGCGCGAAGTACTCGGAGACCACCTCGGAGGCAGGGCGCGTGACGTCGGGAGTGCCGAAGGCCATGCCGGGAAGGTCGTGAATGCCATGAACTTTCCCGAGAACGAGCGACGGCCACCGGTACTGCCAGGCACCCCCGGCCCGTTTCCCGTGATCGAGCACAACGAACCCACGCCCATTGCCAAAACCGGCCCGCCGCAGGTGATAGGCGGCCGAGAGCCCAGCCTGCCCGGCCCCGATCACCACGACTTCAGTCTCGTGATCCGCACCGCTCATGGAGAGTCCAACAACGACCACCCGGGCATATTTCGCGCCCTACATCACATTGCACGCTCCTCGGGCGGCTGACTGCGCCGATTCAGCGGCACCCGTTCACCAGCAGCCACGCGACCGGCTTCCTCCGGTCAGCCGGGTTCACACCACTCGAGCCACCCGCCCGGCTCCCCCACCTCAGCCCTGCCCGCACCACCGAGCCACCCGCCAGACAACCGACTGCCTCGGCCTCGCCCGGCCCGCACCACCCGCTACCTAAACCACCGCCCTCCAGCCAACCCGGGCCCGCATCACCGAGCCACCCGCCACGCAACCGGCTGCCCCGGCCTAGCCCAGCCCGCACCACCAGGCCACCCGCCACCCAACCGGCGCCCTCCGGCCCACCCGAGCCCGCACCAGCAGGCCCCCGCCACGCAACCGGCTCCCGCCCACCCCAGCGTCAGCCATGCCAAACCTGGAAAGGAACCAACGCTCCCGTCCTCAGCGAGGCGCGGCCCACCAGGCCCGTTCCCCTCACACGGCAACCTGGTTCCGCCCCGCCTCCTTGGCCCGGTACAGCGCAGCATCAGCCGTGCGGAGAACATCGTCGAGAGTCGGGCCGGCGTCGGGATGGCGGGCCACCCCGATCGAAACCGACAAACCGCTCACCCGGACCGTGCCCGAGCCCGTCGAGATCACCACGTTCAGCTCGCCCACCGCCACCCGCACCCGTTCCGCGATGGCCAGCACGTCCGCGTGGCCGATGCCCGGCAGCAGCACGACGAACTCCTCGCCGCCGAACCGGCCGACGGTGTCGCCCTGGCGCACCGCCCCGGAGATCGCCACCGCGACGGCGGCCAGAACGTCGTCGCCGGTCAGGTGGCCGTACGTGTCGTTAATGCGCTTGAAATGGTCCAGGTCGATCATCAGCACGGCGAAGTCGCCGGCCGCACCGCGGCGCTGGGCGCGGGCGTGCTCGCGGACCGCGGATTCGTGCCAGCCCGCGGTGTTCAGCAGCCCCGTTTTCTCGTCGGTGACCGCGGCGACCTGCAGCTGCTGCTTCAGCAACAGGTACCGGTGCAACAGCAGCAACGGCGCGACAACGAACACCACCAGCACCGGCTGCTCGACCAGCGCCAGCACAGCAAGCCCGCCGAGGCAGAGGGTCGCCAGCTCGAAAGCGTTGTCTTCCCAGGTGCCGATCAGGTCCGCCGCCGAGCGCTGGCTCGTGTACAGGTAGATCCCGGCCGCGACGACGCCGACGTTCACCAGCTCGAACACCGCGGCCGCCAGGCACAATGCGAACAACCCGCGCGGCGTCTGCAGCGGCGTCCCGTGCAGCCCCAAGACCGCGAGAACGGAGGAAGCAGCGAAGCAGGAGAGCATCGCCCACGCCGTGCTGGCGACGAAGCGGTGCGCGGGCCGCGTACGCACCTGTCGCCACACTCGCACCCACAGGTGCGTGTAGAGCACGACGGCCAGCAGCGCGACCCAAGCCGGCGGGAGCAGGACGACGCCGGCCAGGTACCAGACGGACGTCACGTTGATGTGCGTCTGCCCGCTCATCCACCGGCGCAACCGTTCGATGCGGCGCGACATCTCGGCCTGCGCCACCCCCAACGCGACCAGCACGGCGAACCACACCGGACGCACCGGCCCACCGAACCCGCTGACCAGCGCGGTCACCGTCGCGACGACGGCCAGCAGTTCACAACCGAGCGCATAGGCGATCCAGCGGGCCTTGGCGCCGCCCCACATCGCCCATCGCGCAGGCCAGCCCGGCCAGGAGGAAACCGCTTCCCGGCGCACGGCGGCCAGCGCTCTCAAGAGCCGAGGTCACAGACGTGACGAACCGGCATCGTGACGTACCCCTTGCGCGAAGTTCGGCCGACAGGTTGCCCAGGGTAGCCGTTCCGGCGAGCGGCGTCGCCAGTCCGGGGGAATTGCCGGCAACGCGCCTGCCCGAAAACCCGCGCAGAGTAAATCAGCCCAGCTCGGCCGGCTTGCGCAGAGCGAGAGCGGTCGAGCTCGTCGCGCCGGGCCACCCCCGCGCTAGACCAACCCGACCCGCCGCCCCCGGCCAGCTCACCCGCGCAAAGCGCCAACCACCACCCAGCGCGAGACCAACCAGGACCGTCGACTCAGGTCAGATCACTTCCGCAGCGCGCGCACGATCGCGACCAGACCGACCACCGCGGCAATGCCGATCAGCACCGGCACCACCCGCTTGAGCACGGACTGCCCCGCGTAGTCGAGCAGGTCGATCGCCTCGGTCTCCGGGGGTGCCGGGACGCTGTGCAGCGCCGGGCGGTCCGCCGGCTTGGCCTTCGGCTCCGTGTTGATCTCCGCCGTGGTCGGCGCCGGCTTCACCGCCGGCTGGGGCTTGGCCACCGGCTCGGCCGCCTGCCCCGGGGCATCCGGCACCGGCTTCACCGCCGGTTCGGCCGCCGGCTGGGCCTGTGCCGCCGGAGCGGTCGCCGCCTCCTGCCCGGCCTGGGACTTCCCGGCGGCCACCGGCGAGGCCTGCGCCGCCGAAGCCTTCCCAGCCGCCGCCTGCGCGGTCGATTCCTGCGCCGCCGGAGCCCTCCCGGCCGTCCCCTGCTCCGCCGCGTTCTCCGCCGGGGCCAGTTTGCCCGACAGGCAGCCCGCGAACGTGTCCAGGATCTTGCCGCCCACCTCGCTGATCAGCCCACGGCCGAACTGGGCCGGCTTGCCCGTGATCGCCAGGTCCGTGGCCACCGCTCCGTGGGTTCCGCCGTCCGTCTCCGTCAGCGTCAACGTCACCGTGGCCGCCGCCGTGCCTGCTCCGCGGGAATCTTTGCCCGAGGCCTTGATCGTCACCTTGCGGGCGGCGTCGTCCTTCTCCAGGAACTCGCCGTTGCCCTTGTACAGCAGGGAAATCGGCCCCAGCTTGACCTTCACCGTCCCGCTGAACTTGTCGCCCTCCACCTTGGTGAGCGTCGCGCCGGGCATGCAGGGGGCGACGCGCTCCGGGTCGACGACCGCCTGCCAGACCTCGCCGATCGGTGCCGGGACGGTGAACTCGTGGTCGAGCCGCACGGGCCGACCTCCTCTCTGCCGAACCTGGGTGTCCGCACCCCACCCTAGCCGTCCCGGGGCCGCGGCCCGGCGGACGAGCCGCGGCCCCGGGAACGTGCGTCAGGCGCCGGCCGCCGCCGCGATCGCGCGGCCGGTCAGCACCTCGGCCAGGTGACGGCGGTATTCGACGTCGGCGTTGCCGTCGACCGGCGGATTCGTGCCCTCCGCCGCGTGCGAAGCCGCCGCGCGGATCGAGTCCGCCGAAGCCTGGACGCCGACCAGGGCCGCTTCGACACCCGAGGCCCGGACCGGGGTCGAACCCATGTTCGTCAGCGCGACGCGGGCTTCCTCGATGACCCCGCCCTCGGTACGGACGGTGACCGCGACCGCGACCATCGACCACGCCTGGGCGACCCGGTTGAACTTCTCGTAGTGCGCCCGCCACCCCGTGTGCTTGGGCACGCGGACCTCGACCAGCAGCTCGTCCGGCGCCAGCGCCGTGGTGAACAGGTCGCGGAAGAACTCCGCGGCCGGCACCGTGCGCCGGCCCGACGGCCCGGCCAGCACCAGCAACGCGTCCAGCGCGAGGACCGGCGCGAGCAGGTCCCCGGCCGGGTCCGCGTGCGCGATCGCGCCGCCCAAGGTGCCGCGGTGGCGGATCTGCGGGTCGGCCACCGTGTCCGTCGCCTCTTTGAGCAACGCCGCGTGCGAAGCCACCAAGGCGTCCCGCTGGACGTCGTAGTGCGTCGTCATCGAGCCGATCACCAGCTCGTCGCCCTCCTCGCGGACACCGCGCAGTTCGGCGACGCGCCCGAGGTCGACCAGCGTGGTCGGCGCCGCGAGGCGCATCCGCAGCACCGGCAGCAGGCTCTGCCCGCCGGCCAGCACCTTGGCGTCCTCGCCCGCCGCGGCCAGCGCCTGCACCGCTTCGTCCACTGTGGACGGGCGGACGTAGTCGAAGGGAGCCGGGATCACTGCGCACCTCCGGTGGCGTCGATGGAGCCCAGCCCGCCGCCGGCCTCGGCACGGCCGGGGCCGCCCGCGTCGGTCGTGCCGTGCTGGATGGCGTGCCAGACCCGCATCGGGGTCAGCGGCATCTCGATGTCGTTCACGCCGAACGGCCGCACGGCGTCGATCACCGCGTTGACCACCGCCGGGGTGGACGCGATGGTGCCCGCCTCGCCGACGCCCTTGGCGCCGAGCGGGTTCGTCGTCGACGGCGTTTCCGTGCGGTCGGTGGTGAACGACGGCAGGTCGGCCGCCGACGGCAGCAGGTAGTCGGCGAACGTGCCGGTGGTGAGCGTGCCGCTCTCGTCGTGTTCGGTGCCCTCGAACAGCGCCTGCGCGATGCCCTGCGCGAGCCCGCCGTGCACCTGGCCTTCGACGATCAGCGGGTTCACCGCGACGCCGACGTCGTCGACGCAGACGTACGAGCGCAGCTTGACCCGGCCCGTCTCGGTGTCCACTTCGGCGGCGCACAGGTGCGTGCCGTGCGGGAACGAGAAGTTCTCCGGGTCGAACGTCGCGTCCGAGTCGAGCGACGGCTCGATCCCGTCGGGCAGGTTGTGCGCGAAGAACGTCGCGAGCGCGACGTCGCCCATCGTCGTGGACGTGTCGGTGCCCTTCACGGTGAACTTGCCGCCGGCGAACTCGAGGTCGTCCTCGGCGCATTCGAGCAGGTGCGCCGCGATCGGCTTGGCCTTCGCGACCACCTTCTCCGCCGCCTTGACGATGGCGATCCCGCCGACCACCAGGGACCGCGAGCCGTAGGTGTCCAGGCCCTTGTGCGACGACTGCGTGTCGCCGTGCAGAATTTCGACGTCCTCGAACGCGACACCGAGTTGGTCGGCGACGATCTGGCTCCACGCCGTCTCGTGGCCCTGGCCGTGCGCGGACGCGCCGGTCGTGACCTCGACCTTGCCGGTGGGCAGCATCCGGATCGACGCGTACTCCCAGCCGCCGGCGCCGTAGGCCAGCGACCCGAGCACCCGCGACGGCGCGAGGCCGCACATCTCGGTGAACGTCGAGATGCCGATGCCGAGCTGCACCTTGTCCTTCGACGCGCGGCGCTTCTCCTGCTCGGCGCGCAGGCCGTCGTAGTCGAAGAGCTGCTTGGCCTTCTCGGTGGCGGCCTCGTAGTTGCCGGAGTCGTAGGTCAGCCCGCACACCGTGGTGAACGGGAACTCCTCGTGCTTGATCCAGTTCTTCTCGCGCAGCTCCATCGGATCCATGCCGAGCTCGACGGCGAGCTCGTCCATGATCCGTTCGATCGCGAACGTCGCTTCCGGGCGGCCCGCGCCGCGGTAGGCGTCGGTCAGCGTCGTCGTCGTGTACACGTTGGTGCACGCGAAGTGGTACGCCGGGATCTTGTAGATCGCGTTGAACATGAACGCGCCGAGGATCGGCACGCCCGGCCCGACCAGGCCGTTGTACGCGCCGAGGTTGGCGAGCAGCTCGACCTTGAGGCCGGTGACCTGGCCGTCGCGGGTCGCCGAGATGGTGATGTCCTGGATCTGGTCCCGGCCGTGGTGCGCGGCGAGCATCGTCTCCGACCGCGTCTCGTTCCACTTGACCGGCTTGCCGAGCTTCTGCGCGATCAGCAGCGCCAGCATTTCTTCCGGCAGGACGCCGATCTTGCCGCCGAAGCCGCCGCCGACGTCCGGGGCGATCACGCGCAGCTTGTGCTCGGGGATGCCGAGCGTCAGCGCCGACATCACGCGCAGGATGTGCGGGACCTGGGTGGCCGCCCACATGGTGATCTGCGCGCCGGTCGGGTCGACGACGCAGGCGCGCGGCTCCATGAAGGCCGGGACCAGGCGCTGCTGGCGGAAGCGGCGCTTGAGCACGACCTCCGACGAGCTGATCGCGTCTTCGACGTTGCCGCCGGTGCCGGCCTCGCCGGAGTCGAACTTCCAGACCGCGTTCGTGTTGGTGCCGAGGTCCTCGTGCACCAGCGGGGCGCCCTCGGCGATGGCGGCTTCCATGTCGAGGATGACCGGCAGCTCGTCGTACTCGACGTCGATCTCCTCGAGCGCGTCGTGCGCTTCGGCGGACGAGCGCGCGACGACGACCGCGACGCCTTCACCGGCGAAGTTGACCGTGCCGGCGGCGAGCACCGGGCGGCGCGGCGCCTTCATGTCCGGCGTGATCGGCCACGCGCAGGGCATGCCGACCGCGCCGTCCGGGTCGAGGTCCTGCGCGGTGTAGACGGCGATGACCCCGGGCGCGCTCTTCGCCGCCGCCGTGTCGATCGAGACGATCTTGGCGTGCGCGAACGGGCTGCGCAGCACGGCCAGGTGCAGCAGGCCGGGGAGCGCGATGTTGTCGGTCCAGCGGGTGCGGCCGGTGATCAGCCGCTCGTCCTCCTTGCGGCGGCGGGACTTGCCGACCTCCGGTTCGATCGTGGCGGTCATCAGTCACCACCCACGCCGACGTGCTTGTTCTCGGCGATCCGCTCGGCTTCGGGGCCGGCGCCGGGACTCATGTTCTGCGCGGCGTCGCGGACCGCGCGGACGATGTTCTGGTAGCCGGTGCAGCGGCAGAGGTTGCCTTCGAGCCCTTCGCGGACGGCCTGTTCGTCCGGGTCGGGGTTGTCGGCCAGCAGGTCGATCGACTGCATGATCATCCCCGGCGTGCAGAACCCGCACTGCAGGGCGTGGTTGTCGTGGAAGGCCTGCTGCACCGGGTGCAGCTTGCCGTCGCGGGCGAGACCTTCGATGGTGGTGACTTCGCAGCCGTCGGCCTGCACGGCCAGGACGGAGCAGGATTTCACGCTGTGCCCGTCCAGGTGGACGGTGCAGGCGCCGCAGTTGCTGGTGTCGCAGCCGACGACGGTGCCGACCTTCCCGAGTTTTTCCCGTAGGTGGTGCACGAGGAGCGTGCGAGGTTCGACTTCGTCGGTGTACTTGGTCCCGTCGACGGTGACGGTGATGCGCATCAGGCCTCCAAAAGCCGGTTCGGGAACGGCCTGCCCGACCGTGATCGGGCTCACAAACCCCGAGCGTGCTACGCGCCCCTCGCGCCGACAAGTCCTGATGTCACACGTTCAACTACCTGTTCCGCAGACACGCCGGAAAGCGGGCCGCAACTCCGTATGTGCGGAGTTCCGGATGGGTGAACTTTTATCGGCCGGTCGGCGTACTCAGCCGTGGATGCGGCCCGTCAGCTCCGCGAGCCGCTTGCCGCCGCCACCCCAGCGCAGCGCGATGATCTCCGCCGCGATGGACACCGCCGTCTCCTCCGGGGTCCGGGCGCCCAGGTCGAGGCCGATCGGCGAGGACAGCCGTTCGAGCTCCGGCTCGGTGATCCCGGCTTCCCGCAGGCGGGCGAACCGGTCGTCGTGGGTCTTGCGGGAGCCCATCGCGCCGACGTAGCCGACGTCCAGGCGCAGCGCGACCTCCAGCAGCGGCACGTCGAACTTCGGGTCGTGGGTCAGCACCGCGATCGCCGTGCGCCGGTCGATGCGGCCGGCGTCGGCCTCCGCCTGCAGGTAGCGGTGCGGCCAGTCGACGACGACCTCGTGCGCGTCCGGGAAGCGGCTGGTGGTGGCGAACACCGGCCGCGCGTCGCACACCGTGACCTGGTAGCCGAGGTAGGCGCCCATGCGGGCCATCGCCGCGGCGAAGTCGATCGCGCCGAAGACCAGCAGCCGGGGCGGCGGCTCGAAGGAGTTGACGAACACCGCCATCCCCTCGCCGCGGCGCTGCCCGTCCGGGCCGTAGTGCAGGGTGCCGGTGCGGCCGCTGGCCAGCAGGCCGCGCGCGTCGTCGGCCACCGCGTCGTCCATCCGCGACGAGCCCAGCGAGCCCTCGGTGCGGTCCGGCCAGACGATCATGTGCTCGCCGACCAGGCCTTCGTGCTCGTGCTCGATGATCGTGACGACCGCGACCGGCTCACCGCCGCGCACGGACGCGACCACGTCGCCGAGCTCCGGCATCGACTCGCGGTCGACCGGCTCGACGTAGATGTCGATGATCCCGCCGCAGGTCAGGCCGACCGCGAAGGCGTCGTCGTCGGAGACGCCGTAGCGCTGCAGCACCGGCTTGCGCTCGGCGACGACCTCCTGCGCCAGTTCGTAGACCGCGCCTTCGACGCAGCCGCCGGACACGCTGCCGGCGACCGTGCCGTCGGGGGCGACGACCATTGCGGCGCCCGGCGCGCGCGGCGCCGAGCTGAAGGTGGCGACCACGGTGCCGAGCCCGACGGTCTCGCCTTCGGACCAGCGGCGGAACACGTCGTCCAGTACGTCACGCATCGGAAATCTCCCCGAGCAGTCGTTCCAAGGTGGCCAGGGTGTGCCCGGCCAGCAGCCGGTCGATGTGGGGCAGCGCGGCCACGATGCCCGACTGGACCGGAGCGTACCCCGCCCTTCCGGCGTGGGGATTCACCCAGAATACGGCGTGCGCGAGCCGGCGCAGGCGGGCGAGCTGCTCGCCGAGCAGGCCGGTGTCGCCGCGCTCCCAGCCGTCGGAGAACACCGTGACGACCGCGCGGCGCGCCACGCCGCGCCGGCCCCAGCGGTCGAGGAACGCCTGGAGCGTCTCCCCGAGCCGGGTCCCGCCGGCGAAGTCCGGCACCGCCGAGCCGGCCGCGAGCATCGCGCGTTCCGGGTCGCGCTGGCGCAGCTGCCGCGACACGCGGGTCAGCCGCGTGCCGAGGGTGAACACCTCGACGGACTGGGGCGCCGAGCGCGTCAGGACGTGGGCGAACCGCAGCAGGGCGTCGGCGTACGGGCTCATGGAACCCGAGACGTCGACGAGCAGCACGACCCGCCGGGGCCGGCTGCCGCGCTTCGCCCGGACGAGCTTCAGGGGTTCGCCGCCGCTGGCGAGCATGGCGCGCAGCGTGCGTGACGGGTCGAGGCGGCCGCGCCGCGACGGCGTGCGGCGGGCGGCCGGCCGTCGCGGGGGCACGGGTTTCAGCGTGGCCAGCAGCTCGCGGAGGTGTTCGCGCTCGGCCGTGGTGAGTTCGGCGAGGTCGCGGTGACGCAGGACTTCCTGGGCGCTCGCGGCGACTTTGAGCTGGTCAGGGCCGTCGCCGCCCGCGGTGTCCGCGCCTTCGGCGGCGGCGAGCGGGGCGATCCGGGCCTGCTTCGGAGCGGCGGTCTTCGCGCGCTGCGGGGTCGTCGTTTCGATGGCGAACCACTGGCTGAACGCCTCTTCGTAGCACGGGAGGTCGTCGGGGCTCGAACACAGCGTCAGGCGCCCGGCCCAGTAGAGCTGGGTCGGTTCGGCGACGTCGATCTCGGCGACGGCGGCCAGGTACGCCTCGACGCGGTGCCCGTCGCAGGCAACCCCGGCTTCGCGCAGTGCGGCGGCGAACCCGGCGTACCCGGCGACGGGGTCGGCGGCGGTGGTCATACGTCCATTGTGCGCTTTTCTGGCGTCCCGGCGAGGAGTCGAACCTCGGACCTCGGCGTTCGTAGCGCCGCGCTCTCTCCTACTGAGCTACCGGGACAGGGGCGGTCTGCGCACTCGTCCCTCCCCGGACGGGCGCGCAGACCGCGCTCTTCGCCGCGGCCGACCCAAGGTAGCGAGGGGTGGGCGCGAAGAGCTTTTCGGAAGGAAAAGGGAAGTCAGCGAACGGCTCGGGAGATCGTGCCGCACGAGTTCCGGTTCTGCCGTCGGGTCACGATCTCCTCCTCTCGGTGGCGGTTTCTGCTGTGCTGGGAAAAGGATGCCCGAATGCCCCGCCGGCAGGCAACGCAATTAAAAACGCCCGCCTCGGCAGTCCATTGCAGACTGTCGAGGCGGACGTGGTTTCCGGAGTTCAGGCGGCCTTGGTGCCGGGCTGGATGTTCGCGCAGCCGCGCAGGCCGGCCGTCTTGTTCAGCTCCAGGACCGGGGTCAGCGTCTTCTGGGCGTACGCCTGGAGTTCCGCCAGCTTCGCCGGGTCGACCAGGTCGCGCCGGACGTGGTAGCTGACCCAGTTGCGCGAGTCGACCGTCGAGTTGCCGATCCCCTGGTTGGCGAAGATCGTCACGTAGTCGCGGTCGAACCGCGGATCCTGGTCGAACTGCAGCGTGGTGATCCACGACCCGATGAACGTGATCAGCTCCGGCTTGGCCTTCGTGAAGACGTAGTCGCGCAGCCCCTGCAGGTCGGCGTCGTGCAGGTAGTCGGCGATCGGCTTGTCGCCGAGGCCGGCCAGGTCGAGGACCCGGATGCGGCTGCCCAGCGACGTCCCGCCGAGGTCGATGAGGCCGACCTGCGCGGTGTCGGGCAGCTTGAGGATGTCCGCGAACCCGTTGACGGTCTGGGCGTCGCGCTCGGCGACGATGCAGAACGCCGTCTTGACGTTGGCGCGGTAGGTCGTGCCCTGCGTGTAGAGCCCGCTCAGCGAGCTGACCAGCGCCACCACGAGCAGGCAGCCGAGCACGATCCGGCCGCGCAGCCGGGCCGCGGACAGCGCCTCGACGACCACGATCGCGCCGCCGAACGCGCCGAGCGTCCAGATCGGTGTCGCGAAGCGCAGCTGCCCCATCCAGTCGTACTCGAGCACGATGTAGGCGACGACGGTGAGCCCGAACGGCACGAGCAGCGCGACCAGGCCGGTGCGCAGCCGCGACGGCCGGACCAGCAGCATCACCAGGCACGCGACGGCGACCGCGACGACCAGCCAGCCCACGTAGGAGACGATTTCGCCCGGCCGCGCGAGGTCGTCGAGGTCCGGCGGCTGCTGCCCCTTCGCGACGGCGGTGTTGGGCACCAGCCGGCCGAATTCGAACCAGCGGAAGACCACGTAGGCGCCGTAGGGCACGGCGAACCCGGCGACCGACACGACGACCGCGCGGACGCTGCGGCCGAGCAGGTCCCGCTTGAGGAACAGCAGGACGACGATCGGGTAGGCACCGGCGTAGATGATCCCGTCGGGCCGGGTCAGCGCGGCGAGCACGGCGATCAGCCCGGCACCGGCGGCGATCCGGGTGTCGAGCAGCCGGCCGCTCTGCACCGCGCGCAGGATCAGCACGGCGAGGGCGGCGATCGTCAGCGCGTAGAAGGAGTTTTCGAGTCCGGAGAAGCACCAGATGACGAAGGACGGGATCGCGGCGAGCGCGGCCCCGGCGGCGAACGTGACCAGCGCGGGCCGGCGCGTGAGCGTCTTCGCGCCGAAGTAAAACAGGACGAGGATGCCGGCGCAGCAGGCCAGCGCGAGGGCCTTGGGGAAGAGGATCTGGTCGTTGACGCCGAAGAGCGTGCCGTGGTCGAACAGGCCGACGAGCTTGCCGAGGGCGAGCAGGACCATCCAGGTCGGGTTGGAGTACCCCTCGACCGGCGCGGCGCCGGGCTGCAGGACCGGGCCGAAGCCGTCGGCGACGTTGCGCGAGTAGGCGAACGTGATGGCGGCGTCGTCGATCAGCCAGCGGCCGTAGAGCGAGGCGTGCGCGGCGATCAGCGCGGTCCCGCCGAGCACCGCGGCGACGGCGGCGAGCCGGGGCCGCCACCCCCGGCGTCCGGTGGCTGTGCCGTCCGGCCCGGGCCGGTCCGGCCCCGCTTCGGCCACCGGTCTCGTTTCGGTCGTCTCCGCCACGCTCATCCGCGGGTCCTCCCCCGTCTCGGCTTCGTCCGTCGTCCCACCGGGATCAGGCGAAGAGGGCGTCGAGCTTCGCCCGGACCCGGTCGAGGTCTTCGCTGTACTTCAGGACTGCGCCGAGTGTCCGCGCCGCCGTCGCCGCGTCCAGTTCGTCACGCTGCAGAGTCAGCAGGGCTCGCGCCCAGTCGAGTGACTCCGCCACTCCCGGTGGCTTCAGCAGATCCATTTCACGAAGGCGGTGTACCGCTTCTGCGATCTGCCGGGCCAGCACTTCGCCTGTTTGCGGGATCCTACGTCGCAGGATGGCGACCTCCCGAACCAGGTCCGGGTGTTCGAGCCAGTGGTAGAGGCAGCGGCGCTTGAGCGCGTCGTGCACTTCGCGGGTCCGGTTCGAGGTCAGGACGACCAGCGGGGGCTGTTCGGCGCGGACCTCGCCGTACTCGGGAATGGTGACCGCGTGTTCGTCGAGCAGTTGCAGGAGGAAGGCTTCGAACTCGTCGTCGGCGCGGTCGATTTCGTCGATGAGCAGGACACAGGGTGCGCTGATCAGGGCCTGCAGCAGCGGCCGGGCGAGCAGGAACCGTTCGGTGTAGAGGGAACGTTCGGCGGTCTCGACGTCGAGGTGCCCGTCACCGGCGGCTTCGAGCGCGCGCAGGTGCAGGAGCTGCCGCGGGAAGTCCCATTCGTAGAGGGCTTGGGAGGCGTCGATGCCTTCGTGGCACTGGAGGCGGACGAGCGGCCGCCCGAGCGCGGTGGCCAGCGCGAGGGCGAGCGAGGTCTTGCCGGTCCCGGGCTCGCCTTCGCAGAAGAGGGGCCGCCCCATCCGCAGGGCGAGGAAACCGGCGGTCGCGAGCCCGTCATCGGCGAGATAACCGGTGGCGTCGAGCGCCGCGGCGAGTTCTTCGGGCGAGTCCGTCACGCTGACGATCGTAGGCGGCGAGCGGGGCTCACGCCGGGCCCGGGAGGTCGGCGGGCCGGTCGACGTCCCGCCCGCTGCCGAGGTCACCGCACTCGACGAGCGTGAGGTCGGCCCGGCCGGCCAGCCAGTCCCGGGCCCCGCGATCACCACGGGCGGTTCCGGCGATCTCGGACCACCAGCGGCGGCCGAGCAGGACGGGGTGCCCGGGGATGCCGTCGTAAGCGGCACGGGCGACGGTGTCGGCGGCGGCGAGGGCGGCAACGCGGGCGAGGACGTCGGGCCCGACCCACGGGAGATCGACGAGGTGAACGAGCGCGGCGACGGGTTCGGGGGTGGCGGCGAGGGCGGCGAGACCGGCGCCGAGGGAGGCGCCCATGCCGGTGGCCCAGTCGGCGGCTTCGACGGCTTGCGAGGGGTCGGGGAGGAGGGCCCGGACCTGATCGGCGGCGGCGCCGACCACGACCCGGACGGGCGCGCACCCGGCGGCGGTCAGGGTGCGGAGGGCGCGGAGGACAAGGGGGTCGCCGTCGATCTGGGCGAGGGCTTTGGGGCTGCCGAACCGCCGCCCGGCTCCGGCGGCGAGCAGCAGCCCGGCGACTGGCGGGGTGGTCATGAGGGGGCCCCGGCAGTCAGGAAGGCGGGCGGCTGCGGGAGAGGTGGCGGTGCGGCGGTGATCGCCTGGCTGGCCAGAAGCAGAACTTCAGCCGATGCCGCGCCTCCGGCCGCCGCTGGCTGCGGAGAAAGGAACACAGCGAACGCGACCTCCGCTGCTATGGGCAGCCCTCCGGTCGTCGGCCGCCGCCGGGTGGCGGCTGCCCACTCAGCCATGGGCGCGGTCCGGGGCGCCGATCGCAAGGTCTGCTTCGATCGCCCGGGCCGTCTCCAAAAGCGGGGGGACCAGCTCGGTCTCCACCGACTCCGCCGTAGTCCGGCTTGCGTGGGTCGACAGGTTCACCGCTGCCACCACGCGGCCCTTGCGGTTGCGGATCGGGGCTGCCACCGAACGGAGGCCTTCCTCCAGTTCCTGGTCCACCATCGCCCAGCCCTGGCCGGCCACCTTGGCCAGCTCGGCCCGGAGGGAAGTGGGGGCCGTCACCGTGTGGTCCGTCAGGCGGTTCAGCTCCGCCACGACGAAGTACGCCTCCAGCTCCGCCTTGCTGAGGCCGGCCAGCAGGACGTGGCCCATCGATGTCGCGTGCGCCGGGAAGCGGGTGCCCACGTTGATGCTCACCGTCATGATGCGGGACACCGCCACCCGCGCCACGTAGACGATGTCCGTTCCCTCCAGGACCGAGACCGAGCTCGATTCGTGCACGCTCGCCGACAGGTGCTCCAGGTGCGGCTGCGCCACCTCCGGCAACGTCATGCTCGACAAGTACGCGTAGCCCAGCTCCAGCACCCGGGCCGTCAGCGAGAAGTACTTGCCGTCGGTGCGGACGTAGCCGAGGTCGGTCAGCGTCAGGAGGAACCGGCGGGCCGCCGCGCGGGTGAGGCCCGTCGCGCGGGCGACGTCGCTCAGGGTGAGCTCCGCCGCTCCCGCGTGGAACGCCTTGATCACGGCCAGGCCGCGCTCCAGCGACTGCACGTGGTGGGCACCGCGGTGCGCCGGTTCACCGTCCAGCTCGACCTCGACCTGCGCCCTCGTCACGTCCATTCCCGGCACCCTATCCGGCGTCCTTCGGCACGGCGCTCGGCTCGCCGAGCTCGGCCAGCGTGCGCTGGGCGATGGCGAACGCCGCGTTCGCCGCCGGGGCGCCCGCGTACACCGCCGTGTGCAGCAGGACCTCGCCGATCTCCGCCGCCGTCAGGCCGTTGCGGACCGCCGCCCGGACGTGCATCTCCAGCTCGTTGTGCGCCTGCAACGCCGTCAGCGCCGCCAGCGTCACGCAGCTGCGCGTGCGGCGGTCCAGGCCGTCGCGGGCCCAGACCGAGCCCCAGGCGCCCTCGGTGATGTAGTCCTGGAACGGGCGGCTGAAGTCCGTGGTGCCCGCGACCGCGCGGTCGACGTGCTCGTCGCCGAGCACCTCGCGCCGCACCTTCATGCCCTGCTCGTGGCGGTCCGTCACGTTCGCTCCAAGTGGTCCAGGATCAGCCGGGTGAACTCCGCCGGCTGTTCGTAGCTGCCCAGGTGCGCGGCGCCGGGCACGACCTCCAGCCGCGCGCCGGGGATGCCCTCGGCGATCGGCCGCGCGTGCTCCTCCGGCGAAGTCGCCGGGTCGTCCGCGCCCGCGATGACCAAGGTGGGTGCGGTGACCTTCGGCAGCAGCTCCAGCAGGTCCATCCGCTCGATCGCGCCGCAGCAGGCCGCGTAGCCCTCGGCTGGGACCGCCGCGATCATCGCGCGGAGGAACTCGGCCCGCTCCGGGTGGCGTTCGCGGTACGCCGGCGTCAGCCAGCGGCTCACCCCCGCCTCGGCCACCGCCGCGGTGCCTTCGGCGCGGACCGTGCGGGCCCGCTCCGCCCACATCGACGGCGGGCCGAGCTTCGCGGACGTGCAGCACAGCACCAGGCTCGCGATCCGGTCCGGCGCGTGGATGCCCAGCCACATCCCCGTCATGCCGCCAAGCGACAGGCCCACGTGGTGCACCCGCTCGGCGCCGAGCTCGTCGAGCAGCGCCAGGACGTCGGCGCCCAGGTCTTCGAGCTCGTAGGGCCCCGGCGGGACCGGCGACGCGCCGTGCCCGCGCGTGTCGTACCGGGCCACCCGGAACCCGCGCGCCACCAGCGGCGCGACCTGCGGTTCCCACATCCGCAGGTCGCTGCCGAGCGACCCGCCGAAGACGACCACCGGCCCGTCCTCGGGACCTTCCGCGACCCAGTGCAGCTTCACGGCGCTCATACCCGGAAGAAGACGGTCTCGCCGTCGCCCTGCAGCCGGACGTCGAAGCGGTAGCCGTCTTCGGTTTTCGCCGCGATCAGCGTGCCGCGCCGCTCCTGCGGGACCGTCGCCAGCACCGGGTCGGCCGTGTTGTCCTGGTCCTCGAAGTAGATCCGCGTGACGACCCGGTTCAGCAGGCCGCGCGCGAACACCGACACGTCGATGTGCCGGGCCTGGGTGGCGCCGCCCTCGCCGGGGACCACGCCCGGGAGGACGGTGAGGATCCCGTAGGTGCCGTCGGCCTCGGTCGGGCAACGGCCGAAGCCACGGAACTCGCCGTCCGCCGCGCCGCGCGGGTCGTCCGGGTGGCGGAAGCCGCCTTCGGGGTCGGCTTGCCAGGTCTCGATCATGGCGTCCGGGACCAGGTCACCGTTGCCGTCGCGGACGGTGCCGCGGATCCAGAACGCGCCGGGCGTGCCCTCGGGCACCACGTGCGGGCCGTCGGGCCAGGGCAGCCCGATCGACAGGTACGGGCCGACGGTCTGCGAAGGAGTGGGCAGCAGGCTCGACATCAGTCTTCGTCCTCTTCCTCTTCGAACACCGACGCGCCGCGCCCGCGCAGCACGATGTCGAACTGGAACCCGAGCGCCCATTCGGCCTGCGTGATCTCGTGGTCGTAGCGCGAGACCATCCGCTGCCGGGCCTTCTCGTCCGGGATCGAGTTGAAGATCGGGTCCTGGGAGAACAGCGGGTCGTCCGGGAAGTACATCTGGGTGACCAGCCGCTGGGTGAACGCCGAGCCGAACACCGAGAAGTGGATGTGCGCGGGGCGCCAGGCGTTGTCGTGGTTCTTCCACGGGTACGCGCCGGGCTTGATGGTGGTGAAGGTGTAGCGGCCGTCGCTGTCGGTGAGAGTGCGCCCGACGCCGTCGAAATTCGGGTCGAGCGGCGACGGCCAGCGGTCGCCGGTGTGGCGGTAGCGGCCGCCGGCGTTGGCCTGCCAGATCTCGACGAGCGAGTCGCGCACCGGGCGGCCGTCGCCGTCGAGGAGCCGTCCGGTGACGATGATCCGCTGGCCCTGCGGCTCCCCGGCGTGCTGCCGGGTGAGGTCGTTGTCGTGCTCGCCGAGGCGGCCGGGGCCGAGCAGCGGGCCGGTGACCTCGGTCAGCATCTGGGGGAGCAGGACGAGGTCCTGCTTCGGGTGCCGCAGCGCCGTCGAGCGGTAGCCCGGGTAGCCCAGGGGCGGGTGCGTGCCATCGGGGTCCTCCCCGTAGCGCGGCAGCCTGAATTCGGTCGGAGTGGCCACGTTTCTCTCCTTTACCGGCCTTCGAGGACGACGGCCAGCCCCTGGCCGACGCCGATGCAGATGGCGGCGAGGCCCCAGCCCCCGCCGCGGCGGTGCAGGTCGTGCGCCAGGGTGCCGAGGATCCGGCCGCCGGACGCGCCGAGCGGGTGCCCGATGGCGATCGCGCCACCGTGGGTGTTCACGATCTCCGGGTCCAGGTCCTTCCAGTCGCGCAAGCAGGCCAGCGACTGCGCGGCGAAGGCTTCGTTGAGTTCGACGGCGGCCAGGTCGTCCCAGCCGATGCCGGCGCGTTCGAGGGCGATCTCCGCCGCCCGCACCGGGCCGATGCCGAACACGTCCGGGTCGACGCCCGCCGCGCCGCGGCCGGCGATCCGGGCGAGCGGGGCTTTCGCCAGGCGGTTCGCGGCCCGTTCGTCGCCGAGAAGGAGGGCCGAGGCGCCGTCGTTGAGCGGGGACGCGTTGCCCGCGGTGACGGTGCCGTTCTCCTTGCGGAACACGGGCTTCAGCTTGGCGAGCTTCTCCGGGCTGGAGTCCGGGCGGATGCCCTCGTCGCGGGCCAGGTCCACGCCCTCGACCGGGACGACGAGGTCGTCGTAGAAGCCGTCGTCCCACGCCTTGGCGGCGTTGACGTGGCTGCGGGCGGCGAAGGCGTCCTGCTCGTCACGGCCGATGCCGTAGCGCTCGGCGAGCTGCTCGGTGGACTCGCCGAGGGAGATCGTCCACTGCGACGGCATCGCCGGGTTCACCATGCGCCAGCCGAGCGCGGTGTTGTAGAGGGTCTGGTTGCCCGCCGGGAACGCCTTCTCCGGCTTCGGCATGACCAGCGGCGAGCGGGTCATCGACTCGACGCCGCCGGCGACGACGAGCGAGGCGTCGCCGACCTGGATCGCGCGGCTGGCCTGGATGGCCGCGTCGAGGCCGGAGCCGCAGAGCCGGTTGACGGTGCTGCCCGGGACGGTCGTCGGCCAGCCCGCGAGGAGGGCGGCCATCCGGGCGACGTTGCGGTTGTCCTCGCCCGCGCCGTTGGCGTCGCCGAGGGTGACCTCGTCCACTGTGGACGGATCGAGGTCGTTGCGGTCCCGGAGTGCCTTGAGGACCCCGGCGGCGAGGTCGTCGGGACGGACGCCGGCCAGCGCGCCGCCGTAGCGGCCGAACGGGGTGCGGATCGCGTCGAGGACGTAGACGTCGGTCATGCGCTCGCCTTCCGGGTCGGCGGGGTGGTCGGGAGGAGCGGGTTCGGCGCGGCCGGAATCGCTCGTGGCGAGGGCCGCGGGCCGGTGGTGGTCATCGGTTCACCCTGCCATGGCTTCCGCGGTGCTGGGTGGTCATGCGCTCGCCTTCTCCAGGTCCCGGAGCACCGTCAGCTCCTGCTCGGTCGGCGCCGGGGTGGTCTTCAGGTCGTCCGCCACCTTCAGCTTCCAGCCCGTTGCCGCGACGACCTGGTCGAGGTGCACGCCCGGGTGCAGTTCGGTCAACGTCAGCTCCGCCGTCTCCGGGTCGGGGCGCAGCAGGCCCAGATCCGTCACCACCAGCGTCGGGCCCCGGCCCGGGAGGCCGAGCTTCTCGCGGTCGCCCTTGCCCGTTCCGTGGCCGAAGGAGGTCACGAAGTCCACCTTCTCCACGAACGCCCTCGGGTTCTGGCGCAGGACGACGAACACCTCGCCGCACGAGGCCGCGATCTCCGGGGCGCCGCCCGCGCCCGGCAACCGGACCTTCGGGTCGTGGTAGTCCGAGCCGATCACCGTCGTGTTGATGTTGCCGAACTTGTCCAGCTGGGCCGCGCCCAGGAACCCCACGTCGATGCGGCCCGGCTGGAGCCAGTAGTTGAACACCTCCGGGACGCTGATCACCGCGTCCGCCGT
Source organism: Amycolatopsis vancoresmycina (assembly GCF_000716785.1). Classification (GTDB taxonomy): domain Bacteria; phylum Actinomycetota; class Actinomycetes; order Mycobacteriales; family Pseudonocardiaceae; genus Amycolatopsis; species Amycolatopsis vancoresmycina. Next base: position 275,729 of record NZ_JNYY01000007.1, read on the forward strand.
GTCGGCCAGCTCGCCGTCGCCGATGGACAGCGGCAGCCGGGACGGCTTGGCGCCCAGGCAGCCGGACTCGTAGATCAGCGTCAGGTTCGGGGCGTGCGCGCGGCGGGCCAGGTTCGCCGCCTTGCTCGGCAGGCCGATCCCGACGAAGCACGACATGCCGTCGCCGAGCGCGCGGGCGGCCGCGACGCTCATCATCTCGTCGGCCGTGTACTCGGCGCTCACGCCGTCACCCCGGTCAGCTCGTTCAGCCACTTCGTGAACTCCTCGCGGTCGCGGCCCACCTCGTCCCACGCCTGGTACGCCGCGTTGTCCCGCTCGTAGTACCCGGCCGCGTACGACGGCTTCGCGCCACCCGGGACCTCGGCCACCGCCGTGACCACCCAGGACGGCAGCACGACCGCGCCCGGACGGGGCTCCAGCTCGCCGACGATCTCCTCGACCGTCACCAGCGATCGTTTCGCCGCCAGCACCGCTTCCTTCTGGACGCCGGTGATGCCCCACATCTGGACGTTGCCGTCCCGGTCGGCGCGCTGGGCGTGGACGATCGTGACGTCCGGGTTCAGCGCCGGCACCGCGGTGAGCCGTTCACCGGTGAACGGGCAGGTGATCGGCTTGATCGTCGCCGTCTGGGCGGGCAGGTCGGTGCCCGTGTAGCCGCGCAGCACCGCGAACGGCAGGCCGGACGCGCCGGCGACGTACCGGTTCGCCATGCCCGCGTGGCTGTGTTCCTCGATCTCCAGCGGCACCGGCCAGTCGTGCTGGACGGCGTCGCGGAAGCGGTGCAGCGAGCCCACGCCCGGGTTGCCGCCCCACGAAAAGATCAGCTTGCGGGCGCACCCGGCCCCGATGAGCTGGTCGTACACGATGTCGGGCGTCATGCGCACCAGCGTGAGATCCCGCCGGCGTTGCCGGATGATCTCCTGCCCGGCCGCGACCGGGATGAGGTGCGTGAACCCTTCGAGCGCGACGGTGTCGCCGTCGTGCACCAGCCGGGCCACGCCCTCCTCCAGCGACAGCAGCTCCGCCATCACACCCTCCACACCGATCGGCCTGTTCGCATTACGCACACTCGTTCTGCAACCGAACATAGCACGGGGGACGGCGAGCCGACCAGACGTCTTCCACCCAATGGATGACGCGGGGAAGTTCAGCCGATGCGCACCAGCCGCGAACCGTGCGGCGGCACGGCAGCCGCCGTCCAGGACCCCCGGAACCGCCCGAGGTCCCGGCGCGCGACGACGTCACGCACCGGTCGTGCGCCGGGGATCCCCAGGTCCACGGTGATGTCCGCGGGGGTGGCACCCAGGTTGTAGACGGCCGCGTACCACCGGCCGTCCGGCGCGCGCTTCTTCCACACCTGGAGGGCGCCGCCGGAAACCTGCGCCGGGTACGAACCGGTCTGGTCGACCGCGATGACCTCGGGATTCGTCAGGATCGACACCGCGGAAGCGTCCAGGAAGTAGATGTCTCCCCCGACGTACAGCGGCGAGGAAGCCATGGACCAGAACGTCATCACGCTCTGCCGCTCGACGTCGGAGAGCCCGTCCTGGATGCCCGATCCCGTGTTGTTGCTGATCGGCATCGAATCCAGGTCCGGCCGGTACTGCGGCCCGAACACGCCGAGCCACGACGGCAGGTCCGCCCACCGCGCCTTCACCGAACTGTCCCAGCTGGACACCGTCTCGCAGTAGCACTCGACGTCGGTGTCCACGCGCACGCCGTTGGCGTAAGGGGCCAGCGAAGAACCGATGGACCGCGGGACCGGCCACGCGCTCGCGGTCAGCCACATCGGCCGCCGCGCGCGGTCGATCGCCTTGGACCACGCCGCGATGTCGGCGACGTTGTCCGCGGTCGTCCCGTCGACCTTGAGGAAGTCGACGCCCCACGAGGCGAACCGCGCCACGATCGAGTCGTAGTACTGCTGCGCACACGGGTTCGTGAAGTCGACCTTCCAGTTGCCGCCCCAGCCGTTCGACGGCGTCAGCGGCCGGTACGCGATGTCCTGGGCGCGGCACGACGTCCCGAGGATCGGCGCGTTCTTGTCGTAGACCTCCTTCTCGAGCCCGGTCACCGCGTACAGGCCCAGCTTCAGCCCGCGCGCGTGCACGTAGGAGGCCAACGCCGGGATCCCGGACGGGAACCGCGCCGGATCGGCGTCGGGAATGCCGTTGACGTCGGTGTGGAACACCCAGGACAGCGAGGCGTTCCAGCCGGAATCGATGTTGACGTAGGTGTAGCCGGCGGACTTCAGCTTCGAAGCCAGCGCGTCGGCCGCGTCACGCACGTGCGACTCGTTCAGCCACGAAGTGCCGTAACCCGCGCGGGTCGACGACTCGAGACTCCAGCTGCTCCACCCCATGAACGGCTTCACGAACGGCGTCCGCGCGTCGGCGGACGGCACCAGCAGGGCGGAAACACCGAGGACAGCAAGGACAACGGAAAGGAGGCGCTGCATCGAACACTCCTCGATCGGGGGGACCTACTCCTTCAGCCCGCTCGCCGCGATCCCGCGGATGATGAACCGCTGGGCGACCAGGAACATCGCGACCAGCGGCGCGATGGTGACCAGAGCGCCGGCGAACAGCGCCGGCAGGTTGACCGACTGCGCGGTCAGGAACGTCGAAAGGGCGATCTGCGCGGTCCACGACGACGGGTCCTGCCCGATGACCAGCGGCCACAGGAACGCGTTCCAGCTCTCGATGAACATCAGCGCCCCGAGCGACGCGATCATGCTCCCCGAGTTCGGCAGCACCAGCCGCCGGTAGACGCCGAGGTAGCCGAGCCCGTCGAGCCGCCCGGCCTCCTCGATCTCGGCCGGGAACCGCAGGTAGAAGTTGCGGAACAGGATCACCGTGAACGCGCTGAACAGGTTCGGCGCGATGATGCCCCACTCGGTGTTGACCCCGCCCATCGAGCCGACGACGACGAACGTCGGCACGAACGTCACCGACTGCGGGATCATCAGCGTGACCAGCACGTACGTGAACACCGCACGCCGTCCCGGCACGTTGATCCGGGCCAGCGCGTACCCGGCCATCGAGCCGAACAGCGTCCCGAGCGGTGCGGTGACGACCGCGACCAGGAACGAGTTCCACAGCGAGTGCGCCATCGGTACCGAAGCGTCGGCGAACAGGTCGCCGAAGTTCACCCAGGAGAGTGGATCCGGCAGCCAGGACCAGTCCGGCGAGCTGACCTGCTGCCGCGTCATCAGCGCGTTGCGCAGCATGATGTAGAACGGCAGCAGGAAGACCACCGCGAGCACCGAAGCCAGGACGTACTTCGGCGCCTTCCGGGACACCGGCAGAACGGCCATCAGTCCTTCTTCCCGAAGCCGACGAACCGGCCCTGCAGCAGCGTGATCGCCACGATGATCACCGTCAGCAGGAACGCGCCCGCCGAGCCGACGCCGTAGTTCTGGTCGCCGAGCGCGGAGTCGTACAGGTACACCAGCGGCGGCTTCACCGGCGCGGTCGCCGTGCCGGACAGGCCGGTGCCGAACAGGTTGTAGAACTCGTCGAACGCCTGGAACGCCGCGATGAGGATCAGCAGCAGCACCGCCACCGACGTGTTCCGCAGCTGCGGCAGCGTGATGTACCGGAACGCCTGCCACTTCGTCGTGCCGTCCAGCTCGCCGGCTTCGTACAGCGACGGCGAAATCGCCTGCAGCCCGGCCAGGAACAGGATCATGTACAGCCCGACCTGCAGCCACAGCCGCAGCGTCACCACGGCGACCCAGTACACCGGCGGGCTCGTCGTCGACAGCCACGGCACCGGGTCGGCGCCGAACAGCCCGCCGACGACGTTCGCGACCCCGGACGGCAGGCCGTTGAACAGCGCCATCTTCCACACCAGCGCCGCGACGACGTACGACACCGCGGCCGGGACGAGGAACACCGTCCGGAAGAACGCCTTGCCGCGCTTGATGCTGTTGACCAGCACCGCGAGACCGAGCGAAGCGACGAAGGTGATCGGCACGATGAAGACGGTGAAGACCGCGATCGTCGTCAACGATGTCAGGAAGGCGTCGTCGCCCAGCAGGAACGCGTAGTTGCCGAAGCCGATCCAGTTCCCGAGCGTGATGGTGCCGCGGGCGTCGTTGAAGCTGAGCAGGAAGCTCCACGCGATGGCGACGTACTTGAACAGCCCGAGCCCGAGCACGACCGGCCCGGTGAGCACCGCGAACGCGCCGATCGCCCGCCAGTCACGACGTCCGCGACGCTTCTTCGCGGGCTCCACCGGCGCGGCCGGGGCCTCCATCACGGCCGTCATGCCAGCTGCTTGTCGACTTCGGCCTGCGCCTTCTTCGCCGCGTCGCCGAGCTCGGCGGCCGGGTCGGCCTGCCCGTTCGCGATCTTCGTCGCGGCCTGCAGGAACAGCGTCGCCGACGCCTTGTTCCACAGCCCCGAATAGGACTTGCCGAACTGCTGCGAGATCGTCACGGCGTCCTTCGCGGGCCCGCTGGAGAACTCGGTCGTCTGCGCGGCGACCTCCTTGCGGGCCGGGATGTGGAAGCCGTACTTGACGCACCAGTCCTTCTGCAGATCGGCGTTCTTGATCCACAGCCAGTCGAGGTACTTCTTGACGGCGTCCAGGTTCGCGGACTTCGCGTTGGCCAGCTGGTACCAGCCGCCGACGCGCGCGACCTGCTTGCCCGCGTCCCCGAACTTCGGCCACGCGACGACGCCGAAGTCGTCACCGAGGGCCTTCTTGATGTCCGGCAGCGACCACAGCCCGCCCCACTGCATGGCCGTGGCGCCGTTGGCGAACGCGCCCGGGTCGGACCAGTCCGTCGGGTAGCCCTGGAGCAGGCCGCCGGTGTCGTGCAGCTGCTTGAGCCCGCCGATCGCGGCGATCGCTTCGGGCGAGGCGAAGGCGACCTTCTTGCCGCTCGCGTCGAAGAAGTCGCCGCCGGACGACCAGAGCAGCAGCGTCGCCGCTTCGCCGACGCCGTCGGTGCCGACGTACAGGCCCTTCCGCTTGCCGTTGTTCAGCTTCCGCGTCGCTTCGAGCAGCTCGGCGAACGTCTGCGGCGGCTGGACGCCCGCGGCCTGCAGCGCGCTCTTGCGGTAGTACAGCATCATGACGTCGTCGATCATCTTGACGCCGTAGACCTTGCCGTCGACGGTCACGGTGTCCAGCGCGGCCGGGCTGAAGTCGCCCTTGACCGGGCCGACGACGTCGTCGAGCGGCGCGAGCAGGCCGTTCTTGACGTTCTGGTACCGGAAGTCGCCGAGCTCGAACAGGTCCGGCGCCTGCGCGGTGAGCATCGCCGAGTTCAGCTTGGTCTCGTAGTCGCCGGCGATCCAGCTGACGTTGATCGCGATGTCCGGGTTGGCCTTGGTGAACTCCTGCGCGTACCGCTGGACCGCCTGCTGCGTCCCGGATTCGCCGTACGCGTGGTACCACTGCTGCAGCGTGGTCTTCGCCCCCGGAGCGGCGTTCTTGTTCAACGGGTCCGAGGTGCAGCCCGCGAGGGCCGCTCCCCCGGCAAAGAGGACGGAACCGACCAGGAAGCTTCGGCGATTCATGGGGCTCACGGGACTCTCCTCAAACGGTGTCGGACACGAACAGGCTCTGGACGGCGACCGCGGCGGCACCGCGGGCCCACTCCTCGAACGGCAGCGGCCGGATGACCAGGCCGCACCGGGCGGCGCTGCCGAACGCCTGGACCGCGAAGGTCCGGCGGATCTGCTCCTCGAACAGGTCGTAGGTGGCGACGCCCTCGCCCGAGACGACCACCCGTTCCGGGCCGAACAGGTTGACCAGCGCGGCCAGCCCCAGCCCGATCGCGTGCCCCGCCCCGGCGAAGACCTCCCGCAGCGGCTCGTCGCCGCCGCGGGCGCGCGTCACGGCGTCGGCCATCGACAGCCCGGGTTCGCCGGTGACCTGCCGGGCGCGCGTCAGGATCGCTTCGGTGGACGCGATCGCCTCGACGCAGCCCCGCCCGCCGCAGTGGCAGGGCGGGCCGCCGTCGGCGACCGGGACGTGCCCGATCTCGCCCGCGACACCGTGGGCACCGCGGACCAGGTCGCCGTGCACGACCAGCGCGCTGCCGATGCCGGTACCCACGGTGACCAGCGCGAACGACGACACGCCGACCCCTTCGCCGAACCACTGCTCGGCGACGGCGAGGGCCTTGACGTCGTTCTCCAAGGTGACCGTGAGCCCGGTGGCGCCTTCCAGGAGCGAAGCCAGGGGCACGTCCCGCCAGCCGAGGAACGGGGAGTACCGGACGACACCGGACGCGCGGTCGACGTCGCCGGACACCGCTACCCCCAGGCAGTAGGCGCGCTCGCGGAGGTCCCCGGTCAGCAGCTCGCCGACGAGGTCGGCCAGCGCGCGGACGACGTGCTCGACGTCGTGGCCGGTCAGTGCGTGGTGGGCGCTGGCCCGGACGTCGGCGCGCAGGTCGGTGACCACGCCGATCAGGTCGTCGCCGGTGATCTTGACGCCGACGAAGTACTCGCGGTCGGGCCGGATGGCCAGCGGGTTCGCCGGGCGGCCCGCACCCGGCGCGGTGCGGCCGCCGGCGGCGAGTTCTTCGAGGTAGCCGGCTTCGATGAAGGGCCGGGCGGCCTTGGTGACCGCGGCGGAGGAGAGCCCGGTGCGGCGGGCGACGTCGACGCGGGAAACCGGCCCTTCGGTCAGGACCGTGGTGAACACGGTCGCGGCCGCGGGACTGGTGATCGGCGCCCTTGCCGGTGCACTGCGAGGCATGGCCGGAAGGGTAGAGAGATTTAATTAACTTCGTCAAGAATTTATTTCTGCGCTGGTCAGCTCTACGCTGTCGGTCATGCCGCTCGTCGAACACGACCCCGCGCACCGGCTCTGGCTGCTGCGCACCCCCGAGAGCTCGTACGCCTTCCGCCTGGACGCCGACGACCGCCCGCGGCACGTCCACTGGGGCCCGCCGCTGACGCTCGCCCAGGCCACGCAGGTCGCCGCGCGCCGCAATCCGGCCGAGAGCAGCTTCGACGAGCCCGGCGACGAGCGGCAGGAGCTCCCGGCCGAGGGCGGCGCGTTCTTCGGCGTCGCGGCGCTGGCCGTGCAGTACGCGGACGGGACGTCGGCGCTCGAGTGGCGCTACGACGGCTTCGCGCTCGAAGACGACGCGCTCGTCGTGCGGCTCGCCGACCGCCACTACCCCCTCGAACTCTCCCTGCACTACCGCGTCCGCGGCGACGTCGTCGAGCGCTGGACGTCGCTGCGGCACACCGGCTCCGGCGAGCCGATCGCCCTGCTGCGCACGGATTCCGCGGCCTGGACGCTCCCCCGGCGCGCGGACGCGCGGCTGAGCCGGACGTCCGGCGCGTGGAGCGCCGAGTACGGCGTGCTGCGCGAACCCCTGCCGGTCGGCGAAACCACGCTCACCAGCCGTCGCGGCGCCTCCAGCCACCAGGTCAACCCGTGGGTGATGCTCGACGCGGGCGACGCGACCGAGACGTCCGGCGAAGTGTGGAGCAGTGCGCTGGCCTGGAGCGGGAGCTGGCGGATCACGGTGGAACGCACGCACACCGGCCGCGTCACGTGGACCGGCGGGTTCGGGCACGACCACGTCACCTGGCGGCTGCAGCCGGGCGAAACGTGGGAGACACCGGTGTTCGCCGGGCTCTACGCGGCCGACGGCTTCGGCGGCAGCAGCCGGCGCTGGCACGCCTACGTCCGCGAGTTCGTCCAGCCGCACCCGGACGAGCTGCGGCCGATCGTCTACAACTCCTGGGAGGCGACCGGCTGGGACGTCGACGAGCGGACGGAAACCGAACTGGCGGCCGCGGCGGCCCGGCTGGGGGCGGAGCTGTTCGTCATGGACGACGGCTGGTTCGGCGCCCGCAGCGGCGACACCGCCGGGCTCGGCGACTGGATCGCCAACGAACAGCGCTTCCCGGCCGGGTTGCAGCCCCTGGCCGACGCCGTGCACGCGCACGGGATGCAGTTCGGGCTGTGGGTCGAGCCGGAGATGGTCAACCCGGACAGCGACCTCTACCGCGCGCACCCCGACTGGGTGCTGCACATGGCGCACCGCTCGCGCACGACGTTGCGCAACCAGCTCGTGCTGAACTTCGCGCGGCCGGACGTGGCGGACTGGGCGCACAAGTGGCTCGACCGGCTGGTCGGCGAGCACGGCATCGACTATCTCAAGTGGGACATGAACCGGGCGTTCACCGAGGCGGGCTGGCCGGACGCGGGACCCGACGCCGCACGCCTGTGGGTGGGCCACGTCCGGGCGGTGTACGCGATCCTGGACCGGTTGCGCGCCGACCACCCGGACCTGCGGATCCAGGGCTGCGCGGGCGGCGGCGGGCGCACCGACCTGGGCATCCTCGCGCGCACCGACGAGATCTGGGCGTCCGACAACACCGACGCCGCCGACCGGATCACCATCCAGCACGGGTACGGCCAGATCTACCCCGCCGGCACGATGTCGGCCTGGGTCACCGACAGCCCGAACCCGGCCACGCACCGGGAGGCGCCGCTGAGCTTCCGGTTCCACGTGGCGATGGCGGGCGTGCTCGGGCTGGGCGGCGACCTGCCGCGGTGGAGCACCGGGGAACTGGCCGAAGCGGCGTCGCTCGTAGCGCTGTACAAGGAAATCCGGCCCGTGGTGCAGCACGGCGTGCTGTACCGGCTGGCGGATCCGGCCGTCTCGGCGCTGACGGCGGTGCAGTACGTGCTCGGCGATTCCGCCGTCGTGTTCTTCTGGCGGCGGCCCACGGAGTTCGCGCGGCCGTTCACCCCGCCGCGGCTCGCGGGGCTGGATCCGGCCGGCCTGTACCGCGATCAGGACGGCGTCGTGCACCACGGAGCCGTGCTGCTGAGCCACGGGCTGGACGTCTCGTTGCCGGGAAGCGGGTACGCGAGTGCGGTGGTGCGGCTGACTCGCGTGGGCTGAATTGTCGGTGGGGTGCCTTACGCTGTCGTCGTGGCCAAGATCGCGGTGACCCGATGGATTCCCGACGACGCGGTGAAGCTCCTCGCCGAGGCAGGCGATGTAGAGGTCTCCCCCGCCGATCGTCCGCTGACGCCTGCCGAACTGCACGAGTTCGCCGGCGGCGCGTCGGCCGTGGTCGGCATGCTGCACGACCGGCTCGACGGCGCGCTGGCCGACGCCGCCGGTCCGGGGCTGAAGGTGGTCGCGAACGTCGCGGTGGGGTACGACAACGTCGACGTCCCGGCGCTGGCCTCGCGCGGCATCGTCGTCACCAACACCCCGGGCGTGCTCACCGACGCCACGGCGGACCTCGCCTTCGGCCTGCTGCTCGCCGTCACGCGGCGGATCGGCGAGGGCGAACGGCTGCTGCGCTCGCGCACGCCTTGGTCGTTCCACCTCGGCTTCCTGCTCGGCTCCGGGCTGCAGGGCAAGACGCTGGGCATCGTCGGCTTCGGGCAGATCGGCCGGGCGATGGCCCGCCGGGCCGCGGCGTTCGGGATGTCGATCGTCTACTCCGGACGGTCCAAACAGGACACGGACGCCGAGTACGTGCCGTTCGGAGAGCTGCTGGCGCGCTCGGACGTCGTTTCGCTGCACTGCCCGCTGACACCCGAGACGAGGCACCTGATCGACGCCGCCGCGTTGCGGGCCATGAAACCGGGCGCGTACCTGGTGAACACGACCCGCGGGCCGGTCGTCGACGAAGGCGCGCTGGCCGATGCGCTGGAAGCCGGGGAGATCGCCGGTGCCGCGCTCGACGTGTTCGAAAAGGAACCGGAGGTCGAACCGCGGCTGCTCGGCCGGGACGACGTCGTGCTGAGCCCGCACCTGGGCTCGGCGACGGTCGAGACCCGGACCGCAATGGCGGTGCTGGCCGCGCGCAACGTCGCGGCGGTGCTCGCCGGGCGTCCCCCGCTGACGGAGGTGCAGCCGTGACCCGGGTCGTCATCGCGCCGGACAAGTTCAAGGGCAGTCTCACCGCGGTCGAGGCCGCGGAGGCGATCGCGCTCGGGGTACGGGATGCCTTGCCGGACGCGGAGATCGTCACGTGCCCGGTCGCCGACGGGGGCGAAGGCACCCTGGACGTCCTGGAAGCCGCGGGCGCGCGGATCGTGCGGCTGACGGTACGGGGGCCGCTCGAAGAATCGGTCCCGGCGCGCTATGCCGTGCTCGACGGTACGGCGTACGTCGAATCGGCGCGAGCGTGCGGCATCGAATTCGTCGAACCTTCGCCGGCGACAGCGCTGGCCGCGCACACGTGGGGCGTCGGCGAACTGCTGGCGGACGCGTTGATCCACGGCGCGAAGGCGCTGGTGCTCACGGTCGGCGGCACGGCCAGCACGGACGGCGGAGCCGGCATGCTCGGCGCGCTCGGGGCCGGTGTGCTGGACGCGTTCGGCGCACCGGTCGGCCTGGGCGGCGGGACGCTGGGCCGGGTCGCCTCGACGGAGCTGGCGCCGGTGCGCGATCGGCTGGAGGGCGTGCGCATGGCGGTGGCGACCGACGTGACCAACCCGCTGCTGGGCCCGGACGGCGCGGCCGCGGTGTTCGGGCCGCAGAAGGGGGCGGGGCCGTCGGAGGTGGCGGCGTTGGACGAAGCGCTGGGACGGTGGGCGCACGCACTGCAGGTGGGCGGAGCGCCGGACGTGACGCGGGTGCCGGGCGCCGGAGCGGGCGGCGGGGTCGCGGCCGCGGCGATCGCCCTCGGCGCGAAGGTGGAATCCGGGTTCGCTCTCATCGCGGGGCTGACCGGGGTCGATCGGGCGCTGGAGGGTGCGGACCTGGTGATCACCGGGGAGGGGTCGCTGGACGAGCAAAGCCTCAACGGCAAGGCGCCGGCGGGGATCGCCGAGCGGGCGCGGGGAATTCCGCTGCTCGCGCTCGCGGGGCGGATCCAGCTCGATGCCGCCGGGTTGGCGCGGTTGGGAGTGGTGGGGAGCAGCGCGCTGATCGACCACGCGCCTTCGCTGGACTACGCGCGAGCGCACGCGAGAGAACTGCTGCGGGCGCGGGCGGCTGAGCTGGTTCGGGAGTGGCGGTCCCGCTAGCGATACCTCGCCGGAAGCGGCGGTTCGCCAAGCCTGTCGCGCCCGCGAGCGGACGGGCCTTCCCACCCGACGGCGAAAGGCCCGCCCGCCGCAGTCAGCTCGTGTGCTGGGGCAGCACGGCGAAGGCCACGCCGCCGGCTTCGTCCTCCTGGACGTCCAGCACCTTGTCGTCGAGCAGGGCCGCCGCCTGGGGCTCGAGGAAGACCTTCGGGCCCTCCTCCGCTCCCAGCACGCTGTCGCCTTCGGCCGGTTCGGGGGCGACCGACAGGGCCAGCTGGGCGCTTTCCCCGTCGGCGTTCTGCACTGCCAGGCGCAGCCCGGCTTCGCCCTCTCCCTGGCTGGTCAGTGCGGTGATCGCCTCGGCGGCGGCTTCGGTCACGGTCAGCATCTTCGGCCTTCCCTTCGTCGCGGTCCGATGCACTGGTGCCCCCACGCTAGGGGCGTCCGAACGGGTGTGCAGGCTGAGCGGATCAGCCCTGCCGGGACGCGCGGATTGCGTCGGCCACCGATTCGCCCGCGTAGATCGCCTGCTCGCCCCGGTCCGGGCCGGTGTGCCGCTGCGGCACCGTGTCCTCCGGGACCACCGGCTCGAAGTCCGGCGGGGCGTCCTCGATCGTTTCGTCGAGCTCCGCCGCCGGCGTCGCGGCCAGTGGCCGGTCCGGGATCGGCTCCGGCTCGGTGTCCGGGACCTCTTCGGACAGCCGCAGCGCCATCGGCTCGCCTTCGCGGATCTCGCGGGGCGTGGTGCCGAAGCGGTCCGCGGCACTCCAGTGCTCGGGCGGCTCGACGCCTGCTTCGAGCGGGTCCACGCGCAGCTCGTCCTCGTCCAGCGCCTCGCTGGGGCTCAGGCTTTGCGGTTCGGCCGAGTCACGGTCACTCACAGGGGTCTCCTGGTGTCGGAAATGTCGTCGCCGGTGACCTACCCCGCTGGTCGGGGCCCCGAAACCCGGCGGTGTCATGGGGATCACATTTCTTCAACGGGTTTAACACATTCACAAGTTTGTGAATGCAAGGTAGGTTGGGATCATGGCCACCACCAGGTGCGCACCGGATCGCCGGCTGCTCGCCACCGATCCGGACCGCCACCACGAGCTGGGCACGCACGCCGCGTGGTACGTGGTGGCCGGCGTGGTGACGACCGGCCTCCAGGCCGTCCTGTTCCTCCTGCTGCGCGACGAGCTCGGCTCCCAGGTCGCGAACCTGGTCGCGATCGCGCTGACCACGGTCGGCAACACCGAGTTCCACCGCCGAGTCACGTTCGCCGGCCGGCGCAGCAACGCCGGGAAGCGGCACCTGCAGGACCTGCTCACGTTCGCGTTCTACGCCGGCTACGGCTCGGCGGTGCTGGCGATCCTCGACGCGATCGTGGACCGGCCGACATCGTGGGAGGAGACCGGCACGCTGCTGCTGGCCAGCCTGGTCGGCGGGTTCGTGCGCTTCGCGGTGCTGCGCTGGTGGGTCTTCGCCCACCAGACCGAACCGGCCGCAGCCGCACACACCAGCTGACGGCCGCCGACCCACTCAGCCCCTTATCCCCGAACCGGCCGCACCCCCGCCACCCCATCCAGCGCACCCGCACCGGACCGGCCGCGACCGCCCACACCGGCTAGCGTCTGCACCCGTGGCCCCCGACGACATCAAGCCCCATGCGGGCGGCACCGAGCCGGACTACCGGTTCACCCTGGCCAACGAACGCACCTTCCTCGCCTGGCTGCGCACCGCCCTCGGGCTGCTCGCCGGGGGCGTGGCCGTGCACCAGCTCGTGCCGTCGCCCGCCGCCGCCAGTGCTGTTCTCGCCGGGCTCTGCGTCGTGCTGGCCGCCGTCCTCGCCGCGACCGCCTACCCGCGGTGGCGGCGGGTCCAGGTCGCCATGCGGGCCGGGGAACCGCTGCCGCCGAGCCGGCTGATCCTGGTCCTCACCGGGGGGCTGCTCGCCCTCACCGTCGCCGCGGCCGTGTTGCTGGTGCTCTCGTGAGGGACGCGCACCCGCAGCGGACGGTGACCACCGCCGGCACCCGCTCCGCCGCCCGGGACCTCCGGCGAAAAGGTGGCGCCGGCCTCGGCCCGGCTGCCCGCCGGCCGCGAATACCGCTCGTTCGCGATTATCGTGACGTCATAAGTACCGTCATGCCGACCGGGATCCGGCCGTGACCAGCCCCGCCGGCGCCCAGGCCGCCCGGACCGGGCTCGCCTGGCGGCGGACCGCACTGGCCTCCGCCGCCTGCACCGCGCTGCTCCTTCACTCGGCCGCGCAGCACCACTGGGGCCTCAGTGTCATCCCCGTTCTGCTCGCCGCCGTTACATCCGCCCTGCTGGCAGCCATCGGCGCCCGGCGGGAACGCGCCCTGCGCGCCCCCGAACCCGGGCCGCCGAGTCCGGTACTGCCCGCGATCGCGTCGCTCGCCGTGACCGCGACTGCCGCCTCCGTGGTCATCCTCCACTGACGGGTGAAGTCGGCACATCCTGAAACAGATTAATCGCAATGTGCGGCGCCTGGTCGCGGGAACATCACGGTCGCTCCTGCTAACGGGGTATTGGTCGTTGAAATCTGGACTGACTCGGGTGGAGGTGCTTACGATTACCCTGCGTCGCACGGAGCGCAGATCGGCCCGGATCTCCCGGAGCATCTGCGATTGAACAGTTACGGAGTGTTGAACCCCCGGCAGCGACGGTCGAGGGTCGGCCGGGGAGACGACCATGACAGCACCGCCGAGCATCACCGAAGAATCCGCTTCCGCGCTTCGCGATTATCGGGCCCCCGAGCATCTGCCCCGTCCCAACGGGCGGCTCACCAAGGAAGATCTCGACCCCCTGGTCAAGGACGCCGGCGGGGGCAACCCGGCCGCGATCCACTCGCTGCTGCAGATGATCGAGCCGGTGGTGGTCCGCTACTGCCGCGCGCGCATGGGCGGCCGCGACCTCTCCTACCTCTCGGCCGACGACGTCGCCCAGGAGGTCTGCCTCGCCGTCCTCAAGGCCCTGCCCGACTACCAGGACCGCGGCGGTTCCTTCCTCTACCTCGTCCACGCGATCGCCGCCAACAAGGTCGCCGACGCCTACCGCGCCGTCGCCCGCGACCGCTCCGAGCCCGTCCCCGAGCTCCCGGAGCGCCCGCTCGTCGCCGGCAACGAACCCGAAAGCCACGCCCTGCACCTCGACCTCGGCGCCCGCCTCGGCAAGCTGCTCGCCTCCCTGCCGCGCGTGCAGCAGGAGATCCTGACCCTGCGCATCGCCGTCGGCTTCTCGGCGACCGAAACCGCCGAAGCGCTCGGGATCTCCCCGGGCAACGTCCGCGTGACGCAGCACCGGGCCCTGACCCGGCTGCGCGGCATGATCCGCGACGAAGAGTTCTGACAGACCACGCCCGCGGCGGGCGGGGACACCCTTTTACCCCCTGGAGGGGGTGTCCCCGCTCGCATCCAGGCGGTAGGCCGCGCGAGCGTTGTGCTCGAACACGGCCAGGCGCTCGGCGTCCGACAGCGATCCGGTCAGCGCGATCGCCGCGTCCACGACCACCTCGTAGGACGCCGCCAGTTCGCAGACCGGCCAGTCCGAGCCGAACAGCAGCCGGCCCGGGCCGAACACGTCCAGCACGTGGTCCACGTACCGGCGCAGGTGCCCGACCTCCCACCCGGACCAGTCCGCCTCGGTGACCAGCCCGGACAGCTTGCACACCACGTTCTCGTGCGCCGCCAGCGCGGCCACGCCGGACGCCCACGGCTCCCACTCCCTCGCCGCGATCGGGGGCTTCGCCGCGTGGTCCAGCACCAGCCGCAGCTCCGGCAGCCGCGCCGCCAGGGAGGCCGCCGCGGGCAGCTGGGGCGCCCGGACCAGCAGGTCGAACGTCAGCCCGGCCGCCGCCACCGCGCCCAGCCCGGCCAGCACCGCGGGACGCAGCAGCCAGTCGTCGTCCGGCTCGGTCTCCACCTGGTGCCGGATCCCGGCCAGGGGTCCGTCGAGGGCGGCCAGCCGGTCGGCGACGTCCGGCGCCGTGAGGTCCACCCAGCCGACCACGCCCGCGACGACCGGTTCCGCCGCCGCCAGCTCGAGGAACTCCTCGGTCTCCTCGGCCGACGACACCGTCTGGACCAGGATCGTCGCGTGCACCCCCGCCGCCTTCGTCACCGCGCGCAGGTCCTCGACGGTGTACGGGCGGCGGATCGGGTCGAGCGCGTCCCCCGCCATCCAGGGGTAGTCGCGCCGCGACGGGTCCCACAGGTGGTGGTGCGCATCGATCATGAGACTCCTTCGGCGATGACGACGTCTGCGCGCAGCAGCCCGGCGTCGACGAGCTCGGTCCACAGCTCCGGCGGCACGACGGCCCGCGCCCGCCGCGCGTTGACGCCGACCTGCTCCGGATCATGCGCGCCGACGACGACCGACGCCACCGCAGGATGCGCCATCGGCAGCGCGAGCGCGGCTTCCGGCAGCTCGACGCCGTGCCGCGCGCAGATCTCCGCGATCCGCCGCGCCCGCTCGACCAGCTCCGGCGGCGCCTCGGCGTAGTCGTAGACGCGCCCCGGCTCGGCGGTCGCCAGGATGCCGCCGTTGAACGCGCCGCCGACGACCACCGTGACGCCGCGCTCGGCGCACAGCGGGAACAGCTCGTCCAGGGCCGGCTGGTCGAGCAGCGTGTACCGGCCGGCCACGAGCAGGATGTCGAGGTCGGTGCGGCGGACGAACTCGGCGGGCAGCCGCGTCTGGTTCATCCCGGCGCCGAACGCGCCGATCACGCCCTGCTCCCGCAGTTCCCGCAGCGCCGGGAAGGCACCGCGCAGCGCTTCGTCGAAGTGGTCGTCGGGGTCGTGGACGTACACGACGTCGACGCGGTCGAGCCGCAGCCGGGTCAAGCTGTCCTCGAACGACCGCAGGACGCCGTCGCGGCTGAAGTCCCACCGGCGCTTGTACGCCGCCGGGACGGCGAAGCCCTGGTCGTCCAGCTCGCCGGCGCCGTCCGGGTTCGGCTCGAGCACGCGCCCGACCTTCGTCGACAGCACGTACTCCTCGCGCGGGTACGAGCGCAGCGCCGCACCGAGGCGGATCTCGGACAGGCCGAGGCCGTAGTGCGGCGCGGTGTCGAAGTAGCGGATGCCCTCGTCCCACGCGCGGCGCACGGTCGCGGCCGCCGTCTCGTCGCTGATCGCGTGGTAGAGGTTGCCCAGCTGCGCGCAGCCGAGACCGAGCGGGGACAGGGAGAGTTCCAACGCGTCACTCCTTTTCCGGCAGTTCCCAGACCAGCCCGATGCCGGTGTCGCCGCCGGAGTAGTCGTCTTCGACGGCCAGCAGCTCGGCCATCCGGGCCTGCCACGGGACGTTGGCGGGGTGGTCCCGCAACGCCGCCCGCATCGCCGCGTAGTCGTCGACTTCGACGACGTGGAAGAGGTCGAGACCGTTACGCCAGATCCGCCACGTCCGGACGCCGGCTTCGCGCAGCGCGGTGTCGAGCTCGGGCGGGATGACCGCGTGGACGGACTCGTACTCGGCCTCCTTGCCGGGCTTGAGCCGGGTGTGCAGAGCCACTCTTTGCGGGCTGGCCTGGTGGGTCATCACCACTCCTTCGCCGGAACGTGGCACGCTGGGGAGCACCACGAAACATCCGAGGTCTGTTGCAGGGAAGGGCGGACACCGTGCCCGTCACCGATGTCGCGATCGACAAGATCAAGGACATGATCATCTCCGGGGAGCTCGCCCCGGGCGACCGGCTGCCCAAGGAGGCCGAGCTGGCCCAGCGGCTCGGGCTTTCGCGCAGCTCCCTGCGGGAGGCGGTGAAGGCGTTGTGCCTGATCCGCGTGCTCGACGTCCGGCAGGGCGACGGCACGTACGTCACCAGCCTCGAGCCCAACCTGCTGCTCGACGCCATGACGTTCGTGGTCGACTTCCACCGCGACGACACCGTGCTCGACTTCCTGGCCGTGCGCCGGATCCTGGAGCCCGCCGCGACCGCGCTGGCCGCGCTGCACATGAGCGACGACGACATCACCGAGCTGGGCGCGCTGCTCAGCGAGCTGGAGGACTCGCCGACCGTGGAGGCGCTGGTCGCCAACGACCTGCAGTTCCACCGCAAGATCGCCGACGGCTCCGGCAACCCCGTGCTCTGCTCGCTGCTCGACAGCCTTTCCGGGCCCACCGCCCGCGCCCGCATCTGGCGCGGCCTCACGCAGGAGGGCGCGGTCGCGAAGACCCGCGAACAGCACACGGCGATCTACGAGGCGATCGCCGCGCGCGAGCCGGAACTGGCCCGCTCGTGGGCGACCGTGCACGTCGCGGGCGTGGAGCAGTGGCTGCGCAACGCCCTGGGCACCGCGGACGACCCGACGACCCCTGACGAACCCGCCGCCGAAGCCTCGTAACACCACACTCCCCTTCCCACCCTCGTGAGTGAGAAACAGTGTTAGAACACTGTTTCTCACTCACGACGAGCTGCGGCAGACTCGGAACGTCGGACCTTCACGCGGCGCGCGTCAGGTTTGGGGCTTTCCGCCGGCGTACCGGGCGATGATCAGCGCGACCAGGATGATGGCGCCGTAGATCGCGCCCTGCCACTCCGCGGTGACGTGCGCGTAGTTGAGCAGGCTCGACACCGACGACAGCAGCAGGACGCCGGTCAGCGCGCCGACCAGCGTGCCCTTGCCGCCGTCGAGGGAGACGCCCCCGATCACCGCCGCCGCGAACACCTGCAGGATCATGCCGGATCCCTGGTTCGCGCCCAAGGCCCCGACGTATCCGGTGTAGGCCAGACCCCCGATTGCCGCAAGGATCCCGGCGACGACGAACACCGCCCACGCGATCCGGTCGACGCGCACGCCGGCCGCCCGCGCGGCTTCGCGGTTGCCGCCGATGGCGTACAGCGCGCGCCCGACGCGGTGGTAGCGCAGCACCCAGCCGGCCACCGCGAACAGCAGCGCCGCCAGCCACACCGACATCGGGAGCCCGGCGAACGTCGTCGTCGCCAGGTTCGTGAACGAGTCGGGGAGGTTGAACAGCGTTTTGCCCTTGGTCGACCCGACCTGGACACCGCGCAGCACGGTCAGCATCGCCAGCGTCACGATGAAGGCGTTCAGCTTCAGCTTCACGATGAGGAAGCCGTTGACGAACCCGACCAGCGCCCCGCACAGCGGGATGACCAGCAGCCCGATCGCGGCGGGCAGCTCGATGCCGAAGCCCGCCGACGCCGCCGGGATCACGACCATCGCGCCCAGCGCCGGCGCCAGGCCCATCGTCGATTCCAGGGACAGGTCGAACTTCCCGGTGATCAGCACCAGCGACTCGCCCAGCACGACCAGCGACAGCGCGGCCGACGCG
This sequence comes from Amycolatopsis vancoresmycina, assembly GCF_000716785.1. Taxonomy (GTDB): domain Bacteria; phylum Actinomycetota; class Actinomycetes; order Mycobacteriales; family Pseudonocardiaceae; genus Amycolatopsis; species Amycolatopsis vancoresmycina. The sequence goes on from NZ_JNYY01000007.1 coordinate 294,008, forward strand.
GTCAGGATGCTGACGATGTTGCTCCAGCCGACGAACGTGTCGTCGACCAGGCCGCCGATGACGAACACGACGACCAGGGCGGGCAAGAGCGCGAGTTCGCGCAGCCAGACGGCTTTGCGACGCCGGGGGGGCGCGGGCAGCTGCGTCGTGGGGGAGGTCATCACGTCGGTCACGAAAGCTCGACTCCTTCGATGTCGGCCACGAGGTCGCCGTCGGACCACCCGGCCTGGTGTTCGGCGACCACGGCCCCGGCGCGCAGCACCAGGACCCGGTCGCTCAGGCGCAGGTCGTCGAGCTCGTCGCTGACGATCAGCACCGCCTTGCCCTCGGCGCGCACCCGGTCGACGACCGCGAGCAGCGCCTCCTTCGACTTCACGTCCACCCCGGCGGTCGGGTTGATCAGCACGACCACCCGCGGATCGCTCAGCAGCGCCCGCGCCAGCACGACTTTCTGCTGGTTGCCGCCCGACAGGTCGGACACCGGCTGCTCGGCACCGGCGGCCACGATGTCGTAGTCCTTCAGCGCCTGCGTGGCCTTCGCGTGCCGCGTCGACGGGGACGCGATCCCGCCGCGGCCCAGCTTGTCCAAAATGGACATCGTCGTGTTGTCGGCGATCGAGTGCTCCAGGACCAGGCCCTCGTGGTGGCGGTCGCGCGGCACGCACCCGATGCCGGCCCGCAGCGCCGCCGGGATGTCCCCCGGCCGCAGCGGGGAGCCGTCGATGCGGATGCGGCCCGCCGAGGGCGTCCGCAGGCCGTAGACCGTCTCCGCGACCTGGTGCTTCCCGCTGGCGTTGCTGCCCGCGAGCCCGACGACCTCGCCGCGGCGCAGCCGGAACGAGACGTCCCGGAAGCCGTCGCCGGACAACCCGTCCACCGACAGGATCTCCGCGGCGTCCGCGTCCAGGGACTCCCGGGACGCGGCGTCCCGCACCGACAGCCCGCCGGGTTCGCCGGTCATCGCGTCGACCAGCCGGGCCTTCCCGACCTCCGACACCGGCGCGGTGAGCACGTGCTTCGCGTCGCGCAGCACCGTGACGGCCTGGCAGACCTCGTACACCTCGTGCAGGTGGTGCGAGATGAACAGGAACGTCACCCCGCCCGCCTGCATCTGGCGCATCCGGTCGAAGAGCCGCTCGATCGCCTGGCTGTCCAGCTGCGCGGTCGGTTCGTCGAGGACGATGAACCGGGCGCCGTAGGACAGCGCGCGGGCGATCTCGACGAACTGCCGGTCCTCCACCGACAGCTCCCCGGCCGGGGTGTCGACGCCGACGTGCACGTCCCACGAGTCCAGCAGGTCGCGCGCCTTGCGCCGCAACGACTTCCAGCCGATCGAGAACCCGCCGCCCGCCTGCCGGTTGAGGAACAGGTTCTCGGCCACGGTGAGCTGCGGGACGACCATCGCGTGCTGGTAGACGCAGGCGACGCGCGCCTTCCAGTCGTCCTGTTTGGACAGTGGTGGGGCCGGCTCGCCGCCGAACTCGACGTGCCCGGTGTCCGTGGCGGACAGGCCGGTGAGGATGGAGACGAGCGTCGACTTGCCGGCCCCGTTGCGCCCGACGAGCGCGTGCGACTCGCCGGGGTGCACGGTGAGGCTGACGTCGTGGAGCGCCACGGTGGGGCCGTAGCGCTTTCCGACACCTACGGCGCTGACCACTCCGGCGGCGGATTCGCCGGCGGGCAGCGCGGTCACAGGTTGTTCCCCCACAGGGCCTTGTCGTCCACGTTGGCCTTGGTGATGACGGGCGCGGGCAGCTGGTCCTCGAGGATGCCGGGGCTGATCTCGACGATGGTGCTGTCGTGGTCGGTCGGCCCGGCCTTGAACGTCTCGCCCGCCATGGCCTTCTTCAGCCAGTACAGGCCGTACTTCGCGTACGCGTCGGCCGGCTGGGAGACGGTGGCGTCCAGCTCGCCGTTGCGGATCGCGGCCAGCTCCTGCGGGATGCCGTCGTTGGACACGAGCACGATGTGCTTCGGGTCCCCGACCGGGAAGAACAGGTTCTTGCGCTTGAGGGCCTGCTCGGTCGGGGCCAGGTAGACGCCGCCGGCCTGCATGTAGACGCCCTTGATGTCCGGGTTCGCGGTCAGCATGCTGTCCAGGCCGGAGGACGCCTTGTCGGCCTTCCACTCGGCCGGGATCTCCAGCACCTGGATGCCCGGGTACTTCGACTTCATGCAGTCGCGGAAGGCTTCCGAGCGGTCGCGGCCGTTGACCGAGGCCAGGTCGCCCATGATCTGCACGACCTTGCCGGACTTGACCTTCTCCCCGATCGCGTCGCACGCCTTGGTGCCGTAGGCCTTGTTGTCGGCCCGCACCACCATCGCGACCTTGCCGCTCTCGGGAGCGACGTCGACCGCGACGACCGGCACGCCCTTGTTCTCGGCCTGCTTGAGCCCGGCGACGATGGCGGCCGAGTCCAGCGGCGTCACGACCAGGCCCTTGACGCCCTGGTTGAGGAAGGTGCCGATGTCGGTGATCAGCTTTGCGGGGTCGCTGTCGGCGTTGACCGTCGGGAGGACGTCGACGCCCTCTTCCTTGGCCATCTTCGGCACGTAGTTGTTGTAGGCCTGCCAGAACGGCGAAGTCAGCAGCGGCAGCGTCGCCCCGACTTTGCCGCCCGGGTTGCCGCCGCCCGCCGCGGGCGCCGACGCGTTGTCCTTAGTGGACCCACACGCGGCCAGTACCAGGCCGCAGGCGGCGACGGCGGCCACCTTGATCACCTTCGTGCGCACAACATCCTCCTTGATGACGGCGGGGAAGCAAGTCTGCTAGTCGTGGTGGACCGGGCCGCGCGGGCGCAGGCCGTACATGCCGCCGTCGACCGCGAGCGCGGTGCCGGTGGTCGAGGCGGACAGCGGGCTCGCCAGGTAGGCGACGGCGTTCGCCACCTCGTCCGCGGTGACCAGCCGGCCCATCGGCTGGCGGGCGGCGAGCGCAGCGCGTTCGGCCGCCGGGTCGTCGGCGGCGTCGAGCAGCCGGCCCACCCACGGCGTGTCCGCCGTTCCCGGGCACACGCAGTTGACGCGGATGCGGTCGGGCAGGTGGTCGGTCGCCATGGCCAGGGTCAGCGAGAGCACCGCGCCCTTGCTGGCCGAGTACAGCGCGCGGCTGGGCAGGCCGGCCCAGGCCGCGATGGAGCAGGTGTTGACGATCGCCGCGGACGGCGACTGCTTCAGGTGCGGCAGCGCGGCCCGGGCGAGCCGGACCATGCCGACGACGTTGACGTCGAACACGCGGTGCCACTCGTCGTCGCCGTTGGCCGTGACGTCGCCCTGCGCGCCGATCCCGGCGTTGTTGACCAGGATGTCGAGCCGTCCGAAGCGGTCCACGACGGCGTCGATCGCTTCGCGGACTTCCCGATCGGAAGAGACGTCGCAGCGGAAGCCGTCGTCGTCCGGCTTCAGGTCCAGCACCGCCACCTGCGCACCGCGCTCGGCCAGCAGGGTGGCGACGGCCTTGCCGATGCCCGAGGCGCCTCCGGTGACGGCGGCCACCAGGCCCTCGAATTCACTCACTTGCGGTCTCCGTCCATTCGGGACCGTCCGGGAACCGGAACCGGCGCAGGGTGGCGTCGTGCATCCGCGCGGAGAACCCGGGTGCGGTCGGGGCGAGGTAGCGGCCGCGCTCGACGACGGCCGGGTCGGTGAAGTGCTCGTGCAGGTGGTCGACCCACTCGATCGACCGGTCCACGTCGGTGCCGGACACCGCCACGAAGTCGAACATCGACAGGTGCCGCACGAGCTCGCAGAGGCCGACGCCGCCGGCGTGCGGGCACACCGGGACGCCGAACTTGGCCGCCAGCAGCAAGATGGCCAGGTTTTCGTTGAACCCGCCGACGCGGGCGGCGTCCAGCTGCAGCACCGAGATCGCGTCCGCCTGCAGCAGCTGCTTGAAGATCACCCGGTTCTGGACGTGTTCGCCGGTCGCGACCCGGATGGGCGCAAGCGCTTTCGCGATGGCCGCGTGCCCGAGGACGTCGTCCGGGGACGTCGGCTCCTCGATCCAGTACGGGTCGTAGGGGGCGAGTGCGGTCATCCAGGCGACCGCGGTGGAGACGTCCCAGCGCTGGTTGGCGTCGACGGCGATCCGGACGTCCTGGCCGACGGTCTCGCGCGCCAGCTTCATCCGGCGGACGTCGTCCTCGAGGTTGCCACCGACCTTCAGCTTGATCATTCCGAAGCCGTCGGCGACGGCCTGCTCGGCCAGCCGCACGAGCTTCGCGTCCGCGTACCCGAGCCAGCCGGGTGACGTGCTGTAGGCGCGGTAGCCGTGCTTTTCCAGCCGGGCGGCGCGTTCGGCCCGCCCGGGTTCCGCGCGGCGCAGGATGTCGAGGGCTTCGGCTTCGGTGAGCGCGTCGGTGAGGTACCGGAAGTCGACGAGCGACACGAGTTCCTCGGGGGTCATCCGGGCCGCGAACTGCCAGACCGGCAGGCCGGCGCGGCGCGCGGCGAGGTCCCAGGCGGCGTTGACCACCGCGCCGACGGCCATGTGCGCGACGCCCTTTTCCGGGCCCAGCCAGCGGAACTGCGAGTCGCCGACGAGCGTGCGGGACAGGTCGCCGAGCGCGGCCGCGTCCTCCGGGACGTCCCGGCCGACGACGTGCGGGGCGAGCGCGCGGATCGCGGCGGCCTGGACGTCGTTGCCGCGGCCGATGGTGAAGGCCAGGCCGTAGCCGTCCGGGCCGCCGTCGGCGTGCAGCACGACGTAGGCGGCGGAGTAGTCCGGGTCGGGGTTCATGGCGTCCGAGCCGTCGAGTTCCTTCGACGTCGGGAAGCGGACGTCGAGGACCTCCATGCCGATGATCTTCGCCATGGTCAGGCCTGCCTCGCGGTCTGGCGCTGCCGGCCGAGCCCGTCGATCTCGAGCTCGATGACGTCGCCGTCGCGCAGGTAGGGCTTGGGGTCGGGCTGCCCGAGCGCGACCCCCTCCGGGGTGCCGGTGTTGATCAGGTCGCCGGGCCGCAGCACCATCACCCGGGACAGGTGGTGGACGATCTCGGCCACCGTGAAGATCATGTCCTTGGTGGACGAGTCCTGCCGCTTTTCGCCGTTGACCCACAGCCGCAGGCCGAGGTCCTGCGGGTCGGGCACCTCGGCCGCCGGGACCAGGGCCGGGCCGAGCGGGTTGAAGTTCTCGCAGGACTTGCCCTTGTCCCACTGGCCGGTGCGGAACTGCAGCTCGCGCTCGGAGACGTCGTTCGAGACGACGTACCCGGCGACGTACTCCAGCGCCTCCTCGACGCTTTCGAGGTAGCGGGCGGTCCTGCCGATGACCACGCCGAGTTCGACCTCCCAGTCGGTGGCGGCCGACCCGCGCGGGATGAGGACGTCGTCGGCCGGGCCGACCACGACGTCCGGCGCCTTCAGGAACACGACGGGCTCGGTGGGCGGGGTCGCGCCGGTTTCCTCGGCGTGGCGGCGGTAGTTCATGCCGATGCAGACGACCTTGCCGGGCTGGGCGACGGGCGGCCCGACGCGCAGGCCCTCGACGTCCGCTTCCGGCAGTTCCCCGGCGGCGAGCGCGGCGGCCGCGCGGGCGACGCCGTCCGCGGCGAGGAAGCCGCCGTCGATGTCGGCGGTCAGCCCGCCCAGCTCGTAGGTCGTGCCGTCGTCGGCACGCACGAACGGACGCTCACTTCCCGGCTCCCCGAGGCGCACAAGCTGCACGGATATTCCCTTCACCCACCTGACCAGACATCCGATGTATATCGCAGTCGTGACCGACGATCCAGAGCCGTCGCCGAATCGGTGGCAAAATTGATCGGATCAGTATCGGTTCACCGCCGTCGCGAACACGCGGTGTCACCGATCACAGCCGGAATAGCACCGGCGTCCCGGCCGCTGGTCCATCAAGGAGCGAGAGGACGGGCATGACCACCACGGCGGAACGTACCGCGCCGACGAGGCGGGCGCAGCTGAAGTTCGTCCTCGTCCTGGGCGGCCTGACGGCGTTCGGGCCGTTGTCGATCGACATGTACCTGCCCGCGCTGCCGCGGATGGCGGCCGACCTGCACGCGGCGGACAGCACGGTCCAGCTGACGCTGAGCGCGTTCATCGTGGGGCTGGCACTGGGCCAGCTGGTGCTCGGGCCGCTGTCGGACGCGCTCGGCCGCCGCCGCCCGCTGCTGGCCGGGCTCGCGCTGTACGTCGTGGGTTCGGTGCTGTGCGCGGTGAGCCCGGACGCGTGGCTGCTGGTCGCCGCCCGGTTCGTGCAGTCGCTCGGCGCGGCGGCGGGGATCGTGATCGCGCGCGCCACCGTCCGCGACCTGTTCTCCGGCACCGCGATGACGAAGTTCTTCTCGACGTTGATGCTGGTCAGCGGCCTGGCCCCGATCCTGGCCCCGCTCATCGGCGGCCAGCTGCTCACCTGGACGTCGTGGCGCGGGGTGTTCGTGGTCCTGACGGCGTTCGGCGCGCTGCTGCTGGCGGTGGTCGTGTTCTTCCTGCCGGAACCGTCGGCGGTGCGGGCCCCGCTGCGGCTCGGCCAGGTGATGCGCACCTACGGGCGGCTGGCGCTGGACCGGTCGTTCGCGGGGTACGCGCTCGCGTCGGGCCTGCTCTTCGCGTCGATGTTCGCCTACATCTCGGGCTCGTCGTTCGCACTGCAGGGCGTGTACGGCCTCAGCCCGCAGGCGTACAGCGTGGTGTTCGGGGTGAACGGCGTCGGCATCGTGCTGGCGGGCCAGCTCAACGGGCGCCTGGTGGGCCGGATCCGGGAGCGGGCGCTGCTGCTGTCCGGGCTGCTGCTCGGCGTGACGGGCGGGGTGCTGGTGCTGGCTTCCGCGTACCTCCGCGCTCCGCTGGCGCTGCTGCTGGTGTCGTTGTTCCTGCTGGTGTCGAGCATCGGGCTGGTGATGCCGAACGCGAGTTCCCTGGCGCTGGCCTCGCACGCCCGCTCGGCGGGGGCGGCTTCGGCGTTGCTGGGGGTGCTGCAGTTCGTGGTGGGCGCGGTGGCGACACCACTGGTCGGGCTGGGCGGGCCGGGGACGGCGGTGCCGATGGCCGCGACGATGGCAGGGTTCGCCGTACTCGCGCTGACGGCCTACCTGACGCTGGCGCGCGAGTCGTCGTGAGTGGTAAGGCGGGTTAGAACTCGCCTTACCACTCACGAGGGGCGGACAGGAGGCGGACGGCTCGGTGTCAGGTGAGGGACGCCAGGTCCGCCGTCTTCAGCTGCTCGGCCGTCACCTTCGCGCGGCCGTCCACCAACGCTCCCAGCGCGTCGCCGTCGTCCCACATGTTCACGTTCATCGCCGCCGCCACTTCGCCGTCGCGCAGCCAGAACGCCGTGAACTCGCGGGCCGCCAGGTCGCCGCGGACCACCAGCTCGTCCGTTGCCGGGTCCGCCAGGCCGCGGTACTCGCAGCCCAGGTCGTACTGGTCGGTGAAGAAGTACGGCGAGGCGAGGAACGGCTCGTTCTCCCCCAGCAGGTTCTGCGCCACGTGCGCGCCCTGGTCCTTCGCGTTGGCCCAGTGCTCGACGCGGACCCGGCGGCCGAAGCGCGGGTGGAAGTGGGAGGCGATGTCGCCCACCGCGTAGACGTCCGGGGCCGCCGTGCGCAGGCCCGCGTCCACCGCCACGCCGCCGTCGTCCGCCAGTTCCAGGCCCGCCGCGTGGGCCAGCTCGACCCGGGGGGCCGCGCCGACCGCGATCAGGACCACGTCCGCCGTGATCTCCTCGCCGCCGGCCAGGCGGACGCCGCGGACGCCGTCCGGGCCGCCCGTGATCTCCGCGACCTGCTCGCCCAGGCGGTAGTGCACGCCGTTGGAGACGTGCAGGTCCCGGAACACGCCGCCGACCGTCTCGCCGACCACGGTCGCCAGCGGCACCGGCACCGGGTCCACGACCGTCACGTCCGCGTTGTGCGTGCGGGCCGCCGCGGCCGCTTCGGAGCCGATCCAGCCCGCGCCGACGATCACCACGCGCTCCGCCGCCGCGAACGCCGAGCGCAGCTTGAGCGCGTCGTCGAGGGTGCGCAGCGTGTACAGGCCCGGCAGGTCGCCGCCCGGTACCGGCAGCTGACGCGGCCGCGAACCGGTCGCCAGCACCAGCCGGTCGTAGCGGTGCTCACCGCCCGCGTCGTCCAGGACCAGCCGCGCGCCCAGCTCGATGCGGGTCGCCGTGACGCCGGCGCCGAACCGGATGTCGTTCTCGGCGTAGAACTTCTCGTCGTGCACCCAGTCGGGTTCGTCGGTGTTGCCGAGCAGCACGCCCTTCGACAGCGGCGGCAGCTCGTACGGGCGGTGCGGATCCGCGCCCACGAGCAGGACCTCCCCGGAGTAGCCGCGCTCGCGCAGTGCGGCCGCGGCGGACGCCCCGCCGAGTCCCGCGCCCACGATGACGATCTTCCGCGGTTCCGACATCCCCTACCTCCCAGAGACGACTACTGGCCGCCGACGCTACTCCCGAAGCGGCCGTGCCACGACCGCGACTTACGCCGAAAACCCGCGAAGCGCAAGAGAAAACCGGCGAGTAGGCAAATCGGGTGAACCCGCGTCATAGGTCCGCCGGGCCCCGCTCCCACCCTCGCACGACAAGCAGGTCAAGCACGACCACGACGAGGGAAACGGAGGGCGGCGACCATGAGTCGGGGCGAGTGGTCGATCGGCTGCCGGGATCTGGCCGGCCGGCGCCGGGACGTGACGGTGTTCGTCAGCAACGACAAGGTGGTGCTGGTCGCGCCGCCGGGCGAAGCGGCGGTGCTCGGGCCGCTCGACGTCGGACGGCTGCGAGCCGCCCTGCGTGACGCCGTCGTGGCGACGGCCGACGAGGACGAAAGCTGACAACTACCGTTCCTACTTTTCAGTAGGTTAGAGTCGGTCCCGACGAGAAGGGACCGGCCATGACGACCTACTTCGTGACGGGCGCGACGGGCTTCATCGGGAAACGCCTGGTCGCACGGCTGCTGCAGCGGCCGGAGACGTCCGCGGTGTACGCGCTGGTGCGGGAGACCTCCCGCGAGCGGCTGGCCACGACGGCACGCGACTGGCCCGCGGCGGACAAGCTGCACCCCGTGGTCGGCGACCTCGCCGAACCCCGGCTCGGGATCGACCCCGCCGACCTGGACCACCTCGACCACGTCGTCCACCTCGCCGCGCTCTACGACCTGACCGCCGGCGAGGAGGCCAACCGGCGCGCCAACGTCGAAGGCACCCGGCACCTGCTCGCCTTCGCCGCCGAGGCGCGGGCGGGGCTGGTGCACCACGTGTCGTCGATCGCCGTCGCCGGCGACCACGCCGGGCGGTTCACCGAGGCCGACTTCGACCTCGGCCAGCGCTTCGCCTCGCCGTACCACGCGACGAAGTTCCAGTCCGAGAAGCTCGTCCGCGAGCAGCACCTGCCCTACCGCGTCTACCGGCCCTCCGCCGTCGTCGGCGACTCGCGCACCGGCGAAATGGACAAGGTCGACGGGCCCTACTACTTCCTCCCGGCCATCTCGCGGCTGGCGGCGCTGCCCCGGCGCCTCCCGCTGGCCGCGCCCGGCCTGGGCGCGACGAACCTGGTGCCGGTCGACTACGTCGTCGAAGCGATGGACCACCTGATGCACCGGGACGCGCCGTCCGGGACGACCTACCACCTCGCCGCCGCGCGCCCGCAGCCGCTCAACTCCGTCTACAACGCCTTCGCGCGCGCCGCGGGCGGGCCGCTGGTCCGGGCCGTGCTGCCGGAGAAGCCGTCCGGCGCCGTCAAGCGGGTGGGCGGCCGACTGGCGCACGCGGCCGCGGCCGGGATCGACCGCGTCCCCGGTGGCCGGGGCGCCCGCGCGGCCGTCCTCGAAGAGCTCGGCGTGCCACTGGCCGTGCTGCCGCACCTGACCATGGACGTCGTCTTCGACACCGCGCGCACCCGGACGGCGTTGCTCGGCAGCGGCGTCGAACTGCCCGAGCTGCGCGACTACGCGGCTCCGCTGTACCGGTACTGGCAGGCCCACCTCGACCCCGACCGCGCACGCCGCGGGCCTGGCCTGGCCGGGCGCACAGTGCTGATCACCGGTGCGTCCTCCGGGATCGGCCGGGCGTCGGCGCTGGCCGTGGCGGCCAAGGGCGCGAAGGTGATCCTCGTGGCCCGCCGCGCCTCCGAGCTCGAAGAGGTGCGGGCGGAGATCCTCGCCGCCGGCGGCGCCGCGGCCGCCCACCCCTGCGACCTCACCGACGGCGACGCCGTCGACGCGCTGGTCAAGGAGGTGCTCGGCGACCACGGCGCGGTCGACATGCTGGTGAACAACGCCGGCCGGTCGATCCGGCGCTCGGTGGCGCTGTCCACGCAGCGGTTCCACGACTTCGAGCGCACGATGGCGATCAACTACTTCGGCCCGGTGCGGCTGATCCTCGGGTTCCTGCCGTCGATGGCCGTACGCCGGTTCGGGCACGTCGTCAACGTCACGACCCAGGGCCTGCAGACCGACACCCCGCGCTTCTCGGCGTACCTGGCGTCGAAGGCGGCGCTGGAGGAGTTCGGGCTGACGGCCGGGCGCGAGACGCTGTCGGACGGCATCACCTTCACGTCGGTGCGGATGCCGCTGGTGCGGACGCCGATGATCGCGCCGACCGGCTACCGCGGAATCCCGTCCAGCAGCCCGGAACGCGCGGCGGCACTGGTGGTGAAGGCCCTGGAAGAGCGGCCGGAGATCCTCAGCCTCCCCGAAGGCCGCGCGGCCGAACTCGCGACGCTCGCCGCGCCGCGGCTGGCCCGGTTCGCCGCGCACCTGGCCTACCGGGCGATGCCGGAGTCCGCGCCGGAAGCGCGCGGCCTGCCCCGCCGGTCCGCGCCGGCGTCGGTCGCGGCGGCGGTGACCCGCCTGATCTGGCGCCGTCGTGCCTGATTTCCGCGAATTCCGCCGAAACGGTGGCACGCGCCCGACGGTACTTCTACCCTCGCGCGAGTCCCGCCCATCCGGGCGGGCTTCGACTGGGGAGTACGGAATGCCGGTAATCAGCACTGGGGAACGACCCGCCGAGAGCGACCAGACGGCCGCGATCGGCACGGCCCGGCGCACCCTCGGGTGACGCCCGCCGGAGCGGGCCCGGCGGTGGCCGGGCCCGCTCCGGTTCCCTGGCCGCTTCGCCTCCCTGGCCGGTTCGCCCCGACCCGGATGCCGCGAATGACTCATTCGCGACCTCTGGCGTCCCGAATGACTCATTCGCGACCTCCAGCGTCCCGACCTCCAGCGTCCCGAATGACTCATTCGCGACCTCCGGCGTCCCGAATGACTCATTCGCGACCTCCCGCCGCGCCCGGACGGGTCGCCGGGCCCGGTGGTGCTGGACTGACCGGTGCCCGCCCCGGCCGCTACCATCGCTTCCCGGGTGCGGTCGGGAGCGGAAGGCGGGCGGGGCGTGGACGTGGCGAGTCCTGCGCGCACCGCCGCGGCGCCGTCGCCCCCGAAGACCACCCGGCCGCTGCTGCGCTGGAGCGTGCACGCCGCCTGGGTGCTGCTGCTCGCGCTGGCCACCGAGTTCCGCGTCGGCCGCTTCGGCTTCCACCCCTCCGACCAGGGCTTCATCCTCGCCCAGGCGTGGCGCGTGCTGCACGGCGAAGTCCCGCACGCCGACATCATCTCCGCCCGCCCGCTCGGGTCCGCGGTGCTGCACGTCGCCGACTACGCCCTGCCGATGCCGCTGTTCTTCGGGTCCAGCTTCCTGTCCATGATCGAGATCATCGTGGCGACGATCGCCTTCGCGGCGCTGGTCACGCGGCGCCGGGTGCTCGCGTGGGGCCCGGGGATGACGGCGATGGTCGCGGCGGCGTCGCTGATCAACCTCAACGCCTTCCCGCTGATGGCCTGGCACACCGTGGACGGCATCGCGCTCACCGCCTGCGGCGCGTGGGCGCTGGACGCGGGCCTGAGCAGCGGCCGCGCGCTCGCCCGCCGCGGCGGGCTGGTGCTGCTCGGCTGCGCGGTGTTCGTCAAGCAGAGCTTCGCGCTGGCCGCGGTGATCGGCGTGCTGTGGCTGGCGCTGCACCCGGCCACCCGGACGGGCACGCGCCGCGCGGTCCGGCTGGTCCTCGACCTCCTCGCGCTCGGCGCGCCGGGGCTGGCGTACGTGGCGTGGGTGAGCCTCGGCGGCGGCTTCACCGAGATGGTCGAGCAGCTCACCGGCGGCGTGCCCGCGTACGGCGAACGGCTGCTCGGGCTGTGGCTCGACGATCCGGAAATGCTGACCAAGGCACCGGTGCGCGAGCTGAGCTTCTTCGCCGCGATCGCCGTCGTGCTGCTGGCCGTCCGGCTGCCGGGTGACCGGCTTGGCGCGGCCGGGCGGGTGGCGTCCTGGGTGCTGGTGCTCGCCGGCGCCGCGGCGGTGGTCTGGACCGTCGTCGACGGCCGGTTCACCGGCTCCTCGCGCTGGGCCGACGTCCTGTGGTGGATCGTCGCGGTCAGCGTGCCGGTGAACGCGGCCGTCCGGCGGAAGGTGCCGTGGGCCGGGCTGCTCGTGCTCGCCACCGGCTTCATGACCAGCCTGTCCTGGGGCAACGACACCCCGACGCTGCTCACCGGCACGCTGGCGCTGACGTCGTTGCTGCTGCTGAGCCACCTGGTCCCGCCGCGGCCCCGGCTCGCCCGGCGCTGGGTGACCGCGACGACCGGGCTGACCGCGGTGGCGGTGTGCGGCTGGGTCGTCGTCGCGCGGCACGACCAGGCCGCCTACCTCGACCTCGGGCACGACCGGCTGACCGAGGACCTCGGCGCCGTCAGCCCGGCGATGGCCGGCATCCGCACGAACCCGTCGACGTCCCGGTACGTCGGCCAGATCCGCGACTGCCTCGACCGCTTCCCGGCGCCGCGGACGGCGATCCTGCCGGACAACGCGTTCGCCTACCCGGCCTTCGGCCTGCGCAACCCGTTCCCGCTGGAGTGGCCGCTGCCGCTGGAGATCGTCGGCGACGCGCCCCAGCGGATGCTGGCGACGACGGACGCGCTCAACCGCGAAGGCGGCTACCTCGTGCTGTTCCAGACGGTGCCGACCCGCCTGCTGGCCACCGGCGGCCCGGTGCCGGCGGAGGTACCCGCCGACACGCCGGCGTTCACCTACCTCGGCCTGGAGACGGCGATCCAGGCCCGGCTGACGGGCCGCGTCGTGACCTGCGGCAGCTTCGTGGGCAAGTACGCCCCCTGACCTCAGGACGCCTGCTCGCGGCCCTGCATCAGGTCGAACAGCTCCTGCGGGACCTCGCCGTCGCCGAACAGGCTCTCCAGGAGGACGGCCTCGTCGACCGGGTTCGCGCTGCGGGTGAACATGGCCTCCTCGTACTCGGCGAGCGCGGCTTCGACGTCGCCGGGGTGCGCGGCGAGGGCCTGGGCGAGTTCGGCGCCGTCGAGCATGGCCAGGTTCGCGCCTTCGCCGTTCGGCGCGGTGAGGTGGGCGGCGTCGCCGACGAGGGTCACGCCCGGCACGCGGTCCCAGCGCAGCCCGACCGGGAGCGTGTGGTGCGGCCGCAGGACCGGGGCGGTGTCGGCGTCGGTGATCAGGGCGGTGAGTTCGGGGGCCCAGCCGTCGAACTCCGCCGCGATCCGCGCCGCGGCCGCGGCGGGGTCGGTCCAGTCGACGGCGGCGAACCAGTCGAGCGGGCGGGTGAGCGCCACGTAGGCGTGCAGGGTGTCGCCGCTTTCCCGGTGCGCGCTGATCGACTCGGCCGCCGTTGCGCCGTTGGCGGCCATCGAGCCACCGCCGACCGCGGCCGCGGTGGCCGGATGCCGCGTGTCGGCGTCGTAGAGGTAGGTCTCGACGAACGCCTCGCCGACGTACTCCGGCGTGACGGCGGTGAGCAGCGGCCGGACCTTCGACCAGGCACCGTCGGCCCCGGCCAGCAGGTCCGTGACGACGGTGCGGCCGCCGTCGAAGGCGACCTCGTGGCGCCCGTCGGCGAGGGTCCTGGCGCCGGTGGCCTTGTGTCCCCAGTGGACGGTGCCGGCGGGGAGCGCGTCGAGCAGCATCCGCCGCAGGTCGGCCCGCAGCACCTCCGGGCGGCCGCCGGTGCCGTCGTCGGTCTTTTCGAACAGGAGCGTGCCGTTGTGGTCGAGGATCCGCATCGCCTGGCGGCCTTCCAGGACCAGGCCGCGGAACTCGGCCACCAGCCCGGCCGCCTCGACGGCGAGCTGGCCGTTGTAGTCGTGGATGTCCAGCATCCCGCCCTGCATCCGCGCTTCCGCGGAGGCTTCGGCCTCGTAGACGTCGGCCGGGATGCCGTGGACGTGCAGGACGCGGGCGAGGGTCAGGCCGCCGAGGCCGGCGCCGATGATCGTGACGTGCATGGGTGCTCCTTCGGATTCCGTTGCGACACCCGAAGACTGGCGGCGACGGCTGGCGCGGACCGCACACGCAGCTGGCACGCCCCTGGCAGGCGCTGTCAGTCGGCCAGCAGGTCGTCCGGGCTTCCGCTCGCCAGCCCGGCCAAGACGTCGAGCGCCGCAGCGAGCGTTTCCACCGGCGGGGCGGACACGGCGAGGCGCACCGCGTTCGGCGCGTGCCCCGGCAGCACCGCGAACGCCGCCGCCGGGGACAGCGCGATCCCGCGGCGCGCCGCAGCCGCGGTGAACAGCTCCGCCCGCCACCGCTCCGGCAGCTCCCACCAGCGGTGGTAGGACGCCGGGTCGCCGCGCAGGCCGGGCAGCTTTTCCGCGACCACGGCCGCGCGCGCGGCGGCGTCCCGGCGCTTGGCCGCCTCGACCTCGGCGAGGGTGCCCGTCACGATCCACCGCGTCGCCGCTTCGACGGCGAAGCGGGATGCCGCCCAGCCGCCCGAGCGCACCGAGGACGCCAGCCGTGCGGTCCACGCGGGCGGTGTCACCAGGAATCCCGCGGTCAGCCCGGGTGCGACCCGCTTGGACAGGCTGTCGGCGAAGACCGTCCGGTCCGGCGCGAAGGCGGCGAACGGCCGGACGTCGTCGCGCAGGAACGTGTAGATGCCGTCTTCGATCACCGGCAGGTCGAGCCGGGCGACGACGGCGGCCAGCTCTTCCCGGCGCCGCACCGGCATCGTCGTGCCGAGCGGGTTGTGCAGGGTCGGCTGGACGTAGAGCGCGCGCACCGGCCCGGCCGCGGCCAGCGCCGCCGGGACGAGACCGTCCTCGTCGGTGTCGATCGGCACGAGCTCCACGCCGAGCCGGGCGGCGAGCGCCTTCACCACCGGGTAGGTCAGGGATTCCACCGCGAGCCGCTCCCCCACCGGCACGAACGCGGCGATCGCCGCCGCGAGGGCCTGCCTGCCGTTGCCGGTGAACAGCACCGTCGCCGGGTCCGGCCGCCAGTCGCCGCGGGTGAGCAGGGCGGCGGCCGCCTCGCGGGCCGCGCCCGTGCCCGCGGCGCCGATCGGGTGCAGCGCCGCGGTCAGGACGTCCTCGCGCAGCAACGGTTCCAGCGCTTTCGCCAGCAGCGCCGACTGGTCGGGCAGGACGGCGAAGTTGAGCTCGAGGTCGACGCGGGCGCCGCCGGGCTCGGCGAGCGCGGGTTCGGGCGGCGGCTTCGCCGCGCGGACGAACGTGCCGCGGCCGACCTCGCCGACGGCCAGGCCGCGCCGGACGAGCTCGCCGTAGACGCGGGCGGCGGTCGAGCCGGCGATCCCGCGCTGCCGCGCGAACCGGCGCTGCGGCGGCAGCCGATCGCCGGGACGCAGCCGGCCGGCTTCGATGTCGGCGGCGATGGCGTCCGCGACGACGCGGTAGTCGTCCATGTCTGCCTGCACTTTCCGCCGGGAACGCTCTCGGCGAGCATGATCCCATCCGGGATAGATTGAGCTCGGAGGTGCCATGACCGACCAGACCTGGACCGAAGTCGACGACTACCTCGCCGGCGCGCTGCTCGCCCCCGACCCGGTGCTCGACACGGCGTTGGCCGACGCCGACGCCGCCGGGCTGCCGCACATCGCCGTCGCGCCCAACCAGGGCAAGCTGCTCCACCTGCTGGCCCGGCTGGCCGGGGCGCGCACGATCCTGGAGATCGGCACGCTCGGCGGGTACAGCACGATCTGGCTCGCCCGCGCGCTGCCGGCCGGCGGCAAGCTCGTGACCTGCGAATACGAGCCGAAGCACGCCGAAGTCGCGAAGGCCAACCTGGCGCGGGCCGGGTTCGGCGAGGACGTCGCCGAAATCCGGGTCGGTGCCGCGCTGGACACGCTGCCGACGCTGTCCGGGCCGTTCGACTTCGTGTTCATCGACGCCGACAAGGTCAACCTCGCGAACTACCTGCGCGCCGCGCTGGAGCTTTCGCGGCCGGGTACCGCGATCGTCGTCGACAACGTCGTCCGGCAGGGCCGGGTGGCCGACCCGAGCGACACCGACCCGAACGTCCGGGGCGCGCGGGAGCTGTTCGACCTGCTGGCTGCCGAGGACCGGATCGACGCGACCGCGGTGCAGACCGTCGGCGGCAAGGGCCACGACGGGTTCGTGCTGGGCCTGGTGCGCTGAGTCACCGCGGCGGCCGCGCGGCCGCCGCGGTGAACGCGCGCCGGACGTCGGCCGGGACGACGTCGCCGGTCAGCTTCCGGCCGGCTGCGTCCTTGAGGCGGCGCTCGTCGTCGGAGCCGATCCAGACCGCCGTCACCAGCTGCGGGGTGTAGCCGACGGCCCAGGCGTCCTGGTAGTCCGGGCTGTTGCCGTGCTCGGCCTGGCCGGTGTACTGCGCCACCGGGCCGCCGTCGGTGTGCAGGGTCGCGGTGACCTCCGCGGCGACCCGGCGGCTGGTGTCGTCGTCGCCGAACGCCGGGGCCGAAGTCTCCGGGTGCGCCCAGACGACCGCGCCGGTTTCGTCGCGCACCTTCGCCACCAGGTGCGGGGTGGCGCGCCGGCCGTCGGCGGCAAAGGTTCCGTAGGCGCCCGCGACGTCGAGCGGACGCAGCGGGTACCGGCCGATCGCGATGCCGGGGCCGATGAGGTAGCCGTCCTTCTCGCGCAGGGTCGGGGCACCGTCGACGGTGTCCGGGATGCCGGCCTGCCGCGCGGCTTCGCTCACCGCGTCCGGGCCGACCTTCTTCGCCAGCGCGACGAGGGTGCCGTCGGCGTGCGTTTCCACCGCCCGGCGCGGGGTGCACTTCTTGCCGCAGACCTCCGGGTACTGGAAGGTCTCGCCGAGGAAATCGACCTTCGAGAACGCCGGGATCGGCTGGTCCGGGCCGAAGCCGTGGCGCAGCGCCGCGGCGAAGGTGAACGGGTGGAACGCCGAGCCGAGCGGGTGCGGGGTGCTCGCGTAGTCGCGGACGCCCTGCTCGCCGCCCTGGTAGGCGCGGACGGCCCCGGTCTTCGGGTCGAGGGCGACGAGAGCGCCCCGGAACTCCTTCGGCTCACCGGCCAGCCTGTCCCGCAACGCCTTCTTCGCGGCGTCCTGCCTGCCGCGGTCCAGCGTCGTCTCGACCGTCATGGTGCCCTGCTGGAGCCGGCTGAGCGGGAAGCCGTCCTGCTCCAGCTCGGCCAGGACCTGCTGCTTGACGTGGAACTGGTCGTAGGTCAGGCGGCCGGCGCGGGTCTCCGACGGCGGCTGGACCTCGGCGCCGGGGTAGGCCATCGGCTCGCCGCTCTTGACGTACCCGCGGCTCACGAGCTTGTCGCGCACGTACTCCCAGCGCCGCGAGGCGTGGATGTCGCCGGAGGCGGCGGGGTCGTGCACCGACGGCGACTGGATCATCCCGGCGAGGAAGGCGGCTTCGCTCCAGGTGATGGAGTCGTCGAGCTTCTTGCCGAAGTAGGCGTTCATCGCCGCGGCCGGCCCGAACGTGCCGCGGCCGAAGGAGATGATGTTGACGTAGCTTTCGAAGATCTGTTCCTTGCTCTGTTCCTGGGTGATCTTCGTGGCCAGCACGAGCTCGGCGAACTTGCGCCCGAGCGTCGCGTCCTCGTCGCCGGTGGACTTCTTGATGTACTGCTGGGTGATCCCGGACCCGCCGCCGACGCCGGTGAGGAACGCGCGGCCGATGCCGGTCGGGTCGAACCCCTGGTTGTCCCAGAAGGTGGGGTCTTCGGTCGCGATGATGGCGTCACGCAGCTTCGCGGGCACCTGGGCGTAGGGCACGAACAACCGGTCGCCGTCGGCGGGCACCACCTTGAGCAGCTCGGACCCGTCCGAGTACTGCAGGACGACGGTCTTGTCGAGCCCGGCCAGGACCTCCTGCGGGCTGCGGACGTCGAGCACGAGGTAGGAGATCCAGAAGGCGGTCAGCGGGCCGCCGACGGCCAGGCCGAGCGTCCAGCCCGCGATCCGCCGGACGCGGCGCCACTTCCGGGGTTTTCCGCCGGGTTCCTCCGTCGCCAAGGTCACGAAAGGATGACGACCGGCCGGGTGACGAGGTTCGGTGAGGAAGCAACCGAAGTTGTCAGGATCCTGTCAGGCTTGGCGGGACGATCGATTCCGTCGAAAGATCAGGACAGGAAGGCGCGCAGCAGCGACGCCGTGCCCTCGATGTGCTCGGCCATCGCCTGCCGCGCGGCGGGCGCGTCACCCGCCAGTATCGCGTCGACGATGGCTTCGTGCTGGGCGTTCGAATGCTCGAGGTTGGGCGGGAGCAGCGGGATCCGGTCGAGCAGCTGGTTGACGCGGGTGCGGGCGTCGGCCATCGCCGTGGTCAGCGAGCCGGACGCGGTCACCTCGGCGATGGCCAGGTGCAGCCGGGAATCCTTGCGGCGGTAGTCGTCGAGGGCGGCGCCCGCGGCGTCGGCGAGGGTGCCGGTGAGGTGCTGCCGGTCGGCGGGGCTGAGCGACCGGGCGGCGGCCATCTCCGCGGCGCCGGTTTCGAGGACGTACCGCAGGCTCAGCGCGTCTTCCAGGGTGACGGCGTCGACCTTGCCGTCGGGTTCGGGCGGTCCGGGCAGGCTTTCGTTCACGAACGTGCCGCCGTACCGGCCCCGGCGTGACTCGACGTAACCGGCGTCGGAGAGGGCCCGGATGGCCTCGCGCAGCGTGACGCGGCTGACGCCGAGCCGCTCGGCGAGCTCCCGTTCCGAGGGCAGCCGGTCCCCCGCGCCGACGACACCCAGCCGGATGGCCTGCAGCAGCCGCTCGACGGTCTCCTCGAAGGCGTTGCCGGCGCGGACCGGCCGGAACAGCGCTTCGCCGGCATTCACCACCGAGGTCGACTCCATCCCGCGAGTCTAGGCCGCGGGGCACCTTCGGAGTGGCCAACCCCGGTCGCTGTCCGTGACACTGTGTTTTGCGCTCACGGAAAAATCGGTGGAACCCGACGGCCACGGTCGGCAACGATGGCGTGACCGACACCGAACATCGACGCAGGGGGCGATCCGGTGCATTTCTTGATGGCCGAGGACCTGGTCCACGAGCGGGAAGGCGAGCTGCGCCACGGCGTGCGCAGACGCCCGCCGGGCCGGGCAACGCCTCGCCGCCACGCGGGGACGAGGAAACAGCAGCTCGGGTGGCGGCTGGTGGAGGTGGGGCTGCGCCTGGCGACGGACCGGGAATCCTGACCCGGCCACCGCCGGTCGCCCGGCCGCCGCCGTGGCAGGGTCGCCGGTACCCCGCCCGGCGAGGCCGTCAGCACTCGATGACGTTCACCGCCAGGCCGCCGCGGGCGGTTTCCTTGTACTTCACGCTCATGTCCGCGCCCGTCTCGCGCATCGTCTTGATCGCCTTGTCCAGCGTCACCACGTGGCTGCCGTCGCCGCGCATCGCCATGCGGGCCGCGTGGATCGCCTTCGACGCTCCCACCGCGTTGCGCTCGATGCACGGGATCTGGACCAGGCCGCCGACCGGGTCGCACGTCAGGCCGAGGTGGTGCTCCACCCCGATCTCCGCCGCGTTCTCCACCTGGGCCGGCGTCCCGCCGAGGACCTCCGTCAGGCCCGCCGCCGCCATCGCCGAGGCCGAGCCCACCTCGCCCTGGCAGCCCACCTCCGCGCCCGAGATCGAGCCCGTCTGCTTCAGGATCGAGCCGATCGCGCCCGCGGTAAGCATGAACTTCACGATGCCGTCGTCCGACGAGTGCCGGATGAAGCGCTGGTAGTAGTGCAGGACCGCCGGGATGATGCCCGCCGCGCCGTTGGTCGGGGCCGTCACCACGCGGCCGCCCGCCGCGTTCTCCTCGTTGACCGCCAATGCGTACAGGCTCACCCAGTCCATCGCGTACAACGGGTCGTCCGCGCCGTCCTCGGCCAGCAGCTTCTCGTGCAGCGCCCGCGCGCGCCGCGGCACCTTGAGGCCGCCCGGCAGGACTCCTTCGTGCGTGCAGCCGTTGCGGACGCACTCCGCCATTACCGCCCAGATGTCCAGCAGGCCGGACCGCACCTCTTCGGCGGTGCGCCACGACAGTTCGTTCGCCAGCATGATCTCGCTGATCGGCTTCCCCGTCGCCGCGCAGTGCCCGAGGAGGTCCGCGCCGGTGCGGAACGGGTACGGCACCGGTGTCGAGTCCTCGACGAACACCGTGTCCGTTTCGTACGACTCGTCGCGGACGAAGCCGCCGCCGACCGAGTAGTACGTGCGTTCGCGCAGCAGCGATCCCGCAGCGTCGAACGCGCGGAACACCATGCCGTTCGGGTGCGCCGGCAGCGACTTGCGCCGGTGCATGGTGAGGTCGGTGTCCTCGTCGAACGCGATCTCGTGGGTGCCGCCCAGCCGGAGCCGCCCGGCGCCGCGGATGTCCGCGATCCGGCCCGGCACGGTGTCGGTGTCGATCTCTTCGGGACGCTCACCCGAGAGCCCGAGCAGGACGGCTTTGTCGCTGCCGTGGCCGAACCCGGTGGCGCCGAGCGAGCCGAACAGTTCGGCCTGGACACGGGACACCGACGGCAGGTCCGCGCCGAGTCCGTCCACAAAGGTCAGTGCCGCCCGCATCGGCCCGACGGTGTGGGAACTCGACGGGCCGATGCCGATGGAAAACAGGTCGAAGACGCTGATCGCCATTGATCCGCCCCTTCCTATCGGGCCAGCAGCGAGCTGGCCTCTTGCGAAGCCGGGCCCTGGTCGGCGAGGTGGGCCAGGTTCTCCGGCAGCTCTTCTCCACGGTAACGCTTGGTCTGGGCGTAGAGCCGTCCCGCGCGGTACGACGACCGCACCAGCGGCCCGGCCATCACCCCCGCGAAACCCATCGCCTCCGCGGCCTTCGAGTGCTCCACGAACTCCTCCGGCTTCACCCACCGATCCACCGGGTGATGCCGCGGCGACGGCCGCAAATACTGCGTGATCGTCAGGATTTCGCAGCCCGCGTCGACCAGGTCCTGCATGGCGGGTGCGACCTCGTCCGGGGTCTCACCCATCCCCAGAATCAAGTTCGACTTCGTCACCAACCCGGCCTCACGCGCCGCCGTGATGACCTCCAACGACCGCGCATAC
>NZ_JNYY01000008.1 GCF_000716785.1 Amycolatopsis vancoresmycina
CCTTCATCAACCTCTCCATGATCACTATCATGACCAGGCGCCTGACCCGCCAGAAACAGCGGGCCAGGACCACCTAACCAAGATCCAAGACAGGCTCTTAGAACACTGTTTCTCACTCACGAGCAGCCGCGGCAGGGTGTTCAGCCGAACGGACCTCGGCGGCAGGGTCCAAAGACCCTGCCGCCCGCCGGGCGCGGGTGGTGTTCTGTAGGGGTGCAGGCCCGCCGCAGGGCCGGTGCGGGGACCTCGGGCCCCGGCGGGCCGCACGCCTTCTTCACTCCATGACGCGGATCGGTTGCCCCGCCTGGTAGGCGGCGATGTCCTCGACCGCGTCGCCGTAGAAAATCTCGTAGACCTCCCGCGTGACGAAGCCGATGTGCGGGGTCAGCACCGCGTTGTCGAGTGTCCTCAGCGGATGGTCGGCGGGGAACGGCTCGGTGTCGTAGACGTCCAGCGCGGCGGCGCGGATCTCCTTGCGTCGCAACGCGTCCACCAGCGCGGCTTCGTCGACGATCGGGCCGCGGGAGGTGTTCACCAGCAGCGCGGTCGGCTTCATCGCGGCGAGCTCGGCCGCGCCGACCAGGCCGCGGGTGCGCTCGCCGAGCACCAGGTGGATCGACAGCACGTCCGACCGCGCGAACAGCTCGTCCTTGGACACCGCGGTGACGCCGTGCGGGTCCGCCTTCTCCTGGGTGAGGTTCTGGCTCCAGGCGATGGTGTCCATCCCGAAGACCTGCCCGATCTTCGCCGCACCGGCGCCGAGCCGGCCGAGGCCGAGCAGGCCGAGCGTCTTGCCGTGCAGCATGGTGCCGACGGACGTCTGCCAGCCGCCCTCGCGCATGGACCGGAACTCCTGCGGCAGGTTCCGCGACGCGGCCAGGATCAGCGCCCACGTGTGCTCGGCGGTCGGTTCCCCGATGTAGCCGGTGGCGGAGACGACGACGCCGGCGCGCCGCGCGGCGGCCACGTCGATGGCCGCGTTCCGCTTGCCCGTGCTGACCAGCAGCTTCAGGTCCGGCAGGGCGTCGAGCACCTCGGCCGGGAAGCGGGTGCGCTCGCGCATCGCGACCACCGCCTCGAAGCCCTGCAGCTGCTTGACGACGTCGGTCAGGGGTTCGGTGAAGACCGTGATGTCGGCCTGCAGCGAGTCCCAGTCACCGAAGGTGAGGGCGACGTTCTGGTAGTCGTCGAGAATCGCGATCCGCATGGCCTCACCGTAGCCGCGCCACGAAGTCCCCGCGGAGTGACGCGGCTCTCTCTTGAACGCGTTCAAAATCAGCGTTACCGTCCCTCTTGAACACGTTCAAAAAGGAGGCACCATGGATCACGTCGTCCTCGCGTACGCCCTCTACCTGCTGATCAGCATTCCGCTGACCGTGCTCGTGGCCCGGACGCTGAGCAAACACGGCCGCACCTTCCTGGCCGAGGTCTTCGCCGACAGCCCGGGCTTGGCCAACGCCGTCAACCAGCTGCTGGTCGTCGGCTTCTACCTGGTCAGCCTCGGGTTCGTGACGCTGTTCCTGACCAGCGGCGCCGACATCACCACGGCACGGGAGGTGTTCGAGATGCTGTCGGTCAAGATCGGCACGGTGGCGCTCGTGCTCGGCGCCATGCACCTGCTCAACGTCCTGGTCTTCAACGGCATCCGGCGCCGCCACCTGACCCCGAAGCCCGCGCCGGTCCCCGTGCCACTGCCGTACCCCGGCGTGCCGCAGGCCCCGCCCTTCCCGGCTCCCTGACGGCGCTAACGTGCAGCGCGTGGCCAAGAGCGAGGAAACGCGGTCCCTGATCGTCACGACCGCGATGCGGCTGTTCACCGAGAACGGCTACGACCGCACGACGATGCGCGCGATCGCCGCCGAGGCGGGCGTCTCGGTCGGCAACGCCTACTACTACTTCTCGTCCAAGGAACAGCTGATCCAGGGCTTCTACGACGAGATGGCCGGGCAGCACCTGACGGCGGCCCGTGCCCTGCTGGACGGGCGCCCGGGCTTCGCGGACCGGCTCAAGGCCGTGCTGCTGTGCTGGCTCGACGTCGCCGAGCCCTACCACCGGTTCGGCACCCAGTTCTTCGTCAACGCGGCCGACCCGGAGTCGCCGCTGAGCCCGTTCAGCGTCGACTCCTCGGCCGCCCGCGAAGCGTCGATCGGCCTGATGCGCGAGGTCGTCGACGGCTCCGACGTGAAGCTCGACCCGGAACTGCGGGACCAGCTGCCGGAGCTGCTGTGGCTCTACCAGATGGGCGTGGTGCTGTTCTGGGTCCACGACCGCTCGGCGGGCACGAAACGCAGCCGGCTGCTGGTCGAGCGCAGCGTCCCGCTGCTGGCCCGGCTGGCCGCGCTCTCCCGGCTGCGGGTGTTCCGCCCGGTCAGCCGGGAGATCGTGGACCTGATCCAGGAGCTGGCTAAGCGGGACTGACGGCCCGGAAGTACAGGAGCCGCAGGTTCGCCGTCCACGCCGGATCGACCGTGCCGGGCACCACCGCCAGTCCTCGCCGGAGTGGTGCACCGAGAAGACCGGTGCCCCGCCGGGGCAGAGGCCCGGTCCGCCGGGCAGTGCAGCACGAGCAAGGCCGTGACGACATCGATCGAGGCGTCCGGCAGCGCGAGCGGCCGGGTGATGTCTGCGACCTCGAACCGCGCGCCGGCGATCATCCCTGCGCTGGGGTCGACGCCGAGGGTATCGCTTGCCCGCTAGGTGACCGGCCAGGTCCAGGATCGCGAGGGGCTTAGCGCGCGTCGGTGACGGAGTCCTCGGCGTGGCCGTCGTACTGCTCGGCCCGGGCGCGGTCGATGATCTCGTTGATCACCGCCGTCTTGGCGTCGGCGTAGTTCTGGACGTACTTCCACACCCGGGCGGCCAGCTCGCGCTTCTTGGCCGCGTACAGCTCGAGTTCTTCCGGGTGCGAGCGCAGGCGGTCGCGGAAGAGACGGAAGCGCGGGGTCTCGCCGTTGCCCGGCGAGTGGACGTGCAGGTTGATGTTCGTGTCCGGGCCCTTGAAGCAGCGGTGCTTCTCCCAGTCCGGCTCGCGGATGACGAGCCGGTAGCCCGCCGCCGCCAGCGCGGGGACGTAGGCGTCCTCGTCGCCGGAGTCCGGGACCTCCAGCAGGATGTCGATGATCGGCTTGGCGCACAGCCCGGGCACCGACGTCGAGCCGACGTGCTCGAGGACGACCACCTGCTCGCCGAGCACCCCGCGGATGCGCTCGGCCTCCCGCTCGAACAGCTTCGGCCACTCCGGGTCGTAGTCGGCGAGGGTGATCGCCGCGTTGTGCTCCGGCGGCTCGCCGACCCAGATCGCGGCGATCTGCTCGTCGTTCAGCGCGTCTTGACTGGTCATTCCGGTAGACCCCCTTCGAAACAAGGCAGTCGACCAGATTATCGGCACGTGCAAGCGGTTTTCAGCTGATCGGCAGCGGCAGCAGGTTCCCGGTCGCCTCGCGCAGCGCGTCCCGCATCGCCGCCCGCGGGGCCGGGCGGCCGGTGAAGTGCTCGGCCTGGCCGAACGCCTGGTGCAGCAGCATGTCCAGCCCGGTTGCGAGCCGGCCGCCGCGAGCCGCGACCGCTTCGGCGAGCGGCGTCGGCCACGGGTGGTAGATGACGTCGAGGACGTGCGCGACCACGGCGAGGTCGGCCACGTGCGCGGCGACCGCGTCCGGCGGGACGGTGTTCACCAGGACCGCCGCCCCCGCCGCCAGCGCCGTGAAGTCCGTCTCGGACCAGCGCAGGACGTCGACGTCGAGCGACGCCCGCTTCGCCGCGTCGAGCGTTTCGCCGGCCCGGGCCGGTTCGCGCACGACCAGCCGCACCTGCCGCACGCCGAGGTCCGCGAGCCCGACGACCGCCGCCGCCGCGGTGCCGCCCGCGCCCAGCACGATCGCGGTGTCCCCGGGGGACGGCTGGTAGCCGCCGGCCGCCCGCAGCGCGCCGGTGACGCCCTCGACGTCGGTGCAGTCGGCGAGCCAGCCCGTCCCGGACCGCACGAGGGTGTTGGCCGCGCCGACCGCGGCCGCCCGCGGCGTCACCTCGCCGGCGTGGTCGAGGGCCGCGCGCTTGCCCGGCATGGTCACCGAAAACCCGGCCCACTCCGGGCCGAGGCCGTCGACCAGCGCCGGGAGCTCCGCGGCGCCGGTCTCGATCCGCTCGTACGTCCAGCCGGTCAGGCCGAGCGCGGCGAACGCGGCGCCGTGCAGCACCGGGGACAGCGAGTGCGCCACCGGCTTTCCGAGCACGGCGGCCTTGCGCGGCTCAGATGACACCGCGTGACCTGGCCAGGTCCCGGTTGCGGTTGTGCTCGTCGTTGGTGACCGCGAAGCACGAGAGGCCGTTCTTCTCGCACTTGACGAAGTACACCCAGTCACCCTCGGGCGGCTTGACCGCCACCTTGATCGCGTCCGGGCTCGGCACCGCGATCGGGGTCGGCGGCAGCCCGGTGTTCTTGTACGTGTTGTACGCGCCGGACTTCGCCCGGTCGCCTTCGTCCGTCAGCAGCGTCGGGCGGTCCAGCACGTAGTTGACGGTCGAGTCCATCTGCAGCCGCATGTTGATCTTCAGCCGGTTGTAGATGACCCGCGAGAGCTTGCCGAAGTCGGCCTTCACCGCCTCGCGCTCGATGATCGAGGCGATGATCAGCGTCTGGTACGGCGTCATGCCCGGGCCGGTCGACTGCGGGGTCAGCCCGTCGTTCTGCAGCGCCTCGGCCGAGCTGTGCACCAGCTGCCCGAGGATCTCCGGCGCGGTGGACCCGGGCTTGACGTCGTAGACGCCGGGCGCGATCAGGCCCTCCAGCCTGCGGTCCTTGCGGTCGGCCTTGTTCGCCGGCTCGATCGCCCAGTCCGGCACGCCGAGCTGCTTGAGGTCCGCCGCCTCGACGGCCTTGCGCAGGTCGTCGGCCGAGACGCAGGTGCTCTTCCCGTTGAGCTGCGCGCAGGACGCCTTCGCCATCAGGCTGTACACGCCGGGCGTGACCTTGCCGTCGGGCTGGGTGATGTCGTCGAACTGCGTGTACGGCCGGATCTCCAGCTGCCCGACGCGCGCGTCCGGGGTGGTGATCCGGTCGACCGCGCTGGCCCCGGACATGTGCGACTTCATCACGTAGAAGCCGTGCTGGACCCGGGCGAGCTTCGGGTTGTCCTCGCCGGCCTTCACGAACGCCTTGCCGCTGGCGACGATGCCCGCACTGGCGAGCTTCGCGCCGATCGCGGACGTCGTGTCGCCGTCGTCCACCTGGAACACGACGTCGTCGGTGCCGGCGCCGTCGAAGTCGTCGTAGCCGAAGATCCGGTTGAAGCCGTAGTAGGCGCCGCCCGCGAGCAGGGCGATCACCGCGATCGCGGCGACCCAGCCGAGGGCGCGCTTGCCCTTCTTCTTCCGCGGCTTCTCCGGCTCTTCGTCGTAGTCGTCGTACTCCTCGTCGTACTCCGCCTCGTCGTAGTCCGCGTACTCGTCGTACTCGTCGTAGTCCGCGTATTCGTCGTCCTCGGCGAGCGGCTCGGGTTCCTCGCGCGGCGCGCGGGGCGGCTCGGCCGGGGGCGGCGGGGCGAGCGCGGGCAGGACGTCGGTGACCGGTTCCTCGCGCACCGGCGGGGCCGGCGGACGGCGGCGGCGCTCGGCGCCGGGTTCGGGCACGCCTGCGGACCGGTCACCCGGCTGGGCGGGCCGCCGGGCGGGCGGTTCGGGGACGGCGTCGGGATCGGGGGCCGGGCGGCGGCGCCGCGAATCGGCGGACTCGGCCGCTTCGGGGGCGCGGCGGCGGCCGGGCGGCGGCGCGGCGGCTTCCCGCGGCTCGGGTGCCGGGCCACGCCGGCCCGGTGGGGGCTCGGCCGCGTCGGGCTCGGCGCGACGCCGTCGCGGGGGCGCCGGTTCGATGCGCTCGGGCATGGCGCGCCGCCGGCCTTCGGCTTCGCCGGGGTCCGGCGCCGTGCGACGCCGGGGCGCCCTGGCCTCGGTCTCCCCGGGGTCCGGCGCGCGGCGGCGGCGCGGGGCCGGCGGCTCGAGCTCCGAGCCCTCGTCGAGGCCGTGGCGGGCGCGGGCGGCGCGGGCCGGGGCGGCCCGCCGCTCCTGGGGGTCGACGTCGTCGTCGGCCGGGGGCAGGGTGCCCGGCGGCTCGAGGCGGCGGCGACGGCCGGACGGCGGGGCGTCCTGGCGCGGGTCGTAGGCCGGCTCCCCGGGCCGGGCCCGGCGGGAGGGCTGCGGCAGGTCGTACTCGCCGCTGGGCGCCTGCCCGCGACGCGGCGGCAGCTCGTGCTGGCCGCTCGGGGTGTGGCGCGGGTCGGCACGGCGCGGTGCGGGCCGGGACGGCGGCGGGGTGGCCGCTTCCGGCTCGCGCAGTCGCCGGCGCCCGCGTGAAGGCTCAGGTGGCTGCTCGTTCATCGGTCTCCCTCCCGGGCGCGGTGCGCAGCGGCGGCGTCGATCCAGGCCTGCAGGATCTCGACGGCGGCGGCCTGGTCGACCACCGCGCGCTGCTTGCGGCCTTTGACCCCGCGCTGGGAGAGGATGCGGGATGCGGTGACCGTGGTCAGCCGCTCGTCGCCCAGCCGGACCGGCACGGGCGCTATCCGCCCGGCCAGGCGTTCAGAATACGCGATGGCCAGCTCGGCCGCCGGGCCCTGGCGGTTGGCGAGCGTTCTCGGCAGGCCCACGATCACCTCGACCACCTCGTGTTCGGTGACGAGCGCGGCCAGCTGGTCCAGATCACTGTCGTCGGTCGCATCGCGGGAGAGGGTAACCAATGGCGACGCCAGCACGGGGGCCGGATCGCTCAGCGCCACCCCGACCCGGACGGATCCGACATCCACGCCGAGCCGGCGGCCCCGGCCCGGATCGCCCACGCCGGGACGGTCCGGGCCGCGGTTTCCGCGGTTAACCAATGCCGGCAATCGCCGAGCGCAGGGCCGTGACCGCCTCGTTCGCGCCGGCCGGGTTCGTGCCACCGCCCTGGGCCATGTCGGGCTTGCCGCCGCCCCGGCCGCCGATCTTCTCGGCGAACGACGGCACCAGCTTGCCCGCGGCGATGCCCTTGTCCTGGGCCGCCTTCGTCGTCGCGACGACGAAGCTCAGCTTCTCGCCGGCCGGCGAGAACAGCGCCACCACGCCGGGCCGCGAGCCGAGCCGGCCGCGGATGTCGGAGGCCAGCGCGCGCAGGCCGTTGCCGTCGACGTCCGGGACGACCTCGGCCACGACCGTGACCCCGCCGATCTCCTGGGCCTTGTCGACCAGCGCGCCCGCCGAGCCCAGCACCTGCTGGGTCTTGAGCTGCGCGATCTCCTTCTCGGCGTTCTTCAGCCGGGTCAGGACGTCGTCGATGCGGCCCGGCAGCTGGTCCGACGGCACCTTGAAGGTGTTCGCCAGCTGCGAGACCAGCAGCTGCTCCTTGCGGACGTACTTGAGCGCGTCCGTGCCGACCAGCGCCTCGACGCGGTGCACGCCCGAGCCGATGGAGGCGTCGGAGACCAGCTTGACCAGGCCGAGCTGGCCGATCCGGTCGACGTGCGTGCCACCGCAGAGCTCGCGGGAGTAGTCGCCCATGTCGACCACGCGGACGTCGTTGCCGTACTTCTCGCCGAACAGCGCGACCGCGCCCAGCTCGAGGGCCTTGTCCTTGGTCGTGGTGTAGCTCTGCACCTCGACGTTGGTCTGCAGGTAGTCGTTGACCTCCTGCTCGACCTCGGTCAGCACGTCCGACGACACCGAGCCGGGGGTGGTGAAGTCGAACCGCATGCGGCCCGGCGAGTTCAGCGAGCCCGCCTGCGCCGCGCGCTTGCCGTACGCGCCGCGGACGGCCGCGTGCACCAGGTGCGTCGCGGAGTGCGAACGCTCGATCGAGAGGCGGCGGTGCGCGTCGACCGAGCCGGTCAGCTTGGTGTCCAGGCCGACCTCGCCCTCGGTGACCTCGACGCGGTGCACGTACAGGCCGGGCACGATCTTCTGGACGTCCAGGACCTTCAGTTCGACGCCGTCGCCGAGGAGCACGCCGGTGTCGGCGACCTGGCCACCGCTCTCGGCGTAGAACGGCGTCCGGTCGAGGACCAGCTCGGCCTTCTTGCCCGCGGAGACGCTGCGGACCGGCTGCCCGTCTTCGAGCAGCGCGACGACCTTCGCCTCGGCCTGCAGGTCGGTGTAGCCGAGGAACTCGGTCTCGCCGTGCTGCTCCAGGACCTTGCGGTACTCCGAGAGGTCGCCGTGGCCGGTCTTGCGGGCCGCCGCGTCCGCCTTCGCGCGGGTCCGCTGCTCGTTCATGAGCGTGCGGAAGCCGTCCTCGTCGACGGTGAGGCCCTGCTCGGCCGCCATTTCGAGGGTGAGGTCGATCGGGAAGCCGTAGGTGTCGTGCAGCTGGAACGCCTTGTCGCCGGCGAGCACGTCGCCGCCGCCGCGCTTGGTCTCCTCGGCCGCGAGGTCGAAGATGCGCGAACCGCTCGTCAGGGTCGAGAGGAAGGCTTCCTCTTCGATCCGGACGACCTCGCTGATCCGGTCGAAACCGTCGACCAGCTCGGGGTAGGTCGGGCCCATCGTGTCGCGCACGACCTTCGCGAACTCCTGCAGCACCGGCTCGTGCACGCCCAGCAGGCGCGTGGAGCGGACGATGCGGCGCAGGAGGCGGCGCAGCACGTAGCCGCGGCCGTCGTTGCCCGGCGTGACGCCGTCGCCGATCAGCAGCACGCCGGTGCGGGCGTGGTCGGCGATGACGCGGAAGCGGACGTCGTCGGCGTGGTTGCTGCCGTAGCGGCGGCCGGAGAACTCCTCGGCGCGGCCGATGACCGGGCGCACGAGGTCGGTCTCGTAGACGTTCTCGACGCCCTGCAGGATCGTCGCGACGCGCTCGACGCCCATACCGGTGTCGATGTTCTTCGCGGGCAGCTCGCCGAGGATCGGGAAGTCCTTCTTGCCGCTGCCCTCGCCCCGGATGTTCTGCATGAACACCAGGTTCCAGATCTCGATGTAGCGGTCCTCGTCGACGACCGGGCCGCCCTCGCGGCCGTACTCCGGGCCGCGGTCGTAGTAGATCTCCGAGCACGGGCCGCACGGGCCGGGGATGCCCATCGACCAGAAGTTGTCGACCATGTCGCGCGCCTGGATGCGCTCGCCGGGCAGGCCGGTGATCTTCTTCCACAGGCCGGCCGCCTCGGCGTCGTCCTCGTAGACGGTCGCCCAGAGCCGGTTCGGGTCGAGGCCGTAGCCGCCTTCGCTCTGGGGCTTGGTGATCAGCTCCCAGGCGTACTCGATGGCGCCTTCCTTGAAGTAGTCGCCGAAGGAGAAGTTGCCGGCCATCTGGAAGAAGGTGTTGTGCCGGGTGGTCTTGCCGACCTCGTCGATGTCCGGCGTGCGCACGCACTTCTGCACGGAGGTCGCGCGCGGGTACGGCGGCGGCGCCTCACCGAGGAAGTACGGCTTGAACTGCACCATGCCGGCGTTGACGAACAGCAGGTTCGGGTCGTCGAGGATCAGCGGCGCGCTCGGCACGCGCGTGTGGCCCTTGCTTTCGAAATGGCGCAGGAAACGATCGGTGATTTCGTGAGTGTCCACGGGTGTGTCCTTGTGACGGTGGTTCGGAACGGGGTCGGCGGCGACGGCGAAGGGGTTCCGGGCAGGCCCGGATCAGCCCTCCGCCCGGCGAGCTCGCCGGACCGGGCGCCGGGCGGCCGCGTGCCGTCCCTCGGCGCGGGGCGCTGCCACGCCCGTCCGCTCCTCGACCATGTCGTGCAGCTCCTGTTCCCGCTCGTTCATGCCCGCGCGCACCTCGGCGCCGAACGAACCCACGGCACCCGCCAGCTCGCGCACGGCGTCCCCCAGGTTCGATGCTAACCCGGCCGGGGTGGCCTGACGAGCCGTTTCGGCGGCCTTGCGGGACAGCGCGACGCCGGCGACCACGCCGACGCCGAGCCAGAACAGCCGCTTCATTTCCCGGCCTTCCTGGCGGCCTTCAAGGCGCTCTTCTTCTTGCGCGCCTTGATCGCCTTGGACAGGCCGTAGGACAGCGCCGCGGTCTTGACCAGCGGGCCGCCCAGCGTCGCGGTGAACACCGACGTCAGCGCGGAGACGTTCCCGGTGACGGCCTGGGCGTTCGCGGTGACGGCGTCCACCCGCTCGAGCTGGGTGTTGACGTGCGTGATCGTCTCGTTCGCGCCGATCAGCAGCGGATCGGTGTTGCTGTTGGTGCGCTCGATCGCCTCGGTGGCCGCGTCCAGCGTCTTGCCGAGCTTGATCAGCGGGATCGCCAGCAGGACGACCAGCACCACGAATGCTCCTGCGGCGATCAACGCGGCGATCTGCCCTGCCGACACGGGCCCTCCTCGGTTCAGGGGTCGGGATGCCGACTGAGGTTACCGCCTGGCCGGGTCCCCGACCGTGTCACCCCGCCGGGCCCGGAAAGCCCGGCTCAGCGGTCCCCGACGATCACCCGGTACAAGGCAGCCATGTCCTCGTCGCCGTACCCGGCCTCGACCGCCGCCTCCAGGTGGGCCAGCACCGCCTTCGCGCCCGCCACGTCGACGTCGTCGCCGGCCGCCGCCACGACCAGGCCGGCGTCCTTCGCCGCCAGGCTCGCCGGGAACGCCGGCGGGTATTCGCCCGCCAGCATCGCGCCGCCCTTCACGTGGGCGTAGCCGACGTCGAGGCCGCCGCCCTTGATCGTCTCCAGGAACAGGGCCGGGTCCAGGCCGAGTGCCCGGGCCAGGCCCAGGCTCTCCGCCGTTGCGTTGGTCAGCGCGAGCACCCACGCGTTCATCACGAGCTTCAGGCGGCTGCCTCGGCCCGCGGGGCCGAGCCAGATCGTGCGCATGCCGACCGCGTCGAACACCGGCGTCGCCGCCGGCCGGGACTCCTCCGGCCCCGAGCCCAGCACCAGCAGCTGGGCCTGCTCCGCCGGCTGACGGGTGCCGAGCACCGGCGCGTCCACGAACACCACGCCCGCCTTCTCCGCCATCGCGGCCAGCCGGTCGGTCCAGTCGATGCCGACCGTGCTCATCTGCAGCCACAACGTCCCCGAAGCGGGCGAAGCAGCCTCGAACGCTTCGGCAACCGCTGGGCCGTCGGCGAGCATCGTGACGAGGATGTCCGCGCCCTCGGCCGCGGCAGCTGCGGAGGAAGCCACCGTCGCCACGTCGGACAGGGGCTCGGCCTTGGCGCGGGTCCGGTTCCAGACCCGGACGTCGAGGCCCGCCTTGGCGACGTTGGCGGCCATCGGAGCGCCCATGATCCCGGTGCCGAGAAACGCGACAGTCATGCCGCCATCGTGGCCGACGCCGAGCGGGCTCGCGCGCTCAGTAGTCGCCGAGCAGGCAGAACGGGTGGCCCGCCGGATCGGCGTAGACGCGCCAGCCGCGGCCGCCGAGGTCCGGGTCGAGCAGCCGGCCGCCGTTGGCCAGCACCTGGTGGTGGGACTCGCGGAGATCGTCGACCTCGAAGTCGAGGTGGAACTGCTGCGGGAACGCCGGGTCCGGCCAGCGCGGCGGCTGGTGGCCGTACGCCCGCTGGAAGCCCAGCACCAGCTCGTTCACGTGCAGGGTGGACCAGTCGTCGTCGACCCGCCACCGCGGGTCGGGCCGGTCCACCTCGCCGCCGAGCAGGGCCTGGTAGAAGCGGGCGAGCACGAGCGGTTCCGGACAGTCCAAGACGATGCACTGCAGCGTCGCGGGCACGGGTTCGCCTCCTGCCGTCGCTGCGGCCCTCCCCGGTTCCGGGCCGACTCGAAGGGGGAAAGTTTACGAACCCCGATGATCTTGGCCACCCCGGCCCGCACTCCGGGTGAACGGTGTTCTGCCTCAAGCCCTCGGCACGCCGTGCTCACCGCCCGCGGATCGTCCGGCGCAGCTTCGGGACGCGCTCGGCGAGGGTCCGCTCGGCCCCGCGCTGGGTGGGCTCGTAGTAGTCCCGGCCCACCAGGTCGTCCGGCGGGTACTGCTGGGCCAGCACCCCCTCGGGCACGTCGTGCGGGTACCGGTAGCCCTGCGCGTTGCCCAGTTTCTTCGCGCCCGCGTAGTGCCCGTCGCGCAGGTGCGGCGGGACCGTGCCGGCCAGCCCCGCGCGGACGTCCGCGAGCGCGGCGTCGATGCCCTTGATCACCGCGTTGGACTTCGGCGCGGTGGCCAGGTGCACGGTCGCCTGCGCTAGGGCCAGCCTGCCCTCCGGCATGCCGATGAACTGCACCGCGTGCGCGGCCGCGACCGCCGACTGCAGTGCCGTGGGGTCGGCCATCCCGATGTCCTCGCTCGCGTGCACCACCAGCCGCCGCGCGAGGAACCGCGGGTCCTCCCCCGCCTCGATCATCCGGGCCAGGTAGTGCAGTGCGGCGTCCACATCGGACCCGCGGATCGACTTGATGAACGCGCTGATCACGTCGTAGTGCTGGTCGCCGTCGCGGTCGTAGCGCACCGCCGCCTTGTCCACTGTGGACTCGACGATGGGCAGGTCGATCGTCTTCGCCTCGGTGGCCGACGCCGCGTCCGCTGCCGCCTCCAGCGCGGTGAGCGCACGGCGCGCGTCCCCGCCCGCGAGCCGGACGAGGTGGGCGCGGGCGTCCTCGGTCAGGGTCAGCTCGCCGCCGAGGCCGCGCTCGTCGGCCAGGGCGCGCTCGAGCAGCGCCGTGATGTCGTCGTCGGTGAGCGGCCGCAGCTGCAGCACCAGCGACCGCGACAGCAGCGGCGAGACGACGGAGAACGACGGGTTCTCGGTGGTCGCCGCGACCAGCAGCACCGTGCGGTCCTCGACCGCGCCGAGCAGCGCGTCTTGCTGGGTCTTGGAGAACCGGTGCACCTCATCGATGAACAGCACGGTGTTCTCGGCGTTGTACTGGCGGCGCCGCCGGGCCTCCTCGATGACCCCGCGCACCTCCTTCACGCCCGCCGAGAGCGCCGACATCGCGACGAACCGGCGGCCGGTGGCGATCGAGACGAGGTTGGCCAGCGTCGTCTTGCCCGTGCCCGGCGGGCCGTAGAGCAGCACCGACGCCGGCGCGGCGCCTTCGACCAGCCGCCGCAGCGGAGCCCCTTCGCGCAGCAGGTGCTGCTGGCCGACGACCTCGTCGAGCGAACGCGGCCGCATCCGCACGGCCAGCGGCGAGCTGGCCGGGTCGGCCTGCGGTTCCGCGCCCGCGTTCGACCCCGTGCGCTCCGGCGGAGGCGCGATGTCGGCGTTCGCTCGATGGGATGCCGGCTCCGCGGAGAAGAGTGCGTCGCCGGGGAAGAGCTCGTCCTGTGCCACACCGATGACGTTAACCGAAGCCACCGACAGAACCGCTTGCCCCGGTCCCCGGATCGGCGCTACCGTCGTGCTGACCGGTTGACCGAAAGTGCGAATCCGGTCAACACGTCAAACACTCAACGAACCCGCAGGTGGACGACCGCATGAGCCATCCCAACCGCGAGCGCGCCGACCGGATCCTGGACGCGGCGGGCGAGCTGCTGCTGCGCATGGGCTACCGCAAGGTGGCGGTGGACGACATCGCGCGCGCGGTCGGCATCGGCAAGGGCACCGTCTACCTGCACTGGCGCAACAAGGAACTGCTGTTCCAGGCGTTGATGATGCGCGAATCGGCCGACCTGACCGACGAGGTCCTGCAGGCGATCAAGGCCGACCCGGCGATGATCCTGCCGCACCGGATGATCCCCGGGTCGTTCCTGATCACGCACCGCCGTCCGCTGGTGATGGCGATGCTGCGCGGCAACGCCGAGATGTTCGGCTCGCTCGGCGACCTCGCCCTGCACAAGCAGCAGGACGAACTGCGCGCGCAGTTCGAGGAAACCATGCTGCGGCACGGGCTGATCCGCGCGGACGTGCCGAACCTGAGCTACGCGCTCAGCGCCTCGACGCTCGGCTTCTACCTGGGCGACACGCTTTCGCACGAGTTCGAGGGCGTTCCCCTCGAAGAGAAGGCGGCCGTCCTCGCGCACGTGATCCGCACCGCGTTCGAACCGGCCGGGGAGCCCGATCCCGGCGCGGTCGCGGAGGTGGCGGCGGAACTGGGCTCGGCGCTCGAGGAGCTCGTCGCGGGCTACCGCAACGGGATCTACGCACACGATCCCACCAGGTCACCCGGGTAGCTCCCGGGGCTGCACAGGGGAAAGGGGCGGAAATGACCACCACACTCGCCGATACCTGGGGACTCCACGAATCCCAGTTCTGGCTGCGGGGGAAGCAGCCGGAGAAGCAGGTCGAGTTCGCCGCGGAACTGGGGATGTGGAACGTCTACGGGCACCCGGAGGCCGAGGGGATCCTCCGCGACCCGGCGACGTTCTCGTCCGACACGTCCCGCCTGGTGCCGAAGGAGATGATGCCGGAACTCGACGAGGACGCGCTCGCGGCGGGCAGCATCCTGCAGCTGGATCCGCCGCTGCACAACAAGATGCGCAAGCTCGTCAGCCGCGCGTTCACGCCGAAGGTGGTGGCGGACCTCGAGCCGCGGATCGCCGCGATCACCCGCGAGCTGCTCGACACCGCCCCCGGCGGCGGCCGGCTGGAGCTGGTGGCCGACCTGGCCTACCCGCTGCCGGTGATCGTGATCGCCGAGCTGCTGGGCGTCCCGGCGAGCGACCGGTACCTGTTCAAAGGCTGGGTGGACCGCATGTTCGAGTCCGCCGACCAGGTTTCGCTGGTGAAGCAGGACGAGAAGCAGGGTGAAGCGATCAAGAAGTCCCTGGAAGGCCAGAAGGCGCTCATCGACTACCTGGGCGGGCACGTCGACGAGCGGCGCAAGCAGCCGCGCGAGGACCTGCTGACGAAGCTGGTCGAGGCCGAGCTGGACGGCGAACGGCTGTCCCGCGCCGAAGTCGTCAACTTCGCGAACATCCTGCTGCTGGCCGGCCACATCACCACCACGATGCTGCTCGGCAACGTGGTGCTGTGCCTGGACACCTACCCGGAGTGGGACGAGCGGGCGCGCGCCGACCGGGCGCTCGTGCCGCCGGTGATCGAGGAGTCGCTGCGGTTCCTCACGCCGTTCGCGGCGGTCGGCCGCACGACGATGCGGGAGGCGGAGGTCGGCGGCGTCACCGTGCCGGCCGACCAGATGCTGCTGGTGTGGGTGGCGGCGGCCAACCGGGACGAGCGGGTGTTCGCCGACCCGGGCCGGTTCGACCCGCTGCGCGACCCCAACCCGCACCTGGCGTTCGGCCGCGGCATCCACTTCTGCATCGGCGCACCGCTCGCGCGGCTGGAAGGGCGGGTGGCGCTGGACATCCTGTTCGACCGCTACCCGGCGTTGCGCACGATCCCGGGTGAGCCGCCGAAGTTCCAGGTCAACCCGAACATGACGGGCGTGCGCGAGCTGCCGCTCACCGTGGGGTGACGGCGTTGCGCCCTGGGCGAAATCCCTCGCCCGGGGCGCGGCCCGTGCCCGATGGTGGGGCGGTGAACGTGGCCGTGCTGTCCGACATCCACGGGGTGCTGCCGGCGCTGGAGGCGGTCCTGGCGGAGCCGGACGTCCGGGCGGCGGACCGGATCGTGCTGCTGGGCGACGTGCTGGCCGGGCCGATGCCGGTCGAGACCCTCGAACGGCTGCAGGAGCTCGGCGACCGCGCGGTGTGGGTCCGCGGCAACGCCGACCGCGAGCTGGCGGAATCGGCCCGCACCGGCGGCTCGTTCGTCCCGGACCCGATCTTCCCGTGGACGGCGCGGCAGCTGCGTCCGGCCGACCTGCCGCTGCTGGACGCGCTGCCGCTGACCGTCACGCTGGGCGAAGTGCTCTTCTGCCACGCCACCCCGCGCAACGACACCGAGATCGTGCTGGTGGACTCGCCCCCGGAGCGCTGGGCGGAGGTGCTGGCGGGC
The DNA here is from genome assembly GCF_000716785.1 of Amycolatopsis vancoresmycina. GTDB lineage: Bacteria > Actinomycetota > Actinomycetes > Mycobacteriales > Pseudonocardiaceae > Amycolatopsis > Amycolatopsis vancoresmycina. Next base: position 15,763 of record NZ_JNYY01000008.1, read on the forward strand.
GTTTCCGCGCCGACGGTGGTGTGCGGACACACGCACATGCAGTTCGCCCGGTTCGCCGACCGGCGGCTGGTGGTGAACCCGGGCAGCGTCGGGATGCCTTACGGGGCAAGGGGTGCGCACTGGGCCCTGCTCGGCGACGGCGTCCAGCTGCGGCGCACGGAGTACGACACCGAGGCGGCGTGCCGGTTCCTCGCTTCACGGTCGGCATACCCGGACATCGAGGAGTGGGCGGACTACTTCGTCCGCAACCCGGCTTCGGACGTGGAGGCGCTGCGGGTGTTCAGCGGGCGCGGAACGAGTTCCACATGATCACCGCGGCGTAGGGCAGGAATTCGCGGCCGCGGCGCCACAGCCACGGGATGCCCTTGAGCACCAGCCACCCCACGTGCCCCGCGGTGCTCGGCTGGACCCCGCCGCTGCAGGTGAGGCTCACCGGTTCCGGCACGGCGAACCCGGCTTCGGCGAGCAGCCCGGTGAAGCCGTTCGCGAGCATGCGGTGGCCCAGTTCGGAGGGGTGCAGCCGGTCGACGCTCCAGGACGCCAGGTCGTAGGCGCCGGGCAGCCGCGCGAGATCGAGGCAGGGCACGCCTTCCCCGGCGACGACCTCGTCGATGGCCGCGTTGAGCTCGGCGACGCGGGCGCTGAGGGCGCGTTTCAGCGACTGCGGGAGGCGGAAGACCTTGCTGTGGTCGTGGAACCGGACGGGCACGACGGTGGTGCCGTGTTCCCGGAGCCCGCGGATCACCCCGGTGAGATCGGCGGCGATGCGCGCGGCGTCGAAGTCCGGCCGCAGGGTGTCGTTCATCCCGGCGACGACGAGCGCCACATCGGGCCGGTGCGCCACGGCGGCGGGCACCTGTTCGGTGAGCACGCACCGCATCCGCGCCCCGGCGAAGGAGGGGTTCAGGTAGCCGTCGGGCGCCACCCCGAGCGCGGCGGCGACCAGCGGGCCGACCCCCCGCCAGCCGGCCCGCCGGGGAAGCGGATCCCCGAGGCCGACAGCGGTGGAGTCACCGAGCACGACCAGCCGCCGCGCCGCCCTGGGCTGCAGCGGCGGAACCGCGGCCAGCGGGGGCCGGCGGCCGGGCTCGGGGAGTTCGGGGGTGACATCGACGCTCATCACGGTCACGCTGACGACCATCGGCCACGCAGGCTCACAGGCGGTGAGGTCGAGGTAACGCGCCTGCGACACCGGGCCTAATTCTTGACGCGGACCTCACGGGCACCGGCCACCGGCGTCGCGAATGACTCATTCGGGACACCAGCGGTCCCGAATGAGTCATTCGCGACCTTCGGGTGCCGCCGCCCCGCCGCCTCGGGCCTCAGCGGAACGCCGGGTAGAACGCCAGGTCGGCGTGCGGTCCCAGCCGTGCCGCCAGGGCCGCCGCCACGCGGGCCGCGAACTCCGGCACCGCCGTCATCCGGACGTATCCCGCGTGCTTCGCCAGATCCCGCCACCACGTCACGAACGCCGCCTCGCGGCTCACCGGGGCCGCGTGGCGGGACAGGTTCAGCGCGCCCAGCTCCTCGCCCGTGATCAGCCAGACCCGCAGCAGCTCGCTGGCCGTCAGGTGGGTTGCCAGCACCTCGTCGTCGGCGAAGGCCGGCCAGATGCCCACCACCTCCGCGCGCCAGGCCGCGATCATCGCTTCGCTCATGCCCGCCGGGAGGGCCAGTGCGTCCGGCCAGCTCGCGAACGGCAACCGCAGGTGGGCCGCGTCGACCAGGGCCGAGCGGACGCAGCCGTACTCGAAGTCGAGGAACCGGACGCCCTGGCCCGTCACCAAGTTGTTGTCCGGGCTGAGCTCGACCGGGCTGAACGCCCGGAAGCCCGCCGACCGCGACTGCTCCAGCGCCGCCGTCACCTGGGCGCGGACCTCGTCCGGCACCGGGATGCCCAGACGCTCCTGGATCAGGGACGGCACCCGCGCGCACAGCTCGTCGACGCCGCCGGAATCGCTCTTCGCCGGGCCGCCGAGGCGACGCAGCAACGCGTTGAAGTCCGCTTCGCGCCCCGCCGTGTTCGCGTGCAGGCGGCCCAGGGACCGGGCCCAGGACAGCAGGGCGCGCTCGGCCGCGCGGGAGTCGCGGGCGTAGAGCTTGTCCTCCAGCGTCGGCGTGCGGCCCAGGTCCTCCAGGACCAGCACGCGGTCGCGGCCGTCGTGGGCCAGCAGCTCCGGGCACATCCGCTCGTCCGGGGACAGCGCCGTGAACAGCTGGTAGCTGACCGCCTCCTGGGCGAACGGGTCGGCGCCCGCCGCCGGCTGGTCCGGGTAGTGCTTGATCACCAGTGTGCGCGGCAGCGCGAAGGACGACGACACCACTCTCGCGCGGACCACCGTCGCCGGCCCGCTGCCCGCGAGGTCCTCCGGCGCGACCAGGGTGATCGGACTGCCGAACCGGCGCGAGAGAACGGACTCGCCCGCCGCGACCGCCGCGGCGACGGCGAGCTGCTCGGCTCCTGCCCCGACCCCAGCGTCGCCGGTGGAGGAGGTGTCGACTGTCATTGTCACCGACCCTACTCGTGACTGAGCAACCATGACTACTGACATCCGGACAGAAAGGCGCAACCCGCCCGGACCCGGGTCACCCCCGTGAAAGCGGACGCGTTCCCACCGCTGAACGTTGCCCATTCCGGCGCACGATCAACACAATGGCCGCTGCTGCAACGATTCCGAGAAGGTTGACCAGCAGCTGCCCGACGGACTGGAGACACCGGCTCCACTCCCCCGCCACGGCCGCGACGACCGCGTACCCCGCGGCCGGCACCGTCGTCACGGAGATGAACACGCCCACCAGCGCGGCCGACTTCGCCGACGTCATGGCGAGCATCCCGGCGGCGCCGGCCAGCATCGCGACGACCAGGGACGGCACCCCGACGGAGAAGACGAAGTCGACGTCGTGGTTCCGCTCCAGCCGGAACGCGTCCGCGCCGAAGACGTCGGTCGCGCGCACGAGCAGGGCGCCGCCCAGCGTCACGACCATCGCCAGCGGGAAGCCGATCCCCAGCGCCGCGGCCGCGCGGCGGACCAGGTCCCATCGGCGCAGCACGAGCCCGACCGCGAGGGCGGCCAGCGGCCCGAACTCCGGGCCGACCACCATCGCGCCGACGATCGTCACCGCGGAGTTCGTCAGCACGCCGACCGCGGCGAGCAGGCACGCGATGGTGAGGAAGGCCAGGAACGTCACGTTCAGCCGGGATTCCTCCCCGGTGCGCGCGACCAGCTCCTCCCACACCACGGCGTCGGCGGCTTCGCCCGGCGCCGCCTCTTCCGCCCGGTCGGCGGCGTCGGACAGCGCCGTGTCGAGCGCTTCCAGGGTGATGCCGCCGGTGTGGTCGAGGTCGAGCGCGCACAGGGCGTCGATGATCTCGTCCGCCGCCTCACGCGCGATGTCGGCCTCGACCAGGTCACCCGCCGGTTCCACGGCGGCGCCGCGGTGCACGACCAGGTGTGCCGTGCCGGCGTGCGCCCGCAGGATGCCGAGCGCCGAAGCGGTCTTCTCCTGCGGGCACACGGCCCTGAGGTGCAGCACTAGTTCTGCGGGGCGGCGGCCGGTTTCGCGTCGATCCCGGCCTCCTTGCGCTGCTGCGCCGTGATCGGCGCCGGCGCCGCGGTCAGCGGGTCGTAGCCGCCGCCGGTCTTCGGGAACGCGATCACGTCACGCAGCGAGTCGGCCTTCGCCAGCAGCATGACGATCCGGTCCCAGCCGAACGCGATGCCGCCGTGCGGCGGCGGGCCGAAGGCGAAGGCGTCGAGCAGGAAGCCGAACTTCTCCTGCGCCTCCTCCTCGCCGAGGCCCATCAGGCTGAAGACGCGCTTCTGGACGTCGCCGCGGTGGATACGGATCGAGCCGCCGCCGATCTCGTTGCCGTTGCAGACGATGTCGTAGGCGTAGGCGAGCGCGTTGCCCGGGTCCTGCTCGAACTTGTCGATCCACTCCGGGGTCGGCGAGGTGAACGCGTGGTGCACCGCGGTCCACTTGCCGGAGCCGACGGCGACGTCGTCGCCGATGTCCTCGACCGGCGCGAACAGCGGCGCGTCGACGACCCACACGAACGACCAGGCGTTCTCGTCGATCAGGCCGAGCCGCTTGCCGATCTCGTCGCGCGCGGCGCCGAGCAGCGGCTGCGTCGACGCGGCCTTGCCCGCGGCGAAGAAGATGCAGTCGCCCGGCTTCGCGCCCGCCGCGGCGGCGACGTTCTCGCGCTCGGTCTCGGACAGGTTCTTCGCGACCGGGCCGCCGAGCGTGCCGTCCTCGTTCACGAGGATGTACGCGAGGCCGCGCGCGCCGCGCTGCTTCGCCCACTCCTGCCACGCGTCGAGCTGGCGGCGCGGCTGGTCGGCGCCACCCGCCATGACGACCGCACCGACGTACGGCGCCTGGAACACGCGGAACGGCGTGTCGGCGAAGAACTCCGTCATGTCGGTGATCTCGAGGTCGAAGCGCAGGTCCGGCTTGTCGGAGCCGTACTTGGCCATCGCCTCGTGGTAGGTGATGCGCGGGATGGGCCGCGGGATCTCGTGCCCGATCAGCTTCCACAGCGCGGCGACGATGTCCTCGCCGAGCTTGATGACGTCGTCCTGCTCGACGAAGCTCATCTCGATGTCGAGCTGGGTGAACTCCGGCTGCCGGTCGGCGCGGAAGTCTTCGTCGCGGTAGCAGCGGGCGATCTGGTAGTACCGCTCCATGCCGCCGACCATGAGCAGCTGCTTGAACAGCTGCGGCGACTGCGGCAGCGCGTACCAGGAGCCGGGCTTGAGCCGCGCCGGGACCAGGAAGTCGCGCGCGCCTTCGGGCGTCGAGCGGGTCATCGTCGGGGTCTCGATCTCGACGAAGTCCTGGGCGTGCAGCACCTCGCGCGCGGCGCGGGAGACCTCGCTGCGCAGCCGCATGGCCGCGGCCGGGCCGCTGCGGCGCAGGTCGAGGTAGCGGTGCTTGAGGCGGACCTCTTCGCCGACGTCGACGCGGTCGTCGATCGGGAACGGCAGCGGCGCGGACTCCGAGAGCACCTCGAGCTCGGTCGCGAGGACCTCGATCTCGCCGGTCGGGATCTCGGCGTTGGCGTTGCCCTCGGGCCGCTTCGCGACCTCGCCGACGATCTTCACGCAGAACTCGGAGCGCAGCGCGTGCGCGCGCTCGGCCATCTCGCCTTCGCGGAAGACGACCTGGGCGACGCCGCTGGCGTCGCGGAGGTCGATGAAGATGACGCCGCCGTGATCGCGCCGCCGGGCCACCCAGCCGGTGAGGGTGACGGTCTGTCCGGCCTGTCCGGCACGCAGGGTGCCGGCTTGATGGGTGCGGAGCACTGCGACTGCTCTCCTTCGACATGGGTGTGCACGCTGCTTGAACCCCCCAGCCTACGGCGTCGGCAGGCCACTCCCGCGCGGTGGTCAGAGGACGTACTTGGGCCGGATCTCCAGCGCCGCGACCAGCCGGTGGGCCTGGGCCAGGTAGGCGGGCACCTGGTAGATGCGCCCGCCCGGGTTCGCCACCAGCCAGCTCGCCGCCGCGGACGCCGACGCGAAGAACGGCTGGCCCGCGCACGCCACCGCGTCGGCCCCGTCCAGGCCGAAGCCGAGGTCGACCGCCGCGACCACCACCGACGGCGGGTCCACCAGCAGGATCGCGTGGGAGGTCAGCTCGATGCGGATGCGGGTCCCGGTGACCGGGCAGGTCGCCGTCGCGTGCACGCGCTCGCCGGTGGCGATGGCCAGCAGGAACATGTCCACCGTGCCGTCGGGGCCGGCGCCGAGGGTGCCTTCGGCCGGTTCGAGGCGGTGGTGGGCCCCGCGCGGGGCCGGCCCGGTGGAGACCAGGTCGCGGTGCAGCGTGAAGCCGATCAGCTCGACCAGCCGCCGGGCTTCGGCCGGGGGCACGCCGACCGTCGCGGCCAGCCGGTCGACGCCCACCGGGTGCCGGCCGGCCCGCGTCAGCTTGAGGGCGGCCCAGGCGAGCCGGGCCGCCGCGACGCGGTCGGTCTGCGAGGTCGTCACGGCCGGCTCCTTCCGGGATCGATCCCTTCGACGTTAGGCGCCGGTGACACACGACGACAACGACACGACCGGACATTTTGCTGCAAACCGAAGACACCGCCCCCGAACGGCGCAGCGCGTCACCCGGTGGGTCCGAAAAGGACCGTCAGAGCAGGCGCAGCTGCTCCGCCGGGACGTCCGCCGGCGCGGCGGGCGCCGGGCCGCGCAGGTCGAAGCCGGTCTTGGCGGCCAGGCCGTGCCGCCGCAGCAGCGGCGCGACCCGCTCCGCGAGCCGCTCCCGGTACGCCTTCCGCACGTAGCTCCCCCGCGCGTACAGCTCGCGGTACCGCGGGACGAGCTCCGGGTGCGTGCCCGCCAGCCAGCGGCCGAACCACTCGCGGGCGCCGGGCCGCAGGTGCAGCGCGAACGCCGTGACGCTCGACGCGCCGACGTCGGCAAGCTGGGCGAAGAGCGCGTCCAGGGCCTCGGCCGAGTCGGTCAGCCACGGCAGCACCGGCGCGACCAGCACCGAGCACGGCAACCCGGCGTCGCGGGCCTTGCGGACCAGCTCCAGCCGCGCCCGCGGGCTCGGCGTGCCGGGCTCGAGACGGTGCTGCAGCTCTTCGTCGAGGAGCGCGATCGACACCGCGAGCCCCACCGGGACATCGGCGGAGACGTCCTTCAGCAGCGGCAGGTCCCGCGCCAGCACCGTGCCCTTGGTCAGCACCGACAGCGGCGTGCCGGACCGGGCCAGCGCCGTGATGATGCCCGGCATGAGCCGGTAGCGGCCCTCGGCGCGCTGGTAGGGGTCGGTGTTGGTACCCATCGCGACGGGCTCGCGCCGCCACGACGGCTTCTTCAGCTGCGCGGCCAGCACCTGCGGCGCGTTGATCTTGACGACCACCTGCGTGTCGAAGTCGCGGCCGGCGTCGAAGTCGAGGTAGGTGTGGGTGTTCCGGGCGAAGCAGTTGTGCGAAACCATGCCGTCGGCCACGAAGTCGCCGGTGCCGGTGGTGATGTCGAACAGCGGCAGCTGCAGGCCCAGCGCCTCGATCGCTTCCACGCGGCGGCGGCTCGCCCCGATCGCCGCGCCTTCGAGCGACCGCTTCCAAGCCACGGCGGGGTTGCTCACGTGCAGGAACCGCAGCACTTCGCCGACGCCGCCGAGCAGGCGGATTTCCTGGCGCGTCGGGAACTTCGGCACCTCGTCCAGCTGGTGGGCGAAGCCGAAGCGGGCGAGCGCGGCGGTGAACGCGTCGGTGATTTCGGGCTCGTCGTGCGCCACCGCGAGGACGCCGCGGCCGTAGCCGCCTGCCAGGTCGAAGACGCCGGCGAGGAACCCGCGCTGCCAGTGGGCGTCCGGATCCGGCGGCACCTTGAGAAAACCGACCGACGCACCGAAGTCCGGCAGGTACTCCAGCGCCCGCGCGGCGGCGTCCGGCTCCGCGGCGAACCCGCCGGAGCGCAGCATCCCGCAGAGGTAGCCGGCCCGGTAGCCGAGGGTTTCGTCGGGGGTCGGGGCGAACCGGCCGACACCGATCAGCTCGGTGCCGGGCGTCAGGTGCGGCCGCTGCGCGGCGCCGAACTTGCTGCCGGTGACGTGCTTCCACCCCTTGCTCGTGAGGAACCGGTGGTCACCGCCGGCCACGAGCCGGGTGCCGTCGTCGAGCGTCACGCGGTAGGCGGCGCGCAGGGTGGTCCAGTGGGCTTCGACCCGGGTCGGCACCAGCCGCCGGGCGGCACCGTGGCCCCGGGTGCCGTAGATCTCGTCACCGACCTCCAGGTCCGACAGCGCCCGCGTCCGGCCGTCGGCCATGAGGATCCGGGTGCCGCCTTCGAGGCAGTAGGTGCAGGCGTGCGAGCAGCCGCGGTAGGGGTTGACGGTCCAGCCGAACGGCACCCCGGACCCGGCAGGCACCTTGTTCAGCACCGACCGCGCGTGCACCTCGTGAAAGGTGACGCCGTCGAATTCCGGTGACCGCACCGATCGCACCAGGCCCTCCAGCCCGGGCAGTGCCGGTTCACCCTCCCCTGTCCGCTGCCGATCCCATCGCACGGCGCCAGTCGAACATACGTTCTAGACGAGTGTCAAACCGGTTCGGGGGCAGTGGATCACGTGGTGCTGATGTGACTGCTGGGGCGGGGAAGGCGTCCCCGTCCGCGCGAAGCGGTGAGCCATCGTGACATCCACGCAGACCGGGGAACCAGGTCACGGACCGGCCACCTGTGGCCGGTGGGGCGGTTCAGGACGAAAACCGGTCCAGCGCCCGGATCTTGTTCGTCGCGTCCAGCGCCGCCACCTTGTACGCCTCCGACAGCGTCGGGTAGTTGAACACCGCGTCCACCAGGTAGTCGACCGTGCCGCCGCAGCCCATCACCGCCTGTCCGATGTGGACCAGATCCGTCGCGCCCGTGCCGAACACGTGGACGCCGAGCAGCTTCCGGTCCGCTGTGGACACCAGCAGCTTCAGCATCCCGTAGCTGTCGCCGGTGATCTGGCCGCGGGCCAGCTCGCGGTAGCGGGCGATGCCCACCTCGTACGGCACCGACGACGACGTCAGCTGGGCCTCCGTCGCGCCGACGTAGGAAATCTCCGGGATCGTGTAGATGCCGATCGGCTGCAGGGCGCCCAGCTCGTTCGCCGGCTCGCCGAACGCGTGGTACGCCGCGAGCCTGCCCTGGTCCATCGACGTCGCCGCCAGGGCCGGGAAGCCGATCACGTCGCCGACCGCGTAGATGTGCGGTACCTGCGTGCGGTAGTTCTCGTCGACCACCAGCCGGCCGCGCTCGTCGGCGGCCAGGCCGGCCGCCTCCAGGTTGAGCTCGCCGGTCATGCCCTGGCGGCCGGCCGAGTACATCACGCCGTCGGCCGGGATCCGCTTGCCGCTCACCAGCGTGGTGATCGTCGCGTCGGCGGACACCGCCACGTCCGCGACCTTCTCGCCGAAGCGGAACGTGACGCCGAGGTCGCGCAGCTGGAACTTGAGCGACTCGACGATCTCCGGGTCGCAGAAGTCGAGCATGTGGTCGCGCTGCTCGACCACGGTGACCCGCGAGCCGAGTGCGGCGAACATCGACGCGTACTCGATGCCGATCACCCCGGCGCCCACCACGACCAGCGACGACGGGATCTGCTCGAGCCGCAGGATCTCGTCGGAGTCGAGCACGCGGGCGGCGTCGAAGTCGACCTGCTTCGGCCGGGCGGGGCGGGTGCCGGTGGCGATCACGACGTGGTCGGCCGACAGCGTGCGCCGGTCGCCGCGGTGGCGGCCCTCGACGACCACGGTGTGCGGGTCGGCGAACGAGCCCGTGCCGTCGACCAGGTCGATGTGGTTGCGCATCAGCTGCGCGCGCACGACCTGGACCTCGCGCCCGACGACGTGCTGGGTGCGCGCCAGCAGGTCGGCGATGGTGATGTCCTGCTTGACCCGGTAGCTCGCGCCGTACAGCTCGCGCTGGTTCATGCCGGTCAGGTAGAGCACCGCTTCGCGCAGCGTCTTGGACGGGATGGTGCCGGTGTTGACGCACACCCCGCCGACCATGTCGTGCCGGTCGACGACCGCCACCTTCTTGCCGAGCTTCGCCGCGGCGATGGCCGCCTTCTGCCCGCCGGGGCCCGAACCGATGACGATGAGGTCGTACTCGTGCTCGCTCACGAGTCGAGCCTGCGCACCCGGCGGCCCCGGCGCAACCCCCCACCGGTGAAGATCCGCCAACACCGCCGCAGCGGGGTTAGCGTGGGCCGGTGCTGCGGGTTTCGCTGCTGGGCGAGCAGGTGATCGCCGACGACGCGACCGGTGCCGTGCTGACGCGGTCGCCGCGGTCGGTCGCGCTGGTGGCCTACCTCGTCGTGCACGCCGGCCTGGCGCAGCCGCGCCGCGTGATCGCCGGGCTGTTCTGGCCGGACTCGACCGACGCGCAGGCGCTGACCAACCTGCGCCGCGAGCTGCACCAGCTGCGCCAGGTGCTGGGCGAACTGCCGTCCCTGGTCGTCACGGGGCGGGACCTCTGCTGGCGTGACACGCCGTCGAGCCGGGTGGACGTGCGGGAGTTCGACACCGCCCGCCGGGCCGCGCTGGCCGCCGGGGACGCCGCCCACGTCCTCGCCGGTGCCCAGGCCGCGCTCGCCGCCTACCGCGGCGACCTGCTGCCGGGCCTGGCCGACGACTGGGTCCTCGCCGCCCGCGCCGAGCTGGACCGCCAGTGCGTCGAGCTGTGCGACCTGATCTGCCGGACGCCGGGCGACAGCGCCACCGCGCTGGCCGCCGCCCGCCGCCGGATCCGGCTGCGCCCGCTGGAGGAGACCGGCTACCGGACCCTGATGCGGCTGCAGGCCGACGCCGGTGACCGGGCGGGCGCGGTGAGCACCTACCACCGGTGCGCGTCGGTCCTCGAACGCGAGCTCGGGGTCGGGCCCGCCGAGCCGACCCGCGCGGCACTGCGCCGGCTCCTCGCCCGGTCCGAGCCCGACGTCCGGCGGGCGGCGGCGCCCGGGCTCGTCGGCCGGGACGCCGAACTGGCCCGCCTCAGCGAAGCCTGGCGCACGGCCGCGGCGGGCCGCGCGGGGGTCGTGCTCGTCCGGGGCGACGCCGGGGTCGGCAAGACGCGGCTGGTCACCGAGCTGGCCGGGCTGGCGCGGGCGGCGGGCGCCGTCGTGGCCACCGGCCGGTGCTTCGGCTCGGCGGGCCGGCTCCCGCTGGCCCCGGTGGCCGACTGGCTGCGCACCCCCGGGGTGCAGCGGGCGGCGGCGTCGCTGGACCCGGTGTGGCGCGCCGAGGTCGAGCGGCTGCTGCCGGCCTCGCCGCCGGTCGCGGGCGGGCACCCGACGGTCGACGCGTGGCAGCGCCTGCGGTTCTTCGAGGGGCTGGCCCGGGCGCTCACCGCCGGCGGGCGGCCGGTCCTGCTGGTGCTCGACAACGCGCAGTGGTGCGACGAAGAGACGAGCGCGTTCGTCACCTTCTGCCTCGGGCTCCGCCCGGACGCGCCGCTGCTGGTCGCCGCGACGCTGCGCGACGGGGGCGCCGAAACGTGGCTCACCCAGCTGCGCGACGACGGCAAGCTGACCGAGCTGCCCCTGCGGCCGTTCGACGCCGACGGCACGGCCCGCCTCGGCGAAGCGGTCGCCGGGCGCCCGCTGTCCGCATCGGACCGAACCCTGCTGCACGCGGCCACCGGCGGCTTCCCGCTGTACGTCGTGGAAGCCCTGCGCACCGGCGCCCCGCCGGCCGGACGGCTGTCCGGGGTGCTGCGGGCCCGGCTCGAACAGCCCGGCCCGGCCGCCAGGGAGGTCGCCGGGCTGGCCGCCGCGGCCGGTCGCGACTGCACCCTGGAGCTGCTCACCGAGGCGAGCGACCTGGACGCGGACACCGTCGTCGACGCGGTCGACGAGCTGTGGCGCCGCCGGATCCTGCGCGAGGTCGGCGGTGGCTACGACTTCACCCACGACCTACTGCGCGACGCGGCCTACCAGCAGGTCAGCCCGCCGCGCCGGTGGCTGCTCCACCGGCGGCTGGCCCAGGGCATGGAGCTGCTGCACGCCGCCGACCCGGACGCCGTCGCCGCGCAGCTGGCCGAGCAGTACGCCCGTGGCGGCCGCCCGGACCGCGCGGTCGAGCACTACCAGCGGGCCGCGGCCGTCGCCGCGCGCACCTTCGCCCACGCCGAAGCGATCCGGCTGCTGAAGGAGGCGCTGACGCTGGTCCGCGCGCGCCCGCCGAGCGGCAACCGCGACCGCGCGGAGCTCGCCGTCCTCGAAGCGCTCGCCGGGCCGCTCAACGCCCACCAGGGCTACTCCTCCCCCGAGCTGCAGCGCACCCTGGAGCGGTCGCTCGCGCTCGCGGAAGCCGTGGGCAGCAAGGATTCCGCGCTGACGGCGTTGCTGGAGCTGTGGTCGTCCCGGTTCGTCCAGGGCCGGACCGCGCTGGCGCACGAATCGGCCGAACGCGCGCTCACGCTGGTCGCCCCCGGCACGAACCCGGCGCTGAGCGGTTCGGCCCACTTCATCGTCGCGGGCTCGTCGGTGAGCCTGGGCCGCCCGGCCGAGGGACTGCGGCACTTCGAGCTGGGCGCCGAGCGCACGCGCGGCGCGTCGACGTGGCCGATCGGCACCCGCCCGGACATCCACGGCCCGGCCTGGGCGGCGCACGCCCACTGGCTGCTCGGGCACGACGCCGCGGCGGTGGCGAGCAGCACCGAAGCCGTCGAGCGGGCCCGCGCGGCGAGCCACCCGTACAGCCTCACCATCGCTTTGGCCTACGCGGCGATCACCCACCAGCTGCGGGGCGACCGGCCGTCGCTGTCGGCGGCCGTGGCGGAGCTGCACGAGCTGTGCGGCCGGTACGGGTTCGCCTACTACCGGGAGTGGGCGCTGGTGCTGGGCGGCTGGACGCACGGCGGCGCGGCCGGGCTGGCCGCGGCCCAGGACGGCGTCGCACACCTCAAGGCCGAGGGCTCGTTCGCCCGGATGCCGTACTGGCTGACGCTGGTGGCCGAGCTGTCGGCGCCGGAGGCGGCCCGCGCGACGCTGGACGCGGCCCTCGCGGCCGGAGAGGCCCGCGACGACCGGTGGTGGCTGCCGGAGGTGCTGCGGCGACGGGCCGCGCACGACCCCGACCCGGTGCCGCGCCTGCGGGCCGCCGCGGAGCTGGCCCGCGCGCAGGACAGCGTCGCCCTGCTGCGGCGCTGCGAAGCGGATCTGGCCGTCACGCAGCCGTCCTGAACGGACCGAACGCTTCGCGAACGCCCGCTGCCTACGTTCGCCTCGAACCGGAAACCTCCGAGAGGGGCACCATGACCACCACCGCGTTGCCGCACGAACAACTGGCCGCCACGCTGCGCGGCACACTCGTCACACCGGCGGACCCGGGCTACGACGAAGCCCGAGCGGTCTACAACGCCATGATCGACAAACACCCGGCGGCGATCGCCTACTGCCGCGACGCGGCCGACGTGGTGGCCTGCGTCCGCTACGGCCGCGACCACGGCCTGGACCTGGCGGTCCGCGGCGGCGGCCACAACGCGGGCGGCCTGGGCGTCGCCGACGACGCGCTGGTCATCGACCTGTCGAACCTCCGCAGCACCACGGTCGACCCGGTGCACCACACGGTCCGCGCGGACGCCGGCTGCACGTGGGGCGACGTCGACCACGCCACGGTGGCGTTCGGCATGGCAACCCCATCGGGCATCGTGGCATCGACTGGAGTGGCGGGCCTGACCCTGGGCGGCGGCATCGGCTACCTGGCCCGCAGGTTCGGCCTGACGATCGACAATCTGCTGGCCGCGGACGTCGTCCTGGCGGACGGCTCGTTCGTCCAGGCATCGGAGTCGTCCCACCCGGACCTGTTTTGGGCCCTGCGCGGCGGCGGCGGCAACTTCGGCGTGGTGACATCGTTCACGTTCCGCTGCCACGACATCGGCGAGCACGGCTCGGTGATCGCCGGCCCGGTCCTCTACGACCTGGCCGACACCCCGGAGGTGCTGCGCTGGTACCGCGAGCTCCTGCCATCCCTGCCGGAGGAGCTCAACGGCTGGTTCGGCCTCCTGACGGTACCCCCGGCCCCACCGTTCCCCGAGCACCTGTGGGGCCGCAAGGCGTGCGGCATCGTGTGGTGCTACACGGGAGCGCACGCGAAGGCGGACGAGGTCCTGGCCCCGGTCCGCGACTTCGGCGCACCATTGCTGGTGGGCCTGCAGGAGATGCCGTACACGGCGCTGCAGGGAGCATTCGACGCCCTGTACCCAGCGGGCCTGCAGTGGTATTGGCGAGCGGACGTGTTCCACGAGATCTCGGACGCAGCAATCGAAATCCACCTGAAGCACGGCGAGGCACTGCCGACAATGCATTCGTCGATGCACCTGTACCCGATCGACGGAGCGGCAGCCAGGGTATCCCCGGACGCAACGGCATTCCCCCACCGAGAAGGCGGCTGGTCAGGAGTGATCGTCGGAGTGGACCCAGCCCCGGAGAACGCTGAAGCGATCGCCCAATGGACACGCAACTACTGGGAGGAGCTGCACCCGACATCAGCAGGCGGAGCGTACGTGAACTTCATGATGGAGGAGGGCCAAGACCGGGTGAAAGCGTCCTACCGAGGCAACTACGAGAGACTGGCAGCGGTGAAGCACCGGTACGACCCGGAAAACGTGTTCCACATCAACCAGAACATCCACCCGAAGTAAAAAAACGGGCAGCCAACAGCACCAAGCAACAACAGGAAAACCCAGACCCCCCGCAACCCCGATCCGAAGCCAGAACACGGGCGGCGGCGGTTTGTCAAGGCACGCTTTCCCGCCTTGACAAACCGCCGCCGCCCGTAGTCACAATCAGGCTTCGGGGTTGTAAAACGGAAGAAATTCACGACCGCAGAGCACCACGCAACCGCTGCCAGTCAGTAACAGAATCCAGCCCAGCAGAAATCTCCTCACCAAGCAAAGCCTCAAGCTGACCACCAACATCACCCCCCAGCAACTCCCCAACCCGCGGAAGCAACGACAGAGCCTCCCAAGGCGACCCAGCCAGCGACCCCACCACCACCCCCGGCTCAGGAGGAGCGAGATCCTCCTCCAACCCAAACCGCCCAGCAGCAAGCAAAGCAGCAACAACAAGATGCGGCTGAGCATCACTCCCGGCAAACCGAAACTCCAACCGAGGAGAGGAGGAAGGCCCAGCAACCCTAACCGAAGCGGTCCGATCGTCATACCCCCACCGAACCTCCCGCGGAGAGAACGGAGCAGTCCGCAACCGAACATAGCTGTTCCAGGTAGGAGCCCAAACAGCAGTCAACGCCCGAGCATCCCGAAGCACACCAGCAAGAAACCCACCCAGCAGATCCGGCTCCGAACCATCCACAGCAGACAAAGACAAGTGCACATGCCCCGACGAACCCTGCCCAACCTCAGGCGCAGCAAGGTAATCAGCGGTAACACCATGCCGCCCCGCAACCCGCCGAACAAGAAGCTGCTGCAGAAGAACATCATCACAAGCAGCAAGAGCATCCCGATGCCGCAGCACGATCTCATACTGCCCCGGATGACACTCGGCACGAGCGCTCTCCACACCCAGCCCGGCATCATCCAAAGCAACCCGCAGATCACGAAGCAACGGCATCAACCGCTCGGTCCCACCAAGAGCGTAGTCGACACCATGCGAGGTAAGAGGCCCGTCAGCATCCCGAAAAACGACCTCGTGCTCGATCCCCACGGAAGGAACCAACCCCAGCCCCTCCAAAGCCGCCAGCTGCCCCCGCAGCACCTCACGCGGAGCAAGCTCGGCAGCAGCCCCTGACGGCCATTCGGCATCGCACACAACAGCCCAGGTCCGATCCCCCAGCGGAACCGCCGAAGCAGCATCCACCCGCACCCTCAGATCGCCGAACCCTTCCAGATATCCACCCAGCACCCCGGCCGCAGGCAGCGGATCCCGCGACGGCGTCCACGCGAAAACATAGCTGCAGACGCCATAACCCTCATCAAGCACCGAAGCGGCAAACGGCGCAGCAACCTCGACCGCGGCGAACCGCGCATGCGGATCGGGCACGAGCAGGAGAAGCCGGGCACCGTCCTCGGCAAGCACCCCGCGCAGCACCCCCTCACCCGCCGCGGCCGCCGCACGCCGAGCGGCAAGGGACCGCGGCCCAGCAGGCCGCGCGAACGCCGTCACCACGCCCCACCAGGATCCGCCGAGTGCAGCGGATTCGGCACCCGGCCCCAGCGAACGTCGAACTCGTCGTCCCGCTCCACCTTGTCGAAGCCCTGCCCGGCGAAGTGTTCCCGGTTCAGCGTCACCCGCTCGACATCCGGCGCGAACAGGCGGCAAGCATCGAAGCGCGCAGCCACATCCGGGTTCTCGTCGCGGTAGCGGCGGACGACTTCCCTGACCGGCGCCCAGAAAGCGGCCCGCGCCAGGCCGAGTTCGTCGAGCAGCAGCTCGGCCCAGAACCGGAACTGCCCGGAGAACACCGAGCTGAACAGCGACTGGGCCAGCAGGTGCGCGGGCCAGCGCAGCATGTCCGCCGCAGCCTCGGGCGGAAGGGACGCGTAGCTGTCGAGCTGCTCGTCGAGCAGGTCGACACCCTGCGCGAAGTCCTTGATCAGCACCCGCTGCGGGAACCCGGCGGGATCGACGACGAGGATGAGGTTCTGGCCGTGCGGGCAGAACCCGACGCCGTGGCGCAGCAGCCACTGCAGCAGCGGCGTGAGCAGCAGGTCGAACAGCCGCGTCAGCCACGCCACCGCGTCCCCGCCGCCGATCAGGTGCGCCAGCACAGAGACGCCGTCGGGCCCGCGGTAGGGCAGCGCGGCGAACGAGATCGCGCGCTCCCCCGGCGGCAGCGGTTCGCGCCACAGCGCACCGAGGGTCTCGTGGAACCGGTACGGCAGCTCCTCGAGGTGCCCGAACAGCGGGTGCTTGACCGACACGCTCGCGACCTCGCCGAGCAGCCCGAACCGGTACTTCTCGCCGAGCAGCGGGTCGGCGGCGCTGATCCGGCGCAGCCACGACGTCACCGACGGCCCGGCGAGCGTCGCCGCGGAGTTGAGCCCGCGGTAGACGAGCGTGTTCCGCACCGAAACGGCGGTCTTGACGTCGTGGCGGCCCGGCGTGCTCACGTTGGCCAGTGTCCGGACCGTCTGGTGCGGCCGGTAGGCGTCGGCGCTCTCGCCGAGGTCGATCACGACGCCGGTGGCGAGCTCGGCGGCGTAGAGCGTGCCGACGATTTCGTCGGCCTGCCACGGGTGCACGGGCACCCAGACGTAGTCCTCGGGCGCCTTCGCGGCGAATTCCGCGCGCTGCTCGCCGAGTTCGGCGTCCAGCAGCGCGTCCCGGCTCAGGTCGCCGACGCAGCGGAACTCGGCGTGGGCGGGGTGGACGGCGAACCAGCGCAGCCGCAGGCCGGCCCCGGCCTCCGGCGCGTACCGGGCGCGGTCGGCGGCGGAGAACCCGACCCGGCCCTTGTTGAGCACCAGCCGCGGGTGGCCGGCGAGGTGACCGTCGGCGAGATTGTAGTCCATTGTGGACAACGCGGCCGCGGTCGGCGCGCGGCGCAGGCGGGTGGCTTCGTTGGTGACCGTCGCGGTCAGCTCGGCCAGGACGTCCGCCAGCCGCAGGCCGCCGAGTCCCAGGACCGCGCGGGCGTCGACGACGAGGGTGCGCGGATCGGTGACCGGCGCACCGAGGCGGCGCGCGCTGCCCGGTTCCACCGTCCACGCCTCGAAGGCGCCGCGCCGGGCGCGGAAGGTGTAGGTGACGCCGTCCGGGAGGTCCAGCCGGTAGCCGTCGCCGTCGGCGACCGGCTCCAGCATGTGCTCGTAGGACAGCTCGCCGAGCATCTTGTGCGTGATCAGGGCGCCGGCCGCGCGCCAGGCGGCCGCCTCATCCAGGGTCACAGGTCCTCCAGGCCGAACGTGGTGAAGGCGGTGCGGTCGGGCAGCTCGTGCACGGTCCGGCCGCACACGGCGTTGAGGATCACGGCCGCCCGCCAGGCGCCGAGACCGAGGTCGGGGGCACCGGGGCCGTGGGTGTGCCGCTCGGCGTTCTGCACGAACAGCGGCCCGGGCACGTCGAGGGCGACGCGGTAGCCGGCGTCGACGACCAGGCGGCCCCGCTGGTCGCGGTGGACGGCGTCGCCGAGCCCGGCCAGCAGCGGCCCGGTCGGCGTCTCCGCGTACCCGGTGGCCGCGACGACGGCAGTGGTGCGCAGGGTGGCGCTGCGGCCCTGCTGCGCGTGCCGGACGCCGAGCTCGACCCCGCCGTCCACAGTGGACGCGGAGACGACCTCGACGCCGGGGGTCAGCACCGCGCCGGAGGGGCCGGTGATGCTGCGGCGGTAGAGCTCGTCGTGGATCGCGCCGATCGTTTCGGTGTCGATGCCCTTGTACAGCTGCCACTGCGCGGGCAGCAGCCGGTCGCGGACGGCTTCCGGCAGGCCGTGGAAGTACGCGGTGTAGTCGGGGGTGAACTGCTCCAGCCCGAGTTTCGAGTACTCCATCGGCGCGAACGCCGGTGTCCTGGCCAGCCACCGCAAGCCGTCCAGAGTGGAGCGGGCGCGCAGCAGGTCGAGGACGACCTCGGCCCCGGACTGCCCGGAGCCGACCACCGTGACGCTCTCGGCGGCCAGCAGCGCGTTCCGGTGGGTCAGGTAGTCGGCCGAGTGCAGCACCGGGACGGCCGGATCGTCCACCAGCCCGCGCAGCGGCTCCGGGACCGACGGCACCGAGCCGACGCCCAGCACGACGGCGTCGGCGAGCACCGGCTCGGCCCCGGCGACGGTCAGCTCGAACGCGGTCTCGGCGTCGTTCCAGCGGACGCCGGTGACCTCGTGGCCGAACCGGCACGACGGCAGCCGGGCGGCGGCCCAGCGGCCGTAGTCGTCGTATTCGGCGCGCGGCAGGTGGAACCGCTCGGCGAAGTAGAACGGCAGCAGCCGCCCGCGGTCGCGCAGGTAGCTGAGGAAGGAGAACGGGCTCGTCGGGTCGACCAGGGTGACGAGATCGGCCAGGAACGGCACCTGCAGCGTCGCCCCCTCGACCAGCAGGCCGGGGTGCCAGCGGAATTCCGGGCGCGCGTCGAAGAAGACCGCGTCCAGGCCGCCGACCGGGGCGGCGAGGGCCGCGAGCGAGAGGTTGAACGGTCCGATCCCGATGCCGGCGAGGTGGTGGTGCCTCACGAAGCGACCGGGCTTTCCCGGCCGGCCACCAGTTCGGCCCCCGCCGTGGCCGCGATCCGGTCGAGCAGCGGGCGGTAATCCTCGGCGGTGGTGTGCGGGTGCAGCAGGGTCAGCTTGAGCCACAGCTGGTTCTCGCCGCCCGGCCCGGTCGGCAGCGCGGCCCGGCCGACGACGGCGGTGCCCGCTTCGAGCAGCGCGCGGCGGACACGGGCGACGAGCTCGTCACCCGCTTCGTCACCCGCCTCGTCGGCGACGACCGGCCGGAGGACCACAGTGGACAGTTCGGGCCGGCCCCAGAGCCGCAGGCCCGGGTGGCCGGACACCAGCCGGGCGACCTCGCCGGCGGTGGTGCAGCAGCGTTCGACGAGCGCGCCGAGGCCGTCGGTGCCGAGCGCGTGCACGGTGACGGCCATCCGGAAGGCGTCCGGCCGCCGCGACGTCCGGATCGACCGGCCGAGCAGGTCGGGCAGGCCGGCTTCGGTGTCGTCGTCGGCGTTGAGGTACTCGGCACGGACGGTGAGCGCGGCGAGGTCGGCGGCCTCCCGGGCGGCGAAGAGCCCGGCGGCGACGGGCTGCCAGCCGAACTTGTGCAGGTCGAGGGCGACGGAGTCGGCCAGTTCGAGCCCGTCGAGTTTGGTCTTGAGCGTGGCGCTGCAGAGGGCCATGCCGCCGTAGGCCGCGTCGACGTGCAGCCGGGCCAGGTGTCGTCGGCAGATCCGGGCGATTTCGGGCAGCGGGTCGAGGGTGCCGGTGTTGGTGGTCCCGGCGGTGGCGACGACGACGGAGTCCGGCGTGAGGACGCCGTCGAGGGCCGCGGGAAGCAGGCGGTCGCCTTCGCAGGGGACGACGACGGGGGCGGGCAGGCCGAGCAGCCAGGCGGCGCGGGCGACGCTGTGGTGGGCGTTGGCGCCGCAGACGGGCTGGGCGCGGGGGTTGCGTTCGCGGGCCAGGAGCAGGCCGAGGAGGTTGGATTCGGTGCCACCGGTGGTCACGACGGCGTCGGGGGTTTCGGCGTGGGGGTAACACAACCGGGCGATTCCGGCGGTGAATTCACGCTCGAGTTCGCTGGCGACGGGAGCTTGGTCCCAGGAGTCCATGGAGGGGTTGAGGGCACTGGCGACGACATCGGCGGCCACGGAGACCGCGAGCGGCGGGCAGTGCAGGTGGGCGGCGCAGGAGGGATCGGCAGGATCGGCGGAACCGGCGGCGAGGAGCCGGCTGAGGTGTTCGAGCGCGGCTTCGGCGCCGACTCCGGTCCGAGGCAAACCGGCCGACAGAAGCGGACCAGTCTCGGCGGCCACGGGTTCGGCGCTGGGGACGGGCGCACCGAGCCCGGCCACCTGCGTGTCGGCGGCAGGCGCGAGCTTCTCCGGTCCCGAACCCGCCGTCACCTGGCCCAGCTCGCCGCCCTCCGCCACCAGGGCCGCTGCCACCGCGGCCGGGCCGCCCGCCGGGACCGGGCCGCCGCGTTCCGCGATGCCCGCCGCCATTGCGCGCAGCGCCACCGGGATCAGCTCGCCGAGGCGGTCCGCGCCGCCCTCGCCACCGGCCAGCCCGTCTGCCCGCATGTGCCCCGCCTTCCTTAGGGTTGCCTTGCCTACGCTGAGCAACAGTACGGCGACCGACGGCTGCCTGTCATCCGGTCCCGTCCAGCATGCTCGACCGGGTGGCGGGGACGCGTCGGCCATCGGGAGTAGGTTCACCGCGAGGAGGAGGTGATCAGCGTGCCCCGGTGGGACGTCCTGCTGGTGGTCGGCGCCGGCGGCGCGCTCGGCAGCCTCGCCCGCTACGGCCTGTCCGTGGCGATCCCGCACGCGCGCGGGGAGTTCGCCCTCGCGACGCTGCTCACCAACGTGCTCGGCTGCCTGCTCATCGGCGTCCTGATGGCGATCCTGACCACCACGGCCCGCCCCCACCACCTGCTGCGGCCGTTCCTGGGCGTCGGGATCCTCGGCGGGTTCACGACGTTCTCCACGTTCGTGACGGACACCCTCGACGCGGCCACGACCGGGCGCATACTGGGTTCGCTGGCCTACGCCCTGGCCTCGCTGGTGCTGTGCTTGACCGCGGTCGCCGCGGGTCTCACCGCCACGCGAGCCGTGCGAAAGGGACGCTGATGGACGGACCCGCGACGCGCCTGACGATCTACCTCGGCGAAGACGACCACTGGCACCACAAGCCGCTCTACCACGAGATCGTCCGCCGAGCCCGCGACGCCGGCCTCGCCGGCGCTTCGGTGCTTCGCGGCGTCGAGGGCTACGGCGCGTCGTCGCTGATCCACACGACGCGGATCCTGTCGCTGTCGGAGGACCTGCCCGTGGTGATCGTGATCATCGACGAGGAGGCGAAGCTGCGGGCGTTCCTGCCCCAGCTGGACGAGCTGATCGGCGAGGGACTGGTGACGCTCGACCAGGTCGAGGTGGTCCGCTACGTGGGGCGGACGGAGTGACGCTGGTCCTGGTGGCCCTGGGCGGAGCGGCGGGGTCGGTGCTGCGCTACCTGACGGATCGCCGCATCCAGCAGTGGCGCGACTCGCCGTTCCCGTTCGGCACGCTGACGGTGAACATCGTGGGCTCGTTCATCCTGGGCTTCCTGAGCGGCTGGCTCCTGCACGGCGCGGAGCCGTCGTCGGTGCGGGCGCTGCTGGCGGTGGGGTTCTGCGGCGGCCTGACGACGTTCTCGACGTTCGGCTACGAGACGGTCCGGCTGTTCCTGGAGAAGACGCGCCTGTACGCGGTGCTGAACGTGGTGGTTACGGTGGCCGCAGGCCTGGCCTCGGGCGCCGCCGGGCTCGCACTGGCCACCGTGATCTGGTCCTGATCGCGCCCCAATCCGCCGTCAGTCACGATCCGCTATCGCCTTTAACACGCCGCTCCGGTGCGGCGACTTGGGTGTCATGGGAAAAAGCACCCGTCGACGGTGGCTCTCGAAACGCGCGCGCACCACGGTGACCCGGTGGGCCATCGCGGTGGCGGTGGCCGCGGTGGGGGTTGCGGTCGTCGCCACGGTCGAGGGCCTGCAGCAGCACGAGGCCGCGCAGAAAACCGAATCCACACCGGACTGCACTCTCGACGAGTACCCGCGCGCCGCCGTTACCGTGCGGGCCGCGGTCGAGACGGACAACGTCGACTACCCGCGGATCAGCAGCGACGTGGTGATCCGCGCCCCGCGGATGTGGAACCGCGCGGACGACCTCCTCGGCGATCCGGACCACAGCGACTACCGGTCGGCACTCCGCTGTCTCCTTGGTGCCTACCCGACCGACTTCTCGGTGTACCGCAACGAGCCGCCAACGATCACGGTGGAGGATGGGGACGTGGTGGTGCACGACCACGTCTGGACGGAACTGGTGCAGTCGGGCCACGGCGCCGTCGGAATGCTGGACCTGAACGTCGAACGGGCGAAGCCGTGGCGACTGGCCGTCGTCTCTCGTGGCGGGCTCAGCCGGTCCACTTCGTGGAACGTCACCATCACGGCGCCGGTGCACTGGCTCGCCTCCTCCGTCCCGCAGCCCTGGCCGCCCCACGACGCGAAGCCGGGCGAGGTGACCTGGTATTACGGGACGACTTCGCCAATGGACGACCAGAAGGAATTGGCCATCACCGAGCTGACCCCGGACGTCCGTACGACGGTCTACGTCTGGCACGGATCGACCTTTGGTGACCTTATGGTGCAAGGTGTCGACGCGGTAAGCGCAGCAGCATTCCCGGCCGTGATCCTGTTGTTCATCCGGCGCATCCGCAAGCATCTGTCCGACGACGGTGACAAACTCGCCCGACGCGCGCGGCGAGTCACCATTGCGGTGCTCATCATCCAGTTCGTCGGCCTCGGTATCCAGATCACCCGCGCCATCCTCGCCGCACAGGGCGACCGGGTGCCGGACTGGTCGACCGCCGCCTGGGCAGCCGACATCGCCGTCGGCCTGGCGGTCTTGGTGTTAGCCCGCTGCTCCGGCGTCCGGCGGAGGCCGCTGTTCGCCGCGGTGCCGGTACTCGTGGCCACCTTGGCGTTCGGCTGGGTACTGGGGGACAATGTCGCCTTCACCGGCCGATGGGAGGACGATGCCCTTTTCCTCCGGTTGAGTGAAACCGCGATGGTCTTCGTCGTGCTGCTTCTCGCAGTGGCAGGATTCGTCGACGCCCTTCGTTCGTTGACCCGGTCGAACGGAAAACGACCGCGACGTGCATGGTGGGTCTGGCCGGTAACGTCGGTCGTGACCGGCGCTCTGGTCCTCGAGCGGGTGATCACCGCCTTGCACAACGACTCGCTCCAGCAGTGGATCAACGATCCGGGGCCTACCGGTGTCCTCCGAGGCATCTTCCGCTACACGCTGTGGGGACTTCCTGGCGCCTGGCTGTGGATCTTCGGCGCGCTGCCGGCAGTCGCCGTGTACGTTCTCGCTCGGACCGTGCTCCAACACAAGAGTGATGCCGACCGCTCCCTGCTTTGGTACCTGTCGCTGGCCCTCTTCGTGGCCGGCCCGGTCACGTGGAGTCTCACGATTTATGGATTCGAGCTGCCTTTCTGGCTGCTCGGAGCGTTGGTGTACTGGCTGTGTTGCCGGGCTGGGAAGCCGCTGCTCGATTCCACGCTCCCCTCGGGCGGCAGAATTCGCGACTACGCGACCCAGCAAGGCGACGCCGCTGTCCGGCGGGACGCGACGCGATGGCTCAAGCACGCAGCCGGACCGGCTGCACCCCGCCACCCGAAGTTGCCGAAGCAGGTCACTCCGGTCGACGTCGTCCTGGCTTTGGGGCCGGGCAGGACCCCCTACGAGAACATGAGGACCATGGTCAGGTTCTCGTGGTGGATGGGGGTCACAGTCGCCGTGGTCGTCTACTTCTCCCGCAAAGTCGCAAGCGCCGACCTCACCGCCGCTTCGCCCGATTCGCTGATCCTGCAGTACGCCGGCGACATCGTTTGGACGGCGGCGGGCTGGGTGCTGGCCGCGGCGGCACTCGGCCTCTATTGGCAGTACCTGCCGGGTAAACGTGGATTTGTCAAGGTGCTGCCGCTGGCAGTCGCGAACGCTGTAGGTCCCATCTGCGTGTTCCTGGCGTCGAAGCTCACCGGCGGGACCGGTGACGTGGACGAGTTGATCGACGGCGCCGTGTTCACGATCGTCTTGTTCTTTCTGGGGCTCGCCATGGACATCCGCACCTTGCGGGATTTGGGCGCAGCAAGGTACCTGACCTTGCGACAGGGCATGGCGGCGTATGGGGTGAGCAATCTGCCGTCCCGGATCACCGCGGCAGTGGCACCGGTTTCGGCGGTCATCGCGCTCGTCTTCACGATCATCGCCGGGCCGCAGAGCAACTCCACGCCCGCGAGTCAGCCACCGTCACCCGAGACAGGACAGAACAAACCGAACACGGGAATCAAGTAAGGGAAGACCCGCCGGTCAAGCACACCACCGGCGGGGAGGACCGCCATCTTGCTCAGCGTGGTGCCAGGCCGCGCACCTGCTCGAACGGGTCCTCCCCGGTCGGCAGCAGCGCGATGATCGGCGTCGTCAGCCCGTTGTCCACATAGGACTGGACCTGCTCCCGGCACGACTCCACGCTCCCGTGGATCACCAGCTCGTCCACCACCGAATCCGGGATCACCTGGTTCGCCTTCTGCCGGTCCCCCGCGGCCCACGCCTCGTGCATCGGCGCCAGCGCCTCCCCGCGTCCCAGCCACTCGTGGAACGCCGCGTACACCGGGACCGTCAGGTAGCTCGAAATCAGCATCCGCCCCAGCCCCCGAGCCGCCTCCGCGTCCTCCGTCGGGCACACGAAGATCCGGGCCGCCAGCTCGACGTCCGGGCCGATCACCGAGCGCACCCGGGGCACGTCCGAAGCCGCCAGCCAGTTCGTGATCGCGCCGTCCGCCTCGCGTGCGGCCAGGCGCAACATGCCCGGGCGCAACGCCGCCAGCATGATCGACGGTGGTGGGTCCGCCGGGCGCTCCAAGCGGAACTTCGAGACCGCGAACGTCTCGTACTTCTCGCTGACCTTCTCGCCCGCCAGCGCCGAACGCAGGAAGCGCAGCGTGTCCCGCGAACGCGCGAAGGGCTCATCGAAGGAAGCCGCGTTCCAGCTCGACACGATCACCGGGGACGACGCGCCGATGCCGAGGACGAACCGGCCCGGGGCCAGCTCCGCCACCGTCGCCGCCTGCATCGCCAGCAAGCCCGGGCCGCGGGTGTACACCGGGACGATCGCCGTCCCGAGACGCAGCTGCGGTGCCCACTGCGAGGCCAGCACCAGCGGCGTGAACGCGTCCGTGCCCGCCGTCTCGGCCGTCCACGCGTCCGTGTAGCCCAGGTCCGGCAGCTGTTCGACCAGCTCGCGGTGCGCCGTGAGCGGAACTCCGGTCAGCGGGATCGTGAGGCCCCAGCGGCTCATGCGTTCTCCTTCTCGACGGCCGACAGTTCACGCAGCAGCCAGTCCACCTGCGTGCGCATCAGGTTCTCCGCGACCTCTTCGGCCTGCGGCGTCATGTGGGTCGCGCCCGCCAGCGGCAGGAAGACGTGCGGCCGGCCCTTCGCCAGCAGCGCCGACGACAGCCGCAGCGCGTGCGCGACGAACACGTTGTCGTCGGCCAGGCCGTGCACGATCAGCAGCGCCCGGCTCAGCTCGCCCGCGCTCTCGATCAGCGAGTTGTGCGCGTAGCTCTCGGCCTCGTCCTGCGGCTTCCCGAGGTAGCGCTCGGTGTAGTGCGTGTCGTACAGCGACCAG
Organism: Amycolatopsis vancoresmycina; assembly: GCF_000716785.1. Taxonomy (GTDB): domain Bacteria; phylum Actinomycetota; class Actinomycetes; order Mycobacteriales; family Pseudonocardiaceae; genus Amycolatopsis; species Amycolatopsis vancoresmycina. Next base: position 41,122 of record NZ_JNYY01000008.1, read on the forward strand.
TCGGTGACCGGCGCGCCCGCGACCGCCGCGTGGAAGACGTCCGGACGGCGCAGCACCGCCAACGCCGACAGGTAGCCGCCGTACGACCAGCCCCGGATCGCCACCCGCTCCGGATCCAGCTCCGGGTACGACGCGGCCGCCGCCTGCAGCGCGTCCACCTGGTCCTGCAGCGTGACGTCGGCGAGGCGGCCGTGGATCTCGCGCTCCCACACCGCGCCGCGGCCCGGCGTGCCGCGGCCGTCCGCGACGAGCACCGCGAACCCCTGGTCCGCCAGCCACTGCGAAGTGAGGAACGCATTGCGGCTCTGCATGACGCGCTGGGCGTGCGGGCCGCCGTACGGGTCGAGCAGCACCGGCAGCCTGCCCTCGCTCGGCTCGTACCCGCGCGGCAGCAGCAGCGCCGCCCGCAGGCCGCGCTCGCCCAGCGTCAGCCAGGTCAGGTTCGGCACGATGTCCGGGTCCACAGTGGACGAGGAGATCGTCGCGACCGGCGAGCCGTCGCGCAGCACCGAGACGCGCGGGCCGCTGTAGTCCAGGCTCCATGAAGAAAGCACGGTGACCGCGGCGGACCCGGCGCCGACGTGCACGCCGTCCACAGTGGACAACCGGCGCACCGACGAGCCCTCGGTCCGGAAGACGTGGATCTGGGTCGGGTCGGCTTCCGAGGCGCTGAACAGGATCTCGGCGCCGACGTCGAGGACGGCCCGCAGCTGCAGCCCGGCCGGGGTGACGGCCTCGCCGCCGACGAACAGCCGGTGGTCGCCGTCGACCATGCCCTCGACGACGAGGCGGCCGTCGGGCGTCCACGCCGGGACGCCGCCGACGATGTCGATCCAGTGCTGGTCGGCCGCGGTGTGCACCGTCGACGTCGAGCCGTCGGTGACGTCCACGGCGAGGACGTCCATCCGCTTCTGGTCACGCGGCTGCACGGCGAGCAGCGGCGCACCGCCGGCCGACCAGTGCACCGAGGCCAGGTACTCCCAGTCGCCCTGCGTGACGTCGACGCGTGAGCCGTCCAGGCCGAGCACGGACAGCGACACCAGCGCGTTCGTGGTGCCCGCGGCCGGGTAGGCGACGACGTTCGCCGGGTGCTGCGGGTTGGCCGGGTCGGCGATGGTCCAGCGCGGCACCGGGCCGCGGTCGGAGCGCTCGGCGAGGATGCTGCGGCCGTCGGGCGCCCACCAGTAGCCGCGGGTGCGGTCCATCTCCTCCGCGGCGATGAACTCGGCGAGGCCCCAGGCGATGTCCTCGCCCTCCTCCTCGACCAGCACGCGGTCGTCGCCGGTGGCCAGCTCCAGCACGTGCAGCCGCCGGTTCTGGACGTAGGCGACGTGCGTGCCCGCCGGGTTCGGCCGCGGGTCGATGACCGCGCCGTCGACGCGCAGCGTCACCTCGCCCGAGGCGAGGTCCAGCGTGTAGAGCTTCCCCGAGAGCGAGAACACCGCGACGGTGAAACCCGCGTCGACGCCGTAGTGCACGACACCGCCGCCGGTCTCGCGGGCCCGTTCGCGCCGCGCGCGCTCTTCGGCGGGCAGCTCCTCCTCACCGGGCAGCAGTTCGGCGGCGTCGACGAGCTTCGTCTCGGCGCCGGTCGCCAGGTCGGCCGACCACAGGCTGTGCCGGGGGTCGGTGCCCGACTCCGCGCGCAGGAACAGCACGCGGGAGCCGTCCGGGTCGACCCGGAACTCCTTCGGCGCGCCGAGGGTGAAGCGCTGGGTCCGGGCCTGCTTGCGGAGGAACGGGAGGTCGTCGACATCGGTCACGCCCGCACTCTTCCAGACGATCACGCGGATACGCCAACGCCCTTCAGCTTCGCCAGTTCCGCGTCGACGTCGTAGTCCGGCGCCGGGAACGCCGGCTTCAGGTCGGCGAGGGTCTCGATCAGCAGCTCGGCGACGGCCCAGTTGCGGTACCACTTGTGGTCGGCGGGCACCGCGTACCAGGGCGGCGTCTTGGCGAAGATGTCGGCGTAGGCCTCCTGGTAGGCGGGCCAGTGCGACCGCGCCTCCAGGTCGCCCGGGTTGTACTTCCAGCGCTTTTCGGGGGTGACGAGCCGGGCCTTCAGCCGCTTGAGCTGCTCCTCCGGCGAGATGTGCAGGAACACCTTGAGCACGGTCGTGCCCGCGTCGGCCAGCTCCTGTTCGAACGCGGTGATCTCGGCGTAGCGGCGCCGCCGCTCGGCCGCGGTGAGCAGGCCGGAGACGCGCGGGACGAGGATGTCTTCGTAGTGCGAGCGGTCGAAGACGCCGATCCGGCCGGGCGCGGGCAGCTGCTTGCGGATCCGCCACAGGTAGTGGTGGCGCCGCTCGGCCGCGGTCGGCTTCTTGAACGCGGCGTACCGGACGCCCATCGGGTTGACCAGGCCGAGCACGTGCGAGACCGTGCCGCCCTTGCCGGAGGTGTCCATGCCCTGCAGCACGAGCAGGACACTGCGGGTACCGCCGGCAACACCCTCGGCGTAGAGCGCCTCCTGCAGCGCGGACAGCCGTTCGCCGGCGCTCTCGAGCCGTTCGAGGGCCTTGGCTTTCTTGCCGGGCCCGACCGGGGTCGAGCCCGGGTCCGGCAGGTCGCCACCGACGCGCAGCGCGTCCCGGACCCGGCTTCCGTCGTTCTTGGCCATCCGCCGAAACTACCCGTTCAGGCGGCGGCTTTCTCGGCGAAGAGGCCCAGCAGGGCGCCGTGGCCGCCGTCACCGGACACGCCTTCGCGGACTTTCGCGCCCGTCTCGCCGTGCCGTTCGAAGCCGCGGTGCTCCAGCTCGACGCGGGTGCTGCGCGGCCCCTCCTCGATGAACCGGACCTCGATTTCGCTCGCGAACGCCGGGTCCGGGTTGATCCGCCAGTCGCCGTCGATCCGCCAGGACAGGACCACCCGGGCGGGTGGTTCCCAGACCAGCACCTCGCCCCACTGGCACTCGGCGCCGTCCACGGTCTTCTCGTACCAGCGGCCGCCCGGCTTCGGCTCGAGGACGGCTTCGGCGAGGTCCGCGTCGCCCAGGTGGTGCTGCCGCGGCCACCAGCTGTCGAACGCCTCGGTGTAGGTCTTGAACGCGTGCTCGCGCGAGCAGGCGACGGTGATGCTCTTGCGGATCGGTTCCAGGGTGCTCACGACTGCTCCTCCTCGGTGGATTCCGCCAGGTCGGCGAAGGACTTCAGCGCGTCCGACCACATCCCGTCGAGGTAGGCGCGCAGCGCGGCGATCCCGGCCGGTTCGAGCCGGTAGAGCCGCTTGGTGCCGGCGGCCCGATCGGTGACCAGCCCGGCCTCCTTGAGCACCTTGAGGTGCTGGGACACGGCCGGGCGGCTGATCGGCAGGTCCGCGGCCAGCTCGCCCACCGCGCGCGGCCCGTCCCGCAGCGCTTCGAAGATCGCGCGGCGCGAAGGGTCGGCGAGGGCGGCCAGCTGATCGCTTCCGTAAGTCGCCACGAACGGTAAGTTACGACTTACCAATGGCTTCGTCAACGGCTGCGCACTGTTTCGCGGGTGTGAACGGGATATTGCGCAACGAACAACGGGTGAAAGCAACGATTCCCGGCTGAACTCTGCGTGTTCTGCCTCTAACCTGAACGTATGACGACGTTCGCCGGCCGGGAGACCGCCGCCCCCACCGCCGCGAGCTTCATCGAGCTCGACGAGCAATGGAGCACGCACAACTACCACCCGCTGCCCGTCGTGATCGCCGAAGCCTCCGGTGCCTCGGTGACCGACGTCGAGGGCAAGTCCTACCTCGACTTCCTGTCCGGCTACTCGGCCCTGAACTTCGGCCACCGCCACCCGGACCTGATCGCCGCCGCCGTCGCCCAGCTCGGGCGCGTCACGCTGACGTCGCGGGCGTTCCACCACGACCAGCTGGGGCTGTTCTGCCACGAGCTGGCCGAGCTGACCGGCACCGAGCTGGTGCTGCCGATGAACTCCGGCGCCGAGGCCGTCGAGTCCGCGGTCAAGGTGGCCCGCAAGTGGGCGCACCGGGTCAAGGGCGTGCCGGACGGCACCGCGGAGATCATCGTCGCCGGCTCGAACTTCCACGGCCGGACCACGACGATCGTGTCGTTCTCCACCGACGAGACCGCCCGCGCCGACTTCGGCCCGTTCACCCCCGGCTTCGTCACGGTGAAGTACGGCGACGCGGCCGCGCTGCGCGACGCGATCACCCCGCGCACGGCCGCGGTGCTGCTGGAGCCGGTGCAGGGCGAGGCCGGCGTCATCGTGCCGCCGGAGGGCTACTTCGCCGACGTCCGGCAGGCCTGCGACGAGCACGGCGTGCTGCTGATCGCCGACGAGATCCAGTCCGGCCTGGCCCGCACCGGCACGGTGCTGGCGCTGGACCACGAGGGCGTCCGCGCCGACGTCTACACGCTCGGCAAGGCCCTCGGCGGCGGCATCCTGCCGGTGTCCGCGGTGGTCGGCCGCCGCGACGTGCTGGGCGTGCTGAAGCCGGGTGAGCACGGCTCGACCTTCGGCGGCAACCCGCTCGCCTGCGCGGTCGGGCGGGCCGTCGTCAAGCTGCTGAAGACCGGCGAGTTCCAGCAGCGGTCGGCGGAGCTGGGTGCCCACCTGCACTCGCGCCTGAACGCGCTGATCGGCACCGGCCTGTCCGAGGTCCGCGGCCGCGGGCTGTGGGCGGGCATCGACATCGCGCCGGGCGGTCCGTCCGGGCGCGAGGCGTCGGTGGCGCTGTCCGCGCGGGGCGTGCTCTGCAAGGAGACGCACGAGCGCACGCTGCGCGTGGCGCCGCCACTGGTGATCACCCGCGAGGAGCTGGACCGCGGCATCGACGCGATCGCCGAGGTCATCCGCCCCTGAAACCACCCGGACGCCGCCGGGTGAGCCTCCCGCCCCGGCGGCGTCCGGGAGCACAACGTCCCCTTCGGACGTTGTGCCCGGTATGGGATCAGGGGAACGCCCGCTCGTGGGCACCGAAAGCGTCACCCCCGCCGAGCTGTACGAACAGGGGAAACGGCTCCGGGATAAAACACCGGTCACGGCACACGACCACCAGGCGGCCGCCGAAGACCGGCCGTCGCCGCGGGACTACTTCGAGGCCAGCAACGCCGGACGGCTGCCGGAGCTCGTCGAACTGCGGCGCGAGCGCATGCTGGCCTCGCCGTTCACCTTCTTCCGCGGCGCCGCCGGGCTGATGGGCGCCGACCTCGCCGGGACGCCGGACGCCGGGCTGACCGCCCAGCTCTGCGGCGACGCGCACGCGGCGAACTTCGGGCTCTACGGCACACCCGAGGGCAAGATCGTGATGGACATCAACGACTTCGACGAGACCGTGCCGGGCCCGTGGGAGTGGGACCTCAAGCGGCTCGCCGCCAGCCTCGTGCTCGCCGGGCGCGAAGGCGGCATCGGGGAGTCCGGCTGCCGCGAGGCCGCCGAAGACGCCGTGAAGTCCTACCGCCGGACCACCCGCGCGCTGGCCGAGCTGCCGTTCCTGCGGAGCTGGAACGCGCTGCCGGACTCCTCCGTGCTGTCGAAGGCGCGCGCCGACGAGCTGATCGACGACTTCGCCGACGCCGCCGAGAAGGCCCGCAAGAACACCAGCGCGAAGGTCGCGGCGAAGTGGACCGAGCACGTCGACGACCACGAGACCGGGCTGGCGCGCCACCGGTTCGTCGAAGACCCGCCCGTGCTGACCCACGTCGACGCGGCAACCGCCGACGCCGTGGCCGCCGGCCTGGTGTCCTATGTGGACACCCTGCGCGAGTCGAGGCGCACGCTGATCGCGCGGTACCGGCTCGCCGACGTCGCCTTCCGCGTCGTCGGCACGGGCAGCGTCGGCCTGCGCAGCTACGTCGCCCTGCTGCACGGCAACGACGACGAAGACCTGGTGCTGCAGGTGAAACAGGCGCAGCGGCCCGCGCTGGCGCCGTACCTGGACCTGCCGCCGGCGGCGCACGAAGGGCAGCGGATCGTCGACGGCGCCCGGCTGGTCCAGGCCGAAACCGACATCCTCCTCGGCTGGACCACGATCGGCGGCGTGCCGTTCATCGTCCGGCAGTTCCGGAACCTCAAGGGCGACATCGACCCGGCGGCGCTGGAGAAGGACCACCTCGACGACTACGGCCGGCTGGCCGGGGCGCTGCTCGCCCGCGCGCACGCGCGTTCCCTGCACCCGAAGCTGCTTTCGGGCTACTTCGCCGACGACTCCGAGCTCGACGAAGCGATGGGTGCGTTCGCCGTGCGCTACGCCGACCGGACGGAAGCCGACCACGCCGCCTTCTCGGGGACCTGACCGGACAGGTTGCCGGTCAACCCTGGAGAACGACTTCCCGGCCGTGCTAGACGTTCGTGAACGGGTGACGGCGAGGGAGGCGGCGTGGCGGACATCGGGCGGCGGTCGGTACTCACGGGTGTGGTCGCGACGGCGCTGGCGGCCACCGCGGCACCCGCGTTCGCGGCGCCCCGGCGGCGGGCGTTCCGGCTGGGCGTCAACTACACGCCGTCGACGCGGTGGTTCCACATGTGGGAAGACTGGCGCGAGGACGACCTGCGCCGCGACCTGCACGACATCGCCGAGCTGGGGCTCGACCACATCCGGATCATGCTGCTGTGGTCGGCCTTCCAGCCCGAACCGCACCTGGTGAGCGGCGAGAAGCTCGACCGGCTGCACCGGTTCCTCGACCTCGCCGGCGCGGCCGGGCTGGACGTCGAGGTGACGGTGTTCAACGGCCACATCTCGGCCCGCTACTGGACGCCGAACTGGCTGCAGCCGACGCCGAAGCCGGTCAACTGGTTCACCGACCCGGCCGCCCTCGATGCGCAGCGCGCGCTCCTGGCGGCCCTCGCCGGGCGGATCGGCACGCACCCGCGGTTCCTCGGCTTCGACCTGTCGAACGAGCCGTACTACTACTGGGACTCCTACGCCGGCCTCTTCGTCACCCAGGCGCAGGCGGACGCGTGGGCCCGCACGCTCTGCGCCACCGCCGAGGAGGTGGCCCCCGGCAAGGCGCACACGGTCGGGTGCGACCGGGCGCCGTGGGACAACGGCACCTACTTCACCCGCGCCGGGCTGGCGGACGCGGGCAACGTGGTGGCGATCCACCCGTGGACGTCGTTCTTCGGCACGCTGAAGACGGACCCGCTCGCCGCGTTCGCCACCCACAACGCGGAACGCCTGATCCAGGTGGCCCAGGCGTACGCGACGGACCCGGCCCGCCGCGTCTGGATCCAGGAGGACGGCGCGGCGCCGTCGATCCACTTCAGCGACGCGACGCGCCCCCAGTACGGCGAGTGGCTGTCCCGCTCGATCCGCAACGCGGCGTCCTGCGCCCACACGCTCGGCTTCACGTGGTGGTGCTCCCACGACGTGAACCCGGCCCTGGTGCCGAACCTGAACCCGCTGGAGTACGACCTGGGGCTGTACACGAACGACCGCAAGCTGAAGCCCGCGGGCCAGGCGCTGAAGAACCTGGTGGCGGAGTTCGACCGGACACCCCCGGCCCCGGCCCCGCGCACGACGGCGATCGTGGGCCCGGACCTGATCCCGACGGCGGGCAGCGACCGGTTCTTCAAGCTGGCGGCCGAGGGCAGGCGGGTGGCGTTCGTGCTGCAGAGCCGCGCCGCGGACACGGCTTACTTGAGACAGCGCGGTATCACCGAGCTCATCCAGCCGTGACGAGCGCGGCGACGTCCGCCGCGCAGCCCCAGGCCAGGGTGATGCCCGCTCCCCCGTGCCCGTAGCAGTGCACCACGCCGGCCTCCCGCTCCAGCCGCACCGACTGCCGGAACGGGCGCAGTCCCACCAGCGACCGCAGCACCTGCGCGTCCGCCAGCCGCGGCTCCAGCTCGCGGCAGCGGCGCAGGATGTCCGCCGTCACGCCCGGGTTCGGGTCCGTGTCGCCGCGGCCCGGCTCCTCGGTGCCGCCGCACACCACGTGGGTGCCGTGGGGGATCACGTACGCCACGCCCGGGCCCGTCTCGTCGACCACGAACTCCGCCAGGCCCGGGTCGGCCACGTGCACCACCTGGCCGCCGACCGGGACCATCGAGCCGTCGCCGGCCAGCGGGCCCGCGCCGAGGCCCGCCGCGTTGACCACCACGTCCGCGCCGAGCCCCGACAACGACGTCAGGGCCCGGTACTCGACCTGCACGCCCAGTGCGCGCACGCCGGCGAGCAGCCAGCCCAGGTACACCGGCGTGTCGACCACCGCCGTCGTGAACTCCACGCGGTCGCCGTCGCGGGCCGCGTGGCCGACCGCCGGGAGCCACGGCGGGTCCGGCTCGCCCGCCGCCAGCAGGACACGGCCGCGGCGGAACCGCACGCCCGGGGCGTCCTGCCCGCGGAAGACCTCGATGCTCGCCGCGGTCCAGCGCACGAGCCGCTCGTCCGCGCTCCGGCCCGGCGGGTACAGCACCCCGCCGGCGACCGCCGACGTCGTCTCTCGCGGCGGGGCCGCCGCCACCACGGTGACGTCGTGGCCCGCTTCCGCCAGCCGGTACGCGCTGCTCAGCCCGACGATCCCGGCGCCGGCGACTGTGACCCGCATCCGCTCCTCCCGAGGTCGCTCCCTCGCATGGTGACGCACCGGCGGCGCCCGGCGGGCCGCGGGGGCCCGGCTACCCTCGCGCGGGTGAGGACGATCGCCGCGGTCTGCGGGCTGTTCGCGCTGCTGCTGGGCCTGCCGTTCGCCGGCGGGACCACACCCGGCGCGCTCGACGACGCCGCCGCCCGGGCCGTGGCGCCGCTGAGCCCCGGTGTGCTGCGGGCGCTGGTGTTCCCGACCGAGCCGTGCGTCGTGGTCGCGCTGGCCCTGCTCGCGGTCGTCCTGTGCCTGCGCGCCGGACGGCGGCGGGAGGCCGCGCTCGCCGTCGCCGTGCCGGTGCTGGCCATCCTCCTGACGGCGTTCCTGCTGAAGCCGCTGTACGACCGGTGGAAGAACGGCACCCTCGTCTACCCCAGCGGCCACACGGTGAGCCTGGTCGCGGTGCTGACCGTGCTCGTCCTGGTCACGCGCCGGGTCGTCGTGGCCGTGCTGGCCGCGGTGGCGCTGCTCGCCGCGGCGGCCGGGCTCGTCGGCCTGGGCTACCACTACCTCACCGACGTCGCCGGCGGGACGCTGTGGGCCGTCGCGGTCGTGCTGGTCAGCTGGCCGGCGCGGCGTCACGGGCCAGCGCGGTCAGCCGGCTGACCGCGCGGAGGTACTTCTTGCGGTAGCCGCCGTTCACCATCTCCTCGGTGAACAGCGACGGCAGCGGCTCGCCCGACACCACCAGCGGGATGGCCCGGTCGTAGAGCCGGTCGGCGAAGGCGACCAGCCGCAGGCCCACGTTCTGGTCCGGCGCCGGGTGGATGCCGCGCAGGTGCACGCGGGTGACGCCGTCGAGCAGCCGCCCGTAGCGCGAGGGGTGCAGCTGGGCGAGGTGGGCGCACAGCGCGTCGAAATCGTCCACTGTGGACCCGTCGTGCGCGGCGGCCGACGCCTCCAGCTCCGCCTCCGGCACCGGCGGCGGCGCGTCCGGCAGGCCGCGGTGGCGGTAGTCCGGGCCGTCGACGCGGACCACGCCGAAGCGGGCCGACAGCGTCTGGATCTCGCGCAGGAAGTCCTCGGCGGCGAACCGGCCCTCCCCCAGCTTCTCCGGCAGCGTGTTCGACGTCGCCGCGACGAACACCCCGGCGTCCATCAGCTCCTGCAGCAGCCGGGTGACGAGCGTGGTGTCGCCCGGGTCGTCGAGCTCGAACTCGTCGATGGCCAGGATCCGGTGCTCCGACAGCCGCCGCACGGCCTCGGCGAAACCCAGCGCCCCGACCAGGTGGGTCAGCTCGACGAACGTGCCATAGGCCTTGGGCGACGGCGCCGCGTGCCACGTCGAAGCCAGCAGGTGGGTCTTGCCGACGCCGAACCCGCCGTCGAGGTAGAGCCCCTTCGGCCCGGACGGCTCCGGCGACCCGCCGAACAGCTTGAAGCGCTTCTTCTCCTTGCGCGCGCCCACCTTCTCCGCGAACGCCGAGCACGCTTCGACCGCGGCGGCCTGGCTGGGCTCGTCGGGATTCGGCAGGTAGGTCCCGAACCGGACGGCGTCGAAGCGCGGCGGCGGCACCAAAGCGCCGATCAGCTCGTCGGCGGACAGCTCGGGGCGGCGATCGGTCAGGTGCGCGGGCATGAACAAAGAGACTATGACCTGCCAACGCAACCACACGCGGGGGTCCTGGGGCTTGCCCCCGGCGGGGGTCTGGGGGCTCGGCCCCCAGGAGACACAGTCCCCGGTAGAGACGTGATTCACGCTCGTGCTGGGATGATCGGGTGCAGCTTGTGTGGCCCGATCGGACGGGCGAACTGACCGCTTCGGACCTCCAACGGCTCTACGCCTATCCCGAGCACCTGGACCGGCCCTGGGTGCAGGTGAACTTCGTCGCGTCCGCCGACGGCGCCGTCGAGATCGACACGACGTCGGCCGGCCTCTCGCACGCCGCCGACCGCCGCGTTTTCCTGCTCGGCCGCGACCTCGCCGACGTGATCCTGGTCGGCGCCGGAACCGTCCGGGCGGAGAACTACCGCGGGGTCGTCGCGGGCGCGAAACGCCTGGAACGCAGGCGGCGCCTCGGGTTCGACGGTGTCCCGCCGATCGCCGTCGTGACGCGCACCGCGGAGCTCGACCCCGATTCGCGGCTGTTCACCGAAACCGTCGTTCCCCCGATCGTGGTCACCACGGAGACCGCTGACACACGCGCCCTCGAAGCCGCCGGGGCCGAGGTCCTGCGCGCGGGCGACGGCGACGTCGACCTGCCGCGCGCCCTCGCCCTGCTCGCCGCCCGCGGCCTGCGCCGGATCGACTGCGAAGGCGGTCCCGGGCTCTTCGCCCGGCTCGTCGCCGTCGACCTCGTCGACCAGCTGTGCCTGACCGTCGCGCCGCTGCTGGTGGCCGGGACCGCGGGCCGGATCGCCGCCGGGGCCGCGCCCGCCGTGCCGCGCCGGCTCGCGCTGGCCTCGGTCCTCGTCGAGGACGGCTTCACGTTCCTGCGTTACCGCCGGGACGCCGGGTGAGCGGCGACGCCGAGCTCCTCGCCAAGGCCGCGGGCGGCGACGAAACGGCGTTCGGCGCGCTGGTGCGGCAGCACACGCCCCGGATGTACCGGGTCGCGCTGCGGATCACCGGCAGCGCGGCGGAGGCCGAGGACGTGGTGCAGGACGCGTGGCTCGCCGCCTGGCGCTCGCTGGCCGGGTTCCGGCAGGAGTCGGCGGTGTCGACCTGGCTCTACCGCGTCGTCACCAACAGCGCGCTCGCCGTGCTGCGCCGCCGCCGTCCGACGGTCTCGCTCGACGACCCGGCCCCGCAGTCCACTGTGGACAACGCGCTGCTGGCCGCGGCGGTGCCCGGCCCGGAAGGCCGGGTCGTGCGGGCCGAAGAGGTCGACGCGGTGCTGCGGGCGGTCGGCAGGCTGGAGGTGTCCCAGCGCGTGCCGCTCGTGCTGCGCGAACTGGAGGGGCTGAGCTACGAAGAGGTCGCCGAAGTGCTCGACGTGAACGTCGGCGCCTTGCGCTCCCGGCTGCACCGGGCCAGGGTGGCGCTGCTCGCCGAATTGAGGGAGCGGTGATGGCCGAGCCAGAGGACCCCGAGTCCGATCCCCGCTGGGACGCCGTGCGCGCCGCCGCCCGGCGCCGGGTGCCGACCCCGCCCGGCCTGGTCGAACGCGTGCTGCGGGCGGTCGCGCGCGGCCGCCGGACCGCGGTCGACGTGCCCGGCGAGGCGGGCCGGCTGCGCGTCACCGAAGCCGTCGTCACCCGGCTGGCCAGTGCGATCGCGGCGGAGCGGGCCCCGGACGGCGTGCGGGTCTCGGCCGTCGCGGTCGAGGCCGACGTCGTGGAGGTCCTGGTGTCGGTCCGGTTCGGCGTCGTCGCCGACGAAGCCGCCGAGGGGCTGCGCCGGGACGTCACCGCCGAGCTGGCCCGGCAACTCGGGACCGCCACGGCGGTGAACGTGCACGTCGTGGACGTCCACCCGGGGTGAAGTTACCCCGATCGGGTGACATTGCGTGAGGGTCGGGCCCGCCCGGGCATCGTAACGGCGAACGCCCGCCACGAGAGGAGCCCGCACGCATGCACCCGGAACGGACCGAGAGCCCCGGCACGGTCACGCCGCTCAACGAGGAGGGCGCCGCCGGCCGCACTACCATCTCGTCGCTGGTGGTGCAGAAGGTCGCCGGCCTGGCCGCCCGCGAGATCGCCGGCGTGCACGCCCTCGGCGGCGGCGGGGTTTCCCGCGCGATCGGCGCGCTGCGCGAGCGGATCCCCGGCTCCGGCACGGTCACCACGACCGGCGTGTCGGTGGAGGTCGGCGAAAAGCAGACGGCGATCGACCTCGACGTCGTCGTGGAGTACGGCGCGCGCATCACCGACGTTGCCCGTGCGGTGCGGCGCAACGTGATCACCGCGGTCGAGCAGATCACCGGCCTCGAGGTGATCGAGGTGAACATCGCGGTCAACGACATCTTCCTGCCGGGCGAGGAAGAGCCCGAATCCACCCGCGTGGAATGACCGCCCTTCCGTCCCAGTCCAAGGAGGACACGTGAACGCAACGCAGACCGGGCTCCTGGCCGGGCTGATCCTCGGCCTGGCCGCGACCCAGGGGTTCACCGCGTTCCTGGTGACCCTGGCCGTCGGGATCATCGGCCTGGTCGCCGGCCGGGTCCTCGACGGCGAGCTCGACCTCGGCGAGCTCTTCGGCAAGGGCCGCGACAAGTGAGCCGCGTCCTGGACGTGCCGCGGGAGCTCGCCGACCCCGGCGAGCGCGGCACCCTCACCATCGGGCACGCGGTGGTCCGCAAGGTCGCCCAGCACGCCGCGGACACGGTGCCCGGCACCGCCCGGGACGGCCGGAAGGGCCCCAAGGCGAAGGTCGGCGGGCACGACAACGACGTCGACCTGGCGCTCGACCTCGCCCTGCGCTACCCGGCGGCGGTCCGCGCGGTCGTCGGCGACGTGCGCGAGAAGGTCACCGAAGAGGTCGAGCTGATCACCGGCTACCGCGTCCGGACGCTGGCCGTGACGGTGTCCGCGCTGCTGCCGGACGCGGCGCCGAGGGTGCGGTAGCCGTGCGCCCGTTCGTCCGCATCCTCGCGACCCTGCTGGGCCTGGCCTTCGCCGCGGCCGGGGCGTTGCTCGCCCTGGAGGTCGGCTGGCACTGGTGGCGCCCGGGCTCGGCGCCGCTGCTGGTGCCGTGGCCGCGGTGGCAGGCCGGGCTGGCGGCCCTGGGCTGGGACGCCTACGCGGTCCGCGTCGGCGCCGGCGTGGTCGCCGCGGCCGGCCTGGTGCTCATCGCCTGTGCGCTCGCCGCGGGCAACCGCGCGGTCCGGCTGACCGACCCGGCCGGCGACGTGAGCGTCTCGACGTCGCCGCGCTCGCTGGCCCGGCTCGTCGGGCTCACCGTGCGCGCCCAGGACAACGTGGCGGGCGCATCGGTCACGGCGAGCGCCCGCCGCATCCGCGTCCGCGCCAAGAGCACCCTCGAGGGCGAAGGCGAGCTGCGCCCGCGGCTGCTGGCCACGGTGTCGGCGCTGCTCGACGAGGTCCCGCTGGTGCGGCGGCCGAAGGTCTCGGTCGTCGTCGACTCGCCGAAGGACCGCCGATGAGCCGGTCAGTCGCCGCGAAGGCGCTCGCCCGGTCGTACACCGGCGAACGGACGCTGACGTTCCTGGTCGGGTTGCTGGCCCTGGCGGGCGGAGCGCTGGCCCTGGTGGTCGGCTTCGGCTGGCTCGGCGAGTTCCGCGGCCGCCGTCCCCTGCTGGACCCGATCGCCACGGCCTGGCTCGGCGCGCACGCGACACCGGCGCGGATCGCCGCGATCGTGCTCGGCGTGCTGCTGTTCGTGGCGGGCCTGCGCTGGGCGGCGCGCTCGCTGCGCCCGGAACCGCGCCCGGACCTGGACCTCGACCGCACGGAAGGCGCGGAGCTGGTGGTCACGGCGGCCGCGATCGCCGGCGCGGTCCAGGCCGACGCGGAACGCCTCGACGGCGTCAGCCGGGCCCGGGTCCGCGCGGTGGGCTCGCGCACTTCTCCGGCGTTGCGCATCACGCTGTGGCTGCGGGAGGGAACGGACCTCAAGGGCGTCTGGGCGGACCTCGACACCCAGGTCCTGACCAGGGCCCGGGAATCACTCGGCCTGCCGGCGCTGCCGGCCGCGGTCCGCCTGGAACTCGACACGAGCCCGGCGAAACGCGTGCGCTGAGCCGGGGTTTTCCGCAGAATGCGGGGCATGCCCCTACCGCTGCAGCCGCCGCTGAAGCCGATGCTCGCCAAGCCCGCCAAGGCCATTCCGGACTCCGGGGGCCTGCTCTTCGAACCGAAGTGGGACGGCTTCCGCTGCATCGTCTTCCGCGACGGCGACGAGCTGTACCTGCAGTCGCGCGCGGAAAAGCCGCTCAACCGGTACTTCCCCGAGGCCGTCGCGCGGCTGCTGGAGATCCTGCCGCCGCGGGTCGTGCTCGACGGGGAGCTCGTCGTGGCCCGCGGCGGGCGGCTCGACTTCGACGCCCTCACCGAACGGATCCACCCCGCCGAAAGCCGGATCACGCTGCTGGCCGCCGAACAGCCCGCCGAATTCGTCGCCTTCGACGTGCTCGCGCTCGACGGCGAGACCCTGCTCGACGAGCCGACGTCCACGCGCCGCGAACGGCTCACCGAGCTGGCCGGCGACCGGTTCCCGCTCACCCCCGCCACCACCGACCCGGACACCGCGCGGCACTGGTTCGAGCTGTTCGAGGGCGCCGGCCTGGACGGCGTCATCGGCAAGCCCCTGGACGAGCCGTACACGCCCGGCAAGCGGGCGATGCTCAAGTACAAGCACCTGCGCACCGCCGACTGCGTGCTCGCCGGCCTCCGCTGGCACGTCGACGGCGGCCCCGGCGACCTCGTCGGCTCCTTCCTGCTCGGCCTGCACGACGAAAAGGGCGTGCTGCACCACGTCGGCACCGTCGGGTCGTTCCCCAAGGAGCGCCGCCGCGAGCTGGCCGAAGAACTCGCGCCGCTGATCACCGACGGCGAAGACCACCCCTGGGGCGGCCGGGCCACCGGCGAGGCGCAGCGCATCCCCGGCGGCATCACCCGCTGGCGGGCCACCGAACACGAATGGGTGCCGCTGCGGCCCGAGCGCGTCGTCGAGGTCGCCTACGAGAACACCGAAGGCGGGATGCCGTCGCGGTTCCGGCACAACGCGCGGTTCGTGCGGTGGCGGCCCGACCGCGAACCCGCCTCGTGCGACTACGGCCAGCTCGACGAGCCGGCCCGCTACGACCTCGACGCCGTCTTCCGCGGCCAGGTGGTGCGGACCCGCTAACCCGCGTCCCACACCGGCCGTGCGAAGCTCGGCCCTGCCCTTGATCGATGAAACCGTGAGGACACCGCCCGTGCGCCGCCGCCGTACCCGTCTCCTGGTCGCGCTGCTCGCCCTGGTCTCCGCCGCGGGCTGCGCCGCGGGGCCGTCGGTCCGGCCGGCGCTGGTCGAGAACGACGGGAAGACGACCGGCGCCGCGCCCACCCGGACGCCCGGGGTGCCGCTGCCGCCGCTGGGCGAACCGCAGTCGCCGACGCTGAAGTGGGCCGACTGCGACGACGACACGCGCCAGCGCATCGGCACCCCCGCCGTGCCGGACAGCCTGCACTTCACCTGCGCCCGCGTCACCGCGCCGCTCGACGCGCCCGGCGAGCCGCGGCGTTCGGTGGTGCGGCTGCTGGCGCTGAAGGCCGGCAGCGGGCCGGTGCCGCTGGTCGTGGTCAACGACGTCGACGGCGAACCGGGCAGCGTGTACGCCGCGCGGCTGGCCGCGACGCTGCCGCCGGCGTTCCTGGAGAAGTTCTCGCTGATCGGCCTGGACCGGCGCGGCACCGGGCTCTCCGGCGCCGCGCAGTGCGTTCCGCCCGACACCCGGCACGACCTCATCGACGCCGACCCGGCCCAGGGCGGCCTGGGCGACGTGCTGGACGCGGCCCGCAAGGCCGGCCAGCAGTGCGCCATCGAGCTGGACGACTCCCAGACCGCGCTGGACAGCTGGCGCGCCGCGGGCGACCTCGACGAGCTCCGCAAGCAGCTGGGGATGGAGCGGCTGGACGCGCTCGGCCACGGCGACGGCTCGAAGGTGCTGGCCGAGTACGCCGTCCGCTTCCCCGGCCAGGTCGGGCGGGTGGTCCTCGACGGCGTGCCCGACCCCGGCGCCGACACGGCCGCGGTTCTCGACGCGGTCGCCGCCGGCGCCCAGTCCACATTGGACGCCTTCGCCGCGGACTGCGCGGCGCGGCGCTGCGCCCTCGGCGAACCGAAGGCGGCGCTGGCCGCGCTCGCCGACGGGCTGCGGCGCTCCCCGGCGTCGACGGCCGACGGCGTCCCGTTCGGCCCGGGCGTGGCGATGTTCGCCGTCTACTCGGGACTGACGCAGCGCGCGCGGTGGCCGGAGCTGGCCGACGCGGTCACCGCGGCCCGCATCGGGAACATCGAACCCCTCGCCGCGTTCGCCGCGCCGGTGCTGCACGACACGCGCGCCCAGCCGTCGCGGATCGACGCCACGATCGCGACCCGCTGCAACGACAGCCAGACCCGCCTGTCGGCCGACCAGCTCGACCAGGTCGCCGCCGGGATGCGCGCGAAGTACCCGCAGTTCGGCACGGTCATCGCCCAGCAGCTGGCCTGGTGCGGCCCGTGGCCGGTGCGGACCGAGCCGCTGCCGGCCCCGGGCGTCCCGGGCGTCCCGCCGATCCTGATCGCGGCCACCGCGGCCGACCCGGCAACCCCCCAGGTCGGCAGCACCCGCGCGGCCGACCAGATGCCGTCCGCGGTCACGATCACCTGGCAGGGAGCGGGCCACGGCGCCCTCCCCGCCTCCCCCTGCGTCACCGAAGCGGCCCGAGCGTTCCTGATCGACGGCAAAATCCCCACCGACGGCACCCTCTGCCCCGCGTGATCGAAGGGGCATCTCACGTGATCAGAAGGGACACACGCGTGATTGGAGGGGCATCGGGTGTGATGCCCCTCCAATCACACGTGATGCCCCCTCAATCACACGTGGTGCCCGTTCGGTCACGAGATGCGGGTGTTGAGGCGGGCGGCTTGGCGGGTGAGGTGGTCGGCCTCGGCGAGGCTTGACGCCTTCCGGGCCGCCTCGGCGTAGAGGCGGGCCGCGGCCGGCAGGTCGCCGTCGCGCTCGTGGAGGTAGGCCGACACCGCTGTGTAGCGGGGCAAGGCCGGGTCGAGCTCCGCCAGCGCTGCGAGGCCGGCGCGCGGGCCGTCCGCTTCGCCGACCGCCACCGCGCGGTTGAGCCGCACGACCGGGCTGCCGGTGAGGCGGACCAGCTCGTCGTACCACTCGACGATCTGCACCCAGTCGGTCTCCGCGGCGTCCTGCGCGTCGGCGTGCAGGGCCGCGATGGCGGCCTGGGCCTGGAACTCGCCCAGCCGGTCGCGGGCCAGCGCCGCCTGCAGGATCTCCACGCCGGTGGCGATCAACGCGGTGTCCCAGCGGGAGCGGTCCTGGTCGGCCAGCGGGACCAGGCTGCCGTCCGCCGCCGTCCGGGCGGCGCGCCGGGCGTGGTGCAGCAGCATCAGCGCGAGCAGCCCCGCCACCTCGGGGTGGTCGATCGACGCCGCCAGCTGCCGGGTCAGCCGGATGGCCTCGGCGGCGAGGTCGACGTCGCCCGAGTAGCCCTCGTTGAACACCAGGTAGAGCACCCGCAGCACGGTGGCGACGTCGCCGGGCTGGTCGAACCGCACCCCCGACACGGTCCGCTTGGCGCGGCTGATGCGCTGCGCCATGGTCGCCTCGGGCACCAGGTACGCCTGCGCGATCTGCCGGGTGGTCAGCCCGCCGACGGCCCGCAGCGTCAGCGCCACGGCCGACGACGGCGTCAGCGACGGGTGCGCGCACAGGAAGTACAGCTGCAGCGTGTCGTCCACGTCCGCCGCGGGCCCGGGCGCCACCTCGGCGTCGACGACGTCCTCGCGACGGCGGCGGGCGGCGTCCGCGCGGGTCGCGTCGAGGAACTTGCGCCACGCCACGGTGACCAACCAGCCCTGGGGACTGGCCGGGACACCGTCGGCAGCCCAGCCGCGGAACGCCTCGGCCAGCGCCTCCTGGACGGCGTCCTCGGCCGCCGCGAAGTCCGCGCCGCGGCGGACGAGGACGGCCAGGACACCCGGGGTGAGGCTTCGGATCAGGGCTTCGTCCACGGCTCCCGGCCCGTCATTCCGTGATGGTGGGCGGCGCGGTCAGGAACGGGCGCAGCTCGAGCCACTCGTGGATCGGCTCCCCGTTCGGGCCGGGCGCAGCCGACAGCTCCGCGGCCAGCTCGAGGGCGCGCTCGTAGCTGTCGACGTCGATCACCGTCCAGCCGGCGATGAGGTCCTTCGTCTCGGGGAAGGGGCCGTCGGTGACCGGCGGCCGTCCCTCGCCGTCGTAGCGGACGAACGTCCCCTCCGGGGCGAGGGCCTGGTGCTCGACGAACTCGCCGGTGGCCACCAGCTTCGCCCCGAAGTCCTCCATGTACTTGATGTGCGCGGAGATCTCCGCCGGCGTCCACTGGTCGATGGGTGCGTCGCAGTTCGCCGGGGCCGGCGCGCCGCGGTAGTGCTTCAGCAGCAGGTACTTGGCCATCGTGGTGCTCCCTCGGGGTCTCGGCGGCCCATTCTGGCCGCTTCCACCCGGGGGACGGAGCCGGTTCGCGCTTTTCGACGTCGCCGCCGGAGAACTTTTCCGGGCCTACTGCCGGTAGGACTCCACCTCGGAGACCGGGCGGGCCGCGGCGTCGTCCGGGTTCTCGTGGAACTCCGTCTTCGCGCGGCGCTGGCGCAGCAGGTCCCAGCACTGGTCGAGCTGCTGCTCGACCGCGGTGAGGCGGTCCTTGTCGCCGCCGCTCAGCCCCACGCCGACCGAGCGCGACCGGAGCTCGTGCTCCTCCGCGATCAGCTCGTCGATCCGGCCCAGGATTTCGCCGTCGGCCATCAGGTCCTCCTCTTCGCAGGTGCGCTCGGTGCAGACGCTACCCCGGCCCCGGGAATTCCCGCCGGGCCCGGTTCGTTGACCAGGGCATGAGCACCGTTGAGCTGACCGCCGAGAACTTCGACCAGACGGTAACCGACCACGAGTTCGTCCTGATCGACTTCTGGGCGAGCTGGTGCGGGCCGTGCCGCCAGTTCGCGCCGGTCTACGAGAAGGCCTCCGAGAAGCACGAGGACATCGTCTTCGCGAGCGTCGACACCGAAGCGCAGCAGCAGCTCGCGGCCGCCTTCGACGTCCGCTCGATCCCGACGCTGGCCATCATCCGGGACAAGACGCTGATCTACGCCCAGCCGGGCGCGCTCCCCGAAGCGGCGCTCGAGGACCTCATCAAGCAGGCCCGCGAGGTCGACATGGACGAGGTCAAGCGCAAGGCCGCCGAAGCCGAGGCCGAACAGGCCTGACCACCACCACACGGCGAAGGCCGCCCCCGCGGGTGCGGCCTTCGCCGTGTTCAGGACCGGGTGGCGAGCCCGCGCAGGAAGAACGCCAGGTTGGCCGGGCGCTCGGCCAGCCGCCGCATGAAGTAGCCGTACCACTCGTCGCCGTAGGGCACGTAGACACGCATCCGCGCGCCCGACGCGGCGATCCGCGCCTGCTCCTCCGGCCGGATGCCGTAGAGCATCTGGAACTCGTGGTCGTCGTCCTTCCGGCCGTTCTCCTCGGCCAGCGCGGCCGCGATTTCGATCATCCGCGGGTCGTGCGAGGCCACCATCGGGTACCCCTGGCCGGCCATCAGGACGCGCAGGCAGCGGACGTAGGACTTGTCCACGTCGGCCTTGTCCTGGAAGGCCACCGATTCCGGCTCGGCGTACGCGCCCTTGCACAGCCGCACGCGCGACCCGGGCCCGGACAGCTCCCGGCAGTCCTGCTCGGTGCGCCGCAGGTACGCCTGCAGCACCGCACCCACCCACGGGTACTCGCCGCGCAGCTCCTGCAGGATGCCGAGCGTCGAGTCCGTGGTGGTGTGGTCCTCCATGTCGAGCGTCACGGTGGCGCCGACCGCCTCGGCCGCCGCGCAGATCTTCCGGGCGTTCTCCAGGGCGACGTCCTCGCCGTTCGACGGCAGGAACTGCCCGACCGCCGAGAGCTTCACCGACACGTCGGCTCCGGAAGCCAGGCCCTCCGCGGCCAGCGCCGACAGCACGGCTTCGTAGGCCGCGACGGTCGCCGCCGCCTGTGCGGCGTCCGTGGTGTCCTCGCCCAGGTGGTCGAGGGTGATCCGGCGGCCGTCCGCGGCCAGTTCCCTGGCGACGCGGACCGCGTCGGCGGTCTCGGACCCGGCGACGAACCGGCGCACCACGGAACGCGTGGCGGGCACGGCTTCCACGAGCCGCCGGATGCCCTTCGACCGGGCGGCGGCGAGCAGCGGGGCACGCAGCATGACGGACTCCCTCTCAGCCCTGGTGCGGGTAACGCACGCTGGTCGGCGGCACGAACGTCTCCTTGACCGAGCGGGGGCTCGTCCAGCGGAGCAGGTTGAAGATCGAGCCGGCCTTGTCGTTGGTGCCCGAGGCCCGCGCCCCGCCGAACGGCTGCTGGCCGACGACGGCGCCGGTCGGCTTGTCGTTGACGTAGAAGTTGCCCGCGGAGAACTTCAGCGCCTCGGCGGCCTTCGCGACGGCAGTGCGGTCGTTGGCGATCACCGCGCCGGTCAGCGCGTACGCGGCCGAGGAGTCGATCAGCTTCAGGACGTCGTCGAAGCCGCCGTCCTCGTAGACGAACACCGACAGGATCGGGCCGAAGTACTCGGTCGAGAAGATCTCGTGGTCCGGCTTGTCCGAGACGAGGATCGTCGGCTGCACGAAGTAGCCGACGCTGTCGTCGGCCGTGCCGCCGGTGAGGATCTCCACCGAAGCGTCGCCCCGCACGCGGTCGAAGAGGTCCGTGTGCTTGGTGAACGCGCGCCGGTCGATGACCGCGCCGCCGAAGTGCGAGAAGTCGGTGACGTCGCCGTAGGACAGCGCCTCGGTCTCGGCGACCAGGCCGTCCTTCAGCTCGTTCCAGACGCTGCGCGGGATGTACGCGCGCGAAGCGGCGGAGCACTTCTGGCCCTGGTACTCGAAGGCGCCACGGACCAGGGCGGTGCGCAGCACGTCGACGTCGGCCGACGGGTGCGCGACGACGAAGTCCTTGCCGCCGGTCTCGCCGACCAGCCGCGGGTAGCCGCGGTAGCCCGCGATGTTCGCGCCGACCGTGCCCCACAGGTGCTGGAACGTCGCGGTCGAGCCGGTGAAGTGGATGCCGGCCAGGTCGCGGTGGGTCAGGGCGACCTCGGAGACGGCCTTGCCGTCGCCCGGCAGCAGGTTGATCACGCCCGGCGGCATGCCCGCCTCTTCGAGCAGCCGCATGGTCAGGTACGCGGCGAACGACTGCGTCGGCGACGGCTTCCACAGCACGGTGTTGCCCATCAGCGCGGGCGCGGTGGGCAGGTTGCCGGCGATCGCGGTGAAGTTGAACGGCGTGATCGCGTAGACGAAGCCTTCCAGGGGCCGGTGCTCCATCCGGTTCCACACACCCGGCGAGCTGATCGGCTGCTCGGCGAGGATGCGGCGGCCGAACTCGACGTTGAAGCGCCAGAAGTCGGCGAGCTCGCAGGCGGAGTCGATCTCGGCCTGGGTCGCGGTCTTGGACTGGCCGAGCATGGTGGCCGCGTTCAGGGTGGCGCGCCACTTGCCGGTGAGCAGGTCGGCGGCGCGCAGCAGGATCGCGGCGCGGTCGTCGTAGGACAGCGCGCGCCACTCCGGGGCGGCCTTCGCGGCGGCCGCGACGGCGTCGGTCGCGTCCTGCCGCGTCGCGCTGTGGATGGTGCCCAGCACGTGCTTGTGGTTGTGCGGCTGGACGACGTCGATCTTCTCGCCGCCGCCGGGGCGCTGCTCGCCGCCGATGGTGACGGTCAGGTCGACCGGTTCCGCCTGGCCCAGCCGCTGGAGCGCACCCTCGAGTTCGGCGCGCTCGGCGCTGCCGGGTGCGTAGGTCAGCACCGGCTCGTTCTTCGGGGCGGGGGTCTGGGTCACGGCGTCCACGGCGGCTCCTCTGCTTACTGTCCTGATGCCCCGAACGGTAACTCCGGACACTCTTCCCAGGCTTGTCCGAACGGCTAAAATCGCTCGTATGATCTTGTTCGATCGGATAGCTTGGCGATGACCTCGCTGCGGCACGTGCTGGCCACGCTCGGCGAGCCGCTCGTCGAGGTCGTGGTGGCCCCGCACGGCCTCGGCGTCCCGGTCACCGACGTCGTCATCCTCGACCCCGAGGACCCCCTGGAGGCGTCCCCCGGCGACCTGGTGCTGGTGATCGGCGCGCGCGGCCGGGCGGCGGCGCCGGCCATCCGGGCGGCCGGGCGCGGCGGCGCGGCCGCGGTGGCGGTCAAGGGCGCGACCGGCGCCGACGTCGCCGCCGACGCGGGCGTCGCCCTGCTCACCGTCGGCGCCGAGGCGCGCTGGGAGCAGGTGGAGGCGCTGGCCCGTGGCGTCGTCGAGGCGGCGCGCGCGGGCGGCGAGGCGGCCAGCGGCGAGGTGCTCGGCGACCTGTTCGCCCTGGCCCAGACCATCGCGACGCTCACCGGCGGCCTGGTCAGCATCGAGGACACGGCGAACCGGGTGCTCGCCTACTCCCGGGCGGGCGACGAGGTCGACGAGCTGCGGCGGCTGTCGATCCTCGGCCGCGAAGGCCCGGAACGCTACCTGGCGATGCTCCGCGAATGGGGCGTCTACCAGCGGCTTCGGGCGGGCGAAGGGATCGTGCGGATCGACGAGCGGCCCGAGCTGGGCATCCGCCGCCGGATCGCGGCCGGCATCCACGCGGGCAAGCAGCCGCTCGGCACGATCTGGGTCCAGGAGGGCGCCCAGCCGCTCACCGAACGCGCCGAGACGGCCCTGCTCGGCGCGAGCCGCACCCTGGCCCCCCAGCTGATCCGCGCCCGCACGCTGCCCAGCCCCGAGCTGCGGCTGCGCGAAAACCTCCTGGCCAGCCTGCTGGAGGGACGCCTGGACGCGGAGTCCGTCGCCGACGACATCGGCGCCGACCCGGCTCGCCCGGCGCAGGTGCTGGCGGTTTCGCTGGAGCGCTCGGACAACCGGCAGCTGCGGCGGGCCGAGCTGGTGCACCTGATCGCCGTGCACACCGCGGCCTACCGGCGCAGCGCGCTGGTGAGCGTGATCGGCGGCCGCGTCTACGCACTGCTGCCGGACCTGCCCGAACACTCCGACGCGGCGGTGCTGGCGCTGGCGCGCGAAATCGCCGCCACCGCCCGCCGGCACCTGGACGTCCCGGTCCGGGCCGCCCTCGGCGGGGTCGTGCCCCGGCTGTCGGACGCGGCCGCCTCCCGCGGCGACGCCGACCGCGTCCTGGCGGCGATGACGCGCGGGCAGTGGCCCGCCGACGTCGCTTCGCTGGCCGACGTGCGCGCCGAGGTGCTGTTGTCGGAGGTGCTGGCCTACCTGGGTGCGCAGCCGCGCATCCGCGACCCGCGGCTGACGACCCTGGTGGAGCACGACACCGAACACGGCGGCATCCTGGTCCCGGCCGTGCTGGCCTGGCTGAACGCGTTCGGCGACGTCCGGGCGGCCGCCCGGGTGCTGAACATCCACCCGAACACGGTCCGGTACCGCGTCCGGCGCGCGGCGGAAGTGTCCGGAGTGGACTTCGACGACCCCGCGCAGCGCCTGCTCACTCAGCTGCAGCTGCGGCTCTGATCCTGCTAGCTTCGCGCGCGTGGATCTCTTTTCGCGCACGTGGGCGGCGTTGCGCGCCGCGGTCGCCGCGGTTCCCGACAGCGACTTCGCGCAGCCGTCGGGCTGCCGGGGCTGGCTGGTCCGGGACCTGGTCTGCCACCTGGTCATCGACGCGCAGGACGTGCTGATCACGCTGGCCACGCCGGCGTCCTCGGCGGTGACGCACGACGCGGTGACGTACTGGTCGGTGGCTTCCGAGCCGCCCTCGGGCGAGGACCCGCTGGACGCGCTGATCGTCCGGCTGGCGGCGGCGTACGAGGACCCGGCGCTGCTGAAGTTCCACCTCGACGACGTGGGGTCGGCGGCCGGCCGCGCGGCGGACCTGGCGGACCCGGGGATGCGGGTGTCGACGCAGGACATGGTGCTGACGGCGGGCGACTACCTCTCGGCGTACGTGCTGGAGTGGACGCTGCACCACCTCGATCTGGTGGCCCACCTGCCGTCGGCCGCCGGGCCGCCCGCCGAGGGCCTGGCCCGGACGCGGGTGGTGCTGGAGAAGATCGCGGGCACGGCGTTCCCGGCGTCGCTCCCGGACACCGACGTCCTGCTGGTGGCGACGGGCCGGCGCGCGCCGACCGAGGCCGAAACGGCGGAGCTGGGCGAGCTGGCCGCGCGGCTGCCGTTCGTGCTCGGGTGAGGCAGGGCGCCCTGCCTCACCCGGCTCACGTCACGCCTTCACCAGGCTGAACCGGCGCCGCTCGACGTCGATCTGCTCGATGCGGACCGGCAGCCTGGTCCCGGCCTGCGGAGCCGCGTCCGTCACCAGCAAGCCGTGGATGCCGTCCGCGACCTCGACGAACGCGCCGAACGGCAGCACCCGGGTCACGACGCCGTCGAGGACACCGCCCTCGGCGTGGGCCGCGACGAACTCCTGCCATGGGGTCATGCGATTTCACCTCCTTTCCGCGCACGTCCCGATCAGGGGGTTGCGTGCGAGGAGGCGGCGGCCCGCGGGGCCGCCCGGAGGTCACGGCACAGCCGGGTACCCCGTCTGCTCACGGCTCGAGGCCGACCCGGCAGTCACGGGAAAAAGGATACCGCCCGGGCGCGGAAATACGCGACCGGTAATTCTCCGACGCGCTGTCCGGACATCGGGAAATCGAGTCACGCGAGCGTGCGCAGATCCGCCAGTTCGGCGAGCGCGGCGAAAGATTCGAAACGCGCGGATTGGTCGTAGGCGGCGGTCGTGGCGAGCACTTCGTCGGCGCCGGCGGCCGCGACGAGCGTCCCCAGCCGGTCTGCCACCTCGGCCGGGGTGCCGGAGATCTGGCCGTCGAGGGTCTCCTCGAGCCGGCTGCGCTCGTGGCCGGTCATCGGCCCGGCGAGGATGTCGCCGGGCGGCTCCAGCGGCGGGAAGACGCCGTGGGAGCGCGAGTAGACCGTCGCCCAGGCTTCGGAGACGAGCAGGCGCCGGGCGTCCGCGGCCGAATCCGCCAAGGCAATCGCCGTCGACACCACGACGTACGGTTCGCGCGCCCACTCGGACGGCCGGAAGCCGTCCCGGTAGCGCGTCACGGCTTCGGTGAGGGCCCGTTCCCCGCGGACCGGCGCGATCACCAGCGGCAGCCCGAGTTCCGCGGCGAGGTCGGCGCCGGAGCCGGTGGCCAGCAGGAACGGCGGCACGCGCAGGCCCTCGGCCGGGTAGGCGTGAACACCGCGGTGCGCACCCGCGAAGAACCCGAGCAGCGCCCGCACCTGCGCCCCGAAGTCGTCGGCCGCTTCCTTGCCGTGGCCCAGCGCTTCGCGGACCCCGGCGGTGAAGCCGACCGACCGGCCGAGCCCCATGTCGATCCGGCCCGGGTGAAGAGCTTCCAGGACACCGAACTGCTCGGCCACGACCAGCGGCCGGTGGTTCGGCAGCATCACGCCCCCGGTCCCGACGCGGATCCGGCTGGTCGCCCCGGCGACGGCGGCGGCCAGCACGGTCGGCGCGGACCCGGCGACCCCGGGCACGCCGTGGTGTTCGGAAACCCAGAACCGGTGGTAGCCCAGCCGTTCGATGCCGGCGGCGAAGGCGACGGTGTCCCGCAGCGCCCGCGCGGTCCCGCCGTCGCGCCGCACGGGCGAGCGATCGAGCACGGAGAACCTCACGCCGGGTGCAACACGCGCGGCGCGCGGAGATTCCCGTCAGGGCCGCCAGCGCTCGCTGTACTCCGGGTGGTCGGCGTAGGGCAGGGCCAGCAGCCGCAGGGTGAGGCACCAGTTGGAGCCGGCCTCGTCGGCGGGCACGTGGCAGGTCTCACACCAGTATTCGCTGCCGTAGAGCGGAAAACCGGGGACCTTCTCCGACACCGTGGTGCGGTGGGCGAGCAGGATCCGCCGGGTCGCCTCGATCTCGTTGATCATCTGGTTGACCACGTCGAGCTCGAGGTCGGTCAGCCCGCGGATCTTCTGTTCCACGGCGACCTTGGTCTCGCCGCGGTTCATCGCCTCGCCGGCCTTGGCCTTGTTGACGGCCTGCATGATCAACGCCTGCCGCGCACCCACACGCGCGGCGAGGAATGCGATCAGGTCGTCCACGCACGGCCTCCTTCCTCGAACCCGCCCCCCGATGGCCCCGGGGAGTCGTCGATTCGGAACGGCACGTTACGCCGTCGGAGGTCAAGATCGTGACAACGAGATCGGCCGTGCAACATTTGTGACCCGAAAGGCGACAGCGGGCGCTTGCGCGATCACCCGCCGCATTGCCGCTTGGGACATTCGGCGCAGCGTGGCCAGGATTTCCCGGCACCGCTGTGGTTCTTGTTACACAGGCACCGCCGCAAACCCCGACCTCAGTCGTTCCGCGCCTTGCTCGGCTGGACCCGCTTCGGCTCCCCCGGCATCTTCGGGTAGTCCGGCGGGTACGGCAGCTCACCCTCCCCGCGGTCCCGCGCATCCCGCTCGTACCACTCCAGCGCCGTCTCCAGCCCGAACGGCGAGGCATCCATCGCCGCGTGCAGGTCACCGTGCTCCGCCAAGAACGCCGGGATCGTCAGCACGTCGAAGTCGTCCGCGTCCACCTCGCCCAGCAACTCCCACGTCAGCGGGGTCGACACCGTTGCGCGCGGGGTGCCGCGGACCGACCAGCTCGACGCCACCGTGCGGTCGCGGGCCGCCTGGTTGTAGTCCAGGAACACCCGCCCGCCGCGCTCCTCCTTCCACCACGCCACCGTCGCCTTGTCCGGGATGCGGCGGGCCACCTCGCGGCCCAGGGCGATCACCGCGTGGCGGACCGCCACGAAGTCCCACTCCGGGCGGATCCGGACCAGCACGTGCACCCCGCGGCCGCCGGAGGTCTTCGGGTAGCCCGTCAGGCCCGCGTCCGCCAGGACCTCGCGGACCACCATCGCCACCTCGACGGCGTCGGCGAAGCCCGCGCGGTCCGGCGGGTCCACGTCGATGCGCAGCTCGTCCGGGTGGTCGACGTCGGCGCTGCGGACCGGCCACGGGTGGAAGTCGAACGTGCCCAGGTTGGCCGCCCACGCGAACACCGCCGGCTCGGTCGGGCACACCTCCGCCGCCTTGCGGCCCGAGGGGAACGTGATCTCCGCCGTCGAGACCCAGTCGGGCGCGCCCTTGGGCACGCGCTTGGCGTAGAACCACTCGCCCTCGACGCCGTCGACGTAGCGCTTCAGGGTCGTCGGCCGCTCGCCGATCGCGCGCAGCAGCGGGGCGCCGACCGTGATGTAGTGCTCGACCACCTGGCGCTTCGTGATGCCGCGCTGAGGGAAGTACACCTTGTCCGGGCTCGTGACGCGGACCGTGCGGCCGCCCACCTCGTACTCGACCGGGTCACCGTGCTTGGGCATGCGGCCACGCTAGCGGTGATCGCGCCGCCCGGCTCCCGCGAAACCGCCCGGCCGGTAGGCTGGAGCGGGTGTCCGGCCGCACCAAGCTGATCGTCGCGCTCGCCGTGCTCGCCCTCTTCGCGGCGGCCGCGGTGCTGCTGCCGATCCCCGGTCCGGCCGAACTGCGGGCCTGGGCCGCCACCACCGGCCCCGCGACGCCGCTCGTGCTGTTCGTCGCGTACTCGCTGCTCACCGTCGCCCCCGTCCCGCGCACGGTGTTCAACCTCGCCGCCGGCCTGCTCGTCGGCACCACGGCCGGGATCGCGATCGGCCTGGTCGCCACCACGATCGCGGCCGCGCTGTCCTTCGGGCTGGCCCGCCTGCTCGGCCGCGACCTGGTCACCCGCCACCTGCACCGGTCCGCCGTGCGGACGGTCAACGACCGGCTCGCCGGCGGCGGCACGCTCGCCATCACGTCGCTGCGGCTGATCCCGGTGGTGCCGTTCGCGCCCTTCAGCTACCTCTGCGGGGTGTCCTCGGTGCGGCTCGCCCCGTACCTGGCCGGTACGCTGCTCGGCAGTGTGCCCGGTACGGTCGCGGTGGTCGTCCTCGGCGACGCGCTGACCGGCGACACGCCGCCCGCGCTGCTCGCCTGTTACGGCGTGTTCGCGCTGGCCGGGGCGATCGGGCTGGTCAAGGTGTTCAAGAAGCGGGCACCGGGCGAAGCGGGCCCGCCGGACCGGCTGGCTGACGCGAAGAGCACGCGGCCGACCGCTACACTCGATCGGGTGCGCGAAGCGGAAACGCGCTGAGCAGGGCCACCACCACCGGGAATTTCGTCAGGAGCAGTCGCCATCGACACCGGTCAGCTGATCGCCGGGCACTACCGCCTCGTCGAGCACATTGGTAGTGGCGCCATGGGTGTGGTGTGGCGCGCGACGGACGTGCGCCTCGAGCGCACCGTCGCGATCAAGCAGATCCTCCCCCAGCCGGGCGTCTCCGAAACCGAACGCGACAACATGCGCCAGCGCGCGATGCGCGAGGCGAAGAACGCGGCCCGGTTCCAGCACCCCAACGCCATCGTGGTGTTCGACATCGCCGAGCACAACGGCGACCCGTGCCTGGTGATGGAGTACCTGAACGGGCCCAGCCTCTCCACGATCCTCGCCGAGGAGGGCACGCTCCCGCTCGGCCGGGTCGCCCGGATCGGCGAGCAGGTCGCGTCCGCGCTGGTGGCCGCCCACCGCGCCGGGATCGTGCACCGCGACGTCAAGCCGGGCAACATCCTGATCGACGAGACCGGCACCGCGAAGATCACCGACTTCGGCATCTCCCGCGCGGCCGGTGACATGACGCTGACCGCGACCGGCCTGATCGGCGGCACCCCCGCGTACCTGGCGCCCGAGCTCGCGCGCGGCGCGGACCCGGTGCCCAGCTCCGACGTCTTCGCCCTCGGCGCGACCCTCTACCAGGCGATCGAGGGCACCACGCCGTACGGCAACACCACGAACCAGCTGGCGCTGCTCTACGCGGCGGCGAACGGCCAGATCAACCCGCCGGTGCAGGCCGGGGCGGCCACCGCGCTGCTGATGAGCCTGCTGCGCAGCGAGCCGGGCGAGCGGCCGAGCATGGCCGAGGCCCGCGAGCGGCTGGCCGCGCTGGCCCGGACCGAGCCCGGCGGCATGACGGCGTCGCCGCCGCTGCTGTCCGGGGGCGCGGGCCGCAAGCCCGCCGCGCCCGCCGACGGCGGCGAGCGCCCGCCGTGGCAGCGGACCGAGAACCAGGCGCCGTCCTCGCCGCCGGTCGGCACGCCGGCTCCGGCGGCCGCGGGCAAGGCGCCGTCGAACCCGCCGCGCCCGACCGCGGCGTTCATGCCGATGCGGTCGCCGGCCGCGCCGCCGAACACCCCGCCCAGACCGATGCCCGCGGCCGCGCCGACGGCCAGGGCGCCCCAGTACTCGTCGAACGCCCCGAAGCCGGACAACAAGCGCAAGTACGCGCTGTTCGCCGGGGCCGGCGCCGCGGTCGTCGTGGTCGCCGTGATCGTGTTCCTGGTGCTGAACTCCGGCGGTGGCGGCACCGGGGGCTCGCAGACCGCCCAGTCGCCGGGCAGCCAGCCCACCGCGGGCCAGAACACGCCCAAGACCACCGGATCGAGCAGCAGCTCGAACGTCTCCGCCAAGCTGGGCCAGACGCCGACCGACTCGCCGGTCACCAACTTCAGCTCGGCGGGCCAGCTGGTCATCGACTACTTCAGCGACCCGGCGGCCCACTGGGACATGCTCACCCCGGCCGCCCAGCAGGTGTACGGCAGCGAGGACCAGTACCGGTCGTACTGGGACGAGAACAAGAAGAACATCAACGGGCCGACCAAGGCGCACGCCGACTCGGGCGGCAACGAGGCCGACGGCTCGCTGGTCATGAACGTCAACGTCGGCGGCGGCCGTCCCGGGTTCCGGCTGGTCAACGTGGGCGGCCGCACGCTGATCGACGCCAACACGAAGCTCGGCGGCTCCGGTTCGAACAACTGAGAGTTAACGCGCGTTCAGTGGGCTGACGGGCGCCGATGGCCTACCGTGGTGGCATGGCCGACAACGGAGCTTCGCTGCCGGGCCAGAATCCTCGCTTCCACGAGGACCTGGTCGGCCTGGACCCGTACGACCCGGAGGCGCGCGCGTTCGCCGAGCACCTCGACCGCATCGAGCGGTGCGGCCCCAACTACACCATCGAAGCCGCCCTCGACGGGGTGGCCGACTTCGCCGACTCCAGCAACCGCCTGGGCGGGCTGCGCTACTGGGTGTCCGCCTTGATCGTGGTCCTCATCGTGCTCGGCGTGATCGTGGCCGCATGGGACATCGTGGTGCACGCCCTCGCCTGGCTCGCGGCGTAACGTGGACCGGGTGAAAGGTATGAAACCCGTTGTCGGCGCGACCCCGCGCGTCGTGAAGTCCGAGCAGGAGTGGCGGGCGCAGCTCAGCCCCGACGAGTACGCCGTGCTCCGCCAGGCGGGGACCGAACGGCCGTTCACCGGCGAGTACACCGACACCAAGACCACCGGCGTCTACGAGTGCCGCGCGTGCGGTGCCGAGCTGTTCCGCAGCGACACGAAGTTCGAGAGCCACTGCGGCTGGCCGTCGTTCTTCGACCCGGCCGACTCCGACGCCGTGCTGCTGCGCGAAGACCGCACCATGGGCATGAAGCGGATCGAGGTGCTCTGCGCCTCGTGCCACAGCCACCTCGGGCACGTCTTCGAGGGCGAGGGCTACCCGACCCCGACCGACCAGCGCTACTGCATCAACTCCATCTCGTTGAAGCTGGTACCCGAGCTGTAGCAGCCGGCAGCCTAAATCCTCCTTAAGCGAGCAACCCGCCGCCCTTCCTCGAACGTGGTCACCGCACACGGACGAGGGAGGGCGGACTCATGACCGACACCTGGGGCATTCCCGGACCGGTGTTTTCGGGGCTCTACCTGGGCCTGCTGCTGGCGGTGGCGCTGTACGGCGCGGTGCGCGGCAGGCGGCTGTCCCAGGGGGACGCCGGCAGCGCGCCCGAACGGCCCGAGGAGTTCGCGCTGCTGGCGGGCGGACGCGACCGGCTCGGCGAGTTCGTCGTCGCGACCCTGCTGGCGCGGCAGTTCGTCCGCCTCGACAGCGCCGGCAAGCTGCACCGCACGGGCGGCGCGGCGCCGGACGACCTCGGCCGCGCCGCCCTCGCGCGGATCGGCAAGTCCGGCAACTCGATCGCCCGCGTGAGCGCCGAGGTCGGGCAGCACGCGTCGGTGCCCGGGCTGGAAGCCGGGCTCGCCGCCCGTGGCCTGCTCACCGACGTCCGCGCGGTCCGCGCGGCCTGGCTGACCACGGCCGTGGCCTACTGGGCGCTGGCCGTGCTCGGCGCGGCGCGGCTGATCGCCGGGTCGGCCACCGGGCACCCGGTCGGCTACCTGGTCCTGCTGCTCGTGCTGAACGCGGTCGCGGTCGCCGTCACCTCGGTCTGCGCCGCGAACCGGCCGAAGATCCGGATCACCGCCGCCGGTCGCGCCGCCCTGGAGAAGGCGCGCCGCGACGGCACGTTCACCGCCGGCCCGGCCGGCACCGTCGCCTCCCACGGCCTGAGCGCGCACCCCGACAAGGACGTCCGGCTGGCCGTCGGCCGGGCCGTGCGGCAGGCGGCCGCGCAGGTCTACCGCCGTCCCCGTGGCCGCTGGGCCGCGGCCGGGGGCGGCGCGGCCGCCGGGTACTACGGCGGCTGCGGCGGGGGCGGCGGCAGCTCGTGCGGCGGCGGCAGCTCCTGCGGCGGTGGCGGCGGGGGGTGCGGCGGTTGAAACGCCGACGCGACGGCTTGCGTCTCACAGCTACGGTAACCGCGACACACTGAGGGGAGACGGGCGATGACCGACCCGTGGGGCATTTCCGGACCGGATTTCGTGGTCCTCTACATCGCGTTGCTCGGCGCGGTCCTGCTGGTCAGGGTCGTCGTGTCCGGGATCGTGACCAGCCGGGCGATGCGAACGGACGCCGTCCGGCCCGGCCCGCCGCCGACCGTCTACCAGCTCGCCTTCCTCGCCGGCGGCCCCGACCGGGCCGTCGACGCGGCCATCGCGGCGCTGGTCGACCGCGGGCAGCTGCGCGTCAACAGCTACAAGCAGCTCAGCCAGGCCGGCACCCGGCCGGCCGAGCCGCTGGAGCAGGCGGTGTTCGACGCGGCGCAGCTGAAGGCGACGTCGACGATCCGGGCGTACGTCCGCGGCTCCGCGGCGATGCGGGCCCTGGAGGAGGGCCTCGACCAGCGCGGGCTGCTGGCGTCGGCCACGGCGAAGCGCCAGGCGCGGACGTTCGGGCTGGTGCTGCAGCTGGCCGTGCTGGCCCTCGGCGTGGCGCGGCTGGTGAACGGCATCTCCCTCGGCCGTCCGGTGGGGATCCTGGTGTTCCTGGTCCTGGTCGCGGCGGTGCTGACGGTCGTGGCCGCGGTCCGCCGCACGAAGACGGGCGCGCGGCAGCCGTCGGCCGCCGGCCACCGCCTGCTCGGCCAGGCCCGCGCCGCGGCGAGCGGCCCGGTGCCGGCCGGCATGCTGGCCGGCGGCGTGCTCCTCGGGGGCGCGGCGGCCGCGGTCGCGCTCGGCGGCTGGGCGATGTACCCGGACGAGGAACTGAGCGCGGCACTGGCCCCGCCGGTGACGTCGTTCGGCGGCGGTGGCTCGTCCGGGTCGTCCTGCAGCAGCGGGTCGTCCTGCTCGAGCTCGTCGTGCAGCAGCGGGTCGTCGTGCGGTGGCGGCGGGTGCGGCGGAGGGGGCTGCGGTGGGTGAGCTGGGCATCGGGATCGGCTGGCGGCACGAGCTCGACCTGTCCATCGCGCGGCTGCCGGGCGTGGACTGGGTCGAGGTCGTGGCCGAGAACCTGCACGCCGACCACCTGCCGGAGACGCTGCTGGCGCTGCGCAAGCGAGGCCTGCCGGTGCTGCCGCACGCGGTTTCGCTGTCCCTCGGCGGGGCCGAACCCCTCGACACGGGCCGCGTCCAGCACCTGGCGGAGGTGGCGCGGGCCCTGGACGCGCCGCTGGTCAGCGACCACGTCTGCTTCGTGCGCGCGGGCGGGCTGGACTCGGGCCACCTGATGCCGCTCCCCCGCACGCGGGAGGCGCTGGACGTGCTGGTGGCGAACGTCCGGCTGGCCCAGTCCATCGTGGACGTGCCGCTGGCGCTGGAGAACATCGCCGCGGTGCTCGACTGGCCGGACGCCGAGCTGACCGAGGAGCAGTTCCTGAGCGAGCTGACCGAGCGGACGGGCTGCCTGCTGATCATCGACGTGGCGAACCTCTACGCGAACGCCCGCAACATCGGCACGGATCCCTCGGCGTTCCTCGACGGAATCCCGTGGGAGCGCCTGGCGTACGTGCACATGGCGGGCGGCATCGAGCGCGACGGCGTCTACCACGACACGCACGCGCACCCGGTGCTGCCGGAGGTGCTGTCGCTGCTGACGGAGCTCCGCCGCCGCACGGACCCACCGGGCGTGCTCCTCGAACGCGACGACGACTACCCGAGCGACGCGGAGCTGGCGGCGGAACTGGCGGCGCTGCGCGCGGCGGTGACGACATGAGCCGCTCGGACCTGGCCCGCCGCCAGGCGGAGCTGCTGCAGGCGTTGCTGGCGGACGGCCCACCCCCGGCGGGCTTCGACCCGGCCCGGCTGCGGGTGGAGGCCCGGGTGCTGCGGCGCAAGCACGGGCGGGTCCTGGCGTACCAGCGGCCCGAGGTGGCGGAGGCACTGGGCGAGCGGTACGGGCCGCTGTTCGCGGAGTTCAGCTCGGGCCGTCCGAAGAAGGCGACCGAGCGATCGGGGGCGTACGCGGACGAGTTCGTGAGGTGGCTGACCGAGCGCGGCCACCTGCCGAAGCCGAGGCGGCGGCTGGCAGACCGCCTCCGACGCCGCTGATCCACAGCCCGGCCGGGCTGTGGACAACCACGGCCGGACCGGGGTTTTTGCCGGCCACCGCCGGTAGACTGGAACCGGGGTCGCCCCCAGGGTGGGTGGGTACTACGTCAGGGCGTCCAGGTCGGTTTGTCGACTCCCGGCTCCCGCGTCCCGAACTCCCAGTACGGCTCCGCGCCCGGCAGCCCGCCGGCCATCCGGACCCGCGTCAACCGGCCGTAGCCGCTGTCCGCCTCTTCCATCAGGTCGCCGTACTCGACGTCGACGGCGGCAGGATCCTTCCGGCCCAGCGAATCCAGCCACCGGCCCGTGCCCGCCAGAGACAGCCGCGCCCGCCAGGTGCCGCCGTCCGTGACCTGCCGGTGCAGGGCCGTCAGCACCGCCGCCGCCGTCAGCCAGCCCGTGGCGTGGTCCAGGGCCTGGACCGGCAACGGCGATGGCCCGTCCGGCGAGAACGCCATCCCGTTCGACATCTGCACCAGACTGTCGAACCCGCGCCGCCGCGCCCACGGGCCTTCCCAGCCATACGCGCTCAGGTCCGCGATCACCAGGCCCGGCCGCAGCGAGGCCAGCTCCTCGGTCCCGAACCCGATGCGCTCCAGCGCGCCCGGGCGGAACGACTGCACCAGCACGTCCGCCCTGCTGATCAGCTTCTTCAGCCGCGCGCGGCCGCCCTCGGTGTCCAGTGCCACGAACGCCGAGCGCTTGCCCTGGTTCGTGTCCCGCACCAGGGCCTCAACCCGCGGCAGGTGCGCGGCCCCGACGTGCAGCACGTCGGCGCCGTGCGCCGCCAGCACCCGGCCCGCCACCGGGCCCGCCAGCACGTGCGTCAGCTCCAGCACCCGGATCCCGCCCAGCGGCCGGTCCGAGTAGAACAACGTCCGCTTCGGCGCGTCCGCGACCGGCTCCAGCGAAACCAGCGGCAGGGCAGCCACCGCTTCCCCTTGCGGGTGCGCCGCCCAGTCCTCGGGTGAGCGCAGCTCGGCGGCCGCTCCCCCGGCGCTGACCACCGCGTGCTCGACCTCGCGCGCACTCCGGCCGGCGACCGCCTTCGCGACCGCGCCGAGCGCGCCCGGCACGCCGAGGCCCCAGCACACCGCCGCTTCGTGGCGCGGGTAGTTGCAGTGCAGGCGGACCCAGCCGTCGGCCGCCTTGTAGTTGGCCGACAGCGGCGCCCAGACCGGCTCCGCGCCGACGCCGTCCACCCGCAGCAGCTGCTCGCTGTGGAACGCCGCCGCCGCGTGGCGCGTGTCCGCCGTGACGACGCCGGGTTCGATACCGCGCACCCGGAGCATTTCCCCGGCCGCCAGGGTGGCCGCCGCGATCGACGCCGTGGCGGCCGCCGCCACCCGGTACGGCCCGGGCAGCACGGCTTCGGTGCCGGTCAGCTCGAACGGCCCCGGCGTGGACCCGGTCAGGGCGTCCCAGACACCCTCGACGATCTCGCGCACTACGGGAGCGCCGCGACGAGCTCGGCGGGCGGCACGCGGGTGCCGGTGTAAAACGGAATCTCCTCGCGCACGTGCAGGCGCGCCTCGGTGCCGCGCAGGTGCCGCATCAGGTCGACGATCCGGTGCAGCTCGTCGGCTTCGAAGGCCAGGATCCACTCGTAGTCGCCCAGGGCGAAGGAGGCGACGGTGTTCGCGCGGACGTCCGGGTAGTCGCGGGCTTCCTTGCCGTGGTCGGCGAGCATCTTGCGGCGGTCGGCGTCCGGCAGCAGGTACCACTCGTAGGACCGCACGAACGGGTAGACGCAGATGTACTTGCGCGCCTCTTCCCCGGCCAGGAACGCCGGGATGTGGCTCTTGTTGAACTCGGCGGGCCGGTGCAGCGCGGTCTGGCTCCAGACCGGCGTCGACGCGCGGCCCAGCGGCGTCCGGCGGAACCCGGCGTACGCGGCCTGGACCTGCTCGATCTCCTCGGCGTGCCACCAGATCATGAAGTCGGCGTCAGCGCGCAGCGCGGACAGGTCGTAGACACCCCGGACGGCGACGCCCTTGGCTTCGAGACCGTCCAGGTACTCGGTGGTCTCGCGGCCGGCGGCCCCGCGGTCCTCGCCCAGCCTGCCCGGCTCGATCCGGAAGACCGACCAGGTGGTGTAGCGGATGGTGTCGTTGAGCTCGTTGTAGTTGACCCGCGCCATGAGTCCATCCTGTCACCGCGGCGGCACCGGCGCCGCCACGGGTCAGGTGAGCGCCCTCACGCGGTCAGCCGGAGGTCGCGAATGACTCATTCGGGACCTCCGGCGTCGCGAATGAGTCATTCGCGACCTCCGGGGTCCGTCAGGTGGGCCGCGATCCGCTGCGCCGCCGCCTCCGCCGTCGCCACGCACGCGGGCAGGCCGACGCCGTGCAGCGTCGCCCCGGCGATCGCCAGCCCCGGGACCTCCGCGACGGCCTTCTCGATCCGTTCCACCCGCTCCAGGTGCCCGGTGCCGTACTGCGGCAGCCCGCCACCCCACCGCGTCACCAGGGTCTCGACCGGGGCCGCCGTCACCCCCGTCAGGCGGGCCAGGTCGTCGCGGACCACGCGGACCAGCTCGACGTCGTCGGCGCGCAGCGCGCCCGGCTCGCCGAACCGGCCGACCGACCCGCGGACCAGGACCGGGCCGGTGCCGTAGTGCGTCCACTTCCGGGACGAGAACGTGAACGCCTTCGACGCGTAGGGCACGCCCGAAGCGTCCCGCTCGCCCTGGCCGATCAGGATCCCCGACGCCTCGGGCAGCGCCGTGCCGGGCGGCAGGGCCAGCGCCACCACGGCCATCGACGCCAGCTCGACCTCGCCGAACGCCGCCGAGGCGGCCGGCACCAGGTCCGCGAGCAGGCGGCGGGCCGAAGGCGCGGGCACCGCCAGCACCACCGCGTCGGCCTCGGCGGTGTTGTCCGCCGGGGCGTGGGCGGTCGGTGCCGCGCCGATGCGCAGCCGCCAGCCGGGGCCGTGCCGCTCGATCTCGCACACCGGCAGCCCGGTGCGCAGCTCGGCGCCGGACGCCGCGGTGAGCCGGTCGATCACCGTGCCCAGGCCACCCGGGACGGTGCCGAACACCGGCGCCGCCGACGGGTTCGCCGGGAGCTGGGTAGCGGCCGCCGCGGTCAGCGAGCCCGCGCCCGCCGCCACGGCCGCGGCCAGGCCCGGCATGGTCGCGCGCAGGCCGAGACCGTCGGCCCCGCCCGCGTAGACGCCGCCGAGCAGCGGGTCGACCAGGCGGTCCACCAGTTCGTCGCCGAAGCGCTCGCGCAGCAGCGGCCCCAGCGGCACGTCCCCGCCCGGCAGCCGCAGCTCCGGCAGCGACGACTCGGCCTCGACGGCCTTCCGCCCCGCCTCGGACAGCACCCCGGCCACCGACTCCGCCGACGCCGGCACGCCCATCACCGTGCCGGGCGGCAGCCCGGTGACCGTGCCGCCCGCGTGGATCTTCGCGCGGGCCTTCGTCGGGTGGACGACGTCGAGCCCGAGCTCGCGGACCAGCGCGAGCATCTCGGGACGGCGGACCAGGAACGCCTCGGCGCCCACGTCGTAGGGCACGCCGGCGAGTTCGGCCGTGCGCAGCTTCCCGCCCGGCGTCGTCGTCTTCTCGAACACCGTGATCTCGGCCTCGGGGCCGAGCAGCCCCCGCAGCCGGTACGCCGCGGTCAGCCCGGAAACGCCGCCCCCGACGACCGCGACGCGCTTCACAGCTCGTGCACCAGCCCGACCACGCGGGTCAGCACGTCGGGGTCGACCCCCGGCAGCACGCCGTGGCCGAGGTTGAAGATGTGGCCGTCGGCCGCCTTGCCCTCGTCGGCGATCCGCCGGACCTCGGCCTCCAGGACCGGCCAGGACGCGTGCAGCAGCGCCGGGTCGAGGTTGCCCTGCACGACCGCGCGCCCGCCCAGCCGCCGCACGGCTTCGTCCAGGGGGATCCGCCAGTCGACGCCGACGACGTCCGCGCCCGCGTCGCGCATCGCGGCCAGGAGCTCGCCGGTGCCGACGCCGAAGTGGATCCGCGGGACGCCGTACTCCGCGACGCCCGCGAGGACCTTCGCCGAGTGCGGCAGGACGAACTCGCGGTAGTCCCGCTCGGAGAGCGCGCCGGCCCAGGAGTCGAACAGCTGGACCGCGTCGACACCCGCGTCGAGCTGCGCGCGCAGGAACGTCAAGGCGATGTCGGCCAGCCGCCCGGCCAGCTCGTGCCAGAGCTCCGGCGCCGAGTGCATCAGGGCCTTGGTGTGCTCGTGGTTGCGGCTCGGGCCGCCCTCGATGAGGTAGCTGGCCAGGGTGAACGGCGCGCCGGCGAAGCCGATCAGCGGCGTCTGGCCGAGCCGCTCGACCAGCAACCGGACGCCGTCGGCGACCTTCGAGACCTGCTCGGGCTCGAGCGACGGCAGCGCCTTCACGGCGGCGAGGTCGCGCACCGGCGCGGCGGCCACCGGGCCGGTGCCCGGGACGATGTCGATGTCGACGCCGGCGGCCTTCAGCGGCACCACGATGTCGCTGAAGAGGATGGCCGCGTCGACGCCGTGCCGCCGGACCGGCTGCAGCGTGATCTCGGCGAGCATCTCGGGGTCGAAACAGGCGTCGAGCATGGGCACGCCCTCGCGCAGCGCGCGGTACTCGGGCAGCGAACGGCCCGCCTGGCGCATGAACCAGACGGGCGTGCGGGCCGGGCGTTCGCCGCGCGCGGCGGCCAGGAACGGGGCTTCGGGCAGCTCGCGGCGGCCGGACGGGGCGGACTGGCGCGGCAGGGGCGTGGTCTGAGACATCGCCGTCAATCGTGCCACGAGCCCGGGCGGCCCGGTTCCTCGGCGCGCCTGCGCCCGCAACGGGGCGTGCCCGCCCTAAAGTCGGTGCGTGACCGCGATGACGCCAGTGCCCGAGCTCTTCCGCGAAGCAGTCGCGGCGCTGCAGTCCGTCCGGCCCCGGCGCGAGGTGCTGCTGGAGCCGATGCGCCCGCCGCAGCGGCTCGCGCCGTGGTCGTACGCGGTCAGCTGCGAAGTCGCCGGGCCGGCCGACGTGCTGGCGTCCGGGCGGCTGGTCCTCCTCCACGACCCGGACGGCCAGGACGGCTGGGACGGCGTGCTGCGCCTCGTCATGTACGTGCGCGCGGAGCTCGACCGGGAGCTGGCGACGGACCCGTTCCTGCCGGCGGTCGGCTGGTCGTGGCTGACCGACGCGCTGGAGGTGTCCGGGGCGAGCTGGAAGGCCCTCGGCGGCACGGTGACCGAGACGTCGTCGGCCCGCTTCGGCGACATCTCCGGCCCGGCCCGCACCGACGACCTGGAACTGCGGGCGTCGTGGACGCCGGCGGACGGCTCGCTGGTGCCGCACGGGCAGGCGTTCTGCCAGGTGATGGCCAGCGTCGTGGGCCTGCCGCCGGTCGGCGTGACCCTGTTCGGGCAGCGCCAGGGCTCCTGACCCACGCCGGTCGTGAGTGGTAAGGCGGGTTCTAACCCGCCTTACCACTCACGACCGTCCGGGCGAACTTCGGCAACGAAACGGCAACGGCGGGCGGCGGCATCCGGTACCGAAGCCGGCCCCTTGTACGGATGTGAGCACATTTCACGTCCGCTGAACGCCGTTCACAGCGTCCCGGCTCCCCCGGAAGCACCCACGGGCCGCCGGGGCACCGCACGGGCCGCACGCGACCTCTGAGGCCGTTTCACGTCTCCTCGTTCGTGACGCGGCACGGTCACGCACCGCAACAAGATCAACTCGGCGTCCCGGAGGCCCTCAGGACCCGCCGACAGACACGGACAGTCACGATCCGCGGAGCCGGAGCGGACTCTCGGGCCCGCGGGGGAGA
The DNA here is from genome assembly GCF_000716785.1 of Amycolatopsis vancoresmycina. Taxonomy (GTDB): domain Bacteria; phylum Actinomycetota; class Actinomycetes; order Mycobacteriales; family Pseudonocardiaceae; genus Amycolatopsis; species Amycolatopsis vancoresmycina. Next base: position 80,815 of record NZ_JNYY01000008.1, read on the forward strand.
GTGGATCAAGCCCCGGCCGGAGCCACATTCCGAGGGATGGGGGAGCCCATCCGGACCCCCGTCACTAGGCGCACCGGAAGCTGCACGACTCATCTGCACGGCCATTTGGCCGCCGGTAACTCCATAGCATCGTGTTCGCTGGGCTATCCGTTAGCAACCGGCCGTGTACTAGCCCGATCGTGTTACTTCGAACCCACTGAGTGACTGTTCGTTTGAGATAGATACCCATTCGATCCCCCCGCGGAGGGCTCAGGACGGCTACAGTGCCTTCGACGACACCACTTTCGGTCTAAAGCTGGCGCGGCTGAACGGCCGAAGGTCCCGGTGCCGGTCGGGGGGCACGACCGACTCCAGGGAGGTAGTGACGTGGCTACCGTCGGCATTTCTCAGGCCGTCCGATCCACGCCAGCCGGCGCGTTGCCGGCGAGCATGGTTCCGCACCCGCGGGAAGAGCTCTTTTCGGTACTGGTGGTCGATGACCACCCGCTGTTGAGGGAGGCAATCGCAGCAAGACTCGCACAGATGGGTGCGGGCACCGTCCACGAAGCCGCCACGGTGGCCGAGGCGAGGGCGCGAGCACAGGCCACCGGGCCTTGTGACCTGGCGATCCTCGATCTCGGACTGCCGGACGGCAGCGGCATCGAGCTGGTCACGGAACTCCGTAGCCACGGCTGGCCGCGCGTGGTGGTCCTCGCATCCTCGGACGACCCGTACGCGGTCCGCTCGGCCTTCCAGGCCGGGGCCCAGGCGTACCTGCTGAAGTCCGCGTCGCCGGTCGTCGTGACCGACGGCGTGCGGCGCGTGCTCGAAGGCGGCGTGTACGCCGACCCGAGCGTGGCTCCGGTGCTCGCCACCGGGACCCGCGTCGCGGGCACCGACAACACCCCGCGCGAGCTGTCCGCTCGCGAGGTGGAGGTGCTCCAGCTGGTCGCCGACGGGCAGTCCAACAAGGAGATCGGCGAGGAGCTTTCGCTCTCCGCCCTCACCGTCAAGTCCCACCTGTCCCGGATCGGGCGCAAGCTCGGCACGGGCGACCGGGCCCAGATGGTGGCGCTGGCCATGCGGGCCGGCGTGATCCGCTGACGCAAGCAAACAGCCCTGCGGGGCGGGCAGACCAGGCGCGGTATGCCCGTCCCGTAGGGTCGTCGGTTATGGGAAGTGCAGAGGCCGAGGACACCGGGATGGAGATCGAGTCCACGGGCGGCCCTGTGCTGCTTCGCGAACCCGCCGAGGGCACGCCCCCGGTGATCACCGAACCGTCCGCGCTGGCCGAGGCCTGCGCGCGGCTCGCCGCGGGCAGCGGTGCGGTCGCCGTCGACACCGAACGCGCGTCCGGCTACCGCTACTGGCCCAAGGCCTACCTCGTGCAGCTGCGCCGCGAGGGTTCCGGCACGGTGCTGATCGACCCGATCGCACTGGCCGACGACCTCCAGCCGCTGCGCGACGTCCTCAACGACCTGGAGTGGGTGCTGCACGCGGCCTCCCAGGACCTCCCCTGCCTCGCCGAGCTGGGCCTGCACCCGGCGGCGCTGTTCGACACCGAGCTGGCCGGCCGACTGGCGGGCTACGAACGCGTGGCGCTGGGGACGCTCGTCGAGCTGCTGCTCGGTTACACCCTCGAGAAGGGGCACAGCGCGGCCGACTGGTCGAAGCGGCCGCTGCCGGTCGACTGGCTGAACTACGCCGCCCTCGACGTCGAGCTGCTCGTCCAGCTGCGCGAAAAGCTGGAAGCGGAGCTGGGCGCCCAGGGCAAGCTGGAGTGGGCGCGGCAGGAGTTCGAGAACGTGCGGACGGCCCCGCCGCCGTCCCCGCGGGCCGAGCCGTGGCGCCGGACGTCCGGCGTGCACAAGATCCGCAGCCCGCGCGGCCTCGCGGCGGTCCGCGAGCTGTGGCAGGCGCGCGACGAGCTCGCCCGCAAACGCGATCGCGCCCCGAGCCGGATCCTGCCGGACAGCGCGATCGTCAACGCCGTCACGGCCGATCCGAAGACGGTCGAAGAGCTGCAGGCGCTGCCGGTGTTCAGCGGCCGCGTCCAGCGCAAGTACACCGCGAGCTGGCTGCGGCACCTGCAGGCGGCCCGCGCGCTGCCGACGTCGGAACTGCCGTCGCCGTCGCAGCCGACGGACGGCCCGCCCCCGGTGAACCGCTGGGCGGACAAGGACCCGGACGCGGCGGCCCGCCTGGCGGCGGCGCGCGCGGCGTTGACGGCGATCGCCGAGGACCGCCGGCTGCCGGTGGAGAACCTGCTGCTGCCGGACCTGGTCCGCCGCACGTGCTGGCGCCCGCCGGCCGAGACGGACGAGGACGCGGTGGCGGAGGTCCTGCGCGCGGGCGGCGCCCGGCCGTGGCAGATCGAGCTGACGGCGGCCGTGCTGAGCAAGGCCCTGCAGGCCACCGCTTCCTGACAGATACGGGACAATTCGCCGGGCCCTTCGGGAAACGGCGCGGGGCCGGGCACCGGCTGCCCTAGGCTGCGCCGGAAACGCCGCACCGCCCGAAGGTATCCCGATGACCGATTTCATGTCCGATCAGCCCGCCGTGCAGTGCTTTCTCAGCTTCACCCACGAAGATGACAGTTTTCTGAATTTCGTCACACCGCTCAAGAATTCGCTGGAGAAGTTCTGCGCCTCGGCGCACGGGCGCAAGGTCGAAGTGTTCGTGGACTACTTCTACGAAAGCGGCGCCTGCCGGGAAGAGCTGACCGCGTTCTACGCCAAGGCGAACGAGCTCGGGCTCACCCAGCTGATCCTGCCGCTGATCGTGCTGGGCCACGAGCTGATCACCGGCCAGAGCGACGACGCCAACATCCGGATCATCGAGAAGCTGCAGTACGTCGACATCAAGGAGGCGGTGCTGGCCGGCGCGGGCACCGCGGAGTGGCGGCGCACGATCGACGTGGTGGCGGACAAGCTGATCCGGGCGATCCGCTCGGCGGAGGCGGCCCTGGAAAAGCTGAAGAAGTGCGACCGGCTGCTCCTGGCCGGGGTCGCCCCGGAACGCAACGGCCCCGGACTGCAGGAATACAAGGAAAACCTCACGAAGATCGGCGAGCTGATGGAACGGCAGTTCGACGCGATCAGCCACTCGCTGGACGAGCTGGCCGAGGAAATGCGCCAGCTGACCGGCGACGTGGCCGGCCTGCGCCCGGAAGCGATCAAGGCGAGGGTGGTCCGCGCGGCCGACACGATCAAACCGATGGCGGTCAACGTCCAGCAGGTCGGCACGGCGTTCGAGACGACGGTCGCGGAAACCGATTCGACGATCCGCTCGTACATGCGCCTGATGGACTCGCACATGACCCCGGAACTGCTGGCCCGCGCCCGCCGCGAATACGACGAATTCGTCGAAATGCTGATCGGCCTGACGGCGCTGGAGACCCGGATCACGGAGTTCCTGACGCAGATCCGCCCCCTGGAAGCGATCAACGCACCGCTGCGCGCGGCGATCCGCCCGGTGCGCGTCGGCGCGCAGTCGATGCAGCTGGGGATCCGCACGATGCGCGAGCTGTCCCGGATCATCAGCAACCTGCTGAACAGCGGCGCCCGGCCCAGCCTGCCCCGCTAGTCCGCGAGCGCCGCCAGCAGGGCGTGCGCCTCGGCGCGCAGCCCGTCGGTCGGCTCCGGCAGCCCCACCAGCCGGACCACGCCGTCGGCGCCCTCGCGCACATGGGCTTCGACGTCCAGCGCCGGGTCGTCGCGGCGGATCACCGCGATGCTCTCCACCAGCCCGAACACCAGGTCCGTCCGGATCCCCACCGCCGCAGCCGCCACGCCCGAAGCCGCCACCAGGCGGCTGTACGCCGCCTTCAGCTCCGCTCGCTCGGTGCGGAAACGGGCCAGGTTCGGGGATCCGACCTCCGGCAGCAGGTACAGCGCGCCGAGGTTGTGCCGGGCGCCGCCGAGCAGGCCGATGTCCGCGTACGCCAGTGCCCACAACCGGACCGCCGCCGGGGCCTCGCCCGCGACGAGCCGGGCGGCCAGTGCCAGCGACGGGCGGACCGTCTCGGCCAGCAACGCCGCGAGGATGTCTTCCTTCGCCGGGAAGTGGTAGTAGAGCGACGCCTGGCGCAGCCCCGCGCGTTCGGCGATCGCTCTGGTCGTCGTGGCCGCGTACCCGGCTCCGGTGAACAACTCCCCCGCCGCGTCGAGCACCGCCTGGCGCGCGTCCGGGCGGCTCGCCGCCGCTCCACTCGCCCTCGGCCTGCCGACTCCCGACCCTTTGACCACGGACGTGATCTTGCCAGGTCTTCGGCCGCGACACGCACACGCCGGGCACGGTTACGCCCGGATGTCGTCATTGACGCCGTGTCGATCCGGCCGTTAACGGATCCCTAACCCGGCGGAGATCATCGCGTCGCGGCGCGAACCTAATTTCTGTCGTGCGATCGAAACAAGGAGTCCCCGCATGACGCCACCCGACGAACTCGCCGCCTTCGGTTACCGCCAGGAGCTTCGCCGGTCGCTGGGCGGGTTCTCCGCCTTCGCCGCCGGCTTCTCCTTCGTCTCCATCCTCACCACCGTCTTCCAGCTCTTCGGCTTCGGCTACACCTTCGGCGGCCCGCTCTTCTTCTGGACGTGGCCGGTCGTCCTGGCCGGTCAGCTGCTCGTCGCCCTCGTCTTCGCCGAGCTCGCCGCCCGCTACCCGCTGGCCGGATCCGTGTACCAGTGGGCGAAACAGCTCAGCAAGGGCTTCCTCGGCTGGCTCGCCGGCTGGATGATGCTGCTCGGCTGCATCGTCGCCCTCGCCGCGGCCGCGATCGCGCTGCAGGTCGTGCTGCCGTCGGTGTGGGACGGCTTCCAGTTCGTCGGCGGCGACCCGTCGGTGACGTCGCCGACCGGCGCCGCGAACGCCGTGCTGCTCGGCACGCTGCTGCTCGTCTTCACGACCGCGGTCAACGCCGGCGGGGTCCGGCTGATGGCGCGGATCAACGACGTCGGCGTCGCGGCCGAGCTCCTCGGAGTCGTCGTCCTCGTCACCGGGCTGCTCCTGTTCGCCGTCCGCGGGCCGCAGGTGGTGCTGCACGACGCGCCCGGCACCAGCGCCGGGATCGGCGGCGTGCTCGCGTCGGCGCTCATGGCGGCGTACGTCCTCTACGGCTTCGACACCGCCGCTTCGGTCGCCGAGGAGACGAAGGACGCGCGCAAGGCCGCGCCGCGGGCGGTGCTGCGGGCGGTGCTCGTGTCCGGCATCGGCGGCCTCGCGGTGGTCGTCACCGCACTGATGGCCGCGCCGAGCCTCACCGACGGGCAGCTCGCCGGGCACGGCCTGCCGTACGTGATCACCGCCGTCTTCGGCGACACCCTCGGCCGGGTCTTCCTCGCCGACGTCGCGGTCGCCGTCGTCGTCTGCACCCTCACCATCCAGACCGGGACGGTCCGGCTGATCTACGCGATGGCCCGCGACGGCGCGCTCCCCGCATCCGCCCGGCTCGCCGGGGTCAGCCCGCGCACCGGAGCGCCGGTCGCGCCCGCGCTGCTGTCCGGCGGCCTGGCCATCGGGCTGCTGCTGCTCAACGTCGGCAACCCGACGCTGTTCAGCACGATCACCGGGACGTCGGTGGTGGTCGTCTACCTGGCCTACCTGCTGGTGACCGGCCCGCTGCTGATCAAGCGGCTGCGCGGAGGCTTCCCGGCCGAGCCCGGCCGGTTCTCCCTGGGCCGGTGGGGCGTTCCGCTGAACGGCGCAGCCGTCCTCTACGGCATCGCCATGATCGTCAACATCGCCTGGCCGCGTGCGGAGATCTACGATCTCGCCGGTTCGGGCTCCCCCTGGATGCTCTTGTTCCCGATAGAGTTCGTCGGCGGCGCACTGGTGATCGGCTGGCTCTGCTGGCTGCGGCTGCGCCCGGCTCCCGCCCTCGAACCCGCGACCTGAGAGAGGACGACCATGAGCACCACCGCCACGACCTACGGAGCGCGCGACCACGCCCGCGCGCAGGCCGGCACCGTGGTCGACACGATGCCGTCGATCCCGGCGAGCAGCTGGCCGTCCGAAGTCCCCGAGGTGGATCCCGAGGCGCTGACCTGGGCCGAGACCGTGGCCGGCGGCGGGTACACGCACAAGGTGCTGGCGCGCGGGACGCGGCTGCGCCTGACCGACGTGGACGGTGACGCCTGCGCCCACCTGCTGCTGTTCAACGCCGAGGCGCCGTGGGAGCGGCTGAACGTCGCCGACACGGTCAAGGTGCAGTGGAACGCCTACCTCGGCGAGTCGGTGGCGCTGCTGTCGGACCAGGGGCGGGTGCTGGCCACGATCGTCGCCGACTCCAGCGGGCGCCACGACGCGCTCTGCGGGACGTCCACTGTGGACGGGAACACCGCGCGCTACGGCGACGGCTCCCCGCACGGCCCGTCCCCCGCCGGGCTGGCCCTGTTCACCTTGGCCGCGGCCAAGAACGGCCTCGGACCGCGGGACCTGCCGCCGAGCCTGTCCTTCTTCCAGGGCGTGCGGGTGCAGCCCGAGGGCGGGCTGGAGTTCACCGGCTCCGCGGGGGCCGGCAAGGCCGTCGACCTGCGGATCGAACTCCCGGCCATCGTGCTGCTCGCCAACGTCGCCCACCCGGTCGACCCGCGGCCGGAGCACACCGTGTCCCGGCTAGAGGTCCTCGCCTGGCGCGACCGGCCGACCACCCCGGACAGTCCCGAGTGGACACACACGCCGGAGGCGCAGCGCGCCTTCGAGAACACCGCCGACTACCTCACCGCCCGGGGGATCGCATGAGCACGGCGTACGAGTCCGAGCTGGAGATCAGCTACGACGTCCCCGCGCGGGGACCGTTCTCCACGGTGCTGAAGCGGGGCCAGGAGCTGACGATCGTCGACCTGGGCGGCAACCAGGCCGTCGACTTCCTCTGCTACGACGCGGACGACACCGCCAAGCGCTACAGCGCGGCGGCGACGATCGCCGCGCAGGGCAACATCTTCCTGACCACCGGCAGCGTCCTGCGCACGCAGGAGGGCGCGCCGCTGCTGACCGTCGTCGCCGACACCTGCGGCCGCCACGACACGCTCGGCGGTGCGTGCAGCAAGGAGTCCAACAGCCTCCGCTACGGCCAGCACACCCGCTTCCAGCACGCCTGCGTCGAGAACTTCCTGATCGAGGGCGCCAAGTGGGGCCTGGGCAAGCGCGACCTGGTCAGCAACGTCAACTGGTACATGAACGTGCCGGTCGAGGCGGACGGGACGCTCGGCATCGTCGACGGCATCTCCGCGCCGGGCCTGGAGGTCCGGCTGCGCGCGGAGACCGACGTGCTGGTGCTCGTCTCGAACTGCCCGCAGATCAACAACCCCTGCAACGGCTTCGACCCGACGCCGGTGCGCATGGTCGTCACCTCCCCCGGAGGCGGCGAGTGAGGCTGCTCGTCGCCAACCGCGGCGAGATCGCGGTCCGGATCCTGCGCAGCGCGAAGGAATTGGGGCTGGAAACCGTCGCGGTGTACTCCGACGCCGACCGGCTCGCCCCGCACGTGCGGCTCGCCGGGCGGGCCGTCCGGCTCGGCCCGGCCCCCGCGGCGGAAAGCTACCTGCGGGCCGAGGCGATCATCGCCGCGGCTCTGGAGACCAGCTGCGACGCCGTCCACCCCGGCTACGGCTTCCTGTCGGAAGACGCGGCCTTCGCGCGGACCTGCGAAGACGCCGGGATCGCGTTCGCCGGGCCGTCGCCGGAGCACCTGGAGGTGTTCGGCAGCAAGCACACCGCGCGCGAGGCGGCGATCGCGGCGGGCGTGCCGCTGCTGGCCGGCACCGGCCTGCTGTCCGATGTGGACGAGGCACTGGCGCGCGCGGCGGACATCGGCTACCCGGTGATGCTCAAGGCGACCGGCGGCGGAGGCGGCATCGGGATGCGCGCGTGCGCGTCCCCCGGCGAACTGCGCGCCGCTTGGGACACCGTGCGCAGCGTCGCGGCCAAGAGCTTCGCCAGCTCCGGCGTCTTCCTCGAACGCCTGGTCACCCGCGCGCGGCACGTCGAGGTCCAGGTCTTCGGCGACGGCTTCGGCGAGGTGCTGGCCCTGGGCACCCGCGACTGCTCCCTGCAGCGGCGCAACCAGAAGGTCGTCGAGGAGTGCCCGGCACCGGAGCTCCCCGAGGCCGTCCGGAAGCAGCTGACCGACTCGGCCGTCGCGCTGTGCTCGTCGGTGCGGTACCGCTCCGCGGGCACGGTCGAGTACGTCTACGACCCCGAACGCGGCGAGGCGGCCTTCCTCGAAGTCAACACCCGCCTGCAGGTCGAACACCCGGTCACCGAGGCGGTCTACGGCGTCGACCTGGTGGCCTGGATGCTGCGGCTCGCCCAGGGCGACCGCGGGATGTTCCGCGCGGTCCCGGTCGCGCGCGGCCACGCCGTCGAGGCGCGCGTGTACGCCGAGGACCCGGGTGCCGGGCACCGGCCGAGCGCGGGGCTCGTCACGCGGGTCACCCTGCCCGCGGACGTCCGCGTCGACACGTGGGTCGAGCCGGGCACGACCGTCACCACGCACTACGACCCGTTGCTGGCCAAGCTGATCTGCACCGGCACCGACCGGGCCGAGGCACTGGCACACCTGCGGGCAGCGCTCGCCGCGACCCGGTTCGACGGCGTCCAGACCAACCTGGGCCAGCTGCGGTCGGCGGCCGCCGACCCGGCCTTCGGCACCGCCGCCCACGACACGTCCACTTTGGACATCGTCGAAGACGCGGAACCGCGGATCGACGTGGTCCGCGGCGGCACCATGACGACCGTGCAGGACTGGCCGGGCCGCACCGGGTTCTGGCACGTCGGGGTGCCGCCGAGCGGCCCGATGGACGACCTCTCGCTGCGGCTGGGCAACCTCGCGCTCGGCAACCCCGAGGGCGCGCCCGGCCTGGAGTGCACTGTGGACGGCGTCGCGCTGCGGTTCTCCCGCGCCACCGAGGTCTGCGTCACCGGTGCGCCCACGACCGTCCTCGTCGACGGCACCGGGATTCCCCTGTGGACCCCGGTCGAGGTGCCCGCGGGGGCGACGCTCGACGTCCGGGCGTGCACGGCCGGGCTGCGCAGCTACGTGCTGGTCCGCGGCGGCGTCGACGTGCCGGAGTTCCTCGGCAGCGCGGCGACGTTCACCCTGGGCGGGTTCGGCGGGCACGGCGGCCGCGCGCTCGCCGCCGGGGACGTCCTGCGGCCCGGCCCGGCCCCCGCGGACCCCGTCGTCGGGCCGGTCGCGGAGGCGGACCGGCCGGACTTCGCTCCCCAGTGGACGATCGGCGCGCTCGAAGGTCCGCACGCGGCCCCGGAGTTCTTCACCCCGGACGACGTAGACACGTTCTACGCCACCGACTGGCAGGTGCACTTCAACTCGGCGCGCACCGGCGTCCGGCTCGTCGGGCCGCGGCCGCAGTGGGCGCGGGCCGACGGCGGCGAGGCCGGCCTGCACCCGTCCAACATCCACGACACGCCGTACGCGATCGGCGCCGTCGACTACACCGGCGACCTGCCGATCCTGCTCGGCCCGGACGGGCCCAGCCTCGGCGGGTTCGTCTGCCCGGCGACGGTCGCCACCGGCGAGCGGTGGAAGCTCGGGCAGCTGCGCCCCGGTGACACCGTGCGGTTCGTGCCGATCGGCGCCGACCACGCGGCCGCGCTGCGGACGCGGCCGGCGTCGGCGATCGAGCCCAGCCGGGCGGCGCGCGACGACGGCGGTGTCCTGGCGCGACTGTCCTCATCGGACGGTATGGGCTCTTCGGGCGAGCCGTCGGTCACCTACCGCCGCAGCGGCGACGACAACCTGCTCGTCGAGTACGGCGAGATGAAGCTCGACCTCGCGCTGCGGATGCGGGTGCACGCGCTGGCCGAGCGCCTGGCGGCCGAAGGCGTGCCGGGGATCGTCGACCTGACGCCGGGCATCCGGTCGCTGCAGGTGCACGTCGACCCGGACGCGCTGCCGGTCGGCAAGGCGCTCGGGCTGGTGCGCGAGCTCGAGCGCGACCTGCCGCCGACGCACGACCTCGTCGTGCCGAGCCGCAGCGTCCGGCTGCCGCTGTCGTGGGACGACCCGGCCACGCGCGAGGCGATCGAGCGGTACATGACCGGCGTCCGCGACGACGCGCCGTGGTGCCCGTGGAACATCGAGTTCATCCGGCGGGTCAACGGACTGTCCAGTGTGGACGACGTGTACCGGACGGTGTTCGACGCGGAGTACCTCGTGCTCGGCCTCGGCGACGTCTACCTCGGTGCGCCGGTGGCGACGCCGCTGGATCCACGTCACCGCCTGGTGACGACGAAGTACAACCCGGCGCGGACGTGGACGGCGGAGAACTCCGTCGGCATCGGCGGGGCCTACCTGTGCATCTACGGCATGGAGGGCCCGGGCGGCTACCAGTTCGTCGGGCGGACGGTCCAGGTGTGGAACAGCTGGCACGGCGGGGAGCAGCCGTGGAACCTGCGGTTCTTCGACCGGATCTCGTGGTACCCGGTGTCGGCGGGCGAACTGCTGGACCTGCGGGCGAAGAGTGCGGCCGGGCAGCTGGAACTCGACACCACCGAGGGCTCCTTCGCCCTGGCGGACTACCAGAAGTTCCTCGCGGACAACGCGGACAGCATCGCCGGGTTCCGGGCGACGCAGGCCGCGGCGTTCGAGGCGGAACGGCAGGCGTGGGCCGCGGCGGGCGAGTTCGACCCGAAACCGGAGCCGGTCACCCGGCCGCCGGCCCGGGTCGAGGCGCCACCGGGCGGGCACGTCGTCGAGGCGCCGTTCGCGGCGACCGTGTGGCGGGTCGACGTCACCGCGGGCGAGCGCGTCGAGCACGCGCAGTCGCTGGTGACGCTGGAAGCGATGAAGACGGAGGCGCGGATTCCCGCCCCGGCGAGCGGTGAGGTGGTCGAAGTGCTCGTGTCCCCCGGCGACCAGGTCGCGCCCGGAACGCCCCTGGTGGTGCTGGGATGAGCGCCGACGCACTCCGTCCCGCGGAGGCGGCATCGAACACCGCCGTGGAGCGGGTGCGGGCCGCCTACCGGCGGATCGAGCGGGTGAACCGGCCCGAGATCTGGATCGACCTCCGGCCGGAAGCCGAAGTTCTGGCCGAAGCCGCGGCGCTGGCGGACCGCGGCCTGCCGCTGTACGGCAAGCTCGTGGCGGTCAAGGGCAACATCGACGTCGCGGGGTTGCCGACGACGGCGGGCTGCCCGGACTACGCGTACCAGCCGGAGGCCGACGCGCCGGTGGTCGCGCGGCTGCGGGCGGCCGGGGCGCTGGTGCTCGGCACGACCAACCTCGACCAGTTCGCGACCGGCCTGGTCGGCACGCGCAGCCCGTACGGCGCGGTCCGCAACGCGGTCGATCCGGCGTACGTCTCCGGCGGCTCGAGCTCGGGGTCCGCGGTGGCGGTCGCGCTGGGCATCGTGGACCTGGCCCTGGGCACGGACACCGCGGGCTCGGGCCGGGTGCCCGCGGCGTTCAACGGGATCGTGGGGCTCAAGCCGACGCCGGGCCTGCTGCCCACCGAAGGGGTCGTCCCGGCGTGCGCGAGCATCGACTGCGTGTCGCTGTTCGCCAGGACCGTCGAGGAAGCGTCGTTCGCGCTGACCTGCCTGGCCGAACCCGCTCAGGTCCACACGGGACGGTTCCGGCTCGGGGTGCCGTCACCGGAGCAGCTGGGCCCGCTGGCCGACGGCTGGGCCGAAGCGTTCGACGCGGCGGTGTCGGACTACACCTCGGCAGGCGCCGAAGTGACCATTGTGGACATATCGGCTTTCCTGGAGGCGGCGCAGCTGCTGTACGGCGGCGCGTTCGTCGCCGAGCGGTACACGGCGGTCGGCGAGTTCATCGACGCCCACCCGGACGCCGTCGACCCGGTCGTGGCCTCGATTATCGGCCCGGCCCGCGACATCCCCGCCCACCGGCTGTTCGCCGACCAGGCGACCCTGGCGGCGCTGCGGGCGGAGGCGCTGGCGGCGTTGGCCGGTGTCGACGCGCTCCTGCTGCCGACGACGACCGAGCACCCGACGCTCGCCGAAGTCGCGGCGGACCCGGTGGCGGTCAACGCCCGCCTGGGCCGGTTCACCAACGCCACCAACCTGTTCGGCCTGTCGGCGCTGGCGGTCCCGGCCGGGTCGGTGGCCGGCCGCCCGTTCGGCGTGATGTTCCTGGGCGCCCCGCACGACGACCTGAAACTGGCGGCCCTGGCGGGGCTGCGGCAGGAGCGGGTCCCGATCGTGGTCGTCGGCGCGCACCTGCGGGGCCAGCCGCTGAACCACGAGCTGACCTCCCGGGGCGGCCGGTTCGTGTCCGCGGTCTCGACGGCGGCTTCATACCGGCTGTACGCGCTGGACACGGTGCCGCCGAAGCCAGGATTGGTGCGGGTCGCCTCCGGCGGGGTGCCGATCGCGGCGGAGGTCTGGGAGCTGCCGGTCGCGGGATTCGGCGCGTTCGTGGCCGGCATCCCGGCTCCCCTGGCCATCGGCAAGCTGGAGCTGGCCGACGGTAGGCACGTACCGGGGTTCCTCTGCGAACCGGCGGCCACGGAGGGCGCGGAGGACATTTCGGCGAAGGGCGGCTGGCTGGCGCACCTCGGCGTCGGATAAACGGGGTGCGCGGCCGGTCGACACTGATGCCGGCCGGCGCCGAAGCACCGGAGTGGCGCCGCTGCCGGACGGCTGGCTCGCCTGGACCGGCGGCGGCCTGGTCGCGATCGACCGCACCTTCGCCGAACTGCGTAACGATCAGCTGAGAACTTGGACAACTGCGCGGTAACAAGCCTCAGCCGTGGGCACCTGGCCGCCGATGGACCTCAGTGAACCCCCGGAGGCGGCCATGACCACGGCGACCAGATCCCCGCAGAGCACCCTCGTCCACTCCTACCTGTTCCTCCGCCGCGCCATCGGGCTCATCGGGCTGGCGCTGCCGTTCGTCCTCATCCTCGGCAAGCAGCTCAGCCAGGGCGGCGGCCCGGCCAGCTCGCTCAGCAGCTACTACTACACCGACCTGCGGGACGTCCTGGTCGGCGCGATGTGCGCGGCCGGGGTGTTCCTCCTCGCCTACTACGGCCACGACCGGGTCGACAACCTCGTCAGCAGCGTCGCCGGGATCGGGGCGATCGGCCTCGCGCTGTTCCCCACCACCCCGGACCACGACGTGACGCCGTGGGACCGCACCTCCGGCGTCCTGCACCTCGCCTTCGCGGCGGTGTTCTTCCTCTCCCTCGCCTACTTCTGCCTCCGCCTGTTCCCCCACGACGGGGAGCAGCCGGAGAAGTTCGGCGCCCTCTACCGCGCCTGCGGCGGCGTGATCCTCGCCTGCCTGGTGCTGATCGCCCTGGCCAAGTACCTCGGCCTGACGCCGTCGCTGCACCCGGCGCTGTGGCTCGAAGCCGTCGCCGTGGAGGCGTTCGGCGTCGCGTGGCTCGTGAAGGGACGGACGATGGAACCCAGGAGTGTGCCGTAGCCCACTCGACCGGGCCACACCCCTGGTTACCGACGGGTAACAAGGGCTATCGTGCGGGCAGGAACCCCTGTCTACTTCATGGAGCATTCGTGGCCGCACCAGCAACGCCGCTCGCGCCGAACGCGCGGGGCGTGCGCACCGTCGCCTTCGTCGAGGGGGTACGGACCCCCTTCGGCAAGGCCGGCGACAAGGGCATCTACGCCGGCACCCGCGCCGACGACCTCGTCGTCAACGCCATCCGTGAGCTGCTGCGGCGGCACCCCGAACTGCCGCCCGAGCGCGTCGACGAGGTGGCCATCGCCGCCACCACCCAGATCGGCGACCAGGGCCTGACCATCGGCCGCACCGCCGCGCTGCTCGCCGGGCTGCCCAAGTCCGTGCCGGGCTTCGCGATCGACCGCATGTGCGCCGGCGCGATGACCGCAGTCACGTCCGTCGCGTCCGGCATCGGTTTCGGTGCCTACGACATCGCCATCGCCGGCGGCGTCGAGCACATGGGCCGCCACCCGATGGGCGAAGGCGTCGACCCGAACCCGCGGATCATCGCCGACAAGCTCGTCGACCCGACCGCGCTCGTCATGGGCCAGACCGCCGAGAACCTGCACGACCGCTTCCCCGCGATCACCAAGCAGCGCACGGACGCCTACGCCGCGCGCAGCCAGGAGCGCTACGCCGAAGCCGTCAAGACCGGCAAGATCGGCCCCGAGCTGGTCCCGGTCGCCACGCGCTCGAAGGAGCTGGGCTGGGGCCTGGCCACCGAGGACGAGCCGCCGCGCCCCGGCACGACGCTCGAAACGCTGGCGAACCTGAAGACGCCGTTCCGCCCGCACGGCCGGATCACCGCGGGCAACGCGGCCGGCCTCAACGACGGCGCCACCGCGTCGATCCTCGCCGACGAGGAGACCGCCCGCGAGCTGGGCCTGCCGGTCGCGATGCGGCTGGTCGGCTACTCCTTCGCCGGTGTCGAGCCGGAGGTCATGGGCATCGGCCCGGTGCCGGCCACCGAGAAGCTGTTCAAGCGCACCGGCCTGTCCATCGACGACATCGGCCTGTTCGAGATCAACGAAGCCTTCGCCGTGCAGGTGCTGGCCTTCCTCGACCACTTCGGCATCGACGACGAAGACCCGCGCGTCAACCAGTGGGGCGGCGCGATCGCCTGCGGCCACCCGCTGGCCTCGTCCGGCGTCCGGCTCATGACGCAGCTGGCCCGCCAGTTCGCCGAGCGGCCCGACGTGCAGTACGGCATGACCACGATGTGCATCGGCATCGGCATGGGCGGCACCGTGATCTGGGAGAACCCGGCCTTCGAGGGGGCGAAGTAATGACTTTCACCGCTGAAGCAGCGAAGGCCGCCTTCCCGGACGAGGTCGTCACGCACGCCGTGACGCGGCTGGTGAAGGTGCCCGGGCTCACCAAGCCCGTCGCGCTGATCACGCTCGACAACGGCCACGACCACACCCGGCCGAACACCTTCGGCCCCCAGGGGCTCGTGTCCTTGAACGCGGCTATCGACAAGGCCTTCGAGGCCGAGCCGGCCGCGATCGCCGTCACCGGCAAGCCGTTCATCTTCGCCGTCGGCGCCGACCTGTCCGGCGTCGAGGCCGTCAGCGACCCGGAGCTGGCCCGCGAGATCGCCCAGACCGGGCACGACGTGTTCCGCCGCCTCACCGAGTCGTCGATTCCGACGTTCGGGTTCGTCAACGGCGCGGTCATGGGCGGCGGCCTGGAGCTGGCGCTGTCCTGCCACTACCGGACGCTGTCGGAGAACACCGCCGCGATCGCCTTCCCCGAGGTCTTCCTCGGCCTGTTCCCGGGCTGGGGCGGCACGCAGCTGCTGCCGAACCTGATCGGCGCGGACGCGGCCGTCACGGTGATCATCGAGAACGCGTTGGCGCAGAACAAGATGCTGAACGTCAAGCAGGCGGCCGAGCTGGGCATCGTCGACGCGGTCTTCGGCAGCGCCGACTACCTCGAGCAGTCGCTGCTGTGGCTGGCCCGCGTGGTGAACGGCGAGATCAAGCCGGAGCGACGCGAGATCGACCGCGGTTCCGCGTGGGACGCGGCCATCGCCCGCGCCAAGTCCCTTGTGGACGGTCGCACGCACGGCGCGTCGCCGGGCGCCACCAAGGCCGTCGAACTGCTGGAGCTGGCCCGCGAGAACGACCTCGACCGCGGCTACGCGGCCGAGACCGACGGCCTCGCCGAGCTGCTCATGTCCGACGTCCTGCGCGCCGGGCTGTACTCGTTCAACCTGGTCAACAAGCGCGCCAAGCGCCCGGCCGGCGCGCCGGACAAGTCCCTGGCGCGCAAGGTGAACAAGGTCGGCATCGTCGGCGCCGGCCTGATGGCCAGCCAGCTCGCGCTGCTGTTCGTCCGCCGCCTGAAGGTGCCGGTCGTGCTGACCGACGTCGACCAGGAGCGCGTCGACAAGGGCGTCGGGTACGTCCACGCCGAGATCGACAAGCTGCTGAGCAAAAAGCGCCTGTCCCCGGACGGCGCGAACCGGCTCAAGGCGCTGGTCTCCGGCTCGCTCGACAAGGCCGCCTTCTCCGACGCCGACTTCGTCATCGAAGCCGTCTTCGAGGAGCTGGGCGTCAAGCAGCAGGTGTTCGCCGAGCTGGAGCAGCACGTCAAGCCGGAGGCGATCCTGGCGACGAACACCTCGTCGCTGTCGATCACCGCGATGGCGTCGAAGCTGCAGCACCCCGAGCGGGTCGTCGGCTTCCACTTCTTCAACCCGGTCGCCGTGCTGCCGCTGCTGGAGATCGTCCGCGGCGAGCAGACCGACGACGCTTCGCTCGCGACTGCGTTCTCGGTCGGCAAGCAGCTGAAGAAGTCCAGCGTGCTGGTGAAGGACGCGTCCGCGTTCGTCGTCAACCGGCTCCTGCTGCGCTTCCTCGGCGAGGTGCTGGTCACCGTCGACGAGGGCACCCCGTTCGACGTCGCCGACAAGGCACTCGAGCCGCTGGGCCTGCCGATGACGCCGCTGACGCTGATGCAGCTCGTCGGCCCGGCCATCGCGCTGCACGTCGGCGAGACGCTGCACGAGGCGTTCCCGGACCGGTTCACCGTGTCCGAGAACCTCGCGAAGTTCGTCAAGGCGGGCAAGAAGGGCGTCTGGGTCTGGGACGACAAGGGCAACCAGTCGGCCGACCCCGAGGTCGTCGAGCTGTGGACGCAGGGTGACAAGCCGTCCACCTCGGAGGAGGTGCGCGACCGGGCGCTGTCAGCGATCGCCGAGGAGATCCGGATCATGCTCGACGAGGGCGTGGTCGCCGAGGCGCAGGACATCGACCTGTGCCTGATCCTCGGCGCGGGCTGGCCGTTCTGGAACGGCGGCATCACGCCGTACCTGGACCGCTCCGGCGTGTCCGAGCGCGTGAACGGCAAGCCGTTCCTCGCTCCGGGCGTGGCCTCGGTCCCGACGGCGTAGCTAGTACTCGCCCTCTCGCGGGCACTTCGGCGGCGGCGCAGTGAGTTTCAGCTGCGCCGCCGTCGCGTCCGAGTCGATGACCGTGACGCGCTCGGCGGTCCGGTAGCGGGCGTGCAGGTCCCGCGCCCACGCCTCCAGGTCGGTGCCCGGGACGGCGAGCAGGGAGACCGACGGCGGGTCCACGAACACCCGCCGCGCCTTCGGGTCGCCACGCAGCGACGGCTCGGCCGCCCCCATCTCGGCGGCGGAGGGGAAGACCACGACGACCGCCGCGCACAGCTGGTGCCCGGCCAGCGGCGCCGGGTTCGTGTCGACCGGCAGGTCCGGCGGCCGGACCAGGGCCGCGACGCCGAAAGCCAGCCCCACGCCGGCCATCAGTGCCAGGGTGATCACCGGCACGAGCACGCGGGCCAGCGGCTTCTCCTCCACACCGAAGATCACAGCACACGTTGGCCGCCGGGACACCGCGCGTTCACCCCGGCGGCTTAGCGTCCCGCCGTGACCACCGACAGACGCCGCTTCCTCAAGGGCGCCGGCCTCGCGGCCGCCGCCGCGGGCGTGCCCCTCCTGGCCCCTGCTTCCGCCTCCGCTTCCGCCGATGCCGACCTGGGCCGGTTGTGCGGCCGTTACCAGTGGCTGGTCGGCGACCACCACACGCACAGCCAGTACTCGTACGACGCGATGTACCGGATCGACCAGATCGCCGCCGGCGGGCGGGCGCACGGCGCGGACTGGATCGTCTTCACCGACCACGGCCACGCCGAGCACGAGAAGGTGTCGGTCGAGCCGACCGAGGCGGACTTCCTCGCCGCCCGGCGGAAGTACCCGGACCTGCTGCTGTGGCACGGCATGGAGTGGAACGTCCCCGGCGCCGAGCACGCGACCGTGTTCTTCCAGGCCGGCGCGCAGCAGGCGGCGAAGCTGCGCGAGTTCGAGCGGACCTTCGACTGGCGGCTGACGAACTCGGAGGCGTCGAGCCCGGCGAACGAGGCCCTCGCGCTGCGGGCGCTGCGCTGGCTGGCCGACGAAGAACGCGCGCGGCGGATCCACGCGCCCGTCGTGCTGATCAACCACCCGCTGCGCAACGGCCGCGTCGCCCCGCACGAGCTGCGCGCCTACCGCGACGCCGCACCGCACATCGTGATCGGCATGGAGGGCGCGCCGGGGGCGCAGGCGGACGGGTTCCCGAAGCCGCTCGGCAACGGCGGCGCGCGCGGCGGCTACGCGAACAGCCCCGGCGCGAACTCGTGGCCGGGCTTCCCGGCCGAGGCGTACCGGACGTTCGGCGGCTGGGACTGGGCGACGGCGAAGGTCGGCGGCCTGTGGGACTCGCTGCTCGCCGAGGGCAAGCCGTGGTGGATCACCACGAACTCCGACTCGCACTACAACCGCGGCGACACGCTGGTCCGCCCGCCGGTCCCGGACGGCTGGTACGACGGCACCGGCAAGTTCCCGGACCCGGTCGACAGCGGCGTCCGGCAGTTCGTGCCGCCGTACGCGGACTTCTACCCCGGCGAGTTCAGCCGCACGCACGTCGGCGTCACCCGGCGCAGCCTCGAAGGCGTTTTGGAGGGTCTGCGGGCCGGGCGGATCTGGCTGTCGCACGGCGGTCTCGTGCCGGACCTGCAGGTCGGCGCGTACAGCGGCGGTTCCTCGGCGACGCTGGGCGGCCGGCTGCGGGTGCGGCGGGGCTCGGACGTCACGGTCGTGGTCTCCGCGCGGCTGGCGTCCCGGCCGAACGGCGGCGGCTCGGTGCCGCGGCTGGCGCGCCTGGACGTCGTCGCGGGCCCGGTCACCGGCCCGGCGGCCGACCGCGACACGATGACCGCGCCCGGCACCCGAGTTGTCGAATCGTTCGAGCCGCGGTGGGCGCCGGGACGGCAGGTCGGGTACCGGCACACGTTCCGCAACGTCCGGGACCCGTTCTACGCACGGATCCGCGGGACGAACGGCGCCGGGGAGCCGGCGCCGGACGTCATCGGGCAGGCGAACCCGTTCGAGGACTTGTGGTTGTACGCGAACCCGATTTTTGTGGACGTGTGCTGAACGGACTGTCCCGCCGGGCGCTCGTGTGGTCGATCATGACCGGGCTGCGGTGGCTGCTGCGCCTGCCCGCGCCGGTGCTGCGGGTGCTCGCCGGGCGCCCGGTCGTCGTCGACGGGCGGCAGCCGGTGCCCACCGCGCGGATGCTGATGCGGGTGTCGCGGTTCGCGCCGTTCGACGCGCCGCACCGCAACGGCAGCCTGGCGCGGGCCCGGACCGAGCTGAACCTGGCGGGCGCGCTCGCCGGCGCCGGGATCTGCCCGGGTGTCCGGACCAGCGAGTCCACGTGGCCCGGGCCGGGCGGCGCGCTGCCGCTGCGGCGGTACGAACCGGCCGGCGTCCCGGCGCCCGGCCCGGCGCTGGTGTACTTCCACGGCGGCGGGTTCGTGCTCGGCAGCCTCGACACGCACGAGGGCGCGTGCCGGCTGCTCGCCGAGGAGGCCGGAGTGCGGGTGGTGTCGATCGGCTACCGGCTGGCCCCGGAGCACCCGTTCCCGGCGGCGGCGTCGGACGCGGTGGCGGGGTTCGCGTACGTCGTTTCCCACGCGGCGGAGTTCGGCGTGGACTCGGCCCGGCTGGCGGTGGGCGGCGACAGCAGCGGCGCCAACCTGGCGGCGGTGGTGGCCCACGCGGCGGCCCGCGGCGAGCTGCCCCGCCCGGCGTTCAGCCTCCTGCTGACCCCGGCGACGGACGCCCTCGGGGAGTCGCGGTCCCACGAGCAGTTCGGCTCCGGCTTCCGCCTGGACCGCGACGAATGGGCCTGGTACCGAGCGCAGTACCTCCGCGACCCGGCGTCCTACACGGACCCGCGAGCCTCGGTCATGTACGACGAGACTCTCGACAGCCTCCCACCGACGTACGTGGCCACGTGCGGCTTCGACCTCCTCCGCGACGAAGGCGAGGCCTACGCGGCCCGGCTCGCGTCCGCCGGAGTCCCCGTAGTCCACCGAAGGCACGAAGGCCAGCTCCACGGCTTCGCGAACCGCGTCGGCGTGGACCCGGACGCCCGCGCAGCCATGCTCCACGCGGCCGGAGTCCTCCGCGCCGGTCTCGCCCTCTCCCGCGGCTCTCGTGAGTGGTAAGGCGGGTTCTAACCCGCCTTACCACTCACGACCAGCCGCGGCAGACTGCTTACCGGACGGGGAGGTGGACCGTCACGGCGAGGCCGCCGCCCACGATCGGCTCCGCCGTGACCGTTCCGCCGTGGGCCGCCACCGCCGCGCGGACGATCGAGAGCCCCAGGCCCGCGCCGTGGCGGGCCGTGCGGGCCACGCCGGCCCGGCGGAACGGCTCGAACAGCTCCGCCACCCCCGCCGGGTCGACCAGGCCGCCCGACGAGCGGACCCGCAGGGTCGACCACTGCGGCCCCGGCTGCGTCACGACCTCCAGCCAGCCGCCCTCGACGTTGTGGCGGACCGCGTTCTCCAGCAGGTTGCCCGCGATCCGCTCCAGCAGCGCCGGGTCGCCGAACGCCGGCGCCGGCGGCGTCGCGAAGGTCGCCCGGATGCCGCGCTGGTCGGCTTCGCGGTGGACCGCCCGCCAGGCCCGGTCGACGACCGCGGCCAGGTCCACCGGCTCGCGGACGCCCAGCCCGGCGCCGTCGGTGCGGGCCAGCAGCAGCAGCGAGTTGACCAGCTGCCCGGCCCGCTCGGTGGCGTCCCGGACCACGCCGCCCATCCGGCGCAGCTCGGCTTCGTCGGCGTCGTCGTCGGCCAGGGTGACGTCGAGTTCGGTGCGGATCACCGACAACGGCGTCCGCAGCTCGTGGCTGGCGTTGGCGACGAAGTGGCGCTGCGCGTCGAACGCCGCCTGGAGCCGGTCGAGCATGTCGTCGAACGTGCTCGCCAGCTCGGCCAGCTCGTCGCGGGAGCGGATCTCGCCGATCCGCTCCCCCAGCGACTCGACCGACAGCCGCCGCGCGGTCCCGGTGATCTCGCGCAGCGGCAGCAGCACGCGCGAGGTGAACGTCCAGGCGAGGATCGCCGCGGCCGCCACCACCAGCAGGAACGCGATCGACCCGAACAGCAGCATCCGGTTCCGGGCGTGCACGCGCAGGTGGTCGGCCAGCGTCGAGGCGTCGACCGTGACGCCGTCGACGACCACGACGCTGCCCGGCGGCATCTGCGGGACGGCGTCGAGCGAGTCCCGGACCAGCGTCCAGGCCAGCCAGAGCAGCAGCAGGCTGACGGCGGCGACCAGCACGGTCGCCAGCAGGGTGATCCGGGCGCGGAGGGTGCGGGTGCCCGGCAGGTTCACGCGCGGGGAGCGCCCGGCTCCGGCACCCGGTACCCGGAGCCGACGACGGTCTCGATGATCCCCGGCTCGCCGAGCTTCTTCCGCAGCGTCATCACGGTGACCCGGACGGTCGTGGTGAACGGGTCGGCGTTCTCGTCCCACACCCGTTCGAGCAGCTCCTCGCTGCTGACGACCGACCCGGCGGCCTGCAGCAGCACCTCGAGGACGCCGAACTCCTTGCGCGTCAGCTCGACCGGGCCGCTCGCCCGCCGGACGGTCCGCTTGGCCGGGTCGAGTTCGACGTCCCCGGCGGTGAGCAGCGGCGGCGCGGCCGGGGTGGCCCGGCGGCCCAGCGCCCGCACCCGCGCGACCAGCTCGGGGAAGGCGAACGGCTTGGCGAGGTAGTCGTCGGCGCCCAGCGACAGCCCTTCGACGCGGTCGGACACCGAGCTGCTCGCGGTGAGCATCAGCACCCGGGTCAGCTCCCCGGACGCGACGATCTCCCGGCACAGCTCGTCCCCGGACATCCCGGGCAGGTCCCGGTCCAGCAGCACGACGTCGTACCGCGTGACGGCGGCCTTCTCGTGCCCGTCGTCCCCGGTGAGCGCGACGTCCACGGCCATGCCCTCCCGGCGCAGCCCGCGGGCGATCGCGTCGGCCAGGGGTTCCTCGTCCTCGACTACCAAAACTCGCACGGGCCCACAATCCCATATTTTCCTGAGAGTGCCCTTTAAGGACTGTGTGTGACCGGTGAGAGCCACCGCAGCGCGAACCACAGCCGCATCCGGACCTCCGGGTCCGCCAGATCCACCCCCAGCGCCTTCTCCACCTGCGCGATCCGGTGCCGGACGCTGTTGCGGTGCACGCCCAGCTCCGCCGCGGTCGGTTCCCAGCCGCCGTGGTGGGCCAGCCACGTCCGCAGCGTCGGCACCAGCGACCGGTCCCCCGCCTGGTCCAGCGCCACCAGCGGCGCCAGGACCTGAGCCGCGAATCCGCCGGCCGCGGCCGGATCGAGCAGCGAGCCGGGGTCCGGCGGGCCGTCGGCCGCGACGACCGGGCGGCCGAGCGCCCGGGCGCGGGCCAGCAGCAGGTCCAGCTCCGCCACCGCGCCCGCCACCCGGCCCGCGGGGACCGGCGAGCCCGCCGCCGCGAGCCAGCCGTGCGCACGCAGGTCCTCGAGCACCTCCGGCGCCGGAGCCGTCCCCGCGACCGCCGTGAACCGCGGTCCGGGACCGACCTCGACGAGCGGGGTGTCCAGCCGCGCCCGCAGCCAGTCCGGGCGCCGGGCCACCTCGTCGGGACCCCGCCGGAACGCCGCGCCCGCGACCAGCCGCACCACCTCCGAGCCCAGCAACGACCAGGCCGCCTCCCCCGGCGACACCCGGCCGAGCAGCAGGCCGGTGGCCGCCGCGCCCAGCTCGGCCGCGTCCGAGCCCGCGCGGCCGACCAGGCCCAGCAGGGCCGCGCCGACGGCGAGGATGGCCCGGTCGGCGCCGTCGAGCCGGTGGGACCGGCCGACGACCACCAGGTGCGACGCCGTGGCCTGCGGGTACACCGGCTGGACGACGACGAACCCGCCGTCGAGCTCGGTGGTCGCGCTCCGGATCCCGCTGCCCGCCCGCACGGTCGCCATCAGCTCCCGCACCTCCGGCGGCAGCGGCGCCGGCGCGTCGTGCGCCGAGGCCAGCACGTCCCCGGCGCCGACCAGGGCGACCCACGACCGCAGCACCGCCGCCAGCGACGACGTCAGCTCGCCGAGCCCGCCGCCCGCGGCGCGCGTGAGCGTCTCGCGCGCCGCCGTGATCCGCCGCTGTTCCCGCTGGCCCGCCTCGGTCAGCGCGACCGAGACCGCCCGGTTGACGGCCAGGAACGGGGTCCGCGTCGGCACCACCAGCAGCGGCAGCCCGTGCCGCGCGCAGGCCCGGCGCAGCGGTTCCGGCAGCGTTTCGTGCACCGACGGGGTGAGGCCGAACCCCAGCGCCGTCACGCCGGCGTCGCGCAGCCCGCGCACGTACCGGTCGATCCGCCCGGGCAGGTCGACCCCCGCGGTGAGGATCAGCTCGCCGCCCAGCAGGTAGGGCGCCGGGTCCTGGAGCTCGCTGACGTGCGCCCAGCGGACCGGGGCGTCCAGCGCGCCCGGCCGCAGCGTCTCCGGGACGACGTCGAGCGCGAGTTCCCGGTTGCCGACGACCGCCCGTAACGGGACATTCACCTCTGTGTGCCATGCGTCCGCGTTCTGGGTCATCTCGTCCTCGAATAAGTCGACTCGGGGACGAATCATCCCATGCCGGAGGGGTGGCGGGCGACCCTACGGTGACCCGAAACCGACGTGAGGAGGACACCGTGACCGGCGACTACGCGGTGATCGCGCTGTACATCGCGGGCATGCTCGGGGTCGGCTGGTACGGCCTGAAGCTCGCGAAGACGAAGTCCGACTACCTGGTCGCCGGACGGCGGCTGGGCTGGTTCATGTACTCCGGCACGATGTCGGCCGTCGTGCTCGGCGGCGCGTCGACCGTCGGCGGCGTGAAGCTCGGCTACAAGTTCGGCATCTCCGGCATGTGGCTGGTGGTCAGCATCGGCGTCGGCATCCTGGTGCTGCACGCGCTGTTCGCGCGGCGGCTGGTGCGGCTGAAGGTCTACACCGTCGGCGAGATGCTCGACCTGCGCTACGGCGGCCGCACCAGCGCGGTGTCCGGCGTCGTCATGTGGGGCTACACGCTGATGCTCACGGTCACCTCGACGCTGGCCTTCGCCACCATCTTCAAGGTGCTGTTCGACCTGCCGAACTGGGCCGGGATCGCGGTCGGCGGCTCGATCGTCGTCCTCTACTCGGTGCTCGGCGGCATGTGGTCGATCACGCTCACCGACATCGCCCAGTTCGTCATCAAGACCATCGGCATCCTGGCGATCCTGCTGCCGGTCGCGATCAGCTCCGCCGGCGGCTTCAGCGGCATGAGCGCCAAGCTCGACGCGAGCTTCTTCAGCTTCACCTCGATCGGCACCGACACGATCATCACGTACTTCGTCATCTACACCTTCGGCCTGCTGATCGGCCAGGACATCTGGCAGCGCGTGTTCACCGCCCGCACGCCGGCGATCGCGACGTCCGGCGGCATCACCTCCGGCGTCTACTGCCTGGTCTACGGCCTGGCCGGCGCGCTGATCGGCACCGCCGCGCACGCGCTGTACCCGGACATCGCCAGCGCGCAGGACGCCTTCGCGACGATCGTCGAGCGGCTGCTGCCGACCGGCGTCCGCGGCCTGGTGCTGGCCGCCGCGCTGTCGGCGATGATGTCGACCGCGAGCGGCGCGCTGATCGCCTGCTCCACCACCACGACGTCGGACCTGCTGACCAAGCTGGGCCTGAAGAAGGGCGGCGAGGTCAGCCGCAACCGGATCGCCACGCTCGTGCTCGGGCTGCTGGCCATCGGGATCGCGATGATCGTCGACGACGTCGTCAACGCGCTCACCATCGCCTACGACATCCTGGTCGGCGGCCTGCTGGTGGCCAT
Source organism: Amycolatopsis vancoresmycina (assembly GCF_000716785.1). GTDB lineage: Bacteria > Actinomycetota > Actinomycetes > Mycobacteriales > Pseudonocardiaceae > Amycolatopsis > Amycolatopsis vancoresmycina. The sequence continues at coordinate 105,434 of NZ_JNYY01000008.1, forward strand.
CGTCGGCGCGCTGTTCTGGAAGCGCGGCACGCGGCAGGGCGCGTACGCGTCGATGGTGGCCGGCACGCTCTCGGTGATCGCCTTCATGATCATCGACGGCGTGGACGCCAACACCCCGATCTACTGGGGCCTCGGCGCGAGCCTGGTCGTCTACGTGGCGGTCAGCTTCGCCACGCCCCGCACGGCCGACTCGATCCTCGCCGTCTGGACCCGCCGCCTGAGCGGCGTGGAAACGCCCATCGCCCACCGGGAACAGGAGCCCACCAGTGCCTAACATCGGACCCCTCGACTCGTCGCGCATCCCCCGGTTCGCCGGCTTCGCGACCTTCGCGCGGCTGCCGCGGATCGACCAGGTCGAGCGCGCCGACGTCGCCGTCGTCGGGGTGCCCTTCGACTCCGGGGTGTCCTACCGGCCCGGCGCGCGGTTCGGCCCGGCGGCGGTGCGCGAGGCGAGCCGGCTGCTGCGGCCGTACCACCCGGAGCTGGACGTCTCGCCGTTCGCCGAGAAGCAGATCGTGGACGCCGGGGACATCGCGGTCAACCCGTTCAATATCGGCGAAGCGATCGAGACGCTGCAGCAGGAAGCCGAAGCGCTGCAGGCGGACGGGACGCGGCTGGTGACCGTCGGCGGCGACCACACCATCGCGCTGCCGCTGCTGCGCGCGGCGGCGAAGCAGCACGGACCGGTTGCGCTGCTGCACTTCGACGCGCACCTGGACACCTGGGACACCTACTTCGGCGAGCCGTACACCCACGGCACGCCGTTCCGGCGGGCGTCCGAGGAAGGCATCCTCGACACGAGCGCGCTGTCCCACGTCGGCACGCGCGGGCCGCTGTACGGCAAGCGGGACCTCGAAGAGGACCGCCGGCTCGGCTTCGGCATCGTCACCTCCGGCGACGTCCTGCGCCGCGGCATCGACGAGACCGTCGACGCGCTGCGCCAGCGCATCGGCGACCGGCCGCTGTACGTCTCGGTCGACATCGACGTCCTCGACCCGGCCCACGCCCCCGGCACCGGCACGCCCGAGGCGGGCGGGATGACCAGCCGCGAGCTGCTGGAGATCCTGCGCGGGCTGCGCGACCTCAACCTGGTCGGCGCGGACGTCGTCGAGCTGGCCCCGGCCTACGACCACGCCGAGATCACCGCCATCGCGGCCTCCCACGTCGCCTACGACCTGGTGAGCCTGCTGTCGCTGGGGAAGGGCGCATGACCCGCATCGGCGGGGACGTCGTCGTCGAAACCCTGCGGGCGCTCGGCGCCGACACGGTGTTCGGCCTGCCCGGCCAGCACGCACTGGGCCTGTTCGAGGCGCTGCGGCGCGCCGGCGACCTGCGCGTGATCAGCGGGCGCGTCGAGAACAACCTGGCCTTCGCCGCCGACGGGCACGCCCGCGCCCGGCTCGCGGCGAACCCGGACGGCCCGGTCCCGGTGACGCCCCTGGTCGTCTCGACCGGCCCCGGCGCGTTGCTGACCCTGGCGTCCCTGCAGGAGTCGCGCGCGGCGTCGGTGCCGGTGCTCGGGATTTCGAGCCAGGTGCCGGTCGCCGGGCTCGGCGGCGGGCGGCACGGGTACCTGCACGAGCTGCCCGACCAGCAGGCGAGCTTCCGGGACGTCGTGAAGTCGGTGCACGTGGTGCGGCGGGCGAGCCAGATCCCGTCGGCGCTGCGGGAGGCGTGGACGTCGGCGGCGACCGCGCCCTACGGCCCGGTCTGGGTCGAGATCCCGCAGGACGTGCTGCTCGGCCCGGCCGGGCTCCCGCCGATCACGTCGGTGTCCGCCGCTCCCCCGGCGCTGGAACCGCTGCCCGAGCTGGTCACCGCCGCGGCTGAGCTGCTGGGAGCGGCGTCGAACCCGGTGATCCTGGCCGGCGGCGGTGCTTTGCGGTCCGGCGCTTCGGCCGAGCTGACGGCGCTGGCGGAGGCGTTGCGCGCGCCGGTGATCTCGACGTTCGGCGGCAAGGGCGTGTTCGGCTGGGACCACGAACTGTCCGGGCGGTCGTGGCTGGAGGACTGGCACACCACGGAGTTCCTGGCGGACGCCGACGTGCTGCTGGTGCTCGGCTCCGGGCTCGGCGAGCTGTCCAGCAACTACCGCGAGTTCGCCCCGCGCGGCCGGGTGGTCCAGGTCGAAGCCGACCTGGGGAAGCTGGAGTCGAACTACCCGGGCCTCGGCATCCACGCCGACGTCCGGCGCACCCTGCAGGCGTTGCTGGAGTGGGTGCCGATGCGGGCGTCCGACGGCCGGGCCGAGCGCGCGGTGTCCGGCCTGCTCGCGCGCGTCGAGTCGCGTTTGGACGGTCAGGACCTGGCCGCCGAGCGGAAGCTTATCGACGACATCCGGGCCGCGCTGCCCGCCGGCACGCAGACGTTCTGGGACATGACGATCGCCGCGTACTGGGCGTGGTCGGCGTGGAACCCCGAGGGCGCGCCGATCCACACCGCGCAGGGCGCGGGCGGGCTCGGCTACGGCCTCCCGGGCGCGCTCGGCGGCGCGGCCGCGGGCGGGACCACGCTGGCGGTGTCCGGCGACGGCGGCGCGATGTACGGCCTCGCCGAGCTGGCCACGGCGGTGCAGCACGGCCTCGACGTCACGTGGCTGATCGTCGACGACGGCGGCTACGGCATCCTGCGCGAGTACCTCACCGGCGCGTTCGGCCGGTCGACGGCCACCGAGCTGGCGCGGCCCGACTTCGTGGCGCTGGCCCGCTCGTTCGGCGTCCCGGCCCGGCTGTCCACACCGGACACCGTGGGCGCGGACCTCGCGGAAGCGCTCCGCACGCCCGGGCCGTCCGTCGTCGTCCTCCCCGCCTTGCTGAAGATGTTCGCGCCGACCCACCTGGAGCAGGCATGACCCGCACGCTCGACCTGACCGACCCGGCGACCGGCGAGGTCTTCGGGACCACTCCCGTCGCGTCCGCGTCCGAAGTGGACACGGCGCTCGAATCGGCCGCGCAAGCGTTTGCGATCTGGCGGCGCAGCACCCCGGCGCAACGGCAGCTGGCGCTGCTGAAGATCGCCGACGCCCTGGAGGCCCGGGCGGCCGAGTTCGCCGACCTGGAGGTGCGCGAGACCGGCAAGATCCGGTCGGTGGTGCTCGAGGAGGAGATTCCGGAGTGCGTGAGCGCGCTGCGGTTCTTCGCGGGTGCCGCGCGGCACCTCGAAGGCACCGCGGCCGGCGAGTACGCGCCCGGCCACACGTCGGTCATCCGCCGGGAGCCGGTCGGCGTCTGCGCGCAGATCGCGCCGTGGAACTACCCGCTGATGATGGCGGTCTGGAAGATCGCCCCGGCACTGGCGGCGGGCAACACGGTGGTGCTCAAGCCGGCCGAGACGACCCCGTCGACGGCCGTGCTGCTGGCGCGCGTGGCCGCGGAGTTCCTGCCCGCGGGCGCGTTCACCGTGCTGACCGGCGACCGCGACACAGGCCGCGCGCTGGTCCGCCACCCGGTCACGGACCTGGTCTCCATCACGGGGTCGACGCGGGCGGGCATCGACGTCGCCACCGTGGCGGCCGCCGACCTCAAGCGCACGCACCTGGAACTGGGCGGCAACGCGCCACTGCTGGTCTTCCCGGACGCCGACGTCGCATCGACGACCGAGGGCATCGTCGGCGCGGCGTTCTACAACGCGGGGCAGGACTGTACGGCGGGCAGCCGGGTGCTGGTGCACGCTTCGATCCACGACGACTTCGTCGCGGCGCTGGCGAAAACCGCCGCGGCGCAGACGCCGGGTGTGGACTACGGGCCGCTCAACAGCGCGGCGCAGCTCTCGCGCGTCGAAGGGCTCATCGCGCGGCTGCCGTCACACGCCCGCATCGAGACCGGCGGGACGCGGTTCGGTTCCCGCGGGTTCGCCTTCGCCCCCACGGTGGTTTCGGGGGTGCGGCAGGACGACGAAATCGTCCAGGAGGAGATCTTCGGCCCGGTGATCACGGTCCAGTCCTTTTCGGACGAAGCTGCGGGCGTGGCCATGGCCAACGGCGTCCCCTATGGCCTGGCGTCCTCGGTGTGGACGCGCGACCTGGCGGTGGCCGCACGGGTGTCGGCCGAACTGGACTTCGGCTGCGTGTGGGTGAACACGCACGGCCCCCTGGTGGCCGAAATGCCCCACGGCGGCTTCGGCCATTCCGGCCACGGCAAGGACCTCTCGGCGTACGCGTTCGCCGAGTACACCCGCGTCAAGCACGTGATGACGAGGTTCGCATGAGCACGCGGGTGACCGAGGTCGAGCAGCACGGCATCGCCCCGATCCCGCCGGCCGACCAGACATCCCGCCCGCGCGACCTGTTCCGCCTGGCCTTCGGCGGCGCGAACACCTTCGCCACGATCATCCTGGGCACGTTGCCGATCGCCTACGGGCTGAGCTTCCGCGACGCGGTGCTGGCCACCGCGCTCGGCGTGGTCGTCGGCGGCCTGGTGCTGGCCCCGATGGCCCTGTTCGGACCGCGGACCCGCACGAACAACGCGGTGTCGTCGGGCGCGCACTTCGGCGTGGTGGGCCGCTGCGTGGGATCTTTCCTGTCCCTGCTGACGGCCATCACCTTCTTCGCGATCTCGGTGTGGGTGAGCGGCGACGCGGTGGCGGGCGCGGCCCAGCGCCTGTTCGGCTTCGACGGCGGCCCCCTGCTGCGCGGGGTGGCCTACGGCGTGATCGCGACCGCGACGCTCGTGGTGTGCATCTACGGCTACCGGTTCATGCTCCTGGTCAACCGCGTCGCGGTCGTCCTGGGAACGGCGATCATGCTGCTGGGCGTGTTCGCCTACGGCGGCACGTTCGACCCCGGCTACGCGGGCACGGGAACGTACGCGCTGGGAACGTTCTGGCCGACGTTCACCTTGGCGGCGTTGACGGCACTGGCCAACCCGATCTCGTTCGGCGCGTTCCTCGGCGACTGGGCCCGCTACATCCCGGCGTCACACCGCAAGCGCTCACTGCTGGCGGCACCGTTCCTGGCCCAGGTGGCCACGCTGCTCCCCTTCGGCTTCGGCATCGCGACGGCGACCCTGGTGGCGAACCCGGCGGACTACATCACCGGCCTGACGGAGATTTCCCCGCTGTGGTACGCCATCCCGTTGATCGTGGTGGCCCTGATCGGCGGCCTGTCCACCGGAACGACGTCGCTGTACGGAACGGGCCTCGACTTCAGTTCGATCTTCCCGAGGCTGTCCCGGGTCCGGGCGACGCTGCTGATCGGGACGCTGAGCGTGGCGTTCATCTTCGTCGGCAACTTCGTGCTGGACATGGTGTCGAGCATCAACGCGTTCGCCACGCTGATCGTGCTGTGCACCAGCCCCTGGATGGTGATCATGATGATCGGCTTCGTGCAGCGACGCGGGTTCTACGACGTCGCGGATCTGCAGGTGTTCAACGAGGGCCGCCAGGGCGGCAGGTACTGGTTCACCCGAGGGGTGAACTGGCGAGCCATGGCGGCGTGGATCCCGGCGACCACACTGGGGTTGCTGTGCGCGAACACCCCGATGATCGCCGGCCCGCTGAAGGACATAGCGGGCGGCGTGGACATCAGCCTGCTGATGACACTGGTGACCGCCGCGGTCGCCTATCCGGTGCTGGTGAAGCTGTTCCCGGAGCCGCCCGAAGTGCTCGGCCCGGTCGCGGACACCGCGGCGCCCGCCGCACTGGGCGCGCGAGCCTGAAGTCCCTGCCCGGGCGGGGATCGCCCGGGCAGGGTCGAGCTCGCCCGCTCAGCTGCGGTCGGCGTTCTTCTTCGCCGGCTCGTCCGAACCCAACCGGCCCGAGGCCCATTCGGTCACCCGGCGGGCCACGTCCTGAGCCGTCAGCCCGATCCGCCCCAGCACCTCGTCGCGGCTCCCGTGGTCGTGGAACGACTGGGGTACGGCCAGATCCCGCAGCGGCACGTCGCACTCGGCGTCCCGGAACAGCGCCGCCAGCGCCGAGCCGAACCCGCCGTGACGGCCGCTGTCCTCCACCGTCACCACCAGCTTGTGCTGTGACGCCAGCGCCACGAGCTCGGCCGGGACCGGCAGCACCCACCGCGGGTCCACCACGGTCACGCCGATCCCCTGGTCGGCCAGCCGGTCCGCGGCCGCCAGTCCCAGTGTCGCGAATGCACCTACCGTCACCAGCAGCACGTCGGCGCCTTCGGCCGGGCGGCGCAGCACGTCGACCGTGCCGATCCGCTCGACCGCCGTCACGTCCGTCCCGACCTTGCCCTTGGAGAACCGCAGCGCCGTCGGGCCGTCCGACACCGCAACGGCCTCGCGCAGTTCCTCACGCAGCGTCGCCGGGTCGCGCGGCGCCGCCACCCGCATCCCCGGCACCATCCCGAGCAGCGACAGGTCCCACATGCCGTGGTGGCTCGGCCCGTCCGGCCCGGTGATCCCGGCCCGGTCGAGCACCAGCGTCACCGGCAGGCGGTGCAGCGCGACGTCCATCAGCACCTGGTCGAACGCCCGGTTCAGGAACGTCGAGTAGATCGCCACCACCGGGTGCCGGCCGCCCATGGCCAGCCCCGCCGCCGAGGTGACGGCGTGCTGCTCGGCGATGCCGACGTCGTACCAGCGGTCCGGGAACGCCTCGGCGAACTTGTCCAGCCCGGTCGAGCGCAGCATCGCCGCGGTGATCGCGACGACGTCCTCGCGCTCGGCGCCGATCGCCGCCAGCTCCGAGCCGAACACGCCGGTCCAGCTGGGGCCCTTCACCGGCGGCAGGCCGGTCTCCGGGTCGATCGGGTCGGTCTGGTGCATCTGGTCGTGCTGGTTGTTCACCGCGGGCGCGTAGCCGTGGCCCTTCTCGGTGACCACGTGCACGATCACCGCGCCGCCGAACGCCTTCGCGCTGTGCAGGGCCTTCTCGAGCGCCACCTGGTCGTGGCCGTCGACCGGGCCGAGGTACTTCAGGCCGAGGTCGGAGAACATCGCCTGCGGGCTCAGCGCGTCCTTCAGGCCGGCCTTCGCCGCGTGCAGCGCCGCGTAGATCGGCCTGCCGACGACCGGGGTGTGCCGCAGCAGCTCGCGGCCGCCGTCGAGCAGCCGCTCGTAGCCGGGCTGCAGGCGCAGCGCCGCGAGGTGGTCGGCCAGCCCGCCGATGGTCGGCGAGTACGAGCGGCCGTTGTCGTTGATCACGATGACGACCGGGCGGTCCCGGTGCGCGGCGATGTTGTTGAGCGCCTCCCAGCACATGCCGCCGGTGAGCGCGCCGTCGCCGACGACGGCGATCGCGTGCCGCCCGCCGCCGGCCAGCTCGAACGCCTTCGCCAGGCCGTCCACATAGGACAGTCCGGACGACGCGTGGCTGCTCTCCACCCAGTCGTGCTCACTCTCCGCGCGCGACGGGTAACCGGTGACCCCGCCGGTCTGGCGCAGCAGGTCGAACCCGTCGGCGCGGCCGGTGACGATCTTGTGCACGTACGCCTGGTGACCGACGTCCCAGACGATCGCGTCGCGCGGCGAGTCGAACACGCGGTGCAGCGCCAGGGTGAGCTCGACGACGCCGAGGTTCGGCCCCAGGTGCCCGCCCGCCCGCCGGACCTTGTCGACGAGGAAGTCCCGGATCTCGGCGGCCAGTTCGCCGAGGTCCTCGACACTCATGCGCTTCAGGTCCGCCGGTCCGCCCACGGACTCCAGCATCGTCACTCGTCTCCACCTCACTCGCTCGGTTCCGGCCAGTCTACGGAGAGCCGCCAGCGGACAGCCGCAGGCCGCGTCCGGCGTCACAACCGGAGCGCGACCACAGGTCAGCACCCGGGGTGAACCTCGTCTCGCCGCGTCGCTGTGGCGGTCACGCGGCGTGGCCACGAGAATGGCCGCATGGCGGACTTCTTCATCGGCGGCGACTGGGTGGACGCGGTGGACGGCGGGCGGCGCGAGATCCGCTGCCCGGCCGACGGCTCCCTGGTCGCGACGGTCGCCGAGGGCACCGCCAAGGACACCGAGGCCGCCATCGCGGCGGCGCGCCGGGCGTTCGACACCGGCCCGTGGCCCGGCACCCCCGCCCACCTGCGCGGCGACCTGCTGCTGCGCACCGCGGACCTGCTGGACCGCGACGCGGAGGCGTTCGCCCGCGCCGAGTCGCTCGACACCGGCAAGCGCCTGGTGGAGAGCCGGTACGACATGGCGGACATCGCCGCCTGCCTGCGCTACTTCGGCAAGCTCGCGGCGCAGGACGCCGGGCGGGTCGTCGACACCGGCAACCCGGACGCGGTCAGCCGGATCGTGCACGAGCCGGTCGGCGTCTGCGGCCTGATCACGCCGTGGAACTACCCGCTGCTGCAGACCGTGTGGAAGATCGCGCCGGCGCTGGCGGCGGGCAACACGTTCGTGCTGAAGCCCAGCGAGCTGACCCCGCACACCGCGATCCTGTTCCTCAAGCTGCTCACCGAGGCGGGCCTGCCGCCGGGCGTGGGGAACCTGGTGCTGGGCGCGGGCGCCGAGGCGGGCGCGCCGCTGGCGGCCCACCCGGATGTCGACCTCGTGTCGTTCACCGGCGGCCTGGCGACCGGCAAGGTGATCGCCGCGTCGGCCGCGGCCACGGTCAAGAAGGTGGCACTGGAGCTGGGCGGCAAGAACCCGAACGTGGTGTTCGCCGACGCCGACTTCGAGACCGCGGTCGACTACGCGCTGACCGCGGTGTTCCTCCACTCGGGCCAGGTGTGCTCCGCGGGCGCGCGGCTGATCGTCCAGCGCGAGTGGCACGACGAGTTCGTCGACGAGCTGGTGCGCCGCGCCGAGCGGATCCGGCTGGGCGGCCCGTTCGACCCGCACGCGGAGACCGGGCCGCTGATCTCGGCGGCGCACCGCGCGAAGGTGGAGGCGTACGTGGCGGCGGCGCTGGCCGAGGGCGCGGTGCTGCGCACCGGCGGCCGCCGTCCGGACGACCCGGCGCTGGCCGCCGGTTTCTACTACCTGCCGACCATCCTGGACCAGGTGAAACAGGGCTCGTCGGCGGTGACCGACGAGTCGTTCGGCCCGGTCCTGACGGTCGAGACGTTCACCGACGAGGACGACGCGGTCCGCATCGCCAACGACACGCACTACGGCCTGGCGGGAGCGGTGTTCACCCAGGACGCGGGGCGCGCGCAGCGGGTGGCGGGCCGGCTGCGCCACGGGACGGTGTGGATCAACGACTTCCACCCGTACCTGCCCCAGGCCGAGTGGGGCGGCTACAAGCAGTCGGGCTTCGGCCGCGAGCTGGGCCCGACGGGGCTGGCCGAGTACACCGAGGTCAAGCACATCTACCAGAACCTGCGCCCGGCCCCGCAGCACTGGTTCGCGGGCTGAGCATCGCCCGATCGGGAACGCCCGGACGGCCCAGCGCCTTATGCTGCCCCCACCGCGACGCAGGGAGGCCGGAGTGGACCAGCAGCGACCGGGGAACCGGCTCCGGGGCCCGCGGGCCGTCCTGGTGGGACTGGCCGGGCTGGGCGTGATCGCCGGCCTGACCCTGCGGACGGCGGAGTACCCGGGAGCGCTGCCCCCGGGAACGCCCGACCCGGAGCTGGACCTGGGCCTGCGCCTGGTGTGCGCGGCGGCGGTGCTGATCGCGGTGACGCTGGCGTACCTGACGTTCGCCCGCCACCAGGACGAGCCACTGGCCATGGCGTCCTTGCCGGGCCTGGTGGTGACGGGCGTGATCCTGCGCCACCTGGTGGTGACGCTCCCGGGAGTGACCCGCATCCAGCCGGCGGCCCGGGTGGTGCCCGGAGCGGGAACGTGGGTGCTGCTGGTGTCGGGCGTGGCGATGACGGCGGCAGGCTTGGCGGCGGCGTTCGCGGTGCGCCGAGCAGGCTAAGCGACGCCTGCCGGCAGGCACGACAGCGCGCCGGTTCGGCCGACGACCAACTACTGCACTCGCGGCCGCGCCGGGCGCCGGCCCGACCGGGCAGCCGCGCCCACGACCGCACCCGGCCGGAGAACACCGCGCCGCGTCCGGCTCACGACAGCAGCGCCACGCACTCCACGTGGTGCGTCATCGGGAACGCGTCGAACGCCCGCAGGTCCGTCAGCGAGTACCCGTGGGACGCGAACGTCGCCACGTCCCGCGCCAGTGCCGCCGGGTCGCAGGCCACGTACACGATCCGGTCCGGCGCGCCCGCCACGATCGACTCCACGACCGCCTTGCCCGCGCCCTTGCGCGGCGGGTCCAGCACCACCACGTCGACCGGTTTGGCCGCCGACGCCAGCACGTGCTCCACCCGGCCGGCGCGCCACGACACCTGGGGCAGGTCCGCGAGGTTGCGCTCGCCGTCCGCGACCGCGCGCCGGCCGGACTCGACCGCCAGCACCCGGCCCGATGTCCCCACCTGGCCCGCCAGCACCGACGCGAACAGCCCGACCCCGGCGTAGAGGTCCCAGGCCGTGCCGCCGGAAGGCGCTTCCGCCCACTCCCCCACCACCGCCGCGAACGTCGACGCCGCCGCCGGGTGGACCTGCCAGAAGCCGTGCGCGTCGAGGCGCCAGTCGCGGCCCGCCGCGTGCTGGACCGCGACTCCGCCGCTCAGCTGCCGGGCCCGGACCTTCCCGCGGACCGTCGACAGCTCCCGCACGTGCAGATCGCCGTCGCCGTCGGTCGTGATCTCCAGTTCGCTGCCCGGGCGCCAGCGCCGCGCCAGGACGTCGTCGAGCTCGCCCGGGACCGCGATCGGGCAGTCGTCCAGGGCCACCACCCGGTGGCTGTGGTGCGCGCGCAGGCCCGCGCGCCCGTCGCGCCCGGCGACCAGCCGGACGCGGCTGCGCCAGTCCAGCGGGCCGCCGTCGAGAGCCTCGACGACCACCTCGCGCTCGATCCCGGCCAGCCGGTGCAGCTGCTCCGCCACCACCGACGCCTTGAGCGAGCGCTGGTAGTCCGGCGAAGCGTGCTGCCAGTCGCAGCCGCCACAGCCGCCGGGCACGGCCAGCGGGCACGGCGGCGGGACCCGGTGCGGAGACGCCGAAAGCACCTCGATCGCGTCCCCGCGGCAGAACGAACCGCCGTTGTCCTCGGTGATCTCGACGCGGACCTGCTCGCCCGGCAGCGCGTGCCGGACGAACACGACCCGGCCCTCCGCGCGCGCCACGCAGTGGCCGCCGTGCGCCACCGCGCCGACCTCGACCTCGAGGACGCGGCCCAGCCAGCTCGTCATTCGGCGGGCTCCTTGGGCTTCGGCGCCGCGACCGGCTTCCCGTTGGGCGAGAACCCGCGGCGGACGTCGCCCGCGGCCGGGCGTTCGTTCCGGACGCGCGCGGCCGCCTTGGCCGAGGACTCCAGCTGCCACGGCACGCTCGCCACGATCACGCCGGACTGGAACAACAGCCGTCCCTTGAGCCGCAGCGCGCTCTGGTTGTGCAGCACCTGCTCCCACCAGTGCCCGACCACGTACTCCGGGATGAACACGGTGACCACGTTGCGCGGGTTGTCACCGCGCACGCGCTTCACGTAGTCGAGGACGGGTTTCGTGATCTCGCGGTAGGGCGATTCGACGACCTTCAGCGGCACCTTGAAGTTGTGCGCGTCCCACTCGGCGGTGAGCTTGCGGGTGTCGGCATCGTCCACATTGACCGTCACGGCCTCGAGGACGTCCGGGCGCATCGCCTTGGCGTAGGCCAGCGCGCGCAGCGTCGGACGGTGCAGTTTGGACACCAGGACGATCGCGTGGTTGCGCGAGGGCAGCACGGTCGGGGTGTCGCCGAGCTCCTTCAGCTCGTCGGCGACGCGGTCGTAGTGGCGCCGGATCGCCGTCATCAACGCGAAGATGGCCACCATCGCGGCGATCGCGATCCACGCGCCGAGCAGGAACTTGGTGATGAGCACGATCACCAGGACGGTCGCGGTCATGGTCAGGCCGATGGCGTTGACCGTCTGCGAGCGCCGCATCCGCCGCCGCGCGCCCGGGTCGGTTTCCCTGGCCAGCAACCGGTTCCAGTGCCGGATCATGCCCGCCTGGCTGACCGTGAACGACACGAACACGCCCACGATGTAGAGCTGGATGAGCCGGGTGACCTCGGCGTCGAAGGCGATGATCAGCACCAGCGCGAAGGCCGCCAGGAACAGGATGCCGTTGGAGAACGCGAGCCGGTCGCCGCGGGTGTGCAGCTGGCGCGGCAGGTAGCGGTCCTGCGCCAGGATCGAGCCCAGCACCGGGAAGCCGTTGAACGCGGTGTTCGCGGCCAGCAGCAGGATGATGCCGGTGGAGAAGGAGATGTAGTAGAACGCCGGCGGGAAGTCGGCGAACACCGCGTGCGCGATCTGCGCCACGATCGTCTTCTGCTCGTAGCCGGCCGGCGCGCCGGCGAGCTGCTTCGCCGGGTCCTCGGCGAACTTGACGTCGGTGATCGTGGCGAGCGTGATGATGCCGACCAGCATGGTGACCGCGAGCAGGCCCATCATCAGCAGCGTGGTGGCCGCGTTCTTCGACTTCGGCTTCTGGAACGCCGGGACGCCGTTGCTGATCGCCTCGACACCGGTCAGCGCCGCCGCGCCGGAGGAGAACGCCCGCAGGATCAGGAACGCGTACGCGACGCCCGCGAAGGTGCCTTCGGCGTTCAGTGTGAACCCGGCGCTCTCGGCCTTCATCTCGGTGCCGGTGGCCGCCTGCACCAGGCCCCAGGCCACCATGACCAGGATGCCCAGGATGAACCCGTATGTCGGGATCGCGAAGGCCTTCCCCGACTCGCGGATGCCGCGCAGGTTCAGCGACGTCAGCACGACCACGATGACGATGGAGGCGAGCACCTTGTGCTGCGCGACCCACGGCACGGCCGAGCCGATGTTCGCCACACCGGACGAAGTGGACACCGCGACCGTCAGGACGTAGTCGACCAGCAGGGCGCTGGCCACGGTGAGGCCGAACTTGCCGCCGAGGTTGGTGTTGGCGACCTCGTAGTCGCCGCCGCCGCTCGGGTAGGCGTGCACGTTCTGCCGGTAGGAGGCGACGACGACGAGCATGACCAGGGCGACCATGATGCCGATCCACGGCGCGATCGCGTATGCGGACAGCCCGGCGACGCTGAGCGTCAGGAAGATCTCTTCCGGCGCGTACGCCACGCTCGAGAGCGCGTCGGACGCGAAGATGGGCAGCGCGATGCGCTTCGGCAGCAGCGTGTGAGCGAGCCTGTCACTGCGGAACGGACGTCCGAGGACCAGGCGTTTCAGCACGGTCGGGAACTTCGACACCACGGAAGCGTAACCGTCCGGGCGCACGGTAGGTTCGGCGCTGGTATGTCGGGGGTATGACGGACGGGTAACCGCCGAGGAGGAGGCAGGGCGTGCACGTGGTGATCATGGGATGCGGCCGGGTCGGCGCGTCCCTGGCCGCTGCGCTGGAGCGGCTCGGCCACGAGGTGGCCGTCATCGACAAGAACCAGCAGGCGTTCCGCCGGCTCGGGAGCGACTTCCACGGCCAGCAGGTCGTCGGCGTCGGTTTCGACCGCCGGGTGCTGATCGAGGCGGGCATCGAGCGGGCGGGTGCGTTCGCGGCGGTGTCCAGCGGCGACAACTCGAACATCATTTCGGCGCGGGTCGCGCGCGAGAACTTCGGCATCGAGCACGTGGTCGCGCGGATCTACGACCACAAGCGCGCGGCCGTGTACGAGCGGCTGGGCATCCCGACGGTGGCGACCGTGCCGTGGACGACCGACCGGTTCCTGCGGACGCTGCTGCCGGACGGCGTGGCGTCGGCGTGGCGGGACCCGTCGGGCAACGTGGCGCTGCTGCAGCTGCCGCTGCACGAGGGCTGGGTCGGGCACTCGGTGCAGTCCCTGCAGCAGGCGACGGGCGCGCGGGTGGCGTTCATCATGCGCTTCGGCACCGGGGTGCTGCCCGACACGAAGACCGTGCTGCAGGCCGACGACGTCGTGTGGGTGGCCGCGCGGTCCGGCACCGTCACCGACGTGACCAGTGTGGCCCACCGCGAACCGGAGGACGAGGCATGAGGGTCGCGATTGCGGGCGCGGGGGCGGTCGGCCGTTCCATCGCCGCCGAGCTGATCGACGGCAGGCACCAGGTGATGCTCATCGAGCGCGAGGCCGACCAGTTCGAGCCGCACGCGGTCGAGCAGGCCGACTGGGTGCTGGGCGACGCGTGCGAGGTGTCGATCCTGGAGGAGTCCGGGATCGAGCAGTGCGACGTGGTGATCGCGGCCACGGGCGACGACAAGGCGAACCTGGTGGTCTCGCTGCTGGCGAAGACGGAGTTCGCGGTCCGGCGCGTGGTGGCCCGGGTGAACAACCCGGCCAACGAGTGGCTGTTCACCGACGCGTGGGGCGTGGACGTGGCGGTGTCGACGCCCCGGATGCTGGCGGCGATGGTCGAGGAGGCGGTCAGCGTCGGCGACCTGGTGCGGCTGATGACGTTCCGGCAGAGCAACGCGAACCTCGTCGAGCTGACGCTGCCGGCGGAGACGCCGCTGGCCGGGAAGCCGGTGAGCGAGCTGACGCTGCCGCGCGACGCGGCGTTGGTGACGATCCTGCGGGGTGACCGGGTGATCGTGCCGCAGCCGGAGGACCCGCTGGAGCCGGGGGACGAGCTGCTGTTCGTGGCTACGGCGGATGTCGAGCCGGAGATCCGGACGGCTTTGGGTTACTGAGCTGAGCTGCTCGAGGGCCCCCGGCGTGCGCGCTGGGGGCTTTCTCGTGTCTCGTGGTCGGGGCGGTCGGTCGGTCGGTCGGTCGCGGATGCCGCGAATGACTCATTCGGGACGTCCGGCGCCGCGAATGAGTCATTCGCGACGCTCGGCAGCCGAAACTGTCGGTGGCGGCCGGTAGCGTAAAAACCGGAGGCCCCTACGCGCGGGTTGTCGTGCTTCGCAGCGCGGCCGCGCCCGGAGGTCCTCAGCGCCAGCTCGGCCGCAGCCAGAGGCCCTGAAGGCCAGCTCGACCACGGGTTTCGAGTAACAGCCCGGCCGTTCCCAGGGAGCTCGAGCGAAAGCGCGACCGTGACCAGCGAGCTCGAGCGAAAGCGCGGCCATGACCAGCGAGCTCGAGCGAAAGCGCGGCCATGACCAGCGAGCTCGAGCGAAAGCGCGGCCATCCCGACGTCTTGAATGACTCATTCAACACGTGGAAGGTCGCGAATGACTCATTCGGGACGTCCGGCGCCGCGAATGAGTCATTCGCGACGCTCGGCAGCCGAAACCGTCGGTGCCCGCCGGTAACGTAAGAACCGGGGGTCCCCCCTACACGCGCGGGTTGTCGTCCTTCGCGAGCGCCCGGCGGGGACGTCATGAACGACTCGTTCATGACGTCGGATGCCGTGAAAAGGTCGTTCATGACGTCCGACCGCCGAAACTGTCGGTGCCTGCCGGTAGTGTGGAAAACGGGGGGCGCCCCCACGCGCGAGGGGCTGAACCGCCGGGGACTCAGGCCTCGGGGGCCGCGTACTTCTCCCGCAGACGGGCCTCGACCTCCGCGTCGGTCTCCGGTGCCGGCTCGGACTCCGCCATGGCCTTCAGGCGCTTGTCCGACCTCCGGACCGCCCACACCACCACCAGCAGGCCCAGCGCGTACAGCGGGTAGCCCATCGCGATCTTCGCGAAGGCCAGCCAGCCCGTGTAGTCCTCCTGGTACAGCCAGCGCTGCACCACGAACCGGGCCGCGAAGATCAGGGCCATCGCCAGCGTCGCGATGTCGTAGCCGTAGCGGGACGGCTTGTCCTTGCGCCACGCCTGGCCCGTGCCGTTGAGCATGTTCCAGACCACGCCCGCGATCGGCCAGCGCACCAGCACCGACAGCACGAAGATGCCGCAGTAGATCAGGCTCGCGTAGATGCCGAACAGGAAGAAGCCCTTCGCCGACCCCGTCCGGTAGGCGATGAACGCCGCGATCGCCACGCCGAAGAAGCCCGAGATCGCCGGCTGGAGGGGCTCCTTGCGGACCAGCCTCAGCACCGTGATGGCCACGGCGCTGCCGATCGACGTCCAGATGGCCGCGGTCAGGCCGAAGAACGAGTTGGCCAGCACGAACACGATCACCGGCACCGACGAGTAGATCAGGCCGGACACCCCGCCCATCTGCTCGAGCAGGGTGGGCTGCGGCTCTTCGCCGTCGGTCTTGGCGGGTTCAGTCACGATGGGTGATCAACTCACTGGGCTCTGGAGCTCGTAATAGGGGTTGTACAGCACCTTCTGGCCGTCACGCTCGGCCATCCGGCCGCGCACCTTGATCGTCCGGCCAGGCTCGATGCCCGGGATCCGGCGGCGGCCGAGCCAGATTAGCGTCACGCCCTGTGTTCCGTCGAACAGCTCGGCCTCCAGCGTGGCGGCCTCGTTCGTCGGGCAGAGCTCCACGCTGCGGAGTCTCCCCATCACGGTGACCTCTTCGCCGGAACGGCAGTCACAGGCCCGCTGCGCCCCTTCGGCGCCCGACCTCATCGACATCTCGTCGGCGTCGAGATCCTCGACGTCGCTGGTCAGCTTGCGTACCAGCCGGCTGAAGTAGCCGCCGTCTTTGGCGGACATAGGTGCTCCTGTGCTCCGGGGCCCCCGGCAAACTGCTTGCGGCCCGTGCGATTCCAGCGTACTGCGGTCCCCGCCAGGGAAACGCCTTTGCGCAAAGATCGCAACGTGACGTCCGCAATCAGAGTTCCCGCCGCGGTGCTCCTACCTGGTACCGGGTCGGACGAGGTCTTCGTCCGTGCGGTCTTCGAACGACCCCTGCGCGCCCTCGGTGTCCCGCTCATCGCGCCACCCCCGCCCCCGGGCGCGGCGCTCGCCGACGGCTACCTGGCGACGCTGGACGCGCTGGCGGACGAACACGGCGAACTGCTCGTAGGCGGCATTTCGTTCGGCGCGCACCTGGCCGCGGAGTGGGCCGTGCGCAATCCACGCCGTTGCGGGGGCCTGCTGGCCGCGCTCCCGGCCTGGAACGGCGTTCCGGGCCCGGCACCCGCATCGCTGGCCGCGATGCTGACAGCGGATCTGGTGGCCCGTTCCGGCGTCGACGCGGCCCTGGCCCAGACGGCGGGCAGCCCGGGTTGGCTGCGTGCCGAACTGGACCGGGCGTGGCGCCGGCACGGCGACGGGCTGGCGGACGGCCTGCGCGCCGCCGCGGGCCGTCCGTCGCCCACCCTCGCCGAGCTCGCGCGGCTGGACGTGCCCGCCGGGATCGGCACCTGCACCGACGACCCGGTACACCCGACGAAAGTCGCGGCGGAGTGGGCGGGCGCCCTCCCCCGCGGCGTGCTCGGCGAGACGACGCTCACCGCGCTGGGCGCCGACCGCGAGTCACTCGGCCGGGCGACCGTCCTCGCCTTCCTGAGGGCCTCCAAGACGCGCTGAAGGGCGTCCCCACCGCGGCGGGGACGCCCTTCAGGCGCAGGTCAGCCCTGTTGCTGCTGGGCCGCGATGTGCTCCGCGACGGCCTCGGGGAGCGTGATGGTCAGCGGGGTCCGGACCGGCATCGGCGCGTCGCCGCGGTCGACGATCGTGCGCCGCACGATCTCGCGCAGCACCTCGACCGCCGCGGCGGCCTCGGACTGCGGCCCGGCGATGACGCCGCGCAGCATCCAGCGCGGCCGGTCGATGCCGACGAAGCGCAGGGCGACGTCGCCGACGATGGCCGAGATCTCCAGGCCCCACGCGCCGCGGCCGATCGTGACCTTCGCGCCGTCGGCCCGCAGCTGGTCGGCCAGCTCCGAGCTGACCTCGCGCCACAGCCCGCCAGAGCGCGGCGCCGCGTACGCGCTGACCGTGATCTGGCCCTGCTCGGTGACGACGTGCACGGCCCGCACGCCCCCGGTCTCCGGGTCCATCTCGACCTGGACCTGGGAACCGTCGGGCACCGGCACCTTCACCGAGCCGAGGTCGATCCGCGGGATGCCGTCGTCTTCGAAGTCGGCGACGTCGAACGGGCCGTCGGAGACGTCCGACAGCTCCGGTCCATCTTCTTCGTCGTACGCCTCGTCCTCGATCGTGTCGTCGGCCTCGGGCGCGGCGTGCCGTCCGGCGGACCCGCCCTCGGTCCGCCGCTTGCGTCCGAAAATCCCCACTACTTCTCCGTTCCTTCCCCCGTGGCGGCGCTCGCGGCGAGCGCCGGTGCTCCCAGTGTGGCGTGTCCACCCGTGGAGCCGTAGCCTCCGTCGCCCCGCTCGGTCGTGTCGAGCTCCGCCACCTCGACGAACTCCGCGTGCTCGACCCGCTGCACGACCAGCTGGGCGATGCGGTCGCCGCGCGTCAGCTCCAGCGGGTGCACCGGATCGTGGTTGATCAGGCAGACCTTGATCTCCCCGCGGTAGCCGGCGTCGATGGTGCCCGGGGTGTTCACCACGGAGAGGCCGACCCGGGCGGCCAGGCCCGACCGCGGGTGCACGAACCCCGCGTACCCGGGCGGGAGCGCGATCGCGACGCCGGTGCCGACGACGCCGCGTTCCCCGGGTCCGAGGACGATATCCGAGGTGGTGACGAGATCGGCGCCCGCGTCGCCCGGCCGGGCGTAGGCGGGCAGCGGGACATCCGGGTCGAGCCGGGAGAGGAGTACCTGAACGCTGGACACGGGCGGCGAGATTACTCTCTACCCGTGGGTGAATCAGCGAAGACGGCCGCGAACACCGCGGTCCGGCACTCCGAACGGCTGTACGTCCCGTGGTGGGGCTGGCCGCTGCCGGTGCTGGGCGCGGTGCTGCTCGCGGCCGAGATCGACCTCGGGTACCCGGGGATCCGGGCGTGGCTGCCGTACGTGATCGGGCTGCCGGTCGTCGTGGCGCTGCTGCTGTCGCTGGGCCGGTCGAAGGTGCGGATCACCGGCGGTGCCGAGCCGGAGCTGTGGGTCGGCGACGCGCACCTGCCGCTGGCCTACGCCGGCGAGGTGGAGATCTTCGACAAGGACGCCAAGCGCAAGGCCCTCGGGCGCGACGGCGACCCGGCGGCCTACGTGCTGCACCGCGGCTGGGTCGGCCCGGTCGTGAAGGTGCACCTGACCGACGCGAACGACCCGACGCCGTACTGGCTGTTCAGCACCCGGCACCCGGAGAAGGTCGCCGAGCTGCTCAAGGGCGCCTGAGCGCCCCCGGACATGTGGAAGGGGGCCGGCCTGCCGGCCGGCCCCCTTGTCCCCAGCGCGCTTCGAGCCTCCCCGGTCTCCCTCGAGGCTCTCCGTCGCGTCTGTTCGTCCCCTGTTCCCGAGAACCCCTCTGCGCGGTCAGGCGCAGTCGCGGCAGATCGGGCGTCCGCCGTTGTCCTCGGCCAGCCGGCTGCGGTGGTGCACCAGGAAGCACACGGAGCAGGTGAACTCGTCCGCCTGCTTCGGCACCACCTTCACGGTCATGTCCTCACCGGAAAGCCCGGAGAGGTCGGCACCCGGCAGCTCGAAGTTCTCGGCGGTCGCGTCCTCGTCGACGTCGACGACGCCGGACTGGTTCTCGTTGCGCCGGGCCTTGAGCTCCTCCAACGAGTCTTCGGCCAGCTCGTCGGCTTCGCTGCGGCGCGGAGCGTCGTAGTCGGTAGCCATGTGTCCCTCACCCCTGCGATCAGCTTGTGTAGTCGTTTTCCCGGACCCCCGGGTGCGCCCGTGGATCCGCCGTGCCGCTGGTCAACGTTCCAGGGCCCCTGTTTGTGCCCGACGGCCGAAGTGACCGAGGTCTCTTCTTTTCGGGCCTCTTCCTGCGGCCGGAGCCCGGGAAGGGTAGCTCACCGCTGTCCGGGTTCTGCAACGAGTCAGACATTGCCGGGGAATCGTCACCCGACAGGGGGAACCCGCAGGTAAGACGCGTTGTCGTCCGTTCGGGTTGCGCCCGGGTGGAGAACTTCACGCGCGGCCGCTGTCCGCTTGCCCCCGCCGCCCCCGCCGTGGTGCGATCGCCGGACGGGGAAACGGTCCCGGGCGCGGCCCGGGACCGCAGGCGGAGCACGGGAACCGGCCGGGTGACCCTGGCCGACGCGCGCCGGCCGCAGCGCCTAGGCTGAGCGGCCACGACGGTGCTCGGGTTCGCACCGGCCGGGGTTCGGTGTTCGGGAAGGGACGGGCAGGTGGCGTCGGGGAACGGCATCGGGGACCGTGGGGCGCGGCCGTATCGCAAGCACAAGCCGCTGCCGGCGCTGATCGTCATCGGCGTACTCGCCCTCGGCGCGATCATCGTCTGGGTGAACGCCGCGATCGGCAAGGGGGATATCGACGACGCCGTGAAGTGCGACCCGCCCGCGAGCCCGCCGCCGGGCGTCACGTTCAGCACGCTCCCGCACAACGCGCTCGACGACCGCGCGCCGGTCCCGCCGGACAAGGTCGCCTACCGGGTGCTGAACGCTTCGGGCAGCCGCGGCCAGGGCGGCATCACCACGACGGCGCTGCGCGAGCTCGGGTTCACCAGCGCGGCCGAGCCGGCCAACGACCCGGCTTACGAGAACCGCGAGGCCAAGTGCCGCGGCCAGATCCGCTTCGGCGAGAACGGCGTCACGGCGGCCCGGACGCTCAGCCTGGTGGTGCCGTGCGCCGAGCTGGTCCAGGACAACCGCAAGGACGCGAGCGTCGACCTGGTCACGGGCACGCTGTTCGGCGACCTCCGGCCGCGTGCGGAGGCCCGTCAGATCATCACGCAGCTGGCGGACTGGTCGAAGGCCCACCAGGGCGGCGGCTCGAACGAGCAGTCCGCGGGCGCGAAGGCCCCGATCGTCGACCAGACGCTGCTGGCCTCGGCCCGCGACGTGGAGTGCTGACCCGCTTCACGACACCCCGCCCGCGGGGGCGCCCCCCGTTTTCCACGCTACCGGAGAGCACCGACAGTTCCGGCCGCCCGCTGCAGCCCGCCCCCTTCGCCGCCGCGCCCGCCGAAGGTCGCGAATGACTCATTCGCGGCGCCGGACGTCCCGAATGAGTCATTCGCGACATCCCCAGCCCCGACCGTTCCGGTCAGCGGGACCCTCAGACCTCCGCCGCGCCGGAGCCGGCCAGCACCTTGCGCAGCGGTTCCGCGATCGACGGCGCCGCCGCGTAGGTCGCGTCCGCGCCCAGGTCCGGTGCCGAGCCCGGCAGCAGGACCTCCGCGCCCGCCTCCGCCGCGATCAGCGCTCCCGCCGCCCAGTCCCAGCGGTTGAGCCCGTGCTCGACGTACGCGTCCAGCCAGCCCGCCGCCACCGCGCACAGGTCCAGCGACGCCGCCCCGTTGCGCCGGATGTCCCGGACCTGCCCGAGCAGCGAGGCCGCGAACCGCGACTGCCGCCTCCGGCGCTCCGGCGAATACGCGAAACCGGTTCCGACCAACGTCACTTCCAGGGCGGCCGGCGCCGACACCGCCAGCCGGCGGCCGTCCAGGTGCGCACCCTGGCCGCGGGCCGCCGACCACACCCGGCCGCTCGCCGGCTCGACCACCGCGCCGGCCACCGACACCCCGCCGACCTGCGCCGCCACCGACACCGCGAACCACGGCAGCCCGTACAGGAAGTTGACCGTCCCGTCGATCGGGTCGACCACCCAGGTCACGCCGTCACCCGCGGCACCACCGCCTTCTTCGCCCAGCACCGGCTCGCCCGGCCGCAGCGCCGCCAGCCGGTCGCGCACCAGGCGTTCCGATTCGTGGTCGACCGCGGTCACCACGTCGGTGGCGCCGGACTTGGTCCCGACGGCCACCGCACGGCCGTCCGCCATGCCCTCCCACGCCTCGCGGACCAGGGTGGCGGCTTCCGTCGCGACCTGCACCGCGACGCTTTTCAGCAACGACTCGTCAACTCCCACGTCCGACATGTCACCACATCCGGTTAAAGTCTCCGAGGCAGGCTTCTGAATCGTGCGAGAAGGGACCACGTCCGTGGTGGAGGCGACCCGCCGAGGTTTCGGCATCGACATCGGCGGCAGCGGGATCAAGGGCGCCTTGGTCGACCTGGAGAAGGGCCAGCTCATCGGCGACCGGATCCGGATCGAGACGCCGAAGCCGTCCACCCCCTCGGCGGTGGCCGACGTCGTGCACGACGTCGTCACGCAGGCGGGCTGGGACGGCCCGGTCGGCGTGACGCTGCCCGCGGTCGTCAAGAA
The DNA here is from genome assembly GCF_000716785.1 of Amycolatopsis vancoresmycina. GTDB lineage: Bacteria > Actinomycetota > Actinomycetes > Mycobacteriales > Pseudonocardiaceae > Amycolatopsis > Amycolatopsis vancoresmycina. The sequence goes on from NZ_JNYY01000008.1 coordinate 127,342, forward strand.
GGGCGTCGCGCACACCGCGGCCAACATCGACAAGCAGTGGATCGGCACCGACGCCGACGCGCTGTTCGCCAAGCGGCTCGGCCGGAGCGTCGACCAGATCGCGATGCTGAACGACGCCGACGCGGCGGGCATGGCGGAGATCCGCTTCGGCGACCCGGTCGCGCGCAAGGGCGTGACCGCGCTGCTCACCTTCGGCACCGGCATCGGCAGCGCCGTGTTCCAGGACGGCAAGCTCGTCCCGAACACCGAATTCGGCCACCTGGAGATCGACGGCCACGACGCCGAGAAGCGCGCGGCCGCTTCGGTGAAGGACAACGAGGGGCTTTCCTACCCCGAATGGGCCAAGCGCGTGCACCGTTATCTGACCGTGCTGGAGAACCTGATCTGGCCCGACCTGTTCATCGTCGGCGGCGGGGTCAGCAAGAAGGCCGAAAAATGGGTGCCGCTGCTGGACATCCGCACTCCGGTGCTGGTCGCGACGCTGCAGAACAACGCCGGGATCGTGGGTGCCGCGGCCGCCGCGGCCGAGGGCATCCAGCACTGACGGGCACCGATCCGGCACCGATCGCGAGGCGGATCGGGCGCCGGAACCGGCCGGAGGGTGATCGCTTCGCACCGCATGCGCGTACCGTCGTTACAATGGAACACGGCCCACGGCTGCGGAGGGCAAAACCGCAGGCCGAGGCGTGATCCCCGAATGTGAGGCAGCAGTGGCCCCCCCGGCCGTTGCTCGTCATGATCGACCGCTGCGAAAGGGCGTAAGTGGCAGCCGCAAGAACCGCAACCCGAGGCGGGACGAAGACAGCGACCGCAGCCGGCGAGCCGGCCGAAGAGGCAGCCACCGGGACGGCGAAGCCAGCGGCGCGCAAGACCACCACCGCCAAGAAGGCGCCGGCCAAGAAGGCACCGGCGAAGAAGGCCGCGACCAAGGGCCCGAAGACCGAAGACGGCGAGCCGGACGGTCCCGGCGAGCTCGAGGACGACGACCTCGGTTCGCCCGACCTGTCGGACCTGGAAGAGGTCGAGGTCGACGTCGTCGACGAAACGGTCAACGACGAGCCGGACACCGACTCGGCCGACGACGACGATGACGACGAGGAGTCGGACGAGGAGACCCCGGCGCAGCGCCGCCGCGGCGCCGCGGCCGACAAGGCCAAGAGCGGCTCCGACAACCCGGACTTCGTCTGGGACGAGGAGGAGTCCGAGGCGCTGCGCCAGGCGCGCAAGGACGCCGAGCTCACCGCGTCCGCCGACTCCGTGCGTGCCTACCTCAAGCAGATCGGCAAGGTCGCGCTGCTGAACGCGGAGGAGGAGGTGGAGCTGGCCAAGCGGATCGAGGCCGGGCTCTACGCCGCCGAGCGCGTGCGCACCGCCGAGGAGGAGGGCGAGAAGCTCGTCACCCAGATGCGCCGCGATCTCAAGTGGATCGTGCGTGACGGCGAGCGCGCCAAGAACCACCTGCTCGAGGCGAACCTGCGGCTCGTGGTTTCGCTGGCCAAGCGCTACACCGGCCGCGGCATGGCGTTCCTGGACCTGATCCAGGAGGGCAACCTCGGCCTGATCCGCGCGGTGGAGAAGTTCGACTACACCAAGGGCTACAAGTTCTCGACGTACGCCACGTGGTGGATCCGCCAGGCGATCACCCGCGCGATGGCCGACCAGGCGCGCACCATCCGCATCCCGGTGCACATGGTCGAGGTCATCAACAAGCTGGGCCGCATCCAGCGCGAACTGCTCCAGGACCTCGGCCGCGAGCCGACCCCGGAAGAGCTCGCGAAGGAAATGGACATCTCCCCGGAGAAGGTCCTGGAGATCCAGCAGTACGCGCGCGAGCCGATTTCGCTGGACCAGACGATCGGCGACGAGGGCGACTCGCAGCTCGGTGACTTCATCGAGGACTCCGAAGCGGTCGTCGCGGTCGACGCGGTGTCGTTCACGCTGCTGCAGGACCAGCTCCAGTCGGTGCTGCAGACGCTGTCCGAGCGCGAGGCCGGTGTGGTCCGGCTGCGCTTCGGCCTCACGGACGGCCAGCCGCGCACGCTCGACGAGATCGGCCAGGTGTACGGGGTGACCCGCGAGCGCATCCGGCAGATCGAGTCGAAGACGATGTCGAAGCTGCGCCACCCGTCGCGGTCCCAGGTGCTGCGCGACTACCTGGACTGATTTCCTTACGGCACAACGGAAACCCCGTCGCTTCGGTGGCGGGGTTTCCGGCGTTCAGGGCACGGCCAGCCCGCGCTCCCGCAGCGACTGCTCGACGCGCAGCCGTTCGATCTCGCGGTCCATCCCCTCGGGCAGCTCGCCGAGCCGGTGCGGGACGCCGACCTGGCGGCAGGCGACGGTGAGGAGTTCGTCGTACGCCTGCCGCGTCCCGAACCGCCGGGCGGCCGGGGTGCCCGACGGGTACTCGGCCAGCAGCCGGTGCACCCGCCGCAGGTCCGCCGCCACACGCTCGATCGGCGGCCCCTCCGGCTGCGGCTTCGCGCGCCTCGAACGGATCCGGTCGACCAGCTTCGGTACGTGCAGCGCGCACCAGAACAGCACCGTGGGCGCGACGCAGACCACGGCGAAGAGGATCAGGTTCGCGACGACACCACCGGAGCCGTCCATGCCCCGATGGTAAGCCCGCCGGGCCCGGCCCGCGGAAGGCTTTTCGCGTGATTGCCGGGGCATCACTCGTGATCAGAGGGGCATCACGCGTGATTGGAGGGGCATCGGGGTGATGCCCGCCCAGTCACGCGTGATGCCCCTCGGGACACGCGCGTTACGGGAGTTCGGGGGTCTCCGGGGTTTCTTTCACCAGCCAGAGGACTCCGGCCGGGGGGAGCTGGAGGACCGCCGAGGCCGGCTGGCCGTGCCACGGCTCGAGGACCGCCTCCACCGCGCCCATGTTGCCGACGCCCGAGCCGCCGTACGCCTCCGCGTCGGTGTTGACCACCTCGAGCCAGCGCCCGGCGGAAGGCAGGCCCACCCGGTAGTCGTGGTGCGGGACGCCCGCGAAGTTCGCCACGCAGGCCAGGCGGGAACCGTCCGCGCCGATGCGGAGGAAGCTCAGCACGTTGCCGCTGGAGTCGTTCGCGTCGATCCAGGCGAAGCCGTCCGGGGACGCGTCCTGGCTGTACAGCGCCGGTGACGACCGGTAGATCGTGTTCAGCGACCGCAGCAGCTCCCACACCCCGAGGTGCAGCGGCTCCTCCATCAGGTGCCAGTCCAGCGACTTCGACTCCGACCACTCCCCCGGCTGGCCGAACTCGCCGCCCATGAACAGCAGCTGCTTGCCCGGGTGGGCCCACATGAACGCCAGCAGCGACCGCAGCCCAGCCGCCTTGTTCCAGGCGTCGCCCGGCATCCGGCCCCAGAGGGATCCCTTGCCGTGCACCACTTCGTCGTGCGACAGCGGCAGCACGAAGTTCTCGCTCCACGCGTACACCAGCGAGAACGTCATCTCGTTGTGGTGGTACGCGCGGTGGATCGGCTCGTGGGACAGGTACCGGAGCGTGTCGTGCATCCAGCCCATGTTCCACTTGAAGCCGAACCCGAGGCCGCCCAGGTGCGTCGGGCGCGTCACGCCCGGCCACGCGGTCGATTCCTCGGCCACCATCACGATGCCCGGGTGTCGCTTGTAGACGGTCGCGTTCAGCTCCTGCAGGAACCGCACCGCGTCCAGGTTTTCCCGCCCGCCGTACTGGTTGGGCAGCCACTCCCCTTCCTTGCGGGAGTAGTCCAGGTACAGCATCGACGCGACGGCGTCCACGCGCAGGCCGTCGAGGTGGAACTCCTCGATCCAGTACAGCGCGTTGGCCACCAGGAAGTTGCGGACCTCGTTGCGGCCGAAGTCGAACACGAGCGTGCCCCAGTCGGGCTGCTCGCCGCGGCGCGGGTCCGCGTGCTCGTACAGCGCGGTGCCGTCGAACTTCGCCAGCGCCCAGCTGTCGCGCGGGAAGTGCGCCGGCACCCAGTCCACCAGGACGCCGATCCCGCGCTGGTGCAGGCGGTCGACGAAGTAGCGGAAGTCGTCCGGCGAGCCGAAGCGGGACGTCGGCGCGTAGTACGACGTCACCTGGTAGCCCCACGAACCGCCGAACGGGTGCTCCGACACCGGCAGCAGCTCGACGTGCGTGAAGCCGGTCTCGACGAGGTAGTCGCCCAGCTGGTCGGCCAGCTCCCGGTAGTCGAGCCCGGGCCGCCACGAGCCGAGGTGGACCTCGTAGACGCTCATCGGCGCCGCGATCCACTGGGTCGCCTCGCGCTTCGCGACCCACTCGTCGTCCGCCCACAGGTACGCCGACAGCGTGACGACCGACGCCGTCGCCGGCGGCTGCTCGGTGGCGAACGCCAGCGGGTCGGCCTTCTCGTGCCAGTTGCCGTCGGCGCCGAGGATCCGGAACTTGTAGCAGGTGCCCACGCCGACCCCCGGCACGAACAGCTCCCAGACACCCGACCCGCCGAGCGAGCGCATCGCGTGGCCGCGGCCGTCCCAGCCGTTGAAGTCGCCGATCACGCGGATGCCGCGGGCGTTCGGCGCCCAGACCGCGAACGACGTCCCCTCGACCACCCCGCCCGGCGTCTCGTAGGACCGGACGTGCGCGCCGAGCGCCTCCCACAGCCGTTCGTGCCGTCCTTCGCCGATCAGGTGCAGGTCCAGCTCGCCCACCGTCGGCAGCCAGCGGTACGGGTCGTCGGTGGTGACGGTGTGCCCGTCGTACTCGACCTCGAGGCGGTAGTCGCCGGGGTGCTCGGGCACGGCGACGGCGAACAGCGCGTCGATCACCGGCTCCATCGGGTAGCGCTTCGAGCCCGCGCAGAGCGTGACGGCCTTCGCGCCGGGCAGCAGCGCCCGGGCCGCGAAGCCCTTGCCCACGGCGTGCACGCCCAGCACGGCGTGCGGGTCGTGGTGGGACCCGGCGAGAAGCCGGTCGATGTCCGCGGCCGGCGGGGCCGCGGCCGGGAGACCTTCGGGAGCCGCGTTCACGGTGTCGTCCCTCCGCTGGTGATCCGGGCGATCGAGGCGAGCGGCACGCCGAGCCAGTCCGGCCGGTTCGCGTGCTCGTAGCCCACTTCGTAGACCGCCTTGTCGAGTTCGAAGGCGCGCAGCAGCTCGCCCTGTTCGCGCGGGTCCGCCGCGATGGCCGCGTACCCCTCGCAGAAGGCTGCCCGGTTGCGCTCCGACCATTCGTGGGCGCGCTCGGCCAGCGCCGGCTCGTCCGGCTGGCCGACCAGCATCTGCTGGGCCGCGTAGTCGAACGACCTCAGCATGCCCGCGACGTCGCGCAACGGCGACCGCAGCGCGTGCCGCTCCTCGACCGGGGCCGCGGGCTCGCCCTCGAAGTCGATCAGCAGCCAGCCGCCGACGGTCCGCAGCACCTGGCCGAGGTGCAGGTCGCCGTGGATGTACTGCATGGTCACCGAGTCGGCGGGCAGCGTGCGCAGCCGCTCGAACGCCGCCCGCAGCTTCGGAGCGTGCTCGGCGAGCTCCGGCACCCGGCCGGCGACCGCGTCGAGCCGGTCGAGCATCGCCTTCATCGAGCGTTCCAGCTCGTCGGCGTCGACGGCCTCGGTGCCGAGCGCTTCGGCCAGGTCCGCGTGCACCTCGGCGACCGCGCGGCCGAGCCGCTCGGCCTCGCCGGCGAAGTCGCCGCCGACCTCTCCGGCGTGCAGCTCCGGCGCCGCCATCAGGTCGCGGACGCTGGTGGTGGCCATCGCCCAGCCGTCGACGGCGTCCGAGACGAACTGCTGGAGCATGCCGACCGTGGTCGGCTCGCCGTCCAGGTCACCGGTGATCGAGCCGAGCGGGGCCGCGATGTGCTTGCTGCCCACCGCCTGCAGCGCACGGTGCAGCAGCAGGTCCTTGTTCTTGCCCGGCGACAGCTTCCGGAACAGCTTGAGGATGTACTGCCCGCCGTAGACCAGGGACGTGTTGCTCTGCTCCGACGTGATCGGCCGCGCCCGCAGCCCGGTCTCCAGCTCCACGCCGGGCTCGTGCTCGAAGGTCAGCGACCCCACGGTCTCCTCGCGCCCCATCAGGTCCAGCAGGACGCCGGTGACGTCCAGGTCGCCGGACGCCTCGTAGGCGTTGAGGTCGCCGACCGCGCCGATCCAGCTGCTCGACGCGATCTCCGGCGGGTGCGTCCGCCGGCCCACCAGCAGCTGGTAGGGCTCGCGCCGGTCGTCCTGGGCGACCTCGATCACGACGTGCAGCAGCTGCGGATCGCCGGAGACCAGTTCGGTCACGCCGAGCGGCCGGACGCCGGTCACCGGCCGGTCCTTGCCGGCGAACCAGCGCTGCTCGGGCAGCCAGCGCTTCAGGTCCTCGGTCAGGTCGTCGACCAGCTCACGCGGGTCGGACAAGGAACTCACCTCGCTTCGCCTTCGTCTCCCGGGTTCGTCAGCTGGAACCAGTAGAAGCCGTGCCCCGGCAGCGTCAGCAGGTACGACAGCTCCCCGATGCTGGGGAACCGCACGCCGCCGGTGAGCTCCACCGGCGTGCACCCGCGGTGCGCGGACAGATCCAGCTCCACCGGCTGCGGGAACCGGGAGAGGTTGTTCACGCAGAGCACGACGTCTTCGCCGCCGTCCGGGCGCCGCCACTGGCGCTTGTAGGCCAGCACGCTCGGGTTGGACCCGCCGAGGTCGACGAACTCACCCTCGGCGAACGCGTGGTGCTGCTTGCGCACCTCGATCATCCGGCGGGTCCAGTTGAGCAGGGACGACGCGTTGTTCGACTGCGCCTCGACGTTGAGGCCTTGGTAGCCGTACACCGGGTCCATGATCACCGGCAGGTAGATGCGGCCCGGGTCGCACGAGGAGAACCCGGCGTTGCGGTCCGGGGTCCACTGCATGGGGGTGCGCACCGCGTCGCGGTCGCCGAGCCAGATGTTGTCTCCCATGCCGATCTCGTCACCGTAGTACAGAACGGGCGAGCCCGGCAGGGACAGCAGCATCGCGGTGAACAGCTCCTGCTGGTTGCGGTCGTTGTCCAGCAGCGGCGCGAGCCTCCGGCGGATGCCGATGTTGGCCTTCATGCGCGGGTCCTTGGCGTACTCCGCGTACATGTAGTCGCGCTCTTCGTCGGTGACCATCTCGAGGGTCAGCTCGTCGTGGTTGCGCAGGAAGATGCCCCACTGCGTGCCGCTGGGGATCTCCGGGGTCTGGGTGAGGATCTCCGAGATCGGGAACCGCGACTCGCGGCGCACGGCCATGAAGATCCGCGGCATCAGCGGGAAGTGGAACGCCATGTGGCACTCGTCGCCGCCGACGGCCGGGTCGCCGAAGTACTCGACGACGTCCGACGGCCACTGGTTCGCCTCGGCCAGCAGGATGCGCCCGGGGTACTCGTCGTCGACGACCTTCCGGCAGCGCTTGAGGAACTCGTGCGTGCGCGGCAGGTTCTCGCAGTTGGTGCCCTCCTGCTCGAACAGGTACGGCACGGCGTCCAGGCGGAACCCGTCGATGCCCAGGTCCAGCCAGAACCGCAGGACGTCGATCATCGCGTTCTGCACGTCGACGTTTTCGTAGTTCAGATCGGGCTGGTGGGAGAAGAACCGGTGCCAGTAGAACTGGCCGCGGACCGGGTCGTAGGTCCAGTTCGACGTCTCGGTGTCGACGAAGATGATCCGCGCGTCGGCGTAGCGGGAGTCGTCGTCGCTCCACACGTAGTAGTCGCCGTACGGGCCGTCGGGCTCGCTGCGGGACTGCTGGAACCACGGGTGCGCGTCCGAGGTGTGGTTGAGCACCAGGTCGGTGATCACCCGGATGCCGCGCCGGTGGGCCTCGTTGAGCAGGAAGACGAAGTCCTCGACGCTGCCGAACTCCGGCAGCACCGCGCGGAAGTCGCTGATGTCGTACCCGCCGTCGCGCAGCGGCGAGGCGTAGAACGGCGGCAGCCACAGGCAGTCGATGCCCAGCCAGGCCAGGTAGTCGAGCCGGCCGGCCAGGCCGCGCAGGTCGCCGGTGCCGTCGCCGTTGGAGTCGGCGAACGCGCGCACCAGCACTTCGTAGAACACCGCACCCTTGAACCACTCCGGGTTGCTCGGTGCTTGCTGCGCCGACCGGAAGTCCCCGGCCTGCGGTTCCACGAGCATGCCGTCGGCGGTCACCGCCTCGCCGGTGTGCGGCACGCCCGCCAGCCCCAACGCCGCGTCGGGCCGGGCCTCATCCGCCATCTGTTCCACCTCGTCCTTCGGTTCGCCGTCCCTTCCCGTCCCGTCATCAGCCGGCCAGGCGCCGTCTCAGGGACACCATGTGCGCCACCGCCCGCCAGGGTTCGAGCCGCACGTAGTTCGCCGGACCCCAGTCCCACGTGTCACCGGTGACCTCGTCGTGGGCGATCAGCCGCTCGTGCGCTTCGAAGCCGAGCGCGGCGGTGTCGAGCCACAACGTGCCCTCCTGGGGCCCGTACGGGTCGAGGGTGACGACCGTGACCACGGTGTCGCCGGTGGCCGGGTCCTGTTTGGAGTAGGCCAGCAGCGCGTCGTTGTCGATGTGGTGGAAGTGCAGGGTGCGCATCTGCTGCAGCGCCGGGTGCGCGCGCCGGACGGCGTTCAGCTTCGCCAGCCATGGCTCCAGTGAACGCCCTTCGGCGACCGCGCGCTCGAAATCGCGCGGACGCAGCTGGTACTTCTCGGAGTCCAGGTACTCCTCGCTGCCTTCGCGGACCGGGACGTGCTCGAACAGCTCGTAGCCGGAGTAGACGCCCCACGTCGGCGAGATCGTCGCCGCCAGCGCCGCGCGCAGCGCGAACATGCCGGGGCCGCCGCGCTGCAGCGACTCGTGGAGGATGTCCGGGGTGTTGACGAACAGGTTCGGCCGGCCCTCGTGCCAGTGTTCCCGCAGGTCGATGGCGAAGTCGATCAGTTCCTGCTTGCCGGTGCGCCAGGTGAAGTAGGTGTAGCTCTGGGTGAAGCCGAGCCGGGCCAGGCCCCACAGGCGCGCCGGGCGGGTGAACGCCTCGGCCAGGAACAGCACGTCCGGGTGGGCGTCCTTGACCGACTGGATCAGCCAGGCCCAGAAGTCCGGCGGCTTGGTGTGCGGGTTGTCGACCCGGAAGATCTTGACCCCGTGGTCGATCCAGACGGTGATCACCCGCAGCATCTCTTCGTAGACGGCCTTGGGGTCGTTGTCGAAGTTGATCGGGTAGATGTCCTGGTACTTCTTCGGCGGGTTTTCCGCGTACGCGATCGAGCCGTCCGGGCGGGTGGTGAAGAACTCGGGGTTCTTGAGGACCCACGGGTGGTCGGGCGCGGCCTGCAGCGCGAAGTCGAGCGCCACCTCCATGCCGAGCTCGTCCGCGCGGGCCACGAAGGCGTCGAAGTCCTCGAAGGTGCCGAGGTCGGGGTGGATCGAGTCGTGGCCGCCCTCGTCGGCACCGATCGCCCACGGCGAACCGACGTCTTCCGGCTTGGCGTCGAGCGTGTTGTTGGGTCCCTTGCGGTTCACTCGCCCGATCGGGTGAATCGGCGGGAGGTAGACGACGTCGAAGCCCATCTTCGCGACGCGGTCGAGCGCGGTCGCGGCGGTGGCGAAGGTGCCGTGCACCGGCTTGCCCTCGGCGTCGAGCCCGCCGGTGCTGCGGGGAAACAGCTCGTACCAGGAGCCGTACGCGGCGCGGCGGCGATCCACCCATACCTTGTGCGGCTTGCCCTTGGTGATCAGTTCGCGCACCGGGAACTCGTGCATGACCTGGCGGACCTCGGGCGAGAGCGCGGGCCCGACGCGCTCGGCGAGGCTGAGCTCTTCATCGCGCAGGGCCTTCACCGCGCCGGTCAGGAGCGCCTTCTCCGCCCGGCGGTCGGGGCGGCGGGAGACGCGCTCGATCAGCCGGGCGCCGTTCTCGATGTCGTTCGCGAGGTCCTCGGGTCCCTGGCCGGCCGCGACCTTCACCTCGACGGCGTGCTCCCACGTCGCCCAGGGGTCGCCCCACGCGTCGATCCGGAACGTCCACAGACCGGTGGTGTCAGGGACGATCACCGCGGCGAACTCGTCCGGGTGGTCGGGACCGCGCGGCACCATCCGCGTCTGGCGGGTCAGCCGGTCACCCGGGCCGCGCCACGCAACGGTGGCCGCGACGGCGTCGTGGCCCTCGCGCCAGACGGTCGCGAAGACCGGGATGTGTTCCCCCGCAACGGCTTTGGCCGGATACCGGCCGCAGCTCACGCTGGGGGAGACGTCGTCGATGCCGAGCCGGCCGGTCATGGGCAACGCCCTTCGATGTGTCGGTTGGACGCAGACGGCGACAGTCTGCCTGACTCGATCAAGCGCCCACGAGGCAGGGTTCTTAAGGCTGGTACCCACTGACCACCGGCTGAAACGCTTTCGCCGCAACGAATTTCCAGCGGATGTCCGGCAGGTTAAGCCGGCACGCGAACGACACGCGAACCCGAACGGCCAACACCCGTACCCGAATGGACGATTCGCGTACTTGTGCGGACGACACGCGTACGCCGATGGACGACACGCGTACCCCGGCGGACGACACGACGCAGGGCCCGGCCGCTGCCGTGTCGTCCATCCAGGTACGCGTGTCGTCCGGCTGCGTACGCGTGTCGTCCGGGGCGGTACGGGTCAGTAGGGCTCGGGGTGGGGTTCGGCGGCGAGGCGGGGGGCGCGGAGCAGGAGGAGGGAGCGGGACTGGAGGGTGACCCGGGTCTTGGCCTCCAGGGTGCCCGGGTTGGCCGGGCTGCCGTCCGCGGTGCTCGTGTCCAGGGTCGGCTTGAACGTCTCGCCGTACTCGCGGCCCGGCAGGATCACCTCGGCCGGGGCGTCGCCGGCGTGCAGCCAGAGCAGCCACGAGTGGTCGGGCACCAGCTCGCCCTCGCGGTTGCGGGCCTGGCTGTTCGAGCCGTCGATCCACATGCCGAGCGTGTGCCGGTCCTCGAACCAGTCGCTTTCGCCGAACTCCTCGCCGTCCGGGCGGAACCAGACGAGGTCGGGCTTGCCGGTCGGGGTGGTCCGGCCTTCGAAGAACTCCGGCTGCCGCAGCGCCGGGCTGTTCGCGCGCAGCCGCACCACCCGGCGGGCGAAGGCGAGCATGGCCTCGGCCTCCGGGTCGTCCGGCGTCCAGTCCAGCCACGACGTCTCGTCGTCGAGGCAGTACGCGTTGTTGTTGCCGCCCTGGGTCCGCCAGAACTCGTCACCGGCCGTGAGCATCGGGGTGCCGGTGGACAGCAGCAGCGTCGCGAACAGGTTCCGGGCCTGCCGGGCGCGCAGCGCGCGGATGGCCGGGTCGGTGGTCGGCCCCTCGGCGCCGTGGTTCCACGAGCGGTTGTCGTTGGTGCCGTCGCGGTTGTCCTCGCCGTTGCCCTCGTTGTGCTTTTCGTTGTAGGACACCAGGTCCCGCAGCGTGAAGCCGTCGTGGGCGGTGACGAAGTTGATCGACTGCCACGGCCGCCGCAGGTTGTGGTCGTACAGGTCCGACGAACCGGACAGCCGGTAGGCGAGGTCGCGGACCCCGGTCGTGCCGCGCCAGAAGTCGCGCACGGTGTCGCGGTAGCGGCCGTTCCACTCGGCCCACTGGGCGCCGAAGCCGCCGACGCGGTAGCCCTCGCCGGTCGCGTCCCACGGCTCGGCGATCAGCTTGCAGCGCGAGAGCACCGGGTCCGTGGTGATCGCCGTGAGCAGCGTCGACGCCGGGTCGAACGCGCCGCCCCGCGGCCGCCCGAGGGTGCTGGCGAGGTCGAACCGGAAGCCGTCGACGCCCATCTCCTGCGTCCAGTACCGCAGCGAGTCGGTGACCAGCCGGACGACGGTCGGCGAGCCCGCTTCCAGGGTGTTGCCGCAGCCGGTGATGTCGGCCATGTGCCCGCGCTCGGTGTGCAGGTAGTACACCGGCGCGTTCAGCCCGCGGAAGCTCAGCGTCGGCCCGTCCGGCCCGCCCTCGCAGGTGTGGTTGAACACGACGTCGAGGATCACCTCGATGCCCGCCGCGTGCAGGGCGGCCACCATCAGCCGGAACTCCTCGACCTCGTGGCCGGGTTCGCTGGCGTAGCCGGCGTGCGGGGCGAAGAAGCCGAGCGGCGAATAGCCCCAGTAGTTGTGCCGCCCGGCCCGGATCAGCGACGGCTCGTCGAGGAACGCGTGCACCGGCAGCAGCTCCACCGAGGTGACGCCGAGCCGGGTCAGGTACTCGATCGCCACCGGGTGGGCCAGGCCGAGGTAGGTGCCGCGCAGCGCCTCCGGGATGAACGGGTGCCGCTGCGTGAAGCCCTTGACGTGCAGTTCGTAGACCACCGCCTCCTCGAACGGCACCTCCGGCTTGATCCCGGTGTCCGGGCCGCCGGGCGAGGTGACCACCGACAGCGGCACGCTGCCCAGCGAGTCCACAGTGGACATCGGGCCGCGTTCCGGGTCGCCGGTGAAGCCCTGGGCCGCGGCCAGGTCGGTGAGCCCGCCGGTGATCTGCCGGGCGTACGGGTCGAGCAGCAGCTTGTGCGGGTTGCAGCGCAGGCCGCGGGCCGGGTCGTACGGGCCGTGGATCCGGTAGCCGTACCGCTGCCCCGGCGTCACCCCGGGGACCAGGCCGTGCCAGACACCGAAGGTGCGCTCGGTCAGGGCGATCCGGCGTTCCGACCCGTCGGCGTCGACCAGGCACAGGTCGACGGCGTCCGCGACGGCGGACGTGATCGCGAACCGCACCCCACCGGCCTCGGGGTGGGCACCGAGCGGGAAGGGGCGGCCGGCGAGGACGTGGTCGGCGGAGGGTCGTGTGGCCATTCCTGAATCGTCCCAGATCTCCGGTGGTCCGTGCGCGCCATGACAGACGAGCGACCTGGAGACAACCGCCGTCAGGGTGTGGTTTCGGCCAGGACGAAGGTGTCCGGGGGCAGGTGCGCCGCGCCGCCGTCCACCGTGGCCTCGGCCCAGGCCAGCAGCGGCGCCGCCGTGGGACCCAGCGGCAGCGTCACCGGGCCGGGGCCGAAGTTGACGGCCAGCCGCAGCCCGCCGCGGTGCAGCACGAGCCACGAGCCGTCCGGCGCGGAGTCGACGCGCAGGTTCGCGACCTGCGGGTCGGCCAGCTCGGGCCGGTCGCGGCGCAGCCGGATCAACGCGCGGTAGAGCTCCAGCACCTCCCGGTGCCCGGGCCGCTCGACCTCGGCCCAGTCGAGCCGGGAGCGTTCGACCGTGGCCGGGTCCAGCGGATCCGGCACGTCCGACTCGCCCCAGCCGTGCCGGGAGAACTCGCGACGGCGGCCGGTGCGGACCGCCTCGGCCAGCTCCGGGTCCGGGAAGGACGCGAAGAACTGCCACGGCGTGCTCGCCGCCCACTCCTCCCCCATGAACACCATCGGCGTGTACGGCGAGCAGAACAGGACCGCGGCCCCGCAGGCGAGCCGGTCCGCCGGCACGGTCGCGGACAGCCGGTCGCCGGTCGCGCGGTTGCCGATCTGGTCGTGGTTCTGCAGGTAGCCGAGGAAGCGGTGGCCGGGCACGGTCCGCGTGTCGACCGGGCGGCCGTGGGTCCGCTCCCGGAACGACGACCAGGTGCCCGCGTGGAAGAACACCTCGCGCAGCACCCGCTCCAGTGCGTCCGGCGCGGCGAAGTCGGTGTAGTACCCGGTCGTCTCGCCGGTCAGCTTGACGTGCAGGGCGTGGTGGAAGTCGTCCGACCACTGGGCGTGCAGGCCGAAGCCGCCGCGCTCGCAGGGCGTGACGAGCCGCGGGTCGTTGAGGTCGGACTCGGCGACCAGCGTCAGCGGCCGGTTCAGCGCCGCCGACAGCGCGTCGACCTCGGTGGCGAGCTGTTCGAGCAGGTGGACGGCCCGCCGGTCGAGCAGCGCGTGCACGGCGTCCAGGCGCAGCGCGTCGAGGTGGAAGTCGCGGAACCAGCTCAGCGCGTTGTCGATCACGTACCGCCGGACCTCGTCGGAGCCGGCGCCGTCGAGGTTGAGGCCCGGCCCCCAGTCGTTCTGCCCGGCGAAGTACGGCCCGAACCGGTCCAGGTAGGCCCCGGACGGCCCGAGGTGGTTGTAGACGACGTCGAGCACGACGGCCAGGCCGCGCGCGTGGGCCGCGTCGACGAACCGCTTGAGGCCGTCCGGGCCGCCGTAGGGTTCGTGGACCGCGCCCCACAGGACGCCGTCGTAGCCCCAGCCCGCGGTGCCGTCGAAGGAGTTGACCGGCAGCAGCTCGACGTGCGTGATCCCGAGGTCGACGAGGTGGTCGAGCCGGTCGATCGCCGCGTCGAAGGTGCCGCCCTCGGTGAAGGTGCCGACGTGCAGCTCGTAGAGGACGGCACCGGGCAGCTGGCGGCCGTGCCAGGCGTCGTCGGTCCACTCGAACTCGCCGTGGTCGTAGACGCGCGACTCGGCGTGGACGCCGTGCGGCTGCCACCGCGACCGCGGGTCGGGCAGCCGCTTCTCGTCGTCGTCCAGGAGGAAGGCGTAGTTGAGCCCCTCGGCGTCGGCGTGCCACCAGCCGCCGTCGCCCTCGGTCATCTCGTGCACGCCTTCGTCGACGCTCACCCGGACCCGGCGGGCCGCCGGGGCCCACACGCTGAACTTCATGCGTCTCCTCGCACCAGCAACGCGACGGGGTAACGGTCGAACAGCAGCGCCAGCTCGCCGGTGACTTCCCGGCCGGTCAGGACGTCGGTCCAGGTGCCGGGCGGCAGCGGGAGGACCGTGTCGCGCCAGCCGCCGCCGGCGTCCAGGCCGACCGGCAGGCGGGTCACCGCGACGGCGAGGCCGGCGCTGCGCGTGTAGGCCAGGCAGTGGGCCGCCGCCGGGCCCTCGGCGCGCAGCGGCCGGTAACCGCGGAACAGCGCCGGGTGTTCCCGGCGCAGCCGCAGCGCGTTGTGCACGACCAGCAGCTTCGCCGCGCCCGAGGCGTCGATCTCCGGCAGCTCGCCGTCGAGGACCCGGGCCAGGATCTCCCGGCGGGCCGCGTAGTCGACCGGACGGCGGTTGTCCGGGTCGACCAGCGAAAAGTCCCACAGCTCGGTGCCCTGGTAGACGTCCGGGACGCCGGGTGCGGTCAGCTGGACGAGCTTCTGCCCGAGGGAGTTCGCATAACCGGGCCCTTCGATGCGCCGGACGAACCCGTCGATGTCCCCGGCCAGCTCGGCGTCGTTCACGACGTCTTCGGGCCAGGCGGCGACGTCGGCCTCGAACGCCTCGTCGTGGTCGGTCCAGCTGGTCCGGAGCTTGGCTTCCTTGGCCGCCTTGTCCAGGTAGTCCCGCAGCCGCGCGGGCTCGATCGGCCAGGTCGACACCAGCGTCTGCCAGGCCAGGAGGTTCAGCGACGGCTCGTCGATCCCGCGCCGCGCGGTCCACCGCCGGACGGCCCGGGCGAACTCGCCCGGCACCTCCGCGAGCACCGCCATCCGCGCCCGGGTGTCCTCCGAGCGCTTGGTGTCGTGCGTGGTCAGCGTCGTCATCGCCGCCGGGTAGCCGGCCTCGCGCTCGGCGGCCAGCCGGTGGAACTCCTCGACGCCGAGGCCGAACCGGTCCGGGTTGCCACCGACCTCGTTGAGAGCGGCGAAGCGGGTGTAGCGGTAGAACGTCGTGTCCTCGGTGCCCTTGGCCACGACCATGCCGGAGGTCTGCTGGAGCCGGGTGGCCAGTTCGCTCTCGGGGTTCTTGCGCATGACGGCGTCGAGCATCGCCAGTGGCTCGGCCAGGTCGGGCCGGGCGCGGCGGGCGCCGTCGATCGCGGCCGCCCAGTGCGCCGCGCCTTCGGGGAGGTAGGAACGGTAGACGGGGAAGGCGATCATGGTCTCGGCCACCGCCTGCCGGGCCAGTTCCGGATCGACGTACGGCAGCTGCGCCGCGATCCGCCGGACCTCGGCGACCAGGATGCGGTCGGTGACCAGGCGCCGGGCCTCGGCTTCGACGCGGTGGTAGCCGGTCTTGACGCCGAGTTCGTTCGCCAGCGCGGTGAAGTCGGGCTCGCCCGCGGGGTCGACGAAGACGCCGGCGATCTCGCGGAGGGCGTCGTAGCCGGTGGTGCCGTCGACCGGCCAGCTCTGCGGCAGCGGCTCGCCGGGGTGCAGGATCTTCTCGGCCACGATCCACGCGCCGGGCGCGTTCTCGCGCAACCGCCGGAAGTAGCCGCCCGGGTCGGCGAGGCCGTCCGGGTGGTCGACGCGCAGGCCGGTGACGTCGCCGTCGGCCACCCAGCGCAGCACCTCGCCGTGCGTCTCGGCGAACACCTTGGGGTCCTCGACGCGGACCGCGGCCAGGGTCGTGATGTCGAAGAACCGGCGGTAGGTCAGCTCGGCGTTGCCGCGGCGCCAGCCGATCAGGCGGTAGTGCTGGCGCTCGTGGACCTCCTGCGGCGTCCCGGTTCCCGTGCCGGGCGCGATCGGGAACCGGTGGTCGTAGTAGACGAGCTCGTCGCCGTCGACCGCCAGCTCGGCGACGGCGTCGTCGTCCCCGAGGACCGGCAGCAGGATCGGGCCGCGCTCCCAGTCGATGTCGAAGAAGGACGCGTACCCGGAGTCGCGGCCGTGCTTCAGCACGTCCCACCACCAGCGGTTCGCCTTCGGCACCTCGACCGACATGTGGTTCGGCACGATGTCGACCACCAGGCCCAGCCCGAGCTCCTTGAGCAGCGCGGACAGCTCCCGGCGGGCCTCTTCGCCGCCCAGCGCCGGCCGGGCGCGGGTCGGGTCGACGACGTCGTAGCCGTGCGTCGAGCCCGGTGCCGCGTCCAGCACCGGCGACGCGTACAGCGCGCCGATGCCGAGGTCGCGCAGGTAGCCGGCGATGCCGGCCGCGTCGGCGAAGGTGAACTCCGGGCGCAGCTGGACCCGGTAGGTCGACTCCGGCACGGTCATTCGGGCTCCGTCTCCGTTCGTTTCAGCACGATCAGGGACCGGGCGGGCAGGGTGAGCCGGCCGCCGCCGTCGATCGGCTTCGCGTCGGCGGGGTCCACCTCGCCGGTCGCGGTGTCGACCACGACGGTCCAGTTCTGCCCGTAGCCGTTGCCCGGGAGGGTGGCGTCGATGTCCTCGTAGTGGGCGTTGAAGGCGAGCAGGAACGAGTTGTCCTCGACGTGCATCCCGCGCGGGTCGAGGTCGGGGATCGCCTTGCCGTTGAGGAAGACGACGACGGCCTTGCCGAAGCCGTCGTCCCAGTTCTGCTCGGTCATCTCCTCGCCGGCCGGGGTGAACCAGGCGATGTCGCCGAGCTTGTCGCCCTTGCCGACCGGGCCGCCCTGGAAGAACCGGCGGCGGCGGAACACCGGGTGCCGGTGCCGGAACGCGCCGAGCCCGGCGGTGAACCTGACCAGGTCCGCGTTGGTCTTGGCCAGTTCCCAGTCCATCCAGGACAGTTCGGAGTCCTGGCCGTACACGTTGTTGTTGCCCTGCTGGGTGCGGCCGAACTCGTCGCCGTGCAGGATCATCGGCACGCCCTGGGACAGCATCAGGGTGGCCAGCATGTTCCGCTGCTGCCGCACGCGCAGCTCGTTGACCTGCGGGTCGTCGGTTTCGCCCTCGACACCGCAGTTCCACGACCGGTTGTCGTCGGCGCCGTCGCGGCCGTCCTCGCCGTTGGCCTCGTTGTGCTTTTCGTTGTAGGACACCAGGTCCCGCAGCGTGAAGCCGTCGTGCGCGGTGACGAAGTTGATCGAGGCGAACGGGCGGCGGCCGTCGTCCTGGTAGAGGTCCGACGAACCGGTGATCCGGCTCGCGAACTCCCCCAGCGTCGAGGGCTCGCCGCGCCAGAAGTCGCGGACGGTGTCGCGGAACTGCCCGTTCCACTCCGTCCACAGCGGCGGGAAGTTGCCCACCTGGTAGCCACCGGGGCCGACGTCCCACGGCTCGGCGATCAGCTTCACCTGGCTGACGATCGGGTCCTGCTGGACGAGGTCGAAGAACGTCGACAGCCGGTCGACGTCGTAGAACTCGCGGGCCAGCGCCGAAGCGAGGTCGAAGCGGAAGCCGTCGACGTGCATCTCCGTCACCCAGTACCGCAGCGAGTCCATGATCAGCTGCAGGGTGTGCGGGTTGCGGACGTTGAGGGAGTTCCCGGTGCCGGTGTAGTCCATGTAGTACTCGGGCTCCCCCTCCACCAGCCGGTAGTAGGCCTCGTTGTCGATACCCCGCATCGACAGCGTCGGCCCGAGGTGGTTTCCCTCGGCCGTGTGGTTGTAAACCACGTCGAGGATCACTTCGATCCCGGCTTCGTGGAGGGCCTTGACCATGCCCTTGAACTCCTGGACCTGGCCGCCCTCGCCGGGCATCGCCGCGTAGGAGTCGTGCGGCGCGAAGTACCCGATCGTGTTGTAGCCCCAGTAGTTCGTCAGGCCCTTCTCGGCCAGGCCGTGGTCGGTGACGAACTGGTGCACCGGCAGCAGCTCCACCGCGGTCACGCCGAGCTTCTGCAGGTGCTCGACGACGGCGGGGTGCGCGAGGCCGGCGTACGTGCCCCGCAGCGCTTCGGGCACGAACGGGTGATGCACGGTCATGCCCTTGACGTGGGCCTCGTAGATGACCGTCTCGTTGTAGGGCCGTTTCGGCTGGCGGTCGTTGCCCCAGTCGAAGAACGGGTTCGCCACCAGCGAATACGGCACGTGCCCGGCGCTGTCGTCGTCGTTGCGCTCGCCGGGGTTGTCGAACTTGTACCCGAACAGCGACTCGTCCCACTTCACGCCGTGCGACACGGCCTTCGCGTACGGGTCGATGAGCAGCTTGTTCGGGTTGCAGCGCAGGCCGCGCTTGGGGTCGTACGGGCCGTGCACGCGGAACCCGTAACGCTGTCCCGGGCCGACGTTGAGCAGGTAGCCGTGGTGGACGAAGCCGTCCACCTCTTCGAGCGCGTACCGCGTCTCCTTGCCCTCGGCGTCGAACAGGCACAGTTCGACGCGCTCGGCCACCTCGGAGAACAGGGCGAAGTTCGTCCCGACTCCGTCGTAGGTGGCGCCGAGCGGGTAGGGCGTTCCGGGCCAGGGCCGCACTGGGGTCTCCTCGAGCTTGGGTCGTGCCGGTGGCGTCCGCGTGTCACCCGGGGGTCGCGTGCCACGGGATGGTCGTTACCGGGACAGCGGACGGGCCGCCGCCAGCGGGGCGACCGCGGCGCGGACCCCCTTGGCGGTGAAGAAGCCGTCAACGCTGACGGGAAGGCGAATCCGCCAGTTAGGGTACTGGTCGACGGTTCCGGGCAGATTCGGCTGCCGCACCTGGCCCGTCACGTCGGCCGGCGAGGTGAGCACGAGCCGGGACGCGGCCTTCGCGAGCAGCGTGTGCAGCGCGACGACCGGGTCGTCGTCCGGAATTCCTTCGCGCGCAACGAGTTCGAACAGGGCCTTGCGCTCGTCGGCCGCCGCCTGTGCTTCGGCGTCGACAGCGCGGTCCAGCAGGCCCAGCTCGGCACGGACCCGGACGTGCTCGCCCTGCAGCCAGCCCGAAACCGTCGGCAGGTCGTGCGTGGAGATGCTGGCCATGGCGTCGGGGTCCCAGCTGTCCGGCGCCGTGAACGGCTGGCCGGGCGCGTCCCAGTCCCGCTCGAACCACAGCACGGCCGAGCTGAGCATCCCCCGTTCGTGCATCGTGTCGGTGACGACCTCCTCGACCGTCCCCAGGTCCTCCCCCACGACCACCGCGCCGGCGCGGTGCGCTTCGAGCGCGAGGACACCGACCATCGCCTCGGCGTCGTAGTGGACGTAGGTGCCGCGATGCGCGGGCTCGCCCGGCGGGATCCACCACAGCCGCCACAGGCCGGCGATGTGGTCGACGCGGATGCCGTCGGCGTAGCGGAGGACACCGCGGATGACGTCCCGGAAGGGCGCGTACCCGGCCTCGGCCAGCTTGTCCGGCCGCCACGGCGGCAGGTTCCAGTCCTGCCCCTGCTGGTTGAACGCGTCCGGCGGCGCGCCGACCCGGACATCGGCGGCGAAGACGTCGTTGAGCGCCCACGTGTCGGCCCCACCGGGGTGCACGCCGACCGGCAGGTCGTGCACGATCCCGACCGACATCCCGGCCTCGCGCGCGGCCCGCCGCGCCGCTTCCAGCTGGACCCGGCAGAGGTGCTGGAGCCACGCGTGGAAGCCGACGCGTTCCGCGAGTTCTTCCCGCGCCTTCGCGGCGGCCGGGCCGGCCGGGTCGCGCAGGTCCTCCGGCCAGTCCCGCCAGTCGGCGCCGTGCCGCTCGGCAAGGGCGCAGAAGAGCGCGAAGCCGTTCAGGTCGTCGTCTCCGGGCACGTCTTCGACGCGGTGGGGCCACAGCAGCTCGAGCGCGGCGCGTTTGGCCGTCCAGACAGCGTCGTAGTCGACCAGCTCGCCTTCGCGGTCCGGAGCGAGGGACTCGACGGCCGCCTGAGTGGCCGCGTCGGCGTTCTGGAACGTCTCGGTGGCGGTGACGCGCAGGTAGACGGGGTTGGCGAACCGCCGGCTCGCGGGCGAGTACGGCGACCGTTCGACCGGGTGGGCCGGGCTGATCGCCTGCACGGGGTTGACCAGCAGCACCCCGGCGTCCAGTTCGGCGGCCGAGCGGGCGGCGAAGGTGGCGAGGTCGGCGTAGTCGCCGATGCCCCACGACCCGGGCGAGTGCAGGGCGTAGAGCTGCAGCATCCACCCCCAGGTGGGCCGCACCCCCGGCAGCGACGCCGGCACGACGGCGAGGACGACGTCCTGCTCGGCGGTGACCACCCGGTGCCACCCGAGCGGCAGATCGGCGGGCAGCTCCCCGTCGGCCCGCCGCCGCGTCCCGTCTTCGAGGACGACTTCGGCCTCGACGCCCAGCGTCCTGCGGCTGCCCTGCCGCACGACGATCGTCGGCGGCAGCGCGGCGGGCGCACGGCGTGCCGCGGTCAGGGCGGCGGCGATGGCCGCCTCGCTGGTGGCGTCGACACCGAACTGGCCGAGGACGGCGACGACGACGTCGTCGGCCACGTCCACCCAGACCCGGTCGGCGTTCTCGTACCGGGTGGC
This sequence comes from Amycolatopsis vancoresmycina, assembly GCF_000716785.1. Lineage (GTDB taxonomy): Bacteria > Actinomycetota > Actinomycetes > Mycobacteriales > Pseudonocardiaceae > Amycolatopsis > Amycolatopsis vancoresmycina. The sequence continues at coordinate 148,207 of NZ_JNYY01000008.1, forward strand.
CACCCCGTGGTGGTCGGCGAGCTGGTGCAGGGCGGTGCGGGCGGGGATCTGTTCGGGCACGGGCACCAGCATTCCGGTGCCCGGCCGTTCCCGCCATCCACGCGGGACGACGTCACTCCGGTGGCCTGCGCCCGCCGGACCCGGCCGCCGATCTGCGGGCCGACCCGTGACCTTCTAACTTCACCTCATGGGTGTGCGGAGAACGCTGAACGTGGACGACGTCCTGGCCCGCCAGGACTCCGGGGACCTCAAGCGGCGGCTGCGCGGACGCGACCTGGTCGGGTTCGGCGTCGGGATCATCATCGGCACCGGCATCTTCACCCTCGCCGGCGTCGAGGCGAAGACGCACGCCGGGCCCGCCGTGACGCTTTCGTTCGTGCTCGGCGCGGTCGTCGCCGGGCTGGCGGCGCTGTGCTACGCCGAGCTCGCCTCCAGCGTCCCGACCGCCGGGAGCGCCTACACCTACGCCTTCGCCACCCTCGGCGAGGTGTTCGCCTGGATCATCGGCTGGGACCTGCTGCTGGAGTTCGCGCTCGGCGCGGCCGTGGTCTCGCGCGGCTGGTCGGGGTACCTGGCGAACCTGCTCGGGCTGTCGCCGCAGTGGTTCGGCGAGGACGCGAAGGTCAACGTCGGGGCGGTGCTGATCATCGCCGTGCTGACCGTGGTGGCCGTGCTGGGCATCAAGGAGTCGGCCTGGCTGACCAACCTGCTGGTGTGCGTGAAGGTCGCGGTCTGCGTCCTGGTGCTCGCGGTCGGGCTGTTCTTCGTCAAGGGCGCGAACCTGACGCCGTTCATCCCGCCCGCCCAGGCGCCGCAGAACGGCTCGACGGTGCTGGAACAGCCGATCGTGCAGGCCGCGCTCGGGCTGGAGCAGTCGGTGTACGGGATCGCCGGAATGATCACCGCGGCTGCCGTGGTCTTCTTCGCCTACACCGGTTTCGAGGCGCTCGCGAATCTCGGCGAGGAGACGCTGAACCCGCGCAAGGACCTCCGCGTCGGCATCCTCGGCGCGCTCGGCGTGTGCGCGCTGCTCTACATCGGCGTGTCGATCGTGCTGACCGGCATGATCCCGTTCACCGACATCGACACCGGCGCGCCGCTGGCGGACGCGTTCGACCGGGTCGGCCAGCACTGGGTGGGCGCGCTGATCTCGCTCGGCGCGGTGACCGGGCTGACGTCGGTGATGATGGTCGAGCTGGTGACGATCGGCCGGATCGGGTTCGCGATGGGCCGCGACGGCCTGCTGCCGAAGGCGCTCGGCACCGCGCACCCGCGCTGGGGCACCCCGCACCGGATGACCATCGGCGGCGCGGCGCTGATCGCCGTGCTGGCGGCGTTCATCCCGATCTCCGAGCTGGCCGACATGGTGAGCATCGGCGCGCTCTCGGCGATGATCATCGTGGCGGTGGCGGTCCCGGTGCTGCGCCGCCGCCGTCCCGACCTGGATCGGCCGTTCACGGTGCCGTTCTCGCCCGTCGTCCCGGTGGTCGCGGCGCTGGCGTGCCTGTACCTGATGCTGAACCTCAACGTGCTGACCTGGATCCGGTTCGCCGCGTGGCTGGTGATCGGCCTGGTGATCTACTTCGCCTACGGCCGGCGGCACTCCCGGTTCGCCCCCGGCGCCCCGGTCAGTCCCAAAAGGACGGACTGAGCCCGGCGACCCGGGCCGCTTCGCGCACCACGGCGGCCTGGCCGGTGTCGACGACCACGAGGACGCCGAGGCCGGCCAGCGCCGCCGTCACCCATTCGACCGGCTGGTCGTGCAACCCGTTGTCGCCCAACGACGGGTAAGTGTCCACAATGGAGATCAGGGTGCCCTCGGCGCCGATGCGGATTCCCGCCAGGAGCACGAAGTGACCGCCGGGCGGGCGCCAGCGGGACGTCCACAGGGGCGGAACGCCGGTGTCGAGGTAGTCGAGCAGCGCGCGTTCCGGGGTGTCGTGGGCGCCGAGTTCGGCGCCGTCGATCCGGGCGATCACCGCGACGCGCGGGACGTCCCACAGCCCGACCAGCAGGTCGAAGAGCGACTCGGTGGTCCACTCCCCCGTCACCGGCACCGCCGCGAGGGCACCGCGCGACAGCGACCCGGCGGCCGCCGCCAGCCCGGAGACCCGGGTGCCCGCCGCGGCCGGGTCGTCGACGACCGGCAGCGGCAGCCGGAACCCGGACCGCCCGGCCTCGCCGCGCGGCCGCACGACCGGGCCGCGGACCGTGCCGGCGGCCGCCGCGACGGCGTCCTGGTCGGGCACGTCGAGCCCGGCCGCCCGCAGCGCGGCGAGCCCGCAGAACGCCGCGGCCAGGCCGTCCTTCTGGGGCAGTTCCGCCTGGGCCACGGCGGCCAGCCGGGCGCCGCCCGGCAGCCACCGCACCCCGGACAGGTCCAGCTGCCCGCCGTCGATCCCCGAAGACATCGGTCCCCTCAGAACCTCGTTGAGGCGCGGGTGTCAGCGCCGTCCCGACCAGAATAGGGTTCTCAGTACCGCCAGAGGTGGGCGGCGACGACCTCCTCGGCCGGGCGTTCGGCCGCCCAGGCCGCGTCGGACGCCCGCACCGCCCGGAAGGCGCCCAGCAGCTCGTCGCCGAGCACACCGGCGATCCGCGGCGACGCCACGAGCGCGGCGTCCTGCGCGGCGGGGTCCATCGGCAGCCGCCGCACCCCGTGGGCTTCCCGCTCGCCGTCGGACCAGCCGCCCGGGTCCTCGCCGATCGGCTCGGGCAGCGCGGGCGCGTCCTCGATGCCGGCCATCCCGGCGGCCAGCACCACGGCCAGCGCGAGGTACGGGTTGGCCGAGGCGTCGGAGGTCTTGAGCTCGACGTTCGCGTGGTCGGCGCCCAGCAGCGTCGAGCCGGGGACGTACCGCAGCGGCGCCTCCCGGTTCTCGACGCCCCAGAAGGCGTACGCGCCCGCGAAGAAGCCGGGCCGCAGCCGCAGGGTCGAGGGGACGCTCGGCGCGGTGACGGCGGTCAGGGCCGGCAGGTCACGCAGCAGCCCGGCGAGGTAGCCGGCGCCGTCCCCGCCCGGCTGCCCGGTTTCGTCGCTTTCGAGCAGGTTGCGGCCTTGGCGGCGGACGGAGGTGTGCAGGTGCCAGCCGTTCCCGGCCGCCCCGGCACCGACCATGGGCGCAAAGCTGACGGCGAGCCCGTGCACGCGCGCGGCGGCGTGGATGGTCTGCCGGGCGAGCAGCTGATCATCGGCGGCGGACACCGGATCGGTGGCGGCCAGCGACAGCTCGAGCTGCGCCGTCCCGTACTCGGCGTGCAGCTGGCCGATCCGCAGGCCGTTGGCGGCGAAGTCGTGCAGCAGGGCGGCGACGAACGCGTCGAGGCCGACGAGGGCGTGCGGGCTGTAGGCGGGCCCCGGGTGCCCGGGCGAGGTGAGGACGTCGGGGCTGCCGGCGGGCGCGACGGCGAATTCCAGCTCGTACCCGGCCCGGAACTCCAGGCCCCGTTTCGCGCCCTCGGCGACCTGCCGTTCAAGGACGGTCCGCTGGCAGTAGGGCCACGGATCGCCCTCCCGGGTGAGCTGCCGGACGGGAGCCCAGGCGAGCGCGGGCTGCCCGGCAAGCCGCCGCAGCCGATCGACAACGGGCACGAGCCGGATGTCACCGGAGGGGGTGGCGAGGCCGGAGTGGGCGTAGGTGATGGCGTCGTGGCTGTCGAAGACGGCGAAGAGCGAGGTGGCCCCGACGCCCCGGGTGGCGGCATCGGCGAGCCCGGCCACGGGCACGATCCGCGAGCGGGGGATGCCGTTGTTGTCGGCCCAGGCGAGGTGGACACCGCTCACGCCGGCGGCGGCGAAGTCCTTCGCCGCGGCTGATGCCGCTTTCGTCATGGCCACCCGCTTTCGTGCCGCCCGGGGGTCAGTATCCCGGGTGGGCGCGGCGGGGGCCATCACGAACCGGCGGGTGGCGGTGGCGTTCTCGGCGGGTGGGCGGTGCTGCCCGGGGATGGGTCGCCTCGCGGCCGCGCACCGGCCGCCCGCGGGGCGCTCACCCCGCCACCGACCGCGGGTCGCTCGCCTTGCGCTGCCCGCGGGTCGGTCGCCTGACCACCGCCGCCCGCGGATCGGTGCCCTCGCCGCCGCGCACCGGCCGGTCGCCCGACCGCCCGCGGGACGCTCATCCCGCCACCGACCGCGGATCGCTCGCCTTGCGCTGCCCGCGGGTCGGTCGCCTGACCACCGCCGCCCGCGGATCGGTCCCCTCGCCGCTGCCCACCCGCCGCTCGTCCCGCCGCCGCCCGCGGATCGGTCACCTCGCCATCGACCCTCACCTCGCCGCCGCCGCAAGCGGGCCGGTTCCCTCGCCGCCGCCCACCCGGCGACTCGCCTTGCCACCTCCGCCCGTGAGCCGCTCGCCTCGCCGCCGCCCGCAGGCAGGACCCGCCCTCCCTGGGGGTCCGTCCCGGTTCGAGCGTATCGAGGGCGGCCGACGGAAACTCGCGAAAAGCGGCCGTGCGCCAGCAGTTGTCCCCATCACGGCCGACCTGTGGACAACCCCGCCAGGAGCCCCCAGCATGGCCGCCCGGACGGCCGCCAGCCGGTCGGCTTCGAAGCCTTGCAGCACCGGTCGGGTCCGGGCCGGAAACGAGGCCCGAGCGCCGCTCCGGCGCCCGCCCCCACGCCACCGCCGCCTCACCCCGGCGGCCACCCCACGCCACCGGCCTCACCCCGGCGGTTCGGACCCCGGCGCGTCCCGGCTCCGCAGCGCCACCCCCGCAACCACCGCCAGCGTCCCGCCCGCCTCCACCACACTCGGCACCTGCCCGAGCAGCAGGAACCCCATCACCCCCGCCGTCACCGGCAGCAGCGCCAGCAGTGTCGCGAACCGCGCCTGCCCCACCCGCCGCAGCACCACCTGGTCCAGCCCGTACGGCACCACCGTCGACAGCACCCCCACCCCGACGCCCAGCAGCAGCAACCGTGGCGAAGACCACACCGCACCCGTCCCCAGCGCCAACGGGGACAGCACGACCGTCCCCGCGAAGAAGCCGATCGCCAGGCTGTCCAGGCCGTCGCCGCCCACCGCCACCCTCTTGCCCAGGAGGATGTAGCCCGCCCATGCCGCAGCTGCCCCCAGGGCGAACAGCACGCCCCAGAAGCTTCCGCTCAGGCGGACGTCCGCGATCGCCACCACCCCGGCCGCCACCAGCAGCAGCGCGAACACGTCCCGCAGCGTGCGGGAGCCCAGGGCCGCCACCACCACCGGGCCCGCGAACTCCATCGCCACCGCCGTGCCCAGGGGCAGCCGGGCGATCGCTTCGTAGAACAGCACGTTCATGCCCGCCGTCACCACGCCGAACACGATCGCCAGCAGCAGGCGCCTGCCCCACCAGGCCGCGCGGCCCGGGCGGCGCCACGCCAGCAGGACCGCCGCCGCGCCGAGGCAGCGGAGCCACGCCACGCCCGCCGGGGTGGCGTGGCCGAAAAGGTCGACCGCGACCGCCGCGCCCGCGTACATCGAAATTCCGCTGAGAACGAACAAGACGGGGGCGGGTACCGCGGAAAGCCGTCGCGGCGAAGTCACCGTACTCACCGTCCCATGGTCCCTGACCACGGAAAACGTAACTCTCCGGGTATTCGTCTCCTGGAATGCGGGATCCGGTTACGGCATCCGGGGTAAATCGACGTGACTCAGGTCCCACCGGCGCGGGAACACTTGCGAGCCGCGAAACGTCTGGAACAGTGGAAGCACGAACACGCGGAGCCGGAGGCGATCGCCGCCACCGGCAGCAGTCCCGAAGTGGGCGTAGCTGGATCGATGGCACCGGGCGACCGGTGCCGGGACGGAGGGAGACCCCCATGACATCGCCGACGCTCACCCGCCCCGAACTGACCGCCGCCGACCGCTGTGACCGGTGCGGAGCAGCAGCTCAGGTACGAGCCATCCTCAGCACGGGTGGCGAACTGCTCTTCTGCGGGCACCACGCCCGCGAGCACGAGGCCAAGCTCAAGGAACTGTCCGCCGACATCCAGCGGTAACACAGACGACCGAAAGGCGGCCGGTGCGCACAGGCACCGGCCGCCTTTCTGCATCTTGCAGATTGCGTGTCCGATATCACGGTACGGCCGCGAACCGCAGTGATTACGGACACGGAAGCGGACAGAAAATCAGACAGAATCCAGCACGACTTCGAACGCCACTTCGGCCGCGCCCAGCAGCCGCCCGTCGGCTCCCAGTGCCGAGCTGACGATCCGCGTGCCGCCGACCGCGCGGCTCACCAGGCTGCGCCGCCGCACCTCGGCGCCGATGTGGCGCAGCACCGCCTCCGGCAGCACCGTCAGCAGGTCGCCGAGGATCACCAGCTGCGGGCCCAGCAGGTTGACGACGTTGATCAACCCCAGTGTCAGCCACTCCGCGAACTCCGCGAGCCGGGTCATCGCCGCCTCCGGGTCGCGGGCCAGCTCGCGCAGCTCGAACAGGATCGCCCCGCGTGCGGTGTCCTCGGCCAGGCCGAGCGCCCGGCACAGGGCCGCCTCGCCGACCTCGGTCTCCCAGCAGCCGCTGCTGCCGCAGTAGCAGGGGCGCCCGTCCGGGCGGATCACCATGTGGCCGATCTCGCCGACGTACCCCGAGCCGCCGCGCAGCGCCGAGCCTTCGGCGATGACGCCGCCGCCGACGCCGACGTCCGCCGAGATGTACACGATGTCGGACGCCCCGCGGGCGGCCCCGCGCAGGTGCTCGGCCACCGCGCCGAACTCGGCGTCGTTGCCGACCAGGATCGGGATCTGCAGCACCCCGCCGAGCCGCTCGCCCAGCGCCACGTCGGTCCAGCGCAGGTTCGGGGCCTCGTGCACGTGCCCGTCCGCGCGCCGGACGACGCCGGGCACCGACACCCCGGCCGCCACCGGGGTCACGTCGAGGTCGCCGGCCAGGATGGCCGTCGACTCGATGATGTGGGTGATGACCTCCTCGGGCCGGCCCATCCGGCCGCGCAGGTTCCAGCTGTTGCGGCCCAGGATCTGCCCGCCCAGCCCGACCAGGGCGATCGCGACGTGCTCGACCTGCAGGTCGACCGCGAGCACGACCGCCGCGTGCGGCTGGGGCAGGACCAGGAGCGAGGGGCGGCCCGCCCCTCGTCCCGGCCTCGGCACCTTCTCCTCGACGACGCCGGCTTCGGCGAGCCCGTCGACGAGGGTCTTGATCGTGCTCCGGTTGAGCCCCAGCTCCGCGGCCAGGGTCGCCCGGGTGCTCGGCCCGCCGACGTGCAGCAGGCGGAGCAGGGTCGTGCGGTTGTGCCGGCGCACCTCGTCCGGTCGTGCAACGGGCGTGCTGGTCACGGGCTTTATCATCCCATGCTGGTTCAGCGCGCCGACGCAGCCGCGCGGCGCCGGGACAGCGCGTCGACCGTGGCGGCGAGCAGCAGGACCAGACCGGTGATGATGTTGACCACCGCGGCCGGCTGCTTGAGCAGGCCCAGGCCGTTGATGACGACGGCGATCACGAGCCCGCCGACCACCGCGTCGGAGACCCGGCCCTTGCCGCCGAACAGCGACGTGCCGCCGATGACGGCCGAACCGACCGCGAACAGCAGCGTGTTCAGGCCACCGGACTGCGGGCTGACCGAACCGACCTTCGACGCGGCGACGATGCCGCCGATGGCCGCGACCGCCGAGCCGATGACGAACACGCTCGCGCGGATCTTCGGCACGTCGATACCGGCGCGGCGGGCAGCTTCCTTGTTGCCGCCGACCGCGTAGACGTACCGGCCGTACTTGGTCCGGTTGAGCACGTAGGTCCCGGCCACCAGCAGCGCCAGCATGATCGGGATGACGTACGGGACACCCTGGATCGTCACGACCGTCTTGTTCGGCGAGCGGTCGATCGTCAGCAGCCAGGTGCCCACCGCCGACAGCACGACGAGCGCGCCGACCTTGACCAGCACCAGCGCCGTCGGCTGGACGACCAGGCCGCGCTGGAGCCGCTTGAAGTGGCTGGTCAGCGTGATCACCGCGAACCCGCCGGCCGCGACGAGGAAGAAGATCCAGCTGCCCAGGATGTTCAGGTTGCCGTTGGCGATCTTGTACAGGACGTCCGAGTTGCTGATGCCGATCGTGCCGCCCTCACCGATGAACTGCAGCAGCACGCCCTGCCACACGATGAACAGCGCCAGCGTCACGACGAAGGACGGCATGCCGATCTTCGACACGAGGAAGCCGGTGATGCAGCCGATCGCGGTGCCGACGCAGATGGCCAGCAGGATCTCGAGCCACGCGTTGGCGGGCACCCCGATCGCGACGATCAGCAGGCCGATCAGCGAAAGCGCGGCACCGGCCCAGATCCGCTGGTAGGCCGACAGCAGCATGGCCACGGCGAGGACCGCGATGAACGTGACGAACACGCCGGTTCCCAGCGAGCCCAGCAGGTTCCCGGCGTGCACGTAGTGCAGGGCCATCACCGACGCGGCGGTGCCGGACGCGACACCGGCGGCGAGGTCGATCTCGCCGAGCAGCAGCACGAAGACGATGCCCATCGCGATGATGATCACGCCCGCGCCCTGCGGGAACACGTTCGCGATGTTCGCCAGGGTGAAGAAGTTGTCCGACAGCGCGCTGAACAGGATGACCAGCACGAGCAGGCCGAACAGCGACGGCAGCGCGCCGAGCTCACCGGCCCGCAGGCGGGCGAAGTAGTCGCGGACGGCTTCGCCGGTTGACATCGATGTCGTGTCGATGCCGAAGTCGGAGATGGCCCCGGTGGGGGCCTGGGTCTGCGCGAGCGCGTCGGCAGGCGTGCCGACCTCGTGCTTGGCAGGGGTTTCAGTCATTTCCGGTTCTTTCTTCCCGCTCACAGGACCACGGCTTCGGGCCGGGCCAGGCCGAGGTCACCGGAGCGACCGGCGGTGATCAGTTCCACGACCTGGCCGTGGGTGACGTCCTTCGTGTGCACCTCGGCGACGAGCCGGCCGAGGTAGAGCACGGCGATGCGGTCGGCGACCTCGAACACGTCGGCCATGTTGTGGCTGATCAGCACGACCCCCAGGCCCTGCTCGGCCAGCCGCCGGACCAGGTCGAGCACCTGCCGGGTCTGCGCGACGCCGAGGGCGGCGGTCGGCTCGTCCAGCACGACGACCTTGCTGTTCCACAGCACCGACTTCGCGATGGCGACGGTCTGCCGCTGGCCACCGGACAGCGAGGAGACCGGCGTGCGGACCGACTTCACGGTCCGAACCGACAGGGAGGCCAGCGTCTCGCGGGCGGCCTTCTCCATGCTGGCTTCGTCGAGCTTCCACGAACTGCCGCGCTCGCGGCCGAGGAACATGTTCTGGACGATGTCGAGGTTGTCGGCGAGCGCGAGGTCCTGGTAGACGACCTCGATGCCGAGCTCGGCCGCGTCCTTCGGGCCGCGGATGTGGGCGTCCTGCCCGTTGAACCGCACGGCCCCCGAGTCGTACGGGTGGATGCCGGCGATGCACTTGACGAGGGTCGACTTGCCGGCACCGTTGTCGCCGACCAGTGCGGTCACTTCGCCCGCGCGCACGTCGAAGTCCACGTCGTGGAGGACGTGGACCGGCCCGAAGCTCTTGTTCAGGCCCTTGATCTCGAGAATGGGCTCACTCATGGCTGGCTTTTCTCCTGGGTGGGGACCGGGCCGGGACGCGCCGTCGGGGTGCGCGTCCCGGCCCGGCTGTTCATGGGTACTGCCGGGTGATCAGGAGATGCCGAGCGAGCTGCACTTGGCGGCGAGGTCGCCACCGCAGATCTCGGCCGCCTTCACGTAGCCCTGCGTCACGACGGTCTTGATGTCCTTCGCCAGGATCGTCGTCGGGGTCAGCAGCACGGACTTGATGTCGCGGTTGCCCTTCGGGTCGTGCAGCTTGCCCGTGGCGATGGCGTCGGCACCGGCCTTGTCACCCTTGGCCAGCGCGGCAGCCAGCTTCGCGCTCGCCTCCGCCTCTTCCTTGATCGGCTTGAAGACGGTCATGTACTGCTCGCCGCGCATGACCGCCATCAGGCCGTCGGCGGTGGCGTCCTGGCCGGTGACCGGGACCTTCCCGTTGAGGCCGTTCTTCTTCAGGATGGTGATGACCGCGCCGGCCAGACCGTCGTTCGCCGCGACGACGCCGTCGACCTTGCCCGCGTTGGCCTGGAAGATCTGCTCGAACGTCGTGCCGCCGAGCTGGTTGTCCCAGTCGTTGATCGGCTGCTTCTGGATCCGCTTCAGCTTGCCCGACGAGACCAGCGGCTCGAGCACGGAGTCCTGGCCGTTGGTGAACAGGGTCGCGTTGTTGTCGGTCGGGGCGCCCTCGATCTGGACGAAACCCGCGCCGGCCTTGTCCTTCAGCGCGTCCGCCATGGCCTGGCCCTGGAGCTGGCCGACCTTCTCGTTGTCGAACGAGACGTAGTAGTCGGCGCTGCCGCCGAGGCTCGGGCGGTCGTAGTCGATGACCGGGATGCCCGCCGTCTTCGCCTTCGCCTCGACCGCGGCACCGACGGCCGGGTCGGACGGGGCGATGATCAGGACCTTGACGCCGGAGCTGATGAAGCCGTCGGCCAGCGTGGAGAACTTCTGGGCGTCGCCCTGGGCGTTCTGGACGTCGGCGTCGAAGCCCTGCGCCGCGAGCGCGGCCTGGAGCATCGGCTTGTCGAAGGCTTCCCAGCGGGCCGAGCTGGCGGTCTCCGGCAGGATGACGCCGACCTTGCCGCTGGCGCCGCCGCCGGCGGCCGGAGCGGACGAGGAGGCGGAGTTGCTCCCCGTGCCCCCGCTGTTCGAACTGTTGGTACCGCAAGCGGTCAGCACCAGGCCGGTGCTCACCGTGGCGGCGAGGAGGGTAAGGGTTCTGGTGCGCATCCTCGTTCCTTCCGGATCCAAGCATTGGTGACGAGCGGCCGTCGGCGTCTGCGTCGGGCCAGCGAGGCGGCGATCCGGGAGGCCCGGCGCACCGTCGCGCATATGTTGTGGGCGACAACATATGCCGCTGAGCGGCTGCGGGGAAGATAGCTGGATCGATTAAATGACACCAATTGGACACGGTTCGGCAACACGGGCTGAACCTCGCCCGGAAAGAGTAGATCCGCTGACGATGTGATCGCCAGCACTCACCGTAAGTTACATCGATGTTTCACAGGACCGTGACACTGGTCCGGTCGTGTGCACCGAGCGCAACCCCGTGGCGAATCCACGTCTTTGCCCCGGGATCGGTCGCCGACTTGCGGACTTCGTGGCCGGAACTGCCCGATCGGCCGGATTGCCGGGGGCGGACGGGCAGTCCGGTGGTGACACGGCGGTACGCAGCGTCACAAGCCCGGCGGTGCGGTGATCCGGCCGCGGCGGAGACGGACGGTGATCGCCGGAACTTCAGCCTCCCGGGCGACAGCAGGCGCCAGCGGGCCTCCCGGACGGCTGCGGGCGCGAGCAGGCGCTTCCCGGCGCCGGGCGAGCCCCCTACCAGGAGCGCAGGGTGACGATCCGTTCTTCCAGCTGCTCGACGGTCGCCATCGCGGTCACCGGCCCGCCGCAGACCCGCCGCAGCTCGTTGTGGATCGCGCCGTGCGGCTTCTTCGTCCGGTGGTGGTACATCCCCACCAGCGCGTTCAGCTCCTTGCGCAGCGCACCGAGCCGCTCGCTCACCGACTGCGGCCGGGCGGCCGGCGGCGGCGCCTCCTCCTTGGCGGGCTTCCGGCGCTTCTCGTCCGCGATCTGCTCTTCCTGGCGCTTGCGCAGCAGCGCGCGCACCTGGTCCGGCTCCAGCAGCCCCGGCAGGCCCAGGTACTCCTGCTCCTCGTCGGACCCCGAGAACACCGCCGTGCCGAACGAGTTGCCGTCGTAGATGACCTGGTCGAGCTCGGCCGAGGCGCCCAGCGACGTGAACGCCTTCTCCTCCTCGCCCGGCTCGTCCTCGGTGCGGTTGGCCTGGGCCAGGAGCTCGTCCTCCCAGCCCTCCTTCTCGCGGTGCGGCTTGCCGAGCACGTGGTCGCGCTGGGCCTCCAGCTCGCTGGCCAGCTCCAGCAGCACCGGCACCGACGGCAGGAACACGCTCGCCGTCTCGCCCTTCTTGCGGGCCCGCACGTACCGGCCGATCGCCTGGGCGAAGAACAGCGGGGTCGACGCGCTCGTCGCGTACACGCCCACGGCCAGGCGCGGGACGTCGACGCCTTCGGAGACCATCCGGACCGCGACGATCCAGCGCTCGTTCGTCTCGGAGAACTCCTTGATCCGGCCCGAGGCCTTCGGGTCGTCCGAGAGCACCAGCGTCGGCATCTCGCCGGAGATCCGCTCCAGGATCTTCGCGTACGCCCGCGCCGAGTCCTGGTCCGTCGCGATCACCAGGCCACCCGCGTCCGGCACGCTCTGGCGGACCTGCGACAGCCGCGTGTCGGCCGCCTGCAGCACCGCCGGGATCCACTCGCCGGCCGGGTCGAGCGCCGTCCGCCACGCCCGGGCGTTCTGCTCCGCGGTCAGCGGCTCGCCGAGCCGGGCGGTGAACTCCTCGCCCGCGCTCGTGCGCCAGGACGCCTCGCCCGAGTACGCGAGGAAGACGACCGGCCGGACCACGCCGTCGGCCAGGGCGTCCGCGTAGCCGTACGCGTGGTCGGCCTTGCTGCGCTGGAAGCCGCCGGAGTCCGGCTCGTAGGTGACGAACGGGATGGCCGAGTCGTCCGACCGGAACGGCGTCCCGGTCAGCGACAGGCGCCGGACGGCCGGGGTGAACGCCTCGCGGATCGCGTCACCCCAGGACTTCGCGTCGCCGCCGTGGTGGATCTCGTCGAGGATCACCAGCGTCTTGCGGTTCTCCGTGCGCACCCGGTGCAGCGTCGGGTGCGCCGCGACCTGCGCGTACGTCAGCGCGACCCCGTTGTAGTCGGACGAGGTTACGCCGGTGGTGTTGCGGAAGTTCGAGTCGATGGCGATGCCGGCCGCCGCGGCCGAGGCCGCCCACTGGTGCTTGAGGTGCTCGGTCGGCGTGACGATGGTGACCGCTTCGATCGTGCGGTCGCTGAGCAGCTCCGCGGCGATCCGGAGGCCGAACACCGTCTTGCCGGCCCCCGGCGTCGCCACCGCGAGGAAGTCCTTCGGCTTCTGCGTCAGGTACTTGGTGAGCGCCCGCCGCTGCCACGCCCGCAGCGGGCGCGCGGTCGAGTCCTTCTCCGCGGGAGGCGCCCCGAGCTGCGTCTCCGTCATGCCGGTCCTCCCCCTCGCTCATGCCTTTGACGTGCGAAAACCCTCACTGTGGTACCGACTTCTGCGTCATTGACCGGTCGGCGACTGCGGTGAGGGCACTGGAGCGAGTCTACCGGCCGGGTCCGACAGTTCCGGGCACCGGCACGGGTGATGTCCGCCGACACGCCCGGCCGCAGGGGGTGTGACGAGCCAAATCAGCACGGATGGACCATGCTGGGACACGTCATGGGTGAGGTGCAGCCGTCCGCAGCGACGAAGGTGGCCCGCAAGGGGCCGTGGCGGCTCGTCACGCGCACGTTCGCCAAGGCATGGGAGGGCAACATCTTCTCCGAGGCCGCCGAGGCGGCCTTCTGGCAGACGCTCTCCCTCCCGCCGCTGCTGCTCGGCCTGCTGGGCAGCCTGGGCTTCGTCGGCGAGTGGTTCGGGCAGGACGTCGTCGCCGCGGTGCACGACCGGATCATCGGCTTCTGCCGGACAGTGTTCAGCCAGAACGCCGTGCACGACATCATCGAGCCGACGGTCAACAGCATCCTCACCGTCGGCAAGGGCGAGATCGTCTCGGTCGGCTTCCTCATCTCGCTGTGGGCGGGTTCGTCGGCGATGTCGTCGTTCGTGGACGCGATCACCGTCGCGCACGACCAGTACGGCGTCCGCAACGACGTCTGGCAGCGGATCTTCGCGCTGCTGCTCTACCTGTGCGGCCTGGTGATCCTGGTCGTCGGGCTGCCGCTGCTGGCGATCGGCCCCGACCTGCTGCCGGAGTTCTTCCCGGTGGCCTGGCGCCCCACCGTGACGTCGTGGGTGAGCGCGCTGTACTTCCCGACCCTCGGCGTGATGATCACGCTCGCGCTGACCACGTTGTACAAGCTCGCGCTGCCGCGGAAGCTGCCGTGGCACCGCGGGCTGCCGGGCGCGGTGCTCGCCATGGTCGTGTTCCTGCTGTCCTCGGTCGGCCTGCGCGTCTACCTGAACTGGATCACCAAGACCGGCTACACCTACGGCGCGCTGGCCGCGCCGATCGCCTTCCTGCTGCTGATGTTCTTCATCGGGCTGGCCGTCGTGGGCGGCGCGTACTTCAACAGCGCCATCCAGGAACTGTGGCCGGCCAAGGCGACCCGGCGGCAGCGGCGCAAGTGGCGGCGGCTGGAGATGGAACGCGCCTCCGAGCGGCTGCGCACGGAAGAGGGCCGCAAGCTCTGGGACCGCACGACCACGCCGCTGCGGCGCCCGCGCGCGGAAGACGTCTCCCCCAACGGCACCGGGCCCGAGCCGTCCGAAGAGGACACCTCGTCACCGAGCGCGCCCGAACCGGCACCCAGCGCAGCTCAGGGGCGCGCATCCACCGAAGGGACGACCCGGAATCCACCCCCAGACTGAGTCGCTCCTCAGGTCGGACATGGGACGCTTCCCCCGTCACTGACGCAGACGTCGGTCGTCGCGTCGTTCCCGAGGGGGTTTTCCACGTCATGTCCGTGCTGGCCAGACTGAGCCTGCGCAACCGGAGCCTGATCGGCCTGCTCGCGCTGGTGGTCGTCGGCTTCGGCGCCTTCGCGCTGCCGCAGCTCAAACAGCAGCTCTTCCCGTCCCTGCAGTTCCCGCAGGCCCAGATCGTCACCGCGTACCCCGGCGCGTCGCCGGACGCGGTCGACCGGCAGGTTTCCGAGCCGCTCGAAGGCGGCCTCCAGGGGTTGAAGGGCCTCGAGCAGGTCACGTCGACGTCGTCGGACGGCGTTTCGCGGGTCGTCGCGCAGTTCCAGTTCGGCACGGACATCGACGCCGCCGTCTCGCAGATCCAGCAGGTGGTGAACCAGGTCCGGCCGCGGCTGCCGCAGAACAGCGAGCCCGCCGTGTCCGCGGGCAGCACCGACGACCTGCCGGTGGTGCTGGTCGCCGCGGGCACCACCGGGGACCCGCAGGCCCTCGCGCCCGCGCTGACCGACCAGGTCGCGCCGGAGCTGCGGAAGATCGACGGCGTCCGGACGGTGACCGTCACCGGCGTGCAGACGCCGCGCGTCACGATCACGCTCGACTACGCCAAGCTCGCGGCCGCGGGCGTCGACCCGGCGTCGATCGCCACCACGCTGCAGACGGCGGGCGCCGCGGTGCCCGCCGGGACGCTGACCGAGAACGGCAAGACGCTGTCGGTCCAGGTCGGCGGCGGGCAGACCACTGTGGACACGCTCCGCAACCTCTACCTGACGCCGAGTGCCACCGCGCGGGCGGGCGCTCCGGCGCGCGGTCCGGTGAAGCTCGGCGACGTCGCCGACGTCCAGGCCGGGTTCGCGCCGCCGACGTCGATCACGCGCACCAACGGCAAGCCCAGCCTCGGCCTGTCGATCACCATGGTGGACAACGGGAACGCCGTCGCGATCTCCCAGGCCGTCCGGGACAAGCTGCCGGACCTGGCGAAGAAGACCGGCGCCGAGATGAGCGTCGTGTTCGACCAGGGCACGCCGGTGAAGGACGCGATCAGCGGCCTGACCACCGAAGGTCTGCTGGGGCTGGCCTTCGCCGTCGTCGTCATCCTGCTGTTCCTGCTTTCGGTGCGCTCGACGCTGGTGACCGCGGTGTCGATCCCGCTGTCGGTGGTCGTCGCGCTGCTGGCGCTGTGGACCGGCGACCTGTCGCTCAACCTGCTCACCCTCGGTGCGCTCACCATCGCGATCGGCCGGGTGGTCGACGACTCGATCGTGGTGCTGGAGAACATCAAACGGCACCTCGCGTACGGCGAGGAGAAGCAGCGCGCGGTGCTCGACGGCGTCCGCGAGGTGGCCGGCGCGGTGACGTCGTCCACGCTGACGACCGTCGCGGTGTTCCTGCCGATCGCGTTCGTCGGCGGGTTCGTCGGCGAGCTGTTCTCGCCGTTCGCGATCACCGTGACGGTGGCGCTGCTGGCGTCGCTGCTCGTGTCGCTGACCGTGGTTCCGGTGCTGGCCTTCTGGTTCCTGAGGCAGCCGGCGGTCCCGGCGGACGCCATCGAGGCCGAGCGGGCGCGCGAAGCGGCCGTCGAGAAGGAGCGGCGCAGCGTCCTGCAGCGCGCGTACCTGCCGGTGATCCGGTTCGCGACGCGGCGGCGGCTGACCGTCGTGCTGCTGGCCCTGCTGATCTTCGCCGGCACGGTCGGGCTCGCGACGCGGCTGAACACGAACTTCCTGGACCAGTCCGGCGGCACCACGCTGAACATGACGCAGAAGCTGCCCGCCGGCACCAGCGTCGAGGCGAAGGAGAAGGCGGCCACGGCCGTCGAGCAGGCACTGGCGGCCGAGCCGGCGGTGCAGACCTACCAGGTCAGCATCGGCGGCGGGGGCGCGTTCGGCTTCGGCGGCGGGACCAACACGAGCATCTCCGTCACCGTGGCCAAGGACACCGACCTGAACGCGCTGTCGGACCGGCTGCGGTCGAAGCTGACGTCGCGGCCCGAGCTGGGCGAGATCAAGATCGGCGCGGACGCGTCCGGGTTCAACTCCGACCAGGTCTCGGTGACGGTGACCGCGCCGTCGGAGGCGGCGCTGAAGCCGGCGTCCGACCAGGTGGTGCAGGCGCTGCGCGGGGTGTCCGGGCTGACCGAGGTGTCGAGCGACCTGAGCGTCGGCTCGCCGCGGGTGCAGGTCGAGGTGGACGACGCCGCGGCCGCCGCGCGCGGGCTGTCGGCGAGCACCATCGGGCAGATCGCCAACCAGGCGATCGCCGGGCGCACGGTGACGCAGCTGCCGGTCGGCGGCCAGCGCACGGACATCGTGCTGCGCGCCGGCGCGGCACCGGCCACGGTGGACCAGGTCCGCGGGCTGCCGATCCCGGGCCCGGGCGGCGTCGTCCGGCTCGACGAGGTGGCCAAGGTGTCCACTGTGGACGGGCCGGCGTCGGTGCGGCGCACCGGCGGCGACCTGAGCACCACGGTGACGGCGAAGAACACCGGGGACAACCTGAGCAAGACGACCGCGGACATCAAGTCCAAACTGGACGGCCTGACGTTCACCGGCGGCGCGGCGTACTCGCTCGGCGGGGTGAGCCAGGACCAGCAGGAGGCGTTCTCCAACCTGTTCCTGGCGCTGCTGGCGGCCATCGCGATCGTGTTCCTGATCATGGTGGCGACGTTCCGGAGCCTGATCCAGCCGCTGATCCTGCTCGTGTCGATCCCGTTCGCGGCGACCGGCGCGATCGGGCTGCTGCTGGCCACCGGCACCGCGCTCGGCCTGCCGGCCCTGATCGGGATGCTGATGCTGGTCGGCATCGTGGTGACCAACGCGATCGTGCTGATCGACCTGATCAACCAGTACCGCGCGGAGGGGATGAGCGTCGCCGACGCCGTCACCGAAGGCGGCCGGCGCCGGCTGCGCCCGATCCTGATGACCGCGGCGGCGACGATCTTCGCGCTGGTCCCGATGGCGCTGGGCATCACCGGCCAGGGCGGGTTCATCGGCCAGCCCCTGGCGATCGTGGTGATCGGCGGCCTGGTCAGCTCGACGCTGCTGACCCTGGTCCTGGTCCCGACCCTCTACACGATGGTCGAGACCCGCAAGGAACGCCGGAAAGCCCGCCGCGAAGCCCGCCGCACCCCGGCCCAGGCCCCGGATTCGGAGTCCTTGAACCCGGAACTCGCGTGAGCTGAGCCGGATGTCGCGTGATCGGGGCCGTAACTCGCGAGTTACGGCCCCGATCACGTGAGTCACGGGCTCAGTCACGCGGGTTACGGGTTACTGGCGGAAGCGGTAGGTCCTGCTGTCCCAGAGGATGCAGATGCTCGGGGCCATGACCACCACGCGGAGGGTGTTGTCGCGCTCGTCGAAGTCGATGCCTTCGACCTCGAACGAGCCCGAGCAGCCGCTGCGGAGCGGGAGCTGGCCCAGTGACGTGACGTGGGCGGTGACGTCCGACCCGTTCAACGACGAAGCCAGGTCGACCTGGAGCAGCGGCTTGGTCGTGCCGAACAGGCTGCCGTCCGGGTCGTCGGACGCGCAGAGCAGGCGGGTCGCGGTCTGGAAGTCGCAGCCCTGGACGTCGCGGACCGGGTGGTCGAAGCGGATCGCCGCCGCGTACGGCAGGTTCTGCGCCGGGTCCTTGGCCACCACGCCGGGCATCGGGTGCACCAGGAGCCGGTCCATCGTGCCCCACTCCCCCGCGACCAGCCAGCGCGCGTCGGGCGACACCGCGGCGAAGGAGTTGTTGTTCGCTTCCCACGACTCGAGGTTGTGCTTGTAGTTGGCCCACGTGCCGTCCGGGGCCTGGACGCGGAACAGCTTCGCGCCGCGGTCGTCACGCTGGTAGGGCTCGACGTACCAGCCCTGGGCCGAGCCCGGGTCGCCGACGTGGTTCCAGCCCTGCGAGTTCAGGTCGGCCGGGATGGTGCCGATCCCGGTGTAGCGGATCGTCGTGCCCGAGGGCCGGACGATGGTCGCGAGGCCCTGGCTCTCGTCGAGGGCCCGGGCGTTGTCGGAGCCGACCTCGGTCCAGCCGGTGACGGCCTGGGCCAGCGCGGGCGAGACCACGGCCAGCAGGACGGCGAGGGTGAGCACGATCCCGGTTCTGCGCATGTGCGACTCCGGTGGGTGAGGGAACCTGGCCCGCTGGATTTACCAGGAGTCCGGCACCCGGCACACCCGCCGAATGAAGGTTTTTCACGTTTGTTCGACTACTTGTCCGGTTCCGGACAGCACGAAACCCCGGCGGGGACACCCGCCGGGGGTCAGGCCCGGTTACTTGCCCGGACGGAGGCTGTCGTAGATCTCCTTGCAGGCCGGGCAGACCGGCGACCCGGGCTTCGGCGACTTCGTCACCGGGAAGACCTCGCCGCACAGCGCCACCACGTGAGTGCCCATGACCGCGCTCTCGGCGATCTTGTTCTTCTTCACGTAGTGGAACATCTTCGGCGAGTCGTCGTCGGTGGTGTCCGTGCCCTCGGGCGTGGTCTCCGGCTTCGTCAGCGTCTCGGTGCTCACCCGTCCATTGTGCCCGAGTCCCCGCGCGAAAGGTCTCCGGCCTGGCAGGATCCCCGGCATGTTCCAGAAGGTGCTCGCGACGTTCGGCTCCGGCGGCGCGCGGATCGACGCCCGCCTGCTCGACCGGACCGCCGCCCCCGGCCGTCCCCTGCACGGCGAGGTCCTGCTGCTCGGCGGCGAGGTCGACCAGGAGATCAAGGGCCTCGCGGTGACGCTGCTGGCCCGCGTCCAGGTCCCCGGCGACCGGACGGAAGACCTCCCGTTCGGCACTCAGCAGCTGGTGGGCAGCGAGGTCATCCGGGCCGGCCAGCAGGTCCGCGTCCCGTTCGAGGTGCCCCTGCCCTGGGAGACGCCGGTGACCAGCGTCTACGCCAAGCCGCTGACCGGCATGGCGGTCGGCGTCCGGGCCGAGCTCGACCTGGCCGCCGCGGTCAGCGACCCGTTCGACGCCGACGCCGTCGCCGTCGAGCCGCTCCCCGCCCAGAAGCGGATCCTCGACGCGCTCAGCCGGCTCGGCTTCACCTTCCGCGAGGCGATCCTCGAACAGGGCCGGGTCGACGGCGCCCGCCAGCAGCTGCCGTTCTTCCAGGAGATCCGCTTCACGCCGTCGCCGCGCTTCGCGAGCGTCTTCGCCCAGGTCGCGGTCACCTTCCTGGCCTCGGCCGAGCGCACCGACGTCGTGCTGGAGGTCACCAAGCGGGTCCGGGTGAGCAAGACCGGCGGCTTCGGCGGCCGCGGCCAGGACTTCCTCGGGATGTTCACCGTGAAGCCGGACGTCGACTGGGAGAAGCAGCTCGAAGGCTGGCTCGACCAGGTCGCCCGGCCGCGCGGGATCTTCGACTGATGGAGTGGTCCGAGGCGGTCGCCGTGCTCGGCGGCGACCCCGGCGCCTGGCCGCGGCTCGAAGCCCGGTACGCCGAGCCCCACCGCCGGTACCACACGCTCACCCACGCGGCTGCCGTCGCGCGCGACTCCGCCTGGCTGGCGGAGGGCCTGGGCGAGACCGACCGGGCGATCGTCGCCGTGGCGGCCTGGACGCACGACGTCGTCTACGACGCGAAGCCCGGCGAAGACGAGCGCGCCAGTGCAGCCTGGGCCCGCGAAGCGCTGGCCGGGGTGGCCGAGGCGCACGTCGGGCGTGTCGAGGGCCTGATCCTCGCCACGATCGGGCACGACGCACCGGCCGACGACCACCTGGCGACCGCGCTCCTCGACGCCGACCTCGCCGTCCTCGGAGCGCCCGAAGAGCAGTACGCGGCGTACGCCCGCGGAGTTCGCGAGGAGTACGCGAAGTACCCCGACGACGTCTGGTGCGAAGGGCGCATCGCCGTCCTCGAGCGCATGCTCGCGCGAGAGCTCTACCGCAGCGAAGCCGCGCGGACACGCTGGGCGAGCGCGGCCGAAAAGAACCTGACCGCCGAGCTGACCCACTGGCGCCGGGCACGGGACGATCACCGATGATGGTTCCTCGTGACTACCGCACTCAACCTGCACGAAGAGGTCGCCTCGGCGCTGCGTGACGGGCACCCCGTCGTCGCGCTGGAGAGCACCATCCTGTCCCACGGCCTGCCCGCCGGCCGCAACCTCGACGTCGCCCGCCGCCTCGAAGGCGTGGTCCGCGACGGCGGCGCCGTCCCGGCCACGATCGCGGTGCTCGACGGCCGCGTCGTCGTCGGCCTCTCCCCCGCCGAGCTCGAGCGCGTCTGCGCGCCGGACGCCGGGCTGGACAAGCTCTCGCTGCGCGACCTCGGCCCGGCCGTCGGCCTCGGCCGCTCGGGCGCGACGACCGTGGCGAGCACGTCGGCGCTGGCCGCCGCGGCCGGGATCGGGATGTTCGCCACCGGCGGGCTCGGCGGCGTGCACGTCGGCGCCGCGCAGTCGTGGGACGTCTCCGCGGACCTCGGCGTGCTGGCGAAGGTGCCGACCGTGGTGGTCTGCTCCGGCGTGAAGTCGGTGCTCGACATCCCGGCCACCCTCGAGGTGCTGGAGACGAACTCGGTGCCGGTGCTGGGCTACCGCACCGGCGACTTCCCGGCGTTCTACCTGCGCTCGTCGGGCCACCAGGTCGGCTGGCGGGTCGACGACCCGAAGCAGGCCGCCGCCGTGATCGACGCCCACCGCGCGTACGCGGATTCCGGTGTCCTGCTGGCGAACCCGATCCCGGAAGCATCCGAAATGGACAAAGAACTGCACGACCGGCTGCTCGCCGAGGGGCTCGCGCTCGTCGAAGCGCAGGGCGTGCACGGCGCCGACGTCACGCCGGTGCTGCTGGAGCACTTCCACACCGCCAGCGGCGGCGTGAGCATCGACGCGAACGAGGCTCTGGTGCTGAACAACGCCAAGCTGGCCACGGAAGTCGCGGTGGCACTCGCATGAGCGGGATCGTGGTGGTCGGGGACGCGGCTCTCGACGTGATCGCCCGGCACGACAAGCCGTTGCCGCACGGCGGCGACGCCCGCGCGAAGATCCGGTTCACCGGCGGCGGTTCGGGCGCCAACACGGCGTTGTGGCTGCGGCACCTGGGCGCGGAGACGACGCTGCTCGCGCGGATCGGCGACGACCCGGGCGGCCGGCTCATCCGGGCCGAGCTGGAAGCGGCGGGCGTGCGGTGCGCGTTCGCCGTCGACGCCGAGGCGCCGACCTGCTGCGTCGTCGTGATGGTCGACGGGTCCGGGCAGCGCAGCATGCTGGCCGACCGCGGCGCGAACCAGCGGTTCGCACCCGAGGACGTCACGCCCGAGGCCCTCGAAGGGGCGAGCCACCTGCACCTGTCGGGGTACGTGCTGCTCGACCCGCCGTCGCGCGCGGCCGGTCTCGCCGCGCTGGCCGCGGCTCGCGAAGCGGGCTTGACGACGTCGGTCGACCCGCAGGCGGCCGCGCACATCACCGACCCGGCCGCGTTCATGGCGGACGTCCGCGGTGTCGACCTGTTGCTGCCGAACACCGAGGAGCTGGTCGCGCTGACCGGTTCGGCCGACCCGGCGTCGGCGAAGGAGCTGCTCGGCACGGTCGGCGCGGTGGTCGTCACCGCCGGGCTCGGCGGCGCCAGCTGGGTCGGCGCGGACGGCGTCACGAGCGTGCCCGCGGTCGAGGCGGAGTGCCTCGACTCGACCGGCGCCGGCGACGCCTTCGACGCGGGCGTGCTCACCGGGTGGCTGGCCGGGGAGTCCACTGTGGACATCCTGCGGCACGGGACGCGCCTGGGCGCGCTGGCCGTCGGCAAGGTCGGCCCCCAGCCCTCGTGAGTGGTAAGACGAGTTAGAACTCGCCTTACCACTCACGAGGCGGGGTGGGGCTCAGCCGTCGATGATGCGGTGGTCGGTGCCTTCGATCGCCTTCGCCTCGTGCTGGTAGGTGTTCACCTGCTCGGACTTGCGGGGCGGGCGGTCGTTGGCGATCAGCACCGCCACCCACGGCAGCGGCACCGAGATCGCCAGGAACCCGAGCGCGAGCCACCAGGTGTGGTAGGTCAGCCCGGCGAGGATCAGGCACGGGATCCGGCAGGCCATCATGATCACGTACTTGCGCTTGCGGGCGGCGAACTGCTCTTCGTACGACGGGGCCGCCCCGGTGATCAGCACCGGGTCCGAGTCCTTGGCGGGCGTGGTCACTGCACCACCTCCACCGTCCATCGTCCCACTCGCGCGGCTCATCCGACACCGGGGTGAGCCAACTCGCCCAGCGCGGCGACGACGAGGGTTTCGATGCCGGTGCGCAGGGTCGGGTGCAGCACCGGGGCGAACCGCGGCGAGTGGTTGGACGGGATGTCGCGCTCGAACCGGCCCTCGGTCATCGCCGTGATCACCGTCTGCGGGTCGTAGCCGCCGACCAGCCAGAACACCGAGGGCACGCCGGCCGCGCGGCCGAACTCGCTGAAGTCCTCGCTGCCGGTGACCAGCGGCGCGGGCAGCACGGTGTCGGCGCCGAAGCGGGCGCGGAAGAGCTCGGTGAGCGCGTTGCTGGCGGCTTCGTCGTTCTCGGTGATCGGGTACGCCCCGGACCGCTCGATGTGCGGCGGCGCCGGTGCCCCGGCCGTGGCCGCCTCGCCGTGCACGATCCGCTCGACCGCGGCCAGCACCCGCTCGCGCACCGCCTGGTCGAAGGACCGGATGTTGACCTCGAGCACGGCGTCGTCGGCGATCACGTTGGCCGCGGTGCCCACGTGCAGCGAACCGACCGTGACGACCGCCGATTCAGTGGCGGCGATCTCCCGGGACACGATCGTCTGCAGCTTGAGCACCACGGACGCGGCCAGCACGGCCGGGTCGACGGTGGTCTCCGGGCGCGAGCCGTGCCCGCCGCGGCCGTGCAGGGTGACGCGCAGCGTGTCGGTGGCGGCCATGATCACCCCGGGCCGGGTGAGCACCCAGCCGGCCGGGCCGGGCACCAGGTGCTGCCCGTACACGACGTCGGGCTTGCCGGCGATGTCGAACAGGCCGTCGCGGACCATCGCCGACGCGCCGCCCGCGCTCTCCTCCCCCGGCTGGAACACCACCAGCAGCGTGCCGGACCACGTGTCGCGGCCCTTCGCCAGCAACGCGGCGGCGCCGGAAAGCCAGGTGGCGTGCATGTCGTGCCCGCACGCGTGCATGACCGGGACGTCGTTGCCGTGCTCATCGGTGCCGCGGGCCGTGCTGGCGTAGGACAGCCCGGTCTTCTCCTCGACCGGCAGCGCGTCGATGTCGGCCCGCAGCAGCACCGTGGGGCCCTCGCCGTTGCGCAGCACGCCGGCCACGCCGGTGCCGGCGATCCCGGTGTGCACCTCGTAACCGTCGTCCGCCAGCCGCCGGGCCAGCTCGGCCGCCGTCCGGTGCTCGGCGAAGGACAGCTCCGGGTGCCGGTGGAAGTCGATGTACAGCGCTTCGAGCTCGGGCAGCGCCGCGGCGAGCGGGGCGAGGACGCGTTCAAGGGTCACGGGGGCCATCGTGGCAGCATTACCCACCGTGAGCACGCGAACCGCACTGCCCGACCTGTCCGACGACGTCTGCGCGCGGCTGCGCGAGGCCTTCCGGCGCACCGCCTACGACGCCGACGGCGTGGTGGCGGCCCTCGGCGGGGCCGCGCACGCGGCGCTGGGCCGTGGCGAACCGGTGCCGGCCGAGCGCGCGAGCCGCGACGCCGGTGACCTCGGCACGCTGATCCGGCTGTTCCTGCTGGGCGGCACCGAGCCGGAGACCGCTGTCAAGGCCGCGTTCGCGCCTCTCGCGCCCGAAGACGCCGTCACCGCGGGGGCGCTGGCGCCGGTCGCCGACGGCTACCGCGCCGCGCTCGACATCCGGCCGCACGGCGACGAAGAGGGTTCGTGGTGGGTCGTGTCGGACCTCGACGCCGACCTGCTGGGTCACACCGTGCCCGAGGACCACGTGCTCGGCGTCGGCCACGCGTCGCTGTCGCTGATCCGCGCGACCAGCCGCCGCCCGGTCGGCACCCTGCTCGACCTCGGCACCGGCAACGGCGTCCAGGCGCTGCACGCGACCCGGCACGCCCAGCGCGTCACCGCCACCGACGTCTCGGCGCGGGCGCTGGCACTGGCCGCGGCGACCTTCCGGCTCAACGAACTCGACGTCGAGCTCGTTCAGGGCGAGTGGTTCGCGCCGGTCGCGCGGCGGAAGTTCGACCAGATCGTCTGCAATCCGCCGTTCGTGGTCGGCCCGGCCCGGGTGGACTACACCTACCGCGACTCCGGGCTGGCCGGCGACGACGCGAGCGCGCTGGTGGTGCGGCAGCTGCCGGGCTTCCTCGACGACGGCGGCACCGGGCACCTCCTCGCGTCCTGGCTGCACACCTCGCGCGAAGACTGGGCCGACCGGGTGAGCCGCTGGCTGCCCGCGGAGACCGACGCCTGGTTCGTGCAGCGCGATGTCGCCGATCCGGCGCTCTACGTCGGCACCTGGCTGCGCGACGCGGGTCTCGACCCGCGCTCGCCGGAGGGCCGGGCGAAGGCGGCGGCGTGGCTGGACTGGTTCGCCGCGAACGACGTCCGGGGCATCGGGTTCGGGTTCGTCACGCTGCGGCGGGCGGCCGGGCGGACGCCGACCGTGGTGTGCGAGGACCTGCGGCAGGCCTACGACGACCCGCTGGGCCCGGAAGCGGCGGGCTGGCTGGACCGGGTGGAATGGCTGCGCGAATCGGGTGATTCCTTACTCGATGTCCGTTTTGTGGTGCCGGACACGGTTTTGCTGGAAAGCGTCGACGAGCCCGGCGACGAGGGCTGGGAGACGACCATCCGGCGGCTGCACCGCACCGACGGGCCGGGCTGGCAGCACGAGGTCGACGACCTCGCCATGCGGCTGCTCGCGGGCTGCCGCGGCGCCCTGCCCCTGGAGGACCTGATCGAGCTCCTCGCGGCCGCACAGGGCCTGTCGCCCGAAGAGCTGGCCGCCGCGGCACTGCCCGTCGTCCGGGAGCTCGTGCGGCACGGGATGCTCGTCCCGGCGGGCCGGTGAGGGCGGTCGCGGCCCGCGTCACGCGGGCGGACGTGACGGTGGACGGCGAGGTCGTCGGCGCGATCGACGAGCCGGGTTTGCTGGTGCTGCTGGGAATTCACGTCGGCGACGATGCCGCGAAGGCCGCGGTGATGGCCCGCAAACTGCACGAACTGCGGGTGCTGCGCGACGAGGAATCATGCGCCACGGTGAATGCGCCACTGCTCGTGGTGAGCCAGTTCACCCTCTACGGCGACACGAAGAAAGGGCGGCGGCCGTCGTGGACGCAGGCCGCCCGGCCGGAGGTCGCCGAGCCGTTGGTGGACGCGGTCGTGGCCGAGCTGCGCGGCCGCGGCGCCACCGTGGCGACCGGCCGGTTCGGGGCGATGATGGCGGTCTCGAGCGTGAACGACGGTCCGTTCACGGTTCTCATAGAGGTCTAGACCACTGCGATCCGGTTCGGTTTCCGGCCGGATTCATATGGAATTCTCAGGTTCCTGGGTCACGGAACGTTCTCAGGAAAAGCTCAGCCTTGATTCAGCAACCGGATCGCTCCCGCAGCCGTCTTCTCCTATGACGAGCCGGGAACGTTTTGGGAACCCGGAGCGTTGTGCCAGATGTCCAGCCAAGCCGGCCGGACCGGCGTACCGGGATCCACAGGCCCCGGTCCGCGGGTACGCACCCGGTGGACGACCGCAGCAGCACGTTCAGCCCGTGACCGGGGAGGCAGAATGTCAGTCCAGACTCTCGAACGCGAGTCGCGCGGGATTCGCGAGCGCATCCCGGCTCAGACGACCGAGGAGCCGGCGACGCTGGGCGTGGGGGCGCTCACCGACGCCGACCTCGACGCCCAGAGCCCCGCCGCCGACCTCGTCCGCGTCTACCTCAACGGCATCGGCAAGACGGCCCTGCTCAGCGCGGCCGACGAGGTCGAGCTGGCCAAGCGCATCGAAGCCGGGGTGTTCGCCCAGCACATGCTGGACACGGCCGAGGACCTCACGGCGAAGCGGCGCACCGAGCTGGCCGCGCTGGTCCGCGACGGCCACGTGGCGAAGAACCACCTGCTGGAGGCGAACCTCCGCCTGGTGGTCTCGCTCGCCAAGCGCTACACCGGCCGGGGGATGCCGCTGCTCGACCTGATCCAGGAGGGGAACCTGGGCCTGATCCGCGCGGTGGAGAAGTTCGACTACTCCAAGGGGTTCAAGTTCTCGACCTACGCGACCTGGTGGATCCGGCAGGCCATCACCAGGGGCATGGCGGACCAGGGCCGCACCATCCGGCTGCCGGTCCACCTGGTGGAACAGGTGAACAAGCTGGCCCGCATCAAGCGCGACCTGCACCAGCAGCTCGGCCGCGACGCGACGCACGAGGAGCTGGCGGCCGAGTCGGGCATCCCGGCGCACAAGATCTCGGACCTGCTCGACCACTCGCGTGACCCGGTAAGCCTGGACATGCCGGTCGGCACCGAGGAGGACGCCCCGCTGGGCGACTTCATCGAGGACTCCGAGGCAACGGACGCCGAGAGCGCCGTGATCTCGGGCCTGCTGCAGGACGACCTGCGCCGGGTGCTGGCGACGCTGGACGACCGCGAGCAGCACGTGATCCGCCTGCGCTACGGCCTGGACGACGGCCAGCCGCGCACGCTCGACCAGATCGGCAAGCACTTCGGGCTGTCCCGCGAGCGCGTCCGCCAGATCGAGCGCGAGGTCATGTCCAAGCTCCGCCAGGGCGAGCGGGCGGACCGGCTCCGCGCGTACGCCAGCTGACCGGTTCCAGTCGGGGCGGGTGCTCACCGAGCACCCGCCCCGTTTTGCGTCCCCGACCAGGCAACGAAAATTTTCCACGAAAAAGTGGTTTCACCGCCAACGGGCCTGGGTAGCAACCCTCCGCCAGCACCCGTTCGGCGGCGTTGACTTATGACCTGCGTCACGACAGCCTTCGAAGTGCTCGCGCAGGCCTCGCAACCGGATGTGCACGCATCCGGAAGCTTCCCCCGGGAGGTCGGGTCCGTCGGGGTGGACCCGGCCTCCCGACCAGCTCCCAGCGCAGCAGGCCATCGGCAAACGCGCACACGTCCCAGCAGCCGAACCGGCGCGGGCGGGCATCACCGACCCCCCACTCACCCAGGCCTCCCCACCACCCCGATCCGAAGCCCGAACACGGACGGCGGCGCCGGGTCAAGGCACGCTTTCCCGCCTTGACGCGGCACCGCCGTCCGTAGTCACAATCGGGCATCGGGGTGATGGATCCACCAAGGCATCCCCCACAGCGACCGAGCCCGCGTGGGGTGGCCCACAGTGACCGGGTGCTTCTGTCACGTACCCATCGAACCCCCCGTAGGGTGGACCGATCCCGGAGCTGGCAAAGGAGCCTGACAGTGCCGTCCACCACGTTTCAGCACACCGAAGTCCTCCCGCTGGGCAAGGACACCACCACCGAATACCGCCTGGTCACCGATCAGGGCGTCGAGACCGTCGAAGCCGCCGGGCGCACCTTCCTGAAGATCGCCCCCGAAGCGCTCACCACGCTCGCGCGCACCGCCATCACCGACATCCAGCACCTGTTGCGCACGTCACACCTGCAGCAGCTGCGTGCCATCGTCGATGACCCCGAAGCGTCCGGGAACGACCGGTTCGTCGCCATGGACCTGCTGCGCAACGCCGCCATCTCCGCCGGGGGCGTGCTGCCCATGTGCCAGGACACCGGGACCGCCATCGTCATCGGCAAGCGCGGCGAAGGCGTGCTCACCGGCGGTGACGACGAGCGCGCCCTCTCGCAGGGCATCTTCGACGCCTACCAGCAGCTGAACCTGCGGTACTCGCAGATGGCGCCGGTCAGCTTCTGGGACGAGCGCAACACCGGGACCAACCTGCCGGCGCAGATCGAGCTCTACCACAAGGACGGGGACCCGACCTACGAGTTCCTCTTCATGGCCAAGGGCGGCGGCAGCGCCAACAAGACCTTCCTCTACCAGGAGACGAAGGCCGTCCTGAACCCGAAGCGGCTCGCGCGCTTCCTCGACGAAAAGCTGCGCAGCCTCGGCACCGCCGCCTGCCCGCCGTACCACCTCGCGATCGTCGTCGGCGGGATGTCGGCCGAGTTCAACCTCAAGGTCGCCAAGCTCGCCTCCGCGCGCTACCTCGACAACCTGCCGCAGGAGGGCTCGGAACTCGGGCACGCCTTCCGCGACACCGGCCTCGAGCAGCAGGTGCTGGAGATGACCCGGCAGTTCGGCATCGGCGCCCAGTTCGGCGGGAAGTACTTCTGCCACGACGTCCGGGTCATCCGGTTGCCGCGGCACGGCGCCAGCTGCCCGGTCGGCGTCGCCGTCTCCTGCTCGGCCGACCGGCAGGCCAAGGCCAAGATCACCGCCGACGGCGTGTTCATCGAACAGCTCGAGCGCGACCCGGCCCGCTTCCTGCCCGACGTCACCGAGGAAGACCTCTCCGACGACGTCGTCGCCGTCGACCTCAACCGGCCGATGGCCGAGATCCGGGCGCAGCTCTCGCAGCTGCCGGTCAAGACGCGGCTTTCGCTGACCGGGCCGCTGGTCGTCGCCCGGGACATCGCGCACGCGAAGATCGCCGAGCGCCTCGACGCCGGCGAGGAGATGCCGGACTACCTGAAGAACCACCCGGTCTACTACGCCGGCCCGGCGAAGACGCCCGAGGGCTACGCGTCGGGTTCGTTCGGGCCCACCACGGCCGGGCGGATGGACTCCTACGTCGAGCAGTTCCAGGCCGCCGGCGGCTCGCTCGTCATGCTGGCCAAGGGGAACCGCTCGAAGCAGGTGACGAACGCCTGCCAGGCGCACGGCGGGTTCTACCTCGGCTCCATCGGCGGCCCGGCGGCGCGGCTCGCGCAGGACTGCATCAAGCAGGTCGACGTCCTCGAGTACGCCGAACTCGGCATGGAGGCCGTCTGGAAGATCGAGGTCGAGGACTTCCCGGCGTTCGTCGTCATCGACGACAAGGGCAACGACTTCTTCGCCAGCACCGGCGACCCGGTGCTGCAGATCAGCTTCCGTTAGCGGACAAGGGAAAGGGGACACCGGCCCGCCGCCGGTGTCCCCTTTTCCGTACCCTCAGCCGACGCGCTCGATCCGCGCGCGCCGGATGAGGAACTTGCCGGGCTCCCGCACCTGCTCGAAGGCCGCGTTGTTGAGCAGCGTGCAGCTGCCCGACACCGAGGTCACCTCGACCGTCGTGGACTTCGAGTTGTCCAGGTTGGTCACCTTCAGCTTCGTCCCGGCCGGGAACTGGTTGCTCGACGCGGCCGGCGCGCCGCCCTCGCCCGAGAGCGTCACGGTCGATCCGGGGCAGACGACCTGGCCCACCGCACCACCGGCGGCGGCCTGGTCCTGCTTCTTCTGCTGGCCGGGCGCCTGCGCCTTGCCCGGCGCGTTGCCGGAGTTGCCGGGTGCGGCGGCGGCCTGGCCGTTGTTCGCCGCGACGTTCGCCGTGCAGCCCGCCACCTGCCGCCGCTGCTGGATCAGGTCCACCACCGCCTGGCGGTTGGCGATCCGGGCGGCCGACTGCGCGTCCGGGTTCGCCTGCTGGCCCGCGATGAAGTTCAGGTTGTTCTGCAGCGCGGTGTCGAGTCCGGCGCAGTTCTCCTTGGGCGCTTCGGCCGCGTTGCCCGCGGGACTGCTCAGCGCGATGGCGGTCGCGGTGACACCGGCGACGCCCAGCAACGCGGCCAGTCCGACGGTCGCCTGCTTGCGGTGCCTGCCACTGCTCAACCGGGGCATGGGCCCCTCCTCTCTGATCGCCACCTCACCCGGGGACACGGCCCGGTCACGGCGGCGGTTCAGCGGGAGCCATGACAATTTTCGACAACTTCGACGCCGGCGCCCTCGTGGTCCGGACCACTGGGCGCCGAATGTCCACTCCGGACCGGCCGTGACCCCGGGCGATCCGGGGTCACGGCCTCGCCGTCACTTCGGCGGCGTGGTCTTCAGCACCACCGTGCGCTGGTCCAGCGGCGCGGCCAGGGCGACCGAGATCACCGGGTAGCGGATGTCCATGGTGCACATCTGCCCGGTCTGCGCCTTCGTCTCGCTCAGGTTGACGACGACGTGGCCGGCGGTCTGCTCGGCCGCCTCGCCGAGCGCGTGGCCGCAGCCACCCTCCTGGGCGCGGATGTCGAGGATCGTGCCGCCGTTGGACGTCCACACCTCGCGCGGGAACCCGGCGGGCAGCGCGGTCGCGTCGATCTTGGCCGCGGGCACCGGCGTGCTGCCCTCGGGCACGGTGAGCCGCGGCTTCCCCGGCGGGTTGGGGGTCGGCTGCGGCACCACGGGTTCACTCGCCGACGGCAACGTCGACACGCTGCCGGTGGGCGCCGTGGAGACACCGCCGGCGGGCTGGCTGGTGGCCATGTCCTGGCCGGCGCAGGCCGTCGCCATCAGCAGGAACGCACCTGTCCCGACCACCTTCGCTAAGTACCTCATGTCCCGAAGACGGAACGGGGGTGCCGCGGGGTTGCACCGGACGTGGTGTGAGCGGGGGCCCGGCGACGGTTTGCCGGAGCTGGTCTGGGAGGGCGCCCGCGGGCATCCCGCGAGCGCCCTCCCAGCGTCCGAAGGTGGTCAGCCCTGGCGGAGGACGACCGTGCGCGAGCCCAGCGGCGCCGTGAGCACCAGGGGGATCTTGATCTCCCGGATGTAGTCCGGGCACATCTGCCCCTTCGGCGCCGACAGCACGGCGACCAGCACGACCACCTGCTGGGCCGTCTGGTCGCCGACGCGGGCCGAGATGCGGCGGCAGCCGCCCTCCTCGGCCTGCAGGATCAGCGTCTTGCCGTCGAGGCTGCGGGTGAGGCTGCGCGGGTAGCCCTCGGGCAGCTGACGGGCGTCGACCTGCGTCTCGGCGATGACGTCGTCGCCCGGGGCGATGCCCTGGGTCGGGCGCCCGGCCGTCTGCGTCGGCGGCGAGACGGGCGTCGGGGTCACGGGCCCGGGTGCGGGCGCGCTCGCCGACGACGTGGCCGAGGCGGGGCCGCCCGCCGCCGGGGCGCCCGCGCCGGAGTTCGCCGCGCAGGCCGTCACCGTGAGCAGCAGCAGGCCCGTGCCCAGCAGTTTCGTGGTACGCATACCTGCCAGACGTAACGGACCGCCGCCGGGTTGCACGCGGTCAGCGGGCGGCCGCCCGGCCGCGGGCCAGGCCCAGCAGGACCACCCCCGCGAGGGTGACCCCGAGCAGCAGCACCGTGGCCGCGGCGGCGAGGAACACCTGGCCGCGGTCGGTCAGCGCGAAGATGCTCGCCGGGAGGGTGCGCCAGTCCGGCGGGTACAGCATCATCGTCGCGCCCAGCTCGCCCATCGACATCGCCAGCGCGAGGCTCGCCGACGCCGTCATCGCCGGGAGCAGCACCGGGATCCGCACCCGCAACACCACCCGGACAGGGGAGGCACCCAGCGATGCCGCCGCCTGGGCCAGCTGCGGGTCGACGCGGGCGAGCGCCGCCGAGACCGTGCTGTAGGCGAACGGCAGCAGGATCAGCAGGTGCCCGAGCAGCACGATCCAGCGCGTCCCGTTGAACGCCAGCGGCGGCCGGCTGAACGCCACCAGCAGCGCCAGGCCCAGCACCACCGACGGCACCGCGATCGGCAGGTGGAACAGCGTCCCGGTGAGCTGCCGCACCCGCCGCGGCGCGGTCTCGGCCGCCAGCGCCGCCCAGGTGCCGAGCAGCACGGCCGCCGCGCCCGCGACCACGCCCGTCTGGACGCTCACCGAGAGGCTCGCGAACGTCTCCCCCGACAACGCGTCCGCGTAGTGCCCCAGGGTGAGCCCGCCGGGCAGTACGCCGGTCCAGTGCCCGGCGAACGACGCCAGCACGATCATCGCCAGCGGCGCCACGACCACGACGGTGAACACCACCCCGAACACCAGCCACAGCAGCACCTTGCTACGCCGCGTCCACAGCAGCACCGCGACCCCTTCCCGCCAGGAACCGGTAACTCCCGTACAACAGCAGGGAAATCGCGACGTCGACCAGTGCGACGACGCTCGCCGCCGGGAAGTCGAACGTGACGATCCCCTTGCCGTACACCAGCATCGGCAGCGTCGTGACACCCTTCGCGCCGAGGAACAGCACGATGCCGAACTCGTTGAGCGCCAGCAGCAGCGTCAGGCACGCCCCCGCCGCCAGCGAAGGCAGCGCCGCGGGCAGCACGACCCGCCACAGCACCCGGCCCGGCCGCGCGCCGAGCGACGCGGCGACGTCCAGGTGCACGCCCGGGACCTGGCCGAACGCCGCCAGCGCCGGCCGCATGACGAACGGCGTGTAGAACGTGACCTCGGCCAGCAGCACGCCCCACGGCGAGTACAGGAACCCGCCCGCGCCGAACACACCCGCGGAGCCGTACAGGAACGTGAACGCCAGCGCGATGAGGAACGACGGGAACGCGAGCACGGTGTCCACCAACCGCGACAGCGTCCGCGCGCCCGGGAACGGCACGAACGCGATCACCAGCGCGAGGAACGTCCCGAGCAGCACACAGCCCGCGGTCGCGCCGAGGGCGAGCAGCACGGTCTGCAGCGCCGCGTCGCGGAACTCCGCCGAGCCGAGCACCTCCGCCCACACCGCGAACCCGAACCCGGTGCCCGTGGTCAGGGACTGCCCGGCCACCAGCACCAGCGGGTAGCCGCAGAACACCGCCACGACCACCAGCGGCGGCAGCAGCCACACCCACGCCCTGCCCCGTCGTGAGTGGTAAGGCGAGTTAGAACTCGCCTTACCACTCACGAGGGCGACGGCGGTCATGAGGTGACTCCGACCAGGGGGCAGCCGTCCGGGATCGAGACGCCGACCGCCGTGCCGACCGGGAAGGCGTCGGGGACCTCGGCGCGGATCAGCGCGCCGCCGTCGAGCTCCAGGTCCAGGCGGTAGCCGGTGCCGCGCCACTGCACCGCCCGCACCAGCGCCGGGAGGGTGTCCGCGCCGGGGGTGCCGACGCCGACGCGGTGCGGGCGCACGCCCAGCGCGACCGGGCCCGCCCCGAGCGCGCCGGTCGGCTCGGCGGTCAGCACGCGGCCGCCGAGCCGGACGGTCGCGGGCGTGCCGTCGCTGACGAGGTCGACCGGGATGAGGTTGGCCGCGCCGAGGAAGCTCGCCGTGAACTCCGCGGCGGGCCGCCGGTAGAGCTGCTCGCACGGGCCGGTTTCGACCAGCCGCGAATCCCGCATCACCGCGATCCGGTCGGCCAGCGCGAGGGCCTCGCCCTGGTCGTGGGTGACGTAGACGAGCGTCGTGTCCGGCAGTTCGGCCCGCAGCCGCAGCAGTTCCGTGATCATGTCTTCGCGCAGGGCGGCGTCCAATGCGGACAGTGGCTCGTCGAGCAGCAGCACCGGCGGCCGGATGGCCAGCGCCCTCGCCAGTGCGACGCGCTGCTGCTGCCCGCCGGACAGCTCGCGCGGGAACCGCCGGGCGTAGGCCCCCATGCCGACCAGGTCGAGGACTTCGGCGACCCGCCGGGCGGTCTCGGCGCGCGGCGTCCGCCGGGCCTTGAGCCCGAAGGCGACGTTGGCGTCGACGCGCAGGTGCGGGAACAGCGCGTAGCTCTGCACGACGACGCCGAGGCCACGCCGGTGCGGCGGGGTGCCGGTGACGTCCTCCCCGGCCAGGAGCACCCGGCCGGCGGCAGGCCGGACGAACCCGGCGAGCGCCTTGAGCGCCGTCGACTTGCCGGAGCCGGACGGCCCGAGCAGCGCCAGGGTCTCGCCGCGGGCGACCGTCAGGTCGAGGGTGTCCAGCGCGGTCGTACGTCCGAAGTGGACGGACACCCCACGCCATTCGACGGCCGGGGTCACCGGCCGACGGCCTTCTTGTAGGCGGCCAGGTCGGCGTCCAGGCGGCCGAGCACCGCGGTCCAGTCCGGGTGCCAGATCTCGACGCCGTCGAGCGCGGCCTTGATCTTCGCCGCGTTCGGGCCGACCGGGGTGACGTCGGCGCGGGCCGGGATGCCGTACGCGTCGGCGGCCTTCGCCTGGACCTCGGGCGAGAACAGGAAGTCGAGCAGCTTCTTGGCGTCGTCGGCGTGCGGCGCGTTCGCCACCAGCCCGGCGTAGTAGGGCAGCGCGAACGTCGAGCGCCTGCCCTGGGCGTCGGCCGGGAAGAACACCTCGAAGCCACCGCTCTTGGCGATCTCGGCGAGGTTCATCTGGACGTCGCCGTTGGCCACCAGCAGCTCGCCCTTGGCCACCTTCGGCTGCAGCTTGCCGGTGGACGACGACGGCCCGGCGTTGTTCGCCTCCAGCTTGCCGAGGTAGTCGAGCGCGCCCTGCTCGCCGAGGACGTGCTGCAGCTGCAGGAGGACCGCGGTGCCGTCGCCGGCCTCGCCGGGCGTCGAGTACTGCACCTTGCCCTTGAGCGCCGGGGCGAGCAGGTCGTCCCAGGTCTTCGCGGCCGACTGCGGGTTGCGGATGAAGCTGAGGTAGTTGTCCATCACGGCGAAGTAGCGGCCCTGGGCGTCCTTTTCGGACACTTTGTCGGCGCCCGCCGGGGTGTAGGGCTGCAGCAGGCCGGCGACGCGCTGGACGAACGGCGGCAGCGTGACGAGGACGTCGGCCTGGGTGTTGGCCTTCTCCTTCTCGACGCGGGACGCGACCTCGCCGGAACCGGCGGTGACCGCCTGCACGGTGATGCCGGTCTGCTGCTTGAACTCGGCGAAGCGCGCGGTGTACCAGTCTTCCAGTCCGTCCACTGTGTACACAGTGACGGTTTTGCCGCCGGCGCTCGCGGCGCCGGTGCCGCCGCAGGCGGACAGCAGGGCGGTCAGCGCCACCGCGAGGACGGCGGCGAGGGTCTTCTTCATCGGGGTTCTCCTTCGAGCACGGCGGGGAGGTCGGCGACGGAATCGAGGACGTGGGTGGCGCCGGCGAAGTCGTCGCGGCGGCCGGCGCCGGTGAGGACGCCGGCGACGACGGACGCCCCGGCGCGCCGGCCGCAGAGGACGTCGGACGCGGTGTCGCCGGCGACGGCGATCCGCCGCACGTCGGTGACGCCGAGCCGCAGCGCGGCGGTGAGGACGAGGTCGGGGAACGGGCGGCCGCGGACGCCTTCGCCGGGGGCGAGCGCGAGGTCGGCGAGGTCGTGCCAGCCGAGGGCATCGAGGATGGCGCCCTGGGTGGCGGGCGCAAACCCGGTCGTCAACGCCACCTTGACGCCGTCCTCGCGGAGGCGGCGGACGACGTCTTCGGCGCCGGGGATGGGCGTGCACTCCCCCGCCGCGACGAGCTCGCCGTAAGCCGCTTCGAAAGCCGCATTCGCTTGCTGCGCCCGGCTTTCGTCGTCGAGCAGAGCACGGAAGACGGTGATCTTCGACTGCCCCATCGTGTCGGTGACGTACCGGAGCATGTCCGGGTGCCGCGCTTCGGGGACGCCGACGGCGTCGACCGCGGTGGTGAAGGCGCGCACGACCAGGCCGTCGTCGGCGACGGTCGTGCCGGCCATGTCGAGCACGGCGAGTTCGGGGATCACAGGTTCAGCTCCTCGGCGGTGGCTTCGGCGATGGCGGGCGCGCAGGTCATCCCGCGCCCGCCCGGGCCGGTGACCAGGACGGCGTTGGCCGCGACGCGGGCGCGGTGCACCACCTGCGCCGGGTCGGCGGTCTGCGCGTACACCCCGGCCCAGCGGCGGCGGATCCGCGGCAGCGGGCGCCCCAGCAGCGCGCCCGCGACCCCGGCGAGGTGCGCGTACGGGTCTTCGGTGACGTCGAAGGCGAACGGCTCGTCGTACTCGTGGGTGTCGCCGATGGTGAGCGAGCCGTCGAGCCGCTGGACGAGCAGGAGCTGCATGCGGTGGGCCGCGGCGACGTCGCCCTGCGGCTGGGTCCGGGCGAGCGCGTCGAGGGCGGGACCGCGGTAGGCCGGGTAGTAGCGGAAGCTGTCGCCGTCGGCGACGCTCGTGGTGAGGGGTTCGCCCAGTGGCTCGGTCTGGGCCATCTGGAGCCGGACTTTCCGCACCGGCGGGTCGCCGGCCAGCTCCCGGACGAGGCCGCCGGTCCAGGCGCCGGTGCAGAAGACGACGACGTCGCCGTCGTGCCGCTCGCCGTGGTCGTCGACGACGCCGGTGCCGGTCAGCTGCCGGACCTCGCGGCCCGGGCGCCAGGTGTGGCGGCCGCTCTTCGCGAGTTCGGCGCGCAGGGCGGGCTGGGCGGTCCGCGGCTCGACGGCGGCGTCGCGCTCGCACCACAGCGCGCCGAGGAAGTCGCCGCGCAGCGCGGGGTTGAGCGCTCGCGTCTCGTCGGCGTCGAGCACCTTGAAGCCGCGGTCCCCGCCGGTGGCCGCCGCTTCGCGGGCCACGGCGAGTTCGGCCTCGGTCCGGACGACGGTCAGCGAGCCGTTGGCGCGGAAGCCGAGGGCGGGGACGCGCTCGCCGAGTTCGGCCCACAGCACGCGGGCCCGCTGGGCGGTCTCGAGTTCGGGACCGGACGCGCGGCCACCGACCCAGACCAGGCCGAAGTTGCGCACGGACGCGCCGCGGGCCTCGGGTTCGCGTTCGAGCTGGACGACGTCGTGGCCGCGTTCGACGGCCTGCCAGGCGTGCAGCGTGCCGAGCACGCCACCGCCCACGATGAGGATTCGCACGGCGCCCACGCTCGCCGGAGCGCGCCAACGACGGCTGGCCCTGCCGCTAACGCAGGGTGAAGACGCCCCGAATATTGGACCGGATGAGTTATCTATCTGTTATCGAAGGAACTCGCCTGGTTTCACCCGAGCGGTTAGTCGTTGCGCCCCAGACGGGTGGTGAAGCTGAGCCGGTCACCTCGGTAAAGGGACCGCACCCGCTCGAACGGCACCCCGTCCGGGCCCCACGAGATCCGGTGCATCAGCAGCATCGGCAGCGCCGGGTTCGTCCCGATGAGCAACGCCTCCCGCGGCGTCGCCAGCACCGTCTCGACCCGCTCTTCGGCGCCGTCGAACACCACGCCGAGCCGCTCGCTCAGGCACGCGTACAACGACTGCTCGGGGTCGAACACCTCCAGCAGCCGGGGAAACCGGTCGACGAGGAGGTATGTCGACTCCAGCCCCACGCGTTCCTCGTCGGCCAGCAGCACGCGCTCGAGGTGGAACACCTCGGCGTCCGACGTCACCTGCAGGTCGGCGGCCAGGGCACGGCCCGCGACGCGCCGCTCCAGCGTGATGACGTTGCGGCCGGGCCGGATGCCCTGGCGCCGGAGCCCCTCGGTGTAGCTCACCAGTGCCAGCGGCTGCACGAGCTTCGGGCCGGCGACGTAGGTGCCGCTGCCCTGGCGGCGGCTGAGCTTGCCCTCGAGCACCAGCTCCCCGACCGCCTGCCGTACGGTCGCCCTCGACACTTCGAACCGTTCGCACAGTTCCCGTTCCGTCGGCAGCGCCGCGCCTTCGCCGAGTTCCGCGATCACCGCCAGCAGCTCGACCTTGACCGCGTAGTACCGCGGAACACGGCCGTGCTCGGGAATCCCGTCCAGTACGGGGCCGTCGGCGGAAAGGCGGTCATGACGCGAAGGGGCGGGCACGCACCCGACCCTATTCGGTTCCGCGCGTGCCGTGGTTCGCTGTGGCGCGCAACACCACCCGATACCTGGAGGATCACCCGGATGCGTCCCGCCCCGCTGGCTCGCCGGCTCGGCCTCGCCGACGCCGTTTTCCTGGGCCTCGGCTCGATGATCGGGGCCGGTGTGTTCGCCGCGTTCGCCCCGGCGGCGCGCGCCGCCGGGGCCGGGCTGCTCATCGCACTGGTCGTCGCGGCCGTCGTCGCCTATTGCAACGCGATGTCGTCGGCTCGACTGGCCGCCATTCATCCCGAATCCGGCGGAACGTACGTGTACGGCCGGGAACGACTCGGTGAATTCTGGGGATACCTGGCCGGCTGGGGATTCGTCACCGGGAAAACGGCCAGCTGCGCCGCGATGACGCTGACCGTCGTCGCCTACGCCGCCCCCGGGCTCGGGCAGCCGTGGCGGAGCGCGCTCGCCGTCGCGGTGGTCGCCGCCCTCACCGCCGTCAACTACTTCGGCGTGCACCGCTCGGCGCTGGCGACCCGGGTGATCGTCTCGTGCACCCTGCTCGTGCTCACCGCGGCGGGGGTGGCGATGGCCGCCGGCCCGTCCGGCGGCGGCCCGCTCGTCGCCTGGCCGGGTGGCGGGGGCGTCCTGGAGGCGGCCGGGCTGCTCTTCTTCGCCTTCGCCGGGTACGCGCGGCTCGCGACGCTCGGTGAGGAGGTCCGCGATCCGGCCCGGACCATCCCGCGCGCCATCCCGCTGGCCCTCGGCATCACCCTGGTGGTCTACGCGGCGCTGGCGGTGCTGCTGCTGGTCCGGCTCGGCCCGGCGGCGCTCGCCGCGAGCCCGGACCCGATCGCCGCGGCCGTCCCGGGGTGGCTCGCCCCGGTCGTCCGGGTGGGTGCGGCCGTCGCCGCCCTCGGCTCGCTGCTCGCGCTCATCCTCGGCGTCTCGCGCACGACGCTGGCGATGAGCCGCGACGGCCACCTCCCCCGGTTCCTCGCCGCCGTCCACCCGCGCTACCAGGTGCCGCACCGGGCCGAGCTCGCGGTCGGGGTCGTCGTCGCCGTGCTCGCCGCGTCGATCGACCTGCGGTCGGCGATCGGCTTCTCGTCCTTCGCCGTCCTGACCTACTACGCCGTCGCCAACGCCGCCGCGCTCACGCTGCCGGGGAAGGCGCGGGCCGCCCTGGGGCTGGCCGGGTGCGTGGTGCTGGCGTTCAGCCTGCCGCTGCCGTCGGTGCTGGCCGGCTGCGCCGCGCTCCTGCTCGGCGCTTCGGCCTACGGCGTTCGCCGGATCCGCCGGTGAGAAATCACCCAACCGCCCGAAAGATCCGAAGAAAGTCGGTTGTCCCGGTCTTGATCACCTGGTGTAGTCAGGGAGCCGCCGACGGCAACGGTCTCCACTGTGGACACTGGAAGGACTGATCCCCTTGGCTCCCAAGCGCTGGTTCACCCTGCTCAGAAACGCCACCACCGCACTGGCCGCGGTCGCCGCGGCCGCGTCGTTCGCCACCCCGGCGATCGCCACCGCCGCCCAGCCGCCGTCCACCGACGTCGTCGGCGGAACCCGGGCCGCCCAGGGCGAATTCCCGTTCATGGTCCGGCTTTCCATGGGCTGCGGCGGAGCG
Source organism: Amycolatopsis vancoresmycina (assembly GCF_000716785.1). Lineage (GTDB taxonomy): Bacteria > Actinomycetota > Actinomycetes > Mycobacteriales > Pseudonocardiaceae > Amycolatopsis > Amycolatopsis vancoresmycina. The sequence continues at coordinate 187,806 of NZ_JNYY01000008.1, forward strand.
CTCTACACCAACCAGATCGTCCTCACCGCCGCGCACTGCGTCAGCCGGACGGGGTCCAACACCTCGATCACGGCGACCGTCGGCGTCGTCGACCTGCAGAGCTCCAGCGCGCAGAAGATCCGCTCGACCTACGTCTACCAGTCCCCCACCTACGGCACCTCGACCGGCGGCGACTGGGCGCTGATCAAGCTGGCCAGCCCGGTGAGCGGGCTGGCGACGATGCCGATCGCGACCACCAGCGCGTACAACAACGGCACGTTCACCGTGGCCGGCTGGGGCGCGGCCCGCGAAGGCGGCGCGCAGCAGCGCTACCTGCTCAAGGCGACCGTCCCGTTCGTCGACGACGCCACCTGCGCCGCCCAGGGCGGCAGCTACCCCGACCTGATCCCGAGCGCGGAGATCTGCGCGGGCAACCTCGCCTCCGGCGGCGTCGACACCTGCCAGGGCGACTCCGGCGGCCCGATGTTCCGCCGCGACGCGAACAACGCCTGGATCCAGGTCGGCATCGTGTCCTGGGGTGACGGCTGCGCCCGCGCGCACGCCCCCGGCGTCTACACCGAGGTGAGCACGTTCGCGTCGAAGATCGCCGCGGCCGCTGCCGGCCTGTAACCGGTACCGCACGACGAAGGGGCCCCGCCGCGGCGGGGCCCCTTCTCGTTCGCTCAGCGCGTCTTGTCCAACCGGGACAGTGCTTCTTCGTAGCCGGACACCAGTTCCGCGACGACGTCGGCGACCCGGCGGACCGAGTTCATCCGGCCGACGATCTGCCCGACCGGCATCGACACCACGCTCGGGTCGTTCGCCGCGTGGATCCGGTTGTGCGCGTGGGAAACCAGCAGGTTCTGCAGCGGCATCGGCAACGGCTCGGGCGCGTCGGCCGCCGCCCACGCTTCGGTCCAGCGCGTCTTGAGCAGCCGGGCCGGCTTGCCGGTGTAGATCCGCGTGCGCACGGTGTCCGACGACGACGCCCCGACAAGCGCCTGCTGCATCGCCACCGATTCCCCCATCGTCTGCAGGTACTCCTCGGTGGCGAGCCACATCGAGCCCATCCAGACGCCGGACGCGCCGAGCGCGAGCGCCGCGGCCACCTGGCGGCCGGACCCGATCCCGCCCGCGGCGAGCACCGGCACGTCGACGGCGTCGGCGATCTCCGGCACCAGCACCATGGACGCGATCTCGCCGGTGTGCCCGCCGGCTTCGTACCCCTGCGCCACCACGAAGTCGACGCCGTTCTCGACGTGCCGCACCGCGTGCTCGGCCTTCCCGGCGAGGGCCGCGACCGGGACACCACGGTCGTGGCACTGGCCGATCACATCCGCCGGCGGCGAGCCGAGCGCGTTGGCGATCAGCTTGATCGGGTGGTTGAGCGCGACCTCGACGTGCGACCGGGCGACCGAGTGCAGCCAGCCGAGCACGCCCGCGCGCTCGTCGGTGTCGTCCGGCAGCGGCGGGACGGACAGCTCCTTCAGGACACGGTCGACGAACGCGCGGTGCCCGTCCGGGATCAGCTTCGCGAGGTCGACCTGGGTGCCCTCGGCCGGCACCTTCGCCGGCATGACGATGTCGACGCCGTACGGTTTCCCGCCGGTGTTCTCGTCCATCCAGGTGAGCACCCGGTCGAGCTCGGCGGCGTCGTTGAACCGCACGCAGCCGAGCACGCCGAGCCCGCCGGCGCGGCTGAGCGCCGCGGCGACGTGCTCCGACGGGGTGAACCCGACGATCGGCAGGTCGATGCCGAGCCGGTCGCACAGGGGTGTCCGCACGTGTGGTTCCTCCTCAGACGGGCTGGGCCGCGGCCGGTTCGTGCTCGGCGGCGTAGCGCTGGGCCCACGGGTAGTCCGGCTTGCCGCTGGGCGAGCGGCCGATCTCGCCGGCCAGCCAGATCGTGCGCGGCACCTTGTACCCCGCGATCTGCCCGCGGACGTGTTCCTCGAGCGCGCCCAAGTCCGCTTCGACGCCTTCGCGAAGCTGGACGACGGCGGCGACGCGCTGGCCGAGCCGCTCGTCCGGGACGCCGATGACGAGCGCGTCGAAGACGTCGGGGTGCGACTTCAGCGCCCCTTCGACCTCCTCCGGGTAGACCTTCTCGCCGCCGGTGTTGACGCACTGCGAGCCGCGGCCGAGCAGCGTGACCGTGCCGTCCTCCTCGTAGCGGGCGTAGTCGCCCGGCACGACGTACCGGGCGCCGTCGACCTCGACGAAGATCTTCTTGCTCTTCTCGGGATCGCCGTAGTACCCGAGCGGGACGTGCCCGCGGCGGCCGATCAGCCCGACCGCCCCCGGCTTCTTCTCGACTACGTTGCCGTCTTCGTCGAGCAGGATGGCGTCGAGGCCGAAGGTCACCCGCGGGCCGGCGCTGTGGTCGGATCCCTTGGCCACCATGCCGATCCCGGTGAAGCCGCTTTCCGACGACCCGATCGCGTCGGTGATCACGGCGTTCGGGACGAGCTCGACGAACTCCTGCTTCACCGACTGGGAGAACAGGGCGGCGTGGCTCGACACGGCGACGATCGACGACGCGTCGTAGTCACCCTCGCGGAAGGCTTCGATGAGCGGGCGGGCCATCGCGTCGCCGACGATCGTGAGGACCTGGACCTTGTGCTCCTGCACGGCCTGCCAGATCTCGTGGGCGTCGAACCGCGGCACGAAGATCACCGGGCTGCCGGTGAACAGGGCACCGAAGGCGGCCCACTGCGCGGCGCCGTGGATGAGCGGCGCGGCGGGCAGCCTGCTGAGGCTCCCGGCCTTGCCCTGCTCGGCGAGCGTCCATTCGTCCGGGACGTACTCGCCGGTGACGAAGTTGATCCCGCCGCCGAGCGCGCGCCAGACGTCCTCCTGCCGCCAGAGCACGCCCTTCGGGTAGCCCGTGGTGCCGCCGGTGTAGAGGATGTACAGGTCGTCGTTGCTGCGCTCCTCGAAGTCCCGCTCCGGGGACTGCTGGGCCAGCGACGTCTCGTAGTCGACGCCGCCGTAGCGCTCGTAGTCACCGTCACTGCCGTCGTCGATCACGACAACGTGTTTCAGTTTCGGCGTCTCCGGCAGGGCGGCGGCGACTTTGTCCGCGTAACTGCGTTCGTGCACGAGGGCGACGAGCTCGGCGTCGTTGAAGAGGTAGACGAGCTCGCCGTGCACGTAGCGGTAGTTGACGTTGACGGCGATCGCGCGCAGCTTGTACGCCGCGATCATCGCCTCCAGGGCCTCGATCGAGTTGCGGGAGTAGACCCCGATGTGGGATCCGCGTCCCACGCCGTGCGCGGCGAGGTGGTGGGCGAGCCGGTTGGCCCGCGCATCCAGTTCGGCGAAGGTGACCTGCCGGTCGCCGCACACGACCGCGACGCGCTCCGGCACGGCGTCGACGGCGTGCTCCAGAAGATCCGCGATGTTGAGTGCCACGCCCTCAAAGTAGAACATGTTATCGTTCCGGGCAATGGCACTGCTCCTTCAGGAGGTCTTCCGTGGGTGAACCGCACGCGCTGGTGTCCCAGGAGGGTCAGACCCTCGTCGTCACGATGAACCGGCCCGAGGCGCGCAACGCGATCACCGGCGAGATGATGGCGATCATGGTCGAGGCGTGGGACCGCGTCGACGCCGACGACGGCATCCGCAGCTGCATCCTGACCGGCGCGGGCGGCGCGTTCTGCGCGGGCGCGGACCTGAAGTCGATGTCCCGCAATTCCCCGTCGGAGTCGTTCGCGTCGGGCAAGTTCGACCCTTCGCGCATCCCGGGGCTCCTCAAGGGCCGCCGCCTGACGAAACCGCTGATCGCGGCGGTCGAGGGCCCGGCGATCGCGGGCGGGACCGAGATCCTCCAGGGCACGGACATCCGGGTGGCGGGTTCCTCGGCGCGCTTCGGGGTGTCGGAGGCCCGGTGGGGGCTGTTCCCGATGGGCGGCTCGGCGGTGCGGCTGCCCCGGCAGATCCCGTACACGGTGGCCGCGGACATCCTGCTGACCGGACGGCACCTGTCCGCGGCCGAGGCGCTGGCGATCGGCCTGATCGGGCACGTGGTGCCGGACGGGACCGCCCTCGCGAAGGCCCTGGAACTGGCCGCGCTGGTCAACGCGAACGGGCCGGTGGCGGTGCGGGCCATCCTGCGGACCATCCGCGACACGGAGGGCCTGCACGAGGAAGAGGCGTTCAAGCTGGACTCGCAGTACGGGATCGAGGTCTTCGCGTCCGAGGACGCCAAGGAGGGGCCGCGGGCGTTCTCGGAGAAGCGGAAACCGGACTTCCACGACCGGTAGACAAGAACGCGTTCTATACATATCCAGACGCTCCGCGGAGGAACCTTGTCGGCAGAACGAGAACATGTTTCACTCAAGGACGTGACCGAGACACCGCTTGCGGCACCGCTGAACGTCGGCTTCGACTACACCCGCTCCACCGGGCCCGTCCTCGGCCGGTTCGTCACCGCACTGCGTGACCGCCGCATCGAAGGCGTCCGCGGCAGCGACGACCGGGTGCACGTGCCGCCGGTCGAGTACGACCCCGTCACCGCCGAACAGCTCGGCGAGTTCGTCCCCGTCGGCGAAGAAGGCACCGTCGTGTCCTGGTCGTGGTGCGCGCAGCCGCTCGACGGCCAGCCGCTGAACCGGCCGTTCGCCTGGGCGCTCGTCAAGCTCGACGGCGCCGACACCCCGATGCTGCACGCCGTGGACGCCGGCTCGCCCGGCAACATCCACAGTGGACAGCGGGTGCGCGTGCGGTGGGCCGAGGAGACCGTCGGGCACATCCGGGACATCGCCTACTTCCTGCCGGTGGACGCCGAGGACACCGCCCCGACCGAGCCCGCTCCCCCGGTCGCCGAGCGCGAAGAAGGCGCGCCGATCAGCGTCGTCATCACGCCGGTGCACCTCAAGTACCTGCACTCCGCCTCGCCCGAGGAGAGCACCTACCTGCGGGGGCTCGCCGAGGGGAAGATGATCGGCCAGCGCTGCCCCGCCTGCGGCAAGGTCTACATCCCGCCGCGCGGGGCCTGCCCGACCGACGGCGTGCCGACCACCGACGAGGTCGAGCTGCCCGACACCGGCATCGTGACGACGTTCTGCATCGTCAACGTCCCGTTCCTCGGCCAGCGGCTCAAGCCGCCCTACGTCGCCGCGTACATCCTGCTCGACGGCGCCGACATCGCCTTCCTGCACCTCGTGCTGGGCTGCGCCGCCGAAGACGTCCGGATGGGGATGCGCGTGCGCGCCGCCTGGAAGCCGCGCGAGGAGTGGTGGACGTCGCTGGAGAACATCAGCCACTTCGAGCCGACCGGCGAGCCCGACGCGGCTTACGAAACCTTCGCCCACCACCTGTGAGGTCCTGATGCCAGACGTCGCGATCGCGGGCTTCGCGAAGGCCCCGAACGTCCGCGAAACCCCGGGCACCACCAACGGCGTGGAGATGCTCGTCCCGATCTTCGCCGAGGTCTTCGCGCAGACCGGGCTGTCCAAAAAGGACATCGATTTCTGGTGCTCCGGCTCGTCGGACTACCTGGCCGGGCGGGCGTTCTCGTTCATCGCCGCGGTCGACGCGATCGGCGCGTTCCCGCCGATCCACGAGTCCCACGTCGAGATGGACGCCGCCTGGGCCCTCTACGAAGCCTGGCTGAAGATCAAGATGGGCGAGGTCGAGACGGCGCTCGTCTACGGCTTCGGCAAGTCCAGCGCCGGGCAGCTGCGCCGGGTGCTCGCCCTGCAGCTCGACCCGTACGTCGTCACCCCGCTGTGGCCGGACTCGATCTCGATCGCCGGGATCCAGGCGCGGCTGGGCCTGGAGGCCGGGCTCTGGTCCGAAAAGGACCTCGCCGAGGTGGCCGCGCGCGGCACCGGCCGGGACGTCGCCGAGCTGCTCGACGCGCCCTACTTCGCGGATCCGTTGCGGCGGCACGACATCGCACCGATCACCGACGGCGCGGCCGTGGTCGTCCTGTCCACTGTGGAACGCGCTCGCGACATCGTCGAGCGGCCCGCGGTGATCGCCGGGATCGAGCACCGCGTCGACTCCCCCGTGCTCGGGGCCCGCGACCTCACGCGGAGCCCGTCCACCGAGGCCGCGGCCGCGGCTCTGGACCTCGACGGCATCGACCTCGCCGAGCTGCACGCGCCGTTCACGCACCAGGAGCTCATCCTGCGGACCGCGCTCGGGCTCGGCGACGGCGTGCAGCTCAACCCCTCGGGCGGGGCGCTCGCCGCGAACCCGATGTTCTCCGCCGGCCTCGCCCGCATCGGCGAAGCGGCGGCCCGGATCCACCGCGGCGAATCCCGCAAGGCCGTGGCGCACGCGACGAGCGGACCCGCGCTGCAGCAGAACCTGGTGACCGTGCTGGAGGCCCGATGACCAAGCAGCTCACCGCCGTGCTCGGCACCGGCCAGACGCACCACCGCGCCAAGCGGCAGGACGTCTCGATGCCGGGCCTGCTGCGCGAGGCGATCGACCGCGCGATGACCGACGCCCAGGTGGAGTGGACCGATATCGACGCCGTCGTGCTCGGCAAGGCCCCGGACCTGTTCGAGGGCGTGATGATGCCCGAGCTGTTCCTCGCCGATTCGCTCGGCGCGACCGGCAAGCCGCTGCTGCGCGTGCACACGGCAGGCTCGGTGGGCGGCTCGACGGCGCTGGTCGCGGCGTCGCTGATCCAGGCGGGCGTGCACCGGCGGGTGCTCACCGTGGCCTACGAGAAGCAGTCGGAATCGAACGCCATGTGGGGCCTGTCGATCCTGCCGCCGTTCCAGATGCCGGTCGGCGCCGGTGCGGGCGGCTACTTCGCGCCGCACGTGCGCTCCTACATCCGCCGTTCGGGCGCCCCCGAGCACGTCGGCGCGATCGTCGCGGCGAAGGACCGGCGCAACGGCGCGCTCAACCCGTACGCGCACCTGCAGCAGCCGGACATCACCGTCGAGTCGGTGCGGGCGTCGCAGATGCTGTGGGACCCGATCCGGTACGACGAGACGTGCCCGTCGTCCGACGGCGCGTGCGCGATGGTGCTCGGCGACGAGGCCGCCGGGGACGCCGTCGAGGGCGGCGCGGCGTGGGTCCACGCGACGGCGATGCGCACCGAGCCGACCACGTTCGCCGGCCGCGACCAGGTCAACCCGCGGGCCGGGCGCGAGGCCGCGGCGGCGCTGTGGGCCGAGGCGGGCATCACCGACCCGATGTCCGAAGTGGACGTCGCCGAGATCTACGTGCCGTTCTCGTGGTTCGAGCCGATGTGGCTGGAGAACCTCGGGTTCGCGCCCGAAGGCGAGGGCTGGAAGGTCACCGAGGCGGGCGAGACGGCGATCGGCGGACGGCTGCCGTGCAACCCCTCCGGCGGCGTGCTCTCGTCCAACCCGATCGGCGCGTCCGGCATGCTGCGGTTCTCCGAAGCGGCCAAGCAGGTCATGGGCCGGGCCGGGGACTACCAGGTGGACGGCGCGCGCCGCGCGCTCGGCCACGCCTACGGCGGCGGCTCACAGTACTTCTCGATGTGGCTGGTCGGCTCGGAGAAGCCCGGCTCGTGAGTGAGAAACAGTGTTCTAACACTGTTTCTCACTCACGACGGGAGCGGCGCAGGCGGAGGGCGAGCAGGGTGCCGAGGACGCCGGTGACCACGCCGACCGTGGCCGGCACGGCGATCGGCGGGTCCACCACGACCACCGGCTTCAGCACCACCGGCGCCGGCGGCTGGACCGGCTTCGGGGGTGCGTCCGAGCCGGTCGCGGTCCACGCCGTGACGAACACGAGCAGCCGCGCCACGAGCGAGATGAAGAAGATCAGGCCGATCACCGACCCGAACGCGATCCCGGTCGGCGAATCGCCGATGAGCCGCAGGTAGAACCCGCCGGCCAGCTTCAGCACCTCGAACCCGACGGCGAGGGCGACCGCGCCGCGGACCGCGCTGCGCACGCCGACCTTCTGCCGCGGCAGCCGGGTCAGCACCCACAGGAACACCAGCCAGTCGGCGGTCAGCGACAGCGGCACCGAGGACGCGGACACGAGCTGGTGCCCCCAGCTGGTGTCGTCGAGACCGGCGAGCCGGAGCAGGTAGCTGCCGAGCGCGGTGCCGGAGATGGTGAGCGTGAACGACACCAGCAGCGCCGCGCTCAGGCCGAGCAGCGCGAGCAGGTCGACGAGGATCAGCCGCAGCAGCGACTGGTCCGACCGGTTCTGCCCCCACAGCGCCGTCAGCGAGTCCCGCAGCGCGTTCATCCAGTTCCAGCCGGAGTAGAGCCCGATGGCCAGGCCGACCACGCCGACGCTGGTCCGCTGCTTCACGAACCCGGTGAGCAGGTCGGTGGCCTTGCCGCCGAGCCCGCCGGGCAGCGTCCTGACGATCGCGGAGACCAGCGTGTCGAGCAGGTGCGGCTGGGTGGCCAGCACGAACCCGGCGACCGACGAGGCGACCATCAGCAGCGGCACCAGCGACAGCAGGCTGAAGTAGGTGATCGAGGCGACGTAGTGGTAGCCGCCGGAGTCGATGTAGCGGTTGGTCGCGCGGGCGATGTGGTCCAGCCACCGGTACCGGGCGCGCGCCCGCGCCCAGGGGCTCGGGGCCTTCGGGGAACTCTTCACGAAGACTGTCTACCCAGCCGGGGCCGTCCTTGCGCAGGCAACACGCGGGTCAGCCGAGAACGACCAGCCCGGACCCGTCGTCGGCGGGCAGCGCGGCGTCCGTCGTGGCGAAGACGGTGCTGCCGAGGAAGTCGAGCTCGCAGCCGAGGGTGGCGAGGAACGCGGTGTCGGCGGCGTCGCGGCCGGTGGCGATCCGGAGCATGGTCTGTCGCGGTGCCAGGCGGGTGGCGTCGAAGACGTACCAGTGGCCGTCGACGGCGGCCTCGAAGACGGCGTGGAAGTCCATCGGCGCCAGCCCGGGCGCGTAGACGCCGGCGTAGCGCGCGGGGATGTCGAGGAACCGGCACAGGGAGATGCAGACGTGCGCGAAGTCGCGGCAGACGCCCTCGCCCGCGAGCAGGGTGTCGACGGCGTCGTCGGTGGGCCGGCTCGCACCGGCCACATAGGACAGCCGGTCGTGGACGTGCCGGACGATCGCGTGGACCTGCTTTTCGGCGCTCTTGAGCTTGAGCAGCTCGGGCGGGACGAGCCCGGCGATCCGGTCGGACGGGCAGTACCGGCTCGGCCGGGTGAACACGGCGACGTCGGCGAGGGTGACCGGCTCGGGTTCGGGCTCGGTCAGCGCCCGCTCGGCGTGGTAGGTGACGCGGTGTTCGCCGGCGGGCAGGTCGAAGACCTCGGCCCGGGTCTCGTGCCCGAATTCGACGGGCTCGCTTTCGCCGTGCCAGGACACGGTGAGTTCCTCGGTGTCGGCGTGCGCCGCGGCGACGGAGATCGCCGCGGGCCCGGGCCGGGTCACGCGGAGGGCGAACTCGACGTCCACGGTCGCTCGCACTGCCATCGGGCCATGATGACACTTCGGGCAGAATCGCCGGATGACCGACGTCGTGGTGTTCCACTCCGTGCTGGGGCTGCGGCCCGCCGAACTCGGCTTCGCCGGCCTGCTCCGGGCGGCGGGACACCGCGTGACCACCCCGGACCTTTTCGACGGCCGGACGGCGTCGAGCCTGGACGAAGGCTTCGCGCTGAAGGACACCATCGGCTGGGAGACCATCACGCGGCGAGCCCTCGACGCCGTGCGCGAACTGCCCGCGGAGACCGTGCTCGCGGGGGTGTCGATGGGGGCCGGCGTCGTCGAGGCGGTGCTGCCGCACCGGCCCGGCACCGCCGGCGTCCTGCTGCTGCACGCCGTGGGGGCGCTGCCGGCCGGGATCCGGGCCGGCCTGCCGGTGCAGGTGCACGTCGCCGACCCCGACCCGATCGCGCCCCCGGCGCAGGTCGCGGCCTGGCGCGAAGCGGCGGTGGCGGCGGGGGCCGGCGCCCGGGTGTTCACCTACCCGGGCGCCGGCCACTTCTACACCGACGCGGACGGCCCCGACCACGACGCGGCCGCGGCCGCGCTCACCGGGGAACGCGTCCTGGAGTTCCTCAGGCGTAGTTCACCGGGTAGTGCTTGATGCCGTTCAGCCAGCTCGACCGCAGCCGCACCGGCGGTGCCGCCTCGGTGATGTTCGGCATCACGTCCGCGATCGCGTTGAAGATCAGGTCGATCTCCAGCCGGGCCAGGTTGGCGCCGATGCAGTAGTGCGAACCGGTGCCGCCGAAGCCGACGTGCGGGTTGTCCTCGCGGAGGATGTCGAACTTCTCCGGGTCCTGGAAGACCTCGTGGTCGAAGTTGGCCGAGCTGTAGAACATGCCGACGCGGTCGCCCTTTTTGATCTGCGCGCCGCCGAGCTCGGTGTCGCGGGTCGCCGTGCGCTGGAACGCCACGATCGGGCTGGCCCAGCGGACGATCTCGTCCGGTGCGGTCTTCGGGCGCTGCTCCTTGAACAGCTCCCACTGGTCCGGGTGGTCCAGGAACGCCTTCATGCCGTGGGTGATGGCGTTGCGCGTGGTCTCGTTGCCGGCCACCGCGAGCAGGATGACGAAGAAGCCGAACTCGTCCGAGCCGAGCGATTCGCCGTCGACGTCGGCCTGGACGAGCTTGGTGGCGATGTCGTCCATCGGGCACTTGCGCCGGTCCTCGGCCATGTTCCAGGCGTACCCGACGAGCTGCGCCGACGCCTCCAGGGGCGCGACCTCGTATTCGGGGTCGTCGTAGGCGACCATCTGGTTGGACCAGTCGAAGATCTTGAGCCGGTCGTCCTGCGGGATGCCGATCAGCTCCGCGATCGCCTGCAGCGGCAGCTCGCACGCGACGTCGGTGACGAAGTCGCCGGCGCCCTTCTTCCGCGCCTCGTGCACGATCCGCTCGGCGCGGTCGCGCAGCGTGTCCTCCAGCTTCGAGATGGACCGCGGGGTGAAGCCCTTCGAGACGATCCGGCGCAGCTTCGTGTGCTGCGGGGCGTCCATGTTGAGCAGCACCAGGCGGTTCGCCTCGAGGTTGTCCTCGGTCATGTTCTCGTCGAAGCGGATGATGGCGGTCTTTTCCCGCGACGAGTAGAGCGTGCTGTCGCGGGAGACCTCCTTGACGTCCGCGTGGCGCGAGACGACCCAGTAGCCGTCGTCGCGGTAACCCGCGGTGTTGTGCTTCTGGGGGTTCCACCACACCGGGGCAGTCCGCCGGAGTTCCGCGAACTCGTCGACGGGGAGCCGTTCTGCGAGGAGATCGGGATCGGTGAAGTCGAACCCGGCGGGGATGAGCGGAGCGGCCACGTTGCCTCCCACGGTTCGGCTTGGAACACGTTCTAGGTTGGATTGAAGCATACGGTGTTAACCATGGGAAGAGCCTCGGTGAAACCCGTTTACTTAACCGATGAGGCCAGGTGAGCGCGCGCTCACCTGGCGAAGATCAAGAAGGCGTCACGCCTGGGCAGACTTGCACTAAACAATAACTTGTTCTAGTTTTCGGCATGGACAGTGTTTCCCGACGAAGGGGACGACATGGGCGTGCCGGTCATCGTCGAAGCCGTGCGAACCCCGATCGGCAAGCGGGGCGGGCTGCTGGCCGGCCTGCACGCGGCCGAGCTGCTGGGCGCCGCGCAGCTGGCCCTGCTGGACCGGGCCGGGCTCGACCCGGCGCTGGTCGAGCAGCTCATCGGCGGCTGCGTCACGCAGGCCGGTGAGCAGTCGAACAACGTCACGCGCACGGCGTGGCTGCACGCGGGCCTGCCCGAAACGGCGGGCGCGACGACGATCGACGCCCAGTGCGGCTCGGCGCAGCAGGCCACCCACCTCGTCGCCGGCCTGATCGCGGCCGACGCCATCGAGGCCGGCGTCGCCTGCGGGGTCGAGGCGATGAGCCGGGTCCCGCTGGGCGCGAACCGCGCCGGCGCGTCCCCGCGGCCGTCGTCGTGGTCGATCGACCTGCCCAACCAGTACGGCGCGGCCGAGCGCATCGCGGTCCGCCGCGGGCTGACGCGCGACGACGTCGACAGTTTCGGCGCTTCGTCTCAGCAGAAGGCCGCGGCAGCGTGGGAAGCGGGACATTTCGACCGCGAAGTCGTGCCGGTGAAGGCACCCGTGCTGTCCGACGGCGAGCCGACCGGGGAAACCCGCCTGGTCGCGCGGGACCAGGGCCTGCGCGAGACGACCGTCGAAGGTCTGGCCCGGCTCAAGCCGGTGGTCGAGGACGGGATCCACACGGCGGGCACGTCGTCCCAGATCTCCGACGGCGCGGCGGCCCTGCTCCTGCTGGACGCGGACCGGGCGGCGGCACTGGGCCTGCGTCCGCGCGCCCGGATCGTCGCGCAGGCGCTGGTCGGCGCCGAGCCGTACTACCACCTGGACGGACCCATCCGCGCCACCGAACGGGTGCTCGCCCGGACCGGGATGACGGTGGGTGACATCGACCTGTTCGAGGTGAACGAGGCGTTCGCGTCGGTCGCGTTGTCGTGGCAGCAGGTGGTTTCGCCCGACCCGGCCCGGGTGAACGTCAACGGCGGCGCGATCGCACTGGGCCACCCGGTGGGCAGCACGGGAGCGCGGCTGCTGACGACGGCGTTGCACGAGCTGGAGCGCCGCGACGCCTCGACGGCGCTGGTGACGATGTGCGCGGGTGGCGCGTTGGCCACGGCGACGATCATCGAACGGCTCTGACCGCGTCCACCTCGATTTCGATCTTCATCCGCGGGTCCGCCAGGCCGCACTCCAGCATCGTCGCGGCCGGGCGGACATCGGCGAACGCCTTGCGCAGCACCGGCCAGCACGGCTCGAAGTCCTCGCGCGAGGGGAGCAGGTAGCGGACGCGGACCACGTCCGCGAACGTGCAGCCCGCCTCCGCCAGCGCCGCCTCGATGTTGCGCAGGCACTGGGCCGCCTGCTCGACCACGTCGTCGGAGATGGTCATCGCCGCGTAGTCGAAGCCCGTCGTGCCCGAGACGTACACGCGATCGCCGTGCACCACGGCCCGCGCGTAACCGATCCGCTCCTCGAACACGGACCCGCTGAGGATCGCTCGCCGTTCCGTCATACCGCGCACATTAGCTTGCGGCCCTTGTGCTTCACTTCGATGCATGATCTCGGAGAGCCGCTGCCCGGTGGAGGACGGTGAGCTCCTCGTCCGCCGCGGCGGCGAGGGCCCGGCGCTGCTGCTGATCGCCGGCGGCACCGGATCGGGTGACTCCTACCGCGCGCTGGCCAAGCAGCTGTCCGCGGACTACACGGTGATCACCTACGACCGGCGCGGCCACTTCGGCAGCACGGACACGACAACGGGCCCGGTCCCGGTGTCCCTGCAGGCCGACGACGCACGGGCGGTCCTGGACCACGCGGCGGACGGCCCGGCGATGGTGTTCGGCTCGAGCGCGGGCGCGCTGATCGGCCTGGACCTGGTCGCCCGGCACCCGGACAGCGTGACGACGCTGGTCGCCCACGAACCCCCGGCGGTCCACCTGATGCCGGACGCGGGCGGCTGGCTCGAAGCGGCGGCCGAACAGGTCCGCCTGGCCCGTTCGGGCGAGCTGATGGCCGCGGTGACGCGCTTCGCGGACGCGATCGCGGGCGCGGCCCTACCGAACCTGCCGAACCTCCGCCTGCCCCACGAAGCCGACTGGATCCGGTTGTTCGACCGCGAGCTGACGGAGTTCTTCGACTACCTCCCGGACCTGCGAGCGCTGCGGAAGGCGAGCACGGAGATCTTCCCGGTGGCGGGCGAGGGCAGCCGCGGGCGGTACCACTACCAGCCGGCGAAGATTCTCGCTTTGGAGCTGGGATTGCCGTTCACGGAGCTGCCGGGGTCGCACCTGGCGCCGCAGCGGAACCCGGCGAAGTTCGCTGCGGCGCTGAAGGAACTGCTGAGCCCGGACCTCTGACGGACGACACGCGTACCCGGCGGGACGACACGCGTACCGGGACGGACGACACGGCGTCAGACGACCCGGATGCCGTCCTTCCAGACCTCCCGGATGTTCGCCGCCAGCGCCGGGAAGTCGTACGGGTTGCCGTCCACCAGCACGAGGTCCGCGCGCAGGCCCGGTGCCAGGCGGCCCAGTTCGCCGTCCAGGCCCATCAGCCGGGCCGCCGACGAGGTCGTCGCCTCCAGGACGTCGCCCGGTGTCATCCCGCACGCCGCCATCAGCGCCAGTTCCTCGAGGTTCGTGCCGTGCGGGCCCACTCCGCTGTCCGTGCCCATCGCGATGCGCACCCCGGCCGCGTACGCGCGGCGGACCGAGTCGCGGTGGGCCTCCACCACCTCGCGCGCCTTCGCCACCACCGCCGCCGGGAGGTCCACGCCCGCGTCCGCCGCCCTGACCACGTTGACCGGGGCGATCAGCGTCGGGACCAGCCAGGTGCCGTGACCCAGCATCAGCTCGATCGCCTCGTCGTCGAGGTAGATCCCGTGCTCGATCGACCGCACGCCCGCGCGGACCGCGTTCTTGATGCCCGCCGCGCCCTGGGCGTGCGCCATCACCGGGCGGCCCTGCATCGCCGCCTCCGTGACCAGGACCTCCAGCTCCTCCGGCGTGAACTGCGCGTGCCGCGGGTCGTCGCGCGGGGACAGCACGCCGCCCGTCGTGCACACCTTCAGCACGTCGGCGCCCGCGCGCAGCAGCGTGCGGGCCACCCGCCGCATCTCGTCCGGGCCGTCGGCGGTGGCGTCGGGGCGGCCCGGGTGCGGCAGCAGCAGCGGCACGCACAGCCCGGACGGGTGCCAGGAGTCGCCGTGGCCGCCGGTCGGGCTGATCAGGCCGACCGAGATCTGCAGCCGCGGCCCCGGGATCAGCCCGTCGTCCACCGCCTGCTTGATGCCGAGGTCGGCGCCCGCGGCGTCGCGGACCGTCGTGATGCCCAGCCCGAGCGTCGCCCACAGGTTCCGCGCGGCTTCGTAGAACTGGTAGGAAAACGGCTTCTGCACCCGGGACAGGAGCCCGATGTCCGAGACCGTGACGTGCACGTGGCAGTCGAACAGCCCGGGCAGCAGCACCGTGCCGGTGCAGTCGACGCCTTCGTCGCCGTCGAGGTCCGTCCCGACGTCGACGATCCGGCCGTGCTCGACGACGACGTCGGCCGGGGCCGGGTCCGCGCCGGTGCCGTCGAACACCGAGCCGCCGGTGAACACCGTGCGCGTCACGCCGCCTCCACGAGAGCAGTCCGCCGCGGCGCCACCACCGCGGCCACGGCGAGCACGGCGACGTTCGCGCCGAGCCCGACCAGTCCGACGTTGACCGTGCCGGCGAGGTGAGTGTCCACAAAGGTCAGCCAGAGCACCACGAGCTCGCCCGCGACCAGCCCGGCCAGCACCGGGCCCTTGCCGACCGGCACGCGCCGCAGGAACCCCAGCAGGTTCGCCGGGGCCAGCTGGACCGACCCCGAATAGGTCAGCAACAGGAGGTTGGCCAGCAGATCCGGCCGGAAGATGCCGAGCACGAGGGCAAGAGTACTCGCGAGCACAACCGTGCCGTGGTTGATCCAGAACTGGCGGCGGCCGCTGCGGACGCGGACGATGTTGCGCGCCACCAGCGACGAGATGCCGATCAGGATCCCGGCCGCCGGCACCATCGCGGTCGCGGTCGCGGCCACGACGACGATGCCCGTCACCCACCCGGGAAGAGCGTCCTTCGACAGCGTCAGCAATACGCCGTTCGGGTCACTCCCTTTGGGCACCACGAGGATCGCCGCGAAACCGATCACCATCGGCAGCAGCAGGCACAGCTCGTACACCGGCATCCAGGCGTAGTTGCGGCGCAGCACCTTCGGGTCGCGCGCGGACATCAGCGCCGGCCACGAGTGCGGCAGCGTCATCAGGCCGACGCCGATCGCGCTGACCAGCATGCTCGTCACGAACCAGACGTGGTCGTTCGCTCCACTGTGGACGATCAGCTTCTCCGGGTGCAGCTGTTCGATCTTGTGGAACACCGCGGGGATGCCGCCGGCGAAGTGCGTCGGCACGGCGATGATCAGGACCACCAGCGCGACCAGCATGATCCCGTCCTTGAAGTAGGACGTCGCCGCGACGCCCCGCAGGCCGGCCCACAGCACGAACGCGACCACCAGCACGCTGCCGGCGACCATGCTCAGCGTCCCGGACGCGGTGTCGCCGGTGACCAGCCGGACGATCAGCCCCAGCCCGGTGATCTGCAGCTGCAGGTAGGGCAGCACGAAGACGACGCCGAGCACCGCGGACAGCGTCCCGAGCGCCCGGCTGCGGTAGCGGTCCTCGAGGAAGTCGCCCTGGGTGAGGTAGCCGCGCTCCTTGCCCATCGTCCACAGGCGTTTCGCGAGGAAGAACAGGACGACGTAGGCGATCGGGACGTACGGCAGCGCGTACATCGCCGCGACGCCGCCGGAGAACGCGAGGCCCGCCATGCCGAGGAAGGTGAAGGTGGTGAACACCTCCCCCGCCTGCAGGAACCACATCGTCACGGCGCCGAACCGGCGACCGCCGACGGTCCACTCGGCGAGGTCCGCGGCCGGGCGGCGGCGGCCGACGAAGCCGAGCACGCCGATCAAGACGATGCCGGCGAGGGTGAAGGCGAGGATCATCCGTCGTCCTCCCCCGCGCGCATCAGGCGTTCCGACAGCAGCAGCGCCGGGGTGAACATGAGGCACCAGAACGCACCCCAGACGACCATCCGCGGCAGGCCGAGCCAGAGCCCGGTGGTGTTGACGAACGGCAGGAACGGCATCAGGACCAGGGCGGCGACGGGCAGCAGCGGCGGCCAGTGGTAGCTGCGCACCGGCGTCACCCGGCCAGTGATCCGAGGCGGCGGACGGCGAGCTCGGCCAGCAGCGCGGCGCCGTCGCCGAGCACGCTGTCGTCGAAACGAGCGCGTGGCGAGTGGTTGTCCGGGGCGGTCGCCGGGTCCGTCGGGCACGCGCCGAGGAAGAGGTACGCGCCCGGAACCCGGTCCAGGACACGGGAGAAGTCCTCCGAACCGGTGATCGGATCGGCCATCTCGGTGAAGCGTTCCTCACCGAAGACGTCGCGGACCGTGTCGGCCACGAAGTCGTAGGCGGCGGCGTCGTTGACCGTCGCGGGATACTCGGGTTCGTAGGTGACGTCGATGTCGAGCCCGTGCGCCTGGGCGATGCCGCGGCAGACCTGCACCGCGCGTTCGCCGACGCGGGCCGCGACCTCCGGCGAAAACGACCGCAGCGTGGCTTCGAAGACCGCGTCGTCCGGGATGATGTTGCGGCGGGTGCCGGCGTGGAACGAGCCGACGGTGATCACGACCGGGTCGAAGACGTCGAAGGTGCGCGTGACCATCGTCTGCAGCGCGGTCACCATCTCGCAGGCGGCCGGGATCGGGTCGCGGGCGTCGTGCGGGGACGAGCCGTGGCCGCCGTCGCCCTTGACCCGGACTTCGAGGGCGCCCGAGGCGGCCATCAGCGTGCCGGGCCGGGCGGTGAACTGGCCTTTCGCGTAACTCGCGGCGGAGACGTGCAGGCCGTAGGCGGCGTCGGCCTGCTTGCCGGACGCGGTCAGGACGCCTTCGTCGATCATGTGGCCGGCGCCGTCCCAGCCCTCTTCGCCGGGCTGGAACATGAACACGACGTCGCCGGGCAGGTCCTGGCGGCGGGCGGCGAGCAGGCGGGCCGCGCCGACCAGGCCCGCGGTGTGCAGGTCGTGGCCGCAGGCGTGCATCGCGCCGTCGAGGGTCGAGGTGAACTCCTCGCCGCTCGCCTCGGTGACCGGGAGCGCGTCCATGTCGCCGCGCAGCAGGACGGTGCCGCCGGGCTTGCCGCCGCGCAGGACGGCGGTGATCGAGGACAGGTTCTTGCCGAGGGTGAGTTCGAGCGGCAGGCCGTCGAGGGCGGCGAGGACGCGTTCCTGGGTGCGCGGCAGGTGCAGGCCGATTTCGGGAATCTTGTGCAGGTCGCGGCGGAGGGCGACCAGGTCGTCGAGCAGGGCGGCGGCGTCGGATCGCAGGGTCATCCGCCGATCATGCGAGAGTCGAGCACAATGACCGGGGAAAATCGCCGAAACCACCGATCCGGGGTCCGATGAGCGAAGAATCCGCCATGCTGGCCGAGCAGGACCTCAAACTGGTCGACGCGCTCCAGGCGGCGCCGCGGGCGTCGTGGTCGACGCTCGGCCACGCGCTGGGCCTGGGCGCGGTGACGGCGGCCCGGCGCTGGGACGCGCTCGTCGAGCGTGGCGACGCCTGGCTGACGGCCTACGCCGGCGGGGAGCTGACCACGCAGCTGGCCCTGGCGTTCGTCGCGATCGACTGCGAGCCGGGAGCGGTGTCCGGCGTCGCTGCGGCGCTCGCGGCGGACGTCCACGTGGCCACCGTCGAGTACGTCGCCGGGCCGTGCGACCTGCTCGTCCACGTCGTGGCGGCGTCCCTGCGGGAGCTGGGGGCGCACGTCGCGGGCCGGGTGGCGGCGGTGCCGGGCGTGACGCGGGTGCGGACGGCGTTGTCCCCGCGGATGTTCACCGAGGGCAGCCGCTGGCGGGTCCGGGCGATTTCCCCGGGGCAACGCGAGGCGCTGTCGGCGAAACCGGCCCGGAACCGCGCGCCGGTCCGGTTCGACGCGGCGGACCGGGCCCTGATCCTGGCCCTCGGCGCGGACGCCCGCGCGTCGGCGGCGGCACTGGCGGGCGACCTCGGCGTCGGGGCGACAACGGTCCGGCGCCGGCTCGACGCACTGCTCGGCCGCGGCGCGATCCGCATCCGGTGCGAGATCGCGCGTTCGGTGTCGCCGGCGCCGGTCACGGTGACGCTGTGGCTGCGCGTCCCACCGGACAAGCTGGAGACGACGGCCCGGTCGCTCGCGATGGTGCCGGAGGTCCGCATGTGCGCGGCGCTGTCCGGGGCGGCGAACCTGATGCTGGTGGTCTGGCTGCCGGCGTCGCACGACGTGCTGGCCCTGGAGGCGGGGCTGGCGGCGAAGCTGCCGTGGCTGGAGGTCGCCGACCGGGCGGTGACGCTGCGGAGCGTCAAGCTGATGGGCCGGCTGCTCGATCCGGCGGGCCGCGGGACCGGGCGGGTGCCGCTCGATTTCTGGGCCGCGGTCCCCGTGCCGGAGCACGGGGACCGCAGCGTTGACCGGTCCGGGGGATGAGGGGGGTGAGGTGGAGGGAAGCATCCCCCGGGACCGGGGTCCGGGACGTGCCGCGGAGGCGGACTTGGTGGAGCGGGCCGCGTAGAGCAGGCCGGGCGGAGCGGGCCGGGTGACCGAGGGGCGGCCACCGGCCGGAGCCTGGCGGCGGTCTCGCGTGATCAGGGGCGGAACTCGCGAGATCCGGGGCGGAACTCGCGTGATCGGAGACGGAACTCGCGTGGCGGAGCGGGTGACTCGTGTGACTGGCAGGGCATCTCGCGTGATTGAAGGGGCGTCACTCGTGATTGGAGAGGCATCTCGCGTGATTGGAGGGACATCTCGCGTATCTGGAGGGTCGGCTCGCGTATCTGGAGGGTCGGTTTGCGTGTTTGGGGGTTCCGGCCGGTGGACGGGGGGGTGAGGTGGAGGGAAGCGTCCACCGGGCCGGAACTCGCGGGCGGGAGCGACTCCCGCCGTTTCCTCCTTCGCTGACCCGGCTCGGCCGGGTCGGTGGGGGGTGAATCCCGGCCCGGTGGACTCGGGGGGTGAGGTGGAGGGAAGTGTCCACCGGACCGGGGCTCGGGGTGCGGGACGTGTCCCGCGTTCTTCTCGGGGTGGAGCAACCGGCCCGGCGGACTCGGGGGGTGAGGTGGAGGGAAGTGTCCGCCGGGCCGGGGTTCGTGGGGCGGGTCAGTACCCGCCGGGGGTCGGCGCCGTCGCGACGGCCTGCCGGACTTCGGGCCGGGCGGCCGGGTTCGCCTTGCAGCCGTTGGGTTCCACCGCGAACCACGTGCCGCCCGCGCCGTGGCCGCTCGCCTCGCCGGGCGCGGTGTCCTGGGCGTAGGTGTACACCGGCCAGCCGCCGACCGTCACCTGGCTGGTGCCGTCCGGCCGGCGGACGCGGCCGACCAGGCCGGCGTCGATGCCGCCGGCGACGGTGATCCGGCCGTCGGCGGGCAGCGGCGGCCACTTCTGCGCGCAGGCTCCGTCGCAAGTGGACTTGCCGGAACCCTTGCCGTCCTTCGTGAACAGGTAGAGCGTGCGGCCGGCCGAGTCCGTGAGGACCGGGCCGAGGCCGTCGACGTCGGCCGTGCCGACGGTGGCCGGGCCCGCGGCCGCCTGCTTCCCCGCAGGCGTGACCGCCGTCCAGTCCGCGCTGACGTTCCGGCCGAGCGCCACGCCCGGGCCGGTGTCCTTGGCGTACCGGTAAACCGGCCGGCCGCCGACCGTCACCTGCTTGGTGCCGTCCGGCCGGGTGACCTGGCCGACCAGGCCGCCGTCCACGCCCGCGACGAGCGCCGGGGCGTCGGAGACCAGCGGTGGCCACGTCACCGCGCACGGGCCGGCGCAGGTGGCCTTCGACGGCTCGGCGCTGTCCTTCGCGTACTGGTAGAGCGTGTGTCCTTCGCCGTCGGCCAGCACTTCGCCCAGACCATCCACAGTGGACGTGATCAGCCGGGCCCGGCCGGCCGGGGAACCGGCCGGTACCGCGCTCGCCGGTTGCTGCTGGGCGCCGAGCGTCAGCTGCTGACCGGCACCGGAGGCGGCGTACGGGTTGGTTCCGCAGGCCGCGACCAGCGCGAGTCCGGCAAAAGCGAGCGGCAGAGCGGCAACCGGGCGAGCACGGTACATCGGAGGTTCTCCTTCCTGGCTTCTCGAAACGGGCGGGAGCGCGATGACTATTCGGCGCAGGCCTTGCCCGAGTTGATGCAGTTGACCAGGCGGCCCATGATCTGCTTGCTCATCACGTTCGCGAAGTCGTCGTGGTCGGACCGCGGGTTGTGCTTCTCCTGGGCGAACGCGTCCACTTTGTACTCACCGTTCTGCTGGACGTCCTGCGGGACGTCGTACACCAGGGTGACCTGGAGCTGCGGCACGTTCTTGAACCCCTGCGGGCACTTGCCCTGCTGGTTGGCGAACACGATGTGGCTGCGGTGGTCCTTGCTGTCGGTGTTCTTGCCGTCCCAGCAGTTCGGGAAGTTGTGGATGCGCTCCACCTTGCTGCCCGCCGGGCAGATCGGGTAGAGGTCGGTCAGCCGGTCCTCGAACCCGGTGCAGGTCCAGCTCGGCCGGGCGTTCTTCGGGCCGTTGGTGCTCTGCTTGGCGTCACCGTAGAGGATCTTCAGGCCGAGCGGCATCGCGACGACGTCCTGCGCGCCACCGCCGATGAACTTCAGCGTCGCCGACTCCGGCTCGATGATCGTGCCGTCGTTGTCGCCGACCTCCTTGTTCGCGCCCTGGATGCCGCCGAGCTCTTCCTGCTGCTGGCCCTGGTTCTGGTTCTGGTTCGCGTTGTTCTGGTTCTGGTTGTTCTGGTCGTTCTTGTTCTGGTTCTGCTTGTCCTGCTGGTTGTTCTGGTCCTGCTGCTGGTTCTGGTCCTGCTGCTGGTTCTGGCCCTGCTGCTGGTTGTTCTGGTCCTGGTTGCGCTGGCGGCGCTGCTGCTGACCGTCCTGGTTCTGGTTCTGGTCACCCTGCTGCTGCGCGCTCTTGCCCGAACGGCCGCCGCCCTGACCCTGGCTGTTGCGCTGGTCCTGGGCGTCCTTGGCGTCCTGGGCGCTCTTGTCCTGCTGGACGTCGCCCGTCTTGCCCTTCTGCTGCTGCTGAGCCTTCTGGTTCTTCTGCTGCGCCGCTTCCTTGTCCCCGCGGTCGATGCGGATGACGGGCCAGAAGTAGGCGGACTTGTCACCGTTCTTGCAGGTGGTGCCGCCGGCGAGGAGGCTCTTGAGGCTCGAGTCGGCGTTGGTCGTCAGGTTGCCGACGTAGTCGTGCAGGTGCTGGGCACCGTTCTTGATCCCGGGCTGGGCGATGAAGTTGTCCGGGTTCTGGTGCGCGCCGTCGGCGTTGGTTCCACAGTTGACGGTGAAAGACCCTTGCGCACCCTTCTTCTTCAAGGCTGCGTTGACGTTGTTGCCGGCGGGAACCTTGTTGATGTCGATGAAGAACGACGGGTCCGCGGGGTCCGCGCTGGCTTCGCCCGTGCGGCCCGCGGTGACCGCGACGGCGAGTGCGCCGACGGCGATCGCCAGGCCGATCGCGCCCATCGCGATCTTGGTTCGGCGGGCTACACGATGCTTGCCCGTCACGGGGGGCCGAGAATTCCGGGGCATGGACTAGTTCACCTCGTTCGTTTTTCCGGGCGCGCCGAACAGCGCGGCAGCCCGGGCAAGAACTACCGTCAATTGAGGTCGAGATCGCGCGGAACCCGGTCGGGGGATGCTTGCGGTTCCGGCTGTCGGGATGCATCGGGGGATGCATTGGGGGATACGGATCCCAGCGCCCCGAGGTTCAAAAGCGACCGGCCCGTTATCTGTTCGTTATCAACCGGAACGCAACCGGGCGGCATTCACCGAGGTCACGGCTTTGCGTGCGGAAAAGGGAAGTTCAGCGCTGCACGACGACGAGGACCGTGCCGTCGTCGCCACGGACCTCGAACCGGCTGATCTGGTCCATCGCCAGGGAGACGGAACCCTGCAGCCGCAACGGTTCGGGCGAGCCGGGGATGCCGAACCCCTTGGGCGGCACCGACCAGCTGGACACCACGCGCTCGGCGCCGGTCGCCGGGATGGCGACCAGCTGGCACTTCACCGGCCCGACGATCCCGCGCAGCTCGAGCTCGACGCGGCTGCCCCACTCCACCGGGGACACGGTCACCAGTGCGCTGACGGCGGACCCGCCGCTGCCGCGGCCGTAGGTCTGACCGCCACCGGGCTGACCGGCCGGAGTGGACGGCGGCGGCGTGGACGTGCCCTCGACGCTCGTCGCCGGGGGCGGCTGCTTGCCGCTCGGGGCGGCGAGAGAGGCGGGCGGGACGGCGTCGGCCGGCCGGACCGCGAGGGTCACCAGCGGGCCGGCCACGACGAGCGCGGCGGCCGCGGCCCCGGCGAGGATGCCGAGCCGGCGGCGACGGCGGCGCTTCACCGCGGCCTCTTCCATGAGGCCGCGCAGCACCCGGGGGCCGGGCGAGAGGGTGCGCGGGCCGGGCGCGGGCATCGGCGGCTCCGGCCAGCTGCGCTTCACCAGGTCGAGGACGTCCGGCAGCTGGTAGAGCTCGATCAGGTCGAGCTGGCAGTGCGGGCAGTTCATCAGGTGGGCTTCGAACTGGGTGTTCTCGGCCTCGCTGAGGACGCCGAGCACGTACGCGGCGACGTCGGTGTGTGCGGAACCGGCCACGCTCAGTTCACCCCCGCTCGCGCAGGGCCCGGCGCAGCGCGCGGACGGCGTGGTGGATGCGGGACTTGACGGTGCCCGGTGGCACGCCGAGGGTCGCCGCGACCTCGTTCACGGTGCGATCGCGCAGGTAGGTCTGCTGGATGGCCTCCCGCTGCTCGGGCGAAAGGCCCTGCAGCGCCTCGTAAACGATCATCGCGGCGAGCGTCCGGTCCGATTCGTCGGACACCGCGATCGCGTCGGATTCGATCTCCTCGAGCTCCTGGGGCCGGACGCTGCGGCTGCGCCAGCCGTCGATGACGGTACGCCGGGCCACCGTGAACAACCAGGCACGCAGCATCTCCGGCTGGCGGTCGAGCTTGTCGGCGTTCCGCCACGCCTTGATCAGGGTCTCCTGCACGACGTCCTCGGCCCACTGCCGGTCGTGGCCGGTCAGCCGCAGGGCGAACGCCATGAGGGACCCGCCGAACTCCTGGTAGAGCGCCTTCGCCAGATCGTCGGAACCGTCGCCGGGCTCGACGACGGCTTCGGGGTTTCCGACGGATCTCAGCGCTCGGGTGTGCCGTCCCACGCGGGACATCCTGGTGGGCCGGACGGCCTACGTCCAGTACTTCCGGGCCGCAAACCGGCCCAAAACTTTTTTGAACCGTTTCCGGACCGTGTCCGTATCCCCTACCGAAGACCCCGACCAGGCGTTGTCCCCCGCAACGCTCCGCATCCACTCCGGACCGAATGTCCACTGTGGATCCTTCGCGCCCTTTTCCGTTGCACTACCGGCAACAGCGCGTAGTCATGCCCCACGGAGGAGCAGTGATCCGCATTCCCCGCCCGGTGGTCCCCGCCGCCGTGTGCCTCACCGCACTCGCCTTGCTCACTGCCTGTACCGCCGGCGCCGCCACCACCTCGGGTGGCGGGTACGCCGCCGGCGGCGCCGCCGGGATGCAGATGCCCGGCATGCAGCAGGGGCAGGTCGTCCTGCCGATGCCGCAGGGCATCACCGCCGACCCGAACAACCCGGCGAAGAGCCAGCTCAGGGCCGCGAAGACGTTCGACCTCGGCCTCCTGCTCGTCGACGGAACCGGTTACACGATCTACCGCTACGACCGCGACACCCCCCGGCCGTCGCGGTCGAACTGCACGGACGCGTGCGCGGCCAAGTGGATCCCGGTCAAGCCCGGCACGCTGGCCCCGATCGACGTCGACCAGTCGCTGCTCGGCCAGATCACCCGCGACGACGGCAGCGCGCAGCAGACCCTCGCCGGCTGGCCGCTGTACCACTTCACCGGCGACCAGGAGCCGGCCGACACCTCCGGCCAGGGCGCCGACCAGGCGTGGTACCCGATCGCGCCGGACGGCAAGAAGATCACGCTGACCCAGGACGAGTGGAGGCAAAATGCGTTCGGCGTCTGAGCTCGCCGGGTTCGACTTCGAACCCCCGTCGGTCCTCGAGCGCACCCGGCCGCTGGTCCGCATCCTGTTCGTGCTGGCCGCGGTCCTGGCGCTGCTCGCGCCGGGCTCGGCTTCGCTCGCCCAGACCGGCGCCGTGAACTCGGTGTCCGACACCGACGCGGTGCTGCTCACCAAGGTCCGCCAGGCCGGCCTGTGGGAGATGCCCTCGGGCATGATGGCCATGGAAAAGGGCAGCCCGCTGGTCCAGAAGGTCGGCTTCGCGATCATGATGGACCACGGCCGGCTCGACGTGGCGACCCGCGCGCTCTCGCAGAAGCTGAACTCGCCGGTCCCCGACCAACCCTCCGACGAACAGCGCGGCTGGCTCGCCGAAGAGATGGCCGCCTCCCCCGGCCCGGAGTTCGACCGCGTCTTCGCCAACCGGCTGCGCGCCGCGCACGGCCAGGTGTTCGCCGTCCTCGCGCAGCTGCGGGCCGGTACCCGCAACGACGACGTGCGGGCCTTCGCCACCGTCGGCAACCAGGCCGTCATGCGGCACATGACGATGCTCGAGAGCACCGGGATGGTCGACTACACCGCGCTGCCCGCCCCGGTCGTCTCGACCACGGCCGCGCCCACCGGCATCCAGCTCGGCCTCGACACGTCCCAGATCGCCGTGGTAGGGGCACTGTTCCTGCTGGTCGGCGGCGGGCTGTTCTACGTGCTGCGCCAGATCAAGGGCAACCGTGGCCGCGCCAGGGCTTCCCGGCCGGCCGCCGCGAGAACCGGGGGTAGCCATGGTTGAGACCTGGCACGACGCAACGATCTTCCTGACCCAGCAGTTCCAGCCGAAGACCGACCCGGCGGCCCGCGGCCTCGCGGCCTTCGCCGCCCGGACGTCCTACGCGGCGACGATGCTGACGCTCACCTGGGGCGTGCTCACCGCGACCGGCTGGATCCGCTCGGTCACCGGCCGGAAGGGCCTGCGCAGCACCCACATGGTGCTGGCCACCGCGACGATCATCTTCGGCGCCGTCCACGCACTGGGGTTCACCTACCTGACGGTCGCGCCCTACAGCTTCGCCTACATGTTCGTCCCGTTCGGCTCCGGGCAGGAGGCGCGCCACATCGCCGGCATCATCGGCTTCGAGGTCATGTTCGCCATCTTCCTGACCGCCGGCCTGCAGCGCTTCACCTCCTACCGGCGCTGGCTGTGGCTGCACCGCTGCGCGTACCCGGCGGTGGCCCTGATCGCGATCCACTCCTGGTTCGGCGCCATCGCCAACGGCCACCTCTCGGTCACCTGGCTGGGCGGCATCACGCTGCTCGTCCCGGCCGTGACGGTGTCGATGCTGCGGTTCATGCCGGCCCGCACCCTCGAACGCATCGGTCTCGTGGAAGAGCAGGTGGCCTGACATGCCACTCCGACTGCCCGGCAGCGGGCCCCGGATCAGCGTCGACAACGACCGCTGCGAGCTCTACGGCATCTGCGCCATGGAGGCACCGGACGTGTTCGACCTCGGCCAGGACGGCCGCCTGCGCTTCCACACGCGGCTGCTGGACGAAACCACCATTGAACAGGCGAAGATGGCCGCCCGCTGCTGCCCGATGCAGGCGGTCGTGATGAGAGGGGACCTCGATGGCTGACGGCGACCGGATCGTCATCGTCGGTGCGGGCGTCGCCGGGCTGCGTGCCGCGGAACGCTTGCGGGAGCAGAAGTTCGACGGGGAGATCGTCCTGATCGGCGACGAGGCCCGGCGGCCCTACCACCGGCCGATGATCTCCAAGGCGCTGGTGATGGGGACCGAACGGCCCAGCGACGTGGGCCTTTCGCACTACCTGCCGGACCTCGACGTGCACTGGCGCCTCGGCGCGCGCGTGACGCACCTGGACACCACCGAGCGGGTCGTGCACCTGCCGGGCGGGGAATCCCTCTGGTACGACGGCCTGATCGCCGCGACCGGCGTCTACCCGCGGCACCTGCCCGGGGCGCCGCGGCACGACCCGCGGGTGCGGATCCTGCGCACGGTCGAGGATTCGATGGCGGTGCGGCGCTGCCTCAACGCCAGCAAGAAGCCGGCCGTCGTGATCGGCGCCGGCCTGATCGGCAACGAGTTCGCCGCCAGCATGCGGCACATCGGCCGGGACGTCACCCTGATCGGGCACGCGAAGGCGCCGCTGCACCGCTTCGGCGACCGCGTCTCCAGCGGCATCGTCGAGGCGCACCACGAGCACCGGGCGAAGCTGGCGATGCGGAGCGAAGTCCGGCACTGGATCAGCACGAAGGACACCGTCGGGCTGCACCTGACGAACAACCAGCTGCTGGTCGCCAGCGTCGTCGTGCTCGCCATCGGCAGCGTCCCGTCGGTGGACTGGATGCGCGGCTCCGGCCTGGACATCAGCGACGGCGTCCTGTGCGATTCGAAGCTGTTCGCCGAGGGTGCCTCCGACGTCGTCATCGCCGGCGACATCGCGCGCTGGCCGAACCTGCGCTTCGACGAGACCCCGCGGCGGGTCGAGCACTGGATCAACGCCGTCGAGTCGGCCCGGCACGCGGCGGACAACCTGCTGATGGGCCACTCCAGCGCCATCCCGTTCACCCCGCTCCCCCGCGCCTGGTCGACGCTGTACGACACCCGGCTGCAGATGTGCGGGATGCCGTCGCTGGCCGAGGACACGGTGACGCTGGCCGACGGCATCACCGGCTTCATCCGCGACGGGCGGCTGGTCGGCATCTCCTCGTGGGACAAGCCGCGGGCGATGCTCGACTGGATGGCCGAGCTGGACCGCCGGCTCCCCGCGCCCGACTACGTGCCCGAGCCGGAGCCCGCGCCCGTGGCGGAGGTCCCCGAGGTCCCGGTCGTCGAACCGTCGCTCGCCGCGCTGGCGGCCGACGTGCCGGCGGAGTTCGACAGCGGCTTCGACCACCAGGCCTTCGAGCGCGAGTTCGAAAGCGAGTTCGCCAACGACATCCCGACGACGGCGTTCCCCGCGCAGTCCCTGCCGGCCCCGCCGACCACGGCGTTCGCCGCGCAGCCCGGGGCGGCGCTGCCGACCATGGCCATCCCGATGGGGAGGTAGCAAAAGCCGGGGCGGGGCTGCGCGCGGCGGCCCCCGTCCCTTGCCGGTCACCACACCCCCTCCGCGGCTGGGTGGTGTGGTGACCGGCCCCAGACGTCCCCCAGCCCGCCTCGCGTGATCGGCACGAGCGCCCGGCGGGCCAGGAGAAGGTCATCCCGAGGGAACCCGACGCCCCCGGGGTGACCTTCTTCCGGCGCACCGGGCGGGGGCACGGGGCCGAGCGCCGCGGCGGTTCTCCCGCCGGGGCGCACGGGCCGTGGCGACCCCGGCCGGTGGAAGGGTATGCCGCCGGCCGGGCCATCACGGTCTTGCAGCACCGGTGCAGGGCCGTCCCGGGGGCACGGGAACCCCCGGGACGGTCCGAACCCGACCCGCCAGGCACGCGAGCCGACCGTCCGGATACGCGAGATGCCCCTCCAGGCACACGTGATGCCCACCCAATCACGCGAGATGCCCCGCCAATCACGCGTGATGCCTTTTCCCTCACCGGCGGCGCGACCACCACGACTCCCCCACGACGAGCCCGCCGAGGACGAGCACCGCCACCCCGGTGACGCGCAGGCCGGCCTCCGCCCCCGAGACGAACGCCGCGACCACGTCGGACGCGCGGGACGTCCGGGCAAGAGCCTCGGCCACGGTGTGCGCCCCGCGGGCGTCCGGCGGCAGGGCGGCTGCGAACCGCGCGGTGGACACCGTGGCGATCACCGCGACGCCGAGCGCGCTGCCGAACTCGCGCGTCGTAGCCTGCAGCCCGGTGCCGACCCCCGCGCGGTCCGGCGGCAGGGCACCCGCGATCACCCCCGACAGGGCCGGCAACGCCAGTGTCACCCCGATCCCGGCCACCACGAGCCAACCCGCGTACACGGAGTACGGCGTGCCGGCGTCGCTTGTGGACAGTCCGAGCAGCCCTCCGCCGACGAACGCGAACGCGCTCGCGACGGTCGCGTCGAGGCCGATCCGCCCGGTCAGCCGGCCCACGTGCGGGCCGCCGAGGATGACCGGCACCGTCAGCGGGACGATCCCGAGCCCGGTCGCCAGCACGCCGAACCCCTTGGCGTACTGCAGGAACGACGCGTTGACGTAGAACAGCGCGAACATGCCGAAGAAGATCGCGGTCAGCCCGAGGCACGCGCTGCGCAGGCGCGGGTCCCGGAACAGCCGGGGGTCCAGCAGCGGGTGCGCGGACCGCAGCCCGGCGAACACCCACGCCGCGAACAGCACGGCGGCCGTGGCGAAGCCGCCCACTACGACCACGCTGCCCCAGCCCGCCTCCGGGCCCTGGACGATCGCGAGCAGCAGCGCGACCGACGCACCGGTCAGCAGCGCCGCGGACCCCGCCCCGAGCGGCCGGTCGTGGCGGGACGACACCGGCGCGTACCGGGCGGCCAGCGCGGCCAGCCCCAGGGCGACCCCCGCGGCGGCGCCGAACAGCCAGCGCCACGAGCCGGCCGTCAGGACCAGGCCGCCGCCGACGTTGCCGGCGACGCCGCCGATGCCGGTCATCGACGCCCAGGTGGCGATCGTGCCCGCCCGGCGGCCGGCGGGCACCGCGTGCAGCAGGACGGCGAGCGAGTTGGGCAGCACCGCGGCCGCGCCGACGCCGGTGAGCGCCCGGCCGGCGAGCAGCACGGCGACGTCCGGCGCGACGGCCGACAGCAGCGTGCCCGCGGCGAACAGCCCGAGGCCGGTCAGCAGGACGCCCTTGCGGCCGAACCGGTCGCCGGCGGCGCCGGCCGGGATCACCAGGCAGGCGAACACGATCACGTAGGTGTCGACGATCCAGACCAGGGCCGGCGCGGACGGGTGCAGCGCGCTCGCGGCGAGCGGCGGGACGGCGAGGTTGATCGCGGCGACCATCCCGACGACGAGCACCACCGCGGCGCACATGAGCGTCAGCAGCCCGCGGTGGGACGCCGGTGCGCGAAGCGGAAGGGAAGTGGACATGCAGCCGACGTTAAGGACGATCAACCACTGCGCGCGACGCAACTTTGACAAGGGTGTTTTGCGTATGCTGCAACAGTGCCCGAGCAGCTCGACCTGAACCTCCTGCGCGTGTTCGACGCGCTCCTGCGGGACGGGAGCGTGACGGCGGCGGCCGAGCGCCTCCACCTGTCCATCCCGGCGACCAGCCGGGCGCTGGGCAGGCTGCGGCGGGCGATGGGCGACCCGATCCTGGTCCGCGCCGGCCGCGGGCTGGCGCCGACGCCGTTCGCGCTGCGCACCGCGCCCCGGGTGCGCTCGCTGCTGGAGGAAGCGGCGTCGCTGGTCAACACGGACTTCTCGCTCACCGCCCTCGACCGGACGTTCACGATCCGCATCAACGACGGCGTGGCCGCGACCCTGGCGACGGCGGCGGCCGAAGCCACCGCGGCCGCCGCCCCGGGCGTCACCCTGCGGTTCGTGGCCGAGGGCAGCGAGAGCGCCGAGGCCCTCCGCGACGGCTCGATCGACCTGGACATCGGCGTGGGCCCGTACCCGGCGCCCGACATCCGCAGCACGGTGCTGTACCGCGAGCGCCTGGTGGCCGCGGTGCGCGCGGACAGCCCGCTGGGCCGCCACCGCCGGCCGACCCTGGCGCAGCTGTGCCACCACCCGCACGTCTCGGCGTCCCGCCGCGGCCTCGCCCGCGGGCCGCTGGACGACGTGCTGTCCGCGGCGGGCCTGCACCGCCACGTCGCCGCCGTCGTGCCGACGGCTGCGGTGGCCGTCCTGGTGATCGCGTCGAGCCCGTACGTGGGGCTGCTGCCGCAGCGCCTCGCCGAGCAGTACGCCGGCGCGCTCGGCCTGCGCTGGTTCCCGGTCCCGGCGGACCTGCCGGAGCTGGAGGTCCGCCTGTCCTGGCACGCCCGCCTGGACGCGGACCCGGCCCAGCAGTGGCTCCGCACCACCCTCCGCAACGCCCTCCCCTGACCCGACCCCCCAGGCACGCGAGTCGTCCCTCCAGGTACGCGAGTCGTCCGTCTAGGTACGCGAGATGCCCCTCCAGGTACGCGAGATGCCCCTCCAGACACGCGAGATCCGCGCCCAATCACGCGAGATGCCCCTCCAATCACGCGAGGGCCCGTGCCGGAACGGACGACACGCGTGCCTGGACGGACGACACGCGTACTCGGCGGGACGACACGAAACCCTCCGCCCGGCTCGTCGCCCTGTGGCACGATTCATCCGTGACCAGCTCAGCCGCCTCGGCGCAGTACCTGCGTGACCTCGCGCTGCTGCGGCGCGTCCGGGACCGGATCGACCGGGAGTACGCGCAGCCGCTCGACGTCGAGGCGCTCGCCCGCGGGGTGAACATGTCGGCCGGGCACCTCAGCCGGCAGTTCCGGCGCGCCTACGGTGAGTCACCGTATTCGTACCTGATGACGCGGCGGATCGAACGGGCGATGGCGCTGCTGCGCACCGGCGAGCTGAGCGTCACGGAGGTCTGCTTCACCGTCGGCTTCTCGTCGCTGGGCACCTTCAGCACCCGGTTCGCCGAGCTGGTCGGCATGCCCCCGAGCGTCTACCGCGAGCAGCAGGCCGCGGCCACCGTCGGGATGCCGCCGTGCGTGGCCAAACAGGTCACCAGACCGATCAGGAATCGAGAAGCGCGGCCCTCGGCGACCACATAGGGTGACCGCCATGGACGTCACCATTCACTCGAGCTTCCTCCCCCACACGGACCCGGAAGCCTCGCTCGCCTTCTACCGCGACCTGCTCGGCTTCGAGGTCCGCCAGAACGTCAAGTACGGCGGCATGCAGTGGATCACCGTCGGCCCGCCGAACCAGCCCGACACCTCGATCGTGCTGTCGCCGGTGGCCGCGACGCCCGGCCTCACCGACGACGAGCGCCGCATGATCAGCGAGATGATGGCCAAGGGCACCTACGCGAGCGTCAACCTCGCCACCAAGGACCTCGACGCCCTCTTCGCGAAGCTCGAAGCCGGCAACGCCGAAGTCGTCCAGGAGCCGGTCGACCAGCCCTACGGGATCCGCGACTGCTCGTTCCGCGACCCCGCCGGCAACCTGCTCCGCATCCAGGAACAGCGCTGACCACGACCGTCCCCGCGCACAGCTACCGCGAGGTGCTGCGCGACCGGCGGGTCGCCGGGCTCCTGCTGGGGGACCTCCTGGCCAGCGTCGGCACCGGCATGCTGCTCGTCGCCATGCCCGTCCAGACGCTGTCGCTGCACGGCGGCCTCCCGAAGGCGATCGCGATCGGGCTGGTCGAGGCCGCGCCGTTCGTGCTCTCCACCGCGCTGGCGCTGGCCGTCGGCCTGGGCCGGGTGCGGGTGCCGCCGCGGACGCTGCTCGTCGCCGACTGCGTGCTGCGATCGCTGACCTTCGCCACGCTCGGCGTCCTGGCCGTCACCGGACGGCTCACGCTGCCGGTCCTCGTGGCCGGGCTCTTCTTCGGCGCGACGTTCCGGCTGGCCGGGTCGAGCAGCCGGCGTGTCCTGGCGACGTCGGCCGCGGGTGACGCCGGGCGCTTCTCGGTCAACGGCCTGCTCGGCCTGAACACGACGTTCGCGCTCTACATCGCCGGGCCGGTGCTCGGCGGGGTGCTCGTGGCGACCGCCGGCGCGGGGTTCGCGCTGTTCGCCGACGCGTGCGGGGCGCTGGTCCTGCTGGCGTGCGTCCCCCGCGCGGCCGGCGACCGTGACGCGCTGCGCGAGACGGGCACGCCCGAGTCGGGCTGGCGGATCCTGCGCCGCCGCCCGGTCGCCGCGCGGCTGCTCGTGGTCGAGTTCTTCTTCAACTTCCTGTACATGCCCGTCGAAGTCGCGCTGCCGCTGTACGTGAGCGGGACGCTGCACGCGGGCGCGTCCGGTCTGGGGGTGCTGTGGGGTGCGCTGGGGGCCGGCGCGTTCCTCGGTGCCGCGCTCGTCGGCCGGCTGCGGAACCTGCCGCAGCGGCCGTTGCTGGTCGCCATCATCGGCCTGTGGGCGCTGTGCCCGATCGCGCTCGCCGTCACCGGCGACCTCACCGTGGCCCTGCTCGTCTTCGGCCTGGGCGGCCTGGTGTACGCGCCGTTCACGCCGGTCGCGTACAGCTTCCTGCAGTCCGGGCTCGCCCCCGGGGAACAGCAGCAAGTCGTCACGCTGTGGACGACGGGCGCCACGGTGGCCGCCCCGCTCGGGCTGGCCCTGGGCGGGCCCCTGATCGAACTGGCCGGCAGCACCGGTGGCCTGGTGCTGTCCGGCGTGCTGACCCTGCTGTTGCTGCCGATCGCGGCCCGGGCGGTGCTCGGGCGTATCCCGGAGAGGAATCCCGTATGTGCCTCAGCCTGAAAGCCGCCGCGCAGCAGCACTTCCGCGAACTGGCGCTGTTGCGGCGCGTCCGCGACCGCATCGACCGGGAATGCGCCGCTCCGCTCGACGTCGAACTGCTCGCGACCACAGTGGACCTGCCCGTCACGCAATTCGTCAGCCGCTTCCGAGACGCCTATGGCGTTTCCCCGCACGAATACCGACAGGCCGCCGAGGCCCGGACGAGAACCTGGAGCACCCGATGACCGAGCCGCACACCGCCGACAGCCACGACCTGATCCGCGTCCACGGCGCCCGGGTGAACAACCTCAAGGACGTCAGCGTCGAGCTGCCCAAGCGGCGGCTGACGGTGTTCACCGGCGTCTCCGGCTCCGGCAAGAGCTCCCTGGTGTTCAGCACGATCGCGGCCGAGTCGCAGCGGCTGATCAACGAGACCTACAGCACCTTCGTGCAGGGCTTCATGCCGACCCTGGCCCGGCCCGACGTCGACGTGCTGGACGGGATCACCACGGCGATCATCGTCGACCAGGAGCGGATGGGCGCCAACGCGCACTCCACCGTCGGCACGGCGACCGACGCGAACGCGATGCTGCGCATTCTCTTCAGCCGCCTCGGGACGCCGCACATCGGTTCGCCGCAGGCGTTTTCGTTCAACGTCGCTTCGATCAGCGGCGCGGGCGCGGTCACCATCGAAAAGGGCGGCCGGCAGATCAAGGAACGCCGCAGTTTCAGCATCACCGGCGGCATGTGCCCGCGCTGCGAAGGCCGCGGCCGCGTCAACGACATCGACCTGACCGCGCTCTTCGACGAGAACAAGTCGCTCAACGAAGGCGCGATCACCATTCCCGGCTACAGCATGGAGGGCTGGTACGGCCGCATCTTCCGCGGCTCCGGCTTCTTCGACCCGGACAAGCCGATCAAGAAGTACACCAAGAAGCAGTTCAACGACCTCGTCTACAAGGAACCGACGAAGATCAAGGTCGAGGGCATCAACCTGACCTATTCCGGCCTGGTGCCCGCCATCCAGAAGTCCATGCTGTCCAAGGACGTCGACTCGCTGCAGCCGCACATCCGCGCGTTCGTGGAGCGGGCGGCCACGTTCACGACCTGCCCGGACTGCGACGGCACGCGGCTGTCGGCGGAGGCGCGGTCGTCGAAGATCGACGGGATCAGCATCGCCGACGCCTGCGCGATGCAGATCAGCGACCTCGCCTCGTGGGTCGGGAAGCTGTCCGAACCGTCGGTCGCGCCGCTGCTGGACGCGCTGAAGCACACGCTCGACTCGTTCGTCGAGATCGGCCTCGGCTACCTTTCGCTCGACCGTCCATCCGGGACACTTTCCGGCGGGGAAGCGCAGCGCACCAAGATGATCCGCCACCTCGGCTCGTCGCTCACCGACGTCACCTACGTCTTCGACGAACCGACGATCGGCCTGCACCCGCACGACATCCGGCGCATGAACGACCTGCTGCTGCAGCTGCGCGACAAGGGAAACACGGTGCTGGTGGTCGAGCACAAGCCGGAGGCGATCGCGATCGCCGACCACGTCGTCGACCTCGGGCCGCGCGCCGGCACCGAGGGCGGCGAGATCGTGTTCCAGGGCACTGTGGACGGTCTGCGGTCCAGCGGCACGCTGACCGGGCGGCACCTCGACGACCGGGCGTCGCTGAAGTCGTCGGTGCGCTCGCCGTCGGGTTTCCTGGAGGTGCGGGGCGCGTCGACGCACAACCTGCAGGACGTCGACGTCGACATCCCGCTCGGCGTGCTGGTGGTGGTGACCGGCGTGGCGGGGTCGGGCAAGAGCTCGCTGATCCACGGTTCGGTGTCCGGCGGCGAGGACGTGGTGACGGTCGACCAGACCGGCATCCGCGGCTCGCGCCGGAGCAACCCGGCGACGTACACGGGCCTGCTGGAGCCGATCCGCAAGGCGTTCGCCAAGGCCAACGGCGTCAAGCCGGCCCTGTTCAGCGCCAACTCCGAAGGCGCGTGCCCGAACTGCAACGGCGCCGGCGTGGTCTACACGGACCTGGGGATCATGGCGGGCACCGCGACACCGTGCGAGGTGTGCGAGGGCCGCCGGTTCAACGCCGACGTGCTCGAGTACACCTTCGGCGGCCGTGACATCAGCGAGGTGCTCGGCATGTCCGTGGCGGCGGCGCTGGAGTTCTTCGCGTCCGGCGACGCCGCCCTGCCGGCGGCGCACAAGATCCTGACGCACCTGTCCGACGTCGGCCTCGGCTACCTGACCCTGGGGCAGCCGCTGACGACGTTGTCCGGCGGTGAGCGCCAGCGGATCAAGCTGGCCACGCACATGGCCGAGCAGGGCGGGGTGTACGTCCTCGACGAGCCGACGGCCGGCCTGCACCTGGCGGACGTCGAGCAGCTGCTGGGCCTGCTGGACCGCCTGGTGGACGCGGGCAAGTCGGTGATCGTCATCGAGCACCACCAGGCGGTGATGGCCCACGCGGACTGGATCATCGACCTCGGGCCGGGCGCGGGCCACGACGGCGGCCGGATCGTGTTCGAGGGCACGCCGGCGCAGCTGGTGAAGGCGCGGAAGAAGACCCTGACGGGCAAACACCTGGCGGAGTACATCGCCTGACGCCCGCCCCGGTCGTGAGTGGTAAGGCGAGTTCTAACTCGCCTTACCACTCACGACAAGCCGCGGCAGACCCGGGAAGCCGGAGGGCGTATACCAGCGTGGGCGGTAGGGCTGGCCCCCGGAAAGTCCTTCGAGCGCACCGCATTCCGGCGCGGTCCCCCGGCGCGAAGACTCAGGCGGGTGACCACCACCGAAAACCTCGTCGGCAGCGACTTCGCCCGGCTGAGCCACCGCATCTCCGCCGCCGGGCTGATGGCCCGCCGTCCCGGCTACTACACCGCCCGGATCGCCGTCGTCGCCGGGTTGTCCGCCGCCGGGTGGGTGGCCTTCGCGCTGCTCGGCAACTCGTGGTGGCAGCTCGGCGTCGCCGCCTTCATGGCCGTGATGTTCGGGCAGATCGCGTTGCTCTCCCACGATCTCGCGCACAAGCAGGTGTTCCGGCGGCGGCGCCCCACCGAGGTTGCCGGGATGCTCGCCGGCAACCTCGGGATCGGGATGAGCTACGGCTGGTGGATGGACAAGCACACCCGCCACCACGCCAACCCGAACCACGAAGAGCTCGACCCCGACGTCGACCCGGACATCCTCGTGTGGTCGAAGGACCAGGCCCGGGCGGATCTCGGACCAGTGCCGCGGTTCATCGGGCGGTACCAGGCGTTCCTGTTCTTCCCGCTGCTCACCCTGGAGGGCCTGAACCTGCACTGGTCCGGGATCCGCGCGGTCCGCAAGCCGGGGCTGCGGCGCCGGGGCGTCGAAGCCGCGCTGCTCGCCGCGCACTTCGTCCTCTACTTCGGCGCGCTGTTCACCGTGCTCTCCCCCGGCATGGCGCTGCTGTTCTTCGCCGTCCACCAGGGACTGTGGGGTGTCTACTTGGGATCGATCTTC
This sequence comes from Amycolatopsis vancoresmycina, assembly GCF_000716785.1. Classification (GTDB taxonomy): domain Bacteria; phylum Actinomycetota; class Actinomycetes; order Mycobacteriales; family Pseudonocardiaceae; genus Amycolatopsis; species Amycolatopsis vancoresmycina. The sequence continues at coordinate 224,146 of NZ_JNYY01000008.1, forward strand.
GCGCCCAACCACAAGGGCATGCCGACGCTGACCGGGCGTCCCGAGCTCGACTTCCTCCGCAAGCAGGTGCTGACCTCGCGCAACGTCCGCGGCGGCGTCGTCACCGACGTCGCGCTCGGCGGGCTCAACTACCAGATCGAGCACCACCTGTTCCCGAGCATGCCGTCGCCGCACCTGCGGCGGGCGCAGCCGATCGTCCAGGCCTACTGCGCCGAGCTGGGCATTCCCTACCTGCAGACGAGCCTGGCCGAGTCCTATCGGCAGGCGCTCACCCACCTGCATGAAGCTGGGGCGCCTCTCAGGAAGCGTTCGTAGACTCGGTTCCATGAGGAGAACGATCGCGGCCCTGCGGGACCTGCCGGCGGCGTTCGGCGCGAAAGCCACCGGCGCGCGGGCCGAGCGGGTCCGCTCGTCGCCGCAGTTCGACGGCAAGGTGTTCCGCAACGCGGCGCCGCGGCACCCGATGACCGCGGGGTCGATGCGGACCATCTTCCGCGAGATGTTCTTCGGCGAGCACCGGGAGCTGCGCAAACCGGCCGGCGCGGTACCGCTGGTCGCGGCGGAGCCGGTCCTGTCGGCCGACGGCGTCCACCTGACGTGGTACGGCCACGCGTCGACGCTGGTGGAGCTCGACGGCGCCCGCGTGCTGCTCGACCCGGTGTGGAGCGACCGGGTCTCGCCGGCGGCGTTCGCGGGCCCGCGGCGGCTGCACGAGCCGCCGGTGCCGCTGTCCGGGCTCGGCCGGATCGACGCGGTGGTGATCTCGCACGACCACTACGACCACCTGGACCTGGCCACGGTCCGCGCGCTGGTGGCGTCGTCCGAGGCGCCGTTCCTGGTGCCGCTCGGGGTGGGCGCGCACCTGGAGCGCTGGCACGTCCCGGCGGCGCGGATCATCGAGCTGGACTGGCACGAGGAGGCGACGGTGGCGGGCGTCCGGTTCGTGGCGACGCCGGCCCAGCACTTCTCCGGCCGCGGCATCACGAACGACGACACGCTGTGGACGTCGTGGGCCCTGCTGGGCCCGACGCACCGGGTGTTCTACAGCGGCGACACGGGCTACTTCGACGGGTTCGCCGCGATCGGCGAGAAGCACGGCCCGTTCGACGCGGCCCTGATCCAGATCGGCGCGTACGCCCCGCAGTGGCCGGACATCCACATGACCCCGGAGGAGGGCGTCGCGGCAGGCCTCGACGTCCGGGCGAAGCTGCTGGTCCCGGTGCACTGGGCGACGTTCCAGCTGGCGATGCACCCGTGGGCCGAGCCGGCGGACCGCGTCTGGCGCGAGGCGAAGGCGGCGGACCTCCCGCTGGCGATCCCCCGCCCGGGCGAGCGCATCGACGTGACGGAGCCCCCGCCGGTGGACGGCTGGTGGCAGGCGCTGTGACCGGCGAGCACGAGCGGTACGCGCGTTACCTGCTCGAGTTCGCGAACGTCTCCGACGACGACGAGCCGGAGCTGGTCCGCGCGGTGCTCACGGACCCGGACCGGGTGATGGCGGAGTCGGCGGTCGTCCGCCACCTGGACCTGCGCGCGGCGGCCCTGCTGGCCGGCCACGGCTTCCCGGCGTGGGCAGCCCGGATGGGCGCGCTGGTGTTGGACCACCGCTTCCCGGCGCAACGGCTGCGGGAATGGGTACTGTTGCGGGCGATCACCCACGACGAGGGCTGGCTGGCAAGCGAACTGACGAGCGCTTCCGACTGGCTGCAGCGGCGAGCGTGCGCCGTCCCGGCCGCGCTCACCGTGCTGGCCGAGCACGGCCGCACCCGCCGCGTGCGAACGGCGGCCCGCCGAGCCCGGGAGGGCGTGTGAAGCTGAAGCTGGACCTGCACGACATCTACAACCGCGGCGGCGAGATCGACCGGGCCCTGCGCGCGATCATCGACGAGGCCGTCGCCAAGAAGGCGCCGCTGGTCGAGATCATCCCGGGCAAGGGGTCGGGTCAGCTGAAGAAGCACGTGCTGCGGTTCCTCGAGCGCAAGGACGTCAAGGCGCTCTACCACCGGGTCGAGAAGGACAAGGACAACTTCGGCCGGGTGTTCGTGCACTTCCGCTGGAAGTGATCAGAACCGGCTGTCGTGGCGGGCTTCGGACCACGCCCGGTCCCACGCCGCCGCGTGCAGCCGGGCCAGGACGAACCGGCCGAGGCCGTACAGCCCGGCCAAGGCTCCGGTGACCGCCGCCCACAGCAGGATTGCTGCGAACACCCCGTCGGCTGCGGAGGTCGACGGCGACAGGGGCTCGCTCGTCAGGTCGCCGTGCTGGTCCAGCCACACCGATACGCGGGTGCCCGCCGGGCTGCCTGCGTCGGTGAGGACGTCGCCTGTGTGGCGGGCGCCGTGGGCGTCGAACCAGGCCGCCGGGACCGTCGTCTGGTCGGCCGGCGCACCCGCGCCGTCCGTTCCGTACGTCTGACCGGACGCCGCGGCGAGCGAGACCGCCGTCGCCGGGTGGCGGGTGGTGCGCTCCTCCGCTGCGCGGGCCGTCTGCGCCGCGTAGGTCTCCGAGCCGAACGCCGCCGCGAACGGGACCACCAGGAACGCGCCGGCGATCACCATGAGCAGCAGGAGGGCCTCGACGCGGTCACCCGCGCGGGCGAGCGGGTTGCGGCCGGGCAGCAACCGGCGCCGAAAGCGGGCGATCCGTCCGCGCATGCGCGACTCACTCCTCCCGGGAAGGTGTCTTCTCGGTAACAGTGTGCGCGCCGGGGCTCGACTTTCTCTCGCGAATGGGATGCGGCCCACCTGTGAAACCCTCCACAACCACCCGGTGGAGCCATCGCCGTTACAGCCAGTCGTCGGGGCGCGGCCAGGGCAGCATGGCCGCGAGGGCGTCCCTGGCCGGTTCGGTGACGGCGTACCGGCCGCGGTGGAACAGCAGCGGGCGGGCTTCCGACGGGCCCCCGAGTGCGGTGACCCGGCCGATCACGACGTAGTGGTCCCCTGCCTCGTGCACCGCCTCCAGTGCACAGTCGATCCAGGTCAGGGCGCCGTCGAGCAGGGGCGCGCCGGACGGCGCGGGCGTCCAGCCGACGCGGGCGAACTTGTCCTCGCCGCGGGCGCCGAACACCGCGCTGATCTCCTGCTGGTCCTCGGCCAGGACGTTGACCGCGAACCGGCCGGCCGCGGCGAGCACCGGCCAGGTCCGCGACGTCCGGGCCGGGCAGAACAGCACCAGCGGCGGGTCCAGCGACAACGCGGCGAACGACTGGCAGGCGAACCCGGCGAGGGTGTCGCCGTCACGGCCGGTGACGACCGTGACGCCCGTGCAGAAGTGCCCGAGCACGCTGCGGAACTCGGTCTGGTCGACCGCCACGGACGTCATGCGCCCGGGGGCCGCGCGCCGACTGAGAAGTCGTGCCCCCACAGCGACACCGCGGTGCTCTCGCGGGCGATCCAGTTGTCGTCGTCGACCTGACGGCCTTCGCAGCCGAACTCGACGTCGAAGCCGCCCGGGGTCTTCATGTAGAACGACAGCATCAGGTCGTTGACGTGCCGCCCGAGGGTGGCCGACATCGGCACCTTCCGCCGGATCGCGCGGTCGAGGCACAGCCCGACGTCGTCGGTGTTCTCCACCTCGACCATCAGATGCACGATCCCGGACGGCGTCGGCATCGGCAGGAACGCCAGGCTGTGGTGCCGCGGGTTGCAGCCGAAGAACCGCAGCCACGCCGGTGCCCCGTCGGCCGGCCGCCCGACCAGCTGCGGCGGCAGGCGCATCGAATCGCGCAGCCGGAAGCCGAGGACGTCCCGGTAGAACCGCAGCGACGCTTCGTCGTCCTTTGTGGACAAAACGACGTGGCCGAGGCCCTGCTCGCCGGTGACGAACTTGTGGCCGTACGGGCTCACCACGCGCCGGTGCTGCAGCGCGACGCCGTGGAACACCTCCTGGGTGTTGCCGGACGGGTCGTCGAAGCTGATCAGCTCGTCGACGCGGCGGTCGGCCAGCTCGTCGGGTGTGGCTTCCTTGTACGGCACCGACGCACTGTCCAAACGGGACCGTAGCTCGGCCAGCTCCGCCGCGTGCGCGACCTCCCAGCCGGTGACCGCGAGGCGATCCGAGGAGCCCGGCGAGATGACCAGCCGCGCGGGGAAGTCGTCCATGCGCAGGTAGAGCGCGTCGGGGTTGGTGCCGCTGCCTTCCACCATGCCGAGCACCTTGAGGCCGTATTCGCGCCAGGCTGCCATGTCGGTGGCTTCGATGCGGAGGTAGCCCAGTGACCGGATGCCCATCAGGAACTCCCGAGGAAGTCGAGGGCCAGCCGGTTGAACTCGTCGAACTTCTCCAGCTGGGCCCAGTGCCCGCAGCCGCCGAAGACGTGCAGCTGCGCGCGCGGAATCGTCTTGAGTGCCACCAGCGCGCCGTCCAGCGGGTTGACGCGGTCCTCGCGCCCCCAGATCAAGAGTACGCGCTGGCGCAGCCGGTGGGCTTCGCGCCAGAGCATGCCTTCTTCGTAGGTGTCCGGCTGCGCGAACGACATCCCCATCGCGCGCATGGCGGCCAGGGACTCCGGGGTGTTCGCGGCGGCGAAGCGTTCGTCGATCAGCTCGTCGGTGATCAGGTTCTGGTCGTGGACCATGATCCGCAGGAAGGTTTCCATGCGCTCGCGCGACGGCTTCCCGGCGAACCGCCCGAGGTTCTTGACGCCTTCGGTCGGGTCGGGCGCGAACAGGTTGACGCTCAGCCCGCCCGGCCCCATCAGCACCAGCCGCCCGGCCCGCTTGCCGTGGTTCAGCGCGAACCGCACCGCCGCGCCCCCGCCGAGGGAGTTGCCGACGAAGTGGGCGCGCTCGATGCCGAGGGCGTCCATGAGCCCGAGGACGGCGTCCGCGCTGTGCCGGAAGTACTGCGGGTGCTCGGTCGGCTTGTCCGAGCGCCCGAAGCCGGGCTGGTCGACGGCGATCGTCCGGTAGTGCTTGGCGAACTCCGGCAGGTTGCGCCCGAAGTTGCTCCACGCCGACGCGCCGGGCCCGCCACCGTGCAGCAGGATCACCGTTTCGGCGTGCTCGGCCCCGGCCTCGTGGTAGTGCAGCTTCAGCGAACCGGCCTGGACGTACTTGCCTTCGGGAGCGGCCATCAGTACATCGCGTTCTCGACGGGGAGCCCGAAGGCGCCGGTGCCGAACATGACGTACGCGCGCTCGGCGTCGTTGGCCGCGTGAACCCGGCCGGCGTGCGCGTCCCGCCAGAAGCGCTGGATCGGCGTCCCGCGCTGGATCGCGCGGCCGCCGGAGTTCTCGAAGAGCCGGTCGATCGCCGAGATCGCGCGTTCGGTGCCGCGCACCTGGTCGCGCCGGACGCGCAGCCGCAGATCCGCGGGCAGCCGTTCCTCGCGCTTGGCGAGTTCGTACAGCTCTTCGATGTTGCGGGTCAGCTGCAGCCAGGCGGCATCGATCTCGCTGGCCGCCTCGGCGATCCGCACCTTGGCGAACGGGTCCTCTTTGGACTGCTCACCGGCGTACGCGGCCCGGACGCGCTTGCGCTGGTGCTCGACGTGCGCGTCGTAGGCACCCTGGGCCATCCCGATGATCGGCGCGGTGATGGTCGTCGGGTGCACCGAACCGTACGGGAGGCGGTACAGCGGGCCGGGGTTGACGGCCTGGCCCGGCACCCGGCACTTCGACGTCGCGATGAAGCTCAGCGCCCGGTGCTGCGGCACGAAGACGTCCTCGACGACGATGTCGTTCGAGCCGGTGCCGCGCAGGCCGATCGTGTCCCAGACGTCCACAATGGAGTAGTCGGCGATGGGCAGCAGGTAGGTGCAGAAGTCGACCGGCTTGCCGCCGGAGAAAGCCGGTCCGCCGAGCAGCACCCACGTGCAGTGGTCGCTGCCGGAGGAGAAGCTCCACCGGCCCGACAGCCGGTAGCCGCCCTCGACGACCTCGGCCTTGCCCATCGGCGCGTACGAAGAGGAGATCCGCACGTCCTGGTCCTCGCCCCAGACCTCCTGCTGCGCCTGCGCGTCGAACAGCGCCACGTGCCACGGGTGGACGCCGAGGATGGAGGCGACCCAGCCGGTGGACCCGCACGCGCTCGCGATCAGCTTGACCGCGGTGTAGAAGCTCACTGGGTCGGCTTCGAAGCCCCCGTGGAGCTTCGGCTGCAGCAGCTTGAAGAACCCGGTCTCCTGCAGGGCCTTGACGGACTCCTCGGGGACGCAGCGCGCGTCCTCGGTGTCCTGGGCCCGTTCCCGCAGGACCGGCAGGAGGTCCCGGACCCCGGCGATCACCTGCTCGCTCATGCGCAGTCCTCTCTCTGTTTCACTACCCCAGAGACTAGAACACGTTCTCGTTTTTGTCGAGAACACCCTGCGCCAGGGCACTGTTGATCCCCGCTCTACGGCCGGAAAACACGCAGTCGGCCAGCGACAGGCCGCTCACGTAGGACCTGGAACAGATTCCCACGGCGGTGCGGCCGGCGGCGTACAGCCCGGGGATCGGCGCCCCCGCCGTGCTCCGCACCGCGCCGGTGTCCTCGTCGACGACCAGCCCGCCGAGGGTCAGCATCGGCGTCGGGTACCCGAGGTTGGGCCGCACCGAGATGTCGATGAGCGAGTACGGCGGGTTGTCCAGGCGCCGCGCGAACTCGGCGGGCTTGCCCACTGGATCCCGGTCACCGTGGTAGGCCTCGACGCTCGCGCGCAGCCCCTGGGGATCGACGCCGGCCTTGCGCGCCACCTCTTCGACGGTCGGCCCGGTCACCCGGCCGCGCCGCAGCAGGTACCGCAGCTGAAGGCCCTGGAACCACTGGCTTTGCGCCTTTGTGTCCCGCCGCGCCTCGGCCACGATCGGCGCGTCGACGAGCAGCCAGCCCTTGCTCCCGTGCCCCTCGATCAGCCGCTCGCCGACGGCGGCGCCGTAGCGGGACTCGTCGATGACCCGGCGGCCCGCGGCGTCGACGATGATCCCGCCGAGGAACGCGCTCGGCGGCGTGATGAACCGCCACGCCGAGATCCGGCCGAGTTCGCCGGTCGCGCCGCCGGCCTCGACGCCGAGGCGGATGCCCGAACCGTCGTCGGCGGACGTGCCGAGCGGGAGCCCGCCGCGGTAGGCGGGGGCGTGCTCGCGGACCATCTCGCGGTTCGCGATGAACCCGCCCGCGGCGAGCACGACCCCGCGCCGGGCGGAAATTCGCAGCTCACGGCCGTGCGCGCGTTCGAACCGCTCGACCCGGCGGTGCAGCGACTTGCGCAGCGACGGCACGTAGATCCCGGGCTTCGCGGCGTACTGCGCGAAGCGCTGGTGCCGTGCCCGCACACCCGCGGGGGCTTCGCCCAGCGTGTCGGCGACGAGCCCGGTGACGCGGCCCGCGTCGTCGCGGATCAGGCTGCGGGCGGTCGTCTGGGTCAGCACCCGGATGCCGCGGGCGCGCACGGCGGCCTTGAGCCGCGCCATCAGCATCTTCCCCGAGGTTCCCGGCCCCTTGACGCGGTGCCCGCGCGGGGCCGGTTTCGCCGCGTCGCGGAACCCGCCGGCCGCCTCGCTGCCGGAGTAGTAGAGGTAGTGCGCGTCGCTGGGGTACGACGTCTTGTACGGGCACAGGCTGCCTTCGAACGGCACGCCGTTGCCCTCCAGCCAGGTGATCATCTCGCGGCTGCCCTCGCAGAACCGCCGCAGCGTCGCCTCGGAGACGACGTCCCCGGTCTCCTGGCGCAGGTAGGCGTACATCGCGTCGACGGAGTCGTCGACACCCGCGTCGAGCTGCTGCCCGGTCCCGCCCCCGGCGTAGACCACGCCACCGCTGACCGCGCTGGCTCCTCCCCCGGCGAAGCGCTCGACGATGATGACGTCGGCGCCCGCGTCGGCCGCTTCGAGGGCGGCACAGGCGCCGGCCGCCCCGAACCCCACGATGACCACGTCCGCGACGAGTGCGTCCATGGTCGCTACCCTAGAACTGAAACACGTTCTCGTCTATGGTGACCGAAAGGCGCTCCCAACTGGATACTTGCGTCGTGGAACACGTTACAGGTGAGGTGGAATGAGCGAGCAGTTCGACGTCGTCGTGGTCGGCAGCGGCGCCGCCGGGATGACCGCCGCGCTGGCTGCGGCCCACCACGGCTTGAGCGTCGTCGTCCTGGAGAAGGCGGCCTGCTTCGGCGGCTCGACCGCGCGCTCCGGCGGCGGCGTCTGGCTGCCCGGCAACCACGCGCTGCGCGCCGCCGGGATCGAGGAACCACCCGAACGGGCGCGCGAGTACCTGGCCTCGATCGTCGGCGACGTCGTCCCGGCCGTCCGGCGCGACACGTTCCTCGCCCACGGTCCCGAGGTGCTCCAGTTCGTCTGCAACCACACGCCGCTGAAGTTCCGCTGGGTCCGCGACTACAGCGACTACCACCCCGAAGCCCCCGGCGGGCGCCCCGGCGGCCGCTCGGTCGAGCCGATGGCCTTCGACGGCAAGCTGCTCGGCCCCGAGCTGGCCCACCTCGAACCGCCGTACAGCGCTCCCCCGATGGGCGTGCCGATCACCCAGGCCGACTACCGCTGGCTGAGCCTCCTCGCGAGACACCCGCGCGGCGCCGTCCGGATGCTGTCACTGGGCCGGCAGTGGCTCGTCGGCAGGCTCCGCGGGCAGCGGCTGCTGAGCATGGGGCAAGCGCTTGCGGCCGGCCTCCGCGTCGGGCTCGCCCAGGCCGGGGTCGAGGTCCGGCTGAACACCGCGCTGACCGACCTGCAGGTCGACGGCGACCGCGTGACCGGCGTCGTCACACCGCACGGGGTCATCGAGGCGCGGCGCGGGGTGATCCTCGGCAGCGGCGGCTTCGAGCGGAACCTCGAGATGCGCGAGAAGTACCAGCGCGCGCCGATCGGCGTCGACTGGACCGTCGGCGCGGCCGCCAACACCGGCGACGGCATCACCGCCGGCCTCAAGCTCGGCGCGGCACTCGACCTGATGGACGACGCCTGGTGGGGCCCGTCGCTGCCGCTCACCGGCGGGCCGTGGTTCGCGCTGGCCGAGCGGTCGCGGCCGCGCAGCATCATGGTCGACGCGCGCGGCGAGCGGTTCGCCAACGAGTCGGCGCCCTACGTCGAGGCCGTCCACGCGATGTACGGCAAGGGCGACGGGCCGGGCGAGCACATCCCGACCTGGCTGCTGTTCGACCAGCGCTACAAGGACCGGTACATGTTCACCGGGATCGGGCCGCGCCAGCCGCTGCCCGGCCGCTGGTTCAAGGCCGGGATCGCGGCGAAGTCGTCGTCGATCGCCGGACTGGCGGCCAAGATCGACGTCCCGGCCGCCGCGCTGGAGGCGACGATCGAGCGCTTCAACGGCTTCGCACGCAACGGCGTCGACGAAGACTTCCACCGCGGGGTCAGCAAGTACGACCACTACTACGGCGACCCGCGTAACAAGCCCAACCCCAGCCTCGGCCCCCTCGACAAGGCGCCGTACTACGCGGTGAAGATCGTGCCGGGCGACTTGGGCACCAAGGGCGGGCTGCGCACCGACGAGCACGCGCAGGTGCTGCGCGAGGACGGCTCGGCGGTGCCGGGGCTGTTCGCCGCGGGCAACGCCAGCGCCGCCGTGATGGGCCGGACCTACGCCGGGCCGGGCGCGACCATCGGCCCCGCCATGGTGTTCGGCTACCTTGCGGCGACGCGGCTGGCGAACGAAGATCAGGGGACCACGGGAGGGCAGCGATGACGCAGGATTCGGTACGGACCATCTACGCCGGCGAGCCGCCGACCCGGTTCGCCCGCGGCTGGCACTGCCTGGGCCTGGCGGAGACCTTCCGCGACGGGAACCCGCACGCCGTCACGGCGTTCGGCACGAAGCTCGTGGTGTGGGCGGACTCGGCGGGCGAGCTGCACGTGCTCGACGGCTACTGCCGGCACATGGGCGGCGACCTCACCCAGGGCAGCGTCAAGGGCGACGAGGTGGCCTGCCCGTTCCACGACTGGCGCTGGAACGGCAAGGGCAAGTGCGTCTCGATCCCCTACGCCAAGCGGGTTCCGCTGCGCGCGCGGACCCGGGCGTGGACGACGGACGAACAGAACGGCCAGCTGTTCGTGTGGCACGACCCGGAAGGCAACCCGCCGCCCGAGGAGGTCGCGATCCCGCGGATCGAGGCCGCCGACAGCGCCGAGTGGAGCAACTGGACCTGGGACGAGATCTTCATCGACGGCTCCAACTGCCGGGAGATCATCGACAACGTCGTCGACATGGCGCACTTCTTCTACATCCACTACGCCTACCCGACGTACTTCAAGAACGTCTTCGAGGGCCACATCGCCACGCAGTACCTGAACACCAAGGGCCGCCCGGACATGGGGATGGCGTCGAACTACGGCGGCGAGGACAACCTGCTGCGGTCGGAGGCGTCCTACTTCGGGCCGTCCTACATGATCAACAAGCTGGTGAACTCGTTCCAGGGCTACGAAATCGAGAGCGTGCTCATCAACTGCCACTACCCCGTCACGCCGACGTCGTTCGTGCTGCAGTACGGCATGAAGGTCAAGAAGCAGAACGGGATCACCGACGAGCACGCCGACAAGATCGCCGCGAAGCTGGCCCGCGGGATCGGGTCGGGGTTCCTGCAGGACGTCGAGATCTGGAAGCACAAGACGCAGATCGACAACCCGCTGCTGTGCGAAGAGGACGGTCCGGTCTACCAGCTTCGCCGCTGGTACCAGCAGTTCTACGTCGACGCGGCCGACGTCACCGAGGACATGACGCAGCGGTTCGAGTTCGAAGTGGACACGACGAAGGCGAACGAGGCGTGGGCGGCGGAGGTCGCGGAGAACCTGGCGCGGCAGAAGACCGAGGCGGAAGTGTGACGACCGCCGAGCAGACCGAGTTCCTGTCGGGCGGGCTGCGGCCGCACGCGTGCCGCAGCTGCGGGACGTGCGTGCTGGTGAAGAAGAACAGCATCCAGCACACGAGCATCCAGTGGACGTCCCGGCCCGCCGACACCTGCCCGGTGTTCGCGGACGCGGACGGCCCGTCGGCGCTGCTCGACACGTGCCCGAAGCTGGCCGACAGCATCGGCGACGCGGTGCGCGAAGGCACGCTGGCGGTGGCCGATGGCTGAGCGGGTCTACACGCTGACCGTCGCCGACGTCGTCGTCGAGACGCCGGACGCGCGGTCGGTGGTCTTCGAGATCCCGCCCGAGCACTCGGCCGCGTTTCGCTATTCCGCCGGCCAGTTCCTGACGCTGAAGATCCCCAGCGAGCAGACCGGTTCGGTGGCGCGGTGCTATTCGCTGTCGAGCGCGCCGCACGAGAACCGCGTGCAGGTGACGGTCAAGCGGACCGACGGCGGGTACGGGTCCGGCTGGATCTGCTCGTCGTTGCAGCCGGGGATGCAGGTCGACGTGCTCGCACCCGCCGGGGTGTTCTGCCCTTCTTCGGCCGACGAGGACTTCCTGCTGTTCGCCGCCGGCAGCGGCATCACGCCGGTGATGGCGATCCTGAAGACGGCTCTGGAGACCGGTTCCGGCCGGGTCGTGCTGGTCTACGCCAACCGCGACGAGCGTTCGGTGATCTTCGCGGGCGAACTGGCGTCGCTGGCGAAGCGCTACGGCGACCGGCTGGTGGTGGTGCACTGGCTGGAGAGCGTCCAGGGCCTGCCGGACGTCTCCCAGCTGCGCGGGCTGGCTTCGGTGTACACGTCGTACGAGGCATTCCTGTGCGGTCCGGCGCCCTTCATGGCGGCCGCGCGGGAGGCGCTGGGGCAGCTCGGGGTGCCGCGGGAGCGGGTGCACGTCGAGAAGTTCACGTCGCTGACCGGGAACCCGTTCGAAGCGGTGGCCGCCGAGCCGGTCGTCGAATTCGACGAGGCACCGGCGTCGGTGACGGTGTCGCTGGACGGCGACACGCGGACGCTGACCTGGCCGCGGCAGCGGAAGCTCCTGGACCGGCTGCTGGACGCCGGGATGGACGCGCCGTACTCGTGCCGCGAGGGACAGTGCAGCGCGTGCGCGTGCCGCGTGGTGTCGGGCGAGGTGAAGATGCTGCACAACGAGGTCCTCGACGCCGAGGACATGGCGGACGGCATCGTGCTGGCCTGCCAGTCCCTGCCGGTCACCGACGAGGTCTCGATCAGCTACGAATAGGGAGTTCTTCGTGCCCATCAACCCCGACGTCGCCATCGGTGCCGAGATCGGCGAGGTGAACTTCGCCTGGACGTCGTCGGACGTGCTGCTGTACCACCTGGCGCTGGGCGCGGGCCCGGACGAGCTGCGGTACACCTACGAGCGGGACCTGGTGGTGCTGCCGACGTTCGCGACGGTCGCGGCCAACCTGCGCGTGTTCGACCCGCCGGCGGTTTCGTTCCCCGGCGTCGAGATCGACCTGGCGAAGGTGCTGCACGGCAAGCAGGAGATCACGCTGCACCAGCCGATCCCGGTCGCGGGGAAGGCGGTGGCCCGCTCGCGGATCGCCGACGTGTACGACAAGGGCAAGGCCGCGGTGGTGGTCCAGGAGGTCTCGGTCACGTCCTCGTCGGGCGATCCACTGTGGACGGCCCGGTCGAGCATCTTCGCCCGCGGGGAGGGTGGTTTCGGCGGTTCGCGGGGTCCCTCGGACCGCCTCTCGTGGCCGTCACGGGAGCCGGACGTCGTCTTGGAGGTCCCCACGCTGCCGCAGCAGGCGCTGCTGTACCGGCTGTGCGGCGACCGGAACCCGCTGCACGCGGACCCGGAGTTCGCCCGCGCGGCGGGGTTCGACCGGCCGATCCTGCACGGGCTGTGCACGTACGGGATCGTGGCGCGGGTGCTGGTGAACGAATTCCTGGACGGCGACCCGGCGCGGGTGGCGTCGTTCGCGGCGAAGTTCGCCGGGGTGGTGTTCCCGGGCGAGACGCTGCGGATCCGGGTGTGGCGCGCGGGCGACCAGCTGCTGGTGACGACGTCGGCGGCCGAGCGGGACGACGCGCCGGTGCTGGCGGACACGGTGCTGGTGTCCACTTCCTGAGCTGCCCTTCCGGGGCCACTATCGTGGGTGGCGAGACTGCGGTTCGGTTCGGGAGGACGAATGCCGGAATACTTCGTGGTGCGCGGAACGGTCGAACCGGGCGACAAGCGCGGCCGCGAGCTGGGCTTTCCGACGGCCAACATAGCGCTGCGCGACCAGGACGGCTCCCTGGGCGACGGGGTGTGGGCGGGCTGGATCGGCCGCCCGGACGGCACCCGCCTCCCGGCGGCGATCTCGGTCGGCCGCCGCCCGACGTACTACGGCGCGGACGGGTATCGCCTGCTGGAGGCCCACGTCCTGGAGTTTTCGGGCGACCTGTACGGAGAGACGCTGACGGTGTGGCTCGGCGCCCACCTGCGCAACCAGGAGAAGTACGACTCGGCGGAGGACTTGATCACGGCGTTGAAGAACGACATCGCGGCGGCGGCTCAGTGGACGGCCGGCCACCCGGCTGATTCGCTTCCCGCGGCCGGGGAGAGCCCGCTGGGCGAGGTGCGGCGGGTCGCGGGCTGAGGTCTGCCGCGGCCGCGCTCACAAAGCCGAGGCCAGCAGCATGTAGCCCATCCCGGCGCCCATCACCACCCGGCACACCGCCCGCGAAGCGAAGCCGGAGACCGAGCCGGAAGCCGGACCGGCGAGCACCGAGCCGCGTATCGCCACCACCCCCGACCAGGCCGCGTCGGCCACGAAGTACCCCGCCGCTACCACCGCGATCAGCGGCAACGCCAGCCGGGCGTCCATCGCCGGCATCGTCAGCCACGGTCCGTGATCAGCGCCGGTGTGGGGCATCGCCGTCACCATGTACAGCATCGCCGCCGCCGACAGTGCGTGGTGGGCGCACCTGCGGGTGCGCCACCAGGCCACCGCGAACCAGCCCGTCGTCAGCACCAGCACCGCCTGCCAGCCCGCCGCCGGGATCGGGCCGCCGACCGGGGAGAACATCGCCACCATTGCCACCACCAGCAGCAGCTCCGCCAGGTCGCCGTGGCGGACGCCGTGCCCCAGCCGGGTGTAGTCGAGGCGGACCAGGCGCAGCACGCACGGCAGCACCAGCGCCGCGAACACCGCCGTGAGCACCCAGTCGACCATCGGTCTCACTCTCCGTCGTGGATGGTGTCTCCCACCGTGACACCCACGACGGCCGCGCACCAGCCGTCAATGAGGTGACGGGTCAGTCACCCGTCAGGATGAGGCCGCTCGTCGGCACCCCGGTACCGGCCGTGACCAGCACCCGCGCCGCGCCGCTCACCTGGTTGACCGCCGTGCCGCGGATCTGGCGGACGCCCTCGGCGATGCCGTTCATGCCGTGGATGTACGCCTCCCCCAGCTGGCCGCCGTGCGGGTTGAGCGGCAGCACGCCGTCGAGCTCCAGTGCCCCGTCGGCGATGAAGTCCTTCGCCTCGCCCCGGCCGCAGAAGCCCAGCTCCTCCAGCTGCATCAGCACGTACGGCGTGAAGTGGTCGTAGAGCACGGCAACGTCCACATCGGACGGTCCGAGGCCCGATTGTCCCCACAGCTGCCGCCCGACGACGCCCATCTCCGGCAGCGCGGCCAGGTCGTCGCGGTAGTAGCTGGTCATCACGTACTGGTCCGGCCCGCTCCCCTGCGCCGCCGCCGCGATCACCGCCGGCGGCCGCGCCAGATCACGGGCCCGCGAAACGCTCGTGACGACCAGCGCGACCCCGCCGTCGCTCTCCTGGCAGCAGTCGAGCAGGTGCAGCGGCTCGGCCACCCAGCGTGACGCCTGGTGCTCCTCGAGGGTGATGGGCCGGCCGTGGAACCACGCGTCCGGGTTGGTCGCCGCGTGCTTGCGGTCGATCACCGCCACGCGCCCGAAGTCCTCGCTCGTCGCGCCGTAGTCGTGCAGGTACCGCTGCGCCACCATCGCCACGGTCGCCGCCGGCGTCGCGATGCCCATCGGGTAGTGGAACGCGTTGTCCACGCCCGAAGAGTTGACCTGCCCGGCCGCCGCGGACGACACCTGGCCGAACCGGTGCCCGGACCGCTCGTTGAACGCCCGGTACGCGACGACGACGTCCGCGACGCCGGTCGCCACCGCCATCGCGGCCTGCTGCACGGTCGCCGCCGCGGCGCCGCCGCCGTAGTGGATGCGGCTGAAGAACTTCAGTTCGGGGATGCCCAGTTCACGCGCGACCGCGATCTCCGCGTTGCCGTCCATGGTGAACGACACCAGTCCGTCCACATCGGACGGTGACAGCCCCGCGTCGGCCAGTGCGTGCGAGATGCATTCGGCCGCCAGCCGCAGTTCGCTGCGCCCGGAGTCCTTCGAGAACTCGGTCGCGCCGATCCCGGCGATGGCCGCCTTGCCCGAGAGCGTCACGGCAGCGTCACCTCCACGGTCCCGGCGACGTGCTCGCCAAGACTGTCCACACCGGACACCGCGACCACGACGTCACGCCCCGAAGCCGACACCACCCGGCCGGTGAACGTAAGCGTGTCGTAGGCGTAACAGGGTACGCCGAGCCGGATCTTGATCGACCGGATCAGCGCCTCCGGCCCGGCCCACTCGGACACGAACCGCTGGACCAGGCCGGTGTCGGTGAGGATGTTGAGGAAGATGTCCTTCGAGCCGCGGGCCACCGCCGAGTCGCGGTCGTGGTGCACGTCCTGGAAGTCGCGGGTGGCCAGCGCCGTGCTGACGACGAACGTCGGCGTCGCCTCGATCGTCAGCGGCGGCAGCTCGGTCCCTTCGGCGACGGCGGTCATCGGGCCACCTTCCACGCGGGCAGGGTCAGGTCGTCGTCGACGCGGACGAACGCCGCCACCACCGGTAGTCCGATGTGGACTTCGTCCGGGGCCGCGTCCAGGAGCTCGGCCATCACGCGGGCCCCTTCTTCCAGTTCCACCAGCGCCACCACGAACGGCAGGTCCTTGCCCGGCACCGGCGGGTGGTGGTGCACGACGTAGGAGTACACTGTCCCGCGGCCACTGGCGACGACGTAGTCGGGTTTGGTGTCCAGCGAGCCGTCGGGCGGCATCGGCCCCGGCGGGTGCCGCAGCGTTTCGCCCCAGCGCTGGATCCGCAGTTCCCCCTCGCGGAGGCCGTCCCAGAAGAACTCCGTGTCCCGGCTGATCACCGGCCGCAGCACCGGCGCGGACGGCGGCTTCGGCGCGGGCGGCCGGAACTTGAGCACCCGGAACATCATTTCGGCGACGGCCTCGTCGCCGACGTACCAGGTCGTCCGCGTCGTCACGAACCAGCCCTCGCCCAGCGCGGTCTGCTTCGGACCGACGACGTTCTCCAGCCGGGTGCTCGCGGAGACGTTTTCGCCCGGCCGGAGATAGCGGTGGTAGGTCTGCTCCGAGTTCGTGGCCACTACGGAGGTGAAGCCGGCCTCGTCGAGCACCGCCATCATCGCGCCGAGCGGGTCGTCGCCGGCCCGCGCGCCGTGCAGGCCCTTCATCGTCCACACCTGGGCCATCGCCGGTGGCGCGACCAGTCCCTTGTGGACACTCGCGGCGGCGAACTCCGGGTCGGTGTAGACCGGGTTGCGGTCCCCGATCGCCTCGACCCAGTTATTCACCATGGCCTGGTTGACGGGATCCCGCGCGAGGCTCGGCGAGGAGTCCCCCTTCGCGGCGATTTCGTCGGCGGATTCCCGGACGTTCATCGTGGCACCCTCGGCAGGCCAAGGCCGATCGACGCGATCAGCTCCCGTTGGATTTCGCTGACGCCACCGCCGAACGTCAGCACGATGTTGCGTTTCGCGGTGAGGTCGAGCCAGTCCGCCAGCTCGGCGGTGTCCGGATCGGACAGATCGCCGTGGCGCCCGACGACTTCTTCGAGGTCCCGGCCGATCCGCTGGATGGCCTCGGAGCTGAACACCTTGGTCGCCGACGCGTCGGCGACGCCCACCGGCGCGCTCGCCGAGGACACCGCGACCTGCCAGTTCAGCAGCTCGTTCACCCGCGTGACGGCGAGCGCGTCGGCCAGCACGGCCCGGACGTCGGCGAGGTCCAGCAGGCCGTGCGCGGCCGCCCAGGCGTGCACGCGGTCGTACAGGCCGCCGATGCGCCCGGCCGGGCCGAGCATCACGCGCTCGTGGTTGAGCTGGGTCGTGATCAGCCGCCAGCCGGCGTTCTCCTTGCCCACCAGCCGGTTCGCCGGCACGCGAACGTCCGAATAGTACGTCGCGTTCACGTGGTGCGCGCCGTCGCAGGTGATGATCGGCGTCCACGAGTAGCCGGGGTCGCTCGTGTCGACGACCAGGATCGAGATGCCGCGGTGCTTCGGCGCGGCCGGATCGGTCCGCACCGCGAGCCAGATGTAGTCGGCGTCGTGCCCGCCGGTGGTGAAGATCTTCTGGCCGTTGACGACGTACTCGTCGCCGTCGCGCACCGCCGTCGTCCGCAGCGACGCCAGGTCGGTCCCGGCTTCCGGCTCGGTGTACCCGATCGCGAAGTGGATCTCCCCGGCCAGGATCTTCGGCAGGAAGAACGCTTTCTGTTCGTCCGTGCCGAACTCCTGCAGCGTCGGCCCAACCGTCTGCAGCGTCACCGACGGCAGCTGGACGTCGGCGCGCGCGGCCTCGTCGACGAACAGGTGCTGTTCGATCCCGCCGAAGCCCTGGCCGCCGTACTCGACCGGCCAGCCGACGCCGAGCCGGCCGTCGCGGCCCATCCGGCGGACGATCTCCCGGAACACCGGCCCGTGCCGCTCGCGCCGCATGGCCCGGCGTTCCCCGGGACTGATCAGCCCGGCGAAGTACGCGCGCAGCTCGGCGCGCAGTTCCCGTTGCGCCGCGGTCAGTTCGACGTGCATCCGCGCACCCCCGCCACTCGTTCGCCGAGCCTGCCGAGCCGGTGCGCGGCGCCGCCGAGCGCCCGGCCGAGATCCTTGACCGCCGACGAATACCGGTGCAGCGGGTAGGTTTCGTCGACGCCGACCCCGCCGTGCAGGTGGTGGCAGGTCGCTACGGCCTGGGGAGCCTGCGAGGCGAACCAGTAGGCGGCGACGTCCAGTTCGGCGTCCGCGTCGAGGCCGGAGGCCAGCCGCCACACCGCGGACGTCACGGCGAGGTGCACGGTCCGCGCGGCCACGTAGACGTCGGCGATCTGCCCGGCCACCGCCTGGAACGTCGCGAGAGGACGGCCGAACTGGGTGCGCTCGCCGACGTGCTTGACGGTCAGCGCGAGCGCGCCGGCGAGCAGGCCGTCGCCGTGGGCGAGCGCCCCGGCCAGCGCGAACCGGTGCAGGACGGCGACGGCGTCCCCGTCGGCCAGCAGGTCGGCCTCTTCGACGGCGACGGCGTCGAGGCGCACGGTGCATTCGGGGGTGCCGGCCGAGTTGCGCGCCGGGACGAGCGTGACGCCGTCGGCGTGCGGATCGACCAGGTAGACGGCGGTGCCGTGCGGGGTGGACACCGGCGTGAGGATCCGGCGGGCCTCCGCGGCGTACGGGACCGCGGTCTTGACGCCGTCGAGGACCCAGCGGCCGCCGGCCGCGCGCGCGGTGGTCGCGGGCTCGGCGACCAGCGGGGCGGACGGTTCGTGCAGGGCCGCGGTCAGCAGGGCTTCCCCGGCCGCGACCGGCGGCAGGAGGGCCGCGCGCTGCGCGGGCGTGCCGAGTGTCTCGATGGGCAGGACGCCCAGCGCCAGTGCGGCGTGGGCGGGGACCGGCGCGGCAGCGCGGCCGACCTCGGTCAGCACCTGCGCGACCTCGGCGATCCCCAGGCCGTCGCCTTCCAGCTCCGGGGGCAGCGCCAGGGCGAGCAGGCCCGCCGAGGCGAGCGCACGCCACGGATCGTCGGGCACTCCGAGCACTTTCGCGGCGAGGGCGGCGATCTCGGTCTGCGTATCGTCAAGGGCGAAGTCCACGCCTGTCCTCCGGATCGGGCGCAATATTGAAACCTGTTCTAGTCTTAACCGGAAAGGGCGGACACGGCAACCCCCGGGGGTGGCGCAATGGCGCGGAGGCGGCTGATCACCGTGCCGCCGACCGCCGGCGTGCCCGACCCGGTTCCCCTCGACCTGCCCGGCCGCGGCCGGACCGTGGTCACCGACGTCGGGCCGCGGGACGCGCCCGCGCTCGTACTGCTGCACTCCGTCGCCTGCACGGGCCTGCTGACTTGGTATCCGGCGCTGGCGAAGCTGGCGCGGGACCACCGTGTCGTCGTGTTCGACCAGCGGTGGCACGGCCAGGGCATCCGGTCGCCGCAGTTCCGGCTCGCCGACTGCGCCGAGGACGTCGTGGCGGTCGCGGACGCGCTCGGCCTGGCGCGGTTCGCGCTCGCCGGGTACTCGATGGGCGGGCTGGTCGCCCAGCTCGTGGCGCGCGCCGAACCAGAACGTGTTACCGGTCTGGTGCTCTGTTCGACCGCGAGCAGCTTCCGTCGCGGGCTGCGCCAGCGCACCGCCCTCGACGTGTTCGGCCGGGTGCTGCCGCGGCTGCGTGCGCGCGTCCGGCTCCCGGTGGCACCGGCGCGGCGCGTCGAGGACTACCGGTGGGGCCTGCGGGAGTTCCGGTCGACCACGCCGTGGGAGATCGCGGTCGCCGTCGACGAGATCGGCCGGTTCGACTCGACGCCGTGGCTGCGCACGCTGCGCCTGCCGGCGGCGGTCGTCGTGACCGCCCGGGACCGGTTCATCGCCCCGGACCACCAGCGGTCCCTCGCCCGGTGCATCCCGGGCGCGGCGGCCTACGAGGTCGCGGCCGGGCACGCCGCCTGCGTCCTGGCCGCCGACCGGTGGGTGCCCGCCCTGCTCGCCGCCGTCCACTCGCTCCGAGGAAGGAACTCTTGATGGGACGCTTCAGCCTGCCCGACCAGAAGCCCGACGGCCTGGACTCGCCGGTGACGGCGAAGGCCATGAAATACCTGGCGAAGGCGCAGGTGGCGGTCTTCCGGCTGACCGGCGGCCGCGTCGGGAGCATGTGGCGGGTGGGAGCCGGGTTCCGCAAGCCGGTGCCGACGCTGCTGCTGGAGCACCGCGGCCGCAAGTCGGGACGGCTGTTCACCACGCCGCTGCTGTACCTGCGCGACGGCGAGGACGTCGTCATCGTCGGCTCGCAGGGCGGCCTGCCGAAACACCCGCAGTGGTACCGCAACCTGCTGGCGCACCCCGAAACCCGCATCCACCTCAAGGGCCGCCGCGGGGTTCCGGTCCGGGCGCGGGTCGCGGAGGGCGCCGAGCGCGACACCCTCTGGCCGCGGCTGGTCGAGCTCTACGCGGACTTCGCGAAATACCAGGCGTGGACCGCGCGGGAGATCCCGGTCGTGGTGCTCAGCCCGCGGCCTTGAGCAGCTCGGCGAGCCCGTCCGGCAGCGCGTCGGCGAGCGGCCACAGGTCCTTGACCAGCTCGCGCGCGCCGAGCAGGCCGACGTGCACCTTGCCCGCGTTGGACAGCACGGTGACGTTCAGCCCGGCGCCGTGGAAGACCGGGCCGAGCGGGTAGAAGCCGGTGATCCGCGCGCCGAGGAAGTACAGCGGCATCGGCGGGCCGGGCACGTTCGAGACGACCAGGTTGTGCACCACCGGGTGCTTTTCGGCCAGCCGCAGCGCCGAATACGCGCGCACGGCGAGGCCGAACATCGTCGCGGCGGAGAACTGCGCCCAGTCCTGCAGCATGTCGGCGTCGATGTCGTGGTGGTGGTCCTTGGATCGCCGGTTGGCCTCGGCGAGGAAGAACACCCGGGCGGCCGGATCGGCCAGGTGCGTCGGCAGGGAGGCGAAGAACGCCGAGACCTTGTTGCTGCCGTGCTCCCGTTCGGTGCGGTCGTGCACCGACACCGGGACGGTCGCCACCAGCGGATCCGCCGGCAGCTCGCCGCGGGCGTCGAGGAACTCCCGCAGCGCACCGGCGACGAGCGCGAGCACGACGTCGTTGACCGTGACCCCGAAGGCGTTCTTGACCTCCTTGATCTCGGCGAGGTCGAGCTGGGCGAACGCGACGCTGCGGTGCCCGGTGATCGTGCCGTTCAGCGACGTCCGCGGCGCGGTGAACGGGACCGGCATGCCCTGGCCGCGCAGCGCCCGGCCGAGCCACCGCGGCACCAGGCCCAGCAGGTCCGGCAGCAGCCGCGCGACCTCGGCGGGCCGTCTCGCGACGTTCTCGACGCCGGAGCGCAGCAGGTCCAGCGGCGACGGCGTCCCGGCGTTGCCGCGCTCCCCGACCTCCGGCATCGGCGCGTCCGGCGCCAGGCCGGCCAGGTAGGTGATCAGGCTGGCGCCGCTGACGCCGTCGACACTCGCGTGGTGCATCTTGAGCAGCACGGCGAACTGGCCGTCAGCCAGTCCCTCGATGACGTACAGCTGCCACAGCGGGTGCGCGCGGTCGAGCTGCTGCCCGGCGATGTGCGCGCAGAGGTCGGCCAGTTCGGCGCGGTCGCCCGGGGCGGGCACGCCGATCCGGTGCACGTGGTGGTCGAGGTCGAAGTCCTCGTCCTCGATCCACACCGGATGGCTGAGGTTCCAGAGCGGATTGTGCAGTTTGCGGCGGAACGCCGGGATTTCCCGGACACGCGCGTCGAGTTTTTCGTGCAGCTTCGCGAACGAGTAGCCGCCGGGGACGGTCGAGCCGTCGAGGACGAGCAGCCCGCAGACGTGCAGGACCTGGGACGACGTCTCGAGGTAGAGGAAGCTCGCGTCGAGGCCGCTCAATCTCTGCATGGCGCCAGGGTAAGCCACATGCGGTGAGCGGCGCGTCACCCTACTCGCCGGTATCATCACGCTGGTGCAGCCGAATTTCCTGATCCGTCGCGCGGTCCAGCTCGGTCTCACCGCCAACGCCCTCCGCCCGCTGCGGGCGCGGTCCACGACGATCCCGGTGTTCTTCGCCGGCTGGCTGACCGGCGAGCTGGCCCCGCAGTTCCTGGCGCTGACGGCGGCCGACACCGCGTTGCACGTGGCTCGCCACGGCGTCGGCGACCGGTCGACGAAGGTGGGCCTGGCGATGGCGGCGGCGTCCGCGGCCGGGCTGGCCACGCTGGTCCGCACCGGGCACGGCGCGCGCGAGGAGATCGAGAAGGCGCTGACGTCGGCGCTGGGCGACGACTACGCATCGGAACTGGGCCGGTCCGACCTGGGGTTGCCGTGGGGCGAGCTGGCGCTGCCGTTCCGGATGGGCGCCCCGGACGTGCGGGGCGACCGCAACATCGCCTACGCCCCGGGCGGCAAGCGGTTCCTGCTGGACGTGTACCGGCCCCGCGCGGACGTCTCCGGCGCCCCGGTGCTGCTGCAGGTCCACGGCGGGGCGTGGGTGATCGGCAACAAGGAGGAGCAGGGCCGTCCGTTGATGCGCTACCTGGCGCGCCGGGGCTGGGTGTGCGTCGCGATCAACTACCCGCTGTCCCCGGCCCACCGCTGGCCGGCGCACATCGTTGCGGCGAAGCAGGCCCTGGCGTGGATCCGCTCCTCGATTGCCTCGTACGGCGGCGACCCCCGGTTCGTGGCGGTGACGGGCGGATCGGCGGGCGGGCACCTGTCGGCGCTGCTGGCGTTGTCGCAGAACGACCCGGCTCTGCAGCCGTCGTTCGAGGACGCGGACACGAGCGTCCAGGCGTGCGTCCCGCACTACGGCGTGTACGACTTCGCGGCGACGTCCGGGGCCCCGGCGAGCAAGTACCGGCTGGAGAGCCTGATCGCGCGGCGCGTGTTCGCGCCGGACCGGGATCCGGTGTCCCACCTGGACGACTACATCGCGGCGTCCCCGCTGGACCGGATCACCTCGGACGCGCCCCCGTTCTTCGTCATCCACGGCCGGGACGATTCCCTGGTCCCGGTGCGCGAGGCCCGCGAGTTCGTGCAGCGGCTGCGGGAGAAGTCGCGGGAGCCGGTGGCCTACGCGGAGCTGGCGGGGGCGCAGCACGCGTTCGACGTGTTCACGTCGGTGCGGTCGGCGCACGTGGTCCGCGGTGTGGCGCGGTTCCTGGACTACACGTACAACGCCTGGAAAGCCGAGCGGGCTCAGTAGACGAGGTCCAGCGGGCTCGCCGAGGGCGGGCCATCGAGGCGCCACTCCGCTCCTTCGCGGACGAAGCGGTACCAGCGCGCGTCGCGGCCGTAGCGGAGTTGCAGTTCTCCTTGCGTGAGACGGTTTCGCCACACCTTCGGCGTTCCCGGTAGGCCCGCGTCGGCCAGGATTTGCTGCGCTTCGGCCACCGGGCCCGGGCCTGGCTGCCAGCTCTCGCGCAGGGCGGCCAAGCCGCCGCGGCCTGCTTCGCGCCAGGCCTCCGCCCAGCGGGTCAGGTCGCGGGGTGGCACCTGCGCCGCCGTGGCCAGGGCCGTGAGTTCCGGGGCCGTGCGGCCCGCCGCGCGGCGGGCCAGGTCCTCCTCGAACGTGAGCTCCGCCGCTGCCGGGCCGGTGGTCAGGAGGTCGCGGGCCAGGGCGGCCGCGTCCGCCGCGAGGGTGGACAGGGCCGCCGCCGTCCAGCCCGTGGCCGGGGGCGGGTCGAGGTCCAGGACCGCCGGGGGGCCGGGGATCCGCGGCGGCGGGGGCAGGGCCGGGATCGCGCCCGGCCGCCGGGCGAAGGCGGCCTTCGGCGTCAGGCCCTCGTCCACGCGCTTCGGGAGCTTCGCTTTCTCGCCGCGGGCCGGTGCTCGGCGGGCGCGCAGCTCGGCCAGCACGTCCGCCCGCGGGCGTCCGCGCAGCAGGAAGAGCGTGAACGGGTCGCGGTCCACCTCGTCGGCGACCAGGTAGTACACCGCGGCGACGTGCTTGCACGGGTTGGCGGAGTCCGGGCACGAGCACCGCGGCCGCAGGTCGCCCGGGCCCGGCAGCAGGTCGGCGCCCGCCTCGCGTGCCTGCTCGGCCAGTGCGGCGGGCAGCTCGCCGTCGAGCAGCGCGGCCGCGTGCCCCAGCTGCGTGCCGACCACGCCCAGCAACGTGTCCCACTCGCCGTCGGTGAAGGTGCGCATGGTGATGGTGACCTTGTAGGGCTGCGGCCGGCTGCCGCGCACTCGGGCCGTCATTGCCCCGGATCCGAAGTGGAGCTCGCTGACCGTGCCCTTCCGCGCGTACGTCCGCCCGCGCGGCAGCCGGTTCGGGTCGAGCTTGGCGCGTTGTTCCAGGGCGTCGACCCAGGCGCGGCCCCACCAGGTGGTGCCGAAGTTCCGCCGTGGTGGCATCACCCGCTCCCGAGCCGGACGAGGTCGGCGAGCTCGTCGTCGGACAATTCGGTGATCCAGTCCTCGCCCGCGCCGACGATCGACTCGGCGAGCCCGCGTTTCTTTTCGAGGACCTGCGCGATCCGCTCCTCGAGGGTGCCCTCGGCGATCAGCCGGTGCACCTGGACGGGCCGGTCCTGCCCGATGCGGTACGCGCGGTCGGTGGCCTGGTCTTCGACCGCGGGGTTCCACCAGCGGTCGTAGTGGATCACGTGGGTGGCCCGGGTCAGGTTGAGCCCGACGCCGCCTGCCTTGAGCGAGAGCAGGAACACCGGGATTTCGCCGGCCTGGAACCGGTCGACCATGTCCTGCCGCTTCGACGGCGAGCTGTCCCCGGACAGCAGTTCGGTAGGCAGGCCCCGCTCGGTGAGACGGCGTTCGAGCAGGCGGCAGAGCTGGACGTACTGGCTGAAGACGAGCACGCTCTCGCCCTCGTCGAGGATCACGTCCAGCAGTTCTTCGAACGCGGCGAGCTTGCCGGAGCGGCCGGTGAGGGTGCCGTGCGGTTCCTTGAGGAACTGGGCGGGGTGGTTGCAGATCTGCTTGAGCTCGGTGAGCAGCTGCAGGACCTGGCCGCGCCGCTTGATGCCCTGCGTCTCGCGGATCTCGGCCAGGTTCTCGCGCACGACGGCTTCGTAGAGGGTGGTCTGTTCCGCGGTGAGCGGGACGAACCGGTCGGTCTCGGTCTTGCGCGGCAGTTCCGGCGCGATGTCCGGATCGGTCTTGCGCCGCCGCAGCAGGAACGGCCGCACGGTGGCGGCCAGCCGTTCGGTGACGGCCTTGTCCCGGTCGCGTTCGATGGGGCGCGCGACGGTGCGGCGGAAGCGGTCGAGCGGGCCGAGCAGGCCGGGGGTGGTCCAGTCCACAATGGACCACAGCTCGGTGAGCCGGTTTTCGACGGGCGTGCCGGTGAGGGCGACCTTGGCCCGCGCGGGCACGTTGCGCAGTTCCCTGGCGGTGGCGGACAGCGGATTCTTGACGTGCTGCGCCTCGTCGGCGGCGACGAGCCCCCAGTCCACTTCGGACAGAGTCTCGCGGTCGCGGCGGAGGACGCCGTAGGTGGCGAGGACGACCTCGTCGGGCGCGAGGTCGTCGAGGTGACGGCCGCCGCCGTGGAAGCGGCGGACGGGGATGTCCGGGGCGAAGCGGGCGAACTCGCGCTCCCAGTTGCCGAGGAGGGAGGTGGGGCAGAGCACGAGGGTGGGCCCGCCGGTGGTTTGCGAGAGCTCGACACCGGCATTCGATTCACTGATCTTGCCGGGCTGCGCCGGGCCTGGCTGCAGCTGTGCCCGGGCCGCCAAAGCCCGGCGGTGCAGGTGGAGGGCGATCAGCTGGATCGTCTTGCCCAAGCCCATGTCGTCGGCCAGGCACGCGCCGAGCCCCAGCTCCGTCATCGTCGCCAGCCAGGCCAGCCCCGCCTGCTGGTACGGGCGCAGCGTCGCCCGCAACCCCGGCGGTGGTGCCAGTGCCCCCTCCGCCCGGTCGCGGATGCGCGAAACCAAGTTGTCCAGGGCCGGGGGTGCCGCGAACTCGACGCGCTCGCCGTCCAGTTCCAGCTCGCCCGTCAGGGCCGCCGCCAGTGCCTCGGCCGCCTCGAGCCTGCGGGTTCGGCTCCTGACCCGGGCGAGCAGCTGCGGGTCCACGCGGACCCACTGGCCGCGCAGGCGGACCAGCGGCCGCTTGGCCTCGGCGAGGGCCGTCACCTCGGCCTCGGTCAGCTGCTCGCCGCCCAGGCTGAGCTGCCAGCGGAACTCCAGCAGGCTCCGCAGCGCGAACTCCGGCCCCGCGACGCTCGCCGGCGCCTGCGTGGCACTCGCCTTCGCCTTCACCTCGCCCGCGAACAGTCCCTTCGACCACAGCACCTCGATCCCCGCGCCGCCCAGCTCGCGGGCGCCGTCGGTGAGGAGGTCGACCACCTCGTCGTCGCTCAACGCCAGCGACGCGGGCGCGGGTTCGGCCAGCACCCGTTCCAGCGGCGCCCACGCCCGCGCGCCGCGGCGCAGGCCCAGCAGCAGCTGCGTCTCGACCTGGTCGCCGAGGCGGTTCAGCACCGCGTCCGGGGCGTCCCACAGCGTGGCCGCCTCCACCACCAGGCTCGGCTCCGCCATGCTGCGCACCGCCAGCACCCCGGCGAACGACTCGTCGCCGACGCCCTCGACCCGCAGGAGCACCTGCACGCCCCGTGGTTCGCGGGCCTCCAGCTCCGCGAGCCACGCGGCGCCGTCCGGGCCCAGGAGCGCCGGTTCGCGGGCCGCGAACGCGGGGTCACCGGCCCCGACCGGTGCGGCCGGGCTGCGGACCAGCAGGTCCGCCGTGGCGTCCCAGAGCGCGCGGACCAGCGAGTCCGGCGAGTGCAGGCGGATGCGTTTCAGCCCGGTCAGCGGCAGCGCGTACGCCTCCGGCGGCAACGCCCCGGCGAGCCCGCGCAGCAGTTCTTCGTCGGCGGCGTCGAGCGGCCCGATGCGCCAGGCGGCCGCGCCGGCCGGGGAGACGGCGGGACGCAGCCGGCCCCGGGCGACGAGGTTCACCCCCGCGTTGACCGCGGCCGACCACGCCGCCACCGCCGGGCTCGCCGCCTCGCCCACCGACAGGAGCCGGGGCAGCGCGCGCTCCAGCGGGACCAGCTCGGCGTCGACCTTCGTCCGCGCGAACTTGGCTCCTCTGGGCAGCACGAGCTCGATCGTGGTCCCGCCGGCCACGTCCTCGCCCCACAGCGCCAGCACGCCGTCCCGCGGGGGATCCGCGGGCAGGTACGTGGCCTGGGTGTCTGCGCTGAACTCCACGACCGCAACGCTAGAACACGGGACCGACAGTTTTGCCGTCGGCGGCACGAACGGTCCTTTCGCACCGTTTCGCAAGGCAACTCACCCCGGGCGGCGAGGGGCATCACCCGTGATCCGGCGGGCATCACGCGTGATCAGGGAGGCATCACGTGTGATCGGCGGGGCATCAGCCGCGGGGCAGGCCCAGCAGGCGTTCCGCCGTGAGGGAGCGCAGGACCTGGGTCGTGCCGCCCGCGATCGAAAGGCAGCGGGTCAGCAGGAACTCCCGCTGGGCCGGGCCGTCCGCGAGCAGGGCGTCCGATCCGGCGAGCGAAAGGGCGAACTCGGCCACGTCCTGCCGGTGCGAAACCCCGAGCAGCTTGCGGACGCTCGACTCCGCGCCCGGGTCCTGGCCCTCCAGCCGGCGCAGCGCCGCCCGGAGGTCCAGCACGGAGCCCGCGACCCCGCCGGCCACCAGCGCACCGAGCCGGTCCAAGGCCACGTCGTCCAGGCGCGCGGCGTCCACTGTGGACACCAACGCCTGCACGCTCTCGCCGACCGCCGAGCCGCTGCCGATGGCCACCCGCTCGTTGGCCAGTGTCGTGCGCGCCAGCCGCCAGCCGCCGCCCGGTGTCCCGACGACGTCGGCGTCCGGGACGAACACGTCGTCGAGGAACACCTCGTTGAACACGGCTTCCCCGGTGATTTCGCGCAGCGGCCGCGTGGTGATCCCGGGCGCGCGCATGTCGACCAAGAAGTACGTGATGCCCTTGTGCTTCGGCGCGTCCGGATCGGTGCGGGCCAGGCAGATGCCCCAGTCGGCTTCGCGGGCGAGCGACGTCCACACCTTCTGCCCGGACAGCCGCCAGCCGCCGTCGACGCGCCGGGCCGCGGTCCGCAGCGCCGCCAGGTCGGATCCGGCGCCGGGCTCGCTGAACAGCTGGCACCACGTGAGCTCGCCCCGCAGGGTCGGCCGGGCGAACCGCGCCCGCTGCTCGTCGCTGCCGTGCTCGAGGATCGTCGGCACCGCCCAGGCGCCGATCACCAGGTCCGGGCGGCGGACGCCGGCGGCACTCAGGGCAGCGTCGATCCGCAGCTGCTCCGCGGTGTCGGCGCCCCGGCCGTAGGGCGCGGGCCAGTGCGGCGTCAGCAACCCGGCGTCGGCCAGGGCGACCCGCTGATCACCGGTGGGCAGGTCCGCGATCCGCGCCACCTCGTCTCGCAAAGTGGGATCGTCGCCGACGTCGACCCCCAGCGTCCGCTCGGTCCCGGAGAGCGCCAGCGAAGCCGCCTGCCGCCGCCACGACCCGCCGAGCCACTGCTGCAGGGCCACGGCCCGGCGCAGGTACAGGTGCGCGTCGTGCTCCCAGGTGAACCCGATGCCGCCGAGCACCTGGACGCAGTCCTTGGCGTTGGCCACGGCCGCGTCGAGGGCGACGACGGCCGCGCTCGCCACCGAAAGCGGGTGCTGCCCGGAAGCCGCGTCCCAGGCCAGCGCTTCGGCGGCTTCGGCCCGGCACAACATTTCGGCGCACAGGTGCTTGACCGCCTGGAACGCCCCGATCGGCTGCCCGAACTGCTCACGCACCTTGGCGTATTCGACGGCGACGGCGAGACACCGCCGCGCCACGCCCGCCGCCTCGGCCGCGGCCAGGATCGCCGCCAATGGCCGCACCGGCGGCAACGACAGCACCTCGGCACGGACACCCGAGAGCCGGATGCGGGCCAGCGGGCGCGAGAAGTCGAACGCCTGAAGGGGCTCGACACCCACCCCCGGCGTGCCGGGCGCCAGCAGCACGTGGCCGCCGTCGACCGGCACCAGCAGCCAGGTCCCGGCGTCCGCACCGGGCACGGGTCCGCTGACGCCGTCCGCGAGCGACAGCGGGTTCAGCAGGACCGCGACCGTGGCCTCCCCTTCGGCGACCGCGGAGAGCAGCTCCTTCGCTTCGGGTATTTCGGCCAGCAGGAGGCCGGCGAGGGCGGTTCCCAGCACCGGCCCGGGAACGAGTTCTTCCGCCGCCGCGGCGAGCCCGGCGGCGAGGTCGGCGACACTGCCGTCGGCCCCGCCGGCCGCCGCGGGCACCGCGACGCCGAACAGGCCGAGCTCGGCGAAGCCCGCCGGGATTTCCGCGCCGGCCCCGGTTTCCGCCGCGCGCACCGCCTCCCGCGGGTGGTGCGCCGCGGACCAGGCGTGGATCGCCTCGGCCAGCGCGGCCTGTTCCTCGGTGAGTGCGACCGGCATCGGGCCTCCTCGCGGTGTACGACACTACTCGCGAGTGTAGAACGTGTTACAGTTTTCCGGCCAGTGGGTCGAATGTCGCGAGGTTCGCCAGGACAGGTAATCTAGGTCGTGAACTGGAACAAGTTCCGAAGGACGGGGGAACGCCGATGCCAGGCAAGACCAAGGCCCGCGGCAACGGCCTGAGCGCGATCGGGGCCGACGAGCTCGGCTCGGCGGCCCAGCGCGACCGCCGCCGCCGGATCATCGACGCCACCCTCGCGCTGGCCTCGAAGGGCGGCTACGACGCGGTGCAGATGCGCGCCGTCGCCGAGAAGGCCGACGTCGCCCTCGGCACCCTGTACCGGTACTTCCCGTCGAAGATCCACCTGCTCGTCTCCGGGCTGGCCCGCGAGTTCGAGCGCGCGCAGGAGAAGCTGGAGCGCCAGGCCATCCCGGGCGAGACGCCCGCCGAGCGGCTCATGTTCGTGCTGGGCCGCAACACCCGCATGATGCAGCGCGACCCGCACCTCACCGAGGCCATGGTGCGTGCGTTCATGTTCGCCGACACCTCGGCCGCCGCCGAGGTCGAGCAGGTCGGACGCCTGATGGAGAACATGTTCGCCAAGGCGATGGGCATCGCCGAGCCGGCCGAGGCGGACCGCGACATCTTCCACGTCGTCGCGGACGTGTGGATGGCGAACCTGGTGGCCTGGGTGACCCGCCGCGCCTCGGCCGCCGACGTCGCGAACCGCCTCGAACTCTCGGTGCACCTGCTGCTGGACAAGTAGCCGCCGCGGGGGCACCCCCCGGTTCCACTCTATCGCTCGGCACCGACAGTTTCCGGTGCCGAGCGCCGTCGAGGTCACCCTCAGCGGTGGGCGGCAGCCACCTTCGCCAGCTCGTCGAGCGCCTTGAGCGTCTCCGCTTCCGGCAGCGTGTCCAGCAGGAACGTGTACCGCTCGACACCAGCCTCGCGGAAGCCGTCGATCACCTTCGGGGTCGTCGGGCCGCCGAAGACCGCGAACTGCACGTCCTCGCGTCCCTGCTCGGCCAGCCAGCGGCGCACCCGCTGGGCCTCCTGGTACTTCGTGTAGCCCCGCAGCAGCCAGCCGTCGCCGTACTTGACCAGCCGGTTGAGGGCCGCCTCGCTCTCGCCGCCGATGTAGATCGGGACGTGCGGCTGCTGCACCGGCTTCGGCCAGCTGAAGATCGGGTCGAAGTCGACGTGTGCGCCGTGGAACTCCGCCTGCTCCGACGTCCAGATCTCCTTCAGCGCGGCCAGCTGCTCGTCCATCAGGGCGCCGCGCGTCTTCGGGTCGGTGCCGTGGTTGCGCATCTCCTCGCGGTTCCAGCCGACGCCGACGCCGAACAGCGCCCGGCCGTCGGAGATCAGGTCCAGCGACGCGACCTCCTTGGCCGTGTGGATCAGGTCGCGCTGGATCAGCAGCGCGATGCCGGTGCCGAGCCGCAGCTCCGACGTCGCGGTGGCCGCGGCGGTCAGTGCCACGAACGGGTCGAGCGTGCGGTAGTACACCCGCGGCAGGTCGCCCCCGCCCGGGTACGGCGTCTCCCGGCTCGCCGGGATGTGCGAGTGCTCGGCCAGCCACAGCGAGTCGAAGCCGCGCTCTTCCAGGGCCGCACCCAGCACGTCCGGCCGGATGCCCTCGTCGGTCACGAACGTCGAAATCCCGAATTTCATACGTCAAGGACTACCACCGGCTTGACAGCGGGTGCAGGATGAAGTCATCTCATCATACGTTGAATAAGGGGGTAGTGATGGACGTGCAGGACATCGACTTCGAAGAGCTCTACCGGGGCAGCACGCCGATCGGCCGGAAGATGCCCTGGGACCTCGGCGCACCCCAGCCCGCGGTCGTCGCACTGGCCGACGCGGGCGGGTTCACCGGTGACGTCCTCGACATCGGCTGCGGCCTCGGCGACAACAGCGCGTTCCTCGCCTCCCGCGGCCTGCACGTCACCGGCCTGGACGGCGCGCCGTCGGCGGTCGAGCAGGCTCGCACCCGCGCGCCGGGCGTCACCTTCGCGGTGGCCGACGCGACGAAGCTCGAAGGCTACGAAGGCCGCTTCGACACGGTCCTGGACAGCGCGCTCTACCACTGCCTGAGCGAGGACCAGCGGCGCGAGTACCTCGCCGCGCTCACCCGCGCGACCCGCCCGGGCGCGACGCTGCACCTGTTCGCCTTCTCGGAGGAAGTTCCCGCCGGCTTCCCGGCGCCCTACCTGATCAGCGAGGCGAACCTGCGCGAGACCGTCGGCCGCGACTGGACGATCGAACGCCTGGAACCGACGCTCTACACGACGTCGATGACGCCGGAGGAGCTGCGGCAGAGCGTCCGGGTCGTGCTCGGCGAGGAGCCGGCCGACCTGACCGGACTGGCCACCGACGCGGACGGACGCGTCCTGGTCCCGGTCTGGCAGCTGAACGCGGTCCGCCGCTAGACGTTGCGCCGGTACTGGCCACCGACCTCGAAGAACGCCTCCGTGATCTGACCGAGCGAGCACACCCGCGCGGCATCCACCAGCACCCCGAACAGGTTGCCGCCGCGGGTGGCCGCTTCGCGCAGGGCCTTGAGCGCCTGCTGGGCCTCCTCGTGGTGGCGGTGCTGGAAGTCCGCCAGGCGGTCCAGCTGGGACTTCTTCTCGTCCTCGGTCGCCCGGGCCAGCTCGACCTCGACCTCGTCCTCCCCCGAGCGCGGGTTGCGGAACGTGTTGACGCCGATGATCGGCAGCGAGCCGTCGTGCTTCTTGCGCTCGTACAGGATCGACTCGTCCTGGATCTTGCCGCGCTGGTAGCCGGTCTCCATCGCGCCCAGCACGCCGCCGCGCTCGGAAATCCGGTCGAACTCGGCCAGCACGGCCTCCTCGACCAGGTCGGTCAGCTCGTCGATGACGAACGAACCCTGCAGCGGGTTCTCGTTCTTCGACAGGCCCCACTCCTTGTTGATGATCATCTGGATGGCCATCGCGCGGCGCACCGACGACTCCGACGGCGTGGTGATCGCCTCGTCGAACGCATTGGTGTGCAAGGAGTTCGCGTTGTCGTACAGCGCGCACAGCGCCTGCAGCGTGGTGCGGATGTCGTTGAAGCTCATCTCCTGCGCGTGCAGCGAGCGGCCGGACGTCTGCACGTGGTACTTGAGCTTCTGCGACCGCTCGTTCGCGCCGTAGCGCTCGCGCATGGCCACCGCCCAGATCCGCCGCGCCACCCGGCCGAGCACCGAGTACTCCGCGTCCATGCCGTTGGAGAAGAAGAACGACAGGTTCGGCGCGAAGTCGTCGATGTCCATCTCGCGCGCGAGGTACGACTCGACGTAGGTGAAGCCGTTGGACAGCGTGAAGGCCAGCTGCGAGATCGGGTTCGCCCCGGCCTCGGCGATGTGGTAGCCCGAAATGGACACCGAGTAGAAGTTGCGGACGCCGTGTTCGATGAACCACTCCTGGATGTCGGCCATCATCCGGAGGCTGAACTCGGTGGAGAAGATGCAGGTGTTCTGGCCCTGGTCCTCCTTGAGGATGTCGGCCTGCACCGTGCCGCGGACGTTGCGCAGCACCCATTCGCGCAGCTCGGCGGCTTCGGCGTCGGACGGCTCACGACCGTGTTCGGCGCGGAACGCCTCGAGCTTCTGGTCGATCGCGGTGTTGAGGAAGAAGGCGAGGATCGTCGGCGCCGGGCCGTTGATCGTCATCGACACCGACGTGTTCGGCGCGGTCAGGTCGAAGCCGTCGTAGAGCGCCTTCATGTCGTCGAGGGTCGCGATCGACACCCCCGACGTGCCGACCTTGCCGTAGATGTCGGGACGAGTGTCGGGGTCGTGGCCGTAGAGCGTCACCGAGTCGAACGCCGTCGAGAGCCGCTTGGCCTCGGAGTCGGCCGACAGCAGCTTGAACCGGCGGTTGGTGCGGAACGCGTCGCCTTCGCCGGCGAACATCCGCGCCGGGTCCTCCCCCTCGCGCTTGAACGGGAAAACGCCCGCGGTGTAGGGGAAGTAGCCCGGCAGGTTTTCGCGGCGCAGGAACGACAGCAGCTCGCCGGACTCGGCGTACCGCGGCAGGGCGACGCGCGGGATCCGGTTGCCCGACAGCGTGTCGCGCCACAGCTGCGTGCGCAGTTCCTTGTCGCGGATCTTCACGACGAGCTCGTCCTGGCGGTACTCCTCGGCCAGCGCCCGGAACCGCGCCAGCAGCTGCGTCGCCTCACCGTCCACATCGGACTCCGCCGCGGCGAGCAGCCCGTCCAGCGCGTCGGTCGAGGCGTCCACCTTGGCCAGCTCTTCGCGCGCGACCGCCAGAGCGTCGCGCTTGCGGATCGCGGCGACCTGCTGCTGCGTCTTCGCGTGGTAGCCGCGCACGGTGTCGGAAATCTCGGCCAGGTACCGGGCCCGGTTGCCGGGGATGATCGTCGAAGCGTCGGTCGAGACCTTGCCCTCGACCTGCGGCAGCGTCCCGGCGGACACGCCGAGGCCCCGCTCGGCGAGCATGCCCCGCAGGTGCTGGTACAGCGCGGTGACGCCGTCGTCGTTGAACTTCGCCGCGCTCGTGCCGTACACCGGCATGTCCTCCGGCGCCGACGAGAACGCTTCGCGGTTGCGCACCAGCTGGCGGGCGACGTCCCGGCGGGCGTCCTCGGCGCCGCGGCGCTCGAACTTGTTGATCGCGACGACGTCGGCGAAGTCGAGCATGTCGATCTTCTCCAGCTGCGACGCGGCGCCGAACTCCGGCGTCATCACGTACAGCGACTCGTCCACGAAGTCGACGATGCCGGCGTCGCCCTGGCCGATGCCCGGCGTCTCGACGATCACCAGGTCGAACCCGGCGGCCTTGCAGGCCAGGATCGACTCGCGCAGCCCGGCCGGGATCTCCCCCGACGTCGTGCGCGTGGCCAGGGAGCGGAAGTACACCGGTGAGCCGTCGAGGCAGTTCATCCGGATGCGGTCGCCGAGCAGCGCGCCGCCGCCCTTGCGCCGCGACGGGTCGACGGCGAGCACCGCGATCCGCAGCTTGTCCTCCTGGTCGAGGCGGAAGCGGCGGATCAGCTCGTCGGTGAGCGACGACTTGCCCGAGCCGCCGGTGCCGGTGATGCCGAGCACCGGGACCTCCCGCTTGCCCGCGGCGTCGGTGATGCCGCCCAGCAGGTCCTCGGGCAGCTTCGACGCCTGCAGCTGGGTGATGACCCGCGAGAGCGAAGCGACGTCGCCGGAGAGCACCTTGTCCAGGGCCGGGGCCTCGGCCGCGAGGTCGACGTCGCAGGCCTCGATCATCGAGTTGATCATGCCCGGCAGGCCCATCTCGTAGCCGTCCTCGGGCGAGAAGATGCGGGCGACGCCGCGCGAGTGCAGCAGCTCGATCTCCTCGCGCACGATCACCCCGCCCCCGCCGCCGAAGACCTTGATGTGCCCGGCGCCGCGCTCGCGCAGCAGCTCGACCAGGTAGGAGAAGTACTCGACGTGCCCGCCCTGGTAAGCAGAGATGGCCACACCCTGGACGTCCTCGGCGATAGCCGCGGTGGCGACCTCGTCGACCGACCGGTTGTGACCCAGGTGCACGACCTCCGCGCCCTGCGACTGCAGGATCCGCCGCATGATGTTGATCGACGCGTCGTGCCCGTCGAAGAGGCTCGACGCGGTGACGAACCGGACGGGGTGCACGGGACGGTACAGCTCGCTGGTCATCCCTCCAAAATACTTTGGCTTCCTACTATTGGAAACCCGAGAACCGGTGACGCAGCTCTCACGGCAACCGCGGAGAACCTTGACTTCCACCAGCTCGGCCCTATATTTAACAAGTACGTTAATTAACAAGGTGGTGAAATGACGGACACGCTGAGCCGGACGTTCTCGGCCCTCGCCGACCCGACCCGGCGCGCCATCCTCGCGCGCCTGTCGACCGGCGAAGCGACGGTCAACGAGCTCGCCGAGCCGTTCCCGATGAGCCTGCCCGCGGTGTCCCGGCACCTGAAGGTGCTGGAAGAGGCCGGGCTGATCACCCGGAGCCGCACACGCCAGTGGCGGCCCTGCCGGCTGGAGGCGAAACCCCTGGAGGACGTGGCCGGCTGGGTCGCGACCTACCGCCGGTTCTGGGACGACGGGTTCGACCGCCTCGAAGAGCACCTGAGGAGCTTGACCGGCGATGCCTGACCTGACCATCACGCGCGTGTTCGACGCCCCGCGCGAGCTCGTCTTCGCCGCGTGGACCGATCCCGACCAGCTGGCGAGCTGGCTGGGCCCGCACGGCTACACCGGCGCCGCCGTCACCCTCGCCACCCGGCCGGGCGGCGCCTGGCGGGCGTGCATCCGCTCCCCCGAGGGCGACGAGCACTGGATGTACGGCACCTACCGCGAGATCACCGCGCCCGAACGGCTCGTGTTCACCTTCGCCTGGGACACCGAAGGCGACCTGCGCGAGGAGACCCTGGTGACGATCGGCTTCGCCGACCTCGACGGCAAGACCGAGATGACCTTCGTCCAGACCGGCTTCCCCACCGCCGCCGACCGCGACGGCCACCACGACGGCTGGAGCTCCAGCTTCGAGGACCTGACCGCCTTCATCCGAGGAAAGGACGCCCGATGACCGCCACCCTGCCCGAGATCGTTTCGCCGGAGGACTGGCAGGCCGCGCGCGACGCGCTGCTGGTCAAGGAGAAGGAGCTGACGAAGGCGGCCGACCACCTCGCCGCCGAACGCCGCAGGCTGCCGATGGTCCCCTTCAGCAAGCCGTACGAGTTTGGCTCGGCCGAGGGGACGAAGAGCCTGCTCGACCTCTTCGACGGCCGCCGTCAGCTGATCGTCTACCACTTCATGCTGCACCCGGGCGACGAAGCCGGCTGCCCCGGCTGCTCCCTGGTCCTCGACAACCTGCCGCACCTGGCGCACCTGCACGCCCGCGACGTCACGCTGAAGGTCGTCGCGCCGGCGACGTGCGCGGAGATCGAGCGGTACAAGGCGCGGATGGGCTGGGACGTGCCGTGGGTGTCCGCGCACGGCAGCGACTTCACCGAGGACTGCGGCGTCGGCCGCGGCTTCGGCGTCAGCGTCTTCCTCCGCGACGGCGACGACGTCTACCGGACGTACTTCACCTCCGGCCGCGGCGGCGAGATGTTCCTCGCGTCGCACCGGTACCTCGACGTCACGCCGCTGGGCCGGCAGGAGGCGTGGGAGGAGGAGAGCCGCGGCGACGACGGCCCCGGATCGTGGTGGCGCCGTCACGACGAGTACTGAAAAGTTTCCGCGGCGGCCGTGTCCGGTCGTCCTCCGCGGCTCCGACCTCCTCGTGTCAGACCCACCAGGAGGAGATGGAAATGCGCGAGATCGTCCACATGGTCCACACTTCGCTCGACGGCTGCGTGGAAGGCCCGGACGGCGAATTCGACTGGCCGGCGATGGGCCCGGAGCTGTCCGCCTACTCGCGGGAGCTGAGCACGCGCTGCGGTGAGTTCGCCTACGGCCGCAAGGTCTGGGACATGATGTCCGCGTACTGGCCGGACGCCGAGTCGATCTCGGACGACCCGCACGACCTCGCGTTCGCGCCCGTCTGGCGCAGGACGCCGAAGGTGGTGTTCTCGCGGACGCTGGAGAAGGCGGACTGGAACACCCGCGTGGTCGGCGGCGACCTGAACGAGGCGGTGGCGTCGCTGAAGGCCGAGCCGGGCGACGACCTGCTGCTCATGGGCGGCGCGGAGCTGGCCGCCGAGCTCACCGCGCGCGGCCTGATCGACGAGTACCAGGTGTTCGTGCACCCGGTCGTCCTCGGCGGCGGCAAGCGGCCGTTCGCCGAGGGCGCCGCGCGGCTCGGCCTCACGCTGGCGCAGTCGCGCGTCTTCGACGACCAGGTCGTGCTGCTGCGCTACCGCCGTGCGTGACCGGCGCGGGCCCGGGTCATCCCCGGGCCCGTACGGCGTCAGCGCGCGTTGGCCGCCCGGAGCGCGATCCACTGCCGCATGGCGTACTCGACCAGCGTGATCAGCGTCTGCTTCGTCGACTCGCGGTCCCGGGCGTCGCAGCGGACGATCGGGATGTTCGGGTCGATCGACAGGGCCTCGCGCACGTCGTTGATGTCGTGCTCCAGCACGCCGTCGAACGTGTTGATGCCGACGATGTACGGCAGGCCGCGGTCCTCGAAGAAGTCGATCGGGGCGAACGAGTCGGCCAGCCGGCGCGTGTCGGCCAGCACCACCGCGCCGATGGCGCCGCGGACCAGGTCGTCCCACATGAACCAGAACCGCTGCTGCCCCGGCGTGCCGAACAGGTACAGGATCAGGTCCGCGTCCAGGGACACGCGGCCGAAGTCCATCGCCACCGTGGTCGTCGACTTGCCCGGCGTGTGGTCGAGGTTGTCGACCCCCACGCTGGCGTCGGTCATCATCGCCTCGGTGGTCAGCGGCACGATCTCCGACACCGACCCGACGAACGTGGTCTTGCCCGCGCCGAATCCGCCGGCCACCACGATCTTGGCGGAGGTCATGGTCGGGGGCGCGGTGTCCCGCGGTGCCTTATAGCCGACGGAGTCCACTCAAAACCCTTTCCATCAACACCAGATGTGCCTCGGCGCCGTCATTGCCCGTAATCGTCTTGTGCACCGTGACCAGCCCCGCGTCGGCCGCGTCGCTGATCAGCACCCGGGCCACACCCAGTGGCACCCGCAGCGCCGACACGATCTCGGCGACCGAACGGGGGGTCCGGCACTCTTCCATGATCGAGATGCACTCGATCTGCTCCGCGGCCACCTCGGGGAAGCCACCGGTGGCAGCGTAGTCCTTCGCGGAGATCAGTGTCTCCAGCTCCAGGGCGTAATTGGCCTTGGTGCGGCCGCCGGTCAGCGCGTAGGGCCGGACGATGGCCGTCAGCTCCTCGGGCGCGGGCGGCTGCTCGAACACCGCGGGCATCACGAACTCGCCGCTGGGCGGGCCCGGGTCGAACAAACCGCCTGGTCTGGGGCTGTCCCCGTCGGTACTGCCGGGTGGAGAGACTAAAGAGGTCACGCGATCTCCTGGGTCGGCCGACGGCGCGGGCGCCGGCGGTTCCGCGGCCGCGTGCGCACCGGCGGCCGGGGGTGGCGGGGACTCCTTGCTCTTCTTGCGCTTCCGGCGGGCACGGCCGGAATCCAGCGTGAACCCGTTGAGGACGTCG
Organism: Amycolatopsis vancoresmycina; assembly: GCF_000716785.1. GTDB lineage: Bacteria > Actinomycetota > Actinomycetes > Mycobacteriales > Pseudonocardiaceae > Amycolatopsis > Amycolatopsis vancoresmycina. The sequence goes on from NZ_JNYY01000008.1 coordinate 262,307, forward strand.
GCGAACGTGCCGTCGTCCCCACGCCCGGCGGGGTTGCGCCCCCCGGGTGGTTCGCCGTCGAATCCGGACCCCGTGCTCATCGCGCCATCATCCCACCGGTTCGCCGATCAGCGACCCACCGGAGCCCTGCAGCTGGGCGCGCAGCTCCGGGGTGAGGATCTGGCCGACCCGGTCGACGAGCATCGTCATCTCGTAGGCGACCTGCCCGATGTCGCAGTTCGGGGCGGCGAGCACGGCGAGGCAGGAGCCGTCGCTGATCGACATCAGCACCATGATCCCCAGCTCCATCTCGACGACGGTCTCGTTGACCGCGCCGGCTTCGAAGCAGCGGGCGGCGCCCTGGGTGAGGCTGACCAGGCCCGAAGCGACGGCGGCGAGCTGGTCGGCCCGGTCGAGCGGGAGCCGGTTCGACGCGGTCAGCAGCAGGCCGTCCGCCGAGACGACCACGGCGTGCGCCACGCCGGGCACCCGCTCCGCGAAGTCGTTCACCAGCCAGCCGAACTGGTTCTGCGTCGGCTGCGCGCTACTCGGCGAGGTCATTCACCCTCCAAGGTCTCGTGGTTGGTCTCGGCCGCCTGTGCGGTGCGGTGGCGTCCGCGCTCGATGCCCTGCTGGAAGCTCCGCAGGCGGCCGCGCACGTCGTGTGCGTCCCGTTGTGGTCGGGGGGCCGTGGCCCCGGTGGACGGTCCGGCGCTGCCCGGAAGCAGCTGCTCCCCGCGACGGCGCCGGGGCAATCCTGCCGAAGTGAAGGTGGCGGGCGTCGACTGGGACACCGCTTGCACCGCGCGCCAGCCGTCGTCGGGGCCGAAGGTCCACTCGGCGGTGGCCTCCACCGCGGATTCTTCCTGCCGTGGAGCTGGGGTCTCGGGAGGTTTCCGGCTGGGGAGCGAGGAGGGCGGTCCGGCGGGACGGCCGTTGGGGACGGGAAGCTGCCCGGACTCGTGGAAGACGGTGGGCGGCTCGCGGTGGCTGGGCTGGGGCAGGCCGCCGGACCGCTTCGGGAGGGCCGTGGGCTGCGCATCGGCCTCGTCCGCCTGCTCGGTCGCGCCGGTCGCGGCGGGCTGCTCGCCGCCTGCGGGCGGCTGCAGGCCGGCGGCGAAGATATCGCCTCGCAGCGCCGGCTGCGGCAGGCCGTTGGCCTGCGGCCGGGGCTGCGGGAGACCGCCCGGCGGCGAACCGACCGGCTGCGACAGACCGTCGCCGAGCCCACCACGCTGCGGAAGACCATTGGACTGCGCCGCCTCCGCGGCCGCTTGGCCACTCGGCTGCGACAGACCGTCACCGAGCCCACCACGCTGCGGAAGACCATTGGACTGCGCCGCCTCCGGCTGCGGGAGCCCGTTGCGGTGCTGCCCGGACTGCGGCACCTCCGCGGCCCCTTGCCGCCCCGGCTGCGGGGTCTCCGCGGCCTGCTGCTCGGATGCCTCCGCCTGCTGCGCCGGGCCGGAATCCTGCACCGCGCCGTGGAGCCCGGCCGTCTCGGTCGTACCCGGCCCGGGCGCCGCAGCCTGCTTCTCCGGCTCCACCGCGCCCGCCGACTGGGCCGTGCCCAGCCCCTGCACCGGCTGGCCGCTCTGGACCGGCTTCGGGCGCTGGGCCGCGGCCTGGCGGGCCTGCCGGGTCTGGCGGCGGCCCCTCGTCACGCCCTGCTGGAAGTTGCTCAGCCGGCTGCGGACGTCCGCCGGGTCGCGGACCGGGAGGTCCGGGCTCGGCGGGGCCGGCTGGGGGAGCTGGGCCGGGGCCGGGGTGGCGCTGCCCGGGAGCAGCTGCTCGCCGCGGCGGCGGCGCGGGAGGCCCGCCTCCGTGAACGCCGTCGGCTCCGCCTTCGTCCGCTCCTGGACCGTGCGGAAGTTCTCGTCGCTCGCGAAGTCCCAGCTCCGGCGCTCCTCCGGGGGCACCTCCTCCGACGCGGACGCCGCCGGCGGCTCCTCCTCGGAGACGGCCGGCTTGTCCTCGCGGAACCACGCCGACAGCATCTCGTCGAAGATCGGTGTCGTCTCCGACCGGTCCGGGGCCGGGGCCGGCGGGGGTGGCTCCTGGCCCGCGGTCGCCTCCTGCCACCAGTCGCTGAGCGTCGTCTCGTTGGCCGTGAACAGGTCCTTGCCCGCCGGCAGGTCGTCCGCGCGCGGCGGCTGCTGCGGCAGCGGGAGCACCGCCGGCACCGGCGGCAGGGCCGGGCGCTGCGGCGGGACGTCGTCGTCCTTCGGGATCGGGGCGAACAGCGCCGTGCCGGAGATCTCCAGATCCGACGGCGGGCGCACGCCGGACAGCCCGGCCAGGTCGCTCGCCGACGGCCAGCGCTCCTCCCCCATCGCCGGCTGCGGCGGCACCAGCGGGCGCGGGCGGGTGGTGCCGTTGACCGGGCGGCGCGGCAGCTGGTTGCCCGCCGCCGGGCTCGCCGGGTGCTGCTGCAGCGCGCCGATCGGGCCGGTGACCGGGCCGTCGGTCACCGGCATCACCAGCTCCGCCGGAACCACGACCGTGGCGCGGACACCGACGATGTCCTTGCCGCCGTGCAGCGACACCCCGATCCGGTGCCTGCTGGCCAGCCTGCCGACGACGAACAGGCCCATCCGCCGGGACGTCACCAGGTCGACCGACCCGGCCTCGGTCAGCCGGGTGTTCGCCTCGGCGACCTCGGCCTCGTTCATGCCGATGCCCTTGTCGAGGATGTCGATGTTGAGCGAGCCGTCCTCGCCCAGCCGCGACGCCACGGTCACCGAGGTCTCCGGCGCGGAGAACGCCGTGGCGTTGTCCAGCAGCTCGGCGACCAGGCGCATCAGGTCGCTCGCCGCGTAGCCGACGATCCGGGCCGGGGGCGGCGGCTGCACCTGGACCCGCTGGTACTGCTCGATCTCGGACACCGCGGCGCGCAGCATGTCGGTGGTGCCGACCGGCTTGCCGGACCGGCGGCCCGGCTCGGCGCCGGAGAGCACCATCAGGTTCTCGTTGTTGCGCCGCATCCGGGTGGCGAGGTGGTCGAGCTGGAACAGCGTCGCCAGCTGGTCGGCGTCCTCCTCGTCCCGCTCGAGCTGCTCGATCAGCTGCAGCTGCCGCTGCACCAGGCTCTGGCTGCGCCGCGACAGGTTCACGAACACGCTGCCGTAGCCGGTGCGCATCGCGGCCTGCTCGGTCGCCAGCCGCAGCGCCTGGTGGTGCACCTTGTCGAACGCCCGCGCCACCTCGCCGACCTCGTCGTCGGTGTGCACCGGGACCGGCCGGACGTCGGTGCCCTGCGCGCGGCCCTCCTGGATGTTGCGGACCGCCTCCGGCAGCGCGGTTTCGGCGACGTCGAGGGCGCTGCGGCGCAGCACCTTCAGCGAGCGCAGCAGCTGGCGGGTGATGAGGAAGACGACGGCGACGGCCAGCACCATCGCGGCGAACAGCAGCACCGCGAGCAGGCCGGCGCCGCTGCTGGACTCGTCGACCAGCTGCGCCGCGGTCGCCGAAGCCGCCCCGCCCAGCCGGTCGGCGACCTGGCCGATCTGCGTGCGCATCGCCGCCGAGGCGCCGGCCCAGTCCGGGGCCGACAGCGCGCGGAGGGCGTCGTCCACGCCGCCGGCCGGCGCGTTCAGCACCGTCTCGACCATCCGGGCCCGGCTCTGCGCCTGCGTGCCCTCCGCGATCGCCGCGAAGTCGCGCTGCAGCGTGTCGCCCGCCGCGGAGCGGAAGTCGACCAGCCGGTCGGCGAGCCGCAGCTCGGCGGCGCGCAGCGTGGCCAGCTCGCTCGGGCTCAGCGCGGCGCGGCCGATGCCGTAGGAGACCAGGGCCTGGCTGAGCGACACCTGCTCGCCGGCGACCAGCAGTTCGTGCAGGCCGGCGGGGGTGCCGCCGAGGGTGCCGTCGCCGGCGCCCGCGGTGACCGCGGTGTCGAGGCTGATCAGGGAGCCGGTGAGGGCGGCGTACGCCGAGATGGCCTGGGCCGGGTCGAGCTGGCCGCCGTCGACCTGGCGGCGGAGGAAGCCGAGGTTGCCGAGCTGCGCCGTGGCCGCGCCCGCGGCACCGGACACGCCGGGCTCGGTTTCGGCGGCGCGGGCCTGCTCGGCGGTGAACGGGCCGATCGCGGCGTCCGTCGCCGTGCGCGCCGCGGCCAGCTCGGGGGTGCCGCCGACGGTGCCCGCGGTCAGCATGGCCGAGGTGACCGTGCGCTCCTGCTGCAGCGCGCCGGTGAGGGCGCGCACGCCGCCGCCGAGCGCGACGAGCCGGTCGAGCCGCTGGTACTCGCCCGAGCGGCCGACCTGCGCGGCGATCGTCGTGATGCCCAGCACCAGTGCCAGGACGATGGGCACGACCGTGACGGCCGAAAGCTTGACGGGCAGGCTCCAGTCGCGCCACTGCACGAGCGCGTGCCACACGGCCTTCCCCTTGGACCGCCGGGGCGCTCGGCCGAGCAGTTCCCCGACGGGCACCTGACCTTCTCCTGCAACGGTCACGTGAGTGACTCCCTGTCCGGCGTCATGGATCCGCGTCGGCGGCGCGGCGTCCCGGTTCGCAGCGGGCCGGCGGACGGCCGTGCCGCCCCTGCCCTGCCGCTTCCCCGGCGCCCTCGCTCGTCCCCGGCCGCCCCGCCGTCCGCGCGCCCGGCACCGGGCAGGCACCGTCCCGCCGCCCCGTGCCCGGGACTCTGCACGTGCATGTCGCAAGTTGCGTTGTGCACGGTGATCGAGATCAACTTTATCGGTGCCAATCGATCGCTGCGGTCAGCTGGGCCAAAGAATCGTACCCCCGATGCCCGGACGGTCAATTTTCTTCCCCACTCGCCCGCTGACCTGCGAAAAGTGCTTTCGCGGCCGGACCGGGACGGCACCATTCCCCCTTGCCGGCCCCGAAGCGGGAATTCCGGTTACCGGACGCGGGGGCCAGGAGCATCCGGTCGTCACCCGATTAGCCCAGACAGGGTAGCAGCGTCCCTCGGACGATCTACACTCCGTACCACCAACGGGTGGGTCAAGGCTCAAGGTGTGCCCGATGTTGTGGCGTTGCGCGCCGCTATCCCACGACCCGGTGATTTCTGACAGAACATCGCCCTGACCAGTGGATCTTCGTCGCCCGACCCCCGTCCGGGGACACCGACGGGTTGGCCACGACTCCCCTTTTGACTACATTGCGTAACCAGCTTACCGAGCCCTTGCTATTCGTTAGCCCGTTCGTCGTAGCGAATAGCGAAGACAACAACGCGGCGTCACAATTCTTTTCCCATTGCCGAGGTGCTCCCCCACCCTTCTCGGCGACCGGCGCATTCGACGCTTTCGACAGGAAAACGAATACCGCCCGGGCGCTGCGCCCCGGCCGGTCCGGCCGCCTTCGGCATCGGCCGGATGGCGTAGTTACGATGTGCCCTCGCAGTCCGCAAGGGCGGCCGGGCGCACCTGCACACACAGGCGCCCGGGGTCCGCCGCCACGGAGGCACTCTGCCGGAGGCACCCATGTACGACGTAGCGCGGCCATCGCCGGGCAACGCCCTCGAGGAGACCGGCGTGATGCCGGCCCTGTTCCCCGGGGACGGACCCACCGGTCCCCCGCCCCACCGGGCCGCCGCCCGCACCGGCCCCGACTACCCCGCGATCCAGGCCAGCCCCGAGTTCGCCTCGCTGCGCCGCCGGTTCCGCGGCTTCGTCTTCCCGATGAGCTTCGCCTTCTTCGCCTGGTACATGACGTACGTGCTGCTGGCCGCCTACGCGCACGACTTCATGAGCCGCAAGGTCTTCGGCCAGGTCAACGTCGGCATCGTGCTCGGCATCGGCCAGTTCGCCAGCACCGCGCTGGTCACCTGGCTCTACCTGCGCTACGCGCGCCGCCGGCTCGACCCGCGCATCGCCGAGCTGCGCGCCCGCGCGGGCCTGCCGGACGGGGCGCGCCGGTGACCGCCCTCGCCGCGGGCGGGGTGCCCGCCAGCGACCCGATCGTCAACACGGCCGTGTTCGCCCTGTTCGTCGCGATCACGCTGTACGTCGTCTACCGGGCCGGCGCCCGGAACTCCTCGACGGCGGACTACTACGCCGCGGGCAGCGCGTTCACCGGCCGCCAGAACGGCATCGCCCTCTCCGGCGACTTCCTGTCCGCCGCGTCCTTCCTCGGCATCGCCGGCGCCATCGCGATCCACGGCTACGACGGGTTCCTCTACTCGATCGGCTTCCTCGTCGCCTGGCTGGTCGACCTGCTGCTGATCGCCGAACTGCTGCGCAACACCGGCCGCTTCACGATGGGCGACGTGCTGAGCTTCCGGATGAAGCAGCGCCCGGTCCGCGCGGCCGCGGCGACGTCGACCCTGGTCGTCTCCTTCTTCTACATGCTGGCGCAGATGGCGGGCGCCGGCGGCCTGGTCGCGCTGCTGCTGAACGTCCACTCCAAGCTCGGCCAGGCGCTGGTGATCGGCGTCGTCGGGCTGGTCATGGTGCTCTACGTGCTGGTCGGCGGGATGAAGGGCACCACGTGGGTGCAGATCATCAAGGCCACCATCCTGCTGCTGTGCGGCGCGCTGCTGACGGTGTTCCTGTTCGGCAAGTTCGGCTTCTCCTTCTCGAACCTGCTCTCCTCCGCGGCGCAGAACAGCCCGCTCGGCGACAAGCTGCTCGAACCGGGCGGCTCGTACGGCAAGAACGACACGACCAAGCTCGACTTCGTGTCGCTGGCACTGGCGCTGGTGCTCGGTGCGGCGGCCCTGCCGCACGTGCTGATGCGCTTCTACACGGTGCCGAATTCGCGCGAGGCGCGGCGGAGCGTCGTCTGGGCGACGGCGTGCATGTTCCTCTTCTACCTGTGCACGCTGGTGATCGGCTTCGGCGCGGCCGCGCTGGTCGGCGCGGACGAGATCAAGAGCGCGCCGGGCGGCGAGAACTCCGCGGCGCCGCTGCTGGCCCTGCACGTGGGCGGGACGCTGCTGCTGGGCGTCATCGCGGCGGTGGCGTTCGCGACGATCCTCGCGGTGGTGGCCGGGCTGACGATCACCGCGTCGGCTTCGTTCGCCCACGACGTCTACGCCAACATCTTCAAGCACGGCAAGGCCGAGCCGGCCGACGAGGTCCGGGTGGCGCGGCTGACCGCGATCGCGGTCGGGGTGCTGGCCATCGCGGGCGGCGTGCTGGCGAACGGGCAGAACATCGCGTTCCTGGTGGCCCTGGCGTTCGCCGTGGCGGCCTCGGCGAACCTGTCGACGCTGCTGTACTCGTTGTTCTGGAAGCGGTTCAACACGACCGGCACGCTGTGGGGCATCTACGGCGGCCTGATCGCGTGCCTGCTACTGGTGCTCTTCTCGCCGGTCGTCTCCGGTTCGCCGGACTCGATCTTCAAGGGCGTCGACTTCGCCTGGTTCCCGCTCAAGAACCCGGGGCTGGTCTCGATCCCGTTCTCGTTCCTGTGCGGGTTCGTCGGCACGCTCGTGGGCCGGCCGAAGGCGGACCCGGAGAAGCAGGCCGAGATGGAAGTCCGTTCGATGACCGGGATCGGCAGCTGACCCCCTGGACGGCCTGCGTCACGCGCGCAGGCCGTCCAGGATCACGGTCAGCACCAGCTTGCCCTCCGCCGGGCTGCAGTTGCGCACCGCCATCCCCGCGCCGTGCCCGAGCCGGAGCACGTCCGGTGCCGAGATGTCCGGCCGGATCAGGCCCGCGGCTCCCTCGACGAGCACCCCGACCGCTTCGCGCAGCCGTTTCTGGCAGTACTGGAAGGTCTCCGAGCCCGAGTCGATCGATTCCTTGAGCAGCATCGCCAGCTTGTACCGCTCCACGACCCAGGTGACCTGCTCCCCCAGCCAGGTTTCCAGGGCGTCCCACGGCGGCAGTTCGCCGTGCAGGACGATCGCGCGGTCGGCGAGCACCGTGATCTCTTCGCGGTAGACCGCTTCGAACAGCTTCTCCCGCGTCGGGAAGTGCCGGTAGAGCGTGCCGGCTCCGACACCCGCCTTCTTGGCGATGTCGTCGAGCGGCACGTCGGCGCCGTGCGTGGTGAAGAGCTCCCTCGCCGTCGCGACGATGCGCTCGTAGTTGCGCCTCGCGTCCGCCCGCATCGGACGCTCCGCATCCGGCATCCCGGCCTCCTCAGCTTCAACCGGAGAGATTCTCCGAATTCACTTGCGCATCCGGAGACGCTCTCCATATTATCGCGTCGTACCAAGTGGAGAAACTCTCCGCTTCTCTTCGCGCTCCTTGGGGGAGTATCCCTTGTCCCAGCAGACGCTCCACCCCGCGCCGGTGGCCGCGGTCCCGCGGCGCAGCGGCCTCGTCCTGGCGATCATCCTCACCTGTCAGCTCATGCTCGTCCTCGACGCGACGGTGATGAACGTCGCGCTCCCGCGCATCCAGTCCGACCTGGGCTTCTCCGCCACCGGCCTGTCCTGGGTGATGACGGCCTACAGCCTGGTCTTCGGCGGCCTGCTGCTGCTCGGCGGCCGGGCGGGCGACCTGTTCGGCCGCCGGCGCATGTTCGTCGCGGGCATCGCCGTGTTCACCCTCGCTTCGCTGGCCGGCGGCCTGGCCGGCTCGGCCGCGCTGCTCATCGCCGCCCGTGCCCTGCAGGGCGTCGGCGCCGCCATGGCCGGCCCGAGCACCCTGGCGCTCATCACGACGACGTTCACCGAGCCCAAGGCCCGCGTCCGCGCACTGGCGCTGTTCTCGGCGATGTCCAGCGGCGGCTTCGCGATCGGCCTGATCGTCGGCGGCCTGCTCACCGAGTGGTTCTCGTGGCGGGCCGCGCTGTTCATCAACGTCCCGTTCGGACTGGCGATCGCCGTGCTCGCCCCGCGGTTCGTGGCCGAACCCGAACGCCGCCGGGCGCACCTGGACCTCCCGGGCGCGATCACCGGCACCCTGGGCGTCGGCGCGCTCGTGTTCGCCTTCACCCACGCGGCGTCCGACGGCTGGGGCAACCCGGTGACGCTCGGCTCGCTCGCCGCCGGCTTGGCACTGCTCGCCGGGTTCGTCGTCCTCGAAGCCCGCACCGCGCTGCCGCTGGTCCCGCTGCGGCTGTTCGCCGAACGCAACCGCAGCGCGGCCTACGTCAACTTCTTCCTCGCGCCGATGGCGATGATGTCGATGTTCTTCTTCCTGACCCAGTTCATGCAGGACATCCGGCACTTCGCCGCGCTGGCCACCGGGTTCGCGTTCCTGCCGATGGCGGCGCTGATCTTCACGATGAGCCGCCTGGTGCCGCGCCTGCTCCCCCGCTACGGCCCGAAGCCGCTGGCCCTGACCGGCTCGGTGCTGATGGTGGCCGGCGTCGGCTGGCTAGCGCTGCTCACCACCGACAGCACATACTTGCCGGCACTGCTGGGGCCGCTGCTGCTGATGGGCCTGGGCGGCGGGCTGGCGTTCGCGCCGCTGAACGTGATCATCATGGCCACCGTGCCGCCCGAGGACGCGGGCGCCGCCGGCGGCGTGCTGCAGACGATGCAGCAGGTCGGCAGCACGCTGGGGCTGGCCGTGCTGGTGACGGTGTTCGGCTCGGCGACCCGGTCGGCGGCCGCGGCGGGCACCACCGGACCACAGCTGGTGGTCGACGGCATGACGTCGGCGTTCTCGACGGCCGCGGTGATCGCGGCCGGCACGGTCCTGGTGGCGCTGACGTTCCGCCGCGCTACAGCTTCTGCCCGGCCTTGACCTTGTGCGTCACCCGGCGCTCGACGAGGAACGAGACGAACGGGACGCACCCGGCGAGCAGGACGAGCACGGTGCCCTTGATCGACCAGCGGGCCTTGATCGCCAGATCGATGGTCAGCACCAGGTAGATCATGTAGAGGACGCCGTGGATCGGCGAGTAGACGGCCGACGGCGTCGGGTTGTCGAAGCCGTACCGCAGCACCATCACGAAGCAGAGGCCGAGCAGGCCGACACCGGTGACGTAGGCGGCGGTGCGGAACCGGACGAGCGGGCCGTCGAGCGGCACCGCGGTCCGGGCGCCTTCGGTGCTGGTGGTCATCGGATCGTCGTCCTCACTCTGCGGCCTGCTGGTCGCGGGCGTTGAGCTCGCGCAGGTAACGGTTGTACGCGGCCAGCTCCTCGTCCTCGTCCGTGACGGTGGTGTCCGGGCGGGGACGCGGAGCGGGCACCTCGGCGACGGGAGCCGGCGCTTCGGGGGCGGGTTCGGCCTCCGCCTTCTGGCGCAGCTTGCGGATCCGCCAGAACATGAAGGCCGGGAAGAGCCCGAACAGCGGCCACTGCAGGACGTAGCCGAGGTTCTGGAAGGTGCCGTTCGCGGAGGTGAAGCGGTCCCACTGCCACCAGGCGAGCCCGCAGCAGACGAGCAGGCTCACCAGGCAGGTCGCGAAGATCGCGATCCGCCGTCCCCACGGGGAGGCAGCCGGTGGCGGGGAAGCTGGCACGCCCCGACGCTAGCACTGGGCACCTGAGAGACGACGCCCGACCGCGGCGCGGGTGGCCCGGCCCACCCCGAAGGTCGCGAATGACTCATTCGGGACTTCCGACGTCCCGAATGAGTCATTCGCGACATCTGCCCTCACCGCGCTCGCGCGAGGTCACCACGGAAGGCGGGGACCTCAGCCCTGCTTGCGCACCGACTGCGCCGCCTTGGCGTACCCGTCCGCCAAGCCGAACACCTTCTGCGCGTACTCCGTCGAGTTGTTGTACGAGAGGATCCCCGCCCACCAGCCGCTCGGGCTCGCCATGTCGCGGCCGCCCGCGCACAGGTAGCGCGCCGCCGCCAGGGCTGCGTCGTCGATCTGCTGGGGGTCGCCGAGGCCGTCGCCGTTGCCGTCGGAGGCCCACTTGCGCCACGTGCTCGGGATGAACTGCATCGGGCCCACCGCGCGGTCCACGCCCGCGTCGCCGTCGTAGCGGCCGCCGTCGGTGTCGCCGATCGCCTGCACGCCCGCCGAGCCGTCCAGCGGGACGCCGATGATCGGCTTGGACGGGCGGCCGTCCGCGCCGAGGACCGCGCCCGCGTATTGGCCGTGGTTGGACTCGATGCGGCCGATGCCCGCCAGGGTCGCCCACGAGATCTTGCAGGACGGCTGGTCCGCGCGCATCGCCAGCTCGGCGTTGCCGTAGGCCTGCATCGCCCGGGCCGGGACGCCGGTGACCGCGGCGACCTGGGCCGCCCACTGCGTCAGCGTGGCCGGGCCCGTCTCTCGCGGGCGGGCCTGCTGCGGCGATGTCTGCTGCTCGGCCCCGCCCGCCACGGCTCCACCGGCCGGGGCGACCGAGCCCGGGCGGACGTCGGCCGCCTTGACCTGCAGGGCGGGGATTTCGGTGGTCGTCGGGCTCGCTTCCGGCGTGGCCGCGCGGGTGACGAGCCAGATCCCGCCGCCGGCCACGGCCAGCACGGCGAGGACCACGATCAGCCGGGTGAGCACGGCCACACCCCCGGAGCGCGGCGCCGGTGCCGGTGCGGCGGGGGCGGCTTCCTCGGCGTCGGCGCCGATCGGGTCGTCCTCGGTCTTTCCGGTCCTGGTGCGCACGAAACTCCGGTCCTCCAGCGTGGTGTCGACGAACTGTCAACGAGCCCGCGCAGGTTAGCGTTACGCGGGCCGTCCCGATCGTCTCACCTCACCGGGTCACCCGGCCGGGTGGAAAACCGTCTCGTCAGGCGGATTTCTGCTGCCGCGCGAGCCGCGCCACGCACCAGGCCGGGGCGCTGCCGCGGCGCAGGTGCTGCAGAACGGTCATCGGCCCGAGCCGGCGGCTCAGGTCGGACGGCGCCAGCCCGGCCGCCCGGTAGTCGAGGGCCCGCTGGTCGAGCGGGCTGATGCCGGCGTCCCACCACTCCTCGGCCTCGGCGACGCCGCCGACCATCTGCCACCAGCCCGCGGCGGCGGTGAGGAGTTCTTCGGGCACCTCCGGCAGCCGGCGGCGCATCGCTTCGAGGTAGCCGGGGTCGGCCGACTCGACGGGGACGAACCGGGACTGCCCGGTCCGGGCGCGCTGGCCGGGAATGCCCGGGGCCTGCGCGGGTGCGTCGGCCAGCCACGCGGACGCGATCCGGTCGACCTCCTGCTCCTCCGGGGTCTGCTCGCGCTCGGCGGCCCACTGCCGGATCAACGCGTCCACTCCGGGATCTCCGGTCATCCCTGCCTCCTTGGTAGGTCCCCGACGGACAGGTCCTGACGCCTGTCCCACGCGGTGGTGCCGCACGCACCAACCTGCACCTTGCTGAGTGGAAACTGCCTGCGTACCGGGGTTCTCCGAGGGGGCGGTGAACCACCCGATCACGCAATGTGAGCACCGTAGGGCCGGGGTGGTCCCCTTCGCCAGACCCCGGCTGCCACGAATTCGGCGACCTGCGCGTTTTCGACCGCAATCCACCCGGATGGTCGAGCGCCGGAGTCCGAAATCCGAGATTGGTGACACTCGGTGATTTACCGTCCGCTAACACGCACGGTAGCCGCCGGCACCGCTCGTGGCGGTGCCGGTACGCAGAAGCACGAGGTCAGGAGAACAGCGTCCGGAAGAAGGTGACGATCGCTTCGGCGCCGTCCTTGAGCCAGCCGAGCACGCGGTGCACGAAGTCGGCGGACTGGGTCGGCTGGGTGATCAGGAAGAAGAGGACGAGCGCGACCACGCCCACGATGAGAATCTTCTTCACGCCGCCCGACATGCGCTTCCTCCCCGGCTCGCCGTCCCCGTCCTGGGAGTGGCCACACCGACACTCTAGGGAAGGCGGCCCCGGAAGACACCTCATCGGCGCCCGGAGGGTGGCGGACGCCGATCCCGGGGGCGTACCGCTCGGTGACCGGGCGTGCCTCGAGTGAGCGTCGAGCCGCGTCACCGGGCGGGTTCCGGTCAAGCGGCCGATAGGGTCTCCGGATGGACGACGACGGTTCCCGGGTCGAGCTGCGGCCGGTGGCCGAGGCCGACCTCGAGCTCCTCGAACGGCTGACCAATGATCCCGTCGCCGCCGGCGAGCACCAGTGGTTCGGCTGGCACGATCCCGGTTACCTGCGCCGCCGGTGGCAGGAGACGGGGATGCTGACCGCCGAGACCGGCATGCTCGTGCCGACGCTCGGCGGCCGCGTGCTCGGCCTGGTCTCCTGGCACCGGACCCGCACCGGGCCGGCGTCCTACTGCTGGAACATGGGCCTCGTCCTGGCCCCGGAGGCGCGCGGCCACGGCTACGGCACCGAGGCCCAGCGCCTGCTCGTCGGCTACCTCTTCGCGCACACGCAGCTGAACCGCGTCGAAGCGACGACCGAGATCGGCAACCGCGCCGAACAACGCTCGCTCGAGAAAGCCGGCTTCACCCGCGAAGGCGTCCTCCGCGGCTTCGACTTCCGGGACGGCGAGTGGCGCGACCACGTCCTCTACTCGGTCGTGCGCTCCGACCTGGCGAAGAGCTAGGCGATCACCCCGGCTTCGCGCAGCGCTCCGAGGTCCGTGACGCCCAGTTCGGCGAGCACGGCTTCGGTGTCGGACCCCTTGGCCCGCGGGGCCTCCGGCGTCCCGGGCGGCGTGCGGTCGAACCGGGGCGCCGGGGCCGGCTGCACCATCCCGCCGATCTCGACGAACGTGCCGCGCGCCGCGTTGTGCGGGTGCGACGCCGCCTCGGTGGGCGAGAGCACCGGCGTCAGGCACGCGTCGGTGCCTTCCGCGCGGGCGACGAGGTCGTCGCGGGTGTGCTTGGCGATCGCCCCCGCCACGATCTCGCGCAGGCGAGGCCACTGCGTCTTGTCGATGTGCAGCGGCAGCTCCGCCGGATCCAGCTCGAGGACCTTGACCAGGTCGCCCCAGAACCGCATTTCGATCGCGCCGACGGCGACGTACTTGCCGTCCGCCGTTTCGTAGGTGTCGTAGAACGGCGCGCCGCCGTCGAGCATGTTCTCGCCGCGCTCGTCGGACCACAGGCCGGCCGCCTTGATGCCGTGCAGGCTCGTGGTGAGCAGCGCGGCACCGTCGACCATCGAGGCGTCGACGACCTGGCCGCGGCCGGACGTGGTCCGTTCGTGCAGCGCGGCCAGGATGCCCATCGCCAGCAGCAGCCCGCCGCCGCCGAAGTCGCCGACGAGGTTGAGCGGCGGCACCGGCCGCTCGCCCGCGCGCCCGATCGGCTCGAGGGCGCCGGCGAGGCCGATGTAGTTGATGTCGTGCCCGGCCGCTTTGGCCAGCGGGCCGTCCTGGCCCCAGCCGGTCATCCGGCCGTAGACCAGCCGCGGGTTGCGGGCGTGCACGACGTCCGGGCCGAGGCCGATCCGTTCGGCGACCCCGGGCCGGAAGCCCTCGATGAGGACGTCGGCGGTGTCGCACAGCTTCAGCACCAGCTCGACACCCTCGGGCGTCTTCGTGTTGATGCCGACGGACCGGCGGCCGCGGGCGAGCGGGTCGGTCCCGATGCCGAGCACGTCTTCGCCCGGCTGCGCGCGGTCGATGCGGACGACGTCGGCGCCGAGGTCGGCGAGGATCATCGTGGCGAACGGCCCCGGTGCGAGACCGGCGAGTTCCACCACCTTCAGGCCGCCGAGCGGACCTGCCTTCATGAGCGGCACCCTTTCAGAGCGAGCGGGAGATGATTTCCTTCATGATTTCGCTGGTGCCGCCGAAGATCCGGGAGATACGGACGTCGGCCCAGGCGCGCGCGATCGGGTACTCGGTCATGTAGCCGTAGCCGCCGAAGAGCTGCACGCAGTCGTCGACGACCTTGTTGACGCGCTCGGTGGTCCACAGCTTCGCCATCGCCGCGCCCTGGACGTCGAGCTCGCCCTTGAGGTGGCGTTCGATGCACTGGTCGAGGAACGCCCGGGCCACCGCGGCTTCGGTCGCCGCCTCGGCGAGGGTGAACTTGGTGTTCTGGAAGGAGAAGATCGGCCGGCCGAACGCCGTGCGCTCCTTGGTGTACTCCAGCGTGAGGTCGACCGCCGCCTCCAGGCCGGCCACCGCGGTGACGGCGATGATCAGCCGTTCCTGCGGCAGCTGCAGCATCAGCTGGATGAAGCCCTGGCCCTCGGCGTCGCCCAGCAGGTTGGCGGCCGGCACGCGGACGTCGTCGAAGAACAGCTCGGCGGTGTCCTGGCCCTTCAGCCCGACCTTGTCGAGGACGCGGCCGCGGCGGAAGCCCGGGGTGTCCGTCTCGACCACGATCAGCGAGACGCCCTGCGCGCCCGCGTCCGGGTCGGTCTTGCACGCGACGACGACGAGGCCGGCGTGCAGCCCATTGGTGATGAAGGTCTTCGCGCCGTTGAGGACGTAGTGGTCGCCGTCGCGGACCGCGCGCGTCTTGATGCCCTGCAGGTCGGAGCCGGTGCCGGGCTCGGTCATCGCGATCGCGCCGACCAGCTCGCCGCTGGCCAGCTTCGGCAGCCACTCGCGCTTCTTCTCTTCGGCGGCGTAGGCGAGCAGGTAGTGCGCGACGATTCCATTGTGGACGGTGACACCCCACGCGCTGTCGCCGGAGCGAGCCTGCTCTTCGTAGAGCACGGCCTCGTGGGCGAAGGTGCCGCCGCCCCCGCCGTACTCCTCGGGGATGGACAGGCAGAGCAGGCCGACGTCACCCGCCTTCGTCCACAGCTCGCGGTCGACCTTCTTCTCCGCCGCCCAGCGCTCCTGGTGCGGGACGGCTTCCTTCTGCAGGAACGATCGCGCGAGCTCGCGGAGGTCATCGAGCTCGGTCGTGCTCCACGAGCTCTTCGGCAGTTGCAGTGGCACGGGACCCTCCTGCTGGAAAACATGACGATCAGCATGTAAGTTCTGATCGGAATGTACATCCATTCCGTCCGGTAGGTAAAGCAGGGAGGCCGCGGTGACCGAGACGGCGCACCGGACCCAGGCGCAGCGGCGCGAGCAAACCCGCACGGCGCTGCTCGACGCCACCATCGACTGCCTGGTCGAGGTCGGCTACGCGCGCACGTCGGTGCAGGAGATCTGCGCCCGCGCGGGCGTGTCGAAGGGCGCGGTCCAGCACCACTTCACCGCGAAGGCCGAGCTGATGGCGGCCGCGGTCGAGCACCTGACGACGAAGCTGCGCCGTCAACTCGCGGCCTCGCTCGACGACCTGCCCGGCGGCGGCACCGGTGTCGCCGCGGCGATCGACCTGCTGTGGGCCGGCTACTCCGGCACGCTCTCGACCGCCGTCACCGAGCTGTGGGTCGCCGCCCGCACCGACCCGGAGCTGCGCGCGGCCATCCGCCCGGTCGACCGCGCCCTCGGCCGGGCCACCCTCGAACACGTCACCCAGGTCGCCGGCGAACTCCCGCCCGAACGCGCGGAGCTGCTGTTCTGGCTCACCGTCAACCTCACCCGCGGGCTCGCGCTGGACGCCGAGCTCGGCGGCGACCCGGCCCGGCGCCGCCAGCTCCTGGAGGAGTGGAAGCGGATCGCCGTCCTGCTCTACCAGGACGCCACCACTGCGCCGAGCTGACCACAACGCTGCTTTGCCCCTTATCCCGCAGGCGGATTTCGTGGTCCAATCCCCTCCGAACGAGGGGAGTTCCGATGACCGCCGCCCCGTACCCGTACTCCTACGGACCGCCTCCCACCCCGCCTCCCGCGCAGCCGCCGGCCGACCCGGGCGCCTTCTTCCGGCTGTTCGCCGGGATCCTCGGTGTCCTCGCCGCGCTGCTGGTGATCGCCGGGTCGTTCCTGCCGCAGACGTCGTTCGAGCAGGTGGTGAACGGCAAGACCGAGAGCAGCCAGACGATCAGCGCCTGGTCGCGCTCGTTCGCCGTCGAGCCCGGCGACGAGGCGAAGAAGTTCTACGACCAGACCCACGTCGCGCGGTACGGGATCCCGCTCAGCGCCGGCGCGGTGGTGCTGCTGGCCGGCGCCGGCCTGGCGTTCGCCGGCGCGCGCCGCTCGGCGGGCCCCGGGCTGCGGTCGGGCGCGCGGACGGCACTGGTGGCGGGCGCCGCCGGGGTGACCGCGGCGGTGTGGATGCTCGGCATGGACGTCTCGGCGACGCTGAGCTACGAGACCGAGGACGCGACGATCAAGTCGCACTACGCGACCGGGACGGGCTTCTGGGTGCTGCTCGGCGGCGGGGTCGTCGCACTGGTGACGCTGGTGTTCGCGGCGCTGGCCGGGCGGCGGGCGCCCGCGGCCGTCCCGTCCGTCCCGGGTGTTCCCGGAGTCCCGGGTGGGCTGGGTGGGCCGGGTGGGCCGCCGCCGGGGCCGTACCAGCAGCAGGCGCGGCCGTACGCGGGCGGCTACCCGCCTGCCGGGCCCCCGGCCTACGGCGGGCCCCAGCCGTTCCCGGGCGGGCCGCCGTCGCAGCCGTTCGCCGCGCAGCCACCGGGACCGCAGTCGCAGCCGTTCCCGGCGCAGCCCCAGGCCGGGCGGCCGTTCGGGAGCCCGTCGCCCGGGCAACCCGGTGAGCCGCCGGAGCCCGGCGCCGTGTCGTCGCGGCTCGACGACCCCTACGGCGGCGTGACGCAGGCCCAGTCACACCCGTCGCAGCAGGAGCCCGCGTCGCCGACCGAGCCGAACTACCAGCTGCCGCCGCTGAACCCGCCCAATACGTGAAACATATTCACATCAGACTGGACATCTGACGTACCGACGGTATGGTGTACTCGTCGGTAACCCCTGCGCGGCGTCGCGCGGGCTCCGGACGCCGTGGAACGGAGACGTCATGACCAGCACGACCCCCGCGAAGGCCGTCGAAGACACCCCGTTGCCGCCGACCGTCGGCGGCGTCGCCGGAGCACCGGGCTCGGCACGGGCAACCGAGCTCGTCGCCCGGGTGGCGGGCGGCGCGGACTCGGCGCCGATCCGGATGACCGCGCCCTTCACCGGGCTGCCGATCGCCACCCTGCCGCAGGCCACCGACGCCGACGTCCGGGCGGTGTTCGGCCGCGCGCGGACGGCCCAGCGCGCGTGGGCGGACCGCTCCCCCGCCGAACGCGCCCTCGTCCTCACCCGGCTGCACGACCTCGTGCTCGCCCGGCAGGACGAGGTGCTCGACCTGGTCCAGGTCGAAGCGGGCAAGGCCCGGCTCGACGCGTTCGACGAGGTCAGCGCGACCGCGCTGGTCGCGGCCTACTACGGCAAGCACGCCCCGAAGCTCCTCGCGCCCCGCCGCGTCGCCGGCGTCATCCCCGGCCTGACCCGCGCGGGCGAGATCCGGCACCCCAAGGGCGTCGTCGGGATCATCTCGCCGTGGAACTACCCCCTGGCGCTGACCGCGATGGACGTCCTGCCGGCACTGGCCGCCGGGAACGCCGTGGTGCAGAAGCCGGACAACCAGACCGCGCTTTCGGCGCTGTGGCTGCACGAGCTCGCCGAGGAAGCCGGGCTGCCCGCCGGGACGTGGCAGATCGTGCTC
Organism: Amycolatopsis vancoresmycina; assembly: GCF_000716785.1. Classification (GTDB taxonomy): domain Bacteria; phylum Actinomycetota; class Actinomycetes; order Mycobacteriales; family Pseudonocardiaceae; genus Amycolatopsis; species Amycolatopsis vancoresmycina. Next base: position 280,505 of record NZ_JNYY01000008.1, read on the forward strand.
GGCCGCGGGTCGAAGATCGGCACCGCGCTGGTCGAGGAGTCGGACTACCTCTGCTTCACCGGGTCCACGCCGACCGGCAAGGAACTGGCCGGCCAGGTGGCGAAGCGGCTGACGTCGTACTCGCTCGAGCTCGGCGGCAAGAACCCGATGGTCGTGCTGCCCGACGCCGACGTCGCAAAGGCCGCGACGGGCGCGGTGACGGCGTGCTTCTCCTCGGCCGGGCAGCTGTGCGTGTCGGTCGAGCGGATCTACGTCCACGAGGACATCCGCGACGAGTTCACCCGCGCGTTCGTGGCCCGGACGGCGGCGTTGCGGCTCGGCGGCGCACTCGACTACCAGGCCCAGATGGGCTCGCTGACGTCGGAGGAGCAGCTCGCGGCGGTATCGGCGCACGTCGAGGACGCCCGCGCGAAGGGCGCGTCGGTGCTCACCGGCGGCCGCGCGCGGCCCGACCTCGGCCCGCTGTTCTACGAGCCGACGGTGCTGGCGGGCGTCACGCCCGGCATGCGGCCGTTCGCGGAGGAGACGTTCGGGCCGGTGGTGTCGATCTACGGCTACACCGACGTCACCGACGCGATCGAGCGGGCCAACGACACGCCGTTCGGCCTCAACGCCAGCGTCTGGTCGCGCAACGGCCGCGCGGGCTGGGAGGTCGCGGCCCGGCTCAAGGCCGGCACGGTCAACGTCAACGAGGGCTACGCGGCGACGTTCGGCAGCGTCGGCGTCCCGATGGGCGGCATGAAGGACTCCGGCGTCGGCCGCCGCAACGGCGCCGAGGGCCTGCTGAAGTACACGGAGTCCCAGTCGATCGCCCTCCAGCGCGGCCTGGCCCTCCGCCCGCCGAAGCGCGTCCCGGGTTCCCTGTGGTCCCGAGGCATGACATTCGGCCTCAAAGCCCTCCGCCGCCTCCCCCGCTGACGTGATTGAGGAGGCATCTCGCGTGATTGAGGAGGCATCTCGCGTGATTGAGGAGGCATCTCGCGTGATTGGCGGGGCATCACTCCGATGCCCCGCCAATCACGGGTGATGCCCTCCTGATCACGCGTGATGCCCCTCTGATCACGCGTGTTCGGCGGTGGGGGCGGTCAGGAGGCCGCGGTCGTAGGCGATCGCCACTGCTTCTGCGCGGCGGCTGGCGCCCAGTTTGGCCATCACGCGCGAGAGGTGGACGCTCACCGTTTTTTCGCTGATGTAGAGCTCTTCGCCGACCTGGCGGTTCGTGCGGCCCAGGGCGACGCGCTCCAGGACGTCGCGTTCGCGGTCGGTCAGCGGGTCGGTCACGTCGCGGGCCGGGGCCACCGGCTCCGCGCCCGCCAGCTCGACTCGTGCTCGGTGGGCCAGGTCGCGGACCGCGTCGCGCAGCGGGAGCGCGCCGAGGCGGACCGCCACCGCGTGCGCCGCTTCCAAGGCGACGCGTGCGTCGGCGTCCGCCGCCAGCAGCGCCTCGGCTTCGTGCCAGCGGCAGACCGCCTGCTCGTACACCGCGCCGTAGCCGAACGCCTCCGCCGTGGCCGCCCACCGCTGCGCGTCGCCGCGGCCGGACAGGCACGACGCCGCCGCCTCCAGCCGGGCCAGCCAGGCCCGGCCTTCCGGCCCGAGCGTCCCCGATCGCGGCTGCCCGACGACCGCGCACATCCGGCCGTGGGTCAGCATCCGCTCGCCGGCCGCGATCGCCGCGTCGGCCGCGGCCTGGTCGCCGTGGACCCGGGCGCCGGCGGCCAGCGCGGCCGCGGCCGTCACGCCCAGCGTGGCCACCCGGATGCCGGCCAGCAGGCCGGATTCGATGCGTTCCAGCCAGCCGATGAGGTCTTCGGCCCGGCGCACCGCCTCGGCGTGGTCGCCGCGCCAGTACGCCAGCTCGATCCCGGCGGCCCCGGCGGACAGCGGGATCTGCATGTCCGCCGTCCAGTGCTGCCGCAGCCCGCCGAGCAGCTTCGCGCCCTCGTCGAACCGGCCGCGGGCGACGACGAACAGCGACCAGATGGCCTGGATCCGCGCGGCGACCGCGCTGGACACCCCGCGCCCGGCCCGGCCGGCGCTCTCGTCCGGCCAGTCGCCCGTCAGGTAGCGCAGCATCAGGTGCCGCGCCCGCAGTTCGAGCCCGAACGAACTCCAGCTCAGCCCGGATTCTTCGGCCCGGGCGACACCGCGCGCGGCGTGCGCCAAGGCTTCGGTGAACGCGGCCTCGTCGTCGTAGCTGAGCGCGAGGAAGTAGATGGCCCGGATCTCGGTGTTCAGCGCTCCGGCGTCGCGCGCCTTCCGCTCGGCCTTGCGCAGCCACTCGCGCGCCTCGGCCGCGTCGCCCCGCGAGTCGGCCAGCGTGCCCAGGGTGACCAGCGCCGACGCCTCCGCGCCCGCCGCGCCGACGGCCTGCGCGTCGGACACCGCCATGTGCGCGCTGTCCAGCGCCGCCTCGGGTTCTTCGAGGATCCGCAGGAACCCGGCCCGGCTGGCCAGCACCCAGGCCCGTGCCGCGCTGGGTTCGGTGTCCTTGACCAGGTCCCAGGCCCGGTCGATGGCCGCGACGGCCTCCTCGAGGGTGCCTTCCAGCGCGAGCAGCGCGTCCGCCAGCCGCCGCCACACCTTCGCGGCGCGGTCGGTCGGGATGTCCGGGGTCAGCGACTGGGACGCCGAGCGGGCGAAGGCGACGGCCCGCTCGGGCTCGCCCGACGTGCCCGCGAAGTAGGACGCCTCGTACAGCAGCCGCAGCTCGTCGAAGTCGGCGGGCCGGTCCGCGACGCCGACCGCGTCCCAGATGGACAGCGCCTGCTCGACGTGCTGCAGCGCCGACCCGGGCGCGCCGAGCTTCTCGGCTTCGTCCATCGCGCGCAGCAACGCCGGCAGCGCCGTGACCAGGTCGCTGCTCTGCATCGAGTGGTAGGCCAGCTTCGCGTCGTGCCCGCGGCCCTGCGGCCGCGCCTTGATCCGCGCCGCGTACGCCGCGTGCGTGCGTGACCGCTCCCCCGGCAACAGGTCGCCGTACACCGCTTCCTGCAGCAACGCGTGCCGGAACGTGTAGGAGCCGTCGGACAGCACCACCAGCACGTGGTGCTGGACGGCTTCGCGCAGCGCGTCGTCGAGTTCGAGCTCCCCCAGCCCGGACACCTCGGCGAGGGCGGCGTGCATGACGGGCTCGTTGGCCACCGAGATCACCCGCGCGACGCGGCGGGCGTCCGGCGAGAGCCGCTCGAGCCGGGACAGCAGCACCTCGGCCAGCCCGGCGGGCAGGTCGTTGCACTCCGTCTTGGTGGCGAGCAGCTCCTCGGCGAAGAACGGGTTGCCCTCCGACCGGCTGACGATGTCGGCCACGACGTCCGAGGGCAGCGGCTCGTCGGCCAGCGCCTCGACGAACCGGCGGGCGTCGGCCGCGCCGAAGGGGTGCAGGTCGACGCGCTCGACCGTGGCCAGCCGGACCAGCTCCGAGAGCACGCCACGCAGCGGGTGACGGCGGTGCACGTCCTCCTCGCGGTAGCTGCCCACGACCAGCAGCCGCTGCGCCCGCAGCCGGCTGAGCAGGAAGGACAGCAGGTTGCGGGTCGACGCGTCGGCCCAGTGGAGGTCCTCCAGCAGGACCACCACCGGGCGCGACTCGGCGATCTCGGTCAGCACCCCCAGTACCGCGTCGAACAACTGCAGCTGACCGAGGTCCTGCTCCGGCCGGGGACGCACCATGGTTTCCCGGTCGTTGGAGGTCATCGGCGGGTGTTCGGCCGTCCGGGGCTCCTCGAAGCCGGGGCCCTGCGGCAGCAGCCGCCCGAGCGCCGGCCGGGCCCGCACCGCGGCGGCGACCACCGGGTCCGCCGCGCTGCCCAGCGGGGCGAGCGCTTCGGCGAACGGAAGATAAGGAAGACCGCCCTCGCGGACGTCGATGCAGCGGCCGGTGAGCACCAGCCCACCGCACGCCGAGACGTGCTCGCCGAGCGCGGTCAGCAGCCGGGTCTTGCCGACCCCGGCGTCCCCCGAGAGCAGCACCGCGCCGGCTTCGCCACGTTCAGCCCTGGCGAAGGCGGCGCGGAGCCGCCGCATCTCGTGGGTACGGGCGACGAGCGGGATTCCGGAGCCGAGTCGGGGCACGAGGAGCATTCTTGCCTACACCCCCGACAGTTTCCGACCGCTTATCGCCATCGACACCATCACGCCGCCCCTTACCGGGCGGTCTCGCCGACACCCGCGGTCTCCCGCGCGGCTTCCCGGCGCTCCTGCTTCGGTACGTCGACGTCGGTGTGCGCGGCCCGCAGGTGGCGGACGGCGCGGCGGGCGCGGGCGGCCCAGGCGCTGCGCCCGGCCTTCCGCAGTTCCTCGGCCCGGTACGCCGCTTCGGCTCGGACCGCGTCGAGCATGAGATCGCTGTGCATCGTGTTCCCCTGTTCCTGGTTCTCCGGTTCGGTAGCACTCAGGTTCGTCCTGAGGGGGCACCTCAGGCATCGGGTGATCACGTTGCCGTGGGCACGAAAAGACCCCTTACTCCCGGCCAAGCCCAGCTCGGCGGGGGTAAGGGGTCTTCCCGAGCGCCTCAGTCGTGCGCCGGGCCGCCGGTCCGCACCGTGGCCAGCAGCCCCTGCCAACCCGACGCGGGCAGGCGGAACGCACCCCCTTCGGGGTCCTTCGAGTCGCGCACCGCGGCGCCGCCGCCGACGAACGCGACCTCGACGCAGTCGTTGCCGCCACCGCTGTGGCTGCTCTTGCGCCACCGCGCCCCGGAGAGTTCTGCTTCCATGGTCCCCACTCCTTACTGTGTCCTCGGTTCCAGTTGGTGCACCGGAGCCGGTACGGCCGCCTGTTCGGCGAACCGTCCGGCCGCCTCGGCGATCAGCTCCACCGAGTCGTCCGGCTTCAGTGCGGCCGCGCGCAGATGGTCGAACATCAGCCCGTAGCGCCGGACGTCTGTGGGTTCCTCCAGGTAGAGGCCGCTGGACGTGCTGTCGTCGACGTAGACGACGTCCGGGTCGGCCTGCTCGGGGAAGCCCATGATCAGGAAGGGGCCCTCCATGCCGGGGTGCGCCCCGGCGCCGAACGGCACCACCTGGATGGTCACGTTCGGTTTCTCGGCGACGGCGACCATGCGGTAGAGCTGCTCGGCCATCACCTCGGGGGTGTCGACCACGCGGCGCAGCACGGCCTCGTCCATCACCGCCCAGTACTCCGGCGGCGGGGTCTCGGACAGCAGTTCCTGGCGCGCCATCCGCGCGGCGACGCGCCGGCGGATCTCGGCTTCTTCGGCGTCCGGCCGCAGTGCGCGGATCACCGCGCGGGCGTACCGCTCGGTCTGCAGCAGGCCCGGCACCAGCAGCGCCTGGAACGCCCGCAGCGAGCTGGCGTCGGCTTCGAGCCCGACGAAGGTGCCGGTGAAGACCTCGTTGTACGCGTGCCACCAGCCGCGTTTGCGGGCTTCCCTCGCCAGCTGGACGAGCGCCTCCTGCTCGTCGCCGGTGATCCCGTAGAGGGCCAGCATGTCCCGGGCGTCACGCGGGGTGACCCCGACGTGGCCGGTTTCGATGCGGCTGATCTTCGAAGCGGAGCACTCGAGCTTCTCTCCCACCTCGTCGATGGTGAGGTCCGCGGCCTCGCGGAGCCGGCGCAGCTCGCCCGCGAGCCGCCGGCGGCGAACCGTGGGGCTCTGTCCCCTTGCCATCGCGGCACCTCCGGATCTCGACGTTCCTGTATCTAACCAGCCGGTCGCAGACTCGGTGGAGCATTAACACGAGGCGATTGCCGGCACCGGATCTGCAATTTGCAAAATGCTCTTGTACCCTCGCACCCTGCACTCGCAACGGGCGCTCGACAGTCGGCCCGCCGTGGCTTCGACCGGCCTCTGAGCAGGGTAGACGATGATCCCGCGATGTGCCGCCCGGTCGCCGGGCGAAGGGGTCCGGGGCCGTCCCCCGATCGGTCCCGGCCCCCTCACAAGGGCCGGGTGCCCCTTTCCCGGGACCAATATTCGACCTATTCGTCGCCCGGAAGGGTGATTTCCCGGCGAACTTCACAACACGCGCAAGAGTCCTTCTTGGACGACCGTCGCGATCAGGGTGCCGTCCGCGGCGAAGAACCGGCCGGTGGCCAGACCACGGGCCCCGGACGCGGTCGGCGAGGCGCTGTCGTACAGGAACCACTCGTCGGCGCGGAACGGCCGGTGGAACCACAGCGCGTGGTCGAGGCTGGCGCCGAGCACCTTGTCGGTGTCCCAGTAGACGCCGTGGCGCGCGAGCACCGAGTCCAGCAGCGTCATGTCGGAGGCGTAGGTGAGCACGCACACGTGCAGCAGCTGGTCGTCGGGCAGCTTCCCGTCGGCGCGCATCCACACCTGGTTGCGGGCGGGCCGCTCGCCGGTCTCGCGGGTGATCCACGGCGGCTCGTTGACGTACCGCACGTCGATCGGCCGCGGCCGGGCGTGCGCGCCGATCGCGTAGCCCTCGGCGCGTTCCATCAGGGTCGGCAGCGTCTCCGGCGCCGGGACGCCCGCCGGCATCTCCTCGGCGTGTTCGATGCCCGGCTCGTCCTTCTGGAACGACGCCGAGAGCGAGAAGATCGCCTTGCCGTGCTGAATCGCCACGACCCGGCGGGTGGTGAACGAACGGCCGTCGCGGATCCGGTCGACCTCGTACACGATCGGCACGCTGGGGTCGCCGCCGCGGATGAAGTACGCGTGCAGCGAGTGGACCCGGCGTTCGTCGGGGACCGTGCGCCCGGCCGCGACCAGCGCCTGGCCGGCGACCTGCCCGCCGAACACCCGCACCGGCGAGTGGGCGGGCGAGACGCCGCGGAAGATGTTCTCTTCGATCTTCTCCAGGTCGAGCAGCGCGATCAGGCGGTCGAGCACCGGCTGGCCGCCGCCGGGGGTTTCCTGTTCGGCGGCGGCCCTGGCCATTTCAGTCATGGCCAGACCCTATGCGCTGGACGGGTGACGCGTCCCTTATGCGTGGTCGTCTTCACCGAGGCGGTGCACGCGGATCAGGTTGGTCGACCCGACGGTGCCCGGCGGGGAACCGGCCACGATGACGACCAGGTCGCCCTTCTGGTACTTGCCCATCTCCAGCATGGCGTGGTCGACCTGCTGGATCATCTGGTCGGTCGAGTTGACCTGCGGGACGATGTGGGTGTTGGTGCCCCAGGTCATCGACAGCTGGCTGCGCACGCACTCCTCGGGGGTGAACGCCAGCAGCGGCAGCCGCGTGTGCAGCCGCGCCAGGCGGCGCACGGTGTCACCGGACTGCGTGAACGCGACCAGCGCCTTCGCGTTGAGCCGCTCGCCGATGTCGCGGGCGGCGTAGGAGATCACGCCGCGCTTGGTGCGCGGGACGTGCGACAGCGGCGGCACGATCGGCGAGTCGGTCTCGACCGCCTCGATGATCCGGCCCATCGTCTGCACGGTCTCGATCGGGTACCGGCCGACGCTGGTCTCGCCGGACAGCATCACCGCGTCGGTGCCGTCGAGGACCGCGTTCGCGACGTCGGATGCCTCGGCGCGGGTCGGGCGCGAGTTGTTGATCATCGACTCGAGCATCTGCGTCGCGACGATGACCGGCTTCGCGTTCTCGCGGCAGATCTGGATGGCGCGCTTCTGCACCAGCGGGACCTGCTCCAGCGGCAGCTCGACGCCGAGGTCGCCGCGGGCGACCATCACCGCGTCGAAGGCCAGCACGATGGCTTCGAGGTTGTAGACGGCTTCGGGCTTCTCGATCTTGGCCACGACCGGCAGCCGGCCCTTGCCGACCCGATCCATCACCTGGTGGACCAGGTCGATGTCGGCCGGGGAGCGGACGAAGGACAGGGCGATGAAGTCGACGCCCAGCTCCAGCGCGAACTCGAGGTCCTCGATGTCCTTGTCGGACAGCGCCGGCACGGAGACGTCCATGCCGGGCAGCGAGACGCCCTTGTTGTTGCTGACCGGGCCGCCTTCGGTGACCTCGCAGACCACGTCCGGGCCCTCGACCTTGCGGACCACCAGGCCGACCTTGCCGTCGTCGACGAGCAGCCGGTCGCCGGGCTTGGCGTCCTTCGCCAGGCCCTTGTAGGTGGTCGAGACCCGGTCGTGGGTGCCGGCGACGTCCTCGACGGTGATCCGGACGACGTCACCGTTGTGCCACTCGACCGGCCCGCCGGCGAACGTGCCCAGGCGGATCTTCGGGCCCTGCAGGTCGGCGAGGACGCCGACCGCCCGCCCGCTCTCGGCGGCCGCGGACCGGATGAGGTCGTAGACCTCCTTGTGGTCGCTGTGGCTGCCGTGGCTGAAGTTCATTCTGGCCACGTCCATGCCCGCGTCGACCAGCGCCCGCATCTTCTCCGGTGTGGCGGTGGCGGGGCCCAGGGTACAAACGATCTTCGCGCGTCGGCTCACGTCCACATAGCGTAGACCCTCTTCGCTCGTTCGTCTGTACCGATCCCGAATGTTCAAGAAGATGTTCAGAAACCTGCCCGCTCAGGTCACGCTCAGCGACGCGGCTGTTCGCTGGGGCCGACCCGGTCACGGGCCCATTCGTTGAACTCGCGCAGCTGCCGCCACGCCTTCCGGACCCGGTCGAAGGCACCCCGCTCGTGCAGGACGTCGTCGGGCTCCCAGCCGCGCACGGCGTACACCGAGCGGTAGCGCAGCAGGTCCAGGCGCGGGTGTTCGGCGTCGAACCCGCGCGGCTTGGACTTCAGCCGGTCGCCCTTGACCTCCCAGCCGGTGCGCTCCAGCTTGGCGAGGATCTTCTGCAGCGCTTCGCCGTGCAGGTCCGTGTCGACCGCCTTGCGGAACCGGGCGACCTGGTCGGAGGCGAGGTAGAAGCAGCCGCCGCCGACGCGCAGGCCCTCCGGCCCGACCTCGACATAGTAGGCGCCGCCGCCCCGGCCCTGCTCGATCACCCCGCCGCAGTGGGTCTTGTACGGCGTCTTGTCCTTGGCGAAGCGGACGTCCCGGTAGGGGCGGAACACCTTGGGCTCGCCGAACCCGTCGGAGAACTCGGGCGCCAGCTCGGCCAGCAGGGCTTCCATCGGGGCGCGGACGTCGGACTTGTACGTCTCGACGTGGTCGTCCCAGTAGGGCTTGGAGTTGTCCTCCACCAGTCCGTCGAAGAAGTCGACGGCGTACTCGCCGAATCCGCTGAACTTCACGCGGACGACAGTAAACGGGGGCACCGACGGTTTCCGCCGGTGCCCCCGGGACGCTACTTCGCGACGGCGGTGATCAGCTCGCCGTTCGTGGTGTCACCCGAGAGCTCCCAGAACATCGCGCCGCCCAGGCCCTGGGTCTTGGCGTAGGAGATCTTGCCCGCGATGGTCGCCGGGGTGTCGTAGCTCCACCAGTTGCTGCCGCACTTGGCGTACGCGGTGCCGGCGATGGTGCCGGTCGCCGGGCAGGACGTCTTGAGCACCTTGTAGTCCTCGATGCCCTGCTCGTACTTGCCGGGCGCCGGGCCGGTCGCCGTGCCGCCCGGGGCGCTCTGCGTGACGCCGGTCCAGCCGCGGCCGTAGAAGCCGATGCCCAGCAGCAGCTTGCTCGCCGGGACGCCCTTGCTCTTCAGCTTCTGGATGGCCGCGTCGGAGTAGAAGCCGGCCGTCGGGATGCCCGAGTAGCTGGTCAGCGGCGAGTGCGGGGCAGTCGGGCCCTGCGCCGCCCATGCGCCGAAGTAGTCGTAGGTCATCACGTTGTACCAGTTGACGTACTGCGCCGCGCCGCCGTAGTCGGCCGCGTCGATCTTGCCGCCGCTCGTGCCGTCCGCGGTGATCGCCGCGGTGACCAGCTTCGAGCCGAACTTCGCCCGCAGGGCCTGGAGGAGGTTCTTGAACGCCGCCGCGCCGCTGGTGTCGCAGCTCAGGCCGCAGGCGTTGGGGTACTCCCAGTCGATGTCGATGCCGTCGAAGACCCCGGCCCAGCGCGGGTCGTTGACCAGGTTGTAGCAGGAGTTCGCGAACGCGGTGGGGTTCTTCGCCGCCTGCCCGAAGCCGCCCGACCAGGTCCAGCCGCCGAAGGACCAGATGACCTTCAGGCCGGGGTGCTTGGCCTTGAGCTTCTTGAGCTGGTTGAAACTGCCGGCGAGGGGCTGGTCCCACGTGTCGGCGACGCCGTCGACGCTGCCCGCGGCGTCGTAGGTCTTCTGGTAGTCGGCGTAGGCGTCACCGAGCGCGCAGCCGCCGTTCGTCACGTTGCCGAACGCGTAGTTGATGTGGGTCAGCTTGCTCGCCGAGCCCGACGTCTCGATGTTCTTGACGTGGTAGTTGCGGTCGTAGACACCCCATTCGGTGAAGTAGCCGACCACCTTGCCGACGGACGCCTCGGTCGCGGCGGTGGCGGCCGGGGCGGTGACCCCGCCCGCGACGAGACCCGCGGCGGCCGCCACGGTCAGCAGGGCCGAGAAGCTTTTCCTGCGGAAACGGGACATGCGTTCTCCCTCCGGGGAATTACTCACGGCGTCGGTGCCGGAGTGGTGGGGACCACACTCACCGTAAGTGGACTAGACCACTAGGTCAATGGTTCAGACCATGGTCGATCCACATTCCTTGACAGGAATATGCCCGGCGGAGCACATTTCAGGGGTGATGCGGACTTTCGACGTCCTCGCCGAGCCCCGGCGCCGGACCATCCTCGACCTGCTGCGCGACGGCGAGCGCTCGGTCGGCGAGCTCGTGGACGAGCTGGAGCTGAGCCAGCCCGCGGTGTCCAAGCACCTGCGGGTGCTGCGCGAAGCCGGGCTGGTGACGGTCCGGGTCGCGGCGCAGCGGCGGTGCTACGCGCTGCGCCCGGAACCCCTGGCCGAGGTCGACGCCTGGCTGGCGCCCTACCGCCGGTTCTGGTCGGACCGGCTCGACGCGCTGGAACGGCGGCTGGACGAGAGCTGAGCGTCAGCCGAACGTGATCCCCCGGTCCGCCGCCCGGCGCTCGCCCCATTCGTACAGCGCCGTCAGCGCGGGCCGCAGCTCCTCGCCCACCGCCGTCAGGTGGTACTCGACGTGCGGGACCCGGCCGTCGAACTCCTCGCGGCGGACGATGCCGTCCGCCGCCAGCTCGCGCAGCTGCTGGGTCAGCATCTTCTCGCTCACCCCCGGCATCCGGCGCCGCAGCTCGCCGTAGCGGTGCGCGCCCTCCTTCAGGTGCGCCAGGATCACCGGTTTCCACTTGCCGCCGATGAGGTCGACCGCCAACTCCGTCGCGCAGTGGTACCGCTTCATCGCCACTCCCCCTACGCACCGGAAAGTACGTGGTTGCCCGGCCGGGCCACCCCTGGTTGCCTGGTGATCGTGCCAGAAACCCCGCCGACGCCGACCCTCTACGACTGGGCCGGCGGCCACGAAGCCTTCGTGAAGCTGCTGACGATCTTCTACGGCCACGTCCTCGAAGACCCGCTGCTCGAGCCCGTCTTCCGCGACATGGACCCGGACCACCCGGAGCACGTCGCGGTCTGGCTCGGCGAGGTCTTCGGCGGACCGGCGGAGTACTCCGCGAGCCACGGCGGCCACGCCCACATGGTCGGCCGCCACCTCGGCCGCGGGATCACCGAAGAGCAGCGCCGCCGGTGGGTGAACCTGCTGCTCGACGCCGCCGACGAGGCCGGCCTGCCCGGCGATCCCGAGTTCCGCGCCGCCTTCGCGGGCTACCTCGAATGGGGCAGCCGGCTGGCCGTCGTCTTCTCCGCGCCCGGCGCCGAGCCGAACCCGCACGAACCCGTCCCCCACTGGGACTGGCCGATGCCCCCCTGGCAGCCGCCGTCGCCCTGACCGCATAGTGAGGGCAGCCGGAAAGGAGGGCTGCCGTTGATCCGGGTGGACGGCCGGACCCTGCGCTGCGCCGACGTCGTCACCGCGGCGCGCACCGAGGGCCCGCTGGGCATCGACGTCTCGATCGCCGCGCTGCGCGCGGCCGAGCACGCGTGGAAGCTCGCCGAAGAACTGAGCACGCGCCGGGTGGTGTACGGCCGGACCACCGGCGTCGGCGCCAACAAGGACGACACGGTTGAAAGCTCCGTCGAGCACGGCCTGCGGCTGCTGCGCAGCCACGCCGGCGGCAGCGGCGAGGAAATGCCGCCGGGGCACGTGCGGGCGATGCTGCTGATCCGGCTCAACCAGCTGCTGGCCGGGCGGTCCGGGATCAGCCCCGAGCTGATCGGCGCGCTGGCCGAAGCGGTCCGCACCGGCGCACGGCCGCTGGTGCACCGGCTGGGCGCGATCGGCACCGGCGACCTGGCCCCGCTGGCCGAGGCGGCGCTGGCGCTGACCGGCGAGCGGCCGTGGGTGACCGGGCACGTGCCGCCGGTGCCGGTGCGGGCGGGCGACGCGCTGGCGTTCATGAGCAGCAACGCCTCCACGCTCGCCGAAGCGACCCTCGCCGCGATGCGGCTGGACACCCTGACCAGGGCGAGCCACGCGGTCGCGGCGCTGACGTACGTCGCCCTCGACGGCAACCCCGAGGCGTACGCGACGCCGGTGCACGAGGCGCGGCCGCACGCGGGGCAGGTCGCCTGCGCGGCCGAGATGCGGCGGCTGCTGGGCATGCACCAGACGCCGAAGCCGGGGCGGCGGATCCAGGACCCGTTCGGGCTGCGGGCGTTCCCGCAGGTCCAGGGCCCGGCGCTGGACGCGATCCACTACCTGCGTGACGTGCTCGCCGTCGAGATCAACGCGAGCACGGAGAACCCGATGATCTCGACGGTCCACAACGACGCCTACCACCACGCGCACTTCCACACGGCGTACGTGTCGACGGCGCTGGACCAGGCCCGGGCGACGGTGCACCAGGTGGCGGAGCTGTCGGTGGCGCGGCTCGGTGACCTGGTGGAGCCGGAGTTCACCGGCCTGCGGCCGTTCCTCGCGGCCGGGCCGCCGGGCAGCTCGGGCGTGATGATCCTGGAGTACGTGGCCCACGACGCGCTGACGGAGCTGCGCCAGGCGGCCCTGCCGGCCACCCTCGGCACGGCGGTGGTGTCCCGCGGCATCGAGGACCACGCGAGCTTCTCGACCCAGGCGGCCCGCGCGGCGACCGCGGCGTGTGCGGCGTACCAGCAGGTGCTGGCGTGCGAGCTGGTGGCGGCGGTGCGAGCGCTGCGGATGCGGGAGGCCGACCTGGTGGAGCTGCCGGTGCGGGACGCGTTCGACGCCGCGTCGGCCGTGCTGGACCCGAGCGTCGACGACCGGCCGCTGACCGAGGACATCGCCGCCGCCGTCGGCGTACTGGCGGAGCTGGCCCGCATCTAGCGTGAACCCGATCCGCCAGGTGAAACCGGGGACGGCGCGGACGTGATCACCGCGTCCCGAGCGGTTCGCGGCGGTTTCGACCGCTACCTCGCCCGGCGGCTCGGCGCCCAGGTCGCCGGCGTGGTGAGCCAGGGCATCGTCGACGCCGTGCGGCAACGGCCCTGAACGCGCGAAGGGCCGCCCCGGGACTTCCCGAGGCGGCCCTTCGGCGGCAGAACTCAGCCGAAGAAGACTTCGGCTTCCTGGTAGCGCTCGGCCGGGACCGTCTTCAGCTCGGCCGTCGCCTCGGACAGCTTCACGCGGACGATGTCCGTGCCCTTCAGCGCCACCATCACGCCGAAGTCGCCGTCGGCCACCGCGTCGACCGCGTTGAGGCCGAAGCGGGTCGCCAGGACGCGGTCGTAGGCCGTCGGGGTGCCGCCGCGCTGGACGTGGCCCAGGACCACCGCGCGGGACTCCTTGCCGGTGCGGTGGGCGATCTCGTCGGCCAGCCAGGTGCCGATGCCGCCGAGGCGGACGTGCCCGAAGGCGTCCTTCTCGCCGGTCAGCAGCTTCTCCTCGCCGCCCTCGGGCAGCGCGCCCTCGGCGACGACGATGATCGGCGCGAACTCCTTCTCGAAGCGGCGCTCGACCCAGGAGACGACCTGGTCGACGTTGAAGTGCCGCTCCGGCACCAGGATCACGCTCGCGCCGCCGGCCAGGCCGGAGTGCAGCGCGATCCAGCCGGCGTGCCGGCCCATGACCTCGACGACGAGGGCGCGGTGGTGCGACTCGGCCGTGGTGTGCAGCCGGTCGATCGCCTCGGTCGCGATGGAGACCGCGGTGTCGAAGCCGAACGTGTAGTCGGTGGCGCCCAGGTCGTTGTCGATCGTCTTGGGGACACCGACGACGCCGACGCCGTCGTCGGTCAGCCGCTTCGCGACGCCGAGGGTGTCCTCGCCGCCGATCGCGATCAGCGCGTCGACACCTTGGTCGGCGAGGACCTGCTTGATCTTGTCGACCCCGCCGTCGACCTTGTACGGGTTGGTGCGCGAGGACCGCAGGATGGTGCCGCCGCGGGTGAGGATGTCCTCGACGTCGTTCAGGCCCAGCGGGCGGCTGTCGCCGGTGAGGGGGCCGTTCCAGCCGTTGCGGAAGCCCACGAAGTCCCAGCCGTGCACCTCGATGCCCTTGCGCACCACCGCGCGGATCACCGCGTTGAGCCCCGGGCAGTCGCCGCCGCCGGTCAGCACACCGACACGCATGAGAAGCCTCCGTCTGTTCTCGGGAGATGACAGTCACATTTCGTCAGACGCCAGGGTAGCGGCTCACGTCTTGATCGGTGCAGCCCGTACCACCTGCCGGATCGGTCCGCGTCCGGGCTGTGCTACGTTGACTGCGTGCAGCGCTATTTCTGGTTTACGAAGCCGGCCCCGGGTGGGCACGGCGGCGTGAACCTGCGCTGACTCCCACCCCGAGCCGGATTTCGAAACCGGCTCGGCGAGTCCCCCGCGGGTCGGTGTCCACCAGGAAGGAACACCCCCGCCATGACGCTCTCCGCCGGACCGGCCACCATCGGCGACCTCGACGCGGCGCGCACCACGTCGATCAGTCCGCTCATTTCGCCCGCGCTGCTGCGCGAAGACCATCCGGTCGACGCCGCCGTCGCGAAGGTGGTGCGACACGGTCGCGCCGAGACGGTCGACATCCTCGAGGGCCGCGACGACCGGCTCCTCGTCGTGGTCGGCCCGTGCTCGGTGCACGACCCCGAGGCGGCCCTCGACTACGCCCGCCGGCTGGCCGCGAAGGCCGAGGAGCTGCGCGGCGAGCTGCACATCGTGATGCGCGTGTACTTCGAGAAGCCGCGCACCACGCTGGGCTGGAAGGGCCTGATCAACGACCCGGACCTCGACGGCACGTTCGCCGTCAACAAGGGCCTGCGGATGGCGCGCAAGCTGCTGCTCGACGTGTCGGCGCTCGGCCTGCCGGTGGGCTGCGAGTTCCTCGACCCGATCACGCCGCAGTTCATCGCGGACATCGTGACGTGGGGTTCGATCGGCGCGCGGACGGCGGCCAGCCAGGTGCACCGCCAGCTGTGCAGCGCGCTGTCGATGCCGGTGGGCATCAAGAACTCGACGGAGGGCGACGTCCAGGTGGCGATCGACGCCACCCGAGCGGCGGCGGCGAGCCACGTGTTCCCCGGCATCAACACCGACGGCCTGGCGGCCCTGCTGACGACGGCGGGCAACCCGGACTGCCACGTGATCCTGCGCGGCCACAACGGCGGCCCGAACTACGACGCGGCCACGGTCGCCGACACCTTGGCGCGGCTGGCGAAGGCGGGGCTGCCGGAGCGGGTGATCATCGACGCTTCGCACGGGAACAGCGGCAAGGACCACGTGCGGCAGGGGGTGGTGGTTTCCGAGCTGGCGGAGCGGCTTGCCGGCGGTGAGCGCGGGATCGCGGGGCTGATGATGGAGAGCTTCCTGGCCGGTGGGCGGCAGGAGCTGTCGCTGGGGCACGCGGCGGAGCTGACGTACGGGCAGTCGATCACGGACGCCTGTTTGGCTTGGGACGACACGGCGCCGCTGCTCGACGAGCTCGCTTCGGCGGTGCGGGCGCGGCGGTAAGGAGCCCGGGCGCGGGGCCCCGGCGGCGTTCGCGCCGGCTGGGGGTCCCCGCCCGGGGGATCCCCGGTTTTTACGTTACCGGTGGGCACCGACAGTTTTCGGATCGCGGCGGCCGGGCTTCTCCCGCCCGGCCGGATCGGCCCCTCAACTCCCAGCGCAACGACCCCGAACTCAGCCCGGCTGAAAGAACTCCAACAGCCGCTGGGCCGCATCCGGGGACATCAGCAGCTCCTGCATCTCCGCCGACATCCGCGCCGCCGCACCGGTTCGCTCGAACATCTCCAGCTCGTACTCCTCGACCGCCGCCGCGTAATCGGCCGGGTGAGCGACCAATGCCAACGCCAACAGCGCGCCATCCAGCAGGGCCATGTTCGCCCCCTCCCCCACCGGAGGCATCAGGTGCGCCGCGTCGCCGACCAGTGTCACGTCCGGCTTTGATTCCCACCGCAGGCCCGCCGGGAGCGTGGTGAGCGTCCGGGGCACCACCCGGTCGTCGCACGCCTCGATCAAAGCCGTGATCCCCGCGTCCCAGCCCGGGAGCAGCTCGATCAGCCGGGCGCGGGCCGCCGCCGGGTCGTCGAAGCGGATGCCGCTCGTCTCGAACCAGTCCTCCGGTGTGTTGTAGAAACTGATGCCGATCCGGACCCTGCCGTCGCCGTTGCGCTGGGCCGCCAGGGAAATCCCGTCGCCGAAGACCCAGTAGTTGCCGCGGCCCACCATGGCCGCCAGGCCCGGGTGCGTGCGGTCGATGTCGGGGATGCCGAGCTCGACGGCGTTCTGGCCGAGGTGCGCCGGGCGGGCGTCGGTGAGCAGCGGGCGGACGCGGGAGTTCGCGCCGTCCGCGCCGACCAGCAGGTCGTACGGTGTGCTGCGGCCGCCGGCGAAGCGCAGCACGCCGTCCGCGGCGGACTCGAACGCGTGTCCCCAGTGCACCACGCCGTCGGGCAGGGAATCGAGCAGCAGGTCGCGCAGGTCCGCGCGGTCCACTTCGGGGCGCAGGAGCGGGGCGTCGTCGGGCGTGTCCTCCTGCAGCAGCAGGGTTCCGTCCGGTTGCAGCAGCCGCATGTCCTGGCCCTCGCCGCGGGCGATCGCGAAGAACCGGTCGAGCAACCCGGCTTCGCGCAGCGCGCGCTGTCCCGAATGGATGTCGAGCATGCTGCCCTGGTCCCGCGCGTCGCGCGCCGGTTCGCGCTCGTACACGGCCGAGTCGACGCCGTGCACGTGCAGCACCCGGGCCAGAGCCAGGCCGCCCATGCCCGCTCCGATGATGGCGATGGTCATCGTCGTCCCCTTCGATACGCTGTATCTCTCGATACACTGTATCGCAACAGGCGATGTATCGTCCGCGGCATGCTCGTGTGGGAACGACCCGAACCGCCGGAGCGGCCGGCGCCGGCGCCGCTGAGCCGGGAGGCGATCGTCCGGGCGGCGGTCCGGCTGGCCGACGCGGACGGCCTGGACGCGGTGTCGCTGCGCAAGGTCGCCGGCGCGCTGGACGTCGGGCCGATGCGGCTGTACGGCTACATCGACACCAAAGAGGAGCTGCTCGACCTGATGGTCGACGCCGTCTACGCCGGGATCCGGCCGGACGGCGACGGCTGGCGCGAGGTGCTGCGCTCGCACGCCGAAACCGTCCGGCGAGCCGTGCACCGGCACGAATGGCTCGCCGACCTGCTCGGCGGGCGGCCGCAGCTCGGGCCGCACACCCTGGCCAGCGGGAACGCCGTGCTCACCGGGCTGCAGGACCTCGACCTCGGCACCGCCGTGCCGGCGATCTCCGCGGTCAACGCGTACGTGATCGGCGCGGTGCGCCGCGAAATCGGCGAGCGGCGGGCCGAGCGGAGCAGCGGGCTGGACAAGCGGCAGTGGCAGGCCGCCTACGGGCCGTACCTGGAGCGCACCTTCGCCTCGGGACGGTTCCCCGCGGTGGAGTCGATGGTCCGCGACGGCCCGCACCTGGACGCCGGCGAAACCTTCCGGATCGGTCTCGAGTTCCTGCTCGACGGCATCGCCGCCCGGGTCAGCGGCGGGGGAAGTACTCCTCGATGACTTCCCAGCGGGCCAGGTTGTGCTTCGCGTCCGCGAGGGCGTCGTGCTGGTCGGTGGGGGCGGCCGGGAGCTTCGGCTTCCCGGCGTCCTCCCAGCGCTGACGCAGGTCGCGGGTGAACCGCGGCAGCTGCCGCGGCAGGGCGGGCATCGGGCCCCAGAGCTGAGCCAGCGCCACGTGGTCGTACGCCGCGAACCAGGCCCACAGTTCGATGCCGCCGGGCGGCTTGCCGAAGAACTCCAGCAGGTCGGCGCGGATCTTTTCCCGGCTCCGCCAGGCCGGGTCCGCCGGCGAGGGCAGCTTGTCCAGGACGTTGTCGCGGACCCAGGCGCCCGCGCGAGCGGGGTCGAACTCCGTCGACACCGCGTAGAACTCGCGGCCGCGTTCGTCCACCACTCCGATCGACACCAGATCGATGGTCACGCCGTCTTCGATGAACTCGGTGTCGTAGAAAAAACGCACTGGTGAACAGTAGTGGGTCAGCCGACCTTGGAATCGGGGACCCGGGCGGCGTCGCGAGCGGCCGGTTGAGCAGGCACCTTCGGCTTCACGCCGGCCGCCTCGGCCGCGAGGAGTTCCTTCGCCTTCGCCGCGTAAATGTCGACGTACTCCTGGCCCGACAGCTCCATGAGCGCGTACATGATCTCGTCCGTGATGGACCGCTCGATGAAGCGGTCACCCGACAGACCCTCGTAGCGCGAGAAGTCCAGCGGCTTGCCGAAGCGGACTTCGAGGCGGCGCGGCCACCACATCTTCGAGCCGATCGGGTTGACCTTGTCGGTGCCGATCATCGCCACCGGGACCACGACGCCGCCGGACTCCAGGGCGATCCGGGCGACGCCGGTCTTGCCCTTGTAGAGCCGGCCGTCCGGGGACCGGGTGCCCTCCGGGTAGATGCCGAGCAGGTGGCCGGCCTTGACAAGGCGGATCGCGGTGTCGAGCGCGGCCTGCGCGGCGTTGCCGCCGGACCGGTCGATCGGGAACTGGCCGACGCCGGTGAAGAACCACTTCTTGAGCGTGCCCTTGAAGCCGGGCTCGGTGAAGTACTCGGACTTGGCCGGGAAGGTCACCTTGCGCTTGACCCGCAGCGGCATGAAGAACGAGTCGGCGACCGCCAGGTGGTTGCCGGCCAGGATCGCGCCGCCCGTCTCGGGGATGTTCTCCGCGCCGACGACCTTCGTCGGCCACAGCGTCTTGAGCAGCGGTCCGATGAATACCCACTTCATGAGCCAGTACAGCACCGGTGCCTCAGTCCTCCATCGCAGCGCAGCCCCTGTTCACCCGAGACGAACAGCCTACGAACACCGGTGGCCGCCGCACAACGCAGACCACCCGGTTACCACTTCGGCAGCGATCGATCTCACAGCGAATTCCGGGCCCGGGCGGAGCCCCACAAGGTCCGCCGGGCGTGAGAGCATGGAGGGACTGCCCCGCTCACACGGAAGGCGATCGCATGGGCGTGCTCGCCGGCGCGGAACCGTTCGGCCACACCGGTTCGGCCGAAACCGGGTTCCTGCTCTGCCACGGGTTCACCGGTACCCCGGCGAGCATGCGGGCCTGGGGTGACCACCTGGCCGGAGCCGGGTTCACGGTGCGCTGCCCGCTGCTGCCGGGCCACGGGACCCGCTGGCCGGACCTCAACCGCACGACGTGGGAGGACTGGTACGGCGCCGTCCGCGAGGCGCTGCTCGCCCTGCTCGCGACGTGCAAGACCGTCTTCGTCGGCGGCCTGTCGATGGGCGGCACGCTCACCCTGCGCCTGGCCGAGGAGTTCGGCGACCGGATCGCCGGGATCGTCCTGGTCAACCCGTCGGTGACGCGGCTGAAGTGGGACACCAAGCTGCTGCCGGTGCTGGGGAAGATCGTGCCGTCGGTGCCGGCGATCGCGAACGACATCAAGAAACCGGGCGAGACGGAGCTGGCCTACCCGCGCACGCCGGTGCGGGCCGCCGCGAGCCTGGCGAAGCTGTGGGCCGTCGTCCGCGCCGACCTGGCGAAGGTGACGCAGCCGGTGCTGCTGCTGCACTCGTCGGTCGACCACGTCGTCGAGCCGGTGAACTCGCAGCTGGTGCTGCAGGGCGTCTCGAGCACGGACGTCACCGAGGTGGTGCTGGAGAACAGCTACCACGTGGCGACGCAGGACAACGACGCCGAGGTGATCTTCACGCGCAGCGTCGAGTTCGCGAAGGCGCACGCCGCCCAGCCGGAGGAGACCGCATGAGCCGGGGGAAGGACGGGCCGGAGGACGTCGACGCGACGTTCGCCGAGATCGTCGCCGACCTGCGGGCCGGCGGGTTCGGGCTCCCCGAAGAGGACACCGCCGACACCGCGGACGCCGCCGGCGCCACCGGGGCCGGCGCGGGGACCGAGCCGCGCAAGGCGCCGGACCGGCCCGCCGAGCCACCCGCCGTGGACTCGCCGCCGGAGCCCGGCTGGCGCTCCGGGGGCACGACGTGGGACACCACGATGTTTTCCGACGACCCGGCGGACGACGACGAGCACTACGTCCCGCCGGAGCCGCCGCCGCTGCCCCGGCCGAAGATGGGCGCGTTCCTCATCCTGCTGCTGTTCCTGGCCGGGCTGTTCCTGCTGATCCTGCCCGGCGCGATCGGCGTCGGCCCGACGGTGGCGACGCCGCTGGGCATCCTCGCGCTCGCGACGGCGATCGCGCTGCTGCTGCTGCGCGTCCGGCAGGGTCCGCCGCCCGGCGCGGACCCCACCAACGGCGCCCAGGTCTGACCGCGCGGCGATGCACATCGAGTTCAGCCCTTCGCGGCGATCGACCGTCGGCGTGGAATGGGAGCTCGGCCTGGTCGACCGCCGCAGCGGCGAGCTGTCCTCGGTGGCCGAGCAGATCCTCGAAGCCGTCCGGCCCGACGGGCAGGCCGAGCACCCGAAGATCAAGCAGGAGCTGCTGCTCAACACGATCGAGATCATCACCGGCGTCTGCGACACGATCGGCGAGATCAAGGCCGACCTGAACGACTCCCTCGACGTCGTGCACGGCGTCGCCGACCCGCTCGGCGTCGAGATGTTCTCGGCCGGGACGCACCCGTTCTCGAACTGGTACCAGCAGAAGGTCACCGACAAGGAGCGCTACGCCAAGCTGATCGACCGGACCCAGTGGTGGGGACGGCAGATGCTGATCTACGGCGTCCACATCCACGTCGGGGTCGACCACCGCGAGAAGGTGCTGCCGGTCCTCGACGCGCTGCTCAACTACGCCCCCCACCTGCAGGCGCTGTCGGCGTCGTCGCCGTACTGGGGCGCCGAGGACACCGGGTACGCGTCGAACCGGGCGCTGATGTTCCAGCAGCTGCCGACGGCCGGGCTGCCGTTCCAGTTCCGGAAGTGGGCGGAGCTGGAGAGCTACGTCGAGGACATGTTCACCACGGGCGTGATCGACAGCTTTTCGGAGATCCGCTGGGACATCCGGCCGTCGCCGAAGCTCGGCACGATCGAGATGCGCGTCTGCGACGGCCTGCCGACGCTGGAGGAGGTCGGCGCGATCGCGGCGCTGACGCAGTGCCTGGTCGACGACTTCGTCGAGCGCCTGGAAGACGGCGAGATCCTCCCGACACTGCCGCCGTGGCACGTCCAGGAGAACAAGTGGCGCGCGGCCCGCTACGGCACGGACGCGATCATCATCTTGGACGCGGCCGGGCGCGAACGCCTGGTCACCGACGACGTGGCCGACCTGCTGGACCGGCTGGAGCCGGTGGCGAGGCGGCTGGACTGCGTGGCCGAGCTGCGGGACGTCGAGATGATCCTGCGGTACGGGCCGAGCTACCGGCGGCAGCGCGCGGTGGCGGAGCGGCACAAGGGCAGCCTGAAGGCCGTCGTGGCGTCGCTGGTCGCCGAGATGCGCGACGGGATCGCGAAGGACTAGAGCGCGTCCAGCCGCGTGCGGAGGGTGCCGGGGCCGAGGATCGACGCACCGAGGGCTTCGACGCGCCGCTTGAGCTCCCGGTCGGCCGTCGCGACCAGGACCCGCGCCTTCTGCTGCGCGACGACCTCGACGATCTTCGAGTCACCGTCGGTGTCCGCGGCGACAACCTCGACCCCGGGCGTCGGCGTGACGTGCTTGGCCTTGCCTTCGACGACCAGGATGATCCGCGGCCACCAGGTCACGGTGGCGTGGTCCGGGTCCGCCACGCCGTGGCGCGCGAGCTCGGCGAGCTGGTCGCGGAGGCGTTCGGCGGCCCCGTGCCGATCACGCCACCAGCCATCGGGCCGCGAGCCGACGACGTTGGCGCCGTCGACGACCAGGACGAGCTCCTGCCCGACGCGGTCCCGAAGGCCCGGCCAGGCGGCGGCGAAGTCGCGGTGGAGGGGGTAACCGGGGACGTCGTCGGGATCCACCCAGCGCACCTCCGCACTTTCGGTGTTGGCGACCCGGGCCTCGGCGCCATCGGCCAGGGCGAGGACGGTGGTGTAACTCCAGTTCCCATGGTCCACCACGGACGCCGAGACCGCGCGAAAGGCCTCGGCCGGAACGGATGCCTCTTCGAACGCTTCACGGGCCGCCGCTTTGACGGCGGTCTCGCCCGCTTCGATGGCCCCACCGGGCAGCGCCCAGGTGCGACCGTGGTGCACCCACCAGGCCCGGCGCTGCAGGAGGACACCCCGGGCGGGATCGACGAGCAGCAGGCCGGCGGCACCGTAGCGGCCCCAGTGCAGGTGCCCGCAGGAGCAGCGGACGAAGACGCTCGCGGACGGCGGACTCACGGCCCCAGCCTGTCACACTCTCCGGCGTGACCCGGTTCGATCAGCTCAAGACCACTTTCTGGGACGGCGGCCCCGGCGAACCGCTGGACGCCCGCACCTTCGCCCACGCCGGCCGCGAGCTGGGTGTCCGGCTGCCCCTCGAACTGGGCGAACTGCTGGGCGTGCGCAACGGCGGCACGGTCGCCGCGCACTGCGACGCCTTCCCGACGAGCGAGCCGACTTCGTACAGCGCAACGCACGTACCGTTCGACCACCTCCTCGGCATCGGCGGCCGGCTGTCCATCCTGGATTCGCCGTACTTGAGCGCGGAGTGGGGCCTGCCGAAGCGGGTGGTGGTGCTGTCCGGGGACGGCCACACGTGGACGGCGCTGGACTACCGGCGCTCGGCCGTGCCATCGGTGACGTGGTTCGACGTGGAGCTGGAGTCGGAACTGGCGCTGGCACCGACGTTCCGGACGTTCCTCGAAGGGCTGGTTCCGTCGGGAAGCTTCCCGGAGGAGTGACCGGCGGGACGGCCGCGGCAGCGAACCGACCGGAACATGAACGCAGCCCACACCCCCGCACCCCCGATCCGAAGCCAGAACACGGCCGGCGGCACCGGGTCAAGGCACGCTTTCCCGCCTTGACGCGGTGCCGACGGCCGTAGTCACAATCGGGCTTCGGGGGTGCGAGAAGACCACCGAACTCGAGCACCTGCCCGCGGGGCCCGCCCCCCCGACTTCCACGCTACCGGACACCACCGACAGTTCCCCGCGACCGGACCGCCCACCGCGGTAGCCATCCACAAGCGAAGCTCAGACCGGCGTCTTCGCCGCCTCCAGCGCCAACGCAGCCGCACCCACGATCGCCGTGTCGTCGCCCAGGTGAGCCGTCCTGATCCGAGCCAACGGCCGATGCCGCGCCCCCGTGATCGCACCCGCGTAATGCTCCCGCGCCTCGTCCAGGAACAACGGCGCCGACTCCGACACTCCCCCGCCGATCACGATGATCTCCGGGTCGAACACGTCCGCCACCAGGGCCAGCCCCTCACCCAGCCACTTGGCCAGCTCGGCCATCGCCAGCTGGGCGATCGGGTCGCCGTCCCGGGCCGCGCCGGCCACCCGGCGGCCCGTCACCGAGCCCGGGTCGCCGGCGACCTGCGGAGCCAGCACCGTCGAACGCCCAGGATGCCGGGCGAGCAGTTCCACCGCCGTCGCCGCCAACGCCGTTCCGCTGCAGTACCGCTCCCAGCAGCCGTACTTGCCGCACGGGCAGGGACGGCCGCCGCGGACCACCGTCAGGTGGCCCAGCTCCGGGGCCACGCCGTACGCGCCGCGGAACAGCTTGCCGTCCAGCAGCAGCCCCGCGCCGATGCCCGTGCCCAGCGCGACCAGGGCCGCCACGTGGGCGCCGCGGGCCGCGCCGAAGCGGTGCTCGCCCACCATGGCCGCGTTCACGTCGTGTTCCAGCAGCACCGGGAGGCCGACGCGCTTTTCGATCCGGTCCGCCACCGGGGCGCCGCGCCAGGCCAGGTGCGGGGCGAACATCACCGACCGGCGGTCGCGGGCCACGAACCCCGCCACCGCGAGCCCGACCCCGGCCACCTCGTGCCGGTTGCGCAGGTCTTCGACGACGCCCGCGATGGCGTCCTCGAGCGCGCCTTCCTCGGTCGGCGTCGCGACGCGGGCCGTGTCGAGCAGGGAGCCGCGTTCGTCCACCACGCCGGCCCGGACACTCGTCCCGCCGACGTCCACCCCTATCGTCCGCACTCAGCTCTCCCACTCGTCGCGCCGGCGGACGGCGATGTGCTGCACCCTGGTCGGCACCGTCGCGTCCGCCGCGGGCCGCGGAGCGGGCTTGAACCCCGGCATGTGCACGCCCTCCTCCGGCTCCCAGCGGTCCGCGAGCACCGCGCGCAGCAGGGCGACCAGCTGGGCGAGCTGTTCGGCCAGCCGCGCGACGAGTTCGGGCCGCTCACCGCGCACCACCGCGACGATCGCACACAGCGGACACCAGCCGCACGCCGAACCGTCCGGTTTCGCCTCGTCAGGGCTGTGATCCCCGGGGCTTCGCCCCGAGCCGGGGGCTCCGCCACCCGGACCCCCCGAAAAGAAGCTGTAATCCCCGGTGCTGCGCCCCGAGCCAGGGGCTCCGCCACCCGGAAACGCGCTGCCGTGCCCGGCCGCGAGCACCCCTTCGAGCCACGGCGCCGCCTTGTCGGCGACCAGCTCGGCGAGCAGGCGGATCTCCTCCGCCAGGCGCGGCCCGTGTTCCTCTTCGCTCACCCGCGTCCCCGGTTCCCGGCCAGGTGCACGACCAGGCCGTCGGCGTCCGATTCCGCGCCGGTGATCCGGCACGGCCGCAGCGGCTCCGGCAGGGCGATGAGCCTGCGGAACCCGTCCACGGTGATCGCCAGGTCGTCGTCGACGCGGGCGAGGTCCACCTCGGCGTCCCGCGCCAGCGGGATCGCGACGCGCAGGGTGTACCCGCCGGTGGCGGGCCGCACCCGCAGCAGCGGGGTGACGGGCCTGCCGTCGCCGTCGAGCGGGTCGCCGCCGCGGTACAGCTCGGCGGCGATCTCCAGCAGCGCGGGCAGCCCGACCGGCTCGGCCGCGCGGTGCTCGACCCGGGTGACCGGCGCGATCCCGGCCGCGGCGAGCCCGGCGAGGACGGCGTCCTGCTGCGTCCGCCGCGTGCGCAGCCAGGTTGCGGCACCGCCGCGCCAGATGCCGGGCGCCGGCATCAGCCGGTTGGCGATCAGGCCGTCGACGGCGATCCCGCGCAGGGCCAATGAGCTGAGCGTGCGCCGCGCTTCGGCGACGACCACCCGCTCGGGGGTCAGTACCAGCCGGACCGTCGTCACCGCCGGGTCGGTGAGCAGCCCGCGCAGGCCGTCGAGGTGGGCGGCCAGCCGGCGCACGGGCTCGGTGACGCGGCGCCCGAACACGCGGGGCAGGTAGCCCGAGACGGCCTCGGGCAGGGCCAGCAGGCGCAGCGTCTCGGCCGTCGGCCCGCAGTCGACGACCACGGTCTCCCACGGGCCGTCCTCGGCCAGCCGGCGGACCTCGGTCAGGGCGAGCAGCTCGTCGACGCCGGGCAGCACGGTGAGCTCTTCGGCGTCGAGGTCGTCCAGGCCCGCGCCGGCCAGCACCGAGCGCAGCTCGCCGCGCAGCCCCGCCCAGGTGGCGTCCACCAGGGTGCGCGAATCGACCTGCACCCCCGAAAGCAGAACGTCCACTTCGGACGGTTCGGCGCCGAGCGGGCGGCCGAAGGCGTCGCCGAGGGAGTGCGCCGGGTCGGTGGACACGACGAGGGTCTTCCTGCCGCGGGCGGCGAGGGCGGCGCCGGTGGCCGCGGCCAGCGTGGTCTTCCCGACACCCCCCTTGCCGGTGAACAGCAGGATCCGCACGCTACCCCTCAGCCCGCTTCTTGAGCTCCTTCAGCGCGGTGTCCATGACCATCTTCTCGGCCTTGCGGCGCAGCAGGCCGATCATCGGCAGCGCCAGCTCGACCGACAGGGTGTAGGTGACCCGCGTCCGGCCGCCACCGAGGTCGGCCAGCGCGTAGCGGCCGTTCTGCGCCTTCTGCATCTGGCCCTTGACCAGGTGCCAGCTGACGCCGAGACCGTCTTCGTCCCAGTCGTACTCGAGGGTGTAGACGTCCTTGATCGGGCCCGCGTCGAGGGTGAGCTTGACCTGCTTGGCCCGCCCGCCGGCGTCGGTGTCGAGGACCTCGGTCTCCCGGACGGCCTTGGCCCATTCCGGATAGGCGGGGAAGTCGGCGATCACGGCCATCACCCGGCTGGGCTCGGCGTCGACCTCGATGGACTGTGTGGACTGCTCGGCCATGGGACGAAGCGTAGCCGCCGCGGTCGGTCACCAGCGCAGCACGTACGGCTGCCCGGTCTCCTTGAAGTGACCCACGTTACGGCACTCGGTCAGGCCGACCCGGGCGCGGCGGGCCAGCGGCTGGTGCACGTGCCCGAACACCGACCAGCGCGGCCGCTGCGCCCGGATCAGCTCCAGCAGCGCCACCGAGCCGATCTCGTTGCGGCGCGCCACGACGTCGTAGACCAGCTCCGGCAGGGCCGGCGGGCCGTGCGTGCAGAGGACGTCGACGTCGGTGAGCGCGGCGACGCTGCGGTCGTAGTCCTCGCGATCCCGCAGGTAGGGACGCCAGGCGGCGCCCTTGCGGCGGCGCGGGACGACGCCGTCGGGCAGCAGCGCGCCGCCGACGAACCCGAACCGCAGGCCGCCGAGCTCGGCCACCTCGCCGTCCAGGACCCGGATGCCCTCGCCGGCGAACTCGGGCCACAGGTCCGGGGTGTCGACGTTGCCGGGGGTGGCGTAGGTGGGCGCGGTCATCGCCGCGAACAGGGTCGCGTACTGGGCGCGGATGGCTTCGTCGACCGCGGCGGCCGGGTCGTCGAGGCTCGCCCAGAGCTCCCGCGAGTAGGCAACGGTTTCGTCACGGGTGCCCTCGCGGCGCAGGCGGGCGAACCCGGCCACCTTCTCCGCGCCGAACAGGGCACCCATGATGCCCTTCTCGTGGTCGTGGTAGTCGACGAAGTCGATCAGGTCGCCGAGCACGACCAGGGCGTCGGCCCCGTCGCCCGCCCGCTTCAGCGCGTCCGCGTTGCCGTGCACGTCCGAGACGACGTGTACCCGCACCCCAGGTCCCCTTAGCCCTCGCCGCGCGGAGGAACGCCGGGCTCGCGCCCGTCCTCCAGGATCTCCTTCAGCCCGAGCGCGATCGCCTTCGCCGCGCGGGCCCGCCGGTCGAACTCCCGGCGCAGTTCACGCAGGCCCAGCGCACGGGGCGCCCCGGCCGCGTCGGCGGGGGTCGCCCGCAGGAAGTAGTGCAGCAGGGTGCCGTCGAGCACGGGCTCGAGCCAGACCTCCATCGTACCGACGAGCGCGCCCCGCACGGTCCAGCGCAGGCCCTTGTCCCCCCGGTCGGTGTAGACCTCGAGGACCAGGTCGGGCCAGTAGCGCCGCCAGGACGCCGGCTCGGCGAAGACCGCGGCCACGGTGGACGGCGGCACGGCGAGGAAGGTCTCGTCGACGATGTCGAGGGAGGGTGGCGCGGTCACGTGCGAAGAATGTCACGGCCTCGCCGCGCGCGGGCGATCAGCATGGTCTTAAGGTGCTCACCACGCTAAGTTGACTGGCGGGTAACAGCGGTGTCGCCTGCCGCACGCGTTTGAACACGGAGGTCCACGTGCGCGAATACAGCGCTCCCGCCGGCAAGCCGGTGGCCGACGACGAGAACATGTCCGACGTCGTCTGGGCGAACGCCGAGCGGTTCTCCGACGTGGTGAGCTTCCGCCGCCAGGTCGAGGGCAGCTGGCTGGACGTGACCGCCAAGGAGTTCGCGGCCGAGGTGCTGGCCGTGGCCAAGGGCATGGCCCAGGCCGGCATCGGCCGCGGCGACCGCGTCGCGATCATGTCGAAGACCCGCTACGAGTGGACGCTGATCGACTTCGCGATCTGGGCGGCCGGCGCGGTCACCGTCCCGATCTACGACACGTCCTCCCCCGAGCAGGTGTACTGGATCCTCTCCGACTCGGCCGCGAAGGGCGTGTTCGTCGAGACGAACGCCCACGCCGGCGCGGTGGACGAGATCCGGGACCGGCTCACCGACCTGCAGAACACCTGGCAGATCGAGGGCGACTCCCCCGCCGTCGAAGAACTGGCCGCGCTCGGCGCTTCGCTGTCGGACGACGAGCTGCACGACCGGCGCCGCGAGGTGACCGCGGACGAGCTGGCCACCATCGTCTACACCTCGGGCACCACCGGCCGCCCCAAGGGCGTCGAGCTGACCCACCGCAACCTGCTGGCCGAGATCCGCGCCGACATCGAGGCGTTCCCGCAGCTGATGGAGCAGGGCAACTCGCTGCTGTGCTTCCTGCCGCTGGCGCACGTGCTGGCCCGCGCGATCGCCGTGACCGCGCTCACCGCGCGCGTCACCCTCGGGCACACCCCGGACGTGAAGAACCTGGTCGCCGACCTGGGCACCTTCCGGCCGACGTTCGTCGTCGCCGTGCCGCGCGTGTTCGAAAAGGTCTACAACTCGGCGAAGCAGAAGGCGCACAGCGAAGGCAAGGGCAAGATCTTCGACGCCGCCGAAGCCGTCGCGGTGGAGTACAGCCAGGCGCAGGACACCGGCGGCGCCGGGTTCGCGCTGAAGCTGAAGCACCTGGCGTTCGACAAGCTGGTCTACGGCAAGCTGCGCGCGGCCCTCGGCGGCCGCTGCGTCGCGGCGGTCTCCGGCGGTGCGCCCCTGGGCGCCCGGCTGGCGCACTTCTTCCGCGGCATCGGCGTCCCGGTGTTCGAGGGCTACGGCCTCACCGAGACGTCCGCGGCGGCGAACGTCAACACGCAGACGGCGTTCCGCGTGGGCACGGTCGGCAAGCCGGTCAACGGCACGTCGGTCCGCATCGCCGACGACGGCGAGGTCATGCTCAAGGGCGACGTCGTGTTCCGGGCGTACTACAACAACCCGGCCGCGACGAAGGAAGCGCTCACCGACGGCTGGTTCCACACGGGCGACCTCGGCGAGCTCGACGCGGACGGCTTCCTGAAGATCACCGGCCGCAAGAAGGAGATCATCGTGACGGCGGGCGGCAAGAACGTCGCCCCGTCCGGCCTCGAGGACACGATCAAGGCGTCCCCGCTGGTCAGCCAGGCGATGGTGGTGGGCGACCAGCGCCCGTTCATCGCGGCGCTGGTGACGGTGGACGAGGAGTACTTCCCGTCCTGGAAGACCCAGCACGGCAAGCCCGCTTCGGCCACGGTGGCGGACCTGGCTTCGGACGCCGACCTGCTCGCGGAGATCCAGGCCGCGGTGGACGAGGCGAACAAGTCGGTGTCCAAGGCCGAGGCGATCAAGAAGTTCACCGTGCTGGCGAACGACTTCACCGAGGCCGGTGGCGAGATCACGCCGAGCCTGAAGCTGAAGCGGAACGTCGTCTCGAAGAACTACGCGAACGACATCGAGGGCCTGTACAAGAAGTAGTCACCGTCATGGGGGGACCTTCACCGATGTCGCCTCAGGAGGGTGCCCCTCATAGCGGTGAACGCCATGAGGGGCACCTCGGCATCCGGATGACGCAAGCCCGACCAATGCCTCTCTGCTCGGAGCCGCGCCTCAAATCCCGTCACTAGGGCCTATAGAAGTGAAATGGCCCGATATCTATATGGACACCGAAGACCCACGCGGATGCCGCAGCAATTATGATCAGGCTAGCAACGACTGCCAGCAGCCGGGCGGTTCCGGCCCAGGTGCCAAGGGCACAGCGAATGCTTCTCCGGAGGCTCTGCTCGAACCGCACCGAGGCATAATTGCCTGGCTTCGGCTCTGGTCTGGGAACGCCCGGTTGGCGTATGGTCACGTATGCAGGCTCCTTCGGCTCATGGTGGAGCACGTTGCAATCGGCAAGCTTGCAGGCAGTTGATTGCTACGTGCATGTGGGTTCGAAGGTTGAGCGGTCCCCCTGGCTTCCAGGGGGACCGTTCTTACTCCGCTCCGAGCTTACCTCGCCACCCAGCAAAACCGCCCCCGCTCGCCCAACCATTCGGCGAACGGTTCCATCGCTCATTTGCCCCACTAGTCATTTGCGGTGGATGACATCATCTTGATTAGCGGAACCGAATCAGTTTTACGGCGAACGGTCACCTGGATGCGATTAGTGGTTTACCACCGAAGAATCAAGTCATTGTACGCACGCTGTCAAGGCTTGAGCCTCATTCTGAACGATCAATGATCAATTATCAGCTCGATGACCTGCAGGTTTTCCGCTCGTCGCATCAAATTGCCGCTCATCGCAACCGGCGATCAGGAGGACTTATAAGCAACGTGTCTCCGCTCAACGACCGCAGTCGCGGCGTTCCGGACCGATCGCAAGATCGGTTTGAGTACGCTGGACCACCCCTCGAACAGGAATGCCACCTACCCGAGCCTGGAGACGTGGACCCGCGTAGAGCATGCCTGCTCCGGTCGAAGTTGCCGAACAGCGACCACCAGAAGTACCCCGCAGGTCGACGCCAGCCGCCTGAGGCAGGGCGCCTCGATGCGCTCGGCGTCGGCCTGGCTGCCTGAGAGCGTCGATGTCGTGGAACCAACCGGGTGATGCCGAGGCTGCTGGGCGGCTGCGCGTGCTTCGTTCCCAATGTAAGCCCGCAATTCGCCGAACGTGGTCTCCGTACGGGCACTGGTTTCGCAGTAGCCGTTCCACTCCGGGGTGCATACCGTGGAGCGGATTGCCGCATAGGAGGACTGGACGGTCCCGAGGTGCAGCCAGACGACCGTTCACGGCGACACCGAGGGAGCGAGCGGTCCCGCCCCGTCACCGCTTGTCTCTCACCCGCGCCGCTGGGCCGCGATGAAGTCGCGGTACCAGCGGTAACTCGACCGCGGCGTGCGCTCTTGCGTCGCGTAGTCCACGTGGACCAGGCCGAACCGGTGCTTGTACCCGTGGGCCCACTCGAAGTTGTCCAGCAGCGACCAGCAGAAGTACCCGCGCAGGTCCACCCCGGCCGCCGCCGCGGCGCGGGCCGCCTCGATGTGCTCGCTCAGGAAGCTGATGCGCTCGTAGTCCGCGAAGTCGCTTCGGTCGGCGTACACGCAGCCGTTCTCCGTGACGTACACCGGTGGCAGGCCCGGATAGCGGTTGTGCAGCCCCACCAGGGCTTCCGTCAGGCCCTCCGGCTCCACCGGCCAGCCCATGCCCGTGCGCGGGACGTCCGGCAACCGGGTCGTGTCCACCCCGATGTCGGCCGCCGTGCGCTGGGCCGGGTCCGGCTCGCGGTGGGGGGCGTCCGCCACGTGCAGGCGGTAGTAGTAGTTGACGCCCAGGTAGTCCAGGGGCACGCCGATCGTTTCCAGGTCTTCGTCGCGGCGGAACGCGAAGTCCGAGACGCCGCTGAACATCGCCGGCAGGCCCGGGGCGTACCGGCCGCCGAACAGCGGGTCGGTGAACTGGCGCCGCAGCAGCGTGTCCTGGCGGGCGGCCGCCGCCGTGTCCGCCGCCGAATCCGACACCGGGACCGCGGGCGACTGGTTGAGCACGATGCCGAACTGGTGGTGCGGCAGCGCCAGCGCCCGCATCGCGCGCACCGCCAGGCCGTGGCCGAGCAGCAGGTGGTGGGCGGCCGCCAGCGCGCCGTCGCCCTCCCGTGCCCCGGGCGCGTGGCGGCCTTCGCCGTACCCGGCGACCGCGCACGGGTACGGCTCGTTCAGGGTGGTCCAGTGCTCGACCAGGTCGCCCAGTTCCGCGTGGACCAGGGCCGCGTAGTCGGCGAACCGCGACGCCGTGTCGCGGGACCGCCAGCCGCCCGCGTCCTCCAGGGCCTGGGGCAGGTCCCAGTGGTAGAGCGTCAGGAACGGCTCGATCCCCTTCTCCCGCAGGCCCTCCGCGAGCCGCCGGTAGAAGTCGAGGCCGCGGCGCTCCACCCCGCGCCCGTCCGGCTGGATCCGGGGCCAGGACACCGAAAACCGGTAGGAGTCGACGCCCAGCCCGGTGAGCAGGTCCAGGTCGGCGGGCCAGCGGTGGTAGTGGTCGGCCGCCGGTTCGCCGGTGTCGCCGCCCGCCACCGCGCCCGGGACCGCGGCGAAGGTGTCCCAGATGGACGGTCCGCGGCCGTCCGCGGTGGTGGCGCCCTCGATCTGGAACGCCGAGGTCGCGACGCCCCAGCGGAAGCCGGGCGGGAAACTGGTGGTCACAGTGAGCTCCGGGAGGGTCAGCCCTTGAGCGCGCCCTGCATGATGCCGCCGACGATCTGGCGGCCGAACAGCAGGAACACGACGAGGACGGGGACGGTGCCGATGGTGGCGGCGGTGAGCACGAGCGTGTAGTCGGTGGTGTAGCCACTGGCCAGGGTGGACAGTGCGGTTTGGACGGTCGGGTTCTCCGGCACCAGCACCACCAGCGGCCAGAAGAAGTCGTTCCACGCCTGCATGAACGTGAACAGGCCGAGCACGGCCGCGGCCGGCCGGGCGGCGGGCAGGGCCACGTGCCAGAACAGCCGCAGCGAGCCGCAGCCGTCCATCCGCCCGGCCTCCAGCAGCTCCAGCGGCAGCGCCCGCTCGAAGTACTGGCGCATGAAGAACACGCCGAACGCGGTGACCAGGCCGGGCACGATCACCGCCTGCAGCTGCCCGGCCCACCCGAAGTCGGCCATCATCATGTACAGCGGCACGACGCCCAGCTCGGTCGGGATCGCCTGGGTGGCCACCACGACCAGCAGCAGCGCCGTCCGCCCGCGGAAGCGCATTTTGGCGAAGGCGAACCCGGCCAGCGTCGAGAACAGCACGACCGACACGGTGATGGTGCCCGCGACGATCAGGGAGTTCCCCAGCGCCAGCGCGAAGTCCGTCTCGTCGAAGACGCGGGCGATGTTCTCGAACAGGTGCCCGCCGGGGACGAGCACCGGTGGCACCTTCCCGACCGCCTCCGTCGTCTGCGAGGAGACGACGAACGACCAGTACACCGGGAACGCCGAGCCGGCGAGGACGGCGATGAGCGCGGCGTAGGTCCACGGGCTCGTGGCCCGCCGGACCAGCCGCCGCGCCCGGCCGGGCGGGCTCGGCGCCGCGGCGGGCGCCGAGGTCAGCACGGTAGTCATGTCGCTCCTCGTGTCGTGTCGTGAGTGGGAAACAGGGTTAGAACACTGTTTCCCACTCACGACTAGTCCGTGGATATGCGCCGGGTGACCAGGTACGACAGGCCCGCGACGAGCATCGTGGCCACGGCCAGGATCAGCGCGATCGCCGAGCTGTAGCCGAAGTCGTACTTGGTGAAACCCTGCTCGTAGAGGTAGAGCGCGGCGGTCTGGAACTGCCGGTCCGACCCGCCGGTGGCGGCCGCCGTGCCTGGGTTGAACAGCAGCGGCTCGGCGAGCAGCCGCATGTTCCCGGTCGTCGCGATCACCGTGGAGAAGATGATCTGCGGCCGCAGCAGCGGCACGGTGATCCGCCAGAACTGCTGCCACCCCTTGGCGCCGTCGAGGGTGGCGGCCTCGTACATGCTCGACGGGATCGCCTGCATCGACGCCAGGAAGATCAGCGCGTGGTAGCCGGTCCAGCGCCACACCACCATCGCCGCGATGGCGGTGTGCGAGCTGGCCGTGCCGGCCTGCCAGTCGACGTGCCCGGCGCCGAACCAGCTCAGCACCCAGTTGACCAGCCCGAAGTCCCGGCCGAACAGCTGCGCGAAGATGATCGTCACCGCCGCCACCGAGGTGATGTTCGGCAGGATCATCCCCATCCGGAAGAACATCCGCCCGCGCAGCCGCCGGTTGAGCAGGTGCGCGACGCCGAGCGCGAACAGGATCTGCGGGATCGTGGTCAGCAGCCACAGGCTGACCGTGTTCCCCATCGAGTTCCAGAAGTACGGGTCGTGGAACAGCAGCTGTTCGTAGTTGCCGAACCCGATGAACTGCGCGCCTTCGGCGTCGATGAGGTTGCGCTTCTGCAGCGACACGAACGCCGTGTACAGCAGCGGGAACAACCCGAAGACGCCGAAGATCAGGAAGTACGGGCTGATGAAGCCGAACGGCGACAGCTTGACGTCCCACTTCTGCCGCCGTTCGGCGAAGGTCAGTGCCATTACTTGATCTTCGCGACGTCACCGACCAGCTGCTGCCACGCCGCCGGGCCGTCCTGCTTGCCCTGCTCGACGCGCTGCATCGCGTTGCCGAACTCGGTCTGCACGTCGCCGGCCTTCGGGCCCTGGTACTGCGGGTTGAGCTTCTTCGCCGCGTCCGTGAAGACCTTGCCCACGGGCGCGTTGTTGAAGAAGGGGTTGGCGTAGGCGGTGATCTTCGGGTCGTCGTAGAGCGACGGCACCGACGGCAGCAAGCCCTTGCTGGTGAACACCTTCGCCTGCTGCTCGGGCGCGGTGAGCCAGGCGGCGAGCTCGGCGGCTTCCTTGGTGTGCTTGCCCTGCTTGGGCACGGTCAGGTACGAGCCGCCCCAGTTGCCACCGCCGCCGGGCACGGCCGCGACGTCCCACTTGCCCGCGGTGTCCGGCGCCTGGTCCTTGATCTTGGTCATCATCCACGCCGGGCAGGTGACGGTCGCGAACTGGCCCTGGGTGAAGCCGGTGTTCCACTGCGGCGTGCTGTAGAGCAGGCCCGCGCTCAGGTTCGCCTTGACCGCGTCGACCACGAGGTCCCAGCCCTGGCGCAGCGCCGGGTTGCTGTCCACGATGAGCTTGTCGTTCTGGTCGTAGTAGCCCTGCGGCGCCTGGCCGACGATCGCGTTGAGCACGGTCGGGCCGCCGTCCATGAACTTGACGCCGTTCGGCGCCTTCGCCTGGAAGCGCTTGCCCGTGTCGAAGAACGCCTGCCAGGTCGGCCAGAGCGCGGAGACGGCGTCGCGGTCCTCGGGCAGCCCGGCGGTCTTGAACATGTCGCGGCGGTAGCAGATGGCCAGGCCGCCGACGTCGGTGCCGTAGCCGATCTGCTGCCCGCCCTTGGCCAGCGAGGCCGCCCACTTCCAGTCCAGCCAGCGGCTCTTGAGCTGGTCGCCGCCGACGGTGTTCAGGTCGACGAACTTGTCCGGCGTCGCCTTGAACTGGGCGACGTACCCGGTGTCGATGGCTTCGACGTCCGCGGCGCCGGCGCCGGTGGCCAGGTGCGCGGCGAGGTTCTTGTGGTGGTCGGAGTAGGCGGCGGTCCGCTCGGTGATCTCGATGTCCGGGTGCGCCGCCTGGTACTCCTTGATCAGGTCGGTGTAGCCGAAGTTGCCGAACAGGCCGAGGCTCAGCTTGACCTTGCCGCCGGTGGCGCCACCGCTGCTCCCGCAGGCGGTCAGCGCGGTGAGCGCGACCAGGGTGGCGCCCACTCCGGCGAGCAGGCGAGTCCGGCGGTTTCTCGTTTTCGGGCGCATGAGATCTCCGTTGTTCTGCGGGCCGTCGGGAAAACGCGGGTCCCATGAGAGCGCTCCCAGTAGTGATCCGTCAAGTAACGAAATGATAACTCACAGCCGCGTTTACGCAGCCAGAGATCGTGTGCTACTCATGTAACCGGTTACAATATCGGAGGTCACCATGGTCACCGCCCGCGAAGTAGCGCAGCTCTGCGGGGTCTCGGTCGCCACCGTGTCCCGGGTCTTCAACCGGCCCGCCACGGTCAGCGCGACGACCCGCGAACGCGTCGAGCGCGTCGCGCGGGACCTCGACTTCTCGCCGAACGAGTCGGCGCGGGCGCTGTCGCGGCAGCAGTCGGCGATGGTCGGGCTGGTCTGGGACACCGACCACCGGCGGCCGGGCTGGCGGCACCCATTCCTGCAGGACCTGTTGCTGGGCCTCAAGTCCGCGCTGAGTTCGCACGGCTACCACCTGCTGATGCTCGCGACGAGCGACGACGCCCGCGACCGCCACCCCGGCGTGTCGCTGGCCGACCCGATCGCCTACGTGAGCATGACCCGGCGCCACCACCTGGCCGGGCTGGTGCTGATCGACAGTGGGACGGACGCCGAAGCGTTCACGGCGTTCGCCCAGTCGGGACTGCCGTGCGTCGCGCTGGACGTGGCCCTGTCGGGCCCGCGCGCGACCTACGTGACCTCGGACAACGCCGGCGGCGCGGCGGCAGCGGTCCGGCACCTGGCGTCCCTCGGCCACCGCCGGATCGCGACGATCACCGGCCCGCGCGGCAACGCACCGGCGGCCGCCCGCACCGAGGGCTACCGCCGCGGCCTGGCCGAGGCGGGCCTGGAGGCGCACGAGAACCTGGTGGTCACGGGGGACTTCTACCGCGAAAGCGGCTTCGTGGGCCTGCGCCGGCTCCTGACCCGCAAGGACCCGCCGACAGCGGTGTTCGCGGCCAGCGACGAGATGGCGGTGGGAGCGCTGCTGGCGGCCCGCGCGGCGGGGCTGCGGGTGCCGGACGACCTGGCGGTGGTGGGCTTCGACGACATCGAGGTGGCATCCCTGGTGGACCCGGCGCTGACGACGGTGGCCCAGGACAAACCGGGCTTCGGCACGGCGGCGGCGGGCGCGCTCATGGCAATGCTCGAACGCACGACGACGCCGGAACCGGTGCTCCTGCCGACGAAACTGGTGGTCCGCGACTCGTGCGGCGGCCGGCCGGCGCGTTAGGCCCTATCGGGTTTCTCAGGAGTGTCCGGGCCGTACATCGAGCCGTCCGGCCCTTGTCTCGACAGGGGCCGGACGGCTGACAACGACGGCCGGAAACGCCGACTACGGTATGTAGGAGTAGGAGAAGGTCTGGTACTGCGAAAAGTTGCACGTGTTGGTGCGGAACCCGTAGTCGCTGTCGTCGATGCAGCGACGGGTGGCGTGGTTCAGCATGGGGAACGGCCAGCCATTGTTCCCGTTGAGCCCGAGAGACCAGGTCTGGTAGTCGCTGGAATTGCAGGTGTTGGTGCGGAATCCGAAATCGCTGTCATCGATGCAGCGGCCGGTCGCCACGTTCTGGAACTCGTACTTGTCGCCGAACGGGATCTGCGACCACCGCTGGTAGTTGGAACCGTTGCAGGTGTTGGTGCGGAACCCGAAGTCGCTGTCGTCGATACACCTTCCGGTGGCCGCGTTCTGCAGCTTGACGATCGGGTCGGTGTTCGACGCAGCCGCCGTCGCGGTCCCGCCGAAAACGGTCAGTAAAGCGACCAGCCCAACGGCGGCGATCTTCCTCAGCGCCACCAGCATGTTCCCTCCCGGATGAGCTCGGTTACGGTGCGTTCGTGTACGGCGTGTCGAAGAAGGTCTGGTACGCCGTGAGGTTGCAGGTGTTGGTGCGGAATCCGAAGTCGCTGTCGTCGATGCAGCGGCCGGTGCCGAGGTTCTTCAGTGCGTACGCGCTCGGGTCGGTGCTGTTGATGATGTAGGCCCAGCGCTGGTAGACGGAGTTGTTGCAGATGTTGGTGCGGAAACCGAAATCGCTGTCGTCGATGCAGCGGAAGGTGGACATGTTCTCGAATCGGTAGCTGCCATCCGAGTACTGAGCGACTGCCCACGTCTGGTTGAAGGAGTTGTTGCAGTCATTGGTGCGGAACTTGAAGTCGCTGTCGTCGATGCACCGGGTGGTCGCCTCGTTGTGCATATGCACCCAAGCGCCGTTCGGCGGCGGGTTCGACTGCGCGGACGCCGTCGCGGTTCCGCCGAAGACGGCCAGCAGCGAAACCGATCCGACGGTGAGAATCTTCCTCAGTGCCACAAGCATGTTCTCGTCACCCTTCAAAGAAGGTCTGGTACTCCGTGAAGTTGCAGACGTTGGTGCGGAACCGGAAGTCGCTGTCGTCGATGCAGCGACCGGTGAACTGGTTCTGCAGCGTGTACCCGCCCCCGGTCTGGTAGGGGAACCACATCTGATAGGGCGAGAGATTGCACTCGTTGGTGCGGAATCCGAAGTCGCTGTCGTCGATGCAGCGGCCGGTGAACTGGTTCTGGAATTGATGACTGTGACCGGAGGACCCGATGGGCGTCCACTTCTGATAGATGGAGCCGTTGCAGGCGTTGGTGCGGAAACCGAAATCGCTGTCGTCGATGCAGCGGCCGGTCGCCTGGTTCTGGAACGTGGACCATCCGGAGGCGTGCGGCGCGCTCGGCTGCGCGGACGCCGTCGCGGTTCCGCCGAGGGCGGCCAGGAAAGCAACCGCGCCGACGGCGGCAATCTTCCTCAGTGTCACAAGCATGTTTCCCCCTAAATAACGTCCGCACCTGATGTTGGTTCAGCTCTGTGGATCTTCAGCGGATCCCAAGAGACCACGCCACCCCAACGCAGCTGCTGTTTAACTTCACAAAGAACTCGGTAAACCTCAGTTGTGCAGGGTGATTGTATGCTGGCAGCGACCTACGACGTCAAGCCCCAGTTGCAAGTCGGCGCGCCAGCAGCAACCTGAGCTGCACTGAAGGAGGTGGCGGGTGCCCCCGGAGGAGCGACCACGCACGCTCGCGGAGAAGCTGGAACGCCTGTTCCAGACGATCCGCCCGCACGGCGAGGCCGAGTACGGCCACAGCGCGGTGGCCGAGGCCATCCGGACCCAGCAGGGCATCGCCATCTCGCACACCTACATCTGGCAGCTGCGCACGGGACGCCGGGACAACCCGACGATCCAGCACCTGGGCGCGCTGGCCAAGTTCTTCGGCGTGCCGGTCAGCTACTTCCTCGACGACGAGGAAGCCGAGCGGATCGAGGACGACCTCGAGCTGCTCGTCGCCATCAAGGAGAGCGGGGTCAGTGAGATCGCCTTGCGCGCCGCCGGGCTTTCCTCACGCAGCCGGGACACCGTCGGCGACATGATCAAGCAGATCTGGCAGCTCGAACACCCCGGCTCACCGGACACTCCGGAAGCGGTGTAGCGAGCCACACCGGGACGGCGGCACCAGAGGGGGGTGTCTTGGGCATGCGGCTGGGCAAGCACGCGCGACGCTGCCTCGACGTCATCGAGCTGCTGGACATCCCCGATCCGTTCGACGTGGCCGCCCTCGTGCGGCAGATCGCGGCCGGCCGCGGGCGGCCGATCGTGCTCAAGCCGATCACCACCGGCGACTCGGCGCCGTCCGGGTTCTGGGTGGCCGCCCGCACCAAGGACTACATCTGCTACGAAGCGGACACCGCGAAACTGCACCAGGAACACATCATCCTGCACGAGCTGGGCCACATGGTGTGCGAGCACGACACACCGGCCGGCTCCCACGACCTGCTGGCCCAGCTCCTCCTGCCGACCCTCGACCCGGCGGTCGTCCGGAAGGTACTGGCCCGGACCGCTTATTCCGATCCGGAAGAAGAGCAGGCCGAACTGTTCGCCACCTTGGTGCTCGGGCAAGCCGGGCGCTTCTCCCTGCGCAAGATGCGCGCCGACTCCCCGGAGCTGCTCGCCCTGCTCGACCGCATCGAGCAGGCGATCGCCCCGACCAAGCCGAGGTGACCTGGATATGTCCGTCTCGATCGTCGTCGTCGGCATCTGCTGGGCCGGGCTGCTGGCCAAGCTGTGGGACCTGCGCAGGAACCCGCGCAACCACGCCACCCGCTGGCTCTGCGTCATGCTGATCACCATTTCCCTGGCCTGCAGCGGGCAACTGCGCCCGGTCTCGGACCGGGTCGACGGCTTGACCACCCCCGGCACCACCTGGGTACTGGCCAACTGCCTCACCCTCGTCGCCGGGCTCGCCGCGCAAGCCTCCTTCCTGCACACCGCCAATCCGGGCGAGGCCGCGGTCCGCAAGGTCCGGGCCCGGCTGTGGCTCACCGTCGCGGTGATCGTCGTGATCGCGATCCTCTTCCTGACCGTCAAGTCGAACTACGCCGAGTTCCACGCCAAAGAGGGCACGGCGCAGCAGGTCCCCGCCACCGGGGCGCATTCCTACCTGTACGTCGCCTACCTCGCGGTCCTGGCCGCCGCCGGCACGCAGGCAGCACTGGCCTACGCCGCCATTGCCGACCGGTTCTGCCTCCGTGCGGGATTGCGGATCACGGCCACGGGGATGGCCGTCACGGTCCTCTACGGCGTGACCAAGGTCGTCGGCATGGCCGGCTACCAACTCGGGCTGCTCCCGGCCGGCAAGTACACGGAATCCGTGATCGGCAGCCTGTTCACGGTGGCGATCCTGCTGTTCATGCTCGGCTCCACCCTGCCGGCCTGGGGACCGCGGGCCGGCCTCGACACCCTCGCCGACTGGTCAGCGCTGAACGTGACCTACTACCGCCTGTTCCCGCTGTGGGACGCACTGTCGAAGGCCTTCCCCGACATCGCGCTCGACGCCCCTCGCTCGTGGTTCGGCCGGCGCATTCCCCTGCGCAACGCCAGCTTGGCCGTCTACCGCCGCGTCATCGAGATACTCGACGCCCGGCTGCGGCTTCGGCCGTTCCTGGACGAGCAAGTCGCGGACAGCGCGCGCGGCCGGATCGAAGAGGCAGGAATACCCGCAGCGCGAGCCGACGCCATCGTCGAGGCGACGGTGCTGAAGGAAGCACTTGCCGCGCACCGGCAGGGAATCGCCGCGGGCACCCCCGCCCACACCCCGGAATCCTATTTCCACGACGGCACCGCGGCCCAAACCGCGTGGCTGACCGCGGTCGCCAAGGAGTTCCCGGCCACGGTCCTCCGCCCCCGCGCCACCACGGATCTTCGCGCCGGAGAAGTCAGGCGGTGATCTTCGCGTCCCAGTCGATGTGGTGCGAGTAGAGCCAGCCGCGTTCCTCGCCGACGTCGCCGCCCGCGCTCGCCTTCACCAGCTTCTCCACCCGCTCGCGGCGAAGTCCTTCGTACGCCGCGAAAGCCGACACCGGGTCCGGCCGGTCGCGCAGGCACTGGGCCAGGACCACGCTGTCCTCCAGCGCCATCGACGCGCCCTGGCCCGCGGCCGGGGAGGCGGCGTGTGCGGCGTCCCCGGTGAGGACCATCTCGGGTGTCGACCACACCCGCGTCTCGGGGACGTCGTACGAATGCCCGCCGAACACCTCGTCGCCCGTGGCGGCGATGATGTCCTTGCAAGGCAACGGATCCCCGTCAAACGCCGCGTGGGCGAACTCGCGCCAGCCCGCCGGGGTGACCGCCGCGATCTCGTCGCGGGGCCGCTCGTTGTCCGGGATGCGGGCGAACCAGAACGTGGCGCCGTCCGGGTCCGTGGTGAACCCGAAGGCCGCCCGGCTGCCGCGGATCATCCGGTAGATCCCGGGCGCCGCGGGCAGGCCGCCCGCCCGCGTGTAGCCGTACACCACGGTCAGCCCGGTGTAGCGGGGCTCGTCCGCGGCCGGGTCGATCAGCCGCCGGACCACCGACCGCAACCCGTCCGCGCCGACCAGCACGTCACCCGTTTCGGTGGTGCCGTCGGCGAACTCCGCCGTGATCCCGGCCGGACCGGGCTGCGCGCCCACCAGGCGGCGGCCGCGCTCCAGGGGGACGCCGCGACGCGCAGCCTCGTCCTGCAGGACGCCGTAGAGCGTGGCGCGGGTCAGGGTGCGCGGCCCGTCGAGACCTTCGGTGTCGAACTCGCGCCGCCCGACGGTCTCCCCCGTCGGGGCGACGAGCTCGACGCCGTACGCCGCGAACGAATTGTCGATCACCGGCCGGTCGGCACCGATCGCGCGCAGGGCGTCCATGCCGTTGTGCATGATCGTGAGGAACGCGCCGATGTCGTCCCCACCTGCGGGGTAGGCCTCGAACACCACCGGGTCGTGCCCGGCGAGCTTCAGCGCCATCGCCGTCACCGTGCCCGAGATCCCGCCACCCGCGACCAGTACCCGCACTTCGCGCCCCCTCGACTCCGCGTGCCGCCGCCGGTGACGTTACCGTGACGGCGGCACGCGGTGCCTACTTCTCCTTCGCACCGCTGGTGGCGATGTCGCCGTTCAGGCCGCGCGGGTAGAAGCCGCCCGAGGACACCTTGTCGGGGTTGAGGTAGGCGATGTTCAGCACGCGCTCGGCGGAGCGCCCGAACGCGATGCCGTTGGCGTCCGCCGGGACGAGGTTCGCCTTGCCGTCCTTGAGCACACCTTCGTCGTCGTCGGCCTTGCCGTCGAGGCTGTCGCGGGCGTCGGACATCTTGTTCGTGATGTCCCCGAGGCCGCGCTCGAACAGGGCCGACCGCACGATCCCGGCGTGGTAGGCCTCGACGGCCAGGATGCCCGCGGCCGCGTCGAGGAACGTCTTGTTGTTCACCAGGGGGGCCGCGCCCTTGTAGGCGGACACGCCGACGTCCTCGAACAGGTAGGCGGCGAGCAGGAAGTTGTTCTCGCTGCCGAACGGGTCGAACGTCTGGCCCTGCTTGATGACACCCGCGGCCTGCATCGCCGCGGTGAAGCTGTTCTGGAAGTCGATCTCCGGCTGCGCGACGGCGGCCTTGTCCAGCGCCTTGCGCAGGAAGTTGACGTGGGCGACCTCGTCGCCGGCGATTTCCTGGACGAGCTGCTTGGTGTGCTCGCTCTTGAACTTCACCGCGTGGCCGCCGGACACCTTGCCGAGGTTGCCGACGCCGTTGACGTACTTCTCGTTCAGGCCGTAGCCGTAGACGGCGAACGAGTACAGGTTCGCCTCGAGGTATTCGAGGTTCAACGCGAAGTTCAGCACGGCGGCGTCGCTCGCCGCCTCCTTCGCCTTGTCACCTCCCTGCGCGCCGTACTGCGACGTGGCACCCGCCGAGCCGAGGCCCAGCGACAGCGCCGTGCCGAGCGCGCCGGCACCCGCGACGCCGAGTCCCGCCGCTCCCGCAGCCTTGAGGAAGCGGCGGCGGTCGGTCGCGTTCTCCGCGCTGCGCTCGATCAGCTGCTCTGTGTAGCGTTTTCCGAACACCGGGGGACGTCCTCTCGTGACGAGTTCGTCCACCTCACCCACCGGTCATACGTACCTGGGCGTCCCCCGGCTCGGTCAAAACGGGAAAATTTTTGATCGACTTGCGTTTCCCCAGGTCAGCCGCGCTGCGCGACCGCGAGCCGGACGCACACGGCCAGCGCGCGAACGGCCTCTTCGACCTCGGCGAGCTTCGGGAACGTCGGCGCGATCCGGATGACCGCGTCGGCCGGGTCGTTGCCGTGCGGGTGGGTCGCCCCGGCGGGGGTCAGCGCGACACCGGCCTCCTTGGCCAGCCGCACGACCTCCTTCGCGGTGCCCTGGGGGACGGTCAGCGTGATGAAGTACCCGCCGGTCGGCTTGGTCCAGGACGCCAGGTCGGCCAGCTCCTCGGTGAGGATGCGGTCGACGGCGGCGAACTTCGGGCCGATGATCTCGGCGTGCTTGCGCATGTGCGCCCGGACGCCGGCTTCGTCCTTGAGGAAGTGCGCGTGCCGCAGCTGGTTGACCTTGTCGGGGCCGATGGTGCGCTTGCCGATGTTGCCGGTCCACCAGGCGAGGTTGGCCTCGGACGCGCCGAAGAAGCCGACGCCGGCGCCGGCGAGGGTGATCTTCGACGTCGAGCCGAAGACGAACACGCGGTCGGCGTTGCCCGCCTCGGTGGCCAGCGCGAGGAGGTCGGCCAGCTCCGGCTCGGCGTCGGTGAGG
Organism: Amycolatopsis vancoresmycina; assembly: GCF_000716785.1. Taxonomy (GTDB): domain Bacteria; phylum Actinomycetota; class Actinomycetes; order Mycobacteriales; family Pseudonocardiaceae; genus Amycolatopsis; species Amycolatopsis vancoresmycina. Next base: position 323,996 of record NZ_JNYY01000008.1, read on the forward strand.
TGGTGCACGGCGTAGGCGTTGTCCCAGAAGATCCGGAAGTCCGGCGCCGCGGTGCGCATGGTGGCGAGCCGCTGCACGACGTCGTCACTGAACGTGACGCCGGTGGGGTTGCTGTACTTCGGCACGCACCAGATGCCCTTGACGGCCGGGTCCTCGGCGACCAGCGTCTCGACGGCGTCCATGTCCGGGCCCTCGTCGGTCATCGCCACCGGAACCAGCTCGATGCCGAACCGCTCGGTGAGCGCGAAGTGCCGGTCGTAGCCCGGGACCGGCGCGAGGAACTTCACCTGCGGCTCGTCGGCCCAGCGGCGCTCGGCGCCCGGGAGCTTGCTCAGCAGCGCCTGGACGACGGCGTCGTGCATCAGCTCAAGGCTGGAGTTGCCGGCCGCAAGCAGCTGCGCGGCGGGCACCTGCAGCGCGCCGGCGAAGATGCGGCGCAGCTCCGGCAGGCCGTTCAGGCCACCGTAGTTGCGGACGTCGGTGCCGTCCTCGGCCTTGAAGGTGCCCTCGCCCGGGAGGGCGAGCAGCGCGTTCGAAAGATCGAGCTGCTCGGGGGACGGCTTGCCGCGGGTGATGTCCAGGGAGAGGCCTCGGCCGACCAGGGCCGCGTACTCGCTGCGGGCCGTGTCGACGTCGACGGAAGCAGTGGTCATGGGTCAACGCTAAACCCGGTGTCGATACCATTTCGGGGCGGGTCCTGGCTAGGGTGGTTCGTGTGCACCTCGTCGTCCACGCCGACCAGCGGCAGTTCTCGGTGCGGGACTCCCGTTCCCGGTTGACCGGCAGCGGCTGGACCCCGGAAGCGGTGGAACATCACCGGATCGGGGCAGAACCGGGCGGGATCGCGATCGCGACGGCACGCTCGGACCTGGTCGAGTCTTCGGTGACGCTGGTGCCGTCGGCGCCCGCGCTGCCGGCGGCCGCCGAGCACGTGGTGGAGGCGGATCTTCCGGTTCCGAGCGGGAAAATCGTGATTTCCGGGCCTGCCGACTACCCGTCGCAGGAAAAGTTCTTCTCGGTGCTGCCGGGGTTGTACCGGGCGCGAGTGTCGTACGTGCCCGCCGGCCCGCCGCCGGTGGACTGGAACGACCACGAGTACGGGGAGCATTACCGGTACGTGGTGGAGCTGTGGCCGGTTTCGGCGCCGTCGGGCGTCGAAGTCCTGCGCCAGGGCGCGGGAGTCTGGGACGGCTGAGCTCCGGTGTGCCACTGTATGGCCATGCCGGGATCGCCCAGACGCCTGCAGTGGCAACGCCTCGACGAAGCACTCCCCTCGCTGCCCGATCCCCAGGACGAGGCCGACGTCGTCTGGCAGCACCTGCGCGCGGAGTTCGCGTGGTACCACCGGGCCGCCACCCGGACCCGGCTCGGCTACCAGGGCCTGAAGACGGTGTCGATCACGGTGGCGGCCGCGGTCCCGGTGCTGGCCGCGGTGGCCGCCCCGCCGGCCTGGACCGCGTCGTTCGCCGCGGTGGTCGTCGTGCTCGAGGGCGTCCAGCAGCTGTTCCAGCTGCACACGAACTACCTGAGCTACCGCGGTTCGGCGGAGGCGATCCGGCAGCTGGCGTACCAGTACGCCGGGCGGGTCGGTCCCTACCGGGACGCCGGAACCCGCCGGGACGCGTTGGCGGCGGACCTGCACGCGGTGATCAGCGACGAGGGCGCCCGCTGGTCGAGCACCATGCGGAAGGCACCCGGCCCGGCGCCTTCGCCGGGCACCGGCGGCTAAAGCGCCGTCAGGGTGGCCAGCTTCCAGCGGCCGTCCACCCGTTTCGCCGTCACCGCCAGCTGGGCCACCGACGACGTCGGTGCTCCCCCGCCCTGGGCCACCGTCTGCTGGTCCAGGAACAACAACAACGACGCCTCGTCGCCGCGCAACGAGCGCACGCCCACCGCGCGGACCGTCGTCGTGCGGACCAGCTTCTCCGCCGATGCCCGTGTCCTGGCCGAGGCGAACTGGGCCTGGTACTGCCGGATCGCGTCCCCCGTCAGGACGTCCGCCGCCGCGCGCTCGGTGCGGGCCAGGTTTGCGTAGTCGTACGAGAACACTGCCTTCACCGCGTCGCTCACTTCGGACGAAACCGCCGCTGTCGCCGCGGAATCCACCAGGGCCGCGTTGTCGCCCGGTGACAGGGAAGCCGTCTCGATCGTGAACCACGCCGTGCACGCCAGGGCGAGCACCACCACCAAGGCCAGGACCCGGGTCATGACCCCGCCGCCTGGACGCCGGCGATCTTCCAGCCGGCGGGGGACCGGGCCGCGTCCACCGTCAGGCGGTTCATCCGCGGCGAGACCGCGCCGCCGCCCGTCGACACCCGGACGTCCAGCACCGCCAGGAGCCGCGCGGTGCCCTGAACGGGATCCACCTCCGTCACCGCCGCCTGGACCAGGGAGGCCGAGGAAACGGTGCGGGCCGAAGCAGCGCGGTCGATCTGCAGCTGGCGGTCGCCCGCGAGGTCCTTGCCGTACTGGCCCGTCGTGGCCGCGATCCAGCGGTCCACGTCCGCCGCCGCCGTGCGGTAGTCGATCGTGTTCAGCGTGACCAGCTGGGGGCCCGCCGCCGCCAGGACCGCGTCGCGCTCGCGGCCGCGGGCGGCCGAGTCGTCCGCCGCCGCGCGCCACCAGGACCAGCCCGAGAAGGCCGCCGCCACGACCGACACGACCGCCAGCACCACCAGGAGACGCTGCTTCACGGCGCGCCCAGCAACCGGCCGAGCCCGCCCGAGGACGGCCCGGTCAGCAGGCTGAGCATCCCGGGGAGCTGCGGCGGAGCCGACGCGGCCTGCTGCTGGGGCGCCGCCGGGATCGCGGGCGGCTTCCCCGCGTACGGCGCGTTCTGCGCCCCGCGCACCCCGGTCGGGCTGCCCGGCGGCTCGGCGCAGTACGCGTTCATGTTGACCGGAGCTTCGGTCTGGTCGTTCGCCGGACGCTGTTTCGTCCCTTCGTACCCCTTCGTGCACGACGCCGGGTCGAAGAAGTTGAACACCACGCCCAGGTGGCCCGTGCCGTCCGGGGACGTCGACGGGGAAAACGCCCCGATGATCGGGTACGCCACCAGCAGTTCCTCGATCGAGTCGCGCCGGGACGACGTGATCTGCGCGGTCGTCAGCAAGTTCGCGAACAGCACGCCCAGGTCAGTCCCCGACGCGGCCAGCACGTCGGAAATCTGCCTGCTCAGCTGCGGTGCCTGCGCGATCACCCGGCGCAGGTCCGGATCGGACTTCTTGAGCTGCCCGGCGATCGTCCGGAGCCCGGACGCGAAGTCGGTGATGTTCGCCGCCTGCCGCTCCTGGGTGCCCAGCACGATCCGCGAGTTCGCCAGCAGCCCCTGCGTCTGCGGGACGTACTGCGCGGCGACCGCCGTCAGCGAGCCCGTGCTGTCCAGCAGCTGCTGCAGTTCCGGCCCCGCGCCCGCGAACGCGTTGTACGTCTCGTCGACGACCGTCCGCAGGGATTCCGGGTGCACGCTCGCGACGAGATCGTCCAAATGCGACAGAACCGTGTCCGGCGACGGCGGCAGCGACGTCTTGTCCGCGGTGATCACCGACCCGTCCTCCAGGAAGGGGCCGCCGTTGTGCAAGGGCAGCAGGTCGACGAACTGCTCCCCCACCGCCGACCGGTTCGCCACCTGCGCGTGCGCGTCGGCCGGGATGTCCGGGGCGCCCGCGTCGATGTCGAGGGCGACGTCGACGCCGTGCTCGGTGAGCGTCATCGACGTCACCCGGCCGACCGTGACCCCGCGGTAGGCGACCTCGGAGTTGACGAAGACGCCGCCGGAGTCGGTCAGCTGCGCGGTGACGACGTAGCCGCGGTTGCCGAAGAGCCGGTCCAGCCCCGCGTACCGGCCGCCGGCGTAGACGACCGAAACCACCGCGATCACGACGAACGCGAACAGCTGGATCCGGATCTTGCGGGTCACCGGCCGCCCCCGATCAGGCCGAGCAGCCCACCCAGCAGGTCGGGGCCGGCGGCCGGCGGGACCGAACCCAGGTCGGGCAGCGGCAGCGGCGGCGCGACCGGCGGCTGCTGCCCGCCGATCCCGGACGGCAGCGCGATCGGCGGCTGCGACGAGTTCGTGAAGTTCGAGATCAGCGTGTCCAGGTCGAGGTTGACGTTCGCCTCGACGTTCGCGTAGTCGCCCTTGATCACGTTGCCCGCGTAGTCCGGGAACGGGTAAGTCAGCAGGATCTGCAACGCGTTCGGCAGGTTCTGCCCGGCCTCGCCGAGCTTCGTCAACGTCGGCTGCAGCGCCCGGAGGTTCGCGACGAGCTGGTCCCGGCTCTTCGTGACGGTGTCCACCGCGACCCCGGACAGCGCGTTCAGCGCGTTCAGCATGCCGACGAGCTGGTCACGCTGGTCCGTGACGACCTTCAGGCCCGGCGCGAGGTTGTCGAGGGCGTTGGTCAGGTTCTGCGTCTGACCCGTCAACGTGTGAGACAGCTTGGCGAGGCCGTCGATCGCGCGCAGGATCTCCGTCTTGTGCCCGTCGAGCTGCGTCGCCAGTTCGTCCACTCGGGACAGCAGCGCGCGGATCTCCGGCTCGTTGCCCGACAGTGCGTCGTTCAGTTCGTGGCTGATCTTCTGGATCTGCTCGACACCGCCGCCGTTGAGCAGCAGCGACAGCGCGCCGAGCACCTCCTCGACCTCGGGGTTGCGGTTGGTGCGCCCGAGCGGGATCTGCCCGCCGTCACCCAGTTTCCCGGTGGCCGGCTCGGCCGTGGGCACGCTCAGCTCGACGAACTTCTCGCCCAGCAGCGAAGACTGCTTCAGCTCGGCGCGGGCGTTGGCGGGCAGCGCGATGTCGCCGTCGACGGTCATCGCGACCAGCGCGGACCGGGTGTCCGGGGTCAGGGTGATCTTGTCGACGCGCCCGACGGCGACGTCGTTGACCTTGACGCTGGACTGCGGCACCAGGTCGAGCACGTCGGTGAACAGCGCGGTGACGTGGTACGGGTGGTCGCCGACGTCGGCGCCACCCGGCAGCGGCGTGCCGTAGAGGCCGTTGAACCCGCCGTCACTGCAGCCCGCGAGCACGAGCACCCCGGCCAGTGCGCCCGCGATCCGCCTGCGCCCCTTCACTTCGCACCGCCCGACAGCTGCTCCATGACGTCGACGAGCGGGAGCGGCAACGGCGGCAGCGTCCCGTTCTGCAGGGAGTTGAGCACCTGCGGGATGGTCGGCAGCTTCAGCACGCCGTCCAGCACCGGCGCCAGCTGCTTGCAGATGTTCCCCAAGGCGTCGGGGACTTCCTTGGGGGTGAACGAGCTGATCAGGCGGCACACGGTGAGGATCGGCGGGTTGGTCAGCTCGTTCAGGTTGTCGCGGACGGCGATGGTGCCCGACGCCGCGTCGTAGGAGTTGATGAAGTTCGTGGCGCCGGTCGGCGCGATGTCGAGCACCTCGGCGAGCGCGGCGCGCTGGTCGACGAGGACCTTCGACAGCGACGCCAGTTTGTCCACATTGGATTCAAGGGCCGTCTTGTTGTCGTTGACGAACTGCTGGACGTCGCCGAGCGCCCCGCCGAGGGACGACAGGGCCGCTCCGACGTCGGAGGAGTCCGCGGCGAGGAACTGGCTGACGTCGGCGACGCGGCCGTAGAACTCGTTGAGCTGCTGGTCGCTCTGGGCCAGGGCGCCGGTGAAGGAGTTCAGGTTCTGCACGGTCGAGAACAGGTCGTCCTTCGAGCCGTCCAGGGTCTTCGCGAGTTGCGCCAGCTGCCCGACCGTCGAGTTCAGCGAAGCGCCGTTGCCCTTCAGCGTGTTCGCCGCGGTGTCGAGCACGCCGGACAGGGCACCGTCCTTGTTGGCGCCGTTCGGGCCCAGCGCCGTCGAGAGCTTGTCCAGGCTGGAGTACAGGTCGTCCAGTTCCACCGGCGTGGCCGTGCGGTTGCGCGGCAGGACCGTGCCCGAAGCGAGCACCGGGCCGCTGTCGTAGGCCGGGGTCAGCTGGACGTACCGGTCGCTGACCAGGCTCGGCGCGACGACGACGGCACCGACGTCGGCCGGCAGCTGGGTGCCGTCGACCTGCATGTCGACGCGGACCGCGTCCCCCTCGGGCGTGACGTCGGTGACCTGGCCGACCGGCACGCCGAGCACCCGAACCGACGAACCCGCGTACAGCCCGACGGTCTTGCCGAAGTACGCGGACAGCTTGACGCCGTTCGAGGACCGGAACACCAGGTACAGCCCGGCGGTGACGATCAGCGCGAGGATGCAGGCGAACGCCAGCCAGGTCACCAGGCTGCGTCCGCGGGCGGTGTGGATGGTCATCGGCGGCCCACCCCCTGGTTCGGCGCCGCGATCGGCGGGGTGCAGCCTTCGGGGTTGATGTGCAGGCCGCCCACGGTGATCGTCGGCGGCAGCAGCCCGCACAGGTAGCCCTCGAACCAGCGGCCGTTGCCGGTGGCGTTCGCGCCGACGCGGGCGAACGGCGCCATCAGCTGCAGGCTCTTGTCGAGGTTGCCCTGGTTGCGCTGGAGGATGTCGGTGACCTTGCTCAGCTTGTCCAGCGTCGGCTTCAGCTGCGCGCGGTTGTCCTGGACCAGCCCGGTCAGCTGCTGCGAGAGCTGCTGGGTGCCGGTGAGCAGGGCGTTGATCGCCTGCTTCCGGTTCTGCAGCTCGGTGAGCAGCAGGTTGCCGTCGCTGATCACGCGCTGCAGCTGCGCGTTGCGGTCGGACAGCGTCTTCGAGATCTGGCTGGTGTTGGCCAGGAGCGTGTGCAGGTCGGCGTCGCGGGAGGAGACGGTGCGCGCCAGCGACGACAGCCCGTTCAGCGTGTCCTTCAGGTACTGGGGGCTGTCCTTGAGGCTGTCGGAGAGGGCGTTGAAGCTGTCGGCGAGCTGCTTCGTGTCGATGTCGCCCACTGTCGTCGACAGCTGCTCGAACGCGTCCTGCAGCTGGAACGGCGTGCGCGTGCGCCCCTGCGGGATCGTGTCGTCCGGCTCCTGCGCGCCGCTGCCCTTCGGGTCGAGCGCGAGGTACTTCTCCCCCAGCAGCGTCTTGATCTCGATGGACGCGGTGGTCGCGTCCCCGACCCGGACGTCCTTGACGCGGAAGCGGACCAGGACCTGCTTGCCCGCCAGCTTCACCGACGACACCGTGCCGACCTTCACGCCGGCGACCTCGACCTCGTTGTCCGGCGCCAGCCCGGCGGACTCGCCGAAGTACGCCGAATACGTCGTGCCGTTGCCGAAGAACGGGAGCTGGTCGGAGAAGTACGTGGTGGCCGTGACGAGCACGATCAGCACGAGCGCGACCGCGCCGACCGCGGCCTGGTTGCGTTCCTTCAGCGGCTTCACGGACCACACCTCTCCGCGCGCTGCGTACCGGGGATCGGGATGATCGGCAGGGTGATGTCGAGCGAGGAAATGCCGATGGTGCCGGTGATCCCGCACAGGTAGTAGTTGAACCAGCTGCCGTAGCTCAGGGTCCGGGTGAACTTCTGCAGGTTCCCCGGCAGCACCTCGAGGAGGTGGTTGAGCAGCACGCCGGAGTCGCCGAGGTGCTGCGACAGCACGCCGAGCTGCGCCACGTCGTCCTTCAGCGCCGGGCGCGCGTCGGCCAGGAGCCCGGTGGTCGACACGGCGAGGTCGCCGAGCGCGCTGACCGCGTCGCCGATCGGCTTGCGCTGCTCGGCGAGCCCGCTGACCAGTTTCTGCGTCTGCTCGACGAGGTCGCCGAGCTCCGGGCCGCGGGCGTTGACCGTGCCGAGCACCGTGTTGAGGTTCGCGATGACCTGGCCGATCACCTGGTCCTTGCTCGCGATCGCCGTCGTCAGGGACGCGGTGTGCTGCAGCAGGCTGGTGATCGTGCCGCCCTCGCCCTGGAAGACGCTGATGATCTCGGCCGAGAGCTGGTTGACGTCCTTCGGGCTCAGCGCCTTGAACAGCGGCTTGAACCCGTTGAACAGCACGGTGAGGTTCAACGCCGGTTTCGTGCGCTCGGGCGGGATCGTGCCGCCGTCGGGCAGCGTCTTGTCGCCGGGGACGTCGGTGCCGAGCGCGAGGTAGCGCTGGCCGACCAGGTTGCGGTACTTGATGGTCGCGGTCACCGTCTCCGGCAGCCGGTAGGTGTGCTCGACGTCGAACCGCACCTGCGCCAGGTTCCGGTCCCCTTCGACCACTTCGATCGCGTCGACCTGGCCGACCTTGACCCCGGCGATGCGGACGTCGTCGCCTTCCTTGAGCCCGGAGGCGTCGGTGAACTTCGCCAGATATCCGGACGTCTCCCCGAAGTTCGTGTTCGCGATGGTGGCCGCGAGGATCCCGGTGAGCAGCACCGTGACGACCGCGAAGACGCCGAGCTTGATCAGCGACGGGACGAAACTCCTCACTTCAGTTCCACCTCCGCCCCGCGGTAGAGCGGCCCGACGAGCAGGTCGGCCCAGCCGGGCACCTCACCGGGCGAGGCGCCGAGCGCGGGCGACGCGAGCAGGTCGATGAGGTCGTTTTCGTAGGCCGAGCCGACGATCGTGCCGTCCCCGCCGACCGCGCCACCCCCGGCGGGGAGCGTTTCGGGCGGGTTCTTCGGCGGCGGGGGCTTGCTGGAACCGTCCTTGATCGCGCCGTCCGGCGGGTACTGCGGCCACACGCCGGGCTTCGGGACCTGCGGGTAGCAGCGCGGGCCGCGCTTGTCGTCGTACTTCGGCTCGTCGACGCCGGGGAGGTACTTGCCGCGGCTGGCCGCGAACTCGATGGTGACCCGGCTGACTTCGGGGTGCGCGGTGCCCTTGCCGAACGCCAGTTCCGCGCGCGGCACGGATTCCGCGAGCTGCCGCAGCAGGCACGGGTACTCGGGCGCGTACTTCGCGAGGACGTCGAGCGTCGGCTGGACGGCGGTGGTGAGCCGGATCAGGTTGTCCTTGTTGACCTGCAGGAAGTTCGTCAGGTCGACCGAAGCCGCGGTGACGGTGGCGTAGAGGTCGGTCAGCTGGGCGCGCTGGTCGACGATGGTCCGGCTCGTCGTGGTCAGGTCCGAGAGGGCCTGCAGGAGGTCCGGCGCGGCTTTGTCGTAGGTGTTCGCGACGTTCGCCAGGCCGGTGATGTCGGCTTTGACGTCCGGCAGCGACGGGTTGAGCTTGCCGAGGTAGTCCGACAGCCCGGCGAGAGTCTCGCCGAGCTGCTTGCCGCGGCCGTCGAGCGCGGTCGCCACCGCGGTCAGCGTGCTCGACAGCTTCTCGGGCTGGACGGCCTGCAGCAGCGGCATCACGTCGTCGAGGACCTTCTGCAGCTCGATCGCCGCGCTGCTGCGGTCCTGCGGGATGACGTCACCGGCCTTGATCGGGCCTTGGGACGTCTCGGGCAGCTGGAGGGCCACGTACCGCTCGCCGAACAGCGTCTTCGGCAGCAGCCGCGCGGAGACGTTCTTCGGGATGACGTGCGTCTTGTCCGGGTCGAGCGCCAGCTCCAGCTCGGCGTGGTCGCCGTTCGCCAGCACCGAGCGGACTTCGCCGACGAGCATGCCGCGGACCTTGACGTCGCCGCCGGTGCGCAGCTGGCTGCCGACGCGGTCGGTCTCCAGCTTCACCAGCGTCACCGGCGTGAACGCCTTGTGGTAGACGGCCAGGGTGAGCGCGATGAACAGCGCGGCCACGAGCAGGAAGGCGAGCCCCAGCACCTGGTACCGGAGCCGCTGCCAGAGCTCGCGCCTCATCCCGAGATCCTCACCGTCGTGTTGGCGCCCCAGATCGCCAGCGACAGGAAGAAGTCCAGCACCGAGATCAGCACGATCGACGTCCGCACCGCGCGGCCGACCGCGACCCCGACGCCGGCCGGGCCGCCGCTCGCGGTGAAGCCGTAATAACAATGGGACAGGATCACGAGCACGCTGAACACGATGACCTTCCCGAACGACCAGAGGACGTCGCCGGGTGGCAGGAAGAGCGTGAAGTAGTGGTCGTAGGTGCCCGCAGACTGGCCGTAGAGCCAGATGGTGATCTGCCGGGACGCGAGGTAGCTGGAGAGCAGGCCGACCGCGTACAGCGGGATCACCGCGGCGACGCCGGCGAGCACCCGGGTCGTCACCAGGTACGGCATGCTCGGCACACCCATGACTTCCAGCGCGTCGATCTCCTCGGAGATCCGCATCGCGCCGAGCTGGGCGGTGAAGCCGCAGCCGACGGTCGCGCTCAAGGCGAGTCCCGCGGACAGCGGCGCGACTTCGCGGGTGTTGAAGTAGGCGGAAATGAAGCCGGTGAGCGCGGCCGTGCCGAGCTGGTTCAGCGCGGAGTAGCCCTGCAGGCCGACGATGAGGCCGGTGAACAGCGTCATCCCGATCATCACGCCGAGCGTGCCGCCGATGACGGCCAGGCCACCGGTGCCGAAGCAGACTTCGGTGAGCAGCCGCAGCGTTTCCCGGCTGTAGCGGCGGATCGTGCGCGGCGACCAGGCGAGCGCTTTCGCGGCGAACGCCAGCTGCTTGCCGAGCCCTTCCAGGCTCTGGCCGGGGCGCGCGATGTACTCGAGCGTCCGGTCGGTGGTGTCGAGGGGTTCGGCGGTCATCACATCGCCTTCGGCGGGACGATCCGCAGATAGATCGCGGTGAGCACTACGTTGATCAGGAACAGCAGCAGGAACGTGATCACGACGGCCTGGTTGACGGCATCGCCGACGCCCTTCGGGCCGCCCGCCGGGTTCAGCCCGCGGAACGCGGCGACGACCCCGGCCACGAAACCGTACAGCAGCGCCTTGATCTCGCTGATCCACAGGTCCGGGACCTGCGCGAGGGCGTTGAAGCTGGCCAGGTACGCGCCGGGCGTGCCGCCCTGCAGGACGACGTTGAAGAAGTAGCCGCCGAGCACGCCGACCACGCTGACCAAGCCGTTCAGCAGCACGGAGACGACCATCGCGGCGAGCACCCGCGGCACGATCAGCCGCTGGATCGGGTTGACGCCGAGGACCTCCATGGCGTCGATCTCTTCGCGGATCTTGCGTGCGCCGATGTCGGCGCAGACCGCGCTACCGCCCGCGCCCGCCACCAGCAGCGCGGTGATCAGCGGGCTGGCCTGCTGCACGATGGCCAGCGCGCTGGCCGCGCCGGTGAACGACTGGGCGCCGATCTGCGCGGTCAGCGAACCGAGCTGCAACGCGATCACCGCGCCGAACGGGATGGCCACCAGCGCGGTCGGCAGGATCGTGACGCTGGCGAAGAACCAGCACTGCTGGATCCATTCCCGGGCCTGGAACGGGCGCTTGAAGATCGCGCGCAGCACTTCCACCGAAAGCGTCGCGAGGCGGCCGACCTGGGTCAGGGCCGCGGTTCCCGGGAGCGTGCCACTGCTTCCGCTCACCACACCTCCCCGTAGTCACTCACCCCCGAGTCTTCTCCACACCCGGTGCCCGCTTTTCGTTAGCGTCGTTAACCGGCTAGAAGTTGAGGGCGTGCGTCGCCGTGGCGCCGCCGTCCGCCACGAACTCCGCACCCGTGCAGTACGCGCTCTCGTCGCTGGCCAGGAACAACACCAGCTTCGCGATGTCCTCCGGCTGCCCGACCCGCTTGAGGGCGACCTTCTTCCCGACGTACGACATGTCGACTTTCTGGCCGCCGGCCGCGGTCTCGACCATCTTCGTGTCGATCGCGCCGGGGTGCACCGAGTTGACGCGGATGCCCTTCCGGCCGAGTTCCATGGCCGCGACCTTGGTCATGCCGCGGATCGCGAACTTGCTCGCGGTGTAGGCGACGAGGTAGGGCATCCCGGCCAGTCCCTCCACAGAGGACACGTTGACGATGGAGCCACCGCCGGCGGCGGTCATCGGTTCAACGACCGAACGCATCCCGAGAAACGCCCCGATCTGGTTCACCCGGATCACGCGTTCGTAATCGGCCAGCGTCGTCTGCCCGAGCTCGGAGAAGTGCAGGATGCCGGCGTTGTTGACCAGCACGTCCGGGTTGCCGAACTCGGTGGTCGCGCGCTCGACCGCGGCGGCCCAGCCGTCCTCGTCGCCGACGTCGAGGTGCTGGTAGACGGCGTGCTCGCCGAGTTCGGCGGCGAGCTGCTTGCCCTCGTCGTCCAGGATGTCGGCGATCACCACCCGCGCGCCCTCGGCGACGAACGCGCGGGCGGCGGCCTCGCCCTGCCCGCGCGCGGCGCCGGTGATCAGGGCGATCTTCCCGTCCAGCCTCACAGGTCCTCCAGGATTTCGGTGGCGGCGAACATCCGGCCGGGGTCGCGGCCGGCGAAGAAGGGGGCGAAGGACGTCTCGAGCTCGTCGAGGCGCCAGCGCTGCTCGATCCGCGGCGGCGCCACCAGCGCGACCGTGCCGCCGTGCACGACGAACACCTGGCCGTTCACGTGCTCGGCCGCCGGGGAGGCGAGGTGGGCGACGAAGGGGGCGACGTGCTCGACCGAGAGCGGATCGGTGCCCTCGGCGGGAGCCGCACCGAACACGCCCTCGGTCATCGCCGTCCGCGCGCGCGGGCAGATCGCGTTGGCGCGGACGCCGTACTTGGCCAGGCCGCGGGCGGCGGACACGGTGAGCGCGGTGATGCCCGCCTTCGCCGCGGCGTAGTTGGGCTGGCCGGGCGAGCCGATGAGGAATGCCTCGGACGCGGTGTTCACCAGCCGCCCGTAAACCGGCTTGCCGTCCGCTTTGGACTGGTCCCGCCAGTGCTTCGCGGCGTTGCGGGACAACAGGAAGTGGCCGCGCAGGTGGACGCGCAGCACGGTGTCCCAGTCGTCGTCGGACATCGAGAACAGCATCCGGTCGCGCAGCACGCCCGCGTTGTTGACCACGATGTCCAGCCCGCCGAGGTCGAGCGCGGCCTGCGTCAGCGCGTCGGCCGTGGCGCGGTCCCCGACGTCGCCGGCGACCGCGACCGCCTTGCCGCCCGCCGCCTCGATCTCGGCGACGACGTCCTTCGGCTCGCTGATGTCGTTGACGACGACGGTCGCGCCGCGGGCGGCCAGCGCGAGCGCCTCGGCGCGGCCGAGCCCGGCGGCGGCACCGGTGACGATCGCTGTCCTGCCGGTCAGGCTCACGCGAGGCCTCCTCATCGAGTCCTGGGATCTCGCGCCTACAGTAGAATCTGTTCTCGTTTTGAGCAAGCCGTCAAGTGAACACCGCTAACCGGTGATGAACAGCGCGTTCTTCGGGCACGCCTTGACCGCGTCGGAAACACGTTCCACCTGGCCGGCCGGTACCGGGCCGGGGGCGATGACGAGTTCCTCCTCGTCGTCCAGGTCGAAGACGTCCGGGGCGAGCCCGACGCACACCGCGTTCGCCTCGCAGAGCAGCCGGTCGACGCCGATCTCCATGCTTCCTCCGCCACGTGAGCCCTGGTACAACTAGAACAGGTTCTATTGTAACGCCGGATCGAGGTGACTGTGCGGATCGACTACACACCCGGGCAGCGGGCGCTGGCCGCGGAGCTCCGGGCGTACTTCGCCGAGCTGATGACGCCCGAGCGGCGGGCCGCCCTGCGCTCGGGCGGCGGCGAGTACGGCGACGGCGTGGCGTACAAGGAAATCGTCCGGCAGCTGGGCAAGGACGGCTGGCTCGCACTGGGCTGGCCGCCCGAGTACGGCGGGCAGGGCCGCTCGATGCTCGACCAGCTGATCTTCACCGACGAAGCGGCCGTCGCCGGGGTGCCGGTCCCGTTCCTGACGGTCAACACCGTCGGGCCGACCATCATGCGCTACGGCACCGACGAGCAGAAGGCGTTCTACCTGCCGAAGATCGCCGCCGGCGAGCTGCACTTCTCGATCGGCTACTCCGAGCCGGAGGCGGGCACCGACCTGGCGTCGCTGCGCACGCGCGCCGAACGCGACGGCGACGAGTACGTCGTCACCGGGCAGAAGATGTGGACGAGCCTGATCGAGTACGCCGACTACGTCTGGCTGGCGGTCCGGACCGATCCGGCGGCGAAGAAGCACCGCGGCCTGTCGATCCTCATCGTGCCGACGTCGGCCGACGGGTTCTCGTGGACCAAGGTGCACACGGTCGCGGGCGCGGGGACCAGCGCGACCTACTACGACAACGTGCGCGTGCCGGTGTCGGCGCGCGTGGCCGGGGAGAACGCGGGCTGGCCGCTGATCACCAACCAGCTCAACCACGAGCGGGTCGCGCTGACGTCGTCGGCGCCGGTCCGCAAGGCCCTCGCCGACGTGCTGGCGTGGGCGAAGGAGACCGGCGCCATCGACCAGGAGTGGGTGCGGCTGCACCTGGCGCGGGTGCACGCGGGCGCGGAGTACCTGAAGCTGCGGAACTGGCGGATCGCCTGGGCGGCCGCGGCGAGCGAGCTCGGCCCGGCCGAGGCGTCGGCGACGAAGGTGTTCGGCACGGAGTTCGCGATCGAGGCCTACCGGCTGCTGATGGAGGTGCTCGGCGCGGCCGCCGTCGTCCGCGAAGGCTCGCCGGGCGCGCTGCTGGCCGGGCGGATCGAGCGGCTGCACCGGTCGGCGCTGATCCTCACCTTCGGCGGCGGCACCAACGAGATCCAGCGGGACATGATCGCCGCCACCGCCCTCGGCCTGCCCGTCACGCGCTAGGAGCGACGTATGGACTTCACCCTTTCCGAAGCGTCGGCCGACCTCGCCGCGCTGACCCGGCGGCTGCTGACGGACAAGGCCACCCACGACCCGCACGGCACCGGCGGCTTCGACGCGGTGGCGTGGCAGGCCCTCGGCCAGGCGGGCGTGCTGGACGCGGCCCTGCCGTCGTCGCTCGGCGGCGGCGGGTTCGGGCTGCCGGAGCAGTGCGCGGTGCTCACCGAGATCGGCCGCGCGGTGGCGGCCGTCCCGTACCTGCCGTCGATCACGATGGCGGCGTCGGCGCTGGCGGAGTTCGGCACGCCGGAGCTGGTGGACCGCTGGGTGCTGCCGGTGCTGCGGGGAGAACGTGTTCTCGCGGTGGCGCTGTCCGGGTTCACGGCTGCGGACGGCCGCGTGTCCGGGACGCGGACGGCGGTGCCGTTCGCCGCGTTCGCGCACGGGTTCCTGGTCGCCACCGCGGACGAGGTGTTCCTGGTCGACGCGGCCGCGGCCGGGGTCTCCGTGCAGCCGCAGCAGACGATCGACCACGCGGACGCCGGCCTGCTCACGCTGTCGGACGTGCCGGGCGTGCCGCTGGGCGACATCGGCGAGTGGCTGCGGCTGCGCGGGACGGCCGGGGTGTGCGCGCAGCAGCTGGGCGTGGTCGAACGGGCACTGGAGCTGACGGCGGCGTACGCGGCCGAGCGGAAGCAGTTCGACCACGTCATCGGCGGGTTCCAGGCGGTCCGCCAGCGGCTCGCGGACGCCTACCTCGACGTCGAAGCGGTCCGGCTGACGACGGTGCAGGCGGTCTGGCAGCTGACCTCGGACGTCCCGGCCGCCGAAGCGGTGGCGACGGCGAAGTTCTGGGCGGCGGAAGCGGGCCACCGGGTGGCCCACACGGCGGTGCACGTCCACGGCGGCGTCGGCATCGACGTCGACCACGTGGTGCACCGGTACTTCGCGGCGGCGAAACGCCTGGAGTTCGAGCTCGGCCCGGCCACCCCCCAGCTCCTCGCCCTGGGCGACCTCCTGGCCGGCCCAACCCCGTCGTGAGTGTTTAGGCGAGTTAGAACTCGCCTAAACACTCACGACCGGCCGGGGGTTGCGTAGGTCCAGAGCTCCTTCATCAGCGGTGTGGGCGCGGGGCTGGTCAGCTCGACCTGGGTCAGCAGCACCGAAATCGTGCCCGTCGCCGGAACCAGGTGCAGGGCCGTGCCCGCGCCGCCGACCCAGCCGTAGCGGCCCGGGACCTCCCAGGGTTCCGTCGGGTCGACGTCGACCGAACCGCCGAAGCCCCAGCCCTGGCCGTGTAGGAACAGCCGGGCGGCCTGCCGCTGGGCCAGCGTCAGGTGGTCGGTCGTCATCCGGTGCACCGACTCGCGAGCCAGCAGGCGGTGGCCGCCCACCGTGCCTTCGTCGCGCAGGAACCGCGCGAACGCCAGCAGGTCGTCGGCCGTCGAGACGAGCCCGCCTGCCCCGGACGGGAACGGCGGCGGCGCGCTCCACCGGCCTTCCGGCGAATCGATCAGCCGCAGCCCCTCCTCGCCGCGGCGGTAGGCGCTGGTGAACCGGCCCAGCGCCGCGGTCGGCACGGTGAACCCGGTGTCGGCCATGCCGAGCGGCTCGAACAACCGCTCGGCCAGGAACTCCGGCAGCGGGCGGCCGGACACCCGCGCGATCAGCACGCCCTGGATGTCGGAGGCGGTGTCGTAGAGCCACGCCGCGCCCGGCTGGTACAGCAGCGGCACCTGCGCCAGCGCCGCCAGCCACGCGTCCGGCGCCAGCGCGCGCGGCGACGCGGCCGGGTGGCCGAGGACCTGGAGCAGCAGGTCGACCGCGGGCAGCGTCATGTCGGCGGCGAGACCGTAGCCGCAGCGGAAGGTGAGCAGGTCGGCCACCGTGATCGGGCGGACGGCCGGCACGACGTCGTCGACCGGGCCCGCCGGCGTCCGGACGACCACCGGCGACGCCAGCTCCGGCAGCCACCGCGCGATCGGGGCGTCCAGGGCGAGTTCGCCGTCGTCGACGAGCAGCAGCACCGCGGCGGCGGTGATCGGCTTGGTCAGCGACGCGATGCGGAACAGCGAGTCCCGCGCCATCGGCACGGTGCCGCCGGCGTCGGCCGAACCGGCCGCCGCGGCTTCGACGTGGTCCCCGTGCGCCACGAGCGCCACCGCGCCCGGGAGGTCGCCGGTGTGCCGGGTCAGCAGCTCGGACAGTTCGGACATGCTCAAAACCTTATTCTGCCGTTCGCCTCGTGCGAGCGGGTTGCGTTCCGTGGCGCCGTCCTGACCGGACCACGGTTCTCAGTCCAGGGGGTTGATCGCGCGCAGCCGGCGCGGGCCGGTGTCGGGCCGCGACGGCGGCGGCCCCAGCACCAGGCGGGCGTTGGCGACGAAGGCCCCGTCCGGCGACGCCAGGATCGGGTCCAGCACCAGCGACCGCACCTCCGGGTTGTCCTCGGCCAGCGCCGCCACGCGCAGCACCATGTCCTGCAACGCGGCGAGGTCGGCGGGCTCGTCGCCGCGGTAGCCGGTGAGCAGCGGCGCCGTCCGCGGCTCGCGCAGCAGGGTCGCGGCGTCGACGTCGGTCAGCGGCACGGCCCGGTAGGCCCGGTCGCCCAGGAGCGTGCTGACCAAACCGGACAGCCCGAACGAGACGAGCGTGCCGAACGACGGGTCGTCCTGCAGCCCGATCACGCACGACAGGCCCTTGGGCGCCATCCGCTGGACGTACACGTCGTCGTCGCCGGAGATCTCGCGGAGCGTCTCGTAGGCGGTGCGGACCGCGTCTTCGGAAGCCAGGTCGAGCCGGACGCCCGCCAGGTCCGGCCGGCCGCGCAGCCGCTCGTCGACGGCCTTGAGCGTCACCGGGTAGCCCAGCTCGGCCGCCGCCGCGACCGCTTCGTCCACAGTGGACACTATGCGGAAGGGCACCACGCCGATGCCGTAGCAGTCCAGCAGCCGCACGACTTCGGCGTCGGAGAGCAGCGTCGTCTTGCCGCTGTCGGCTTCGAGGAGCTCGCGCACGATCACCTGCGCCTGCTCGGTGTGGATCCCCGCGGGCCGTACCAGCGCGCCTTGCGGACGCTGCCGCCACGCCGCGTACCGCACGACCCTGGCGAGGGCGTTCACCGCGCGTTCGGGGCTCGGGTACGACGGGATCGACCCGCGGGTCGGCACGCCGTCGCCGGACAGCACGGCCAATTCGTCCGGGACGCCTTCGGCGGCGAGGAACGTCGAGACGATCGGCTTGCGCTCCCCCAGTTCGACGACGGTCTCCCGCAGAGCCCGCGCGTAGGCGGTGCCGGGGATCGCCACCGGCGGCGCGAACACGACGACCAGCGCGTCGGTCTCCGGGGAGGTGAGGGCCTCGCGGACGGCCTTGGCGAACTCCTCCGGGCCGGCCTGCGGGCCGACGTCCACCGGGTCCGACGCCAGCCGCAGGCCCTGCATCCGCGCGGTGTCGGCGGCGAGCAGGCCGATCGCGCTGGAGTTGCCGACGATGGCCACCCGCGGCCCGGCGGGCAGCGGCTGGTGGGCGAACACGAGCGCGGTGTCGAACAGCTGCGCCAGCGACTCCACCCGCACCACACCGGCTTGCTCGAACAGCGTCTGGACGCTGGCCTCGTCGATCTCCGTCGACGTCGCCGCCAGCTGCGGCCGGACCGCGTGCCGCCCGGACTTGACCGCGACGATCGGCTTCGTCCTGGCGAGCCGCCGGGCCAGCCGCGCGAACTTGCGCGGGTTGCCGAAGGACTCGAGGTACAGCAGCACGAGGTCGGTGTCCGGGTCGGTCTCCCAGTACTGCAGCAGGTCGTTGCCCGAGACGTCGGCGCGGTTGCCCGCCGAGACGAACGTCGACAGGCCGAGGCCGCGGGACTCGGCGTCGGCGAGGATCGCGGTGCCCAGCGCGCCGGACTGGCAGAAGAAGCCGGTGCGCCCGCGGCCGGGCAGCCGCGGTGCGAGGGTGGCGTTCAGCCGGATCCCGGGCGCGGTGTTGAGGACGCCGAGCGCGTTCGGGCCGACCACGCGCATGCCGTGCGCCCGCGCCTCCCCGACCAGCCGCAGCTCGGCGTGCAGGCCGTGCGGGCCGGCTTCGGCGAACCCGCTGGACAGGATCAGCAGCGTCTTCACGCCCTTGGCCAGGCAAGCGTCCAAAACGGACTCGACGGCCTCGGCGGGCACCGCGACGACGGCCAGGTCGACCGGGTCCGGGATGTCCAGCACCGACGGGTACGCGCGGACACCGCGGATCGCGCGGTGCTCCGGGTTGACCGGGTAGACGGTGCCGGTGAAGGCGGCGGCCAGGAGGTTCACGAAGGCGACGTGGCCGACCTTGCCCGGCTCGGCGGAGGCGCCGATCACCGCGACCGAGGCGGGGTGCAGCAGGTTGTGCACGCTGCGTGCCTCGGCGGCCTGCTCGCGCGAGCGCGCGACGGCGAGGGACTCCTCGGTCGGGTCGATGTCGAACTCCAGGTGCAGCACGCCCTCCTCGATCTCGCGGCTGACCTGGTAGCCGGCGTCGCGGAAGACCCGCACCATGGCGGCGTTTTCGGCGAGCACCTCGGCGACGAACCGGCGCAGCCCGCATTCGGAGGCGGCCGCGGCGAGGTGTTCCAGGAGGATCGAGCCGAGCCCGCGCCCCTGGTGCGCGTCGCTGACGACGAAGGCGACCTCCGCCGACGGCCCGTGGTCGAGCCGTTCGTACCGCCCGACCGCGACGATGTCGTCACCGAGGAAGGCGGCGAACGCGACCCGGTCGTGGTGGTCGACCGTGGAGAAGCGCTTCAGGTCCTTCTCGGGGATCCGCGGGTAGGCGCCGAAGTAGCGGAAGTAGCGGGTGCGCTCGGAGAGTTTCGCGTGGAAGGCGACGAGGCCGTCGGCATCGGTGGGGACGATCGGGCGCAGGTGGACGGTGCCGCCGTCGGACAGGACGACGTCGGCCTCCCAGTCGCGGGGGTAGTCGAAGGGATCCCGGACGGCCATGGTCAGTCCCTGGGGTCGTCCGGGTCGAGGCCGTGCAGCGGGAGGACGGCCCGGCGGGTGTCCCGGACGGCGATGTCGACCGGGTCGTCCTCGCCGTCGCCCCACGGCTTGAATTCGGTGTCGCGGTCGTCGGACATGGTGCGCGGCAGCTCGGCGTGCGGCGCGGCCTTGGTGACGGTTTCCACCCAGCCGGGCGGCAGCGGCGTCGCCGGGTCGACGTCCCGGTCGAGGACGGTGGCGATCAGGTGCGTCCACGACCGGGGGACAACCCGGATCAGCTGGTAGCCCCCACCGCCGACGGCGATCCACTTGCCACCGGCGTAGGTCTCGGCGAGGTCGCGGAGGGTGGCGTAGATGGTGCGGTGGCCGTCGACGGACAGCGAGAGGTCGGCGAGGGGGTCTTCTTCGTGGGAGTCGACACCGCACTGGGTGAAGAGCAGCTGCGGTTCGAAGTCGGCGAGGAGCGAGGGGACGACGGCATTGAAGGCGCGCAGCCAGCCGGGGTCCTTGGTGCGCGGCGGCAGCGGGACGTTGACGGAGGTGCCGTCGGCCTTCCCCCGGCCGGTCTCGGCGGAGTAGCCGGTGCCGGGCCAGAGCGTGAAGGGATGCTGGTGCAGGGAGATGGTGAGGACGCGGGGGTCGTCGTAGAAGGCGGCCTGGACGCCGTCGCCGTGGTGGACGTCGGTGTCGAGGTAGGCGATGCGCTCGAAGCCGTGGTCGAGCAGCCACGAGATGGCGACGGCGCAGTCGTTGTAGACGCAGAACCCGGCGGCCTGGTCCCGCATGGCGTGGTGCAGCCCCCCGGCGATGTTGACGGCCCGCTTGGCCTCCCCTTCGGCGACCTTCCGAGCGGCGAGCAGGGTGGAGCCGACGACGAGCGCGGAGGCATCGTGCATGTCGGGGAAGACGGGATTGTCGGAGGTCCCGAGCCCATGCCCGACATCCCACCCGACCAGCGGAGCCTCCCGCACGGCGGCGAGGTATTCGGGGGCGTGGATCCGGAGGAGTTCTGCATCCCCGGCGGTGGTCGGAACGAGGAGTTCGACGTCGTCGAGCACGCCGAGTTCGGTGGCCAGCCGGACGGTGAGCTCCAGCCGGACGGGATTGAAGGGGTGCTCCCCACCGAGGTCATAACCCAGCAGAGCACGGTCCCAAACGACGGCCGGCGACATACCACCCGACTGTAGTGCGGATGGGGGCGATCCGTGGAGTGGAGGAGGCCGGGCTGGGTGGTTCGGGTCGGCGGAGCAAGCACCGCTCAGCGCCCGCGGCCCAGCTCGGCGAGGCAGGCGTGGCTCGGTGGGGCGGTGCTTGGTCGGCTCGGCGGCCCGATGCTTGCCCGGCTCAGCTCGGTGAGGCGGGGGGGGGGCGGCGGGGGGGGGGGGCCGGCCCACCCCCCCCCCCCCCCCCCCCCCCCCCGGGGCCCCCCCCCCCCCCCCCCCCCCCGGGCCCCGGCGGCCCCGGGCGCCCCCCGCCACGCGTTCGCCGTCCACACCGACCGCGTCACCACGCCAGCGGCCGTTGTCGTCCGTGTGGGCCGGGAACGGGGCGTTGACCGCGCCCGGGATGTGGCCGGGGCGGGGGTCCACCGGTTCCGTCTCGCCCGTGTAGCGCTGGGAGGCGCGGGCGTCGAGCAGCAGGCCGTCGCGGGCCAGGGCGGCCGCCTCGTCCGCGTCGAGGACCGGCATTGCTCCCGGGCGGACCGTGAGGTCGCCCGGCTCCGGGTTCGGCTCCTCCGTGCTCACCGGGCGGCCCTCGGCCGTCCACGCCGCGTAACCGCCGTCGAGGACCGCGACCTCGTCGTGGCCGGCCCAGCGCAGGAGCCACCACGCGCGGGCCGCCACCGAACCGTCCGCGTCGTCGTAGGCCACCACCGGTGCGCCCGCGCGGACGCCGGCCGCGCGCAGGTCGCGCTGCAGGTCCGCCGGGTCGGGCAGCGGGTGGCGGCCGCCCTCGCCCGGCTCGGCCGCGAGCATGCGGTCGAGGTCGGCGAACACCGCGCCGGGCACGTGCCCCTCGCGGTAGGAGTCGGCGCCGGGCGGGCCGGCGAGCCGCCAGCGGACGTCGAGGACCACGGGCCGGTCCCCGGCCGGGCCGGCCAGCGCGGCGGCGAGGTCGGTGGTGCTGATCAGCGGACGCATGCCTCCCATCTTCCAGCGGCCGCCCGCCCCGCCGCGCCGGGGTGCGGACATATCCCCCCACCGGCGGCTTGTGACCGATCCGGCCGCCCCCGCCCGGCAGGTGACCGTGGCTCGGCCGCGGCTGTGGCCGGATCGGCAAGCGCCGGCACCGTACCCCCGAGGCCCGCCGCCGCTGCCGGGGTCAACGACTACGATGAGCAACGCGGACGAAGGGGACAGCGTGAACGATCTCATCGACACCACCGAGATGTACTTGCGTACCATCTACGAGCTCGAAGAAGAGGGTGTCGTTCCGCTGCGCGCCCGGATCGCCGAGCGCCTGCAGCAGAGCGGCCCGACCGTGAGCCAGACCGTCGCCCGGATGGAGCGGGACGGGCTGGTCGTGGTGGCCGACGACCGGCACCTCCAGCTGACCGACCACGGCCGCGAACTCGCCATCGCGGTGATGCGCAAGCACCGCCTCGCCGAGCGCCTCCTCGTCGACGTGATCGGGCTCGAATGGGAGCACGTGCACAACGAGGCGTGCCGGTGGGAGCACGTGATGAGCGAGGCCGTCGAGCGCAAGCTGGTCAAGCTGCTCGACCACCCGACCACCTCCCCCTACGGCAACCCGATCCCGGGCCTGGACAAGCTGGGCGACGGCGACCCGGCACCGCCCGCGGAGGCCGACCTGGTCCGGCTCGACGAGTTCGCCCGCACCGGCGGCGGCCGCGTCGAGATCCGGCGCATCGCCGAACACGTCCAGCTGGACGAGTCGCTGATGACCGAGCTCAAGTCCGTCGGCATCGTGCCGGGCGGCACCGTCACCGTGGGCAAGGCCAGCGGCGGCACCATCGAGGTCACCGGCGGGGACACCACCGCCCAGGTCGCCAGCTCCGCGCTGCACGCCGTCCTGGCGCAGGCCCGATGAGCCCCGCTTCGGACGCCGTCGCGGCGTTCCGCACGGTCCACGGCACCGCGCCGGCCGGCGTCTGGTCGGCGCCCGGCCGGGTCAACCTGATCGGCGAGCACACCGACTACAACGACGGCTTCGTGCTGCCGTTCGCCCTGCCGCACCGGCTGGCCGCGGCGGCGTCGCCCCGCGAGGACGGCGTCCTGACCGTGGCCACCCTCGGCGACGACGGCCAGATCCAGCGCACCGGCGAGCTCAAGATCGCCGACCTGGCGCCGGGCACCGTCGACGGGTGGGCCGCGTACCCGGCCGGCGTCGCCTGGGTGCTGCGCGACCAGGGCTTCACGGCCGGGGCCGACCTGGTCGTCGCCGGGGACGTGCCGTCTGGGGCGGGCCTGTCCTCCTCCCACGCGCTCGAATGCGCGGTTTCGCTGGCTCTGCTCGGGCTGGCCGGCCTGGAACTGGACGGCACCGGCGACCGCGTCCCGACGCGGCCCCAGGTGGCGCGGTGGGTGCAGCGGTCGGAGAACGACTTCGTCGGCGCCCCGACCGGCCTGCTCGACCAGACGGCGTCCCTCTGCTGCACCGAGTCCCACGTCCTGTTCCTCGACGTGCGCTCGGGCGAGCAGGAGCAGGTGCCGTTCGGCCTGGCCGAGGCCGGGCTGCAAGTGCTGATCATGGACACCCGCACGAAGCACTCGCACGCCGAAGGCGGCTACGGCGAGCGCCGCCGCGGCACCGAACAGGCGGCCGAGCTGCTCGGGGTGAAGGCGCTGCGGGACGTCACCGTCGAGGGCCTCGACGACGCCCTCGGCCGGCTGCCCGCCGAGCTGGCGCCGCTCGTGCGGCACGTGGTCACCGAGAACCAGCGGGTGCTCGAGACGGTCGAGCTCCTGCGCGCCGGGCGGCTGGCCGAGATCGGGCCGTACCTGGACGCCTCGCACGTCAGCATGCGCGACGACTACCGGATCTCCACGGCCGAGCTGGACCTCGCGGTCGACGCGGCGCGGGCGGCCGGTGCGCTCGGCTCGCGGATGACCGGCGGCGGCTTCGGCGGCTCGGCGATCGCGCTGGTCCGCGACGCCGACCTGGACCGGGTCAAGACGGCCGTCGACGCGGCGTACGAGAAGGCCGGGTACCGGCGGCCGCGGATGTTCACGGCGGTGCCGTCCCGCGGCGCCGGCCGCGACGAGGCCTGAGGCCGCGCGGGTCCGGCCGGGGCAACCCCCGGCCGGACCCGCGCGCCGGCCAGGGGGAAGACTGTGGAGCACAGTCACCCTCGACAGGAAGGCCTGGACGTGTCGGAGCAGAGCAACGCCCTGAAGCTGGTCGTGACGGGCGGGGCCGGGTATGTCGGCAGCGTCTGCGCCGCCCGGCTGGTCGAGGCCGGGCACCGGGTCACCGTCGTCGACGACCTGTCCACCGGGCACGCCGACGCCGTCCACCCGGACGCGCGGTTCATCGAGGGCGACGCCGCCGAGGTGGCGGGCAGCCTGCTGGGCGAGGGCTTCGACGGCGTGCTGCACTTCGCGGCCAAGTCGCTGGTCGGCGAGTCGATGACGGATCCGGCGAAGTACTGGGAAGGCAACGTCGTCACGTCGCTGCGGCTGCTTGAGGCCATGCGCGAGCACGGCACGCCCCGGCTGGTGTTCTCCTCGACCGCGGCGACCTACGGCGAGCCGGAGCAGTCGCCGATCCCGGAGACGGCACCGACGCGGCCGACCAACACCTACGGCGCCACCAAGCTGGCCATCGACCACGCGATCACCAGCTTCGCCGGCGCGCACGGCCTGGCCGCGGTGAGCCTGCGCTACTTCAACGTCGCGGGCGCGTACGGCTCCTTCGGGGAGCGCCACACCACGGAGACCCATCTCATTCCTCTCGTTCTCCAGGTCGCCACGGGCGACCGCGAGCGCATCCAGATCTTCGGCGACGACTACCCGACGCCGGACCACACGGCGGTCCGCGACTACATCCACGTGGTGGACCTCGCGGACGCGCACCTGCTGGCGCTGAAGCACGCCACGGCGGGTGAGCACCGGATCTACAACCTGGGCAACGGCACGGGGTTCTCCGTTCTCGAGGTGATCGAGGCGTGCCGCGAGGTGACCGGCCACGCGGTGCCGGCCGCGGTGGCCCCGCGCCGCGCGGGCGACCCGTCGGTGCTCGTGGCGGCCAGTGACCGGGCTCGCGAAGAGCTCGGGTGGAAGCCGGAGCGGACCGACCTGGCGGGGATCGTGCGCGACGCCTGGGAGTTCACCCAGTCGCGGCGGGGCTGACCGCGCGACCGGCGGGCCGCGGGTCTCCGTGAGCCCGCCGGTTCACCCGGACCGGTGATTCCGACTGGTCCACAGTGGACACAATCGACCCGGCTCCCGAAGGCGCGGAGCCCGGCCCTGCGTGGCCGGGCAGCAAGCGCCGTCACCGGGCCTCCCCCGTGTCGAAATCCGCCGGCTCCAGGCCCAGCGCAGCCACCGGGTCGGCCGCCGCGGCCAGGCCGCGGATCACCTGGGGTGGGGTTCCCCGGTCCAGGACCGTCTTCAGCAGCCGCGCCAGCACGTGGCCCGGCGCCGCCGCCAGTGCGTTGTCCAGCGCCATGCCGGCGAAGGCGCCGTCGCCGCGCATGTACGCCGTGAAGCCCAGCAATACCGCCGGTTCCGCCCGTTCCGGTGCCGGGAGTTCCCGGACCAGCGTCAACCACACGCGCTCGGCCTCGTGCGCGACCGACGTCTCCGGGGGTATCGCCATGGCGAGGCACAGGTCGCGGATCTCGGGGAGCGCGAGGGCGCCGGCCACCGTCATCGCTTCCTCGTCCGTGGGCGGGCCCTCGCCGCGGCGGTGGCGTTCGAACTCCGCGCGGATCGCCGATGCCGCCTCGTTCACGTCCGGGCACGGCCACCGCGACAGCGCGGCCGACCTGCGGGCCAGCGCTTCCGGTGAGCGCGGGGACAGCAGCGCCTCGAGCTCGTCGCGGCTGTCGAACGCCACCGTGCCGCGCTCGGTGGCGGCGGCCGCCGTCACCGTGGTGCGGGGGTCCGGCAGCTTGCCGCCGCAGTCCTTCCGCGCGTAACACGCCCAGCGCGCGCCTTCCTTGATGTTCGCCGCCCACAGGGCGTGCAGCACCGGGAGATCGAGCACGGCCAGTTCGGCCGCCAGGACTTCGACGAAGCCCGCGTGCGGTGGCGGGCTGCCGGGTCTTCGCCGGCCGCCCACGATCACCAGCGTCACGCCGGTGTGCGGGCCCGCGGCGAACCGGGACGCCAGGGCCTGTGCCTGGTACGCCCGGTGTTCGCGGCGCGGGAGGTCGCCGCGCAGGATCAGGCCCATGTCCTGGCCCTCCGGGCCCTGGTGGCCGAGCAGGACGACGGACCGCGTGGGCCGGAAGCCGATCAGGTACGGGAGCGCGGCCAGCAGCTGCGCGGGATTCCGGGGGTCGGCCGGCGGCCGGCCGGCCGGGGTGGCAGTGGTCATGCCTCCACGGTGGGGCAGGACGGGGCCGGATGGGGCGGTGGCGGCAAATCTGTGGATCGGCGGGGCCGATGTGGACAGAACCCGCCCGGCGGCGGCCGGGCGGGGCGTTTCTGTCGGTGGGGCGGGCTATGCTGCCCGGCCCCCGCCGGCCGGACACCGATCGGCTTGCGGGATCCGGGTGGCGGGGGTGCGGGATGGGGCCAGGGTCCAGATGTGACAACCCTGCCGAGGCTCGGGTCCGCCACGCTTCCGGATCCCGGGGCCAAGCCCCGATGCCGCCTTGCGGAGGCGCGGGTCGCCACGCCTCCGCCCCCGCGGCGCAGCCCCGACACACCGGCTCAGCCGCAGTGCTCGAACCCGCTCTCGTAGGTGTTGCTGCCCACCGAACCGCCCCACTTCACGCAGGTGGCGTCAGCGGTCTTCTTCACCGGCCCGGCGTAGTACGTGAAGCTGCCGGAATCCGTCACCCGCGCCGCACCCTGAACCTCGAGGAACGCCGAAACCGCGCTGGCCGTGCCGAGCGACGTTGCCTTCAGCGTCGTCACGCAGTTCGCCTTGGTGGACGCGTTGTACAGCAGGTACGCCGTGCCCGACGAGTTCGCCAACGCCTGCTGGTCCACCACGGAGAAGCCGTCGCCGCAGACCTCTTCGGCCGAGTACGGGTTGCCGCCGCAGTTGTTCTTGCTCGTAAAGCTCGTGTGGGCGTGGTACGGCACCGCCGTGCCGTTCAGCTTCGCCTTCTGCACCACTCCGTTGAGGATCTCCTCGAAGTGCAGGTGCGGCCCGCTGACCCCACCGGTCGCGCCGGCCTTGCCGATCTCCCGGCCGCCGGCCACCGATGCGCCGACGGACACCTCCTGCACCGACAGGTGCGCGTAGCGGGTCTTCCAGCCGCCACCGTGGTCGACCTCGATCCACTTGCCGTAGCTGGTCGCGCCCTTGTCCTCCACCCGGGTGACGGTGCCGGACGCCGCGGCGAGGACCGGCATGCCGGTGATGCCGTCCTTCTGGAAGTCGACGGAGTACTGCGGGTTGTGGTCGCTGAACGTCGCCGCGGTCACCGTGACCCCGCACTTGAACGGCACCTGGAAGTTGGGCGCGGCCGAGGCCGTCGCCTGGCCGGCGAGGGTGAGGCCGAGCGCGGGCAGCGCCGCGGCGGCGGCGAGCAGGGCGAGCCGGCGCAACCTGGACATGGGGGAACCTCCTGACAAACGGGACATCTTGACGCCACCCAGCGAAGCCCGCGCCGGTACATTTTCCGTACAAGCACCCCCGCGGAGGGCTCCCGGAATGACCATGCGACGGCCTCAGGCGCAGGACTGGCTGCGCTGGGCGCTCGTCGCGGGCCCGATGTTCGCCGCGATGCCCCGCGCGAACTCCCTCGCCTGGGTCCTGATCGGACTCACCCTGGCCCTGTCGGTACCCCTCCTGTGGCTGCACGACGCCGGCGCGAACCGGTGGGCGCCGGCCGTGGCGGTCGCCGTGGTCGGCACCGCGGCCACGATGCTGGCGGTCGTGCCGAACAGCTGGGCGTCGGTGACGATGTTCGGCACCACCTTCTTCGTCGTGCTCCGGCAGCGGACCGGCCCGATCGTGCTGGCCGTCGCGATCGACCTGGCCGCGATCACCTGCTGGGCCGTCCTGCACGGGACGTGGCAGGGCGCCGTGCCCACGTACGCCGCCGTCGTCGTGATCGTGCTGATCGGGCTGAACCGGCGCGCCCGGCTGGCCCGCATGGAGCAGACCGAGCTGGCGCTGGCCCGCGCGCAGACCGCCAACGAGGAGCACGCCCGCGCGGCCGCGCTCGCCGAACGCGCCCGCATCGCCCGCGAGCTGCACGACGTCCTGGCGCATTCGCTGGCCGGGCTTTCGCTGAACCTGCAGGGCGCCCGGCTGATGCTGGTGCGCGACGGCGCGAGCCCGGACGCCGTCGCCCAGATCGAACGAGCCCAGAAACTGGCGTCGGACGGCCTGGCCGAGGCCCGGAAGGCGGTGGCCGCACTGCGCGAGGACGCCGTTCCGGTGGAACGCGCGATCGCCGACCTGCTCGCCGCGTACCGGCTCGACAGCGGCGCCCGGGCGGACCTGACGGTGCGGGGCGAGCCGCGCGAGCTCGACCCGGCGGTCGGCACCGCGCTCGTCCGCGCGGTGCAGGAAGCCCTGGCCAACACCCGCAAGCACGCGGCGCAGGCCGACGTCGACGTCACGCTGGACTACGCCGAGGCAGCGGTGCACCTGACCGTGGCCGACCGCCAGGGCAGGCGCCCGCCGGACGCGCCCGCGGCAGGCTACGGTTTGCGCGGGATGGGCGAACGGGTCGCGCTGCTCGACGGGCGGCTGGAGAGCGGGCCGGGGGAGGACGGATGGCGGATTCACCTGACGGTGCCGGCGTGACGCTGCGCGTCGTGCTGGCCGACGACCAGGCGGTCGTCCGGGAAGGCCTGGTCACGCTGCTCGGGCTGCTGCCGGGCATCGAGGTGGTCGGCGCCGCGGCCGACGGGCTCGCCGCGCTCGGGCTCGTCGCCGAACACCGGCCCGACGTCGTGCTGGTCGACCTGCGGATGCCGCGCTGCGACGGCGTCGAGACCACCGAGCGGATCCGCGCGGAGCACCCGGGCACCGAGGTCGTCGTCCTCACCACCTACGCCGACGACGAAGCCCTGCTGGCCGCGCTGCGGGCCGGCGCCCGCGGGTTCCTCACCAAGGACGCCGACGCCGAGGCCATCGCGCGGGCGCTGCGCTCGGCCGCCGCCGGCCAGTCCACTGTGGACGGCGAGCTGCAGCGGCGGCTCGTCGAGGCCGCCGCCCGCACCGCACCGCCGCGCGTCAAGGAGGTCGAGGGCCTGACCGCGCGCGAAATCGAGGTGCTGCGGCTGATCGCGGCCGGCCTGTCGAACACCGAGATCGCCCGGACCCTGGTGGTCAGCGAGGCGACCGTGAAGACCCACGTGAACCACCTGTTCGCCAAGGCCGGCCTGCGCGATCGCGCGCAGGCGGTGGCCTTCGCCTACCGGGCGGGCATCGCCGGCTGACTCACGGCGCCGGCGTGATGTTGGCGTTGTGGTGGAAGACGTTCCGGGGGTCGTACGCCGCCTTGATCCGGGCCAGCCGCTCGTACTTCGCGGGGCCGTACGACGTCCGGACCCGGTCGGCTTCGTACTCGGCCATGAAGTTCACGTAGCCGGCCGAGTTCGACGAATGCGGCACCAGCGCCTCCCAGAACTCGCGCACCCACGCGCGGTCCGTGGCGTACGGCCCGGGCTCGGCCGCGAGGGAGTCGATGTTGATCAGGATGCTCTCGCGCCGCGGGCCGCCGAACGCCGTCGCGTCGTCGGCGACGTCCGTGAAGGCCCCGCGCATGGCGAAGATCGGCATGATCGACAGCGGCGAGGTCTTGCGCGGCAGGAAGTCCGCGATCACCTCGATGACCTCGTCGGTGAAACCATCGGGGTAGGCGGCCTTCTCGTAGGCCAGGATGCCCCACGGCGCGGCGCCGTCGAGCATCCGCTGCAGCTCGACGTACGGGATCGGCGAGACGAAGTCGAACAGCGGGGCCGGCCCGGACCGTGCCGCCTCGACCGCTTCGGCGTGGTGGTCCTCTCCGTCGAAGCCGGCGATCAGCACGGCGTAGCCCGGCCGGAAGTGGTACGGCTCGGGGACGAACGGCGCGGGCGGCGCGTTCAGCCCGGCGACGAGCACACCCAGTTCGCCGGGCAGCGTCCGGAGCAGCTCGCGGGCGTGGCGCAACGCGGCCACGCCGTCGTCGAGGCCGTAGAAGAACAGTCCCAGGTGGACGATCGGGCCGACCGGGTGCAGCCGGAACTCGAACTCGGTGACGACGCCGAAGTTGCCACCGCCCCCGCGCAACGCCCAGAACAGGTCGGGGTGCTCCTCGGCGGACACGCGCAGGACCTCGCCGTCGGCGGTGACGAGCTCGGCCGACAGGAGGCTGTCGCAGGACAGGCCGTGCTTGCCGGTGAGCCAGCCGAAACCGCCGCCGAGGGTGAGGCCGCCGACGCCGGTGTGGCTGATCGTGCCGCCGGGGACCGCGAGCGCGTACTCCTGCGTGGCTGCGTCCAGCTGCGCCCACGTCGTCCCGCCGCCGCAGCGGGCGGTCCGGCCGTCCGGGTCGACGCTGATCGCGGCTAGCGAGCTCAGGTCGAGGCAGAGCCCGCCGTCGACCACCGCGGCGCCGCCGTAGTTGTGGCCGCCGCCGCGCACCGAGACGTCGAGGCCCGCTTCGCGGGCGTACGCGAGTGCCGCCGCCACGTCCGCGGGCCCGGCGGGCCGCACCACGACGGCGGGGCGGCGGTCGATCTCGCCGTTCCAGACCGACCGGGCGACGTCGTAGCCGGGTTCACCGTCGGTCAGCACGGCTCCGGACAGCTGGGTGCGCAGGCTCGCTACGGCGGGGTCGGCGGTCGAGGTCATGGCGGGTCCTCTCGCTGCGGATAGAACGCCGGTAAGTCGCCTGACCTGCGAAAATCGTTACATTCAGTGATCGTCGGCGCGGATCAGCCGCTGGGTGAACCCCGCCGCGGCCAGCCGGCCGGAGGCCCGCTCGACCTCGGCGGGGACGTCCTGCGGGATCGCGAACCCCTGTTCGGCGTACTCGGTGATCCGCTGCGTCTCGCCGACGAGCATGCCGACCACGCGCTCGACGTCTTCTTCGCCGCTGAGATGGTCTTCGAACGAGACCGCCTTCGACGCGCACACGACGTCGATCCCCGGCCAGAGCCGCTTGGCCGTCGCGTACGCGCGGCGTTGCGCGTACGGCCGCGTCACCAGCGTCACCGACCGGATCTCGCGCCCGGCCAGCAGCCGCCGGGTGAACGCGATGTTCTCGCCGGTGTTGCGGGCGTCGGGCTCGACCAGGATGACGTCGTCGGGCACGCCCAGCTCCAGCGCGATTTCCCGGTAGTGGACCGCCTCGCCGCGCGGGAAGCGGCCCACCGTCGTGGGCGCGTTGGCCCCGGTGAACACGACCAGCGGGAACCGGCCGGCGTGGAACAGCTCCGCCGTGTGGGCGGCCACGCCGGGGTCCCGGCTGCCGAGGCCGATCCCGACGTCCGAGCGCCGCGGCTCGTGCCGCAGGTCGTGGTACTCCCACAGCGTCCGCACGTCGGCGTGCAGGTGCTCGGGCAGCATCAGCCGAACGCGGCTCGCAGCGCGGGCTTGCCGCCGGTGACCGGGAGCGTCACCGCCGTCCTCGTCAGGTCGAGCGCCAGCCCCGCGCCCGGCTTGGGGCGCAGCGTGTAGTCGTGGTCGCTGGAGGCCAGCAGGAACTCCAGCCGGTGCCCGGCCGCGAGGATGTAGTCCTTCGGCATCAGCTCGACGCCGATCCGGTAGGTCTGCCCGGGCGTGATCGGCTCGGTGCGGGCCGGCGACGTGCGGTTCTGCGGGTCGGTCCAGCCGCGGCTGATGACGTGGGACGTGCCGTCGGGGGCGCGGTCGAGCAGGATCGCCGAGACGTTCGCCGCGGGCCGGTCGAACGCCAGCGCCAGGTCGGCTTTCGCGGTGCCCGAGAGACGGACAGCCTGCTTCGCCGCCGAAGTCGCGTACAGCAGGCGGTTGCCGGAGGAGGCGAGGCCGGCCAGCTGCTCGATCGTCTTCGAGGAGTCGTCGGCGAGGGTTTCGACGGCCGCGGTGCCCGGGACCGGGTTGCGGGTGTCGATCGTGCCCTTCGCCCGCCCGCCCGGCCACGGGTACACGCGGACGTCGGCGGTGCCCGGCGCGGGCCAGTCGGCCTCGTCGGTCCAGGACAGGTCCTCGCGCTGGATCGTCGCCTTCGGCTCGTTCTGGATGCCGTTGTCGATGCCGTAGAGGTAGTGCGACATCCACTTGTTCAGCGTCGCGAGCCAGACGTCGCGCCGCAGCGAGTACGGGTCGGCGTGGCCGGACTGGTGCAGCCAGATCTTGTGCTCGACACCGCGAGCCTTCAGCGCCTCGTACCACTCGGCGACCTGGTCGGTCTTGACGTTCCAGTCGTTGAGGCCGTGCACCGCGAGCACCGACGCGTGCACCTTGCCGACGTCGTTGCGGTAGTTGCGGACGTCCCAGAACGGCGTGTAGTCGCCGGTGACGCGGTCCTGGTCGCGGGTGAGGCCGTCGATGACCGGGCGGCAGACCTGCCGGTCGGCGCGGGTGTAGACGTACTCGGCGAGCACGTCGGCGTCCTCGCCCTGGTACCCGCCGGCCGCGACCACCGCGCCGTCGTTGCGGTAGTACTGGTACCAGCTGGAGATGGCCGCGATCGGCACGATCGTCTCGAGCCCCGCGACCCCCGTGCTCGCGACGGCGTTGGGCAGCGTCCCGTTGTAGGACACGCCCATCATGCCGGTCTTGCCCGTCGTCCAGTCCGCCTTCGCCGCGACGCCGTTCGCGTCCTTCGCCGGCGTCCGGCCGTTGAGCCAGTCGACGACCGAACGGGCGCCGATCGTCTCGTTGACGTCACCGGTGGTCGGGCAGCCGGTCGAGAGCCCGCTGCCCAGAGATTCGCCGTAGACGACGGCGAACCCGCGCGCGGTGAAGTAGTCCTGGTAGCGCCAGGTGATCGGGGTGGCCGGGCCGACGCCGTGCGCGGCGACGCGCGGGCCTTCCGGGCCGCGGGCGTACCCGGGCGCGTACAGCTCGACGTCGACGTCGTGGTTGGCGACGTCGTTGCCGCCGGCGTAGTACGGGCTGGCCTGGTAGACGACGGGCACCTTCAGGCCCTGCTGGGTCGCGCGCGGGCGCACGACCTGGGCGTGCACGAGGTCGTCCTTGCCGTCGTGGTCACTGTCGACCGGCGCGGTGACCCAGACGTCTTCGCGGATGACGTCGGCCGGGTCGAACACCGGTTGCGCCTGGCCGCCGGTGAACACCGGGGCCGGTGGCGCGGCTTCGGCGACGCCGGCGGTCAGCGGCAGCGCGAGGACGGCGGCGAGCAGGACTGCGGCTTTCACTCAAACCCCCAAGCCGGGCGAAGCGGACGCCTGAAGACACTTCCGGTCCGCCCTCGGGAGTGTCAAGAGACTAACGTCGGAGGCATGCCGACCGTGGAAGCGCCGATCGCCGCCGTCACCGTCTACCCGCAGCAGGCCCGGATCACCCGCCGGGGCAAGGCTCCGCTCGACGGCGGCCCGCGCCTCACGTTCGCCGGGCTCCCACCGGCCCTCGACCCGGCTTCGGTGCGCGTCACCGGCACCGGACCGGCCCTGATCACCGGCGTCGACGTGCGCACCGAATGGCACGCCGCCCCGGCCGACGCGGCCCTGGAGACGCTCGTCGAGCAACGGCGTGCCGACCAGGCCACGCTCGACGGCGTCCTGGACGACGAAGCGGCCGAAACGATGAAGGTGGATCTGCTGACTTCGCTCGCGAAGCGCAGTGGCGGCAGCTTCGCGAAGGCCCTCGCCGCGGGCACCGCGGAGCCTTCGCGCGTCGCCGAAGTCACCGACGCGCTGAGCGAGCGGCTGGCCTCCGCGTTGAAGGCGCGACGGGTGCTGAGCGAGCGGATCGCGCGGCTGCGCGAGGACCTCGCCGCGCTCGACCGGCGGATCGAGGCGCAGGGCGCGCAGTCCGGGCGGGACAGCACGTCGGTCGTCGTGGAGCTGGAGATCGCGGAGCCGTCGGGGGAAGCCGAGCTGGAACTGTCCTATGTGGTCCCCGGCGCGAGCTGGGAGCCGGGCTACGACGTCCGGGTGCGCGGCACCGACGTCACGGTGGTGTCGTACGGGCTGGTGAGCCAGTACACGGGCGAGGACTGGCCGGAGTGCGAACTGGCGCTGTCGACGGCCCGGCCCGCGGTGTCGGTGGTGGTCCCGGAGCTGCAGCCGTGGTACCTCGACCGCGTCCACCCGGTGCCGGTGGCCCCCGCGGCGCCGGCCATGGCGTACGGCGGAGCAGGCGGCGGGATCCCGGAAGGGCTCCGAAGGGACTACGCGGCCTCGTCGGCGTCTTTGGCGCCGAAGCTGGCCTCGGTGGAGCAGGGCACGACGGCGGTGACGTACCGGCCTTCGCGGCCGGTGGCGGTGCCCTCCGGCGCGCAGGGGCACCGGACGACGTTGGCGCAGCTGGATCTCACGGCTTCGCTGGGGTATGTCACGGCGCCGGTTCTGGCGGAGGAGGCTTACCTGCGGGCCACCGTCGTCAACACATCGGAGCAGGCGTTGCGGCCGGGCCGGGCTTCGGTGTTCCACGACGCGGAGTTCGTCGGGACGACGATGCTGGAGCCGTGGGCGCCCGGAGAGGAACTGGAGCTGGCTCTCGGTGCCGACGACCGGATCCGCGTCGAGCGGGAACTGGTCCGCCGCACGGCTTCAAAGGCGACGCTGTCCGGGCAGAAGCGGCGCGAGGCCGAGTACCGGATTTCGGTCGGGAACCACGGGCCGCGTTCCGCTGTGGTGACGGTGCTGGACCAGGCCCCGGTTTCGCGGGACGACACGATCACGGTACGGGACGTGAAGACGTCGCCGGAGCCCGTGGAGACGTCGGCTCTGGGTGAGTTCACGTGGAAGCTGACGTTGGCACCCGGGGAGACCGGCGTGGTGACGCTTTCGTATCGGGTGGATGTGGCGAAGGGCGTGGAATTGTCCGGCTGGCGGGAGTAGCGGTGACCACTCAGTTTTCCGACGAGGTGCGGGTCGGCAACGCCCGGTTCGCGATCACCGCGGCGGACGGCGCCGGGCTGTTCGACCCCGCCGCCCACGGTCTCACCCCGAAATCGATGAACACCGCCTGCTGGCGCGGGCACATCGCGGGCTACTCCGTGGCCCGGGGGCGGCTGGTGTTGCGGGATCTCAAACTCGGGTCGGCGGACACCCCGCCACCGCTCGGCGGAGCCCGGCCGCGGTGGCACGACGGCTACGACGCCTGGCACTACCGCAAGCTCGACATCGCCACGGAATTCACCGGACGCCTGCTCCTCGGTCGCGGCGAACACGAAGATCGCCCCTACCTCAACATGGGCTTCCGGCCGGCCTGGGTGTTCACCGAAGTCCGCGAACTCGTCTTCCGCGACGGCACGCTGCTCTCCGCCGAGGACCTTTCCTCCGAACTGGACGCCGTCCGGGCGGTCGCGCCGGCTCGCCCGGAAGCGGACGAGCCGGTCGGCGACTGGGTCGATCTGACGTTTTCCCTCGGCTACGCCTACAGCTGGCCCCCGCACTAACCCTGCGAAATGTAGGCCTGCAGCTGTTCCTGGCTCTGCTCCAGCTGTTCCATCCGGTTCTTCACGACGTCCCCGATGGACACGATCCCCGCGAGGCGCCCGTTCTCCAGCACCGGGACGTGGCGGATGCGGCGCTCGGTCATCAGGACCGACAGCTGGTCCACCGAATCGTCCGGGGTGCAGCTGGCCACCAGTTTCGTCATGATCTCCGACACCGGGCCGTCGAGGAGGCCGGGGCCGTGGTCGTTCAGGCGCCGCACCACGTCGCGCTCCGAGACTATTCCTGCGATCGATCCGTCCGGGGCGACCACCACCATCGCGCCGACGTTGTGTTCGGCCAGGCCGGCCAGCAGTGTGGTCACCGTCGTCTCGGGGGTGACCGTTGCGACCGCCGTCCCCTTCTTGCGCAGCAGATCCGCAATCCGCATGGCGATCCTTCCCGTCGGTGAGCTGGATCACCACAGGTTAGGGCCCGGCGGCGCCCCGCGAAAGTCCGGCAAACGGGGCGTCTTCGTGGTATTGGAACCGATTCAGCCGAGCCGTTCGGCCAGGCCGGCCAGCGCCAGGCGGATCCCGGCCGCGTAGTCGTCGTCGGCGAGGGCGTCCAGGCGCGCGCGGGCCAGTGCCAGCTGTTCGCGCGCCGCGGCCAGGTCGCCGAGCTTGCGGTAGTCCTCGCCGAGGTTGAGGTGCAGCGACGGGTAGAACCCGCGCACCGCCAGGGACGAGTGGTACTCCTGGGCCCGCGAGTCGGTCAGCGAGTCGGCCGCCGCCAGGGCCCGCAGGTCCCACTCGAGTTCCTCGGCCGGGTCGTCGCAGACGTCGGCCATGTGGTGCGCCAGCGCGACGCGGTGCAGCGGATCGCCGTCTTCGCCGATCGACGACCACAGTTCGGCGAAGGTTGCGTACGCGCCGGCGCGGTCGCCGCCGATGTGCTGCCGCAGACCGGCGTCGATCGCCACCATCACGTCGTCGGTCATGCCGCTCCCCCGTCCGCCAGCGCCCGCAGCCGGGCCAGTCCCGGCTCGATCCGCTCGGCCGCGACCGCACCGTAACCGAAGACGAGCCCGTGCCGCCGCTCCCCCACCCCGAAGTCCCCCAGCGAGTACAGCCGGACGCCACGACGGCGTGCCGCCCGGACCAGCGGACCGCAGTCAGCCGCCGCGACCGCGCTGAGGTGCAGGCCGGCCGAGGACGGCAACGGCGTGAGGAAGTCGAACGCGGCCAAAGCCCGGGTCAGCAGTTCGTGCCGCGCGCGGTAGACCTTCCGCATCCGCCGGACGTGCCGGGCGAAGCCGCCTTCGGCCATGAACGCCGCCAGCGCCGCCTGCTCGACGTTCGGCGCGTGCCAGTCGGTGAGGTAACGGGCCTTGACCAACGCGGGCACCAGCGACGGCGGCGCGACGAGGAACCCGAGCCGCAGGGCAGGCGAAAGCACCTTCGAGAACGAACCGACGTACACGACGCGGCCCCGGGAATCCAGGCTGTGCAACGGTTCCAGGGGCCGGCCGGTGTAGCGGAACTCGCTGTCGTAGTCGTCCTCGACGAGCACCGCGTCGGTGCGCTCGGCCCAGTCCAGCAGTTCGAGCCGGCGGTCCAGCGACATCGACAGCCCGAGCGGGTACTGGTGCGACGGCGTCACGTACACCAGCCGCGTCCCCGCCGGGATGGCGTCGACGACGATCCCGGCGGCGTCCACCGGCACCGGGGCGACGCGGATGCCGCGCGCGCCGAGCACCAGCCGCGGCGGCGGGTAGCCGGGGTCTTCGACGGCGGCGAGGTCGCCGGGCCGCAGCAGCACCCGCGCGACGAGATCGGTCGTCTGCTGGGCGCCGGCGGTCACGACGACCTGCGCCGCGCTCGCACGGACGTCCCGCGACACGCCCACGTGCCGGGCGATTTCGGCGCGCAGGCCGGCGTGGCCCTGCGGGTCGCCGTAGGTCATCAGGTCGGCCTGGCCGGCGCGCAGCCGCTGCGTGATCAGCCGCCGCCAGGTGTCGAACGGGAACAGCGAAAGGTCCGGGACGCCCGGCCGGAAGTCGAACTCCGGTGCCGGGGCGAAGGGCGCGGGCGGCGGCGGGACGGCATCCCACTCCGGGAGCGGCTGCACGCCCGGAGCGTCCAGGACCGGCGAAGGACGCTCGACCGGCGAAGCGGTGACGAACGTGCCCGCGCCGACGCGCCCGGCGAGGAACCCCTCGGCGGTGAGCCGGTCGTAGGCCGCGCTGACGGTCGTGCGGGACACCGCCAGCCGCTGCGCGAGCTCGCGGGTCGGCGGCAGTGCCTCGCCGGGCCGGATCCGGCCGGCCAGGATGGCCGCGCGGAGCTGCCGGTAGATCGCGTCGCGGTGGCCGCGCGTCCCGGTCAGGTCGATGTGGATCTCCACCGGCCCGAGTCTAGATTGGCCCACGAAGGTTGCGGCGGATTTGGCACTGTTCGTGGTCCGCTCGGCGGCTTAGCGTGCGAAGCATGGATCTCCGCGAACTCGACCGCCACACCCTGCTCGTCCTCGACAAGCTCGTCGCCGCCGTGACCCCGGCCGACCTCACCCGCCCGACGCCGTGCAGCGGCTGGACCCTGGCCGACCTGCTCCGCCACCAGGTCAGCGAAAACCACGCCTTCGCGACGGCGGCCCGCGAAGGCTCGGCGCCGGACTGGGACGCCGGTGTCCTCGGCGACGACCCCTACGCCGCGTACCGGGCGTCCGTCGACGACTTCCTCGCCGCCTTCGCCGGCGACGCCGTGCTCGAGCGGCAGCTCACCATCAACCACTTCGGCACGTTCCCGGGCTCGATCGCCGCGCACATGCACCTGGTCGACACGGTCGCGCACGGCTGGGACCTGGCCCGCGCGCTCGGCCTGCCCTACGAGCCGGACGCCGAAGCCGTGTACATCGCCACCAAACTGGCCGAGCGGATCCCGGACGAGGGCCGCGAGAAGAACGGCTCGTTCGCCCACAGCGTCGCGGTGCCCGCGGACGCGAGCGCCCTCGACCGGTTCCTCGCCCTGCTCGGCCGCGACCCCGCCTGGACCGCCGTCAGCTGACTTCGGAGACCGGCGCGCTCCACGTGTCGCACGCCTTCGTGGTCTTGCCGTCGTAGCCGGCCTTCGCCCAGGACAGCTGGTGCTCGCGCGAACCGTGGGTGTCGCTGTTGTCGGCCCGCCCGTAGTCGGCTACGGCCGCGTTCGCCAGCGACCGGCTGATCGAGCCCGACCCGGCGACGGCCGCCAGGAACAGCGCGCCGAAGCAGTTGGCCTGCAGCTCGATCCGGCGGACGACCTCCTTGTCGGCCGTGCTGTTCTCGTCCGGCGAGGTCATCTTGTCCGCCGCCGCGGACAGGATGCCGCTCTCGCGCTGCACGTGGTGGCCGTATTCGTGGGCGATGGTCGCGATGTGCCGGGCCTTGTTGAGGCCGGCGTCGGAGAGCATCCAGTCGGTCGGGGCGTAGATCGTCGTGTCGCCACCGCAGTAGTACGCGACGGCCTCGTTCTCCGTCGGCGCCGCGCCGCACGCGCTGTGCTCGGGCAGCGTCACCGACACGGTGGCCGGCAGCGTCGGCTCGTTCACCTTCGCCAGCGCCGGGCGCCACGACTGCTCCAGGCAGTCGACGAGCGTTCGGTAGTACGTCTTGAGCTGCTCGGGCGCCCGGCCGAGCTCGGGCAGGGTGCAGGTGGCGGGCCCGGGGCTGATGCCGGCGCCGAGCAGCGGGTTGCGCGCGGTCTCCGGCACCGGCTTCGGTGTCTTGCCGGTGCCGCTGTAGGCGTGGCCGGTGTCGGCACCCTGCGCGGCGAGGGCCTGCCCGTCGACCCGGCGCGGGATGGTCACGGCGATCAGCGAGAAGGCCAGCACGGCGATCATCACCCCGCCGACCGCACCCCAGAGCCTGCTGCGCGGCGGGGCGATCGGGACGGGTGGCGCGGCGGCCCAGTTGGGCGCCCACGGGCTGGGCTCCGGCACCCACGCGGGTTCCGGCGGCCGGGCCGTCCCCGGCCACGGCGGTTCGGCGTCGTTCACGGTCTCCCCCTGCTGTGTGGGACCAGCATACGGACCACCCGGGAGGCGGGGATCACGAAAGGAAAACGCCACGGGGTGGCCGCCGGGCCCGGTGCCGGGCGAGACTGATCCCCATGAGTGTCGAGGATCCTTACCTGTGGCTGGAAGACGTGACCGGCGAAGACGCGCTGGACTGGGTGCGCGCCCGCAACGACGAGACGCTGGACGAGCTGACGACGGCCGCGCGTTTCGCCGAGCTGCGTGACGAGCTGCGCGAGGTGCTCGACGCCGACGACCGGATCCCGTACGTCCGCCGCCGCGGGGCGTTCTACTACAACTTCTGGCAGGACGCGAGCCACCCGCGGGGCCTGTGGCGGCGGACGACGCCGGAGTCCTACCGGCAGGCCGAGCCCGAGTGGGAGCTGCTGCTCGACGTCGACGCGCTGGCCGAGGCCGAGGGCGAGAACTGGGTCTGGCAGGGCGCCACCGTGCTGCGCCCGGACTACCGGCGCGGCCTGGTCGAGCTGTCCCGCGGCGGCGCGGACGCCACGGTCGTGCGCGAGTTCGACCTCGACGCGCACGAGTTCGTCGCCGACGGCTTCACCGTGCCGGAGGCGAAGACGCGGATCGGCTGGATCGACGAAGACCGCGTCTACATCGGAACGGACTTCGGCCCCGGCTCGCTGACCAGCTCGGGGTACCCGCGGCTGGCCAAGGAGTGGCGCCGCGGCACGCCGCTCGCCGAGGCGGTCACGGTGTTCGAGGGCAAGCCCGACGACGTCTCGATCGGCGCGTCCCACGACCCGACCGAAGGCTTCGAGCGCGACTTCGTCAGCCGCGCGATCGACTTCTACCGTTCGGAACTGCACCTGAAGACGGCGGACGGGCTGGTCAAGATCGACGTCCCGGACGACGCGAGCGCGTCGGTGCACCGCGAATGGCTGCTGGTGCGGCCGCGGACCGCGTGGAGCACCGGCGGCACCGAGCACCCGGCCGGCTCGCTGATCGCCATCGGCTTCGACGCCTTCCTGGCCGGCGACCGCGACTTCACGACGCTGTTCACGCCCGACGAGCACACGTCACTCGGCTACTGGGCCTGGACGCGCCACCACCTGCTGCTCGGCACGCTGCGGGACGTCCGCACCGAGCTGCGCACGCTGACCCCGGGCCCGGACGGCTGGCAGGAGGCGCCGCTGGCCGGCGGGCCGGAGTTCGGCAGCGCGGACATCTTCGACACCGACCCCGACGTCAGCGACGAGTACCTGATCGACTCCAGCGGCTTCCTCCAGCCCTCGACGCTGAGCTACGGCCAGGTCGGCGAAGAGGTCGAGATCCTGAAGCAGGCTCCGGCGTTCTTCGACGCTTCGGGCATGAGCGTCGCGCAGTACTTCGCGACGTCGGAGGACGGCACGAAGATCCCGTACTTCGTCGTCCGGCCGTCCGGCGCCGAAGGCGGCCCGACGCTGCTGACCGGCTACGGCGGCTTCGAGATCTCGCTGACGCCGTCCTACAGCGGGATGATCGGCCGCGGGTGGCTGGCCCGCGGCGGCACGTACGTCGTCGCGAACATCCGCGGTGGCGGCGAGTACGGGCCTGGCTGGCACACGCAGGCGATCAAGGCCGAGCGCCACCGCGTGTACGAGGACTTCGCCGCGGTGGCGTCGGACCTGGTTTCGCGGGGCATCACCACGCCGGCGAAGCTGGGCATCCAGGGCGGCAGCAACGGCGGGCTGCTGATGGGCGTCATGCTGACGCGCTACCCGGAGCGGTTCGGCGCGATCGTCAGCCAGGTGCCCCTGCTGGACATGCGCCGCTACCACCTGCTGCTGGCCGGGGCGTCCTGGATGGCCGAGTACGGCGACCCCGACGACGCCGCGGAATGGGCGTACATCTCGCAGTACTCGCCGTACCAGAACGTCCACAGTGGACGCGACTATCCGCCGTCGCTGTTCGTGACGTCGACGCGCGACGACCGCGTGCACCCCGCCCACGCCCGCAAGATGGTGGCGCGGATGAGCGAGCAGGGGCACGACGTCCGCTACCACGAGAACATCGAAGGCGGCCACGGTGCCGCCGCGGACAACGAGCAGCTGGCGTTCAAGTGGGCGCTGGTGTTCGAGTTCCTGTGGGAGCAGCTCACGAAGTGACCCGCGCGAGCACGACGCCGCCGACGATCAGGGCCAGCGCGGCCACCCGGCCGAGGCTCAGCGGGTCCTTGTTGACGACGACGCCGAGCACGATCGCGCCGACGGCACCGATCCCGGTGAACACCGCGTAGGCGGTGCCCACCGGGACGGTGTCCATCGCGCGCGACAGCAGGTACACCGCGGCGGCGCCGAGCGCGAAGCACAGCAGCGTCGGCCAGGGCCGCGTGAAGTTCTCCGTCGGTTTGATGCTCTGCGACCAGGCGATCTCGACGAACCCGGCGAGGACGAGCGTCACCCAGCCCATCAGAACGCCGCCCGGGCCGCTTCGAGCGACGTTTTCCGCTCGCCGTCGCGAGCGGCGAGGTGCGGGTCGACCAGGGCGTTGGTCAGCTCGGCGTGCACGAACCGGACGTCGTCGACGTCGTAGTGCCCGGCGATGAAGTCCCGCAGGTAGCGCTCGTGGTGGTCGAAGGGCGCTCGCGGTGTTCCGGCCGCGTACGTCCCGCCTCTGGCGCCGGCGATGACGAACTTCTTGCCGCGCAGGGACATCTTCGGAAACGTCACCTGGTCGATCCACGCCTTCAGGGCGGCCGGGATCGAGAAGTTGTACATCGGCGCGCCGATCAGGACGACGTCGGCTTCGAGCAGCTCGGCCAGGAGCGGCTCGACGACCGCCCAGGCCTTCTGCTGCTCCGGCGTCTCGACGACGTCGGCGTAGTGCGCGGGATCGGTGATCTTCGCGGCGAGCAGGGCGTCGCAGATCTCGGTCCACGCTTCCCCGATCACCGGAACCGGATCGGCGGCCAGGTCGCGGTAGGTGCGGGTGCCCGTCCAGCCGGCGGCGTACCGGGCGGAAAGCTCACGGGAGAACGACGAGCGGCGGGCGCTGGAGTCGAGGTGCAGCAGGTGGGGCACGATTCCTCCTCAAGTGGACGCGGTGTCCACTTGGGCTAACTGGACGTCTCGTCCGGATATTCCCTAGGCTGGCGCCCATGCCCGAACGCGCCGACGCGGCCCGCAACCGCGCGAAGATCCTCGCGGCGGCCGAGGAGCTCTTCACCACCCGCGGCGCGGCCGAGGTGACGATGGAGGACATCGCCCGGGCGGCCGGCGTCGGCCGCGGAACGCTGTACCGCCGCTACCCGGACCGCGCGACGATCGCCGTGGCGCTGCTGGACGAGCACGAACGCCAGCTCCAGGAGGCGCTGCTGCGCGGCGACCCACCGCTGGGCCCGGGTGCGCCGCCGTCCGAACGGTTGGCGGCGTTCTACGAGGCGATGGTGGTGCTGCTGGAGCGGCACGCGCCCCTGGTGCTGGGCGCCG
Source organism: Amycolatopsis vancoresmycina (assembly GCF_000716785.1). Taxonomy (GTDB): domain Bacteria; phylum Actinomycetota; class Actinomycetes; order Mycobacteriales; family Pseudonocardiaceae; genus Amycolatopsis; species Amycolatopsis vancoresmycina. The sequence continues at coordinate 366,569 of NZ_JNYY01000008.1, forward strand.
AGGTGGGCCATTCCCGGTTCACGACGGGCGCGTACGGGTTCTGGCGCACGCACGTCCGGGTGCTGGCGGAGGCGGCGGGCGCACCGGACCCCGACGTCCTGGCGGACGTGTTGCTGGCCCCGCTGGCGCCGGAGCTGTTCCTGCACCAGACGTCGCGGGGAGTGCCAGTGGAGCGGATCACCGCGACGCTGAGGCAGCTGGCCTTTCGATCACTTCCCTGACGAGCGCTCTCATTGGAGAATCCAATGCCCCACACTGACGGATCGCGCAGGAACGTCCGTTCGGACCAAGTCACGAGGCTGCTCCTCGATTGCATCGAGGAGCACGTGGCCGACCCGGACGTCCGCGCCGGGGTCGCCGACCTGCGGGAGCACCTGACCAGGTCCCGGAATCGCGGCGGGAAGCGGATGCTGGAGCTGGCCGGGTTCGCCCACCGCGAGGCACTGGCAGCCGGTGACACGGCAACGGCCGATCGACTGGACGATCTGATCGGGCACGCGACCGGCCGGCTTCTCACCAACGACGTGACCCGCAAGTACCAGCTCTACGATGCGCGGGAGACCAATCTCCACGCGGTGGACCTCATGGCGTCCAACGCGCATGCGCTGGGCGCCTACCAAGCCAAGAAGTACCTGGCCGACCACCCGGAGGCCACGGCCGCCGAGCTCGTGGACCACCTCGAGGGACTCAGTGAGCTGTCGACCAAGGTGGTCGAAGACCGCGAACGTGGCCACTACCGGATCCTCCGCCTCGACACCGAGAGACAGGTATGGCTGGCCGAAGTCCTGACCCGAAGGGTGCATCCGGACCTCGACAACGAAGTCGGAGTCTTCGACCTGTCGGAGGTCGAATTGACCAGCCTGGTCGAGGCAGCTCAGTTGCAGCTCCGCCGGGAGCGGCTGTCCGTGATCCGGGACGTCGTCGAAAATCCGAACAGCACCGAAGCCCACCTTCAGCAAGCGCTTCGCGGCTCCTACTGGCTCTTCGGGGGAAGCTACGTCGGGGAAGCGTACCGGCGCCGGTTCACCACCGGAACCGAGGTCGACATTCCGCTGTTGCGTCCCGACGGCTCCCTCCACGTCGTAGAGCTCAAACGGGCGAATGTGCCGCTAGTCCGGACCTACCGCAGCTTCGGCCTGATCGTCGACCGACGAGTCCACGAAGCAATGAGCCAAGTCTCGAATTACCTCACTGCTTTCGACGAAGATCGCCATGCGATACGCCACGAGCACGGCGTCGAGTCCCGGCGGGCGACCGGCACCGTCGTGATCGGGCATCCCGCATTCCAATCGCAGTTCGACGAGCAGAAAATCACGGAGACGCTTCGCACATACAACGCTGAGCATGCTCGGATCACCGTGATCACCTACAAGGAACTACTGGACAATGCCGAACGCTCACTCGCCATCGAGAGCGAGAAGGGCTAGAAGAGCCCGCGCGGCCGGGCGCGCTTCGGGAGATACCGCGGCTTCGGCCTCGCCTCTTCCCCGCGGATCCGCGCGAGGGCGGCCTCGAACTCGGTGAGCACCTCGGCGACGAAGACGACCCGCCCGACGCCGAGCCTGTGCAGTGCCGGCCCGTGGTCCGCGGCGACCGTGACCGCGACCCCGAGCAGGAGGATCCGCCACGCGCCTAACACCGCCGCCCGGGCGGGCTTGCGGAGGGCGCGGAAGCCGATCTCGAGCCGGTGGCAGTGGAACGGCACGTGCCGCTCCTCGTCGGCGAGGATGCGGGCCGCGACCTGGCACACCAAGGGATCGGTCGTGCCGTCGCGCAGGGCGCGGTAGTACCGCAGGGCGACGACTTCGGCGATGAGCAGCACCATGAGCTCCAGCCGCAGCCCGAGCGCCCGCCGCAGCTTGACGAACACGGTGTCCGACCAGTGCCCCGGGATGGTGGACACGTTCGCGGCGGCCAGCAGTCCGGCGAGCATCCGGGCGTGGTTCTGCTCCTCGGCGACGAAGAGCTTCACGGCGGCGAGGTAGGTGTCGTCCCCGGCGGCTTTCGCGATGAGGTTGGCGCCGTCCCCGGCTTCGCCGACCTGGAACCGTTGGATGCTCTTGGCGACGTCGGGATGCAGGCGCGCGCCCCGTTCCCACGGCGGGTCTTCGCGCTGCCGGCGGCGTTCGGCCTCGGTTTCGAAATCCTGGAGCCAGTGTGCGTACGTCATCGGTTCGATGATGCCGCGTGTTTGTGGACCGGATGGGCAGGGTTTCGTGGAGATTCGGTGATGATTCGTACGTCAACCGATCACCGAGGTGCAGCCCAGTGCTTACTGGTGACCTCGCAGCGATTAGTCGCATGCCGAATCTGCTCAGTCATGCGGTGCTGCGATAGTCAGCGCGGTGCGGTCATGCGCCAGATAGGCACCCAGGGTATGGAAGTCCAGCATACCGATGGCACATTGCTCGTGCCGGTCGACCGGAAACCGGTCGCCGAGCCGTTTCGGCACCGCTACCAAGTCACCGGGGTCGGCCAAATCGACCCACTTCCCCACACCCACCGGCCGGGTACCTCGACCCTCGGCCGGCTCCGGCTCCAACGCGTCGAAGATCGCAAACGGCAGGCCGAGTGGTGATCCGACGGTGACGAACAGATCGACCTTCAGCTGAGGGTATGCGTGCAACGCCTCGTAGGCGACCACTGAACCAAGTGAGTGGGCGACGAGAACTCTGGGGTGGTGCTGCTCGATGGCCGCCGCGACGATCTCGCGGGCGGCACGCCGGCGTCCGGGTTTGGTGAGGTAAGAGTTGGCGTCGCGTGCCAACGCGACCGCGATCCGCGCCAACACGTCGAAGGAGCGCCCCCGCCTGCGTGCCAGCCAGTCAAAAGCTTGACGAAGGGGAGCGGTGAGCCATCCCTGCGCCTCTTCGGGTTCAGGCGCCCCGGCGGCCAGCAGCCAAGCCCGGACCACGGCCCGTTCCCCCGGTGTCAGACTGCCGAGTTCGCTCCCGTGAACCGCCTGCACATCGACGTCAGCCAGCAAATGAGCGTAGTAGGCGACGGCGAGGCGCGGCGCGCCGACGTCGAGTCCGGCAGCCCGGTAGCCGGCGTCGAGACGTGGTTGCCAGTCCTCGGCCAGCTCTGCCGCGGCTCGGTCCGGCTCTACGGAACGACGGAGGTTGCCGATTCCGTGTACCGCCAGCACAGGGGTCATCGGGTGACTCGCGGCCGCTGCTGCGTCACCACGACGAACGCGGGGACACTCCGGTCTTGCACTTGGTCGCCATCGAATGAAATCACCAACGATGTCGCTTCGAGTTCGATGACGTCCCGCCCTTGACTGTCGAGGACCGTCGCGATGCAGCGGAGCATCACATCGGGCTCCACGTCGACCGGAGCTGCCAGACTACCTTCCGGGTCCCGAACGGCTTTACCAGATTCCCAACTGTCGAGTGCGTAGAGATCCCATCGGTCGACCGCCTCGCGTTCGACACTGAACTCAGCTGGAACCCAGACCGCGATATGAGTGCCAGCCGGAAAGGGAACGGCAACCCGGCCGCCGAGCCCGCCTCGATCGCCCAATGCCCACTCCAGCATGGCGATCTCACCGTCATAGCAGATCGCCACTCCGCGCTCGTTCATCGCAATCGCAGCGCGGTACACCTGGTGCACCGGGAGGCGCAAAGGGCCACCCAGATACTCGCCAGTCGTAGCTTCCCGAACCATAACCGCCCCATTCCGCTCCACGCTGACAAGCAATTCACCACGACCTTCCAGTGCACCACCAGCCCAGGCGACACAGGTATCCACGTTCGGCGGCGGCGTTCGAGACCTGGTCGTGGATTCTTCCAATGCGCCAATGCCATCGACAAATATTTCCTCGCCAGTGTCCATCTCCCACGCCCTCACCCGACGTTCTCGCAAGACGGATTGAAACCTTCGCTCCACATCGTTCCAGCAAGGAAGCTCTTGAGCTGCACAGTCGGCGACGACCAAACCGCCAGGTCGCCGGTTCAAAATAGAAATCGACACATCCTCGTTGTGACCGAGGCCGACAATGGCCCGATACGAGACATCCCACACTCGGATTTGGTTGTCAGCAAGCACCCCGACCACAATAGGGATACCACGCGCACGCCCTAAGGCCACTGCCACCACTTCTTCGGTACGCAGGCCGACCGTATGAACGGTCGATATGTGGCCATTTTCCCTGGGCCAGCGAGAAAGCCGAATTACCGCCGACACCCCTTCGTATGAGTGCAGACAGCACAGAAAGTCATCGCCCTCACTTCGCCACAATTCTATACGGCTGTCCCGAAGTCCGACAACCTCGACTGGCTGCCCCTCGAATTCACTAAGAGCCAAGGCAGCTACTCCGGCCTCCGGCTCATAGTCGTCGGCACACCTTGTTCTGACCATCAACTCATCACCACGGGCAACGACCTGGACCGCAAGGATATCGGCCGGCAAACCGGACTGGAGAGCGCGAACTTCCCCATCGTCCAGGTAGATGAACATCAAATCACCCGCGCTGGTGATCACACAGGCGACGGGCGCCCCCGAGTCCTCGTCGATGAAAGCGCCTAGTGCCACCAAGCCGAGATCAGGATCCTCGTATTCGGCGAACAGAAATCCGTCGTTGAGGCTCGAAACTCGTATCCGGCTCGCGCTGCCGACAACCGCGATCGAAAGGTCGCCGCGGTCGAGGGTCTCGATCGCCAGGATCGGCTCATCGTGACAGTCGAGGGAGAACAGCGCCGATCCGTCAAGGGCATCGTGCACGTCCACCGTTCCCCCGCGACCACCGACCACCACTACCGGACCGGTACCACCGCGTCCGACGGCGAGAGCGGTCACAGCTTCGGCCGTGGCAGGTTCGAAGACCAGAAGCAGGTTTTGTGCCGCCGCCCCGGTCACCCATCGAGGCTCGAGCGGAGGCGGTTCCGATTCGGTGACCACATCCCGAAGCCAGCTTACGAGATCCCGGTGATCTTGCCGAGCCGCCGAGAAGGCAAGCAACTGCTTACGTCGGGCAGGATTGGCTTCGCGGATGCCCAGCCACTCGCCGGCGTAGACGGATCCGTGCCGCTGAGCCATGACCGACGTCGCTCGATCCAGATTCCTTACCACGCCGGCAGGATCTGCGTGGACCAAGAAAGCCGGATCAGTCAGCAGGCGATTCACGATGGTAGCGCTGCCGGACGCGGCATGGTCGAGGACATGACGGAGGACGTAAGGAAACGCGGAATGCCAGGCAGGCACCGGATTTCCGGGTATGACCGTCGACAGCAGCCGGTCCGTCATGACTGCTTCGCCTGCCTCGTCGTGGAAGTGATCGATCAGACTCTGGTGGAAGAGCCGATAGAGGAGGCGGCCGTCAACGTCGGTATCGGTACGCAGGTAAAACACCGCCTCCGTGACCGCCTGACGAACATCATCGATCGTTGCCTCTTCAGCGCCGTCCGGAAGGCAGTGGTGGATCAATTCGAGCGGAATGCCCTGCCCCTTCGCGTTGGCTACGACGGTCAACACCGGCCGTAGCCACGGCACCGGAGAAGACTCCATATGCAGGCGGAACATGCCCGGCAGATCTGCGGGCAGGACCGCGATCGCCTGGTCGATCGACAGACCGGGGTGGCGGTCCAGATAGCGGGCGAACAGGGATGCGAGCAAGAAACGGCCCGCCGACCGCGCGAGTCGTCGGCCGACGGCCATGACGACGGCCCGGTCGTACCCTGGCCCGGCCGCCAGGATGTCTTCAAGATACGTGGCAAGGTCGGTCGCGAGCTCTTCGGCCGGCGTCGAGGAATCGAGATCTATCACCACACCACGGGAAGCCGCGTACCGCAACCCTTCCAGCTGGTCCCACCAAGGCCGGACGCCGACCATGATGCGGCAAAGGGGCCGATCGGAGGCCCTTTTTCGAAGTAGCGGAGCGATGAAGTCATCGACCAGCGTCCGACTGTCCAGCGACTCGTCGACGGCATCGATCACCAGCACCGGAGGCTGCGGGAGGGTTGCGAGCTGATTGGCGAAGAAGTCCACGATCCGTTCGGCGTCGGCCGGCGGTGCGGCGAGACCGAGCTGAGCCGCGAACGACGTGACCACGTCCGACACGTCGCGGGCCCGCGCATGGACCGCAGCGAAAGGCGAAGGCCACTCGATGTGCCGCACCGACGCCGACAAACGAGCTCGGATCGGGGGGCTGAGCCGGCGCAACTGTGGGTGACACAAACAGGTGACAACCCCGAGCAAAGCCGATTTTCCCGCCCCCGGGCTGCCGGTAATCATCAGCAAAGAGCCGTCGCCGGCCAGCCATTCACCGACGGTCCGGAGTTCCCCAACCCGTCCCGTGAAAAAACATGCACCAAAAGCCGTTGACCAGGACGCTGTACCGATTGCCCTGGTCACGAAGTGCTCCGGATCGAGACCGGCGATCACGACATCGGTGAGCTCCCGCAGTGCGGTATCGATGGTCTGGCGCAGCTGCTGGTACGGATCCTCCGTGTGACCGGGGTTGACGAAGAACGGCTGTTCACGTCCTGAGGCGACGAAAGACGGAGTGCGGAACACAGTCTGCGGAAGTTCAGCCGGTCTGGACCGGCGGGCGAGTTCCCGGTCGACCTCGCTTGCGATGGTCTCCAATGGCGCGTATCGCAGTGACGGAGCGATATGGAGCCGACCTTCGCGAAGCCGATCCAGTACGGTCGCGAGTGCCGCCGTGAACCGGGCCCCGAACGCCTTTTCATCCGGAGCACAGGAAGCGATCAACCATGCCTTTCGATCCGTGTCACCGACTCGCTGGGAGATCTGGTGCCATACCGCCGAGCCGGCGTGGCACACATCGAACAAGAACAAGGTGGGCACCGCGCTGTCGGTGTGTTCGATGGTGTCCAGCCACTGGCTGACGTTGATCGAGGTGTCCGGTAGCCGTGCCGGATCGGTGTCACTTACCGGCAGGTAGAGCGTCTGGCCGTGAGCGACGCCGTGGCCGGTGAAACAGACGACCAATGGACCATTGTTCCGCTGACGCACCTCCTGCCACCACGTCTGCACAGTCCGATGGTCCGGATCCACGAGCGGTGCGCCGTCGATCAGTTCTACGTTTTCCAGCCGGGAGAACGCGCGAGCCAGCCCCCGCACCGCGGGCAGGACAGCCGGCAGTGACGTGTACCCACCGGGCACAGCCGGATTCCACTCGCCGGCTGGGACGTCCGCCTCAAAGGTGGCGGCCCCGACAACCAAGACCCGGATCATTGCCTGGATGATACGCACTCGGGCAGGAGCGCACTCGAAAACATACGCAGCCGCACGGGCAGGCCTGACCGCTCTCGGATTCCGAAACGACGCGGGCGCATTCCACCCGGATTATCGCCAAGACGGGCCTGCAGAGGTTACCCACGGGCCGGTTCGGGTTCGTCGCCGGGCCGCCGCCCGGTTCCGGAACGGCAGCGGCTCCTCGGCTGAGCCGGTCGGGTTTCCGACCGGCTCAGCCGAAGGAAATTCAGCTACAGCCCGAAGTCGCGCCGCAGCCTTCGCAGGCGTAGCACGAGCCTGCCGGGCGCATCTTCGTGCCGCACGTCATGCACAGTGGGGCGTCCGCCGCCTTGCCGAGGCGGAGCTCCATCAGCTCCGTCGTCGTCTGGGCTTCGCGGTGCGGGTGCTCTTCCACGTGTGGCTCCGGCGAGGCATCCACTGTGGACTGGAGGGCCTCGAGGTCGACCTTCGGGGCGCCGTAGCTCGCCTCCACCTCGGCCGAGCGCTCGTCCGCCGAGAGGATGCCCAGCTGGGAGCGCTTCTCGTACGGCAGGTAGTCCAGGGCCAGGCGGCGGAACAGGTAGTCCATCACGCTCGTCGCGATCCGGATGTCCGGGTCGTCGGTCATGCCCGCCGGCTCGAAGCGCAGGTTGCTGAACTTCGAAACGTAGAACTCGAGCGGGATGCCGTGCTGGAGGCCGACCGAAATCGACATCGAGAACGCGTCCATCACACCCGCCAGGGTCGAGCCCTGCTTGCCGAGCTTGACGAAGATCTCGCCGAGGCCGTCGTCCGGGTACGAACCGGCCGTCAGGTAGCCCTCCGCGCCGCCGACGGTGAACGACACCGTCTGGCTCGGGCGCTTCTTCGGCAGGCGCTTGCGCACCGGGCGGTACTCGACCACCTTCTCCGGCTCCGCCGCGGCCTTCTCCTTCTTCGCCGTCGACAGCGGCTGGCCGACCTTGCAGTTGTCGCGGTAGATGGCGAGCGCCTTCAGGCCGAGCTTCCAGCCCTGGAAGTAGATCTCCTCGACCTCTTCGACCGTCGCCGACTCCGGCATGTTGACCGTCTTGGAAATGGCGCCGGACAGGAACGGCTGCACCGCGGCCATCATCCGGACGTGCCCCATCGGCGCGATCGAGCGCTCGCCGACCGCGCAGTCGAACACCTCGTAGTGCTCCGGCCGCAGCCCCGGCGCGTCGACGACGTGGCCGTGCTGCGCCACGTACTCGACGATCGCCTCGACCTGCTCGTCCAGGTAGCCCAGCGCGGTCAGCGCGCGCGGCACCGTCTGGTTGACGATCTGCATCGACCCGCCGCCGACCAGCTTCTTGAACTTGACCAGCGAGAAGTCCGGCTCGATGCCGGTCGTGTCGCAGTCCATCATGAAGCCGATGGTGCCGGTGGGCGCGAGCACGGACGCCTGCGCGTTGCGCCAGCCGTGCTTCGTGCCGAGGTCGATGCCCTTCTTCCACTCCTCGGTCGCCAGCGCGCGCACGGCGGCGTCGTTCGAGTGGTAGGTGCGGACGAGCTCGTTCGCCGCCGCGTGCTTGCGCATCACGCGCTGGTGCGCCTCGGCGTTGCGGGCGTAACCCTCGTACGCGCCGACGGCCCGGGCCAGCTCGGCCGAACGCCGGTAGGAGACGCCCGTCATCAGCGAGGTGATCGCCGCCGCGAGCGCGCGGCCGCCGTCGGAGTCGTACGCGTGGCCCAGCGCCATCAGCAGGGCGCCGAGATTGGCGTACCCGATGCCGAGCTGGCGGAACTTCCGCGTGGTGTCGGCGATCGGCTCGGTCGGGAAGTCCGCGAAGCAGATCGAGACGTCCATCGCCGTGATGACGAACTCGACGGCGCGGGCGAACAGCGGCGCGTCGAACGTGCCCTCAGGGGTGACGAACTTGAGCAGGTTCAGCGACGCCAGGTTGCAGCTGGAGTTGTCGAGGTGCATGTACTCGCTGCACGGGTTCGACGCGGTGATCCGGCCCGACTCGGGGCAGGTGTGCCAGTCGTTGATCGTGCCGTCGTACTGGATGCCGGGGTCGGCGCACTCCCACGCGGCCTGGGCGACGCTGCGGAACAGCTTCTTCGCATCGGTGCGGTCGATGACCTCGCCGGTGAGCCGGGCGCGCAGGCCGAAGTCGGTGCCGTTCTCGACCGCCTGCATGAACTCGTCCGAGACGCGGACCGAGTTGTTCGCGTTCTGGTACTGCACCGAGGAGATGTCCGCGCCGGAGAGGTCCATGTCGAACCCGGCGTCGCGGAGGACCTTGATCTTCTCCTCTTCGCGCGCCTTCGTCTGGACGAACTCCTCGATGTCCGGGTGGTCGATGTCGAGCACGACCATCTTCGCCGCGCGCCGGGTGGCGCCGCCGGACTTGATGGTGCCCGCGGACGCGTCGGCGCCGCGCATGAACGAGACCGGGCCGGACGCGGTGCCGCCGGAGGTCAGCAGTTCCTTCGAGGAGCGGATGCGGGAGAGGTTGAGACCGGCGCCGGAGCCGCCCTTGAAGATCAGGCCCTCTTCGCGGTACCAGTTGAGGATCGACTCCATCGTGTCGTCGACCGCGAGGATGAAACACGCGCTGACCTGCTGCTTCGACGGCGTGCCGACGTTGAACCAGACCGGGGAGTTGAAGCTGAAGACCTGGTGCAGCAGCATCCAGGTGAGCTCGTGCTCGAAGATTTCGAGGTCCTGCGGGGTGGCGAAGTAGCCGTGGTCGCCCGCGGCCTTGACGTAGGTCCGCACGACCCGGTCGATGAGCTGCTTGAGGCTGCGCTCGCGCTGCGGGCTGCCGACGGCGCCGCGGAAGTACTTGCTGGTGACGATGTTGGTGGCGTTGACCGACCAGAAGTCGGGGAACTCCACGCCGCGCTGCTCGAAGTTGATCGAGCCGTCGCGCCAGTTCGTCATGACGACGTCCCGCTGCTCCCAGGTGACCTGGTCGTACGGGTGCTGCCCCTCGGTCGTGAAGACGCGCTGCACGCTCAGCCCGGCCTTGCTCTTCTTGCCGGCGGCCGCGCGGGCCCCCGTTCCCACGGTTTCCGTCATCGGTTGAACCCTCTCCCGCAGCGGGACGGCTCAGTCGCCGTCTTCGCGCTGATCGCTGTCCTTCTCGGCAGCAGCACCCGCCATGGCCTCACGGAGGTCGGCGATCTCCTTCTCGAAGTCCTCGACCGACGAGAACGAGCGGTAGACACTGGCGAACCGGAGGTAGGCGACCCCGTCGAGTTCACGCAGCGGGCCCAGGATGGCCAGGCCGACCTCGTGACTCGGGATCTCCGCCAGCCCGGCGGAGCGGATCGACTCCTCCACGCGCTGCGCGAGCTGCTGCAGCGCGTCGTCGTCGACCGGCCTGCCCTGGCAGGCGCGGCGGACGCCGCTCACCACCTTGTCCCGGCTGAACTGTTCGGTGACCCCGGACCGCTTGACGACGGCGAGCACCATCGTCTCCGAAGTCGTGAACCGCCGTCCGCACGACGCGCACGAGCGCCGCCTGCGGATCGCCTGGCCTTCATCCACCTCTCGGGAGTCGACGACCCGAGAGTCCGCATGCCGGCAGAACGGGCACCTCATCCGCCGATCACCTTCCCCTCCGCGCCGGCCGCCCCGGTCGACGTCCCGCAACCACCACGCACCCCTGCACCTGGTGATCGTTTTGTGGACATCCGGTGGGTAAACGCCGACCAGCTGTGGACAACTGCTGCCCAGTCTACCCCAACCTGTGGACCAACTACAGCGGTGTAACTACTACATATAGCGGGCGAGCGTAGAACTCGGCGGAGGAGTGCGCAAGCTGCGGCGGCGTGTCGGCCACGCCCGGGTGAGAAGTGCACGAGCCTGGCCGCGACGACCTGGCGTTCACCGGTCCGGCCCAACGCGAGGTTCACCGAAGCGGGTGATCTTCACCCGGCGCTCCACGGGGTCAGGGCGCCGGGACGGTACCGGCGACCGGCACCGTCAGCGGCAGGCCGGGCACCAGCACGGCGCCGTCCAGGCGGTTGAGGTCCTCGATCCGGGCGACGACGGCGGCCGGGTCGCTGTCCGGCGCGAACCGGGCGGCCAGCGACGACAGCGTGTCGCCCTGGCCGACCGACACCGTCGCCGTCCGCTCCGGCACCGGCGCGGCGGACGGCCCGCCGAGGAGCCCCAGCCCGATCACCACCAGGCAGCTCGCCACCGCGAGCACCGCCAGCCACGGCCAGCGCACCGGGATCCGCCGGGGCGCCGCGCACGGCGAGCCCGCCGGGCGGCGGCCCGCGACGACCCGGGCGCGCGTCGGCGGGCGCCGGACCTCGCCGCGAAGCCCGCGCAGCACGCGCACGGGACGAAGCGGCGCCGGGACCGGGGTCGCCGGGCGGGCGTGCCCGCGTTCGGCCAGAATGGACATCCGAACCTCCTCGAAACCCTGGTGTCCGCCCGATTCCCGGACCGGGAGCGGCCCGTGGATCAAGGTCGAACAGGCGTTCTATCGAACGCCCGTGCGAAGGTCTACCACCTGCCACCGACAAAATCGAGCGGACACGGCGTGTCGATCGAACAGATGTTTGAAATCGTCGTGCCCGGGGGCTAACGTCGGTGACCAGGGCATCTGCCGGGCAGATGCCGCCGGCGAGCGTGCCCGCACCCCGCGGGCGGCGGCCGGCGCGCAGATACGTGCAGCGAACGTCTGGGAGGCGACGCAGTGGCGAAGGAGAACAAGGCGGGCAGGACCAGCGGGTCCCCCGGCGACTCGGGCAAGGTGCACGCCATGCCCGAGGTGTACGACGTGGACGAGACCCTCACCGTCCGCCAGCAGCAGGTGCTCGACGTGATCCGCACGTGGGTGAGCCGCTACGGCTACCCGCCGAGCGTCCGCGAAATCGGTGAGGCGGTCGGGCTGACGTCGACGTCGTCGGTCTCGCACCAGCTGCGCGCTCTCCAGCGCAAGGGCTACCTGCGGCGCGACGCGAACCGGCCGCGCGCGGTCGGCGTGCTGTCGGCGACCGACGACAACCCCATGGGCATCGAGATGGACCAGCCGCCGTCGATGCCGAAGGCGGCGTACGTGCCGCTGGTCGGCCGGATCGCCGCCGGTGGCCCGGTGCTGGCCGAGCAGGCCATCGAGGACGTCTTCCCGCTGCCGCGGGAGATCGTCGGCGAGGGCGAGCTGTTCCTGCTGAAGGTCACGGGTGACTCGATGGTCGACGCGGCCATCACCGACGGCGACTGGGTGGTGGTTCGGCAGCAGCCGGACGCGGACAACGGCGAGATCGTCGCGGCGATGATCGACGGCGAAGCGACGGTCAAGACGTTCAAGCGCAAGGGCGGCCACATCTGGCTGATGCCGCACAACGAGGCGTACGAGCCGATCCCCGGCGACGACGCCACGGTGCTCGGCAAGGTCGTGGCGGTGCTGCGGCGGCTTTAGCCGAGGTGCTTCCGGGCTTTCGCACGGCCCGGGAGGTTCACCGGATCGGATGATCTTCGGCCGTGGGGAGCCGGAGGTCAGCGGCGGGTGCGGCGGCGCAGCTTGCTGAAGCCGAACCAGCCGAGACCGACCACCGCGAGCGTGATCCCGGCCGCGGGCAGGACGGGGAGCCCGGCCCCGTCCCCCGCCGAGCCGGACGAAGCGTTCGTGCCGGTCGAAGCCGTCCCCTCCGCCGGTGCGCCGGACTGCGCGGCCAACGCCGCCGCGCCCCGCACCGTGCGGAGGGGCTGGCCCACTCCTTCGCTCCCCGACAGCAACGTCCCGTCGGGGTCGAACGCGATCGCCTCGCCCTGCTTCTCCCCCGGCAACGGGATCCGGACCGGCTGGCGCTGCAACGCCGCCAATACATCGCCGTCCGGGGCCGCGTACACATACGCGTCCGTGTACGTCCGCAGCGCCACCACCGTGCCGTCGGCCGACGATGCGCCGCCCGTTACCAGGACCGAGCCGATCGAGCCCACCGGGCCGCCCTGGGTGTCCGTTTCCGGGATCTTGACCGTGCCCACCTTCTCCAGGCTGGTCGGTCCCGGGCTCGCCAGGGGGCCCGACGGCCGGTACACCCGGGCCTCGCCCAGGATGTCCTTGGTGATCAGGTACGGCGTGCCCGCCTTGTCCATGATCAGTGCTTCGGTGTCGTGCTGGCCGTCCGGGTACGTCAGCCGGTGGAGCGTGACCTTGCCCTGCGGGTTCAGCTCCAGCAGTGCGACCGTCAGCCGGCCCTTCTTGTTGTCGCCCGTGTCCGACAGCCACAGCGTTCCGTCCGGCGTGCGGGCCAGGTCCTCGACGTCGAACGGGTCCGTCTTCTCCGTGAGGACCTTCTGCACCTTGCAGTCGCGGCCCAGCACGAACACCTCGACCTTGCTGCCGCCGTCATTGATCGCGTACAGCTGCGAGCCGTCCGAGACCAGGCCCGACAGCTCGCCGATGCGGCTGTCCTTCACCGTGCACAGCGTCTCCGGCGAAGGCACCGACGGGGCCGAGGCCGCGAAAGCCGGCCCGCCGGACACGGCCAGCGAAACTGCCGCAAGAGCGACGACCCAGCGCACGCAGCCACCTCCGTAGTGTGCGACCTCTGCAGCCGCACACTACGGAGACGTCTCAGGCCCCGGTCGAGTTGGTCTCGTACTCGCGCAAAGCCGCCGCGAGGTCCGGGCGGACCCGCACCAGCAGGCGCGTGCCTTCCTCGGCGTGCTCCTCCTCGAGGACCTCGCCGTCCGCGTGCGCCCGCGCGACCAGCTCGCCGCGCGAGTACGGCACCAGCACGTCGACCGTGACCTCCGGGCGCGGCAGGCGCTCGGCGATCACCTCGACGAGCTCCGCGATGCCCGCCCCGGTCCGGGCCGAGACCTGGACCGAACCGGCCAGCGCGTGCCGCAGGCGGGCCAGGCTGACCTCGTCGGACGCGTCGGTCTTGTTGATCACCAGCAGCTCCGGCGGGAGCGGCTCCTTGCGCTTGCGCGTGATCTCGCCGAGCACCTCGCGCACCGCGCTGACCTGCTCCTCCGGTGCCGGGTCGGACCCGTCCACCACGTGCAGCAGCAGGTCCGCGTCGGCGGCCTCCTCCAGCGTCGAGCGGAAGGCGTCCACCAGCTGGTGCGGCAGGTGCCGCACGAACCCGACGGTGTCGGTCAGCGTGAAGCCGCGGCCGTCCGGCGTCTGCGCGCGCCGGGTGGTCGGGTCGAGGGTGGCGAACAGCGCGTCCTCCACCAGCACCCCGGCCCCGGTCAGCGCGTTGAGCAGGCTCGACTTGCCGGCGTTGGTGTAGCCGACGATCGCCACGCTGGGCACCTCGTTGGCCAGCCGCCGCCCGCGCTTGGTCTCGCGGATGGTGTCCATGGCCGCGATCTCCCGGCGCAGCTTCGCCACGCGCTTGTTGATCCGCCGCCGGTCGGTCTCGAGCTTGGTCTCACCGGGACCGCGCAGGCCCACGCCGCCGTTCGCGCCGCCGGCGCGGCCACCGGCCTGCCGGGACAGCGACGCACCCCACCCGCGCAGGCGCGGGATCAGGTACTGCAGCTGGGCCAGCTCGACCTGCGCCTTGCCCTCTTTCGACCGGGCGTGCTGGGCGAAGATGTCGAGGATCAGCGCGGTCCGGTCGATGACCTTGACCTTGACCTTCTCCTCGAGCTGCCGCAGCTGGCCGGGCGAGAGCTCGCCGTCGCAGATCACGGTGTCGGCGCCGGTGGAGCCGACGATGTCCCGCAGCTCCCGCACCTTGCCCGAGCCGATGTAGGTGGCCGGGTCCGGCTTGGTCCGCCGCTGGATGAGGCCTTCGAGGACCTCCGAGCCCGCCGTCTCGGCCAGGCGCGCCAGCTCGGCCAGCGACGCCTCGGACTGCAGGGCCGTGCCCTCGGTCCACACGCCGACCAGCACGACGCGTTCCAGCCGCAGTTGCCGGTACTCGACCTCGGTGACGTCGTCCAGCTCCGTGGACAGTCCCCGGACCCGGCGCAGCGACGCCCGGTCTTCGAGCTCCATTTCGCCTGTCGACGGGTCGCCGTCGTACAGGTCGTCGTCGTGGTCTTCGGTGTGTGTCAGTTCTGTCATCGTGCCTCCATGGTCCCACGATTCGCCGCGGGAACCGAACTATTACGTGCTGGGATAGGTGGCGAGGTAGATCGCGGTGCGCTCCGCGCCGGGACGGCGGGGACGCGCGCGGAACTCCTCGAGCAGGGCGTTGAGCCGCGTTTCCAGCTCCGCCCGCTCCTCGGGGGCCACCTGGACGACGAGGCGTGTCTGGTGCACGCCGTCGAAACCGGTCTCGGCGATCTCGGCGAGGTACGCCTCGAGCATCGCCTGGTCCAAGTCCTGGTCACCGCATGAGTCGAGTGTCCACGAAAGCCCGGTCGAAAGATACGGGATTTCGCGTGCGCCCCTGGCCCCGCGGCGCGGCGGCTGGGCGGCGAGGAAACCGGTTTCGACCAGCTTGCGCACGTGGTGCAGGGTCGTCGCCGGGTCGCGGCCGAGCCGCTGCGCGAGTTCCTTGTTCGTCAGCGCCTCCGAGAAGGTCAACCGGATGATGCGCAGCCGTATTCCGGAGGCCAGCGCGGCGGCCTCGGCTTCGGTCGCGGCGCGTCGTTGCTCAGAAGACACGCGCACAGCCTAGAGCGAACAGTGATTGACACTTTCCAATCACTCAGGCCACACTCGGGACCCATGCACCGGGGGTCACTCTTCCGCCACGCGGACTTCAGACGGTTGTGGGCCGGCGACACGGCCAGCCAGTTCGGCACGTTCGTCGGCAACACCGCCGTGCCGCTGCTCGCGGCGGTGACACTGGCCGCGACGCCGGTCCAGATGGGCCTGCTCACCGCGGCCGAGACGGCCGCGTTCCTGCTGATCGGGCTGCCCGCCGGGGTCTGGGTCGACCGGCTCAGCCGCCGCCGGGTCATGCTCACCGCCGACTTCACCCGCTTCGCGCTGCTGCTGACCGTCCCGCTCGCCTGGTGGACCGGTGTGCTGACGTTCGTGCAGCTGCTGGTGGTCGTGCTGCTCGTGGGCATGGCGACGGTGTTCTTCGACATCGCCTACCAGTCGTACCTGCCGTCGCTCGTCGGCCGGGAACACCTCCTGGAGGGCAACACGAAGCTGCAGGCCGTCCAGTCGACCGCGCAGATCGCCGGGCCGAGCGCCGCCGGTGTGCTGGTCCAGCTGGTGACGGCGGCCAACACCGTGCTCGTCACCAGCCTCGGCTTCCTCACCTCGGCGCTGTGCCTGCTGCGCATCCGGACGCGGGAACCCGAACCGGAGCGCGGCGACCAGCCCCGGCTGCTGCTGCAGATCGCCGAAGGACTGCGCTTCGTCTTCGCCGATGGCCCCTTGCGTGCCATCGTGGGAACGACGGCGACGGCGAACTTCTTCAACGCGGCGCTGATGGCCGTGGAGGTGCTGTTCCTGACGCGGGTCGCCGGTCTCCCGCCGGCCGCGGTCGGGGTGCTGCTGGCCGCCGGGGGCGCCGGCGGGATCCTCGGCGCGCTCTGCTCCGGTGCGCTGACCCGGCGGCTCGGCCAGGCGCGGGCGATCTGGCTGGTGCCGCTGTTCACCCTGCCCGGGCACCTGCTGCTCCCGCTCACCGCCCTCGACTGGCGGTTCGGCCTCGCCCTGCTGGGCGAAGCGGCCGCCGGCTTCGGGATCATCGTCTACAACGTCGCGCAGGTGTCCTACCGGCAGGCGATCTGCCCCGACCGGCTGCTCGGCCGGATGAACGCGAGCGTGCGGTGCGTCGTCTGGGGCACGATGCCGCTCGGCGGCCTGCTGGGCGGCGGCCTCGGCGAGTGGCTCGGCCTCACCGGCGCGATCTGGGTCGCGGTCGCCGGCGAAAGTGCCGCGGTGGTGTGGGTGCTGTGGTCGCCGTTGCGGCGCATGCGCGACTTGCCGACCGAGGCGAAAAGCGGTTCCGCGGCCGCCTAGAGTTGGTCCATGAGTACCCCATACGAACGCCCGCGAGTCCCGGACAAGGTCGGTGTCGACGGTCTGGAGGCCAAGTGGGTACCTGTGTGGGAATCCACCGGCGCCTACCGCTTCGACCGGACCAAGACCCGGGACGAGATCTACTCGATCGACACCCCGCCGCCGACGGTCAGCGGGTCGCTGCACATCGGGCACGTGTTCTCCTACACCCACACCGACGTCCTGGCCCGCTTCAAGCGGATGCGCGGGCTCGAGGTGTTCTACCCGATGGGGTGGGACGACAACGGCCTGCCGACCGAACGCCGGGTGCAGAACCACTTCGGCGTCCGCTGCGACCCCTCCCTGCCCTACGACGCGGACTTCCGCGCCCCGGAGAAGCCGGGCAAGGACGTGGTCTCGATCTCGCGGCGCAACTTCGTCGAGCTGTGCGAATCGCTGACCGAAACCGACGAGAAGGTCTTCGAAGAGCTGTGGCGGCGGCTCGGGCTGTCGGTCGACTGGACGATGACCTACCAGACGATCGGGCACGATTCGCGGCTGATTTCGCAACGCGCGTTCCTGCGCAACCTCGAGCGCGGCGAGGCGTACCAGGCCGAAGCGCCGACGCTCTGGGACGTCACCTTCCGCACCGCCGTCGCCCAGGCCGAACTGGAGGACCGCGAACGCCCGGGTGCCTTCCACGACCTGGCGTTCACCGGGCCGGACGGCGAAGACGTGGTGATCGCGACGACCCGGCCGGAGCTGCTGCCCGCGTGTGTCGCCCTGGTCGCGCACCCGGATGACGAGCGGTTCCAGGCGCTGTTCGGGAAGACCGTGCGGACGCCGGTGTTCGGCGTCGAGGTGCCCGTGGTGGCGCACCACCTGGCGGATCCGGAGAAGGGCCGCGGCATCGCAATGGTGTGCACCTTCGGCGACACCACCGACGTCACGTGGTGGCGCGAGCTGCGGCTCGCCACGCGGGTGGTGCTGGGCCGCGACGGGCGGTTCCTGCCCGACGCGCCGCACGGCGTGCCCGCGGCGGCGTACGCGCCGCTGGTGGGCAAGACCGTCCACACCGGACGCGAGATCGTCGTCCGCCTGCTGCGCGAAGCCGGTGCCCTGCGCGGCGAGCCGCGGCCGATCACGCACACGGTGAAGTTCTACGAAAAGGGCGACAAGCCACTGGAAATCGTCGCCAGCCGGCAGTGGTACCTCCGCAACGGCGGCACCGACCCGGCGTTCCGGGAAAAGATGCTCGCCCGCGGTGACGAGCTCACCTGGGTGCCGAAGCACATGAAGGTGCGCTACTCGTCGTGGGTCGAGAACCTCGCCGGCGACTGGCTGGTGAGCCGGCAGCGGTTCTTCGGCGTGCCGATCCCGCTGTGGTACCGGCTCGACGACCAGGGCGAGCCCGAGTACGACACCCCGCTGCTGCCCGACGCCCTGCCGGTCGACCCGAGCAGCGACGTCCCGCCCGGGTTCACCGAAGACCAGCGCGGCGTGCCCGGCGGGTTCGCGGCCGATCCGGACGTGATGGACACCTGGGCGACGTCGTCGCTGACGCCGCAGATCGTCGGCCGGTGGAGCCTCGACGACGACCTCTTCGCCCGCGTCTTCCCGATGGACCTGCGGCCGCAAGCGCACGAGATCATCCGCACCTGGCTGTTCTCGACGGCGGTGCGCGCGGAGCTGGAGCACGGCGTGCTGCCGTGGCGGGCGGCGTCGATCGCGGGCTGGGTGCTCGACCCCGACCGCAAGAAGATGTCGAAGTCCAAGGGCAACGTGACGACCCCGGTGGACATGCTGGAGCGCTTCGGCTCGGACGCGGTGCGGTACTGGGCGGCGAGCGCGCGGCCCGGCGTCGACACCGCGGTGGACGAGGGCCAGATGAAGGTCGGCCGCCGGCTGGCGACGAAGCTGCTCAACGCGAGCCGGTTCGTGCTCGGCCTCGGCGTGCCGATGCCGGGCGCGGCCGCCGCCGAGCCGCTGGACCGGGCGCTGCTGGCGTCGCTGGCCGTCGTCGTCGAGCAGGCGACGGCGGCCCTGGAGGACCTCGACTACGCGCGGGCCCTGCAGGTCACCGAGACGTTCTTCTGGACGTTCTGCGACGACTACGTGGAGCTGGTGAAGGGCCGGGCCTACGGCGACCAGGGCGCCGACGCGGCCGAGTCCGCGCGGGCGGCACTCGTGACGGCGTTGTCGGCGTTGCTGCGGCTGTTCGCGCCCTTCCTGCCGTTCGCGACCGAAGAGGTCTGGTCGTGGTGGCAGGAGGGATCGGTGCACCGGGCGGCGTGGCCCGTCCCGGAGACCGGCGACGGCGAGCGGGAACTGCTGCCGCTGGCGAGCCAGGTGATCGCGGCGGTGCGGCGGGCGAAGACGGACGCGAAGGTGTCGATGCGCTCGGCGGTGGAGGCGCTGACGGTGACCGGTCCACCCGAGCTGCTGGCGCGGTTCGCGCGGATCGAGCCGGACATCCGCAGTGCGGGGGCCATTGTGGACGTCACGACCGGCGAAGGCGATTTCTCGGTCGAAGCAAAGGTCGGCGAGCCGTCCTAGTATCGCCGGGAAAACAATCGGGAAGAAATTCATTCACGGCCTCAAAACAATCTTGGCCGTGAATGTATCAGCGCCGGTCCGCCGGGCGTCTCTACCTTCGATCGTCGCGCGACGATCGATCGGAGGTGCAGCATGGCCACAGTGGACGAGCTCGTCGCCATCAAGGAGCGAGTCGAACAGGAACTGCTCGGCCGGCCCGGCGTGACCGGCGTCGACGTCGGCTACAAGGAGGTCGGCGGGCAGCGGACCGACCAGGTCGCCATCCGGGTGCACGTCGCCCGGAAAACCGACGACATCCCGCACGAGGAACGCATTCCGGAACAGATCGAAGGCGCCGTCACCGACGTCGTCGAGCGCCGGTACGAACTGCACGTCGCCAGCGTGGAACTCGACGTTTCCGCGCAGGCGGACACCACGCACTACGGCACCCTCCAGGGCGGCGTCAGCATGGGCCCGAGCCGCGTCATCGGCAACCACATCTTCGCCGGCACGCTGGGCGCGATCGTCATCGACAACGCGACCCGGGCTCACGCCGCGCTGACCAACTTCCACGTCGCGGCGGTCGATTCCGGCTGGCACGCCGGGGACCGGATGGTGCAGCCGAGCCGGATCGACACCGGTGTCGTGCCCGGCGACGAGTTCGGCGCCATCCTGCGGGCCACGCTGTCCGGCAACGTCGACGGGGCCGTGATCTCCATCGACGCGGGCAAGGCCACCTCGTGCTCGGTCGCCGAAATCGGCGACGTCCGGGGCAGCAAGGCCGCCACCCTGGGCATGGCGGTCCGCAAGCGCGGCCGCACCACCGGCCTGTCCTACGGCACCGTCGACGGGATCGCCGCCACCGTCAGCGTCGACTACGGCGACGGGCTCGGCGTGCACACGCTGACCAACCAGGTCAGCATCGCCGCCGACACCGCGCACAACGCGATCTTCTCCGACCACGGCGACTCCGGCTCGGTGATCGTCGACTCCGGCGGGTACGTCGTCGGCCTGCTCTTCGCGGGCGCCGGCGCCAGCACGGTCGCCAACCCGATCAGCGCGGTGCTGTCCGAACTGGACGTCTCCCTCTGCATCGGCAAGTCGATCATCAAGGACATCAAGGACGGCCGGAAGGACTTCATCAAGGAGAAGGAATTCCGCAAGGAGCTGCGCAAGGAGCTCCAGAAGGAACTGGTGCTCGACAAGCGGCTCAAGGACGTCCGGGACATCTTCAAGGACCGGGAGCACGGCCCCGGCCCGGGCCCCGACCCCGGCCCGCTCGGCCCCGGCGGCGGCCTCGAAGAGCGGCTGCGCGCGGTCGAGGAGCAGCTGAGCAGGCTCGGCGGGTTCGTCGGCCCGGAACTGCGTCCCGACCTGGTCACGCCGCTCACCGGCCAGGAGCCGCTGACCGACGCCGAAACCGGGCAGCTGCGGGCGGAGCTGGAGCAGCAGGTCGCCGAGGCCGTCGCCGCGAAGACGGAATTCGACACGCCGCCGGCGTGACGACCAGGAGGCGCCACGGTGCTGCTCGTCCTCTGTTCGCTCGACGACACCGACAGCCAGTGGTTCGCCCGCCGGGCCACCCGGGCCGGCCGGGCGTGCGTCACGGTGACGGCCGAACACCTGTCGTTCGCCCGCCGGCACGACCACCGGATCGGCCCGGCGGGCGACGTCCGCACCACCATCGAGCTCGCGGACGGCGTCGTGCTCGACGGCGCGGCGCTGACCGGGGTGCTGAACCGCGTCCGCGAGCCGCCCGCGCTCGCCTGGTCGCGGGCCGAGCCCGCCGAGCGTGACTACGCCTCGGCCGAGCTGTTCGCCTACACCCTCAGCTGGCTCGCCGGCCTGGGCTGCCCGGTACGCAACACGCCGACCCCGCAGTGCCTGGCCGGTCCGGCCCCGGACCCGGTGCTCGCGTGGGCGGCCGCGCACACCGCCGGCCTGCGCTGCGCCCCGCTCCGGCTGGGCACCGGCACGCCGTGGCCGCCGGGGGACGCCGCGCTCGCCGGCGCCCGGGCCGCCGCGGCGGGACCGGTCCGGCCGCGGCAGGTGCTCTGCCTCGACCAGGAGGTGCTCGACCGGGACGTGCCGCCCGCCACGGCGACCGGCGTGCGCCGGCTGACGAAGCTGCTCGGCGCCGAAACGGCGTTGCTCGGCCTCGACTTCCTGGTCGGCGGCGAGGACTGGTGGTTCGCCGGCCTCACCGCGGTGCCCGCCCTCCGGCCCGGCGGCGACCTGCTGGTCAACCGGCTGCTCCACGCCCTGGAGACACCATGACGGTGCTGCTGTGGGGGCTCCCCGACGAGCCCCCGGTCCACCTGGTCGCCGCCGAGCTGCGGGCCAGGGACGCCGACGTCGTCCTCGTCGACTCCCGCGCTGCGGCCCGCGACACGATCGACCTCCGGCTGGACCCGGGGGCCGACGCCGGCGGCGTGCTGCGCACCCGCGACCGGACGGTCGAGCTCGCCGGGGTCACCGGGGTGTACGCGCGGCCGGTCGAGCCCGAGCTCTTCCCCGGCCTCGAACCGGCGGACCTCGACCACGCCCGGCGCTTCTGCGACGCGCTGACCGCATTCACCGAGCTGACCGGGAGCTCGGGGCAGTGCCGGGTCGCCAACCGCCTCCTCGCGATGGGCTCCAACGTCTCCAAGCCCTACCAGGCGCAGCTGATCACCCGGCACGGCTTCGGCACGCCGTCGACCCTGGTGTCCAGCGACCCGGCGGAGGTGCTCGCGTTCGCGGGGGACCACGGCCCGCTCGTGTACAAGTCGATCAGCGGCGTCCGCTCGATCGTCACCGCGTTCGACCCCGCCGCCGACGCCGAGCGGCTGGCCCGGCTGCGCTGGTGCCCGGTCCAGTTCCAGGAGCACCTCGACGGCCCCGACGTCCGCGTGCACGTCGTCGGCGGCCGGGTGTTCGCGACCGAGATCACCACGACGGCCGTCGACTACCGCTACGCGAGCCGGGCCGGGGCGACGGCCACGCTGCGCGCCCACGACCTCGACCCGGACGTCGCGGACCGGTGCGTCCGGCTGGCCGCGGCGCTCCAGCTGCCGTTCGCCGGGATCGACCTGAAGCTGGTCCCGGACGGCCGGGTCGTCTGCTTCGAGGTGAACCCGTCCCCCGGGTTCACCTACTTCGAGCACGGGACGGGGCAGCCGATCGCCGCCGCGCTGGCGGCGTGGCTCACCGGATCATGACCCGGCGGCGGCCCACCAGGCTTCGTCGAGCTCGCCGCGCGCCACGATCTCCGCCGGGCCCGACAGCGTCGACGCGCCGCGGGACACCGTCACCTCGACCCGGCCCCCGGGGACGTCCACCGTGGACGCCCCGGTGTCCGTGCCGGCCAGGTGGAAGGCCGCCGCCACCGCGGCGACCGTGCCGGTGCCGCACGCCCGCGTCTCCCCCACCCCGCGTTCGTGCACGCGCATCCGCAGCGCGCCCTCGCCGAGGCGGTTGACGAACTCGAGGTTCACCCCGTGCGGGAAGACGTCGTGGTCGAAGTCCGGCTGGTCGCGCAGGTCGAGGTCCGCGACGTCGTCGTCGAGCAGGGACACCAGGTGCGGGTTGCCGACGTCGACCGCCACGCCGGAGAACGGGCGGCCCGCCACCACCGTGACCGAGGTGCCGGTGATCGTGGCCGGTCCCATGTGGACGGTCACCGAGCGGTCCGGGTGCACCACCACCGGGCGGTCGCCCGCCCGGGTGCCGACGACGAACTCGCCCTCGGCGGCCAGGCCGGCGTCGACCAGGTACCGGGCGAACACGCGCACGCCGTTGCCGCACATCTCCGCGATCGACCCGTCGGCGTTGCGGTAGTCCATGAACCACTCGCCCGCGGACGGCTCGTCGAGCGCGGCGGCGCGCACGACGCGCAGCACGCCGTCGGCCCCGAGGCCGCGGCGGCGGTCGCACAGCGCGGCGACCCTCGCCTCGGTCAGCTCGAGGCGGCCCGCCGGATCGGGGAGCAGCACGAAATCGTTCTGCGTGCCGTGCCCCTTGAGGAACTCGATTCCGCCCATGGGGGCAAGATTACCGGCCCAGGGTATCCAGGACGCGCGCGGCCAGCACGGGATCGGCGCCGTCGAACCAGTGGATCCGCTGGTCGCGCCGGAACCAGGACCGTTGCCGCCGGACGAAGCGGCGCGTCGCCTGCGCGGTCGCCGCGGCGGCCGCTTCGAAGTCCCCTTCGCCGTCCAGTTCGGCGAGCACCTGCTGGTAGCCGAGCGCCCGCGCCGCCGTCTTCCCCTCGCGCAGGCCGCGCTGCTCCAGCTCGCGGACTTCGTCGACGAGCCCGGCGGCGAACATCCGCCGGACGCGCTCGTCGACGCGCTCGTCGAGCTCCGCCGGCTCGCGGTCGACCCCGATCAGGACCGTGCCGTAGCGGGCGGCCCCCGGGGTGGGCAGGTTCGCCGAGAACGGCTCGCCGGTGATCTCGATGACCTCGAGGGCGCGCACGATCCGCCGGGTGTTGGTGGGCAGGATCGCCGCCGCGGCCACCGGATCGCGGTCACCCAGGCGGGTGTACAACGCGGCCGTGCCGAGCTCCGCCGCCTCCGCGTCCAGCCGGGCCCGCACCGCCGGGTCGGTACCCGGGAACCGCAGGTCGTCGAGCACGGCCTGGACGTACAGGCCGGACCCGCCGGCCAGCACCGGCACCCGGCCGGCGGCCAGCAGCCGCTCGATCTCGGCCCGCGCGTCGCGCTGGTAGACGGCGACGGACGCGGTCTCGGTCACGTCCAGCACGTCGAGCAGGTGGTGCGGGACGCCGCGGCGCTCGGCCTCGGTGGCCTTGGCGGTGCCGATGTCCATGCCCCGGTAGAGCTGCATCGCGTCGGCGTTGACGACTTCGCCGCCGAGCTCGCGGGCCAGGTCCACGGCCAGCGCGGTCTTGCCGGTGGCCGTCGGGCCGACCACCGCGACGGCGGCGACGGGGCTGTTCACGGCGGCTGACGATACCTGCGGGCCGACACGGAGCGTCCACCGGAAGTAGGATCACGAGCTTCGGGTGGCTCATCCAGTACCACGGTGCGCGCTGAGCTGCTTGAATGCCGCGTGGGGGCCGTAGCATCCGAGCACGGCCCGTGACGACCGCATTACCCGGCCCCGCTCCGGCGGGGCGCCCGCGCGAGCGGGCGTACAGGCGATAAGGAGCCTGCGATGGCCCAGGAGAACACTTCCACCGGTACCCCGGCCCCGCACCCGGTGCCGCACGCGCTGCACCCCGGGCACGCCGCCCCGCCCGTGCCGCCCGCCGAACCCACCCCCGCGATCTGGGGCCGGATCGACGACGAAGGCACCGTCTACGTCCTCACCGCCGAGGGAGAGCGCGCCGTCGGCGTCTGGCAGGCCGGCAGCCCCGACGAGGGCCTGGTGCACTACGCCCGCCGCTTCGACGACGTGCGCACCGAGGTCGAGCTGCTGGAGACCCGCCTGGTCTCCGGGGCGGGCGACCCGAAGCACGCCCTGTCGAGCGCCACCCAGATCCGCGACGGGCTGGCCGAGGCGGCCCTGGTCGGCGACCTGGCCGCCCTCGCCGCGCGGCTGGAGTACGTCATCGCGCACGCCGAGAAGGCCCTGGCCAGCGCGAAGGCGGAGCGCGAAGAGGCGCGCGCGGCGGCGGTCGCCCGCAAGCAGGCGCTGGCCGAGGAGGCGGAGAAGATCGCCGCCGACTCCACCCAGTGGAAGGCGGCCGGCGACCGGCTGCGCACGATCCTGGACGAGTGGAAGACGGTCAAGGGCGTCGACCGCAAGACCGACGACGAGCTGTGGAAGCGGTTCTCCAAGGCCCGCGAGGCGTTCAACCGCCGCCGCGGGTCGCACTTCGCCGAGCTGGACAAGCAGCGCGCGTCGGCCAAGCAGCGCAAGGAAGAGCTGATCGCCGAGGCCGAGGCCATCAGCGAGTCCGAGGACTGGGGCGAGACGGCGGGTCGCTACAAGGACCTGATGACCGAGTGGAAGGCGGCCGGACGCGCGCCGAAGGACAGCGACGAGGCGCTGTGGCAGCGGTTCCGCGCGGCGCAGGACAAGTTCTTCGCCCGCCGCTCGGCGGTGTTCTCCGAGCGCGACGCGGAGTTCGGCGCGAACGCGGCGCGCAAAGAAGAGCTGCTGGTCGAGGCGGAGAAGATCGACGCGGCGGCCAACCTGGACGCGGCGAAGAGCGCCCTGCGGCGCATCCAGGAGCAGTGGGACGAGATCGGCAAGGTCCCCCGCGAGCGCATCCGCGAGCTGGACGGCCGGCTGAAGGCGGTCCAGGACGCGGTCAAGTCGGCGGAGGACTCCCGCTGGCGCCGGACCGACCCGGAGGCCCAGGCGCGCGCGGCGCAGTTCCGGGAGCGCGTGGAGCAGTTCGAGTCGCAGGCCGCGAAGGCGCGTGCGGCGGGCGACGAGCGTCGCGCCAAGAAGGCGGACGAGCAGGCCGCGCAGTGGCGCGAGTGGCTGCAGGCCGCCGAAGCCGCGGTCGCCGACCGCTGAGCACCCTGCCGCCGTTGTCGTGAGTGGTAAGACGAGTTAGAACGCGCCTTACCACTCACGACCGGCCGGGTGGGTTTCTCGTCACCCGAAGCGGGGTTGGGCGCGCCCCGACCGGGGGTTTCCGCGCGCCTCGTGCTGGTCCCGGTGCTCCACTCTGCTCATGATCAGGACACCGCGCAGGATCCTCACCGCTCTGGCCGTCACCGTCGCCGTCGCCGGGCTCGCCCCGGCGCTCGCCGCCCCGGCCGGGGCCGCTCCCCTCACCTCGGCCGTCGAAGCCGGGAAGGGCAAGGTGAAGGTCGAGGGCAAGCTCGCCAAGAACCACGTCAAGGTCAACGAGAAGGTCGACCTCAAGGGCGACCTCCAGGTGCTCGAAGCGCCCCGCTCCGAGGCGAGCGTCGAGACCGTCATCGTGCAGCAGCTGCAGGCCGGCGCCTGGGTGAACATCGCCGACACGACCTGCCGGCCGAACGGCGGGTTCTCGCTGAGCCTCAGCTTCAGCCTGAGCGCCACCGTCTCGCTGCGGCTCTTCCACCCCGAGACCACGCTCTACGCCGCCGCCTACTCGGCGAGCACCCTCACCCTGCGCGTCGGCTGACCCCGGTCCCCACCGGTCCTCAGGACCGCGAGAACGCCGTACGCATCCACTGCACCGCCAGGCAGATCATCGCGATCCAGGCGATGATCAGGCCGATCCCGGGGCCGCCGCCCGCGGAGCCGGGGGCGTGGGACGACTGCTGCGACCAGATCGCCAGCAGCCCGTCCACCGAGGCGAACCAGCCGCCCGCCGCGCAGACCCAGGCCAGCCACCAGCGCCGCGTCACCAGGGCCAGCGCCGAGGCCAGGATGCCGACGCCGGTCGACGTCGCCGCGAACAGCTGCGGGATGCCGCCGCCTTCGCCGGCCAGGACCCGCCAGCCCGCGTGGTCGCCGACCCACGGCAGGATCTGGCAGATCAGCAGCACGAAGGTGAACACCGCGATGGTGAACCCGCGGCGGCCCAGCTCCACCGTCCGGGAGGCGCGTGCGCCCGCTTCGTCGATCTCGGCGGCCAGCTCGGCCAGCTCGCCGTTGCCCCGCGGCTCGGTCACAGCGCACACCCACTCACCGGTTCGGGCCGGGCGGCCGGAGCACCGAAGCCCGGCAGGCCCAGCGTCACACCGCTCGTCTTCGGCCGCAGCCCGGCCTCCGCGTTGTCGCCGGCGCGGGTGCGCCGGTGGGACAGCAGGTCGCCGTCGGCCACCAGGTGGTGCGGCGCGCCGTAGGTGACGACCGTCTCGACGACGTCACCCGGGCGGACCGCGCGGTCCACGTGCGCGCCGGCCGGCGTGAAGTGGACCAGGCGCCCGTCGCGGGCGCGGCCGCTCATCCGGTGCGTCTCGGCGTCCTTGCGGCCCTCGCCCTCGGCGACGAGCAGCTCGACGCGGCGTCCGACGATCTTCTTGTTCTCGTCCCAGGAGATCGCGTTCTGCAGCTCGACCAGGCGTTCGTACCGCTCCTGCACGACTTCCTTCGGCAGCTGGCCGTCCATCGTCGCGGCCGGCGTGCCGGGGCGCTTCGAGTACTGGAAGGTGAACGCGCTGGAGAACCGGGCCTGCTCGACGACGTCGAGGGTGGCCTGGAAGTCCTCCTCGGTTTCGCCGGGGAAGCCGACGATGATGTCGGTGGTGATCGCGGCGTCCGGCATGACCGCGCGGACCTCGTCGAGGATCTTCAGGAAGCGCGCCGAGCGGTAGGACCGCTTCATCGCGCGCAGCACCCGGTCGGACCCGGACTGCAGCGGCATGTGCAGCTGGTGGCACACGTTCGGCGTCGCGGCCATGGCGTCGATGACGTCGGAGGTGAAGGCGGCCGGGTGCGGCGAGGTGAACCGGACGCGCTCGAGGCCGTCGATCGTGCCGCAGGCGCGCAGCAGCTTGCCGAACGCCAGCCGGTCGCCGAACTCGACGCCGTAGGAGTTCACGTTCTGCCCGAGCAGCGTGACTTCGAGCACGCCCTCGGCGACGAGCGCCTCGACCTCGGCGAGGATCTCGCCGGGCCGCCGGTCGCGCTCCTTGCCCCGCAGGGCGGGGACGATGCAGAAGGTGCAGGTGTTGTTGCACCCGACGGAGACGGACACCCAGCTCGCGTAGGACGACTCCCGGCGCGCGGGCAGCGTGGAGGGGAAGGTTTCGAGCGACTCGAGGATTTCGACCTCGGCCTCGGCGTTGTGCCGGGCGCGCTCCAGCAGCGTGGGCAGCGACCCGATGTTGTGCGTCCCGAAGACGACGTCGACCCACGGCGCCCGCTTGACGATCTCCCCACGGTCCTTCTGCGCGAGACACCCGCCGACGGCGATCTGCAGGTCCGGGTTCGCGACCTTGTCGGGACGCAGGTGCCCAAGGGTGCCGTACAGCTTGTTGTCGGCGTTCTCCCGCACGGCGCAGGTGTTGAACACGATGAGGTCGGGCTTGCTCCCGGCGCGCACCGGGACGTACCCGGCGTCCTCGAGCTGCCCGGCGAGCCGCTCGGAGTCGTGCACGTTCATCTGGCAGCCGAAGGTGCGGATCTGGTACGCCCTGGGTGCCTGGTTCTCGGTCATCGCTCCTCAGGGTAACCCTCGCCTGCGCAGGTCAGGCTCCCGACCACCGCACGAGGCTCAGGCGCCGGCGACGGGCAGGCCCCGGCCGGCCTTGGAAACGTTCCAGATCCGCCGGAGCTCTTCCACCCGGATGCGGCGGGACGCGCGCACGGTCCGGCCGTCCTTCAACGTCACCCGCAGCTCCAGCTGCGACTTCCGGTCGCCGTCGACCATGTTCCAGCCGGCGCAGATGTGCTCGAGTTCCGCCGTGTCGAGGTACCAGTTCTCGCTGTCACCGGACTTGAGCAGACAGGGCAGGGCCGGCCAGCTCGCCGTCGCGGGCGGGAAGTGGGTGTCGGACCGGGACCGGCCCGCGACGAACACCGCGGACACGTAGAGGTCCGACCGGCCCACGTTCTGCACGGTCACGCCCAGCACGGGAGTCGAAGGGCCACGCCCGGCGAGGCGCGAAAGCCGGTCGAGCGGATCGTCGCGGCGCTTGACCGACTGGAGGATCAGCTCGGCTCCGGCCCCTCGCCAGCCGACGGACGTCAGGATCCGGATCTTCCGGCCCGAGAGCGAGAAGCTGAGCACCTGCCAGCAGAAGGACAGCACCGACACGACCAGGGCCAGGATCGCGATGCACAGGGTGGCGACCTGCATGATGGGTTTCCTCCCGCCGGATCCGCCGGTCAGAAGTTGATATTGCCGTGGACGTCGCGCATCTGGATCACCCGGCCGCTGACATTCCCGGTGATGGTGTTCGACACGGTCCCGGGCTGCGCGTCCATGGCCGACGGCCGGCCGATGGCCATTTCCTGGAGGCGTTTCAGGATCTGCGCCAGTTCGGCGCCGAAGGCGGGTTCGGATTCCACGGCTTCGCCGATGGCCAGCGTGACCCTGGCTTTCGTTCGCGGCCGGAGTTCCATCGTTTCCGCGACCTCGTCACGCATTCGCACGAGGGCACTTTCGCGACCGATCCTGGACCCGACGAGATCCGACAGCTGCTGAAGAGCGGCGTCGACCGCACCATCGGATTCGGCCGCCGAACCGCCGAAGCCGGGGCGCGACTCCCGGATGATCCGGGTCACCAGGAATCCGACCACGACTTCCACGTCAACCACGTCGTCACCGACCTCGGCACCGAAGGAACGGACAACCGGTAGTCGCCGAGGCCGGGTGGTCCGTTACGACGACAGGACATCCGGAATGCCATGTCCGGGAAAGTCACTGCACGGCGGTGGCCGCCCACGCCGCCAGTTCCGCCCGCACCGCCGCCAGCTGGGCCGGCGTCGGCGCCGCGGCCGGTTCCGCGACCAGCGCGAAATGCAACCCCGGTGTCGCCGCCAGCTGCAGCCGGTCCCCCGCCCGCGTCACGGATGCCACGTCCGTCACCACCGTCGGGTTCATCCCCGCCGGGACGTGCAGTTCCGTCGGCGCACCCAGAGCCGTCCCCTGCCACACCAACACTCCGTAGCGTCCCGGGCCGACCAACGCCGAGGTGGCCGGCAAGGTGGACGGCACGGCGTTCCACGTCAGCGTCCGGGTGCCGTCGCGGGAGCGGTCCTCGTACGTGAACGCCAGCGTGTGGCCCGCCACCGCCGCCGGATACAGGCGGTCCAGGAGGCGGGCGTCCTGGCGCAGCTGGACGCTTCCGTCGTCCGCCGTGCGGGCCGACGAGAAGTCTTCGCCGTTCCACGCGTCGCCGTCCGTTTTCACCTTGTCCGGGTTGTCGTTCATCAGCTCGTGGTGGCGGCCGCTGTAGATGTCCCACTGCCACTGCGTCGCCGACAGCACCGGGCCCGACTGCGCCGGGCGGCGCCACCAGTCCGCGCCGGGCACCCGTGAATCCAGGGCCTGGTACATCGCCTTGTCCACGGTCGGGGTCTTGTCCGAGGTGTAGCCCGTCATCGGGTGGCCGAACTCGGTGACGATCGCCGTCGTGCCCAGTGCCGCCGCGCGGTCGCGGACCGTCGCGAAGTCCGCGCTGTACTGGCCGTCGCCCGCCTTGCCCGGCATGAACACGCCGGACTGGGCGAGCTGGTCGTAGAAGTGCGTGTTGAACACGTACCGCGGCCCCATGACGCCGGTGTCCTGGAAACCGCCGGGGTGCAGCTGGAAGGAGATGTTGGCGTTCCAGAACATGTTCGGCTCGACGAAGGCCGGCTTGTCCTGCCAGCCGGCCGCATCCATCGCGTCGCGGAACCGCTCGAAGAACGGCCACAGCACGTTCTGCTCCCACGCCTTGCTGTCCTGACCGGAGTCGTAGCGCCCGGCGAACGGCTCGTTGTACGGGTCCATCCCGGCGATGCCGGCGAACTGGGCGGCACTCAGGTTCGTCCGCAGGTAGGTCATCGTCTGCACGGCCTGGCCGACGAACTCGTCCTGGACGCCGCGGGCGTTGTGCCAGAAGTCCTTCGTGGCGTCCTGGACCGCGCCGTTCTGGGTGATGTTCTGCCCCCAGTGGGCGCAGATGCCGCAGCTCTCCGCCGGATAGCCGCCGAGGTCCACGACCCACTTCGGCGCGCCGTCGCCGGTGTACCAGCTGCCGCGGTTGAACAGGTAGCGGGAGAACAGGTCCTGGTGGAAGTCGGGCAGGACCGTGAAGCCCGCGTCCAGGAACGCCTTCAGCTGTTCGGTCAGCGCGGCCAGGTACGGCGTGTTCACCGGCCCGCGGACCGGCTGCGTCCCGGCCCACGCGATCGGGAACCGCACGGCGTTCGCGCCGGTGAGCGCCCGCATCGACTGCGCGGAGCGGCGTGCGTCAGCCGCGTTCGCGAACGGCAGGAAACCGTTTTCCGCCAGCTTCGTCTCCCCCGACACGTTGAACCCGCGCAACACCACTTCGCGGCCGTACTCGTCGACGAAGGCCGAGCCGCGCACGGTGAGCCGGTGCTGCGGGACATCCTCGGCGGCAGCGGAGGCGACGACGCCGGAGGTCATCGCCACGGCGGTGAGCAAAGCCACGAGCGTGCGCATGATGGCGGCCCCAAACATGAAGGAGTTTCGCAAAAGTTAGCGACCCGGTCCCGGGCCGTCAAGGGCCGGACGGCGCAGATCAGGCCGCCTTCCGCAGCCACTGCTGGTTCGCCACCGCGGTGCACGGGTACTGCTTGACGGCCGCGCCGTCGGCCGTCGACCCGGAAACGACGTCCAGGCACTTGCCGCTGTGCCGGGCCACCCACCGGACGTACCCACCGCCGACGGCCTGCGCCTGCCACTGCTGGTTAGTGCCGCCGTTGCACGCCCACTGTGCCACCGCAGCGCCGTCCGCCGTCGAGGCGTCCGCGACGTCGAGACACTTGCCGCTGTGGCGGGCGATCAGGGTGGCGTAGCCGTTGCCGAGGTCGAGCACGCTCCAGTGCTGGTTCCAGCCGTTGTTGCACGAGTACTGCGTCAGCTGCACGCCGTCGCCGCGCGAAGAACCCGGGATGTCCGCGCACTTGCCGCTGTGCCGCGCCACCAGCGTTTCGTACGCGCTGCCGGTGCCCGAACCGGTCACCACGCCGGTCGCCGGGTCGATGGTCACCTGGGGGTACCAGCTCAGCGAAACCGTGGTGGCGCTGGGGAACGACAGCGGCAGCCACACGTACCGGGACTCGACGACCGGCCGGTTCCACGCGCCCGCCCAGCGATCGCCCATGAACAGGTACGAGGTCGCCGAGCTTCCCTGCAGGGGCAGCACGTACGCCGCCTGGCTGCCGTACCCCGTCGAGTCCCCGAGGTTCGCCAGCCCGCTCCACGTCCCGGCGACACTGGTGGCCGTGGCGTACTTCTGCTGGTTCGGCTGCCAGCCGGTGGCGGCCGAGGTGACCATGAAGTAGACGCCGTTCCGCTTGAACATCGCCGGCGCCTCGCGGTAGGAGCCGGGCCACAGCGTCTGCACCAGCGCCCCGATGCCGGTGTAGTCGGCGGTGAGCCGGTACACGTTGAGATCGGCGTTCTCCCGGGCCGCGGAGGCCATGTACGCAGTGCCGTCGTCGTCCTGGAACAACGTCAGGTCACGCGACATGTGGACGCCGAGTGGGCGGAAGCTGCCGCGGTAGGTGTAGTTCCCGTCCACTGTGGACGAAGTGGCCACGGCCGCGCGCGCTTCGGCGTAGTCGTCGCCGTTCTCCTTGTGCATCCACATCACGTACTGGCCGGTCGAGCTGTTGTAGATCACCTTCGGCCGTTCGATCTTGGCCCGGCCCAGCTCGGCCGCCGACGACTGCGTCAGGACGTCGTTGCGGTGTTCCCACGTCTTCAGGTCGGCCGAGCGGTAGACCGAGACCGCCTTGAAGGTGTCGTCGGCGTTGCGGTTCTCGCCGAACCAGTAGTAGTACGCGCCCACCTTGAGCACCCCGCCACCGTGGGCGTGCACGAGGGCGCCGGAGGTGTCGGTGAACTGGCTCCCGTTGGTCACCGTCACCGGCGCGGCGGACGCCGCGGGCGCCCCGAGCAGACCGGCCGCGAGCACGAGCAGGGACAGCACCACGCCACGTCGTCGTAGCACGATGGCTCCTTCCGCACGCTTGTTAGCGCTAACAGAACCACCGGAAGTCTAGGCGCCGCGGACCACGCACCGTCAAGGGCCGAAGGTCGGGCGGCCCGGGCGGACGGCCGATTGACCGCGACCGGGCGGGCCGATATGTTAGCGCTCACTTCGCGCTCGGCGGCCGCGCTCCGGGGCCGCACCCCGCCTTCCCCGCGCCCGTCGGCACCCCGTTGGAGAGCCGGTATGCCCGTTCGACTCTCGGCGACGACGCCGTCGTCGCACCTCGCCCGGCGGCACCGGCCGCTGACCGCGATCGTCACCGCCCTCGCCAGGGCGAGGGCGCGCCTCGTCAAGTAAACGGCGTTCGGGTGGGTGAATTGAGCCGGTCGGCCGAACCGGATCCCCGTTCCCGCCGTATCCCCGCAGACGAGGAGCCGACGACACGGAGGGACGACGACGTGGCGCGCGAAGGAACACTCATCGGTGAGCGGTACCGCCTGCTCGGGCCCGCGGGACACGGCACGGCGGCCGGCGTCTGGCGGGCCCGGGACGAACGGCTCGACCGGCTGGTCGCGCTCCGGCCGCTGTTCGACGAGCCGGCGATTCCCTCGCCCCGCACCCCGGTCTGCGACGTCGTCGACGAGGACAGCACGACCTACCTGGTGCTCGAATACCCGGCCTCACGCACCCTCGCCGAGCTGCTCGAGGAGTACGGCGTGCTGCCGCCCGAGCTCGTCGCCCGGCTCGGCGCCCGGCTGGCGTCGGTGCTGGCGGCGGCGCACGACGACGGCGTGCTGCACCCCGCCGTCGACCCGGATCGCGTGCTGATCGCCCCCGACGGCCACGCCCAGCTCGCGGCGCACACCCCGACGTCAGGCGGCGAGGCGTACCTCGCCCCCGAAGTGGCCGACGGCGGGTTCCCCGACTTCCCGGCCGAGGTGTTCTCCCTCGGTGCCACCCTGTACGCCGCGCTCGAAGGACATCCCCCGGGCGCTTCGGCGTTCGCCCGCAGCGGGAGCACCGGCAGCCCGGTCACCGAGGCCGTGCTGCGGCTGCTCCACCCCGACCCGGCGGCCCGGCCCACCATGGCCGCGGCCGAACACCTGCTCCGCAGCGTGGCGCCCCGCCGTCCGGTGGCGCGGCCGGACGACGGGGCGGGCGACTACCGCTGCGTGTAGACGAAGCCGAGCTTGTCGACCTCGTCGCCGGCCCGCCCGTGGAAGCCGGCGATCTGCCAGCCGGCCGGGGCCGTCCGGGTCACGCAGTCCGGCGTCGTCGCACCGCCGGCGAGCGCGCGCCCGAGGTTGGTGGCGAACCGGGCCGAGAAGATCCGCGTGGTGTTGTTGTACTTGCCCTGGCACAGGGTCGCCGTCGTGACGTACTCGCCGCTGCCGAGCGTGAGTGACGCCGCCGTTCCGCCGGTGCCGCCGTGGGTCAGCGCGGTGCCGTCCTCCAGGGTCACCCCGACCTGGTCGACGCGGGACCCGCTGCGCAGCGAGAACGTCCGCACCCGGGCGGCGGCGGGCACGGCGGCGACGTCGGTGAAGTAGTCGCCGTGCGGGCCGCCGAACTGCTCGGACAGCTGCAGCGCCGGGTTGCGGGTCCAGCTGAAGCGCACGGTGATCGGGTCGTGGTCGGACAGCATCTTGCCCGCGCTGTCGAGGAACTTGGCGTGCTCGTTGTTGTAGAGCGTCGCGTCGAGCGACACGAGCTTGCTGCCGCGGTAGAGGACCTTGTCGACGACCTCGCAGTCGTTGGTGACCGCCTGCTCGTCGCACACCAGCGCCGGGCTGCCCGGAGCCGGCGCGACGCCGCCGCGCACGAGCTTCACCCACGCGTCGGTCAGGCCGTTGTCCGCGGCGAACCCGGCGATCGTGTCGGCGGCGCGGGTGTAGCGCGTGTTGGTGTCGCCCATGACGACGACGGCGTTGCCCGCCGAGTGCGCTTTGATGAAGGCGGTCAGCTGCGCCAGGTTCGACGCGCGCGAAGCCTCGTCGCCGTCGTTCGTCCCGGCGTTGGTGTGGGCGTTGTAGAAGTCGACGTACACGCCTTCGGCCAGCCGCACCCGCATGAAGGTGAAGCCCTTCGGGGTCAGGCAGTCCCCGGAGTCGAGCTGGCAGGACGTCCAGCGGACGCGCTCGAAGTCGTCGGCGTCGTAGGGCAGCGACGACAGCGTGTTCAGCCCGCTGCCGATCCCGGCGCCGCCGCTGGTCGGCGTGCGGTACGGGTGCTGGTCGGCGGCGTAGAGCTTGGCGTGGTAGTTGAAGTCCTCCTCGACGTGCACGACGTCGTACGGGCCGAGCCGCTGCCCGATCGCCGTCGTCGCGGGGTCACGCGGGGTCGGCGCGCTCGAAATCCCTTCGGGCAGGCCGGCGACGTTGTAGCTCAGCACCGAAAAGCTGCCGCCGTCGGCGGCGTGCGCGGCCGTGGGGCTGACCACTGTGGACACCGCCGCGGCGAGCAGCAGTGCGGCCAGGCGTTTCTTCACGAGAACTCCCGCTGGATTCGGACGGACAGACCGGTGGGCGTGTACCGCGGAACCACCCGGTGGCCCGGGCGGTCGACCTGGATGGCGGCGAACCGGCCGCGCAGCCGCCGCGCGCACAGCACCTCGACCTCGTGGGCCGGGCCGGAGCCGGGCACCCGGACCTCGAGGACGCTGCCGCGCTCGATCGTGGCCTCGCCGCGGACGAGGAGCGGGGAACCGGCGGCGACGGACAGCGTGCCCCCGGTCTGGTGGTAGCCGGTCACGCGGAGGCCGGACACGCGCAGCTCGCCACCGGCCAGTGCGACGTCGCCGCAGCCGAGCGCGTCCGGCGCCGCCGCGACCAGCGTGCCCGCCTCGACGCGGGTGCCTCCGCGGTAGCTGTTCGCGCCGGTGAGCGTCAGGGTCCCGGTGCCCGCCTTGACGAGCCCGCCGTCGCCGCCGATGTCGTTGCGCCAGCTGTCGGCCGCGCTGAACCCGCCGCGCGTCGCGTCCATCACCACCCGCACGCCGGTGTCGAACGCGCCGAAGCCGTCCGCCGCGGCGAAGAGGTTCAGCCGTCCCCACAGCTCCGGGCCGTCGAGCAGCGGGTTCCCGGCCGGGAACGCCGTCGTGCGCAGGACTTCCCGCCGCTGCGCCGCGTCCAGGTACGGCAGGCGCGTCTCGAGCAGCACCTCGGCGCCCTTCGGGACGCGCATCGCGGTGTGCGCGGCCCGGCCCGGCAGGCCGTAGGTGGCCCGGTGGGCGACCAGCGCGGCGTTGGCCCGGCGGTCGCCGTATTCGTCGGCGCCGGTGTGCGCCCGGGCGAACAGCGTGCCGGGGGTCGTGCCGGTCTGCGCGGTGAAGTACTGCAGCGCCTGCTCGCGCGCGCCCGCCTTGAGCGCGGCGTTCTCCGGGTC
This sequence comes from Amycolatopsis vancoresmycina, assembly GCF_000716785.1. Lineage (GTDB taxonomy): Bacteria > Actinomycetota > Actinomycetes > Mycobacteriales > Pseudonocardiaceae > Amycolatopsis > Amycolatopsis vancoresmycina. Next base: position 403,056 of record NZ_JNYY01000008.1, read on the forward strand.
GGCGAGCGTGGCGGCGGCGAGGGCGGTGGCCATGACGCGGCCGCCGATGACGTCCACCGGCGAGTGCATCCCGGCGACGATCCGCGTGTCGGACAGGTCGTAGGCCCGCGCCACCAGTTCCTGGAACCGCTCCGGGACCGCGTAGGCCAGCGCGAGGCAGGCGAGGTGGAAGGCGTTGGTGTGCCCGCTGGGGAAGCCCGCGTCGTCGACCGGGCTGGTGCTGCGCTGCCGCAGCAGCTGCGGGGCGACGACCACGTCCGATCGGTACACCGGGTAGCCGAGCGCGTCGGTCCGGCCGGTGTCCTCGACCCGGCTGTCGGCGGTCAGCCGCCACGGCCGCGGGTACTGGTAGGCGTACTTGCTCGGGTTGCCCGAGGCGAAGGTGCCCCGGACGGTGTCCACGAGCTGCGCCACCAGGCCGAGCGCGGAGTCGTGCGAACCGGCACCGAGCGCCGCCCCCGCCGGCGCGTCCACCGGGACGGCGTCGTCGACCTTCGCCGGCGGCGTGCCATCGGGGGCGGCGGTGATGCTGGTGACGGCGAGGGCACCGCGGCGGTAGAGGTCGGCGAGCGGGCCCAGGCCCCCGATGGCGGCGTAGGACTGGTGCTGGCGGTCGAAGACGAACGCGCGCTTGGCTTCGGCGGCGGTCCGGGCGCGGGTGACGGCGACGCAGTGCCGGACGTTCGCGCGCAGCACCACGGCGTCGAGCACGACCCCACTGTCCCAAGTGGACCCGGTGCGCCACAGCCGCTGCATCCCGGTCAGGATCCGCACGACCGCGTTGGTTTCCGGGGTCCGGTTGGCCGGGAGGTTGGTGCGGTAGGCGTCGACGAACGCCGGTTCCGCCGCCCAGGCGGGCACGCCCAGCACGGTCGGCACGGCGGCAACGGCGGGGACGAGCGCGGACCAGCGCAGGAAGGTCCGCCGGTCCAAGGGCACAGGGGTCAACTCGGTCTCCTGAGGAGGCGCAACGGCCGGAAAAGCGCGCGGGGGAATTCGCTGCGGGAATGATCAGTGCCCGCCCGGACGGGGTCAAGGAGCGTCCGGAGTAATTCGCCGGGCAGTAACCTGATCTTTCGCGGGGGTATCGTGAATTCGACGAATTCACCCACCGGAAACGGGAAAACCCCGAACCGGGCGACGATCAGGGGTTCCTCGTGACCGCAGCCTGCCCGGACGGCGCGGAGTCTGGCACGATCGGCCCATGACCAGCAGCAGGCGGATGCGCGGACTCGCGGTGGCGGCCGCCCTCCTGCTGGTGCTCACCGCCTGCACCGACGGCTTCAGCGGCCTGACGCTGCGGATCGCCGCCGGCAACCCCGGCGGCGTCTACGACAGCCTGGCCCAGACGCTGGCCACCGCGTGGCAGGGCGACCTGGACATCGACCGGCCGCAGGTGCTGCAGACCCAGGGGTCGCCCGACAACGTCGCGAAGGTGCTCGCCGGCCAGGCCGACGTCGCCTTCGTCGCGGCCGACGTCGCCGCGGACCGGTACCGGGACAACAACGGCCTGGCCGCGCTCGCCCGGATCCACGACGACTACCTGCACCTCGTGGTCCGCCGCGACTCCGACATCCAGTCGGTGGGCCAGCTGACCGGCCGCCGGATCGCCATCGGCTCGCCGGCCTCCGGCGTCGAGTACATCGCCGACCGCCTGCTGGACGTGGCCAACCTGACCGGCTCGGTCACCAAGGTCCGCTACGGCCTCGACGAGTCCGTCACCGCGCTGCTGAACGGCACCGTCGACGCGTTCCTGTGGTCCGGCGGCCTGCCGACGCCGAAGCTGGCGGGCTACAACAGCCGCAGCGCGCTGCGCCTGCTCGACATCGGCGGCCTGATGCCGAAGATGCAGGCGATCAGCCCGGTCTACGGCACGGCGACGATCCCGGCGAGCACGTACAACCAGCTCCTGCCGGTGACCACGCTGGTGGTGCCGAACTTCCTGGTGGTCCGGCCGTCGATGGCCGACGACGTGGCCGAAGCGCTGGTCCGCGGCCTGTTCGACGCCCGCCCCGAGCTGGCGGAGGCCAACCCGGCGGCCCTGTCGATCGACGTCCACCCGGGCATCGAGACCCAGCCGATCCCCCTGCACCCGGGCGCACTGCGGTACTACCGGGCCCAGAAGACGTAGCGCCCGTTCGGCGGTTCACGCGGGGACGCTCCCGCCCGGGGAACGCAGGTGCGGCAGCGGGATGCCGCGGACCAGAGCCAGCAGCGTGATCACCACACCGGCGGCGACCAGCAGGTCGCTGCCGAGCCGTTCGAGCACGATCACGCCGATCAGCGCGGCGGTGAAGGTCAACGCCTCCAGCGCGCCGAGCGCACCGCAAGACCGCTTGGGCCGCCTGGGCGGCACGAGGTAGACCACGACGGGTCCTTCCTTTTCGTTGCTGTGATCGGGGCGGCAGGACGGCACCGCACCCGCCGTTTTCTGTCCGTGCGAGGCAGGATCAGAATTCTTCGTCGCGGATCATGCCGCGCAGCCGGGTCAGGGCCCGGTGCTGCGTCACGCGGACGTTGCCCGCCGAGATCCCGAGCGCTTCGGCGGTTTCGACCGCTGAGAATCCGACAGCGATGCGCAGGGTCAGGATCTCCTGCTGCATCCGCGGCAGCGACGCGAGCAACCGGCCGAGCCGGGCGCCGAGGTCAAGGTGCAGTGCGTGCGTCTCCGGCTCGTTGCCGACGGCCAGCGGGCGCTCCGGGAGCTCGGGGACGGGCTCGGAGCGGTCGCGGGCGACGGCGCGGTAGGCATCGGCGACCTTGTTGGCGGCGATCGCGTGGACGAGGTAGAGGAAGGAGCCGCCGCGGTCCTGGTAGTCCGGCAACGCCTTGAGCACAGCGAGGCAGACCTCCTGGGCGACGTCGTCGGCTGCCAGGTAGGAGAGGTCGCGACCGCCCATGCGCGCGCGGCAGTAGCGGACCACCACCGGCTCGATCATCTGCAGCAGCGAGTGGATCGCGGCCGGGTTGCCCCCGCCCGCCTCCCGCACGAGGGGGTCGAGGTCCTCCTTGGTGAGCCGCCCGCCGGGCCGCGGCAACGACTCCGCCGTGATGTACCGCTCGCTGAATTCCGTTGTCCTGGCCAGGCCGGGGGCCGGTTCGGTCCGGTGCGCGCGGTCCAGCACGGCCGCCACGGCATCGGGTGAGACCGTCGCGGCCAGCCGGCGTGCGCCGCGCGTCCCCACCGAGGACCGGTTCACCAACGCCCGCGCGTGCTCCCGGGACACCACCGCCGCGCTCGATTCAGGCATGCCGGCCTCCTTCGCGCCGCTGTTCCTTGATGTAGGCGCGGTACGCGGTGCGGATGCCGCGCACGGCCTTGAGCGTGTAGGTAGCCGTCTCGCTGTTGATCAGCTCGACGATGGTGGTGGCGTCGTAGCCCAGCACCAGGTAGTTCAGGACCACCCGGGCCACGTCCGGCGGCACCCCCGGCTTGGCCGCCTTCCCGAGCTTGCCGGTGAGGGCGGCCTCGACGTCCATCCTGGCCAGCGCAACTCGTTCGGCCGAGGGCACGCTGGCTTCGTGCCAGTCGAACTCGGCGACGAACACGTCATGTTCGGCCCGGCGGCGCGCGCTCAACTGCTTGCGGCAGGCGTTGGCGAAACACAGCACGCACGAGCCGAGGAAGTAGGTGGACAGCCGGGCGCCGCGATCCGGGCGCCAGCCGTCATCCTGCAAACCCTGTTCCTGGAACAGCCTGATTCCCGCGCCGACGGTTTCGTAGGCGAGCTCGATCTGCTCGTCGCGGCTGAACGGCGGCCGCGGCGGCCGGACGGGCCGGCCCTTCTCGGTGGCCCGGCGGTAGATCTCCCCGGTGCCGACCCAGGCGCCGATGACCCCGACCCCGTAGCCGGCGAGCCGGTTCTCCAGCTCCGACCACACCAGCCCGTCGAAGCCGTCAGCTTCCAGCGCGCACAGCAGTTCCAGGTCGGGGATCGACATCGGCCGGGCGGGGCCGTGCCCCATCCACAGTTCGTCTTCCGGTGCGGGCTTGCCCGGCAGCACCAGGTCGAACAGCTCCTGCAGCTCCGAGCGACGACGAGTCTCCGCAACGGGTGCCACGACCTGCCGCAGCAGGGGCAGGCCTCGCCCCCGGGGCGGCCTGTCGAGCGCGTGGTCCTTCTCGAACGTCATCGAAGTGTTCTCCGGTGGGTGAGCCGTTGCGCGATGGCTGCGGAAGGCGTGAGGGCCTCGGCAACCCGGACGTCAGCCTTATAGGTGCGCCCTGACGGACCACAATCCCGCCCGTTATGCTTTCGTTATATTCTACGTTCCGCGACGAATCAGACGATCCGACGTGGAAGTTTTGGCACCGAAAGCAATTACCGCCACCCGCATGATCCATTCTTCCGATCACGAGGCCCCCGAGCGCAAGCGCCGAAAAGCCGTCAGGCCACCGGGAACACCATCGAGATCCGCAGCCCGCCGCCCTCGGGCAAGTCCAGCTCCAGCTCCCCGTCCGAATGCGCGACGATCTCGCTCACGATCGCCAGCCCCAGTCCCGAACCCGGCACGTTCTGGTGCGCCGGGCTCCGCCAGAACCGGTCGCGGGCGCGGTCCAGCTCGTCGGGCCGCAGCCCCGGCCCGTGGTCTCGGACCGACAGCCGGACCCGGTCCGCCTCGCGGGACACCGCGATCCGGATCTCCGTGCCCGCCGCCGTGAACTTGAGCGCGTTGTCCAGCAGCGCGTCCAAGATCGTCTCGGCGCCGCGCGGGGGCATGCGGACCGTCAGCCCGGCGCCGGACGTCTCCACCACCAGGCGTACGTCGCGGGCCTCGCCGACCACCGACCAGTCCGCCACGCGCTCGGCGACGGCTTCGTCCAGCGTCACCGGGTCCAGCCCGCCGCCGGAAGCCTCCGCGCGGGCCATCGACAGCAGGCCGTCCAGGATCTGGTGCAGCCGGCCCGCGTCGACCCGCGCCGCCTCCAGGTCGGCCGCCGCCGGTTCGTCGTCGACGTGGCCCTCGAGGTTGCCGAGGCGGATCTTCAGCGCCGTCAGCGGGTTGCGCAGCTGGTGGGACGCGTCGGCGACGAACGCGCGTTGCGCCGCCAGGGCGCCCGACACGCTCTCGGCCATCCGGTCGAACGAGCGGCCGAGCTGCCGCAGCTCCGGCGGGCCGCCGCTCTCCCCCACCGGCTCGGCCTCGCGCCCGCTGACCACCGACGCCACCAGCGCCCCGGTCGCGTCGTCGAGCCGGTGCACCGGCCGCAGGATCCACCGGACCACCGGGATCGCCACGGCCAGCGCCAGCGTGAACGCGAGGATCCCGCCCGCGGCCAGCAGCAGCCACCACCACAGGACGTCGGCGCGCTCGGCGCCGGTGCCGGACACGGTGAGCACCGCGCCGTGCACCTCGCCGTCGGCGAGCACCGGCTCGGCGAGCACCAGCGGCGTCGAATCCCACGGCATCAGCACGCCCGCCGGCTGGGACCGGCGGCCGGCGAGCGCTTCGTGCATCGGCCCGCTCATCCGGTCGGCCTTCAGGTCGATCCGGGCGGCCGACGGCCCGAGCGAGCTGGCGAACAGCTTGCCGTCCTGGTCGACGACCAGCACCTGGACGCCGTACACCTCGTTGTAGCGGGTCAGGTCGGGGTCGATCAGCGACGGCTTGTTGTCCAGCAGCGGGCGTTGCGCCAGCGACGCGAACCGGGCGGTGTCGGTCAGCCGGTCGAGGAACAGGTCCTGCTGCGCGCCCGCGGCGATGCTGCGGGCCAGCGGGATGCCGAGGCCGAACACCAGCAACGCGACCAGCGTCAGCACGATGCCCTGCAGCCGGACGCGCACGCTCAGCTCCGGGCGACCTGGCCGCCGAGCCGGTACCCGACCCCGCGGACGGTTTCGATCAGCGCCGGCCGGCCCAGCTTGGTCCGCAGCGTCGCGACGTGGACGTCCAGCGAACGGCTCTCCGCCGGACCGCGGTGCCCCCACACCTCGGTGAGCACCTGCTCGCGCGAGCACACCGCGCCGCGGGCGTTCGCGACCAGCGCCAGCACCTGGAACTCCTTGCGGGACAACGCGACGGCCTTCCCGCCGACCAGCACCTCGTGCCGGGACAGGTCGACGCTGACGTCACCCACGCGGATGACCACCGGTTCAGCGACATGTTCTCCCCGGCGGCGGCGCACGGCCTCCACCCGGGCGAGCAGCTCCTCGACGTCGTAGGGCTTGACGAGGTAGTCGTCGGCGCCCGCGCGCAGGCCCTGGATCCGGTCGTCGACCTCGCCGCGCGCCGACACGACGATGATCGCGACGTCGCTGACCGCGCGGATCTGGCGGCACAGCGTCACGCCGTCGATGTCGGGCAGGCCCAGGTCCAGCAGGATGACGTCGACCTCGTGCACCCGGTCGAGCACGCCGGCGCCGGTGGCGAGCCGGGCGATCGCCAGGCCGCGGCGGGTCAGCGCCGGGATGAGCGCACCCGCGACCCGGTCGTCGTCCTCCACCAGCAGCACCCGCACCCGTCCGCCTCCCATGGTGACCTGCTTCACCGGCCGGTAGGGCGAACTCTAGGACGTCCGGGCGGCACCCGCACCGGCCACCCGGACGGTCACCGCGCGTGACCCCGGGTGGACACCTCCCAAAATGGACATCGATACTCAGTTGAAACCCTAAGTATTGCTCAAGCGGCCTTGCCAGCCGGTAAAGCAACGGTAGGTTCTCGCCATCGCGTGGTGACCCATGCCCGATTTGCACGAACGACCCGGGAGGCCAGATGACCGCGGAGGTGGCGGCGCCGATGATCAAGGCGTCCGCCGTGAACAAGTACTTCGGCGACCTGCACGTGCTCAGGGAGATCACGCTGGAGGTGCCTCGCGGCCAGGTCGTCGTGGTGCTCGGGCCGTCGGGCTCCGGCAAGTCGACCCTGTGCCGGGCGATCAACCGGCTGGAGCCGATCAACTCGGGCGAGATCGCCGTCGACGGCGTCCCGCTGCCCGCCGAGGGCAAGGCACTGGCCGCGCTGCGGGCCGACGTCGGCATGGTGTTCCAGTCGTTCAACCTGTTCGCGCACAAGACCATCGTCGAGAACGTCATGCTCGCGCCGGTGAAGGTCCGCAAGACCTCGCAGGCCGAAGCGCGCAAGACGGCGATGGAGCTGCTGGAGCGCGTCGGCATCGCCAACCAGGCCGACAAGTACCCGGCGCAGCTTTCGGGTGGCCAGCAGCAGCGCGTCGCCATCGCGCGGGCGCTGGCGATGCGGCCCAAGGTCATGCTGTTCGACGAGCCGACCTCGGCGCTGGACCCGGAGATGGTCCAGGAGGTCCTCGACGTGATGACGGGCCTCGCCAAGGACGGCATGACGATGCTCGTCGTCACCCACGAGATGGGGTTCGCCCGGCGGGCAGCCGATCGGGTGATCTTCATGGCCGACGGCGAGATCGTCGAGGACACGACGCCGGAAGAGTTCTTCACCGCGCCGAAGAGCGAGCGCGCGAAGGACTTCCTCGGCAAGATCCTGACCCACTGAGAACAAACGTTCCGCGGCGCGTCGGCGTCCGGGTGACGACACACAGGAGAGATTCACATGAGGATCCGCACCCTCGCGGTGGGACTGCTCGCCGGCGGGCTGGCGCTGACCACGCTGACCGCCTGTGGCAAGGAAGGCACGCCGTCCTCGCCGGGCTCCGGCGACCAGAGCGGCACGAACGCCCCGGCGGCGCTGAGCTACCCGGTCGCGCAGGGCGTCGACCTGGCCGGCTCCCCGGTGTTCGCCAAGATGAAGGCCGCGGGCGCGCTGACCGTCGGCGCCAAGGACGACCAGCCGAACCTCGGCCTGAAGGACCCGACGACCGGCAAGTTCGGCGGCTTCGACATCGAGATCGCCAAGCTCGTCTCGGCCGGCCTGGGCTTCGACCCGGAGAAGATCACCTTCCGCACGGTCGACTCCGGTGCCCGTGAGCAGACGATCGCGAACGGCGACGTGAACTACTACGTCGGCACCTACTCGATCACCGACAAGCGCAAGGCGCTGGTCTCCTTCGCCGGCCCGTACTTCGTCGCCGGCCAGGACCTGCTCGTCCGCAAGGACGACAACTCGATCACCGGCCCGGAGACCCTCAAGGGCAAGAAGGTCTGCTCGGTCACCGGCTCGACCCCGATCCAGAAGGTCCGGCAGCAGAACCTGACCGAGCCGAACAACATCGTCGAGTTCCAGAAGTACTCGCAGTGCGTCGAGAAGCTGCAGTCGAAGGACGTCGACGCGGTCACCACCGACGACGCGATCCTGAAGGGCTACGCCGCCCAGGAGCCGGACACCCTGAAGGTCGTCGGCAAGACGTTCTCGACCGAGAAGTACGGCATCGGCCTGAACAAGGACGACAAGGTGCTGCGCGACAAGGTCAACGAGATCCTGCAGAAGGCGCTGGACGACGGCACCTGGCAGAAGATCTACGACGCCACCCTCGGCAAGTCCGGCTCGACCGCGACCAAGCCGACCCTCGAGAAGTACTGATCTGACACCGGGGCCGGTGGATCGGGAGTTCCCGGTCCACCGGCCCCTTTCATCCACCTGACCACGGACGCGGGGAAGGCTCCATGGACGTCCTGTTCAACAACCTGGACCTGTTCGGTCCGTTCTTCCTCACCACGATCGAGCTGTTCCTGCTCTCGGCCGTCGGCAGCCTGATCTGGGGCACGATCCTGGCGATGCTGCGGGTGAGCCCGGTCCCCGTCTTCCGCGCCGTCGGCACGGCGTACGTGACGATCGCCCGGAACACGCCGCTCACGCTGGTGTTCGCGTTCTTCGTGTTCGCGTACCCGCTGCTGGACATCGTCAAGCTCGACTACTTCCCGGCCGCCGTGACCGCCCTGACCGTGTACACCTCGGCGTTCATCTGCGAGGTCGTGCGCTCGGGCATCAACACGGTGCCGGTCGGGCAGGCCGAGGCGGGCCGGGCGCTGGGGCTGACCTTCGGCCAGATCCTCGGCCAGGTCGTGCTGCCGCAGGCGCTGCGCTCGGTCGTCCCGCCGCTGATCAGCACCCTGATCGCGCTGCTGAAGAACACCACCATCGCCGCCGGTTTCTCCGTCGCGGAGGCCGGCGCGATCCGCTCGTACCTGTCCGAACGCGGCGAGAACCAGCTGATCGGCCTGCTGTGGGTCGCGCTCGGGTTCATCATCCTGGTCACCGTGCTGTCGTTCGTCCAACGCAGCCTGGAGAAGCGCTGGAGCGTGGCCCGATGAGGGAGCTTGCGACCGAATCATTCAACACTGCGCCTTCGGCTCAGGCCGCACCGAGCGTCAGCGAGGTGGGCGCATGAGCAACGTACTGTTCGACGTCCCGGGGCCGAAGGCGCGGCTGCGGTACCGCACGTACGCGGTGGTCGGCACCCTCGTCGTCCTCGCCTTCGTCGGCTACGTCGGGTGGCGCTTCTACGACAGCGGCCAGTTCACCGCCCGCAAGTGGGAGTGGCTGCAGTACGCGCAGGTGCAGCGCGACCTGGGCAACGCGGTGCTGTCGACGGTCGAGGCGTTCGCCGCCGCGGCGGTGCTCGCGCTGGTCTTCGGCGCGATCTTCGCGGCGGGCCGGCTGTCCGACCACGTGTGGATCCGCCGGATCGCCGGGTTCGTCGTCGAGTTCTTCCGCGCCATCCCCGCGCTGATCCTGATGTTCCTGTTCTACTTCGGCCTGCCGACCGTGGGCGTGCCGACGACGCCGTTCCTCGGTGTGGTCCTCGGCCTGACGCTCTACAACGGCTCGGTGCTCGCGGAGGTGTTCCGGGCGGGCATCCAGTCGCTGCCGAAGGGACAGAGCGAAGCCGCGTACGCGCTGGGCATGCGCAAGACGCAGGTGATGTTCCTGGTCCTGCTGCCGCAGGCGATCCGGGCGATGCTGCCGACGATCATCAGCCAGCTCGTCGTGCTGCTGAAGGACACCGCGCTCGGGTTCATCATCACCTACCAGGAGCTGCTGTACTACGCGCGCTACATCGGGTCGCAGGGCACGTTCGGGCGGCCGATCGTGCCGTCGACGATCGTGGCCACCGCGATCTACGTCGTGATGTGCCTGCTGCTCACGGCGCTGGCGACGTACCTGGAGCGGCGCAACCGCCGCAACAAGAAGGTCGTCGGCACGCCCGCACCCCCCGCCACGGGCGAGGCAGCCCTCGTCTCCGCCGCCTGAGTCACCCGTTCGAGGCCCCCGGGACATGTCCCGGGGGCCTTGTCGTGTCCCGGGGTCTCCCCTAGCGTCGGGCGCATGGGTGTCGCACTGGTGACCGGCAGTTCCCGTGGCCTCGGCCGGGTGATCGCGCGCCGGCTGGCCAGAGACGGGTTCGCCGTCGCGGTCAACGGCCTGCACGACGACGCCGACCTCAAGACCGCAGCGGAAGGCATCCTCGGCGAGGGCGGCCGCGCGGCGGCGTTCGCCGCGGACGTGACCGACCGGCGCCAGGTCGGCGAGCTGGTGGACGCGGTCACGGCAGTGCTCGGCCCGATCGGGGTGCTGGTGCTCAACGCGACGGGCCCGCAGCCGGAGGCGCCGCTGGCGGCCGTGGACTGGCCGGAGCACCTGGCCCAGCTGGACTTCTTCGTGCGGTCACCGGTGCTGCTCGGGCACGCGGTCCTGCCGGGGATGCGGGCCCGCGGCCACGGCCGCATCGTGCACGTCGACTCGGAGGTCGCGGACCGGCCGCCGCCCGGGCGGTCGGCGTACGCGACGGCCAAGAGCGCGCAGATCGGCCTGGTGCGGGCGTGGGCGCGCGAGCTGGCGCCGGACGGCATCACGGTCAACACGGTGGCGCCGGGGTTCATCCCGGTGGAGCGGCACGCTTCGGTGCCGGACGGCGAGCGCGAGGAGTACCGGGCGTCGGTCCCGGCGGGCCGCCTGGGCACCCCGGAGGACGTGGCGGCGGCGGTGAGCTTCTTCGCGTCGGAGGAGGCGGGCTTCGTGACGGGCCAGCGGCTGCTGGTCGACGGCGGCCGGGCCCTCGGCTGAGCCGGGGAAAATCGGTTTCCCGGTCGGCGGCGGCCTCGCTAACCTCGCGCTCATGCCGACCTACCGCGTCCTCGTCCGGGGCAAGTTCGACCGGCCCACGGAGGCCGTCCGCGAAAAGCTGCGAGCCGACTCCGGCGGGGAGGGCGGCCTCACCGGCATGTCGTTCAGCGAAGGCGGGACGCTGAGTTACAGCAACCACCTCAGTGGTTTCAGCTTCCGCATCGCCGTCGAGGTCCCGGTAGGCTCCGACGCCACGGCGCGGGCGCACGACCACGCCGAGCTGATGGCGATGGAGCTGCTGGAGCGCGAGGGGTACCCGTACCGCGACCTCACGGTCAGCTCGACCTGCATGGACGACGTCAAGATCAACCGCCGCTGACGGCCGCCCGGTACAGCGCGGCCAGCACGCCCAAGACCAGCACCAGCGCCAGGCCGAGGGCGGCCCACATCGCGACGTGCAGCTGAAGCAGCCCGCCCGCGAGCGCACCCACCAGCATCGCGGCGACGGCGGCGGCCTTCCGCAGCGGATGCGATCCCGGCCCGCCCGCCGCCTTCGAATCCGCCGCGAACCCGGTCAGCGTCATGGTCAGGACGGTCGTCGTCAGATCGGGCGCGCCGATCCGGCGGACCGCCGCGTTCTGCAGGCCCATCGCCAGCCCGAGCGCGACGATCAGCAGCTCGGCGCCCAGCCGTGTGCCGCCACCGAGGGTCACGGACAGCACGACGGCCACCGCGATCAGCGCGGCCTGGGCCGCGGTCGCCTGCCGGAGGGCGTCGCGGTCGTCGTCACGGCGGGCGAGCCGGCCACCGGCGAGCGCCCCGGCCAGGAAGGCCAGCACGGCGGTCAGCGACGCGAGCACCGACAGCGTCGTCTCCCCCGCCGCCGCGAACCCGAGGAAGACGACGTTCCCGGTCATGTTGGCCACGAACACCCGCCCCAGGCCGAGGAAGCTGACGGCGTCGACCGCCCCGGTGACGACGGTCAGCGTCAGCAGCAGGGCGGCCAGGTCCCGCGGTTCCGGTTCAGCCATGCGGGCAGTCAACCACCCCGCGGGTGAACGCGCGGTCCCCGAGCGCGTCGGTGCTGTCGACGAACTGGTCGATCGCCCCGGTCAGCGGTGCCGGCGGCCACCCCGCGAGCAGGGGCGTCACGAAGCGGCCCGCGTGGATCACCTGGAACGGCCGGTCGTGGTAGCCGCTGGTCCGAGGCACTACGGGTTCGGTGAGGCCGAGGTCGTTGTGCAGCCCGGCGACGCATTCGTACGCGGCCACGAGGTGCCGTTCGCGCAGCTGCCAGGTGGTCGCGGCCAGCGCGCCGGTGAGGTGCGGCGCCAACCGCGTGGCGACGGGCAGCCGGGCGAAGGCGCTGCCGAGCCATTTGCTGTACGGCGGGTACCGGCGCGCCATGAGCAGGCACAGCCGCATCAGGTCCCGGACGAGCCGCGCGGCGACGACCGCGGACCCCAGTTCGTCCCCGGCCTCACCGCACCGGCCGACGAACGCCTCCTCCTGGCCGATCCGCTGCCACTGGCACGCCAGGACGTACCGCCAGACGTCGCCCGGGTACCAGGCGAGGTTCCGCCGCAGGGTTTCGAGCCCGAGGTCGTCGTGGAAGACCGCGCCGCCGGTGAACTCGGCGAAGATCTGGGTGGGGGTCGCGAGCCAGTCGGCCCTGACGGGTCGCCGCGGGTCGAACCCGAGCGTTCCGCGAACCCAGTCGCCGAGCCCGGCGACGACGACGCCGTGGTCGGTCCGGCCGGTCGCCTGTGCGAGGTGCCGGGTGCCGTTCTCGCTGGTCACGAAGTGCGTCGAGTACCCGAGGAAGGTGCGCGGGAGGTGGTCGGCGAGCAGGTCGCGGAGCCCGGCGCCGTCGCCGTCGGGGAACAGCAGCAGCCGCGGTCCCCAGTCGTGGTCGGTGGAGCGGGGCGAGTCGAAGCCCAGCACCTCGGAGCCAGGGCCGAGGAGCGCGGCGGTGTAGCGGAGCCGCGGACGGGCGCGGCGCAGGATCGGCCGGACCGCCTCGGCGTGGAAACGCCGGGACAGTTCGATTCCGGGAGTGAATTCCATGGGCGCATTGTGTCGCGCGAAGGCGCGAAGCGCGCTTCATTATGCGAAGCGGCTTCGCAGCGCTTCGCGACCGATTTTTGTTGTCACACAGGCGAAACACCGAACTCCTTGCGGTGAATCCGCGCGCGGCGCACCCCGTTTTGTCGGAGGTCCCCTCTACCGTCCGTGGCATGACCGAAAAGAGCACGGTGCGCACGCGGGAAATGGCCCACGAACTCAAGGGCCAGCGTGAGCTGAAACGGATCACCCTGCGCGAACTGGCCCGCCGCGCGGACTGGTCGGCGTCGAAGGTGTCGGCCTGGGAGAACGGCCGCCGCATCTCCCCGATCGACGCGGCGATCTACCTCGCCCACTGCGGGACGAAGGCCGCCGAACGGGCCCGGCTCCTCGAGCTGGTCAAGCCGCCCGGCGACCTGTACTGGGTGCGGCCCTACTTCGACAAGCTCGTCGACCCGATGAAGTCCCTCATCATCCAGGAGAACCTCGCCGACTCGATGGTCAACTACAGCCCGGCGGCCATCCCCGGGATGCTGCAGACGGAGGAGTACGTCCGCACCTGTTTCGAACTCACCGGGCGCTACACCGCCGACCGGCTCGGCGTGCTGACGCGGGCACGCGTGGACCGGCAGCAGCTGCTGCAAGGCCACACCCCACCCCGCTGCACCTTTTTCGTGCACGAACGCGCGTTGCGCTCGGTGGTGGGAAACCAGGCGCTCATGCACGAACAGGTGCAGAACCTGGTATTGACCACCAACCTGCCGCACTGCGTCATCCGGGTGGTGCCGGAGTCGGATCCCGCGTTCCGTGTGCTGAGCACGACCTTCACGGTCATGGAATTCCCCGAGCACCCACCGGTGGCCTACGAGGAGACTTACACCGCGGGGTTGTTCGTGGATGACCGCATCGCGGTGGAGGCGTTCTACCTCCTCGTCACACGCCTGGAACAGGTGGCCCTTTCCGAGGCACAATCGCGGGAGTGGCTCGTCCGATTCGCGGACGAGTACGAACGCTTGAGGGAGTGATCGAGGTGGCCCGGGAACAGACCTGGTTCAAAAGCAGCTACAGCGAAGGCCAGGAACACCAAACCTGCGTGGAGGTGGCAGTGAGCTCGAAGGTCACCGCGGTCCGCGACTCGAAGGCGCCCACCGCCGGGCACCTGACGGTCCCCCACCGCGCCTGGACCGCGATGCTCAGCACTCTGCGCTGACGACTTCCCCGTCCCGTCGCGCAGCACCAAAGTCGGCGCGCATACCCACTTCGATGCGGCCTCGGTCGTCGTCGAGCCGGAGCAGCCGCGCGGCCTCGGAGGTGGCCGCCTTCAGGGCGGCCGCCTCGCCGAGCACCCGCGGCCGACAGCCGGAGCTCGGTCGTCAAGTCGACATGGGGACGCAAGGCCCGGACGTCCGCGCCCCGGCGAGCACCGTCACCCGAGATCCTTGCGCCAGACGAGGAAATCGCACGGCGTGGCCAGCAACGGCGCAAGGTGCGGGTAGTCCTCGCCGAAGTCGGCCCGGTGCGTCACCCGATACCCGAGCCGCCCGTACCACTCGGCCAGGAACTGCTTCGCCGGATGCGTCCAGTCCCGCGGCATCAGCAGTTCAAGCTGCATAGCCCGGCACCCGGCGTCCCGGCTCGTCGCCTCCGCGAACCGCACGAGTTCCCGCCCGACCCCCAGCCCCCGCCGCGCCGGATCGGCGGCGAGCATGCCGAATTCCCCGGTCACGTCATCGAGCCGCCGGATCCGCACGGCCCCGCCAAGATCACCATCGACAAAGGCAGCGGCGATCTCCCCATTCCGCACGAACCCGCCCACCTCCTCGGAGGACGTCCGGTCGGCGCTCCCCCGCCAAAGCCCCTTCTCGGACTCGGCGTAGACCTGGTTCACCAACCCGGCGACCCGTTCGACCACCGCGACCCCGGTCGACGGCGGCAGCAGTTCGATCTCCATGCCGCCACCTTGCCACGGCCCAAAAAGACGCTCGCGAACCGGCTCGAGGCGCGGTTCGCGAGCGTCGGGGTGAAAACCCTACTTGTCCCGCCGGAACAGCTTGTTCCCCAGCCACACGATCGGATCGTACTTCCGGTCCGCGACCCGCTCCTTCATCGGAATCAACGCGTTGTCCGTGATGTGGATCCCCTCCGGGCACACCTCGGAACAGCACTTCGTGATGTTGCAGTACCCGAGCCCGTGCTCGTCCTGCGCCGCATCACGACGGTCCGCGACGTCCAGCGGGTGCATCTCCAGCTCCGCGATGCGCATCAAATACCGCGGCCCGGCGAAGGCTTCCTTGTTCTCCTCGTGGTCGCGCACCACGTGGCAGGTGTTCTGGCACAGGAAGCACTCGATGCACTTGCGGAACTCCTGCGACCGCTCGACGTCGACCTGCTGCATCCGGTACTCGCCCGGCTTCAGGTCCGCCGGCGGCGTGAACGACGGGATCTCGCGCGCCTTCGTGTAGTTGAACGACACGTCGGTGACGAGGTCGCGGATCACCGGGAACGTCCGCATCGGCGTCACCGTGATCACCTCGTCCTCGGTGAACGTCGACATCCGCGTCATGCACAGCAGGCGCGGGCGGCCGTTGATCTCCGCCGAGCACGAGCCGCACTTGCCCGCCTTGCAGTTCCAGCGGACCGCGAGGTCCGACGCCTGGGTGGCCTGCAGCCGGTGGATGATGTCGAGGACGACCTCGCCCTCGTTCACCTCCACCGTGAAGTCCTGCAGCTCGCCGCCCGTGTCGTCGCCGCGCCAGACCCGGAAACTCGCCTTGTAGCTCATGCTTTGCTCCCGGGGTGCGCCTCGAGCTCGTCGTCGGTGTAGTACTTCCCGAGTTCGCCGAATTCGAACAGCTCCAGCAGGTCCTGCCGCAGCGGCACCTGCTCCTTCACCTCGACGCCGATGTCCGGGACGACCGGGTTTTCCCCGTCCGAAGCCGAGCACACCAGCAGCTTGTGGCGCCATTCGGCGTCCATGCCCGGGAAGTCGTCGCGCGTGTGCCCGCCACGGCTTTCCGTACGTGTCAAAGCGGCCTTCGCGACGCACTCGCTGACCATCAGCATGTTGCGCAGGTCGATCGCGAGGTGCCAGCCGGGGTTGAACTGCCGGTGCCCTTCCACCGTGACGCGCAGGATCCGCTGCCGCAGCTCGGCCAGCTTCACCAGCGCCTGCTCGATCTCGCCGGCCTTGCGGATGATGCCGACCAGGTCGTTCATCGACTGCTGCAGTTCGGTGTGCAGGGTGTAGGGGTTCTCCGCCGACGCGCCCGCGGGCGGGTCGAACGGCGCCAGCGCCATCTTCGCCGCGGCGTCCACATCGGACTCACTGACGGCCGGCCTGCCGTCGAGGCCGAGCACGTACTCGGCCGCGCCGAGACCCGCGCGCCGGCCGAACACCAGCAGGTCCGACAGCGAGTTGCCGCCGAGCCGGTTGGACCCGTGCATGCCGCCCGAGCACTCGCCGGCCGCGAACAGGCCGGGCACGCTCGCCGCCGCCGTGTCCGGGTCGACCTCGATGCCGCCCATCACGTAGTGGCAGGTCGGGCCGACCTCCATCGGCTCCGCGGTGATGTCGACGTCGGCCAGCTCCTTGAACTGGTGGTACATCGACGGCAGCCGCTTCTTGATCTCCTCGGCCGGCAGGCGGCTGGCGATGTCGAGGAAGACGCCGCCGTGCGGGGACCCGCGGCCCTCCTTGACCTCGGAGTTGATCGCGCGGGCCACCTCGTCGCGCGGCAGCAGGTCCGGCGTGCGCCGGTTGTTGTCCGCGTCGGTGTACCAGCGGTCGGCTTCGTCTTCGCTTTCCGCGTATTGCCCCTTGAAGACGTCGGGCACGTACTCGAACATGAACCGCTTGCCGTCGGAGTTCTTCAGCACGCCGCCGTCACCGCGCACGCCCTCGGTGACGAGGATGCCCTTGACGCTCGGCGGCCAGACCATCCCGGTCGGGTGGAACTGGACGAACTCCATGTTGATCAGCTTCGCGCCCGCCCGCAGGGCCAGCGCGTGGCCGTCACCGGTGTACTCCCACGAGTTCGACGTCACCTTGAACGACTTGCCGATGCCGCCGGTGGCGAGCACGACCGCGGGCGCCTCGAAGAGGATGAACCGCCCGCTCTCGCGCCAGTAGCCGAACGCGCCCGCGATGCGGCCGTCGGTGGTGAGCAGCTCGGTGACCGTGCACTCGGCGAAGACCTTGATCTTCGCCTCGTAGTCACCGGTCTCGGCGAAGTCCTCCTGCTGCAGCGAGACGATCTTCTGCTGCATCGTGCGGATGAGCTCGAGCCCGGTGCGGTCGCCGACGTGCGCCAGCCGCGGGTACGTGTGCCCGCCGAAGTTGCGCTGGCTGATCCGCCCGTCGGCGGTGCGGTCGAACAGCGCGCCGTAGGTCTCCAGCTCCCAGACGCGGTCCGGCGCCTCCTTGGCGTGCAGCTCCGCCATCCGCCAGTTGTTGAGGAACTTCCCGCCGCGCATGGTGTCGCGGAAGTGGACCTGCCAGTTGTCGTTCGAGTTCGCGTTGCCCATCGAGGCGGCGCACCCGCCTTCGGCCATCACCGTGTGCGCCTTGCCGAACAGGGACTTGCACACGACGGCGACGCGGAAGCCGCGTTCGCGGGCTTCGATCACGGCGCGCAGACCGGCGCCACCGGCACCGATCACCACCACGTCGTAGCTGTGCCGTTCGACCTCGGTCATGAAGAGATTCCACCTCGGAACTGGGGACGTCTTTGTCGGGGACGGGAAGAACTAGTTCACGAACCTCAGGTCCGCGATCGCGCCACTGGCCACGAGCATGACGTAGAAGTCGGTCAGCACCAGCGTGCCGAGCGTCGTCCAGGCCAGCGTCATGTGGCGGGTGTTGAGCTTCGTGACCTGCGTCCAGATCCAGTAGCGCACCGGGTGCTTGGAGAAGTGCTTCAGCCGGCCGCCGGTCACGTGCCGGCACGAGTGGCAGGACAGCGTGTACGCCCAGAGCAGGACCACGTTGGCGAGCAGGATGACGTTGCCCAGCCCGAAGCCGAACCCGCCGGTCTTCCCGTGGAACGCGGTGATCGCGTCGTAGGTGTTGATCAGCGAGACGACCAGCGCGACGTAGAAGAAGTAGCGGTGGACGTTCTGGATGATCAGCGGCAGCCGCGTCTCGCCGGTGTACTTGGCGTGCGGTTCCGCGACGGCGCACGCCGGCGGGGAGAACCACACCGACCGGTAGTACGCCTTGCGGTAGTAGTAGCAGGTCAGCCGGAAGCCGAGCAGGAACGGCAGCACGACGAACCCGAGCGGGATGAACCCGGGCAGGTCGCCGAACCAGTGGCCGAAGTGGCTCGAGCCCTCGACGCAGGACGTGGACAGGCAGGGCGAGTAGAACGGGGTCAGGTAGTGGTAGTCGGGCACCCAGTACGCGGTGCGCACGAACGACCGGACCGTCGCGTAGATGATGAACGCCGACAGTCCGAGCACGGTCAGCAGCGGCTGCAGCCACCACCGGTCCGTGCGGAGGGTGCGCTCGGCGATCCGGGCCCGCTTCGGGGCCCGGACGCCGGTGCCGACGCCGTTGTCAGCGGGTGCGCTCACCGCTGGTCGCGCTTGTAGCCGCCGACGCCTTCGTCATCGGCGCCGTGCCACAGCGCCGGGTCGTAGGGCGTGTCGGGGACGGGAACGCGTTCGGCGGCCTTCGCCTGCGCGGGCACCGCGAGGGGCACGCCGTCGAGGTCCGCGGTGTCGATGTCGAGGCGCTCGACGTCGTTGGCGAGCCGGCGCACCGCCGACGCGTCGCCGTAGCGAGAGCGCAGTGCGCCGACGCACTGCCGGAGCTGGCCGATGGTTCGCCGCAGCTCGGCGATCTCGGAGGTGGACATCATGCCTCCCGTGGTGGTGGGGCTGGCAGGGAACCGGCTAAGGCTTTGCCACGCGTCGTGCAGTGTGACAACTAGCACACTAACGGTTCCAGAGGTGATCGGGGTCACGCGGGTCGATCTTCTGAATCGATTTTGATTCGGCGTTTTCCCGAGGTAGTGTGGCCAGTGTCACGACCCAGAGGCGCCAGCGTTGCCGTCCCGCGGACCACCCCACACCAGTGATCCGGAGCCGGACATGAGCCCCACCCCCACCCCGAAGCTGCACCGCGTCGTCGCCGACGTCACCGAGCGCATCGCGGCCCGCAGCGCCGCGACCCGCGCCGCCTACCTCGACCGCACGACCGCAGCGTATGCCGAAGGCCCGGTGCGCCGCGGTCTCGCCTGCAGCAACCTCGCCCACGGCTTCGCCGCGATGGACGGCGTCGACAAGGAAGCGCTGCGGGCCGCGCGCGCTCCGGGCGTCGCGATCGTGTCGTCCTACAACGACCTGCTTTCGGCGCACCAGCCGATGCAGGAGTACCCGGCATGGCTGAAGAAGTCCGTGCGCTCGGCCGGGGGTGTCGCGCAGTTCGCCGGCGGCGTGCCCGCGATGTGCGACGGCATCACGCAGGGCCGCGCGGGCATGGAGCTGTCGCTGTTCAGCCGCGAGGTCATCGCGATGTCGACGGCGATCGCGCTGTCGCACGACATGTTCGACGCGGCGCTGCTACTGGGCGTCTGCGACAAGATCGTCCCCGGCCTGCTGATCGGCGCCCTGTCGTTCGGGCACCTGCCCGCCCTGCTCGTCCCGGCTGGCCCGATGAACTCCGGGCTGCCGAACAAGGAGAAGGCGCGCGTCCGGCAGCTGTACGCCGAAGGTCTCGCGACCCGCGAAGACCTCCTGGACGCCGAAGCGGCGTCGTACCACTCGGCCGGCACCTGCACCTTCTACGGCACGGCCAACTCGAACCAGATGGTCGTCGAGGTGATGGGCCTGCACCTGCCGGGCGCCAGCTTCGTGCAGCCGGGTTCTTCGCTGCGGCAGGCGCTGACCGAAGAGGCCGGGCGGCGGGTCGTGGCGATCTCGCGCGGCGAGGAGTACACGCCGGTTTCGCGGATCCTCGACGAGAAGGCGTTCGTCAACGGCGTCATCGCGCTGCTCGCCACCGGCGGCTCGACCAACCACACGATGCACCTCGTCGCGATCGCCGCGGCCGCGGGCATCCAGCTGACCTGGGACGACTTCTCCGACCTCTCGGCCGTCGTGCCGCTGCTCGCGCGGGTCTACCCGAACGGCAGCGCCGACATCAACCACTTCCACGCCGCGGGCGGCATCCAGTTCCTGGTCGGCACGCTGCTCGACGCGGGCCTGCTGCACGAAGACGTGCACACCGTGGCCGGGTTCGGGCTGCACCGCTACCGCGCCGAGCCGATCCTGTCCGACGGCGAGCTGGTCTGGCGGGACGTGCCCACCCGCAGCCTCGACGAAGAGGTGCTGCGCCCGGTGTGGCGCCCCTTCGCCGCGGACGGCGGGCTGCGGATGGTCGAGGGCAACCTCGGCCGTGGGGTGGTCAAGGTGTCCGCGGTGGCGCCGGAGCACCGCGTGGTCCAGGCGCCGGCGCGGGTGTTCACCACGCAGGAGGACTTCAAGGCGGCCTTCGACGCCGGCGAGCTGGACCGGGACGTCGTCGTGGTGCTCCGGCACCAGGGCCCGCGGGCCAACGGCATGCCGGAGCTGCACGGCCTGACACCGGCGCTGGGCGTGCTGATGGACCGCGGGTACGCGGTGGCGTTGCTCACCGACGGTCGCATGTCGGGTGCGTCGGGCAAGATCCCGGCGGCCATCCAGGTGACACCGGAAGCCGCGTCGGGCGGCCCGATCGCACGCATCGCCGACGGCGACGTCATCCGGCTCGACGCCACCTCGGGCTCGCTCGACGTGCTCGTCGGTGACGAAGAACTCGCCCGCCGTGAGCTTGTGGACGCGCCGCCGTCCGAAGCATCCTGGACCGGCACCGGCCGAGAGCTGTTCGCCGCGTTGCGCCGCGCGGTCGGCCCCGCTGACCAGGGCGCTTCCGTCTTCGGCGGCTTGACTCCGGAGCACCTTGGCGTCCTTTCGGGGGTCCAGGGAGGCTTGCCCCCCGGCCGGGGTCTGGGGCTCGGCCCCAGGAAACACGGAACGCCCGCTTTCACAACCCAGGAGGTCGGTCAGTGACCACCGGTCAGGACCTGCTCGAGCTGTCCCCCGTGATGCCCGTGGTGGTGATCGACGACGCCGACGACGCGGTGCCCACGGCCCGGGCCCTGCTCGCCGGCGGGATCGGGGTCATCGAGCTGACCCTGCGCACCCCGGCGGCTCTCTCCGCGATCGAGCGCGTCGCCGCCGAGGTGCCGGACATCGTCATCGGCGCCGGCACCGTGACCTCGCCGGACCAGGCGAAGCAGGCGGCCGACGCGGGCGCGAAGTTCCTCGTGACGCCGGGCTGCACGGACGCCGTCGTCGACGCGTGCTTCGAGACCGGGCTGCCGTTCCTCCCCGGCGCGAGCACGGTGTCGGAGGCGATGCGGCTGGCCGAGCGCGGGCTGACGGCGCTGAAGTTCTTCCCGGCCGAGGCGTCCGGCGGCGTCGCGTACCTGAAGTCGATCGCGGGCCCGTTGCCGTCGTTGCGCTTCTGCCCGACCGGCGGGATCACCGTGGCGTCGGCGCCGTCCTACCTGGCGCTGCCGAACGTCGGCTGCATCGGCGGATCGTGGCTGACGGCCTCGCTCGACCCCGCCACGATCGAGAAGCTGGCCGCGGAAGCCGCCGCGCTGTAGCAGAAATCACTGCGCGTTATCGCCGCACTCGAACGGCGGAATGCGCGTCCGCATCCCGGGAGCACCGTTCCAGCCCGCTGGAACGGTGCTCCGAGCGGGTGTGGCGCCGGTCATGCATCCCACTGAATGGCGCATTCACCGCACTGGTGGGGTATTTACCTGCCTGTTATCGTTTCTTCTCGCTGTTTCCAGCGAGGAGAATCCGTGTCCCTGACCAGCGTGGTCGCGCCCAGTCCTGCCCCCGAGACCGTCGCCGCTCTCGTCGGCGAACGCCTTTCGGTGTCCGCACTTCACCAGCTCGGCGGCACTCTCGGCGGCTATTCCTTCGTCAAGGTCGTGGTCGACCGCGAGCAGGCGAAGATCCACTTCCTGAACAACGCACGCCATTCCTTTCACGCGATCTATATCGGCGAAGAGATCCTCGGCGTCCCCGGAGAACGCGTGCGCGCCGAGATCGACTCGTACAACGAAACCTTCTACCACGCGGCGGACCGCCGGTTCCTGCTCGGCATTCTCGCCCTGCACCCGCAGATGCTTTCGCTGGAGACGGTCGAGGTCGACACCATGCCGGCCGAGCTGATCCGCGAATTCCACGCCTTCGTCGCCCAGTACGTGGACCCGTCCTTGCCGCTGTTGTTCAAGCCGGCCAACCAGCTGCAGGAGCGGATCGTCCGCGAGATCCCGGCGGGTGAGCTGCCGCGCGTCTTCGCGCACGAGCTGTTCTCCACGGCGCCGTTCGTGCCGCTGAACCCGGGCACGGCGGTCGGGCGGCTGCGCGCGTTCCGCACCGAAGCCGAGTACCGCGCGGCGAAGCTGGACTGGACCGACATCATCGTGATGGACCGGGTGCCCGACGACATCCCGCGGCTGGCGGGGATCGTCAACGCCCGGCACACGACACCGTTGTCGCACACCAACGTCCTCGCCACCGGCTGGCAGGTCCCGAACGCCGTCCAGCTCGGCGCGCTGGCCGAGATCGAGCGCCGCGGGCTCGACGGCAAATGGGTCGAGTACACAGTGGACGCCCAGGCGCTGACCCTGCGTGAGGTCGACGAACCGGCCGACGCGGCGCCACCGTCCTGGTACGCCCAGCGCGTCACCCTGGAGCAGCCGGAGGCCGATCACAGCCCGATCGTGAACCTCGCCCGGCTGCGTGCGGCCGACCGCCACCGCTACGGCACGAAGGCGGCCAACCTCGGCGAGCTGCACCACGTGCTGGCCCACGGCTCGCAGCGGCTGCTCGGCTTCTACCAGGTGCCGCGGCCGCCGCGGGACAACCTGCTGCCCTACCTGGCCCGGCTGCTGGACGTTCCCCTCGACGCCGACCTCGGTGCGGCGGCCCGCCGGCTGCTCGACGAGCACGTCCGCGTCCCGCGCGGCATCGCGCTGCCGTTCTCGCTGCAACGGCGGTTCCTGGAGTCGTCGCCGCGGATCCAGCAGGCCATCGGCAAGCTGAAGATGGCCTTGGAGCTGGACGCGCGGGAGATCGAGCCGCTGTGCGTCGAGCTGCAGGGTCTGATCCGGTCGGCGCGCCTGCCGGGCGCGCTCGCCGGCGAGATCGACTCGGCGCTGGTGTCGCAGCTGGCCGGGGTGCGGGCGTTCGTCGTGCGCAGTTCGTCCAACGCCGAGGACCTCGCCGGCTTCTCGGCCGCCGGGATCTACGAGTCGCACAACCACGTCACGACGGCCGAGCGGATCTTCGCGAGCGTCAAGGAGGTCTGGGCGTCGCTGGTGTCGGTGCGCAGCGTCCGGCTGCGGCAGCAGGCCGGGATCTCCCTCGACGAGTGCTACATGGGCGTGGTGATCCAGGAGCAGGTCGCCGCGGACTTCGGCGGGGTGCTGGTGACGACGAACCCGATGAACCGCGCGGACTTCCGCACGGTGTACGTCAACGTGTCACCGCGGGTCACCGACGTCGTCGACGGGTCGGCCTTGCCGATGCAGTACCTGTATTCGACGGTCGAGGGCGGCGGCCGCACGCTGTCCCTGGGCGACGCGCCCGCGGACCTCGACCCGCGGGCCCACGACCAGCTGCAGCGGCTGGCGATCGCCGGCCGTCTGCTGCAGGGCCACTTCTCGCCCGACTACACGTTCGGCTCACCGGTGGACATCGAGTGGCTCGCCGACGGCGACCACCTCCACCTCGTGCAGCTGCGCCCCTATTCGGCCTGACCTTCCGGGAGAAACGACCATGCTGGGCCTTCGCCTGCCCGCGAACCCCGCCGTTCAGCGCGCCGTCCGGCTGAGCTACGGATTCCAGTTCTTCTTCGGCCTGCTGCTGTGGGTGCCGATCTTCTACCAGTATCAGAAGCTCGCGGGGCTGTCCGACGGCGAGATCTTCGGCATCCAGAGCATCTACTACATCGTGTTCTGCCTGCTGGAGATCCCGACCGGGATGATCGCCGACCGCTTCGACTACCGCACCTCGCTGGCGGCGGGCGCGGGCGTGCTCGTGACGGCGAACCTGGTGCCGGTGCTTTCGGGCTCGTACACCGGGTTCCTGGTGCACTTCGTCCTGATCGCCCTGGCCCGCTCGCTGGTGTCGGGTGCGCAGAGCGCGTACCTGTACGAGTACCTGCACGCCTCCGGCGCGGGCGAGCACTACCTGCGTGTGGAAGGCGTCGGCCGCGCGTACAGCCTGGTCGGCAAGATCGTGTTCTGGCCGGTGATCGGCCTGCTGATGTCCTGGAGCCTCCCTTCCCCGTACTGGCTGACGGCGGTCAACGCGGGCATCGCGCTGGTCTTCGCGCTCAAGCTCCCGCCGATCCCCGGCGGCCGCCGCGTGACCGGCAAGACGGCGTCCCTGGTGGCGGGAGTCGGCGGCGCGCTGACGGCGCTGCGGTCGTCCCGCTGGCTGGTGCTGCTGATGGTGCAGGGCATCGCGATGTTCACCCTGGTGCGCATCTGCCAGGTGAACTTGTTCCAGCCGATCCTGGAGTCGAAGACGGTGCCGGTCGGCTGGTACGGCCCGGTCCTGGCCGCGATGACGGTCTTCGAGGCCCTGGGCGCGGCCCGCCCCCACCGCCTCCGCCGCGCGATCGGCCCGGTGGGTTCGGTGTTCACCCTGACGATCGTGATGGCCCTGTGCCTCGGAGCGATGGTGTTCGTGGGCGCGTTCCCGGCGGTGGTGCTGCTGTGCGTGTTCGCGGTGGCGACGGGCATCGCGTTCCCGGTCCAGAAGCAGCTGCTGAACGACTCCATCCCGGACTCCCGCTACCGCGCGACCCTCCTGTCCATGGAGTCCATTGTGGACAGGGCGGTGTGCGCCCTGGTGGCGGTGGCGCTGGGCGCGTACCTGGCCGCCGGGCAGCTGGACGAGTTCCTGCTCCTGACGGCCGCGGTGACGTGCGTGGCGATGGGCCTGCTCGCGGTGCTGCTGCTGGCGGTCCGCAAGCACCGCTCGGACCGGCGCCGGCCGGTCCGCCGCGAGCCGGTGACCGCCACCGCCCCGTGACGGCGTCCGTCACCGCCGTCGCGGTTCGCGGTGGAAGTAGACCGTCACGTGCAGGTCGTCTTCGCCGGCGGTGACGGCGCTGCCGAAGACGACGTCCTGCACCTGGACGTCACCGAGTTCGTCGAGGCTGTCGGCGACGCGGCGCAGCAGAGCCGCCACGTCACCCTGCCCCGGGCCCGCCGGGTTGCTCTGCGAGAAGTGCTCGACGGTCGGGCTGTCCGCCATCAGTCGATGACGGCGTCGTCGAGCAGGGTGGACTCCGCGCCGTACTCGCGGAGTTCGTCCCTGATCACGGTGTACGCCAGGCCCTGCGGGTATCCCTTGCGCGCCAGGAAGCCGAGCAGCCGCCGCAGGGCGGTCTGTTCGTCGACGTTGCCGAGCGAGCCGAGGCGCTTGCGGACCAGTTCCCTGGCCATCTGCTCCTCGGACTCGCGGTCGACCTCTTCCGCGGCCTGCGCGGCGACTTCGCCGTCGACGCCCTTGCGCCGCAGTTCGGCCACCAGCGCGGTCCGGGACAGGCCCTGGTTCGCGTGCCGGGACTTCACCCAGAGCTGGGCGAACTCCTCGTCGTTGACCAGCCCGGCCCGGTCGAGCTTGCCGAGCAGGGTTTCGCAGGTCTGTTCGTCGAACCCCTTGCGCTGCAACGCCTGCCGCAGCTCTTCCTGAGTCCGCGGCCGAGCGGCCAGGAGATCGAAGCAGATCTCCTTGGCCTTCTTGTACCGCTCCTCAGGAGGAAGCTCAGCCGGCACCACCTTCGGCGCCCTGGCCACCTCAATCACTCCTCGTCTTCACAACCGAACCACGCACCCTTGCCGCAGGTCACCACCCGACGCAACCCCGGCGGGGGTCCAGGGGGCTCGCCCCCTGGCGGGGGTCCGGGAGTTCGACCCCCGGAAGACACGGCGAAGGGAGAAAGGCGAGCGCACTCCGCGAGCACACCTCACCCGCTCCCGCAGCACACCTCACCCAATCCCGCAGCCCCCCGTCAGAAGTCGACCGGCGCCGGAACCGCCTCGACGGCGGCCGCGTCGAGCTGCGGGCCGATGCCGAGCTTCTCCTTGATGCGCTTCTCGATCTCGTTGGCGATGTCCGGGTTGTCGCGCAGGAACCGGCGCGCGTTCTCCTTGCCCTGGCCGAGCTGGTCGCCTTCGTAGGTGTACCAGGCTCCCGACTTGCGCAGGATGGCCTGGTCGACGCCCATGTCGATCAGGGAGCCCTCGCGGGAGATGCCCTGGCCGTACAGGATGTCGAACTCGGCCTGCTTGAAGGGCGGGGCCACCTTGTTCTTGACGACCTTGACGCGGGTGCGGTTACCGACCGCCTCGCCGCCGTCCTTCATCGTCTCGATGCGGCGCACGTCGAGGCGGACCGACGCGTAGAACTTCAGCGCCTTACCACCGGTGGTCGTCTCCGGGGAGCCGAACATGACGCCGACCTTCTCGCGGAGCTGGTTGATGAAGATCGCCGTGGTGCCCGAGTTGGACAGCGCACCGGTGATCTTCCGCAGCGCCTGGCTCATCAGGCGGGCCTGGAGGCCGACGTGCGAGTCACCCATCTCGCCCTCGATTTCCGCGCGCGGCACGAGCGCGGCCACGGAGTCGATGACCAGGATGTCGAGCGCGCCGGAGCGGATCAGCATGTCCGCGATCTCGAGGGCCTGCTCACCGGTGTCCGGCTGGGAGACGAGCAGCGCGTCGGTGTCGACGCCGAGGGCCTTGGCGTACTCCGGGTCGAGCGCGTGCTCCGCGTCGATGAACGCCGCGATGCCGCCGGCGCGCTGCGCGTTCGCCACCGCGTGCAGGGCGACCGTCGTCTTACCGGAGGATTCCGGGCCGTAGATCTCGACGACGCGGCCGCGGGGCAGCCCGCCGATGCCGAGGGCGACGTCGAGGGCGATCGAGCCGGTGGGGATCACGGCGATGGGCGGCCGGGTGTCCTCGCCGAGGCGCATGACGGAGCCCTTGCCGTACTGCTTGTCGATCTGCGCGAGCGCGAGCTCGAGCGCCTTGTCCTTGTCGGGTGCTGCAGGCATGGAAGTCCCACCTCGCTGGTCGGAGCCCCGTCGAGGGCTCGCTGTGTCGGTTCTTCAGCTGTCCGGTCCGACGCTAGCGGCGGGGACCGACAATTCCAGGCGCGGCGCCCAATCTGTGGATCGCTGGACCCGATGTGGACAACACCATAGACGAACACCTGTTCGAGGTCGGCAGCGACACACCCTTGCGGTAGGATTTTCGCCCGCCCGGGTCAGCAGCCGTGCGTGTTCGCCCAGGTCAGCGCCGTTCGGCCGGGACGTCGAAGGCGTCGCAGACCTCGCGCCAGATCTCCTTCGCCGGGATTCCCGCGGTCAGCGCCTGGTCGACGGTGCGCCCGCCGAGGCCGCTGAGCACGTGGTCCCTGGCCAGCACCTGGGCCCGCCCGGGACCGAATTCGTCGGCCATCAGCCGCCGGAAAACCGTGATCCGCATCGGACCCACTCTAACCGGCGGGCCGGAAAGCTCCGTTCGCGCCGTCTACTCCCCCGGCTGGACGCTCGCCTCGAAGTAGTCGGCCAGCGTGCCCGGCGTCGTCACCTGCGCCTGGTCGCTCGTGTTCAGCTGGTAGATGAACCCGGCCAGCGGCCGGTCCGCCACGGTGAACACGAGCACCGCCGACGTCTTGCCGGCGGCCGACGAGTAGTGCCCCTTGAGCCCGTTGCCGCCCCAGTCGGCCTCGGTGCGGTCGCCGCCCGCCGAGGCCAGCAGGCCGTCGGTGTACTGCTTGAGCGTGTCGGCGCTGTCGCCGTGGACGTAGGTCACCTGGGTGCCCGCCCGGCCCGGCGCGGAGCAGGTCGACGAGGCCCCGAGGCGCTGCGCCGGCGCCGCCGGGCCGTTGCCCATGCCGGGTTTGCAGTCGCCGGTGTCGGCGATCTTCCCGGCGAGCTGGCGCAGGCACCCGGTGAAGCCCCGGTCGTCGGCCTGCCCGGGCGTCTTGCACTGGTCGGCGGTGTAGGTGGTGACCGAGGAGGACGACGTGAGGAAGACGGTCAGCCCCGCGGCGAGCACCACGACGACCGCGGCCGCGATCCCGATCAGCAGTTTCTTCTTCCCGCGCGGCTCGGCCTTCTCCGGTGCGGGCGGGTAGGCCGGGAAGTTCGACGGCACCGGCTGCGGGCCGCTGGGCGGGAAGTTCGGCGGCGCGTAGGCCGGGTACTGCGGCGGCGGGGGCGGCGCGTACTGCGGCCGGTGCGGCGGCGCGCCCGCGGCCACCGCGCCCTCGACGTTCTGCGTCCGCACGGAGAGCCCGTCGCGGGCCACGTGCTGGGCGCCGAGCGCGACCGCCGTCTCCGGCTGGTCGAGACTGCCCGGCACGACACCGAGCTTCTCCGCGATCATGGTGCCGACCAGCGGCAGCCGGCTCGACCCGCCGACGAGGTAGATGCCGGCCAGCCGGTCCGGGGCCAGCCCGGACGAGCGCAGCGTCCGCGACAGCAGCTCGACGCTGCGCAGCATCGCCGGCCGCACCAGGCCTTCCAGCTCGCCGCGGGTGACGAGGACGTCCTTGAACGGCTCGGGCATCGGCACCTCGGTCTGCGGGTGCCGCGACAGTGCCTCCTTGGCCGCCTTGACGTCCTCCTGCAGCGCGCGCCGGGTGCGCCGGTCGGCGGTGGACTCGGGGCGCAGCAGCCGCTGCCAGCGCTGCGGGTCGGAGTGCGAGACCTCGCGCCCCACGTGCACCATCAGCGCCTGGTCGACGTCGAGGCCGCCGAGGTCGGGCAGGCCGTCCTCGGCGAGCACGGTGAACCCGTTCTGCGTGGCGCCGACGACGGCGACGTCGAACGTGCCGGCACCGAGGTCGTAGACCGCGAGCGCCTGGCCGGGGGCGAGCGCCTTGCCGGGGAACGACGCGAAGTGCGCCGCCGCGGCGACCGGCTCGGGCACCAGCAGGATGTTCGGGCCCATCCCGGCGAGCCGGGCGGCCGACAGCAGGACGTTGCGGCGGGTCTGGCCCCACTGCGCGGGGTGGGTCAGCCGGACCTCGTCGGGCTGGTCTCCGCCGAGCTGGCGGGACGTCTCCTCGAGCACCCGGCGCAGGATGGCGGCGAGCGCCTCGGTCACCGGGACGACGTCGGTGCCGAGCAGCAGGGTCTGCTCGTCGATGCGGCGCTTGGGGTTCGGCTCGAAGCGCGTGGGGTCGAGCCGGGCGCGGCGCTCGGCGTCGCGGCCGACCATGATCGTGCCCTCTTCGGTGGCGAACACCGCCGACGGCATGTTGGCCGAGCCGTCCACCTCGACGACCCTCGGCGGCCTGCCGTGCGCCGAAAGCACGGCGACGGTGTTGGACGTCCCGAGGTCCACCGACAGGATCCGCACAGCACTCCCCTTCGCGAAACGACGCCTCGGCGGCGCCCGCGGTGATGCTGCCATGTGCGCGGTCACCGTGCGTGCGGACCCGCGAAAGTCACTGCTCCTTGACGCGGACGTCGATCAAGGTGCACGATAGTTGCACAGTTCGGTCAATCGAGTTGCACGGATTGCGCAGGAAGGGAGGGTCCGGTGCCGAAGCTGCTCGTCCTCGGGGACGACCTGACCGGGAGCAACGCGACCGGAGCGCTGTACGCCCGCTTCGGGCTGCGTGCGGTTTCCGTCAACGCGCCACTGGCTCCGAACGCGCCCTGCCTGCGCCCGGAAAGCGGAATCGACGCGCTGGTGGTGAACCTGGGTACCCGGCACGCTTCGCCACCACACGCCGCGCAGGCGGTGCGGGAGGTCATCGAGCTCGCCGACCTCACGGTCAAGCGCGTGGACACGACGTTGCGCGGCAACGTCGGCGCGGAAACCGAAGCGGTACTGGCCTCGGCGCCGGAAGCCCGGGCGCTGGTCGTGCCGGCGTTCCCGGACGCCGGCCGGGTCACCCTCGGCGGCCTGCACCTGGTCGACGGCGTGCCGCTGGCCGAGAGCCCCGCGGCCCGCGACCCCCTCGCCCCGGTCAGGTCCTCGCGGGTCCGCACGCTCCTGCAGCCGACGCGCCGCGAGATCGCCGAACTGCCGCTGGACGTCGTCGAGGAGGGCGTGGACGCGGTCGAAGCCGCCCTGCGCCCGCCCGCCGGGATCGTCGTCTGCGACGCCACGACGAACCGGCACCTCACCACCGTCGCCAAGGCCGCCGCCCGGCTCGCGGCCGAGGGCACGCGGTGGATCTCGGTGGACTCCGGCCCGTTCGGCGTCCGGCTGGCCGCGGCGCTGGGCCTGGCACCCGGGCACGGCACCGTCCCGCCGGTGCTCGCGGTGGTCGGCAGCATCACCGGGCAGACCCACGACCAGCTGCTGGAAACCGAGCTGGTGCTGGACGCACGGTACGTCGACGTCGACCCGGAGCGGCCCGACCCCGCCGCGGCCGCCGCGGCGGCGGGCCAACTTCTCGTGGCCGGGCACCGCGTGGTGGGCATGCGAGCACGCGCACCCGCGCCCGGGACACCGATCGATCCGGAGGTCGCAGCCCGGCTCCCGCCCGCCCTCGGGGAAGCAGCCCGGCTGGTGCTCGGCACGCACCGGATCGGTGGGCTCTACGCCACCGGCGGCGACATCGCCGTCGGGGTCACCAGGGCACTGGGGGCCGAAGGTTTCGAGATCGACGCCGAAGTGCTGCCCCTGGCGGTCGCGGGGCGGCTGTCCGGCGGCCCGCACGCCGGGCTGCCCTTCGCCACCAAGGGCGGGCTGATCGGCGGCCGGGATGCCGCCGTCGCCTGCCTGGAACACCTGAACCACGTCCTGGCCACCGGAAGGAAGAACCTGTGAGCGACCTCCCCATCCTCGCCGTCACGCTCGGCGACCCCGTCGGTATCGGCCCCGAGATCACCCTGAAGACCCTGGCCGAGCCGGAGGCGCTGCAACTGGCGCGCGGGGTCGCGGTCGGTGACGCGCCGGTGCTCGACCGCGTCGCCCGGCACCTGGGCCTGTCCGTGGAGATCAACCCGATCGCCACGGTCGCCGACGCGCGGTTCACCACTGGCGTGATCGACGTGCTCAACCTCGGCGTGGTCACCGAAGACCTGCCGTGGGGCGAGGTGAACGCGACCGCGGGCGCCGCGGCGGTCGGGGCGATCGAGGTCGCCACCCGGCTCGCGCTGGCCGGCGAGGTCGACGCGGTCGTGACCGCGCCGATCAACAAGGAAGCCATCTGGGCGGCCGGTTCGCAGCACCTCGGGCACACCGAGATGCTCGGCGAACTGACCGGGTCGACCCGGTTCAACACGATGTTCTGGGTGTCCGGGCTGAAGATCTTCTTCGCCACCCGGCACCTCTCCCTTCGCGAGGCGATCAACCGGATCACCCGCGAGAACATCGAACACGCGATTCGGGAGGCGTACACCGCGCTGGAGGTGTTCGGCACCGAAAAACCGAAACTGGCCGTGGCGGCGCTGAACCCGCACGGCGGCGAAAACGGCAAGTTCGGCGACGAAGAGATCGTCGCGATCGCCCCGGCGGTGGCCGCCGCACGGGCGGCCGGGCTCGACGTGGTCGGCCCGATCCCCGCGGATTCCGTGTTCCACCAAGGGATCCAGGGCCGGTTCGACGGCGTGCTCTCGCTCTACCACGACCAGGGCCACATCGCGTCGAAGACCTACGACTTCGACGGCACGGTGTCGGTGACGGTCGGCCTGCCCATCCTGCGCACGTCGGTCGACCACGGCACCGCGTTCGACATCGCCGGCACCGGCCGGGCGTCGCACGGCACCATGCGGGCGGCGTTCAAGGCCGCGGCCACCCTGGCGCCGTACGCGCGGAAGCTGCCCGCCATCTACCCGCCGAGCCTCCGGTGATCCCCCGCAAGCGCTGGGCGTACGTCATCCCGGTCGCGGTGGTGATGTACATGCTGGCCTACCTCGACCGCACGAACGTCGCGGTGATCCTGCCCTACATCGGCGACGACTTCCCGTTGTCCGCCAGCGCGAAGGGGCTGGCGAGCGGCATCTTCTTCGTCGGCTACCTCGTGCTGCAGATCCCGGCGGCGGTGCTGGCGGCGAAGTGGAGCGCCCGCAAGACCGTGCTGCTGCTGATGATCGCGTGGGCGGTCGCGGCGGTGCTGTGCGGGCTGGTGCGGAACGAAACGCAGCTGTACCTGGCCCGCCTGCTGCTCGGGCTGTTCGAGGGCGGCGTGTGGCCCGCGGTGCTGATCCTGCTGGCGTCCTGGTTCCCGCAGGCGGAGCGGGCGCGGGCGAACGCGCTGTGGATGACGTGCCTGCCGATTTCGGCGATCCTCATGTCGCCGCTGTCCGGGTTCATGCTCGACCACATGTCGTGGCGCTGGGTGTTCGTCCTGCAGGGGCTGCCGCCGCTGCTGTGGGCGGTCGTCTGGTGGTTCGCGGTGGCCGACCGGCCGGCCCGGGCCCGGTGGATCTCCCCGGCCGAGCGCGAGTACCTCGAAAGCACGTTGAAGGCCGAAGAGGACGCGAAGCCGGCGTTCGCGAAGCAGGGCTACCGCCAGGCACTGGCGAACCGCCAGGTGCTGCTGCTGGTCGGCGTCTACTTCTTCTGGATCACCGGCTTCTACGGCTTCAGCTTGTGGTTGCCGAGCGTCGTGAAGACGATGACCGGCGGCTCGGCCACCGCCGTCGGCTTCCTGTCGGCCGTGCCGTACGTGCTGGCGCTGGCCGGGATGGTCGCGTGCGCGCACTGGTCCGACCGCACCGGCAACCGGCGGCTGGCGGTCACCGTGCCGCTGCTCGTCGCCATCGCCGGGCTGCTGCTCGGCACCCTCGTGCACTGGCCGGCGGCCGGGCAGCTGGTGCTGCTCTGCGTCGTGGCGACCGGCGTCTACATGCCGTACGGGCCGTTCTGGGCGATCCCCAGCCGGGTCCTCGGCATCGAGGTGGTCGCCGTGGCGATGGGCCTGATCAACGCACTGGGCAACCTCGGCGGGTTCGCCGGGCCGTACCTGGTCGGCTGGCTCACCGACGTCACCGGCACCGCGACCACCGGGTTCGCCGTCCTGGCCGCGTTCCTCGCCGTGGCCGCCGGGCTGGCGTTCTTCGGGCTGAAACCCGCGACTGTGGAAGAGTCGGCGCATGTCCCAGCCGCGACCAGGCACCCGTGACCGGCGCGCGATGCTCCTGGAGGCCGTCCGCGACGGCTCCGGCGGTATCGCGGAGCTGGCCGAGGAGTTCGGCGTCTCCGAATCGACGATCCGCCGCGACCTCGCCTCGCTCGCCGGGGCGGGGCACGTCGTCCGCACCTACGGCGGCGCGCTCGACACCGAACGCAGTCCCCGCGAAAAGGACCGGGAGCACGCGGCGGCCAAGGACGCCATCGCCCGGGAAGCCGCCGCGCTGGTCCAGGACGGCGAGGTGGTGCTGCTGGACGCCGGCACGACCACCGGCAGGCTCGCCCGCCACCTCGCCCACCGCGAGGGGCTGACCGTGGTCACCAACGGCGTGAACGCGATCCGCGAGCTCGCCGGCTTCTCCGGGATCGACCTGATCGTCCTCGGCGGCCGGCTGCGGCACCCCAACGAAGCGATCCTCGGCGAGAGCGTGCTGGCCCAGCTGCGGCACATCTCACCCGATCGGGTGTTCCTGGGTGCGGACGGCGTGGTCGCCGGCCGGGGGCTGTGCTGCCCGTCACTGGAGCAGTCGGTCGTCAAGCACGCGATGCTCCACGCCGCCGGCGAGGCCTACGTGCTGGCCGACCGCTCCAAGCTGGACCAGGCCCCCTTTTCCTACTGGGCACCCCTGGACCGCGACTACCGACTGATCACCGACGAACCGCGGGTCGACGTCGTGTTCCCGCAGTTCGCCCAGAGCGTGATCCTGGTGAGCGAGCCGGAAACTGTCGGTGGTGCCGCGCATGATGGATGACGTGGCAACCGACGTGCTCGACCTCTTCTCCCCCGCGACCCGTGACTGGTTCGCGGGTGCCTTCGCCGCGCCCACCGCGGCGCAGGAAGGGGCCTGGCGGGCCGCGCACGCGGGTGAGCACGCCCTCGTCGTCGCGCCCACCGGGTCCGGCAAGACGCTGTCGGCGTTCCTCTGGGCGCTGGACCGGCTTTCGGTGGAGCCGCCGCCGGCGGAGACCACCCATCGCTGCCGGATCCTCTACGTCTCGCCGCTGAAGGCGCTGGCGGTCGACGTCCAGCGGAACCTGCGGGCGCCGCTCGCCGGCATCTCGCAGGCCAGCCGCCGGCTCGGGCTGCCGGTGCCCGGGATCGAGGTCGGCATGCGCACCGGCGACACCACCGCGGCCGAGCGGCGCACGTTCGCCAAGACCCCGCCGGACGTGCTGGTGACCACACCGGAGTCGCTGTTCCTGATCCTCACGTCGTCGGCGCGGGAGTCGCTGCGCGGCGTCGAGACGGTGATCGTCGACGAGGTGCACGCGGTCGCCGGCGGCAAGCGCGGTGCGCACCTCGCGCTCTCGCTGGAACGGCTGGACTCACTGCTGCCGAAGCCGGCGCAGCGGATCGGTCTCTCGGCGACGGTCCGCCCGATCGACGAGGTGAGCGCGTTCCTGGCCGGCGGCCGCCCGGTGCGCGTGGTCCAGCCGAAGCTGGCGAAGACCATCGAGGTCCGCGTCGAGGTCCCGGTCGAGGACATGGGCAACCTCGACGCGCCGCGCAGCGGCCCGGCGCCGAGCCCGCTCGACGCGCTGGAATCACTGGAGTCGCTGGACTCCCTGACCGAGGCGTTCCCGCCGGGGGACATCGCGCCGGGCGGCCTGGGCACGATGGAGGAGATGGCCGGCAACCCCGTGCAGCGGCCGTCGATCTGGCCGGCGGTCGAGGAGCGGGTGCTGAGCCTGATCCGCGCGCACCGCTCGACCATCGTCTTCGCCAACTCGCGCCGGCTCACCGAGCGGCTCACCGCCCGGCTGAACGAGCTGGCCGCCGAGCAGACCGAGCTCACGGCCGCCGACGCGTTCCCGGCGGAGGCCGTCGGGCAGTCCGGGGTGACCACCGGCGCGCCACCGGTGATCGCCCGGGCCCACCACGGGTCGATGTCGCGGGAGCAGCGCACGCACGTCGAAGAGGCGCTGAAGTCCGGGCAGCTGCCGTGCGTGGTGGCGACGTCGTCGCTGGAGCTGGGCATCGACATGGGCGCGGTCGACCTGGTGGTGCAGATCGAGGCGCCGCCGACGGTGGCATCCGGCCTGCAGCGGGTCGGCCGGGCCGGGCACCAGGTCGGCGCCGTGTCGTCCGGGGTGATGTTCCCCAAGTTCCGCGGTGACCTCGTCTCCTGCGCGGTCGTCGCGGAGCGGATGGCGAGCGGCGCGATCGAGGCGGTCCGCTACCCGCGCAACCCGCTGGACGTCCTGGCGCAGCACGTCGTCGCCATGGTGGCGCTGGAACCGTGGACGGTGCCGGACCTGGCGTCGCTGGTCCGGCGGGCGGCCCCCTTCGCCGCGTTGCCGGACGACGCCCTGCACGCGGTGCTCGACATGCTCGCGGGCCGCTACCCGAGCGAGGAGTTCGGCGAGCTGCGGGCGCGGATCACCTGGGACCGCATCACCGGCGAGCTGCGCGGCCGGCCGGGTGCGCAGCGGCTGGCGGTGACCTCGGGCGGCACCATCCCGGACCGCGGCCTGTTCACCGTCATGACACCGGGCTCGGACGACAAGGCGGGTTCGCGCGTCGGCGAGTTCGACGAAGAGATGGTCTACGAGTCGCGCGTCGGCGACACCATCCTGCTGGGCACGTCGTCGTGGCGGATCACCGACATCACCCACGACCGGGTCATCGTGGTGCCCGCGCCGGGCGAGCCGGCGCGGATGCCGTTCTGGAAGGGTGACGCGCCGGGCCGCCCGCTGGAACTCGGCCGGGCGCTGGGGAAGTTCGTCCGCGAACTGTCCACTTCGGACGACGTGAAGGCGCGCGAACGGGCCGAGGCGGCGGGGCTGGACGAGCGGGCGTGCGACAACCTGCTCGCCTACCTGGCCGAGCAGAAGGCCGCCACCCGGCACGTCCCGAACGACCGCACGATCCTGCTGGAGCGCTACCGCGACGAACTCGGCGACTGGCGGATCGTCGTGCACTCGCCGTTCGGCGCGCAGGTGAACGCGCCGTGGGCGCTGGCCATCGCCGCGCGGCTGCGGGAAAACCGCGGGGTCGACGCGCAGGTGGCGCACTCCGACGACGGCATCGTCCTGCGGCTGCCGGACGCGCTGGACGCCGAGGGCGGCGAGGTCACCATCGGCGCCGACGACGTGCTGCTCGATCCCGAGGAGGTCGAGCAGCTGATCGTCGCGGAGGTCGGCGGCTCGGCCGTGTTCGCCGCCCGGTTCCGGGAGTGCGCGGCGCGGTCGCTGCTGTTGCCCCGCCGGGACCCGCGGCGCCGCACCCCGCTGTGGCAGCAGCGGCAGCGCGCATCGCAGCTGCTGTCGGTCGCGGCGAAGTACGAGCGGTTCCCGGTCGTGCTGGAGGCGATGCGGGAGGTCCTGCAGGACGTCTACGACGTCAGCGGCCTGCGCGAGCTGATGGCCGACGTCCGGGCCCGCAAGGTCCGGCTGGTGGAGGTGGAGACGCCGGCCGCGTCACCGTTCGCGCGCAGCCTGCTCTTCGGGTACGTCGGGATGTTCCTGTACGAGACCGACGCGCCGCTGGCCGAGCGGCGGGCGGCGGCGCTGTCGCTGGATTCGGCGCTGCTGGCCGAACTGCTGGGCACCGAGGCGATCCGGGAGCTGCTGGATCCCGAGGCCGTCGCCGAGGTCGAACGGTCGCTGCAGCGGCTCGAGCCCGATCGGCACGCCCGCTCGGCGGAGGACGCCGCCGACCTGCTGCGGTTCCTCGGCGACCTGACCGTCGAGGAGGCCGCCGAGCGCGGGATCCAGGAAGCGTGGCTGACCGAGCTGGAGGCCGCGCGGCGGGCGATCCGGGTGCGGATCGGCGGCGAGGAGCGGTTCCTGGCCATCGAGGACGCCGGGCGCGTCCGGGACGCGCTGGGCACGGCGTTGCCGGTGGGCGTGCCCGAGGCGTTCACCGAACCGGTCGCGGACCCGCTCGGGGACCTGCTGTCGCGCTACGCCCGCGGTCGGGGCCCGTTCGCCGCGGCGGAGGCGGCCGCGCGGTTCGGGCTCGGCACGGCCGTGGTCACCGGGGTGCTCGACCGGATGACCGGGGAAGGCCGCCTGGTGCGCGGCGAGCTGAGCCCCGTCGGGCACCCGGAGACGCGCGGTGTCGGCGTCGAGTACTGCGATGCGGCGGTGCTGCGGCGGCTGCGGCGGACGTCGCTGGCGAAGCTGCGGGCCGAGGTGGAGCCGGTCGAGCCGGCGGCGCTGGGCCGGTTCCTGCCCGCGTGGCACGGGTTCGGCGGCCGCGTCCGGGCGGCGCCGACGGCGGACGACGTGCTGTCGGTGGTCGAGCAGCTCGCCGGGGCGCCGCTGCCGGCGAGCGCGGTGGAGTCGCTGATCCTGCCCGGGCGGCTGCCGGGCTACTCCCCCGCGCTGCTGGACGAGCTGACGACGGCGGGCGAGGTCACCTGGGCGGGCTGCGGCGCACTCTCCGGCGGCGACGGCTGGATCGCGCTCGCCCCGACGGACGTGGCCGACCTGCTGCTGCCCGAGGTCGTCGAGGACATCCCGACCGGGCCGCTGCACGACGCGATCGTGTCCACTTTGGAGGGTGGCGCGCTGTTCTTCCGCCAGCTGGTGGACCGGGCGACCGTGCTGGTGGACAAGGCACCGAACGACGCCGAGGTGGTGGCGGCGCTGTGGGACCTGGTCTGGGCCGGCCTGGTCACGGGCGACACGCTGGGCCCGCTGCGGGCGCAGGTCGCCGGGCACGGCGCCCACAAACCCCGGCGGCAGGCACCCCGCGGCCGGTACGCCCGGCTGCGAGCGGGGCGGCCGCAGATGCCGTCGCGGTCCGGGCCGCCGACGGTGGCGGGCCGGTGGGCGCTGACCCCGCCCCGGGAAACCGACGCAACCCGCCGGGCCCACGCCCGCACGGAGGCGTTCCTGGAGCGCCACGGCGTCCTGACCCGCGGCGCACTCGACACCGAACGCGTCACGGGCGGGTTTTCCGGGATCTACAAGGTGCTCCGCGGCATGGAGGACACGGGCCAGGTGATCCGCGGTTACGTGGTGGAGGGCCTCGGCGCGGCCCAGTTCGCGGCCAAGGGCGCGGTGGACAGGCTGCGCGCGCTGTCGGGCCCGGGCCGTCCGGCGCCCGGCCGCCCGGTGGTCCTGGCGGCGGCGGACCCGGCCCAGCCGTACGGCGCGGCCCTCCCCTGGCCGGCGGCCACGGGCGACACGAAACACCGCCCGGCCCGCAAGGCGGGTGCGCTGGCGGTGCTGGTGGACGGGGTCCCGGCCCTGTACGTCGAGCGAGGAGGCCGGTCACTGCTGAGCTTCACGGAGGAAAGGAAACCCTTGTCGGAGGCGGCCCAAGCCCTGTCGGCTGCGGTCCGCGAGGGCTGGCTGGGCCAGCTGTCGGTCCAGCGCGCGGACGGCGAGCAAGCACTGACCTCGGAACTGGCGGAGGTGTTGCAGGAGGCAGGCTTCCGGGCCACGCCGTCGGGACTGCGCCTGCGGGCGTGAGGTTCGCGCGGCGCGGGAGATGGCGCCGACGGCGGGCGGGGGCCGGGGCGACCAGGTCACTCCGGTCCATTCGCCCAGGCCGTGCGGGGTTGGCGATTCCCTGCGCCGGCGACCTCGCCGCTGGCCTAAGCTGCCAGTCCGACACGCACGAAGGATGTTCTGCTCATGGCGATGCGCGAACTGCGCTATTTCGGCGACCCGATCCTCAAGTCCGCCTGCGATCCGGTCACGGTGTTCGACGAAAAGCTCGAGGCGCTCGTGCGGGACCTCGTCGACTCGGTGAAACCCGCCGGGCGGGCCGGGCTGGCCGCGCCGCAGATCGGCGTGGGGCTTCGCGTCTTCAGCTACGACGTCGCCGGCCTCACCGGGTACGTCGTCAACCCCGAGATCGTCGAGCTGTCCGAAGAAACGCACGAGATCGACGAAGGCTGCCTGTCGGTGCCGGAGCTGTGGTTCCCCACCCGGCGCGCGAAGCACGCCAAGGTCCGGGGCGTCGACATCCACAACGAGCCGATCGAGGTCGAAGGCGAGGACGTGCTCGCGCAGTGCCTGCAGCACGAGACCGACCACCTCGACGGCGTTCTCTACCTCGACCGGCTCACCGCCGAGCGCAAGAAGTCCGCCATGCGTGCCGCCCGGGACAAGGATTGGTTCTGGAAGCGCTGAGCAGGGCTCAAGCCGGCAGGAACAGCCTCAGCTTGGCGCTGTCCTCGACGCCGCGTTCCGTGCGCAGGCCGGCGCGGGCCGCCGTGCGGGGCAGGACGTCGTCGCCCGCCAGGCAGTCCGCGGACAGCTCCGTGATGCCCTGGGCCTCCGCCAGCACCGCCAGGCGGGCCAGCAGCGCCGTGCCGATCCCCTGCTGCTGCCAGTCGTCCTCCACCAGCAGGGAAATCTCCGCGCCGCCGGACGTCACCGGGATCAGCTGCGCCAGGCCGATCACCTCGCGGCCGAAGACCGCCAGCACGCTCGTGCCGCGCGGGGGCACCAGCAGCCGGTGCAGCCAGCGGCGCGGCACCGAGCGCACACCCGTGTGGTAGCGGCGGAACAGCGTCGCCATCGAGCAGCGGCGGTGCAGCTCGGACACCGCGTCGGCGTCGCCGGGGACGCCCTTGCGCAGCACGATCGCCGCGCCGTCCGGGCGGTCGAGCACCACCGGGCCGGCGATGTTGCGGGCCGCCGCGGCGAGCAGCGTCACCAGCGCTTCGGCGCGGGTCAGCTCCAGCTGCACGAACGGCGCCCACTGGCGGCGCGCCACCAGCGCACTGCCGTCGGCCAGCGCGAACACCGCCCGGTGCCCGCTCTCCGTGCGCGCCGGGTTCGCTTCGACGGCGGGGACGAGCGTGACGACATCCGCTGCCAGGACGTCCTTCAGCACTTCGGCGAGGCGGGCCGGGTCGTCGACCGCGCGGCGGGCCGCGAGCAGCGTCGACGCCGACGGGTCGACCAGCTCGTGGACGTCGGCGTCGATGATCGCCGTGCATTCGCAGCCTTCGGCGCGGATGGCGTCGACGAGGTGGCGGCGCGGCAGGCCGGTCGCGGGCCGCAGCACGATCTCGTCGAGCACCCCGCCGGGCACCGGCAGCACGGACAGGCCGAGGATGTTGCACTCGAGGTCGGCGAGCCGGATGGCGATGCGGGCGAGGGTGCCCGGGTGGTCGTGCATCCGGATCCGCACCCGCCACGCCGACGGCGTGACCGGCTCCTCGGCGGTGGCGGCCGTCCGGCCCGGCTGGGGCAACGCTCTGGAGGTCTCCATGCCCCCACGGTCCCGCGGGGTTGTTGCCGCTCCAGGACGCCGGTGTTTCGTGCAGGTCAGCGTTCGACGCGCCCCGGCAACCCGGCCGAAACACCGAGCCAGGCCCGCAGCTCGGTCGCCAGCGCGACCGGGGCGTCCAGCTGGACGAGGTGACCCGCGCCGCCGACCGGGGCGAACGTCGCGCCGGGGATGCCGGCGGCCAGCCGCTCGCCGATCGCCGGCGGGATCCAGGTGTCTTCGGCGCCCCACAGGACGCGCACCGGCACGTCGACCGCGCTCAGCCGTTGCTCGTTCTCAGCCAGGTACCGCTCGTCGTAGGCGGCGATCTGCCGGTAGAACGCGGCTTGCCCGTCCTCCCCGAGCCACGGGGCGGCAAGCTCGTCCACGTCGGCCTCGCGCAGCTCGCGGCAGCTCGCATTGCTCACGTAGGCGCGGACCAGCGCCTCGTGGATGTACGGCGGCACCTGGGCGAGCACGTCGGGATGCTCCTTGACCAGCCGGAAGAACGGCGAGCCCGACGGCGGGATGACCACGGCGTCGGCCAGCAGCAGCGACGCGTACGGCACGCCGTGCAAGAGGTGGGCGCGCACCGAAACGCAGCCGCCGTAGTCGTGGGCGACGACGTGCGGCCGGTCGAGACCCCAGTGCGCGAGCAGGGCCCGGAACGCTTCGGTCTGGACCCCGAAATCGACCGGGTGCTCCGCGTCCTTCGACGAACGGCCGTACCCGGGCATGTCCCAGAGGTACACGGTGAACTCGGCGCTCAGCGCTTCGGCGAACGGCCGCCACAGCCACGACGACCAGGGCGTGCCGTGGCAGAACACCACCGCCGGCCCCGATCCGGCGCGCTCCCAGGCGATCCGGCGGCCCTGCCAGTCGAAGATCTCCATGCGCCCCACGCTAAATCAGCGCGGGGTCAGCACGCAGAACTCGTTGCCCTCCGGGTCCATCAGCACACGCCACGGCAGCGCGGGCCCACCCAGGTCCGCCGGCGCCGCACCGGCCGCGACGACCTCCGTCACCGCCGCGGCGTGGTCCTCGCCCGCCGCGGGCGCGACATCCAGGTGCACGCGGTTCTTGACCCGCTTGACGTCGTCGATGCGGAGGAACTCCAGCCACGGCCCCCAGCCGGTTGGCGAGCGCAGGCCCACCACGACGTCCCCCTCGCGGCCTTGGACCGGCCAGCCGGTGATCCGCGCCCAGAAGCCCGCCAGCGGCCCGGGGGCGCGGGCGTCGACCACGATCGACGCCACCGCGCCCGTGTCCGCGTACCGTTCGCGGGGCTCGAGGACGCAGAACTCGTTGCCTTCCGGATCCGCCAGCACGGCCCACGGCACGTCACCCTGCCCGAGGTCGACGCGGCTGCCGCCCAGCTCCAGGGCGCGCGCCACCAGCTCGGCCTGGTGCGCGGGGGTGCGGCTCGCCAGGTCCAGGTGGACGCGGTTCTTCACCTCCTTGGGTTCCGGTACCGGCACGAAGACCAGGTCCAGGTCCCAGCCATCGCTTTCCGGGGCGCGGACGTCGACCTCGCCGTCGTCCTCGATCACGACGTGCCAGCCGAGCAGCGCGGCCCAGAAGTCCGCCAGGACTCCCGGCCGCGCCGCGTCGACCACGACGTTCACCAGGCGTGTGCTCATGCGGCGCAGGCTAACCGCCACCCCCGACAGTTCCGGTTCGGCTTCCCCACCGGCCGGGTCATCGGGTCGCGAGCCGCAGCAGCGCCCAGAGCTGGGCCGCCTGGTCGTGCACGCCCCGCACGGTCACCGAGGTCAGGGACGCCCGGCCCCAGAGCCACAGGTAGAGCTGCGCGGGACTGGCCGTGACGACGTCGTCCGCGGCCCCGGCCTCCTCGGCCGAGCAGCGCCAGGCGTCCGTGGTCACGGGGCCGGCCCGCGCGATCCAGCTGTGCGCGCCGGCCCGGACGCCGACCGTGCCCGTCTTGGTGCCGGTCAGGCCGAGCATCGGCAGCTTGTGCCCGAACCACAGGGTCAGCGCCTCGTCGATGCCGTCGACCGCGACGTCGTCGGGCACGCCGCGGGACTCGGCGCCCGCCGCCTGCTCGACGTCCACCCGGTGGATGACCGTCTCGTGCAGCATCCGCCGCCGCCAGAACCCGTACGTGCGGTCCGCCGGCCACCAGGTGTCGGCGCGGTCCTCCGGGTCGTGCGCGGCCAGCTCGTCGAGCAGCTCGGTCAGGCCCGTCTCCAGGAAGTCACGCAGGCTCTGGCCCGGTTCGGGGTCGCGGGGCCAGTCGTCGGGGCTGCGGCCGTCGGTCAGCCGCCGCCGGACCATCCGGTAGAGGCTCCCGACGTGCCGGGCCACCTCGCCGAGCGACCAGCCGGGGCAGGCGGGCACCGGCGCCTCGACCGGCGCGGCGTGCACCGCCTCGGCCAGCAGCCTGCCTTCGATTCCCAACGCCGTGAGCAACCGCCCCTGGTCGACCGGGCCGTGCTCACGCGACATGGGCTTCCCCGGTGATCGGCAGGCCGTGCACGAGCCGGCGGACGAGTTCGAGGAACGGCGTGGCGGCGCGCACGAGCCCGTCGGCCGACTCGGCGGTGACCTTTCCGGTGATCCCGGCCTGCGCGGCGGCGCGGGTCGCGGAGTTGCCGGCGAAGAAGGCGGACCACTCCCGCAGTTCGGGGGCGACGGAATCGAGCAGCACCCAGGTGCTGGCGGGCCGCGCCCGCCCCCGGTGCGGCCGCCCCCGGGCGGCGAGCACGGCGGCGGCGCCCCGGAGCGCGGCGAGGTAGGCCCCGATGAAGCGCTCGGCGGGGTGGGTTTCCCGCTCGGCCTCGGCGAGCAGCCGCCGCGCCTGGACGAGCAGCCCGGCGGCGGCGGGGTGCGCGGGCGGCCGCAGCGCCATGGGCAACTGCGACTGATCGGCGGTGGGCGGCCGCAGCGAGGCAGGCAACTCGGGATGCGCGGGCGGCCTGGGCTCGTCCGGAGCCGCGGGCGGCCGGGTCGAGGTGGGCAGCTCGGAGTGCGCAGGCGACCGAGGCTCGACCGAAGCCGCCGGCGACCGCAGCGCCATGGGCAACTGCGACTGATCGGCGGCGGGCGGCCGCAGCGAGGCGGGCAACTCGGGGTGCGCGGGCGGCCTGGGCTCATCCGGCGCCGCGGGCGGCCGGAGCGAGGCGGCCAGCTCAGGGTGCGCAGCCGGAGCGGCGGGCCGCTGGGGCGGGATCGGCAGCTCGGGCTGGAGCGCGGAGTCCTCGACGGGCTGCCCCGAAACCCCCGGATGCTGCGGCGGAACCGGCAACTCGGGCTGCACCGCAGCATCCGCAGCCGACCGGGCCCCCAGCGATTCCGCCGGGCGCACCGGCCCCGAATCCGCCGGCTCCGGTGTGCGCAGTATCGGCAGCTCGGGCTGCTGGGACTCCGCCGCCGCCGGGCGCGGGCGGGGCTCGGGCGTCAGGCACTGCCGCGATCGCCTGGTGGCCGGCGTCGCCTGGGGGCGCAGCGACATGGGCAGCTCCGGCTGCCCCGGGTCCGTGGGGGACACGACCTTGACGGACATGGCGACCCTCCTCCTGCGCGGGGTGAGCCCGATCGAGGGCCCGGTGCCGAGACGCTTCCCCCGTCCCGGTGCCGGGCACCCGACCGGTGCGCGCTCACCAGATGTCGAACGCCTGTTCGAACAATTTCCAGAGTAACCCCGGACCCGGTGCCGCTCAACCCCGGGTGGGCGTGGTGCGGGACACCAGGTCGGCGACGTGATCTCATGGGCCCATGAGTTCGCTGGAGCACCCCGCCGTCGCCAAGGTGGCGGCCGCGCTGACCGAGGCCGGGCAGCACGCCGCCGCCGAGGGCATCCGTGTCCTGCCCGCCGAGGTCCGGACCGCCGCGCAGGCGGCCGAAGCGCTCGGCGTGCCCGTCGGGGCCATCGCCAACAGCCTCATCTTCCGCCTGGGGTCCGACAAAAACGCGCTCCTCGCCCTCACCTCCGGCGCCCACCGCGCCGATCCGGCCACGCTCGCGCGGCTGGCCGGCGGCGAAATCGGCAAGGCCGACGCCGATTTCGTGCGGGCGCACACCGGGCAGCCGATCGGCGGCGTCGCCCCGGCCGGCCACCCCGCGCCGCTGCCGACGCTCGTCGACACCGCGCTGCGCGCCCACGACGTCGTCTGGGCCGCCGCCGGGCACCCCAAGACCGTCTACCCGACCACCTTCGCCGAATTGGTCGCCTTGACCGGGGGCACCCCGGGCGCGCTCGGCGGCGCGGAGGAAGATGGACCGCTGTGACCGCGATGCCCGCCGGCTGCTCCCGCTACGTCCAGCTCTCCGCGGACGAGTTCCGCTCCCGCCTGCCCGAAGCGCTGGACATCTACGTCCGGGCGATGCGGTACCCGGCGGGCACCGCCGAGCAGCGCGCGCCGATGTGGCTCACCCACG
Source organism: Amycolatopsis vancoresmycina (assembly GCF_000716785.1). Classification (GTDB taxonomy): domain Bacteria; phylum Actinomycetota; class Actinomycetes; order Mycobacteriales; family Pseudonocardiaceae; genus Amycolatopsis; species Amycolatopsis vancoresmycina. The sequence goes on from NZ_JNYY01000008.1 coordinate 447,816, forward strand.
CGCTGCGTGAGGGCTGGCGCTGCATGGCCGCGTTCGACGCCGACGACGTCCTGCTCGGGCTGGCCTACGGCTACCGCGGCCGGGCCGGGCAGTGGTGGCACGAGCAGGTGCGCCACGGCCTGAGCCGCCGGTCCGGGTCCGCCGAGGCCGACCGCTGGCTGTCGGACTACTTCGAGCTGACCGAGATCCACGTCCGGCCGGAGAACCAGGGCCACCAGATCGGCGAGGACCTGCTCCGCGGCCTGCTCGACGGCGTGCCGAGCGCGAACGTGCTGCTGTCGACGCCCGAGGGCACCAGCCGGGCGTGGAAGCTCTACCGCCGCACCGGCTTCGTCGACGTCCTGCGCGACTACCACTTCGCGGGCGACCCGCGGCCATTCGCGATCCTGGGCCGCGCGCTGCCCCTCGACCCGCGCTGAGCCGAGGGGCAGCGTCCCCTCAGCGCGGTTCCGGCCGCCAGTAGCCGACGGCCAGCGCCGCGACCAGCACGGCGGCGCCGCACCAGGCCGTGCCGCTCAGCCGTTCCCCGAGCAGGGCGGCGGACAGCACCGCCGCCGTCAGCGGCTCGAGCACCGCCGACAGCGCGCCGAGCACCGGGTGCGCGGCGGCCAGGCCGCGCAGGTAGGCGGCGTAGGCGATCGCGGTCGGGACGGCGCCGAGGTAGCACACGAGCGCGAGGACGTCCGCGTGCAGCGGGATCGCCATGTCGGACCAGCTCGCGACCGGGAGGAGCAGCAGGCCGCCGGTGAGGCAGCCGAACGCCGTCGTCGAGAGCGGGTCGAGGCCATCGACCGGCTTCGCGGTGAGCAGGGTGAGGGCCGCAAAGCCGGCCGCCGCGAGCAGCGCGAAGCCGAGGCCGCCGAACGACATCGCTTGACCGGGTGACCACTGCAGCAGCACCAGGCCGGCGAAGGTGCTGATGACGGAGACCAGCGTCCACCGCCGGGGCTTCCGCACACTGGCCAGGGTGACCATGACGGGTGCGGCCCCGATCGTGGTCATGGTCGCGACGCTGACCGAGCTGAGCGCGACGGCGGCGAAGTAGCTCGCCTGGAAGAGCGCGAAGAGGCCACCGACGGCGAGGATGCGCCGGAGGGCCTCCGATGTGCGCGGGACACCGCGGCCCTTCAGGACGAGAGTCGCGACGGCGCCACCGACGAGCAGCCGGTAGTCGGCGACGGCGAGCGGGTGGAGACCGGCTCGCTGACCGAGCAGCGAGCCGGCGAGACCGCCGGTGCCCCAGAGGACACCGGCGAGGACGAGCGCGGCCGAAGAACGGGCGCGCGTGGGCAGAGACACCAAGGAAACGCTCCTGCGTCGAAGGAAAAGGGAGTTCGACGACGCGGGGCGGTGCGCAAGACGAAGCAGCCGCGGGCCGGACGGCCACGCGGCGGAGGACCACCCCGCTCAGGCGCGGGGCGGTGGGGTGACGAAGAGCATTCGGCGCACGGGCTCAACCTATGCAACCGCGAGCCGCGCGGCCACCGGTTTTCCGGTGGCCGCGCGCACCACGGCTCAGTCCAGGTGGGAGAGCTGCTCCCGCAGGGTGTCCAGCCCCATCCCGCCCAGCTTCAGCGCCTCCGTGTGGAACCGCTTGATGTCGAACGCCGCCCCCGCGCGGGAGCGGGCCTCCGCCCGGGCCGCCAGCCACAGGCGCTCGCCGATCTTGTACGCCGGGGCCTGGCCCGGCCAGCCCAGGTAGCGGTCGATCTCGTCGCGGACGTGGGCCGGGTCCGTGATCGTGCGCGTCAGCATGAACTCCGGGCCGAGCTCCGGCGTCCAGCGCGCACCCTCGTGGAAGCCCGTGCCCGCCGGGATTTCGAGCTCCAGGTGCATGCCCAGGTCCACCACGACCCGCGCCGCGCGGAAGAGCTGCTCCGACAGCATCCCCAGCAGGTCTCCGTCGTCCGACAGGTACCCCAGTTCCTCCATCAGGCGCTCCGCGTACAGGGCCCAGCCCTCCGCGTGGCCCGACGTGAACGCCATCAGCCGCTGGTACTTGTTCAGCCCCGCCGACTGGTCCACCGCCGTCGCGATCTGGAGGTGGTGGCCCGGTGCTCCTTCGTGGTACACCGTGCTCGTTTCGCGCCAGGTGACGAACTCCTCGCGGCCCGCCGGGAGGGACCACCACATGCGGCCCGGCCGCGCGAAGTCCTCGCTCGGGGGCGTGTAGTACGCGCCGACGCCGCCACCCGGCGGGGCGATCTTGCACTCCAGGCCCATCACCCGGTCGGAAATGTCGAAGTGCTTGCCGCGCAGGAACTCCAGGGCGCCGTCGGACAGGCGCTGCATCCACGCCTCGAACTCCGCGCGCCCCTGGACGCGGTAGCGCGGGTCGGCGTCCAGCACCGCCGCCGCCTCGGCCGGCGAAGCGCCCGGCTTGATGCGGTTCGCCACCGCGCGCATCTCGGCCTCGATGCGGGCGAACTCCGCCCAGCCCCACTCGTACGCCTCGCGCAGGTCCAGCGCCGCGCCGACGAAGTACCGGGACCACAGGCGGTAGACGTCCTCGCCGACGGCGTCCTTGACCGGGGCCTTCGGCGCCAGCTCGGCGCGCAGGAACCCGGCGAACTCCGCGAACGCCTCCTCCGCGGCTCGCGCGCCGTGCGCGAGGTCCGCCTTCAACGCCGAGCCCTGCGAATCCGCGCCGCCGACGAGCTCGGTGAAGAAGCCCGGCTCCTCCTTCAGGCCCGCCCACGTTTCACACTGCTCCGCCACCCGCGCGACCTGCCGCAGCGCCGAGACGTGGCCCGCGTCGGCCGCCGAAAGCAGGCCGCTGCGCATGTTCGCGAGCGCGCGGGGGACTTCGCCGATCCGGGCCGCGACCACCGACCAGTCCTGCTCGGTTTCCAGGGGCATCAGGTCGAACGCCATCCGCAGCTCCTGCACCGGGCTGGAGATCACGTTGAGGCTCGCCACGTCGAGGCCGGCCTCGTGGATTTCCAGCTCCAGGCCGATGCGCTCGGTGAACACGGCCTTCGCCGCCCGCTCGGCGGCGTCCCGGGGCTCGGTGGCGGCGACGGCGGCGTGCGCCCGCGCGGCGATCCCCGCGCGCTCGGCGAAGCCGTCCGCCGAGTAGTCGGTCAGCTGGTGGTCGTGCCCGTTGACGCCGTGGACGGTCGCCGCGACCGGGTCCGCGGCCACGTACTCGTCGACGTAGCGGTCACAGATGCCGTGCACGCCCTGGGAAGCAGTAGAAGCCATGGGCGGCACGGTACCTGTCCACACGTACCGGACGGTACGTACTTAAGCACGGGCCGGGACGAGGCCCAGCCGGGCGATCACCTCGCGCGTCGCCTTGGATCGGTTGAACGTGTAGAAGTGCAGGTTGGGCACGCCCTCGGCGATCAGCTTCTCGCACAGCTCGGTGATGACGTCGATGCCCGCCGCGCGGAACGCCTTGGGGTCGTCGGCCAGCGGTTCGAGCCGGTCCAGGAGCTTCCGGGGTGCCGGGGCACCCGACAGCTTGATCGTCGTCTGCAGCGTCCGCATGGTCGTCAGCGGCATCACGCCGGGCAGCACCGGGACGTCGCAGCCGGTCGCGGCCACCCGGTCGCGCAGCCGGAGGAAGTCCTCGGCGTCGTGGAACAGCTGCGCGATCGCGAAGTCCGCACCCGCGCGCAGCTTGCGGACCAGGTACTTCGTGTCGGTCTCGAGGTCGGCCGAGCGCGGGTGGCCGTAGGTGGACGCCGACACGCCGACGCAGAAGTCGCCCAGCGACCGGACCAGCTGCACCAGCTCCTCGGCGTAGGTCAGGCCCTCGGGGTGCGGGATCCAGTCGCCGTAGACGTCGCCCGGCGGGTCGCCGCGCAGCGCCAGGATGTTGCGGACGCCGACCGAGGCGTACCAGCCGATCACGTTGCGCAGCTCGGCGACGGAGTGGTTGACCGCGGTCAGGTGCGCCATCGGCACCAGCGTGGTCTCGGTCGCGACGCGCGCGATGCTGCGGATCGTGCCGTCGCGGCTGGAGCCGCCGGCGCCGTAGGTGATCGACATGTACGCCGGGTCGTACGGCTCGAGCTCCCGGATCGCCTTCCAGAGGACGGCCTCGTCCGCCGCGTCCCGGGGCGGGAAGAACTCGATGGAGAACTTCGGCCCGTCTCCGCGCAACCGCTCGATCACCGACGTCATACCGGCATGTTAAAGGCCACCGCCCGGCATCCGGGAGCCCCCGTCCGCGTCGCGAGACAGTCATTCGAGTCACCCTCAAGGACTAAACTGGGCCCGGGAGTGAGCGATGCGGGACGACGACGGCAGCTGGGACGAGGACGTGCGCCTCGCGGTGTACCACGCCTTCGCCCACCACGGCCGCGCCCCGAGCGCGCCGGAACTGGCCGACGCCGCGGGCGGCTCGCTGGCCGTGGCGAAGCAGGCGCTGCACCGCCTCGCCGCGGCCCACCACCTGGTGCTCGACGAGCGCGAGCACGTCGTCCTGGCCCACCCGTTCGCCGCGAAGTCGCTCGGCTTCTCCGTGATGGGCACCCGCACGCTGTGGTGGGGCGGCTGCGCGTGGGACTCCTTCGCCATCCCCCACCTGGTCGAGGCCGAGCCGGAGGTGCTCGTCGCGACCCGCTGCCCCGGCTGCGGGCAGCCGCACGCCCTGGTCGTCGAGCGGGCGAAACCGCCCGAAGGCGCGCAGGTCGCGCACTTCCTCGTGCCCGCCGCGCGGATGTGGGACGACGTGCTGCACACGTGCGCGAACCAGCGCCTCTTCTGCTGTGAGTCCTGTGTGGACGCCTGGCTGGCGGAAACCGGGCGGGCCAGGGGATCCGTGCTGGACCTGGTGACGCTCTGGCAGCTCGCGCGCGGCTGGTACGCGGGACGGCTGGAGCGCGGCTACCGGCGGCGCGAACCGGACGACGCCGTCGCCTACTTCGCCGAGGCGGGCCTGACCGGGCCGTTCTGGGCGCCCCCGGCCGGCGCCTGAGGCCGGAGTCTGATTCGCCACATCCGGGTGCCCCGGCGGCCCGCGCCGCCGCGGGTTCGGCGAGGATGGCGGGATGAACGCGCCCGTCGCCGACACCGATCTGCCCGTCCACGTCGAGCGCGCGCTGGCCGGGTTCCTCGACCGGGCGGGTGCCGAAATCCTCGGCACCGAGCCGACCGTGGCCGCCGGGATCGACGCGCTGCGCGGGTTCGTGCTGGGCGGCGGCAAGCGGCTGCGCCCGACGTTCGCCTGGTGGGGCTGGCGCGGCGCGGGCGGCGATCCGGCGGGCCCGGACGCCGAGGGCGTGCTGCAGGCGGTGGCCAGCCTCGAGCTGATCCAGGCGTGCGCGCTGATCCACGACGACCTCATCGACTCCTCGGACTCCCGCCGCGGCAACCCGACCGTGCACATCGCGGGCGCGAAGCTGCACGCCGACCGCGGCTGGCTCGGCTCCCCCGCGACGTTCGGGCTGGCCACGGCGGTGCTCGTCGGCGACCTGGCCCTGGCCTGGGCGGACGACATGTTCGCCGACGCGCCGCTGCCCGCCGAGACCCTCGCCGCGGCCCGCCCGGCCTGGCGCGCGATGCGCACCGAGGTGCTCGCCGGGCAGTACCTCGACGTCCGCACGCAGGCCACCGGCGACGCCTCGGTCGAGGCCGCGCTCAAGATCGACCGGCTCAAGACCGCCGCGTACACCGTCCAGCGGCCGCTGCACCTGGGCGCCGCGCTCGGCGGCGCGTCCCCCGAACTGATCGCCACGCTGCTGGAGTTCGGCGGCGAGGTCGGCGTCGCGTTCCAGCTGCGCGACGACCTGCTCGGCGTGTTCGGCGACCCGTCGGTCACCGGCAAGCCCGCCGGCGACGACCTGCGCGAGGGCAAGCGCACCCTGCTCGCCGCGCTCGGCCTGCAGCTGGCCGCCGACAAGGGCGAGGAGGCCGCGGCCACGGTGATCGCGGACGCGATCGGCGACGCAGACCTGTCCGACGAGGGCGTCGAGACCGTCCGGATGGCGTTGCAGCAGGTCGGCGCGGTCGACGCGGTCGAGCGCCGGATCGACGAGCTGACGACGGCGGCGATGGCCGCGCTGGACCGCGCGCACCTGGCCGAGCCCGCGCCCGCGGCGCTGACCGGCCTGGTCGTCAAGGCCACCCAGCGGACGTACTGACGTGCGCACGATCGGGCCGGCCGACCACGTCGTCGTCATCGGGGCCGGCCTGGCCGGGCTCTCGGCGACACTGCACCTGCTCGGCGCGGGACGGCGGGTCACGCTGCTGGAACAGGCGGCGACGCCCGGCGGCCGGGCCGGGCAGCAGAGCTTCGACGGCAACGCCGTCGACACCGGCGCCAGCGTGCTGACCATGCCGGAACTGCTGGAAGAGGCGTTCGCCGCGGTCGGCGAGCCCCTCGCCAAGAACCTTCGGCTGACCCGGCTCGACCCGGCGTACCGGGCGCACTTCGCCGACGGCAGCTCCCTGGCGCTGCGCACGGACGGCGACGCCATGGAAGCCGAGATCCGGGCCTTCGCGGGCGGCCGGGAGGCGGCGGGCTACCGGGCGCTGCGGCGCTGGCTGTCCGAGCTGTACGCGGTGCAGAAGGACCGCTTCCTGGCGGCGAACTTCGACTCCCCGCTCGACCTGGCCCGCCCCGAACTGGCTCGGCTGGCCGCGCTGGGCGGCTTCGGGCGGCTCGGCCCGCGCGTCGCGCGCTACCTGCGGGACGAGCGGGTCCGGCGGCTGTTCACGTTCCAGGCGCTGTACGCGGGCCTCGACCCGGCGCGCGCGATCGGCGCGTACGGCGTCATCGCGTACATGGACACCGTCGGCGGCGTCCACTACCCCGAAGGCGGGATGGGCGAAATCGGCCGGGCGATGACCGGCGCGGCCGCGCGGGCGGGCGCCGACGTCCGGTTCGGCACCGAAGCCGCGTGGCTCGAGCGGGTGAATTCGCGGGTGCGTGCGGTCCGGACGCGTTCGGGCGAGCGGATCGCCTGCGACGCCGTCGTCCTGGCCACCGAGCTGGGCACGGCCTACCGGCTGCTCGGCGCGCGGCCCCGGCGTCCGCTGCCGCTGCGCTACTCGCCGTCGGCCGTGGTGCTGCACGGGCGGACGAGCGAAAAGTGGGACCTCGGGCACCACACGATCTTCTTCGGCGGCGCGTGGGAGCGGACGTTCGCCGAGATCATCCGCGAGGGGAAGCTGATGAGCGACCCGTCGTTGCTGGTCACGCGGCCGACGGCGACCGACCCGGGCCTGGCCGGGCGCGGCGGCGAGATCGTCTCGGTGCTCGCGCCCGCCCCGAACCTGCGGCGCGGGCCGATCGACTGGGACCGCGTCCGCGGGCCCTACCGCGCGGAACTGCTCCGGACGCTGGAGGCCCGCGGGCTGACCGGCTTCGGCGACGAGTTCACCGTCGACGAGACGATCACCCCGGCGGACTGGGCGGCGCGCGGGCTCACGGCCGGGACGCCGTTCTCGCTGGCGCACACGTTCGCCCAGACCGGCCCGTTCCGGCCGGCGAACCTGGTCCGCGCGGCGGGCAACGTCGTGCTGGCCGGCTGCGGCACCACGCCCGGCGTCGGCATCCCGCCGGTGCTGATCTCCGGACGGCTGGCGGCGGCGCGGATCACCGGCCGGTAGCCGTCCGCTGAGCGCGCGGGAAGTTCGACGGCGGTCGTAGGCTGCGAACATGACCGAACGACGCATCCGGATCGGCCTGCAGCTCCAGCCGCAGCACGCCGACTACGACGCCATCCGGCGCACTGCGTCGGCCGCCGAAGACCTCGGCGCCGACATCATCTTCAACTGGGACCACTTCTACCCGCTCTACGGCGACCCCGACGGCAAGCACTTCGAGTGCTGGACGATGCTCGGCGCGTGGGCGGAATCGACGTCCCGGGTGGAGATCGGCGCGCTGGTCACCTGCAACAGCTACCGCAACCCCGAACTGCTGGCCGACATGGCCCGCACGGTCGACCACATCTCCGGCGGCCGGCTCATCCTCGGCATCGGCTCCGGCTGGTTCGAGAAGGACTACGACGAGTACGGCTACGAGTTCGGCACCGCCGGCGGCCGCCTCGACGACCTGGCGGAGTCCCTGCCGCGCATCGAGTCCCGCCTGGCGAAGCTGAACCCGGCGCCGACCCGCAAGATCCCGGTCCTGATCGGCGGCGGCGGCGAGAAGAAGACCCTCAAGCTGGTGGCCAAGCACGGCGACATCTGGCACGGCTTCGGCGACCCGGAGGTCGTCGGCCGCAAGGTCAAGATCCTCGACCAGCACTGCGCGGACGTCGGCCGCGACCCGGCCGAGATCGAGCGGTCGTGCGGCGTCCAGGGCGAGCCGGACGAGCTGGGCCCGCAGCTGCTCGAGCTGGGCGTCACGACGTTCACGGTCGGCGTGGGCGGCCCGGACTACGACCTGGGCGCCCTCGAGAAGTGGATCGCCTGGCGCGAGAAGAACCAGAGCTGAGCTGTCACCTGTTCGCCCGGTGCGCGGCGACGCGTTCGCGTGTCGCGCACCGGGGCGAGCAGTACTTCCGCGGGCTGCCACCGCCCGTGTGGGCGAACGGCTTCCCACACGACGGCGACGCGCACAACCCGCCCGGCACCCCCTGGCGCTCCGCCAGCAGCGACGCCAGCCCCAACGCCGACGACGTCACCAGCCACGCGCCCCACGGCCCGTCGTCCGCCGCGTCGATGTGCAGGTGCCAGCCGTAGCCGTCCTCGTGATCCGTCAGGCGCGGCGGCCCCGCGTACTCCGCGAACAGCGCGTTGAGCACCGAAGCCGCCGTAGCCGCGTCCGGCGCCGCGAACACTTCGCGCAACGAAACAGCCGCCGCCCGGAGCTCTGCCAGGTCCGACGGCGACAGCTGTACCTCGGGCTCACCGTGCTCGCGCAGGACCCGGGCCACCGAAACCGGGTCCGGGGCCGGCACCAGCAACACGTCCAGCAGGTCGACCGCGCGCTGCACGGAATCCCGGTGCGGAAAAGCCATACCTCATTGTAACGTCTTGCCAGTGATAAGACGTTACCTCGTCGGCGCCACGCTCGCCCGGACCGGGGACGAGCTGTCCGGCCCCGCGCTCCTGCTGCTCGGGATGACCGCGGGGCCGCACGCCGGCGCGGCGCTGCTCGCCGGGCTGACCGCCGCGGCCGCCGCCGGGGGGCCGGTGTTCGGCGCCCTGCTGGACCGCAGTCCCGCGCCGGGACGGCTGCTCGCCGCCGCCCTGGGTGGCTACGCTGCCGGGATCGCGCTGGTCAGCGCCCTCTTCGGGCACCTGCCGCTCGCCGCCGTCGTCGCGGTGGCGGTCGTGGCCGGGCTGCTGAACCCGGCCGTCGCCGGGGGCTGGAGCGCACAGCTGCCCGCGGTTGCCAGGCCCGGGCAGTTGCCGAAGGCCGGCCGCTTCGACGCCATGACGTTCACCGCCGCCGCGCTCGCCGGGCCCGGGCTCGCCGGGCTCCTCGGCGGTCCGGCCGGGCTCGCGGTCGCGGTCGCCGCGGTCGCCGCGGCGGTCCCGGTGGCGTGGTTCCTGCCGAAGCGGAACCCCCGCAAGACGAGCCTCAAGGACGGCTTCGGCGTCTTGGTCCGCAACGTGCCGCTGCGGCGGGCGACCGTCGCTTCGACGATCTCCTGCGCGGGCATCGGCATGGTCACCGTGTGTTACCCGCTGCTGGGCGCGGCCCACCTGCGTGGCCCAGCGGACGGCGCCCTGCTGCTGGCCGTCCTGGCCGTGGCCTCGCTGGCGGCCAACGCGGTCCTCGCGCGGAAACCGCTGCCGTGGGCACCCGACCGGATCGTCGGGCTGAGCACGCTCCTGCTGGCCGCGAGCTGCCTGCTGGCCGCGAGCGGGCACGGCGTCGTCGTCGCGGCCGTGCTGGCCGGGTTCGCCGAAGGTCCGCAGCTCACGGCGTTGTTCGCGATCCGCCACCGCGAAGCGCCCGAGCACGTCCGCGCGCAGGTGTTCACGACGGCGGCGAGCGTGAAGATCACCGGGCTGGCCGCGGGCGCGGCTGTGGCCGGCCCGCTGGCCGCGTGGTCGCTCCCGGCGTGCCTGCTGACCGCGGCGGGCGTTCAGCTCGCCGCAGCCTGGTTCAGCAGGTCAGAACGCCATCGCCTGGGCGCGCCGCTTGACCTCGGTGCCGTGGCTGGTCCGCAGGGCGTTGATGGGCGTGCTCCCGGGCAGGGTGTCGTCCGCGGTGAACAGCCACCGCAGCATCTCGGTCCGGGAGAAGCCGGAGTCGGCGAGCACGGTTATCGTGCCGGTCAGGCCCTTGACCACGCCGTCTCTGACGAAGAAATCGCTGGGCACGCACAGTTCGCCGCCGCGCTTCAGCGCGATCAGCTGCCCGTCGCGCAGCATCTGCCGCACCTTGTTGGCCGAAGTCCCGAGGACGGTCGCCACCTCCGCCAACGGGAGGACCGCGATGGCGGTGTCGAGGATGTCTTCGGCGACAGGAATCCCACTCACAGGTGACACTGTGCCACATTCCGTCCCCTCACCCGCTAGTGCGCACGGGTGACCCGCGAGGTCTCCTCCACGGGGCGTGCGCGATTCCGTACGATCCATACTCGTGACACGCACCCAACCCAGCCTGGTCGGCACGCTCCTGGAGCGGCGCTACCGGGTGGACCGGCTGCTCGCCCACGGCGGAATGTCTTCCGTCTACCGGGGGACGGACACCCGGCTGGACCGTCCGGTCGCGATCAAGATCATGGACCCGCGCTTCGCGGACGACCGGTCGTTCGTGGACCGGTTCGTGCGGGAGGCGCAGTCCGCGGCGCAGCTGCACCACCCGCACGTCGTGGCGGTGCACGACCAGGGCTTCGACCTGCCGCAGGGTGCGGAGTCGGGGCTGGCGTTCCTGGTGATGGAGCTGGTCGACGGCGGCACCCTGCGTGACCTGCTGGACGACCGCGGCCCGCTGGACGTCGCGCTGGCCCTGAGCGTGGCCGAACCCGTGCTGTCGGCGCTGGCCGCCGCGCACCGGTCCGGGCTGGTGCACCGGGACGTCAAGCCGGAGAACGTGCTGATCGGCCGGGTGGGGCAGCAGACCGGCGGGGCGGTGAAGGTCGCGGACTTCGGCCTGGTGCGGGCCGTGGCGAGCGCGGGCACGACCTCCTCGAGCGTCATCCTCGGCACGGTCGCCTACCTCTCCCCCGAGCAGGTCGCCACCGGCGCGGCGTCCGCGCGCGGCGACGTCTACTCGGCCGGGATCCTGCTGTACGAAATGCTGACCGGCCAGGTGCCCTACACCGGCGACACGGCGATCTCGGTGGCGTACCGGCACGTGAACGACGACGTGCCGCGCCCGAGCGAGCTGCGCCCGGACCTGCCGCCGGCCCTCGACGACCTGATCGTGCGCGCGACCCGGCGTGACCCGCAGCTGCGCCCGGCCGACGCCGGCGAGTTCCTGACCGAGCTGACCGCCGTGCGCGCCCAGCTGGGCCTGCTGCCGGTGACCGTGCCGATCCCGGTGTCCCACGGCCAGGGCGACCTCGCCGACACCGAGCGCACGCTGCCGCGGATCCCGCAGGTGCCGGACACCCAGCAGACCATGCCGGTGCACCGCCCGAACGCGACGCGGGCGCTGAGCCAGGTCGCGCCGCCGACGCTCACCCCGCCGCCACCCCGGCGGCGCAGCCGGCCGGAGCCGGAAAAGAATCCCGCGGGCAACCGGAAGCTGCTCCTGGGGATCGCCGCCGGGGTGCTGCTGCTCGGCGCGCTGATCGGGGCGTTCGCGTTCATCCTCACCGACACCGGCGGGGACAAGAGCGCGCGGGTGCCGCACCTGGTCGGCCTGAACCAGGCCGCGGCCGGCGACGCGCTGCGCGCGGTGAAGCTGAACCCGCAGTTCAGCCAGGAGTACGACAACACGGTCCCGTCGAACACCGTGCTGCGCGCCGACCCGGCGGAGGGCACGACGCTGTCGCCGAACGCGACGGTGTCGGTGGTGCTGTCGAAGGGCCGCCCGGCGGTGCCGGACGTCCGCCCCGGCACCGCGCTGCCCGACGCCGAGCAGGCGATCAAGGCGGCCCAGCTGACCCCGGTCCGCGGGACCGACGACTTCGACGCCGACGTCCCGCAGGGCGCCGTCATCCGCACGTCGCCGTCGGCGGGCAGCCAGCTGACCATCGGCGGCCAGGTCACGATCATCGTGTCGAAGGGCCCGATCCCGCTGCCGCCGGTCCCGGACGTCACCGGCCGGTCCAAGGACGAGGCGTTCGGCCTGCTGCAGCAGGCCGGGTTCGAGCCGTTCCAGGCGGGCGAGGAGTTCCGGCAGGACGTCCCGGGCGGCGCGGTCACCCGCACCGACCCGCCGGCCAACGCGCAGCCGAAGGCCAAGCGGATCGGCGTGTTCGTCAACAACGCCGTCCAGGTGCCGGACGTCCGGTTCCGCTCGTTCGACGACGCCCAGAAGATCCTGGAGCAGGCTGGCCTGAAGGCCGACCGCGACGGCGGCCGCGGTCACGGCAACGGCGGCGGGTTCGACTTCGTCTTCCAGCAGGACCCGCAGCCGGGCACGTTCGTGCAGAAGGGCAGCAAGGTCAAGCTGAAGGGCTTCGGGGGATGATCGGCAGCCGAGGCCGCGTGACGGGCACGATCGGCCCCGGCCTCATCGGCGAGGTACTGCTCAACGTCCGCGGCGGCACGGAGGCGTTCTACGCGTACCCGGCGGACCCGGAGGAGACGTTCACCTCGGGGACGCAGGTGCTGGTGGTGGACTTCGAACCGCCGCGGACGGTTTACGTGGAACGGTGGCAACCCCTGAGCCGCTGAGCGCGCCTCCCGCCCAGTGCCGCGAATGACTCATTCGGGACCTCGGACGTCCCGAATGAGTCATTCGCGACACTCCGCCGCGCCGCTGCACACTTCCCGGTGGCCGCGAATTCTGGTCCACCGACGGCAACCACTGAGCCGCTGACGGCGTCGAAGAGGCACCAACACACCCACAACAGAAAAGCGAGGGGGTCGGTGCCATGAGTCTCGTCGAAATCCTGCTGGTCTCGGCCGGTGGCGTCATCGCCGTCTTGATCGTCGTCTTCGGGATCCTGCGGCTGCTGTACAAGGTCGCCGAACCGAACGAGGCGCTGATCATCTCCGGGCTCGGCGTGCGCGTCGACCGGGCGGAGACCGCGGACAGCCTGGGCTTCAAGATCATCACCGGGCGCGGGGTGAACGTCATTCCCGGGTTCCAGACCGCGCGGCGGCTGTCGCTCGACACCCGCGGCGTCAACCTGCAGGTTTCCTGCGTCACCAAGCAGGGGCTGCCGGTCACCGTGCGGGCCGTCGTCATCTACAAGGTCGGGGACGACTACGCCTCCATCGCCAACGCCGCCCGCCGGTTCCTCGACCAGCAGAAGGGCATGAACGACACGATCCACGAGCTCTTCTCCGGCCACCTGCGCTCGATCGTCGGCGGGCTGACCATCGAGGAGATGATCCACAACCGGGACGCGCTCACCGGCGAGGTGCGCCAGTCCTCGGCCACCGAGATGATCAAGCTCGGCCTGATCGTCGACTCGCTGCAGATCCAGGAGATCGACGACGAGTCCGGCTACATCAACAACCTGGGCAAGCCGCACGCCGCCGCGATCGCCGCCTCCGCCCGGATCGCCGAGGCGCAGCGGGACCAGGAGGCCGCCGAAGTCGAGCAGGTCTCCGCCGCGAAGAAGGCCGCCGCCGTGCGCGAGAGCCAGATCCAGCAGGCCGGTTACCAGGCCGAAGTCGACCAGGCGCGGGCGAAGGCGTCGCAGTCCGGGCCGCTGGCCGAGGCCACCGCGCGCCAGGAGGTCGTCGTCCAGGAGACCCGGGCCGCCGAGCTCGAAGCCGCGCTGGCCGAGCAGCGGCTGCAGTCGCAGGTCCGCAAGCCGGCCGATGCGAAGGCGTACGACACGCGGACCACGGCCGACGCCGCCCGTGACGCCTCGATCGCCAAGGCCCAGGCCGAGGCGAAGGAGACCGAGCTGCGGGCCGCGGCGGACGCCACCCGCGTCAAGACGGCCGCCGAGGCCGAGGCCCAGGCGACGAAGGCGCGTGCCGAGGCGATGGCCGGCGCGACCCGGGCGACCGGTGAGGCCGAGGCCGCCGCGGCCAAGGCCCGTGGTCTCGCGGAAGCCGAAGCCGCGAAGGCGCGTGGTCTCGCCGAAGCCGAGGCGGCCCGCGCGAAGGGTCTCGCCGAGGCGGACGCGATCAAGGCGCGCGCCGCGGCGCTGGCGGAGAACCAGGAAGCCGTCGTCGCGCAGCAGCTGGCCGAGCGCTGGCCGGAGATCGTCGAGGCGGGCGCGAGCGCGTTCGGCAACGTCGACCACATGGTCGTGCTCAACGGCGCCGACGGCATGTCGGACATGTTCGCCAAGGCGCTGTCGCTCGGCGGGACCGGCCTCGGCCTGGCCCGGCAGCTGATGGACGCCATGGGCAAGCCGCCCGAGCCGGAGCTCGACGAGCCCGCCCGGCGCAACGGCGAGCTGAAGCTCAGCGACTGATCCGTCACCCTGCGTGTACGGCCTCTGTGTCCCGGATCACGGGCCGCGGGGGCCGTACCCCCGTTCGGGGGCGGAAATTCCCGCTCTCTTGTCCTACCGTGGGCCCATGGTGCCGGACCGTGCGTCGCGGGCCGTCCGATGAGCTTCTTCACCGGCGGTCCCCGTGAGCGTCCCCTGTTCCCCGTTCCGGAGCAGGAGCTCTACGCGTTCAACGGACGGCACTGGACCGATCCCCCGCGCGAGCACATCGTCCCGGCGGTGCTGCCGTGGGCGCAGCCGCTGGGCCGCTCCGAGCGCACGGTGGTCGCGCTGCGGGCCATCGAGGTGTGGCCGGAGGCGCTGACACTGCGCGTCACGGTGTACTCCCGGGACAGCCTGGTCGACGACCCCGCCGAGGGGCTGATCGACCACCGGCGCAAGCCCGACTACAACGGGCTGCTCATCGGCGTGCTCTTCGCCGACGGCAGCCGGGCGAGCTCCGAGACGATCTCGGTGCCGTCCGCGTCCGAACCGGAGGCCCCGGTGCTGCGCGCCCAGCCGGTGGGCGGCACGCGGTTCGCCGTCGAACACGAGATCTTCCTGTGGCCGCTGCCCCCGGCCGGCCCGCTGAAGCTGGTCGTGCAGTGGACCGACCGGGACATCCCGGAGAGCCGGACCACCCTGGACGGCGGCGCGATCCGGGCCGCGGCGAAGGACGCCGCGGAAATCTGGCCGGGGCTCGGCAAGCGGCAGGTGAACGGCCTGCCGGTGCGCCGCGTCGGCAAGCAGGTCGCGCTCACCCCCGATTGGGGGCCGTCGGTGGCCCAGGCGGAAGCACCCGCGCCTGCTCCGGGCGAATGAATCTTTTTCTTGATCTGTGAGCCCGGGCACCGCGGCCCGGGGTCTCTCGAATGGATGAACGGGGTGGGTAGTTAGCGTCGTGGAAACACTTCGACCACCCGGCCGTCATGTCGGGCTGGTGCAGTGGGTCCAACCCCTTCCGACGCACGTGGCCGTGCGCCCCCCGCGAACCCGGAAAGGTCGCCCCATGGCAGGCTCGCTCAGCGCACTCGACGTCGCTTTCCTTTGCCTGGAAAGCGAAACCTCCCCGATGCACATGGGGGCGGTCGTCACCTTCACGGCCCGCGGACCGGTCGACCCGGCCGCGTTGACGGCGCTGCTCGCGCAGCGGGCCGCGCGCCTGCCGAAGCTGCGCCAGCGGGCGCGCGCGGAGCTGTTCCCGCCGGGCTCGGCCCGCTGGGCCGACGATCCGCAGTTCGCCGCGGCCGAGCACGTCGAGCACGTGGCGCTCAGTTCGCTGTACGACCCGGATCCCCTGGCCGCATACGCGTCACAGTGGATCGCCGAGCCGCTCGACACCTCCCGGCCGCTGTGGCACCTGACCCTGGTCACCGGGCTGCCGGACGGGAAGTTCGCGCTGCTGCTGAAACTGCACCACGCGCTGACCGACGGCGCCGGGGCGTACGCGGTCGCGGCCGGGCTGCTCGACGGCGTCGAGCTGCCGGAGCGGGCCGCCGCGCCGGACCGCCCGATCCCGGCCCCGCGCTCCACTTTGGACACGGTGAAGGACGCGCTGGGCACGGTGTGGGACCAGGCGAACGAGACCGCCGGGATCGCGTCGTCGGTGGTGCGGGCCGCGCGCCCGCCGCTGTCGCCGGTGTCGGCCCCGCAGTCCGCCCAGCGGCGGCTCGGGTTCGTGCGGCTGCCCCTGACCGAGTTGCGCCGGGTGCGCCGCGCGCACGGCGGCACCACCAACGACGTCGTGCTGGCGGTGCTTTCGGGCGCGCTGCGCGAGTGGCTGGTGAACCGCGGCCAGCGCGCGGACGGCCGCACGCTGCGCGCGCTGATCCCGGTGAGCGTGCGCGGGCGCGCGGCCGAGCAGCTCGGCGGCAACAAGCTTTCGGGGTACCTGTGCGACCTGCCGGTCGGCGAGGACGACCCGGTCGAGCGGCTGCGCGTGGTCCGCCGGGCGATGGCCCGCAACAAGGCGGCAGGGCCGAGCCGGGGCGCCGGTGCGCTGCCGCTGCTCGCCGGCCGCGTCCCGCCGCTGCTGCACCGGCTCGGCACGCGCACCGCGGGCCTGGCCGCGCCGATGCTGTTCGACCTGGTGATCACGACGGTGCCGCTGCCGCCCGCGCGGCTGTCCCTCGACGGCGCCCGGCTGGCGGAGGTCTACCCGTTCGTGCCGCTGGCCCCGCGCCACGCGGTCGGCATCGCGGTCGCGGCCTACCGCGACTCCGTCCACATCGGTCTTCAGGTCAACGGCGAGGCGGTGCCGGACGTCGGCTCGCTGCGGGACGCGGTGCTCAAGTCGGCGGCCCGGCTGCTCGACGCTTCCTGACTTCCGGTGGCCGCGCGGATCAGCGCCTGCGCGGCCCAGCTCATCACCTCGGCGGCCTCGTCCGGCTCGAGGTGGCAGGCGTCCCGGGTGACGATCAGCGCCTCGACGCCGTAGACGAGCATCAGCGCGTTCGTCAGCCGGCGGTGCTCCTCGGGCGGCAGCTTGCCTTCGAGCGGCTCGAGGACCTGCCGCGTCATGCGGATCCGCTGCTCGCCGCGGACCGGCGCCTCCACCGACGTGCCGCCCTGGGAGAACCACCGGTCGAGGTTCGCGCGGACCAGGGCGCGCCAGTACGCCTCGTCGCCGAACTGCATGTCCGCGGCGTACCGGATCACCACGTCGATCCGCTGCGCCGGGTCGTCCCCGGCGCCTTCGATCAGCTCGCCGAGGTGGACCTCGTCGGCCGAGCGCGTGGCCAGGCCGGCCCACAGCGACTGCGGGTTCGGGAAGTACCGGTAGGCCGTCGCGGTGGACACCATCGCGGCTTCGGCCACGTTGGCCACCGTCATCGGCCGCCCCTCCCGGACCAGCGCCGCCGCGGCGTCGAGCAGCGCCGTCCGGGTGCGCTGTTTCTGGTTGTCGCGGCTCATCGTGGGAAAATCTCCTTGACATGAGAACAGTTTCTCATGACGATAGCATCATCACAGGAGGGGGAGGCACATGACACCGGAAGAGATGGACAAAGTCCTCGGAGCACATTTCGCGGCGGAAGCGGCGCACGACCTCGACGCGATCCTCGAGACGCTCGGCGAAGGCGCCGTGCACGACGCGGTCGGATTCCCCGTGGAGCAGCTGCGGGATCCCGACGCGATCCGCGACCGCTACCGGTTCCTGTTCGGGGCGATGCTGGACGAGCGGATCGAGCCGGTTTCGCGGTTGTACGGCGACAGCTTCCTCGTCGACGAAGCCCAGGTCACCTGCCTGACCGGCGAGGGGTTCCCGGGTGCGCCGGCCGGGCAGCGGGTGACGTTCCGGCTGCTGCACGTCTGCGAGTTCCGCGACGGCCGGATCAGCCGCGAGAACGTCTGGCAGGGCCCGCCGCTCCCGGTCGGCCCATGACCACCGTCGTCCTGGCCGGAGCCTGCCCCCTGGCCACCGCCGGCATCACGGTGGTGGCCACGGCGGGCACCGGGGCCGGAGCGATCGAGGCCGTGCGCCGCCACCGGCCGGACGTCCTGGTGCTGGACCTCGCGCTGGGCGCGGACGTGGCGGCCCGGGCCGGGGTGCCGGTCCTGGCGCTCACCGCGCCGGACGACGCCGCGATCGCGGGCGCCCTGCGCGCCGGGGTGCGCGGGTTCCTGCCCACCGGCGCCGGCCCGGCCGACGTCGTGCGGGCGGTGCGCAACGTCGCCGCCGGCGCCGCCGTGTTCGGTGACGGCGTCGCGGACCAGATCACCCGGCTGCTGCTGTCGCCCTCGCCGCTGCCCGACCTCAGCCCACGAGACCGCGAGATCCTGGCCCTGGCCGCGGACGGCATCACCGACGCGGTGATCGCGCGCCGCCTCGGGATCGCGCCCAAGACGGTGCGCAACCGCGTGTCGGTGATCAGCGTGAAGCTGGGGACCAGGGGCCGCGCGGAGGCGATCACCCTGGCCCGCCGGGCCGGGTTGGCGCCGGTCTAGCCGCGGAGCATCTCCGCGACCAGGAACGCCAGCTCCAGCGACTGCTGGGTGTTCAGCCGCGGGTCGCAGGCCGTCTCGTAGCGGCCGGACAGGTCGACGTCCGAAATCTCCTGGGCGCCGCCCAGGCACTCGGTGACGTCCTCGCCGGTCAGCTCGACGTGGATGCCGCCCGGGTAGGTGCCCAGCTTGTTGTGCACCTCGAAGAAGCCCTGGACCTCGTCGACGATCCGGTCGAAGTGGCGGGTCTTGTAACCGGTGGACGACTCGTGGGTGTTGCCGTGCATCGGGTCGCACTGCCAGATGACCTTGTGCCCGGACGCCTCGACCTTCTCCACGATCGACGGCAGCACCTCGCGGACCTTGCCGTTGCCCATCCGCGCGATGAGCGTCAGCCGGCCCGGTTCGTTGCGCGGGTCGAGCCGCTCGACGTACTCCAGCGCCTGCTCCGGCGTGGTCGTCGGGCCGATCTTCAACCCGATCGGGTTGGCCAGCAGCTCGGCGAACGCGATGTGCGCGCCGTCCAGCTGGCGGGTCCGCTCGCCGATCCAGAGGAAGTGCGACGAGAGGTTGTAGAGCTTCGGGTTGGCCGCGTCGGCGTTGTCCAGGCGCAGCATCGAACGCTCGTAGTCGAGCAGCAGTGCCTCGTGGCTGGCGAAGATCTCGGTCGACTGCAGGGACGTGTCGGTGACGCCGCAGGCCGACATGAACCGCAGGCCGCGGTCGATTTCGTTGGCCAGCGACTCGAAGCGCTGCGCGGCCGGCGAAGCCGACACGAAGTCCTTGTTCCAGTCGTGCACCTGGTGCAGGTCGGCCATGCCGGCGGCGGTGAGGGCGCGGACCAGGTTCATCGCCGCGCCCGCGTTCGCGTAGGCGCGGATCATCCGGCCGGGGTCCGGCACGCGCAGCTCGGGCTTGGCGACCAGGGAGTTGATGATGTCGCCGCGGTACACCGGCAGGCCGAGCGCGTCCGTCGCGGCCGAGCGCGGCTTCGCGTACTGGCCCGCGATGCGGCCGACCTTGACCACCGGCAGGCTGGCGCCGTAGGTGAGGACGACGGCCATCTGCAGCAGCGTGCGCAGGTTGGCCCGGATGTGCGGCTCGGTGTTGGACTCGAACGTCTCGGCGCAGTCGCCGCCCTGCAGGAGGAATGCCTCGCCGCGGGCGACCATGGCCAGCCGGCCCTTCAGCCGGTCGATCTCGGCCGGGACGGTGATCGGCGGCACGCTCTCGAGCACGCCGCGGACCCGCCGGGTCGCCTCGGGGTCGGGCCACTCCGGCTGCTGCGCGGCCGGGAGCGCCAGCGCCTTGTCGAGCCGCTCACGCAGTTCGGGCGGCAGCGGCGGCAGCTCGGGCAGTGTGTCGACGGGGACGTCCACAGTCCAGTTCACAAAGACCAGGATAGGGTTTGCCGCGTGCTGCGCTTCGCCCGGTTGGCCACCGAGGTCCTGGCCCCCTGGGTGTGGGTCCTCACGCTGCCCCTCGCCGTCGCCTGGGCCGCCACCGGGCACCGGCCGCTCCCCGCGCTGGGCTGGGGACTGCTCATCTCGGTCACCGGCTCGCTGATCCCGATGGCGGTGATCGTCCGCGGCGCGAAACGCGGCAAGTGGGACGGCCACCACGTGACGAACCGGGCCGGTCGCCGGGTCCCGCTGCTGGTCGCCGGGCTGTCTCTGGGCCTCGGGTTCGCCGTACTGCTCGCCGGCGGCGCGCCCGCCCAGCTGATCGCCCTCGCCGCGTCGATGCTGGCGAGCCTGGTGGTCGCGGTGGCGATCACGTTCGGCGCGAAGTTCAAGATCTCCCTGCACGCCGCGGTCGCTTCGGCCGCCGTCGTGGTGCTCACGTTGACGTACGGCCCGTGGGCCCTGCTGCTGGCCCTGCCGGTCGCCTGGGTGGCGTGGTCCCGCGTCGCGCTGCGCGACCACACCACCCCGGAGGTGCTGGCCGGCCTGCTGATGGGGGTCGTGGTCGGCGGTGGCGGCTACTGGGCGCTGCTCACCGCGTTGACGTGACCCCGGTCGGAGAGGGACAGGAACCGTCCGCCGCGGGGAAGACCCCGTCACGCAGGTAGCCCAGCACCGCGGCGTTTCCGCAGGCGTTTTCCCGGGTGAAGACGCCGTGCCCGCCGGCGTCGACGGTCACCATCCGCGCCCGGGCGCCGAACGCCGCCCGCGTCTCGCGCGCGCCCGACAGCGGGGTCGCCGGGTCGCGCCGGTTCTGCACCAGCAGGACGTTCGCCGGGCCGGGGCCGCCGACGCGCACCGGCGGCTCGGCGCGCTCGACGGGCCAGAACGCGCACGGGTTCACGTTCGCCGCGGCCGGGCCGAACATCGGGTGCGCCGTCCGTGCACGCTCGACCGCGCGCTGGTAGTAGCCGACCGCCTCGGGCCAGTCGGCGTCGTTGCAGATGACCTGGAGCTGGAGTGCGGCGCGGTTGTCGCCGTCGAGCGGGCCGGCCGCGGCGCGCGCGGTGCCGGCCCATTCCCGGGCCAGTGCCGGGAAGAACGCGTCGTCGTAGAGCCCGTTCCAGGTGTCCGACCGGAACTCCGGCCCGCGGACGGCGGCGAGCTCGGAGAACTTCACCGTCACCGCCGCCGGCGTCCGCCCCAGGTGGTAGCGGTCGTCGCGCTGGGCGGCCCAGGCGGCGAAGTCCGGGAAGCGGTCGTCGAACCCTTCGGCGAACCGCTGGTTGGCGCGCACGTCGAGGCCGCGCGGCCCGAGGACGCTGTCGAGCACGACCCGGTCGGTGCGGCCGGGGAACATCGACGCGTAGGCGGCGCCGAGGTAGCTGCCGTAGGAGACGCCGTAGTAGGAGATCTTCCACTCCCCCAGCGCTTCCCGGATCCGGTCGAGATCGCGGGCGGTGTTCGCGGTCGTCATGTGCGGCAGCAGGTCCCTTGTGGACGCACGACCGCACTTCTCCGCCACGGCACGCGCTTTCGCGGCGGTGGCGGCGACGTCCCGCGGCCCGTCCGCGTACGGGCCGAGGACCGCGCCGCGCTCCTCCGGCGTCGTCATGCCGCACGTCACCGGCGTGCTGTAACCGGTGCCGCGGGGGTCGAAGCCGATGACGTCGTAGGCGTCCGGCAGGCCGGAGCCGCCTACCCGCTGCAGCAGCTGGGCGGGCATGGCGAGCCCGGGACTGCCCGGCCCCCCGGGGTTCATCAGCAGCACCCCTCGCTTCTTGCCGGGGACGGCCGCGTGGCGGGAGATCGTCAGCTCGATGCTGCGTTCCGGGTGCGCGTAGTCGAGCGGAACGCGCAGGGTGGCGCATTCGAGCCCCGCCGTCGGCGACGGCGACATGCCGTAGTCCGGGCAGGGGGTCGTCCAGTGCAGGTTCGGCGCCGCCGCGGCCGGAGGTGCCGCGAGCAGGGGCAGAAAGGCCAGCGCGATCAGGGTTTTCCGCATGCCCCGAGCGTGGTCCGTTCACTCGCCGCCGACGTCAGCCCAGGGACCGGGGTTGCGCCTCCGCCCCCGGGCTGACGCGGGGGTCACGCGGCTTGCGCGCGGTTGTACAGGTTCTGCGCGTCGGCGCCGAAGTACGGGCCGAACATGTAGCCGGGCAGGAAGTTGTAGCCGAAGCTGTTCACCGAAGCCTGCACGCCGGTGCCGGTGGCCTCGTTGAAGGACAGGAACCACGGGCCGCCGCTGGAGCCGCCGGTCATGTTGCAGTTCATGCCGTGGTCCTTGGTGAGCAGGAAGTCGGTGAAGGTGCTGCCGCTGCAGTAGATCAGCTTCGTACCGTCGTAGGGCGAGGCGGCGGGGTAGCCGAAGGTGTACATGTTCTGGTTCTTGGGCTGGTTGAAGGCGATCCCCTGGGCACCGACGACATCGGTCAGCCGCTGCGAGTTGAGCGGGCTGACGACGGCCATGCCGACGTCGTAGTTGATGTCCTCACCGGCTTCCCACTGCGGCGTGGTGAGGGTGGTCTTCGCGGCCCACTGGCCGTAGGGGGCGTTGCCGTTGTTGTAGCCGGGGACGAAGACCCACTGGGTGTGCCAGGTGCCCTGGTACTTCACGCAGTGCCCGGCGGTGACGACGACGCTGCCGTTGGCGCTGGTGACGGCGTCCCCGGAGCAGGACGCTTTCTGGCCGTTGAAGAGGAAGAAGACGCGCCCGGCGGTCTGGGTGACCTTGCCGCCGCCGGTCCAGGCGCCCCCGCCGTTCGGGATGCTCCGGATGACGGCGCTCGGCCCCTTGGCCACGTCTTTCGGCGTGATCTTCGGAGCTGCGACGAGGGAGTCCATGGGGACGGCCGCCCGCATGGCGTCGGGCGTCCAGAAGGGTTTCGTCGCGGCCTGGGCGGGTGCGCCGACCAGGGCGAGCGCGAGGGAGAGGATGGCGGTGACCACCGCGGCTTTCGTGTGCTTCAAGACGCCCCACCTTCCGGAGAAGTGAATCGTCGCAAAGGCGACACAACGACTCGAAAGTAGTTGGCCGTGTACACAGAGCACAGCCGCCGTCCGGCCTAACGCTCTCGGTCCGGTCAGCCGTTCTCGAGTTCGAGACCCACTCGGGCCTCCTGCAGGCGGATGAACTGGTCGACGACCTCGGCCACGCCGGGATGTTCGCCCGGTCGGAGAGCGGGCAGGACCGACGGCCAATCGTTCGACTGCGCCACTTCCGCGAGGAGGCGTGATCGAGCGGGCTCCCCCACGCGACCGGCCATCGCCACCAAAGCCGAACTCCTCCAGAACGGCTGGAGGGAAGTACCGGCAAGGTGCAGTGCCCGTTCGAGGTCGTGCTCGGCCAATCGTTCCAGGAAAATCACAGCCTCCCTCGGGCGCTGCTGCACGCCGAGACCAGCAAGCACCTCGAGGCCATCGACGTACCCGGCGGCACCCATTCCCTCGGCGAGTGATTCCGTCAGCCGGGACGCGGCTGCTTCATCGCCGGCTTGGCTGCACACAATCTCGACTGCCGCCTGAATCCGGCCTGCTTTGCACAATTCTTTGACAACGGACTCGCAAGCACGCTTGCGTGCATGAGGTTCTTCGATGTTTCGGGCGATCTCGAGTGCTTGGCCCGGAAGACCGGCGGCACAGTAGACCTCGACCACTCGTGGCATCTCAGATTCGCGAGGAGGAGTTTCAGCCACGCGGCCACCGAATTCTTGGACGACGCGGCACACTTCTTCCTCCGCTCCGGCAACACGGTGCCGACGAAGCAGAGCAACCATGACCTTGGCCATCAAAAAAGTGCTATCCAGTCGCAGACCCATGTGTTCGGCCAATTCCATATCACCCGACTCGGCCAGCAACTCAGCGATCCCCGAAAAAATGTGCCGCTCCACCCCGGAGGCTAGGGTGATCCGGGCGAACCGTTCGGCAGCAGGCACATCGTTTGCCGCTACGACGAAGTCCGCGACGCGCCGGAAGGATTGTTTGTAGCCGTGTTCGTTGCCCAGGCTGCGGGCGACTGATTCGGCATCCGATGCCAGATTCTCCGCCGTCGAGGCGTCGCCGGCCTTCAGCAGGCCTTCGGCGATCACCGTCATGGCAGCTGCGCGGATTTCCGTACGGGCGTATGGCCGCCACTCTTCGGATTTGTTCGCGAGCAGTTCCATCGCTCGCTCGGCTTCGTTGTGCGCAGCGAGTGACTCGAGAACAAGGAACAATCCACGCCTGCCGTTGACGGGTGACACGAACTCGAGGAGCGACTCCGCGAAGTCGACGCTGTCCTGGCTGATGGCCAGCTCGATGAGGTCGCCCACGTTCCGCTCACGTCGAGTCGGGTCAGTGAGGCCGAACACTTTCTCCTTGGCGCGTCCGAGGTCGGCGTGGGCCAGGTCTTCCAGCTCCAGCGAGAACTCGATCTCCGGCGCGGCCGTGCCTGCCAACGCAACGAGGTCAGCTGCCTCTTCCGGTTTACTGTCGTCCCGGAGCCGGCGCGCAGCTCGCTTGATCACGCCGGCGCGAAGAGGAGGATCGAAGTTTTCGGCGACGGCGACCGCCCGCGCTGCTTCTCCTTGCTCGATCAGCCTGCGAGCCACGAAGTAGCGCGTATTGGTCCTCGCTTTGGTGTCCGATATCTCGTCGGCGGCGGCCAGCATCGAGGCCACGTCGGTCAACGGACGCGGAGCCGACAACGCGAGCACTGCCCGCCTGCGCCAGCCCGGATTCGGGATGGCTTCGGCCAACGCCATGGCCCGCGGGAGATCACCGGTGGCAGCAAGCTCGGTGACAAGGCACTGGGTGACGGTCGGAAACCCTGCTTCGTCGACGACCTCGGCCACGATCCGCTCGGCCCGGTCGGCTTGCCCGGCCGGCACCAGCACTTCGACCAGCGCGAAGACCGCGTCGGCCCGCCGGCCCGGTTCCGAGATCGAACGGGCGAGCGCCTCCGCACGGTCGAATTCGCCCAGCCGCGCCCAAAGCGCCGGCAAGCGCGCCGGGGTCCGGGCGTTCCGGGCTTCCAAGTCATCGCGGTGCATCGACAGCTTGAGCAGACCTAGCACGTCGGGCTGGGCCGACGTGGAGACCTCCGCGTGGGCGGCCGCGATCTCCGCCTGAGCCGCAGCTTCACCACCGGAGACCGCCAGGAGCCGCTCCTGCCGCGCCAGGTCCGTGACGCACTCGACGAGCCGCTGGAGCTGCCCGGTCTCCTGCAGGAGCCGCGGATAACCCAGCAGGAGGAACTGCGGCGTCGACACGGGCCAGCCTCGGTCCCGATACTCGTCAGCCCAGGCCATCAGGCGATCTCGGTAGGTCTGCAAACCATCTCGGCCGAACCGGCCCGCCGCCCGGGCCTGCAGGCCCTCGTGCGCCAGCACGTAGACCTCCGGGCCGGGATGCCACCGGGCACGCCGTCGGCTGAACGCCCGCCCCTCGACGCTGTCCAGAATCCGGTTCGCCGCATCCGCCCGCTGTCCGGCCAGCTCGACGAGGTCGTCCCGGCTCAGGCCGCCGCGGGCGGTGACCAGGAACCCGAGCACGTCCCTGGCCTCGTCCGCCTCCGCGCCGAGGAGGCGGTCGAGGTCTCCTTTCAGCGCCAGCTCGGCCGCGGAAGCCGCGGACGAGGAAACGAGTTCTCGCACGATCGCCGGATCACGCAGGGGGTGGTCCGGGTGCAGGGCCGGCGGGATGCCGGGGTTCGGCCGTCCCGTGACGATGATCCGCATGCCGTGAGCGGGCCGGCGAGGCAGCAGGGCGGCGATGCTCCCGGCTCCGTCGTTGTCCCCCGCTCCGCGGTCCTCGTCCAGCCCGTCCACGATCAGGATCAGCCGCTGACCGCGGCGTGCGCAGGCTTCCGCGGCCGCGTCGAGCAAGCCCGGGAATCCCGACGCGCCGGTGTTTTCCGGGAGCGGGATACCCAGTACTTCGGCCAGCTGCAGGTTGACCTCGGTCAGGAAGCCCGCTCGGCTGTCGGCTTCGGTGTCCGCCGCCCGGACGAAGAAGGCGACCAGCCGGACTTCCTCGGGCGGATCGAGCACGAACGACGCCATGAGCGCGGTCTTGCCGCTCCAGGCGTCGGCCCGCCACCACGCGCAGGACCGCGAGTCGTCAGCCAGGCAGAACCGTTTCAGCTCGGCCAGCTCGGTCTCCCGGCCGACGAGCTCGTCCGGAGCGAGCTCGCGCACTTTTCCCAGGTACCACGACTTCGCCGCGCCACTTCCGCCGTAGTGGAAGTCGCCCGCCACGTACCCGACCTGGACGATGTCGCCGGTGCTGCCGTCACCGGCGGAAACCGAGTTCGCGAACCTGGTCGGCTCGGTTTCCGCCGGCTGGGTCATCGACGATCCTCCCGGTCACGTCCACTGGCTCTCCCCGGCGTCGCTGCGGGAACGCCCGGTGTTACGCCAGAGGATCAGACGACCGCGAGCGGCAGCGCCGTCGGGTGGACCGGGGCCGGCAGGTCCGACGCGCCCGTCAGGTACGTGTCCACCGCGTTGGCCACCGAACGGCCCTCCGCGATCGCCCACACCACCAGCGATGCTCCCCGGTGCGCGTCACCACACACGAACACCCCCGGCGTCTCCGTCTGCCAGTCCGCGCCGCACGAGAGCGTGCCGCGGCGGGTCAACGACAGTCCCAGGCCGTCGAGCAGGGGCATCTGCTCCACGCCCTCGAAGCCGATTGCCAGCAGGACCAGGTCCGCCGGGAGCGTCTCGACCTCATCGTTGATCGGGATCACCTCGCGGCGGCCGGTGGCCGGGTCCTTCTGCACCCGGACCTGCTGCAGCTCGACCGCCGTCACGCGGCCCTCGTCGGACCCCACGAACCGGCGCACCGCCACCGCGAACTTGCGCTCGCCCGACTCCTCGTGCGCCGGGTACGTGCGCAGGATGTACGGCCACGTCGGCCACGGTGACCGGTCGTCGTCGCGGGCGGAGGGCGGCATCGGGTACTGGTCGAGCTGCGTCACCGACAGCGCGCCCTGGCGGGTGGCCGTTCCGTACGAATCCGCGCCCGTGTCGCCGCCGCCGATGATCAGCACGTGCTTGCCGTGGGCGTCGATTGCGGGCGGGCCGTCGCCCTCGACGAACTTGTTCGCCGGGACCAGGTGCTCCATCGCCAGGTGGATGCCCGCCAGCTCGCGGCCCGGGGTCGTCGTGTCGTCGCGGCCGCGCAGGGCACCCACCGCCAGGACCACCGCGTCGTACTGCGCGCGCAGGTCCTCCACCGACAGGTCGACGCCGACCTCGCAGCCCGTCACGAACCGGGTGCCCTCCTTGCGCAGCTGCGCCAGGCGCCGGTCGAGGACCTTCTTCTCCATCTTGAACTCGGGAATGCCGTAGCGCAGCAGCCCGCCGAGGCGGTCGTCGCGCTCGAACACCGTCACCTCGTGGCCGGCGCGGGTCAGCTGCTGCGCCGCCGCGAGGCCGGCCGGACCGGAGCCGACGATCGCCACGCGGCGGCCACTGGACACTTCGGACACCTGCGGCTGGACGTAGCCCGCTTCCCAGGACTGGTCGGCGATCGTCTGCTCGACGCGCTTGATCGCCACCGGGCCGCCCGACAGCGGCGAAATCGACAGCACGCAGCCCGCCTCGCACGGCGCCGGGCACAGCTTCCCGGTGAACTCGGGGAAGTTGTTGGTCGCGTGCAGCCGGTCGCTCGCCGCGGCCCAGTCGCCGCGGCGGACCAGGTCGTTCCACTCCGGGATCAGGTTGCCCAGCGGGCAACCGGAGCCGCCGGAGTGGCAGAACGGGATGCCGCAGTCCATGCACCGCGACGCCTGCTTGCGCACCTTTTCGTTGCGCTCGCCCGGGTCGACGTCCGCGTAGACCTCGCCCCACGAGGAAAGCCTTTCCTCGTAGGACTTCTTCTTCGGCTCTTCGCGCTCGAACTTCAGGAAACCGGTCGGGTCAGCCACGAGCGGCCTCCATGATCGCTTCGTCGACGTCGCGGCCGGCGGCACGGGCCGCCTTCGCCGCGTCCAGGACCCGCTGGTAGTCGCGCGGCATCACCTTGGTGAACGCCACGGAGCGGCGCGGCCAGTCGCCGAGCAGCGAGGCCGCCACCGCGGAGCGGGTGAGATCGTAGTGCTGCTGCACGGTTTTCTTCAGCCACGCCAGGTCGTCCGCGGTCGGCCGCAGCAGGTCCACCATGTCCTGGTTGACCTTCTTCGCGTCGACGTCGAGGACGAAGGCGATGCCGCCGGACATGCCGGCCGCCAGGTTGCGCCCGGTCGGGCCGAGGACCACCGCGCGGCCGCCGGTCATGTACTCGAAGGCGTGGTCGCCGACGCCTTCGGCGACGACCGTGGCGCCGGAGTTGCGGACGCAGAAGCGTTCGCCGACCTGGCCGCGCAGGAAGATCTCGCCGCCGGTGGCGCCGTAGGCGATCGTGTTGCCCGCGATCGTCTGCGCCTCGGCCGCGAACGCCGCCTCCGGGTCGGGGCGGACGACGATCCGGCCGCCGGAAAGACCCTTGCCGACGTAGTCGTTCGCGTCGCCGACCATGTCGAGGGTGATGCCGCGCGGCAGGAACGCGCCGAGCGACTGGCCCGCCGACCCGGTGAGCGTGACGTTGATCGTGTCCTCGGGCAGGCCTTCCCCGCCGTAGCGGCGGGTGATCTCCGAGCCGAGCAGCGTGCCGACGGTCCGGTTGACGTTGCGCACCGGCAGCTCGATGTTCACGTGGTGCGCGTCTTCCAGCGCCGCCTCGGCGAGCTGGATGAGCGTGCGGTCCAGAGCGTGCTCGAGGCCGTGGTCCTGGCCCCGGGTGCGCCGCTTCGCGCCGCCGTACGGGGTCTCCTGCGGCATCTCGAAGATCGGCGCCAGGTCCAACCCGGACGCTTTCCAGTGGTCGACGGCCTCGTCGGTGTTCAGCAGCTCGGCGTGGCCGATGGCCTCGTCGAGAGTGCGGAAGCCCAGCGCCGCCAGGGTTTCCCGGACTTCTTCGGCGACGAACTTGAAGAAGTTCACCACGTGCTCGACCTGACCGGTGTAGCGCTTGCGGAGCTCCGGGCTCTGCGTGGCGACGCCGACCGGGCAGGTGTCGAGGTGGCAGACGCGCATCATGATGCAGCCCGCGACGACGAGCGGCGCCGTCGCGAAGCCGTACTCCTCGGCGCCGAGCAGCGCCGCGATCACGACGTCCCGCCCGGTCTTCATGGCGCCGTCCACCTGCACGGTGATCCGGTCGCGCAACCCGTTGAGCAGCAACGTCTGCTGGGTCTCGGCGAGGCCGATCTCCCACGGCGTGCCCGCGTGCTTGAGCGAGTTCATCGGGGACGCGCCGGTGCCGCCGTCGTGCCCGGAGATGAGCACGACGTCCGCGTGCGCCTTGGACACGCCCGCCGCGACCGTGCCGACGCCCAGCGAGGACACCAGCTTCACGTGGATGCGGGCGTGCTCGTTGGCGTTCTTGAGGTCGTGGATCAGCTGGGCCAGGTCCTCGATGGAGTAGATGTCGTGGTGCGGCGGCGGGGAAATGAGGCCGACACCCGGCGTCGAGTGCCGGGTCCGCGCGATCCACGGGTACACCTTGTTCGGCGGCAGCTGGCCGCCCTCGCCGGGCTTCGCGCCCTGCGCCATCTTGATCTGGATGTCGTCGGCGTTCACCAGGTATTCGCTGGTGACGCCGAAGCGGCCCGACGCGACCTGCTTGATCGCGCTGCGGCGCTCGGGGTCGTAGAGCCGCTCGGGGTCTTCGCCGCCCTCGCCGGTGTTGGACCGGCCGCCGATCCGGTTCATCGCGATGGCCAGGGTTTCGTGCGCCTCGGCCGAAATCGAGCCGTACGACATCGCGCCGGTGTTGAAGCGCTTGAAGATCGCTTCGGCGGGCTCGACCTCGTCCAGCGGCACCGGCTCACGGACGCCGTCCTTGAACGAGAAGAGGCCGCGCAGCGTGCCACCTTCGCGGTAGAGGCGGTGCACCTCGTCGGTGTACTTGCGGTACACCTCGTCGCGGCCGGTCTTGGACGCGTGCTGCAGCAGGAACACCGTCTCCGGCGTGAACAGGTGCAGCTCGCCCTCGCGGCGGTAGGCGTACTCGCCGCCGGTCTCGAGTCCACGGTGGACCCGATCGGTGGGGTTGTCCGGGTACGCGCGGCGGTGGCGCGTCGCGACCTCTTCGGCGAGCACCTCGAGGCCGACGCCGCCGAGCTTCGACGACGTCCCGGTGAAGTACTCGTCGAGCAGGTCCTGGCTCAGGCCGAGGGATTCGAAGACCTGGGCGGCGGTGTAGGCGCCGACCGTGGAGATGCCCATCTTGGACATGATCTTCAGGACGCCCTTGACCAGCGCCTGCACGTAGTTGCGGATCGCCTTGGCCGGCTCGATGCCGGTGACCGCGCCCTGCCCGATCATGTCTTCGATGGTTTCGAAGGCCAGGTACGGGTTGACCGCGGCGGCGCCGTAGCCGAGCAGCAGCGCGATGTGGTGCACCTCGCGCGCGTCGCCGGATTCGACGACCAGCGCGACGCGCAGGCGTTCCTTGGTGCGGACCAGGTGGTGGTGGACCGCCGACACGAGCAGCAGCGACGGGATCGGCGCCATCCGGTGGTCGGAGTCGCGGTCGGACAGCACCAGCGTGCGCGCGCCGGCCGCGATGGCCTCGGACGCTTCACGCCGGACGCGCTCGATCGCACCAGCCAGCGCCTCCGCGCCACCATCCACTTCGTACAGTCCGGAAAGGACACTGCACGCGAAGCCCGGCAGGTCGCCGTCGTCGTTGATGTGGATGAGTTTCGCGAGCTCGTCGTTGTCGATGACCGGGTACGGCAGCTTGAGATGGCGGCAGGACGCCGGCCCCGGGGCCAGCAGGTTGCGCTCCGGGCCCATGATCCGCGCCATGCAGGTGACGAGCTCTTCGCGGATCGCGTCCAGCGGCGGGTTGGTGACCTGGGCGAAGTTCTGCTTGAAGTAGTCGTAGAGCAGGCGAGATCGTTGCGACAGCACCGCGGGCGGGGTGTCCGACCCCATCGAGCCGATCGGCTCCGCGCCCTTCTCGGCCATCGGCGCGAGCAGGATCTTGAGCTCTTCTTCGGTGTAGCCGAAGGAAAGCTGGCGGCGCAGCACGGAGTCGTGGCTCTGCACGACGTGGTCGCGGTCGGGCAGCTCGGCGATCTTCAACAGGCCCGCGTGCAGCCAGGAGTCGTAGGGCAGCTCGGCGGCCAGCGCGGACTTGACTTCTTCGTCGTCCACGATCCGGCCGGCCTCGGTGTCGACCAGGAACATCTTGCCGGGCTTGAGCCGTCCCTTGGCGACGACGTCCTTCGCGGCGACGTCCAGGACACCGGCCTCGCTGGCCAGGACCACGCGGTCGTCGGCCGTGCGCCACCAGCGCGCCGGGCGCAGGCCGTTGCGGTCCAGCACCGCCCCGACCAGGCTGCCGTCGGTGAAGGTGACGCACGCCGGGCCGTCCCACGGTTCCATCAGGCTCGCGTGGAACTGGTAGAACGCGCGGCGCTCGGGCTTCATGGTGGCGTGGTTCTCCCACGCCTCCGGGATCATCATCAGCACCGCGTGCGGCAGCGACCGGCCGCCCAGGTGCAGCAGCTCCAGGACCTCGTCGAACGACGCCGAGTCCGACGCGTCCGGCGAGCAGATCGGGAACAGCCGGGACAGGTCGCCGGTGAGGACGTCCGATTCGAGCAGCGCCTCGCGGGCCCGCATGCGGTTGCGGTTGCCGCGGATGGTGTTGATTTCACCGTTGTGGGCGACGAACCGGAACGGGTGGGCGAGCGGCCACGACGGGAAGGTGTTGGTGGAGAAGCGGGAGTGGACCAGCGCGATGGCGCTTTCCAGCCGTTCGTCGCGCAGGTCGGCGAAGAACGCGGGCAGCTGCTCCGGCGTCACCATGCCCTTGTAGACGAGCGTCCGGGAGGACAGGGACGGGAAGTACGTGCCGCAGCCGGCGGTGACGCTCTCGTGCTCGACGCGCTTGCGCAGGCAGAACGCGAGCCTGTCCAGCTCCAGGCCGGATTTTCCGTCGGCGGTGACGAAAAGCATGGCGAAGTGCGGCATGACCGAGCGGGCGGTCGGGCCGATGTCGGCCCGGTCGGCGTCGACCGGGACCTCGCGCCAGCCGAGGACCTCCAGGCCCTCTTCGACGGCGATGCGTTCGGCCAGCCCGATCGCCTTGCGGCGCTCCTCGGCGTCCTGGGGCAGGAAAGCGATGCCGGCGGCGTAGGTGTGGTGGCCTTGTTCACCGGGTTCGGGCAGCGTGAAGCCGGCTTCGGCGCGCAGCAGCGTGTCGGGCAGCTGCAGCAGGATGCCGGCGCCGTCGCCGCTGGTGGGTTCGGCGCCCGCGGCGCCGCGGTGGTCGAGGTTGGTCAGCGCGGCCAGGCCGTCGGTGACGATGCCGTGGGAACGGCGCCCGCGGATGTCGGCCACCATGGCCACACCGCAGGAGTCCTGTTCGGTCTCCGGATCGTAGAGACCCTGCTTGCCGGGAATGGCGGAGAAGATCATGAAGGGACCTCCTTCGTCGTCTTGTCGTGCGGGGCCGGGCTACCGGCCGGGGAGCGCACGGGACGACGATGGCCCGCTTGTTAGCGCGACTTTAACACCTGGGAAACACGCCAGCAGCACTTCAGAGCGCCCCGGACGGCGGCGGACGGTAACGATCTGGCTGCGCGGAACGACATAGTTCCTGATGGGTTCCCGGTAGTTCGGTCCGCTAAGTATACGGCCCGGAAACTCCGGTCAAGTCTAACGTGACCTGATCGGCGCGCTGTGTCGGCGGTCACTAGAACGTGTTACATTTCGCCGCATGATCCTCGATCGGTTCAAGCTCACCGGCCAGGTCGCGGTGGTCACCGGCGCCGGACGCGGAATCGGCGCGGCCACCGCCGTCGCCCTCGCCGAAGCGGGCGCTGACGTCGTGATCGCGTCCCGCACCGAGTCCCAGCTCAAGGACGTCGCCGCGCTCGTGGCCGACGCCGGCCGCCGGGCCGTCCCGGTGCCGGTGGACCTGTCTTCCCCGGACGCGGCGGCAGCGCTGGCGGCGACGGCGGTGTCGGAGTTCGGCCGGCTCGACCTGGTGGTCAACAACGTCGGCGGCACGTACCCGCGCCCGTTGCTGGAGAGCACGGTGGAGTTCATGGAGGAGGCGTTCCGCTTCAACGTGGCGACGGCCCACGCCCTGACGGTGGCGGCGGCACCGTCCCTGGTGGAGACGGGCGGCTCGGTGGTCAACATCTCGTCGGTGATGGGCCGGGTCGCGGGCCGCGGCTTCGCGGCGTACGGCACGGCGAAAGCGGCTCTGGCGCACTACACGCGCCTGGCCGCGGCGGACCTGGCCCCTCGCGTACGCGTCAACGCCATCTCGGTGGGCTCGGTGGCGACGTCGGCGCTGGAGATCGTGGTGGGCAACCCGGAGCTGAAGGAGAAGATGGAGTCCGCGACGCCGCTGCGGAAGATCGGCGAAGCCGAGGACATCGCGGCCACCGTGGTCTTCCTGGCGTCCCGCGCCGGCGGGTACATCACCGGCAAGATCCTCGAGGTCGACGGCGGGCTGCAGACGCCGAACCTGGAGCTGGGCCTGCCGGATCTCTGAGCAGGCCACCTGGTCAGAGCTCACAACGACAAACGCCATTCTCAGTATTCTTGGCCGGCCACCAATGCACTCGACCCACCCGTTCGGCGCATCCATGCCGATCGCGATGCCTCAGCCGGTTACGTAATCGTTACTAAAAGTCACGCGACCATCGGCGCGGCAGGTAGCCCGAGCAGTGAGGGAAGGAGGCGGGAAAGACCCACTCCGAGCTCGGTCCGAGCAGATGAAGCGGCCGTTGACCTCGGGTGGAGCACTGGATCGACTGAAAGTCTTCTGTCGATCTGTCGACGACAGCCGTCGGCCGCCACAGCGCCTCTTCGGGATACCGAGACAGCCCGTCCTGCTGCCACAGCCGACGCACAAGCTCATCGAACCCAAACGCGGCGCCGTCCACCCGGCAGAGCGCCATCTCCTACTCCCCCCGCGGCAGGTTCGTCAACGAAGTTGACTGTATCGATCCAGTCTTGGCAAACGCACATCCGAGGCAACGTGTTGCCGACCGGACCCGAGCTAGCTACAGCTAGCCTGTCAGCAGCCGATCTACCGGGGGCTGCAAGCATGGATGTTTTTGAAGTACACGAGCACCTCATTGACGACTACCGCGAGTTCACCTCCGGCTTCAGCGAGATCTACGACCCTCGAATCCGTCAGCACGTCGACGCGCGGCTGCGCGATGGTGACCAGTGGCCTGATCCCTACCTGTCACTGAACCCGAACTTCGCCTCGGGCGGCACAGTGGCGGAACTGGTTGCGCAAGGGCGCCTGCACCCGGATTGCGATCGGATCTTCCGAGTCGGCAAAGACGCTCCCGGAGCGACCGGGTATCCACTCAGTCTTCACGAGCACCAGCGTCAGGCCATCGAGATTGCCCGCAGCGGAGCCAGTTACGTGCTCACCACCGGAACTGGCTCCGGTAAGAGCCTGAGTTACATTGTACCCATCGTGGACAGCGTGCTTCGTCAACGCGCAGCCGGAACCTACCGGCCCGGGGTGAAGGCGATCATCGTTTACCCCATGAACGCGCTCGCCAACAGCCAACGGAACGAGCTGGAGAAATTTCTCCGCAACGGCATGGATCCGGAGGAGCAATTAGTCACTTTCCGGCGCTACACCGGACAGGACCCAGAGTCAGACCGAGCAGAAATCCTTGCACGTCCACCAGACATCATCCTCACCAACTATGTCATGCTCGAGCTGGTTCTGACCCGCCCCGAGGAGCGGGAAAGACTCATCACCGCGGCCGCCGACTTGCGCTTCCTGGTGTTGGACGAGCTGCACACATACCGGGGCCGTTCCGGCGCAGATGTAGGCATGCTGGTACGGCGACTCCAGGATGCGTGCTCGGCGACCAAGCTCCAATGCGTCGGGACGTCGGCCACCATGACCACAGAAGGCACCGAAGAGGACCGAAAGGCCACTGTGGCTTCCGTCGCCGGCGACCTCTTCGGCATTCCGGTAGCGGCACCGAATGTCATCGGCGAGACGCTCGACCGCGCCACCATTGGCAATCCGGACGACATTGCCGAACTCCGGACGAGCACACAGCGCGCCACCAGCACTTATGACGACTACACGAGCTTCGTGAGCGATCCTCTGGCAGCTTGGGTGGAAAGACGATTCGGCATCGTCGAAGCCCACGGCAGACTGATCCGTCCACCGAAACCGTCCACTGTTCACGACGCAGCAGCCGCACTCGCAGCCGAAACCGGACTACCCGACGAAACCTGCGCGGCCGCAGTCGCACGGACACTGCAACACGGCGCGCGTATCGTCGACCCTCGTACCCAACGTCCGGTGTTTGCCTTCAGACTGCATCAGTTCCTGTCCAAAGGCGACAACGTCTATCTCAGCCTGCAGCCACCCTCAAAACGGTATGTGACCAGCCGATACCAAGCAACGGTGCCACAGCCCGACCGAGCCGATGCCATCCTCTTGCCCGCCGCATTCTGTCGAGAGTGCGGCCAGGAATACCTCGTCGTGCAGCGGATCGACGACGGTGGCTATGACCGCTTTGTGTCCCGGGCCGACGGCGAAGCCCACGGCGGCGTACCCGGATACCTGTTCACCAGCGAGGACATCCCGTGGCCGGCCGATTTCCACGTTGCGATCAGTGAGCAGCGACTGCCGGAGTCGTGGTTGGTCACAGACGATAGCGGCAATGTTTCCCTCGCACCGCGTCGCCGCGACCGGCTCCCCGAACAGCTGCACCTTGACGTAACAGGCCGGGTAACCGACCGCGCGATCGGTGTCGAATTCGCGTTCATCGAGGGCGCCTTTGCCTTCTGCCTACGCTGTCGGGTCTCCTACGAGCAGTTGCGCAGCAGCGATTTCGGCAAACTGGCTTCCCTCTCCGCAGAGGGACGTAGTTCGGCCACGTCGGTGGTAAGCGCAAGCATCGTCCGAAGCCTCCGAACACAGTCCGACCTTCCGAAGGCTGCGCGCAAGCTGCTCGCCTTCGCGGACAATCGGCAGGACGCCAGCCTGCAAGCCGGTCACTTCAACGACTTCATCCAGGTCAGTCAGCTGCGCGGGGCGTTGTTCCACGCAGTATCCGAGGCCCCGGACGGTTTGACTCACGAAGTCATCGAGCAAAAGGTGACCGATGCGCTCGGACTGTCGATTCCAGACTTCGCGCAGAACAAGACCGCCCGGTTCAGCGTCGAGCGGCGAGCCTGGGAAGCCCTGCGCCGAGTCGTGGGCTACCGGATATACCAGGACTTGGAACGAGGCTGGCGAATTACCATGCCGAACCTCGAGCAGACTGGTCTCCTTCGCATCGATTACACGGATCTACCGGACATCGCGGCCGACCAGTCATTGTGGGAGAACCGTCACCACACCTTGCGTGACGACGACGCCGAGCATCGCCGGGAATTGATGCGCATCCTCTTGGACGAGTTGCGGAGGGTGCTGGCGGTCGATGTCGACTGCTTCGACCCCATCGGTTTCGAGCAGCTCCGCAAACTCAGCAGCCAGCACCTCGACGAACCATGGGCACTGCCTGAACGTGAGAGCGAACCGCGGACGGGTAAGGCGTTCGCCCGCCCCGGTGGCAAGGGAACCCGCCGCGACCACCTTTACCTCAGTGGATACGGGGCGTACGGCCGCTACCTCCTCCGATCAACCACCTTTCCGGCCCTGCCCGGGAAACTTGGGCGCGAAGACGCCCAAAAGATCATCACCGATCTGCTCCATGTCCTCGAGGAGTGCGGCCTCCTGGCCGTCAGCCGCACCAACGAGGCGGACGGCGCTCCGGGATACCAGCTCAAAGCCTCCGCGATCATTTGGCGAGCCGGCGATGGCAAGGCCGGCGCCGACGACCCGGTACGCAAAGAGGTCGCCTCTGCGCTAGGGCCACGGGTCAACCCGTTCTTCCGCCGCCTCTATTCGAGTGTGGCGGAGACTCTTGCGGGTATGCACGCTCGAGAGCACACTGCGCAGGTATCCAATGAGAATCGGATCGAGCGCGAAGACGAGTTTCGCCGGGGCGATCTGCCGGTACTGTTTTGCTCCCCCACGATGGAGCTCGGCATCGACATCGCGAGTTTGAACGCCGTGGGATTGCGCAACGTGCCGCCGACGCCGGCCAACTACGCACAGCGCGCAGGTCGGGCCGGCCGTTCCGGCCAACCGGCGCTGGTCGTCACGTACTGCGCCACCGGCAACGCCCACGACCAGTACTACTTCCGCAAGCGTGACCAGATGGTCGGCGGTTCCGTGGCACCTCCTCGCCTGGACCTCACCAACGAGGACCTGCTGCGCTCCCATGTACACGCGATCTGGCTGGCCGAGACGGGAGTTCGCCTGGACCGGTCGCTGGCGAAGGTGATCGACACGAGCTCGCCACAGTTGCCGATCGCAACGTCTGTGCGCCAAGAGATCAGCTCCGTAGCTGCGAGGGAGCAAGCCATCCAGCACGCCGGCTTGGTCCTCGCCGGGCTCGCCGGTCAATTGGAGCGCACATCCTGGTGGCATCCCGATTGGATTGAGCGGGCTGTCACAGACGCCGAGTTGGAATTCGATCGTGCGCTGGAACGCTGGCGTGAGCTGTTCCGGTCCGCCGTGCGCGAGCAAGAGAAGCAGAACAAGGTCATTCTCGATCACTCGAGCAGCCCGAAGTCCAGGGAAGAAGCGACGCGTCGGCGCCGTGAGGCTGAGAACCAGCTACGACTGCTGCGGCTGGATGACAGCGACGAGTACCAGACGGATTTCTACTCCTATCGTTACTTGGCGGCCGAAGGTTTCCTGCCAGGTTACTCCTTCCCTCGTTTGCCGCTCCGAGCCTATGTGCCGGGACGGCGCGGGATCGGCGGGGACGCCGAGTTTATCCAGCGGCCGCGGTTTATCGCGATCAGCGAATTCGGCCCGAGTGCGCTCGTTTACCACGAGGGAGTGCGCTACCAGGTCAACCAGGTGCAATTGACGCCGGGGGAGGACGGGGGGCCAGGTTTGGACACGACAGCGGCCCGGCGCTGTTCCGCCTGCGGCTATCAGCACGACACCGAGGTCGGGTCGGACGTGTGCGACTCATGCGGGCATCAGCTGGGCGCGACGATGTACCGGCTGCTGCGGTTGCAGACGGTACGGGCGAACCGGAGAGACCGGATCTCCTCCGATGAGGAAGAACGGCGTCGCACCGGGTACGAGCTGATCACCTCTTACCGGTTCAACGATCACGGTGCCCGCCCTGGACGGCTTGATGCGGTCGCGAGTACGGATGGTAACCCGGTGCTGACTCTGCAGTACGGCGACACGGCGACGGTGCGCGTCACCAATCTCGGCCTGCGGCGACGGCGCGACCCGCACAGCAATATCGGGTACTGGATCGACGTGCAGACCGGCCGCTGGTTGTCGGAACAGCAAGCGTTGGCGAACGACGGTCAAGGCGATGACGATCTGGAGGCGGCGGACGACGTGCCGAAGAAGCAGAAGGTCGTGCCGTACGTGGAGGATAGCCGCAACATTTTGATCACCAGAGTCGCAGGCCACGAGGTCAGCGAAGCGGCAGCGCGTTCGTTCATGTACGCCCTGGAGCGTGGGATTGAGGCTGAATTCCAGCTCGAGGACAGCGAACTGGCAAGTGAGCTGCTACCGGATCACGAAAACCGAGGCAGGGTGCTATTCGTCGAGAGCGCGGAGGGAGGCGCCGGCGTGTTGCGGCGCCTGGTCGAGGAGCGGTCCGCGCTGCAACGTGCGGCCCGTCGCGCCCTGGAGATCTGTCACTTCGATCCCGAGACCGGTGCCGACACCGGTGGTGACATGGATGGCACAGGCGAACGGTGCGCCCGCGCGTGCTACGACTGTCTGCTTTCGTACAGCAACCAGGGCAGCCACCTTCTGATCGACCGCCACCTCACGAAGGAACTCCTGCTTTCCTGTGTCCACTCCACCACCGATAGGTCCGCCACCCGAGATCCGATCGACGCATGGGAAACGGCACAGGACAAGGCCTTCGGGCACCCGGCGCGGCTGGACTTCGTGTCGTGGCTGCGGGACATGGAGTACCGCTACCCCGACGACGTCGGCGTCAAGCTCCCGGACTTCGACGTGGCTGCTGACCTGGTTTATCGACCCTCCACCGGGCCCGTCGCCGTGTTCGTCGACGAGTCCGACGACTCCGCAGCCATCAGACGTGACGACTTCGCTGAGGAAGCGCTGCGAGATGCTGGCTGGTTCGTAATACGAGTGCCGTTCGGAGCGACATACTCGGAGATCGTTAAGCGATACCCCAGTGTGTTCGGGACAAGCCGAAGGAGGAACGGGTGAGCGACTTCGCCGCCGGGTCGTTGGTGCGGGCGCGGGGACGGGACTGGGTGGTGCTCCCTGACTCCGCGGACGACCTGCTGGTGGTTCGACCTCTCGGAGGTCGAGATGACGAGGTCGCCGGCATCCTGACCGCGATCGAGCAGGTCAGCCATGCTACTTTCGCCGCCCCCGATCCGGCGGACGCGGGCAACGCGGTGAGCGCGGGG
The DNA here is from genome assembly GCF_000716785.1 of Amycolatopsis vancoresmycina. Lineage (GTDB taxonomy): Bacteria > Actinomycetota > Actinomycetes > Mycobacteriales > Pseudonocardiaceae > Amycolatopsis > Amycolatopsis vancoresmycina. The sequence goes on from NZ_JNYY01000008.1 coordinate 487,104, forward strand.
CTACTCCGTACCGCTCTGCAGGTCGGGTTCAGGTCGACCGCGGGCCCGTTCCGGTCAATGGCGGGCCTCGCTGTCGAACCACGGCCGTATCAGCTGGTGCCGTTGCTCATGGCGCTGCGCCAGGATACCGTCCGCATGCTCATCGCCGACGATGTCGGGATCGGCAAGACGGTCGAGGCCGGCCTGATCGCCGCGGAACTGCTGGCACAAGGCAGTGCGCTGGGTCTCACCGTTCTGTGCGCGCCCGCGCTGGCCGAACAATGGCAGGCCGAGCTGGCGAGCAAGTTCCGGATCGACGCGGAGTTGGTACTGCCCGGCACGGTGAAACGGCTCGAGCGCAACCGACTGGACGACGAATCGATCTTCGAGCTCTATCCGCACACGATCGTGTCCACCGACTTCATCAAGTCGCCCCGGCACCGCGACGACTTCGTCCGCGCTTGCCCTGACCTGGTGATCGTCGACGAAGCGCACACATGCGTTGCCGACGGGTCATCGTCAGGAGAGCGCACCCTGCGCTACGACCTCGTCCGCCGCTTGGCCGAGAATCGTAGCCGACACCTGCTTCTGGTCACCGCCACTCCGCACAGCGGTAAGGACGAGGGCTTCCGCAACCTGATCGCCTTGCTCGACCCCGAGCTGCGTGGCCTTGACCTTGGTTCGGCGAAAGGTCGCGAGCGACTGGCCCGGCACATGGTGCAACGCCGGCGTGCACACATCCGGAAGTTCGTCGAGGACACCCCGTTCCCTGAGGACAGGAAGGTCCAGGAGCGGAAGTACTACCTCACCAACGACTACGCCAAGCTGTTCGGTGCCGTGCTGTCCTACGCAAGGGAGACGGTACGGGACCAGACTGGCGGTCCGCTCCGCCAGCGGGTTCGCTACTGGTCGGCGCTCGCGCTGTTGCGTGCGCTCGCTTCGTCGCCCAAGGCAGCTGCCGCAACCCTGCGCACCAGGGCACAAGCGGCAGGTGCCACGTCGACCGAGGAAGCAGACCGTATCGGCCGGGCCACCGTGCTCGACCTGGCCGAGGACGAGGCTGCTGAATCGGTCGACATCACGCCTGGTGCTGACGATGTCGCTGAGGGCGGCAACACCGAGCGACGCAGGTTGCTGGAGTTCGCTCGCCGCGCCGAGCAGCTCGAGGGCCCCGGCGACGCCAAGCTGGCATGCCTGGACGAGACCGTGCAGTCCTTGCTCGGCGACGGTTACGACCCGGTGATCTTCTGCCGCTTCATCGACACCGCCGAGTACGTTGCCGAGCATCTGCGCGGTTCGCTCGACCGCGCGGCGACCGTCGCAGCAGTCACCGGCGCACTGAGTCCTTCGGTGCGAGAAAGCACGATCGGAGAGTTGACCAGCCAGCCCGGGCGGCATGTGCTGGTCGCGACGGACTGTCTGTCGGAGGGCGTCAACCTGCAGGAATACTTCCAGGCAGTGGTGCACTACGACCTCGCGTGGAACCCGACTCGCCATGAGCAGCGCGAGGGCCGTGTCGATCGGTTCGGCCAGCCGCGCAAGGAGGTCCGAGCGGTCACTGTGATCGGGGCCGACAACCAGATCGACGAGATCGTGATGCGAGTCCTGCTGCGCAAGCACAACGAGATCCGCAAACAGCTCGGCATCAGTGTGCCCGTGCCGGACTCCGCGAATGCCGTCGTCGAGGCAGTGCTCGAAGAGCTGTTCGTGACTGCTCCGGTCGCTGAACAGCCGATGCTCGAGGGCTTCGAAGACGCATTGGCGGCGCATCGCAAGTCGCTGCATGAGGAGTGGGACAGCTATGCGGACAAGGAAAATGCAGCTCTGACCAAGTTCGCGCAGACCGGTATCAAGCCGGACGAGGTCGCTGCCGAACTCGCCGAGGTCCGCGCCAGCCTTGGTGCGAACACCGAGATCACCGGTTTCGTCCGGGAGTCTCTGGACGCGCTCGGCTCGTCCATCACCTTGAAACCCGACGGCTTCGACGCGGTGACCACGACCCTGCCGTGGGGGCTCCAGGATGCGCTGCCGCCGGGTCACGCTGAACCCCTGCCGTTCCGCTCTGAGCTGCCGGTGCGGCCGAAGCATGCCCACCTCGATCGCACCGATCTCTCGGTCGCCGCGATCGCCCGCTATGTCCTCGACAGCGCTCTTGACCCGCGAACACCAGGCCCTCGCCCGGCCCGTCGCTGTGGCGCCATGCGCACCGACGCGGTAACCCGGCGCACGACGCAGCTACTGCTGCGATTCCGGATGCACGTGCGGTTGCCGGGTCGGGATGGCGTTCGCACGATGGTCGCTGAAGAGGCGCGGACAGTGGCTTTCCGGGGCAGGCCGGATGAGCCGGAATGGCTGTCCACAGCAGAAGTGGAGGCGCTGCTCGCGACCCAGCCGAGCGGCAACCTGGCGTTGGAGCAAGCTCAGGACGACTTGCAACGAGCGGTAGGCCAACTGGACAAGTTGAGGGATGCGTTGGACGAACAGGCCGCCGAGGTCGCCGATCGACTGCGTGAATCGCACACTCGGGTACGCACAGCGTCGCGCCAGGCGGGTGTCAGCAAGATCGAAGTGCAGGCTCACACCCCGGTCGATGTGCTCGGTGTGTACGTCTACCTGCCCGTGCCGGCAGGTGTGCGATGAGCCGCGTCCCTTTTCCCTCACTTCGAGTCGCCGGCGGGCTGCTGCCGGCTGACCTGTTCGCGCGGACGATGGACGACGCGAGTCTCGCCGGGAGAAGCCCGGCCGACTACGGCTTGGGAGCCCGGCGAACGGTTCGCGAGGCGGCCTCGCGCGCGTTCGAGGACTTGACCAAGGAATGGCGCGCGCTGTCCCGCGACAAGAATCGCGGTACACGAGACTGGTTGCGGGCAGTTTTCGGCAACGACGGCCTCGGATACGGCCCGTTGGAGGAGCTGCGGGGTGGCCTGACCGTCGGCGACAAGCAGTTCAAGGTCAGCCACCGCTGGCAGCACGTCCCCGTGCACTGGCTGCCATGGGGCACCGACCTCGACCACCGCACCAAGGGCGTCGCCGGTGCCGCAGACGCCGCCCCGCAGTCGATGCTGCAGGAGCTCCTGAACCGCACCGACGACCACTTGTACGCGATGGTCTCCAACGGCCAGCGGTTGCGGTTGCTGCGCGACTCCCGATCGCTGGCCGGCTCGGCCTACGTCGAGTTCGATCTCGAGCTGATCTTCGACGAGGGCATGTTCCCGGATTTCCTCCTGCTGTATCGCCTCCTGCACGCAACGCGGTTCGCCGTTCGCGCCGGTGAGTCGCCCTCGTCGTGCTGGCTGGAGACGTGGCGGACCACGGCCATCCAGCAAGGCGAACGGGCGTTGGAACGACTTCGCGGTGGGGTGGAGCAGGCGATCAACACGCTCGGCACCGGGTTCGCCCGGCACCCCGCGAATGGCGCGCTGAACCGTCGCCTGGCCAGCGGTGAACTACTCGCCGAAGATTACAAGCGCTCTGTGTTGCGGCTGGTGTACCGGCTGCTGTTCTGGTTTGTCGCCGAAGACCGCAACGTGCTGCTGGATCCAGCCGCACCGCAGGAGGTCCGGAAACGCTACGACACCTACTTCTCGGCACGACGGCTGCGCGACCGTGCCCGCAGGGGCAGCACCGACCAACACGAGGACTTGTGGGAGTCCGTGCATCTGGTGTTCGTCGGGCTCGGGCTTGAGCAGGGCCGCCCGGAGCTGGGCGTGCCGGGCATCGGCGGCATCTTCGCTCGGATCACCCGCGACGGAGACACCGCGATCGAGCCGAGCCGACCGGATGAGCTCGACGAGCCCTTGGAGGGCATGCGGCTGACCAACGAGGCGCTGATCACGGCCGTGCGCCACCTGGCGATTGTCGACAGCGCAGGTCAGCGCAGGCAGGTGGACTTTCTGAACCTGGACTCCGAGGAGCTGGGCAGCGTCTACGAGTCTCTGCTGGAGCTGCACCCGGCGTACGACCCCGACGAGCAGGTCTTCGGGCTGACCGCGGCAGCCGGGAACGAGCGCAAGACGACAGGCTCCTACTACACCCCTTCGTCGCTGACCGAAGCGCTGCTGGATAGCGCGCTCGACCCGGTTCTCGACGATGCAGTGCAGGGAATCGACGCCGCCGACGCCCAAGTCGAGGCTCTGCTGAACGTCACCGTGTGCGACCCAGCGTGTGGTTCTGGCCACTTCCTCGTGGCCGCCGCTCGCCGGATCGCGCGACGGGTGGCTCAGCTGCGCAGCGGCGAGAACGAGCCGTCGCCGAAGTTGGTGCGCCACGCGATGCGCGAGGTGGTGAGCCGCTGCGTCTACGGTGTCGACATCAACGAGACTGCCGCCGAGCTGGCCAAGGTGTCGCTCTGGCTGGAAGCAGTCGAACCGGGTTTCCCGCTGCCGTTCCTGGACGCCAACATCCGTGTCGGCAACTCCCTTCTGGGCACTACTCCGGCGCTGATCGACAAGGGCATTCCCAAGGAAGCGTTCAAGGCGCTGATCGGCGATGATAAGGACGCAGTCCGGGCGATCGTCAAGCGCAACGCCGAACAAGCCGAAGGCATCTTTGATCTCTTCGCCTCCGACGGCCCGCTCATCGTGAACACGGAAATCGCCGAGCACACCAGGGAACTGGTGCGCACCGATGCGCGCAGCCTCACGGATGTCTACGTCCAGCGCGCCCGGCTGCGCGACATCGATGGTGAGCGGTTGAGCGCCAAGCGGGTCGCCGACGCCTGGTGCTCCGCATTCGTGCAGCCAAAGACCAAGGAGACTGCACTGCAGGCTGTCGTGCAGTCGACCTTGGACTGGATCAAGGGCGACCCGGACACCCTGGAGCGCGCCCACACCGCCAGCATGGTCGAGAAGTTGGCGAGAGACTATCGTTTCTTCCACTGGCACGTGGAATTTCCGCACATCTTCGCCGTGCTTGAGACCGGGTCCAATGTGAATGGGTCGACGGGCTGGCAGGGCGGCTTTTCATGCGTGCTCGGAAACCCGCCCTGGGAGCGAATCAAACTGCAGGAGCAGGAGTTCTTCGCCTCCCGCCGACCGGAAATCGCGACCGCCAAGAACGCGGCAGCCCGCAAGAAGATGATTGCCGCTTTGGCCACCAGCGACGAGGTGTATAATCAGAGATTGCACGAAGAGTTCGCGGCGGAGCTGCGCTTGTCTGACGGCTGGAGTCATCTGCTGCGCGAAAGTGGCCGGTATCCACTGACAGGCCGCGGCGACATCAACACCTATGCCGTGTTCGCCGAAACCGGCCGCACCATCCTAGCTCCACGCGCTCGCGTCGGCATGGTACTACCTACCGGTATCGCCACGGACGCTACCACACAGTACTTCTTCAAGGACCTCATCAAAACTCGCACCCTCGCCTCCATCTATGATTTTGAGAACGAAGAGAAAATATTTCAAACAGTCACAAACAAGTTCCGTTTCTGCTTGTGGACTGGCTCGGGTCAGAGCACGCCGCTCAGCGAGATCAACCTCGCATTCCGGGTTCGACAGGCGAGCCAAATCCTCGACCGTCGATTCGTTTTCACTCAGGAAGACATTGACCTACTCAATCCAAACACGGGTACGTGCCCGGTTTTTGACTACAGGCGCAATGCCGAGATCACGCTGGCAATGTATCGGCACATCAACTCGGTTCTCTGGCGAGAAGAACCCGAGGACAACCCCTGGCGGCTCTCGTTCCAGGCGATGTTTCATATGGCGAACGACGCGAACCTGTTCCACGATCGTGAGACCTTAGAGCACGAAGGCTGGAAGCTCGCCGGAAACCTGTTCGAACGCGACGGCCAGCGAATGCTTCCGCTCCACGAAGCGAAGATGGTCCACCACTTCGACCACCGATTCAGTACCTACGAGGGCGCTTCTCAAGCGCAGCTCAACAAGGGCACTCTTCCTCGAACGACCGCAGAGCAGAAGGACGACCCGAATTTTGCCGTCCTGGCTCGCTACTGGGTTGCCGAATCGGAGGTCGACGCCCGGCTCGCACGTAAGGACTGGAACAAAGACTGGCTACTCGGTTGGCGCGATATAACGACTACAGCAAACGAGCGCACTCTCATCTGCTCCGCAATTCCGAGAGCTGCAATCGCGCATACAAATCCTATTGTTATATCGAAAGAACCTCGTGTCACGCCTCTTTACGCAAACCTGTGCTCGTTTTCGCTCGACTACATCACGAGACAGAAGATGGGCGGAACACATCTTACTTATGGCTACCTAAACCAACTTGCAGTCCTTCCACCTCGAACCTACGACGAAGTGTGCGATTGGGCCAGTTCGCAGGCCACAGGCGGGTGGATAACCGATCGTGTCATCGAGCTCGCCTACACGACCTACGACATGACCGGGTTCGCTCGCGACCACGGCGACGAAGGCCCCCCGTTCCGCTGGGACGAAGAGCGCCGCTTCTGGCTGCGCGCCGAACTCGACGCGGCCTACTTCCACCTCTACGGCGTCCCGCACGACGACGTGGACTACATCATGGACACGTTCCGCGCGTTCAGAAACAACGATCCCGAGCGGTTCGCCCGGACCAAGCAGGCAATCCTCGACATCTACGACGACATGGCCAAGGCGATCGAAACCCGCGAACCGTACCAGACCAGGCTCGACCCACCACCCGGCCAGGGGCCACGCCATCCGGAGCGCACTGACTCAGGGACGGTAGACCATGGCTGATCACGCTGTTCGCGCTGCTCCGCTGCTTCGGACCTGCATGGAAGTGATGCGCGATCTGGGCGCACCCACCCCTGGCCGAGAAGTCCTTGCCCAGGTCGCCGAGCGCGTGGAGTTCACGGACTACGAGCTCGAGCCCATCGACAAGAACGGTCAGACGCGGTGGGAGAACCACCTGCGATGGCACACCGGTGACGCCGCGACCATCGGTTGGCTCACCAAAGTGGGCGGCTGGTCGCTGACCGAGGCCGGTGGCCTGGCGCTGGACACCTTCCCCGGTGACGCGTTGCACGCCGAGTTGCGCCGTCGCCTTGCTGAGACGCTTCGGCAGCGCAAGCAGGCTCTGCAACGACTCAGCGGCGAGGAGCAGACCATTTCCCGAGCGCTGAGCCTGGTCGGCCCAGGGTTCTGGACCGCGCCGGACGATCTCGGAGAGCTGACCGGCGCCGATCCGGCCACGGTCGCGCACTTCCTAGCACAGGTAGGTCATGCCAACGCCTACCGAGTGCTCAACGGGGACGGTTCGGAGCTGCCGCAAGGCATGCTAAACGTGAACTTCCGAGGCGCAGACATCCTGCAGCGGTTGGCGAACGAAGGCGTCGACGTCGGCGCCGACCGCCTGGCCTCTCAACAGCAACGGATGACCGCCGCCGACCTGCGAGAACGACTGGCCGAGGTCGAACCCTTGGACTCGATCTCGACGAAGCGGGCCTGGCTGGTGCGAGGCTCCTCGGTAGAGGGTCGGGATCTTGTGCCGGTGTGGCTTCACAAGCGTTCGATGTCACTGGCTGCATCCGGGCTCCGTGCCGTCAGCATGCCGGTATCGCGAGCGGACCTCAAATCCTTCGTGGACGAGGACTACCAGCACAAGCCCTACTCCGCGCGCGAGGCGAAGGTCACCGAGTTCGACGCCTTCTGCAACCGGATGCGAGTCGGCGACCTGGTGCTCACCACCAGTGGTGGCAAGACCTACCTGGGCCGGGTGGCCGGCGACGCCGAGTACACGAACTCAAGCGATCAGCGCTCCAACCTGCGGCGCTCCGTCGAGTGGCTCAACGACACCCGCCCGGTGCCGTTCGCGAAGCTGCCAGACCCGCTGCCCGCCAAGCTGCACAACCAATCCGACGTCGTCGATCTCACCGAAAACCTCGCTACGGTCGAAAAACTGTTGCATGAGCTCGACATTGAAGTCGAAAAACCAGCACCGGCGCCCCACAAGCCTTTGGAGTTCAGGCCCGTCAGCGCTGAGCTGGCCGACGAGCTGATGATCGACCAGGCCTGGCTTCAGCGCCAGGCCGACCTGCTGTGGCACCGCCGTCAGTTGATCCTTTACGGCCCGCCGGGCACCGGAAAGACGTTCCTCGCTCGGAAGATCGCGCAGCACCTCGCCGAGCCGAGTGCGATCAAGCTCGTGCAGTTCCACCCCTCCTACACCTACGAGGACTTCTTCGAAGGCTTCCGGCCGGTGCAGCGCGATGACGGCCAGCTGGCCTTCGAGCTGCGGCCCGGCCCGTTCCGGGCGCTGGTGGACGACGCTCGCCAGCACCCGGCCGACCCGTACATCCTCATCATCGATGAGATCAACCGGGCGAATCTCGCGAAAGTCTTCGGCGAGCTGTACTTCCTGCTCGAGTACCGGGACGACTCGATCAGTCTCCTGTACTCCACCGAAGCCGACTTCACGCTGCCGAAAAACGTGTTCGTGATCGGCACCATGAACACCACCGACCGCTCTATCGCCCTCGTTGACGCGGCGATGCGCCGGCGATTTGCGTTCGTCGAGCTTCATCCTTCACAACCACCCACCTCAGGTTTACTGCGCGAATGGTTGCGACGGCGAGTAGATGCCGGCGAGGTTACGCATCACGCTGACGCGGCAGACTTGCTCGACGCGCTCAACCGCGCGATCGACGACCGTGACCTGGCGATCGGCCCGTCGTACCTGATGCACTCCGACATCTACCGCCGACCGGATGCGCTGGCCGAAGTGTGGGAGACCTCGATCCTGCCGTTGCTCGAGGAGCACCATTACGGCAGCCCACGCGCAGTCCTGGACCCTTACCGACTCGCTTCCCTTCGCAAGAACACCAACACGCCGCCTGCTGAGCTCTGATGCCGACCGTCACACTGGACGAGCTGGGGAGCTCCACGTACCTGCTCACCGCCGAACAGGGCCAGCGCCTGGCTCGGTCCGGAGTTGTGTTGGCTGTCCCCTCGGCGCTGGTACCCGGCCGCTGGAATATCTCGGCACGTGGCAAGGTGGGCGTCGCTCGGATCGGCGAGATTGACCTGTGGATTCGTCCCAAGCTGGACATCGCGCGGCTGCTGTTCCTCGTCGGCTACGCGATCGATCCGACAGGCTGGCGGGATGATGAGGTCGGCTTGACGACGGGGGACGGGCTGGTACCCGCGGTCGCCAACGCCCTGTGGCGGCAAACCGAGCGCGCCCTCCGCCAGGGGTTGCTCCAGGGCTATCGCGAGATCGAGGAGACCTCCTACGTCCTGCGTGGCCGACTCCGTGAGGCAGACCAGCTTCGTCGGCACTACGGGCAGGTGATCCCGATGGAATTGCGCCACGACGACTTCACTGTTGACATCGCGGAGAACCAGATCCTGCTCGCCGCGATCACCCGGATGCTCCGGGTTCCCCGCGTGAACGGGCAGTCCCGCCAGCGGCTTACCGCACTGCGCTCGCGACTCGCCGACGTGACGTCGCTCGTCCGCGGAGCGCAGTTGCCGGCCTGGCGGCCCAGCAGGCTCAACGCTCGTTACCACACCGCTCTGCGGCTGGCCGAGATCGTCTGGCAGGCCACGTCGCCGGAACACGCGCCGGGCGCCGCGCACGCGACCGGATTCCTGTTCGACCTTGCCAAGGTATTCGAGGACTTCCTGACGGTCGCGCTCGCCGAATCGCTGCTCGCCCACGCGCACGGCAGAGCCCATCTTCAGTACTCGTGTTTCCTCGACGAAGGAGCCACCGTCGGCATGAAACCCGATCTGGTGTGGCGGGTCGGCGGAGCAGCCGCGGCGGTGGTGGACGCCAAGTACAAGCAAGAGAAGCCAGGAGGCTACCCGAACGCGGACATTTACCAGATGCTGGCCTACTGCACCGCACTCGGGCTTCGTCGCGGCTACCTTGTCTACGCTCAAGGAAACGGCGAGCCCGCGCGGCACGTGGTGCGTCATGCCGGCGTGGAGATCGTCTCACACGCCCTCGATTTGACCCTCCAGCCGGACGACCTCCTGGGCCGGATCGACCGGCTGGCAGTCGAGATCGCCGGAAACTGAGCCGGAGCAGAAACGGAGGACAAGTGCCGACGTTGGGGATCGCGCGGGAGTTCCTGCGAGAGTTCGGAAAGCTTCAACGGTCCGTACAGGACCGGGTGTACGAGACGTTCGCGAAGTTCGAAGAGGCTACTTTCGCCGGCATCCACCTCGAGTTGATCCGCAATGTCCGCGACTCGCGACTGAAGTCCATCCGCATCGACCAATTCTGGCGAGGCGTCGTCCTGGCACCGACCTCCGGCGACTCCTACTTGTTGCTTCGCGTGCTCCCACACGACGAGGCATACCGGTGGGCACAGCGGAAGTCCGCGTCCGTCAACCGAGCCACCGGCAGCATCGAGATCCGTGATGTGGCGTCAATCGAGGACCGGATGCCGCGCCTCGAAGAACGCGCTGCGGCAACGTCGGAACGGCTATTGGGCGCGGTTAGCGACGCCGACTTACGCCGGCTCGGCATCGACGATCAGGTACTTGCGTTCGCTCGCACACTCACCGACCTCGAGCAGCTCGAAACGGCCCGCACGATGCTGCCTGAGCCTCAGTACGACGCCCTTTTGGGGCTTGCCCTCGGCATGAGTCCCGAAGACGTGTGGACCGAGGTGGCCGACACGGTCGAACCCGGTGAATTCGACCCGGACGACGTGACCGCCGCACTCGCACGATCGACCAAGCAAGTTGTTCTGGTCAGTGGCCCCGGCGATCTGATGGAAATCTTCAGCTATCCGTTCGATCTATGGCGCGTCTACTTGCATCCCGTGCAGCACCGAGTTGCCTACGGGAGCTTTTCCGGCCCGGTGCGAGTGACAGGTGGTCCGGGTACCGGCAAGACCGTTGCGGTCCTGCATCGCGCAAAGTATCTTGCCGAACGGTCAACGTCAGATCGATCCGTCCTTGTGACGACGTTCACCAAGACGTTGACCAGTTCGCTGGAGAACCAACTTCACACACTCGTCGAGGATGACGACGTGTTGCGCCGAATTGACGTACGACACGTCGACCAGGTCGCCAATCAAGTGGTCGCGACGGAGTATGGCCGAATCAGCATCTTGTCCGCCGACGAGCAGCGCCAGACGTGGCGCAAGGTGATCGGCTCGACGGGTGTCAAGTTCTCGGATGCGTTTCTTGCGCAGGAGTGGCGCGAAGTTGTGCTCGCCAATGAGGTCGTCGACTTCGACGGTTATCTGGCCGCGCCACGCCGTGGACGGGGCCGCCAGCTCGGCCAACGTCAGAAGGAACAAATCTGGACAGCGATCGCGGCGTTCCTCGACGAACTACGGCGGCTGGACCGCTGGACATACGAGACGGTGTGTGTCGAGGCGGCCCGCCTGTTGGCCGACCGGACAGCCAAGCCGTACCAGCACGTCGTCGTCGACGAAGGACAAGACCTCGGCCCGTGGGGGTGGCGGCTCCTCCGGGCTGCTGTGGCGGAATCGGACAACGACCTGTTCATCACGGCCGATGCGCACCAGAGGATCTACAACCATCGGGTTTCCCTCAAACAGCTCGGGATCAAGATCGCAGGCAGGTCCGCACGCTTGACTCTGAACTACCGAACCACAGCCGAAATCCTCGGCTGGAGCATCGGCCTACTGCGAGGCGAGGAAATTGACGCGCTGAACGACGACCTCGATACCCTCGCAGGCTGCCGATCGGATGTGCATGGCGATCGCCCGCTGTTGCGGCCGTCGATGAGTGCACGGGAAGAAATGCAGGCCCTGGTAAAAGATGTCCGAGGGTGGCTTGCCGACGGCATCGAGCCGGACCAGGTCGGCATAGCCGCACGAACATGGAGCCAAGCAGAAGCGGCATCGTCGGCACTGACCAACGCGGGCCTGCCTGCGACATCGATCGCTAGATCGAAGCCGACCGCTGGGCGCATCTCAGTCGCGACGATGCACGCGATGAAAGGACTCGAGTTTCGGGCGGTGGCGGTGATCGGGCTCTCCAAGGACTCAATGCCGTTCCCGAAGGCGGTCACCCCGGCGAGTGAAGATCCGATTGCCCATAACCTCGACCTCCAGCAGGAACGCTGTTTGCTCTTCGTCGCCTGCACTCGAGCGCGCGAAAAATTGCGGCTGTCGTGGCAAGGTACGCGCTCTTCGTTCCTGCCACGAACCGACGGGTGAACAGGGCCGGGGAGACCGCGGAAGCAGAACTCCGACGGAGGATTCAGCCGAAGCCCAAACTTGGGCTAGGTCCCGGGAACGCAGTTGCTGACTGCCTCGGCGAGTGGAGGCTGAGCAAGAGCTGAGCACCAGGGCGCCCACGGGGGTCCGCGGATCACCGCCAGACTGCGCTGCCACGGCCGGGCTGGCCCACCCTGACATCCAGGCAAACTGACGGCAGGCATTCAGGACGCTCGCCACCGCCGCGACCTGGTGTCACCTTGCGACTACGCCAGGTCAACAACCTTCCAGTGCCGATGCGGCATCCGGCGCATCCAGCACTCACCGCACGCTGGGGTGCGTCGGGCTGGTGCCTCAGCTCTCGTCAGTCTTCTTCGGCTCCTCGGCCGGGGTGTCCTCGGTCACCTTTTCCGGCGCCGGAGCCTCGGCCGCCACCTTGGCGTGCTCTGGCTCGTCCGTGCGCTCGGGCTCCGCATCCCCAGCCGGGGCCTCCCCCGCGGCCACCGGGACCTCGTCCGGCCCCGGGGCATCCACCGCAGCGTCCTTGCTCACCAGGGTCTCCGGCGCCTCCCGCGGCCCCCGCCGACCGGCGACGACGAAGTACGCCACCGCCCCGAGGAACAGCAGGATCGACGTCCACACGTTCACCCGCAGCCCGAGGATGTGGTTGGCGGTGTCGGTCCGCATCATCTCGATCCAGCCGCGGCCGACCGTGTACCCGGCCACGTACAGCGCGAACACCCGCCCGTGCCCCAGCTTGAAGCGCCGGTCCGCCCACACCACCACCAGCGCGACCAGCAGGTTCCAGATCAGTTCGTACAGGAACGTCGGGTGCACCGGGCTCTCCGGCAGCGGGATGTGCCCCGTCGCGACGCCGTTGAGCAGGTTGTCCGGGTCCTCCGGGTTGAAGCGCTGGTAGACCTCCAGGCCCCACGGCAGGTCCGTGTGCGCGCCGTAGAGCTCCTGGTTGAAGTAGTTGCCGATGCGGCCGATGGCCTGCGCGACGACGATGCCCGGGGCGACCGCGTCCGCCATCGCCGGCAGCGGGATGCCCTTGCGGCGGCAGGCGATGAGCGCACCCACCGCGCCGAGCGCGATCGCGCCCCAGATGCCGAGGCCGCCGTCCCAGATCGCGAACGCGTTCCACGGGTTGCGGCCCTCGGTGAAGTACAGCTCCGGGTCGGTGATCACGTGGTACAACCGGCCGCCGACCAGGCCGAACGGCACCGCGAACACCGCGATGTCGATCACCGTGCCCTTGGTGCCGCCGCGGGCCACCCAGCGCCGCTCGCCCCACCAGATCGCCACGATGATGCCGGCGATGATGCACAGGGCGTACGCGCGGAGCGGGATCGGTCCCAGGTGCCAGACGCCGCGGTCGGGGCTGGGGATCGTCGCGAGGAAGGCGCTCATCACGCGGCCACCGTAGCGCTAAGGCACGGGAGCATCCAAGGCGGCCAGGTACCCCGCCACCAGCGCGTGCGCGACCTGGGTGACAGCTTGGTCGCGCGGCAGGAACCGCTCGTCGTGCAGGCTCGGCACGCCCGCCGTGTCGCCGAGGCCGACGAACATCATCAGCCCGCGGGTGCCGCCGCCGCAGTAGTGGGCGAAGTCGTCGGCCCCGAAGGACCGGAACTGGTCGTCGACGGTGAAGCCCGCGTGCCGCAGCCACCGCTGCGCGCCCGCAGCCAGCGCCGGGTCGTTGTCCAGGACCGGCTCGCACGGGCTGATCTCCAGCTCCGCGGTGCAGCCGTGGGCCCGCGCGGTGCCGTGCACGATGTCGGCGAGCGTCTCCAGGGCGCGCTCGCGGTCCTTCGCGCGCATCAGGCGCAGCGAGCCGAACGCGCTCGCGCTGTTCGGAACGACGTTGGCCGCGGCGCCGCCCTGGATCCGGCCGATCGAGCAGACCGCGCCGAACACCGGGTCGATCCGGCGGGACGCGAGCTGCTGCAGGCTCACCACCAGCTGCGACAGCGCCAGGATCGGGTCGCGCAGCAGGTGCGGGTAGCCGGCGTGGCCGCCCTGGCCGTGCATGGTGACCTCGAACTCGTCGGTGGAGGCGTTCACCGGGCCCGGCACCGACGAGACGACGCCGTGCGCGATCCGCGGCTGGACGTGCGCGCCGATCACCGTGTCCACCCCGTGCGCGGCCAGCACCCCGGACTCGACGACGTCGAGCGCGCCGGGCGGGGACGTCTCCTCCCGCGGCTGCAGCAGCGCCAGGATCGGCCGGGGCACGCCCACCCGGACCGCCGCGCGGCCGACCGCGACCAGCGCGGCGAGGTGGACGTCGTGGCCGCACGCGTGCATCAGGTCGTTCCCGGACGCCCACGGCACGCCGGTGCCCTCCAGCACCGGCAGGGCGTCGAGTTCGGCCCGCAGCGCCACGGCCGGGCCCGCGCCCCCGGGCAGCAGGACGGCCCGGCCCGTCTTGGCGACGCGGGTGCCGTCGCCCGCGCCGAGCGCGTCGCTCACCAGCCGCGCGGTGTCCTCCTCGTCGCCGGATCCGCGGGGGTCGGCGTGCACGGCGTGCCGGAGCTCGACGGCGGCGGGCAGTTCCTCGGCGATCGCCTGCGTCCACCGGGTCCACAGATCACTCACACGGGCTCCAAGCGGTAGATCCTCTTCGCGTTCTCGTGTCCCACCAAAGCACACAGCCGGACGGCGTCCTTTTCGGACATCGCGTCGGCGTCGAGCGCGGCGCGCACGAAGTCCGACAGGCCCTGCCGGAACAGGGCCGTGCCCAGGTGGTACAGCTCGGCCAGGCCGAAGGCGTCGGTGGAGAAGAGCACCTTCCCGAACGGCGCGAGCTCCAGGAGCTCGGCCAGCACGGCCGGCGCCCGGAAGCCCGCGTTGTGCGTGATGAGCCCGGCATCGACGAACACGTGCTCGAAGACCTGCGCCAGATACGCGGCCTGCCGGTGGTACGGGTAGTTGTGCAGCAGCAGGATCGGCACCCCACCGCCGCGGGTCGCCCGCAGCAGCCCGGTGAGCAGCAGCGGGTCGCACCGGTGCAGGTCGACGTCGGAGTCGCCGTAGCCGACGTGGAACTGCACCGGCAGGCCCAGGTCGAGGCCGGTGAAGACGAGGTGGCGGTGCAGCACCTCGTCGGCGAGCCGGGCGGTCCCGGAGCGCAGCCACCGGCCCGCCGCGGCTTCGACCTCCGACGCCGACGGCGGCGAACCCGCCAGGCCGAGCCCGACCCGGTAGGCCGCGATCGACTTGAGCCCGACGGCCGTCGAGGCGCGTTTCCCCAGCTCGTCGGCGAAGGCGGCGGCGAACCCGGCCGCCGTCGTCCCCGGGAGCACCGCCTCGGCGACCTGCTCCAGCCGGACGACGTCGTGCGCGCGGGTGCCCGCGAGCGCGGCGAACTCCGGGGTCGTGGTCAGCGTGTCCGGGAGGAACCCGCCGTCCAGCAGGAAATCGGTGGTGCCGGTGGCCCGCAGGAACCGCCGGGCCACCTCGGCCGCGCCCAGCTCGGCGCGGCGCTCGAGGTACGCCTCGGCCGGGACGTGCTTCGGCAGGCCGAGCACGGGCGCGCAGCGCTCGCGCACGGCCAGCCCGATCAGCGAGTCGAACAGGGTCGTGCCGAGCGGTGACGCCGTGTCCGCTTCGGTCAGCATCGCCTCGAAGCCCGCACGGGAGACGTCCCGGGTGACGACGCCGTGGCAGTGGTGGTCCACCAGCGGCAGGTCCGCGACGAACGGGAGCAGTCCGGTCATGCGCCTCCGTCCACGCTCGTCAGCCTCTCCCCCACCCTACGAGCGTAGGCGGGTGCGGACAGCACGAAGATCACCGCGAGCACCAGCACCGCCGCGGCCACCACCGGGAACCACCGCGCCGGGCCTTCGGTGGGGTACGGCACCACGTTGACGTACACCGTGTACCCGAGCACGGCCAGCGCACCGATCGGGAAGACGAGGTGCCACCCCGGCACGCGCATCCGGCGCTTCACGAACAGCAGCAGGATCGCGCCGATCGTCGTGAGCAGGTAGATGACCAGCAGGATGAGCGTCCCGATCGAACCGGACCAGGCGAACGTGTCCGACGCCGTCGCGCCGAAGAAGACCGCGCACACCAGGATGATCAGCGCGGCGGCCACCGTCACCGCGCTGACCGCCGCCACCGGGGTGCCGCGCGAGGACGTCCGGCCGAGGCTGCCGCCCGCGTCGCGGCCCAGTGCGTAGAGCAGCCGCGAGCCGCCGACCACGCAGGCCAGGCAGCAGCCGAACGCGCTGATCGCCGCGCCGACGCTGATCACGTCGCCGACCCAGGCGCCCGCGTACCGGCTGCCGAGGTCGCCCAGCAGGGACGGCGAGTCGTGGAACGCGCCCGCGTCGCCGCCGAACGCCATCATCTCGACCGCCGTCACCACCACGAAGTAGAGGCCGCCGAAGATCGCCGTGCCGAGGATCGCGCGCGGGATGTTCCGCTTCGGGTCGTGGGTCTCCTCGCCGAGCGTCGCGGCGGCTTCGAACCCGGCGAAGGACAGGAAGCCGAACACCGCGCCGAGGAACACCCCGGACAGGCCGGTCTCCGGGACGAACACGGCCATCGAGAACCGGGCGCCGCCGGGGGCGCTTCCGGCGAGCAGGCGGACCAGGATCACCACCGTGACCAGCAGGATCACCGCGATCGTCGCGCCCTCGACGGCGAGCAGGGTGCTCGTCCCGCGGCGCGCGGGTGCCACGGACAGCAGCCACGCCCCGGCCAGCGCGACGGCCGTCAGCACGAACGGGCCCCAGGACGGCGGGTCCGGCCAGATCCCCGCCTGGGTCAGGAACGCGGTGCCCAGCGTGCCCGCGGCCGAGCTCGTGACGACGGCGTAGAACGTGTACGTCCCGAGGAGACCGATGCCGGAGACGACACCCGCGCGCGGGCCGAGCGTCGCGCCGACGAAGGCGTACACCGATCCGGCGTGCTGGTAGTGCTGGCAGAGCTTCACGAAACCGTAGGCGACCAGCAGGACGCCGACCGCCGAGAGCAGGAAGGCGAGCGGGACGGCACGGCCGGCGGCGGCCGCGGTCTGCTGGGGGTTGATGTTGGCGGCCATGCTCGGGGCCATCAGCGCCACGGACAGGCCGACGGCCTGCCAGACGGAGAGGGAACGGCGCAGACCTGGACGGGTTTCGACGGTGTCTGACACGATCTTCACCTCTTTCTCAGAGCGAGAAGCACTCAAGTGAACATCGACGGGGGCAGGATGAGCCAGCTCGATCGGGCAGAACTCGCGCAGCAGGGCGCCATCCGGGCCGACGGCCTGCGCGCCGCCGGCGTGGAGCTCGTCGCGCTGACCTTCGTGGACAACAGCGGCATCGCGCGGGTGAAGGCCGTCCCGGTGGACCGGCTGTGGTCGGCGGCGGCGTGGGGTGTCGGCGCGTCGAACTCGTTCGACTTCTTCCTGGCCACCGACGACATCGTGGGCGGGACGCATTCGCGCGGCCCGGTCGGCGACCTGCGGCTGCACCCGGACCTCGACGCGCTCGTGCCGCTGGCCGCGCAGCCGGGCTGGGCGTGGGCGCCGGTGTGGAAGTACGACCAGGACGGTGCGCCGCACCCGCAGGACGCGCGGGCGCTCGCCGCGGCCGCGACGGCCCGGCTCGCGGAACTGGGCTACCGCGCGCGGACGGCGGTCGAACTCGAATGGGTGATCACGGCCGCGGACGCCCCGGACGACCCGCGCTCGGCCACCGCGGGCCCGGCTTACGGTTACGCGCGGCTTTCCTCGCAGGCGGCCTACCTGCGCACGCTGGTGTCCACCTTGACCGCGCAGGGGGTCGCGGTGGAACAGGTCCACCCCGAGTACGCGGCCGGCCAGTTCGAGGTGTCGGTGGCGGCCGGCGACCCGGTGCGCGCGGCCGACATCGCGGTGCTGACGCGCGAGACCATCCGGACGGTCAGCGAGCAGCACGGGCTGCGGGCGTCGTTCACGCCGAAGTTCGCGCCCGGCGGCGTCGGCAACGGCGGCCACGTCCACCTGAGCCTGTGGGACGGCGACCGCAACCTGTGCGCCGGCGGCGACCGGCGGTTCGGGCTCACGGACACCGCGGAGGCGTTCGGCGCCGGCATCCTCTCGCGGCTGCCGGCCCTGCTGGCGATCGGCGCGCCTTCGGTGGTCAGCTACCTGCGGCTCGAGCCGCACCACTGGGCCGGGGTGTTCCGCGCGTGGGGCCTGGAAAACCGCGAGGCACCGCTGCGGCTGGTCCAGGGCCCGGCCGGGCAGCGCGACCGGGCGGCGAACTTCGAGGTCAAGTGCTTCGACCTGACGGCGAACCCGTACCTGGTGGTGGCCGCGCTGATCTTCGCCGGCCTGGCCGGGGTGGCCGAGGAGGCGCGCCTGCCGGAGCCGGTCGACGTCGACCCGGGCACACTCCCCTCGGCCGAGCGGCTGCCGGCGTCGCTGGCCGAAGCGGTGGCGGCGTTCGAAGCGGACTCCGCGCTGACCACGGCGTTCGGGCCGGAACTGGCGACGACGCTGATGGACGTCCGCCGCGGGGAAATCGACCGGCTCGGCGCGCTGCCGCCGGAGGAGCTGTGCGCCGTGATGCGCTACCTCCATTGATCTTTCCGTCCGGCACCGTTCGCCGTGAATGCCGGAATTGTGCCCGGAAATCGTTCTGTGATCGGGCCGTTATCTGTGCTAGCGTCCTGCGCCGGGTGAGGTGAGGAGGCCGAAAGAAGGCACAGTCCATGCCAGCAGCTCGTCCCCGCCACCGGCAACGGCCCTGGAAGCTCAAGGTGACCGTCGCGGTGGCCGCGGCGTCGCTCGGCGCGGTCGGGATCGCGGTGGCCGCACCGCGCACCACCCCGCCACCGCCGCCCGCGACCCCCGATTCCGCCTGCACACTGAAGGTGCCCGAAGATCCGTTGTCGGCACGCGGTCTCGCCACGCCGTACCAGCTGTCCGCCACCGATCCGCGGCAAGGCCCGTGCCACGAATCGGTGGACGCGCAGGGCGCGTTCGCCGAAGCGACGATCCTCGACCCCGCGACCGGCAAGCTGTCGGTGTACCACCCGCTCGTCGTCGACGCGGGCGCCGCGCCCGCCGTCCCGCCGGTCGTCCCGGCGCTGCCGCGGGGCGCGGTCGTCGGCCTGTGGTTCGGGTTCAACGGCGACACGCTGACCCTCGGCGGCAGCCCGGCCGCGCTGAAGGCGGGCCGCTGCGTCAACGGCCTCGGCGGTTCGCCGTTCGGCCAGGTCGCCTTCTGCGGCGCCCAGACGTTCTTCGACGCGGCCAACAAGGCCGTTCAGGCCGGGAAGCTGCGCATCCCGCCGCTGGGCCGGGCGAAGGACGGCAGGCCGTGCCCGTCAGTACGCGACTTCTCGCTGGTCGACCAGGACCAGAGCGACAACGTGACGACGACGTACCTGGCCACGCGCGACGGCCGGACGGCCCAGGCCACGGCGGCGAACGCGCGCACGCTCCGGAAACCGGCCACGCTCGCGAACGGCAGCGACAACCGCCTGCTCGACGCGTTCGTGGACCCGGCGCTCGGCTGCACCCCGTTCACCGCCCCGGACGCGACGGACGGCGGCCGGCCCACGACGTCGCTCGCCCTCAACGAACTGCAGGCGGCGGCCGGCCAGCGGGCCCCGGTGGCGCTGGTGCCGCCGGGCGACCCGATGACGCTGGTCGACGGGAAACCCAGCCCGGCCAAGACGAACCTGTACCGGGCGGGCGTCGACCAGCCCCCGCTCGACCGCCGGACGGCGAGCACCCGGGCCTACTGCCGCTCGTTGCGGACGGCCGGGCTCGACCGCCTCACGACCGATCGTCGGCTGCTGCGGGCGGCGCCGTCCCCCGACGACGGCGTCGCCCTGCTGAAGTTCCTGACGGATCGGCTGCGGGGCTCCCTGCAGCAGCTGGGCTGCACGCACCCGGCGGCTTCGCGGCACCCGGCCGCGGCGGCCGAGCCGGACCCGGCCGACCAGGCCGCGGCTTCGGACACCGTCCGGACGCTGGAGACGCTGGGCTGAGCGACTACGCCGCCAGTGCCCTGGCGACCTCCGTGCGCAGCTGCGGCAGCTTGGCGTACAGGCGGTCGCCGGGGCACTCGGTGTTGTAGAAGTCCCGGTGGCCCTTGATCTCCTCGACCGGGATGCCGTACTGGCGGCAGATGTGGGCGCAGAACACGACGAGCGACGCCCACTGCGCCTGCGGCGGCTCCACGCTCGTGTAGGTGCCTTCGTTTTCGATGCCGATGGCGTTGGTGTTCTGGCCGGGGCAGTGCGCGCCCTGGATCATCGTGGTCCGGCCGCGCAGCGCGTCGAGGCTGCCGTGCCGCCCTTCCAGCCGGTACCCGCCGCGGCTGACGGTGAAGTGCTGGCCGGTGTCGGACCAGCCGTTGTTGTCGATGTGGTCGTGCTGGTCGTCGCGCGCGACCTGGAAGGCGTGGGCGAGCGAGTAGTCGGTGCTGTTGGCGCTGGCGATGTGGTGGATCAGGATCCGGTCGGCGGGGTGGTCGAGCGTGGTGAGCGCGTCGGCGGGCGGCCGGGCACCCCACTCGGCGCAGCTGTAGATCCGCGGCTCGGTCCCCGCGGCTCGAGCGGCTCCGGGGAGGACCAGGCCGGCGGCCCCGGCGACGGCGAGGCCGGCGGCACCGCGCAGGAAGCTGCGCCGCGGGAGGTGTGCGATGTCCATGGCGCGGACTCTCCCGCGGCCGCGTACAGCTTTCGTACAAAAGTGTCACCAGGCCAGGGAAAACCGCACCGGCAGCGCCGCCAGGCCGCGGA
This sequence comes from Amycolatopsis vancoresmycina, assembly GCF_000716785.1. Taxonomy (GTDB): domain Bacteria; phylum Actinomycetota; class Actinomycetes; order Mycobacteriales; family Pseudonocardiaceae; genus Amycolatopsis; species Amycolatopsis vancoresmycina. The sequence continues at coordinate 507,904 of NZ_JNYY01000008.1, forward strand.
ACAGCGGCGACGGCCGCCACTCGAGCTCCTCGGCCGGCACCGCCAGCACGACGTCCGGGAGCCGGTCGAGCAGCACTTCGATCGCGGCCTCGGCGATCACCTTGGCGATCTCCTGGGCCGCGTACGGGCACCGGTGGTCGCCGTGGCTGAACGACAGGTACGCCTGGTTGCCGGTCGAGGCCTGCGGGACCGGCCGGACGAGCGGGTCCCGGTTGGCCGCGGCGAGCCCGAGGATGAGCAGGTCGCCCTGGCGGATCTGCCTGCCGCCCAGCCGGAGGTCGTGGGCGGCGAACCGGCCCGGGAAGTTCTGGGTGGGCGTGTCCTCCCAGAGCACCTCGTTCAGCGCCTGGCCGACGCTCCGCCGCCCGCCGGACAGCGTCATCGCGAAGCGGTCGTCGGTGAGCATCAGCCGCAGGGTGTTGCCGATCCAGTACGCGGTCGGCAGCTGGCCGGCGTTCATCAGGTGCAGCAGGTCTTCGGTGATCTCCTCGTCGGCGAGCGCGGCCGGGTGGGCCAGCAGCCGCGAGGTGACGTCGGGCCCGGGGTCGCGGCGTCTGGTCTCGACCAGCAGCCGCACCCGCTCCCGGACGCGCGCGTAAGCCTCGTTCGCGCCCTCGCCGGCGGCGTGCGTCCGGTAGACGTCGTTGACCAGTTCGGCCGTCTCCGCCTCCGGCACGCCGATCATCCGGGCGACGACGGGCAGCGGTACCCCGTCGGCGTACTGGGTGATCAGGTCGGCCTCGCCGCTCCCGGCGAAGGCGTCGATGAGCTCGTCGGCCACCTGCTGGGCCCGCGCGCCCAGGTCGAACTGGTCGACGGCGCCGAGTGCTTCGTCGAGCGCCTCGGCCCGCCGCCGGTGCTCGGCGCCCTCGGCGAACATCATCGTGGGCTGGTAGCCGAGCAGCGGGAGCAGCGGCCAGTCGGGCGGGACGCGGTCCCAGGCGTTCCAGCGCCGCGAGTCGCGCCCGAACGCCTCCGGGTTGGTCACGACGTGCTGCACCTCGCGGTAGCCCAGCACCAGCCACGCCGGCACGTCCCCGTCGAGCAGGACCGGGGCCACCGGCCCGTGCGCGCGCCGCATCTCCGCGTAGAGGTCCGCGGACTTCTGCTGGAACTGCGGCCCGGACAAGCGCGTGGCGACGACGGGCTGAGGAGTGGTCATGACGCGGTCTCCCGGGCGGAGGACAGGGCGAAGAGGTGGTCGACGAGGGTGAGCAGGACGGTCTTGCTCGAGTCGCGGCGGCGGGCGTCGCAGTCGATCAGCGGCACGTCGGCGGCCAGGTCGAGCGCCCGGCGCACCTGGTCGAGGGAGTGCTTCGGCGTGCCGAAGTTGTTGCGCGCGACGATGAACGGCGTCCCGTGGTGTTCGAGGCGGTCGATGGAGTACCAGGAATCGGCCAGCCGGTTCGTGTCCACCAGCACGACCGCACCCAGCGTCCCGGCGAACAGGCGGTCCCAGAGGAACCAGAACCGCTCCTGGCCCGGGGCGCCGAACAGGTACAGCACCATGTGCTCGTTCAGGCTGATCCGCCCGAAGTCGAACGCGACCGTGGTGGTGGTCTTGCCGGACGAAGCGCCCTCGTCGATCCCGACGCCCGCCTGCGTCATGGTTTCCTCCGTGCTCAGCGGGCGGATTTCGCTGACCGAACGCACCATGGTCGTCTTGCCGACCCCGAACCCGCCGACGATCACGATCTTCAGCCCGTCCCGGGCGGTGCTCGGCAGCGGAGTCCGGACGTCCTGGTCAGAGCTTCTTGAGTCCAACGAGTACCTGCTTCAGGGTTTCGAGGTCGGGCAGATCGGTGTCGACGGGGGCCGAAGACGGGTGGCGGGCGGACACCCGGCCGGTGTCGAGCAGGTCGCACAGCAGGATCTTCACGACGCTCACCGGCAGGCCCAGCTCCGAAGCGACCTCCACCATCGCCGTCGGGTGCCGGCACAGGTGCAGGATCCTGACGTGCTCGGACTGCATGCCCGGGACCGGATCGCCTTCGCTCACGATCAGCGTCACCAGGTCCAGCGCGCTTTCGTTCGCTCGGCTGCGCCCGCCGGTGACCGTGTACAACCGGTCCGGGTCCTCGCGGTGGAGGTCTTCCCGGCTCATCTCACCCGGCCGCGGTGTGCTGGGGGCGCGGCGGCGCGGTCAGGTACTCGCCGAGCTGCTCGACCAGCTCGTTCATGGTGTGGCCGACGAGGCCCACGTCCGCGTCGTCGGCGGCGATCACGGCGAGGTGCGCGCCGGCGCCGGCCTCCACGATGAACAGCATCCCGCCGTGGAACTCCGTCATCGACTGGCGCACGCCGCCGGTGCCGTCGCCGAATTCGATCGACGTGCCGTACGCCAGGCTCTGGATGCCCGAGGCGATGGCGGCCAGCTGGTCGGCCTGGTCGATCGTGAGCCCGCGGGTGTGGCAGAGCTTGAGGCCGTCCTTGGACAGCACCAGGGCGTGCCGCGTGCCCGGCGTCTTGCCCAGCAGGTTCTCCAGCAGCCAGTCGAGATCGTGGTCCGTGGTGTTCATCGGCTGTCCTCCGGGGCAGCAGAAGGGCGGGTGGCCCGGCCGGCCGCGTGGAACGCGCTGAACCGCGCTCCGGCGTCGGCCCGAGCCGGTGCGGGACTCGCGGCGGGCGGCGGCACGGGCCTGGGCGCGGCCGCCAGCGTCTGCCCGCGACGCCGCTGCGGCAGCCCGGACAGCTCACTGTCCACTGTGGACTCCGCGGCGGGCACCTCGGCGGGTGGGGTGCGCACCTCCGCCGGGCTCGGCGCGACCGGCACGGCCTCCGGTCCGGGCTGGGTGATCAGGGTCCGCGGGATCACGACCACCACGCCGGTGCCGCCCCGCGCGGACGGCCGGAAGTGCACGGTCAGCCCGTGCTTGCGGGCCAGGCACCCCACCACCGCCAGCCCCAGCCGGGTGCCGGACAGCGTGGTCAGGTCCAGTGGCTCGGCGGACACCGCCCGCACGGCACGCTCCAGCGCGGCGGCGCTCATCACGAGGCCGCTGTCCTCGATCGTGACCACGACGCCCGCGTGCACCTCCTCCACGTACACGTGCACGTCTTCCGACGGCGGGGAGAAGCTGGTGGCGTTGTCCATCAGTTCGGCCAGCGCGTGCATGACGCCTTCGGCGGCGTACCCGGCGACCGCGGCGGTGCTGGTCGAGTGCGTCCGCACCCGCTGGTAGGCGCTGATGCGCCCCATCGCCCCGCGCAGAATGCTTTCCACCACGATCGGCTTGGTCCAGCGCCGTCCGGACCGGGCGCCGGTCAGCACCGCGATGCTGTCCGCCAGGCGGCCGGCCTGCGCGGTGCTGTGGTCCAGTTCGAGCAGGTCGCCGAGGACGTTTTCGTCGTACCGGCCTTCCATTTCGCGCAGATCGGCCAGCATGCTGGTGGCCAGCGCCTGGACGCGGCCGGCGGCATTGGCGCAGGCCGCCATCGTGGCCGCGCGCATGCGCTCGCTCCGGCCGATTTCCTGCGCGACCGTTTCCAGGAGCCGCCGGTGCGCGCCGCCGACGGAATCCGGCACCTCGGCGAGCGCGGTCTCCGCCGACGCGCCGTCGCGCACGCGCCGGACCACCGCGGGCAGCGTTTCGCCGGCGAGCCGCACGGCTTCCGCGTCCACTACGGCGATCCGGTCACGGAATCGGCGCGCGGTCTGCGCGTAGTACGCGAGAGCCGTGACGGCCGCACACACCACCGCGGCGGCCACCGCGCCGTACCAGGCCACCGGCGTCCGGTCCGCCGCGGGCACGCCGGCCGTCAGCCACCACCAAGCCCCGCCGGTGACGACGATCGCGACCGGCAGGACGTAGCGAGCGGGTACGGGCACTGACATCGGGCTGCACCGGGTTTCTGCGGGATTCACGGAAAAGGCGAGCGGGAGCGGCGCCAAGGCGAGGACGACCTTAGCGCCGATCTTTCCCGTCCGTAAGAGTGAATCTCCGGCGGCACATTCTTTCCCGGTCGACGACGTTCCCGGGAAGTCAATTCCCAACGAATCGGCCCGCGTACCGGGGAAACCGGCGAAGAATGGGCATTCGGCGTAATCGTGACGCCGGGTTGTTCAGCCGGGTGCAGCAACCGGTCAGGCGGTCGCGACCGCCCGGCGCACGCCTTCGGCCAGCTCCGCCGAGAGCTTGCGCACCCCGTCGGGGCCCTCCGCCGCCGCCGTGACCAGGGCCGAGCCCACGATCACCGCGTCCGCGAACGACGCCACCTCGGCCGCCTGGTCGCCCGACCGGACACCGAGGCCCACGCCGATCGGCAGGTCCGTGTGCGCGCGCGTACGCCGCACCAGCTCCTCGGCGCCCGCGCCGACCTGGTCACGCGCGCCCGTCACGCCCATCACCGCGGTCGCGTAGATGAAGCCGGAAGACGCCGCCGCCGTGCGGGCCAGGCGCTCCTCCGAGGACGAAGGCGCCACCAGGAACGTGCGGTCCAGGCCGTGCTCTTCCGAAGCCGACAGCCACGAGCCGGCCTCGTCCGGGATCAGGTCCGGCGTGATCAGGCCGAGCCCGCCCGCCGACGCGAGGTCGCGCGCGAAGCGGTCCACGCCGTAGCGGTTCACCGGGTTCCAGTACGTCATCACGACCGCGCGGCCGCCGCGCGAAGCCACCGACTCGACCACCTCGAACAGGTGCTTGAGGCGGAAGCCGTTGTCCAGCGCCGTCACCGACGCCGCCTGGATCGTCGGGCCGTCCATCACCGGGTCCGAATACGGGACGCCGACCTCGATCAGGTCCGCGCCGCCGTCGACGCAGGCCGCGATCAGGTCCTTCGAGCCGTCGACCGTCGGGAACCCCGCCGGCAGGTAGCCGATCAGCGCGCCGCGGCCCTCCGCGCGCGTGGTCGCGAAGAGGTCGTCCAGCCCGCTCATCCGTTCACCAGTCCGAACCACTTCGCCGCCGTGTCCATGTCCTTGTCGCCGCGGCCGGAGAGGTTCACGACGATCAGCCCGTCCGGCCCCAGCTCGCGGCCCAGCACCAGCGCGCCGGCCAGCGCGTGCGCCGACTCGATCGCCGGGATGATGCCTTCGGTGCGCGACAGCAGCTTGAACGCGTCCATCGCCTCGGCGTCGGTGACCGGGCGGTACTCCGCGCGGCCGGTGTCCTTCAGCCACGCGTGCTCCGGGCCGACGCCCGGGTAGTCGAGCCCGGCCGAGATCGAGTGCGACTCGACCGTCTGGCCGTCCTCGTCCTGCAGCAGGTACGTCATCGCGCCGTGCAGGTTGCCCGGGGTGCCCTTGGTCAGGGTCGCGCCGTGGCGGTTGCCCTCGATGCCCTCGCCGCCCGGCTCCAGGCCGACCAGCCGCACCGACGGGTCGTCGTAGAAGCCGGAGAAGATGCCGATCGCGTTCGACCCGCCGCCGACACAGGCCGCGACGACGTCGGGCAGGCGGCCGGCCTGCTCGAGGATCTGCTCGCGGGCCTCGGTGCCGATGACGTGGTGGAAGTTGCGCACCATCGTCGGGAAGGGCGCCGGCCCGGCGGCCGTGCCGAACAGGTAGTGCGTGGTGTCGGCGTTGGTCACCCAGTCGCGCAGGGCCTCGTTGATCGCGTCCTTCAGCGTCCGCGACCCGGTCTTGACCGGGATCACCTCGGCGCCGAGCAGCCGCATCCGGGCCACGTTCAGCGCCTGGCGCTCGGTGTCGACCTCGCCCATGTAGACGACGCAGTCGAGGTCGAGCAGCGCGCACGCGGTGGCCGTCGCGACGCCGTGCTGGCCCGCGCCGGTCTCGGCGATCACCCGCTTCTTGCCCATCCGCTTGGTGAGCAGCGCCTGGCCCAGCACGTTGTTGATCTTGTGGGACCCGGTGTGGTTGAGGTCCTCGCGCTTGAGGAACACCCGCGCGCCGCCGGCGTGCTCGCCGAAGCGCTTGGCCTCGGTGAGCAGCGACGGACGGCCCGCGTACTCGCGCAGCAGGCGGTTGAACTCGTTCAGGAACTCCGGGTCGTGGCGGGCCTTGTCGTACTCGGTGGCGACTTCGTCGACGACGCCGATCAGCGCCTCCGGCATGAACCGCCCGCCGTACGGGCCGTAGTAACCGCGCTCGTCCGGGTCGTGCTTGTCGTGCTGTTCGGTCACCGCGACGGCCTCGGGCAGGCGGGGTGGGAACCGGCGGTGACCAGCTTGACCAGGGCACCCTTCGGATCGCCGGAGGCGACGAGACCCTCGCCGACCAGCACCGCGTCGGCGCCGTGACCGGCGTAGGACATCAGGTCGCCCGGGCCGCGGACACCGGATTCGGCGACCTTGTAGACGTCCATCGGCAGGCCGGGGGCCAGCCGCGAGAAGACGTCCCGGTCCACCTCGAGGGTGTGCAGGTTGCGCGCGTTGACGCCGATGACCTTGGCGCCCGCCTCGAGGGCCCGGTCGGCCTCCTCGGCGTTGTGGATCTCCACCAGCGCGGTCATGCCCAGGGACTCGACGCGGTCGAGCAGCGCGACGAGCGCGTTCTGCTCCAGCGCGGCGACGATCAGCAGCACCATGTCGGCGCCGTGCAGGCGGGCTTCGTGCACCTGGTACGGGCTGACGACGAAGTCCTTGCGCAGGATCGGGATGTCGACCGCCGCGCGGACCGCGTCCAGGTCGGCCAGCGAACCGCCGAAGCGGCGCTGCTCGGTGAGCACGCTGATCACGCGCGCGCCGCCGGCTTCATAGTCCTGCGCCAGCGCGGCCGGGTCGGGGATGTCGGCCAGGTCGCCCTTCGAGGGGCTGCGCCGCTTGACTTCGGCGATCACGCCGATGCCGGACTCGCGCAGCGCGGACATCACGTCGCGGGGCCCGGGGGCGGCGGCCGCCCGGATCTTCAGCTCGTCGAACGGCAGCGCGGATTCCCGCACGGCGAGATCTTCCCGCACGCCGGCGACGATGTCTTCGAGCACGCTCACCGGGCGCCCCCACCAGGGCGCGTGCTCACGGTTTCACTCGCAAGGTCGCTCACAAAAACCTTCCCCTTCCCGCCGAAACGATGCTAACCCCCGCATCCGAGACGCCCGGTTCCGGGTGTGCGCGTTACTCCGAATGCCTGCCCCGGGCGTCCGTCGGGTCCTCCCCCTCGGACAGCGCCTCCCACAGCTCGGCGTCGGGATCACGCACCTTCTTCCGGGTGGCCGGGGCCGCGTACTTCGTGCCGAGGCGCGCGGCCCGGCCGGCGCCCTTGACGGCGACCAACCCGCCGGCGGCGACGAGAATTCCCCCGAGCACGGCCAGGCCGCGGCCGAGCAGCATCTGGGTCACCGGCAGCCCGTCGGCGTAGCCGGCGAACCGGACCCCGGCCACGCCGGTCCAGACCGCGGCCACCCCGGCCAGCGCCAGGACGCCGCCGAGCACGCGCCGGGCCCAGCCGCCGGTGGCCACGACCCCGGCCACGCCGGCCAGCGCGAGCAGGGCCAGCGGCACCAGCGCGGTCGCCTGCTGCTCGCCGGACTCGCGGTACAGGACCGTGCCGCGGACGCCGCCGTCGCGGAACTCGGCGAACCAGGTCAGCCGTGACGCACCCCACAGTGCGGCCGCGCCGAGCAGCAGCGCGACCACGATCATCCACAGTGGACGCCTCGACGCCGGCGGGGCGGCCGGCGTGTCAGACATGAGCGGCGTCCGCGGCCGGGTCGAGCGCGCCCGCCGCCACCATCGTCTGCGCCGCGGCCACCGCCGACAGCACGGTCCGGGCCTTGTTCAGCGATTCGGTGTCCTCGTAGTCCGGCACCGAGTCGGCGACCACCCCGCCCCCGGCCTGGACGTGCGCGATGCCGTCCTTGACCAGCGCCGTGCGGATGGCGATCGCGGTGTCGGCGTCGCCGGCGAAGTCGAGGTAGCCGACGACCCCGCCGTACAGCGCGCGGCGGACCGGCTCCAGTTCCTCGATCAGCTGCATCGCGCGGACCTTGGGCGCGCCGGAGAGCGTCCCGGCCGGGAAGCAGGCCGTGACCGCGTCGAACGCCGTCTTGCCCTCGGCCAGCTCGCCGGTGACGGTGGACACGATGTGCATGACGTGGCTGTAGCGCTCGATCTGGAAGAAGTCGACCACCCGCACGGTGCCGGGCTTGCAGACCTTGCCGAGGTCGTTGCGGCCGAGGTCGACGAGCATCAGGTGCTCGGCGCGCTCCTTCTCGTCGGCCAGCAGGTCCTTGGCCAGCTGGGCGTCCTCCTCCGGGTCGGCGCCGCGCCAGCGCGTGCCCGCGATCGGGTGCGTGGTCGCGCGGCCGTCCCGCACGGTGACCAGCGATTCCGGGCTGGAGCCGACGATGTCGAAGCCCTCCAGCCGCAGCAGGTACATGTACGGGCTCGGGTTGGACGTCCGGAGCACGCGGTAGATGTCGAGCGCGTCGGCCGCGGTCGGGATCTCGAAGCGTTGCGACGGCACGATCTGGAACGCTTCGCCGGCCTTGATCGCCTCGACGGCCTTCTCGACGGCCGCGTGGAAGTCCGCCTTGGTCCGCTTCCGGGTGAATTCCGGCGCGGGCCGGTCGAACGCGGCGACGGTGGCGGGCGCGGGCACCTGCAGCTGCTCGGTCATCGCGGACAGCCGGGCGACGGCGTCGTCGTAGGCCGCGTCCACGCGCTCGGGCGAGTCGTCCCAGTTGACGGCGTTCGCGATGAGCGTGACCGTGCCCTCGTGGTGGTCGAACGCGGCGAGGTCGGTGGCCAGGAGCATGGTCAGCTCGGGGATGTCGAGGTCGCGCTCGGCCAGCTCCGGCAGCCGTTCCAGCCAGCGCACCGCGTCGTAGCCGATGTAGCCGACCATGCCGCCGGTCAGCGGGGGCAGGCCGGGCAGCGGCTCGGTGTGCAGGGCCTCGATGGTCTCGCGCAGGACGTTCAGCGGGTTGCCTTCGCTGGGCAGGCCGACCGGCGGGGTGCCGGTCCAGACCGCTTCGCCGTCGCGCACGGTGAGCGCGGCCGGGCTGCGGACCCCGATGAACGACCAGCGGGTCCAGGACGCGCCGTTTTCGGCGGACTCGAACAGGAAGGTGCCGGGCCGGTCGGCGGCGAGCTTGCGGTACACCCCGATCGGCGTCTCGCCGTCGGCGAGGACCCGGCGCACGACCGGGATCACGCGGCGGCTCTCGGCGAGGACGCGGAAGTCCTCGCGGGACGGGCTGACCGTGCCGGGACCGGCCGAACCGGCGGATGCGCTGACCATGGACCTCATTGTGCTGGGTCCGGTGACGGCCGGCGATGCCGGGTGTCGAATTCAACATTCATTGAATTCCGCGGGTCGGTGCGTCATGATGGAGCCGTGAGCACCACGGAGAACGCCGAGCCTAACGCCCGCCGCCGCGGGCGGCGGCCCGCCGGCCAGGACACCCGCACCGCGCTGGTCGAAGCCGCCAGGACCGTGTTCGCCGAGAACGGCTACGACGGGGCGACCGTGCGCGCGATCGCCACCCGCGCCGGCGTCGACGCGGCGATGGTCAACCACTGGTTCGGCAGCAAGGAGGGCCTGTTCGCGCAGGCGGTCCTCGAGCTGCCGTTCGACCCCCTCGAGCTGCAGCAGGCGCTGCGCCACGGCCCCGACGACGAGCTGGGCGAGCGGATCGTCCGCACCTTCATCACCCGCTGGGACAGCGCGGGCGGCGGCCAGTTCGTGGCGCTCATCCGCAGCATCACCGGCCACGAGCAGGCCGGCCACGTGCTGCGCGACTTCTTCCAGCGGTTCTTCAGCGCGCTGATCTCCTCGATCGGCTCGGACCACACCCCGCTGCGGATGAACCTCTGCGCCACCCAGATGGTGGGCCTGGGCATGGTCCGGTACGTGGCGAAGTTCGAGCCGCTGGCCACCGAGGACGTCGAGGTCCTGGTGCGCGCGATCGCGCCGAACCTGCAGCGCTACCTCACCGGCGAGATCGGCTGACGCCGTCTTCGGTGCGCCGGGTCATGGCGGTCGCCGGAACCGCGTACGGGCCGGGGCGGCTCGGGCCGTCCGGGAACAGGACGACCATGTGCCGCCCCCAGCCGCCCACCCACGCGAGCCGGTCGGTGAAGATCGCCAGGGCGTTCGCCCCGTGCGTCGAAGACACCGCCCGCAGTTCGATCCCGGTGCCGTCGCGGTAGCGGACGTGGAGCTCCGGCGGCGGCCGCCGCACCGAGCGGCCGTGGCGGGCGACACGCACGATGTCGACCGTCGCGTTCCGCCACCCGGTGGCTGCGACCGCGCGGGCCCGGTTCCGCCAGCCCACCGCGGCCCAGGCGGCGAACAGCGTCCCGAGCGAGCCGGCCACCAGCAGGACGTAGCCGAGGTTGACGAGGAACGGATTTTCGTTCTCCTCTTCCGTGGTGCGCACGCGGTCCGGGTCGGCGCGGTCGAACACCACGATGACCCGCTCGCCGACGGCGTAGGAGTTCTTCGAGTCGCGGACGATCTCCGCGGTCCGCGAGCCGTAGCGCACCCGGAACGTCAGGCCGCCGCGCGTGTAGTGCTGCACCGAAACCACCTCGCCGGTGGTCCGGGCGCCGGTCGCGAGGAGCTTGTCGGCGGCCCGGTCGAGCAGGACGAGGTCCAGGGTCCCGCTCCCGGCCACCGCCACCCAGACGAGGACGAGTGCTGCCGCGCGCCGCGCCACCCGCCGCAGCCGCCGCGTTTCGGCCTCGAAGTCGATCCGGCGATCGTGGTCGTGGTCGGTCGACGGCGGCAGCCAACTCGCGAAGCCGTCCTCGCGCGCGGCCGCTCGGTTCCCGGCGAGCACCCGTAGGCGCCGGACACCCAGGACCGCGCCGCCGGCCAGCGCCGTGCACAGGACGACGAGGGCGGGAGTCATCCCGTAAGCCGCCACGACCTCGGGGGCAACGCTGAAGACGGCCACGACGGCCGCCGGGAGGGCCAGCCACACCCACCGCCGCTGCACGAAACCGCCGAAGGGATCCATCAACGGAGCTTAGAAGCCTCTGCGGCGCAAGGACGCTGCGAGAAACGGCACAGGAAGGCGGGGCAACCGGACGGTGTCGCCGGGCGTGCAAGTCAGCAGGCGCGATTCACGATTCCGGTAGCAACCGGGGCACCTACCGCGCGATCAGCAGCGCGACGAGCGCCAGCGCGCCAGGAAGCACCTGGACGAAGAGGATCCGCCTGCTGGCCGTCGCGGCGCCGTAGAGACCCGCGACGATCACGCAGACGAGACCGTACAGCTGCAGCTGGAACTCACCCGCGAGCAAGCCCCAGATCAGCACGAGGGCCAGGAAACCGTTGTACAGCCCCTGGTTCGCGGCGAGGGTCTTGCTCGCCTCCGCGAACTCCTCGGTGGTGCCGAACGCGGCCCGGGCCCGTGGCGTCGTCCAGAGGAACATCTCCAGGACGACGATGTAGAGGTGGATCAGGGCGACGAGCCCGACCAGGATGTCGGCGACGATGGTCACGCGTGCTCTTTCTCATCCGCCAGGAGGAGGCGTTCCTCGGTGTCGAAACAGGTGTGCGTGCCGGTGTGACAGGCCGGGCCGGTCTGGTCGACGCGCAGCAGGACCGTATCGCCGTCGCAGTCGATCCGCACCTCGCGGACGTGCTGGTAGTGCCCGGACGTCTCGCCCTTGACCCACAGCTTCCGCCGGCTGCGCGACCAGTACGTCCCGCGGCGGGTGGCCAGGGTCGCGGCGAGGGCGTCGTCGTTCATCCAGGCCATCATCAGCACGTCCGAAGTGGCGTGCTCGACGACGACCGCGGCGATCAGGCCGTCGGCGTTGCGCTTGAGGCGCGCCGAGACGGCCGCGTCCAGGGTCATGCTTCGGCTCCCAGGAGGTGCCGCTTCAGCGGCATCGAGTTCAGCAGGACGAACGCGTAGCCGTAACCGGCGAAGGACAGGCCGGAGAACAGCTTGTTGAACCACAGCTCGGCGCCGAGCAGCAGGAACGCGTGCAGCAGCGCGAAGACGACGGAGACGACCAGCCCGCCGATCCGCGCGCTGCCGTGCTTCAGGACGAGCCCGGTGGTGACGACGCCGCCGAGGATCAGCGCCAGCGCGGGCATCCGGTAGATCGCCAGCCCGGCTCCGGCGGACAGCACCGGGATCAGGTCCAGCAGCGCCCACGCGACCGGCAGCCCGACCAGCAGACCGGCGACGACTTTCACCTCGACGGGTGCGTGCCAGGACTTCACCGGACCTCGACCCCGCCTTCGCGCAGGGCGTCCTTGACGTCGCCGATCGTCAGCTGTCCGAAGTGGAACACGCTGGCGGCGAGCACGGCGTCGGCGCCGGTCCGCACGGCGGGCAGGAAGTGCCCGACGGCCCCGGCGCCCCCGCTGGCGATCACCGGGACGCGCACGGCCTTGCGGACCAGTTCGATGAGTTCGAGGTCGAAGCCGTTCTTGGTGCCGTCGGCGTCCATCGAGTTGAGCAGGATCTCCCCGACCCCGAGTTCCTCGCCGCGGGCGGCCCATTCGACGGCGTCGATGCCGGTCCCCCGGCGGCCGCCGTGGGTGGTGACCTCGAAGCCGGACGACGTCGGCTCACCGCCCTCCGGCACGCGCCGGGCGTCGACGGACAGCACGATGCACTGGGCGCCGAACCGCCTCGACGCCTCGCTGAGGAACTCGGGCCGCGCGATGGCGGCGGTGTTGATGCTGACCTTGTCGGCCCCGGTCCGCAGGAGCCGGTTGACGTCGTCGTTGCTGCGCACGCCGCCCCCGACGGTGAGCGGGATGAAGACCTGCTCGGCGGTCCGCCGGACGACGTCGTAGGTGGTCTCGCGATCCCCGGAGGAGGCGGTGACGTCGAGGAAGGTGAGCTCGTCGGCGCCTTCGGCGTCGTAGCGCCGGGCCAGCTCGACAGGGTCACCGGCGTCGCGGAGACCGGCGAAGTTGACACCCTTCACGACCCGGCCCGCGTCGACGTCGAGACAGGGGATCACCCGCACCGCGACAGACATGCCCACCAGCGTAGTCAAGGGGGCCGGAGGCGCCCGGCCGGGCGCCTCGATCCGGCATCCCGCGTTCACGTCCCGGCCATCCGATTCGGCTGGTTTCCGCCCGTGCGCAGACTCCTCCCGGTGGCCGTCGCCACCCTCTCGCTCCTCACCGCCGCCCCCGCGTCCGCCGCGCCCCGCGATCCCGGACGCAGCGTCGTCATCGGCACGCTGAAGAAAGGCGGGCTCGCCGTCTTCGACCTCTCCACGCGGACCCTGCAGCTGGTTCCGGTGGGGCCGGGCGGGCGGTTCGACAACGTCGACGTCGTCGGCGATCTCGCCGTCGTCAGCGACCGGGGGCGGGACCGGATCCGCGTCTACCGGATCGACCCGCCGCCGCGCCGGTGTTCTCCCTGTCGGAGTCCGAAGTGGACGAGCGGCGGACCGCCCACGGCTCGCCGACCGGCCGGACGGCACCGTCGGCACCGCGCCGATCGCCACCGTCGCCCTGCCGTCGCGGTTCCGCCTGCCGGACGGCTCGGCCTGGTCGCCGTGCGAGGAGCCCGGCGAACGGCCGCGTGCCCTACACCGCCCAGGAGGACGTCGGGATCTGAGGAGTGCGTCCCGGACGGCTCCGACCCCGGCTCCGGTGGCCGGTGGCTGACCGCCGACGCGGAGGGCCTCGCGGTGGCGAACGGCACGCTGTTCGCCTCCAGCCAGGGCGACTCGCGGTTCGTCGTCCACGACGAGCACGTCCGTGACCTGCGGATCGTCGCCGGCCGCGGGACGGACTCGGTCGAGCACTCCGACGGCTCGGCGATCTCCACGGCGTACCTGGGCCGCCGCTTCCCGCACGGCCTCCTGGTCGTCCACGACCGCGAGCGGCACCCGTCGCCCGGGGACCGACCGGCCACCGGCTTCGCCTTCGTCCGGCTGGAGGACGTCCTCCCGCGATGGAAGTCACTCCCGGCCGTGCAGCAATACGGCCTCCTCATGCGTCCCTTGATCGACGGAAGGGACGCGTGTGAGCTTCGAAGAGTTCGTGGCGGAGCGGCTGGACGGGCTGCTCCGCTACGCCACCGTCCTGACGAACGACCCGCACCTGGCGCAGGACATCGTCCAGGACGTGCTGCTGCGCGCCCAGCAGCGCTGGGACGGCATCGCCGCCCCGCCGACCTACGTGCGGCGGATGGTCACCAACGAGTACCTCTCGTGGCGGCGCCGCGCCGTGCGGCGGATGGTGCCGAGCAGCCACGACGTCCTCGACGCGCTCAGCCCGCCCGCCGCCGACCCGGCCGCCGCCTGGGACGAGCGGGACGCCATGCTCGGCCTGCTCGCCACGCTGCCGCGCAAGCAGCGCGCCGCGGTCGTGCTGCGGTACTACGAGAGCTACTCCGACGCCGAGATCGCCGCGGTCCTGCGCTGCGGGGTCTCCACCGTGCGCAGCCAGATTTCCCGGGCACTGGCCACCCTGCGCCAGGCCCCGCACCCGACGTCCATCCCCACCGGAGTCCCCGAATGACGCGCAGCGAGCACGACACCGAGACGCTGATCCGGGACAGCCTCGACCGCCTCGCCGCCCGCGCCCCGGACGGCCACGCGGTCCGCGACGCCCTCGCGCACGCCGGGCGGAAACGGCGGCCCGTGACCCGGCTGGCCCTGGTCGCCGCCGCCGTGGTCCTGGTGGTCGTCGGCGTCGTCGCGGGCACGCAGCTGCTGACCCGCCCGGACCTGGAGCCGGCCGCGGGCCGCCCGGTGCTCGCGTTCGGCCCGGAGTGGCTGCCGGACGGGTTCACCGAGCAGTACCGCGAAGGCGGGCCCGGGCTCACCCCGCAGGTCCGGCGGTGGTTTGCCGGGCCGGCCTCGATCACGCTGCAGGCGTACCCGACCGCCGATCCGGAGTGGTCGCGGACCGCGCTCAAGATCGCGTCGATCAAGGACCAGGTGCTGGTGCACGGCCGGGTCGCGATGGTCACCGGCGCCGGCGACACGGCGCAGCTGACCTGGCTGGCCGACGACGAGCACGTGCTGGTCGCTTCGCTGGCCGGCGTGCCGGACGCGCGCGAGGTTGCCCTGCGGATCGCCGGCGCGGTCGCCGCCGACCCGGTGGGCGTTCGCGGCGAGCTGCGGTTCGGGCCGCTCCCGGCGGGGCTCGCCGAGCGTTCGGCCGCGGTGCGGGGCACCGGGCCCGCCGACGCGGCCACCGTGCTGACCGCGGCCGATCCGGCCCGGCCGTCCGTCGCGGCGGTGTCGGCCGCCGTGAGCCCGGTTTCCCCGGGGGTGAGCGGCGCGGCCCCGGTGACCGTCCGCGGCGGCGAGGGGTTCTTCGTGGCGCCGTCGACCGGGCGGGACGCGATGGTCGCGGCCCGGCTGCCGTCCGGGCGCTGGCTGACGGTGTCGGGTTCGCGGCCGGAGGCCGAGCTGATCGCCGTCGCGAACGGCGTCCAGCTCGACCCGGCACCCGACTACCGCTGGCTCGGGCGGCCTACCAGTTGACCATCGGGAACCAGATGTACCCGAGCCTGCCCAGCACGCGGACGTCCCAGTAGAGCAGCGTGAACGTGCCGCCGACGAGCAGCGCGGCGCCGGTCACGGTGGCGATCCGGGCCGGTTTCGCGGCCAGCCAGCGCTGCACCCGCCCGCCGGTGGCGTAGGTGAGGACGAGGAACAGCACGGCCATCACGACGATGTTGCCGAGTGACTGCAGCGCGAACGCGGCGGCGCCGTAGAGCACGTTGTGCTGCTCGGCGGCGCTGCGGAACATGATCCGGAACAGCGGGTACGGCCGTCCGATGAGGAACCCGCCGATGAGCGCGCCCATCAGCACCAGCGGCGCAGCCGGGTGGCGGCGGGTGAAGCTCTCGAAGGGGTTGCGGACGATGCCGAGCGCGATCAGCCCCATCGCCAGGAAGACCAGGCCGACGACGCCGAAGGCGACCATAGATTGGATGCTGCGCGGCGACAGCCCGGTGGTCTGGGCGGTGGAGAACTGCGGCATCCGGGTGCCGACGATCGCGACGATCACGCCGTAGACGATCGACACGGTGAGCATGCCCGCGGCGATCCAGCCGAGCGGCTTGAACGGGTTCCGCTTCTCCCCCGCCTGGTCGCCGACCAGCGGGGCAACCGCCCCGAAGGCGGCGATGTTGCAGGCGGTGAAGGACCCCGCGAGGCCGGAGACGAACGCGAAGAGCGTCCCGGCGACGACACCGCTGATCGGGGTGGCCTTGGCGTCGTAGCCGAGCAGTCCGTTCGCGACGCTGTCCCCGATCACCGAGTCGACGAACGGCGCCGACCAGATCGCCGTGAGCGCGAACCCGGCGAGCACGGCGATCAGCGCGATCGCCGCCCGGCGCGCGGGATACGGCCCGGCGCCGAAGAAACCTGCTTGCGGGTGAGCCGGTAGGTGCTGTCTGACCGCCATCGACGCCTCCCAGTGTGCGGATGATCCAGCCCATGAAGCGTTGCAGGTGCGGGGCCTGAAACGCTTCGGCCGGGCGTGTGCGGTTATGGCGCCGAAAGGCCCAGCCGAATTTCACGGCCAGCTACGGTGGGCGCATGACTTCCGAGACCGACCGGCTCGCCGCCGAGCGCTACGTCGTCCTGACCACGTTCCGGCGCGACGGGCGGGCCGTGCCGACGCCGATCTGGGTCGCCGGCGACGGCGGGGAGCTGGTCTTCTGGTCGGAGCGGAAGGCAGGCAAGGTCAAGCGCATCCGCAACGGCGGCGGTGTCGAGGTCCAGGCGTGCGACCTGCGCGGGCAGAAGACGCACGGCGCCAAGGTGGCCGGGCAGGCCCGGCTCCTGGACGCCGCGGACACCGAGCGGGTCCGGCGGGCGATCGCGCGCAAGTACGGCATCGTCGGCCGCGTCACGATGTTCTTCTCGAAGCTGCGCGGCCCGGCGGACCGGACGGTCGGGATCGCCGTCAAGCTGGACGGCTGAAGCCGCGGAAGCCGCGCCGCAGGTAGTTCGGCAGCGCGTTCGGGTGGTCGAGCGTCGAGGTGTGCAGCCAGACGCGCCGGGTGCCGGGCAGCGCCCACGCGCCGGCGACGACGAGGGTGAGCGCGTACCCGCCGAGTCCCTTCCCGACGAACTCCGGCACCAGCCCGAACGTGGTGATTTCGACGACGCCGCCGGGCTGCGGCTCGAAGTCCGCGGCGCCGGCGACCTCGCCGCGGTACTCGACGAGCCGGTACTGCCGGTGCGGGTCGGCGAGCCAGCGGTCCCACTCGTCGTCGCCGCGGGTGACACTCGGCCACTGGTGGGGTGTCCCGATCCGGACGTGCAGCTCGCGGATCAGCGGCCCCGGCGGGACGGCGCGCACCGCGACGCCGTCGACGGCGGGCGCGGGGTTGAGCTGATCGGCGGCGGTCATCTCGAGCTGGGTGACGATCTCCTCCACCCGGGGCAACCTACGACCCCGGGCCCCGGCTGTCAGCCCCTTTTCGCGCCGTCACGCGGCGGCGCGCAGGGCGGCGGCCAGTGCGGCCGAGTCGTGGTCCGGGCCGCAGCCGTCCACGAGGATCAGGTCGCCGGGGATGTGGTCCGCGCGCAGCCGCAGGATTTCGCGGTAGGCGGGCGAGTCGTACCACTCGCGTGCCGCGGCGAGGCTCGGGAACTCGATGACCACCAGGGCGCCGGGCCACTCGCCTTCCCGGACCTCCACCTGCGCGCCGTGCACGAGGAACTTGCCGCCGTGCGGGTCGAGCGTCGCCTGGATCCGTTCCATGTACTCGAAAACCTCCTCCGACAGCACGGCGGGCGGGCGAAGGTGGGCTACTCCGTAGGCGGTCATGGCGTTCCTTTCGTTGTCCTGAAAGGAATCTTCGCGGACGGACGGAATGACGTCGATTACGCCGGAGGTAATGCCGGCTGACCGGCCAGCAGCCGCTCGACCAGCGCGGTGACGAGGTCGTGCCGCTGCTCGCCGGTGAACAGGTCCGGCAGGGTCAGCCGTTCCATGATCAGCCAGTTCAGCGCCAGCCAGAGCAGGACGACCGTCGTTCCGTCGCCGGGCAGCCCGGCCTTCTCGTGGTAGCCGACGTTGAACTCGACGTCCGCCCGGATGCGCCGGGTGAGCAGGTCCCGCAGCTCGGGCCGCCGGGTGGCTTCCAGCCGCAGTTCCAGCAGGGCCAGGAACCCGGTCGGGAACGCGGCGACGCGGTCGACGAGCTCGTGCATCAGCTCGGCGACGCGAGCGGCGTCGCGGGGCCCGTCCAGGCCACCCGCGAGGACGGCGTCGTCGACGAGCCGTTCGTAGACCCGCTCCCCCGCGTGCCGCAGGATTTCGTCACGGCTGGCGAAGTAGTTGGACGCCGTGCCCACCGGAACACCGGCCTGCTGGTCGACCGCGCGGAAGGTGAGCCCGCGGGCGCCCTCGGCGGCCAGGACTTCGATCGCGGCGTCGAGCAGGGCGGCCCGCCGCTCGGGGTTGCGTCGCACCATGGTCACTCCCGCACGGACTACTTCAGGCGAAGTACTACGATCGGAGTGTATTACGCCAGTGCCGCCCGCGTCGCCGCATCGGATCCGCAGGCGCAGCTCCGGGTGCCCGGCCGGGTCACTCTGCAGCTGGTGCACCAGGCCGTGCTGGCCTAACGCCGCCGGGTCGCCTCGCGGATCTGCCGGAGCCCGCGCCGGCCGAGGTCCCGCCTAGGCGCGAAGCCCGTCGACGATCACCGCCACGATCCGGGGCGCGCGCTCGTCCCACTCGGCTCCGGGGATCCGCGAGAGCGCCCCGAGGAGCAGGATGACATCGGCGGCGTCGACGCCGCCGCGGATCTGCCCGGCGGCCTTTCCCCGGTCCAGCAGCGTTTCGAGCGCCTCGTCGAGCCGGTGGTGCTGGCCGGAGTGGAGGTCCTGCCAGGCCGGCACCTCGATCGCCGCCATGACACCGCGCTTGACGCGCGCGTACTCGACGAGCCGGTCCAGCCAGCGGGCCAGCGCGTCCAGCGGGGAGTGTTCCGCCAGCAGTGGCGCCACGGTGCCGACGAGCTGGGTCAGCTCGGCCCGGTACACCTCCGCCAGCAGGTGCTCGCGCGTCGGGAAGTGCCGGTAGAGCGTGCCCTGTCCGACGCCCGCGGCCTTGGCGACCCGGTGCAGCTTCAGGTCCTCGGGCGCGCCGTTGGATTCGCGCAGCTCGGCGCGGGCAGCCTCGACGATCCGGTCGCGGTTGGCGACGGCGTCCGAACGGCGCTCACGACCGGGCACGGCACACTCCTCGCTTAAGTGGACAACTGTCCGGTACGGTGGCAGCTAACCGGACAGTTGTCAGTTTAGCGAGGAGTGCCATGACGAACGGACTGGACAAGGTCGTCGCGATCACCGGCGCGAGCAGCGGGATCGGCGAGGCGACGGCCGTGGAGCTGGCGAGCCGCGGCGCGGCCGTCGTGCTGGGCGCCCGGCGCACCGACCGGCTCGAAGCGCTCGCGGCGCGGATCCGCGCCGACGGCGGCCGCGCCGAACTGCTGGACGTCGACGTGACCCGCCGCGCCGATCCCGAGCGGCTCGTCACCCTCGCCGTCGACCGCTTCGGCCGGCTCGACGTCCTGGTGGCCAACGCCGGTGTCGCCCGGATCGCGCCGGTGAGCGCCCTCGACGTCGACGACTGGGACGCGATGATCGACGTCAACCTCCGCGGCGTGCTGCACGGGATCGCCGCCGCGCTGCCGGTGTTCCGCGCGCAGGGCCGCGGGCACTTCGTCACGACCGTCTCGACGTCGGGACTGAAGATCGTCCCGGCCCAGGCCGTCTACGCGGGGACCAAGAACGCCGTGCGCACGCTGCTGGAGGCGCTGCGGCAGGAGTCGACCGACGGCGTCCTGCGCACGACCGCCATCTCGCCGGGGTTCGTGCGCACCGAGCTGGTCGACCACGTCGAGGACCCCACGCAGCGCGCGCAGGTGCAGGAGGCGATGGCGGCGCTCGGCATCGATCCCGCCGCCGTGGCGCGGGCGATCGCGTTCGCCGTCGAGCAGCCGGACGACGTCGAGATCGGCGACCTCACCATCCGGCCCACCCGGCAGGGTTAGACCTGCGCGACCGCCGCGAGGGCCTCCGGCAGCGTGAACGCGCCGGCGTAGAGCGCCTTGCCGACGATGGACCCCTCGACGCCGTCGGACGCCAGGCCCGCCAGCGCGACGAGGTCGGCCACGCTCGACACCCCGCCGGACGCGATCACCGGCGCGTCGGTGCGGGCGACGACGTCACGCAGCAGGTCGAGGTTCGGGCCGCGCAGGGTGCCGTCCTTGCTGACGTCGGTGACGACGTACCGGGAGGCACCGTCGCGGTCGAGCCGCTCGAGGACGTCCCACAGGTCGCCGCCGTCGGAGGTCCAGCCGCGGGCGGACAGCCGGTGGCCGGCCTCGGTGATCCGGACGTCGAGGCCGATCGCGACGCGGTCGCCGTACTCGCCGATGACCCGGGCGGTCCACTCCGGGTCTTCGAGCGCCGCGGTGCCGAGGTTGACCCGGCGCGCCCCGGTGGCCAGCGCGGCCTTCAGCGACGCGTCGTCGCGGATCCCGCCGGAGAGCTCGACCTGGACGTCGAGCTTGCCGACGACCTCGGCGAGCAGCTCCCGGTTGCTGCCCTTCCCGAAGGCGGCGTCGAGGTCGACCAGGTGGATCCACTCGGCCCCGTCCCGCTGCCAGGCGAACGCGGCTTCGAGCGGGCTCCCGTAGGAGGTCTCGGTGCCGGCCTCGCCCTGGACGAGTCGCACGGCCTGGCCATCGGCCACATCAACGGCGGGAAGCAGCGTGAAAGTCACGCCGGTAACTCTAGGGCGGAGACCCCGATCACCCGGTCAGAGGGTCGCCAGCCAGTTGCGCAGCAGCTGCGCCCCGGCGTCGCCGGACTTCTCCGGGTGGAACTGCGTCGCCCACAGCGGCCCGTTCTCCACCGCGGCGACGAAGTCCTCGCCGTGGTGAGCCCAGGTGACCTTCGGCTCCTGCCCGGGCAGGCCGTCGAGCTCCCACTTCCGCGCCGCGTAGGAGTGCACGAAGTAGAACCGCTCCTCCGGGTCGAGCCCGGCGAACAGCTGCGAATCCGCGGGCGCGCGCACCGTGTTCCAGCCCATGTGGGGCAGGACGTCGGCGTGCAGCCGGTCGACGACGCCGGGCCACTCCCCGGTGCCTTCGGTCTCGTCGCCGTGCTCGACGCCGCGGGCGAAGAGGATCTGCATGCCGACGCAGATGCCGAGCACCGGGCGGCCGCCGGCGAGGCGCTTGCCGATGATCCGGTGCCCGTGCACGTCCAGCAGCCCCGCCATGCAGGCGGAGTACGCGCCGACACCCGGCACGACCAGGCCGTCGGCTTCGATCGCGGCATGGGGGTCGGCGGTGACCTCGACGTCGGCCCCGGCGCGCGCCACAGCGCGTTCGGCGGAGCGGAGGTTGCCGGAACCGTAGTCGAGGATCACCACACGAGACACGCCACCCAGCGTAGCCGCCGCGCTCAGCGGCGCTCGAACGAATAGACGTCCGTCACCGTGTTGCACGGCGACGGCGGCACGACCTCCACCCGCAGCACGCCGGCGTCGTAGTCGACGCCTTCCGGCGTGAAGGTGCCCGTGCACGTGCTGACCAGCGGGACCTGGCCGATCTCGTGCACCCGCGCGGTGACGTCGCGGCCGGTCAGCGGGCGCGCGAGGTCGATCTGCAGGAGCTGCAGGTTGGTCGGGTACAGGTCGTTGTACGGGTCGCTGGTGGCGCAGATCAGCGTCGTCGCGCCGGTGAAGTCGCAGCCCTGGGCGCTGCGGATGTGGTGGTCGAGGTGGATGCGGGCGGCGACCGGGAGGTCGCCGGCCACCTTCGGGCCGCGCGGGTTGAGGAAGGGCGTCGGCGAAACGTAGAGGCGGTCGATCTCGCCGAGCGGGCCCGAGACCAGCCACTGCCCGTCGGGGGTGGCCGCGACCTGGGCGTTCGCGTTCGCCGCCGGCTCGTCGGCCAGCAGCGGGTGGACGAACTCCGTCGTCGTCCCGTCGGGCCGGGTGACCAGGTACATCTTCGTCGACGGCGTCGGGGTGCGGGTGTCCTGGTAGACGTCGAAGACGTAGCCGCGCAGCGAGTCCGGGTCGCCGACGTGGCCCCAGCCCTCGTCCTTGAGCGGCTGCGGGATGGTGGCGCCGTTGCGGTAGACGAGCTCGGGGGCGTGCCCCGGCAGCCGGAGGGTGGTGAGGCCCTCGCCGCTGATCCGGTTCTCGGCGGTGGTGTGGCCGACCTGCTGCCAGCGGGTGCCGTGCGCGGTGGCGACGCCGGCGGCGGCGAGCAGGGTGGCGGTGGTGAGGGCGAGCAGACTTGCCGTCCGCAGTGCGCGCATGTGCGCTCCTCGGGAGTTGAGGCCTTGGCGGCGGCGAGGCGATTCTTCCACGGACGGGGCGCCGGCCGAAAGAATCTTGGCGAAGGCCGTTTGAGCGTCCCGCTCGCCGGGTATCAAGTCACCCGATCGTGTGGCTCAAGCCCGGCACGACCGGACGCCAGGAGGCGAAGATGACTGAGGACGACCTGCTGTCCCAGATGCTGCACGCCTGGCGTGACGACATCGAGAGCGTGCCGTTCCCGCAGTTCAGCGAGCTGCTGATCCCCCGCCAGCAGGTCCGTCCGCGGTACACGCCCAGCGCGTCTGCTGCCCGCGTGACGAACGCCACGCGGAGTACAGACGCCTGACTGTGGTTTCCTGCGGAGGCCGCACCGACGCGTCCCCCGGGAGCCCTCATGAGCAGCACCCCTGATCCACACGACTTCTTGGACCTCGACGCCGGGCTCGCCGAAGAGGAACGCGCGATCCGCGACGCGGTGCGCGCGTACGCGAAGGACCACCTGCTCGGCCACGTCGCCGACTGGTACGAAACGGGCGCGCTCCCGGCCGCGGAACTGGCGAAGGGCTTCGGCTCGCTCGGCCTGCTCGGCATGCACCTGGAGGGCTACGGCTGCGCCGGCACCAGCGCCGTCGCCTACGGCATCGCGTGCCGCGAGCTGGAGGCCGTCGACTCGGGGCTGCGCAGCTTCGTGTCGGTGCAGGGTTCGCTGGCGATGTACGCGATCCACCGGTGGGGCAGCGAGGAGCAGCGGCAGGAGTGGCTGCCGCGGATGGCCACCGGCGACGCACTGGGCTGCTTCGGGCTGACCGAGCCGGACGCGGGCAGCGACCCGGGCTCGATGCGGACGCGCGCGGTGCGCGACGGGGCGGACTGGGTCCTCTCGGGCACGAAGATGTGGATCACCAACGGAACCGTCGCCGACGTCGCGGTCGTCTGGGCGCAGACCGACGACGGGATCCGCGGTTTCGTCGTCCCGACGTCGGCGCCGGGCTTCACCGCGAACGAGGTCAAGCACAAGCTGTCGCTGCGGGCGTCGCTGACCGCGGAACTGGTCCTGGACGGCGTGCGGTTGCCGTCGTCGGCGGCGTTCCCCGAGGTCCGCGGGCTGCGCGGACCGCTGTCGTGCCTGAACGAAGCCCGCTACGGAATCCTGTTCGGCGTGGTCGGCGCGGCGCGCGCGTGCTACGAAGCCGCGCTGGAGTACACGCTGTCGCGGTCGCAGTTCGGCAAGCCGCTCGCCGGGTTCCAGCTGACCCAGCGCAAGCTCGCCGACCTGCTGGTGGAGGTCAACCGCGCGGGCCTGGTGGCGCTGCAGATCGGGCGGCTGAAGGACACCGGCGCCCTGCACCACAACCACGTCAGCTTCGGGAAGCTGGCGAACGTCCGGTCGGCGCTGGACGTGGCCCGCACCGCGCGGTCGATGCTCGGCGCGAACGGGATTTCGCTGGAGTACCCGGTGATGCGGCACATGGCGAACCTCGAGACGGTGCTGACGTACGAAGGCACCGAGGAGATGCACGCGCTGTCACTCGGTCAGGCGATCACGGGGCTCGCGGCCTTCCGCTGATCCGGTTTTTGTCGGTGGTGCCCGCTAGCTTCGGCGGCATGACCTTCTCCGACTGCGAAACCGTGCTGGAACTGCGGCGCTACATTCTGCACCCGGGCCGCCGCGACGAGCTGATCGAGCTGTTCGAACGCGAGTTCGTCGAGCCGCAGGAAGCGGCGGGCGCACACCTGTTCGGGCTGTTCCGGTCGCGCGCGGCCCCGGACGAGTTCGTGTGGCTGCGCGGGTTCCGCTCGATGGCGTCCCGCAAGGCGGCGCTCGAAGAGTTCTACTTCGGGCCGGTGTGGCGGGAGCACCGGTCGGCGGCGAACGCGACGATGATCGACTCGGACAACGTCCTGCTGCTGCGCCCGGTGGCCGGCAGCCTCACCGCGCCCCCTCCGGGCGAGGGCGTGTACGTGACGGTTTCGCCGCCCGCGCCGCCGCCCGGTCCGGTGTTCGCGGCGTTCGAGACGGAGCCGTCGGAGAACACGTTCCCGCAGCTGCCGGTCCGCACGGACGGCCCGTTCGCGGTGTGGTTCAGCCGGACGCCGGTGTCGGCCGCTTCGGTGGAGCTGGAACCGACTTCGAGGTCATTGCTCCGGTGAAAGGAGCTCGACGAGGCCCTGGGGGTACAGGGTCCGGCGGCCGTCCCGGAACTCGGCGAGATCGACCCACCGGGCGGTGGCGGGATCGTCGAGGATCTTCATTTCCGCCAGCCGGTAACGGCTTTCGTCGACGAACTCGGCTTCGTACAGGAAGGTGATCTCGTGCCCCGGCCGGTCGCGCCAGGTGAAGACGTTCTCGAGCACGCCGAGGAGCGCGTTGACCTCGATTTCGGCGCCGAGCTCCTCGGCGAACTCGCGGACGAGGGCGTCCTCGCTCCGTTCGCCGAACTCGATCCCGCCCCCGAGCGGGCGGCAGAAGGTCTGGTCTTTGACGTCGTCATACGCTTCGAAGACGAGAAGGTCGTTCCCTCGCCGGATGACGGCGAGCACGATCGGCCGGATCGATGGCATGCCGCCACGCTAGCGTCCGAGCACCGGGCCGCCGATACCCCCAGCACCGGCGGCTCCTTCCTAGTCCCCCAGGAACTCCCTGATCGACAACCCCAGGGAGCCCGCGTCCAGGCCGTGGGCCAGGTCGTGGTCCGCGATGTCCCCGTACGACCGGATCTCGGCGTCACGGCGGACGCCGAGCGCCTTCAACCGGTGCGGCACCGCGGAAAGCGCCTCGGCCACGCAGTGCGCCGACGTCCCCGCGAGGTACGGCTCCACCAGCACCACGTCCGCAGCGGCGTCGAGCACCGCCGCGCGCAGGGCCGCGCCGTCGAACGGGCGGATCGTCGACGCGTACAGCACGGTTACGTCCAGGCCCGCCGTCGCGCGCAGGACGCGGTCCAGCACCGGTCCCACCGCCACGACCACGCCCCGGGCGCCCTCCCGCAGCCTGGTGAACCCCACACCGAGGTGCGCGGAAGCGTTCTCCTGCGCCGAAAGCCGCAGGTACACGCGGCCGTCGCCCGGGATCGACTCCAGCAGCAGCCGGCGGGCCTCCGCCGGGTGGCCCGGCACGTGGATCGTCCAGTCCGGCAGGGAATCGATCAGGGCCACGTCCGCCGGGGACTGGTGCGTGCGGCCCGCCGTCGGCATGTCGTACGACGCTCCCCACGACACCAGGACGCCGCCCACGTCCTGGTGCGAGAAGTCGAGCTTGAGCTGCTCGAACGCGCGCTCCACGAGGAACGGCGGGAAGGTGTGCACGATCGGCCGCAGCCCGGCCAGCGCCAGGCCCGCGCCCGTGCTGACCAGCAGCTGTTCGCGGATACCGACGTTGATCACCCGGTCCGGGTGGCGCCGCGCGGCGCCGGCGAGCTGCGCGGCCGAGATGTCGGCCAGCACGACCGCGACGTCCGGGTCGGCGTCGACGATCCGTTCGGTGGTGGCGAGGAATTCTTCCCGCATCGGCAGCATGGTCAGCCCTTCGGTTCGACGACGGCGACGACGGCCAGCGGCCGGCCGGGGTGGGCGGTGGTGAAGGCGTCGTACAGCGCGTCGTGGTCGCGGCCGGACACCGTGCGGGTTTCCCAGCCTTCGACGGCGAACCGGCGCGCGATCCCGCCCGGCCAGCCGCGCGTCGACGACTGGTTGTCGATCACCACCGTGGTCAGGTTTCCGAGGCCGGCCCGCGCCGCGACGACGATCGCCTCGTGGTTCGACCCTTCGTCCAGTTCGGCGTCGCCGACGAGCGTCACGACCTTCGCCTGGGTCAGCCCGCGGGCCCGCAGTCCCAGCGCGGTGCCGAACGCGATCGGCAGGCCGTGGCCGAGCGACCCGCTGGAGATTTCGACGCCGGGGATGCGGCGCCGGTCGGGGTGGTGGCCGAGGCGCGACACCGGGTCGGACCACGTCGGCAGCTCCGCTTCGGCGATGAACCCCTTCGCGGTGAGCACGGCGTAGTACGCCATCGGGCCGTGTCCCTTGGAGAGGAGGAAGCGGTCGCGGCCGGGCTCGCGGAAGTTTTCGGTCGTGACGTCGAGCACGCGGTCGTAGAGCACCCAGATGACGTCCAAAGTGGACTCGGCGGCGGCGCTGTGCTTTTCGTCGCCGGTCATCAGCGCGATCAGCCGCGGCAGATCGGCGTAGCCGGGTTCGGTCACAGTGGTCATGAGCCGACGATGCAACCTCGACTAAACTCGAAGTCAAGGATAGCCTGACCTGGTGACGAGGCTCGCTGAACATCTCAGCATCGGACAGGTGGCGGAACGCAGCGGGGTTCCGCACACGGCACTGCGGTTCTACGAGGAGAAGGGGCTGATCAGTTCGGAGCGGTCGGCGGGCAACCAGCGCCGCTACCCCCGCTCGGTGCTGCGCCGGATCGCGTTCATCCGCGCCGCGCAACGCGTCGGGCTTTCGCTCGAGGACATCAGCTCGTCCCTGGGAACCCTCCCGGCGGACCACGCCCCGACGAAAGCCGACTGGGCGCGCCTGTCCCGCGACTGGCAGCACGAGCTCGACGCCCGGATCGACGCGCTGCAACGCCTTCGCGACCGCCTCACCGGCTGCGTCGGCTGCGGCTGCCTGTCCCTGCGAAGCTGCGCGTTGTACAACAACGACGACGAGCTGGCCCGCTTCGGCCCAGGCGCAAGCAAACTACGCCCAGCAACAGAAGGCGGCACCTAAACCGCTTGCGGGCGGGGAGGATGCTGGGGAGGCGATGAACGACAAGGAACTGATCCGCATCTCGAAGCGGCTGGCGCGCCACCTGCGCCACGACCCGGGCGCCCTCGGCCTGACCCTCGCCCCCGGCGGCTGGGTGCCGGTCGACCAGCTGGTGCGCGCGCTCTCGATCACCCGCGCACAACTCGACGAAGTGGTGGAGAAGAACAACAAGCGCCGCTTCGCGTACGACGAAACGGGAACGCGCATCCGCGCGAGCCAGGGCCACAGCGTGCCGGTCGACCTCGGCCTGCCGGACGCCACACCGCCGGCGGTTTTGTACCACGGCACGGTGGCAGCATCCCTCGACGCGATCTTCCACGAGGGTCTCCGCCCGATGAACCGCCACGCGGTCCACCTGTCGGCCACGGCGGAAACGGCCCGGACGGTGGGCGCCCGCCGCGGCAAACCGGTAATCCTCCGAGTCGACGCGGCCGCCATGGCCACGGACGGCCACACCTTCCAGGTAAGCGCCAACGGAGTCTGGCTGACGGCCTCAGTCCCCCCGCCCTACCTCTCCCCCACCCCCTGAAACCCCACCAATCACGCGAGATGCCCCGCCAGTCACGCGAGATGCCCCCGCAATCACGCGAGTCCCGCCCCCAATCACACGAGTCCCGCCCCCGATCACGCGAACCGACCGTCCAGGTACGCAAACCGGCCGCCTAGGTACGCGAGTCGTCCGTCCAGGTACGCGAGTCGTCCGCACAGGTACGCGAGTCGTCCGCACAGGTACGCGAGTCGTCCGCCCAGGTACGCGAGTCGTCCGCCCAGGTACGCGAGTCGGCCGTGCAAGTACGCGCGACTCGCGTGATCGAAGCCGGAACTCGTGTGATTGGGCGCGTATCTCGCGTGATCAGCGGGGCATCTCGCGTGATTGGCGGGGCATCACGGTGTCAGAGGGTCGGGACCGGGATCCGGCGGCGGGGGCGGCCGAGGAGGCGGCGGCCCACGTCGAGGAGTTCCGTGCGCAGTTCGTCGTCGCCCAGGCCGGCCAGGTCCGGGGAGCCGCCGGCCATCGCTATGCCCGTCAGGGTCACCAGTGCGTTGACGCGGGCCGTCGTGTCCGGGTCGGGGCCCGACAGGATGCCGAGCAGCGCCTGGCCGAATCCCTCCATGCCGCCGTGCGCCGACTTCTCGATCGCGCGGGCGATCCCCGGGTCGCTGGAAAACAGCGCCACCAGCGTCCGATGGCGGATCACCAGGTCGACGAACCCCTCCAGCAGCAGATCCACCTGCGCGCCGCGGCGCTTCTGCGCGGCCGCGCGGCGCACCAGCTCGTCCAGGTCGCGGACGCCCGGCTCGGCGACCGCCTCGGTGATCTCCGCCTTCGTCTTGAAGTGGTAGTACACCGCCGCCTTCGTGATGCCCAGCGCGTCCGCGATCATCTGCAGCGACGTGCCCTCGACCCCGTGTTCGGTGAACAGGCGCAGCGCGGTCTGCAGCAGTCGGGTCCGGGTGTCCTCGGCCGGGCCGGCGGTCATTCTTCCTCCTCAGCGAGCCGTCGGAGCCTACGTCACGCCTTGTCGATCGGCAAACCGGCTTACTAGCCGACCGGCAAGTAATAAACCTTGCTGTTCGGCAAGTCACATACTTGCCGATCGGCTTGGAGTCACCCTTGCCGATCGGCTAGCGTGGAAGTCACTTGATGGAGTGACTGGACCCCGTTCGGGCGAAACGGAGCTGACTCGTGGCGACCTTCTTGTACCGGCTGGGCCGGTTCTCCTTCCGGCGAAAAGCGCTAGTCGCGGCCGTCTGGGCGGCCGTACTGGTGGCCCTCGGCCTGGGCGCGCTGACGCTGTCGAGCCAGCTGTCGAATTCGGTGACGATCCCGGGCACC
The DNA here is from genome assembly GCF_000716785.1 of Amycolatopsis vancoresmycina. GTDB lineage: Bacteria > Actinomycetota > Actinomycetes > Mycobacteriales > Pseudonocardiaceae > Amycolatopsis > Amycolatopsis vancoresmycina. The sequence continues at coordinate 536,655 of NZ_JNYY01000008.1, forward strand.
GAATCGCAGCGGGCGATCGACCAGCTCACCGAGAAGTTCCCGCAGGCCAACGCGGGTGGCGCCACCGCGCGCGTCGTCATCGAAGCTCCGGCCGGCACCACGGTGACCGACGCGAAGGGCAAGGCCGCCGTCGAAGCACTGGTCGGGCAGCTGAAGACGGCGCCGAAGGTCACCGCCGTGGTCGACCCGTTCCAGGCGCAGTCCATCTCACCCGATCGGCGCGTCGCCCTCGCCCAGGTCAGCTACGGAGCGAAGGCGTACGAGCTCACCGACGAGGACCGCCAGGCGCTGCAGGCCCCGGCCGACGCGGCCCGGGCGGCCGGCTTCACCGTCGAGTTCGGCGGCGACGCCGTGCAGGGCGTGCCCGCGACCGGGGCCACCGAGGGCCTGGGCGTGGCCGTCGCCGCCGTCGTGCTGATCATCACCTTCGGCTCGCTGGTCGCGGCCGGGATCCCACTGCTCACCGCGCTGATCGGCGTCGGCACCGGGATGGGCGGCATCTTCCTCGCCTCCGGGTTCCTCGAGCTGAACTCGAACACGCCGATCCTGGCGCTGATGATCGGCCTGGCCGTCGGCATCGACTACGCGCTGTTCATCGTGTCGCGCTACCGCCACGAGCTGAGCATCGGACGCGACCCCGAAGAAGCCGCCGGACGCGCCGCGGGCACCGCCGGGTCCGCCGTCGTGTTCGCCGGGCTCACCGTCATCATCGCGCTGGCCGGGCTCACCGTGGTCGGCATCCCGTTCCTCGGCCAGATGGGCGTCGCCGCGGCCGTCACCGTCGCGATCGCCGTGCTCATCGCCCTGACGCTGCTGCCCGCGATCCTCGGATTCGCCGGGGCCCGCGTCGCCGGCGGCCGCATCCGGCTGCGCCGCAAGCCGGTCGGAACGACGCACGGCGAGCGTTGGGCGCGGTTCGTCGCCCGGCACCGGATCCCCGTGCTGCTGGTGGCGCTGGCCGGGATGGCCGTCGTCGCGCTGCCCGCGCTGAGCATGCAGCTCGGCCTGCCCAACGACAGCACCGCGGCGCCCGAGTCGACGCAGAAGAAGGCGTACGACATCGCCAGCCGCAGCTTCGGCGAAGGCTCCAACGGGCCGCTGCTGGTCGTCGTCGACGTCTCCGCAAGCGCCAACCGCCAGGCGGCGCTCGGCCAGGCCGCGGCCGGCATCCAGAAGCTGCCGGACGTCGCCGCCGTCACTCCGCCGCGTGTCAACCAGACCGGTGACACGGCATTGCTGACGGTGATCCCGAAGAGCGGCCCGAGCAGCACGCAGACCGAGGACCTGGTGGCCGCGATCCGCGCCGAATCCGGCAAGCTGGACGCGAAGCTGGCGGTGACGGGCCAGACGGCGGCGAACATCGACGTCTCCGAGAAGCTGTCGGACGCGATGCTGCCGTACCTGGCGCTGATCGTCGGGCTGGCGTTCGTACTGCTGATGCTGGTGTTCCGGTCGGTGGTGGTGCCGCTGAAGGCGACGATCGGCTTCCTCGGCTCGGTCGCGGCGACGTTCGGCGCGGTGGTCGCGGTGTTCCAGTGGGGGTGGCTGACGGACCTGCTGGGTGTCGAGTCGACCGGGCCGATCATGAGCATGCTGCCGATCCTGCTGATCGGCGTGCTGTTCGGGCTGGCGATGGACTACCAGGTGTTCCTGGTGACGCGGATGCGCGAGGAGCACGTGCACGGCGCAGAGCCGCAGGAGGCGATGGTCACGGGCTTCCGCCACGGCGCGCGGGTGGTGGTCGCGGCGGCGCTGATCATGATCAGCGTGTTCGCCGGGTTCATCCTGGCCGAGTCGGCGCTGATCCAGTCGATCGGCTTCGCGCTGGCGTTCGGCGTGCTGGTGGACGCGTTCGTGGTCCGTATGACGCTGGTTCCGGCGGTGATGTCCCTGCTCGGCCGTGGGGCGTGGTGGCTGCCGAAGTGGCTGGACCGCGTGCTGCCGGACGTCGACGTGGAGGGCGAGAAGCTCACCAAGCACCTCGACGAGCCCGAGGAACGGGAACTGGTCGGCGCGAACCGCTGAGTCCTGGTTGTCCACAACCCCGCGGGGTTGTGGACAACCAGGCTTCGGCCGCGGGTTTTGTCGGCCGCCACCGATAGACTGGACAAGGGCACGCCCCCCGTGGAGGACCAGGGTTCCGGCAAAGTCGTTTGTGCTGGTCATGGGGTGATTCCGAAGAGTGTGAGTGGTCGGGTGGTGTCTCGGGCCATGTGGCGGAGGGCTGCGGCGATGCTGTTGTGGCCTTGTGTGCGCAGGGCGCTGATGGCGAGGTTGCGCAGGGAAGCCATCGCGCGGGGTCCGGTGCCGGTGCGGACGCGGGAGGCGTCTTCGCGGTAGGTGGTGTCGCGGACCCAGTGCAGCCGGTTTTCGATTTCCCAGTGTCGGCGTAGGTGGGTGGCGATGTCGGTTGGTCCGGTGCCGGCGGGCAGGCTGGTGATGCCGTAACCGGTGTGGGTTTCGCAGGTTCCGGTGGTGCGGTCGGTGCGGTAGCGGGTGAGCTGGAAGACCTGTGTGGTGGCGGGGAAGCCGAGGTCGTCGGGGGCGGGCAGGACTTCGATGGTGCGTTGTTCGAGGCGTCCGTGTCCGATTCCGGTGCTGGTGTGGTGGGTGGCCTGGGGCCAGGGCAGCGCGGTGAGCCGGGTGTGGAGGCGGTGCTGGTTTGCTTTGACGGTGAACACGTAGTCCGCGTCGCGGCGGGTGAGGTGGCGGGTCAGGCCGCGGGTGGTGTGCAGGGCGTCGGCGGTGACTACGACACCGGCGAGGTCGATGTTCTCGAGCAGGGGTGGCATCCAGCTGATTTCGCTCGTTCCCCTGGTCACGTTCTGCTGGGCCAGCACGATGCCGTCCTCATGGGTCAGCGCGGAGAGCAGGTGCACGCCCGCTCCGCCGGTGCGGGGGAATGTGCCGCGCAGGGATGTGCCGTCCACGGCGATCGCAGTCGGGCCCTCTGTGGTGGTGGCGTTGATCCAGCAGCTGATCGCGGTATCGAGGTCGTCGCCGTTGATTCCGCAGAGCACCCGCCGCACGGTGGCTTCGTCCGGGGCGATGTGCCGGTCGCGTCGGGGGTCGAACCGGGCGCCGAGGCGGGCCAGCACGCGCTGGGGTGCGTCGGCGGCCCATTCCCCGATCGCGGTGAACGACTGCGCTCCCGCAGTGACTGCGGCCGCGGCCAGCGCCGGGACGGATGCCAGTGAATGCCGCATCCCCCGCCGTTTCCGCGGGTCAGGCACCAGGGCCAGGTGATCGCGCAGATCAGCTGCTCGATCGAGGTCGGCAGAGGCCAGTCGGGTCAGCACGGCAGGGCTGGGAGAAGATGCAACAGCAGGCACGGCTCTCTCACAGATCATGGGCTTCGACAACCACATGATCACCACCGAGAGCCGTGCCTGCCTGCAACGACACGACTTTGCCGGAGCCCTGCCCAGGGAGGGCGGGGGGTCTGTGCGGGGCCCTAGCTGGCGAACCAGAAGATCGCGCCGCCGATGGCGAGGAGTGCCGCGATTCCCAGCACCACCGCCATGAACTTCGCCGTCTTCCACGTCGAATAGACGCCACCCACCAAGAATCCTCCGAGCGCGAGCAAGAGGACTCCGACTACTCCGTTGTTCACAGAACGCCCTTCGTCGACGGGATGCCGCCCGCCCTCGGGTCCGGCTCCGTCGCCGCTCGCAGTGCTCGGGCCACCGCCTTGTACTCCGCCTCCGCGATGTGGTGCGGGTCGCGGCCGTGGATCACCCTTACGTGCAGCGCGATCTGGGCGTGGAACGCCAATGAATCGAACACGTGCCGCGTCAACACGAACGGATAGTTTCCGCCGATCGTGAACGTGGTGAACTGCTCCGGCTCGCCCACGTGCACGCAGTACGGGCGGCCCGAGACGTCGATCGCCGCGTGGGCCAGGGTTTCGTCCATCGGGATCCATGCGTCGCCGAAGCGGCGGATGCCGCTCTTGTCGCCCAGGGCCTGGCGGATCGCCTGGCCCAGCACGATCGCCGTGTCCTCCACCGTGTGGTGGGCGTCGATGTGGACGTCGCCGGTGGCCTCGACCTTGAGGTCCAGGGAACCGTGGACGCCGAACGCCGTCAGCATGTGGTCGTAGAACGGGACGCCGGTCGAGATCTCGACCTCGCCCGTTCCGTCGAGGTCCAGCTGCACGAAGATCGAGGACTCCTTGGTGGTCCGTTCGACCTTGCCGATGCGGGTCATCGCGAGACTTCCTTACTCGCCTCGAGGAAGGCGTCGTTCTCTTCCGGGGTGCCGATGCTCACGCGCAGGTGACCCGGGATGCCCGGGTCGCGGATCAGCACCCCGCGATCCAAATAGGACTGCCAAGCGGCCGAAGGCGAGGCAAACCGTCCGAAGAGGACGAAGTTCGAGTCGCTCGGCACCGGGTCGTAACCCAGCCCTGCCAACGCCTCCACGACGCGGTCGCGTTCCGCGGCCAGCTTGTGCACACTGTCCAAAGTGGCGTCCGCGTGGCGCAGGGCCGCCCGGGCCGCCGCCTGGGTGAGGCGCGAGAGGTGGTACGGCAGGCGCACCAGCTGCAACGCGTCGACCACCGCCGGGGCCGCCGCCAGGTAGCCGAGCCGGCCGCCGGCGAACGCGAACGCCTTGCTCATCGTGCGGGAGACGATCAACGACGACGGGTAGTCCGCCAGCAGCTCGACCGCGCTCGGCTGCGACGAAAACTCCGCGTATGCCTCGTCGACCACCACGATCCCGGTCGCCGCGTCCAGCACGGCACGCAGCTCGGACAGCGGGATCGAGCCACCGGTCGGGTTGTTCGGGCTCGTGACGAACACGATGTCCGGCCGCCGGGAAGCGATGACCTCGGCCGCCGCGGCCGTGTCCAGGGTGAAGTCGTCGCGGCGCGGCGCCGGGACCCACTCGGTGCGGGTGCCGGACGCGATGATCGGGTGCATCGAGTACGACGGCTCGAAGCCCAGCGCGCTGCGCCCGGGGCCGCCGAACGCCTGCAGGATCTGCTGCAGCACCTCGTTGGACCCGTTCGCCGCCCAGACGTTCGCCTCCGACAGCACCACCCGCGTCGACACGCTCAGGTAGTCCGCCAGGTCCTGGCGCAGCGCCACCGCGTCACGGTCCGGGTAGCGGTGCAGCTCGGCAGCCTCCGCACGGACCGCCTCCGCGACATCCGCGACCAGCGAAGGCGGCGGCGGGTACGGGTTTTCGTTGGTGTTGAGCCGGACCGGGACGTCCAGCTGCGGTGCCCCGTAGGGCGACTTGCCGCGCAGGTCCTCGCGCAGCGGCAGCTGGTCCAGGGTGACCTCTTCGCCGATCGTCATCAGAGCGAACCTCCGAAGCGCGCGGTGACGGCCTCGCCGTGCGCGGGCAGGTCCTCGGCGTCGGCCAGCGCGACGACGCGGCCGGCGATCTCGCGCAGCGCGTCCTCGCTGTAGTCCACGACGTGGATGCCCTTGAGGAAGCTCTGCACGGACAGGCCCGAGGAGTGGCGGGCGAACCCGCCGGTGGGCAGCACGTGGTTGGACCCGGCGCAGTAGTCGCCGAGCGACACCGGGGCGTACGCGCCGACGAAGATCGCGCCCGCGTTGCGGACCCGGGCCGCGACCGCGCGCGCGTCCGCCGTCTGGATCTCCAGGTGCTCGGCGGCGTAGGCGTCGACGACCCGCAGCCCGTCATCCACTGTGGACACCAGGATGATGCCGGACTGCTTGCCCGCCAAGGCTTCGGCGACCCGCGAACTGTGCTTCGTCGCGGCGACGCGGTTCACCAGTTCCTGGTCGACCGCGTCGGCCAGCTCGGCCGACGTCGTCACCAGGACGCTCGCGGCCAGCGGGTCGTGCTCCGCCTGGCTGATCAGGTCGGCGGCGACGTGCACCGGGTCGGCGGTCTCGTCGGCCAGGATGGCGATCTCGGTCGGCCCGGCTTCGGCGTCGATGCCGATCAGGCCGCGCAGGAGCCGCTTCGCCGCGGTCAGGTAGATGTTGCCCGGGCCGGTGACGATGTCGACCGGGGCCAGCTCGGCGCCGTCGGTGTCCGTGCCGCCGTACGCCAGCAGCGCGACGGCCTGCGCGCCGCCGGCGGCCCACACCTCGTCGACGCCGAGCAGCTCGGCCGCGGCGAGGATGGTCGGGTGCGGCAGCCCGCCGAACGCGGCCTGCGGCGGCGAACAGACGACCAGCGACCCGACGCCGGCGATCTGCGCCGGGACGACGTTCATCACCACGGTCGAGGGGTACACGGCCAGCCCGCCCGGCGCGTACAGACCGACGCGCTCGACCGGCACCCACTTCTCGGTGACCGAGCCGCCCTCGACGACGGTGGTCGTGACGTCGGTGCGGCGCTGCTCGGCGTGCACCTTCCTGGCCCGGGTGATCGACTCCTCGAGCGCGGCGCGCACGGCCGGGTCCAGCTGTTCCAGAGCCTGCGTCAGCGCGGCACGCGGTACCCGCACGGAGGACGGCCGGACCTTGTCGAACTTCTCGGTGTACTCGAGGACGGCTTCGACACCGCGGTCGCGGACCGCCTCGACCACCGGGCGCACGTGATGCAGCGCCGCGTCCACGTCGTATTCGGCGCGGGGCAGCGTGGCGCGCAGTTCGGCGGCGGTCGGGACCTGCCCGCGCAGGTCGGTGCGGTTCAACATGCCCTCCAGGGTACGAGGTCACACTGGGACGCCCGTCGGCGATACTCCCCGGTGACGGCCGATCCCAGCATGCAGGAGGCAGCGGTGGCGCGAATCGCGTTGTGCCAGGTCAACTCGGGTGACGATCCGGAGGCGAACCTGAAGCTGATTCGCTCCGGGGTGGAGGCCGCGGTGGCGGACGGCGCGCGGATCGTCGTGTTCCCCGAAGCGACCATGGCGCGCTTCGGACGGCCGCTCGAGCCGGTCGCGGAGCCCCTGGACGGGCCGTGGGCGTCGGCGGTGGCCGCGGTGGCGGCCGAGCACGACGTGGTCGTCGTCGTCGGCATGTTCACCCCCGCGGACGACGGGCGGGTCCGCAACACGCTGCTGGTCACCGGCGGCGGGCACCACCGCGGCTACGACAAGATCCACCTCTACGACGCGTTCGGGTTCGCCGAGTCCGACACGGTGGCGCCCGGCACCACGGCGACGACGTTCGAGCTGGACGGCGTCGTCTTCGGCGTCGCGACCTGCTACGACGTCCGGTTCCCGGAGCTGTTCCGCGCCCTGGCCGACGACGGCGCCGACGTCGTGCTGCTGCCGGCGTCCTGGGGCGCGGGCGAGGGCAAGCGCGAGCAGTGGGAGGTGCTGGTGCGGGCGCGCGCCCTGGACTCGGGCTGCTGGGTGCTGGCGTGCGGCCAGGCCGACCCGGCGGCGACGGGCGTCACGGTCAACCCGAAGGCGCCGACGGGGATCGGCTACTCGCTGGCCGCGGACGGCTTCGGCCGGGTGGCGGCCGCCGCGGGCGCGGGCACGGAGACCTTGCTGGTCGACGTGGACCCGGCGGTGTCGGCCAAGGCCCGCGCCGCCACCGGAGCCTTGGCCAACCGGCGCCTCTAGCGCAACAGGCCCTCGCGGATGGCGACGCGCACGAAGCCCGCGCGCCGCCGTTCGCCGGTCTTGTCGCGGATGCGGTCCAGGTAGGACCGCACCGTGCGGACGCTGATGTTGAGGATCTCCGCCACGTCGACGTCCCGCTCCCCCGCCGCCACCAGGCGCAGCACCTGCTTTTCGCGCTCCGACAGCACGATCTTCGGGCCCGCGTGGCGCTCCTCGCTGTCCTGGATGATCATCCCGGCCAGCGTCGGCGACACGTACGCGTTGTCGTCGGCGATCGTGCGGATCGCGCGCAGGAGCTCGTCGCCGTCGACGTCCTTCGACAGGAAGCCCTTCGCGCCCGCCTGCATCGCGCCGAGCACCTCCGGCTGTTCCGCGTGCGCGGACACCACCAGCACCTTGTGCCCCATCTGCCCCACCTCCAGGACCGCGGCCGCGTCCTGGACGCCCCGCAGCTTGAGGTCGAGGACGACGACGCTGCCGGACGGCTGGTCCTGGACCGCGAACCGGGCCACCGAGTCGGCGACCGCGCCGAGCTCGATGTCCGGCGCTTCGGTCAGCACGCGGGTCAGCGCGTACCGGTAGAGCGGGTGGTCCTCGATCACCCCGACCGGGATGCGCCGCGCGGAGTCGCTCATTTGCGGCCGCCGCGCCGGGGGCCCGCGCCGCCGATCAGGCCGCGGCGGATGGCCTCCTTGACCAGCCCCGGCCGCCGCCGCTCGCCGGTCTTGTCGCGGATGCGGTCGAGGTAGCCGCGGACCGTGCGGACGCCGATGCCGAGGATCAGCGCGATGTCGACGTCCCGCTCCCCCGCGGCCACCAGCCGCAGCACCTGCTCCTCGCGCGGGGACAGCTCGGCTTCGGCCGACACGGCGGGCCGGTCGGCGTTGTCCTTCATGATCATCCCGGCGACCACGGCCGAGACGTACGCGCCGCCGCCGGCGACCGTCCTGATCGCGATCAGCAGCTCGTCGGCGTCGACGTCCTTCGACAGGAACCCGCGCGCCCCCGCCGCGATCGCGCCGAGCACGACCTCCGGCTCGGCCTGGGCGGACACCACGAGCACGTGGTGCCCGAGCTCGCACACCTCCAGCACGGCCGCCGCCCCGGCGACACCGGGGAGACCGAGGTCGAGCAGGACCACGCTGCCCGGTGGCTGCCGGTGCACGTGGAACCGGGCGACCGAGTCGACGACCGCGCCGAGCTCGACGAAGTCCGCCTCGGCCAGCACACGTTCCACGGAGACGCGGTACAGCGGGTGGTCTTCGATGACCGCGACCCGGACCCGCCCCTGGTCCAGCTCACCCTCGGTCGGACGCTCTTCTGTCATGTGCACGACTTTCACCCCGTTCCACCCGACGGAGCCGGCCGCCCGGCCGTGGCCGGGTCCAGCGCGGGGCCCGTCGGCACCAATGCCAGCAAACTACCTGCGATCGGCGGCTTGGCGACGCTTCCGTAGCCGAGCGAGGCCAGGGACTGCGCGTTCACCACCGGGTACTTCCGGCCCGTGTCGGTCACCAGGTACGCCGTGACCGAACCGGCTTCGACGACGACGGCCCCACCCGAAGGGGGGACGTAGACCTCGTCCGCCACCCTTGCTTCGGTCCGGGTGGCGACCTGGATGGCTTTGGCGCCAACGGGAAGCGGGAATTCGGCCGAAACGAGCAACCGGCTGCCCTGAACGCACAGCGCCACGGAGTTCCCGGTGATCGGTGCCTTGCCGGGGATGCGGTCGGGGAAGGCCGCCGGGTCGGCGCCGCCGGCCCGCGGCGCGGCGACCTTCGGCACCGCGGCGACGTCCGCCGCACGCACGTCGGCCGGCTTCGGCGTCCCTTCGTAGGCGGACGCGTTCGCCTCCGTGGTGACCAGCAGGCTCGCTTCGGTCTGCCCGACCGGCTCGAGCCCGTCCCGGCGCACGAGGTAGTACGACGTGGCGGTGCCGGGCGCGGCCATCGCGTCGACGACGGCGAGGACCTCGCCGACCCGGGTGTCCCGGCCGCCCACCTTCGGCCCCCGGTCGCCGGCGCCGTCGACCGGCAGCGCGGTGAGGTCGCGACCCGCCGGGACGGTGTCGATCCAGCGCGCGGACACCGCGATCGTCGGGTAGCTGTCGAACTGCAGCGCGGTCGCGGCCTCGTCGCTCAGCTTGTACCGCCGCCCGCCGGCGAGCAGGAAGCGGTCGCCCTGCGGCAGTCGCACGATCACGCCCTGGTCCCGCGGCAGCTCGACGCCGGACGCGGGCTCGGCCAGCAGGACGGCGGTGCGCGGCTCGGCCGACGCGGGCGCGTCCTGGGTGGTCCGGCTGCAGCTCGTCCAGGGAACGTTCACGAGCGCTTTCGGCGACGGCAGCGAGTCGGGCGCGCCCGGGATGCCGATCTGCGCACCGCGGCCCGCCTTGCCGAGGTTTTCCGGCGACACCGACACGGTCGCGTCGCCGTTGCCGCCGGCCAGCAGCCGCGCGGAGGCGTAGTTGAGCACCGGGTGCAGGACGCCGTCGGCGCCGAGCACGAACCGCGCGCCGGTGCCCTCCTCGACGATCACCTTGCCGCCGGCCAGCCAGTCCTTGCCGCCGGAGGGGTTCAGCAGCCCGATGATGCCGAAGACGGCGGTGACCAGCAGGGCGGCCGCGACGCCCAGCACGGTGCCGAGGACGAGCCGCCGGCTCGGCGAGACGGGGTGGTTGGCGTCGGCGGCGACGAGCGCGGAGACGAGCCTGCGGCGGAGGAACTGGTACGCCTGGATCTGGTCCCGCTGCGTCCACACGCTGCTGCGCCCCCGCTGTGTGCGTCGTCCTCCCGAGTGGCCGATGCTAGGCACCGGACCGGCGTGCGGCGAGGGTAATTTTTACGCCCACGCCGCATCTGGGGAGGCAGTAGCGTCGGGGCGGGGAAAGGGGAGCCCGTGTCCGTCGATACCGCCGTCCGCCTGGCACCGTCCCGGCCCGCGTCCACGCCGCTGCGGTGGCTACTGCCGATCCGCCCGCTGCAGGCCGCGGTGTGGGAGATCGCCGCGATCGCCGTGCTGCTCGCGTGGATGGCCGACGGCGTCACCCAGCCGGTGCAGCTGGGCGTCAGCATCGGCGCGGGCGCGGTGGTGCTGCTGACATCGGTCCGCTTCGCCGGCCGGCACCTGGCGGGCTGGGCGCTGACGTGGACGGCGTTCCGGTTGCGGCGCCACGACACCCGCCGCGACAGCCCGGACCCGCTGCTGACGGTGGCGGGACCGGTGAAGGTCCGCCAGCACGTCGACCGAGCGGGCAACCGGTTCGGTGTGGCGGAGGTCGACGGCGGCTGGAGCGCGCTGATCCGGTTGACACCGGGGCCGGGAGCACCGGGGCCGCTGGTGGAGGCTTTGCGGTCGGCGTACGAGCGGGCGGACATCCCGCTGGCGTCGGCGCAGCTGCTGACGTGGGCGATCCCGCGCGGCGACCAGGTGCTGCGGGTGCGGTGGCTGGCGGTGCGGTACCGGCCCGACCTGGCGCCGATCGCGGCGCTGGCTCGTGGTGGCGGGGACCTGGGTGCGTTGCGGAGCACAGCGTCGGCGGCGTTGAGCCTGATGGGTGTGCTGGCTGAGGCGGGGTATCAGAGCACGGTGCTGGAGGCCGGGGAGCTCGCGAAGGAGCTTCGGGTGGCTTTGGGCGTGCAGGGGCCTGGTTCCGGGGCGCCTGAGGGGTGGCGGGCTTGGACCTGGGGCGGGGCTTCGCAGGTGTGCTTCCGGCCGCGGTCGCCGCGGGTGCTGGATCTGGCGGTTCCGGGGGCGGCTTTCACGGCTACTTCGTACACGCTGACGCGGACGGCGGGTGGGCGGGAGAAGGCCGAGGTGACGGTTCGGGTGGGGGCTCGGGCTGGTGCTGCGGTCCCGGTGCCGGCCGGGGTGGTTCCGCTGCACGGGCGGCATGGGGCCGGGGTGCGAAAAACGCTGCCGCTGGCGCTGGACAGCTGAACCCGCGCAAGCCTTCTAATCGGCACCGCCGGGTTTTTCACGCAACAGCGCGAGGACGCGGCGATACGAGGGGCCGTAAAGCTTCTCGTCCCGCTCCGCGCACGCCTTCAACACAGCCGCTTCTTCCTCCCAAACCCGCCATGCGTCATCGATCCGGTTCACCGAATGGAGGCCGGCCGCGAGATTGCTCAACGCGATGGCAAGTTTGTGTTGATAAGAAGCCGGTTCGCCCGATGCGAGACGTCGATAAAGATCAACCGATTCCTCGACGTTGCGAAGAGCTTCGCCCAGCTGTCCCGCCTCCTCGAGTACAACGCTGGAGTTCACCAAAGACATGGCCAGTTCGGGTTCGTGAATATCGGGTTCGGCAACAGCAAGACGCCGATACAGGCTCACCGATTCCTCAGCGGCCGCGAGCGCATCTTGAAATCGCTCCAGATCCTTCAGGATCACGGAGAGATTGATCAGCGTTTTGGCGAGTTTGGGTTCATGGAAGGCAGGCTCGCTTGCCGCGAGGCGTCGATTCAATTTGAGCGACTCCTCCGTGACGCCGAGAGCTTCGCGCGGACGCCCCAGTTTGAACAGCATCTGGCCGAGGTCGAGGAGCGCCATGGCGAAATAGGTTTCGTGCACAGTCGGGTCTTCGACCACAAGGCCTCGATACAGTTCCACGGATTCTTGTGCGGCACTCAGCGCATCACGGTACTGCCCGGTTTCACCCAGAAGGAAACCGAGGTTCGTAATCGACATCGCAAGTGCATCCTGATAAAGATCCGGTTCGACCGCCACGAGGCGCCGGTGTATTTCCACTGATTCCCGCACACTGTCGACAGCGTCATGAAGCTCTCCCAGCTCACCCAGGACAAGGCCGAGATTCAGCAGGGCCATTGCCAGGATGGGTACCTGGGATTCCGGCGCTTCGGCCGCGAGCCGCCGGAACAGTTCAACAGATTCCCGGGCAACTTCGATGGCCTCGCGCGGACGCCCCAGTTCGCGCAGGACGAGCCCCAAGGTGTTCAACGAGTACGCAAAAAGTCCTTCGTCGAAGTTCGCTTCGTCGACCGCGAGGCGCCGGTGGATTCCGACTCCTTCCCGAGCAAGCTCGACAGCGTCACGCGGACACCCCAGCTCGCGAAGGATGAACGACGCTCCAACCAGCGAAGCCGCCAGGTCCTGCTCATAGGTTTCGGGGTCATCGATCGCGAGACGGCGATAAAGTTCAACTGATTCTTCGATGAAACCGAGAGCGCTGCGAAAGCGCCCCAGCGCCTGCAGGCTGCTGCCGAGGTCGAACAGCGCATCGGCCAGGTCGGGCAGGTAACGATCCGGATCGGCCTTGACCAGTTCGCGATGGTGCGCCACGGCGCATTGGCTGATGGCAGCCCTGAGGTTCCGGAGGCTGACCGGCGCTTCGATGGTGATCAACCGGAGCCGCACGAGCCCGTCGTCGGCGTCGACCAGCGCAGCCAGCGCAACGTCCAAGGCATGACCGGCAACACCCGTGTCGATGATCCCCGCCAGCAGTTCCGGCAGGTGCGCTCGCTGGCGGTCCAGCAGCGGCACGAGTACCTCGAGCGCGTCCGGGAACTCCGTGTAGCTGCGCACCAGGGCCGTGATCGCCGCCGTGTCTTCTTCGCGCAGCAGGTTCGTCCTTCCCAGCACGTCGAGGACGAGCCGCTCCCCCACCAAGTGCGGACGGAGGTCGAGGCGGCCGTCCGGGCCGGGCGGGTGCCGGCGGCGGGCCCAGCGCGCGATCGTCATCCGCGACTCGAACGCGGCCTTCTTCGAGTACTGCGAAACCCGCCGGAGCAGGTCCGCTGCTTGCTCGTCCGTCCGAGCCGGCAGCACGAGCAGCACGGCGACCGCCTGCGACAGGACCTCGACGTCGCACCCCTTCGGCAGCCGGTCCAGGTCGGCTTCCCAGCTGTGCAGTTCCAGTGCGACGAGCTCGGACATGATTTCCGCGAACGACCAGGTCCGGGTTCCCTGTCGGCCCAGCGCCGCGAGCAGGGCCCGGGCATGCACGATCAGGGGCGTGTCACCGTCGTGGCCGACGGCTCGGTCCGGCAGGTCCGGCGGCGGGATCTCGAGCTTCCGGGCGTAGGCGCGGACGGCTTCCCCGAACCACCGCTGCCGGTCGCCGGAGTCTCCCAGCGCCGTCAGCGACACTCCCTGGTTCACCTGCGGCAGCACGGTTTCCGGCATCGGCCCCAGGCCCTCACGGGCGATCATCAGCAGCCGCACCAGGGTCGGGTGCTTGGACGCCTGCAGGATCAGGGTGTCCAGGCCGGCCACCCGGTCCGCATCCTCGACAATCACCAGCGTCGGCTCGCCCGCATCGGCGATCAGCTTCACCAGCTGTTCCCCGTTGCCGGTGAATCGTCCTGCGGCCCAGCCGGCCGGGAGGGATTCGGCGACGGCCAGCGCCAGCCGGCTCTTGCCCACTCCCGCCGGGCCCGAAACGACCCGTACCACCCCGGCGGACGAGCTACGATCGACGCACCACGCCAGCAACTCGTCGTGCACCGCCCGGCGACCCCACAACGGCGTCGGGCTGAACGGAGCAGTCAGCAGATACACGAGCTGACGAGCGTCGACCGAGGCGTCTTTTCGTTGTTCGGGTGCAGGAGGACGCAAAGGGGCGAGCAGTCCGTCTCGTGCGGTGCGGCGGTTCCGCTGTTCCTGCCGGGCCTGCCAGACGGACAACAATGCCTGCGTAACGACCAGAGCGAACCCGAAGGCCGCCAAACTCCAGGTGAACGTGCTGGTGACGAGGTTGGTCACCATCCCCAGACCGGCTGCGAGCACCACGGACACCACGCCGTGCCACCACCGGGCCGCCCACATTCGCCGCACATGTGCAGGGTCGCAACCAGCCCGGCGCGCGCAACGATTCTCGCGCAATTGTGATGTGGAGTTTCCCGCCGCAGACGCCTTCGAAAGCCAAGGCGAACGCGCCGGGGATTCCGGTGGCCCGCTGCACGGGCGGCACGGGACCGGGGTGCGCCGGACCCTGCCGCTCGCGCTGGACGGCTGACTCAGCCGATGACGATCGTCCTGATGCTCCGGGCGGGCAGCTGAGCGTTGAACGCTCCGTTCGTGACCGTGACGTCGGTGTACTGCGCGAGGTTCGCACTCGCGCTCGTCAGCCAGGTCGGGGCGGTCGCGGAGCCGGTGTCCCGGACGGTGAACGCGAGGTCGGCCGCCGCGGTGTTCTTGTTGATCGCGACGATGACGACCCGCGCTCCGCTCTTGAACGCCGAGACGTAGACGTTCGCCTGCGGGTTCGCGGTCGCGGTGATCCGCGAGTACCCGGGACGCACCCACTTCGCGAAGTGCGCCATGCAGGCGCCGCGCTTGCTGATCTGGCCGTCTTCGCGCATCGGGCCGTACGACCGGCGGATGTACCACCACACGTAGGTCTGGAACCGGCCGTCGACCAGCGCGCGGTGGATGTGTTCGCCCACGTCGAGCGCCTGCGGCCACAGGTCGGCCGAGTCGGTGCTGTTGGGGTAGTAGACCTCCGTCATCCACAGCTCCTTGCCGCCGCCCTTCTGCTGGAAGAGCGGGTAGGGCAGGTTCGCGAACGAGGTGCCGTAGAGGTGCGTGCCGATGATGTCCACGTTCGCCAGCGCGGTGGCGTCGTTCAG
This sequence comes from Amycolatopsis vancoresmycina, assembly GCF_000716785.1. GTDB lineage: Bacteria > Actinomycetota > Actinomycetes > Mycobacteriales > Pseudonocardiaceae > Amycolatopsis > Amycolatopsis vancoresmycina. The sequence continues at coordinate 551,751 of NZ_JNYY01000008.1, forward strand.
GATCGGGTCGGACATGTTCTTGCGGTACTGGAACGACTCGGGCGCGATGACCCGGGTGGTGAGTGAGCCGGCGTTCTCGCGCAGGAACCTGACGATCTCGGCGGCGGTCCACGCCGTCCACGCCGACGCGTAGTCCGGCTCGTTCTGGACCGAGATCCCGTACAGGTTCACGCCGTTGCTGGCCATGAACGCGGTGAAGTCGTTCAGGTGCTGGGCATAGGCGCCGTAGGAGCCGTACTTCAGCCGTTTGCCCCCGGAGAAGCTTTCGGTCATCGAGGCGGGCGGGTTCCACGGCGAGGCGATGACCTTCGCCCCCAGCTCGCTCGCGCGCTTGGCGGTGGCGACCTCGCGGCTCCAGTTGTTGCGGTCTTCGTGCACCGGGATGCGCAGCACGGTGAACCCCAGCTGCCCGGTGCCGTTGCCGAACGCCGTCTCGCGCTGGGCGGCGGTGAGGTCGCTGATCCAGACGGTGTGGTTCATCCCGCCGAAGCCCAGGATGGTCTGCTGCACGTTCGACGGCTCGACGACCACGGAGGTGGCCGCCGCGGCCGGTGTCCGGGCCGCCAGCACCGGCAGGACGGCGCCCGCCGCCAGCACGGTCCGCCGGCGCAGGAACGGCGAACTTCCGGACTGCTCTTGGCGTGGTGACATGGCATCTCCCTGTGTCGGCGGTGAACGACCTGGGAGCGCTCCCAAACAATCTTGACAGGGTCCGCGCGGCACCGTCAATGAAACGTTCAGTCGAATACCTCGACGGCCCGGCAGCCCCTCAGCCCCGGACGGCTTCGTACACCCCCGCGATCATCGCCACCACCGGCACCAGCGACAGCAACACCAAGAACTCCGACACATCCAAAAGCCGCGACCAGTAAGGCGACCGCAGTCCCCGCGCCACCCGCGTCGCGTACACCAGGCAGATCACCGCCGCCAGCACCACCGCGCAGCCGGCCGCGAACACCGCCGTGCGGTTGCCCGACGCCACCAGCCACACCCCCGCGCACACCAGCGTCGGCACCCCGAAGCCGATCAGCACCAGCCGCTGGGCGCGGCCCGCGTACGACCGTGACCGCAGGATCCACGCCAAACCCAGCAACCCCGCCAGACCCGCCTCCCACGGCCCGCCCGCCGACAGCACGACGGACGCCGCCAACACCACCAGGCCCAAAGCCACCAGCAACCCCGTCAGCACCGCCTGGGCGCGGGACGTCCGGCCGATCATCTCCGTGCCCAGCGACGGCTGCTCGTCCGCGCGGAACGCCTCCATGTCGTCCGGCACCCGCGGCAGCGGCAAGCGGGCCAGGCGCAACGCCAGCATCGGCGCCACCGCCGCCAGCGCCGTGCACAGCACCGCCACCACCGCCGCCGCCGAACCGGCCGAAACACCCGCCAGCAGGACGACCCCGCACGTCAGCGCCCCGAAACCGGCCGCGCCCGTGATCGCCACGAACCACGGCAGGCGGTCCGCCACCGACACCGCCGCCAGGACGCCGTACACCGTCACCGCCGCGAGGCCCGCCGCCAGCGGGCCCGCCGACAACGAAAACAGCGGGTGCGGGGGCAGCACCGACATCCCCGCCAGCAACGCCACGCCGACGCCCGCCAGCGACCCGGCCGCGCCCGCCTCGGCGTCGCCGTAGGCACGGCTCAGCGCGCCGCCGCCGAGCAGCAGCACCAGCGCCAGCAATCCCGTCCCGATCGGGGCCAGGACACTGCCGGACGCCGCCGCCTGCACCAGCAGGCCGCCCGCCAGCAGCAGGACCACCGCGGCGACCAGGCCGGACCGGCGGGCCACCGACGGGCCCCAGCCCCCGGACGTGTCGGCGACGCTGGCGATCGAGTCGACGACGTCGTCGAACAGCAGCGGACCCCGCGGGCGCTCCCGCGGGGTCAGGTGCAGCACTTCGCCGTCGCGGATCTGGGCCGCCGCGACGCTGAGTCCCAGAGCGAGGGGCGCCCCGCCCAGCCGGGAAAGCACCCAGCCCGGATGTTCGGCCGACGCCTGCCCGGACGCTCCGGCCAGCCGCACGAGCTGCGGCACCAGCTCGGCGAACGTCGACTGCTGCGGCAACGCGACATCGACGCGGGCCCGCGGTGTGACCACCGTGACCCGCCGGGTCGTGCCGGTCAAAGAAGCTGTCATCACACGTCTTTCGCGGCCGCGATCACCGGGGCGAACTTGGCGGAAGACGCCTCGGCCAGCTTCTGCAGCCCGGCGTTCACCGCCTCCAGGACGATCTCCGACAGGTTGCGGGCGTCGTACTCGCGGATCGCGCGGGGGTCGATGTCGATCGAGGTGAAGCGGCCGTCGCCGCGGAGGGTGACGGTGACCTCGTTCTGCCGCGAGTGCGCCTTGACCTCCATCGCCTCGACCGTGCGCTGGATCCGCTGGACCTCTTCGGTCTGCTTGCGCACCTGCGCCAGCAGCTCGTCCATGTCCGGCACCGCGTACGGATCGGTCACTGTGCTTTCCCTTCGTGCTGGCGGACGTGGACGCTGCCCACGAACCGCTGGAAACCGGGGGCGAGCCGCCGCGCGGCCGCGGGTGCGGCCGTGCAGGCGAGCTCGAGCACCAGCCGGTCCGCCGGCACCGCGCCGGGGACCGTCAGGTGCACCTGGGTCTGGATCAGCTCGGTGCCTTCGCCGGTGCGCAGGCGCAGGAGCTGCATGACGCCGGGCGCGGCGGGCTCGCCGACGTCGCGGCGGTTCAGCACGTCGATGCCGGCCAGCGTCCGCGAAAGCCGTTCGACGGCCTCGGCGGCGATGTCGTCGATCGTGGCGCCGTCCGGCCGCTGCTGCACGCTCACCGTGATGTTCGGGACGAACTCGCCGGGCGGGGCGTCGTGCACGGCGACGAACACCGCGCCCGAGTCGCCCGGGTCGACGGCGGTCCAGCCGTCCGGGATGACGAAGTCGAGGGGAAGCGTCATCACAGCCCCACGTAGGCGACGGCGTCGTCCCAAGCGGATCCGACGGCGTCGGCCGCATCGGTTGCCGCGTGGCTGACCGCGTCGACGGCGGCGCCGCCGTACTCGGTGATCGTGTGGCCGAGCTTCGGCAGGTCGATGTCGATCTTCGCGCCGACACCGAGGCCGAGCCCGAGTGCCGCCCCCGCCTTGAAGTTCACCTTGAGGTGCCCGGCGTCGTAGACGGCCTGGGCGTCCAGCTGCGCGCCGAGGCCGTACTGCAGGGTGCCGTTCGCGCCGACGCCGATGCCCGCGACGTCCGCGGCGACCTCGCCCTCGACCTTCCCGCCGACGAAGGCGTTGGCGTGCGCGCCGACGCCGTGGGCGCCGATCGTGCCGGACCCGCTCACCTCGCCGCCGGCGAACACCGTGCCCTTGGCGTGGGCTTCGGCGACGCCCCACTCCTTCTTGGCCTCGGCCTCGCCGTGCAGCGCCGCGAGTTCCGCGTGCCCGGACGCGCTCGCGTCCCAGCCCTTCGACGTGATCTTCCCGTCGTACTCCGGGGAAAAGCCGTCCTGCTCGTGCTGGAACTTGTAGTAGGTGATCTCGGTGTTGCGGCCGATCTTGTTCTTCAGGCCCTCGGCTTCGGGCTGCCCGAACGGCGTGTCCGCCTTCTTCGGCGCGCGCGTGCCTTCGAGGCCGTCCCAGGTGAGCTTCTTCCAGCCCGAGTTGCCGAACCACGACGGCACGGTCCGCGGCCGCTTCCGGCCGTCGAGGGGCTCGCCGTTGAGCCAGTGCAGCGGACCGCGCGCCCACTTGCCGAGCTCGTGTTCCAGCCGTCCGACGCCTTCGGGCGGGAACAGCTCGGCGAGCGCGTCGGAGAACTCGTCGACGACCTGGCGGGCCGCTTCGACGCTCTGTTCGCCGAGCTGCCGCGCGGCTTGGATGAACGCGCCGACCGAAGCGGAGTTCACCGCGCGAGCCTGCGCGGTCAGCTGGGCGGCGTACTGGTCGAACTGCGCCAGCACCGAGTCGACGGCGGCTTCCGCGGACTGCACCAGCTGCGCGGCGGTCGAAAGCCGCTTCGCCTGGTCGTCGAGCTTCGTGGCGGCCTCGGTGAGCCCTTCGCCGAGCTTCTCCGCCGCCGTCGCGAAGGCGGTGTAGGCGTCGCCGTCCCAGTCCGCGTGCAGCGTCTTCGCGGACTCGCCGATTTCGCGCGCCTTGCCCGAGACGGCCGACGCCTGGCCGGCGACCCGCTGCGAGGCGGCGCTCAGCGCCCCGGGGTCCCCGGTGACGCGCCGCCGGCACTCGGCGAGCACCCGCCGGTACCCGGACAGCACCGAGCTGACCACCCCGGACGCGTCGACGACCCCCGAGCCCGCCATCGGCTAGTTCCCGGCCGCGTCGTAGCCGACGTGCTGGCTGAAGTGCTTGCCGTTGTAGTCCAGCGCGATGTCGAGGTCGAAGTCCTGCCCACCGGGAGCCTCCACAGTGGACTCACCGGTGGTGAGGTTGGTGTGGATGACGACCTCGTCCGCGTGCCCGCCCACCGGCGCCGGAAGGGGCGTGGGGGCCGGGGCCGGTGTGGGGACGGCGGCCGGCGTCGTCGTCCCGGCGTGGTCGACGGGGATCCAGCTGTTCGCCGGGTTGGCCGTGCCGGTCCCCGCGGTGCCGCTGGAACCGGCGCCGGTGGCGAGCGCGGGCGGGGTGTAGTCAGTGAACGAGGGCTGCTGCGGGATCCCCCCGCCGCTCCCGCCCGCCACCGCCTGCTGCCCCGACGGGCTCGCCACCGGCGCCGGGGTCTGCGGCGCGCGGACCGGGGTGTTCCCGATCGACGGCGTGGTCGCGCCCGAGCCGCCGGAAGAGTGGTGGAAGAGCTTCTCGATCTCGCCGATGACCTGCGCGAGCGTGGTGACCTGCTGGGCGAGGTCGACCGCGCCGAGCGCCTTGAGCAGCGCGCCGATCGCGGTGATGAACGCCCGCAGCGACGCGCTCGTCGCGGTCGACAAAGCGACCGCGGCCCCGTAGGTCCACCAGTTCGACATCAGCGCGGCGACCGTCGGGTTCACCGCGGAGACGACCGCGCGGTAGGCCTCCTGCGCGGTCTTGATCAGCGTGCCGGAGACGCCGAGCAGCTCGGCGCCCTTCTGCACGACGTTGATGATCTTCGTGAGCTGGTCGAGGGAGTCGCTGATCTTCTTCAGCGCCGACTCGCTCGCCGCGCCCGACCAGATCTTCCCGAGCTGGTCGGCGGCCTTGGTGAGCTCGTGGTACATGCTGAGGAACTGCTCGGCCTTCTTGACCAGGTCCACCACGTGCTTCGCGATCTGCTCCGGCTGGCCGGTGACGATCTGCGGCAGGACGGTGATCGGCCCGCCCGAGGACGCGGTCGCGTCCATCGCGCTGGAGTTGGGGAAAGTCAGCATCGGACCTCACAGGGATTCGAGGAGCGGACGATCAGGCGACGACGGAGGCGGGCCGGTAGACGCTGACCTTCGCCAGGCCGCCGATGCGGGCGTCGAGCAGCCCGTGGTTGTAGAGGCGGCCGCCGTCGCCGGCGACGCCGATGACCGGCTGGCGGTCGGAGAACATCAGCGGCTCCACGACGACGACGTCCCCGCTGTGCACCCCGCCGGGCACGTCGGAGAACGTGCGCGCGGTGCCGGCGTAGACCTCGATCAGCCCGACCCGCGCCTGGTTGTCGGCGTCGCCGGCGAGCCAGTCGTTGAAGTCGGCGACGCCGTGGAAGCGGGTGTCGGTGATCGGGTGGTCGCCGAGCCTGCCGAGCCGCGCGTCGCCGAGGTAGCGCAGCACGTTCCCGACCGACGACGGTTCGCCGTGGGCGCCCGCGCTGTCGTTGATGGCCAGGGTGGCGAGCTCGGAGGCGTGCGGGCTGCCCCAGATCGAGGACGCGGTGCTCGCGGGGGCGTGCCCGCCGCCGTAGCCGGCGGCCGCGTCCCGGTCGGCTGCCTGGTAGGCGTCGGCGCTGGCCTTGACGAGCCCGTTGACCTGCTGCAGCAGCTGCAGGAGCGTGCGGACGGCGGTGATCTGGCTGGAGTGCAGGGCCGCGTTCGCGGCGGCGACCGCGCTGCCGAAGGTGGCGAACGACATCGGCTGGACGACGAGCCGTTCGAGGTCGGCCACGGCGTTGATGCCGTGGGCGATGATGCCCCCGACGTTGCCCACGGCGGAGCGCATCGCCTCGGGCTCAGCCCGGTACTCGCCGGCCATGGGTCTCCTTCCGGGGGGTCTGCTCGGCTGAGCGTAGGTTCGGCCCCGGAAGCGGGCGGACGGCAAAAGTACCCACCGCGGCGTGGCGGCGAGTGGCCAAAATACCGGTCAGAGCCACCCCGATCCGCTGGAGCATTGCTGCATGAGCCTCTCGCCAGAGCGCCCGTCCGAGATCGTGCTGCAGTCGCCGCCGATGCTCCCGAAGAGCTCGTCGGGCGGCATGGTGCAGCTGATGATGTTCCTGCCGATGATGCTCGGCATGGGCGCGATGTCGTTCGTCTACATCGGACGCGACGGCGGCGTGATGACGTGGATCTTCGGCGCGCTGTTCGTCTGCGCCATGGGCGGCATGGTGGTGATGTCGCTCGGCCGCGGCGGGATGGCGAAGAAGGCGCAGATCAACGACGAACGCCGGGACTACCAGCGCTACCTGTCCGGGCTGCGCGCGCAGGTCCGCGACATCGCCGACGGCCAGCGCGCGGCGATGATCGCCGTCCAGCCGGACCCGGCGGACCTGTGGGCCTACGTCGAGACCGGCAAGCTGTGGGACCGGCGGCGCACCGAGCCGCAGTTCGCGCAGGTGCGCGCGGGCACCGGGCCGCAGCGGCTGGCGACGCCGCTGAAGGCACCGCAGACCGTGCCGCTGGAGGACCTGGACCCGGTGTCCTCCACCAGCCTCAAGCACTTCATCCGCACCTACTCGACGGTGGACGGCCTGCCGGTGGCGCTGTCGCTGCGGTCGTTCGCCGCGGTCACCGTGGCCGGGCGGCGGCCCGACGTGCTCGGCCTGGTGCGGGCCCTGGTGTGCCAGCTCGTCACCTTCCACTCCCCCGCCGACCTGCGGGTCGCGGTGTGCGTGTCGCCGGACCGGCAGCACGACTGGGAATGGGCGAAGTGGCTGCCGCACGCGACCGCGGCCGGGGCGGCCGACGCCGTCGGCTCGCGGCGGCTGGCCGCCGACACCGCGGCCGGACTGGCCGAGCTGCTGGGCGCCGACCTCGGCGAGCGGCCCGCGTTCAGCAGGCGCGCGGCGGCCGAGCTCGACCTGCCCCACCTCGTGGTCCTCGTCGACGGCGGCGACGCCCACGGCGAGCCCCGGCTGATCGGCGAGGACGGCAGGCTCGGCGTCACGGTGATCGAGGTCGGGCAGGAGCACCCGCGGGCGTCCTCGACCGAACGGCTGCTGAGCCTGCACACGGCGCCGGCGTCGCTCGGCATGGTCGTCGGCGACGGCGGCGAGCAGCGGCTCGGCTTCCTCGGCCGCCCGGACACCCTCGACCGCGGCGCCGCGGAAGCCCTCGCCCGGATGCTGACACCGTTGCACACCCCGGCCGCGGTCGTCGGCGAGAAGCCGATGTCGTCGACGTTCGGACTGGCCGGGCTGCTCGGCATCGGCGACCCCCGCGACACCGACACGGCGGTGACGTGGGCCCCGCGCGCGGCACGGGACCGGCTGCGGATCCCGCTGGGCGTCAACCCCGAGGGCCGTCCGGTCGAGCTGGACCTCAAGGAGTCGGCCGAGGGCGGGATGGGCCCGCACGGCCTGGTCATCGGCGCGACCGGGTCCGGCAAGAGCGAGCTGCTGCGGACGCTGGTGACGGCACTGGCCGTGATGCACTCGTCGGAGACGCTCAACCTGGCGCTCATCGACTTCAAGGGCGGCGCGACCTTCGCCGGGATGACCGGGCTGCCGCACACGTGCGCCGTCATCACCAACCTGTCCGACGACCTCGCGCTGGTCGACCGGATGGCGGACGCGCTCAACGGCGAGCTGCTGCGGCGGCAGGAACTGCTGCACGCGGCCGGGAACTACGCGTCGGTGCGGGACTACGAGAAGGCCCGCGCGGACGGCGCGCCGCTGGACCCGCTGCCGTCGCTGCTGGTGATCATCGACGAGTTCAGCGAGCTGCTGTCCGCACGGCCGGAGTTCATCGACCTGTTCGTGGCGATCGGCCGGCTCGGCCGCTCGCTCGGCATCCACCTGCTGCTGGCGTCGCAGCGGCTGGAGGAAGGCCGGCTGCGCGGGCTCGACTCGCACCTGTCGTACCGGGTCGGCCTGCGGACGTTCTCGGCCGCGGAAAGCCGGGCGGTGCTGGGCGTGGCCGACGCCTACCACCTGCCGCCGGTGCCCGGGTCGGCGTACCTGAAGGCCGACACCGAAACGCTGATCCGGCTCAAGGCCGCGTACGTCTCCGGGGAACTGCCGCCGCGCAGCACGGTCGTGCGCGAGGACGGCCAGGAGCTCGGCGTGCTGCCGTTTTCCCTGGCCCCGGTGGAGATCCCGGTGACGACCGAGGTTTCTCCCGGTCCGGAAACCGAAGGCACCGGCGAGACGATCATCGGCGCGATGCTGTCGCGCCTGGCGGGCCGCGGCCCGGCCGCGCACCAGATCTGGCTGCCGCCGCTGGCCGAACCGCCGACGCTGGACCAGCTGCTGCCACCGCTCGGCGAGGACGCGGCACGCGGCCTGTGCCCGCTCGGCTGGGGCGGCAACGGGAAGCTGACGATCCCGGTGGCGCTGGTGGACAAGCCGTTCGAGCAGCGCCGCGACCTGCACTGGGCCGACTTCTCCGGCGCGGCCGGGCACGCGCTGATCGTCGGCGCACCGCAGAGCGGCAAGTCGACGCTGATGAAGGACATCGCGGGCATGCTGGCGCTGACGCACACCCCGGCCGAGGTGCAGCTGTTCGTGCTGGACATGGGCGGTGGCGCGCTGGCGCCGATCGCCGGGCTGCCGCACGTGTCGGGGTACGCCACGCGCCGGGACGCCCAGCGCTGCCGCCGGGTCGTCGCCGAGCTGACGACGCTGCTGGAGCAGCGCGAGGAGTTCTTCGCCGCGCAGGGCATCGAGTCGATGGCGGCGTTCCGCGCCCGCCGTGCCGAGCTGACCGAGAGCACCGACGGCCGCGAGTTCGGCGACGTGTTCCTGCTCGTGGACAACTGGACCACGATCCGCCAGGAGTACGAGCAGCTGGAGGAGCAGATCACCGGCCTGGCGGCGCGCGGCCTCGGCTTCGGCATCCACGTGATCGTCTCGCTCAACCAGTGGATCGGCGTCCGCGCCCAGCTGCGCGACGCGATCGGCACGCGCTTCGAGCTCCGGCTGGGCGACCCGATGGACTCGTCGATCGACCGCAAGGTCGCGGCCAACGTCCCCACCGACCGCCCGGGCCGCGGCATCACGGCGGAGAAGCTCCACTTCCTGGCGGCGCTGCCCCGCATCGACGGCGACCAGCGCCCGGAGACGGTCGGCGCGGGCGGCGTCGACCTGGTGCGGCGCATTTCCGAGGCGTGGCACGGGCCGCGCGCCCCGCAGGTCCGGCTGCTGCCGCCGGAGGTGCCCCTCGATGGGCTGCCCCCGGCTCCTTCGCGCCAGGTCACGCTGGGCATCGCGGAATCGACGTTGCGCCCGGTGTACCTGGACTTCGCGGCGGACCCCCACTTCGTGGCGTTCGGCGACGTGGAGTCGGGCAAGAGCTCGCTGCTGCGCGCGATCGCCCGCGGCATCACGTCGGCGTACACGCCGGAGGAAGCGGCGATCATCGTGGCGGACTACCGGCGGGGCCTGCTGGGCGCGGTTTCCGAGCCGTACTTGCTGGGCTACGCGGGGGCCGAGGGCAAGCTGACGGACTTGATCGCGGAGTGCGCGCAGGCGATGCGCAACCGCCTGCCGGGGCCGTCGGTGACACCGGACCAGCTGCGCAACCGCTCGTGGTGGCGCGGACCGGAGCTGTTCGTCCTGGTGGACGACTACGAGCTGGTGGCAACGGTGGGCCGCAACCCGCTGCAGCCGCTGCTGGAGTTCCTCCCGCAGGCCCGGGACATCGGCCTGCATCTGGTGATCGTGCGCGGCTCGGGCGGCGCGGGCCGGGCGTTGTTCGAGCCGGTGCTGCAGCGGCTGCGGGAGCTGGGTTCGCCGGGGTTGGTGATGTCGGGCGCGAAGGAGGAGGGGGCGCTGCTGGGCGAGGTGAAGCCGTCAGCGCAGCCGCCGGGGCGCGGGACGCTGGTGTCGCGGCGGCACGGGACGGGGCTGGTCCAGGTGGCGTGGACGAAACCGGTGGAGGCCTGAGCCGGGAACGGCGGTGGCCGTCGTCCCGGTCCGGGACGACGGCCACCGCCGTTCCACTCAGTCTTCGTACAGCGGATCGTCCTCGACCCGCACCGCCACCGATTCGACCCGGCCCCCCGGGCGGATGTCCAGCACCGCCGTCCGGTCACGGACCGCCGGCGGCCCCGCGTCCAGGCCGAGCCGGCCGGCGAGGGTGCCGGCCACCCGCCGCAGACCCGCCTCGGCGTCCTCGCCGTCGAGCGCGGGAACCGCCGACAGCAGCGCGACCTCGCAGTACTCCTCGGCCGAGCCGGCCACCCGCGCCGAAACGATCTGCACGAACGACGCGTCCGTGGCCTCGATCTCCGGACCGCACAGCTCCAGCGCCCGGACCGGATCCGCGACCGGGATCCGCAGGTGCACCCGGATGATCAGGTCGGAATCCGCCCTCGGCGTGAAGCCCGGCCGCGTGACGTAGCCGGCCGTGCGCAACTCCTGCCTGCCCCCGGGCTCGGCCGACAAGCTGTACAAGACGTGCCCGTCAGCCTCGGCTTCCTGCCACAACGGCAGCTCGGCGTACCCCAGCGCCGCCAGGTCGCCGCGGAACTCGAGACCACCCGAGTCCACGCCGTACCGAGCGGCGACCGGCGACACGGCCCGCCTCAGGGCAGCCTCGAGCGGCTCCCCCTCGGCCACCGGCACGGACACGAAGAGGGTGACGAGAAACCCCTTCCGGCCGCCCTCGGGGTCGGCACGCCGGATCTCCATCGCCGCGGCCCCGAATTCGCCGGCCACCGACGCAGCGGCACCGGCGGCCGTGGCGAACTCCTCGGTTTCGACGTTCAGACCCAGGCTGACCACAATTTCCGACGCCTGAAACCTCATTTGTGCGTGACACGTCCTTCTGGCGAAATATTCGCATGCCCGTCATCTTTGGCGAAGTAATTCATCTTACCATCGCCGTTCTTGATCTGGACGTCCCACTCGGACTTCTTCGGGTCCCACCGCCAGCCGTTCCCGTACGCGTCTTCGTACATCCCGTCGCGCTTGGGCTTGGCCGGGTTGAACCCCTTCGGGGGAACGAACCGGAGCGGGCCCATGGTCGGGAGCCGCGCGTCCTTCAGCACGCGCATGAACTCCGGTCCCTTTCCGGCGAGGAATTGTTCCGCGTCGCGCTGCATCGTGTTCATCACGCTCAGCGCCCGGCTCTTGTGGTCGAGGGAAAGCCCGGAGAGGTTGTGGCTCACGTTCTCCAGGAACTTCGGCCGGGTGAGGTACGGAGAGAGGAACTTGAAGCCCTTCTCGATCCGGCGCGCGACCTTCGCCAGGTCGGCGCTCGCACCGAGCCCCGGAACGGCACCGGCGGCCGACATCGCCACCCCGGTCCAGTCGCCCTGGAAGAGGCTCATCAGCCCGGAGCCGATGTCGCTCAGCGGCGTCGGATCGAACATGCTCACCAGGTCCAGGAGCACACCGGCCAGATCGGCGAGCGACATCCCGCCTTCGAGGACCATGTCCTGCGGCACGACCGGGTCGGCCTGACCGGTGGGCTCCGGCGGCACCGGCACCGGGTTTTCCCGCTGAGCCTTCTCCTCCGCGTCGCGCTTGTCCGAGAAGATCTTCAGCGCGTCCGCGGCCGCCTGCGCGGCTTCTTCGGCCGACTTGCCGGCCGCGACGGCCGAAGCACGCGCGGCGGCCGCCGATTCCTGCGCCTCGGCCGAGTACACCCGGGCCCGGGCCGCGGACGCCGAGGCTTCGGAGGCCGACTGTTCGGCGGCCTGCGCAGAATTCTGCGCCGCGTTCGCCGCGTCGCGCGCCTGGCGAGCCGAGCGCGCGGCGGCGTCCGCGGACTCCTGCGCCTCGCGCGCGGACTGCGCGGCCTGCTCCGCGTACCCCTTGGCTTCGTCCGCTGCCCGCTTCGCCTGTTCGGCGTAGGCCTGCGCCTCGCCGGCCGCGTTCCGGGCCACGGCCGCCGCCCGGGCCGCTTCGGCGGCTTTCGCCCGGGCTTCGGCCGCGAGCCGGGTCGCCTCGGCGACGTACCGGCGCACCTCGGCCGCGTGGGTCGCGGCGTCGAAGTCCATCCGCTGGGCCTGGTACTGCCCGACCTGGATGAACGTCCGCAGGAAGGACGGCGGGCCGGACAGCGCGACCTGGGCCGCGGCCTGCACCTGCGGACCGCCGGCGCTCATGATCCGGCCGACGGAGATCCGGTCGTCCTGCTCGGCGGCGGTGTACCGGCCGGTCGCGAGGAACTGCTCCACGTCGGCCGGGGTGCCGTTCAGCGCCTGTTGCGCGGCCGACTGCGTGGCCGGGCCGCCGGCGCTCATGATCTGGCCGACCCGGACGCGGTCGTCGGCCACCTTGCCGTCGTAGTACTGGGTGCGCAGGAACTCCTGGACACCGGCGTAGGGCCCGAACAAAGCAGCATCGGCAGCCGTCTTCTTCGCCGGCTTCTCCGCGGTGTCGGCCAGGTACGCCACGCGCGCCCGGTCATCCCGCTCGGCCGCGATCTGACGCTGGGTCCGCACGAACGCCAGCACGTCGGCATCGGCACCGGCCAGCGCCGCTTCGGCCGCCGCCTTCGTCCACGACCCACCGGTCTTGCGCAGCTGGACGGCGATCCTGCGCCCGTCCGCCACCGCCGTCGCGGCCGGCGTGCCCGGCGCCCCGGCCTCGGCGATCAGCCGCTGGGTCTCCTGGTCCAGTCGCGCGGCCTCGGCCGCGTCCCACGCCGCGTCGGCTCTTCGCGTGTCGTAGGCATGTTTCGCCTGCTCGGCGGCTCCGGTGGCCTCGGCGGTGTCGTTCGCGAGCCGATCGGCCTCGCTCTGCCGGGCGGTCTGCTCGATCTTCGCGGCCTGGGTGGCCGCCGCCGTCGCGGCGTCGGCCGCGCGAAGCGATGCTTCGGCGTGGATCGTGGCTTCCTTGGCCGCGTCCTGGGCCTCTCCGGCGTGCTTGGCCGCTTCTTCGGCCGCCGCGGCGGCGGCCTCCGCGTGCCCGGCCGCCGACCGGGCGGCCCGGGCCGCCTCGGCGGCCTCGCTCGCCGCCTGGTTGGCGAACGACTCCGCGGAGTTCGCGGCCCGGTTGGCTTCCGCGGCCTTCCGCTTCGCCGTGGCCGCGGCGTTCCTCGCGCGCTGGGCTTCCGCACCGGCCGCACCCGCGTATCCGGCGGCCTCACTGGCCGCGGCCGCCGCGGCGTCGGCGTTCGCGCCGGCGCTCCGGGCCGAACCGGCCGCGGAGGCCGCGCTCGTCGCGGCGGCGCCGGCCGCGGTGGCCGCATCCGCGGCGAGATTGGCCGCCGCGGCGACCGCCCTGGCATCCACGGCCGCCTGCCGGGCCTCGTCGGCCTTGCCGGCGTCACTGGCCGCCGCGGCGGCGGAGTTCCGCGCCCGGATCGCGGCCTGACCCGCGGCCGCGGCGGCCGAAGCGGCCTTCGCCGCGGCGTTCGCCGCGACCCGCGCCGCCTGGTTCGCCGCGTTGGCCGCCGCGATCGCGGCCTGCGCCGCGTCCGCGGCGCGCCCGGCCGAATCGGCGGCGCGGCCGGCCGCTTCGGCCGCGCGCCCGGCGTCGTTCTTCGCCGCCTCGGTTTCCTGGGCCGCTCGCTGTGCCGCTTCCTTGGCCAGCCGGGACGCCTCGACCGCGCGAGCCGAAGCCTCCTTGGCCGCTTCGGTCTCGCGGGTGGCCTGCTCACCCGATTCCTTGGCCAGCGCGGCCAGCTGCGCCACGGAGGTCGTCTCCTGGTCGCGGGCCCGCGCGAGGTACTGCCCGCTCCGGAGGAACTCCTTGACGTCGTCCGCCGTACCGCTGAGCGCGATCTGCGCCGCCTGCTGGACGTTCGGCCCGCCCACGGCCATGATCCGGCCGACCAGGACCCGGTTGTCCCGCTCGGCCGGGGCGAACTGCCCGGTCGCGAGGAACTGCCAGACGTCCTCGGCCGTGCCGCTGAGCGCGGCTTGCGCGGCCTCCCGGACACCCCGGCCGCCGGTGCTCATGATCTGGCCCACCCGGACCCGCATGTCCTGTTCGAGCGGCGCCCGCCAGCCGGTCTCGAGGAACGCCGTCACGTCGGCGGGTGTCCCGTTCAGCGCCGCCTGGGCGGCTTCCCGGAGCCCACGGCCCCCGACGCTGATCAGCTGGCCCACCCGCACGCGGTCGTCCTGCACCCGGACGGCGGCTTCGCCGGTCCGCAAGAACTCGGCGACGTCGGCGTCGGATCCGGCCAGGGCGATCTCCGCCGCCCTGGCCACCCCCGGCGTCCCGGTCTGCACGATCGTCAGCACCCGTGCCCGGTCGGAAGCGGTGCCCGCAGGCGTGTCGGCACCGGCCACCGGCCCCGCGCCCGCTGTTCCCGCCACCAACGCGCCGACCACGGTCAGCACCACGAGGGCGCGCCGTGCCGGCGCGCCCGCAAGTCTGAGTCCCACCCTGTTCGATCCCCTCGAATGAACGCCTGATGATCAGCCGAGGGCTGACGATAACCGCAGACCGGTGAATCGGGCCAGCGGCTGTCGAATCTCTCACCCCGTTGCCGGAGACAAAATTTTGTCAATCCACTAATCGCGGAAGGAAAACGTTAGCAACTTCGAGTAAAGAGTGATCAAAGTCATAGTTATGTAAGGTTTACCCGCAGGGAATCGGCTCGTTATCTCGCCTGCATAGCGTTTTGCCAGGGGGGCGTTTCGTCGTGCCATGCATCTGCATCGGCACCGTTTCCCCTTGCTTTCTTTGCTTCGGAGGAACGGTCAACCGTGCATTCTGCTGCCAGACGTATCGCCGCTTTCGGCGCCGGCCTGCTGGGCGTCGCCGCCCTTGCCGCCACCATCATCGCCGCTCCCGCGGGCGCGACCGGCGGATCGGCCGCGGACGACACCCCGCCGCCGATCGTCGAGACCTACGACTACCCCGGGGCCGCCCGGATCTTCGCGGAGCGGAACATCACCCTTCTCAAAGGCGACGGAAACGTCCAGCTGGCGGACTGCGCGAGCGGCGGCAACCTCATCGTCGTCCAGAGCTACAAAACCAAGGGCGACGCCTGTTTCCGCGTCCTGAAGGCGCCCGGCTACGTGACCATGCAGATCCCGGAGACGTACTTCATCATGGGTGACACGCACACCGCGAAAGCCACCCTGACCGCCAAAACGGCGACCGAAACCGTCGACATCCAGCCCGGCAAGTGGACGCCGGTGGGCGAGTCGCTTCCGAACCACGATCCGGCCGCGCTTCTCGAGATCCGGGTGACGGCGTAGCGGAAATGCCGCAGCAGATCACCCCGATCTCCCACCCAGCTCCTGCAAGTCCGCAGGCCGAACCGAGGACGAATTCCATGCGTACGCATTTCCGGAGAACGGTGACCACCGCGACGGTGATCCTGGCGGCCGGCCTGGTGACCGCGATGCCCGCGGCCGCCGTCCCGGGCCCCGCCGCCGGCTCCGCCTTCACCGCCAAGATCACCCTGGACGGCCGGGCCTGCAGTGGCGCGCTCGTCGAACCCGCGCTCGTGCTCACCGCCGCGAGCTGCTTCCCCGACAACCCGCAGGGCGGGACCCCCGCGAAGGCCACGACCGTCACGGTCGGCAGCCACACCGCGAAGGTGACCTCCCTGATCACGCGGTCCGACCGCGATGCCGCCCTGGCCCGGATCGACACCCCGATCACCGACGTCGCCACGGTGCCGCTCGGCTCCGCCGCGGGCGTCCCGGCTCCGGCGGAAGAGCTGACCCTCACCGGCTGGGGGCGGACGGGCACCGAGTGGGTGCCGAACGAGGCGCACGCCGGGAAGTTCAAGGCGTCCGCCGGCACCGCCACGGCCCTGTCGCTCACCGGCGTCGACGGCATCGACGCCTGCAAGGGTGACGCCGGGGGCCCGGTCGTCCGCCAGGGCGGCACGATCGTCGCGGTCGCCGGTGCGTCCTGGCAGCACGGCTGCTTCGGCGAGACCGAGACCCGGCAGGGCACCACCGCGACCCGGGTGGACGACCTGACCGGCTGGATCCGCGACCAGGCGATCACCGGCACCGCCAAGGCGATCGGCCACGGCGTCACGCTGTCCTGGACGCCGCTCGCCGCCTCCGACGACGCGACGTACTCGATCTACGCCAGCTCGAACGGTCCCGCCGCCGTCGCCGCGGAGCAGCTCGTCGGCACCACCAAGGCGACCACGTTCCTGCACTCGGCCACGGCCCGCAAGACGTGGTCTTACCTGGTCAAGGCGTCGAACGGGGCCGCGAGCCCGCAGTTCACCGCCACCACGAGGACCCGGTCGCTGACCGACTTCACCGGCGACGGCAAGGCCGACATCGGCACCTTCACCCGCGGCTCCGCCGGGGACGTCTTCGTGGCCGGCTCCGACGGGACGAAGTTCACCGGCACCAGCGTCCTGTGGCACGACCGGTTCTCGGTCGGCTCGGAGATCCCGCTCTCCGGCGATTTCAACGGTGACGGCAAGGCCGACGTGGCCACCTTCGCCCGCGGAAGCAGCGGCGACGTCTACGTCGCCCTGTCCGACGGCACCAAGTTCGCCGGCAACGGCGAGCTGTGGCACGACTACTTCGGCATCGCCGACGAACTCCCGGCGGTCGGGGACTTCAACGGTGACGGCAAGGACGACATCGCCGTCTTCATCCGCGGCACCGCCGGAGACGTCTACGTCGCCCTCTCCGACGGCACCAAGTTCGGCGCGAGCCGGCTGTGGCACGGCGACTTCGGCTACAACGCCGAACTGCCCTACGTCGGGGACTTCAACGGCGACGGCAAGGACGACATCGCCGTGTTCACCCGCGGCACCGCCGGAGACGTCTACGTCGCTCTCTCCGACGGCACCAAGTTCGCCGGCAGCGGCGTGAAGTGGCACGACTACTTCGGCATCGCCAACGAGACCCCCGCCATCGGGGACTTCAACGGCGACGGCAAGGACGACATCGCCGTCTTCATCCGCGGCACCGCCGGAGACGTCTACGTCGCCCTCTCCGACGGCACCAAGTTCGGTGCCAGCTCGATCTGGCACGAATACTTCGGCATCGCCGACGAAATCCCCGCCACCGGGGACTTCGACGGCGACGGCAAGGACGACATCGCCACCTTCGTCCGCGGCACCGCCGGCGACGTCTACGTCTCGCTGTCGACCGGCGCGAAGTTCGGCGCCAGCTCGCCCTGGCACGGCAACTTCGCGTTCACCAGCGAGGTTCCCGTCCCGCGGGCGATCCCGATCCTCTAGGCCGGGCCGCCGGCCTCCGGGACCGCGGTCCCGGAGGCCGGTTACCGACTTCGGTAGGTTCCGAAAATCCTTCACGGCTCTTACGTTGGGCTCGCCGTCCCGTTCGGGGCGGATATCCGGATCACCTGGGCCGAAGGGCATTTTCATGCGAATGTCGAGGGCTGTAGCCGCGGTGGGAGCTGCCGCCGCGGCGCTGAGTCTGGTCTCAGCGGGGATTGCGGACGCCCAGCAGGACATCATCGGCGGGAGCACCGTCTCCTCCGCGCCGTGGGGCGCCCAGATCTACTGGAACAACGTGACGACCTACGGCGGCTTCGAGTGCTCGGGGACGATCATCGCCCCGCAGTGGGTGCTCACCGCACGGCACTGCCTGAACTCGCCGGGCATGCACGTCAAGGTCGGCAACGTGACGCTCCAGCAGGGCACCAACGCCACCGTCGACCAGCAGAAGGCGTCCCCGAACGGGGACATCGCCCTGCTGCACCTGACGACGGCGGTCAGCACCACCTACATGAAGCTCGGCACCGGCAACCCGCCGACCGGATCGACCAACCAGATCTACGGCTGGGGCCGCACGCAGGGCAGCAGCCCGCCCTCGAGCACCCTCAAGACCGCCAACGTGCGCGTCACGGGCCTCAGCTCGGACGCCTTCGGCGGCACGGCGATCGCCAGCCAGGGCGTCAACGGCTCGGCGTGGCACGGCGACTCGGGTGGCCCGCAGCTGTACAACGGCGCGCAGGTCGGGGTGTGCTCCACGGGGAACAACTCCGGTTCGAACCCGCAGGGCACGCAGAACTACGCGAGCATCGCCTCCAGCCGCAGCTGGATCCGCACCACCGCCGGCGTCTGACGAGCGCGAGCGTGCCGCGCGCCGCCGGCCGGCGCGCGGCATACTCTCGCTCCATGAAGTTCCGCACCACCGTGCTGCTCGGCGGCAAGACCGCGACCGGCCTGCCGGTGCCCGACGCCGTCGTCGAGGCGCTCGGCGCCGGCAAGAAGCCCGCGGTCACCGTGACGCTGCGCGGGCACACCTACCGCACGACGGTCGGCAGCCGCGGCGGGCAGTTCCTGGTGCCGCTCAGCGCCGAAAACCGCGGGGCGGCCGGCGTCGCCGCCGGTGACGACGTCGAGGTCGAGCTCGCCCTCGACACCGCGCCCCGCGAACTCGACGTCCCCGCCGAGCTGGCCGAAGCGCTCGCCGCCGACGACACCGCGCGGGCCCGGTTCGAGAGCCTCTCCTACAGCGCGAAACAGCGGTTCGTGCTGCCCATCGGCCAGGCGAAGACCGAGGAGACCCGGCGTCGCCGGATCGCCAAGGTGATCACCGACCTGCGCGCCGGAACGTAGTCAGTCCACAATGGACGCCCGCAGTGCCGCCTTGTCCGGTTTTCCCGACGGCGCAACGGGAACCGCGCCCACGAAGCTGAACCGCGCCGGGACCGCCGCCTCCCCCAGCTCGGCCGCCACCGCCTTGGCCACCTCGCCGAGGTCCGGCTCGCGGCCCGGCGCCGGGACCAGGAACGCGTGCGCCGCCTCGCCGGTGCGCTCGTCGGGCACCGCCACGACGTAGGCCTGATCGACGTCCGGGTGCGCCGCGATCGCCCGCTCGATCGGGCCGCAGTAGTGGATGACCGCGTTGACGATCACCACGTCCCGTGCGCGGCCCGACAGGTGCAGGTAGCCGTCGTCGTCGACGAACCCCAGGTCCTGGGTGCGCACCCAGCCGTCGCGCAGCACCTCGGCCGTGGCCGCCTCGTCGTGCCAGTAGCCCGCGAACGCCGACGGGGTGCGTACCCAGACCTCGCCGTGCCGCGTCGCGATTTCCACCGTGTCACAGGCTTTTCCGACGGAACCGAGGCCCTGATCGGCCCGGCAGATCGTCAGCATGCCCGTCTCGGTCTGGCCGTACGCGTGGTGCATCGCCGGCCCGATCCGCCCGGCCGCCTCGGCGAGCTTGTGCGGTGGCACCGGCGACCCGGCCACGATCAACGTCCGCAGCGCGCGCAGGTCGACGTCTTCGCCGCGCAGCACGTCCAGGAGCTGGTTCAGCCGCGGTACCGTCGTCAGCGCCGCCGTGATGCGCAGCTCCGGCAGCACCCGCGCGAAATCCAGGTCCCCGCCGGGGATCACCGCCGTGCCGCCCGCGAACAGGCACACCCCGAGCTGCTCGACCATCACCGCGCTGGCGAGCGTCCCGAACAGCAGGTACCGCCCGAACCCCGCGCCCAGCCGCTCGTGCGCCGAGCCCGGGACCGGCGGCCGCCACACCCGGCCCTCGGTCAGCGCGCGGTAGCTGTAGGCGACGCCCTTCGGGACGCCGGTGCTGCCGCTGGTGAACACGACCGTCGCGATGTCGTCGAGCCGGCCCTGCGGCTCCGGCTCGGCGTAGGTTCCGAGCAGGCTCGCCACCGGCAGCACCGGCACCGCGGCGTCCACCGGCCGGTCGGCGACCACCGCCGCGACGTCGCCGAGGATGTGCCGCAGCTGGGCTTCCGGCAGCCCGGGCCGCACCGCGACCGCGCGGGCGCCGAGCACGTGCACCGCGACCAGCGCGGCGAACCCCTCCGGCGTGACGCCGGTGGCGAGCCCGACGCCGTCGCCCGGGCCCAGCCCGGCCGCCCGCAGGCCCGCCGTGATCCGGCCGATCAGGTCCCGCAGCTGCCCGCGGGTGGTCACCCGCGGGCCGTGTTCGAACGCGGGGACCGCCGGGCGGCGGGCCAGCTCGTCCAGCAGTGCCTGCGGGTGGACCATCTCGACCGCCTTTCGCCCGGGAGGTCCCGGTCTACCGGGCGGATCTCAGAATTTCGGCAGAAACGGCCTCCCGCCGGGGAAGCGAGCGCAGCGAGAGCGTGGCCGCCACGGCGACGGCCGCGATCAGGCCGGTGGCGGCGGCGAGCGTCCAGAAGTCCGGGTGGACGATCGACTGGCCGCGCCGGGCCTGCCAGGTGAGCAGCACCAGCAGCCCCGCGTAGCCGGCGCCCGCGGTCCGGACCAGCCGGCGGCGGAGCAGGTCGGACTCCAGCACCGGGAACCGGCGGGCCAGCAGGAGCAGCCCGAACGCGACCAGCGGCAGCGCCTGCAGGCCGTGGATGCCGATGAAGTGCGGGATCCGCAGGTCGCCGCCGACCGTGCTCCAGCCGGTGATCGGCAGCCCGGGGCCGCCGTCCTCGACCCCGACCGAGTGCGCGCCGAACGTCGAGTACTTGCCGTTCGCCTCGAGCACCGCCTGCTGGGCCGGCGTGGGCGAGAACATCATCGTCGCGACGTACATCCCCAGCACGGCGAGCGCGCTGCCCCAGCGCAGGGCCGACCGCAGGGCCCGGTCCGGGATGCGCTGGAAGAGCAGGAGGACGGCGACGGCGGCGGTCATCAGCCACGCCGTGTAGGCGCCGCCCGCGACGACGTTGTTGATCGCCGCGTCCGTCGGCGTCGACTGGTTGAAGTGCAGCGTGCGGCCGCGGACGATGATCTGCCACACCAGCAGCACGAAGTCGAGGCCGATGCCGGCGGCGAAGAGCGTGCCGAACCACCAGCCGGCGCGGCGGCCGCGGCGCACGTGCGTCAGCAGCCAGGCCAGCGTCAGCGCGTACAGGCCGATGGAAACCGAGAACTTGAACGGCTTGAGCCAGATCGGCGCATTGACCAGCGTGCGATCATCGAAGAGGAGCCCGAGCAGCGAGACCGCGCACAGCACCCCCATCGCCCCGGCGAGCACCACCAGCGGGCGGTGCCACGCGCGGACCGTGACCAGCGGATTTCCCTTGTCTGCCATGGCACCAAGCCTGGCGTGCGGGCCCTCCGGGGTCACTGGAGCTCGCCACCGTCGGCGGGGTATGGCGGGCCCTACCGCCGGGGGTGTGGGTAATAGTGCCGTCAGTGCGACCGGCAGTTGTGCCGTTTGACCACACAGACCTCTTTTCTAGCGTGACTTTCACACCGCGCGGACCACCGCGCCCGGGGAATTCGCTTCAGGAAGGAGGTGGCCCGTCGATGTCCAGTCCGGGATTCCAGGCAGATTCCGCTGCCATGACGCGCGCCGTCCAGGGTTTCGAGGAAACCGCGACGAACGCCAAGTCCACGATGGCCAGCTTGGAGTCCGAGCTGACCGAGGCCCTGCGCAACTACAAGGGTGACCAGGCCGTGGCCTTCTGGGACCTCCAGCGGCGGCTGCAGGAGAAGATGACCGCGGCGGTGAAGGAGCTCGACACGATGTCGCAGCTCGTGCACACCAGCCACGCGAACTACGGCCGCGGCGACGCCGACGTCCACCAGAGCTTCCAGGGGGTCGGCCACACCCTCGAGGGCTCGGGCGTGCTCCCCCGCCTCAACCCCTGACCCGAGAGGACGCCCACCATGGCCGACGTCGTCGAAATTAACTTCGCCGCGCTGCAGCACAGCTCGGCTTCCCTGGCCGCCAAGGCCAAGGCGCTCACCTCGCAGCTGGAGCAGCTGCACCAGAACCTGCAGCCGATCACCGCGACCTGGTACGCCTCCGGCAGCTCCGCCGGTGACGCGGCCCGCCAGGCCGAGACCCGCCTGCGCCAGGCGACCGCGGACATCGTCGCGATCATCGCGCAGTTCGGCGGCAAGGTCGGCGAGGCGCACGACCTCCAGCAGTCGCTGGAGAACCGCAACCAGGGGCTGTTCGCGGGCTGACCCGCGCCAAGACGTCGGTCGGCCGGTGCGGGAAACCCCCCGCTCGCACCGGCCGACCGGCTTTCCCGTACCGCGACCAGAGAGCCGGGACCCGATGCACGACCAGTCGTACTACGTCCACCTGGAATCGCTGAAGGACTTCGTGCGGGAGCTGGAGACCCAGATCCACGCGATGTCGAAACCGAACGACTTCCTGCTCACCCTGGGCGAAGAGCCGCTGTTGTTCGGCGAGTTCGGCGAGGCCGGGTCGCTGGCCGACGCCCACCGCGCCGCCGTCTCGGAGATGCAGGGCCTGCTCGACCAGGTCCGCAGCGCGATCGGGTTCGCCCAGGACGTCACCACCACGGTCGCCGACGGTTACTCCAGCGCCGACCAGGCGGTGGCCGGGGACCTGCACGCTTCGGGCGCCGTCACCGGCCTGCTCGACCCGGTGCTCGGCCTGCTGGGCGGCGGGGACACCGACGGGAGCCGCAAGGGATGACGAAGAACACCGCGCACACGAACTTCGCCGCGTACAGCCACCAGCAGCTGTACGCGATGCTGCAGGCCGGCGACCCGAACAGCGCGCGGCACGCCGCCGACAAGTGGAAGTCCGCCGCCCTGCACCTGCACGAGCAGGCCCACAACCTGAACTCGGAGCTGACCGAGTTCAAGGAGCAGTGGACCGGCGGCGCGGCCGAGCAGTACCAGCACATGATCATCGACCTCGCGAACGGCATCTCGAAGGTGGCGCAGACCGCGGAGGCGATGAACGTGATGCTCGGCGACGCCGCCGACGCGCTGGTGAAGGCCAAGAAGGAGATGCCGCCGCCGGTTTCGGTGCCGGACGTCGCCCCCGCCGACGTGGCGCTCGCGGTGAACCCGCCGCTGCTGCCGCCGGACGCCTCCCCCGCCGTCGTCCAGGCCGCGGCGCAGCAGCGCCAGCAGGCCATCGCGAACGTCGAGGCCCAGCAGGCCGCCGCGAACGCCGCCGGCTCGGCGCACGGCAAGGCCATCGTCGTCATGACCCAGCTGGCCGGCGAGTACACCGTCGCCGAGGACTCGATCCCGGCTTCGCCGAACGCCGTCCAGACACCCACCACCCTGCCGTCCGGCGGGGGCGCGGGCAGTGTCGGGGCGCCGAACCTGGTCGGCAACGGCATGACCGGGCCCGGCGTCGTCGTGACGCCGACGGACGGGCACCCGCTGCCGTCGACGAACCTGCCGCGGCCGGGGACGACCGTGCCGACGTCGAACCCGCTGTTCGGCGACATGTTCACCGCCGGGCTCGCCGCGGCCTCGGCCGCCGCGTTCGGCCGGTTCGGCTCGATCATGCCGAAGGTGCCGTCGTGGGCCACCGGCAAGGACCCCAAGGACAAGAAGGACGAACCGCCCGGCACGAAGCTCGGCGGGGGCGGCGCCGGCGTCGAAGGCGGCACCGGCGGCGGCATCCCGATCGGCGGCGGTGACGCGCCTTCGCTCGGAGGCGGCGGCGGGGTCTCGGTCGGCGGCGGCGGGCTTTCCGGTCCCGGCGAGGTCCCGGCGGCGCACTCCGGACTGGCCGGCGACGGCGGCGCGGGCAACGCGCTGAGCGGGCTCGCCGGCGGCGCGGCCGGGGCGGCGGGCGCGGCGGCCGCCAAGAGCGCGATGCCGATGATGCCCATGATGCCGATGGGCATGGGCGGCGGCGGGGACATGGGCTCCGGACGGCGGATCCCGGCCTGGCTGGTGGAGACCGAGAACGTCTGGGGCCAGTCGGCGCCGGTCGCGCCGCCGGTCATCGGCGATGACCCGGAAGCGTACTGACCCCGTCGTGAGTGGTAAGGCGGGTTCTAACCCGCCTTACCACTCACGACCCTTGCGGCGGAACGGGAGGCGGCCATGACGGCGGCGGGCTATCGCGTGGCGCCGGCCCGCCTCGACGCGGTGGCCGGCGAGTCCGGCTCCCGCGCCGAGGCGCTGTCCGGGGCGCAGTCCGCGGTGGCGGGCGAGAAGGTGCCCGCCGCCGCCTTCGGCCAGGTGAGCGAGTCCGCCGCCGCGGCCAAGACGTTCGAGAAGACCATGGCGGAACTGGCCGGGAAGCTCGAGTCGAGCGTGTCCCGGCTGCAGACGATCCAAAGTGGACTGACGGCGTCGGCCGCGGGGTACCGGCGGGCGGACGCGCAGGTGGCGGCGATGTACCGGGCGCTGCTGCCCGAGGATCCGTTGCCGCGCGCGGGAAATCCGGCCGGGATCGGCGGCGCGGCCGACAACGGGGCGTGGGCGCACGCCATCGCGGACAACCGCGTGAAGGTCGCCGACGCCCTGACGGCCGAGCGCGCGCGGCTGGCCGCGTTGACCGATCCCGAGGCGATCGCGCGTTCGCAGTCGCGGATCAAGCTGTACGAGGACATCCTGGCGCACGACCGGCAGATCCTGCGGTTCGATCCCGCGGGCAACGGCCGGATCGCCGAGCTCGTCGGGCACATCGAGCCGGGGACGCGCAACGTCGGGCTGTTCGTGCCCGGCGTCAACACGCAGATGTCGAACTTCGACGCCTACGCCGGCCTCGGGCGCAGCCTGGTCGCCGCGGACCCGGCCGGGCGCACCGCGGTCGTGGTCTGGGCGGACGGGGTGTTCCCGCAGGGCCCGGTGGCGCGGGGGCCGGACGCGAGCTACGCGCAGGCGATGGCGCCGGACCTCAAGTCGTTCGCCGACGACCTGCGCGGCGAGATCGCCGGCCACGCCGGCCCCGGCGTCACGCTCACCGCGATCGGGCACAGCTACGGCGGGGCGACGGTCGGGCTCGCCGAGGCGCACGGCCTCGACGTCGACCGCGTCCTGCACGTCGAGTCGGCGGGGATGGGGCACGGCGTGTGGTCGCCGTCCGACCTGCCGCCGAGCCAGGCGGGCGTCCAGCGGTACTCGATGACGGCGCCGCTCGACCCGATCGTCCTCGCCCAGGGCAACGCGTGGGGCCTGGAGTGGACCGGCATCGGGCACGGCGCGGACCCGGACGTCTTCCCCGGCGTGACCGAGCTGCCGACCGGCAACGACGCGGACGGTTCGGCGCTGTGGGGCGTGTCGTCGCACAATGACGTGCTGAAGCCGGGTTCGGACTCGTGGACGAACATGTACCGCGTGCTCACCGGCGACGGGAGTGTGCTGCCGTGAACCCGGAACTCCGCCGGCTGGGAGCCGAGCTGACCTCGGTGATCGACGACGTCGCGGCGGCCTTCGGCGGCCCGGCGGACCGGACCCTGGACGGCGAGCTGGACTGCGACCCGATCAACCCGGGGAACCTGCTGTGCTGGCAGTACGGCGTCCGCCTGGAGGCCCCGGCCGCGCCCGAGGACAGCCTGGCGTCACTGGTCCCGGCGTTGCACCGCGACGGCTGGGAATCCCACGACCGCAGCACCCCCCGCGAGCACATCACCCGCTTCTCCCGCGACGGCGCGGACTTCACGATCCACGTCACCCGAGCCGGCCACGCAGTGGCAATAGTCGGCTCAACCCGCCCCCTCCCCGCCCAACCGTAATGCCCCGCC
Organism: Amycolatopsis vancoresmycina; assembly: GCF_000716785.1. GTDB lineage: Bacteria > Actinomycetota > Actinomycetes > Mycobacteriales > Pseudonocardiaceae > Amycolatopsis > Amycolatopsis vancoresmycina. The sequence continues at coordinate 577,305 of NZ_JNYY01000008.1, forward strand.
AATCACGCATGATGCCCCTCCAATCACGCGAGATGCCCTTCTAATCACGCGAGTTCCGCCTTCAATCACGCGAGTTCCGTCCCGGATCACGCGAGTCGTCCGTCCAGGTACGCGAGTCGTCCGGCTGGGTACGCGAGTTCGCTGTTCCGGTACGCGAACTCGCGTGATTGGGCAGGCATCTCGCGTGATTGAGCAGGCATCTCGCGTGATTGGCGGGGCATCTCGCGTACCGGGAGGGTCGGTCAGGGGGTGAAGCGGGAGGGGCGCCAGCCCCGGCGGCGGGCGCGGCGGACGGCCGCGACCGCCACCCCCGCGGCGGCGGCCAGCGCGACCCCGGCCAGCGCGATCGTGCCCGCCGCGACGTCGGAGCTGCGGGGCGCCGGGGCCGCCGCCGGGACCACGGCGGGTGCCGTGACCGGGACGGGAGCCGCGCCGGGCGGGGGGACGTCGGCCGGGAGGGTGGAGGACACCGCCGCGTAGGCGTCCAGGACGCCCCAGCCCAGCCGCGGGTCGTGGGTCCCCGACGGCGGGCGGTGGGCCGTCAGCGTCAGGCGCGTGACGACCTGGTCGCCGGACAGCTCCGGGTGGTACGCCCGGACCAGGGCCGCGACGCCCGCGACGTACGCCGCCGCGAGGCCGGGGTCGGTCACCGGCCAGCGGTGCGCCACCGCGCCGCCCGCCCCGGCCGACGTGCTCACCAGGTCCGCGCCCGGCGCGGCCACCCCGACGTGGTCGCCGGCTTCGGTCTGGACCGGTTCGCCGGCCGGGTTCACCGAGCCGACGGCCAGGACCCCGGACGTCGCCGTCGGGTACGTCCGCGCGCCCTGCTGGGTCGCCGACGCCGCCGAAACGACCACCGCTCCGGCCGAACGCGCCCGCGAGACCGCCGCCGACAACGCCGGGCTGTCGGCCGCCGCCGGCACCGCGACCAGGATGACACCGGCGTGGCGGTCCACGGCCGTGTCGATCGCCCCGGCCAGCGCGCCGGGGTCGCCGCCGTCGGACGCCGTGTAGCGCAACGGAAGCAGCCGCACGCCGGGGGCGACGCCGGCGAACGTCGTCGACGGATTCGGTTGGGCGCCGACGATCCCGGCCGCGATCGTGCCGCGGCCGTCGCAGTCGGTGCGCTCGGTGCCGGTGCCGCCTTCGAGCTGGCCGGGCCCGAACTGGGCGTTCTGCCCGTCGACGCCGGTGCCGACCACGGCCACCAGCTGGCCGTCACCCCGGGTCAGCGGCCACAGCCGCGCCGGGTCGACCAGCCGCTGGCCCCACGGCACTTCGCCGGTGTAGGTGCCGGACGGGTTCGCGCACCCTTCGCCCAAGGCCGCCGGTGCGCCGACAACGCCGGACGCGCCCGAAGCAGCCACCAGGCCCGCGACCGCGAGCACCGCCGGTAACCGCACCCCAACCCCCGAACCGGAAGACGGTGGCGGACAACGATTCCGCCACCGTCAGTCTAGCCCGGAAACCCGCCTCAGCGAAGGTCCATCCCGAGGTCCAACGCGGGCGAGGAATGGGTCAGCCGGCCCACCGACAGATAGTCCACACCGGACCGGGCGAACGCGTTACCACGGTCGAGCGTGAGCCCACCAGAGGATTCCAGCCGCGTTTTCGGCGAGACTTCGTCGCGGCGCGCCACCGCCCGGCGGCACTCCTCGGGCGTGAAGTTGTCCAGCAGCACCTCGTCCGCCCCGGCGGACAGGGCCTCCTCGAGCTGCTCCAGGGTGTCGACCTCCACCTCGCAGGCCAGTTCCGGCGCGTGCGCCCGGGCCGCGGCCAGCGCTGCCGTCACCGAACCCGCGGCGACGACGTGGTTGTCCTTGATCAGCACCGCGTCGCCGAGGCCCAGCCGGTGGTTAACCCCGCCGCCGCAGCGGACGGCGTACTTCTGCAGCAGCCGCAGCCCCGGCAACGTCTTGCGCGAGTCGCGGATCGCGCACCCGGTTCCGTCCACTTCGGACACCCAGGCGGCGGTCGCGGTGGCGACGCCGGAGAGGTGGCAGAGCAGGTTCAGCGCCGTCCGCTCGGCGGTGAGCAGCCCGCGCACCGGCCCGGCCAGCACGAGCGCCGGCTCCCCGGCGACCAGCCGGTCGCCGTCCTCGCGCCGGGCCAAAACCTCGTAGCCGTCGCCCAGCACCATGTCGAACACCGCCAGCGCCACCGGCAACCCGGCGATCACGCCGTCGACCCGCGGCGTCAGTTCCGCGACCGCGACGGCGGATTCGGGCACGGTCGACGCCGTCGTCGCGTCCGGCCCGTACCGCAGGTCCTCGCCCAGCGCCGTGGACACCACGCGCTCGACGTCTTCGACGTCCAGGCCGGCCGCGGCGATCAGGCGGCGGACCGGTTCGGAGATGGGGAAGGTCATGCCACGCCCTCCAGGGGGATCGGGTCGGCCAGCACGGGCTGGCCGGACGGGCTGAGCCGGATGAGCTGGCTGCGCCGCCAGCCCTCGTCGGGCCCGGGGAAGTCGGACCGCACGTGGCAGCCGCGCGACTCGGTGCGCCGGACGGCCGCGGCGAGCAACGCCTGCGCCACCACGGTCAGCGCCGCGTCCTCCACCCCCGCGTGTGTCCACAGTGCAGTGTCCGAAAGAGACAGATCGAGCACCGACCCCGCTGCCGCGAGCCCGTCGGCGTCGCGGCCGATCGCCGCGTACCGGCTCATCACGCGCTGCAGGGAGTCGCGGTCCGCCGCCGGCGCGGAGGTCCAGGACGGCAGCCGGCCCCGCGCCGGATCGGCCAGCAGCCCGGCCGCGAGGTCCGCCGCGACGGCCTCCGCGACGCGCTGCCCGACGACCAGGCCTTCGAGGAGGCTGTTGGATGCCAGCCGGTTCGCCCCGTGCAGGCCGGTCCGCGCGACCTCGCCCGCGGCGTACAGACCGGGCACCGACGAGCGACCGTCCACAGTGGTCACCACGCCACCGCAGGAGAAGTGCGCCGCCGGGGTCACCGGGATCGGGTCGGCGGCCGGGTCGAGGCCCAGCGCCGCGCACGCCGCGAACACCGTCGGAAACCGCTGCGCGAACCCGGGAATCCTGGTCGCGTCGAGGAAGACGTGGTCGTCGACGCCGCCCGCCCCGGTTGCCATCCGGCGCGTGATGGCCGCCGCGACGACGTCGCGGGGCGCCAGGTCGCCGAGCGGGTGCACGCCCGCCATGACCGGCGCGCCGGCGGCGTCGACCAGTGTCGCGCCTTCGCCGCGCACGGCTTCGGTGACCAAGGGGCAGCGTCCCCGCGCGCCCGGGGTGTACAGGACGGTCGGGTGGAACTGGACGAACTCGATGTCCGCCACGGTCGCCCCGGCCCGCAGCGCGAGCGCGAGGCCGTCGCCGGTGGCGATCTCCGGGTTCGACGTCGCCTGGTAGAGCTGCCCGATCCCGCCGCTGGCCACCAGCACGGCCGACGACCGGACGACCCCCGGAACGCCGTTCCGGTCGAGCACGGTGACGCCCGCGACGCGCCCGCCCGGGGTGCGCAGCGCGTCGACGGCGATGTGGTGCTCCAGCACCGGCACCCGCGCCTGCCCGGCCTGCGCGACGAGGGCCCGTTCGACTTCGGCGCCGGTGGCGTCACCGCCCGCGTGGATCACGCGGAACGCGCTGTGCCCGCCCTCGCGGGTCCGCGCGAGCAGCCCCGACGCCGCGGCGTCGAACCGGGCGCCGTCCGCGCGCAGCTGGGCGACCGCGGCCGGGCCGCCGTCGAGGATCGAACGCGCGGCCACCTCGTCGACCAGCCCGGCACCCGCGGTGAAGGTGTCCTGCGCGTGCTTTTCGACGGAGTCGTCGAGGTCGTGCTCGTTTTCCAGCACCACGGCGACACCGCCCTGGGCCCAGCGCGTGTTGCCGTCCGCGACCGCCGCCTTGGTGACCACCAGGACGTGCAGGCCGAGCGACTGGGCGCGCAGCGCCGCGGTCAGCCCCGCGACGCCGCTGCCGATCACGACGAGATCCGCACGGGCTTCCCAGACCGGGGTTTTCGCCTGTGGGTCATTAACCGGCGTGGTCATTCGCCGCCGCCCGGCTGCCCGATCTCGATCATCCGCTGCACCGACGCCCGCGCCTTCGCAGCCGTTTCGAGGTCGACGTGGACCTCGTCGAGGCCGTCACGCAGGCACCGCAGCAGGGCCGCGGGGGTGATCATCTTCATGTACCGGCAGGACGCGCGGTCGTTCACCGCGCGGAAGTCGATGCCCGGCGCGGCCTTGCGGAGCTGGTGGATCATGCCGATCTCGGTGGCCACCAGCACGGTCTTGGCCTTGGTGTCGCGGGCCTCGTGCACCATGTCGCCGGTCGAGAGGATCTTGACCCGCTCCGGCGCCACGGCCCCCTCGCCGGCCAGGTAGAGCGCCGACGTCGCACACCCGCACTCGGGGTGGATGAACAGGTCGGCGCCGGGGTCCTCGGCCGCGCGCTCGGCCAGCTCGGCGCCGTTGATGCCGGCGTGGACGTGGCACTCCCCGGCCCAGATGTGCATGTTCTCCCGGCCGGTGACGCGCTTGACGTGCGCGCCGAGGAACTGGTCCGGCAGGAAGAGAACTTCCTGGTCAGCGGGGATGCTGGCGACGACGTCGACCGCGTTCGAGGACGTGCAGCAGATGTCGGTTTCGGCCTTCACCTCGGCCGTGGTGTTGACGTAGGAGACGACGACCGCGCCCGGGTGCTCGGCCTTCCAGGCGCGCAGCTGCTCGCCGGTGATGGAGTCGGCCAGGGAGCAGCCGGCCCGCGCGTCCGGGATCAGGACCGTCTTCTCCGGCGACAGGATCTTCGCGGTCTCGGCCATGAAGTGGACACCGCAGAAGACGATGGTGGACGCGTCGCTGCTCGCCGCGATGCGGCTCAGCGCCAGCGAGTCGCCGGTGTGGTCGGCGATGTCCTGGATCTCCGGGACCTGGTAGTTGTGCGCGAGCAGGACCGCGTCGCGCTGCTTCGCCAGGCGCCGCACCTCCTCCGCCCAGGCCGCGTTCGCCTCGACCCCGCCGAACGGGGTGAGACCTTCCGGAACCAACGTGGTGGTCATCGGGCCCTCCTGGACCTGTCTCCGGTTTTCGCCTTACAATCGAAAACCGTGCGAAGTCATCTTAACACCCAGGCCCCCCTGGCCCACGAGGTTTTGGGCGCGGTACTGCAAGTGCGCTCGGACACACTGCGGGTGCTGCTGTGGCGGCGCGCGCTCGACCCGCACCTCGGCCGCTGGTCGCTGCCGGGCGGGCGGCTGCGGCCCGACGAGGACGTCGAGACGTCGATCCGCCGCCAGCTCGCCGAGAAGGTCGACGTCCGCCAGCTCAAGCACGTCGAGCAGCTCGCGGTGTTCAGCGACCCGGACCGGGTGCCGGGGCCGCGCGTGGTGGCGACGGCGTTCCTCGGGCTCGTCCCGTCGGACGTCGACCCCGAGGTGCCGGAGGACACCGAGTGGCACGACGTCGCGAGGCTGCCGCGCACGGCGTTCGACCACGAGGCGATCGTGCTGCGCGCCCGCGACCGGCTGCGCTCGAAGCTGTCGTACACGAACCTCGGGTTCGCGCTGGCGCCGGACGAGTTCACGATTTCCGCGCTGCGCGGGCTGTATTCGGCGGCGCTGGGCTACCGCGTCTCGGCGACCAACCTGCAGCGGGTGCTTTCCCGGCGTGGCCTGCTGGTCCCCACCGGCCACACGGCCCCGCCCGGCCGGGCGGGCGGGCGGCCCGCGGCGCTGTTCTCCTTCGCCGGCAAGGGCATGCAGATCACCGATCCCTTTGCGGTGTTCAAGCCGCCATCCAAGTGACCAGGCTGCGCCGGAGGCGTTCTCCCTTTACCGTGGACGCGTGACCGAGCCGGAATCGGAAAGTGACGCGACGACGACGATCCTCCCGTTGTTCCCGCTGCAGACCGTGCTGCTGCCCGGCACCAAGCTCCCGCTGCACATCTTCGAACCGCGGTACCGGCAGCTGACGGCGGACCTGGTGAACGGGACCGTGCCGGGGCGCGAGTTCGGCGTGGTCGCCCTGCGGTCGTCGCTGACCCGCGAGGTACGTGGTCTGGACCAGCTGTACGACGTGGGCTGCAGCACGGTGCTGCGGGAGGCGAAACGCCTGCCGGACGGCCGTTTCGACGTCGTGACGCAGGCCCAGCGCCGGTTCCGCCTGCGCGAGCTCGACTGCGTTTCGGCGCCGTACCTGATCGCGTCGGTGGAGTGGGTCGACGACGACCCGGTGGCCCCGGCCGGCGACATGGCCGAGCGGCTGGCGACGGTCGCCCGCGCGGCGCACCAGCGGTACTGCGAAACGGCGTGGCGCAGCGACGACTGGCACGCCCCGGAGCCGGACACCACGCTCGGCGAGCTGGCCTACGCGCTGGCCGCGGACTGCCTGCTCCCGCTGGAGGACCGCCAGCGGCTGCTCGAGGAACGCCACCCGCTGCGCCGGCTCCGCATCGCCTGCCGCCTGCTGACGCGGGAAACGGGCTTCCTGAGCACCCTCGGCGCGGTGCCGCTGCCGCCGGGCGAATTCACCGATCCGATCCGCCCGGCCAGCCTCAACTGACGCGCTTCAGGAAGTGCCGTTGCCGAACTTGTTCCACACCTTGCCGGCCGCGCCCGAAACCGCTTCGCCGACGTCGCTGAACACCTTCGTCAATGGGTCCGTGGACGAGCTCCACGAGTCCTTGTACGACTGGGCGGCCGACTTCAGGTCGTCCTTCCAGTCCGACGTCGGCTGGTCGGCGTCGCGGCGCGGGTAGTCGCCGGCCAGGATCGCGCGGTACTGCTCCGAAGCCGCCCACTTCTGCAGCTGGGCCGCCCGGACCACGGCGAACGGGTGCGACTCGGTCTCGACGAACTTGAGTTTGAGGAAGCTGTCGCGGATGTCCTCGACCGACTCGTATTCGGCGGCCTGCTGCAGGAACGACGGGACGTCGATGCGCGCCGGGTCGATCCCGCCCGCGACCTGGATCTGCGCCCGCAGCGCCGCGGTCGGGTCCTGGCTGCACAGCAGCCCGGCGCGGTCGCACGACAGCTCGGCCTTGCGGAACCACTCGCGCAGCGCCGCGATGATCGCCCGGATCCCGAGCGCGCTGACCGGCGTCCACGACATCGACACCTGCAGGCTGATCAGGCGCACCATGATCGTGCGGTAGACGGCGTGCCCGGACAGCACGTGCCCCATTTCGTGGCCGATGGCGAACCGCAGCGACTCCTGGTTCATCAGCTCGACGAGCCCGGTGCTCACCCGGATGAACGGCTCGTCCATGCCGACGGCCGACGCCTGGACGCGCGGGTCCTGGTAGACGTACAGGTTCGGCACGGCGGGCAGGTCGAGCGTCTCGGCGCATTCGTGGCGCAGCCGGTCGAGCTCCGGGTACTGCTTCGGCCCGACGCGGATCGACGACGCGAGCGCCATCAGCCGCTCGCCGCGTTCGTTGTAGAAGCCCGAAACGGCCTTGACGACCTGGGCGAACCCGGGCACGGCGCGCAGCGTGGCGAGCGCGCCGCGGTCGACGGGGTGTTCGTAGGCCCGCGGGCTGATGCCCGGGAAGCGGACGGCGTTGTGCCGCGAAACTTCGACGTCCTCGGTCACTGCTGGTTCCCCCCTGTAGGTGACGGCCACCACTTTAGGGGGAAGCCGGTCAGCCGAGGCGGCGGCCCAGGTCGTCGCGGCCGTTCCAGGTGGCCAGCAGGCTGTAGGCGATCGACACGCCGAGCGGGCCGGTGAGCAGCACCCACCACGACTCCAGGCGCGGCGCCAGCTCGATCACCGCGCCGAGCGCAGGCGGGCTCGACACGGCGTAGTGGCTGTTCGCCCAGCCGACGCCGAGCAGCATGGCGAGCGCACCGGCGAGGGCGACTCCGAGCACCGCGGCGAGGAACACGACGGGGCCACGGCGTTCGCGCAGCAGCCAGACGACGACGCCGACGACGATCCCCAGCCCGAGCAGGAGGAACCCGAAGACGGCGAGGTCGTCGAAGCGGTGCCAGCTCTCCAGTTCCAGGGCACCCTGCGTGCCGTCCGCGGCGACGATGCGCACGCGCTCCGGCGGCGCCAGGCGCGACCAGGCGAAGGCGAGGGGGAAGCTGAGCAGGCTCAGGGTGCCGAGCACGCTGACGGCGGGCAGCAGGTCGGCCTTGACGACGACGCGCGGCCGCCGTTCCCGGAACAGCACGGGCACCGACCACGGCCCGGCCACGGCCGACGGCCGGTGCGCGGGCCCCGACGACTCACTCACCCGGACTCCCTCCTGGAACTGTGCCCACCGAGCGTAACCGGTCGGTGCGTGGCCGCGGTGAGCCGCACGCCCGTGTCGCGGCTCCCCTCCGATGCCGCGAATGACTCATTCGCGGCATCGGAGGTCCCGAATGAGTCATTCGCGACACTTCGGCGAGCGAGGCGGGGCCGCCGGGTGCACGGCGACGTCAGCCGCCGGCCGTCTCGCCGTGGCGGCTGCAGCGGGCCGTCCAGCCGAGCGGGCTCACCTGGACCACCAAACGCCGCGCGCAGAACGTGCAGTAGCGCGGCGGCTCCAAAGCCGTCCGCGGGTTGTGACACGCCGGGTGGTCCGCGCCACCCGGCGCCGCCTGTCCACAGTGGACACAAAAGGCCGGTGCGTCAGAGGCTGTCACTGAGCGCCTTGATGGGCATCTTGAGCTCGTCGAGCATCTCCAGGTCCGCCGAAGCCGGGCGGCCCAGGTTCGTCAGGTAGTTGCCGACGATGATCGCGTTGATCCCGCCGAGCATGCCCTGCTCCGCGCCCAGGTCGCCAAGCGTCAGCTCACGGCCGCCGGCGAAGCGCAGCATGGTGCGCGGCATCGCGAGCCGGAATGCCGCCACCGTCCGCAGAGCGTCACGCCCCTCGACGATTTCGTGGTGCTCGTACGGCGTCCCGGGCTGCGGGATGAGGAAGTTCATCGGCACCTCGTGCGGGTTCAGCTCGGCCAGCTGCACCGCGAACTCCGCGCGCTGCTCGACCGTCTCCCCCATGCCGATGATGCCGCCGCAGCAGACCTCCATGCCCGCCTCGGCGACCATCCGCAGCGTGTCCCACCGCTCTTCCCAGGTGTGCGTCGTGACCACGGCCGGGAAGTGCGAGCGCGCCGTCTCGAGGTTGTGGTTGTAGCGGTGCACGCCCATGTCGACGAGCTCGTCGACCTGCTCCTGCGTGAGCATGCCCAGCGAGCAGGCGATCTGGATGTCGTTCCCGTCCGCCCGGATCGCGCGAACGCCCTCGCGGACCTGCGAAAGCAGCCGCTTGTCGGGGCCGCGGACGGCGGCGACGATGCAGAACTCCGTCGCGCCGGTTTCGGCGGTCTGCCGGGCGGCCTTGACGAGGTTCGGGATGTCGAGCCACGCCGAGCGCACCGGCGTCGGGAAGCGGCCGGACTGGGAGCAGAAGTGGCAGTCCTCGGGGCAGCCGCCGGTCTTCAGGCTGATGATGCCCTCGACCTCGACCTCGGGCCCGCACCAGCGCATCCGCACCTCGTGGGCGAGGGCGAGCAGGTCGGGCAGCCGGTCGTCGGGCAGCCGCAGCACGTCGAGGACCTGCTGTTCACCGAGGCCTACGCCGTTCTCGAGGACCTGCTCACGCGCGAGGGCGAGGACATCGGTGTCCGGGACTGCGGTCACGGGCGGCTCCTTGATCGAGGCGGTGCGGAAAGCGTCCCTCATCGTGCACGAAGGGGCGTCGAGGCGACAGCGATGCAGGTCACTTCCCGGCGGAAGCGCACCCCGCGAAGAGCTCGGGGTCGAACTCGCCGCCGAACCACGGCGACAGCCCGGCCCGCGCGGCGGCCAGGAAGTCTTCGCGGGACGCCTGCCCGATGTCGGCGGGCAGCACGCCGAGCAGGGGCGCACCCGCGGCGACCGGCAGGTCTTCGAGGTTGGACAGGGCGGCGAGGTCCGGTTCGGCGGGCCAGGCGCCGATGATGACCCCGGCGACGGTGAGCCCGCGCTTGGTGGCGACCTCGGCGGTGAGCGCGGTGGCGTTGAGCGTCCCGAGGCCCGCTTCGGCGACGATGATGACGAGCGACCCGAGCGACCAGGCGACGTCGGCGAGGCTCGCCCCGGCGCGGTCGAAGCGCACGAGGAGCCCGCCGGCGCCCTCGATCAGGGTGAGGTCGTGCCCGGTGTCGAGGTCGGACGCGGCCTGCGCGATCTCCCCGGGATCGAGCGAGGGCAGCCCGCTGCGCCGCGCGGCGGCCTCCGGCGAGAGCGGATCGGGGTAGCGGCGCAGCTCGCGGGTGGTGACGTCCGGCCCGGCGAGCCGGACGACGTCCTGCAGGTCACCGGCTTCATCGGGCCGCACCCCGGTCTGCGCGGGTTTCAGCACGGCCACCCGCTGCCCCCCGGCCACCGCCAGGGCCGCGATCGCCGCCGTGGTGATCGTCTTGCCGACCCCGGTCCCGGTCCCCGTCATCACCAGCATGCTCACAGACCATCAACTTAGTGACTCACCCACCGCACGCGCACGCGGGCCGTGGTCAGCGGCAAACCGGTCGTGAGTGGCAAGGCGAGTTAGAACTCGCCTTGCCACTCACGAGGGGGGTCAGGCGCCGGGGACCGCCACCGGTGCCCCGGCCGGGCGGAACGTCCGCGCGGCTGGGTCGAACAGGTACACCTGGGCGTCGCCGACGTGGAAGTACATCGCGGTCAGCTGCAGCTTCCCGGCCGGCTCGGCCGCCGCCACCGACGGGTACTCGCGCAGGTGCTCCAGCTGCTGGAGCACGTTGTGCAGCGCCAGCCGGTCGCCCTCGCGGTCCGGGACCGCGCCGTCCAGGGTCGCCGAGCCCAGGCGGTGCGCGCTCGGCTCCGCGTGGCGGAGCCACGCCGACAGCGGTCCCGGCGGCGGGCCGTCGGCCAGCGCCGCCATCGCGCCGCAGCTCGAATGGCCGCACACCACGATCTCCGCCACCCCGAGCACGCCCACCGCGTACTCGATCGAGGCGTTCATCGACGCGTCCGCCTGCCCCGGCGGGACCAGGTTGCCGATGTTGCGGATCGTGAACAGGTCACCCGGTCCGCTGGTGGTGATCAGGTTCGGCACGATCCGGGAGTCACCGCAGGTGATGAACAGCGTGCGCGGCCGCTGGCCGTCGGCGAGGCCCGACAGCGTGTCACGCAGCAGGGGCGCCGCGCGGCGGTGGAACTCGGTGGCGCCGCGGCGGGTCTGCTGCGCCGGGATCCCTTCGACGGCCTGCCACTCCGACCACGGCGCCAGCCAGCGCGGCACCGCCCGGCTCGCCGCGACCCGGGACCGCGTCGGGCGGCCCGCCTTGCCTTCGCCGAACCACGGGTGGCCCACCTCGTCGACCTCCACCGTGCCGCCGGCGCGCTCGTGCGCCTGCTGCCACGTGTGCAGGCTCTCGAACGCGGCGTGGTCGAGGTAGTCGACGACCAGCTCCAGCCGCACGGTGACGCCGCCCGGGATGCCCCCGAGCACCTTCGACAGCCGCGGCACGGACAGGAACGTCAGGACGCCTTCGACGACGACGCGCCAGTCGTCGCCTTCGCGTTCGACGTGGATGCCGGACCAGACCGTCCGGCGCAGCATCAGGACCACCGCCAGCGCGATGCCCGCCAGCACGCCGGTGAGCAGGTCGAACACCACCACCCCGGCGAGGGTGAGCAGGTACACGGGCAGGTCGCCGTGGGCGAGGACGGTCTTCATGTGCCCGGGGTTGACCAGTTTCGCCCCGACGTGCACGAGCAGCCCGGCCAGCGCGGCCAGCGGGATGCTCTGGATCAGCCCGGCGAGCAGGACGACGAACAGCAGCACCCAGACGCCGTGCAGCACCGCCGACACCCGGGACTTCGCCCCGGCGGCCACGTTGGTGGAGCTGCGGACGATGACGCCGGTGACCGGCAGCCCGCCGAGCGCGCCGGAGAGCATGTTGGCCGCGCCCTGGCCGACCAGCTCGCGGTCGAGGTTCGCGCGCGGCCCGGTGTGCATGCGGTCGACCGCGACCGCCGAGAGCAGGCTTTCCACGCTGGCGATCAGCGCGATCGTGACGACGGCGAGCGCGAACGCGCCCCAGCCGCCGTCCGGCAGCTGCGGGACGAGGTGGACGTTCAGCAGGTCACCGGGCAGTTCGACGCGCGGCAGCGTCATCCCGGCCACCACCGACACCACCGTCGCCACCGCGATCGCGGCGAGTGGGCCCGGCACCTTGCGCACGGCGGCCGGCAGCTTCGGCCAGGCCAGCAGGATGCCGATGGTGAGCAGGCCGACGATGGCGGCGGAGTCGTGGTGGGCGACGATCTGGCCGGGCAGCTCGGCGATGTTCTCCAATGCGGAGCTCTGGGCTTTGCCGCCGAGGATGACGTGCAGCTGGCCGAGCACGATCGTGACGCCGATGCCGGCCAGCATGCCGTGCACGATGGCCGGCGAGATGGCCAGCGCGGCCCGCGCGATGCGGCTCAGCCCCAGCAGGATCTGGCACGCGCCCGCGGCGACGGTGATCGCACAGGTGACCACCCACCCGAACGTCTGGATGGTTTCGGCCATGACCACGGTCAGGCCGGCGGCGGGCCCGCTCACCTGGAGCGCGGAGCCGCCGAGCGCGCCGGCGACGATGCCGCCGACGACGGCGGCGACGAGCCCGGCGGCGACCGGGGCGCCCGAAGCGAGGGCGATGCCGAGGGACAGGGGGACAGCTACGAGGAAGACGACCAGTGAGGCCGGCAGGTCGTGGCGGAGCACGGCGAGGGGTCTCATGATCACCATGCAACAGGAAATCGAGTGAAATGTCCGCTATGTACCACCCGATCGAGTGAACAACTCGCCACAATTAGCCTGAACGTCACATATCGGGCGCCCAGTTAACACGCCGTTCACCGGCCACATTTCTGTCGCGTGACAGTTGAATTCCGTACGACACAACGGGTTGCGCGCCGGAGGCCGCCGCCGAGACGGCCTCCGGCGGCTCGTCAGTGCTCCAGCGCGCCCGCGGGGACGAAGCCGCACGCAGCACTGTCCAAAAGGGACACCTGGGCCGCGCCGACGTCGAAGTACATCCCGGTGAGCCGCAGCGCGCCCCGGTCCAGCGCCGCCGCGACCACCGGGTAGCCGCGCAGGGTTTCCAGCTGCTGCACCACGTTCTGCAGCGCGAGCTGGTCGGCCTCGGCGGGCGGCCGCTCGCCGCCGAGCAGCAGCGGTGCCTCACGGGCACGGCGCCGCAGCGTCGCTTCGCCGTGGCGCAGCCAGCTGCCGAGCTGTTCGAGCCCGTCCGGGGCCCGGCCGAGCAGCGCCTTCATCGCGCCGCAGCCGGAGTGCCCGCACACCACGATCTCGGCGACGTCCAGCACGCCGACGGCGTACTCGATCGCCGCGCCGACCGAGGAGTCGGTGCCGTCGGCCGGCGGCACGAGGTTGCCGATGTTCCGCACGGTGAACAGGTCCCCCGGCCCGCTGGTGGTGATCAGGTTCGGCACGATCCGCGCGTCGCCGCAGGTGATGAACAGCGTGTGCGGCTGCTGGCCGTGCGCCAGCCCGCTCCACGTGTCGCGCAGCAGCGGCGCGGTGCGGCGCTGGAACTCCGAAGCGCCGCGGCACAGCAGCGAACTGGCGGTGCGCTGGGCGGGCAGCACGACGTGCTCGGCCTGCCACTCCGACCACGGCGCGAGCCACCGCGGCACGACCCGCGCGGCGACGCTGCGGCGCACGGTCGGCGCCCCCGAGCGGCCGCGTTCGAACCACGGGTGCCCGATCTCGTCGACCGTCACCGGCCCGGCGTGCGCCTGCTGCCAGCCGCGCAGGCAGTCGAACGCGGCGTGGTCGAGGTAGTCGACGAGCAGTTCGAGGGTGACGTCGGCGTGCGCGGGCACCTCGGCGAGCACCCGGGTCAGCCGCGGCACGGACAGGAACGTCAGCGCGCCTTCGATGACGACGCGGTGGCGGCCGCCATCCGTTTCGACGTGGATGCCGGAGAAGATCATCCGCCGCAGCATCATCGCGAGGGCCAGCAGGATCCCCGCCGCGACGCCGGTGAGCAGGTTGACGGCGACCGCGCCGGCCAGCGTGACGACGTACACGGGCAGGTCGCCGTGGCGCCGGACCTCCTTGAGCCCGTTGAGGTTCACCAGTTTCGTGCCGACGTACACCAGCAGCGCGGCCAGCGCGGCCAGCGGGATCAGCCGCAGCAGGCCGGTGAACAGCAGGCAGGCCGCGAGGATCCAGGCGCAGTGCAGGATCGCCGACGCCCGGGTGCGCGCGCCGGCCTCGTAGTTGGTCATGCTGCGCACGATGACGCCGGTGACGGGGAACCCGCCGAGCGCGCCGGCGGCGACGTTCGCCGCGCCCTGCCCGATGAGCTCGCGGTCGAGGTCGGTGCGCGGGCCGCCGCGCAGCTTGTCCACCGAGACCGCGGACAGCAGGCTTTCCAGGCCGGCGATGAGCGCGATGGTGAGGGCGGCGAGCGCGAACCCGCCCCAGCCACCGTCCGGCAGCCGCGGCACGACGTGCAGCGCGGGCAGCCCGGCCGGGAGGTCGACGCGCGGCAGGGACATCCCGGCCAGCACGGACAGGCCGGTGGCCAGCGTGACGGCGGCCAGCGGCGCGGGCACGCGGCGCACCACCTTCGGCAGCCGCGGCCAGGCCAGCAGCACGCCGAGGGTGACGACGCCGATCAGCACGGCCTGGTCGTGGTGCGCGGCGATCTGGCCGGGCAGCGCCAGGACGTTGGCGAGCGCGGAGCCCTGCGCCGAGCCGCCGAGGACGACGTGCAGCTGCCCGAGCACGAGCGTGACGCCGATGCCGGCGAGCAGGCCGTGCACGATGGCCGGCGACACGGCGAGCGCGGCGCGGGCGAGGCGCGTCAGGCCGAAGACGATCTGGAGCAGGCCGGCGGCGACGGTGATCGCGCAGGTGGCGGGCCAGCCGTGGGTGGCGATCGTGTCGGCCAGCACGACGGTGAGGGCGGCGGACGGGCCGCTGACCTGCAGCGGCGATCCGCCGAGGAGGCTCGCGACCAGCCCGCCGACGACGGCGGAGATCAGGCCGGAGAGCAGTGGGGCCCCGGCGGCGAAGGCCACGCCGAGGGACAGGGGGACGGCGACGAGGAAGACGACTATCGAAGCGAAGAAATCGTGCTTGAGGTCCTGGAGTTTCTTCGGCGACGGCGGTCCGGTGTCGTGCTCGCCACGAACGATCTCGATCATGGGGGCAGGATCGCCGAAATCGGGCGAAAAGTCCGCTACGCAAGCATTTCTCGCGTTCCTCCGGGCACAGGATCGACCGGACGGCCCCGGCGTTTCACACTTACCGCCTCCGCCGTTCGCGTGGTGTGGATCTCGACCGGGCACGCAGCGCGACGATGAGGGGAGTTCGGGTCTCGCTGTGCCGACGGTCACACCCGATGTGCTGAATTCACGCCTTTTCGGCGACGGCGAGCATCGCGCGGGTGATCACGGCCAGGTCGTCGTCCGACGAAACGTAGGGCGGCATGGCGTAGACGAGGTCCCGGAACGGCCGGAGCCAGGCACCGTGCCCGGTGGCGACTTCGGTGGCGACGGCCATGTCGACGGGGTGGTCGAGCTGCAGCACCCCGATCCCGCCGAGCACCCGCACATCGGCGACGGCGGCCAGGTCGCGCGCCGGAGCCAGGCCGTCGAGCAGGCCCTTCTCGAGCCGCGAGACGTCGGTTCGCCAGCTGCCGTCGGCGAGCAGCCCGAGCGAGGCGTTGGCGACGGCCGAGGCGAGCGGGTTGCCCATGAAGGTGGGGCCGTGCGCGAGCACCGGAAGTTCCCCGCGCGCGATCCCGGCGGCGACCTCCGGCGTGCACAGGGCCGCGGCCATGCTCAGGTAGCCCCCGGTCAGCGCCTTGCCGACGCAGAGGACATCGGGCGTGACACCGGCGTGCTCGGCGGCGAAGAAGGCACCGGTGCGGCCGAAGCCGGTGGCGATCTCGTCGAAAACCAGCAGCACGTCGTGCGCCAGGGTCAGGTCCCGCAGGGCGCGCAGGTAGCCGGGGTGGTGGAACCGCATCCCCCCGGCCCCCTGCACGACGGGTTCGACGATGACGGCGGCCAGTTCACCCCGGTGCCGCTCGATTTCCGCGGCCAGCATGTCCACATAGGACGGATCCGGCGGGGTGTCGAACCCGGACGGCGGCGCGGGCACGAAGACCTGCTCGGGCAGGACACCGCGCCACAGCGAGTGCATGCCGCCGTCGGGATCGCAGACGCTCATCGGGGTGAAGGTGTCCCCGTGGTAGCCGCCGCGCCAGGTGAGCAGCTTGTGCTTTCCGGTTTTCCCGCGGGAACGCTGGTACTGCAGGCACATCTTGACGGCGACCTCGACCGACACCGAGCCGGAGTCGCAGAGGAAGACGTGCTCGAGCCCCTCGGGCGTGAGGTCGACGAGGGTCTTGGCGAGGGTGATGGCGGGTTCGTGCGTGAGGCCACCGAACATGACGTGGCTCATCCGCCCGGCCTGAGCGGCGAGCGCGGCATCGAGGACGGGGTGCCGGTAGCCGTGGACGGCCGACCACCACGAGGACATCCCGTCGACGAGCTCCCGCCCGTCGGCCAGGGTCAGCCGGACACCGGAGGCCTCGGTGACGAGCAGCGACGGCACCTTCGCCGGCATGGGGGCGTAGGGGTGCCAGACGTGCCGGGCATCGAGGGCGAGCAGGTCGGCGGAGTCCATCCGCCGACCCTACGACACGGCCCCGGCGAGGTGGCCTGCCGCCGCCGGTCGTGAGTGGTAAGGCGAGTTCTAACTCGCCTTACCACTCACGACCGCGTAAGCGCGTTCACAGCCGGACCGGCAGCGCCTCCAAGCCGTGCACCAGCGAACTCGGCCGGTAAACCAGCTCGTCCGGCTTGACGTCCAACGCGATGTCCGGGAACCGGGCCAGCAGTGCCCCGAGCGCGATCTCCGCCTCCAGCCGGGCCAGCGGCGCTCCGACGCAGTAGTGGATCCCGTGCCCGAACGCCAGGTGCCCGCCGGCCGGGCGCGTGATGTCCAGCCGGTCCGGCTCCGGGTACCGCTCCGCGTCGCGGTTCGCCCCGAGCAGCGAGATCAGCACGAACTCGCCCTCCGGGATCGTCACGCCGCCCACCTCCACCGGCTCGGCCGTGAAGCGCAGCGTCGCCAGGTGGATCGGGCCGTCGAAGCGCAGGAACTCCTCCACCGCGCCCGGGAGCAGCTCCGGCTCCGCGCGCAGGCGGGCCAGCTGCTCCGGCTCGCGCAGCAGCGCCAGCACGCCGTTGGCGATCAGGTTGACCGTCGTCTCGTGGCCGGCGACCAGGAGCAGGAACGCCATCGCCACCAGTTCGGGCTCGGACAGCGAGTCCCCGTCGTCGGTCGCGTGCACCAGGTCCGACAGCAGGTCTTCGGCCGGCTCGGCGCGCTTCTGCGCGATCAGGCCGGTGAGGTAGCCGAACATGCTCTGCGCCGCCGCCTGCATCTCCTCCGGGCGCGCCGCCGCGCTCAGCAGCGTCTTCGACCAGCCGGAGAACTCCGAACGGTCCTCCTCGCGCACGCCGAGCAGCTCGCAGATCACCGTGATCGGCAGCGGTGCGGCGAACGACGCCACCAGGTCGGCCCGCTCCTGCCCGGCCAGCGCGTCGAGCAGGCCCGCGGTGATCTCCTCGACCCGCGGCCGCAGCCGCGCCACCGTCCGCGCGGTGAACGCCTTGTTGACCAGTTTCCGCAGCCGCGTGTGGTCCGGCGGGTCCGAGTTGAGCATGTGCTGGCTGAGGTCCTGCCCGAAGTTGCTCATCCGGGCCTCCGGCGGCAGTTTCGCCTCGAACAGCTCCCGGATGCCCGCGCTGCTCTTGTGCAGCCGCGGATCCGCCAGCAGCGACCGCGCCTGCGCGAACCCGGTGACCACGTAGCCCGGTAGTCCCCGCGGTGGCAGCCGCACCCGGCGCACCGGGCCGCCGCCGCGCAGCATCTCCGAAAACACGTGCGCGTCCTGGGCGAAGTCCTCCGCCACCTCGATGAGTTCGTCGCTCGTCATGTCATCCCCCAAGCCTCAGCGCGTCAGCGTTCGGCGAGTGCCGCCACGACGCGCTCGGTCACGTCCTGCCAGTATGCCCGCTGTTCCTCGCGTTCTTCCGCGCCCGCGAGCCATTCCTGGTGGAACCGCAGGGTCGTCTTGGCCCCCGCGCCGCTCAGCCGCACCTGCACCGTCGAGTCGTGGTCCCAGTCGCTCGGCCGCCAGGTGAGGCGCACCCGGTCGCCTTCGGTGAAGCTGCGGATCTCGCCGACCGTGCCGTTCGCCGTTTCGTACTCCACGCCCGGTTCCCGCGGCAGGTCGACGCCGGGGCCGAGCCAGATCGCGACGCCTTCGCGGCTGACCAGGAAGTCCCACACCGTCTCGGCCGAGTACGGCAAGGTCCGCGAAACGCCGATGTTCCACCCCACATCGGCCGTCTTCCCCACTGAAGAAGTCATGTCCTCATCGTGCCACCGGGGTACGACAAAACCGGCCACCGGTCCGGGTGGAGGATCTGTACCCGTGCGCTACCGCCCGATTTCCCCCGCCGTCCTCGCCGGAGAACTCACCGACCGCATCGACGCGCTCACCCCGCAGCGGATCGCGGTCGCCGTCGACGGCGCGGCCGGGGCGACGGAAACCGGAGAACTCGCCGACGCTCTGGTCGACCCGCTGCGCCTGCGCGGCCGTGCGACGCTGCGCGTGTCGGCGCGCGACTTCCTGCGCCCGGCGTCCCTGCGCTTCGAGCACGGCCGCACGAACCCCGACGCCCGCTACACCGACTGGCTCGACCTCGGTGCCCTCCGCCGCGAAGTCCTGGAGCCGCTGAAGGGGTCCGGCCACGTCCTGCCGTCGCTGTGGGACGCCGAGCGCGACCGCGCGACCCGCGCCGAGCGCGTACCGCTGCCCGAAGGCGGGGTCGTGCTCTTGGACGGCGAGCTGCTGCTGGGCGCCGGGCTGGCCTTCGACCTGGCCGTGCACCTGTGGCTCTCCCCCGCCGCGCTGCGCCGCCGCGTGCCGGACGCCTGGGCGGTCCCGGCCTACGAGCGGTACGAGGAAGAGGTGGACCCGGGCTCGCTCGCCGACGTCGTCGTGCGCGTCGACGATCCGCGGCACCCGGCGCTCTACACGCCTTAGCGGACTACGGCCACCGGATCGCCGTCCAGCAGGCCGGACAGCCGCCGCGCCATGACGTCCCAGCGCCAGTTCGCCGTCACCCAGGCGCGCCCGGCCTCGCCCATCCGGCGTGCACGCACCGGGTCGGCCAGCAGGCTGGCGAGGGTTTCGGCCAGCTGCGTGACGTCGCGGCCGTCGACGACGTGCCCGGTGACCTCGTCGAGGACCGTCTCGGGGGCGCCGCCGGAGTTGCCGGCCACCACCGGCAGGCCGGTCGCGGACGCCTCCAGGTAGACGATGCCGAGCGCTTCGACGTCCAGGCCCTTGCCGCGGGTGCGGGCCGGCATCGCGAAGACGTCGCCCGCGGCGTAGTGGGCCGGCAGCTCCGCCCACGGCACCGACCCGGTGAACACGACGTCGCGCTCCAGGCCCAGCTCGGCGACCAGCCCGGAAAGGGTCTTGCGGTACGGGCCGCCGCCGACGATCAGCAGCACCGCGTCAGGGACCTGTTCGCGGATCTTCGGCAGCGCGCGGATCAGCTGGTCCTGGCCCTTGCGCGGGACCAGCCGCGACACGCACACGACGGTCGGCCGGTCGCCGAGACCGTGCCGCGCGCGGATTTCGGCGCGCCCGGCCGGATCCGGCCGGTACAGCTCGGTGTCCACCCCGGACGGCAGCAGCTCCAGCCCGGCCATCGGGCCGAACGCCGCGGCGAAGCGGCCGCGGGTGTAGCGGCTGACGTAGGTGAGGACGTCCGCGGTGTCGCCGATGCGCCGCAAAGCCTGCCGCGAGCCGGGGAGCATGGACCAGCCGACCTCGTGGCCGTGCGTCGAAGCGACGACGCGGCGCGCGCCGGCCCGGCGCAGCGGCTGCCCCAGCAGCGCGAGCGGGGCGGCCGCGCCGAACCAGACGGCTTCGCAGTCTCGCGCCCGCATGATCTGCTTCGCCCGGCGCAGCACGTCCGGCGTCGGCAGCATCAGGGACGTCGGGTGCCGGACGACCTCGAACGGCGCTTCGGCGTCGAACTCCTCGTGCGACCCCGTCCGCGACTCCCACGACGGCGCGTAGACGACCAGGTCGTCCGCCGGCAGCCGGGTGGCGAGGGAGTTCAGGTAGTTCTGGATCCCCCCGGGCCGCGGCGGGAAGTCGTTGGTCACGAGCAGGGTCTTGAGCACACCCAAAGGCTAGCCACCGACGGCGAAGGGGCGGCACCGCGTCCGCGGTACCGCCCCTTCGGGTGCTTCGGAGGTCACGCCGTCGGGCGGCGCGCTCCCGCGTACTGGCTCTGCAGCGGCGAGATCTTCACGACGTCACCGGTGTCGGGCGCGTGCACCATCTTGCCGTCGCCGATGTACATGCCGACGTGCGAAACGGGCGAGTAGTAGAACACGAGGTCGCCCGGCTGCAGCTGGTCCCGCGGCACCGCGGCGCCGAAGGTGGACTGCTCGCGGCTGGTCCGCGGCAGGGTGATCCCCGCCTGCTTGTAGGCCCACATCGTCAGGCCCGAGCAGTCGAAGTTGGTCGGGCCGGTCGCGCCGTAGACGTAGGCGCTGCCGAGCTTGCTCAGCGCCGCCTCGACGGCCTTCTGCGCGGCCGCGGTGGGCGCCTGGATGTTGGTGGGCGCGGTGCCGCCGGTGTCCCTCCGGGCGGCCTTGTCCGCGGAGCTCAGGTTCTTGTTGGCCGCTTCGAGCTGGTCGATCTGGTCCTGCAGCGTCTTCTGCTTGGCCTTGATGTCCTCGGTCAGCTTCGCTGCGGCGTCCCGCGCGTCCTGCGCGCGCTTCGCGGCGTCGCTGGCCTTGGCGGCCGCGTCGGTCGCCTCCTGGACGGCGCCGGTGAGGTTGCCCATCGCGGCGTTCTTGCCGGTCGCGATGACCTCGAGCGCCGAGGAGCGGTCCAGGAAGTCCTGGGTGGACGTGCCGGCCAGCAGCGCCGACAGCTTGTTCAGCTGGACACCGCTGGTGAACGACGCACCGGCGAACTTGTCGACCTCGGTCTGGTACTTCTTCTGGCTTTCGGACGCCTTCGTGGCCTGTTCCTTGGCCGCGTTGACGTCACCGGTGGCCTTGTCGAGCTCGCCCTGCTTCTTCTTCAGGTCGTCCTGGGCGGACAGCAGGTCTTCGTTGAGCTTCTCGGCCTGGGCCGCGAGGTCGCGGTACTGGGCGAGGGCGTCGGAGCCCGTGGGCGGGGTCTGGAGTACGGGGACGGGGGCGGCGGTGGCCGACGGCTGCGCCACGGTGACGAGGGTGATCACCGAGGCCGCGGCGAGGGCACCTGAAACCACGCGCCTGAGGGAATGCGACTGCACGGTCGCGCGGGTCTCCTTTGGTCTCGGCCGCCGAAGGGGACCGGGGCAAGAAGAGGTCGGGGAGTTCCTCTTCACCGCTGTCCCGCCCACCACGCGCCGGGCCGTGCGCTTTTGCCATGCACGGACCGCAACAGGTGAAGCACGCGGTGGTGGTTCCGGTTCCCAGCTTCCCGACAAAGCTGCGCCCGGCGGCGATCTCGCGTCGCCGCCTCTTCAGACGGCCGGGGGCCACGAGATCTCGGACAGGTTACGAAAAGACCGCCACCACGTCCACCACCTCCCGGCCAAAAACTCTGCGTGACACCGCGGAACACCATCGGACCTGGGCGGAAGAAAAGCTGTGATGGGCGTTACACGCTGGGGTTTCTCCGGGACCTTTTCGACTACCGACCGTTCACCGATCCAATCGACCATTCGGCGCGCCGCCACGAAACGGTCGATTTCAGGCGCTGCGCCGGACCGGTTCTTCGACGAGCCGCAGCCGCGGCACCATCCCGGCTTCGGCCAGCGCGTCCACCGCGCGCCGCTCGTCGGCGTCCCACACCACCGCGGGTGGCGCGCCGAGCAGCACGCTCACCACGCAGTCGTGGCACGAGATGCCGCGCACGGCGCACCGGTCGCAGTCGACCACCAGGTTCTCGATGTCCGAAACGGCGATGTGCGAGACGTCCACTTCGGACAGCTCGGGGGTGTCGGCCATGTGGTCCTCCTCACGTCGGAACTGACTGGGGAGGACGGTAGGCGCCACCACCGACAATTTGCGGAATCAGACCCGCGACAAGCGGCTGACCAGCACCGATGACGGCGTGGGGTGGGCGCCACCACCCCGGACCGAGTCCGCGACGGCGCGGTCGGACGTCGCGACGACCATCGGCCGCCCGGCGGGCTCGGCGGCGACGAGGTTGCGGATCACGTCGTCGGCCAGCACCCCGCGGTCGGAGAACAGCACCCGCACCCCGCGCGGCACCGAGGCGGGGACGGAGAGCACGCCGGCGCCGTCGAAGACGACGGTGACCTCGGCGGACGTGCGCGCGGCCAGCGCGGACAGCTGGTGGATCAGCCGGTCGCGCTGGTCGGCGAGGGCGAGTTCGGGGTAGCCGGTCTTGGTGACGTTGTAGCCGTCGACGATCAGGTGCACGTTGGGCAGCGCGAGGTAGCGGTCCAGCGTGGTCACGTCGGCGATCTTGCCGCCCTGGCCGATGCCGGAGCTGGCGCCGCGGACCATGTCCGCCGGGCGGGCACCGCGCGCACCGAGGGCGAGTTCGCGTCGCAGGCCGGTGACGGCGCCGTCGATGGTGTCGATGAGCAGGGCGAGCCGCACCTCGTCGGCCTGCCGGGCCTCGCGGGCGGACTGGCGGGCGATTTCGGCGTCGGCGACGGCGCGTTCGGCACGGGCCCGTTCGCCGGCGACGCGCTGGCGTTCGCGTTCGAGCTGGCTGGTGAGGGAAGCGATCTGGTCGACGTGGGCGGCCGAGCCGCGTTCGGCGTCGGCGGAGGCCGCTTCGGCCGCGTCGCGGGCCTGGCGCAGCTGGACGCCTTGTTCGCGAAGGCGCTTCAGGAGCTTCTCGACTTCGCCCTCGCGCTCACCGCGGGCATTTTCGGCGGCTTGTTTCGCTTCGGCGAGTTCGGCGCGGACCTGGACGAGCTCGGCTTCGAGCCGCTGGGCGCGGGCGAGCGCGGCGTCGCGTTCGGCACGCAGCGCGTTTTCCTCGGCGTTCCGGGCGACCAGCCGGACCCGCCCGGCGGCCCCGGACTCCCCGAGCAGCACGGCGGCGGCCGCCGCGGCGACCGAGTCGGTGGCGTTCGGGTCGAGCACGTCCGTGCGGTGCTCGCGCAGCCATTCGATGACGGCGGTGCGGAACTGCGAGGACTCGCCCAGGGCGGCGAGCAGGGCGGCCCCGCCGAGCTTGGCGCGCTTGGCGGGGGCGAACTTGGCGACCGGCCGCAGCTGCCGCGGCACATCGGTGGCGGGCAGCTTGGCGACGGCGGCCGCGGCGAGCTCGGCGATGCGGTCGCGCACCGGTTCGGGCAGGGTCGGCCAGGTGGCGGGTTCGGGCCGTCCGGCCTGGTCAGCGGGCTCCTCGGCCACCTCGGGCCGCGACGCGACGCCCGAGGGACCCACGGGGTCCCCTGGCGGCTCCGGCACGAGCGGCTGCGGGTGCATTGGTCCAGGGTAGGCCCCGCCCCCGCATCCCGCCCCGCGCGGCACACGGACCGGCAAAAGGCGACCGCTGGGCCGGGCACGGCGGGCGAAGGGCGCGCTCGGCGGTACCGGCCGCCGGATCGATCGCGCGGCAGCCGGTACCGGGCTGCGGGACCGCCCGCGGCGCGTGCCCGGCGGAGCCGGATCGATCGCGCGGCAGCCGGTACCGGGCGGCAGCAACTCCCGCAGCTCCCCTGACCCGCGGCACCGGCCCGGCGGAGCCGCGGCCGGCGCCAGGATGAGGTGCCGCCCGGGCAACCGCGGCGCTGTCCAAGACCCGTGCCGCGGTTCGCCGGCGCCGCGGAACCACCGGCCCCGCGGCACGGCCGCAGCCGGCGCACGGACCGGTGGTGCGCGGAAACTGTCGGTGGTCGCCTCTAGTGTCCCGCTCATGCGTCCGGTCCAGGCACAGCTCGCCTTCGACGAGCTCGGAACCCCGTTGCGGGACACCACTTTCGTCGTCTTCGACCTCGAGACCACCGGGGCCCCGCCGGGGCCGTCGGGGATCACCGAGATCGGCGCCGTGAAGGTGCGCGGCGGCGAGGTGCTCGGCGAGTTCGCCACGCTGGTCAACCCGGGGATGGTGATCCCGCCGCAGATCGTGTCCCTGACCGGGATCACCCAGGCGATGGTGTACGACGCGCCGCCGATCGAGGAGGTGTTGCCCGCCTTCCTCGAGTTCATCGGGAGCTCGGTGCTGGTGGCGCACAACTCGGGCTTCGACACGTCGCACATGCGGGCGGCCTGCGAGGGGCACGGGTACGTGTGGCCGAAGCTGACCGTCGTCTGCACGGTCCGGCTGGCGCGGCGGGTGGTGCCGCGGGACGAGGTCGGCCGGTACAACCTGACGGCGCTGGCGCTGCTGTTCGGGGCGAAGACGCGGCCGACCCACCGGGCGCTGGACGACGCGCGGGCGACGGTCGACGTCCTGCATGGCCTGCTGGAACGGGTCGGCAACCTGGGCGTGCACTCCCTCGAAGAACTGATGGGGTACCTGCCGGAGGTCACCGTCGCCCAGCGGGCGAAGCGGCACCTGGCCGCGGACCTGCCGTCGGCACCGGGCGTCTACCTGTTCAAGGGGCCCAAGGACGAGGTCCTGTACGTCGGCACGGCGAAGGACCTGCGGCGCCGCGTGCGCACCTACTTCACGGGTTCGGAGAACCGGAGCCGGATCCGGGAGATGGTCGCGCTGGCCGAGCGCGTCGACCACGTGGTGTGCGCGCACGCGCTGGAAGCGGAGGTCCGGGAGCTGCGGCTGATCTCCGCGCACCGGCCGGCGTACAACCGGCGGTCGAAGAACCGCCACCAGGGCTGGTGGATCGGCCTGACGGACGAGGCGTTCCCGCGGTTGTCGGTGGTGCGCCTGCCGCGGCCGGGGGTGCTGGGCCCGTTCCGCAACCAGGCGGACGCCCGCACGACGGCGGACACCCTGGCCGGGGCGTCGGGGCTGCGGACGTGCACCCAGCGGATCTCGCCGCGGTCGCCGAACGGGACCCCGTGCGTGCTGGCGGAGCTGGGCCGGTGCGGAGCGCCGTGCGCGGGACGGCAGAGCGTCGAGGCGTACGGCCCGGCGGTCGAGTCGGTGTCGGGCCTGATCGCGGGCCTGGACGGGCGCCCCCTGCACACGGCGGCGGCCCACGTGGAGCGGCTGGCGGAGGGCCAGCACTACGAGCAGGCGGCCCGGCACCGCGACGAGCTGTCGGCGCTGATCCGGGCACTGGGCCGGGCGCACCGCCAGGCATCGCTGGCCGCGATCGGCGAGCTGATCGCGGCCGGCCCGGACGGCGCGGGAGGCTGGGAGCTGGCGGTGATCCGCTACGGCAGGCTGGCCTCGGCGGGCGTGGCCCGGCGCGGGGTGCCGCCGATGCCGGTGGTGGAGGCGCTGGTGGCCTCGGCGGAGACGGTCCTCCCGGACCCGGGTCCCCTGCACGGGGCGCCGCCGGAGGAGGTGGGGGTGCTGCTGCGCTGGCTGGCACGCCCGGGGGTGCGGCTGGTCCGCACGACCCGCCCCTGGGCCGAACCGGCTGCGGTGGCGGGCTGGCAGGGCTGGCTGAACCTGGTGTCGGAGGCCCACTCACTGGAGCATGTCGGCTGACGCACCCGCCTCGCGTACCCAGCCGGTCGGTCGGCGCGCCTGGAGGGTCGGCTGGCGTGCCCGGACGGTCGGTTCGCGCACCTGGAGGGTCGGTTCGCGTACCCAGCCAGTCGGCGCGTACCCGGACGGCCGGTTCGCGTACCCAACCGGCCGGTTGCCGCGCCTGGACGGTCGGTTCGCGCGCCCGGAGGTTCGCTCGCGTACCTGGACGGTCGGTTCGCGTACTCGGACGGTCGGTTCGCGCGCCGGGACGGTCGGTTCGCGTGATTCGAGGGCAACTCGCGTGATTGAGGGGGCGACTCGCGTGGCTGGAGGGGCATCTCGCGTGACTGGCGGGGCATCACTCGTGATTGGCGGGGCCACTCGCGTGGTTGAGGGAGCGGCTTGCGGCTGAGCGGCTGGTGCGTGGGGTGATGTGACGGTTAGGCGACTGAGGTGTTCAGGGCGTCCAGGAGCCATGTGTGGGTTACCCCCATCGGGGCCGCTTCCCCCGTCACCTTGCCCGCCAGGTGCCAGTAGCGGCGCAGCCGCGGATGGCGGTCCGCCGCCGTCCGCTGGTTCAGCGCGCGGCGGAACGCCGGGCTGTCCGCAGCACCCCACGCCGCCGCGTGGGCCGCCACGAACCGGTCCAGTGCCAGTCCCGGCGCCGGCTGCTCCCCCGCCGCTACCTGCGGTGCCGCCGCCGAACACGCCGAACCGACCTCCGCGTGGAGCGCGCCCAGGTCCGGGATGCGCTCGTGGCCGGCCAGTGTGCTCGCCTTCACCTGCGCGGCCAGCCCGGACGCCAGGAGCACCAGCTCCGCGTACGCCACCACCTGAGCCGTCGTCGGCTGGGCCGGGGGCTCCGGTGCGCTGATCCCCAGGAACATCCGGGCCGTCTCCGGCGGGATCGGGCCCGTTGTCATCGGACGCCACAGGCGGACCAGCGTCTCGTGCGCCGAACACCCGTCCTGGACCGCCGACAGCAGCTCGAGCCGCGCCGCGCGGTCGGCCGGTGCCGCCTCCGAGACCGCGTGGAGCACCGAGCGCCGCCAGGCCAGTGTCGCCAGCTCGCGGTCGAGCGCCGACCGCTCGGCCGCCACGGCGTCGTCGAGGGAACGGCGGCCCGCCAGGACGTCGGTGATCGGGCGCAGGCCCAGCCCGAGCCCGCGCAGCCGGCGCACCAGGGTCAGCCGGTCGATCGCCGCGCCGTCGAACCGCCGGTGGCCGCCGGCGCTGCGGACCGGCTCCAGGACGCCCTCGTCGCAGTAGAACCGGATCGTGCGGACGGGCACGCCCGTGCGGCGCGCCAGCTCGCCGATGCCGAGTGTGTCTCCGGTCACCTTCGGTCGAACCTCCAGCCGGGTGGAATTCCTACGGTACGGCCATGGACAACGCAAGACTCGCCGAAGGGCTCCGCGAACACACCGCCGGGTTCGCCGAAGCGGCCGCCGCAGCCGATCCGGACGTCCGGGTGCCGACCTGCCCGGAGTGGCCGCTGCGGGTGCTCGCCGGCCACCTCGGCCAGGCCCACCGCTGGGCCGCGAGCATCGTCCGGGAGGGCCCGTCGCCGGTGCCGGACCCGCTCGACGCCGACCCCGGCGCGCCCGGGACCTGGTCCGGCTGGCTCCGGGAAGGCGCCGCGGACCTCGAAGCCGCCGTGCAGGCCGCCGGCGACACCCCCGTGTGGACGTTCTTCGGCCCGCAGCCCGCCCGGTTCTGGCTCCGGCGGATGCTCCACGACACCACCATCCACCACGCCGACGCCGCGCTGCTCACCGGCCGGGCATTCACCGTGGCCCCGGACCTCGCGGCCGACGCGATCAGCGAGTGGCTCGAAGTGCTGGCCGACCCCGTCACGGCGAGCCTCAACCCGGACTTCGCCGAGCTCCGCGGCACCGGCCAGACCCTGCACCTGCGACCGGACGCCGGCCCGGGCTGGCTGATCACCCGCACCCCGGACGGCGTGCGCTGGACCTGGGAAACCGGCACCGCGGACGTGACGCTGGCCGGCCCCGTCGAAGACCTCCTGCTCGTGTTCACCCGGCGCCTGCCGCTGGACCGCGTCACCGTCACCGGAGACGAGGCACTCGCCGCGCACTGGCTGGCCCGCACCGCGGCGTAGCTAGGATCGCGAGCGACCCCGCAGACGAGTCTTGGAGGACCCAGGTGATCACCGCGATCGTGTTGATCCAGGCAGAGGCGGACGCGATCCCGGACGCCGCGCAGGCGATCGCCGACATCGAGGGTGTCGGCGAGGTCTACTCGTGCGCCGGGGACGTCGACCTCATCGCCACCGTGCAGGTGTCGACGCACGAGGAGCTGGCCGACCTGATCCCCGGCCGGATCGGCAAGGTGCCGGGCGTGCTGGACACCGTCACGCACATCGCGTTCCGGTCCTACTCCCGCGCCGACACGGAATCGGCCTTCTCGATCGGTGTCGAGGATTGAGCGAGCTCCCCGGCGAGCTGGCCGACGCCCTCGCCGCCGCACCGGACGCCGCGGCCCGGTTCGAGGCCCTGCCGCCCTCACACCGCCGTGAGTACGTCCAGTGGGTCGCCGAGGCCAAGAAGCCCGAGACGCGTGTCTCGAGGGCCGAGAAGACCGTCGCCCGGCTCCGCGCCGCGAAGGCGTGAAACGAACGAAGGCCACCTCCCGCGGGAGGTGGCCTTCGTCGTGTCCGGAGTCAGTCCTGCTTGGCGGCCGCGGCCGTCTCCGCGGAGTCGAACTCGCCGTGCTGGCCGTGCTGGCCGTTTTCGCCACCGGAGTGCCCGTTGCCGTGGGCGCGCTGCAGCGCCACCGTCTCGTCCGCCGGGTCCGGCGACCAGAACGTGCCCGGCACGGCCGAACCGGCCGAACCCAGCTTGTTCATCTTCTTCGGCACGGACGCGCCCTGGTATTCGAGCGGGATCGCGTGGCCGTGGCTGTCGACGCCGGCCAGCGGCTGGTGGATCTCGATGAACTCACCGTGCGGCAGCCGTTTGATGATGCCGGTCTCGACGCCGTGTTCCAGCACCTCGCGGTCCGCCCGCTGCAGGCCCAGGCAGATGCGGTACGTGAAGTAGTACGCCAGCGGCGGCACGATCAGCACGCCGATGCGGCCCGCCCAGGTCGTCGCGTTCAGCGAGATGTCGAACTGGTCGGCGATGATGTCGTTGAAGCCGGACAGCTCGATCACCATGAAGAAGCCCAGCGCCATCGCGCCCAGCGCCGTCCGGACCGGGACGTCCCGGGGCCGCTGGAGCAGGTTGTGGTGCGCGGTGTCCTTGGACAGCCTCCGCTCGATGAACGGGTAGCCCAGCAGGAGCCCGAACAGGATCGGCATGCCGATCGCGCCGGGGAAGAACACCGCCGGGATCGTGTAGTTCCCGAGGTAGACCTCCCACGCGGGCCAGATCCGGAGCATGCCGTCGGCCCAGGCCATGTACCAGTCGGGCTGCGAGCCCGCCGACACCTGCGCCGGGTTGTAGGGGCCGAAGTTCCACACCGGGTTGATCTGGAACAGCCCCGACATCAGCGCCAGCACCCCGACGACCAGGGTGAAGAACGCCCCGCCCTTGAGCGCGAAGTACGGCATGATCCGCACCCCGACGACGTTGCTCTCCTTGCGCCGCACCCCCGGGAACTGGGTGTGCTTCTGGTACCACACCAGCGCCAGGTGCGCCCCGACCAGCGCGAGCATGATGCCCGGGATCAGCAGGATGTGCAGCGTGTAC